>CAVXHV010000005.1:0-4800000 GCA_963761445.1 uncultured Planctomycetota bacterium | reverse complement strand
CTGGACCGTTTCCAGAAAGACTCTCGCGGCTCGGCCAACCTGATGGCCACGATGGCTCGCGCGGTCCACCATGCCCATCAGCGCGGCGTGCTCCATCGCGATCTGAAGCCCCAGAACATCCTGGTCGATCGCGATAGTCAACCTCACGTCACGGACTTCGGCCTGGCCAAGCGGATAAAAGCCAACGGCGACCTGACCGATACCGGCGATTGGGCCGGCACGCGCGGCTACATGTCTCCCGAGCAGCGTGTCGGCGAGTTCAAGAACCTCACCACCGCGAGCGACATCTACAGCCTCGGCGCGATCTTCTACGCGCTACTGACCGGCCACCCTCCGTTCGGCGGACCGAAGTCGAACATCCCCTGGATGGACCTCCCAGACGAGCCCGCCCGGCCCCGATCGCTAGATCCGCGGGTCGACGCTGATCTGGAGACGATCTGCCTGAAGTGCCTCGACAACGACCCTAACGGCCGATATTCCACAGCCGCCGCGCTGGCCGACGACCTCGACCGCTGGCTCCGCGGCGAGCCAATCACGGCTCGGCCCGTATCGTCCTGGGAGCGCGCGATCAAGTTGGCACGCCGCAAGCCAGCCATTGTGGCGCTCGAGCGCGGCGGTGGTCCTGGTCGCGTTCGCCGGGGTTCTGGGCATGACCTGGCAATGGCGCATCGCAGTGGCGCGCGCCTCTGACGCCTTGAAGGCCAACTACGGCCTGAATGTCGCCCTAAAGAACGCCCGATTCAACTCCTATGTCTCGCACATCCATCTTGCTTACCGCGCATGGCGAGATGGTCATGTCGAACGCGCGAGGGAGCTTCTGGACGACCCGACTCAGGTCGAATTTCGCGGCTTTGAATGGCACTATCTCAACCGCACTTGCCACCCGGAGCTTCTCACGATCAAGCTGGAGAGTGACAACGGGTACAGCTCCCACGGCGTCGTGTTTAGCCCTGACGGCAAACGCGTTGCCTCGGCCTGTTTGGACAAAACCGTCAAGGTGTGGGACACCGCTTCGGGCCAGGAAGTCCTCACACTCAAGCGCCATAGCAGCTACGTCGATGAAGTGGCGTTCAGCCCCGACGACAAGCGCATCGCCTCAGCGAGCTCGGACAAGACCGTCAAGGTGTGGGACGCGGCGACCGGCAAGGAACTGCTCACGTTCAAGGGGCATAGCGGCACGGACCATGGCTTCGTCCACAGCGTGGCGTTTAGCCCTGACGGCAAGCGCATTGCCTCGGCGAGTTATGACACCGTCAAGGTGTGGGACGCGGAGTCCGGCAAGGAGTTGCTTACGTTGAGGTCCACAACCCCAACGGCGGCCGCGTGGCGTTCAGCCCCGACGGCAACGCGCATCGCCTCGGCGAGTTCGGACGAGACAGTGAAGGTCTGGACGCCGCCTCGGGTCAGGAACTCCTAACCCTCAACGGAGACGGTCACCTCATGGCGTTCAGCCCCGACGGCCGATGCATGGCCTTGAGGGCCATCAAGAAGAGGGAAGAGGTTTGGGAGAAGTTGATGGGTAAGAACGATGCGGTGAAGGTGTGGGACACGGTTTCGGGGCATGAGCTTCTCACGCTCATCGGGCACACCCAATACGTCAACGACATCGAGTTCACCCCCGATGGTAAGCGGATTGCCACGGCGAGTAGGGACAAGACCGTGAAGATCTGGGACGCCGCCTCGGGCCAGGAGCTCGTCACACTCAAGGGCCATAACGGTGATGTCACGGGCGTGGCATTCAGCCCCGATGGACCACACGTACTGTCAGCGGGTGCAGACAATACCGTGAGGGTATGGAACGTCTCGTCGAGTGAAGCGGTTCTAACACTTAAGGGGCATAAGAACTTCGTCGGTCGCGCGCGGCTCAGCGCGGACGGCCGGCACATCGCTTTGGGTGGCTTCGATTACACTAACACTGGGAGAGTCGACAGAGTGAGAGTCTGGGACGTCTCCACGGGTCGGGAGATCCTTACTCTTAAGCAGAACTCCGTTCACAGCAGGGCTGTGACATTAAGCCCCGACGGCAAGCGAATCGCCGCAGCGGCCGAGGGCAATTCGGTGAGAATCTGGGACATCGCCACGGGCCGGGAAACCCTCATTCTGAAGCAGGTCGAGTGCCGTCCCCTTCACGGCTTGGCGTTCAGCCCGGACGGCAAGCGCATTGCCTCGGCGACTGAGGATAAGACCGTGAAGGTATGGGACGCGGAGACCGGCGAGGAACTTCTCACGTTCGAGGGCCACAGCGACTACATCGAAGGCGTGGCGTTCAGCCCCGACGGTAAATCGCATCGCCTCGGCGAGTGAGGACAAGACTGTGAGGGTCTGGGACACGGGCTCGGGCGAGGAACTTCTCGTTCTCAGGGGACACGACACCAATGTCCGCCGCGCGATCTTCAGCCCGGACGGAAAGTCGCATTGCCTCGGCTGGTTCAGACGGGACAGTAAAGGTCTGGGACGCTGCCTTGGGGCAGGAACTCCGCGCACTCAAGGGCCATGGCGGGAGTGTCGTTGATGTGGCGTTCAGCCCCGACGGCAAACGAATCGCTTCGGCGAGCACAGACGAAACCGTGAAGGTCTGGGACGCCGCGTCGGGCCAGGAATTCCTGACGCTCCGCGGCCATGATTATTTCGTCATAGGCGTCGCGTTCAGCCCCGACGGACAACGCCTCACTTCGGTGAGTGCGAACGGTATCATCAGGGTATGGGTGCGCCACCGACCGTCCCTGATCTCCAGCTCGTTTCGGACTTGTCTTCCGCGAGCCCGAATTGGGATTGCATCACCCTCTTGCCCAAGCAGTGGTCCGCCAGTTCGACAAGGATAAGTCTGATGTCGACCTCTGAGTCCACCTCCGATGCCTTCGAAACGACTCGCTGGACCCACGTCCTCGCCGCTCAGGCCAGTAACCAGCCGCGCGCCCGCGAGGCACTCGCCGCGCTCTGCCAGGCGTACTGGTACCCAATCTATGCCTATCTCCGCCGGCACGGCCACGATCCCCGTAACACCGAGGACTTGACGCAATCCTTCTTCGCCAATTTGCTGGAACCCGGCGCATTGGCCGAGGTCCATCCATCGAAGGGAAAACTCCGGGCCTACCTCCTGGCTCGCTGCCGAAACTTCCTCAGCCATCAGCGCGATCGCGAT
Organism: uncultured Planctomycetota bacterium; assembly: GCA_963761445.1. Lineage (GTDB taxonomy): Bacteria > Planctomycetota > Planctomycetia > Isosphaerales > Isosphaeraceae > CAVXHV01. Next base: position 4,796,858 of record CAVXHV010000005.1, on the reverse strand, counting down.
CGTGCCAAGAAGCGCGGCGGCGGTCGCCCGACAGTCTCGATCGACGTGCGCGACGCCGAGAATCGCTACCGGAACGAGCCCGTCGACCATCTCACCCCCGAAGTGCTCTTCGATCGCCGCTGGGCTTTGACTTTGCTGGAAACCGTTTTCGGCGATCTACGGGCCCGCTACGAACGAAGAAAAAAATCGCACTCTTCGAGGCCCTGAAATCTCAATTGACCGCTGACGCCAAGACGCCACCGCTCGCCGAAATCGCGGCGAACCTCGGGATGACTGAGGGTAACGTGCAAGTCGCGGCCCACCGGCTCCGACGCCGTTACCGCGAAGCCCTCCTCTCTCGGATCGGCGACACCGTCGCTGACCCAGCAGAGATCGAGGATGAGATCCGCGACCTGTTCGCCGCCGTTGCGTTGTGAGAAGCTACGAGAAAGCTGGAAGATTCAAGGCCATGCGCTGAAATATAGGCGATCCAGAACGGTTGCGCCGGCACCGATCGCTCGATTACGTCCTTGACTCGGGTCGAGGCCAAGCTGGTGTCCGAGAGCTGGTGGCGGGAGCGTCCGGCCATCGGCATGAGAGCACGTCCACGGGCAGCCAGCCCGTCGACGAGGGGTTCTCTGAGTCAACCCCGACGGAAATCGTGGTAAGATCAGAGTAACCGAAGATCCTGAAGTAGTTTGAGCTCCTCGATCGATCGGACCGCACACGCTGTAACAAAGGAGGAAGAAATGGACTGGCGAGAGCGCATCAGCATCAATCCACAGATTTGCCATGGCAAGGCGTGCATCAAGGGGACAAGAGTCATGGTCTCGGTGATTCTTGACAACCTCGCGGAAGGTGAGAGCTACGAATCGATCATCGAGGGCTACCGCGTAACGCGCGACGACATCCAGGCCGCGATCGCCTTCGCCGCGGATCTCGCTGCCGACCGGCACGTCCCGCTGAGCAGGGAGTGGCCTGATGCGGTTCAAGCTGGATGAGAACTTACGCACAGAGATCGGCGACACGCTGCGTGATCTCGGTCATGACGTTTCGACCGTGTATGACCAGGGTCTTCGGGGCAGAGAGGATCACGAGATTGCCAACGCCTGCCGGGTCGAAGGCCGAATCCTGATCTCGATGGACCTCGACTTCTCGAACATCCAGATGTACCCACCGGAAAATTACGCCGGCCTGATCGTTCTCAGGTTGCGGGCGAAGGGGCGCGCCGCCGTACGAAGCGTCTTCCACCGAGTGCTTTCCCACATGGAGCATGAACCGATCCTGGGACGACTGTGGATCGTTGACGAGCAACGTATCAGAATCCACCGCGTGCGCGACGAAGAGGATTGACGCTCTACCCGGTTCTGTTGGAGTGGAACCCCGGGCTACGCCGGTCATTCCTTACCGAAAGAGAAATTCACTCGGTGGCAAGCTCCACAGCATCGATCCCGAACCACACGTTGGCCGACGCCGGGTCCTTGCCAACCGACGTGAACCGAAGCGCGTGCCGCCCGGCGGGCAGGTCGACGACACCCAGCTCGATCGCACCAGACGGACAAACGCGGCCGCTATAGAGGTTGATCTCGTGACCCATGTGCTTGCCGTCGAGCGCAACCCGCACCACCCCGAAGTCCGGCGCCGCCGTCGCGAGCACACGCAGCCGGCACCGCCCGCCCCGCCGGTTCGCCAGCTCGAGCGTCACGGAACCCCCCGGCTCGGCTTGGCACAAGAGATGGCGGCCGCCGCTCCACATCGGCGCTCCCCACTCAGCCATCTCCTGAACGTTTAAGTCGCAACGGTGCCTCGAGACGACGCCCATCGACTCGGCCTCGAACCGCTCGAGCCGCGCCTCGGTGCCGCCCCGGTTCGTACTTGAGCCAGAGTGCGTCGTTCGCATAAGCGCGTGCGTACGCGTATGACATCCGGCCATACCCCTTCTTACCCCAACCCGGGCCAGCGCTGTTTCGGAACACAAACATTCCGCCGCCATTCGTGCGCCGGGTTGTCGGCGTACCCGACGAGCACAATGCTATGACCATCGAAAACATCCCGCGGTGCGGAACTTCGCGCAGGACGTCGCCCTTGAGCTCCTTCGGCCAGCGGAGCCCGCACGCCACCGGGTGCCCTGACTCGAGCCGCATGCTTGATCCCTTGTAACTCCGAGTCGTCGAGTGGCCGAGCGACGTTCCACCGCCTCAACCAGTGGACCTGCCAGTGGCCGGCGAGCTCCCTGGCGTTTGCCACGGCCTTGGCCGTGGGTTCGCGCCCGGGCGTTCGCCGTGGGCGAATACGGCATCAAAGCGGCCCGGCAGATTCCCAGCGTTTCGAGGCCATGCACCGCCTCGTAGAACATGGCCTGATCGCCTGAGAGTCCGGTCGCCTTGTTGGCCGCCCAGATCAAAAACTCCTCGGACAGACGACCGCCGGGCTTCGACTTGTGACGGCCGCTCTCGAATTCGGCCAATGCGGTGATCGCGAACAGCGAGCAGACGTCACGCTCGCCCTGGGCAAGTGGCGTCAGACCCAGCTTCTGGAACTCGGCACCAGGTCGACCGCGGCCGGCAACGCCGCGGCCGGGGCACGCTGGGTCCGTGCGCCGCCCGCGACCGCGAGCAGAACGATCAGCATCACGACGCCAACACGCCGAGAGAACTTTCTTAATCTTTGCATGTCAGTCAACTAACTGACGGCCACGGACTACAAACTGGGCTTGCTCGTGAACTCCGGCCACCACCAGAAACTCGAATACGAACACGTTGTCATTTGAATTCTCCGTCTTCGTTTCGTGTCTTTCGTGTAATTCGTGTAATTCGTGGTTCACTCTGATGGTCCTTATCAAATCTCCGCAACTCCGGATGCAGCGCTCTTGGCGTGGCTTTAAGTCACCTCCGCCACGATCACCTCCCGTGCGCTCGTCCACTGCATACTCGCGTAGCGATCGTTGTCCAGTGGTTCGAGTTTTGCAAGCCCGCTGAACATGCCATGCATATACTGCATGCCCTGCCATGTCGGGAAGAGCTCCTTCTCGCCTCCTCGGGATCCGCAGCACGGACGCGCCGGATGAGCACAGCAAAGTCGTCAACACTGCCCAGGCAGACAAGCTCGAACTTCGCCTTCTTCAACTCGCCCGCGACGCTCGCCAGCTCTCGCGCACTCTTCTCATCGCCCGCAATTCGCAAGATCTTCGGGGCAGACGGGTCGAGAGCCGCGGCCGCGGTGAACGCCGCTGTGTTGTCCATGGTCGTGAAGTCCATGCGCTGATCGGCATCCCCCCAGAAGCTGACTCGCTTCGCTTCCAGATCAAGAAGCGGCATGCGAGAGGTCAGCAGCTCGGCAAACGCACCGTTCAGGATCGACGTTGCCGCGATCGGAGCCTGGTCGAGACGCCCGTGAAACTCCCGCCGGAAATCCAGGTTCCGATTCTCGCCGGCTGGAAGCCTGGTAAAATCGATCGAGAAGTCCGATGGGATGAACCGCGGCACGCCTGCCGCAATCGCCGCATCGAGCAAGACCGATTGGCCGTCGACAATGACGTCGCGCAAACCCTGCAACGCCGAGACGACACAGGACGCTCCCGCACACGCTCGCGCAAGCTCGGAAACACTCGCCATGTGCACCTGAGCAATCGTTACGCCGCGCCGCTCGAGCTTTGCAAGTTTGTCGCTGCCCGTGCCGGCCCGAACGATCGCACACACATGGGCGCCCCGCTCGAGCACGGCGTTCACGATGCAACCGCCGAGATCCCCCGTCGCACCCGCCACTGCAATCGTCGTTTCCATTATCACATCCGATCGTCACCGTGCCGCTCAGCCACTGGCAGTCCGCCTCCGGCGCCCAACCTAGCCAAATTGTTACGCCTTGTCCATCATCGCTCGCACGGCCAACGATCGTTTGTAGAGACACACTCCCGTGTGCCGTCCGCCGGATCAGCGCCGCCTACTGAGCTATTTTGACGAAGCGGTTTACGGGCCGTTGGTGTGAACCAGGAGATATCGTCCGTCCGGCGAGAACGTAAATGGGCCGTAAGGGAACGCCGCGAAACCACCGAGTTCCTCGTCCGGCCCCTTGGCCGCCACCGGCTTCGCGCGACGCGACTCCTTCAGCTCGACCGAATAGAGCGTTCGCTTGTTGTTGTCGACGCCGCTGAAATAGCAGCGACGCTCTTCAGCAAAGTAAACCGGCCAGCCCGGTGCGACGTCGAGCTCCTCGCCTCGCTTCCACAGAACCTCGACGATCTTTGCCTCGCCCGCTTCGCTCACATCGAGGATGGCAACGGTGTCCGCCTCGTCCTTGCCGGCCGTGGCGAGCGCCGCCACCACTCTGCCCGGGCCTGCCCAGCTCGGCCACGAGAAAACACGGTATCCCTGCAGCGAGACCGGCGCTTCGGTCATTTTCTCGATGTTCATCATCGTGGACGCAGGAAAATCATCGAAGCCGTTCACCAGCAACTGGCGCCCGTCTGGTGACCAGGACGGGTTCCCAAATTCCCCCGCACGGCGTCGTTGCGAGCCGTCGGCCTCCATCACCCACACGCCTGCCTCCACCCCTTCTGCCGTTCCGGGATTAATCATGAACGCGATCTTCTTGTCGTCCGACGAGAAGGTTGGGCAATTGCCCGGGCCGAGGTCCGTGAACACCGGGCGCCCGTCGCGAATATCCACAGACATGACATGCGCATCGCGCCAGTTGGTTCCCGGCGAGGCGTCGAACACAATCCGTGTGCCGTCGTGCGACCAATCAGGTGATCCACACCACGTCAGCCCCGGCAGGGGTTCATCCGCAACCAAGGTCGTCCCGCCTGCGACCAGATCCACCATATACAACTGATTTCGGTCCCCGATCGCTGGACCCCGCCCGGGCTGCTGACGCTTGAGCACATCCGCGAGCCGGTTGACAGCCAGGCCTCGTTGCTCCTTGAGCGCCAACGCGGACTGGGTGGCTGCGTCCGGTCCCGTCGCCGAAACCGCCGGCGGGCCGGCCTTGAGCGCTTTGAGTTCAGCCTGAATGTTCGCGACCTTCCTCACCACAGGCTGATAGACCGGCCACCCGTAGATGCGTGCGACCGTGCGCACGATTTCCTGCGCGAGCACCCCACCCTGGTCTCCGTTCGTCATCACCACGGCGCCCACACCGTCGCGAGCAGAGGCGACCAGCGTGCACTTGAAGCCCTCATTGCTCCCGCCGTGCTCGAACGTGAGTGAGTCACCCGATCCCTTGACCTCAAACCCCAGTCCATAGCCATCAGCCACCGGGGTGATCATGAGTCGCACCGACTCGGTCGAGACGACACGGTTCGACTCCCCTCGCAGCGACTTTTGCAGCTCGATCGCGAAACGCGCCAGATCTGACGGCGTCGTCCAGAGCCCGGCCGCGGCCATCTCCGGGTAGGTGTGGCACCGGCCGGGTATCGGCTTGCCGTCCGATCCGTGGCCAGTAGCCGCCAGCTTTCGCCGGCCCTCCGGAAGTGGCTGCTCATAAGTACTCTCTTCCATCCCGATCTTGGCCAGGACGAGGTCGCGCATCGCGGCGGGGAACTCGCGCCCGGTCACGTCCTGGACAAGCTGCTGCAGCACCGTGTAGCCGCCGCCCGAATAGCGATGGACGCTGCCCGGAAGAATGTCGACCCGGATCGGGGCCGAGTTCGCCGGCTTCTCTCCGTTCAAGACCTGGATCAACGTCGGCCTCGGCTCCCCGGCCGCGTATCCGCGGAAACCGTGGACGGTCAACCCTGCCGTGTGCGAGAGCAGACGGCGCACCGTCACGCGGGCTTCGTCGGTGAGATTGTTCGCGGGAACGTGCCAGGAGCTCAGCTTGACGTTCGCATCCTCGTCGAGGAAGAACTTGCCGGCCTCGACCAGTGCCATCACTCCCACGGCAGAGACCGGCTTGCTGACCGAGGCGGCCTGAAAGAGGGTCTCGGGCGTCACCGGATCGGGGCGATCAGCGTCACGCAATCCGTAGCCTTTGGCCCAAACAATTCGTCCCTTATCGATCACCGCGACGCTCACACCCGGAACCTTGAGCTCGCTCATGCGCTCCTTGAGTGTCTTCGCATGAATCGGCTCTCCGTCAAACAGCGTCGGCGGAATCATTCTCCCTTCGAAAGCACTGATCCTTGCCGAGACATCGTCCCTTGACGCGGCTACCCCAGATGCCTGCCGATCCGCGGCGATCGGCTTGCCCGCCGGAGCGGCGGATTCCTGGCCCACGGGCACCGCGGCTGACCGCGGCGAAGTCTGGGCCTGCGCACACCAACCGGCAGCGGCCAGGCAAACGAGAATCGCAAAAGTCATGAATCTCATCGCAACAAACCGATCCTTTCGCGTGCTCGCTCACGCGTTGAGCACGTTGGAAAACCACGGCTTCCGGTGAACAACGACACCTGTAACAGATATGTCTGACAATTGTCAATGGCCTCGGTGCGCTCGCCCGCCGGAGCTCCCGTCTTTGAACTCATCGACGCTCGTCCCAGAGCGCTGCGTGGACGTTCCTGCTAGGGTGCTCGAGAGTGATCGGCCGAAAGACGGTGGATCGGGGTTCACGCCGCCTCGGATGCGCGACAGAATGGAGGTACGTCGGGGATCCGCAGACAGGGGCGAGGTTTCCCGTCTCCGCTGAGCTCCGGACTCGGGCGGCTTGGCGTTTGGGCAAGCGATGGGATACGACTTCCACATCACCCGTGAGGCTGAACCCACCGAGAGCCAGCCGGCCCCGATTCGACTCGATGAGTGGCAGGCCTACGTCGCGTCGGATGATGAGTTCCGGATGGTCAACTTTGCCGAGGCGACGACCCCCCGAGGTGACACCATTCGCTACGACAATGAAGGCCTCGCCTTGTGGACGGCTTATTCGGGGGGTGGAACCAAACGAGGCACGGTTTGGTTCGATTACCGCAACGGCCGAATTGTCGTCAAGAACCCCCACGATGAAATACGCGACAAGATGAAAGAGATCGCCAGTGTCCTCGGCGCGAGGGTCGTCGGTGACGAAGGCGAAGAGTACTGACGGCTGTGTCACGCCTTCAATCAAGCTGCGTCCCTGTTTCAGTCGCTCACTCGGCCGCCGAGGACAACGGCGGCACCGCCAGAGCTTGCAGCTTCAGCACATCGTAGCTTTCCCTGCCCTCCGTGATGACAATCGACTGGTCGGCGGTCAAATCCGTGAAAGTCTGGCTCGTCCGGCTGACCGGCCAGTTCACCGTCAGGCTCGCGACCGACTTCTCGTCACCCAGTCCGATCGTCTCGACGAGCGTGTTGCCCCCGAAACTGCCGTTGTTGCCGACCACGCGGCGGATCGACCGCATGCCGCGTCCAGCCGGCTTCAGATCGACGCGGATCGACGCCCCCAGCGCGGCACGATTCGTCTTCGTTCCGACCAGTTTGACCTTCAGCCAGTGGTGGCCGTGCCCAGGATTCTGAAAGAGCGCGTTGTATCCCCGGTCACTGGGATAACCACCTCCCAGAACGACGAACAGGTCGAGATCGCCGTCGTTGTCCCAGTCGGCAAATGAGACCCCGTGTCCCTTCTGCAGATGGCCGGTCCGCGTCGACTGGGTCACGTCCTCGAACCGACGCCCTTCCACGTTCTTGAGCATCACGTCGGGGAGCAAGCCCGCGAACGACATGCAGCCGGTCCCGAAGTAGGCGTCGAGATAGCCGTCGTTGTCGATATCGCCGAAATTCGCTCCCATGGCCGCGATTGGCCGGTCCAGGCCGACGTCCCGGCTGACGTCGCGGAAACCCTCCTTTCCCAGGTTGCGATACACGTGAGGGTGGCTCGAATACTCATTGGCCCCGCCCAGGAAAACCGCCAGTATCTCGCTGATCGTGCAGTCGTAATCGTTCACGAAAAGATCGAGCCGGCCGTCATTGTCAAAATCCCAGAACCAGCACGAGAACGAATGAACGTCCGGCCCGCCCGAGACGCCTAGCTCCTCGGCCATGTCGAGGAATGTCCCGTCCCCCTGGTTGTGATACAGCCGGCAGGTCTCTCCCATGTTCGAAACGAACAGGTCGAGCCGGCCGTCGCCGTCGTAGTCGCCCCACGCCGAGCCTTTCGCACACCGCTCGTTAACAACACCGGCCTTCACTGCGACGTCGATGAACGTTCCGTTGCCCTGGTTGTGATAGAGCCGGCAGCGATTGCGCGGGTCGGGGTCGGGCTGCGGTGCGGCATCCGGACCGAGGGAGGGAAGGCGATACTCGCCGCAAACGAACAGATCGACCAGGCCGTCATTGTCGTAGTCGCCCCAGGCGGCCGACTCGGTCGCAATCGGCAGGGACAAGCCACTGGCAATCGTCACGTCGTCGAAAGTCGCATCGCCTTCGTTCCGCAGCAACGAAAGCCGAAGCGGGTTCTCCCAGCCGCCGCGCAGCAGCACGACGTCAAGATCGCCGTCGTTGTCGAAGTCCGCGCGTGCCACGTTCAGGGCATACACCTGTTCGCGCAGTCCCGGCTGGGCCGAGCGATCGTCGAACGTGCCGTCACCGCGATTGACGAACATCCAGGCGCCACGATCGGCATCGAGCGACGTGCTGAACAGGTCAGCACGGCCGTCGCCGTTGAAATCGTCGAAGACGCTGCCCCCGGCCAGGTTCGGCCCCCGTGCGCCCAGGCCCGCCCGGCTCGCGACGTTCTCGAACCGCCCCCCGTCCAGCCGCGATTCGAACGGCGCAATCGGGATCAGCAATCCAGCGGGCACCTTCTCCGGATACTCCCCCAAGCTCATGTACGCAAGGTTCAAAAGCCAGCGGATGCGCAAGTCTTCCGGCCAATCCGTGAGATACGCAGAGAACCAGCGAATCGCCTCGCGCGAGCCGCCCTGCTGAACGTGCACGGCCGCACGGTCGATCGGAAAAATGCAGCTTGAGGGGCCGACACACTCCAGGCAGTTCTCGATCTCGCCACGTCGCAGGCCGACAATACCCAAGAGCGCCGTGATACCACCGCGGGCTTGCGGCGGAACGCCTCGCGTGCCGCCAAGTTCCAGCGCCCGCTTGAGCCAGACCGTGGCTTCGTCGAACTCGCCCTCGTGCATGTAAACCAGGGCGAGCGCCCGCCATGTCTGGATCGCGCGCAGCGCTTGCGCACGGGTGGGCGGCGTATCAAGCCGAAGACGATCACTGCGACCTGACAGCGCCGCAATCGCGCGCGGTCCTCGCAACCGGATCGCCTCACCCAGGTCGCGCAGTGAGCTTGGGTCGGCAATCGACCCGGTGAAAGACACAACCGTCGGGAACAGGTCCTGGTCGAGAATCATCAGCTTGCCACGGCCGCCGCTCGAGGTCTCTGCTTGATCAGCCTGCGCCGGTGAAGCATCCGGCTCGCGCGTCGCCCGGTCGGTTGTCAATCTGGAATCGTGCTTCCCGGGCGCAGTGAGCCAGACCACCACTCCCACCGCCACCGCGATCATACCGATCCCCACAATGACTCTCAGGAGAACGGTGCGAATCATGTGTTTGATTCCCGGTGTGGACCCAGCCTTCAATCGATCAGGGCAGGAGAAGACCCTTTTCCCGATACCCCGTCATGCAATCATCGCGAGCCGACCGGCATCTTCGACCCGACTAATCGCACCCAACGATCACAATAGGCTGTGCGCGAGCTGCATCACCGATCGCACTTTCAACGATCTGATTCCTCGTTGGGATTTTTGTCGTTTGTTCGATTCGTCCGGAGGTTCATGCGTCAACCATCCGTGGGTTGGCCCCGAATTCTTTCGGAATGCTGTCATTTCCAGACGCTTCACCCCGCCTCGCCCAGACGTTATGCTAAAAAGCGCCTGGGAGCCTGACGCCCGAACCTACCAAGGAAACCACCCATGTCGAGACCTCGTCGATCGGTTGCCGCATTGGCTCTGGCCCTCCTCTTTGGATGGGGCTCGATCGCCCTGGCCTGCACCAGCATCGTGGTGAGCCGGGGAGCGTCCCGCGACGGCTCGGTGATGGTCACCTACTCGGCCGATGCCCCGTTCATGCCCAGGCTCCTTTATGTGCCGGGCGGAACGCATCAGGCAGGAGAGCTGATCCAGGTCCGAGCATGGGAGAACGATCGGCTCTGCGGACCGGTCAAGCAGGTGGCGCTAACCTATTCCGTCGTCGGGCTGATGAACGAACATCAGCTCTCCCTCGGCGAGACGACGACGGGGGGTCGCCGTGAGCTCCGCGATCCCTCGGGCATGCTCGACTACGACGCCCTGATGCTGCTCACTCTTCAGCGCGCAAAACCGCGCGCGAGGCAATCAAGATCGTCGACGAGCTCGCACGCGAATATGGCTATCAATCGTCGGGCGAGACGTTCTCGATCGCCGACCCGAATGAAGCCTGGATCATGGAGCTGATCGGCAAGGGGCCCGGCCAGAAAGGAATTGTCTGGGTCGCCGCGCGGGTTCCCGACGGGATGATCTCCGCACACGCCAATCTGAGCCGCATCACCGCCTTCCCGCTCAATGATCCCGAGAACTGGCTTTATTCCCCGGATGTCATCTCATTCGCGATCGAAAAGAAATTCTATTCCACGGATTCGCAGAAGCCGTTCAGCTATCGCGATGCCTATCATCCCGGCATCGGCGCTTCCCAGAAGCGGTCGTGCGCCGGCCGCGTCTGGAGCATCTACCGCCGATCCGCGGAATCCCAGAATTTCTCCGACGCGTACTTCCGGGGGAAGGAAGGTGCCGAGGATTATCCGCTCTTCATCAAGCCGGATCGGCTGCTAGGTGTTTCCGACGTGATGGCCTTGATGCGCGACCACTATGAAGGCACGCCCTACGACATGACCAAGGGAGTCGACGCCGGCCCGTTCGGCACGCCGTATCGCTACCGGGAGCTTTCCTTCAAGGTGGATGGCGCGAGTTACATGTGGGAGCGCCCGATTTCCACCCAACAGGCGGGTTTCGTCACCGTGAGCCAGAGCCGCAAGGGAATGCCGGACGGCGTCGGCGGCGTGACCTGGTTCACGCCCGACGACGCCTCGACCTCTTGCTTCACCCCGTTCTACTGCGGAATCACCGCCCTCCCGGCCCCCTACTTGAAAGGCGACTACAAGAAGTTCGAGTGGGACTCGGCTTGGTGGGTGTGGAACCTCGTCTCGAACCTCTGCTACGACCGCTGGTCACGGATCGCCCCTGACGTGCAAGCCGCCCAGTCGAAGCGCGAGGCTGACCTCCTCAAGATGCAGCCGGTGATCGAGGAAGCCGCCGCGAAGCTGGCATCGACCGATCCGGCCTTGATGCGCGAGTTCCTGACAAATTACTCGGTCTCGACCGGCGAGGCCGTCTTCCGCAACTGGCAGGGGGTGGCCGAGTCCATCCTGGCCAAGCATGTCGACGGTTACGTGAAGCAACCGCAAGGACGATCTCGGGGTGTCGGCTACGCTCCGGAATGGCTCAAGCGCGTCGTCGCCGACCGGCCTGAACAGTTCAAGGTCGAGATCGAAACGCGTCGGGACGACCATTGAGCAACTTGCTCTTGCCGGATTCGTGTCGATCCGTTAAATCCTCACGACATCCATTTCCGAGGTCCGTATGCACGCACCGATCCCGCGAGCGAGCGGGGTTCAGATAGTCGCCTTTCGCTCCGCGAAAGGAAATCCGTCCCATAGTCGCCTTTCGCTCCGCGAAAGTGCATCCCATCGATCCCGCGAAGGCGGGGGTTCTTACGAGCGTGGAAGCTTCCCGCGCTCGAGTCAGGGGTCGTCCGATGCCGAGCGATCGCCACCGATGGCGAGCCGTTCTCCTCGCGACAGGGATCGTCTGTTCAGCGATTCCCGCCGGCTGCTTCACGTCGCCTTTCGCCCGGCGCGCGGCTGACCCCGCTCCCGATCCGTCCAGGGCGGCGACCGCGCCTGCTGTACCGAATAACGCGGACTATCGCAGTGACGCACCGAGCACAATTCCGTCCGGCCGGGTCGATTCATCGGTCCGAAGCGCTTCGGTTCACGGCGCGGATGTCCCGGCCGCGGCTACTCTGGCGACACCGTTGCTGACCGCGCCGGTGGGCTCTTCGCCCATGCCCGCCGCGGAATTTCCGCTCGAGCTCCAGACGGTGCCCGCCGGCTCGAGTGGAAAAGGAACAGGAAAAGGACCCCTGAGCGTGCCCGGGGAAGCCACACCTCCTTTAAAAGGCGAGTCCGCCGCTCCGGCGAGCACTCCGCTCCTTGATGCGGCCATCCAGCGCGTGGCCGACATCACTCGAGAGCAGCGCGAAGCAATCGCGGCCATTCCTGTTCCCGAACCGGCCGAAAACGGGATGCGCCCGCAAGCCATAACTCCGATACACCCGCAAGGAGTACCGGCCCCAAAGACAAAAACTCCCGATCAACATCCGCCGGATCACGATGTCATCCCGCTTCCCGAGCGAATCTCCCGAACGCCGGACGACGATCACGCGCTCGCCGAACCGCCGTCAGTGATTCCGGAACACGCCACGTCGCTTGCGCGGCCGCAGAAGCCCGCCGAGCCCAAACCCACCGAGCCCGAGGCCACGCCGGCCGAGCCGATAACCGAAGAACACGGCACGGATCTCTCAATTGGCGATCTGCGGCTTTGCCGCAAAGTGCTTGGTTTCGGGTCGTTTGAGCCTCTGGCGAGCGACCGCGTCAAAGCCGGTCAGCAGCTTTTGGTCTACTGCGAGCTGACCGGCATTCAATACGAACAGCGGGGCGATGATTTCGTCTCGCGAATCTCATCGCGGGTCGAGGTCAAGGCAGCCGACGGTGGCCCCGTGCTCTGGTCACGCGAGCTCGGAGACGCCCAGGATGTCTGCCGCCGCTGTCGACGCGATTACTACGTAAACTACCGCGTCGAGCTTCCCAGGACCCTCGGTCCGGGCTCATACCGCCTGCGGCTGCTCCAAACCGACCTGGTCGCCGGCAGCGCGATTTCTGGTGAAATTCCGTTTGAAATCACCAGGTGAGAAATCGCGGCCCACGCTCGCGCAGGACCAAGATTCTTCTCCACCGTGTCGCATTCCGCCACCGTCGCACGTATAGATTCCACGAGCGAAGAATGAATCGTCTCGTGATGCGCGATGCCCCAGCTTCGCGCGGCGCCACCAGAAAACGGGCGAATGTTCGGATTTCACCCCGGTTTATCTCCCCGCGCGTCTTGTCAAAGCAGGCAAGCTGCGAAACAATGGGCTAATCCGATCTCATCGCTCCGAAATAGAAGGCGACGGTGAAATCATGTCCAGCTATTTCCATCTCCGCCGTCTGGGCAGAGTCGTCTTGCTCACAGCGGCGGGCCTTGCTTCAGCCGGTTTCTCGTTGTGGGCGCCCTCGCCCTGGGCTGCTCGGTGTGAGGCAAGGACGCAAGACCCGTACGGTGGCGGCGGCCAGGACGACGGCCCGTTCATGCAGGTTCCTGGTGACGATGAGATGCCCTTGCCCCCCGCCAGGCGAAGACAGAAAGCCGCCCGCAAGAAAGGTAGCGCTGCGGAAAAGACCAAGAAGGCTGACTCCTCGGCCAAGGATAAGAGCGCGTCCAAAAAGGGTGCTGATAACGGCAAGCTCAAGTTTTCGCTGGACATCGCCCCGATCCTGGTGGCGAACTGCATGGGTTGTCACAGTGGCGACGGCGTGGGTGTGAAGCGGGGCAAGCTCGACCTTTCGACGTTCGCGAAGATCCAGACGGGCACTCCCGACCATAAAGTCATCGAGCCCGGAAAACCCGAGGAAAGCACGCTTGTCGGCCGGATCAAGGGCGAGATCGAGCCGAAGATGCCTCAAGGCGCAAACGCTTCGCTTTCGGCCGCGGCGATTGCCAAGATCGTGCGCTGGGTCAAGGAAGGCGCCACGATCGATTCCGGCAACGACCCCAAGAAAATGATCGCCTCATATGCAGCCAGTGCCGACCAGGTCCGCCGCGCCGAGATCGCCAAGCTGCCCGCCGGCGAGCGCGACAAGAAAACCGAGGAAGTGGGGCTGGCGCGGTTCAAACAGGCCAACGCAAGCCTGAAACCCGAGGTCGTGCGCTCCGCCCATCTCATGATTTTCAGCAGTCTGCCCAAAGACCGATCCACCAACACGCTGAACGCGCTCGAAACTCAGTTGAGCCACGTCAGGAGGCTCCTCGGTGACGCAGGTTCCGATTGGCCCGAAAAGATCAGCATCTACGCGTTCTCAGCCCGCAAGGACTACATCGAGTTCGTCCGAACGGTCGAGGCGCGCCAGGACGTCGAAGCCGAAGACGTGATCAGCGCTCGGCTCTCCGTTCCTCAGCCCTACATCGCCGTCGTTGATCCCCAGGGAGGCAGGAAGGATGAACCAGGCGCGGGTGCAGGCACGCCCAAGCGCAAGTCGCGCAGCCGCCGCGGCGCCGCGGATACCGCGTCGGAAGGCTCGGCCGACCGCAATCTGGTCGGGCTGCTCACCGAGACGCTCGGCTCATCGGTGCTGATCTCCGCGGGAAATCCTCCCAAATGGCTGGCCTTTGGAATTGGAACCTATCTTGCCGCGCAGGTCGAGCCGCGCAGCGTTTACTATCACCAGCTTCGTCAAACGACGCTCGCCAACTTCCAGCAAGGCTGGCCAACCCGGGCGAATGAAGCCCTGGGCGGCTCCGACCAGCTCACTCCCGACGGCCTTCACTCCGTCGGATTCGGCCTGGTCGAATACTTGATGTCGCCGGACTTGAAGCAGGCATTTCCCTCGTTCGTGAGCAGCATGCTGGGCGGCACCGAAAAGCTCGACGATTCGTTGCAAAGAGTCTATCGCGTCACCCGCGAGGAGTTCATCAATTACTCCGGCGAGTGGGTCGCCCTGCGCGTACGGACGCCTGCAATGACCGGCGGCGAGCCGGCGGCCGGGAAGACAGACTCGAGCGCAGGCGACTCCTACTTCCTGCCGGCGGGTTCGGGCTCGAGGCATGTGATCTTCCCGGGCGTGGAAATCCTCACGACGGCTGGCAAGAACCTGATGCTCTCGGTCGTCCGCTTGCAACCGCGATCGGTCGTGGAGGAGCATTCTCATCCCCACGAGCAGATGGGCATCCTGCTCGAAGGCCGCCTCGAGTTCACGATCGGCGGCGTGACGCGCCTCCTCGGCCCCGGCGAAATGTGGAGAATCCCCGGCGGCGTGCTCCACAGCGTGCGCGCCCTCGACGAGCCCGCACTCGCACTCGACGTATTCCACCCGATCCGGGAAGATTATCTGTAAAAGGTTAGTGGTCAGTGGTCCGTTGTCCGTTGCAAATGGATGTCGGACCGCGCCCTCCCAATCCCTCTCCCGTTGGGAGAGTGTCGGGGTCAGGGCCCTCCGCGCATGTTTTGATATTGCGCTGTTTTTGTCCTCGCCCCGAATGGGGCAGTCACAAAATAGCCCAGGGCAACGCCCTGGGGGACTACATCAACCAAAGAGGGTGTCGCCCTGAAAGGGCGAAACAAGCCGTCCGAACCGCGTGAACCCGAATTTCCGCGAGCGATTTCAACATCGCACGAGGTTCCCCGATTGTGCCGCCCTCACAGGGCTTGAAGGTGGTTTGAATTCGGGAACCCAGGGCGGTGCTCTGGGCTGGATTGTTGCGCCCCTTTGGGGCAAGATCCAAGTTGCGCAACATCAACATGCGCATGCGAGGCCGTCGGGGTAATGTCATCCGCGATGGAGCGGGCCGTGATCAGCTCCCGGTTTTTCCGCTGAAAACACTGGACCGACGACCAACCCCTCGTTGCGACGCTCTGCGTCGCAACGTCTTTCGTGCCGCTCCGCGGCGCGCTTGACGTCGATTGCAGGAGGTCGTTCTTGGCCTGTTCCATAGCTGTCCCCTACCTTGGAACAAGCTCAAGTTTTCTTGGAAGTCTAAACTTGATCTTGCGCCCTTTCGATCGTGCTCCGAGGGAATTCTGTGCTTCCCCATCCGGCTCGCCCGCCCGGAGCGTTCGCCGCTGGCTACCAGCACCGGGCGGGAGGTCACCGAACAGAATTCGCCCGCCGCAAGACGCGCCGGGGCAGGCGAGCGGCCGGGTCAGTCCAGAACGGAATCCACCATCCCCGCTGAGCTCGGGCCACGCGAAAGCCCAGGTTGTTGTTCCGGTTCTCCGGCTCGTTCCTGTTCCGGTTCGCCGACCGGCAGTTGCGCGGGTTGCTGTTCCAGCTCCCGCCGCGAATCACCCGGTGCGTGGCCTATTGACCGCTCGCCGGCACCGATTCTAGCACCCGCCGGCGGAATTGCCACGACCAGACGCCCCGCGCCGCGCGAAAGCCACGAGCGCCGTCGCCCGGGCCTGCAAGGTCTGCTCGTCGAGCAAGCCGGTGCGATGCGCCTCCTCAAGAAGATGGAGCTTTCGCCGAAACCGCGTCCGGCTGCGACGATTAAGCTCGGTCCTGTTTGGAAAAACCCGGCAGCCCAAAAAATCCATCCCGTGCGTCGTGCGGTTGATGCACGGCTTGGGCTTAAGCGTGAGATCCAGTTCGTCTTGTAGAAACGAAGCCACGTGTGCCAACCGCTCCGCAAGCTGCCGGCTCGTGTCTCCCCACAAGGCGCAGTCGTCCATGTAACGAACGTAGCCCCTTACTCGCAGCCGTTCCTTCACGAACCGGTCGAGCCAGCCCAGATAGAAGTTGGCAAAATGCTGGCTGGTCAGGCTGCCAATCGGAATCCCGCGGCCTGGCGTCGTGTGGAATGACAGAACGATCTTCGTCAGAAGGTCGAGCAGGCGCCGGTCCTTGAATATTCGCTCGAGCTTCGCAAGCAACACCGCGTGCGAGATACTGCCGAAATACTTCCTCACGTCGAGCTTGAGGAAAAACGCGTGCCCGCCGGCAAACTGTCTTGCACGATCGAGCGCGGCCAACCGGCCCTTGCCGCGACGGCACGCAAAGGTGTCGGCGATCAGCCATCGCTCGAAGACCGGCTCGCACACGTTCAGGATTGCATGGTGAAGAACGCGCTCGCGGAAGCAGGGCGCCGTGATGAGTCGTTCTTTGGGGTCGAAGATCGTGAACTGGTGATAATGACCCAGCGCGAACTCACCGCCGCAAAGTTCGGTTCGCATCCGATCGAGGCTCTCATCGAGATGGTGGATGAATGAGCGGGCATCAGCCTTGGACCGCTTCCCACGCAGGGCCTTATGCGCGGCCTCCCTCAGGTTCTCTCGGTCAACGATCCGCTCAAACAGGTGATTCGCGCGACGCATCAGGCTCGCCTCCTCCCCACTGCCGGCCAAGAACCTCGATGAACTTCGTGCCGAATTTCTCGATCCGCGCATCCCCCACGCCGGAAATCTGCTCGAGCGCTGCCTTCGTCGTTGCGCGCGACTGGACCATGCGGGCAAGCTGGTCGTTGGTGAAGATCGTATACACGGGCACAGCCTCGGCCTGCGCGATCTCCTTGCGAAGCTGCCGCAAACGCGCGAACACGGCGAAATCCTCGGGGCTCAGCACCTCTCGATAGTCAACCTTCCCTCGGCCCAGGCCGTCCTTCCTGCCCGCATCCGCGCCGCTCCTCGTTTCCAGGTAGTCGACGCAGAAGCTCCAGAATGAATCGGCCCCCTGATCGACCCAGCGCCGGTCGACCGCCAATATTCGATGACTCCCGAGAAAGCCATTCAACTCGGCCGCCGCGGGGCCCGCGTCGCGCGCCGGTATAACGAAAAAACGGTAGGCCATCTTCTGTTTCTCTTCGGCGCCCGTGAACGCGTGCGGGCCGTGCGACCGCCACTTTGCTCCACGCCGGGCTCGCTCCGGCCCCGGCCGGTTGGGCTCCGCCCACGCGGCTCCGCCGCTAACCGTCCAGGCCTGCGCAGCCCGGCTCCCGCCTACTTGCTTGGCTCAGCGGTTGGACTGGCCTCGGGCCACGCGAAAGCCCAGGTCGACGTACCGGTACTCCGGCTCGCCCCCGCCCCGGTACGCCGACCGGCAGAAGCGCGGGGAGCTGAACCAGCTCCCGCCGCGAATCACCCGGCGCGAGGCCCCAGCAGAGCAAGCCGGGTCATCCACCGGCGAGGTTTTGTAGTACCCGCTGTCATACGAATCCTGACACCACTCCCATACATTGCCATGAGTATCATACAGCCCGAACGAGTTCGCGCGGAACTTGCCGACCGGCGCCGTAAAAACGTAGCCGTCACTCGCCGCGATCGTCGTCCAATCAGCAAACTTTGCCTTCAATGTTGCATCCGCCACGTCGCCAACAGTCACGAGTGTCTCCGGATCGTCGCCACTTGAGTAGCGCGTCGTGGTTCCGGCCCGGCATGCATACTCCCATTCGGCCTCCGAAGGCAAGCGATACGGCTCCCCTTCCTTACTCTTTAGCCACTCGCAGAAAGCGACCGCGTCGTTCCAGCTCACGTTGACAACAGGGTGCTCATCCGTCTGCTCGAAGCCGGCGTTACGCCAGGTGAATTTCGGGTCCTCACGAAAAGCTTTCTTTTCCTCATCCCAGCCGTACCCTCCCTTGCCGTCTTTCTCGGCCTCGGTTTTGTAGCCCGCGTCATCGACGAACGTCCGGAATTGACCGCGGGTCACCTCGGTGGCGCCCAGAAAAAACGGCCGCGTGATTCGCACCCGGTGCTTCTGCTTCTTACCCTCAGTCACAACGGACTCGTCGTCCTCAGCTTCCGGGTCCGACTGATCCGACCCCATGAAAAACTCCCCCGCCGGAATCAGCTTCAGCTTGATCCGCCCCGCGACGGTGGTGATGTACTCCGGCCCCCCGCGCGGCGACGCGTTTGCGGGCGCGGCAGGCGCCGCCTCGGATACAGCGCCGGCCTCTGTGCTCGCCGTTTTGGGCGGCTCGGCCTTTGGCAGCTCACGCTTCTCACCCGGCCGCGTGTACGTCACTTCCAGCACCTTCTCCTGGCCGCGATCGATCTCGAACTTCTGTGTCTCCACCTTAAGGCCGTCGCGCTCCACCAGCAGCTCATGCTCACCGGCTCGAATCGTGATCGGTTTTCCAAGATTCTCGATCCGGATGTCCGCCCCATCGATCGTCAGCTTCATCCGATCGTCCGCCCCCACGATCTTGACCGTGCCGTTATTCGTCACGATGTAAATGATAATGCCGAACAGCGCGCACAGGCCAACCGCGCCCGCGGCGACCCAGCCGCGTAAGCGCCCGCCCCCGTTGCCAGAGGGCTCGCGCCGGGCCCCCATGCCCGGAGCCGTCACAGGCACAATAGACCGAGGGGATCGAACCGGTTGCAACTCGGGGCCGGGCGCCGCCGCCGGCCGTTCGACCCCCGGCCGCATAGTCGCCCTTCGCTCCGCGAAAGATTGCTCCTCCGACTCCGCCCCCGCCGCCGGCCGATTATCGCCCGGCCGCATAGTCGCCCTTCGCTCCGCGAAGGGATTCACCTCGGCCTCCACCGCCGGCCGCTCGAGAGAAGCCGATTCACTCTTTTCGACAGGCACGACCTTGCCGCGCGACCCACCACCCTTCTTGCCACGCGCCACCGGTGCCGCCTCAAGCCGCTCCGCCAACACAGCCGCATCATCCGGCCGATGTACCGGGCTGCTCTCCACGCACGACGAAAGCAGGTCAAGCGCCCCCTCGCTCATCCCCCGCTCGAGCAGCGCCTCACCCCACCTTCGCCCGGTAGGCGCCGGGCACGCCAGATCACCCGTCAAGAGCTGATGCCAGATCACACCCAGGGCGTAAACATCATCGCGCGGATCCGGCTTCTCGTGTTTCATCTGCTGCGGCGACGCATAAAGCGGCGAATAAGCACCCGTCAGCACAGCAGAAAGCTCACCCTCCATCGACGACGATGACCGCGACCTCTCCAGCATCGGCTGAGCCGACAACCCACCAATCCCGAAATCCGTGACCCGCAGCTTGATCTTGCCGTCCGTCAGGCGCTCGACCAGCACATTCGACGGCTTGAGATCGCGATGCACAAGCCTGGGATTCGCGCGATGTGCCGGCCCGACGATCTTGGCGATCTGAAGAATAATCCGCTCCGCCTGCGCCGGTGTGAACGCGCCGGCCGCCGATTGCCGGCACTCGTCCAGCAAGCCCACCAGCGTGCCCCCCTCGATGTAGGGATATTCCAGGCAGGGAGGGTCATTGTTCAAATACGCATGCAAGAGCGGCACGATCCCGTCCGAGCGAATGTGCCGCTGAGCGCGCAGCACCAGGTCGGCCTCGTGGCGCAGCAGGTCACGCGACCGTTCATCAAGGCCAAGGCAGAACTTGAGCGCCACCGGCGGCTGGCTCAGCAAGTGCGGATAGTGGGCTCTCCAGACCTCACCAAACCCCCCTTTGCCGAGCAGCCGCTCGAGCACCCAGTCCGATCCGGCAATCGGCCGGTCCCCCGGCTTGAATCGCAGCCCCGGCCGCCGCTCCCCACTGCGCGGGTCCGCAGCCGCCGGCTTCGCCTCAACCGGCTTGGGCGAAGGCGAACCACCCCTGACGTCGACGCCCATCGCCGAAAGTGCCTTCAGCAACCGCGGCAGCCACTCCTCCGGCGGTCCGGCATGCGCCTCGACCCATTGCGGGCTCACCAGGTGGTAGCGGAGCCTTGCGGGAATCTCAACAGGATCCGTGAGCCACACGGGCAGATAATGCCGGTGGTAATCCCAGGTGAGCGCCACCTCACGAAAAACGTTGTCTGACTCAAAGGAATGCGGCGAGCACATCACCATCAGCACCCGCGAGTGAGCAATGGCGTGCACGATCTCTTCGCCAAAGTACTGCCCGCCCAAAATGCGCTCGCGATCGCGCCACACGCTGACCCCCGCACCCTCCAGCAGGCGCGTGATCTCGCCCACCGTGCCCGAATCCTTCCGCGCATAGCTCACAAACAACTGAGCTTGGTCGCCGTCAGCCTGCGAAGCATCACGACTCATGACCATCGTCCCCGCCGCGGTAGGTCGCCGCCGCCGCCCCGTACGGCTCCCCGTCGCCGCGATCCGCCGGCCGCCCAGCTTGGCAGCCATCACACAAGCGCACATTGTACAGCCCTGCCTTGCCCCGTTCCAGCCACCAAAACCAGCCCCGCCGCGTTTGGAAGCAATAAACCACGCACGTCCACGGCGACCACGAAGCGAGGCTCCCGGCGAGCAAACCTGGAGGCCAATCCAGATCCACGACTATTCTATTATAGAATGAATTACGATGTCAATGCTCTAAAAGCATATACAAGCGATATCGCCGTGCCGCGATATCTGCGTCGTGCGTCAAAGCGTCCACGCCCCCGACGCCCAGTATGCGTTCGACCCGATTCGAAAACTTCCCCGTCGCTGCTCAGTTGCCACCGGGCCATTCTCAGGCCTAAATAGATGCGGACCGTGCCAATCCCCCTCCGCCACCCTCTCCGTCTGGGAGAGGCCGGGTTGAGGGCTTCCTCCGCGAGATGATCAGACCGAGTTCATCCACCAATCGAACGCCTCTGCGCAGTACATCAAACAACTGGCAACTGACAACCAACAACTGGCAACTAGAAAACAATGCCCAAAATCATAGTCATAGGCTCAAGCAACACCGACATGACCGTCCGCCTGCCGCGCTTGCCCGCCCCAGGCCAAACGGTCTTGGGCAGCGGCTTCGCCACGACCCCCGGCGGCAAGGGCGCCAACCAGGCCGTCGCCGCCGCCCGCGCCGGCGGCGACATCGTCTTCATCACGGCCGTCGGCGACGATGACCTTGGCAAGCACGCCGTCGACCTCTTTCGCCGCCAGGGGATCGACGTCAGTCACGTCCGGGTCTGCGAAGGCGTTGCCTCGGGTGTGGCCCTCATCTTCGTCGGCGAAGACGGCGAGAACATGATCGGTGTCGCTTCCGGCGCCAATCACAAGTTCAACCCCGAAGACATCGACCGCCTGCCGGATTCCATCTTCCGCGCCGCAGACATCCTCCTGGCAGGCCTCGAAATCCCCGCCGAAACCGCCGCCCGTGCGATCGGACGCGGCTCGCGCGCGGGAATGCGCGTGATCCTTAACCCGGCGCCTGCTCCCCGATCTCCGGAAGCGATTCCACCGGGCCTCTTCGCGCTCATCGACATCCTCACGCCCAACCGCCTCGAGGCACTCGCGCTGGCGGGCATGATCCCGACTACGACCACGCCCGACGAGCCCGATTGGAACGACTGTGCCGACCGCTTGCTTCAAGCCGGCGTGAACGCCGCGGTGATCACCCTGGGAGCAGCCGGCTGCCTGGTCGCGACCGCCGAAAGTAAGCTGCAAGTGAGGCCGCCCCAGGTCCAGGCGATCGACACGGTTGGCGCCGGCGACGCATTCAACGGCGCGTTCGCCGTCGCGCTCTCCGAGAACCGATCGATCGAGGACGCCGCCGCCTGGGCCACCGCAGCCGCCGCGCTGGCCGTAACCCACCCCGGCGCCCAGTCCGCCCTCCCCTTCCGCGCAGACATCGACGCCCTGGCCGCGCAGATGCAAACGAGGACCAACGCATAAATCCCCGCTCCGATTAGAAAGTCGCCGTTCGCTCCGCGAAAGTGCGTCTTCGCAAAAAAGGACCCACCCATGAACCCCCGTTGCGACCTCCCGTCCAGTTTGCTGACAATCTTCGCCGCATTTCTGCTCTACCTCGGCACCATGAGCCAAAAATCCGCATACGCCCACGATCGCCCATCCGGCCCGATCCACAAAACGCGCTCGGCCATCTTTGCCCAGCACGGAATGGCGGCCACCAGCCAGCCCCTGGCGACGGCCACCGCCATCCGGATCTTGCAGCAGGGCGGCAACGCCATCGACGCCGCCATCGCGGCCAACGCGGTACTCGGCGTGGTCGAGCCGATGTCGTGCGGCCTGGGCGGCGACCTCTTCGCAATCGTGTGGGATTCAAAATCCAAAAAGCTCGTGGGACTGAACGCCAGCGGCCGCTCACCCGCAACGGCCACGATCGATCTCTTCAAGTCGAAGGGCCTGACCGCAATCCCCACATTCGGCCCCTTGAGCTGGTCTGTCCCCGGCTGCGTCGACGGCTGGGATCAACTCCGCAAGCGCTTCGGCACCAAACCCTTCTCCGAGCTGCTCGCACCCGCGATCGACTATGCCGAGAACGGCTTTCCCGTCAGCGAGATCATCGCGGCTGATTGGCATGAAGCCGAGGCCAGCCTGAAAGAAATACCCAGCTCCGCAAAGTGCTTCCTGCCGGATGGAAAGTCTCCCGCAAAGGGTTCAATCTTTCGCAACCCCGACCTCGCCCGATCGCTGCATGCCGTCGCCACCGGCGGTCGTGACGCGTTCTACCTGGGACCGATCTCCGGGGCAATCGTCCAGTACTCAAGCTCGGTCGGTGGGCTCTTTTCCCCGGCGGATTTCACGCAGCACTCGAGCGCGTTCGTCGACCCCGTCTCGACCAACTACCGCGGCTACGACGTGTGGGAGCTCCCTCCCAACGGTCAGGGCATCGCGGCCTTGCAGATGCTCAATCTCCTGGAGGCCTATGACCTCAAAGCGCTAGGTCCTCAATCACCCCAGGCGCTTCATTTGATGATCGAGGCCAAGAAGCTGGCGTACGAAGACCGGGCCAAATACTACGCCGACCCCGATTTCGGCCCCCTGCCCGTCTCAACCTTGATCTCCAAGCCCTACGCAGCCCGCCGCCGCAGTGAGATCAATCCCGACCAGGCAAACGTCCATCCCAAGCCCGGCAACCCGGCCCAGGCCGCCACAATTTATTTGACTGTTGTCGACCGCGACTTCAACTGCGTGAGCCTGATTCAAAGCAATTTTCACGGTTTCGGGTCACACCACGTGCCGCCCGGTGTCGGTTTTGTTCTACAAAATCGGGGCTGTCTCTTCGCGCTTGACCCCACCCATCTCAACCGCCTGGAGCCAAGAAAACGCCCGTTCCACACGATCATTCCGGGTTTCATCACCAGGGACGGCAAGCCTTGGCTGAGCTTTGGCTTGATGGGCGGCGACATGCAGGCCCAGGGCCACGCCCAGGTGATCTGCAATATGATCGACTTCGGCATGGACGTCCAGGAGGCCGGCGACGCGCCCAGGTTCCGCCACTTCGGCTCCTCCGAGCCGACCGGCCAGCCGGCCAAGGAGGGCGGCTCGGTCGCTCTCGAATCCGGCATCACCGAGCAAACGCGGCGCAAGCTGGCAGCAAAAGGCCACCAGCTCGCCAAGGCCCCGGGCTCCTTCGGCGGCTACCAGGCAATTCGAATCGACCTCGAACAAGGCGTGCTGATCGGCGGCTCCGACCCCCGCAAGGATGGATGTGCGATGGGTTATTGAAGGGCCGATTCGTCGATCGGGTAGCCCTCGCCAAGCGCCGTGGGCTACACTGGTACGTCAACTGATTCACAACACGGAATACGCACGCGATCGCCCACTGTCGACCCCGCTTTCTCCGCGATCATTCAGCCACCATGAGTTTTGCACCGCGTAAATCGTATCGGCGACGGCCCGATCCCGAATCGCTCGAGCCGCGGTCGCTGCTCTCCGCCGGCAGCGTTCCGCCCGGGATGGACCTTGCTCAGGCGAACTGGTTCTACCAGAACACGTTCGCCGCACCAGCCAGCGTCGCCCCCGAGTGGAACGGAGACGTAGCTACGGGTGACGCTGGCTCCTTGGGCGCCGCCTACCTCGCCGCGATCATCGCCCGGGTGAACGCCTACCGCTGGATGGCCGGCCTCCCCGGCGGTGTGACGCTCGACCCGACCGAAAACGCCGAGGACCAGCAGGCCGCGCTCATGATCGCCGCCAACGATGAGCTGAGCCACTCGCCCCCCTTAACTTGGCTCGACTACTCCACGGCCGGCGCCGACGCCTCGGCCGCTTCCGATCTGACTCTGGGAGCGTCGGGCGTGAGCGCCATTGATCTTTACATGATCGACCCTGGCTCTTCCAACACGTTCGTAGGTCACCGGCGGTGGATTCTCTACCCTCCAACCCAGACGATGGGCGTCGGCGACATCCCTGCCGATTCCAACGCACTCTGGGTCGTGCAGCCCCAGGCCGCACCCGCGCCTTCGGTGACCGCCGTCGCCTGGCCGCCGGCCGGTTTCGTGCCCGACCCGCTTATTCCCCAGCGCTGGTCGCTGCAATCGGATGTGAATGCCGATTTTTCGCAAGCGACCGTGGCCATCACCGAGAACGGCACGCCCCAAACCGTCCAGATCCTCAGCAATGACGCTAACGAGTATGGCGGCACCGCCATCGTCTGGGACATGCCTTTCGCCCCGGCGCCGCAACCAGGCCTTCAAACGGTCTATACCGTCAACATAACGAACGTCCTCATCAATGGCACCCGCCAGTCGTTCTCCTACACCACGACATCGTTCGACCCGAGCACAACGACCGCGCTGGCACCTGTGTCCGCCGAAGTCGACTTCCTGCAGCCGGCAACACAAGTCTCGGCGAGTACCAGCTCGATCGTGATCGAAGTCGCTCGCAGCATGAACGCCGCGCAGCAAGTCTCCATCGACTATGCAACCTCAAACGGCACCGCCCTGGCCGGCACGAATTATCTGGCGACCAGTGGAACGCTCACGTTCGCTCCGGGTCAATTCTACAGCCAGATCGTCGTGCCGATCGTCGCGGGTGACTCAAAATCGGCCGGTGGCACCTTTTCGATCTCGCTCTATTCGCCGGACGAAGCAAGCATCGGGCCCCTCAGCACGGTCGAGGTCACGATCACCGGCGCCCTGGCGACTCCTCCCCGCCACAGACCGGTGGAGGAAGTCCGATCACGGAACCGGTCGTGCCCGATCCGCCGATTGTGTTGGGTGTGCTGGATCTCGTCCAGACGACCGACGCCGGCCACGCGCGTGAGAGTCGCCCCGGCGCGACCCGGCTTGTGGGCTTTCGGTTGACGTTCAATGATCCGCTCGATGCCGCATCGGCCACGGCACGGCGCAACTATACGCTCGTTCAATATGAAGCTCACGGCCGGAGACTGGTCGCGCAATCCGTGCCAATTCGCGTGAGCTATGACCCCACCGGAGATTTCGTCAGCCTGGTCCTCCTCGGCGAGCATCCGTTTCGGCTAGGGGGCCGTTTGGCCCTCAATGCCTCCGGCCCAACCGGAATCAGCGACGCGTCCGGCGCGTTTCTGACCGGCAACACGACGTTTACCATCCTATCGAGGGCGAAAAGCATCGTCCCTTGAGCGCGAAATCCCTTCATTTCACCAGCGGCCGGACCTCGATCTTGCGGAAGAGGATCTCGGCACCTTCGGACTGGATGATGATCTTGCCCTTCGTCAGGCTTGACCTGGTCGCGGCGTTCACGACATATCCGTTCACGATGTTGGTGATCGAGTCGCCGTCGCAGATCACTTCCATGCGGTTCCATTCGCCGGCGGGTTTCTCGACGTCGCGAGCGCCCCGAAATCCCACGACGTCTTTCCACGCCGGGTCGCGGCCCCACCAGTTGAATCGACCCGAATCGCGGCTCTCCGACTTTCCGCCCTTCTCGAAATAGAACTGGCCGTCACCGCCGCGCCGCGTTTCACACGTCAGGCTCGACTTGTTTCCGTTGGCCCCCACCATGATGAAGTCGCCGCAGCCTCCTTCGATGATCTGGCACTCCTGCGACTCCATCCAGTTGCCGCCGGCAGCACCGTCGGGCCCAACACAATGCAGCAAGAGCCCCGAATCGCGGGCGCTCCGCTTTCGCGACCCGAACGTCCGCTCGCCCCACTTCCACTCGACGAAGAGGACGTAGTCGCGAAACTCGTCGCGGGTCGTCAGCCCGCCGAAGTCCTCGCCCGATATGTCGAGTACGCCATCCCTGACCGTGAAGACCTTTTTCGGATCGTCGTACTTACTATCGTGCAAATATGTGTAAAACCCAGTCAGATCCTTGCCGTTGAAGCGGAGCACCGGCTCGCCCGTGCGAACGCTGGGCACCTCGCGCGCGTAGGACGGCGCGTTTCAGCGCCTGCGGCTCGCTCCCAGTCCAGGGCGCCGCACGCGCACACGAGAGCCAGCGCCGGCACGAATGGCAAGCCAGGAGAGGTTCTTCCGGACGGTAGACGTAGGGCATTGGCTCATGGCGACGGTCCTGCCACGCGATTGGGTGGACGGGGCGTTCAAGAACGCTGGCGGTGAATTCGGCCCCCTTGCCCACGGCAGATCGCCTCGACTTTCTTGATCATCGATTCGTCAGGGCAACCGATCGAGAGGACCATCCCCTGCCCTCCCTCGATCTGTTCGGGAGAAGTCACACCCATCCGGTCGTTGGGAATGCCGATTTGCGTCAGAAGCTGAATCACCAGGTT
Source organism: uncultured Planctomycetota bacterium (assembly GCA_963761445.1). Classification (GTDB taxonomy): domain Bacteria; phylum Planctomycetota; class Planctomycetia; order Isosphaerales; family Isosphaeraceae; genus CAVXHV01. The sequence continues at coordinate 4,769,749 of CAVXHV010000005.1, read as the reverse complement.
TCCCGGCGCCGAATTCGGAAAGAACACGACGACACGAGGCATACCGTCGGCTGTTGACACCAACCCGGGCCGAATTTGCGGCGTTTGCATGAGAAATCCACTCTCTACTTCTTTCCCCACGCGGAGTTGGGGATGGGAGGTCACAATCACATTCCCGCAGTCGAGAGCACAAGTTTGACGCAAGGTCTCGTCGCTCGCAAGCCGCTACCGTCTGCGACAGCCCCAGCCGAGGCTTCAAACAGGCAATTCCTTGATTTGTTATGATGGCCGGCGGCGCATCGACACGCTCAACGAGGAATCGCCCCAGCCATGCCTCGTCTCTGTCTGCTTGTGCTGCTCTCGTGGATCGTCGTGGACGATCCGTCCCCTCTTGCGCCGCTGGGCAAGCTCGACGTCAAGCTCGTTCCGGAAGCCTCGGGAATCGTCAAGAGCCGCCGTCACGCGGGTGTTTTCTGGGTCCACAACGACTCCGGCAATCCTCCGGCGCTCTTCGCGATCCATGCCGACGGCCGCATCATCCACGAGTTCCGCCTCGATGTGCCCAACATCGACTGGGAAGACATCGCGATCGACGACCACGGGCACCTCTTTATCGGCGATATCGGCAACAACCTGGGTGCACTTCCGGCCCGCGCGATCTACCGCATCGACGAACCCAACCCCGTCGATCCGCCAAAAGAGCCGCTCAAAGCCACAGCCGTCTCGCGTTACGCCTTGCCGCGCGACAATCGGTTCGACGCCGAAAGCCTCGATTTTGATCAGGGCAACGCGATCGTGATCGCAAAGTACCGGGACGGCCGCGAGGCCGAGATCTTTTCCGTGGCATTCAACCCGCCCGCTCCGTTATTCAAGCCCGCCGAGCCAAGATCGCTCGGCCGGCTGACCGGCTTCACCGAGCCCGCGACCGGCTCTGACCTGAACACCGATCGCACGCACCTGGCTGTCTGCTCACCGGCCGTGACAAGGATCTACCGCCGCGAAGATGTGAAAAAACACGAGTGGAAGCTGATCAGCGAGGTACGCTATCCCGCGGCGCATGTTGAAGGAATTTGCTGGGACGGCCGTGACCTGATCCTCGTCGCGGAAGGCGGTGGAATCTTCCGGATCTCCGAGAAAACCTGGCGACCCTCGCCATCGGACAAAAAAGGTGTCAGGAACCAATTCGCCCCGGATCGAAGCGAAGGTGGGCATCGTTCACCGAACCATGGAATGTCGTAACGTCAAGCTCCAGTCTGCGCTTGCGTCGCCGTCGCAACAAGCACCTTGCCGGCGGCAGCCATGCCCAGCGCGACGTTGCGCTGGCCGATCCGGCACACGATTGCGCCGGCCTCGGGCCGATTCTCGATGATCTCGCCCGCGGCGTTCAACTCCAGGCCGCTTTCACTCAGGTAGCGCAGGAAAGCCGGGTCCTGGTCGATCACGCGGACGACTCGAAAATGCTGGCCTGGCCCGCAGCGAGCCAGCGCGATTCCCTTGGTCTCGGCGAGCGAGCCATCCGCTCGCGGGATCGGGTCGCCGTGAGGGTCGACCGCAGGATAGCCGAGAAAAGCGTCGATCCGGTCGATCAACCGCTCGGAGGCGGCATGCTCCATGTGCTCGGCCTCCTCGTGCACCTCATCCCACGTCATCGTGAGCGTTTCGGCGAGGAACCGTTCGAGCAAGCGATGCCGGCGAATCACTTTCATCGCCAGCCGCTGGCCCGCGTCGGTGAGTCGCGCTCCCTCGTACGGGGTGTAGGTGGCGAGGTTCGCTTCCGAGAGCGTCTTGAGCATGCCCGTGACGGTGCCGGGCGAGACGTTCAGTGCCTGCGCGAGCTCGCCCGTCGCGACGGCACTCCCGGATGGATCGCGGGCCGTGATGAGCGCGATGGTCTTGACGTAGTTTTCGACGGTCAGGCTGGGCACGACGCGTTTCGGGCTCCCTGCGCGGGACAAGGGCAACTTCGCCTTTTATCTTACGTCACGGCCGTGCGCGACGGAAGGAGTCGCCTCCGACGCGACCCACCCGCGTCCGCCGGTTCCTTTTGCAGGCCGCGAGATCCGCGTGAAAGACGCCGGTGGGAGTCGAACCCACTTGAACCGGGTTGCAGCCGGTCGCCTGGCCGTCTGGCTCCAGCGTCAAGCAAGCGTTCCATCATGTCCCCGCCAGGAATCGAACCTGGTCCTCGACCTTCGCAAAGTCGTGTGCTGGTCCGGCACACCCCGAGGACGATTGTTTCCACATCCCCCGCCCGGGAATCGAACCCGGCCCTGCGGCTTCGAAGACCGCCGTGCGCCCGACACACTCGCGAGAATCCGTGTTCCCCCGATGCCCTCGCCAGGAATCGAACCTGGTCTTCAACCTTCGGAAAGTTGCGTGCTCATCCGGCACACTCCGAGGGCTTTCAAGATGCCGCACTCAATGAGAGCCCGTCCAAAATGCGCAAACCACCCACGGTCACCATTTCCGGACGGTTTGACCCTGCACCCGGTGTTTGAGCCGGCGAGAATCAGACGCTACGCGAAGCGAAAATGTTCGCGCGAATCGCGCACATTGCACTCGGCGGCGATCATGCTGCTACCAGGCCGCTTTCCCGCGAGGATGACGACGCGATCAGACCTTGTTAAGCCACGACGCGTACGTAAGATGTTAGGCAATCGGCCGCCCGGCCGGCTGGCCGTTCCGGCCGTCACTGACCACGCGAAATCACGGAGGTCCAAATGAGCGAATTCCAATACGTCGGCTTCAGAGCCATCGACGGCCCGGTCAGCAAAGAGAATCTCGCGTACATGGAAAAGCAGTCGTCACGGGCCGAAGTCACGCCCTGGTCGTTCGACAATCAGTACCACTTTGGCGATTTCAGAGGAAATGCCTCCGAAATGCTTCGCCGCGGCTACGATTTCCACCTGCACTACGCGAACTTTGGAATTCGCAATTTGATGATCCGCCTTCCGAGCGGCCTGCCGGACGCAAAGGCCTGTGCGAAGTATCTCGATAAAGACGGGCCGTTGTTCGTGAAAGACAAGCAAGGGCCGGGCGGAATCCTCCGAATCGAACCCTTCATCGAAGCCGGCGAACTGGATGACCTTTGGGACGTGGCGCCTCTGCTTGATCGCTTGCTTCCTATCCGGGCTGAGATTCTGAGCGGCGACTTGCGGCCGCTCTATCTCGGATATCTGGCCGTCGCCACCGACGGCAATCATGATCCGGACGAGCAGCAGGGTGCACCGGTGCCGGCCGGCCTGGACAAGCTTACAGAACCACAACGCACAATGGCAGAGCTCTATGGCCTCGACGATTTCCTGATCGCCGCTGCTGCCGAAGACAGCCCATCGCTCACGAAACGCGATGATCCCACGACTCAGTATGCCGCTTGGCTACGGAAGCAGCCGGCCGCGAAGAAGACCGCCTGGCTGGCTGAGTTGATGACCGACCCTTGCAATTCCGTGAGAAGAGACGTCCTCGCGGAATTCCAGAAGAGCCAGCCCGCGCAGACCTGGCCGACCGTCCAGAAACATCGGACGATCGCCCAACTGCGAGCGTCCGCCGACGCAATTCATGAATCACGCCCCGGAAAGACACCGAAGCGCCGGTAGATCACGACTCCCCCCGCCCGGGAGTCGAACCCCGCCTTGCGACCGACCCGCTCGCGCGAATCATCCATTCTCGCCGGGAATCGAATTCAAGGAGCGACTTTCTTTTCCTGCGCCAGGCTTTTCTCCATTTCCTCGATCTCGCCGTTTTCTTCGAAGTACTGCGTCCAGCCGGCCGACTTCTCGTCTTGTGGCCGGCCGGCTACGGGCGTTTTGTCGCGGCCGAGCACGATCGGACGTCGCGTCACCAGCTTTGACAACTCGTCGAGTCCGCCGCAGAGTTCGCAGACGTAAGTGCGCGCCGTTCCATCGCCGCTGGCGGTGATGACGGTTTTGCCGTCAGAGCTGAACGCCGCGGACGTGACATCCCCCATGGCCTGCAGAACGGTCGCAAGCCCGGGCGTGAATCCGCCGGCCGGGCTGGTGTAGCCTCCTTGAAACGTGCTCAGCTCACGGTTCCGCGCCACCTTGGCAATTTCGTTGCCGGCCTCACCCTGATACGTTGTCACGTCCCAGATCCGGGCTGTCCCATCCTGAAAGCTCGAGGACAGGATGAACCTGCCTTCCGGGCTGAAGGCGAGACTACTCACATCCCCCTTGTGGCTGTCGAGCACAGCGATCAGCTCGCCGGTCTCCGTCTTCCAGACACGCGCCGTGTTGTCTCGGCTCGCAGTCGCCAAGAATCGGGAATCCGCACTGAAGGCCCCGCCGATGACGACCTCCTTGTGTCCATCCAGAACCTTGTGCAGCACCCACGATCCCGTTGATCGGTCTTGCCGCCAAAGCTTGGCGGTATTATCCGGCTTCAGCGATGAGGCGACATGTCCGCTCATCGTCGCGATCATCTTGCCGTCAGGGCTGAAAAGTGCAGCGTTCACGGGATCGTTGTGTACGAGCGGCTTGCCGATCTGCTGGCCGGACAGAACGTCGTAGACAATGGCCGAATTTCGTGCCGACTCCTCGTTCTCGAGCGATTCTGCTCCCCAACCCAGGATGACACCCCGGCCGTCGCCCCGGTAGGCAAGGCAGTTGAGCGGCCCTCCCGTCTCGCGCTGGCTCATCGCTGCGATCGCCGGCATGTTCAGTTGCTCCGCAGTCTCCGTGTGCCAGATCCGGAGGACGCGATCGTAGCCCCACGTGGCTATTCTCTTGGCGTCGGCGCTGAAGACGGCCGGCATGAATCCCGTGGCAACCTCGAGCGATTGCCGCAACGGATTCTTTCCGGCCAGGTCCAGGAGCAGCGCCGGCCCGGAGATGGAGCCGCTCCGCGCGAGCAGCCACCGCCCGGCTGGACTGAAAACGGGATGACTGCCGCTCAAGGGAATCGGCCCGAAATCGTACGCGCGCCCGGTCTCGCTGTCCCAGACATGCACGTGGTTGTCGCCGCTCGCGGCGGCCACAAGCTTGCCGTCGGCGCTGAAGCTGACGCCGCTCGCCGCATAGTGAAGCCCCGCCAGGAAAATCGGTCGCTTTTCCTTCTCGGTCTTGGGCTCGGCGATCCCCACCCACGCCGAACCGTCGATCCCGGCCGTGACGAAACGCGGGCAATCAGCGGCGGGGCTGAAAGCCACTGCCGAGATCATTCCCTGCTCGTCATGCAGCGCCGCACCGCGCGGGATCATGCCTGGCTGAATCTTCGCAAGGTCCCACAGCCGGGCTCCCAGGTTCCCGTGTTCGGTGACAACCCAGCGTCCGCCGGCAGAGATTGAAACCGCCGCGTAACGACCGGAGAGCCCGGTTAGCCGCGCAAGTATCCGCTTGGAATCCTTGGCTCGATTTCGCAGATCTGCGATGTCCCACACGATTCCCATGCCGTCGCGGGCTTCGCTCACCAGTCTCGAGCTCCCCGCATCGAGCACCAGCCGCGCAATACCGGCGTAGTGCCCTTCCAGTCTGGCCAGCAGCGCGCCGTTCTTCGTGTCCCAGAGGCGAAGGAAGCCGTCACCGCTGGCTGTGATGCAAAGCGAGCTGTCAGGAATGAAGACGGCATCAGTCACGGGGAGGTTCTTGTGTTCGGTATCGCTGAGAGCCTGCGCCGAGCTTCGCCGCCTGAGTCGTTCGCCCACTCCAGGAACACCGCTCCGCAGGCCGGCATGAATTTGAAGCGACGGACCCCTTCGCCTGCTGCAACAATCTGCCGGCCGTCGGGGCTGAAGACAGCGCTCCTCAGCCAGGTCGTGTAGCCTCCCATCGGATTGTCTTCATGCAGCTCTACCCCGGTGCGGGAGTTCCAAACTCGTAGTGTTCCATCGCGCCCTGCTGTGACCACCAGCCACGTCGGACCCTCGCGGGGCAAGTCGACTTTCTGCGGACTGAAGGCAACGCCGGTCACCTGGTCGTTGTGGTTTCTGAGGATCCGGGGCCCCGTCGTCGCTGTCACCTCTTTCCGCCATTCCCACACCCGTGCTGTGCCGTCAAAGCTGGCGGTGGCGACGAGTTCATCATCGGGGCTGAACCCGGCATCGGAGAGCGGCCCGGTGTGCCCGGCGAGAATCGCACGCGGCTTCTGCCGCCCGCGGCCGGACGCACTCGCCTCCCAGATCCAGGCCTGGCAATCCAGCCCCGCGGAGATCACGAAGTGCCCGTCATGCGAGAAAGCAGCGATGCTGAGCTGCGCGTCCGGGCCGCGGAACTCCGAGACCGGCCGCGGCTCGACCTCCCAGACCCGGGCAGTGCCGTCGTCACCCGCGGTAACAACGGTCCGCGCGTCCGGGCTGAAGTCCGCAAATCGCACGCCCTCACGATGACCGAGCAGGCTTGCGTAAAGCACCCCGGTACGGGCCTCGTATACCCGCGACGTGCCGTCGAAGCTGGCGGTGACGATGAACTGGCCCTTGGGTCCATGGCTTCCAAACCCGCCAAAACTCGCGCGGTAGATCCACGCGTTGTGGCCGCGCAGGGTCGAGACGAGAAATCCCGTATCCGAATCCCACACCCGCGCCGTTTGATCGCGGCCGGCGCTGACGATCAATGCCCCGTCGGGGCTGAACGCGACGCTCGAGAGCGCGCCTGTGTGCCCGCGCAACAGCAAGGGCGCCGGCAGATCGCTGGATAGAGCGGGCGCTCGAGTCGTATCCCAGACCCGGACCAGGCAGTCGGTCCCCGCGGTGGCTAAATGATTGCCGCTGAGGCTGAAGGCGATCGCTGCCGCGGCTCCCTGCTGACTCGAGAGTGGTATCACATTCTGGGAAGATTCCTGGGGCGATTCCCACTTCCAGAGCAGCGCTCCCGGACCGTTCGCGCCGGCCGCCGGCACGTTGAACTTCAAATTCGCCGAATTGGTGTCGGCCCCCTGATTGCCGCTGGCGACTGCAATCCACTCGGTGCTCCTGGGATGGAACGCGACCGCATTCACCGGGCCAGCCGTATTGCCGCCGGTGAGAGTCGCCCTGAGTTTTCCGGTCAGGGCTTCCCAGACTCGAACGGTTCCGTCGAGGCCGCCCGTGACTACAAGCTCGCCGCCGGGGCTGAAAGCGGCGGTGAGCACAGGTCCATGCTTGATCGAGCCGCCGTTGTTGAGGGCGACCTTGCGCCGTGCCTCGGGGGCGTCGGGAAACCAGACCAGGGCTTCGCCGGGTGCAGCCGGCTTGTCCGGATCCCCACAGGCCAGCACGATCCGCGTGTGGTCGAGATCCTCGTATGGGCCGAAGACCGCGGCGTTGATCGGCATCGGGTCCGCCGGAGAATCTGCCGGCTTTCGCCCCGCCTTGGCAGATTCAGCCGCCTTCGAGTCCGCCGCACGATCGAGGGGAACATGCACGGAATCGAGCTTCTCAAAAGCCCACGGACTACCATCAGATGCTTTCCACAGCCACGCGTTTCCATCCTTGCCTGCGGTCACGACCAGCCTTCTTGTGCTCGCACGGTTATAGGTCGCGACCGTCACCCCTCCCACGTGTCTCTCGTCCATGATCGATCGCACCCGCGAGTCGCGCAGAGCAAACCGGAGCACCTGCTCGCTCACGGCCACGCCTCGTCGGTCCGGGTGCTCGTTCCGGGCAGCCTGTTGAGCCAGATCCGTCGCCTTCCGGGCGAGATTCACGCTCAGGTCGGGGTCGGTGTCCATGTAACCCCAGGCATCAGACGCCATGCCGCGCGCCAGCCCTTGTTTCGCAAACTTGATCGCCTTTGTCTCGCTGTCCTTGGCATGCGTCTCCTCTGTCTTGGCCCGGTCCCTGTCCTTGCCGGCTAACTCGGCGTTGGCGTGAGCCTTCTTTGCATTGTCATCGGCTCGCCTGTGCCTGGCATCTGCCGCCTTGGCAAAATCATTGGCACGCTTTGCATTCGCATTGGCCTGCCTGGCGTAATAAAGCGCCACGAAAAACAGCAAGAGCGTCGTCCCGGCCGCGACGGCGAGAAACGCCCGCGAAAACTTGAGGTCCTTGATGTAGCGGGCCTTGGCTGCCTCAGCCTGTGCCGCAGCGCTTCGCGGCTTTCCTGCACAAGCTGCCGCACCGCCTCGCTCGTACCCAGATCGATGGCATCGGACGTGCTCAGCCAGTCCTCGGCCTGGATCAGCTCGAACTGCGCCAGCAGGCCCCCGCCGTCCTTCCCTCTGGCGCGCCCCTCGGACCAGGCTCGGGCGCGCTCCTCGAGCACCTTCAGCGTGCCCGATCGCTGCGACCGCCAGTTGCGGTTCGAATCCTGGATCGGCTTGATGAACCGGTCGTGCGCCAGCTCGTACCACGTTGCGCCGTCGCGAATCTCGGGCTTGATCAAGTGGAGCCGGTCCAGCACTTCCACGGCCCGGTTGGGGATGCCTTCGGTCAGCCCTTTCCCCTTGTAAGCCGTGCCGCGTGTTCCGGAGGGGGTGATCAGCTTGGTTTCAAACCAACGCCGCAGCTCCCCCTCCCGCACATCCGAGCCCGCCGCCTCCTCCAGGCATCGCTCGTAATACTTGAGCAGTGCCCCGGTGACGTCGGCAAACTGATTCACATCATCTTTTGTGATGACGATTGCATCCCGTTTCGCAACTTCATTCCGTTTGGCGACGGCCTCCCAGAGGCCGGCGAAACAACCTGGAGCTGCACCGGCTCGACGAATTCCTCGCCCCCCATCAGGTTTTCCACCAGGGCCTCGGCCGCGCCCGTGTCGAAGCGCGCATCCAGGCCCCGGTCCTTGAGAGCGGCCACGGGACCTGTAATCGCCCTGTGGGCCGCACGCTCGCGCAGTCGCTCGAGCCGGTACCGGATCTGAAGCTGTTCCGGCAGCACCGCGACGTATGGGTCAATCTCGGCAATGTAGTCCTCGCGCATCGCGAACAACACGCGCAATAGCGGATCACCGTCGGCGCAGGGGGCAATCTCGTCGGGGAATGCCATCTCGAGCAGCTTGCGGTTGAGACGCGCGACATTGCGCGACCGCGGGCTGGACTGGATGAATTCGAGCATCCGCTCGGTAAGCGGGGCATGCTCGCCGCGCGGACCGCGGTACAGTTCGGCGTTCTGGATGACGCGGTTCAACATGTTGACCAGCGTCTCGCTCTGGGCCGGTGGGGCTTTCGGCGCACCGTCGAGCCCAGCGGGCGAGTTTCGCGCTTCCTCGGCCCGACGCTGTCGGATGTACGCCGCGATGGGATCGTCGCCGCCGGCAAGCTTGGCCGCCAGTCGCGCAGGCTCGATGATTTCTTCGGGGCCCAGCGTCGACGGGCTGCCCTCGAGCGCATTGCGCACTTGCTCGAAGAAGCCCCGGCGGTGCCGCCAGTGCTCCGGCGGCTGGTGAAGATCTCCTCGAACTGGTCGAAGATGACCACGCGCAGGCCGGACTCAGAGCCAGCGCCAGGAGCCGGTTTTCGTTCGTTGAGAAAGCCGGCCAGCGTCTCTGCTCGACCGGCATTGTTCGACCCCCAATTACGGAGAACGTTGCTCACGAAGATGTTGCCGCTGCCAGCGCGGCCCGGGGACGCCGGCAAATCGGTCTCGATCCGCACCCGGACCGGCGGCACGACCTCCGCCGGAAGAGCCCGCAACAGCGAGTCAAGCTTGGTATTGATGAGCGAGGTCTTGCCCGCGCCCGAGCTCGCGTACAGGAGAACCGCGGTGTGCCGCCGTGATGAGCGCGGCAATCTCCTCGGCTTCGCGGTCGCGAGCGAAGAATCGTTCCTTGTCGCCCTCGGTCCGCTCGAACGGCCGCGGGCCTACGTAGGGCTGCACCACCCCGGGCTCAACGGTGGGCTTCCGCGGTAAAGGCATCCCAGCGCCTCCTCAGCTCGGCGGCAAATTGATGGCAGTCACCCCAGAAAATGTGCACGTCGTAGTCGTCGAAGTACTTGTCCAGAAAGGCAACCGCTTCCGCCACCTGGTCAACCGCGGCATCGTCCCCCAGCGGCACGATCTGCACCGCCACGCTGACCTTCTTGCCGCGCTCTGACCACCGCCTGATGTAGGGCGCCAGGCTTCGGAACAGCACACGGAAGTCCCAGTCGTAGACGCGGTACCCCAGAAAGAGCAGCGACGATTGAGTCAAGGCTCCTTGAAGCTGAGGTGGAATCAGCATCCGACTGTCTTCGCCCAGATTGGCCAGGTAGTCGAGGTAGTCGTCCTCGGTCACCACCATCGATTGAAGGTCGTTAGCGTGCCCATGGAAGTAATAAACCAGCGGGTTGGCTGCGTTGATCCGGAGGTCCTCCGCGTCAAAGATCGAAGGCGTGTTCCGCAACCCCGAGTGCCAGCGATAGAAGTCCCACTTCGGCTCCTTCTTGCAGTACTCAAGCGCCTGGAACATGAAGTCGTCATAATTGGTCGTCATGTATGCCTTGAGCTCGAGATCCGCCAGCACGCGATGCGGCTCGAGCGGGTTTGAAAAATCAGGCGCAACAGCCCTTTTGATCTGCTTGGCAATCTCCTGTTTTGGGAAGAGATCGTCGTACTCGATCGCGACGAATCGCGCGACTCGGGCCAGGTCGTTCTTGTCATCCAGCGGATAGCCGAAGTCCGAAGCCCATTTCTGCGCCAGCTCGCAGCCCGGCTTGATGCTACCGGGGCGGTGCATCGCGCCCCCGAGCAAGGGAACACAATTCCCGTTTGCTATCCTGCCCAGAAGGATTTGCCAGTGCTTCTCTTCAAGGCTTCGGGGCAGCCGCCCCGCAGCCGGCGCCACGGCCGGCGCCGCCTCGGGCGCGATCTGAACGTTCATGATGAGCTCCCAGTGGTATCTGATCCGGCTCCAGGCTGCGTGTCTCTTGATCCAGTCCGACTTTCACGTCATGCGGCGCCGAAGCTCCGCGCTGAACTCCCGGGCGGTTCCCCAGTAAACCTTCAAGTCCATCGCGCTGTATTGCTCGCGATAGAAGTCGACGATCTTTTGCTCGTTGGCGCCCCCTGGCGGCTTCATCACAACCCACCCCGAGAACTTGCTGATCGACCGCAAACTCTGATACAAGACGCGGAAGTTCCAATCAGACAGTCGATAGCCGATGAACAGGAGTGACGAGTTCGTGAGCGCCTCCCGGACCGCCGGTGGAATGAGTGCGGCATCGTTGCGGACCATGTTGCTCAGGAACTCGAGATAGTCGTCTTCGGTCAGCACCACCGAGTGCGCAATCTCTCGCTCGGCAAGGCGAAGCATGCCGTGGAGGTGGAACACGATCGGATTGGCGGGCGTGGGCTTGTAGCCGGGCTCAGTCTCAAACACCGAAGGGATTCCTTGCAGCCGATCGTTCCAGCGGCACAGCTCGCGGCGCGGGTCGCTCTTACGGTCGGCGAGAGCCCTGGCCATGAAATCGTCGTAATTAGTGGTCAAGTAAATCGGCAGCTTGAGGTCGGCCAGCAGCCCGTGCGGCTCGTCGGGCGCGTGGAAATCAGGCGGGGCCGCCGTCGCGAAACATTCCCGAATCAGGTCCTTGGGATAGGTCCCGTCATACTCGATCGCAACGTACTGCGCCACGCGAACGAGATCGGTCGAATCTTCGAAGGGGTAGCCAAACTTCTCCGCCCAGTCCCTCGCGATGTCGGCACCGAGCGGAAGCGCGCCGTAGGCGGCGCCGGCGCCCAGGAACGGCGTGCACCTGCCGTCCTTCAATCGCCTGAGCAGAAGTGTCCAATCGTTTTCGCGCAGTAACTCTGCCACTCGCGTGCCCCGCCGCCAAATCAGATCGCCCTGGCTCAATCTGGCGCAAATGCTTACTTCAGCTTCATCATCGACTAAAGCGCCGCACCGAAGCCGGACAGTCCTTTAATTATGACGCGTGGCTGGAAGTGATGCCAACATTCCGTTTTCTGCGCAAAAAGCAGGGGCGCAAGGATTTGAACCCTGTCCGCGAGTTTTGGAGGCTCGCTGCTCTCCCAGGAGCACACCCCTGTCGGTCAGTCAGGAAATCCGGCCGGCGGGCGATCACGCCATGGCCATCGCCACCGCCGGCTCGTGCTTGAGGAACCGGGACCAGCTCTCGATCGGCGCGGCCCCGGCCGCATAAAACGGCTTCCACTCGGGACGCACCGGCCGGCGCCGCAGCCGCATTCCCGCTTGCTCGGGCGTACGGTCACCCTTGCGAGTGTTGCACTCCAGGCAAGCGGCGGCGCAGTTCGTCCAGTTCGTGGCCCCGCCCTGCGAACGCGGCAGGATGTGGTCGATCGTGATCGAATCTGCACCCGGCTGCGCGCCACAGTACTGGCAGACGTAGTGATCGCGCTTGGCCACATTCCTCCGGCTGAACGCCACCGACGTGCTCGGCAGCCGGTCGAAATGCGCCAGGCAGATCACCTCCGGCACCTTGAGCCGCAGCCTGGCCGAACGGATGCATGGAGCATCCTCGTCCGGCTCGAGCTGAACCCAGTCATCCCACGAAAGGAGCCGGTAGTCGTCCGTGTCGACCACGCGGGCCGCGTCGTTGCAGAGCAGAACCACCGCCCGGGCCACGCTCGCAACGTGGACCGGCTGCCATTGCCGGTTCAAGACCAGCGTCGGTTGGGCCAGAACTTCGGTGGCCATCGATGCCTCCATCCTGACAGAAAAAGAGGGTGCCCGGCGGGAGTTGAACCCGGCGCCTCAAGACTCACAATCTCGCATGCTTCCGTTACACCACGGGTACCGTCTGTGAATACGACCGTTTCACTCGGGTCGTTCACCCGAGAGCGGAAGGGGCGGGAGTCGAACCCGCAAGGCTCATCGCTCACCCACGTTCCAGGCGGGCCCCGTCACCGGTCGGGTAGCCCTTCCGAAGAAATGGATGCCAATCGGGCCCCTAAGGTTCGCCCTGAGGATCGCCGAAGTTCGAGAGAGCGACCGTCGTCTCAGGATCGCAGCTCTTCCCGCAGTCGCTGGGCCGCACCTGAGAGGAAGAGCGTATCGGCCCCGGCTGCGATCAGCGTATAGCCCCGGCTGACGTACGACCGGACCGCTTCGGCCGAGACACCGAAGTACCCAAGGGGAATTCCGGCGCTTTGACATGTCTTGGTCACGTGCTCGATGGCGCCGGTCACGGCGGGGTCGTCGATCCGGCCCATCTTGCCCAGGCTGGCCGCGAGATCGTACGGACCGATCAAGATCGCATCGATCCCCTCGACCTTCACGATGGCTTCGATGTTCTCGACTGCGCGAAAATGCTCCGCCTGCACGATCACCGCGATTCGATCGTTCGCCGTCTCGAGGTATTGCTGAAATCGCAGCCCGTAACCTTGGGCCCGCGAAAGACCCACGCCGCGCGAGCCTTGCGGGGAATAGCGAGCGAATCGCACGACGCTCGCCGCTTGTTCGACCGTGCTGACCTGAGGCACGATAATCCCTTCGGCCCCCTGGTCGAGGATCTTCTTGATCGGACCTTCTTCTGAACCCGGCACGCGCACAATGCACGCAATCCGGTCACCGACCGCCTGCAACATCGCCAGAATCTCGGCGGTTTCAAGCGGGCCGTGCTCGCCATCAATGAAAAGCCAGTCAAAACCCACGTCGGCGAGGATTTCGGCGACGGCGACGAGCGGCAGCGTGACCATGCTGCCCACCAGGGTTTCACCAGCCTTCAACCGCTTACGAAAGGTCCCAATCATTCGCTCACACCTCGCTTCTGGTCGAGAAACATACCCTCCGAAGTATGGAGCCCCGGCGGAGGTGATTCAAGGCGTCTGTGTCGGGCCGGAAGGCAACCTGATTCCAGCGAAGTCGCCCCGGGGCCTCGCCACAGCTCCGGATCAACCGTGCGAGCCGGCCGGTTCTTCGGCTCTCGCGAAATAACGAAGCGGCGTCGTTCCCAGGGTGCGTTTGAACATCGCGATGAAGGCACTCGGGCTGTCGTAGCCGACTTCAAGCGCCACAGCGGTGACCGGGCGCACCGGCCGCCAGCAATTGCATGGCTTGAAGCAGCCGAAGCTGCTGGCGCCACTTGCCGAACGTCATGCCCGTTTCCTTCTGAAACAACCGCTCGAGCGTTCTTGCGCTTGTCGCCATTCGCCGGGCGAGCGACTTGATCACGCCCGGGTCATTCGGGTGCGCCCGCAGCCATTCGGCCTCGCGCTTGGCACGGCCATCGGTCGGAAACGGAAGCTGGAGCGGAATCGCGGGCAGAACGCTCAGTTGATCCATCAGGAATCCAATCAGCCGGGCCCGCGAAGGGATGCTCTGGTCCAGATTCCCCAGCGTCACGGTGTGAACAATTAATTCCCGCAGGAGCGGGGAAACATTGACGGCGCAGCATTGCCGCGGCAGCTCGTCGGAAATGCCGGGAGCGAGATAAATCGTTTGGACCAGCACCCTGCCCGTCATCTCGATGCCGTGGTTGACCCCGGCCGGAACCCATACCGCACGATTGGGCGGCACAACCCAGTCGCCCTGGGCCGTATGCACCCACATCACGCCCTCGCTGGCGTAGATCAATTGATGCCAGTCGTGTGCATGGGACGCGATCAGATGATCGTGGAAGTGGCGGACCGAGAACGTGCGAACAACGATCCGGCTCCCTCCCTCGTTGCGCATCGCCCCGGCCGTTTGGCGTTTTTTCGACATAAATTGGCATTCTATCGAGAGACGCGCGGCTGCTCAACGGGCTAAGATTGCGGGTGTCGGATGAGAAAACCCTGAAGAAACCGAGCGAGAGAATCACTGATATGTCGAACAACATCGCGTTCTTTTCGGTCCACGCCGATGATTTGGCCCGCGCAGAAGTTCTATGGAACGGTCTTCGGCTGGAAGTTCCAGCCCTGGGGACCGCCTGGGTTCTTTCTGGTTGCCACCGGCGATAAGGACAATCCCGGAATCGAGGGTTCTCTTCAGAAGCGGCAGGAAGTGGTGCCGGGCAAACGGCTTTTCGCCTTCGAATGTACGATCGGGGTCGAGGATATCGATGCAGCCACGGCGGCTGTGGTCACCAGCGGTGGTAAAATCATCTTTCCGAAATTTGAGATTCCAACCGTGGGCTGGATTGCCAAGATCGAGGATCCCGAGGGAAACATTCTCTGCATGAAACAGCCCGCGCCCGGGCATTCTCAAGCATAGGCGAGTTCACACGAGAGCAATCGCAGAAATCGCCGTTCGTTGTCTTCGAGGGAGGTGGCACGTGTCGCTCTGTTTCTGGCTGGTGCTCTTTGCCGGTTCGCTCATCAGTCCTCAGGAAAATCCGGACGCCTCCACCAAGGAGCACGCTCGGTTTGCGGGCGTTTGGCGGTTCGCGGCGGTAGAAGTCGAGGGCAAGAAGCAGCCCGAGACTCCGTTTTCGACCCACAAGATCATCATCCGGGGAGATGGCTCTTACGTCGTCGTTCAAGGCTCGCGGATCACACGGGGACAATTCAAGGTCGACCCGACGAAGTCACCGAAGCACTTCGACGTCACCATCACCGATGGTCCGGCGAAAGGCCTGACGTTCGCGGCGATTTATGAGCTGAAGGACGATGAATACCAATTCTGCGGCGCCCTCCGCGGCAAGGAGCGACCATCGGACTTCACGTGCAAACCGGGAAGCGGCACGATCCTCCAAACCCTGAAACGCGAGAAATTGTCCGTGAAGCAGGCGCTGACGGAGGTCGGACGCCAGGAATTGACCGGAATCTGGCAGCAAGTCTCTGCAATTGACGACGGGAAGAAAGGACCCGACGACCGGACAAAGCTCACGTTTGACTCAAGTGGCGAGGCCAAGCTTCTCGTTGGAGACCTGGAATCACCGTTTGGCAAAACGGAAATTGACCCGATGGCGAAGCCGATGACCATCGACGTGATCGGGTCGGCACCCGACGGCGTGGGCAAAAAGACCCTCGGCATCTACAAGCTCGACGGAAACCGACTCACCTTATGCCTCTCGGACCTGGGAAAGGATCGACCAAAACAATTCTCATCCGAGCCTGGGTCAGGGAATAAGCTCGCGACGTTTGAGCGAGCGAAGATTCCAGCGCAAAAGGAGAAGCGCTGACGGGCGGCGTTGCAGGGCGGTAGGGCCGCAATCGCTCATCGCGCACTCACGCCCAGAATTGACAGATGTTTCCCCAAAGCAACGTGCTGCAACCCTCGGTTTCGAGCTTGTCGTGACACAACGAAGTTTTTCGAAACCCTGGACGGCAGGGAAAATCCGTGAAAGACTTCGCAGGCACGATAGCAATCCCCCCTCCCACGGGCAGGGTCCCCTTCTCGATGCTTCGAAGCGATTCTATGATCATTACAATCGGTTTCTTGCGCCTCGTCGGAAGATCAAGCCGGCCCGGCACCAACGCGGAACCGGAGCGCTCCTGATGCGCGGGGCGTCATAAAGAGCGCCGCAGGAAACGGATACGTACTGCACTGGACCTTCCAGGTAAAGCGAGTAGCAGCCCGCCTACCAGCAAGCGGCTCGCCCGAGAGAGTTGCACACGCATGGCACACCCAGGCCGACGTTCCGCACGGAGTTTAACGATTGCGCAGTTCTTCGATGCGTTGACGAGCGCCCAGCGGACGGGCGTGACCCGGCGGCGACGTGGCGTACGGGTTTTGCTGGCAGCGGAGTGGCTCGAAGGCCGCACGTTGCTGTCGGTGCCGGGCAGCGGCTCGGTGCCGTCGGCCTCGCCCGCAACCAGCACGGAATTCGGGACGTTCAATCTGCAGCTCCAGTCTGGGTCTCTTCAGGCACTTTCACAGTTGATGCCGGTCATCACGGCCGACGGGGCAACCGTCACGTCCACCACGATTTCCGGGCTCTACGTGGTGCAGGCACCCGAAACGCACGTGGGGCAGCTTGAAGCGGATCTATCAAGCAACCCGGCGGTCGCATACGCGGAGCCGGTGCAGATGTTTCAGATCCAGACTGCGCCCGACGATCCGGACTACCAGAACGGCGATCAGTGGCAGCTCAACGGAACATGGGGCGTCAATCCCCAGCCGGCCTGGAACGTCACAACCGGGTCCGATCAGGTAATCGTCGCCGATGTGGATTCAGGTCTCAACTACAGCATTCACGACATCTACGACAACGTCTGGCTGAACCAGCCTGAGATCCCGGACAACGTGATCGGCAACCTGACAGACGTTTACGGCGACGGCGTGATCACCTTCAGCGACCTGAATGCCCCGCTCAACCAGGGACCGGCAAAGATCAAGGATACCAATGGCGACGGGATCATCACCGGCGCCGACGTTCTGGCCTCGACGACTTCCGGCGGCTGGGTGAATTCCAGCGAGCCGGACACCCAGGACGGCGATACTTCCGATCCCGATGACTTCATCGGCTGGAACTTCGTGAACGACACCAATAATCCGCTCGATGACGAAGGCCACGGAACCTTCACTGCGAGCGAGATCGGCGAGATGACCAACAACTCGCTCTTGGGCGCTGGCGCTGTCTGGAACACGCAAATCATGCCCGTCGAGTTCCTTGACGCTTCAGGAAACGGAACCGACACCGCGGCGGCAGAGGCGATCGAATACGCGGTGAATCACGGCGCCAAGGTCATCAACGCAAGCTGGGGAGGCACCGGCACCGATTCCATAATCGAATCCGCCATTGCGTACGCCGATACTCACAATGTGATCATCGTTGCTGCGGCTGGCAATGACGGCACAGATGATGACACCACGTTTTTCAGCCCTGCCTCCTACTCGGCGCAGTACCCCAACCTCATCTCGGTCGCCGCCATCGGCAGCAACGGTGCGCGGGCAAGCTTCTCCGACTACGGCGCCAGCACGGTTCAGCTCGCGGCTCCGGGGGTGAACGTCTACAGCGCGAACTCAAGCGGCACGTTGAGCGCAATGAGCGGCACGTCGATGGCCGCGCCCATGGTTACCGCGGCGGTCGCCCTGGTGGAAGCCGCCCATCCGAGCTGGACGATGAGCCAGGTCATCGACGCGATCCTCGACACGGTCACTCCCGATCCGGCGATTGCGGGATATGTGACTACGGGGGGAGTCTTGAACGTGGGAGCGGCCGTCGCCAACACCGACGGCCCCTATGTCGTCTCGGCTACCCCCGACGGTTCGATCAACACGAGCGGCGGCTTCTCCACCGTGCAGTTGACCTTCAACGAAGAGATCAACCCGGCGACCTTTACTGCCGGCGAACTTGCCCTCACCGGACCCGGCGGGGTCGTCCCCGCCGCCGACCTGACGATCACGCCGGTGAGCGGCTCGAACGATCACCAATTCCAGATCACGTTTCCATCCCAGTCCACCGCGGGCACCTACAAGCTCACGGTTGGCCCCGACATCCAGGACTGGTACGGAAACGACATGAACCAGAACCGCAATGCCGAGAATGGCGAGGCCGCAGACGCATTCACCGAAACCATCCGGCTCACAGCCCCCGGCTCGACCGATTTGCTCAGCATCACGGGCATCCCGGCGACGTCCCCGGCGGGCACCTCGGAGACCTTCTCTCTCACCGCGCTTTCACCGAACGGCGGCACCGATACCAGCTATGCCGGCACCGTTCATTTCACCAGCACCGACCCTCAAGCTGTGCTGCCGGCGAACTTTACCTTCACCGCGGCCGACGACGGCACAGAATCCTTCAAGGTGACGTTCAAGGCGGCCGGCAGCCAGGCGATCACGGCGACCGACACCGTGGATCCAGCCATCGTCGGCACCGAGGAAAACATCATTGTCAGCCCAGGCACCGCCAAATCGCTCAATGTCGCCGGTTTCCCAGCGAGCGATACGGCCGGCACGCCGCAGACCTTCACGGTCACCGCACTCGATGCTTACGGGAATGTCTCCCCCAGCTACGCCGATTCGATCACGTTCACCAGCAGCGACAGCGCAGCCGTCCTCCCGTCTAACACCACATTTATTCCCGAGGACCAGGGAACGCTTTCCTTCACGGCCACCCTGAGCACCGTGGGCGTACAGTCGATCACAGCGACCGACATGGAGGCGCCGAGCATCGCGGGGTCCCAGTCAAACATCAACGTCGAGCTCACCGCACCCAGATATCTCGTGGTCTCCGGCTTCCCGGCGACCGCAACGGCGGGGGTGGCGGGGAGCGTCACCGTCACCGCCTACAATGCCAACGGCACCGTCTCAACCGGCTACACGGGAACCGTCAACCTGAGCAGCACCGACCCCAATGCCGTGTTGTCCCCGGCCACCTACACGTTCACGAGCGCCGACGCAGGAACGCACACGTTTTCGGTCACGCTCAAGACTGCGGGTACGCAGTCGATCACGGTCACCGATTCGTTCACCTCGACAATCACCGGCAGCGAAACCGGCATCACCGTGCAGCCCGCGGCGCCGGCAAAGCTGGTCGTCTCCGGCTTCCCAACCAACCCCACCGCCGGCACGGCTTACAACTTCACGGTTACTGTCGTTGACGCTTACAACAACGTCGTCACCGGGTATGTGGGCACGGTCAACTTGAGCAGCACCGACCCGAACGCCATCTTTTCCGAGACCAGTTACACCTTCACGGCCGCCGATGCGGGCTCGCATTCGTTCTCCCCCACGCTCGAGACCGCGGGGACTCAGTCGATCAAGGCAAGTGACACGACGAACAACGTCAGCGGAACGGAAACGGGCATCAACGTCCTGCCGGCGTCGCTTTCCAAGCTGGTCGTCTCCGGCTTTCCAACCAGCCCCGTCGCCGGTACGGCCCATTCCTTCACGGTCACGGCGACCGACGCCTACAACAATGTGATCACCGGCTATCTGGGCACGGTCAATCTCAGCAGCACCGACCCCAATGCAATCTTCTCCCAGACCAGCTATAACTTCACCGCCGCCGACTCAGGCTCACATTCCTTCTCCGCCACGCTCGAGACCGCCGGGCCTCAGTCGATCAAGGCGTCCGATAGCACCAACAACGTCAGCGGAGCGGAAACGGGTATCAACGTGCAGCCCGCGACGCTTTCCAAGCTGGTTGTCTCCGGATTCCCAACCAACCCCACCGCAGGCACAGTCTACACCTTCACGGTCGCGGCGACTGACGCTTACGGCGACCCGATCAGCGGCTATCGAGGCACTGTCAATCTCAGCAGCACCGACCTCAATGCACTCTTCTCACCCGCCAGCTACACTTTCACCGCCAGCGACTCAGGCTCGCATTCCTTCTCCGCCACGCTCAAGACCGCGGGGCCTCAATCGATCAAGGCATCCGACACCACGAACAATGTCAGCGGAGCCGAGACCGGTATCACCGTCGGGCCAGCCGCCGCCCACTCGTTCACGATGACCGGGTTCCCGCCCAATCCCACTGCCGGGACGGCCTACAACCTCACCCTCACGGCGTTCGACGCCTACAACAATGTAGCCACCGGCTACACCGGCACCGTCAACCTCAGCAGCTCCGACCCCAATGCAATCTTCTCACCCGCCACCTACACCTTCACCGCCGGCGACTCAGGCTCGCATTCGTTCTCCGCCACGCTCGAGACCGCAGGGCCTCAGTCGATCAACGTGTCCGATAGCATCAATCATCTGAGCGAAACCGAATCGGGCATCACGGTCCAGCCGGCTTCCGCCCACATGTTCACTGTGGCCGGGTTCCCGGCGAATCCCACTGCCGGGACGGCCTACAACGTCACGGTCACCGCTTATGACGCCTACAACAATGTGGCCACCGGCTACACCGGCACCGTTAACCTGATCAGCTCCGACCCCAATGCAGTTTTCTCACCCGCCAGCTATACATTCACCGCCGGCGACGACGGCTCGCATTCCCTCTCCGCCACGCTCGAGACCGCAGGGCCTCAGTCTATCACAGCATCCGACTCCACCAACAATGTCAGCGGAACCGAAACGGGTATCACGGTCCAGCCTGGCGCCGTCCGCGCATTCACAGTGACCGGCTCCCCGGCCAATCCCACTGCCGGAACGGCCTACGACGTCACGGTCACGGCGCGTGACGCCTACAACAACGTCGCCACCGGCTACACGGGCACTGTCAACCTGAGCAGCACTGACCTCAATGGGATCTTCTCACCCGCCAGCTACAGTTTCACCGCCGGCGACGACGGCTCGCATTCCTTCTCCGTTACGCTCGAGACCGCGGGGCCTCAGTCCATCAAGGCATCCGACACCAGCAATGATCTGAGCGGAACCGAAACCGGTATCACGGTGCAGCCTGCCGCCGCCCACTCGTTCACGGTGACCGGGTTCCCGGCGACTTCCACCGCCGGCACGGCCTACAACGTCACGGTCACGGCGTATGACGCCTACAACAACGTGGCCACCGGCTACCTGGGCACCGTCAGTCTCAGCAGCACCGACGCGAATGTACTCTTCTCACCCGCGACCTACATCTTCACCGCCGGCGATTCCGGCTCGCATTCCTTCTCCGCCAGGCTCGACATCGCAGGGCCTCAGTCCATCTCGGCATCCGACACCACGAACAATGTGGGCGGAACCGAAACGGGCATCACGGTGCAGCCGGCCGCCGCCCACTCGTTCACGGTGACCGGGTTCCCGGCCAATCCCGTTGCCGGGACGGCCTACCAAGTCACGGTCACGGCGCACGATGCCTACAACAACGTGGCCACCGGCTACTCGGGCACCGTCAACCTGAGCAGCTCCGACCCCCATGCATTCTTCTCACCGGCCAGCTTTACGTTCACCCCCGGCGACGCCGGCTCGCATTCCTTTTCCGCCACGCTCGAGACCGCAGGGCCTCAGTCGATCAACGCGTCCGACACCGCCAACAATGTCAGCGGAACCGACACGGGCATCACGGTCCAGGCTGCCGCCGCCCACTCGTTCACGGTGACCGGCTTCCCGACCAATCCCATTGCCGGGACGGCCTACAATGTCACGGTCACGGCTTATGACGCATACAACAATGTGGCCACCGGCTACACCGGCACCGTCAACCTGAGCAGCTCCGACCCCAATGCAGTTTTCTCACCCGCCAGCTATACCTTCAACTACGGCGACGACGGTTCGCATTCCTTCTCCACCACGCTCGAGACCGCAGGGCCTCAGTCGATCAAGGCATTCGACACTTTCAATAATCTCCGCGAAACCGAAACGGGCATCACGGTCCAGCCGGCCGCCGCCCACTCATTCACGGTGACCGGCTTCCCGACCGATCCTACTGCCGGCACGGCCTACAACGTCACGGTCACGGCGTATGACGCCTACAACAACGTGGCTACCGGCTACGCCGGTACCGTCAACCTGAGCAGCAGCGATCCGAATGCAATTTTCTCACCCGCTGGCTACTCCTTCACCACCGGCGACTCAGGCTCGCATTCCTTCTCGGCGACGCTCAAGACCGCAGGGCCTCAGTCGATCACGGCATCCGCCACCACGATCAATGTCATCGGAGCCGAAACCGGTATCACCGTCGAACCTGCCGCCGCGCACTCGCTCACGGTGACCGGCTTCCCGGCCAATCCCACTGCCGGGACAGCCTACACCGTCACGGTCACGGCGTATGACGCATACAACAATGTGGCCACCGGCTACGCGGGCACGGTCAACCTGAGCAGCTCCGACTTGCATGCAGTATTCACCCCGCCTAGCTTCACCTTCACTGCCGCGAATGGCGGGGCGCACACCATTTCGCTGACGCTCAAGACAGCCGGCGTCCAGTCGATCACCGCCCAGGACGCAAGCAACAGCGCCATCAACGGCGAACAGTCGCACATCACCGTCACCGCGGCGCCTGCCAGCATCCTGTTGGTCTCGGGATTTCCGTCAGCAACCGCCGGGGTGATCCAGGACTTCACCGTGACCGCCCTGGATCCCTACGGAAACATCGCCACCGGCTACACTGGCACGATTCATTTTGAGAGCAGCGACGACCAGGCGACCGCCGGCGCGGGCTTGCCGCCTGAATACACGTTCACGACCGGTGCCGGCGACGATAACGGCGTGCATGTCTTCAGCGCCGTCCTCAAGACGGCGGGGACGCAGTCGATCACCGCGCAGGATTCGGTCACCGGCACGATCAAGGGCACGCAATCCGGCATTGTCGTGAGACCGGCGGCTCCCAGCCGATTGATCTTCTCTCAGCAGCCGACCGACACAGCAGCGGGCGCAGCGATCACACCGGCGCCCGCAGTACAGATCGAAGACGTGTTTGGCAACGTGGTCACGGACGACAGCTCGATGGTCACGCTGACACTCGCCGGCGGGACGTTCGCGGGGGGCTCGAACGCCGTCACTGCCAGCGCATCCGGTGGAGTAACAACGTTCAGCGGGTTGAAGATCGACGTGGCGGGCAGCGAGTCGCTCTCGGCGGCGGACGGGTCGCTGGCGCCTTCCAGTCCAAGCGACAGCTTCGCGATCAAACCGGCTGCGGCTGCCGCGCTCGTGATTCGCACGCAGCCTTCCTCCACCGCAATCGCCGGCCAGGAGTTCACAATTCAGCCGCAAGTCTACGAAGTGGACCGGTTCGGCAACCTGGAGACTCTCGACAGCAGCACCGTGGTCACAGCCTCTCCCAGCGGCGGAAAGGGTCTGCTCCAGGGAATGACATCCGTCACGTTGTCAGGCGGAATTGCGACATTCACCAACCTGGGCGATAACACGGCCGGGACAATCTCGCTTGCCGTGACAAACGGTGCGCTCGCTCCGGCGATCTCCAGCGCCATCGACATCATCGCGGCTCCCGCCACGCGACTGGTGGTCACGACCCCGCCACCGGCGCCTCTCCTCGCGGGCCAATCGTTCACCCTGGTTGTCGCCGCCAAGGATCCCTACGGCAACGTGGACCCGACCTACAGCGGCAATGTCACCGTTTCGGTTCTGGGCGACCCGATTTTCACGACGACCATTGCCGCCCAGGACGGAGTGGCCACCTTCGTGGGGCTCTCGCTCAACGCGTCTGCCGGTGGCGAAACGATCCGGGTTACGGCAAACGGGCTGAGCGCCGCCGTGACCAGCCCGGTGCAAGTGCCGCCGGTTCCGACGATCACGAGCGAGCACGTGGTCACGTTGCAGAAGAAGAACAAAAAGGGCAAGAATGTCGGCAAGCCGGTGTTCCAGGGCTTCGCTCTGGTTTTTAGCGAGCCCATGAATGCGTCCTCGGCCCGGCTCGCCGCCAACTACCAGGTGGACACGACGACCAGGAAGCGCATCAAGAAGAGGACAGTGACCGTGCTCAAGCCGGTTGCGTTTAACTCGGTCTATAACTCCTCCACCGACACCGTCACTCTGACCATCAAGGGAAAGCCGAATTTCGCCAAGGGAGGGCAGATTTCGGTCACGACGTCATCGCCGGGCGGTGTTGCCAGCGCGGCAGGTGAGCTGCTAAGCACGAGCGATGCGAAGTTCGCCATCTTGCCCAAAGCGAAAGGAATTCAAGGACCTGTATGAGCTGACTGGACGAGCAGCAATCGCCGTCGAGCCTCTAAAGAGCATCGGAGCTGACCGATTCGCGACTGTTCGGAGTCGCGATGGCATACCACGCCAGATGGTTCACCGAATTCTTGATGAAACGGACCGAGCCGTCCATGAACAGCACATTCACGCCGCCGGGGTGATACGAGCTGGCCCCAACCATCGTGATGCTGGCGCGGCCATCTTGATTGATATCGTGATAGACACAGTTCGTCCGATTGGGCATCTGGGTGTGTGAGTAGATCATGCCCGGGCCATAACTCCACCACTCACCCTTCCACTGCCACTGCTGGTTCGGGGGCCTGATCGGAATCCGGTTGCATAGTTCCGCGAACTGGATGTCGGTCGAGTAAAAGTTGGAATTCTCGCCAAGGTTGTACACCTCCATGAGACCGTCCCGGGAACGGCCGGTTGGCACCGCCAGACCCTTGATCCACTCGCTGAAGATCGCCGTGTTGCTGGTCCCATCGATGAAGCCCGCCATGTCGGTGGGGTTACTGACGGTCTTGTCCCACGTGCTGGCAATGTAGTTGGGTCCGTTCATTTGCCAGCTCTTATCCGGCGCCCCGCCGGAGATCCGCCGGTTCATGCCGATATTGGCCCCATAGCTGCTGGTACCCACCAGCTTGTTCCCCCCACCCACGGGGAGGAAGCTGGAGCAACCGGGATTGCTATCCGACGGGCACAAGAAAGCGGAGATCGTCGTGACCAGGACAGACATCTGCGGAATGCTGTCCCGGTTTCCGGGAAGAGCGTTTGTCGGATCGTAGTTGGGATTGGTGTCGGCATACGCGGCATCGCCGCTCCAGCGAGCGCCGAACGACCAGTTGATCTGATTGAAGAGCACTCTCTGCTCCAGGTAAGGAAGCAGCCGCGCATGCTGCGACCAGTTCTGGTGCGGCTGGGGTATCGGAACGGTTCCAACCCAGGACGGATCGACACAGACAGGCGGCAAGACAACGTGGTCGCTCACGTAGGTGTTCATCGCCAGACCGATCTGCTTGAGGTTGTTCGTGCACTGAGTGTGCCGAGCCGCTTCACGCGCGGCCTGAACAGCCGGCAGCAGCAAGCCAACGAGAACGGCGATGATGGCAATCACCACAAGCAGCTCGATCAAGGTGAATCCGCGGTCTCTTCGAGGCATGGTCTAGAACCCCAGGAAAACGATGGCAACAAGACGAACGCTCCAGGTCGACGCGAGAGCCTCTCTCCACATGAGCTACCAGCCACTACTTCGCGCCGGGATAACCGCTTCCCTGGTCCGGAACCGGTCCGCTCTTCATACCCGCCCCACCCCGAATGCCCGGGGTAATGTCGAAGTACTCGTCCTGAGACTGCGCCTGGGCGGTGCGCGAACCGGGAATTGTTCCCGGCGCCGTGGCGGCTTGCTTCTTGATGGGCCCCTCGTTGTCTTCCGCGCAACCAGAGAGCCCTAGAAAACAAAAGCTCAACAGAGCAAAGCTCGATCCACCGAACAATCGCCTCATGACGCCTCTAACTCAAATGGGTGATCTTACCAAAATCCAAAAACTGATCAGGCAGGTCCGACCCCGCAAGCGGGGTTTGCCCACGTTCCGTAGAGCCCGTGTTTTGGGGCCCGGCAGGATAGGGGACTCCCGATCCTTCGGCCCGACCCCGCAATTGGGATTCCCCGCCCGGCTTGCCGGGCTGGCCCGCGCGCGGCGATCGTGCGAGGCCTACAGTCATAGTACTTGAGCCGCGCCAGCACGGCAAGGCAGAGCGCGTGAATGGAAGACGTCGCGATGCACCATCCGGTTTCTCGCTCGAGCCCAATCGGATCGCGCCGGTCACCTCCCAGACGTCTTTGACCGAGCCAGGGGAACGATTTTCCAACCGTCGGTCCCGAAACGAATATCGCGCTCGGCGAATTCCCAGATCACCAGCTTCTTGTTCAGGAGGAGCGCCGGCCGCCGTGCCAGCTCTTGCCGCACCAGCGTGGAGGCTCCGCCGTCGTTCACAATCGAGGACAGCGGTTGCCCAAACTCCCGCGCCAGATGCGCGATGAACCCGGCCGACCCCGGCTCGTCCTGCTCATAAATCCGCAGGAAGCTGTCGCCCAGGATCAGGATTTCGGACTCCGCCGCATCGCGGTACGGCGTTCTGGTGTCTGACCGGACCACTTGCTGGCACGCCACGCTCTCCGGTTCCAGCGCGCGCTCGATCTGCGGCACTTGCAGCATCTCGACCAGATCACCGTGGCGCTGGACGTTGACGAAGCGCTCGGCAAAAGCGTGCTCACCCCGATTGACCACGCCGCCATTGAGCGCTCGCCGCGCCACAGCGCCGGCGGCCAGCCGTGCTCCCTCCGGCGACCAGTGGCTGTCCTGCGCCAGGTAGAGCTGCCTCACATCCGGCCGGCTCTCCTCCTGCTTGGCGCGGCGAAGTACCTCGAACAGGTCAACGTACTCGATGCCGTACTGCTGGAGCTCTTCGAGCAGACGGCGCGTCTGTTCGCAAACGACCACTCCCGCGTCTTCGGCCCGCTTCGCGAGCATCTCGGGATAGACGCTCTCCTTGTTGGGCACCGGAACGACCAGCAGCCGGATCCCCCGCGCCTGGAGCTCATCGCGGAACGATCGGATCGCGGCAAGCGGATCGGCGGAATCGCCTTCGGGCGCGCGGGGCTGGCGCTCGACCACATAGCGCACACTCGGTCGATAGAAAAGCCAGCCGTCACGCCCCACAACAGCCTCCTCACCGGCATCGGCGAGGAACCGCCATTCGACGTACTGCGTCCACGGCCGGAATGTCTTGACCACGAGACTCGTTTTTTCGAGGCCCTGCTCATACACGCGCAGGTGTCGGGCAGTCGGAGCCTCACGGAAAACGTCGAGCGCGCGCGGCCGCTCGCCATGGCGAAGCTCGGAAACGGTCTGTAGGAGGCCCGGCGCCATGATCACGGCGAGGAAGAGAGCAGCCACGGCAATGCAGGAACCACGGTCCATCTTCAAGGCAGGAACCCTAGAACTGGAAGTAGAGGAACGGGTTGAACGATTGCGAGAACATCACGAGGAGCGCGGTGCAGAAAAGCGGATGCACGACGACCGCCTTGGGCCAGGTCACTTCCCTGCTCCACTCGTGCGCCTGGATGGGCCAGGCGATCACAAGGGCGCCGATGGCCATGACGAGGAGCGTCTCTTGCGTATAGAGCAGGGCCGGCATGAGCAGCGTCCCGGTGCCGGCCCCCCCCTGCCCGATCATGGCCGCCAGGTAGCTCATGGCGTCGTGCAGATTGGCCGCGCGAAACAACACCCACGAGAAGAGCACCAGGACGAACGTGGCCGCCACGCGGACCGGCCGCGGCCATTGTTCGAAAGCGCTGCGCTTGCCCCGCAATCGCTCAAAAGCGAGCAGGATCCCGTGATATGCCCCCCAGGCGACGAACGTCCATTTTGCGCCATGCCACAGCCCACCCAGAAGCATGACGACGACGAGGTTAAAGTAGGTGCGCCCTGGGCCCTTGCGATTGCCGCCCAGAGGAATGTAAAGATAATCGCGCAAAAATGAACTCAGCGAAATGTGCCAGCGCCGCCAGAAGTCCGTGATGCTCTCGGCCTTGTAGGGCGCATCGAAATTCTTGAGAAACTCGAAGCCGAGCATGCGTCCCAGACCAATGGCCATGTCCGAATAACCGGAAAAATCGAAGTAGATCTGGAACGCATAAGCCAGCGCGCGAACCAGGCATCCGGCGCGGCAAGTGACTGCGCATCAAATGCGGCATCTGCGACCCTGCCCATCGGATTGGCCAGCAAGATCTTCTTGGCGAAGCCGAGGGAAAACAACGTGACGCCGGAGCCGAATTTCTCCCAGGTGTGCGTGCGGCTGACGAGCTGATCGGCCACCGTGTTGTAGCGGATGATCGGCCCGGCGACAAGCTGGGGAAAGAGCGAGATATAGCAAGCGAAATCGATGAACGACCGGACGGGAGGAGCCGTGCCGCGATAGACGTCGATGGTGTAGCTGAGCGCATGAAAGGTGTAGAACGAGATCCCGATGGGCAAGGTGATCGCCAGCACTCGCACCGTGCCGGCTCCGAACCAGGCCAGCGCCTGGTTCAGGTTCTCCTCGAAAAAAAGGAAATACTTGAAAAACCCGAGCGTGCTCAGGCTCACCACGATCGCACCCGTTGCGACCCAGAAGGAGAGCCTCCGGCCGATCCCCGGCAGGCCGATGATCCGCCCGCAAACATAGTTCACAGTGGTGATCCCCAGCATCAGGAGGATGAACCAGGGGTTCCACCAACCGTAGAAGATATAGCTTGCAAGAACCAGCAGGGTATTGAGCGCGAGGCAAGCGCGCCGGTCAGGTGTCGCCGGCCTGCCGGTAGATGCCATCCAGGGCGTAATAGAACACCAGGACCAGCGGCAGAAAGTAGAAGACGAACAGATAGGTTGTGAAGACCATGGAGGTCCAGGCCAAATGACCGGGAGAAGGACGTTGAATCGGCTCGTCGTGCGCTCGGGTGACCCGGTCAGCCGCTGACCGGATCCGTCCAGACGGCCCAGTAGATCGGGTCGGTGTCTTCCTCGGAGTACTTGTTGAGAATTCCGCCCGTGAAATGGTCAACCATGGAACCTTCGAGCGCCATGCGGTGCACGGCGCCGGCGCGGAACGACTTGAGATTGCCGCCAACATCCGACACACGGCGATCGGCCACTTCCGATCGGGGCTTGGCCGGATTGTAGTGGCCGACGTAAATTGTATCGCCCCTTACCCGGCCGCGGTGGACTTCGATCACCTGGTATTTCAGAACGGTCGCGTAATTATAGAGCTTTCGATCGAAGATCGCCCCCTCGGGGATCTCGACGAGCTTCGCCGTGACCTCGATGCTGCCCCGCCTCGCCAGCTCGGGATCCCCGCTTGCCGCGCCTTCTTTCCTGCTGGCACACGCGGTCGCCATGAGACCCACGGCAAGCAGGAGGCTCGCCACCACGGTTCGGCTCATGCGCGATGTCATGATCGTTTCGCCTCGGTTGCCGAAGGATGTCTACCATCGCATATGACTAACTTCTCGTATCTTTGGCAAGATGGCACTTCTTATATTTCTTGCCGCTGCCGCACCAGCATGGCTCATTGCGCCCGACTGCGGGGCCCGTCTTTCGGATCGTGGCCGTCGCCATCGCGGGCGGAAGCGATGTGAGCGGCTCGCTCCGGCCGTCGTTGTGTGGCACCGGCATACGCGGCCTGGGAACGGGTTTTGGCGGGTCGACAAACCTTCTTCGGTATTCCTGCTTATAACTGCCGAGCCAGTCCGTCAGTTTGTCGGGCGGCCCGCCGCCGTTCTTGTAATGGCGCTCGACATAAGCCTCGTCGATGAGGAATTCCACCATGTCTAGAGCAAACGCCGTCTTGATCAAGTCGCGAGCCTCGGGATCGGCCAGGGCCGTCAACTCGCAAACCAGGTGGAAGATCTCGGCGTAAACATCTTGAGCGCCGTCGGATGGCTTCTCCGCCGATTCTCGCACGTACGCTTCAAATTGATCGTCATCCAGTTCATCGTCGCTATCGTCGTCGTCGTCGTCGTCCAGATCGTCTTCTAGCTCGGCATCGTACGAGTCGTCGTCGAAGTCGTCGTCGAAGTCGTCATCGAGAGCCTCGTCGTCGAGATCAATTGACTCGTCGGCTTTCAGCAACTCGGTCTCCCGCCTGCATCGCTCGATCGCGTCGGCGAGCAGCGGGCGCAGAAAATCGGCGAGTCGAGCCCGTCGGGCTGAATCGTCGCCGGCCGTGTTGAACGCGGCGCTCACGCCATGGGTTCGTGAATAGCCCGTGACCGCCGGGTCACGGCAGAAGTCAAACACCGGCTCGAATGCGATTGCCCCGAAACTTGAGAGCGCCATAGCGGCCGACTCTCCCGTGTCCTCTGGATATCGACGGATAACCTCGATCAACTCCGGAATCGCGTCCGGGTGACGAAGGGTGCTGAGCAAACCCATCGCTTGCTCGAGGCGCGCCTCCTGCGGCCAGCCGCGAGGATAGGTGCGCAGAACCGCGATCAGCGGCGCGACGGCCGCTTCGCCCGCGGCGATGATCTCGTCCAGCAGCGCAGGCTCGGGCCACTCACCCGCAGCAAGCATTCGGTCAACGAGTGCCTGCGCGTCGGGCGGGGTCTCCACAGCCGCCGGCGCGGGCTCGGCTCCAGACTGAGTTGAGTGAGCGACATCCATTGGTTCTGAGTTTGCAGACGATTCCACGTTCCCGGTTTCCACTGCGGTCTCCTTTCCCAGCAGAGCGCGGTCGACACGTTCTGATTCTACACGGTTGATCGTAGCTTCGACTTCGCCCGATACACAGATGCAGCCTTTCTTATCCAATTTGGACCTCGTACCCTTGCCGCCGATTGTAGAACCAAGTTGCGACCGTGCCGCCCACCAAGCCAGCCAGAAAGGCGAAGACCCTCCGGCCTGTAGCCAGGAATGCCTCGAGGATTGCAGCCCCGGGTAGCATTCGCGTCGTGGGTAGGTCGGATCCCAGGGAGCTCGAGGCAGCCATCAGATACCCAGCCCCGAACACGGTAAAGCCTAGCCACCAAGCTTGTTTTCGGCCGCGCATGATGGCTGCACCCAGCACCGCACCGCCGAGTGCGGCCAGGTCGAGCAGCAGTATGATCCCCGCCCATAGGTTGCCGGCGTTCCGAAGCGCGGCCAATCCAATTGTGAAGACCAGGACTGCGGCCATCAAGCTCCGGACCGAAATGCGGCGCATGGATAGATCCCCTGCCGTAGCGTACCGAACTGGCATCTGCATCGCCAGTCATCCCCAGCGCGCCGGTTGGCCGAGGCGATCTCGTTCATCACGCGGATCGGGAGCTCGAGCAGAACCTCGAACTAAGTGGAAGACATATCACGGCAACCGGGGTTCCACAAATGCAAAAGGGCCGACTCCACCGGAGATCACCCTGCACCATTAAAGACCCGGAAGATCAGCCGGATGTGCGCGCGGGAAAGTGTTTTTCGCCGCGCGGTGAGGACGGGCGACTGTCGCTTTTTTCCGTCATTCAGCGATAAATATTTGGCTCCGTCTGCCGCAGGCGGTAGACTGGCCGCTTGGTCCCCTGAACTGGCCATGGCCGAAACGGGATTCCGGCGCGAACGACGCACCGGAATCCGCCGGCGAACAGGACACCGCCACTCGACCGCCCTGACTGTCGATCCCGTCGCGGCGACTGTCCTTGGGCGACCGACGACCAGTTTGGCTCCGTTCTAGAGAAATAGAAGAACAACCGAGTCAGACGCACCACCGTGCCGCAACCACCGAGCCGTTGGCTGGGCGTGGATTCTCTTCCTCCACATTCGTCGCGAGGTAATCGTCATGAACTTCTTCGACAGTGCGAGTAATCGGCTGCGCAAAAAGGGGTCGCGGGTATTGCCGGGTGGAGGGGGTCTCCGGTCGTCCGCCAGACCGCGGTCTCGGCGTTGCCGACCGCGCCTGGACGTGCTCGAGGACCGCACGCTGCTTGCCGTCACGGCCACGGTCAGCTCGAACGGGTTGAACGTGACGTTCTACAGCCCCATCACGACGGACAATGTCTACCTGCAAACCAGCGGCAGCGAAGTGCAATGGAGCACCGATGGAAGTGACTGGACCACACTGAACGGCTTCATTCTGGCCGGGCCTGGCTCCGCCAACCAATTCACGTTCCAACTGAGTGGGGATGTCCACGTCGACGACTTTACTGGTGCGGGCGGGGACTTGACCTTCGGAGGGACAGGCAACGCGGCGGCAGGCTTCATCGGGCCCAGCGATTTTTATATCGACGACAGCCTCTATACCCAGGGAGGCAACCTGACGATCAACGACGTGCAAGGGGTGGACCTGGCCGCTAGCATGGTCGTTTCCACTCAGATTTCCGCTAACTCAGACGCCGGCAACGCGGGCGACTTGAGCATCCAGGTCACTAACCCTGACGTGCTCAACCCCATCTTGAACATCGGATTCGACTACCCGCACATCACGTTGAACTCGGGCGCTGCAATCGTCGCCCAGGCCAGTAGCTCGTTTAAACCGGGGGACGTCACCCTCTCGGCGACGAACACGAACTACACGCTCGACGGCTTGAGTTTTCCGACGATCGCCGGTGTGGTGCGCTCGTCGGCGGTCACTCTGGACGACGGCGCGTCGGTTTTGGGGGGAAACGTCAGCATCACGGCGACGTCCGGAGACGTTCCCGTCGTGTCCACTTTCATTTCCCACCAAGGGGAAAACAGCAACGACGAATTCGCGTCCTGGGGCCAGTGGGTCGGCGGGTTCTTGAACGGCGCCCTCCAGGTGGCGGGAGAACTGCCGTACCTCAATCTCGCCACGCTGCCGGTCTCGATCAACTACCGGGACGCAAGCGCCAGCGTGACAGTCGGTAATTCCGCCGAAATCGAAGGCAACGGCACGGTCAACATCCAGTCGAACGCCACCTCCGACGCCGAGGGCCAGGCCATCTATTCCCGCAACACAAGTGTCGGCGTGGCGATCGCCTTCATGTATGCCGGAACTGATGCAGAAACCGACATCATGCCCAATGCCGTGATCGACTCGACCGGCGGCGACGTGGACGTGGGTTCCACCAGCAATGCCACGGCCACGGCCACCGCCCGCGTCAGCCAGAACCTCACGTCGAGCACCACCAACGCGAACAACAAGCAGGTGTCGCTCACGCTCGGAATCGTCAATCAAATCGCCAACTCGACCATCGCGGCCGGCGCCACGGTGCGGGCGGCCGGCGGCGTCAGTTTCCAGTCCACCGGCAGCGCCTCCGACACCGGGCAGCCATCCACCACTTCCTACACCGACGGCACGGCTGGCATCGCCGCCGCGATCAACGTCGACAAGAACAAGATCCTGGCCAATGCGGACGGCACGATCATTTCCGGCATCGCCGGCGCCTCGCCGGGCACCCCCGCGGCCGCACTCCCTACCCTCACGCTCAACCCGTTCACCGACGTCGATTTCGCCAACAACGGCATCGATGTCTCCTCCGACTACCTCTCACAGGTTCAGACCGGTCAGGCAATCGTCTATAACAGCGACGGCAACGGAGCGATTCCGGGTCTGATTTCAGGCGCGACCTATTACGTCATCGTCCCATCTAGCCCCGCCAACGAGATCCAGCTCGCCGACACCGTGAACGACGCCATGGCCGGCGACAATATCGACTTCAGCCAGTACCCGACGCTGGCCGGGCTGGTGTCGGGCCAGACCGTCACCGTGCCCATCACCGATATTGACGAGCCCACGAGCACCATCGACTGGGACTTCAACCCGGGGTTCACGAACGGCGAAGCCCTCACGTACACCCCCGTCCAGAACCAGTACATCGGCGGGCTGGCCTCGAGCGGACAGACCACCTACTTTGCGATTTTCAACCCGGCCAGCCCCAACACGCTCCAGTTGGCTGCAACCCAGGGGGCGGCAACTGCTTCGCCTGCATCCTTCATCTCCCTCAATCTTGACCCCCAGTTCACCGGGTTCCGGCAGAGTATCCCCGTCACCTTGAACCCCAGCGGATTCGCGGCGGGCTCGATCGAGTTCAATTTCAACGCAGGGTTCCAGCCCAACACCGACTTTGTCTATCAGGGCTCGGGGATCAGCGAATTGACCGACGGCACGACTTACTGGGTCATTCCCGATGCCAGCAATCCGAAGGTCATCCAACTGGCCGGCTCGATGGGGGGCGCTCCGATCACTTTCGCGGAGAGCGGCCCGAAAACGTTGACCTTCGATCCGTCTGTTTCGATCGACGGCACCAACAATACGGTCGATCTCGGCTTCAACTTTGCCCTGGAACCATTGAGCGACGGCAACCCCGGCTATCTGGCAAACGGCACGCCGCTGGTCTACGAGGGCGCGCTCGACTTCAACGTCCAGGGGCTCACGAGCGGCACCACCTATTACGTGATCCAGGACCCCGGCAATCCACAGATCTTCCGTCTCACGCAACTGACCACAGACCCGCTCAACAACGTCACCTACGCCCAGGAGGCCTATACAGCCGGGGTGACGGCTTTGTCCTCAAACGCATCGGCGGCGGAAAGCGCGTTCCAGGTGAGCGTCAACTCCTCGACCAATCCGGCCAATACCCTTGATTTCGGTTCCCAGGCCACGTTCAACAACAACGACATATTTATCTATGAAGGGACGACGAGTCCCAACCCGGCCATCAACGGCTTGACCCCGGGCAAAACTTACTTTGCCCTCGTCCCCGACTCGAGTAACCCCGGTGTCATCGAGTTAATCGACTCGACGGGAGCCGTGCAGCAAATCAGCCTGCCGTCGGGTGACACGTCGACGACCGTCAACTTCATTTCGGCCCAGGTGGCCTCCGGCTTGACGGGGGGTGCCATCGCCGGCACGCTCGTCGGCGCCGCACCCGACATCGGTTCCTTCCCCGTGTCTGTCGACTTGACGGCCGATGGGCCCAACACCATCGACTTCGGCTCGACCTCAGGCGCCGGCTTTGACCCCGATGAGCCACTTGTGTACGACGGACCCACCGGTACGAACCCCGGCATCACCGGCTTGACGGTGGGCGACATTTACTACGTCGCCCTCCCCGACCCGCTGAACCCCAGCATCATCGAGCTCACCGACTCCTCGGGCAACGTCCAGACAATCAGCCTCCCCTCGGGCGCCACAACAACGACCGTCAACTTCGGGGCGTTCGTCACCGTGCCGATGAACAACGCCAATGTCACCGTCGCGTCGGATGCCGGCACGCTCACGCTCACGTTCAATAATCCAGGCAATCCAGGCACCCCGTTCGATCCGGGCTTGAGCGCGGGCGATCCGTTCATCTACGAGGGGCCGGAGACGACCAGCGATTCCGGCATCGCGGCCCTGACCATCGGCACGACCTATTATGTGGTGCTGACGACCACTCCCGGGGTCATCGAGCTGGACTACTCGAACGGATCTCCCGTCACCCTGGCCACCGGAACGAGCCCGGAAACGACCAACCTCAACTACCTGACGAGCGACAACGTCACGGTCGACCCATCAGCAAACACGCTCACATTCAATACTCCGGGCGAACCGGGCACACCATTCGATCCGGGGTACAACGCGGGCGACCCGTTCGTCTACGAGGGCCCGGTGGCAGGCAATCCCGGCATCACCGGCTTGACGGTCGGCCAGACCTACAACGTCGTCCTGACCGGCACACCCGGAGTCATTCAGCTCGACACGTTGAGCGGAACGCTCGTCAGCCTGGACGCGGGCATGACCGGTGCGCAGTCGACCAACATCACCTACACGACCCCCTTCACGCCGACCGACAACCGCTCCGCCGTGGTGACCTCCATCGGCAACATCACCACGTCGTTCATGACAGGTGCGTCCCAGACTCTCGCCCCCCTGAGCGCCCCGGGCATTTACATAAACGCCGGACTGACCGACTATGAGCTCGCCTTCGCGGGAACCACGATCGGCGGCTCTCCCCCCTCCTGGACTTCGAAGAACGCCCCCGCAGAGGGGAGCGTCGGGCCGACACTCAGCACCTGGTTCTCGACCATCTCGGACTGGAGCAACCCGGCTAACCCGCCTTCGCCCCCACCACCCCCGCCGCCGAGTGGCCAGGGGACTTCCGGTTCGCCCACATCCCCGGCTTCGACGGGTTCCTCGGCCAACTCCATTGTACAAAGCGTTCCTGGCGGCACCGGCAACTCCCCCACCTGGAGCTTTGTAGGAACCTTCGCGGTGCTCGTGGATCTGAACACGGTCCACGCCGACGTCGCCGGCAGCGCCGTCCTCGAGGCGGCATCGAACATCAGCGTGTCCTCGAGCTTCTCGCTGACCTACGACACCGGCGTCAACGCTTCGGCGACGCGCGAAGCGAGCCAAGGCAAGGCCACGGAAGCGGCCCTGGCTGTCATCTTCGCTTTCTCCGACCCCACGGTCCTGGCCACCATCGACGACGGCGCCCACGTCGATGCCGCCGGCGCTCTTGCGGTCACCGCAAGCACGTCTTATCCCCTCGAGGTGCCGACCTCCGCCAGCGACGCCCAGGGAGACGTGGTCTACAGCTCGAGCAATTCCAGCTACAATCCCCTCAATTTTCTTACACAATTCCTGACCGACGGCATGCTCGGCCTCCAGACCGACATCCTCAACGACTCAGCGGCTGCCAAGGCAAGTGCCGCGGCCGAGGGTTCCACCAGCCTCGCCGGTACCATTCAGATCTTCGTGTACCTCGATGACACCGAGGCCACCATCGGCGACGCGATGATCAACCAGAAGGAGCAGGATACCTCCGCCTATCCCAATGCCGCGGGGGTTGAACAGACCATCAAGTTCCAGAATCCCGATCAGTCGATTTCCGTCGAGTCGTCGATGCTGTACATGAACGCATCCGAGACGGGAACGCCGGACTTGAACATTGCCCCGACGAACTTCGTCAAGCTTGCCCGCGGCTCGAGCGACGCGTCGCCTGTATTCGACCTGTACGGCGACACCAAGAGCGGACCGGGCGGCAAGGCCATCGGCGCTTCGATCGCCGTATTCGTCGAGAGCAACAAGACGATCGCCGAGATCTCCTCGGGGGCCATGATCGGCGTGGGTTCCTCGGGCACCCTCGACGTCGGCGCCACACAGCAAATTGTAGCGGTCTCGCTGGTGCAATCAGGCGGCGCGGGGGGCGATGTCGGCTTCACCGGAACCCTCAACTGGTTCAACCTGACCAGCCTGACTGAAGCGCGGATCGACGACGGCGTCACCGTGAACGCCGGTTTTGGCGGCGGCCCGGGCGGGGCCGTCTCGGTCCACGCCGATGACAACATGATTGTGGTCGCCGTCACCGGTGCGGCCGTCACCTCCAACCACATCGGAGTCGGCTTCACGGTCGCCGTCAACAACGTCGAGCGCACCACCCTGGCCTTGATCGGTGAGCTCAACCCCAGCCTCTACAATCCCACTCCCTACTCGAGCCCCTACACTCCCGCGGCCGACAACTTTGACGTGAGTTCCTTGAGCGCGAACGCGACCAACGAAGGCGCCATCGGCAGCCTCGCCTATGCCGCCGCCACCGTCTCGAGCCCCAAGCCCGCACCACCGACCGGCGGCAGCGGCTCGAGCTCCAGTTCGAGCTCCTCCACCTCGAGTTCCGTGCTCAGCAACCTTCTGCCGGGATATTCGGTGATTGCCGACGTCCAGTCTCTCAAGTCGAGTGCCTCACCCTCATCGAGCAGCTCCGGCTCCAGCTCCAGCCAGTCCAACCCCACGCAGGCGCAGAAGGGCTACGCCATTTCGGGCGATGCCTCGGGTAACGTCCTCCAGCATGACACCGAGGCCTACATCAACGCGCCCGGCACCTTCGACGTGGGGGCGGGCACGCCTCTGAACATCCAGAGCGTCTCCCCGTCGACCGTGATCCGTTTCGCCAACAGCGAGAACCTTGTGACCGGCGACATCGTCACCTATTCGACTACCGGCAACGTCGTCGGCGGATTGACCAACAATATT
Source organism: uncultured Planctomycetota bacterium (assembly GCA_963761445.1). Classification (GTDB taxonomy): domain Bacteria; phylum Planctomycetota; class Planctomycetia; order Isosphaerales; family Isosphaeraceae; genus CAVXHV01. The sequence continues at coordinate 4,732,046 of CAVXHV010000005.1, read as the reverse complement.
GCCTATTACGTCATCGTTCTGGATCCCTACGACATCGAGCTTGCCTCGTCCTACGACAACGCAATGAACGGCGTGCCGATTACCCTGAACCCATCGGGCGCGAGCGGCACCCAGTCGCTGACCACCGGCTCGACGACATTGACCTTCGACCCCACCAGCGACATCGTGTCGACGCTTCTCAATTTCAATCTGGGCCAAGGTCAATCCCTCGGACTTGCCACGGGCGAGCCGGTGGAGTACCAGACGAGCGGCAACGCCATCGGCGGGCTGACCAAGAAGACCACCTATTACGCCATTGTCGAGACCACCGGTCAAATCGAGCTTGCCGACAGCTACGCCGACGCCGTCGCCGGCAATGCGCTCACCCTGTCGACCGCGAATGGCGTATCTGCCCAAGTCCTGGTCCCGGTGACATTCGCGGTCAACGCCGCCGATCAGACGGTGGTCGTCAGCATCGCCGGCGCCTTCGCAGCCTCCATCACGACCGGCTCGAGCAACACCGGCGTCGCCGGCTCGTTCAGCACCGACGATCTGATCGCCACCACCAAAGCGTATATTGCCGACCCCGTGACCACGACACCCCTGAACATCACGACCGGGCTCCTCGACGTGACCGCGACGCACGGCGGTTACATCGGCTCGCTCACCGCAGGCGCCGGCGGCGCCAGCGGCGTGATGGGCACCGCCGTCGCCGGTTCGGTCTCGGTCGACCTGGTGCTTCCCGACACCGAGGCCTATATCTCCGGCGCGACGATCAACCTCTCTGGCGACTCCAACATTACCGCAACCGAGAGCGCGGTGATTGCCGCCGTCGCCGGCAGTGCCGCCCTGGGCGGCAAGGGAGGCTACGGCGTGTCGCTGGCCGTGAACCTGATCGGATTCTCGAACCAGATTCCCGTTACTCCCAACGAGCCGGCCGCCACGCTGGCCTACATCGAAAACTCGACGATCACCGATACGAGCGGCACACTTTCGGTGCTGGCCACAAGCGCCAACGCACCGAACCAGCCGAGCATTATCGCTATCGTGGGCGCCTTGGGCGCCGGCACGCAGGCCAACAGCACCGGCGTCGGTGGCATGATCTCTGTGAACATCATCAAGGATGAGACCGAAGCCTACATCACCGGCTCGACGGTTACCGTGCCATCAGGCCAGAGCAGCTCGGCGCCGGCCTTGAACGTCAATGTCGTCGCCCATGACGATTCGGAAATCGTGGCACTGGGCGGCGCCGTGGGCTTCGGCATGAAGAACGGCGTGGGCGCGGCCATCGGCTACAACGAGATTCAATCGACCATCATGGCCGATCTCGATGACTCCATCCTGAATGTGACCGGAAGCGTGACGGTCACGGCCAGTTCCAATCAGACGATCGGCGGCGTGGTCCTGGGCGTCGGCGTGAGCGCCGGCAACGGCCTGGGGGCCGACGGCTCGGTCCTGATCAACATCATCACCAACACCGTCGATGCCCACGTGAACGACGGGTCCAATGTCACAGCTTCAGGCCCCGTGGCTTTGAGCGCCACCGACCAGTCGCTGATCGTCGCCATCGCCGGCGGAGTCGCCGTGTCACTGGGGGGCACCGCCGCCGGCGCCTCGATCAGCTACAACCGGATCAGCAACGACATCACCTCCTACATTAACGACTCCAAGGTCAACTCCAATTCCTCCGTGAGCTTGACGGCCACTTCGAGCCCCTTGCTCGTGGCGGTCGGCGCCCAGGGGTCTGGCGGCAAGGGCTTCTCCGGCGCCGGAACCCTGACGATCAACTCCATCGCCAATACGGTCGACGCCGATATCACCAGCTCGACCGTGACGGCCACCGCGGGCGATGTCGCGGTAAACGCGAGCGAATCAGCCTCGGAATACGTGGTCGCCCTGGGCGTCGCCGGCAGCGCCACTTCCAGCGCCATCGGCGCCTCCATCGCCTACAACTACCTGGGCGGCCTCTCCCCGCTTGATCCCAACGTCATCTCCTATGACAACGGCATCGTCGCCGGTAGCATCGCGGCCAGCGTGACCGCTGACGCCCCGATCTCCCCCGACTCCGAGATCTATCTGCCCAATCATGGCCTTTCGACCGGGGAGGCGGTCGTCTACAATTCCGGCGGCGGCTCGCCCATCGGCGGTCTGGTCGATGGCCAGACTTATTATGTCATCGTTCTCGATGCCAATCACGTCGAGCTCGCCTCGACGAGTGCCGACGCCACGGCCGGCAATGCCATCGCTCTGTCCTCGACCGGCAGCACCATCTCGAACCAATCCTTCACGCTCTCGAAGTTGCAATCCAATCCGGCCGTTACCTTCAATCCCACGAGCTCCTCGATCTCGGGCGAGGAGATTTACCTCTTCACCGTCACGCAGAGCAACGGCACGCTTCAGATGAATTTTAACGGCACGCTGCCCACCGGCGCGCCCAGCATTCAGGTAACCGGCTCCGCTCTGACCGCCTTGTTCGGCAGCTCACCCAACGCGACAAGCAACTCGGTTGCCGGTTCCGGCAACGCGGCCGATGTCACCACCATCAACAGCAGCAACGACGGTCTGACGGTGACTGTCAACGGCACGCAGCTCCCCACGATCACGCTGGCGCCGGGGGACTACACACCGGCTGCCCTGGCCGCCGAGCTCCAGAAGGAATTGAACGGCGCCATCTTCGCACAGGACGGCCTGCATAACGGCGAAGAGCTGGTCTACGATAACGCCGGAGGAGCCAGCATCGAAGGCCTCACCGAGGGGGCCAGCTACTACATCATCAAGGCTCCGGATAACGGGATCGAGCTCGCCGCCAGCCAGGCCGACGCCCTCTCCTCGCCTACCAACCCCATCTCGCTCGGTCCCAACGTGGGAAGCGGTACGGGGCACAACTTCACACCGCTTGTGTCCTCGCCGGCGGTTACGTTCGGCCCCTCTGCCTTGAGCGCCGTCATCACGAGCGGCAACGAGCTCACGTTCGCCAGCGATCCCGGCCTGTACACGGGAGAGCCGGTTACTTACCACGCCAATGGCGGCACCCCCATCGGCAACCTCACGGACGACTCCACCTATTACGTCATCTCCGTCAACTCCACCACGATTCAACTAGACCCCTCTCTGACTGACGCGGAGAGCAGCAGCCCCACCCAGATCATCGGCCTGACCTCCTCGACCGGCACGGGAACGTTCACCGTGCCCGTGCCGACCAGCGGCGTCGCGGCCTATATTGACAGCTCGACCGTGACCGCCGGCGGCCGGGTCCTCGTCCTCTCGGGCTTCAATAATCCGAGCACGCTCCCGGGCGCCACCAGCTTGACCATCAACCCCAGCTCGGATGTAACCGTCAGCGGCGACGCCATTCATTTCGCCACTCCCGACGGCCTGACAACGGGACAGGAAGTTGTCTACCACGGCGGCGGCACCAGCATCGGCGGGCTGACCGACGGCCACTCCTATTACGTCATCGTGCTTGATCCCTACACGATCAAGCTGGCCGCGACCTATGCGGACGCGGTCGACGGCACCGCCGTCCAGGCAAACGTGGCTGGAGTGAACACCTCGACGAACCAGATCACGCTTTCCCAGAGCAACCTCGGTCTCTACACCGGAGAGGCCGTGGTCTACAACGTCGGCACCGGCTCCGATATCGGCGGACTCGCCAACGGCACAACCTACTACGTCATCGCCGTTGATGCATCGCACATCATGCTGGCGTCCTCCGTCGACAACGCCAATAACGGCACCGCCATCAGCTTGACCTCCTCGGGCAGCGGGACCTTGACGCTGCCGACTACGTCCACGTCGATCGCTTTGAGCTCGTCGGGCACCAGCTCCAGCCAGACCATCACACCGCTTGATATCAGCGCCGGCGCGTCTTTCAACGCATCCTCCACGAGCGTCACGCTGCCGGGCAACACGACCCCAGCGGCCACGGTCGCCGTCACCCAGAACCTCGGTACGCTCACGATCAACGCGAACGACTCCAACTTCATGATCACAGGTGGTGACGCGGAAAGCAGCCTGCTCGGCTCGCCCGCCACGACCAGCGGCGACACGATCACGGGGTCCGCGGTCGCCAATCTCACGATCACGGCCGGCAGCAACGACTCGCTGGACTTGATGGTGAACGGCCACTCGTTCACGGTCACACTCGCCGCCGGCACGTACACGGCTGACTCGCTGGCCTTACAAGTCCAGACCACCATCAACAACGCCATCAACAACAACGTCCTGCCCGTCACCAATGCGATCACGTTCGCCACCATCCACGGCCTCACGACCGGCCAGGAAGTGGTCTACCATAACGGCGGCGGCACCAGTATCGGCAATCTCACCGATGGCAACACGTATTTCGTCTTCAAGGTCAACGATTACACGATCCAACTGGCGTCTTCCCACGCAAACGCACTCGCCGGCACAGTGCTCGCGCTCTCGAGCGTGGGCAGCGGCAACGGGCAGAGCTTCACTCCGACCGTGCCCACCTCGGCGCTGGCTTTCGGTCCGTCCGCCGTCACACCCACCAATGCCTCGGCCGACGAGATCAGCTTTGCCTCTAGCCCCAGCCTGGCCACGGGCGATGCGGTCTTTTACAACAACGGCGGCGGCACCAGCATCGGCGGTCTGACGAGCGGCCAAACCTACTACGCGATCGTGGTCGACGCCACGCATATCAAGCTGGCGTCGACGTTCAACAACGCCATTTACGACCAGCCCGTGTTTCTGACCTCGCCCGGGACCGGCTCGAACCAGAGCCTGGTGGTCAAGCCCACCGGCTTTGACCTGGCGGGCGTGACGGTCCCCTTGCCCATCCCCATCGGCGGCCAGATCGTCAGCGTCACGGCTGCCGGAGCCGGAGGCACCAACAGCTCAGGCGCCGGCGCCGTTAACCTGAACTTCGTCCGCATGAACATCGACGCTCACATCACCAACAACTCGAACGTCCAGGCCACGGGCGACATCGACGTCGAGGCCACCGACACCTCGAAGATCGGCTCCGGCACCGGCTCCATAGCGATCTCGGTTGGCGGAGGGACGGCCGTCAACGCGTCTGTCGGGCTCAACGACATCGCCAACACCGTGTCGGCCTATGTGCAGGGATCAACTGCCAGGTCGTCGGCCGGCGCCGTCAACGTCACCGCAACCGAGACAGCGCAGGACGTCAACATCGTGATCGGCGGAGCCGGCTCCGGTGGCGGCAACGCCTTCGGCGGCTCGTTCGCCATCAACTTCATCAGCAACACCGTGGACGCTTACATCGCCGCCAGCAATGGTGTCGGGATGGGCGGCACGCCCTCGGTGGTGACCGCCTTCGGGGCACTGTCGGTAACGGCCACCGATACGGCGTCGATTGCCACCCTGGCGGGCAATGTCGGTGTCAGCCTGGGAGGGACAGCCGCCGGCGCCGCAGCCGTCGCCGTCAACGACATCAGTGACACCGATACCGCAACGATCGACGACTCGACCGCCTCCTCGGGCGGCGCCATGATGGTGAGCGCCACCTTCGCCCAGCCCACACAGTTGCCGGCAGGGCTTGACGTGCAGATCGCCGCCATGGCGGTCAGCGGCGCGGGCGCCGGCCAGGGCGCCTTCGCCGGATCGTTATCGCTCAACTGGATCAACAACACGGTCCAGGCCGAGATATCCAACATCGCCGCTCCCCAGTTTATCCTTGCCGGCGGCAAGCTCAGCGTGATTGCCGACGACGATTCGACGATTGACTCGCTGGCCGGCGCGATCGCGATTGCCGGCGTCGGGGCCTCGGCGGCCTCCGTCGCCGTCGGCGCCTCGATTTCCTTTAACTATCTGGGCGGCGATCCCAGAAATCCCAGCACCACCAATAACAACGTCGTCCGCGCTGCGATCGACAACGTCACCGGCAGCCTGAAGGCGGCCCAGATCGACGTGAGCACCACCTATACCGGCGAGATCAACAACATCACCGTGGCGGGCTCAGCCGCGGTGGGCGCCGGCGCCGTTCAGGTCGCGGTGGGCGGGGCGGTCTCGATCAACATCATCCGCAACACCACCGACGCCCATATCTCCGGCTCGCCCAATATCAGCACGACGGGTACGGGAGCCGACAGCACGGACGTCACCGCAATGGACACCTCGACCATTCAGGCGCTGGCCGGCGGCGTCGGCATCACCGCCGGTACCGGCACGGCTAGCCTCGCGGCCGGAGTCTCGGTCGCCGTCAATCAAATCTACAACACGGATGAAGCCTATGTCGAAAACTCAGTATTGAAGTCCGGGGGCGACGTCAACGTGACGACCACGTCGACGCCGACTATCAAGGCACTCACGATCGGCGTCGCCGTTGCCGTAGGTGCCGGAAGCGGCGGTTTCGCCGGCTCCGGTGCCGGCGCCGGCTCGGGCGACACGGTAGGAGACAACGTTTACGCCTATATCGACACGAGCACTGTTTCCGCGAACGGCACGATTACCTTGACCGCCACCGACAGCTCGACGATCCAGACCATCGCGGGAGCCCTGGGGGTGGGTGTTTCCGTCGGTGCCTCCGGTGTTGGTGCGTCCGTCGGCATCTCGGTCGCCGTCAACAACGAGATGGACAAGGTGAAGGCTTATATCAACAACTCCACGGTCACTGCCTCGGGCGGTGACGTGAGCCTGACCGCGATGGAGACGTCAATCGTCGACGCGTGGACGATCGGCGGCGCCGTCGGCGGCGCCGGGGGCGGCGGGGTTGGCGTCGGCGTGGGCGCCGCGGGCGCCGGCTCGGGCAATTTCGTCGGAAACACGGTAGTTGCTTCGATCACGGGCAACAGTACGGTCACGACCAAGACCAGCGGAGACGTGACCATGACGGCCAGCGACACGTCTTCGATCGAAGCGATCGCGGGCGGGCTGGGCATCGGCGTCGGAATTGGCGGCGCCGGCGGCGCCGGCATCTCGTTGGGAGTGGCTGCGGCCAACAACAACATTGACGACACGGTGCAGGCCTTTGTGAACGGATCGACCGTGACCTCGGTGGGCAAGGTCCAGATAGCCGCGACGGAGAACGCGACGATCAAGACGGTCACCGTCGGCGGGGCGGTCGCGGTAGGCGCCGGCGTCGAAGTGGGTGTCGGCGTGGCCGTGGCCGGCTCCGATTCGAGCAACACCATTGAGAATAATGTTGATGCCTACATCTCGGGCGGCAGCACGGTGACGGCCCAAGGGGGCAGCCTTTCGATCAAGGCCACCGATACCTCGATCATCACGGCCGGCGGCGGCGGCCTGGGCGTGGGGGTGGGCGTGGGCCCCGGCCTTTTCGGGGCCGGCCTCGCGGCAGCCGCCGGCTTCGCCGTCGCCACCAACGACGTCAACAACTCGGTGCTCGCCTATGTGGACAACTCCACAGCCAAAGCCACGGGAAACAGCGTGACCATCGCCGCGACGGAGACGGCGACCATGACGGCCGTGACGGTCGGCGAGGCTGTGGCCGTCGGCGTGGCGGGCGTCGGCTTCGCCGGTGCGGCAGCCGTCGGCGTTGGTAGCTCGACCAACACGACGTCAAACACGGTGGAGGCCTATCTCGCCCACGGTGCCTCCGTCACCACCACAACGAGCGGAGATGTCACCTTGACGGCGACCGATTCGCCCAACCTCACGGCCAAAACCGTGGCCGCTAGCGTGAGCTTCGCCGTCGGTCTCGTCGCCGGCAGCTTTGGCATCAGCGCGGCCATCGCCAATAACAATGTCGGCGACACCGTCGAGGCCTACAGTAACAACTCGACCATCAATTCCGCGGGCCAGGTCATGCTCACCGCCACCATGCCCACGACGGCCATGATCCAGGCCACCTCCGTGGCGGCCAGCGTGGCCATCAGCGGTGCGCCGGCCGGCGCGGCCTTCGCCGGCGCGGGGGCCAATTCCACCAATACGGTGAACAACACGATCACCAGCTACATCGACGGCACTTCCCCCAGCTCCGTGAGCACGGTCACGGCGGCCGGCAACATCACGCTCTCCGCCCAGGAAAACGCCCCGATCACCTCGGAAGTCGGGGCCGGGGCCGGGGCCGGAGCCCTGATCGGCGGGTCGATCGGCGTCTCTCTGGCCACCAACACCGTCAGCAGCAACGTGAGCGCCTACGCCGATAACGCCTCCGTGACCTCCACCGGAGGCCAGATTTCGATCGGCGCCAGCTCGACCGATTCGGTGAACACGCTGTCGGTGGCCACGGCAATCGCAGCGGCGTCGGCGCCGGCGGCGCCGGCAGCAACGCGACCGCCACCGTCAGCCCGAGCGTGTCGGCCTATGCGGCGAGCGGTGCGACCTTGAATGCCGCCGGCAGCATCTCGATAAGCGCCACCACGAATAACACCGCCATCGCCAAGACCTACGGCATTGCCGGTGGTTTCGTCGCCATCGGCTCGAGCACGACGACCGCCACGGCGAGCGGCTCGGCGATCGCTTACGTCGATGGCGCGATCACCGGCAGCAACAGTCTGACAATCCAGGCCATGGCCACCGATTCGTCGGATGCCGAGGCCACCGCATTCGCGGGCGGCGTTGTCTCCGGCGAAGGCGCCGGCTCGACTGCGACCACGTCCCCCACCGTGCAGGCATACACGGGAATCAACCCGATCACGGTCACGAACGCCATGGACGTCACGGCCACGGTGACCCCCACGGCGACGGCCAAGGCATTCGGCGTGGCCGTCGCTGCGGGCGTGGGCATTGGCGCATCGGTCACCGACGCGACGGTCGCTCCGACTGTTCAGGCCTATGTAGGTGGCAGCTACACGGGCACAACCGCCACCATCACCGCCGGAAGTCTCTCTGTCACGGCCACCCAGGAACAGGACAGCAACAACGACCCGACAACGTATGCCTCCTCGGTGGGGGGTGCCGGCGGCCTTCTCCTGGGCGTGGAAGCCACGAACGCCACGGCGTCAAGCACCGGCACCGTACAGGCCGACACCAACTCCGGCGTCACGCTGCCCGACGGCAACGTGATGATCCAGGCGATGAACACGACATTGCAATCGGCCAATTCCACCGCCGGGGCGGCGGGCCTGATCGGTGTTGGCTCGAGCACCGCCACGGCCACCTCCGGAGTCACGACCACGGCCGATGTGGGAACCGACAACGAGACTGACTCCGCCGCGCACGGGCTCCCTTTCGGTCACGGCGACGGGCTCGGACACAAACGACTCATCGAGCACGGCCGGCAGCGGCGGCCTGGTGGCCGGCGATGCTGCGTCGGGCGTCAGCAACGACAGCTCAACCGTGAGCGCGGGCCTGGGCGGCGGCAGCACCATCTACGCCGGCAGCGTCACGGTGAGCGCCAACAACATGGACACCTACTCGCCCACCGCCAACTCCACCAACGCCGCCGCCGTGGGTGCCAGCGGCGCCGAGGCAACCGCCACGACCGACAATTCATCCGGTTCGTCGTCACCGACAAGTGCGACCGTGAACATCGGGGACACGAGCGGAGACAACACCAATATCACGGCCACGGGCACGGTCACCGTGACGGCGCAAAACCAGTTCGCGGAGTTCCAAGGCGCCGGTGCCACTGGTGGGGCCGGCGGCGTGGCCAACGGCTCGTCCGTTTCTTCCGACGCCACCCTCGCGGGCAAATCCAGCGTGAGCCTGGGGAACAACGTCGCCATCACATCCGGGACCGATACCATCGTCGGCGGCATCGATATCGTCGCTTCGAGCGCCCTCAACACCAACGACACCGTCACGCTCTCGGCCGGCGGAGCCATCGAGGGCGCCGCGACCGATTCGACTATTGATGCCACGCTCACGAACTCCGTCATCACCGGCGCCGGCGACAATCTGACTACCAGCGGCGATATTGGACTGGGCACCTACACGACGGTGGATGCCCAGACGAACTCGGAAGCGAGCACCTACGGGCTGGCCGCCGTGGGCACGGCCTATGCCACCACCGGCGTGACTTCGAACCAGTCGGTCACCGTCGGCGCGAACACCACCATGACCGCTTTCGGCAATGTCAACCTCACCGCCGGCAACGATCCCACGGGCGACTTTCAACACCCTCATGACCGGGCTCTCGAACGCCGACAGTTACTTCAAGGGCCTCTTCGCCGTTCCCCAGGCCACAGCCGTCACCACTCTGGCCTCGAACGCTTCGCTCACCATCGACTCGGGCGCTAATGTGAGCAGTGGCCAGAACGTGACCGTCGGCGCCTTCCCCGGTGCGCCCAGTCCCTCGGCCAGCGGCACCGCGTACTACGACTCGTCGAAGCTGTCCACCTCGGCCAGCAGCAGCACGCCCACCGAAACGACGTCGTCGAGCGTGACCCAGAACGGAACCATCACCGCCGGCATTTACCACGAGCTGGACATCGTCATCCCCAACGCGCAGGACGCCGCCGGGCAACTTCTATACGGACACGACCCCGATCGAGGTGAATCCCACCGACGGTGCCCCGCACGCCCCCTTCATGGCGACGTACAACTCAAGCTTCAGCCCGGCGAGCGAGGACCAGTATTTCGACACGCCCGACGACGCCGCCGCATTCGACAAGGACGTGTCGACAACGCCGGTCGGAGCGCTACGTTCACTCCGCTTTACGCCGCGGGGGGCATCGTCACGGTGAACGCCGACAGCATTTCGGGCGGCGGGTCGATCACCGCTTATGGCTCACCTACCATCTCCATCACGAACGCGAGCCCCGACTATCTCATCTTTAACGCAATCACCATTCCGTTCTTACCCGCTGGCGAGGTGCTCTTCACGGGGGTGGCGGGCCAGACAGCAGCCCAGAGCGCCGGCATCACGCTCACGCAATCCGGGCAGGGCTCGAACCCGGTCATCACCATCAACGAAAACTATGCGAGCCAGGTCGGCACTTCGTCGAACAACCCCGGCCCCGGCCCCGCGGTCTACCTGAATGGAGAGATCGACAACCTGGGCGGACAGGTTGCCATCACCAACGTCGACGGCTCGGTCGCGCAATTGAACACCATCAACGCCGAGCAACTGAACATCACCGCCCCTAACGGCATTCTGGTCATCAGCCCCTCGAGTGGCGTCGAGATCACCGGCTCGGCGCCGTATTCCGAATGGGCTAACGTGATCACCTTCCCGGGCGGTACCCCCACCACCGCGACCTCAACCTCCCCGGCGCCCAACGGGAACATTGGCGTTGCCTATGCGGCCAACGCCGTGTTCAACTCCAGCAGCTATTACACGTCCAACTCCGCCTTCACCCAGTACCTCATCGGCTCTGCCGGAGACGCGGCCTACACGACGAGTGAAGTCTTCTACGGCGGCGACATGCCGTGGGTTGGCAGCATCACGCACAATGGCAGCCAGGGGACGGCCGATCTACTCAGCCCGGTAGGCCAGGACTACGCGATCTCGGGCTCGGCCGGCGGCAACGAGGGCTACTTCCCGGTGGTGCCCGTCGAGTCGCTCACCCAGACCGGATCGTACAGCCAGGCCAACGAGTCGGGCGCCGGAGCCAGCGCCATCCACGCCGCACAGATTCTCATCAACGCCAACATCATCGACTTGAACAGCGCCGTCACCGTCGGCCAGCCCAACGCGTGGTCGGTCGATCTGCCCGCGGTGCTCGGGGGGTTGATGGCCGCGGACCGGACCTCCTACGACGAATTCGGGGGAAATCCCCTCTTCGACCTGCCGGTCGCGCCGGTGGTCTCGTCCGACTCCACGATCACCGCGCAGTACAATGCGCAACACAACCAGATTGTTCTCGACAACGTCAGCGCCTCGTCCGGCGGCGGGTACTTTGCCATGGACGGCGGCATCGTCAGCACCAATGCACTGGGCAACATCCACGTCAACGGCGGTCTGGGCGCGGTGACCATCGATAATGAAACGGGCATCGCGGTGAAGGTGCAAAATGTCTCCGCCGGCACCAACTCGCTCTCCTCGACCGCCTCCAGCTTGGTTGACATCATTGACACAAACCAAGCAGCGGCTTCCCAGCACACCCTCTACGTCTACCAACCAGGTGTGGGCGTCTCAACATATAAAGGTACGGCGGGCGAGACCGAGGCACAGCTCCTGGCGGGCTCTCGCTTCGCGTTCACGTCCGGAACCTCGGCAAGCTACTCACCCGAGAGCGGCCTGCGCTTCGAGTGGCAGCTCCAGGCCAATCTCACCCGTAACCTCGATCTGGGCACCAATTCGAGCGGCGACATCAACAGCATCTCGCCGGGGCCCTGGACTTTCATGACGCCCCAGGGCGAGGTCAATGCCAACGACCCGTGGGTGTATCTCAATAACGGCGCTCCCACCCCGGTTGTCCAGGGCCAGAGCAGTCCGTACGGCACGATCGTTTCCGATCCGTCTCTCGAGAACGACGACTTCTACGAATCGATAACCGGGTCGGTGTCGGCGTCCTACACACAGCTCGTTTACTACCATGACGGGCACTATGGATTCGCGCCGGCCAATCCGTCGTTCTCCGACAGCAGCGGTGTGGTCGATCCCTGGTACTACCAATACATCGACAGTGCGACGCTCACCTTGACTAACTCGGTCAAGGCCGACAACCCAATCGGCATTGATTTCTCCGGCCTGACCAGCGGCTTAGTCAACATCAACTCGAACGCCCCGGTCATCTTGTCCGGCAACGTCATCAACCCCAATGGCGCAACGACCATCACTGCTCAGGGAAGCATCACGAACCTTGCGAACGCTTCGCTTGATTCGAACAACCTGACGCTCGAGGCGACGGGCGGCAGCAGCACGGTGCAGCCTGTGCCCGCCGGGGCGAAGCAGCTCTGGAATAACGCCACGGGCGGGAGCTTCACGCTCTCCGTAAACGTCGGTGACCAGATCGAGACGGCCGGCCCCCTGGACTTTAACGCCACGGCGCCCGAGCTAGAAGCAGCACTCAATGCCCTCCCGGGCGTGCAGGCGAGCGTGACGGGCGTGGGCACGTCGGCCGACCCGTGGTTGATCAGCGGTGTGTCCGGACTCACCCCCAACGACCAGGGCCTCACAGGAGGCAGCGGCTTCGTGGCAGCCGTGGCAGACGGAGAAGAGCTGGTGTCGAATACGGCCAGCGGCGGCACGTTCACGATCACGGCGACCTTGGGCGATACGCCCGAAACCACCGGCGCCCTGGCTTTTAATGCCAGCGCCAGCGCCGTAGCGACGGCCCTCAACAAGCTGAAGGGCGTCCAGGTCACGGTCACCGGCGCGGGCACCCGCGCCAATCCCTGGGTCATCAGCGGCACCGGCGTCTCGAACCTCGCGACCAACGACGCCGGTCTCACATTCCAGAGCACGCTTCAAGCTGAGCCCACCGGGGCCATGGAGTTATTCAACAACGCCACCAGTGGAACATTCACGATCTCTGCCGACGTCAGTGGCACGATCGAGGTCACCGGTCCGCTCAAGTACAACGCCAGCTCCGATCAGGTGCAAGCAGCGCTCGATGCGCTCGCCGGCGTGTCGGCCACGGTCTCTGGCGGCGGTACGTCAAGCAACCCGTGGATCATCACCGGCACCGGCATCTCGAAGCTCTCGGTCAATGACTCGAGCGTGACCCCCACGATCAATGCCGCGCCCGCTGGGGCCCAGGAGCTGTTCAACAACGCCACCGGCGGTACCTTCACGATCTCCGTGAAAGTCAACACCACCACGGAGACCACCGCCGGCATCAATTACAACGCGAGCGCGAGCGCGGTTGAAACGGCGCTCAACAAGCTCATGGGCGTGACGGCGACGGTCACCGGCTCGGGCACCGCCGCCGACCCCTGGATCATCAGCGGCAGCGGCTTCACGGTCACGTCCGCTACCGATACCTTGACGCCCACCGGCGCCGCGAGCACCCTCACGGCCGTGCCGACAGGCGCCCAGCAGTTGTCGGTGAGCAGCACCTCGGGTGCTTTCACGATCCAGATGACGCCCAACTTCGTGCCAGAGGAGGCAACGCTTCCCGCGACCGCGACCGCCGCGCAGTTGCAGACAGCGCTTGACGCCATGGACCCCACAGTCCAGGCGACTGTAACCGGCCTGGGCACGACCGCGGATCCCTTTCTGATCAGCGGCACCGGAGTGACGACGATCATCGCGGTCTCGTTCGGTCTTTCCGGAGGCAGCAGCACGCTCGAGGCCACGCCCACCGGAGCGCAAGAGCTCTGGAACAGCGCCAGCGGCGGCACTTTCAAGCTCAGCTTGACCGTGAACGGCCATGCGTCGACCGCCACGCTCGCCTATAGCGCGAGCGCCGCCGCCCTGGCGATGGCCTTCCCCGGCCTGACCGTGACCGGCCTGGGGACCGCCGCCGACCCGTGGCTCCTCTCCGGCACCGGATTGTCCCAGATCAGCACCGATGACTCCGGCCTGACGGGCTCGAGCTCGGTTCAGTTCGTGCCCTTCGTGCAAGACCAGCTCTCGAATAATGCCACTGGCGGCACCTTCACCATCGCGGCGACGGTGAATGGCGCAACCGAGACGACGGGCGCCATCGCCTACAACGCCACGGCCGCGAGCGTGGCGTCTGCGCTCAACAAGCTGGCAGGCGTGCAGGTCACCGTGTCGGGCGCGGGCACGGCCGCCGACCCCTGGCTCATCACGGGCACCGGCTTCACGACGCTGGCGACGAACGACTCGTTCTCGGGCAACGGCAGCAGCACGATCCAGCCCGTTCCTCCGGGGCCGCAACAATTGTATACGACAGCTCCCGGCGGCGACTTGACGATCGAGCTGACGGTCGGAACCGCGGTCCGCACGGCGACTTTTGCCTACAACGCGACTGCCGCTGCCGTGCAGGCAGCACTTGATGCCATGGACCCCAGCGTCACAGCGCAAGTGACCGGCCAGGGCACTGCCGCGAACCCGTGGCTCATCAGCGGTTCCAGCGTGTCCGCAATCACGGTCGTCCCATCCGGTCTGATTGGCGGCAGCAGCACGCTCAAAGCCGCGCCGCCAACTCTCAGGTTCTCTGGAACACCGCCACCGGCGGGACGTTCACGGCGTCGGTGCTTGTTGGGCTCACGACCGAGACGACCGGGACGATCGCTTACAACGCCAGCGCGTCTACGGTCGCCTCGGCGCTGAACTTGCTTGCCGGCGTGTCGGCCTCTGTGACCGGCGCAGGCACCCCGACCGATCCCTGGGTCATCAGCGGGCTCACCACGGCTTTGACCACGAACGACTCCGGCCTGGACGGCGGCGTTATCGGCAGTGCCATGGCGCCTCTCAACGTGCAGACGACTGCGGGGGGCGTCCTGAACGCTCAGGCGGGCAACCAGGGCGTGTACCTCAACCTGAGCTCCGGGGCGCTCATCGGCCAGATCATCGCCGGAAGTGCGGCCAGCGGCTTTGGCGACGTGGTCGTGACCGGCACCGGCGATCTCGAGCCGGCACCCGGTCTGCCCACAGGCACGGTCAATGTCACCGGCGACAATCTCACGCTGACGAGCAGTGCAGGCGCGATCGGTGCGTCGAACGCACTGCTTGACATCGACCCCAACGGCATGCTTCTGGCAAACGGCGGCACAAGCGGCGGAGCCGTGACCGCAAGCGCCCTGAAGGATGTCGACCTGGAGCAGGCCACCGGCAATCTCATTGTCAACACAATCTCTTCGACGGCCGGCGATGTGTTCGTGGATGTCACGAACGGCGGGATCTATGACTCTCGCAGTCAGACGCCGGCCCAGGTGCTTACTCAGGCCCAGATCGAGCAAGTCTGGTCAAACTTGCAGTTGAGGAACGACGACAACACCAATACCTCGCCTTCGAGCGCCACCCTGAGCGACGATCACACCATCGCCGTCTTCGAGAACGAGGTCGACGCCAATTACCTCCAGTACTGGCAGCTACTCGACAACGGCGACGTGCAAAACGGCGTGTACAGTCTGGATTCCACGGGCCAGGCGGGCCAGATGGCCCTGCAACTGTTCCGGCCGCGCACGGTCGCCGCGCTCGAGGCCGCGGATAACGACAGCAATCCCAACGACTCGAACCCGACTGATGCCCAGATCGAAGCCTATGCCCTGGGTCTTTACCAGCAGACTGTGGCCTTCTTCAACGCCAACCTTCCCGCCAACTGGATGAGTCAGCCCGACTTCCAGATGTTTAACCCCAACTACGAATACGTCGCGACCACCGCCCAGGTCACCGCGCTCACCCAGAACTCAGGCTGGACCGAGGCCGAGCTGACGTACACGATCAGCGCGACAGGCCTGTCGGCCGCAGCCACGAGCACGCCTGTCGGTACGACCACTCCCAACGTCTCCGGCCACAACGTGACGCTCGAGGCCAGCGGCAGCGTCGGCGAGCTCGCCCCACCCGTTGTCGTCAGCGTCGCCGACTTGCAGGACGGCAATCTCACCGACGCTCAAAAGGCGGCTCTGGCGCTGGCCACGTCACCGGGTGACGTGGAACTGCAAGGCACGAATTCGATGAACCAGACTGTGACGTTCGAGCTCGGCCAGCAACCGACCGGCGTCACGCTCACGAATATCGTCCTGACGCAAACCGCGCCGCTCTTTGTCGCCGCCACCGGCACCTTCAATTCCACGGCCGGAAGCAGTGTCTACGTCCAGAGCACTGGTAGTTCAGGCCAGGACCTGAGCATCGGCCGGGTGACAGCGGGCGGAGAGGTCAACATCACCGCACCACGGAACATCCAGAGTGCGGGCACTCTGGCGGCGCAGATCGTGACGCCCGGCAATTTGACCCTCCTGGCCGGCACCGGCAATGTCGGAACGAACGCGAGCACACCGCTGGTTGTTCAGTACGGCGGTCTCATCGAGTCGGCAAGCGCGGGGCAGAACATCTATTTGCAGCAGATCAATGACGATCTCGACTTCGACCGCATCGTTGCCAACGGCGCCGTGCAGCTCACGGATCTTTCGGGCGGTCTCTATCAAGACATCCTCGATCTGCCGCTGGTCGCCAGCTCGCTCACTTTCAACGTTCAGGGCGGAGTCAATGGAATCGATCCGTCGGATAACATGGTTGTTCCGCTCGAGATCCAGCTCAGCTCTCCCGCGACGATCGTCGGCCAGGCGGGCGACAGCATCAACATCAACAGTATCGAAGGCTCGCTCACGGTGGGCGGGCCGACTTCGATCGACGGCGTCACACTGGAGGGACTGAGCTCCATTTCGGGTGACGTCACTCTCGCGTCGGCACTCTCGATCCTCGACGGCATCGATCGCTCGGGTGGTGATCAGACCGTCGACATCACGGGCAACAACATCAACCTGACCACGGGCGGGACGACGGGTAATGTCGGCTCCTCGCCAGCGGCCCCCCTGTATATCGATTCGCGGAGAGAGCTCACGGCCACGACAAACCAGAACGCCTACATCGTCGAGACGACGGGTAATCTGACTCTGAACCAGGTGAGCGCCCTATTCGGCACGGTATTCCTCATCGCACCCTCGGGAAGCATTGTCAACGGCGCCGCGTCAGGCCCGAACGTCATCGCCGTGAATGCCTACCTCTCCGCGAGCCAGAACGTCGGCACGATTTCGCTACCACTCAACACGGAAGTCAGTTACCTCGAGGGAAACGCCACGTCCGGCTCATTCATCATCAGCAACACCGGGGCGGCCGTCGTGGGCGGGTTCGAAGGCGGAAACGTCTCCGGAAACGCCATCCAGGCAGGCGGCGATACTTCGATCACGGCGCACAGTCCGGTGACCGTCTCGATGAACATGATCAGCGGTGGGAACATCAACCTCTGGGCCACCGACGTCGCGAACGAGATTGATGATGTCACGATCTTGCCCGGAGTGACCATCCAGTCGACCGGTTCGTATGTCAGCGGGGTGTTACAGTCCGGCACCGGCAACGTCTTTCTGGAGGGCGGCGACAGCGTGATCGTCGACGCGGGCGCCACCGTCGAGGCGGCAAGCACGGTCACCATCCAGGACAACTACATGGAAACCGATGGGGACACGTCGGGGTTAACGATGGTGCTCGACGGCACCGTGAGCGCGCCGCAGATCGACATCGACGGCAGCCCCTACGGCGACACTTTCGACCTCGACGGTGCGTTCTACGGTGACGTGTCGGTCCTGGGCGGCGCCGGTAACGACACCATCAACGTCAATCCGGCCGGCATCGAGAACCTCTTGACCGTGAACGCCGCCGGCGGCGGCAGCAACCGGCTGATCGTCGACGACTCCGGCAATATGACCACCAGCTACTCTGACGTCGTCGTCACGAGTGACAGCATCACCGGCTTCGGTCCTGGCGTGATCGACTATTTCGCCACCGGGAACTTCACCGACCCGAGCGCCAACGACGGCATCCTGCTGATCGGGCCGGGCGTCGGTGGGAGCACGTTCAACGTCCAGAGCACGCTAGCGGGGAGCACCACCGAGATTCAGACTCTCGGCACGAACAACACCTTCAACGTGGGCAGCAAGGAGCCCATGACGGGCGGCATCGTCGATTACATTCAGGGTGCCCTTACTGTCGCCGGCGCTGGCGCCGATACGATGAATGTGGATGATACGGGCAGCACCACGGCCAAGACCGGCACACTGACCGCAACGAGCCTGACCGGGCTGAATATGGGGCCGTCGGGCATCACCTATTCCGGTCTGGCGACATTGACCGTCTCGCTCGGCTCGGGTGACACGACGGGCAACACGTTCAACATCGACGTCGCTCCCGGAACGAACCTGCCGACGAACACGACCATCAACGCCGGATCCGGCGGCCACGATAAAATAAACTTGTCCTGGGGCGGTGACTACAACGGCACTCTCCACCTTTCCGGGTTCACGGTGCCGACGATTTCGGTCGGTGGCAACTTCAACGGGTCTCTCTTCACCAGCAACCCCGGTGCCCTCAAGTCGGTCACGATCGGCGGCTCGCTGACCGCCACGGGCGTGCTCGATGTCTTCGACGCCGCCGACCCCAAGGTTCCGCCCCAGCCCACCGGCCTGCTCGGCAACATCGGCACGATGACCGTCGGCGGCTCGATCGCCGGACTGGTTCAGGTCTCGGGCAACATCACCACACTGGATGTCGGGCCGGCCAATATGCCCACGGCCAACGGCATCAACGACCTCTCGGGTCAGGTGATTGTGGGAGGCGCGATCACGACGCTAAGCGTCTCCGGCGATGTCTCGGGCCTGATCCAGTCGGTGTTCACCGGCAACAGCGTCTATATCGGCGGGTCGCTGACCCCGTCCGGGGTCGTCGCGGTCTCGACTCCCTACAAGCATGAATATCCGACGCTCCAAAACCTCAACACCCTCGTGATCGGTCAGAACCTCGCCGGCACGGTGACCGTCACCGGCACGCTGGGTACGGCGGCTATCGGGGGTTCGATCGCGTACACAGGCACCTTGACCGCCGGCAACCTCAACAGCCTCTCGATCCAGCACGATATGGCTGGACAGGTCAATGTCGCGGAGATGCTCCAATCGATGACGGTCCATGGCGGGACGCCGGGGACGATCGTGGCCAACCAGATCGGGACGATCGGCGTCGATGCCGGCTATGGGCCAGTGATAGGCCGGATCGAGGAGTTCGGCGTCCAGCGTCTGATCGAAGCGGCGGTGCCCTCCGCGCCATTCCCCACCCCTGCCGCGACGCCGCAGCCGCCCCCTTCGCCGTCACCGGCGGGGGTCACCTTCCAGTATTTCTATGAGGGCACGATCAGCCCGCTGGTCGAGGGCATCATCACGTCCCCGCCTGGCCTGGCCAACGCGCAACTGACAGTACGCGTCAGCAATCAAACCGGACGCACTGCCCCCGACCAGTTCGACCTGAGCCTGGTCACCTACAGCGACACGGCCAAGTTCAACCTCGTGCGGCTCGACGCCACCGGCAACTCGGGCGTTTCGGGGATCGGCAACGTGGCCGTGGAAGGCGACATCTTGAGCACGATCACGCACGCGGCCTCGGCGTTCTTCACGACCGACTCGTCCCCGACAGGCGTTTATTTGCCGCACGACAACCTGGCGAGCGTGAGCGTGCGGGGTTACGTGCCGAACGGCAGCATCGATGCCAGGAGCATCCAGGCGGTGGCTTTCGGCTTCATGAGCCCCTTCCGTGGTGGTCCGATGTTGTCCGGGGCCCTGGCCACGGGATCCTATGCGTCTGAGCTGCTTTCCGCCGGCACCGCAATCATCCAGGCCGGCTCAGAGAGTGGGTCGACCGCGGAGACCTTCCGCGTCCCGTTCGCGGATACCTCTCAGGTCGGCTTCTTCATGGACGATACCCCGGGCGCCGGCGCTTTCGATAACAGGAACGTTGCCCTTACCGTTCAGGGAGTGAGCACGGCGAACAGCACCGGCACGGCCAACATCGTCACGCCGAGTAACGTTGCGCACGGCTCCGTGATCGCGCTCATCACGGTCGCGGAGACCTTTGCCGCGACCGGGCGGCTCGATAACTCGGTCATCCAGACCATCAGCATGCGCGGCGATGGCGGCTCGATCCAGACCCAGCAGACAATTGGCAGCTCGCCCGACAACAGCAAGACCAAGGTAGCTTTCACGCCGTCCATTTCGAGTACCGGGCCCCTGGGCGACGTGATCATTCAGGGCCCACTGCCCGACGTGACGGCCCCAAGCATCTTCGGCTCGATCCTTCCCAGCGGTTCCATCCCCGCGACCACGATCATCCGGACGACCGGGCTCCGGACCGACCCGATCACCGGGGCCGTGTCGGAGGTGCCCGCCGACTTGGGCCGGATGTATGTCACCACGTCGCCATCGTCACGGGTTCCCATTGAGACGACCACGCTCATCGAGGCCAACGGTTCGGGTCTTGCCGGCCAGATCATCGTCGGCGGCAACTTGATCAGCCAGGTCGTCGCGAGCGGCCCGATGAGCGGGCGGATCGTGACCATAGGCAACATGAACGGGGCTGTCACGATCAACGGCCCCGTACAGAACGGCTTGATCGCCACGAGTGGCTCCATCAATGGTGCCCTGGTGATTGGCGGGTCACTGTCGAACGGACAGATCCTGTCCGCGGACAACATCAACGGCAACGTCACCATCAACGGTGGCCTGGAGAGCGGACGCATCGCCGCCCTGGGCTCGATCAACGGCAGCGTGAGCATCAGCGGATCGATCGACAGCAAGAGTGCCCTGGTGTCGGGAGGCTCGATCGGCAACAAGGCCAAGGGCACCACGCTCTCGGTCGGTAACATCGATGGAATCGTAGCCGCAGTGGGTTCCATCAACATCAGCAAGATCGGCAGTACGAACACGGTCTTGTACTACAAGCAGAACATCCCGGCAGCCGACGCGGCGGTGGTCGACGCCATCTTCTCGCAGGGCCTGTTGTCGCCCTTGAGCCCCATCGATCTCTTCGACCATGCCAGCGCGCTGGACCTGGAAAACCTCGGCCTGATACTGGTGAATCTGGAGTCCTTGACGGTCAAGAACGGCAAACTCCAGATTTGAATGACCGGTCGGCTGAAATAGGAGAGGCGTGGTTTGCCGTTGGACCACGGGACCTATCACTTGTTTGCATTGACCCCCTCGGCGGCGGGACGTTTGGCCCGCTCGGCCGGCGACAGCGAGTCCCAGATGCGCACCGTGAAGTCGCCCGATCCGGACACCACCCGGGTGCCGTCCGGGCTCCAGGCGACGGCGTGGACGTAGTCGGTGTGGCCACGCAGCTCGCCGACTTCCTGACGCCTGGCGACGTCGACAAGGCGAACGGTGTTGTCGCGGCAACCGGCGGCCAGCCGCATGCCGTTGGGGCTGAACGCCACGCCGTAGACAACACTCCCCAGCCGGATGACCGCGAGCCGCTCCTGGGTTCGGGTGTCCCAAAGGCAGATGGTCTTGTCGTTGGAGCACGAGGCCAGCAGTTTGCCGTCGCCGCTCCAGTCTACCCGCCAGACGATGTCGGTGTGCCCGCGCAGCACGGCGACCGGCGCGGCTGTGGCGACGTCCCAGAGACGGACGGTTCCGTCTGCTCCGGTGGTGGCGAGCAGGTTGCCGTCAGGATGAAAAGCCACGTCATTGGAGCACTGGTCGTGTCCCTCAAGTTGGGCGATCTGCTGCCCCGTGGCCACGTCCCAGAGTCGCACTGGCCCCTCGGGGGAACTTGCCGCCAGCAATGTCCCCGCCGGGTTCAGTGAAGCCCGGCATTCTACCTTGAAGCCGGCAGCTCCGAACCACGAGTCACGGGCTTTCTGGGTCGCCACATCCCATAGTTTGACGCCCCGTTCTGCCGCCGCCGTGGCAAGTCGGCGCCCGTCACGGCTGTAGGCCACCGAGTAAATCATCCGCGTCTCGTGCTTCAAGAGACCCATTTGCGTACCGTTTGTGGCGTCCCAGAGGCGTGCGGTGCCGTCCCACGCCGCGGACGCCACCTGGTCGCCGCTCGGGCTAAAGGCGACGTCGTAGACGAAGCTCTCGTGCCCGCGCAGGATATCGTTCCGTTCCTCCAGGCTCGTCGCCCAGATGCGCACGGTGCCATCTGTGGAGCCAGACACCAACCGGGAGCCGTCGGGCGTGAACACCGGCTCACATCTGAAGCGATCGCCGTGCCCGCGAAGCACACCGATCAATTCGCCCGTCCGGGCCTTCCAGAGACGAAGTGTCCCATCGAGAGAGGCGGCGACGACGCGGGTACCGTCCGGGCTGAAGAGGACATTCCGCACAAATTCCGTATTCCCGCCCAGGACGGCCAGCGGTCCTCCGGTGCGCCCGTCCCAGAGCCGCGCCTCCTGGTCCCGCGAGCCGGTGGCCACTTGGTTGCCGTCCGGGCTGAACGCGACCGTGATGATTGAATTCTTGTGTCCGGCAAGGACAGCCAGCAGCCCTCCGGTGGCCGCGTCCCAAAGACGCGCCGTGTTGTCGGGGTACTCGCACCCCGAAACGAGCCGTGAGCCATCCGGGCTGAAGAGCACCGACGTGACCATGTCCGTGTGGCCGCGCAACACGGCGACTTCCTTGCCACTCTCGCCATCCCAGAGGTGAACGGCGCTCGCACCAACGGCGGTTGTGGACGCAATCCGCTTGCCATCCGGACTGTAAGCCAGGGACGCGACCGGCTTCGAGTGAGGGCCCAGCACGGCGAGCGAGCGGCCGGTTATGGCGTCACACAGGTGGACAAATTCCCTGGACCCCACGGCCACCCGCTTGCCATCGGGGCTAAAGGCGACCGGACGGCCGCGCTCCTGCCATTTCGCCAGGACGGCGATCTCCTTGGCGGTGACAGCGTCCCATAACCGGCTCGTGCCAGCAGGCGCGTACTGCGTGTCGCCCAGGCCCAATCCAGCAGTTGAGGCAATCCGGCTGCCGTCCGAGTTATACACCACGAAGGGGGCACGCTCCCCGTTGGATGGGGCGGTTTCTGGCCTGAGAAGGGCACTTTGTCGGCCCGTCGCCGGATCCCAGAGCCGGATGGTCTGGTCATTGCCGCTACTAGCAACCTGTTTGCCGTCAGGACGGTACGCCAGCGAGGTAACCGGAGCCGAATGACCGCTGAGGACAGCGTCGAGCCTACCGGTGGCCACGTCGTAGAGGTAAGCCTCGTTATGGTCGAGGCAGCAGACGGCGATCTGCCGGCCCGACGGACTGAGGACGATGGATAGAATCCTCCCACCCGGCACGGAGAGCACGAGGCGGGCGCCGTCGAGCTGGCTGTGGTAGTACTGCCATTCCCAGTTGCGGTGCTCCTGCGGCGCGGCGTCGAGGGCGCTGCGGGCGGAGCCGATGTTCTGAATCTGCAAGGACCCGGCGGCGGCGGCGATGTTCGACCGGTAGCGCTCCCAGCGTTCGGCGTCGCCGCGCCGGCGGGCTAGGTCGCCAGCCTCTTCCGCCTCCTGCCGGGCCTGGTGCTCCCTCTGCGCGGCCTCTTTGAAGTAGCCGGCGGCCAGAAGCGACGCTACCGAGGCCAGGACCAGCACCGCCGTTAGCACCACTCCCAGGACCGCAGTCGCGGGATGATGCCGAGCCCAGCGCACATCGCGCTCCCGTTGCGTTTGCCGCCGGGCCTGGATGGACTCGCCCTTCCGGAAGCGGGCCAAGTCGTCGGCCAGCGCCATGGCGCTCGGGTAACGTCGCGTGCCTTCCTTTTCCAGGCATTTCAGGCAGATCGTTTCCAGGTCGATCGGCAGCCCGGGCTGCAAGCGGCGCGGCGGCACTGGCTCAACCTGGCGCACGAGGTTGAGCGTGTCCAGGTTGCTCATGCCCCGAAACGGCGGCCTGCCCGTCAGCATTTCATAAAGGATCGCGCCCAAGGCGTAGACATCGGTGGCCGGCGTGGCGGCCCTCTTCCCCTCGGCCTGCTCGGGGGCCATGTACTCGGCCGTGCCCACGAGCATGCCGCTCAAGGTTTTCAGGTCGGAGCCGGTCGTGAGCTTGGCCACGCCGAAGTCGCAAATCTTGGGTATGCCGTCGCGGCTGAGCAAAACGTTGGCCGGCTTCAGATCGCGGTGAATGATCCCTTGACCGTGGGCCGCATGAGCCGCGCCGGCCAGGGTTTGTAGCCAGGCCGCCGCCTGGGCCGGCGCCGGCAGGGGCCCGGTCAGACGCTGGGCGAGATTGCCCCCGTCGACATATTCAAAACAGAGATACGGGCACGGCGGGCCAGTCTCGCCCCGGTGTTCGCCAATCTCGAAAAGCTGCACAATGTGCGGATGCTGCAACCGCGCCACCGCCTCGGCCTCCGCCCGGAAGCGCAGCACGTTGATCTCGGTCGGCAAAGTAGTCGCCCAGCAGCATCTTGAGCGCCACCACTCGGCGAAGCTGCGCGTGCCGGGCACGGTACACCACGCCCATGCCGCCGCGGCCAATCTCCCCGAGGATCTCGTAATCGCCCACACGCAAGGGCGGCGCAGCATCACCGGGAAGGGGGCCGGCCAGCGCGCTGGCTCGATAGGCTTCGACCTCGTCATCTGAGAGGCCATCGAGCGTTTGCACCTCGCCCTGGCAATGCGCACACCCTTCCAGGTGCTCGCCGATCTCCACCAGCTCCGCATCCGGCAGATCGCCCAGGTGGTAGGCCGCCAGCTCCGCGGGTATCAGGCACTCGCTCCGAGGCATAAGAGATCTTTTCCCGATTGTGGCGCGTGACGGCGGGCGTGAAGCCAGCCTATTATAGTTATTGCTTTGGTGTTACAGCGAGCCCGGGAAAAACAGCATGCCGCGCGGAGCGAATGAACCATCGGACGCAGCTCCGGATCCGCGCCGGGCGCCCGCCACATCCCTTACCTTGCTGCAGCGCCTTCGGGACAACGAACCGGACGCGTGGCGGGCCATGGTGGCGCTCTACCGCCCCCTGATCTGCCACTGGTGCATCCGCGCCGGCGTGCGCCAGGACGATGTCGAAGATGTTGCCCAGGAGGTCTTTCGCGTCGCGGCCTCAAGCATCGAGAAGTTTCGCCGCGAGCACGCCGGCGATTCGTTTCGCGGCTGGTTGCGCGGCGTCACGCGCAATTTCACCCTCCTCTATTTTCGCCGCCAGAACGCGCAGCCACAAGCGAGCGGCGGCACCGACGCCTTTCAGCGACTCGACGAGGTGGCTGATACCGAGGGCACACTGGCCGATGATGACTCCCCCACCGAGCTCGAAGGCCTCCACCGTCGGGCCCTCGAGCTGGTTCGCGGCCAGGTTGAGGAACGAACCTGGCAGGCGTTCTGGCTTACGACCGTCGAAGGCAAGTCCCCCGCCGACGTCGCCCCAATCCTGGGAGTCAGCCCGACCACCGTCCGCACGTCCAAGTCCCGCGTCCTGCGCCGGCTCAAAGATCAATTCGGCGAGCTGATTCATTGATTCTCTTTTTAATAAAGCGCCTTCCCTGCCCATTTTCGTGTAACGCCGCGCGCATTCTCTATATAGAATAGAGTCGTTCACAACCCAAGGGCGAGCAGCCAGCCTTGCAGGATCGATTGACCGCGGGCCTGAACCCTGCCGAGTAGAGCTACGGGTAGGACAACACCTGCCGCTCGCCTGACCAATCCGCAACGGGCACGACGACGACTCGGACCGCTCCGCTCAAAGCTTGATTGCCGGAAGACGAGATAAAGGGCAGCCCGGCCCGACGGGGGGGCTCGTTGGCCCATAAGCCGGCGTGGCGGAAAGTCGCAGCGAGTTCCGCAACGCCGGCTTTTTCTTTGAGCGATCTTCGCGGGATTTCAACCACTCGAGACCCGCGTCGTGCCTTCGTTCGCGGGAATCCGGGTGGGCGGCAACGGCGGAGGCTCATGGAACTGCCGCCTCGAAACTCCGAGCCCGTCCCCTTTTTTTCGACTCTGAGCCCGCACCCAGATTGAACCTCTCAAGTCCTCGACGCGTGGAGTCCACCGATGAATCAGCATCCTGGGAAGTGGGGAAAGGGCCCGAGGTCCAACCGGAAGCTTCGGCGCCGCGGCCGGAGGGGCTGGCGGCCCGATCTCGGAGTCGAGTCGCTCGAGTCGCGGCGGCTCCTCTCGATCACGCCGTCATTCAACTCCGCGACACGGACGCTCACGTTCACCGACACGGCCAACGTCAACGACAACTTGACGCTGGCCGTCAACTCGGGCGACATCGAGTACAGCACCGACGGAGCAGATTACAGCCCGTACGCGTCGTTGACCGACCTCAGCACGATCGTGGTGCACCTGGGCACAGGCAACGACACGCTGAACATCGCTCCCACGCTCAGCGATGTCCTATCGACGGACAACATCACGGTTCAGGACGCCGGCGGGACGGGTCAGAACACGCTGGCGTCGCTCGCCGGCGCCGCGGACCCCACTCAAACCTGGGACCTCACCAGCGCCGGGGCCGGCACACTCGACGGTCAGGTCAGCTTCGCCGGGGTCACGAACTTGAACGGTGGCTATGGGACGGACAACTTCGTCATGGGTGCCGGGCAGCAAGGCTCCGGCAGCGACATGAATATCAGCTCCGGCCTGGGCGACAACGCCACGCTCGACTACAGCGCGTACACCGCTCCCGTGACCGTCGACCTCTCCGCGGCGACGGCCACCGACCTCGCCTCGGTGCCCGGGATCATCAGCGTCATCGGCGGCGCAGGGCTCAACACGATCACCGGCGACTCCGAGAACAGCACCATCACCGCCGGGCCCGGCGATAACGTCCTCACGGCCGGCTCGGGGCTGGATGACTTCGTCTTCAACGCCGACCTCGACAACGGCAGCACCCAGATCTACGCCGGGGCCAATGCCTCAGCGGCCACCCTCGACTTCTCGCCCACCCAGCACACGCCGGTCACCGTCGATCTCTCGAGCGCGGCGGCCCAGCAAGTCACGCCGAACCTCTCGATCACGCTCGAGTCCGGCAGTACGGTCAACGACGTCATCGGGGGCGCGGCCACCAATACGATTACGGCCAACTCCGCCGACGACGACATCACGGCCGGGACCGGCAACAACGTGCTGTACGAGGGCACCGGACTGGACACGTTCGCCTTCGACGCCGACGATGACAACGGCAGCACCCAGATCTACGGCAACGCGAACGCCCAGATGGCGACCCTCGACTTTTCGCCCACCCAGAGCACGGCGGTCACCGTCGACCTGTCGAAAACGGTGGTCCAGGACGTCACCCCGAAGCTCAAACTGACGCTCGAGCCCGGCAACACGGTCGACCAGGTGATCGGCGGCGGGGGTGCCAATACATTCACGCCCAACGACGCAAATGACGTGCTCCAGGGAGGGACTGGGACCAACACCTACGTCCTGGATGCCGACAATTCGCTCGGCGACGTCACGATCGAGACCACGGAAGGGGCGGTCGACACGCTCGATTTCGCGCCGACAGAGAACACGCCGGTGACCGTCGACCTCTCGCAGGTGAATCCCCAGACCATCACCTCCAACTTCAGCCTCTACCTTGAGCCGGCCGGTGGGATCACCGACGTGATCGGCGGCCAGGCGGCCAACACCGTCACGGGCGATTCGCTCAATAACGTCTTCACCACCGGCCCGGGCCAGAACACGTTCACCCCCGGAACGGGCAACGACACCATCGCCATCGACGCCGACTCGGCCGGCGAGACGGACCTCATCAATGCCCCGACCGCCTCCGGTGGAACCACGACCCTCGACTTCTCGTCCACGAAGAATTCGGCCGTCACGGTCAGCCTGGCGTCGACCGCGGCGCAACAGGTCACGCCGAACCTGTCGCTGACCCTGGCGGCCGGCAACGATGTGGTCGGCGTGATTGGCGGCCGAGGCCCCAACACGGTCACCGGCAACGGGCAGAACGACGTCTTCACCGCTGGCTCGGGCAAGAATACATTCACACCCGGCTCGGGTAACGACACCTTCGCCATCGACGCCGACTCGGCCGACGGGACGGACCTCATCAACGCCCCGACCGCCTCCGGTGGGACCACGACCCTCGACTTCTCGTCCACCCAGAGCACGGCCGTCACGGTCAACCTGGCGTCGACCGCCGCGCAGCCGGTCACGGCGAAGTTGTTGCTGACACTGGCTACGGGCAACAATGTGGACGGCGTGATCGGCGGCGGAGGCGCCAACACGGTCACGGGCAACGGGCAGACGGACACGTTCACCGCCGGGACCGGCAACAATACCTTGATCCCCGGCAGCGGCGCCGTGACGTTCCTCATCGACGCCGACACCGACCAGGGGAGCGACGTGGTCGAGGCCGGGTCCGGCGGGGCGGTGACGCTCAACTTCTCGGCGACGAAGAAGGCCAACCTGGATGTCAACCTGGGTCTGACGACCGCGCAGACGATCGCCTCGGGGCTGTCGCTGACGCTGGGCACCACGGTCAACAGGTTCATCGGCGGCGCGGGCAACGACACGATCACCGCGGGTACCGGCGGCGACACGATCGACGGCGGCGGCGGCAACAATACGTTCGCCTTCGATGCCGACAATCCGCTGGGTAGCGTCACGATCACCGACAACCAGGGGGACGGCGTCGACACCCTGGACTTCTCGGGCACGCAAACCGAGCCGGTCTCCATCAATCTCGGGCAGGCGACCGCGCAGGTCGTCGACTCCAACCTGACGCTGACGCTGGCCTCGGCCAGCCTGATCTCGAACGTGAAGGGCGGCGACGCCAATAACACGATCATCGCCAACAATAACCTCTCCGATACGATCACCGCCGGCACCGGCAACAACACGATCACGGGCGGAGCGGGCCTGGATACATTCGCGTTTAATGCCGACGACGATCACGGCAGCGAGGTGATCAACGGCGTGAGTGGCGGCGGGCCGGCCACTCTGGACTTCTCGGCCACGCAGACAACCAGCATCGACGTGAGTCTCGCGCTCCTGAACGCCGCAGACCATCGCGGGAATCACGCTGACGCTCGAGCCCAGCAACACGGTCGAGAACATTGTCGGCGGCGCCGGCAACGACACTCTGACCGGCAACGCCGAGGACAACATCCTCATCGCCGGCAAGGGCAACGACTCGCTGGTCGGCGGCGGCAGCAGCGACACCTATGTCTTCCCGGCCGACTTCGGCAACGACACGATCGAGGGCACGACCGGCGGTGCCGCCGACGCCACGCCCACGATCGTCGTTTCGGGGAACGTGTCACTCCGGGCGGGATCCGCGTCGGGGACCATGGAGATCGTGGCCCAGGATGGCAACACCGTCACGGTCCCGGACCCCGCCACGTCGCTGACGATCGACTCGGACGGCCTGACCCTCGAGTCCGTCGACCCGTCGCTCAGGGCCGCTCTCTCGTTCGAGGGGGGAGACTTCACGATCAGTCAGAGCGTCAACCTCGGCAGTTCGACGTTCTCTCTCGACGAGCAGAATATCAACTTATCACATAGCGTCTACACGACGGGCGACATCAGTCTCACTGCCGACGTCGAGGCGTTCACACCCGACTTTTACTTCACGGGGATCCAGCCTCAGAGCCAGGGCGCCTCGATCGACATCAGCGGCACGGCCGCGGATCCGACGGTCCTGGAGGGCGACAACGTCACGATCAAGGCCACGGCCAATAACGCCAATACCGGCAGCAATAATTCTCTCTCGAGTGCATCGCCTTTCGGCCAGTCCGTGTTGGAATTCCTGGACTCGATCTCGATCGTCGGCGGAGGGGCGAATACCACGCAGACCACAAACATCAACATCGATGGGAACACGACCATCATCGCCTCGGGGACGGTGACGATCCAGGGTCAATCGGTTTCGGGGGTCGCCATCCACGCTTTCAGCCCCGCGTTAATCGCCCTGTCGGTCGCGCAGGCCACGTCGGGCTCCACCGTCGACATCGGCTCGGGGGTGACCATCGAGGCGGGCGGCAACGTCACCATCAGCAGCGCGGCCACCAACACGATGACGGTCGATACGACCAACCTCTCGATCTCCTCCCTGGCACAGGCGGTGTTAGGGCTGGATTTCGTCGTCGGCGTCGTCGTCTCGAGCGCGACCGCGCATACGAGCGTGGATCAGGGCGCCACGATCGATTCACTGGACGGCAGCGTGTCGGTAACCTCGACGGCGAGCCGGGACATCAACAACTCGTCGTTCGGAGGGGGCGGGTTCGACACGTTCGACCTGGTGCTCGCGCTGACGGTCTCGTCCACCGACGCCGAAACCGACGTCGCCGGGACCATCGACGCCGCCCAGGGCATCACGGTCTCGGCGACCGCGAATCCGACAGCCTCTGGGACGACACCGGGGGATGCGACCTCCGCCGCCTCCATCATCGGCGACGGGTTCGTGGGCACCCCCGCGCTCGCCGCTAATACGATCCGGTCATACAACACGCTCAAGAGCGCGGCGGCGGAGTACTCCCAGTCGTCGAGCGAACTTTATCGAAACATAGGCAAGTCGGCCCAGGCAAGGGCCACCAAGCAGGAGCAGCAGGCCGCGGCGGGAGCCACGAGTAAGGCCAAGAGCGGGTTTTCCGGCGCCGTGGCGGTGGCAATCGACACCAACACGGCGCTCGCCACGATCGAGGGGACCGCCGTGATCGATGCGGGCGGGAACGTCTCCGTCAAGTCGTCGGTCACCGACGCCCTGACCGCCAGTGCGGCCGGCGAGGTTCTCAATCTAGCCAACGTGGGCGCCTTTACCAGTCCAAGCTGGGGGGATTACCAGGCTTCCCAGTCGTTGAGCAAGAAGAATGCCGGCGCCGTCGCGATTCAGTTCTCCTACCTCACCAACGACTCGGAGGCCACCGTCGACCCGATGGCCGTCATCAACGCAGCGGGGTGCGTGATGATCGATGCGACGACCACGATCCCGATCTCTCCGCAGGTGGAGCAGGCTCAGAACGCGTTCTCCAATCTCGCCAATTTCGAGGCCTTCGCCAAAGAGAGTGTGTTGACCCTTTTGACTAACGATCTCGGCGTCGAGTCGTACTTCACGACCTGGTCGCAGTCGGCCGCCAACGGTACGAACAACGGGGTCGCGTTCTCGGTGGACGTTTACGTCCTCAGCAACACGACGGAAGCCACCATCGGCTCGGGGGCCGAGATCAACCAGGACGAGGCCCAGAGCTCCGCTGCGCAAAACGTGAGCGTGAAGGCCGAGACGGATGTTGAGACCTTGAATGTATCCGGGGTCCTCCCTGTGCTCTTCCAGAACGTCACGAGGTTCAATCCCAGCTTCCCCTACGGCGCATCCGGGAGCGGGACCGGGGTCGGCGGCGCCTTGCTCGGCCTCGCCTATCTGGACACGACCGAGGCGTCGATCGCCGGCGGCGCCCCGGTCCGGGGTCATAACGTCAGCGTGGATGCCACGACGAACCTCCTGGACGTCGCCATCGGCGCCGCCTCGGGGAAGGCCGGGCGGACGGCGATCGACGGCTCGGCGACGGTCGTGGTCGTCGAGAACACCACGACCGCCGACATCGCCGATGGGGCGACGGTCGACGCGGGGGGCGATGTAAGCGTCAGCGCCGGCGACAGTCTGGTGAACGTCACCGTGGCGGGCAGCGCCCTTTCGGGGAGCAACGACGGCATCGGCGTCTCGGTCGGCGTCAACGTCATCGAGCGAGACACGAGCGCCTACATCGGTGCGCCCGATGGCACCAAGCCCACCGGCGCACCCGCCGTGATCGACGCCTTGGGCGACGTGACCGTCGAGGCCCAGAATTCGGGCCTCAATATCGGCCTGGCCCTGGCGGGCTCCTTCATCAACCCGGGCCCGCAGCCGGCCTCGGGCACGCCGCCGGCCGGCGGCGGCGGAGGAGAGAGCCAGGTGCAGTCACAATCGGAGGACCCTAGCGACGTCGTCCAGTCGCTCTCGGAATTCCTCGGCGACGACCCGGCTGAGGATGCCTTCGCGGGGGACGCCGTCGAGGGCGTCGATCTGCCGGACGGGCAATCTGTGGAGCCCCCGGCCGCCAACACGCCGACACCGACACCATCGCCCACGTCGACACCGCCTTCGACCAGCATCTCGGTGGCCGGCGACGTCGTGGTCGACTACGTAGACGACACAACGCTCGCCGCGATCAACGAGCCGGCCAGCACCACCCCGACCATCACCAGCGCCGACCTCTTGACCGTCAAGGCCACCAACGACTCTCAGGACGTGTCGGTGACGGGCTCCGCGGCCTCCGATACCCAGACCGTCAAGTCCACGGGCTTCGCCGGCTCGCTCGGCGTCAACGCCGTGATCAGCACCACCAAGGCCTTTATCTCGGGCGGGTTCATTCAGGCCGACCAGCTCGCCATGGATTCGGACCGCGGCGGTTTCATCGGCGCGATCACCGCGGGAGGCTCCGGCGCACCCAAAGCAACCGGGACGGCGATCGCCGGCTCGGTGTCGATCAACATCCTGCTGCCGAATACCGACGCCTACGTTACGAACTCAACCCTCGACCTCGCGGACGACTCGCACGTCTCCGCCGCCGACTCGTCGCTGATCTGGTCCGTGGCCGGCGCGGGCGCCTACGGCGGAGCGGGGGGCTACGGGGCCGCGATCGCCGTGAACCTGATCGGCTTCTCGAACCAGGTCCAGATCATCCCCAATCAGCCCGCCACGACCGATGCGTACATCACCGGCTCGACGGTCAACATGACCGGCGGCACGCTCAAGGTCTCGGCGAGAATGAGAACAGCACCTCCGACCCGCGGATCATCACCATCACCGGGTTCGTCGGGCTCGGCAACGGGCCGACGGCCGGCGCCGGGGCCGGCATGGTCTCGGTCAACGTGATCAAGAACGAAACCGAAGCCTACATCCAGGACTCGACCGTCACCCAGGTGGCGCCTCCCGCCGGAATGACCTCCACCGGGGCGGTGAGCCTGGACCTCGAGACCAACGACACCTCCGGCATCGTGGCCATCGGCTTTGCCGTCGCGGGCAGCAACGGTACGGGCAAAAACCTGGGTGCAGCGATCGGGTACAACGACATCCAGTCCACCATCGAGTCCTATCTCGATGACGTCAAAGTGAACGTCGGCGGGGCGGTGACGGTCAAGTCTCAGTCCACCGCGCAGATCGGCGGCGTGAACGTCGGCATCGCCGCCGGTCTCGGCTCAGGCTGGGCGGCGGCGGGCTCCATCAGCGTCAACCAGATCGTCGATGCGATCGGTGCTCTGATCGACGACGGCTCGCAAGTCACGGCCGGCGGCGCCGTCTCTTTAAGCGCCAGCGACGATTCGCTCATCGTCGCCATCACCGGCGGGGTCGCGGTCTCCTTGAGCGGCAAGGCCGGCGGCGTTTCCATCAGCTACAACCGAATCAGCAACGCCATCACCGCCTACATCGCCGATTCCACGGTTGAGTCCGGTGGTTCCGTCAGCTTGTCGGCCACGTCGAGCCCGCTCCTGGTGGCGGTGGGCGCCGAAGGGGCCGGCAGCAGCACGAGCGTTGCCGGCGCCGGCACGCTGACCATCAACTCCATCGCCAATACAGTAGACGCGCACGTGATTGACTCGACCGTGACGGCTCCTGGCGGCGATGTGACGGTGAACTCGAGCGAGGCGGCCTCGGAGTACGTGGTCGCCCTGGGCATCGCCGGGACCGCCGCCGGCAGCGCGATCGGCGCCTCGATCGCGTACAACTACCTGGGCGGCTTGTCGCCGCTTGATCCCAACGTTCTGTCGTACAGCGACGGCATCCTCCCGGGCAGCACGACCATTAGCGTGACCGCGGACAGCCCGGTTTCCCCCGATACCGAGATCTATCTGCCCAATCATGGCCTTTCCACCGGGGATGCGGTTGTCTACCATGCCGGCGGCGGCAGCCCCATTGCCGGCCTGGTCGATGGCCAGACGTATTACGTCATCGTCATTGATCCCAACCACATCCAGCTCGCCTCGAGCAGCGCGAACGCCGCGGCCGGCACGGCCATCGCCCTGTCCTCGACCGGCAGCACGAGCTCGGGCCAAACCTTCACGCTTACAAATCTGCAATCCACGCCGGCCGTGACGTTCAATCCCACGAATTCCTCGATCTCCGGCAACGAGATTTACCTCTTCAGCGTCACGCAGAGCAGCGGCACGCTGCTTGTGAATTACAATGTCCCGCTGCCTGGCTCGGCCCCCGACATCGAGGTGAGCGGATCCGCTTTGACCGCCCTGTTCGGCAGCTCGCCTTCAACCACGAGCACCTCGATCACCGGCTCGAGCGCCGCCGCCAATTCCACCACGATATCCAGCAGCAACGACACCCTCGTGGTCACCGTGGACAGCACGGTGCTCGAGATCACGCTGGCGCCGGGGACGTATACCATCGCCGGCCTGGCCGCCGAGCTCCAGAAGGAACTGAACGGCGCCATCTTCGCCGCGGACGGACTGACGAGCGGCGAAGAGCTGGTCTACGACAACGCCGGCGGCACCAGCATCGATGGCCTGACCGAAGGTGCCAGCTACTACATTATCCTGGCCCCCGACAACGGGATTGAGCTCGCCGCCAGCCAGGCAAACGCCCTCTCCACGCCCACCATCCCCGTCACCCTCGGCCCTAATTTGGGCAGCGGCACGGGGCACACTTTCACCCCGTTAATGGCCTCGCCGGTTGCCACGTTCGGCCCCTCCGATGTGAACGCCGTCATCACCGACGGCGACGAGCTCAGCTTCGCCAGCGATCCCGGCTGCTACACGGGAGAGCCGGTTATCTACCACAGCAACGGCGGCACCGACATCGGCGGCCTCACGGACGGGACCACCTATTACATCGTTTCCGTCGATTCGACCGATATTGAGCTCGACCCCTCTCTCAGTGACGCCACGAGCTCGAGCCCCACCGAGATCATCCCCCTGACCCCCTCGACCGGCACGGGAACCTTCACGGTGCCCGAGCCAACGAGCAACGTCACGGCCTATATCGACAGTTCAAGCGTGACGGCCGGCGGCCGAGTCCTCGTCCTCTCCGGCTTCAATAGCCCGACCACACTCCCCGACTCGACCACCCGGGATATCAACCCCAGCTCGAATGTCACGGTCAGCGGCGACGCCATTCACTTCGCCACCCCCGACGGCCTGACGACGGGGCAAGAGGTCGTCTACAACAACGGCGGCGGCTCGAGCATCGGCGGGCTGACCGACGGCCAGTCCTATTACGTCATCGTTCTTGATCCCTACACGATCAAGCTGGCCGCGACCTACGATTACGCGGTTTCTGGAACCCCCATCCAGGTTAACGTGGCCGGAGTGAACACTTCGAGCAACGAGATCTCGCTCCCCTCGCGCAGTCCCGCCTTGTACACCGGAGAGGCCGTTCTTTATGACGTCGGCAATGGCACCCCCATCGGCGGGCTCACCGACGGCACGACCTACTACGTGATCAGCGTTGACGCGACGGACATCATGCTGGCCGACTCGCTCAACGACGCCAATAACGGCACCGCCATCACCTTGACCTCTGCCGGCACCGGCTCGTTCACGGTGCCCACATCGTATACAGCGATCTCCTTGAGCTCCTCCGGCACGAGCTCGAGCCAAACCATCGCTCCGCTCGACACCGCCGAGACCGCATTCTTCAGTCCGTCAGCCCAGAGCGTCACATTGCCAGGCAGCACGGTTCCCGTGGTCACGGTCGACGTTACCCAGAACCTGGGCGTGCTGACCATCAGCTCGAACGACGCGAACTTCATCGTGACCGGGGGCGACGCGGAATCTGGCTTGCTCGGCTCGGCTCTCACCACGAATGGCGACTCGATCACGGGGTCCGCGGCCGCCAACCTCACCATCACGGCCGGCAGCAACGACACTCTGGACCTGACGGCGAACGGCACGCCGATCACGGTCACGCTGGCCCCCGGGACATACACGGCCGACTCGCTGGCCGCGGAAGTCCAGAAGGTGATCCGCTCCGCCACTGGGTCCGTCACGAGCGCGATCACGTTCTCCGCCGCCCCCGGCTTCTTGACCGGTCAGGAGGTGGTCTACAACAACGGCGGCGGCACCAGCATCGGCGGCCTGACGAGCGGCGTCGCGTATTACGTCATCAGGGTCAATGACTTTACGATCCAGTTGGCATCGTCCCTGGCCAACGCCGTCGCGGCGAATCCGACCCCGATCACGCTCACTTCCTTGGGCAAGGGCAACGGGCAAAGCTTCACTCCGATCGCGCCCGGTACGGCGCTGCCCTTCGCCCCCTCGGCCGTGACGACCACGAACTCCTCGGCCGACGAGATCAGCTTTGCCTCTAGCCCCAACCTCGCCACAGGCGATGCCGTCTTTTATGACAACGGAGGCGGCACGAGCATCGGTGGCCTGACCGACGGCCAAACCTATTACGTCATCGTGGTTGACCCCACGCATATCAAGCTGGCGGCGACGTTCAATAACGCCGTCAACAACCAGCCGGTGTTTCTGACCTCGCCCGGGACCGGGTCGAACCAGAGCCTGGTGGTCAAACCCACCCAGTTCGACCTGGGGGACGTGACGGTGCCCTTGCCCGTTCCCATCAGCGGCCAGTTGGTCAGCGTGACGGCCGCCGGGGCGGGAGGCACTAACAAAGCCGGCGCCGGCGCGGTGAATCTGAACTTCGTCCGCATGAATGTTGATGCTCACATCTCCAACAACTCGGACGTCCAGGCCGGGGGCGATGTGGACGTCGAGTCGAGCGACACCTCGGAGATCGGCTCCGGCACCGTCTCTGTGGCAATCTCGGTCGGCGGAGGATTGGCTGTCAACGCCTCCGTCGGCGTGAACGATATCTCGAACAGTGTGAAAGCCTATGTGGAAGGATCAACCGTCCAGTCCGGCGGTGCCGTCAACATCACCGCCGCCGAGACCGCCCAGGACATCAACGTCGTGGTCGGCGGCGCCGGTTCCAGTACCGGCAGCGCCTTCGGCGGGTCTTTCGCCATCAACTTTATCACCAACACGGTGGACGCCTTTATCGCCGCCAGCGGGGGCGTCGGCAACGGCGGCACGCCGTCGCTGGTGACCGCTGCCGGCGCGCTGTCGGTCCTGGCTACCGATACGGCGTCGATCGCCACCCTGGCGGGCAATATCGGCGCCAGCCTGGGCGGCAGCGGCGCCGGGGCCGCTGCCGTGGCCGTCAACGACATCGCGGACACCGACACTGCAACGATCGACGACTCGACCGCTTCATCAGGCGGCGCCATGACGGTAAGTGCCACGTTCGCCAGGTCCACGACGTTGCCGCCGGGCCTTGACGTGCAGATCGCCGCCATGTCCGTCAGCGGTTCGGCCGCCGCCGCGGGCGCCTTTGCCGGCTCGTTGTCGCTCAACTGGGTCGACAACACGGTCGAAGCCGCGGTGTCCAACATTGCCTCCTCCCAGTCCATTCATGCCGGCGGCATACTCAGCGTGACCGCGAGCGACGCCTCGACGATCGAGTCCTTGGCCGGCGCGATAGCGATTGCCGGCGTCGGAGCAAAGGGGGCCTCGGGCGCCCTGAGCGCCTCGGTCTCGTTCAACTACCTGGGAGGCGATCCCAGCGATCCCACCTCCACCAAAAATAACGTCGTCCGCGCCGCCATCGAGAACGTCGCCGGCAGCTTGAAAGCCAGTCAGATCGACGTGAGCGCCACTTACACCGGCCAGATCTTTAACATCACCGTCGCGGGTGCGGCCGCGGTGGGCAAAGGTCTCCTCAAGGCCTCGCTCGGCGGGGCCGTCTCGATCAACATCATCCGCAACACCACCGACGCCCATATCTCCGGCTCGCCTGAGGTCTCCACCACGGCCTCCGGCTCGGGCAGTCTAGCCGTCACCGCGCAGGACACCTCAACCATCGAGGCGCTGGCCGGCGGCGTCGGCGTCGCCATTGCCACGACCGGCCTTGGGCTGGCCGCCGGGGTATCCGTGGCCTCCAACGAGATCGAGAACACCACCGAAGCCTATGTGAACAGCTCCCACGTTGTTTCCGCGGGCAACGTCCTCCTGCTCGCCACGTCGCAGCCGACGATCAAGGCCCTCTCAATCGGTGTCTCCGTCGCCACGACTACGGGCGGACTCGGCGGCATCGGCGGCTCCGGGGCCGGCGCCGGCTCGGGCGACACGGTGGAAAATCGGGTTCTTGCCTATATCAACAACAGCAGCGTTTCTTCGAGCTCGGGCGTGATCAGCGTCGGCGCCGGGGATGAGCCCACCATCGAGACCATCGCCGGATCTCTGAGTGTGGGAGTGGGCGCCGGTTTCATCGGTGGTGTGGGCGCTTCCGTCGGCATCTCGGTGGCCATAAACGAGGTCGAGGACACGGTCCAGGCTTATCTCAACAACTCCGTGGTGAACACGACCGGCCAGGACGTGATCGTGATCGCGACCGAGACGGCAACGATCGACGCCTGGACCATCGGCGGTGCCGTGGGCGTCGGACAAAGCGGCGGCGCCGACGGCGTCGGCTTCGGCGCGCGCGGCGCAGGCTCCGGCAACACGGTCATGAACAACGTGGATGCCGATATCCAGGGCAACAGCGCAGTCATGACCTTCGACGGCGGAGACGTGATCGTGATTGCCCTCGATACCTCTTCCATCGAGGCGATCGCCGGCGGGCTGGGCATCGGCGTCGGCGTCGGTGCCGGCGACGGCACCGGCGCCTCGTTGGGCGCGGCCGCAGCCAACAACGACATCGAGAACGCAATCAAGGCCTATGTGGAAGACGCGATCGTGAAGTCGGCGGGCGCGGTTGAATTGAGCGCGACCGAGAACGCGACCATCATGACCGTGACGGTCGGCGGGGCCGTCGCGGTCGGCGTCGGCGGGTTTTCGGGTACCGGGTTGGCCATAGCCGGCTCGGATTCGGGCAACACCATCCAGAACAATGTTGATGCCTATGTCTCGGGCAAGAGCACGGTGACCGCGAGTGGAGGCAGCCTCTCGATCGATGCGACCGACACTTCCTCGATTACCGCCGGCGGCGGCGGCTTGGCCGTGGCCGTGGGCGCGGGCGGCCTCGCTGCCGGCGTTGCGGCCGCCGTTGGCTTCGCCGTCGCCACCAACAACATTGAAAACTCGGTTCTGGCCTACGTCGACGACTCCACCTGTAGCGCATCGGGATACAGTGTGACTCTGGCCGCGGCGGAGAACGCGACCATCTTTGCGGTGACCGTCGGCGGGGCCGTGGCCGCCGGCGGGGGCGATTCCGGGTTCAGCGCCGCCGGCGCCGGCGGTAATTCCACCAACATGCTCCAGAATACCGTCGAGGCCTACCTCGCCGACGGCGCTTCCGTCTCCACCAAGACGGGCGGGGATGTTTCCCTGATGGCGACGGATTCGCCCGACCTCACGGCCAAAACCGTGGCTGCCAGCGTGTCGTTCGCCGCCGGTGCGGTCGCCGGCACCTTTGCCATCGGCGCAGCCATCGCCGACAACACGGTCGACGACACAGTCGAGGCCTACAGTGCCAGCTCGACCATCAACTCGGCCGGCCAGATCACGCTCAGCGCCATGGTGCCCACTACGGCCAGCATCCAGGCCACCTCCGTGGCGGCCAGCGTGGCGGTCGCCGCTTCGCCGCTGGGCGCGGCCTTTTCCGGCGCGGGCGCCGGCTCCACCAATACGGTCGACAACACGATCTCCAGCTATATCCAGGGCGCTTCCTCCAGCGCGAAAAGCACGACCACCGCGACCGGGGGCATCACGCTCACGGCCGCGGAAAATGCCCCCATCACGTCGGAAGTCGGGGCCGGGGCCGGGGCCGGCGCGGAAATTGGCGGTTCGATCGGCGTCTCCACGGCCGATAACACCGTGGAGAGCAGCATCAGCGCTTACGTGGATAACGCGAAGGTCACCTCTACCGGAGGCCAGATTTCGATCGGCGCGAGCTCGAACGATTCGGTGATCACCCTGTCGGTGGCCACATCGGTGGCGGTCGCCGTGGGTGGCGCCATCGCCGGCGGCAATGCCGTCGCGAACGTCAGCCCGGGCGTGACCGCCTACGCGGGCAGCGGAGCCTCCTTGAGCGCCGCCGGCACGATCTCGATCACTACCATGACGACCAATAGCGCCACGTCCTTGACCTATGGCATTGCCGGCGGCTTCGTCGCCGTCGGCTCGAGCACCACGACCGCCTTGGCCAATGGCTCGGCGAGTTCCTACATGGATGGCGTCGTCACTGGCTGCGAAAATCTGACGGTCCAGGCCACGGCAACCGACTCGTCGGATGCCGAGGCCACCGCCTTCGCAGGCGGCGTCGTCTCGGGCGAAGGCGCCGGCGCGAGCGCCACGACCTCGCCCAGCGTGCAGGCTTCCACGGGCACGAATTCCATCACGGTCACGAGCGCGATGGTGGTCCAGGCCACGGTGACCCCCACGGCCAAGGCCAAGGCCCTGGGAGTGGCCGTCGCGGAAGGAGTGGGCATCGGCGCATCGGTTACGAATGCCATGGTCGCACCGACTGTGTCTGCCTTTGTGGGCGTGGCCAACCCGTCCGACAGCGGCAACAGCCCGAGCGCCGCCACCATCACCGCGGGCAGTCTGACCGTGAAGGCCGTGCAGGGCCAGGACATCAACAATGATTCAACGGCTTATGCCTCCTCGGTGGGAGGGGCCGGCGGCCTCCTTCTGGGCGTGGAAGCCACGAAAGCCACGGCGTCCGATTCGGGTACGGTCCAGGCCTACACCGGCGCTTCAGTCACGCTTCCCGACGGAGATGTCTCGATCGAGGCCACGAACCAGACCGCCCAATCGGCCAATGCCACGGCCGGGGCGGCGGGCTTGGTCGGCGTGGGCTCGAGCACCGCAACGGCCAGCTCCGGCGTCACCACCACGGCCAACGTGGGAGCCGATAACAATAGCGACAGCAGCCGCACAGGGGCGCTTTCTGTCACGGCGACTGGCTCGGACACGAACGCCGCCTCGAGCACGGCCGGCAGCGGCGGCGTGCTGGCCGGCGATGCGGCGACGGCAACCAGCAACGACACCTCGACCGTGAGCGCGGGTTTGTGCGGTGGCAGCACCATCTACGCCGGGATCGTCAGGGTGAGCGCCACCAACACCGATAATTACGCCCCCAGCGCCAACTCCACCCTCGCCGCCGCCTTGGGCGGCAGCGGCGCAAAGGCAACCGCCACGGACACCACCGGATCCGGAAAGTCGTCGCCGACAAGTTCGACCGTGAACATCGGGGACAACACCGCCATCATCGCCTTGGGCACGGTGACGGCAACGGCGCAAAACCAGTTCGCCGAACCCTCGGGCAGCGGCGCCGCCGGCGGGGCGGGCGGCGTGGCCAACGGCTCGGCGGTTCTATCCTTTGCCACCCTCATGGGCACTTCGAGTGTGAACCTGGGGAACAACGTCAGCATCACCTCGGGGACCGATCCCAACACCAACCCCGGCGGCATCGATCTCTGCGCTTCGAGCACCCTCGATTCCGACGACACAGTCACGCTCACCGCCGGCGGTGCCATCGAGGGCGCCGGCACCAATTCGAATCTTGACGCCACGCTGACAAACTCCGTTACCACCGGCACCAACGACAACTTGACCACCAGCGGCAATATCGGCCTGGGCACCTACACCACGGTAGATGCTCAGACCAATTCCGAGGTGAACACCTACGGGCTGGCCGCCGTGGGCATCGCCTACGCGACCACCGGCGTGACCACGAACCAGTCGGTCACCGTTGGTGCGAACACCACAATGTCTGCCTTCGGCAATGTCAATCTCACACCCGGCAACGATCCCACGGGCGCTTTCAGCACAATCATGACCGGGCTCTCCAACGCCGAGAGTTACTTCATCGGCCTGTTCGCCGTTCCCCAGGCCACGGCGGTCACCACCCTGGCTTCGAACGCTTCTCTGGCCATCGACACAGGCGCTATGGTCGAAAGCGGGCAGAACGTTACCATCGGCGCCTTCCCGGCGCGCCCAGTTCATCGGCCAGCGGCACCGCGTATTACGACTCGTCGAAATTGTCCACCTCGGCCAGCAGCAGTACACCCACCGAGTCGACGTCGTCGAGCGTGACCCAGAACGGCACCATCACGGCCGGCATCTACCACGAGCTCGATATCACCATCCCCGATGCGCACGACGCGGGCATTTTTACCGACGCGACCCCGGGTGTAATCGAGGTGAATGCCACGCACGCGCCCTTCATGGTGTCGTTCGACTCGAGCTTCAGCCCATCGAGCGAGGACCCATATTTCGGCTCGCAAGACGACGCCGCCGCGTTTGACAAAGACACGTCGACCTCGCCGGTCGGCGCGCTTGTTTTCGGGCCGCTCTACGCCGCCGGGGGCACGGTGACGGTGAACGCGGACACCCTTTCGGGTGGCGGGTCGATCACCGCCTATGGCGGGCCCACCATCTCGGTTACGAATGCGAGCCCCGACTATCTCATCTTTGATGCGATCACGATCCCGTTCTTGCCGGGTGGAGAAGTGCTCTTCACGGGCGCGGCAGGTCAGACGGCAGCCACGATGGCCGGCATCAAGCTCACGCAAGCAGGGCAGGGCTCGAACCCGGTCATCACCATCAACGAAAACTATCCGAGCCAGGTCGGCATGTCGTCGAACAACCCCGGCCCCGGCCCGGCGCTCTACTTGAACGGCGAAATCGACAACCTGGGCGGACAGGTTGCCATCACCAACGTCGATGGCTCGGTGGCGCAGTTGGCCGCGATCAACGCCGAGCAAGTGAACATCTCCGCTCCCAACGGCATCATGGTCATCAGCCCCTCGACGGGCGTCGAGATCACCGGCTCGGCGCCGTACTCCGAGTGGGCTGGCGTGATCGACTTTCCGGGCGGCGTCCCCACCACCGCGACCTCAACTTCCCCGGCACCTAACGGGAACAACGCCGTTGCGTACGCGGCCAATGCGGTGTTCAACTCGGGCGGCCAGTATACAACCTCCAACTTCACCGTGGCCTTGATCGGTGATGCCGGCGATGCGCCTTACACGACGAGCGAGGTCTTCTACGGCGGCGACATGCCCTGGGTCGGAAGTATCGCGCACGATGGCAGTTTGGCAACGGCCGATACGGAGAGCCCGATCGGCCAGGCCCACGCGATCTCGGGCTCGGCCGGCGGCAACGAGGGCTATTTTCCCGATGTCCCCGCCGAGACGCTCACCGAGACCGCAGCATACAGCCAGGCCAACGAGTCGGGCGCCGGAGCCAGCGCCATCCACGCGGCACAGATTCTCATCAACGCCAGCATCATCGATCTCAACAGCGCCGTCACTGTCGGCCAGCCCAACGCGTGGTCG
Source organism: uncultured Planctomycetota bacterium (assembly GCA_963761445.1). Classification (GTDB taxonomy): domain Bacteria; phylum Planctomycetota; class Planctomycetia; order Isosphaerales; family Isosphaeraceae; genus CAVXHV01. Next base: position 4,688,625 of record CAVXHV010000005.1, on the reverse strand, counting down.
GTCGATTTGCCCGCGGTGCTCGGGGGGTTGATGGCCTTCTACCGGACCTACTACGACACATACGGCGGCAATCCCCTCTTCTCCCTGCCGGTCGCGCCGGTGGTTTCGTCCGACTCCACGATCACGGCGGAGTACGATGCGGCCGACAACCAGATTGTTCTCGACAACGTCAGCGCCTCGTCGGGCGGCGGGTACTTTGCCATGGACGGCGGCATCATCAGCACCAATACGATGGGCGACATCCACGTCAACGGCGGTCTGGGAGCGGTGACCATCGACAATGAAACGGGCGTCGCGCTGGTCGTGCAAAATGTCTCCGCCGGCACCAACTCGCTCACCTCGACCGTCAACAGCTTGGTTGACATCATCGACACCAACCAACCGGCGGCTTCCCAGCACACCCTCTACGTCTACCAACCCGGCGTGGGCATCTCGACATATAAGGGAACGGCGAACGAGAGCGAGGCAGAGCTCCTGGCGGGCTCTCGTTTCGCGTTCACGTCTGCAACCGCGACGAGCTACGCGCCCGAGAGCGGCCTGCGCTTCCAGTGGCAGCTCCAGGCCAATCTCAGCCGTAACCTCGATCTCGGCTACGATTTCGAAGGGCGACATCAACAGCATCTCGCCGGGGAACTGGGTTTTCGCGACTCCCCAGGGCGAGGTCAATGCGAACGACCCGTGGGTGTACCTCGATGACGACAGCCCAACTCCGGTTGTCAGCGGCCAGAGCAGTCCCTACGGTACGATCGTGTCCGACCCGTCTCTCGAGAACGACGACTTTTACGAATCGATAACCGGGTCGGCGTTGGCGTCGTACGCCCAGCTCGTTTACTACCACGACGGGCACTACGGATTTGCACCGGCCAGTCCTTCGTTCTCCGACAGCAGCGGGGTGGTCGACCCCTGGATCTACAGTTACTTCGACAGTGCGTCGCTCACCTTGACCAACTCGGTGAAGGCCGACAACCCGATAGGCATTGATTTCTCCGGCCTGACGAGCGGCGTCGTCACGATCAACTCGAACTCCCCGGTCATCTTGTCCGGTAACGTCATCAACCCCGACGGCACGACGACCATCACCGCGCAGGGGAGCATCACGAACCTTGCGAACGCAACGCTTGACTCGAACGACCTGACGCTCAAGGCGACAGGGGGCAGCAGCACGGTGCAGGCTGTGCCCACCGGAGGCGCAGCAGCTCTGGAACAACGCCACGGGCGGGAGCTTCACGCTCTCCGTGAACGTGAGTGGCCAGATCGAGACGGCCGGCCCCCTGGACTTTAACGCCACGGCGCCCGAGCTCGAAGCAGCACTCGATGGCCTCCCGGGCGTGCAGGCCAACGTGACGGGAGTGGGCACGGCGGCTGACCCGTGGCTGATCAGCGGTGTCTCCGGACTCACCGTCAACGACAAGGGCCTCACGGGGGGCAGCGGCTTCGTGGCAGTCGTGGCAGACGGAGAAGAGCTGGTGTCGAATACGGCCAGCGGCGGCACGTTCACGATCACCACGACCCTAAGCGGCACGGCCGAGACGACAGGCACCCTGGCTTACAATGCTAGCGCAAGCGATGTGGCGACGGCCCTCAACAAGCTGATGGGCGTCCAGGTCACGGTCAGCGGCGCGGGCACTGTCGCCAACCCCTGGGTCATCACCGGCACCGGCGTCTCGAACCTCGCGACCAACGACGCCGGTCTCACGCTCCAGAGCACGCTTCAAGCTGAGCCCGCCGGGGCCCAGGAGTTATTCAACAACGCCACCGGTGGAACATTCACGATCTCCGCCGACGTCGGTGGCACGATCGAGGTCACCGCTCCGCTCAACTACAACGTCAGCTCCGATCAGGTGCAAGCGGCGCTCGACGCGCTCGACGGCGTGTCGGCCACGGTCTCTGGCGTCGGTAAGTCAAGCAACCCCTGGATCATCACCGGCACCGGCTTCTCGACGCTCTCGGTCAACGACTCGAGCGTGACCGCCACGATCAGCGCCCCGCCGGCCGGGGCCCAGGAGGTGTACAACACCGATGCCACCGGCGGTACCTTCACGATCTCCGTGAAAGTCAACACCACCACGGAGACAACCGCAGGCATCGCTTACAACGCGACCGCCAGCGCCCTTGCAACGGCGCTCAATAAACTCGCGAACGTCACGGCGACGGTCACCGGCGCGGGCAGCGCCGCCGACCCCTGGATCATCAGCGGCACCGGCTTCACGGTCACGTCCGTCGATGGCACGTCGTTGACGGGCAGCGGCGCCACGAGCACCCTCACGGCCGTGCCGACGGGCGCCCAGCAGTTGTCCACGAGCAGCACCTCGGGCGCTTTCACGATCCAGATGACCCCCAACTTCGTGCCACGGGAGGCAACGCTTCCCGCGGGTACGAGCGCCTCGCAGTTGAAGGCGGCGCTTGACGCCATGGACTCCAGCGTCTCGGCGACTGTAACCGGCCTGGGCACGACCGCGGATCCATTTCTGATCAGCGGCACCGGAGTGACGACGATCATCGCGGTCTCGTTCGGTCTTTCCGGAGGCAGCAGCACGCTCGAGGCCACGCCCACCGGAGCGCAAGAGCTCTGGAACAGCGCCAGCGGCGGCACTTTCAAGCTCAGCTTGACCGTGAACGGCCATGCGTCGACCGCCACGCTCGCCTATAACGCGAGCGCCGCCGCCCTGGCGATGGCTTTCCCCGGCCTGACCGTGACCGGCATGGGGACCGCGGCCGACCCGTGGCTCTTGAGCGGCACTGGATTGTCCCAAGTCAGCACAAATGACTCCGGCCTGACGGGCATGAGCTCGGTTCAGTTCGTGCCCTTCGTGCAAGAGCAGCTCTCGAATAATGCCACCGGTGGCACCTTCACGATCGCGGCGACGGTCAACAACGCAACCGAGACGACCGGCGCGATCGACTACAACGCCACGGCCGCGAGCGTGGCGTCGGCCCTCAACAAGCTGGCCGGCGTGCAGGTCAGCGTGACGGGCGCGGGCACGGCAGCCGACCCCTGGCTCATCATCGGCACCGGCTTCACGTCGCTGGCAACCGACGACTCGTTCACGGGCAACGGCAGCAGCACAGTCCAGCCCGTTCCGCCGGGGCCCCAACAGTTGTGGACGACCGCTTCCGGCGGCGACTTGACGATCCAGATGACGGTCGGAACCGCGATGCGCACGGCGGTTTTTGCCTACAACGCAAGTGCCGCTACCGTGCAGGCAGCACTTGATGCCATGGACCCCAGCGTCACAGCGCAAGTGACCGGCCAGGGCACTGCCGCGAACCCGTGGCTCGTGAGCGGTTCCGGCGTGTCCGCAATCACGGTCGTTCCATCCGGTCTGACTGGCGGCAGCAGCACGCTCCAAGCCGCGCCCGCCAACTCTCAGGTTCTCTGGAACACTGCCACCGGCGGAACGTTCACGGCGTCGGTGCTTGGTGAGTTCCTCAACACCGAGACAACCGGTGCGATCGCTTACGACGCCACCGCCAGCGCTCTCGCGGCGGCCCTCAACCATCTGCCGGGTGTGTCGGCCTCTGTCACGGGCGCGGGCAGCCCGACCGATCCCTGGGTGATCAGTGGACTCACCACGGCTTTGACCACCAACGACTCCGGCCTGGACGGCGGCGTTATCGGCAGTGCCATGGCGCCTCTCAACGCGCAGACGACTGCGGAGGGCGTCCTGAACGCTGAGGCGGGCAACCAGGGCGTGTACCTCAACCTGAGCTCGGGGCGCTCATCGGCCAGATCATCGCCGGAAGCGCGGCCAGTGGCTACGGCGACGTGGTCGTGACCGGCACCGGCGATCTCGAGCCGGCACCCGGTCTGCCGTCGAGCACCGTCAACGTCACTGGCGACAATCTCACGCTGACGAGCAGTGCAGGCGCGATCGGTGCGTCGAACGCACTGCTTAACATCGACGCCAACGGCATGCTTCTCGCAAATGGCGGCACAAGCGGCGGAGCCGTCACCGTAAGCGCCCTGACGGATGTCGACCTGGAGCAAGCCACCGGCAATCTCATCGTCAACACAATCTCTTCGACGGCGGGTGACGTGTTCGTGGATGTCACGAATGGCGGGATCTATGACTCTCGCAGCCAGACGCCGGCCCAGGTGCTCTCCCAGGCGCAGATCGAGCAGGTCTGGTCCAACTTGCAGTTGAGGAACGACGACGGCACGGATAACACGCCATCCAGCGCCACCTTGAGCGACGATCAAACCATTGCCGTCTTCGAGAACCAGGTCGACGTCAATTACCTCCAGTACTGGCAGTTGCTCGATAACGGCACGGTGCAGAACGGCACTTACAGCTTGGATTCCACGGGCACAGCGGGCCAGATGGCCCTGCAACTGTTCCTGCCGCGGACCGTTGCCGCGCTCGAGGCCGCGGATAACGACACCAATCCCAACGACGCCAACCCGACTGATGCCCAGATCGAAGCCTATGCCCTGGGTCTTTACCAGCAGACTGTGGCCTTCTTCAACGCCAACCTTCCCGCCAACTGGATGAGTCAGCCCGACTTCCAGATGTTTAACCCCAACTACGAATACGTCGCGACCACCGCCCAGGTCACCGCGCTCACCCAGAACTCAGGCTGGACCGAGGCCGAGCTGACGTACACGATCAGCGCGACAGGCCTGTCGGCCGCAGCCACGAGCACGCCTGTCGGTACGACCACTCCCAACGTCTCCGGCCACAACGTGACGCTCGAGGCCAGCGGCAGCGTCGGCGAGCTCGCCCCACCCGTTGTCGTCAGCGTCGCCGACTTGCAGGACGGCAATCTCACCGACGCTCAAAAGGCGGCTCTGGCGCTGGCCACGTCACCGGGTGACGTGGAACTGCAAGGCACGAATTCGATGAACCAGACTGTGACGTTCGAGCTCGGCCAGCAACCGACCGGCGTCACGCTCACGAACATCATCCTGACGCAAACCGCGCCGCTGTTTGTCGCCGCCACCGGCACCTTCAATGCCACGGCCGGAGCCAGTGTCTTCCTGCAGAGCACCGGGAGCACGGGCCAGGACCTGAACATCGGCCAGGTGACAGCGGGCGGAGAGGTCAACATCACGGCGCCACAGAACATCCAGAGCGCGGGCACTTCCGGCTTGCAGATCGTGACGCCAGGCAACTTGACCCTGCTGGCTGGCACCGGCGACCTGGGAACCAACGCGAGTACTCCGCTGGTTGTTAAGTATGACGGGCTGATCGAGTCGGCCAGCGCGGGGCAGGACATTTATCTCCAGCAGAATGGTGGAGATCTGAATTTTGACCGCATCGTGGCGAACGGCACGGTGCAGCTAACGGACTTGCAGGGGGGTCTCTATCAGCGGATCACCGATCTGCCTCTGGTCGCCAGCTCGCTCACGTTCAACGTCCAGGGCGGGGTCAACGGATTCGATCCGGATAACGGAATGGTTGTTCCACTCGAGATCCAGCTCAGCTCGCCCGCAACCATCGTCGGCCAGGCGACGAACAACATCAACATCGACAGCACTCAGGGCTCGCTGGCGGTGGGCGGGCCGACTTCGATCGACCGCGTCACGCTGGAGGGACTGAATTCCCGCTCGGGCGACGTCACTCTCGAGTCGGCACTGTCCATCCTGGACGGCATCGACCGCTCGAGTGGTGACCAGACCGCCGATATCACGGGCAACAACATCAACCTGACCACGGGCGGCACGACGGGCAATATGGGCGCCTCCCCTGCGGCCCCCCTGTATATCGATTCGCGAGGAAAGCTAACGGCCACGACGAACCAGAACGCCTACATCGTCGAGACAAACGGTGATCTGCGGGTCTACCAGGTCAACGCCTTGTTCGGCACGGTGTTTCTCACGGTGCCCTCGGGGAGCATTGTCAACGGCAACAGTGGAAGTCCGAACGTCGTCGCCGTGAATGCCTACCTTTCGGCGGGCCAGAACGTCGGTACGATTTCGATGTCGATCGACACGGAAGTCAGTTACCTCGAGGGAAATGCCACAAACGGAACGTTTATCGTCAGCAACACCGGGGCGGCCGTCGTGGGTGGGTTCGTAGGCGGAAACGTCTCCGGCGACGCCGTGCAAGCAGGCGGCGAGGTCCTGATCACGGCGCACAGTCCCGTGACCGTCAACTCGAACATCATCAGCAACGCGGACATCTACCTCACCGCCACCGACGTTGCCAACGAAATAGATGATGTCACCATCCAGTCCGGAGTGACCGTCCAGTCGGCCGGCGTGTATGTGGGCGGGGTGTTACAGCCCGGCACCGGCAACGTCTTTCTCCAGGGCGGCGACAGCGTGATCATCGACGAGGGCGCCACCGTCCTGGCGGCCAACACGGTCACCATCCAGGACAACTACATGGAAACCGATGGGGACACGTCGGGGTTAACGATGGTGCTCGACAGCACCGTGAGCGCGCCGCAGATCGACATCGACGGCAGCCCCTACGGCGACACTTTCGACCTCGACGGTGCGTTCTACGGTGACGTGTCGGTCCTGGGCGGCGCCGGTAACGACACCATCAACGTCAATCCGGCCGGCATCGAGAACCTCTTGACCGTGAACGCCGCCGGCGGCGGCAGCAACCGGCTGATCGTCGACGACTCCGGCAATATGACCACCAGCTACTCTGACGTCGTCGTCACGAGTGACAGCATCACCGGCTTCGGTCCTGGCGTGATCGACTATTTCGCCACCGGGAACTTCACCGACCCGAGCGCCAACGACGGCATCCTGCTGATCGGGCCGGGCGTCGGTGGGAGCACGTTCAACGTCCAGAGCACGCTAGCGGGGAGCACCACCGAGATTCAGACTCTCGGCACGAACAACACCTTCAACGTGGGCAGCAAGGAGCCCATGACGGGCGGCATCGTCGATTACATTCAGGGTGCCCTTACTGTCGCCGGCAATGGCGCCGATACGATGAATGTGGATGATACGGGCAGCACCACGGCCAAGACCGCCACGCTGACCGCAACGAGCCTGACCGGGCTGAATATGGGTCCGTCGGGCATCACCTATTCCGGTCTGGCGACATTGACCGTCTCGCTCGGCTCGGGTGACACGACGGGCAACACGTTCAACATCGACGTCGCTCGCCGGAACGAACCTGCCGACGAACACGACCATCAACGCCGGATCCGGCGGCCACGATAAGATAAACACCTCGTCCTGGGCGCGGTGACTACAACGGCACTCTCCACCTTTCCGGGTTCGCGACGTCAACGATTTCGGTCGGTGGCAACTTCAACGGCTCTCTCTTCACCAGCAACCCCGGTGCCCTCAAGTCGGTCACGATCGGCGGCTCGCTGACCGCCACGGGCGTGCTCGATGTCTTCGACGCCGCCGACCCCAAGGTTCCGCCCCAGCCCACCGGCCTGCTCGGCAACATCGGCACGATGACCGTCGGCGGCTCGATCGCCGGACTGGTTCAGGTCTCGGGCAACATCACCACACTGGATGTCGGGCCGGCCAATATGCCCACGGCCAACGGCATCAACGACCTCTCGGGTCAGGTGATTGTGGGCGGCGCGATCACGACGCTAAGCGTCTCCGGCGATGTCTCGGGCCTGATCCAGTCGGTGTTCACCGGCAACAGCGTCTATATCGGCGGGTCGCTGACCCCGTCCGGGGTCGTCGCGGTCTCGACTCCCTACAAGCATGAATACCCGACGCTCCAAAACCTCAACACCCTTGTCGATCGGTCAGAACCTCGCCGGCACGGTGACCGTCACCGGCACGCTGGGTACGGCCGCTATCGGGGGTTCGATCGCGTACACCGGCACCTTGACCGCCGGCAACCTCAACAGCCTCTCGATCCAGCACGATATGGCTGGACAGGTCAATGTCGCGGAGATGCTCCAATCGATGACGGTCCATGGCGGGACGCCGGGGACGATCGTGGCCAACCAGATCGGGACGATCGGCGTCGATGCCGGCTATGGGCCAGTGATAGGCCGGATCGAGGAGTTCGGCGTCCAGCGTCTGATCGAAGCGGCGGTGCCCTCCGCGCCATTCCCCACCCCTGCCGCGACGCCGCAGCCGCCCCCTTCGCCGTCACCGGCGGGGGTCACCTTCCAGTATTTCTATGAGGGCACGATCAGCCCGCTGGTCGAGGGCATCATCACGTCCCCGCCTGGCCTGGCCAACGCGCAACTGACAGTACGCGTCAGCAATCAAACCGGACGCACCGCCCCCGACCAGTTCGACCTGAGCCTGGTCACCTACAGCGACACGGCCAAGTTCAACCTCGTGCGGCTCGACGCCACCGGCAACTCGGGCGTTTCGGGGATCGGCAACGTTGCCGTGGAAGGCGACATCCTGAGCACGATCACGCACGCGGCCTCGGCGTTCTTCACGACCGACTCGTCCCCGACAGGCGTTTATTTGCCGCACGACAACCTGGCGAGCGTGAGCGTGCGGGGTTACGTGCCGAACGGCAGCATCGATGCCAGAAGCATCCAGGCGGTGGCTTTCGGCTTCATGAGCCCCTTCCGTGGTGGTCCGATCTTGTCCGGGGCCCTGGCCACGGGATCCTATGCGTCTGAGCTGCTTTCCGCCGGCACCGCAATCATCCAGGCCGGCTCAGAGAGTGGGTCGACCGCGGAGACCTTCCGCGTCCCGTTCGCGGATACCTCGCAGGTCGGCTTCTTCATGGACGATACCCCGGGGATCGGCGCTTTCGATAATCAGGAACGTTGCCCTTACCGTTCAGGGAGTGAGCACGGCGAACAGCACCGGCACGGCCAACATCGTCACGCCGAGTAACGTTGCCCGCGGCTCCGTGATCGCGCTCATCACGGTCGCGGAGACCTTTGCCGCGACCGGGCGGCTCGATAACTCGGTCATCCAGACCATCAGCATGCGCGGCGATGGCGGCTCGATCCAGACCCAGCAGACGATCGGCAGCTCGCCCGACAACAGCAAGACCAAGATACCTTTCACGCCGTCCATCTCCAGTACCGGGCCGCTGGGCGACGTGATCATTCAGGGCCCATTGCCCGACGTGACCGCCCCAAGCATCTTCGGCTCGATCCTTCCCAGCGGTCCATCCCCGCCACCACGATCATCCGGACCACCGGGCTCCGGACCGACCCGATCACCGGGGCCGTGTCGGAGGTGCCCGCCGACCTGGGCCGGGTCTACGTCACCACGTCGCCTTCGTCGCCGGTTCCCATCGAGACGACGACCCAATTCGAGGCCAACGGCTCGGGTCTTGCCGGCCAGATCATCGTCGGCGGCAACTTGATCAGCCAGGTCGTCGCGAGCGGCAAACCGATGAGCGGGCGGATCGTGACCATAGGCAACATGAACGGGGCTGTCACGATCAACGGCCCCGTACAGAACGGCTTGATCGCTACCAATGGCTCGATCAATGGTGCCCTGGTGATCGGCGGATCGCTCTCGAACGGACAGATCTTGTCCGCGGGCAACATCAACGGCAAGGTCACCATCAACGGTGGCCTGCAGAGCGGACGCATCGCCGCCCTGGGCTCGATCAACGGCAACCTGACGATCAGCGGGTCAATCGACAGCAAGAGTGCCCTGTGTCGGGAGGCTCGATCGGCAGCAAGGCCAAGGGCACCACGCTCTCCGTCGGTAACATCGATGGAATCGTGGCCGCGGTCGGTTCGATCAACATCAGCAAGATCGGGACTACGAACACGGCCTTGTACTACGAGCAGAACATCCCGGCGGCCGACGCGACGGTGGTCGATGCCATCTTTTCACAGGGCCTGTTCTCGCCCTTGAGCCCCACCGATCTCTTCGACCATGCCAGCGCGTTGGACCTGGAGAACCTCGGTGTGATACTGGTGAATCTGGAATCCTTGACGGTCAAGAACGGCAAGCTCCAGATTTGAATGGCAGGTCCATTCCGGGAACTTATCCTGTAGCGGCGAAAGCATCATTCTAGAAAGACGCGTGAAGTCAGCACGCCGACCGGCCTTCAGGGATCTGCGCGTAGATGTTATGATCCTGGGCAGTCGGGAAGCATTCCCAGCATGGAGGACAATATGCAACTCTCCCCTTCCGCCCTGCTCGTTCTTCGCTTCCGAGCGAATAAATGGCCGATCAAGCACCCTCGCTCCGACGCCTACCGCGAGCTGGTCGCTGCTGGCATCATGGTGCCTGACGGCGAAGACTTCAAATTCACGGAGCATGGTTGGACACGGCGTGAGGAATACATAGCCGAGGCCGAGGAACATATTGATCGCGAACGGTTTAAGCCACCGGATGGGAGAAACCTTTCACCAGCCGCTAGAGACTTGATGAAGCAGATTACCGCTGGCCGGGTCGAGGTAACACCGGAAAACAGACCGGCATTCCGGGAACTGATGGCGGCCAGGATCATCATGCTCGGCCATTCCTTCGCCAACGGCGATGAATCGATGTATCGGTGGACGTATTGGGGCCATAAACTGCGATTCGAGATTTTGGCTTGCGCCAAGGAAGCGGGATAATAGGATGATCGTAGGCTGCGAACGAGTGAGAAGGTCCCACGGATGGCGGTGAAGCCCCGCAGCCTACGTTGCCATCGCACGACATATCCTTCTCGCACCTTCCGTGATCGGCAGCTTCGTCCTGGAGGCCTCTTTCACAGCGGTCTCGTGTGACCCTGTGCGGTCCTCCTCATACTCGTGAGCGATGATCGCGTCGATGCGGTCCCGCAACTGAGCCTTCGCCCAGATCCGACTGCCCTTCTTCCCCTTCATCAAGTCAGGATTCAGGCAGCCGGAATTGACGACGATCCCGCGCTGAATCGTGCCGCCAGTCCCTTCCTCCGGGTCGAACGCCCGCCAGATACCGGGCTTGGTAAGGGGTGCCGAACCGATCAGGTCGTCCGGAAGGCCAAGCTGTTGCATGCGGATAGAGCAGTATTCCTCGAGCCGGTCGGCCCATCGGCGGCTGAAGTCCTCGGCGTGTTCAGCAGGGTCTGCGGACGGATGTTCCATGCGCACACATAGCACGGCGATCACAATTCCACAAACACAAAAAACCGCCCCACCGGGACAACCGGTAGAACGGCCTCGCATCCTTCAGTCCGAATACCTGTCGCCGGCAAAATCGCTCCTGATGATCGCACCCACGACGAGTTAATGATTCGCGAGCGGAAGGCAAGGGATTCGAACCCTCATTCCCCGAAGGGAAACCGCGTTAGCAGTGCGGCCCGGCCAACCGTATCCGGCTACCTTCCTTAATGTGGACCGTCGGGCAGTCGAAGCCCGATTTCCTGCTTGCAAGGCAGGTGTCGTCCCGTTGGACCAGCAGCCCGTTTTGTTATCAGAAAGGTCCGCCCGAGAATTGAACTCGGTCCCCCTCTTTACAAGAGAGGAATGCAGCCAGCACACCCGCGGACCACTCGGTTCTTCCGTGTCATGAAGTCATCCCGGAGGGAGTCGAACCCCCGTTTCCTCTTTGTAAGAGAGGCGTCGTTGGCCGTTGGACCACGGGACGTCACAGTTCGAGTGGACCGTCGGGCAGTCGAAGCCCGATTTCCTGCTTGCAAGGCAGGTGTCGTCCCGTTGGACCAGCAGCCCATCCTTCCAGTAGCACGGGTGGGAGTCGAACCCACAGGCATCAGTCTCTCGAACTGATCGCTATGCCAATTCGCGTACCGTGCCATTGATCGCATCACATGATAGCCTGTCACTCTGCACATCCATTGCGGGCCCGGGAGTCGAACCGCGGCATCCGAGCGTATGAAACTCGGCCGAGCACCAGCCCACCCGCATGTCCCAGGCCCCGGTATCGAACCGGGCGAGCCGGCTTTATGAGAGCCGGGTGGACCCCTGTCGCGCCTGGGAAGAATCGTTCATTCCGAGCAGCCCCGGCGGGAATCGAACCCGCTTTTCCACCTTGAGAGGGTGGCGTCCTGAACCGGTAGACCACGGGGCCAAGAACAAGATTGGGTGGTGAAGGAGTTGAACCTCTCGCCTACCGCCTCACAATTTGAAGGCAACGGCTTTACAGACCGCCGTGAGGAACACCACCCGACCTGAAGAGTAATGGCACGAGTGGGAGTCGAACCCACAGATCACTGAGGTTTGAGCTCAGTCGCTTTGCCGGTTTGCGTACCGTGCCGCTTCGATTCAAATCATCGCTGAATCAAGCGCCCTCGATGGGATTTGAACCCACGATCTCCACCTTGACAGGGTGGCGAGCACTCCGGGCTGCTCCGCAAGGGCGTTCACATTTTAGATTTTGGATTTCCGATTTCGGATTTGAGATTTCGTGTTTTCCCGATCAGTGGCTCAGGAGGGATTCGAACCCTCAGCATCTCTCGTTCTGAGCGAGAGTGGTCTGCCGGTTGCCTACCGAGCCTTTTTGTCAGTTCCGGGGGCTGGAATCGAACCAGCGGCCTCCACGTTCAGAGCGTGGCGTCACTACCAACAGTAACTGCCCCGGAGTCGTCTCGTCTCATTGCGTCGATTTGATTCGGGAAGGAGGACTCGAACCTCCATCGCCTGATTCAAAGTCAGGCAGCCTGCCGGTTAGCCGATTCCCGAGTCGAGAGTTGAAAGTGCAGAGCGCCTCGCGGGAGTCGAACCCGCCTGTCAGGCTTGGGAAGCCCGTGCCTGGCCGCTCGGCCAGAGACGCTTCTATTGATTGATCGATTCTTGATCGATCAATCAATTTCCAAAGCGGGATCGGGGAATCGAACCCCGGTCGCCTGGTTGGAAGCCAGGAGTCGTGCCGCTAGACCAATCCCGCAGCGGTTCTGCACCTCTCGAGCGGAAGGAGAGGGAGTCGAACCCTCAAGGCTCATCGCTCGCCTGATTTCGAATCAGGTGCCGTCACCCTTCGGCTTGCCCTTCCGGATTCCAGATCGACCTGCGGCACGCGCGAGACTCGCGAGAACCGCACACCGCATCAGAGCACCGGCGGAAGGAGTCGAACCTCCAATCGTCGCCTTAACAGGGCGCCGCCTTACCTTTAGGCCACACCGGTATCACTCGGGATGGCCGGATTTGAACCGGCGATCTCCTGCTCCCGAAGCAGGCGGATTACCCAGGCTATCCTACATCCCGCGCTCAAGTGCCCAGCGGGAGTCGAACCCGCGCTTCCGCCATGGCAAGGCAGTAGGCTACCACTACAACATGGGCACATGGGACCGAAGCCGAATTGTCAAGGAATCGAAACCGAGAGAGAGCACCGGGTGGGACTCGAACCCACGTCGCCGCATTACGGGTGCGGAGTCCTCGCCGCTGGACCACCAGTGCATCGATTAGACGGATTGATTGATTGGGACCAGAGGGGCTCGAACCCTCACCCACCTGGTTAAGAGCCAGGCGCTCTGCCACTAGAGCTTTGGTCCCGAGGATCGCTACTTTGAATTTGATTTGAAGTCGGTCTGCGTCGCGGCGTTACCCCACCAAACAACAAGGCCCGGTGCTTTGTGACACCGGGCCTTGATCACAGCTTCGGGAAGTCGTGATGGGCCAAGTGTCAACAACGCCGCGTATAATTCGGCTGGGGACTCGCCGAGCGACCGGCATCATCCTTCGCTTCATTGGATTGAGATAGCAGGTTTTGTCCTGACAACACGCCGTTCATTGAAGTCTCGTTACCACTCAAAGCCTCAGGGTCTACTTGCCTTCTACTTCATGGACGCAAGACGGCGTCGGGATGTTCGCGCCGATTTTGAATAGACTGGGAAAAACTCCGCGGATCGTTCCATTGCGCGGCGCAGAGCGGCACGAGGACTGTTCCCACGCGGGAGCGTGGGAACGAGCGGCTTTTCTTTCGCGATGCAGGGCCGATTGACGTTCCTGAGAATTATGATCCTGGATACAATCAGATTCATTCAGACATGGAGGACTGACGTGAAAGCCATCAAATTGTCGAGAGCTGGCCGCGAGTTATTGCGCCGCCGAGCCAATGGGGAACACGTCGAGGTCACACCCGATAACTTGGCGGTTTATCGTGAGCTGGCCAATGCCGGGGTGATGTATCCACTGTCAGGATTCATCGTGGGCCCCGAAGCGGTGTTCCGGTTTACGGAGGAGGGCTGGAACCGTAGGAACGAGCTTCAGCGCTCGCGTTTTGCGTCCTCGGCGATCGTACGGAGAATCCGTCGGGCGTTCTCCCCTATGGGCAAGTCAGTATCCGGCGCCAGTTGAACCACTTCGTCATGAGGAATGCCCCGGCTTTCCAACTCTTCATGCGGGATGACCGCTTCGACTCGGTCGCGGACTCGCGCCTTCGCCCATGCCCTCGCCGCCTTCGCACCGATGGCCTCGGCATTCAACTCCGGATTGAGAACGCCACTGTCGACGTAGATCCTTCCCGCTAGATCGTTCGTGCCACCCTTGCCCTCCTCGCTCAGGAACGCTCGCTTGACCCCGCCTCGTTCATAGTCCGGCGCACCAATCCGGTGTTCTGGAATGCCCAGTTCCCGCATTCTCTTCTGGACGAAGGCCTCGGCAACATCCTCCCATTCCCGGGCGACCTCGCTTGCATGCTGGCCAATGTTCGGTGGTCTGCCAGTGAGACCCCGGGCCGAGGGCGGCACACCGATCATGCTCCGCGGCTCCGCCCGGACTTTCCCGGTAAGTCTCCTGGCGGCCCCGCGCAGGAGTTTGAACACGTGGCCTAACCGGCGTGGTGCGCGCATCGTGAACACATACCACGGGAATGCGCTGCGCACAAACACAAGACCCGGCTCTGGCGAGCTTTCGAGGCGAGGCGTGACGATGACTTACGAACTGGATCTGTGTCGGCCTGGAAGGAGTTGAACCTTCGTCTCCCGGTTATCAGCCGAGTGTTCTGCCGTTGAACTACGGGCCGGTCGAGCCACACCGAACTTTGGGGAATCGGTCGATTAAGCAGGAACGTCAGGCTAAAGCCTGACCTACTGGGGCCGGAGGGATTTGAACCCCCACCTCCCGGCTTAAAAGGCCGATATGCTGCCTTTACACCACGACCCCGAATGAATGGATCGAGGTCGGGCGTTTCAGCCGAGCGAGCGTCATGATCACCTCCCATCAAGTTGCGCTCGAGAAGAGATAGTCGAACGCGGGCGCAAAGCGCGTACGAATCGTACTCAACCAGCGAATCACAAATCGGGACGGCCGGATTCGAACCGGCGATCTCCTGCTCCCAAGGCAGGCGGATTACCAGACTTTCCTACATCCCGATCGATTCAAATCAACTCAGCAGCCCGTGAGGGAGTCGAACCCTCCTCCCCGCCTTGAAAGGGCGGAATCCTCGAGCCGATAGACGAACGGGCCGAAAGAGGCAGTGGGCCGGGTGGCGCTCGAATCCACGTCTGCGGTTTTTCAAACCGCTGCTAGACCATCTCAGCTACCGACCCATCGAGTGCTCGCGTCCTACACCCTCACAGACGCCGTTAGACGGCGTCGTGTTCGCGCGCTGTTCTTTTTCTTTGAATGCGCGCTGGGCCACCCGGATTGCTCAGGCCTGGGCCGGGCGGTCCAGAGGCGCTTCGCCGCCCAGGCGCAGCCACGCCACCTTCAAATACGCACCCTCGAGGGCATCGATCGCCACCGGATGGTCGGGTGCGGCCCCGGTCAATGCCAGAAGCTGCACTTCTCGTTCGGCATTGCGCGCGGCGGCACCCAAGAGCGCCAGAAACTCCTCGGGGCCGAGCAGCCCCGAGCACGAGCAGCTCAGGAGCAACCCGCCTTTCTCGACGAGCCTCATCGCCAGGACGTTGAGATCGAAATATTTTCGTTTACCAGCAGAGATCTCTTCGCGATCGAGAATCAGCTTGGGCGGGTCGAGAACAACCACGCCAAAGCTCTTGCCGTTCTGTGCCATCTGGCGAGCATATCCGAATGCGTCGGCATGAACGACGTCGAGACGCACGCTGTTGGCGTTGCCGTTTTCGCGAGCCAGCGCCACGGCTTTTTCGTCGAGGTCGACGCACGTGACTTCGCGGGCCTCGCCGCGGATGAGCGCGTTCAAGCCGAACCCGCCGGTGTAACAGCACAGGTCGAGCACCGAGGCGCCGGCGCAATAGCGGGTGATCTCCTTGCGGCTGTCGCGCTGGTCGCAGAAGAAGCCCGTCTTGTGGCCGCCGTCGAAATGAATGCGATAGCGGATTCCATGCTCTTGCACGGTCACGCGGGGCGGCAGACGCGGGCTGGCGAGCATCCGGCCCGAGAAATCTTCTTGCTGCGCGACCCGTTCGTCGACGCCAACCCGAAAGTGCTTCGTGCCCAGCGCCTCGGCACACAAGGCAAGGATCGGACCGATCCGCTGATACATTCCCAGACTGAAGACCTCAACCGACAGGACGTCGTCGAACCGGTCGACGATCAAACCCGAAAGACGGTCCCCTTCGGCGTGAACGACCCGGAATGCGTTTGCTTCGCGCTCGAGATCGAGGCGTTTGGTTCGCAGCGCGACCGCGTCGGCTATGCGGCCGCGCCAGAAGTCCAGACCTGGAGGTTCGCTCTGCCGCGACAGGAACCTCAGACTGATCTGCGAACGGCCGTTCCAGAGAGCATAGCCGAGCTGCACTCCGTGGCGGTCGACCACGCGCACGATGTCGCCGTGGCTGGGAGCAGCGGCCCCGACCGGTCCCTCGATCATTTTGCGATAAACGAATTGATGTGTTCCCGCGGCGCGAATTGCCATAGTCGGCAACGGGTTCTCCGCGGTCAGGCTGCGGTCAGGCACGTTCTGGGACGAGTCGACTGCCGGCCGGGGATTCTTCGGGCGCGCCATGCCGGGTCAATCCTCGCTGTCGTCGCTGGCAGAATCGTCTTCGTCGGACATGTCGCCGGAATCGGCCACTCCCCGCCGCTTGAGACGGCGCAGGCGGACGAGCAGAGCGGTGGCGTATCGCCCGACCGCGAGCTGCTTCGTGAGGACGTCGTCATCGAGCGCGTCGACGGGAATGGCCGCCATGAGCCTGTAGGCTCCCGTCAAACTCTCCCAGCTGAAGGCGAACGCTTTATCCACAGATTGCGGGTTGCCTCTGGTCTGCTTCAGAAGCTCGCGCGCCTTCTTCATGCCCGCTTGGGCCCTCTGAAGCTCTCGAAGCGCTGCGCCGGGACTCATCTCCGCCATTGTTCCTCTGCCTCATCGATCGAAACGGTCGGAATTCACTTTGTCATTCACGAGTAGAGGATATAGATTAGAGAGAAGTCCGAACTCGTACAATCGCCTCTGGAGGCTGGACGAGATGGCCGGTGAGCAAGCAGCAACGGCGACCGTCGCCGTACCCGAAGTCACAACCGACCCGCAGACACGCCGTCTGCCGCCTTATAACGTGGTGATTCTCAATGACGAGGAGCACTCGTTCCCGTATGTCATTGAACTGCTCATGAAGCTGTTCCGGCATGACCAACCCAAGGCGGAAGAGCTCACGTGGCGTATTCATACCACGGGCCGGGCCGTCGTCTACACGACCCACAAGGAGCTCGCGGAGCTGAGGCGCGATCAGGTCATTGCCTACGGCGCCGACCCGCGGCTCGACCACTCGAAGGGCCCGATGCGGTGCTACGTCGAGCCGGCGCCGCAGGAATGATCGACGGCGGTGTCGCAACAGCCGGCGCGTGACGTCAACCGAGCGATGCGGGCAAGCCAGACGTGATGTCCGGATAGATCAACTCGATGCCGAGGCCTGCCTTCATCCGATGATTGGCCACGCGCTTGCTGGTTGCGTCTCGGCCCTCCTCCGGGCTGCCGGGTTCAGGCGGCGTGAAGGTTGGCTCCGGGGCGCTCAGAAGCGTTGCCAGCAAAGAGTAATAGTTGAGCCGTGTGACGGGCCGGTCGTCACTGACGAGATAGAGAGGCTCGGGCGACGCGGCCGAGAGCGCCTTCACGGTCACGCGGGCCGCGTCATCGACGTGAATCAGGTTAAAGAGCCTGGAGGGATCTCCCGGAATGGGCTCGCCTCGCTCGACCAGCGCGCGCCTCACAACCCGGCCCGGGCCGTACAGGCCGGCGAATCGCAGGATCACGACCGAAACGGCGCCGGCACGCTTCTGGCTCCAGGCGCGCAGCCGCTTCTCGGCTTCCAGGCAGAGTGTGCCGGATTCGGTGCGCGGGCAGGGCGGAGTTTGCTCATCGACCCACTCGCCATCGGTCTGGCCAAAGACGCCAGTCGAGCTCGCATACACAAGCCGCGTGACATCGTGCGGCAAGCCGTCGAGGACGTTCAAGAGCCCGTCCACGTAGACCGCACGCAGCGAGGCTCCCGCGGAACGGTCGAATCCCACGCAGTAGAACACGCGATCGGCAGCGGGCAGATTGCGCAACGAGGCGGGGTCGAGCACATTCATGATGATTGGCTCGAGCCCCTGCGCGGCGATCTCGGCGGCTCGCGCCGGCGAACGCGCCGTGCCATAAACCGCCTCACCGGCGCGGTGGAGCGACGCGCCCGAGCGCCCGCCGAGATAGCCACAGCCGATGATGAGTGTCGTCACGGGTGGTTGTCATCCTGATCGGCCAGTGGGGCCGGCGCGGCCTCCTTCACGGGGCAGCCGGCATCCAGGTAGCTTTGAAGCATGATCTGCGCGGCGAGCTTGTCGAGCCGCGCTTTGCGTTTCTTCTTGGTCAGCCCCGCGTGGAGCAGACTCTGCTCGGCTTCGACCGACGAGTAACGCTCGTCGAAGAAGAAGACCGGCCGGCCGGTCGTCGCGGCCAACCATTCGCCGAACTTGCGGGCGCGCACGGCGATCTCGCCTTCCCGCCCGCTGGTGTGCAGTGGAAGACCGACGACGATGCGCTCGATTTCATTCTCGCGCACCAGGTCGCGATAATAGCTCGCGTCGGGCCCGGGCCCGCGAGGCTCATACACCTCGGCCGGAAAGGCCATGGTGCGGCCGGGGTCGGACACGGCAATTCCAACGCGCCGCAGGCCGAAATCGACACCGAGGATTCGTGTCATCGTGAGCCACTCTGGTCCGCGGTGGTAGATTGATTTCTTTCGATGTTACGGTACGATCGAGCGACCAACTAAATCATATCGCGGCGCGAGGCGAATCTCGCGGCGAGTTCCGACCTCGCGCAGGCGAATGTCGCTCAAACACTGGAGTTCTCGATGAGTCGGTGCGCTGTCTGTGGCGAGGTCATTCTCTTCGGCGGCGTGAAGCAGGGCGACCTTCAATTCTGCAATGCGATTTGCCAGAGCAAGGGGCAGTTGGCTGCGGCCGCTGCACGGGTGCCCGAGAGCGAAGCTCAGGCGCTCGCTCGACAGATCCATCAGGGTCCCTGTCCTCGATGCAAGGGGCCGGGGCCAGTCGATGTTCATACGTCGCACTGGGTCTGGTCGGCGCTTGCCTTGACGCGCTGGGGAAGCAAACCGCAGTTGTCGTGCCGTGGCTGCGGAATCAAGTCGCAACTCGGGAACTTTGCGTTCACCGGCGTGCTCGGCTGGTGGGGGCTTCCGTGGGGCCTGTTCATGACGCCGGTGCAGCTCGGGCGAAACATCCGGGCAATGGTGGCTCCACCCAATCGCTCTCAGCCCTCGGCGAAGCTTGTGCAGATCGCTCATTTTCAGCTTGCGGGCCAGAAGTAGATACAGCGAAGAATTGCGCTTGCAAGCGCGTGCGCAACGGCAGGATCGCCACGACCGTCCAGAACGCTCGGGTTCAGGGCTTCCCCGCGCTTTAACTCCTGATCCGAAAATCGTTCGGACCAAGCGATTGCGTCAAAGGCGGTGCACTGCCTGATTGCATGCGCTCGCGTCGTTGCACCCGCAGCCGGCCTGAATCTGCCAGGCGCCCACGGGTGGTAAGCGATTTCGTCTCATCCGATTATGGCCCAGAAAATGCGCAGGAACTCTCTCGATCAAGGCGTCCCGTTGTAGTTGCGGGGCGGGTGGCGCGTGTTTACGGTTCCGGTCCTGTGCTGTCGCCGGTAAAAGGCCAGTTCTACTGGCGCGAGGCGACAAGGACCCAGGCGACAATCCACTGGTACCACCATGACGGAAGAAGTAATCGATCCAGGTTTGCTCGAGCAAACGAAGAATCAGATTCGCAAGCTGGTGGCCGAGATCGCCGACCTGGCGGAATCGGACATTCAGCCCAATGAGTTTTATGTCGAGTTTCTGAACCGGGCCGTAGCGGCGGTGGCCGCCAGCGGCGGTGCGTTCTGGATGCTGGACGGCCGGGGTGGCTTGAGGCTGCAGTATCAGGTCGAGTTTGCCATCACAGGGATGATGGACGGCCGCGTCAAGACCGCGCCTCACGACGCCTTGCTGGGGTGCATGCTCCAGGCGACGGCGGCCCAGAATATCCCGCCCAACGCGGTGATCGAGGGTGTTCCACAGGCTTTCAACCCCACCGATCTGGCTCTGATCGTCGCGCCACTCATGGTCGATAAGCAGGTCGTTGGCCTGCTCGAGATCTTGATGGATCCCACCCGGCGTGCGGCACAGCAGAAGAGCACGCTGCGTTTTGTCAGCGACCTGTGCGATCTGGCGGCGACCTATTTGAAGAACCGCCAGATGCGGCAGATGATGTCGCAGCAGCGGCTGTGGAACCAGCTTGAAGGGTTCACTCATCAGATCCACGGCTCACTCGATCTCAAAGAGACGTCGTACGCGGTCGTCAACGATGGCAAGCGGCTGGTTGGCTGCGACCGGCTCTCGGTCGCACTCAAGATCTCCGGCAGGACGCTGGTCGAGGCGATCAGCGGCCAGGAAGTCGTCGAGCAGCGGTCCAATCTGATCCGCGAGCTGACCAGGCTTTGCAAGGTCGTGATTCGATCGGGAGAGGACCTAGTCTACACCGGCAACACCGACGGCTGTGCGCCGGACATCCGCGACGCACTCGAGATGTACGTCGATGAGTCGGGCTCGAAGGTCGTGGTGATCACGCTCTTGCACCAGCCCGAGGAGGAGGATAAGGGGACCGACAACAAGAGTCGTGAGAAGATTCCTTTCGGCTGTCTGGTGTCCGAGCAGATCGGCGACGAGCTGGCACCCACCGACATGCACGCCCGCACCGAGGTGGTTTCACGGCACGCGTCGACGGCGCTCTGGAACGCACAGGAGCATCACAAGATCTTCTTGAAGCCCGTGCTCAAAGCGATGGGCTCGCCCTGGCGGATGTTTCGCGGGCGCACGCTGGCCAAGATCGCCGCCGTGCTGGCGGCGATTCTGGTTTTCGTGTTGTGCATGGCATTCATTCCCTGCACGCTCACGATCGAGGGCCACGGCTCACTGCTGCCGGAAGACCGGCACAAGATCTACGCACCGGTGGCCGGCATCGTCTCCGCGGTGCCTAAGGACCACGACGAGCGCGTGCACAGCGGCGACATTGTCATCAAGCTCGACAGCAAGGACCTTCAGAAAGAGTTGAACGGCCTGATCGCCGACCTTCAAAAGGCCGAACAACAGGCTGTCTCGCTTTCCTTGCAGGAGAAGAAGCTGCGGTCGAGCCAGGACACGCAGGAGCTGATCCAGGTTCAGGCGCAACTGGCCGAGGCGAAGATCACGGCCAAGTTCGCCAGGCTACGCATCGAAATCGTCGAGGAACAGATCGAGTCAATGAGCGTCCGCTCGCCGCAGGACGGAATCATCACGACGTGGGAAGCCCGCAAGAATTTGACGGGCCGCCCGGTCGAGATCGGCACCGAGCTGCTCCAGATTGCCGCGACCGATGGCGACTGGATCCTGGAGGTCGAGGTTCCGGACGACGACATGGGCCCGGTGCTGGCGGCCCAGAGCAAGCTCGAGGCGGACATCAGAGAAAACCGGAAGCCGCCGGGAACGACGTTGCCGGCCTTTTTCGTGACCATGACCGACCCCGAGCATCGCTACCAGGGGTACGTGATCCGCGTCGCCCCCAGCGCCGAGACGATGGCGGAATCAGAGCAATACAAGAACCGGCACATCGTCAAGGTGACGGTCGGCTTCAGCGAGACCGTTCGGCAAGACTATCTGAAGCGCAACAACATCAAGGAGATGCGTCCCGGAGCGGAAGTCCGGGCGCGGGTGGATTGCGGACGGACCAACCTGGCTTACTACCTGCTCCGCAAGCCGATCCAGGTCTTCTACGAGTCTGTCCTGTTCCGCTGGCCGTTCCTGAGCTGATCTGAGCTGAGCTTCAGGTCTCTCTGTTCTGCACTGTTCTCTTCGTTCACCCGGGCGGCTGGGTTCCTATATCGTATTGACCAAAGAAGCCGGGCGCGGCCCGGCAATCTATCGGAGGCGAGGAAGCTCGTTACCACAATGATTATCCCCAAAACGATCGCCGCCCTGGGCGCCGGCTCCCTGATGTTGCTGGGCGCCGTCGCACTGGCGCAGACCGGCGGAGACGAGCAGCGGCCGAATGCGAATGCGAACGCAAACGCGCAGCCGTTGGTCCTCGAGGAGCTGGCGCGAATCGACTGGATCGAAAAATCGAGCGTCGCCGCGTTACGCGAAGGCGTGATCGAGTCCATGGAGCTTCAGATCGGCATGCCGGTCAAGAAGAACGGGGTCATCGGCGTTTTGCATCATGAAATCGCCGAGCTGACGGTCAAGAAGAACGACCTTCAGGCCAGGGCCATCGCGCCTGAGGAAAAGGCGCGAGCTCAGAAGGAAGTGGCCATCTCGGTCGTCGCTCGAAACACCCGGCTCAACGATCGGCAGCCCGGCATGGTCTCGGCTGAAGACGTGGCCAAGGCCGAGGGTGACTTGAAGGTCGCCGAGGCCCAGATCAAGGAAGCCCAGGAGAACCGCGGTATCGCCGAGGCCGAGCTGGCGCTGGCCAAGCGCACGCTGGACGAGCACACGATGGTTGCGCCATTCGATGGAATCGTGTTGAGCCGCAAGAAGAACCCCGGTGAAAGCGTGCGGGCGAATGAGTCAGTGATCGAGCTGGGCGACTTGCGGCGGCTGGCGGCCGAAGCTTATGTGCCGCTTGACTACGCGTTCCGCGTGAAGGAGGGGCAAGTCGTCGAGATCCAGCCGCGGCTGCGCTCGACGCCACGCGGAGAGCCGCTGCCGATCGAGAAGAAGCGATTCCGAGGCAAGATCACGTTCGTTGACCCCCAGATCCAGCCCGTGGCCGAGAACGCCGTGCGGATCCGCGCGGAATTCGAGAACCCGGGCGACCTGCGCCCTGGACTCATGGTGCAGATGACCATTTATCTGGCGCCGGAGGTTGCGGGGAACGCACCCGCAGAAAACCCGCCGACCCGGACGGCACGCGCCCAGTAATCAAGGCAGAGTGGGCGGGGAGAGGCCCGCGGGCCTTTCTCCGCCGCCATCCACCCTTGGACCAACGGGCAGAAAAAGCCTCAACTACATGTGAGAATGCGTCAGGCTAAAGCCTGACCTACTTGGAACAGAATAGGGTTGTCGATCCATGAGTGCTGCTCCCACCCTGGCCCCCACGCTCCCCTTCGGGCAAGCCGCCGAACATCTGGTGGTCAAGCTCCGACCCGATCTGGTCGTGCAGCCCCAGTTCTATGAGGGCATGACCCACTATGTGGTCAAGGACCCGCTGGCACTCAAGTACTTCCGATTCAAGATCGAGGAGTACTACCTGCTCGAGGAGTTTGACGGCAAGCTCACGCTCCAGGAGGTCAAGAAGGCCTTCGAGCGGAAGTACCGGCCGCAGACGATCTCGATCGAAGACCTTACGCGGTTTGTCGCGCAGCTTCACGAAGCGGGCATCGTGCAGATCGACAGTGGCGAGCAGGCGAAGGTGCTGATTCGCCGCCGCAAGAAGAACCGCTGGCGGAAGGTCTGGGCCTTCCTGGCCAACATCCTCTTCATCAAGATTCCGATCATCGATCCCGAGCGGCTGCTCACGAGGATGTACCCGTACTTCCGCTGGATCTTTACGCGGACGTTCGTGACGATCTCGACATGTTCGATGCTGCTGGCACTGGGCCTGGTCGCCAGCCAGTGGAAGACGTTCTACGACAAGCTTCCGGATTTCCAGAGCTTCTTCAACTGGTGGACCATCATGAGCTTCTGGGTCTGCCTGGCCGTCGTGAAGGTCATTCACGAATTCGGCCACGGGCTGACCGCCAAGCACTTCGGGGGCGAGGTCCACGAGATGGGGATCCTGTTCCTGGTGCTCACGCCCGCGCTTTATTGCGACGTCACCGATAGCTGGCTCTTGCCCAACAAGTGGAAGCGAATCTGGATCTCGGCGGCCGGCATCTACGTCGAGTGCTTCCTGGCCAGCATCGCGACGTTCGTGTGGTGGTACAGCACTCCCGGGTTGTTGAACAGTCTCGCCATGGCGACGATGTTCATCTGCTCGGTGAATACCATCATGTTCAACGCCAATCCCCTGCTCCGGTATGACGGCTACTACGTGATGGCCGACTGGCTCGAGATTCCCAACCTGCGGATCAAGAGCACGCAGTTCTTCGCTTACCTCGTTCAGGAGAAGGTGCTGGGACTCGAAATTCCCGTCCAGAGCTACATGCCGAGGTCGCGGCGGATGTTGTTCGTCACGTACTCGATCGCCAGCTACATCTACCGCTGGTTCGTCACGTTTGCGATCCTGTGGTTCCTGTCGCAGGTCTTGAAGCCATACAAGCTCGAATCGGTCAGCTACTTACTTGCAACCGGCGCACTGGTACCCTTGTTGGGCATGCCGGTTTATCAGATCGGCAAGTTCCTTAAAACGCCCGGGAGGTTGCGCAAAGTGAAAAAGGCACGTGCGGCCGCCTATGCGGCTGCGGCGATCGCGCTCGTCGTTGGGATCCTCTTGATCCCGACACCGTTACGAATCGACGGCACGCTGGTGCTGAAGCTCGAGAAACCCGAGGAGATCTACGCCGAAGTCGAGGGTCAGCTTGTCGAGCTGAATGTCAAGGACGGCGAGTGGATCAAGAAAGACACGGAGATCGCCAAGCTCAAGAACCCGGCCAAGGAAAAGGAGATGTTCGAGCGTCAGCAGGACCACGACATCGCCTGGCACAAGGCGCAGTGGTATCACACGAGCCCCGAGCGCGAGTATCGCGCTCAGGCCCGGCAGCAGGAAGAATTTGCCTCGAAGATGGACACCACGATCGAGAAGATCTCGCAGCAGCTCGGCAAGCTGACCTTGATCAGCAATCGAGACGGCCGGGTGGTGGGCTTGCCGCACAAGGAAACGGTTGGGCAATGGGTGAAGCCCGGCAAGGCGTTCTGCGAGGTCGGCGACCCTCAAAAGCTGGAAGCTCACCTGATCGTCGACCAGTCCGACATCCACCTGATCAAGCCCGGCGACACAGCCTGGATCAAGATCTACGGCCGTGCCGAGAGGACGATCAAGAGCAAGGTTTCCTCGATCGCCAAGCGCAGCAGCGAGGAGGTTCCGACCGAGCTTTCGAATCTGGCCAACGGCGAGGTGGCCTCGAAGCCGGACCCGAAGACCGGCACCGCGCACCCGCTAACCGCGGTTTACGAAGTGATCATTCCCGTCGACAACGAAGACTTGAAGTTTGAGCCGGGGCTGCGCGGTGCGGCCAAGATCCACGGCGGCCATTACACGCTGGCTTGGTGGCTGGTGCGGTGGTGGAACAAGATCTTTAATTTCCAGCTTTGAGAGACGTTGTCGACACAGCGTCATCGCGTTTCCCAGCGCGGTCAATGGGCGGTGCGTTCGTCGGGGTGCACTTGACGGTACCTTCCGCGCCCGGGACACGCGGCCCTTAGGGCCCGCTGCGCCATCATTGTGGTGAGGTGCCGCTCCTGAATCTCGTGGCTGAGTTGGTGCCCAAGGCCCAGCGCCTGTAATTCGATAACCGGGTGGTGCGGAACACCCTGAATGGACCCGTCGGCTCGATCCAGAGTGACGGCGACCTCCGCTGCCTCGGCCAGCAAATCCGTACGTTTCTTTGCAGCGCATCGACCCGCCGATCCATGGCGACGCTCCGAATTTCCTGCTCGATGGACCTCCGGTCCGGGGAGTCGGCGCGCCGTACCGCAAAACCTCTGACTCCCTCTATTGACGATTCCGAGGTGCTAGTTGAAGGCGCAGAATCTGACGTACACCCTCCGGGTATCCTTCAGCTGACAGGACGCTTGACCGCAGCGAGATCCATGTGTATTGTTTTTCAAGGCGCGTGTGCTTTGAATAGCAGCCTTTGCGTACACGATTAGGCATGTTTGGGCTCGCGTTCTGGTGTCTTGGCGGGTGTGGAATCCGTTCTGCTGTAATCATCCAGGCGTGATGGTTCGGTGAGAATCCGCCATGAAGATCCTAGTTCATCCGACGTCTGAGAACTCGGGCGCCGCGTTCGAAAAAGCGCGAGGGTTCACGATCGTTGAACTGCTCGTAGTTATCAGCATCCTGGGATTCCTCGTGTCGATGGTGCTCCCCGCCATAATGTCTGCGCGGGCTGCGTCCAGAAGGGTTTCTTGCACAAGTAACTTGCGCCAGGTCGGCGTCGGCCTTCTCAATTTCGAATCATCCAATGCGTGCCTTCCGGGAGTATTTTGGGGTGGCATTCAGGGGACAAACCAGAACGATATCACGGAGTGGTCCTTCTCACCATCGAGCCTGATCGCGGCTTACATCGACAGCAACGCACTCGCGAATCAGGTGCCGATGCTGATGTCCGAAGGAATGACCGACCCGACATGGGCGAGTTCAGGGCTAGCAGCGCCCGAAATCCTTCACTGTCCGGCGGACGC
This sequence comes from uncultured Planctomycetota bacterium, assembly GCA_963761445.1. Lineage (GTDB taxonomy): Bacteria > Planctomycetota > Planctomycetia > Isosphaerales > Isosphaeraceae > CAVXHV01. The sequence continues at coordinate 4,662,109 of CAVXHV010000005.1, read as the reverse complement.
ACTCGCTACTGGGATGAGTTCAAGCTATCGTTATTGCCGAGGTAACATCCCACTCTGGCCCACAGATCCCGGAGGCTCATTCATCAAGCCTAAAGGTATACGCTTGGCGCAGATCACAGACGGCCTAGCGAATACTGCGTTCGCCTCGGAGCGACTTATCAGCCTACCGCAATTGGGCCGACCCGATCGCAACCGCGACTTGATCGCGGTGGATGCGAGCGTGATCAACGATGTTGCGCCTGCGTGCATCGCGGCAAACTCGGCCGGGCTCCAGGACTGGTCGTCTGACGCAGCCGGTATCTCGTGGCTAAGCGGTCGATGGCTCGACGCCTCATACTATCACCTGTTTCCCCCAAATTCTTCGTGGGCCGATTGTGTGGAGCAGGTATCCCCCGTCGGGTCGTTGGCCACGGCGAGGAGCTACCATCCCGGAGGGGTAAACGTGTTGTTTGGGGACGGGCATGTGAGGTTTGTCAGCAACAGCGTGGCGCATGCGGTATGGCGAGCGTATGCAACCCGCAATGGATCGGAAGTGCCAGCGGATTAATTGACGATGTTCGATGCAGTTGTGTTTCCCAGTTTGGTTCTTGCCGCCACGCTCGCAGCCTCTTGCGCTCAGCCTCAAACAATTGAGGCGGGGCAGCTGGAGCGCTTCAGGCTTTCTGTCGAGTCTTACATGTCTCGTATCCAGACGATTCAGATGGACTACGTGTCGGACTGGGTTGGCGATCCCGACTCGGTAGCGTGGCAAAGCCTCAAGGCACTAACGATAGCGAAGTTAAAGGCGAGGCTGCGCGAAACAACCAATGCGGCTGAGCGCGAAAAGATCTCACGCCGAATTGAAAGCTATGACCCGCCTCGTTCGTCATCTTCGTCCTACAAGCTTAGCTACGCTTTCCCGTCCATGCGATTTGACCGAACCGACTCGATATCAACAGAAAGAGACTGGCAAAAGCTAACACGGAGAATACGTGCGATCGACCATCGGAGCTTTGTTGGGATCGATCTCGAGTCAAAGTTTGCCCTGAAGGTCTCCCAGGTCTCGGACAAAGAACTGGAAATGTTCTCGCGGCTACCGACGTCTTCGCTCGGCCTGAAATCCTACCATGCTGGGGGCCCGGACGATCAGTGCTTGGAGTCGCTACTTTCGGTCCCGAAAGTCACCCTCCTAGAAGGCAATCAAAAACTGATGGGTCTGGACGCTATCGTGGTAAGAGTTGGACCAGGTATCCCGATCGACGTTCGACCGAACGGATTAGGGGATTCGGGCTACGTGAAGTTATGGTTGGCCCCTAGTCATGGCTACCTTGCCATCAGAAAAGAATTCCACGTGATTCAATCCGTGAATTCAGAGTCGAAAGCTAGCGAAGACATCTTCAGCGTCGAGTTGGCTGATTTTCGGCCGGTGCGAGATTCTTCCAGGCCGAACTCCACTGTGGATTTTCCTTTCTCGATTTCGTTCAGGGATGGTGCAGGTACAACGATCTCTAAAATCTCTTCGGTGGTAATTAATAGCGCGTTACCACCGAACGAGTTTCGCCCATCGATCCCCGAGGGTTTCAGCGTCTCGGCTGATGGCGGGATGGTGACAAAACTAGTCGGTGGAATCAAAGCGAAGGATCACGCCGTCAAAGCAGCGGCCAAAACCGCCCGCGTTTTGCTCGAGACCTCCTGCGCCGCGAGCAAGAGACACGTACTCACTCTTTCTTGACCCCAGGGTTCTCGCAGCGGTAGTCGTTGGAGCCACACTGATGACTCTCTACTTCTTTAGAAGGAGTTCGCGCGATGCGTCATAGCTCTATACTGCTGGTTGTTCTGGTTGCGTGGGTCACGATCAACCAGCTCTCGATCACGTCTGCCGCTCCGCTAAGCGATCAATCCAGCGCCAGTCTTCGTGGCGGTCAGGGAGTTTGCACGTATGTGCCAAATCCTACCATTTGCAACACTTGTAATACGGGCATGCTGCCCAATACTTCATATCAGTGCAGCTCCATTTCCATGGGTGGTGCCTGCTTAGCCTACTCCGGATCGTCGTGCCTCGTTTGTACGGATGGCCCAAATTTTGTGGCGTGCGCGGGGCTTGGTGTGCAGACCTTCAATAATGCTAATTGCGCGCAACCTGCTGCTGGTAGTTTTCCTGCTATGGCCTGCCCCGAATCCTATTGGCCCTACACCGTGGTCTACTACGGTGGGTCATGCGACACGGACTCGTGCAACCCTCCTTAATCCCGTCCCTGTCGACCGGCGATCGCTAGGGAGTCCTGCCGGCGTGCGTCGGCTCGGCACACGTCCGCTCTGAGGAATTCCTGCGAGCGACTTATTCAAGCCGGGTTCGGTGCTTCCCCAGGCGAAGCTCGAGTGGCAGTGAATTGCCTAATACTGGCCAGGCTGATTCAAGTTTGGGTCGGCTGGGACCGTGTTGGTGTTCGTCGCCACAGCCAAAGCAAAGGTCCGAGCAGCTTCGAGTGGTGATTGTTCTTTGGCTCGCATGTGCATCGAACGTTCGGCAATAAACCTCCCAAGGTGGTGTGTGAAGTCGAAGCTCCAACAGAGTCGGAGACCCTTGTCTTTGCGTCGCTGTAGCGTCGCCATGGCAGCGATAGTTGTGACTGCGCACGTTTTCTCGGCTCCGCTTTCGGAGGATGAAGTCAGCTTGTCGAAGAATATGTGCGGACCAAAACAGTCTCTGTCTCGCTCTGGCTTTCTTGAGCAGCGATTTCGATGTGCGGTCGATCGAGGAGAAGCTAAGAGGAGACCGTACGCCGTATACTATCCAGGAACTGGAGAGCATTGCGAAACAACTGGGGTATAAGACGCTCGCGTTGCATTGGCGGCAGCGAGAAAAAGCATCGTTTAACTGCCCAGCGATCCTGCATGTTCGCGGGACGTGGGGATCCACGTCGCCGGACCATTTCATCGCGTGTTTCGGAAAAACTAAGGACGGGGTTTGCATCGGGGACTTTCCGCGTCCACCATTCATCCTTCCCTACGCGGATCTCTATCGAATTTGGCATGGCGATGCATTGTACCTGGACCGCCGTGACGGCCGAGATATCAGCACGGTTCAGGCCTATACCGGCGGATATTGGGAATATGTGACCATATTTTCGTGGGGTGTTCTCGGCATCGTCGCTCTGTGGATGGTTACCGGATGGGCGTTGACTGTCCGCAAATCTTCTAGAGCAGCGCGTAATCAATGACCAAGTGAGGCTGCTTCCGGCGCGGCAGACGCGGTAGCGCAAGGAGTGATAGCACAGCAGCACACGACTTCGCGTAGAAGTCAGTGAGGAGTAATGAGTGGGAAAACTCCGCGATTTCTGGCGATTGAGGCGTCACGATGTAATTTTCTGGGTTGTGGCGTTGGTCACGCTTCCGGCCTCAATACTGATACCCCTGTGGTTCTCGCAGCTTCAACATCGAGGTCCCAGGGACCTAGCTGCAAAAACGGCTGTGGTTCGCATTAAGGCATCCGGTCCGGAGGAGAGAACGGGGAGGGCCGAATTCCGTCTCATTAACTACAGCAATAAAACTATCCACATCGAGCAAATCGCGCCCTCATGTAATTGTGTCGAGGTAACTAGAGGGCAACAATCCGCGATCGCGGCTGGTGGCGTGTGCGACCTTGTATTCAGGGCTAACTTCCCCGAAGCAGGGACGAATGCGGCGCAGATTCAAGTTTTTCATGACGGCCCCTCTCAGCGACTAACCTTGCGTGTGGAAATGACAGGGAGCGGCGCATTCCCGGGAATCTTACGAATTCGAAATGCGTCGCAGACTTTCCCTTCGCTTTCTTCAACTGCAGAGGAATCTGAAATCACAATCGAAGCCCGGGAATCGATTGACTCCAAAAATTTTATATCGGGTCTCGACTGTGACATTGATTGCGTAAAACTAACACTTGATCGGACTAGCGATACACCATCCGGTTCGAGCTACGTCGATCGAACGTATGTGTATCGCCTAGGTTGGAAAAGGCTACCTAAGGCGTCGCCGTTCCGCGGGCGGATTTGGTTGAGTCAACGCGATCCAAAAAACCTCCGAATTGAGATCGGGGAAATGAGCGGAACGCTCGGGTCGCAAAATCCTATATCGCCGTCGGTTATCCGAATCGATCCCAGTAAAGACACCGAAGAGCGGATCTTGTTTGGTCCGAATACGGGAAACTGGCGCTTTGCACCAGAGAGAACGGTGCCTCGCTGGCTAAGGGCGAGCTGGGAAAAGGTCGAACAGAGCGCAGCACTTGTCATCTCCTTGGAACAACACGATGAGCACTCCGAGAGTGATCGGATTATCACAATCTCGTTCGTAAACGATCGCGGCGAGACAGCCAAGCTAGTCATCCTCTCGGAGGATCCTATGTCTTCGACAGCACCTTGAAAACGCGGGTCCCCAAACTCGCCAGGACGTGAGCCCTGGATCGGGGCGGTCGCAGCCGGGTCGCCTTGGGGGATTTCTCCCCGAGGGCTCCCATAGATCCCTGCTTGCCCACCTAAGGGGGCCGGCTCGTCATGTCACCTGTTCGCTATGTGGCGGCATACTGAGTGGATCGGAATCGGTGCCGGAATCGGTTTCTGCTTCGGAAACGGGCGAACCGATCAAATGTCATCCGACGGCCATGCCGAGACGACGATCAAGAGCAAGGTTTCCTCGATCGCCAAGCGCAGCAGCGAGGAGGTTCCGACCGAGCTTTCGAATCTGGCCAACGGCGAGGTGGCTGCGAAACCGGACCCCAAGACCGGCACCGCGCACCCGCTGACAACCGTTTACGAAGTGATCGTCCCCATCGACAACGAAGACATGAAGTTCGAGCCCGGGCTGCGCGGCGCAGCCAAGATCCACGGCGGCCATCGCACGCTCGCGTGGTGGCTGGTGCGGTGGTGGCAGAAGGTCTCTAATTTCCAGCTTTAAGACGAAAGCGCGGTCAGGAGTTTGTTGCCGTCAACGGCGCCAAGCCCGGTGCACGCATCCCAGCCCGGCCCCGCGGAGTAGTCGCCGTTGTTTCCGCTCGTGATGTCGCGAAAAACCCCGGTGCCGGGCGATAAAGCATAGAGCGTGGGATTCAAGAAGCCGGCGGGCTTGCCCAGGCCCTGGTTTATGCAGGCCACGAGACCTGACCACAATGGAGCGACCGCGCTCGTGCCGCCGATCACGGTGTCGTTGCCGTCGACACGCACCGAGTAGCCCGTAGCGGGATCGGCGTCGGCCGCCACGTCGGGCACGCCTCGGCCGATGTTATTGCCCGGGTTGGCCGAGGGGGGAACACCCGCGCTCTCCTGGTAGCTCGGCAGCGGGAATGAATCGCTGATGCCGCCGCCGGTGGCGCCATCACCCGGCTCGTTCCAGACCACTTCGCTGGAGATTTTCGTCGCGGTGGCGTTCAATCTGGTGCCGCCGCAGGCGAGTACGTTGGGGCTCGAGGCCGGGAAGTCAACGTGCGCCAGGCCGTCGTCGACGCCGTCGCTGGAGCCGTTGTCTCCGGCCGCAACGCAAATGGTGATGCCCAGCGCGGCGGCGGCCTGGAACGCCTGATCGAACTGCTCGATCGCCTGGGCGGTCCAGGTTGATTCCGGGCCGCCCCAACTTATCGAGATCACGGATGGCTTGTTCACCGTGTCATGCACAGCCTGGGTGACCGCGTCCAGGAAACCCTGCGACGTGTTGGGCGCGAAGTAAACGACGATCTTGGCCCCGGGAGCGACCGCACCGGCGACTTCGATGTCGAGCATCACTTCGCCGTCGGGCCCGCTGGCACTTCCGGTCGGCGTGTTGCTCGCCTGGTCGACCGATACGCTCGTGACCGTGGGAGCGGGGCTCAGATTGAGCGAAGAGAAGTAGGTATCGAGGTCCGAAGTCGTGAAGCCGCCTCCCAGCTCGATGATCGCGATGCACTGGCCGGTTCCGTCCAGATTGGCTGGGAAGTCGTAAAGCTTGGCGATCTGGATCGGGGTGAACTGGGAGTTGCCGGAGGCGGCGGCGGGGTCCAAGGCCAGACTCGCTGCGCGGGGCGGGCGGACGCGGAAGTGCGGCCTGGCTTGCGGGCGGTTGTCGAGCCCGAAGACACCGACGACGATGCCTACGAGCTCGGCAGGGATCATGATTGGTCCGGTGCGGCCGCGATAGGTGCCGCCATGCGGATGGTCATATTCTGCGAGGTCGACGCCGAAGGCTGCGCTCAGCTTCTGGGCCGTGCCTGAGAGCCAGACGCTGCGGCGGGCTGCGCTCGAATGCAGCATCACGAGGTCGTGGGCTTGCGCAAATTCGGCGACCTTGGCGATGTCCTCGGCTGACGCGCCGTGGTTGGTTGCGTATTCTTCGTGGGACAAGTAACGGCGACTCTTGTGGGAAAGGGGGATCGTCGCTTCCGAGCGAGCTTTCGGCGAGATCGGCGCTTGCGGACGGAGCCGGAGCGTCACCTCGATCTGCTGGTCGGGATGCACCGGTCCCAGCCGCCGCGAGCCGCGCAGGGCGAGACGATGGCTTCCTTCAAGGGGAACTTGGTTCGCGTTCGTTGCCATGAGTGGACTCCTCTTTAGGGGTTGGGGCGTCAGTTTACATCGGATGACCGGCTTGGCCAAGGACGTGGCCGGAACAAGATCTCAGGGCTCGAAATAGGCTTGACGATCAGAGGTAGCGGTCGCACGATGAGACCGGTTCGCGGAACAGCGTTGAAGGCGGGGACGTACTTTGGATCTGTCAGCTCAAAAGACTTCCGGCGCGACGGCGCGCGGCAGCCGCGTTCTGGTCACGGGGGCAACGGGTCTGCTGGGAAGCCACCTGGCGGAACGGCTGATCGCTTCGGGCGATCATGTCCGGGCGCTGCGCGCGCGGGGAGCCGGACCGAGTTTCTCGATGCTCTGGGCGTTGAAATCGTGCGCGGGGATCTGACGGACACTTCGGCGTGCGCCCGCGCCCTGGCCGGCGTCGAGCTTGTTTTCCACTGCGCCGCGAAGGTCGGTGATTGGGGCGCGTGGCGCGAGTTTCAAACGGGCTGCCTGGACGCGACGGAAACGCTTGGCCGCGCGGCTATACGCGCGGGTGCCGGTCGCTTTCTTCATATCAGCTCAACCAGCGCTTATGGCCACCCTGCCCCGGGCCCGATGTCCATCGATGAAACTGCGCCGCTGGGTGAGAATGTCTGGATTCTCGACCATTACACGCGAAGCAAGGTGGAATGCGAGCTTTTGCTCTGGCGAATGGCCGAACGGGAAGGGCTGCCGCTCACCGTGATCCGGCCGAGCTGGCTCTTTGGAGAGCGCGATCGCACGACCGTGCCGCGGATTATCCGAGAGTTTCGCCGGGGACGCATGCTGATCGTGGGCAAAGGCGACAACCCGCTGAGCGCGGTTTACGCGGGCGTTGTCGCGGATGCGGCGATCCTGGCGGCGCGCGACCCGGGGTCGCGCGGCGAGGCATACAACATCACAAATCAAGGCCGGATCAGCCAGCGCGAATTCGTCGATTTGTTTGCCGATGCGCTTGGGTTTCCGCGGGTGACTCGACACGTGCCTTACGCGCTTGCTTATGCGGGGGGTTTCGTGCTCGAGGTTCAGGGGCGGTTGCTCCGCCGCGCGCAACCGCCGCGGGTGACGCGTTACGGGGCGTGGCTCCTGGGACGTTATCTCGAGTACAGCACCGAGAAAGCTCGCACGCGGTTGGGGTGGAGTCCGTCGATCGGGTACGCGGAGAGCATTGAGCGGACGGTTGGGTGGTTCTTGAGGGAGCGATAGTGCGGCGACGGTCTTTGATTGGCGAGTCGGCCCCTGGAGACCTTCGGTCTAGCAGGAGGGCGGGGTCTGGAGACCCGTGCCCAACAATGACGGTTGGATGGTTCTTGGAGCAGCGTCAGAAAGGAACCGGCGATTGACCGCGACGATTGGGGCCGGGGGCGCCTGGCGGCTGCCCGGGGGGGGCACCTGCTGGCGAAGCGCCAGTTGGGCCTTCGACGGAGATCACGCACCGGAAGCCGACGTGCGCGAGGCGCTTGTCGTAGGGGATGCCCTCGCGATAGGACAGGGTCCAGGATTTTGACCCGCCTTTGACGACGACGGGCAGCTCTTTCGAGCGGGGGCGGCTGCTGGGTCCGGTCGGGTTTTCGGCCGCGGTCTTGGCGATCTGCTGGAAGTACTTCGAGTCGTACCAGTCCTTGGTCCACTCCTGGGCATTGCCGGCCATGTCGAAGACGCCGTAGGCGGAGACATCTTCGGGAAAGGACATCACGTCATCGATCTGGCGGACAGTTCGGGGACGCGACCATCTGGCCGGTTCGTTGCCCCAGGGAAAGCGTCTGCTTTCGATCGATCGCGCGGCCATCTCCCACTGCGCCTCGGTGGGAAGCTGCTTGCCGGCCCAGCCAGCGTAGGCGTTGGCGTCGTGAAAGTTGACGTGCGTGACGGGGAGTGTCTCGGGCTCGGCCCTGGCCTTTTCGTCGGTCAGCCACTTTCCCGCAGGTTGCCCGTGATACTTCGCCTCCTTCAGGAAGATGCGGAACTGGTGGTTCGTCACTTCGTGCTGGTCGATGTAAAAAGTCGAGAGACGGACCTCGTGAGCTGGTCGTTCGGGGGGTAGGCCTTCGTTGTTGCCCATGGTGAAAGTGCCGCCGGGAACGAGGACCATCGCTGCGCCGTCGCGAACGCAGTTGATCACCAGCGGCCAGCCTGACTCGTTGACGCCGGCCTGAAGATTGGCCTGAAAGCCCGCAGGAACAGGCCGGGCGGCGATAGCGGCGCCGGGCGGGGCGGCTCGCTCCCGGACCGACGGTGGCACCACGACCATTTCAGGAGTATTGGCCGGCAGCACGAGCACGGCCTGCCCCTTGGCGGCCTGGCCCTCATTTGGCGTTGCCTCGACGACCGCCCTGGGAGGCGGTGGTTCCGGGGCTGGGGCCGGAGCCTTCTTTCCGGGCTCGGCGACCACGATCGGCCCGGTTGCGAACAGCGGCAGGTTGTTTTCCGAGCGGTCGAGTGCGGCCCGGGCTTCGTCGGCCGTGGGCGTTTCCTTGTAGGCCTTGACGACTTTATTCAGCATGGCGATTGCCTGATCGGCGCGCCCGTTCTTGGCGTAGTCCTGGGCGCGGTTGAACATGAAGCGGGCCTCTCCGTCCTTTGAAGGCTTGGGCTCAGGGGCGCCCTGGTGTGCGGTTGTGGGGTCGTCGTAAGGAATGTCGATTGTGCTCGGGTCGTACAAGAACGTGCGGTAGCCGATCCAGAGGAGCAAGACCACACAGGTCGCCGACAATCCGCCCATCAGCAGCCGGGCCCGGCGGCGCGATTCGTATGTGTCGAGGGAGGGGGTTTCTTCGATGAGCGCTTTTTTCTTGTCCGATTTGGCGCCGCTGGCCGCCGACTCCTTCGCTTTCTTCTTTTTCGGTTTGCCGCCCGACGTTCCCGCCTTGGTCGACGACTGGGACGAGGCGCCGTCGCTTCCTGTCGTCGAGCTTTTGGTCGAGTGATCGTCGGCCTTCAGACCGGGGATTTCGTCCTCGGGCTCGTCTGGCTCCGACTTCCAGAGACGGGGCAGCGGTTTGACGGGGTTGTGCGCCGGTTTCGGTAGGTCGGGTTCCTCGATCTCGGACATGGGGCGCACTCCCCTTTGACGAGCCAACTCGGGAACGCGAGAGATCGTGCCGCTACGAGATCTTTCGATTATTCGGGCCGGGTGAGTTTAGCGTAACCCGACTACCCAATGATCGGCAAGTCGAACCCGCGGCCACGACGAGAGTTGGAAGCAGGCAAAAATCGGGCCGTCAGACCTTGCGGAACGGGGTGGTCACAGCCTGTCCGCCTTCGGGCAGGTCGATCAGGCTGTAATCGCCGAAGAGGTTGGGGGCTTCTTGTTGCATCAGATTGCAGACGGCGACGGCCAGGCGACGGATTTCGACATCGGCGGCCTGGTCACCTCTCATTTCGATGAAGTGGCGCAGTGCGCGGGCGTTAGCCGTGACGAAAATCTTGGTCTCGGTGGCGTTGGGCAGCACGCTCCGCGCGGCCTCTCGAGCCTTCTTGCGCCTGAGGGTCCGGTCGTCGAGGTCCTTAAATTTCTCGGTGAGGCGGTCAGCGAGATTTCGGTAAGCAATCTGGCTGGCGCGTACCGATTCGACCCAGAGCTGGTGTAGCTCGGGGTCATGGGCGATGACTTCAGGCTCGACGAACGAACACTTCGACTCGTCGACGAACCGCTGGCTCAACTGCGAGAAACCGAAGCCCGCGCGGTGGCGCACGAGCTCGTGGGTCAGGCTGCGGCTCACGCCGGTGAAGAGCAAGTTAAAGACAGCATGCTCGAGCACCGAGCCGTGGCCGACCTCGAGCAGATGCTGGATATACGCGTGATTGCCCCCCGGTCGCGGGCGCTGAAACGACATGTAACAAACGCGCCCGGCGGTCTCGATGAGCTTTTCGCCGGCGACCTGGGTGTCGGTGGTCCAGTGCTTGACGTCATGGCCGGAGAGGAACTCGGCGAGCGCCTCCTCGTTGATTTCCTGCCGGCCGAGAAGAAAGACGCTGGGCTCGGCGATGATTTCCAGCTCAGGTTGAGTTTCGACGTCGGTCATGCTCCTCCCTTTTCGTCGCGAACAACGTTTTCCATACGGGCGACTATCGTATCGTTTTGCCGTCCTGGGGAACACTGACCAGCAATGCTTGGTCGAGCTGGAGCGGGAAGTGCTTGCGGGGCTTTGGGTTCGGCGCAGCCGTCGCCGCTGCGCCCTACGGTTGGTTTCCTCGGGGGCGGGTCAGCAGCTCGGCACGGATCCAGGCACGGAGGCGCTGCTTCCAGGTTGAGCGGTCGGTTCTGCTCTCGTGGAGCACCCAGCGTGCGAGATCATCGGATGTTACCGCCAGAAACACGCTTGACTCAGCGACTGTGTACGCGCCTTCCTCATTGAGTTGCTCGATCACGACACTGGAAGTGTCGAAGCGCCAAACTTCGGGCACAAGCATCGCAGCGTAGATCCCCGGACGATCGACCTTCGACGGCGAAAGATCGACCTCGAACGCCAGGTCAGGCGGGGGATAGTCGCTCAAGTCGCTGGAATTCCGAGCCAGAGAGGCGGTGGCAAGAGCGAGCTTGTCGGGGCGGAAGTAAAAGCACTGGTCGGCTTCGATCCCCCGCTCGATTTCAGGCCGATTCCATGTCGTTGACGCCAGGTTGATGGAATCGATGTCGAGTTCTTCGGCGATGAGATCGACCATTCTTCCCGCATACACCTTGGCATTCTCATGCACCGGGCTCGGCGACTTAATCTCCAGATCCTTCCCGTCATAGGCGAGCCGAAGACTTCCGGTCTCTCCCACCGTCTCGAGAATCTTCTCGTAATAGGCCCAGCTTACGCTCCGGATGACCGCCGGGTTGTCTTGGACCGTCATGCGGTACAGGTCATCGAGCGAAGGGACAATTGGCGCTGAGACCTCAGCGGACAAGCCGAGTGGCGGCACTGGCGGCGAGCTCGAAGGAATCGTTCGCGTCGTCATCGGAAACGTCGTGAGACGTCCTCCAAAGGTCTGCGAGTATCACTGAGACGACATCCCAGTGTACCCAAAGGCAGCAAGTTCGTCAGCGAGCGGCGTGTCAGATTGGCTTACTCAAAGCTTGATCGGGCCGCCAAGATGTTCGAGGAGCTCGAAGCGGTGTCGCGTGACGAATACCCGGCTGCGCGGGCCGAGTGTTTCGAGCTTGTCCCAGAGGCCGGTTAGAAACTCCGGGTTGAGTGGGCGCTGCGTTGCGGCCGCGAGGTCCTGATTGAGCTGGCGCAGTGCTTCGGTGTCGGCTTCGTGCTCGCTCTCGAGGTACGCGCGGGACGTTAAGCTGACGGCGCTCGTCCAGTCGAGCCAGTCCATGCCGGGCGGAGCGGAGGCGCTCGATGGCCTTGATCGCTTCTCTGCCGGCATCGATCGTGATTCTGCGTTCCCTGGCTTTCTTGCTCTCGAACCAGTGGTACTTGTCCGCCAGGATAGCGAAGGGGAGGATGGGTAAGCCCACCGTGAAAATGACGAGACTCTGCAAGATATGGCAGGTAATGCCGATATTGCGCCTGAGACTGCTCTTCGTTGCTTTGGCGGCAAGTAATTCGTTTGTCGTCGCCACCGGTCACATAGGGCGGCGGCAAATCCAATGTCCGTTTCAACGCGCGACTTGCCGCCAGGCGGACTTCGAGGAGGCTGTACGTCCCGGCGCAGTGTCACGAGCGTGTCGGTTGCCGCTCCCGTGATTTCGACGTCAATGATGACGGTGTGCCCCTCGACCAGCAGCCCAAACTGACCATGACGCGGGCTGCGATCGGCGAGATCGGCGAGCGTGGCTGCTGACCTGGTTATGCCGCGCATGAGCGATCCGGGCAGGAAGATCGGAGAAAGCTCCGCGCCATGCTCGCTGCGGCGAGCACTTGTCGATGATGCGAGCCCCAGGTCAGTGAGCTGCAGCCGTTGAAAACACCGAGAAGCAAGAGTTCGGATAGCGAACGGTCATACATAGAACTCGTTTTCAGCGGGTCAAGACTTTTCATCGGCGGTCGGTCCAGCCTGGCTGGTTACTCGCGTTATAGCGACATTCTTGATCAGCTTCGAAGGTGCAGTCGACGTCGAATTTCGCGACGAATCGTTTCCGCTCGGCCAAGGGCGGCCAGAGCTTTGCGTCGGGGCGACCTCTTACCCGGGACACGAGGACCTTTCCCTTGGCCAGAACTTCGCGGACGAACCAGTCGCCGTCCCGCCAGTCGCGTTCGATCGATTCCCGAGTTCGAACGACCAAATCGAGCGAGAATGGGGCTTCGAGGGCATTGATGATACGGATCGCTTGGTTCGTCTCGTCGTACGCGCCGATCACGACCAGCAGATCCACGTCGCTCCACCGTTGCGGCCGGCCGTATGCGTACGAACCGAAGAGGATGATTTTGTGAGGATCGAACCTTGATGCGATTCGCTTGGCATAGCGTCGAATCGCCGAAAGAGGCACGTCGGGTGAGTGGTAGCGGTAGCCTGGAATCTTCACCGGAGCTTGATCGGATTTCTTGGCCATTCAGAGGGGCTCCTGTTGATCGGTCATCACCAGCGTTCGGTTATTTTCAGGCACCCTGATACAATATAACCTGGAACATGGAGCGGAGTGCGCGATGGATCAACGGAGAAATCGCATCATGGTGGATCGATCGGCATTCAAGACGCTTGCTGCCGCGCTCGTCCTGGTTGCTTCATCGCTTACGACTGGGGCCCGCGGGTCGGACCAGGGGCCGGCTGCGAGACCGCGGCCGTTTCGCATCCAGGTCGTCGAAGCGGGGACCGGGCGGGGTGTGCCCTTGGTTGAGCTCAAGACCGTCAACCAGGTTCGCTATTACACCGATAGCAATGGGATCGTGGCGTTCGACGAGCCCGGGTTGTTCAACCAGAAGGTTTACTTCTCGATTCGCAGCCATGGCTACGAAGCCGAGAAAGACGGTCTGGGCTATCGGGGTGCGTCGTTTGTCATCACCGAAGGGGGGACAGCGCAGGTCGTGATCCGCCGGCTGAACATTGCGCGCCGGTTGTATCGAGTCACCGGCGAGGGAATCTATCGCGACAGCGTGCTCACGGGCGACAAGGTGCCGATCCGCGAGCCTTTGCTCAACGGACAGGTCTTCGGGCAGGACAGCGTGGTCAATGCCGTGTTTCAAGGGAAGATCCACTGGTTCTGGGGCGATACGAATCGTCCCGACTATCCGCTGGGGAATTTTCATGTTCCGGGTGCGACGTCGGAATTGCCGGGGCGGGGTGGTCTCGAGCCTGAGGACGGAGTGGACCTGACTTACTTTGTCGACGACAAGGGCTTTGCACGACCGACAGCCCCGATGCCCGGCGAGGGGCCGACCTGGATTTCGGGACTGACGGTGCTCAAGGACGACCAGGGCCGCGAGCGAATGTTTGCGTTTTACGCCAAGCTCCGCAAGATGCTCGAGGTTTACGAGCGCGGGCTTGCCGAGTTCAATCCCGGGACGAAGCGGTTCGAGAAAGTCACGCAGTTCCCGGAAGCGTCAGAGTATTCCGGGGAGCACCCGGACGGGCACCCGTTCTTGCACCAGGCCTATGGAATCAACTACATCTATTATGCAAATCCCTATCCTCTCTTGCGCGTGCGAGCCGACCCCGAGCTGCTCAAGGAGCCCGCGGCGTGCGAGGCTTATACGTGCCTGGTGCCGGGCACGCGGGTGGGCCAGCGACAGCTTGACCGTGGTCCCGACGGGCGACTGCGCTACGGCTGGAAGATCAAGACCCAGCTCCTCCGGCACGATCAACAGGCCAAGCTCATCGCTTCCCGCCAGATAACCGTGGAGGAGTCGCTCCTCAACCTGCGCGACATCGATTCGGGCAGGACCGTGGTGGCCCACGGCGGGTCGGTTTACTGGAACGGCCATCGCAACCGTTGGGTGATGATCACGGTCGAGTCGTACGGCAGCCCGTCCCTTCTGGGCGAGATCTGGTATGCCGAAGCCGACTCGCCGCTGGGGCCGTGGGTTTACGCACGCAAGGTGGTCACGCATGATCGGTACAGCTTTTACAATCCCAAACAGCACCCGATGTTCGACAAGGACCGCGGCCGGATCATCTTCTTCGAGGGAACGTATACGACGACATTCTCGGGCAACCAGGATCCGACGCCTCGCTACGACTACAATCAGGTGATGTACCAGCTTGATCTTTCGGACCCCCGGCTGGCACTTCCCGTGGCCGTTTACCTGTCACCGGCAAGCGCCGGAGCCGCGGCTCGCCTGGAGATGGGGGCCGCAACCAAGGATGGGGGGCCGTCAGGCGGTCGCCGGGTGGCTTTCTTCGCGCCGGATCGTGCGGGGATCGCGACCTTGCCGGTCTATGAGGATTTTGACGCTCGAACCGGCCAGACGCTGCGGGTGGCCACTAATGGCCAGCCGGGCGGGCCTCAGCCGCTTTTTTTCTTGCTTCCGGCGGACCTGAAGGATTATACGGCAGCAACTGCGCCGCTACATGAATGGCGGGCCGAGGGAAACGCCGCTCGGGTTTACTCGACGGACGCGCGCAGCCCGCAAGGGGGCGGCCGGTGGACGTCGAAGGTGCTGGGACGGGTGTGGAAGAACCCGTCGAGTCTGGTGGTTTGGTGACGCGTGGGGCGACAATGAATGGGATGTTATTCCCGGCCAGTGCCGCGGAATCAGAGCTCACTGGCTCTAATGGAGATTTCGAGCGCGCTTGATCCGGCCATGCCGCGCGGGTTTGACGCCTATTGAACATAAGGGTTCGGGTGCGCCTGCCTTCGTCGAGGAGGGCGCGTAAACCGAGGGTCTGATCCACCCACCGCGCGAGGTTCGAACGCGAGTCGACGACGAGGCGAGGAGGCACTCTCGATGAGCTGGCTCAGAAACAGCTTGGTGACCCGGTGGATCGGCGCAGTTGTCGCCTTGGTTGCCCTATCTTCTTTTTTAATCGCAAGTTACGCCAAGGGGAACCTCCCCTGGCTCGATCGGCGGCCGCTACGGGAGCGATATCGGGTGCAGGAGGCGTTCCGGACGGATCTTGCCCCGGTCCTGAATGCTCCGGGCCGGCTGGAGAGTGCCAAGCGAACGGTGATCCGGTGTCAGCTTGAGAATATTGCCGGCCTGACGACCGGCGGTGCCTCGACGATGCTGATGGTCGTGCCGGAAGGAACTGTTGTCAAGCAAGGGGACGTGCTGGCGACGTTCGATAAGTCCAACTACGAAGAAATGCTACGTCAGCAGGAGATCACCGTTGAGCAGGCGAAAGCCAGCCGCCTGCAAGCCAGCCTTGATGTTGAAATTGCGCAGTTGTCGGTGATCGAGTTTCGCGATGGAACTGTCGAAGAGACGCTCAAGGGGATGGAAGGCTCGCTGGCGCTGGCGCGGTCCAACCTGTCGCTGGCGATGGATCATCTGAACTGGACCGCGAAGATGAAGAAAAATGGTTACTTATCGGTCGCGGCGATTGTGTCTGAGAGGTTCAGCGTGTCACAGATGCAATTCGCGGTTGACAAGCAGCTCTGGTCGATGGATCTTTACCAGCGGTTCACGCAGCCGAAGACCGAGCGGACGCTGGAAAGACAAGTGACTTCCGCCCAGACCACGCTCGCGAACGAAGATCTTCGTTTGGCGCGCCAACTTGAACGGCTAAAGGCACTTACGAAGCAAGTCGAGTATTGCACAGTTCGCGCACCGCACGACGGCGTCTTGTTTTATTACAAGGACCCGAATTCGCGCGGGAGGAATCAGGTCGTCATTGAGGAAGGGATGTCGGTGCGGCAACGGCAGGAGCTGTTTTACCTTCCCGACCTTACCGAGCTGGAAGTGCAGATGGCGCTCAATGAGTCGGTGGTCAATCGTGTCAACATCGGCATGAAGACCAAGATTCGGTTTGAAGCCCTGCCCGAGCTTGAGGTGGACGGGGAAGTTGTGTCGATCAGTCAGTTCCCCGCCGCGCCGGGTCGAGATGGGGAGGATTATCGGTACTTCCTCAGTCGCGTGAAGCTCGACAAAACCGCTCCAGGCCTCACACCCGGCATGTCCACTCAAGTTGATATTGCGCTCTCGGGTCGCCGGAACGTTCTGGCCGTCCCGTTGGAGGCGATCAGGTCTGTGGCAGGCCAAAAGATCTGCTATATCGTGCACGAGGATAGCCTGGAGCAGCGCCCGGTCGAACTTGGCCAGGACACAACTTCTTTAGTCGAGATCAAAGCCGGCGTACAGGAGGGCGAGCTCGTGGTGCTCAACCCGCCGTCGGCCGATACTAATGTGGAATCGTTCTCGAAATCTGCCGATCAAAGTAAAGAGAAAGAACGAGCCGCTCGACCCGACACGGTCGCCTCGTCCCGGGATTGACCCCGACTGAGCAAACCTGAGGGAGACGTCCGTTCAACGTTGCCGTTGTCGAACCAGTGTTTTACAATCCAGATGATCAGACCGGGGGTTTGCGGCGCAAGCTACTGGTCGAACCAAAAGAATGATGTCTCGACCACGCGCTCGACGCTTGGCGGCGGTTTGCCCCAGGCGCAGCCCGGCGAACGAGATCATCGTTTCCCACCCCCCAATGCCTGCCCGAACAGACGACGTGAAAAAGAATCTCACCGAGCCTCTAGCTGGGACAAGGACAGTGCCGGAAGCGCATCTCCTCATATCTGAATGAACTGAGGAGACAAGTGAGCGCATGTGAGCCGCGGGAGATCTCGAATTTGACTCGAGACGTGTCCTAAGCTCACGGGAAGAGGACCGGTGGCAAGAGGCTGCGTAGAGCGCACCGTGTCGAGGAACAACTCTCATGCATAAGCGAGCGAAATCCATAGGAATTCGGACTCTATGTCTTTTCGCTTTTCTCTCTTGCGCAGTGATCGCCTCCGGTGTTCTTGTGGTGGTGCGGCTGCGCGCACGGGCGGACTTCGCCGGTCGAGCGGTATTTGACGACCAGCGTGCGGCGGGCGGACCTGTTTCCGAAGCTGACGGCGAGCGGGCGAGTGGAGAGCACGAAGCGAACGATTATTGAGTGCGATCTCGAGAACGTGGCGGTCGGCGTGCGGGGCCAGAGGCTTGCTGCCGGGGGCGCGGCGGTGTTGCTCAGCGTCATACCCGAAGGGACAACCGTCAAGCGTGGTGACGTGCTGGCGATCATTGATTCTTCGGACTACGAGGAGTTATTGCGAATTCAAGAAATGACGGTCGCGCGGGCGGCGGCGGATCACGTGCAGGCTTCCCTCGACCTGGAGATCGCCAAGCTGGCAGTCCGCGAGTTCGAGGAAGGGACGCTGCACGAGACGATCGAGGATTTTGAGGGGAGGATCTTGCTGGCTCGATCCGACCTGGAGCGTGCCAAGGACCGCGTGGCGTGGGCGAGCCGGATGAGAGAAAAAGGCTACATACCCGCCGCAGTCGCGACGGCTGAGGACTTCAAGAGAGAGCAGTCGGCGCTGACTCTGTTCCAGCAGGAGTCGGCTTACGAGCTGTTCACGAAATACACGGCACCAAAGACGGCGAAGGTGCTCCGAGGGTCGGTGTCGGCGGCGGATTTGACCTTGAGCTACCAGACGCTTCGGCTGTCGCGACACCGCGAACGATTTGCCCTGCTCCAGAAACAGGTCGAGCATTGCACGATTCGTGCGCCGCACGACGGATTCGTGATCTACGCGAACAACGCCGACCGTCAGGTCTTTATCGAGCCCGGGATGTCGGTGCGGCAGCGACAGCAGCTTTTCTTTCTGCCCGACCTGACGCAGATGGAAGTTGTGGCCCTGATTCATGAGTCGATCGTCGAGCGGGTCAGGCCCTCGATGCGGGCACACGTGCAAGTTGAGGGCATCGGCAACCAAGGGATTGAAGGCCGGGTCACGTCGATTGCTCCAATGACCGTGTTCAACTGGCGGACGGACGTGGGGTATTTCGAGGGAATTGTCAAGCTGGACAGCGTGCCGAAGGGCTTGAAGCCGGGGATGAGTGCGGAGGTCGAGATTGCGATGCCGCGCCGGGAAAACGTGCTGGCGATTCCTACCGAGGCGATCTTGATCGATCACGGCTACGACATTTGTTTCGTCGTGCACGAAGATACTGTCGAGCGGCGGCAAGTGAAGCTGGGGAACACCACGTCCGATCTGGTTGAAGTGACCCAGGGGCTCGAGGACGGTGAAGAAGTGGTGCTGAACCCACAGCCTGACGACCCGGATCTCGAATTACTTACCCATCACGGCGATTCCGCGCCGGCAACAGCTCCCTCGTCGTCATTCACGGGCTCGGTTGCCGCGTCGCATTGATTGGCGTGGTCTCGGCTGGCCAACGAGATCGGATTCGGGACGTTCGTATGAGATGTTCCGTTTATAGCGGCGATCCAGCGCGCTTGGGGGTCGTTTGGCTGATCGAGGGCGCCTCGCCGTGCCGAAGGGAATGGGGGAGATTCTCAATTTCGAAAGAGACGCCGTCGGACGAAGCGGGCACGCGGCAGCTTTTGACCGACACCGGACAACCAAGATCTGACAACCATGGCACACACTCGCGCCTCATCGGCGAATCCCGCGGTGGCGAATGCGGTACTGGTCGGAGCGGCCCTGATCTGGGGAGGGGCTCTGCTCATTCATCGAGGCCGGCTAACGTGGCCACCGTATGAGCTGCTGGCGAGTCTTTCAACACTGGCGGGCTGCCTGGCGCTCGTGGGGCCGGTGATCCTGGCACGATCGGGCGAGGTCGAGGGGAGCCTGGGCGAGCTGATGTGGCTGGTCGCGGGCCTACTGGTCTGGATCTTCGACGCCGAAGGGGTGTTGCAAGGGCGGTGGCGGACGATGCACTGGGCGACGCCGCTGTCAGATCGGGCGATGGGGCTGACCATGCTCGCCGTGCTGATGGCGGGCTGGAAGTGCGGTCTGGCGGACAGGAACTGGTCGTGGACGAATGTGACCGGCTGGGTTTTGAGCACGTTCTGGGTTGGGATGGCGTTTGGCTCGTGGTTTCTCAGCCCTGCGTCGCGGGCCAGCCTGGCCGTGCGGTGATCCTTGACGGCTCGGGCGGTGATCTGTAGCTTCGAAGATACTTATCGGGCGCTGCCCGGTTCGCCGATCGAAACGCAATCGTCCATCCGTCATTCGCAATCATCCCGGCCGGCAGCAGCCGGCGGGAGGAGTACATCTGTGGCCACCGACCAGAAAATGAGCACGATCGATACGGACCCGGCTGCATCCGAGCCGGTGATCGAGAATGAGATACCGACTTACCGAGCGATCAGCGCGCGCTCGATCTTCAGCGTGGCATGCGGCGTGTTGTCGGCGTGCAGCTTCGCTCATCCTTTTTTCTATGTTTTCGCGGTCCTGGCAGTCGGGCTCGGGATCTGGGCGCACTGGAAAATCCAGCAGCTTCCGGACATCCTGACGGGCAAGGGCCTGGCGAATGCTGGTATCGGCCTGGGCCTGATTTTCGGTCTGGGGTCAGGGACGGTCAGCACGGTTCAACACCTGGTGCGAGTGAAACAGGCCACGTTGTTCGCCAACAAGTACCTCGAGGTGCTCCGAGGGGCCGACCTGAGTGAAATGCTCTGGTACAACGCCCATCCTGACACGAAAAAGGGCAGGACCGCCGCCCAGATCATGGAAGAACTCGACTCCAAGCCGAAAGAGCGGAAGATGATGGAGATGAGCATGGGGCCGATGGCCAAGATGCTCAAGCTGCACCAGAGGCTCAGTTCCACAAAGGGACAGAACGTGAAATTCGTCCGAATCGAGTCGGTCGGAGATGATGAAGGGCTCGGGGCGGACATGAAGATTTACGCGCTGGCGCTGTACGAGATCGATGGCCCGACGAGCACAGCCTTTCCTGAAGAACGAGAGTATGCGGTCGCGATAATGAAGGCCAGGCGCACGGGGCGCATCTACGACTGGTGGGTTGATAGCGTGATCTACCCGGTTAACCCCCAGTCGTACGCTCTGCCCCAGGAACCCGCGGGTGACGTGCACGGGCACGGCGGCGAGGGGGGGCATGGGCATTGAATCGGCTCGCTCGACCGAAAGTCGCAGTCATGCGGTGTGTTCCAGGTCAACTCGTCTCATCTTCTTGACGAATACGTCGAGAAGCAGTGCTCGGTTTCCCAGAGCACGACCTCGACGACCGGGAGGCCTGCCGCAGCGGTTTGTTCGTGAATCAGGCGGGCGATGTTCTCGGCGGTCGGGTTGCAATCCATCACGAAGACTGCGCTCGCCACGTTCCTGGAGCAGCGGCAGGATCGGATCGTCGCGGCAGAGGAGCATGTTGTGATCCAGGTTGTCATCAATCCATTGCTGCACGGTTTTTTTGATATCGCCGAAGTCGATGAGCATGCCGCGTGAGTCGAGCACGTGGCCCTCGAGCGTGATCACGGCACGGCCGTTGTGCCCGTGCAGGTGGCGGCACTTGCCTTCATAGTTCAGCAGGCGATGGCCGTAGCAGAATTCGATCTCGCGCGTGACTTGAAACATGGTATCTGGGGATCTCGCTGGAGCGGGGCAGGAAACGCTGTGGTCCGCAATGGAGGATCGTACGGGCAGTGGTGACCGGAAAAAAGATCGGTCCGCAATGGCGGACCCTACGGGCGGCTGAAAAGAATGGTCGGGGCGGACCTTACGGGGGAGCGCGGTCGGTGTGGTAGGGCGTCAGGTCGGGGATTCCGGCGGCGGCGAAGCCGTTTTTTCGTTCGGCGCATTTGTTGCAATTTCCGCAGTGGCGATCGTCGATCGGGTTGATGCAGGAGAAGGTCAAGTGAAGGGGCAGGTGCTGGCCGCGGCGGACGACGTCGATCTTGTGCAGGTGATCAAAGGGCCGGATCAGCTTCAAGCCGCCGCCCATCGCCTGGTGAAAGAGGCGTTCGAGATCCCGAAAAAAGGCCGGCGTGCTGTCGGGAAACGGATTTGATCCCAGACTGCCCAGCGCCAGGGATTCGATGCCGCGCAGGCGGCACCAGACGGCGGCCTTGGTCGAGAGCAGGAGGTTGCGGCCGGGCAGGTACACGGCGGCGTCAGGGGTTTCGGAGCCGGGAACGCTCTGGCCGCCGGTGCTCCAGTGGTCGCCGTAGACATCGGCGATCGGCTCTTCCAGGACGACCAGCTTGTCGAGTCCGGGGCGCTCGACGGCCGCGAGGAATTGGTGCAGCGAAGCGAGCTCGGCGCTTTCCCACCGCAGACCGCTGCGGATGTAGAGCGGGACGACACGCCGAAAATCGCGGAGCATTTCGACGCAGAGAATGGCGCTGTCGAGCCCGCCGCTCGTCAAGACACCGGAGGCATCCTTGAGTGATTCCGGCAAGAGTCAGCCTTTCTGCGCCCCATCGGGCTCGGTTGTTGTTCCTGGTGGCGCTTGGTCCGGGTGAGCAAGCCGGCGCTCGACCCAATCGAGCGCCTCGCGTTTGTTGTGGATCGCTCCTTCGAGCTGAGCATCGCGAAGCTGCTCGAGCAAGGCTGCGAAGCGAGGTCCGGGCTCGAGGCCGTGGCGCACCAGGTCGTGGCCGTTCACCAGTGGCGGCGGGTTGATCGGACCGGTTGGCTGCGAATCGAGATAGCGCCGGCAGTAGTCGACTTCTTCGCTCGAGCCGAAAGATGCCAGCGCGTCGGCCTCGTGGAGGGCGAGCAGCTCTTGAATTCCAGGCTCGGCGAGGATTCGCTTGAGCTTCGACTCGCGAAGGCTGCGAGCCTCGCCCAGATACTGGTGGTGGGATACGAGCCAGGTGATTCGCTCGCGTTCGGCATTGGAGAGCTTGAGCGAACGACACAGTCGCTCGGCGATCCGGGCGCCGACCTGTTCGTGCTGATGAAAGCAGTAGCGGCCGCGCTGAAGTGCCTTCGTTGCCGGTTTGCCCGAGTCGTGCAGCAGAGCCGCGAAGGCCAGCGTGAAGCTCGGCGTGCGCGGGAGGAGATCGAGAACGAGCATGGTGTGGTCCCAGAGGTCTCCTTCGGGCTGGGCAGGTTTACCCTGGAACAACCCTTTCATGGGCAGGAGCGGGGGGAGCACGGCGGCGACCAGGCCGGTCTCGAGGGCGAGGTTCATGGCGCGCACGCGAGTGGAATGCACGAGCATCTTGCGCAGCTCCTGGGCGATTCGCTCGGCGGAGACGCTCTTGACCTGGCGAGCCATGGCCCGGAGGGCCGCGTGGGTTGCCGGCTCGATGTGGAGCCGGAACCGCGCCGCCAGCCGGATGGCGCGCAGGCAGCGCAGCTTATCTTCGCGCAATCGCGCGGCCGGGTCGCCGATGGCGCGCAGGATGTGGTGCGTGAGATCGGCCTGGCCGCCGACATAATCGATCACCTCGCCGGAGAGCGGGTCCATGAACATACCGTTGATTGTGAAATCGCGGCGAGCGGCGTCGAGCTCGGGCGAGCCGAAGACGACCGATTCCGGGCGGCGGCCGTCGACATAAGCGCCATCGCTGCGAAAGGTCGCCACCTCGACTTCGACGTTGCCGCCTGTGCGATGATGGTCATGAACGCGAACGACGCCGAATGAGAGGCCGACGGTGATCGCCTTATAGGGCAGCACGGACATGACTTCTTCGGGGGTCGCCGATGTGGCAACGTCGTAGTCAGCGGGAGTTTCGTCCAGGATCAAATCGCGGACGCAGCCGCCGGCCCAGAGCGCGGAGTAACCGGCCTGCCGCAAGCGGCGGACGATCTCCAGCGCAAACTCGCGGGATGGCGACGTTTCATTCATTCGGGTTTTCCTCAAGGGGACCCTCACCCCGGCCCTCTCCCGGTGGGAGAGGGAGCGCATTCGTTGTTCCGGGCCGCTCGGGGATCACCTTGATCGCGATGCGGGTGTCGCCGTAGCGCCTGATATCCCAGCTCGGCAGATCGGGCAGGATGGTTTCGTCCAGAATGCGTCCTGCTTCGAGCGCGATCACAGAGCCGGCCGGCAAATGTTCGACAAGGTGGGCGATCATCTGGTTCAGGCGCGGGGCGTGCACCTCGTATTCGCGATAGGGCGGATCGAGGAAGACGGCGACGGGGCTGGCACCGGGGGGCTGGAACGAGCGGACCCAGCGATAGACGTCCGACAGCTTGACCTGCGCGCGATCTTCGTAGCGCAGCGTAGCGATGTTGCGAATGATGAGCGAGACGTTTTCGCGATCGCGCTCGACGAAGATGGCGCGCTCGGCCCCGCGGCTGAGCGCTTCCAGACCGATGGCCCCTGTGCCGGCGAAAAGGTCGATGGCCAGACGGTCGACAACCAGCTCGCGGACGATATTGAAGAGGGATTCACGGACAAGATCGCTCGTCGGCCGAGTGGCGGCCGAGGCGCGAGGACCGTCGATCTTGTGACCGCGGCGCTGGCCGGCGATGATCCGCATGGGTGGAAGGCTCCCGTCGTGGCCCAGAAACCGTGGGTTTACTGCCTCGTACTGGTCGACTCGGGTCGCACGCGACCGTCATTCGATCTTACCAGGCCGGAACAGTCGGCGAATCTCCAGTTATCGGCGATCGGTTCGTGCGGCGAGCCAGTTGTTCAAGTCGTTTGGCAGAGCGATGATAGGGGTCGCTCGGGGTGTAGTCGCGCCCCGCTTCTGATTCGATCAATTCCGGCGCCGCGAAATTCAGGTCGAGAAAATCGTGATCGCGGCGCGCCCCGTGACGGCGCCGATGGCGGCTAAGCTGGGAGGAGGACTGTCGTGGCCCAAGCGATCGATTCCGCAGCCGTGATGCCGGAACGGTTCCGCAGCTATCTGCGGATGCTGGCCGAACTTCAGCTTGGCCACGGCGGTCGGGCCAAGATCGACCCGTCGGACATCGTGCAACAGACCTTGCTCGAAGCCCACCGGGACCGCGACCAGTTTCGCGGCCGAAGCGAAGCCGAGATGGCGGCCTGGCTCCGTCGCCTGCTGGCCTGCAACCTGGCTGACGCCGCGCGGTTAATCAAGCGAGCAAAGCGCGATGTGGCGAGAGAGCGATCGCTCGAGGCAGTAATCGAAGCCTCATCGGCGCGGCTGGAGGCGTGGCTCGAGGCCGAGCAGTCCTCTCCATCGGAGCGGGCCGAGCGGAACGAGGCGATCCTACGTCTGGTGGATGCCCTCGCGCGTTTAGCTGAAGACAACCGCAAAGCCCTGGTGCTGCGGCACTGCCAGGGGCTGTCGCTGGCCGAAATCAGCGCGCGGCTGGGCCGCACGCCGCCAGCGGTTGCCGGCCTGCTAAAGCGAGGTCTGGCCGAGCTACGCACCTTGTTACCTGGGTTGATGGGATAAACCAAGATGTCGAACGCGAACTCTCCCGAAATCTCCGAACGCGAACGCCGCCTCGACGAGGCCCTCGCGGCTATCCTCGCTGCCGAGGACGCGGGTGACGTGTCGATGCGCGAAGTTCTCTTGATCCAAAACGCCGATCTGGCGGACGAGTTAAAGGCGTTCCTGGGCGCGTATGATCGAGTGAGAGTGCTGGCGGCGCCGCTCCGCGCGGTGGCGGCCGCGGGCGGCGGAGACGAGACGACCGACCGAGATCCTGAGTCGCCTGCTGCCGTCTTGACTGGTCCCTTCGGTCGTTCATTCGAGACGACTGAAATCGCGACGGGGACGGTCGAGTCGGCAGCCGGGCTGGACAAGGAGGTGGACGCCCTTGCCCGCACCACTCCCAATGGAACGGATGATTGCGACCCGATCGAATTTGGCGCCCGCGTTCGCTACTTCGGTGACTACGAACTGCTCAACGTGCTGGGACGCGGCGGAATGGGCGTGGTTTACAAGGCCCGCCAGATCAGTCTGAACCGGCCGGTGGCGCTCAAGATGCTGCAGGCAGGCGTTCTGGCAACCGAAGACGACCTGAGGCGGTTCCAGAACGAGGCCGAGGCGGTCGCGATGCTCGACCACCCGCACATCGTGCCGATCCTCGAGGTCGGGCGGTACGAACACCAGCGCTACTTCACCATGAAGCTGATCGGCGGCCGGAGCCTCGACCGCAAGTTGAGTGAGTTTGTCAACCACCCCAACGCGGCGGCACGTCTGGTGATGACAGCGGCCGAAGCCGTGCACCACGCCCATCTGAGGGGCGTTCTCCATCGTGACATCAAGCCGGCCAACGTGTTGGTGGACGAGCGCGGCGAGCCCCACGTAACGG
This sequence comes from uncultured Planctomycetota bacterium, assembly GCA_963761445.1. Lineage (GTDB taxonomy): Bacteria > Planctomycetota > Planctomycetia > Isosphaerales > Isosphaeraceae > CAVXHV01. The sequence goes on along the minus strand of CAVXHV010000005.1, from coordinate 4,636,573 downwards.
ATTTTGGTCTGGCGAAGCGGGTGCACGGCGACAGCGACCTCACCCAGAGCGGCGCGATCCTGGGCACGCCAGCCTACATGGCTCCCGAGCAAGCTTCGGGCAAGCGGGGAATGGTAACCATTGCCACTGACATTTATGGCCTGGGTGCGATCCTGTATGCGCTCCTGACCGGCCGAGCGCCCTTCGTTGGCGATTCTCCGCTCGAGACGCTCGAGGAAGTTCGCGAGCGAGCTCCCGACCCGCCTTCGAAGCACAATCCTCGCGTTCCGCGCGACCTGGAAGTCATCTGCCTGAAGTGTTTGGAAAAGCAGCCGGAGAGGCGCTATGCCTCCGCCCAGGCGCTGGCGGAGGACTTGCGGCGCTACCTTAACAGCGAGGCGATTCTCGCGAGGCCCGTCGGTCTGCCGACGCGGGTCTGGATGTGGAGCAAGCGAAAGCCTGCTCTGGCACGATTGGCGGTTGCGCTGGCGGTCGCGCTGTTCCTGGCTGCGTTGGGCGCGACCGCCGCCGTGGTCATCGAGAAGGCCCGGCACCGCGAGGAAGTTTCGCGCAGGGCAGCCGAGACTCACCTTGCCATGGCCCAGAAGGCCCTTGACGATTATTTGACCAATGTGCTTGAAAACACGCTTTTGAGGGAGCAAGACTCGGTCGGCATCCGAATCCTGCGCCGGGACTTACTCAAGACTGCCCTCGCCTTTTACGAGCAGTTAGCCGCACAACGGAAAGGTGACCCGGCGCTGCGTCAGGAGCTTGCCCGAGCCTACTTTCGGGTCGGCCAGATCACCCGCGAAATCGATTCACTGGCCGAAGCCATGAGCGCTTTCCGCTCGGCGCTGGCGGTCTGGGAGCCGCTCGTGAAGGATGATCCGGGCAATGCCGAGCTTGCGGGTAACCTGGCGGAGTGCTATCTCGCCATTGGAAGATTGGAGTCGTTCAACGGTAACTCCCGCGCCGCGCTCGCCAAGCTCGAAACTTCTCGTGAAATTCTGGCACGCCTCTGGCAAGAACACCCCACCGAGCTGCGGTACCAATCCAATCTGGCCGACTGTTATTCCGAAATCGGCATCGCGCACGCCACGCTGGGCGAGCCGGACCAAAGCCTCGCCGTCCATGAGAAAGCGAGAGCCATCCAGCAAAGGTTGATCGACCGGTACCCGGACAATCTCGCATACAAGAAGGGGCTGGCGGAGAACGTCAACGCGATTGGTTTCGCCTACTACACGCGCTACTCCAAATGGCACAAGCCGGAAGACATCGCCGCTGCTCTAAGGACGTTTGACGACGTGCAAGACGTCTGTAAGGCGCTCTTGAAAGAGTTGTCTGACAGGCCCAAGCCGACATGGCTGCTGAACTTGCTGGCACTTTCGCAGCAAAACATCGGAAACATCCACAAGCAGAACGGTGAGCTCGAGAAAGCTCTGGCGTTCTACGAGGAATCGCTCAAGTACCGGTCGGACCTGGCTGATTTGCACCCGGCTGTCACGCGGTTCAGGGAGAAACTCGGGTTGATTTGCCGCGAGACCGGCGAGCTCCAACACCAAGCTCGGCAGGACAAGAAGGCCTTTGCTTCGATCCAGAAGTCGATCGATGTTTTTACACAACTGGCCCGTCTTCAGCCCGACATGGCGAGTTTTCACAGCGACCTGGCACTTTGCTGGAACGATCTGGGATGCCTGGAGGACGGAGCGCGGAACAACGGCATGGCACTCCGCCATTTCGAGCGCGCCATCACAGAGCAACAACTGGCCATCGCGAAGAAAGCGTCCGACGACACGTACAAAAACCATCTGTGCAACCACCTGGACAACCTGGGCGAGCAGTACGTCGACCTGGGGAGGCCGGAGGATGGACTGCCTCACTATCAGGAAGCCCTCAAGATCCGACGTGAGTTGAGCCAGACTCATCCCGAGACTCGGCAATATACGCTCGCTCTGGTCGATGCACTGATCAGATTGGGAACGATTGAGCGGCACATCGGTAATGATCCTGCTGCCAGTCAGACGTTCGCAAAAGCCAAACTGGAACTTGAACAGGCTTTGAAGTCTGAACCGGGTCATGTCGCACTCGAGCTTCGGTTTGCTGTCATGCTCGACAATGAGGCCGCAGTAGCGGCCGACTTGCGGCAGATGGGCAAGGCGAAAGCGTTGCTCGAAGATGCGGCCGAGCGTTTTCGCCGGATCACGGATCACGCGGCGACCGCAGATGAGCTGGCCGTCGAACGGGAGTGGCGCAGTGAGGTGCTCTGGGACCTCGGTCGAATCTTACGAGACCTGAAACTGGCCGCGGAGGCGAATCGCGTCGATGCGGAGCGAACGAAACTGTGGGAAAAGCGTCCGCCCGACGGACTGGTCGCGCTGGCTCTCAAGCATACGCGCCGAGCCACCTTGATTGGTTACGGCAAGACGCCAGTCTCGGCTCAAGCCAAGGCCGTTCGCGAGCGAGACCTGGATCTGGCAGAAAGTGAGTTGGGACTCGCCATCGCGGGCGGGTTCGACGACCTGGACAAGCTCGAGTTTGATCCCGACGCCGATGCGCTGGTCTCACGAGCAAGGCTCCCACTCGCGCCTTATTATAATCCCTTTTTTGCGCCACTGCGTCGCCCCCTCGATCGTTGATCACAAAGCGAGACCTCGCATGAGTGAAAAGCGGCACTTGTGGGTGAGGGCAGAGGATCCGATGTAGCCTTCGGTTGCCAGGGAAAATCGCTCTTTCGCGGAGCGAAAGGCGACAAGCGTGGGTGCGTCGAACCGGTGCTCAGCGCCAAGGGATTCGGACAGGCCGGCCATAGCTAACTCGAAGGTTTGTGTCTATCATGGCCACGAACCTGGCCGTGGACGGACTACTGGCAGAGCCGGTACCTCACAACGACAAACTTGAGCGGACGGCACACGGCGTAGGCTGCTACACCGGAGCACTAGACGAGCTAGAGCGACATAACGACACACTTAAGCGGACGGCACACGGCGTGTGCCTGCTACAGCGGAGCACCGGACGGGGCAGTGCACCCACCGAGTCCGTTTCGATCCACCAGCAGACCCGAACGGGAAACTTCCTTATGAGGTTGTGCAACGTACGACTTTTGCAACGTGCCACCGGCGCTTTTGGTGTGGCGGCAATTGTGCTGGCGATCGGGGCGATTGGCGGCACCGCGCCCGGGCAGGACGCAGCCAGGCCGGCACAGCAGAAAGCTCAGCCAGGGACGGCGCCGGACAAGACGAAGGGCACGGACGGTGCGCCGAAGAAGGACGAGGCGAAAGCTGCCCCGGCCAAGGTCGGGCTGCTCGTCAACGACCCCAGGGCATTGCAAGGGTACACGCTGATTTCGCCGTTCGATTCATCGAAAGCGTTTCTCTTCGACATGGAGGGGAGAGTCGTGCGCTCGTGGGAGACGGGTTGTCCTGTGGCCCTTTCTGCTTTCCTGCTCGATAACGGCCACTTGATGCGCCCGGGGTCGATCGGTTACGACGTGCGCGTGTTTGGACCGGGACCAGGCGTCGGCGGGCGGATTCAAGAGTTCACGTGGGAAGGAGAGCTGGTCTGGGACTTCAAGTTTTACAACGCCAAGCAGCTTCCTCATCACAACACGACCATATTACCGAATGGCAACGTGCTGCTGATCGTGTGGGACCGCAAGATCGCCGAAGAGGCGATTGGGGCTGGCCGCAGGCCGGAGATGACCGGCGACCGCCACTTGCTGGTGGATTCGCTCATCGAAATCAAGCCGACCGGAAAGACCACTGGCGACGTGGTATGGGAATGGCACTTGTGGGACCACCTGGTCCAGGACTTCGACCGGAGCAAGGCGAACTTCGGCAGCGTCGAGGGGCATCCGGAGCTCGTCAACATCAATTTTGGGGAAGACGAGCTTCCCTCCGTCATTGCAGCCAGAGAGGCCAAGGAAAAAGGGCAAGTCAAAGCGGATGGCAAGGTGGCTGCCAAGGCAGACGCGAGCCCCACGGCAAAGCGGCCGCCCCGAATCAACCCGGATTACACGCACTTCAACGGCGTCGCCTATAATCCGGATCTCAATCAGATCGCCGTGAGTGTCTGGACCTTCAGCGAGTTCTGGATCATCGATCACGGCACAACCACCGCCGAAGCCGCGGGCCACGCGGGCGGCCGCAGGGGCAAAGGGGGCGATCTTCTCTACCGCTGGGGCAACCCGCGGGCGTATCGAGCCGGCACGAAGACGGACCGAAAGCTCTTCAATCAGCACAACGCGCACTGGATTCCCGAAAGTCTTCCCGGCGCGGGTCATCTGCTGCTGTTCAATAACGGCCCGGAGCGGCCCGGTGGAAGCTATTCATCGGTCGACGAGCTGGTGCTTCCGGTTGATTCGCAGGGAAATTACACTTTCGGGCCCGGTAAGACGTTCGGGCCGGATGGGCCTGTCTGGAGCTACAACGCACCCAATAAACGCGACTTTTACTCGTCATTCATTTCCGGCACCCAGCGGCTGTCGAACGGCAACACGCTTATCTGTTCAGGCGCCAATGGGACGATCTTCGAGGTGACGCCGGAGAAGGCGATCGTGTGGAAATATGTCAATCCGGTCAAAGTCGACACGCCGATCGGGCCGCCGCCGGAGCCGGGGCAGATCATGGCGCCGATCGCGGGGGAAATGCTGGGGATCTCGGCCGACCAGCGGAAGCAGCTCGATGAGATCCAGAAAGATATCGACGCCCACCTGGACAAGCTGCTCACCGCCGAACAAAAGAAGCAGTCCGGTTCATGGCCGCAGCAGCCAGGCGGCGCTGGGTACTTTCCTTCGCCGCAGCCGGGCCAGGTGATGGCCACGCCCGATCAGAGCCGCTTGAAGCTGAGCGACGAACAGAAGAAGGACGTGGTTGCTCTTCAGAAGGCGATTGACGTGCGTTTTGACAAAGTGCTGACCGCGGCACAAAAGCACCAGATCAAGAGCGTCTTCGCACCCCAGGGCGGTCCGGCGGGAGGAGCTGGTCCGGCGCCTGGTCCGGTTGATCCTCAGCAGCCGGGCAAGATCTTTTCTGCGACACAGCAGAGCACGCTCAAGCTTTCCGCCGGGCAGAAGGAACGTCTGGCAGAGATTCAGAAGGAGGTCGACGCGAGGCTCGAGACGCTGCTGACGGAAGACCAGAAGCAGCAGCTCCAGGCAATGCAGCGCGGGGCCGGTGGCGGACCAGCGTTCCAGAATGGCCCGCAGGGGGGACGGGCGATTTTCAGAGCCGTGCGGTATGAGAAGGGATTCCCGGGCTTCGCGGGTAAGGATTTGAAACCTGGGCAGTCGCTGGAGGAGATGTTCCGCGAGGCGCCGGTGAAGAAGGAAGTCGAGAAGAAAGGGTGAACGGGGAAGTGATCGCAGAGCGCGAGTTGGCGGCGGGGACGCGGAGCGTCGGGGAGGGCGTTCCCACGCGGAGCGTGGGAACGAGAAAAGAGCGTCCGTCGCAGCAGAGACGCGGAGCGTCGGGAAGGGCGTTCCCACGCGGAGCATGGGAACGAGAAAAAAGCGCGAGTCCGCAGGAGAGACGCGGAGCGAGGGAACGAGCAAACGAGGGCAATTGACCATCATGATGCCGATACGTTCCATCTCATTGCTTTTCGCCTGCCTTATCCTCACGCCACTTTCGGCGCACGCGCAGGGGCTTTTGACGGCCCCCGAGCGCAAGGTCATGGACGGGATCACGACGACGCGCGCCGTGGGAGGGGCGCCCTACGAGCTGGCGGGCAAGCGGATTGTCTTCGCAAACTGGTATTACATCCAGCCGGGTGACCTCGACTGGCGCGACGGCGGCGGCAAGAGTGTTTATGTCAACGGAAATTCAGGAGTATTCGAGGCCGAGCACGTGGGCATCAACGCCCCGCACGGCATCCGGATCGTGGCCGAGAAGCCACACGTGCTTGAGCCGTTCAATCGCCCCCATCGCATGGTCCTCAGGGACGGTGACCTCTACAAGGGCTGGACGGACTCGGACTACTATGAGTCCAGGGACGCATTGCGATGGGAGCGCAAGGCGAAGCTCGAGGCCGGCGAAGGGGTGCAGGACGGCTTCTACCAGATTTTTATCGACCAGGCGGGGCCGAAAGAGGAACGGTTCAAGGCCGTCTGGACAGGGGAGATCGATCGCGCCCATTTCGAAGCCTTTCGCAAGGGGCGGCCGGAGGGGTGGGAGCCCCGGGCCCTCTTGCACCGCGCCGAGTCGGGTCAGGCCGCGTGCCTGCGCGGCAGCGTTTCGCCCGATGGCGTCCACTGGAAGACGCTCGCCGACCCGCTTGTCGTCGAGTATTGCGATACGTGGAATACCGCGTACTTCGACGCGGCGCTGCGCGAGTATGTCATCTTCACGAGAAGCTGGTCAATCGGTCCGCGCACTGACCGGCTACCACCGGATATCCGCAACAGTTGGACCGGCGTCGGCCGCCGCGCGATTGGACGCACGGCGTCGCGCGACTTCCGCCGCTTCACTCCTTCGGAGATGATACTCGAGCCGTCGCCGGAGATGCTCCCATCCGAGCAGCTTTATACTAATTGCTATACGACGGTTCCCGGCGCGCCCGATCAGCATCTGATGTTCCCGACGATCTGGAACGGCTCGCGCGACGATACCACGCGCATCGCCATGGCTTCGAGCCACGACGGAAAGGTCTGGCACTGGGTGCCCGGCGGCGAGCTGTTGCGCACACCGCCCTTCGGCAGATGGGACGGCGGCTGCATCTGGGCCACGCCCAACCTGCTCGAGTTGCCGAATGGCGACTGGGCGCTTCCTTACATCGCGAATAACGTCCCGCATAAATACCCCAGGGGCCAACGCACGAGTGGCACGAGCTACGCCGTATGGCCCAAGGGGCGGATGATCGCCGTCGAGGCCGAGGACCATGGCGAGTTCACGATGATTCCGATCATTCCCAGGGGCAAACGGCTGGTGATCAATGCGGTGACGCTGCGCACGGGGTGGGTCAAGGTGGGCGTCCTGGGCGTGAGCGGTCACGGCGTTTCGGACTGCGTCGCCATCACGGGGGATCAGCACGGGGCTCGTGTCTCGTGGAGAGGGAGTGACGAGCTGGGTGTCGGAGACGGCTCGCCCGTGACGCTGCGCGTGGAGATGAAGCAGGCGAGGATTTATGCGCTTGAGTTTGAGTGACGGGAGCGGAAATCGGGAGGTGGCCTAGTCGTCCTCCGCGAGGCGCTTCTTCAGCACCTTGGCGAGGACGGTGGCGAAGACAGAGAGAGCGATCAGCTCGGCTGCCAGGATGCGGAGGTTGGAGCGGGTGTGACCGCTCTGCGGATCGGCGAGGAACGAGGCGTAGGCCACGAACCCGCCCAATGCGAACAGGACGATCAGGAGGATGCCGAAGTAGACCCTCAGCCGTGCCCACGTGATCGGACGCGACTTCTTCATGAGCCCCCCAAGTTGTCAGTGCTTCAACGACGATGCCCTGGGCTCGGTGGATCGTTGGAGCGGCGATCCCGGGCTGTATGGAGGTTAGCCGGCTCTGGCTTGCTGCACAAGTGCGCCTGGAGGTCGTCTGGTGAGCGAGATTCGAGGCCGGCTCGGGAACCGAACCTAGTCGGAGATCTCTCGGATGACTCGGCAGGGGTTGCCGGCCGCCAAAACGTTCTCGGGGATGTCTCGCGTGACCACGCTGCCGGCACCGATCACGGAACGCGAGCCGATCCGAACGCCCGGGCAGAGAATCGCTCCGCCACCAACCCACACGTCGGAGCCGATCTCGATCGGCTTGGCGAACTCCTGTTTCCGCCGGAGCTCTGCGTTCATCGGATGCGTGGCCGTGTAGATCTGGACCGCCGGGCCGAACGCCGTGTAATCGCCGATTCGCACCTGGCACACATCGAGCACAACGCAGTTGAAGTTGAAGAACACCCGCTCCCCGAGCAGGATGTTCGAGCCGTAATCGCAGAAGAACGGCGGCTGCATCCAGACGCTCTCTCCTCCGGCTGGGAACAGCTCTCGCAAAATACGTCGCCGTTCGGCTTGCTGCGCCTCGCGGGTCGCGTTCAGGTCCTGACACAGGTTCCGAGCCCGGTCACGAGCTGCGACGAGCTCGGGATCCATGGGGTCGTAAAGCTCGCCGGCCAGCATCTTTTCTCGTTCGCTTCGCATCGGGTCTTCTCCCAAGTGGGTTGCTCGCGAAGAATTGGTCCAGCTCATTTTGAAGTCCCGATCGCCGCTGTCCAGTGGGCCACTTCTTCGGCAGACATCGGCCCCATCGGCTTGAGCCGGGCGTCGTGGTAGCCCCAGATGCCAATATCGGGCAGGTATTGCTCACGCGAGAGCAGAGTGCCGAAACATGTTTGGCCGTCCGGCGACGGACTCTCGATCTCATCAAGGAGGCTTCTCGAAAACTCCGCGACAACCCATCCCGGAATCTTGGAACGCTCTGCGGGGTAGATAAATCCAAATGTCACAATGTGACAGAAAAGCACGCGCCAGTGATCTCCAAAACGGCGCAGCAGCCGCGGCCAGTCCATCGTTTCACCGCCGGAGCGGATCAGGTGCGCGATGTCTGCTCCGTCAAATCGCTCCCGCTCCTGCACGTAAGCCTTGGACCAGATCATCTCCTCGGCCGGGCAGAGTTTGACGGGCACGCCCAGGATTTCCCCCTCCGAGGCGTGCGCAAACCAATCATCATCAACTTCAACGACCCCGTTCCCCGAACTAAAGATCACGTCAACGAAAGCGTCGTCGCCGAACGCCTTCGCCAGCCAGTGCGGAAAAGTCACCTCCGTGCGATACCCCGCCTCCTGGAGAGTCGTCAAGATCGCATCACGATCGCGGCGATGCACGAAGATGTCCAGATCCTTGGTGTGCCTCTCGATCGCCGCATGCTTCGCCAGCGCATAGGCGCCCCGACAAGATACGGTACGCCCGCCTCGTTGAGCACCGCGAGCGTTCTCACGTAAAACACGCGCGTCTTCGGATCCAGCCTCACCGGTGCCAGTTCCATGATTACCCTCTTTTGATTCAAATTCACGTGCACGGCGTTAGGAGTTGCAAACCTAGTGCCATTCCTGGCACGGATATTGCGAACGAAATCAGAATTGTTGCTGAACTGCGCGCGGGACAGGCTCGGCTGGCAAGCGGGGGAAGTTAAGTTTATGCCGGATCGCGAATCACTAGTGAGGGTCGCCGCCTTGGGCGATCTCCATTGCAACAAGAACTCCCGAGGCACGATCCGTCCGCTGTTCGAGAATGCGGGCACGTTTGCCGACGTTCTGGTTCTGTGCGGCGATCTTACCGACTATGGCCTGCCCGACGAGGCGCGGCTGCTTGTCGACGAGCTTGCCATTGTGGCCAAACTGCCGATCGTCGCGGTGCTCGGAAACCATGACTTCGAATCCGGCCGGGAAGACGAAGTCAGCCGCATTTTGGTGGACTCGGGGATCACGTTGCTTGATGGTGATGCCGTCGAGATCCGCGGTGTCGGGTTTGCCGGCGCCCGGGGATTTGCCGGCGGCTTCGGCCGCGGCACGCTGGGTGCGTGGGGTGAGAAAGCGGTCAAGGCGTTCGTCCAGGAGGCAATCGACGAGTCGATCAAGCTCGAGTCGGCACTGGCAAGGTTGCGCACTCCGAGCCGGGTCGCCGTGCTCCACTACGCCCCGATCCGCGCGACGGTCGAGAACGAGCCGCCGGAGATCTTTCCTTTTCTGGGATGCGGCCGTCTCGAAGAACCTCTGAATCGTTATCCGGTCACGGCCGCTGTGCACGGTCATGCCCACAACGGCAGCCCGGAAGGCTGCACCTCCACCGGCGTCCCTGTGTACAATGTCGCACTTCCGCTCCTGCGCCGAATTCACCCTGAAAAGCCGCCGTTCCTGGTGCTCGAGCTGCCCGTCGGGCCGGCGCACGATTGATGCGTTACCCTGACCCGCTGACCCTCGACACTGGGCTATTGCACTCATGCGTGCCGCTGCCGACTCAGTTCGTTTATATCCCACCCCTGACCAACGGGCTGCCGCAAATAACGTCGCGCTCGGGGCGAGGAGTTTTCGCGATTCGGGAGTCAGCGCCTCCCGGATGTATGAGCGCTCGTGGCAGGATCTCGATGAAGTGGCTCCAGCTCAATTGTTTCGACAGCGCCGAAACAATCTCGCGATCGGGAAATGCCTCTGCCAGCCACATCATTCGCGATAGACTTGGCTTTGAGTATCCACGGCCGTACTCAGTGGTCAATTGTTTCGACAGCGCCGAAACAATTGCCTCGCCGTAACCGGCACGCTTTTCTTTGAGCACGGTGTCTTCGACCGCTGTCCGAGAGCGGCGGACCTTGCTCGCAAAACTGGCGGCTGATGGCTATTTGCGAACCGACATCCTGGCCGCTCCCGTTTATCCTCTGCGACTCGAATGCTACGATAGACTTGCGCCATGCATTTCTCGGCAACGACCGGGGGAGACGCTGATGACCATCGCCTTCGAGGTACCGCAAGACATCGAGCAGCAGATTCGCGCCGACGGGGCGGACCTCAACCGCGACGCGAAGGAAGTTTACCTCATGGTGCTATACCGCCAGGCCAGGATCACACACCGTCAGCTTGAGGACGCTCTGGAGTTGAGCTTTCACGAGACCGAGCAACTCCTCAAGCAACGCGGTCTTGGTCAAGACGTGGACATTGAGGAGTTCGAGGCAACACGGCAGTTGCTGAGGAAGGCCGGATGCCAGTGATCGCGGTTTGCGACATGGGACCGCTGTGTTCTCTTGGCCTGCCAGGAGAGTAGGGCGTGTGCTGACTCGGCATTTGACGCGTACGGGGAGTCGCGACTCTGGTGATCGCCGCGGGGTTTGGGAGACCTGCGGTCTCGCTCTCGGGCGGGGTCGGAGACCCGCGCCCAACATCGTGGGGAAAGTCCCTTCGCGGAGCGAAGGGCGACTCTGTTGCGACCTTCGGTCCCGATCCGATGACGCGGAGCGTCAGGGAGGGCATTCCCACTCAGAGCGTGGGAACGAGGAAGAGCGGCTTTCAATAGCCCATGCCCAGCTCTTGGGCGTCGGCCGTCAACTCGTCGGCGATTCGACGGCGCTCTTCGTCATCCTTGCGCTCACGACGCGCTTCAAGGCCACGCTCGACCTCCTGTTTCAGCTCCGCTTCGGTGATTTGAAAGGCATCGACCTTTGCTTTGCCAAGCGCGAGCAGAAAGCGCGTCCGGTCAAGACCGGCGATTTCTGCGGCTCGTCCTTGGGAGACAATTCCTTGGGAGTACCACTGAATCGCCGCCGCCAGGCGCAGGTCACGGGCGAGTTCTTCATCCGAACTACCGCTGGGCCCGACCAGGTCGTCGGGAACTTCGAGGGCGATTGTCTTCATGGAGAATCCTCCGATGTCACTCATGCTCGTCGTCGATCAGGCGGCGTTCGTCAAGGCTGATATGGGGTTGCCATCGCGGGAGCATTGCCGGATCCAGGTGGACTTCATCGATGAAGAGTATTTCTCGATAGTGGGGCAAGGCGACGACACCGCGACGGCGTGCGCCATCGTCGTCTGCCTGCAGGCGCGCTTGCATCGCACTCGGCCCGCTTGGCGTAGTCATGGTCGAAAACCCGAATCAATCCGACGAGCCGAGACGACTCTTGTGTCAGCGTCTCCGACCCGCGTTGCGGGGCGGATGACGATTTCGACATCTCGGCCCAGGGCGTTCAAGAACCGGAACAGCCGGTCAAGAGAGAAGCCGTCGAGCTTGCCTCGCATGAGTGCCGAGATTTTGGGTTGATCAATTCCGAGCAGTCTCGCCGCCTTTGTCTGCGTGAGCTTGCGTTCGCTGATAATGTCACAGATGCGCTGCACGATCTGAGCCTTGGCGAGCAGCTCATCAGGATTTTTCAGCCCCAGGTCAGCAAACACATTCCCGCTGCTGGGCTCAATGGTGTCGCGAGTCGTCGCTCTTGTTTTCTTGTGCGTTTCTTTTCGCATGATGTTCCTCCGCCATTTTGGGGCGTTTCCGGACGAGTTCAAGCTCAGCCGGTGGCGTCTTCATCCCCTTCTTGGACTTCTTCTGAAAGGCGTGAAGGCCATAAACCGCTCCGGCAAACTTGACCGTGTACACGGTTCGAAACGTATCTCCGTCGTAGTCAGAGACGACCTCCAAGACGTCTGCCCCACCGAATCCCTTCAATACTTTGGCATCCACGTGCTTTCTACCCACTTGGGCCTGAAAGAGGGCGAAGCCAACCCTCTGCCGAACCGCGACAGGAAAGGCCTTTACGCCTTCGCGCGCTGATCCCATCCAGAAGAGCGGCTTTACTTGCTCGGTCTCGCCCGTGCTCGTGATATGCCAATTGTGGCATAGCGTGGACACTTTGTCCAGCGCGGTAACTCGCCGGGTGTGTTTTGTGTAACGCGCAACCGCTCCAGCGTATCGTATGGGGATTACGATCTGTCTGTATCGTGTACACCGCCAATGTTACGATAGACTCGCACCACGCCTTTCACGGCAACGACCGGGGGAGACACGGATGACCATCGCCTTTGAGATACCGCGTGACCTCGAGCAGCAGATTGGCACCGACGGGGCGGTCCTCGACCGGGACGCGAAGGAAGTTTACCTCATGGTGCTATACCGCCAGGCCAGGATCACGGACCGTCAGCTCGCGGAGGCTCTGGACTTGAGCTTTCGCGAGACCGAGCAACTCCTCAAGCAGCGCGGTCTCGGTCAAGGCCTGGACTTCGAAGAGGACGACATGGGACAGGGCAATGCGGTCACATTGACGCCCCTTCGGGCTGAGCTCACGACGCAGCAAGCTGCTGACCTCTTGAACGTTTCCCGTCCGTACTTGGTGAAACTCCTGGACGAAGGAGCCATTCCCAGTCACAAGTTGGGATCGCATCGGCGTGTGCAGACGGAAGACCTACTTGCGTATAAGCGCGAGTTTCTCGCGAAGCGGCACGCCGCGTTGGACGAGCTTCAGGCGCTCAGCCAAGAGCTGGATCTGTACTGATCATGGCGAGTTACCACGTCGCGGGCTTATGAGTCGTGCCATTGGGAGAATTAGACGTTGGTTCTCATCCATGATCGCTTCTGAGAAAGCTAGGGCCACCCCTTGCGGGATGGCCCTGCTGCCCAACCGCCGAATTGGTTGGGGGAGGATGTATGCATTTTAGCGGTAGGTTCGCGAACGAGGAAGCCGTGGTTGAAGAGGCGCTGAAGCGGTCTTTGAACGATGAACCGTCTGAGGGAACGCCGAGTTCTGGCTTCAAGGGCAAGCCTCTCAGAGGGCGCGTTCCAGGTCCGTTCATCAAAGACCGAATGATTGTTCCACCGATTGATCTGCCAAGAGACTCGCACCCGATGGCTTGCACGTTTCTTCGTGACGCGACGCGTCAACCGACGCTGTTTCCCGGAGAATGAGCACTGTTCCCGAGGCGGAAGCGTATGAATGGTGGGCTTTTGTCTGGTAGAATGTGATTGAGGGCCGCAGATCTTTTGGAGCTTTCGGAATGTCAACGATTACTCTTCAGGAAGCGCAGAGTACACTGGCGGAGCTGGTCCACCGGCTCGCTCCGGGCGAGGGCGTGACGATTACCGAGAACGACCGGCCCGTCGCGCAGTCTCATCGTCCCACTTGTTGCCGCCACTCGTCCGCCCCGACCGCGGCCTCCCGTGACCGGGGTGCCGAAAGCGGGAAGTTGTGAGGGCCTGTTCGTCGTCCCGGATGACTTCAAGGAGCCGCTGGAGGAGATGCGGGAATACATGGAATGAGCCTGTTGCTCGACACGTGCGCACTTCTGTGGTTCCTGTCGATCGAGCCATTGACGGTCCTGCCGCTTCACCATAAGGACCCGTTCGACCGCCTGATTGCGGCAACTGCTCTGGTCGAGGGCCTGACGCTTGTCTCGGCGGACTCGGCGTTCGATGCCTACGGCGTGTCCCGACTCTGGTGATCGCCGCGGGCGGAGGTGAAAGCTCCGGTCGTGGTGCGGTGAGGCGGAGCGTCGGTAGCTACATCAGGACGAGGCAATTCACGATGATTGACGCCCTGACGCAAAATCGGCTCCGGGTTTCGACCGACGGTATCGCCGGCCCGTACCTGATGTTACCCTTGGGCCAGCTCCGGCGCATCCGTGAGTTGCTCGACCGTTACGCGATCCGCTACTGGGTCGACTCCCACGCAATCTCGCTAGACGGCAAGCCGGCAATTGTTGTGATCAACTTCGGCCGTGCCGGCGATGCAAGCCAGATACAGACCCTCCTCGACGCTCCATACGAGGAGCAATCATAATTCCACCACGACCGGTCGAAGCGGTCCTCTGAACGGTTGGACCGCTAAGAACTTCGACAGCTCAAATCGCCAGCGACTCGGTCACCGTGATCAGGATTTCAAGTTGGTCGAATTTCTTCTTGAGGCGGCCCTTCAGCCGCTGAAGATATCTCAGGCATTCCAACTGTGTCTCGGCGCGGAAGTCCATGACATTGAACACGACCACGCGGTCGTGATAGATGTCTGCCGCCTGCTTGCCAGATGCCTTGAAGTGGAAAATGCCGCTGTACCGACGTCACGCCACCGAAGCGGTTCAGCAACTCCTGCTGAATTGAAATGTATTTCGGCTCCGGGATCGGGTTGCCATCGTTGTAGTCCAGCGGGAGGTAAATTTCGATGTTTCTAATCGGCCGTGCCATGGCGCCGCTTCTCCAACCGGCGCGATCGCACCGAAACGACCTCGTAGTTGAACCCTCGGGCGGTCAACGCTTCCAGGTGCGCCGGAAGCACTTCGTAGACGGGGTCATCGCGGATCAAGCGCACTGGAGCGACTTCGATCATCACACGCCAGGCTTCGGGCCACTTCGCTTTTGGCAGGCGAATGGTTAGCATGATCGCCTCTGCTGGATTCACTTCGTCTTTGATCAATCGGCACGCCACCGGGCTCATACTCGCTAGCGGCGAGTTTACCACGCGTGGGTAGCCAAAGGCGAGGACGACTTCGTCCGGCGGGACGTCAGCCAGTCGTGGACGCTGCGTCTGACGTTCTCGATGGTTTGCATTGCCTGAGTCAGATTCTGGTGGCGCCGGTGGACTGGAGCTCCTGGAGCCATGCTTCGAGGTCGTCGTCGGTCTTCAGGTCGTCGAGGATTTCGGATGGGCCGTCCCAGTCCTGGACTTCGACGTAGAAGTTGGGGAGGTCGCCTGGGACTTCGAGGTAGAAGTGGCAGTGCTCGGCGTTGTGAGCGGGGTGGATCCGGACGATTCGGCAGGCGGTCATGTTGCCGCGAAGGTGGGTGATGAGTTTTGAGGGAATCAGCTCATGGGTTGGTGCGCGTTGGCGCGGCTGGTGCCGCGAACGTGGTTGGGTCGAGGACTGTAAGCCCAGTGAATCGAGCGAAGTCGGCGCCGTTGAGCGTGAGAAGCCGGGTGACGCCGTGAGTTCGCATGGCGACGACGAGGCGTGCGTCGTATGACACTCGGCCGTGGCAAGCGTGGGCCACGACCAAGGCTTCCCATTCGACGAACAGTGCCGGCAGGTCCGGAAGGAATCGAAACAATCGTTTGAGCCGTGCGACTTCAACCTGGCACTCAGGCACAGAGAGACCGAGCCCATTGGAAATGATCGGTCGCGTGGCGGTGGCCCAGAACTCGTAGAGATTCTGCGGGACCACGCAGAGCACCTCGCCATTCGCATGCAAGGAATTGATCGCTTTATCGACTGTGCCGAAGGCCGGGTCGGCGGTTCTTGCGTAGCGAAGCAGGATATTTGTGTCGAGCAGTATCAAAGCTGGGCGTCTTCTCGCTCGCGGTAGAGGCGCTCACGGCTGTCGTCCAGCACGAAATTTGGGGGGTATCGCCCGGCGCGGCTTTGGGCGTCGCGTTTCCAGGCGTTGAGCTCGGCCTGCCAAGCTTCGCCGGTGAGCGGCTCCGTCGTGTCAGCCTGAGCGAGCTGGTCGAGAGTCGACTGCACGAAGTCGTCAACCGTGATGTTCAAAGCGGCTGCTTTCGCCGCCAAGCGCTGGAAGGTGTGTTCGGGAACTGTGACCTGGGGCATTGTGTTCTCCGTGCGAGGAACAGAATCATCCTACCACGGCTGGTCGAAGTGGTCCAATCGTCCGCGCAGCCACGTGCGAGCCTGTAGGCAGCAGCCCGACCGAGGGCCTGGTGATTTCAGAATGCGCAAGCTGTCAGATTTGAGGTCTTCGAGCCATCCTTCGAGGTCGTCGTCGGTTTCGAGGTCGTCGATGATCTCGGATGGGCCATCCCACTCTTGAAGTTCGACGTAGAAATTGGGGAGGTCGCCTGGCATTACGAGATACCATCCTCATAATCTCTGCGTGATTTGTGGTAAGATGTTGGTTCAACCGAATCAGTTACGAGGGCAGAGCGCGTGACCATCAGCTTTGAGTTACCGCAGGACATCGAGCAGGAGCTTTCGACGAACGGGGCGGACCTGAACGGCGAGGCGCGGGAGGCGTTCCTCGTCGAGCTTTATCGTCTGGACCGGATCACGCATCACCAACTCGCCACTGCTCTGGGCCTGAGTCGCCTCGAAGCCGAAGGCGTCCTCAAGCGGCACAGGGTTTCATCGGGCGTGACGGCCGAGGAGAGGCGAGCGCAGGCCGTCGCTCTCCAAGGCGTGAGGCGCGGATGATTGTCGTCTCGGACACGACGCTGCTCAATGGATTGCTTGAAGAACCCGCGGCGAGCGGGCTTCTCGATTATGAACAGACTCGAGATCGGCTCGTCGGCTGGTAGAATATGATTCTCGACTAACAACGTTTCGGAGCTTTCGTGATGTCAACGATTACTCTTCAGGAAGCGCAGAGTACGCTGGCGGAGTTGGTCCACCGCCTTGCTCCGGGCGAGGGCGTGACGATTACCGAGAACGACCGGCCCGTTGCCCGTCTCATCGTCCCGCTTGTTGCCGCCACTCGTCCGCCACGGCCCCGTCCGCCGGTTACAGGCGTTCCGAAGGCGGGAAAGTATGAAGGGCGGCTTGTTGTACCCGACGACTTCAAAGCACCGCTTGACGAGATGAGGGAGTACATGGAGTGAGGCTTCTGCTCGACACGCACGCCTTGCTCTGGTTCCTTGCGAATGACGCCCGCTTGAGTCAAACGGCCAAGACGGCGATCGAAGATTTGGTGAACGAACGATGGCTTTCGCCGATCAGCCTACTGGAGATTGCCATCAAGGTGAACATCGGCAAGTTGTCGTTGCCTGCGCCGTTCGCCGTAATGTTCCCTGCCGATCTGGTGACTACTGACATCCATCTGGTCCCGCTGGAAGTCGATCATATCGAGTTGCTGACGAGTTTGCCGCTTCACCATAAGGACCCATTCGACCGCCTGATTGCTGCAACTGCGCTCGTGGAGGGCTTTACACTGGTCTCTGCTGACTCGGCATTTGACGCATACGGGGTGTCGCGACTCTGGTGATCGCCGTGGGCCGAGTGAGAAGCTCCCGTTGTGGTCCCGTGACGCGGAGCGTCGGTAGCTACATCAGGATGAGGCAATTCACGATGATTGACGCCCTGACGCAAAATCGGCTGCGGGTTTCGACTGACGGGATTGCCGGCCCCTACCTGATGTTACCCTTGGGCCAGCTCCCACGCATCCGTGAGTTGCTCGACCGTCACGCGATCCGCTACTGGGTCGACTCCCACGCAATCTCGCTGGACGGCAAGCCGGCAATTGTTGTGATCAACTTCGGCCGTACCGGCGATGCAAGCCAGATACAGACCTTCCTCGACGAGATCGGCTGATAGCCGGCGAATTTCGCGTTGCTGCGGGAAGTCGTCGAGGCGATGGCGGCGGCGGCGATTCGAAAGTCATCTGGTTCGTAACCGACTGGAATGGGATAGAAACCCATGCTCCAGGTGTGGCCAGCTCGAAGAAGTAGCCGAGGTGCCGCACGAATTGCTCAAGATCGGCCTGGAGTTTCGTGCTCTCTTCGTGATGGCTATTCATGACGCGGAATAGCTCGCCCTCGAAGACCAAGACCAGGGCTGCATCAGTCGGGTAGTCCTCCTTCCGTGCACGCCATTCCTCTCGCGTGTGAAAGCGCGTGTCCTGGGCCAGTTCATGGTCGAGCAGCCAGTCGTGAACGCCGCGTCTGAGGTTCTCGATGGTTTCCATTGCCTGAGTCATATTCTGGTGGCGCCGGTGGACTGGAGTTCCTGGAGCCATGCTTCGAGCTCGTCGTCGGTCTCCAGGGCATCGAGGATTTCGGATGGGCCGTCCCACTCCTGGACTTCGACGTAGAAGTTGGGGAGGTCGCCTGGGACGTCGTTGAAATGGTGGCAATGCTCGGCGTTGTGGGCGGGGTGGGTCCAGACGATTCGATAGGCGCTTATGTTTCCGCGACGGCTGAGGATCGCTTTTGATCGGAAATCGAACTCGAGCGTCCTCTGGTTGGCTGCTCTGCCGGGAGCGCGACGAGGGTTCGGCCATTGGAATCGTCGACTTCACGGGCAAATTGGGGTCTCGCTAAAATCGCGAGCGGAGGAGTCGCGTCTACCAATCGATTGGCCACCCACATAATGCCACACATCGCACATTTAACTATTATGCTTTCATCTCTTCACTATCATACCATATGACGCTAGTCGCGTCGGCGCTCGCCGGGACCACCCCCGTGGGCGTTGAAGGACCGCGCGGTCTGGGCCGCGAACCTGCCGTCCAAGACGACCGTTTCGGGTAGGCTTGAAGGAATTCGCTAGGGCCGTAGTTCGCCTTGACACCGACCGTCGCACCCGATCGGCAGCAGCGCGTGGGTCGGGAGCTGAGCACCGGGCAATCCGGAGTTGAATCGTTGGCACAGGCCACGATCAGGCTCCTTTCTACCGCCGCCGCCAGTCCAGCGAACCCGTCACCGAATCGGGGTTCGATCGAGGTTGTCCAGGCGATCGCGGGCTTTCAGCGACGGTGACCAGAAGCACGCCGTGGCGGGGTCCCAGACCCGCGCGTACGACAGACTCTTGGCCCGCTCGTAGGCGGCAAGTGCCTCGCTCAGGAGTCCCTGGGCCTCAAGTGAACGTCCCTTGATCCAGAGACACGTCGCGACGTCGTTCAAAACGCCGTTCCGAAGGATGACAGCTCGATCGCGATCGGCTACCGCGCCGGTTGGGATCTCCGCGTGCTCCGCCACGAGTTGCTCCTGAAGGCGCCCCGCTGCAGTCGCGAACTCCGTGGTACAGCGGTTCGACAGACCCACGGCTGCCTGATAGTCGCCTTTCTGGAAGGCGTCCCAGGCCTCACGGGTATAGCTCTCGTGAGACCTTCCGACGCCTCGAGAGGTCAAGCAAATCATCGCACAGGCGATGCGCCAGGCTGGCGAAGCACGCGGCCAGGATCGATCGCGGCTTCACCCACCTGCGGGACAACTTCGGCTGTGGGTGCCGTGACGATCTGTCTGCGGGAGTCTCCGAAGCGACTTCTGGGCTGAAGCCTTCCGGTCGTGGTTTTTGGACACTTTGGGTCGCTTCCTTGACCGATTCCGCGTGCTGTTCATCCGGCTGCGCGTTGGGGAGATCGTCCGGCTTTGCGTACACAGTGAGATCCAGGGAAATGCGATGAAAATGGAGTCGGCGCAGCGATTCGGGTGGAAGACTTTGATCAGGCAACGAGGGAAGTGGATCTTCCCAGTAGGTCGGCCGGATGAACCCGGCGCGAGCCAGGGACAACGCATGCTCCCACTCGCGCCGGACGAATCCGGAACGCATCGAGTTCGACGACCAGAAGAGTTGAAAGATATCCGCCTCTTCGATCAGCCGAAGCAGGCGGTCGTCCCAGTTCTCTCCCGCGCGGAGATCGATCACGTCGCGCAAATAGCGATCACCGAGCGTCTGTACCCAACTTTCGACCTGGGACACGATCCCCGCGTCCTTATGGGAGTAGGACGCGAAGATATTGCGATAGGGCCGCGAATGGGCGACCTCGTGGTCGTCGATGGGTACGGTTAGCGAGTGAGAGGAGTCGAGCTTGATTGCCAGGTTGACCTCGGCCAGCAGAATCACGCCGAGATAAGCCGACAGTCGCCCGCGGGCGATGGTGCCGTCGGGTCCGGCCGGAGCTCGGACGTCGAACTCCTCGCGGTGCACATCCTTCATCCAGCGAAACACTCGGCGCTCCGGATTGAACTCGATCCCCGGCACATCCGGCAGCAGCGTGATCTCCGCGCCTTGGGGGATGGCCTGGGTAGCATGAATGGTTGTGTTTCGGAAGTCCTTTGCCGTCGGTCCGAGGAGCCCCTCGGCTTGCGCCCGGACCTGCGTGATCGGGTCGGGCACTTCCGCCGGCGCATCGGGACGTCGGTCTGCCAGGTGGACGAACGCGAGTATCGTGTACCAGTGCTTGGGTCGTATCCGCTTCGGGCAATACACGGTGAACTGGACTTCGTCGATCGGAAGCGGCGCCGATTCCCGACCCGACGGCCTCGCAGGGGGTTCCGTGTCGCGGGAGCCGGACGTTGAGGGCCCGCGCGTCGGAATTGCTCGAGGGAGCGGATCCTCACGGACAGGGCGCGGCGGGAGCCGGTCAGCCGCGATGGCCACGCCAGCGACTTCCCGCGGCGAGAGAGCCAGTTCTTCAACGTTCTGCGTGAGTTCCCGGTCGCGAAACTCGACCTTGAACGAAAGCTCGGCGTTCTCGTCGCAGTCGACCGTGAGAGTAAACATCTCACCGATGCCAGCGGGGGCCTGGGGAAGATCACGAAGTTGGATCACACCGATGTCGCGGTAGACGACGTCGTTTCCGTGGAACTCTGCCTCGGCCAGCGGTATCCCCAGCGCCGTGCGGTCCGCGCCGCCAAGCACGGGAAACCGGAAGGTCGACTTGAAGGGAACGGCGCGCTTGCGTTCGACCAGTACATGGTATCTCGTTTGACTCTCGCGATGTCCAGAAAGGCTGAGAAGGACACAGATCTTGTGTGGGTAACGTTTCCTGCCCATCGCGCGTGGAAGCTCGGTGCCGTCCCGGATCGCCTGTGCAAACAACGCTGCCCCTTTCGCTGCGGCATGACTGGGCGAGTCGACCAGGATGGGCGGTCGCCCCAAAATCTCGTAGAAGCGTCGCTGAAGCGTCGCCATCCGGCTTCCGCCGCCCGTCATGATGAGGGAATCGAGCCCGGCCCAGCCGAAGGGCCGTCGGTCGCCCGTGAGGCGCGACAGACTCTCGAAAAGTCGCTCGCACACCTGGACGCAGCGCTCGACCAGGTGCGCGGTCGAAGTAATGAACAGCGCGGCCGGCATTTCCGCGGTCTGAGGCGGCCCATCCGGTGTCATTCGATACGCAATCCGGAGCGGGGGAAGTGAGCCTGGGGCGACCGGCAGCCCATGAGCGGCGAGCCTGCGAGCGGCGGGGCTGATGAAGAAAAGCTGTTTGGCCGCCTGGCAGGCCTGGAACAGCATGTTGTGAGCGAAGTTATTGTCGTCCAGCAGTCGGGCAATGTCGGCTTCGGTCAGTTCGGTGTGAGACCGCAGGACCGACTTGGCGATCTCACGGTCCCATTCCAGGCCACCGAGCTGCGAATCGGCTTCGCGTCCCAGTTCCTCGAAGCCGTCTGGGCCGATATTCGCTCCGGTCCGGAGCAGCGTGACGTCGAAGCTGCTCGCACCCAGGTGCGCGACCAGCACCCGCCTTTTGCCAGGGTGGTGCTGGATTCCCAGCGAATAAGTCGCGGCGATGGGCTCGTCGATGAACCAGATCCGCGCGAGTCCACCGTATTCCTGGCAGGCCCGCCGGGTGGCCGCCAACGCGGCCGACCCGAAATCCGCGGGGACCGTGACTACAGCCTCCCTGAGCTGACCTTCCGGTAGCCCCAGCTCGCGCTCGCCGGCTCGGACCAGGACCCTCACGAACTCGCCGATGATCTGCGACGGTGAGTAGGTCCGATTGCCTGAGCTGATCAGATAAGAATTGTCGAGAGCGAGGTACCGTTTGGGCGAAAGCACGACCTGGTCGGAATACCTTCGGTCGTTCAGCGCGCTCTGGCCGACCAGGATCTGTCCGTCTCGATTGCAGAATGCCGAGGGCAGGAACGTGGCCGGGTCCTGCGGGACGGACGCGTCGAGCGCCAGGCTGGGGCGGATGAAGAGCGGCACCCCTTGATGCATCACGCAGGCCAGGCACTTGCTGGCTCCCAGGTCGATGCCCAGGATCGGCGGTCGATCAATGTGGCTCATGATCGTCTCGACTTTCACCGCGACCGGTTTTCCGCAGGTCCGACGGAGCTGGGATTCTTCAGGTGTCGCGACTCATAACGACCGCGCCTTCCCCAATTCTGATTCCCATGGTCGTGGTCGGATGACCGAATGACGTCAGTGTCTCACCGCTCTGCCGCCTTTCTCGGCTTTTCCGCCTATCGCGCGAGTCAGTCGGCGCTCGATCGCTTGCAGCGGGGTCCTCTCTGACCACGACGAGAGCCCGGATTCACCGGAGATCAATGGCTCCAGGACTTTTCGGCGGACTCACAGCCGTCGACAGTCGGCGCACTTCAAGATCTTGGGCTTGGACAAGGCGGCCGACCCCAGAATACTTCGCGATCGATCCGTTCTCAGAAATACCGCTTGGGGTATCCCCAACAGTCGCGTCACCAGCCGTCAGTATGCCGGCGAACACGATATCATTATCGGAGGTAGTGATGCTGGAAACAACCCGCGCAGCCAGATGGCCTTCATGGCGGTCAAGCTGATCGAATAGCGATTCAGATGAGCGTTTGTCACCAATCAGTTCAATAGAACGCCGAAGAATGCGGTGTAGTCTCACCGAGCACTTCTTGAGTAAGCGGATGATATGAACCGATGCTGGTCTTGCTTCGGCTGACGCACCGAACAAAGTCATCTCTTACATCCTCAGCGAGAAACTCGATGCTGAGACGCTCGGCGATGGTCGTATCCAGATTGTGGCCGCAAAGGGTAAGTAAACGCCGCATCAGGTACCAGCGATTATGAGCAGCCCCCAACTTCACTGCAGCAACCGCAACGGCTGTTTTCAGTGCAGGTGGTCGTAGTTAGAACATCTCCTCAAGACGTCCAACGACGACGTCACAGTATTCAAAGTCGAAGCTACAGCGTCCGGCTCTTTCACAATAAAGTAGTCCAAGCTCGGTCCAAGCTTCTCTATCGAACTGACTCAAGCGTTCTGTGAGTGGTCGCGATAATTGACCAAGGTCCGATCACGGCGATCGATTGAAACGACCGTCGTGCGAGAAGCTGGAGTATCGGGGGCCTCTTCTCTCTGCTCCGGGTTGTCTTTTCCATCTCGAGCGCACGTCCTGGCGATCTGCCGAAGCCTCGGTGCGCAGGCGTCGGCCTCCACTCGCCTGCGCCTTCTTCGCGCGGTCAGCGCATGATCCACTTCTCCCCCATTGTACCTCCCGGCCAAGCTTCCATCACGGCGTTTCCGATATCGAGTAGGCATTATTCCGTCGATCGGGGGAGCGTCAAGCGTTATGATCGGCTCCTCGAGGCTGAATTGTTGGCTCTGCCCATGTCGCGGACGCGGGACTTGCAAACGGGCACACGCTGGACCATGACAACCCGATCCTTGTCCCGAGCATGGTACGGCGCGTCAATCGCGGACTTCCAGCGCACGGATTCCGACACGATTGTCGGGCGCTTGCGCGCAATTGTGACTTCGACCTGCTTCCGGCGCAGACAGATGCGTGGCTGGAACAAATCCGGCTGCTGCAAGCCCAACTCGTCGGTTTGCATGGCTCAATCTTTCTGGAATTCAGCATCCCCCGGATGGGGCGGCGGATCGATGCTGTGCTTCTGATCGGATCGATTGTTTTCGTTTTGGAGTTCAAGGTCGGCGAGTCCGAATTTGACCGGGCCGCTGTTGATCAGGTTTGGGACTATGGGCTGGATCTGAAGAACTTTCATGAGGCCAGTCATTCTGCGTCGATTATTCCGATTCTCGTCGTCACTGCGGCCGACAAATCGCCTCCCGTTGAACTGCGCGCGGACGATGACCTTGTGTACCGACCGATTTTGGCTAATTCCTCGGCTCTTCGGTCGACGCTCGATCTCGTTTTGCGGCGCGTCGCGGGTAACTCGATTGACGCGCATTATTGGCCGAGCGCGCCTTATCGCCCAACACCGAGCATTATTGAGGCGGCGCGGGCGCTTTATGCTCAGCACTCGGTGGAAGCGATTGCTCGCTACGACGCGGGAGCGCAGAACTTGCGGGTGACTTCTCGACGGGTTGAAGAACTCGTGGATGAGGCTCGAGCGCACGCGCCGAAAGTACATTTGCTTTGTTACTGGTGTTCCAGGAGCTGGCAAGACGCTTGTCGGCTTGAATATCGCGACACAAAGGCGCGATGAGCACGCGCCCACGCACGCGGTGTTTCTTTCAGGCAATGGGCCGCTCGTGGCTGTGCTGCGGGAGGCGCTGACTCGTGACGAGGTTGCGCGGCAGCGCAGTCGGGGCGTGAAAGCGCGGAAGGGCAAGGTTGGTGAAAGTGTCAAAGCCTTCATCCAAAACGTGCATCACTTTCGTGACGACCTTCTGAACGATAGCCGCGCACCGGTCGAACATGTTGCGATCTTTGACGAGGCGCAGCGGGCTTGGAATCTTCAGCAGACTGCGAACTTTATGCAGCGGAAGAAGAAGCGGCCGGGGTTTTCTCAGTCGGAGCCTGAGTTTTTGATTTCGTGCATGGACCGGCATGAAGACTGGGCTGTGATCGTGTGCCTTGTGGGTGGCGGCCAGGAGATTTATACGGGTGAGGCCGGGATCGATGCTTGGATTGAGGCCGTGAATTCGAGCTTTCCGAATTGGACGATGCACATTTCGTCCAGGCTTACTGATAGCGAATACGCTGCGGGCCAGGCGATCGAGGCGGCGAGTCGACAGCAGCGGGCGAACTTTGATGATAGTTTGCATCTCGCCGTTTCGATGCGATCGTTTCGTGCGGAGAATGTGTCATCTTTGGTCAAAGCGATTCTTGATCGTGATCGAGACGTGGCACGCGAAACCTATCGCGCTCTCGCGAATCGGTATCCGATCGCGATTACCCGCGATTTACAACAGGCCAAGCAGTGGGTGCGCGAGCATGCGCGCGGGACCGAGCGATACGGGTTGGTCGCTTCGTCCAAGGCTCAACGGCTGAAACCCGATGCCATCGATATACGCGTTGACGTCGACCCGGTGTGTTGGTTTCTCAACGACAAAGCTGACACTCGCTCGAGCTATTATCTCGAGGATGCGGCGACCGAGTTTCAGGTGCAGGGGCTGGAACTGGATTGGGCGTGCGTGGCTTGGGATGGGGATTTGCGATTTTCTGAGGCGGGGTGGAAGCACCATTATTTTCGGGGGGATCGGTGGTGCGATATCAAGAGTCTGGAGAACCAACGGTATTTGTGTAATGCGTATCGGGTTTTGCTCACCCGGGCGCGGCAGGGGATGGTGATTTATGTGCCGCCGGGGAGACGCGGGCGATCCGACGCGGGCGGGTGGGATTTATGATTCTACGTATCACTATTTACGCGATGTTGGGATTCCGGAGGTGGGGCGGTCGTGATTCCAGAGGGGATGGTCCGCAATGGCGGACCCTACGGGGAGCAGCGGGATGGACCGCAATGGCGGAGCCGACATCGGGAGCGCTCGGATTCCAGGGGCTGGAAGCCCCTGGCTATTGACCGACGCCCCATTCGGGGCGAGCGAAATTCGTTCTGGATTGGAAGGTGCTCGCCGCCGCCAGGGGATGGTCCGCAATGGCGGACCCTACGGGACGCTCGGTGCGAGCGGCCGCGGGTGTTTGGCGGCACCGCATACGGTCGATCTTTGGGAATTTGAGCGTAGGCCACAACTTGGATTGAGAGCGCAAAAGAGGGTCGTGCCTGTTTCGGTTATTGCGATTATGGCATGGGTGTGATATGCTTGGTTGCAAGTTGGGAACGAGTGAAGAGGGCGAAAGCGATGACACAACTCCTTAATGGAAACGAAGTGGTTACGCCAAGCAAAGCTGACTCGGCCCTTGCCAGAAAATCGGGCGAGACGCTAGTCGCCCATCTTGGACGCGCCACCAAACGTCGGCTGGAGTTGAAGATCGGCGGCACGAGCGACGAGTTGGTTCTTCCGCCCTCGGTGGTACGCTTGCTGCTTTTGTT
The DNA here is from genome assembly GCA_963761445.1 of uncultured Planctomycetota bacterium. GTDB lineage: Bacteria > Planctomycetota > Planctomycetia > Isosphaerales > Isosphaeraceae > CAVXHV01. Next base: position 4,610,544 of record CAVXHV010000005.1, on the reverse strand, counting down.
GCTCAACGAAATGGGACAAGGGAACGCGGTGACGATTACTCCGCATCGCGCTGAGTTGACCACGCAGCAAGCCGCCGACTTGTTGAACGTTTCCCGTCCGTACCTGGTGAAACTGCTCGACGAAGGTACGATTCCGAGCCGGAAGGTCGGGACCCATCGACGGGTCCGCTTGAAAGACGTCCTCGCCTACAAGCGCGATTTGCTGGCCCGGCGTCAAACTGCCCTTCAAGAACTCGCCGCGCTCGGCCAAGAACTCGAGATGGGTTACTGACCCGTGGCGGCCATTGTCGTTTACGACGCGTGCGTTTTGTACGCGGCACCGCTCCGTGACTTGCTGATGCAACTCGCACTTTCGGACCTGTTTCAGGCCCGCTGGACGGACCAGATCCACGACGAGTGGACAAGAAACGTACTCGCCAACCGCCCTGACATCTCGCCAGCGAACCTCGCTCGCTGCCGACAACTGATGGATGAGCACGTGCCCGATTGCCTGGTCACCGGGTTCGAATCTCTTATCCCGACGCTGACACTCCCCGATCCCGATGACCGGCATGTTTTAGCGGCCGCGATTCACGGCGGTGCTGGTCTCATCGTCACGTTCAATCTGAGTGATTTTCCGACGTCGATCCTCGGGCAGTACCACATCGAGGCCGTCCATCCCGATGAGTTCATCACTCGCCTTTGTGACGAGAGTCTTGACTCCGTGCTCCACGCAATGCGGCTCCATCGGGCGAGCTTGAAGAGACCGTCAAAGACGCCGGCGGAATACGTGGAGACTCTCGCACGGTGCCAGCTTCCGTTGACGGCTGAGCGTCTTCGTCGGCATACCGATGCGATCTAGATGAGTCGCTTCCCGCGTCGATATACGCGTTGACGTCGACCCGGTGTGTTGGTTTCTCAACGACAAAGCTGATACGCGCGCGAGCTATTATCTCGAGGATGCGGCGACGGAGTTTCAGGTTCAAGGGCTGGAACTGGAATGGGCGTGCGTGGCTTGGGATGGGGATTTGCGATTTTCTGAGGCTGGGTGGAAGCACCATTATTTTCGGGGGGATCGGTGGTGCGACATCAAGAGTCTTGAGAACCAACGGTATTTGTGCAATGCGTATCGGGTTTTGCTCACCCGGGCGCGGCAGGGGATGGTGATTTATGTGCCGCCGGGGAACGCGAGTGATCCGACGCGGGCGGGTGGGATTTATGATTCTACGTATCGTTATCTATGCGATGTTGGAATCAAACAATTTTAGATTTTGGATTGGAAGGCGCAAAGGTCGATCGGACTTGTCGCGACCGACGGACGTTTTACCGAAGAGAAGCGGAAGTCAATGAAGATGGGCTCACGCGAAGGCGCAGAGGCGGAAGCGCAAAGAAGCGAAGCCGCAAAAAGAGATGGCTAGCCGGATTTGTGGATTCCTGATCGGAAGAAGGCGCAAAGGTCGATCGGGCTTGTCGCGACCGACGGACGTTTTACCGAAGAGAAGCGGAAGTCAATGAAGATGGGCTCACGCAAAGGCGCAAAGGCGACCCGAACAACCTTGTAAACGACCGGTCTCGGGGCTGCCATTTCGAGGAGCCGGACTCAGCCGGTACACGATCCGAACCTCCCCTTCATCGATTTCGACCTGTTTGACCAAAGCTCGAACGATCTCCCGCTTCGACGACCACGTCGGCTGTTCGAGGCTTTCGGAGACTCGCTTCGCGAATTCTTCTAGCTGACCGATTATCAATCGCAGTTCCGACTCCTCACTTGCTCGGGCGGCCGTCTGTTTCTGCTCAGCCTCCAACCGTGAAAGCCGCTCGCGTGCTGCGGTGATCCGCGGCTCGAACTCGGACTTCTCGATCATGCCTTCCCCATAAGAATCTATAAGTCGTGATATGCTCTTTTTTACTTGCGTGATGAGCTTGGCTACCTGCGTGAGCTCACGTTCACGATCTGGGTTCTTCCGCTCGAGACGTCGTTCGTACTCGGCTTTGATCCTTTCGGGCTCGGCTAGCAGCGAACGCACATCGTCCCATACGGCCGCGTCCAAAAAGTCCGTGCGGACCGCCTTGTTCCAGCACAGCCGCTGCCCACCGAAGCGAAATGGATCGGAGCCCGCGCAACGGTAGTACGCGTACGGCGTCTTGCCTTTGGCTTCGGCCCCTCGTCCGCTGTTGCCACCATTCCCGCTGCAGGCATAGCCGCATCGCTTGCAAAGCACCAAACCTTGTAGTAAGTAGCGGTCACCCCTCGATTGGCCACGCTTGCGCAGCCGATTGTCTTTGAGCTGCGATTGAACTGCGGCGAAGAGATCTTCGCTCACCAACGCGGGTACATCGACCATGATTCGAGCTTCAGCGGGTGCGGTAACTCGGGAGATCGCGCGTCGCGGCTGCTCGGGTTTGCCGCGCGGTGGCCGCAGCTTTTTCCGCTTGAAGGGTTGGTTGCTGGTCTTGCCGTATATGGCGGTTCCCATGTAGGCCGGGTTTTTCAGGATGGCCCAAATGGTGGTCCGGCTCCAGGTCACCTTTCCTGTCGGGCTCAGCGTCCCTTCCTGCCGCAATCGTCGCTGGACCTCTCCCAGTGAGCGCCGCTCTTGGCCAACCCAGGTGAACATCTTGCGAACCACCCGCGCTTCACCCGCCACGACTTGAAACCGTGCTTCGCCGTCTCCGTCATGCTTGCTAATGTAACGGTATCCGTATGGTGCGCGAGAAAACACGCTGACCGAACCACGCTGGGTAGCATGCTGCTTGCCGCGCCGACTGCGCTCCATGATCTTGGTCCGCTCGTACTCGGCAATCTGTCAGCAGCAACCAGAGAGTGAGCCATTATCGCAGCGCCACTTGAGCCACTCTGCGATCAGTTGATCGCGGTGAGTGGCTCTATCGATTCGTTTTTTCGGCGTTTTCTCCGGAATATTCTTGACGACACCTTGCGAGGTTCTAGAATCACTTTGCGTTGGTCTCTAGGAAGTCGGCGTATGCCAACCGGAGTTGCCGGCCGGCAACGACGGTGAAAACTGGGTTGCCGACCCCGAGCCTAACATTCAAAATCGCAGAGTGGCTCTCTCAGCTTTGTCAGATTCTGTCATTCAAGAAGTATTATATCTGTAAATATAAAACAAGCCGCGACTCGCCAGCGCGGTCAAATCGTCCCGGAAAAGCGACGAGTGCGTTTGCCCAGGGAACGCTGGCGGAGCGTTCTCGGGCTTTATTGATGGGCGACAATTAGCTTCGACATCCACGACGATGATCCTCTGCGTTCGAATCTTCCGCTGTCGGATCGCATTGGTTGATTCAAATCAGCCTCAGGCCAAGGGTGAAGGCCGATTTGAATCAACCAATGCGATCGATAACATCGACGACGCTGCAATTCTCGTTGGATGTTGACATCGAACACCGGCATAGGTGTCACTAATCAGCGCTACTCGCGGTTCGTCCGGCAACAACCGCGGTGGCTCAATTCTGGCTGCGAAAGTGGCTCACTTCCTGGCTGCTGTCGACAAACCTGCCGCAGGGTAGATCAACATCAGGATCATGGCCGCACTGGGGAACAGCACGACGGGGCACACCGTGAAGAGCAACTCCATTCGGAGGAGCCTGCGACACAAACGTGTGATTCCGTCTGTGAGTTTTTGTTTCATCGCCTGATCCCTGTGGGTGACGCAGCACATTAGGCTGGCCATGGTATCGGGTTTCCTGGCGTCGAGCCATTGATCGTGGTGGGCGACGATGAAAGGCATGCCGCCCTTTTTTGATGGGGGAAAGCTCGGGGGTCAGGACGGAGGGCGGAGGACGGAGGACGGAGGACGGAGCGGCGGGGCGACTGGATCAGCGGCTCGGCTCCGACTTCGCTTGCGCCTTACCCACCCTGGCCCCCCCTTCTTAAGGGGGGGAAAGGTGGGCGGGGTGCCGTTCGGTTGGGCGCGGCGGGACGATCGGATCAGCGGCTCGGCTCCGACTTCGCTTGCGCCTCACCCCCCCTGGTCCCTCCTTTGCAAGGGCGGGAAAGGTGGGCGGGGTTGCTTTCGCTTGGCGCAATCATTGACTGGACGATGGTTCCTACTCAATAATGAGTACGCTGGGAAGAGTTGGATGCGCAGGAGGGTCGCGGGATGGCTGGGCGGAAGGTTTTGGTGATCACGGAACGGCAGTTTGCCGTGCTGCGCGTGCTCTGGGAGCGGGGGCCGCTTTCGGCGCGTGCCCTGATGGCATTTTTGCCGCGCGGCGAGAGGCAGCCTTATACCACCGTGCTCGGGCTGTTGCAGGTCATGGAAAAACAAGGGCTGGTTGACCATGAGAAACACGGCGTCGTGCACGTGTACCGGGCCGCTGTCTCCCGGCAAGAGGCCACCGGGAACTTGCTCTCCGACTTCCTCGCCAAGTTCTTTCATGGGTCGGCCGAGCAGTTGATCGTCGGGCTCGTCGATGGCAATGCGCTCACTGCGGATGAACTGCGGGCGATCGAAGCTCGGGTTTCCGCGGCCGAGGGTGCACCGAATGCGGGGGCAAAGGGCCGGGCCAAGCGGAGGGAGACGCCATGATCGAACACGCCGAGCGCTGGGCCATACCGTGGCTCAGTTTCCTGGTCGAATGGTCGGTCCGATGGGGAATCGTGATCGGCGTGCTGGCGGTCTGGCTTGCGGTGCGGCCGCCACGGAAAACGGCGCGTGCGCCATTTGCTGTGCCTGGCGGCACTGACCGTCGGATTCTTTCTGCCCTTTGCTCCTCGCTGGGGCGTTGGATTCGTGACCACTTCGCCGGAGAGCACGGTGGCGGCGGGGGCGGCCGCGCCTCGGTCGACCAGGGCCGGCAGTTCGGGTGCGCAGGATCCCGCCCCCGCCAGCGGGCGGAAAGCGGGATTCAGAGGATCGGGCGCGGGACACTGTGTCTCATGCAAGACCGGCGCGCGCGGCCGCGGGTTACGGGGGCGTGCGAGCGAGGAACGCACCGCTGGATTGGTGGCGGCTGGCGGCGCTTGTGCTAGCGGGGGGGTGGGGGGCGGTTGTATCGATCATGGTCGTGAGGCTGGCACACGGCTGGCTGGCACTGGCGCGGCTGAGGCGCGAGGCTGTGGAACTGGGCGGTGAATCGGCACGGCTCGTCGATGAGTGTCGCGCGGCACTGGGGTTGTCGCGGCGGGTGCGGCTGGCGGCGCACCCGGGAGTTCAATCGCCGGCGGTCGTGGCTGGGGGGCGCGCGGTCGTGCTCGTTCCGGCTGACTGGATCGACTGGCCCGAGCCGGATCGACGTGCCTGCTTGCTGCATGAGCTCGCACACCTGGCGCGATACGACGACTGGACCAAGCTCGCCCAGGAAATCGTGCGCATTCCCTTTTTCTTCCACCCGCTGGTGCGCTGGCTGGTCGCACGGCTCGACCTCGAGCGTGAGCTTCTGGGCGACGAAGCGGCCGTCGGGCTCGGGATCTTTGATCGAGTCGCTTATGCGCGGCTTTTGCTCGAGATGGCACGCCGGCCGGGGCGGGTTGTTCCCGTCGTGCGTTTGTTCCGTCATGGCGCGCTCCCATTCCTTGAGGGCAAGACCGTCGGGGTCCGAATCAAGAGACTTCTGGAGGAAGACATGGGAAACACTTTTTCTCGTGAGTCGGTCGTGGGAACCCTTGTGCTCGGCGGTGTGATCGTAGTCGCGGCCCTGGTCATCGGCGGGCTGCGCTTCCGCAAATTCGTGCCGAATCCGGGAGTGAAGCCAGTCGTGGGGGACGTAATTTCGCTTCAGGGACGGTTGGTGGACGCGACCGGTGCGCCCATCGCCGGCGCGACGCTCGTCGGCAGCTACGAGGGGAGGATGCTTCGGCGCTTCATGGGAACGGAACCGGCCACCGACGCGCGCGGTGAGTTCCGCGGCGAGTTTCGACTGGCGCCGTCGCCGAACGGCGCGCCCACGCCTGGTAACCGAATGCGGCTGATCGGACGGTTGCGCGATGGGGCCGAGTTTGAGACTGGCTTCGTCCTCACGGCGGACGGCGCGGTCACGCTCAAGCTGCCGGTGGATGTCAAGGCACCCGGAGACGTAGCCGGGCCAACCGAGGCGGCTCGCGGGGAACTGGCAGGACGGGTCGTTGACGCGGTGGGTAAGCCGATCGAGGGAGCCGAGGTCGATGCCTGGACTTTTTTTCCGGGTAATGAGGCCAAGACGGATAAGGAGGGTTTTTTCCGGCTCGCGGGGCTCGACAAGTTCGAGCAGGATCCGAAGGTCGAGGTCGTCATTCGCAAGGCGGGATACACGCCGCAATTCTTCCTGGCTCAACCCACCGGGCGGCCGGGCTGGGTGATCGTGCTGAGAAACAAGACGTACTTTGAAGGGCGAGTCGTTGGACCTGACGGTAAGCCGGTCGCCGGTGCCCGCGTCCGGGCCAACTGCGGACCGAAGCTGACCGTGTGGGAGGTCTGGAACGAGGCGACAACGGGGGAAGACGGCCGGTACCGGATGTATGCTCAGGCCGACGTTTACGACTTCCAGGTTCGTGTGCCGGGGGTCGGGGCGGCACGCCTCAAGGACGCGGTGCTCGGTCTCGACGAGGCCAAGACGCTGGACATCCATCTCGAGCCGGCTCTGACGTTCCGGGCGAAGCTGGTGGACAGCATCTCGGGGAAGCCCGTAGCGGGCGTGCGCCTGCGGGGGGTGGGCAGCCAGCCGGGCATCGAGGGGCGGTCGGGACCGGACGGGGTTGTGGCGATTGCCGACATGATGCCGGGCCGATTCGATTTTCAGGTCGAGACTTCCGAATTTGGTCGCTGGTGGTCGGAGGAAGCTGTGACGCCGTTGAACCGCGGCACGATCGCAGCGCTGGGATGGCAGCGAAACTTCGACTACCTCGACTTCGACCTCACGCCAGGGATGCAACCGGTGACGATCACGCTCGAACGAGCCGCGATGGTGAGCGGGCGGCGTCGTCGACCCGGATGGGAAGCCGGTTGCGGGGGCGACGGTTGACCCGGCCTTGACGGGAAGCGGCAATTCACTTACGGGCGATGCGAGGTTCGGCGTCCGGACGGGCGACGACGGGAGGTTCAAGCTTATTCTGCCCGCGAGCGGCGAGTGCGAATACAACCTCGTCGCGCATGACGGCAAATATCTCGAGTGGCGGAAGTGGGCCAACGGCGTGCTGCCGCCGATGCGCACCGAGCCGGGTGAGGCGGTGCGTGATGTCGAGATCAAGCTGGGCCGGCCGGCGAGCGTACGTGGGCGCGTGACGGGACCGGACGGGCGGCCGGTTGCGAGGCGCGAGGTGCGCGCCAGCGCGGCTGACCGGATGGAGAACCGATATTATGATCCGACCGTGACGACGGCAGACGACGGGAGCTATGAGCTGAAGTTCATCCGTGGGGGTGAACAGTTCATTCAGGTGGCCCCGTTCTGGATGGATGTGCGGCAGGCACCGGAGGGGACCAGTCGTACCGTGAATCTTGCGCCGGGAGAGACGAAGGACGGTGTGGACTTCCAGCTTCCGAATCTTGGTGGGGCGAATTGAGGACGTTTCGGGGGTTGTCTACTCTTTCGTGCGAGTGTATTTTGTTTCGACGGCCTTTGCCTCCTGGCCGCTTGGTAGGACGTTGTAGGCGGTGATCGTCAGGTGATCGGCGTCGATGAGCTCGAAGACGGTTTTCCAGCCCCAGGGCGGAGTGTTCGGGGCGACGCTGTATTTTCCTGTCACCTCGAAACCATGCCGCCGTCGCTGCGCCTTCTGAAAACATGATCCCGTCACTCATGTGAAAATCGTCGATCCATGAGATCTGGAACCGCTTCATTATCGCATTCCATGCAATCGTCTCCTCACCGTGGCGCGGTTTACCCTGCATCGAGCCCTCGTATTCGTGACGGTAGAACCGGCCGCCCAGGAGCGGGACAATCTTGCCTTTCACCTTGGACTCGTCGGCGAGTTTGCCGGGTTGAAACCACGTCTGGCATGTGCCCTCCCAGGAACCCACCAGTGATTTCAAGAATGCTTTGGGCGCGATTGGCTTTTTTTCCGTGGGGGCTTGCTTGTCCTTGGGCGAGTCTTGCGCCGGGGACACCGTGGGCGCAGCAAGGACCGAGCATATCAGCAGAGGAGCCATGCAAATCGACTTCATGGTTGGGGCCTCATCGTCTCTGGTTGGGTGGCGCTTTGGTGCGTGAAGGGGGAAGCCGCAGATGAGAGCGAGTCGGCCGGCCGACTCGGTGGGCCAGCTCCTCGTCCGGTTGATCCGAAGACGCATTCGATTAGATGCGAGCCGATGACGCGGCTCAAGCGCCATTTTGGATTTTGGATTGCACGGCATCGGCGACGGGAAGCGCGATTGGGCGATGGCTCAGGATGGGACATGGTCCGCAATGGCGGACCCCTACGAGGAGTACGGTGGACGGTCCGCAATGGCGGACCCTACGGGTCGCTGCGCTCATCCGCGCTCGAGGTTTCCCGGGTTGGTAGAGTCTGGCCATGCTTTGTGGCGGCGATTCAGCCTTGCTAAGGGGCGGCTGCGTGCGACGAAACGTGCGCATATGGCGACTTCCGCCGTCATGACCGGCCTGAGACATAAAATGCGATCATTAGTTTGGCAATGTGTGCATACATAACGCATTTTTTTGTTGACACGTGAGGCTGGTGCTGTATAATAAACGTGGAGCGGGAAGGGATGCGCATTGCTGCGACACTCGCGGCCATTTTCTTCCCGGCCACCTCTGGTTCTCTGCTGAACCGGCGGACCGGCCCGAAAGCCGGCAACGGCGCGTGACGTGAATCGCCGCCGTTGAACACAACTGTTTTTTCTCAATGTCGGGCTGAAAGCCTGGCGAACTCAGTTGCTTGACCTCAGAGCTCACATCTTGATGCTTTCTTCTCACCTCTTTGTTGCCTCTCGCCTGCGCGGCCAGCACTGTGCCGGCCAGCCTGGACCCGGCGCCAAGAACCGCGTGGGGGAGGAAAGAAATCTCAGACTTTGGCGTCAGATTGGTATCATTTCGCGCCATGGCTAAACCGACAGGAAAAACGCTGGAAATGCAACTCGCATTTGCATTTGCGCATGGGAGCGCGGTGCGATTGTGGTCGCGGGCCACTCCGACGTGGTGCGCCGTTGCGGGAACTGCCGGCGCCCGGGCGTGCGAGCGGAACGGCGGGTTCGCGAATTCGAACAAATGTTCAGATGAAGCCGCCGTATCCGGAGTCTTTCAGGCCTTCGACCAGGGATTTGAGTTTGTCGAGCTGGTCTTTGCGGGCGACGAGCGTCGCCTTGCCCGAGTGGACGATGACCAGGTTGTCGACGCCCAGCGTGGCGACCAGGCCGTCGTCGTCCGAGATGATGATGGAGTTTGTGGTGTCGCGGGTGACGACGGAGCCCTGGGTTGCGTTGCCGGTGGAGTCTGGAGCGAGAAGGGTAGCGAGGGCCCGCCAGTCGCCGACGTCATTCCAGCGGTATGGGACTTCGAGCATGCGCATGCGCCGGGATTTTTCCATCACGGCCTTGTCGATCGGTACTCGCTCGAGCAGGGGAAAAAGCCGGGCGAGGGTTTCGGTCTCTTCCGGAGTGCCCAGCGCTTGAAAGATCGGGTCCAGAGCCAGAGCGAGAGCGGGACGATGAGCTTTCAGCTCGTCGAGGATCGTTTGCGCGCGCCAGACGAAGATACCGGCGTTCCAGGCGAAGGTGCCCGAAGCAAGGAACGACTCGGCGGTGGCCCGGTCGGGTTTTTCGCGGAACTGGAGCACTTCGTAGACGGGGATTCCGCCGGGGGATTTCTCTTGTTCGATCAAGGGGCCACGCTCGATGTAGCCGTAGCCGGTCTCGGGGTGAGTGGGTTTTATGCCGAAGGTCACGAGGGCGGCTGGTTCATGATCGATGACCGAGACCGCGGCCTCGACCGTGGCGCGGAATGCTTCGGGAGGCTCGATCACATGATCAGCGGGCATGACGATCATCGTGGCGGGTTGGGAGTCGCTGATGGTGCGGCTTCGGAGGCGGACGATGCCGGCGGCCAGGGCGACGCAGGGGGCCGTGTCGCGTGGGGCGGGCTCGGCGATGATGTTCTGCGGGCTCAAGCCGGGGAGCTGCGATCGCGTCGCGGCGGCCTGGTCGGCCCCGGTGACGATCAAGATGCGGTCGGGTGGGACCAGGGGTTCGATGCGCGCGACGGTCTGCTGAATCATCGTCGCGGCGCCGGAGAGGCGCAGAAGCTGCTTGGGGCGGTCGCGCCGGCTCTTGGGCCAGAAACGAGTGCCGCTGCCGCCGGCCATGATCACTGCGTATAACACTGCGCGTTCCTCCTGAGAATTGCGCTACGGCTTTGTGAGCTGCGACCAACCGAATGCACCCCCCCTTACCCCCCCTTCTAAAGGGGGGGACAATTGGAGCGACTCCCTTCTAAAGGCGGCGGATTCGGAGCGCCTCCCTTCTAGAGGCGGGGAATTTCTGAGCTGCGACCAACCGAATGCACCCCCCCTTACCCCCCCTTCTAAAGGGGGGGACAATTGGAGCGACTCCCTTCTAAAGGCGGCGGATTCGGAGCGCCTCCCTTCTAGAGGCGGGGAATTTCTGAGCTGCGACCAACCGAATGCACCCCCCCTTACCCCCCCTTCTAAAGGGGGGGCAAATTGGAGCGACTCCCTTCTAAAGGCGGCGGATTCGGAGCGCCTCCCTTCTAGAGGGGGGAATTGGAAACACTCGTTCGCATTCCTGGAAGATCGAATGACCATTCTGTTATTTGAGGAAGATCGGGCGTTCGACGACCATGCCGGGTTCGATTTTCGACTTGAGCTCGCTCGAGTCGAGGGCGAAGAGCGGGCTGATCTCGATGCCGAAAGGGACGGAGCCGTCGGGGCGGCGCGGAACGACGGCGCCGGCCTGTTCGAGCCAGTTGCCGAACTGGTCGCTCATGCGCTGGTGGACGGTTGCGGGCGAGTCGGGGCCGACGGCGTTCTTGAGCGGCTCGAACTCGCCGGAGCGATCGGTTTCGACCACGGTCCACCGCGAGGCGAGCGGGAGCGCATCGAAGATGAACTGTTCGAGCTTCACGGCGTTGGGCTCGTCTGGTTTTTTGATCTGGCCGTCTTCGCCGAGGTAAGGGACCTTCTTCACGGCGCGATGGAACGGGAGCTGATGGCCGGTGGCGAGCCGCTCGATGAAGGGACGGTCAAGCACATGAACAGCGATGCTGCCGGCCCAGAGCTCAAGGGCACCTTCGGGCACGCGGCGGCTGGCGAGCTCGGGTGGAAGGTCGGAATACTCGATCACCTGCGGGCGGCCGTCGACCGAGACGACCGCGCCCAGCTTCTCATCGGGCGAGAGGCGCTCAACGACCTTGAACGAGATCTCGGCGCCGGCTTCGAGGTGCAAGCCGATGAACGCCGGCTCGGCGATACGCACCAGGGGATTGTCAACTTGAAAATAAAAGAGCGTTTTCACGCCAAGCTCACGCATTTCTTCGAGGCAGCTTGGGCGGCCGGCGCCGGCGCGGGCGGCCAGGGCGGTGATGGTGCCACCGTGTCCGTCGGGGGAGAGGGCGATCTGGTCCTTTGCGGCCAGGAGGATCTTGCCGGTCGATCGATCGAGGGCGGGCATCTGGCCCTGGGTGAAGAACCGGAGTTTTTCCAGGCCGAAGCGGTCGTGCTGGTCGAAGAAAGCCGTGGTGGCGGCGTGGTTTTCGGGGCTGGTCATGACGAAGAGGGGGATGGCTCGTCCGAAGCGTCTGCCGAGGGCGACGATCTTTTCGGCGTGGATCTGAAACAGGCTGGACGACGATACAGGGCCTATTGGAAAAGTTCCCTTGGGGCCTTCGAAGCCCAGGCGCGTTCCCGAGCCACCGGCGACGAGTATCACGCCGACCTCGCCAGCGGCCAGGGCATCGCCGCCGATTCCGGCGGAGCGAAGGCGAACCATCCGCTCACCGTCGGTCTGGGGAAGGCGGACCACATCTACCGGACGGACTTGATCGGGTGTGGCGGCCGCGGGTGCGAGTGGATTTCCGAGCACAAGCTCGGCGATCAGGCGGTCGAGGCGGTCAAGGTCGATCGCGGCGATCTCGGACGCCAGACGCGCTCGCCTTGTGGCATCCAGCTCAGGCCACCAGCGCAGAAGGTGAGTCTGTCCATGACGCTCGAGACGCTCGAGCAAGACCGGGTCGGGAGACATCGCGTGCCATACTCCTCGCAAGAACAAGAGCAACTCGTGGGGATCGCCCGGAGTCCTCCAGGATCAGTTGATTCAGAATTCCAGTTGAAGTCCATCGTAGGCCAGGGCGACCTGCGGCGGCAGGGCAGCCTGAGTCGGCCCGTGATCGAAGCTGTGCGACAGGTGGGTCAAGAATGTGCGACCCGGCTTCAGTGATTCGATGAGCGCGAGCGCCTGGCTGAGCGACATGTGGGTAGGATGCGGCTCGTGGCGCAAAGCGTCCAGGATGAGCACGTCGAGACCCTGGAGCTGCTGCAGGCTGGCGTCGGGAACGTGGCTGACGTCGGTGCAGTAGGCCAGCGAGCCGACACGAAAACCCAACACGGGAAATGGCCCATGCTCAAGCCGGATCGGCAAGACTTGCTCTCCCAGGACCTCGAAAGGCTTGCCGGGCTCGATCGTGATGAAGTTGAGCTGGGGGACGAAGCCCGGCGGCCATTTCTCCGTGCCTGGGCGAAACGCGTAGCTAAAGATGCGCCGGATTGACTGCTCGGTGTCGGATTCGCAATAGATCGGGACGGGGCCACCGATCGAGCGCGGAAAGAGCCTGGCGTCATCGAGGCCGAAGAGGTGGTCGGCATGGGAGTGAGTGAAGGCGATTGCATGGACCAGACGCACTCGCTCGCGAAGAAGCTGGATGCGCATCTCGGGAGTGGTGTCGACGAGCAGGTTGCCGCCGGGGAACTGCATGAGGACGCTGGGGCGAGTGCGGTTATTTCGAGGGTCGCTCGAGGTGCATACGTTGCAATCGCAGCCGATCATGGGGACACCGGTGGATGTGCCGGTGCCCAGGAAGGTCAATCGCCGCGTCCCTGGCGCTACTGTCTCAGTCAAACGATTCGCCCTCAACTGGTCGTCGTCTTTATGCTTTCAACTTTGTGGGGCCTTGGCTTCGGCGGATGGTGCTTGGGGGAAAACGATTTTCGCGTACACCTCCCGCAGTGGGACGTTGCAGTCGATCGATGTGAGCTGCAAGGTGTCGTCGATATTTCGCAAGCTAGTCGAGTGCCAATCGTCGCCATCACGCAGGGAACGTTCCACGAGAACTTCGTGCTGGGCGACGAGAATGTACTCACGAAGAGAAGGGAGGCGGCGGTAGTGTTCGAATTTCTTGCCGCGGGAGTATGCCTCAGTCTTTGGCGAGAGGACTTCGACGATGACTGTCGGATTCAGCAGTGTGTCTTGTTTCTCGTCGGGGAAGAGCGGCTCGCCGCAGACGACAGTTATATCAGGGTAGGTGTAAAGGCCAGTTTGGCTGATGAGGACGCGCATGTTAACGGCATACGTCTCGCAAACGCGCCGTACCAACCGGTTGCCGAGTTCGGCGCAGAGGTTTGTGACAATCAAACTGTGTTCGCGGCTTCCGCCCCGTTTCGGAACGATGAACCCATCCAAATACTCGCTTCGAGATTCAGCATCGCGCGTCGAGCGCGAGATACTCCTGAGGCGTATAACGCGTCCTCAGTGCAGCCGATGCCATGTTGACATCCGAGGTGGTCGTTGTCGAAGTCATCGCATCATCTTACGACATTGCCGCCACTCAATGCGATTGGGATTTGTTGCTTCGCGGTCAAGACTGTGGACGGAATGCACCCCCCCTGGCCCCCCCTTTTTAAGGGGGGGAAAGGTGAGCGGGGAGCTTTCGCTCGCTTGGGGCGGGTCGATCGGATCAGCGACTTCGCTGCGACATCGCTTGCGCCTCACCCCCCCTGGCCCCCCCTTTTTAAGGGGGGGAAAGGTGGGCGGGGGGCTTTCACAACGGGGGGGAAAGCTCGCGTGGGGCTTTCGCTTGCACGCGGCGGGTCGAGCGAGTCACTGGCAGTTGTCGCCGTTGGCCCCCCTGCCCCCGCTTTTCGGTCACGGGGAGTTCGGCCGCGTGTCAACGGGCTTTTTTCGCCGGGGTCGGTTGGGGGGAGCGGGACCTGTGCGGGGCTGGCCAGATAGGATACCAGCGAGCGAATCTCGAATTCAGAAAGGGGCTTCCAGAGGTCCTCGGGCATCATCGATTGCTCGCTGGTGCGGTTGGCCTCGATCTCGTTTTTGGGGAGAGTGATCGTTTCATTGGCGGTGGCCAGGGTGATGGAGTCCCTGTCATCGGCGCGGATGATTCCCGTCAGTACTCGGCCGTCGGTGGTGGCGATCACATGAGCTTGATAGTCTTTGCCGATCAAGGCGCTGGGATCGAGCACGTTGGAGAGGAGATAGTCGAGGTCGGCCCGGTTCGAGCCGGTCAGGTCCGGTCCAACCTGGCCGCCGGTGCCAAAGAGGGTGTGGCACTGCTGGCAGACCTTGGCGAAGACGGCACGCCCCAGCGATGGGTCTGGCGGCTGGCGATGCTTTGCAGTGAGCATCGACCTGGCCTGGGCGATCAGCAAGGCGCGATCGCCGGTGGTTTCCCGGACTGTGCCCCAGACGCGGGCGAGCTGAGCGGTCAAGGCGGAGTCTTTGTGGTTGCGAATCTGCCGCACGATTTCGGCCGTCAAATCTTCGCGGGGAATTTTGCCGGACTCGACGGCGGTCAGCAGGGCTCGACACGAAGATTTGCGGCTGGCGAGGGTGTTCAGCACGTCGCGGCGCTCGGGCGGACCGAGCGAGCGATAGGCCTCGATCAGGATCTCGGGAGTGGCCGGGTCTTCATAAGCGGAGAGCCCGCGCACGGCCGGTCCGCCAAGCTGAGGGTGACGAATGAGACTGTGCAGAACACTGGCCAGTAGAGGGTCTTTCACTTTGAGGAGAGCGGTCATGGCCTGGTGGCGAGCGTCGGGGCCGGCATGCGAGTCGACGAGCACGCGCCGGAGTGAGTCTCGCGCGGCCGCGTCGCCAAAGTTCACGCCGAGGGCGACCGCTCGGGAGCGAACGTTCGGGTCAGGGTCGGAGGCCAAAGTGCTGAAGACGGCGGGCCAGGCGGGGGGCATCGCCACCTGGCGACGGCCGCGAAGCGCTTCCTCGATTCCGGTCAAGAGGGTAAGCCGGCGGGCCGATCCGGCGGCGCGGCCGAGCTCGCCGACCAGGAGAGCTAGCGACTCGGGTGTTCCCAGCGCGGCGATCCGGCGCGCGATGAATTCCTGGAGCCGTGAGAGCGGCGAGCTTGCCGCCAGCGCGGCAGCTCGAGATGCGTCCACGGCCGCCAGCGGCTCGGCGGCGTACCAGTACATGAGGGGCAAATTGTGATCAGAGGCATCTTCACCATGGGCGACCAGTGCGGTCAGCGTATCCCACCGCTTTTCGGGAGGCAGACGCAGGAGCGCCGAGGCCAGGTAGAGACGGACCATTGGCGAAGGGTCTTTGTGCGCGAGGTCGGTGAACCTCGCCAGGATGGGCGCGGGTGAGGGCTCTCGGTCGCGAGCTGGATGGTCCAGGCGCGGATGACCGGGTCTGGGCTCGCGAGAGCGTGCTCGATCGCGGCGGGATCGCTCAAGCCATCAACGGCACGCTGAGCGAGCAGGGCGCGGAGCGCGATGGGGGTGTTGCCGCGGTTCTTCTCCCGCAGATCGACGAGCAGGTTCGCCGCCTCGGCATTTGGTCCGCGCTCCTGCAGAATCCGGCGGGCGTGGCGGGCATGCCATTCGTTGGGCGAAGTTTGGAGCGCGACGAGTGTCCTGGACGTTTCGGCTGCGAGGTTCACGGCCACGTGTTTGGGCTGGCCGAAGCTGACCTTGAAGATGCGACCGTTGGTGCGATCGTGGTCGTTCGCATCATTGTCGTGGCACTGGTTCTTGTCGTACCAGTCGATCATGAAGAGGCTGCCATCGGGCCCGGATTTCAAGCTGATGATCTGGGACCAGAGGTCGTTTGCCATCAGGAAGTCGGGGGCGTGCGAGCCGATGAAGCCCGAACCGCTCGGCGCCAGGAGATCGCGATTGAGCCGGGCGCCGTGGATGTTGTTCATGAACAGCGAGCCGTTAAACTCGGCGGGCCAGGCGCCGCCGGAATAGATGAGCGCGCCGAGTGGGCATGGCCGCCGCCGGCGGAGTCGGACCGGCCGTTGCCGCCGTGGGGGTTGGCTCCGAGGTAATGCCGGTGGTCCGCTATCGTTTTGATATCGGCATACGTATACGGATTGAAATGCTGGCCAGCCTGGCGCTCATACGCGCCCGCCCTGGATGATGTGATAAAGATGGGGGATGACGCATGCGGTGATGAACATTTGACCGTTGGCATCGAAGTCGATGCCCCAGGGGTTGCTGGTGCCGGATGCGAAGACCTCGAAGGTGTGTCGGACGGGATGATAGCGCCAGATACCTGCGTTCAAGGGAATACGGTCGGCGTCGGCAGTGCCGGGCTTGCCCACTCGCGAGTGAGTGAAGACGCCGTGGCAGCCGTAGAGCCAGCCGTCGGGGCCCCAGATGAAGCTGTTGAGGGTTTCGTGCGTGTCGTGCTGGCCCCAGCCGTCCAGGAGGACCTGGGGCGGGCCGTCGGGCCGGTCGTCGCCGTTCCTGTCGGGAATGAAATAGAATTCCGGCGCGGCGCCGACCCAGACACCGCCGAAGCCGACTTCGAGGCCGCTCACCAGGTTCAGGTGATCGGCGAAGACCTTGCGCGAATCGAAGCGGCCGTCGCCGTCGGAATCTTCGAAGATGAGGATGCGGTCGCGCGCAAGAGCCTGCGGCACTCGGTGCGGGTAGGAGTAGGCCTCGGCAATCCAGAGCCGGCCGCGATCGTCGATTGCCATTGCGATCGGCTGAACGACGTCGGGCTCGCCGGCGAAGAGAGTCACGTTGAAGCCGGGCGGCACGGTCATGGCCCGAGCAGCCTCGTCGGGAGCCAATCCGGCGTGGGCAAAAGTATCGAACGCGGCGGGGCGGCGGCGGCGCGGAGGGACGGCGGGTTTGGTGTCGTGGAGGCGGAAGTCGTCGAAGTTGATGTGGCCCCAGCCGTCGCTGTCAGAATCGACCAGTCTGATCACGATGGTCTTGCCCAGATGGGCGGACAGGTCGACCACGACACATTCCAGATCTTCTCGATCATCGCCAGAAGCTCGGAAGACGACCTGGCGGGTATCGCTGCGGACGAGCTCGACGAACGTCGTCGGGCGCGAGCCGCCGGCGATCAAGAAGCTCGCAAACGGCTTGGAGACGCGGAATGGGACGGAGGAGAGCGTACCCCGGGACGCGTCTCCTGCGATCTCGTATGTTCCGATCCAGAACCGGCCCTGGTGCCGGCTCTTCATATCGCCACGACGCCGGCTGACGGTGTCGCCGGAGACGGGCTGGCCCTTGAAGGCATCACCCGAGGCGGTCCAGTCGCTCAGATTGCCGGCTTCGAAGTCGAAGTTGAGCGGCCGCCCGTTGTGGTCCTGGGGAAGCGAACCGGCGCGGGCTGGCTGCGGCGCGGGCGAATCTGCCCGAGCGGCAGCCGGACCGATCGACGAAACGATGACAGCGACCAAATCAAACCAGAGCACCCGTCTCATGTACCTACTTCCCGGTCACTTGACGGTGATCATGTCTTTGATCTTGGCGAATTCACCGTCCTTGATGCCCTTCACCTTCATCACGTCTTCGATGGTCTTGAACGGACGGGCTTCGATGATTCTCTCGGACAGGACGGGCCCGATACCGGGAAGGTCGTCCAGCTCTTCCTTCGAAGCGGTGTTCAAGTTGATCTTTGCGCCTGCTTTGGCCTTGGGCATGTCCTTGGTCGTTGCGCCGGCGGTCTTGCTCGTACCTTTGGCGGCGGCTTTGGCGGCGGGGGCGGCGACGGTGACCAGGTCTTTGAGCTCATCGATGCGTGCTTTGCCGAGGCCTTTGACTCGCTCGAGATCGTCGACCGACTTGAAGGGGCGGTCTGCGATGATGGCCTTGGCGTGAGCGGGACCGATGCCCGGCAGCTCTTCGAGCTCGGCCGCGTCGGCCGTATTGAGATTGACCTTCTCGGATTTTGCCTTGGGCTCGCCGGTTCCCCCTGCCTTGGACTTGGCCTTGGCGGCGGCGGCTTCACCGACGTGGACCTTGGAGCGAATGGCCGTGATCACGCTGCGCCGGGACGCCTGCCTTGGCAAGGTCGTCGATCTTGGAATACGGTCGGCCGTCGATGATTTTCTTGGACGTGGCGGGCCCGACCATCGGGAGCTCTTCGAGCTCCTCGGCGGTGGCCTTGTTCAAGTCGATTGTGGCTGCCTGGGCTGCCTTCTCCTTGGCAGTGGTTTTCTGGGGGGCGGTCTGAGCCTGGATGGCGACGCTCGTCAATGTAAGGACGGCGCTCAAGAAAGGCACGACCGCGAGCTTCAAAACAATCGCGGGTTTCATGTGAATCTGCTTTCCAAAACGGAGACTGCAAGGGAAGAGGAACAGCGGCTGCGAGGAGATCGGATGCCGCGGGGCCGGGTGGCGATCGGTGTTCTTGAGACCAGCGGAATGAGCCGGTCCCGGCAGACTCTCGGCCTCGAGAAGCGCCCTGGCCAGAATTCGCGCCGATCTCGTCGCCCCATGCCAGCATACCGGCACAATACGCGGATTCCAGAGCCTACCGCCGCGCACGATTGCGGTTTTTTGGAGAAGGCTCGCGGGCGACATCTCGATTTGGCAGTGACATCTCGTTTCTTGACCGCCGCCGGGTTATGATTCTGGGGCATTGACCCGTCATCATCGACACATCGCAAGGGGCATATCATGCGTTGGAAGGAAGGACGGCGGAGCGAGAACGTCGAGGATCGACGCGGACTCACACCGGCGAGAGTCGCCATTGGCGGCGGTATCGGAACACTGCTTCTGGCGCTGGCCGCTATTTTTCTGGGTGCGGACCCACGCCAGGTGCTGAACGCACTTCAGCAGCAACAAAAACAGGCGGCACCTGCTGGCGCCGATGCGCCGAGAAACCCCGAAGAAGATGAACGCGTGGACTTTGTGAAGCGTGTGCTGGCCATGACTGAGGACGTATGGACAGACATCTTCCGGAAAAGCGGCAAGCAATACCAGAAGCCCACGCTGGTGACGTTTAGCCGCGCGGTCGAGTCGGCTTGCGGAAATGCGAGCGCGGCCGTCGGGCCATTTTATTGTCCCAACGACTCGAACGTTTACATCGACGTGAGCTTTTTCAAGGAGCTAGAGGAGAAATTCAATTCCCCTGGCGATTTCGCGCAAGCGTACGTGGTGGCGCACGAAATCGGCCACCACGTTCAGAACCTACTGGGAATCAGCAACAAGGTGCATGCGGCGCAGAGCCGTATGAGCAGGGAAGAGGCCAGCGAGCTTTCGGTGCGGCTCGAGCTGCAGGCGGATTTCCTGGCTGGAGTGTGGGCGCACCATGAGCAACGGATGGAGCAGTTTCTCGAACCTGGTGACGTTGAGAAAGCGCTCAACGCGGCGTCGGCGATCGGTGACGACCGAATCCAGATGGAGAGCCAGGGGTACGTCGTGCCCGACACCTTCACCCACGGCACTTCCAAGCAGCGGGTTCGCTGGTTCCGGAAGGGCCTGGCAAGCGGCGACATCAATGAGGGAGATACGTTCAACGCCACGGACCTGTAGTTCGAAAGCGGCGAGTTCGATCGTGACGTCTTCATTCCCGCGAGGTGCAAGCAGATGGGCAGCGTGATCGACGTTGAAGGCATTGGTGAAGTCTACGGCACGAAGCTCAAGGAAGCCGGCATCGCGACGACCGCAGCGCTTCTCAAGGAAGGAGCAACTCCGGCCGGCCGGAAGAAAATCGCCAAAGAAACCGGGATCAGTCACGCACTGATCCTGCGCTGGATCAATCACGTTGACCTGTTCCGGATCAAGGGGGTGCAGAAACAGTACGCCGAGCTGCTCGAGGCCTCGGGCGTGGACTCGGTGCCGGAACTGGCGCAGCGCGACCCGGCGCA
Organism: uncultured Planctomycetota bacterium; assembly: GCA_963761445.1. GTDB lineage: Bacteria > Planctomycetota > Planctomycetia > Isosphaerales > Isosphaeraceae > CAVXHV01. Next base: position 4,590,597 of record CAVXHV010000005.1, on the reverse strand, counting down.
TTTGCAGCCCAAGATGGCGTCAGTCAACGAGAAGAAGAAGCTCGTTCGCAAGCTCCCCACGTTGGACCAGGTCGCCGATTGGGTGGCGCAGGCGAAAAAACTTCCCCGAACCATCACCTATTGAGCCCCGGCACAAGTCATACAAACAGAGGAGTCGCACTCATGTCCGAGGTCGTGAATCAGCTCGCATCTCAAACCGGCATTTCGGCCGAGCTTATTCAGAAGGGGCTCGGAGCCTTCTTCAGCTTTCTGAGGAAGGAACTGGGCCAGGAGACTTATACCGAGGTAGAGGCTTCGGTGCCAGACGCCGCGAACGCGGTCAAGAGTTTCGAGACTGCGCCCGAAGCGAGTCAGGGATCGGGCAGTCTGCTGGGGATGGTCACCGATCTAGCCGGCAAGTTTCTCGGTGGCAAGACGGGAGCCGGCGCCGAGCTGTTGGCGAGCTTTTCCAAGCTGGGATTCAACGCGGAACAGATCGAAAGTTTTCTGCCCAAGGTGCTTGAGGTAATCAAGGCTCATCTTTCACCGGAGCTCGTCCAGAAGATCCTGGCCAGTCTGCCGGCCCTGGCCGCGATGTTCGGCGCGGGGGTGAAGAAGGAAGCGTGACTTGGAGCAAAAACCGGGGCTGGAACGGCGGTCTGGGCGGGTCATGCCGATTTTTTCAATTTCAAGCTCAAGCACGACCGTCTGAAATGCCGATCATGACGATACGAAACGACCTGGACGGTTTGCGGGCATGCCGGCTCTCACGCTCGCTGGAAGGCCGTTCAGTATCCGGGAAAATCAGCCGGGCGTCTTTTGGGAATGGATTCCCGACATGCGGTCGTACCATCGGTTGGGCTCCCGTGGTGGACGTCGCGTTTCCGTGCACGCAGAAGCGCTTGAGCATCGGACGCTGTTGAGCGGGGCGTCGGCGTTGCAGCACGTGGCGATTGATGTCCCAAACGAGTACGTGAGCCAGCAGGCCGATCAGCTCACGGTCACGCTGGTGCGGTCGTCGCCGTCAGGGCACAGCCGCAGCCTGCGGCCGTTGACGATCGATTTTTGGGCGGCGGAGGGTTCGCTCACACAGGGCGGCAAGCTCACCGATACAGTGGTTCCCACGCAATTCACGCCCGTCAACGAGTTGATCAGGTTCCCGGCGGGGGTGACGATCGAAACCGTTGCCGTCCCGATCAATTCGGGAGCACCAAATCCTGGGACGGTGCCGGTGCGGCTGGGAGTGAGCTCAACCTCGGGACAGGCGCGCAGACAGCGCATTGACCGTCTATCTCGCGAACAGCCTCGCGGCCGTTCCACCGTCGATCGTTGCCGTTCAAAGGGTGGCCGGAGGAATCGCGATCACGTTCAGCAAGCCGATGGACCCTGCTCGGGTTCAGGATATCCACAACTACGCGGTGAGGTTTACTCCCTCGCAGCAGTTCAACCTGGTGGATTTGACCGGTGTCGGCCTGATTCAGCAGTTGACCAACGGCAAGCAACCAATCTCCCTGAGACGCGCGACCTATGATGCGGCCACGAACACGGTCGTGTTGGTTGCTACCGAGCAACTCGGGCTTAACGGCACGTACACAATCAGCAACGCACCGAGCCTCCGCTTCCCTGGGAACAGACCGAACAAGGCACGCGCCCTCACCGACCTGGAAGGCAATCCGCTTGAGGAAGAGGACGGCGGCGGCGGCGTCTTCTCGATCAACATCAGCAAGGGGCATCCGTACGCGGTGGGTGCTCCGGCTCTGTCGGACGAGAGTTGATCGAGGAACCGATCTAGAAGGAACGGGAGATCGCCCGCTTTGAAGCCACAGCGCGATCAAGCCGCAATGTTCGACCCCGTTGCGGCAATCGTGGTTCTCGGGTGTAGCGTGCCGCAATGACGCGGGTTAATCTGAGTAACGGTCAATCGAACTGCGGGCCGACTCCGAGAGGGGCAGCGGAGCTTCAGGCAGAGCACCACGAGACTCACCAAGGGAACGGAACTCATGACCCATCGCGTTCATCCTGGAATACTTCTTTTCGTGACGATGGCTGCCGGAGTATTGATCGGGGCGGCAAGCAGTGACGACTTGCAGAAGAGTGCGGGTGTGTTGACCGGCAAGGATGCTCTGGGCGACTGGACCACCGATGCGCCCGGCGTGCGGCGGCGGATCACGATCGAGGACCTCGCCAAGCCGTTCGAGACGAAGTCGGCGACCAATTTTCCGAGGGTCGCGCCGCGGCCTTCGGGGGCCATGCCGCGGGCGCCGAAGGGATTTCAGGTTTCCGAGTTTGCGGTCGGTTTGGAGAACCCTCGCAAGATCGTGACCGCGCCCAACGGCGACATTTTTATCGCCGAAAGCATGCCGAGTGTCCGTACGCCCGGCCGAATCAAGGTCCTTCGCGATACCAACGGCGACGGTAAAGCCGACGTGACCGAGAACTTTGCGACGGGGCTGCGCCGGCCGTTCGGAATCGCGTTCTACCCGGCCGGAGAGAATCCTACCCACATGTATGTAGGCAACACCGACTCGGTCGTGCGCTTTCCGTATCACAACGGCGACACCAAAGCTTCGGGAGAAGCGCAGATGCTGGTCGAAAACATCCCGACCGGGCGAGAACAAGTAGGCGGTGGGGGACACTGGACTCGCGATGTTGAATTCGCCAAGGACGGCAAGACGCTCTTCGTCTCTGTCGGTTCCCGGTCGAACGTCAGTGACGACAAGAGCGAAACGCGGCGTGCCGATATTCTGGCATTCGACCCCGACGGGAAGAACGAGCGCATCTACGCATCGGGTATCCGCAACGCCGTCGGCCTGGCGGTTCATCCCGAGACCGGCCAGCTCTGGGCCTCGGTCAACGAGCGTGACGCGCTCGGCGACCACCTGGTGCCCGACTACGTGACCCACGTAGAACAGGGCGCTTTTTACGGCTGGCCGTGGTATTACATCGGTGGTCACCAAGACCCTCGGCACGAAGGCAAGCACCCGGAGCTCAAGGACAAGGTGATCGTGCCCGACGTATTGGTTCAGTCGCACTCAGCATCACTGTGCATGACGTTTTATAACGGCAGCCAGTTTCCCCAGGCGTATCGCCTCGACGCGTTCGCCGCTGAGCATGGGTCGTGGAACCGCGCGCGCCGCACGGGCTACAAGGTGATTCGGATCCCGATGAAGGATGGTAAAGCGACGGGCGAATACGAGGACTTTCTGGTCGGCTTCGTTACCCCGGAAGGTAATGTCTGGGGCCGCCCGGTCGGCGTGACCGTGGCAAGAGACGGCGCACTCCTGGTCACCGACGACGGCTCGGGCATCGTCTGGCGGGTAGCGTACACAGGCTCAGACGTGAAGTGATGAGCGACAATAGACAGATGCACACCCCGCCGCGGCAACTGGGATCTGGGAGCATTCTGCGCATCGGGCGCTTTCTGGTCTTGGGTCTGGTGCTGTCACGATCGCTGCTCGCTCAACCCTCGGCACGGGCGACGATTGATGACGGCTGGATAGGCCAACGGGTGGTGCAACGGTTTGCCAAGCTTACGCTCCGCATCAACGACGAGCTCGTGGAGGGCAATGACGACACGCGTCGTTTTTATCGGGTGGCGCAGGTTGACGGGGCGTCGCTTCTGCTTGAACCTGAAGGCCAAGGAAGAGGCGGCTGGGCGGCCGCAGTCGAGGTGATCCGTGTCGCGGAGGCACTCAACTTCTTCCGTCAGGAAACCCGACGCAATCCCAAAGCGGCGTTCTCATTCGCCATGCTGGGGCTGCTCAGCGGAGACAAGAACGAGCACGACCTGGCAATCCGCAGCTACGATGAGGCGATTCGGCTCGAGCCGCAAAACGCCGCGAGCTACACAGCACGCGCCAGGTCGTGGTACGCGAAGAACGAATATGACCACGCCATTGCGGACTACAATACCGCGATCGTTCGCGATCCCAAGAACACCGTCGCACACATCGGGCGGGGAGTCACGCGGCTCGCGCAGAATCGACCGACACAAGCCATCGCCGACTTCAGCGAAGCCATCTGGCTCGACCCGCTCTCGACATCGGCCTACTTCAACCGCGGTCGCGCATGGAAATCCAAGAAGGAGTATTCCAAGGCGATCGTCGACTTCAACATGGCGCTGCGGCTCGATTCTCACCAGGCCGCCGTTCTACACGAGCGCGGCAACGCGTGGGAAGCGGAAAAACGCTATGCCAAGGCACTCGCCGATTATGACGAGGCGATTCGGATCGATCCGAGCGACGCGCGAGCACACCGCAATCGAGCCAGGCTGCTCGCGACATGCCCCGAGCGGGCGATCCGCAACTCCGAGCTCGCCGTGATTTCCGCAAGGAGAGCATGCGAGCTGAGCCGATGGCAGGAAGCCGGCGCGCTTGATACGCTGGCCCGTGCCTCGGCCGCGACCGGTGATTTCGAGTCGGCCGTGAAGTGGCAAACCAAGTCAAATGCACTCGCTGTCAGCGCCTTGGAACGGGAAGAGGGCAAGGCTCGGCTGAAACGTTACCTGGAGAAGCGGCCGGAACCGTGAGCCGATGTCCGGTGCGAGCATGCCCCGCAGCCGATCGGCCCAGGCAATTTAGCGCCCGGGACGATCAAGCTGCACAGGACAGGCGTAGCGGAGTATTCTGGCATTCAATGCCCGCACCGGAGGGCATGTGAGAACATCTCAAAGACCGCTCAAATTGAGGCCGACCAGCCTGACCCCCTTCTTCAGCCCCAGCTCTTTCACGACGTCCTCACTAGCCGGCACCGTCAAACTACGGCGCGGGGCGATGCTGATCCCGAGCAAGAACTTGGGCACTTCATCCGCCTTGCTCGCGACGCCCAGTGCCGCCAACCCGTTCAGCACGAGGGGCGATGCATTCTCGATTCGAATTTCGTAATGCATTTTCCCCTTGTCCTTGACTCCCTTACTCAACTGTGCCCGGACCAATCGATTGAGAATTCCCTCCGACATCTCCTCGCAGAGATGGTAGGCGTCGAGCTTCCCCTTGTCCTGTTTGACGGGAATACTGAATTTGCCAAAGGCAATCCAGTGCTGTGCTGCGCCATCGCTCGCGAAGACCTGGACAAGCGCTGTGCTTGCCTTCAGCTTGACGCGGCACGCCAGAGCGGGAGCATTCGGCCGCGGCGGTATCCCGTTGTCGGCGAGAAGGCCCAACACCACCTTGTTTTGGAGCGTACGCGAAAGCTCGGCCGCCATTGCTTCACTGGCGTCGTCGCTGCCCGAGAAGTCAAAGAGGATCTTGGCGCTCTCACCCACGACCTTCGTATCCAGGCGAGCCACGAAATTCTGAGCGAGCGTCATTTCGTAGCGGTTCACCCAATTTCCCGAGAGCTGGGAGATCGTGCTCCAATCCATCCCGGCGCAGAGGTGCCACATCACCAGCTGAGAAACACGCGAGGGCGCCATGTGCTCAGCCAGGCGCCTCAAGGCAGTCTGTACTCGTGGGTCGTCATTGGCTTCAGCGATGTCGGCGAGTGCGAGCGGCTCACCCTTCGCAGGCAGGTTCAACACGGTCGCAGCGTCGGGAGGAGTCAGACTCACCAATCGTGTTGGCAACTGACGGGTCTGACCCGGCTCCAGAACGGCCGAAGGCACCCCCGTCGGGGGCACCGAGCGCATCCCGCCGCCCATTCCACCCATCATTCCGCCACCCATTCCACCCATCATTCCCCCCATGCCACCGCCCATTCCTCCCATTCCTCGCATGCCCATCATTCCGATCATGAGGCTGCGCATGTCCCAGCTATCGGGATCTCCACAGAAGTACATGATAATTCGCGAGAGCGTCATCATGCCCATGATCGCTGGCATCGTACCGGAAGTGCGGCCCATGCCTCCCATGCCACCCATCATTCCGCCACGACCCATACCTCCGCCCATGCCACCGCCCATGCCTCCCATGCCGCCGCCCATGCCACCGCCCATGCCTCCCATGCCGCCGCCCATACCGCCGCCCATGCCTCCCATGCCGCCGAACTGGCCGGTAGCGCCTTGGGCGATTATTCCCGGCGGTAGAACGACTCTCAGTTGGTGGCGCGTGCGGTTCGTGACAGAGATTGTCATGCGACCATCGTCGCGGCCCTCGGCTTTGACGGTGATCTCCCCGCTGCGCGAAGCATCCAGCAGGTCGACTTCTGGAATCTCCTGCTCGTCCTTGTTCTTTGATCGATGCAGCTTGGCTTGCGATGGAGGGGCCTTTGAAGCGGACTTGTCCAGGGAGTCGTCCGCGAAGACCGCGGAGAGAGCGAGGGAACTCGTCAGGCCAATCACGAGCAATGCGCGAATGCAGTGATTCATCGATTCGGACCTTTCGTGTGGAAGGAATTAGTGATTCGTACGGTGCTAGCGAGCGCCACGCACCGACTACAAATTCGGTTGTTTATTTAACGGAATCGGCAGCCACGATTCGGCGTGCGGCACGAACGCCAGCTAGATCACGGCGCCGTCGTGCGGAGCCTTGTGCAAAGGAGCCGTCACCGACCTGGTGTACATTGAGCAGGCCGAATCGCGCGGGAGCGATCGCGGCCCTTTTTCGCTGAGCCTCAGTAGTGCTCAGGTCTCACAGCAGGCAATTTGAACGAGGAAGGCGGCTTCAACAGCGAAGCGGTGACAGGGTCGGAACGCGTCGCGCAACGAAAGCGTCCGACAGCGGCAAGCAGAATGCGCCGGGGAAGTCGGCTGGGCCCAAGTCGGCCTCCTCGCGCAAGTCGTGGTCAGTCTCTCCCAGAACGATTTTTGGCCGGGCCTTCCAGGGAGAAAAGCGAGTCATCGTTGACGCACCGGGAAAGCCGACCTTCACCGGGCGGACGAACGACCCATCGAGCGAGAAACCGGCGAAAACCGAGGCTTGTGCCGGAGAGTCGGCCGATCGGGCGCACGCGACGGACGCCGAGATCAGCAAACCAACAGACAGCGCCAGGAGGCTTGGACGAATGGCGAACATCCCGCTTCCCCACGAGGAGCCAGTCAAGATCAAGCGTGTTTAAGCATGATCGCGACCAAAGCTCATGAGATAGGATATCTCGCGCGACGCACTCGATCAAGTCAGATCTTCAGATATCTTATCATGCGATGTTGTGCCTGCCGCCGGCCATCAAATACCAAGATCCTGTTTGGATTCTGACAAAAGCTGGTAGCAGGAGCCGAAATCGAGTGAGCATCCCCGGCGGGTGGCCCTCGCCGGGGTCGGTCAAAATCATTGAGTTCCACTCGTCATTCCCAGCGTCTGGGGACACTGCGAATCTAGTGCACGCCGCAAGATTATAGCCCGCTCAGGTCGAGGGCCGTCAGCTTGATTCCCTTCTTCAGTCCCAGCGCCTTGACGACTTGCTCGTCAGCCGGAATCGTCAGGCTCCGCCGCGGCGAGACGCATATGCCCGTCAGAAACTTGGGCGTCTCGCTCGCGGGGCTGTCCGTTCCCACCAGCGACAGTCCGTTGAGAATCATCGGCGAGGCATTCTCAATCCGGATCTGGTACACCAGCTTGCCTCTCTCCCGCGTCGTTGCACCCTTGATAACCTGAGCCCGTACCAAGCGATTCAGCACCCCCTCCGCCAAACCATCGCTAAATCGACTTGCCTCGATGCTCTCCCGCCCCTGATCCAGCGGAAGACTGAACTTGCCGAACGGTACCCAACTGGATCCCGCCGCGTCACTCCCCAGCACCTGAACCGACGCTTCGCCAGCCTTCAGTCTCACCCGGCAAGCAATCGCCGGCCCCTCGGGACGCGCCCCGAGTTTGTCAGACACCTCGGCAATCAAGCCCAGCACAAACTTTCCTCCCAGCAATTTCTTCAGCTCATCCGCGAACCCCCGCGTCGCCTCATCCGACGACACCACTTCGATCAACAGCCGCCCACTCTCCCCTTCCCGCAGCGTGTCCAGCCGATTCACAAATTCCCGGGCCAGCGCCAGCTCATGCCGATTCGACCAACCCTGCGAAAGCTGAGCAATCGTGCTCCACTCCAGACCCGCCGCCAGGTTCCACATCACCAACTGCGACAGCGACGTCGGCGCCTTCTCCGCCGCCAACCGCCGCAGCGCTTTCTGCACCCGCGCGTCGTCGTTCACCTGCGAAATATCTCCCACGATCCGCATCGGCTCACCCTTCTCGGGAAGACACAATCCGTGCTCCGGATCGGGTGCAGTGATACTCACCAACCGCGTCGGCAAGTGCCTCGTCTGCTTCGGGTTCAACTCCGCAGACGGAAGCATCGTGGCAGGCACAGAACGCATCCCGCCGCCCATGCCACCCATCATCCCACCTCCGCCCATGCCACCGCCCATACCGCCCATGCCACCGCCCATCATGCCCATGCCACCCATCATGCCAATCATCAGGCTGCGCATGTCCCAGCTATCAGGGTCGCCGCAGAAGTACATGATGATTCGGGACAGCATCATCATGCCCATCGTCGCCGGCATCGTACCGGAGGTGCGACCCATACCTCCCATGCCACCCATCATGCCGCCTCTGCCTCCGCCCATGCCTCCGCCCATGCCGCCACCCATACCTCCGCCCATACCTCCGCCCATGCCGCCGCCCATACCTCCGCCCATGCCACCGCCCATGCCTCCCATGCCGCCGAATTGGCCCGTGGCCCCTTGGGCGATGATGCCCGGCGGCAGCACCACTCGCAGTCGGCGCCCGGTGTTATTCGTCAATGAAAGCGTCATTCGACCATCGCCTGTGCCTTCAGCGCTGATCGTCACTTGACCATCGCGCGCCGCGTCCAGCAGGTTGACCTCTAGTATCGGCTGCTCAGCCTTTTGCTGAGAACCTTTGATCTTGGACCGACTCGAGCGGGCGTTCGTTGTTGACTTGTCCTTGTCATCACCGCGTGCAGCGTGAGCAAGCGGGAGACACACCATCAAGCCAGCCGCGGCGATTGCGCGAATGGTGTGATTCATCGAATCGAACCTTTCGTATGAAAGAAACCTATCGTGGAAGAAATCAATAAAGGCAAGCGGCGCAATCAGACGCCACACATCCACAAGAAAGTTATTTTCTTAGTTATTCGAAGCCCGGCGCCGTTCCGCCGGCGGGGGAAAGCATCGTGTAGGCCGGATCGCGGCTACAGTTTGGGCAGCGTTGCGCTACCGGAGCGCGGGCAAGCGAGCCCAAAAGAAGCCGGTGAATGTCGCGACGGAGCGCCGCCTCATCCGGTGAGCCGCATGGAACGACTACGGCATAGGAGGCGGATATCGCAACCAGGAAGCGCGGCTTCAACAACGAAGCGGCGACACGGTGGGAGCGCGTGGCGTGGTGGCAGCGATCCACGTGGGCGAGCAGAGCGTGCCGAGGGCAAGTGAGGGGCCTGAGTCGCTCTCGTCGCGGAAATGGTGGTTCGTCTCTGCCAGAACGATCTTCGGTCGGGCTCTCCACGGCGTGAAACGAGCCAGACCTGGCGAGCGAGAAAACGCCAATCCGACCGGGCAGGCGATCGACGAACCAAGCCGGGCCGAAGCGAAAACCGCGTCGTTAGGCGGAGATCCGGTCGATTCGGTGGCGGATGCCAATGGCGAATGGCAGAGACCGAACAAGATCACCACGATCGCCGGGCGGATGGCAAACATCGCGCTTCCTCATTTGAGGCAAATCGACGAATCCAACGTCGTACCAGCGTGATCGCAAACGCAGTTCAAGGAACAGCCTATCTTGCGCCGGCTGCTCGAACAAGGCCCCTTCAGATACTTTACCATGCGATTTTGCCCCTGCGACCGGCCATGAAATACCAGATGCGTATGGATTTTTTAACAAACGCCGGCGGCCGAATGCGAATTGGTATGAATTGCCCGGGCGAGCCGTTCTCGCCCGGGCTGGTCAGAATTGGCGTCAAAGCGGCCATTCCCGGAGTCCGGGAACACGATGGCGGTGCCGATAACCGCGCATTACAGTCCGCTCAGGTCGAGGGCCGTCAGCTTGATTCCCTTCTTCAGTCCCAGCGCCTTGACGACTTGCTCGTCAGCCGGAATCGTCAGGCTCCGCCGCGGCGAGACGCATATGCCCGTCAGAAACTTGGGCGTCTCGCTCGCGGGGCTGTCCGTTCCCACCAGCGACAGTCCGTTGAGAATCATCGGCGAGGCATTCTCAATCCGGATCTGGTACACCAGCTTGCCTCTCTCCCGCGTCGTTGCACCCTTGATGACCTGAGCCCGTACCAGGCGATTCAGCACCCCCTCCGCCAAACCGTCGCTAAATCGACTTGCCTCGATGCTCTCCCGGCCCTGATCCAGCGGAAGACTGAACTTGCCGAACGGTACCCAACTGGATCCCGCCGCGTCACTCCCCAGCACCTGAACCGACGCTTCGCCAGCCTTCAGTCTCACCCGGCAAGCAATCGCCGGCCCCTCGGGACGCGCCCCGAGTTTGTCAGACACCTCGGCAATCAAGCCCAGCACAAACTTTCCTCCCAGCAATTTCTTCAGCTCATCCGCGAACCCCCGCGTCGCCTCATCCGACGACACCACTTCGATCAACAGCCGCCCACTCTCCCCTTCCCGCAGCGTGTCCAGCCGATTCACAAATTCCCGGGCCAGCGCCAGCTCATGCCGATTCGACCAACCCTGCGAAAGCTGAGCAATCGTGCTCCACTCCAGACCCGCCGCCAGGTTCCACATCACCAACTGCGACAGCGACGTCGGCGCCTTCTCCGCCGCCAACCGCCGCAGCGCTTTCTGCACCCGCGCGTCGTCGTTCACCTGCGAAATATCTCCCACGATCCGCATCGGCTCACCCTTCTCGGGAAGACACAATCCGTGCTCCGGATCGGGTGCAGTGATACTCACCAACCGCGTCGGCAAGTGCCTCGTCTGCTTCGGGTTCAACTCCGCAGACGGAAGCATCGTGGCAGGCACAGAACGCATCCCGCCGCCCATGCCACCCATCATCCCACCTCCGCCCATGCCACCGCCCATACCGCCCATGCCACCGCCCATCATGCCCATGCCACCCATCATGCCAATCATCAGGCTGCGCATGTCCCAGCTATCAGGGTCGCCGCAGAAGTACATGATGATTCGGGACAGCATCATCATGCCCATCGTCGCCGGCATCGTACCGGAGGTGCGACCCATACCTCCCATGCCACCCATCATGCCGCCTCTGCCTCCGCCCATGCCTCCGCCCATCATACCGCCCATGCCACCGCCCATTCCACCCATGCCACCGCCCATTCCACCGCCCATGCCTCCCATGCCGCCGCCCATGCCACCCATGCCGCCGAATTGGCCCGTGGCCCCTTGGGCGATGATGCCCGGCGGCAGCACCACTCGCAGCCGGCGCCCGGTGTTATTCGTCAATGAAAGCGTCATCCGACCATCGCCTGTGCCTTCAGCGCTGATCGTCACTTGACCATCGCGCGCCGCGTCCAGCAGGTTGACCTCTAGTATCGGCTGCTCAGCCTTTTGCTGAGAACCTTTGATCTTGGACCGACTCGAGCGGGCGTTCGTTGTTGACTTGTCCTTGTCATCACCGCGTGCAGCGTGAGCAAGCGGGAGACACACCATCAAATTGACCGCGACGAGAGTGCGAAGCAATTGACTCATCGGTTGATACCTTTCATTCGTAGAGCGATGAATCGATCATGGATAGCGAGTAAACGTGCGCGCATATCACTGTTCAGCCGGGATAACACGAGGCGAGCCGTCACGATGTGGTCGAACTCACCATCGGAGGTTGCAACGACCTCGTGCCGCTGGCACGCCTCGAAGGGAGCGAGTCAACGGCCGCGAGTGAGCACAGTCGTGCGAGCCACGGCAACCGCCTGGCGTGGCGCCAGCGATGCGATGGTCGCCGAAAGAAGCGGCGCCGCCTTCAACAGCGGAGCCGGCAGGTTGTCAAAATGACAGGAGTCGCGAAGTGATTTGACGGTGACGAACCGTGCCGATCTGGAACGCGGACGGGACCCAGGTCGATCTCTTCTTCGAAGTCGCGGTCGGACTCCTCCAGGGCGGCCTTCAGGCGTCCCTTCCGGCTGCCAACCTGCGAAAACGCGGAATTGCCAGCAATCGAGTCAAGGGTTGTTTCGGCACTCCATGAATCGAGCTGGCACTGCTCGACAATCTCACCAAAGTTGCCTTTCGCTCCGCGAAAGTGCGTCCCACTCCATGAATCGAGCTGCCAGCGCTCGACAACCTCATCGGCTGCGCGGGGACAGCCGGCGAAAGAGACGGGAACAGCAACGGGCGAATTCAATAAGCCCATCGCCAAGACCAGGAGCGCCGAGGGAACGGCGAACATCGGAAACACCCTTATGAACCGATCAAGCCCGGACGCAAATCACCGACCTGCGCGAGCCTCGCTCGCGCAGGTCGGCCTGAATCACGTTCGACCTACCTGTTCCGAAAGACAGCCAGCCGATCACTCTCCTACAAAAGATACGAGTCGCGTTGGGTGGCCTCTTTGCAACACCATCAGAATCACAGCCCGCTCAGGTCAAGAGCGGTCAGCTTGATCCCCTTCTTGAGGCCTAACTCCTTGACGACTTCCTCGTTGGCCGGGATCGTCAGGCTTCTCCGCGGCGAAACGCAGATGCCTGTCAGCACTTTTGGCTTCTCTTCCTCCGGGCTACCTGTACCCAGAAGCGCCAGGCCGTTCAGAATCATCGGGGAGTAATTCTCGATCCGGATCTGGTAGACAAGCTTACCTCTCTCGCGGGTCGTCGCTCCCTTGATAACCTGTGCCCGTACCAGCCGGTTCAGCACCCCCTCGGCCAAACTGTCCGCGAACCGTGTTGCGTCGAATTTGCCTTGACCGTGCTGAAGCGGAAGATTGAACTTGCCGAACGGCACCCAGTTGGAAGCTGCCGCGTCACTCCCCAGCACCTGAACCGACGCTTCGCCATCCTTCAGCTTCACCCGGCAAGCAATCGCCGGTGCCTCGGGACGAGCCGCCAACGCTTCTTTAGACTCGGCGACCAAGCCCAAGATGTATTTGCCTTGCACCGCCTTGGTCAATTCGGTCGCAGCCGCCTGGCTCGTTTCATCCGACCCCGAGATCTCCAGGAAAAGCCGCCCGCTCTCACCAACCGGTAGACTGTCCAGCCGATTGACAAATTCCCGGGCCAGCGCCAGCTCATGCCGATTCGACCAATCCTGCGAAAGCTGACCGATCGTGCTCCACTCCAGACCGGCCGCCAGGTTCCACATCACCAACTGTGACAATGACGTCGGCGCCTTATCTGCCGCCAGCCGCCGCAGCGCTTTCTGCACCCGCGCGTCGTCGTTCACTTGCGAAATATCTCCCACGATCCGCATCGGCTCACCCTTCTCGGGAAGACGCAGACCGTGCTCCCGGTCAGGCGCGGTGATGCTCACCAGCCGAGTGGGCAACTCCCGCCTCTGATTCGGATTCAGCAGAGCCGAGGGAAGCAGAGTCGCAGGCACCGACCGCATGCCGCCACCGCCCATGCCTCCACCCATCATGCCGCCGCCGCCCATGCCGCCCATGCCGCCGCCCATCATGCCACCGCCGCCCATACCACCCATCATACCGATCATCAAGCTGCGCATGTCCCAGCTATCGGGGTCGCCGCAGAAGTACATGATGATTCGGGCCAGCATCATCATCCCCATCGTCGCAGGCATCGTACCAGAAGTACGACCCATACCACCCATACCACCCATCATGCCGCCGCCACCGCCCATACCACCGCCCATACCACCGCCCATACCACCGCCCATGCCGCCACCGCCCATACCACCACCGCCCATACCACCACCGCCCATACCACCACCCATACCACCCATGCCACCGAACTGGCCGGTGGCACCCTGGGCAATGATGCCAGGCGGCAGCACCACGCGCAATTGCCGCCGCGTGTTATTGGTGACGGCCAGAGTCATACGTCCATCACCTCGGCCCTCGGCTTCCACCGTGACGAGACCGTCGCGCATCGCAGTCAGCAGGTTGATCTCGGGAGCGTAGGGATCTTCTTTGACGGTCGACTTATTCGTCTTGGCACGTCCCCTGGTCACCTTGTTTTGAGCCGGAACAGCTTTCGCCCGTGGAAGATCGCTCGTGTCGTCATCCTGGGCAAGGACCGACAGCGGAAGCAGGGCGATCAAGCTTCCCGCGCAAAAAGAGGTGATCCAACGGAGCGATTGAGGCATCGAGAGCGACCTTTCTTGACGAGCGAGTGAGTTCACAGCGATTGGCCAGCGAGGCGCGTCGGCATCGAGGCAACGGGGAGCATCGTTCTGCCGCACTTACGCGTGCTGGATGTAACTGACGTTGGATGCGGAGAATCTATTCGGCGGCACTGGCGAATCACTGGCTGGTTGACACCGTACTTCCGCTCGCAGCCGGCACGTTTTGACCAAGCGCTGGCCGCAACTCGTCCAAATACCCCACAACGTGGTGCAACGCTCAAACTTCATCTAAAGTGTGAATTGTCATCGCGCACACTTTCGGCAGAGACTGAGCCTCCAGTCGAGGAGCGCCGCTGATGGCCAGCCTGATTTCGCTCTGCCTGAGCTTGATCGCACTGCTGACCATAGTATCGCGCCCCGTTGAGGAGACGGCACCGTCCCTCCGGTTGCGACGTGCGAGTGGTTTTCATCGATTCTTGGAATGCACACCACACTGCGGGTGGCGAGATCCACTGCGGCACAAACACGTTCCGCCGCCTCCGCGACCCCGCGTGGTGGAAGTATAATTTCGCAGAGAATGGGGATAAGCACGGAAACTGAGTGGTGTGCAGCGAGGCAGCTTCGGTATTGCCCCGGCACCCGTGAGCTCCGAAGCGTATAATCGGATGACCTTGAAACTCCCTTTGCCATCGCCCATTCAACGCCCGATTTGCCGCTTCCAATGCGCTGGTCAATCCGCAACCAGATCTTGATTCCACTCCTGACCATCCAGGCGATCGCGGTCACGGCGGCTACGGTCACGGTGGCCACGCTTGCGGTCCGGCGCACCGAGCGCGAGATCATCAGTCGGATCAATGACGTCGCTGATACGCTCACCCACGGGAATTTCCCGTACACCGAGAGCGTTCTCAACCGGATGCGGGGCCTCTCGGGCGCGCACTTCATCGTCGGCGACACGGGTGGAAAGCTGCTGCATTCCAGCCTCCAGCAACTCGAGGGCCTACCTGCTTCATTGCGAGACTTGCCGCAAACGGCACACGTCGATTCCCTGCAGCAAGCCTCGTCGGTTCTTCTCGACGGCACGCCTTATTTCGCCATGTCCGTTCGGACCCAGAACGGCCCACCGGCCGATTCGCTGTTCGTCCTCTACCCTCGCACGAGCTTGCACCAGGCGCGGTGGGAAGCGGTGATGCCGTCGCTCCTGCTCGGCGCTGCCTCTCTGGGGATAATGATG
Organism: uncultured Planctomycetota bacterium; assembly: GCA_963761445.1. Taxonomy (GTDB): domain Bacteria; phylum Planctomycetota; class Planctomycetia; order Isosphaerales; family Isosphaeraceae; genus CAVXHV01. Next base: position 4,575,286 of record CAVXHV010000005.1, on the reverse strand, counting down.
CTCGTGACGAGCTGGATTGCCAACCACATCAGCGGGCGAATTCGCCAGGTCCAGCGCCAGGTGGCGCGGATTGCCGACGGAGATTTCCACGAGGTCGACCCCGGAGCGAGAGGAGACGAGGTCGCGGATCTGACTTTGTCGGTTAACAGGATGAGTGCACAGCTCAAGGAGATGCAGCAAACCATTCACCACTCCGAGCGCGCCAGGCTGCTCGCGCAGCTCGGGGCGGGGCTGGCACATCAGCTCCGGAACTCGCTGACTGGTGCGCGGTTGAGTGTCCAGCTTCACGTAAAGCGCCACCCCGATGTCGCCGGCGACCAGACGCTCTCAGTCGCTCTGCGGCAGCTCGCTCTCACCGAGGAGCAAGTCCGGGGACTGCTCTCGATCGGGCAGGTCGAACAACAGCCTGCGGAGGTCTGTGAGCTGGGCCAGATGCTCGACGATGTTGCATTCCTGGTCGGACCGTCGTGCCAGCACGCCAACGTGTGCTTCACCCAGCCTCCCGATGACGCACTCGAATCGATCGACGTCCTGGCCGATCGCTCCAGCCTGCGTGCCGCCATCCTCAATCTGGCTCTCAACGCCATCGAGGCGGCCGGTCAAGGGGGCTCGGTAGCCTTCGAGATTTACCGCCAGGAGAATGAAGTGGCTTTGGACGTGGTCGATAACGGTCCCGGACCACCCCCTGAGCTCGCAGATACGCTCTGCGACGCGTTTGTCACCGGCAAACCCGAGGGTGTCGGGCTTGGCCTCGCGCTCGCGCGGCAAGTCGCCTGCGATCACGGCGGCCGGCTCTCCTGGACCCGGTCAGACGGCCAAACCCGCTTCCGCCTGGCCCTTCCCACCTGCAGCGGGCTGGCGAAGGAGGCTGACCCCATTGTCGCCCTTCGCTCCGCCAAGGGATTTGCTCCTTCCCACCTACAGCAGGCACTCGAAGGAGGTTGATCCCATTGTCGCCCTTCGCTCCGCCAAGGGATTTGCTCCTTCCCACATAATACAGCAGGCTAACAAAGGGGGCTGAATGGGCCGCATCCTGATCGTCGATGACGAGGCCAGCATCTGCTGGGCGTTTCGCGAATCGCTCGGCGACCTCGGGCACGAGGTCGAGGTCGCCGCATCGGCCGAAGAAGGTCTGCGAATCGCCTCCCGGAACAACCTCGACGTCGTCGTGCTCGATGTTCGCCTGCCCGGCATGGACGGCTTGACGGCGATGCGCACATTCCGCGAGCGGCTCGGTCACGTGCCGATCGTCGTGATCACGGCGTTCGGCAACCTGGAGACGGCCGTGCGCGCACTCGAGGCCGGCGCATTCGAATATCTCGTTAAACCGTTCGACCTCGATCAGGCGACGTCGGTCGTCAAGCGAGCCCTGGAAAATCACACACGGCAAGCCTCGGGCCCCGAGCCGCCAGAAGTCCTCCCCGAAACCCTCATCGGATCGTCGCCGGCGATGCAGGATCTCTTCAAGAGCATCGCACTTGTGGCTCCCTCGGGTGTGCCCGTGCTCATCACCGGCGAGAGCGGGACCGGTAAGGAGCTCGTCGCCCGCGCGATTCACCGCCACAGCGGGCGACGCGACGGGCCATTCCTCCCCATTTGCCTGGCAGCGCTCAGCCCAGGGCTCGTCGAGCGCGAGCTCTTCGGGCACGTCAAGGGATCGTTCACCGGCGCGGTCCAGGATCGCAAGGGCCTGCTCGAGCTGGCCCACGGCGGCACCGTCCTGCTCGACGAGATTGGCGACATCGCCCTCAGCCTCCAGGTGAAGCTGCTGCGCGCCATCGAGCACGGTGAAATCACGCCCGTAGGCGACGCCCGGCCCCGGCCGACCGACATCCGCGTCATCGCTGCCACCAACCAGCCGCTCGGCTCACTCATGTCCGCGGGTGCCTTTCGTGAAGACCTGTTCTTCCGCCTGAGCGTCTTCCAGATCCACATTCCACCGCTGCGCGACCGCCGTCAGGACATCCCAGCGCTGGCCGATCACTTCCTCAGAAAGATTCGCCTATCTGCGGTGACCGACACGCGATTCGCCGATGACGTCCTGGCCGAGCTCCAGGCCCGGCCATGGACCGGCAACGTCCGCGAGCTGCGCAACACCATCGAACACGCCGCGATCGTGGCGCGCGGCCAGCCGATCCGGCTCGAGCACTTTCCAGCGCCGCCGGCCACGCGCCAGCCAGCACCCCCCCCATCGAATCAAACGGGGTTCGAGGCCGACTTGACCGCCTGGGCCCGGCGCGCGTTTCGTGACCAATCCCAGACCGAAAGCAGCGTCTATGAACGATTCCTCGAGCTCGCCGAGCCCCCGCTCCTGCGCCGTGCTCGAAGAATGCGCAGGCAACCGCGCTGCTGCCGCCCAGATTTTGGGAATCCACCGAGCAACCTTGAGGCAAAAGCTTCGCAAATACGGTATCGAGTAGACTCAGCCCGTAGCAGGCCACGCCGTGTGCCGTTCGCAGCCATCACACGCGGCTCCTTTCAGCCGATCCTTGATCCTTGAGCGAGGAACGGCAGTTCGACCGTCCCATTGAGAATATCCAAGAGCAGACGCGTAAGGCACTTATGGCTCGCCCGGCTTGACGATCCCGAGCCGCGAGATATAAGATTGCTCCGTTCAACGACTTATCTATGTCCATTTTTCCGGGAGCGGTAGGGGCAATGGAACTGCTGAGCGAGATCTGGGACAAGACGACCGATGCGTTCACGGCCCTGAGCGAAGGCGTTTCCGAGGGCCTGGTTCGTCTTTTCGGCAGCTCCAACGAACGCAGAATCCGGCACATGCGAGCAACGGTGGACCGGATCAACGAGCTCGAGCCGGCGATGCAGACCCTGAATGCCGACGAGCTGCGCGCAAAACGCCCGAGCTACGGCAGCGCAGGAGCGCGGGCGAGTCGCTCGAAGACCTCTTGCCCGAGGCGTTCGCCGCCGCGCGCGAGTCGGGCCGCCGTTATCTCAACATGCGCCACTTCGACGTCCAGTTGATGGGCGGCATGGTCTTGCACGGCGGAAACATCGCCGAGATGGTCACCGGCGAAGGCAAGACCCTGGTTGCAACCCTGGCCGCCTATCTGAATGCGCTCGACGGCCTGGGCGTCCACGTCGTCACGGTCAATGACTACCTCGCCCGCCGCGACGCCGAATGGATGAGCCCGCTCTTTCATGGACTGGGAATGACGGTCGGGGCGATTCAGTCCGAGATGGATTCCGCGCAGCGCCAGGCGATGTACGCCTGCGACGTCACCTACGGAACCAACAACGAGTTCGGTTTCGATTACTTGCGCGACAATATGAAGCCCACCAAGGATTATCAATCGCAGGGCGAGCTCAATTACGCGATCATCGACGAGGTGGACAGCATCTTGATCGACGAGGCGCGCACGCCGCTGATCATCTCCGGGCCGGCGTTCGACGACGTGGCGAAATACGCCGAAGCCGACCGGATCGCCCGCCAGCTCAAACGCGACCTCCACTTCGAGGTCAAGGAAAAGGAGCGGACCTGCCATCTCAATGATGACGGCGTGCGCGAGGCCGAGAAGATCGCCGGGCTCGAGAGCTTTTACACCCCCGGCAACATGGAGTGGCCCCACCTGATCGACAATGCGCTCAAAGCCCATCACCTCTACAGACGCGACCGCGACTACGTCGTACAGCCCGATGGTGAGGTGGTCATCGTCGACGAGTTCACCGGTCGTCTCATGATCGGCCGCCAGTGGTCTGACGGCCTCCATCAGGCCGTCGAGGCCAAGGAAAAAGTGAAGGTCAAGGAAGAGAACCAGACCCTGGCCACGATCACCTTGCAGAATTTCTTCAAGCTCTACAAGAAGCTCTCCGGCATGACCGGCACGGCCATGACCGAGGCCACCGAGTTTTACAAGGTTTACGAGCTCGACGTCATCGCGATCCCCACCAACCAGAACCTCGTGCGGGTCAACTACCCCGACGTCATCTACCGCTACGAGCGCGAGAAGACCGAAGCGATCCTCGACGAGATCCGCGACGTGAACGCCACCGGCCGCCCGATCCTGGTCGGGACGACTTCGATCGAGAAGTCGGAAGAGCTCGCCGGAATGCTCAAGCGGTACGGCATTCCGCACCAGGTCTTGAACGCCAAGTATCACGAGCGCGAGGCCGAGATCGTCGCCCAGGCCGGCCGCCGCAGCGGCGTGACCATCGCCACCAACATGGCCGGCCGCGGCACCGACATCATCCTGGGCGGCAACCCCGAGTTCATGGCCTGGGCCGACCTCAAACGCCTCACCGATGAAGACGGCCGCCCGCTCTATCAAACCCGGCTCGACGTCTCCAAGGAAGTTTGGGAAGAGGCCGTCCGCCGCTACGAGCCCGAAATGAAGGGCGAAGGCCGTGAAGTCGCCGCCCTGGGTGGGCTGCACATCATCGGCACCGAACGCCACGAAAGCCGCCGCATCGACAACCAGCTTCGCGGCCGCGCCGGCCGACAGGGTGACCCGGGCTCCTCACGCTTCTTCCTGTCGCTCGAAGACGACCTCATGCGCAAGTTCGCCGGCGAATGGGTCTCCGCCGTGCTCACCCGGCTGGGAATGCAGGAAGGCGAAGCCATCGAGAGCAAAATGGTCAGCCGCCGCATCGAAGGCGCTCAAAAGAAGGTCGAGGAGCGCAACTTCGACATCCGGAAAAACCTCCTCGAATACGACGAGGTCATGGACCAGCAGCGGCGCCGAATCTACTCTTTCCGCCAGAGTCTGCTCGAGGGCGCGCCCCCCAAGGAAATGGTCCTGGAAATGGTCGACAAGCAGATCGAGGACGCCGCCGCCCGCTTTCTCGCAGACGACTACGGCGCCGCCACGTTCGCCGAAGTCGCCGGTCAAGCGCTGGGAGTCGAGCTCACCGCTCGCGACATCAAGGGAGCGACATTCGAAGACGCGATCGAAATCGCCAAGTCCAAGGCCGAGCGACAGCTTGCCGACTCCATCCGCCAGGCCATCGAGGAAAACCTCCCTCCCGACGCCGAGAGATCCGAATGGACCTGGCAGGCGCTGGTGAACTGGGTCAACAATCGGTTCGGCTTGAAACTCACCGAAAAAGAGCTCCGCAAGATCGCGATCACCGATGAAGAGGAATTCCGCTCCGGTCACGATGACCTCGAGGAATTCCTCACCGAGCGAGCCACCGAGTCCATCGTCGGCATCGACCTCTCCAGGGCCGACGAATTCCTCCAGCCCGACTGGGGAAGACGCACCCTCGCCAGCTGGGTCCATCACAAGTTCACCCTGGCGATCGACCCGGCAACCTGGTCCGAGCTCGATCGGGCCGAAATCGTTCGCCGCGTCCGGGCCTCCGCCCGCGAGCTCTACGCTCTCAAGGAAGCCGAGCTCCCCTTGCGCATCGCCCTGCGGCGCTTCCTCGGCGATCGTTCCCAGTCCGGCTCGCCACGCTACGACCGCGACGGCCTCTCCGCCTGGCTCAACCAGCGCTATCAATCCCAAGCCGATCCCGAAGAGCTGCGCCCCCTGCTCCGCTCTCAGATCGAAGCCAAGCTCATGGAGCTGGCGCACCAGCACTACCAAGGTGAAAAGGTCGCCGCAGAACTGGAGACGAAGCTCGCCGCGGCCAGGATCAGCCGCTCACACGCCGAATCCGATTCCCCCCCGCCCACGCCCGCTGCGCTCGCCGAGCTCACAGCCTGGGCCAACCAGGCGCTCGGCCTCTCGATCACCGCCGAATCTCTGGCATCGATGACCCCCACAGAGATTCGCCACACACTCTTGAACGCCGTCGACGCCCGCTATCGCCCTGAAATGCGCGAGATGGAAAAAACCGTGCTGCTCGATATCCTCGACTCGAGCTGGATGGAACACCTCCGCACCATGGACCACCTCCGCAGCTCGATCGGCCTGCAAGGCTACGCCCAGATCGATCCCAAGGTCGAATACAAACGCGAGGGAATGCGAATCTTCGGCGACATGTGGATCGGAATCGGCGATCGCGTCACCGACCTCATCTTCCGCGTCGAACAGTTCGACCCCCAGGTCCTCGACGACCTCGGCTCGCGCTGGAATCTGGACCGCGCCCAGACCATTCACCATCAGGCCGAATCGCAGCTCTCCGCCCCCCCGTCCTCCAGTGGCACGCGCCGCCAGCAAGACGCAGCCATCTCCGCCAGCGAGCGCTCCACCGAAAAGAAACGCGAGCCCGTCCGCAACGCGGGAAAGAAAGTCGGCCGCAACGACCTCTGCCCGTGTGGCTCCGGTAAAAAATTCAAAGCGTGCTGCATGCGAAAGCAATCCTCAGCCGACCCGTTTTGATTATTTACCCCAATCTTCTCATTTGATTCGGCTGCCCCAAGCGCCCAAAAAATCGTCGTTATCGGCGAAACGCGCGGGCGGCTGGCGAGGATCACGAGCTGTCCGCTCGCATGATGTGCTGAGCTGATCGTGACTTAGGGACAGCGATTTCCAGGATTGTGAATGTCAGGGCGGCCAAAATGGAGAAGTTCCTGCACACTGAGTCCGTGGACGGTCGACAATTGAGGCGCATCGGTTTCATCGCAGCGCCGTCCAGGCACGCCAGTTGCTATCAGTGTGGCCCGTCGCTCCGCGATGGGTCCCCAAACAATCCAGTGTCGCCCATCGCGCCGGGCCGTTGAAAACACCTTCCGCTTCTTACGGACGAGATTTGCTTGCGGGAAAGGATTCCCTCGAGATGCCATTCGCGCTCAACTTGATTTACGCCGCGGCTCTGGTCATTTTCTCGCCGCTGCTTTTCTACCGATGGCTTCGAGACGGGAAATACCGCGAAGGCTGGGTCGAAAAGCTGCTGGGAAAGGCCCCGCTGCGGATCGGCGATCACCCCTGCTTGTGGTTCCACGCTGTCAGTGTCGGTGAAGTGCTGCTGCTTCGCCCGCTGGTGCAGGAGATGGCCCGCCGCCGCCCGAACTGGCAAGTCGTGATCTCGACGTCAACATCGACCGGGCTCGCCGTCGCGCGCCGCGTCTATCCGGACCTCGTCACGTTCTATGCACCGCTCGACTTTAGCTGGGCGACTTACCGCGCCGTCGCGCGGGTTCGCCCCACAGTGCTGGCGCTCGTCGAGCTCGAGCTCTGGCCGAACTTGATCCGCGCCGCCAAGCGATCCGGCTCCAAAGTGGCGATCATCAATGCCCGCCTGAGCACGAGAAGCTATCGGGGCTACCGAAGCTTGCGCCGCCCGTTGCAGCCGACGCTCGGCAGCATCGACATCGTCGCCGCGCAGAACGCCGAATACGCCCGCCGCTTCGTTGATCTGGGAATTCCCAGTCATCGCATCAGCGTGACCGGCTCGGTGAAGTACGACGGCCTGGAGAGCGATCGGAACAACGTGAAGACACGCGAGCTCCGCCGCCTTCTCGGCTTGGCCCCGACAGACCTGGTCTTCGTGGCCGGCAGCACGATGGAAGGCGAAGAGGCTGCCGTGCTGGCGGCGTACAACACAGCGCGCCGCCAGCATCGAGGCTTGCGATTGATCCTTGTTCCCCGTCATGCTGAGCGGTTCGATGACGTGGCTCGCTGGCTGAGGCAGAACAAGGAAACGGTCGTGAGGCGCAGCGAGTTGACCGCTCCGATTCCGCGAACCTGGGGAGTATCACCTCCGATCACGTTGATCGACACGATCGGCGAGCTCTCAGCGATCTGGGGCCTGGCCGACGTGGCATTTGTCGGCGGCAGCCTCCGCGCCGGCCGCGGCGGCCAGAACATGATGGAACCGGCCGCGTATGGTGCATCGGTGATGTTCGGACCCCACATTGCCAACTTCCGCGAGACGGTCGAGCAACTGCTCAAGCACAACGCCGCAAGGCAGGTCGCCGACGCCGAAGAGCTGACCCGCGGCCTGCTGGCCGATCTGGATGATCCCGAATCCGCCGCCGCCCGGGGCGCCGCCGGCCGAGATTTCGTCCTGGCCCAGCACGGCGCCGCCGGCCGAACCCTCGCCGAGCTCGACCGCCTCGTGGAATCGTCATTGGCCACCGTGGCAGATTAAATCTCGGTGGCTATGAATCGCGTTCGTCTTTCGTCGTTCCGATGCTCCCTGCCCGCTGGATCGCTTGCGCTCGGCTTCGTGTTCCAATCCAGCACATGGCTCCTGCTGACCCCCCAAAATGTCGTCATGGCGTCATCTCCTTGCAGAAACCGGAGTTACGAATGACGACATTTTGAGCCCGATGCGCGATTCGATGCAACTCTCGATGCCATAAAGGCTTGCGAATGACGACATTTTTGGTGCCACGGCGACGTTGTGGGGTGGGTGCAACCCACCGCTTTCCGTCGTTCAGCGCGATCACGATGACTGGAGCGAGAATAAGGATAAGAATGCCCTTCAACGGGGTAAAACCGTTGGAAGAACGCCGACATGACGGCCTTGCCGTCGCGGAAGCACGCGCATAGCAGATGCAGCCCCCCGTCAACTGCGTCATCTGCGTCATTGACTTCCGCACAGCGAGCGAATCGCAGCAACCGTGATGTGCAGAGTTCTCGATCGGCCAGTGCGCGACGACGACCCAACCCATGAGCACGGGCATGCGACGTATCCACTCAACCGCGAATGTTGCATCTGACAACACCTCAAGACATTGAAATCCGGGCAAATGACCTCGCCCTCACATAGTGAACAACCGCGCCGAATCATCGTGGCAGTTTTGGACGATCACTGCCACGAGGTTTTTCAATCGCCAGGAGACGCTCGAACCAGTCCCGATCCCTTGACTCTGATTGGATTTGTGGACCGAGATTCTTCGGCGATTGTGAACATCCGTGCACAACGAGTTGTGGCAGTAAATGGCAGTGATTCGGGTGTTTTTCAAGCATCCGTACACCAGTGTAAATTGGCCGCTCTCGCAAGCGGCCGGTAAGTCGTCGTCAACGGGCTGTGTTGAAACGTGCTCAACGAGGTGGAAGCCGAATTCATGCTCTGGACTCGCAACGAATGGAATCGGATGCAGGAGTTTCACTTGCCCTGATCTCAGCGCGCCTTTCGTGCGCCGACCCGCTGGCGCACACACCGCTTCCACTAGAACGATCTACAAAAGCCGCGATCCAGTTGCCAAAAGAAGGAAGAATTCGTCCATATCGAGTCGCGGAAACGAAAGCGCAGCCCCCAGGACCACGCCCCCTGCCTCCCGCCCTGATTTCTTCCCTCCGCCCCCCCCCGGGCCCGACTTCGTTAGAGAGATTTGCCGCTTCTTCCAGCCCTTCGAATCTGAAGGATTAGCGAATCTGATCCCAAATCTGCGCGTGGATTCCGGGGAACCGGCTCAAATGCGCCAAGTTTGTCGTCGCGATTGTGACCGTGTCCCCTGGCTGGCCAGCAAGCGCCGCTTGACCAGCGAGAATCGCATCGGCATCGAGAGCGTCAGGGGATGCCGTAGGAATGCCCGACTGTCGCAAGAAAGCCCAGTACTCGGCGGCTTTGATTATCGCGTCGGTCGTCAGGGTCAGGTGCTCGAGGCCGCGGCTGGGATCAAGAAAGTGCTCGAGGCGTCGGAGGCTTCCCACGGCTCGAATCCGGAAAAGTTCGCGACGCACTTCGTAATGGGCGATTTCGGGGATGATTACAGTCGCGCCAGTCGCCGAAATGGCCCCCAGCCAGGTCACACACCGCACGACCTGTGGCTTGCTCGGAGCGCGGACGATCAGACCGAGGGGCCCGCTGTCCAGCAGGATCAGCCGCGCCATGGCTAGTAGAGTCCCTCGAAGAGCTTCCGGTGCGGACGCTGCGCGTCGAGATCACGCATCGCCTCTTCCCACGCGCCCGGCGGATCTTCATCAGGCATCGCCAGCATCTCCTCGACCAACTTGGCGATCGCCTGAGCCTTCCGCGCCTGTTCCTCTGGAGTGATGGGGCGAACGCGCCCCGTGGCGTCGTTGCACGGCACATAACGAGGAGACGCTACGGCAGAACGGTCGCGGAGCCCACGCTCCTTGTCGTTAGTAATGTCAGAATCGCCCGCGAGCGTAACCATATCTACCTCCTCTCACCCCAGCTTCGTACAGCCTAGTGTACAACAACTAGCGTACGTGCAGAAGCTCGAGATCGAGTTCGGAGCCGCGATCTCAAGGTCTCATCAACAGAGTCAAGTCTGCGCTTGCAGAAAATTGCCAGTAAACCATACCTGAAGAACATGAGCGGCCCGGTCCGCGCTTCACGACTCCGGCGCAGGGGGCTTCCGACTCGCGACCGGATTCACGTACTGAACCAGCGGCGCTGACTACGCGGCCCATGACGACACAAGCAGCTTTGTCGTCCGCATCGGAGCACTCTCCCTTGATCAGCCCGGGGGACGTCAAACCATAGTGAACAACACCTCCGTTCCCCAGTGCCGATTTTGGGGTGACTCGTGACACGAGGTTTCTCAATCGCTCGAAAACGCACGTCGAATCTCCGATCCATTGATTTATGTTCGCCTTACGTTGCTCCTTGGACGCCCAGTTTCGGACCTCGGAAGGTTGCGCTTTCTTGCACTTTCTTGCGCTCCTGGAGAGATTCGCGAGCGTCCGTACACTAGTGTAAATTGCCGGCCGCCGGCATTCCTCCCAACGGCCGTAGGGGCGGTGCCACCGCAGGTGGCGGAGGGGGGGGGCCGGTGCGCACGGAAGGCCGCGCACCGAGCACCGCCGACTTCACCACGCACATTGACTCCCACCTCGCCGTCTGCCAGACGGGTCCCGGATGCCCCACTTCGACCGTCCAGGACGTGTCCACTCAACCGCGAATCGTGCATCTGGACAACACCTCAAGACATTGAAATCCGGGCTAATGACCTCGTCCTCACATAGTGAACAACCGCGCCGATTCATCGTGGCAGTTTGGGGCGATCACTGCCACGAGGTTTTTCAATCGCCAGGAGACGCTCGAGCCAGTCCCGATCCCTTGACTCTGATTGGATTTGTGGACCGAGATTCTTCGGCGATTGTGAACATCCGTGCACAACGAGTTGTGGCAGTAAATGGCAGTGATTCGGGTGTTTTTCGAGCATCCGTACACCAGTGTAAATTGGCCGCTCTCGCAAGCGGCCGGTAAGTCGTCGTCAACGGGCTGTGTTGAAACGTGCTCAACGAGGTGGAAGCCGAATTCATGCTCTGGACTCGCAACGAATGGAATCGGATGCAGGAGTTTCACTTGCCCTGATCTCAGCGCGCTTTTCGTGCGCCGACCCGCTGGCGCACACACCGCTTCCACTAGAACGATCTACAAAAGCCGCGATCGAGTTGCCAAAAGAAAAAAGAATTCGTCCGTTTCGAGTCAGAATTCCTCCCCCGCCGTGGGGGCGCTGCCGCCGCAGGCCGCGATTGGGGGCCGGCTGCCAGTAGCCCATCTCCTTGGTAAAATGCCGTCGAAGGAGGCGCGGATCGTGGCCACAGACACAACCAAGAACCAGAGCTGGGTTCAGAAAACGCCAGGCGTGTGCGGCCGACGCGCTTACATACGCAACACGCGGATCGCAGTTTGAGGGGTGATACAAGTTTCCATGAACGCCGTTGCCTGCGTCGACGCTCTCATTGAGGGTCGAACATCCTTCAAGGAAGCCGGCGGTCAACTTGAGGCTCTTCCTCCTGATCATCGTGCTGTCGATCGATTGGTAGCTGCGTATTGTGATCAGAGAATTGAAGGGTGGATTGCAGTATATCTTCTGGGTTGTGTCGGGCACACCTCCGGATACGATACCGCCGTGTCAATTCTGTTCTCCAATCAGGGCAAGAGCTATGCCGGAGAAGCCTTAGTAAAGATCGACAAGCGCCGGGCATTCACCGACCTTCGTCAAGCTATCCTCAACGCTCAACATCAGAGTGTCCGCCGCGACGCCGCCTATGGATTGGCGCTCTACCAGTCGGAGGAAGCAATAAACGTTTTTTTGATCGCACACGTGGGACGCCGGGTATTACCGCTCAACCAACTCGCGTACAACTTGGCCGAATGCAATCCGAACGACACAATCCTGCTGGGATTGTTGCGCAGTCTGGATAGCAGCAAGCAGAAGCTCGCATTCGCGGTCATCGAGTGGCTCGTGGCAGAGAATATGCAATTACGCCGGCCGGGAAGAGAGGTTGCAGATTTGGTTCGCAGCCTACTTCAAGATTCTGGCAGAACAATGAACCCACGTAGGCGAGAGAAGCTGACCGCGTGGTCGGAGGTGTCACTGGCTGATTCGACGTAATCCTCAGCAGCCCACCCACACCTCATTCTGGTCAACTTTTCGTCCTAAATGACCTTTCGCAATTCGGGGAGTGCGAGGATCCTGCCGAGCCGCGCTAGCGCAAGCTTCTCCACAACAGAGCTCCGTCCCGGAATCTCGAATCACGAAGCATGTCCTCGCCCTCCTCGGCCCTCACAGCCAGATGTTCAAATCCGCGAACCATCCCGACCGGGCGAAGTTCTGGCCGGTTGTTGGCGGAGATGTTAAGTTAGACGCAGGGAGAAGCCCATGAATATCACACCCGAGATTCGGAAAGCGATCGAGCGATCCGGAGACGAACCACTCCGGCTCGAAGACCCATTGAACTGCGAGACCTACGTTCTCCTGAAGGCCTCTACGTTCGAAAGGATCGAACGAATCCTTGCTCCACTCATCGGCAAGCAGGATGACTGGCAACTGGCGGATGCTTACGCCGTCGCCGATGAGGCGTTCCGCGAAGGCTGGGAGGCGCCCGGCATGTCCGATTACGATGACTACGAGAAGCATCGGCCGTGAAACGTGGCGATGTCGTACTGGCATTCTACCCGTTTGCCTCCGGAGCGGGAGGTAAGAGGCGGCCCGGTCTAGTCGTGCAAAACGACTCCGACAATGCTCGAATGGCGGCCACGATCTTGGCCCAGATCACGACCAACCTCGCCCGTGCAGGCGAGCCGACGCACCTGTTGATTGAGGCGGCCACTAACGAAGGCCAGAGTTCCGGTTTGCTGCACGATTCACTCGTGTCGTGCAATAACCTGATCACGGTCGAGTTGACGCGGGTCCACAAGGTCATCGGTCACCTTCCCGCTGCCACGATGCAGAAAATCGACGATTGCCTGAAGGCCGCACTCGGCCTGCGGTGACTTCGGTGAATGATCATGGCGACGGCTCGATCCGTGCCGTAAGCTTCACTCGTTGCCAGATTGAGCCGCACGAGGCCGAAAAGTGCAGAGCAGCGAACCTGGCAGGTCCCGCGCTCGCCTACACCTGACTTCTTGGCAAGCACCGCAATGAGCGAGGTCCCTGCAAGCACATTCTGGCGGTTCAGATCACTCTTGAGGACGAGGACCTCCCATGACCCGGGCTGAGCTTGAGGCACTCATCGACGCCGGCCAGCGGCAGGCTTGCGTAAGCGTTCTGGAGGGCCTGTCCGAAGCCGAGCGTGCGAAGCTTGGCGCCGCGGCGATCACGCGGCTGAAGGCGATCGTCAAAGGAGTTCACCCCGGGTTCTTCACGTGGCTAAATCAATGTGACGATTTCCGTCTGTCCGATGTGATGACTGAGGACCCTTGGTCGGATACTCGGGCCAAGAGCGACGTACCACACCAGCCGAGGGCGGACCAAGGCCCTCCCTCGATTCTGCGGATTTTTCGTCTGCGCGATCGCCTGGGTGATTACCAGGCGCTCTCCGGATTCCCATGCCGTCACACTCCGCGCTAATCGTACTCGGCCGTTGTTCGCCAATGTCGGGCAAGAACGAGGCGGGCAAAGAACGAAATCGTCGGGCGATCGATGAGGCTTACGCGCCCGAATTGCCGGCGCCTGTCATGCGCGGAGGAATTCAGGAGTCTTGGCCGGCGGTCTGACCTGAACGCGACACTCTCTCAACGACGGCTACTCGGCAGGGTCCGCAGGGCTCCCTTTTCCAGGAGGTGGTCGACGGCCGTTGCCGCGAGACGCGACGCCGACTGCCCGCCAAGCCGTTGCAACGTGATCCCCTGCTTGCTCAGGGTCGCGACGAAGTTGCCGCCGGGCACTCCGTCGTTGTTGCCATCCAGCGCACGCCCGAGCGCATCGAGCAGCCCCGACGAATTGATCTTGAGCTGCTCCGGTGGATTCAAAACGAGCGCCTTCTTCGGCGTCAGCGTCACGGTGTTCGTGCTGGCGTTGTAAATCGCAGTGGCCGGCGCCACCGGCTTGCCCAGCTTGAGGACGTGCTTCTTGGTCGTTTCCGGAGCCAGGCTGTAGAGCAGCCGGTTCTGCGCATCCGGGGCGTTGAGCGCACCGCTGAACTGGAGCACGATCACCGTGACTTTCTGGTGTTTCTTCAACGTCTCCTTCTGGATCGAGACGTTCAGCACGGTCACCAGAGGCGCGTCGTTCTGGTGGATGTCGAGCACGGCCGACGCGATGGGCCCGAGCGCGGCCACTGCGCTCGGCGCCGAAAGCGACATGTCGACGAAGAGATCGCCGCCGTGGACCAGGTTGTCATGGATCGGGATCTCGACCACCTGGCTCGTCACTCCGGGCGCGAACGAGAGCGACATGGACACCGTCGTGTACTGCACACCCGCGACCGCAGTGCCGCCAGCGGTGGTGAAATCGACCGTCGCGGTTGTGGACAAATTTCCACTTCGGGTCACCGTGACCGACGCGAACCCGGCGTTCTCGTTGACCTGATAGAGCGACGTACTGAAAACCAGGACCGCCGGAGCTACCGCGGTGGTGGTCGCCTGGGCGGCCGCCGGCAGGGCCTGGATGTTGCCCGCGTTGTCGGTGGCTACGGAGTAGAACGCATAAGTATTGCCGGCCTCCCCGTTGAACGTGGCCGACGTCTGCGTCGTGTCGGCCTGCCACAGTACGAACGGGCCGCCGTCCTCGGAGGCGAAGACGTTATACGACGCGATGCCCGAGCCGTGCGCGTCGCCTTGACCGGACCACGAGACCGGGAAGTTCGCAAGCACATCCGCCGGCAGCGCGGCGACGGTGCTCGTGGGCGGGCCGGCGTCGATCGTGTTCGTGATGGGAGTCGTGACGACCGGCGAGTTGTTGTCGAACACAACGGACGCCGAGGCGTTGATCACGGTGCCCGTGGGGTCGCCTGACTTGGGCTGCACCGTGTAGTTGACGAACCCCTCGCCTTCGGGCGAAGTTCTGTCGGGCGGCAGGAAGCCCTCCAGGAGGTTCGACGGCTGGTCGAGCGTGGTGGGGTCGATCGAGGTGAACGTCCAGGTGACGACGCCGGTCTGCGGGTCGAAGTTGGCGCTGACGTCGACATACACTCCGTCAGCCGCGCGGTCGTCGACCTCGGTGCTGAAGCTGGTCCGGCCGGGGGGGACCGAGACGGTGATGCCCCCGAAGCCGAAGCTGCCGAGCTGGAACGTCGCCCAGTCGAGGCTCGAGCTCAGCGAGTCGGTGACGGTGACAACCTGGGCCGGTGCCGAGGCGGTCGCGTCGTTGGTGAACTGGATGGTGTATGGCAGCGGCCCGCCGATCGGAACGAAGCCTTGGGCACCATAACCGGCGGGGCCGATGATGTCGTTGGGGTCATTGGAGCCAACATTCTCGCCCCCGCCTGATGCCGCCCCGGAGCAGCCGCTCATGCCGCCGCTTGTGGCTGCGTCGGGCCCGATCACCAAAGCGTTGGGCGTCGCCTTGCTCTTCGGCTGCACAGGCACGCTACAGTACGGGAACTTCGGCAATTTCTGCTTGTTGGGACCGGGATTTTTTGGGCAGTTGGCCTGCTGTTTCTCGAGCTGGGCGATTTGATTTGAAAGGGCATCAAGCTGGCTCTCTACCTGAGTGAGTTTGGCTTGCACGTTCGCTTCATAGGACGCGGGGTCTTGCAACAAGGCTGCCGCTTGCGGGTGAGCTTGTTGAAAAGTGAATGCACCCCGGAATTTAAGTTGACTGAGGATCGTACTCACGCTTGGCTCGCCAAAGGCTGCCTGCATTGCGCCCGCCGCCTGCGCCGCCGCGCCGCTTTGGATCTGAGCGAGGTTAACCAAGATCTGATGCTCCCTCGCTTCCAGTTGGTCCATCTGGCTGGCAAGCTGGTTGATCTCGTTCTGAATGTCGCTCTGGCAGCTCAGGCCGCTCGGGTCGGCGAGTGAGACGGGATCGTTCGCTGCGTAGGCGCGTAGGTTCACGCTCCCCCCCGCCAGTCCGGTCGGGTCGGCGGTCGTGAACTGTCCCGTCGCCGGCAGGTACGCCCGCGCCCGCGAGAGCACCAGGCCGCTGCCGTCGGAGACAACTCCCGCCACGCCCTCGAACGTGAACAGGTTCGCCAGCGCCGCCTTCACGGTCGTCGTTTCCCCGAACGGCAGGTAGCTGTACTGGTTCACGTACGTCCCCGCCGCACCCGTGATCCCCACCGTGTTGCCGCTGCCGTCGAAGTCGTAGTACGACGAAGCACCCGCTGCACTCACCTGACTGACCAGGCCCAGCCCGTAGGTAAAATTCGCCGTCAACGCACTCGACTCGTATTGCGCCACGACCGTTCCCAGGCCCGTCGGGTCGACGAGGTACGTCGTCTGCTGGCCGTTAACTGTTTCGGCAGATAGGTTCCCCAGCGCGTCGTACTGGTAGGTGTACGTGCCGGCCGGGCCCGACACGCCGGTGAGCTGGCTCTCGTCGTTGTAGCTGTACGTTGTCGTCGAGCCGCCGTCCGTGGCTGAGAGAAGGTCGCCGTCCGGGTCATATCCGTACGTCGTCGCGCCCGCCGCGGTCACCTCGTCCATGTCGTTGATCGTGTAAGCGGTCGTCACGCCGCCTTCAGTCTCGCTCGTGCGGTTGCCGTCGGCGTCATACGTGTACGTGATCGTCGGGCCGCCCGGCGCCGCCACCGAAATCAGCTCGCCGTCTGCGTCGTAGCCGTAGGTCGTCGTACCGGCCGCGGTCGTCATGCTCGTTACTTCGCCGTCCGGGTTGTACGTGTAGGCGAACTGCGAATTCACCGCGCCCCCCGGCGCATCATTCACAAGATCCGTCAGCTCCTCCGCCTGGTTATACGTGTAAGTCGTGTACGTGCCGTTGCCCATGGTTTCCTTGACGAGGAGGCCCGCCGGATCATACGTGTACGTGACGATCGCAGCGCCCGAGCCATTCGTGAGTCCCGTCAGACGGTCTGCCGCGTCGTACTGGTAGTTGACCGTGAAACCGTCCTGGTCCACACTCTGCGTACGGTTGCCGGCCGCGTCGTACGTGAACTTCAAGAACTGGCCCCCGGGGTAGGCGACTTCGGTGAGCTCGTCCGCGCCGTTGTAACTCAACGTGGTCGTGCCCGAGGCGTCGGTGGCCGTGACCATGTTGCCGTCGGCGTCGTACGTGTAAGTTGTCGACGTACCGTCCGCGAACGTCTCAATCGTCGCTTGGCCGTAGGCGTTGTACGTCACGTTTGTCGGGTTGCCTTCCTGGTCGATCGTTTCGGTCATGTTCCCTTCGGGGTCGTACTGGAACTGCTCGGCTGACCCGTCTGGGTACGCGATCGACAGCAGGTTGCCCTGCGCGTTGTAGGCGTACGTCGTCGTGTACCCGTTACCATTCGTCACGCCGGTCAGCTCGCCGGTCGCCGCGTCGTTCGAGTACGATACGGTCTGACCCAGGGGGTCGGTCGCGCTCGTCAGGTCCCCAGCCGCGTCATACGTGAGAGTGGACGTCTCGCCTTGCGGGCTGACAATCTTGGTCAGGTTCCCAAAATCGTCGTAGGAGAAGCTCGTCACATCGCCCAGCCCGTCGATTTCCTTCGCCGGTTGCAGCGAGTCGTTGTACAGCGTCGTCGTCGAGTTCCCGTCGGCGTCCGTCACCGTCACGCCGAAGGGGGAGACGTAGCTGACGCTTCCGGCCTCGGTGCCGCCGACGTTTGAGCCGCTCAGCCAGCCTTGGGAGTTGTAGGAGAACGTCTGCACCACGCCGCCGGGCGAGGTCACCGACTCAAGCGCATTGGCTGCGGGCCCGGGCCCGGCGTCGTACGTGTATGTCGTCGTCCCCTGCGGCCCCGTGACGCTCAGCAGGTTTCCGCCGGTCGTATACGCATACTGATAGACACGCTGCTCCGGGTCGGTGACCTGGTCGACGAACCCTTGCGCGTTATAGCTCAGCGTGAGCACTTGACCGTCCGAGTGAGAGAGGCTGATCAATTGGCCCGCGGCGTTATAGCCGGCCGTGACCTTGTTGCCGTCCGAGTCTGCTTCGTAGTCGAGGGCGCCGGTGCTCACGAGGAAGGCGTTGACTGAGCCGTTGGGCATCGTGACCAGGTAGTCGCCCCCGCTTACGGTGAGCGTGTCCAGGTTACCCGGCTCGGCCTGGAACGTTCCGTCGGACTGGATCGTGAACGACTCATCGCTGTACGGCGTCACGAGGTCGATATCCCCCTGCGCGTCGGTAACCGCCCACGTGTCCCACGACGTCGTCCACCCCAGTCCGAACATGCCGCTCTGGCCCCGGCCCTCGATCGACTGCATGAATGAGCGGTCGATCCCGAGTGAGAGGTCAGGCGCGGGCGAGTCGGTGTCGATGGTCTCGGCCAGTGTCGGCCCCGCCAGGTTACCCGCGGCCTCGTTGATCAGCATGCCGTAGAGCCGGTTGAAGTCGACCTCCGAAGTGTCCAGCGAACCGATGTCGCCCAGGTAGGTCGCCAGGTTGTCGAGGACGGAGAGAAACTGGGGGGCAGTGTCGCCTGCCTCCGCGACGAAGTTCGTCCAGACGCTGTTCCAGGCGGCCGCGCTGATGCCCGCGGGCTGCGCGGTCGACTCGACACTTGACCAGTCGAGTGCGACCGGCGTCTCGCCGAGGGGCGTCGGGCCCATGATCGCCGGCACCACCTGCCCTGCGTCCGTCGAACCAGGCGACACGACCTCGTACTCGTCGGCCTCGTAGAGGTTGAAGCTGATCGCGGTACCACCCACTTTGGTCGTCGAGTAAAACGGGATCGAGATCGACCCGCTAAAGCCCGGCGGCAAGATCCCGGCGGGCCCGTTCGCGTCGATCGCCAGGAACTGGACCGCGCCGCTTGAGTCGAACGAGGTATCGTCGGGCAGACGGATCGCCACGTCGTTGCCCACCAGGGACAAGAGCGGCGCGGGGGCGTCGGTATCACCGATGTTCGTATAGTTGACCGTCACAAACTCCTGCCGCAGGTACGACGTCACCGAGGGGACAGCCAGGCTGAAGACAACCTGGCCGGGCGAGCCGGTCTCGACAGTGAACGACCCTGGCGCAGTGATCGCTGGGCCGCCATTGGAGACCACCACGTCATAGGCGCCCAGAGCCACGCCGCCCAGGTTGAACGTGGCGTCGAGGGCGCTGCCGTTCGGTGCGTCCACGCTCTGCGCGTCAACCGGCGTCCCGCCCTCGACGGATTCCAGGCTCACCACCGTTTGGGGCGTGAAATCCGAGCCTTGCAGCGTCAGTGTCACCGTGCCGGCGTCGGCCCCCTGGGTCGGGCCGAACTCGTGACCGCCAGGCCCAGCGACTGCGCCTTTAGCGTGAACGGCTGCCCCGCCCCCGAGCCCGGCGCCCCCTGCACCAGCAGGTAGTACGTGCCCTCCTGAGAACCGGGAATCAGCAAGGTCTCGGTTGACTGCGTGGTCAGGTCCGCAACGAGCGAGGCGGTGCCCGCAGTCGGTATCGACTGGAAGGCGGCATAGACCGCGCCTGAGCCCACCGCGGCGAAGTCGCCGGTGATCTGCTCGGCCGGTCCGGCCGGCACGTTGATCTGGTAATACAACGATTGGCCCGGTGCGAGCGTCCCCGAGATGGGAGAGCCCGGAGTCAGCATCGGGATGGTCGCGCTCAAATTGCCGGCCGCTGAGGCCACGTTGTCGGCCCGGTTCGTGTCCGGCACCTGGTCGCGACTGTCAGTCACCACGAACACGTGGTACGTCCCGGGCACCAAAACCGGCAGCGGCGCGGTCAGTGTACCGCCGTAGCTGCCTCCGCCGGCCAGGTTCCCCTCGTGAGTGGTGCGGCCCAGCAGTACCGCCGACGAATCGAAGTCGGCGTGGGTTGACAGGTAGACCGAGTCGGTCCACGAGCCCGCGCCTTGTTGCCGCCTGCGCCAGGTTCTGCACAGCATAATTGACGGTCACCGCCCCGCCCGGCGCGGCGGTCGCCGTCGTGAGCGTGACCCCGGTGACGGCCAGATCCACCGGCTGCGCGACCACGGTGACGACCACGTTCGTCGCGTTGAACTTCGCTCCGAGCGTGACCCCGCCGCTGAAGGTCGAGTCCCCGGTCTGGCTCGTGAACGTCATCACGGTGTACGGAGAGCCGTCGACCGGCGTGTATCCGGCGTCGGCCTGCGCGGCAATCGTGCCGTCCAGCACTGCGGCGCCCGAGCTCGTGAGCCGGCCGTACTGCCCCGAGGCCGACGTGCCGTCAATCGCGAACGTCGTCAACCCGCCGCCCGCCTGCGAGAACGCCCCGGTCACGGCGAGCGTGCTCCCTGCGCCGACGGTCAGAGCTCCGCTGTTCGAAAGGTCCCCCCGCGTCGTGAACAACGCGCCCCCTTCCAGTGCGAAGCTGCCGCCGTTAGCGGCCAGGCCGGCCAGCGACGGGAACGAGGCATCAGCCCCGTTCAGGATCACGGTGCCGCCCGTGATCTGGGTAATGATGAAGGTGCTCCGCACCGTCGTCAGCGTTCCAGTCCCCTGGGCCTCCCACGTGCCTCCGGTCAATTCGACCGACACCCCGTTGTTCAGCACGTTCTCCTGCGTGACGGCCGCCTCCGCCAAACTCAGCGCGCCGGACTGAACGTCAATCGTTCCCGTGTTGTTCAGGTTGTAGGAGACCTGAGCCAGGTCGTCGGCCGACAGCGCCGCGGTCAGCGTACCCGAGTTGTTGAGCGTGCCGTCGCCGCCCAGCAAGACGTCTCCCTCCAGATCGATCGTCCCCGTGTTGTCGACCACCGCGGCACCGTCGACATAGAACCCGGCCGACGTCCCCGTGACGGTCAGCGTCCCCGCGTTCTCAAGCGTCCCGGCGGTCCACGTGAACTCGCTGTGGGCCGGAACGGTCATGAAGCCGGAGTTCAAGAACACTGGATTGGCCCCCGCCGTCACCGGCGTGAGCTCGCCCGCGAGTTGGAGCATCCCCGCCGGGAAGTCGAACGTCGCACCCGAGTCCGCCAGATAAAGCGAATTGGACTGGGTATCGATCGAGACAGTGCCCCCGCCGCTCCCCGTGAATGTGCCGCTGATCGTTCGGTCGAAGCCGTTCGCCAGCTCCAGGTCGGCACCGGACGCCACGATATAGGTTCCCCCCTGGCTCACGCCCTGGCCAAGGTCCAGCGTGCCCGACTGCACGCCGATCGTGCCCCCCAGGTCGTTGAACGTCACCTGTCCGATGTTCGTGGAGTCCGTGGCGGGCGCGGAGGCAAGCACGGTGCCCGTACTCGTGTTGTTGATCGTGCCGTTGCTACCCAGGGTGTCCGCGCCGTCGAAGTCGAAAGTCCCCTGGTTATTGATCACCGTGAGGTTGGGCAAGTCAAGGCTGGCGCCTGCCGCCCTGGCCAAGCTGCACCGTGCCGTTATTGACGAGCGTCAGCCCGTCGAGGTCGAAGCTGGCGCGGTCGGGGATGAGCAGGGTGCCCGTGTTGGGCACGGTCAGTGGACCCGCGCCCGCCAGCGAGCCGCCCCTGAGGTCCAGGTCCGTCGGGGCGGCCAGGGGCGTGTTGACGTTCACCGTGGCCCCGTCGACCAGGTACTCGCCGGCACCAGTGAGCGCGGCCCCGGAGTTGAGGTCGACGTTGCCGCCGGTCAGGTCGAGAGTGGCACCCGAAGCGACCGACACCGTGCTCCCCACCACGCTGTCGGCTGAGCCGCCGCTCAGCGTGGTGGTCCCGCCGCTGACCTGAAAGGTCGCCCCCGCCGCAACCGTGAGCTGCGCCAGCGACGAGTCGCTTCCTACCGCGAACGTGCCGCCGGTGAGTGACAGTGACCCATCGTCATCAAGACTGCCGACGGTGTTGCTCTGCCTCGACGTGACGGTGACGCCGGAGTAACCGATCGTCGCGTCATCGTTGGGGCCGGGGACGCCCGGGTTGTCGTCCTGGTCGACCCAGTTGGCGGCGTTGTTCCAGTCGCCGCTTGAGTCGCTCGCCCAGTGGAAGCTGGACAGGAGGCAGCGATCTTCGAGCGCCTCCATCCCCGAGAACGACATGAGCAACGCCCGCCGCCGTGCCTTGCCGCGGAGCCGCCGCGTGAACGAAGGCTGAGTCGAGACGGTCCGCGCGCCCCCGAGGCATTGCTTTCCGTCGCGGGGTTCGAGCCCAATCGCGAAATTGCGGCGGGCCTTGCGAATCGTATTCACGATGCCTTCCCCTCTCGACTCTGGCGTTCGAATACTCGGTCTAGGGCCGGGTGTCACTCTCACGTAGAGCGAGATTGGGCGATGTGACAAAAGCGTATGAGAAATTTCCGGAATCGAGGGCTCGCGGTAGACTGAGTGGATGAATTAGCGGGCCTCGGGGGCGGGCGAGCGTGCCCGCGCGATGAACGTGGACGATTCGCGTTTGAGCCAGATCACGACTCGCTGGAGCGTCATTTTCGAGGCTTGCCACGGGCCGGACCACGCGGATCAAGCCGCTCAAGCTCAGGTGCTCGAGCGCTACCGCGGCGCGATTTACCGCTATGCCGTGCGCGTGCTGGGCGATCCTGACCTGGCCGATGAAGCGTGCCAGGAATTTGCCTATCGATTCGTTCGCGGCGATTTCCGCCGCGCCGACCCGGCCAAGGGGCGTTTTCGAGACTACGTGAAGAAGGCCGTCATCCATCTGCTCCACGAGTTCCACCGCGACCGAATCGCGAGAGCCAGAATCACGCCCCTGGAGAGCGAAACGGCCAAGGCGCCGCCGACGCCGACGCCCATCGACCTCCAGGAGGCGGAGTTCATGGCGCTCTGGCGCAAAGAGCTGATCAACCGCGCCTGGGACGAGATGGAGCTACAGCAATCGGCGACGGGGCCTCCCTACCTTACGGCGCTCAGGCTGAAGGCGGAGGGGCCCGAAATCTCGGCGGCCGACCTTGCCGAGCGGCTTCGAACATTGAACAAAGGCGATTACTCGGCGGCGGGCGTGCGCCAGGTGCTGCATCGCGCCCGCGAAATCTTTGCCGAGAAGCTTCTGGCCGAGGTGAGTCGTTCCATCCTCTCGGACGATCACGATTCCCTGGCAGAGGAGCTGGCTGAGCTTGACTTGCTCACTTATTGCCGCCAGGCACTGAAGCATCGCCGCAGGTAGGCTTTGGTGCCGGCCCAGTATCGGCCAGAAGTCGCCTGACAGTCAGCCCTGTGGCGAAGCGGCGCCATATCGGGATCGATCAGTTGGGCGGACCGCCTCGCGGCGCGTTCGGGCTCGGGAACGAGCTGTAGCGCGTGACGGAGCAGGTCGACTCCCGCGACTCCAAAGTCGGTGCACGCCCCGGCACGATCCTCGGCCGAGAGCGCGCGGTCGTTCTCGGCCGCGGCAATGCAAACACTGCAGACGACGGCGAGGTGGAAGTGAAAATCGGCCGGTCGCTTGACCAGAGAGGGCCGCAACGTTTGAACAAGGCCCCACGCCTTGCGATGTTCTCCCGCTCGAGCCAGGGCCATGCAAGGAAAAACTGGTTGTACTCCTTCTTATCGGGATCGGCGAGCGTCAGCACCTGCTCCCACTGGCGTGCCGCTTCGGCAAAGCGACCTTCCACTCCGTACAAATTGGCGAGTCCACCATGGCACTTGCCCAGGGCCATTTGAGCGCGGTCCCACCCTGGCTCGCGATCAACGATCGGAGCGAAGTGGCCGATCGCCTCCTTCAGCAAGCTCTCGGCCCTTCGACGAGAGGCCGGGTCGTACGAGAGACAAATGCCCCAGTTGAGGAGCGTAAAACCCAGGGAGAGCGTGGCCTCGTCCCATTTCGGCTCAAGGCGCAAGGCGTCCTCAAGCAGTTGGCGGCTCTCTGCGTAGAGCGCTGGAGCTTCCTCCTTGTGCTCTGTCTGCTGAATCACGACGGCCAGATTCTGAAGGCTCTCAGCCATCGAGACCCGAAGGGGTGCGTCGGCGGCGGAATGGGAACCCTCGACCAGATTCCGGCGCAGTAGAACGGCTTTGCGCAACGATGATTCGGCCATGGCGAGGCCAAATGGGTGACGACCGTTGTAGAAAGTGCCCAGGTTATGATAGGTCATCGCCAGCTCGGCACGATAGCTTCGATTAAGAGCATCTTGCCCCACGAGTTCTTCGAGCAAGTCGCGCGATCGATCCAGGTCGGGGGACCTTGCGGCTTCACTCGAGCCTGGTCCGTGATCGTCCGCTGGCGGCGCGGGCGAAAATGCCCGGACCCGATAGCTCTGTGCCAGGGCCAGCCGGTACTCGGCGCGGGCTGGATCGTCCCTCGTAAGCTGCTCGAATAACTCGATCGCCTGGCCGATCTGGTCGCGGCCTTCGCGCTGCCGACCAAGCAAGAGCTGGGCCTCGCTCGACTGGAGACAGGCCAGGGCGGCTTCGAATCGCACGGCCGGGTTGGGGTTTATGCGACCCTTGACGACCTCACGGTAGAACTCTAACGCGTCGCCCAGTTGCTGGCGCTGGAGCTCTTTGATCCGCGGTGTTTGACGCAGGTCTCGGGCCCTTAACCGCTCGAGCATCTTGCTCAGGGTTTCGCGGGCAAGACGGTACCTGGCATCGGCTTCCTTTTGCTGGTCCCGTGCGTCCTGTGCGCTGTCCTTGGCCTGTTTGAGCGCGGCAAGCAGCAGGCCCTGATAGACCAATCCCCCCGCGAAGAGCGCGGTCGCCGCAAAAGCGGCCACACCGAAACTGGCCGCGGTCGCAGGCCGGCGCCTGACCCACTTCGCCAGTCGTTCCGCCCACGAAGCAGGTCGTGCGAGGATTGGGCGGCTCTCGAGGAACCGTTGGAGATCCTCGGCCAGCGCCACGGCGGTCGCGTAGCGGTGTGCCGGGTCTTTGCTCAGGCACTTCAAGCAAATGGTCGCGAGATCGCGCGACAGGCCCGGCTGGAGCTGACGCGGTGAGATGGGGTCGGCCGTGCGAACCTGCTCAAGCGTCTCGAGCGTCGATGCGGCCAGAAATGGCGGCCGGCCCGTCAGCATTTCGTAAAGGATCGCGCCCAGGGAGTAGATATCAGCCGAGGGCCCGACTTTTCCGGGTTTTCCCAGGCTATGCTCGGGCGCCATGTAGCTGGGCGAGCCGACGATCATGCCGCTGGAGGTCTGGCTCGGTTCACCGTCCAGGTCCGACTGCTTGGCCAGGCCGAAGTCGCTGATCTTGGGGACGCCGTCGACGGTGAGGAGCACGTTCGATGGTTTCAAGTCGCGATGGATGATCCGCTTGCCATGGGCGTGCTCGACGGCACTGGCGAGCGTCGCGACCATCCGGGCGGCCACCGGGGCCTGAGCCGGCTGCCTCATCAACTTCCGGTGCAGGCTTTCGCCACCTACATATTCCTGGACGATGAACGATCGGCCCTCGTGAGTTCCGGAGCTGAAAATCTGGACGATATTGGGGTGCTGGAGCCGGGCCAGGGCCGTCGCTTCGACCAGGAGCCGGGCTCGCTGCGACGCGGAGCCGGCGAGCTCCGGCCTGAGAAACTTGAGGGCGACCCGGCGGCCGAGATCGAGCTGCTGGGCCAGGTAGACCACGCCCATGCCGCCCCGGCCGCACTCGCCCAGAATCACAAACCCCGGGATCTCCGGTAGTGGCTCATCCCCCTCGCTGTTGCCCGGTCCTGTGTCGATGAGGCGGAGCGCTGCCGCGGATTGCACTCCCTCAACCGGAACCTGCGTCGGCCGACAGCCTAACTTCGTCCCCAATCCCGCTGTGCCGCGGCCCGGCCCATCCCGAGGCGGCGGTACCCATGAGTCATCGACCGAGGAAGTTCCCAACACGTCCTCCGGCTGGGAAAAATCCGTCGCCGGATCAGTCGGGACTGGAGAAACCGGCGCTGGACGGGGTAGTTCTGTGGGTCGCGACATCGCACGCTTCGCCGATGGGTTCCAAGCTGTGATACCAACGAAGCCTCGCCTGAATCTCCTCGGGAGTCTCGGGGCTTTCGTCGTCGTATTCTCACTGGCCGTTCAATCCGAGTTCAACACGCACGGGCGCTCCATCAGGCCGGTCCGGCCGGGCATCGACTTCAACTCGGCCGTTCTTGACCACACACCGGATTGCATTCATCGTTCCGCTCCCGACTAACGAATTATGCTTCACTCAATATTACCAGACCAGGCGATCATAAAGGATACAACAGTTGAACGAGTACGCGCCAGTAGCCCATCCCCTTGGTAAAATGCCGTCGAAGGAGGCGCGGATCATGGCCGCAGACACAACCAAGAACCAGAGCTGGGTTCAGAAGACGCCAGGCGTGTGCGGCGGACGAGCTTGCATACGCAACACGCGGATCACGGTTTGGGGGCTGGTGAATTCGCGTCGGCTGGGTGCGGCGGACGAGCAGATCCTGGAGAACATCGTAGGGCTCACGCCCGGGGACCTCCACGCGGCCTGGGATTACTACCGAGAGCATCCCGCCGAGATCGATGAGGACATTCGCGACAACGAGGCGGACTAACCACTCATGGCCAGGCTCTATGCGGATGAGGATTTTCCGCAGCCGGTCACCGAGGAGTTGCGCCGCCTCGGGCACGACGTGCGGACGGTCCGGGAGGCGGGTCGGGCTGGCCAGGGCATTGACGATGCGGACGTTCTCGCGGATGCCACCGCCGACCTACGTGCTGTCCTTACCCATAATCATCGCGATTTCAAAGGCCTTCATCGACAAGGTCAGCCGCACGAGGGCATCATTTCCTGCACCCAGGACCAGCGGGATCACGCGGGTCTAGCGCAGCGCATTCACGACGCCCTTACCGCCGCTCCGAACCTGGTGGACGCAGGAATAATCGATACTGCGTCACCGAGACCGTGTGTTCGATCGCTCTACTTTTCCCTCCTCACAAGACCGCCGAGTGACAGAAAGCGTCCAAGAATTGACCACGATTCCCGCCCAGTACGACGGTCCGTCGATCGGCGAAAGGGGCAACTCATCGTTCCGATGCTGCGATGGAATGTTCTCCCTTGATCGGCGAAAAGGGGGCGCTAAACATAGTGAACAACCGCAGACCCACGGTGTGGCAGTTTTGGCGAGCGCACTGCCGCCGGGGGTTTTCAGCCTGACGATTCTTCCTTCCAACGTGCCCATGGCGTGCCCAACAACGAAGCTTTCCAGGCCACATCGCCCGCGGCGAATTTCGCGCCCAAGTAGGTCAGGCTTTAGCCTGACGATTCTTTTTCCGATCGTGCCGATCCAAAAATGATAGTAAATGATAGCCGGTGATCACTTTTTTCGAGATTTCTCCCCTACCTCCCAATCGCGTTTCTCGGCCTCGGCCAAGACGTTCCGTCGCAAGTCCGACTCGCCCTTCCGCGGCCGTCGTACCACGGCTGGCAAACGTCTCGACATGACGGCGAGACGCGACGAAGCCGTGCAAAAACGTTACCAATCTGATCACGTAAATGAAGCACGATATGACCTGCGATGTGCTAAAGAGAACCGTTCTGATCAGAGTCGGCAATTCAAGTTGCTCGCCCTTGCCGGCGATCGGGCCGGTACCTCGGTTCACCATAGAACCCGGCGTGCCCGCATCGAGAAATGCCGCGGCGTTCGCACGAAAGCGCGCGCCATTCGTTGTCGAACTAGACCATACCACGCCCAAGAGCAATCGGCAACAAAAAATACGTTACTTATGCTCACAATTCGGTTTTGCCCTTCGCATTTTAGCGAGTGAGACCGGTTATAACACCTTGATTCGGCTTTTTTGTACGCGCCGTCGCACGCGGGACTGCCCCGCTGCAGACGCGTATCACCCACGACGCGGCAAATGGCCGAAGTCAAGTTCAGGGCACCCGCGGTTCTCAGCCCGGTTCCACGGCTGGCCAGCACCCCCCGGAAGGGCAATGGATTGCCGCGTCCGCGACCTGACGCTCAACGGTTCGAGGGACCGGCGCGAGGAGCGAGGGCGCAGCCGATGACACCGCGCAAGCCCTACAGTCGCGACGCCGAGGGGGCGTTGGCGTACTCGATCCAAAATGCCGAGTCGCTGGACCAGTGGACGGCGCTTTTTATGAAGAAGCTCGACATCGATGATGACCGGATCGGCGCCAGCGACCGCAAACATGGCGTGGAATGGCGCGCGTTCTTCCCCCACGAGCAGGACGGCGGCGGGAATTCACCGGGCGGACGCCTCAACCTGGATTCCGGCCTCTTCAACGACGACCTGATGCAGCCGCTGGGCTCACGCGCAGGTCGGGCTTGGCGGCGGGCATCGGTCGAAACCCGCGCGATGGCCGTCCTCGCCCATGAGGACGTAGAGAGCCGGGGCCATACGCACGAGGAGGCCGTGGAGATGGCGCCGGACACGGGGCTGACGATCACCCGCGCGGCGCGGGAGCTTCTGCGGATCATCCGCGAGGAGCAGCGGCGGAAGCTGAGGGAGAGATAGCCTCCGGGCCGGGTCGGTGTTTCCCGGCGGATATGGGTTGCTGGGGTCTGGGACATGCTTTCCATCTGCCAGCGCACGTCGCCCGTGAATTTTTCCACCGCTGCAGCAAAATCCGTCCTATTACGCGCTTTCCTTCGCGTAACCCAAAATCTCATGCCGCCGTTCCCAACCTTCGGGAGTCAGACGGTAATATGCCTCTGGCCCGCGCGCAAAGGTGGAAACCGGGTACATGATCCCGGCGGCGGCCAGCTCGCGGTGGGCCTCACGGTTGGCTTCATCCACGCGGATACCGTCCTGCTCGACGTGCAGCCGGAACAGGGCGATGGCGCTCGGTGATAGGCTGCTTACTGGCCTTTGTTCTTTCGCGGTGCGGCGTGTACTCGACATCAAACTCATCCTCCGCTGGGGGCCAGTTCTGCAGTCCATCGCACTCTCCTTCGAGTAAAACCGAGCGTAAGCCATTATAGCGAGTTTCAGTGCCACGGCACCAAAACGCTCGGAATCCATGAGAAAAGACGAGAAATCTTAGAAATCCCTCTACACCGAACCAACCACAGCTATCACACTTAAAAGCTTTTCGCCAAATGACTTCGGCTAGGATCGATCGGCTGGTTTGCAACCAGAAAGGAACGCGCGGATGAGGGCCTTGCAGACGCCGAAGCACGCGCATAACAAATGACGATTCTTTTTCCGACCGTGCCGACCGAAAAATGATAGTAAATGATAGCCAGTGATCACTTTTTTCGAAAAATTCTCCCCTATCTCCCAATCGCGTTTCTCGGCCCGGCCAAGGCGTTCTGTCGCAAGTTCGACTCGCTCCCCCGCCGCCTTCATCCCAGGGCTGGCAAACGTCTCGACACGACAGCGAGACACGACGAAGCAGTGCAAATGCCTGACCAATGTGATCACGTAAACTACGCACGATATTTATCTGCGATGTGGTTAAGAGAACCGTTCTGATCAAAGGCGGCAATTCAAATTGCTCGCCCTTGCTGGCGATCGGGCCGTTCCCGCGGTTCACCATAGAACCAGGCATGCCCGCGTCGAGAAATGCCGCGGCGTTCGCAGGAAAGCGCACGCCATTCGTTGTCGAGCTAGATCATACCACGCCATGAGCAATCGGCAACACAAAATACGTTACTTATGCTCACAGCTCGGTTTCGCCCTTCGCATTTTAACGAGTGAGACCGGTTGTAACGCCTTGATTCGGCTTTTTTGTGCGCGCCGTCACACGCGGGTCTGCCCCGCTGTCGACGCGTATCACCCACGACGCGGCAAACGGCCGAAGTCAAGCTCAGCGCGCCCGCCGTTCTCAGCCCGGGGCCACCGCCGGCCAGCACGCCCCGAAAGGCCAAAGAAATGCCGTGTTCGCGACGTGACGATCAAAGGTTGGAGCTCGCTGATCGAGGATGAAAATCGGGCATCCGACAACGAATACCCTGCCTACTAGAACGATCTACAAAAGCCGCGATCCAGTTGCCAAAAGAAAAAAGAATTCGTCCGTTTCGAGTCCCGGTCACCGCGCCCTCCGCCCCATTTCCGTCCTCCATCCTCCGTCCTCCCCCCTGATCCCCGTCCTCCGGCGCTCGTCCCGACGCCGCGGATCTCCTGTTGATTATTTTGGACTCAGGCGCAAATCTAAGTCCGTGCCTGTGGCGCGGATTTGCACGATCTCGGATCAATGACTCCTCGAACCTCGGGAGGAGGCCTCCATGAACACTCGATCTCTCGGTCTTTTGCACGTCTTCAGGTCTCCGCTCTTCGGCGCGGCGACTTTGCTAATGGCGTTTGCGGTAACTGCCACGGCCGCCTCGCAGCCCGAAAACGAAACGCGGAACCGGCGTGCAAACTCGGGGAGTGCTCGAATCGCCTCGGCCAGTTCGTCGGTACAACGTGCTGCGGGAACGTCTTCGACTTTTGCCTGGCCAGCAAGCGTTAGCGCCGGCAATCGTCGCTTCCTCGACCAGAAAGGCAATGTGTATCTGCTCAAAACCATGGCCTCCTGGGCAATGGCACAGAACTGCACCAATGCCGAAATCACCAATGCTCTCGAGGGTTTGAAAGCGCTCGGTTTCAATGCCGTGACCGTCTCGCCCTTCGGGGTCCACATGAACGACAGTTTTGGCGACAGGTACAAGAACAAGGCTGGGCAACGTTTCTTCACCGATGCGCCCTATGCTTCATCGCTCGGCCCGGCGTGGTCTTCGATGGACTGGATCATGACAGAAGCCACCAGGCTCCAGATGACCGTGGTGTTTTCATTGTTCATGAGCTGGGGCAATACCGGCACTGTTCCGGATCTGGCCAAGGCTGGGACGAAAAATGCCTACAACTTTGGAAAAAATGTAGCAACCCGCTATACCGGTTATCCGAACATCGTCTGGCATGTGATGGGTGATTTCCGGTGGTCGTACAGTCAAGGTCCGGGGCCTGGACTCGATGCAATTTACCATGGCATCAAAGATACCGAAGGTGCAACCCACAGGCTGATTATTGCCGAGCCGGCCAACGGCTCGACGTCATTCGATCAATTCATATCGGAAGAAGGCCCCAAAGGCTATCAGTGGTTCAAACAGAGCGCGAACACGGTGTACGACTACGGCAGCAGTTCTGTCGAACAGTTTGATAAAGTCTACGACCGAGCGCACCGCCAAGACCTATCCGGTCGTCGATATTGAGCCGCCCTACGTCAACGCCCCGCATTACAAAGGCCAGCAGAATCAGGAGCTGCGCGAACGGAACTATTCGACGTTCATCCGCGGCGGCGCCGGGATCAACTTTGGCCACGAAAAATGGTGGCCGTTTGGCGTCACCGGCCTGTTTGATGGTGGGCCGAGCTGGCTGAACATCATCACCGAACCGCCGCAGCAGTGTTCCAGATACGCCTGGAGGCTGCTCGATACCTATGTTCAAGACAGTACGTGGACCCCTGACAACGGAACATTCCTGAAAATCGGCCTCGGCGCGGGTGACGACAAGGCTGCATCAGGATACTCAACATCGGCAGGGGTCGTCTATTTCCCAGCTCGACGCGCAATAACGGTTGATACCAGAGCGATCACCGGCGGGCGGAATGTCAGGCTCCGCTGGTATGATCCTACGACCGGAACGTATACGGTGATCTCGGCTTCTGAGCCAAAGAATTCCAGCCGCTCGGTTTCATACCCTTCTGCCCACAAAGACGGCTTCGACGATTGGGTTCTGGTGGTCGAAGGGGTGTGAGCGGGAGTTCCGGTCAGAAAGAAGTCAGAAGCCCGCGTTTGCTAAAGCCATCTTGGATTCCGTGGAGGCCGCAGGCGTTGGAACTGGCACGACCGGCAGGCTCAATCCGATCGTCCCCTTTCGCTCCGCGAAAGAGCGCTCAGGTTCCCCTGGTTCCGAAGATCGTCGCCTTTCGCTCCTCGAAAGAGCGGCTCTGATTCCCCTCGTTCCGACGCTCCCGCGTCAAAACGCCCCCCCGCTCTGCGGCGTGCTCGCGTTCGATCGATGATGTGGTCCAGAATCGGGCTCTCATCGAGCAAGAGCGGGACCGCGAGGCGGCGGGGCTGCGCGCCGAGGCCTCGACGGGCCTGCGCATGGATGAAGCTCCTACTTGACGAGAACAGGAGCGACCGGCGCTTGGCCGCACGGCTCCGGGCCCACGGGCATGTAACCAGTGAACGTCGCCAGCCTGAGTCCCGCTCGTACTTGTCCTCCGCCCTCATTCCCGCCCTTCTAATTTCGGATTTCGAAACTTCGGATTTCCTGCCCATGTTCGTTTTGATCATTTGCCGCGCGTCCTTTCCCTGCAAGGATTACGCGACCGACTGTGAATGCACCGCCGCCGCCATCGACGCAAGCGACATGCTCACCCATCGCACGCGCGTCCGCCAATCCAAGATCAAAATCCAAAATTAAACCCTTCACCGGCGCCCTCCGATCATCAATCGCCTAAATCGGCGAGTGTAGCTCAATCGAGAGAGCGCCTGGTTTGCAACCAGGAGGTTGCCGGTTCGATCCCGGTCGTCTCCACTTAAGACCAGATGGACATTCAAGTTACGGCAGCTAATTGATTCGGCGAGTTCCTCTCTGGGGGTTGAACCTACGATAAAAGATCCGACGAATTCCCCGTGATTCTGCGGGCTTTTCATTCGCGAGAGCGCCTGGTCGACAACCAGGCGCACTTCAGAGCGCCAACTCGTCGCGCGTCTCGCTTGTCGTATCTCGGACAGGGGCTGCGAAGTGGGTCGAAAACGAGGCGGGGAAAGCTCGCAAGCCTGAGGCAATCCACCAGCCAGCGGCTCGCCGCTGGCTGTGGCGTTTGGCACGCTAGCGTGTATTGCTTGCTGACCCGAAGCTCTACCATATAGCCGCCACGCAGATCGCCGCGAGGGCACGCCCTGTCGGGAGACATGTATGGTGTTTCCGGAACCCCACGCAGATCGCCGCGAGGGCACGCCCTGTCGGGAGACATGTATGGTGTCCCCGGAACCCCGGCCGATCAGATCATCGGCGTGAATCGGCGGAGGCTCCTCTCCTTGAGTACGCTGTTTGAAAAACTAGACGATGGGCGCGCCGGGATACGTCTCTACGGAATCGCGCCGCCGAAGCTCGCATCGACCCCCGAGCGGTTGCGTGACATCGCGGCCGAACAGGTAGACCGACTTCATCTGCTCGCGCCCGACGGCCTGGTTGTCTACGACATTCAGGACGAGCCGGGACGCGATGGCCGGGAACGCCCGTTCCCGTTTCTACCCACCGTCGACCCCGAGGTCTACGCACGTGACGCGCTCGCCGAGCTCGCGATCCCGAAGATCGTGTACCGATGCGTGGGCGCCCACACGCGTGAGGCGTTTTCGCGTTGGGTCGGCGGCGTGCGGTCAGCGGCTGGCCGGCACATCAGCGTCTTCGTCGGCGCCCCACGTGGCCAATCGCACCACCCGGGTTTGCCGCTGGCCGAGGCGTATGCGATTGCGCGCGCCGTTTCTAACCTGGTCCTTGGTGGCATCGCCATAGCGGAGCGACATGTTGCAAAAGAGGAAGAGCACCATCGGATGCTCTTCAAGCAGGACCACGGCTGTCGCTTCTTCATCACACAGTCCGTGTACGACGCCGGCTCCACAAAATCTTTGCTTTCCGACTACGCATTGTCGTTGCGAATGTCCGGACGCTCGCCCGTCCCCGTAGTGCTCACGTTCTCACCGTGTGGCTCGGTTCGCACGCTCGAGTTCATGAAGTGGCTAGGCATCTCGTTCCCGCGCTGGCTTGAAAACGAACTCCGCCATTCGGCCGACACGCTGGAGCGCTCCGTCGACCTGTGCGAGAGGGTATTCACCGACGTGCAGGACTATGCTCGCGAAAAGCGCTTGCCAATCGGAATCAACGTCGAGAGCGTCTCCATTCGAAAGTCGGAGATTGACGCGTCGGTGGAGCTATATCGTCGATTGAGCGCACATCTAGAACGGTGAGGCTCGGTTCGCTGCCCTACAAGGCGTTGCAGCACGACCCGGCTCGCCCGAAGAGAAAGAGAGAAAGGACACGCAATCCGAGCATACCCACGGGGAGCGTGTAAGATCGGCGCCTCGCGGTAGCGCCTTATCGCGGCCGGCCAACCTGCTCGAGCTTCTCTCGGCATTCTCGCACCCACTGGGCCGACGGATACGGCCAGTCCTTGCGCCTTGAGCCCAGCTCGTGGCCGCGCTCCAGGCTCGCGAGGGCCGGGGCGAGCTTCCCTTGTTTCCAGAGCGCCATGCCCAGGTCGCAGTGGCTCTCGGCATGATCGGGTCTCAGCGCGATCGCCTTGCGGTAGGCAGCCTCCGCCTCCCCGGGTCGATCAGCGTGATCAAGGTAATTACCGAGATTGTAGTGGACGTCGGCAAATTCGGGCTTCAACTCGATGGAACGCCGGCAAGCGGCGATCGCCTCGTCAAGCTGGCCCTGCTTGCCGAGCACAAAGCCAAGCTTGAAGTGAGCCATAGCATAATCCGGCTTCAGACCGACGGCGTGGCGATAGGCATCGATCGCCTCGTCCATCCGCCCGGCGCCGGCCAGCGCGTTACCGAGGTTGTATCGCACTCCGGGGCTGTCGGGCCGTAGCGCCACGGCCACGGTCAAGAAACGAATGTTCTCCTCGTGCTGCGGTGGGTCGCAATCGCCCAGCGCGCACCCGAGCTCGTGGTTGATCCAGAAGTCTGCCGGGAATGCTTTCTGCGCGCGTCGCAAAAGCGCAAGCGCAGCCGCGCTCGAGCCTCGCTGGCGCAGACCCATTTCCAGGACGAACAATGCTTCCGACGGCTGTTCGGCGTAATCGACCTCGCGCCCAGCTTCTCCATCGCCTTGAGGTCATTTTTCTCTCGCGCCACGCGCACGCCCTGGCGCCACGGGTCCGAGTCTGCCAGGTCAATTACTTGCTTGAGCCAGGCCGCTTCCGGCGCCTTCGCGGCTTTCGCCAGGATCAACCAGTGGTCCAGGGCCGCCAGAAGGGTGGCACGAACGCGAGGAGGCCGGCGCGAAAGTTCACGTGCCGCCTCCTCCGGTCCCATCACATTCTTGTGCACTCCGTAATTCACGAAAGCCCGTTCATAGTCCTTGCGCGAATGATGGATGACAAAATGGTTGTCCTCGACGTCCGACTGGCGAAGGCGGATGGCCTCGAGGCCCTCGAGCAAGGCGACGTCGGCCTGCTCCTGGGCCAGCTCGCGCACCAAGGCTTTGACGCGCTGGGCCACGGCCTGATCGGCGGCGCCATAAGGAAGAAGGGCCTCCGCGCGCGCGGCGGCTGCCTGCGCTTGCGACACCTTACCTTCGTTCTTGAGGCGTTCCGAGTCTTCCAGGGCGGCGTCACGCTGGGCGGTTAGCCTGGCACGCCGCGCAGCCCGGTCGCGCACGATCCAGCCGACGCTGCCGGCCAGCACGGTCACCGCGGCGAGCGAGGCCACCGCCACCGAAAGCATCACCGCCCGGTGTCTGCGCGCCCACCTTCGCGTGCGATTGAGCAGTGTCACGGGCCTGGCGAGGATCGGCTCGTCATTCAAGAACCGCCCCAGGTCGCCGGCCATTTCCTGGGCCGTGGCGTAGCGTTCCGAAGAGTTCTTGGCCATCGCCTTGAGGACTATGGTCTCCAGATCGGCCGGGACTGCCTTGTTGACCTTGCGCAGCGGCCTGGGTTCCTCGATCGCGATCTGCCTTAGCAGCTCGTGACGGTCGCGGCCGTTCATTGCGGGCTCGAGGGTCAGAAACTCATAGAGGGTCGCGCCGAGCGAGTAGAGGTCGGTGCGGTGGTCCACTCCGATGGGCCGGGCGAGCGCTTGTTCCGGGCTCATGTAACGCAGCGTCCCCACCATGTCTCCGGTGACGGTGAGCCCGGCGGATCCCTGGCGGCAGTGAGCGAGGCCGAAGTCGGTGACCCACAAGCGAGCGCCGCCCGCTTCGGCTCCGTTTCCCCCTGGGGCGATGGCAGAATCCGCTTCGACAAGCAGGTTGGCCGGCTTGATATCGCGATGCACGACGCCAAGCTGATGAGCGTGTTCCAGCGCGAAGGCAGCCTGCATGCCCAGGACCGCCGCCGCGCGGACGTGCGCGGGAGAAGCCTCAGGGCGCTGCGTGCCCGGCCCAGATGCAGTCTCCTGTCGATTGCTCGGATCGGAGCTAAAGGCCGGCAAGCCGCAATCCTTGCCGCGGCGCAAGTTCCTGATGATCGCGGCGAGTGTTTGCCCCTCGATGTACTGCATGGCGAAGTAGTGGACGTCGCGCTCGCAGCCGACGCCGAAGACGGGAACGATGTTCGTGTGGTGCAGGCAGGCGGCGGCCTGCGCTTCGTTCTTGAAGCGCTGCAACTGCCGCCCATCGAGTGCGGCTGCAAACGGCAGCACCTTGAGCGCCACGCGGCGACCGAGCGAGATCTGCTCGGCTTCGTAGACGACACCCATGCCGCCACGGCCGATTTCGCGGACGAGCTGAAAGTCGCCGAGGCGGCCGAGGTCAGTTTGGCATTCTGTGGCGAAAGACGGCTCAGGCGCTCCTGGATCTCGCAAACTGAGCGACGCGCCATGCAGGAATTCCAGGCTCGCCAGGCAGGCTTTCAGCGGCCCTGCCAGGGCTGGACAGCGGGCTGTCAGATCCTCGGGGTTCAGCCGGGCACCGGCTTCCAGCCTGGTCAGGAACTCTTCGAGAATGCTGATGACTTCGCTCGTTGGCTCGAGCGCCTCTTCCTGGGGCACGATCGCCTTCATAAGAGTTCCTCCACTTGCAGCAGCCGGCGAAGCTGATCGACCGCGCGCACCCAAAGGATGCGGACGGCTCCGGCAGACCGGCCCATGCGGCGGGCCACCTCGGGGAACGCCAGCCCTTCCAGGTTCCGCAGGACAAGCACTTCACGGTAGTCAGCGGGCAGTCGAGCCAACTGATCAGCGAGGCGGGCACCGCGTTCGCGGCGGCCGGCGTGGCTGCTGGGCGAGCTCGAGCGGCTGACGAGCGCGGTCTCGAGCTGGATTGTTCCCGAGGACCGCTCCATTGCCGAGGCCCGCTGGTCGAGCGACACTTCCCGCCGGGTACTTCGTTTCTTCGCCGCGACTTGCCGCTGGATCACGCGGGCCAGGTTAAAGAACAAGATCTTGCGCAGCCAGGCGACCCATTCTGGATGGCTCGAGCCGCGGAAGTGGTGGAAGTCGCGGCAGGCATCGAGGAATGTGTCCTGGACCAGGTCCGAGGCATCGAGGCGGCCCTGGAGTTGGAGATCAATTTGCGCCCGGGCCAGGAGGGCGAGCTCGGCGCGATTCAACTCGAGCACTCTGCCCAGCGACTCTGGGCGCCCGCCGCGGGCGTCAGCCAGGAGCTGTTCGGGATCCAGTCTACCCTGGGCGCTCATGAGGTCCTCCGACGCCGCGTTCGACTGGCAATGTGAGACGGCAGTGATGTTCTTGTAGGTCGGGCTTTCCAACTTGACATTGTATGGCTCTTCGTGAGGCCTGTCAGGCGAGAACGCCCGACCTATAGGGCGCGATGACTAAATCGCCTATCGCGGTCCGGAGAGGGCGATCCGCCAGAGGCGGAATGTGGAGCCAACCGGGAAAGCGGCTCCCCGGGACTCTCGCCCTCCCCGAATTGCGCGTCCCCCTTTAGAGCGGTTCCACTGAGCTCGCGCCTGGCGATTCGAGTCAGCTCACGGTGCCATAGATGTTGTCGTTGCTGGTGGAGGCGAAGTTGAGCGTGACCGTCGTCTTCTTGAGGGTAACCACGCCACCGGTCCAGATGTAGAGGCCGCCGCCGATGCCGTCGCCTGCGCTACCGCCGGCGCCGGCCAGGCCGCCCAGGGCTGCGTTCAGGCTGACGACCGTGTCTTCGAGGGTCGCGGAGGCGTTCGAGGCGACGAAGATTCCCCCACCGTAGCCGAAGCCGCCGTTGGCTCCCGAGCCGCCCGCGCCGCCCTGGGCCAAATTGCCGATCAGCACGCCCCCGGAAAGATCCAGCGACGCTGCGTAACCCACGCTAATCCCGCCGCCGACGGCACTGCCGCCGGTGGCTCCCGCTCCCCCGGCACCGCCTTTGGCGATGTTATCCAGGAATGTCGTGTTGGTGACGGTCGCGCTCGCGTCTTCGAGCTCGAGACCACCGCCGCCGGCACCGACGACACTCGGGCCCGTTGCCGAGTTACCAACGAGCGTGCTGCCGGAAAGCGCGAGAGTCCCGCTCCCTATTAAGATCCCGCCCCCCTCTGCCAACCCGTTGACGCCCGTGGCCTGGTTGTTGCTAATGATGCAGTTGGTCACCGTGACCGCGTCATACCAGTCGCTGGCCACCCCGCCGCCGATGCCGGCGGAGTTGCCGCTGACGGTGCAGTTGGTGAGCGTGAGCGTGCTGTTGGGGGCGGCGTTGTCCAACCCGCCGCCGATGCCATAGCCGGAAACGCCGATGGAGTGACCGCTTTTCGTTGCCGTGTTACCGCCGATTGTGCAATTGGTGAGCGTGGCTGTGCCGAAGTAGTTGATCACGCCGCCGCCCGAGGCTGCTGAGTTGCCGCTGATCGTGCAGCCTGTGACCGTCGTCGTGCCGGAATAGTTCGATACGCCGCCGCCGCCGAAGGCCGCGAAGTTGCCGCTGATCGTGCAGCCTGTGAGCGTCGTCGTGCCGTAGCTCGATACGCCGCCGCCCGTGCCGGCGGAGTTGCCGCTGACGGTGCAGCCGGTCAGCGTCAGGCTCCCCGTGCTGGAATTCTCCACGCCTCCGCCCTCGGCGATGTTGACGTAACCGCCGCCGAACTCGTATGCTCTGTTGTAGGCGGTATTTCCGTTGAGCGTGCAGCCAATGAGGTCGGCCGTGCCGGAATTGAACACGCCGCCGCCGCCGCCGTACGTGTAATTGAACACGCCGTTGTAGTTGGATGTGTTGCCGCTGACGGTGCAGTCGACGAGCGTCACCGTGCCCTGGTTGTCGACGCCACCGCCGTAGTGGCTGTTATTCCCGCCCGTGATGGTGAGGCCCGAAAGGGTCGCTGTGACCCCCGGATCGATCTTGAACACACTGTTGGCCGGTCCCGCCGTGGTGTAGTTACCCTTCACCGTCACGCCCGCGGTTGGGCCCGTGATTTTCTCCGTCCCGGTCTGGTCGCTCAGCTCGAGCTGGCCAAGGGCCGGATTGAGGTTAATCGTCTGCGGCGTGCGGAAAACCGTCTTGTCGAACGTGATCGTCTCGGCTCCCCCATTGGTATTCGCCTGGACGATCGCCTGGCGCAGGTCGGTTTTGCCTGCGATGGGCGTGTCGGTCGGGTTGTTGACGACGACCGTGGACAGCAGAGCGCGTCCCTCCAGCTCCAGCAGCGCCGGCCGGAGTCGCCACCGTCGCCATCCGTGCAACATACCCCGCCCGCCCCTCCGCTGATCCCCTATCAAGGTGTAACCCATGGTTCTATTGCTCCCCTTGTGGTGCAAAATCTCTCGTCGGGATTCATGAGATCCCCCTATCCCTAGAGCCCCATTCTCTGACCAAGTTGTTACGCGCGAAATTGGAAAAAAGTGAGGCGATACGATCGGAAACCTCGGCAGGATGCCCGGTGATCATGCCGCCGATGACCGGCTCGCTCGGATGACCTGCCTGGTTCAGGTGCTCGTTCGATGGAAGCCAATCGCAGCGTCTTTTACGGTTAGCGGTCCGGCCCCCGCCACGCTCAGCGATGCCCGGCACACCGCAGCGATCTCAAACCCATCAACTCATAAAGCTCTGCCGTGGCAGAGAATTGGCGCTAAATCGCGATAATCCCGGCAAAATCCTGATAATTCCCGAAATACGCCTGCATCATGAGCGCGGATCACAAACAGCTTTTCGACAATACGTTACATAGTTTTTCTTCGCCGCAAACCGCCTGGTTTGCAACCAGGAGGTTGCCGCTTCGATCCCGGTCGTCTCCACTTAACATCAAGCGGACGTTCGAGTTCCGTCATGTATTTGTGCTCTAGTTTTCTGCTTGGTGTTGAACATACAATCAAAAGATGTGTAAAGTTGCCCCAGGATTTTGGGGGTTTTTAGTTTGAGCGAGCGCCTGCGTGAGTACCAGGCGCTCTCCCGATGTCCAAATCGGCATACCTACAGCTCTTGGAATTGCGATCTTCTTGCGTCGCCGAGGTTACCCTCCGACGCGGATGCGCGAGTGAGCCTGGGATGGGCAGCTTCACGCGCAAGCGCTCAGCGATCCCGAATGACTTCCTCGGTCGGCGCGGCGAAGTCCCAGATGCGGGCCGTGTTATCGGCGCCGGTACGATCCGTCGTGGTTGCGGCCAGCCGGGCGGCGCCAATGCAATTCCGGGGCCGCAACCGGCCGCGTCTGCCCTGGCCGGTCTCGAGATAGTCGGCGGCGGCCCGGATGCCAATATCGGCGGCGGCAGAGCGGTCGGCTGCGCGACTACGACAATAACAAGCTGCGTCCCTGTTTCCCTCCCGAGGTGTTTGGAACGGGAACCTGGTCCGCTTCCAGGGCGACCGGCAAGCCGATGGCATCGACATACGAGACGTCATAATTCACCAGGTCGAAGTCATTGGCGCTAAGGTAATTCGTGTCCTTCGTGTCAAAGCCTATCAGGTAGTTGAACCCCGTTCCCACGTTAATCTTGGGATTGTAGAACGTGCCCCGGAAACTCATCTCTATGAGCTGGAATGGGGCATCATTACTGGGGTTCTCGGCCGTCAGTGAATGGTACCACATGACCGCGCCGTTCTGGGCACTGGAAGACCCGTCGGTGATTGTGTAGACCGTCTGGGTGTACGGGAGCGTCGCAGCAATGGGAGTGGCGCTTGTAAAGGTGAATTGCTGTACGCCCGCTGGCATCGTGATCGAAGTACCCGCCGGCGGGTTCAAGGTAACGGAGTATGTCTGTCGGATGGTGAGCGCGTCACGATGTCACGGTAGCTGTGCCGTCGACCGTGGCCGAGCTGCCGCCGCTAACGCTGACCTGCACCGTGAAGGTGTAATTGCCGGCGGCGACGTAGGTGTGGGTGCCCAGCACGTCGAAGGTCCCCGGGCCGGCGGCGATAACTGTGGTGCTTGAGGTCGTAATGCCGTCACCCCACTTGATCGCGGCGGCGAAATCGCTAGGGCTCGCGTCGGGATCGGTGAAGGTGGCCACTGTCACGTTCGTGAACGCCTGGCCGGCGACGGAGTCAACCCGCTGCGCCACCAAGTCCTGCAGCCCGCCGGCGGCGGCGGAGACGGTGGCAGTGCCCTGAGCCGTGTCCGCGCTGCCGCCGCGGACAGTGACCTGGACGCTGAAGCTGTACGTGCCGGCCGTGGCATAGGTATTCGTGCCGAGGACGTCAAAGGTACCCTTGCCGTCGGAGGTGATTGTTCCGACCGATGTGTTGCCATCGCCCCACGTGATGGTGGCGGTAAAGTCGCTGGTTGTCGCACCGGGGTCGGAGTCGGTGAAACTGGCCACCGGCACGTTGGCGATCGCCTGGCCGGCGACGGCGTCAACCGACTGCGCCACCAAGTCCTGGAGCCGGCCGGCGGCGGAGACGGTGGCGGTGCCCTGAGCCGTGACCGAGCTGCCGCCGCGGCCAGTCACCTTGACGCTAAAGCCGTACGTGCCGGCCGCGGCGTAGGTATTGGTGCCAAGGACTTCGAAGGTCCCCTTGCCTTCGGAGCGGATCGTGCCGGCCGATGTGTTGCCGTCGCCCCACGTGATGGTGGCAATGAAGCCGCTGGTTGCCGCATGCAGGTCGGAGTCGCTGAAACTGGCCACGGGCACGTTGGCGATCGCCTGGCCGGCGACGGCGTCAACCGGCTGCGCCACCACGTCATGCAGCCGGCCGGAGACGGTGGCGCTGCCCTTAGCCGTGTGCGAGTTGCCGCCGCGGACACTGACCTGCACGCTAAAGTTGTACTTGCCGACCGTGTCGTAGGTATGCGTGCCGAGGACTTCGAAGGTTCCCTTGTCGTCGGAGGTGATCGTGCCGGCCGATGTGTTGCCGTCGCCCCACGTGATGGTGGCAGTCAAGTCGTTGGTTGCCGCATGCGGGTCGGAGTCAGTGAAACTGGCCACCGGCACGTTGGCGATCGCCTGGCCGGCGACGGCGTCAACCGGCTGCGCCACCACGTCATGCAGCCGACCAGCGACGGCGGCGGTGCCGGTATTCGAGCCCGAGCCGTCCCCTTCGGTGACCTGGACGCCAAAGGTGTACGTGCCGGCCTGGGCGTAGATGTGCGTGCCCAAGACGTCGAAGGTCCCCTTGCCGACGGGGGTGATCGTGCCGGTCGATGTACGGCCGTCGCCCCACGTGATGGTGGCGGTGAGGTCTTTGGCTGTCGCATCGGGGTCG
The DNA here is from genome assembly GCA_963761445.1 of uncultured Planctomycetota bacterium. Lineage (GTDB taxonomy): Bacteria > Planctomycetota > Planctomycetia > Isosphaerales > Isosphaeraceae > CAVXHV01. The sequence continues at coordinate 4,533,109 of CAVXHV010000005.1, read as the reverse complement.
GAGTCGGTGAAACTGGCCACCGGAACTTTGGCGATCTCCTGGCCCTCGACGGCGGTGATCGGCTGCGGCTGCACCGTCAGCTCAGGGGTGCCCTGGATGTTGATCGTAACGTTGGTGTTGGAGAATCCCTGAGCCGTCTTGACGACCACTGGCAGTGCGTTGCCCGGCATGTTCGGCGCGTCGACCTGAATCTCGGTGTCGCTGCGCACCGTGTAGCTTTCCGGGCTCACCGGCTGCCCCCCGATCAACACGCTCTGGACGAGCCAGGGGTAGAACGCCGTGCCTTCGATCGTGAAGATGTGGCCCGGCTTGACGCTCGACGGCGCTGACGTTGCTCACTTCGGGGTTGCTGAGCTGGAAGGTGCGGCCGAAGGGGAGCGGGACAACCCCAAGGGCTGTGGTAGTCTGTGAACCGCCGCCTTCACCTATGAAGTCGAAGTTGGTCTGATTCGGCCCGTAGGCCGCGAACGGCACCACCCAGATCCACGAATCGTAGAAGGTGGCCGACCCGAACGCTTGGTTTGTGGCTTCGAATTGCCAGAGGGGAATGCCTGAATCCACGATCCCAGCGTATGTGATCTTGATCGGCGGGACCTCGGTCGTGGTGGTGTTGATGAAGGTCGCTCCCCCGCTGACCTCCGCGTTCAAGCCCTCCGTCTGGCTCCAGCCGATGGAGCCGCCGACGTGGGTATCCGTGCCGGTCTCGATCGAAGTCGTCGCCGGGTTCGACTGCGGGCTCGGCTGGCGTATTTCGGGCACCTGGGTTAACCATTGGCTGGACGGACCGAGACTCACGGGTTGACCACCGCCACCAATCACGTTAACAGCTTTGGACTCGCCAGAGACATCGATCTCCTGGTCGACAAAGTACAGGTCTTCCTGGTTCGTGAACGATCGGGCGGCGTAAACCGTGTCGATGATCTGGTCTGCCTCGCCGTTGTCATACGAAGAGCGGATCGAACTCGTGTACGCGGTCGCGAGGTCAGCGAGATTGGGCGGAGAGTCGGCGAGCTGTGGCGGGGCAGCAATCGCCGGGGTGGCCGTGAAGATTCCGTCCAGGTACGCGCGGTCGCCCTGGATGACAGCCTTCTTGCCCGCCGCCTGCTCGCCCGGCGTGGTCGGGACTTTGACCTCGGGCAGCAGGACGGAGGTGCTGCCGAGAGCCTGGGCGCCCTCGTCGACCTTCCGGAAAGCGACCAGGGCGGCCCGGCTGACGCCCGAGGGGAAGTCGCCCACCGGCGGCAAGCCGAGCTTGCTTGCGAGGGAGCTGGCGGCGGCCGCGGTGGTGTTGACCAGGGCCACCGCGTCGCCGGCCTGGTAGTCGCGCTCCAGAAGACGCAGGACCCCAGGGCTGCGGAGGTCGGCCGCGTTGACGATCACGCCGGCCGTGTCTTTCCCCGCTTGGGACGCCAGCGGCTTAAGCGCGAACGACCCGACCAGGAGCTGGTCCACCTGAGCGCTGCCGGACGCGCCGACCTGGATCACCCGCGCATCCTGCTGGGCGGCCGCCATCACGGAGAGGGCCAGCCGGGGCTCAAGGGCTTCAAAGCAAGGCAGCACGGTGCGGCGCCGGGCGCCGGGGCCAACCCGCGGCTGCGGGAGAGTCCAATGTATCGGTGACGAATAGCGGCAGTCATGACATGCCTCTTTCGGGATGTAAGCCACAATTGAAGGTGGTCCACGGGCTCCTTACCCGGATGACGCCGGATGGCGCATAGCGTCTCTACGGCCCGAGACCGTCAGACCTGACGCGCGGCAGAAATCCTTTGCCCGCCGATTCGCTGTACGAGACAGGAAAAGGGGTTCACCCGAGGTCGGCATGACGCCCAAAAACGTTGAAGTGGTGTATCTTCGAGAGCGGAACCGCCGCAGCCGGACTCCTCCGGGCACCGACCGCAGCCGGCATCACGTTACTGTTGCCCTCGAGAGTTGGGCCCGCCCGGAGACGCGGTCCAGATCGTGTCCTTGCCATCCCAGCCGTTCGCGGCAATGCGGTGGCCATCGGGGCTAAAGAGAACCCGAGCGGTGAATCCATAGGTGCCGTGCGAGGGATCTCCCAGACAGCGCAATTGCAGCAGCTCGTGGCCCCGCAGGGCGTCGTACAGGCGGACGCGGTCGTCTTGGGCGGCCACGGCCAGTCGCCGGCCATCCGGGCTAACCGGTCCGGCCCCCGCCACGCTCAGCGATGCCCGGCACACCGCAGCGATCTCAAACCCATCAACTCATAAAGCTCTGCCGTGGCAGAGAATTGGCGCTAAATCGCGATAATCCCGGCAAAATCCTGATAATTCCCGAAAAACGCCTGCATCATGAGCGCGGATCACAAACAGCTTTTCGACAATCAGTTACATAGTTTTTCTTCGCCGCAAACCGCCTGGTTTGCAACCAGGAGGTTGCCGGTTCGATCCCGGTCGTCTCCACTTAACACATAGCAGACGTTCAACTTACGTCTTCCAGCGGCTTCTGTTAGTTTACGCTCAGAGTTGAACATACAATTGGTGGAGAGTGGAATTCTCGCTTGATTCTGCGGGCTTTTCATTTGCGCGAGCGCCTGGGTGGTTACCAGGCGCACACCCTATCGTCGGGTGGTTGCGCTGCGTGCGTTTAAAACGCCATTCCGTCGCGGCACGTCAAGCATTTCAGATCCAGCGGTCGGCACTTTGGAGCTTACCCGTCGCGTTGGCCCGAAAGTCCCCGCACGATGTTGGCCGGCAGCGAGCCATGCCCGGCTGACGGATCCGAGTCGCGCCGCTCGCGGTGCGCTGGGGAATCGCGGCGAGCAGAGTCGAACCTGACGGGCGCCGAGCGGCCGGTTCGTGATCGATGCAGGAGGTAAGAATCGACGAGTCTGCGACCGCCGGCGCAGGGGGAGTTCCCAAATCGCGACACGCATGTCACAATTGCACGCGGGATGGACATCTACCTCGAAGTGCATCGTCGTCGATCGGCCCGAACGCGTGGTTCGCGTCTCTATCAAGCCGATGGACCCCGGTCCTGAGGACTCAATTAAGTGGGTGACCCAGCCAAGGACAGCTTGGCCAGATTGGACATCGACCTGGCTCGCCGTATTGATGAAGTCTGCCGGCGCTTCGAGGCCGATTGGCGAGCGGGGCACCATCCGCGCATCGAGGAGTATTTCGGGGAGTTCAACGGAGCCGCCCGGGCCTCATTGGCAGCCGAGCTGGAAGCACTGCAGTCCGAGCTCCAGCAAGCGGCAGGACAATCCGGTATCGCCGACGCCCCGACAATTGCACCCGGCTTCCTCCCAACCCAGCCGAAGCCTGGCGAGGCGTCCTCGTCCGTCCACGATATGGCGACGTTGCCGCCTCGAGTGGATGCCACGGTCGACCTCGGATCATCCGGGCCAGCCTCATCCGAAACCGGGACACCTTCCCACGTCCGCTATTTCGGCGACTATGAGATCATCCGCGAAATCGCTCGCGGCGGAATGGGCGTGGTTTTCGAGGCGCGGCAGGTCAGCCTCAACCGCAAGGTCGCGCTCAAGATGATCCTCGCGGGGCAGCTCGCCAACGACACCGAAGTCAGGCGATTCTACGCCGAAGCCGAGGCGGCGGCGAACCTCGACCATCCGGGGATCGTGCCGATCTACGAGGTCGGCCAGCACGAACGGCAGCATTATTTTTCGATGGGCTTTGTCGACGGACAGAGCCTCTCTCAGCGGATGAGCGAGGGACCGCTGCCGACGCGCGAAGCTGCTGAGCTCATCCGCAAGGTCGCCGAGGCCATCGCCTATGCGCACCAGCGCGGCGTGATCCACCGTGATCTCAAGCCGGCCAATATCTTGCTCGATGCCGGCGGCAGCCCGCGGGTCACCGACTTCGGGCTGGCCAAAAAGGTCCAGGGCGATAGCGGCCTGACCGGCTCGGGTCAGATCATGGGGACTCCCAGCTACATGCCGCCGGAGCAGGCCGGCGGCAAGCGGGGCGAGGTCGGGCCGGCCGCGGACGTGTACTCCCTGGGAGGGACGCTCTATGCAGTGGTCACCGGCCGGCCGCCATTCCAGGCCGCCACCGCGATGGACACCGTGATCCAGGTGATCAGTGACGAGCCGGTATCCCCACGGCGGCTCAATCGAGCGATCTCGCGCGATCTCGAGACGATCTGCATGAAATGCCTGGAGAAAGACCCTGCGCGACGGTATGCGTCGGCTCGGGGCTTTGCCGAAGAGCTGGGGCGGTTCCTGGCCGGCGAGCCGATCGTGGCGCGGCCAATCTCGGCCCAGGAGCGCGTGCTGAAATGGGCGCGGCGGCGGCCGGCGATCGCGGGCCTGATCGCCACGGTCGCATTGGTGTCACTCATCGGCGTCACCGGTATCACCTTTCTGTGGCGCGCCGCAGTCACGGCCCAGCGTGAGACGCCCGGTTAGCAACCGGCCTGGTGTTCGACCGAGCGGTCGATCGCGGAATGCGGGACGACTCCAACGACGGAATGCTCTGGCTAGCGCGTGGCCTGGAGATTGCCCCAGAGAAATCGTTTCAGCAACTGTTCCGCCTCAACCTTGACGCCTGGAGCCGGGAGCTCACCGCGACTTGAGCTGGCGCTTCCGCCGGGAGACAAGTCGTACGACATCGCTTTCTGCCCCGACGGCCGCCGCGTGCTGCGCAGTCAGGGCCAGACGGCGCGGATTTGGAATCTGGCTGAGGGACGCCCGATCGGCCCACCGCTTGAGCACCGCGGCTGGGTGTCCCACGCGGCGTTCAGCTCGGACTGTCACACGCTCGTGACTGCTGCCCGGGATGGCACGGCACGAGTCTGGGACGCCGAGACTGGCGTGGCCCGTGGCGAGCCGCTCGATCATCTCGGCTTTCCGTGGGTACTGGCTCTGGCACCCGATGGCCGACATCTCGCGCTCGCGGCGGGGCTGCCACCCAACTCGAAGCCGTCGACCCTGCCCAGCTTCGCCTGCCACATCTGGAACCTCGCTACGCGCCGCAAGGTTGCCATCGAGCTCCCTCGTCCTGAAGGCAAAACCACATTAATCTTCCCGGCGCCCGGACCAGATGACATCACGGCTTTGGCTTTCGATGGCGCTGGCAAAACCCTGGCCGTGGCTGCGCATGGCTTGTCTGGCGGTCGTGTGTGGCTCTGGGATGTCGCGTCGACACAATTCGCGCCGCCGGTCGAAGCCGAAAAGGGTGTCACGTCTATGGCTTCCCTCGGCGAGACCGACTTTCTGGTCTCGCTTTCGGACAAGAAGATCGCGCGGATTTGCCGCACTGCGGCGGGAAGCACGCTCCAAGTCGGCGGTAAACGGCCGTTCACAGCATTTTCCGTTTCCGTTGACGGAACCAGCCCAGCTCCGTGGGCCCTCTTGGGACTGGCCGACCACACCGCGCGGCTGATGCGGCTGGACGGAGGGAAATCTTTCGCCATTGAGCAGGATCGCGCGGTGCTCTGGCATGCCCGAACGGTCCTTCAAATGGCCTTCGCGCCGGACGGCCGGACGCTCTTGACCTCCGATGGCACAGCACGGCGGTGGCGCCGGGCTCCGGGCCAGGCGCTCGGCCGACCTGTCCCCGAGCCCGGGATGGCTGACGTGGCGCGATCCTGGACTAGTGACGACGGCCAACGCGTCCTGGTCGGGGCACGCGACGAAACCTATCGCTTGCTCGATGGGCCGACGGGCCGCCCGATCGGAGGCCCGCTGCCAATCCCTCCACCGGGTAATACCCGCGAAATCCCGCCTGCAGTCGTGTTCAGCGCCGATGGCCGCCGCATGGCGATCTGCTGGGTACGCAGCAAGCCCGCCCCCCAGGCTGGAATCCCGACCATGCGCCGGATCCTGGACACGGAGCTGCAGACTTGGGATTCGGTGACTGCCGAGCCACTCGGTCCAAAGGTCTCCATCGGCGAGACACTCTCCGCGAGGGGTGAGATACCGCTCCGGTTCTCATTCAGCCCCGATGGCGGCCGGCTCTTGTTGTGCGCGATGCATCCGACCGAGATCCTCGATGGCGCGACGCTCCGGCCAGACGCGGTGCTCGGTCCAATTCCGGGTCGCACACGTGGTCGCTTTTCCGATGCCAGCTTTAGCCCAGATGGGCGGTGGCTGCTCACGCTGTCGATCGCTTCCCCGGATGCCGCCGTTTACGAACCCGATTCGTTCCAGCTCTGGGACACCACGACAGGGCGAGCCGCGGGCGAATCGACCGCTTCGGATGGCCCGATCACAAGCGTGGTCTTCAGCCCGAGCGGCAGCCGGGTTGCCACCTGCCACAAGATCCCAGGTCAAACGGCCGCTAATTCCCGCTGGGTCACAAGGGTGTGGGACCTCCCGTCTTGCCGCCCAATCGGGACCGTGATCGACCAGGCAATGCCGTCGAAATTCTCGGCGGACGGGTCAGTTCTGTTGACCGGCTATCATCAAGATATGCGGCTCTGGGAAATCCCTTCCTGCCGCCCGCTCGGCGGCCCTTTCAGGCTCCTGCAAACGGCAGGGGCATCCGTATTCTTGAGCCGCGACTCGGCTGCGCTGTTCAGCCCCGACGGCCGTCTGCTGGCTATCGGCGGCGACGACCACTACGCCCAGTTGATCGATGCCCATTCCGCTCGACCCATAAGCCCGAGACTTCCCCACTCCGCCGCGGTGGTGGCTCTGGCGTTTTCGGCTAATGGAGACGTGCTCCTGACGGGCTCGACGGATGGGACTGCGCGGTTCTGGCACGCCGGCACAGGCCGGCCCGTCGGGCCGCCACTGGAGCATTCGGGGCGTCGCGTCGATCGCGTCGCCTTCACGCCCGACAGCCGGTCTGCGGTCACGTGGTCCGGCGCCAGCGACACTTGCACGATCGTCCGCCGCTGGGCCGTCCCTGAGCCATGGTCGGGTGACTTCGCCGCGGTCCGCGGCAGGGTCGAGCGGATGACCAATCGGCGCCTTGACTCCACCGACGTGCCGAGGGCCCTCAGCGCGGAAGAATGGCACACGCGCGGTGATCGCTGAGCCGAGACACCAACCTTTCCGAAGCGGTACCGGCACTTCACCGAGCAGTCGGCCGTGAACGGGCTCCTCGAATCTGAAGCCTGCCGGCTGCCGCCGGGAAGATCTATGCAGGATCGGCCGCGAGCATGCGCCGAAGGAGCGCCAGTTGGCGCGCGACGGTGCGGCGGGCGCAGCCTAGTTGTTCGGCGATGGCGTCGGTCGTGAACCCCTCCATGCGGAGGATTGCGACCTTACGCAGGACGTCGTCACCGAGGCGGTCGAGAAGCCCCCAATACTCTTCGGCCACCATGGCGGCGAACTCCGGGGTCGGTTCCGAGGCGATGGTGCGGGCGAGGACGTCGTCGTCGGAGCCGGGGTCTGCGAGGTCGCTCGCGGAACGCACCTGGCCCCCACCGCGTTTCTGCCGGAGCTGGCGGCGGGCCTGGGCGCTGACTTTCCGCGTCGTGATGACGACCAGAAGCCGCCAGAGATCATCGCGATCGGACAGTTGCGGGAACTTTCCCCGGGCAAGGCCGGCGCACAGGCTGTCGAAGGCGCTCAAGGCTGCGTCTTCCTCGTCGCTGGCTGCATCGCGGCGACACGCGCCGCGGCGCGAAGCCGCGCTCGCGCCAGGTCCACCATCCGCGCGAAATAACGCTCCCAGAGCGGCTGCGCCGCCGCGAAGTCGCCGGCTTTCACTCCGGCGATCCATCGCGTGACCGAGCAGTCATCCTCACCTGGCATCGGTGAATTCGACAGGTTCAGTGGACAGTGCACCGATTCTACCGGCCCTCCGGGTCGAGGTGAACCAGCCTCATCGCCCCTTCCACGGATCGCATCATCGTATTCAACTCTGCCATGGCAGAGAAACGGTGATAAATCCTGCGAATTCGTGGGAAATGCTGATAAAGTCTGGAATACTCCCGCGAACGCCCAACCGCAGCTAAACTATTACGGCCCAATGGTTTGCGGTTGTTTGGACCGCCTGGTTTGCAACCAGGAGGTTGCCGGTTCGATCCCGGTCGTCTCCACTTAACCTAAAGCGCGTGTTCAACTTACGTCACACGGTCACTTCAGTTAGTTTCCGCTCCGGGTTGAACAGACAATTGAAGAAGCGCGGAATTCCCGCTTGATTCTGCGGTTTTTTAATTTGCGCGAGCGCCTGGGTGAATACCAGGCGCTCTCCTGATCTCCAAATCGTCACACCGGGTGCACCTCGAATCTCGCGGGAGACGTACCCGAGGGTCCCGAACCGGTTGACACCTATTCACAGCCCGTGACCGCGGGGCGAGATGCCGCGGCACGAGCTACGGCTTGAACGGCCGCGCGTCCCAAACCCTCGCTGTCTGGTCGTAGCTCCCGGTCACGATCCGCGACCCGTCCGGGCTGAACGACGCCGAAGTGACGGTATCTGCGTGCCCCTTGAGCGTGAGGACCTCAGCTCCGCTCGTCGCGTCCCAGACCTTCGCTGTATTGTCCTGACTCCCGGTCACGATCCGCGACCCGTCCGGGCTGAACGACGCCGAAAAGACGCCACCGGTGTGCCCCTTGAGTGTGAGGTCCCCGGCACCACTCTTGGCGTCCCAAACCCTGGCCGTCCCGTCAACACACCCCGTCACGATCCGCGACCCGTCCGCGCTGAATGACGCCGCGTCGACGGGAGCGGTGTGCCCCTTGAGCGCGAGGACCTCGGCGCCGCCCTTCGCCTCCCAGATCCTCGCGGTCTCGTCGTAACTCCCGGTCACGACCCGCGACCCGTCCGGGCTGAACGACGCCGAAGAGACGCCACCGGTGTGCCCCTTGAGCGTGAAAACCTGGGCAGCACTCTTCGCGTCCCAGACCTTCGCGGTCCCGTCGTTACTCCCGGTCACGATCCGCGACCCGTCCGGGCTGAACGACGCCGAATTCAGGTATTGAGCGTGACCCTTGAGAGTGAGCACCTCCGCTCCGCTCTTCGCCTCCCAGACCTTTGCCGTCCGGTCGTTACTCCCGGTCACCACCCGCGACCCGTCCGGGCTGAACGACGCCGAGGTGATGAAAGTGGTGTGCCCCTTGAGGGTGAGGATCTCGGCACCACTCTTGGCGTCCCAAACCTTCGCCGTATTGTCGTAACTCCCGGTCAGGACGCGCGACCCGTCCGGGCTGAACGACGCCGAGGTGACGAAAGCGGTGTGCCCCTCGAGCGCGACGGCCTCGGCGGTAGTCCGGGCGTCCCAGATCTTCGCGGTCGCGTCGAAACTCCCGGTCACGACCCGCGACCCGTCCGGGCTGAACGACGCCGAAGTGACGCCACCGGTGTGCCCCTTGAGCGTGAGAACCTCGGCAGCACTCTTCGCGTCCCAGACTTTCGCCGTCCCGTCGTTGCTCCCGGTCACGAGCCGCGACCCGTCCCGGCTGAACGACGCCGAACTCACGGATCGAGTGTGTCCCTTGAGGGTGAGCACCGCGGCTCCGCTCTTCGCGTCCCAGACCTTTGCCGTCCCGTCGTTACTCCCGGTCACGACCCGCGATCCGTCCCGGCTGAACGACGCCGAGGTGACGAACGTGGTGTGCCCCTTGAGGGTGAGGATCTCGGCACCACTCTTGGCGTCCCAGACCTTCGCCGTCTTGTCGTAACTCCCGGTCACGATCCGCGGCGACCCGTCCGGGCTGAACGACGCCGAAGAGACGCCACCGGTGTGCCCCTTGAGTGTGAGAACCTCAGCACCAGTCTTCGCGTCCCAGACCTTCGCCGTCATGTCCCCGCCGGTCACGACCCGCGACCCGTCCGGGCTGAACGACACTGAACTGACCCTGCCGGTGTGCCCCTTGAGGGTAAGGATCTCGGCACCACTCTTGGCATCCCAGACCTTCGCCGTCCTGCCGTCGCCGGTCACGACCCGCGACCCGTCCGGACTGAACGACGCCGAGGTGACGAAGTCGGTGTGCCGCTTGAGAGTGAGGATCTCGGCACCACTCTTGGCGTTCCAAATCTTGGCCGTCTGATCGTACCCCCCGGTAATGATCCGCGACCCGTCCGGGCTGAACGACGCCGAAGCAACACCAAGGGTGTGCCCCTCGAAGGTGAGCAGGTCGCTATGGCAGAGGCGATGGAGGTAGCGCCACTCCCAGCCACGGATGTCGGCCCGGGTGCTTTCGAGCAAGGCCAGGGTGGCGGGGACATGGTTGTCCCGCCACTCCTGGTGGGCCACCTCAATGGTCCGACCATATTCGAACCGCTCGAACTTCTCCCGCTGCCACACCGCGACCCGCCACTGCCACACCGCGGTGCCCCCCAGCCCGCCGAGCAGCATCGCCAGCAGCCCGAGCGTACAAGCGGCTGCCAGCGTCGGCTTCCGCCGGGCCCACTTGGCCGCGCGCTCGAGCCGCGTGACCGGCCGCGCCATGATCGGCTCGCCGGTCAGGAATCGGCGCAGGTCGGCCGCGAGGGCCGCGGCGCTGGCGTAGCGTCGGTCCGGTTCCTTCTCCAGGCACTTCAGACAGATCGTCTCCACGTCGCGCGGAATCGACGCATTGAGCCGCCGCGGCGGGACGGGCTCGTCGCTCAAGACCTGGATCACCGTGTCCATCGCCGTGGCCGCCTGGAACGGCGGGCGACCCGTGACCACGCAATACAGGGTCGCTCCGAGCGCGTACACGTCTGCCGTCGGCCCGACTGCTGCGTGCTTGCCCCCGGCCTGCTCCGGCGGCATGTAGCTGGGCGTTCCCATGATCTGGCCGGAGCCGGTCAGCCCACTGTCGCCCTGGATTTTCCTCGCCAGCCCAAAGTCGGTGACCCGCGGGTTGCCCTTCTGGTCGAGCAGGATGTTGCCCGGCTTCAAGTCGCGGTGAATCACGCCGCACTGGTGGGCATACTCGATCGCGTCGGCAACCTTTGCCATGAGCGCGGCGGCCTCGCGGGGCGGGAGGGGCCCGCTGGCCAGGCGTTGGGATAGGCTCTGGCCCTCGACGAAGCCCATCGAAAAGTAGTGCTGCCCCTCGTGCTGGCCGACCTCGAAGATCGGGACGATGCCGGGGTGATCGAGATTAGCGGCGGCCTCGGCCTCGGTGTAGAATCGCTTGACGTCGGTCTCGTTGGCAAGCTGACCGGCCAGGATCATCTTGAGCGCGACGGGGCGGTTGAGGCTCATCTGCCGGGCGAGGAAGACAACACCCATGCCGCCTCGGGCAATCTCGCTCATGATCTCGTAGTCGCCGAAGTATCGGATGCGGACCGGCTCGGCTGCATGGGAACCAACCGGGGCGGCCTGATCGAGCCCGGCGGCGGTGGGCAGATCGTGGGGGGATTGAGGCTGGTCGAAGGGCGGTAGAGTGGACTCCTCGTGGACCGAGGAGGGCGCGGCGCCGGGGAGGGGGACGGTCCGAGGCGTCCCCGGGGCGATGGTCGGCGCCTCGGCGACCGCGGACGGACCGAGTGCCGTCTGGGGCTCGGGAGCCGGCGCCGGGCCGGACTCGGGGCGCGCGACCGTGTCATCCGGCGGGCCGAGCTCGCGCTCCAGGGCCACCAGCTCGGCGCGGAGCGCGGGGCGGACTTCGCCGGGCACGTCGTCCAGATAGTCCTCGACGCGCGGTTGCCGCCCTTCCCGCCTGTCGGCCTCGAACCGGCGGCAGACCGCGTCGATCTGGCGGGCCATGTCGATGTCCAAGCCGTCGATGTTGTGGCTGGGTTTGTCGCTCATCTTGATTCGGTCCTTGCTGCGAGACCCATCGGCTGCTCCCCGCCGGAACCGGCCTGCCGGTGCGAAACGACGAAGACTCACTTCGAGGATGATGTCCGTTTCGCGTGCGACTGTGACATCGCGTTCGCGATTGGGGAGTTCGCGGGCCCGAAGCTGTTCATCGCTTCACTGAGCCGCACCACGCTCATCATACGAAGAATCATGTTGTATGGCATCGAGGAAATCCGCGGGCATGCCAGGAAGCCACCGCTTGACCAGGATGCGGAGCGGAAGCGGCGGAGGCGGGAGCAGGGGTCATGCCGGACCAGAGTACCGGCAGAAATGACCCATCAATTTCTGCACGTGCAGAGAGCCAGTGATAATCCTTCAGAATTCTCCGTAAAACTTTAGAAACCCTGGAAACGACCGCTCCGCTACCCAGGAATCGTAAGTTGTTTTCACACAGGCGTTTGCGGCGACGGAATTGCGGTTGGAGCGCTCGATTTGCAACCAGGAGGTTGCCGGTTCGATCCCGGTCGTCTCCACTCATAACCTATTTAGCTGCAATAATTTAGGGCGAAAAGTTCCGACGAAGGAATTAAGGGAACTGCACCAAAACTGCACTGAAATCCGCCCTGAATCGGCGGCAAGCTCTTGCCACATAAGCATTTCCATCTGCACCAAAACGTCGCAGCCATCCAAGCAGGCGCCGAAAGGCGTTGAAACAGAAGCCCTGTAGGTCGCGGCGTTTGCAACATATCGCGCTATCGTCGCGCGATCATAAGTTGCGCGGGCCGCCTGACTCGCACATTTGGCTTGGGATGAACATGAAGCGGTGGCACTTCTCCATTGCCCTCTTGCTCAGCCCATGGTCCTCGGCCCCAAGTAAATAAACGCATCTCTCCGGATGCGTGAATAACGGGAGCGGCTTTGCTCTGTCGTGCGGAAACTCGACACCGATCAACTGGCAATCATGCGGCAGATTCGCATAGAATTCGTCGAACGTCCCATACTGGAACAACGGTAGGTGACGCCATGCCTTCGTTGTGTCACTGCCTTGGCAGCGGTAGCGATTTCCGACGACGAAAATGAATGCCGCCCCGAGGTTGTGTGCCGACCGCCACAGCGTGCCTAGGTTCGCCTCCGTCTTGCAGTTCTCGATTCCGATGCCGAAGAAGCCGCGCATCCTCGATGTTTATCGCGTTTTGAATATTTGCGCAAGCATTTGCCATTTTCATATCGTGGACTCGATTGGGGCCGAGAATTTGAGACAGCTCAATTTCTGAACTGGAAATGGCAGTCGATCTCGACCAGGCAGCCCCGCGTTCCCTTGAGGAAAGCATCGGTCTGCCGCCTCTTCAGCTTGCTCGTCGAATTCTCGATCATCTTAACGGACCGCTGAGCGAACTGGCTGCTCGCAGAGAGCTTGGTAATCATCTCGTCCGGGGGGATTCCGCGACCGCCCATGCGGAGCACCACATTGCCGTCCTTTGCCACCAGCGCCCCCAGCATCCGCCACATGTCGGCGATGAACCCCCAGTACGCATCCGGCCGCTCATAGCGGTCATCCCGCGAGATCCTGCCCCGCGTTGGATAGGGCGGACCCCCGAGGAACCAGAGGCGCAGCCACTGGTCCTCCTCGAAGTTCGTCACATCGAGGTAGGGAGGGGAGGTCACCACCAGCCCGATAGGCCCCGGAAGCTGGTCCGATATCCACGGCAACTGCCGCATGTCCCGGTGAAGAATCAACGCATCGCCTGTAGGTGGAGGTGATTCATAGCGGAACGCGGCTTGCTTCCGCAGCAACTGCAAGGTATCCCGGTCCGGGGCCTCGAACCCATGTTTTTGCCAGAATCGCACGGAGTACGCCGGTTTCGTGCTGATCGTCCTCGGCATCTGGTTACTGAGATATGAAGGTGACTTCTCCGTTTCCCCATGCAGGGCACCAAGAACCAGCCCCGCGATCATGCAATCCACATCGCTCGTCCGCCATTTTAGATTGTTACGGAGGTAAAGAAGCTGGGAGAGCGTCTTCCGGTGATAGGCATATTGAAAGAACTCCGGCATTTTCCCGGCGAGCCGGGACCATGAAGCCCGGTTGAAATCTCCTTCCAGCACCGTCAGCCGTCTTCTGAGCGCCGGAAGCGGGGGAGCCTGCGTCTTTGCCCGCGTCACGCAATAGGCCACGTCATTTACATCGCAGGCGATGGGTTTTCGCCCCATGAGCATGGACTGGAACGCCGTCGTTCCCCGGCCGCTGAACGGGTCAAGCACTACATCCCCGGGCTTGCTTAGCTGATCGATCCACGTTTCTGCGAATGTCTCCGGAAACATCGCGAAGTATGGGCATAAAGCATGTAAACGATGTCTCATATCGCACGTATCTTCTGGCTTTTCATGGCCGCGCGCGTCCACGCCAGCCAGCGGTCTTTGAGTGAGGCCATCTTAGGCGCATAGTCCAGGATGCGGCAACGGTCAAACAGGATTCCGCCGTCAACCGAGCAATCATACCATTCCGAATGACGAAGCCGCGATGTCATGAAATAGAGCCTGACCGGCTCGACAACCGGCATTGTGCGGACCCATTTCTGGCAGAACCCGCTTGGCACCATCTCGAAGAGCCCGTTCTTCCAGTGCGTCCCGGTCTTGCACTGGCCGAAGCCGACGAGCTTGCCGTGTTTCCCATCAGTGAAATGCTTCCAGACCACCACGTCGAGGTTGCCGTCCTGAGCGGCGGGATGGAAACCCGAGTGCGAGCAGAATTCAATACCCTCCTGAAGCCGCTTGCAGAGGTCATTGACCGCGTCCGGGAATGCTCCCACTTCGCTTGTTACGGTCCGCCTCGCGGTGCCGAACACCATCCCGTCGGCTCTCTCCCCCCAGTAGTTTTTCGCGACCTCGCAGCAGATCTCCTCGAACAGGGCCGTTCCGTCGATTCCTCCCTGAACCTTGTGATCCCGCATGTTCATCCGCGTTGCAAACAGCATGAAGAGGTAAAGGCCCCAGTTACCTTTCGTGCCGGTGAAGTGAAGCAGCTTCGCTGATTCATTCACACCGAAGGGATAAACGTGGGGTCCGCCCCCGCTTTGCTGCACACGATAGTCAAGCTCCGAGAAGGCGTCATCCACCGCGTTTTCCATCCGGGTATCGGATTGCGGCCTGTCTTCGGGCAGGTCATCATCGACACGGCCGAGCGCAGCGGCAAGGTCGCTCCCCGAGGCGTTGCGGTCTGATTGCCGCAGGCACTCCAGCTCGAGGAAGTCGGCATGCTCAACGGGGCCGGCCTGAAGGCTCGGCGCCTCGCCGATCTTAAACATCGCCCGGAACCTCCGAACGCTTCCGCTTCCTTCCCTGCGTCTTTCGTTCCATCTGGGCCACCAGATCGTCGGCGATCTCAGCGATTTCACGTGCAGTCCGTAACAGATCCTGGTGCTCCTTCTGAAAACCCGTGGTGAGCGTTCCCGTAGCCCGCTGTAACGCGTATTTCGCGTCCTGAAGGGCTTGCCTGAAAAGCCGCTCATCCCCGAGGCTCACGTCGTGGGCCACCTGCAATGGCAATCCGTTCCGGAGCGCGTCTATGGCCACGTCTTTCTGCAGCACTTCATCGAGGCGGGCAAGGTCGGGATTCTGGCTCTCGATCAGCGGCCGCATGTTGGCGGTCTTGCTGCCATAGATCCAACCGCAGAGCTCGCCCAGTTCCTGCAGCCGGTTCTTAGGCACCGGGGTCGCGGATTCCGCGGATTCGTCCTTAAGGTTCAGGAAACGCTTGAAGCCCTCATAGTCGAGTCCCGTATAAAGGTGGGAAAACGAGAAGCTTCCCTTGAACCTGTCCTCCCGCTTGAAGACGCCGGCATCCTCGGCCTGCTTGATGACCATCATGGCCCGGTAGAGCCGCTGAACCGTCCGGTTGCGGTCGCCTATCTGGTCGGCGATCACCTCGAGCGGGATGCCGAACTTCAGCCGCACATCGGCAATGTACTGGGCCTTGGCGTAGGAGCCCCATTTGGCCGGGCCGTTGACATGCTTGAACCCGAGATATTGCCAGAGATCCTTGCGGGTGGTCCGCACCACCGGCAGCATCCGGAGTTCCTTGGCGGCTGCCGCAGTGATGGACGGCAGATCAGTTATCTTCAGCCGCTTACGGGCTTCCGGGTCGAGCAGGAGCATGGCCGCCGCGAGCCGCCGGTTGCCCTCGATTACAACCAACTTGTTGCCGTCTTCCTCGACGAAGATCGGTTCGTGGGGAAAGTACCCGCGTGCGCCGATCGACATGGCCAGCTCATCGACGGCCATTTTCTGCCAGAGGATCTTGAGCAGTTCCTGCTGGGTCGGCTTGTTCCCAAGGGCATATTCGGCAAGGCGGGGATTGTTCGGATCGAGCAGCAGCTTCTCGACCTCGACACGCTCGTAAGCCTTTCCCTCGTCTGCCGTTTGTGTGGTTTGCGTCTTGACCATCGATTCACCCGCCCGATCAGATTCAGCCCTTGCGGGTGCGATGACTTCATGAGCGCGGCACAATCTCCGCAGGGGGGCGATTCTTCAGAGATTCTAAGACCCGGCGAGCCAATATGCCACGGGCGCGCCGACCAGATGGCCGTTCATTTCGGCGCGACCGGATTCTTCGCTTCTACCGGCAAAATCCGGCAGCCCGAAAGTCGTTTCTCAGCCGCCAAGGCGTTCCAACCAGAAACCAGCGCTTGCCGCTTTCGTGTCCGCTCAGAGAGCCGTTAGAATGACGCCGGCAGCCTGAAGGAGCGTCGCAGCCCGTGGCGCTGCCGATGCGAGGCGGAACTTAAATTCAGTGCACGTGCACCAAAACCCTACGAAACCCTCGAAAAATACGAGAAATTCTTAGAAACTTTGGAAAGCAGCCGCGTCCCCAGAAACGTACCTAACTTATTATCCTCAAACAATTTGCCGTCTTCAAGAATTCCTGGTTTGCAACCAGGAGGTTGCCGGTTCGATCCCGGTCGTCTCCACTCTCAAGCAGTTTAGAAGCAAGGATTTACGGCGACGAACTTGGATGAAGGAATTAAAAGAGCTGCATCAAAACTGCACTGAAATCGGCTCCGAATCGCTAGTATGTCCCTATTCGGCAAGCACTTCTGGCTGCACCGAAATTCAGACGCCATCCAAGCTGGCATTGGCGGACGCAATAACGGAAACCCCGTCGGCCGATGGGCTTGTGTCGTATCATGTTATCGTTGCGCGATCATGAATTGGCGAGAGCGCCTGAGTCGCTGCACCAAAATCCTGGCGCCGTTGTCAGAATCCGTTACAACCACAGGCACAACTAGAATCGAGTAGTGGCGCGAAGTTGTCGGCTTGCTTTTACAACTACGGCATCTGTCGGATGGGCTAGACTTGGGACGATCACGCTCCCAGGTCGAACCTTGATCGGGGACGGTGCGTCTAGTCTCTTGTGTCGCTTCCGAGCGCGCGGCGGCCCGTGCACGCGATCATCGGTCACGAAGGCGGATGACAACAAGTCTGAACGCATGATAAATGGATTATGCCATCTCTGCGGGGAAACAAAACTCCTGAAAGACAGTCACGTGTGGTCGAAGCTGGCCTATAGGCGATACGTCACGAATCCCGGCGGAGGAGGCCAGTTTGTCGATCTTCACGAGCAGAGACTATCGAACAAGCAATACACCCGATACTGGTTCTGCGAGGGCTGTGAGGGCATCCTCGGTAAATCGGAGGACTACGCCGCACGCTTCCTCGATCGCATGGCGAGAGATCCGAAAAAGGAGCATCCCTATGACGAGCGCCTTCTCCCGTTCATCGTGTCGATATCCTGGCGCTCGCTCAAGTTTCACACGCCGGGTGACCATCCGCGAGCGGTAGAAGGCCGGTGGCCTGCAGCGCGGGTCTGGAGGCGGTATCTACTCGGCAAGCCCGGTGGCCTCGGCCCGTACACGCAGCACGTCTTCAACATCATCGACAACCCCTTTGGCCTTGAAAAAATGCTCGGCGGCGCGGTGCCGGACAAGAGCGGCGTCGTACTCTCGCAGATTGGACCGCTGATCATGGTGGGCATTCTGGAGCCGGAAAAACTAACTCCCGAGGAACGGGCCGTCTGGGGCAATTCCCAAGTGCGCGCATTGGGAGGCGCCATCAAGCCACTTATGGACTGGAAGACGTGGAGGACCGGCAAGGGACAGGCCCACAAGCACACGATTACGCGGCGTTTCGCGCTCCTACTCAAGTCGTTCGAGATGGCCATCATTGAACGCGCTGTCGCTGTCGGGCAAAGCGTCTATGATTAAGGTTCGCACGACTCGGTTCTAATGAGGCCCAGGCATCACGCCGGTTTGTTCATTAGCCCGCATGTAGCCGGGGCGACGACATGCGGCTGTCATTTTCCACGCGCCTTTCGGATCGCCAGCTCGTCGGCTTGCGTGATCCGGGACTTGCCGTTGAGCTTCCGCCAGACAGTGCTGTGGTGCCAGTCGAGCAAACGGGCGAGCCGTGTTCGACCGCCCGTGCCGCGCTCGCCGTTGAGCGAGTCGCAGATGGCCCGCAGGTCGGTGAGGGTCAATCTACGGATTCCTTCTACTTTCTGGCTTCCTTCTGCCTCTTCAATTCGGCCTCGATTTCAGCCTGCGAAGGGACTGTCAGAAACCAACCACGTTTCCGGATTTCCGCCGTGGCTTCGAAGGCTACTTCGCAAGCACGCAGGGCGAGCTCTTTGGGGGTTGAGAGCCGCAACTTCGCGCGACCTGACGAGTCTTCGCCATCTGATTCGCCGGCAACAAGCCCCCACTTCTCTAGCAGGGCGATAGCTAATCTAGCCTCGAAATGCGGATGATCCGTCTCGTGAAGCGCAATGCGTGGCGTGTCTTCATATTGCGATATAATCTTGTATTCCATAATATCAGCTCCAGATTTTATGCCGGGCATCATCGCCCGTGCAGCTGGAGGCTATTGCATATTGCAACAATGATCAAGTGTAATTTCCTGTTATGCACCACAAACCCGACGGATTGTGATATGTAGGATGGGCTTGAACCACCTGCCTGGTGAAATCGCAAGCGATCGACTTTTCCCAAATCTCCGCTCGGCCTACAACTTCGAAGTAGAAGCGATGAAGGTCGACAGGGTCGCTATCACTCGACTTCCGCTGCGTGACTGCCTTTGTTTGGTGAAGATGCATTAACACAGACAGAGCTGCGGTGACGAATGCAAGCAATACACCGGCACCTTGCAATGCAGGATGGCTGAGAAATCGGATCAAAGCTTCCACGGCGGTGAGTCCCAATCTTCACAAAGTACGATGCCGCGAGAAAGTTGCACGCGATCATCGGCGGCTGTTCTCCTGCAGATCGCGGATTGCTCCTATTTCCCCTTGAAGAAGGCGATGACGCGGTTGAAGTCAATCCCGACGCCCGAAATGTTGGGCTGAAGAATAAGGGCATTCACGAGTGCCCCGCCTCGGCCGCGCGAAAGCTTCTTGGCGACCTCGAAGTTCGAGAGTTCCTTTTTCTCCCGAATGTCACGGAAAATCTTATCGATCAGCTTGGCAACGTCGATCGTTGACTCACAGGCTTTTCGCAGGGGGATCAGAAGCATCCGATGCTGATTTGCGGCGTTTGACTTTTCGCCTGAGTTCTTTTCCCGGAATTCGTGCGGATTGCGCGTTGTGATCAAAATGGCGGGCAACATCTCCTCGCCGGGCTGCCCGTCGACTTGATGCCACGAAAGGACCTCATCACTAAAGTGCGCGCCAACCACACCTCGAACCACAACCGCATCATTGCGTGACGCCATGTCGGCCATTCGGTCAAAATTGTGATGTAGCACGTCTCCCAGAGGCTCGTGCCATCCATAATCGAGCAAGTAGATGTAGTACCCGCGCACCGCGCCGGCTGGCACTTCTCCTAGCGAGTGGATCATCAAACCCATCGGCCACCCCAGATCGAGCGAAACCTCTGCATGTTGGGACCGTAAGCCATGCGAGTATTCGAGTTTTTCGACCGATTATTGCCCACCAGTGTACCCTCCCCTCAGGCGCGCCGGCGAGTAGAGCTTCCCATCAACTTTCAAGCCTATGCTTCTCCCGAGTTTCAGTGCACGTGCACCAAAACTCTACGAAACCATAGTAAAATCCCGGAAATTCTTAGAAACTTTGGAAACCGTCTGCGTCCACGGAATCGCACTTAACTCATTATTCTAAAAGTATTTGCCATTTTCGAGAATCCCTGGTTTGCAACCAGGAGGTTGCCGGTTCGATCCCGGTCGTCTCCACTTAACATGAGGCAAGCACAATAGTTACACCACGTCATGATGTCTACGAATCGGCATCGTCCCAAAAGCACACTTGGGATTGGACGAAGCGGCTTCGCCGCGGGATGGGGGGAGCGGTCTTGTTGAGTTGCACCGACTGACAGGCGATTGAGCATCGGAAGATTCTGATTTGATACCCTTGGATATCCGGCCATAGTGGCTGGAGTTCCTTCCAACACACGAAAGGGTATCGCAATGTCGAAACTCAGTAACCGCATGATCCGGGATATGCAGCTCGCCGGGTTGGTCGAAGGGACCCAGAACGGGTACCTCCGGGCTGTTCGCCAACTGGCCGCCTACTACATGATTTCGCCTGATCGCCTCACTGAGCGGAACGTCGAGAAATACATCCTTTACATCCGCGATGAGTTGGGGGTGGCCAAGGGAACATTCGCTCCAACCTTTTTCGGGCTCAAGTTCTTCTACCTCCAGACGCTCGGCTACGACTGGCCGCTGTTCACGAAAAAAAAGTCCGCAAGCCAACCCGAGAGCGATTGCCCGACGTCCGCAGTGACGAGGACTGCCGCCGCCTGATCGCCTCACTCCAAATTCCCATCTATCGGGCCTGCTTCACGCTCATCTACGCCTATGGCTTGCGCATTTCAGAGGCCGTCACCCTACCTATCTCCGCGGTCGACTCGAAGCAGATGGTTCTGCGCGTCATCGGCAAGGGAAACAAGGAACGTCTTCTCCCCCTGACCGAACCGATCCTGCTGATGCTCCGCAATCTCTGGAAAACCCACCGCAACCCGCAGTGGCTCTTTCCCAGCCGGCGCCCGGTGACCCACCTGCCCGATGCGACCGCACGGGCCGCGTTCATCAAGGCGCGCGACGCCTGTGGTTTTAACTCGGATTTTCGACCGCACTCGCTACGCCACAGCTTCGCCACACACATGCTCGAGCGGGGCGTGGATTTCCGCATCATCCAGATGTTGCTCGGACACTCGAGCATTCGGTCCACCGAGATCTATACCCATCTGACGACTCCGTTGCGGGAGCAACTCCGCCAACTCCTGTTCCAGACCACCGACGGCCTCTTCGAGGGAAGGGGGCCCAGCCGTGGTTGATCCCAAAGTTTGCCCGCCGGAGGCCGACGTCGAATTGGCGGACGTCATCCGCCGGTTCGGCCCCGAGTACGTCTCGCAGTATGGCCAGGGGATGATGCCCTCGCAGAAAAGGGCACTTTCGGACATTGCCGCTTGCTGCACTCCAGAGCTGGGAGGACAGCTTTATCGCTGCGACGACTGCGATGACACGTTCTGGCGCTACCACTGCTGCCGTAATCGGGCATGTCCCAAATGCCATGCAAGCCGGACCCAACAGTGGCTCGAACAGTCCATGGGGTCAGACCTCCATGGGGTCAGACCTAGTTTCAATTTAATTCAAAAGCCGCCCAAGGACGGCAGCCTCAGGAATTAACCCTACTCCGCCCGCTCGAAGATCCGCGCAAGCTGGATTCATCACGCGAAGAAATGCTCGAGGGCTTCTCACTGGGAAACGCTCTGCTCCTGGTCGAATTCACCGGAAGACTCTTCCGCCACGGAGAGGCCGTCCTCTCCGCCGACCGATCCGGAATCCTGGACCGAATCAACTCGTCCGCCGAAAGCTGCTGTACAAGGCACCTCCGCGTGCCGACCAAGGGAGACGACCTCCTTGGCCGATTCTTCGCCGCCACTCCTCGCGCACGCCTGCGAGAACTCGCCGCCCGCTTGGGCGTCCACCAACTGGCCAGCCTCGCCGGATGCCCCGCCCAATAAAAAACGAACGCCGGACGCCCAACGCGACTCGCATCTCCCGCCGTATGCCGACTGTTCGCATCCCCGTGCGTGGATCGCATTTTTCCAAATGCCTGCGTGCGCACAGCGCCAACCTCCCTGGGAGCCATCGGTCCACCACAGCCCGCCGAGCTTCTGGCTTGCAACGCGGGGGCTGCGGATTCGATCGCGAAACAATCAGCACTCTCGTCCTCAAGGGAGGACAGGTCGAAGCCACTCCGGGACGTGTTCCTAGAGAGCACGCAGTTGCTCGTGTTCGAAAACGGCCACCTGACGGTACGGGACGTTCAGGTCGATCGGCCGGCGATCAAACCCGACGCACTCCGTCAATGACATGGGCCCGCCTGGAATTCCCGACCGACAAATCGGCCCACGGTTCGCGTACCATCGCCTTCGACCCGGACGGTTGTTTGAGGCCGCCCGGTTTACAGCCAGGAGGTCGCCGGTTGGACCCCGGTCGTCTCCACTGACTTACCCGAACATCGACAAACGCGCCGATCGGTGGCGTGTTTGACATCCCACTCGTGAAGCCATTACTTTGCAGTAGGGCTCTTCCACCCGCGCGAGCAAGAGCGGCTCGTTCTCCCTGTCGTTGGAGCCATGAGCACGATGCAACCAACACCGGTCAGCACAGAAAGCTGGATTCAGTCGACTTCAGACGTCTGTGGTGGCGGACCATGCATTCGAAATACACGGCACACGGTCGCGGGTCTCGTTGCGTGGCGCCGGTTGGGGCTGTCCGATGCGCAGATCCGAGAACACCACCCAGACTTGATCGAGGCCGACTTGACGGTCGCTTGGTCCTATTACCGGGCGCACGCTGAACAGATCGACCGAGCAATCAAGGAAGACGAGGAAGCTTAGCTGCACCGTGTCGTGTCGATCCACTCCGGCATCCTGGTCTGCACACGAGATCACGTTGTGGCAAACCTGGCCCAGCGCATCGACCAAGCCATTTCTGGCTGTTCGAGCCTGGAAAACCAGTTGTTGCGAATCAATAGACCGCAGGTCCCGTAGGCGTCGAAACCTTTATGGCCACGGGGAGCCGGAATGCGATTCAACTTCCGCGGGGCGATCAGAGGGAAACCCCGGGAGCGGTGACGTGATCCACTACCTGAAGGTTGGGCATCTCGATCCGGTAGCGCTCGCTGAATGCGCGGCCGTCGCGATCGTGCGATCGCTTCCCACGGAACGTCCCGTTCCATACGTGTTGGCCGATCATCGCCCCGGCCGGTATTCTTGACCTCATGAAGAACGAGGTCACCCGCATCCTCGGCGCCATTGAAGCTGGAAACGCGCAAGCCGCCGATCGGCTACTGCCGTTGGTATACGACGAGCTGCGAAAGCTGGCGGCCGCACACATGGCGAACGAGGCTGGTGACCATACCCTGTGCGCAACGGCTTTGGTTCACGAGGCCTTTCTGCGGCTGGTGGGAGATCAGCAGTTCAACAACCGAGGTCACTTCTTCGCCGCGGCGTCTGAGGCCATGCGGCGCGTGCTGGTCGACCATGCTCGCAACCGTAAGCGGTTGCGGAGAGGCGGTCCTTCGCGACGGCGGGAGGAGCTTGAGCTCGACGCCGTGGCCCGGCTCGACGCCTCGCCCGACGACTTGCTCGACCTCGACGCCGCCCTTTCCCGGCTCGAGCGAGAAGACCCCCGCGCCGCCTCCTTGGTCAAGCTCCGTTTGTTCGCAGGACTGACCCAGGACGAAGCGGCGACCGCGTTGGGGGTGGTCCGTCGGACCGCAGACCGCGACTGGGCGTTCGCACGCGCCTGGCTTTTTCGGCAACTCTCGGAGAATCCATGTCGCACGCCGAAGCCAGACGGAGCATGACGATGAGGAGGCCCTATTCGGGCCGCAGATCCAGAGTCGTTCCGAGCTGATTCCAAGGAGTCGACGCCCATGACTTCGCCCGACCCCGACCTGAAGAGCTTATTCTGTGAAGCCCTTGAACGGCCAAATGGCCCCGACCGCGACGCGTACCTCGAGGTCGCATGTCGCGGCAACCAGGCGCTCAAAGCGGGAGTCGAGGGGCTACTGGCCGCCCACGACAAGGCAGGCCGCTTCCTCGCACAAGGCCCGGCGGTACCGGTTGCCAACAGGTCAAAGACCCTTGCCGCCACCGGCACCGATACGCCGTCAATTGCCACCAATGCGGCGGAAACGATTGCCAGCGAAACACACCAATCGGCAAAAACGTCCGCCTCGGAAACGCTCGCCTTCGCGGAGAATGGGTCGGGCGCCACGAACCCCACAACCGTCGACTCAGGGCCGAAAAACCGCCCTGGCCGGTTCGTGCCGGGTCAGGTCATTGCGCTGCGGTACACGCTGCGAAACCTGCTCGGCGAAGGGGGCCTGGGCACGGTTTACCTGGCCGAACAGTCCGAACCGGTCAAACGCCAGGTCGCACTCAAGCTGATCAAGCTTGGCATGGACTCGCGCGCGGTTCTGGCCCGGTTCGACGCCGAACGCCAGGCTTTGGCCCTGATGGATCACCCCAACATCGCCCGCGTTTACGACGGAGGCACCACCGAGACCGGCCAGCCGTTCTTTGTGATGGAACTGGTGAACGGCCTGCCGATCACGGATTACTCCGACCGCAAACGGCTGCCGGTTCGGGCTCGGCTGGAGCTGTTCGTGGCCGTTTGCCAGGCCGTGCAGCATGCCCATCAAAAAGGAATCATCCACCGCGACCTCAAGCCTTCGAACGTGATGGTCACCGAGGTCGACGGCCGACCCACCCCGAAGGTCATCGATTTCGGCGTGGCCAAGGCCACGGAGTTCGACCTGACCGACCAGAGCCTGGGCGATACCGGGGCGATCGTCGGCACGCCGACCTATATGTCGCCCGAGCAAGCGGACCCGTCGTCGATGGACATCGACACACGGACCGACGTCTATGCGCTGGGCGTGATCCTCTACGAGTTGCTCGCCGGCTCGCCGCCGCTGGATGCTTCGCAGTTCAAGCGAGGTGCGCTGCTGGAGATGCTGCGCATGGTGCGGGAGGTCGATCCGCCCCGCCCGAGCACGAAGGTAAGCACGGCAGAAGGGCTGCCCAGCATCGCGGCCGGTCGCAGCATCGATCCGGCGCAATTGAAGCGAGCATTGACGGGTGATCTCGACTGGATCGTGATGAAGGCCTTGGAGAAAGACCGCACCCGGCGGTACGAGACAGCCAACGGCTTCGCCGCCGACATCAATCGGCACCTCTCGTCCGAGCCGGTACTGGCCGCGCCGCCGAGTCGGGTCTACCGAACGAAGAAATTCGTCCGCAGGCATCGCAACGGGGTGCTCGCCGCGAGCCTGGTGCTACTGTCGCTCTTGGGCGGCTTGGCCGCGGTGGCGGCAGTGCAGACGGCGGCGAGCGCCAGGCTCGCCGCCTCGCTCACGAGAGAAACGAACGCGAACACGGCCCTGAATGAAGCCAACGGCCAGCTCACCAAATCACGTGCGGCCGTGGAGGCGCGGTACAAGCTGGCAACGGACGCGATCAAGACGTTTCACACCGGCGTGAGTGAGGACTTCCTGCTCAAGGAGGTGACTTTCAAGGAGCTGCGCAACCGGCTCTTGAAATCGGCCTCGGATTTCTACGGCAAGCTCGGCGCCCTGCTCGGCAAGGAGACCGACATCGCCTCGCGGCGGGCCCTGGCGCAGTCCAACTTCGAGCTGGCCGAGCTGACGGGCAAGGTCGGCCGCAACGAGGACGCCTTGGCGGTGCATCGTGCGGTCCTGGCGGCTCGCGAGGCGCTGGCGGCCGAGCCGGGGGCCGGCGTCGTGGCCAAGGTCGACGTCGGGCGCAGCTTGACCGCGGTCGCATGGCTGCTCGAAGCAACCGGCAAGACGGACGAGGCGCGTAGCATCCTACCGGCGATCGGAGTTACTGCTGGCCGGCCCGGCGAGTGCCGATCCGTCGGCGCGGGCCGCGCTGGCGGACTGCCGGTCGCAAATGGGTGGGCTCCTGACGGCCACGGGCAAGTCCGCCGATGCCCTGGCGGCCTACCGGCTGGCGCGGGCCGACCAGGACGCGCTGGCCGCCGCTCCCGATGCCTCGGGCGACGCCCGCTTCGACCTGGCGGCCACGATCATTCGGATCAGCGCCCTGCTGGGGAAGATGGGTGAGCGGTCACAGGAGGAGGCCGAGAACCGCCGGGCCCTGGAGATTTACCAGAAGCTGGCCGACGACAACCCCGCCGTCACCAGATTCCGCGACTCCCTTGCCTGGAGCCACTACAACCTCGGGTCGGTGCTGATGGACAGGACCGGCAGGTCATCGGAGGCGGAGGCCGAGTACCGCAAGGGGCTGGCGCTCTTGCAGAAGCTGGCCGACGACAACCCCGCCGTCACCGAATTCCGCAGCCTCCTGGCCGCGCGACACAACAACTTCGGCTTCTTGCTGTGGAGCACGGGCAAGCTGGCGGAGGCGGAGGCCGTGCTCCGCAACGCGCTGGCGATCCGGCAGAAGCTGGCCGACGACAACCCCGCCGACACCCGTTTCCGCCTTGGCCCGGCGCAAACCCACTTCGTCCTCGGCCACGTGTTGAAGAGCATGGACAAGCCAGTCGCGGCGGAGGCCGAGTACCGCAAGGCGCTGTCGATCCGGCAGAAGCTGGCCGACGACAACCCCGCCGACACCTGGTCCCGCTTCTCCCTGGGGCACAGCCACTCCTTCCTCGCCGACCTGCTGTCGAAGTCGGGCATGCTGGCGGAGTCGGAGGCCGAGCTCCGCAAGGCGATGGCGCTCTACCAGAAGCTGGCCGACGACGAGCCGGTCCGCACCGACTTCCGCCACTACCTGGCGTGGAATCATCGCTCGCTCGCCGAACTGCTGTCGAAGACGGGCAAGCCGGCGGAGGCGGAGGCCGAGTACCGCAAGGCGCTGGCGATCCGCCAGAAGCTGGCCGACGACGAGCCCGCCGTCACCGACTGGCGCGGCCGCCTGGCGGACTTCCACTTCAACCACGGCATCCTGCTGTCGGGGACGGGCAAGCCGGCGGAGGCGGAGGCCGAGTTCCGCAAGGGGCTGGCGCTCTTGCAGAAGCTGGTCGACGACAACCCCGCCGACACCGTCCGGCGCAGCGAACTGGTGGACGGCCACTTCAACCTCGGCATCCTGCTGTCGGGGACGGGCAAGCCAGCGGAGGCGGCGGCCGAGTACGGCAAGGCGCTCGAGATCCGGCAGAAGCTGGTCGACGACAACCCCTCTGACACCGCTCTCCGCAGCAGCCTGGCGGAAAGCCACTTCAACCTCGGCATCCTGCTGTTGAACCCGGGCAAGCCAGCGGAGGCGGAGGCCGAGTTCCGCAAGGCGCTGGCGATTCGGCAGAAGCTGGTCGACGACAGCCCCGCCGACACCGGCTTCCGCGGTGGACTGTCCCTCGACTATTTGAGGGTAGCGGCTCTCCAGGCGTGGTTTGGGCAGGACCAGGAGCTTTCCTCCACTTGTGAGAAACTTCTTTCGCTCGCGAAAGATAGGGAAGATCCCGGACTCGCCGACATAGCGGCGAAGTGTTGCAGCCTGCGCCAGGCCGACCCCAAGCGGCGCGAAGCCGCACTGGTTCTCGCCCGTCGTGCGGTGGATCTTGGCAAGAACCATCCCTTGCTTCCCTGGTTCCAGATGGCCCTCGGCATGGCCGAATACCGTAGCGGACACTTCGCGGAGGCCGACACCGCGCTGATCGCCGCGGCAACTCGCGGCAAAGACAACCCGCGCGTGGTCGGCACGTCGGCGTTCTACCGCGCGATGGGCCTGTTTCGACAGGGCAAGACCGACCTTGCCCGCAAGCTCGCGACCGAAGCGGCCGACAAGATGAAACCGCTGCCCGTCGACGAGAACAAACCGCTTCTCGGCAGTGCCGACCATAACGACCTGATCATGTGGCTGGCATACAAGGAAGCGAAGGCCTTGATCCAGTTTGACGCGACCCCCGCCGCGGAGGCGCCGCCCCGCACGAAATGACCGCGTGTCCGGGATGAGTTTGTCTCCGTCCCGAAGCCTGCGACCGATGACACGTGGCGTCAATATGACCCGCGTCCCACCGCTTGCGGCACAGACTTCCGAGGATATCATCAGTTAGCTTGAGCAGTCGTTAAGTTGTGTGTCCCCCGCATCTCAGTTGGCACCATGCCAGGAGCGAATCGATGGCAATCAAGACGAGTTGCGTCGCCGTTCTCGCGGCCTGTCTGGGCGTGTCTTCCGCGTTCGCGCAGGAGACAACGCCACGATTCAAGGTGATTGCTTTCTACACCGGGAAGGCGGATGCCGCGCACATTAGCTTCGTGAAGGAAGCGAGGCCGTGGTTTGCCCGGAAGGCAGCCGAGCACCACTTCTCGTTTGAGTCCACCCAGAACTGGGACAACCTGAATCGGGAGTTTCTCGCCCCGTTCCAGGTGGTCGTGTTCCTGGACACCCGACCCGACTCGCCACGACAGCGCGAGGCATTCCAGGAGTACATGAAGAACGGCGGCGCCTGGATGGGCTTTCACTTCTCCGCGTTCGCGCTCACTCCCTCGAAATATCCGCAGAACTGGGACTGGTATCACAACGAGTTCCTGGGCTCCGGCATGTATGTCGGAAACACATGGAGACCCACCTCGGCGATCCTTCGGGTCGAGGACACCAAGCACCCCGCGACCCGCGGATTGCCGGCCACTTTCAACAGCGCCCCCAACGAATGGTACAAGTGGTCCACGGATCTGAGAAACAACCCGAATATCCGGATCCTGGCCTCGATCGATCCGGCCAGCTTCCCTCTGGGCACCGGACCCAAGAAGCACGAAATCTGGCACGACGGATACTATCCTGTCGTCTGGGCAAACCAGAAATACCGCATGATCTACTTCAACATGGGCCATAACGACATGGACTATGGAACCAAACCCAGTAAGGAGCTGTCCTCCACGTTCGCAAGCGAAGTGCAAGACCGCCTGATTCTCAATGCGCTCGAATGGCTGGGCACGGGGAAGAAACCCCAAAGCCCCGGCGGCAACCAGCCCGGCAAGTGAAGCACACGGGGATAGAAACGGGGACGCAGCTAGTTAATGAGGGATCAGGATGAATACTCCAATCGCGATCATCGGAGCCGGGCTCGGCGGCCTGACACTTGCCCGGGTCCTCCACGTTCACGGTATCGCAGCCACGATCTACGAAGCGGAAGCCTCTGCGAACGCCCGAGCACAGGGGGGTTTGCTCGATATCCACGAATACAACGGGCAGCTCGCACTGAAGGCCGCGGGGCTCTTCGAAAAGTTCCTCGAGATCATCCTCGCTGGTGCTGAGGCGCAGCGGGTGCTCGACAAGGACGGCAATGTCCTGCTTGATGAGACCGACAAGGGCAACGGCGGGCGACCTGAGGTACACCGAGGAGACCTTCGTCGGATTCTGCTTGACTCACTTCCCGCCGGCACAATCCGCTGGGGGCACAAGCTCAAAGCGGTGTCTCCGCTCGACGGAGGGCGGCACGTGCTCTCCTTCGCTGACGGCTCGACAGTGACTACCGACCTCCTCGTGGGCGCGGACGGCGCCTGGTCGAGAGTTCGTCCACTTCTTTCCGAGGCGAAACCGGTGTATGTCGGCACGTCATTCATCGAGACGTACCTGTTTGACAGCGACACCCGTTACAAGCCGAGCGCGGAAGCGGTTGGCGGTTGCACGCTGATGGCGATTGCGCCGGGTAAAGGCATCCTCGCGCACCGCGAGGCCAATGGTGCGCTGCACACGTACGTGGCGCTCAACAAGCCGGAGGACTGGATTGCCCGCATCGACTTCTCCGACCCGGTGGCTGCCTTGGCCCGCGTCGCCGCGGAATTCGACGGCTGGGCTCCGGAGCTGACAGCGCTCATCACCGAAAGTGAAACTGATCCTGTGCCTCGCCTTATCCACGCGCTCCCGGTCGAGCACAGATGGAAGCGCGTACCCGGGGTGACACTGCTCGGCGATGCGGCGCACCTGATGTCGCCGTTCTCCGGCGAAGGGGCCAACCTCGCAATGTTTGACGGCGCTCTACTCGGGAAGGCCATCGCCGCCAACCCCAGTGACGTTGAAGCCGCGCTCGTCGCGTATGAAAAGGACCTCTTTCCCCGCAGCGCGTCCGCTGCTGCGGAGGCTGACCGGAACCACAAGCTGTTTTTCGACGACAACGCGCCTCAGAGCGTGGTTGACCTGTTCACCAATTACCAGTCCGTCAAATAACTGGCCTGCACGCCCAAGCGTCGAACGGGTCAGAGCCAATAAAAGGGTTTTTCGCGCGGTCCGGATCGATTATCCTTGAAGGCAAGACCGTACACTGGATCAGATTCCCCGGGCGCACGGATTGATTTCGCCGAATCGGAATTCAGGAGCCAGGTAATCTATGTCCACGATCACAGCGACGAAGTCCAGGAAGCCTTCAAGCGACCCGTGCTGGATCCCGTCGTCGCTCTATCGCTTGACCCTGGAACAGTACGAGGCGATGGTCGACGCCGGCATCTTCACCGGGCGCGACAAGGTCCAGCTCATCAACGGGTACCTGGTGTCCAAGATGACCCAAAACACGCCCCACGCGACGGCCGATGACCTGTGTGGCGATCGGCTCAATCGCGTGATTCCACCCGGCTGGTATGTGCGGGCAGCCAAGCCGATCCGCCTCCCGACTGAATCCAGCGAGCCCGAACCGGACCGTTGTGTGGTTCGGGGTGCCATCCGGGATTATTCGGCCCGGCATCCGGGCCCGGCCGATCTCGCGCTGGCGGTCGAGGTAGCGGATTCTAGCCTCGAAGATGACCGCATGCAGGCCGACATCTACGGCCGGGCCGGTATCCCGGTTTACTGGATCATCAACTTGATTGATCGCCAGGTCGAGGTCTTTTCGAACCCCGGCCCTTCCGGTTACCAGTCGCTGGAGGTCTTTGTACCCCCGCATGTCTTGACCGTGACGATCGATGGCGTCGAAGTGGGAGAGATCCCGGTGGCCGAAATCTTGCCTTGATCGCGCAATGACGGTGATTGAGAACGACTTCAACTCTGCCACGGCAGAGAAAAAGCCGGCAATAGGGAACACGCTCGCTGCCTTTAGTACCGCATGCGCCAGGTCGCGACTGCCGGCCCTTGACTTAATTCGCTGCTAGAATTCGTATCATTTCCTCAGCGACTCCTTTTGCAGAAGCAGGATTTTGGCCGGTGACGAGGTTCCCGTCGGCAATGCTGAATGCAGCCCAGGGTCCAGTTTTGTGGAAGATCGCGCCTTGTTTGGTCAGCGCCGTTTCCAGCTCGAATGGCACATCGGCTAGAGCGTAGTTTTCTTCTTCGTCGTTTGTAAATGAACTGATGTTTTTCCCGGCCAGCAGATACGCACCGCTACTCAGTTTTACGTTCAGCAATGCGACCGGACCGTGGCAGACTGCTCCAACGACCGCATTCCGCTCAAAAGTTTCTTGGATGACTTTCTTGAGTAGCGGATTGTCGGGCATATCGACCATTGGCGCCAAACCGCCAGGAACGAAGATGGCGTCATAGTGGCTGACATCCACATCTGAGAGTTTTCTGGCTTTCTGCATGGAAGCCCACCCTTGCCCCACCAGGAAGGATAGATTCGCAGGATCGTCAGCCAGATTGAGCGCGTCCAGGTACGGAGTGTCACCGCTAAGACTTGCAAAGTCGATCTGGTACTTCGCCTTGTCAAACTCAGCGTAGGGATGTGCTACTTCCGGCAGATAATTACCTGTTCTTCTATTGCGCGGACCAATGACGTTGGCGTTCGATACAATGAACAGTACCTTCTTCGACATGCTAGCGCCTCGGTCGCGTTATTGAGGTTGCACAACGGCGTTAAACAAGTTTCTGCACCGGCACTACCTCGCGGACTTCAAGATGTAGAGAGATGCAATGGATCGCGGCTTGCACAAGAGCATCGCCTGCGTCACCGTTTCACGCCGGATCCACCTGCATTGCCGCCAGTTCGTTTACATCGTCCCGCGCTTGAGCGTCCGCGCCAACTATACTTCACCCGTGCCGGATTAGGCGGGCATGTGGCTCTCGATCAGCGCGACAACCTCTGTCGGGCGGCCGTCCTTCGCCCAGTCCAGCGCGGTTCGTCCGCTCTTGTCACGCACACCGAGCGAACCCGACGCCCCTGATTTCAACAGCATCTCGACAATACGTCGGTAGACTCGGCCGGGGTGCAGGGCCGCGACACAGGCGATGAGCGGCGTTGCACCATTCTGGCTGGCGACCGCATTCACGTCCGCCCCTCGTTCGATCAGCAATCTGACAACATCGGTTTGCCCGCCCGACGCTGCGAGCATCAAAGGGGTAAAACCGAATTCGTTCCTTTCATCTACGGCAAGTCCAGCGCTCAACAGCCCCTCGACCAAGTCGGCCCGGCCCCAGCGCACCGCTTCACCAATCGCTGTTGCCGCGCGTCCCTGCGAGACGTAGCCTTCGACCAGGTCATCAACGAATTGGTCGTTTTCTCCGCGGCCAGCCATCGGCGAAACCCCAGTGAGGAACGACAACTCTGGACTCTGGTTCACCCTTGTCACTTTCAACCATCGTTTCACCCGCGAGTGTCCGCGCCAACCATGAACACCGTTTACGCAACCATCAGGGAACCCGGTCCCCTGCGGCGCGAGGCTAGACGACGCCTACTGACTGGCAACCGGGACTACCACAAGGGATTCGTGTTGAGCTGAAGCGACGAAGAAACGAGGACAGGTTCGTTTATGGCAATCTAGGCAAACGGTCTACTCTACTCTCGCCTCGCTCGGATCGTTTCCCACCTCCAGCCGCCGCCGCGCCCGACGATAAACCCATTCCAGGCAAGCCGCTTCTCGATCATCCGGCCCCAATCCCTCCGCAAATGCGCAAGCGTCGAACGGGTCAGAGCCAATAAAACGGTTTATCGTGGGGTCCGGATCGATTATCCTTGAAGGCAAGACCGTACACTGGATCGGATTCCCCGGGCGCACGGATTGATTTCGCCGAATCGGAATTCAGGAGCCAGGTAATCTATGTCCACGATCACAGCGACGAAGTCCAGGAAGCCTTCAAGCGACCCGTGCTGGATCCCGTCGTCGCTCTATCGCTTGACCCTGGAACAGTACGAGGCGATGGTCGACGCCGGCATCTTCACCGGGCGCGACAAGGTCCAGCTCATCAACGGGTACCTGGTGTCCAAGATGACCCAAAACACGCCCCACGCGACGGCCGATGACCTGTGTGGCGATCGGCTCAATCGCGTGATTCCACCCGGCTGGTATGTGCGGGCAGCCAAGCCGATCCGCCTCCCGACTGAATCCAGCGAGCCCGAACCGGACCGATGTGTGGTTCGGGGTGCCATCCGGGATTATTCGGCCCGGCATCCGGGGCCGGCCGATCTCGCGCTGGCGGTCGAGGTAGCGGATTCCAGCCTCGAAGATGACCGCATGCAGGCCGACATCTACGGCCGGGCCGGTATCCCGGTTTACTGGATCATCAACTTGATTGATCGCCAGGTCGAGGTCTTTTCGAACCCCGGCCCCTCCGGTTACCAGTCGCTGGAAGTCTTCGTTCCCCCGCATGTCTTGACCGTTACGATCGACGGCGTCGAAGTCGGAGAGATCCTGGTGGCCGAAATCTTGCCTTGATCGCGGAACGACCCTGATACGACGTGTCTGCCGCGTTCTCCTCAATATTGATCGCCACCGACGATTTCGCCGCCTGCGCGGGTCGCCAGGCCGGCGAATATCGGTGGGTTCACGGTCTCCTTCACGAACCGCACCGACCCGTCGCAGAACAGGAAATTGCAGCCGCCAGGGTGCATGCTCCGATAGCCGCTCGGGCCCGGCTGGCGATCGTTGGGCACCTGGATTGCCGGGAAGACCGTGCTGCCCGAGTAGCCAGGGTCTGGAGCAGGGCCGGCGTTGGATAGCGTGAACGATGTGACTGCGAGGTCGCACAGTTGCACCGGCCACGCAGGCCCGGTGCAGTTGTTGGCCAGCAAGCCGCCGGACCAGATCGCGTTCGAGAGGTCGCGCGATCGTTCACCCACCAGGAGCGTCGAAGACATCCCGTCCCGTATGTTGGCCGCTGCGACCGTACTGTTCCAGAAGAAGATCCCGCCGCACGTCTGCGGGAAGTAGAGAGGATTCTTGTTGCCGGAGGAGCCGACGTAATTGCTCGGAGCGAATTGAGTGAACCCGAACGGGGCGAGCCCACCGACTGGTATCTCCACGAGCCCACTCCCCGGCGAACTCGGGCAGAGAAAGACCGCCAGCGTGGTCGTCTGGACTGTCCGCGTCGCCTGCGTGGCGAACCACTGCGCCAGCAGGTCGCTTGCGACAAGCGGGCTCTGGTCCAGGAAGTCAAGCACCCTGGCGCCCCAGCCCCAGACGGGAACGTCCCCCGAGGGCGACTGGTCGATCCACCCCGGAGGGTACACACCGACGGCCGAGGAGTAGTTTTCCAGCGCCAGGCCGATCTGCCTCAGATTGTTCATGCATTGCGCCCGCCGCGACGCTTCCCGAGCCGACTGCACGGCGGGCAGGAGCAGTGCGATCAGAAGGCCGATGATAAAGAGCACGACGAGCAATTCGATCAGCGTGAACGCCCGGCGGGATCGCGGCAAGTCGAATTCTCTCACGAGGAACCTCTCGGTCAAAGTCATTAGCCGTATGGCACGAATGAATGTGCGTCTTTCTCTACTCTGAACACAGCGGGGTTCGCGGAATCTTTCAAAGATGATCCGATAGCAGCACGCGTAATCCGGGCTGAGTTGCTCGATCGTCGACACGAGCTCCGAAATATTTGTAAGGTTTTCCGTGGCGCGTTGTGTCTTTTACAAAGGGTAGGATGACAAACGGGGGACGTTGAATGGACGATGTGCCAGGCACGAGGCCGAGTCTCTTGGTGCGCCTGCGTGGCCCCAGGGACGAGCGCGCCTGGAACGAGTTCACGGCGATTTACGCTCCTCTGATCTACCGGTTGGCCTGCCGAAGTGGTTTTCAAGATGCGGATGCTGCGGATCTCGTTCAAGAAGTTCTTCGCGCGGTCGCCGGTGCCATTGATCGCTGGGACCCCGACCCGTCCAGAGGACCATTCCGCAACTGGCTGTTCCGGATCGCGCGGAACATGATGCTCAATCTTGTGACGAACCAGCGCCGGCATCCGCGTGGCACCGGACGCGACGACATCAGCACCCTCCTCGAATCTCAGCCATCGCCATCGACCGAGGATTCCGAGCTTTTCGAGCTGGAATACAAGCGCCAGGTGTTCCGCTGGGCAGCGGAGAAGGTGCGTGACGAATTTCGCGAACAGACCTGGGCCGCGTTCTGGCAAACCGGAGTCGAAGGCAAGAAAGCCAAGGAGGTCGCCCACGCCCTCGACATGAGCGTCGGTGCCGTTTACGTCGCCAGGAGCCGCGTCGTGTCTCGGCTCCGCGATGTCATCGGGCGGGTTGAAACAGAGTGACAGCGCCGGGAGGCGTGCGAATGACCAGGCGAGCGTGCCAGTACGAAACGGGTTGGCTCAAACGGCACGTTGAAGGCCGGCTCGACGAGAGGGAAGAAATCAGGCTGGCCTCCCACATCGAAAACTGTGAAGAGTGCCGGAACGCCCTCGACGCCCTGGCCGGCGATGAATCCTTCTGGCGCGACCTGCGCGATTTCTTGGTTGACCAGCCACAATTCTCGAGCGATGCCGCGAGACAGTCCAGAAAACCGCCGGGCGACGCGCAAACCCACGCATCGCGCCAGGAGTGGACCGGGCACGAGGCGGTTCTCACCGTGCTCGATGCTCCGATCGACTCGTCCTGCATCGGTTCCCTCGGCCCGTATCAGATCCTCGAGGTCATAGGCCGTGGCGGAATGGGCCTGGTATTGAAGGGTTCCGATCCGGTACTCCGGCGCATCGTCGCGATCAAGGTTCTTGTCCCCGAGCTTTCGCATCTGGGCTCCGCCCGATTGCGCTTCGCTCGTGAGGCACGCGCAGCGGCGTCGGTCGCTCACGAGCATGTGGTCGCAATTCACGCGGTCAATTCCGCGAAAGGCATCCCTTACCTCGTGATGCAGTACGTCGCTGGCACGTCACTGGAGCAGCGAATGCAAGAGAGCGGCCCTCTTGCGATCCCGGAAATACTGCGAATCGGCATGCAAACGGCCTCGGGCCTGGCGGCAGCACACGCGCAAGGTCTCGTGCATCGCGATATCAAGCCCGCGAACATCCTCCTGGAAAACGGTATCGAGCGGGTCAAGATCACGGATTTCGGTCTCGCACGAGCCGCCGATGACGCAAGCCTGAGTCAAAGCGGCATCGCTGCCGGAACTCCGCATTTCATGTCGCCCGAGCAGGCCCGTTGCGAAGCCGTTGACCACCGCGCCGACCTCTTCGGTCTCGGGGGCGTCCTGTATGCGATGTGCACCGGCCACCCTCCGTTTCGGGGGGGAACCGCGATGGCGGTCCTGCGCGGCGTATGTGATGATCCCCCTCGACCCATTCGTGCCAGCCGCCCCGAAGTGCCCGCGTGGCTTGAAGGAATCATCGCCAGGTTGCTGGCAAAGGACCCCGCGGCACGGTTCCAGACGGCGGCTGAGGTCGCCACACTGCTCGGCCAATGCCTGGTTTATCTGGATCACCCTACCGAAGCGCCGCCGTTCCCCGTGCAAGCGGAGGGCAGGTTCGGCCACATCCGGAATTGGCGAACTGCGGCATTCGCCGTTAGCGCACTCGTCGTCATCGCAACGGTCGCCGTCGCCATCCGGACCGGCGCGCTCGCCGCATGGCTCGCGGGCCCGGTCAGACCACCAGACGCCTCACCCGGCGCACCGATTTCGAACCTCCAACCCAGTTCGACCGTCCTCGAGGCGCTACGGCCGATCCCGGTGGGCTGCCTTGACCCCATCACCCCGTGGCCATTAGGCGCCGTCCAGACCGCGGCGTTCTCCCCCGATGGAAGTGAAGTCGCCCTGGGGTGCGGTGACGGTTCCGTTGCACTGGGTTCCGCGAGCAAATGGCGGCTACGCGCGATCCTGGGAAAGCACCCGAAGCGGGTCTGGTCGCTCGCGTACTCTCCCGATGGGAGCACGCTCGCCGCGGCTGGGGGCGATGGAGAAGGCGGCACGCGCAAAGGCTTCGTCACGTTGTGGGACGTCGCTACCGGCCAGGAGCTTGCCCGCCTGGCACACGCGTGCGAGACCGAGCTCGCTGTCGCCTTCTCTCCGGACGGCAAAACCCTCGCGTCAGGCGGGAGAGACCGGGTGATCAAGCTGTGGGACGTCAAAACGCGCCGCGTGCGCGCCGCGTGCCGGGGCCATGAAGGGACGATCCGCGCCTTGGCGTATCACCCACAGGAGAAAGGGCTTGTATCGGCGGCTTTCGACGGCACGATCCGCGTCTGGAATACGTTTACGGCCAAACAAGATGGTGATCCGATCCGCCTGGCGGGCAAGTCATCGAATTGTGTCGCGATCGCACCCGATGGGAACACGTTTGCCACGATCACCGGCGCGAAATCCGATGATCCCGGATGGAACGATCGTTCCCCGGGTCTGATCCAGGTGTGGATGTGGAACACGCGCAAACAAAAGTTCGCTCTCGAAGGTCACCGTTATCCCATCCTCGGTGTCCGCTTCTCACCAGATGGTAAAACCTTGGCTTCGGCGGGAGGCTACTTCGCTGACGTCGGCGAGGTAAAGCTCTGGGACACTTCCTCGGGCAGAGAGCGTACGAACCTGGCCGGCCACAAGTGGCCCGTGGAGTGCGTGGCATTCTCGCCTGACTCCCGGTTGCTAATGAGTGCCGGCGGATATGCGAACCGCGTGGGGGAAGTTCGCATCTGGGAGCTCAAATAGATCGGGGGAACCATACGGCACTCTGGCTTGAGCCCTCGCGATGGAGCGGGGAGACTTGCTACCCGCGTGGAACCGTGAGACAGTGAGTCGCGCGATGCACAACCGCTTCAAACGCATCCGCGATTTCTTTCGCAAGCCCGCGATGATTGGGTCGGCGCCATCCCAGCGGCCGTTGTGGCACGATGCAGCGGAGCACGCCCGCGACTTCGCCGAGCGGTATGCCGAACCGATGAATTACCATGTCGAAAACCGGATGATGGAACTCGGCATTCCTACCGAGCGGATTGGCGCGCGGAAATACGGCCACCCGCACCGCGCTTTCTGGCCGGAGGAGACGACGGGGGGCGGCAACGCGCCCGGCAGGCGGCTTACCGTCGATTCGGGCGTGTTCAACACGGCATTGATGTCCAACCGTCCCGCAGCGCGGGCGGTCTGGGCAAAATCGAGGCTTCGCGATAGGATCGACGCTGTCATCGCCCATGAGGACGCCGAGAGCCTGACCGGCTTTCACGACGTCGCGGAGGCGATGGCCCCAGACACGACGCTTCCGATCACGGATGGGGCGCGTCAGATTCTTCGGGCGATCAGGGAGAGACCCTAGGAGCGGTGACGTGATCCATTACCTTACGGTTGGGCATCTCGACCCAGTAGCGCTCGCTGAATGCGCGGTCGTGGCGACCAGGCCGCTCGACGAGACCACCGTCCGCCGTGTGCTGGCCGAGTTCCCCGCTATCAAGGCCGAACACAAGGATGGATACCTGGTCCTTCCGTGGCACGGCCTCGGGCCGGTGAGCTTGAGCGAGGCATTTGCCCTCCGGCTCCACGAACTGACCGGCTGCCTGATCGCCGACCGGCGAAACGGGCGCCTCATCGAGCCGGCGGCATTGTCGGGTGAGAAGCGGGCGGTGGTTTAGTAGTTGTCGCAAGTCGACAGTCGGATTCGGCCTCACGCCGGATCCACCTGCATTGCCGCCAGTTCGTTGTCACTGGGATCGCGAAAATGGAAGCGGCGGCCGCCGGGAAAACCGAAGATCGGTTTGGTGACAGCCGCACCAGCCGCGGTGACAGCCGCAAGCGTAGCCTCCAGATCCTCTACCTCGATCACGGGCAAAGGTGCCTTGGTCGCCTCCGCCGCGTCCGCTTGCAGCCCAAGATCAACGTCCCCCGACATCGTGCAAGCATAAGTCGGCCCGAAGCCGGTCATTTTCATGCCGAAAACATTCTCGAAAAAGACCTGGCTCGCGGCGAGATCCCGTGTGGGTAACTCGATGAAATTGGGTCTGGCCATGACGGCTCTCGGTGGTTTGGTGTTGTCGCAAAGATCAAGCCGATACTCTTTCTGTCACCGTTCCAGAAGTCAAGCACGCGCCCCCAGAAACCTTGCGCGATCTCTGATTTGACGTGTCACCACAGACCAAAAAACGCCGCGAGACGGAACGCCACGAGAATCCCGCTGAGCACCGCGGCGAGCCCGACTGCCGCCAGGCACCCGCAACCGAACCTCGCAGCGAAAGCGGCCATCGAGACCCGAGAGCAGTGCCGCTGCCCCCTGCATGCCAGCGCGATTGCCGAGAGCCCCAGCCCCGACAGGAGGGTGAGGGCCAGGGCCATGCCGCCTAGCCAGTTAGGGTCCGTTAGAGCCCAGACCAGCGACCGGAAGCTCCTACCGTTATAGAGCCACGCGGAGCCGAAGAGACTGACGGCCGACACACACAACAAGCCTGCACACAGGCCGACGCACGCAATTAGCCAGGCGAAGCCATCCAGCGCCTTTTCCCACGCACGTGTCACCGTCGCGTCGTCCTGATGGCCAGACTGACTGCCAGCGATCATCACCTGGCTCCGCGAGCCAACCAACGGGCTCGAAAACGACCGCGTGCATTCGACCCGTCTGCGACGCCGATGTCGGCAAGTGGATCGCTGACGAGAAGCTTTAGATAATCCACCCGGCTCTTCCTTGATCAATCCTTGTCCTCAGTAGCCAGGCTCTTCCGCTTCACGTCCATGAAGATGTATCCGCAAATCTCAACACAATTGCGGCAGATATACGCTCGCCCCAATAGGAACCGTTCGGGTCCTTCGACCAAGGTACCCGCATCTCCCGGATCTTTGAGGCAGAAGGAACAACGAACCGAAGGCCGCTCGGCTGAATCTTCAGGTTCATGGTCGCCGGGATCCCGCAATGGCGTCGACCCCTCGGTCTGACCGTCAACTTTGATCTCTGGATCACCCGTTCGAAGTCCCGGCATCGTCCCCATCCGCCTGTCCGGCTCAACTATGGTTCACGCGCTACAGCTTCCTGATAATCGTTTCCGCGTATTGCTTGACCTCCCTGTCTTGCTCATCGAGATCACCTAATGTGTCCCTAAAATCCTTGACCCGCTCAGCGGGTGTGCGCCGCAGTCGGATGGTCTCCAGGTATCGGCGAAATGGGGGGAGTCTGGCCTTGGTACCGAGCAGCATTTTGACGGTCACCCAACTCTCAGCGTACGCGATGTTTCTCGTCTGTTCCTTATCGAATAAATCGTCGTCAGCTATCAGCTTCGGGATGGGCACCCAATTCTTGATCCTGCGGCGATCCAGCGCGAAAACCTCCAACCAGTAACGACTGACCTGACCATACCGATAACGGAGAAGTGATCCGACTCGTTGATGGCGAATGCCCCAAGTCCGGCGTTCCTGCCTCGGGTGCGAATGGCATCGAGGACGTCGTTCCCTTCGGCCTTGACTGACGCGGAGGCCCAGCCGGCGAGAGCACTCAAGAGCCAGCTTCGTCGGGGGATCGAGTTCCAACTGGATTGGGGCTGCCGAGATTCCATGTGAACCCGGATGGACATCCAGTGTAAGAGTTGAGTTCTAGTTGACCCGTTACATCTCGGTTTTGACGTAAGTCCTGAATCGGTTAGTCAGCGAACGCCAATCCGAACCCGATATTCGCCCTTTACACTTCGTACAACCGTAGGACCACGACGTTCGTTTGCTAAGATTTCGGCTCACGAAGGACTCGACAACGTCTTCGATCATACCGCGCTTCCAACCTGAGATCGACAGCGGCTTCTGGCAGCTCACGCACGCGACGGCCAACAAGTTCTGCAATCCGTGCGGGCTGCCGCGCCACCGCTACCACCGCATCGCGGCGGCCGCACCCATCGGCCGCCGCGGGATTTGGTGAAGCTCACTCCGTGATCACTTGCCCGAAGATGTCGCCGCCCTCGTTGCCCTTCACCTGGGTGCCGATCAGGCCCACAACGCCGCCGGAGGCGTTGGCGTACACGCCGCCCCCGGCGGAGCCGGAGTTCTCGCCGACCGTGCAGTAGAGGAGCAACGCGATCCCGCTATTGTATAGCCCGCCGCCGTCGGTCCCCGCTGCGTTGGCCGAGAGGGCGCTCCGGTCCACGGTCAGCTCACCGGTATTGAAGATCCCGCCGCCCTCAGCCGAGGCGGCGTTGCTGTCGATCGTCGAGCCGAGAATCACCGCCGTCCCTGAGTTGGCGATCCCACCGCCGTCCGCCGCCGAGTTGCCGACGACGGTGTCTGCGGACAGGATCACCGAGCCGAGGTTGAGCAGCCCGCCGCCATCGCCGGAGGTGACGCCCCCCTCGATCGTCAGGCCGGAGAGGAACGCCGAGGTACCCTTGTCGACCTGGAAAACGCGGCTCGCCCCGCCGCCCTTGATCGCCAGTGTGCCGAGACCTGGGCCGAGGATGCTGATCGGGCCGGTAGGGTTGCTCAGTTCGAGCCCGCCGGCGGTCAAGTTGATGACCGTGGGCCCGGAGAAGGCCGACTTGCCGAAGGTGATCGTCGCGCCGCCTTGGAGAACGTCGGCGAGGTTGACGGCCTGGCGGAGACTGAGCCCGCCGGGGGGCGAGCCCAGCCCGTCGATGGCGGTGTCGACAACGAGCGGGCCGGGCTGCGACTGGAAGGCGCCAATGTCGGGCCGGCTGTCCAGCGAGAAGCCGCGCTGGTCGGTGTTCAACCCGGCGACAGGGGTACCAGTGTGGCGGGCCGGGCTGCTGGGCTGAAGGGCCATCGTCTCCGTCGGCCCGCCGTAGTCGCCCAGAGGCGCCAGTCCGGGGTCGGCGACGTTGAGGAGGTCGTGATCGGCGGCCGTCAGACCGCCGGAGCCCCCGGTGCCGATCAGGTTGTAAGAGCCGGTGACGGCGGCGGAATCATTGCCGTCGATGTCATCGGCTCTGCCGTCGGCCCCGACGTTGCTGGCGACGATCGTATCGGTCAGCGTCGCCTGGGCAGACC
Organism: uncultured Planctomycetota bacterium; assembly: GCA_963761445.1. Lineage (GTDB taxonomy): Bacteria > Planctomycetota > Planctomycetia > Isosphaerales > Isosphaeraceae > CAVXHV01. The sequence continues at coordinate 4,491,393 of CAVXHV010000005.1, read as the reverse complement.
CCAAACCAGGCTGGAGCAGCACGTTGTCGATCCCGCCTCCGCCCTGGGGCGCAGAATTGCCGGCGATGGTGCAGGCGGCAAGCGCCAGTGAGGCGGCGCCGGGTTCCGCGATCGTGACGCCGTACGCCACTCCGTACGGTAAGTAGCGGACTTGATGGCTCTCGTAATACGCGCGGTTGACGATCCCGCCGCCGGTGGTCGCGGTGTTGCCGCTGACGGTGCAGTCAGTCATGACAAGCGCGCCCGTGATGTTGAGGACCGCTCCTCCGCCCTGAGACGCGGAGTTGCCGCTGATCGTACAGCCGGTCAGCGTCGCCGTCGTACTGCCGGGCTCCGTGACGGGCAGGTTATACTGGCCGTAGTAGCCGAAGCCCCTATTGACGATCAAATAGCCGTAACTGATGATCCCGCCGCCGGCGACGCCGATATTGCCGCTGACCGTGCAGTCGATCATGGCCAGCGTGCCGGAGCTGTGGCTGATCCCGCCGCCATCGGCGCTCCCGGCCGAATTGTCGCTGACCGTGCAGGCGGTTAACTCGAGCGATCCCTGATCGTGGATGCCACCGCCGCCGGAACCACCGGCGGTGTTGCCGGTGAGCGTGCAGCCGGTCAGCGTGCCCGTCCCGATGATGTCCACTCCGCCGCCGGATCCTGCGGCGGTGTTGCCGGTGAGCGTGCAGCCGGTCAGTGTGCCCGACCCGGTGATGTACACCCCGCCACCAGATAGTCCGGCGGTGTTGCCGGCGAGGGTGCAGCCAGTCAGCATCAGCGTGTTGTTGTAACTTGCCACGGCGCCGCCGTTGCCCGTGCTCGAGTTGCCGCTGAGGGTGCAGTTCAAGAGTGAGAGGGTCGTCGCCCCATAGGCGTAGGTCCCTGCGCCGATGGCGCCTCCGTCGGGCGCTCCAAAGTTGTTGCTGAGGGTGCAGCCCGAAAGCGAGATGGTGCATTGGGCGCCGACGTTTTCACTGTTGATGGCCCCGCCGGAACCCTCCGCCCCGAAGAACGCGGAAATGGGGACAGAGGAATTGCCGCTGAGAGTACAATCCTTGAGAGACAGGCTGCTCGCGCCGTCGAACACGGCCTCGTCGATGGCACCGCCGAAAGTCGCGCTGTTGCCGGTGAGCGTGCAATCTGCCAGGGACAGTGTGCCCGAATTGTAGATCGCCCCTCCCTCGCCCGGTCCCGATACGCCCGTATGGGTCTGCGGATAGTAATTAGTGAAGGGGGGCGAGGTGTTGCCGACGAATTGGCAACCGAGCACCGTCAAGTTGCCTCGATTATTGATCGCCCCTCCGAAGCTCGAGCTCGCCGTCTTCCAGCTCCAGGCCGGAGATCGTCGCCTGCACGGTTGGATCGACCTGGAAGATCCGGCCCGCGTCGTCGCCGCTGACCGCGAGGCTTCCCGAACCGGGTCCCACGATCGAGACCGGCCCGGCGGCGTCGTTCAAGACGAGCGGGCCTTGAGTGAGCGTGATCGTCGTGGGGCCTCCGCCCAGGCTGAAGTCGATCACGCTGGGGTCGTTGGGCTGAGTCGCCAGATCGGCCTGATTGACGGCCCAGCGGAGGGTGTTTGGCGTGGGGACGCCATCTGTCAGCGAATCAGTGGGGTTGGTGACGACGAAGGTCGCCAACAAGCGCCTGTCCTCGAGGAAGAGGACATCCGGGCGGGCCCGATGCCGCGCGGCGAGCCGGGATCGCCCCCGCCGGCCCCACCAGATCGTGCTCGCGCCGATCGCTGCTCGTTGCCGGAACCACCCTCGGTTGTTGTTCATCGGATCGCTCCTCGAAAAAGAAGGAATCGAACACCACTCAGCGAACAGGACTCTGACTTCGAGACGGACGGAGAGCGGTCCAACCCCTAGGGGTTGGCGTCCATCGTGCGGGCCATCGGCCCCGGATTATCGCCGCGACGGGTCCGGCGCACGGCGCTCCGGCCCCAGCTTCTGCCGCCACTCCTCGGCCTTCTTGGGCTGGCCCCAATCCGTATAGAGCCGGACGATCCGCGACGCCGCCTCCGAGAGCCGAGCCCGGTCCGGCGGCGGGATGTTTGCCTCGCGCGCCTTCATCCCCTCGTAGCCGGAGACAACGAGCGGCTCGGCCTCGGCGAACTCCCGCCGCTCCTGGAGGCAGGCGCCGAGCAGGCTCCGGGCCTCGAATGTCGTCCATTCGGCCGGGGCGCCCTTCTCGTGGATCTCCAGGGCTTCGCGCAGCACCGGCCGCGCCTCGTCGAACTTGCGATGCGCAAGCAGAGCCTGGCCCAGGGTGGATAGAGCGTCCGCGAGCGCGGCGAGGTCAACCGGTCGCCGGCGCCGGCGGGCGTCCAGGACCACGCGATACTGCGCCTCGACGTCGCCCGGGCGCCCGGCAGACTCGTAACAGACCGCCAGGCTCTCGCGCATGTCGAGTGTCTGGCGATGGTCGGGGCCCAGCTTCGCCGTCATCCGCGCGAGCGTGTCTTCGAGGATCGGGATCGCATCGGCCACCCGGCCGGTAGCCAGGTAGGTCTTGGCGAGATTGCCGCGACTGGTAAGCGTTTCGGGATGGTCAGGGCCAAGCTTGGCCGCGCGCCGGCGGTACGTCTCCTCGATCAGCGGGGTCGCGTCGGCGAACCGACCGGCGGTCCAGTAGGCCCCTGCGAGGTTGTTTCGGGCACTGAGCGTCCCGGGATGGTCGGGACCCAGCGTGGCCTCGAACCGACCGAGCATCCTCTGCATGAGCGGGATCGCATCGGCCACCCGGCCGACCTTCACGTAGGCGCTGGCGAGGTTACTGACGGTGGCGAATGTATTGGGATGATCGGGCCCGAGTCGCGCCGTCATCCCCTTGAGCGTCTCCTCGAGGATCGGGATCGCATCCGCCGGCCGGCCGGCCTCCACGTACGCGAGGCCGAGGCTCATCCGAAGGCCGAGGGTATCGGGGTGGTCCGCACCGAGCTGGGTGCTGCTCTGAAGGAAAGCATCCTCGAGGGTCCGGATTGCATCGGCCGCCCGGCCGGCTTTCCGGTAGGCATTGCCGAGGTTCTGGCGGATCGCCAGGATATTGGGATGCTCGCGGCCCAGCCTCGCGGCGTGGTTCCTGAGCAAGTCCTCGAAGATCGCGATCGCCTCGGCCGTCCGACCGGCGGACTCGTAGGCCATCGCGAGATTCCCGCGGACGGCCATCGTGTTGGCATCATCCGGCGCGAGGCGGCGCCGCAAGCCCTCGTCCGCCTGGTTCAGTGCCTCCAGGGCTTCGCGGTTGCGACCGAGGTGGTCGCGAATGTGGCCCAGCTCGGTGAGGGCCAGCAGGGATTGCACGCCGTCGTCGCCGTAGAGCCGGCGCTCGAGCGCGAGCGTGGCGACGGCCTGCTGCTCGGCCTTCTCCCAGGCCCCCAGGCCGTGGTATGTACGGTACATCGCCCGGCGGAGCGCGATCTCGACCTCGGGCTTCTCGCGGAACCGCTCGCCGACCTTGCCGGCGGCGCGGTCCAGCACCTCGCGGAGCGTCACCTTGCTCTCGGCGGCATTCTTTCCCGGCTCGGCCTGGGTGAGGATGTCCTCGGTAAGGAACTCATTGATCGCCTTGACCTTCTCGGCCTCCGAGCGGGTGGTGCGCTCCGCCTCGGCGGCCCGGATGCTCTCGGCCCGGGCGATCGCCTCGGCCTCGAAGGCGCGGTTGCGCTCCCGCCGGGCCTGCATCGCCAGCCAGATGCTCACCGAGGCCGCCAGCACCAGCAGCGCGGCGAAGGACGCCGCCACGGCCAGCGCGGTCCGGTGCCGCCGCGCGAACTTGCCGAGCCGGTACCACCTCGATGGCGGGCAGGCCTCGACCGGCTCGTCGGCCAGGTACCTCTCGACGTCCCGCGCCAGCCCCGCGACGCTTTCGTATCGGCGGGCCCGGTCCTTCTCGAGCGTCTTCATCACGATCCAGTCGAGCTCGCCCCGCACCAGTCGCGTCAGCCTGGTCGGCTCGGTCCCCCGCGTCGCCGCGATCGACGGCAGCGCCTCGCCCGAGTCCGAAAGCCGCGTGCTCGGCTTCGCGGCTCCTCCTCGCGAATCAGCCGGAGGATCTCGGCATAGCCGGCCTCCTGAAGCCGGGCCTGGCCCAGCGGCGTCGAGCCGGTCAGCAGCTCGTACAAAAGCACCCCCAGCGAGTACACGTCGGTGCGGGTGTCGATGTCCACGCCGCTGAGTGCCGCCTGCTCGGGGCTCATGTACTCAAAGCTGCCGACGACCGCCCCGTGCTGAGTGAACAGCGTCCGCTCTGTGAGCCGCTGGTCGGTCGCCTTGGCGATCCCGAAGTCGATCACCTTGGGCAAGGCGCGGCCGTCGACCAGCGTGACCAGCACGTTCGATGGCTTGACGTCGCGGTGGATGATGCCCTTCTGGTGGGCGTGCTGGATGGCGCGGCAGACCTGGACGAACAGTTCGAGCCGCTCGCGGGGCGTGAGCCGGGCCCGGTCGCAATAATCGGTGATCGGGATGCCGCTTACCAGCTCCATCACGAAGAAGGGTCGTCCGGAGTCGGTGGCGCCAGCGTCGAGCACGCGGGCGATATTCGGATGGTCCATGATCGCCAGGGCCTGGCGTTCGGCCTCGAATCGGGCGACGACCTGCGCGGTATCCATCCCCGGCTTGATGATCTTCAGAGCAGCCTTGCGGCGGACGGGCTGCTCCTGCTCGGCCATGTAGACGACGCCCATGCCGCCCTCGCCGATCTTCTGCAAGAGCTTGTACGGGCCGATCCTTGTGCCCAGTCCCTCCGCGATGGGCCGGGGAGCGGATATCCCTGTGGGCGCCCGGTCTGGGCCGATGGCGTGGGTCGCCCTGTCGTCCGGATTCGGCTCCTCAGCCGGGCCTGGAGCCGGCCGGGTCGCGGCCAGATCGGCTGCCAGCTCGGCGGCTGGACGATCGAGGAAGCTTCCGGCCACCTCGTGCGCGTGCAGCAGCGACTCGACCTTGCGGCGCACCTCGGGGTCGTCTCCACACGAGCGATCCAGCACAGTAGCTCGATCGGCAGGCGTGGCGGCCTCGATCGCCTTCAGGAAGATCTCGTTGACGACGGGATCCCACTGCGCCATGGTCCACCCCCGGGAGGCACGCTGTCGGTTCTCTCATCAATGCGAGATTCGGCCGTCAGTTGCACGAGGGCGATCGAAAAAATCGTTCACGGCTCACCGATCCTCTGGAACAGCCAGGCCCGCGCCACTGCCCAGAGTCGATCGGCGGCGCGGCGGCCGATCCCCAGCGAATCCGCGGCCTCCTGGTGGCTCATGCCGGCGAAGTAGCGGAGCTTGACGAGCTGTGCGGCCGTTTCGTCGTTCCGCTCCAGCTCATCGAGCGCCTCGTCAAGGGCGAGCGAGAGTTCGGGCCGGCCGCCGACGTCCGCCGGGAAGTCGTCGATGTCACGCCTCCGCAGCGCCCCGCCGGCCTTCAGCGACGCCTTCCCGCGGGCGCGGTCGACGAGGATTCGCCGCATCGCCTCGGCGGCGGCCGCGAAGAAGTGGGCGCGGCCGTGCCAGATCCGCCCGGGGTCGCCGCCGACCAGCCGGAGGTACGCTTCGTGGACAAGGGCGGTGGGCTGCAGCGTTTGCCCCGGCCTTTCCTGCGCCAGCCGCAAGGCGGCCAGCCGCCGCAGCTCGTCGTAGACCAGCGGCAGGAGGTCGCGGGCCGAACGCTCCTCGCCATCCCCGAGTGCCTCCAGGATCTCGATGACCTGAGAGCGGTCGGGCTCGTCGGACATCGTGCTCTCCTTACATGACGTGGCCGCACGGGGCGGCGATAGAACGCCGTGTGGCACAGTTCGCGCGCCGGCCGGAACGGACCCGGCTCGTGCGTCCTTCCAGAATCGCCCGTGATTATGCCACGGCTGTCGTGTGACAGCCAGTACACGGTGGACGCTCCCGCGTCCGCGCCGGCATGAAGGCCTCACGTTATCTTGTTACTTGCGGCCGTTGATGCGAGCAGTCGATTGGCTCGTGCTGGCCCGGCTCACGCCGGCTCCCAAAGGACATCCCCAATAGACCACCTATTCCGGACCTGTAATGGCACCTCGCCGCCTCGGTAGACAATCCCTGCGACTATTCAACGGGTCCACCTCAGCTTGCAAACCAGAACGACGCTGAGAGATAATTCGGTCCATGCCGAGCGATTGCCGTGCCAGCTCGGCCGGAAACGACTCGAAGAAGGGAGACGACGATGGTCAGGCTTCACGCGCTATCCGCGATGTTGGTCGTGTCGATGGCGGCCGCCTGCGCAGCGGACGTGGAGACGTTCACCTGGGAAGAGGGTCGCTTCACGATCCTCTTTGCCGACAAGCCCAAGGTGGGCCGGCAGGTCATCAAGCTGCCCGTCGGCGACGTGACCATGCATATCTTCACCGCCCAATTCCCGAAGCAGACCGGCGAAATGCTCGTCAGCTATGCCGACTATCCCGCGCAGGTCCTCGCAACGAGGAAGCCCGACGAGATGCTCGATGACTCGGTCACCGGGACGATCGAGGGCATGAAGGCGACGCTGGTCAAGTCGGACCGGATCACCCAGGCCGGGTCGCCCGGGCGCAAGTTCTCCTGGACCGCCGCAGGTCCCAAGGGTGAGCTCAAGGGCCAGGGCCGAATCTTCCTCGTCGGCCCGCGGCTCTATCAGGTTCTGATCGTCGGCACGGAGAAAAGCCTGCAACTGGTTGTGTACGACAAGATCTTCGAGTCATTCGAGTTCGAGCCTGCGCCTGGGGCGACCGCCACTGCGAAGACAAAGCCCGCTGCGGCCGGGGCGAAAAAGGCCGCCCGAGGTGCCATGACCAAGGCCACCACGCCTTCGTCCGGGAAGGGCACCGCTCGCGGCAAGGCGACCGCCAAGGCCCGGGATCCATGGATCACTCACACCGGGGTCAGTTTCGAAGGGTTCTGGAATGTCCAGATGCCGGCCAAGCCCAAGCACACGACCGAGCAGGGCCTGTTCGGGGTCAAGGTGCGCAACGTCCACGTCGTGAGCGATGGCAAGCTCACCTACACCCTCAAGATCCAGGTCACGCCGGACGAGGCGCTGGATGAAGGTAAGGAGTCGGTACTGGCGGCAGCCCGTGACAAACTCGCCGAGGCGGTCGGCGGCAAGGTCGTCGAGGAGTCCGATGCCCAGATCGACGGCTATGAGGGCCACGCGTATCGGCTTGACGTGGCCGGTCCCAAACCTGCGGTCGTCGCGGCGCGCGCCGCGATCGTGGGGAAGAGGACCGTCGTCCTTTACGTCATCGGCGACCGTGCTGCCGCCACGGGGCCGTCCGCCCAGCGATTCCTCGACTCTTTCCGGGTCGATAACTGATCGGGGAAAAGAATCTTGTATGAGATCGCCCCGAGCCGGAATGGTATGGATAGAGTATCATCGGGCTCGTTCGGGGATCAGCCATGGCGAAGGCGCGATCGTCGGGTCTGCTGCATCAGGTCAACACGCTCTTTGGCGCGGGCGTGGCCGGGGGATTATCCGACGCGGAGTTGCTGGATCGGTTCCTGTCCCGCAGTGCCGCGGCCCAGGACGCCGCGCTCGCCGCCGAGGCGGCATTCGCGACCCTGGTGGCGCGGCATGGGCCGATGGTCCTGGGCGTCTGCCGCCGCGCCCTGGCCGACCCGAACGACGTTGACGACGCCTTTCAGGCCACGTTCCTCGTGCTGGTGCGCCGGGCTCGATCGGTCCGGGTGGAAGACTCGCTGGGCCGCTGGCTCTATGGCGTGGCCCGACGAGTCGCCGCCAAGGCTTTGGCGCGCTCCGAGCGCGCCGGGTACGGTCCGTACCGCTCGAACGCGAACCCGTCGCCTCAAATCCTCCCGCCGACCGGGTCGAGCTGCTGGCGGCGCTGGACGAGGAAGTCAGCCGGCTGCCGGCGAAGTACCTGGCGCCGGTCCTCCTCTGCGATCTCGAGGGCCTGACCCACGCTCAGGCCGCCGCACGGCTGCGCTGGCCGGTCGGTACCGTCAGCGGACGGCTCTCGCGAGCCCGCGATCTGTTGAGAAACCGGCTGGTCCGCCGCGGAATGGCCCCGACCGCCGGCTCGATGGTCGCGCTGCTGGCCACCGACGGAGCCCGCGCGGCCGTTTCCGAACCGCTCGCCGCGGCGACCGTCCAGGCCGCCACGCGCCTCGCGATGGGCAGCGGCTCAAAGGCCGGGGTCGCGGTCTCGGCGTCGGCCCTCTCACTGATGAACGCGGTCCTGCGCGCCGCGGTCATGGGCAAGCTGAAGGTTGCTGCCGCGGTCGTGCTCGTCATCGCGGTGGCCGGGGCTGCCCTCGCAGCGGGGATCGGGATCGAGCCCGGCGCGCCAGACCCGGCTCGAAATCAGGACGCCGGACGAGCGCCGGCGGTCGCGTCGCTCGCGGTCGCCTATCCAGCAGCCGGGCAGCGTCCGGCTGACGAGATCGTCAAGGAGATCGAGGCGGCGCTCGCGCTATCCACCAAGCCCGGGCTTGGATACGCGGCCGACGGCGAGCTCCGACTGATGCGGAATGTCAGCGACCTGAAGACCCTCCCGTCGGCCGGCAACCGCCTGTTCATCATCGCCGATGTGAATCATTCCTTCCACTTACGGATGTTCGACCTCGAGGGCAAGATGGTGCTCGACTCCCCTGCAAAACGGTTCACGTCCACCTGGGTCGAGTACCTCCGGCAGTTGGTCCCGACGTTATGGCCTCCCCACGAGCTCACGGAGATCGACAAGATCTCGGTCTTCAACGCGATCAGAAGCATCGCCGGCCGCAGTGTGCCTGATGAAATGCGGCGCGTTCACGACCGAATCGCCGCACTCGTCGGCGAATTGCGAACGGTCTACCCTGACGATCCGCGCTTGGCCCATTACTTGCCCAAGCGCTGGGACTCGCTCACCACGTTCGGCCAGGTGGGCGTGGTTTACCCCGAAATTCGCGAGGTCCTCGATACGAGCAAAGATCCGGAGCTGCGGAACAGCGCGCTCTACTTCGAAACATACCTCCGATTCCGGGAACCGATCGACGGTCGCACCGCGGTCTCCCTGGCCGAGTCGTTCGCCGGGCAAGCGCCCGGGGACAAACGGGCCGGCGAACTGTTGGCTATGGCCGGGCACACGCTCCGATTCGACTGGTCCACGCTCGTGTTCCTGGCCGCGGTCTTCGCTATGGTCGCCGGGTTGCTCGCGGCAACAATCGGCATGCGACGGTGGCTGAATTACGTCCTTCGCGTGGTTGCGGCCGTGCTCGCCCTGTTCGCGGTCGCGCTGGCCGGCTTCTTCTTCGTGGCGAACGACACGCTGCTCGTGCTCCTTCGAGAGTCGTATGAGAAGATCAGCAACGGCTCGCCGATGGTCCTGTCGCGATTGCTAGTTGTCCCGTGGCCGCACGTCCGGCTCCTCGCGGGCACGTTCCGAGCGGCCTTCGCCGTGACGCTGGCAGCGCTGGCTGCGGTGTTCCTGGTCGTCGCCCGGCGGCGTTTCGCCGAGCCGCCCACGCGATGGCCATCCGCCATCCGGCTGGGCATCCTGACCTTTTTCGCGGTGCTGGCTGCGTCTTGCGCCGTCGATGCCTGCATCATCGGCTTCCAGCGCAACGCGATTCGCGAGCGCATCCGCCGGGAATATCCCGGCTCGTTCAAGGATAAGTTGATTCAGCGAGAACGCCGGCAGAGCGAGCGGATCGGCGAACCCTTCGAGCTGAAGTTCGACGACGCGAAGAGCGGCCGTCATGTCTCGATGACGGAAACACCGAGCCTTCTGATCGCCAACGCATCCTCATTCCCCGACAGCGGTTGACGCACGGAGATCAATGAGCAAATGGGTCGGCCGGGAATATCGGGTCGAAGCGAACAACGGCCTCCGCTTCCCGGGCCAGCCGCAGGGCGATCAGCCGGTCGGGCCAGTCCGACTGCCCCAGGGGTGTCACGGACTCGGCGATGAGCCGCTCGGCCCGCGCCAGGCAATCCTGCGCCGCTTCGGACCGGCCCTGCCGTTGCAAGGCCATCGCCTTGATCGCAAGGGCCGCGATGCTGACGAGGGGACCGGGCGCGCGCTCCAGGCAATGGTCGAGGGCCTTCAAGGCCGCCTCGGTTGCGCCGGCAAGACGCTGAACCGATTATCTACAGATCCATCGCCTCTTTGGACGCTTGCTTCGCGGCGTTTCGCTTCGCCTTCTGATCCTTCTCATGTGCGTCCAGGACGGCGATTAACGCGAACAGGCTGAAGACAAGCCCGGCCACGAACCAAAGCCAGAAATCGCGACCCGAGTTCCGCGCCCAGAGCCCGCAGAACAAACCGATCCCCACGATGGGGAAAACGGCAGGGAGGTACGTCTTGACGAAGTCGAACGAGCTGCTGGCAGCCGCGACCCGTTGTTCCAGGGCATTCAATCGCTGCTCGATCTTCTGGATTCGGTCGTCCTGGGCCAGCACGGGTCGCGCATGAGCCATGAAGGCGAGCGATACGAGGGCGGCCCCAATCGTGGTCCGTGTGTGTATGGACATCTCCCGTCTCCCTTACGCGCGTGCGCCCTCCTCACGCCGCGGCACTTTGCCGTCGGGTCACGACCACCATGGGCCAGCAGAAGGCCACCAGAGTATAAACCCGCGCGAAGATGATGAACACGATCTCGTGGAACCAACTTGCCGTGCGACCGAACGCGATGTCACAATCCCACGCGAAACGGACATCTCCCTGGAACGGCGCGCGAGTCTTCGTCTCGCAGGGTTCCTCATCGGGTTTCCGGTGACCCTTGCAATCTACGCGTGCTTCCAATCAAAGGGGACCGGGCCCAAGCCCTCAGGAAAACAGTCGGACCTGGAGTGAAGGGCTTCTCCACACGTTGCCTCATTCGGGCAATTGGCCGTCAATTCTCAAGACGTGATTGGCTTATCGCTCGCAATTCGCACGATGGTATTCTGCGGTTAGCAGGAATCGCAGATTTTTCTTGCCTATCATCGCCGTCTTGGCTAACCTCCCTCCAAGCAAAAACGATCGCACTTGCGTGAAGCTTTCGCGTCATTATGCGGCTGAATAGATGAGTGATCTCTCCCCGTTCGGCGGAGGGGCTCGACACATTCATTTCCGTTCCTGGTTGCCGCGTGCGGTGGGTTTGAGGTTTGGGACCGAGCTGGTCACGGACAGCGCATGGTTGTCGCTTGAGGGCGCAGAACCGGAACGAAACGGCTCAGTCTTTGTTGTTTGGTTGGCGGCAAAGCCTCGCCAGGACCATTGGTTGAGTGGGTGACGGCACGATCGCCGGGAAAAACTTCGCCGGCCTTCGCATCCGCCAAGAAAAGCTGATCAAGTGAGTGGTTAATCCCGCATCGTTGGTTCGGCACGTGTCGTCGAGGGTTCCTCTCATGAGACCGCAGCGAGCGCACCGGAAAGGCCGTGGCGGTCACGCCACGTGGCTGCTCCTCGGATTCTTCGTCGGGTCGGGAGCCTCCTGGACCGCGCGCTCCCGGGCGGCCGATACGGCCTCGAATGCCGATCAGTGCGCGCGGATCGTGCACGCCGACGTCGTCGCGATCGACCAGTGCGTGATCTATAACCGATACGGCACCGCCCTGCCCAACGGCATGATCTATGCGCTGCGGCGCGATGTCGTCTCGAGCGCAAACCCCGTGCAGACCGCGCTCGAGCCGGGCGCCGTCGTGCTCCGCGATGGCAAACGCCCGAGGCCGATCGTACTGCGGGCCAATGAGGGCGATTGCCTGGAGATCAACTTCACGAATCTGCTGGCGAAGGACAACCCGAACAACGCGAATCCATCGTTCCTCAAGACCCGGGTGGCGAGTGTTCACGTCCAGGGCCTGGAGGTCGTGGACGCGCTGAGCGACGACGGTTCGTGGGTCGGCAAGAATGATACCAAGGCGAGCTTGGTCGAGCCTGGGCAGTCGCTGACCTACCGGCTCTTCGCACGCAAGGAGGGGATCTACTATCTCTTCAGCCAGGGCGTCGACTTCGCCAATCCCAGCCAGTTGGCCAACGGCCTCTTCGGCATGGTCATCGTCGAGCCCAGGGGATCGACGTGGTACCGCAGCCAGGTCACGCGCGAGGACCTGGCGGCCGCCCAGGCCAAGGGGGTCTGGGGCCCGCACGGGCACCCGGTCATCAACTACGACGCCGTGGACGCGCAGGGCACGCCGATCCTCAAGATGCTCAAGCCGAAGCCCGCCCTCGGCAAGGGAAAGATCCCGGCCTTCGAGCTGTGCCACTCGGACCTGACGGTGATCATCGCCGGACCGGACGAGCCCGGTGAGGATCGCTGGCTGTTTCGCCATCCGGGACATCGTCCCGACGACAATCCGCTCTATCCTCGCTCATGGGAGCCGTTCCGCGAGTTCGCCATCATCTACCACGACGCGGTCGGGCTACCGCAGGCGCCGTTCAATTTCGGCACATTGAAGGGCACCATGGCGAACGGCAACGAGGCCTTCGCGATCAACTACGGGTCGGTGGCGATCGGTACGGAGATCTGGTCGAACCGGATGAGCGTGGGGCCGGCGTGGGACGCGCTGGACGCGAAGTTCGAGGAATTCTTCCTCAGCTCCTGGGTGGGAGGCGACCCCGCGCTGATCGTGGACGTCCCCGCCAATGCTCCCAAGCCTACTGCCGCCGCGGCGAACAAGGGCGCCGCGCCGGCCAAGCCGAAGGAGCAGCCGGATTGCCCCCCTTCGATCCCGACGCCGCAGGTCCAGCTTCAGACCGGGCCCAAGGCGACGGCTGCGTTCTACCCGGACGACCCATCAAACGTCTATCACAGCTACCTGAACGATCGCGTGAAGTTCCGGGTGATGCACGGCGGGGCCAACATCCTGCACGTGCACCACCAGCACGCCCACCAGTGGCTGCGCACGCCGGCCAGCTCCGAGAGCAAACTTCTCGACAGCCAGTCCATCACGCCGGGCGACGGCTTCACTCTGGAGATGATCTACGGCAGCGGCAACCGCAACCTGACGCCCGGCGACTCGATCTTCCACTGCCACTTCTACCCCCATTTCGCGGCCGGGCTCTGGGCCCTCTGGCGCGTGCACGACGTGTTCGAGCCGGGGACGAGGATGGAGCGCGGCGACGACGGCATCGAGCGGCCGGCCCCCGGCTCGCGGGCGCTTCCCGACGGCGAGATCGCTTGCGGCACGCCGATCCCGGCCTTGGTGCCGATGCCCACGCTGCCGATGGCCCCCGTACCGCCCGAAATCCGGATCGCGACGACGCCCCCGCCCTGCGACGGACCCATGCCAAGAGGGCCGGCCGCCACCGTGCCGCTCAGCCGTCGCGTCGAGCTCGTTCACCCCGAGCGCGACCGCGGCAAGAACCCGGGATACCCCTTCTTCATCCCCGGCATCGCCGGGCGACGGGCCCCCCAGCCTCCGCTCGACTTCGCCCGCGACACGTCCGGACAGCCGCTCGACGGCGGCTTGCCACGGCACGTCGTGCTGAACAAGGCCTCAAACGCGGAGCTCTACCACCAGGAGAACCTCTTCGACTTCTCCCGCGACTTCTTCTCGCTCAACCCCGACAACAAGACGACCAGCCCCGTTCCCTTGATCGTCCAGCAGATCCCCGAGGACGGCACTCCCTTCGAGCAGGCCGCGATGGACTACCATGAGCGCGGGACGCATCCAACCGATCGACCCGACGGTTCCCCTGGCGAATTCCTGACCAACGGAGGGGAACGCCGCCCCGGTGCCCCTTTCGCGAATCCGGAGCGCAACCCCTGGAACGAGCGGCTGCGCCGCCGATACCAGCAGGGCGCCCTCGCGGCCGCCGAGGTGGAATACCTCCAGCGCGAAAACGTCCGCGACCCGGGCGGGCCGAAGCAGACAGTCGCCTACAAGGCCGCGGACATCCAGCTTGATGTCGTCTTCAACAAGAAGGGGTGGCACTATCCCCAACAGCGGATCTCGTCGCTCTGGGACGACGTCGGCGACGTCCTGGCAGGCCGCCGCCGCCCCGAGCCGCTGATTTTCCGGGCCAATAGCGGCAGCTTGGTCGAGTACTGGCTGACCAACCTGCTGCCGGGTTACTACGAGCTCGACGACTTCCAGGTTCGCACACCGACCGATATCGTCGGGCAGCACATCCACCTCGTGAAGTTCGACGTCACCTCTTCTGACGGGGCCGCCAATGGCTTCAACTATCAGGACGGCAGCTATGGCCCCGACGAGGTCAACAGCCGGATCGCTGCGATCAACGCCGCCGGCGGCCTCTACACCTTCGATTTCTCGCGACAGTTCGACCTGGTCGCCCGAGCCACCCCGGCCTTCGGGCCGTCCGGGCCCAGCGGTCAATCGTGGACCGGAGCCCAGACCACGGTGCAGCTCTGGTACGCCGACCAGCTCGTCAGCAAGGTCTCCCAGCCCGGTCAGGTCCCGGCACGCTACGAGGATCGGACCCTCCAGTCGGTGTTCACGCACGACCATTTCGGGCCATCGACCCACCAGCAAGTCGGCTTGTACGCCGCGCTCGTCATCGAGCCCAGGTGGTCGTCCTGGTTCAATTCCGAGACCGGCCTCCCGCTCGGCGGCCGGCACGATGGCGGCCCGACGAGCTGGCAAGCGATGATCGTGCCCCAGGTTTACCGGGTTCGCGAACCCGAATTCCGCGAGTTCGTCCTGGAATTCCAGGACTTCCAGCTCGCCTATGACGCGACCAGCAACAAGTTCAAGCCGTATTCGTTCTATCCCTACACGTTCGGCGGCGGACCATTGCCCGTACCGGCCTGGGGCTGGATCGACAAGGCGACGCCCGGCGGCGTCACGCACGCCATCGCACCGCCCGGCGGCGGTGGGGCGCCGAGCTTGATCAGCGGGCCGCCCGAGCCCGGCGGGCGTGTCGTCAATTATCGCAGCGAGCCGATCCCATTCCGCGTCGGGATCACCAGCGCGCAGGCAACCCAGCCGACGGCGCACGACCCGGCCCACGACCTCTCGCACGCCTTCCGCTCCATCCAGCGCGATGAGACGGCGACGCCGTTCATCAACATTCAGCCCGGTCCCGATCAGCACGTGAGCACGGGGGCGCCTTACCCGCCGCCATTTACGGGCGCGGAAGGCTTCGATCCCTATACTCCCCTGCTCCGCGCCTACGAGCACGACCTCGTCCACATCAGAGCCCTGGTCGGCGCCCACCACGAAGGCCACTCGTTCAACATCCAGGGGGTGAAGTGGCCGATGGAGCCGCACGAACCCAACTCCGGGTTCCGATCGAATCAGGTAATGTCCATCTCAGAACATTTCGAGTTCAACTTCCGTGCCCCGATCACCGCCCCGGACGCCGCTCGACATTCGAGCGACTACCTGTATCAAGCCAGCGCCGACGTGAACGGCGTACCGCAAGGACTGTGGGGCCTTCTTCGCACCTACCGCGCCGCGGCTCCCGGCCTTGCCTATTTCTGCAACAACGCACCCGACGGCCGTCTCTACCAGCAGGCGATCCAGATCCAGGGCTTCCTCGACCCGGCGCGGACCCCTTTGAAGGTGCGCGATTATCGGGTCGTGGCGATCTCCGCCGTTCTTGCCCAGGGGGGCAATGCCAGTGGCCTGATCTACAACAATCGCGCCGGCAAGCCGCTGTTGAACGACGCCAATGGACTGGTCTACGTGCTCGAGGGAGACCTCGACCGCATCAAGAATGGTGGCGCGATCGAGCCGCTCGTACTCCGCGCCAATGCCGGCGAGCTGATCCGGGTGACGCTCACTAGCAAGCTGAGCGCCAATCCCAGCTCCAGCCCGTTCAGCAATGCCGTGCCATTCGCGCCGCGCCCGTTCGCCTCGACCGGACCGGGCTTTAACCTGCTCTCGACGACATCGAACCAGGTCGGCCTGCACGCGGCGCTCGTGAGCTACGACGTCAACAGCTCGAACGGCTTCAACGTGGGTTTCAACGGAGGGAACAACAGCGGCCTCCAGACGGCCGCCCCAGGCCAATCGGTCACGTACGTCTGGTATGCAGGCGACTTCCACGTCGATGCATCTGGCCGGGTCATTCCGCGACCGATCGAGTACGGTACGGTCGGCCTCGTGCCATCGGATCCGATATTCCAGCATCCGCATGGTCTGATCGGCGTGCTCGTCGTGGAACCGGAAGGCGCGGTGTGGTCACCCTCGGACGCTCGCACGTCGGCGAAGGTGACCGTCGCGGCATCCGGAGGCAAGCCGGCCTACTCCTTCCAGGAGTTCGTCATCGCGTTGCAGGACCAGACGGGCGTGACGGGGACGCCGGGTGTCAACTACAAGGCCGAGCCCATGACCCAGCGCTTCACCGGCGCAATCACTCCTCTGACACTCGACCTGGCGCCGGCTGTCTCCAACACCTTGGTCAATGGCGATCCCCAAACGCCGGTCTTCACCGCCAAGGCGGGCGACCCGGTACGGTTCCGGATCATCCACACCGGCGGGACAGCCTACTGGGCCTTTGGCCTGCACGGCCACTCCTGGCAGCAGTCTCCTTACCAGGACCATTCGACCGTACTGGGTCGCAACCCGCTCTCGCCGCAGGTGGACACGGCCGGCCCCACCGGGCCTCTGGACCAGCTCGATGTCCTCATCGATCGCGCCGGCGGGTGCTTCGCCATCCCGGGAGATTACCTGTACCGCAACATGTCCGCCAACCAGCTCCAGAACGGCATGTGGGGCATCTTCCGGGTCCAGCCGTGACGGCCGCTCGCCCCGATCTTCCTGGCAAGTTTTGCACGAAAACTCTCGGGACCCGCCGACCATGAGCAATTCGAGCGAATCGCGAGGAGCGGCAGCCGTCGCGCGTATCTGGTGGCCCGTCGCGATGGCCGTGTTCGCCGCGCCGCTCTCGGGCTGCGGGCGCGCGGGAGGCGGCGCGGCCGTTGCCGGCTCCGCCCAAGGCCGATCGCAGGTCATGCCGGCTCCTGCCTCGGATCGTCCGCCTGATCCGCCGGTCGATCAGCCGGGCGCCGCCTCCGCGATGCGCTTCACCCGCGCGGGCACGGCCATTGACGTGGAGCTCGTGCCAGCCGGAGCCCGCGATGACCGGCCGGGCGGTACAGTGCACGCCGGCGACGACGTGACCTTTCGCATCCGGGTCTCGGACGCCGCGACCGGCCGGCCCATCGCCGGCGCCAAGCCCGCCGCGTGGCTCGCCCCCGCGCGGAGGGCGAGCCGCGCGACGCCGGGTCCTTGACTCGCAAGATCGCCGGCCTCGCTCGCGGAGACCCGCTCGCCCCGCCCGAGCTCGACCTGAATCAGTTCTACGTGGTCGCCTTGAACGACGATGCCACCGTCACCGTCGTCGACCCGCGGTTCGGATTCGGCGGCTCGAGGCTTCTGGCCCTCGTGCCGCTCCCCGGCAATGGAGAGGACTGGGCTCTCTCGGCCGACGGCAAGCGCCTCTTCGTCTCCATTCCGTCGGCCGATCGCCTCGTGGCGATCGACACCACGACCTGGACGATCGCAGCGTCGGCGGACTTACCGCACCCGACTCGGGTCGCCTTGCAGGCGGACGGTCATTTCCTCTGGGTCGCCCAAGGGACCCCCGGCGCAGCCGGAGGCGTCGCCGCTGTCGAGGCCGGGACGTTGCAGATTGCGGCGCGCATCGAGACGGGTATCGGCCCTCACGACATCGCGCTGGGCCGGGATGACCTGCGGGTGTACGTCACGAACCGCCAGTCGGGGACACTGGCAGTTCTCGATGCCCGCCGCCTGGAGAGGCTCGGCGGAGTGCCCGTCGGATCCGCCCCGGTCGCCGTCGCGTTCTCGACGGCCAGCGGCGCTGCCTATGTCGTTGACGCCGACGGCGGTACGCTCGCCGTCGTTGCGGGCGACCCGCCCACCGTCGTCAACCGCCTGCCCGTGGGCGCAGGCGCGTCGTCGATCGGTTTTGCCCCGGGCGGACGCGTGGGGCTTATTACCAGGCCAGGCGGCGAACGAGGTCGTCACGATCGATGCCGCGCGTCGACCGGATTCTCTCTCGGGTGGGGACCGAGTCGGGACCGGACCAGCTCGCCTTCACCGACCGGGTCGCGTACATCCGCCAGGCCGGCAGCCCCATGCTCCGGCTCCTGCCGATCGACGGCCTCACGTCGTCCGCCCAGCTCCCCTCCGCGATCGATATTCCGATCGGGCGCAGCGCACCGGGACGTGCCCTGGCGCCGGGCGCCGCTCCGGCCATCGCACGGGCCTCGGACGAGGACGCCATGCTCATCGCCAACCCCGCCGATCAGGCGATCTACTACTACAAGGAGGGACTCTCCGCCCCGCAAGGCAGTTTCCGCGGCTACGGGCACGTGCCGGTTGCCGTCCTTGCAGTCGACCGTAGCCTCCGCCCCGCCGAGCCCGGAGTTTACCAGTCCACCGCGCGGTTACGTCGCCCCGGGCGCTTCGACCTGGCCGTGTTCCTCGACAGCCCCCGGATCGTCCACTGCTTTGAAATCGAGATCGCCGGCGATCCACGGCGCCCTCACAGTCCGCCCGCCATCGAGGCGCGTCTTGTGGACGTCGCGCCCTGCCGATCGTCGGCCAGCCATACCGGCTCACGCTGAGGCTCCAGGAGCAAGGATCCGGCCGGCCGGTCGCTGGCAATCGCGACGTCCAGGTACTCGCCACGCTCCCCGGCCGCTGGCAGCATTCCTTCCCGGCCGGTCCGCAGCCGGATGCCGGGACCTACGCCTTCGACTTCACCCCGCCGCGCGCCGGGCTGTATGTCCTTTATGTCGAGAGCCGGTCGTTCCAGCTCGATTTCCCGACCGCGCTGGTTCTCCACCTGCAAGTCAAGGAACGTCCACGATGAAGCCCCTTGCCCCCCTCGGCTACACGAGGACGCCTGTTCGATCGATCGCCGTCGCGGGACTCTCTGGGCCTCGCGATGGCGGCATCGAGCTGCGGGCGCACCCCGTCGCCGCCGGCGGAAGTCACCGATTGCTGCAAAACCAACGTTTCGCCGGCGAGCGATTCGGCCCCGCTCGAGACCTCGCCCTCGACCGGATCACGCTCCCCGCCTCCCGCCTGG
Source organism: uncultured Planctomycetota bacterium (assembly GCA_963761445.1). Taxonomy (GTDB): domain Bacteria; phylum Planctomycetota; class Planctomycetia; order Isosphaerales; family Isosphaeraceae; genus CAVXHV01. The sequence continues at coordinate 4,472,460 of CAVXHV010000005.1, read as the reverse complement.
TCGACCAGGACGGGCGGGCGGTCGACCTGGCCAACGACCTGGTCGGGACCCGCGTGGCGGCCATCCAGTTCATCTTCACCCGTTGTGCGACCACCTGCCCAATCCTCGCCAACCAGTTCGAGCAGGTGCGCGACCGGCTTGGCGACGGCATGGGCCGGGATTTCGCCCTGATTTCCATCACGGTCGACCCGGAGTACGACCGCCCGGAGACGTTGAAGGCCTGGGGCCGGCGGTACGGCATTGGCCCGGGATGGTCGTTACTGACCGGCCCGAAGGCCGAGGTCGACCGGGTTCTGAGGCGGCTCGGCATGCCGGCGGCTGAGCCGCAGAATCACCAGTCGCAGGTCGTCGTCGTCGACGGAACCAGTGGCCAGGGCTTGCGCACCAGCGGGCTGACTTCGCCCGCGGAACTGGTCGCGATCCTCCAGCGAGTCCGCGCCGCGCGGCCAACGGCGCCGGCCGAAACTACCGCAGCGAGCGCCAGTCCGGCCCCGGTGTCAGCCCGCGGCAAAGACGAGCCCGCGGAACGCTACTTCACCAACACGATTCTGGTCGACCAGTCTGGCCAAAAGCTCCGGTTCTACCGCGACCTGCTCCGCGACAAGATCGTCGTCATCAACGTGTTCTTCTCGGAGTGCAACGGAAGCTGCGTCGTGATGGGGAACACGCTGGCCCGGCTTCAGGAACGGCTGGGCGAGCGGCTCGATGGCGAGGTGAGGCTAATCTCGATCACGGTCGACTCACCCCGTGATGATGCCCACGCCCTCGCGGCTTACGCCCGCAAGTACGGCGCGCGGAAGGGTTGGTATTTCCTGGGCGGCGACAAGGCGAGCGTCGACTCCGTGCTCAAGAAACTCGGGCAGTATGTCGAGGCACGCGAAGCCCACGGCACAGTGATGCTCGTCGGCAACCTGCAAACCGGCCTCTGGAAGAAAGTCTTCGGGCTAGCCGACGCCGAGCAAGTGATCGACCACGTCCAGATGGTGATTGACGACAAGGGCACAGAATGACCAGGAGCGGCCGGAAAGCGTCGCGGCTCATCCACCCGCTTGCCGGTGCGCCCGCGTTTTTCCTGACGCTCTCGCTAGGGGGATGTGATCGCGGCGATCCGGACCTACCGCTCCCGCAACCAAGCGCGTCCTACGTCGCCCAGCCGGCTGAACGCCCCAAGTTGCGGCTGGCCGATCGCGGGCGGATGATCTACCTGTCGGGCGAGAGTTCATCGGGCAATCCGATCACGGCGCGGATCGGTGACGGACCTCCGCTTCAGGCCACCACGCTCGCCTGTGTGCAATGCCATGGCGCCGATGGCCGCGGGCGGCCTGAGGGGGGCGTGACGCCCTCGGATATCACCTGGGGGAACCTCACCCGGCCGTACGGGGTCGCGCATGCGGGCGGGCGCCGGCACCCGGCTTACACTGCGGCGCTCTTCGGGCGGGCCGTGACTTTGGGCTGGGACCCGGCAGGTCAGACGCTCTCTTCCGCCATGCCGCGCTATCAGATGTCGCCCGAGGACCTGAATGACCTGATCGGCTATATCCAGCAGATCGGCAGTGTCGCCGTGCGTGGGGTGTCGGAGTCGTCGATTCGGATCGGCGTCGCCCTGCCTGCCGCCGCACCGGAAGGAGTGCCTTCCGTCGCCATCGTCAAGGCCCTCTCAGGGTACGCGGATTCAATCAATAGTTCCGGCGGCGTATTCCGACGTCGAGCTCGAGCTGGTCCCTCTGGCACCGGAAGTCGGTGGTGACCCTGAGATCTTCGCAGCGATCGGCGGCCTCACGCCCGATGGCGACGCGTGGGCCGATCGCGTGGAAGCGGCCGGGGTGCCGCTCATACGCGTCTATCCGGCGCCGGCCAGGGGCCCGACGATGGATCGGCAGGGCTCGTTCGCCCTGGTTTCCGGCCACGCCGGCCAGGTCCGCGCGCTGGCGCGGTTCGCATCGGAAGGCCGGATCGGAAAGGATTCGAAGATCGCCGTAATTCGCGGCGCGGGTTCCTCGACGCACGCGCTGGCGGAAGACCTGGCGACGAAGCTCCGCGCTGCGGGCGCGAGAGATGTGACCGTCGAGCTTGCCGCGGCGGGTAAGGCCGCGGCCTTAATCGATCGGTTGACCGCTCAGCGGTTCGCCGCCGTTTTGCTCGCCGGCCCGGCAGATCGCGAGTTGATCGAGGAGCTGGTGCTCGCAGTGGCTGACCGGTCGCCACAGCTCACGATTCTTTGCCCAGAGGCGCTCGCGGGCCCCTGGCTTGCGGCCCCTCCGCCGGCCCTGGCCGGCCGGCTCTTCGTAGCCGCTCCGGTCCCCTCGTGGATCGGCGCCCTTTGTGCCGGAGCGACTGCCGCGGCGCAGGTCCTCGTCGAAGGACTCAAGGGCGCCGGGCGAGACCTCGATCACGAAGCGTTTATCAAGGCGCTGGAACGGGCCACGATTGTCACCCAGAGTGATCCGCTCCCTGTGACCTTTGGCCCGGGACGCCGCGTCGGCCTGCGGGGAGCTCGCATCCTCCGGCTGGGTCCCGGGGCACGGACCTACGAGCCGATCTCGTCGCTGGTCGACCCGGGGCCAACGGCCGACGAGTGGCCGGACAATCCTTCTTCGACGAACAAAGGCCGGCGAGCGGACGATGGCGGCACGGATCGGCGATGATCACCTCGCCGAGCCGATGCTGGCCCTCACTTCTCCCGCTGCGATGCTCTCCCGCCCAGCAGCACCTCGGCCTCTTTCAGGAACCTTTGCGCTTCTTGATTCCTCGCCCAGTTCGGCTTTTGCGACGTCTCGCGAAGCTGCATCAGGCAAGTCTGCGCCCGGTCCTTCTCCTTCAGCTTGTACCGGCTCATCGCCAGGAAGGCCAGGTCCGAGGGGTCCGGGCCTCCGCCGGTCGCCTGGTTGAGCTCGTCCGCGCGCGTCAGCGTGGTCAGCGCTTCCTGGTACTTCCCCAAGCGGTACTGGGCCATCCCAAGCGTGGTCTGGTAGGAACCATCGAACGGCATCAGGCGGCAGGCGAGCTCCGCGCGCTCGACGGCGAGCCGGTATGCGGCGGGTTCCGCGCCCGGTCGACCGGCGACGGCGCGGCTGGCCATGTTCAAGTAGTGCGGCACTCCCGGCAATCGTTCCGCCAAGGTCAGCGCTTCCTGTCGTACGGGTTCGCTCAGGACGGGATCTGCGCGGAGGGCCGCGAGGACCTCAGACCGCGTCAGACCGTTCATGAGCAGAGACCTCACTTTTCGCTCGGCCTCGTGGTGCGCCCGGTCTCGCCAGATCGGCTCGACCAGAGCGAGGGCTCGTTGCCGCACGGTATCGCTGACGGCATAGCTTTTTACCCGCGCCGATACCGCATCCGGGGTCGGCGATTGGGTGAAGAGAAACTTGACCAGGCTTGCCGCGTGCCGCTCGTTGGCAAGCTCCGCGGCGAGGGAGACGCCTTCCCAGATGGTCACTCCTCGGTCGCCAGTGGCCGCCAGGCGCTGGCCACTGCGATCGAATGCCACGCGGGGTAACTTGGCGAGCGACCCGTGCAGAGTGAAGATTTCCTGTCCGGTGAGCGCGTCCCAGAGCTTGATTTCGCTGTAGAGATACTCTCCTCCCTTGTTCGTCCCGCCTGCTGCGGTGACAAGTCGCCGGCCGTCGGGGCTATACGTCATCCCCCAGACAGCACTCGTATGTCCCCGGAGCGTCACGTGCGGCTCTCCGGTGAGCGCGTCCCAGATTTTAACCGACCCATCGCGAGTCGCGGCGGCGAGCCGCGAGCCGTCTCGACTATACGCCACCTTCGTGACAATAGCCCTCTGGCTCGGCAGCCGGAGGACTTCCCTTCCGGTGGCCCCATTCCAGACGTGCACAGTCCGGTCCTCGCTCGTGGCCAGGTACTGGCCGTCGGGGCTGAAGATCACATTGATGCCCGAGCCGTTGCCCGACTCGGAGAGCCCGGGCAGCGTCAAGACCGATTGCCCGTTGCTCAGGTCCCAGATCAAGACCTCGCCAGACGCGGCCGATCCTCCTACCGGCGCGAGGCGACTGATCGAAGCGAGCCTTTGACCGTCGGGGCTGAAAGCGACAGCCTGGACAGGGGCGATATGGCCGCGCAAACAGAAGACTTCGGAGCCGTTCGTCGCATCCCACACGCGGCACGGTCCGATCTTCCCCGGCGGTCGCGAGCCGCCGGCCATCGGCGCTGTACGCCACGTCATAGACCCTGGCGCAATGCCCGGTCAGCTTGAAGATCTCTACACCGGTGGTCGTGTCCAGCACGCGGCAGAGGTAAGTGTCACAGGCGATGGCCAACCTTCGGCCGTCGGGGTCAAACGCCATGGCGTTGACTTTGTCGGAGTCCTTGTTCAGCTCGGCGTATTCCGTACTCGCGGTCGCATCCCAGAGCCTCACGGTGCTGTCGCCGCCGGCGGAAGCGAGTCGCCAGCCGTCCGGGCTGAACGCCACGCTCGCGACGGTGTCGGTGTGGCCGTGCAAGACCAGGACCGCATCCCCGGAGGTCACGTCCCACACCTGCACGATATTATTGCCGGCCGCGGCCGCGAGCCGCCCGCCGTCTGGGCTGAATGCCAGACCGGCGATTCCCTCGTTATAGTGAAATGCCTGAATCTCGCTCCCGGTGTCGGCGTCCCAGACCTTGGCTCCATCGTTGCCGCCGGCGGCGAGCCGTCGGCCGTCAGGGCTAAATGCCAGGCAAATGACCGGGCCCGGTTGTCTGCTCATGTGAATGATCTCTTTTCCGGTCGTGGGGTCAAAGACCCGGACCGTACGACCATCGACGAACGCGAGCTGTAAGAGCGGCTTTGCCCCGGCAGGACGAAAGGCGAGAGCGCTCGAGGTACTTGCCACGTGCGGAGGATCGGTCCCGGGTATGCGCACGAGTTGCCTTCGATCGACCGCGTCCCAAACTTTTACCTCGCCGGGCAAGAGCATTCCTCCCGGACTGACGGCTGCGGAAAAGGAGGCGAGCATCCGGCCGGCCGGGCTGAACGCCAGGCCTCGCACGGGGGCGGTGTGCGCTCCAAGGGTAGACAGCTCACGTCCGTCTGCCGGGTCCCAGATCTTGATTTCGCCCGGAGTGCGCACGCCTCCATTTGCTGAAGCCAGCCGCCGGCCGTCCGGACTGAATGCCACGCAGGCTACGAAGTCCTTGTGCCCAATCAGGCAAAAGCGCTCCCGGCCCGTCGCGACATCCCAGACTTTGACTTCTCCCGGTTGGCCAAAGTTGCCGCTGGCTGAAGCGAGCAGCTTGCCGTCAGGAGAGAACGCCACGCAGCGCACCGGAGCGGAGTGGCCGGTCAAGGTGCTCATGTCCAGCCGGCACTGGCGCTTCAGATGGTACCACTCAAAGCTGCGCAGGTCCGGCTGTTCGGGTGAGTGCGGCTCGAGGACGTCGAGCCGTTTTTCGAGAGAAGCGATCTCCCCCTGTTCCCAGTCTTTCTGGGCAAGGGTGCTTTCTGCGGCGTACCAGCGGAGGTCGCTCCGCGCTTTTTCCTCGCGTGCGATGCGGGCACTTTCGAGTGCGTCTGCCGCGCGGTTGCTGGCCTGGATCGCGTAATACGAGGCGCCCGCCATGCCGAGCAAGAGCGAGGCCGCCACCGCGGCGAGCAGAAGCGCCACTGCCGGGTTGCGCCGGCACCAGCGCCACGCCCGCTCGGGGCGAGAGACGCGCCGGGCCACGATCGGCTCGCCGGCGCGGAAGCGGCGCAGGTCGTCGGCCAGCGCCGCGACGTCGGCGTAGCGCCGGTCGGGATCTTTCTGGAGTCGCCTTGAGGCAGATCGTCTCGAGGTCGCCTGGCATGCGGGGGAGGAGCTGCGATGGAGCGACCGGCTCGGCCGTGCGGATCAGGTCGAGGGTGTCGATGATGGACGACCCGCGAAACGGCGGCCGGCCGGTGAGCATCTCGTAGAGAGCGGCGCCCAGCGCGTACTGGTCGGCGGCCGGGCCGGCCTTCTCGGCGCCGGTGGTCTGCTCGGGTGCCATATAGCTCGGCGAGCCGAGGATCCAGCCGGTGCCGGTCTGCACAGAGTCGGCCTCCAACCGCTTGACCAGGCCGAAGTCGGCGATCTTCGCCGTCCCGTCGCCGGCCAGGAGGACGTTCGCCGGCTTGATGTCGCGGTGGACGATCCCACGGCGGTGGGCCACGGCCATGGCCCGGGCCAGGGTCTCGACGATCTGCGCGGCGTCCTCGGTGGGCTGCGGTTTGCCGTCGATCCGCTCCGCCAGGCTGCCACCCTCGAGGAACTCCAGCGAGAAATAAGGCAGGCCGTCGTGCTCGCCGATCTCGAAGATCTTGACGATGTTGGGGTGGTCGATGGCGGCGACCGCGCGGGCCTCGGCCTCGAACCGGGCCAGGTCGTCCAGTTCTGCACCGGCGCCGCCCCTGATCATCTTGAGCGCGACCAGACGGTCGAGCCGGAGGTGCCGCGCCTTGTACACGACTCCCATCCCGCCGGTGCCCAGTACGCCCAGGACGTCGTAGCCCGCGATCCGGGGCAGCTCGCGGCGCTCGCGCCCGCCGGTCCGTCCGGACGCCACTTCCGTATTCGTGGCCCCAAGACCAGGCGAGTGCAAAAAGCCTTCGGTCGCTTCGGAGTCGTAGTTGACGGTCGCGTCGGATGTGGACCCACGCTCGACTTGGGTGTTCGCGCCGCGGTCGAGTTGCGTGGACTTCTGGCCTTCTGAATCTGTGGGCGCGTCGCGTTCTAAGGGTGCGCTCGCGGCGCGCTCGACTTGTGTGGGAGCCTCACGGTCGAGCTTCGTGGGGACGTCGCGCTCGCGGTCTGCGGCATCCGGATTCGAGGCCTCCTCTGGACGACCTGCCATGAGTGTTCCCACCGAGACCGACCTGGCACGGCGCCGCTCGCGCGTCGGAGCATGATCCGTCAAGGAGCACGGATTACTTGGTTCCCCCCATCGCACAACCACAAACGCCCGTGCTTTCGTTAACGCTGCATGAATCACCTTGAGCGCAGCACGTGGCAACACCGTTCTCGCAAATGTAAGCCGTGGGCGTGCTACCGGAACAGTTGACGCTGGCGCCTTTGGAAGGTTGGATGCCGGCGATCGAGCTGCCGCGGAAGGGCCCGCGCGCTGGCCAGGAAACGCTCCCACGTAGAACCGCGGGTGCTCGCAAGGGAAGCTTCATGTCCAGTCTCCTTGTAGGTGCCCCGGCGCGGTGCGCTGGCGGGGACAAATTCAGCGAGTGAACCACGAGCGCGTCGGGCCGACGGTCACCGGCACGGTGTCGCTGACGTCCACCGTGATCCGATGCACGCGGCGCACTGTCTGCACCTGGCGCTCCGGGTAGAAGAAGTACACCTCAACATCCCAGCAGTCAGAGCCGGGCCGGCAGATCGGGCTGCGAACTACGTTGATGCTTTCCAATTCCATCTTTTCCTTGAGGGCGGACTCGTAGACCTTTCCGAATGCAAGGGCATTCGTGGCGGCGAAGTTGATCGCCCGGTCCTGCGGTGTCAGGCCCAAGTTGCGCAACCCGTGGTAAACGCGGTCGAGGAAGTTGCGGACACCGCCCCTGCGCCGGCGTGCGCATCCTGCTCGTGCTGCGGAGCCTCCGCCGCGGGCGCGGGGCCGGCCACCGCGTCTGCCAGGGCCGCAGTCGTCCAGCTAAACATGCCACGCAATTCCGGAACGATGACGGCAACTACCTGCCCCGAGAGTAGCGTGGCCTTGCCGGCGACGTTGCCCGCGATCGAGATGCGCTCAACCCCTTCGTCCAGTTGCTCGCGCAGGAACCGCCGCAGTTCCTTGTAAGTGTCGGTGGCGAACGGTCCTTGCGGCCGGAGCGCGTAAATAACCGTGCCATCGAGGGCAAGGGTCCATTCGACGGCGGCGGCGTTCCAGGGGTGCTCGTCGAGATGGGCCAGCATCCGCCGGGGGTCAAACGCCAGCGCGCGTTCAGGCTTGCTCGTGCCGGCGGCGCCGGCTATCGTCTGGGCGAGGCCGTCGAGGCGGGCTTCGCTGACCAGGTCGTAGCCAAGCTGGCCCAGAACGTAAACCAACTGCGGCGCCCCGGTCTGACAACCGCAAGCGGACGGTTGGACGGCCGCGGGGCGAACTGCGTTTTCGGTCAGGGACGCTGGGATCGGCGCGGCCAAAGCCAAGTTGTCTTCGTTTGGCACCGCGTCGGTTGGCGGGGCGGTGGAGTCGGACATCGTCAGCATACTCCGGGTAAGGATTGTTACGGCTCCATTGACGTTCAACCGTCCAACCAGGAGACGGCGGCAATCCGTTACAGGCTGCTGATCACATCCCAGGGCACTCTTCAACAATGCATCGCGGACGAGTGGCGGGCGGGGCTCCCAGCCGCGTTTTCGCTGCAAGCTCAATAGCAGGGCCGCGACTCCCGAAACCACCGCCGTCGCGTAACTGGTGCCGGTCCCTCGCGCTGTCCCACCACCGGGTTGCGCGCCAAGTATATCCACGCCGGGCGCCAAAATCCCCTGAATTCCGTAAAGTCCGCCCCAGTTGCTGGAACTGACGGGTCTCCCCTGGGCGTCCATCGCTCCGGCCGCCAGCACCGAGTCCAGAGCGGCGGGGACGTGGAGGCACGCGCAACCGTCGTTGCCCGCGGCGGCGACGATCAGGATGCCGCGCCGGGCGCAATCGCGGACCACGTCGGCCAGCAACGGGTGGGCTGTGCCCGAAGGAGAGAACTGTCCGCCGCTGATGTTGATGACGTGGGCGCCCTGCTCTACGGCCTGGGTGATGGCCCGTGCGAGATCGAGTTGCGAACAGAGCTGAATCGACTGCTCACGGATCGACTGAAAAATCGGCAGGATGACGCCTCGGCAGAGCGGCGCGAGGCCCGGCACGAGCCCGTCGTGCCCGCCAAAAATCACGCTGGCGATGTGGGTGCCGTGCTGGCTGGCGGGCCCGAGGTCAGCCTTCCCCGGCACCAGGGTTTCCACCTGCGTGAGGTTCGCAACGTGCAGACTCGGGTGAGAGAGGTCAACCGGGCCGTCCAGAACCGCGACGCAGACCACGGGATCGCCCAGGGTCTCGGCCCACAGTTCTCGGATTCCAGAGACGAGGTCCATGACGATTTAACCGCGAGCTGCCCACGAACAGGAACCCGTAATGTGGCCGCACAGCCCGTGAGCCTACCCTCGTGAGTATCCCTACGGTAAGCCGCCCGCTGCGCGATGACAAATGAAAAAGCGGAGCAGAGACCACGCCCGGCTGCGTTCGCGATATCCCTTGGCGGGCGAAGAGCCAGCCGCTCGGCGAGGGACGGAAACTCGCGGCCGCGCAGATGGCCGCGGAGAGCCCGGACACACCCTGATGTACCGGTGCGGCACCAGGGGTATACTGATGTTGCATCGGATCCGCTATTTTGAGCACCGGTCCAGGAGCCTTGACCGTGTCGGCGATCACGAGTACAAAGCAGCCTCCCATCGCGCCCAGAGCGACGCTATCCGATGAACCGGGCGTCATGCGCGACGTCTCACCTCCGAAGATTGACCGGCCCGGGATCTACAGCAAACTGCGGGCACCGGAGGTCTGGCGGTTCAGCGGTGACGCCGTATCGATCGAGCAGCTTGACGCCGATGGCAAATACGTTGCGGCGGATTCCAGTCGATTCTTGTACGTGCGCACGACGAGGTCACTCAATGGTTGCGCCAGGGGAATTCGACGCAGCGGCCAACCTGGAAGCGAGGCATCCGAGAGTGGGCACGCGCTGTGTTACGACCCAGGACTGAGGCCTGACCGAGGGAGACGTGGCCATGCCGTCCGACCCGTTCGCCGCTTCTCGCTGAGCAACGTTCTCGCGCGACTACGCCCGGCTGCATTCGCGATATCCCTTGGCGACCTTCTCCTCGATCAGTCCGTCGGCGTGGCGCTGGGCCAGCTCTTCGCTTGCGAGCTCCTTGGTCTTGGCCTGGCCGTCGCTTCCGATCCGGCCAAAGCGCACGGTCACCGCGCAGCCGTCGCGGGCCACTTCCCAGAACTTGCTCGACGTTCCCTCGATCAGCTCGAACCGCCGGGCCGCTCCCGACGGTACCGAGCGCGCGGACCCGCGGGAACCGAGGCCTTGGCGTCCGCTTTAGGCGTGGTCGGCCCGACGGCGTCGCCCCGCATGCGGACAAAGGACGGGAAACGGGGCACGCCTCCCTCGGAAAGCTCCTGGAAGCGGAAGGTGATGACCGTGCCGACCGGCGGAGGGGCCTCCCGTTCGCGGTCGGAGAAGCCGGTACCCACCGAGACGCCGCGCAGTTTCCGCAGGTGCTTGCACGTCCGGCGCTCGATCGCGATCGACTGGTTCTGCCACGCCGGGCAAGTGCACGAGTACACCCCGCCCACGTTCTTCAAAACGTAGGGCTTCGCCGCCGAGCCCTTCATCTCCACCGATTCACCGTCATTCAGGTCCGCCATGGAACGCTTCCGTCCGCCACCTTCAGCCTCAATGACCAAACCGTCCTCCTCCAAGCCCGAACAACGACGCATGTCCTTGACCTCGCTCACTCCGTCGCCCAGTTCTCGACCTGCAATCCCCGCACAGCGCTCAAATCGCCATCCTTACTGACGACCGTGCAGTTGCCCAAGGCGAACGCAATCGCCGCCAGTTGCATATCGACGACCGACATGACGCGGCCGCCCAGCAGGTGCCAACGCGATCGCCGCGGGTGCGTGCTTCGTCGACGCGCCCGGCTACTCCTCGGCGGCGATTGATGAAGTCACCCATGATTCCGGTATCCAGGAGATAGCGCCTCACTCGAATATCCCTTCGATTCGTCGATCGCGCTCGTCGACATTCGCAATGTCAAACTCCTTCTGCATTTTTCGGTCGGCCTCCCAAGCAGCCTCCTCCTCCGGCGTCATCACGATGGGTTCCAAGCTATGATACCAATGAAGCCATGCTTGAATCTCCTCGGGGGTCTCGATGTTTTCGTCGTCGTATTCTGAATCACCGTTCAATCCGAGTTCAACACGCACGGGCGCCCCATCCGGCCAGTCCGGCGGGGCATCGACTTCAACTCGACCGTTCTTGACCACGCTTCGGATTGCGCTCATCGTTCCGCTCCCGTTTAACAATTCATACTCCACCCAATCTTATCAGACCAGGGGATCATAAAGGATGCAACCGTTGAACAAGTGCCCGGCGGGGCGTTCGAGTCCGAAGACCTACCAGACCTGCCGGGCCTGGGCTTCATTCGTCCGAGCAGCCGATGTCACCCGGCACGGGACGGCGGCCTGGACTTCGCTGCACTCTCCGAGAGAGGAAAAGCTCTCGAATTCCGGCGGAACAGGATGCGCATCCTGTTGCCAAGTACTGGACGGGCGGAAGCCGTAGTTCGTGTTACGGTTCGATGGCGCGTTCCTGTTACGGTTCGCCGAGCGGACGTTCGCCGGTTGATCAGCTACGTTCGATCCGCTCGCCGAGAACGAACCGATGGTTGCAGGGGAACTCACTCGTGTGAAAAGCAGGACCAGAGAATGAGGTCGTAAGTCTTCGTAATCACGGTCAATTCCTGGTGTTTGTCCATTGACTTTTTCAGGCATGGATGTATAATCCACTGTCAATTATGATCTTTAGTGCAATTTATCGTCGATAACCCGATCCGCGATGCACAAAGCCCGACTCCCATCAGTGATGCAATTTGCGAGCTACCTTCAGCGTGGCAGCGGCAGCCGCTTTTTCGATCCGACCCGGCTTCGCCGGGTGAGGTTACATATAATTAAATATTCTCACGTGATCATAAGACTGGGAGTGGTAAAGCTGTAAAGTGAATCAGTGGTAAGTCCTGGCGGGGCGAAAGCCGAAGCTGGCGATACGGTTCGACGGCGCAGTACCAGCTACGGTTGGCCGCGCGGACGTTCGACGGCTGAATGTTGAACGAGCCGCCCCGAAGCAGGCGAACGTTCTTTGTAACGACAGATTCATATATATTTATTATATCGTTGAATACTCCTCTCTTTTCCGGCATCGAACGGTCGATGCGATCTTGCACCCATTCAAACTCGTTCCCCAGCATGTCGAAGAGCCCGAATTCGTTCGGCAGCAAACTCCCGCACGACCAGGCGTGTTCCTTGCTGTTGGCCTGATACCAGGCATACTTGTCCAGAAGCTCGGTCGACAGGCCGAAGTAATAGCTGGACACCGTGCCCGAGCGGCAGGCGAATTCCCATTCCGCCTCGGTGGGCAGCCGGTAGCCGGTGCGCTCGAGCACGTCGGCGGGAATCTTCATCCCCTCAGCGTAAGCTCCGCCCTCGTTGGCGAGGTAGCACCACTGCTCCTGGGGCAGCCCTTCCTGCTCGGAGAGCCAGTTGCAGTATTCGGCGGCAATGTACCAGGTGAAACCGATCATGGGGCCGTCGGGGCCGGGGCTGTGCTGCTTCACGAAGCTCGGGGGCAATCCGAGCCCGGTGTGGGTCCGCTCGAACCTCAGCCACTGCTCGACCGTGACCTCCTTGGCGGCGATGGCGAAACGGCGGGGGATGACCACGCGGCGCGGAGTTTCCAGCGTGACATTCCGCTTCGGCTCCGTCGGCGGTGACCCCATGCGAAACTCGACCGGTCCCTCGATCACGGCAAACGTCTGCCCCTGCCCGTTCACGAACCAGCGCCGCTCACCCCGGTCTTTGACCTTCATCAACTGCGCATCCAGTTCCTTGAGCTTCTCCTGCTGCTTCCATCGCCGTAGGGTCCATTCGGCCGCCCCGTGGATGCCGCTGTCGGGATCGTTGCGGTAGAGATCGAGCAGCTTGGCGGAGAGCGGCTCACTCTCGCCGGGGGATAGCCCCTCCATGCCGTATGTCCCCAGCGCCAGGATCAGTGCCCTGCGTTGCGAGGTTTCGGGGTGGAACAGCACGGCGTCCATGAATTGTTGCCCTCCGGCGGGCGTGGGCTTTGCTTTGGGGTCGATTTGGTCGAGCTCCGCGGCAATCAGCTTGGGATCTGCCCCCAGGGGATTCAGCCAGTTGATGATGAAGCTCCGCAGCCGCGGGTCCGCGCTGTGCTTTAGCAGCGACCACACCTCCTCGGCTTTTCCCATGCGAACCAAGGCGACCGCCGCCCGAGCCTGCCGCTTGGCTAGCCGGTCCTTGACGTCCTCCTGGACCGTCGGGCGGTGCCAGACCGAAGCGGTCACCAGCGATCCCCCGGCTACGGTCTGGCTCACCGACCAAGAAACCGGGCGGTAGCCCTGGCCGGCTATGTCCCGGCATTTTCGCAAATGGGCGTCGGGATCAAGACCGTGGATCGAAACCGACTCGAAGCCCGTCGCGTCGCTGCTCCAGGCAGCGGCATAGCGCCGGTCGGGGTGTCCGGCCTTCATCATCTCGGCAAACGCCGGGTCGTCTCGGATCGGATCGAGATCGGCGTCCAAGTCCATCTTCGCGAAATCGGCATCATCGTTCTCGATCGCCTCCTTGAGCAATTGGAAAGACCGCTCCGCAAGTTGACGGCCCTTCGCCTTGTCCGAGCCGGTGATGGCTTTTGATGCCAGCGAAAAAGCACGGGCGGCTTCATAGCGTAGTTCTGCGTCCTTGGGTTGCTTCTGGATCGCGGCTTCCAGGGTCTCAAATGCCTTGTCCGCCCCTTCGCCCAGCTCTGCTGCCAAGACAGCGCCGAGGTAGAGCCTGAATCGTTCCGGGGCGTCTCCTTTCTGGAACTTCTCCAGTTCCGTCTTGGCGTCTTGCTTCTTGGCAAGCCGGGCAAGGGAAATGACCCGGTACTGTTTAGCGGACATGGCGTCCGGGTTCTTGCCGACCACAACCTGAAGGTCATCGAGTGCCTTCTGACTCTCTCCCAGGCGGAAGTTCGCCATGGCCCGAGACAGCCGGGCATCAAGGTCGTCAGGCTTGGCCTTGAGCTTTTTCTCCGCAATCTGAAAGTCAGCCTGGGCGCGCTCTCGGACCGGCTGTGATTTGCCCGCCCCGCTGACAGCCAGGTCGATGAGCAACTGGTCGCTCAACTCTGCCGCCTGCTTCTGCTCGAAATTCCTCTCGATCTGGTCGCGATAGGTCCGACCTGTGACGGTCGCTTCCGGCGGTCGCCCCCAAACTCCGCAATATCTGGTGCGACCGTCGGCCCCAATCATGGTGTTCTGAGTCCGCGGAATCAGCTTTGCCTCCTTCAGTTTCTCATGAGCCTCATCGTGCTCATCAGCGGACGCCCCGACGTACAACCGCGCGTCGTCATCGCCGGACTTCTCGACCCAGAGCGCCGCATAGCGATCGGCGGGTTTGCCATCCTTGTCAGTCGCGACGTACCCGGCGACGTCGACGGGAAGCAAATGTGTTGGGCGCGCGTCTCCGGGCACCCGAAGGGTCGCCGGCCTTCCCGCCGCAGGTGTTGGGCGCGGGTCTCCAGACCCCGCCCTCCCTGTGACCGCAGGTCTCACGGAATCCGCGGATGCCCCCGAGGAAGGAGACCTTCGGTCACCCTCCCGGGCGGGGTCTGGAGACCCGCGCCCAACACCGTTACGTTCAGCCTCGAGTTGAATCTCTTCGGCGGTCAGGCCGGAAGACATTCGCCAGCTCCGCCCGTCGCGGCCCCAGACCGCCGCGACTCGCACCGTCTGCCCATCCGCATAGGGGCGGAGCCGCACGGGGCGGTAGCGCGATTTGCGCAGAGCTTCCGCAGTCGTTTCAAACTCGTCCAAGGGCATCGTCTGGCAGAACGCGAACCGCTCGGTCATGATCCCCTGCGCCGACTCGATCCGGCTCACGAGGGCGGCATCGGGCGCCACCCACGACGGATCGAGCGGCGCGTCGCCCCAGGAATACGTGGCTTTCCTGGCAAGCTCGGCCCGGAAAACGGGCAAGATCTGTTCGGCCCTCTTGAGGGCGACCGGGAAAAGGCTCAAATACGCCTTCTCGTCGGCGACCATGAGCAAATCGGCAAGCCTGTCAGGGTCGTCGCTTGCATACTCGGTGAGGATGTCCGTCGCCAGCGAGTGCACGGTCTCGGAGCGGGACTCCCCAAAGATCGTCGCGAGCGGGCCTGTCAGCTTGCCACGCACGGGACGCAGCGCTTCGATCCAGGGCCGGAGCAAGAGCGAATTGATCGACACCAACTTTTCTGCCACCTTGCCGCCCACGGCATCCCACCTGGCGTCATCCGGGGCGTAGCTTGCCAGCGCGCTGGCGGCTGGGAGTAAAGCGTCATCGCCCGGCTTCGCTTGCTCGAGCATGGACCAGAGCTTCGGAGTCAGAGTGGAGCGGCGGGCTTTCAGGGCATCACGCAGCACGGGAAGCTCGGCCGGTGTGGCCTTGAGCAGGCGGTTGAAGAGGTAGTCAACCTGAGAGGCATCGACGGGAAGGAGGGCAAGGCTGGCGTGAAGATGTTCCCGATCATCGGTGCTTTCGAGCGCACGCACGAGCCGGCGATCAGCCCAGCGGCGGTAGCCCGAGAGCTGCTCGATGATGGCGGGAACGTCTGGTGTGTCCACCTTCTGAAGTGACTCAACCAGAGCCGAAGCCCGCAATGTGCCATAGCCCTCGATCCCTCCCCAGGTGAGCAAGGAGACCAGCGTGACCAATCCCAGTGCCCTCAGCCCGTGCACCTGCCCTGCCCGCTTCATCATCCGGCGCTGCGGTTCGGTCCAGTTCTTCTTCCTCGTCAGAAACCTGATGTTTGCCCATTCGAAGACGGACGGTAGATGGCGGTTCTCGGGCTTGGCGTTCCAGAGGGACGAACGCTCGCCGAGCCGCAACTCCGCACGACCCCGACGGGTTTCCCGCTGCTTGCGCGTCAGCCAATCCCGCAGGGAGTGAACCAGGTAATCATGCGCGAGCTGATAGTATCGCTCGCCCGCTCGTTTCGACTGACTCTCGCCTGCTGATCCTTCCGGGTCGGTCGGCGTGATCAGCCGAAGCTCCGGGTCCAAGATGTGGATCAGGTCGTCGAAGTCGCTGATTCGGTTCGCATATCCCGATGCTTCCAGCAACTCCTGGCGTGATCTCATCTGACCCTTGATGTCAGTGCCGGTCTCGGGCAACAAAGCCTTCAGCACCGCCTGGGCGGCCTTCTGGTGAAAGCGATGCTCGGGAGGGGCGGTCGAGGCACTGAAGGTCTCTTCCAGAAATGTGACACCAACACCCTTCGTGCCACCCACCGCCTTGAGCGTGGCAGGGTTCCAGGGCTTGCCCTTCATCATCTCGGCATAGAGCGCCAGGCGGACGGAAATGACCTTGCCTTCTTCCGCCAGCCCATTGACGGATTCATTGAGAAATTCCTTCTGGTCTTTGGAAGCATCCGACGAATTCTCAGGGAGCCTGCCGAATGCCCGGCCGAAAGCCGCCAGCACCCTTCGAGCGTGGTCAAGGTCGAAGAGATCAACGGCTGCCGAGTTTTCCCCTTCGACGAGGCGGATCTCCAACTCCCTCATGAACCGGGTCGCCGCCATCCAGAAATCATCCCGCACCATCACGACGGCCTGGAGATGTTCGCCATCGCAGTGACGAAGGGCGGCGATCAGCTCCGTGTTCTCCTCACCCCGCCTGGCAAAGAGCCATTGCTCGAACTGGTCCAGGACCAGCAGCACCTTGCGCTCAGGCGGCAGGATTCGGCCCCTCCGCAACGTTGCCAGCGAATCAACCAGCCCCGATTCTCGCGGCAGCTCGGGACAAACCTTGTGCACCCCCTTCTTCAGCCGAGCTTCCGTCTCTTGGGCGGTCGCCTCGATATAAACCGGCAGAACATGCTTCCGCAGCCGGCGCAGAAGCCCCGCCTTCACAAGGGACGACTTCCCGCAGCCCGAAGGACCGTAGATCAGCCCGACCTTGAAAGTCAGGTCGGGGTCGACTTGCTCGATCTTTCGCTTCCAGAATTGGATGCTTTCAGGCAGGCCATCTCGATCCCGAGGTCCCGGGAGCAGCTCCAGGAAGAAGTCGGCATCATGCTCATCAAACGATCGCAGCCCTCTTGGGACAATCTTGACCGGCCGCCCGTCGGACTGCGATTCCCTGGATGTGGCCGGCACCGGGGCGGTTTCCAGGGTTGATCCGGGTATAGGGCTCATGGGCAGGGCGGCGGCGAAAGGCGAAACCGAGCCCCCCGCGGTTTGAAGGAACAGACGAAGGTCTTCCGCCATGTCCTTCGCGGTGCTGTAACGCTCCGACGCCCGTTTGGCCAGCGATTTCTGGCAGATCCGCTCGAGCTCCTTGGGTATCGTGTCGTCGATCTGGCGGGGCGGGCGAGGCTCGGTGGTGGTGATCGCCTCGATGATGTCCAGCAGCAAATCGCCCCGGAATGGTCTCTTTCCGGTCAATAATTCGTAGAACACGACGCCCAGGCTGAAGATGTCGGACCGCCCATCCACCCGGTGGCCTTCACCTCTGGCTTGTTCGGGGCTCATATAGGCCGGTGTGCCGGCCAGCCCGCCCCCCTTGCCGAAGTCTTCATCTTTCAGGGCGAGCCCGAAATCCGCCACGCAGGGTTTGCCTGCTGCGTCGATCAAGATGTTCGCGGGCTTGATGTCCCGGTGGACCAGGCCCCGAGTGTGGGCGTAATGCAAGGCGTTGGCGATGGTGGCAACCAGCTCCGCCGATTCCCGGAAGGACAGGCGAGCCTGCCCCATCCTGGCCGCGAGATCGCTCCCTTCAATGAGCTTCGACACGACAAAGCAGAGTCCGTCCTCGGTGCGGCCCACGTCATGGACCGGCACGATGTGGGGATGGTCCAGCTTGGCGAGAATGCGGGCTTCCATGAGAAATGCCTCGGCATCCTCGGAGCGAGTGATTCGTTCAGGGTTCGGCACCTTGATGGCGACCGGGCGGTCAAGGTCGTCGTCGTGAGCGAGATAGACCCGTCCGAATCCGCCCTGACCGAGCCGGCGGATGACCCGATAGCGCCCGATCTGGGAGGGATCGACGTCGGAAAAGTCGCTGGGACGATCAACGGGCGGTTGTGAGCCGGCGGTTCCCGACAGGCTCCTGGTTTCATCCGAGGCACCATCCGAATTGCGGGCGGCCGTTTGGGACCTTTCCGTTTCAGACGCGTTATTCGTCTCATCCATTATTCGAACCCTGACAATCATCGATTGCTTTCACGACGACCAGGCAGAGCGATTGTCGCACCTGCGGATCGGGTGGGGTATACTGATGTTGCATCGGATCCGCTATTTTGAGCACCGGTCCAGGAGCCTTGACCGGGTCGGCGATCACGAGTACCCCGCAGCCTCCCGTCGCGCCTAGAGCGACGTTATCCGAAGAACGGGGCGTCATGCGCGACGTCTCACCTCCGAAGATTGACCGGCCCGGGACCTACAGCAAACTGCGGGCACCGGAGGTCTGGCGGTTCAGCGATGACACCGTATCGATCGAGCAGCTTGACGCCGATGGCAAATACGTCGCGGCGGATTCAAGTCGATCTGCCCCTGTGTCAATATGTTTCCGGCAGGATCGCCTTCTGCTTTTGCACAAAGTATGACTGCTCGATCCCTTCCGGCCGAGTGTTGCCGCCCGGCGGGCGCAGACGGGCGACGTTCGGCAAGTCGTTCGGAAAACCCATCAGTTTGCGGTGCAGTTCGGGGTCCTCTCGGGCTGATAGATCGACAATCTCCATCCAAATCAGTCTAAACTCGGTGTACTCGCGATCGTCCAATCCTAACACGCGAATGAGCCGGCGTGCCTGCCGCGTATGGCCCTCGATGGTACCATCGTCGTTTACGCGGACGTCGGCGCTGCACGAGCGCCCTCAGTGGATCCGGGACCAGTTGTTTGCCCTTGCCAGCGTTGCAGGCAGAGCACCCATAAAGCAGGTTGTCGTAGGATAGTGTGTCGCCGGGATGTGAAGCGATCGGACGGAAATGCTCAACGCCGAACGTGCCGCGCCGCTTTCCCCACTGCTCCCGGAACAGACAGTAGACGCAACGAAACGCGAACTCGTCGCGCAGCCACGGCCGGTAGCTGGCCGCGTCGGCATAGCCTTGCGGTCCGTGTCGGCACAGGTGCGACTCGGCAGGATAAGTGAAGGCCGTCACGTACGACTACCTTGGCCGGCGCCGGGCCTTCGCGAGCAGCTCCTCACGGAGCTGACGCGCCTCGGCTAACGGCAACGGAGCCACCTGGTGACGATAGGCCAACATCTGGCGCTGCAGCAGGTGCAGCTCCATGGCCTCTCCCGCCGACAGCGTGCCGTTGATCTCTTTGTCAATGAGCACGCACCGGCGGGCGTTCTTCGCTTCGGTCCAGGCGCTGGGTTCCTTGAGAGGTTCCTCGAGCACCGGCACGACGCACGCGACGGCCTGACCGTTGAGTTCCAGCACCGCGCCGTTGGCATCGACCGGCAGTGACAGCACGAACCGCTTGATTGCTTCGTCTTCTTTATCCAGCGCGATGTGGTTCACGGCCGAGTCCTTGCAATCCATAAGGCCTGCAGAGAGGAAAGAGATTATAGCACCAATGCCGGTCGCCGGTAGCGTCATCTCTCTGCGGGAGCGGAAACTACCCCCGGCTCCGTTCGCGATATCCCTTGGCAACCTTCTCCTCGATCAGTCCGTCGGCGTGGCGCTGGGCCAGCTCTTTGCTTGCAAGTTCCTTGGTCTTGGCCTGGCCATCGCTTCCAATCCGCCCGAAGCGGCACGGTCACCGCGCAGCCGTCGCGGGCCACTTCCCAGAACTTGCTCGACGATCCCTCGATCAACTCGAACCGCCGGGCCGTTTGAGACGGTGCCGAGGGCGTCGGACCCGCCGCTGCCGCAACTTTGGCGTCTGCTTTAGGAGTGGTCGTCGGCTTGGTAGGACCAACCGCGTCCCCCCGCATGCGCACAAACGACGGGAAACGCGGCACGCCTCCCTCAGAAAGCTCCTGGTAGCGGAAGGTGATGACGGAGCCGACCGGCGGAGGGGCCTCCCGTTCGCGGTCGGAGAAGCCGGTACCCACCGAGAACTGCGTCCCATCGGCCAGTTCCACGAGCAGCGCGCCCAGCCGCCCCTTGTGCCGGCCGGCTCCTTTAAGATGCTCCAGGACGCGCGCTTCGGCGTCGCGGAAACTCTTGACCTTGAGCAGAGTCAGCGATCGGCCGACTTCATAGCGCGATTCCGGTTGGCGGAGCATCAGCCCTTCGCCCCCGAGCGCCTCGACCCGCGCCAGCTCCGCGCGGAGGTGGTCCAACCCCTTGCAAATCACGTGCTCGTGCGCAGCCAGGTACGGCGGCCCGTGCCGCTCGACGTGCGCGCGGATGGCCGCAAGTCGACCCTCGAACGAGCCGTCGACGTCGGGCGCGTCGAACGCCACGTAGCGGACCTGCTTCCATAAGTCCGTCTGGTCCTGCCGTCGGACAATCCCCACCGTGCGCTGAAAGGCCTTGCGGCCGATCCACAACTCGCCGTCGAGGGCCGTTTCGGGCAGGCCCTCGAGAAACCAGTCGGGCGCGTGAAACCGATTGCCCAGCCGGGAGATCAGTGACTTGCCGTCCCAGTAAGCTCGAACGCCGTCGAGCTTCTCGGAGAGCCACCAGCCGGCGAGGTCCTGGGCGTTGTCCCAGCGCTCGGCCAGGAGCAAGGGAGGGCCCGTCTTCTCCTCGCTCGCCTCTGTCTCCCCTTCGGGTCCAACCACCGGCGGAGCGTCGCGCCCGATGCGCGCCTCCTCTGCCGCGTCGCCGCGCAGCTTCCGCAGGTGCTTGCACGTCCGGCGCTCGATCGCGATCGACTGGTTCCGCCACGCCGGGCAAGTGCACGAGTAGACCCCGCCCACGTTCTTCAAAACGTAGGGCTTCGCCCCCGAGCCCTTCATCTCCACCGATTCACCGTCACTCAGGTCCGCCATGGGTGCGTCTCCGCGCTTCGCCCAAAATCCTCCTTTATCCTATGTGTTCCGAGTGGAACAATAAACGGACCGCACCCCCGGCCTACCGTCGAAACGATCCCGGTTGCCCACGCCGTCGCCTTGGGACTGGCTCATTTCCCACTCCGTTTCCGGACCACTTGAGGAAGGCTGCCGATGACGACAGAGTTACTTGGTGCTGGCACGATACCCGTGAAATCCAGCGTTCCAGTGGCCAGCAGATGATCGACTGCCGAGACTGCCGGAGCTTCCTCGCGGACAGCCTGGGCGGTCAACCGTCGCACCGCAGCAGCCATCTTTTTCTCTGCGACCTCCAGACGCTTGTGCAGCACGAACCGCCTGTTGGGCACGGCCGCCAGCTTCTTCTCGAGTGCTGCCAGCTCCCGCGCCTCGGCGAAGAATCGCCTGGGCGCCGTTCGAAGCAATTCCGGAGCCGGGCCTACCAGGATCCCGCCTGAAAACATCCAGACATAGTTGGTGCCGGACGTCCCGTTGCCGGCACCGTCGATCGGCACGCCCGTTGAGCTTGTCAGCCCGCTCGGAGGCGCACCGTTAACCGTGAGCTGATAGAAGCTCTCGAGATTCAGGAGCTGCGACGGGAAGAGCGTCACGGTCAAGGCCGTCGGATCGTACACAGCCGAGCTGATGGGTATGACCGCGCCGTTCGCTGTGATGAGCTGGTAGTTGTTCACATTCTGAGCCGACGTTGCGTCGAGCGCCGAGCTGAAGCTCAGCACGAGAGACGTCGGCTGCATGTGGAATCCGAAGCGTACCAGCGACAGCACGGTCGGCGCCGAAACGGCAGCGAAAGTGAACTCGGAGGCGGTCGATACAGCCGATGTGCCCGACGGCGTCGTCACGGTGACGTTCACGAGACCGGTGCCCGCTTGGCTGTCGGCCGTGATGGTGCTGTCGCTCACCACCGTGACGTTCGTCGCCGCCGTCGTACCGAAATCAACCACCGTTGCACCGGTGAACCCGGTCCCGGTGATCGTCACCAAAGTGCCTCCGGTCGCAGGACCGCTGGTCGGGCTCAGGCCCGTGACCACTGGCGCTGCAACCGCCGTGTACGTGAATTGATCGGCGGGCGATGTGGCTGACGTGCCCGATGGCGTCGTCACCGTCACATCCACGGTCCCGGTCCCGGCCGGGCTGTCCGCCGTGATCGAGGTGGCGCTCACCACCGTGACGTTCGTCGCCGCCGCCGTACCGAATTCGACCGCGGTGGCGCCAGTAAACCCAGTCCCGGTGATCGTCACCAGAGTACCGCCAGCCGTCGGACCGCTGGTCGGGCTCAGGCCCGTGACCACCGGCGCTGTAGTGACTGCATACATGAATTGATCGGCGGACGAAGTGGCCGACATGCCCCCCGGCGTCGTCACGGTCACGTCCACCGTGCCGGTCCCAGCCGGGCTGAGCGCCGTGATCGTGGTGCTATTGACCACATCCACATTCGTCGCTGCCGTCGTCCCGAAGTCAACCGCCGTGGCACCGGTGAACCCGGTCCCGGTGATCATCACCGTAGTGCCGCCGGCCGGCGGTCCGCTGGTCGGGCTAAGACCCGTGACCACCGGCGCGACGACGAAGGTGAATTGATCGGCCGACGACGTGGCCGACGTGCCCGCAGGCGTCGTCACCGTCACGTCCACCGTCCCGGTCCCTGCCGGGCTGTCCGCCGTGATCGTCGTGTCGCTCAACACGGTCACATCCGTCGCCGCCGTCGTGCCGAATTCCACCGCGGTCGCGCCGGTGAAACTCGTGCCGGTGATCGTCACCGAAGTACCGCCGGCCGTCGGACCGCTCGTCGGGATCACGCCCGTGACCACGGGCGCGGCGGCCACCGTGTACGTGAACTCATCCGCGGGCGAGACGGCAGACGTGCCTCCCGGCGTCGTCACCGTCACATTCACGACACCCGTGCCCGCCGGGCTGTCCGCTGTGATCGAGGTGTCGCTCACCACCGTGACATTCGTCGCCGCCGTCGTACCGAAGTCCACCGCCGTCGCGCCCGTGAAACCAGTGCCCGTGATCGTCACTGGAGTCCCGCCGGCCGCCGGTCCCGTGGTCGGGCTCACAACCGTGACCACCGGCGCCGCAACCACCTGGTACGTGAATTGATCGGCCGGAGACGTCGCGGAGACGCCCGCTGGCGTCGTCACCGTCACGTCCACCGTCCCCGTCCCAGCCGGGCTGTCCGCCGTGATCGACGTGTCGCTCACCACGGTCACGTTCGTCGCCGGCATCGTTCCAAACTCGACCGCCGTCGCGCCCGTGAAACTCGTGCCGGTGATCGTCACCAGAGTCCCGCCGGCCGTCGGGCCACTCGTCGGGCTCAGGCCCGTGACCACAGGCACAGCCGCCGCAACATAAGTGAACTGATCCGCTGGTGATGTGGCCGACGTGCCCGCAGGCGTCATCACCGTCACGTCCACCGTACCGGTCCCAGCCGGACTGTCCGCCGTGATCGTCGTGTCGCTCAACACCGTGACGTCCGTCGCCGCCGTCAAACCGAAATCGACTGCGGTGGCGCCAGTAAACCCAGTCCCCGTGATCGTCACCAACGTGCCCCCGGCCTGAGTACCCGTGGTCGGGCTCAGGCCCGTCACCGTTGGCGCTACGGCGGCCGTGTAAGTGAATTGATCGGCTGGGGAAGTGGCTGACGTGCCCAGAGGCGTCGTCACGGTCACGTCAACCGTGCCAGTCCCAGCCGGGCTGTCCGCCGTGATCGAGGTGTCATTGACCACGGTGAGATCCGTCGCCGCTGTCAGTCCAAAGTCGACCGCCGTCGCACCGGTGAACCCGGTGCCCGTGATCGTCACCAGAGTGCCGCCGGCCGTCGAGCCGCTCGTCGGACTCAGGCCCGAGACCACGGGGGCGGCAGCCGCGGTGTAGATGAATTGATCGGCAGGCGACGTGGCCGAAATGCCTCCTGGCGTCGTCACCGTCACGTCGACGGTGCCGGTCCCGGCCGGGCTGTCGGCGGTGATCGAAGTGTCGCTCACCACCGTGACGTTCGTCGCCACGGTCGTTCCGAAGTCGACAGCCGTGGCACCGGTGAATCCAGTCCCCGTGATCGTCACCGGAGTGCCGCCGGCCGTCGTGCCGCTGGTTGGGCTCAGAGCCGTGACCGCAGGCGCAACGATGTAGGTAAATTGATCGGCGGGAGACGTCGCCGATGTCCCGGCCGGCGTCGTCACCGTCACGTCCACCGTGCCGGTCCCTGCCGGGCTGTCCGCCGTGATCGTGGTGTCGTTCACCACCGTGACATCCGTCGCAGCCGTCGTCCCAAAGTCGACCGCCGTGGCGCCGGTGAAACTCGTGCCGGTAATCGTCACCAGAGTACTGCCGGCCGCCGGGCCGCTCGTCGGGCTCAGGCCCGTGACCACAGGCGCAGCCGCGACCGTGTACGTGAATTCATCCGCCGCCGAGATGGCCGATGTACCCCCCGGCGTCGTGACTGTTACATTCACGACACCCGTGCCCGCCGGGCTGTCCGCTGTGATCGAGGTGTCGCTCACCACCGTGACATCCGTCGCAGCCGTCGTCCCAAAGTCGACCGCCGTGGCGCCGGTGAAACCACTGCCGGTGATCGTCACCGGAGTGCCGCCGGCAGCCGGGCCGGTGGCCGGGCTCACGCCCGTGAGCACAGGCGCGACGATGTACGTGAATTGATCGGCGGGAGACGTCGCTGAAGTGCCCGCAGGCGTCGTCACCGTGACGTCCACCGTGCCGGTGCCAGCCGGGTTGTCCGCCGTGATGGTCGTGTCGTTGACAATACTGACGTCCGTCGCAGCCGTTGTCCCAAAGTCGACCGCCGTCGCACCGGTAAACCCGGTCCCGGTGATCGTCACCAGGGTGCCGCCGGCAGCCGGGCCGCTCGTCGGGCTCAGCCCCGTGACCACAGGCGCTGCCGCCACCGTGTAGGTGAACTCATCGGCCGGCGTGTCCGCCGATGTACCCGCTGGCGTCGTCACGGTCACGTTCACGACGCCGGTCCCCGCCGGACTGTCCGCCGTGATTGAGGTGTCGCTCAAGACGGTCACATTCGTCGCCGCCGTTGTCCCAAAGTCGACCGCCGTCGCACCTGTGAATCCAGTGCCGGTGATCGTGACCAAGGTGCCCCCGGCCTCGAGACCGCTGGTCGGGGTCAGGCCCGTGACCGTTGGCGCAGCAGCTACGGTGTACGTGAATTGATCGGCGGAAGACGTGGCCGACGTGCCCGCAGGCGTCGTCACCGTCACGTCCACCGTCCCGGTCCCTGCCGGGCTGTCCGCCGTGATCGTCGTGTCGCTCAACACGGTCACATCCGTCGCCGCCGTCGTGCCGAAATCGACCGCCGTCGCGCCGGTGAAACTCGTGCCGGTGATCGTCACCAACGTGCCTCCTGTCTCGAGACCATTGGTCGGGCTCAATCCCGTGACCACTGGCGCAGCGGCCACCGTGTACGTGAACTCATCCGCGGGCGAGACGGCCGACGTGCCTCCCGGCGTCGTCACCGTCACATTCGCAACACCCGTGCCCGCCGGGCTGTCCGCTGTGATCGAGGTGTCGCTCACCACCGTGACATTCGTCGCCGCCGTCGTACCGAAGTCGACCGCCGTCGCGGCGGTGAAACCGGTCCCGCTGATCGTCACCAGAGTCCCGCCGGCCGCCGGTCCCGTGGTCGGGCTCACGCCCGTGACCACCGGCGCCGCAACCACCTGGTACGTGAATTGATCGGCCGGAGACGTCGCGGAGACGCCCGCTGGCGTCGTCACCGTCACGTCCACCGTCCCCGTCCCAGCCGGGCTGTCCGCCGTGATCGACGTGTCGCTCACCACGGTCACGTTCGTCGCCGGCGTCGTTCCAAACTCGACCGCCGTCGCGCCCGTGAAACTCGTGCCGGTGATCGTCACCAGAGTCCCGCCGGCCGTCGGGCCACTCGTCGGGCTCAGGCCCGTGACCACAGGCGCGGCCGCCGCAACATAAGTGAACTGATCCGCTGGTGATGTGGCCGACGTGCCCGCAGGCGTCATCACCGTCACGTCCACCGTACCGGTCCCAGCCGGACTGTCCGCCGTGATCGAGGTGTCGCTCACCATCGTGACGTCCGTCGCCGCCGTCAAACCGAAATCGACTGCGGTGGCGCCAGTAAACCCAGTCCCCGTGATGGTCACCAACGTACCCCCGGCCTGAGTACCCGTGGTCGGGCTCAAACCCGTCACCGTCGGCGCTACGGCGGCCGTGTAAGTGAATTGATCGGCCGCAGACGTGGCTGACGTGCCCAGAGGCGTCGTCACCGTCACGTCCACCGTCCCAGCCCCAGCCGGGCTGTCTGCCGTGATCGAGGTGTCATTGACCACGGTGACATCCGTCGCCGCCGTCAGTCCAAAGTCGACCGCCATCGCACCGGTGAATCCGGTGCCCATGATCGTCACCAGAGTGCCGCCGGCCGTCGAGCCGCTCGTCGGGCTCAGGCCCGTTACAGTCGGCGCAGCGGCGGCAGTGTACGTGAACTGATCGGCCGCAGACGCGGGCGACGTGCCCCCCGGCGTCGTCACGGTCACGTCGACGGTGCCGGTGCCAGCCGGGCTGTCCGCCGTGATGGTCGTGTCGTTCACCACGTCCAGATTCGTCGCTGCCGTCGTGCCGAAGTCAACCACCGTGGCGCCGGTGAAACCAGTGCCGGTGATCGTCACCGGAGTGCCGCCGGCCGTCGTACCGTCCGTGGGGCTCAGGGCCGTGACCGCAGGCGCAACGATGTAGGTAAATTGATCGGCGGGAGACGTCGCCGATGTCCCGGCCGGCGTCGTCACCGTCACGTCCACCGTGCCGGTCCCTGCCGGGCTGTCCGCCGTGATCGTGGTGTCGTTCACCACCGTGACATTCGTCGCCGCCGTCGTCCCGAAGTCGACCGCCGTCGCGCCGGTGAAACTCGTGCCGGTAATCGTCACCAGAGTACTGCCGGCCGCCGGGCCGCTCGTCGGGCTCAGGCCCGTGACCACAGGCGCAGTGGCCACCGTGTACGTGAACTCATCCGCAGGCGATACGGCCGACGTGCCACCTGGCGCGGTCACGGTCACGTTCACGACGCCGGTGCCAGCCGGACTGTCGGCCGTGATCGTGGTGTCGTTCACCACGTCCAGATTCGTGGCCGCCGTCGTCCCGAAGTCGACCGCCGTCGCGCCGGTGAATCCGCTCCCGGTGATCGTCACCGGAGTGCCGCCGGCCGTGGAGCCGCTTATCGGGCTCACGCCAGTGACCACCGGCGCTACGACCACCTGGTACGTGAATTGATCGGCGGGAGACGTGGCGGAGACGCCCGCCGGTGTCGTCACCGTCACGTCCACCGTCCCGGTACCAGCCGGACTGTCTGCCGTGATCGACGTGTCGCTCAGCACGGTCACGTTCGTCGCCGCAGTCGTGCCGAAGTCGACCGCCGTCGCGCTGGTGAAACTCGTGCCGGTGATCGTCACAAATGTGCCGCCGCCCGTCGCACCGCTCGGCGGGCTCAGGGTTGTGACCGCCGGCGCCGCCGCCGTAACGTACGTGAACTGATCGGCCGCGGATGTCGCCGACGTGCCCGCCGGCGTCGTCACCGTCACGTCCACCGTCCCGGTACCAGCCGGGCTGTCTGCCGTGATCGACGTGTCGTTCACCACGATCACATCCGTCGCTGCCGTCAAACCGAAATCGACCGCGGTGGCACCAGTAAACCCGGTCCCCGTGATTGTCACCAACGTACCCCCGGCCTGAGTACCCGTGGTCGGGCTCAGGCCCGTCACCGTCGGCGCTACGGCGGCCGTGTAAGTGAATTGATCGGCCGCAGACGTGGCTGACGTGCCCAGCGGCGTCGTCACCGTCACGTCCACCGTCCCGGTACCAGCCGGGCTGTCCGCCGTGATCGACGTGTCATTGACCACGGTCACATCCGCCGCTGCGGTCGTCCCGAAATCGACGGCCGTCGCACCGGTGAATCCGGTGCCCGTGATCGTCACCAGAGTGCCGCCGGCCGTCGAACCGCTCGTCGGGCTCAGCCCCGCGACCACGGGCGCGGCGGCCGCGGCGTAGGTGAATTGATCGGCCGCAGACGTGGCCGACGTGCCCCCCGGCGTCGTCACCGTCACGTCGACGGTGCCCGTCCCAGCCGGGCTGTCGGCTGTGATCGTGGTGTCGTTCTCCACGTCCAGATTCGTCGCTGCCGTCGTGCCGAAGTCGACAACCGTGGCGCCGGTGAAGCCAGTGCCCGTGATTGTCACCGGAGTGCCGCCGGCCGTCGAACCGCCCGTCGGGCTCAGCGCCGTGACTGCGGGCGCGACGGTGTAGGTAAACTGATCGGCCGCAGACGTGGCCGAGGTCCCCGCCGGCGGCGTCACCGTCACGCCCACCGTGCCGGTCCCAGCCGGGCTGTCTGCCGTGATCGTGGTGTCGTTCTCCACCGTGACATTCGTCGCGGCCGTCGTGCCGAATTCGACCGCTGTGGCGCCGGTGAAACTCGTGCCCGTGATCGTCACCAGAGTGCCGCCGGCCGCCGGGCCGCCGGTCGGGCTCAGGCCCGTGACCACAGGCGCAGCGGCCACCGTATAGGTGAACTCATCCGCGGGCGAGACGGCCGACGTGCCCGCGGGGCTCGTCACCGTCACGTTCACGACGCCCGTGCCCGCCGGGCTGACCGCGGTGATCGTGCCGTCGTTCACGACGTCCGCATCCGCGGCCGCCGTCGTCCCGAAGTCGACCGCCGTCGCGCCGGTGAATCCGGTCCCGGTGATCGTCACTGGAGTGCCGCCGGCCGCTGAACCGGTGGTCGGGCTCAGCCCCGAAACCGTCGGTGTATTAGCAACCGTGTAGGTAAACTGATCGGCCGGAGAAGTCGCCGATGTGCCCACAGGTGTCGTCACCGTCACGTCGACAGTGCCGGTACCAGCCGGGCTGTCGGCCGTGATCGTGGTGTCATTCTCCACCGTGAGATTCGTCGCCGGCGTCGTCCCGAAGTCAACCACCGTCGCGTCCGTGAAACTGGTTCCAGTAATCGTCACCAAGGTGCCACCGCCCTCGAGACCGTGGGTCGGGCTCAGACCCGTGACCGCAGGCGCAGCGGGTACCGTGTAAGTAAACTCATCGGCCGGTGAGTCGGCCGACGTGCCCTCAGGTGTCGTCACGGTCACGTTCACGACGCCAGTTCCAGCCGGGCTGTCCGCCGTGATCGTCGTGTCGTTCACCAGGCTGAGGTTCGTTGCTTCCGTCGTCCCGAAGTCGACCGCCGTTGCGCCCGTGAAGCTAGTGCCGCTGATCGTCACCAAAGTGCCGCCAGCTTCCTGACCGCTAGTCGGGCTCAAGCCCGTCACCGTCGGGGGTGATAGGAGCGTCCTCGTCTCCATCCATTCAATTCGAGGCCGGCGTGCCCTGAACCGCTTCAGTTTGTCGCACCGTCCCACGGCCAACGCGCGCAGAATCATGGTGATTGCCTCCAGAGCTGTGGCGAGTCGACTAACGAAAAATTGAGAAACTTGCGAGCCCGGCCTGTTCCCGGACTAACTCACGACACGGTCGTCACGTGGCGATCGCCACGCGGCGCATCCCCTGTTGAAAAGTCACACCACCCGAAGTCGCACGATCAAACCAATACAGACACTGACGCAAGTAATCGAATCAATCAGATCGGAGTCGATCTAAACAGGACAATCATTACTTGCAAACGCACGAAGAGACACACAATAACCAACGGTGGAACGGATGTAAATACACTGGTCAAAATAGATTGTCTGAGCAAAATAGAAGGCTCTCGGTGGGTCTCTGAACCGCGGCAAAATGTGGCGGTCGCTTCGAGGATCGGCTCTGGGAAGACTTTTCGCGGATTAGACGGAGATACGGCAAGCAAGAGCTGCGCCAATCGCGAAATAAAACCAAATATCCAAATACAAGGATGCATCGCCAAAGACCCGTCAGCGTCTCGGAGCCTGGACTCGCTTGAGCAGGGCGTCAACGTCCGCCCAGAGTCTCTGCCAGTTCTGCCGCTCGCCGTCGGGCAGCTTGGGTAGTCCCCGGACGGGCGCCGTTCGAGAGGAACACCGAATGCCTCAGGCCCGTTCAGCCATTCGCCGATTCATCCCTTGCACGAGCCTGCAGCGATGTTTGAAAATGTTCGATCGGCAGCGCACTGAACACACGCCCGGCGAGGAAATCCGCGATGACCGTAATGCCGTCCGACATTTATTCCGAGCCCCAGGCCGACGTTGACACCCTGCGCAACCTGGGGCCGCTCACGCCCATGGCCGGGCTCTGGGTGGGCGAAAACGGTGTCGACGTGCATCCCACGGCAGAAGGCCCGGCCGAGCAGCGGTACATCGAGCGATATGAGTTGCTGCCTATCGACCTGCAAACCAACGGACCACAGCTCTTCTACGGCCTGCGCTACCACACCCACATCACAAAGCCGGGCGAGGTGGCGATGTTTCACGAACAAGTCGGATTCTGGCTGTGGGAGCCCGCAACCGGCTCCGTGCTGCTCACGATCGCCATCCCGCGCGGACAGGTCGCGATGGCCAGTGGTCAGGCCTCGGCCGATTCGCGCCGCTTCACGCTCAAAGCGGAACGCGGCTCCGAAACCAACGGCATCGTCTCCAATCCCTTCCTGGAATTTGGCTTCAAGACCACGAGCTTCGAGATCACGGTGACGATCAACAGCGACGGCACCTGGTCTTACGATCAGACCACCAAGCTGTCGGTCCGCGGCCAGGCCGAATCTTTCCTGCACACCGATCGCAACACCTTGATCAAGGTCGGGAATGCCAAGCCCAACCCGCTCGCTGCTTCCGGCTCGACGGAAGCAGTCGTCTGACGATCTCTTCGCAGTGACGGACTGTGTTCCACTGCTCCTTGTAGTCCCGCTCATCGAGTGCGACTGCGATGCCCAGTCCGGACCCGGGGAATCGTAGCGGGATGGTGCCAAGCGCCACTCTCGCGTCGATCGTTCCAGGGCAGATTCGCATTCGGGCCCCATCAAGGGCGGACCCAAATTCCGAGCTCCAACGAGTACTCTTTGCGTAATCTGAAAGGGACGACTCATGAAAACTCTGGCTTGTCTTACGGTGGCCTGGGCTGGGTTCGGCATCTCGCAGGTGGCGGCTGCGGCGCAGACTCCTGACGCCAGACACGCCCGTAAAGTCCCCGTGAGTGGCCATCATGCGCCCGGGGTCGAATTGCTGGATGCGATCATGCTGAGGTGCCTGAAGGAGATCGACTGCTCGGGTGCCACGCTGACGGTGGCTCGCGGCCACCACACGCTGTATTCGCGCGGCTATGGCTGGAGCGACGGCGGCCGCACGGTGCCGATCTATCCCGACACACCAATGTCCATCGCCAGTTGTGATAAGCCTTTGACGGCCGCGATGATCCGGCAACTGGCACAACACGGCAAGCTGGACTTGAATGCCTCCGTGCTCAAGCTCCTGAAGATCCGGCCGGCAGGCAATGTCGTCGATCCGCGGGTGTGGAACATCACGATCAATCATCTCCTCGAGCACAAGGCGGGTTGGCAGGGCGAGCCCGTGGAACGGGCGTGGCAGGCGGCGAACGGCCGAACATATCCGATCGAAGCCGCAACCCTGCTCCGCCACGTGATGGTGCAACAGCTCGCGTGGGCGCCCGGTGAGAAGGCGGAGTACGACAGTTTTGGCTATAACACCTTGAAATGCGTGGTCACCCGGGTTTCCAGCCAAAGCTATACCAATTATCTGCGCCATCATCTCTGCCGCCCCTACCGCGTCACGGACTTGACGTGGGTTCGGCATGAAGCCAGGCAGCAGGGCGAGCCCCCGCAATTGTGGAACGGGCTGATCATGGAAGACCCCGCAGAATTTCGTATGGGCGTGTCCACGCCGGCTCTGTGCACGTTCATGCGCTGCTTCTGGCTTGACGGACGGCCCCGAGACAACGGCAATCCGCTGTGGGTCATGGGTGGCAGTTGGGACAACTCGACGACTGCTATGATCTGGCGCCCGGATGGAATCAACATCGCCTGGTCATTCAACGGTAGGAAGAACGACGTGGACCCTGGTGAGAAGCTCTGGAAGCACGCTATTGATCAACTCATCAAGGAGAAACGGTTGCCGGAGTAGCCCGGGACAGTGCCAACTTGCTTGCGAATCGTGTGTGTCTTGCCTTGCTGCCTGAGCGCCGTCGATTCAATCGGTTTCTGCCAGAGCTGCGGCGTTCATCGCTGGATCTTCGCGGCCTTCTGGAGCGTTTCGTCCACTTCATCCCAGAACGCTTGCCAGTCGGCCCGCTCGGTTTCGGGAAGGGCCTTCAGTGACTCAGGAAGGCGGACGACGTTGAGGTCGAAGTCGTCGAACCAGCTTTCAAACGCCCGGCGCACCCGTTTGACGGACGCGGCGTCGCCACGATCAAGCTCCCGCCCCCAGGCGGCGCGCTCCTGCCGCAAGTAGGCAAGCGCTTGTCCGCGGAACCGCGCCCGTGCCGGGTCGTTTGGCGTGGGTGTGTCGAGTCCCCGACCCGTACCGGCCAGGACGGCGGCACGGGCGGCCTCATAGCGTGGCGTGTCGAGGTTGCGGCCGCTGGCGCGCGACCAATTCCAGTACGATGGTCCGACACGGGCCTCGGCTCGCGATGGATCGGATGACAGGGCCTCCGCGAAAAACCGGAACGCGGCGGCGGGCTGGTCGCGATCGAGACACACCTCGGCCAGGTCGATCCTCTCGGCTAAATCCTTCGGGTGGTCGTCGCCGCGTAAGATGGCGGACAGCCGCGGAGCCATTACCTGTTGCCTCTCGGTCCGATGGGTGAGCGCATCAAGTTCCCTCGCCGCCGCCGTGTCCGGCTTGGTACGGCGCAATTCTCTGGCCTTGCGGTAGGCCGTGATGGCGTCGTTCAGGCGACCCTGGTGCCGAAATGACGTCCCGAGGACGATGTAAAGAGGTCCATAGTCGGGCTTGATGCGGATCGCTTCGCTGATCACGGACTCGGCCTCCTGGTATCTGCGTTGAAACGACAGGGAAATGGCGAGGTAGAATCGGTAACGGACGTAGGACGGGTCTCTGCGGATCGCCTCGCGGCTGGCGGCCTCCATTTCGGAGGCCTTGCCTAATTCCTGGAGGAGAGCGAGGTGATCATCCCTGAGATCTTCGCGGCCGGTTCCTCGTTGCAGCGTCGCGATGACGCTCGCCACGGTCGCGTTGAGGACGGCGTCGCCCTCGCGAGATCTGCCTTCGATTCGTAGCAGACGGCCCAGGCACCCACGGTGAATGGCAATGTCGGGTTGCAGCCGGGCGAGGTCGCGATAAACGGCCTCGGCCTCGTCGAGTTCGCCCGACTCGACGAAGCAGTGGCCGAGCATGTGCGCGGACTCTGGATAGAACGCTCGGACAGTTGCCAGATAAGGAATCGCCTTCTCGAACCGATCTCCGTAAAAGGACAGGAACCCGATGTCGTAATTGAGCCAGGCGTCGCCCGGATACCGTCTCTGTGCGGCGATCAGCAGCTTTTCCGCGGCGGGACCGGCGCCAGCCTCGATGAGGGCGCGCCCAAGGAAGTCGAGACTGACGGGGCCGAGCGTTTCCGTTCGGGCGCCTCCGCCAGGCGGTGCAGTTGATCCCGGCGCGCGATGCGGTCGGGAAGCTCCAAGGCTGAGCGAAGTTCGCAGCGCCAGGGATCGGGGTCGGCAAGCCGTGCTGCCAGTGACAGCCGAGCCGCATCGGCGGGATTGGCCCGCCAAAGGCGGCGGGACGCGGCCCAAGCGTCCAGGGCCGTCGCTGCGGCTTGCGCAACCGCGGCCGGGCGGGCTCGGAGTGCCGGCCCGGCGTCGGCGGGGTGGCCATCCGGGTCGAGGCCCGCCTCCCGGAACGCGTCGGCATAGATCGACTCGGTCACCCCCGGGCCCAGGTCGCGAGCGATCGTCGTCAGTCGCGCCTGGATCAGCCGGTCGACGAGTCGGCCATCGACGTCCGCCTGACGTGCCTGCGAGGCGGCCTTGTATCGTTCCTCGCCCAGCCGTTCCACGGCAGACGACGCCCGGGCACGGGTGATCTCGTCCGCTCCGCCCTGGCGGGCCAGGTCGTCGGCTTTCTGTGCCAGCACGACCGCCTCGGCCCATAAGGCTTCCGAGTTGAGCGAGGCGCTGCGGGCTGTGATGGCGGCACGTTCGGCCTCGGCGAGCCGCCCTATCGACCGACGACGCTGTTCTTGCGGCCCGCTCGGCCTTCTGATTGCGCATCCAGGAATAGCCCCCTGCGCCCAGTGTGATCAGGCCGACGACGCATGCCGCCAGCGCGGCGGTCAGTCGCCGGCTGTTCCGCTCGGCCTTCGCCCGCGCCTCGGAGGCTTCAGCCGTCTTGAGGGTCTCCTCCGCACGTGCATGTTCGGCGGCACGCTCGAGCTCGGAGACCCGCAGTCGCTGCTGGACCCCCGCAAGATAGGACGACAACCCTTCCGCAACCACTCCCGCAGCTCGCGGTCGATCCTCCGGCTCTCTCGCCAGGCAATCCTTGGCGATTGCAACCAGCTCGCGGTCGGCGCCGCTGGTATCGAGCCGCGACATTGCCTCGGCCAGGTCCCCGAGAGCCGCCTTGCGCTGGATCTCACCCGAGCTGCGACCAATGAACGCCGGTTGACCGGTCAGGATTTCGCAGAGGATCGAGCCCAGGGCGAAGACGTCGGCCCGTTCGTTGATCCGGTCAATCTCACCACGGGCTTGCTCAGGCGCCATGTACGACGGCGTCCCCATCGCCGACCCGGCGCGAGAGAGATCCGAATCGTCCGAGCCGCTCCGGGCGGTGGCAATCACCGTTTCTTGCCGGGTCACCTTGCCGGCCGTGGCGCCGTCAGAGACTCCTCCGCGCGGCAAAACCTTGGCCAGGCCCCAATCCATCACCTGCACCTCGCCGAAGCTGCCGACCATCACGTTGCTGGGCTTCAAGTCGCGATGGATCACGCCTCGCGCATGCCCATAGGCGACCGTCTGGGCGATCGCCTCGAAGATTCCCAGGAATCGCGGCAACGCTTCGGCCGGGCTCTTGCGGCCGTCGAGCAGCTTGGCGAGCGTGTCCCCTTTCACCAGCTTCATCGCGAAGAACGGCCTTCGGTCGCCAAAGAGACCCAGTTCATAGATCGGCACGATGCCGGGATGCTGCAACTGGCCGCCGATTTGCGCCTCTTCGACGAACCGCCGGACCATGTCGAGGTCGTCGCGGAAATCTTCGCGAAGAACCTTCAGTGCGACATCGCGGCCGAGGTCCGGGTCGCGTCCCTTGAGCACCTGCCCCATGCCCCCGCGGGCGATTTCGCCGTCGATCCGATAGCGCACGCCCGAGTCGGCGCCACCGTTCTTGTCAGGCCGAATGAGCGGCGGCTCGAAGCCGTTGTCGGTGTCACGCAGTAGAATGCGGGAGACAACTCCCGTGGAGACGGCGAGCGCGTCGAGCACGCCTGGCGTCGTGGTCCCCTGATCGACGGTCGACGGCCGTTGGTCGTGCTCAGCAACGATGCCGGAAGGGCTCGCCAATCCCGCGCAGAAGACAGCGCGGACAAAGGTTGCGCGGGCGCCAGGAGCCAGGGCCGCGCCGCAATCCGGGCACGTCGGAGATTCGGACATCGCAGGAGTCCTCAGTCAGGCGAGAGATCGCTGGTCTGGAGAGGGCGCCTCTGAATTCATGGCCGTGTACTCGCCGATCTGCTTCGGATCCATGAGCGCGACACACCGAGCTGTCGCGGTCCTGGCCACCGCGAAACGGCCCTTCGCCGAGTCTACTGGCCGCCTACGGGACCTGCGGCTTATTGATTCGCAACAACTATTGCTCGGTCGATCTCTTCAGCGTGCGCCCGGTAGTAGCCCCACGCAACCGTCAAGTCGGCGTCGGTCAAATCCGGGTGATGTTCTCGGATCTGCGCATCGGACAACCCCAACCGGCGCCACGCAACGAGACCCGCGACCGTGTGTCGCGTATTTCGAATGCACGGCTCGCCGCCACACACGTCGGAAGTCGATTGAATCCAGCTTTCCGAGCTAACCGGAGTCGGGTGCATCGTGTTCGTGACTCCAAATGAGAGGGCGAATGAGTCGCTCCTGCTCGAACGGCTGCCAGAGCCCCTACTGCAAAGTAACGCCGTCACCAGCGTGATGTCAAACACGCCACCCATCGGCGCGTTTCTCGATGTGGGGCTCAATGTGGCAATTTGTCGTTCATCTCTGGTTGAACATTTTAAGGACGCTATACTAATGAGATCAGGTCGATCGCCGCCGGACGAGCGAATTGGCTCGTTCGCTCGCGCCCGGCCGGCACCCCCTGCTCCCGCACGCCCTCTTGTCTGATTCGTTGCCCTCCCTCACACCGACTCTTTTCGGCGATGATTATGAAATCGATCGTTTTTGCCAC
This sequence comes from uncultured Planctomycetota bacterium, assembly GCA_963761445.1. GTDB lineage: Bacteria > Planctomycetota > Planctomycetia > Isosphaerales > Isosphaeraceae > CAVXHV01. The sequence goes on along the minus strand of CAVXHV010000005.1, from coordinate 4,436,352 downwards.
GCTAGGTCTGTTGATCGCGGCCGTGCCCGCTCACGCCGTCTCCCCCACCGTCCGGTTAATCCAGCCCGTCGGCGGCCAGCGCGGCACCGAGGTGACCGTCACGCTCACCGGCCAGCGCCTGGCCGACATCCAGGAAATCCTCTTCTATCAGCCGGGGATCACGGTCACCAAGATCTCGGGCGGCAAGGACGCGCAGGCAGTCGCCACCTTCAAGATCGCGGCAGGCGCCGAGCTGGGCCTGCATGATTTTCGCGTTCGCACCGCGACGGGAATCAGCTCGCTCAAGACCTTTAGCGTGGGCACGTTGCGCGACGTCGCAGAGGTCGAGCCCAATAACGACTTCGCCCGGCCCCAGATGATCAACATCAACGTGACGGTCAACGGCGTCGCGGGCAAAGAGGACATCGATTATTTTGAGCTGCGAGCGAAGAAAGGGGAGCGGATCACTGTCGAGGTGGAAGGAATTCGCCTGGGTCTGACGCTTTTCGACCCTTATGTCGCAATCTTGAACGCCAAGCGGTTCGAGCTGGCCTCCAGCGACGACAACGCCCTCACCTGGCAGGATTGCTTCGTTTCGCTGGTCGCCCCCGCGGACGGGCCGTATATCATCGCCGTGCGTGAAGCGGCGTTCGCCGGCAATCCGCAGTGCCTTTATCGCCTGCATGTCGGCAACTTCCCCAGGCCGACCGCCACGCTCCCTTCCGGTGGCAAGGTGGGTGAGCACTTGCGCATCCGCTGGATCGGCGACGTGCTCGGCGAATCCACGACCGAGATCGACCTGCCCGACCATGCCGATCGCCATTTTGGCCTCCTGGCGCACGATTCGAGCGGCTACGCGCCCTACCCGAACCTGTTTCGCCTCAGCCCGTTTGGCAACACGTTCGAGGCCGAGCCCAACGACACCCACGATCGCGCCACTCCATTTGCGCCTCCGGTCGCACTCAACGGAGTGATCGAAAGAGCGGGAGATGTTGATTCTTTCACATTTCGCGCCCGGAAGGGCCAGACCTACGATATTCGCGTGTTCGCCCGTCAGATCCGCTCGCCGCTGGACCCGGTCATTCGCCTCTTCGCCAGGAACGCCGGCCAGGTTGCGGCAAACGACGATAGCGGCGGCCCCGATAGTTACATTCGATTCAACCCGCCGCGCGACGGCGATTTCGTGATCTCCGTCTCCGACCACCTGAAAAAAGGCGGGCCCGAATACACATATCGCGTCGAGATCAGCTCGGTAACGCCGCGGCTCGAGCTGAGCACGCCCAACGAATCGCTCAGGCGCGGGACGAACGTGATGGCTCTGTCGGTGCCCAGAGGGAATCGCCAGGCGATTCTGATCCAGGCCAAGCGCGAAGATTTTGCGGGCGCGGTCACCTTGAGCGCGGGCAATTTGCCCCCGGGAGTCACCGTCGAGTCGGATGAGTTGACGGCCGGACACACGGTCATCCCGGTTCTTTTCCACGCCGATTCAAAAGCCCCGATCGGTGCCGCCTTGGCGAATGTCGTCGGTCGTCCGACCGACAGCTCGAAGCAAGTTCCCTGCGAATTCAGCTCGACCGCCGAGCTGGTGCTCGGCCAAAACAACGTGCCCTTCTGGACGCGCACGGTCGAATCGCTGGCCGTTGCCGTCGCGGATGAGGCGCCCTTCTCGGTCGCGATCGTGCAGCCCAGGGTGCCGATCGTGCGCGGCGGCTCAATGGACCTGAAGGTGGTCGCTACCCGCAAGCCGGGCTTCACCGCTCCCATCGCCGTCTCACTCCCCTGGAATCCGCCGGGAATTGCGTCCAAGGGAGAAGTCGTGATCCCGGAAAACTCGACGGAAGCCGTCATTCCGATCAATGCGTCCGGCGGGGCCGAGTTGAAAACCTGGCGGATCCTGGCGAACGGCACATATTTTGAGCCTCCCCCAGGCGCAGCGGCCGGTACCCCTAAAGCACAACAGCGGCGGGGAAACCGCGGCGGCCGGCTGGTCGTTGCGTCGGAATTCGCCCGGCTCACGGTGGCGCCTCAGTTCCTGACGCTCAAATTCCAGGCGGCCAGCGTCGAGCAAGGCAAGGAGGTCGACCTGATCGTGAACGTGAACAAGTCCACCGACTTTGCCGGCGCGGCGAAGCTCACGTTGATTGGCCTGCCCAACAAGGCGACCACAGATCCGGTCATGATCACCAATCGCGACACCAGGGTCGTGTTTCACCTCAAAACCGACCCCAAGACGCCCCCTGGGGAAACGAAAAGCCTGTTCTGCCAGGCCGTCATCACGAAAGACGGCGAGCCGATCGTGCACAACCTGGGGACGGGCCGGCTGCGGGTCGATGCGCCGCTCCCGGCCAAGAAGCCTATCATTCCCGCCTCGGGCGTCAGGCCCGCCTCGGTGGTCACCGCCAAGGCCGATGCGAGTAAGCCGCTGACCCGTCTGGAGAAGCTCCGTCAAGAGCGCAAGCAGATGCTGCAAGCCGGAGAGGCCCCGCACTGACCGCTCGCGACTTGCGGCGCAGCGCCTGCTTGATAAGCTTGGGCAATGATCACGATTCGCGGCAAGGCACTCGGCAAACGCAAGCCGCTGTTCGAGGATTTCTCCGTCCCGCCGCCGCCCCGCGACGTCGGCGATGGCGACGGACCGCTCACTTTGCGCACCCTGATCACCCACGTGGTGAAGAGCGAGGTCCAGGCGTTTCAGAAGCGGCAAGATGCACGCCGGCTCGACCGCGTACTCTCGCTGAGTGAGATCGAACGCGGCGAGCAGAAGGGAAAGATCAGCCCCGAGGGCCGCGACCCGAAATATCCGCCCGCCGAGGTCGATGTCGAGGCCGCGATCGCCACGGCGCTCGAAGCCTTCCTCGATGGCCTTTATCTCGTGGTGATCGACGAGGTGGAATACACAAATCTTGACGCCATTGTACGTCTCGAGCCCGATAGCCGTGTCGCGTTCGAAGATGCCGATGCGTCGATCGCTCCCGCCGCGACAATCTTGGCGCACGCCCAGCCCGAGATGCGGCTCGTTGGGCTGCATCACCTCTCGCTGCTCGGCCTGAACGAAACGTATCCCCACATCGCCCTCGCCGTGGATGACCCTGACTTGCGCATCGCCTGCTATGCGACGGCGATCGCGGGCCAGATACTCCATGGCCGGAGGCGGCAGGTCAAGGTAGAGCCAAGCCAGGGCGAGGCGGAGGAGCCTTCCCACTCCCAGTTCTTACAATCCAACATGCTAAGCGATCCCGCCGAAGACGCCGGGGGAATCTTCGAGCGGCTTGTGCGGCTGTTTGAACGCCTGCCCGCGAAACCGATAGCGACCGAGCCTTTGGTCTGGCCGTGGATGAAATTTTCGGCATCCAGGAGCACGGCCGCGGATGCTCTCACGCTCGCGCTCGAGGGAAGATCGCCCTCGGCGTTGTTGCCTTTCCTGGACGAGATGTCGCCCGACAAACGTGAGTGGACCGCGCTCCAACTGGGGAATCAGAAACGGCTCGACACCCCCTCGCGCGACGCCCTGCTGCGGCTGGTTGGTGACGCCTCTCCCAGCGTGCGCGAGCGGGCTGTGAAGATGATGAACCGGGTCAAGATCTCTTCAAGCGACCTGCCCGCGATTGAGCCCTTGCTCAGCCGCAAGGCGAGCGACCTCAGGCGCGGGATCATCAATATGATCCTCTCGCTCGAAGATGTCGTGGTGACGGAGAGTGCCGCCCGGCTGACGGCCTCAAAGACCGCGCCAGAGCGAATGGCCGGACTGGAGCTGCTCAGCCGGATGCGCGAAACCGGGCGTTCTCCCTCCAAGGTCCTCGAGCTGGCCACAGGTTATCGCCACACGCGAAAGACCCTCGACCGCGAGGAGCAAAGCTATCTCGACAAGCTGCTCGAGGCGGAAGTCAAGACATACACGCTTGAAGATGCCCTGGGCCTGATGGACCCCACCAGGCGCACGCCACCGAGCCTGCCGGTCGATCGCCGGGCCAAGCTGGTCAGCCCCGCCGCAATCGAGCTGCTCAAGATGTTCGATTCCCTGGTGCACGAGCACCGCGAGGCCAAGGTCAAGACGAAACCACTCTATGGCGAGTCGCAGGAAATGGTCCTGGGAGCGGTCCCGTACTTCCCGCACCATTTTTCGCCCTACGAATATCAACCTCGCGACCGGAAACCCGTTCTCCGACCGCGGGAAGATCTACCGCTCCAGGAAGTCTGGTTTGCTGCATATGAGCGACGTCCCGAGGCGGCGCGTGATGCCGATGGACTGGAACTGGCCCGCTCGGCGATCTCCGCCGTGCTCTGCCAGGAGTTCAGTGCGAACCTCTTCAAGAAGCACGGAGGATCGCAGTTTGAGGCGATCGTCAAGCAACTGCCGACCCTGCGGTATCTTGACCATGTACAGGGGCTGATCTCCTGGCTCGTCGCCCATACTCACATGGCCGGCGCCGCCGATTTCGCGGTCGACTCGTTCGAGACAGTGATCGCCGGTTTGCCCATCGACAAGCTCGCTCCCACCTTCCGTGATGTTCTCGAGCGAATCAGCGCCGCAACGTCGCCTTTGACGGACGTCGCAAAAGCGGCGGGCGAATGGACGGAAGCGCACGAAGGCCACATGTTCGGCCTCAGACGCTGGATTGATGAACCCGTCGTCGCTGAAATCACGAAGACCAAATGGTGGCTCAAGACAGACGCTTCGACCACCTTGAAGCCGGTGCCTGACTTTCCTCGCCAGCGCATGCATTGGAAGCACCTTGTCGATGCGTTTGAAGCCGGCTTGGCGAATGAAAACGACCTCTATGACGATCTTTTGGGAGTGCGCCAAGTATGCCAGCGGTGGCAACGGCCACAAGCGTGCCCAGCTTTTCGCGCAGGCAATGCTCGGCCAGCTCGACAAACCAGGGCTGGTGCGCGAGGTCGAGACCAACCGCAAGCAAGACGCCATCCGTGCGCTCGGGCTGTTGCCCCTGGAGCCGAAAGCTCACAGGGAAGACGTCCTCGCTCGCTTCAAGGTGATGCAGGAGTTCGTCCGGACCAGCCGCCAGTTTGGGTCGATGCGCCAGGCGTCCGAGAAGCTGGCCGCGCGGATTGCGCAGGAGAATCTGGCCAGAACGGCGGGGTATCCCGACCCGATTCGCTTGCAATGGGCCATGGAAGGACTGGCCACGGCCGATCTCGCCGCGGGGCCTGTCATCGCCGCGGTGAAGGATGTCACGGTGAGCTTGGCGATTGATGACGAGGGCTTGCCGGAGATCACGGTCAAGCGCGGGGAGAAGCTGCTCAAGTCGCCGCCGCCGGAAATCAAGAAGGATGAGGCCGTCGCCGAGTTGTTCGGCGCAAGACCGACCTGCGACGCTCAGCCAGCCGCATGAAAGGCTCGCTGGAACAGGCGATGTGCCGGGGCGACGTGTTCACAGGCGAAGATCTCGTCGAGCTCTCGGGCAACGTGATCTTGAAGCCCATGCTCGAGCGGTTGGTGTTCATCGGCGAGGGGATTGCGGGCTATCTCTTCGGCGCCGGGAAAGCCCTGCGCGACTGCGCCGGCAACGTTGAGCCGATCAAGAAGACCGAGAAACTACGGCAGGCACATCCGGTCGACCTGCTCGAGTCGAAGGCCTGGACGAACTGGCAACGCGACTGTTTCACGGGCGAGCGGATCCAGCCATTCAAACAGGTGTTTCGTGAGTTATATGTTTTGACCTCGCAGGAAAAGCGCGACGCGACCTTCAGCGAGCGGTATGCCGGGCATCAGGTGAACCCACGCCAGGCGATGGCCCTGCTCGGCGGTCGCGGGTGGGTCACAGCCCCCGAACAGGGCATTTTTCGCACGTTCCACGACGAAAAGCTCGTCGCCTAGCTCGAATTCCTGGAACCGTTTTACACCCCTGCCGAGGTTGAAGGCCTGACCCTTGAAAAGGTGAGGTTCGCGCTTTGGGGCGCGACGGAATATGCCAGGCTGACCGACGTCCCCGCGGGTCTTCAGCGAAGTGATGCGCGACGTCGATCTGGCCGTGAGCGTGGCCCATCGCGGGGCGGTTGACCCCGAGGCTTCAGCCAGCACGGTCGAAAGGTAGTTCTGCTGGCTCGGGACAACGAGATCAAAGACCCCAGCCTCCTTGAGCAGATCAGGGCCGCAGTAGGGTAAACGCCGGTGAGCCCCTCTTGGCACTTCGGCTCAAACCAGCCACCCGCGGCAAATTGCCAGCCACCGTTCGTGCCGAAGTCGGCGCCCGGTTGACCTCGCGCCCACACTCGACCATAATCGGACATCTGTCGTACTTGGCCTGCTGGATCCATGCCAGGTACAGCCTCATCCGGAGGGTTCCGATGTACCGCCCGTGCTCGTCTCTCACCGCGCTGTTCCTGATCGCTTTAGCCTCGCACGTCACCATCCCGCCCGTTTGCGCCGGCGACGAGCTGGCGAAGCCCGGCGGACAAGCGACGATCTCCGGCAAGATCGTCGACGCACTAGCGGCTCCCATTGCCGGCGCACAGGTCACTCTGTATCGCCTTGAATCGGTCAACCAGCGCTGGGGGCGCTTCAAGGTCGAGGGCGCTTCTGCGGCGGCCGACGGGTCCGGAACGTACAAGTTTCCGGGTCTGGGAGACGGTTACTTCATGGTGTCCGTCGAAAGCGCCGGGTTCCCTCGAACGTTCCGCACCGCGAGCATCCAGGCCCACGCGTCGAAGCAGGTCGACATCGTGCTCAAACCCCCCGTATCGGTGGTGATTCGTGTCGAAGATCAGGACGGCAAGCCGGTTGCCGGAGCCCGTGTCCGGGAGATGACCCAGCGTGGCGCCAACGGAGAGTGGAGTCTCCGGCAACTTTGGATGCGCTCGCTCGCCGTCTCGATCCCACCCAGCGACGAGCAGGGATGCCTGCGGCTGCCGCCACTCGCTTCCGGCGATATCATCAAAGCCACCATTGAACATCCGAGGCTCGCACCGGTCCGGACTGGCGACCTGACGGCGGCCCCAGGAGCTACGACAACGGTGAAGATGCAGCCCGGCGTCGCCGTCACGCTGCACGTCCCGGTCGATCCCCCGGCTGAGCGCATCCCGGGTGCCGTCGTGGACCTGCGGCACGAGCCGTTCGACGACCCGTCGACGATCCTTCATTACGAAGTGGAATTCGATCAGAAAGGTACGGCTCAGCTCACCGTCGCGCCGGGCGACTATTCGTGGTTTCTGCTGCAGCATGAGAACTTCTTCTTGACCCCTGTGTATTCCGCGAATCATCAGAAGAAGAACTGGCTGCGCATCGAGCCGGGGCGGAATCAGGACCTGCACATCGATGTTCATCGGAAAGTGTCGGTTCGTGGCCGGGTCGTCGACGCCGACACGGGAAAGCCCCGGTACCGCATGTCGGTCAAGGGCGAACTGGCCCACCGGACCAGTCCCCCCGGATGGGCCGATCCACCCCCGGACTCCTGGAGCTTCGCCGAATGGGCTGACACCGACATGCAGGGGCGATACACAATCGAGCTTGCCGCCGGGCTCGCCCGCGTCTCTTTTCAGGGAAACGAGTTTGTGGCGGACCAGGACTACTATGAAGTTTCCGTCGCCGGCGACGGTTCAACCGTCATCCCGGATATCAAGATCCGTTCTCTGCAGAAGATCACGGGTGTGGTGCAGAATCCCGACGGCACTCCCGCTTTGCGCGCCGTCGTTCGACTCCGCGGCAAGTACATGACGGGCCTCCAGCCGGTATTGACCAACGAAGCCGGTCGATTCGAGATCCGTCCGCAGTGGATTCCCGTCGACCCGGACACGGGAAAGCACGCCTTCGTCCAGCACGTGGTTGCGTTCGATCCGTACCGCCCCCTGGCGGCCCGAGCCGAGGTACGGCTCGACCAACCGAGTAAGGTCGTGCTCAAGCTCGAGCCGCACGACCCGGAGTGGCCGCTGACCGAATTCCAGTCCGAGCTTTCCGATTGGGAGCGAGGCGTCGTGCCCGCCGCCAGAACCACCAAGGAGGCAGCCGTCTCGATGCGCGGCCAGGCCCCGCCCGAGATCGACAGTGCTTTATGGCTAAATACCAATGACAAGACTCTGAGCCTCGCCGGCCTGCGCGGCAAGTACGTCCTGCTCGATTTCTGGTTCGTCGGCTGCGGTCCCTGCCACGGAGATTTTCCGTCGGTCAAGCTGGTTCATGAGTTGTACAAAGATAAGGGCGTGGTGGTCATCGGGGTCCACAACAATTCCAGTCTGCCCGAGGCTGTCCGGAAACACGTCGCCGAGATCGGCTTGCCCTTTCCCGTGGCCGTCGACCACCCCGACGGCCGAACGATCGCCCGATTCGAAAAACACGGCGTTCCCTCCGGCTACCCGGATTACGTCCTGATCTCTCCCGAGGGGAAGGTCCTCCTCGACGATCGCACCATTCCGCACCCGACCTTGCGATCATACAAGCTGGAGATCATCCGCAAGCTTCTTCTCGAATCGCAGGCGACGGGGCAGTAAAGCCCGAGCGAAGCCGAATCCGTTCATCGTTGCGCGAAGTCGAGCAGCGCCGCTAGGGATCACGCAGCGCTGCGAGCACTTCAATCGCAACCCGTTCGCCCGATCGCACGGCTCCGTCCATGTAACCGCACCAGGCCTCCGACGTCTCCGTCCCGGCCCAGTGAATGCGACCGACAGGCGCACGCAAAGCGGGGCCGAACCGCGTCAGGACGTTGCGCGGTACGGGCGAAACGCACCCGGCCGTCCAGCCGTCGCTCGACCAGTCGGTCTCAAAATAGGCGACCGGGTCCTTCGCCCGTTTGCCGAACAGCTTCACGAGCCCCGCCAGCACAGCCGTGCGCCGCTTCGCCGGGTCTTTGGTCACGCCGTTCTCGGTCAGGAACGCGACCAGGACCCCGCGAGATTTGTCCGGCGGAGAGTTGTCGAACGTCACACCAATCGGCGGCCGGTCGGCGATCCCGATGCCGCTCAGGCCGTCCTTCCGCCAGAACGGCTCGTCATATACAACGTTGACTTTGATCGCCGGCTCACCCCGCCACGCGTCAACCAGGCCGCGGCGCTGCGGCGGCAATCCGGGTACGAAGGCGATCCGGCGCATGTCCGCGGGCATCATCGCCACGACCACACGCCGCGCCAGAACCTTGAGTCGTCTCGATTCGACAGCCAGCCTCGACTTCTCTTCATCAACGATCCGGAGCACGGGGGAACCGAGCACGAGCTGGTCGGCCAGCGGTGCCGCGAGCGCCTTCGAGAGAGATTGCGACCCGCCCACAAACCGGTACTCCTGGGCGTCGATGTCGAGTGCGTGAATGCTCCCCGCGGCCCGGATGACGAATAGATAATAGAGCAGCGAAACCTGCGAGGCTGGGCCCAGCTCGGTCGACAGGTTGATCTCGAAGTTCTGCTTCGTCTCTGTGTCGCGCGTGTTCTTGTTTAGCCACGCCGCAACGGTCTGGTCGTCCCACTCTCGCGCTGGCGCAGCGGTCCAGGGGGCGTCGACAGGAATCGTCTTCGCGAGAGACTCGAGCAGCCCCTTGACGCGCATCAAGTCGGCCGAGTCCTTCTCGTCGCCCGGCCGCGTGAATCGAAAGCCGGAGATTGACAGGACGATCTTACCCTCGTAGTAGCTGCGAAAGGTCGCGATGCCAAGTCCTTTGGCGAGCGCCAGGACTTGGGTCTGACCCGGACCGACCCACTGCCCGCCCCCTTCGACGACGTGCCCTCCGCCGATCGCGTGATCGAGAGTTCGGCCGCCCACGCGATCCCGCGCCTCGAGGACGCAGACCGTCGCGCCACCATTCCTCAGCTCCCTCGCTGCCGTCAGTCCGGAAAGTCCGGCTCCGACGATCGCAACGTCCACCTGACGATCAGGGAGTGTCAAAGCGAGTTCTTCGGCTTCCGCAACCAGATTCGTCATCGGGACGATTGCGGTACCGGAAGTCACCAGCCGCAGGAATTCCCGCCTATCCGTATTCATGGTCCTGTTCCGCTCACAACGTCGTAGATCCGCTCGACGAGCGCCGCCGCAATCGGCTCTACGATCCCGCTCATCACCATCTTGTTCATAACATAGGCGATGGTCAGGCGGCGATCTGCGTCCGCGATCACCATCGAGCCCCCCGCGCCGGTCCCGAAACACACCCGGCCTTCCGGGACACATGAGTCGAGCTTGGCTGCGAACAGCTCGCGCACGGAATCGAATCGGGCGCTGCACGTGCCGCCTGGCGGCGTCGGGCGATCGCTCATGAGGCCCTCCATACAAAGCCCGGTCAGCTCAACCCTTATACGACACCACCACCTGTTGCGTGGTGGGCGGCAGAGCGTGGAATTCGCTGCGCGAGAACCCGGCCCGAGCAAAGATCGCCTGCAATTCCGCAAACGTGTAAGCATCACCGTGGGCTGTGGTGGCCAGCATCACCAGCGCAAATGTGGCCGTCGCCGGTGGCGTGATGCGATCGGGCTCCGGAATGAAATCCAGCGTCAGTGCCCGGCCGCCCGGTGCGAGCACCGCAAAAGCTTTGGCCGCCAACTGCTCACAGGTCGGCACGTCGAAGTGGTGCAGGAAGTTTGTGAGCAGCACGATGTCGTAGGGTCCGCCCCAGTCGACGTCGAAGGCACTGCCCGGGCGCAAGGAATACCGCTCGGCGACACCTGCCCGACGAGCATTCTCCTCTGCAACCGCCAACACGTTTGCCCAATCGAGCGCGGCGACTCGAGCTTGCCGATAGTGCTCCGCGATCGTGATGCCGAACAACCCGTGCCCCGCGGCGACATCGAGCACGCGCAGCGGTTGCCCTGTATCTCCGCCAACCAGACCCGAAAGCAACTGGGCCGGCATCCGCATCAGCGGAGCCATTGCGCGAGCAAACTCGACCCAGATCGGGTTGTCGTACGAGACCGTTCCCTCGTCGGAGACCGCCGTGCCGCCCCGCCGCACGGCCGCCGTCAGTTGCTCAAAGCTCTCCCTCATGCCGGGCGCGAGCATGAAACGAACCGCGCCGCCCATATAGGCCGGCGACTTGCGATCGAGAAACGCCGCTGAGTCGGCGGTGAGCTCGTAGCGGTCGCCGTTCTTGTGAAGGAATCCGAGGATGGTAAGATGATCTGCCAGTATGCGGACGCCACGCGGCGCCGCCTGGCACGCATCGGCTAGCTCGGTCGCCGTCTGGCGTCCTGCCGCCACCAGCGAAAACAAGTCCAGATCGATGGCTGCCCGGAGCGCTTCGGTACGCTGATAGCCGCCGATCGTGTCAAAAAACAACGCGGGGGATGGTCCTTGGAGTGGCATTGCTTCTCCTGAATGTGTTGCACCCACGGATAACGGTAAACGGTTCACACACCCGATCTCTCCCATTTGCGTGAATTTCTCTTACAATACTCGCTGATACCGCCTTCGAGCCATCTCCCAACCTCCCGGAGAACTTGACCGTGATCTCTCCCACCGCGTCCACCCGCATTGCCCGAACCGCCGGCCGCATCGCCGCACTCATTTGCGCCCTTGTCGTGAGCACACCGGATCGATGTCAGGCCCAGACCGTGAAGCAGCAGCCGAAAGCCAAGCAGAAGGCCAAGGCCGCTCCGCGCTATGCCGTTCCACCGACTTTCTCCAACGTTCCCTACGCCACGCACGAGCGTCAGGTGCTCGACTTCTTCAAGGCCGACACCACCGGCCCGGCCCCGCTGGTCCTCCACATCCACGGCGGCGGCTGGGTTGCCGGCGACAAGGTCGGCGTGGCGGACCTCAAGAAGCTGCTCGACAACGGAATCTCGGTCGCGTCGATCAACTATCGCTTCACCACACTCGCCCAGGCGGCCGGGATCAAGCCGCCTGTGAAATGGCCGCTCGAGGATGCGGCGCGGGCCCTTCAGTTCCTCCGCTCGAAGGCCGGCGAATGGAACATCGACAAGAAGCGAATCGCCGCCACCGGCGGCTCGGCCGGTGCGTGCTCATCGCTCTGGCTCGCCTTCCACGATGACATGGCCAAACCCGACAGCACCGATCTCGTTGCCCGCGAATCGACCCGCCTTTTCGCCGTTGCCGTCAACGGTGCTCAGACCTCGCTCGATCCCGTGCAGCTCCGCGAGTGGATGCCCAACATGCGATATGGCGGCCACGCCTTCGGATTCACCGGCGCAGCCGGAGGCGGCCGCGATTCGCAATTCCAGCAGTTCTACGATCACCGCGCCGAAGTGCTCGACTGGATCAAGGAGTATTCGCCTTATGCCCACGTCGGCCCTGGCGACCCGCCGGTCTTCCTGTTCTACCCGGCCCAGGACAAGCCTCCCGTACGCGGCGAGCCCCAGACCGACCCGACCCACAGCGCCGTCCTCGGCCTCCTCCTCGAAGAGAAGCTCAAGGCCGAAGGCGATGAGGTCCACCTCGTGTACCCCGGCCACAAAGATCCCGATTTCGCGGGCATCAGCGACTTCCTCATCGCCAAGCTTAAAGGTGCAACGCCTTGAGAGGTCGCTCGTCATCACCTCACTCGAACCGGCACCTCCACCGCCTCGCCGTTTAAGTTGGCCGCGAGTTGGCCGGCGAACCCTTCGGGATACTCGCCGGCCATCGACGCAAACTTGCCGGCTTCCCTCGGCTCTGCTGCCAGATCGACGACCCGACCGTTCTCGCCCGTTCCGATCTTGATCTTCACGTCCGTCGCACCCGATTTCATTGCGCTTGTGCCATCGGACTCGAAGAAATAAGCGATGAGCTTTGGCTTGAATTGCGCTTTGCCGCCCTTGGTGCCCACTTGCGTGGAATCGACCAGAATTTCCGCGAATCCCTGGCCGTTCGGCAAGGTCACGATCGTTCCGCCATGCGCCGACTTCGCAATCGGAAGCTCTTTGGGTGAGGAGCCGCCGCAGCCGGCGACCGTGCAAGCCAGCGATAAGATCAAAAGATTAACGCGTTTGAACATGGTCCCTCATACCCCGAAAAAAGGGTAACGAAGGAGGGTGGTCTGGCTCGAGTCCAGACCACCCTCCGAAAAGAATACGCTGGTTCCTCACCCGGGGAAGCCGCCGGGCAACTTGCCTTGTCGGGGTTCAATACGCATCACCGCTGATGACTTCCCCGCCATTTCGCGTCGAGAGCTGCTGGTAAACACCAAGCTGCGCGATGCCGGTACCGTTGCTGTTCTGCAGGTAATAGCCCGTCCGCGTGGCGGGAGCCGTCGCGGTGACCGTCACGCGAGTCGTGTAGTCGGGGATGGAATCACCATCGCCGTCGTTGTTGCCCGTGTTGAACGACCACGAGCTCACGGAGTTCTTGATGAAACGCACCGAGCCATCGCAGAACCCGAAGTTGCGCCGCCGGGATGATAGCTTCCCGAACAGGTGGTCGAGTAATAGTTGTAGCCGTTGAAACCGAGAGGCCCAGCCCCGTTGCCGAACCCGAGGTTCATCGGATAAAGCGTCGCGGTGAGGGTATCGAAGTAGCGGCCGACGTTCCACTGGGCATCCGACTGGCAATAGTACGGATCATTGACCCACATGTGGCCCTTGGCACGCTCCGTGAACAAGAACGTGTTGCTCGTTCCGTCGGTGATGCTGGCGATTGTGACCCTGCTGTCGTTATAGATCGTGCCGTTGAAAAACCCGAGGATCGAGGGAGTCATCAGGTTGCTGTATCCGAACGTGAATGTGCCGGCGTTTCCGCCGTAGCTGTTGAAAGCCTGATTCCACGCCCCGGCGGGCAGAGGGTAGATGTTGTAAAAGCTCCAGCCCGGAGGCGTGGTGGTTTGCGACTGCGTCGCGGGCAAGGGAATTGTCTGGTTCTGCAGGTCACTCGGGCAGACCAGCGAGTTGACCAGGACACCGCCGATCGTCAGATTGGCCGGAGCACCCGAGTTCAAGCTGAAGTTGGCCGAGCTGTACATCGGCGACTGCTCGAGATACGGCAAGATCCGCACGAAGACACTGAAGCTCTCCGGGTAGTTCTTCGAGTAGGCCGGAGGATTGAACCCCGCTAATCCCGTGTAGGAGCCGCCAGGAATGCAGCCATTGCTCGACTCGTAGTTGAGGCCCGCAAGACCAAGCTGTTTCAAGTTGTTGGTGCACTGGGCCCGTCGGGCAGCTTCGCGTGCCGACTGAACGGCCGGTAGAAGCAAAGCGATCAAGACAGCGATGATCGCGATCACTACCAGAAGCTCAATGAGCGTGAATCCGCGGCTCCGTCGGTACATCGATTCGGGCATCATGAAGCAATCCTCCTCGCGGAAGCGAGTTTGTTAGCACTTGCATCGTTCAAAAAATAAATGAATCTCAGACGACATTTCCGTGCCGCCTCAAGCCACGTGCCTGCGAAATTCAAAGACACCATCATTAAGTGCCTTTTGCCCCAGAAGGCAAATGAAGTTTCAATGATTAATCGATGAAACTTCTCGGACGCGTAAGATGCGGGCAAGATGGCAGCCCAGGAAAACAGCGCAAGCTCGGGCAAATATGACCGATCGTTCATCCAGCATGAAACTTCCGGACAGTCTCGCTCACGGCGGCGCAAGCACGCATGAGAGACTCCGTCATCGGGAAACGACGACCGGCGGAAACGGCGACGCAGCTAGCGCGGCGTGGCCACCGCTTCGATGTGGCCCTGGGAGGTGGGAGATGGCGGTGACGACAGACCATCAACCAGGAGCATTCCGCCGATTTCGACCTCGGCTCGCCTCAGCTCGAGCAGCGATTCCAGATAGTCTTTGCTCAGGTCGAAGTACATTCGTCGCGATGCAAGCACCTGCGTCCACGGCGTTCGTCGCTGACGGTAACCGGCGATCTGAAGCTCGTACGCCTGCCGGCCCATCGGCAGCGTTCCGTCGCGGTAATCTTGAACGGAGTGCGCTGCATCTTGATAACGAGTAAAGGCAAGAGCCAGCCGCTGGCGGAGCGAAAGGGCGATCCGCTCGTACTCGGCATGGTCGCGGCTCAAATCCGACATCGCTTCGCGAATCGTGCCCTGGTTGCGGTTGAAGATCGGCAAAGCGATGCCAATCTGAACGCCCGCAGTCTGGACGCCGAACTCGTAGTTGTACCCCGTGACCGCTTGGATCTGCACATTAGGGATCGGCTCAACACGCTCGCGGCGAACCATGATCTCGTCGCGGCGGATCTCGGAGAGCGCCGCCTGAATCTCGGGGCTATTGTGAAGCAGCTCAGCGAGCGTGCCGTCGAATTGCAAGGGTGCAGCCTCGGCCTCGAGCGGGCTGCGCGTCGAGCGGCGCCGGTCTCAGCTCGGGCGCGCCCACGATCGCCACAAGCTCTTCCCAGTCGCCCCGGAAGCGATTCTCCGCTTTCTGAAGCGCCACCTTGGCGCGGCGCTCCTGAATGCGTGCCTGGATCACCTCCGGCCCGCTGACCTGGCCGACGTTGAGCATCTCTTCCATCGTGCGCACGGCGTCGCCGTCAAGCTTGACCATCTCGCGGTGGATCGCGATCAAGCGCTCGGCAGCGATGACTTCGAGGTACTGGACCCTCACCCCGTTGAGCACGCGAAGCTCCTGGCCGATGGCCTGCCAGTGTGCGGCCGTCGCCTCCTCGGCAAACTTGGCCCGGCTGAGACGCAACTTGCCCGCCGTGACTATCTGCCACTGGATGAACGCCCCGACGTTGTCGCCCGGCGACGGCTTCCCCTTGACCGCGAAGCCGTTGCTGGTCGGCTGAGATTCCGAGAACGAGCCGATCTGATCCTGGATGTAGCCGAGCGTGGGGTTCGGATAGAGCCCCGCCTGGCGAGAGCGGTGCAGTGCGGCCTCGAACTGGGCCGTCGCCTGCCGGAGCGTCGGATTGCGCTCGAGCGCCAGACGCTCAAAGTCCGGCAGTCCAAGCGCCGGCACCCCGGCGCCCTGCCTTTCCACCGGCCGGCGCGGACCTGCCTCTGGGGCTCGCGTCGCCGACGGCGGCACTGCGCCAGCTCACGCGACGCGGGCCCTGCCGGCGCCGTCATCCCGGGCATCGCCATGCCAGGCATGGAATCCACTGACGAAGTCGGCGCACTCGAACGCGGCATTCCTTGCATCGGTCCGGCCGCGGCACCCGCGCCTTGCGACCCGCCGCCCTGAGCAAACGCCACCGGCTCGATGAACGCGAGAAGTAGCAACGCCACTGCGGGAGCGGTTCTCTCGCTCATCCTGAGCATCGTCGATTCCTCGTCGGTCGCGCCGAATTTGGCCAAGCAACGACGATGTTATCGGTCGCGCGGCCCGTAAGTCTTCCAGATCGCATCGCCAATGACTGGACTAGACTCCGCCCACACTTTTATCTTCACCAATTCCCCCAGTTTGAAGCATGGTGCACCCGCTGGCCGTGGCTTTGACTCGCCATGACGCTCGCCCCGAGCGTATGCGTGGGAAGGTTCATTCAGCCCATTTTGCGCCGGCCTGGGATCGGCCCGAAGATACTTGAGCCGGGCTCGAGTGGATCGGTGCCGAGCATGACCTTATCATACAGATCGCCCGGAAGCACGCGGACGACGGTCGTCAGGCCCTTGACGTGCGACCAGTCGCGTCGCATGCCGCGAGCCTCGCGCCGGACCAGCCGCCGCGTGTCGTCCTCGGGAATCGTCATATCCATATCCGTGTCCGTATCCATATCCATACCCATTCCTGCACCCATCGCCATGTCGCCGGACATGTTCTGCGGATAGCCGGGAACGCGGCCGCGGGGATCTTCCGGCGCGAGGCGGCCCATGGGGCCGGCCATCGACACCATGTGGTTCATCGTGTGGTGAAACATGTGGCAGTGCATGATCCAGTCGCCCGGGTTGTTGGCGATGAATTCAACGTCGCGCGCCTGCGCGACGCCGACGAGCACGTTGTTGCCCGGCAGCCAGGCCGATTCGGGAATGCGACCACCCTCCGTCCCGGTGACCCACCAGGTGTGGCCGTGAAGGTGGATGGGGTGATGATCGGCCGTGCTGAAGTTCACGAGGCGGAAGCGAGCTCGCTGCCCGAGCTTGAGCACGATGGGTGTGATCAAGGGTGCGCACTGGCCGTTGAATGTGAGGAAGTTGAAATCCATCCCCTGACTGTCGGGCACGGTCGAGTTGGGCAGGATCTGGAATTCCTGGGTGATCAGGGCGATATCGCGGTCGCAGACGGGCTCGTAAGCCGTTTTCGGGTGAATGATGAACAGGCCCACCATTCCCATGGCTTCCTGCATGGCAACATGGGCATGATAGAAAAAGGTTCCGTGCTGGTGGAGGTTGAATTCGTAGACGAATGCTTCGCCGGGAGGGATGAAGTCTTGCACGAGACCGGGAACTCCGTCCTGGCTGACGGGAATTTCCAGGCTGTGCCAGTGGATCGAAGTAGGTTCGGGCAGGCGGTTTTCGACGATGATGCGCACACGATCGCCTTGATTGACCTCGATCATGGGGCCGGGCATGGTGCCGTTGAATCCCCACACGTCCATGACCAGGTGGGGAAGAAGTTCGCGCCTCACCGGCATGGCGATCAGGTGAAACTCCTTTGCACCGTCGCGCAGGGTCCACGGGAGCTTGGGCAAGTCAGGCGTCTCAACCGCGACCGGAGGCAGTCCAGGCTGCCGCAAGCCGGGGACGAGCTTGCCCCGATCGGTCGCGCTGCCGACAGGTCCGCCGCTGCCGGGCCGGGTGCGCGGGTAGTCGTCGACCGGCTGCGCTGAGTCTGACGATCGATCCGAGGCGCCCGCGGCGGCGCGGTCAGGGCGCGCAGCGATCAGGCCGGCTGCGGCTGCCGAGCCCGCGGTCAAGAAATTGCGCCGGTTCGCGACATCGTCCACTGTGTGGCACCTTGAATTGTTTGGAAGCTCGCGCGATTGCCGAGCGTTTGACCGGCTTGCGTGGCGACCGCGATCGAAACACCGCCAAACCGGCCGAGCGACCGTGCAATTATTCCACACAGCGGCGCGAAAGGAGTTTCCTGATCTTGAACGCACCGTCTTCCCCGATCACACGATGGGAAAACTCTGCCGATCGTATTGCTCTTGCCGGCCGAGGCTCTGGTCGCTTTCGACCATTGGCTTGCGTTTCCAGCCGCGATTCGCTGAAATGGTACCTTCACCAGACAGACTAGCGAGAACGCCGTTGCCTCATACCCGCCGTTTCGGGTCTCCGTACTTGCCAGGGGTGCGGCAATCTCAATAAAAAACTCCGGAGCCTGAAATGCCCGAAAAAGAGACACCTGAACCCCGTCCAGCCGCACAAGCCCCTCAGGGCCAGCAGACGGAGGTTGTCGTCGACGATTCGGCAACCTTGCCGGCCTATTCCAACTTCTGCCGGGTAACGGCCACTCCCGAAGAAGTCATTCTCGATTTTGGCCTGAATCCCCAGCCGTTCGCGACCGGTCGCCAGGACGTCAAGGCCAATCAACGGATCGTCATGAACTTCTACACGGCCAAGCGGCTCTTGACTGCGCTGGGAATGACCATTCAGCGGCACGAAGGGATGTTCGGCTCGATCGAGCTCGACGTCAGACGGCGAGCAGGCGGAGGGCCTCCCGCTTACGGCCAAGGGCCCGCTCCCGGCCGCGTCGGTCCCCAGGGAATCGTCGAGTAAGCGGACGAGATCTTAGCACAGAAACAGAATGCTGCTCGCGACCGCAACGGATGGCACGGTCGCGTGAGACTCTTCGAGCCGATTCGGGCCGTCCGAGGTCTTTCGAGAGCCTGGGCGCATCGTGTCGACGATCTCACGCGACGAATTCGCCGCTGCGGTCCAGCTTCACCAGTCGGGGCACCTCGTCGCCGCGGTCCAGCTCTACGAGTCGTTTCTGGACCGCGATGCGTCGCACGGGGATTCCCTGCACCTTCTGGGAATCGCTCGTCTTCAAATGGGCCAGCCCGCGCTGGCGGCCGAGCTGATCGGTCGCGCCGTCGAGTTGTTCCCACGAGCGCCGTGTTCCGCGCAACCCTCGCCGAAGTCTTTCGCGCCTCAGGCCACTTTGATCGCGTCGTGGCGTGCTGCCGCGCGGCGATCGAGCTGGGTCTCCACGATCCCGCGGTCCTCAACAACCTCGGGCTCGGCCTCGAGGCTCTCGGGCGCCACGGCGAAGCGGCCGACGCGTTCCGTGCTGCGCTCGAATTGCGGCCCGACGACCCAGCCTGCCACACCAACCTGGGCACCGCTCTTCGCGCCCTCGATCAAAAAGACCGGGCCCTCGACCACTTTCGCCGGGCGCTCGAGCTCGAAGCCGATTTGCGCCCGCTATGACAAACCTCGGCCAGCTCTTGCTTGACATTGGCCAGGCAGAGGAAGCTCTGCCGCACTGCCGGCGGGCCGCCATGCTGCAGCCTGGCTTGCCCGAGGCGCACAACAACCTGGGAAACGCCTGCCGCGCCCTCGGTCTGCTCTCCGAGGCCAGGCGGTGCTACAGCGAGGCCATTCGCCTGAACCCGAACCTGGCTCAGGCCTGCGTCAATCTCGCGCGGACTTTGCAGGAAGAAGGCGACTGGGACCAGGCCCTCCCCTGGTTGCGACGGGCGACCGAGATCGAGCCCCGGTCCCTGGTTTTCCTGGCGGTTCTCGCAGAGGCCGCCGTGGAGCGGGAGCTTTTCGATGAAGCCATCGCCTGCTATCAGAGGATGCTCGCCATCGACGCCAGGCTGGCCGCTACCCACAATGCGCTCGGATGGCTCTTGCAGGAATCAGGCCGTCTCGACGATTCAGCCAGCCACTTGCGGACAACGCTCTCCCTGCGACCTGAATTCGCCATCGCACACGTAAACCTGGGGGGAATCCACGAGAAACTGGGTGATTTCGCGGCGGCCGAGGCGTCGTTCCGGGCGGCTCTCTCCGACGTGCAAGCACGTTCTCCGGCGCTGGGGCGGCTGGCCATGCTGCTGCGCGGCCGCCTTCCCGACCCGGATATCAACCTGATCGAACAGCACCTGGCCGGCTCCGACGAGTCAGACCCGACGCGGGCCAACCTGCTCTTCGGTCTCGCCGGCGTTTTTGATGCTCGCGGCTCTTACGCGAGGGCCGCCGAGTGTGCCCGAGAGGCCAACCTCCTGGCGCAAATCCAGCTCGAGCGCCGGAAGCGATCCTATCGGCCGGATGAACACGAGCAACTCGTCTCGGGGTTGATCCATGCACTCGACCGCGGCTTCTTCGAGAGGCTCGCCGGGGCCGGGCTCGGCGCCGGGCGGCCCGTCTTCATCGTCGGCCTGCCCCGGTCCGGCACGACATTGATCGAACAGATTCTCGCGAGCATTCCCCAGGTATACGGAGCCGGTGAGCTTACGCTGGCGCGCGACGATTTCGAGGCCATTCCGAACTTGCTGCGCCGTGAGGGCGAGCCCGC
Organism: uncultured Planctomycetota bacterium; assembly: GCA_963761445.1. Classification (GTDB taxonomy): domain Bacteria; phylum Planctomycetota; class Planctomycetia; order Isosphaerales; family Isosphaeraceae; genus CAVXHV01. The sequence goes on along the minus strand of CAVXHV010000005.1, from coordinate 4,416,160 downwards.
AATCGCTTGCGTCGGCGACCTCACGCCCCACGCCGCTCGAGAGCTCGCCCTTGATCACGAGCGCCGCCTTGCGGAGCTGGACGGCGGCCGGTCCGCGCGCATACTCGACAAGATGCCGGACAATTACGTCCACCTGGGCCTGATCGCCGCACTGTTTCCCAGGGCGACGCTCATTTACTGTCGCCGCGATTTCCGCGACATCGCGGTTTCGTGCTGGCTCACCGGCTTTCGAAGCGTCCGCTGGACAAATGCGATCGAGCACATCGCCTCGCGCTTTCACCAGCACGTTCGAATCATGAATCACTGGCAGAGCGTGTTGCCGGCGAGAATCTACCAGGTCGATTACGAAGAAACCGTCGCCAACCTCGAGGACACCGCCAGAAGTCTGGTCGCGGCATGCGGCCTGGAGTGGAACCCGGCCTGTCTCGAGTTCCACCGCACCCGGCGGCCCGTCCGCACGGCGAGCTTCGCTCAGGTGCGCCAGCCAGTCTATCCCAGCTCGGTCGGCCGTTGGAAGAACTACCAGAATGAGCTCGCGGACCTGTTTGCGGCTCTCCCGCAGCCACCCAGCTCGGCCCTCTGAATCGTCATCCCACCGATACGAAACGTGTCAAGCGTGGTTATCTGCGCAGATTGCAGGGACCAGTGACGGTCCGTCGGTAGCAGATTTTCGGGCTTTGCGGGACCTTTGGCTGATCGTCTGCGTTGGTTTTGACCGATTTTCAGAGTGTAACCACGGAATCTGCGAGTGCGGTTGTTAGTGACCGCAGCGGATTTGCTGTGGGAATCAACTTATCTTCGTGCGCCGCTCGCGCCGATAATGTAGGTTGCCGTGCATCTCGGCCTCGGTCCAGGACGGACGAGTCAAGGGTTAGGAGATAATGGAATGTCTCAGGCATCCCGACCGCGAGATCGCGGCAAAGTCAGGCGGCGGCGCGACGTGAAGCTGGAGCGGCCTGTTCCGCTTGAGACGCGAAGTCTCATGGCGCCGGTGGTGGCGACCTTCCCGTTGCAGGCCGTGTTCACGGCGGCGGCAACGCCGACGAACGCGGATCTAGGCACCGTCGTGGTTTCCGAGAACACGACGGCGACCATCGACTCGGAGGCGCCTGTAACCTCGGTGTCGGAGCTGACGCCGATCTCATCGTTCGGCGGCGACATCGTGACGATCGCACCCGGGCCCGGCGGGGTCTTCGGCAACGACGTCTACGCGATTTCCCGTGGAGCCGGAGACAACGCGGCCGACGGCGCGATCAATCGCCCCGGCGTGATCTACCGCGTCGACCCGGCCACCGGTCAGACGAGCGTCTTCTTCGACTTGAACACCGTCATGAGCCAGGTCGACCCGAGCAGTCCGACCGCAGCCAACTCGCTCGGCACCGGCACGGGGCTGGTCAACTGGTACAGCATCACGTTCGATTCCGAGGGGATCTGGAGCGGCACGCCGGCGATGTTCGTTGCCAGTGTCGATCGTTCCGACCCGAACAAGAACGTCATCTTCGAGATCGCTCCCAACGGAACCTTGATGGGTGTCTTTGCGCAGTTTACCGACGGCCTCTCGTCGCTCAAATTCAATATCAATCCGACGGCGATCCTGGTTCCGCCGGTGCAGGACCAGTCCTTCCTGAGCGGGCTGATCGCGGGCAGCGGAATCAGCACCACGTCGGGAACCTTCGCCGCTCTCTACTTCCAGTCAAGCAGTTACTCACCCGGTCAGGTGATCAGTAACTCGACCCTTCCCACGGGCGTGTCGGAGACGGAACTGGGATTGCCGACCGTCGGGTCCACCGCCAACGCATTCGGCACGATCTTCAATGGAGACATCGACACCGGTCCCATCGTCGGCCTGTCCGCATCCAACTCGGACTATGACAACCAGATCTTCTCGGCCTTCACGGATTTTGGCACGCCGGCGGCCGGCGGAATTCCCGCGCGTCCGGGCGATAGCGGTGTACAGGGCTCCGACGGCACTCTGCTGATCGGTGAGGGAGTCGTTCAGCCCGCGGCCCTGCCGGCCACCGGCAACACCGACACTCTCGGTGCCGTGCCGACAACCTTCCGGCGATTCGAGAGCATCGCCTTCGATTACTACGGCTACTTCTCGCAGAGCGTGGCGCTGACGGCCACGACGTCGACGCCCACCGGTGGTGTTCCGACCACCACTTATACCCCGGCGAACGCGCCTCCCGACTACGGCGGGAGTCTGTTCGTCAGCGACCTGGCAAGCGGCTTGTACGTGACCGTCACACCGCTCGCGCCCTTCCCCACGAGTCCGATCCTGGTGCCCATTCAAGGCAGCGGCGTCATCGGCGTGACCACCGACGCAGCCGGAACCGTGATTCCGATCGTCACCGATGGGAACACGACCGAAGGAGCGAACGACTTCGGCGGCCGGGTCATCCGGATCCTACCCAACGGCACGCTCAACGATTTCGCCTACGGCTTTGATACCAGCGGCGCTCAGGACTCCTCGAGCTTCGTCGATTCGAGTTTGACGATCGGCTTCTCGGCGGACGGAACCACGATGTACGCCTCCGACGACGCCGGTATCTGGCAGTTCAAGACGACGGCTGACCTGGCCGACTCGACAAGCGGCACGCTCGTCGGGCTGAACGATCTGCGCACGCTGGGCGTGCCCTATGACGGCCAGAATAGCGCGGTGGCGATCGTCGACACCGGCGTCGACGCGGCCTCGCCTCCGTTCCGGGGCCGAGTCGCGCCGGGCATTAACCTCTTCACCGGCGGGCTGGGCAACGTCGATACGGCCGCCTCGATGGGCCCCGCGGTCACGGCCGGCGGCGGCGGTGGCGGCGGCGCCGGCGGCGGCACCAACGTCCTGGCGAATACGGTCAGCGGTCACGGAACGCCGGTCGCGGGCGTGGTTGCCCAGTTCGTGCCCCAGGCAACCCTGCTGCCGGTGGATATCTTCTTACCGTACAACGAGGGTAAGACTCTTTCAGCCAGCAGCACCACCGGCGGCACCGGCGGCGGCGGTGGTGGCGGTGGCGGCGGCCTCGAGCTCGCTTTCGGGGACGTCAAACGCGCTCACGTCATCCAATCTCCTGTACAACGGCCTTGAATACGTGATCCAGCACCCGTTCGTGGGCGACCCGCTCCGTGCCGGCAAGGAGGATCGCATCATCGCGGCCTGTTTCGCGTTCGGCTCGACACAAACCTTCCAGACCGAACTGGACGCCTACAAGTCCTATCCGCAGGTTGTGATCGCCCTCAAGAATGCGTATCACAAATTCCTCAAGGAAGGGATCGCGCCGATCGCCGCGTCCGGACAATTTGGCGCCCCGCTCGGCGCAGGGCGCCCTCAACCACGACGGGGGGGACCGGCGGTGGTGGTGGAGGCACGTCCGGGGGGCTGGGATTCCCCGTCGGCGACAACAATGCAGACAACACGGCCGCGGGCGACGTCAACGGCATGTCGCTGCCGGCGGTGCTCAATGAGGTGATCTCCGTAACCGGCGTGATCTCATTCCCCTACGACCAGAACGCCACATCGACCCCGGTTGATGCGGTCGACGGTGTCATTCCCAACCCGCTTGGGCCCATTCTCCTCTTCGGTAGCTCGCTCACCATCGGCGGGACCGCATCGGTGAACACCGGCAGCGGCACTGGTGGAACGGGTGGAGGCGGAGGAGCAGGCGGAGGCGGAAGCGGATTTGGAGGAGGCGCGGGGGCAGACGCAACCACGACCGGGTTCAATGCCAACGCCCAGCTCCTCCTGAGCGGCGACTTCGTCCAGTACGCAAACAGGATCGGCGCTGCCGTGAACCGGAGCAACACGACCGACTTCGCGGCGCCGGACGTCAACGTTCCGACATTCCGGCGAACGTTCACGCTTCCCACGGGGACGACCAGCACGACCGCCGGCAGCCCGACGGATCACTTGACGTTTACCCAGGTCGGGACGTCGATGTCGGCGGCGATCGTCACCGGTTCCTACGCCCTGGTCTCCTCGGCCCTCAATTACTGGATCACGCTGGCCCAGTCCAACGGCTACACCGCCGATGCTTACCTCAACACGCCGGTCGGCACCGATTCGCTGAACTTCGGCAAACATTCCGTCAAGAACCTGTCGGCGTGGAACAACCCCAGCGGCATCAACGGCATCCTGGCCTGGACGGCTGTTCCCGCGGTCGACACCAACGACGGCGGCAGTGTCTCGACGCCGCCGACGACCTTCGGCGGCCAGTCGTACCGATCCTTCGCCAGCATCAACGTGGCCAACGCCGTGGCAGCGATCGAGGGATACGAAGCAATCAACTATCTCTTCGCCCACCACGACTGGGGGTACATCGACACCAATCACGACGGGTTGATCACCGCCGGCGAGGTCACGACGTTCGTGGACAACGCGAACTCCATGGGATTGCCCGAAGCCGGGGCCATGGCAGCGCTCCTGGGCGGCACGGCGACCTACAGCGCCGTCGAGCCGGGCCTCAACAACGAGGTCTTCAACGAGAACCCCGACGATCCGGCCGCCGAGCAGCGCCGGTTCAACTTCTTCGACTACGCGGCCGACGGCCAGCTCAACGGCTCGATCACGATGAACGAGCTCAGGATGCTCTCGCGCATCCTGCTGCCTTCTCCCGATGCGTACACCATCACCGACCGGCAGCGAGCCTCAGCCAACGGCTGGCTCCTGGCTCCGACCGCTCAGCGCAACTTTGTCGCCCTGCAGCATACCCTTCCCACGTTCGAGTGGGTGTCGAAGAGGCAAGTCGCGAAATACCGCAATATCTCGCCCGCGAAGTTTGGTGTCGATCAGGGTATTCCACCCGGTTACACCTTCCCGCTGTACACGCTCTTTGACGCGACTCCGGCGTCCCCGACCACGAGCACGACCACGCAGACGACGCAGCAGAACACGGTGGTGGCTGCTTCCAAGAGCGCGGTCGTGGGCGGCGTGAGCATCACCGTCGACTGGCTGTCCAATGACTCGTCGGCACCAACCCCGACCACGACCACACCCTCGACCCTCACGCCCGCCGGTACGACCACTCCCGTGGTTACAGCGGCCTCAACCAACGTGTCGACCTCGACCACGTCAGGGACCGTCACTCCGGCCACCGTACTGGGTACCGCCGAGCCGAATCCCGATCTGACCGGCGTCGTGTCGTCGACCACGGATACCTCGCCGACCACGGCTCCGGCCGCCGTGTCGACCCCCGCGGCGGTAACAACTCGCGGCCGCCGCCACCACGCCGGCGGCGTCCGTTGCCAGCACTCCGCCTCCGGAAGCGGCCACTCCCAAGAAGAAGGCGGTAAAGAAGGCGAAGTCGTCGAGTAGCGGCATCTCGGGGTTCTTCTCGAATCTCGGTGACAGCATCAAGAAGGCGATCGGTTAAGTCCCAAGCGGCACGGCGGTTCTGGCCCCCCCAAACCGCCCGCTACCGCGGTGCTTACATCGCGACACCAGCGAAAAAACACCCACTGGGTGTTTTTTTGCATTTGAATCGGCGGTCTCCGGGCATAATGAGTAGACGGAAGCGACTACTCCAGGAGGCCCCGGTGCAGCGATGCCCGAGCATTTGAGCGACGCGATTCTGCTGGAGCGATTTGTCAGCCTTCGCGAAGAAGCTGCATTTGTCGCACTGGTGGAACGCTACGGACCGCTCGTGCAACGTGTCTGCCGGCGCGTGCTTGAAAACGAGCACGACGTCGATGACGTCTGCCAGGCGACCTTTCTCGTCCTGGCCCGGCGAGCCGGCGGTATTGCCTGGTCGGAGTCCGTGGCCGGCTGGCTCGGTGCCGTCGCTCATCGGCTGGCGCTCGGTGCCCGGTCCGACCGCACGCGGCAGCACCGGCGTGAGACGCCCATGACCGTGCTGGCGGGCAGGCGAACAACCTCCGGCCTGATCGTGCCGCAAGGCGGGCTGGCCGAAGAGCTTCACCCTTTCGCTGATCCGGTCGCTGAGATTGAAAGACGAGAGCTAGGGCGTCTGGTCCGGGACGAGCTGCTCTTGTTGCCGGAGAAATACCGCTCGCCGGTCCTTTTATGCTACCTCGAGGGCCGGACACACGAGGAAGCCGCGCGCCAGCTTGGATATCCGGCCGGCTCGATGTCGCGGCGGCTCAAACGCGCAAGCGCGCTTTTGCGTCGGCGGTTGATCCATCGCGGTTTCTCACTTGCGATCAGCTCGCTGCTTGTGGGATTCGCGCTCTTCTCGGTCTTGACGAGTCGCGGCGACCATCGCGCCACTGCCGCGTCCGTTCGATCGGCGATGTCGTCGCTCAAACCTCTTTGCGGCGGAGAGACGGGAATTCAAATGCAGCCTCTGATTGATGAGATTGACCGATCCGGCGCCGACGGAAGCGTGCAACAGATTGCGGCCTTCGCCCGGCGATCCATGCAGGTGGCGGACGAGATCGAGCCTTACTCGCCCGGCAGGCTCAAGGACGATTGGCGGAAATACTCGGGCGAAATGCGGAATTCCGCAATCTTGCTCGCCCAGGCCACGCAGGCAAACGATCACGCCTCAATGCTCGGGGCTGCCCGCCGCCTGAATGCCGCGTGTCTGGGATGCCATGAGACGTTTCACTAGACGGCGATGAGACTGGTCCGGAAGCCCAAATCCGGATAGAATGAGCATGCTGGCTCCCGTGCAGCGATCTGGGCGCTAAATGCCCGCCGTTAGACCCACCCTCGAGATCGCCCTATCCTGGTCAGGCATAAGACGATGGCGACAGCGACCAAGAAGATTCCCCCGGCACCGCAGACGCCTCCGACCGAGCAAGAGTTCTGGGCATCGGCGTCGCTCCTGGATCGAGCTGCGTCGGGGTTCGACGCGATTTATCGCTTTCTGGCTTCCTTGAAACTTGCGGTCTTCTCGATCAGCACGCTGGCGGCGACCCTGGCCTACGCGACGTTTTTCGAGTCGTGGTATGGCGGTAGCGCCGCTCAGGAGTCGATCTATCGGAGCCCGGGGTTCGCGATCCTGCTGGCATTTCTGGGGATGAACATCCTCTGCGCGGCGCTGATTCGCTATCCCTGGAAAAAGCGCCAGACCGGGTTCGTGGTCACACATGCCGGGTTGCTGATCCTGCTGGCCGGCTCGTTCTACAGCGTGCGGACGGCCGACGAGGGCCAGGTCGGCATGATCGAGGGCGACGTCAAGAGCGAGCTGGTGCGTTTGGACCATCCCGTGATCCGGATCTGGGAGATTGACCCCCATCCCCGAGAGCATTCCGGAGAGGCGCCCGATCGTCCAGGGGCCGCTGCCGCTAGCGCGCACGCACCGCAGCGCACCCGCCAGCTCATGCTGCCGTTTCAACCCGGGCGCTTTGAATGGGGGCCCAAGACGGCGCGAGACACCGGTTTGGGCCAGTCGGTGCTTGCGCGGCTCACGTTCGGCTGGCTCGGCACATCGGGATCGCATGAAGACGTGCTCACCACACCCGACGATCCATTCCGCTTCGTCGTCAAGGAATTCCTGCCGGCGGCCGATGCCGCGGTTGCCCACCTGGCTGACCCGGCAGGCGTGCCGATGGCTCGAGTCGAGCTGCAGTTCAAGGGTCCGGCGATGCCCCGCGCCCAGGATGCGTTCCGTTCGGAAGAGGAGCACTGGTTCGTCACCGACAAGCACAGGAAGTTCTTCAGAGTCGTTCGCAGCCAGGCCCCGGCCATGATCACGTTCTCCTACGTCGACCGTCCCGAGCTCGTCGATGATTTCCTCAAGCCGCCGGCAGATGGAGCAAACGGCGGCACGGCCCGGTTCCGGTACCCCGATCGATCGGGTGCCAGCCGCACGTTTGACTGGGTGCTCGAGGGCCAGGAGGGCAAGTCAATCGTGCTGCCCGACAGCGACCTGCACGTGCTGCTCGAGAAAGCGACCGAATTTCCCACGGACACGCCGGAAACGGCCGAGCTGAAGCTGAATGACTATCTGGGGGATGACCCGATTCCGGTCGCCGTCTTCAAGGTTCGCTCGGGGGAGAGCGAGCCGGTCACGCACATGGTGCTGGCCAACCTGCCGATGGTGCCCAACGTGATTCCCTCGGCGGACCCTTCAGTCAAGACTCGACCGGCTCCCCTGGTCGCGATTCATTACACGGTCACGCCCACGCTCGACCCCAAGATCAACGGTCGGTTCGGGCAGATCGACGTGCTCGCCGGCCCCGGCGAGGCGCTCTATTATCGCGTATTCGGCCGGGGAAAAGCAGGCGGCAAGGGGGAGCTTCGCGCGTCCGGGCCGCTTGAAAAGGGGACGCCCGTGCTCGCCTTCGGCGGCGGCGCCAACATGCCGATGAACATCACGTTCCAGGTCGACCGCTACCTGCCCGGCGGCATCGAGAAGCAGATTTATGAGCCGGTCGTGCTTCCCAAGGGCCAGATGGACAACGGCATCGCGGCCTGCCGCGCCGAGATGACGGTCAACGGCCAGACCAAGGAAGTCTGGCTCAGCCGTTCCAGCAACCTCGATCCGCCGCCGTCGCGCTACCTGACTTTCGGAGACGCGGTCTACGAGCTCCAGTTCGACGTCGATCGCCGGCCGCTGGGCTTCGAGCTGAAGCTCGACGACTTCGACACCGAGTTCGAGCCCGGCACCGAGCAGCCGACGCATTTTATCAGCCAGGTTCGGCTCACCGACACCGCGGCAGGCATCAAGGACAAGCCGTATACAATCTTCATGAATAACCCGCTCGATCACCGGGGATTCAGGTTCTATCAATCGAACTACATCCGAGTGCGAGACCCGCACACGGGCAACTTCACGGGGCAGTTCGAGTCGGTCTTCCAGGTGGCCACCAATCCCGGGCGGCCGGTTATTTACACCGGCTGTGCGCTGGTGGTCCTGGGCGTATTCCTTCAGTTCTACATGCGGGCGGGAGTCTTCACCGACGGCGGCAAGAAAGAACGTGAGCGGGCACTCGCGAAATTGAAGAAGAAAACCGCAATGGCAGAGGCACCCTCGCCGGTAGACCTCTAGCCCAGCCGTTCCTGCGTGCTTACCGGCAAAGAGAAACCATGCGAATCGACCGGTCAGGAGATGCGATGATGAACCGAATCGGCAAGCGATTGGCCGGACTGTTGCTGTGCGGGGCGTTCGCAGCATTCGTGCCCGCCTGTGTCTGTGTGGCCGGCGAGCAAAACTCGCCGGGAACCGGCCCGGCGTATCAGGCGCTTGGAAAAGTGGCCGTCCTCCATGAGGGCCGCATCAAACCGCTCGACACGGTGGCCCGTGAAGAGGTCAAGCAGATTTTTGGCCGCGAAACGATCAAGCTGCACGATCCGGCGGAGGAAATCGACAACATCATCGACCCCGCGGCCGCGGCCAAGCCGGCCGCGGAGCGGCCTGTCCAGAAATGGGGGCCGGTCGGGGCGTTTCTCGACTGGATCATCGTCCCCGAGTTCTGGAACGAACAGCCGTTCATCCTGGTCGACTCTCTGCCCTTGAGGCAAAAGCTCATGGCCGAGACGATCGCGAAGCGGCTGAACGCAATCGCCGAGAAGTCGACGACGTCCGCGGACGAGAAACCGGTCTTGCAGAAGCTGGCGGCTCAAGCGGAGCCTGACCGTGCCGCGCTCGCGAGTCTCGCCCGGACGTCCAGGCTGCCGATTGAAGATCGCAAGACGATCGCCGAGCTCGCCGCCAAGCTCACCGAAGAGCACAAATGGATGACGCCTCGCGAGCTCGAGGAAAGCCGCGTATCGGCCGACGGAGCGATGCACTCCTTCCTTGACTGGGCATCGGAGCTGCAGACCGTGCAACGGCAGTTCGACGCCAATCCCAAAGCGGGGCGAAGACTCACGCCGGTCGAGAAACGCGCAGTCGAGGTGGCGATGCGGCTCTCGACTTACCAGGCATACAGCGGAGACCGGGTGCAGACCACCGGGCTGGTCCTGATCATGCCGCGGCCGAGCAACGCGACGTATCTGGCGGATACGGCCCGCTCGATCAAGGAAGTGCGAGAAAAGAAAGGGAACCCGGAGAGCATGCCGCTGCTCAAGCTCGATGAGCTGAAGGCGATTTCCACCTACTGGAATAACGTTCCGGAGCCGCCACGACCCGAACGAGGATCCCATGTTCGACGAGCGATTTACGCGCGTGGCTTCGCGACAACTCCGTCTGGGTGCCGCTCAAGGTTTTCTTGAAGTCGAGTCCTGCGGAGCTGGTCGAAGCGGGGTATCCCGAAGGCCAGACCAAGGCTTTCCTGGATGCGTATCACGCCCTCGAGCAGGCCGAATCAAGCTCGACCGGTCAGCTTTCTGCGGACGTGGCGGCGCGATTTCTGAGCTCCTCACGTGAGCTGGGTGAAGCGGTCAACCCGACGCGCTACCCGACCGTGGCGATCATCGAGCGCGAAACCCATTTCAACGAATTGAGTCCGTTCTCGCTGGCGCCCGCGGGTTATGGTGCCGGCGTCGCGCTGCTCGTTTTGAGCCTGGCCATCGCAACCGTCACCGGCAAACCGGCGCAGAAGTCGATCGCCGGGGCGACGACTTACTACCTGGGGCTAGCAGCACTCCTGACTGGAATCGCGTTTGAGATCTACGGGTTTTATCTGCGTGTGATGATCACGGGCTGGGCGCCCGTGACCAACATGTACGAGACGGTCGTCTGGGTCGCGCTTGTCGCTGCCGTGCTGTCGTTCATTCTCGAAATGGTCTACCGTAAGGTGTTCATCGCGCTGGCCGGGTCAGCAGTCGGGCTGCTGGGGACAGTCACCGCGGCGTCGGTGCCCCTTCTGGACCCGACCATCAAGAGTCTCCAGCCGGTCTTGCGGGATAATTTCTGGTTGTCGACGCACGTTGTGTGCGAGGTGTCGAGCTATGCGGCATTCGCGCTGGCCTGGATGCTGGGGTTGATCGCGACGGGATACTACGTCACCGCGACCTACCGCCGCTCGCCGCGATTCCTGGAACTGGCGCTTCCGCTGGTGATCGGCGTGCCGCTTCTGTTTCTTGGTGGCGTTCTTGTCGCCGCCTCGTACGGGATGTTTGGCCCGCAGTGGACACTCGGCGGCATTTCCGTCGGATCGCAAGTGCTTTTCAGCGCTGACAGCGTGTTTTACTTCTTCTGTGCTCCGATCGCACTGGCCGGAGAGTTGATCACGCTCGCGGGGCTTGTCGCACTGGGCGGTGAGGTTATGAATCGGATGACATTCAATCCCGAAGCCGAAGTGGAGACCGCGGAAGAAAAGCATAGCAAGGTCAAGCTCGACGCGCGTGGCCGTGCCATGCAACGGACGATCTCGAACGTCAAGCCGCTCTCGAACTTCGTTTATCGCGCGATGCAGGTTGGCGTGCTCTTGATCGCGGCCGGCACGATTCTGGGAGGCGTCTGGGCCGACCGTTCCTGGGGCCGCTTCTGGGGCTGGGACCCGAAGGAGGTCTGGGCGCTGATCACGCTGCTCGTGTATCTGGTTCCGCTGCACGGCCGCTTCGCCGGCTGGGTGAACACGTTCGGGCTGGTGGCCGCATCGGTGGTGTGCTTCAACTCGGTGATCATGGCCTGGTACGGAGTGAACTTCGTGCTGGGAGTGGGCTTGCACAGCTACGGCTTCGTTGAAGGAGGCTCGCAGGGGTTCATGCTCGTGCTTCTGCTGGGGCTGCTGGCCTTGCCGTTCGGAGCCGGCTGGCGCAGGCACCTGGGTCAGCACGTCGCGCCGGCGGTCGACTCCGAAGCTCAACCGTCGATCGGGGCGGTCGACTCGGGCTCGATTCGGAAAGGGAAGCCGCGGATGACCGGGGCACCCGCGGGTTGATGATGTGTGTTCGGACGGGAGCCCATGAGTGCCGGTCCTTGGTTGCGGAGGCGCGGATGCCATGCATCACGGAGGGCGGGAACGGGCGCTAACGTAAATCTGACGATCTCGGATGATTGAGCGCAAGCCATGAACTACCTTCATCAAGAGTTCGAGGCCGGGCCGGACGACATGATCGAGGTCGCACTCGACGGACAGGCGAACGTAATGTTGCTCGACGCGCCGAATTTCGAACGCTATCGGAAGGGTGAGCCGTTCAGGTACTACGGCGGACTGGCAAGACAGTCGCCAGCGAAATTGGTGCCACCGCACCCTGGCCGCTGGCATTTGGCGGTTGATCTCGGCGGGCATCCGGGCACGCTACGTGCCGGAGTCCGATTTCTTCGTGGTATGAACGCGGCGAGGTAAGAGTGGCCGCACGCAGATCGAATGACCCGCGGCCTGCACCGCCCATCGTGCTCTATGCGCCTCTTGGTCAGCTCAAGGTCAACGAGTTATCCGAGGCGGAATTTGAAGAGCTTGCGAAGGGTCCCTCGGGCCAGCTCCACCTTAATTTCGGTCTGGCCATGTTGCCCGCGGCATTGACAATATTAATTGCGTTGCAAACCACAACAATCACATCAAATCGTGTCTATATCGCATATCTAGTCGCGTTCTGGCTGCTCATGGTTCAGGGCGTGATTTCGCTCGTCCGGTGGTGGACATCGAGTCGTTTGCACCGGAAGCTCATCGATGAGATTCGCGCGCGGATGCCCGCTCGACCTGGAATTCCCGAGCAGATCGTGTCGACAACGGTGGTTCTGGAGTTAGAGTCTTCCCGGCGCAGTGCTCCCGAGGATCCGCCTGGGATCGACCGCCAGTAGGCGTTAGCGCTGCCGGCGGCAGTGGCGTTGAATGCACTCGCTGAACTCGAGTGGACGTAAACTGCCCATCGCCTCGGGCTCGATTCGAAAAGGAAAGCCCCGCGCCACCCGCGCGCCGACATCTTGATCCGTGGGAGAGTTCTCGGCGTACTCAGGACGGCAACGACGTTGGGGAGCAAACGCGAGGGTGTTAGAACGTGGAAACCCCGCAAGTCACAACCGGCCAGGGAACGCCGCGAAAGGCGGTGCGGCTTCCGGCACCAGCGATAGTTGTGCCGCTCATGGTGAGTGCGGTACTGCTCGCCGCCACCGTTTGGGCCATCGCGAGCTTTGGCTCCATCGGTCGCGCGGTGGCGTACCACCTCAGGGGTGAGACGCTCTTTCTTGACGCGAACGAAAAATCCGTTGGGACAATCAACCGGGGCGAGACCGCCAAAGTAACCTTCAAGATGGTTAACCTGGGCTCAGCCCCCCTCCGCATAGTCGGCTTGAAGACGTGGTGCGCTTGCCCTGTGGACGAGGATTTCCCACTGACGATCGCCGCTGGAGCATCGCACGATCTGACTGTCCCGATCCAGGCCGCGCCGCCTCCGGATGTTCCCGAGGAGCAGTTGAGTTTCAACGCTGAGTTGACCCTGTTCACGAATAACCCTAACCAATCACGTGTGCCAATCCACGTGAAGGGCAGGGTTCGTAGCAAACCCAGCCCAGCGGTGTCCGCAGCACCCGGTCGTTCTAGCCGTTAACCGTCGCAACAGAGCATACAATGTGGGCGACCAATGGCCTCGATCTCCGACCGTTGCGCCCTGCCTCTGGGGCCGCTTTCGGGTTCGGTCTATTACTCGGCTGGTGCATGCCGATTACGATCGGCGGTGCGGCGGAGCAAGGGAACAGAGAGCTGGATCCGGCGCGATTCGTCGAGAAGTACCGTGCGCGGTGCAGGACTTCCGGCAGGCGTATCGTGATGTTCGGGTTGAATGCGTCGAAACGCAGCGAAGGGAAAGGATTTACACCGCGGAGTCCTCGAAAAAGCCCACTCAGAATAAGTCGACCAGGCACGTTACGTACACGTCAACGAATGGGAATGAACGGGTGGGTTTTCCAATCCGTACGCAGGGAAGAACTCCCGACGCCAAGGTCCCTGCCAAGGCTGGTACCCGCCCGTCCGTGAGCGGCGACTACGACGTCGTGATCGTGCGCGCGGGCGGAGGATCGTTCTGGGTGAAGCGGCCTAAAGAGGGCGGAGCCTACATGCTGGGGGACGTGAGGGAGTCGCCGGTTCCACATGGGCTGGATGTTTACAGAGCGATGTCAGTCGCTCTCCCATTCGTCCCCGACGGCGGGGTGCTCAATTTTCCCGAGTGCGTGTGGTCGGAGGGGTTCGTCGTCCGCGAGGTGGCAGAGTTAGCTGACCCTGAAGGAGCGCTGGTCAAGGCCAAGTTCGAATATGCCAATCCAAAGCCCACTTACGACCGCGCTGATCCTTCAAAAAACCTACTTAAATTGCAGGGTTGGATCGCCTTGGATCCCGCGCGAAATTGGGCACTGAGGCGATACGAATTCACGAGGGAGATTGCAAACCCGCCCGGTGGAAAAAACGCTGCTTGGCCACCCTCATGGGAAGTTCGTGTGGTCGGCTCGGTCCGCTACAAAAAGGTAGGTAGCAACGTCATTCCACTGGAGAGTGAATCTGCCATAACCCAAAAAATGGCGGATGGCGCATTCCCGACGCCGTGGTCGCGAGGAAACCGCCAGTGGGACGACTAGTGCTTGAGGCGCACGTGCTGCTACTGACGAGGCGACTTTGCGTTTATGCAGCCACGCAACTCAGATGGCGACGTTCACGCTCGCGCGCGGGGGCGGGGATGGAGCGGCCCAAGTCATCGCGGTTGGATCGAGGCCGGCTATGGTCGAGCAACCTCGCCAGTACGCCGCCGACGCATGCCGCGAGCAGGCTGAACCAGATGTGGCAGAGCTGTACCAGCGAGTACGACACCAGAGTGTGCCCCCCCTTGCTGTTTGGAATTACGGCTAACGCTTCCCCCTCAACTTGGTCGTTGCCCAGCACGAACGAATGGAACTCTATCAACCACATCGAGGCGATCGGCATGGGGACCGGCATCCGGTCGGCGGTCGACTTCCACGACCCGATCGCCAGCGAGAGAAACGAGATGAGTAGCCACCCCCAGCCAAAGAGCGCGAAGCCGACCCACGAAGCTCGGCGATACAGCAGGGAACCGAGGGTCGCGGTAAGGAGGATAAATACAATCAAGGCAAAGAAGGCCGATGTCCGGAGTGGCAGCCACGGAATACGCCAAGCCGCGAAGCTCACGGCGAGAACGGCGATGGTGCCCATCAGCCCCATCAGAGACAAGCGAGGTCAAGTCATGAGCTGGTCCTTCGGAGTCAATGTCGGATCAGTGAATCAGGTAGCGCTTGCTGAATTTCTGTCGCTCCTTTGAACTCTCCGCAATCCCAGCGTCGGTCACCTCCGATTGACACTCAATTGCGGCATGGAACGCTGGAGGTCGGCGACCCCATTATCCGTAACCCCAGTCTTGGGGAGTTCGACAGCTTCGAGCCCCGGTATAGCCTTGAGATGGACCAGCCCCGCATCCGTGACGCCGGTCCTGGACATCATGACAGCTTTGAGCGATGGCAGATGTTTGAGGCGAACCAACCCCGCATCGGTCAGATGCGTTCCTCTCAAGTCGAGAAAATAGAGTCGGCTCGAGCCCTCGAGCCGGGCCAAGCCGTCATCGCCAATCGCAGTCTCCGCGAGCGTCAGTCTTTCTAACTTGTTCAGATGGGCGAGGCGAGCGAGTCCGTCGTCCGTGATTCCAAGGCGGCTCAAATCCACGAATCGGAGCTTCGGCGTCCGCGCGAGATAGGCCAACCCGGCATCGGTGACCCGTGTCCCGGAAAGGTCGATCTCCCACAATTCGGCCTGATCGGCGAGATGGGCGAGGCCTTCGTCGCCGAGGCTGCTGTCCTTGGCGAGGAACCGGATCAGCTTGAGCGGACGCGCGTGGGCCAGTTCCGACTCGGCGAAGCTCCTGGAATCCAGGTGCAGCACGCGGACATCGGGCAGGTCCTCGAGGAACGCCAGGTCCGGGATCGCGCGGAGCTTCTGGCGGAACTCGGCCAGCGACACGAAATTGGCGCGCCGGAAGAAGTCGGGACCCAACGACTTGAGCAGCCAACGGGGTACGGGCGGGCCTTCATTCGGCAAGCCGCTGCGCGCCCGTCGGCCCGCGCTTCCTCCGATCCATCCGCCCAGGCGGAGCCATCGAGGGGCGGGCGGATCTCCGCTGGGCGAGGGGGGATAATTCCCGCGATCCTCCCAATAGTTGTAATCATAACCGACGATGCCGCCGAGCCAGGTGATCCGCGAGATGGCGGCCTCCTGTCGCTTGGTTCGGCTCACCGGCAGGGCGATCCCCACCGCCAGGACGAAGATCGCGACCATCAGGACGCGTACCGTTATCCGGAGACGCCACTTCCTAGGCTTCTGGTCTGACATCTCGCCCGTCTCGAGTGGCCGGTGTCGTTGCTGAATCACGGCCTGCACATTGTCGCTCGGCGACTGCCCCGGCGTAAACTCTCAACAATGAATCACGCTTTGCGCTCCCTGCGTCGTAGCCGTCTGACGCCGGCATGGAAACCCTTATCTGATGACTTTCAACGCAAGTTTGGCTTCGGCTTTTCGCTGGTTGGCCTCGGACTTCGCAGCCGCGTCCGAAGGATCGGGCCGAGCGATGATCGCCTCGAGACGTGCTCGGCCGTCGCTATTGCCGAGCAACCCCATACCCGTCGCGGCCGCGTCGCGAACGGCTTCGTCCGGGTGATCGAGTCGTGCCTTGAGCGGTTCGACCAATCGCTCGTCGCCCGAGTATCCAGCCAGGAGGCAAAGCCGGGCGAGTACGCGCGGGCCGGCTTCCGGGGCTATGGGAAAGAGGGCGGCAAGGCGGTCGCTGTGAGGCCGGAGGACCCGGTGGATCGCACCCCAGGTGTTCTGGTCGATGGTTGGGTCGCCCGGTCTATAGATGTTCCGGCGCGACGACGACGTGCCCGCTTCGTCGTCGAGTACCGCCAAGCCACGACACCAGACTTGGGGATCATCGCCAGCCAGCAGGCTCTCGATCGGGTAAGGCGGTTTGGTATGAACGTACATCCCCCATCGCGAACCCATCGGGACTCCAATCGTCACCGTCTGCACGCCGGCAACGCCCCTGACCGCGCCCGCTCTCGCCGTCCGCCCTCGGAGCGGAATCGGGAGGTTGGCGGCGGCATACACGTCGCGTTCGACTCGGTAGCCGTGCTCGAGACTCCCGACGGCGACTGGCACGTCCTTGTCGTCGAGTAATATCAAGGTGGCCTTCGCCACCAGATCTTTCCAATGATCACGACTCACGAGCTCCAGAGTAGCGCCAAGGGCTCCTCGGCCGTTGTCGGCGAACTGGAGGGTGCGGAGCCGCGTTGGGGCGACGTCAGGTTCCATCGCCGAATCGCGCGGCGAGCGCCAGTCCGGCACGGCGTCGACCTGAACGACCTGAGCCTCGCCAGGACGCACGGGGAACGCTTCGGCGACGGTTCGCGGGACGGAGCCGCCGGTACGACCGAGTGCGGTCCGTCCTTCGACAGGATGGTCAGCGACCAAGTCTTCGCGGACCCCGGGGAGTTGAACGATCCCAGGTCGAGCACCACCGGCTCGCGGGCTGTGGCAAGTATTGATGGCGAGGTCGGCAATCGTCTCGCGTTCGGGGTCCTTGCCGTCAAACCTCGACTCGCCCGACTTGAGGATCCAGAGTCGTTCCGGTCGCCAGAGGAAGCGGTCGTCGACCGTGAATTGCTGCCCGGGGAACCGGAATCGCAGGTGCCGGGGGACGGATCGGCCCTCGCCGATGTCGATCCATTCGCCCAGGTCGATCTCGCAAAGCGTTTCGCCCTTAAATCCGTGGTCGACCTCGCGGACGATGCGATGGGTCGCGGTCTCGATGGTGAGCTCGGCGAATCCGACGTACAGGTCATGAACGTAAGCCCATGACATGGTCTCGAACATCGCCCCCGCGTTGATCCCGACGCGCCGGCGCTCCGGCGTGGAGCGCGGGGCGAGCTCGAGCTTGACTGTATTCCCGTCTTCGGCGCGGCGGACGTCGCGGATTTCGAAGGCCGAGGGATCTCGCCCCCAATCGAGGGCAACGAAACGTGTGCGTGTGCCCATGAGATGATCCAGGGCGTATGCATTGATCTCCTGTGCTGTCTTGGCCTCGACTTTGGGATAATGCGACCCCGGTGCAAACGAATGGATCGGGCCGCGCGGTGTGATGACCCATGCACTGCCGACGTGTTCCTCGGGCTTCTCGCGGCCAAAGTGGACGACATCCAGAAGCATCGCCCCATCGCGCCGCCAGACGAACCGCTCGTCGAGGCGGATCGGCTCCGTCTTGTGAACGAACTGGACGCTCTGGAGGTGGTCGAGAGATGGGTTCTGCCACTCCCGGTTGGCCGCGAGGACGGGCGCCACGTCGAACGTCCCGGCGCGTACCTTGGCCTCGGCCGTCGCCCGGAGCGCGGCGAGGATCTCGGCCGGCGGCTGTGGTAGCGCTTCTGGACCTCGCGACGGCAAGGCGTCGACCTCGACGCGGCCGCCGGGCCACTCCGTCGACTTCTCGATGGTCAGGGCTGTTCCGTCGGGCGACCAAACGGCTCCGATCGTCGAGCCCTCGAGGGCGCGGCGCAGGTTCTTGCCATCGCGGTCGACAACCCAGACGTCGCGGATCAGCGTCTTCTTGTCTCCCTGCCAGGTCTGGGCCCAGAGCTCGAACGCGACACGACGGCCGTCGGGAGACCAGACGGGACGGATTGCCCCACGCATGGCGCATTAAGCCTGATCGTTCGTCGTAGTGGTTAAATCCGGGCGGGGTGAGGGGCGTGAGCCGACGCATCTCTAAATCGTAGAGCCCGATGTGGCCATCGACCGGGATCCCGCCGCTCCAGCTTCCCCCTTGGTGGAACCCGGTGCTTACCGCGATCGAACGGCCGTCGGGAGACCACGACGGGCCGCCCCCTTGCACGCCGGTTTTGTCGATGGCGCCGGTGTCGGCATCGACGATTACGAGTGGATAAATGTCGCCGTAGCCGGGCGAGTCGCCGATGGCCAGCTTGCGCGAGTCAGGCGACCAGGCGGTGGTCGTCTTGAGGGCCTTGTCGATGAGCTGGCGAACCTCCCTCGTCACGAGGTTGACGACGAACAGGCCGTAGCGGACTCGCGCGCCGGAGTCGTGGGAGTGTAATCGCCGACGAACGCGACGCGGCGGCCGTCGGGCGACGTGTGACGGTCAAGTTGGTCGCAGCCCTCGGGCAACACGGGGTCGGTGACGTCCGGTGTCGTTCCGGATTTGCCGGCCGCCTGTGTTTCAGCCGACTTCGCCGCAGAAGGATCGACTTCGCGATTACCGGCCAGGATCGCCGAGCCGGCGGTGGTCACGAGAAGGGCCGCGAAGCATGCGGCGGTCCGGATTCGAGTCCAGTGCATGGTGCGTAACCCTCCTTTCATCTTGAGAGCTCGCCTGCGCGGAGAACTGGAAGACCTTGTCCTCCGAACGACCTCCGCCAAGGAGCGGTGTAGCGCCCAGGCGGTGCTCTGGCTTGCCACTCGAGAGCCGTCACGTCATCCAGAGCATATGCATGGCTCCCTCCTGGAAAGTCTCGACTCTGGATCACCTATTACAGTTCGGGCCGTCGTGCCGCGCCCGACTGTCTGCGCCAACTATGGTCCACACGCTAGAGCTTCCTGATCATCGTTTCTGCGTATTGCTTGACTTCCCTGTCTAGCTCATCGAGATCACCTAATGTGTCCCTGGCATCCTTGAGCCGCTCAGCAGGTGCGCACCGCAGCCGGATAGCCTCCAAGTATCGGCGAAATTTGGGGAGCCTGTCCTTGGTACTGAGCAACATTTTGACGGTCGCCCAACTCTCAGCGTACGCGATGTTTCTCGTCTGCTCCTTATCGAATAAATCGTCGTCAGCGATCAGCTTCGGGATGGGCACCCAATTCTTGATCCTGCGGCGATCCAGCGCGAAAACCTCCAACCAGTAACGATTGACCTGACCATAATGACCGAGCCCTCTCGGCCTCCATGTCTCCGCGTAGGTCCCTGAGCCCTCACTTATGCAGAGCGGGACGTCCCCATGTCGATCGAGCAGCCCGGTATTGAAGCTGAGGAGATGGGTCGTTTCATGGGCCAGCGTCCGCGTGTTGATGCGCTCCGGGGGGACCGGAGTCCGCCGGCCGTTCTGCCTGAAGTCGAAGGTCACCAGGTAGTTCTCTTCTCGGTCGTAGTGGCCACCGACGGCGGGACCGGGGTCTTCGCCCAGGAATGCGGCGTATGAGCGAGGCCCTGACAAGACCACGAGGATGAAGGGTTGCTTGGGTAGTGAGATCGTGAAGCCCTTCTCATGAAAATGAGCCTGATAGCTGTTAGCCAGGGACTTGCAGACGTCCAGGATCTCGCGACGGTAGACTTCGGGTGCATCACCGATAACGGAGAAGTGATCCGACTCGTTGATGCCGAATGCTCCAAGTCCGGCGTTCCTGCCTCGGGTGCGAATGGCGTCCAGGACATCGTTCCCTTCCGCCTTGACTGATGCGGAGGCCCAGCCGGCCAGAGCACTCAAGAGCCAGCTTCGTCGGGGGATCGAGTTCCAAGTGGATTGGGGCAACCGAGATTCCATGTGAACCGTGATCGACATCCAGTGTAAGAGTTGAGTTCCGGTCTCGATCCAATGGGAGGTCGGTCGCCCGTCCCATTGGGACTCGGTATCGGCAATGCTCCCCCCGCTCTAATAGTGTCCGAACGAGCACTCGTTCGATGTTAGCAGTTTTCGGCATTATCCCGCGCCCGACTGTCCGCGCCAACTTTAGATCAGGCGATGCTTGCGCACTCGCCGCGTCGCCCCGCCTTGGCGAACCGGCGAAAAGTCGGGACGCCGTGGTGCCGCCGGCGAAGGCAAAAAGCCAGCTCGCGAGAAAGTGACCGACCTGGAGAAATTCGTTCATGGGGACTTCATCCAGGGTCAGTTTGCGGAGCATGATCATCCCTTCCAGCTCAGCGAGGCCCGCGTCAGTCACTTGGGTATAGCGGAGCCCCAACATTCTTTCTCTCTTGGTGCCACTTGCTCTCGGCGCACGTCCCAGACGATGCCGGAGCCTCGTTGGAATCCGGCGAGCAGCCTGGCGCCGTCGGGCGAGAATGCGAGCACCGTGGCTCGATCGCCGAACGAGCAGCCATTTGTCTCGCGCCGCATTGCATTCCTGGCATACCTCCTTGAGATCATCTTCATTCCCCACTATGCAGCCACCCGGAATCGCATCATCGCAGTGTGGAAATGAAGTGTGCCGGTTGTTGGGAAATCCTAAGAATCCGCGACGGAATCTTAGCCGACCGATCTCAGGCAGCCAAGTCGAAACCGATCTCTGGTTCATACATCCCAAATTGCCGACACGTCCGGCGCCTGTGTCCGCGCCAACTATACATCAGGCATTACAGCCAACTGACCCGCGACGACCCAGGACATCGGGTTCCGCCGGGGGAGGCCGCACGCCGATCTGAGGTGTGCTGTCGCCTCGCCCCGACGACCTGCTGCACACGCCAGTTCGGCCAGGACAAAGTGGCATTCCTTAAGCTCTTCCTCTGCGGTCTCAATCTCAGGCTCCACAAGGCCCGGCCGGGCCAGTTCCAACCGCTTCATCGCGAGGAGCTGTTGCCCGTCAACCTCCCCAGCGACGAGCCGAGCGAGGGGGACCGGCCAGCGCTCCAGCTTCTTCTCCGGCGGATCCTCCCGCCCGTGGCCGGCCGACTCGTGCAAGTACCAATGGAAGTAGTCCTGGACCGCTCCCAGGGCCACCTCCGGTCTCCTCTGGAAGAGCAGGGCGAGGTAGAGCCAGACGACCATGGTGGCGCCCAGGAAAGGGAAGTTCTGGGCCGCGTAACGGTAGTCCTGCTTCGCGAAGTCCTCGGCGGCATCCGCCCACCGCCCCTGGCAGAAGCGGATGTAACCGCGTTCTTGCCGGTACCAGGAAATGTCCGGGTCGAGCCGGATCGCCTCCTCCAAGTCGGGCAAGGCGTCCTCCAATGGGCTTCCCTCGGGCCCGTCGTACAGCCGGGCCATGGCCCGGCTATGGTAGTAGGACGCCTCCTGCGGGTCGAGGCGGACCGCCTCGTCGAAGTCCTCCAAGGCCCTCGACAGGTCGCCCAGGCGTTGCCACAGGACCCCACGTCTGTAGTAGTAGCTTGGGGTTAGCGGGCGGAGCTCGATCGCACGGTCGAAGTCGGCCACGGCGTCGTCGCGGGAGCCGCACCACCAGGAGCGGCACTCCCCTCTGATGACGTAGGACCGTTCATTTTCCGGGTCTAAGTCGATGCCTCTGCCGAGGTCCTCTTCCCCCAGGCCGGTCGCTCCGATGTGGTACCGGACTCTCCCCCGGCTGAGCCAGAACTCGGGCTCGTCGGGCTCCAGAAGAATCGCCCTGGTGTAGTCGGCGATGGCGTCTTTCCACCTCCGGGCCTTCGCGTGGGCCTTACCCTGCTCCCAGAAGTGCCAGGCCTCGGAGAGGCCTTCCTCAAGTTCGGCAGTCGCCAAGTGCTCGTCCTCCGGTGCCACTGGCCAAGTCTTACACGATACGCGTCACGACAGCGGCCCGCCGCTCTAGGAGTTACACCGCAGATTTGACGTAGATCGTATACCCCTGCGGCCGGTCGCCGCGGCGGAGCCTGCCCAGACCCGAACGAATTTGGTGCTCGCTACGATGCTTCGAGACGATCTCCGCCGTGAACCGCCCCCGACCAGGCAATTACACCTGCTTGTGCCGTTCCGCCAACTGTGCTTCGAGCCAGATGGTCTCGGACGGGCTAAGCGGAGGCCGGAGTGGCTGGCGATAGTCGATGTCCCGGTCGTATCGCGACCGAGCATACACAGCGTCCACCAGCGGCTGCAAAGCCAACATGATGTCCGGGTCAGGTGGCGCCAATGGAACACAAAGCCCCGGCAATGGGTGACGAAAATGCGCCCGCCACACAGTGCATCGCGTCTCCCTTCGCCGGCACATGAGCAGATAATACGGGCTTTCGGGCCAGCGGCTCGCCATCGGCATCCGCCGCCCGCGGGGCAATAGGTCCAGCTCAACGAAATTGACCGAACCGCCCAGGCAAGCCTGACGTTTGCGGTGATACAGACGCCAGCCTTTCGTGCCCGGCCGTTTGTTCGACGGCGAGAGCACCTCGATGGCAGTAACCAGACGGCGTTTTGGTTCAACTTGATGAATTTCGAGAAAGAGTTCTCGGTATTCCGCTTCAACAATGGCGTGCATCAGCACCGGGGTCGCCTCCGGATCCACCTCGCTCTCGGAGGTCAAAGCGACCGTGCATCCGGCGCCGTCTGGCCGGTGCGACGCCGTGAGCGCAACGTCCGGTACCAGCTCATGGCGATCACCGTCTGGTGCAGCCCCGATCGCCACGTACGCTCGCTCGCCGGTTCGAACCGCATACCGTTGCGGAACAAGGCCCGCCAGGGTCCGCTTTATTTCGCCGATGAAGTCGCTGTGAAAGTCTTCCCACAAGCCAAACGCTTCAATGTACGGGTCCATCCCAGGAAATGGCGAGCGCATGTCGAAAACCCTCCGCTAATTGAGTATACCGTATGCGCTGGCTCGGTTCCTCTTACAGTCAGCTTCGTGGAGAAGCCGTTGGTCCGGCGTACGCGCATTCAACGGGGAAATCAAAAACCTGCGTGACCGGCGCATCCGCCGGACCGGGATCTCGGGGCGGACTCTCCGCCAGCAACTGGCAGCGCCGTGCCCAGACATCCAGGTCCAGCCCGAGCTGCCGGCGCCCCCCCTGCTCCGCTGCCAGAGCGAACGACATCGCAGCACGGCGGCAGTGCGTGCGGACGCCGCTCTCTCGTCGCTCGCGCACTTTAACGCCCGCCGCGGCGAGCTTGATCAGTCCTTTGAGCACCTCGGCTGTCGGACCTGTCCGCCCCTCCACATGCCAGAGATCTTCCCAGACTTCGTGCGCTTCCCAATAATATCCAGCGTTGAACAGCTCGACACCACGCTGGAACCGAGCCCTCCACCACTCGCGTTCCCGGCCCGGTAGGGCCGTGCGGCGATCGGCGACGTGACTCGATTGCCCGTCAAAGGAGCGATTCGGGTGCGGCCAGGGGCAACCGGGATAGTACGAATAAGCAGGCAAGGGCTCGGGGTTCTCATGATCTTCCATTTTGTAATGAGACGCCGCCGCGGAGGAAAATGCAACCGCTCATCCTGATCAATGCGGTGGGCCTCACCCGGCGGCTGCTCGCGCTGGCTCCCAGGCTCAAGCGCCTGGCCGAGACGGGCTGGGTTCGCTCGGTCGAGGAGGTGATACCGGCAGTCACCTGCTCGGCCCAGGCGAGCATCTTGACCGGCAAGCTTCCGCAAGAGCACGGCATCGTCGGCAACGGTTGGCTCTTTCGCGACACGCGAGAGGTACGATTCTGGCAGCAGTCGCACGCCTTGATCGAGGCCGAGACGATCGATCAGGCGCTTGCACGCATCACGGCGGATCGCGGCCGCCCGGCGCGGGTTGCCAAACTCTTTTGGTGGTTCAATCAGGGTTCCGCGGCCGAGATCTCGGTGACGCCCAAGCCCCACTACGGCGCCGACGGCAACAAAGTCTTCGGAATCGCCGGCACGCCCGATGGGCTCTGCGAAAGGCTCGAGCGGTCGCTGGGAAAGTTTCCGTTCCACACGTTCTGGGGACCGAAGGCCGGGCTGCCTTGCACCGAATGGATCGCACGATGCGCGGCCGAAGTCGTGAGGAGCGACCACCCCGACCTCACGCTTGTCTACCTGCCGCATCTCGACTACGACCCCCAGCGATTCGGTCCCTCAGGCTGCGATATGGCTCGCCTGACGCGCGAGCTCGATTCCGCGTGTGGCGTCATTCTCGACGCCGCGGCGGCTGAAGGAGCTCGGGTCTGGATCGTCAGCGAGTACGGACACACTGACGTGACGCAGCCGATTCTTCTCAACCGCGTGCTGCGCGAAGCGGGGTTGCTCAAGGTTCGGCCGGGGCCGTTCGGTGAAGTGCTCGACTCATTCCAGAGCCAGGCGTTTGCGGTCTGCGATCATCAGGTTGCCCACATCTACGTGAATGACGCGAACGATCGCCTATCTGGCCGGGTGAACGAGCTCGTATCGAGTCTGCCGGGAGTTGCGCGGGTATACTCAGGGCGTGAGAGATCGGAAATCGGTCTCGATCATCCTCGGTCCGGTGAACTGGTGGCCATGTCGCGGGGCGATTCATGGTTTGCCTATCCCTACTGGCTCGACGATCGGCTGGCGCCTGATTTCGCGCGCACCGTCGACATTCACCGCAAGCCCGGCTATGACCCGTGTGAGCTGTTCTTCGACCCTGGGCGGCCCTGGTCCCAGGGCCGAGCGATCGTGCAGCTCGCCCGCAAGAAGCTGGGGTTTCGCAGCCTGTTCGACGTGGTTTCGCTCGACGCCAGGATCGTGCGGGGCAGCCACGGCGTGCCAGCGGTCGATCTCGAGGACAAGCCGGTGCTCATCGGTGATGGCCTGTCTCCGGGGGCGGGCCCCGCGATTGCCATGCTCGAGATTCACAATCTCTTGTGGCGGGCGCTGGTTCCTGACTAGCATTGATGGGATCGCTGTACCCGTCGCTTTTTTTCGGAAGCGAGCCGCATCCGACCCCGTGTTGCTGACTATGAGGGCTCACTGATGCTCCGCTCGGGGAAGACTTTCTGGCGGGCCGGTCTGATCGCGACGCTGATCGCCGCCGTGCTGCATTGCGACCGACGGGAAGCCCGGGGCGACGTGACCAGTGGGGAGGTCGAACATGCGATCCGCGAGGGCGTTCGGTACTTGAAGGAGAAGCAAGTCGCCCGACGGCTCGTGGACCGACGTCGACGGTGCCGCGCGAACCGGGACGACGAGTCTGGTCACGCTCGCTCTGATGACGGCGGGCGAGAAACCGAAGTCGCCCGTGATTCAGCGCGCCCTTGAGTTCCTGAGGCAATTCAATGCCGAGCAGCTCAACAGCACGTACGCCGTTGGCCTTCAGACCATGGTCTTCGCGGCGGCCGAGCCCGCTCGGGACCGGAACCGCATCCTGCCGAATGTGGAGTTCCTCGAGCGAGGCCAGATCAAGCTGGGCGAGCGGACGCTCTGGCCCGGGTCGTGGAATTATCACATTCCGATGCACCCCGGCGATAACTCGAACACGCAATATGCCCTGCTGGGGTTGAATGCGGCCAGGGAGGCTGGAGTGACAATCCGGCCCGAGGTCTGGCTGCTGTCTCGCACGTATTTCGAGCTTTCCCAGAACCGCGACGGCGGCTGGGGCTATACACCGCAGCAGAAACAGTCGACAGCGAGCATGACCTGCGCGGGCATCTCGAGCCTGATACTCACCGGGGCCCGGCGCTGACGAGAGTCTCGAGCACCTTCAGGGCGAAGGCATTCGCGACTGCGGCAAAGGGGGCTACAACCCGTTCGTCAACAAGGGCGTTGATTGGCTGGCGAACCACTTCGACGTGCACCAGAACTTCGGCAACGGCCAGCAGTGGAGATACTATTATTTGTACGCACTTGAGCGAGCCGGCCGGCTCGCAGGCGTGCGTTTCTTCGGGCAGAACGACTGGTATCGCATGGGCGCCGAACAGCTCGTCAAGGACCAGAACCATTTTTCCGGTTTCTGGCGTGGTACGATCCAGGAAAACGAGATCGTGGCGACCTCGTTTGCTTTGCTCTTTCTGGCCAAGGGGCGCGCGCCGGTTTTGATCAACAAGCTGCGTCATTCGCAGGGACAGGATTGGAATAACGACCCCGACGACGTTCGGAACATGGTTTCCATTGTCGCGGAAGACTGGAAGAACCTGCTCGCCTGGCAGGTGGTTGACCCGCGCACCGCCACGATTCAGGAAATGCTCCAGGCCCCGATCGTATTCTTCAACGGGCATGAAGTTCCGGACTTCTCACCGCAGGCCAAGAAGAATCTCCAGGCGTTTGTCGAGCAAGGGGGGTTCATCTTCGCCGACGCCTGCTGCGGCAGCCGCGCTTTCGATCGCGGTTTCAAACAATTGATGAAAGAACTCTTCCCTGACCCGAGCATCGAGCTCAAGTCCCTCCCCGCCGACCATCCGGTCTGGCGATCCAAGCATCTGCTGTCACCGGAGGTTCACCCTCTGCTGGGTATCGATTACGGCTGCCGTACAGTCGTCATTTATTCCCCGGTTGATCTCTCCTGCTACTGGAACCAGTTGGAGCGCAGCCCGGCCAACGTCGCCGTCATCAAGTCGATCAAAGTTGGACAGAATGTCATCGATTACGCCACGGGCCGCGAGCTGCCGGCCGACAAGCTGGTCATCCGCGATGTGGTCGACTTCAAGGCTGATAAGTTCATACGGGGTGCGCTGCAGATCGCCAAGCTCAAGCACAGCGGCGACTGGAACATCGCCCCGCAGGCCATCCCTAACCTGATGGAAGTTCTCCGCAAGCCCCCGCTCTCGTTCGACGTGGTCATCAAGCAAAAGGAGCTCCTTCCCCGCGACCCCAACTTGGCCTATTACCCGCTCATTTACGTGCACGGCCGCGCGGCGCTCTCGTTTGACGACACCGACCTCGAGGCGCTGCGCAAACATCTCGACCCCGGCGGCGGAACTCTCTTTGCCGACGCCGCCTGCGGCAGCGCAAATTTTGACGGGGCGTTCCGGAAGTTCGTCGCCGTGCTGCTGCCCAACAACCCGCTGGTGCCGATTCCGCAGACCGATGAGCTCTACGGCAACAAAGTGGGCTTCGACCTCAAGGACGTGCACTATACGGAGTCAGCCGGAGGCGCGCGCGGTTTTCCTCAGCTCGAGGGAGTCAAGATCGACAATCACTGGGCGATCATCTATTCCAGGTTCGACATCGGCTGCGCGCTCGAGCGGCACACCGGCATGGGATGCAAGGGTTATGTGCACGAAAGCGCCGTCAGGATCGCGGCCAACATCGTGATCTATTCGACACTGCCCTGACGAGTTGGTCCCGCCCATTACCCGGTATTCGATATTCCCATATACACGTTAGATCCCGCCGGAAGCTGCCCTAACCGGAGAGCCGCCGGAGATTAAGGGTGGTCGATAAGATTGTGTTCCGAACTTGAAACATATTTATTGCTCATTTTAGCGTCCCGCTCATCCTTTCTTATGCCTGCTCGCCGCCGGCACGATTACTGAAACATGATTACTGTCCGGGCTCGCGACTCGAACCGATTTTTCTGAACTGCCCTCTTGCTTTTTGCCACGGGATTGACCAAATATAGTCGCTTGTCATATTCAGCATTTGGCCTAATGGGTGGGCCGCCACTCGCATCAACGGTCGTGACTGCAAACCACATCAAGCGGCGAGTAGAGCTCGCTATTCGGAAGTCAGGGTCATATTAAACGTTGGATGATGCCGACGGTTTCAGGCCGTCAGGTCGTCGCGCGCGCCCACAAACCAGGGTCGAGCAATGCCATGGATCGGTGTGCGTGCACGGCCCATTGACACGCGCCCGGGGGCTCACACCGCGCAGTCGGTCGCATGTCGGTTCATGTTACGTCTCACGCTTGTCATTACTCGCGGGAGATTGCACATGTTGGATCAAGAATGCCTTGCGAACGTGGGGACAGCGCATGGAGGGGCGAGCGGGCCAGGCTTCTCCGAAGATGCAGCCGTGTGGCCGAGGAGCTGACTCGCGCGTGCACCGCTGTGATCCGGTCACAGATTGCGCGCGTGCCGGCGGTTGGCTCGGAATTCGACGACGTTGTCCAGGATGCCTGGCTCGAGCTGATCCGCAAGATCAGGCGACTCGGGGCGACACCGGCACGTGCCGAGTACTTGCGCTTGGCCGGCGCAATCGCTTGGCGCTTGGCAATCAAGCGCGCACGCCGGCGCCCGGCGCGGCCGCTTGCGTTGTGCGAGGCGCAGGCCGAAATGTTGGTAGACCCGGGTCCGAAGCCCGAGATCGAGCTCGATTGGACGCTGGCTGAGAATCGGCTGCGACGCCTCGTGGAAGACTTTCTGGCGGGGTTGGAAGAGCCGGAGCGCAAGATTGCCACCATGCTCTGGCTGGCAGAGCGAAGTCTGTCGGATATTGCAGCGCTTGTGCAAGTCTCGGAGGACGCAGCCTGGGGACACGTTCGCCGCTGCCGCGCCAAGTTCGCAGCGCATCTCCTCCGCCAGGGGTTGAGCCACTTGGAAAACGAATTCGGAATGAAAAGACAAGGAAATTCGGCGCTCTCGCGCCGGTAAGCCGGGTCACGAGCCATTATTACTTATAGAACGATCCGGTTACCAGAAGTGAAAGCAATTCCGATGCGCTGTAGGGTGCTGTCGCTCGCGCGGTCTCACTGACAGCGCGCGTGCGGTCGAACCCGAAATCCCGGTTGGCCTACCGGTGTGTTGTGCGCCTCCCGCGCCCGTCGGCTATTGGCGCGTATCAGGTGTCCCGTGCTCGTCTCTTTCACAGCAGATGTGGTCGATCTTTGTCCGCACCTCTGATCCATGCACACGAAGGAGCGCGTCATGAGTTTCGGCCGCGTGCAGTCGAGCTTCACCGAGCGACGCCGTCGAAGGCTGGCATTCCGACGTGAGCTTGAGCGGATGGAACCCAGATCGACCGTGACCCCGATTGGCTTGGCTGCTTTCGCTGCCGGCATCGCGCCGGCAGCCGCTCAGCTCAGAGCCTTGGATGGAGACGGCGGGAACAATGCTCACACTACGTCCCCGCCTCCGGACCAGGCGATGCCCCGCACGGTGCCATCCAAACAAGCTCACGCCGCACCGGTCGACGTAACGCCGTTCGTCCTCGCGCCCGACAAAGGGGGCGATGCAGGCGGGCGCGCTCTTTCCGACAGCTCCGAAGCCGACGACGCACAGTCACGCGAGCGCGCAACCAGCGGCAGCGCGACAGACTTTATCGATTCCCTAGGCAGTGGGGAGGCTCAAGCCAGCCAATCCCACAGTATCTCGGCCCCCTGGCACCCGGCCAAACCTTCCGGTACCGGCGGCGGTGCTCTGCCACCGCGCGGCAGCTCCGGTGGCATTTCCTCGCCGCGCTTCGGGCCGGTCGCGACCGTCGGATCCGGCTACGGCCGCCAGAGTAACACCGGCGCCTCGGCTGCCTCGGCCGCGTCCTCGGCATCGCTGCTGTCCACACTCGGACTCAACGGCTCTGCCCCTGCGGCGTCAGCCGCCGCACCCGCCGCCGGCACGACGATCTCGCGAAACGGACTTGCCGCCAAGCTCCAGGGCGCTACGGGTTCAGCGTCCCCATCTGTTGGGGGCGTTACGCCGACCAGTTCGCCGGCATTCACCTTGATCACGCTCGATTACAACGACGGCTCGGTCTTCGTTCCGGGCGCCGAGCAGCTCGCCACCCCGGGCGGTGCGGTGGACCTGCGCGCGCAGGTAATCGACTCGGCGTCTGGTACCTACACGTACTCATGGGACACGTCGGGTTTGACGGATGCCACCGGCATCAGTGGCGCCAGCAGCTATGACCTCACCTTCCACTGGAATACATCAATCTCTACCGCCAAGGCGGAATCTACCACACTCACCGTCACCGACCCGAATAGCAACGTGGTCAGCCAAACCTATACCTTTTGGGTGCCGGCCGGAACGGGTACGACATCGGGCGTCACATCCTGGAACAACCAAACCATCGACCCCGGTTCGCTGCTGCCGGCTGCATCCGACTCCCCGTTAGTCGGTCTGTGCCCGACCTGCTCCGGAACATACGTAACATCGTACACCGGTGCTTGGAACACGGCAATCATCCTACCGAGCTATAACCCCAATGTTCCTTCCGTCGGCCTGACTTATAACTCGCTTGCCGCGAACACCCTGCCCATCGTGGTCGCCGAACACCAACTCGACCCCACACAGAGCACACCTTCGCAGGTATCAGCCCAGTTGACTTTCGACGGCTCTGTTGGACCCACATATTACTATAATACAAGCTCATTCACCCCGGGCGACATTATGCAGATCGGCCTTCAGGCCAACGCGCACACGTTAAGCACCGGCCGCTATTCGTACACGATGACGATCGTTGACTACCGAGGTAGTACGCCGACGACCTTCACCTATAGCAATACGGCCACGGTTGAAAACGCCGCGCAGGACCCAACTTTCGCGGCGCTCGGCGCCGGTTGGACTCTCCCGGGCCTCAACAAGATCATCTCTGCGACGGGAGGCGTGATCCTCGAAGAGAGCAACGACGCCGTTTTTTGGTTCTCCGGGAGCTTTGGCAGCGGCGGTGGAACGTACACGACCCCGCCAGGAACTTTTTCCACCTTGGTCCTTAACAGCAACGGCACTTATACCCTAACGTTGACCGACGGCACGAAGCAGAACTTCAGCTCCGCCGGCCTCGAGACATCCGACGTTGATCGTAACGGCCTAACGACGACTTTTACCTATTCAGGCAACCTGCTCTCGAAGATTACCGATCCATTCAGCGAGGTGACTACATTTACATATAACGTCAGCGACCAACTGCAGTCGATCCAGGACCCTGCGGGCCGGCTTGCCACCTTCACGCTGGCGAGCGGCGACCTGACGGCGGTCGAATATCCCGACGGTAGCACCTGGGATTACAGCTATGATTCCGCGGGCAGGATGGTCAGCATGACCGAGCCATCCTCGGCCGGCGAGCCGACCAAGATCACGACCATCACATACGACTCGACGGAACGTGTCGGCACGGTTACGCGGGCGGACGGCACGACGGAGGAGTTTTCTGCGGCGCAAGAGCAGGGCTGGACGGATACCGGCACATCGGGCAGTCCAGCGGCCGCAATTCTGTTGGGACAGGTCGGCTCGAAGTATACCGATCCATTGGGCAACATTACTACCGACAGGCCCGATTGGCGAGGTATGGGCCTGACCGCCCAATCCGTTGACGCGCTGGGCGATGTGACAACGGCCGACAGCGACGCCAACGGGCTGGCGACTATAACCATCGATCCGATGAACCGAATCACGCAGGACGCGTACGACGCCGACGGAAACGTAACCAGGATTATCAACCCTGATGGTAGCACGGTGACCTACGGTACGTACAATAGCTTTGCCGAGCCGGCGTCGATGACCAACGAGCTAGGTCGGATCACAACATATACTTATAGCAGCATAGCCGCAACCAAAGGATTCACTGGGCTCGAGCGGCGTCTCGCCGCGTGAGGGACGTCCTGACCCGGAGCCCGCGGCATCGTGCCGCGGAGGTTTGACGCATTGGTGCCAATCCCGGAGCTGCGGCCTAGGCCAGCTTCGCGATGTGGGGAGCAAGGCCGGGCACTCGGGCTCGGCCTTGGCTCCGGTCTTGGCCCCTGGGTCGGCGCTCGGGGTGCTCCTCAGCAGAGCCCTATCCTCCGTCCAGGCCAATGGCGATTGTCGCTGCGCTTGGCTCGGCGCCAATCGCCCGTTGAAGTTGTCTCGCTTGGGCAAACCCGGTCGCGTCCCGCGATGCGTAGCTGCCGGGCTCATCTCCGGCGCCTGCCCACTTGGTTTTTGGCCCAGACCAAGTAAAACGGTGTTGCCCCTCGCTGGGATCACGGACACTGGCCCAGCCTGCGAGGGCTAGCCATACCAGCAGCAAGGAACAACACCGTGAACTCATTTGTCGCCAAGCATCGATCGGAAATCAACGGGGTTCTCGAATGTTTTGACCGCGTGATCTTGCGCGGCCATCTTCCCATCGCCGGCGTGGGATACTTTGCGACCTGGCTCTTCTCCAAGCAGATCGCTCTCAATATGAGGGAGCTCTCGGACGGTTGGTGGAACTTCAAGCACGCCGCACCGTGGTTTGCCGAGACCTTAAAGGCACACGCTCGCGAATTGGCTGAGAAGGCGGGCCGCACCTACCGTCATCTATCGCGGCCGGAGCCGATGGAGGAGAACGCTCGCCAACTGGCCCAGCGAGACGGCATCACCGAGGGCCTCGTATGCGTCTATGGGGCGATGGAAACCTGCCGTACTTTCCGCGTGCACTATAGCGACGACGGTCCCAAGGTACGTTCGGACCAACGCGTCTGTTTGGTCATCTACTTCTACTGGATAGACCGCGAATTTGGCTTGATGCACGTGAAGCTCCAAACTTGGTTTCCCTTCACGGTGCAAGTATATGTCAACGGCCACGAATGGCTGGCGCGGAAGCTCACCGCTCGCGGGATCGCCTTCGAGAAACACGACAACGCGTTCGTGGAACTGGCTGATGTCGAGAAGGCCAACGAGTGCGCACGGAGCTTCTGGCGGCGCGATTGGCCTAGACTGCTCGATCGCCTGGCCGGCCGGGTCAATCCCCTGCTCAAGGACTGGCTAGCCGGGCAAAACTACTACTGGGTGATCGACCAGGCCGAGTTCTCAACGGATGTGCTTTTTGCCAACAAGACGGCGCTGTCATCATTGCGCCGTGGTCTGTACGAGCACGCAGTTCATTGTTTTGGCGCGGATCAGATGATGACGTTTTTGGGACGGAAGTACCGTGCGACGTTCAAGGGGGAAGTCCGAACGCACTGGCGGCGACGCGAGCCGGGTGCGGCCGTCAAGCATTGGGTCAAGAGCAACGCCATCAAGATGTACGACAAGTCGGGCCGGGTGTTGCGGATCGAGACAGTGATCAACGATCCCAAAGAATTCTTCGTGCACCGACCCCGGCTCAAGAATGATGGAAGCAAGGTCGTCGGTTGGTTTGAGATGAATAAGGGTGTGGCCAATATGTACCGGTACGCGCAGGTTAGCCAGCGGGCTAACGATCGTTATCTGGAGGGGCTCGCGGTCGTAAATGACGTGGGCGTCGGCCAGAGGGAATTAGACTCGAGATGCGCGCCGGTATCTTTTCAAGGGCGGAAACGTCGCGGCTTGCAGCCGCTTTCACGCGACGATCAGGCCCTGTTTCAAGCCGTGCTGCGTGGTGAACACGCCGTGCGCGGCTTCCGCAGCGGTGAGGTGGCCGAACGGTTGTACGGTTCCAGACCAAAAGATGAAGTGGAACGGCGCAGGCGGTCCGGGCGGGTGAGTCGCCGGATCAGCCTGCTGCGTGCCCACGGCTTGGTTGCGAAATATCCGCGCTCGAGGCGTTACCGCGTGACGCGCGCCGGTCAGCGATTCATGAGCATGGCAATTGATGTTCGCGCTAAGCTGTTTGCGCAGGAGTTTGGTCGAGCGGAATAGTACATCTCGTCACCCTCGCGCAAATGATTTTTTGCGCACCCACCGTTGCTCTCGCGCTACCGGTGCGCGCCAATGATTTGCGCGCCGAACGCTCATCTGAACACCGTATCATTCTACGACGCTCTTGGCCGGCGGATCGGGATCAAGGACACCGGCACGCAAACGTGGACGGTTTTCAACGGCACGAGCGCGGATGCGAATCCGTATGCCGACTTTAACGGGTCCGGGAGCGTGACCGTACGTTACCTGTTCGGCCCAGCGGCGGGCGACGTGATCCTGGCGCGCACGAGCTCGAGCGGAACGACGGCGTGGTACCTGACCGACTCGCTCGGATCGGTGCGCTACATTGAGAGCACGTCAGGCACCGTGCTCGACGAAATCACCTATGATGCATTCGGCAACATCACGAATCAAACGAATTCATCGAACGGTGATCGGTTCATGTTCGCGGGCATGCAATTTGACGCGACGACTGGACTTTACTACGACCATGCCCGGTATTACAGTGCAGCCACAGGGCGATTCATGAGTCAAGATCCCAATGGATTCTCGGCAGGCGACACGAATTTGTACCGGTACGCTGCTAATGCTCCAACAATTGCAGTTGATCCAAGCGGGCTCTACTGCGTCGGTCTCCGAGGCGGGGGGAACGGTCCACAGACTCCCGTCCTTGGGCTGGTCCCGCTTTTCCCACCGACTGGCGATGATTTTCCCCCAATTTATTTCCCACGATGGCGGTTTTGTCTCGATGAACTCGAATGGATGTTATCGCTGGGATTGCCTGAGGACTGGTGTATACAACAGTGGGAAGAATGCTTAGATAGTCAAGATCCAGGTCCCCCGACCGATGGTGGTAGAGAGCCGGTACCGTTCCCGATAGGAGGTATGCCGCCTCCAGTCACGGAGGGTCCACCGAAATTGACAATAGGCCCGATATACCAGCCGCCCCCCACGCGGATAGTGGTTACAGTCGTAGTGGTAGTTGTCGTTGTGAAGGTCGGCGCCGGAATTATCACGGTTCTGTTTCCACCGGCGGCGCCAATAACAGTGCCAATCATTGCGGTGCCAGTGTTGTGAGCTTGCGCTATGGCGATCCCTATCGATTGCGTGATTTCCCACCGGCAGATACCCACTGACGCGCGCTTGGAGCGATTCGAGAAACGCTTGGACTGGTTGAATGGACCGATGGACGGTAAACGGGTCGCGGGTTGTTTATCCGCTAACGGTCCCATGGGATCCGATCGGCGACGCTCCGCCGTGACCGACAGTTATCGACCCGATCCCCGTCCACCTGAATGGTTCATGATTAGATGCCATCGAAGCCGGTACGGTAACGTTCGCGTGAGCGTGCCCCGAAAAGCCGACATCGGAGCGCTGCGAACAGTTCTAACGCCTGCATTGTGAGTTTTCGCTATGGTTATTCCTCCCGACTGTGCTATCACACACAGGCAGATACTTACCGGTGCGTGCCCCCGGTGCGGAGCCGAGGTGAACGTCGCTGGTCTATCACCAGGGGGCGGTATAGAACCGTCGCCGGAACTGAAATGGAACGTCACACGGATGGAGGATGACGTCGTCAGCGGTGACGAGTTGACACGAGTAATCACCCTCAAGAATCTGTGCGAACGGCCCCCGGGAGCAGCAGCAGCGATTCCGATCCTGCGATTGGCGATGGCCGACCCCCTCAAAAATGTGCGAGATGCGGCGCTGCGAGCCATCTGGGAGGTATCGCGCGCCCTCGATCCAAGTAGCGTCAAGCAATTCGAAGTTGCGATCGCTCGAGATTTATCGGATTTGGCGACGCTGGCGCTAGTCCTCGTCGTCTACTTCAGGTGCTGTGCGGAGTCGACGTCGGTGCGCCATGCCAGGCAGCAACTCATCCTTAGGACGATCGAACACCTTCCGCGGGCTGAGATCGCGCGCTGCGCACCTCTGCTTCGCCTCGTGCCTGAATTTGATGCTGTGCCGTACGACGAGGCAAGGCAGCTCTGGCTTCGCAACGTCGACGCCAATCCTTATGACGCGGAATTGCTTGCCGGCGCGGCTGCGTTCTTTAGTGGATCCGAACGGTCGCTGAGTGTAGATCTGCTCCGCCGATGTGAACACCTTGAGCCACACAATCCTGAATGGTCAAGTGCTCTAGGTCGGATGTATTCGCTCGAGAGTAAGAGGCAACCAGCCGGATCTCGAGCGAATCGGTCCGCAGCTCCGGCTATTGCGCAGTTTGAGCGCGCCATTGCCCAAACCGTGAATGACGAGGATCGGTTTGGTCTCGTTTTGAGCGCGGCGCGCGCGGCATATATCGCTGGCGACTATGAGAAATCCACGCGCTGGTCTATGGAGCTAGTGAGGCTCGGAGCCATCCAGAAGAAGACCGTAGTACGCGCAGTAGCCATCCATGAGGCGAACGTGGTCTTGGGGCACCTAGCGCTTATCGATGGTAACCTCGAAGAGGCTAAAGATCGGTTGATGTCGGCCGTCTCGGTACCAGATTTTCCCGCGCGTTTGCTCTTCACAGGCGGTGGGAAAAACCTGTCGCTTGCGAAGGAACTTCTTGAGCAGGGCGAGCGAGACAGCGTCCTCGGTTACTTGCGTAAGTGCGCCGAATGCTCGCCTCAAGACGCCGCTGTATTTCATCGTTGGATCTCCGACATCGAATGCGGCCGCGCGCGAGACTTCCGCGCGAGCCCTGCCTATTAGGTCGCCTTGGACGGCGAGGTGACACACCGCGACTATAAACTCGCACTTTCGGCTCTCGGGATCGGTTACCATGTATCAAAGGCCGACTGGCGTACAATCCATTTCTTTCGTCGTGTGCTCGTCTTCGTCTGTTGTTCTAGACGCCAACCTACTGGCTGCCCCGTGCCTCACCGAGAACCCCTCTCACGAGGTCATCGCGATCCGGGGTGCTCCCAGTGCCGCCGCGGGGTTAAGCACGGGCATTGACCGCTCTAGAAACGACTTGATAGTGTGCCTGCACCAGGACGTCTTCCTCCCGTTCGGATGGGATCGCCTCGCCGTCAACCAGTACCGCATCGCTGAGCGGCGGTTCGGACCGATCGGCGTGGCAGGGGTGTATGGGGTTGGCCCGGTGTCAGAGTGCCTCGAGTGCCCGTCAAATTCGAAAAATCGACTGACCGCGCAGCGTATTGGCTGGGTCGAGGACCGCGGTCGGGTCTTGACTGACGGACCAGGCTTGCCCGCGCCGGTCGCCACGCTCGACGAGCTGCTACTGATCGTCCGGAAGGACACACCGCTTCGCTTCGACCCGGAGTTGGGTTTCCACTTGTACGGAGCGGACATCTGCCTCCAGGCCCATGAGCGCGGGCACGCAGTGGTGGCTCTCGGTGCGCCGTGCCGGCACAATTCTCGGAGCATTGGGCTGCCAGAGGCCTTCTTCGCGAGCGCCAAAGTTTTCGCGCGCAAGTGGGTGCATCGGCTGCCAGTTGCCACGCCGTGCGTCGTCTTCGATCGCAACCGCGGAGTGCAGGTACTGAGCAACGCTGACTGCCGCACAGGATCCGTCGCCCATGGCATGGGAACGATCGACACATAATAGAAAGGACGAACGCCCGCAGGGCGCCTTGAACCCGGGAGACCGATTGAACCGCGGAAATCTCTCGCCTAAAACATTGTGACCGATCATGAGCTCAGCGACCGCCAATGCCCTCACGTCGATCGTCATACCCTGCTGGAACCAGCGGGAGTTTACCCAGCTCTGTCTCCAGGCACTCTTCAGCAACACTCACTCGAGCTGTGAGCTGATCGTCGTAGACAACGGCTCGACCGACGGCACAGGGCTGTACCTCGCGGGCGTGCGCGATGCTGCACCGGTGCCCGTCACTGTGATCGCCAACGGCCAAAACCTGGGGTTCCCGCGGGCAATCAATCAGGGCTTGCAATGCGCGCGCGGTGAATACCTCGTACTGCTCAATAACGACACGGTTGTCACGGACGGTTGGCTGGAACAGTTGTTGGCGCTGACCAAGGTAAATGAGCACAAATCCGAAATCCGAAACTCGAAATCCGAAACCGGTGATATACACGATAGCGCGCAACCCTCTCAATCCGGCGTCGAAGAATCGGGTCCCAGAATCGGTCTGGTCGGGCCGATGTCCAATTACGCGGCGCCGCCGCAGCGCGTTGAATGTGTCCCGTATCGCGACCTGGACGAAATGCATGACTTCACCCGGCGCTGGCGCGACGATCACCGCGGCCAGTGGTTTACGACGGCCAAGCTGTCGGGATTTTGCCTCCTGCTCAAGCGGGCGGTGTATGACACCATCGGAGGACTGGACGAACGATTCGGCCTGGGATTCTTCGACGATGACGACCTGGCCGTGCGCCCCGGCGGGCCGGGTTTGACCTGGCCGTAGCGCACGATTTGTTCATTCACCATTTCGGCAGCCGAACCTTCGCCGGCAACGGTATCGACACCGAGCGGCTGCTCGACGAGAACGCCCAGCGGTTCGCAGCCAAATGGGGGCATGATGCGCCGGTGGGCCTTCGCGTCACGCT
Source organism: uncultured Planctomycetota bacterium (assembly GCA_963761445.1). Taxonomy (GTDB): domain Bacteria; phylum Planctomycetota; class Planctomycetia; order Isosphaerales; family Isosphaeraceae; genus CAVXHV01. The sequence continues at coordinate 4,377,790 of CAVXHV010000005.1, read as the reverse complement.
GCAACCCTGGCGAGAACGGGCCCACGCGGTGGGTCCCGAGAAGATACCTTCGTCACACGGCGCGGCGCGGGAAGCTGACGCAAACGCTCGTGCACGCGACGATCACAATCGTCAACGAGGTCCACGGGAAAGCATCAAGATTCCGCGTTCCGAACCTCCGCCGTCGCGACCCCGAGGGGAAGGAATTCGAACGCCCAGGGTCAGCTTGACCCTAATCGTCCGCGACGAGGAAGCAAACCTGCCGCACTGTCTGAACTCAGTGCGGCAGATCTTCGACGAGACCGTGGTGGTCGACACGGGCAGCACCGACCGCACACGCGAGATCGCCCATGAGTATGGGGCGAAGGTCTTTGAGTTCGCCTGGATCGATGACTTCGCCGCCGCGCGGAATGTGGCCCTGGATAACGCGACCGGTGACTACGTGTTCTGGCTGGACGCTGATGACGTGATCGAGCCGCCCGAGCGGCAGAAGCTGCTGGGCCTGCTTGGCGGCTTACGGGCCGGCGACGAGGCCGCCTTCGTCGTGCGCTGTGCCTGCGACCGCGGAGCCGATGGCAGCGGCGGCGAGACCGTGGTTGACCACATCCGGCTGTTCCCTCGTCGCCCCGATGTCCGCTGGACTTACCGCGTCCACGAGCAGATCCTGCCCTCCCTGCGGCGCGTTGGAATTCCCGTGCGCTGGACCGACCTCGTTGTCCGGCATACAGGCTACGTGGACGTCGCGCTCAGGTCCAGAAAGCTCGATCGCGATACACGCATCTTGCTCGACGACTTGAGGCATCGGCCGAATGACCCGTTCACCCTCTTTAACCTGGGGGCAATCGCCAACGAGCGGCACAACTGGGGCGAGGCGCTCGGATATCTCCGCAAAAGTCTGCAATTCTCTGCGCCAACCGACTCGATCACGCGCAAGCTGTTCGCCTTGATCGCCCGCGCCCATCAGATGCTGAATGACACAGGGTCCGCGATCCGGGTTTGCGCCGAGGGTCTCGCTCTAGACCCCGAGGACGCGGAACTGTGGTTCCGAAAGGCAGTCGTGCACCGGCAACGCGGCGAGTCCGTCGAGGCGGCAAGATGCTGGCGGACGATCCTGGGTCTCTCGCGGCCGGAGAAATTCGCGAGCGTGGACATGGGGATCTATGGGCACTTGACGCGGCGCAACCTGGCGGTGCTCGCCGCGGAGAGCGGCGACCGGGAGGAAGAATCGCAACTCTGGCGCGCCGTGCTCGCGGAGTGCCCAGGCGATCGCGAGGCGCTTGCCAAGCTCGGTCGTCCCGCAACGAACGGACAAGGCCCAGGCTCGGCCCGGTGAACGCGGGATTTTGGAGGCGCAGAGAAACAAATATAGCGATCCGAACACCCGAGTGAGCGGTCAAATGATCTGGTCGACGCGTCGTGCGATCGCGCTATACTCCCGGGGCTTGAGGTCCGCGTGCTCGACGTCCAGGGGCTCGAGGTCCAGGGGCTGGAAGCCCCTGGCTATTGACCCGCGCCCCGTTGGGGCGGAGAACATGGCGCGCGGCCAGAATACCCGAGTGCGGTGTCAATTGATCTGGTTGAGGCGGCGCGAGATCGCGGTGAACTGCGCTGCGACCGGCCGGTCGGCCGCGGGCCAGATCGTCAAGAATCCGCGGTAGCCGATCTCTTCCAGAGCACCGAGGTATTCTTCCCAGTCGAGGCCGCCTGGCCGAAACCCGAAGCCACGCGGATTGGCGGCGGCAGAAGCGGACGAGTGGACCGCGTCGTTCGCGTAAGCGTGCACGATCCACCCTCCGAGCAAGCGCGCCGAGGCGATGGGATCAGTTCCCGAGGGTAGCGCCGCGGCGGGATCAATGCTGACGGCCAAGGCGGGCAGACCCGTCGTTTCGAGGAACGCTTTGAGAGGCTCGCCCGGCTCGGAGCCCGTCTCGATGGCCAACTGGACCCCACGGTGCTCGGCCCGCGTGCCCAGATCGCGAAGCGCTGTCGTGAACGCTTCGGTTCGAGCGGTGTCGTCCTCCGGCGGGACCGCGCCGACACGCGCAAGCACGATCTTCGTGCCCAGCTCGTACGCCATCGCAAAGGCGCTGTCCGCGCGGCGAATCCGGTCGTCGAGCTGCTCAGGAGAGTCGAACGGGCGCCGGGTGGGCAAGGCCAGTGCGGCCAGCGGCAGCTCGACCGACTTGAGCAGATGGCGGATCTCGCGGCGCCCGGTTTCGCTCAAGCGATGCGGCGCGAGCTCACCCGAGGCTTCAAGCACAACGCCCCGAGCACCCAGCCGCGCGGCTTCGTGGATCTGCTCGCGGGCAGGCTGATCGGCGTCGAGGCGCAGGGCGAGTGGGTGACGGATCATATTTGCGAGACTCAGTTATCAAATCTCTCAAAGATCGTCGCAACGCCCTGCCCTTGTCCGATGCACATGGTCGCCAGGCCGAGCTTCGCTCCCTGGTCGCGCATGCGATGAAGCAACGTGGTGGCGATCCGCGCACCGCTGGCCCCAAGGGGATGGCCGATTGCGATGGCTCCGCCGCGGGTGTTCACCTTGTCTTCGCCGATTCCCAGCAGCTTGAGCACGGAGAGCACCTGAACGGCGAATGCCTCGTTGAGCTCGATGCACTCGATCTGGTCGAGCTTGAGGCCGGCCCGCTTGAGCGCTTTTTGAACGGCGGGAACCGGGCCGATTCCCATTTCTTCAGGGTTCACGCCGGCGACGGCCATCGCCCGGATCCAGGCAATCGGCTTCTGGCCCAATTCCTTGGCTTTTTCCTCCGACATCACCAGGAGCGCAGCGGCACCAACGTTGATCGGCGAGCTGTTACCCGCCGTCACGCTGCCGCCATCGGGGTTGAACGCGGGCGGAAGCGATCCCAGTGCCTCGAGCGAAGTCTCGCGCCGGATGCACTGGTCGGTCGAAAGCAGGACCTTGTGGCCGGCTTCGTCTCTGCCCCAGGTGGGAACGATCTCGGCGGCGAACTGGCCGCCGTCGGTCGCCTTGGCGGCAAGCTGATGGCTGCGCAAGGCGAATTCATCCTGCTTTCCCCGCGGAATTCGGTACTTCGCGGCCAGGTACTCGGCCGTGAGCCCCATGTTCATGATGGCCTCGCTGTGCCTGCGGAAGAGCGAGGGACAAGGGTTGTAGTCCTTGCTCATGGGCACGTGGTCCATGTGCTCGACGCCGCCGGCAAGCTGAACATCCTCGCAGCCGGAGGCGACGCTCATGGCCGCGTCGTTGATCGCCTGCAAGCTCGAGCCGCAATTGCGGTTGATCGTCACCCCACCCGTCTGCTCCGGCAGGCCGGCGACGAGCGCGGCGATGCGTGCCACGTCAAATCCCTGCTCGCCCTGCTGTTGCACGCACCCCCAGCGCACGTCCTCGATCTCTCGCGGTGCAATGCCGGTGCGTTTGAGTATCGCCTGCATCACATGGGCAGACAGGTCCTCGGCGCGGGCGTCGCGAAAATATCCCTTGTCTGCGGATGCGCGCCCGACAGGCGTCCGCACAGCGTCAATAACGACGGCTTTTCTCATCGAAGTATTCTCCCGCCGTGAATGTTCTGATTGATCGAGAGTTCATCCCGCCACGAGCTTGGGGCGAGGATAGAACGGCTCACCCTTCCGTGCCTTCTCAACGAGCAACTCGGTTGGCTCGAACCGTTTGCCGAGCGGTGCATAGCGCGCCAGGCGATCGACCACGGCACCGACTCCCTGGCTGTCGCACCACCGGAGGATTCCGCCTCGGAACGGCGGGAACCCGATCCCCAGGATCAACCCCATGTCCACGTCAGCCGGCTCACGGACGATCCCTTCCGCCAGCACCCGGGTCGCCTCGAGCAGCATGGGCAGGAACAAACGGTCGGTGATCTCTTCCTGGGACAGCGATTTCTCGGCTGTCTTGTGCTTGGCGATGATCGCGAGGACGGTCGGGTTGGCCTGCGGCGCCGACCGTTTGCCGTCCGTGATCCAGAACTTCTGGACCGGCGAGCTCCCCATGGGGCCAGCCTTGAGCATCTCTTCGAGGATGGGCGAAGTCACCACCCGATCGGGAAAAGCGTGCGCGATCACCTTGCCGGCAAAGCACGCGGTCTGAAGGCCTACCATATCGGTCAACGTGAGCGGGCCCACCGGCATGCCGAACTTCGTCGCCGCGCGGTCGATCGCATCCATCGCCACACCCTCATGCAAGAGGATGAGGCTCTCGTTCATGTACGGGAACAGCACGCGATTGACCAGGAACCCCGGGCAGTCGTTGACCACGATCGGCGTCTTGCGGATTTTCCTGGCAAGGGCCACGATCGTGGCCACCGTCGCGTCGCTCGTCTTGGCGCCGCGAATGATCTCGACCAGCTCCATGCGATCGACCGGACTGAAGAAATGCATGCCGATGAACTGCTCCGCGTTCGGCGCCGATTCGGCCATGCGGGTGATCGAGATTGTCGAGGTGTTCGACGCCAGGATCGCGTCGGGTCGCATCACCTGGGAGAGCCCCTTGTAAACCTCTTTCTTGAGGGCCTCGTTCTCGGTCACCGCCTCGATGACCACGTCGCAGTCTGCGAAGATCTTGGGCGAAGTGGAGGTGCTGATTGCCGCCAGCATGGTCGCCATGTCCCTGGGAGTGGCCCTGCCGATCTTGATCCGGCTCATGACCACTTCCTGGGCGCGCTTCATGCCGTCGGAGATCTTGGCGTCGTCGATATCGACCATTGCGGTCGGGATTCCCGACCGTGCGTGCGCGGCGACAATGCCTGAGCCCATCAAGCCCGCTCCCGACACTCCGACTCGCTTCACGGCCTTGGGCGCAACAGCCGGGTTGCTCACGCCCGGATCGCGCGACAGGCGGTTCTTCATGAAGAAGATGGCGATCAGATTGCCCATGATCGGCGAGCCGTGCAGCTCTTGAAAGGCTTTCTGCTCGACCTTCAGCCCTTCTTCGAGCGGTAGGTTGCAGCCGTCGCGAATCGCCTTGAGTGCGACCAGGGCGCGGGATATTGTCCCTTGGTCTTGCCCTTGATGGCACCCTCGGCGACGGCAAAGGCAAACTGAAACGAGTCGGCGGAGAGGCCCAGCGCCTGCTCGCGGGCGGCTCGCCGTTCCTTCCACTGCCCGTTCGCGATCAGATACTCGACGAGCCTGCGGCCTTCCGCGATCAGGCTCTCGGGAGGAACCGCGTCGAAGGCGAAGCCCAGAGAAACGGCCTTTTGCGCGGAGATGATCTCGCTCGAGCACACCATCTCGATGGCCGCGTTCACTCCGATCAGGCGCGGCAGCCTCTGCGTGCCTCCCCAGCCCGGCAAGAGCCCGAGGCTCACTTCAGGCAGGCCGATCTGGGTGTGAGGCGCGGTCGAGACCAGGCGCTCGTCCATGACGAGCGCCAGCTCCGTGCCGCCGCCCATACAGGCGCCGTCGATCAAGGCCACCATGGGAAACGGTAACCGGCTGATGCGGTTGAAAAGCCCGTGGCCCGATGTGAGCAGGCCGGCCACCTGGTCGGCCGAGGCGTAGCTCATGGCGGCCAGCTCGTTCAAGTCGGCTCCGGCGACGAACTGGCCCGGCTTCCCGCTCCGCAACAGCAATCCGCGCAGGTCGGTGCGCTTTTCGAGCGCGGCCGCCAGCCCGGCGAGCTCTTGCAGGATCTCGCGGCCGAGCGTGTTGACCTTCTTGTCGGAAACGTCGAACGTGACCTGCGCGATCTGGCCGTCGAGCTCGTCCAGTTGAAATGCATTGGCCATATTCAAGCTACTCCTTCACTTGGGTCTGGTCAGGATGCGTACGGCATCAAGATTTCGCCGGCATCGATGCCCGCGATCGCCTCGAACCCGCCGGAAGCGACGGCATCGCCAAGCTTGGTGACCGCACGTAGCTCTGCGTCGGTCGGCCGCCGTCCGGTGAGCCGGCGCTTCAAGTCGCTGCAGAGAACATCGGCCGCCGCCTGCACGATCTCACTCGATTGCCTGCCGGCCCAGAGACTGGTTTCGAGCATCACAACCCGATCCTGGATCCGCTGCGAAAGCTCGGCCATCCGGCACTGGCGGTCCGCCAGCTTGAGCTGGTGCTTGAACATCAGATTGCTGATCTCCATGCGGCTTGCTTCGAGGCCCGCCACTGCGAACTGGGCGTGCGCGGCCAGAGCGGCCGGGATCGGCGCGCCGTCCAGGTGCAGCCGCTGCCGCGGCGTGAGCATCTCAGACATCCGCCACTTCGCATAGGGCCCGAGCACTCCCTTGAGCGCCCACGCATGGGCCGGGTTCATGGGATTGGGCTTTTTGATGCCCGCGGCCTGCAGCGCCCGGCCGACGGGCTCGAAGAACGTCTTGCCGTGTTCCTTGATCAGCGACTTGAAGAACGCCATGCCCAGCATCTCGCCTTCGCCTTCGTAGATACACGGGGCGAGATATTCGTGAACGTTCTCTCCGAACGGATGCCCGCGCAGGAACGCTCGGCCGCCGTGAGTTTTCATGAAGAGCTCGATGGCCGCTTCTTTCTGCGCCTCGCTGCCGAAGATCTTGGCAACGATGCATTCCAGCTCACCGCGGTAGCCCTGGTCGAGCAGCCACGAGCACCAATCGACGAGCGCGTCGCAGCCGACGATCAAGGCAGCCAGGCGGCCGATTCGCCGCAAGACCAGCTCGCGAGTGACAATCGCTGCGCCGTAAGTCCGGCGGAAGCGCGCCCAGGGAAGCAGGTTGGCGAGCATGATCCTCATCGAGCCTGCCGCGGTGGCGCACAAGGCCACCCGGCCCAGGTTGAGGCCGTGGTAGGCGATCGTCAGCCCGTCGCCCTGCGCCGGCCGGAGCAGATTCTCGGCGGGCACGCGCAGGCCATTGAACTTGAGCCCGTTGTTATGCAGGTGCTTGAGGGCGAAGAGGCCGTAAGTCACGAGCTTGAACTGGTCGTTTTCGTGGTCGGGCAGATCGACGATCAGCACCGCCGGCCGGCCCTCGATCCGGCAGACCAGGCCGACCGTGCGCCCTGGTACGGCGTTTGTGATGAATAGCTTCTCGCCGTCGATGACAAATTCATCGCCGTCGAGCCGCGCAGTCGGTGCGCAGAGCGGTCAAGTCCGAGCCGGCGCAGGGCTCGGTCAGTGCAAAACCCGAGAGCTTCTCACCGCTGGCCAGTTGGGGAAGATAGCGTTCTTTCTGCTCGGCGCTGCCGAATGTTCGCAGCGGGTCAACCGCACCGATGCAACCGTGAACCGACGCAAGCCCGGCCACATTCGGTTCGATCGTCGCCATTCGCAGCAAGAACCGCGAAAAGGCGGCAAACGGGGCACCGACGCCGCCGTACTTGGGGTCGATCAAGAGGCCCCAGTAGCCGGCGGCGGAGAGATCATCGAGGACGGCCTGCGACACCTTGTTGTCGGGCCCGTACAAGGTTCCCGCCGCCCGGTGGCGAGTGACGGCCTCGAGCGACTCTTGCATCGTCCGCTGGCATGCCTGGGGCACTTCCGGCTGCTGGGGCAGGAAGAGCTCGACGGGAAGCTTTCGGTCCCAGACGGCGCGGTGGACGGGACTGTTCGCGGTCTGGTAGCGCGCGGCGAAGAGGGCATCGACCTGATCGTCGGCTCGATCCACCGTGCCGGTCGTCCGTGCTTCTTCCTCGCTCTTGCCACCCATCTTGAGCGCGGCTTCGATGAATGTTTCGCGCTCCGGTTCCTTTAACTGGGTTTCCATCGGGCAAGCCTCATCTTTCGTTTGGGGTCAGGAGACCTCCTGTGCGAGCAGCCAGTCCTCCAGAATGATATGGTTCAGGAACGGAGCCCGCAACAGCACAGCGTTGGCTGGGAGCTTTCGGGTCAACCAGCTATTGCGGCTGATGCTGGGGATCACACTGCTGCCCAGGCGGTCAAGGTGCTTCATTTTCAGTTGTTTCATGATCCGATTGCTCAGCCGGTCGAACCCCGTCGGGAACAACTTGGGCTCGGGACCGGCGTGAATCACAATATCAGCCCCGGACGCCAGGGCGTTCTCCATGACATCCCATAATCGCTGCGGATGATCGGTCCAGTCGGCCAGGATCGCACGGCTGTTCCATTCGTCGTAGCTGGAATTGCCCGTCGTGCACGAGACAATGGTCGGGATCGGCTTGCTCACGCCGCCGCCGATGTGGTGCATCGCCATCGCGGTTCGGTTGGGAATATTGCGCTCCCAGACGAGCGGCGTGTGCAACGGCGGCCAGTGATTCGGTCTGCGCCGCAGCGTGACGCCCGCGGGCAGGAATTCGTGCATCTCCTGCTCGAGCATGGAGAGCGTGTCGTGCTGCCCCAGAAGAAGCGCCTGGTACGGCGAGAGATACGTCGAGGGACCGATCAAACCATGACCGCGGCGGCTGATCGACGCGCACAAGTGCTCGACATCCTCGATCTGAAGCGTCGCGCCGTGCACGGAGAGGATTCCCATCGTGGTGTTGGCCGTCAGCTCGGCGCAATCCTTTGCCAGCGAAAGAGGTACGGGCAGAAGCTGCTCCATGGTGAAGACGCCGCCCAGCACGAGGGCTGATAGCTCGCCGATGCTGTGGCCGAACGAGAGCCGCGCTTGATGCACTGGGATCTCGAAAATCTCCTCGAGAATTCGGATCTGCGCGATCTGCACTGCGACGACAGTCCCGATATCGTGTACGAAGGTCGAGAGGTCGGACGGCTCGTGGGCGAGCACCCGGGCGACGAGATCAACTTTCTCTCCCTGCGCCTCGCTGCAAAGCGCCGACGCAGCCTCGAGCGTGGTGCGGACAATCGGGCCGTAGACCGGGTGCTCGAGGAGCTCCGGGCTGCGGCCGATGTTGCTCACGTCGTAGCCGCGAAAGGCGATGGCCGCGCCGAAATTCGCTTCTTGAGGTCGTCTCGCGCCGACCTGGCGCCGCGCCGGGGTGGCCGCCAGGCTCGGTGCCCCGGGGGGCCTGGGAAGAACCAGCCTCGATGGCCGATGGCTCGCCAGCCAGGACGGCGCCCAGCTTCGCCAGCGGGCCTCGCGCTGCTCAACTTTCGCCGTTCGCATGGCCAAGACCCTCAAGACACACTCGACCCGCTTCTTGGGCGGGCGCGAGGGACTCGATCTCTCTTGGAAAAGGACGCGGCTCTTCCGAGCCAGTCACTCCCCCCGTCTCAGGGAAGCTGAGGCGCCTGCCGAGCCGACACGTGTTGCGAGCTTCTCTGTTGTATAGGGCTCGGCAGGCGCCTCAGCCTCCCTGAAGGAAATACGACGGCCGAGCCCAGAGTGGACGACGGCTTCTCCGATCGCAGCCGAAAAACAACGTCCGGCGCTCTGGACACCGCGGCCATCAGTTCCCGCGCAGAGAACTGCCCGACCTTTCCTGCAAGCCGTCCGAGGCACGAAAATGATCCCGAGATCCGGGAACGCACACCAGGGATAGGATTCGACCCGGCCATCCGTGACAGCACCACTTCGGGCCCGAACAGGCCACTTCCTGCTTCCGCGGTCAAGGCTCGTGCACCATCGGGGCCGATTGAACGCACCGCGGCCTCCGTTGCAAGTCCGCCGACTGAGGAAGACGTCCTGTACCAGTGATATTATAGGCGAATCCGCGGGCAAGGCTAGTCTGATAACCTGATCGGCGAGGACGGTCTGGACGGGTTAGACGGCCTGTAGAGAAGGTGCCGATTGGAAGGTCGAGCTCGCGCTCGCCTTGTCGAGCGAACCGTAGCATGGCAGGATGGCCGTTTTATCGACGAATAGGGTGCGGCAAAGAGGGATCGCCCCAACGAGCCAGGCAAGATTTACCAAAGCAACCAAAGAGCCACGCAATGAAGATCGCAGTAGTCGGAACCGGATACGTCGGCCTGGTGCAGGGAACGTGCCTTGCCGAGAGCGGGAATGACGTCGTATGTGTTGACAAGGTTAAAAGTAAGATCGAGGGCCTCATACAAGGGCGAGTGCCGATTTACGAGCCGGGTCTGGGTGAGCTTGTGCACCGAAACCTGCGTGACGGCCGACTGTCATTCACAACCAAGCTCGCGGAGGGAATCAGCGAGGCGGAGATCGTTTTCATTGCCGTCGGGACTCCCCAGGGCGATGACGGCGGTGCGGATCTTTCCGGCGTGTGGGAGGTTGGCTGCCAGATCGCCAAAGCGCTCGAGTCTCCCAAAACGATCGTTGTGAAGAGCACCGTGCCGGTTGGAACCAATGCCGAGCTCGCCCGCCGGATGGCCGAGTTCACGACTGTCCCCTTCGACGTGGCAAGCAACCCTGAGTTCCTCAAGGAAGGAGCCGCGATCGACGACTTCAACAAGCCTGACCGGGTGGTCGTCGGTGCGCGCCGCCCGGAAGTGGCCAAACGGCTGCACAACCTTTACGAGCCGTTTCTGAGGACGGACAGGCCGTTCCTGGTCATGAGCCCCGAAAGTGCTGAGATGACCAAGTACGTCGCCAATTGCCTGCTGGCGACCAAGATCAGCTTCATCAACGAGATGGCAAACCTGTGCGAAGAGTATGGAGCCGATATCAACGACGTGCGCCGCGGCATCGGGCACGACCAGCGAATCGGGTTTCACTTCCTCTTTCCCGGTGTGGGCTACGGAGGTAGCTGCTTTCCCAAAGACATCCGCGCCGTGATTCACATGGCCCAGACCAGAGGCCTCTCCGCGCGGATGATGGAGGCCGTCGACAGCGTCAATGAGGCACAGAAGAACGTGCTTTTCCGCAAGATCGACCGGCACTTTCGCGGGGAAATCAAGGACAAGACGATTGCGATCTGGGGGCTGGCCTTCAAGCCGCGAACCGACGACGTGCGCGAGGCCCCGGCCCTGGTGTTGATCGATTTGCTCTTGAACGCAGGAGCGGCGCTGCGGCTTCACGACCCCGAAGCGCTGGGTAATGTTCGTGCTCTGTATGGTGACCGGGTCGTCTACTGTGACCGGCCCTACGGCGCGCTCGAGCAGGCTGACGCACTTGTCGTGGTCACGGAGTGGAACGAGTTTCGCAACCCGGACTTCGAGGTGATGCGCCGCTTGATGCGCCAGCCGGTGATTTTCGACGGACGCAACGTATTCGACCCGGCTCGCATGGCGGCACTCGGTTTTACCTACCAGGGAATCGGGCGGGCAGTGCCGCACCAGGAATGAGTGCTTCACCACGACGTTCTACCTGCGCGAGCATCCTTGTGTCGACCTATCTGTTGCCAAGCGTTGTGAGACATTTGCTCGATGTGCCGCCGGAACGGCTGGCGGCGGTGATCGGGGCGTGGCCGGAGCCCGCGCTGCTCGAGAGCGGTCCGGATTTTGGCGATGCGGGGCAATTCAGTATCCTGACGGCTTTTCCGCGCCTGGTCTGGGAAGCGACCGGCCAGCGCTGGTCGTTACGCACGGACAGCGGCCGGTGCGAGCACGGTCGGGGAGACGTATTTTCAAAGTTGGCCGGGCTCCTCAAGCGGTACGGACTCGCGCAGCCCGAAGATCAATCCGACGCCTGGCCACCGTCGTTTCAAGGCGGCATGATCGGCTTCTTCGGTTATGACCTGGCACCCGAGCTCGAGCGGCTGCCGCGCCGCGCACCCCGCGACTCGCGCCTGCCCGATATCCGGATGGCGCTTTATGACACGGCCGTCGTGGTCGACTATCGAGCCGGCACGATCGAGCTCTTGAGCTGGGATTTGACCGGCGAAGGACATCGGGCCGCACAGGAGCGCTCTGAAAAGTGGCGACGATCGATCGAGAGATCCCTGTGCTTGCCGCCAGCGGTACGAATTCGACGTTCCCATTTCGATCATCTTGCACCGAGTCTCGACCGCGAAACCTATCTCGAGAAGGCCGTTCGCGTGCTCGACTACATCGCCGCGGGTGATGTCTTTCAGGTGAATCTTTCGCAGCGCTTCGTGGCAACGGGCCGCCCGGAGCCGCTCGACATCTACCTGCGGCTGAAAGCTCGAAGCCCTGCCCCGTTTGCCGCCTTCCTGCGCTGGGACGATCTGGCCGTCGCATCGGCGAGCCCGGAGCTGTTCTACCAGACGCACGGGCGCACAATCGTGACCCGCCCGATCAAGGGAACGCGCCCGCGCGGCTGCACGCCGGGCGAAGACGAGCGGCTCGCCGCCGAGCTGTGCAGCTCGCCCAAGGATCGCGCCGAGCTCACGATGATCGTCGACCTCGAGCGCAACGACCTGGGCCGGGTGTGTCAGTACGGTTCGGTCACAGTCGCCGAAGCCATGAAGCTCGAATCATTCGCCCAGGTGCACCATCTGGTCGCGACGGTCGAAGGGGCCATACGGCCCGGCGCCGGGCCCGTCGACGTGGTTCGCGCGGTGTTCCCGGGCGGCTCGATCACCGGCGCCCCCAAGATCCGCGCCATGGAGATCATCGACGAGCTCGAGGTCAATCAGCGCAGCCTTTACACCGGCGCGATCGGCTACTTCAGCCGGGGTGGATCGAGCGCCTTCAACATCGCCATCCGGACAATCCTGGTCGAGGGCAGTCGCGCCAGCTTCCAGGTGGGCGGAGGCATCGTGGCCGATTCCGATCCCGAATCGGAATATGAGGAAACGCTGGTGAAAGGGCGTGGCATGCGCACTGTACTGAGCGTGGGCAGCGATGAGGGATAGAGGCGGCGGCATGCTCTGGGTCCGAGGTGAGCTCGTTTCTGAAGAATCGCTCAAGATCAGCGCGTGCGATCGCACGTTCGAGCATGGCCTCGGGTTATTCGAGACGCTGCGCACCTGGAATGGCCATGCGACGCTGCTCGACCGGCATCTGGCGCGCCTCGAGCGCTCAGCCGGCGAGCTTGGCTTGCCGCTCGAAAGCGCACAGTTGCCCGACGCCGGAGCGGTCGCCGGGCTACTCGCGGCAAGCCGCGATCAGGTGCCGGACGGAGACGACGCTCGCCTGCGGATCACGCTCTCCGGCGGGCTCGCAACGTCGCCTCCATCGGGCTCGGTCCTCTGGATGTCAGCGGGCCCCCTGCCCTCTTCGATTCTCGCCGGCGGCGCAATCATCACGAGCTCGATTGAAGTTTCGAGGAGCGATCCTCTGGCGCGGCACAAGACGCTCAATTACTGGGGCAAACGCATCGCAATGACACGCGCGAACCAGGCCGGGGAGGACGACGTCTTGTGTCTGACTCGTGGCCGGATCATTTGCGAAACGTCGCGTTCAAACATTTTTTTGCTCAAAGGCGAGCGATTGGACACGCCGGCCCTGGGAGGTCCGCTGCTGCCGGGCATCATGCGGGGGCTCGTGATCGAGAGAGCGCGGAGTCTTGGCCTGGAGGTGGTCGAGGATTGGCTGCCAGTTGAACGAATCGAAACGGCCGACGAGGCTTTCTTGACCAACGCGGTACGAGGAATTGTCCCGCTAGAGCGATTGATGGATTTCGGCTTTCCAACACCCGGACGGGTTACTCAAGAGCTCTGGAACGACATCCAGGGATGGCTTGACTCAGGGGGAGCTGTTTGAGGAATCGAACGGCGTCTCGTCGCCAAGATCGCGAAAGGTCGCATCAGCCCACGCCAGCGCCTCAGCTTCGCGGGATCGTTCCTGGGCCATCTGGTGATAGGCGATATTCAGGCGGAGCCCGCTTAGATAAGATCGGACCAGCGACTCGATGAGCCGGCTGACCCACGGAAGCAGGTGAATCGACATAATCTTTCGCAGACATGAGGATTGATCGTGATCGTCAACTTTTTGCGCATTGTACATCGAACACTCTGCGTGTGCCCCATTCTACTCAGATCGAGGCAATTTGTGGTGACAGCCGAAGGCGGCTGTCCTACATTTAAGCAGAGCGGCACGTATAGCGTTCCCACGCGGGAGGGCGGGAACGAGGCGAAAGGAAATACTTCATGACCACCGTCGCCGACGTCACCGGCTGGCTCGAGCAATTTGCCGCCGGCAAAGGCTCGCGGAGCCCTGGGACAATGTGGGTCTGATCTGGGGCGACCCCGCGGACGTGGTCGAGCGGATCATGACTTGCCTGACTGTCACGCCCACGACGGCGGATGAGGCGATTGAAGAGCGGGCCGAGCTGATCGTCAGCCATCACCCGATCTTGTTCCGCGAAGTAAAGAAGATTCGCGCCGACTGGCCCGAAATGGGCTATCTGTGGAAGCTTGCGCGCGCGGGGATCGCAGTCGCCAGCCCGCACACCGCATTTGACAACACCCGCGAGGGAATTAACGATCTGCTTTGCGCGAGGCTCGGGCTGCTCGATGTTGCCGCGCTGCGCGGCGCCGGGTGCGCGTGATCGGACATTGGCCACGCCGCCGCGGTCGTTCAAGGTTGTGGTGTTCACGCCGGAGCCCGAGCGCGAGGCGGTGTCGTCCGCGGCATTCCGGGCCGGCGCGGGCGCATCGGGGCGTACGAGGAATGCTCATTCGCGATTCCCGGTGAAGGCACGTTCTTCGGAACCGAAACGACCAATCCGACCATTGGCGAGCGCGGGCAGCGCGAGACCGTGCGCGAGCTCAGGCTGGAATTTGTCTGCCCGGCGCCCGCGCTGGCTGCGGTGCTGGCGGCCGTTCGCGCCAATCATTCCTACGAGGAACCCGCGATCGACGTCTATCCCTTGCACGAGGTCGATGCCGGCGCCAATCCGTCTCCCGGCGTCGGGCGCATCGGCCGGCTGGCCACACCACAATCGCTGGCCGCGCTGGCTCGCGACGTGGGGCAGGCGCTGGGAGTGAGCGGTGTCGGCACGGCCGGCGACCTGAGCCGGGCAGTGGAGCGCGTGGCAATTGCGTGCGGCGCCGGCGACGACTTCGTCAAAGATGCAGCGCGCGCCGGGGCCGATGTCCTGCTCACGGGCGAGGCGCGCTTCCACCGTGGCATCGAGGCTGAGACTCTGGGAATGGGCCTCATTACCGCTGGTCACTATGCGACCGAGCGACCGGGCGTTGAATTCCTCGCCGCGCGAATCGGCCAGGCGTTTCCCGGCCTTGTGGTCTGGCCCAGCCGCCAGGAGCGCGACGCGTTCTGCATCGTCGGGCCGGGTGAGCCCTAGGCCGCAACAAAAACCCCGGGAGTTCTCCCGGGGTCAAGCAGCGTCAGGCTTCTCTCGGTACGATTCCGCCAGGGCGGCGCGCGAGCCGCCAGGCCCGATCATTTCTTCTTTTTTCCGGCGGCCGCCGGATCGTCGGCGTCCATTTCTTCTTCTTCGTCCGGCTCGACTGCCGCTTCTTCGGCTTCCGCGTCGGGATCGGCCTCGGCTTCCGCTTCGGCCCCTTCAACTGCCCCGGGCTTGCCCCCCGCGCCGTCGGCACAGCGAGGTACTGCTGGTGCTCCCACTGACCGGACCAGAACTGGCCCGCCCAGCGCTGCAACGAGATCGCCCGCACGGTCGGACGATCCTCGTCGCGTATCACTTCACCCCAAGCCCCGGTGTAAGCGGCGCGGACCTGCGACGAACTTTCGCCAACACAGAGCAGTCGTTCGCCACTTGGTGACAAACAAGCCACTGCTCTCCAATCCTGGGCACCAATTGTTCCACTGCTCATCTTCAGTTCACTCCCGGCCGGCGAGTCCAATAGGTGGGCGGATTCCGTCCCGTTACAACATCTAATCTTAACGAGATCAGAGTAGCACGGCGAATAATTTCTGAAAAAACCCAGCAATTAATAGGCCGGGCAGCGCGGTTGTGGCGAGCAATCGCCTCGCACTTGAATGATAATCTGGAGTAATCACGAAGTTTGGTTAAATTGCTTCTTCAATTCAGTCGCACGAGGGTTTTTCCCTGGCGGGCGATTGTGGCGGCTTCTCGGGCGGCGGCCTGGATCTCGCTGAGGGGAAATACTTGCCCGATCTCGGAATGAAGGATGCCCTCGCGGTTGAGCGAGGCGATTTCGCGGAACAGTAGAAGGAGTGAGGGGATGGATCGCTGTTGCATCCAGTGTCCGAGCCAGAAGCCCTCGACCGAGCGCGGGCCGGAGATCACCAGCCGTGGATCGACGGCCATGGGTTCTCCAGAGAGTGTTCCATAAAGGATGAGTCGTCCGTTTTCTCCGAGCGACCGGAAGACTTCGGTCGCGGTCTGCCCGCCGACGGGGTCGATGGCGTAGCGCACGCCTTTTCCGCCGGTGATGCGCAGAACTTGTTCGTCGATTGGCCCGTCTGCCGACGAGATGACGGCGTCGCCGCCTAGTTTCTTGAGCTCGGCTGTCGCCTCGCGGCGGCGAACGACGTTGAGCGTCTTGAATCCATCGCGTTTGCCCAGATTGATGACCATCCGCCCGAGGTTCGAGCCGGCTGCCGACTGCAGCAGCCACTCTCCCCTGGGCACGGCCAGGACGTGTCGCACCATCGCCAGCACGGTGGCCGGGTTGACGAGAAAGGTGGCGACCTGTTCGTCGGGGATGTCGTTCGGCACAGGCCGAGCCTGGCGGGCGGGAATGACGGCGTACTCGGCCCAGTTTCCGCCCTGAGAGTTGATGGCCAGGACGCGTTTCCCTTTGACAAATCGACCGAGCAAGCCCGGCCCAACTTCGTCCACGACGCCGACGCCTTCAAACCCCGGCGTCGCCGGCAACGTGGGCAAGACGCCGTAACGGCCTTCGACGACCATCATGTCGGAGGGATTCATCGGGCTGAGGATCATCCGCACGCGAACTTCGCCGGGGCCGGGATGGGGGTCCGGCACGTCGCGGACTTGCAGGACCTGGGACGGGTCGCCGAATTTCTCGAAGACAGCGGCTTTCATTTCTTCACCAATTGAACGGGTGGGCGGGTGCCCGGGCTCGCACGCGCGTAGAGCACCTGGAGAACGGCCGGTCGAGTCGCTAATCTTAACGAACGCGATTTGTCTCCGATACCACCTGAGATGCAATCCATGGCTGTTGACTTCATCGTCTCGACTGACTGGCTTGCTGAGCACCTGGGCGACCCGAACATCCGCGTGGCCGATATTCGGGGATTCGTGACCACGAAGCCGGTCGCTCCAGGCGTCGAGCAGGCGACGTATCGAGGCGCTCGAGAGGAATATCTGGCATCCCACATTCCGGGTGCGGTGTACATCGATTGGACGAGCGACATCACCGACCCGGGTGATCCAGTGCCCGCGCAGATCGCACCGCCGGCCCGATTCGCCGAGGCGATGGCCATTCGCGGGATTGGCGACACCACGACGGTCGTCGCCGTCGACCACGCAGGCGGGCAGTTCGCGACGAGGCTCTGGTGGGCTCTGCACTATTACGGCCACGACGATGTCGTGGTCCTGGATGGCGGCTGGAATCGCTGGGTTGATGAAGGGCACGAGGTCGAGGCTGGCGAGACGACGCATGTCGCATGCGGTTTTCACGCCGCGAATCCGGCCGGGCTTGCGCATGACCGCCGAAGAGGTCCAGGCGCTCTTGAATCATCCGGATCGTGACACGGTGATCGTGGATGCTCGCGATCCGGGGCAGTATACCGGGGTGCGGCGGCGAGGGGCGCGGGGAGGGCATATTCCGGGTGCAATCAACGTCCCGCGCGAGCTTTTTTCGCGCCTGGGGGTGGGTTCCTGCCAATCGAGGAGGTTCGCCGGCGAGTTGAGGAGCACGGATTGGCATCCGGCCGGAAGACGGTGGCGTATTGCAACGGCGGGGTCGCGGCCACGGTGGTGCTGTTCAACCTGGCGCGTTTGGGATTTCACGACCTGGCGAACTACGACGGGTCGTGGAATGAGTGGGGAGATCGGTTAGATTTGCCGGTTGAGCCGTGAATTGTTGGAGAAGAATCATGATCGCTAATGACCAGCAGCTCCAAGCGACTTTGGAACGCATCACGCGATTCCAACAACAGCTAGCTCATCTTCGGAAGACTGAAGCCAACCCTGTGAATTATCGCGCAGCGGCTTCCTGATTTCTGGCTGAGGTCGATCGTATGCAACTTGAAGTGCGAGAGTACTTCGGTCACCTTCCGACCGAAACCGTACGGCGAGCTTGCTCTGTCGGCGGGCCGAGGTGAGGGGCGCGAGGCGGGCCTATTCCCGGTGCTCGCCGGAACGGGGACTATGGCTTCGCCGCTGGTGTGGTTTCCGGGGGTGCCGGCGCGGGGCGGGAGCTCGTGGTTTCTCGTGGCGATTTGCCGATTGCGCGAATGTTGATGACTTTATTGAGCATGTCAAACCAGAACGGTGCGCCCAGGGATACGGCCAGGGACGTGATCAGAATGCCGACGAACGCGCTGCCCCATTCCGCTGGATCCTTGGGGAAATGGCGCCAGCCCAGTGGTAAGCCGAGCTGGCCGAGCTCGGTGATGCTGTCGCGCACGCGATCTTCCGGGGACGACACGGTCTTTTGCTTGCTCGCGCCCGAATCGGAGGCGCTTGCTTCCTTGGCGTAAACCTGCGCCTGTGCAACCAGAGCTTCGCGAAGCGCCGGATTACTGCCCAGCGATCGAGCGAGGCGAATGGTATCGGCGTTGACGACCGCCGCGACCAGGAACGCCAATCCGAAGGTGATCCACTGCGTCTTGTTCTTGTACGTGGCGGCAACCCGATCCATGGCGACGTTGAACCATGACTCGATATTCTCGACGAATTTCTGCGCGTCGTTGCTGCTCTCTTCGATCAAGACGAGCAATGCCCTGCGGAGATTGGAGCCACTCGGCATTCGGTTCAAGGCTTCGTGGAGTCGCTCGCTCCTGGGGCGCCGATTTGCGTCTGCTGGAGCGAGCACATCCAGCAGTGCCAGGGCAAACGTGCGCGGTGGGATGTAGGAGGGGCGCCGGTTGTTTTCATAGAGGGGCTTGATGAGCGGGTGCGCGTAGAAGTCCTCTGATAAGGCCCTCCATCTTCGGTCCGCCAGGTCCGGCTGATCGAGCAGCTTTTGAACGCCGGATTGGAGATTCCCTCCACGTCGGTGGATCAGGCCGGCGATCAGTTCATTGATCGCGGTGCACACCAGAGCAAACAGCAAGTAAATAAAGATGAGTCCGATGGCGATGTCGATAGCCGGCAGACCAGCCATTGCAGCTTCCTCGGGGTTTCTCGGTTCCGTTCGGTCATGAACGGGGCGCGATTCCGTCATTTTCTCGGCGCCCGGCAGGTTTCGCGGGCGCGATCGTACCGTTTCCATCAGACTTGTCCAAGTGGCGGATTGGACGCGCGAAGCCGAGGCCATGGGCGTGAGGGGGGGCGAGATGTGGCGCTGCTAACCCCACGCACGGTCGAGGGTTCCGGCGATTGAGGTTCGATATTCGCTTTCCGATCCTCGCTGGCGCGTCGGGTTGGTGTGTTTGGTGGGCCTTCGCTGGCGCGTCGGGTTGGTGTGTTTTGTAGCGCGGGCAAAACGGCGCTTTAGCTCTACCCCACTCGTCCCGCCAAGTGGCGCTTTTCCTTCCACCCCAAAAAAATTTCTGCCGGTTTTTCGCCGGGATTGCAACTCGAATAACAGGGACGCGCTTCCTCGATCCCGTTACTCACTGGGCGGCGCCGGCCATCGGCCCGTTGTTTCGGTACAAAAACCGCTTTGTGTCAATAACTTAGGGAAGAGCGGAACAAATGAAACGCACGCGAACCGATTGTACGAACCAGATGGAACGACCGTCCTGGCTTTGCGCCATCGACGACAGAACGCTTCTGACGGCATCAGAGGAATGCAGGTTGGCCGGCGCGATCGCTCAAGGTGATCAGAACGCGCTGAGCCGGTTGGTCGAGGCGAACCTGCGACTGGTCGTCAGGGTCGCTCAGGATTATGCCGGGAAGGGTCTGACGCTGGACGACTTGATCGGCGAGGGGAATCTCGGTCTGATCCGTGCCGCACAGAAGTTCGATCCCCGTTTTGGAGTGAGGTTTGGCACTTACGCGGTCTACTGGATCAAGCAATCGATCCGGCTCGCCCTTTCGAATTCGACGGCGATCATCCGGTTACCTGGTCACATCCTGGGCTTGTTAAGCAAATGGCGGAAAGCGGAGCGGACTCTGGGCAGTGAGCTGGGTCGGGCACCCAGCTTCGACGAAGTGGCATCGTCGCTCGGATTGAGCGAATCCCAGAAACGGCTGCTGCTCGAGGCGCAGTGCGCCCGTCAAATCAAGCTGGAAAGCACGGTCGCGCCGGAATCGGGCGGATGGTCGTCCGTCGTCGCGTCATGCAATTCCTCCGGCCCACCGAGCCTGACGGCAGAAGACCTGGACGACGAGTTTTGCTTGCGGGCCCGTCTGGAGCGTCTCGACGGCCGGGAGCGTATGGTCCTGGCATCGCGATACGGTCTGGACAACGAAACCCCCATGACGCTTCGTGAGATTGGAAATCGGCTGGGTGTGACCAGGGAATGGGTGCGGAAGATCGAGCTGAAGGCGGTTTGCAAGCTACGAGGCGAACGGCGCAGGAGTCCGGGGAGACCGCGGCGGAAGTCGAGCATGCCCAATGCAAAATTGTGTGCGACGAATGACATTGGACGGCGGGCGGCCGTTGGCTCCACGCCTGCGGGCGCACATAGAATGGACAAATAGATTCACAACTCATCGGCTCCTCACCCACCAGGTGGTTCTTCGCCGTTGCTGTCCTGCACCAGGGATGAGAAGTTCTGATCCACGACCATGCGCGAAATCCTCGGGTAGAAGTAACTCGTTGGCTTGTTTTGCCAGGTCCTGGTTGCGAAGCCACATCCGCCTCAAGTCGTCGTCGAGAACATCTTCAAGATGGAGGGTAGACCGCAGTGTCGCCTTCCAGTCATCTCCGCCGCCATACACTTTTTGAACCGCGGCGGTGAGAGCGGGCACTTTTTTTTGTGGTAGACATCCGATGCAACTGAGAACATAGTTCTCAAGCAAAATCAAAAGCGGTTTACCCGTGTAGCGATCCGTGATTGTGGGAGACGGTTCCTGCTTCTTCCCGAACCAGCGCATGCTGACCTCCTACCGATCGTCGATGCCCTCGAGACAAGCATCCGCATCGGGCGTTGTCTCTCGGGCTATTCGTAGAATATCTGGTGCTAGGAGGATCGTCGATTGACGGGTCGGCTGTCTGGAGGCGTTCGGTCGCGGTTCGGGCGGGGTCGGAGTCCGCGCCCAACCGAGAAGGAGTCCCTTCGCGGAGCGAAGGGCGACAATGGGGCGGCGACCCTTCGGGTGCCCGAGACCCGCGCCCTACAAATTCCACTCGGGGTAAGCGACAAAATCGGTCCGCACTCACCAGACCTCCTCGGCGGAGGCATTGATCTCGATCTCGGTGCGGATCTCTTTCATGCCGCGACATCCTCGCAAACGCGAATTCGGGTGCCTTTGGAACACCGGACACTGATATAATCTCGCTGAGCCACTGACCGGCATTTCTGACGAGAGCTAGGAATAACTCACGATGCTCGGAGCCATCGCCGGGGATATCATCGGCTCGGTCTACGAGGCCCGGCCCATCAAGACCACCAAGTTCCCCCTCTTCCATCTCCGCTGCCGATTCACAGACGACACGATTACCAGTCGAGTCTACGAGCTGCTCGACGAGCCGTTGGGCGATGTCACTCGCAAGTTCACCGAGGAATTCGGCTGCACGTAAGGACGCCGCCCGAACCATGAACCCACGCACAGTCGCCATCGGTGACATCCACGGCTGTTCGGCGGCGCTCGATGCCCTTCTCGAAGCGATCCGACTTCGCCCGGATGACTGCATCGTCACCTTGGGCGACTACATCAACCGGGGGCCGGACAGCCGGGGTGTCATCGCGAGGCTCATCGAGCTTGAAGACCGCTGCCGTCTCGTCACACTTCTGGGGAATCACGACCAGGCGCTCCTGGAAGTCAGGTCGGGGAAGCGTCCGATCGAGTGGCTGTTCGACATGGGCGGAATCACTACCCTTGACTCTTATGGCCCAGCACGAGACCTGGATCTCATCCCCGAAGAGCACTTCGGCTTCCTCCGGCGCTGCCTCAATTACTTCGAGACGGACACGCACATCTTCGTCCACGCCAACTACTTCTCGGATACGCCGATGGATGAGCAACATGTCGGCGTATTGCTGTGGGAGTCCTTGCGGACGATGACGCCCGGCCCCCATGACTCGGGGAAAACGGTGATCGCCGGCCATACCTCGCAGAAGAACGGCGAAATTCTCGACCTGGGGCACGTCAAGGTCATCGACACTTATTGCTACGGGGGTGGCTGGCTGACGGCTCTGGAAGTTCAGACGGAGGAGGTCTGGCAGGCAGACCGGGAAGGGCACATGAGAAGGATTTGATTCCAAGTTTGTCGCTGAGATCTCGCTGGGGCTGACGATAACCTGACCCTGTGCGATGGACTGCAACGTGGAACGGCCGTGCTGTCATGCTGCTTGACGATGTACGGGGAAATCGGTGGTGACTGACGAAGCGGAGCCGCCTCCATCTCTGTGGGAAGAGCCCATGATCGAAGCCGATTGGCTGGCTTGCACTGACCCGACAGTGATGGTCTATTACTTGCGGGGAAGAGCCAGTGACCGCAAGCTACGGCTCTTCGCTTGCGCTTACTGCCGCCTCCAATGGGACTTGCTCGCAGACAAGCGCAGCCGAAAGGCGATTGAAGTCGCAGAACGATACGCCGACGGCTTGGCTGGGCAATCTGAGCGGGAAAGTGCTTCGGCAGAAGCACTAACAGCGGCTTCGGAGGCTGCCGAGGCGAGCGGTGGGGCTTCCCAAACAAGTCCTCCTGCGTTAGCCGCCTATGCTGCGACGGCCGCCTGGTACACGGTTTACTACCCTGCCCACGTCGCGGCGATAACGACTTGTGATGCCGATGCCACCGAGTGGTATGCTGAGAATCGAATTGAAATGCCGCATCCCGTTTTGCTCCGTGAGATCTTCGGCAACCCCTTCCGACCGGTGATCCCAAACCGTGGTTGGCTGGCACCCAGCGCGCTGGACCTCGCCCAGGCCATCTACGCTGAGCGGTGTTTCGATCGGATGCCGATGCTCGCCGACGCCCTCGAAGCCGTGGGTTGCGCTAACCGCGATATCCTCGATCATTGCCGCCAACTGAGTGCGCACTTCAAGGGCTGCTGGGCCATCGATCTCCTGCTGGGCAAATCCTGACCAGACGGCTAACTGTGGTCTTCACGGCTTGCTCGAGATGAACTCGGGCTCGGCGTCCTTCGATCGCAGCAGGCAAGCCGTGAGATCGCCAAACCCACCGCTGGTATCCAGACGAATTCGGACAGGATTCACGTCGGGATTCGCGACCCGCACGTGACCGGTGACCTGGACCTTGCCCGGAAACGCCAGTGGTGCGTCTGACAAGCCTTTGTCGGCGCCGATCCATACGGGGTACTCGGGCTGCCATTTCTGATCGGTGACCGAGCCCAAGGCAGGCTTCATGACCGAGCGGTTCCATTCCCTGCGATGGAGCGCCGCAAGCTGCTCGGTTGCACTTGCCCTTAAATCGAACGACAGCCCGCAGTGCAAGAACAGGTGACCGGGCGACTCGACCACCCAGGGCAACGAGACCAGAAACGCCCGATGCTCGGGTGGGATCGCTCTCTTCAGTTGCTCCAGATCACTCTCCCACTGACACGCATCGTGATTCGGTTTGCGACCGAGGTAGCCGAGGAACGTCTGCTCGTGGTCATAGCTGCGCAGATAGTGCTCCATCCAGTAGGGCGAACCTGGACAGTCATCAAGCCGCGCTGCTCGCACCAGGGCAAGATCATGGTTTCCCAGGGCGGCGGACCCTCCCGGTTGCCGGCTCAGCAGTTCGAGCACCATGTCGATCGAGCCGGGGATATCCTCACCCCGATCAACGAAGTCGCCCAGGAAGACGAGGCGCACAGTCGTCCCACTCCGCGATCTGTTCGAGCCGGGCGACCAAGCCGCTTCAGTTGTTCAAGCTGCCCGTGAAGGTCAGCGATGGCGATGATCGGGTAGTCGAGATTCGTTGGCAGGGTCATTCTGGAGTCTCCGAGATCGGTGTTCGAAGCCGGTGCGCTGAATCTGGTTGAGTTCGTGTTGCTTCAGAGCTTTCCTCTCGACTGTCATTCATCGATCAAGGCAGCGATTCCCCGGAACGGCCATTCTTCGGGTGAATCGTGACAGAGTCGGATGATCGTCGATCAGGCTGAACGCTGCGATGCGGTCGGTCAAGAGGGACGTCGTTGTCCTCCTTGCCCGCCAGGCGCGCTGTGACTATAATTCTGATCATCATGGCGAAAAGAACTCCGTTCGCTCTGGTGTACGCCGACGATGAAAATTGCCTCAGTCGCGGATGTGAAGGCCCGCTTGGGCGCCTATTTGAAGGAGACCCAGGAAGGGCCCGTTATCGTCACCCGCAACGGTAAGGCGGTCGCGGTCTTGCTGGCGGTCACGGACGAAGACGAATTGGAGCGTCTCGTGCTCGCACATTCGCCTAAGTTCCAGGCGCTCCTCGACAAGTCTCGGCGCCAGATCGAAGAGACCGGGGGGGTTCCCCACGCGGTTTTCTGGCGTGAAGTGGAAGCGGAAAGCCGTGAAGACGTCCGCAAGGGCAAACAACGGAAACGTGGCGCCGCGCCCGAGCTGCGCGCTAAGCAGGACGCGACGCTCACGGGTTTAGCGCGAAGGGTGACCTGCTGGCGACCGTCGGCGGCGAAGCTGTGGTGTTCACATCCCGAGCGAAAGGCCACGAATTCGTAGTCGATCTCGATGGAACTATCCACAACAAAATGTGAGAAGTTCGGGCACCCGGAGTTCGTGCTCGACGCCGACGAGACGACCGTCCCGGATATCTACATCCGCGAGATGGTCGAAACAATCGAGCGCATGGTCGCAGGCGGGTCAGTCTTTCGGCCCGGTGAGACCTTTCAGATCGGGTGGATGCTTACCAGGATTCAAGAGCAGGGTCCGAGGCATCTCACGCTGGAGGAGCCGGACATGAAATCCCTGCCGATCCAATGGATTCCGGGCATCACCCAAACGCTCCGACAGAAGATGTTGCAGGTTTTCATGCTGGACAGCGTGGCGCTCCGCCACGAGATGCAGATCCCGACGATCCGTCAATCGCTGATCACCTGCACCCGATACACGGACTGCGATTTCTTCATGACTCGATCGGAAGGCAAAAACGAAATGGATTCGGGCTGGTTCCTCGGCTGCCTGGACGGCAAGCACGACCACAACGAAATCGGCAACCTCTGCTGCGTTTCACTGTACGAGGCGTATCTTGGACAGAACGGCATCCAGGGGTTTGTGACGTTCCCCGTAGGGGCGACCATCGTTGTTGATCGCAAAAAGGGCGTGACGATCTTCCATGAAGGTGAACCGCTTGACATCGTCCCTGGCAGCTTTCTGGACACATGGCAACGACGATTGGCTGACGGCAAGGCGAGCGAGTTTCATCACGAGTGACCCCCTGCTGCCGGCTGGAACGATTGTTCCGGATCGGGCAAACTGTCGCAGCGCTGGACAAGAAGGGACGCGCCGCTTGCAAATCATCGACCTCTCAGCAACGATCGCTCCCAGCCGCCCCGACGCTCTCCCGTTCGAGCGGGTTGAGATCAATTACTTCTCCCACGCCCAGGGTGCGTCACAGATCGAGCGCATGCTCAACGTTTCGCCGGACCTGTTGAGAGACAACGAGGGCTGGGCGGTCGAGGAGTTCACGAAGCTGGCGACGCACAGCGTCACGCACGTCGATGCGCCCTGGCACTATAACAGCGTGATCCGCGGACAGAAGGCCGCCACGATCGATGAGCTGCCGCTGGAGTGGTTCTTCTCCGACGGGGTGGTTCTCGACATGACGCGCAAGGCCGACGGCGAAAAGATCGAGGTGACGGATCTGGAGACGGAGTTCTCCGAAATCGGGTACAACCTCAAGCCGCTGGACATTGTGCTCATCAGGACGGGGCGAGACGAATTCTATGGTCAGCCGGATTATGTCTGGCGGGGCCCTGCGGTGACCCCCGAGGCGACTCGGTGGCTTTATGACCGGGGCGTGCGCGTGATGGGGATCGACGCCTGGGGCTGGGACGGGCCGCTTGACCGGCAAGCAAAGGAAGCACTGGCTCGCGGGGAGAAGGGAGTCTTCTGGGCTGCACACCAGTGCGACCTGCCGTACTCGCAGATCGAGCGCCTGGTGAACCTCGGCTCGCTGCCGCCGTCCGGGTTTACGGTGGCCTGTTTCCCGCTGAAGATCCAGGGCGGCAGCGCGGGACCGGCGCGGGTCGTGGCGATCTTGCCAGGAACCGCGGCCGTGGAGTCGATCAACCGTCAATCAGTTCCACTCGGGACGTCTTGAACCTCGGCTTCATTCCGCTGGTTCGCAGGGCGTGAGGGGGCGGCTGTCCATGGACCTCGTTCTCTGCGCGCTGAGCTGGAAAGGAATCCAGACACCCACCAAATACGGGGCGCGGCAGCGAAATGCACCTCGTTACCGGCGCGCGGCGGAACCCGACGAGACCTAGCTATTCTCATTGCCGACGCCGACAGGCTGGTGATATTGCGCGGCCGACTGTCGAATCTGTCGTGGTTCATGAGGTGCTTGTGCGAATGGGTCGCCCGAACCGCCAATCACGAGGAGGGCTCTTGCGGAAGATTCTGGGCCGGTCGCTTCAAGTCTCAGCCGTTGCTTATTGACTTGAGGCCAGCTAGCGGCGTTGCCGTGGGCGGCGCGGTAAGCGACGAAGTACCGCTGTCCATACTGAGCGGTTACCAGCGACCGACGGTGCAAGCGCCGGCGACGAAGCGCAGAGCGTTGTTCACGGTGGTGCTACGGCGCGTATGACGTGCGGCATCGGCCGCGACGATATAGCGAGCGCGGAGTTCGGACTGGTGCGCGAGTGACGTGCGCCTCGCGTCCGAATAAGCTGACTCAAGACGATGGGTGTCTGGCTTCTCCGTGCGATGGCGGCGTTGCAGCACCGCCTGCCGAGAACGGGCTCACCACGGACGCCGCGGAGTTGAGGAGCCAGTTCCATGCAGTACCGAGCCAGGACTGCTGCCCGCCTTCGTCTTCAGCGCCGACGGTGCCCGACGCGCCGGGGCCACCACCGACCGACATTCCATTCATCGCCGGCATCGTCATCGTGCCGGCTGCCACCATCATTCCGCCGGAGTTGGGCAAAGGCGGGGCTTGCGCGGCTCTTGCGGAGGGGCCAGCGGCTGCGGGCGCGTGGCGCATTGCCGGTGGCGCCGGGGGCAGATGAGCTCGATGACGAAGAGCTCGAACCGGTGCCTGGCGACGATGACGATGATGAGCTGGATGAACCGGATGAGCCCGAGGAGCCGGAGCTTGATAGCGCCGAGGAGCCCGACGAACTGGATGAGCTTCCGGAGCCCGATGAGCCTGCGGTGCCGACTGCGCCCTCGAACTCCTGGACCTTTTGTATCCAGACGGATGCGGCGGCGGGGACGGTTACGATTCCGGCCGATAGGGTGTTATTGTAGGTCACGTTGTACGACGCACTGTTGACCGTCGGCGAGCCGCCCGTCTCCTGGAACGTAATCGTGCTGTTGCCCCAGGTGTCGTCGTCTCCAGATCCTGAGGTGGGACTCTCGGAGTCGTTCATGCTCCAGGCTGAGTAACTTGTGCCGAAGGTCAGCGCGGAGACGCCGCCCGCCGAAGTCATCGAGGAGAAGGAGGATGTGATGCTGCCGCCGTCGTTATCTGGGTCGAGTGAGTCGGTGTCCGTGTCAGTGTCGAGCCTCGAGTCGGACTCGGTGTAAACCGTGCTCGTGCTGAATGAGGTCGTCGACGTGACCGTCATTCCGGTCTGCGGGTTGAAGTAGGACGAAACCATCGTGTAGGAGCTGCTGGCGGTCGTGCTGCCCCAACCGCTGTGCGTGTAGGAGCCGGTGAAACTTGGGGTGTCGGAGACGATTCCGGGCCCGGGGCCGTAGCCGCTCTGGGTGCCACTGTCGGTGTATGCGTCGGTGTAGCTGTCGCTGCTGAAGGTTGAAATGTTGGAGATTGACGTGCTCGATGGTCCATACCAGGAATGGTTGAGCGCTTAAGACTTGGTGATGCTTTGTTGCGCTGGTCGAGAGGCTTGATCTGGCGGATGGAGAAGGGCCGGCGTTGAGCTAAAAACGCAATGCTTGTTCGTGCGGTTCCGTTACGATTCTTGAGACATGGATTGCGATCGCGTTGGTCGTACTCGAGCCGTTTAGCACACCGGTTCGAATTTGATACCGAGGTTGGTGGTCGCTTCTAAGGCGTCTTTAATCCGCTCAGACGCGATAAGCGCAACTGCCCAATCTTTTACCCGGAAGAAGTGGCGCCCTGCGCGTACGAGCGGGGTCGATCGCCAGTTGGAATATCATCTTATATTTACCAACTTGATTGGGATGGGCGTGTTCGGGGTCCCGAATTATGAGTTTTGAACGCTCTTCGTCGACGCAGGCTTCGGTAAAGAGGGCGTTCACGACGAAATATCCCGATAGACCGGAACCAACGGTTACCGGGAACCACTCGCAATCGTTGGGCGCAACGCGCCGGAGCGCATTTGCTACCGCTTCGGAGACGACTGGCATGTCACATGACGCAATATTAAATTCGACCATCGTTCCCAACCGTTCGACGGGCACGTTTAAAGGCGCCGGACCTGCGTAATGCGCACCGCAGGTGAGTTCCATTGCATCGATCTCTTCCCCGGCCGCCGTTTGAGGCTCGCCAAGGAACCACTTTTCCGGATAGCGACAATCATCCGGCAGGATTCTGAAATATCGCATTCTGTACTCCACATGGTCAGGTGCCAGTCAGCAGTCTGTTCAATTCGGTGCCGATCGTAGTTGCTTCTATTGCGAGTTCGTACAATGCCTGCAGAAGAGCTTGTCTCCGGGCTGCTTGCGTATTCTTCCCGCGTATGGCCTCGCTTAGTATGTCGTAAACGATTTGATGGGCGCGTTCCGGGTGCGGCCCCTTGTGGCCCGGAAGTTCAATCAGATTGGCAGCATCGTCGAGGGTCATCCCCGCCTTCTTGAAGATAGCGTCGAAGCGATTTGACCAAGGTCCGCCGCGCAGCATGGACTCCCAGTTCTTGTTCGTCGCGAGGTGATGAAGCGGCGGCCTTTTACCATTATAAGCCTCCTTGAGCATCTTCCTCAACTCTGCCTCTGCTATCTCCTCTTTTTCCGCCGTTCTTGCCCATCTTCAGGATCGTGATGACGATTTTTCCGGCTTTCGATTCCGCGAAGTGTAAGAACAGCTTCTTCGCTTTCACGAGCGCGTACAGGGCGACCTTCTCCTCAGGGGCGAAGTAATTGACAGCCTGTTCGATGAGAATGCCGCCGGCGAATATCGGGAACTCTTTGAACAACAGGTCATATATTTGTGCCCCGTTTTCCCTCATCGGCGTCCCGTGGTCGTCGACGGGCAACTGCGCGCATGGTGTTGGTGGGGTCAATGTTCCCGGCGAGTTGGGCATTGGTGCGCAGTTGTGACGACTCTTCCTCGATCGCGAGCAGATCCGGGAGTTCATTCGGGGGCGTCGCCTGACCGTGCTCCGGGGTCGTTCCCATGGGGACAAAGCTCCAGAGCCAGCTCCCGAAGCGCGCGTACCACGGTGGCTGCCCCCCGTCATCTTCAGCCTGGAAACCGTCAGACGCCCCAGAACCTCCGCCAAACGACATTCCGTTCATCGCCGGCATCGTCATCGCGCCGGCTGCCACCATCATTCCGCCGGAGTTGGGCAAGGGTGGGGCTTGCACGGCTCTTGCGGAGGGGCCAGCGGCTGCGGCTGCCGGGGCGTTGCCTGTCGCGCCGGGGGCTGATGAGTTTGATGATGAAGAGCTCGAACCGCTGCCAGATGATGACGAGGATGACGAGCTTGATGACCCCGACGAACCGGACGATTCCGCGGAGGCGGAGCTTGATGCGCCCGAGGAGCCCGAGGAGCTCCCGGAGCCGGAGGAGCCGGCTGTGCCGACTGGCCCCGCCTTCGAACTCCTGGATCTTGGTCACCCAGGCTGATGCGGCGGCGGGGACGGTTACGATTCCAGCCGTCAGGCTGTTGCTGTACGTGACGTTGTACGACGAACTGTCCACGGTCGGCGAGCCGCCGGTTTCGACGGTGGTCAACGTGCTGTTGCCCCAGATGGTGTCATTGCTCGAATTGAGGCCGTTGCCCTGGCCGTCGTCCTCGCTCCAGGACGAGGAGCTGTTGCCGAAGATCAGCGCGGAGACGCCGCCGGCCGAGTTCATCGACGAGAAGCTCGTCGTCACGCTTCCGCCGTCGGTGTCGGAATCGAGCAAGCTGGTGTCACTGTCGATGTCGGCGCTCGAGTCGGATTCGGTGTACATCGAGCTCGTGCTGAACGACGTCGTTGTCGTGGTTGTCATCCCGGTCTTGGGGTTGAAGTAGGACGAGACCATCGTGTAGGAGCTGCTGGCGGTGGTGCTGCCCCAACCGCTGTGCGTGTAGGAGCCGGTGAAACTTGGGGTGTCGGAGACGATTCCGGGCCCGGGGCCATAGCCGCTCTGGGTGCCACTGTCGGTGTAGGCGTCGGTGTAGCTGTCGCTGCTGAAGGTTGAAACGCTTGAGAGTGACGTGCTCGACGGTCCGTACCATGATTGGGTGAGGTTGTAATCCCGGGTGATGCTTTGCGAGGAATTCTGGCCGATCGAGAAGTTTGCGCTGGTAGAGAGGGTCAAGCCCGTGCCCGATGAGCTTGTTCCGCTGTTCGATTCGCTCATGCTGTAGGTATAGCCGGTGTCGGTAGGAGCGTCAGAATAGGTGACGGTCGCCGAGTTCGAGAGGCCCGTGCTCTGCACGTAGGCGCGCGTGAAGGAGTAGTATTCGCCGTTGCTGTTCGAGAACACCTGGTTCGACGTGACGACGTTCCCCATGCTGCCGTAGGTCGTCGAGGTGTTGGTTGACTGGCTCCAGGGGGCGGTTTCGGTGGATGTGAAGGAGATCGTCACATAGACGCCGGGGGACGTGCTCGTCGATGAGCTGGTAACCGTGGTGCTGGTCGAACCGCGCTGAGAGTTTTGATCGCTGGTGGCTGCTACGCCGTTGATCGTCGAGCTCCGGAGCACGTCGGTGCTGCTCGGAGTGGCGGTGGTCGAGCTCGAGTAGTCGAGGGAACCGCCCAGGTAATCAGCCGCGCCGTAGTCTTCGGTGCTGGTGTTGACTGCGCCGTACGTTTGGTTCTGGGTGACGGTGACGCTCGTGTTGTTCGGCGAGTAAGTGGTGGTCGATGCGTAAGTGGTGCAAGTGGAGGGGTTGCTGGTGGAGCCTAGGATGCCGGAAGCGTTGCCGTTGTTGCTCGAGGCGGAGAAGCACGTTTCTTCTGAGGCGGTGAGCGATGTTACGTTGGTTGACGCATAGGTGGCAATTCCCGATGTGCTCGATCCGGTGAACCCACCTTGGTTCTCGCTGGTGTAGCTGGTGGTGGCCGTCTGGGAGCTGGTGTAGTTGTTCGAGCTGGCGGCGACGCTAGTCGAGGTGGTGCCGGAGCCAGAGAGCACGCCGTTTACCGTCTGCGAAGTAAACTGGTTGCCGGCCTGTGACTGAACGTAAGTGCCGGCGGAGCTCGAGGGAGTGAAGCTGCCGGAGTTTTGGTTGAAGTAAGTGTAGGAGTTTACTGAGGCGCTCGAGTTGGTGCCGGAGTTGCTGGTGCCCTGCGGGAACGAACCGGTGATGCCCGGAAAGGACTGGTTTGCCGAGCCGCTCGTGTCGAACTTACCCTGGACAGTCTGGTTCACGGTACCG
This sequence comes from uncultured Planctomycetota bacterium, assembly GCA_963761445.1. GTDB lineage: Bacteria > Planctomycetota > Planctomycetia > Isosphaerales > Isosphaeraceae > CAVXHV01. Next base: position 4,346,310 of record CAVXHV010000005.1, on the reverse strand, counting down.
CTGCCGGACTGGCTTGATGAAAAAGTTCCGCTCGCGCCGGAGGGCGAGAAGCTGCCGGCTTGCTGGGACTGGCCGGAATTGCTGCCGCTGGAAATTGTATAGATGCGATTGGTACTGCCGCCTGTTGTGCCGGACGTGGCAATCGACGTCGTGTTCTGGTCGGTTGCGGCGCCTGTGGTGCGCTGGGTGTTCTGAAACGTTCCAGTGGTGCTTGAATTATTGAAAGATCCCTGGACCGAAGCGGTGGAGACCTGGGTTCCCTGCGGTGAGTAGGTGTCGACGCCGTAGGTGTAGCTTGAGCTGATCGATGGGCTCGTGCTTGATGCGGCCGTTGTTCTCGAGGAGGCGTTGGAGATCGTGGTGACGACGGAGTAGCCTGAGGTGCTTCCTTGCTGGTTGGTCGCGAACGTGCCGGAGATGTCCGCGGCGTCCGAGCCGCTCTGAAGTAAAGAATAGGACGCCCGTGCCGCTGACGGTGCTGCCGGAGCTCTGCGTGCCGTCGAACGGGTCAACCCGTGATGCCTGTCCTTTTTCGCGATCAGTGTTGCGTTCGGCGGCGTACAGGACCGCGTTCACGGTGTGGGCCAGAAAGCCGTCGCCGTGGGCAATCCCTAAGTTCAGGTTTCGCACATTCTGGAGGCGCTTCGCGAGCGGCCCGGCCGGCATTTTTTCGCCGGTCCGTCACGCCTGATACCGCCATTTTATCGTCAAGCGTACTCAGGAAGAGCGGTCATCCCGCTTGAGCGAGAAGATCGGTGATCTGTGCAAGCCAGGTTTTTGTTTGGCTGTGCTTCGGAAGCACGCTGCGGGTTTTCTCCTCCAAGCTGACACGACGCAGTGTGGTCAGAAGATCAGCAAATGAAGGTTCCTGCTTCCGCGAATACCACGGCCGGTTCGGAAAGCGAACGAATTGATGACCGGTCGTGTGGAACCACACCACAACAATGCTATAGAGAAACAGCGCCATCGGCGCGGTCCGCTCGACTGCCTTGGGCACGCGATTGGCAGGATCCTCGAGTCCGAGAAGTTGTTTGCAATTCTCGAAGGTGCATTCGATTGCCCAGCGGTAGGAGTATGCTGTCAGGATCTGCCTGGCGCTCCACTCTAACTTGGTGCAGTAGAACATCTGATCGGGGCGCTTTCCTATCAAGTCACGCACCAAGACAATCGTCAGCTCGCGGTCTCCACCTGCCTTGTAGTAGAGGGCCTTCATGGTTTTGACGGCGAGCGTCGCATGCAATCCGAACTGGTTGAATTTGAGTCGAGTCCAGGGCTGAGCTGGATCTTTAGCCCATTGAGCCATGTCAGGCAGGCGGTCCCCTTTCTTTCGAGGCGCCCCCTTGCTCCCCACTTTCTTGATGGGTGCACGCTTGTAAAGCGCGCCCTTGGGATGAACATGGCTGATGAGGTGAACGTTGGTCGGCAGATAAGAGAGAATGCTCTTGCCACCGTAGGCGCTGTCGCCCGTGAGAATGATTTCGTCGTCAGGGTACCACTGAGCCACCAAGTCGATAAGTTCGCGAGCCAGTTCAGGTCGAGTACGATGATCGGGATTGGGTTTGGAGGCTTTGCCACGGCTCTTCTTGCCCTTGGTGAGTCCTTGTCGATTGCGGTAGAGCCGCACGGCGATCGGCAAGGCGAAGACTTTCGTAGGCGCCCAGAATGGCTTGACAATGATCAAGCAGAGCACAACCCAATCGTGTCCCCAACTGACGAGTGGCTTGGCGCGACTGGAGATCAGCGGATCGTAGTGCATACCGGCGCCGTAGAGAGTCAATCCCCGTTTGCGGCAGAGGGTATCATCGACTGCCCAAAACAAAGTGGAGCCAGGGGCCAAGATGGCACCGACCAATTTGGCCAGGAACAGAGCCAGGGTATCCATGTCCCAGGCGGCTTGGCTGAAGAAGCGATGGAACCGACACCAATGCCCATTGCCAACGTTGCCGCCGGCGAAGATGACCTCTGTTACGTAGCGGTGCCGATGGGAAATGACCCAGCCCGTTACAATCTCCAAGAAGGTCTGAAATGTCGGAGTCGTGAACACGGGAGCAAAATGCTGTAGCTGGTCAACGAACGAAGCGGTAAGTTCCATGGGTCGGCTTCCTTGCCTTGGTGCCTATTTGGATTGTTTGGCCCAGACAGGATGCCAAAAACGGGCAAGGAAGCCGACATCACTTCCAGCAATGCGATGATCGCCCGGACAATGCGCGGCGGAAAACTCACGAATGCATACAACAACGTATACCTGACTATGCTACGCCAAAAATGCGAAACCTGAACTAAGGTATCCAAGACCTAGTGTGCGCGTGGCAAGCTGATCGCCGAAGCGGTCGTTCAACACTCAACCGTAAACGACGTTCGAAAAGACCAGGAAATCTGAGAACGCGCCTCGCCGTCGCAAAGCATCAATAACCACTTCGGGATCGTCGATGTGGTTTTCCACCAACCAATCCCGAGTTAGCCGCAACGTCGTGTGATTAGGATCCACGCCCTGGGCTTCCAAATACTCGCCAAGCTCGCGTAACATCTCTGGCGAGAGGCCCAAGTCTCGCCAAATTTTGGAATATTCGCGGAGGAGCGCCAACCGTTTGAGCAGTTTCTTCGACCTCGGTTCGCCCACATCCAATGCATGTGACAGAAGTCTCAGCGCCGTGTCGTAGTCCAAGAGGCACTCTGAGACCTGCGACATCATCACCAGTGCTTGCCGGTGATTTGGGAGCTCCGTCAGAATTCTTTCGAGTATCTCATGGGCACGTTCGAAGTGAGGCAGAGAGTCCGTGCTCGGGGCTCGGCGGGCGTACGAACCTTGCTTCGATAGCTTCATTCCAAGAAACAGGCTGGCCTGGGCCGCCTGCAAAAGATCGTGAATTTCATCGCGCATGCAACAGCTCCCACTACGAACTTACGATCGGCGTTGCCGCCTGCGAATTCGCTCCTCCAGTATATTCAGATCTGTACCTTGGAGCCTCGAATTGGAATAGTCGTAGCCCTCCCTAGCAGGCGTAGAACGGCCGTGACCGAGCTCATACCCAGGTGGATTTCGAGGGTAATCAGGCCCGCCGCCGCTCCCGGCAATCCTCCGACGCTCGTTCTGTAGCCACCCGCGCACATGTCTGGGTTGGGTGTGGCGATCGAACTCGTTGAGTTCTAACTGATCAGTGCGGAACTCACGTCCTTGTTGCTGCCCAAGCTTTGGGCCTCGATTTCGTGTTCCGGCTGGAGGGAGCCCCTCTGCCGTGTCGCGTAGGCAAACGCGGGCGTTATGCGACCAGACCGAGAACCCCCAGATCTGGTGGCCGATGAAGTATGTATGGTGTTCCGCGACGCACATGTTGTAAACGGGCGCTGATGGTTTCGGACCTTCAAAGCCGTCGATCTTGAGCCAACGGCCGTCGTGCGTGCGGATCTCGTCGCCGGCCTCGAGCTGCTGCGCGGCGACCCAGCCGCTGTCTTTTACCCAGAACGGGTGCTCGGCGGTTGTGCGAATCGTCCGGCCGTTCACGAAGAGGTCGAGGAGCGGCAGGTAGTTTACGAACGTTTCTTCGACCTGACGAGGCACCGGCATTGCGTCGGGGTCGTCGTCGGGAGCCGTTAACACCCAGTCGCCGGGCTGGAACTCCTCGATTGGCTTGCTGCCGTCGGGAGTTAAGATGGGCGTCCCCGCGGCGAAGCAGCCGCCAAGTCCCAGGCGAAGGCCCGCGGCTGCGCCGGCCGCGTTCAGGCCCGCGAATCCCAACTGTTGGGCGAAGGTCAGATAGTCTGAGTCGTTGAATGCGGCGATGGCTTCTTGGATGTTGTCGGCCGCTTGCACGCCTTGATTGAGGGCCTCCGCAACTTGAACGGTCTTGGCGGCGATCTTGATTGCTTTATTGGCTTTGTTGCCGCAGTTGGCTGCGCCGCCCGTGAGTGCAGAGGCTGCGGAGAGTGTCGACTGGTAGGCTTGGTCGGTGTTGCCCTCCATGAAGTACAGGGCCGCGTTGGTACCATGAGCGAGGAAGCCGGCTGCGCCGGTGAAGGATCCCACCGTGTCCAGGGCTTCGTGAGCGATTGGTGCAAGTTGGGTGTAGACCTTGCCGGCGGCCTCCAGGGCGGCGTTGTACTGCTCGTCCGAAGCGTTTGCGTCTCCGGTGTAGACGAAGCGATAAATGCTGTCCATCACGCCACCGCCCCCGCCTTGTTCCGTCGATGCGGAGGCCGTGAAGCCTGGTTCCGACGGTGCAGCGGCGAAGGCGATAAACTGGCTGCCGCCGGATTGTGTGGCTGTGGTGATTCCTGATGTCGCCGCGGCGACGGTCGCGGCTCCGGGGGCGGCCTGGCCGACGGCTGCGCTTGGGATTGTGACTGCGCCGGCTGCGACCATCATCCCGCCGCTGAAGGGCCCTGGGGCGGGCGATGCACCGTTAGCAGCGGCTGCGCCTGCTGACGCGGAGTTTGACGAGCTCGAGGAGGTGGATGAGCTGGAGGAAGATGACGACGAACTTGATGAACCGAATAAACCCGAGGAGCCTGAGGTGGAGGCACCCGACGAGCTTGATGAACTCGAGGAACTTCCCGAGCCCGATGAGCCGATTGTGCCGACGGCACCCTCGAATTCCTGGACCTTTAATATCCATTCCGATCCGGCGGCGGGGACGGTGACGATTCCGGCCGATAGGCTGTTATTGTAGTTCACGTTGTATGACGCACTGTTGACGCTCGGCGAACCGCCCGTCTCCTGGAACGTGATCGTGCCGTTGCCCCAGGTGTCGTCGTCGCTCGAACCTGCGCTTGGACTCTCGGACTCGTTCATGCTCCAGGCGGAGAAGCTGTTACCGAACGTCAGCGCGGAGACGCCGCCGGCGGAGGTCATCGAAGAGAACGTGCACGTGAGGCTGCCGTCGTCGGTATCCGAGTCGAGCGTGTCGGTATCGCTGTCGTCGTCGTCGCTCGAGTCGGTTGCGCTGTAGGACGTGCTGGCGCTGAATGTCGTTGTCGTGGTGACTGTCAAGCCGGTCAGCAGATTGAAGTAGGACGAGACCATCGTGAACGAACAGGTTGTCGTCACCGTTTGGGAGCCGGTGTGCGAGTATGAGCCGACGAAGTATGGGTTATCAGACGTGGTCGGCGGGTTGAGGGCGGCGCCGCTCTTGGTTCCGGAGTCGCTGTAACTTGCGGTATAGGTATCGCTGCTGCTCGTTGACGAGCTGGACATCGAGCTGCTTGAAGGCCCTGTCCAGGTAAAGTTGCCGTTGTAGGTCTTGACCGTGTTTTGGGATAAGCTCTCGGATGTAGTAAAGCTCAGGCTAGTGCTTTGGCTCCCACCGACTCCGGACGTTGTGCCGGTGGTCGAGTCGGACGATGAGTAGGTGTACTGTGCGTCTGACCACGAGTTGGAGTTTCCAACTGTAGCCGAGTTCGAGACGGCGTTGGATTGGTTGTACTTGCGCTAGCTCGTCGTGACCGAGACCGAGTCGGTCGATCCGAGGACCCCGAGGGTGTTCCCGCCGGCGCCGGAGTTGGAAAAGTTCATCGTGTCGGATGACGTGAATGAGTTGGTGGCCGACGAGAGGTAGGAGGCGAGGCCTGAGATGCTGGTGCCCGTCATACCGTCGTTATTTTGGGCAACGTAACTGGTGCTTGTCGTCTGGGATGTTGAGTAGTTGCTCGAGATGCTAGCGCTTCCGTTCGAGGTGACGCCGGTCAGCACGCCCGCGAAGCTCGCGGTTGTGGATGTATATCCTTTTTGGACTTGAACGCCGGTGGCGGTCGAGCCAGTCGGTGTGAACGTGCCTGTGCTTTGATTTGAGTACGTGTATGCGCTGAGCGACAGGATGTGGTTGGCGCCGGAGTCGCTGGTGTTGAATTCGTAAGACGCTGACGTGCCGCCAGGGAGGATTGTTGTCGTTTGACTCGCGCTTACGTAGTTGCCGTTCTCGACCTGGTTGACGGCTCCGCTGCTGCCCTGCGTGAATGTGAAGCTGCCGCTGGAGCCTGCGGGCGAAAAACTGCCAGACTGGGCAGCTTGTGCGGAATTGCTGTTGCTGCTCAAGGTGTAAAGCGTATAGGAGCTGCCGCCGGAAGCCGAGGAGGTGTTGATGCTGGCGGTGTTTTGGTTGGTCGCGCCGCTGGTGGTGTTCTGGGTTGCCTGAAACGATCCCGAGACGCTGGAGTTGGTGAATGTGGCCGCGATCGACGGAGGCGGAGAAGCTCATCGAACTCGGCAGGCTGACCCAGTGCGGCGTGAATGTGACCGCGCGTTTGATGGGCGTCACGCGTTCCATGGGAGGGAAAGGCTGTGGAAGCGGCGGATGTTCGGGTCAGCCGCGACTACGTATCGTTCGTCGAACGGCCATCCGCGCGCGCCGATTTCGCGTTCGAGGAGGAATATAAGGAAATGCCCGACGCCCGAGGCTGCGATGTAAGAGGGAACATCGGTGTCCTCGTGACAATCGATGAAAAAGACGGGGTAACCTGGTCCATACTCTTGCTGTGTCGCCACAACGTAATAGTTTCCACACCCGTCGCCAGCGATCGCAATCCACTTTCTGGCAAGCCAGTTGGGATAGAGTTCGAAGTGAAGCTCGATGTCGAGGTCGTCTCGGGCTGGTTTTATGCCGAAGAGCCCGCCCGGACCAATGCATGGGCCGTTGGAGATCAGGAGCCAATCTTTCAACTCCGGTGGCATCGGTGCGCCTGTTCGTAGTTCGAATCCAGCGATCTGATCGTCGCTCACGCCATCCGGAACCGGTTCCCCCGGCGGGCCGGGAGCAGCGTGCACCAAATTGCGGATTCTGGGAATGTCGATCATGGCGTTTGCTCCTAGGGTAGAAAGTGCATATACCTGCCGAATTCCCTATCGACCCAAGCGTAAGCGTTCGAGAGTACCCAGGCTTCCAGGGGGTGATAGCCTGCGAAGGTGACCACTACGTCCCTTCTCAGGAGACCCCGAATGCCAAGAACCGCTTCTCTCACCCGTCGGGCCATCTGGCGTTCTCGCGTCAGCCGGCAGTCACTCAGCGGACTGTCAATCGCGCAGTTCTGCGCCCGAGAACCGTGCTCCGTCTCGGCGTTCTATCGATGGAAAGGTCGCTTCGAGCTCGTGCAGAGTCCAGACCCATGCCCAACGCTACCGGCTCCGTCGACTTTCTTGCCTGTCACTGTGCGTCTCGTCGAGGGTAATGACTACCAACCCACCCCGATCGAAGCCGACCTTCCCAATGGAATTCGCCTTCGTATTCCCACAACAAGCCCCCGCCTGGCCTGCCGGATCATTCGGACTATCGCAGCAGCCAAGACCGAGTCAGGAGGCTCTCAATGATCAGCCTCCCTCATGCCGTCCGCGTGTTTCTTCACACACCAGCAACCGATCTTCGCAAAGGCTTCGACGCACTCTCCGGCCTGGTGACCACCGCCTTTGCTCAAGACCCAACGTCCGGCCACCTGTTCTTGTTCGTCAATCGACGCCGCGATCGCCTCAAGATTCTCTACTGGGATCGCGATGGTCTGGCGATTTGGTACAAGCGACTTGAGAAAGGCTCGTTCCAGCTTCCCGCGGTCGCGCACGGTGCCATATCGGTGGAAATGAGCCCGACCCAATTGACGCTGATTCTCTCCGGCATTGACCTCAGATCGGCCCGCCAACGCAGGCGATACCAGCCTCCGACGCCCCATGCCGGAAAATCGGTTGGTTCCCTCTTGTAACGTCGTATGTTGGCGCTATAATCTCTGCCATGATCACTCTCGAGTCATGGCCGACTGATCCGCAGCAATGTCACGACCTGCTGAGCCGCCTCGCTCAGCAGGTCGAAGACCTCCAAGCCGCACTCGACGAAGCCGCGAAGTTGCACGACCATACCGTCCAAGAACACGATCAACTCGTCCAAGAATTACGCCAGCAGATCGAGCTCTATCGCCGCTACGTCTTCGGCCCGCGACGGGAACGGTACGTGGATGCTCCGGGACAAGGCCGGTTATTCGACGCCGAGGCAATCGAAGGTGTTGCCTTGCCGCCCGAGCCGCCAGTTCCTGAGCCCAAAATGCCGGCGAGACGGCGGCAGTCGCGCAAGCCCGATTACGATCGGCTGCCACAGGTCCGCATCGAGCATGATCTGCCAGAGGCCGACAAGGTCTGTGATCAGTGCGGAGCAGCGAAGACGTGCATCGGCGAGGACGAGGCACGCGTGCTCCAGTTCGTCCCGGCGCGTTTCGAGCTTCACGTACATGTGTTACCCAAGTATGCCTGCTCAGGCTGTCGAGACAGTGTCGTGTCTCCCGAGGCGCCTCAGCGTCCCGTGAGCGGCTGCATTGCGGGAGCGGGCGTGCTCGCTGAGGTGGTCGTATCCAAGTTCGCGGAGCATCAGCCGCTCTATCGCTTCGAGGACGTCTCGACTCGTTACGGCCTCTATCTGCCGCGGAGCACACTGTGTGACTGGGTCCGCTATGTTGCTGACTTGGTCAGACCGCTGTATCAGCTCCAAAAGGAATTGGTACTGACGGCGCCGGTGATCTGGACCGATGACACGTTTGTGACGGTCTTGCACGACGATGAACCTCGAAGCCGCAAGGGGCGGTTTTGGGTTTACATTGGTCCGAGCTCGTTGCCCTATGACGTGTACGACTTCACAGAGGATCGCAAGCGTGAGGGTCCGTCTCGGTTTCTGGAGGGATTTGCTGGCTATCTGCAGGCCGATGCCTTCAGCGGGTATGACGCAATTTACGTGGGCTCTGGTGGTCAGATTCTCGAAGTGGCCTGCTGGGCACATGCGCGTCGCAAGTTCTACGAGGCGAGATCGTCGTCACCCGCTGAGGCCTCGTTGATCATCCAGATGATTCTTCGGCTCTATGAAATCGAGGATCGGGCTCGCCCGCTCGACAATGATGCGCGACGCGTGCTGCGTCAAACGGAAGCGGTACCGATCCTGGATCGGATAAATGACGAATTGAATCGGCTGTCAGTGAAGCTCTTGCCGAAGTCGGCGTTAGCGCAGGCGGTGACCTATGCGTTGAATCAATGGCGGGCGCTGTGCCGATACACAGAGGACGGGCGACTGACGATCGACAACAACACGTCGGAGCGACGTGTACGAGACCAAGCGATCGGTCGGAAGAACTGGATGTTCCTGGGGAGTGTTGAGGCGGGGCCGCGTGCGGCGATGCTGTCCACGATCATTGCGGGGGCGAAGCGGCATCGCATTGAGCCTTGGGCGTACCTGCACGATGTGATTCTGCAGCTCTCGGTGGAGGTGAGTCCGGAGTCACTGGCGAAGTTGCTTCCGGACCGGTGGGCGGCGGCGCACCCTGAGCATGTGCTGAACCACCGTCTTGAAGAGTCTCGAGAGAAGGCGCGGCGCCGGGATCAACGCCGCGCGAGCCGACGCCAGTCGAACTGACGCACGGCGGGGCGATGTTGCCTGAGAGGCCAAGTAGCTGCTAGCACCTCGTGGGCGCGCGGACTACGGCGTGCATGTGCGGCGAACTCGGACGCTTGCTGCGAGAACGAGCAGAGCCCGGCAAGTCGACGGCGGGCGGGCGGGTCCATGCGGCGCGAGCTGGCATTGGTGAGAGTCCTCGGTTGGCTGAGGATGCGGGCGCCGGCGTTGCGGCGCGCGCCCCTGGTGATCTCGAACGCTTACACCCAAGCTACAAATCCCATGACCTCTGCTGCTACGAGCCGGTGAAGGAGGACGAGTCGGACACAAGCGGCGGCGAGACGCCGTAGCCGCTCTGGGCGCCACTGTCGGAGTATGCGTCGTTGTAGCTGTCGCTACTGAAGGTTGAAATGTTTGAGATCGACGTGCTCGAGGAAGCGAATGATGTCCACCTCGACGTGGACGATGGCGACTTAAGTCGCGGTTGCGTGTCGTTCAGCACGTGGGACGAAACTCAATGCCTAGATCGGGTATTTTTTCCAGCGCTCCTTAATGCGCTCTGATACGACGAGCTCTACCACCCAGCCCGCCAGGCGAAAGACGTGGCGGCCGTGGGTGCGACCAGGGTCGATGGCCAGCTCGTATATCATCTTGTACTTGCCGACTTTGTCGGGACGGCCGTGTTCGGGCTGCCAGAGCTCAAGTCTCGATCTCGCTTCGTCCACACAGGCTTCCGTGAAGACTGCGTTCATGATGAAGTGGCCGTGAAGTCCCGCACCGATGGTCACCGGGAACCACTCGCAATCATCGGGCGTGATGTGCCGTATGAGGTCTGCAACCGCTTCAGAGACGACCGGCATGTCAAACGCTGCCAGATTGAATTCGACCATCGTGCCGATGTACGCGACGGGAACGTCGGCCGGCTCGGGGCCGGCGTGAGGCCGGCCGTACCTGAAGTCCCTCGCGTCGATCTCTGCCCCATCGCGCGTGAGTGGTTCACCCAGGAACCACTTGTCCGGATAACGACGATCGTCAGCACCGATTGTGAAATATCGCATTCTTTGACCCAATTGCTCACATGCCAGTAAGGAGTCTGTTCAACTCGCTGCCGATGTTCCAGGCATCTACGGCCAGTTCGTACAGCGCCTGTAGAAGGGCCCTCTTGTAGTCTGGCCCCGACAAGCCGTCAGTCGCATCCATGAGCTTCTTGAGGACTATTTCGTGGGCGCGCTGCGGATGCGGCCCAACGTGACCCGGGAGTTCGATCAGATTTTCGGCGTCCTCGAGAGTCATACGCGCTTTCTTGAAGATAGCCGCGAAGCGCGGGGACCAAGGGCCGCCGCGCAGCATGGATTTCCAGTTCTTGTTCGTCGCGAGGTGATGAAGCGGCGGCCTTTTACCATTATAAGCCTCCTTGAGCATCTTCCTCAACTCTGCCTCTGCTATCTCCTCTTTTTCGCCGTTCTTGCCCATCTTCAGGATCGTGATGACGATTTTTCCGGCTTTCGATTCCGCGAAGTGTAAGAACAGCTTCTTCGCTTTCACGAGCGCGTACAGGGCGACCTTCTCCTCAGGGGCGAAGTAATTGACAGCCTGTTCGATGAGAATGCCGCCGGCGAATATCGGGAACTCTTTGAACAACAGGTCATATATTTGTGCCCCGTTTTCCCTCATCGGCGTCCCGTGGTCGTCGACGGGCAACTGCGCGCATGGTGTTGGTGGGGTCAATGTTCCCGGCGAGTTGGGCATTGGTGCGCAGTTGTGACGACTCTTCCTCGATCGCGAGCAGATCCGGGAGTTCATTCGGGGGCGTCGCCTGACCGTGCTCCGGGGTCGTTCCCATGGGGACAAAGCTCCAGAGCCAGCTCCCGAAGCGCGCGTACCACGGTGGCTGCCCCCCGTCATCTTGAGCCTGGAAACCGTCAGACGCCCCAGAACCTCCGCCAAACGACATTCCGTTCATCGCCGGCATCGTCATCGCGCCGGCTGCCACCATCATTCCGCCGGAGTTGGGCAAGGGTGGGGCTTGCACGGCTCTTGCGGAGGGGCCAGCGGCTGCGGCTGCCGGGGCGTTGCCTGTCGCGCCGGGGGCTGATGAGTTTGATGATGAAGAGCTCGAACCGCTGCCAGATGATGACGAGGATGACGAGCTTGATGACCCCGACGAACCGGACGATTCCGCGGAGGCGGAGCTTGATGCGCCGAGGAGCTTGATGAGCTCCCGGAGCCCGAGGAGCCCGTCGTGCCGACGGCCCCGCCTTCGAACTCCTGGATCTTGGTCACCCAGGCTGATGCGGCGGCGGGGACGGTTACGATTCCAGCCGTCAGGCTGTTGCTGTACGTGACGTTGTACGACGAACTGTCCACGGTCGGCGAGCCGCCGGTTTCGACGGTGGTCAACGTGCTGTTGCCCCAGATAGTGTCGTTGCCCGAATTGACGCCGTTGCCCTGGCCGTCGTCCTCGCTCCAGGCCGAGGAGCTGTTGCCGAAGATCAGCGCGGATACGCCGCCGGCCGAGTTCATCGACGAGAAGCTCGTCGTCACGCTTCCGCCGTCGGTGTCGGAATCGAGCAAGCTCGTGTCACTGTCGATGTCTGCGCTCGAGTCGGATTCGGTGTACATCGAGCTCGTGCTGAAGGACGTCGTCGTCGTGGTTGTCGTCCCGGTTTGCGGGTTGAAGTAGGACGAGACCATCGTGTAGGAGCTGCTGGCGGTGGTGCTGCTCCAGCCGCTGTGGGTGTAGGAGCCGGTGAAACTTGGGGTGTCGGAGACCGACGTTCCCGACGGACCCCAGCCGCTCTGGGTGCCACTGTCGGTGTAGGCGTCGGTGTAGCTGTCGCTGCTGAAGGTTGAAATGTTGGAGATGGACGTGCTCGACGGACCGTACCAAGATTGGGTCAGGTTGTAATCCCGGGTGATGCTTTGCGAGGAACTCTGGCCGATCGAGAAGTTTGCGCTGGTCGACAGGGTCAAGCCCGTGCCCGATGAGGTTGTTCCGCTGTTCGATTCGCTCATGCTGTAGGTATAGCCGGTGTCGGTAGGAGCGTCTGAATAGGTGACGGTCGCCGAGTTCGAGAGGCCCGTGCTCTGCGCGTAGGCGCGCGTGAAGGAGTAGTACTCGCCGTTGCTGTTCGAGAACACCTGGTTCGAGGTGACGACGTTGCCCATGCTGCCGTAGGTCGTCGAGGTGTTGGTTGACTGGCTCCAGGGGGCGGTTTCGGTGGATGTGAAGGAGATCGTCACATAGACGCCGGGGGACGTGCTCGTCGATGAGCTGGTAACCGTGGTGCTGGTCGAACCGCGCTGAGAGTTTTGATCGCTGGTGGCTGCTACGCCGTTGATCGTCGAGCTCCGGAGCACGTCGGTGCTGCTCGGAGTGGCGGTGGTCGAGCTCGAGTAGTCGAGGGAACCGCCCAGGTAATCAGCCGCGCCGTAGTCTTCGGTGCTGGTGTTGACTGCGCCGTACGTTTGGTTCTGGGTGACGGTGACGCTCGTGTTGTTCGGCGAGTAAGTGGTGGTCGATGCGTAAGTGGTGCAAGTGGAGGGGTTGCTGGTGGAGCCTAGGATGCCGGAAGCGTTGCCGTTGTTGCTCGAGGCGGAGAAGCACGTTTCTTCTGAGGCGGTGAGCGATGTTACGTTGGTTGACGCATAGGTGGCAATTCCGGAAGTGCTCGATCCGGTGAACCCGCCTTGGTTCTCGCTGGTGTAACTGGTGGTGGCCGTCTGGGAGCTGGTGTAGTTATTCGAGCTGGCGGCGACGCTCGTCGAGGTGGTGCCGGAGCCAGAGAGCACGCCGTTTACCGTCTGCGAGGTAAACTGGTTGCCGCCCTGTGATTGCACGTAAGTGCCGGCCGAGCTCGAGGGAGTGAAGCTGCCGGAGTTTTGGTTGAAGTAAGTGTAGGAGTTTACTGAGGCGCTTGAGTTGGTGCCGGAGTTGCTGGTGCCCTGCGGGAACGAACCGGTGATGCCGGGAAAGGACTGGTTTGCCGAGCCGCTCGTGTCGAACTTACCCTGGACAGTCTGGTTCACGGTACCGCTGCCGGACTGGGTTGATGAAAAAGTTCCGCTGGCGCCGGCGGGTGAGAAGCTGCCGGCTTGCTGGGACTGGCCGGAATTGCTGCCGCTGGAAATTGTATAGATGCGATTGGTACTGCCGCCTGTTGTGCCGGACGTGGCAATCGAGGTCGTGTTCTGGTCGGTTGCGGCGCCTGTGGTGCGCTGGGTGTTCTGAAACGTTCCTGAGGCGCTCGAGTTGTTGAACGATCCTTGAACTGAGGCGGTGGAGACCTGGGTTCCCTGCGGTGAGTACGTGTCGACGCCGTAGGTGTAGCTCGCGCTGATCGATGGGCTTGCGCTGGATGCGGCCGTTGTTCTGGAGGAGGCGTCGGAGATGGTTGTGACGACGGAGTAACCCGACGTGCTACCTTGCTGGTTGGTCGCGAACGTGCCGGAGACGTCCGCCGCTGCTGGTCAAGGTGATAGGGCGTCATTCTCTCACGTGAAGGTCCGACCCTGCGACCTGCCATTGTCCGTTCGAACGGACGAGTGCGAAAACTTCCCCGGACCCGTGCTGATCAAATGCAATTGAAACGGCGACCAACGCGGTCTGGCCATCCGCGGAGTAGCCCGGGAGCGACACTTTCACAAATGTCACGGCATCAGGATACTTCTCCAGGGCGTTTAGCCCCAGCCGATGCAGGTCGTCGACGACGATCTGCGGGTTTCGGGGCTTGATTTCTGAGAGTGACACGGGCCCTTCCGTGTTTCGTCGCTGCAGATCCGAAGCGGCTTGTATTGGGAGGACGGTTCCCGGGACCACATGCGGGTCATACCAGTCCTCGAACGGTCCAATTGTCGTCGTATCGTCGACGACGACCATCGGGTTGAGCGGTCGACGATCGTCCTCGGTTTGGGAACTTGTTGTATCGTGAATGACGCGTAGCAGGACCGTTTCCAAAACTCGGCGGTCCTGCTCGCGGTCCCATGGGTACGGCAGAGGTAGGTCCGTCGGCGGACGCTCCCAACACCTGAAGGCTACCCGGCGGTACTTTTCTCGGAGTCGTGCGTGGTGCGAGGCCAACTGACCCTCTTCCTCCGCCAAGGACGACAAGAGGTCTTTATTGACAGGCCCTCCGTCGGTCAGTTTCATCTCAACCTCTCGCACCTTGGACAGATGTGTCATCTCGATTTGGGCGTGAAATCTCGCCCGTTGGAGATAATAGCAGACGCGGGGTAGGACGGTGGTAGCGAGTACCAGCACGAGTGTTCCAACCCCGCCGCATGTGAGCGCAATCCACAAACGGCGCGGTTTACATCTCAAGCGCATCGGCTGTGCTCCTTGCCGGTGGATTCACGGTTCGGGACCTTTGGCAACACGAGGCGAGCCAATACCGATCACAGTTGGAAATCGGTGCGCGTCAAACGAGCAGGGTTCCGTAGTCGGCAGATCGTCCGCCTTTGGCGTAGCGCTCCTTCTCGGTAGCCCCTGTGGTCGTGCGTGCGGTAACAAACGCGGTTCCCCTTGACGGTGTCGACAAGGCGGCGTGCCTATGGCTTCGTGGGGACGCCGAACCGTAACGGCTACGGTAGCAGCTTCGGAATGCGCGGTTCGATCTGCCGTTTGTCATATTTGCTCCGATCCTCCGCCATCTTGCCATACTTGGTGCGTCGGTTACGAATCATCTGCTTCAACGTCATGTCTTTCGTAATCTCAAGATCTCTGTCGAAATATCCGTACTTCTTCTTCAGGAACAAATAAAATCCCCGTTCAGCGATCTTTGCCTCAGCTTCTTCAAGAATTGACGCTCCGAAACCGTAAACTCGTTCGTCGTAGAGGTGGTATCCCTCGTGGAAGAGTACAATAGCAGCCCACATTGTTGCGAATCGAGCTGGGGCGTTTCTCGAGATCCGACTTCCGATTGTGCGCCCCTTTGTTAATCATTATGAAGTATGGTTTGGTCCGTCGTCGAAGCGCATCCCTTGAAAGCGGGTCGGGGTTCCCGCTGTTCAGCAATTCGCCGTCAACGCCAAGGGCGTATTCCCATTGTATCATGTTATTCTTTTTCCATGTTGATACCATGTTTAGTATATTTGCCGCCTGCTGGTATTCCTTCGACTGCCCTTGGGGGTCTTGACTCTTTAACCATGTCACGTATTCTTGTATGAGTGAAATCATATCGTCCAATTCCGCTGGGTCGATAGGTTCGTCTGCTTTTTTTCCCAGACGCGCCGAATTCGGCGTCTGCGTTTTGTCCCATTCTGCCAATTCTTGCGGCGTCATTGGGCGTCTGCGCCTATTCATGTTTTGGAGCTCGAAGAATAACGACGGATCAAACCCAGGTATCTGGCTCGGGTCGAACTGGGGTTCCTGATCCGGCACTTGGGGGTTCCCGACGGCGGCAACTGCCAGGGGCGAGCGAGAGCGCGCCCAAGCCACCGCCGAGCGACATCCCGTTCATCGCCGGCATTGTCATGGCGCCGGCTGCGACCATCATTCCGCCGGAGTTGGGCAAGGGCGGGGCTTGGACGGCTCTCGCGGACGGGCCGGCGGCTGCTGCTGGGGCGTTGCCGGTGGCGCCGGGGGCTGATGAGCTTGATGATGAAGAGCTCGAGCCACTGCCCGATGATGAGGACGACGACGACGATGATGAGCCCGATGAACCAGACGAGCCCGACGAGCTGGAGCTTGATAGCGCCGAGGAGCCCGACGAACTGGATGAGCTCCCGGAGCCTGAGGAGCCGGCTGTGCCGACTGCACCCTCGAACTCCTGGACCTTTTGTAGCCAGACAGATGCCGCGGCGGGGACGGTTACGATTCCGGCTGATAGGGTGTTATTGTAGGTCACGTTGTACGACGCACTGTTGACCGTCGGCGAGCCGCCCGTCTCCTGGAAAGTAATCGTGCTGTTGCCCCAGGTGTCGTCGTCGCCCGAACCTGCGGTTGGGCTCTCGGACTCGTTCATGCTCCAGGCGGAGGAACTGGTACCGAAGGTCAGCGCGGAGACGCCGCCCGCCGAAGTCATCGAGGAGAAGGAGGATGTAATGCTCCCGGCGTCATTGTCCGAGTCGAGTGAGTCGGTGTCGGTATCGGTGTCGACCCTTGAGTCGGATTCGGTGTAGACGGTGCTCGTGCTGAATGAGGTCGTCGACGTGACTGTCATCCCGGTCAAGGGGTTGAAGTAGGACGAGACCATCGTGTAGGAGCTGCTGGCGGTTGTGCTGCTCCAGCCGCTGTGGGTATAGGAGCCGGTGAAACTTGGGGTGTCGGAGACCGACGTTCCCGATGGACCCCAGCCGCTCTGGGTGCCACTGTCGGTGTATGCGTCGGTGTAGCTGTCGCTGCTGAAGGTTGAAACGCTCGAGAGCGACGTGCTCGACGGCCCGTACCATAACTGGGTGAGGTTGTAATCCCGGGTGATGCTTTGCGAGGAACTCTGGCCGATCGAGAAGTTGGCGCTGGTCGAGAGGGTCAAGCCCGTGCCCGATGAGGTTGTTCCGCTGTTCGATTCGCTCATGCTGTAGGTATAGCCGGTGTCGGTAGGAGCGTCAGAATAGGTGACGGTCGCCGAGTTCGAGAGGCCCGTGCCCCGCTCGTAGCCTTGAGTGAATCGCTATTGGTGTTGGTGGAACCGGACGACTGGTTCTGGCTGAACTCGACGCTGGTGTTGCCGCGGGAGTACGTGGTCTGGGAGGTAAATGTGGTGCAAACTGACGGAGAGGTGTTCGAGCCCAAGATGCCGGGCGTGTATCCGTTCGAGCCTGACGCGCTGAAGTTCATCGAGCTGGCCGAGGTGAGCGAGCTCGAGCTGGTCGACTTAAAGGTCGCGACGCCGGATGTGCTGGTGCCGGTGAAATCGCCTACGTTCTGGCTGGTAAAGCTCGCTGATCCGACTTGAGAGCTGGTGTAGTTATTTGAGGTGGCGGCGCTGGAGCTCGTTCAAGAGTCGGTGAGGTTATTGAGGGCGATGCCTGTCCTTTTCCTTTGTAATTGCCTTCGCCGGCGTAGATGGCGATGCCTGTCCTTTCTCTCGCTCTCTTGCGTTTTTGATCGCGCGTATCCAATGTTGGCGGGGTGTCCTCTCCCAAGCCTTGTCCAACTTGTCGTAGGTGCCTTTCTCGAAAATGTCCACGCAGACGACACCGACCGCAGGACCCTTCTGCAACGATATGGCGTAACCGGCAGCCAATACCGAGTTATCCGGGTTGGCGCCGTCGATGATCCTCAGCAGAAGGTCCAGCACGGCACCGGGATGCTTTCGATAAAGGTCCGACAGGGCCTGCGGAATGACCAGTTGCTCCTGGATGCCCCCGGAGCCGAGGGTGACTGCCGCCAACTCCGGCGACCCATTGTAAACGCACCTTCGAACGACCGTCTCCTGGCTCGTGTCGAGGACTTCGCTCGTTTGGGGCCCCTGCATGATGGCCGCTGCTGCGAGTATCATGGAGCGTGTCCAGGTTGCCATGCGTTCCCCCCCTAGCAGATAGGTATCGATGCTGGATTTACCCACTTCTGTGGTCAAGATAATCTTACTCTACTCTCGGGTCTACCTCCGTGTGATCCCCTCGCCATTCTCCCATCTTGTGGACACCACTTCGACTGTCGAATCGACTCGGAGGAGTTGATGGAGCCTCCGTGTCAAATCGCAATCATGAGCCGCGGCGCGGATGATCATAAGGCGACGAATGCCGAGATAAGTCGTGATTCGCAAATGGTTTTCCCCCCTCTGCCAGTACAGCGTCCTGCACTGTAATCACCGCTGAGGTCGATTAGCCGCCTGCTGAAACGGGGCTTCAGTGCAGGAAAAACGCCGTCGAGAATCTGACTGCGACGGTGGATCTCAGAGGGTTCAGCGTGGCCGTGTCGGTCCACATTCCGGGCGACCACACCTTCAGGTATTTGCCGCCAAGAGGATGCTCCTACAGCGTGCCAACTCGGCGCCGTGTCGTTGGCGTAACCTTTTATCGCATAGTGCCTTCCGTGTTGCTGCTGCGTCTTTTCTATCTGCTACTCCTCCGGTTTCTGCTTCCGTAGTGCCTTATATTGTTCCAAGAAGGTTTTGTAGTGAAGACCATCCTTCCTCGTCTTCATCGCTTCCAGATACTTATCAAACGTCTCGAAATCGCCTCCCTCTTTAAGTTCATCCCCGAACTTATCGTACGAAGAATTCCATTTGTCTTCCTTGATACCTTTCTGAACGATCGAATGGTGCTCTTTCATGTATTTGTAGCTCAATCTCTCGCATTCTACGGCGTACTCATCGGCTGTGAGTTTACCATCCCTGGCCTTCTGCTCCAGGGCCTGCTTCTCAGCGTAATTCTTGTATCGGATCAGCTCGAACAGGAGACCCATTGCACCCGCCCCCTTGTTTGGCAATTTATATCTGTTGATAACAAACCGCTTTCTCTCTGGATTAAAGGAGGCATCATATTTTGCAGTTTTTGCGGCATATCTAATTTCGTACCCATCATCTATTGCTGCGTCCAGGATCTTCTTGGCGTCCGGGTTCTGATTTAATATGTCCGCGACATCCGACACGACATAGGATTCGGTCTCGGATTCAGGTTGTTGCATCCCCATGGCACTGGCAGCAATCAATCCCGTCACCCCAGTAACCGGTATAGCTGCTGCGAGCGGCTGTAGTCCGGCGGGATTAATGGAGCTCGCCGGGCCGTCAGCCTCGTAGCCGTAGCTGCGTTCTGGCGCTGGGTCCGGCGCTTCAGGGCCCTCGTTGAAAGCCAGATTAGAGGCGGCACTTACGGAGAGGAGCGCGCGCCGGCTGCCATACCGTTCATCGCCGGCATTGTCATCGCGCGAGACGCGAGGTACATACCGCCGGAACTGGGTAACGGAGGGGCTTGAGCGGCTTTTGCCGAAGGGCCGGCCGCGGCGGCGGCACTGCCGTTGGCGGCCGCGTTGCCCGTGGCGCCGGGCGCTGATGAATTTGATGACGAATAGCTCGAACCCGTGCCTGATGATGACGACGATGACGAGCTGGATGAACCGGATGAACCCGACGAGCCGGAGCTTGATAACGCCGAGGAACCCGACGAGCCCGAGGAGCTCCCGGAGCCGGAGGAGCCGGCTGTGCCGACTGGGCCACCTTCGAACTCCTGGATCTTAGTCACCCAGGCTGATGCGGCGGCGGGGACGGTTACGATTCCAGCCGTCAGGCTGTTATTGTAGGTCACGTTGTACGACGCACTATTGATGGTCGGCGAGCCGCCCGTCTCCTGGAACGTAATCGTGCTGTTGCCCCAGGTGTCGTCGTCTCCAGATCCTGAGGTGGGACTCTCGGAGTCGTTCATGCTCCAGGCTGAGTAACTTGTGCCGAAGGTCAGTGCTGAGACGCCGCCGGCGGAGGTCATTGAGGAGAAGGACGATGTGATGCTCCCGCCGTCATTGTCCGAGTCGAGTGAGTCGGTGTCCGTGTCGGTGTCGACCCTCGAGTCGGATTCGGTGTACACCGTGCTGGTGCTGAATGAGGTCGTCGACGTGACGGTCATCCCGGTCTGCGGGTTGAAGTAAGACGAGACCATCGTGTAGGAGCTGCTGGCGGTGGTGCTGCTCCAGCCGCTGTGGGTGTAGGAGCCGGTGAAACTTGGGGTGTCGGAGACCGACGTTCCCGACGGACCCCAGCCGCTCTGGGTGCCACTGTCGGTGTAGGCGTCGGTGTAGCTGTCGCTGCTGAAGGTTGAAATGTTGGAGATGGACGTGCTCGACGGACCATACCAAGATTGGGTCAGGTTGTAATCCCGGGTGATGCTTTGCGAGGAACTCTGGCCGATCGAGAAGTTTGCGCTGGTCGACAGGGTCAAGCCCGTGCCCGATGAGGTTGTTCCGCTGTTCGATTCGCTCATGCTGTAGGTATAGCCGGTGTCGGTAGGAGCGTCTGAATAGGTGACGGTCGCCGAGTTCGAGAGGCCCGTGCTCTGCGCGTAGGCGCGCGTGAAGGAGTAGTACTCGCCGTTGCTGTTCGAGAACACCTGGTTCGAGGTGACGACGTTGCCCATGCTGCCGTAGGTCGTCGCGGTGTTGGTTGACTGGCTCCAGGGGGCGGTTTCGGTGGCTGTGAAGGAGATCGTCACATAGACACCGGGGGACGTGCTCGTGGATGTGCTGGTGACCGTGGTGCTGGTCGAGCCGCGCTGCGAGTTCTGGTCGCTGGTGGCTGCTACGCCGTTGATCGTCGAGCTTCTCAGCACGTCGGTGCTGCTCGGAGTGGAGGTGGTCGAGCTCGAGTAGCCGAGGCTACCGCCCAGGTAATCGGCCGCGCCGTAGTCTTCGGTGTTGGTGTTGACTGCGCCGTAGGTCTGGTTCTGGGCGGCGGTGACGCTGGTGTTGTTCGGAGAGTAGGTGGTGGTCGATGCGTAGGTGGTGCAAGTGGAGGGGTTGCTGGTTGAGCCTAGGATTCCGGAAGAGTTGCCGTTGTTGCTCGAGGCGGAGAAGCACGTTTCTTCTGAGGCGGTGAGCGATGTTACGTTGGTTGACGCATAGGTGGCAATTCCGGATGCGCTCGATCCGGTGAACCCGCCTTGGTTCTCGCTGGTGTAACTGGTGGTGGCCGTCTGGGAGCTGGTGTAGTTGTTCGAGCTGGCGGCGCTGGAGTTGGTTCAAGCGTCGGTGTGGTTATTTGGTGGTCTTGCCTCGGTTGTGGAGTACGTCCTCGCCCCACGGGATGAAATCGAAGGGGGGGAGACACTTGGCTGCGTCGGCGTCGGCCATTACGCCTTTCGTTACGTGGTATTTGTGAACGCCGGCTTTAATGGCAACGCCGGACGATAGATGGTGTGCAATCCGCTTGAACCAGACATTCACTTCAGGAGGCGTCGGCTTTACGATCTTGGCGGGCATAGCCAACCAAGTGGGGTTTGATCCAACCAGGCAACCTCCAAACGTTCTCCTGCCCCGCTCGACCCGCTCTCCGTGGAAGAATAAAGTGAGATGTGCAAAATTCGTTCGGGGATGTACTGTGTACAACCCTTTGTAGTACCCGCCCGACGCGGCCGTCAATTGAAACGGGCCAAACACCCACTCGGGGCGGTAAACGAAGAATTGCCCGCGCTGGGTTTTGGCCGCTTCAGACCGCGTCAGCATACACGGAACGGGTTCGGGCTGGGGGTCGTCTGACATGACCTCGAGGCCGTGGTCAAGCGCGTAAATAAGCGCTGACGGCACGTCGGAGCTCGAGTGAATGAACTCTCTGTCAGGCATCTGGAGGCGCTCCTGAACTAGGGTGGGAACAAAAGGGCTTACTCGTCTGAGCGCTTCGTGTTCGTGACCTGGAAGAGATTTGGCCTATCCAGCGAATCGACCGACACAAATGCGGGAGTTCGGGCCTGGTGGTGAGTGCTGGATTTTGCGACATGTTGGGTTAGACGCCTGCGGGCTAGTCGGGCGAGTGCTGCACTCGGAGTGGTGAAATTATACTGACATTGCTGTCTGCGCGTTGCCACCGTTGACACCGCGGGAGCCTCCCATCTATCCATCTCACCAGCTCTTCGGAGGACGGGTGATTACTTTGATGCCGAGGCGCTTATAGAGTTTCAGCCGCTTCTGGTTATACGGGCCGTTGGGCCGCCGCTCAGACTCGACGACCAGTCGAGTCTTGCCGTTCTTGCCAACGATTTGATTGTCGGGGCGGCGGTTGACGCCTGGGAACCCCTGGACGGGCCTCTCGGTGAGGAGCGTCTCTCCTTTCCTGAGTTGTTTCCGGGCTGCTTCGCGCCCTGCTCCTTGCACGTCGATTTGATGATCGCTATAGCCGCGCGTTCCTGGTCTTTTAACGCAGGCGTTATGGACCCAAATTGAGTATCCCCAAAGCGGTTCCCCGACCAGATAGGTATGGTAATCCTGCACGGCCACGTTGTACACCGGCGCGGCCGCGATTGGACCTTCGACCGAGTCGACCAAGACCTGTTGGCCGCTGGCGCCGAGGAGGAGATCTCCGGGTAGGAGTTGTTGCGCCTCGACCCAGCCGCGGCCGATTACCCAGAAGGCGTGTTCGGCCGTGGTGCGAATCACTTGACCGCGGACATTGATGTGCAGTAACGGCGAGTAGGACTGCAACAGGTCGATGACCCGCTTGGGCACGGGTTCGGATTCGGGGTCGTCCTCGGAACGCGAGAGCACCAGGTCGCCGACGCGAAGCTGCTCGATGGGCTTGTATCCGTCTGGCGTCAACAACGGGGTGCCCGCCGCGAAGCAACTGGTGAACCCCAGGCGAAGGCCCGCGGCTGCGCCGGCCGCGTTCAAGCCCGCGAATCCCAACTGTTGGGCGAAGGTCAGATAGTCTGAGTCGTTGAATGCGGCGATGGCTTCTTGGATGTTGTCGGCCGCTTGCACGCCTTGATTGAGGGCCTCCGCAACTTGAACGGTCTTGGCTGCGATCTTGATTGCTTTATTGGCTTTGTTGCCGCAGTTGGCTGCGCCGCCCGTGAGTGCAGAGGCTGCGGAGAGCCCCGACTGGGCGGCTTGAGCGGTGTCGCCCTCCATGAGGTACAAGGCCGCATTGGTGAAGTGAGCGACGGAGCCGGCGGGACCGGTGAAGGATCCTATGGTGTCCAGGGCTTCGTGAGCGATTGGTGCAAGTTGGGTGTAGACCTTGCCGGCGGCCTCCAGGGCGGCGTTGTACTGCTCGTCCGAGGCGTTTGCGTCTCCGGTGTAGACGAAGCGATAAACGCCATCGATGAAGCCACTGAGGCCGCCTTGTTCCGTCGATGCGGAGGCCGTGAGGCCTGAATCCGACGGTGCAGCGGCGAAGGCGATTAACTGGCTGCCGCCGGATTGTGTGGCCGTGGTGATTCCGGATGTTGCCGCGGCGAGGGTCACGGCGCCGGGCGCGGCCTGGCCGACGGCTGCGCTTGGGATTGTGAGTGCGCCGGCTGCGACCATCATCCCGCCGCTGAAGGGCCCTGGAGCGGGCGATGCGCCCGCGGCAGCGGCTGCACCTACTGACGAGGGGTTTGACGAGCTCGAGGAGGTGGATGAGCCGGAGGAAGAGGACGACGAGCTGGACGAACTCGACGAGCCCAAGGAGCCGGAGCTGAAGGCACCGACGAACTGGATGAACTCGAGGAACTTCCCGAGCCGGATGCGCCGATTGTGCCGACGGCACCCTCGAATTCCTGGACCTTTAATATCCATTCCGATCCGGCGGCGGGGACGGTGACGATTCCGGCCGATAGGCTGCTGCCGTACGTCACGTTGTACGACCAACTGCTGACGGTGGGCGAGCCGCCGGTTTCGACGGAGGTCGCCGTGCCGTTGCCCCAGTCGTCGTCGTCGCCCGAACCTGCGGTTGGACTCTCGGACTCGTTCATGCTCCAGGCTGAGTAACTTGTGCCGAAGGTCAGCGCAGAGACACCGCCGGCGGAGGCCATCGAAGAGAACGTGCACGTGAGGCTGCCGTCGTCGGTATCCGAGTCGAGCGTGTCGGTATCGCTGTCGTCGTCGTCGCTCGAGTCGGTTCCGCTGTGGGTCGTGCTGGTGCTGAATGTCGTTGTCGTGGTGACCGTCAAGCCAGTCTGAGGGCCAACGGCGGATTATGCTGTCCCCTACGACCAACTGAAGTCGCATCGGCGCGCGTCGGAGTTGCCGGCTTACCATTTCTCCGGGAGGCGCCAGATTTTGAGCCAGGGTTCGACTGAGTGATCGTCCAGGCCGCCGGCGGACGTCTGGGTCACCAGCGTGCGGCCGTCGCCTGAAAGGCGCAATTCGTGGCATTCGTGCGGGTGCGGGCCGCACTCAACCGTACCCAGGACTTTGCCGGTCTCGAGGCTGATCAGGCTTGCGAGGTGGAAGTCGGGATATCTGCCAACTGCCAAGAGCTTCGCGCGTGAGGAGACGGACAGCAGATGAGGGGTATTGAAGGTAGGCGGGGGAACGATTTCGAATCGCTTTACCTCTTTGCCGGATCGCACGTCAATGAATGAGAGCTGCTTCTCTCCCAGGTGGATGATCGTCGAGCCGTCATCCGAGAATGCGAAGTCCTGGGGCGAGGGCAAGTCGAATTTTCGGGTGCCGGTCGTGAGGTCGTATATTCGTCGGTGCTGCTCGAGGAAGTCGTTGACGACGGCGTATTGTCCGTCGGGTGAAATTGTCTCGATCGACTGGTCGGCACGAAAGTTAACGATGCCGAGACGCGTTCCCGAATCGATAGCCCATCGAATGACAACCGGGCGACGTGGCGGCAATCCATCGTTCACGCCTGTGGGAACCAGTTTCACCGCGAGCAGTGTTCGATCACTCTCAGTGAAAACCATCTTCGCGGCGCCTCCCTGTTCAAGAATCTGCGCCGATTGCTGTCGCCCCGGAAGTGCGAAGATCGTAATGCCGCGTCTGTGCGCTACTGCGAGCGCTCGCCCACTCTTGGAGAATGCTACAGAGAGGGAGCCGCGGAGGTCGTCGGGCGATTCTGGCAGCATAGTTGACTTGGCGGAGGTCAGGTCCCATAGCTCCACGCCGTGCATTACGGGTGGTCCGGGCGGTCGCGGCGGTCGCGGAAAGCCCGGCGGTGTGCTCGAAGCGCCTCGGTAAGGTAGCGCCAGGGTTGCTGCGTCGGGAGAAAGGTCCCACTCCCCATCGTAGTAGTGCGGCGCCACAACATCGTTCAGAATCTGCCTGATCTTGCTTCGCTCGGTCGGCCTGAGTTTGGCGCTCTCGGGCTGCCCGGCTTTGGCGCCCTCGGGCTGCCTGATTGTGGCGTCACCGGGCCGCTCGGAAGAGGGTCCGGAACAACCGGTGGAGGCTGCAGCGAGTACAACGATGAGCCGGACTCGGAGGAACACTTGGCGGATCATGGGGATTGGCCCCGCTATTTTGGCCTCGGCGGTCGGAGCGATTGGTGATTCGGGTGGAGAGCACCGACTCATCTTATAGGCTACTTAGGCGGCGGTGGAATGGGAGTGATGCGTTTCCCGTTTCGGTCGACGCCGATCCTAGGCACTTTCTCATAGACTCCGTTGACAGTCATTTTGCCCTTCGGTAGGTTTTTCTGGGTGCTGTTGCGAAACTTGCGCATGGTACCTGCGTCCCCGTCGTTTGCGGATGGCCACGACTCGCTGGGATCTGCAAAGACGTAGCGGCGGAACTTGATGCCCCACGCGGAAAGGCGAGCCATCCAGTTAGTTTGAAATGGGGCATCAATTATTGGGTCAGCGGGATCTCGAACCCTGAGTGCGTTGTTGTTGGAATTCGGAATCGGCGCTTCCCAGTAGTAGCCGCAGGTTCCCAGGATCAGGGCACCTTCGACGTCTAACGCGTTGCCGATTGCGACAACCAGGGCAGGGATGATGTTGTCCGCGGTCACTTTCACGTCCACAACTACCGGTTTACCTTTCACCAATATCGGTTTGCCATCGGCGCCTGTTACTGTATGTTTCATGTTGATTGATGGGCTGGCAGTCTCCCCGCCGGCGTGTGACAATATGATAATCCGCTTGAATCTCTTGCCTCCGTTCGCTGCGAGAGCGTCGTTGATTGCCTTTACCAGTTCCTGTTGATTCTTCGGCTGAATTGGCGAAAGCGTGAAACCTTTGACCTTGGCTTTCTGCTCGAATTCCGCGTATGTGGAGCCCCGCATCACGCCCGGCAGGACCGTGTCCGGATCTTGTGGTTTGTCGGTTGCAGGCGAACCGGAGGTGATGATCACGAGGTCTCCTTCGAGAAAGTCCATCTCCGCATCTGGGGGGGTAGTCGGAGCCTGCGTAGAACCGGACCCGGAGCCTGACGGGAACGCCATTACGACGGATGCTGCCGAATTGAGGATCCAGTTCCACGCAGCCCCGATCCCGGACTGCGTCCCACCCTCGTCTTCGGCATGGATGCTGCCCGGCGGCGCCCGAGGCTCCGTGAAACGACGACCCATTCATCGCCGGCATCGTCATCGCGCCGGCTGTTACCATCATTCCGCCGGAGTTGGGCAAGGGCGGGGCTTGTACGGCTCTTGCGGAGGGGCCAGCGGCCGCGGCTGCCGGGGCGTTGCCTGTGGTGCCGGGGGCTGATGAGCTTGATGATGAAGAGCTCGAGCCACTGCCCGATGATGAGGACGACGACGACGACGATGATGAGCCCGATGAACCAGACGAGCCCGACGAGCCAGAGCTTGATAGCGCCGAGGAGCCCGACGAACTGGATGAGCTCCCGGAGCCCGAGGAACCGCTTGTGCCGACTGCACCCTCGAACTCCTGGACCTTTTGTAGCCAGACAGATGCGGCGGCGGGGACGGTTACGATTCCGGCTGATAGGCTGTTATTGTAGGTCACGTTGTACGACGCACTGTTCACCGTCGGCGAGCCGCCTGTCTCCTGGAACGTAATCGTGCTGTTGCCCCAGGTGTCGTCGTCGCTCGAACCTGCGCTTGGACTCTCGGAGTCGCTCATGCTCCAGGCTGAGTAGCTTGTGCCGAACGTCAGCGCGGAGACGCCGCCGGCGGAAGTCATCGAGGAGAAGGAGGATGTGATGCTGCCGCCGTCGTTATCTGAGTCGAGTGAGTCGGTGTCCGTGTCGGTGTCGACCCTCGAGTCGGATTCGGTGTATACCGTACTCGTGCTGAATGAGGTGGTTGACGTCACGGTCATCCCGGTCAAGGGGTTGAAGTAGGATGAAACCATCGTGTAGGAGCTGCTGGCGGTGGTGCTGCTCCAGCCGCTGTGGGTGTAGGAGCCGGTGAAACTTGGGGTGTCGGAAACCGACGTTCCCGACGGACCCCAGCCGCTCTGGGTGCCACTGTCGGTGTATGCGTCGGTGTAGCTGTCGCTGCTGAAGGTTGAAACGCTCGAGAGCGACGTGCTCGACGGCCCGTACCATAATTGGGTGAGGTTGTAATCCCGGGTGATGCTTTGCGAGGAACTCTGGCCGATCGAGAAGTTTGCGCTGGTAGAGAGGGTCAAGCCCGTGCCTGATGAGCGAGTTCCGCTGTTCGATTCGCTCATGCTGTAGGTATAGCCGGTGTCGGTAGGAGCGTCAGAATAGGTGACGGTCGCCGAGTTCGAGAGGCCCGTGCTCTGCGCGTAGCCTTGAGTGAATCGCTATTGGTGTTGGTGGAACCGGACGACTGGTTCTGGCTGAACTCGACGCTGGTGTTGCCGCGGGAGTACGTGGTCTGGGAGGTAAATGTGGTGCAAACTGACGGAGAGGTGTTCGAGCCCAAGATGCCGGGCGTGTATCCGTTCGAGCCTGACGCGCTGAAGTTCATCGAGCTGGCCGAGGTGAGCGAGCTCGAGCTAGTCGACTTAAAGGTCGCGACGCCGGATGTGCTGGTGCCGGCGAAATCGCCTACGTTCTGGCTGGTAAAGCTCGCTGATCCGACTTGAGAGCTGGTGTAGTTATTTGAGGTGGCGGCGCTGGAGCTGGTATCGGTGCCGGCGAGCACGCCGTTGATGCTCTGGGAGTTGTACTGGCTTCCGGTTTGGGGTCGTTGCTGGACGGGAATTACCTAAGCCGCCGGGCTGTTTAATGAACGCGGTGCATGTCCTTTGCCGCCTTCCGCGCCGATTGGAAAGTTCGTTCACGTTGCTTGTCCAAGCAGCTTGTACTCGAGCACAACTTCTGATGGACGGTTCATCGTCGGATCCACCCGTTCGTTACGACTGCGCCGGCTCGGTGGGCCGACGCAGTCAGTTTCGCCGGCGTGGACGATCGCGCCGTTGGCCGCAGCTGCGTGTCATTCAGCACACGGGATCGAATTCGATGCCCAGACCAGGAGTTGTTTCTGCGGCCTCCCTAATCCGCTCAGAAGCGATGAGCGCAACTTCCCAGTCCTTTACGCGAAAAAAGTGGCGTCCGTTCGTACGAGCCGGGTCGATCGTCAGTTGGAATATCATGTCATATTTACCAACTGCATTGGGACGGGTGTGTTCGGGCTCCCAAAGTTTAAGTTTTGAGCGCTCTTCGTCCACGCAGGCTTCTGTAAAGGCGGCGTTCATGATGAAATACCCCGAAAGTCCGGAACCGACGGTTACGGGGAACCACTCGCAATCATCGGGCGCAACGCGCCGAATGAGGTCTGCGACGGTTTGCGAAACAACCGGCATATTAAACGCTGCCAAATTGAATTTGACCATCGTGCCGATGTACTCTACGGGAACGTCGGCCGGCGCGGGGCCGGTGTAGACTTGGCCGTAGGTGAACTCCCTAGCGTCGATCTCTTCCCCGGCATCTGATAGTGGCTCACCCAGGAACCACTTGTCTGGAAAGCGGCGGTTGTCGGCGAGGACTCGGAAATATCGCATCGTTCGGTCCACGTGCTCAAAAGCCAGTGAGAAGTCTGTTCAGCTCGGTCCCGAGCGTCCAGGCCTCTAAAGCGAGTTCGTACAGCGCCTGTATAAGAGCCTTCCTGTAGGCTGGTCCGGATAGGCCGCGCGTAGCTTTGAGTAGCTTGTCCTCAATGATTTGGTGGGCGCGCTCCGGATGCGGCCCAAAGTGACCCGGGAGTTCGATCAGATTTTCGGCGTCCTCGAGAGTCATACCCGCTTTCTTGAAGATAGCCGCGAAGCGCGGGGACCAAGGGCCGCCGCGCAGCATGGATTTCCAGTTCTTGTTCGTCGCGAGGTGATGAAGCGGCGGCCTTTTACCATTATAAGCCTCCTTGAGCATCTTCCTCAACTCTGCCTCTGCTATCTCCTCTTTTGCGCCGTTCTTGCCCATCTTCAGGATCGTGATGACGATTTTTCCGGCTTTCGATTCCGCGAAGTGTAAGAACAGCTTCTTCGCTTTCACGAGCGCGTACAGGGCGACCTTCTCCTCAGGGGCGAAGTAATTGACAGCCTGTTCGATGAGAATGCCGCCGGCGAATATCGGGAACTCTTTGAACAACAGGTCATATATTTGTGCCCCGTTTTCCCTCATCGGCGTCCCGTGGTCGTCGACGGGCAACTGCGCGCGCATGGTGTTGGTGGGGTCAATGTTCCCGGCGAGTTGGGCATTGGTGCGCAGTTGTGACGACTCTTCCTCGATCGCGAGCAGATCCGGGAGTTCATTCGGGGGCGTCGCCTGACCGTGCTCCGGGGTCGTTCCCATGGGGACAAAGCTCCAGAGCCAGCTCCCGAAGCGCGCGTACCACGGTGGCTGCCCCCCGTCATCTTCAGCCTGGAAACCGTCAGACGCCCCAGAACCTCCGCCAAACGACATTCCGTTCATCGCCGGCATCGTCATCGCGCCGGCTGCCACCATCATTCCGCCGGAGTTGGGCAAAGGCGGGGCTTGCACGGCTCTTGCGGAAGGGCCAGCGGCCGCGGCTGCCGGGGCGTTGCCTGTCGCCCCGGGGGCTGATGAGCTTGATGACGATGAACTCGAACCGGTGCCTGATGACGACGAGGACGACGAGCTGGATGATCCTGACGAGCCGGACGAGCCTGCGCTGGCCGAGCTCGTTGCTCCCGAGGAGTTGGACGAACTGGATGAGCTCCCGGAGCCGGAGGAGCCGGCTGTGCCGACTGCACCCTCGAACTCCTGGACCTTTTGTAGCCAGACAGATGCGGCGGCGGGGACGGTCACGATTCCGGCCGATAGGGTGTTGTTGTAGGTCACGTTAAACGACGCACTGCTGACGGTCGGGGAGCCGCCCGTCTCCTGGAAGGTGACCGTGCTGTTGCCCCAGGTGTCGTCGTCTCCAGATCCTGAGGTGGGACTCTCGGAGTCGTTCATGCTCCAGGCTGAGTAACTTGTGCCGAAGGTCAGTGCTGAGACGCCGCCGGCGGAGGTCATTGAGGAGAAGGACGATGTGATGCTCCCGCCGTCATTGTCCGAGTCGAGTGAGTCGGTGTCCGTGTCGGTGTCGACCCTCGAGTCGGATTCGGTGTACACCGTGCTGGTGCTGAATGAGGTCGTCGACGTGACGGTCATCCCGGTCTGCGGGTTGAAGTAGGATGAAACCATCGTGTAGGAGCTGCTGGCGGTGGTGCTGCTCCAGCCGCTGTGGGTGTAGGAGCCGGTGAAGGGGGCTATTTGGGAGACAACCCGCGAGCGGGAAATGCTACGTCGTCCAGTATTTGTCGCCGCCGGCCTTCACGTAATTCTCGAGGAAAAGGGCAAGCGAACTGGCAACGCTGTACCAATCCCGTCGCGGATCAATCGGCGGCGCCACAAGCACCGTTCCAAAATCCGCGGCGCCTGGCTCACAGCGAACCACCAGTAGATCGGAGTCGCCCAAGAACCTGCCGACAACCAGGTCGCCCTTGATGAAGTCCCTTGCCCGTTTGGTGCTACATAGGGAGGTCATCGCAGAAGCTTGCGCTGGTTCCAGGATCTCGAGGCCCCATTGCCCATATTGTTGGTCCTCGAAGAGTTTCGCCCCGCGCCGATGGTCCAGAACTCGACGAGGTCTGCTGGACATTCCGACGGAAGTGCGGCGATTTCGGCTTCGCTCGCTCCATGCGCGGAAAGCGAGCATGCGAAAGTCATCGGGGGCATGCCGTCCACGGGAACTGGACTCGCAAGACGAGAGCCCTCACGTGCTATAGAGTCGATAATTGCGCTGATCGGTGTTCGCTCGTTACTCATAGTGAGGTAAACTCCCACCAAAACTGATTGAAGAGCCGTTGATGCGTCTCCCGTAGCACGGGCACGAGATTCCAGAAGTCATTCGTTCCGCCAAATTCCCGCGGCAATATGTGATGTATATCGTATAATTCCCAGCCGCCAGGCGGTGTGGGATACCCCCTCCGATACCATTCGGCGATGAACTCCGCGCGCTCCGCTTTCCCCCAGGTCACTCGCAAAGCCTTTGCCACGGGGGTGGTGATTCCGCTTGGAAATGGAATGTGCCGGCCGGTGCGAGGGTCGATAACCCTTGGATAGAGTGCAAGCTTACCAAGAATGCGCGAGACCAACGGACTTTTCGCGAGTTGCGCAGTAAGTCGGTTCTTCGCGAGCATGTTGGCCGTTTGTCCAGCCTCCGACGCCGCCGAAGCCAGCTTCGCGCCTCTGTTCGTCCCCTTTATTGCGCGAGCCGTCGCGCCTGCGGTCTTTGTGAAGCCTCTCGCGAGGGGAATCAAGCCGATGAGGTCACCCGCGGTCTGGATCCCGTGCCACCAGGTCCACTCCCAGTGGGTGAGGTCGTAGCTCAGGTCACGGGCGGTCGCGGCCGTGCCAAAAAACGGGGTGAATCCCACGGCGATTTCGCCGATCGTTCCGAGGAGCGTTCTTTCCTCATCGGGGGTGTAGTTCCCCCTTTCGACTTGTCTGACCGAATTCCGCAGATACCCGCCGAGCCCTCCACGTGCGTCCGGCGCAGCGCCACCTGCCGTGTTGTTCAGATGAGCGTCGAGCAATTCGAGCGCCGCGGCGGCCTCTTCGTCGGTCAACTCGTGCGATGGCGGCGTTGCAGCACCGCCTGCCGAGAACGGGCTCACCACGGCGGCCGCGGAGTTGAGGAGCCAGTTCCAGGCGCCGCCGATCCACGATTGCTGCCCGCCTTCGTCTTCAGCGCCGAAGGTGCCCCACGCCGCCGAGGCCACCACCGACCGACATTCCATTCATCGCCGGCATCGTCATCGTGCCGGCTGCCACCATCATTCCGCCAGAGTTGGGCAAAGGCGGGGCTAGCGCGGCTCTTGCGGAGGGGCCAGCGGCCGCGGCTGCCGGGGCGTTGCCTGTGGCGCCGGGGGCTGATGAATTTGAAGACGAAGAGCTCGAACCGGTGCCTGATGATGACGACGACGAGCTTGATGAACCCGAGGAGCCCGACGAGCCCAGAGAGCCGGAACTCGATGCGCCTGAGGATGTGGATGAACCTGATGAGCTTCCCGAGCCTGACGAGCCCATTGTGCCGACTGCGCCCTCGAACTCCTGGACCTTTTGTATCCAGACAGATGCCGCGGCGGGTACGGTTACGATTCCGGCTGATAGGGTGTTATTGTAGGTCACGTTGTACGACGCACTGTTGACCGTCGGCGAGCCGCCCGTCTCCTGGAACGTAATCGTGCTGTTGCCCCAGGTGTCGTCGTCTCCAGATCCTGAGGTGGGACTCTCGGAGTCGTTCATGCTCCAGGCTGAGTAACTTGTGCCGAAGGTCAGTGCTGAGACGCCGCCGGCGGAGGTCATTGAGGAGAAGGACGATGTGATGCTCCCGCCGTCATTGTCCGAGTCGAGTGAGTCGGTGTCCGTGTCGGTGTCGACCCTCGAGTCGGATTCGGTGTACACCGTGCTGGTGCTGAATGAGGTCGTCGACGTGACGGTCATCCCGGTCAAGCGGGTTGAAGTAAGACGAGACCATCGTGTAGGAGCTGCTGGCGGTGGTGCTGCTCCAGCCGCTGTGGGTGTAGGAGCCGGTGAAACTTGGGGTGTCGGAGACCGACGTTCCCGACGGACCCCAGCCGCTCTGGGTGCCACTGTCGGTGTAGGCGTCGGTGTAGCTGTCGCTGCTGAAGGTTGAAATGTTGGAGATGCGACGTGCTCGACGGCCCGTACCATAGATTGGGTCAGGTTGTAATCCCGGGTGATGCTTTGCGAGGAACTCTGGCCGATCGAGAAGTTTGCGCTGGTCGAGAGGGTCAAGCCCGTGCCCGATGAGGTTGTTCCGCTGTTCGATTCGCTCATGCTGTAGGTATAGCCGGTGTCGGTAGGAGCGTCAGAATAGGTGACGGTCGCCGAGTTCGAGAGGCCCGTGCTCTGCGCGTAGGCGCGCGTGAAGGAGTAGTACTCGCCGTTGCTGTTCGAGAACACCTGGTTCGAGGTGACGACGTTGCCCATGCTGCCGTAGGTCGTCGAGGTGTTGGTTGACTGGCTCCAGGGGGCGGTTTCGGTGGCTGTGAAGGAGATCGTCACATAGACACCGGGGGACGTGCTCGTGGATGTGCTGGTGACCGTGGTGCTGGTCGAGCCGTGCTGCGAGTTCTGGTCGCTGGTGGCTGCTACGCCGTTGAT
This sequence comes from uncultured Planctomycetota bacterium, assembly GCA_963761445.1. Taxonomy (GTDB): domain Bacteria; phylum Planctomycetota; class Planctomycetia; order Isosphaerales; family Isosphaeraceae; genus CAVXHV01. The sequence goes on along the minus strand of CAVXHV010000005.1, from coordinate 4,313,100 downwards.
CGTCGAGCTTCTCAGCACGTCGGTGCTGCTCGGAGTGGAGGTGGTCGAGCTCGAGTAGTCGAGGGAGCCGCCCAGGTAATCGGCCGCGCCGTAGTCTGCGGTGCTGGTGTTGACTGCGCCGTAGGTTTGGTTGAGGGTGGAGGTGACGCTCGTGTTGTTCGGAGAGTAAGTGGTCGTCGAGTTGTAGGTGGTGCAAGTGGAGGGGTTGCTCGTTGAGCCTAGGATGCCGGAAGCGTTGCCGTTGTTGCTCGAGGCGGAGAAGCACGTCTCTTCTGAGGCGGTGAGCGATGTTACGTTGGTTGACGCATAGGTGGCAATTCCGGATGCGCTCGATCCGGTGAACCCACCTTGGTTCTCGCTCGTGTAGCTTGTTGTGGCCGTCTGGGAGCTGGTGTAATTGTTCGAGCTGGCGGCGACGCTAGTCGAGGTGGTGCCGGAGCCAGAGAGCACGCCGTTTACCGTCTGAGAGGTAAACTGGTTGCCGCCCTGTGATTGGACGTAAGTGCCTGAGGAGCTCGACGGGGTGAAGCTGCCGGAGTTTTGGTTGAAGTAAGTGAAGGAGTTTACTGAGCGCTTGAGTTCGGTGCCGGAGTTGCTGGTGCCCTGGGGGAACGAACCGGTGATGCCGGGAAAGGACTGGTTTGTCGAGCCGCTCGTGTCGAAATTACCCTGGACAGTCTGGTTCCCGGTACCGCTGCCGGACTGGGTTGATGAAAAAGTTCCACTGGCGCCGGCAGGCGAGAAGCTGCCGGCTTGCTGGGACTGGCCGGAATTGCTGCCGCTGGAAATTGTATAGATGCGATTGGTACTGCCGCCTGTTGTGCCGGACGTGGCAATCGAGGTCGTGTTCTGGTCGGTCGCGGCGCCCGTGGTGCGCTGGGTGTTCTGAAACGTTCCTGAGGTGCTCGAGTTGTTGAAGGATCCTTGAACTGAGGCGGTGGAGACCTGGGTTCCCTGCGGTGAGTAGGTGTCGACGCCGTAGGTGTAGCTCGCGCTGATCGATGGGCTCGCGCTGGATGCGGCCGTTGTTCTGGAGGAGGCGTCGGAGATGGTTGTGACGACGGAGTAACCCGACGTGCTACCTTGCTGGTTGGTCGCGAACGTGCCGGAGACGTCCGCGGTGGCATCGCCGGATTGTGTGAAGTCAACGACTGAGGTGGCGCTGCCTGTGCCGCTGCCATTCTGGGTGCTGTTGAAATTGACCTGGCTGCTGGCGGAGACGCCGCCGGTGTTCGTGCCGCCGGTGTTCGTGCCGCCGGTCGTGGTGGTGCCTTGATCGGTGGTGGTGCCGGTCGAGGCGCCTGATGTGAACTGATTGATTTCCCCTGTTGTTGTTTGCGTGACGATGCCGCCGGACGTGTACCCTGAATTGGCGACGACCGTTCGAGTAAACATCGAGCCGGTGCCCTGGGAGCTTCCGCCGTTGCTCACGGTGTAGTGGTCAACGGTCTGAAATGAACCCCCGGTGCCCGTGGAGCCGCCGGTGGTTGCCGTGCCCTGAGCGCCGTATCCGCCGTCCGAGTTCCCGCTCATGGTCGCGTACGTGTTGACTGTTGCGGTGTACGCTGAGGGCGTGGCGACGAAGCCGGCGTTCATGTCGGTGGTCGTGGTGCCGGTGCCCATTGAGGAGGAGTTGAAGTGGCCGTCGTTGCCGCCGCCGGAGACACTCCCGGTGACGGTCGATGAGCTGGACGAACTCGCGACCGTGTCGATGACGCTGCCGCCGCTGCTGGTTGCGCTGCCACCGATCGATACGATCTGGCCGGTGTCGGATTCAACTGACGTGATTGTGCTCTTGTTGCTCGAATCGAAACTGCCGGATGTGTAACCTGAGGTGAAGTCGCCTCCTTCCCCGAGCGACATGCCGCCGTTCGTGGAGATTGTCTGGCTGAGGCTGCCGACGACGGTGTCGATGCCGCTCGCGTTCGTGTCGGTGCCCGCAAAGTTCGAGTTCAATATCTGGCTGGCGGTTGCCTCGAGTACGTAGGTGCCGGAGACACCGCCGCCGGTCAACTCGCCCGTGCCTGTGACAGCGACACCGGCGTTGGCGATTGTGGTTAGAAGGAATGTGCCGGAATAGGTCGACGACGTCGCTGATTGGCCGATCGAACCCTGCTCGGTGAACTTCGTGGTGGTCTGGGCGCCGGCTGTTTCGACGATGTAGCCGGCGCTTGAGTCGGACGCGCCGTAGAATGAGGGCGAGTCGGTGGTTTGCTGGCTCGCTGAGAACTCGCCGGCATCGCTGAGGACGCCGCTTGAGCGCTGGAACGTGTCGGCTTCGGAATACGACTGCGTGCTTGTGCCGGAGTCAGTGGCGGCCGTGTTCATGGATGCTGCGCCACTGGCCGAGCTGGATGAGGCGAAGCCCGTATAACTCGCAGTTGATGTCGAGCTGTAAGTCGATCCGCCGGCATCGACGGTGGTGTTTCCGGTCGACCGGAAGACGCCTGATTCGTTGTAGTCGTCGTCGGCAGAGACGGACTCGGTGAGGAATGAACCACCGCCGCCGGAGGAGCTGCTGGTGCTGAAGAGAAGCTCGGAGCCGATGTCGGCTTGGGAGGTGGAGTAGCTGCCGGCGAGAGTTACGACGCTGCCGGAGACGGTGTATGTGCCTTCGTCATTTTCGATGATGGTCGTGTTGTCGGACTGGGTGGTTGCGAGGGATTGGCTCCAGCCGGTGCCGGAGTGGGTGTCGTTTTGCTGGTAGAAATACGAAATCGTGACCACGAGGTTGTCGCTGAAGCTGCCGCTCGAGGAATTGCCCGTGACCTTGCGGACGAATGAAACTCCCAGGGATTCGACCAGAAGCCAGTCAGTTCCGGTTTCCTGGATGAACTGCGATGAGGTGTAACTGACGCTCGTGGGAATCGAGGGGCTGGGGGCGACGGACATCATCGCGGCGGTGGGTGTGGGGGTGACGGTGGTGTCACTGCCCGAGGAGGCTGAGGGGGCGACCGGCGTCAGCGTGGCGAAGCCGAGGTTGAAAGACGTGGTATTGGTGTTGCCGGAGCCGTACATTCCTGTGTTGAATGCGCCGGCGGCGCCGGAGGCGGCGATGGATTCGGGGACGTTTGCGGAGGTGACGGCGCCCGTGGCCTGCGTTGATGTTGATTGGCCGTGCGAGTCGCTGATGGTCACGAACACCGGGAACGAGCCGGGCACCGTGTACGTGTGGGTTCCTGAGACGTCGAACTGACCATAGACTTCGGGATCGGCCGCGCTCGGGGAAACCGGGACAGGTCCGTTTATGGCAGTTCAGGCAACCAGTCTAAGCTTCTCGCGCGGCGCTTTGGGGCGAGGTTCGTCGAGCTGGCGCGGTCGGTGCATAAGAGCAATGACCAGCGGGCCGCTATCAAGCGGAAGATCAATGAGCTGCTGGGGTCGCGGATCGTCGAGGAGAATTCCTATTCGGAGTCGGTAGCGCTCACACCCCGGGCTATGTGATGTCGCCCCGTGCCGGGGCTGGGAAGATGGATGGACGGGCGGCGAGTTCGGGGTTCCCCGGGGTTCACACCATTCCCGGGGTTCACACCCCGGGCTACGTGATGTCGCCCCGTGCCGGGGCTTAGGACATAGGCGGGCGGCGGGTTCGGGGTTCCCGGTGCCCCCCGGGGTTCACACCCCGGGCTACGTGATATCGCCCCGTGCCGGGGCTCGGCACATGGGTGGGTCGCGCGGTCGGGGTTCCCGGGGTTCACACCCCGGGCTACGTGATGTCGCCCCGTTCCGGGGCTCGGAGATTGGACCGGCGGCGGGTTCGGGGGTCCCGGGGTTCTCACCATTCCCGGGGTTCACACCCCGGGCTACGTGATGTCGCCCCGTGCCGGGGCTTGGAGATTGGACCGGCGGCGGGATCTTTGTTCCCGGGGCTCACACCATTCCCGGGGTTCACACCCCGGGCTACGTGATGTCGCCCCGTGCCGGGGCTTGGGACATCGGCGGGTGGCGGGTTCGGGGGTCCCGGGGTTCTCACCCCGGGCTATGTGATGTCGCCCCGTTCCGGGGCTGGGAAGATGGATGGACGCGCGGCGGGATCGGGGTTCCCGGGGTTCACAGCCCGGGCTACGTGATGTCGCCCCGTTCCGGGGCTTGGGACATAGGCGGGCGGCGGGGATCGGGGTTCCCGGGGTTCACACCATTCCCGGGGTTCACACCCCGGGCTACGTGATGTCGCCCCGTGCCGGGGCTCGGAGTGGTGCTCGTTCGAGGCGACTTCGCCACGTTCGGATGCCATTTTTTTGCGCTACGTCCTACGATCGACAGAATCTGATCTCGGTTGAGCAAGAGAGCCGAATTCTTTGCGATTTCTTGCTACTCATTTGAGCTTTCTGTAGAGCGTTTGGGCGCGGTTTCCTGCACTCGGAACGAACGAATTCTTTTTTCTTCTGGCAACTGGGAAAGCCGTCGTGCAGATCAATTCTGTAGAGGTCGTGGACGCGGTTGTCGCGTCGGCATACCGGAGCCTCGGCGTCTTGGGGTGTTGGCACATGCGGTATTCGAAGTTGAGCGGACGTGTCCTGGGCGCTCGAAGTGGCGACCGTGATCGAGATCGGTGGTTGGGGCAAGAAATTAATCGTCAGGCTAAAGCCTGACCTACTTGGCGTTCCGTTAACGCTTACGGGGGAAGAAGAACAGGCGAATATACAAAACGAAGTTGGGGACGAAATCCGAAGTTCGAAGCTCGAAATCCGAAGTTCGAAATTCGAAGGGCTGGAAGTAGCGGCAAGTCTTTCAAACGCAGTCGGGGCGGGGCGACGGAGGGCGGAGGACCCGGCTTCCTGCACTCGGAACGGACGAATTCTTTTTTCTTCTGGCAACTGGATCGCAGCTTTTGCAGATCATCTTGGTATGAGCAACGAGTGCGCCGGCGAGCGCGGACGGTCGAACCACACCGATTAAAGGCAACAACCAGAAACTCGAGGAGCAAGTTCGCGTCGGGAACCCAAGGCGTTGCATCGGAAACCCAAGGCGTTGCATCGGAAACCCAAGGCGTTGCATCGGAAACCCAAGGCGTTGCATCGGAAACCCAAGGCGTTGCATCGGAAACCCAAGGCGTTGCATCGGAAACCCAAGGCGTTGCCGTTGGGCTGGTATGTCGTGGCCTTTCAGGCCGAGAATCGGAATGCATGCAAAACGGGTTCGATCGGCGGTCGATTTACACCGGTGTACGGATGTCGGAAATCTCCTCCAGGAGTGCCAAAAAGTGCCATTCGAAACTGGGCGTCCACGGCGCGGCGTGCGATCTGTAAGTCGAACATAGATCAATGGATCGGAGATGAGGCGTGCGTGTCACAGCGATTCAAAATCCTCGCGCCACCAGTGGCCCCAAAAGTGGCACTCTGGAACGCGGGTGTTGTTCACTATGTCTAACCGAAGTCGCTTTCGCGGATTTTCGGTGCCCGTCTTGGTCGCGTGGCGGCCGCGGTTGAGATCTGACGTTGCGACAAGACATTGATCGTCAGGCCCAAACGCTGTCGTGGTCAAATTCGAAAGGTCGTCACATATTATATTATAGAAGCGAGAAGCAGCGCCATGCTGGTGCGCACGGGGGACACCCTCCCTTCGTCGCTCATGTCTATCCATTCTTCACGAAAACAACTCATGATTCCTATTTCGTTCATTCTGAAGATGGAAGAACACTCAACGGAGGGCTACCATCGACGGCTCGTGAGAGCCGGCAATTTACACCAGTGTACAGATGCTGAAAATAGGGCCAAAAACCTGCCACTTTTTGCCACTTTGGCGGTGCCCGGTGGTGAAGAGACGCGGAAATTGCTCGCCGTATGTCAAATCGACACCAGAGGATCGGAGCCAGTCTGTGCGTCGTCGGGCGCCTCAAAAAAAAGTGGCAAATACGCACCGAAAAGTGGCACAGGTCGACCCCGCTGGTGTTCACTATGCCCAAGGGGAAGGTTGGAGGACGGGAATCAGAACGGCGGACGAAGGGCAGGGGATGAGAATCAGGTCAGAAGGGCATTCATCATGATTGGCTCCGAACGAAGTTGCGATTTTTGGGGGTCAGCCCGAGCGATGTCTGCGAATGGGACACAAAGCCGAGCGCAAGCGATCCAACGGGTCACGAAGCACTCGGCGTCGGATCGGCGGATCGATCGCGGCGTGCGGGCGGGCGAGGCTGGATACGAGCCGTTCCTTCCAAGGCTCGGCAGGAGGCTTCGCCCCACCCCAGGGCCCAGGTTCGTGCCACGAAGATGGGGCACGGCGGTCGGAACACTCGGGCCACTCGTCCACGAACGTCAGGCAAGGAAGGCGGCCGGCGACGATGGCTCGTTCCCGTAAGCCTTACGCACCAAGGGCCATCGTCAAATGTACAAAACGAACTCCCCCCTGGGCGAAGGGGGGAGTGCGCGAGGCGCTATTTGATTTCGCTGTAGTCGGTGGGCTCGAGGTACATGGATTCGACCTTTTTGACCAGGACGCCATTCTTGTGGCTCTCTTCGTAGACCTTTTTCCACTCAGGGTCTTTGCCGAATTCTGCCCACATCTTTTTGGCGGCCTCGCGGCTGGGGAAGGCGAGCATGTACACGAGCTTCTCGCCTTTGCCATTCGCGTCGTCGAGCGGCGTCCAGAAGCCGATCAGCTCGGCACCATGCTTCTTGAAAAGCTCGCAGGTGTGGTCGCGAAACCGCTTGTTCAAGTCGTCGAGCTTTCCTTCGTTGGTGAAATAGGTGCGCAGCTCGAACACGCGATTGGCGGCGGGGGGCGCGTTGGTCGACGCCTTGGAGGTGTGTAGAACGCCAATGGGAGTGCTCACGATCAGCACGAACAAGATTGTCAAAAGTGCGCGTGTCATGAAATCAGGGCTCCTCGTCAGGGGTGGGGGTCAAGTTTGCAGCATCCGTATTCAACACTTATAACCCGCGTTGGGGAGCGTCTCAATTCCGTGCAGCCGGCCTTGACCGAATCGGCGGCCGTCGCTAAGGTCTCCAAGAACCCAAGGACGGGTTCGGGCAAAAGCTTGCGCCGGCAGACCGGACCGACCGTTGGCGTGGCTCGAAGGGTGCTTTCGCATCCATCGGTGGCCGGCCGGAAGCGGTCGCGACGCGATCTCATGGAGGAGACCTATCTTATGCCGTCCCTAAACCGCCGGGCCGCTGGCCGACGCCGCGCCTGGGGCCGTGGTCCAATCATCCTCAGGTTCGATCTGCTCGAGCGGCGTGAGCTTCTCACCGCAGCCCCCCCGGCCGCCGAGCTCGCCGGCTCTTCACTCGTCACAACCCATGCCGCTGACTGGAATGACTCCGTCGGCGTGCAGGGCACGATCGTGAACCAGGGTGGCACCGCCGTGACGGTTCCATTCGAGGTCGCTTTCTATGCTTCGCCGTCCACGGCGATCGGCAAATACGCGGTGCAAATCGGCGAAGTGACGATATCCGGCGGCATCGAGCCGGGGCAGTCGGTGCCCTTTAGCACGGCGGTCAAGCTGCCGGCCACGCCGATCCCGGGCTTCACCACTTCGGGGATTGTTTATATCGACGAGAAAATCGACCCCACCGATAGCATACCGGACGCGAACACCCGAACCAGCTCCGGGCTGGGCACGCCCTATGAGTCGTCTTACATCACGATCACCCCGCAACAGCCGTCGCAACTGGTGGGGAGCACGCTGGCCGTTTCGGCGGCGACGACGACCTGGGGATCGACTCTCACGGTGACGGCTCAGGTGCGCAATGCCGGCGCGGGAAGCTCGCCGCAGACGCGTGCGCTCCTGGTGCTCACGCCCACGGGCACGCTTCCTGTGTGGCCGAATGACGTGGCTGTCGGGGATCTGACCATACCGCCTATCCCGGCGTATCAGACCGTGAACGTCGTCGAGAACATCACGCTGCCCTCGACCGTTCCAACCCTGCTCAACGATGACGGCAACACGTCGTTCACGCTCTCGATGATCCAGGACGCCGATTATGTGACGAACGCGCTTTACCCCCATCTGCCGTCGCAAGGCCTTGGCTATGACATGGTCAACATGACGATCAACCCGTCCACGACGGCGCCGACCACCACCGCCCCCTTGGCAGACCTGGCGGCTTCGTCGGTCTTGCTGTCGACCAACTCCCTGGCATGGGGCCAGACATTCCAGGTCACGACCACGATACAGAACCTGGGGGCAGGTGATGCGGGGGCATTCAGCGTGCGGTTCATGCTGATCGGTGAGAACGGCGAGGTCAGTCAGGGCATCTTCCTGGCCGACGCGCAGATTTCGGGGCTCGCGGCGGGGTATAACCAGCCCCTCGTCCAGACGCTGCAGCTTCCCAGCCGTGTACCGGCTGGGATGCAATTGAATAGCGTGGGTTACGCGAGGATTGCGGTGATTGTGGATGCGGAGAATACCGTCAACGAAGGCTTGATCAGCAACAATCTCGGAGAATCGGGTCCGATTGTCGTGCGGTTGCCAGGCACGAACGGCACGAGCGTGGTGCCGACGGACGCTTCTCCCAACGCGCTGCCCTCGCTCAAGGCTCAGCCGGCACCCAAGACCAAGCCGCACCCCGCGCGGGCCGAGAGGCGAGCGGAACGCGCCGCTGCGCACCCGCCCAAGAAGCTGCATCGCAAAGCTCCCAAGAAAGAGCCTTCGATCGTGAGTGACATCACGGGGCTTCCAACCAAGGTAAACAACCTCATCAAAAAGTTCGTTTGAGTTAACCGCTGGATCACACGGCCTGATGAACCAGACGATTCGACGCCGCGGAACCGATGTCCGCGCGATCATCTGACAGGCCGATCCGGCTCGCAAACGGCAACAACCGCAGGTGCAACCCGCATAATCCAAGCATCTTCCGTCAATTTGCGGCGGTTTCGGGTTTCATCGCGAAAAACTTGAGACAAAATTAGAAATAACGAGGGGTTTTATTGGTTGAAGGTGAGATACACGCAAGCTATGCTTGGCACCACTTGAAGCTGCCTGGCGAGGCAAGCTAGGCAAACGAGCCCGGGTGAGGGATCTGGCTCATGTGATGCGATGAGTAGTCCACTTGGCTCTCGATCAGCAGGAGGTTCGCCAGAGATGAGTTTCGACCGGCTGCATGCACCATCCAACGCCGTATCATCGGATCCCAGCCCGCTGGTTGAGGCGCGGTTCATACCTCGGGAGTATGAACCAAATTACCCATATCCATTGCTGGTTCATTTTCACGCGCGGGGTGGCGACGAGGATCAGCTTGTACGCGCGATGCCCGCGGTGTCGTGGCGGAATTACATCGGATTGGGCCTGCGCGGTCCGGAGCCGGTGATCAAGCGGGATCGTCTGGCCGGGTTCGGCTGGGGCGCCGAGTTTGAACAACCGGCGCGCAAGCGATTGCGTTCAGCCGCGACGTTGACCGAGGGCGAGGTCGTGCGCCGAGCATTCTTCGGGGCCGAGCCTGAGCCGATCGAGCGATTGGAGGAGTCGGTCTTCGAGTCGATCCTCCAGACGCGGCGGCTGCTGCACACGCACTCCGAGCGGATCTTTCTGGTTGGCTCCGGCGAGGGCGCGGCGGTGGCGTACTGGCTGGGGCTGACTTTCCCCGAGCGATTTGCAGGCGTGGTGGCGATCAACGGCTGGCTTCCCGTGGGCTTGCGGCCGCTGTGCCGGCTCAAGGCTTGTCGTAACCTCGCGGTGCTGGTGGTTCACGGTGCCTGGAACACGAAGGTGCCCCTGGCGGACGCGCGGCTGAACGTGGCGACACTTCGGGCAGGCGGGTTGCGCGTCGCGTTCCAGTCCTACCCCAGCGCTCACCGGCTGTCCAATGCAATGCTTTCGGACGTCGACACCTGGCTCATGGGCCATTGCACTGCCGGCCCGAGCTAATGACGGCGCGGTGTGCTGGCGTTAAATTCTCGCGAGGCGGCGATTGCGGGACGAGGAAAAGCGATCTGCCGCGGCCGGCGTGGCGTTCCGGCGGCGCCGCCTCCAAAGCGCTCGACGTGGAGTGTATTCTGGAAGTAGCGGCGCGCATGCGGGTTCCGGAGCCGCTGACAACCACGGTCGAGGAGACCCTCGAGCATGGATGGGTCGTTTGCCTGTCCTGAATGCGGCTCGGATGTGGAAGTGCGCGGTCTTGCTCCCGGCCGGCAGGTGCGGTGCGCGTTCTGCCACCGCCTGCTCGAGGTTCCCTATCTGCCGCGCGCGGCCGGCCCGTCGTGGAAGCGCCGGCGATTCGCGCGCCCGAAATGGGTTACGTGGGCATGGGCCGGGCTGAGCGTTGTTGTTGCGGCGCTCGTGACGGCAGGGACCGTCGAATTCGTGCGGCGGCGTTATAACTCGATGCAAGATCGGACGATCAATCAGTTGCTCGTGACCTCGCAGCGGCATGAGTCCGAAGGGCGTCTCGGTGAAGCGCTCATCGATATGGACGCCGCGCTCGAGCTGGCGGGCAAGGCGGGGCCGGCCTGGGACAAGCGGCGCGAGGAAGAACGAGGCAAGCGTGCCGAGCTGGCGCGGCGCGACGCCGGTTCCCGGCTGGCACTGCTCAGCCGCAATGAATCGTCGACATTCCGTCTGGGAGACTGGCTCAACTTGATCGCCTGGGCCGGGCGCGACACCGATCTCGCCTCGCTCGCGCCCAGATCGACGAAAGTTTCCAGGCTTCGCTCGCCGACCAGGTGAAGCGCGAGCTTGCCCTCGGCCGGCAGCTCTTCGATTCCGGAAGCATGAGCAGCGCGATGGATGCCTGTGATCGTATTGGGGGGCTTCTCAAGCATTTATCGAAGGCGTCGGAGTCGGGTATCCGTAAGGACGCCGAATCACTTGCGAGCGATCTCGTGCAGACGGCGGGCATTGCGGTCGTCGTTCGACCTGGCAGTTTCGTCTACGGCTCGAACAGCTACGTATCGGAGATGGTCCCGGTGCTGGAACGGGCACTCGAGGCCAAGGGCTACTTGCCGCCGCGGGAAACGTCGATCTGGCACGACACATGGCGAGAGTCGCCGTTTGAAGCCCGATTGAGCGTCGACGAAAGAAAAGAGGGCAACTACATGTCCTCGCAAAACCGGCTGACTTTGATCCACATCGAGCTGACGGTGACCCTGGGGCAGCGGCAGATCTGGCAGACAACTCCCCGGGCTCGAAGTGAGTCTCCGCTGCCGGACTTGCCTGCCTACCTCGCGACGCAGGTTGCGGTGAGTGCGGAGCGCAAGGATGAGTTCGAGCGACTTCTCTATAAAAATGCGCGAGACCAGGTCGACCAGAAGTTCAGCGCGGCGCTCGCTAACATGCCGCCATGCCCGAAACCGGCCGCGCGCTAGAAACGTGTCGACCGGGACCGTATAATATAATGCAACAATGGATGGATTTTGTCCCATTGGTTCGCTTGCCTGATGGCTGGCTTCGGGTTAGGCTAAGCCACTGGCGGGCGAAAGCGATCGTTGGCGTCGTTTGCAAGGAAGTGACGCGCGGGCCAGAGGCAATTGCCCGTCGGCCGGGTGGGGGTGCCGCTTGATGTCGCACGACGAACGGCTTTCCGGTGGTGACACCGAGATTACTGATTTTCTGAAGCGGATCCAGGCTGGAGACGAGGGGGCTGCGCGAGCTTCTGCAGCGGTTCGAGGCCGAGGTTCGCCTGGTGGTGCGGCGGCAGTTACCGCGGTTGTTGCGTTCGCGGTTCGACTCGCTCGACTTTCTGCAAAGCGTGTGGGGGAGTTTCTTTCGCCGCATGCGCACTTCCCCGACGGAATTCGAGGATTCGCGCCATCTTGTCGCATTTCTGGCTCGGGCTGCGAAGAATAAGGTAATAGACGAGTACCGCCGCGCCGCCAGCCACAAAAACAACATGCACCGGGAGGAGCCTCTTTGGGCCGACGGAAATCGCCCGAGGGAAGTCGCCGGGTCGAATGATACTCCGAGTGAGGTGGCCGAGGCGCACGAGGCGCTCGTGCGGATGCGTGAGCTCGTGCCCGAAGAGAAGCGATCGATCCTGGAGTTGAAGGCCGAGGGATATTCGAGCAAGGACATCGGCGAGCGGCTCGGCATCAGCGAGCGTACCGTGCAGCGTGTTCTCGAGGAGTTGCGTCGGCGCATGGAAACGGAGTGGGAGAGTCCGGAATGAATCTGTCCGCCGGCCGGCGGACCTGGGAAGAGGCAGCCTCGCCCGCCGCAGTCCTCCTGGCCCGAGAATATGAGCAAGCCTGGCGTGATTCGGACCGGGCCGGAAGGCGGCCGAATCTGCAGCGGTACGTCAGCCGATCCAGTGACACGGGCGATGGCCCGGGCGGCGCGCCTGGCGGTGTTGCGCGCCGACATGGCGCTGCGCTGGGAGACCGGCGAGAAGCTGACCGCGCAGTGGTATCTCGACCGCTATTCTGACCTGGGTGAGGATACGATCGTCGCCTTGGTCTATGAGGAGTTTTGTCTTCGGGAGGAAGACGACGAGCACCCGGTCGCCTCTGAGTATCTCGCTCGTTACCCGGGGGTATCCGGGTCGCTTCAGCGGGTCCTGGAGATTCACGATCTGGTCGGCTCGGGAACGCCGGTGACGGTCAGCCCCAGCTCGCTGGGCGACGGGGTGGCCGCGTCGGCGGCCGTCTTGCCGGACGCGGGCCAGACAATCGGCGGGTTCTCTCTTGTCGAAGAGCTGGGACGAGGGGCCTTCGCCCGTGTCTTTCTGGCCAGGGAGCGGCAGCTCGCGGATCGGCCGGTTGCTCTCAAAGTCTCTCGCCGCGGCTCGCGAGAGCCGCAAACGCTCGCCCGGCTCCAGCATACGCACATCGTGCCGGTATATTCCCATCGCATCGACACAGCCACCGGGCTGCATCTGCTCTGCATGCCTTATTTTGGACGGGTGACTCTGGCGCGGGTTCTGGCCGACGCCGAGGTGCAGTCGGCGACGTCGGGCGCAGCCGTGGCACGGCGCTCTCGACCGGCTCGAGCCCGGCGGCGTCCCGTTGTCTCCGCACTCGACAGCCCGCGAGGCCCTCGAGAAGAGAACGTACTCCCAGGCGATCGCCTGGTGGGGCGCGCGGCTGGCCGAGGCACTTCAGCACGCCCACGACCGCGGCGTTCTCCACCGCGATATCAAGCCGTCAAACGTCCTGGTGACAGCCGACGGCATGCCCATGCTGCTCGATTTCAACCTGGCGCGCGAGCCCTTTTTCAAGGACGATTCGTCGAATGGCGAGCCGACCCTGGGCGGAACCATCGACTACATGCCGCATGAGCAGTTGAAGGCTCTCACCGAAGGATGTTCGGACGAGGTTGACTGCCGGGCTGACATCTACAGCTTGGGAGTGGTTCTCTACGAGGCACTCACCGGCAAGCGGCCGTTCGCCTCACCCCGCCGCGGCGGCTCGATGATCGACCTCCTGAATCGGGCAGCCGACCTGCGGCTTCGCCTGCTGCCGCCGCTGCGCGATCGGCATCCCGACATCCCCGCCGCACTCGAGACCGTGATCAGGCGTGCACTCGAGCCCGAGCCCCACGATCGCTACCAGCGCGCCTGCTCTTCTGGCGGCGGACCTCCAGGCCGTTGCCGACGATCTGCCGCTTCCCCACACTCGCGAGCTCTTGCTCCGGCGCGCGGCTTCCTGGATACGCCGCCGCCGCCGCCGAATCGCAATCGCGGCAATGATCCTGTTCACAGTCTCGGCATTACTCGCCGGTGGATTGGGCCTGCGCATGGAGCAGTCCAACTTCCTGCGACAGGCTCGCGACAAGCTGCACATTGGTCAGGCGGCTCTCGATCGCCGCGATTTCTCCGACGCCAAGACCCACTTCGACGACGCGATCGACCTGGCCGCGAAGTCGAGGTTGACGCCCTGGAGCTACCTGACGAGGCTCGAGGGCATCGGCCAGATCACCAAGCAGTTGAAATCGAAAATCCAGGATCTGAGCACCCTCGATACGCCCGAAAGCTTGGCGCTCGAGCACTCGAGAAGGCGCTGCTTGCCGAACGCGCCGGACGCACGCAGAAGCAGGCCGATGATCTGTTTCTCGCCGCTGACGATCTTCGCTTCCAGCTTCTCCTCGACGAAGGACCGGAGCTCAACCACGCGACTGTCGAGCTTCAGCGAGTGCTTGCCCCATTCTTCGTGCTCGAGAGCGAGGACTGGACCAAGCTTGGTCACACGATGAATCTTCTGGACGACGCTCGCCGGGTGCGTCTCGTGAACGACGTCAACGAGCTGCTGTTCCTCTGGATGGCCACCATCGACGAGTCTGCCTGGAATAGCGCGGCACAAGCGGCAAGCCGGGCTCGACTGAAGATCGAGACTCACTCGCACCGGTGCTCGCAATTTGCGACCAGGCGCTCGCCTGGGTCGACACGAAGGCGCCGTGGCGGGCGCTGCAGGCGCGGCTGCGGGCGAGCGAGCTCCCGGCCGCCGGTGCCCCGGTCGAAATGGGCGACCGCGCAGCAGCGCCCGCGTCGACCGAGCCGCGCGAAGTGACGCAGGAGCACTCGGCCTTGAGTTGTTTCGAGTGGGGCGTTCTGGCATATCGAGCCGACCGCCTTTCGCGGGCCATCGAGTGGCTCGAGCGCGCGAGCCGGCTCCCGGGCGGCAATAACTACTGGTATCACTTCCTGCTCGGGTACCTGCAGGACAAGGCCGGTCGAACCGACGAGGCTTTCAATAATTACAACATCGCCTGTTCCTTGCGCGAGGAATCACCCTGGGTGCTCTTCAGTAGAGCCAGGATTTACCGCGCGCGCGGCCAGTGGGACCACGCTCGCGAAGATATCGCCAGCGCCCTCGAGAAGCTGAAAGACAGGCCCGAGGCGGCGACGCAAGTACGCCTCGAGCTTGCTTATCTCTATCAGGAACTGGGCGATTTTTCCCAGGCGCGACGTCAGTGCGAGCTGATCATCGCGGCCGACAACTCGGGTCTCTATGCGCGAGCGGCCCGCTTGAATCGGGCGAACATGGATGCCGAGTCGGGCGCCGTCGAGAAGGCCCGGCGGGAGTATGACACGCTCATCCTCGAAGACCTGACCGACTCGGCCGCCCGCAAGAGCCGTGCATTGCTCGAGCTCAGACTCGGCCAGGCAGACCGGGCGCTGATTGATTTGACGGCGCTTCTCGACGCCAGGAACGAGCTCAAGAACCGCCACGAAGTCCTGGCCGCCCGGGCGCTCGCACTCTTGATTCTGGGCCGTTCCGCCCAGGCTGTCACCGATGCGGTCGAAGCGCAGCGCCTGCGCCCGAGCCCCGCGCAGGAGCGACTGCGGCAACGGGCGCTTCTGGCCGACCGACGGGTCGAAAGCCTCCAGCTCGAACGGCCCGAAGACGTGCTTGCGTTCCCGGTCGGTGGAACTCGTTTGAGCGCAGATGTCCGCGCGGCCGTGCTCGCGCTCGAGAAGGCGATCGAAGCTCGACCTGACTCGACCCTCCGCGAGTCCCTGAATCGTGCTGTGCTCCTGGCCGCCGTCGGACGGCGGCGCGAAGCGATCGAGGCAGCCACGCGCGCCGTCGGTTCCGCACCGCAATCTCCCCGAGCACATCTCATCCGGGCAAGGGTGAGTTTCTTCGCCGGTTACCGCAGCCGCGCGTCAGACGATGTCGACCGCGGCCTGCGACTGGAGCCGAACGACCCTGGACTGCTCGAGATGCGCGGCACGCTTCAGTCTGCTTCCGGTGACCCGCGGCGAGCTCTCGAGAGCTTTAACGACGCCCTGTACTGGGGCGCCTTCGACCGCGTCCATCTTCACAAGGCCCTCGCCCTCGAGTCGCTCGGTCAGGATCTGCCTGCGCTACGCGAGTGGACGCTGGCACTCAGGCGAGATCCCGAGCTGGCGCAGGCATATCTCGGGCGAGCCCGGCTGGCAATCCGGCTCGAGAGGTGGGACCTGGCCCTCGCCGATCTCGAACAGGGGGCGGCATGGGCTGGGTCCGATCCCCCGACCGAGCTCGCAATCACCGCGGCCTATCTGCGGTGTTTGCCGAACGCGCCAGGCCGCGCCGGGAGGTGGCTGGCTTTGGCCGGACGGACGGTGCGTGACTTCCATGCAACATTCTCTCGATGAAGCGACCTGAGGCGACCATCCGAAGTCGTCCCGATCCAGGTCGACCCGGCACTAAGAGCGAAGACGGTCCTTCACTCGCGACCTTCGCAGCCTTGCGCGGATGCGATTCTGGGCTCCGATGAGCAGGCTGGGGAACAGAGCGCGTGAAGACATCGCCAGGCCGAAAGCAATGCCGCAGGCCGCTTTAATAATGACGGCGTATGCCGGCGGCTCGTCTGGCCTTGCCGTCGCCTCCACGACAAAGGAACCCCGGGAGGGATCGAGCCCATGTGGGCCCAGGCCCGGCGCTCTGCGCAAGTCGGCTAGTCTGGCAGGCGCCACGATCGCGGACACCAGAGCACCCAGGTCCGTGCGCCGGCTTCTCGAAAGCGCTGTCGTGCGGCTCGAGAATCGGCCCCCGCCTTGAATCGCTACCGTTCCGTCGCTGAGTTCGCCGCCCCGCGCGTCTTCGCTCGAATTGGCCCGGGCGATTGCGTATTGCGAGACTTCCTCTTCACTTCCGGCTGTTGCTCGTCGCTCGAGTTCCTGATACAAGGCGCGTGCGTCGCGATCGACCTCAGGCGTCGGATCACCACCAACAGACGCGAGGATCGGGCCCAGCGGGCCGGCGTTGCGAGACGCAAATGGCCCGGTGGGAATTCTGACGTTAAACCCGTCGCTCGTACCCGTGACCGCCTGGTCGACCCCAGTGGACGCCGACAACACGGGCCCGACCTCGTCGGAATTCGACTGCGAAGCTCCCGAGGTTGTGTCCACATTGCTCTGCGCTGCACCGCCGGTAGTCACCGGCTCGTCCGCGAACGCGGTCATCTGAAGAGCCGCTGTGCCGCCAGAAAGCATTCCTTGGGCTGGTGCGGCGCCGCCGCCGGAGGAGTCGGAATCTTCTTGCCGCTGTACCAACGAAATGAAAAGCGCGTTCGAATTCGACGCGGAGACCCCGGTTGTCCCGGTCTCGCTTGTCGACGAGCTTCCGGAGCTCGACGTTTTGGTGACGAGACGGCCCGGCACGGCCGCGAGCCGGTATAAGGCGGCGACCGATTCGAACGCCATCGAAGGCGCGCCATAGACCGCACCTTGCGGGCTCGGAGCGTCGCCTGAATCGACCTCGCCGTCGGGCGCGGTGAACGGCGATGGCCCCGGTTCGTTCATCCCGCGATCCAGGAACGCGAGCGGCGGGTAGCCCGTCTCGGCCAGGAACGGTGCGGGCATGAATTGCCTGGCCGGAGGAGGCGTCTCTTCGAGGTAGCCCCGAACTGCAGCCTGGCCAGTCGCACCGCCCATTACATCAACAGCGGGCGATGCGAGCCCGTTCTCGCTATCACTCAACCCGGATCCGATTGGAGACTGACCCGTTTCCAAGTACAACATCCGGTCATTGTGGGCCTGCACTAGCCCCACGCCTCCGAATTCCCCCGGGCCCGATACACCCTCACCTTGTTCGGTCACGACCATCGTCGACCCCACGGAACTCGTCGCGGGGGTCTGCCAGCGTCCTTCCAGTATCGACTCGACAACGGATTGCCCAGTATCACCATTCTGGCCAAACTGAAAGAACGTAGGAGCCCCAGCTTGAATCGAGCTCGTCGCACGCGCCGGAGTGAACGGTGTTTCGCCGATTTGCGCATCTCCCCCAATCGAAGGAAGGATCGCCACCCCGCTACCATCAGACGGGGGCAGGGATGCGATCAGGGCGATCGATGCTTGCGGCGGAAAATCGCTGACGGCAAGAATTGGGATGGGACCAACAATCGGATTGCTGAACAGAAGTACCCGTGTCTCGAGTTGCTCAAATTGGAATCGCTGGCGCGAAGCACGTGAACGGGCGCGCGGATTCCACCTCCGCACGCGGTCAGTAGGGTCCGATGAACTTCTACTATCTCGTCTGAAATCCACCGTCGGTCTCCGCCTTGCCACCGACTCGATCCCTCGCGACCATTATTATAGTGCAAAGACAATCCCTGCTATCCCATCAAATCGAAAATCGACGACAATCGCGGACAGACGTTATTAAAAATTGTTAATCGGCGAGCGATCGGCCTTGAACCGAGATCGCCAGGTCGCGAGCCAAGAGCGTGCGCCCCAGCAGTTTCAATCACGATTTCGGGGCTGAATCGAGTGCTCTAATATTCCGCTGCTTGCCTCGTCAACATAGCTAGGGGGAACCTGTGGGTTAAAGGCGGGTCGCACGCGACCTCGCTTCGAGCGGTGGCTTGAATCTGGAATCTGATGTTTGATTGGCGGACCAACGCCTGTTTCTTATGTGTACGGACAATTTCCGCGGCACGTGACGCCTTTCGCATCTTGCCTGTTTCGAAGGAGGCTGCGTCGTGAAATCAACTCATGAAGCGCGGTGCGTGCATCACCGAGTCTGCCTGGCACTTGTGGCATTCCTCGCCGCTTCGTCGCTGGTGCTCGGAGAGATCGATGACCTTCCAGCGCCAGCAGTGCCGCTCCCGAGGAGCTCAGCCGGAGGAGCCTCTCCGGTCGTCCCGGCTGAAGTGATCGACGCGATGCAGGAGGGCCGTTACGAGGCCGCCGCTCGCCTGCTCGCCACTCTGGCCGAAAAGGCGAAGTCGACGGACGAGAAGGCTTACTTTTCGTACCTCGGAGGGATCTCCCAGCGCCTCTCGGGCCACCGCGACGTTGCGAGTGAGATCCTCAAAAAGGCGATCGAGCTCGACCCCAACGGCCGATGGGTCATCAAGATCCGCTATGAGCTGGCCGGCATCGAGCTTGCGTCTGGTCGCTGGGCGCCCGCGGAAGACCTGGCCCGCACCGAGGCCCAGCGGCTTCTTTCCGGCGAGCGGAAAGACCAGCTTGCAGAAATCTATCATGGCTACGCCCGCCGCTTGCTCGAGCCCGGTGATCCGCTCGTCGCCCCCGACCCGAACGCGGCGTACGACCTGCTCGCCCAGGCACGCGAGCTGGCCGAAAGCCCCACACTTCGCGCACGCCTCCTCTTCACCATGGGGCGCGCGAGCGTGGCGGCCGGCAACGCCCCGCGCACGATCGAAAACTACCAGCTCTACGTCCAGGAGTATCCGGCCGGGCCAGACCGGCTTGCTGCACGCTTCGGGCTCGGCGATGCCCAGCAAAAAATCAATCAGCCGTTGCTCGCGCGGCGCACCTGGACCGATCTGGCCCGCGAGATCGAGCGGCTCCGGCCGGCCGAGCTCTCGAAGGAAGCAGCCGCCATTCGCGCGGATGCGCTTCATTCCATCCCCTCGACCTACGGAATCCCAGCGCCCACCGACGACGTCAGCTTGAACCAGGGCGTCGCAGCGATCAGGCGATTCTTGACCGCGTTTCCCGACCATCCCAAATCCGTTCGAGCCGCACACGCACTCGGGCTCTCTTACCTCGCCCGGGGAAAGAGCAACGAAGCGCTCGACGCCTTCACGCAGTTCTTGAAGCAGGATGCCGCGCAGCTTGCCTCGCCCGAAGCGCGGCGCGATTGGGCAGAGCTCGCCATGGACGCCTCGTTCAAGATCGGCACGATCCTCCAGGGCCAGCAAAAGTTCGCCGAGGCGATTGCCGCCTGGAAGGGCTACCTGGCCAGGTTTCCGAACGGCCCCCAGAGCGCCGACGCGCAGCGCGCGGTGCTCAACACACAGCTCATGATCGCCGGCGACCATCTGACACGCTCGCAGTTCGCCCAGGCACGCGCGGCCTGGTCCGACTTCGTCGCCCAGAACCCCCTCGATGCCCGCGTGCCCGGGTTGCTCTTCCAGATCGGCGAGAGCCTCGCGACCGAAAAACAATTCGACAAGGCAATCGCCGCCTGGGAGTCGCTCGCCGGCAAGTTTCCCTCGAGCGAGCCCGCCGCCCACGCCCAGTTCGCGACCGCCTCTCTCTACGAAATCGAGCTCGGAAAGCCCGCCGACGCCATCGACCGGTTCCGCAAGATCACCGTTGAGCCCTGGCGCTCCCAGGCTGGGCAGCGAATCGCCGTCATGGAAGGCATGTCGCTCGTCGTCATCACGCCGCGCACCTTCCGCTCGGGCGAAACCGCTCTGCTCAAGATCACCACCCGCAACATCGAGGCCCTTCATTTCACGGCCTACAAGCTCAATGCCGAGGCGTATTTCCGCAAGAAAAGCGGGCTCGAGCGTGTCGAGGCACTCGATATCGGGCTCGTCGCACCCGACGCCGCCTGGACAGCCCCCGTCCCGGGCTATGCCCGCTTTAAGCCGTCCGAATCCGAATTCGAGCTCAAGAAGCTTGAGCTTCCCGGGGTCTACGTGGTCAAGGTCACGGATGAAAAGACGCTTCAAGCCACGACACTCGTGCTGGGTAGCGATCTGGACGCCATCGTCAAGACGTCGCAAAACCAGCTTCTGGTCTTCGCCCAGGACATGAAGACCGGCCAGGGCCGCGCGCACGCACGCGTCTTGGTCTCGGAAGGCGGTCAGATCGTGCTCGACGCCGCGACCGGCGCCGACGGCGTGCTGCTGCGCGATTGGAAGCCGGCTCGCGAGGGCGACGGCCGTCTTAACTACTTGCTCCTGGACGGTCCGCACGTCGCCGGCAGCGGGCTGGGCGTGCCCGACCACGCCGCCCAGGGCTTGACGGCCCGCGCTTACATCTACACGGACCGCCCAGCGTATCGCCCCGGCCACAAGGTGGCGATTCGCGGCGTGGTGCGCGAAGTCGCTCTCGGCCAGTACAACCACGTGCCCGGGGCGGTTTATCGCTTCGAGGTGGCCGACAGCCGAGGCCGGTTGCTTGCCGCCCGGCCCGCCACGCTCTCCGAATTCGGAACGTTTCATGAAACCCTCGCGCTCGACAGCTCGGCGCCGGTGGGCACGTACCGCATCCGGCTCTTTCAGCCCGGCAAGAGCGAATTCGCGGGCAGTTTCGAGGTCCACTCGTATCAACTCGAGCCGATCGCGCTGGCCTTCGAGCTGAAGAAGACCGTTTTCTACCGCGGCGAGCCCGTCCAGGCCACGCTGGTCGCGAAGTATCAGTATGGAGCCGCCCGTCGCCGCGCGGCCGGTCGAGGTGCAGCTTCCCGATGGCCGCATCCTCCACGGCACCACCGACGGAGCCGGTCAGTTCCCGGTCGAGTTTCCCACCGAGGCCTTCGCCGAAGAGCAGTCGCTGCGCCTGATTGCGCGGCTCAAAGAGGACAATGTGGCGACGGCCGCGAACGTGATGCTCGCCATCCAGGGTTTTCGCATCGGCCTGAACACCACCCGCGATCTCTACCTGGACGGCGAGGCATTCCAGCTCCAGGTCGATACGGCCGACGCCCTGGGCAAGCCCTCGGGACAGCCACTCTCCGCCGCCGTGATCAAGCTGATTCCATCGGGAGGACAGATCACCGAGCGGGAAATCGAGCGCAAGCAGTTGACGACCGACTCGAAAACAGGCCACGGATCGCTGGCCTTCCGGATCGACGATACCGAAGGGAGTCGATACGTCCTTCGAGTCGCGGGAACAGACCGGTTCGGCAACCCGATCGTGGCCGACAAACCGCTGGCGATCTCGGGCAGAAAAGATGAGACCAAGCTGCGTCTGCTCGCCGATCGTCAGCGCTTCAAGGTGGGGGAGGAAGCCAGCGTCAATCTGCACAGCCGCGACCGGGCCGGCACCGCCCTCTTGACCTGGGAGGCCGACCGGATCTTGTCCTACAAGCTCGTCCACTTGAACGTCGGCAACAACACCGTCGCCTGGGCCATCGATGGTGCCCAGTTTCCCAACTTCACGCTCACGGCGACCCGCATGGCCAGGAATGAGCTCGACCAGGCGCGGCTCGACGTGCAGGTCGAGCGCGACTTGAAGGTCGAGCTCTCCGTGGCCAAGCCTGCGGTTGCACCCGGCGATCCGGTTGAAATCGACGTCACCACCGTCGATCAGCTCGGCCGGCCCGTCGCCTCCGAGCTTTCGATCGCCGTGGTCGATCAGTCGCTCTTGCGCCTCTATAACGACTCGCTCCCCGAGATCGGCCCCTTCTTCTTCGGCCAGACTCGTACCGGAGCCTTCGCCACGGAGGCGACCAATACGTTCCGCTATGCCGCCGTGACAACAGCCGTCGCCTCCGCCCTGGTCGAAGATCGCGAGCGCCTGGCCGCACAAGCTGCCAACGACGTCGGCCGCGACGACATCGTCGCAGGTCTCGCCAAACGCCAGATGCCCGCTGCAGCGGCGCCGGCCGCCATGGCGCCGGAAGCGCCGCCGGACAATACTGCTGGAGGTGAAGAATCGAAAGCGTCGACTCCTGCTAGGGCACGCCGCTTTGGCCGCGCCCGACCGCTGGGGAACGTTCCGTCGAGGCCAAGGGCGGCGCTGACAAATCGTTCAGGGATCTGAGTGAGAAGTCGGACGAAAAGGACAGCAAATCGACCGAGGGAATTGAATTCAATAAAAGTTTCAAAGCTCTCAACACCCGCCTTAACCGAGGCTCTCGCGGCTGCGGCCGATTTCGGCGAGCCCGGTCTCGACGCAAACGAGCCCCAATCTCGCGAACGATTCGTCGAGACAGCCTACTGGAACCCCCTCGTCGTCACGGGCAAGGACGGCAAGGCCCGCGTGACCTTCAAGGCCCCCTCGGCCCTCTCGGAATACCGCATCACGGCCCGCGGCATCACCGGCGCCGACACCCTGGCCGGCCAGACGACGGCGACGCTCACCGTCCGCAAAAACTTCTTCGTCGACCTCAAGCTTCCCGCATCGCTCACTCAAGGCGACAAGCCGCGGTTCGTCGGTCAGGTTCATCACACCGGAGTTGCCGGGAAGCTCGCCCTCAAGCTGACAATCTATGCCGCGGGGCGCGAAGAGGTCTTCCCCAAGTCGATCGAGCTCGCCAAGGACGGTGTCGACGAGATCGTCTTCGATCCTTGCGAAATCCCCGAATCCGAATCCGTCAAGCTGTCGCTCAGGGCCACGATCGGCGGCGCAAGCGACGAGATCGCCGCGGAAGTGCCGGTGCGCCCTGGGGCATCGAGGCCATCGCATCGGAATCCGGCACCTCGAGCGAAAGCACAACCGTCTTCGTCGGTCTGCCGCCCGGCCGCTCGTATGAAAATCCCGGAAATGTTGATCGTCGTCTCGCCGAGCCTCGAGCGCTCGCTCATCGAGATGGCTCTCGGCGACGACGCGTTCGCCGTGCTGCGGCACCCGGCGCAGAATGCCGCGCGGCGCATTTGCTATCCGCCGCCTTTCACCACGGCCGATCGTGCCGCCGAGCTCCTTGCCGCAACGTCGGCCCTGCAATATCTGCGCACGACCCGTGCCGCCGGCCAGGCACCGGAGGCCCAGCGCCTTTCTCAGCGGATCGAGGCGCTGGTCGCCTCGATCGTAGCATCTCAGAACGAAGACGGTGGCTGGCCGTGGGTCAGCCGCGAATCCACTCCGCGCCTCGGCCAGAACACACCCGCCGCGCCCCCAAGCGATCGACTCGCCTCGGCCGCCACGGTCTGGGCACTCGCCTCGTCTGAGCCCCTCGGGCTGCTCACCGACGCCAAGGTCCTCGGCAAGGCCCTCGCCTATCTGACCGCAGAATTCGCCAAGCTCAGTCGCAACGACCACGAGACCCGCGCGGCCCTCTTGCACGCGCAGAGCACCCGGCGCGTGGCTTCCTTCGAAGCCGCCAACAGCCTCAATCGCGTCCGCAACGGGCTTTCCGACCCCGCCCTCGCATACCTCGCCCTCACATTCGCCAATCTCGATCGCGCCACGCTCGCGAATGAGCTGATCGGTATCCTCGCCTCTCGGGCAAAGACCGAGCCGACCGCCCCGGGGCGGCCAGGCCGCGTTTACTGGGATTCTGCACAGAAATCCCAAAGCGTTCGCGGTGCGATCGAGACCACCGCGCTCGTGAGCCTGGCTTACGCCCGAGTTCGCCCCCAGGCAAACGAGCTCGAAGGCGCCGTCGCCTATCTCAATGCCCACCGTTTTGGTACCGGCTGGCGGCCCAGCAAAGCCAAAGGCCCGGCGCTGGCTGCTCTCGCCGCCTACTACGGACATGCTCAGCTTGCCGAGGATCGTTACAAGCTGACGGTGACGGTCAACGACACCAAGCTCGCCGAGCTGAATGTGAACGGACCGACTTCCGGTCAGGCGATCCCCGTCCCGCTCAAGTCGGTGAAGCTGGGCCAGTCCAATCGAGTCCGCTTCGACATGGAAGGCCGCGGCCGCTTCGGATTTGCCGTCACGCTCCAGGGCTTCGCCCGCGATTTCGCGCCCGACCAGAAACAGGCCAACCGCGTTGCCGTGGTGTCGCGACGCGTCTATTACCCTTCGGCTCCCGAGCTCGACGGCAAGGTCCTGCCCACCGGATTCGGCGTCGCGGTGAACCCCGAGACTTTCGAGAACGTCGCCAGTTCCGTCGCGCTGGGCGGCAAGGCCCATATCGTGCTCACTGCACACAGGAATATTCCCGCAAGCACACCCGAATGGGAGCGCGATTTCCTGATCGTCGAAGAACAAATCCCCGCGGGCACGACCTTGATCGACGGCTCGGTGAGTACAAACGCCACGTCGTTCGAGCTCGCGGACGGCGTCCTCACATTGTACTTCGCGCCCGATCAGAATCCCGACCTGATCTCGTACGACGTCTTTGGCTACCTTCCCGGTCAATATCGGGTGTTGCCCCCCTCGATCAAGAGCGCCTACGAGCCAGGGCGATTCCACCTGGGCAGCCCCGGCGAGCTGCGCGTCCGCTCTTCCGGCGAGCCCGGCACTGACCCCTACAGGCCGACTCCCGACGAGCTCTTCGCTCGCGGCAAGGCCCACTTCGACGCCGGCCGTTTTGCCGAGGCCGGCGATGCCCTCGAGCCCCTCTTCGGCGGCTACACCCTCCGCGACGACATCGCCAGGGACGCCGCTCGCATGCTCCTCCTCGCCAGCATCAAGCAAGAGCAGCCGCGTAAGATCGTCACGTACTTCGAGGTTGTCAAGGAAAAGGCCCCCGAGCTGATCCTCACATTCAACCAGCTTCTCTCGATCGGTAACGCCTACCGCGAAATCAAGGAATATGAGCGCGCGATGATCGTCTGGCGCGGCCTGATCGAGGCCAGCTATCTCGAGGACGCTCGCGTCGGTGAGCTCTTGCGCAGCGCGGCAAAACCTTGGAGGCCATCGATTACCTCGTCGATCTCTGGCGGTCGTATCCCAATACCGCGTCGATCGAAAGCGACTTCTTCGGTCTCTCGCAGCTCGTCGCCAAGACGGCTGACGACGCGTTTACCAACCCAGCCCTTCGCCAGGAGCTCGCCAGGGCCGGTGTCACGCGATCGCAGTTGCTTTCCCAGTCGATCCGCATGATTCAAACCTTCCTGGCCTGCTCCCCCACCAACCCGGTCGCCGATGAGGCAAGCCTGGCTCTCCTCGGCGCCTTCATCGAGCTCGAGGACTTCAAGTCCGTGGACAAGCTCTCGGCCCGGTTCGCCAAGCTCTATCCCAGGAGCACCTTCTTCGACAGCTTCCAGTACGCCGGCGCACTGGCCAATTTCCATCTCGGCCAGTACGACCGCGCCGTCGAGCTCGCGCAGGCGATCTCGAGCGCGACCTACAAGGATGCCTCCGGCGCCGATCTACCCAGCCCCAACAAGTGGCAGGCCGTCTACATTTTGGGCCAGATCTTCGACGCTCGCCGCCAGCCTGCCAAGGCGCTCGAATACTACAAGCAAGTCGCCGATCGCTTCAGCGACGCCGCCGGAGCCATCGCGGCCTATACCCGCAAGGACCTGAAGGTCCCCGAGGTGTCGATCGTCCGCCCGGCCGCTGGCGCCGTGGTCGCCGGTCGGCCCGCCGGCGAAAACCCGGATCGTGGGTTCCGAGTCGTCGATGTCGTGGGCGCCGGCGCCCGCCCGCCCGATGCCCCGTCGAAGCCCGGCATCAGCCTCGACTTCCGCAACATCGCCCAGGTCGACGTCAAGGTCTATCCCGTCGACCTGATGCAGCTCTACCTCACCCGGCGCAACCTGAACGGGATCTCCGGCATCGACCTGGCCGGCATCACGCCGCTCGTCGAGAAGGCAGTGACCCTGGGCTCCGGCGCCGACTTTGACGACCAGTCCCGAGCCATCGAGCTGCCGCTGGCCAAGGAAGGTGCTTACCTGGCAATGATTCGTGGCGAGAACCTCTACGCGTCGGGAATCGTTCTGGTCTCGCCGCTGGAGATCGAGGCGCTCGAAGACGCTGCCGCCGGCCGCGTGCGCATCACGCTCCGCGACGCCCGCACCAAGGATCTCCTACCCAAGGTGCAGGTGAAGGTCATCGGCAGCGCCAACCCGCAGTTCATCTCGGGCACAACCGACCTGCGAGGCGTCTTTGTCGCCGAGGCCGTTTTCGGCGTGGTCACGGCTGTAGCGCGCAAAGGTGACCTCGAATACGCCTTCTACCGCGGTTCAACCCATCTGGGCGCTCAAGTCCCGGTCGCCGGCAAGCCCGTGCAGATGAACATGCAGATGCAGGGGCAGGGGGGTGTGCCGGCTCCGGGCGCCTCCGGTGAAGCAGCCAACCAGGCCCTCGACGGCAATCTCAAGTCGCAAAACGCGACCAATAACCTCAAGCAGCTCAATCGTTTGCAACAGCGCTTTAATCAACCCGCGGAGCAGAGGAAAGGCGCCGCCGCCGGCGGCTTCCGCTGACCGCTTCGCCGGGGTCCTCGCCTATCGCTCCGCGATAGGACCCACCCCACGCCGGCGGCTTCTGCTAATCGCTTCGCCCGGGTTTCGGCTTCGCCTCGTTCTTGGAGTCGGGTGCCGTTGCTGGAGTATTGGGCATGTCCATTTCCCAGTGCATGATCCTTTCGAAATCCTCGGCGCGGTACACCCACATGGGGTCCCGTCCGAACACGTAGTAGACAACAAGTTTCGACTCCTCGGGCTCGGCGAGTTCCAGCTTGACCTTGAAGCAGCGGCACGATTCGACCTCGAAATCGCCCAGCAGAGCAAACCCGCGCAACCGTTGCCCCGGCTTCCGCTGCTGGTCCACGAGTACAACTTGTTCGGATTGGGATCCCTTCGGCTCGCTCTCGACAGAGTCGCGCCAGCGACCAAGCGCTTTCTCGACCGCAAGACGGCCCGCAGCGCGCTCCGGCAACGGGCTCACTGGAACCGGGCGCGAATCCGGTCGGGTCTCGTAAAAAATCACCGCGAGGGCGATAACGAGCGTGATGATGCTGCCGACGCGAACCAGATGCCTGGTCACAAGCCCCCCCCAAACGAGCATGCTCGGCTTTCCTCGTCGACTGAGCCCGGTTCAAGAATAACACTTGCGATCATGCTGGTGCCACGGTACATTAAACTAGTGGTTTGAACGCTTTCGGTCCCAAGTCCACAAGCTTCCGACTGCTGTTCTTGGTTCGAACGCCTGGGGCGGGTCTCACGGAAACAATCCGCATGATGTCCCCTGTCCGTCGATGGCGACGCACATTTATGTGGCTCATAGCGGGCTTGTTGCTTGCGGCGGCCGGGTTGTCCTCGCCGAGCACGGCCCGGGCGGGATGCTCGCATCGCGTCACAGTCGACGCACGCTCGCCGGCTTCGGGAGCCTTCGCGCTTGATCGTTTGGTGACAGGTGACTCCGCCGGTGACCACCCGTCGGACGAGGCACCCGCTGAGCGCCTGCCCAAATCCCCATGCGCCGGCTTGCGTTGCTCCGGAAATTCCATCCCGCCGCCTGCCGAGCCGCCGGCGAGCCGGCGAATCGAGCTCGCTGGCTGCTGCGAGAACGAGACCATCGTGATTCGAACCGAGTGCTCGCCGTTCCCGAGCGACGAAGACAATGCTCGCTCGATCGACCGGGTCGATCGGCTCGCAAGGCCGCCGAGGTGAAGGTCCGCCAGAGACGGGCGTCGACATCGCTTCCCGTTGCTGCGCGATGAGTACCGACGATCAGCCGCGTCCGCCCGCCCTCGAACCTCGACCACGAACGATCGTGGATCGGGCTCCGCTCCCTTGGTTGTTTACACATCGCCCGCAAGCCCCCCTGGGCTTCCAGGTCAAGCGTGTGGCCGTTGCTTGGTTGCGGCAGTCCGCACCTCGAGCGCCGTGATCGATTCTTCATCATCCTTTGCCTTATTTCTTGAGCGCATCCTTTTCCCAGGAAGGACCACGACCCATGCAGACTCGACGTCCCGGTTTCACGTTGATTGAATTGCTCGTCGTCATCGCCATCATTGCGGTATTGATTGCCCTGCTTCTCCCCGCGGTGCAGTCGGCACGCGAGGCCGCTCGCCGCGCTCAGTGCACCAACAATCTCAAGCAGATCGGCATTGCCTGCCACGACTACCTCACCAGCTTCCAGGTCCTCCCATTCGGCAAGGGAGCAACCTACGGCGGCGGCGCGGCGGCCTACGCTCGCTGGTCTGCTCACAGCCAGCTCTTGCTGTACATCGAGCAAGGAAACCTCTTCAACGCCATCAACTTCAGCCTGGCCCCGGAGACGCCCGGGATGGCGGGTGATGTCGCGTTCATGCCGCCCTACCAGAACACGAATCGGGACAACATGACCGGCTCCCGGATCCAGGTCTCGATCTTTCTTTGCCCGTCCGACGCCTCCGACACGGTCGCCGGCTGGCCCGGAGCCAACAGTTACCTTGGCAACATGTATTCCTGGGAGTGCGACCTGGGCGATCAGAACCCTTCCGCGATCGCACCCGGAGAGACTCCCCACGGCATTTTTTATTACCAGAGCTCGACCAAGCTTCAGCAGGTCACGGATGGAACGAGCAACACCGTCTTCTTCAGCGAGAAGATCCGCGGCAACGGCCAGCGCGACTCCAACGCATGGTCCGATTCGATGATCATCACAGCCACGACGAGTCTCGCTTCCACCTATCAGACCTGCATGACCACAAATCCCCTGACCGCCGCGCGCCTCACGCACCTCCAGGGCGCAAGCTGGGTCATGGGCGAGATGTGCTGCACGGAATACAACCACGTTTCAACCCCGAACACCGTAACCTGCGCCGGCCTGGGCTTCTTGAACAACAACATGGCCAACATGCCGATGCAGGTGCCGCCGTCGAGCCGCCATCCCGGCGGCGTGAACGTGCTCTTCGGCGACGGCAGCGCCAAGTTCATCAAGAACGGAATCTCGCTGCCAGTCTGGCAGGCCATCGGCACGCGTGACGGTGGCGAAACCGTATCCAGCGACGCCTACTGATGAGGAAGGCCATGACGATCTATTCCTGGAATTCATCTCGGCTTTTCTTCCTTTCACTCTGGGCGGCCGTGCTCTTCACCGGCGGAGGTTGCGGGAATGGTTCGTCCGCCGTACCCTCCAGCCCGGTGGCGAGAACGGCGCTTGAGGCAGCGCTCAAAACGTGGTGCGACGGCGGCAAACCCGGTGTCCTGCCGGGCATCGAGCCCGTGGTCCAGGTGCACGACACGCCTTGGGCTTCCGGCAAGAGCCTCTCGTCGTTCGAGATCCTGCGAGAAGAGGAGGCCGTCGGCGTCGAGAAACGATTCGCGGTGCGGCTCTCCCTCTCGAAGCCCGATCGCGTCGAGGAAGTGGAGTACCACGTGATTGGCGCCGGCCCGGTCATGGTCTTTCGTGATGAAGACTACATGCGAAACATCAACATGATCGACGGCCCGCCAACCGGCAAAGCCAAGAAGGTGACGCCACCAAGAAGGCGCTGAGTATCTCCGTCCTCCACCCTGATTCCCGTCCTCCGCGCTGATTTTCCAGCCGAGTTCGTTTTGTCAATTTGACGATGGCCTTTGGTGCGTAAGGCTTACGGGAACGAACCATCGTCGCATGGCGCCTTCCTTGCATGACGTTCATGGACGAGAGGTCTGTCTCGACCCGATAGCCGAGGCACATCTTCGCCGCACGAACCCCGGCCCCGGGTTGGACGAAGCCTCCCGGCGAGCAATTTCAGCGACGCCTCGAATCCAACCGAGCCTGCACCCCCGATCGATCCGACGATCCAACGTCGAGTGCTCCCTGACGCTTGGATCGGTTGCGCTCCCCTTCGTGTCCCATTCGCACACATCGCTCGAGCTGACCCCCAAAAATGTCGTCATGGCGTCATCTTTTTGCAGCAACAGGAGTTACGAATGACGACATTTTGAGCGCGCTGTGCGAGTCGATGTAAGTGTTGTAGCCATAAATGCTTGCGCATGACGACATTTTTGATGCCCCGGCGACGTTGCAAGGTGGGTTCAACCCACCGCCCTCACATTATCTTTCCGTCCGCTTGGGCGGCACGGCGCCGATGGAGTCCCACCCTTGCCACCAAACCACGGCACCCGCCGAGCCGCGCCGACAAGTTGGCTGTCCCTTCGTCACTGCGTCACGTCCTTGTGGCGATTGGATTTACGCGTGACGCAGGAAAATAGAGCGCGCACGGGCTAGCTGGAAATCCTTCTTGCAGCTCTGGTTAGGTGTGACGCAGGAATAATCGGAACTCTGTTCGAAGCGGATCATAATGACCCCCAGGCCCTCCGCCCCGATTCCCACCCTCCACCCGACCAAGGTGACAAGCGAACGCCATCAGCTTGAGTCCTGCTCGTACTCGTACTCCTGATTCCCGCCCTCCGCCCTCCGCACAGATGTTCGGCCTGAGTTCGTTTTGTATATTCGACGATGGCCCTTTGTGCGTAAGGCTTACGGGAACAATCCGTCGTCGCCGCTGGTCCGCCTTTCTTGCCTGACGTTCGTGGACGTCGGGCCTGTCTCGTTCCGATAGCTGAGCCGCCTCCTTTCGCTCCGCGAAAGTGCGCCCGGTCCATTCCACCGTCCTTCCGTTCGATTCTGTGGTGCGCTGTCGACAAGACCGGACCGCCTGGTGGACTTGTCATTCGCCCACCGCAGAGCGGCTCGCCGTGGCACTCCCATGGTGCGGGCCAAAACGGCGACGGGCAAACCGTGCGCAACCGCAAGGGCGCGTTGGGCTTTCGTGCTCTTGCGACTTTCATCACGAATGGCACTATTTGGCACTCCGGGGCGAGAAAAACCTGGGAATCCCCGTCCTTCCCCATCTGCGGTTCTCTGCTCGGGGCCGGGCCCAGGCAGGCTGGCTGGCAGGCACGCCCTGGAACGGGCAATAAATGAAATGATCTGTTCGCGACCTGACGCTCAAAGGTTGAAACTCGCTGATGGAGGGCGTATGGAAATCGGGAATCCGACAACGAATACCCTGCCTGCAAGGATGATCTGCACAGACCGCGTTCCAGTTGCCAAAAGAAAGAAGTATTCGTCCTTTCCGAGTCCGCACCGCGAATTTCACCGCTCGGCCCATGCGATCTGCAGACCGAAGTCGAAGACCCTGCCCACGACGCCGAGCTCTCCGCCGCGTTGTCAGCGATCCTTGTGCCTTTTCACTTCTCCCAATGGGTGTCCTCGGAACCCAATGCCAGCACCGGAGAATGTTCATTTGTCCTTGAGCTCAAGGGCAAGCCAGGCCCGCGCGTATGACCACCATGTGTCGGCGGTGCGCGGTGATATGCCGAGGACTCCGGCGCACTGGGCGAGTGTCAAGCCGCCGAAGTGACGCAACTGGACAAGCTCGGCGAGCTTGGGCTGTTCCACCGCCAAACGCAAGAGGGCTTCGTCGAGTGCCTCGATGTCGTCATCGCGTGGCGTGACGGCCAATTGGTCGGTTTCAAGATCGACGCGGCGCCCGCCTCCTCGTTTGGCGGCGTTCCTGGCGCGGGCGTGATCGACCAGGATCCGACGCATCGCCTGCCCGGCCGCTTTCAAATAGTCGCTGCGCGACGCGAACGACCGCTCGCCGCCGAGCTTCAAAAATACTTCGTGAACAAGAGCCGTGGCGTCGAGGGTATGGCCGGGTTTTTCCGATGCGAGCTTCCCCGCCGCGAGCTGGCGGAGTTCGTCGTACACGTGGGGCAGAAGTTCCGCGGGGTTCATTGTGACACTCGTGGCGCGAGCTCGCCGCTACGGAGTTCCCGGGCCCGGAGGGGTATCGGGACCATCGACCTTCGCCAAAATCTGCTGCCAGATTTGCAGATATCCCAGTAAATTTGCCCAGCGCTCGACCAGGGCGCGGTCGACGCCCTCCCCGGTGACCCGCAATATTCCCGCGATGTCTCGCAAATGTCGATCACCACCGCCTTCGGCGAAATACCAGAGTTTGCCGAGGATCACGTCTTCTGGGGCGGCAATCATCAGATCGCGATCAGGGAATAGTCGGACCGGTCGCCCCCGGCCCATTTGAGTTCCGCCCCATTGGTCGTCGCGCGGGAGTATGAAGTCGATCTTGTTGCCCGAACCAGGATGAATCACGTTGAACTGGAAGGATGTCCGGATCGCGTCCCGAACTGCGGATTCACTCAGGTAAAACTCGTCTGCGGGAAAGGAAGCGATCAGCTCGTCGACGTGCTTCATCTCGAACGCGGCAATGATATCGATGTCTTGCGTGAAGCGAGACTCGCCGTAGGCGATGCTCGCAATCGACCCCACAACGATGTACGGGACTTTCATGCGATCAAGCGCTTCAACCGCGTGACGCAAGATATCGAGCTGCTCCATCACCCAACAATCTCCGCAAGTACTCGCGCTGTTGCTGCTCGCTTGTCAACTCGGGGTAAAGTTCCCGGACTCGACTTTCCACCATGATTCGTGCGGTTCGGTGTGCGGAATTGGCCATGGCGATTCGCTCTGCGGGCGTCTTGGCCGCCAGAATTGCAGCATAGGTGCGATCGATCACTTCGATGCGAAGTTGTTCCATCGACAATCCTCCCAACGGCGTTCTACCGGATTATACATCCCGACGCGATGCCCGTCATTTCTTGTCGGCTGGGCTGCCTATCGGATACTTCGCCCGTTCGGACTGCCACTTTTTGACTTCCTCGGGCTTGTTCGTGGCCGTGTAAAGCTCGATCAGAGCATCAAGGGCCTCGGGAATACGCTTGTCGGCTCCGCCCAATTTCGGAATCGACTTCTCGCGCTCTTTCATCCCCTCGTAACCTTTCAAAAGCAGCGGTTCGGCGTCGGCATATTTCTTCTGGCCCAGGAGAGCCGATCCGAGCATCCGCCTGGAGTTGAAGGTCGTCCAGGCGTCGGGCTTCGTTTCTTCGCGGATGGTCAGGCACTCGCGAAGCAGCGGCTCGGCCTCGGTGAAGAGTCTTTTCTCGATGAGCAACGATCCTAATGAGGCCATGGTGCCAACCGTATCGGGATGTTCTGGCCCAAGTTTCACCTTCCGGAGCTTGAGCGATTCCTCGTAAAGCGGCAGGGCCAGGTCCAGCTTCCCGGCGGCCCGATATGCCAGGGCAAGGGTGTTCATGCTCGTGAGCGTGTCGGGATGATTGGGGCCGAGCTTGGCTTTCCGGAGCTCGAGCGTCTCTTCAAGAAGCGGTAGGGCAAGGTCCAGCTTCCCGGCATCCTCATAAGCCAGAGCAAGGTTGTTCATGCTCGTGAGCGTGTGGGGGTGGTCGCGTCCGAGCTTGGCTTTCCGGAGCTTGAGCGTCTCCTCGAAAAGCGGCAGGGCCAGGTCCAGCTTCCCGGCATCCTGATACGCCAGGGCAAGCTCGTTCTTGCTCAGGAGCGTGTCGGGATGATCGGGTCCGAGCTTGGCTTTCTTGAGTTTGAGCGTTTCCTCGTGAAGCGGTAGGGCCAGGTCCAGCCTCCCGGCAGCGTTATATGCCGCGGCATGGTTGTTCATGCTAGCGAGCGTTTGAGGATGATCGGGGCCGAGCTTGGCTTTCCGGAGCTTGAGCGTCTCCTCGAAAAGCGGCAGGGCCAGGTCCAGCTTCCCGGCATCCTTATACGCCAGGGCAAGGTTGCCCATGCTCGTGAGCGTGTACGGATGATCGGGGCCCAGCTTGGCCTTATACAGTTTGAGCGTCTCTTCCAAAAGCGGCAGGGCCAAGCCCAGCTTTCCGGCCTGTTCATACGACCCCGCAAGGTCATTCATGCTTTGGAGCGTGTCGGGATGATCCGTGCCGTGATGCTGTTTACGCAGCGCCAGCGAGCGTTGCAAGAATCCGGTTGCTCGCTCGTACTCGCCGACACCGCGATACGTGTTCCCCACGGTTAACAAAATCTCAGCCTGGAGCATCGGCTGGCCAGGGAAGTTTGCCTCGATCTTCGCCTCCGACAGTTCCACGGCGGACCGGTCGAGTAACTCACCGATCGTCGGGTTGGTCTTCGCCTCCGCCGCCAGCGCGCCCGCCTTGAACAGGGCGTCGGCCTGCGTCCTCACATCGGCCTGGCCCAGCAGCTTGTTTCGCAGGAAATCTTTCACCGCGACGGCGACCTGCTTCTCCTCTTCGGTTTTCTTCTTCTCGGCTTCGACCTGCCCGAGCCGCTCACTGGCCAGCCTTTCACCCGCCAAGGCACGCCGCTCTTGCGTTTCGGCTTCCGCGCGTTTGTCCTCCGCCTCTTGCCTGGCAAACCGCTCCGCTACGGCATATCGCTCGGCAACGAGCCGCTGACGCTCGGCCCGCATCAACCCGAACCCGGTTCCCGCGAGGCCCGCCAGAAGCGCGAGCAGAATCAGACTGGCCGCGATCACTTGCCCGCGGTTCCGCTTCACAAACTTCCGTAACCGGTAACTTGTGCTCGGCGGTCCGGCGGCGACCGCCTCGTTGTTCAGGAACCTTTCGACGTCCCGCGCGAACCCGGTCGCCGTCTCGTACCGCCGGTCCCGCTCCTTGGAGAGCGCCTTCATCACGATCCAGTCGAGCTCCCCCTTCACGAACCGCCCCAGCTTCTGCGGCTCCATCTGCCGGTTGGCCGCGATGCTCGGCTTACTCTCCGACGTGCTCAGCCGGTTTGACGGCGCCGGGGCGTCCTGTTCGCGGATCAGCTTGAGCATCTCATCGAGCGCGGCCTTCTTCATCGACTCACGCGTGATCGGCGTCGTGCCGGTCAACAGCTCGTACAGAATCACGCCCAGCGCGTACACGTCGGCCCGCGTGTCGATATCGACCGCGCTGAAATTCGCCTGCTCGGGCGCCATGTAGAGCGGCGTTCCCATCACGCTGCCGAAGGCGGTAAACAGCGTGTGCTCGCTGAGCTGCAACCCCGAGGTGGCCTTCGCCAATCCAAAATCGATCACCTTGGGCACCGGCTTATCGTCGTGATTCTCGACCAGGATGTTAGTCGGCTTCAGGTCGTGGTGGATGATCCCCTTCTGGTGGGCATGCTGTACGGCCGAGCAGATCTGCATGAAGAGCTGGAGCCGGTCGCGAATGCTCAGCTTGTGTTCGTCGCAATAGTCGTTGAGCGGGACCCCTCTGACCAGCTCCATGACAAAGAACGGTGAGCCCTCGGCCGTTGTGCCGGCGTCGAGAAGTTTGGCAATATGCGGGTGATCCATCACCGCGATGGCCTGCCGCTCGGACTCGAACCGCGACAGGATCGTCCGCGACTGACCGCGCTCGACCCGGATCAGCTTGACCGCGACCCGGCGCTTGACCGGTTCGGTCTGGTCGGCCATCCAGACCGAGCCCATACCCCCCTCGCCAATCTGCTCCTCGGGACGCCCAGAGTGAATCGCTCGCTGTCGAAGCGAGCCATTACGTTGGTGCCCTCGCGAAGATACTGCTCTTCGCCGAAGTCGAATGGGCCCGCGTTCCAGTAGGAGCAAAGGCCCTGGCTACCTCGGGCGATCAGATCGGATCCCCGCCCGCAGCAGCGGTGCGAGTTGGTTTTATGGGACGCACGCGTACTTGATGGGGCAACTGGACCTGCATTGACCATCGCCAGCCTCTTTGGGATGATCCGTGCGTGTGCCGGCCTGGTCTCGACGGTCATCCGAATTATCCCATGGATGGGAGAGCTGCAATGTCGAAGATCGACCTCAGAATAGTCCCCGCACTCGTTGGCCTGGCCCTCGTCCTGCAATCCCCGGCTTTCGCGGACGCCCTCTACAACGTCACCAACCTGAGCACATCCCCGGCGATCATCATCACGAACACTGGGTACGGGAGCCCCCTGAATAACTTGGGACAAATCGTCGGATTCATGCCGGCCGGGCCGAACTGGCAACAGGGCTATGGCTTCGTCTACAACGGCGGCTCCGGGAGGGAACGGGAGTGTGACGCCTCTCGGTGGTTCAACGGACCCCGTCAACTTTCCGGCGATCCGGGACACGACGCCTCTCAACATCAACGATTCTGGCCAGATCGTCGGCAGCACCCAGCCGTGGCCGAACTACAATAACGGTCCGTATTACCTTTACTCGAATGGCCAGGTCACCCCGCTCGCATACCCATCGGCCGCCGCGAATCAGGCGGCGCTTCCGCTGCCAGCCTCATGGGGCACGAACGGATCTAACTCGATGATGACCTTGCCGGGTTATCAGTACACCCTTGCGAGTGCGATCAACGCGCAAGGACAAGTCGTCGGGTCATCGTATAATCCAATCAACAACACGACTTCGGCTGGTTTCGTGTACAGTAATGGCGTCATGACGAACTTGAACAGCCTTATCAGTTCCAACACGGGTTTGACGATTCTCGCTGGTTTAGAAATCAACAACCTCGGCCAGATTCTGGCACTCAGCTACAACCCTTTAGCAGGACCGTACAGTTCGGGGGAAGGATTCGTTCTGTTGACGCCCTCGGATCTGCCTGCTCCGGGCGAACCGGATTATCCCACTATCATCCCTGAGCCCACCACGTTGGGCATGTTCGGCCTGATGGCGGTCGGGCTGGCGTTCCGGTTCCGGCGCCGACGTGGCCGTCCGGCGTAGCGCATAAAGGCGAGCTTCGCGTCGGCACGTTTCTTACACAGACACCTTGCTTCCGCCCGCTTTCAAAATCTTCCAGATCGCAGCGATCGTGTTCCAGTTTCGCGTCGTTGCCCGGCCGCCGAAGATCTTGTCGAGTTGGCCCAGATAGCCAATCGTCTTCATGTGGCGACGATACATTCCAAAGACAAATCGATCTCGCTTGGCAATGATTCTCACAAGCCACTCCCCCTCGGGCGGAAGGGAAAGCGGAAGAGTGTCCCCGAAACGGGGGGTTTTCGAAAGGATGCTCACGAATCGAACGACATCTGGTTCCGGAGGCCCCGCGCCAAACGGACTTTCGGTCTCGAGCCGAAGCACATCGCGCCCGTCGCAAACAACCACTTCCGTCTCGAAGGGCAACTTCTCAAGCAAGACGGCGCGAAACTGGGCCCGGGGCCCGGGCTTTTGAACCACAAACGTCCCCGCCGCCCCGACGTTTGCGACTTCATGGTCGACGAGTGCTTTGGCCAGAACGCTCGGGCGGAATGTTCGATGTCCGCCCACTTTCACGCCCCGGAGGAAAACGACGAGAGCCATTGCGAAAATCTCTCCACTGGACCACGATCATACATCGCAGCCCGGGTACATCCCGTCCACGACCTGACCCGCGCAATTAGATGTCGTATTCCACGAGATTCTCCGGCGTCTCTTGCACCGAGTCGGGTTCGTACAATGACGCTCGAGGCCAGATATGCGTGACGCACACATGACGCTCGACTTTACCAACGTTCCACAGTCGCCACAAACTCGTCGTGGTTTCGCGCTGTCTGCAGGGGCAGTCGCCGCTTCCATGATCGGTCGGGTAGAGCAGGCACCGGCAGATCAGGGGAAGGCCGCCGAACTGCCGGTCGACCCGGTGGCGCAGCGTAACCTTCAGTTCCGTGCGCTTTACGGGTTGAATCGTCAGGAGTTGCTCGAGGCAAATCCGCTCTCGGCGCTCACGCTGATCGGCACCGGCGAAATCTGGAGGGTGGAGTTCGGGCAGGCGGTGAAGTCCTACCCGCCGACTCCTTGGATTGCGAATGTCAAAGGCGTGATGCACGGCGTGATCGCCACGCAGGCGACATGGGCCCGATTAGTGCGTGGCAGGTCTCTGAATTCCGCCCGTGAGGCTGCGGTTGCACTTGCCACCGGGTTGAGTGATTCCATCAAGAATCGACTGAACGAGCTGCCAGTCGATGTCGCTCCGCCGGCGCGGGTGGTGCTGGAGGCACTGCGAGAGATGTCGGCCCGCTGGGCCGCGGGAAAACCGGCCGATGCCCAGGAGTTTCCCGCGACATTCAAGCGCCTCCGCCCCGACCTCGACAAGGTCTTGAACGCAACCGGCGAAGCCATCTTTGAGTCGATCGTGAAAAACCTTCAGGCTCTTGCACGCGAGAGCAAACCCAGGGATTGGGAGCAGGCTTTGGTGGGCGTGTGTGGAGTCGGGTTTGCTCGTCGAGACAACATCGAGATCGCCGCTGCAATGTCGGTGATGGGCCGAGACTCCGTGGGCACGCGTTTGTTGTACCTGGAAAACGCGTTCACAATTCCTGCCGGCATCGCACAACTCGCCGCGGCCCTGGCCGATCGGGAACTGGGACAGGCGGTCTTCGGAGATCCGTACCGCATGTGGCGTGATCTCTTCGGCGGTGTCGCCACCCGCCATGCGGACGGTGGCTTCTTCCCCGAAATGGGAAAACCGTAGCCCACGGGGTCAGACTGTGCTGTTGAAAATACCCTTAGTCCGGCCCTCGGTTAGAAGGAGCCCAGGAAGGGTTCGTCCCTGCGGACGCCCCGGGGAGCATCGAGGCTGGTGATCCCTACGTGGTCGGAAGCGGCACGATGGACCGCATCGCGCCGTGCTCGGAGTCCCGAGAGCAGCGGATACAGCCGTTACGGCCCCGTCGGGGCCGACCAGTTGAAGGCCGCCACCCAGACCTCGCCATCATCTCGGGAACGTGCTTGACGGAATCAACACCGGGGGCTTGCGGTGCTTCGTCGCCTGCTCGTACGCGAACGCCCAGCCCAGCAAGTCGCCGTCCTTCCACGGCCGGGCTGAAAACTCGAGTCCGAACGGTAGTCCCGTAGGGTAGAATCCGCCCGGCACAACGATCGCGGGCACGCCGATCGGGTTGGTCCATCCCGTCTCGCTGTGCGGTCCGCTGCTCGCCCGCCCGGGAATCGTCTCGTCGTTGGGCGGCATCTGCGCGGACGGATACACCAGTCCGTCGAGGTGGAAGTGAGTGAATGCGTCCTCATACGCGGCCACGCACCGTTTCTGCGGAGCCCAGAACGTCTGCTCGGCGTCCGGATCGCTCGCGCCCCGCGCCGCGACTCAGGCGGCCCACGCCTGCCCATCATCGGCAGCGACGATCCAACCGCTTTCTCGTATTCAGCGACGGATCGATAGTCCTTCGGTCCGAAGTCCCGCAGGAAGTTCTCAAAACCCTCGCGGGCAAAGGGCCGCGTCCTGATGGAGTAAACGAGCGAAAGGAAGCTCTCCGGCAGCAGTGTCTCGTCGATGACAACGGTCGCCCCCGCTTTCCGCAGTTCTTCGACCGCCCGCATGAACATCGCGCGCGCCTCCGACTGGAGTGGCAGGGTGCGGGACCCTCGACCCGGCGTCGCGGTCTTGAGCATGAAAGCGGGAACGCCGAAGCGCTTGCCCTCGAGCGCGTTCGTCTTGAGGTAGTTCGTGTACGGCCCGCGCTGCGCCCTGGCGGCCGAGCCGCGCGTGCGCCCGTCCTGTGGGTCTTCTCCGGCCATGACCTCGAGCGCGATGGCCGCGTCTGTCACCGTGCGCGTGATCGGTCCGGTGTTATCCAGTAGCGGATCGAGCGGGTGAATGCCCGCGATGCTCACCAGTCCGCGCGTCGGCAGGACACCCACGACATTGCTCGTGCCTGACGGCATGCGGATCGAGTTCGACGTATCCGTGCCCGTGCCGAAGACGGCAAAATTGGCGGCAACCGACGTCACTGTGCCGCCCGACGATCCGCCTGGGCTAAATCGCCAGTTGTAGGCATTGCCGGTGCGGCCGCCTGCCGCTGCTGTTGGTCGTGTCTCCCGCGGCGAAGTCCGGCATGTTCGTCTGCCCGATGATCACGGCGCCGGCCGCTCGCAGTTTCCCGACGATGGGCGCATCGGCCGGCGCGATCAACTCGTGACCCTTGATCAGATACCCGGTCCAGCCGTTGCTCGTGACGAGCCCCTTGATGCTGGTATTGGCCTTGATCACGATGGGCACGCCCCAGAGTGGTCCGCGGTTGAATGTCCGTCCGCCCGCACTCTCCGCCGCCGCATCCAGGGCGGCCGCCGTCGCAACCGCGCCCGCCGCGTCAACGTGCAGAAAAGCTTTGTAGACGCCGTCAAAGCGCGCGATGCGATCCAGGTACCACCGCGTGACCTGCGTGACGGTGTACTTGTGCGAGCTGTACATCGATTCGAGCCGCGGAATCGTGACTTCGGCGAGGTCACGATCGATCCCGTCGGCGGTCGGCGACGACGTTTTCGATGCCGCGTTCGGTTCCGCTTGCGCATCAAGCAGCCGGCGCTCAACCGGAACCGCACTTCTCTGCTTCTGCGTCTGTGCTTGCACCCCGTTGCTCGGGCAGACCGATGCCGCGAGCACGACAGCCACAACCGCGAAGCCGCTCCATACACTGCGCAAAATCGAAGTTTTCATCGTCATTGTTGCTCTCTTATCCGTCCGCGACCACGTCCCGGGGCTCAGAATGTCTGAATGGTGTCGTTCCGGCGGGCCGGCAAATAGTGATCCGCCGGGCTCGGGCGTATTACCGGGCCTTCTCCTCGTTCAACCAGATCTCGGCCTCCATGCGCAGGAATTGGGTTTCATAAACGCCGAGCGCAGTGGCTCGAGCGCCCTCGTGACGGGCTTCGGCAATCGCCTCCAGCTCTTTCAGGCTGTTAATGTATTTCACGAGCGCCGTAACGATCTCGGCCTTCTCAGCTCCCGCCCTGTGAAGCGCTTCCAGCCTACGGCGTCCCCACCGGCCGAAAGGCGCGGTGGAGATTTCGATTCTGGCACTTTCGGCCAAGTCATGCATCAGGGTCCAGGCTTCGTCGATCAGGGCGAGCTGCCGCCTGGCAAGGGCCCGGGCGTCCGCCACGTCCGCCACGGCAGCGCCGCCGCGCCGGCTGTCGCCGGAGGAGCGGTCTTGGCCTGTTCCCGCGCACCCTCGGGCGCGGGCTGTTGGCGTCCCAGGACGGCGACCCCGGCGGTGGCGAGGATCAGGGCCGCCGCGACGGCAGCCAGCGGTTTCAACCTTGCAAGCCACATCATCTCAACTTTCCTCCAGAAAGAATCTGTGCGGGAAGACCGCCTCCGCCCAAGGAGCCGCAGGCATGCGGAATGGATCGTACCCTGCAACATATGCGACCACCGATTTCCTCCGAGAAGACGCGAAAGTGGCCTGGTTCAATCGATAGGTCATTTGCGTAACACCCCGCGCTCGCCTCCGCGACCATACCAACCCGAAGCGTAAGCGAGGATTACGGTTACTCTCGATCGCCCTTCGGGCAAGTGTGCTGCCGGTGTTACCCGCAATTGAACCAGGCCGCGAAAGTTTGTGCTTCGATCCCGAAACCTCGCCGGCAATCACATGATAGCGCGTCCGCCCGCTCCTGCCCAGCACAATGAATGTGCCCGACTGCTCGAAAAGTTCCCTTGAGGCGAAGGCGGAGCTCGCCGACGTAAAACCCCCTCGTTCCCATGCCAACGGCGACTACGGAACGAGGCGAAGGCACCGAGCCAGATGGTCTGAGTGACCTGCGTGCTTTACAATGTTGTTGACGGGCTCGACAAGGGGATTTGTGCGGAGGCGCATTTGTGGAATCACTCAAGGATTTTATCGCATCGCAGGCCGAAAAGCTCCGTAACGAGGAGTCTCAGGCGGCCCACAAGCGCGACGAATGGGTCGCCGCTGTCGATCGCCTGAACCAACAAATTAAGGCGTGGCTCAGCTCTGCCGACCCGGATCATGCAATTCTTGACGTGTGCGAAACTCCTTACCAGCTTCGGGAGGAAGGAATCGGTAGCTACAAGGCTCGTGGTCTTACGATCAGCGTGGGACGGCGAGAGCTCCGCGTCGAGCCGATTGCGCGAAACGTGGTGGGCCCACTTTCGTCAACCGGTGTCATCCACGTCAGTCGAGCGTACGGGCGAGTGGATCTGACCGATGGCTTGCAAAGTTCATGATCTTCAGGGTAGAGAAAGGCCCTGAAGATCGGTGGAGCATCATTGAGCAGGATGGGTTCCGGATGCGGGCCTTCGATCAATTCGCGTTCGAGGACGCCTTCAAGGCCTTGCTCGAATGATTGACCTCGATGATGCCTGGACCTGGTATGTCACGACCCGGACACAGGTGAAACTGTTCGGCAAACTCGGCCGGAAACATTCGGATGAGCTGCCCTGGGATGGCGCGCTGGGCAAAGACGATAAGCTGAAGAGCCTCGAGGCTGAAGCGATTGTCTACGGCTCGGCTTTCTGCTTGGACCATCTCGACGACTTCGCGGTACTGATCCTTTTTTCCGTGTTCGAATCCGTCGTCCGGGCTCAGGTGCTCTCTGACGTCGAAGACGAGAAGAGCCGGTTGCGCCATACGCTCATCATTCGGATTGTGACGGACGCCACAGACGAGATCGAGCACGGCAGTTTCTACCGCGTGCTTCAAGTCTTTAAAGGGCTCGACGCGAACCTCATCGAGGAAGTCCATCATGTACGAAGGTATCGCAATTGGGTCGCGCACGGCCGCCGGACTGCGAAGCCGGATGCCGTTGATCCTGAGACGGCCTTCAGACGCCTGAAGGAACTCCTCGACGCCCTGGGGATCGGCGCCACGTCAAGCTGAGGTAAAAACCCGTCGTTCCAACGCTTCGGCATGGGAACGACCCGTCCGCTCCGCGGTCTGCTCAGAGTCGAACAACCGAGGACCTCATTCCCATTTCCTCCTGAG
The DNA here is from genome assembly GCA_963761445.1 of uncultured Planctomycetota bacterium. Classification (GTDB taxonomy): domain Bacteria; phylum Planctomycetota; class Planctomycetia; order Isosphaerales; family Isosphaeraceae; genus CAVXHV01. The sequence continues at coordinate 4,270,534 of CAVXHV010000005.1, read as the reverse complement.
CTCCGACCGCTCAATCCTTCTTGTTTTCATCACCTCCCAGACTTAACCTCTTGGGCACAATCTTTTCGCCCGCTTGCGTGCTCGTCTCCGACACCAGCTTCCCAAGCATCGTCTGCTCAAACCCCTTGAGGTCCGTCCAGAGCGTCCCCGGCCCCGCATAAAATATCCCGACCCGCAAATCCTGCGGCAGCCCCTCGGCGAAAATGTACCGCTCATACGAGCTGGGACCGCCGATCGCCTTGACCAGAAGCTGCACCCGCTCTGCCTTGGCCTCTTGGGCCAGCTTGGTCGATTGCGCTTTTGCCGCGCCCAGCGTTCGGGTCGCCTGGGCTTCGATCGTCGCCGTCTTGGCGTCGATCTCGGCCCGCAGCTTCTCGGTCATCGCCTCGATTTCCTTGGCTTTCTTCTCTCCCTCCGCGCCAACCTGGGCCACCATCTTCTCGGTCTCGGCCTGCGTACGCTTCTCCTCGAAGACGACCTTGGCCTTCGACTCGGTCAGGTCCGCCTGGGCCTTGGCCGTCAGTTGCTCCTGGTCCCTCGTCTTGGTCAGCTCGTCGGCGATCTTGGCCTTTTGAATCGGCTCGCGAACCGCCTTCGGCACATAAATGTGCCGCGTCAGCCCGAACAAGAGCGACAGGCTCTTGGCCGTCAAGACCCGCTCCAGCTCGGCCGCCGTCGAGTTCTGGAACTGCTCGCGCGTGTCGCCCACCAGCAGGTCCACCGCCCCCCGCCGCGACCCGTGCATCCGGCAAATCGACTCGATCTGCGGCAGAATCACCTTGTGCTCGACGTCCTTGAGCGTGCCGAACTGCCGCACCACGTTCGGGCGCCTGCTCGGGCAGAATCCCCCAGATCGCCGTGTAGTCGAGGTGAATCGGAAAGCCGTCGCTCGAGGGAAACTCGATACCCTTGCCGGGCACGTATTTGGGATCATCCGCCGTCGAGATCCCCAGCCGGTCCGTGTTCATCGCGCTCGTCGCATCGGAAGACGCTCTGCCCGCGGCACGCTCCTTGCTCACACCCGCGTTCTGCGCTTCCACCGTGAGGCTCGTCTCGGAATAGCCGATGCCCACAACATCGACCCGCTTCTCCTCCGGATTCAAAAAGTAAATACCGGGCTGAAGAATCTGCTCCTGAATGCCTCGTTCCGCACCCGTCGCCGGATCGCTCGCCTTGTTCGTCACCACGCCGACATAGCCCGGCGGAATGAGCGTGGTTTCCCCGGCCTTCTGCTCCACCCGCGTGCTCGCCTCGGCGCAGGCATCCACATCCACAATCTTGACTTCATAGGCATAGGTATTGATCCGGTAGCGGCCCGGAGTGAGCACCTTGCGCAGGATTCCCCGATATCCCTTCTCGTCCACCAGGTACGTGCCTTCAGGCAGCGGCTTGCCGAGCCTCGAAACCATCACGCCCAGCTTGCCCGGTTTGATGACCTGGTCCGGCACGAGCTTGGTTTCGTATTCCAGCGGAGAGTAAAAATGCCGTCCCGGGCCGGGCATGTCCTCGAGAATCCCAACCTGGACCGGGCGTCCCGCCTCGGGCGTCTTCACCAGGGTGCCCTCGGCGGCAAGCGTGCTCGCGCCGAACGGCCACGGCCCCTTGTAGCGCACCAGCAGGCTCGAACCCGCCGGAACCTCGATGCGGCAGATCACCCATTGCCAGATCCCGAAATAACCCACCAGCAGCAGGCAAACGACAACGAGCACGGCCTTGGCCGCCAGACCCCCGACCAGCGATCGAAACGTATTCATGGTTTGGTCTCCTTCGCGATGACGGCCTTCGGTCTCTCAGGCTGGGACGAAGCCTGGCTCACGATGCCCGCCACCGGTGTCGCGGCCGGCCGGATCGATGCCCTGCCCGCGCTGTTCCGCGCCGGCTCACCCGCCTCCGGCAGCGACCGGGTTCCTTCTGCCGCCCGCGTGAACTGGCTGAAAAGGTCCATCAGCGGGCCTTCCGAATTGCCCAGAATGGTGCGGAACGACGGAGCAATCTTGGCGAGCAGCATGTTCCGCGCCATGGCCGCGCCGTCGCCGTCAAATGCCGTTACCTGCGCCTTGAGACCTGCCGCCTCCGCCGCGTTGTCAAACCTGACCACGTCGGCATCAGCCTGGGCCTTGGCCAGCACCGCCGAGGCTTTGTCCTTCGCCGCCTCGAGCTGCGTCTGGGCAACCGTGAGCTTCTGCTCGGCCAGCGTCACCGCGACCTGCTGTTTCTCTTCGGCCTTGGTGGTCTTCTCGACCACCTCCTGCTCGGCCTCGACCACGCGCTTCTTCTGCTCGGCCAGCACCACCTCGACCTTCAGCTTCGCTTCCGAGAGCTGCTGGATCTTCTCCCGCTTGAACTGCGCCAGCTTCTGCTTCGCGACCTCGCGCTGCTGCACCGGCTGCGCGATGTCCTCCGGCGGCTGGATCGACGTGATCGCCACGGCAAGGATCTCGATGCCCTGCTTCTGGCAGTTCTCCGTCAGGCTCTTGACCAGGTCGGTCTGAAACTTCTCGCGGTCCTCGCCGCTGATGAACTGCCCTCCCGAAAGCTTCGACCCGCCGATCCGGCACAGCGACCGGCTCTCCGGCGTGATGATCTTGGCGATGATCTCCTCATCGATCGCATCGCCGTTGGCCGTCTCGTTGTACTTGACGAACATCTCGGCCACTTTCTCGGGCAGGATCCGAAATTCGACCACGCCGTCCAGCGTGATCGGGAACCCATCGGCCGACAGAAAGTTCATCTCGGCGTCCTGTCCCAGATTGAACCGGCGCGACCGGCAGTCGACCTGGCTCACCCGCGTCTCATACGGATTGAGGTAATACGTGCCCGGCTCGAGCGTCGCGCGCTGCACCCGCGCTCGCCGTCTTCGACCAGGAACACGTTCGGTTTCTTGGAAAGCGGACCCGCAAGCCGCGTCACGACACCGCGCAGCCCGGCGGGAATGGTGACAGGATCGTGCAGCTCGATCTGCTCGGCATACGGGTTATACGGATATCTCCCCGGCTTCAGCACCTCGCGCAGGATTCCCTTCTGCCCCGGTTCTGCCAGAATCTGCCCCGGCGGCAGATCTTCACCGCCCAGCGCGACCCGGATACCGATCTTGCCCGCCGGCACCACGAACTGCGGCATGATCTCCCACGACCAGAGATAAGGATTGTAGAAATACCGCCCCTCGGTCAAAACCCCGTTGTTCGGCCCGCCAGTCTGAACGCCCTTATAGTAGTATTTGCCATCTTTCGGGGGCGGGGCCAGCTCCATGTCGGGCTCGAGCTCGAGCCCTTCGCGGCGAATGAGCACAGCCTGTTCCCCGGTGCCGACTTCGATCTTGCACTGGTGGTACAAGCTCATCGCAAACCCAAGCCCCAGGAGAACAAACCCCGCGATTGCGGCTCCGCCCCATGGCCACCGCCGTGCCGGCCGTCGCCGGGGTCGTAGCCACGGTTCATCGTCGTACGCGTCCATGAGATAACCCCTGAAGTAAGCTTCTGCCGTTCAAACTCTCGTTCTCTCGGCAAGTCCCTTCGTCACGGTCCCACTTTTATTCGGAACGATCCAGAGCCACAATCGGCGCCCCTTCCGGCAGGATGAACGGCAGCCGTCGCGGAAGAACCTCGAAATCAAACGTCGACTCGACGATCGGCTCGCCGTCGAGATTCATCGGCAGCGGCTCGTCGACCTCAATTCGAAACGATTTCAACTGCCGGTAGACGGCACAACGGTTTTCCTCGGCGCCCAGGTTAAAAAGCTCGCTGACGAGCACGCCGAATTCGAGCACTTCGAAGTCGACGATCATCATCAAGTCGAGCAACCCGTCATTCAGAAGGGCTCTCGGTGTGACCTGAAAGCCCCCGCCTGCGCACCGGCCGTTGCCGACGGCCATCGCGATGATCGCCCCGTGATGCTCGGCGTCCGGCGTGATGAACTTGCCGCGATAGGGCAAGAAGCTCGGCGCGTGGACCAGCCCCATGAGCGAATAGGCGGCACCTCCCAGAATCTCTTTCAAGCCCGGTGGTGTCTCGGCCGTCACCCGCGCTCCAAACCCGCCGCTGGCCACGTTGATGAAATAGCGATCGTTGACTTTCCCCACGTCGATCGGGGTTGCTTCGCCTGCGACGGCGAGCTCAAGCGCAGCGAGGGGGTCGCCGATCGGTATCCCGCAACCGGCGGCGAAGTCATTCGCTGTGCCGAAGGGCACGACTGCGACGGCCGTTTCGCACGAAGCTGCGGCGGTCAAGAGGCCGTTGACCACTTCGCTCACGGTGCCATCGCCTCCCACGGCCACCAAGACGTCCACGCCCTCCCCGGCGGCTTCCGCGGCCATCCGCGCGGCATCTCCAGCACGGCTGGTCGTGGCCATGTTTAGGGAAACGCCGCGGCCGCGGATTGCTGAAACCGCAATAGCTAATTCGGGAGTACTTGCCGCCTTACCGTTAACCACCAGACGGATGGAGCGGTTCTTTCCTGAACGCATTTCCCAATTACCCCTCCGGTTCATTAAAGTCTCCATGCAATGCTCACACTACCAGGAAAGAAGTCGGTTTCGACATCAGCAGGGTTGCCACGGGAACAGGAACCAATCGACGATTGGCCAAGGACCGTAGTACATCCGGATCCATCCGTACGCAAAAGATAGAGTCGTATAGGCCGCAACGCCGTTTCGCAGCCGTGCGAGGCGTCGCACCACGCGAGCCGCCGTGCCAATCGGATACGATTCTCCTGCCCGGTATTTAGAGATCGCATCTTCGACGACGTACCACAAAACGAATGTCGCCAGAACACATAAAGCCAAAGAAGCCTCCCAAGAGTGAAACAAGAGCACTTCTTTGCCGAACAACGGACCGTGGTCGCTGAGACTCGGCTCGCCACTTTTCGGCGTGACCCGAAAGTACAATTTGACTGTGAGCAACAAGCCACAGATGACAGACGCCCAATTGCCAAGCCGAGAGCTCGGGTGTGTCCTATACAATTCCAGCTCTTTGATCGGAGCCCTGCCCGACGCAATGGGTTCCTCGCAAATCCAGATGAACGGGAAATAAACGACCGCGGTTGTTTTCAATGCCAGGCGGTACCAGATTGCAGGCAGGAAGATGATCAAGCGCAAAGGCGTTTGTAGCGAGTAGGTAATCACGAGACACCACGCCCAGAAATAAGCCGCCAGAGCGCTGCACAGTAATGCCCACAACAGACAGAACAGCACAAAGCTCAACAGGTTCGGGACGTACCATCCACCCCACTGCCGAACCGGCCAACTCGAATACCAATCGACTCGCCACAACCAGTGCATCCAGTCGGCAGGATCGAACGAACTGCCGAAGTGTTCGTCGGCGGCCTGACGAAGCCAATCGCGCCGGGTATTACTATTGTCATCATATATTCCAAACCTGATCCTGACGGGCTCTATCTCTTTGTCCGCCTCCAGGTCCCCGCCGGATGGGAGACCTTCCCGGTCTCCGTCATGTTCGTCTATTAGGTCTAGGTATCGCTGACGAGGAGATCTCTTATCCGCATTCGTGATGGTTGCCGGCGCGTCCTGGGAAGGCACCGCGGGCGACCCGCTTGAGGTCCGTGGGAAGGTTCGATTGTGGCGATCCGGACCATAAAGCCGCATTGCGGGAAGGCCGAGGGCCAGCGCCGGCTTCTTGGCACTCTCGTAGGCAAGTACGCGTTTTCCCACCGCTGGTAGAAGCACCAAAGCCGCGAAGCCCAAGAGGCAGGCGGAAACAAGCAGCGGACGACGCAGCTCCGCGAACAAGGTCTCTGGACGCACGTCAAGGAAACGGGACAGCACGTCGTCGGCCTCGTGCTTGGCCCGGGACAGTTTCACAAATCGCGTATGACCAGGTACGATCTCTAGTCGTGCTGTGCTGTCGGTCACGAAAACGATTCGTCGCCAGTTGCAGGGGATCGCCCGCGCTGCCGATTGAGGCGATTCGATCGTCGTCCAGACGGTTGCGACCAAGCGCGTCGCCAATCCGAGAAACATGAGCACCAAGGTGACGCCGATCAAAGCCAGCGTCATCGCGATCGACGCGACTGCCCCGAATGTAGCTCCGAGTGCCAGCCAAAGGTAAGCGAGCGGACTAAGGAACCAGAGCGGATTCCCAGAGGAGCTCGTTGATCTGTCTGACTGCGACGGTTGCTTGAGCGTTGGCGAGGGCCTGAAGGAAGTCCGAAAATAATCGAGATAGAAGCCGAGCAGTTTGATGTAGAGCCTGTACGCGGGGTCAAAGAGCCACATCCCCCGGATAGTCGACCTCGTCGTGCGAAGGAGCATCGCCCATCCGGTGAGCGACACGCAAGCGATGAACCAATAACTGCCGAATGTAACCGAGAGCGTCAGGAGGATCAGGGCGGCAGCGGTCTCCATCATTGCCAGTAGCGACAACCTTCGCCTGCCATCCGAGTGCTGCGGACCTTCTGGCCCTTTTGCCCCGACCGCTCCCTCACGGAGCCCCCGGACAACCGCCGCGACTCCCTCGTCCCAGCCACTCTCCTCGAGGTCGACGTAGGCTACGTGCGGGAAAAGTATGCGCAGCCGTCCCGGTGTGTGCTCGCGGACCTCGCGGTTCAGGTACAACGGGATGATCGGTTTCTCGGCTTCCGTGGCATAATCCAGTTCCCGCTCTACCCACTTTGACTTCAATGACGCAGCCGACCCCAGCCACACCACCGCTTCGCAGGAATCGATGGCTTGCGCAACCTTATCGGGAAACCTCTCGCCGGGCTGAACCCGGTTCACGTCGCGAAAAACAACGAGGCCTTCGGCCGCCAGGGTTCGCTCCACCCTTTCGGCTTCGGCGAAGTCCTCTCTCGCATAGCTGATCACGACGTCGAAACGCATGACTCATCCCGGCAAAACGCTGAAGTCCCTGAAACGCGGCGTGACCGGAAATCGCAAGAACTCATTGACCCCCTAGCCACCCACCGTCGCCCACGCCCCCGTGATCGGCACGAACGCCACCTGGGCCTCGGCCGCGGAAGCCTCACGTTGCAGCCGCTGGGCCAGTGTATCCACCTGAACCTCCTCCGCGGTGGCGATGCCGAACTTCTCCATCCGCGGCAGCAAGCTGCGAATCATCTCGGCGCTGTTTTCGCACGAGGGTTGTGTGTCGGCCCCTCCGCCAACAGTAACGTGCTGCAAGAGCATCGGTCCGGGCAGTCCGGCTCGCCGAAAGAGGTGATAAAGCTTACATCCGACATCGTGATGCACGCCGCCGCGACGGAATGTTTCGCGCATCCAGTACGAGACCTTTTGCCACAGTTCAACCGTCGGCCACGTGCTGATGCCCACCCCGAAGTCGGGCTCTTGCACCACCAGCAATCCTCCCTTCTTCACGGTGCCGGCAAGACGAGCGAGCGTCGCCACGGGGTCGGCCTGATACATGAGCACAAACCGGCTCACAACCGCATCGAAAGGCTCTTGCGCCGTGACGTGCTCAATCTCGCACTCCTCAAACGCGACGTTGGTCAACCCGTTTTCCTTGCGCGCTGCCGCGCCAGAACGAGCACGTCCGGGTTGCGGTCCACGCCGACGACCGATCCCGTCGCGCCCACCAGCTCGGCCGCCAGGAAGCTCACGTCGCCGGCGCCGCAGCCGATATCCAGGACGCGCATGCCCTCGGCAATGCCGGCCTTGCGGAAGACGCGCTCCGTCGACGGTCTGACGAACATCGACTGCTTGACCAGTCTTTGACTTTCCTTCTCCGACCGTCCCAGAACGTATTCGGGCGGGGCGGGTTGCTCAGCCATTGCGGGTCTCCGGAAACCAGTCAGGGGTGTTGCCGGCACAGACGGAACAGTCTACCACGAATGTAGCGTCTCATCCGCGGAATCCGCCGCGAGGTCGAATCCCTGCGACGAGTCCGGGTAGAGTCTGGCCGTCGCGCGGTCGTGCCTGATATCCTCGTGACAAACCCCAGGAGACCCTATTCATGTGCGGAATCGCATCCTTTGCTCTCGCCGTGTCGATCGCCGCCGTCGGCCAGGTCGACTGGTTTCAACCCTTTCCCGCGCATTGCGTCATCGACAACGTCTACTATGTCGGCTCGAAGGATCTGGCCAGCTACCTGATCACCACGCCCGATGGGCACATCCTGATCAACAGCGGCTTCGAGCGCACCGTCCCCTTGATCACCAAATCCGTGGAGTCGCTCGGCTTCAACAAGATGACCGACATCAAGATCCTGCTGGCCAGCCACGCCCACTCCGACCACGTCGCCGGCCACGCCCTCTTGCAGAAGCAGACGGGAGCCAAGGTCTACGTGATGCGCGGCGACGACGGCGTCATTGCCTCGGGCGGCGAAGGCCAGTATCTCTATACGGTCAACCGCTGGAAGCCCTGCAAGGTCGACCGAGTTCTCGAAGACGGCGATGAAGTCAAGCTCGGCGGCGTGACCCTTGTAGCCCGCCTCACGCCCGGTCACACACGCGGCTGCACGACGTGGACCTGGCGACACCTCGAGCGGCGACAAGACATACGACGTCGTGGTCATAGGCAGTCCCAATGTGAACCCCGGCTACCAGCTCGTCGACAACAAGTGGTACCCCGAAATTGCCGACGACTTCGCCAGGACGTTCTACTTGCTCAAGAAGCTCCCCTGCGACGTCTTCCTGGGCGCGCACGGCGGCTACTACGGTATGGTCGAGAAATATGAGCGGGCCAGGAAGGACACCCAGACAAACCCGTTCGTGGACCCCGAAGGCTACAATGCCTTCGTCGCCGAGAAGGAGAAGGCATTCCGCGACAAACTGGCAGCCCAGCGACCGTCCCCCGGCCGCGACCGCCCGGCTGCTCTCTCCGCGATCGGCGACCGGCTTCGCTCGTTCATTGACAGCCACGAAATCGCAGGTGTCACCGCACTCGTCGCCACCCGCGACGGAATCGTCTACCTGGATGCATTCGGAAAGGCCGACATCGCGCACGACAAGCCCATGCAGTCGAATTCGATCTTCTGGATCGCCTCGATGACCAAGCCCATCACCGGCACAGCCGTGCTCATGTTGCAGGACGAAGGCAAGCTCTCGATCGACGATCCCGTCGAAAAACACCTGCCGGAGTTCAAAGACCTGAAGACCGCGGACGGCAAGCCGGCGCAGCTCACCATCCGACACCTGCTCACGCACACTTCGGGTATGGCCGAAGTCGCACGCGACCAGGCCCGTGAGATCACCACTCTGGCCGGTCTGATCCCACTGCATGTTGCCAAGCCGCTCGCCTTCGAGCCCGGCACGAAGTGGGTCTACTGCCAGTCGGGAATCAACACGGCCGCGCACATTGTCGAGGTCGTCTCGGGCCAGCCGTTCGACCAGTTCCTCGACCAGCGGCTCTTCGTTCCGCTCGGCATGACAGACACGACGTTCTACCTCACGGAGGCACAGCTACCCCGGCTGGCCACATCGTATCGCCGCACGCCTCAAGGAGCGCTCGAGGAGACGCAGAATGTCATTTTGTACGGAAAGTCCCCCACCAGCCGCGACCGTTTTCCGGCGGCAAACGGCGGGCTATTCTCCACGGCGCGCGATTACTACCGCTTCTGCCAGATGTGCATCAATAACGGCGAGCTCGACGGCAAACGATACTTGAAGCCCGAAACCGTCAAGCTGATGACCAGAATTCAAACAGGCGCCATCAAGACCGGCTTCACCGAAGGCAACGGCTGGGGCCTGGGCTTTTGCATCGTCCGCGACCCGCAAGGGGTCACCTCCATGCTTTCCCCCGGATCCTTCGGCCACGGCGGCGCCTACGGCACGCAGGCATGGATCGACCCGGAAAAGAAGCGAATCTTTATCCTGCTGGTTCAGCGTGCTGATTTCCCCAACTCCGACGCATCCGAAGTCCGCCACGCATTCCAGCAAGCCGCAGCCTTCGCCCTGGACAAGCCCAAGTAGGTCAGGCTTTAGCCTGACGAGATTTAGATGCAACCGAACCACGCCGTCCATCACCACTCGGCCCCGGAAGCAAAAATCGCACTCTTCCGCTCATTGTTCCGGGGTCGCGACGATATCTACGCTCGCCGGTTCGTGAACAACAAGTCCGGTGCATCCGGCTTTGCGCCGGCCTGCTCGAATGAGTGGATCCGCGGCATCTGCGAAAAGCCCCGGATCAGCTGCGCCCAGTGTCGCCACCAGCAATTCATTCCCGTGACGGACGAAACCGTTCGCCGCCACCTCGCGGGCCAGGATGAAGACGGCCAGGAATTCGTCATGGGTGTGTATCCCGTGCTTCGCGATGAGAAGTGCTATTTCCTCGCGCTCGCTCTCGACAAGCCGAACTGGCCGGCGCACGCCCAGAGCTTTGCCGAAGCATCGCGTCATCTTGACATTCCCGTTGCCCTTGAGCGTTCCCGTTCGGGCCAGAGTGGTCGCATCTGGTTCTTTTTCACTGAAGCCATCTCGGCAGTCCTTGGCGCAAGCTCGGCTTCCGCGTTCTGACCGAAACCACCAGGCGATGCCCGGAAATCGGTCTGGATTCATACGATCGCTTCTTTCCCGATCAGGACACCCTTCCGTTGGGCGCATTCGGCAGCCTGGTCGACCTGCCCCTTCAAAAGCGCCCGCGGCGAGCGGAGAGCAGCGTGTTCCTCGACGACAATCTGGTTCCGTTCCAGGACCAGTGGGCGTTCCTCTCACAAATCCCGAGGATAGATCGCTCTCAGGCAGAACGGCTCGTCCACGTCGCTCAATCGAGAGTCTGTCTGATCGGAGCGACTTCCGCTCTGAGCACCGCCGAAGATGACCCCACTCGTCTGGCACGTCCACGCGTGCGCGACAAGGCGGAGTTGCCCCGCGGTCCTTTGCCCAGAACCCTGGACCTGCTCCTAAACAATGAGGTGCTCATCGAGAAGAGCGTGTTGCCCCCTGCATTTCTCGACCGCTTGATTCGCCTCGCTTCGTTCCTGAATCCGGAATTCGAGAAGTTGCAAGCGATGCGTCTTCCCGCCTATACGAAGGAGCGGATCGTCTGCTGCGCCCGCGATGATCCGCACCACATCGGCTTACCGCGCGGCTGCCTGGAAGAAGTCATCGAGCTGCTGGCCGAGCTGAACGTGACGCCTACCATTAAGGATGAACGCTTCCCCGGCCGCAAGCTGAACGCACCGTTTCGGGGAGCTTTGAGGCCCGACCAGTAGCTCGCTGCCGAAGCAATGCTCGCGCACGACAACGGCGTGCTTTCCGCCACCACGGCCTTCGGGAAAACCGTCATCGCCGCGTGGCTGATCGCGAATCGCGGCGTCAATACGCTCGTGCTTGTCCATCGCCATCAATTGCAGGAACAGTGGATCGAACGGCTGTCGACGTTCCTCGCCTTGCCGCCGCGCGCAATCGGCCGGATCAGCGGCGGATGCAGGAAGCCGCAGGGCGCCGTCGACGTGGCCCTGATCCAGAGCTTGGTTCGCCGGGGCAAGGTCAGCGATATGGTGCGGCATTATGGTCAATTGATCGTTGACGAATGCCATCACCTGTCCGCACGCACTTTCGAACAAGTAGCCCGAGCCGCCAGGCCTAGATTCATCGTCGGTCTCTCGGCGACGATCACTCGAAAAGACGGCCGCCATCCCGTCATCCTCATGCAATGCGGCCCGGTGCGCCACCGCGTTGATCCGCGAGCACAAACCGCGGCGCGGCCGTTCGAGCACACCGCGATCATTCGACCGACGGGCTTCCGGCCGGCCCGAGCCACCAGCCCCGACGTGCGCGTGCAGTTCCATGATCTCTACAACGATCTGATCGCCGACTCAGGTCGCAATGCCCTCATCTCGGCCGATGTCGTGCAAGCGGTTCGAGACGGACGCTCACCGATCGTGCTGACCGAGCGGAATGAACATCTCGACGACCTGGCCGCCCGCATCGCGCCCGAGGTACGTCACCTGATCGTTCTTCGAGGCGGGATGACCAAAGGAGAACGTGATCGCACCAGCGCGGCGCTCGCGGCGATTCCGCCGCATGAAGATCGCGTGCTCCTGGCAACGGGCCGCTACATCGGCGAGGGCTTTGACGACGCCAGGCTGGACACGCTCTTCTTGACGCTCCCCGTCTCCTGGCATGGCACGATTGCGCAGTACGTGGGTCGATTGCACCGCCTTTACGAGGGCAAGCGCGAGGTGCGCGTCTACGACTACGCTGATTTAAACGTCACCATGCTTTCGCGAATGTTCGACCGCCGTTGCCGCGGTTATGAAGCCGTCGGCTACGCCGTGCAGCTCCCCGCCAGCGCCGTCCCCGGCTGGCCGATAGACGTTCCGCTTCCCGTCGATCCGGCATGGAAGAGCCAGTACGCCCAGAGTGTTCGGCGCCTCGTTCGCGACGGCGTAGACACCTCGCTGGCCCATTTGTTCGTTCACGTCTCCAAAACGTTCGTCGACGACGCGGAAGGAGTCGACCGTGCCCGCAGTGCGACCGAGGCATTCCTCTACCGCCGGCTCGAGTCCATGCCGGAGACCACCGGCCGCGTTCGCCTCAACGCGCAGTTGCCGATCGCATTCGACGGCTCCGGCGCGATGGAAGTCGATTTTCTATTCGAGGACGAGCGCCTGGTGGTCGAGCTCGACGGCAGCCAGCACCTGGGCGATGCGGACGCCTATCGCCGCGACCGTAGAAAAGACGCTCGTTTGCAAGAGAACGGCTATCTCGTCCTGAGGTTCCTGGCGCAGGACTTGGCCACTCAGCTCGATGAAGTCCTGGATGCGATTCTCCGAGCGCTCTCGAATCGGCGCGCAGCGCGCCAATGAATTGGAATCCGTGTTGGCTTACCCAGATCGTTCGCCAGTGGTAGAATCAAGAGCTCAGTTGGCAACACTGTTCCGGGTTGGTTGCGCCGATGCCATCACAGTCGTACCGCGAGTGGATTCACGCGCGAGCGAGAGCGATGGATGAGATCGAGGCCGCGCATGCTTCACTTGGCGGAACGAGCCCGGGGCGTCGCTACGTGACGCAGCAGATCAACCAAATGTACGCAGTTCTGGTCGCTTCACAGTTCCAAGGATTCTGCCGCGACCTCCATGCGGAAAGCGTGGCCGAGTTGATGGTGTACATCACGCCGCCAGCTTTGGTTCATGCCCTCGTACGAGCCGGTGTGCCATCGACTTGCACGCTCGTTCGACGACGTCATGCGAGCCCACCTACAATCCGTGACTGGGAAAACTCCGTGGTGACCGTAAGGACGTGGAAATGAGCGTCGCCAAGAAACGACCCCCGAGATTCCGGGTCGGCGATCCCGTCTCGGTCCTCTTCGGCCCGCAATGGGTGGCCGGGGAGATCGTGGAAGATCGAGGTCCCCTCGGTGATTATAGACGTCGGCTATACCGCGTTCGTATCAACGGCGGGCAAGAGGACGAGTATGCCTTCGAAGTCCCCGAAGAGAACATTAAGAGTTCTGCGGAGACCGGAGAATTGGCCGACACACCCGGAATCCGCCAGGAGTTCATCTTCAGCTATTTGCGTGGCACGACGGCTAACGAATGGACGGCGACGATCAAACGCGGCCGGCTATATCGGGGCATCAGAGCCAGCGGCGCCGTCGGCTATGCGACAGTACGGCGGGAACGAGAGCGCGAAGGGGACGAGAACCACGCTATCGTCACTGTGCTTGTCGAATGCGACGCAACCATGTGCGATCAACAGTCTCGAGTGCGTCCATCGTCTTTGCCGTCGATGATGGCCACCGCCAGGCGCCTCGCAGATCGTATGTTCAAGAAGCGTCACGCAGAAGCTACCGTCATACACGTCGACGAGCCGGACCACAACGGCCCGTCATGATCGCACTCTTCACTCCCTCCCCAGCGTCACATCCACCGCCCCGATCAAGCTCTCCCCCAGTCCTTTTTGCCGGATCGCCTCCAGGTCGCTGCGGCAGGCGAAAAGCGCGTCAATCACGTCGGCGTCCCACTGAACGCTGCGCCCTTGCAAGAGAATCCTGTCGATCTGCGACAGGCTCAGCCGGCGGCGATAGGGCCGGTTGCTCGACATCGCGTCAAACGAGTCGGCCACCGCCAGGATGCGGGCCTCGAGCGGAATCTCGTCTCCGGTGAGACGGTCGGGATATCCGCTCCCGTCCATGCTCTCGTGATGATGTCTCACGCCCGGCAGAATGTGATGCAGCTTCCGCAGGTCCTTCAGGATCGTCACACCGATCTCCACGTGCGCCTGGATCTTCTTGTACTCCTCCGGCGTGAGCGGACCTGTCTTCTTGAGCACGCCGTCGTCGATGCCGATCTTGCCGACGTCGTGCAATAACCCGGCAAGATACAGGTCGCTCCGCTTCGCGGGAGGCATCCTCAGCTCTTCCGCCAGCCGCACGGCAATCCGCGCCACCCGTTCCGAATGACCCGACGTATACGGATCCTTGGCGTCAATCGCCGCCGTGAGTGCCCGGATGATCCCGAACAGAAGCTCTTTGAGGTCGGCATAGATCTTGGCGTTGGAAAGCTGGGCCACGATCAGCGAGCCGACGTGTTGCAGCCGCTCGACCGCCTCCGAACTGATCTCGCCGTCATCGAGCGGATTGACCGCCAGCAGCCAGCCCAGCGAGCCCGCGGCGACCGATACGTACCGCCGCACCGACGGCGGAGCGCCGCGTGCCTGTGCGCTTGGGCCGTCGGGGCACAGAATGGTCGAATCGTGACCCGACGGCGCCTGAAACCCACGATACGCTGCGTTGTTCAGCCCCGGAATCTCGCCACTGACCACCACCGGCTCATGCGGGTCTCTGGGCACCCAGGCCACGGCCGTCAAATTCAGGGAAGTCCGCAGAACCGTGGTCGCAACCGTCTGAAAATGATGCGGCGGATCTGAAATCCGCAACCGCCTCGTCAGCCGGTTGATCGCGATGCCTTTGTCGCCGTCTGCCGCATGCGGGCGCGACCCCGGATCACGCTCCGTCGACCGCACTTGCGCCTGCGGCTGCAAAAACCGCCCGGCCGCTTGCTCGCCCCATGCCCGCAGAGCAGGCTCCGCACACACGGGGCCCCAGCTCACGGCGCCGTCCATGACCTCGGCCGATGTCTCATCCCACTCGGCCGTCTCCGGTACGGGATCCACGGGTGCCTGAAAGCCTACAACCGCCACCTGCCCGTCGCAGGCCAGGAGCAGCAGCCACACCCGCTTGTGATCGAGCGGCCGCCGCCAGGTGACAGCTCGCCCCTGGGCCACTTCCGCAGACCGGCACTGAAGGATCAGCGAGTCGTCGATCTCGGGGAACTGCGATTCAATCGCCCCCACCACCGAGCACCACCGCCTCAGTCGCAGGTCCAGAATCGCCACCGGCGCGCCGCAGAATTCCGTGGAAAGCTGTGCCGCCGCCGCGCCCCAACGAGGCGGTGGCGCCGCCGTCCCGCCACGCGCGGCCTCCCGATCACGTTCCTCCCATGTGTCGCGGATCATCGGTCTCCTCGTCGTTCTCTTTGAATCTCGACAAGACTATCCTAGGATATGGATTCGAACTCGTCGCCGAGCCCCCCGCCGACCACTGCGCTTCACCAAGCCATGCACTCCCTGCCGCACGCACTGGACAACCACCGATCGGCGGCGTAGAGAACCAGTGCCTGAGTTCCAACTAACGACGTCAGCCGGGCTCGGAAATCCGCGGCTGCACACGAGCCAGCTTCGCGCTAAGTCGAATGGCCGGTTCCGGTTCCAAATCGTGAGGCTCGCAGTCATGACCCGCTCCTCCGGCGACCCGCACTCCTCGAGCGACGGCACCCGCGAAATCCTTGACGACTGGGACCCGTTCACCAGCCGCAACGATGTTGACGAAGAGCCACACTCCGCCCGGCTCGGGCCCCACCCGCCAGCCCACCAGGTGAGCCACTCCGCGGATGCGACGAACGGCGTCGCTCCGCCCCATTTTGCCTGGTCGGCTCTTGAGCGCACCGATCAGGCTGCTCCAACTCCGTTGTCGTCCCCGGCTGACGCAGCCGCGCAAAGCCGCGAATTGCTTGACGGCTTTGAGCTCGAAGCGTCGCAGCCGATCTGGGGAAGTAGTGCCCGGGCTCCTCTCGGCCGCGACAGGGCACCCGGCTCCGGCGGGTCCGGCGGCGGCGGGTCGCGAACCGGCGGTAAGGCGAGCAGTGCAGGGGCGCGCACGCCGGCCGCGTTGCCTCGACCGGGCGACCTGCTGGCGGGCTTTCGCATCATCTTCGAGCTGGGGCGAGGCGCCTTTGCGCGGGTATACCTCGCCGAGGAAGTCGGCCTCGGGCGCAGGCCGGTTGCCATCAAGGTATCGCGTCCCGATGGCAACGAGCCCCAGATACTTGCGCGTCTTCAGCATACCCACATCGTGCCGGTGCACTCGGTCTGCGACGATCCGGAAAGCGGTCTTCGCGTGCTCTGTATGCCCTATTTCGGAGGGGCGAATCTCGCACGCGTGCTCGAGGCCTCCGGAGGTCTCATCCCCACTTGCACGGGCGGCCGCAGCCTGGTCAAGGCCATCGACGAGGTCAGCCGGAACTTCGCCTCGCAATCGACGCGGGCACACGCGCAATCGGGATCGGTCCGCCTTCAGCGAGCATCGCAATCAGACCACGCTCCGTTGCCCGTCGTTTCCACAGCATCGCTGGCAAGACGCCTTGAAAGCCAGGCCGCCTCGCGGTTGCGATCGTTGCTCTCGCGCTGGAAGAGTCCCAGCGCCGACTCGGCAGCCCGGCTCGAAGAGCGCGAAGCCGAGCACGGCCAGCCGTCGCGACAGTTTCTCGACGGCGCCTCCGCCATCCAGGCCGCGGTGTGGATCGTCGCCCGCCTGGCGGAAGGTCTCGATCACGCCCACTCTCGGGGTCTACTCCATCGCGACTTGAAGCCCGCCAACATTCTGCTCGCGGGTGACGGAACACCCATGCTCCTTGATTTCAACCTCTCCGTCGAGGCTTTGCCCGACACCGGCGAGACCGAGATCCGCCGCGCATTCGTGGGAGGCACTCTTCCCTACATGTCGCCCGAGCATCTCGACGCGTTCAATCCCCGGGGGTCGACGCCTCCCGAGGCCGTCGACGAGCGATCCGACATCTACGCCCTGGGCTTGATCCTCTTCGAGATGCTCTCCGGCGAGCCCGCTTTTCCCGAAGTCTCGACCGGCGGCTCGCTGCTCGACTCGATCGAGCTCATGATCGCCGGCCGCAGCCAGGTGCCCTCACTCCGCGCGAAATGCCCCGAGGCCCCCTGGAGCGTCGACGCACTCGTCGCCAAATGCCTCGCAGTCGACCCAGCTCGCCGTTACGCCCGCGCTCGTGATCTCGCTGAAGATCTACGCCGGTTCCTCGAAAACCTTCCCATGAAGCACGGACCCGAGCCCAGCGTCAAGGAACGCATGGGCAAGTTCGCCCGCCGCCATCCCACGCTCTGCGGAACGACCTCGATCACATTGATCGCAATCGTCTTCATCGCCCTGCTCGGGACTGCCGTCGTGAAGCTCTACGGCGGGCTGCAAGATGTCTATGCGCGACTGATGGTGCGCGAGTTCAACCGCAATTTCACCGAGGTCCAGTTCCTGCTCAATACCGCGGGCAGCTCGGACGATCATCTGAAGCGAGGATTGAATGCGGTGCGTCGCGAGCTCGAGGGCTTGCGGTCTCAAACGGGATCGTCCGCGCTCTGCGCGAGGCTGGCCTGGACGCCTCACCACGCTCGAGCAAGAGAGGCTGCGCGAGCAATTCGTCGAGATGATCCTGCTCGAAGCGCGGGCCCGCGTCCTGCTGGCGAAACGGCATGGCTCGGAACGCGATCGCGCTGACGAAATCCAGCGAGCCATCAATCGCCTGGGGGAGGCCGAGGCGATCGATCCGGATCGTGCCCCCTCCGCTCTTTACGAGGAGAGAGCAAGATATCACGCAGCCCTCGGCAAGTCCGTGCTAGCGGCAGCCGACCGTGCCCGGGCCGCCGCCCACAAATCCGGGACCTCCCACGAGCTGACCCTCGAAGGCACCTCACTGCTCGCCGCGGGCGATTTCGCCGGCGCCGAGGCATCCCTGCGGCGAGCCCTCCGGCGCGACCTGAGTTCGTTCTGGACGTGGTACGTCCTGGGCCACTGCCATTTCCTCCAGAGGCGCTACCTGGAAGCCGCCGGCGACTTCGCCGCCTGTGCAGGCCGAGATTCTACGTTCGCATGGGTCCACTTCAATCGCGGTCTGGCGCTGGCGAAGGCCGGCCGCCTGCTCGACGCTCGCGATTCCTACGACCGCGCGATCGAGATCGAGAATGACTTTCGTGAGGCCCTGGTCAACCGCGCTCTCGTCGAGCTCGAGCTGAACCAACTCGAAGGCGCTCGCGACGACCTGATCCACGCCAGCAAGCTCGGCCAGAGCGACCTGATCGTCCTGGCGGCACTGGGCGAGGCCTGGGCGCGGCTGGGCCGCCGCCAAGAATCCGAGCGCTACTTCCGCTCGCTGCTCGACAGAGACCGCAACAATCTGGTCGTCCGCGTCGCGCGCGGCATGACGCGCGTCGCCAGTGACCCCAAAGGCGCAGAGGAAGACTTCCGTCAAGCCCTCAACCTGGATGCGCGAAACGCCCACGCCCACTACGGCATGGCGCTCCTCGTGCGGAAAGCCAGCCCGAAGAAGGCACTCGACCATCTGGACCGCGCGCTGGACTCCGATCCCAACCTGATCGACGCGGTTCAGCTTCGCGCGCTCGTCCGCGCGCGGCTCGGCGAACGAGGCGCTCTCGACGACGTTGACCGCCTGGTCGAAGCCGCCACCGCCAACCGTCTCTACAACGCCGCCTGCGCGGTCTCGCTGCTGGCGGAAAGCACCTCAGACGCACGCCTCATCTCTCACGCGATCGATCTTCTCACCCAGGCAATCAAGGCCGGCTTCCCCGCCCAGGAAGCCGCCACCGACCCCGACCTCAACCCCCTCCGCGCTTCCCCACGCTTCACCGAGTTAGCGAAGCAAAAGTAGCGCAGCCGTCTCCTGCTCTTGCTCTTGCTCTTACTCCTGCTCTTACTCCTGCTCTTACTCCTGCTCTTACTCCTGCTCTTACTCCTGCTCTTACTCGTCTTCCTAATCCTAATCACCCCCCCGATTCACCTCCCGCTCGCTCCCTCCGAAGAAGACTCATCGGCACCTCGAGCCCATGTTCCTCCATGATCCGCTCATCCCCCAGAATTAGCCCACTCGCCCCATCCGCAGCCACCCGCCCCTCGTCTAGCACAACCGTTCGCGGGCACACCTCCAGCACAAGCTCGAGGTCGTGCGTGGCAATCAGCTTGGTGCACGACAGTCCCCGCAGAAGCTGGATAAACCTCCGCCGAGCTCGAGGGTCAAGATTGGCCGAAGGCTCGTCCAGCACCAGGATCGAAGGATCGCACGCCAGCACTCCGGCCAGGCAAGCGCGCTTGCGCTCGCCGAAGCTGAGATGATGGGGAGGCCGATCGGCCAGCGCCGCCAGCTCGACCTGTGCCAGGCATTCTTGTGCAATCGCCCTGGCCTCCGCGGCGCTCTTGCCCTGGTTGAGCGGTCCGAACGCCACGTCGTCGATCACCGTGTTGCAAAAAAGCTGGTCGTCCGGGTCTTGAAACACGAGCCCCACTCGCCGCCGCACCTCGTGTGCGGTTCGCTCGCTCACCGCAACACCGTCGATCCACACGCTCGGCTCGCTCGACGCGCGGCGGTCGCGTCCCTCGAGGGGCGCCGCGTGCGCGTGGCTTAACCCGCCGCGCGCCTTTCCTGGCAGCAAGCCATTCAGATGCAACATGAGCGTGCTCTTGCCAGCGCCGTTGGGCCCGACCACGGCCACCGATGCTCCGCTTGCCACGGCTAGCTCAACCCCGCGAAGCGCTTCTTTCCCGTCGGGATAGCGATACGTGAGTCCGCTCACGCGAATTGCCGGAATCGTGTCGCTCGGTGAGGCGGTCATGATCGGGGTTGGTTCATTGGTTCGTTCGGAGCCGTGCGGACGTTCATTCCTCGAGGCTGCGGAATGTGCCCTGCCAGCCGCGGGCGACCATCGCCCCGTGCACCCGCTCCGCGCGCTCGAATGCCCGCAGGAAAAGAAGCCCGATCAATCCTCCCGCCAGGCCCAGCGAAAACGTCCCCCGCCTGCGGAACGACCGGGCCCGCCGCGCGGTCGCCATGCGATGGAGCTCCTCGGCCAGCACGAAGCGATACCGCTCCATGATCCCGAGCGTCGCGACCAGCACGATCGGCAGCCCCAGCTTCCGCAGTGCGAAGAGGAGCAAGTGAAACGAAGTCACTGCCGAAAGCAAGAGCACGGCCACGATCGCCAGGCTGTTCTTGATCACGATGCTCGCAACCACGACACCCGGCCCAAGAGTCGCCCGGGCGGGATGGTTTGGCACCAGCACAAGTGCCAGGAAGGCGATCAAGACCAGGAAAGTCAGCCAGCGGCGGAACAGATCGAGCGGCGAAACGCCTGAGAGCCCGATCAAGAGTGCCAATACAAATCCGAGGCCACCGTACATGCTCCAGGCGCCGAGCGGTGTAAGAACGGTGAGAACGACAAACGCCACGGCCGCGATCAGCTTGATTCGGGCGTCGAGCCGCTGCAGCGGCCCGGCACGTTCTCCTGGTGCGACGAGCGGTTCAAGCCGCATCAGCGTGTGCCTCGATCACTTTCGTGCGGGGCAGAAGACGCGCCATCACGAGCGCCACGCCAAAAACCACCAGCGTGCCAACTACCCCCGCCGCGGCCGTCGCCACCTTCACGTGACCGGCGCCGGCAACCCAGAGCTTGTAATCGGGCATGGGAGACGCAACCTTCGGCGGGCCCTCCTCGTCAGCGAGGACCGCAAGCTTCTTGCCGACAAACTCCAGGCCGTCGGGCCGCTCCCAGGCAATCGGCGCCAGGAAGACCGCGACCGCCAGCGCGACTCCCAGACCACCCAGGATCGCCTGGCCCCATTTCGTGCCCCGGCCCGGTGGCGCGACTGCCAGATCCGTCTCCTCAAAAAGATCCGGCCGGCGCAAAAGCAGGAAACGCACCGCAGCGCCCGTAATCAGCGCCTCGCCCAGTCCGATCGCGGCATGCACCAGTGCCATCCACGCCAGCAATCGCGGGAACTCGCCGCCGTGCCCCGAAGCCGCCAGCTCGACCGCACACGCGCCGGAAGCCAAAAGCACCGAGAACCAGGCCGCGGCCATCGCCCCGATCAAGACCCCCCTCTGTCCGCCGATCGTGCGGCGAATCGGCTTAAAAATCGCGTAGCCGCCCACCGCCCCGATCAACCCCATGTTGACGAAATTGGCCCCCAGTGCCGTCACGCCGCCGTCGGCGAACATCAAACTTTGCACCAGGAGCACCGCCCCGATCACAACCGCACCGGCCCATGGACCCAGCAGCACCGCGGCCAGAACGCCGCCGAGCAAATGCCCCGAAACCCCCGGGCCCGCTGGAAAATTGACCATCTGGCCGGCGAAGATGAACGCCGCCATCGTTCCCATCAGGACCGTCGTCCGCTCGCCCAGCCGCCGCTCGATTTTGCGCACCGCCATCGCCAGCCCCGCGGCCCCTACGACCGCTGTGGTCACGATCACCTTGGTGTCCAGAACCGAGTCCGGAATGTGCATCGTGTCTCTTCGCCCCGGCGACGGCGGTGTTGAATCCCGTCCTCAAAGAAAATGCACGAGATTCGCACCCTGTTTGATCAGGCCCTGACCAGGGGCACGAGTTCCCGCAATTCAATATCGTAACGCCGGTATGTCGTCTCGTCAAAAACTTCATACCGCATTTCGGAACCACTTTTTTGGGGTCGCGCGCCGCAACCGGTAGGGCTTTCTTTTCGCTCGATCACAGGCGACGATTGTCTGGATCGCTATTCATGCCGCCGATCGTCATCTTGAGGAAACGTCCGTGAGCATCCAGACCCCGCGCAAAGACCACACGCGTTCCGTTCTGAGTGAGGAAGACGTTCACCCCGATCCCATCCACCAGTTCGCGTTCTGGGTCGAGGACGCACAACAATCGGGGAACCCTGAATTCAACGCGGCCGCTCTCGCCACGGCCACGCCCGATGGCCGGCCCTCAGCGCGGATGGTCCTGCTTCGCGGTGCCGACGATCGAGGCTTCTCGTTCTTCACGAACTATGAGAGTCGCAAGGCGCGCGAGCTCGAAGCCAACCCCTATGCCGCGCTGGTCTTTTTCTGGCACGAGCTCGAGCGCCAGGTGCGCATTGAAGGCCGCGTCGAGCGCGTCTCCGCCGAGGAATCGGACCGATATTTCCATAGCCGGCCGCGGGGCGCCCGCATCGGCGCCTGGGCCTCGCCTCAGAGTCAGGTCATCTCCGGGCGTGAATTCCTCGACTCGCGGTACGTCGAATCCGAAAGAGGTCATCCCGATGAGACCGTCCCCCGGCCGGCCAACTGGGGAGGTTACCGGCTCATCCCCGACTCGATCGAATTCTGGCAGGGCCGTCCCAACCGCCTGCACGACCGGCTACGCTATACTCTTTGCCCCGGAGGAAGCTGGCTGATCGAGCGATTGGCTCCGTGAGCTCGTTAAAACCGGCCATCGCGAGATTCTCGCACACCGCTCAGGCGAACGAACCAGCGATTACAGAAGGTGGGCCGTCGAATCCGCTGAATGGTTCGTGCATGCGGATTCACAGGCGGCTCGTTTTGCGACCGGCTGTCGCTTGCGTACCAGCACCTGCCGGTTCCGCGAGACGCGACATGCCCACGATTTCAAGGAGGCCGGACGGATCCTTACGAAAGACCTGGATCAGCCTCAAGGCCGCCTGCGATGCCCCTGTTCCCAGCTCTGGACAGTCTTGGCCGAGACGTTGAGCATCCGCGCGAAGACGGCCTGGGACATGCCACTCTTTATTCGAAGCCTGGTGAGCTCGCGGGCCCCGATTTCGGGCGCCCGGCTGGGCATTTCGACGGTCGTGGTCTTCAAAGTAATTTCGCGCTTCGCGTGACGGATACCTTCTTCCAGACCAGATTTCAACCGCTCGAACAGCGGCTTGCGGCCTCTCGATGACTTCAATTTGTTCCGGACCTTACAACTGGGCCGCATGAACATCGCTCGATTTTGCTAAGCAACGGGTCGAACCCGCATTGTATGCTGTACCGCGCCTGGACGAGAATATAGAATCCGGACAGGCATCCCCCGAACCCGCCGCCATGTCACACGCAACACCGTGCAGGTCCGGGTGGAGACCGAATGCACGCGGATTTCCGTCACCACCCCCAAGGAGTAGCATGACAAAGACGGATGAGCTCCCGACCATGCACCAGGCCGATGGAGAAAAGCAACCCGCGACGAAGCGCCCCTGGTGGGTCGCATTCGCCCTCTACGGCCTGCCCAATCGCGGCTCGGCCCTGGCATCGATATTCATCCTGGTCTGGGTTGCAATCCTTCTCGTCATCTACGGATTCCGCGATTTGCGTTATTCCGCCGTCGCAATCCTGATCGCGCCCGCAATACTATGGTACATGGCGCAATCCGCTGGGCCGACCAGCACGGCGGCTGGCCGCCCAGGAAGCGCCCTTAACGGACCGCCGGTCATGTCGATGCCCGCGCAACAGCCTTCCCGGCAATGCTCACTGCTGATCGTTTGCATCGTCGCCGTCTGTGTCGTCGCCGCCGCGATGTGGGCGAGCGCTCCCGACACCATGCGAGCCTGGCACGTGGTGGATGAGGGGCGAGCGGAAGAACTTAAGTCCACAGGTGCCCGTCAGGCACTGATCGAGCTCCTCGACCAGGCGCGATGGGACCGCGGCAGTCACGAAGCCGAGATCGTCCATCGCGCGGTCGTGCGCTCGCGCCAGGGCACCGGGCTTCGATTCGTCGATGAAGAGAAGCTCATGGCGAAAGATTGGGACTTCAACTGCGACAGGAGCAAAAGGACGTTCTCTCTGTTCTCTCGAAGCGTGTGGTTCCCTCTGTTCTCGAAGGGCAGCATCGGCAGATTCGCAATCAAGGCCACCGGTCGATTTGCGTTCAATGATGGGCAGTGGCGCGCCGTGGATTTACGCTGGAGATTGGAGCGCGTTCCTGGAGAGCGCGATCACACGGGAATCCTTCGAAGTCGATTTCGATTGTCTCACCACGTCCCAATGTAGCAGGCACACTCCGTGTGCCGCCCGCTAAGTGTCGCACGAATGACACCGTCTTTGCGAGCGTCGAATGCCGCACCCGACTCACGAAAAGTCAGCCACCTGAAGCGACTCACGTTTGCATTCGAATCTCACGTCTTGGTTCCGAGCTTGGATTCGTTCGAATCAAAGGGTCTGTTCTCATTCAACCAGGGCCGGTGGAGCGCCATCGAGCTTCACTGGAAACGCGTTACCAAAGTCGACCGATTCATGCGATCTCACCGCCACTTGCAGGTCACGCGAGAACCTCTCGATTGACTCGCGAACGGCCCTCGCGGATTCACTGACCGGAATCCCGGCACAACGTCTGAATACCGCCGCGACTCCGGTCGTCTATCTCACAAAGAGCAGGCCAAGAATCCGCCAGACGCTCAATCCGGCGGGCCAATCTCTCCATCGGAGGAAATAGCCATGCGCGGGAAGCTTTTCGCGCTAGCCCTGATCGGGCTGGCGTCGTCGTCCACGGTGCGCGCGGATGGTCTTCTGATCCCGACCGAGCAGGGACTCCCTCCGCTGCGCCTGGCGTACCAGCGCGTCGAAGTCGCGATCGTGGGCCAGGTCGCCACGACCAAGGTCGAGCAGTCCTATCGCAACACCACCGACCGCGACCTCGAAGCCGAATACATTTTCCCGCTGCCCGTAGGCGCCTCAGTTCGCGACTTCTCGATGTGGGTCGGTGGAAAACGCTACAAGGGCGAGGCCGTCGACGCCAAGGCAGCCCGGCAGACTTACGAAGATATCGTCCGCCGTTTGCAGGACCCCGGCCTGCTCGAATACATCGGACGAGATTTGTGGAAGGTCCGAATCTACCCCGTCCCGCGCCGCGGTGAGCAAAAGATCGAGATCACGTTCACTTCGATCTTGCCGGCTGAAGGCGACATGATCTCGTATCAGTACCTCCTGCGCACCGGCCAGACCGTCCGGACCACCGAAAAGGACTTCACGATGGTGGTGCGCATCCAGAGCGAGGCCCCCCTCGGGCCGGTTTATAGCCCCAGCCATGACGTCCAGCTCGTACGTCGGGGCGATCGCGAGGCAATTGTCAGCTTCGAGCGCAACAGATGCCCGCTTGACAAGGACTTTCAGCTCTACTTCTCGCCCAGGGCCCAGCGCGTCGGCTTCTCGTTGTTGACCCAGCGAGAGTCGCCCGGCGAACGCGGCTACTTCCTCCTGTTGCTCAGCCCCAGCGATCTGGACCAGGCGAAGCCGGCACCGCGCGACCTGGTGCTCGTCCTCGACACATCCTCGAGCATGGATGGCGAAAAGCTGCGGCAGGCCAAGGCCGCCATGAAGCGTACGCTTGACTCGCTCTCTCCAGACGACCGCTTTGCACTGGTCTCATTTGCCACCACGCCGGTTTCCTTCCGCGAACAGCTCTCGCCGGCCGCCGGGGCCGACCTGCACGCCGCAGCAGCCTGGGTCGCAAAACTCGAAGCGGTGGGCGGCACCGACATCTCCGCCGCGCTCGAGGCCGCACTCGCCTTCCGGACGGATAAACCTGCCCCACGATCCTTCCAGGTCGCCTTCTTGACCGACGGCTTGCCGACGGTGGGATTGAAGGAGACGTCCGAGATCCTCGAGATCGTGAATCGACGCAACACCCGCGGAATCCGCATTTACACCTTCGGCGTCGGCGACGACGTCGATGCGCACCTGCTCGATCTGCTCGCGGAGAAAACCTCCGCTTGCAGTACATACGTGCGCCCAAACGAGGACCTGGAAGCGAAAGTCGCGGCCTTTTCGAGCAAGATCGGCCGCCCCGCGCGCACAGACTTGAAGCTCGCGGTCAGCGGTGGGCCGCATCTCGTCGAGATGTACCCTCCTCGCCTTCCCGACCTGTTCCAGGGCGAGCAACTCCAGATCGCCGGCCGATTTGAAGGCCACGGCCCCGCAACCCTCACACTCAAAGGAAACGCCGGAGACTTGAACTTCGCGGAGACATTCCAGACCGAGTTTCCCGAGATGGCCGCCGACCACAATTTCATCGCCCCCATCTGGGCCAGGCGCAAAGTCGGCTATCTGCTCGACCAGGTGCGATTAAACGGTGAGTCAGCCGAGGTCAAGAATGAGTTGGTGAAACTCGCGCACGACTACGCGATCGCCACTCCCTACACCAGCATCCTCGTCGTCCCCGAGTCAACTCCAGGCGCGAATTCCGCCACCCGAAGAGCCCCCGCGCGCAGACGTCGCAGCCTGTCTCCCTCGCTGCCGATGGGAAGCGGCGGTTTTGGCGGCGGCATGATGGGCGGCGGCATGGCCGGCATGGGAGGCATGGGCGGCATGGGCGGCGGCATCGGAGGCATGGGAGGCATGGGCGGCAGCATCGGCGGCATGAGAGGGGCATTCGGAGGAATGCCTGGCATGGGCGGCGGCATGGGAGGCGGCATGGGCGCCGGTGGCAGTGCGGTCATTGCCCCGAGGCGAGGGCATGGTCGCGCTCTGGCGTCTGCGCCTGAAAGGGAGCCAAATGGTGCCAGCGATTCGGAGACGGCGGCCGCCGATTCCGGTTCGATCGCCGCGCTTCCGTCGAGCGGCAAGGAGGCCGTCGACCTGGCTCAGCGGGTTGCCGACTTGAAAACGGGGGCGAGGCCCGAATCCGCGACGACCGAGCGTTTGGTTGCCGGCCGGCGATTCCGGAAGGCCGGCGAGGCCTGGATCGATCAGACGTTCAAATCCTCGATGCCCACGCTGCGGCTGCGAGTGCTGGGAAAAGCCTATTTCAAGCTGCTCGCGGACCATCCGGAGCTGAGCGCAATCTTCGCACTCGGCAGCCGGCTAACCTGGGTCAGCCCCAGCGGCACGGCATTGGTCATCGACAAGCAAGGCCAGGACTCGTCCTCCGAGGCTGCTCTCAATCATCTGTTTGAACGCCCGAAAACAACCAGCGCGAAGCCACGGGACGAGCGGCCTTCACCACGATAAGGCGCGGCGAAAAACGACCTGAGCAACGCACCAATCGCCTCGCGAACGGTTTCGTGGTACGATCAACCACGCTCCATGTCGAGTCCGTGGGAGAACCTCATGGTGGCGCTCGCACCCGCGTATTCACGAGCTTTGTCTCTGCTTGTCGTGTTGCTGGTCGCCCTGAACTTGGCTGCCGTGCTCGTCTCTCTTGCCGCGCCCGACCACGCCACGGCCGATCTCCGCCTCGCGCCAACCTCGCAGCCGGCCCTCACCGAGCCGACGCCCGCTCAAGCCCGCCAGGCGCTGATCGAGATGCTCGAGGAAGAGCCCGCGCCGGCCGATCCAAACGTCGCCCGGATCAACGAGCTCGCGCTGGAACGACTACGCAAGGGAGAGGGAGTGGATTTCTTCACCGACGAGCACGCATACGGAGACGACCGGAGCTTCAATTGCAACCTGAAACAACGAACGTTCTCGTTCCACACCCAGCCCTTCAGGCCGGCCTTGATTTCCTTCGACTCAAACGGTGAGTTCGCGCTGAAAGACGGCAGGTGGACCGCCGGCGGTTTCCACTGGAGATGGCTCGCTTGCTTCCAGCGAGCCGAACGACGCCGCACCGGTAAAATTCCGAAGTAGGTCAGGCTTTCAGCCTGACGATTCGACCACTCGAACCCAGGCGTGGTGTCTCGAGGGAACCCGAATGGATCAACAGCGAGTTGTGGCGTGTGTGGGCGCCGCCTTCTTCATCATTGGGTGGTTCCTGACGACCAATATCAAATTCGCACTCCGGGGCCTGAGCTACGGTCGTGGGAAAATGTGGGTGCGGATGCCGGGGCAGGATCCGGCGTTGCCCCTGGCCCTGGCGCCGTACTGGTTCGGACTCTGGAGCATGTTCCTTGGGTTGGTTGTACTGTTCATCGGCGTCTTCCGCAGGTGAAAATCCCCCGAGCATCGCCACGAACAAGCCGGACCAAGTGAAGAGAATCGATCCGAGCGGGCCACGCATCCCGACGCCGAGCCGTCGGAGAACATGTGACGGATCTCGCGCCGGCTCGTATAATCGCTAGCGAAATTCAGTCGGAGAAACTCTCGTGGAGCAACATCGGATTGAAGTGATCGATCGCGCCTACGCGGCCATTCTTGCGGCCAAGACGCCGGCAGAGTGCGCTTGGATGATCGAAGACTGCAATCGAACGGCCAGAGTCGTGCTCGCCGCAGGCGAACGCAT
The DNA here is from genome assembly GCA_963761445.1 of uncultured Planctomycetota bacterium. GTDB lineage: Bacteria > Planctomycetota > Planctomycetia > Isosphaerales > Isosphaeraceae > CAVXHV01. The sequence goes on along the minus strand of CAVXHV010000005.1, from coordinate 4,242,367 downwards.
GCGCCATCCCGATTGGTCTCGAGAGGATGTCTCGCTCGCGGTCTCAAGGAGGATCCTTGATGGAGCAGATTGAGCTGGTCCGAAATGCCGCGCAAACTCTCGAGCGATTGGCAACAACACTCGGCTATCTTGAGACTTGTGCGCAAATTGTGGCGAAGGTTGATGCGCCTGACGCACCGCCTGGACCTGGGAATCCCTGAGCGGCCCCCAGCAACGAAGCCCAGCCCGCGCGCGCTCAACCTGCTTTCTTCGCCACCCCCGGTTTTTTGAGATACTCATCAAACCAATCCACCAGCAGCGCCGCATCCTTCTCGATGCCAAGCCACCCATGCCCAGCCTTGTTCTTAACCACCAGCTTGGCCGGAACGCCCACGCTCTCGAGCTTTTTCACAAATAACTCGGATTGCTGAAGCGGCACGAGCACGTCCGCATCGCCGTGGATGATCATCGTGGGAGGGTCATCCGCGCTCACGTGCGTGATCGGCGAGATCTGCCGCGTGATCTCGCGCAGCCGCGCGGGATCAGTGATCGGCACCCAGACATTGGTGGCTTTGTCCAGCTCGTGATAGTCGAATGCCGGCCGGAACGGCATACCGTGATCGGTCGCGTGCAGCATCTCTTTACCCGGCTTGCCGTAGTTGAGCAGGTCTGCCGGCGGGAAGAAACAGGCGACGGCCTGCACGCGGCTCGACTCGCGATCCACGGGCGACTTGGCATTGGGGTCGCCCGGCGTGCCGGCAGTCCCGAGCATCAGCGAGAGATGCCCGCCCGCTGACGCACCGGTGATTCCAATCCGGGTCCCGTCAATCCGGTAATCCTTGGCGTGATGGCGAATGAACCGTACCGCTTTGTTGACGTCATCGATGATTTCGGGAACCGTGTACTTCGGTTGGCTGCCATGAACCACCGCAAACACGGTGTACCCGCGGTCGATGAGCAGGCGCGCGAAACCAGGGTTGATCGCTTCGTGCGCGGACCGGAACCCGCCGCTCACCACCAAGACAATCGCCGCGCCGTTCGCCTTCGCTTTGGGCGTGAAGACGTCCATCGTCAGCGCCGTGCCGAATTTGCGGGCGTAGATCACGTCCTCCTTTCGCTCGAACGCCGGCTCGTCGGCTTTGACCAGCGAGCTAACCACCAGCAGTCCAGCCGTCAATCCCAGGATGATCGGCGTCTTGGCGCGTGTCATGAACAAATCCCCTCGTAAGCGAACGATGCTCTCGCGTGATGAGTCCGATTGACTCTATCTGAAACTCGCACAGAAATCGCCGGGGCGTCGGCCCCGGCGTCGCCGTCTGCCGCGCGCATCCCGTACGGATGGAGCAATTCTGCGGTCCGCTGTTATAATCTGATCCCGTGGCCTGATGTAAGACATGGGAGACAGAATATGCAGCGAGTTCTGTTGCTTTCATTAGCGGGTCTACTTTGCGCCTCGAGCGCCCGCGCAACCGGCGACATCGACGAAAAATTTCGCGCCGAAATCGAGACCTGGCGGCAAAAGCGGCTCGCGGATCTCAAGGCCGAGGACGGTTGGCTTTCGGTCACCGGGCTTTACTGGCTTCGGCCCGGCGAAACGACACTCGGCAGCGCGGCGGCCAGCGACCTCTTGCTGCCCGACCGGCTTCCCGGGTCTTTCGGCACGTTGAATTTGACCGAGGGCACCGTCGAGTTCCGGCCCGCACCAGGCGTGATGGTTACCAGGAACGGAAAGCCGTTCCAGGGCGGGCGGATCTATTCCGACGCGGACGAGCACCCGGATACGCTGGCCTTCAAGGACGTGAAGCTAATCCTGCTCAAGCGCGGAGAGCGATTTGCCGTACGAACCAAGGACAATCACAGCCCGCTCCGGACCAGCTTTGCCGGCCTGAGGTGGTATCCGCCACGCGCAGAGTGGCGAATCACGGCCACTTTCGTACCGCACCCGGTCCCGACCAAGCTCAAGCTGGATACAATCGTGGGCGAGACCGAGGCCATCGACAGCCCGGGTTACGCGACCTTCGAGCGCGACGGCAAGATTTACCGCCTGGACGCGGCCGCTCAGAAAAACGGCACGCTCTGGTTCGTTTTCCGCGACGGCACGAGTGGGCGCACGACCCACGGCGGCGCTCGCCAGCTCTACGCTGATCCGCCATCGGGAGGCAGCGTCATCCTCGACTTCAACAAAGCCGTCAACCTTCCATGCGCTTATATCCCCTATGCAACCTGTCCGCTGGCACCCTCCAGGAACCGGCTCAGTCTGGCGATCGAGGCCGGCGAGCTCAAGTATGAACCGGGCTCGAGCGCCCATTCTTCGGCGGCATTACCCAGATAACGGGCAGGAAACCGTATCGCGTCGGTTCTTCCATTCGTTCGTGAGGATGGTAGGGGGGCACGGATGACAGATCGACCCAGCCGGCAACTGCCAGGAGCCAGCCCGGTTAAACTCGCCACGGCAATGGACGTGACCGAGGAAATCGAGGTGCGCGGCCACATCGTGGATTCGCTGCTGCTCCCCAAGATCCTCGATCGTATTCTGCTCATGAGCGGCTCGTTCGAGATCCGCGAGTGCAAGATCGGCGTTCATCGCGCCGACCCGAGTTACGCGCGGATCGCCGTCCGCGCCGAAACTCAGGAAACGCTCGACGCCATCCTGGGAGACCTGGTCGAGCACGGCGCCTCGCCGATTCATCCCGAAAATGCGGCACTGGTTCCCGCGGATGTTGCCGGCGCATTTCCCGAGGGCTTTTACAGCACGACCAATCAGCCGACGCAGGTCCGCCTGCAAGGGCGCTGGGTCGACGTTCGCGACCAGGAGATGGATTGCGGCATCGTCGTCGAGCCGGGCCACGCGAAACCGCGCTGCATTCCCATGAGCCGCGTTGCCGTGGGGATGCCGATCGTCGTTGGTCATGCGGGCGTCCGCGTTTTGCCGGTTGAGCGGCCCCGCAACGTCAGCATGTTCGGCTTCATGAGCTCCACAGTCTCGAGCGAGAAGCCCAAGTCGATCAGCGTCAAGGCCATCGTCGACGCCATCCGCGCGACTCGAGCCGAAGGGAAGAAAGTGCTCCTGGTCGGCGGCCCGGCCATCGTGCACACCGGGTCGGCTCCTCAGGTCGCCAGGCTGATCCGTGAGGGCTGGGTGCAGGTGCTCTTCGCCGGTAATGCCCTGGCCACGCACGACCTCGAACAGGCACTCTTCGGCACCAGCCTGGGCGTCTCGCTCGATCTGGGCGAGCCGATCGAGCATGGTCACGAGCACCATCTGCGAGCGATCAATACCATCAGACGAGCAGGCGGGATCGCCCAGGCCGTCGAGAAAGGAGTGATCACGTCAGGAATCATGTACGAATGCGTCAAGGCGGGAGTGGACGTCGTGCTCGCCGGCTCGATCCGCGACGACGGCCCTTTGCCCGAAGTGATCACCGATACGCTGGCCGCCCAGGAGCGAATGCGCGAGGCGATCCGCGACGTCGGCTTCGCGCTCGATGATAGCCACCGCGCTGCATTCGATCGCCACCGGCAACTTGCTGCCGGCCTGGGTGAAAGTCGTTTGTGTCGACATCAACCCGGCGACCGTGATCAAGCTGGGCGACCGCGGCACTTTTCAGACCATCGGCCTGGTGACCGACGTCGAGCCGTTTCTCCGCTCCTTGGCCGCAGAGCTCGCCGAGCCGCCGCTCGAGATCGCCGCCGCCCCGCCCGGCCGATCGTGATCCCGCGGTTGCCCTTGATGCGAGCGCCCGCACGAGCGTAAAAAGGAGGCCCGAGCCCCATGCCCAGAGAATCGTCGCCTCGCATCCTGATGTGTAATCCTGATTATTTCGGGATCGAGTACGAGATCAACCCCTGGATGAACGTTCAGAAGGGGAGTGACTCCGCCCGTGCGCACGAGCAGTGGCGTGCCCTCCACCGCAGTCTGCTCGATCTGAACGTCGCCGTTGAGCTCATCGAGCCGGTGAAGGGATTGCCTGACCTGGTCTTCACCGCCAACTGCGGGTTGGTCTACGAGAATCTCTTCATCAGCTCTCGCTTCCGGTTCGGCGTGCGCCAGGGCGAGGCTCCCTATTTCGAGCGCCGGCGCGCGATCGCGGCTTCGACGTCGTGATCATGCCCCACGGCTTTCATTTTGAAGGCGCCGGCGATGCGCTCTTCTGCGGCGAGACCCTGATCGCCGGCTATCGCTTCCGCAGCGATGTCAAGAGCCACCAGTGGATCGGCGAGCGGATCGGCCGGGAAGTGCTCCCGCTCGAGCTGGTGGACCCAAGGTTTTATCATCTCGACACCTGCTTCTGCCCGCTCGCGCCCGACCTCGCCCTTTATTACCCCGGCGCATTCGACGAATACGGCATCTCGGTCTTGCGCGACCGGATCAAGCAGTTGATCGAGGTCGCTCCCGAGGAGGCGATTTCCTTTAGCTGCAACGCCGTTGTCGCCGGCCGGACGGTGATTCTTTCCGAGGGTGTGCCGAAGCTGGCGGCTCGACTCGATGAGCTCGGATACGAGGTTCGTCCGCTCTGCTTTTCGGAATTCATCAAGTCCGGCGGCAGCGCAAAGTGCCTGACGTTCCGCGTCGACGGCGAAGAGGCAGCGAGCTGGAAAAAGGCGACGGCGCCAGCCCCGTGAATGAAAAACGTCCTGTTCGCGATGCGTACGGAGGTTATCCAAGTGAACGAGATCTATCTGCTCAGGCACGGGATCGCCGTGGATCCGGGCTCCTCGGGCATGCCCGACGACGCCCGGCCGCTCACCGAGAAGGGCATCAAGCGGATGCGCCAGATCGCAGACGGCCTGCTTGCGATCGACCTCCAGATCGATGCGATCATCACCAGCCCGCTCGTCCGTGCCAGGCAGACAGCCGAGATCGTTGCCAATGCCCTGGGACTGAAAGACCTGCTCGAAACGTCCAATGTGCTCGCGACCGGCTCTGACCCCGCGACGATCGAGCGATTCCTGCGCAGCCGGGCCGAGTCGCGACTCTTGCTCGTCGGCCATAATCCCACGCTTTCCGAGCTGGTATCCCTGATGGTAGCAGGCGCCAGAAGATCGCCGATCTGCGAGCTCAAGAAGGGCGGAATCGCCGCCTTGGTGCGCACCGAAGGATCGTCAGGACTGCACGAGCTCTCCTGGCTGGCGCCGCCGCGACTTCTGCGCCGTTTAGGTGGTGCAATCGATGATTGAACGAACGGCAAGCTCGCCTTCTCAGGTACTTCCGAGCAGACTGACGGCCGGCGCCGAGCCGTGAATGTTCGGGACCGTCTCGCAGAGCTCGAGCGCCATGTTCTGGAACTCGAGCTGCGAGCGGATGGTCGGCGTTCCCGGCGGCGGCGGAGGAACCCGGTGGTAGGTCCCGTCGGCGTGCAGCTCACGGGCCTTGACGTTGTCGGCGAGAACCACGCCCAGGATGCCGTCAAAGAGCCGGTGCTGAAGCTGAGGGTCTTCGATCGGGAACATGATCTCGACGCGGCGGCGAAAGTTGCGCGGCATCCAGTCCGCCGAGGCCAGGAAGATTTCCGGCTGATCGCCGTTCTGGAAATAAGTGATCCGGGAGTGCTCCAGGTACTTGTCGACGATGCTGATGACGCGGATGTTCTCCGACACGCCCGGCACGCCCGGGCGCAGGCAGCAGGTTCCCCGGATCACGAGATCGATGCGCACGCCGGCCTGCGAGGCGCGGTAGAGCATGGAAATGATCTGGGTATCGACGAGTGAATTGAGCTTGGCAATGATCCGCGCGGGTCTGCCCGCCTCGGCATGGGCCCGCTCGCGGTCGATGAGCGCGGCCAGTCTGTTCGCCAGGTGGGCCGGCGCGACGATCAACTTGTTCCAGTGCGTACTCTGGGAGTAGCCCGTCAGCAGGTTGAACAGAGCGCTTGCGTCTTCGCCGAACTCGCGGTTGCACGTGAAGAAGCTCAGATCGGTGTAGGTGCGGGCCGTCGTCGGGTTGTAATTGCCGGTCGCCAGGTGCACGTAGCGGCGAATCCCGTCGTGCTCGCGGCGGACGACCAGCGACGCCTTGCAATGGGTCTTGAGACCGACGATTCCGTAAACCACGTGAACGCCCGCCTTCTGGAGCATGCGGGCCTTGTCGATATTGTTTTCCTCGTCGAGCCTTGCTTGGAGCTCGACCAGCGCCGTCACCTGCTTGCCGTTTTCGGCCGCCCGGGCCAGCGCCGTGATGATCGGGTTGGCATCCGCCGTCCGGTAAAGCGTCATCTTGATTGCCAGCGCTTGCGGATCTTCCGAGGCCTGTTCGATGAACTGCACGACCGATCCAAACGCTTCGTAAGGATGATGGGCCAGGATGTCGTGGTCGCGGATCGCGGCGAAGATGTTCTTCCGTTTGGCCAGAGCCCCGGGCATCTGCGGCTCGAAAGGCGGTTCTTTGAGGTCGCGAAAGCCTTCGATCTTGCAGAGGGCCTGCAATGCGGTCAGGTCGACCGGCCCGGGCACACGGTAGACGTCGCGCGGCTCGAGCTCGAGCGCCGACGTGGAGAGAAGCTGGGCCAGCAAATCTTCGTCGGCCCGATCCGAGATCTCGAGTCGTACGGCCGCACCCCACTTGCGCTGGCGCAGGGTCTCTTCGACGGTCGAGAGCAAGCTGCTCTTCACCTCGTTTTCGAGGATTGTCAGGTCGCTGTTCCGGGTGACGCGAAACGCCACGTGCTCCGTGGTCCGATAGCCGCCGAAGAGAGCGTCGAGCCTCGGGCCGATCACATCTTCCAGAAGCACGAATCGCTTCTCGCCGTCCGCTTCATCAGGCAGCGGGACCAGGCGATTGATCACCGTGGGAACCTGCAGCACGGCGTACAACGGCCGGGGGTTGGGCTTGTTCTGCTCGATCCTCAAGAGCAGATTGAGGCTCTTGTTGTGCACGTGAGGAAAAGGATGGGCCGGATCGATCGCCAGCGGCGTGAGCACCGGGTAGACCTGCGTGTCAAAAAACTCATCCAGGAAGCGGTTCTGCGACTCCGTCAATTCCGCCGACTCGCACAGCCGGATGCCATGCTTGAGCAGCTCAGGGCGGATCTCGGCTAGCCAAACTTCGTAGAATCGCGTGACGAAGTCGTGGGCCCTCCGGCTGATCTCCAGAAGCTGCGCCAGCGGTCCCAGTCCGTCGGACGGCGGATCCTGCGGCTCGAGGTTCTCGTAGAGCTGCGCCTGCAAGCCGGCCACCCGCACTTCGAAAAACTCGTCGAGATTGGATGCACAGATCGCAAGGAACCGCAGGCGTTCCAGGAGCGGGTTCGATTGGTCGCGCGCTTCCTCGAGCACGCGCTCGTTGAAGTCGAGCCACGAGAGCTCCCGATTGATGAACAAGGTCGGGTCGGGTACGGTCGCCGTCGTGACAGGCGGCACCGGAGGGCCATTCTGTTGATTGAGCGCCATGAACAATCGCCTCAGAGCGGTGTTGCCCCGTTTTCCCGGGTCCAGGGCCCTTTTTCGGGGTGCTCCGCGGAACTAGCCCGGTCTTTCCCGAGAACGAGTGCGCCGGACGAGCTGTCGCAGTGTGCTCAGGTTGCGGGCGTCCAGGTCTTCGCCTTGATCGACTCCCTTGGGCGTCTCCAAAATCATCGGCAGGTGGTGGAATCTTGGGTCATTGACCAGGTGCCGGAACGGCTCCAGCCCCATATGGCCGGCGCCGATCCCCGCGTGGCGGTCAACGCGACTGCCGCACTCACGGCAGCTATCGTTCAAGTGCCACGTGCGCGAAGCGGCCCAGACCGACGTACCCCTCAAGCTGCTCGATCGTTTCATCGTACTCCTCCTTGCTCGCCAGGGAATAGCCTGCCGCAAAAATATGGCAGGTGTCCACACAGACGCCCAGGCGCTCCGGCTGCCCCACGCGATCGAGAATATCGCGAAGATGCTCAAACCGATAGCCCAGGTTCGTCCCCTGGCCGGCCGTCGTCTCGAGGTCGATCGTGACGAGAGATCCCTTGGTGCGACGGTGCACCTTGTCGAGGGCCTTCGCAATCCGCAAAACCCCGCGCTTCTCGCCGGCACCCATGTGGGCGCCGGGATGGACGACCAGGTCGGGGATGCCCAGGGCCGCACATCGCTCGACCTCCACCACCATTGCCTCGATCGATTTTTCCCAGAGAACGCCGTCCGGGCTGGCAAGGTTGATCAAATAGGACGTGTGTGCGACCGGATCCGTCACTCCGGTCTCCTCGAGCGCCGCTCGAAATGCCGCCACATGCTCGTCGGCGATTGGCGGGGCGTTCCACTGGTTGTTGTTCTTGGTAAAGAGCTGCACCGTCTCGAACCCCGCGGCCTTGGCAGCCCGCACGGCCCGGTCGCAGCCTCCCGCGATCGACATGTGCGCGCCGAAGGTGCGTATCGATCGCGGGGATCCCCCGGCCGTCCTGGTCGTTTTCGCCATCGTTTGATCGGGCCCCTTCCTCGAATCTTGCGCAATCTCCACCCCGCGAAACGGCCCGTGCTCCACGGCCCGAGCCTCCTTGACCTCGCGACATTCCTCATTGTAATAAAAGTTGTCGATGGTCCATTACTTGCAGGTTAGGATGATTCGATTCTACAATGAGGACGTCGCAATCCACTCCGGGGAGTCAGGTGGGGAGTCGACCATGGGATTGTTGATCGCCACGGGAGTGCTGACCGGATGTTTCCTCGCCGCCTGGGCGGTTCTGAGGAGGCCGGTTCGTCGAATGGTCGAGGACGTGCGGATCGAACACGCCCGCGCGCTGTTTCACCGCAATCGCGAACGGCTGGAGGCACGCTTCATCTCCGCGCTCGACCGCTCAGACTCCACGGAATGCGAGATGTGGGAATCGGCCCACTGGCATGACGACGTTCTCTGGGTACGCGACCGCCAGACTCATCATCTGCTCGCCCTGACCTGCGTCGATTTCGAGCCACAGCCATTCGAGTTCTCGCCCGACCAGCGCCACGCCACCGCGATCTTCGAATTCCACGACGGTCACTGGTGCGCCCAGGGCAAGCACCTTGACGAGCTGCGGCCAGACGAAGCCATCGACCTCTTTCGTCGCTTCGAGACAGTGTAGGGTCCGCTATTGCGGGCCATTCTTGATTGCGGACCATTCGTTTTGCCTCACGTCCGCGCATGAATCTGACGCTCGAACAAATCGCCGAACTGGCTCCCGACCCCTCAGCCGCGGCGGCGGGCAAGTCCCTGTCGGCCGCCAAGCATTGGCTCGAGCTGGGCCGCTCCGAAACCGCCCTCTGGGGAAAATGCCAGGGAAGCGCGGTCTACCAGGTGAAGGTCGACTTCGTCCAGATCGCGTACAACTGCACCTGCCCAAGCCGCAAGTTCCCCTGCAAGCACGTCCTCGGCGTGCTCACGCTCGCGGCACAATCTCCCGACCAAGTCAAACCCGGCGAGCCGCCCGCGTGGGTTGCCGACTGGCTCGAAAAACGGCGAGCCCGCGACGAGAAAGTCGCGGCTCCCGCCGACGACAAGCCCCCTCCGGTCGCCGACCCCAGGGCAAAGCAGCGCCGCACGGACGAGCGCAACAAGAAGGTACAGGACGGTCTCGAGCGGCTCGACCTCTGGTTAAAGGACTCCGTCCGGGCGGGCTTGCTCGATCTGGCTGCTAAACCGGTATCGATATGGGAAGAGCAAGCCAGGCGATTGGTCGATGCCCAGGCGCCGGGACTTGCTGGCCGGTTGGTGCGCCTCGGGTCTCTTCCACGGTCGTCGCCCGACTCGGTCCCACGTGTTCTCGGCGAGCTCGGACGAATCAAACTCCTGTTGCACGCCTACGCCCGCATCGATCAGATCGAGCCGGGCCTGGCAAGCGAGATCCGCCAGATGCTCGGCTGGAACGTCACGCAGGAAGTGCTCGAGCGCGAAGGCCGCCAGGTCGCCGACAGATGGCTTGTGGCCGGCCAGTGGGATGACGACGGCGATCGATTCATCATCAGGCGCTCGTGGCTGCTCGGCCGGCGAACCGGCCGCATGGCCTTGATGTTGCAATTCAGCGCAGCGCGCCAGCCGTTCGATGAGTCCATCATCACGGGGATCGAGCAGGAAGCGACCCTTCTCTTCTATCCCGGCGCGTCGGCTCAGCGAGCGAGGTTCCTCACTCGCGAAGGCGCGCCCTCCGCCGTGCGCGACCGGCTTCCTGGCCACGAAACGCTCGGCGACTTCTTGACCGGAGTTGCCGATTCGCTCGCGCGTCAGCCCTGGCTGAGCGCCTTCGGCGCCGTCTTGCGCGACGTCGCGATCACTCGCCAGCGCGACTCCTGGTGGGTCTGCGACAAGGAATCGAAGGCTCTTCCGCTCCTGGGCCAGAACCACTGGAAAGCGATGGCGCTCACCGGCGGTCATCCTTCGGACCTTGTCCTCGAATGGGATGGCCACACGCTTCGCCTGCTGGGCGGGCTGGTCGCGGGCCGCTACTGGAGCTTTTGATGGACGAGCTCACGAAGGTCGCCCTGCTCGGAACGTCCCGATACTCCGGCCCAATCCCCACCGGCGATCAACCCGCCGCCTCGCTCGTCGCGGCGGAACCCTCCGCCGACCGTGAAGAATCGCTCTTGCTCGCCTGTGGCGCGCAGGCCGTCTATGCTCTCGCCGGGCGTCTTCCCGAATCGGGCATTGAACCGGGCGTTCCAGCCCTCGAAGAGACGAAAAAGCCGGCATCGCGCAGAATCGCCTCGCTCCTCGAGAGTGCTAGTGCGGAGCAAGGCAATACGCTCCTGCTCGAGTTCCTGAAGCTCATGGCGGGGCGTGGTGTCGTGCTTCCCCCAGACCTGCTTCCGCGGTTGCTCGAAACCAAAGACGTGGAACTTCGCCATCGCTTGACGCCGGTTCTCGGCGAGCGCGGCGCGTGGCTCTGCCGGCAGAATCCCGACTGGGCACCCTTCGTCACATTGGTGGCCGATCGCCCGGTTGCAAGTACGGAAGAACTCAAACGCATCTGGGACGAAGGGACGATCGAAGAACGCTGTCAAACAATCGAGACACTTCGTCAACTCGACCCGTCGCTCGCTCGCGAGTGGGTTGAAGAAGCCTTGCCGAAGGAGAAACACGGCAATCGCATGAAGCTGCTGAAATCTCTTCGAACCGGCCTCGTCCCCGGCGATGAGCCGTTCCTCGAGCGATGTCTCGACGATCGCAGCCCTGCCATCGGCCAAGTCGCTGCGGGCTTCCTGTGCGATCTGCCCGATTCGGCGCTGGCGCAGCGGATGCGCAACCGCGCCGCCGGGTTGTTCACGATGGAGAAAAAAAGCCTGGCGCTCGAAGGTATCCAGGCTAATTTGCACGCCCCCGTCGGAGCTCGCGCCCGACTGGGAACGCGACGGCTTCAAGAAGAAAGCCGCCGAACGCGAAGGCCTGCGCCTCGTGGGCCGAGCATCTGGTCGCCTCTGTTCCGCCTTCGATCTGGGCGAGCCAACTCGGTCTCGAGCCGGCCGAGCTCATGGCCGCGGTGGCCGACGATCCGTTCGCTGCGTCAGTGATTTCCGGGTGGAGAATGGCGACATTTCGTTTCGATCAACCCTCGCCCGAGTGGCTCGGGGCCCTTTGGAGGTATTATTCCGAATCGCTTGCTCAAGTCGAGAATCAAACGACACTTGGCGTGACAATTCCGCGGCGCGAAACCGCCGTCGCCCTGATGGAAGGTCTTCTACACGCAATGCCGACCGACGTCGCCGAAGCAGCCCTGGCGAATGCACTCGACCCGCGCCGCCCTGGCGCGACGGTGAAGCCCTCACGCTGCTCGCGAGATGGCCGCGGCCGTGGAGCGTCCGGTTCGGAACGTGGTTTCTCGAGAAAGCGCGATCGCACCTGGAACGTCACACCAACGAAGCGGCCCACCGCTGGGCGCTCGCGCTCACTGCGAATGCCTGTGCAATTCCGCAAGAGCTACTTCCCCTGGCACTGGCTCCCTGGAAAACTCCGGATATCTCGGAATCCGCTTCCTGGCTCTCCACCGTGATCCCCAGGGAGATCGCGAAGTTCATGAACTTCATCGAAATACGACAACGCTTCCTGCAAGAGCTTGACGCACAAGATCAACTTCCTCCGGAGCCGTAATCGTGGCCAAACCGCCAGACTCCCCGCCGCCGACATCCCCGGCTCCCGCAGATTCCGGGTTCGAGAAGCTGCGATTGCACGCCGAGCAGGAATTTGCCGCCGAGCTCGCGGCCCTCGCCGAAGTCGACAACAGACAGCGCCCCCGCGCTGGAATCTCTCACCCTGGGCCGTCAAGACCTACATCCTGGGCGGCAAGCTCGATAGCGGCTTCGATATCACCCCCAAGTACATCGGCAACGAACGGCTCATCGAGATCGCGATCGCCACGCTCGCCACCGATCGAGCGCTTTTGCTCTTCGGCCTGCCGGGCACGGCCAAGAGCTGGCTCAGCGAGCATCTCGCGGCCGCGATCTCGGGCACGTCGTCCTTGCTCATCCAGGGAACCGCGGGAACCGACGAGTCTGCAATACGCTATGGCTGGAACTACGCCCGCCTGCTCGCCGAGGGGCCTTCACGAAATGCACTGGTGGAAAGCCCGATGCTCCGCGCCATGGAATCCGGCCGGATCTGCCGCGTGGAGGAGCTCACTCGCATCTCGGGCGAAGTTCAAGACGCGCTCATCACCATCCTTTCCGAAAAAACGCTCCCTGTCCCAGAGCTGAACGTGGAGGTGCAAGCCGTCAAGGGATTCAACGTCATTGCCACGGCCAACAACCGCGACAAAGGCGTCAACGAGCTTTCGAGCGCCCTCTTGCGCCGGTTCAACACGGTCGTCTTGCCCGTGCCCGACTCGCTCGAAGACGAGGTCACGATCGTGAACCAGCGCAGCGCCCAGCTCGGCGCGCGCCTGGAATTGCCCGTGGAAAAGCCCGCCCTCGAAGAGATTCGCCGCGTGGTCACGATCCTCCGCGAGCTGCGCAGCGGCGTCACCGAAGACGGCAAGACCAAGCTCAAATCGCCCAGCGGCACGCTTTCCCCCGCCGAGGCCATCTCGGTGGTCACCGGGGGCATGGCCATCTCGGCCTTCTACGGCGACGGCCGCCTCCGCGCCGGCGACGTCATCTCGGGCCTGATCGGAGCCGTTGTCAAAGACCCCGTTCAAGATCAATTGATCTGGCAAGAATACGTCCAGACGGTGATCAAGGAGCGCGACGACTGGAAAGACCTCTATCGGGCCAGCCGTGATCTTTCCTGAACCACTCGGGAGCACACATCGACCGATGGGAGTGACTGTCTTCGGCATCCGCCATCACGGCCCGGGTTGTGCGCGCAGCCTGCGCCGGGCGCTCGATCTATTGCGCCGGACGCCGTCGTGCTCGAGGGCCCGCCCGACGCTCAGGATCTCCTGTCATGGGTTGCCCATCAAGATGTCAAACCGCCGGTGGCGATCCTCGTCTATCCGGCCGACGAGCCGCGGCGCGCGGTGTATTTTCCACTCGCCGTCTTCTCGCCCGAATGGCAAACCCTTCAGTGGGCCGCGTCGAATGCAGTACCCGTTCGGTTCATGGACCTGCCTCAATCGAATCAACTTGCGCTCGAGAAAGCCGGCGAGGACCAGGCGGCGACCGCGGAAGAATCAGACGGTGAAGAGCCGGAAGATGAGCAGAATTCTTCGCCTGACGCCCCGCGCTGGCGAGTCGACCCGCTGGCGATCATGGCCGAGGCCGCCGGCTACCAGGACCACGAGCTCTGGTGGGAAGACCAGGTCGAGCGCCGCTGCGACGCGTCACAGCTCTTCGCGGCCATTCACGAAGCCATGACCGCCGTCCGGGCCGAGTTTCCCGAGGTGCAGCCGCGAGACCTCCTCCGCGAAGCACACATGCGCAAGACGCTGCGTGCAGTGACCAAGGAGGGCTTCCAGAATGTCGCCGTCGTCTGCGGCGCCTGGCATGTGCCCGTCCTCGACGCCGAGGCCCTGGCCGGTAAGCGCCCCGGATGCAAGATCAAGGAGGACACCGAGCGATTGAGCGGTTTGCCGAAACTCAAGACGACCGCGACACTCATTCCCTGGACCTACTCGCGGCTGACCTATCGCAGCGGCTACGGCGCCGGCGTGCAGTCGCCGGGTTGGTATGCCCACATCTGGAATTCCAACGACGAGGCGCCCACGCGCTGGCTGGCGACCGCCGCCCGTCTGCTGCGCGCAGAGACCTGGACGCCTCCTCCGCCAGCGTCATCGAGGCTCGCCGGTTGGCCGAGGCGCTGGCGGCCATGCGCGAGATTCGCTCGCCGGGTCTGCCCGAGCTGGGCGAAGCGATCCTCACCGTATTCTGTCACGGTGAATCGGCGCCGCTGAAACTGATTCGCTCCGGCCTCGAGATCGGCGACGTGATCGGCGAGGTCCCGCACGATGCGCCCACGGTTCCACTGGCCCAGGACCTCGCCAGACAGCAATCGTCCCTGCGCTTGAAGCCCAGCACCGAGATCAAGCGTCTCGACCTGGACGTCCGGAAAGAGGGTGATCTGGCCCGCAGCAAGCTGCTTCATCGCTTGAATGTGCTCGGAGTCAACTGGGGCACTCACGAGGGAAGCGGCGGCAAAGCCTCGACATTCCACGAGCTCTGGGTGCTCGAGTGGCGGCCCGAGTTCGCCGTTGCGGTCATCGAGGCCAACATCTGGGGCAACACGGTCGAATCGGCCGCGACGGCCAGGGTAGTGAACGCCGCGGAAACCGGCACTGAGCTGGCGGCCGTCACGAAATTGCTCGAGTCGTCGATCCAGGCCGGGCTCCCGCTGGCGGTTGATCCGCTGCTTGCCAGGATAGAGGAGATGGCTGCGCTCGGGGCCGACGTGCGGCACTTGCTTGACGCGGTCCTGCCGATGGCCAGGGTCATCCGCTACGGCGACGTTCGCGGAACCTCGGCCGCTCATGTCGAGCCGATCCTCGAAGGAATGCTCGAACGCGCCCTCGTGGGCATCGCCGCCGCCTGCTCTGCCCTCGACGACGACGCAGCCGGGCGAATGGTCGAAAGCATGGGGCACGCGGCCGAGGCGCTTCAAGTTCTTAACCGCGATGACCTTCACCAGGAGTGGCGCGCCTGCCTCGATCGATTGATTCACAAGGGCGTTCACCCGCTGATTGCCGGCTGGTCCTGCCGTCTGTTGCTCGATGCCGCTGCGCTGCCGCCTGAAGAATTGTACCGGCTCGCGCGGCTCGCCCTGTCGCCGGTAAATCCGCCGGCCCAATCCGCGGCCTGGGCCACGGGTCTCCTGCGCGGCAGTGGCTTGGCACTTTTGCATCAGGACGCGCTCTGGCGAGTCTTCGACCGGTGGCTCTCCGAGCTCAGCGCGGCCGTCTTCCTGGAGATGCTGCCGCTATTGAGGCGCGCGTTCGCCGACTTCACCGGCCCCGAGCGGCGGCAAATGGGCGAGAAGCTCAAGCACCTCGGCTCGCCCGAATCTGATCGCCTCAAATTGCGCAGCAAGGCGAGCGATTCTCCCGGAATTGACGCGGAGCGGGCCAGCCGGGTATTACCGATCCTCGCCCACATTCTCGGCTCGAAATGACGGATTCTCATTACATCACTGGAATCGACCATGGCTGAGACAGACGACGAACGCTTGCGACGCTGGCGCCTCGTGCTGGGAAAAGAGTCCCAGCAGTCGCGCTCCGGCTCGGCGATCGAAGAGGGTCTGGGCGTGACCCTGATGAATGACGATGTCAAGCTGGACAACGTGCTCGAGGCACTCTACGACTCGGATCGCTCCGGCGGTCTGGGAAGCTCCTGCCCCAACGTCAACCGCTGGCTGGGTGATATCCGCACGTATTTTCCCAAGTCTGTCGTGCAGGTGATGCAAAAGGATGCTCTCGAGCGATTGAACCTTCAGAAGATGCTGTTCGAGCCCGAGACGCTCGAGACCATGGAAGCCGACATTCACCTTGTCGGCACGCTGCTTTCGCTCAACAACGTCATTCCCAAGAAGACGCGCGAGACCGCGCGGCGGGTCGTGCGCAAGGTCGTCGAAGACCTCGAGCGCAGGCTGCGCAACCCGATGACCGAAGCAATCCGCGGCGCCCTCTCGAAAGCGACCCGCACCTCGCGCCGCGCGCCGGCGAGATCGACTGGCATCGCACAATTCGTAAAAACATGCACAACTATCTTCACGACCGCGGCACACTGATCGTCGATCGCCTCGTCGGTTACGGCCGCAAGCGATCGTCGCTGCGCGACATCGTGCTCTGTATCGATCAGAGTGGTTCGATGGCCGCATCGATCGTCTATTCCAGCATCTTCGGAGCCGTGCTTGCGTCGCTTCGCGCCGTGTCGACCCGACTCGTCGTCTTCGACACATCGGTAGCCGATATGACCGAACAGCTTCATGACCCCGTCGACTTGCTGTTCGGCACCCAGTTAGGCGGAGGGACCGACATCAACCGCGCCGTAACGTATTGCCGCCAGCATATCACTCGCCCCGCGCAAACGATCTTCATTCTGATCTCGGACTTGTACGAAGGCGGTGTCGCCGACAACCTGCTGCGCCAGACCGCCGAGCTGGTTTCCAGCGGCGTGACGATGATCTGCCTGCTCGCGCTCTCGGACCAGGGATCTCCCTGTTACGACGAAAAACTGGCTTCTCAAATGACATCGCTGGGGGCACCCAGCTTCGCCTGCACGCCCGACCTCTTCCCCAGCCTGATGGCCGCAGCCATCCGAAAAGACGACATCGCAGCCTGGGCCGCGAGAAACGAGATCGTCACGCGCTGAACTTACTGAGTCGTAATCGACCAGTCCACGTTGCCCCTCAGAGTCGACGTATTGTAGATGTTGGTGTTGTTGTTGCACATGAGCTTGATGGTGTAGTCACCCGCCGGCAGAGTATTGGACATCGCGGCGAACGGGCTTGGGGTTCCCGCATACACTGTCAAATCTGATCCAGCCAGGCGTGTCGTCCCCCGATAGATCGCAATACTTCCCAGCGACCCGGGCGTCGTTCGAGTGACACCCCACGTCCAGGTGAAACTACCCGAGGTCCTGAAGATGAATCTCGACGTACTTTTGAAATTGTACGTGAAATCGGTCTGAGCCCGGCTGCTTGCCGAGGTCGAATTTCTGATAACTACATTTAAATCATCTTTCGAGACAGTGACCTTGCCACTTTGGACCTTGCCCTGACTGGTGGTGGACGCCGAGGCGAACATCAATGCAGATGCGGACGCAGAAGTGCCGCTCGGATGCCCGGGGCTCACCGTGTTAGCGTAACCGTCCATGCTAGCCGGCAACTGGAACGAGCGCCCTGATTTCATTGCCGTTCGAGTATCGTTTCCCCGCGACTGTCACGGTCGCCTGCGGAAAGATCGAGTAAGTGACAGGCGAAAAGCTCAGGAGCCGACGTTCTTCAAGCCCGTCGACATTCGGTTTGATCGACTTCCGGTTGCGTAATTTGCCGCGAGACACTCGTCTCGATTGACTCTTGGTCAGCCACACGGTCAACGCTCCTGCTCAGGCGATAAAACATCCAAGCACGGAATCAAACACTCAGCTACAGTGATGTTGCGGCGTTCGAACGCATCAGTCAACATAATTCGCTTGAGCGTTTCGTTTTCTCACCGTTCATCAGCCAGATGGGCACGAAACTCGCCTCTCCGGCATCATTGAGGCCGCTCCCCACGTCCCAGCAGAAACGCACACAAATCCTGAATCTCACCCTCCGTCAAACTGTTCAGCAACCCCGCCGGCATTGGTGAAACATCCGACAGTTTCATCTCCTCAATATCTCCGCGTCTCACGTCGGTGGTGGCGCCCGGGTCGAACATATCCTCGATCACGCTCAGGATGTCGCCGTGCATGTTCCCCACCCGGCCGGTCACAACCTGGCCATCCGTCTTGGCGATGGACACCGCGGCGTACTGGTCGCTGATCACCTTGCTTGGCTCGACGATTGCGTCGAGCAGGTCACGAACGCCGAACCGGCCACCAACGGCGGTCAAATCCGGCCCGACACCACCGCCCTCGCTGCCAAACCGATGACACGCCGCGCAGGCCACTGCGCCAAAGAGCCTGCGGCCCCGCTCGAGATCACGCCGCTGCGCGAGACCTCGCTCGACAACGGGCAACAGCTCGGCAACGGTCCATTCCCTGACGGGCTTTCTGGCCGCCAGCAGGTCGCGAGGCGACACCCGCGCAGGCTCGCGCGTCCAGAATCGGCAAAAGCGCCGCCCGCTCCGGGCCACTGAGCGTTCCAATCGCCTGAGACTTGATCGTCCGCGTCGCGTTCGCGAACGTATTGCCCCCTCGATAGGCTGCGGCCGTCGTGACAAACCAGCGGAAGTACTCCTCTCGCAGTGCCTGAGTCCAGCCCGCCTTGAGTACGCGCAGGACCAGCGCGTAGTGGATCTGCTCCTCCTGTGTGGATGCCTCGCGCATGGCCGCCATGATCTTGGTGGCAGCCGTCGGCGCCTGAAGGTACGAAAGGATTTCCGCCAGCAGGAAATCCGCCTCGATGGCATGCGCAGGGAAAAGCGCGTCGAGCTTGTGAACCAGCCGTGTGCATGCCTCCTCGTCCGGCCGCCCCAGGCGCAAGAGCACGAGCGAGTAGGCACGCAGCAGGTCAACGCGCTCAGCCGGTGCCAGTCGCGACCAGTCGATGGCATCAAGAGCCGCCACAATCCGTCCCCGCAATGCCGGATCGGGCGGCGGGTCGCTCGGCCTGCGATGATACTCGTCCCGGCCGCTGACACGCGCCAGTGCGACAATCGCGGCGATCGCCTTGCGCGGATCCGTTTCGCCAAGAGCCTTTCCTTCCCACTGCGCCCGATCCTGCCACTCGAGCGCCACTCGCGCGGAGTAACGAATCGCTCGATCCTGATCGGCCAGGTACGGCCACAGGGCATCCACTGCACCGGCGTCTGGGTGCCCGTGATACGCTTCCAGCGTGCGCCGCCGCTCTCTCTGCGCGGGCCTTTGCGTCTTCCGCCCCGCCTGGCGAGTCGATCTCGCCGCCAACGTATGTCACTCGATAGAGGGCCGATTGCGCCCGCGCCCCCCCACCGCCAGGTACATTGCGCCGTCACTCGGGTTGATGACCACGTCGGTCACCGGCAGGGGCTGGCCGCTCAGGAAGTCTTCGACCTCCGCGGTGTAGCTTGCCCCCTCCGGCCTCAAATGAACGGCACGCAGCTTTCCGAAACTCCAGTCGCTGATGAACAGCGCTTCCCGATACTTCTCGGGAAACTTCGCCCTGTACCCGAAGGTAATGCCGGTGGGCGAGCCCGGCCCGATGTCCACCACTGCGCCGAAGCTGTCAATGTAGTACGCCGGCCACTTGCCCGAGCCATTGCGAAAGCCGAACTCCGCGCCACTGATGATGTGGTTGACCCGCGTGGGCCGATACCAGGGCTCGCCGATATCCCACTCCATGTCCGCGTCATAAGTGAACAGCTCGCCGTCGTGGTTGAAAGCAATGTCGAACGGGTTTCGCATCCCCATCGCGATCAGCTCCCATTCCTTGCCGTCGGGGTCCGTGCGGGCGATCCAGCCCTGAGGCGCCATGGAGTTGTCCATGAAGCCAGTCGGAATGCGCGTCGCCAGGTTGTCCTCGCTCCAGTCGAGCGGAACGCGCGAGCGATCGACTTTCGTCAGCTCGGTCGAATTCCCGCAAACCACGTACAGCGACTTCCCGTCTGGAGAAAGGGCGATCGAGTGCATTCCGTGCTCACCGCCGCCTCGGATCTCACGCAGGAGTTTGACCTCGTCGTATCGGTCGTCGCCGTTGGTGTCGCGCACGCGATAGAGCCCGTGTGTCCCCCGCTCGTTCACCATCACGTAAAGGCTGTCAAACGCGTAGAGCAGCCCGTGCGCCCCGGCGAGATTCACTCCGATCGCTTCGGGCGCAAGCGAGCCACTGCGGTTAGCCTCCGGCAGCGTCATGCGGTAGAGCTTGCCGCTCTGATCGGCGGCGATCAGCCTTCCTTTCGGGTCGGTGCACAGAGCGACCCAGGAGCCCTGAGTCTGCTTGGGCACCGTGTAGAGCAGGTCGAGCTTGAACCCCTTGGCGATCCGCACGTTCCCGACCGCCGACTCGGCCGCCGAGCGCAGCGACTTGATCCGGATATCCTTGAACCGGATGGTCATCGGCTCTCCGGCGTGGAGCTGGAGTGCAAGAATGCCCGCGTCTAGCCGTTTGGCCTCGACGTCATCGAAAACATCCACCGTCGGTGCGCCGTTGATGAAATGCTGAAGATGATTACCGCGTGCGATGACGACGTACTCGTTCCAGTCGTCCTTCTTGATCTTCGCCTGGATCTCCTCCGAGCTTCCCAGCCGCCCGGTGATCTCCTTTTTGCCGCTCGACGTCCAGGTGACCATCTCGCCGCGCAGGGCCATGATGCCACGTCCGCCGGCGCCTCCCGCCTCGTCGTAAAGAATGCCCGAGTAGTGCGTGCCCGCCTCCATGTCTCCCTGATACCCGGCCGCGACGAAATTGCCGCGGTTTTTGCTGCGGTACTGGATTCCGGAGTTGGCGAAGCCCTTCTGGTTATCCGCGGTGATCCGGTAAGACAGGCGCAGCTCAAAGTCGTCGACCAGCAGATCCTTGCCGTTCGCTTTGGCGAACAAGAATGTATTTCCCTTGAGGGGATTCTCTTTCGTGGTTCGGCCGGTGATGGCGCGCTCCTCGACCGACCAGAATCCGGGTCGACCCTCCCAGCCCGCCAGGGTGCGGCCATCGAACAGCTTGTGAAAGCCCGGCTCGGGAACGAAGACATCCGGCCGGCGCGCGGCGATCAGCGCCTCGACGATCTCCTTCGCATCCTCGGGTACATCAACCCGCGTCGTCCCCAGCCCGGTGATGTTCGTCGTGATCGTACGATCCAGCTTCATCGTGCGGCCAAACATCTCGCGAGACCCACCAAGCTTTACCGTGAACCCAGCGAGCACACCATTCGCGATCCGGAACGCGACAGACCCTTTGGGATCCTTGATCGCGCCGCCACCGCGCCGTCGCCCGAACCCGGGCGGCCCGCCTGCAGCCAGTAGCTCGTTCACAGTCTCGGCGCTCAGCTCCGCAGTGACCGCATCTCCTTCACGGGTGAACGTCGCTCCTTTCCCGATGTATTCTTCCGCTTGCAGCCCCGGCGGTTTGAATTCCGTCACGAGCCGCCGGTTGAACCCGAGAGGTCCGCCGGCACTTCTTGCCGTCGCCTGCTCGAGCGTTTGCCAGTTGCCTTCATGCAGCACGGCGGCCTTGCCGCCCCGCGTCACGAATTCCTGGCCGCCTGAAGCTCCAGGCATCGCGACCCGCGTAAAGCCGCCCTTTTCGATCCATCCGGTCGTCGTGCGTCCTCGCCCGTCGTCAGGCCCTTGCCCCTCCGCCATGACGGCCGTGGTCGTCCAGCCGAAGCTCGGTTGATCAGCAAGGTTTTTGACGGCGGCCAAGGTGACCGCCTTCGGATCGTCGACCTGGGCGTGCACGGAGCATCCCAGAAGGCCAATGACGACGAGCCCCGTAGCCCACGAGACGACTGACGCAATCCTCATGCTTCACCTCTACAAGAAGCCGTGTCGAGAGGGGATCCCGAAGCAGCACGGCAAACGGCGGTAGGTCACGCGGTGGGTCTCGCCATATCGGCAGCACCGGGCAGGTCTTCCACGTTAAACGCAAGGAGTGATGTTCGTCCAGCGTCTTCAGGCCGTATTCACGGTCGCGAGCCCCATCCACGCGGCCATCGCTGCCGCCTTTTCGTCGGCCCGCAAGGCTCGCGTGGCCGCGGCCGCAATGGACCGCTCCGCATCTCGGACGCCCACGACGGCTTGATCCCAGGGAAGGTCCATGACCGCGTGGTAGGGCTGAAATAGCCCCGGCGTGCCGGGTGTGCTGAGCGTGATCTCGGCGCGCCGCACTGCGCGTAACGAAGGTTCGGTGCCGGCGACGACAACGACGATCGCTCGCGCCGTCTTGGCCCGGAGTCCGGTGCACGCGATCTCGGAGCGGCGTTCTTTCATCAGTTATGCCGCCTCATGGATCAGCTCAGCGCTCCGGCCGCCGAGCGAAGAAGGGGAGTCAGCCACGAGCGCCTTGCAATAACGGCCACATCACGATCCAGTTTGTCCCGTTAACGCTCCGGGTACCATAGCTGGCCGAAAATGGACGCTCCCGGATACAATCACGGGATGGATAGAACAACAGCAACCAGATGACTTCGTGTCGGCGCTTGTGTGCGCCTGTGGGACTTGCAATCATGATTCGCGCCGTCGTGCAGAACGGAGTGTTCCATCCCCTCGATCCGATTCCGCCGAACTGGGTCGAGGGCTATCAGGTCATCGTCGAGGACGCGAGCAGCGCTCCCACCGAAGATTTGGACGCGTGGTACACCGAGTTGCAGAACCTGGGCCCGGCGAAATACGAACCCGGCGAATGGGAGCGTGTGCAGGCGATCATGATCGAAGCCGACGAGCAAGCCAAGGCAGACGTTCGGCGGCAAATGGGTTTGTCGTGATGGCGAGATACCTTACCATTATGCCGCGGAGTGGATCTCGCGGTTGATTCAGTCGGCACGGACGTTCGGCACGCCGAGGTCATCCTCAACCCACAGTATGTGGGCGGCCAGCGGTCCATTCTTGAGTGCATTGTACAGCCGCTCATCGGCGGTCACCATTCGGCAGTTCATTTTCACGGCCATCGACACATACTGGCAGTCGTAGACTGTCCTCCCGGTGAGCAAAGCGATCTCCAACGCCGCCTCGAGCAGCGGTGCCGAAGGGTGCACATCGAGCGGCGCCATCGCGACGAGGTGTGCGATCCGGCGTGCTTCGTCGTTGGTCAGCTCTCCACGGCGTACCTTCTTCCAAAGGATATTCCCGATCTCCGGGAACAGGAGGTCAGGCGCGAGCAGCACTGGCGCATCGTCCCTGAGCAGTGTCCGTGCCGAATCGGCGTGGACCTCCTCCACATGCCACTTGATCACGACGCTCGCGTCGACGACCAGCGATGATAGCGTGGTCACGCGCGATCCTGCGCCGTGGCTCATCTCACTCGATCCTCGGCCAGTAGCGCGGCGCTGTCAGTCTGAGGTCTGTCCCCGAGCGAGGCGCGGACTTCGTCTGCTAAAGCGCGGTAGGCCGACCGAGAATGCCGCGACGCCGCCGAGAGTGCCGCCTGCTCCAAGACGAGCTTCAACTCGTCCTGCAAGGATCGACCCCTTTCACGAGCTCGGGCCTCAAGTTGCTCGACAGTGACCTCGTCCAGGTCGTTGACCAAGATCTCCGACATGGCAGCCTCCGACCCCGAGTTACCTGAATACTTCCAATATCTTATCGCGCGATCGGGATTCGATCCACCGCGGGTTTAACCATGCCCACCCCCACCCGTCAGCTCGCGCACAATATCCCCCACAAACGACCGCGCATCCCCGAACAGCATCAACGTCTGATCCAGGTAATACAGCGGATTATCAATGCCGGCAAACCCCGGGCTCATCCCCCGCTTGATCACCATCACCGTGCGCGCCTTGTCCACATCCAGGATCGGCATGCCGTGAATCGGGCTCGAGGGGTCGTTGCGCGCGGCGGGGTTCGTCACGTCGTTGGCGCCGATCACGAGCGCCACGTCGGTTTGCGGGAAATCGCCGTTGATCTGGTCCATGTCCAGCAATTTGTCATACGGGATATCCGCCTCGGCCAGGAGCACGTTCATGTGCCCGGGCATGCGCCCGGCTACCGGGTGAATTCCAAAAGTCACATCCACGCCGCGCTTGGTGAGCGCGTCATAAAGCTCTCGAACCTTGTGCTGGGCCTGGGCCACCGCCATTCCATACCCGGGCACGATGATCACCTTGTTCGCCGCCGAAAGGATCGCACCCGCTTCCTCGGGCGTCGCGCTCTTCACCGGTTTGGCATCGCCACCACCGGCTGCCGCGGCTTGCTCTTGCCCGAACGCGCCGAAAAGCACATTCGTGAACGACCGATTCATCGCCTTCGACATGTTCACTGAAAGAATAAAGCCCGACGCCCCGTCGAGCGCCCCGGCGACGATCAACAGCTTGTTGTCGAGCACAAACCCCATCGCCGCCGCCGAAAGGCCCGCGTATGAGTTCAACAGCGAGATCACCGTCGGCATATCCGCGCCGCCGATCGGCACGATCATCAGCACGCCGAAGATCAAGGGAATCACAATGATCAGCGGAAACAGCCAGCTCGTCCCGGGATGAAACGTCAGGTACCCCGCGATCAGCACGGAAACACCCAGGACCGACAGATTGGCGATATTCTGCCCTTTAAATGTGATGGGACGCTGCGGCAAGATCTCCTGCAGCTTGCCGGCCGCCATGAGACTGCCCGTAAACGTCAGCGAGCCCAGTATCACCTCAAGCCCCAACACCCCCATCGTGAACCGCTCGATATTCGGCGTGGAAAGGTAAAACTCGGCCGTGCCGACCAGGGTGACGCAGAGCGCGCCGAAGGCGTGGCTCAATGCCGTTCGCTGCGGAACGGCGGTCATCTTCACCATTCCCAGCCAGTAGCCGATGATCGAGCCGATAATCAGGCCGGCCGCGATGCCCCGATAATCGAGAATCTTGTGGTGAAAAAGAGTCCCGACGATCGCCAGCAGCATTCCCAGCTCGCCCGCCCAGACACCGCGGCGAGCGGTCGTCGGCGAGCTCATCCACTTGAGCGACAGGATGAACAGCGCCGTGGCAATCAGATACGCAATTTCGATGATATGTTCGCGGCCGATCATGGCGATTACTTTTTCCTGGGGCCGCTGGATTTGAACATCTTGAGCATCCGGTCTGTAATCACAAACCCGCCCACCACGTTGCTCGTCGCGGCGATGATCGCAAAGGTGCCGAGAATTGTCGTGAACCCATTCCTCTCCGATCCCGCCAGAATGATCGCACCCACGACCGCGATCGCGTCCAAGGCGTTCGTCAGCGACATGAGCGGCGTGTGCAAGAGGGGAGAGACCCGGCGTATCACTTCAAATCCAATAAAGCCTGCCAGCATGAATACATACAGACTGGTAACCAGGTCGAGCTTCACTTCCACGTTCAGACCTCCTTGGGCACAGTCGCAGCCCCGAAGAATTCGAGCACGCGAGTGTTGACGACCTCACCGCCCGAGGTCAACAGGGTCTCGCGGATAATCTCGTCATTTCGATTGAGCAGGAGCTTGCCGTCCTTGACGAGATGAAGCAGAAACGCACTCAAGTTCCGTGCATACATCTGGCTGGCGTGATAAGGCACGGTGCTGGCGAGGTTGAACCAGCCGATCACCGTCACGCCGTACTCGACGGTTTTTTCTCCAGGTGTGGTCACCTCGCAGTTTCCTCCGCGCTCGGCGGCCATGTCGATCACCACCGAGCCCGGCGCCATCCGCGAGACCGCTTCGCGCGTCACGAGCACCGGCGATTTCTTGCCGGGGATCACGGCGGCGCTGATCACCACGTCGCTCTGGGAAACGACCTGCCCCAGCAGCTCACGCTGCCGGTTGTAGAACGCGTCGTCCTGGGCCTTTCCGTACCCGCGAGCGTCCTGGGCGTCGGTGGCCTCGATCGGCAGCTCGACGAAGCGGCCGCCCAGGCTCTGAACCTGCTCCTTGGAAGCGGCCCGCATGTCATACGCCGAGACGACCGCGCCCAGCCTTTTCGCCGTCGCGATGGCCTGCAAACCCGCCACTCCCGCGCCGATGATCAGCACCCGCGCGGGTGTGATCGTCCCGGCTGCGGTCGTCATCATCGGGAAGAGCCTCGGCAGCAGATCGGCCGCCACGATCACCGACTTGTATCCCGAGATCGTCGCCATCGACGACAGGGCATCCATACTCTGTGCGCGAGTCGTTCGCGGCATCAATTCGACGGAAAATGAAGTCACGCCCCGCTCGGCAACCTCGCGTGCGGTTTGAATCGAGCCCAACGGGCGCAGAAATCCGATCAAGACCTGGTCGCGGCGCAAGAGCGGCAGGTCTTCCTTGCCGGTCGCGTCGTTCGAGCCGTGACAGAGCACCTGCAAAATGACCTCGGCCGTCCCGAAGACGTCCGCACGCGTCGCCAGAATCTTGGCCCCCTTCGCCGTGTATTCGGCGTCGGGAAACCCGGCATTGACCCCCGCGCCAGCTTCCACCACGACTTCGAGCCCGGCTTTGGCGAGAATCGGCACCACCGCGGGAACCATCGCCACCCGCCGCTCGCCGGGAAAGATCTCTCGAGGGATTCCGATGATCATGAATCGGCTCCGACCGATGAATTCCCGGACGCAAAGTCGCGCTCGGCGCACCCGTCCGCTTCGGGACGCTGGCACATCGAGCGTGTAGAATAACGGATAGGATGGAAGGGAGAAAGCCTGTATCGCCGCCTGCCCGGTCGCTCGCTCGCGACATTCCGCTTATTCGTGAGTTTTCTCGTGGGTTACAGCTCGAAGCTTGATATACTCTTCAAGTGAAAACTGGTCGGACCGGCAGCTTTCCAGCAGCGGCCGCTCGCGCCGCTCGACTTCCGCGCATGCCTCGGCCAGCCGCGGTGCGATTGCATGCGGAATCATGCACACCCCGTGCTTGTCGGCGTGGATCAGGTCGCCGCTGCGAATCTCCGTGCCCAGCATATTCACGGGCGTTCCAAAGGCGACGAGTCGGACGTAGGCATGGCTGACGCATGGATTCAGCCCGAAAAGCTGGAAGCCGAGTCCCCGAACTTCGTCCAGGTCGCGCGGGCACCCGCTCGTGATGTGGCCGACGCAGCCCAGCTTTTGATGAATGGTCGCGGTCACTTCGCCGAACTGAGCGCCCAGGCCGGGCGGATCGTCCCGATCCCAGCCGACCGCGATCTTGGGCCCGGGCACTCCCGCCACGTACCGCAAGTAGTCACCCAGCAAATCGGCTTTCGGCTCGCCGGGCTCGGGTACCGCCGCGCGGGTCTGTGACGTCACCGCGTAGCCCACAATCGGCCCGAGCTCCGGAATCAAGCAGCGGATCTGATGCGGCAGGAAGCCGGCGTGCCGCGGGCGCACGTCGAATAGCTCGATCGCGTTCGAGATCGTCGGCGTGTTATACCGGCGTAACTGGTCGAAGTCCGCATCAGTGAGCACCGAGGTTGCCATGCTGGATTCCTGTCAAAGAGTGCAAAGAAATGTCGACCCGACGCTGTAGAATTTGCGAGACCCGGCAGCGCTGCGCTTGGCCATCGCCTCGCGAATCGCTAGGCTGGATTGAAATTGAAAAGCGCGTCCGACCTTCTGGATTTGATCTCATGACTGATACCGAAGTCAATCCGCCTGCCCACGGAACCGCGGAATCCGCGAAAACTCCACCCGCCAAAACTGCGTCTGCCCTGGACGCCGCCATCGACGCCGCGCTGGGCGGGGTGATGGGCCGACCCGGCGGCGATATCGAAAACCTCGACATGCCGCTCAAGCGGCAGTGGGACCGAGGTCTCGAAGCCGAGCTCGAAGCTGCCATGGCCGGGTTCGATCCTTCGGCCGTGGCGGGGTCGCCGCCAGGCGCCGCCCAGTCCGCCAAACCTGCCGGCGATAGCCAGGAGCGGGGTCAGGAAATCAGCCCGGGCCTCCGCACCGGCAAGGTCATCGGGGTGCGCGGCAAGAGCATCTTCGTGGATCTGGGAGGAAAGAGCGAAGGCGTTCTCGCCGTCGCTCAGTTTGAGGGCGATCTGCCCCAGCCTGGTGCGGCGATCGAGGTCATGGTCGAACGCTTCGACCCCGAAGAAGGCCTCCTCATCCTGCGGCGTAAGGGCTCCGCAATCGACGCCGACTGGGAGACCCTCCGGAAAGGCGTGATTGTCGAGGCGCGTGTGACCAAGGCCGTCAAGGGTGGCCTCGAGGTCGACGTCGACGGCATCCGCGGCTTTCTGCCGATCAGTCAGCTCGACCTGTCGCGGGTCGAGGATACCGCGTCCTATATCAATCAAAAGTTCAAGGCCATCGTCACCGAAGCCAATCAGCGCGAGAAGAATCTGGTTGTCTCGCGCCGCGAGCTGCTCGAACAGGAGCGTGCCGAGCAGCGCGAAAAAACCTGGGCCTCGCTCGAGGAAGGGCAGATTCACGATGGGGTTATCCGCTCGATCAAGGGGTTTGGTGCCTTCGTGGACATCGGCGGCGTTGACGGCCTTTTGCCAATCGGCGAAATGAGCTGGGGGCGGATCTCCAAGGTAGACGACCTGGTCAAGACGGGCGACCAGGTGAAGGTGAAGGTCCTCAAGATCGATCGCACGACCCGCAAGCTCACGCTCGGGCTCAAACAGCTCTCGCCCAGCCCCTGGGACATGGCGGAGGCCAAATTCCCCCGCGGCGCGACGGTCAAGGGAAAAGTCACCCGAATCATGGAGTTCGGGGCCTTCGTCGAGCTCGAGCCTGGAATTGAGGGCCTGATTCACGTCTCGGAGCTCTCTCCCAACCGCGTGCGTCGAGTGTCGGACATCGTCAAGCCGGAACAGGAGGTTGAGGTGCGCATCCTCAAAGTCGAGCCGGAAGCGCGCCGGATCGGCCTCTCACTTCGCCCCTCCCCCAAGGCGCCGACCGCGCCGGAAGTGGATGAGGAAGGCGATGAATCCGAAGCCGCCGCCGAGGCACCGCCTCAGCCCCGTCCCGAGCCCAAGATCCCTCTCAAAGGTGGCCTCGGCGACCGCGAACGCCGCCAGAAGTAGGTCAGGCTTTAGCCTGACGATTGAGTAGGTCAGGCTTTAGCCTGACGATTGGACGGGCGGGTCACTCATGCGAAACATGCGACCCGCCGCTGCGCTTCCCCTCGACATGCGCGGGATCTCCCTTGTAAGTCAAATGCGAGACCGACGAAACCTCATAGTCGAGCGATTCGCTCACGGCGACTTTCGCATGCGATGCGCCCGAAACCGTGATGTTCATCGATTCCGCCTTGACACCATCGAGCTCAAGGTGACTGGCACCGGTCACTGAGACCTTGGCCCGTTTGGCACTCCCGTCCAGATCGACGTGGGAGGCTCCCTCCGTCGTGAGCACCAGCTCGGCCGTTTCCAGCTTGCCGCGCAGCTTGCTTGCTCCCGACATCGTCGCCGTGAAGGGCGCCGTCGTCCGCACGACGATATCCGCTGTCGACGCTCCACTCAGCTCGAGCTTGCCTTGCTTGAGAGGGAATTCACCCAGCAGAAGTTGACTAGCGCCACTGGCCAGGAGCTCAGCCTCTTGTGCTCCGCCGTGCAAGGTCACCCTGCTGGCGCCGCTGGTCTCGAGCCTGGCTTTCGCCGAGCTGAGCGTGCCGTCCAGCTTGCTCGCTCCCGTCATATGCACCGAGACTTCCTTCTCCGAGTCAAAGCCTTCCAGATGTCCGATGGTTGCCCCTGACATGTCAACCCCGGCGAGCACCGGCAGCACGATTTCTGCCTCGGGCGCTTTCTTCAGTTGAAAGCTACGGTTTTTTTCCAGGCCGATTTTCAGCAAGTTTCCGTCCTTCACCACTTGAATGAACGGCAGCAGGTTGTCGTCCGCAGTCGTCGTGACCTTGAACTGCTTGCCCTTTACGATCTTGGCGTGAAAATTCGAGCGAATCTGCACGCGACTGAAGTCCGCAAGATCCCATGTCTTCGTCGTCATTTTGCCTGACCCCACGATGATTTCCGGCTGCGATGACTCGGTGATTGTGACGCGCCCTTGACCTTCATCCTGTTCGATCGTCACGCGCTGCCCAGGGTCGAGCGCCGCGGGAAACATCGTTCGAAATGGGCTCAAATACGCCCGTCTTCCGCTCGTAGGCAGCGACGGCCAGTGCACACGCCGAGATCGAAAGCGCCGCCGCGATCGCGGTCTTCCTGCCACGCCGGCTCCTTGAAGCGGCTGATTTCGGAAAACGAACCGCGATCGGCAGCCCCTGCTGGACCGCGGCCAGGTTTTGTTCGAGCTCCAGAGCGACCTCGCGGGCCGATTCGAAGCGCCCGGCGGGGTCCTTGGCATGGAGACGCTCGATGATCTCGGCCAGCCACACGGGCACATCAGGGTTGCTCTCGCGCACCGAGCGCGGCTCTTCATCCGAGACGCGCCGCAGCACGGCCGGCGTCGAGCTGGCGCGAAACGGGGCATGGCCCGTGCACATGAAGTAAAACACGCTTCCCAGGCTGAACAGGTCCGATCGATGATCGACGGCCTCGCCCCGGGCCTGCTCGGGCGACATGTACTGAGGCGTACCGGCCACAACACCGCTCTGAGTGAGACTGGCGTCGTCGACCGCACGCGCCAGACCGAAATCGGTGAGCTTGACGCGCTCGACGCCATTTTCCAGAAGGATATTCGACGGCTTGACGTCGCGGTGAACCAGTCCCTGCGCATGAGCCGACGCCAGTCCAAAAGCGGTTTGAATGCCGACGCGCAAGATTGCCTTCAGATCCATCGGCCCGTCGCGATCGACCCGTTGTTGCAGCGATTGACCGGCGATATACGGCATGACGAGGTAGGGCAAGTTCTTCCACGAATCGACCGCGTGAATCGCCACGACGTTCTCATGGACGACCGCCGCGGCCGCGCGTGCCTCGCGGGCGAATCGGCCTCGCGCCGCGGCGCTCGAGGCAAGCTGGGGAGCCAGCACCTTGATCGCCACCGCGCGGCCCAGCGCCGGGTCAAACGCCTTGAGCACCACGCCGAAGCCGCCGTGACCCAGTACTTCCGTCACTTCGTAAGTACCCAGCCGCCCCAGCGACCCGGGTTCGTCCGAGCTGGTGAGAAACCCGACCAGGTGATCGTGCCCCGCCGGGCCCTCCGCTGCCCGGCCTGCCGATCCATACACCGCCGTGCCAGGCACCGAGTAGCCGGTGCCCGGCTGATCGCCGGGTCTCGGTTTCAACTGCTGCAGCTCGCCCCAGAATTCGCTTCCAGCCGCCAGGCGTTCGAGGGCCCGCTGACACTCCGAGCAGGCGTCGAGATGATCGCTGATCCGGGCTTGCTCGTGCTCGGGAAGGTCGTCGTCCAGAAAAGACTTGAGACGTCCCGCATCACACGCGAATGTTCGTGCCACCATCGGATCAGCTCCTGGTTTCAAAAGGTATGCCCGATTCGTCGATTTGCTCGATCTCGCGACGAATCCGAGCAACGACGCGGCTCTTGTATTGATAAACCGTGCCCAGCGACATCCCCAGTTCCTGGGCGACGACCCTGGGCGATTTCCCGTGCACTCCGGTCTGCCAGAACGCCTGCCATGCCAGCTCGGAGAACTTGGGCCGCACCCGCTCGGCCGCCCACGCGAGCAGACCCCGGCGATACTCATCTTCAAAGAGCACCGACTCTTCACAGCAAGGGTCAGGCTGCTCCTCCATCAGCTCTTGCACATCGGTGAGCCCGCTGCCGCGCGGATGCCTTCGCTGGGCGACCAGCAGATTCACGATCAGATTGCTGGCAATGCGGCAAAGCCACCCACGAAACGACCCCCGACTCCGGTCCAGATCAAAACGGTCAATCGCCCGGGCGACCGCGGAAAGACGTCTTGAACCAGGTCCTGTGCGTCGGCTTCCTGTAGACCGCGTCGTTTCGCAAGTCGATATGCCAGAGGACCATAGATCTCGGTGAACTCGCACCAGGCTTGATCGTCATTGCGATCGCGCAGGCGAACGAGCAGGCTCGGGTGTGTCACGGGTGCTTCGCTCATCCGGTGATCTCCTCCTGTAGTATTCACAATCGCCCGGCGAAAATTTGAACGAGATTCTGCGCCGCGTGTTCGGCGCGGGCCTCGGAGACCCAAAGGCTCGCCGCCGATCCGATCGAAACGCCGCGCGGAAGCGAAAGCCCCCCGCCCACCTTTCCCCCCCTTTCAAAGGGGGGGCCAGGGGGGGTGAGCCGCAAGCGATGTCGCAGCCGACCCGCTGATCCGTGCCCCTTCTGTCCGCTCACGGCCCCCGCACGTCGTCCGGCGGCATGCCTTCCCCCGACCTCGACGACGTGGTCCCAGCGTCCGTCACCCCGGTATCCAACCTCGCCCTGTGCTCCCGCACCCGCGTCTCCTTCTCCGCACGATCGCGAATCCACTTTCGCCGCCTGATCTCGATCCAGGCGTCCCGTCGCTCTCGTTCCGTCAGGGGTCGTGCTTCCGGCTTGGTCGAACCTCCGGCTCCGCCCGCGTCCGAACCACCCGCCGGGATCGGCTTCGTTTCCAAAGAAATTGGGTTCGCTTGACAACCATCAAGTCCCGAAACACCGCCAAAATTCGTCGGAACTTCAATAATATCTTTATGTTGTGTCATGCACACGTCATCACAAGAATTGGGTTCGTTTGGCGCATTCGCGCTGTCGTCGCCTCCGGCGGCGGAGGGGGGGCACTCGCGGACGTCCAGAGTCAACGCCCCAAGGGCGCCGTCGCCCACCCCATCAGCATGTTGCGCCAGTCCCTCCTCCGTGACCTCACCCGCACCCCTCTCGTTCAGGTGCGTGCCACAGGTCCCACCTTCCTCAGATTCTGAGCTCGCCGTTCCAGCATTCGGCGCATCATCCGGGAGCGCACCCGCAGCCGCGGCCTCACTGTCATGATCGTTCTCACCCGCACCGCCCAAATACTTCTCAGGTAGATACCCCCCACACGCCAGAATGTCCGATTCCTCGACGACGACCGATTCCCACCCGCGGCCCTTCCCATCCGCAGTAGCAGGCACACTCCGTGTGCCGTCCGCCTGAGTCTCACGGCCGATGTCAACTGCCGCGCCCGAACCACCAGCCGCGCCCGGCCCGCCGCTCCCACAGTCCCCCGCGTGTTGGGCGCGGGTCTCCTGACCCCGCCCTTCCCGAGACCGTAGGTCTCCCGTCTCCTCAACGCCATCGCACTGATCGCCGCTCTCCAACCACGCTCCCCCATCCACATCTTGGGCGCCGGTCTCGAGACCGCGATCTTCGCCAGCGTGTTGGGCTCCGCGCGACCGAAGGTCTCCCCGGGTTCCACCCCCCACGTTCTCCGCCCACCAAGACGCCGGCCGCCCATCATATGGGCTAACATCCTTCCCGGGCACCGGTGCCACATTCTGCGCATCGCCATCCGCCTTCCGGGCGCGTGTCTCCTGCCGAAGCGCCTTGACTCCGCGTTCCACCGACCCCTTCGCGCGCGCGAACCATCGCCGCATCGCTTCGGCCTTGGGGCTAAAAACGAAGCCGTTGAGAGCACGGCTTCGTGCAGCATCGTCCCCGGTATTCTCTTCATGTTCCGCCGCAATGGCCCTCACCCGCTCGATCTCGCCCTCCACCAAATCGATCAGGCTCTGCCTGGCCTTCTCCGGCTCACCTTTGTGCGACAGGTCAGGCCACATCGCCGCGATTTCCTTCACATGGGCCTCGAACACCTGCTCGGTCATATCGCTGAGCAGATCATCAAACGGTTTGCGCACCGGCCGAAGAGCATGGCTTGCCGCGAAAATCTCCGCGACCCGCCGGTCCACGATGCAGTCCGCAGGGTTCCGCCCCAGCAGTCGGATCATCCGCAGCCGATCGCCGGCGGACCAGAATCGTTTGCGCACCCGCTCCAGCAGCTCTTCGAGAACGTTCAAAATCCAAAAGCACCCCATCGCGCTCGATGTCAGTTTCTCCACGAGCTTCCCGGGCTCGAGCCGCCGCGCATGTTCGCCGCCCCACGACGGTCCAGCCGGTTTCTTGTTGCTCAAGCGACGGGTGCCATACAACGTAAGCGGCACCCCGTTCGAATCGGAGAACAGTCGGCTGCCCGTCTCGCACGCCTCTTTGATCTCCTCGTTTTCGGCATTGTCGATTTGGCTTTGCGTGAGTTCCAGGTAAGCGAACCTCACCCGATCCATGTCCGACGCCAAGAAGAGGTTGGCATTCAACAGAAACTCCTCGGGGTCGGTCTCAACCCCATAGTTCGCGGCCCAGCGTATGTGTCGCGATTCATACGCGATGCCTTCCTCCCGCGCGAGCTCCTCCCGCACCGCCCGCATCCCATGTTTCCGGCTATTTTGCGAACTTCTCCCGCGCCCTTGCGGAGAAATCGGCCCAGTGGAGCGCAACGCATTGCGCCGGTTCGCATCGATTTGTGCTTGAGAGGTCATATCAGTGTGAATTCCCATTCAAATGAGCTTGGTAGCCAGGGCCGAAGTCCCGCGAGCTCGAGAATTTCATATCAAGCCGCACGTTCCGCCATCCCGCCCTGAAAGGGCACAACAAATCAGCACAGGGCACTCGCCCTGGGTAATATGCGACGGGTTTCCCGGATACGGCCACTCTGCCGACCAGAACTCTGGGGATTTTTTTCGCGTCGCAACGGATGAAACGACCAATTCGATCAATCCAACGATTTGCGTGCGCCGCGGCCAAACAACGGGGAAAAACGTGTGCGTCCGGCCAATCCCATTCGGGGTTTCGGGCTGGCCTCAGGGGGCGCGACCCTGGGCGGTTGAAAACTCGCGATCTAACGAACGACAATTCCCCCCGCGTATGTTGCGCAAAGCTTCCCCCGCTTTAGAATGTTGCGCAAAGCTTCCCCCCGTTCAGAACGGGGGGCCAAGGTAGGCGGTTGAAAACTCGCGATCTAACGAACGATGATTTCCCCCCGCGTGTGTTGCGCAAGCTTCCCCCCCTTAAGAAGCGGGGGCCAGGGTGGGCTGTCGAAAACTCGCGATCCGAGGAGCGGCATTTTCACTCCGCGTATGTTGCGCAAAGCTTCCCCCCCTTAAGAAGGGGGGGCCAGGGGGGGGCCGTCCCGGCGGCCGCGTACTGAGAGTCGCTCGACCGCACCACTCCGGCTCCTGCTCGTATTCGTACTCCCAATCGTACTCGTACTCCCAATCGTACTCGTACTCCTACTCCTACTCTTAATCCGCCCCTCCGCCGGAATGACCCAAGGCGGGCGCATCCGGGCGGTCGCCATCACAATGCGGTCGCGCAACAGAAAACGCCGAATCGTCAACCTCGAACCTCGCCAATTGAACCCACTTTTCAACAGCCCAGGGCCAGGGGTGGTTCATCGCGGTGGCCGCCGTAACGCAACCGTCGCGCAACAAAAAGCGCCAAATCGTTCACCACGAATTTCATCAACAAGGCCCACTTTTTCAACAGCCCAGGGCGACCCGGCATCCCTTGAATGGCGGCGGAGGGATACGATATGGGTTCTACCGGTCGCTCTCATTCAATCCCTGCTTCATCCTGAGCAGCAGGAACAAACGGTACGGCACCATTTCCCCGCGGCCGTTCTTGACGAACCGATTCCAGTAATCCTCGGCGACCCTCTCAAAAGTCCCCTCGGCCTGGACTTCGTCGCCCATGATGACGACTAGGTTCTCCAGCGCATCCGCGATCGACACCCCGCGCTGCCTGGCGAAGTCGTTGCTGAGCTTGGCCAGGCCCTTCAGGTGGACCAGCCGCGCATCGGTCACCGGCGTGCGCCCCAGCGACAGGAACTCAAGGCGAGCCAGCGCTTCGAGGTGAACCCGCGCGGCATCCGTGATCGGGCAATTCTCAAGGTCCAGGAACCGGAGCCGGGTCAGCCTCCTCAGTGACGCCAAGCTGGCGTCGGTCACGTTCGCGCCGTCAGCGTACAGATGCTCCAGACGGTCGAACTGTGCGACCTGGGCCAGCTCCAAGTCGCCGCAGCGCGGACTGAGCCACGCATCAACGACGTTGCTTGTGAGATCGACGTCGACACGCTCCGCCACCCATCGGCGCCACCCGGGCGTGCTGGAGTCGCCGGGAACATTCCACTCGTACAAGATACTGCCCCCCGCCGCCCGAATGGCCGCCACCGCCTGCCGCTGGACGCGTCACGTTCGGTGTCCTTGAAGCTCTTGCCCCTGCAACTGTGCTGCCCCGTTTCGCAACGTCGACGACAGCACGGCGAACAGGTTCGAAGCATCCTCTGCGGCTTCCGCGTAGATCTCGCTCTCAGCGGCGGTACCGGGACACAGGAAGATGGCAAAACGGCGATGCGTTGCGTCCTCCGGCGACGGTACCGAATACACTTCGGCGACGGTCCCGGACTCGAGCTCGACGCGTACGTCCAGCAAACCCGGCTCCGGTGTCTCCAGCGTCAGCGTCGCGCTTGGAACCGCCGACAAGAGCTTGAGCGCAAATGACCGCAGGTGTCCCATCTCGATTTCAGGATCACCATGATCCGGATGCCAGTCAGGCCGATGCCATGCTTCGAGTTCTTGTGTCGAGTCCATTGCTCAGTTCCCTAGGCTGGTCCCAAACTCGCCGGTCGTCTTGAAGATACATGTTACGCCGCCGTCTCGCTTGCGAGACTGGGATGAAGGCACGCTTTGTTGTATCATGATGAAGACGCTCGAGGTCGCCGGAAATTTGAGGGCGGAAATGAGACAGGGCGCCGGGAGACTGGGTCCGTGACCAAAGTAGCCGTGCTCGAGGACAATGATGGCGCACACCAAGTGTCATTCCGCGCGGTAACGGCTGGCAATCAGGCCATGGGCCGGACAGCCGGCGAGGCGATGGATGCATTGACGAGCCAGCTTCCTGACGGGGGCGCCGACACTTTGATCATCGTTCGCAGCTTGCGGCCAGATCAATTCAGTTCGAACACGCAAAGGCCAGTGCCCGACGCCCGGCAAAAGGTGGGTGTCTGAAATTCCCGAGATCCCCGACGATATCGCGGCGGAACTTGACGCCTGGGAACGGAAGCAAGAGGGTCGACCACGAATCCGACGAATCACACGAATCAGATTTCACCGCAACCTCCGTCTCGAAGACTTGACATGCCAGGTAGTGAAGTCCGATCTCGAGACATTCCTGATAAACCGGCTCCAGGAAATCACGCCCCATGTTGGTGCACACCAAAAAGCACGCGCCGCCGATCGCGTTCCGCTCGGCTGCGAGCAGGACCTCCATCGTTGCTTCCCTTCCCTGCCTTTCATTCGTGTAATTCGTCGGATTCGTGGTTCCTCTCCTCCGTGCCACACTTCGCCTCGCTTTTCGACTCTGGAGAGGCACGACGTTACGCAGCCCCTCGTTCGAGGTCGGTGCTATGTAAGTTCAGCTTTCCGTTTCGTAGAACCCAGACACCCACCCTCGTTGTCACGGGCGGACTCCAGACACCCATTCTTTTGTGACGGTCCCCCGCATCCACTCATTTGTGAAACCTTTTACTGGAACCCTGCGGGTACCCAATCCCGCCCGGCAGAGCCGGGCCAGCAGCCGGAAGTGAGTCTTGCGTGGTGGAGGGGCGACCCTCCCTGCGAAGCGTAGACAACGAGATCAAACGCTGTGCGATTGAGCCCCGAAATATCCCTTTTTGTCCTGAGCCCTCGTCCTTGTCTGACGCGGAGGCCGTGCCGGGCATTAGCGACACCTGGACCCACTAGCGTGCCCGGTCAGACCGGGGTCGGAGAACATGGCGAATGATCACTAGGGTTCCCCGGGAACTTGCGACACCTTGTCGTCTCCATCCTGACGGCCGGCTGGAGCGCCGGCTTACCAACTCCAGGTTGATCTACAGCTCCGTCCCGAGCTGGTGGGGACGAACGATGGTATCGCCAAGCGAAGGCAACGAAGCGCGGCGATATGGACGGCAACGAGTCGGAGCGTCTCGTAGTACCGCTGAGCCAGGGGAAACACCCGAGGGACCCTGGGGAGGGAACGAGGCGACATCGTAAGCGTTCGAGACTACCAGTGTCACGCGCACCGTATGCTAGCCGCGCGGCGATGCATCGGGAGGCGCGCGTCTCGAATCGCCCCCCGTGCGCCGGCGCAACAGCGCTGCGACACCTAACCCCGCGAAAATCGCCAGCATGCCCGGCTCGGGCACTTGAGTTGGTTCGATGTATGTTATGACGCCTTGCGACTGTACGTACCCCTCGCCGGGATTATTCGTAACGATGTCCACCGACGACGTGGATGGGGGGAGGCTCAGAGTCGCCAGGTCGGTCGGTATGTTCGCCGTGCCGCTGACGAACTTCATCCAGAACCCAAACTGGCTACTCGATGCCCATTCTGAAAAGAGAACCGAGGGCTGAGCGGATTCGTTATAGGGTCCCGGCAGTTTCTCTAGGAGCACGCCGACGGGGGAGTTTGCCGCGTTGCCTTGGAAGTTGAATACTTGCCCGCCGAGCCTCACCGAGAGTGAGACCTCGCTCCCGGTCTCGTTCACATAGGCTCCACCCGGCGACACGTCCGCACCCGTTGGAATTGCATCGAACGTTAACGAGCCAGTAAAGGTGTTCACTCCATCAGCAGGTTGGTTGAGCGTCCCGGTAAAGTCGTAGGTAATTGGATCGGCCACCACGCGCTGCTGAGCACTGATGAGTACCGCCATCGCCGCGGCGAATGCCAGACGATTGAGCACGGAAAGCCCCTTCCTGTGTACCTGCCTTGGTTGGTCGGATCTGATCGGGCGCGTTCTCGCCGCGAGCGCAAAGTCGGTGAAGACCGTAGTGCAAACATTCCGAGGTGGCAACCCTGAAACACGGCGGTTGTCGGTAAGATTAGGTTTTGCAGCCGATGGCGCAAGACCTGTTAAACGGGTAGAGGCGGGACTCCAGATGGTGGGCCTCTGACATCCCCTTCCCTGCTTTTCATTCGTGTGTTTCGTCAGATTCGTGGTTCCTCTTCCCCGCTCCGCGCCACGCTCCGCTTCCGCTTTTCGCCTTTGGACACGCACAATCTTGTTCCGCCCCGTCGTTCGCGATCGGTGCTTCGCAAGTTCTGCTTCCCCTGTCGGGCGACCATCGGGCGGCAGCCGCGCACGCCATGCTACCCGCCGATCATTCCGATTGCTGCCGGCCGAAGCCAGCCCGTCCGTCCATTGCGGACCGACTTCCGCCGAGCGAAAGTGGAGGCGCGCCGAAAACAACCGGCGCACATCGGCTTTCGCTTGGTAAAATGGTGGAAATCCCGATGGGCTGCATCGCTTGACCGTGAGTCTCGACCCTCAAAGGAACCGGGTTTGGCGTAGTTACGGATAGCGTCGTCTATGAAAGCGAGAGCAAAGCCGTGACCACCGTGCGTACCGTGATCCACGACCGGCGAATCGAGATTCCCGCGCCCGAGAACCTCGCCGATGGTACGGAGGTAATCCTCACGATCGGCACCGATGTCGCCGATGACGACGGTCCGATGTCGCCCGCGGAAATCGCCCGCGTTCTGGCGGCTATGGGGCGCTTGCAACCACTCGAAATCCCCGACGATGTCGCGGCGGAACTCGACGCCTGGGAAAGCAAGCTGAATCAACACGGCATCGATCGCGCTGAGCGTGAAGGCGAGGACATGTCCGGATGAGACGGTTCATCCTCGATACCGGCATAGCCGCGCTACATCTCGACCGCAAACGAGGCGTATTTGAGCGGGCAGCCGCCGAGGTCGCCAGAGGCAACCGGGTCGGCATCGCGGCCCCGGTGCTCGCCGAACTTGCATTCCGGGCGGAAGGGAGCCCGCTACGCGAACGGAACATCCTGCGGCTTCGCCAGGCGCTGGACGCGTGGAAACTCTGGTTGGTCGACACCGCAGCAGCATTCGAATACGGCCGGCTGGCACTCGAGTTGAAGTCGATCGGTCGCCCCATAGGCCAGAACGACATCATGATCGCCGCCATCGCGCTGTCCCTGGGCAACACCACTGTCGTTACTATGGATAGCGACCTCGCCGCCGTCCCCGGATTGACCGTCGAGAACTGGGCGCAGGCCACTTAACCTGCGAAGGGACCGTGGGGAACCCAGACATCGCGCAAGAAGCTCGGAAAAAGAGGATCATTCCAATGTGAAACCTTTTACTGGAACCCTGCGGGTACCCAATCCCGCCCGGCAGAGCCGGGCCAGCAGCCGGAAGTGAGTCTTGCGTGGTGGAGGGGCGACCCTCCCTGCGAAGCGTAGACAACGAGATCAAACGCTGTGCGATTGAGCCCCGAAATATCCCTTTTTGTCCTGAGCCCTCGTCCTTGTCTGACGCGGGGGCCGTGCCGGGCACTAGCGACACCTGGACCCACTGGCGTGCCCGGTCAGACCGAGGTCGAAGAACATGGAGACTGATCAGAAACGTTCTCGGGCAACTTGCGACACCGTGTCGTCTCCATCCTGACGGCCGGCGGGAGCACCGGCTTACCAACTCCAGGTTGATCCACAGCTTCCGTGCGCGGCTGGTTCTCCCACGTGGCGCCCGTGCCGCGCTGCTCGCCGCGCAGGCGCGCGAGCGTCGACCCGCCCGGCAACCCGCGGCAGCCACGCCCCAGCGCGGACTGGATTCCACACCAGGTCTCCCCGGGCGCGTCGGCGATGGGTCCGGAGTGAGCTGTCGGCCACTTGCCGTGGCGTGTCTGGAACGCAAGAGCCCAGGCCAGTATCTGCGGAATCGAGAGCCTCGGAGCGTGGCCTTTGCTCCGGTGACCCCGGTGCTTGACCAGTAACTGAGCGAACGTCGAGCCGCCCGGGAGGCCGCGCTGTCCTTCGTGGATCGCCGATATCAGCGAGCTCCAATGTTCGCCCGGCGCCTCAAGGCACGGTCCCGAACTGCAGGTAGGCCATCGGCCGGTTCGCGCGGTATGCATCGGCCCACCCGAGCACCTGCGGAATCGTGAGCCGCGGTGCGTAGTGCTTGGATCGGATCTGCCGCCGCGTGATGAGCAGTCGGGCGAGCGACATCCCGCCGCGAAGACCACGCGATCCCTTGCGCAGTGCGGAATTGACGGCATGCCACGTCTCATCGGGCGCTTCCGCGATTGGGCCTGACTTGTCGTTGGGCCATCCTCCAGTCCGAGCATGATGCGCATCGGCCCAGGCGAGGATCTGTTCTTCGGTGAGCGGCTCATGACGAACCCACTGGCGCATGACGGCCAGCAGCTCGGCAAGGGGAAAACGACCCTGGAGCATACCCCGTCCCCGCCTCATAGCGTCGTCCACAATTCGCCAGTTGACGCCCCCCGAACCTGGGATTCGCCCCGATTTTGCATGCGGCCAGTCACCTGTGCGCAGCGTGCCAGTCGTCGGCCCAAGCCAGGATCTGCTGGGTCGTGAACTTCGGCGCCATGCAGTTGTATCGTCCGCGGTGCTCTTCGAGGAAGCGGGGAAGCGAGCTGCCCGGCTCGAAGCCCCGAAGCCCCAGCGCAGGCGCTGCCGCCACCAAGAGCCAGGTCTCGCCGGGAGCTTCCGGAATCGGACCCGACCATGGGCTCGGCCATTCGCCGGTCCGTTCGAAGAAGGCATCGGCCCAGGCAAGGACCTCCGCCTCGGTCAGACTGGGCGGCTCACCTCGCTCAGCGCAATCTTCCGCGACCGCGCGCCTCAGTAAGCCAAACCAATAGGCCCGCCGGGTCCGTGCCTTCCGCCGCTTTTTCCCCCTGCCGCGGCCCTTCGCCGCGCGCCGGGAGACGCTGCCAGCGCCACTCACTCTGATCGATGCCAACCGAATACCCATGATGAGTCGTCAATCCATTAGAGTGCGAGGAGCCCATCGTCCCCGAGACCGCCGTTCGGCGCCTTCATTTCTGCTATATCGGCCAGAGGCCATGCGTGCCATAAAAAGCGTGCGCAACTGAACGTTACGTGGCTTCCAGACACCCATGCCTTTGTCACGATCCGGCTCGCGCGTTCGGTGCAAAACCACGGCCTCTGGTCAAATCGAACACCCGGAAGGCGAGTGCGTGACGCTTGGCAAAAAGGTGGGTGCCTCACATCCCTGGAAGCCGAGTGCCCGACGCTCGGCAAACGGTGGGGTGTCTGACATCCGTCCTGTCGTATTTAGAATCGCCCGGCGAAGATTTGAACGAGATTTTGCGCCGCGTGTTCGGCGCGGGTCTTTGACCCCTCGGCATGGTAAGGTGGGATGTGGGGTGCAAGGTAGGTGGAGGAACGGGGCATGGCAAGCCATCAGCCTGCGGTCGCCCTGGCGACGGCTAGAATGGCGGAGGCCGAAGCGATTTCGGTTCCGGCCGCCAGCGTCGCAGGTTTCGTCGCGATCGGCACGAGGTTCGCGATCATCCAGAGAATCGCATTGGCGTTCGCCGCGGTGTCGATCGCAATCGGAACGATCTTCGTCGCGAACGACGCCCACTCGGATGGTCCGCCACCGGCCTCTGTCGATGTCCCCCGAGCCGTGCGATCGCGACAGCCAGAAGAGCTGGAAAACGATCGAACGGTGCAAATCGAGGCTGTGAGCAGAGCGGACGGTTCACCGCTGGCTGGCGCCGCCGTCTGGGTCCGCACAGCGCGGGGCCGCATTCGCACCTGGGAGGGGATGACCGACGACCAGGGGCGCTACAAATTCGTCGTGCCCGGTCAGGCGACGACCCAGTACGACGTCGTCGTCGCCCACGCTGGTCACGTGACGGGTTGGGCGACGGTGGTTCCACTGGCGAGCTACACCATGCCGCTCGAGCGATCGGGGACGATCGGCGGTATCGTCCGGGACGAGGTGGGTCGCCCGATCGAGGGCGCTCGCGTATTGCCCACTTACGCCCAACTCAACGTGCCCTGGCCCGAAATCTACGCGAGCCCGAACAGTTCGCTCGCCGTCGCGACAACCGACGCCCAGGGACGCTGGCGGGCCGATGCTCTGTGGGACAATGCCGGTCCGGACGCCGCGCTCGGCATACTGGTGACACACCCCGATCACATCACCACCCAGCTCCAGACGACGGCCGAGAAGGCCCGCACGTTTTCGATCGAGCAGTTCACGCTCGTCCACGGGTCGGGGCCCGCTTTACCCGGCATGCGGCCAATTTGGATCGGCGATCGCCCGACGACCTTCACGAGCGGCCAATTCGACCTGAGCTCCGGCCTGTCTCCGGACGACCACAGCCGCCAATCGATCCTGATCGAGGCGAACGGCTACCAGCCGGTCGAGCGTCTCGGGTTCCTCAGCAACTCGGAGGACGTTGCCTGTGACTTCAAGCTCCGCAAGGCCACGCCGTTTTCGGGCATCGTCCGCGGCCCCGATGGCCAACCACTGGCCGGCGCCGACGTGGCCTTGGGCGATACGGGCAACTCCGTTCCTTTGTACTACTACTGGGTAGGCACGCCCTTGAACGTGTTTCCATCCACGCGCACCAGGACCGACGGAACTGGCCGTTACTCCCTTCCCTTCCGCGATCGGAGAGCCTGGATCGTTGTCGCCCATAAGTCTGGGTTCGCGCTCCGCTCGCCCGATCAACTGGCCGCCTCGACCGAGATCACCGTTGTACCCTGGGGCCGGATCGAGGGTGTCGTCCGGATCGGCACCAGGAGCGCCTCGAGTCATCGAGTAGGTGCCCGGCTCAGCGACCGCCGGTTGTTCGATGGCGTCGTCGAGCACACGACCCGGACTGACCGGGACGGTCGCTTCACGATCGAAAATGTGGCTCCGGGTGTCCTCACCGTCGGTCGCCAGGTTCGTGACGCGGACGGCGGTGGCTACACGCTCTCGAACTCGGTCGATGTCGAGGTCGCGCCGGGTCAAACCGTCCGCGTCGAAATTGGCGGACCCGGCCGGCCGGTTATCGGCCGGTTTGCTCTGACGGAGGGCGCCGTGATGATCAACCTGGCCAGCAGTCGCGTCCGGATGCGCAGCCGCCCGCCTGTGCTGCGGATGCCCGCCGGATTCATGAACTTCACCGACGAGCAGTGGTTTCTTTGGTGGGACGGCTTTCACCAGTCGCCCGAGGGGTGGGCCTACCTCGAGGGTGACCGGCAGTTCGCTGTCGCCATCCGTCCCGATGGGACCTTCCGTATCGAGGATGTGCCCTCTGGACGCTACGTCCTGAAGCTGTCGTTCTGCACGAGCGTTGGCGACGATTCTTCCAGACGGCTCGCGTTTGCTCGGGCCGACGTCGAAGTGCCGACGATCCCCGGCGGCAGGAGCGACGTGCTTTTGGACATCGGCCTCATCCCGCTGGAGGCCTTCCCCTTCCGGGAGTTGAACGTCGGCGATCGCGTTCCGGACAACCTCCCCAAGGCCGCTGATGGCCGCACGCTCGAGCTGGCTGCGTTGCGCGGAAAGGTTGTTCTCTTGGCCTTTTGGTCGACACGATGGTCCATCGCCAGCTTGCCTCACCTCAAGAAAACCTACGACGCATTCGGCGGCAACCCACGCTTCGTGATGATCGGTTTGAATGAGGATTTCGCACCCGAGGCCATGCACTGGTGTGTCGCCCGCCATAACTTGACCTGGGAGCAACGGTATCTGGGCAGCAGCGACGACCCCAACCCGATCGCGGCCGCCTTCGGCGTGCGATTCCTGCCGGCGGGCTTCCTCATCGGACCCGACGGCCGGGTAATTGCGAAGAACCTCGAGGGTGACCGGATCAAACAGGCCGTCGCCGCGTCGCTCTCGAAATGGCCGTGACGGACCTTTGCCGGCCGCTGTCCGCCCTGCTCGTGGCGAGATCAGCCCACACGTTCTCGCCTCTCAGTTTTCGGGCCATTCCCTCGCATCCTTCGCCACGTTTTCGTCCGCCAACTTGCGTTCGGAACGTATGTCGAGCTTCGCGCATTCGCGAGCCAGCCGGGTCCGAGCCAGCCGATCGAGCTTGTCGCGTATCGCGTCTTGGACAGCTTGACTCCGATTGGGAAACACCCGCTCGGCGACCAGCCGGTCAAGTTGTTGCAGTAATTCGGAATCCAGCGAGACGGCGACTTTCGTCGTTGCCATAAGTTACCTCCGGTATGGCGCTTTATCATGCCACTCGTTTGACCGGAACGGAAGGCCACGAATCCGCGAGCGGCGACTGCTCCGCTTCAATTCAATCGTTTACCAGGATCAAGTCGGCTGCTTTCTCGGCGATCATGTATGTCGCGGCGCACGTGCTGCCGTTGGGAAGCTCGGGCATGACGGACGCGTCGACGATGCGAAGCCGATCGAGGCCGTGAACTCGCAGATCTGCATCGACAACAGACATCGCGCCAGTGCCCATCCGGCACGTGCAGCTCGGGTGATAACAGGTCTCGGCGAAGGCTCGGCAGTAGGCCTCGATCTCGGCATCGGATCGAACGTCACAGCCGGGGAGAATCTCCATTCCGAGCGGGAACCCGCGGAGCACCCTGGTACCGGCGATCTGCCTGGCGCGGCGAACACCAGTGATGGCGGCGCGGACATCCGCCGGGTCGGAAAGATAATTGGGGTCGATCAGCGGCGCGGCCGTGGGATCGGCGGATTCGAGCG
Source organism: uncultured Planctomycetota bacterium (assembly GCA_963761445.1). Lineage (GTDB taxonomy): Bacteria > Planctomycetota > Planctomycetia > Isosphaerales > Isosphaeraceae > CAVXHV01. The sequence continues at coordinate 4,197,464 of CAVXHV010000005.1, read as the reverse complement.
TGATCCGGCCGCGGCTCCGCGTTCGCAAAAGGGAGAGTTGTAGATCGACGACGCCGGGCTCTAGGTGCGACTGGAAATGAGTCACGAATTGCAGATCGGCAAGCGGTTGACTCGGATCCGTCCGAACCATTGCGCCTGATTCACAACAGTTTGAAGCCAGCACGCCGCTGCCGTCGAGCGCGTACTGAAACAGTGCGCCAGGCCAGTTCAACATATCACCGGGAGAGCGGCGGTTCGTTTGATAGAGCACCGGCACGCGGACGTGATCCTGAAGATCGGATCCAACGCCGGGAAGATCGAGCAGACATTTGATTCCGAGGCGTCGCAGTAAGTCGGCGGGTCCGATGCCGGACAACATCAACACTTGCGGCGAATTCAAGGCGCCGGCAGCGAGAAGTACCTCGGCCCGGGCGATCATGCGAACAACGTTTTTGCGCTCGTCGATCCATTCCACGCCGATCGCGCATTGCTTCTCGACGATGATCCGATGAACGGTCGCGCGAAGGGCTACGCGAAGATTGGGACGGCTCCGCGCCGGCACGAGATAGGAAGTGGCCGCGCCGCAGCGGCGGCCACGATGCTGCATCACGTGAAAGAATCCGGCGCCTTCAGGCGTCTGACCGTTAAAGTCGTCAGTCGGTGGCATGCCGTTTTCCAGGCACGCTTCGACAAACGCTTGCGAAAAAGGGGCGCGGTGACGCGGGCGAGAAACGTGAATCGGTCCGCAATCGCCATGAAATTCCGACGCGCCGTCTTCGAATCGTTCCGACTTGCGAAAGTACGGGAGGACGTCGTTGAAGGACCAGCCGGCATTTCCCAATTTCGCCCAGCGATCATACGCGTCTGGGCTTCCGCGGATGTACATCATCGCGTTGATCGACGACGATCCGCCCAGCACCTTGCCGAAGGGGAATGAGATGCGGCGCTGGGAAAGGCTCTTCTGCTGGCTGGTGCAATACTTCCAGGAGAAGCTCGTGATTCTCCGCATGCCTACCAGCGGAACGGAAAGGATGCGCGAATAACTGCCGCCGGCTTCGATGAGGAGGACGGAAAGGTCGGATTGCTCGGAGAGCCGCGCGGCCAGCGCGCAGCCGGCTGCCCCGCCGCCGATTATGATGTAATCGAGCTCCCGGGCGGCCGGTCTCCGGCTCAGTTGGCGCCTCCCTGAGTGAGGAGCGCGTGTGGCAACTGGGTGGCGGTCGGTCTTCGTCTGCGAAAGCCACTCATCTCGACAAATATCCCGGCGGCGGTGGCTGTTTGGGCCAGCGCCAGGTACATCGCGATTGTCGCGGCGACCAGCCCGTGGTAGTTCTTCCACGGCAGGAGCATCAGCCGGAAGTAGTCGACGAGGCTGCCGGCGCTGCGATACCCGCTGTGATCGAGGAGACGGCGCTCACGAAATTTGCGAGCACCGCGGCCGTAATTGAAATGCTGGCGCAGGAACTGCCCCAAGGTGAGCGCGTGGCTGTGCATGACCTGGGCCTGCGGCTCGAAATAGATGCCAAGTCCGGCTTCAAGCCAGCGGGCACACAGATCTCGATCTTCTCCGCCGGCAATTCTCCAGGATTTGTCGAGTCCGCCGACGCGTGCGAACTGCTCGGCAGGTAACGCGAGATTACACGTCGGCCCAAAGGACACTCTTCCCTGCGGATCAGCACCGGTCCGGATGAGCCAGTTCACGATCAACTGCGTGGCCTCGGTGCGCAAATTCTGGTGCAATTCGTTGAGCGTCGGCCCGACGATGGCACTGGCGGGATTTTGGAGCAAAGCCGTGTGGAGATTCGCCAGCCATTCCGGACCCGGAAGGCAGTCGTCGTCAGTGAACGCAAGGAATTTACCCTTGGCCGCTAGAGTGCCCAACTGTCTCGCGGCCGCGCATCCACCATTCGTTTGACGAAGCAGACGAATCTGGAGCCGATCGCGCAGCGGTGCGATGATCGACTCGAGCGCCTCGCTGCCACCGTCGTCCACGACAATCACTTCAAAGTCGCCGGACGGAAATCGCTGCAGAGCCAACCTTTCAAGCAGTTGTTTTATTTGTACCGGGCGATTGAACGTCGGGACGACGACGGTACGTGGCGATCTCTACGATCGCCCCCCCGCCGCCTGAGCGGACGGTTTTCCATTCTGGAACATCCACGTCGGAGCGCGGACTGTGCCAGGCGACACGAACGGATTCGATCCGTCCCAGGTCGCCCCGCCGAATCGCAGCACGCGCTTTGACCACCAGGCGGTGGAAACGCATGTGGAATCCAGTCATCGTGACGGCTTGAGCACGCGCTGCCTCGTCAATCATGCGGACGCATTCTTCTTCGGAGAGTGCCACCGTCTGGTCGACCCAGACGTGCTTCCCCGCCCGCATGGCGGCGATCGCTAGCTCGGCGTGGGTTTTCGGCGGCGTGCAGACAGCCACCGCATCAAGGTCGGGCGCTCGGAGCAGTTCTTCGATCGTCGAACAAGTGTGGGGAACCGCAAATTCAGCCGCGAATTCGCGGCAACGGGTCTGATCGAGGTCGGCGGCGACCGCGATCTCGACGCCTTTTATCTTGCGGATTGCGGGAAGGTGTTTGGCGCGAGTGACTTCACCGCAACCGATAATGCCAAGCCGGATGGGCCGCGCGAATGACGTTTTACCTTTCCGATCTGCCATGGTCTGGCTCACTTTCGTCTGGTCCATCGCCCATCAGGAAACTCTGAGCAGCTCCTCAGAGTTCGCTTCACTCGCCGATTGCTCCTGAGCAAGGAGCCTCGATGGCGCAGGAGGGTCCATGCGCCGGCCGGGCAAGCGTGTCCCGGACGGCCCCTCGGGGGCTCTGAGCTCGCACATCCTTGTGCGCTAACTCCATCGTTGGAGATCACCGTAGCATGGTGAATCCCGGAGGGTCAAGAATGTCGCAATAAAAGGACAACGCACAGAAATCTGGCGACGCCCTGATTAACTTCGCCTGGCGGATGCATTAGAGTATTCGCGGGCACGAACGATCGACGAAGCGAATCGTCGAAGAGATTGTTTTTCTCTGCCTGAAGTGGGCAATCTCAGTATTTCCCTGTACGGGTGGGATTCAGTCCGGTCATTTTCCCCAAGTCTTCCGCGCCGCGCGCGGTCCGTTGTCCGAGGGTGTGAGTCGCAGTATGGACCGGTACGAGCGAAGCCGCGATGTTGTGATCATTGGTGCGGGTCCGGCGGGTCTGACGGCCGCGTACGAATTGGCCAGGCAAGGGATTCCGCCAGTCGTCCTTGAGAAAACAGCGATCGTTGGCGGAATCGCGCGCACCGAAGAGCATCGACGCTACCGCTTCGACATCGGAGGACACCGCTTCTACACCAAGATCCCCGAGGTGCAGGCGCTCTGGCTCGAGATGCTCGGTTCGCCCTGGGAGCCGCGGTGCTCCATTTCCTTTGCTATCTCTACAGTAGCCTTGCATTCGTCCTGACGACCATGGCCCACGTGCTGGCGATCGGTTGGCCCAGAAGGAGGCAGCGCGAACCATGGCCGGCGACCATGAGCCGATGATCGAGGCGCCAAGGGGCCAGACGAGAGACTCGAGCCTGGGCTTCGCGAGTCGATTCGGTGTCTCCTTCAGTCGGGGCAATGATCTCTTTGCCCAGGTCGGCCTCGTGATCGCGAGCTGGGCAATATTGTGCGGTTTGCACTGGCATAACAACGGCCTGTGGTACCCGGGCGACGCCCCGCGCCACCTGGCTAACGGGTTGTTCTTGAGGGATTATCTCGAGGCCGGGTTGCCCGGGCCGATCGGCTATTACAGGGGCTACCTGATCCGGTACCCGATCATTGACCCGACCAAGTACCCTCCGGCCTTTTACATCCTGGAAGCGACGGCGTTCGCCCTTTTCCGACCCACGCCCTTCGTCGCCAAGGGCCTCGTTCTGTCGTTCGCATTGGTCGCAGCACTGTACCACGTCAGGTGGCTCAGGCGCTTCGTCGCACCTGGCGCAGGTTACCTCGCGGCGATGCTTCCGCTACTCCCCTGTTTCGTTCGCTATTCGCACGCGATCATGCTGAATATTCCGGCCTGCGCCCTTCAGGTCGCCGCCCTTTTCCACACCCGGAGGTGGCTCGAGGAGCAAAAGCCGAGTCAGCTCGTCCTGGCCGTCGTCCTGGGTCTCTCGGCGTTGTTCTGCTATCAAGGAGCCTACGTGCTGCTGCTCGTCGCGGGGTGCTGGATCATTGTTTCCGGGCGCTGGAAGAGGCTGCTCGACCGCCGCGCCCTCGTAGTGGCCCTTGCTGCCGGATTGCCCGCCTTGGCCTGGTTGATCGTCTGGCTTCGATGGTCGCCCGGGCAGGTCCGGTGGTTGTTCGACACGCCCTATATCGGGCATCTCGTGAACTGGCTCTGGTATCCGATCAGAATGCCCGGCGAATTCGGTCCGATAGTCATCGCGCTGGCCGGCATCGGAGCGGCGGCGGGTCTGCTCGGCAATCGCTTCAGGCGCGAAGTTCTCTTCTCCGGGACGTGGATCGTCGTTACATATTTATTTCATTCGTATTTGTTCGGAAAAGACGTACGCTACATCGCTCCGCTGGCCACTCCGATTCTCTCTCTGGCCGCGGTGGGCCTCTGGCCGCTCGTCGAGGCAATAGCAAAGCATCTCGGTCGCTCCTGGAATCGACCGATCGGTTTTGCGGCACTTTTTGCGTTGCTCGCCGCGCAGACAATGTTTGCCTCTCAGGTGTCACTGCCAAACGTTCGCGGCTTCGAGTTGATCGTCGAAGAGATCCGGAATGCGCGGCAAGAGGACCAGGAATCAATTCTTCTGGACGTCGGAGGTGTTAACGCTGCTGTGTTCACCTGTCAGGTCATGCTCGACGATCGGCAGTTCCGGCTCCGGACCCCAACTTTCGACTGGTTGCTCGCGTATGCGCAAGTCAAGGAACCGAGCGAGCTCACCGGAGGAGGCCTGTCGGAACGAGAGGCGATGGAGACGCTGCTGGCTCACTCCGGCTGCCAATGGATCGTTGTGCCGATCCACGAGAGCAACACCACGCCGATGTCCCGGCTTCTGCACGAGACTTTGCTCACCTCGCGGTTTCGGTTCATCGGCTCGTTCGCCGTCGATGGACCGGACCCAGTTGTCCTGGGGCTCTATCGCCAGATCAAACCGATCGGGCGTTTGACAGACCTGAGGGAACGATTTGAATCGCGGTCTTCGAGTATGGACTGGATTACTCGGCAGCCGGTGATGCGCTGACTTTCGCGGCGGCGTGGTACCTCGACGACACCGCGCTTCAGTCCCGCAAGGGCGCCGTAGGCCGCCATTCCCGGCCCCCAGCCGAAGCGGCGGACGTACTTCCGCGGGTGTCGGGGCAGACGGGCCAGCCGCACCCACACGCGCTTGGGCAGTACACTCCTCGCCAGGCGGTGCAAGATCGGCTCGTTCATCATCAGAGTCAGAGTCATCCAAATGGTATCTCAGCCTGCCGCAGAATCGCCTTGAGCGCATTCGCCGCGTCCGCAAACCGGTCAGGCCCCGTGAACCCGAACGACTTCTCGGCGACAACCAGGTGTGGCTCGAGCGTGCAGAACCCGTCGTAGCCCCACGCCGCCGCATCCGCAAGCAACCGCGGAATCTGGCCGTCGCCAACGCCGGCAGGAACATTTCTGTGAACCTTCGTATCGTAATCTTTGACGTGGAAGTGCTTCACGTGCGGGCGAAGCAGCGACCAGGCTTCGTCGATCGATTGGCCGACTTCGAGGTAGTTGGCCGGGTCGAACGCGTGGATCAAGAACGGTGAGCTCACGGATTCGAGCACGTCCGACACCCGCGCGGCGGTGTCTCCAAAGATTCCCTTTTCGTTCTCGAGAATCAGCGTGATGCCACGATCCGCCGCGCGGCCGGCAAGCTCGGTCATCCGGGCCAGAACGTCTTCGCGGTGTGTGGCCGGGTCGTCCCCCGGTGGCATGTAAAAGCTGAAAATCCGGATCCGTGGTGCGTCGTAAAAGTCAGCGAGCCGCATGGCGATCTCGAACCGAGCGAGGTGTTCCCCGAACTTCTCGGTGATCATGACCTTGCCGATCGGTGAGCCGATGGCGCTGAGTCCGAATCCCCGAGATCGCAGAAGATCGCGATATTCGGCGTGCTGGCTTTCGGAGAGGTCCAGGACGTTGGTTCCGCGAATCGCGCGGAACTCGACGAACTTGATTCCGTGCCGGGAGAGCACGTCAACTTGCTCGACGGGGTCCTGGGAAATTTCGTCGGCGAACGCACTCAGGCGAATCATCAGGGGTCTCCCGGTTTCCAGGTGGCGGCGGCTGCTCCGGTCGCTACGATGGATGATATAGGACGGCTGGCTGAAAGAGCCAGGCGCTGGTGGCTTGCCGCACGGGTCTCGGGTAGGATGGAGAGCGCAACAGTTTAGTGGCTTTTTGACCCTCGCGGGATCACGGTTTCACTTCGATGACTTTGATCGTTTGGCCCTTGCTGATTTACTGGCTCGTCCTGTTCGTGGTGTGCTTCGTCCTGGTAGAGATCGGGCACGATCAGCTCTACGACGAGCTGACGCCGCGCGCGGGCTGGAAGGTCGCCGGCGGCTCGCTCTTGCTGGCCGCTCTGCTCACGGGCCTTCGCGCCTTCGGCTTTGCGGCTTCATTTCAATCGATGTTCACCGACAACATCGGCTGGACGCTGCTTCAAGGCGTGGTCTGGTTCCTCGTCTTCATGTTTGTTTTTCAATTTCATCCGTGGCATGCTCTGGGCCTGGGTGTCGTCACCATGCTTCTGGTTTCGGGTCTGGCCACGATGGGGGTCGAGAGCGTGCTCGCCAAGCCGCGGGATGTTTCGAACACGACCCGCGCTTGGATTGCAAACGATCCGGTGCGGCAGTCGCTCGGGCCCGGGGCCGGAGCCGGAGCCGCAGCCCCTTCGGCCCCGCCGGCCAAAGCGACGGAAAAAGCGACGGAAAAACCGAAGTGATCTGGTCTTTGGCCCCCACAGGGGACGAGCCGGTGATGATTCCTATAGATAGACGATGCGGAGGATCAAGATCGTGGGATACGTGACTCGTGAATTCGCCCATGCGGAAACGCTGGAACGAGCAAAGCGCTGGTTGATCGAAGTGGGTTTCCCTCCCAGCCGGATCGAAGTGCATACGCATGGCACTTTCCGGATCACAGTACACGTCGAAGCGGGCCAGACAGCCGAGGTCGAACGCGTCCTCGATGCCGTCGCCGCGGGCGAGCCGGAGGGGCCCCCAAGCTTCTGGGACCACACGCATCACCATCACAGCGGCCCCGAGCAAGGCGTGCCTGCCGCGCCCGAGGCGGGCCCACTTCACTCGGAAACCTTCGACATCACCTGGCGCCCCGTCGATGCATCGAGCGAAGTGACACAAACCTCCACCGAGATTGAGAAACAAAAGGCCTACCGCGAAGGGCGCGACTGAAAAAAAGGCATTCAGAGCTCGAGCTCGTCCAGGCAAAGCGCCAGGAACTTGCCCAGCCGCCCCGCGGCCTCGATCGCATGTTCGTACAGCCTCCAGAAATCCTTGACGCTGGATGGGCGCTGCCAGACCGCGCGTAATGCGGCCCCGACACGATAGCTCCCGCCATGCGCGAGCACCGAGGCAACCTCACGGGGCAAGTCCGTTCCGGCGTCGTCGCTGATCACGCGGGCAGCGAGGAACGGCACGAGCCGTTCCTGGCATATCGCGGCCACGGCCGAGGTTTCCATGTCGACCAGATCAGCCTGGTACGCGCCCCGCAGCTCGGCCTTCTGGCTCGCAAGCAGTGCAACCTTGTCGACTGTGAGCAGCCGGCCTCCCGTGTGACCCATCGCGCCCGAGAGCGCCTGAGGCTTGTTGACCTGGAGGCGGAAGTCTTCGCGATCGATAATCTCATCGGGCAGGATCAAGTCATTTCGCGCAAGCGCTGGATCAAGCGCGCCGGCGAATCCAGCGGCGATGATCAGACGCGGCCGGTGCCCGGAGAGGAGCAATTCGGTGGCCGTGCGGGCGGCCCTGCGCCCGGGCCCGCTCAAGGCCACCGCAACGATCTTGCCGCCGTGCTCGCCTTCGATCACCGGGATCGAGGTCGACTGATACGTGCGCACGTCCTTGAAGCCGTCGATCAGGTCGGCTGTTTCGATGGCCAGTGCCGCCACGATTCCCACGTCGGCCGGCACGGGATGTGGCGCCAGCCCCCGCGCTTCACTCATGGTGCCACTCGGAAGAGGATTTCAGCCGGCTGAGGTGAGCTGCCACTTGATCATCTTGAGTGCATCCCCCAGGCGGCCGTTGACGCCCACTGCCGCCCCGGTTTCATAGCCGACGTGCACCATGCAGTTCTCGCACCGGGGGTCCTTGCCGTAACCAAACTGGTCCCAGTCGGTCTTGTTCAAGAGATCGGCATGTGACTCGTGGTGGATGTCGGTGATCAGGTAGCAGGGGCCTTTCCAGCCTTTGATGTTGCGCGTCGGGCTTGCCCAGGCCGTGCACTGCATCTCGCGTTTGCCCTGAAGGAATTCCTGATACATGGGCGAGGAGTGGAAGCGGTACTTGCGGAACATCCCTTCGGCCGCGCGGAACTTGGCCTTGATGTCGTCCCGCGTCATGAAGATCTCCTTGGAGTTGACCGCAGCGTAGCTGTACGCCGGCGAGATAATGAACCCGTCGACTTCCAGCGTGGTGAGATAGGCGAAGAGGGTGTCGATCTCCGTCATGTCGGTTTCCTTGAAGATCGTGGTGTTGGTGCACACCAGGAACCCCCCCTCCTTGGCGGCCTTGATGCCGTCGATCGCCGCGTCGAAAACCCCCTCGCGCTCGACGGCAATGTCGTGGTTCTTCTGCATCCCGTCGAGATGGACGTTGAAGAAAAACGTGCGGCTGGGCTTGAATTCGTTCAACTTCTTGCGGATGAACATCCCATTGGTGCAGAGGATGATGACTTTCTTTCGCTCCTGTATCTTGGCGACGAGCTCACCCAAGCCCGGGTAGATCATCGGCTCGCCGCCGCAGATCGAGACCACGGGCGCTCCGCACTCGTCGACGGCGCTCAAGCACTCATCGATCGAAAGCTTCTGCTTGATGGTCGATTCGTATTCCCGAATTCGCCCGCAGCCCGTGCACGTCAAGTTGCAGGCATGCAGCGGCTCGAGCATGAGGACCATGGGGAATTTCTTGGCCCGCTCCAGCCGCTTGCGGGCGACGTAGCCGGCGATTCGGGTCGTCATGGGCAGAGGGAATCGCATCGAGCTCGACCTCCAGGTTTTCGGTGCTTCTATTGCCGGTGCTCTTTCACGTGCAGCGACTCTGGTCTTCAGGGCTCTTCGTCTCTTCGGCCTGTCTTATCGCCCCAGCGAAACGGGCTCACCCGGTATGCTTCGGTTTTTCGCCGCCGATGGGTCAGCGCGCTCCCCTACTGCCTGGCGATATCGGGCGATCGCCATGAGCGGAAAGTAAACTCGATAATAATGATACCGGAGGTAGAAGACGCGGGGAAACCCGGTGCCGGTGAACAGCTTCTCTTCCCACGACCCATCCTCAAGCTGAGTTTCGATCAAGTACTCGATCCCGCGCTCGACCGCTTCAGACCTCGCCCTGCCGGCGGCGATCAAGCCCAGCGTCGCCCAGGCGGTCTGCGACGGGGTCGGCTCTCCCGTGCCCTTGAGCGCGGGGTCGTCGTAGCTCTTGCAGGTTTCTCCCCACGACCCGCCGGCATGCTGCACGCATTCCAGCCAGGCCACCGCTTTCTTGATCGCGGGATGATCCATCGGAAAGTCGATCGTTCGAAGACCTTGCAGTACCTGCCACGTGCCGTAGATGTAATTGACGCCCCACCGCCCGTACCAGCACCCCTCGGGCTCCTGCGTGCGAAAGATATACTCGAGGGCTCGCCTTATGGACGGATGCTCGGCGCTAAACCCGAGCGTACCCAGCAGCTCGATCACGCGGGCGGTGATATCCGCACAGCTCGGGTCGAGCATGGCGTTATGGTCTGCAAAGGGCAGTTTGGTGAGCACCTGATTATCGATATCGACGTCGTAGGCGGCCCATCCGCCGTCGCGGTTCTGCATCGCCAGCAGCCAGTTCACTCCCCGGTCAATCGCCGCTTTGGTCTCGGGCTCGCTTTCGAGCGGCGAGCGTTTAAGTCCCAGCAGCACCATCGCCGTGTCGTCGAGATCGGGGTAGAACGCGTTATTGAACTGGAAATGCCAGCCCGTCGGCTCGACCCCCTTCTTGCGGATTTGCCAGTCGCCGGGCCCCCGCACCTCCTTGGAACGCAGCCATTCGATTGCGCGGCCCCAGGAGGAATGATCCGAAGGCACGCCCGCGTCGGCCAGGCAAATCAACGCAATGGCGGTGTCCCACACCGGCGACAGACAGGGTTGCACCCGCACCCGGTCGCCTTCCGCGATCTCCAGACCACGCAACTGGCGTAACGCCCACTGCACTTCCGGCGAATCGTGCTCGTAGCCCAGCGACACCAGCGCGATGATCGAATAAACCATCGGCGGAAAGATCGCTCCCAGGCCGTCGGTTTTCTCGCAGTGAGCGAGCATCCACTGGTGCGCCGCCTTGACCGCTGGCTTCCTCCACGTCCGGGGCACGTGGCCATCAAGCCACTTGAGCACGCGGTCCATTCCCAGGAAGAAATTGGTCCAGGTAAACCGGCGGGACGTCGCGTACTGGCGCACCCGGCGGTCGTCACAGAAAAGCTCCGCGATCCCTTGCTCGGCCGCAAGCCGTCGCACCGGCTTGAAAAACGACATGATCGAAAGTGGAACGACAATCGTGCGCGTCCACGCCGACATCGCACTCAAGCTGAAGTTCAATCGAGCCGGCAAGAGCACCAGCTCCGGTGGAACACACGGGCAGTCGTCATAGCTGATCTGGCCCAGGAGCGCCAGGTAAAACCGCGTGAAACTGTTGCACTCGGCAGCCCCGCCCGCCTGGAGAATCCCCTGGCGAGCACGCTCCATCGCCAGTTCACCAGGGGCGGCGCCGGTCAGCTTGAGCGCGAAGTAAGCCTTGACCGAAGCACTCACGTCCGTCGGCCCGCCGGGGTAGATCGCCCAGCCCCCGTCCTGGCGCTGGTGATCGCGGATGTACCGCGCCATCCCCGCGCAGCAAGGGTCTGTTTCCAGACCAAGGAACGCCAGAAGCAAGATAGATTCCGACTCGAGGATCGTGTCGCCTTCGAGCTCGGCGACCCAATGTCCTTCGTCGCACTGACGCGCGAGCAGCCATTCGCTCGATCGTTCGATCGCCGGATCCAGATCGTCGCCTTCCGCTTTGCGAAAGGGCCGTCTTCCCGTAATGCCGTCTTGCTCCAGATCGCTGCCACGCAAGCGGTGACGTGACCCTGTCCACTCCGAAGGCTGCACCTGGTCGCCTCCTTCCCTGTTGGCGATCATGGGTTTGCGATCCTCTTCAAGAGGGCAAGGTGGCAAGACCACAGCATCGGCAGGCAAGAAAAGCCTGCGGCCTGAATGGGGGACGGCACGCGGAGCGCGCCTGCGACAGCATGCCCGCGTTCACTTCAAGCGGCGCACATCGTACGTGCCCTAAGCAGATTCGATCAAGATCAAACGGCCCAAAGAACTTGGGTCAGATTTGACGATTTTCAGAGTCAAACGCCCTCAAATCTTGCCTATTTTGCGGGCCCACTCGGAAACCGCGCCGGTTGCTGGTCTTCAAGCGCCTGCCCCATGGTCATTCTGCGGTGAGCTCGGTCTCGGGGACTATTGTCGCCTTTCGCTCCGCGAAAGTGCGTCGCCCGCTTCATTCTGCGGTGAGTTCGGTCTCGAGGCGGAAGCCGCGCAGCACGGGGATCGATCGCAGGATGGCGAGCAATCGCTCGCGGTCCTGGCCTTCGCCGAGCGTGCCTCGGATGTCGATCCTATCACCTTGCGCTTGAATTCGATCGATATGAGCAAGGTCGCCAACATGACGCCGGATCTGGGAGGCCAGGAATGGCTCGAGGTCTTCCGGGCGTCCTTTCTGGACGAGAGGGTTGGGGTGGTCTTCGTCGGGCACGGTGAATTCGAGTCGATCGATCACTTCGCGGACGCCTGGGGTTTGCTGCGCCGCGCGGTAAACGATCATGGCCTCGTAGGCGGTGGGAACGCGGCCCGAGAGCGTGACGGTTGAATCATCACTGGAACGGACGGCCACCGGAAGCTCTGCGGCCAGCGGCCGGCGCGAGATCGCGGTGACGATGCGCCGCGTGATGTTTGCTCTGTCGAGGGCGGACGGTCCCGTGGCAAAGGGCTTCGCGGCCGCGCGTGCCGGTACCTTGGGGGGTTGGTCCTTCGGTTCTCCGGCCGGCACGGCCGGCTCGGGCGGGGGCGGTACGTCGCCTGCGGGTGCCCGCCGGGGCTCTACGGGATCGCCCGGCCGCGGCGGTGGGTTTTCACCCCCCGCGTGCCGCGGAAGCACCTGGAATTGCGTCTCGACGCGCGAGACGCCGGGCACGCTGCGGGCGGCTTCCGCGATCTCGCGGCCGGCCTCCTCACTGGTTACAACCCCGCGCAGAAAGACTTGCCCGGACGCATCCACGGTCATGTCGACTTGACCCTGCACCGGCGAGACGTCGAACGGCTGCCAGCCCATGGCGGGAGCATTCTGTCCCATGGGACGGGGAGGGCCGTTGGCCCCGGCTGCTATCGATCCTGGGCCAGCACCGGGAGCTGCATTTGGGTTCGCCCCTGCCAACCCCGGCCGCTGCATCGGCTGTGCGTCCAGACGGCGTCGCCACCAGGGCGGGAAGCTCACCAGCGGCGGGACAAAGCCGAAAAAGGGGTCATCCATCCTGCCCATGAGCGGCGGTGGATAGATATACGGGGACGATGCGCCCAGCCCCACGTAGGGCGACACTCCCATACCGGTGCTGGCGGCGTGCGCCAGCCCCGTATCGATCACCAGGTCATCGCGAATGGGCGACCCGGAGGCGATCGCAAGCTGCACCGCCACGTCGTGGACCGCTTTGGTCCCCACACGCCCGGAAAGCACGACCGCGCCTTTGTTCCAGGTTGCCGAAATCGGGTAAGCGGCCGTCAGCGGGTGCGACCGCAGCGCACTCAAAACCAGAAGCTCCGTGCGCGGCACGTCGACCGCCTTTGGCGCCGCCGCCGGGCGCCGCGGTGTCTCCTGCGACAGGGCGCTCAAAGGGCCTCCTGCTCCCAGGTAGACCACACTCATGGCCAACGAGGCGTACACGGTCGACCAGTGCGTCTTCATATTCGTTCCCCCCGATTCTTTCTGGAGGGCGCCGCAAGTGTCGGGCGCATGGCCCTCTATTGGCAGTCTACGATCCTGCAAGTGAGCAGACAAGAGTGTCCGAGTGAATTCGTTAGCCGAGGCCCGCGCGTGAAGTCGAGCCAGGGCAGGGGGGGGATGCCAGGCCCAGGATGACGCTCACCTGAACTCGATCGGGTCGATCTCGAGCTTGCCCATCACCCGGATGATCGGCGTGAACGCCTCGAAGGGGGCAATTCCGTCGAGGCTCGACTCGGAGATTTTGATGTGCACGGCATCGACCACCGACTGCTTCCACGAGGGATCGATCGCAACCCAGCCGCCCGTTCACGTACACTTCGTCCCACATGTGGTAACCGAAGGCTGATTGCCTTTCGACGTAGATCAGGCCGACAACCACGCGCGATGGAATTCCCACGGCCCGGCACATCGCAGCCGCCAGTACTGCGTGCTCGGTGCAGTCGCCCGTCAGGTTGCGGGCGACCTCATTCGCCGCGGCGAATGCGACCTTGAAGTTCTTCTCTCGGATGTTCTTGTATACCCAGGTCTGGATTGCCTCGGCTTTTTGCCACGGGTCTTGCACGCCTCGCGTGGCCTTCAAAGCCATCCGACGCACCTCCGCGTCCTCGGAGGTCACAAGCGCGTTGGCTTTCAGATACTGGGCATCGACTTCCTCCGGGCCTGCTGCGCCATCCGTCGGTCCGACGCTCTGCACTTTCAAGATCGTGGCATTCTTGCTGGCGTCGGTCTCCAGACTCTGACGCGGATCGCTCGGAATGACCTGGCCGGGGTCACCGCCCTTGTACGTCAGTTGGTAGCGGACCATGCGCGACTGATCGGGGCTCGGAATGACGTGCTTCACCTTGATCATCGACCCTTGGATCAGGTCAAACTGGACCGGACCTCCCTTTGACATCGCCGCTTCCTTGGTTGTCCGGTACTGAACATACCCGCCCAGGATATCGACTTCCTGCTTGAGCACCTGTCCTTCTTGATCGACCCAGAGCCTGACGTCGAATTCGGGCTTGGCCGCGCCGTCGACCTTCGTCTTCTGCTCGACGTGCAAGAGGTCTCGCTTCGAACCGTCGCCCATGACGGTCGGCTCGACGGCAAGCGCTTGCAGCTCGATGTCGCAAATCTTGTTGAGAGTCGGCATGAACATCTTGAGGGCGCGAGTCTCGTGCTCTTTCATGGGGCTGCGGGCCATGCTCTGTTCCGGCGCGTAAGGGCCGCGAACGTCGGGGCTCCACGGGATGACGAGCGATTGTTCGGACTTGCCAATTTGCATGATGAGCTTCATCTTGCCCTTGATCACGTCTCCGCGGGTGCTGATCCTCTGCTCGCCGGTGTCCGTCAGCGTGTGCAGACGCAGAACCTCACCGTCCAGCGTCTCGATCGTTCCGTAGGTGAGCCGCGTCACGGAATAGTCTCGACCGCGCTTGAGGCTCTGTTCCATGTCGATCCGCACGCGTAGATAGTCATGACCTTCTTTGGGGACCTTCTCGACAAAGGTGTGCACGAATCCGACCTTGGTGCCGGCAAGATAAATGGCATCCCACGACTCCTGGGCACTGGCGCTCGAGATGAAGCCGAGCAAGATCGCCAAAGCGAGGCAGAGCGTGAGCACGCGCCGGCTCATGATCGATGCGCGAGTCATGGAAACCTCCCTTGTAGCAGGCACACTCCGTGTGCCGTCCGCCCGTGATCGCAAAGTGCGGGTATCGGCTTCCGCGGAACGGACAATGATCGCGAAGTCATTCCCGCCCCATTCCTATCGCACCCGCCAAGTGGCCGCGCACTCCAATATGCTCTAAATTGCCCCGTCCCTCAAGCTCAACCCGGCCGGTCCGAAATTGAGCGTACCCGATCGACCTGGCTAGTGGACCCTCACAGAGCATCACCCGATCGTGATTTTCTCCGCAAAACAATCGCTCGACAGCAGCTCGAGGGCGCCCTGCGAGCGCAAGCTGCTTGACGTGACGTGACGGCGCTTGCCCGCTGACGACGACCTGTCCGGAAATCACCTCGACGACGAGGTTCCTGATCCGCCCGTAAGCCGTCTGGCGAACGTTCCGTTCAACCCGCTGCGCCAGTCGTGTGGTCGCCTCGAGATTCTCAAAGCTCATACAATCGCTCCATCCAAGGGGCGGAATCAAGAATAGGATAAACAAAGCCGCGTCGGAAACATAGAACACGTTCGACCGGTTGTGTGGTTTTTTTTCGTCGAGAGGTCAGTCGGTCCGGGGCAAGCCGAGCCGGATCAGGAATGTCTCGAGGATGACGTGGGGAGCAAGCGCGCTTGCTCCTTTGAGATCGAGATCAGCGCGCTTTAGTGTTGCCGGAAGCTGGTCGACGCGCCTGGGGCCGAGATGGGCGTGTTGCTTCCGCGTCTTATCGACCGCAAACGACGGCATTCCGGCAAGACGGCACGCTTCGTCAATGTCCAGCCGCGCTGCTCGGTAGTGGCCGGCATAGTGCAGCTTGAGCAGGCTCGCGCTCATCGCCGCCAGCAGATACACCGGTTCTTCACCTGCGGCCATCAGGGTCTCGAAGTGCTCGAGGGCGACGCGCACTTGCCCCGCAAGCGCCGCGTCCAGGGTCTTCCAGATCGTTTCGACCCGGCCGGCTCCCACCAGCTTCAGGATGTCTTTCCTGTCGATTCGCCCGGTTTCCCCGGCATAAATCGAGAGCTTTTCGAGCTCGGACACGAGAATCCCCGACTCGGGGCCCACCAGCTCGAGCAGCAGCCGGGCCTCTGCCGCGTCGAGCTGTGCGCCGAATCGTGCCGCGGCGATCTGGCTGATCCACGGGACAAGATCCGCTTCTTTCGGGCTGGAGCAGTCGATCGGCAGCCCGACCTTCTCGACCAGCTTCGCCAGGTTCGTGGTCGCGGTCCATTGCTTGGTCTGGAGCAGCAGGGCCCCCGACTCGTGAGGCTTCTCGGTATAAGCTTCCAGCTCCTTTCTGTGCTTGGTGACAAATGGATCGGCGTCCTCGACGATGACCAGCCGTTTGCGGCTGAAGAAGGGGAGCGTCCGCACTTCATCGAGGACCGTCGCCAGCGCCGTGGTCGCTCCCACGAACCGGCTGACTCCCGCATCCGCCTCCTCGTTCGGAAAGACCGCCTTCACGACCGCGCGGATCGACTCTCGCACCAGGAACGCATCGTCGCCGAAAACGACACACACCGGGCGAATCGCCGCGACCTTCGGTGTTTTCAGCCACTCGAGTGCGTTCATGCTCTCGTAGGTCAGGCTTTAGCCTGACGCATTGCCTCATTCGAGCTTCATTCGTCGTCCGGATCAGGGACCTCGACATCCATGAACGGCGCGTACAACGCATCGAGCTCATTGGGGGGAGGGGGTTCCTTGACTTTGCGCGGATCGAGGTTCGGGATGATCTTGAACTTGACGACCTGGGTCGCCGTTGCCCCCTTGGCGATCTCGTCGTGCAGAATGATCGTCAGCTCGTAGTCACCCGGCGCGAGACCTTTGAGCGACACTGCGTGCTTCAGGTAGATGAAATAAACAGGCGTGGAGTAGACCGGCTGGTACTCGAGGAGTTTCTTCTTCTGGCGCAGGATGGTCTTCTCGCCGCGCTTGCGAACTTCGCCGTCAATGATCAGGTGCGCCTGGTGGCCCTTCTCTACCTTTTCGGATTGGAAGCCGGTCGGTCGAATATAGACAAGCAGTTTTTCTTCGCTGGTCTGTGCCGCACCCGGCAACGGCTCATAGTCTTCGTATCCGTCGATCGATTTGCAAACGATCGCCGGCTCCATATCGAGCCCGGTGTTCTTGGCGGCTTTTTTCTTGGCAGCGCTGCCTTTGACGGATTTCTTGCTGGCAGCTTTGCCGGGGCCTGGCACTTCTTGGCGGCATTTGCGCCTTCGGGCGATTTCTTGCTCGGCGCTACCTGGTCGGATGCCGCCTTCGACGCGGTCCCCTGCTGTTTGACTTTTGTCGCCCCGTCGTCCCTTGCCGCGGCCAAGACTGGTACGCTCGCCGCAAGACATAGGTACACAACGATCGTCAGGCGCTCTCGCACCGGCGGCCTCTTCTGCGGATTTGCGCGTTGTCTCGCCCGGGTGTTTGACCGTTACAGCGCAGCGTAGCCGATCGCCACGGAATTCGCAAGACGCCGCGGCGGCGGCCGGGCGGCTCAGAACCGGAACGTTGCCTGCAGGACAAGCCCTTGATCCCAGAATTGGCCGGTCGAGGGCGGCGCGAAACCGCTGGGTTGACTCTGGACAGTCCGATTCAGGTCCCAGATCACGTCGTACTGGTAGCCGACGAATAATTTTGTGCCGCTGCCTGGTGACGGTTGCCAGTTGAGCCCCAACCGGTAGTTGACCCACGGCGAGAATTGGTGACCGAACCCGGTTGTCTCGCCGATCATTGGCTGGCCGGAAGGGTTGAGCGTCGCCGACTTTGTGAGCCAACCCTGCGAGATATCGGCGAACGTGCCGGCGACATCGAACCGGGTCATGATCGACCACCCCGAATCCCCCAGGAATCGCTCGAGCTGCAATGCCCAGTGCGGGCCAATCGCCCAGTAGTTGTTGAACTGTCGCGCCTGGAAAACGCCTCCGTCAGCCGCCTGGCTGAATGGCTGGGTCCCCTGTGCGGCCCAATTGATCCAAGCGTTTCGAAGCCCGACCGTCCATTTCATATCCCACTGGGGCCAGAGCGCGAGCTCGCGGCTGTTGTAGTCGAGGTCGAGCGTGTTCAGTTGGAACCGGGTGCCCAGAGCGACAGGCCCATTCGCACCCGGGCTCGTCCCGCTGCCCGAGCTTGCGAGATTGCGATAAGCGACCATGAACTCACCAAAGCCAGAGGGCAGGCGGTATCCCAGAAAAACGCGGGGAGACGCGGTCCAGCTCAGTGGGGCGGAGGGAAGATTCACGATGCTCGTATGGCCGGGTAGCGGAAAGTTACCGCCCGCGTTATTCACGTACCTTCCTGCGATCACGCTGTTCTCCGCTCGCGTGATCAGGTGCGGCTTTACAATCTGAGCCTCCGCCCCGGCAAACCAGCCCGGCTGCGGGAACTCGGGCGGGTCGAGGAAAGGGTCGGTCTGGAGATACGGCCCCGCAACGGGCATCGGCTCCGTTGAGCGTGGCTGCGATGGCGCGAAGAGGGAGACTGGCAGGTCGCGCGGCCGGGGAAGCGCCTGGAGAACCCCTCCACCTACGGCGGGATCCGGGTCGGTTGGCAAAGGCGCGGGGAGCCCCTCTTGCGCCGGCGAGTCCCCGAAGGCCGACGAAACCGCGTTGGAAGTTCCGCCGGGCACCGCTGGGCGCGGTTCTTGCGCAGGCCCGGGTTCGAGAGCGCGAGACCGACCGCGACGGCCAGAAGCAAGTGTTTTGTTTTCATCATGGTGAGCTCCTCGCGGCCGCGTGAGGAACGATCGCCGGGGGGGCTGGGACGGCATCCGGCGCGGCTATCAGCTCAGGATGCGGACACGGCCATTCGTGCAACGCGTCGATAATGGGATTGCTGGGCAGCTCCACGGGCTTTGCGAGCTGGAAAAGATCGTCGGTCTGGAGAAAGTCGGCAACGCTCACCACCGACGTCCAGAGTGAATTCAGTATTCCGAGATAAGCGGTGACATCCGCGACCAGAGTCTGCTGGGCCTGCACCAGGTCGCCGAAGGCCACTCCCGGGTCGATCCGCCGCCGTTGAAAGACGCCCCGGTAATAACGCACCTGATCGGGCAAGATGTTCCGGCGGTAATAGTCCATGGAGTAAAGGTTGGTCTGGTACGCGGCATAAGCGGTGGCCAGGTTCGTGGTCAGGTTAACCTGGGCTGCGTGCGGTCCCTCGATGGCACGGACCTTCGCCGCGGCGGCTGCTCGGATCGCTCCCTTGTTCTGGTCCCAGACCGGAAATGGGATGGAGAGACTGACCATGAAGTAGTTCTGGAAGGGCTGAATCATGTGCTCTTTGAAGAGGTCGGCACGCACTTCAACGTCGGGAATGGGAGTGACCTGGGCTAGCTTGAGGGTGTAGTCGGATCCCTTGATGTTAAGGCGCGGCAGTGAGGATGTCGGTGTGATTATGGAGGACGTGGGCGAGAACCTGGTCGTAATCATAGTACGGGATGAGCCGATCGACCTGGCCTTCGACCTGGGAGAGCGGCAACTGCTTGAGTCCCATGTCCGCGACAAGCTCCTTCCAGGCCATCACGTAGTTGGCAATGGCTTGCTGATAGCCGAGGCGAACGAGGAACGCCTGCGATCGCAGGGCCGCCGGCTCGTGGCTGGCGGCGAACCCACCGGCCAGCAGGTCGGCTTGCAGCCGGAAGATCTCGTCGGTGAACTGCGCCAGCGCCTTTGTTGACGCGGACCGTTTCCTTGGCGACGAGGAGAGTGTAGTAGTCACCGCGGATCGTTGTGGCCAGATCACTGCGAGCCCGCTTCAATGCCAGCTCCGCGGTGCGTAAGTTCATCAAGTTCGCTGCCCCGGCGATGGTCAGCTTGCCCCCGGTCTTGACCACCTGATCGACGAAGAAACCCATGGTGGCCGAGCCCGTGTTGTTGTTGTTGGGGTTGGTCTCGAAGCCAATCGTCGGGTTGGGATAGGTGACGGACTGTTTCAGGACGCCACGGGCCGCTTCGATATCGGAAATGGCCTGGCGCAAAGCCGGGCTGTTTTCGACTGCGAGCTTTTGGAGGTCTGCCAGGGAGTAAGGGCGACCATCGGAGCCCGGCAGCTCTCTGGGCTCCTCGGGCAGTGCGGGTAGCTGGGGAAAGAGCCGGGCGATCGCGGCCGGACGCTGGGGGTCCCGGTCGGGCGGCAACGTGACGAGCGGGGTCTCCGACCCCGGCACGACCTTGGGTATATTCAGCTCGAACTTCTGGAGCGACTGCTTGACCTGGTCAGGGGCGGTACTCTCGGGCTGAGTAAACGACGCCCGGACGACGTTGTCGCGGCGCGGCGGCGAGCTCGAAAGCCGCGGGCCAGGAGCTGCGGCGGAGGGCGCCGCACGAGCCGCGGCCGCCGGTTGGGTGTCGAACACCGGCGGCAACGCTTGCGGGGCATCCTCGCTCGGGGCCGGCGCGGCGGGCGCCGCGGCGGCCGCGGGAGGACCAGCGTCGACGGGCTCCAGAGTGTGAGTCGGCGCCACGTCCCAGGGATGGGAGGCAAGGTTTGACACGGTCTGGTCAATCTCCTGCAGGGGCGGCGCGTGACAGCCGCCCAGCAGCAAGAGGACACAGATCAGTGCCGGCCAACGCATCGACATCACAGGGCCATCCTACTCCAATGCCAAGAAAGTTCAGGCCGCCAGGTTCGGTTATGCCGTTTGGGCACGGTTCAAGCCGAGGTCGACGTCACTCGCCTTTACCCACTCCGTCGAGCGCGAGCAACGATCCCGTTCGTTCGTGATCCGTCGTCTCACCCGGCTTCAAGCCGCTGCGAGTCAGGCACCGTCGGGAGCTGCCAGCGGCTCAGGTAAGCCGCGAGAACTTCCTCCGCGATGGCTGACTGCGAGATACGCCGCATCGCCGACTCGACGCCGAGACGTTGAGCCGTCGCGACGCTGAGATGCAGAGTCACCTTGACGTTTTTCATGCCGCCAGGCGAATCACCAATCGGGTTTGACTGTGTGCTTTCACGCAGCTCCGCGTCTTTTCGTCCCATCCGACTTGCCTCCTTGCCGTCGTGCCTACTCTGGGTTTTCGACAAAGCGCGGTGCCCTCTTGAGGAATTCCGGCCAATCCTTGGCGACGATAGGGCAAATCCGACGGGGGCAGCGAGCCGGCGCACAGGCCTTCTTGCGGATTGAGGCGGCCCTGAGTCGCAAAGGACTGCCCGACCTGCGCTTTCCGTCCTCGAGTGCCTGCTTGACTTCGGGCGAATCGCGCCGCACAGGAATCCGTGAATTCGAAAGTTGACCGGGAATTGACTCAAGTTATGATTGGATTGGAGCCGACAACGACGATGCGATTCCACCAGTAGGGCCCTCCAATTCCGCCATCTCTTTCTGGGTCCGACTTGCCAGGACACGCGTCCCGGCCAGGTCCCGGCTCAGAATCGCTCGCGAGCTCGGGGTTCTTCCCATGGCTCTCAGGACCTTGATACTTTTGTGCTCGCTCTCCGTCCCCGGCACGACGCCGCTTGATCGGGCCGCGGTTTCGGGCCGCGCGCACGATGGTCCTGGCTGCACAGCCGCGGGCTTGAGCCCCGCCCAAGGCCGCTCGCACCCGCGCGCAGCCGGTTGCGACGACATGCTGTGGTCTGCCCCCATGCTCGCGACCACCGACGAGAGCGACTCGGAAGAATCTTTCCCGAACGCCGCCTCGGCGCCGTGGCGAGCGGGACGGCACAATCTGGCGATCGCCCGGTTGAGTACGGTTCGCTCCGCGCCATCCGCACCTCAATTCTCTAGCGGCTACATCCCGCTCCGCTGTTAAGACCCGGCTGGATCTGCCGCGCTCTTGATCGCGCCGTAGGCGCCTCGATGTGCGGGGCCAGCGTGCGGCCTTCCGCTGCTCGGCTTGTCCGTCGGGCGCGCGCCTGGTCTGTCGTTGGTAAACACGAGATATCAGAACCTGAGAACAGGAGCGGAGTCATGTCGCTGGACTCATCAGTCGAGTGCCACGAGCGTCGTGGTGTGGTCGAGATTCACGACCCGCGGCTTTTTCGGCCGGGCCGGGAACCATTCTGTCGCGCACTGGCGGAATCGGCGGTCGAGAATCTCCAGGCCCGTCGGGTCGAGATCGCGCTCGATTCGTCGAAGTGTCGGCTTGGGTTCGATCCGGGAGAGTTCGACCGGGCGGAGCTGGCCCGGCGCACCGCGGCCGCCGTGACCGCGGCCACGCCGGCAATGCGGCGCTCGGCCCGCCGCGCCGCACCATGCTCGCGCAGGCTGGGCCAACCTGACGTCCCTGGTCAGTCGCGCCGGGATGTCGTTCGCGCCGCGGCTGGGCGAGCAACCGGGATGGTTGGCCGTCGATCCTCTTCAGGCACCGCACGAGCAGCCGCGCGGCGCCGCACGCGATGCTTCGCCGCTGCTCGATCTGGCGCTGGCCGGAGGCTCGCTCACGATGGCGGTTGCCGGGGCCGTCCTGCCGGGAATCCCGGCACTGCCGTTCCTGGCGCTGGCTGTGCGGCACGCGGCGCGGGTGTCGCCGCAGTTCGACCAGTTCGTCAGGCGTCAAAACTGGATGTCCACGCTTCTCGACCACGTCGAGACCCCGGGAAGCCTGCTTCGGCTCGACGGGCAGAGCCTGGCGAAGGTCCTCCCGATCGTCATCCTGGCCGCGGCCGTCGTCCTGATCCTGCACCCGCCGCTGCCGGTCATGATCGGGCTCGAGATCGGCGCGGTGGCCTTCCTGTGCTGGCGAGCGACGGGCCCGCTGGGCGGCCTGGAAAATGCCCTGGAAATCCCAGCCTGGATCCGAACTGGTCGTGAAGCAGGGGCTCGCACAGTCCGGGGGATGGCTTCTACGATGTTGTGAAGCGTTCAAACTCGCGGCAGTGCGACGTCGTTCAACAACGAGTGGAGCTCAAGCCATGAGAAGAGTAATGTTGATGGCAACTGGCCTGATTCTTGGGATCGTGGCCGTTTGTGTGTTGGCAGCTCCCGGTGCGCCATTACAGCCTGAGCCGGCGAGACCACTCGAGGTCGTCGGGCGAACGCGCTGCATGCTTTCCCACCGGGGAATCATCGCGCCCGCGATCTTGCGTCCCGTCGTCGAGGTGCTGGTCGGCCCGGGCGACCGCGTGACGCGCGGCCAGGTGCTGATCAAGCTCTACGATCTCGAGCCCCAGGCCAAGGTCCGGGCACGTGAGAAGGATCTGAAGAGCATCGAGGCGAAGGCCAAGTACAGCCGAAAGAACCTCGAAAACGCCGATCGTTCCCACAGCACGGGGGCGATGCCTGAAAACGTCTACAACGACATCCGCGCCATCGCCCTCAGCTACGAAGCCCAGGTGCCGGCCCTGGAAGCCGAGCTTTCCCTCGCCCAGAGTGAGCTCAAGCTATACACCGTGAACGCGGCCATCGACGGCGAGATCGCCTGGCTGGACGTCAGCCCTGGCACGGTGTCCTGGCCGGGCTCCCTGGTTTGGGGAGAAATCGTCGATCTGCGCGAGCTCGACGTCCGCTGCGAGCTTTCGCCCGCTCAGGCGGATCAGGTCGCAGTGGGCCAGTCGGCCGAAGTTTGGCTCGAGGGCAAGACGGAGCCGGCCGCGACGGGGAAGATCACGTTTATCGCGAAGGTGGCCAGTCGCAACAACGGCTTGATCCCGGTCGTGGTTCGCATGGCCAATCCTCAGGAGCGGCTGCGTGCAGAACTTCCGGTCAAGGTGCGCTTCCAAACGGACAAGGCAAAATGATCGTCGGGAGACACTTGTCTCACGATCCAGGACTTATCGCTCGTCCTGGCCCTGGCAGCCCCGGGCCGGACCACCCGAAGACCGGCCGGCCCGGGCCCTGGGCGGCACCGGGGGACGCTGCCACGCCGGGCTGGCCCCGGGATCCGGCTGCGCCGTCGCACCGCCCGTCTGGTCCGACTCGTCGGCGCTCGAGGCTGCGGGCTGCGAAGTCGATGGCTCCCCCTGCTCAGCCCGTACCGGGATGTGTGTCAGTGTGTGGCTGGCGGGACCCACTGGATGACCCGCGGTCGTCGGTTCGGGTCCGCCGGCGCCGACCGCGATGCCGGTGAACATGCCCGGCGCCGCTGAGCCTGATCCCGGTTCCCCAACAAAAAGGTAGGGCACTGTCTCGGCCTCGGTTGCGAAAAATGTATGCCCGAAACGGCCCGCGTGACGTCTCAAATGGACAATGCGGTATTCGAGGTCGCCCTGGACATAAACGTCGCGGCCCGTGCCACGCCCCTGCGATTGTGCGTCGGAGGTTATCGTGCCCGCCGCGATGCTCAGAATTCCGAGACAACCCAGTATCAGCATCTTCCGCATACGTCGCTCCCGGCCAGAAGCCCAAGCCTGCTCGTCCGTCGTATCCGTCCTGGCAGCGGGCCGACTTTAACAATTCAAGCTAAACCTTCCCTTCGAAGAATTCAAGGACGTTTGAATTAACGGGCTTGCATGATTTGGGGGATTGCTTCTAGAATATCGACAGCCTTTCCAAAGACCCTGGCCAGAGGATTTTCATGGCCATCGCTCGTCGGTCGCACCACTGGTCGATTTCTCTGCTGTTCATCGCGTCGGCGACGCTGGCAACGGCCGAGGCATGTGCCCGCAAGATGGATGGCAACGGCGGCCAGGCAGTTGCTGGCGGGCTCATCCAGGAGACCGGAGCCAGCCAAAGCGGCGAGCTCTGCGCGGCGGAAGGCGCTCGGTCGAACGGCTTTCCGCTGGGTGTGCACAAGCAGCGGTTAGCGATTCCCAAGTTTGGTCGCTCGAACGACCCCAACGATGACGGGACGTCACGAGACCCAGGCGACGACGAGACGTTGGATGACCTCGAGGATGACGACGAGAAGCATCACGCTGTCTCGGGTTCGCTCCAGGATGCGGGTCGCTGCTGGATCATGCTCCAAGCCGAATTCGCACCTGCCCGGACGGAAACCCGCTCCGCACCCTCCCTCTCACAACACCCCCTCCGCTGTTGACACTCGTCGGCTGACTCAGTGTCTCGGGACCGCGGCTGGTCTCTCGTGCGCCTTGGGTGTGCTTTGACTCATGTTGCGCGGGGACCGCGCAAAATAGCGGCAAAGGCACCGTACGTCTGACCAGCGTGGTATGTCAGCTCACTTACGTGTACGAACAATCAAATCAGGAGGGAAGAAATCATGCGGTACGTGACCCATCAGTTTGCGCACATCGAGACGCTCGCGCGTGCGAGGCGGTGGTTGGTTCTGGCGGGGATCGATCCGGGCCGGATCGAGGCCCATACGCGCGGGATTTTCAGACTTGCGGTGGGAGTCGCGGCGGGCGAGTCGGCGGAAGTCCAGCGCGTCATCGACGTGGTGGAATCTTCCGATCCCAACGGCCATCCCGGCTTCTGGGAGACGGCGAGCCGCCGGCGTCATGTCGATCAGCAAGCGAGTACGGCTGCCAGCACCGATGGAACTGCGATGCATTCGCACTCATTCGTGGTCGGCTGGCATCCACAGGATGCAGATCGCGAATTGGCGCACTCCGACACCGGCGTTGGGCTTCTGAAACGCTACCAGGAAGAGAGGGACTGACGGTCAGTGAATCCACCATGTGCCCGCAGGACGTGCTCGCGGTGGCGCGCTTCGGTCCGGCCCGGCGATGTAGCCGGGCCGTTGCAGTGGATCAGGGTCGTTCGTGCCCGAGTTGCTCCAGAACTTCGCCCAGGAACTGCTCGACGCGATCGCCGATCCCTGGCTCTTCTTCTTCCTGGCTTCCGGCCACGTTCAACGTCCGGACCTTGTTTTCCAGGATCCATGTCGCCACGTGCGACGGCTCGAACGCGGCCCCCGGATAGACTGGCAGGCAGGGCTTGGCGAAGCGGTGACATGCCCTGACCGCGGCCTGAGCCATCGAGGTCGTGGTCTCGCCGAACCAGAGGGTTGCATCGGTGTGCTGGACGTTCCGCTCGGTACACGAGGTCTCACACTCTGCGGGCAGCTCGGCCGCCATGAATTCCTGGGCAAACTCGGGGCAGGGCCCTACCGCGGTCAGGAATCCCTTGGGCATCCACCCGCCGACGGCGACGCCAAACGCCTTGGCGGCCCGCCACGCCGCCTGGCTCGCGCCGCTCTCACCATCGCTGATCATTTTTTCGAGCATGATAAAAGACTCAGTGATTTAATGGGCCATGCCGCCACCCCCGGCCGGCGGCTGGCGGTGACCGTAGAAGCTATAGAGGACGGGCATCAAGTAGCGGTCCAGGAAGAGCGTGACGGTCATGCCGCCGACGACGACGATGGCCAGCGGCTGGGCGGTCTGGCCGCCGATCTTGGTCGACACGGCTGCGGGCAACAGACCCAGGATGGCCGTCATCGCGGTGATCATCACCGGCCGCACCCGCTTGAGCGAGCCCTGAACGATAGCATCGTGCAGGCATAGCCCCTGGCTGCGAAGGGCGTTGAAGTACGAGATCAAGAGCAAGCCCTCCATGATGGCGATTCCAAAGAGCGAGACAAATCCGACGGCCGCGGCGACGCTGAAGTTGGTCCCGGTCAGGTACAACGACCAGATTCCGCCGACAGCCACATCGAAGACGTTGCTGAAGATCACGATTGTGTCGAGAAACGAGCGAAACGCCGAATACAGCAGGATGAAGATCAGGCCCAGAGACAGGGGAATGATCCAGAGGAGCCGCCCATTGGCTTCCTCCATCTGCTCGAACTCACCGCTCCAGACCGCCTTGTAGGGGATCTTGAAGAGGTCGCTGGTCCGCGATTTCGCTTCGTCGACGGCGCTGCCCAGGTCACGGCCACGGACGCTGAACTTGATGGCGATCATCCGCTTGCCGTTCTCGCGATAGATCGTCGATGCGCCCGCGCGATTGAACTTGCCTGCCGGGTCCGGCGCGTAGTCGGCGCCGACCGGCGTGACCAGGTCGCCAAGCCGGATTCGCGGCGTGCTGGAAATCGGGTTGCCCGAGTCGGCCAGGGTGCCGGCGACCGAGGGGGCGGGCAGAGCATGCCCGGCCGCATTGGGCGTGAAGCCCGATCCCTGCGCCAGCACCACCTGGTTGTTGATGATGTCCACCGGGATGTCCAGGATCGACGTCTCATCGATCCTGCGCCATTTGGGCCAGCGGATGGAGATGTCGAAGAGCTTCTCGCCCTCGACCATGCTGGACATGGACTTGGCGGCCACGGCGCTCGAGATCACGTTGTTGACGTCGGCGGTCGTCACTCCCCATTTCTGGCATTTCTCGGCGTCGATGCGGAACTCCAGGTGCGACGACCCGCGGACGTGGAAGATGCCGACGTTGGCGATGCCCCTGACGTCGAGCAGGATGTTCTTGGCCTTGGTGGCCAGGAGCTCGAGCTCGTTCAAGTCCGGGCCGAAGATCTTGAGCGAGTTGTCCCCCTTGACTCCCGACAAAGCTTCCATCACGTTGTCACGGATGTTCTGCGAGAAGTTCCACGTGATGCCGGGAATGAGGCGTTCCAGGTCGGCATTCATGGCGGCGACGAGCTCGCGTTTCGAGCGAGCGCGCTTCGGGCCATAGATCCACCGCCGCCAGCCGGTGGCCTGCGCCAGCTTGGGCCAATCTTGCTGGGCCCGCAGCGGGACGAAGTATTCGCCGCTGTAGAAGCCCTCGGTGTCGGTGCCGTCGTCGGGCCGGCCGCTCTGAGTCA
The DNA here is from genome assembly GCA_963761445.1 of uncultured Planctomycetota bacterium. GTDB lineage: Bacteria > Planctomycetota > Planctomycetia > Isosphaerales > Isosphaeraceae > CAVXHV01. The sequence continues at coordinate 4,169,999 of CAVXHV010000005.1, read as the reverse complement.
CGATCGACTCGACCTCGGGGTAGCTGGCCAGGATGGCCCGCGCCTCCCTGGCGATCTTCACCTGGTGGTCCAGATTCATGTTCAAGGGACCGATGCCGCGAGCCACAAGTTCCCTTCCTCAAGCTCCGGCATGAACTCGCGTCCAAGCTGCGGAATCAAGCAAAACGTGCCGCCGATCAGAAATGCCATCGCCGCACACGTGGTCTTGGGGAATTTGAGGCAGAGCTGGAGGTTGCTCAAGTAGCGAAATTTCAAGCCGCGGACGAGAAAGTTCTCCTGTCTCGGTTTGAAATTCTTGAAGAGCAGCATGCACAGCACCGGCGTCAGCGTGAGGGCAAGCACCAGAGCGCCGGCCAGTGAAAACGCGTAGGTCTGCGCCATGGGCCCGAAGAGCTGGCCCTCCGGGCCAGTCATGGCGAAGAGCGGCACGAACGGCGCACACCATGATCAGCACGGAATACAATAGCGCGTGGTCGATCTCCCGCACGAAGATATTGATCCGGTCTTTGATCGGCAACTCGGCGTGATTGCCCGAGGCCAGGTTGCGGTAGATGTTCTCGACGACGACAACAGATGAATCGACGATGATGCCGAAGTCGACCGCTCCGATCGAAAGCAGGTTGGCCGACTTGTTGCGCACATAAAGCATCGTGAAGGCGAACAACAGCGCAAGTGGAATGTTGATAGCGACAATGACTGCGGTCTTGATGTTGTTCACGAACAGGAACAGGATCCCGATGACCAGGACGATTCCCAGGATCAGGTTTTCGGTCACGGTCTCGGTGGTGATGTGGAGCAAGTCGGTGCGGTCGTAATACTTCTCAATACTGGTTCCGGGTAGCATCCGGCCCGTTGCGGGGTCGTTGAGCTCGTCGACCTTCTTCTGGACATCCTTCAGGGCCGGTAATGTCTCCTCGCCCTTGCGAAGCAGGACGATGCACGTCACGCGATCGTCTTCGTCGTGACCGACGTCCTTGACGGAAAGCGGAGATTCGGAGGGCCGCTCGTGGTCGGCGCTGAAGTAACCGATGCGCCCTAGCCGGGTCTGGTAGCCGACCACGACGCCCCGTTCGCCGGGCAGCTCACCGGCAGAAAGCCGCCCGCCCTCGACGACATCCTCGACCCGGATCGGCTGGTTGTTGACCGAGGTGATGACCAGGCTGCGGATTTCCCGGATCCGCCGCAGCTCCTCCGCGCGCAGGATGGCGGCGGCTTCCGACGGGTTCTTCATCCCGAGAACCTTGTTCACGGGGTCGAGCGCGCCGCCAAAGAGACCGACGCTCCGGACGGTCATTGCAACTTGCCCGGGGTTGATGTAGTCGCCACCCACCGTGGCGTTGGCGTTCGACAAGGTCGCCTGAAGCTGCGCCAGTGTGATGCCGTAGCGCCTCAGGCGGTCGGGGTCGGGCTGAACCTCGTAGCGCCGCACCGTGCCGCCGAAGCTCGTGATATCCACGATTCGCGGCACCTTGCGGAACTCGCGTTCCAGCACCCAGTCCTGCATCGCCTTGATGTCGTTGAGCGTATAGGTCGGTTTGCCGGACTTTTCCTTGGGAATTCGGATCACATAGCGGAAGATCTCGCCGGTGGGAGACTCCGGGGAGATCACCGGCGTGACGCCCGCCGGCAGCGGCTGGGAGATCGTGGCGATGCGGTTGATGACTTCCTGCCGGGCCGACTGGTACGTGTATTCGTTGCCGTAGTTCCAGGTCATCTTGAGGTCGGAGAGGCCAAAGAGCGACTTGCTGTTAATCTTCTTCAGGCCGGGCATGGCATAGAACGTCACTTCGAGCGGGACGGTCACCTGGCGCTCGACCTCCTCGGCGGACGCACCGGGGTAGAGTGCGAGCACTTCGACGATGGCCGGCGCCGGGTCGGGGTAGGCTTCGACGTTCACGTTCAAGAACGAGCTGACGCCGATCGCCGCGAGGAAGATGGCCAGGAGGATAACCACGAGCGGGTTGTCGAGCGCCCAAGATATGAGCTTGCGAACCATGGAAGCCTTTCGCAAAATCCGGGATCAGTCTCTTGTTGTCAGCCCTTGCCCGCTTTGGGCTTGCTCTCCGGTCGCGACTCGAGCTCCAGCAGGGCAGCCTTGAGCTCGACGGCTCCGGATAAGAGAACGCGCTCTCCGGACCGGAGGGCCTCTTTGGGCAGCAGGCCCTCCTCGGCCTCCAGGGCGGTCAATTGATCTTGCTTGGGGATCGGCGAAGACCGCACGAACACCGAGCGTTCGAACCGATGAGTGACCTGAACGCGCCGCATCGTGAACCGTTCAACCGCCGCGTCGGGCTGCACGAATACGACGCTTTGCAGCCCGTCCTCCAGAAGAGCATCGGTGGGAATCTCAACCACGTCCTCCGGCGGCGAGATCTCCACCGTGGCGGTGATGTACTGGCCGGCCCGGATGCGCTGTCCTGGGTTCAAGACATACCCCTTGATAACGGCCGTGTGCTGATTGGGGTCAATCATGTAGCCGATCTCGTCGATCGTGCCGGGAAGCCCCGTGTCAGCCGGCGCGCTCACCGTTCGCACAGTCCACTTCCGTTGTCCCATATTCAGAGCCTCGAGGGCCGGCAAGGCGTCCTCCGGGCAATTGGCGACGACCTGCAGGCGGCTGACGTCGGCGATTTGAAACAGGTTGACCGTGTTGTCGACCACCATCTCGCCCATGACGACGTTGCTTTCGACGACGATGCCGTCCCGGTCGGCGCGCAAGGTCACCCGGCCCCAGGGGTTCTCCGTATCGTTGTGCGGTAAGACCAGTTTGCCGTTGGCTTGCTTCACGCCCCTGACCCAAAGGCCCTCGGGAGTTTTCAGCCACGCGTTCTTGTCGGCGCAGATCTTTTTGGCCTCGGCGTGCAGAGCGTCGATCTCGTCCTGGGGGATATCCCATAACCTGAGGTTGTTGAGGGCGCGACTGATGGCATTGCGGTCTCCCTGCACGGCGCGTTCATAAGTGAGCATGAAGACGGGAGGAACGGCTCCTACGTGTTTCTCGGCCGCGTCGAGGATCTTCTGGTCCAGTTCCTCCTGCACCAGGGCGTCGAGGAGATCATTCTTCTTCGAGCCCACGTCGACGCTGTAGAAAGTGGCCAGGAGATCGCCCTTCAAGACGGGGTCGCCCGGCCTTATGTCGCGGTACTCCGTGTATCCGGTTTTGGGAGACCGATCCTGGACCTGCGCGAGCTTGACCACTCTGGCCGGAGCAAAACGCGCGCGGATGCGGTCCAGCCGCGCGGGGTCGAACCGCGTCGAGCCCGGGAGCACCAGCGGCCGCATCATCTTCGGGGGCTGCGCGACAACGACCGACTCCCGATCACCCTTTCGGATGCCGAGTGTGGTGGATACCTCCTCCGGCACCTCCAGTGTGTGCGTGCTACCCGAGACCAGCGACACCGTTCGTGCGGCTGGTGATTCCGATTTATCTTGATCCTTGTTGTCCTTGGTGGTAGCGAGTACGTGCAGCGGGATTCCGGAGAAGTAGCTGTAAAAACCCGCAGCCGGAGCAAGCAAAACCACGCTCAAGAGTATCGTGCCGAATATTTTCTGCCCCAAACTCATCCTCATGGCAGATTCACTCTGCGCGCAGGGCGCACCCGACGGTGCTCCCGGGACGGGGTGCGTGTGACCTTGAGGCTGCAGAGGCGGATGCTCGTGTTCGGAATGGATCATTTTGTGCACTCGAATTGGGATGAAGTGAACTGCGCCCTCTCGATCAAGCACGACCCGCGCGCTGGGCAACCCCCGCCATCGGCGATGGATTACAAAGTGGATGAAAACGGTTGCGGCGAAGTGACACGAGATGGCTCGCGCCGGCCGCTGTTGGCCCGGTTACTTCGGCAACTTACGGCATTGGGGCTGCTCCAGCCGTCACCGCAACGTCCGATGACTACGGCGCGCAGGTCAGACCAGCGTGTTCGAGCACAGATTGGCGCCGGGAATGCTCACCAGCAGGGAAGATATCCCGGATGGATAGGGCATGCCCCGCGCATATCAATCCCCCTCGAATTAATCGTGGAACAGGCGGGTCCGCACGATCATCAGATCAAGGGGAGGCTGCTTGGCTGCGGCTAACAGCGAAACCGTTGCAGCGTGAGGAAGAGAGGAGAGTGGGGTTCGATCAGGGACGGGGCCGGTGCCGTTGTCGTGGCAACCGAGTCAAGAGCGACCGGCGGGAGACAGGCTACGATCGAGCCATCCGTCTCCTCGTCGCAGTTGAGGTCGTCCGATGCGTCGTCGTCCTCGTCGTCGGAGTCTCTCGATGTTCCGTCGTCGCTGGGATCGTTCACCACAACGCTTTTCGAGAGCTTGTGGGAACGCTTGTGCCACCGGTGCGGAGAATGGCTCCCGGGCCGAGCGTCGCCGGTGAGCGAGCCGGGCTCAGTGCGGAGGGCCAGGGCAGTCTGGGCGTCGTCGTGCTGATCGGAAGACTTCCTGGGCGATGCCAGGCCCAGCGCAAGCCACCCTGCTCCCACGGCGATCGCCGCGATGAGCGCGACACGAAGGTTTGCCGGCAAGGCCCCTCGCATAAGCAGCAGCGTCCGGTGAATGGGTCCGAGTTCGCACAAGTTCAACGCGCGTACCGATCAGTGCCTGTTCGAACCATACCGTCGCCGCATCGGTAAATCAATCTGAAGATTCGCTCGCCCAGGTATGACGCGATCACGCCGATGATCGCGATTCGCGATCATCGGCAGAATCGGTGAAACCCGCATGAGCGCTTCGCCGTGCTCGTCCGCCTCGTCATCGATTGCCGGCAATGAGGGTCGAAAGCCTGGATGGGATTAATCGGGGAAGTCGGGACGGGAGGGGAGACGGCACCGCCCGGTGCCAAATCGGCCGTACTGCTCGTCGTACGAGGCCGATCTATGAAGACGGCGGTATGACGGAACATCCGCCTGGTTGCGCAGGGATGCGTTTATGTTTATGGCGAGTAGGAAATCGTCAGGCGCCGGCTCGTCGCGAGCGTATTCGCCGCCACGCCAGTCCACCGGCCAGGCACGCCCAGACCATCCAGGTCGTCGGTTCGGGGATTTGCTGCGCCCCGAACCCAGGCACGACGCCGACCAACTGATCATTGCCGACGCCGACGGCCTGATCCGAGCCGTCCTGGGTCATCACGACCAATCCGTTTGCGGGGTTGGCGCCCAGGAGCTTGCTGAAATTGGTGATCGTGAACTCGAAGCCGGGAGTCGAAGCGCTGGGGTTGAAGGCGAGATTACTACCCGGGGCCGAAAGAGCCTGACCGAACCCGGTCACCAGGTCGAGAGTGCCGGGGGCCGTGCCGCCTGCGTACTTCGCGACCGTGAAGCCGTCGAGCCCCGTCCCGCGCTGTGCTTGATCTGCGGAGATGCCCGCCACGATCGAAGGCGCAGGGATATTGAACGTGCTGAATGTTCCGTTCAGGGCGGCAAACCCCACAACCATCGACTTGTCGCCGCCGAAGTTCGGCGGGTCGACGCCGGCGGTGCCCGCCGGAGGTGTGCCACCGCCCCATGCGCTACCGGCGACGCCATAGGTATTGACACCCACGTACATGGTGTCGGTTGCCGCGTTGTAATCCAACCGGACGTCTTTGATGTTGTAACCGGAAACCAAGCCCTCAGCAGTCATCCATGCGGGCTGGGCAATATGCGCGGGGTCGTTCTGGTGCAGGCTGTCGCTGATCACGACGACACCGGAGTTGGTCGTCGGGTTAAAATCATTGGCGACATTGCCGGTAAACGTGATTGGGTCCGCCGAGACAGACCGCGCGCGAAGAAGCGCGGCCAGAACCAAGCAAGAGCGGAACGCCGTTCTGCCTACCATGACGAGGCTCCTTCCTCTGAAAGCTCTCACGCCCCAGCTCCGCAACGCTTCAGTCGGCAGGCGGCTCGCCGGGGACCACTACGCCACTGCCATTGCCGCATGAACAGAATTTCAAAGCCAATCGTCACAGGACGGACGCCTCGGCCAGTTGTTTCACACATCGGATTCTCCTGGTACTCGGTGATTCGCTCACCGGGCACCCGGGTAACGCTTCCCTGTAGACCGCCGTTCCGTTCGGGAGCGGAGCTGTCAAGAAAGGATGAGGGGAGATGTTCTTGATCACCAAGTTGCTCCAAGCCGCGAGAGCATGGCGGCGCGGCGCCGTCCACAAGTCCGCCAAACGTTCCGTCGTCGCAGTGGAACAACTGGATTATCGGCGGCTGCTCAGCGTTAACTTCACTGGAAACGTTACAACCGATTTCCCCGCTTCACAGTCCCCAGGCGTCGTGATCATTAATTCCTCTAACATCAACAACCCTTACGGCCAGACGATCAGTTTGCCAGGTATCCCGAATTACCTTGCCCCCGTCATCAAGCAGTCGGGTTACGCGATCGACGAACTCCGCGTGTCATACGACGCCGCCGACGACACCTTAAGCATTGGATTGAACCAGCCACCAAGCGGAAACCCCGGCCAACCGGGTTCGGTGATCGCCGGGGATGCGGATGATAATGGGAACGCCGGAAATGTCAATCCCGCCGTTCTGCTACTCGACCCTCTCTTCACGGAGTTCCCCGCTCTTGAGGGAGCGGATATCCAGATGGGCTCGTTTCTCGACTTGAACGGCCCATATACCGGAACCTACCAGGCTGACATCGTCGCCGGGTTCTCGCCCAACCAGCCCCCGCTGCCGCCAAACATGTCGCCCGCGCCCTCTCCTAACCCCCAGGCGCCCAAGCCGTATGAGGTGGCGGATGCGATTCCCACCGGTACTCCCATGAATCCCGGCATTCCGATGTTCTCCACGCTGCTCCCCCAAAACACCGGCGGCTACTTCCTCGCCAATGACCCGGCCCACCCGAACCTTGAGTTCAACATCACGGATTTCTCACAGCTTTACCTGGCCACAACCGGCCATGTACTCACGCCAACCAGCGAGATCGGAATCGGGGCGTTCGGGGCGTCAGACTCGGATGGCGGCATCAGCAAGTCGTTCTTCCCTGAGAGCTTCTTCACGCTCTCACAGGCCACCGTTGTGCCCCCCAACCCACCGCCGTCGCCCCCGATTTTGATCAACCCCCACGAGCATCGAATCATCGACACCCGGCATCGCGATCTCGTGAGGGTGTACATCTTCGGAACGTCCGGCTTCCCGGTCAGCAACATCAACCCCTCGACGGTCGAGCTCGACGGTGTGCACGCCGTCGCGCACATCACCCGGAAAGTGAAGCGCGACGAATTCCCGTTCGCGACGTACGTCTTTGTCGCCGACCAGTTGAACCTGCCGTTCGGCCTGACTACCGCGACACTCACCGGCCAGCTCAACACCGGGCAGACCTTCAGCTCGCAGAAGGAGGTGCTGAATCTCCCCGAATCGGCCCGGGCCTTCGGACGACTGAAGAACTACATGGGCAACGCCTCCTTCTACAAGGCGCTCGCCAAGATCGAGGCGAAGAACCCGTCCACGGCCATCTCCGTCTCGAACACTCCGGTGACACTGGCATCCAGGAACCCGGCGGCCCACGGCATCGCCAAGGTCCAGGTGAACTACACGCCGGCCCTGACTGCCGTGGGAAATGACGCGAAGGTCGCCGCCGAGAAGGTCAAGGTGCGCCCCGTGATCACGATCGATCGCAGCGAGCCGGAACCCGAGCGGACCAAGATCCCGGTTCGCCTCAGGCACAGCATGGACGACCTCGCGAGCTGACTGAAGAAGCAGACGGGACGGCACGCACGGCAGCCTGTAGCCGTCTTCCGTTCCATGGCGGGCCGCCGCGCCAGGAATCCCGTCGCGGCCCACCACTTCCCTGGATCGGTCCTCGACCTGCCGCCTGGCGGCTTGTCTTCCGGGTACTGGTTTGCCGAAAATCATTGCACGACCCGAGAACGACGTCCAGGTCCAGCGCAGCGAGGGCATATTCATGGCCGACCACACACCGTATCAGCGCAAGATCATCGACCGCTATTACAAGAACCTCGACGCGATCATGTACCAGCGGATCTCCGAGCTGGCAACCGAGCTCTACCTTGCCGAAGGCAAGAAGCTCGATCGGCTGTGGGTCCAGGTCGAATCGAGCCTCCGGAAGCTCGAATTCCCCGAGGATCGAATTGCCGCGCTCATGAAACGCCGCGACCCCGCCCTCGTGGTCACCATCCTCAAGGAACTCGAGAGCGCCAGATAGCCGGCTCGTCCGAGTGCGTCGATCGTCGCGCATTCCTCCGCGGGGCCCCGCGCGACCGCACAGGGCCGCGTGTCTCAACCGATCCGATTCGTCGCGATCAGCACACCCGGGTACTGCGCCGGCGTGTGCGCACCACCATACGCGCACCCCGAGCACTCGCAGAATTTTCACATATCGCGATCTCCAATCTTGCTTAATCCCGTGTAAGACCGCATCCGCTCAAATAACGAATGTGTTAATTTAAACGATTATCGCGAAAGGATTTGTGTTTTCCGGCACGCGCTCCAGGGGCATGGCCTTTTTTTTCCTGTTGGAGTGGCTTGACGTGGAATGGAATGATTTGTAAGCTTTTAGCAATCCGATCACGCTTTTTGTGACCAGCTTCGCGGAAATGCTACGGTCTCGGGCCGCATCGACGAAGAGCGAATCGGACGGGCATGGACGAATTTCCCTGGACCTCAGCGTTGAGGAGGCACTTCGATGTCGTTAGCGCAGAGAGTACGCGATATCCGGTACACCAAGGGCTGGGGTCCCGATGAGTTAGCCAACCGTGCCGAGATCTCGCGGACTGCCCTCTACCAGATTGAGAGTGGCAAGACGGGTTTGCCGCGTGCAGGCACGCTGCGGCGAATCGCGGTCGCACTGGATGTTCCCATGGAGGATCTGCTCGGATTCGACGAACCGGAGGAGCCGGTTGGGTCTCATGCGGAGAGGCAGACGTTCCGGCGGGGACGAGCCTTTTACGACTGGGTGCCTGGTGAGGGAGGCCCAATGTCGCTCCCCACTAGTGCCGGCGTGAAGGCCGTCTCTATGGCGACGACTGAAGAATCGCGATTTGCGGTCGAGCCGGAGATTCCGGCCAAGACCAACGGGCACGAGTCGATTTACGTGCGGGAAGGGGAGCTGATATCCAAGCTGCACGAATTGCTCCATTCTCCGATGGGCAGCGGGGTCGTGCGAATCCTGGAGGAGCTTCACAGCTTGCTTCCCCGGTCCCGTTCTTCGATTTGATTGACGGATTTGATTCACGGTCGCGATTTATCGGGTAGATTTCCTGAAGAAGAGATGAATCGCAACGCGGAGCTCGACCTCCGCCGGCCGGTCTTGTCTCCTCTCCATCTTGAATCGGCATCCTTTGAGGCACACCCATGAATCGCGGTCCCTGCGCTGCGCGCGCATCCTTTTTTTCACTTTGGCGGCGCTCGAGCTTTCCGTTACTGTGGGCTTCGCCCAGGCTGGCACTCCGCCGCGGCGGTCGCGCAGAGCGGCCTCGGTCACTCGCGTGCAGGCGTGTGAAGTCCCTCGCCCGACGGGAACGCTGGGAACGTTCTACGGCACGCCGGTGATCACAGTGCAGGGCAATGCCCCACTCGGCGCCGGGTATTCTCCTCTCGGGATCTATGGTGATCAAACCCTGTCGCTCTACGGGCCGCTGTCGCCCTTCCGAAGCAGCACCGCACCCGTCCTCACTTACGCTCGCGGCTACGATGGCCGCACCCGTCTCACCGAGGCGATCTCGTTTTCCAATCCCAATCTCCCCGCCATGTCGGACGTGCGCTATCCCACCGAGGCCAATTATTACTACGGACCGCGCCGCGTGCGCGTGCTGCCGTGGGGTTCGAATGCCATCAACTGGATCGATCAGAACTGAACCGTGCGACCGTTGACCAAACCCGGTATCATGTTAAATTGATGGGAGTTGAGTGCGACATTCAACTCGCCGCAATGCGGGCGACCGGCGTGGTCGGGGCACAACGGTTGTGGTACAGGACGGTTTATCCGGAATGGTTTTTCTTCCATGCAAGATGTGCTGACAGCCGCGATCGAGATGCATCGTTCGGGTCAACTGGGGGCGGCCTCTCAGTTATATCAACGGGTGCTGGCGCGCGAGCAAGAGAATGCCGAGGCCCTTCATCTGCTGGGTGTCTTGCACCACCAGCAGGGCAATCAAACCCGCGCCATCGAGCTGATCGGCCGGGCTGTGGCGATCAGGCCCAACTCCCACATCTACCACGCGAATCTGGCGGAGGCCTACCGCGCCATCGGCGATTTTGAGCGCGCCGCGGGCTGCTGCCGGGCGGCCCTTTCCATCTGGGCCGATTATCCCGAGGCCCTGTGCAACCTGGGCGCAGCGCTTCAGGGTCTGGGCAAGAGTGCCGAGGCCGTCGATCATCTGACACGCGCTCTGGAGCTGCGGCCGAATTTCGTGGTGGCGCACAGCAACCTGGGAATCGCGCTAAGGGACCTGGGTCGCAAGGAAGAGGCGCTCGAGCATTTCCAGAAGGCGGTTGAGCTCGATGCGACGTTCGCTCCGGCCCAGACCAATCTGGGACAGACGCTCCTCGATCTGGGAAAGGCCGAGGAGGCTTTGCCGCACGGCCAGGAGGCAGTGCGCCTCGACCCGAACTCGGCCGTACTCCACCACAACCTGGGCAACACGCTTCGGGTGCTGGAGCGGCTGGTCGATGCCAAGGTTTCCTACCTCGAAGCGCTGCGGCTGGATCCGAAGCTGGCCCTGTCGAATGGCCATCTCGGGCTCGTTCTTCAGAAGGAAGGTCAGCTCGCTGATGCTTTGGTTTGGCTGAAGAAGGCGGTCGACCTCGAGCCCGCCAACGTCGAGTTCTGGCAGTGGCTGGCCGAGCTGCACGACGAGATGGAAGAGTCGTCGGAGTCGATACCCTGCTGGGAGCGTGTGGTCGCGCTCGATCCGGACCGGGCACCGGCGCATCTGTCGCTGGGCTGGGCGATGCAGGACGAATCGCGTTTCCAGGAGGCTCGCGAGCACTACGATGCGGCCGTCCAGCTTCAGCCGGACTTCGCCGCCGCCTACCTGAATCTGGGCGGCTTGCAGGAAGAGCTGGGCGACATGGCCGCGGCCGAGACGTCGTTCCGCACGGCGCTCGAGAAACAGCCCAACTATGCTCTGCCGCACGCCCGGCTGGCGACCTTGCTGCGTTCCAAGCTTCCTGAATCGGACCTGGCGGCGCTCGAAGAGCGTTTGAAGGACGACAAACTCGCCGAGAACCCGCGTGCCCGGCTTCTCTTTGCGCTGGCGCATGCCCTGGACGGCAAGGGCGAGTTTGCGCGGGCGGCCGAATGCCTGCGCGAGAGCAACGCGCTCACGCTCGAGACCAACCGCCTCCGGAAGGATTACACCCCGGCCGATCACGAGCGATTCGTCGACGGTCTGCTCCGTTCTTTTGACGCGGACTTCTTCGCCCGGCTTTCGGGTGCCGGCTCCACGTCGCGCAGACCGGTATTCGTCTTCGGATTGCCACGATCCGGCACGACCCTCGTCGAGCAGGTGCTCGCCAGCCATTCGCAGGTCCATGGTGCCGGCGAGCTGCGACTGGCCCGTCGTTCGTTCGAGGGGATTCCCGCCGTGCTCGGCCGCTCAGGTGCGCCGCGCGACTGCGTTCCTTTCCTCGACGGCCCGGCCGTCATTCGCCTGGCGGAGACTCATCTCGAGCGTCTGGCCTTGCTCGACGGCGGCCGCTCGAGCCGCATCGTCGACAAGATGCCTGACAATTACATGTACATCGGACTGCTGTCGATCATGTTTCCCCGCGCCACGTTCATCCACTGCCGCCGCGACCTGCGCGACATCGCGGTCTCGTGCTGGATGACCGATTTCCGCAGCATCCGCTGGTCGAACTCCCAGGAAAACATCGCCTCGCGGTTCAGCCAGTACGACCGCGTGATGCGGCACTGGAACGAGGTTTTGCCGGTTCCCATTCTCGATGTGAATTACGAAGAGACCGTCACCGATCTGGAGTCAACGGCCCGCCGGATGATCGAAGCGTGCGGGCTCTCGTGGGAGCCGGCCTGCCTGGAATTCCATCGGACCGAGCGCCCGATTCGCACGGCCAGCGTGATGCAGGTCCGGCAGCCCGTTTATCAGCGCTCGGTGGCTCGCTGGAAGAATTACGAGCCGGCCCTGGCCGAGCTCTTCGCTGCTCTGCCGCGGGATGATGACCCCGCGCTGTCTCGATGAAAATGCTGGCGTCCTGTGGGTCGCTTGCGGTATGTTGATAGTGGCTCGGCGCTCCCGCGCGGGTCGGCCTGTCGATCCGGCCGACTCACCGTCACGCCTCTTTCCTTCCTCATCCCCGCCGGCGATTCCTCGAATGGGCAAATTGCACCTTCGAATCGGGGCGTCTTTCACCGCAGTTACTCTGGCGATGGCTCTTGCCGATTTTGTCGGATTCGCTGCCAGGGCCGGCGACGGGCCGGCGTCATCCGCCGCCAAGCCGGTCGACTACACGAGCCAGGTCAAGCCAATCTTGACCCGTCATTGCGTGACTTGCCACGGCGCGGCCAAGCCCCGGGGCGGGCTCCGGCTGGACACGGCTGCGGCAGCTCTGGCCGGAGGCAAGGGCGGGCCGGTGGTGTTGCCTGGCAAAGGCGGCTCCAGCCCGCTCATCGAGGCCCTCCGCGGCGACGGGGCGTCCGATCGCATGCCCCTCAATCGGCCGCCGCTGCCAGAGGCCGAGATCAAGCTGATCGAGACGTGGATCGACCAGGGGGCGAAGGCCGCACCCGGTGAAAAGCCGGGCGTGCCGCCGGCCAAGACGCACTGGGCGTTCGTTCCGCCAGTGCGACCCACGCTGCCGGGTGCTGCCCGCAAGGGATGGGCTCGCAACCCCATCGACTCGTTCATCCAGGCTCGCCTCGAAAAGGCGGGCATCGCTCCTTCGCCGGAAGCCGATCGGCGGACGCTGATCCGCAGGCTCAGCCTCGACTTCACCGGCCTGCCGGCGTCACCCGTAGCCGCCGACGCCTTTGCAAATGATGGCGCGCCGGGCGCGGCCGAACGAGTCATCGACTGCTTGCTCGCATCGCCTCACTTCGGCGAGCGCCGGGCGCGGCTCTGGCTCGACCAGGCGCGGTACGCTGATTCCAACGGATACAGCATCGATGCTCCCCGTTCGATCTGGAAGTATCGCGACTGGGTCATCGCGGCCATCAATGCCGGCATGCCGTTCGACCGGTTCGCCACGGAGCAGCTTGCCGGCGACCTCTGCCCGGGCGACGCTTTCGCCCGCGCATCGCCACGGGCTTTCATCGAAATACGCCGATCAACCAGGAGGGGGGGATCGACGTCGAGCAGTTCCGGGTGGATTCAATAGTCGATCGCGTCAACACCACCGGTACGGTCTTCCTCGGCCTCACGGTCGGCTGCGCCCAGTGCCACGATCATAAGTACGACCCGATCTCGCAGCGCGAGTATTATCAGCTCTTCGCGTTCTTCAACAACGTCGATGAGCCCGAGCTCGAGCTCGCCAGTCCGCGCCAGATCGAAGCCCGGCGCAAGGTGCGCGCTCAGATCAACGAGCTCCATCGTGCGCTCGCCAGGAAATATCCCGACCTGGATGAGCGCGAGCGGAACTGGGAGAAGACGCTCAAGCTCGAGTTCACCCAGGCGCAGGATCCCGACGTGCGGGTTGCATTCGATTTGCCGCGCGAAAAGCGGTCGACGGCGCAGCGAAGTGCGCTCATCGAGCTATTGATGGCGCAAGACAGCGTGTTTCGGCCCGAATTTGAATCGCTTGTGAAACTACGCGCTGCCGAGCCCAAGTTCGTCAAGACGCTGGTGGTGAGCGAGCACAAGGGGGCTCCGCGGCCCAGTCACATCCACGTGGGAGGCGACTTCACGCGCAAGGGCGACCGCGTCGACCCGGGCGTGCCGCGTGTTTTGCCCCCTCTCGGGAACGAGAGTCCGGGGACGCCTCCCGACCGCCTCGATCTGGCACGCTGGCTCGTCGATGGCCGCAACCCGCTCACAGCCCGCGTGGCGGTCAACCGGATCTGGCAGGTCTACTTCGGCGCGGGCTCGTGGAGACCGACAACGATTTCGGCACTCAGGGCTCTTACCCCAGCCATCCGGAGCTGCTCGATTGGCTCGCCTGCGAGCTGATGGATTGCGGCTGGAACGAAAAGCGGATCCACAAGCTGATTGTGGGCTCGGCGACTTATCGCCAGTCGTCGCGGCACCGGAGTGACGGCGAGATTGATCCCGACAACCGCCTGCTCTGGCGGCAATCGCGGCTGCGCCTGGACGCCGAGCTGATTCGCGACGCGGCGCTCGAGTGCAGCGGTCTACTCACGACCAAGATCGGCGGGCCGAGCGTCTTCCCACCCCAGCCTGAGGGAGTGATGACGTTGGGCCAGATGAAGCGTCCCTGGGTGGCGGACATCGGGGCGAACCGCTACCGTCGCGGACTTTACACCTACTTCTGGCGGGCAACGCCGCATCCGTTCCTGACGACCTTCGACGCTCCCGGTGGCGTGCAGTCGTGCACGCGGCGATTGCGATCCAACACACCACTCCAGGCGCTCACGCTCCTGAACGACCCGGCACTGGTCGAGATCGCCCAGGGGCTGGCCTCGCGCATCCTGGCCGAACGGCCGGCCCCCGCGACGGACGGCGATCGCCTTGAGCGAGCATTCTCGCTCTGCCTGGGCCGCCCGGCCTCCGCGGGCGAGCTCAAAACGCTCGAGCATGTGCTTGCGCAGGAGCGCAACGAGCTGAACACGGACGCCCAGGCGAGTGCACCGGGAGCAGGCCCGTCGCCGGAGGAATCTCCGTGGGTGACGGTCGCCCGGGTCCTGCTCAATCTTGATGAATTTGTGACGCGCGAGTAAGGAAGAGGGTCATTGACCATGGCCGGCTATTTGAACGCTGAAGAGATGCTTGCCCGGGCGTTGCAGCAGAGAACGCGCCGCCACTTTTTCGCGGAGTGTGGCGTTGGGCTGGGCGCGGCCGCTCTATCGACACTTCTGGCCGGCGACCGGCCGGTGTCGGCCGCCGAGGGAGGTCGCGACCCGCTCGCGCCCAAGCCCGGGCATTTTCCGGCGCGGGCAAAGAGCGTGATTTACCTGTTCATGGCCGGCGGCCCCAGCCAGCTCGAGCTGTTCGATTTCAAGCCGGAGCTTCAGAAGTTTAGCGGCCGGCCGATTCCGGACTCGTTCATCCAGGGCCGGCGCTTCGCGTTCATGGATATGTTCACAAAAGAGCATCCGAAATTGCTGGGAACCTATCGCTCGTTCGCCCGGTACGGCCAGTCGGGTGCGTGGGTTTCGAATCTCTTGCCGCACATGACTGAAGTTGTCGACGATCTGGCGATCGTGAAGTCGGCTGCGACCGACGTCTTCAATCATGCGCCGGCCAAGCTCTTTGCCAATACCGGCACAGCGCAGTTCGGGCGGCCCAGCATGGGCGCCTGGGTGACGTATGCAATAGGCACCGGGTCGGCAGATCTGCCCGGCTTCGTGGTGCTGCAATCGGGCTCGCGGGGACCGCGAGGCGGGGCGGTCAACTGGGGAAGCGGGTTTCTTCCCTCGGCCTATCAGGGAGTGCCGCTCCGGAGCGGAGGCGAGCCAATCTTGAACTTGACCACCCCGGCAGGGATTTCGCCTGAGCGTCAGCGGCGGGCGATCGATACGGTCGTCGCCCTCAACCAGGCGAGGCTCGAGGTGACGGCCGACCCCGAGATCACCACGCGGATCACCGCCTACGAGATCGCGGCACGGATGCAGACGAGTGCTCCGGAATTGATCGATCTGGCATCGGAGACTCAGGCGACGCTCAAGCTCTATGGAGCGGTTCCCGGCAAGCCGTCGTTTGCCAATAACTGCCTGCTCGCCCGGCGTCTGGTCGAGCGCGGCGTGCGCTTCGTTCAGCTTTATCACACCGACTGGGACCACCACGGTGTTCCCGGCCAGACGTTGACGCGCGACCTCGACCATGTCTGCCGCGACATCGACCAGCCCTGTGCCGCGCTGATCAAGGACTTGAAATCGCGCGGGCCTGCTCGAGAACACGCTGGTCGTCTGGGGCGGCGAATTCGGGCGCACGCCCATGGGCGAGATTCGCGAAACCGTGGGGCGAAACCACCATATCGACGCGATGACGATGTGGATGGCCGGCGGCGGCGTGAAGGCGGGGTTCACCCTGGGCGAGACCGACGAGTTCGGCTTCGCCCCGGTATCCGACCGGGTTCACATCCACGACGTCCAGGCCACGATCCTGCATCTGCTGGGGCTGGAACACACCAAGTTAACGTTCCGATTCCAGGGGCGAGATTTCCGCTTGACCGATGTTGGCGGCAATGTGGTCACCAAGCTGCTGGCGTGAGCCAGCGCGAGCTGCTCGATCCGGAGCAGGCTCGGCTCACCCGTTCTATCAAGCCGCTGGTCCCGCGCCCGTAGGTCAGGCTTTGATCCTGACGGTCCTTCCGGCACCCGATCAGCCGACGAATGGTTGGCAAGCTTCCCCTCCAGCAATTATGCTCGCAATGAGCGATAACGAGAAAACGAGCGAGGATCTGGCGGCAGGGCGTCGTTATGAAAGAGAGAGCAGCCGTCTGGAGGGTGCAGCCCTGAACCGATCCACGAAGGGAGCCGCAATTTGAAGTGGCATGCAACGACGATCCTTTCCGTGCGCAAGGGAGATCGAGTCGCCATCGGCGGTGACGGCCAGGTCACCCTGGGAACTCAGGTGATGAAGGGTGACGCGGTCAAGATCCGCAAGTTGCTCGACGGCCAGGTGATCGTCGGGTTCGCCGGCTCGGCGGCCGACGGGTTTGCGCTCGATGGAGCGATTCGAAGGCAAGCTCAAAGAGTATCCCATGAACGTTCCTCGCGCGGCGACCGAACTGGCCAAGCTCTGGCGCACCGACCGCATGCTCCGGCGGCTGGAGTCGGTCCTCATCGTCGTCGACGCGCGACATAGCCTGCTCCTCACGGGCTCGGGTGATGTCATCCAGCCCAGCGACGGGATTCTCGCGACCGGCTCGGGAGGTGGTTATGCGCTGGCTGCGGCGAGGGCACTTTTGAAGCACTCAGGCCTCTCGGCGGCGGAGGTCGTGCGCGAGTCGCTCGCGATCGCCGCCGGCATCGACATCTACACTAATTCAAACCTCACGGTGGAGGAGCTTCCGTGTCAGACCACCAGCCCGAGCGCGAGCTGACGCCCCGCCAGATTGTCGCGGAGCTCGACCGAGACATCGTCGGTCAAACTGCTGCCAAGCGCGCCGTTGCGATCGCGCTGCGCAACCGGTGGCGGCGCCGGCAGCTTTCTGAAGAGCTGCGGCAGCAAGTGACCCCCAAGAACATCATGCTGATCGGGCCCACCGGCGTCGGCAAGACCGAGATCGCGCGGCGTCTGGCCATCCTGGTCGGCGCGCCTTTTGTCAAGGCCGAGGCCACCAAGTACACCGAGGTCGGCTACGTGGGACGCGACGTCGAAGGCCTGATCCGCGACCTGGTCGAGGCGGCGATCATCCTGGTCAGAAACTCGGAGCGGGCCAAGGTCGTCGCGCAGGCCACCGAGCGCTCCGAGGAGCGTCTGCTCGACATGCTGATCCCGCCTCCACCGGCGACAAACTGGCAAGAGAGCGAATCGCCCCAGGCCGCCGAGGCTGGAGAGCGCCGCCAGCGGTCGCGCGACAAGATGAAGGCACGGCTCCAGAGCGGCGAGCTCGATGACCGCGAAGTCGAGATCACCTTCCCCGGGCGATCGGTGGCGCCCGTTTCGATCCTGGGCGCCGGCAATCTCGAACAGATGGAAATGGATCTTCAGAACATGTTCGAGAAGATCATGCCCAAGCAGGCGCAGACCCGCAAGCTGCCCGTCAGCCAGGCCAGGCCGATCCTGATTCAACAGGAGATCGACGCCTTGCTCGACCCCGAAAAAATCAACCAGGCCGCTGTCAACCTGGCCGAGGAGTCGGGCATCGTCTTCATCGACGAGATCGACAAGATCACCACCGACGAGGGTTCGAGGCGTGGGCCCGACGTCTCGCGACAGGGTGTCCAGCGCGACCTGTTGCCGATCGTCGAAGGCACGACCGTCAACACCAAGCACGGCCCGGTGAAGACCGACCACATCCTGTTCATCGCGGCCGGCGCGTTCCACGGGTCCAAGCCGTCAGATCTGATGCCCGAGCTCCAGGGCCGGTTCCCAATCCGGGTCGAAATGCACGACCTCACACGCGATGATTTTGCGCGTATATTGCGGGAGCCGCGCGCTTCCTTGCTGCGGCAATACCAGTCGCTCCTGGGCACCGAGGGAATCGCCCTGGAATTCACGGATCCCGCCATTGAAACGATGGCCGACCTGGCCTATCACGTGAACCGGTCGACCCAGAATATTGGAGCCAGGCGGTTGCACACGATTCTTGAGCGCGTGCTCGAGGACTGTAGCTTTGATGCGCCGGATATGAGCGAGAAGCGAGTTGTTGTGGATGAGGCGCTCGTGCGGCAGCGGCTCGAGGCGCTTTCGCAGGATGAGGACTTGAGCAGGTTTATTCTCTAGGGGCCATTCGATGCCATCTCCCTTCCCCGGAATGAATCCGTACCTCGAACAGGAAGACGCCTGGCACGACTTCCACGAGCGCTTTATTCCGTTCGTCGCAACGCTGCTTGGAAGTCAGTTGCGGCCCCGGTACATCGTCAAGATTGACGAACATATCTTTGTCCACGAACTACCGGCGGAGTCGCGGCGATGGATGGGGCGGGCTGACGTCTCTGTGGCACGCGGTTCGCGCGAAGCCGGAGATGAGCAGGCTTCCGGGAGCGTCGCGGGGCTGCTGGAAGCGCCGGCGCGGGTCCGGCTCCCTGCCGTGGATCGTGAGCGGTTGAGCTATGTGGAGATCCGCGACCGTCGGGACCGTGAACTTGTGACCGTGGTCGAATTACTGAGCCCGGCGAACAAACAAACGGGCCCGGATCGGGAGCAGTATCTGGCCAAGCGGATGGAGATCCTCAACGGGCCGGTTCATCTGGTCGAGATCGATCTGCTGCGCGGGGGTCCTCCCTTGCCGGCGGCCGACAGGCCTGACTGCTCCTACTCCGTCCTGGTCAGCCGCGTCGAGCGCCGGCTCGATGCGGAATTCTGGCCGATCTCACTTCGAGAACGGTTGCCCGAGATTCCAATCCCGGTCCGTGCGCCCGACTCGGATGCCCGGCTCGACTTACAGGAGGTGCTGCACCGGATCTACGACGACGCGGGCTACGCCGACTACATCCTCGAAGGTGATCCACGACCGCGGCTGGGCGAGGAAGACGCGGATTGGTCACGCCAGTTCCTGCCGCAAGGGAAGTCGTGACCGGAAATCCGGCCGCAGCTTGAAATGGCAGCTCGGCGCGCTGGGTCTTTTCTCAGTCGCCCGGGATGCTCGGGCCAGAGACGAGCGCCTCAGCTTCGCGGCGCAGCAGGCGGATTTCCAGCTCCGACCAGAACTGATCGGGGTCGGCACTGGGCTTGTACTGGCGGAGCCGATCGAGCCAGCGGAGGGCCTCGGCGCGGTTCCCGAGGCGAAAGTGTGCCATCGCCAGGAACGCCCAGGCCTGCGGCAAAGCCTGATTCCCGCTGCTTGCGATGTTCAGCTTCAGACGGCGGATCGATTCCTCGTACCGCCCTGCGCGGTACAGTGCGCCTCCCACCCGCTGCCTTGGAACGGCTGGTTGTGGCGATGCGGTCTGGTCGTTCAGCAGCTCGGCCAGTCGGACCGGCGTGTCCGGGTCGGCCGCGCCGTCGGGAACCATTCCGAGGATCAGACGCAACTCATTGGCCAGCGCGGGATCGCCCTTGCTGCCGAATCGGCGACACGTGTCCAGAACGGTCTGACGCGCGCCGGCCTCGTCTCCCGCGGCCAGCGAAAGCAGGACATGGTGATGGCGGAGCCGGAGATCCTGCACGCACGGTGAATCAGCCGTTCCCGGCCGGAGACGGATCGCTACGGCGTAATCGGCCGCGGCCTCGGACCAGTGTCCCTGCTTAGCGTGCAGCCAGCCGCGCCGCGCCAGCTTGTCGGCCGTCGGCTGATTCGGAACTTCTTCCAGATCGGACCGCTCGGCCAGCTCGACGGCGCGAAGCACGTCGTTCGCACGGGGGCTGTCGACGAAATGCTCTCTGCTGCCGCCACCCCAGCCGGGGGGCGCACCCCACACCCGTAGCGTGCCGTCGACGCCAGCCGACGCGAGCGTTTGGCCGTCGGGCGCGAATGCGACGCCGGTGACCCAGGCGGTATGCCCGCGGAGTGCTCGCAGTTCACGACCGGTCCGCGCGTCCCAGAGCTTGATGAGCCGGTCCCAGCCCGCGGAAGCCAGCGTCCGCCCGTCGGGCGAGTAGGCCAGGTCGTACATGGCGTAGCTGTGCGCGCGGGGCACAGCGAAGTGCTCGCGGCCGGTGGAAATGTCCCAGGCCGAGATCGCGCCGGCGAAGGTTCCGGCGGCAAGAGTTGCTCCATCGGGCGAGAACGTGACCGATTGGAAGACCGGCTCGGGTTGGGACCGGGCGTCCCACTTTCGCAGCTCGCGCCAGCAGCCGACTTCCCAGAGCTTGACCGTTTTGTCCATCGATGCCGTCGCGAGCTGGCTGCCGTCCGGGGCGAAGGCCAGCCCGCTGATCGAATTTTGATGGGCATTCCAGGCGGCGAGCTCCACGCCGGTTCGGGGGTTCCAGACCTTGATCATCTGGGGACCGTAGTCCGGCTCGTGCATCGACGGCATTCCGAATCCCGCGGCGATGCGTGTGCCGTCTGGCGAAAATGCCAGCGCGCCGACGGATCGTTGCACCCGGCCGGTGCCCGGCGGCCAGCCGTGAAGGGTCCGAACCAGGCGCCCGGTCGACACCTCCCAGAGCTTGATGCACGAGTCCAGGTCACCCGTGGCGAGCAGGCTGCTGTCCGGCGCGAAGGCGACGCGGAAGACGCTTGTTCTCGCGACCGCCAGCCAGCGGATGGGCCGGCCCTTGCGGGCCTCCCAGAGCCAGGCGACTCCCGCGCCATATCCGGTCGCCAGCCATCGGCCGTCGGGCGAATAGGCCACGCAGTCGCAGGAATCATTCACCTCGGGGGGCATCATGATCGCCCCGGCTTCGCCGTCGCCGTTTGAGTCCCAGGCCCGCACATTACCGGCTCCATCGGCCGAGGCAAGCTGTCGCCCATCGGCCGAGAATGCCAGCGAGCCGACCGGCGCCCGGTGCCCCTTGAATCGTTGCAGGCGCTCCCGCCGCGCGACGTCCCAGACGGTCACCAGGCCATCGGCTCCGCCGGTCGCCAGCCGCAGGCCGTCGGGCGAGAACAACATCCGGGTCAGCCACCCGGCATGGGCGTCAGTAATCGTGTCGACTTCGGCCGCGCCGGCCAGATTCCCGAGCCGCAATGAGCCATGGTTGCCATCCCATGCTGCCCGGCGACCGTCCGGCGAGATGGTGATCGCGTGGATCGTTGAGCCGCTCGAGAAGATGCGCGGCCGCGTGCCGCCGTCACCATGAATGGTGATCGCGCCGTTGTTTGGGTGGTTCGCCAGACCGAGAATCGCGCCGCCGGAGGAAACCGCGATTGCCCTTGGAGGCACTCCTTGGAATCGAACCGTTTGCAAGAGCTTATGTGTAGCAACCTGCCAGATCCGGGTGGTTCCGTCGTCGGACGCCGCGGCGATCGTGTCGCCGTCGGCGGAAAACGCGAGCCGCGAAATCGGGCGATCGGCCGCGAGAGCCCCGCGCTCCTGGCCGGTCGCCACATCGAGCAAGTTCACTGACGTTCGCGCTTCGTCGACGCACGCAGCCACTGTGCCGTCGCGCGAAGCGCCGCCAGGAAGAGCGGATGATCGCGGCAAAGCGCGACGCGACACAACGCGCGACGGGCTCCCACATCCCACGCCGTCAGCTCGCCCTGGCCGTCGAGCGCGAGCAGCCGGCCATCCGCGGCGAAAGCCAGAACCGGCGCCTGCTGGCCAGGGGGGATTTTCAGAGCTCCGTATGTCGAGGTGGAGAGTGGCTCCAGACTTCCGGCGTCCAGTAGCGTGCGCTGGTAGTACCACGCGAAGTCGCGCAAGTCTTCCTTGCCTGGTGACGGCTCGTGATTCTGGAGGATCGTCGTCACTTGCTCGGCGGTCCCATCTGGCCCGTCCCAGAGCTGGGCGGCCAGTTGGAGGTCGGCGTCGTAGAGGGCACGGCGCGTGGTCTCGGCTTCGGCTTCCGCGATGGCCTCGGCTTTCTTGGCCTTCTGCTCGTCCCGCCGCGAACGATCGGCCGCGCGAGTTGCCGAAATGGCGAAGATTGTCGAGATCAGCGTGCCCGCGACCATCACCAGCGCGATGCCCCCAAGCAGCGTGGCGACCGCCTTGTTGCGCTTGCACCACCGAGCAGCCCGCTCGGCGCGCTGAGCCACCGTGCGCGGACCGGCTCGCCGGAGAGGAACCGCTCGAGATCTTCGGCCAGAGCGCGCGGCTGCCGTACCGCAGCGATGGAGTTTTTTCGAGGCATTTCAAGCACACTGCCTCGAGGTCGCGCGGCACGTCGCGGCGATGCCGGTGGAGCGCGACCGGAAGGTCGTTCACGACCTGGCGGAGGGTTTCGAGATCGGTGAGGCCCCGATGCGGCGGCCGGCGGCAGAGCAGTGCATAAAGGATCGCCCCCAGGCCATAGATGTCGGCCGCCGGGCCGACCTTCTTCCCCTCGGCCTGCTCGGGAGCCATGTAGGGCGCCGAGCCCATGGCGGCGAAGCTCGCCGTGATCTCCTCGGCTGGCCGGTCCATCAACCGCGCCAGGCCGAAGTCGGTGATGCGGGGCGTGTACTCCCACTGGATGGGGGACGAGTGGCCATTTGAATCCGGATGGCGTCGGCTTGCCCGGTGTTATGCTGCAGGAGGACGTTTGAAGGCTTGATGTCGCGATGCAAGACGCCACGCTCGTGGGCGTGCTGGACGGCATCAGCCAGGTCGCGGACCAGACCGGCGGCAAGCTGGGGCGGGACGGGCTCTTCCCGGTCGCGCAGCCAGGCGGCCAGTGTGGGGCCGTCGCAATAGGCCGAGGCCAGGTAGCAGACTGAATTGACCTCACCGGCCTCGTATAGCGAAACGAGGTTGGGATGGTCGAGCGCGGCGGCGGCCCTGGCCTCGCGGATAAACCGGAGGCGGACCTCGGGAGTGAGCAATGCCTCGGCCCGGGGAGCTTGAGCGCAACCGGCCGGTTCAGCTCCGGGTCGATCGCCAGGAAAACGACCCCGAACCCGCCCCGGCCCAGCTCGCGGACGATCACGGAACCGGCCGAATAGCGAATCGATCGGCGAGTCAGGTTCGGCTCTGGGTTGGGGTGATCCCGCTCAATTCATTCCGGGGCCAGACTCGTTCGAGCATTTGCAGGCTGGCCCGCGCCGCCAAGTAAGCGGCGAGTGCGTCTGGATCTTCCGTCAGCAGATCAGCAATGCAGGTCCTCGCCGCCAATGAGAGCGCGGTCGAAAGCCTCGGCCCGGGCCGCAACCTGGTCTTCGGGATCGTCCTCGTTCATGGGTTCCGATCAACCCGCCGTCGTGGTTGTTCCTGTGTTTCCAGTGAGCTCACTTTGGAGCCGCTCGAGGCGCGGAGCCAGAGCTTGCGGGCCGCGACATTGGAGCAACCCAGGCGGCGGCCCATCTCGTCGAAGCTGCAGTTCTCGTGGTGCCGCCAGAGCACCGCCCTGCTCATGGTTTCGGGAAGCCGTCCCAGGGCCGCGACCAGGGCCGACTCTTCTTCGCCGCGGACCGCCTGGCCGCCGGGTGACGTGATGTCGGCCACCAAGGCGAGGTCGAGATCTTCGCCGGCCAGGCCGGAGTCGAGCGACACCTCCCGCCGCAGCCGCCGCTTCTCGGTGCCGTGATAGCGCCGCGCAACGTGCGCCACCTTGTTCATCAGCAGGGCGCGGAGCCAGGCGCGCAGCTCGCGATCGGTTCGTCCTTCGAACCGATGGAACGCTCGATGAGCTTCCACGAGCGTCTCCTGCACCACGTCGGACGCCCCTTCCTTGGTCTTCAGCTCGGGCACGAGCGCCCGGTCGGCGACCCTCAGGAGATAGGTGCGAAATCCTTCGATCATATCCCTGGGCGCGAGGCGCCCCCGGCCCGAGGGAATCGCTCGGCTGCCGCGGGTGCAAATCTCCCAGCACGTTTTCCGGAGATCGTTCGATTCGAGAGTGGGCCTCGCTCATGGACCCCAAGATTACCGGCGAGCCTCCGATCAATTCAAGCATCCGCTCACTCAAAGCCACATATGAGAAAAAAGTTCGCCCAGGTTCAGAAATCGACGCGGAGCGGACTTTATCCAGGGAGGGTTTGTTCGGCAGTGATCGTCGACACTGCGCAGAGGCGGGTTTTCGTTCGATTCACGATCGGTGCGGTGAGCGCCGCGGCAGAGTCTTCGCGCCGCCGGGCAACATCTCGACCGCGTTGTGTTGATTTTTTTCTTCACGGCATCGAGTTGCGCATTTCTCGGCTCGACGCGCTTCATTGGTCGAGCTTCTTCGTGCGTGTAGCACATTGGTGGTCGCTTGCATCCCGGCTGCCGCATAATTGCGAGGCGGCGTGAGTTTTCTTCGCGACGTGCGTCTTCAGTAGATAGGGGGCTCGATGCGCGAGGGCGCCCTGGGCGGTCCCGCGCCCGCTCGAGCATTACTGCGAGTATCTGCGGCTGCTGGCGCGGCTGCAGCTTGATTCCCGACTGCGGCTGCAGCTCGATCCCTCCGACATCGTCCAGCAGACGCTGCTCAAGGCCCATGAGCGATTTGACCAGTTTCGCGGCCAGACCGACGACGAGCTACGCGCGTGGCTGCGGGCGATCCTGGCGCGTAACCTTGTCGATGCAGCTCGCAGGTTCGGAAGGCAGCGGGGCGATCGGGCGCAATCGCTCGAGGCGGCGCTCGAGCAATCATCAGCGAAGCTGGAGGCCCTGCTCGCGTCCGAGGAGTCGAGCCCGAGCCACGGTGCGCTGCGGGCCGAGCGGCTCGTCGAGCTGGCCGAGGCGATGGCGCGGCTGCCGGATGACCAGCGGACGGCCGTCGAGCTGCGCTATCTGCACGGGCTGGCAGTGCCCGACGTCGCCGTCGAGATGGGCCGCAGCACGGTGTCGGTGACCGGCCTTTTGTACCGGGGCATGAAGGTGCTGCGGGACGTCATGACTGAGCTGCAGTGAATCGAGGTGAGCATGGCGAGCGATCTCGACGACCTGGCCGACCTGGAGCGGCGGCTCTGCGAGGTGCTGGCCGCCTACTTCGAGGCCGTCAAGGCCGGGCAGGCCCCCGACCGTGACGCGTGGCTGGCCCGGCACCCCGATCTGGCCGGCCAGCTCAGCGCGTTCCTGGACGAGCAGGACCGGTTGCTGCGCATGACCGAGCCGTTGCGCTCGATCGTCAAGGGTAGGCACGGCCCGGCGATGCGAGCCCCGCTGGGCGGCGCGAGACCGACTGGCACGGCGGGTTCCGCGGTCCCTCTTCGGCGACTACGAGCTGCTCGCCGAGCCGACCCACGGTGGGATGAGCCTCGTGTACCGCGCGCTGCAGCGGAGCCTCAATCGCCCCGTGGCGTTGAAGATTCTCCGAGGCGGGATACTGGCGGACGGCGACGACGTGCGCCGGTTCCGGCTGGAGGCCGAGGCGGTCGCCAATCTCGATCACCCGAACATCGTGCCGATTTACGAGGTCGGGGAGCGCGATGGATTCAGCTACTTTGCGATGAAGCTGATCGAGGGGGGCAGCCTCGCGCAGAGATTGGCCGAATATCCGAATAAACCGAAGGATGCCGCGAAGTTGATGGCCACGGTCGCTCGCGCGGTCCACCATGCGCATCAGCGGGGCATTCTGCACCGCGATTTGAAGCCCTCGAACATTGTGATCGACGCCCTTGGACAGCCGCACGTCACGGATTTCGGCCTGGCGAAGCGGGTGGAAGGCAATTCCGAGCTGACCCGGACCGGCGCGATACTCGGGACTCCGTCCTACATGGCGCCGGAGCAGACGTCGGGCAATAACAAGGCGATCACGACGGCGACGGACGTCTACGGCCTGGGGGCGGTCCTTTACGCCCTCTTGGCGGGTAAGCCTCCGTTCCGGGGAAACTCGGTGCTCGAGACGCTCGAACTGGTTCGGCGGCAGACGCCCGAGCCGCCGGTCGCAGCAGGTCGCTCCGTGGACCGGGACGTTCAGACGATCTGCCTGAAGTGCCTCGAGAAAGAGCCCGAGCGTCGATATGCCTCGGCCCTTGCGGTGGCCGAGGACCTGGAGCGCTGGCTCCGGGGCGAGCCCATTCAGGCGCGACCGATCACGCGAATGGAACGGGCCTTGTTGTGGTATCGCCGCAACCCGATGCTCGCCGGATTGATGACCATCACGAGCTTATTGCTCGTGGTTTTGTTCGTGGGGACGCTCGTCAGCATGTTCCTGGTCTGGGAGGCCAAGGAACACATGCGCCAGGCCCGCGATCTCGCGCAAGCCCAGCGACGCATTGCCGAGGCGCGGGAATCCGAATCGGTGGAGAGTCGCAATCGGGCCCGAGCGCGCAGCGAACGAGCCATCGCTCAGGTGAATCGACTCTTGTACGAGCTGATGAGCAGCCGGTGGTCATCGATGCGGGGGATCCAGGAGCTGCGCGCCGGATCGCGCAGCGGACGATCCGCTCGCTCGAAGAATATGTGGAGGAATCGCGCAACGATCCCAGCGGCACGATCGAGCTGGCGATCATCTACGGGCAGATCTCCGGTATCCAGGACTCGATCGGTGCTTACGCCGAATCTCGGGAAGCGGCGAGGAAGATCCTCGCCATCCAGGAGGCGCGACTGGCGAGGTGGCCCGACCAGATGGGACTCCTGACGAATGTCGCCACGACCCATTGGAGCATCGGCAATTCGTTTGTCGCCGAGGGCAAGCAGGCGGAGGCCGTCCCCTCATTCCGCGAATCCATCCGTGTGTGGGAAGAATGCTTGCGGCTCGAGCCGGAGAATGCCCGCGTCGCCAACTTGTTGGCGTGGCTGCTCGCCACCTGCCCCTGCGCTCAGGTGCGCGAGCCGGCCCGCGCCGTGGAGCTTGCACGGACGGCCATCGAGCACTTCCCGAAGTCCCCGGCCGTCTGGAACACCCTGGGCGTTGCCCAGCTTCGCGGGGGCGACGCTCCGACGGCGCTCGAGACTCTCCAGAAAGCGATGGCGATGAAGGGGGGCGGAGACAGCTTCGACTGGTTCTTCGTTGCGATGACCTATTCGGCCCTCGGCAAGAGCGAGGAAGCACGGAGGTGGTACGACCGGGCGGTCGAGTGGAGGCTCAAGGAATCACCAGAGCACATGGAGCTTCGATTGTTCCATGACGAGGCGGCCGCGAAGCTCGGCCTGCCGCGACCGGTGCATGGAGAGATCAACTTCCAGCGCGACGCGGCCTCCGGGCTCTCGAAGCCGGGACGCCCAGTGCCTGGACTTCCCGAACGGTAAATCGCGCTTCAAGCCATCCCTGGCCGGATCCGCGATCGGCGAAGCTTACCCAGGCCAGGCCGGGCCGAGCGCGCGCCCTGGATGCGACATGGTCGGCCGAGCGCAAGAAAATCGCGCGAGGATCGCGTGAGTTTCTTCGGGATCGAGCGTCTCGGTTATTAGTGGGGCTGAGCGCCCTTGACGCCACCGAGAAAAAAGTTCGCCCAGGTTCAGAAATCGATGGCGAGCGGACTTTGTCAAGGGAGGGCTTGCTCGGCACTGATCGGCGACGCTGCGCAGAGGCGGGTTTTTCGTCCGATTCACGATCCGTGCGCGGAAGCGCGCGGCAGGCCCATCGCTTCGCCGGGCAACATCTCGACCGCGTCATGTTGATTTTTTTCTTCACGGCACCGAGTTCCGCGGGAGATCTTGAAGCAGCGCCGCTCGTGACGCCGGCCTGGCCGGCCGGAACGGACCACGAAGTTGTCCGTCGTGGTGTGGTCCTCCTACCTCGCCGGAGTAGGCGGGAGGGCTGCATCACAAAGGCCAGTTCTTTCGAACGATGAGATTCTTTCCTTGTGTTGCACACCACGTCCGCCTTGGAGATCGCAGCCATGTGGTTCAATCGGTGGATTCGTCCCCTGAAATCGGCCCGAGCTCGTGTCCGCCGCGACCGTCAGACACCCCGTGCGCGGGATTGGTCTCGCCGGCTGGCGTGCAACCTCTGGCTGCAAGCTCTGGAAGGACGCACGCTTCTTTCGGTCACCCCGACCACCTCAGCGGACCCGGCCAACCCCGGCATGTACATCGTGAGCTTCACGGAAGATACTCCGGGTGCGTCGGATACCTTGGTGCTGCACCTGAATGACAACGGGCAGCTCGAGTACGATTTGAACGGGGCCGGATTTACCAACAACCTGGATCCGAGTACGCCCGGGGGCGAGGCACTTTCTCTCAGCGTGATCTCGCAGATTCAGGTCGATCTCGGCACAGGCAGCAGCGTCCTCACCGTGGACAGCACCAACGGCTCAGTCGTACCTGCGATCGCGGGAATCGACGATCAAGGGAACGGCAGCGGTAGCCTCTTCGTCAATGCTCCGTCAGCGGGAAGCGAGCTTGGCATCACCGGCAGTGAAGTGCAGGTGAATGGCGGGTCGGTTTACTATAGCGGGCTAACCAGTCTGACCGTTGCGGATAGCTTTGGCGGCTCCGCCGTTGATATCAGCGGCACGAGCACCACGACGACGTTCGAGCACATCGCGGGCGGCGGCTACGGCGACGCCGTGACCGTCACCTTGGACCCTGGCTCGGCGCTGAACGGTCCGCTGACAATCGGGGGCGACGGAGCCGACACGCTGACGGGCGCCTGGGAAGAAGGGGGCTCGGGGACGCTGGACATCAACGCCGGCGTGGTGGTGTTCCCGAACCAGTCCCCGCTCAACTATAGTGGGTTGGCCGGCCTGACCGTCGTGGACGGGGGCGGCAGCGACGCGATTGCGATCAGCGGCACGAGCACGACGACGACGTTCGAGCACATCGCGGGCGGCGGCTACGGCGACGCCGTGACCATCACCTTGGACCCTGGCTCGGCGCTGAACGGTCCGCTGACAATCGGGGGCGACGGAGCCGACACGCTGACGGGCGCCTGGGAAGAAGGGGGCTCGGGGACGCTGGACATCAACGCCGGCGTGGTGGTGTTCCCGAACCAGTCCCCGCTCAACTATAGCGGGTTGGCCGGCCTGACCGTCGTGGACGGGGGCGGCAGCGACGCGATTGCGATCAGCGGCACGAGCACGACGACGACGTTCGAGCACATCGCGGGCGGCGGCTACGGCGACGCCGTGACCATCACCTTGGACCCTGGCTCGGCGCTGAACGGTCCGCTGACAATCGGGGGCGACGGAGCCGACACGCTGACGGGCGCGCTGGGAAGAAGGGGGCTCGGGGACGCTGGACATCAACGCCGGCGTGGTGGTGTTCCCGAACCAGTCCCCGCTCAACTATAGCGGGTTGGCCGGCCTGACCGTCGTGGACGGGGGCGGCAGCGACGCGATTGCGATCAGCGGCACGAGCACGACGACGACGTTCGAGCACATCGCGGGCGGCGGCTACGGCGACGCCGTGACCATCACCTTGGACCCTGGCTCGGCGCTGAACGGTCCGCTGACAATCGAGGGCGATGGAGCCGACACGCTGACGGGCGCCTGGGAAGAAGGGGGCTCGGGGACGCTGGACATCAACGCCGGCGTGGTGGTGTTCCCGAACCAGTCCCCGCTCAACTATAGCGGGTTGGCCGGCCTGACCGTCGTGGACGGGGGCGGCAGCGACGCGATTGCGATCAGCGGCACGAGCACGACGACGACGTTCGAGCACATCGCGGGCGGCGGCTACGGCGACGCCGTGACCATCACCTTGGACCCTGGCTCGGCGCTGAACGGTCCGCTGACAATCGGGGGCGACGGAGCCGACACGCTGACGGGCGCCTGGGAAGAAGGGGGCTCGGGGACGCTGGACATCAACGCCGGCGTGGTGGTGTTCCCGAACCAGTCCCCGCTCAACTATAGCGGGTTGGCCGGCCTGACCGTCGTGGACGGGGGCGGCAGCGACGCGATTGCGATCAGCGGCACGAGCACGACGACGACGTTCGAGCACATCGCGGGCGGCGGCTACGGCGACGCCGTGACCATCACCTTGGACCCTGGCTCGGCGCTGAACGGTCCGCTGACAATCGAGGGCGATGGAGCCGACACGCTGACGGGCGCCTGGGAAGAAGGGGGCTCGGGGACGCTGGACATCAACGCCGGCGTGGTGGTGTTCCCGAACCAGTCCCCGCTCAACTATAGCGGGTTGGCCGGCCTGACCGTCGTGGACGGGGGCGGCAGCGACGCGATTGCGATCAGCGGCACGAGCACGACGACGACGTTCGAGCACATCGCGGGCGGCGGCTACGGCGACGCCGTGACCATCACCTTGGACCCTGGCTCGGCGCTGAACGGTCCGCTGACAATCGGGGGCGACGGAGCCGACACGCTGACGGGCGCGCTGGGAAGAAGGGGGCTCGGGGACGCTGGACATCAACGCCGGCGTGGTGGTGTTCCCGAACCAGTCCCCGCTCAACTATAGCGGGTTGGCCGGCCTGACCGTCGTGGACGGGGGCGGCAGCGACGCGATTGCGATCAGCGGCACGAGCACGACGACGACGTTCGAGCACATCGCGGGCGGCGGCTACGGCGACGCCGTGACCATCACCTTGGACCCTGGCTCGGCGCTGAACGGTCCGCTGACAATCGGGGGCGACGGAGCCGACACGCTGACGGGCGCGCTGGGAAGAAGGGGGCTCGGGGACGCTGGACATCAACGCCGGCGTGGTGGTGTTCCCGAACCAGTCCCCGCTCAACTATAGCGGGTTGGCCGGCCTGACCGTCGTGGACGGGGGCGGCAGCGACGCGATTGCGATCAGCGGCACGAGCACGACGACGACGTTCGAGCACATCGCGGGCGGCGGCTACGGCGACGCCGTGACCATCACCTTGGACCCTGGCTCGGCGCATGAACGGTCCGCTGACAATCGAGGGCGATGGAGCCGACACGCTGACGGGCGCCTGGGAAGAAGGGGGCTCGGGGACGCTGGACATCAACGCCGGCGTGGTGGTGTTCCCGAACCAGTCCCCGCTCAACTATAGCGGGTTGGCCGGCCTGACCGTCGTGGACGGGGGCGGCAGCGACGCGATTGCGATCAGCGGCACGAGCACGACGACGACGTTCGAGCACATCGCGGGCGGCGGCTACGGCGACGCCGTGACCATCACCTTGGACCCTGGCTCGGCGCTGAACGGTCCGCTGACAATCGGGGGCGACGGAGCCGACACGCTGACGGGCGCCTGGGAAGAAGGGGGCTCGGGGACGCTGGACATCAACGCCGGCGTGGTGGTGTTCCCGAACCAGTCCCCGCTCAACTATAGCGGGTTGGCCGGCCTGACCGTCGTGGACGGGGGCGGCAGCGACGCGATTGCGATCAGCGGCACGAGCACGACGACGACGTTCGAGCACATCGCGGGCGGCGGCTACGGCGACGCCGTGACCATCACCTTGGACCCTGGCTCGGCGCTGAACGGTCCGCTGACAATCGAGGGCGATGGAGCCGACACGCTGACGGGCGCCTGGGAAGAAGGGGGCTCGGGGACGCTGGACATCAACGCCGGCGTGGTGGTGTTCCCGAACCAGTCCCCGCTCAACTATAGCGGGTTGGCCGGCCTGACCGTCGTGGACGGGGGCGGCAGCGACGCGATTGCGATCAGCGGCACGAGCACGACGACGACGTTCGAGCACATCGCGGGCGGCGGCTACGGCGACGCCGTGACCATCACCTTGGACCCTGGCTCGGCGCTGAACGGTCCGCTGACAATCGGGGGCGACGGAGCCGACACGCTGACGGGCGCCTGGGAAGAAGGGGGCTCGGGGACGCTGGACATCAACGCCGGCGTGGTGGTGTTCCCGAACCAGTCCCCGCTCAACTATAGCGGGTTGGCCGGCCTGACCGTCGTGGACGGGGGCGGCAGCGACGCGATTGCGATCAGCGGCACGAGCACGACGACGACGTTCGAGCACATCGCGGGCGGCGGCTACGGCGACGCCGTGACCATCACCTTGGACCCTGGCTCGGCGCTGAACGGTCCGCTGACAATCGGGGGCGATGGAGCCGACACGCTGACGGGCGCCTGGGAAGAAGGGGGCTCGGGGACGCTGGACATCAACGCCGGCGTGGTGGTGTTCCCGAACCAGTCCCCGCTCAACTATAGCGGGTTGGCCGGCCTGACCGTCGTGGACGGGGGCGGCAGCGACGCGATTGCGATCAGCGGCACGAGCACGACGACGACGTTCGAGCACATCGCGGGCGGCGGCTACGGCGACGCCGTGACCATCACCTTGGACCCGGTCTCCGCGCTGAACGGTGCGCTCACCATCGAGGGCAACGGCAACGACACGCTGACGGCCGTCTGGGAGGGTGCGTCCGGGACGATGAGCATCAGCGGCAGCGCGGTGGTGTTCCCGGGCCAGGCGGCGCTCACCTATAGCGGTCTCACGGGTCTGAGCGTGATCGACGAAGCGGGCAGCTCGGACGTGGACATTTCCGGCACGAGCACGACGACGAGCTTTGCGCATTACGGCGAGAGCGACGGCGACGTCATCACGGTCGCCACGGGGTTGCTGTCCGGTCCGCTGTCGATCGAGGGTGAGCTGGAATACAGCGACACGCTG
Source organism: uncultured Planctomycetota bacterium (assembly GCA_963761445.1). Classification (GTDB taxonomy): domain Bacteria; phylum Planctomycetota; class Planctomycetia; order Isosphaerales; family Isosphaeraceae; genus CAVXHV01. The sequence continues at coordinate 4,137,371 of CAVXHV010000005.1, read as the reverse complement.
ACGGCGATCTGGGAGGCTGCGTCCGGGACGATGAGCATCAGCGGCAGCGCGGTGGTGTTCCCGGGCCAGGCGGCGCTCACGTATAGCGGTCTCACGGGGCTGAGTGTGATCGATGAAGCCGGCGGCTCGGACGTGGACATCTCCGGCACCAGCACGGCGACGAGCTTTGAGCACTACGGCGAGAGCGACGGCGACGTCATCACGGTCACCACGGGTCTGCTGTCCGGTCCGCTGTCGATCGAGGGTGAGCTGGAATACAGCGACACGCTGACGGCGATCTGGGAGGGTGCGTCCGGGACGATGAGCATGAGCGGCAGCGCGGTGGTGTTCCCGGGGCAGGCGGCGCTCACCTATAGCGGTCTCACGGGGCTGAGCGTGATCGATGAAGCCGGCGGCTCGGACGTGGACATCTCCGGCACCAGCACGGCGACGAGCTTTGAGCACTACGGCGAGAGCGACGGCGACGTCATAACGGTCACGTTGAATCCGGCCACGGGTTTGCTTCCCGCTCCGCTGACCGTCGGTGGAGAGCTGGAATACGGGGATACGCTGACGGCGGTGTGGGAGGGCGATTCCGGGAACATGGAGGTCAACGGCAGTGCGGTGTACTTCCCGGGCCAGGCGGCGCTGAACTATAGCGGGGTCAGCAGCCTGACGGTGCTGGATGTGACGGGCGAGTCGAATGTGGTCATTGCCGGGACGAGCACGCCGACGACGTTCGCGCACGTGGGCGAGAGCGACGGGGACGCGATCACGGTGAGCTTGAATCCTGCGACTGGGTTGCTGCCCGCATCGCTGACCGTCGGTGGAGAGCTGGAATACGGGGATACGCTGACGGCGGTGTGGGAGGGCGATTCCGGGAACATGGAGGTCAACGGCAGTGCGGTGTACTTCCCGGGCCAGGCGGCGCTGAACTATAGCGGGGTCAGCAGCCTGACGGTGCTGGATGTGACGGGCGAGTCGAATGTGGTCATTGCCGGGACGAGCACGCCGACGACGTTCGCGCACGTGGGCGAGAGCGACGGGGACGCGATCACGGTGAGCTTGAATCCTGCGACTGGGTTGCTGCCCGCATCGCTGACCGTCGGTGGAGAGCTGGAATACGGGGATACGCTGACGGCGGTGTGGGAGGGCGATTCCGGGAACATGGAGGTCAACGGCAGTGCGGTGTACTTCCCGGGCCAGGCGGCGCTGAACTATAGCGGGGTCAGCAGCCTGACGGTGCTGGATGTGACGGGCGAGTCGAATGTGGTCATTGCCGGGACGAGCACGCCGACGACGTTCGCGCACGTGGGCGAGAGCGACGGGGACGCGATCACGGTGAGCTTGAATCCTGCGACTGGGTTGCTGCCCGCATCGCTGACCGTCGGTGGAGAGCTGGAATACGGGGATACGCTGACGGCGGTGTGGGAGGGCGATTCCGGGAACATGGAGGTCAACGGCAGTGCGGTGTACTTCCCGGGCCAGGCGGCGCTGAACTATAGCGGGGTCAGCAGCCTGACGGTGCTGGATGTGACGGGCGAGTCGAATGTGGTCATTGCCGGGACGAGCACGCCGACGACGTTCGCGCACGTGGGCGAGAGCGACGGGGACGCGATCACGGTGAGCTTGAATCCTGCGACTGGGTTGCTGCCCGCATCGCTGACCGTCGGTGGAGAGCTGGAATACGGGGATACGCTGACGGCGGTGTGGGAGGGCGATTCCGGGAACATGGAGGTCAACGGCAGTGCGGTGTACTTCCCGGGCCAGGCGGCGCTGAACTATAGCGGGGTCAGCAGCCTGACGGTGCTGGATGTGACGGGCGAGTCGAATGTGGTCATTGCCGGGACGAGCACGCCGACGACGTTCGCGCACGTGGGCGAGAGCGACGGGGACGCGATCACGGTGAGCTTGAATCCTGCGACTGGGTTGCTGCCCGCATCGCTGACCGTCGGTGGAGAGCTGGAATACGGGGATACGCTGACGGCGGTGTGGGAGGGCGATTCCGGGAACATGGAGGTCAACGGCAGTGCGGTGTACTTCCCGGGCCAGGCGGCGCTGAACTATAGCGGGGTCAGCAGCCTGACGGTGCTGGATGTGACGGGCGAGTCGAATGTGGTCATTGCCGGGACGAGCACGCCGACGACGTTCGCGCACGTGGGCGAGAGCGACGGGGACGCGATCACGGTGAGCTTGAATCCTGCGACTGGGTTGCTGCCCGCATCGCTGACCGTCGGTGGAGAGCTGGAATACGGGGATACGCTGACGGCGGTGTGGGAGGGCGATTCCGGGAACATGGAGGTCAACGGCAGTGCGGTGTACTTCCCGGGCCAGGCGGCGCTGAACTATAGCGGGGTCAGCAGCCTGACGGTGCTGGATGTGACGGGCGAGTCGAATGTGGTCATTGCCGGGACGAGCACGCCGACGACGTTCGCGCACGTGGGCGAGAGCGACGGGGACGCGATCACGGTGAGCTTGAATCCTGCGACTGGGTTGCTGCCCGCTCCGCTGACCGTCGAGGGCGAGCTGCAATATGGAGACACACTAACGGCGGTGTGGGAAGGTGCATCGGGGAACATGAGCATCAGCGGCAGCGCGGTGGTGTTCCCGGGGCAGGCGGCGATCACCTACGGCGGTCTCACGGGGCTGAGCGTGATCGACGAAGCGGGCAGCTCTAACGTGGACATTTCCGGTACGAGCACGGCGACGAGCTTCGAGCACTACGGCGAGAGCAACGGCGACGTGATCACGGTCGCCACGGGGGTGCTGTCCGGTCCGCTGTCGATCGAGGGCGAGCTGGAATACAGCGACACGCTGACGGCGATCTGGGAGGGTGGGTCCGGGACGATGAGCATCAGCGGCAGCGCGGTGGTGTTCCCGGGGCAGGCGGCGATCACCTACGGCGGTCTCACGGGGCTGAGCGTCATCGACGAAGCGGGCAGCTCTAACGTGGACATTTCTGGTACGAGCACGGCGACGAGCTTCGAGCACTATGGCGAGAGCAACGGCGACGTCATCACCGTCACCACGGGGCTGCTGTCCGGTCCGCTGTCGATCGAGGGCGAGCTGGAATACGGCGACACACTGACGGCCATCTGGGAGGGAGCGTTGCAAGGGCCGTTCGCCATCAGTGGCAGCGCGGTGGTCTTGCCGGAGCAGTCGCCGCTCTCCTATAGCGGCCTCGCCAGCCTGACCGTCGTCGATGCCCGCGGCGGCGCCGAGGTGGCGATCAGCGGCACCAGCACGGCAACCACCTTCGAGCGCACGACCGGCGACGACGACGCGATCACGGTCACCTTGAGCGGCAGTAGCTCCGGGTCGCTGTTGGGTCCCCTCACGATCGACGGCGATGGCGGCGACGCGCTGACCGGCGTCTGGGAGGGTGCGTTGCAAGGGCCTTTCGCGATCAGTGGCAGCGCGGTGGTCTTGCCGGAGCAGTCGCCGCTCTCCTATAGCGGCGTCGCCAGCCTGACCGTCGTCGATGCCCGCGGCGGCGCCGAGGTGGCGATCAGCGGCACCAGCACGGCAACCACCTTCGAGCGCACGACCGGCGACGACGACGCGATCACGGTCACCTTGAGCGGCAGTAGCTCCGGGTCGCTGTTGGGTCCCCTCACGATCGACGGCGATGGCGGCGACGCGCTGACCGGCGTCTGGGAGGGTGCGTTGCAAGGGCCTTTCGCGATCAGTGGCAGCGCGGTGGTCTTGCCGGAGCAGTCGCCGCTCTCCTATAGCGGCGTCGCCAGCCTGACCGTCGTCGATGCCCGCGGCGGCGCCGAGGTGGCGATCAGCGGCACCAGCACGGCAACCACCTTCGAGCGCACGACCGGCGACGACGACGTGATCACGGTCACCTTGAGCGGCAGTAGCTCCGGCTCACTGTTGGGTCCCCTCACGATCGACGGCGACGGCGGCGACGCGCTGACCGGCATCTGGGAGGGAGCGTTGCAAGGGCCGTTCGCCATCAGTGGCAGCGCGGTGGTCCTGCCGGAGCAGTCGCCGCTCTCCTATAGCGGCGTCGCCAGCCTGACCGTCGTCGATGCCCGCGGCGGCGCCGAGGTGGCGATCAGCGGCACCAGCACGGCAACCACCTTCGAGCGCACGACCGGCGACGACGACGTGATCACGGTCACCTTGAGCGGCAGTAGCTCCGGCTCACTGTTGGGTCCCCTCACGATCGACGGCGACGGCGGCGACGCGGTGGTCGTCAACTGGGAAGGCAGCGTGGGCGGGACGTTCACCATCAGCGCCGGCGCGGTGGAGTTCCCGGACCAGGCCCCGGTCTTTTACGGCGGCCTCAACGACCTGATCGTGGCCGATGGCGCCGGCGGTGCCTCGGTGGCCATTGCCGGCACGAGTGTGCCGACCACGGTCGAGCATACTGGCAGCGGCGGCGGGGACGCGATCACGATCAGCGGCAGCCTGTACGCGCCGCTGAGCGTGCAGGGCAACGGTAACGACAGCCTGACCTACCGGTACGTGGGTGGCACTCCCGATGGCAACTTCACGGTCAGCGGCAGCCAGGTCCTGGCGCCTGGGCAGGCTGCGATCAGCTACGCCGGGCTGGCGAGCCTGACGGTTGAGGACAACGTGGGCAGCGCCACCATTGCGGAGGCCGGCACGAGTGTGCCGACCATGGTCGAGCACACTGGCAGCGGCGGCGGTGACGCGATCACGATCAACGGCAGCCTGTACGCGCCGCTGAGCGTGGAGGGCAACGGTAACGACAGCCTGACCTACCGCTACGTGGGTGGCACTCCCAATGGCAACTTCACGGTTAGCGGCAGTCAGGTCCTGGCGCCCGGCCAGGCCCCGATCAGCTACGCTGGGCTGGCGAGCCTGTCGGTCGTCGATGCAGTCGGCGACGCGAGCGTTGCCATCGCCGGGACCAGCACGGCGACCACGTTCCAGCACATCGGCAGCGGCAGCGGCGACGCCATCACCGTGACAGACGGGTCAATCGAGGTGCCGGTCGCACTCGAGGGCAACGGCAACGACACGCTCACGGTGAACAACGTCACTGCTGGCGTCAACCTCATCGTCAACGCCACCGGGGTTGGGGCCTCGAACAGCTCGGCCGACGCAATCGTGGGTTCGTACACGGGCATCGCCTCCCTGACAGCGGATAACCAGGCCGCGGCCGTGGGCGTTGAGGTCGTCGGCAGCACCAGCGTTCCCGCGACCCTCGAGGACACCGGCACTGGCGCCGGCAGCTTTGTCATCACGAACGGGTCGATCCAGGTGCCGCTCACCGTCCAGGGCAACGGCAGCGACACGCTCAGTTTCACCGGCAATACCTGCAGCCTCGGCGCGCTGAGTATCTTCAACGCCACCGCCGACTTCACAGTCCCGGTGGCCCAGATCGGTCCGCTGTTCCTGCAAGCCGCGACCGCCGATTTCAACACCGGCAGCGCGACACTCTTGATGATTCCGAGTCTGACGCTGACGCAGAACAGCTCGCTGGGCGGGGCGGATAGCTTGATCGTCACCGGAGCTTTCGACTGGACCAATAGCATACTGACCGGGGCGGTCGGCAGCAGCCTGACGGCGCTGGGCGGGATCGCCATCGGCGGAAACGTCTTCGTGGCTGGCCGGACTCTGACCAACGCCGGCACCGCCACCTGGTCAGCCGGCACCGTCACCGTCACCGTTACCGGTGGAGGTACGCTGAACAACGGGCCAAGTGCCGTCTTCGGCTCGCCTGGCAACTCCGGCTCGCTTGATCTCAACAACGGCACACTTTCCGGGTTCGGCACGATCAATGCCAACGTCTCGAATAATGGCCAGGTCGACCCGGGAGGTCAGGGAACGCCGGGGGCCCTGACGATAAACGGGGCTTATTCCCAGTTGTCGTCGGCTTCCTTGAACATCGCCCTCGGCGGGACGTCACCCGGCGGCCAGTACGACCAGCTCATCGTATCGGGCGCCGCGTCGCTCGGCGGCACGCTTGATGTCGCCACGATTAACGGCTTCCAGCCCGCGCTCGGCGACGCGTTTCAAGTGTTGACCTTCGGTTCGTACGTCGGAAACTTCGCCGACTACAACGGCATGGTCCTCGGCCACCGCTTGATCCTGAGCCCCGCGTTCGATTCCACCAACCTGACTCTCACCGTGCAGTCTGCGGCTACCACGACAACCGTCTCCGCTTCGCCTTCCCCCTCGGTCTTCGGGCAGAGTGTGAGCTTCACGGCCACGGTGACCGTGGCGCTACCGCCGACAACGACCGATCCCCGCCCGACCGGAACTGTCACCTTCTACGACAGCGGGCAGGTGATCGGAACCGGAATGTTGAGCGTCGTCTCTGGGCAGGACCAGGCGAGCTTCATGACGAGTGCCCTGAGGACGGCCAGCCATTCGATCACGGCGGCTTACACCACCGGCGACGCTAACTTCGTTCCCAGCCCCGTTTCGGCGGCCGTCACGCAGGTCGTCAACAGGGATAGTACGACGACTGTCGCCAGCGCATCGCCGGCGTTCGCGAACGTTGCCCAGACCGTCACCTTCACGGCGACAGTGACTGCCAATACTCCCGGGTCCGGCACGCCCACCGGAACCGTCGACTTCTACGACACGACGACCAGTACCGATCTCACGCCCGGCGGCCTCGCGCTTTCGTCCGGAACAGCCACTTTCGCGACGGCGAGCCTGGCGTCCGGTGCGCACACGATCAAGGCGACCTATTCCGGTGATTCCAACTTCATCACCAGCAACGGCACCGCCGGCACGGTCACAGTGGGCCAGTCCATCATCGTACTCGATCCTACCGCCGGTGGAGCGCTCAGCCTCTCGGGCAATGCGTCGATCAACTTGCCCGGCGGCGTCTACGTCAATTCGAGCTCATCGAGCGCCTCTATCCGCCAGTGGCAACGCGCAGATCAAAGCGACCGTGATCGACGTCCACGGCGGCGTTCAGAAGAGTGGGAACGCGAGCTTCAGCCCGGCGCCGATGACCGGAGCCGCGCTCGCCGCCGACCCATACGCCTCCCTGGCGGAACCGAGCACGACGGGACTGATGAATTATGGCTCCTTGAGTCTGAGCGGCAATTCGTCAGCGACCATCTGCCAGGGCATCTACAGCCAGATCAGCGTCTCGGGAAATGCCAAGCTCACAATGAGTGGTGGCATCTACATCATCGAAGGAGGCGGCTTCAGCGTCTCCGGCAATGCGAGCGTGACCGGCTCCGGCGTGACGATCTTCAATGCGGGCAGCAAGTACCCGAGCACGGGCGGAACCTATGGCAGCATCTCACTGAGCGGCAACGGGTCGTACAGCCTGACTCCGCCGACCACCGGGACCTACGCCGGCGTCGTGATCTTCCAGTCTCGCGACAACAGTAAAGCCATCACCATCAGCGGCAACGCCGCGGGGATGACCGGTGTTATCTACGCTCCAGCCGCCGCACTCTCCGAAAGCGGCAATGCGCAGTTGAGCGCGTCGATCGACGTTGACGCGCTGTCGATCAGCGGCAACGGCGTTTCCAATACCGTCACGCTGAGCTCACCGGCGGGGACAGTTGCTTACACGCCGGCCCAGATCCGTAGCGCCTACGGGATTAGTGCGCTGTCGCTTGACGGCTCCGGCCAGACCATCGCCATCGTGGATGCGTACGACGATCCGAGCATCTTCGAGGCGGCGGATGCGTTCGACTCCCAGTTCGGGCTGACCGCCTCGGGGCCAACGCTGTCCGCTCAGTACGGCCCGGCGTCGTCGTTCCTGACGGTGCTCAACCAGTACGGCCAGGCCACATCCCTGCCGACAACCGACCCGAACGGCCCTGGCACGAACAACTGGGAACTCGAGGAATCGCTTGACGTCGAATGGGCCCATGCTGTCGCCCCCGGGGCTCACATCATCCTGGTCGAGGCCAACAGCCAGTCGCTTTCGGACCTGATGGCCAGCGTGGCGACCGCCGCCCATCAGCCCGGCGTCTCCGTCGTCACGATGAGCTGGGGCTTTCCCGAAGGGCAAGCCGTCTTCGCCAGTGACGAGGCGGCCTACGACAGCACGTTCGGCGTGCCGGGCGTAACCTTCGTCGCCAGCACCGGTGACTATGGGGCCGCCGATCCCGAGTATCCGGCTTATTCACTGAACGTGGTCGCGGTCGGCGGCACAAGCCTAATACTGAACAGCGATGATTCTTACAACAGCGAGACGGGATGGGGCTATCAGTCTGATTCCGCCGGGACGTTTATTGGCTCCGGCGGCGGCATCAGCCTGTATGAGCCTGAGCCGGCTTTTCAACAGGGCGTGCAGTCGACGGGCATGCGGACCACTCCCGATGTCTCCCTGGTCGCTGATCCAGCCACCGGCGCATGGATCGCCGATCCGTACAATCTGGATCCGAGCAATCCATTCGAGATCGTGGGCGGCACGAGCTTGTCGGCTCCGGCCTGGGCGGGGCTGTTCGCGCTGGTCGATCAAGGACGGGCGGCCGCGGGCGAGGCGAGCTTGAACAGCGCGAGCCCGACCGATGCGCAGCAGGCCCTCTACATGTTGCCCCAAAGCGATTACAACGCGATCGCCATCGGAAACAACGGTTACAGCGCCGGCGCGGGCTACAACCTGGTGACCGGACTGGGGACGCCCGTGGCGAATCTGCTGGTGCCCGACCTCGTGGCCTACCAAGGAGTCGGCACGAGCTATCGGGGCCCGAGCGCTGCACGCTTGCAGAATTCTGGGGTCGTCAATACGGGGACGAGTGGTGGCGGTCCCATGGATGTATTCAGTGTGTTTGATTCGTTGACGCTAAGGAGCAGCGGGCTCGGCGGCGCTGCGGGACAAGTTCAGAGCACCGGCGTCGGCTCGCCTCTGTTCCAGACGCAGGCGCTGGCCGTGAGCAGAATGACCTCGACGATGGGCTTCGTCGCACCGAATGGGTACGGGCCGGCACTCAGTTGGGGATCGACCGCAAGCCCAGCGAGCGCGATGACGCTGCCGGCAGCCGCCTGGATAGCGCCGTCTTTTCCCACCCTCGCGCAGGCGCGACCAGGGGGGGTGGTCGCGGGAGGATCGGTCGCACGGTCTTCGGGTATTCTTTGCTCCGACCAGGGAACAAGTCGGGAAACCGAGGACATCGCGAATCCGACGGGAGCTCTACGCGGCCTGGCGGTCGATGTGGTTTTGGAGGAACTGAGTGGGTCGGAAGGACGGAGCGCGGAGGACGGAAAGCGGAGGAAAGACCGGTCCCCGATTGATTCCGCCGTCTTTTCTTCGCCCTACGACCTTGAGGGCAGCGGCGAATTCTCGGCTGTTCTTTCTGCTCGGCCCTCCGTCGTCGTGGCGAGCCCGCCCAGGCGGCCCTCGGGCTTCGCCGCGCGGCTAGCGGTCATTCTGCTTGCCGCGGGTTCTGCCGGTCATGCCGGGCGCTGCATCAGCCGCAGGAATCAGCGGGCTGGAAGCTTGCGTCCTCTGAACAGTTTCCTGAAGTTCGGGGAGCGAACAGACTGAGGACTTGAAGGATTGATCTGCGCTCTTCCGTGGCTATTTCAGTCAAGTGCTTCGAGGTGACTCGTCGAGGCCGATTCTCCTGCGAGATACCCCGTGCTCCACGCTGCTTGAAAGTTATAGCCGCCGATCAGGCCGTCCAGGTCGAGGATCTCGCCCGCGAAGAAAAGGCCGGGGACCAGCCGGCTTTCGAGCGTCTTTGGATCGACTTCCGCCAGAGCGACGCCGCCGCTGGTGACCTCGGCTTTTTCAAATCCGAGTGTTCCCGTGATCGGCAGCGAAAGCTCCTTGACGGCGCCGACCAAGCGGCGGCGCTCGTCGCGGGATAGGTCCGGCCCCATGCGATCGGCCGGTATCGCCGCAACCGAGAGCAAGCATTCAGCAAGGCGGCGCGGCAGCGCATCGGGCAACAGCGAGATCACGGCGCGGCGGCCCTGGCGGCTCGCGGCTTGAAGCTGTCTGTCCAGATCCTCTCGCGACACGTCAGGCTGGAAGTCGATCCGCAGTGCCAGAGGTTGGGATTCACTGGACCGGGCGGCTTCACGGCTGACGTCGAGGATCGCCGGGCCGGAGAGCCCGCGGTGCGTGAACAGGACGGCTTCGCGGCGGCGCGAGAGCACCATCGTGCCGGCAACAACCGACACAACCGCGTCGGAAACGCTCACTCCGCGCAGACTGGCGATCCAATCGGCATCCACTCGCAGCGGGACGAGCGCGGGCTTTGGCTCGACGATCGTATGGCCGAACTGCCGTGCGATCGAGTAGCCGTCGCCGGTCGTTCCACAACCTGGGTATGAGCAGCCGCCGACGCTGACAATCACACGCCGCGCTGTCATCGTCTGCTCCGGGAATCGCACGGCTAGCCCGGCATCCGTGTCTAACCGATCGATCGCCAGCACTGGGGTCGAGCACCGGAGCTCGGCGCCGGAGCGCTTGACTCGGTCAATCAGCGCGTCCAGCACTTCGGCGGCTTTGTCCGAGACCGGGAAGATCTTGCCGTTGGCTTCGATCTTGGTGGCGACTCCGGCTTCCTCGAACATGCGGATCGTTGCGTCGACATCGAGCGAGCGCAAGGCCGGGGCGATGAAGGCTCCGTGATCGCCGAAGGCGTGCTGGATGGCGCGGATGCCGCGCGACAGGGCGGCATCATAGGCCGGATCAATCGGGCCGGAGACCGCGTCGAGGCGGCGCAGGCCCCGGGCGTTGGTGATATTGCACCGGGTGCCGCCGGAGATGAGGATCTTCACGCCGGGGCGCCGGTTTTTCTCGGCGAGCAGAACCCGGCTGCCGCACTCGGCCGCTCGCGCTGCGGCCACCAGGCCTGCCGCACCTGCGCCCAGCACGACGACGTCGAAGTCACGCATGGGCTTTGTGCTTATCCCGCGTCAGGGCAACAGATCCGCGACCGGGATTCGTCCGACCTCGGCGCCTGCGATGACAAGCGGGATCTCCTGGCCGCGCGTGTAGACTTCGCAATGGCGGTAGCCGATAGGCTCTGACGGACCACTGGGGACGGAGTAGACCTCGACTTGCCCTTCAACAACGTTCACAATCCAGTAAGTCGGAATTTCGCCGCCACCGTAGACTCGAGACATCAGCTTGCGATCAACGCTGAGGCTCGAGTCCGCAACCTCGACGATGAGGGCAACGTCGCTTGGCTCGGGATGGCGTTCGAGGTAGTCTCGCGGTATTCCCCGCGCGACAGTCAGGTCGGGCTCGGGAAGACTTGCACGACTGGGAATGTGCACGGGCTTTTCTCCGCGAACGTGCCAGCCGACCGGTAGTTTGACTTCGATCGCATCACGAGTCATCTCGCAGATCGACGCATGAGGAGGATCTTCAGGCATTTTTGCCACCAGAACCCCTTCAATCAGTTCAATCCGGTCGCGCTTCGTAAAGACGCCGGATCGAACCATTGCCTCATACTTATCGATACTCAGGCGGTAGAGATAGCGCGCGGAAAGGGCCGAATAATCCAGGACTGAGTCAGGCAGAGTCGTGGCGATCGTCGACATCTTGCCTCACCTTGGAGACTGGTCGGGCTACCAGCTCGGACGCGCGAATTGCGATCTACAAATCACTTGTTTTATTCTAGCCAAGAGCCAACGATCTCACAATCGCCCGCTTTCTGCAGACCCGATCGAGCTCTTTCACATCGTCGTGAAGTAATTCATCACGGCGAAATCGAAGTATTCGGGCTTGAGCTCGAGCGGGATCTCGTTGTAGACGCAATAGCTGCGGACTTGCATCAAAAGGTCGCGCGGGTGGCAGCAGCGGAACGGGCGGCCGGAACGCTGGTAATGCGCCTCGATCAGATAGTCGATGGCCGATCCGTCGGCGTCCTTGAAGCCGAGCTTCGCGGCGAGCGCCACGATCATCTTGCGAAATCCCTGCTCGGTGGGGTTGGTCGCCTCGATCTTGTACGGAATCCGGCGCAGGAAGGCCTCGTCCACGAGCTGACGGGGCTCGAGGTTCGTCGAAAAGATGATCAATTGATCGAACGGTACGCGGATTTTCTTGCCGTTGGCCAGGCTCAGGAAGTCGTAGCGCTTTTCAAGGGGCACAATCCAGCGGTTCAGCAGCTCGATCGGCTGCATTCGCTGTCGCCCGAAGTCGTCGATCAAGAACGTGCCGAGGTTGCTCTTGAGCTGCAGCGGAGCTTCGCTCACCTTCGTGACCGGGTCGAAGTGGATTTCGAGGTCATCCATCCTGAGCTCGCCGCCGGCGACGATGGTCGGCCGCTTGATCTGGATCCAGCGGCGGTCGAAATCGGATTCGTCGAGCAGCCCGGTTGATTGCTCGAGCTCCACCGGCTCGTGGTTGGCCATGTCGAGCAGCTTGAGAATCTGCCCCTCGACGTAGATTACCCGGGGAATCCAGACCGAAGTGCCGAAACAGCGAGTTACCCGCTCGGCGATGCTGGTTTTGCCGTTTCCCGGGTAGCCGTAGAGGAACAAGCCGCGGCCGGAATTGATGGCAGGCCCGAGCAGGCGCAAGGTTTCGTCGGAGATCAACAGGTCCGAAAATGCCTGCGCAGGTCTGCTTCCTTGGGGTGCTCGGTCGTGATCGTCTGCGCCGAGACCGAACGAAGATAATCGTCGAATGGAACCGGGGCCGGCCCGACGTAGGCGCATTCCTCGAAGTACATTTTCGCCCGCGCCCGGCCGGAGTCCGTGAGCGAGTAAACGTAGTCATTTGCCGACGACGAATCGGCATAAGCGAGGAACTGCTGGTTCTTGAGCTGACGCAGGAACTCGGGAAACGGCCGGAACGGCAAGCCGAGCTCAGAAGCGATTCGCCGGCCTCGCGCCATGCCGGAGTTCACCAGGAACTTGAACACCAGTCCCTCGACGATCGCCGCGTTGAGCCCGGCCTCCTCGAAGCTCGAGGGGCGCGGGGATAGAACGAGGCCTTGCCGTTGGATGTGGACCTGGGCCCGAGCCCCGGGGGTGCGGAGACGCTCACGTGCGATTCCTCCATTCGATTCGCGCAAGACCGCCGGTGGGACGCCATCCGGTTGGCGGACCGGCGCGCAACTTTAGGTCGCGGATTTTGCGGAGTCAAACTGTTGCGCTCAAGCCAGTCTGCGCGGCGAGCTCGTCGATGAGGTGTTTCTCAGCCGGGGGCGGGTCGAACCGAGCGATGCGGCTCGTCGGACCGGTCAGCGTCAGGTCGATCCACCAGGCGTCCGCCGGTATGGCGCTGCGCACGCGATCGGCCCATTCGATCAAGCAGAGACCGTCGCTGCCGAAGTAATCGGCCATGCCCAGGTCGAGAAACGCCGGCGGGTTCTCCAGCCGAAAGGCATCGGCGTGATAAATGGGGATGTCGCCGGTGTATTCGTGAATCAGTACGAAGGTAGGGCTCGAAATCGCAGCGGGATCGACGCCGCGCGATTCGGCGATTGCCCGCGCCAACTGCGTCTTGCCGGCGCCGAGCGGGCCGACCAGAGCGATGACGGCGCCGGGTTTTGCGAGCCCGGCGATCGCACGGCCCAGGCGCACCGTGTCGTCCTCTGAGGCGAGGTCAATCAGCAAGCTCGCGTTCACTCGCTCCACGTGCATCGCTGGGCCGGGTCCTGGGGTTGTGATTTCCATCGAAAAACGGTGGTTCATCGTGTCAGGACATTCCGGCGCGGAAGTGGTCGAAGCCGCGCCGGGAGATCGGCCGGAGCGTGCCATCGGGCGCGCGGAGCGCGAGGCCGGGCGCCGCGGTGATCTGGCCGATTGGAAAGAGCGTGGTCCCGGGGGGAGGCTGGGCCAGCAGGCGCGGGGCATCCTCGGGGGAGACCACCACGCACAGCTCGAAATCTTCTCCGTCGCCGAGTGCGTGCTCGATGGCTGGGAGGGCGCTTGAGCCGCTCATGTCATGGGCGTGAGGATGAATGGGAATCGCGGTTTCATCAAGCACGGCGCCCAGGCCGCCGCTTTCGGTCAGGATGTGGGACAGGTCCGCGGCGAGGCCATCGGAGATGTCGATCATGGCGTGCAATGGCGCTTTTTCGTGGAGCGCCAGTGCCTCGGCGATTCTCGGCTCGGGGGACAAGTGCCGGCCGGCATGCAGGCTTCCGCCGAGTGCACCGGTGACGAGAATGGCGTCGCCGGGTTTTGCGCCGCTGCGGCGCACGGGGCCGCGGCTGGTCGCTTCACCGAGCAGGGTGATACAGATCACCAGCGGACCGTTCCATGCGTTGGTATCGCCGCCGATCAAGTCGACGTGAAACCGCTCAGCGAGCGACTCCATTCCCGCAAAGATTCCGCGCCCAGCTCGCCGGCGCCGTTCTGCGGCAAGGCGACCGCCACGAGAGCCGCGCGGGGCACGCCGGCCATCGCGGCGATATCGGAGAGGTTCACGGCGAGGGCCTTGTAGCCCACGCGCTCGGGGCCGTCTTGCTCGAGCCGAAAGTGGCGGCCGTCCATGAGCATGTCGGTTGTCACGAGTAGACTGGAACGTGAGGCCACATCGAGAATGGCACAATCGTCGCCGATGCCGAGCTTCGTGTGCGGGCTCCGCAGCGACTGGTGCGCTGGCGGATCCAGTTGATCAGGGCGAATTCGGTGCTTGCCTGTGGCTCAGACATGTGTGCCGATTCTTCCCGCGCCACGGAAATCCCGGGTGTCCCCGTCGTCGAGCACGAGGATTATTATAATAGAAACAAGGTGCCCGATTTTCTCCACCCACGCGAATAGCGATTGTCGGGTGATCTGGGCGCGGATCAATCTGCATTCGGTGAGGACGCGGTTCGCGCGTTAGACGTGCCGGCTTGCCGGACGCGAACGGAACTGATACGCTAACCCCGCACTTGGAGGATGTCGAGCAAGTGTTATCTCCTAAGTTGCGCGATTTTCGCGTCGAGTGTGAGCTGTCGTCTGCAAGTGAAGTGCGACCCACCTGATCATCAATCATGCGGCGTCAAACTGCAACTGCACGCCGCGGCCAGTTAACGGCTAAAGTCAGCCGTTGGAGGGATCGAATTACATGGCCACGGACCTAGGTCGCTCCTCGTCGGCACGCGCTCGGACACATGGACAGCCCCCGCCGAATCCGAAGCCGACTAAGGGTGAGGCTTCCGATCGCGCGTGGTATCGATTTTACGCGATGTTCTCGGATGAGTTCGCGAAGAGCGTCATCAACAGCGCGTCGCTTCCGAGCGGAGCGGTCGTCCTGGATCCGTGGCTTGGCGTTGGCACGACGACCGCCGCGGCTGCGATGCTCGGGCTCAAAGGTATTGGTGTGGACATCAATCCTGTGATGTCGACTGTCGCGCGCGGCCGATGTCTGCACAAGGCCGCAGCAGATGAGGCATTCGCTTGCGTATCGCGAGCAGCCAAACGGTTGCGGGTTCAAATTGAGTCTGACAAAGATCCGTTGTTGGTTTGGTTCGGTCCGAGTGCCGCGGGTACGATCCGAAGGTGGGAACGCGGATTCGAACGACGTATCCAGACGGTCGATCCGGCGATCGTTCTGGATTCCTGTTCACGGCGGCTTTCGAAGCGGTAAGGGGCTTGGCAAGAGATTATCGCTCGAAGAACCCCACTTGGGTAAAGCGACCGAGCGCGGAGAACAGGCTCGATGCCGACGCGGAACGCATAGATGATCTCGTGTGCAAAGCCGCGGCGACCAAGCTGTTGCTGTGTCCGGAATCTCCGTTCCAGTTGCAGCCAGATGTGCGAGTGGGCAGCTCGGTGGAACTCGATCTTCCGGATTCGTCGACGGACATGGTGCTTACCTCTCCCCCCTATTGTACGCGGATCGATTACGCGGTGAGTACGCGTATCGAACTGGCAATACTTCGGCGGGACAGCGACGCGGTTGACGCGCTTTGGGACCAGACGATGGGCACAAGCACAGTGCGGCCGCGCGCGTCGAAGTGCAATCCAAAGTGGGGTGAGACTTGTCTGGAGTTCCTCAACAGGGTCCAGGGCCACACCAGCAAGGCGTCGAGCACGTACTATTACAAAACCTTTCTTCAGTATTTTGATGATCTTTGTCGTTCACTCGAGGAAATAAATCGATGTGCCAAGCCAGGCGCGCACATTGTTGTCGTGGTTCAAGATTCGTATTATAAGGATGTCCATGCTGACCTCCCGAAAGTTGTGAGCGAGTTCGGCCGCG
Source organism: uncultured Planctomycetota bacterium (assembly GCA_963761445.1). Lineage (GTDB taxonomy): Bacteria > Planctomycetota > Planctomycetia > Isosphaerales > Isosphaeraceae > CAVXHV01. Next base: position 4,121,332 of record CAVXHV010000005.1, on the reverse strand, counting down.
CTCTCCATTGGGAATTGAATCCTGGGCGTGCATTTCCATATCCGGTATCTCGTACTATGCGACGCGTGAATACTCGTAGCCGAGCCTACCGCCACGACGTTAGTTGTGTCGAGACGGTCCTTTGGTTTGTGAAATCTCGGTCTTAAGCACTCACCGAGGTAAAATCGTATGGTGGCGAAGCAGCCGACGAGTTCGGACGTTCTTGGAAGGGCCGTGGACCGCGAGCGGAAGCAGGCAGGCGTTCGGTCGCTCGACCTGTCCTTTAACGAACTCGCCGACATGTGCAGCACCGGCGAACTTCATATCACGCCGGACTACCAGCGAACATTCCGCTGGTCACTCGCAAAGCAGTCTAGGTTCATCGAGTCGATCATCCTTGAAATGCCTCTTCCGCCCGTCTATGCGGTCGAGCTGAAGGAGGACAGATGGGAGCTCATTGATGGGCTCCAGCGTCTGTCGACATATCTGCACCTCCGCGGGCAACTCGACCTTCCCGACCGTGAACCGCCGATCAAGAAGAATGTGAACTTTCTACGTCTGGAAGGCTGCGACATTGTGCCAGAGTTAAATCAATATGCATTCGATGAGTTGCCGACGTCGCTCCAGCACCGTGTGCGGCGAGCCACACTGCGTTTAGATCTCGTACGACGGGAGAACAATCCAAGGTTCGCGTATTATATGTTTAAACGACTTAATACAGGTGGGGAGCCACTGAGCGATCAAGAGGCTAGGAACTGCTCAATCCGGCTTTTGGGAACCCAGTTCAACGAGTTTATTATCAACCTCAGCAATTTTGGTCCTTTTCAACAGTGTATTGAGGATATCACCGACGAGTACCGCGCGAGAAAGGGCGAATCCGAGCTAGTGCTTCGATTTTTTGCCTTCAAGAACAACATGGACGAATACGTTCACGATATCGAGCCATTTCTTACGGACTTCATGGAGCGAGTAACCTACACCGCAGCCGAGAACCACATCCCATTTGACTACGAACAAGAAAAACGGCAATTCGAGAAGACGTTTTCTTTGCTTGCAAGGACGCTTGGGCCGAGAGCGTGCCAGCGGTGGGTCGAGCGATCATACGGCGGTGGTTTCTCGATGAGCCATTTTGAAGCCTTTTCGCTCGGGCTCGCCAGCGTGATTGACGACCTCCCAACTAACCTGCCCCCGGAATTGGAGGAGAAACTCAAGTCTTCAATGGAGGAGGCCAAGAGGGAGCAGGAGCTCAAATACTTAACAACGGGAGGTGGCAAGAACTTTCGTAGGATCTACGAAAAGAAGATCCAGTTCGTTGCTGAGCGCATCCGGAACGTGTTATGACGACCGCCAATTTCGTCGCGGAACTATACAGGGAATTGGAGTGGCGGCTCGACGAGATCCAGCAATTGAAAAACATGATCGCGTACGAGCCCGGTTCGGACGCGCGCGACGGTCTGAGGAAATCGGTGCTCGTTGTACTGTATGCGCATTTCGAAGGATTCTGCGTTTTCGCGATGCAGCACTACCTCGCTGCTGTAAATAAAGCCGGTCTCCGATGTCGCGAAGCAGTTTCCGCTGTACTTGCTGGTGCCTGGGAGCCGGTCTTCAATGCGATGGAGCATGGCGATCAGAAATCACGAGTCTTTCGCCATAGTTTGCCGAACGATGCGCGGCTCCATCGCCACTGGCGGAGGCGGCATTTCGTTGAGGAAATCGATCGTATGTATGCGCGGCCCGTATCGATTCCGGAAGACGTCGTTGACACTGAGTCCAACTTAAAGCCGTCTGTACTTCAGCGCAACCTTTTCGTTCTTGGATTGGATCATTCGTTCGTTGACCCATACACCGACACTATAAGTCAATTGCTCGGTCGCAGAAATCGGATTGCGCATGGCGATGACCGACGGGGGATTTCAGAGCGCGAGTACAGTACATACGAGACAGCGGTCGGCGAGATTTGCTTGAAACTCATCGAATTCATGGAGGAAAATCACTCAAAGCAGCGGTTCTGCAGGTCAGAACCGGAATATACGATTTAGCCGGGTCCGATCGACTGGCATTCAACTGCTCACACCCTGGTCAACACGCTTTCGCCCCCCGGCCAAAAACCCCCGCATCGCTTGTTCGGTTGCTCGCTCTACCAGTTCCGCGGCTTGATTGACGGCCTCTTCCAGCTCGATCGGTCCCGGGCAGATCGAGAAATAGGCATCGATTCCGTGCTCGAGGGCGGCCGAAGCGCCCTCACCGATCGAGCCGGCCAGGGCCAGGGCCGGGCAGTGCAGCGAGCGCGCCAGGCGCGCGACGCCGACCGCCGTCTTGCCGAAGGCGCTCTGGCCGTCGATGGAGCCTTCGCCCGTCAGGCACAAGTCGGCCTGCGCAAGGCGTGCTTCGAGACCGGCGGCCTTGATGACCAGCTCGATGCCGGGCGCGAGCTTGCCGCCGGCAAATGCGACCAGGCCACCGCCCAGGCCACCGGCGGCGCCGGAGCCGGGCAGATCCTTGATGGCAACATGGAGGTCTCGTTCAACGATCGACGCGAAATGTTCCAGGTTACGGTCGAGCGTCTCGACCATTTTTGCGTCCGCACCTTTCTGCGGTCCGTAGACGGCCGATGCGCCCGACGGGCCGCAGAGCGGGTTGGTCACATCGCAGGCGACGGCCACATCGATTGCATCGAGATCATGCGTGCGCCCGGACGAGTCGATCCGCGACAGCTTGCCGAGTTCGCCCCCTCCGGTTTGCAGGTCGCGTCCCTCTTTATCAAGCAATCGAAAGCCGAGCGCCTGACCGAGGCCGGCACCGCCGTCGTTGGTTGCACTGCCGCCGATGCCCACGATCAGGCGTTTGGCGCCGGAGGCAACCGCCGCCAGAATCAATTCGCCCGTGCCGCGTGTGGTTGCCACCAGCGGATTGCGCTCTTGCTTGGGCACGAGCACCAGCCCCGAAGCGGCGGCCATCTCGATCACGGCGGTGCGACCATCGCCGGAGAGGCCGAACCTTGCCCGTACCGGCTCGCCTCTGGGCCCAGTCACGACGACTTCGCGCACCGAGCCTGCCGTGGCCGCGACCAAAGCATCGACCGTGCCTTCGCCACCGTCGGCCATCGGCACCAGGTCGACCGAGGCGCCGGGGCAAGCTCTGGTCACTCCACGCGCCATCGCCGCCGCCGCATCGGCGGCAGACAAGCTTCCCTTGAACTTGTCGGGAGCAATCACGACTCGCATGGACGTCAGCCCGGCGAAGGCTCACCCCCACTTGCCGCCGCCCGGCGCAGGAGGCTAAATCAGGGGAGGCGATTTGCATGAAGCATAGTCGATCGGCCGGGATCAATCCACGACGAGTGCGTAGGGAAGTGCCAAGGGCTGAAGCCCGCGGCTATTGACCGGGCGCCCAGTTGGGGCGGGGATTTCGGGAATCGCGTGGTGCATTCTTGCCGACTTTCTAGCCGCATCCGTTTCGAATCGGGCCTTGTGATCGGTGTGGTCGTTGCATCCGTTGCAAGCGGAATAAGGATTCCAGGTTTTCTGGTCGACGAAATGGCCAAATCGCGAAAGGTCTGAGTACGTGCGGATCTCACGCGGCCTCGCTCTCGAGCGCGTAGGTTCCCGGCAGCTCGAAGACGATCTCCTCGCGCTGAATGGGCACCTCGCCCGGGGCCTCAATTCCGATTCGGACCGAATTGCGGTCGATCTTGACGATCGTCACACGAACGTCCGGGCCCAGACGAAAACTCTGGCCGAGCTTCCTGCTCAGGACAAGCATGTCTCGCTCCTCCATGAGCCTCACCAGATCGGTTGGATCGGGTCGGCAATCAACAACAAGGTTAGAAACCACTCTTTCTCGTGCGTTTGCCTGCTGTAGCAGCTTCCATGCCAAGACCGACGTGTGCCCGCTCGATTGAGCTCGTCAATGGGCTAGACTCGCTCCCCGCCCCGCCGGATTCGACCGTTCGCGCAGTTCACATCCTGCCGATTCCGCGGGTTGACGTGTAAAATCGAACCAGCTTTTGAAAGAATTTCCTCGAGCACATCGACCACCCAGGCGACAAACGCTCAATCGATCCAGGGACGCGTGCAAGCATTGGTGGCTCGGTAAGAATTGCCGGAGGGTGAGGAGTTTGAGGGCGATTCGATTCGTCTCACTGAGGTTTGGATTTGAGACCCGGCTGGTTGGGCCGGCGGTTCTTGTGGCCGCGGTGTTCGCTTGGCTCTGGCCAATTGGCATCGGCGGGGGAATGCCTGCCGGTGGCGATGTCACGCAGTTTTTCATGGGTTTGATGGCTTTCTACGGCAACTCGCTCCGAGAGGGACGGCTGCCGGTATGGAACGACCTGTGGGGCTACGGCTTTCCGGGACTTGCCGAGAGTCAAATGGGTGTGTTCTACCCGGTGCACCTCATTTTGTACCGCTGGCTGAACACGGAGACCGCGTATGTTGTCAGTTTGGTGGCGCACACCCTTTGGGGGGGATTGGGTGCGTACTGGGCCGCACGCCAAGTTGGAACCTCCCGAATGGGTTCCACCCTGGCGGCGTTCTGCTGGACGACAAGCGGATTCTTTCTGGTGCACCTGGCACACCCTTGGGGATACACGACCGGCTGCTGGATGCCGTGGGCGTGGGGGCTGGGATTTCGCCTGGTCGGCGCGGGTGCGGGCGTGAAGCTCGTCGATCCGTTTCTGCTGACGCTGGTGCTGGCTCTTCAGCTCTTGCCGGGGCATTTTCAACTGGCGTTCATCACTCAATGCGGGCTGGTGCTGATGGTCGTCTGGGTGGGGATCGAGGCGCTGTCGAGCGCGTGTGTTTGCTGGACGACTTGATACGGGACCATCGACCGGCCGGTTTCGTCTGCGCGGGGCCGCGATCGTTCTTTGCGCACTGGCGCTCGGGTTTCCGCTGGCGGCGGTTCAGCTCGTCCCGACGGCACGGCTGGCTCAGCTCGCGGGGCCGCAGGGCGAGTTCAAGTACCTTTCCGACTTTGCGTCCCCGCCATTTCATCTTGTCAATTATGTGGCCCCGGGGCTGTTCCATCGGTCGCCGCTGTGGCGGCCGCTAGTCTGGGATCCGTTCCACGCCATGCCCGAGGAACATCTGACGTATGTGGGGCTCTTGCCCTTTTTCCTGGCGTGCATGACGGCCGTTCGCGAGTGGCGCCGGGATGCGAGTGCTCGCCTCTTGACCTTTCTGGCCGTTGCCACGCTGGTGCTTGGGCTTGGTCCTTACGTTCCCGGGTTCCGCTACTTGATCATGGTTCCGGGTTTCTCGTTCTTCCGCGCTCCGTCGCGCTGGAGCGTGGCCGCGGCGCTGGCACTGGCACTGCTGGCGGGGAAGGGGATCGATCGCTGGGGCGAGTGGTTCCGTCCCGGCCGCTCGCTGAGACGATTGACCGTGGGTGCGGTCTGCTGGGTGATCGGGACTCTGGGATTGATCGAACTGGCACTTCTTTCCACGGGCGTGCCGGGATGGCCCGAAGTCGCCGGCGGGTTCCAGAGGGTTTTCTCGGCGCTGCCCTGGCCAGGAGAGCCGAGCTTTGCGACGGTACTGGCCCAGGCGCGACGACCTCTGGCAGACCCGCGCATCGCCTCGGCGCTATCCCAGACGATCCTTTTGAAAAAATCATTGGGCGAGCGTGTTTTCACGGAACAGCGATTGCACATCTATAGCCGAGAGCTCGGTGAGGCGGTGCCGCTCTTTGTTCTGGTGCTGGTCCTGGCCGTGATGAGCGACAAGGGGGCTCTGGCCCCGTTCCGGGTGAAGCGAGCGATTCTCGTGCTCACGTTTCTGGACCTCTGGGTACTGGGCCGCCATCGGCTGGTGGACGTGGCACCCTGGAAGCCCCTGGTGGAGCAGAGTCCGTTGCTCGCGAGCCTGGCGCACGAGCCGCGGGGAACACGGATCGCGGACCGGAGGCTCAGGAACCTGCCCATGCGGGTGGGCCTGGCCCCGATCTCAGCCTATCACACCCTCGATCTGCCGGTGGTTGGATCACTGACGGCGCTGGCGATGGGGTCGCCGGCGGACGCGCGGATCGGGGGCGAGGTTCAGGCGGCCTTGCGCGCCACCGGGAGCGGGGTACGGCTGTTCGACCCGGTGGAGAACCGCGAGGATGAGCTACTTCGCAGGCCGAGCATCGGTCGGGAGATGATTGACGATCCCGTCGCGGCGAGGTTGATCTTCGACGCGTCGTGGGTTGCCGAGCAGGGGCCCTGGGCCCGGAAGTTCGCGATCTGGCGGCCCAAGGCGCCGCCGGCGCGCGCCTGGTTCTTGCCCGGGATCGACGCAAACGAGGATGCGATCGTCGACGATTGGTCGGGTGATCCAGGCCATATACTGCGCGTTCTGAAAGATGCCACGCCGCTCGAGGCCAGGTCGCGAACGCCGGAGGATTGGACCATTCCGATCGATGCGGCGGAGCCGGGCTGGGTGATTGTCGCGCAGGTCGCCGACCCGCAATGGAAAGCCTACGCCATCGATCCGGATGGGTCCTCGGAGACGGAACGGGTGATCCGGCCGGCGTTTCGTAAGGGAACCGAGTCGACGGGCTGGCAGGCCATCAAGATTTCCGCCGCGGGGCGCTGGACGGTGCGGCTGGAATATGAGGCGCAAGACGTGTTGACTGGCTTGACGATCTCGGTGATCGCATGCACTTGCTGGCTTATTGCGATGCTGCGAGCTGGTTTTGAGATGTGGCGCGGTGCAGCAAGAGCCGGTGCGCAACCAGACGGAGGGATACGGTGACGACCAAAACGGGCGTAGCGCTGGTGGGAGCCTCGGGATACGCGGCGCGCGAGCTGATTCGCATCATGCTGGGCCATCCTTATGCCGAGCTCACGGTTGCGACTTCGCGCAGCGACGAAGAGCCGCGCCTGGAGGCGTTGCATCCGAGCCTGGCCCGTCGAACAGCGCTCAAGTGCGAGCCGTTTGACGCGGCGCGGCTGGCCGCGAGGGCGGCTTTCGCGTTTCTGGCGCTGCCGCATACCGCCAGCATGGCGATTGTGCCCGAGCTGCGCCAGCGCGGCGTGCGCGTGATCGACCTGAGTGCCGATTATCGTCTTGAGGACCCGCAGGTGTATGCGGACTGGTACGGCCATGTGCACACGGATGCGGGCGGGCTGCGTGAGGCGGTGTACGGTCTTCCCGAGCTCTTTCGCGACCAGATTCCGGCCGCCGACCTGATTGGCAATCCGGGATGTTACACTTCGGCGAGTATTCTCGCGCTGGCGCCGCTGGTCGAAGACGACCGTATCGAGCGGACGGGAATCATCATTGATGCCAAGAGCGGCGTTTCCGGCGCCGGCCGCTCGCCCAAGCTCGCCTATCACTTCCCTGAATGCAACGAGAACATCTCGGCGTACAGCGTGGGCCGGCACCGGCATACACCGGAGATTGATCAGGTGTTGACCGAGGTCACGCACGGCCGCGGCGAGAAAGTGGAGGTCATCTTCACGCCGCACCTGGTTCCCATGGACCGGGGAATCCTGGCGACGATCTACGCCGTGCCCAAGGGCCATGCCGCGGTCGAGCACGAGCTGATCGAGCTTTACCGGAGGTTTTATGCTCGCAGCCCGTTCGTACGAATCGTCGAGCATCTTCCGGCGACCAAGGATTCGACGGGCACGAATTACTGCGACATCACGGTCCGGGTCGTTCGGGGCCGGATCGTCGTGTTATCGTGTCTCGACAATCTCGTCAAAGGGGCGGCCGGAGTGGCGGTCCAGAACCTTAACTTGATGATCGGTTGCGCGGAGGAGACAGGGCTTCTCTAGAGATTGTGCGTGCGCGGCTCATCGGTTCGATGGGCTCGGTACGGGTGTTTCCAGGAGGCGTAGGAGCTCTTCGCGGTCCGGGGGATCGAATCCCAGAATCGTCTGGATCTCGCGTTGCGCTGATTGAGCGTCACCGAGTTGGCGATAGCACTGGACGAGCCATTTTCGGACCTGGAGAGAGGAAGGATTCAGGCGGAGGGCAGTCTGGCTGGCAAGAGCGGCCTCGCGCCAGTGGTGCAGTCGCAGCTCTTCCCGCGCCAGCTCGGTGTGGTAGCCGGAGCGCGCGGGTCGATTGCGATCGCTTGTTGCCAGTACGTGACCGCGTCCTGGTGTTTGCCCAGCCGGGAGGAAAGGGCGGCGGCCCCTTCGAGGGCCGTCTGCCGGGTCGGATCTTTGGCGAGGGCCACGCGGTAGGCTGCCAGCCCCTGCTCGGAGCGGCCGAGCAGGCCGAGGAGCTCTCCCTTGCAGTCGAGCGCTGGTATGTCGTCGGGCAGTGCCGCGACGGCCGCTTCGATGAGCGGCAGTGCCTCAGCCGCCGCGCCAGGCCCGCCGCCACGGCAGAGCGCGATGCCACGATCTCGTTCGGTCAACGCGCGTTCCTGGACGCTCATCAGATCGCGGTGAAAGTTCACGAGCGAGGGCCCGGCACGACCTGGGGGCTCAGTCCGGCCTGGAGGGGTCGATTCACCAGACGCTTGCCGCGGAATCCGATGATTGGTCGTGGCGACGTGAGTGTTGTTGGAGCTGCTCGAGCGCGGCATGTGGCAGCCGACGCAATCGTCGCCGCCGCTCTGCAAGGCTCGGGCGCTCGCGGGGAGGCGGCAACCGCGATCGGCATGACAGCCAAGGCAGCGATCCCGGAAATAGGCCGCCTTCTCCGAAGGCTGGGGCATGACGTGGGGATCGTGGCAGGAGATGCAGCCGAGCTGGCCCGAACTGGCCAGGTAACATCGGCTATCGTGCATCTGCTCGGCCTGGCTGGCGAACTTGTTCTGTCTCGAATTCGCAGAGGCCACAAACACGGACCAGAAACGATAAAACGGCAGACCGGGCCGGAAGTCTTCGCTGGCGGTGCCGACCCGCGCGATGCGACGTGGGCCGATCAGATGGCATTGTTCGCAGACTGCGTCGCGTGACGAGGGCTCAAGATCGGCGGGGTTGACGATCGTCACGTCCCGGCCGTTAATCACCGTGGGGCGCCGGACGTGCAGCTCGCCGGGTCCGTGGCAGCGCTCGCAGCCGATCGCATGTCCGGCGGCGAAGACCGGCGTGCGGTACTTGTTGATGGTGCCTGAGACTCGTTCGACCCGATTCGAGTGGCAGAAAAGGCATTCCGAGAGGATCGGCCGATCGAAGCGGGAGATCCTCGTTGCGTAGCCCGGCGACAGCCCCCAGCGCTTGTCCTTGGCATACCAGGTTATGGGCGATTCGTAGAGGAAGCCGTCCTGCTCGACCAGGTAAGAAAACGCCTGCCTCCCTGAGCCAACCACATACTGGACCTCTGCCTGGATGTGGGTGATCGCGCGTCCGGACGCATCACGGCGTGTCTCCTGGTGGATTACGCGAGTTCCCTGACGCTCAATCGAATAGGAGAGTCCGTTCACATCGAACTGAGAGTTTTCGATTCCCGGGTCGGCGCCGAACGAGGCTGCGTCTGAGATGTTGCAGAGCGAGCGACCCATGGGGTGCCGGCGATAGGACTGGGCGATCTCGGCGTGACAGCGCGCAGGCGGCATCACCGACATAAGCCACTCCCAGGCGCGTATTCTGGTAGGGCGAGCGGAAGTCGACCGGCTCGACGCGCTTTCCCGGGGACGTTCGCCATGCGAGGAACGCGGCGGAGGCTGCCACGATGATCGAGACGGCGGCGAGGAGAAGCAACCTCTGCCTTCGAGGCATCCCGAGCTTTGACCCGGGAGAGATCTCGTGCTCCATGTGGCTATCCTGGTCCGAATTCTGGCCGGTGATTGAGTCCTAAGTCTTTAACACTCACGCCTTTTCAGGCTGCCTACTTGAACTCTTCGTAATCGCTTGTTACTCTCTTAGCGAAGTTCATCTAGATGTCAATGCTCGAACGATTCTTGCGTTGTCTTTCAAGATGGTTTTGGCGCTGGATGTTCGGTCGCTTTGGCTGCGTTCAGCGTGGTTGAGTTTGGGTATTGGTTTGCTGAATGAGTGACTTTGCGAAGCTGCCTTCTGCTCTCCTCTCTGCGCCTTCGTAAGACTCCGACAATCTACTTCATAGCACTCTGGGGCGGCCCGATGGTTTCGGGCTGAACGTACGCGCACGCTCCGGCGGATGTTCCCGCTTGGTCGGGCCTGACAAGACGCCACGTCTGCTTTCGGAAGTCGTCATTTGTCTATAATGATTCTTCAAACTGAGATACATCATGATTGAAGGCTCTGTAACTGATCGAGATGCTTGCATTTCGATGAAGAGTTCGTTAGGGTCTTGTTGGTTTGGGAATTCTTGCGGCTCGCAAACGTTATCATGAGCACGTGTTGTCCCGGGATGGCCTCTCTCCTTCCTTCCCGGGTAGCGATGTCGCAGTTCGACGAAAATCTCGGTTTCAGTCTGAGTGTCTGAACTTTATCGGATTCCGGAGTTCTCATGCGGACCGTTCTCTGCGCGCGTGCGTGTCGTCGTAGTTTTCTTGCGGGCGGGGTTGCGGCGGTCGCGCTGGCTGCCGTCGGCTGCGGTAGCGGGGGCGAGCCCCAGCAGCTTACGACTGAACCCGTCAAGGGCGGGAATCGGGAGCGGCTGGCGACCAAGTCGTCGAAATTCGCAGAAGCGCTGAAATCCAACCCGAAGAAAAAGTGAGTCGCACCGGTTATTGGCCGGGGCTTGGCGTTATCGCCGGTCCGACCGTGCCCTTTTTCTAAAGTTGTCATTGCAATCCAGGTAGGCGGCGCCGGCTTTTTTTGTTCCTCGACCTTGCGGCATCATCTTTTACAGGAGTTGCACTCATGCGTTCTAGTGCTCGTCTCGTGCGGAATCGCGGTTTCACGCTCATCGAGCTACTTGTGGTGATCGCGATTATTGCCGTGCTTATCGCGCTGCTTTTGCCTGCCGTGCAGGCAGCTCGCGAGGCAGCTCGCCGGGCGCAGTGCACCAACAACCTCAAACAGATCGCACTGGCGGCTCTCAACTATGAAAGCCAATATGGGGGCCTTCCCATAGGCAGCCCGATGAATATCGACACCGCGTTCTGGGTGGCGGTTGGATTTCCTGCCGGCGTGTATGTCGAGGACCAGAGCACGTTCGTGTCGATGCTCGGCCAGATCGATCAGGGGGCGATGTTCAACGCAATGAACTACAGCCGAAGCATCTACTCGGCCGCGAACAGCACGATCTACGCCACGGGCCTTTCGACTCTCTGGTGCCCGAGCGATGGGCAGATCGCCGGCAAGCGGATCAGCATCGGGCAGTACGGCGACAATCCGAATTGTACGGTTGCTTACACCAGCTATGCCGGCTGTACCGGAACATGGTGGCCGGAGCTGCTTTATCTATGCGCGAACACCACGTATCCTGCTCCGTTGAGTTCTTGCCCCGCATATTCGACGGTCATCAGCTCGCTGAACGGCGTTTACATTTACAACACGTCCACCAAGCTCGCAGCGATCACCGACGGAACGAGCAACAGCATAATGTATGGAGAGCGTGCCAACGGGCGGTTCACGTCCGGCGATTCCAATTGTTTCGACTGGTGGGCCGACGCCTTCACGGTTGACAGCCTGTTTACAACTCTTTATCCGATCAACCCCTTCAACAAGATCTCCAACAGCGTTGGCGGGGACGGTGATTCAGACCCATGGTCCGACGCAGCCTCGAGCTTTCACCCCGGAGGAGCGAATTTCGCCTTCTGCGACGGCTCGGTGCATTTCCTCAAAGATTCCATCAGCACGTGGGCGTACAACGGCACGACCGGGTATCCTAACGGCGTCTCGTTCAACGGTACTACTGGTACTTACTCCCTTGCAGTCGGCACTCAGATGGGGGTCTATCAGAAACTGGCCACTCGCGGCGGCGGCGAAGTCATCAGCGCCGATCAGTACTGAGCTTCCGGGTAGTTCCCAATACCGACGCGTGCAAAAGCCCTCCGACGGGCCAGTGTTCGAGTCTGGCCTCGGAGGGCGTGGTGCGCGCATCGCGTTCGAAACCAGGCGTTGGTTTGCCGGGCGCGAAACGCTCGCGCTGATCTCGATTTGAGAGGTCGGCGCACTCCTGGCTCGCGCAAGTCAACGTGCGCTCGGCCTCCGCGCCGGCCAGTTTTATTCGATTTAGACGAAAAGCATCTCCCGGTTCACCTCGGACACCCTTCGCGCACGGCCCATCCGGTTCTGACCACCCGGCGTAAGCCCGCCCCGGCGGAGCCAGGCTGGAGAACGGCTCGCGCACATCTCATAATAACTTAGGCGCCGAACCGAAGATCCCTCCGAATCGCCATGCTTTGACGCCCGTAGTTGGTGGCGATTTGTACCGGTCCGGTGGCGTTCGGAACCCAGTCAAACGAGTGAGTAACGGGAGCTCCTGCCGTGTCTGAAGGCCTCAAGCGCGTTTACGGGATCGACCTTGGTACCACTTACTCGGCGATCGCGTATGTCGACGAGCATGGGAAACCGGTCGTCGTTCCGAATCAGGAGAGTGAGCGGATCACACCTTCCGTCGTTCTTTTCGACGGTGAGAATGTCATTGTGGGAAACACCGCGAAAGAGTCGGCCAAGGTCGAGCCCGATCGCGTCGTCTCGCGGATCAAGCAGAGCATGGGCGATCCCAATTTTGTCTTCCACCATGACGGGCAGTCGTACAGTCCCGAAGATCTTTCGTCGTTCATCCTGCGCAAGGTCGTGGGAGATGCCGAGATTGCTCTGGGCGACAAGATCAGTGATGTTGTGATCACCTGTCCTGCGTATTTCGGGACTTCCGAGCGTGAGGCGACGGCCAACGCGGGCCGTCTTGCGGGATTGAACGTGCGGGCCATTTTGAACGAGCCCACGGCGGCTGCGATCGCTTATGGTCTCGAGCAAGGCGAGGACCAGATCGTGCTGGTGTACGACCTGGGCGGCGGCACGTTCGACATCACGATGATCGAGATCAAGGACCGGCTGATTCGCGTGATCTGTACCGGCGGCGATCATCGATTGGGGGGCGTGCTCTGGGACGAGGCGATCGTGCTGTACCTGGCCGAGCAGTTCAAGATCCAGACCGGCGAGGAGGGTGACCCGCTCGACGATCCGGAAGTGCTCAATGATCTGTTCCTTCAAGCCGAGCGCGGCAAGAAGACGCTCTCGCAGCGCGAGAAAGCCCCGTTCCGGGTCACGCACGCCGGGCATCAAGCGCGGGTCGAGCTGGATCGCGGCAAGTTCGAGGAGATCAGCAAGCACCTGCTCGATCGCACTATCGAGTTGACCCAGGAGATGCTCGCCGACGCGCGTGCCAAGGGTTATACGCAATTTGACAAGGTGATCCTGGTGGGGGGTGCGACGCGAATGCCGCAGGTGCGCGACCGGCTGGTCGCGGAGCTCAACACCGAGCCGGAGATCTACGACCCGGACGAGGCCGTGGCCAAGGGTGCGGCATTATATGCTCTCAAGGAATCGCTGCTCGACCACGTGGAGGATTTCCTGGCGACACGGACGGCCTCAGGCGGCAAGCCGGCGCAGGCGGTCGACATGAGCGAGGTCTCCGAGGAAGAGGTTGCTCAGGCGCTCGATCACCTCGAGAAATCGCTGGGTTTGACGCTGACCGGCCCGGTGCGCGAGCTGGTGGCGACGCGGATCGTCAACGTGCTCTCCAAGAGCCTGGGGGTGATCGCGCGCAACGAGCAGAGCCTGGACGTGGTGTGTTACCTGCTGCCGCGGAACTCGGAAGTTCCGCTGGAGCGGATGACCGATTTTGGAACCGATGCCGAGAACCAATCGGCGGTGGACATTCGCGTGATGTCGGGCGAGCGCGACAGCCCAGACCCGCTTGATTGCCAGGAAGTGGGTGTTGCGTCGCTGTCGCTGCCCGACCGTCTGCCGGCTCGCAGCCCGATCCGGGTCAAGTTCGCCATCAGCAAGGACGGGCGGCTGGGCGTCTCGGCAACCGACTTGACGGGCGGGGGCTCGATCGACGTCGAGTTCCAGACCGAGGCGGTCATGAATGCGGAGGAGGTTGCGGAGCGGTCGACGGCTTTGCGATTATTGAATGTGTCGTGAGGTTGCGAGATTGGAAGCGCCGAATGAATAATCGCGGAGGAAACTCGTAATGCCCATTGCGGCCGAATCATGGAAAACCTCGCCAGTTGCCGAGCAGCGGATCGTGGTGCGCTCTGTAGGCTGGCGCGGGTATCAGTCGCTACTGGCGCTGATAGGCGATCAAGCGATTCGGCTGACTTACGATCGAGGGGACGTCGAGCTCCTGGCACCGCAGCCAATACACGAACGGAAGAAATCCCTTCTCGGTCAATACGTTCGGGTTCTCGCGCGCGAGCTGCGCACGCCGATCATGCCCATGGGCTCGGCCACGTGGAGTCGTGAGGATCTGGACCGTGGGCTCGAGGCTGACGAGAGCTTCTATCTAGGGGATCTCGACCGGGTTGCCGACCCCGATCACGTCGACCTGACCATCGATCCTCCCCCGGATCTGGCTGTCGAGATCGAGATTTCGCCGAGCTCGCTCGAGCGCATGAGCATCTACGGCGCTCTGGGTGTTCCGGAGCTCTGGCGATATAACGGACAGACTTTGAAGGTGCTGATTCGCCAAGAGGATGGCTCATATCGCCCCAGCGACCGGAGCGCGATTTTTCCGGATGTTCCGATCGACGAGGTCAATCGGTTCGCAAATCGCGAGGAAAGCCGCGACGAGAACGTCAATCTTGACCAGTTTTTGGCGTGGGTGCGGGCTCTTGTTGAGTCTCGAACGCGTGGAACTGCGTCCTGATGGCTCACTTCGTCGGCATCGACCTGGGAACAACCAACTCGGCGGTGGCTTATCGCAACAGCTACGGCCGGCCGGAGGTTATTGCCAATCGCGAGGGCCAAAATATCACGCCTTCGGTCGTGTACTTCGGCTCCAATCCGCCCACAGTCGGCCAGGAGGCGAAGGAGTGGGCGCGGCTGGGGAATAACGAGATCGCCAGCTTCTTCAAGCCGCATATGGGCAACCCGCTCTATCAGCTCGAGTTTCACGGCAAGACGTACTCAGCGGCCGATCTATCCCATCTGGTGCTGAAACGCTTGAAGGAGGACGCTGAGGCCCGCCTGGGCGACCGGGTGGACCGGGCCGTCATCACGGTGCCGGCTTACTTCGCGGATCCGAAGCGGAAGGCGACGATCGAGGCCGGCGAAGCCGCGGGGTTCCAGGTGCTGCGGATCATCAACGAGCCCACGGCCGCGGCCCTGGCGTATGGCCTGCAAAAGACGGGCGTCCAGGAAACGGTCCTGATTTATGACCTGGGGGGAGGGACGTTCGACGTCACGGTGGCGCGCATCACGCCTCAGGAGATCGTGGTGCTCTCAACTGCCGGAGATCACGACCTGGGAGGCAAGAACTGGGATGACCGGATCGCCACTTTTCTTTCGGAGCGGTTTGCGGCCGAGACCGGTTTCGACCCACTGGACGACCCCGTTGCCTTGAACGAAGTGCTGGTTCGCAGCGAACAGGCGAAGTGGGCGCTTTCCGAGCGCACGGCGACGAGGATCACGCTGCAGCTTGGTACGCAGCGGCAGACGTTCGAGCTCTCGCGGGCCGAGTTCGAGGCGATGACCTTGCCGCTGGTGGATCGCACCCGCCGGCTCACGGAGGAAGCACTCGGCGAAGCCGGGCTGAGCTGGCCCAAGCTCGACGGCGTGCTCCTGGTAGGGGGCTCGACGCGGATGCCGATGGTGCGGAGCTACGTCACGCAGATGGCCGGCAAGCCCCCGCGAGCCGGCGTGAACGTCGATGAGGTTGTCGCGCTGGGCGCAGCCATGCAGGCGGCCATCGAAGTGGGCCAGTCGATCGCGGATGCGACTCCGAAATTCACGCTTTCGAGCGGCGCCTCGCCGGCGGTGGCTTCTGCGGCGACTTCTCCCGCGCCGCGCCGCGTGACCGACGTCATGTCACACAGCCTGGGGACGATTGCCGTGAGCCCCGACGGGTCGTGCTACATCAACGACATCGTGATCCGGCGCAATCTGGCGATCCCCGCCAGCAACACCAAGGCGTATCTGCACGAAACGCACGGAGGGTCCAACACCAAGCTGGAAGTCTATGTGACGCAAGGCGAGAGTGACGCGCCCTTGGATTGCACGATTCTGGGCAAGTACGTATTCAGCGATATTCATCCGACCGGCAAGGAAGTGACGGTCGATGTCGGGCTCTCCTATGATTCCAACGGTGTCGTGCAGGTGAAGGCCGTCCAGCGCGACACCGGCCGGCGGCTGCCGATGGCGGTTGAAGCGGTGCCGGATGATCTCTCGTGGCTGGCACTTCAGCCAGAGCGGCCTGCCGCCCAAGGCGAAGCGGAGCTGATCCGGGTTTTGCTGCTGATTGACGTTTCGGCGAGCATGACGGGCGGTCCGCTTGTCGAGGCGCAGACCGCGGCCGGAGAGTTCCTGTCGAAGTGCGATTTCACGACGATGGAGGTCGGCCTGATCTCGTTTTCGAGTCTGGTGGCACTGCAATCGGCGGCGACGAGCAACGTGAGGCGGCTCTACGCCGCCGTCAATCGGCTCGAGGCCGAGGGCAGCACCAACTTGACCGACGCCTTGGAGATGGCGCGTGGACAGCTTGTGGCGACGGATCGGAAGCGGTACGTCGTGATCTTGACCGACGGTTTTCCCGATGC
Organism: uncultured Planctomycetota bacterium; assembly: GCA_963761445.1. Taxonomy (GTDB): domain Bacteria; phylum Planctomycetota; class Planctomycetia; order Isosphaerales; family Isosphaeraceae; genus CAVXHV01. The sequence continues at coordinate 4,104,775 of CAVXHV010000005.1, read as the reverse complement.
CGCCGAGAGCGCGGTCGAGCAGGCGATGGCGGCGCGGAAGCAGGGCATCGAGATCGTGGCGATCGGCACCGGCGATGCCGACCGTGACTATCTGCGCCGGCTGGCGAGCAGCGAGCAGGCTTCCGATCTTTGCGCGGAGCGGCGAGCTGGTGCAGGCGTTCGGCCATATTGCCCGCGTGATCGCCGAGGGAGGGCGCGGCCTGCGCCGTGCTGTCATGAGCCGAGCGACTCTGCCGGGCCCGGTCTCGCCGCCTCCAGTCCCGCCGCCGCTGGCTCCATCGCCTGGCGCGCGACCCAAGGTGCGAGCTGCCCGCGCCAATCTGCGTCAGGCGTACGACCTGGCCATCATGGGGGGTTTCGGCGCGCTCATTGGACTGTTCCTTTACGTCGAGATGGTTGGCGCCGGATCGGTGTATGTGCGAGACGCGTGGGCGGGGCTCTTGATCGGTGGGTCGCTGGGAGTTTTTTTGAATGCGTATGGTCCCGCTCGCGACGGGGCCTGGCTCAAGATGGCGCGGGCGATCGCCTGGGGAGCGCCTGCGGCGGCCGCAGGCGGTGCGCTCGGGCTCCTGGCCGGTGAAATGGTGATCGGGCTCTTGCGCAGGCGGGCTGCTAGGCCGCGCCCTGTCGTGGGCCGTCCTTGGGCTGGGGATCGGTCTGGGCCAGGGCCTGGCTGACCGATCGCGTGAACGTCTGATATACGGACTGATCGGAGGCGGCCTGGGCGGGTTTGCCGGCGGCTTCCTTTTTGAGTGGCTGCGGAGCGCGTTCTCGAACCGAACGGAGATCAGCCAGGCCGTGGGGATGGTCTTGCTGGGCGCCGGGTTGGGTTTGTGTCTGGCGCTGGTTGAGCAGGTGTTGAGACGAGCATGGGTTCAAGTGCAGAGCGGCCGGCAGGAAGGGCGCGTCTATCTGCTGGCCCACCCGCGGTGCCGCCTGGGTCTGGACGAGCGTGCCGAGATTGGCATTTTCGGCGACCCGGCCGTTGCGCGGCGGCACGCCGAGATCGAGTCGACGCCGCGGGGGTACGTCTTGCATCATCTGGCAGGGCAGGGCAACACGCGCGTGAACGGCGGCACGGTTGCCGCGGAGCGGCTGCTCTCGGATGGGGACCGGATCGAACTGGGACATACCTTGCTGGTCTTCCGGGATCGCTCTTACCACAAATCGTGAGCTGGCACGCGTCATGAACTCTTCGCCCTTGAGTCCGGCCCGGGAGGCGCCCATCCAGGCAGGGTGCTGGCTGCTTGAAATCGTGCGTGGGCGCGATGTTGGCCGCGCTTTCGCACTTGAGCCCGGCGAGACGGTCGTGGGCAACGCCTCCAACGGCCAGCGCGGGCTTGATCTGCATGAGCAGGAGGGAAGCTCGCCGCGTCGCATGGCTGCCCGCCATGCTTCTGTACTCTCGTCGGGCCAAGATGTCTCGATCCGCGATCTGGAAAGCCCTGGCGGCACATTTGTGAACCAGCAGAGGTTGCTGTCCGGGCAGCCGAGAAAGCTAAACGCCGGCGATGTGATTCAACTCGGCGGCGTGCAGCTCAAGGTGAAACAGGGAAGTCCGACCGGAGTGTCGGCCCCTCGGGTTGGAGCGGGGAGCCCGACCGGAATTTCGGACGCACGGGTGTCTCGCGGGCGGCTTCCCCTTCCGTTTGTCATGGCTAACGGAGCGCAATGCAGGACGTGGGACGACTTCCTCATTCTCTCGGCCCAGAGCTGGACTCAAGTGCGCGACGAGCTGATTTCCGGAAGGCTGGTCGAATACCTGCGCCGGATCGGGCGGCCGGAGCTGATTCCGCACTCCGCTGCAGATCGATCGCCGGACGACCGGCTCGACGAGTGGCTGGCGCGCATTCCGGCGACGCAGTCGAGCGGTCCGGAGCTGGACGTCCATCCCGAGACGCTGCTGGTCCAGGCGAAAATGGGGGGCGGCACGGCCAGGCTCTCGCTACGAATCACCAACGTCGGATTTCGGCTGTTGCGAAGCACGTTTGCGCATCGAGCCCGCGGATGCGCGGTGGGTGAAGCTGCTTGCCGGGGGAGACGGCAAGGCGTTTCAGACGATCGACCAGACCGAGATTCCGGTCGAGCTCGAGCTTCCGGAAACGATTGACGGCGGGCTCCGCGCGGTCATTGTCATCGAGAGCAACGGCGGCACGCGCCGGGTCGAGGTGCGGATCGAGCGACCGGCTGAGCCGATGCCGGATGCCGAGCCGGCTTGCCGGAGCGGCAGTTCTGGAAATGCCGATGCTGGCCAAGCAACTGAGGCAGCGGCTGGCAGGCGTCAGTCCGCTGCTCCGGGCGGCCGCGTGTGGTGGAGGCGCGGTCGGGTTCAGGCTGCTGCTGGTGCTTTTGAGTGCCTTGTGGCCCGGACGCGGTGCGGGCGGTCTCGCCGAGCCTCGGATTGCTTCGGTCGCGCTCATCACGGTTGGTCTGGGTGTGCTTTCAGGATTGATCCTGGCCAAGCGCCGCGGCGAGACGCACGATCTGCTCACAGGCGGACTGGCCGGCGGGCATGCTGGGTCTGCTGTCCTCAGCGCCGTGGTTTTCGTTGCTTGCAGAGCGCGGAGCGCGGTTCTGGGATCGTGGTCGGCGTCGATCGTGGCGGTCTGTCTGTTGTGGGGCGCAGCCGGTGCGATCATCGCCCTGCTCTCGCAACTCTTCGTTCCTCACCACCGGCACGATCGGCAGGAGTGTCCATGATGGCCAGGTTCGTGGCGAGCGTGCTGCTGTGGCTCTGTCTTGCTCGGTGAGGCTCGCGGCCAGGCTCAGGTGCCGGATGACCGGGAGATCGCGCAGGCGATAGCCAAGGGCGTCGATTTCCTGAAGGAGGCGCAAGGCGGATTCCGGAGAGTGGCGATGATGCAGACGCAGCCCCACCATAGCGCTCGGCATGACGGCACTGGCGGGGCTGGCGCTGCTGGAGAACGGCATCGCCCGCGACGCTCGCGAGATCAGCAAGGCGCGTGAGATCGTGGCGACGCTGGCTCGGGAATCGAATCAAACCTATGATCTGGCGCTGGCGATCTTGTTTCTGGCGCGATGCCAGCAAACGCGGACGGGTCGACGACGACTCGCTGATCCAGTCGCTGGGGCGACGGCTGGCGCAGGGCGACCATGGCGGGATCTGGGACTATTCGGTTCCACTGAGTGTCGAGGAGGCGACATCGGAATCGGCGCCGAGCTCGCGCGCGCGGCGGCCGCGGCCAGACACCGCGCATCAACCGCAATCCGGGCGAGGGCGGCGACAACTCGAACACGCAGTTCGCCCTGCTGGGTCTGTGGGCGGCCGGCCGGCACGGGTTTGATTCGGACGCGGACTCTCGAGTCGATCGACGGCCACTTTCGCTCGACCCAGCTTCGACGACGGCCGATGGGGCTACAAGCCAAATATGCAGGGATCGGAGTCCATGTCGTGCGCCGGGCTGATGGGCCTGGCGATCGCGGCGTCGCGGCCGAGCCTGGCCGAGCGGCAGACCGCGCGAGCGCGGGGAGCGGCACTGGCTGCCGACCCGGCATTCCAGGCGGCCTTGCGCGGTGGGCCAGGATGCCCGGCGGGCCGGCAACCATTCGGACATCTATTATCTCTGGTCGCTGGAACGCGTGTGCGTGGCGCTTGGCTCTGCGGTCGCTCGACGGATTTGACTGGTACGCCCACGGCGCACAGGGTCTTGCTCGATCGGCAAGAGAGCGACGGCGGCTGGCCGCACGATCACTGGGGCCGGCTGCCGAGCACCGCGCTCGCGTTGCTCTTCTTACGAAAGGCCAACCTCGCGTTCGAGATCGACCGCGTGCTGCGATTGCCTGGCCCGAGTACCGAGGTAGCCTTGGTTGCGACGGACGCAAATGAGACTGAGCGGGGAGCCGGGCTTCCGGAGGCTCAGACGCCGCCCAGTTCGCCGCCGGACGCAGGCGGCAGCAGCGCAGGTGCAGATGAAGTCAAGGTCACTGTAACCGGCGCGAGCCAGCAGTCGTTTCCGCGGATAGCGGTTCAGTTCGAGGTGAAGCGAGCCGACGGGTCGTTTCTGCTTGACGCAAAGCGCGACGAATTTCGCGTGACTGAAGAGGGGCGAGATGTCGAAGTGGTCGAGTTTCAGGAACCGCAAAACAAGGAAGCCATCGCCACCACGGTCGTACTTGTCGTCGACCGCAGCCTGAGCATGGAAGAGGAAGATCGGATCGGTGGGTTGAAGGCGGCGGTACGGTCGTTCCTCGAAAAACTACCGGAAGGCTCGAAGGTTGCGGTGATCGCTTTCGGGTCTGATGTCGACCGGCTGACCGATTTCACGACTGACCGGGCGCAGTTGCAGCAAGCGGTCGATGGGCTCAAGCCGGATGGAGCGACGCGGTTCTACGACGCGGTTGCGGAGGGCCTCAAGCTGCTCGACCGTGAAACAGGACGGCGGGTTGTCCTGGCACTCACCGACGGCGAAGACACGTTCAGCCAGGACGCGACGCTTGAATCGGTGATGGCGACGGGGCAGCGGCTGGGCTTGCCGGTTTACACGCTCGGGCTGGGAACGGAGGAAGAGATCGAGAGCGGCGACCTTCGCCGGCTGGCGAGCTCCACCCGAGGGCAATACTATTCAGCCCGCAATGCCGGCGAGCTGCGGGCGATCTATGAACAGATTGCCGAGCGGATACGGTCGAGCTACTCGATGGTCTATCAGAGCGACCGCAAACTGGCCGATGGTACGCTTCGCCCCGTTCGCATTTTTTATCGTGGCAGCACGACGGCAGCCGGGGAGATCGCGATTTTTATCCCCGGCATGGTGGTTCCGGCCGGCGGGTGGCCGTTGCTTTTTCTCGGACTGTTGTGCGTGCTGGGGGTTTTGCTCGTGCTTCCTTCGAGGATCGCGCGCCGGGCGGGTTGAGCGGCGTCGATGGTGTCACGGCGCGTGATTCTGCAGCCAAGGGATGCCGATGGCCAGCAGTGCTGTCAGGTAGATCAGACCGAAAACCAGTCCTAGAATCCAGAAATCCCGCCGTGGGATGAATCCACTGCCGAAGTAGACCGGGGCCGGGCCGGTGGCGTAGGGGGTGATGACGCCCATCAGGCCGATCGAATAAACCAATAGCATAGCGAGCACGCGGACCGGCATGCCCGGGACCGCGGCGCCGGCGGCCAGAATTGCGGGCAGCACGGCCATCGTGTGGGCGGTGAGGCTTGCGAACATGTAGTGGATCAAAAAGAAGAATGACACCAGGACGATGAGCGCCAGGAGCGGTGGAACGCCGAGCGTGAAGGTCGATATTCCCTGAGCCGTCCAGGCCACGATTCCCAAGCGTTCAAGCCCGTCAGCGAGGGCCATCAGGGTTGCGAAGTAGATGAGCGTATCCCACGCCGCTCGATTGCCGATGATGTCATCCCAGTCGAGCACGCGTACGACGATCAAGACCGCGATCACCGCGAGGACAACCGTAGTTGGACTGAGCCACTGACCAGCGGTGAGCCAGAGGGAGAACGCGACGAGGATTGCGAGTGCCATCACGACTTCCTTGCGCGATGGGGGCCCCATCCGGGCCAGCTCCTGACTCGCCCAATCGGAAACTTCATGACTTTCGCGGATCTCGGGTGGATAGATCAGATAAACGACCAGCGGGAGCGGCAGGATGAGTGCGAGCCCGACGGGCAGGAAGCCGGCGGTCCATTGCGACCAGGTGAGCGTGAGGCCGCTCGTCTTGCTGAGAATTCCGACCGCGAGGAGATTCGGGCCCAGCGCCGTCAAGAACATGGAGCTTGTGACGGCGGTCGAGGCGAAGGCGGTCCACATCAGGTAAGCCCCGATCCGGCGGGCGGTAGATCCGGGGGCAGAGTCGTAGAGCGCGGGAATACCGCGAATGATCGGGAAGATCACTCCGGCGCTGCGGCCCGTGTTCGACGGCGTGAACGGCGCGATCAACAGGTCGGCGAGCATCACCGCGTAGCCCAGCCCGAGCGTGCGCCTGCCCATGGCCCGGACCAGGGAGAGGGCGATGCGTCTTCCGAGCCCGGTTTTTTCATACCCTCGTGCAAAAACGAGCGCGCCGACGATGAGCCAGACGGTGACGTCGGAGAAGGCTTTCAATCCCCACTTGATGGATTCGTCCGGCCTGGGCGAGATATAGCCGAACGCGGTGGCGAGCGTCATGCCGACTAATCCAACGGCGCCGGGCGGGAGCGGTTCGAGGATGAGCGCCACGATCACGGCCGTGAACAGGCCGAGATAGCTCCATGCGTTCTGCGAGAGTGCGGCGGGATGCGGGAGCAGGGCGATTGCGGGCCAGACCACCAGAGGCGCAGCGAATCGCCAGAGGCGTTTCATCGTGTGTTTGGTCACGGGGGAAGTCATGTCGCGGGCATATAGGTCTTGGGCCTACTCGCTCCGCTTTGAACTGCCTGGTTGCGCGAGGTAATCACGGCCTTGAAATTGCTGGGGAAGGCAGGGCATTTCGCGCCCGGCGGCGGGGTCGTCGTGGATGTAGCGGTAGCCCTGGCCGTAGCCGGCGCCCTTCATCAGTGAGGTGACCGCGTTGCGGAGGTGGAGCGGCACGGGTTCGCGGGCCGAGGCGGTGGCATCGGCGGCCGCGGCTGTATAGGCTTTCATCACGAGGTTCGACTTGGGTGCCCTTGCCAGGTAGATTGTTGCCTGCGCCAGTGGAAAGAGGGCTTCGGGCAGACCGATCAGGTGGGTGATTTGCGCGGCCGCGGCGGCTTGCACCATCGCTTGCGGATCTGCGAGGCCGACGTCTTCGGAAGCGAGGATGCAGAGCCTTCTTGCGATGAAGACCGGGTCGGCGCCGCCTTCGATCATTCGCGCCAGCCAGTAAAGAGCGGCGCTTGCATTGGAGTTCCGCACGGATTTGATCAGGGCCGAGATCAGGTTAAAATGGTCTTCGCCCTGGCGGTCATAAGCGAAGCGGGCGCGACCGAGCGCCTCGACCAGGGTTGCTTCCGTGACGTGGCGGGTGCCGTCTGGGGCCGGCGCTGTTGCGGCGACGGCTTCCTCGAGCGCGGTGAGGGCGACGCGGGCATCGCCGCCGGACCAGCGGGCCAGCTTTTCGATGAGGTCAGGATTGACGTGCGGGTTCGCTCGAGCAAGGCCGCGTTCAGGGTCTTCCAGCGAGCGCTTGAGGATCTTGGCTAGCTCGTCCGGATCGAGCGGCTCGAGAACGACGACGCGGCAGCGGGAAAGCAGCGCAGAGTTGACCTCGAACGAGGGATTCTCGGTGGTGGCACCGATGAGTGTGATCGTGCCGTCCTCGACGGCGCCGAGGAGTGCGTCCTGCTGCGCCTTGTTGAAGCGATGGATCTCGTCGATGAAGAGGATCGTGTGGCGCGACCGCCGCTGGCTTTTCCGGGCCTCTTCAATCGCGGCTCGAACGTCTTTCACGCCCGCGAGCACCGCGGAAAGCGCGATGAACTCGGCGCTGTTGTGGGCGGCGACCAGGCGTGCGAGGGTGGTCTTGCCGGAGCCGGGCGGACCCCAGAGGATCAGCGACGACAGCTTGCCCTCGCGTCGAAGTGCCGATCCGAGAAGGGATTTCTCGCCGACCACACTTGATTGGCCGACGAACTCGTCGAGGTGGCGCGGGCGCATGCGGCTCGGCGAGGGGGGCGTCGGGGGCGGCCAGTGGCGGTTCGTCGGGCTCGTCGAAGAGGCTGGCTGTTGCTTCGCGGGTCATGCGTCGGGGTTCCGCGTGGTGAGCGTGGTGGCTGCGGGGAGTCGAGGTGATAGTATACCAAGATGGGCGAGAGGTGGATTTATCGGAGGTTGTCGCGCCTGGCACCTCTCGGCTAACACTCACAGCGCGCATGGAGTACTTCCATGGATCAAGGCCCGTTGGTAGCTGAACAGATCGAGGCTGGGGCGAAGTTTCTCGCCGAACTTGAAAAGAAAACGCGCGTGTCGACGGCTTTCTGGCTGAGGACCGGTGAAGAAGACTCGTGGTACCTCTACATCGCATCTGATGAATGGAATGATACTAACCGTCACGTGCCCTATCGGGAGGTTCTCCGGATCGCTCGTGAAATTCGCGACCCCAATTTCGACCTGTTCCAGGTGAAAGTCATCACGCTCAGCCATCCGCTTGCGAAGGGCGCACTCGATTTTCAGCAACAGTTTTCCAGCAAGACGGCCATGCGGCTGCGTGGACGGAATTTTGGCGGGTATCCTGTGGATGAGGCTTATTTTTACCCGACGCCAATCGCGGTATAGGGGATCGGTGGGTGGAGAATATGCGGTCTGAGACCTGTTCCGCGTTCGAGCGGCGTCTCGCTCCGTGACCCGGATTGAAGGGTTCCGCTGATGGGAAGCGAGTTCATCGACTGGAATGCTCCGTCCTTACACCGGACGCTGCCTGCGCTCCCCGCGGACTTGCCCCACGGCTTGCTCGCCGCCCAAAGACGTATAGGGTTATGTTACGGCCCTGGACGAAAAACTACTGAAGGAGCACGGGTTCAGGATGAATGAGGAGACCATGGCGCGGGAGCTGAATCTCCACGCGCTGAGTTATTATTTCGAGTACCTGGGTCACGACGTCAGCTACCGCGACACCGCAGGGCCCGCAAGTGCTGGCGGTTGGTGATGAGGAGATTTTCGCGCTTACCACAGGGATGAGCCTGGAAGAGCAGTTGAAGCTGCGGACGTGGTTGCCATGACGGGCCGGGTCGATCGATATGTTCTTGACGGAGACGGCAGTATTCCCAGCGGTTGCCCGCCCGCATACGGACAAGAGCTCTGGTCGTCGCGTCCATCAATGGCCATTCGACGGTGTGATTCGCTCGGCTTTCAATTTGAGCGTGGCGATGAGGTTGGCCATCTCGATGTAGGTGTTGTACTCGTCCCGATCCGCGTCGGAGAGCAGCCCCTCATTCGCCATGCCTGCGAGGATTTCGACTCGCGATTGAATCTCTGGGTCGACTCGTAGTGCGACGATACGTTGAGTGGACTCGGCGTTCAAGCAGTTGCTGAGTTGCTCAAGCATCCTGTCCATCGCCGTAACTGCTGCGGTCGTGCTTCCCATGGCTTCTAGTGTACGAACCGAGAAATGCCCCGGTCAACCAAGCAAATTCAGGTTGATTATATGATGGTGCTGCGGCACGCGGACGGTAGGCCTTCTCAATTCTCCTTCCCATTCTTCTTTCCTCCCATCTTACTTATTTTTTTTTTTTTTTTTTTTTTTTTTTTTTTTTTTTTTTTTTTTTACTTCTCCTATACTAACCTTACACCCCTTTCAACCAAATTAATTCATATCAATTATATAATATTACTACTCACACATAACTCAACCTTCTAATCCTCTCATCATCTCGCCTTCAAGTGGGCCTCTCAGTCAGAGTGCCTCCCAGCGGACGTGTTCCCTTTGAGATGTTTGTCAAGAAAGCCCAGAATCGCCGAGTAGCCTTCGATCTGGTTCTTCTTCTTGGTGAAGCCGTGGCCTTCGTCGGGGAAGACGATGTACTCAACCGGGACGCCGTTTTTCTTGACGGCGGCGACGATGTCGTCGGACTCGGGCTTGATGACGCGAGGGTCGTTCTGGCCCTGGAGGACCATCAAGGGGCGGCGGATCTTTTCGGCGTGGAATACCGGCGAGATCGCCTTGAGCATTTCGCGGTCCTTCACGGGATCGCCAATTTCTTGATAGAGCGCGAGACGCTCGGCTTCCCAGTACGGAGGTATGCTTTCAAGCGTGCGCAACCAGTTCGATACACCGAAGATGTCGACGCCCACGGCGAACACTTCCGGTTCGAACGCTAGGGCCGCCAGGACCATGTAGCCGCCGTAGCTGCCGCCGATGATGCCGATCCGGTTGGGGTCAATTTCAGGCATCGCGGCCAGGTATGCCTTGGCCTCGACACAATCACGCAAGGGCTCGTGGCCATGCTTTCGGTCGTCGGCGGTGAAGTAGGTTTGACCATAACCAGAGCTTCCGCGGTTATTGATTCCCAGGACGGCGTAGCCGTGATTGACCAGGTACTGGATCGAGCGCACTATAACCCTTGCGAGTCTGACCGCCGGGGCCACCGTGCACCCAGACGAGTGCAGGCACCTTGTGCTCCGGGGATGCCTCGTGGGGCTTGAAGAAGATCGACGGGATCGACAAACCGTCGGATGCCTTGAACCTCCCAACGCGCGATTCGACCAGGTCATCGGGATTGATTTCCTTGCTGAGCGAATCGGTCAATTTCGTCGCCTCAGCCGCCCCGACCCGGCAGGAGTAAAGGTTTGTCGGCGACCGATCGCCGTTCAGGGTCACCACCATGCGCTCCTCGTCGCGCGAGAAGACGACCGATGTCACGTCGCCTTCGGGCAGCTTGGGCATCGGGACCAGGCGCGACGTTTTCGAGTCATGCACGCGGATGACGGTGCGGCCGTCCTCATTGATCGCGGTCAGGCGGTAGCGGCCGTTGTGCGAGAACCGTGTGAAGAGAATGTCCCAATCGGCCGACTCGACGTCTTCGTGCTTGCCGGTCGCGAGCTCAAAGCGTTTCACTCTGGTGAATTCGCCGCCTGAGTTCGTGCGGTAGTAGAGCCACCTCGAATCAGGGTCGAAAGCAGAGGCCTCGTAACGAGTCGGGGTCTTGTGAGGAGTCAGGTGAGTCAGCCGGCTTTCGCGGGTGTCCCAGACAAAGATGTCGGCGTCGGCGGTTGTGATCGGCTTGCCCAGCGCCAGCCATCGGCCGTCGCCGGAGACGTCGGCCAACTGGTAGCCGGTCGTGTCCTTGTAGATGAGGGTGCGATCGAGCTTATCGGTACTGTAACGGTAGACGTCGAAGTAACGGGGGTCGCGCTCGTTGGTCAGCACGTTGAACGAGTTGTCGTCGCGTGACCAGCCTGAGAACTCGGCCTTGAGCTTTGTGCCCGGGGTCAGGTCGGTATCGCTTCTCGGGCTCTGAACGTAGAGGTGATTGTTCTCGTCGCCGCCGCGGTCGTGCGTGTAGAGGATGCGCTCATCCTTGGGGAAGAATGAGACGGCGAATGTCGTATCGGTCGTGGAGCGGGTGAGGGGCGTGCTGGTGCCGCCTTCGAAAGGAACCGTGTAGGCGTTGAAGATCCCGGAGGCGTCGGACGAATAGAGAACGCGGGAGCCGTCTGGCGAGAACGACGGGCCGCCCAGGGACTTCGTGGCCAGGAATTGCTGGATTGTGTACTTCTTGACGATTTTTGTGCCTGCGGCCGGCTTGTCGCGGCCGGCCTGCAAATGGTCGAAATGCAGGGCCGTGTTGAGCAAAAGCATGAAGCTGCCGTGGGTCTCGTGCCGCCACATCGGGTTATTGCCGAAGAGGACGACATGTCCTTTTCCGAGCGGTACGTCGATGACCGCGGGCGTGCTCGCGAGCTCCGAGCCGCCGGCGAGCATGCCGCTGACCCAGAGGTCTTTCTCGTCGGACCAGCGGACGACCACGCGCGGCCACATCTTTGCGGGCAAGATCGTGCCGGCCAGGTATTCGCGCATTTCAGGCTCGATATAGAGCTCGCGCTCGGCGGGGGTGAGGGTCGGCTCGCGCTCGATCTCACGGAGCGGGCGGCCCTGGGGTACGTCGGGGTCGGTCGCCGAGCCGCGGCCGGTCGGCCGCGCGGTGGTTTCAGCGCCGCCGGCTCTTCCTCCGCGGCCGCCCGAGCCGGCCAGCGAGACGCGGAAGACCGGCGCCTGGTTGAAATAGAGCGCCACGGTGTCGTCGTAGCCGTAGGCGATCGGGCTTCGCTTATCCTGCACTCCCGCTCGCAGGACCGAACCGTTCGCCTGAAGCTGGCGCGCCTCGCTGATCGAGACGTGCTCGATCATTCCCAGCCCCACGGGCAGCGCGGCGCTTTCCGTGATCGGGACGAATACTCCGCCTCGCTCCACAAACGTCTTCAGGTGAGCGACGCCATCGAAGCCCAGGCCGCCGCGGATATCGTCCGAATCGTCGACACCACTCAGGTTGGGAGTGAGCGATGATGATTTGAACGGCACGGGGCCGCTCGAGTCGGAGCCGTCGTCGAGCAGGCGCTTTCTGACTCCGTTTATCAGCGTGGGCAGGCTCGAGGTGACCGGTGGGAAGATAATCACATCATACTTTGACCTCAGGTCGGGCGTGGCGCGAACATCGTGGTCCGAGATATAGGCGTACGGAATTTTGCATTCGTCCAGGGCGAGCCGGAACCAGCCGTCGTTCTGCGTGTTCACCCAGGTGTGCAGCAGGGCAATCCGCGGCAGGGCCACCGGGTGATGCTTCACCGTGATCTCGCGGCTTGTGGCGTGCGCCTGGAGACCCAGCGACTGTGTGGCCGACTTGAGGCGCGCGAGCAGATCTTCGGGGTTTCCCGCGGAGGGAATGAAGTACGAGCCGGCATTATACTTGTGTCCCTCGAGCTCGAACGGCTCTTCGGCGGCGAAGATCTTGACGTCTTTCAAGCGGAAACGCAGCGAGGCCAGTGCGGGCTCGGCGGTTGCATTGAGCAGGAACCCCGCGGACCCACTGCCCTCGACGCCGCCTGAGGCGCGGACCTCGCCCTCAATTTTCGTCATCGGCGCGCCCAAGATCGACGGATCGGCCACGCGCAAAGTCGCGACGTTTCTGAGCGGGCCGAAGCTCCAGCCGGTGTCGTCGTAGGGGCGTGGGTCAGCGGTGGAATAGTACTGAGTGTCGAGCATCATATCGACCATGCGACTGTAGGGCTGGTCCATTCGCACGACAAAGCTTCCCGCAGGGACCTTCTGAGCCTGCGTTTTGGCCGCGTCGGGCTTGGGATCGGGGGCGGGTTCAGCACTCGATGACTGCGTAGCCGGCCGTGCGCGCGGGGGCGATGGCTTGGCAATCTTGACCTCGGTTTCGCGGTCGAGACGGTGGATTTCGGCTCCCTGGCGCTTCAGGAGCTGCGCAAGCCTGCGCTGCCAGAGTCGGGCGTTTGCCGTCATTGGGAATGATCCAGGCGGCTGGTCCCTCGGTCTTTGCCTTGGCGATCGATCGCTTGGACTTCAGGGCGAAGTTGCTCAGGAATTCCTCGCCGTTATCGGAGACGTATTTGAGCGCAAGCAGCAGGGCGCTTTGCTGCATGTTGATGTTATTGCGCAACGACCATTTGACTTTGGGCAGGGGAGGGTTGGGGCGGAACCAGGTGCGGGAGGTCGAGGAGTCGGGGAGCTTGCGCTCGCGGGTGTCGGCGCCTCCGTTGCCGAAGGTCTCGTAGAACCGGCCGATCGCGTTATGGCCGTTGGCGATGTAAAACATGTAATTGGGGGCCCAGCCGTCATAGAAGCCGTGCGTCCAGACGCCCGGCACGCCGCGCCTGGTCATCCCCTCGATCTCGTGGTAGGCGAGCTTCTGCCATTCACTCACGACAATCGGGTCGAGCCAGGAGTTATAGGGGCCGGTGCCGGTCGAGGTGTAGAGATAGGGCACCGATTCGTGCAGGTCGTGGAAGACCTGGGGGTGCCACGCCAGGAAGGTATTCATCATCACATTGGAGAGCGCGAGTGCCAGACCCATGGCGTCGCGGTTGTTGTCATGGGCGACGTACTTGCCCCAGTAGAGAAGGGGCGGTGTCTGTTTTCCGGGGTTGGCTTTGCGATAGCGATAGAGGTCGACCATGCGGTCGTGGCCGTCGACTTCGACGACGGGGGTGATCAAGACGATGACGTTTTTGCGGATGGCCTGGATGTGCGCCGATTCTTCGACGGCCAGGCGGTAGGCCAGCTCCATGAGCATCTCGGGTGAGCCGGTCTCGGGCGAGTGGATCGAGCCGGCCAGCCAGTAGAGCGGCCTGGCCTCGTGCACGAGGGCGGCGATCTCGGCGTCGGTTGTTTTGCGGGGATCGGCGAGCTTGGCGGTGATCTGTTTAAAGCGGTCAATGCGATCGAGGTTCTCTTTGCTCGAGACGGCGGCGATGAGCATTTCGCGGCCTTCCTCGCTCTTGCCGATCGTCCAGACTTTCACGCGAGGAGACGCTGCGGCGAGGGTGCGGAAGTAGGCGTTTATATCTTTCGTGTACGTGAGCTTTTCCGGTGTGCCGATGACATAACCGAGTGCCTTTTGTGGCGTGGGGACGGAGGTCGAGCGGGGCAGGTGATCGACGAATTCGGTGAGGAAGAAGGGCTCGGTGGTGAATTCGCGGATCTTGGCGGTGTATTCGGTGTCGAGCGGCTGCGCGGGCTGGTCGTTGATCTCGGCTCGAGCGGAGCTTGCGAGTAGTAGCAGGGCGAAAAGGCGAGCCGTGGTGCTGCGAAGCGTCATCGGAGTTATTTCCCTTTAGCTAGTGATGCACCCTTCGCTTGAGCACTCCGCCGGAGGCCTCGGCCAGCGGGTGGACGGTGACGAATGCGGTGGGATCGATTTCGTTCACGATGTCGAAGATCTTGCCGATTTCGAGCCGGGTGACGACGCAGAAGAGGATTTCCAGCTCGTTGCCGCTGCGGCCGCCGCGACCCTTGAAGACGGTGACACCCCGCTCGAGGCGGCAGTTGATCGCGTCGCGAATCAACTCGCTCTTGTCGGACACGATGTTGATCGCGGTGTATTCTTCGATGCCGTGCAGGAGGAAGTCGACTGTCTTGGACGCCGACACGTACGTCAGAATCGAATAAAGGCTCTTCTCGACGCCCAGAAAGAACGCGGCGCTCAAGAAGATGATGATGTTCAGCCCGAGGATGACGTCACCGACGTGAAAGACGTGGCTGCGTTTGCTGATCAAGAGGGCCGCGATATCGGTTCCGTCGAGGACCGCACCGCCGCGCATGGCCAGGCCCATTCCGGCTCCGAGGAAGAACCCGCCGAAGACGGCGGTCAATAGCTTGTCGGAGGTGACGTCGGGAAAATGCACGGTTGCGAGGCAGATGGAGAGTCCGACGATGCTCACTGCGCTTCGGATGGCGAATACCCGGCCGACTTGACGGTAGCCGAGGGCAACGAAGGGTAGGTTGATGACGAGCAGGAGGATGGGCAGGGGAATAAACACCGACCCGCCGGGAAGCGGAATGCGCAACGTCTGGGCCAGGAGCATCGAAACGCCGGTCACGCCGCCGTCGATGAAGCCGCTGGACATCAGGAAGCCGTGCAGGCCCATCCCGGCCGAGAGGATGCCGAGCAGGATGAAAAGAGCATTGCCGATCTCACGTGGTAGCCATTTCATCCGAATGAGAATACTCGGTGGCCCTCCGGGTCGCAACTTCCCTGGTCCGGCGCGGCGACGAAGCGGAAATTAGCGCCTTGACGATGTTCATGCCGGCACAGACACTATCTGCTTGACGCGGACGAAAACGGCAGCAGCGCCCTTGAGCCTCCAGGGAGAGTCGCCATGCTATGCCTGACGGTCGTGCTGGTGGCGGTCATCCTTCCCTCGCAGGCCAAAGCCCAGACCGTCAGCCGTACGCCCGAAGAGCAGTATGCGTCCTTGATGGCCGAATACCAGGAATCGCTCAAGCGAGCGACTGCGGAAATTGAAGCCGCGAAGACGAACGAGGAGCGGCAGAAGGCGGTTGCGTCGTATCCGACGGTCGACCGGATCGGACCGCGGTTTCTGGAGCTGGCAAGAAAGTACCCGCGTACCTCGGCAGCGTGTGATGCACTCGTATGGATTGTCGGGCAGGGCCGGGTGACGTCGGACTACTTTCCGTCACCGCGAATCGAGCTCATGGGCGAGGCCATGGAGCGACTGGCGAAAGACCACCTCGACGACAGGCGGGTGGGCGTGCTGTGCCGCACGCTTGCTGTTTATGCCTCGCCGTTGCGCGATAAGTTTCTGCGGACCGTCTACGAGAAGGCGACCAACCGCGAAGTGCGAGGCTATGCGTGCCTTTCGCTTGCCGAGTATCTCGCCGCCAAGTCCAAGGCGGTGGCCAGGGCCAGGAGCAGCGGTCAAGCGAATCAAGCCAAGATTGTCGATCCCGCGTTTACCGCATATGCCGAACACATTCGCACTGCCGACCCCGAGGCGCTCCGTCGCGAGGCCGAGACATTGTTCGAGAAGACGATCCGTGAATATGGCGATTTTTCGATAACGAGACGCGGTGAGAAAATCACGTTTGCTCAGCTTGCCGAGACCGGTTTGAGGGGATTGCGGCAGATCGGGGTCGGGAAAGCGGCGCCGGAGATCGAGGGACAGGATGTCGACGGCAAGCCACTCAGGTTGAGCGATTTCCGCGGCAAGGTCGTCGTGCTCGTTTTTACGGGAGAGTGGTGCGGGCCGTGCCGGGCCATACATCCCCAGGAGCGCGAGCTCGTTTCCCGGTTGAAGGATAAGCCCTTCGCGCTGCTGGGTGTCGATACCGATACCGAAAAGCAAACATTGCGCAAGGTGATCTCGGCCGGGGAGGTCACCTGGCGGTGCTGGTGGGATGGCGCGATGGACGGGCCGATCTGCAAGGCGTGGGACATCCGCGGCTTCCCCACGGTGTTTGTCATTGACGCGCACGGCATCATCAGGGATTTCATGATGGGCGGCGGGAAACCGCTCGATGCATCGGTCGACTTGCTGCTCAAGGAAATGGAGAAGTCCCCGGGCCCGAAGTAGGGAACCGAGGGCCGTGGTTTTTCTGGGACCCAGGGCGATGCCCTGGGCTATATTGTTGCGCGCCCTTCGGGGCAGCGGTTTTATGCAGCGCAGGCGTTTGGCGGAGCATCCCTTTTTCTCGGGGATGTGGTATGCTGAGCGTCGCTGGCGGCTGCGCTCGATGGGGCGAAGGACATCAGCGGATGGATCGACGTCGCGTGCAAGGAGGTCAACATGCGAATTGCGTCGTGGACATCATGGGTCGTCATGCTCGCCGCGTCGTCCGGAGCCGGACTGGCGCGGAGTACGATTGAGGGCGCGGAGCTCCAGCAAGCTCGCTCGGCACGGCTCTCGGCGCGCTGGCTCGGCCAGGACGGGCATGACTACGTGGGCCCGAATGAGCGGCTGGCGCCCAGCGATATCCAGGATATTCACATTGCGATTGCGGGACTGGATCCGGGCCGCGAGGTGGTTTTCGTCGAGGTCAGGTCAACCAATGGCAATTTCTGGCGGTTTGCGGAGAAGCCGGAAGGCTACCGCGCCGAATTCAAGCGGGCGAAAGGAGCACGAACTGGCGACGTATTCTTCGAGCCTGCCGCGGTCGAGACCGGGCGGCCGTTTCATGTGCTGGTGCGCTACGAGGATGGACACACCGTCGAAACTGACCTGCACGGGGGCAAGGCCGATGATAAGCTCCGAGTGAAGGCCGTGGCGATTGGGGCGCGGTGGATCGGCCAGGACCGGCAAGACCGCACCGGAGCGGGGCCGTCGGTAGGGGGTGACGGGTTTCAGGATGTGCGGATCCACCTCAGCCGGCTTTCGACGAAGTTGACGCTCAAAGGAATTCGGGTCGTCGAGACCAATGGCACGAGCTGGGAATCGGGGCCGAACCCCAAGCTGCTGCCAGGCGCCGAGCTGATGCGTGATTCCAAGGATCCAACTCAGGCGGACCTGTTCTTGCAGCCGAATCGCGACATGACAGGACAGCGGCTCAAGATCACCGCGCGTATACGAGGGCGACCAGTTTGATGCCGTCACCATCGCCGGGGGCCGGTGCGATCCCAAGCTGCGAATGCCTCAACTTCCGCTTCCCAGAGCTTCCGAGGTGACCGGCAGTGCCCGGTGGCTGGGTCAGGATGGTGCCAACCCGGGCCGGCCGGGGGACGTGCATGTTGTCATCTCGGGACTACCGACCTCGCCCGCGTTTGCCGCGGCCGTGCTGAGCAACTCGCAGCGAGGTGTGTGGATCTCCCGCAAGAACGACCGCGCGAGCGCGCCTGCGGACCCATCGGCTGAACCGTTCACGATCAAGGCAAACGCCGGGAGCAAGTCACTCGACGTCTTCTTCCCGCCGTATCGGGATGAGAGCAAGAGCACGATGACGCTGCGGCTGGTCGCGGCCGACGGGCGAAGCTCGATCTTGCAGTTCGCGGGGGGAAATTGCGACGGGGCCAAGCGCTCGGGCGAGCCGGCGGCGGGGAGCGCGACCGCCAGGCCGGGCGACGACCTGCAAAGTATGGTCGATCGGTTTGGATCAGTGACGCTCGCTCCGGGAATCTACCGGCTCAACCGGCCGCTCGCGCTGGGCCGTTCGGTGACAATCACGGGGGAAAAGGGGGCGAGCCTGGTGTTCTCGCAACCGGCGAGCGAGGCGCCGTGGTCAGCGGCGATCAAGATTCATTGCGGCAACACAACGCTTTCCGGGTTCGCTGTGCGATTCGAGGGGCCGGTCCGGTGGAGGAACGACGTCGAGTATGGCCCGGCGTTGATCGGGATGACGGACAACTTTGACCAGGGTCACGACGATCCCAAGTTCAAACTTGTGTTCCGGAACCTGGACCTGGAGATTCCGGCGAGCGAAAACCCCGCGGGGTGGGTGGACTCGCTGCGGCTCATGCGGTTGAAACGGGCCAGGAGCGGCGTGATTGAAGGGAACATCCTGCGCGGGGGGATGATCGAGTTCTTCGATGGGCCGTGGCGGATCGTCAATAACGAATTTCGCGGCACGACGCCGGGCAGCTATTCCCATGCGGTTTTCGCCGGCCACGGCGTTCACGACGTGCTGGTGCAGAACAACGTCACCCGGAGCGTCGGCGCGAGCGGCAAGACCTGGCGGTTCCTGGTGTTGACGTGGTTCGGCGCCGATGACGTGGTGGACGGGAACACGATCGAGCAGGTGGGTGCTCGCGACGACGACACGATTCCGTGGAGCAATGAGCCGGAGATCATCCTCACGGAAGCCTATCACGTCAAATACGAGGGCAAGATCATGGCTCTTTCGAGCGACGGGCGCGTGCTGCGCACCGGGCAGCCGCAGGGCGACTGGGTTCGGACTGGCGATGTCGTCTCGCTCTTGAGCGGGCCGGCTGCGGGCCAGTGGCGGCAGGTCGTTCAGGCGCTCGACTCGACGGCTTATCTGGTTGATGCGGCGATCCCTCCGGGCACGGAAATCGTGTCGATCTCCACGGCGTTTGTGCGAGAGACGTTCAGCAAGAACCATGTTGACGTCAGGGGCGGCCGGCGTTCGTCACCGTTGGTTCTGGCGGGTAACAATTTCGGAACGAAGGTCATCAAGAATCACTTCCTGGGCGGCGAATTTGCGGTCGCGGCTGACTGCCTTTCCGACGGAAACGCCCGTGATGTGGGGTTGGTCGCACGCGCCTTTTCTGGGGGGAGTGATCGAAGGGAACGTTCTGGAAGATGCGGAGAAGGGGGGAATGGTTGGCGTCGAGCACGACGGGCGGTATATCAAGACGAACCAGGGGCGGGTGTACATGACGGCGGCGGTCAACGACAACGTCGTGAGGTGGTCGGACGCGTTTCTGGGTCGGACCGCTTCAACAGGCTCCAGGGAGACTCCGCCGGGGATCACGTTGGGATATGCGCCTTCGCACGATGCGGGTGAGCTCGTCGTGACCGGGCGCGGCAACCGGCTTGTTGCGCCGGCGGGGTGGGAATCTGCGAAGGCGCTCGTGATTCCGGCGGCCGACTACAACGGGCATCGAGTGCAGAACCGCAAGCTCTCGCTTTCGGACGACGGCGCCGACGCGCGCTCAACTCCACGCTCTGCGAGCAAGAAATCCGGCTCGCGTGGGAGGTAGGATGCGGCGATTCGTCAGGCTTGCTCGACCCGTTCCCGGGCCGTAGACTCGATCGGGCTTGATTTTGAAACGCCACGGTCGAACTACAGGACGTGCGGGCTGGACGGACATGAACAGGGATCTTCGGCGATCGCTTGCGCAGGCTGCCGTGCTCATGTTGAGCTGCTCGGTGATGGCGCGCGCCGATTCGGGTTTCTGCAAGAAGCAGGCGATCTTCCCGATCAACCCGAAACACAACCACGCCTCGTGCGTGGTGCAGACGAGGGACGGAAGTCTGCTGGCCGCCTGGTATGCAGGCAGCGGCGAGCGTGAAGCGGATGATGTTGTGATCGAGGGCGCCTGGCTGCCGAGGGGTGAATCTGCCTGGCGTTCCAAGTTCTTGCTGGCGGACACGCCGGGCTATCCGGACTGCAATCCGGCGCTCTTCGCCGCGCCGGATCATTCGCTCTGGCTCTTCTGGCCGACGATTCTGGACCATCGCTGGGAAGGCGCGCTGCTCAAGTTTGCGCGTTGCGAGCAGCCAACGGGTCCACAGGCACCACTTGAATGGACGCGGACCGGCGTGCTGCACGTGACTCCCAAGGGCTTTGCGGGCCGGATGAAGCAGGCGATTGCAAGCTTGAGCGCCGAGGACAAGGGTCAATACAGCCCCTATTTGCTGCTGGAGGAGGCTCGGTCGCGCGAAGAGCTTTATCAGCGGCTGGGCTGGATGCCGCGGGTTCATCCGGTCGTGCTTCCGTCCGGACGGTGGATTCTGCCGCTTTACACCGACACGTTCTCGGCGTCGATCATGGCGATTTCGGACGATCGGGGAACGACGTGGGCGGCGAGTGAGCCGCTCATCGGCTTTGGCAACATTCAGCCCAGCCTGGTGCGCAAGAATGACGGGGAGCTGGTGGCGTTCATGCGGGACAACGGGCCGCACAAGAAGATCCGGTTGAGCAGGTCACGCGACGACGGCATTTCGTGGACGCCGGTGGTCGATTCCAGCTTTCCCAACCCCGGCGCGGGCATTGAGGCCATACGGCTGGCGAACGGGCACTGGGTCTTGATTTACAACGACTCGTCGCGCGGCAGGCACTCGCTGGCGGTTTCGGTTTCCGACGATGAAGGCTCGACGTGGAAGATCACGCGGCACCTCGAGCAGGTGGCGGCTGGTGGCGGCCAGTTCCATTATCCTTCGATCATCCAGGCTGCGGACGGCTCGATGCATGCGACCTATACGTACAGGATGCGAGGCGAGGGGAGCACGATCGAGCACGCTCATTTTGACGAGGCGTGGCTTCTCGCGGGCGATCAAAAATGACGAGGCAGAGCGACGGCGAGACAGGCCGTGCCGTGACTCGCCGTTCCCTCCGCGATTGGCTCGGCTCGCATCGGTATTACCCGTGGTTCGCGGTTGGCTTGCTCTGGTTCTGCGGGTTTTTCAATTACACTGACCGGCAGGCGCTCAGTCGCCGTAATTCCGGCGATTGAAGGCGAATTCGGGCTGACCGATGAGCAGATCGGGTGGCTGGGATCGGCGTTCATGATCACTTATTCGCTGACGTCGCCATTTACCGGGTATGCGGTCGACCGGTTTTCGCGGCGTGTCTTGATTCCACTTGGGCTGGGTTTCTGGAGCCTGATCTGTGCGTCGACGGCGCTCGCGAGGAACTACGTTCAATTGGTGCTGTTGCGCGGGGCCGAGGGGCTGGGAGAATCGTTTTACTTCCCGGCATCGATGTCGGTGATCGCGGGCTATCACTCGACGCGGATGCGGTCGCGTGCGATGAGCATCCATCAGACGAGCGTCTATCTCGGAACGGCGGGAGGATGGTACATCGGCGGTGCGCTCGGGGAGCGTTACGGCTGGCAGTCCCCGTTCTGGCTTCTGGGTATGGCAGGGCTCGTGTACGCGGTGTTCCTGGGGGTTGTATTGATCGAACCCCCTCGCGTCGCCGGAGACGGGGATGCCGATCGAGTCAGGCCTGATCAAGGCCACGGGGCAACGGCGGCCGAGTCGAGCAATCCTTCGCTGTGGTCGCGGATTGGGCGGATCGTGCGGAACCCGGCGGCAGCGCTCCTGCTTTGCGTGTTCCTCGGCGCGAATTTTGTTGCGGCAACGTATCTGATCTGGCTGCCGCTGTTCGTGTCTCGCACGTTTGGCGAGGGCCTGGGGAGCTCGTCGCTCAAGTCGACGTTGTGGCCGCTGGCCAGCCTACCGGGAGCACTTGGGGGCGGCTTCCTGGCTGACTGGGCGGCGCGGCGGCGGAAAGGGGGGCGGGTACGAGTGCAGGCCCTGGGCCTGATTCTGGCCGCGCCGTTCGTTTTTGCGACCGGGTTTTCGACCTCTGCCGTCGTCCTGACCGCGGCCTTGATCGGGGCGGGTATGTGCAAAGGAGTTTATGATGCCAACATATTTGCTTCGCTGTACGATGTGATCCATCCCGAGGATCGCGGAACCGGGGCTGGTTTGATGAACACGATCGGGTGGACGGGTGCATCGGTCGCGCCGGTGATCGTCGGGTTCTCGTCGAAGCGATTTGGGCTGGGAATCACCATTGGGTCGACGGCGGCGCTTTACTTGCTAGGTGGGTTGCTCGCACTGGGGGCGGCGCGATTGGCGGAGAGGCGTGACCCGGGTCCGGCGTAACTCGATTTTCTTATCGCATTGCGGGGGGGCTTCGAAGGTGAAATCTGGGGCGGTCGAGAGCAAGGGTGCTTCCGGGGGCTACGGCTGGGCGGCCTCCGGCGATGTGAATGCGTTCTTCGGTCTGATGCTCGACAACATCGGCGTCATGATCCTGATGGGAAGCCTGCTGGTCGTGGTATTCGGCATGCCCAGAGACTTCGTGCTCACCCGGATGATCCCGGGGACGGCCGTGGGGGTCCTGGTCGGTGATTTAATCTATACGGCAATGGCTTTTCGACTGGCGCGAAAGACGGGGCGTCGGGATGTCACCGCCATGCCGCTGGGGCTCGATACACCGAGTACGTTCGGGACCGTCTTTCTGATCATCGGTCCAGCTTATCAGGAGGCGGTCGGCCGCGGTCTCAACGATACAAACGCGGCACGCCATGCCTGGTTCTTAGGCATTACGATGCTGCTCGCGTCAGGAATTTTCAAAATAGCGTGTGCGCCGTTCTCGGGCTGGATTCGGAGGAGCGTGCCCCGTGCGGGGTTGCTGGGATCACTGGCGGCGATCGCGCTGGTATCTGATCAGCTTTCTTCCTTTGCTGGACATTGCGGCGCATCCGGTGGCGGGGATGGTGGCGCTGGGGGTGATCCTGGCGACGCTGACGGCGAAATGGCGGCTTCCGGGCGACTTTCCGGGAGCGCTGGCGGCGGTGGTGGTCGGGTGTGCGATCTACTATGCGCTTCATCTCGTGGGGTGGGGCCCGGGGGCGGGGAGCGAGGGGGAATCTCCGGCGCTGGCGATGAGGGCGGTCTTGCCGATGCCGATCCAGGAGTGGCTGGGTTGGTTCGGGGATGCGGGCCGGGATGCGCTTCGGTATCTTCCGGTGGCCATTCCACTTGCGCTGGCGACGGTTGTGGGGGGAATTGACTGCACGGAGAGTGCTGCGAGCGTCGGGGACGAGTATCCGACGGGGCAGATCATCGCGGCCGAGGGGTTTGCAACGCTGGTTGGGGGGATGTTCGGCGGGGTGATTCAATCGACGCCGTACATCGGTCATCCGGCGTACAAGGCGATGGGAGCACGGTCGGCCTATACGCTGGCGACGGCGCTGTTTGTGGGGGCGGCGGGGATCTTCGGTTTTTTTGACTGGATCTTCTTCCTCATTCCGAAGGCGGTGATCTTCCCGATCTTGATTTTTGTCGGCCTGGAGATCACGTCGCAGTCATTTCATGCGACGCCGGTGCGGCATT
This sequence comes from uncultured Planctomycetota bacterium, assembly GCA_963761445.1. GTDB lineage: Bacteria > Planctomycetota > Planctomycetia > Isosphaerales > Isosphaeraceae > CAVXHV01. Next base: position 4,081,352 of record CAVXHV010000005.1, on the reverse strand, counting down.
ATCCGGCAGTGGCGCTGGCATGTGTGCCGGCCTTGGCGTACCTGGCGGTGCTTTCGTACAAGCAGCTTTTGCCGGAGCTCAAGCCGTTCGCGAACCTTCAACCGGCGACGCAGCACTGGATTCAGACGGTGACCGTACTGGCGGGGGGAGGCGGGTTTATCGTCACGAGTCTTTTGTGGGCGACAGCGCTTGTGCACATGATCGACGGGCGTATCCGGCCGCTGGTCACCACGCTATTGGTGGCGGCAGTTTTTTCCTGGTTTGGCATCATTCATTCGCCTCTGGCGGCGAGCCCGATCAGTTCTCCGGCGGCGGTGATCAGGCAGCTCGAGGCGGAAGGACGAGCCAAGGTCATTCCCAGCAAACGCCTTATCACTGGGCAGGCGCTTATGCATTGACCGCCGTCGCCCTGCTGGGGCTCTACCGATTCGGGAAGCCGCCGGTGGCCGCGGCCGGGGAGGATTCGCACCCCGCTTAGGCTCGGTTGGTCAAGCGGTGCTTTAGCGCGCGGGGAGAGGCGCGGTCACGGGTGAGATATGGACGGGACGATCGTCTCGATTTAACCTAGTGACGATATAGACTTTGGTCGCGGTTCCAGAGGTGGTGGGCTGACGCTTGGGGTGGTATGAGAATTGCTACCTAAGCGTGGACTTGCCCCGATTCTATTCGGACTTGCCCTTCTCTCTCGCGGAATCTGGCGGCCCACGCCTGTTTTTATTTAGGCGAATGCGCAGAAGAGAGATTCGCTCGACATGCGTAAAGGAATCGGCGTCAGTCCCGGGGTTGTGGTGGGTGTGGCCCATCGGGTCGACTCGGTGTTCGGCGAGTTCGAACAGCAGATGCTTGAGAGTCCGAAACTGGTTGCGGAGGAGGTGGAGCGGTTTGAGCGGGCCTTGGTGGAGGCGGGTGCATGGTACGAGGCGCTACATCTCGGCGGTGGGGCAGGAGGTTGGGGACAAGCAAGCGGAGATTTTCAAGAGTCACTTGCAGATTGTCAACGATCCTTCGCTGCGCTCGAAGGTGCGGAGTTTGATCGAGAACCAGCGACTGACGGCACTTTCGGCGCTTGCAGGCGGTGATGAACAGTTACGCCGCCCAGTTCGCGCAGATCAAGCAGGAGAATTTCCGGGAGCGGATCAACGATATTCGCGACGTGATCTTGCAGATCGAGGCGCACCTGCGGCTGCGCAGCGCCGCGCCAGCCGATTTCGGGGGAGTGTCGCGCAACGGGAACGGGCACGGCAACGGCGACGAATCGGTGATCCTGGTGGCTCGAGAGCTTCTGCCCACTCAGGCGATGAGCCTGGGTGAGCTGCCGATTGCCGGGATTGTGACGGAGCTGGGCGGAGGCACGAGCCACGCCGCGATCCTGGCGCGGAGCCGCGGGATTCCGGCGGTCTCGGGGCTGGAGGGGATCATGTCCGAGGTCGAGACCGGCGACATGATGGTCGTCGACGGCCGGGATGGCATGGTCATCGTGAGGCCGGACCAGGAAGCCACCTCGGCCTGGCGGAAGGTGCAGCGGGAGTTCTTCAACTTCAAGGACCGGCTCTATGCGAACCGGGACCTGCCGGCTCGCAGCGCCGACGGCACACAGGTCGAGCTTCTGGCCAATATCAACAACCTGGCCGATGCCCAGTCGGCGAACAAGGTCGGGGCCACCGGCGTGGGGCTTTTCCGCACCGAGTACCTGTTCATGACCCATCATGACGTGCCGGGCGAAGAGGAGCAGTACGAGTATTATCGGCAGATTATCATGAATTCACCCGGTCAGGCGGTCACCATCCGTACGCTCGATCTGGGAGGGGACAAGACGGTGCCCTACCTCGGGCGCCGGGGCGAGGCCAACCCGTTCATGGGCTGGCGGTCGACGCGAATCTTCTTCGAGAACTCGAAGCTCTTCGTGACCCAGATCCGGGCGATCCTGCGGGCGGGGCGTCACGGGAAAGTTTCCATGCTCTTTCCCATGATCACGTCACTTGAAGAGCTGCTGTTCATCAATAACCTGGTGCAAGAAACCAAGAGCAATCTGCTGCGAGAGGGAATACCGTTCGGCGAGGACGTCAAGAAGGGGATGATGGTCGAGGTTCCCGCGGCGGCGGTGTGCATCGATTCGTTCCTGCGCGAGACCGACTTCATCTCGATCGGCTCGAACGACCTGATTCAATACCTGGTGGCTGCGGATCGAGACAACCCCAAGGTGGCCCATCTGTGCGAATCGCTGGCGCCGGCGATTTTCCGGGTGTTGCGGATCGTGCTGGACGCCTGCCAGCGCACGGGAACGCCGGTGACGCTCTGCGGCGAGATGGCGGGCCAACCGCGGTCGGTTCTGGTGCTTTTCGGCATGGGGCTGCGGCGGTTCAGCATGAGCCCGGCGTTCATTCCGACCGTGAAGGAGCTGCTCTCTTCGGTGACGACCGCACAGGCCGAGCGGTTTGCCCATCATGTGCTGCAACTCAGCACCAATGAAGAGATCCGCTCGTATCTGACGGCGCGGCTGCACGAGGTTTCAAGCGCGCTTGAGGTGTTTGACACCAACTGAGAGCGTGGGGCGAGTGCGACCCCGGGGAAGCTGATCGAGGACGGCGGTGTGGGAGTGTCGGGAGTCGGGCTCTAGCCTGACTTACTTGAATGTCAGGCTAAAGCCTGACCTACTCGATGCTCGATCGAGCTCATTTCGGCTGTGCGGGTTTCTTCTCGGCAACCCGGCGCTGCAACAGTCGGCACAGATTCTCGATTTTCTCTAGCTTTTCGGGGTCGTCGAAGATGGATGCGGCCCGCCGCTTGAGGTCCTGGATGTTCCAGTCACTGGTGTCGTCGAGTGCGTTGTTGGCTTCGCTCAAGCTGGGCTGGAACCGGTAATAGAGGTAAGGATGTTTCACAACGTGCGTGAGCTGGCGCATGTGGCCGTCGACGGTGTCGCTCGAGCCGTCGTAGGCGATGTCGATCAGGGGCCGGGCCCAGTGCAGGCTGCCCCATCGCTTGGCGTCTTCGTAGCGAAGCCGGACATTGAGCTCACCTGTGCCCAGGGAGAGGACGACATATTCCACGCCTTCGCACGGGTCTCCATTCTCGGAACGAACCTCGACCGGACGCTCGCTTTGCTTGGAGCTGCCGGGAAGGACGTCGGTTGAGGGTTTGTCGCCGGGAAGCTGCTGCATGCTGACGGCCTCGGCATAGGCGCAAAGCGTGGGGTTGTTGACGAAAACTCCAGCGTCGATGAGCGTCAAGCGGCGGCAGATTCGACCGACGGGCGCGCTTGATCTGAAACGGGGAAAAATAGGTGGGCGCAGCGGACGTGCAGCGCGCGACTTCCCACATCCGCGGGTTGAAGCGGCTGGTTTTGCGGGCGCGTGCTTTTCTTCGGGTGAAGAAGAAAGGGCGGCACGACTCGATCTCGTAGCTGGTGATCAGGACTTCGGTGAGAGCCTCGCTCAGCCTCGTCTCTTCACCCATGTATTTCTTCAGTATTCTTTCGAAGCGCTCGGACGGGTATTTTTCTTCGAGCAGGCCGTGGAGCGAGGTGATGTTCTGCCAGAACGAATGAAAGACTTCCTTTCCGTCCTTCTCGTAAAACGCGACAAGCTGGGAGGCCCTGAATTTGGGGCGGTCGACCTCGATGCTCTGGGGAATGGTGAGGCCCAGCGCGAGGACACCACCGGTGGATGTTCCCGCGATCAGGTCGAACATCTGTGCGGTTCGGTAGCCGGTGCGGCGCTCGATCTCGGCGAGAATCATTGCGGGGATGATACCGCGGATACCGCCGCCGTCGATGGATAGAATGGTGAATAAGGGCATTTGTTTTTGTCAGTTGTCAGTTGTCAGTTGTTGGTTGTCAGTTGTTAGTTGTCAGTGGCTGGATTGTTGACAGGGGTTGTCTTTGATTTCTCATTGCTAGTCTTGCGCCGTGTCGACTTGAATCTAGTGGTCGCGGGCGCGTGACGCAATAATGCGGGGACGGCCGCGGCGCATGATACGGAGTCAGCGATGAACCCGAAGGCGTGCTGGAATGGGTGTGACATCGTAGTCGAGGAGGGTGATATCACCAGGCTTGATTCCGACGCGATTGTCAATGCGGCGAACTCGGGGTTGTGGGCTGGCGGCGGGGTGTGCGGGGCGATTCATCGCGCGGCCGGGCCGGCGCTTGGGGAGGCGTGCAAGCAGGCCGTTGCGGAATCGGGGCCCGTCAGGGTGGGGCAGGCGGCGATCACGTCCGGCGGTGCAGCTTCGTGCCCGGCACGTGATCCACGCGGTTGGGCCGGTCTATGGTGAGAACCCGGCCAAGGCGCCTGAGCTTCTGGCGGCGGCTTATGTGAATTCTTTGCGGCTGCGCGCGAAAATGGGCTTTTGAGCATCGCGTTTCCTTGTATCAGCACGGGGATCTTCGGCTATCCGGGTGATGAGGCGTGCCAGGTCGTGATCGATGCTGTGCGGCAAGATCTGGAAAAGTATGGGGGGCTGAAAACGGTCGTGTTTTGTGTTTTTGGGAAGGCGGATTTTGAGCGTTACGAGAAGGCGCTGGGGCAGGGGTGAAGGGGTTCGGCGGACCGATAGCGTGAGATCATACCCTCGGAATCGCAGATCGGGCGTCAATCACGGCTGGGTGAGCGCTGGGGGGTGAGTCCGCGTTGTGAGGATCAGACGCACGCACTCGGTCCGCAATAGCAGACCCTACATGTTTATGCGTTAGGCGCGTGAGGCTGCGTCGCACGCTCGCGGCACGTGCTGGGAGCGAGGGGGGCCAGCAGGGCGCCGAAGCCGGCGGCGAGCAGGGAGTGGCCGGCGGTCAGGAAGGGGTCCTGGTAGACCGGCGTTTGGACGATTTCCTCCGAGGTGACGAGCAGCACGCCATCTCGGATGCTGTAGGCGAGGTCGAGCTGTGCGAGGCAGAGGCGCAGGCTGGTCTTGAGGGGAACGCCATCGAGGTCGATTTGAGGTTGTCCCTTGGCGTGGCGCGGGAGGCTGCGGCTTGTTTCGGCAAGCCCGGAAGCTGGCAGCGCGGGCCGCAACGCCGCCATGCGCACGTGGACGCCGCGATCGGCGGCGTTATTCGCACTTGGGTTGAGCCGCTCGACGGCACCAGCATGTTGCCGAGGCGCGTGGTGGCTGCTAGTCTATGCCGTTCGTACGGTCGCGCAGATGTTCGTGCCGGCCTGTTCCTCAGTGACCAGGCAGCCGCGAAGTTCTTCGATCTGAGAAAAGAAGAGGCCTGGATTCTCGCAATCAAGAATGTGTGGTCAGAAGGCCGCAGGCGAATTTCGATCCGAACGCACAATAGGCTTGGGCTTTAGGTATAATGCACAGTTTCCTCGTCTTGGTGGCATCGACTTTGCGGAGTACTCGGAATGCCCGGTAGACGATTCGTTCTGCGCCGTTGACCGGAATGCACGCACGTTTTCGGGAAGGCAGAGCTGATTGATGGCCAAACGTCTCAGCACCAAGGAAATCCTCGAAGCAGGCGCGGAAGGGCGGGGCGGCGAAGCCGGCCGATGAGGCTGCGCCGGCCCCAGAAGCGGCCGCGGAAGAGCTGGAGGTTGCGGCGGAAGCTTCGGAGGCTGCCGAGGCCGAGTCCTGCGCCGGTGGCGAATGTTCCGACGCCATCGTCGCTGGGGCGGCCGCTCACGCTGAAAGAGAAGCTGGCGGCGGCCCGAGCGGGGGGCGCGCCAGCCCCGGCCGCGGCCAAGGCGGCGCCGGCTCCCAAGGCGGCGCCGGCTCCCGTCGCGGCGGAGGAGCCGGCCGAGGAAGCTGCCCCTGCGGCGGCGAAGGCCGTGCCGGCACCTGCCAAGCCGCTGGGGCGGCCGATGACGCTGGCGGAGAAGCTTGCGGCGGCGCGGGGTGGAGCTGGGGCTGCCCCGGCTGCAGCTTCGGGGCCGGCCAAACCGGCGGCTGCCAAGGCTCCGGCGGCCGCTGCGAAGGCTACCGCGGCGAGTTTTGCCGCCGCTCGATAAGATGAGCGATCCTCGCGATTTAGCCGAGGCTGCCCGTCAGGCCGCGGCCAAGAAAGCGAAGGAAATTGCCGCGGAGGCGGCGGCCAAGGCACCGCCCAGGCCGGCGCCCAAGGCGCCCGCCAAGCCGCAGACGGTTCCACCCAAGCCGTCGCGCGAGCTGGCCGGAGCTGGTGCTGCGGGCGCGGCGGCGCGGGCGAGTCGCCGCGATTTCCTGACGAGGACCACGACATGGATCATTGCCGGCTGGGTCACGTTCACGGCGGCGCTCTCGGCCATGACGCTGATGACGGTTCGGTTCATGTTCCCGAACGTGCTGGCCGAGCCGCCGAGCACGATCAAGATCGGGCTGCCCTCGCAGTACGACCCTGAAGACGTGAGCGACCGGTTCAAGGCCGAGTGGGGGTTCTGGGTCGTGCGGCTCAACCCGATACAACGGGCAGGATATCCTGTACGCGCTCCAGTCGATCTGCACGCATCTCGGGTGCCCGCCCAACTGGCTGGCCGCCGAGCAGAAGTTCAAGTGCCCCTGCCACGGTAGCGGTTTTTATATCTCGGGGATCAACTTCGAGGGCCCGGCGCCGCGGCCGCTGGAGCGGTTCAAGGTGTTACTCGCGGACGATGGCCAGATCATCGTCGACAAGAGCCAGAAGTTTCAGGAAGAGCTCAAGCAATGGACCGACCCCGATAGCTTCATCCCGGTTTGATCTCGATCGGTCTGGGTATCGCAGACGCCGGCCCGGACAGGGGCGGCAAGCGGATTTGATCTCCAGAGCGACGTCACGCGTTGCAAGAAAGCAGCCGAGAGAACATAGCCCATGCGGATTCTGGAATACATCGCCGAGACGCAGCTCTGGAAGAGTGTCTTCAGGCACCCGATGCCGACCGATCGGCGCAATCGGGTGGTGGTGATGCTCACGAACTTTTTCCTGCACCTTCACCCGGTGAGCGTGCGCAAGCAAGGAATCGCGCTTTCCTACACGTGGTGCATGGGGGGGACGACGTTCTTCCTGTTCATCGTCGAGACGGTGACGGGCGTGCTGCTGATGTTCTACTACCGGCCGACGCTCGAGCACGCTTATAACGACATATTAGCGCTTCGGGATGTGACGACCCTGGGCATTCTGCGCGAGCTGCACCGCTGGGGGGCGCACGCGATGGTGATTGCCGTCTGGCTGCACATGTACCGGGTGTTCCTGACGGGCAGCTACAAGCCTCCGCGCGAGTTCAACTGGGGGGTTGGGGTGATCTTGCTGGTGCTGACGCTCTTGCTTTCGTTCACGGGCTATTTGCTCCCGTGGGACCAGCTTGCGATCTGGGCGATCACGGTGGGCTCGAACATGGCGCGGGCGACGCCGGGACTGGGGGTGGAAGGCCCGGGGGCATCGATGCTGGCTTTGAACGGCGTGAGGCTGATCACTCCGGCGTCGGACGCGAAGTTCGCGCTGCTGGGCGGCCGGGCCGTGGGCGAGATGACGCTGAACCGGTTCTACGTTCTCCACTGCGTGGCGATACCGCTGGCCGCAGCGCTCTTGATCATGATTCACTTCTGGAGAGTGCGCAAAGACGGCGGGATCAGCGGGCCGATGTGATCGGGGCGGGTTGGTTGAGGCATATATTCATGCATCATGAAGATTTGACGGCACCGGTGCTGGCTGGGCTGGCGTGGTATTACCTGCTGGCCGCGATGATGAACGCGGCTGCCGCGGCCTATGTCTCATACGGCGAGATGGTCGGTCCGGGCGCCTCGCGGCTGGGGCTAGCGCCCAAGACGCGGCGGATGCCGGGGTGGCTGGTCGGCACGTTCTTCACCCTGTACGGGCTCGCCTTCGTGCTGGTTCTGTTTCGCGAGGCGCTGCCGGGGGCACTCAAGGTTGTCTATGGGCTGTGTGCGGCGGCCAACGCGCTGCTGGCCGTGATCGCCGGTGCGGATTCCGCCGCACTTCGCAGAGTTGAAAGCGCATGGCCACGGCGAGGGCGATCCGGCCAACCCGCCGAGCCTGGACGACCACCAGCCGGCCGTGGGGCTGGGGGGGCCGATCAATCGGACGCTCTGGACGCTGGTCTGGAGCATGTGCGCCGTGATTTTCCAGGCGATGGGGATCAGCTACCTCCTGGGCGGCGAGATTTTTCTGCCGCAGTTCGCCCGCGACGCGGTGGACTTCGTCGCCGGCCCGACCACGTTCTTCGTCGGGGCGACGCTGGCCTTCGCGGCGTTTCTACGGTTCAGGCGGTTCTTTGCGGGCGGGCTGGTCGGGTGGGCGATAGTGAACGTGTTCCTGCTCTACTTCGGTCTGAGCATGACCGATTATGACTTTCGCGACATTGTGACCAAGCCCGACAATGTGCCGATCGTCGGCCTGCTCATTCTGGTCGGTTATTTTTACTGGTACGCGCAGCGGCGGGCGGTGATCAACGACGCTCGGATCGATCAGGGCTTGCCGACGCTCGAGCATCTCGAGCCGGAGAAGACGCTTTGCTGGCCCGACCTGGTTTACACCGAGCTGATCTGCATGGTCGTGTGGACGATCGTGCTGGTCGTGTGGGGGATCGCGCTACGGGCACCGCTGGAACAGCCGGCGAGCTCGACGGTGGCGCCCAATCCCTCCAAGGCGCCGTGGTACTTCCTGGGCCTGCAGGAGATGCTGGTTTACTTCGACCCGTGGATCGCGGGCGTGTTGCTTCCCAGCTTGATCATCGTGGGCTTGATTGCGATCCCGTACATTGACACCAACAAGAGCGGCAACGGCTATTACTCGTACAAGGACCGCAAGTTTGCCTACATCACATTTCAGTACGGGTTCGTGGTCCTGTGGGTCGTCTTGATCCTGCTGGGGACGTTTCTGCGCGGGCCCAACTGGAACTTCTTCGGGCCCTATGAATTCTGGGACCTGCACAAGGTGATTCCGCTCAACAACGTGCAGCTTTCGGACATGTTGTGGATCCAGATGATGGGGACATCCAAGCCGCCGAACTACTTCGTCCGGGAGTTTGCCGGGATCCTGATCATTCTGGGCTACTTCCTGATCACGCCGTACTTGATGTACGTGTTTTTCTTCAAGAAGTATGTGAAGGAAGCAGGCATGCTTCGCTACATGACGCTGGCGATCCTCATCCTGTTCATGGCTTCGCTGCCGATCAAGATGGTGCTGCGCTGGACGTTCAACCTGAAGTACATCGTGGCCATTCCCGAGTTGTTTTTTAATATCTAGGCGAACCGGGACTCAAAGACGATGCCGGCAACCGAGGAAACCTTCAGACGCCAGCCGATCCTGCACCTGATCTTCGCGATCTCATCAATCGCGATGCTCCTGGTGACGATCTGGATGGTGATGGCCGATCACCTTCGTCCGTGGAAGGGCGTGCAGCGCGAATTTCAGCGCGTCGAGCGGAAAAAGCTGCTGGCGGCCGAGAAGGAGAAGGAAGAGGAGCTGGCGACCAAGTACAAGAGCCAGCTCGAAGGGATTGAAGCCAAGATCGAAGCGGCGAACAAGAAAGCCGAGGAGAATGCCGCGGCGCTGCGGAAGGTGGACAACGAGCTCGCCACCGTGGACGGGACGCGAGAGCGACTGGACATGGAAAAGCGGTTTGCCAAGACCGAGCTGGACAGCAAACGCAGTCTCTACGACGGCATGGTCGATCGGGAGCAGGAGCGGTTGGCGAGGGAGTATCTGGCCTCCGTGGTGGCCGGGGCCGAGAGGAACCTGCTGGACCGATCCAAGGCGTTCGAGACGGCACTGGCCAAGTATGAGGCGAAGAAAGAGGAGAAGGAGGTCCTGCTGGGCAGTGTGAGCGGGGTTGAGAAGGAGAAAGAGGGGCTGTTGCGCGAGTACGAGCGGGTGAAGCGGCAGATCAAGCAGAAGGACGATCTGTATGGACTCGGCGGGATGTGGGCCAGCGCCAATGCGTTCTTGAGAGACCTGCCCGGGATCGACATCATGGCGCCGACCAAGATCCAGCAGATCACCCTGCCCGAGCTCTTGATCAACTACAATTTCAAAGAGGTGCCTCGGTTCGACCGCTGCCAGACCTGCCACCAGGGTATCGACAAGCTTGGCTACGAGACCGACGCCGACGGCAAGGACATGCCCACGGTCTACAAGACCCATCCGTTTTTCACGAGCGGTGCGACGTATATCGATCCGCGCGGCAAGTCGATGAAGGCGGGCCTTTATCTGGATGCGAACGGGCCGCACCCGATCAACAGCTTTGGCTGCACGATCTGCCATGCTGGGCAGGGGTCGGGTACTGATTTCACGTTTGCCTCGCACACGCCCGACTCGCTCGGGCAGGCCGAGAAGTGGACGAAGGAGCACGGCTGGGAGAATTTCCATTTCTGGGACTTCCCGATGCCGCCGGACCGCTTCATCGAGTCACAGTGCTTGAAGTGTCACACGAGGATCACGGATATTCCGCAGGCGGCCAAGCTGCAGGCCGGATATCAGCGGATTGCCAAGTATGGGTGCACCGGCTGCCACCAGATCGGCGGCGAGGGCGCGACCGGCGGGCCGGATCTTTCGGACGAGCGTCAGGTCGGGCCCAATCTTTCGCACATTGCGGCCAAGGATGCGAAGGAGTGGGTGGTGAAATGGATCGCCAACCCACATGCGTTCCGCCCCGATTCGCGGATGCCGCGGTTCTACGGGCTGACCAACAACGGCGCGACTGAAGACAAGTCCAAGAACTTTGCCGAGATCTACGCGATCACGCATTACCTGTTCGCCAAGAGCACGCCGCCTGCGGATTTCAGCGAGCCGGCGGGGGCGACTGACCCGGCCAAAGGTAAAGAGCTGTTCCTGCAAAAGGGCTGCCTGGCCTGCCATCAGCACCGTCCTTTCACGGAGGAAGACATCCGGAAGTCGGACAAGCTGGCCGAGAAGAACCCGGCGTACAAGGTGGACCCGGCCTTGACGCTTGCCCCCACGACTTTCCCGGCGGACGTGCAGAAGAATGCGCTGGCGGATTTCGGCCCGAATCTCTCGAACATGGCTGCCAAGTTCGCGGGCAAGCGCGAGGGGCTCAAGTGGCTTTCGAACTGGATCCAGGCGCCGGAGCGGTATCACCCCAAGAGTCTGATGCCCAACCTCCAGCTCACAGCAGAGGAAGCCGGGCACATTGCGAGCTGGATCTTGTCGGTGCCGGCGGAGTGGCCGGTGAGCGTGGAGGTGCTGGCCCCGGACAGCGAGGAAGTGCACGACGCTATCGACGAGCTGGTGAAGCTATATGTTTCCAAGAGCGGCAGCTTCAAGACGGCCGACGGCAAGTCGATCGTCAAGTCGCTCAGCGAGCTTGATAACTTTGTCGAGAAGGAGCTCAAGCAAGACGACAAACTGATGTACCTGGGCGAACGAACGATCGCGCGGCTGGGCTGCTTCGGGTGCCACACGATACCCGGGTTCGAGACTGCCAAGCCGATCGGCACGGCGCTCAACGACTGGGGAATCAAGAGCCCGGCCCGGCTGGATTACGGGCATATTGCGGAATATCTCACGGACCAGCCCCGGGACGAGAAGGGGGTTCGCGATGGAACTGATCCCTTCTACCAGGAGAAGATCACGCACGAAACGCGGATGGGTTTCCTGTATCAGAAGCTGCATCGGCCGCGCAGCTATGACTACAAGAAGAAGAGCGAGAAGTACAAGACCTGGGACGACCGGCTGCGGATGCCGCAGTTTGCCTGGGCCAATGATCCCAAGGCGATTGAGGAGGTGATGACCTTCGTGCTGGGCCTGACCGGCGAGAAGATCAATTCCAAGTTTCTGCCGGCGGCCAAGGCGACGGCGGCCAAGATTGCGGTTGCGGAGGGAGCCAAGATACTGAATCGGTTCAACTGCGATGGCTGTCACGTGCTCGAGATGCCCAAATACACGATCGCCAAGGGGACAAAGGTTGCCGAGGCTTTGCCCAATTTCAAGGGAAACCTGGCGTCGTCTTACCGGAGTCGAAACGACGATTATCTGGCCGAGCTGGATCCGACGCTCAAGCACGACCCCAAGAAGAAGCTGGGACAGAATGAAATCGAGCAAGAGCTCGAGATCGGCAAGGATGACGGCGAAGCGATCACGATCGAAGGAATGCCGATCGGGCTTTCGGAAAACGAGCTCACGGTCCAGCTCTGGCAGCCGGTCAAGATCCGGGGCTATACGTTCAGCGTGGGGGACAACGTGACGCTCGACCAGACGCGGGTCGAGAAATCCGAGGCGAAGGGAGGCGACTTCCCGTTCCTGTTTGCGGCCTATCAGAACGCGCAAACCAACCAGCCGGTCGAAACGTTCTGGAATCGGCTGCCGCCTCCGCTTCTGCGTGAAGGAAACAAGGTGCAGACTCCGTGGCTGACCGCGTTTCTGCACAATCCGCACATGATTCGCCCGGCCGCCCAGTTGCGGATGCCGCGGTTCCATTTCGGCAAGGATGAGAAGGCGGGCCTCAAGGAGACGGACATGCTGGCCAACTACTTCGCAGCGCGCGAGCGGGCTCCGTTCCCTTATCAGTTCATTCCAGAGCAGAGCCCGGCGTACCTTGTCGAGCGGAACATGGCGCATCCCGAGTACCTGGGCGCGGGGTGGACCATGATGACGAACAAGGCATCGCCTTGCTTGCAGTGTCATGCGATCGGGCAGTTCAAGCCCAGTGGCGGCGCGTCGGTCGTGAACGGGCCTGACCTGCGTGGGGTAGCTTCGCGGTTCCAGCCCGGGTACCTGGAAGCCTGGATCGCCAACCCGCGCCGGATGCTGCCGTTCACGGCGATGCCGCAGAACATCAAGCCGCACGGAGAAATTCAAATTCCGGTGCCCAAGACGTTTGAGCAAAAGCCCATCGATATGGTGCGGGCGATACGCGACACGTTACTGAATTATGTCAATGCCGTGGAGCTTCAGCTTGCCTCATCGAGCGGTGCCGCCCCAGCGGGTGGCTCGGCGGCGGCCGCGACGCCGGTCAAGGCGAGCGGCAACGCTCCCTGAGCGTGGAATCATGTCTCGAACCAAACGGCCGCGCCACCGATTGTTTTCAGGCGCCAGATAGAGGAGAAGCCATGTTCGTTCGCATTTTCGGCAAACCGGGATCAATCCGGCTCACTTCCGCCGCCTTGCTGGCAGTTGCTTTTGCGGGTTGCGGAGGGCAGCCGACGGACTCGAGTGATGTCAACGTGGTGCTGCCGGAGCCGGGTGTCAACGTCTCGTCGAAGACGGTGACAAGCCCGGGAGCGGGAGCGGCCGCGTCAGGGAACGCACCTGCAGCGGCGACGCCTGCGGCGGCGTCGTCCGGGCGCCGGCGGTTGCTTCGGGGTGGGGAACGTTCAAGGGGCGGGTCGTCTTCGACGGAGCTGCTCCGTCGCCCACGATTCTTCAAGATAAGGGTAAGGCGGCAAAGGACCCGGAGGTTTGCGCGGTCGATGGGCCGATCGTCTCCGAGAAACTTGTCGTTGACTCCTCGAAGGGCGTCAAGAACGTGCTTGTGTATTTCCCGCGGCCGACGGCCGTCAACGAGGACGCCAAGAAGGCGTTGGTCGGAAAGAGCGTCGATTTCGACCAGAAAAAGTGCATGTTCGAGCCACACGTGATGGGACTGATGGTGGGCGAGACCGTCACGATCCGGTCGAGCGATCCCGTCAATCACAACGTGAACGTGAAGCTCAAGGCGACTCAGTTCAATAATATCGTCGTTGCCGCGAAGCCCCAGCCTATCGAGCTGGCTGGCGCCGAACGCACGCCTGGCGCGATCATTTGTGATATTCACCCCTGGATGAACGCGTGGTGGATGGTGATCGAGAATCCGTATATCACGGTGACTGACAAGGCGGGTAACTTCGAGATCAAGAACGTGCCAGCGGGCACGCAGAAGGTTGTGGTCTGGCAGGAATCGGTCAAGGGAGGGGGCTTTGTGACGGCACCCTCGGGCGAGGAGGTCACGATCAAGGCAAACGACACGACGGTGAAGGATTTCACGATTGAAGCGGGCAAGCTGATTCCCCAGAGCTGAGGGCTGTGTCATGAGTGCATTGAAGCCGAGCCATGTGCAACGGTTGTGCCGGGGACCCTCAGCCGGCCTGCGGCCGGCCTCTCGCGCGGGGAGTTGTGGGGGATCGGGCTTGACGCGTCGGTCGATCGTCTGGCTTTGCCTGGCGATTCCGGTCTTTGCTCCGCTTTCTTCTGCCGCGGCGGCCAGTCCGGCGTACCTGATTCTGGCGGCCAGTGCGGTCGGGCAGGGGGAGACGGGGACGATCAAGGGGCGGCTGGTGTGGGGGGATGACAAGATCCCCGAGATCAAGGAGCTGGTCTCCAAGGGGCAATCCGACATCAAGGATTCAGAGGTGTGCGCGACCTCGCCGATCAAGTCGCGAGAGCTGGTTGTCGACCCCAAGACCAAGGGGGTTTCGTACGGGATGGCCTATCTGTTCAAGCCCAAGGGAGATCGCACCGCGCAGGTCAAGGCGCTCCTGGCCAAGAGCCCGGAAGTCGTGGTCGACCAAAAGAACTGCGAGTTCCAGCCCTATGTTCTGCCGTTCCACAAGGACCAGAAGCTGGTCTTCAAGTCGAGCGACCCCGTCGGGCACAATGTTCATATCACAGGGTTCAACAACACCGGCGTCAACACGATGATGGCGCCCAACACAAAGCTGCCGATTCCCGATCTGGTCGCCGAAAGCCGGCCTATAAGGCTTCAATGTGATATTCACAATTGGATGACCGGTTACCTGCTGATTCTGGACCATCCCTTCTTCGCGACCACGGCCGCTGACGGGTCGTTCGAGATCAAGGATGTGCCGGCGGGAAGTCAGAATTTGATTGTGTGGCACCATACCGGCTATGCCAATCCGGGATATGGACGGGGGATGCCGGTGACGGTCAAAGTGGGGGAGACGACCGACGTGGGGGAGATCAAGATCGACCCGGCCCGGGTCAAATGAATGGCGACGGTGGGGTGGCGGTATCGGATTGGCCGGTTGTTGCAGCTTCTGGGTCTCTTGATCCTGCCGTTTGCGATTGCGTCGGAGTTGATGGAGAAGGTTCACCTGGGGCAGTCGCTGATGATTGCCGCGGGGGGTGCTGCGCTGTTTTATGTGGGGGTGCAGCTTCAGCGGTAGCGCAGAAAAGGTATCAGCCACCTTTCAGAGGAAAGGTAGCTGATACCTTTTGTTTTTTGTCTGCTGCGAGTGGCGTGGTTGGCTACGGGGATCTTGGGGCTCAGGCCCCGAGCTACGTGATTCGGCCCCCAAGGGGGCTTGTTGGCGGGAAGGCGTATCCACTGGCGGGCCTAGTATGCGCGAAACGGTTCCTGACACCTTTTCCGCGTCAGGTTGACACCTTTTCCGCGTCAGGTAGGGAAACGCCGCATTCTCTGGCCATTTCCAGCAGTCTTAGCTCCCATTCATCGTGGGAAACCGCCGGCGCGGTGCTATGCAGAAAGCGCTGGCGGAGCGCGTCGAGTGCGAGGAACTCGGCGCGACCCCCCGGCGCACGGCCGCCTGGTTCAAGGCTGCTTCCAATTCCGGTTCGAGTGTGATAACCACTGGCGGATCTCCTTGGATCAAGCGCTTCCCTCAAAAGATACCAAACCGTGCGGCAGAATCGCTACTGTCAGAGTGTCGCAAATGGCTGAACTTGGTGCGGAAATCGCCCTCGAAAGAGAACGGAAGCCAAGCTAAGACGACGGCCGAATCTCGGACCTCGTCCCTGGCAACCGAGCGGCGCCCACAATTAGCGTCGAGAATGACGGTTGGTGTCCCAGGATCCCAGGCCGTTTGTTCGATCAAGGTTTTTTCGCCGGTTGCTTGGCGGCGGCCTTGCGAGTTTCCAGCTCCTTGCGCCAGGTTGCGGCTTTGTCGGGGATGTTGGTGGCCTCGCAGAGCTGGACGAGGCGTTCGAGGGCCTGGGTCAGGCGGACCTGGCCTTGGGGCGGGATTGTGTTCTCGCGCTGTTTCATTCCCTCGTAACCGGCGATCAAGAGCGGCTCGGCGCCGGCAAAGTTCTTCTGGCCCAGGAGCGCCCCGCCGAGAGCCGACTGGGTGTTGAACGTCGCCCAGAGGTTTGGCTGCGTCTTCTCGCGGATGGCCAGGCACTCGCGGAGGAGTGGCTCGGCTTCGGCAAAGGCTTGGGACTGAAGCAGCGCCAGGCTCAGCGTAGCCAATTGCTGGGCCAGTTGCGGGCTGTCTTTGGGCAGCGTGTTTCGGGCGTCGGTCACCATTTCCAAAATCAAGCTTGGGCGAGCTTGGCGGTCTCGCCAGCCTTTGTGTAGGCGTCGAGCAAATGCGCTCCCACCCCGGGGAGCTTGGGGTTCGCGGCAAGATGGGCTTCTTCGAGCAGCGGAATCGCTTCCTTGAGGCGGCCCGCGTCCTTGTAGCTTATACCCAGGTTCGCCGCGGTTTGAAGCGTCATCGGATGGTCTCGCCCGAGCTTCGCTTTCGCGAGCTTCAGCGTCTCCTCGAGGAGCGGCAGGGCCAGGTCCAGCTTACCGGCGCGCCAATACACCCCGGCGAGGTTGTTCATGCTGAAGAGCGTGCTGGGATGATCGGGGCCGAGCTTGGCTTTCTGGAGTTTCAGCGTCTCCTCGTGGAGCGGCAGGGCCAGGTCGAGCTTACCGGCAGCCTGATACGCCACGGCGAGGTTGTTCATGCTGTTGAGCGTGTCGGGATGTTCGAGGCCGAGCCTGGCTTTCTGGAGCTTCAGCGTCTCCTCGTGGAGCGGCAAGGCCAAGTCGAGCTTCCCGGCAGCCCGATACGCCGAGGCGAGGTTGTTCATGCTGCTGAGCGTGTCGCGATGTTCGGGGCCGAGCTTGGCTTTCCGCAGCTTCAGCGTCAGCTCGATGAGCGGCAGGGCCAGGTGGGGCTTCCCGGCATGCAGATACGCCTCGGCGAGGATGTTCATGCTCTGGAGCGTGTCGGGATGATCGGGGCCGAGCTTGGCTTTCCGGAGCTTCAGCGTCTCCTCGATGAGCGGCAGGGCCAGGTCGAGCTGCCCGGCGTCCTTATACGCCGAGGCGAGGTTGTTCATGCTCTCGAGCGTGTGGGGATGTTCGGGTCCGAGCTTGGCTCTCCGCAGCTCCAGCGTCTGCTCGAAGAGCGGCAGGGCCAGGTGGAGCTTCCCGGCATCCTGATACGCCGAGGCGAGGTTGTTCATGCTCTGGAGCGTGTCGGGATGTTCGGGTCCGAGCTTGGCTTTCTGGAGCTTCAGCGTCTCCTCGATGAGCGGCAGGGCCAGGTCGAGCTGCCCGGCGTCCTTATACGCCGAGGCGAGGTTGTTCATGCTGGTGAGCGTGTCGGGATGATCAGGGCCGAGCTTGGCCTTCTTGAGCTTCAGCGTCTCCTCATGGAGCGACAGGGCCAGGTCGAGCTTCCCGGCATCCCGATACGCCGCTGCGAGGTTGTTCATGCTGGCGAGCGTGTCGAGATGTTCGGGGCCGAACTTGGCTTTCTGGAGCTTCAGCGTCTCCTCGAGGAGCGGCAGGGCCAGGTCCCACTTACCGGCGCGCCGATACGCCGCGGCGAGGCTGTTCATGCTCCGGAGCGTGTCGGGATGTTCGGGGCCGAGCTTGGCTTTCTGGGTTTCGCTAGCCTTCGTCAACACCGGGATCGCTTGCACGGACGCTCCCAAGCTCCAGAGCGAATCACCGAGCGTCCTTTGCATCCCGGCCACGGTGAGCGGATCGCCGATGGCGGTGCCTTCCAGGTCTTCGACGGCCTTGCCCAGGTTGGCTTTGAGCGCGTCGCGTAGCTCGGCAACCGTCGCGTAATTCTGCTTCGGGTCCAGATTCTGGAAGACCGAGCCGAGAATGGTGTTCCCCTTCCTGGCGTACTCGAGGTTCCTCTCCGCGTCGCGGCGTTTCTGGTCAGCGTCGAGCTTGGCGAGGCGTTCGCCGTCGGCCCGCGCGGCCTCGGCCTTGCGAGCCTTTTCTTTCTCGAACGTCTCATGACGTGCGATCTTCTCCTGCCGCTTGGCCTGGAACAGGCCCCAGGTCGTGCCGGCCATTCCCGCGAGCAGGGCGAGGAAAACGAGACATGCGGCGATGACCTGTCCCTTGTTGCGACTCACGAATTTTTGCAAGCGATAACCCGCGCTGGGGGACGCGCTTCCACGGGCTCATCGGCCAGATAGCGCTGGACGTCGCGGGCCAGGCCGCTCGCCGTCTCGTAGCGACGGTCGCGGTGCTTCTCGAGGCACTTCATCACCACCCAATCGAGCTCGCCGCGCAGCATCGCCATCAGCTTTCGAGGATCTGTTTGGCGAAGCGCGGCCAGTGAGGGGAGAGCGTCATCGGTGGAAAGCCTGGTGGAAGGCTTTGAAGGCTCTTCCTCGCGGATCAGTCGTATCATCTCCGTCAGTGCCGCATTGTGCAGTCGCCGGGCGTCGATCGGCCGCAGGCCGGTCAGAAGCTCGTAGAGGATCACACCCAGGGAGTAGATGTCAGCCCGAGTGTCGATGTCCTCGGCTGAGAAACCCGCCTGCTCCGGCGCCATGTATTCCAGCGTGCCGATGACCGAACCGAACTGGGTCGACATCGACTCATCGGTGAGCCTGCCCGCCGTCGCCTTGGCGACGCCGAAGTCGATTACCTTGGGCACGGGCCTGGCATCGATCATCGTGACGAGAATGTTGGCCGGTTTCAGGTCGCGGTGGACGATGCCTTTCTGGTGCGCGTGCTGCACCGCCTGGCAGATGGGCACGAAGAGCTCGAGGCGTTCTTTGGGCGTGAGCTTCATTTCGTCGCAGAACGTGCAGAGCGGCAGGCCGTTCACGAGCTCCATCACGAAAAAAGGCTGGCTGGTGGGCGTCAGGCCGGCGTCGAAGACCTTGGCGATGTTGGGGTGGTCCATCATGGCCAGGGCCTGGCGTTCCTGCTCGAAACGTTGCAGCACCCCTCGCGAGTCCATGCCGGGCTTGATCAGCTTCACGGCGACCTTGCGCTTCACGGGCTCGGATTGCTTGGCGACCCAGACCTCGCCCATGCCGCCTTCGCCGATTTTTTGTTGGAGCGTATAGCGGCCGGCGATGAGCAGGTTTGGTTGGGCGGTGGTGTCATGATCGACCGTGATCGAGTCGGTATGCGGATCGAGATTGGGCTTCGGCGCATGCACGCCGGTGGCTCCATTCGCCGGTTCTTGCTCCGGGTCGGAGTCGATGGTCGCATCTTCGGTCGAGGGTGGTGGTAAGGGCGAGGCGTCGTTGGCCCGTAGGAGCACCTCGACCCGGGCCCGCAGCTCGGCGTCGTCGCCGCACTCGCGGGCGAGATAGGCGGCGCGCTCGGCTGGATCGGGCAGGTCCGACGCGTGCAGGAATAGGGTTTTTGCTCGAGCGGCTGGGGCGGGCATGGTTCACCTCCGGGATAGCGTCCACTTTCAATGCTCCATCCACGGAAAAAGTGTCTCGCGCAATCCCAGCTATTTTTCTTCGAGAGCTGCGCGGAGCCAGGCGCGTGCAAACTTCCAGTTCCGGTAGGCGACGGCGCGTGAGAGGCCAAGTGCCTGCGCGGTTTCTGCAACGGAGAGCCCGCCGAAGAGGTGGAGCTGAGCGACCTGCGCGGCTTTGGCGTCTTCCTGGCCGAGCCGGGTCAGCAGCTCATCCAGTGACAGGACGAGGTCGGGATCTTCGGTGAGGGAATCGACCTGATCGAGCAGCTCTACGCGCTGGCGGCCGCGGCCGCGCTTCTGCCGGTTGCGGCCGCGGGCGTGGTCCACCAGGATTCGCCGCATCGCTTCGGCCGCTGCGGCGAAGAAGTTCGCCGTTCCCTCAAAGTGCTGGTCAGGAATCAATCGAAGGTAGGCCTCGTGGACCAGAGCCGTGGGATCAAGGGTATGGCCAGGGGCTTCGGCGGCCATCTTGGCGGCGGCAAGCTTCCGCAGCTCGTCGTAGATGTGCTGAAGGATTTGATCTGCTGCCCGGCGGTCACCGGCGGCGGCAGCGTCCAGGAGGTCGGTGATCTCGGGCATGAGAAGAGAGTCTACCGGGTCGAGCGTTGGGATTCTCTCTCAAAGCGGTGCTGCGTGTGCCTACTACATATGATGGTGGGTTACACTCACCCTACGAGGAAGCCGGGGAGGGGCGGTTTACTCGAAGAGCGGCCGGGAGCGTTCGCCGCGTTTGAAGCACGTCCTGAAAGCTGGACCTGGTCGAATTGTCAGGCTAAAGCCTGACCTCCTTGAGCTTTGGGGCGTTGCACGGTGCTCTCGGGCACATGATTGTAACGATCGCGCCAGGTTTGCCGGCGGGCGATTATTTTGCAAACGGGATTTTGTTTGCGTACTCGCTTTATCTATCCTATATTATGGAGAGAAGCTGGAGGATTGGGGACGCTGGGTCATTCTGCACGGTTGTCCGTGTTGGCGCGTCGAAACCCGACCAACGGCTGCTGGACGGCGTTACGTAAAGGGAAATGAGTTATGAATTTGCAGGGTGCCACGGTGGCTGGTGGGGACGATCGCCGTGTTCAAACATCGGACAGGCGATTCAACGCTGTGAAGCATGGGCTGACGGCGAAGACGCCGGTGTTGCCGGGTGAAGATCCGGCAGCTCTTGAGGCGTTGATCGATGAGTTCAAAGAGGGGTACGAGACAAGAAACAAGGTCGAGGAAGCGCTGGCGCGGTTGGCGGCGATTTCTGCCTGGCAGGTTGACCGGGCCGACCGGCTGGAAGTCACGCGGGTAACCCGCGATCTTGCCGGGCGGTCGGAGGCCGAGGCGGTTCGCGCGACGCTGGACGCGGCGGATCTGGGGCATCGGTTGCTTTTTGACAGGCGCGGACCGGCGGAGCTTTATCCGTCGCGAGACTATGAGAATAAACAGCCGCGGACCTCGGAGTCGGGGGATCCCGGTGATCCCGATGCACCGCACAAGCTGGTCATCCGCCTCGAGGCAACCCGGGCCGGGCGATGCTTGCTCCTGGAGGAATGGGGGGAGCTGCGGAAGCCTATTGACGCGGGATCAGTCTGGCATTCGTCGCAGAAACTGAAAGCGATACGCTTGCTGGGCCGGCAGCCGCTGCATTCGGTGTGGGATGAACAGGTCGCCTTGGTGTTCCTCGCGAGCCATGCCATCAAGCGGACTTTTGCGTCCGCCTTTCACGAGCTACGGTGCGAGGTCCAGGAAGAACGGTTCAAGATCACGAAGGCCTGGCTCGAACGAGATGAGATGCAGGCGATCACGCCCGCGAGCGCGGCGGAGGGGCGGGCCGTGCTGCTCGATATCGTGGACAGGGCCATCGAGCGGCTGCAGAGGTTGGAGGCTGCACGCGCGGAAACTGCCGACTTCGTCGAGGAGCTGGATGGCCAGATTCCGAGCGACGAGGAGACGAAGACGGTCGCAGGAGTCCAGCGTCATCGCGGGAGCTGCAACCGGCTGATGCATCGGAACCTCGAGGCCATCGACAAGAGACGTCGCTATGAGGCGGAAGGGTGGGGGAGGACCCGCGCGGAGCGGGAATCGAGGAAACAAGGAGCACGACACAGCAAGGCGACGTGGTACTCGCTACTCGTTGTCGACGAGCACGGGACGGTTCGCGAAGCCGATGCATATGACGGAGACATCAAGGAGGGACTGGCCCGGTACAAGGCGAAGTTCGGACTGCAACCGTACGAATATGAGCTCGCGGAGCCGCAGGAGATCGATCGAGGCAGCAAACATGTCATTCCGGATTTCGCCCGGTGGGTGGACGGAGAGAACGGGCCGGGAGTCGAAACGCAGGACGGAGGACGGAAGTCGGAGGGCGGAGGGCGAGACGCGGATGTCATCGCGGAGCGTGCCTCGGACCAGCGGGGGGAGGGTTGCGACGCGGAGCATCGAAACGAGAGCCTGCCCGTTCTTGAAGGGCGGGATTTCGAGATCGCGCAGCTCATATCACACGGTACCTTATTGCCTGCTGGCAAAGAAGATGGGGCGAAAGTACAAAACGAAACTGCGATCGAGGCGGCGATGGAGACTACGGTCGAGCTGCCGGTGGCGAGTGTGGTCGTCGAGCGGGTCGAGGCCGGCGAAAGCCCATGCCCGGCGGAGGGCGGCATGGGACCGTCAGCCTACGGGTTCGTCGCCCGAGAGCGAACGCGAGGTCCGCGGGAACGTGCCGGAGCGACTTTCCAAGAGGGAGAGGAAGCGCCAGCGGAGCGCACTGGTCCGGAAGGATCTTCAGCGCCGGCGGAGGGAAGCGCATCAGGGCCTCGACGTGCCTCTCGACGAGGCGCTCTACAGTATTCCATGGCCGCCGCCGAACCTGGCCGAGATTGCACGGAAGTATTTGCCGAGATCGCCGTAACGGGTTCGGGGTCAGGGCGGCTGGCGGGCCCTTCGAGGCTTGTGGTCATCCGGGTGCGTGGTAACGAGGTCACTTGCATGATTTCTGAGCATGCCGGCCCCAACCGGAGCAGTCTGTCGCTAGATATCTCGTGGATGCACGTGCTTTGGCGATTGGTATCGAATTTGCCGTTGCGAACGCGGACGGAATTAGTGTCCAATGATTTAGGCAGGCGCGACCTGGAAGTGCTTCATGGGCATTGTGAGTGCGTCCCGAACTCGCTGGTGGGTATCGAGACAGGACACAGCGCCACCCGTCACGCCGTTGGCCGGCCGTCCTGTCCGCCGTGATTCCAGGAAGGGAGCCCGAATAGGTTGGCAGCATCGAACCGATCGCTGGGTTCAACCGGGCTCATGGGGGAACTGGTTGGTTCCGGCGCGAAACCCTGGGGCGGGCGAATGAAGCGGATGGGCGTGTTCCGACCGATCGGGAACGCGCGGCGGCTCTGGTTGCGGGTCAGCGCTCTGGCGGCGGTGTTGCTGCTTGCCGGTGGTCTGGCCGGTCTGGCGGTGGGCCAGTTCGGCCAGTTCCAGCAGTGGCCGAACCGTGGTGCGCCGCCGTTTGACCCCAATGCGAGCGGCCCGGCGGCGAAGTTGCTTCAGATCGCCGAGGGGCATGCGCGGGGCGGTCACTGGTCGGAAGCGATCCAGATGTATCAGAAGGTCATCGAGCAGTTCGGCGACCGGGTCGCCGCGCTGCCGGCGGATGCACCGGCGACGGCCAATTCGGGCGAATTCACGCTTTATGTGGACGACCGGTGGTTCTGTCACCGGGCGATTTCGAAGCTGCCGCCGGAGGCGCGAGCGATTTATCGCCGGCGGGTCGACGGGATGGCAGAGCGCTGGTTTCGTCAGGGGAAGAGCGGGCGTGACCTGACGCTGCTGCGGCGTGTGGTCGACGAGTCATTCTGCAGCTCCTGGGGTGACGACGCGCTCGAGCTTCTGGGTGATCTTGCGTTTCAGGATGGACGATTCGGCGAGGCGCGGACGGCATACGGGCGGATCGTGGCGGACCATGCCGACGATGCGTTTGCCCTGGTGCATCCCGATCCGTCGGTCGACCTGGCGCAGATTGCCGCCAAGAAGCTGCTGTGCCGGGCGGCCGCGGGCGAGGACGCACCTGGTCGGGCCGATCTTGACGAGTTTCGCCGGCGTTATCCTGGTGCGACCGGGTCGCTGGCGGGCCGGAACGGCGGTTATGACGAGATCCTGGCGGAAGCGTTTGCGAGGGACCGGCTGGGCCCGCCGCGCGAGCGGGACAACCGCTGGCCCACGTTTGCGGGGTCGTTTGAGCGCACCGAGAATCGTTCCGGTGCCGATCGACGTGGGTTCGATGCAGTGGCGAGTCGACCTGGAAAAGGTGGCCGTGCAGCAGGCGCCGACCTTCACGCGATCGGGCATGGGGGGCAGCCCGGTGACGGTCGCGGAGGAGCGGCTGCTGGCATATCATCCGATCGTCCTGGGGGACCAGGTGATCGTGTGCGACGGCGTGCGGGTGCAGGCTTTCAACTTGAACGACCGGCCAGCGGAGGGGGAGAACTCTGCGCCGAGGCTGATCAACCCGGTCTGGAAGTATCCGGCCGACGACGATCCTCAGGTTCCGCACGTGCGGCCGATGCACCTGGGGATTCCACGGTACACGCTGACGGCGGCGGGGAACCACATTTACGCGCGGATGACGCTGCACGGCTTGCAGCCCTCGGCGGGATTCGGGGGCAGGACGGCGGCGAATTCGATCGTCGCGCTGGACTGGAGCACGCAAGGCAAGTTTTTGTGGGAGCAGAGGTCGAGCACGCTGGTCTTGCCCAACCGGGCAGCCGACCGGATGGGGAACCGGCTGGTGAGCTTCGAGGGGACGCCGGTCGCCGACGAGCGGAACGTGTACGTGGCGGTGACGGATCGCAAGGACCATACGGAGCTATACGTCGCGTGTTTCGACGCGGACTCGGGGGCCGTGCGCTGGATCCGCTACGTGGGTGCGGGCACGCCGGACGGCGAGGTGAACAACTTTCCGTTCGGGGGGATGCAGCCGGTTTCGATCTCGCCCAATGACCTGAACCATCGGCTGCTTTCGCTGGCGGGGTCCACGCTCTATTATCAAACGAACCTGGGGGCTCTGGCGGCGATCGACGCGGCGACGGGCTCGACGCTATGGGTGGCGAGCTACCCGCGGCAGGACGTTCGGCAGCAGGGGGGCGTGATCGACCGCGACTTGAACCCCGCCGTGGTTCACGACGGGCGGGTGTTCATTGCGCCGGCTGACGCGGACGCGATCTTCGCGTTTGACGCGCTGTCGGGCCGCAAGCTCTGGAAGTCGGATCGAATCGCCGACGACATCAAGCTGGCGCACGTGCTGGGGGTTGCCAAGGGGCGGCTGGTGGCGACCGGCAACCGGGTCGTGCTTTTCGACGTCAAGACGGGGAAGATGCTGCACGTCTGGCCCGACTCTGGGAAGCCGCTGGAAGGCCACGGCCGCGGGCTGCTGGCGGGCGACATGATCTACTGGCCGACCCAGAACGAGATCCGGGTGCTGGATCAGCGCACGGGTTTGCCGCCGGCCGAGCCGCCGATCAAGCTGCTCGAGGCTTTTCACGCGAAGCCGGGAAATCTCGTGGCCGGCGACGGCTATCTGATCGTGGCCGGGTTCGATGGGCTGGCGGTCTTCTGCCAGAACAGCCGGCTGATCGAGCGTTACCAGCAGCAGATCGCGATGGCGCCTGAGGATGCGGCGAATTACTTCCGGCTGGCGCGGGCGGCCGAATCGATGGGCAGCGACCAGGTCGCGCTCGAGAATGTACGCCCATGCGATCGAGAAGGCGCGCGCGAACGAGGCGATCGACGGGCTGCCGCTGGCCGCTTCGGCGCGGAATCAGAAATTCCGATTGCTGGTGCGTCTGGCAGCATCGGCGAGAAAGGCCCGCACCTGGGATGAAGCGGCGGCTCGACTGAGATCGGCCGTGGATGTGGCGCGGTCGGCCAACGAGCAGCTCGAGGCCCAGCTTCTCCTGGCCGACGTGCTGCTGGACGCGTCGAGGCCGCGGGACGCGGTGGCGATCTGTCAGCGGCTGCTGGGCGACGACCGACTGCGCAACCTGCCGGTGGGCGCGGCGGACGGTCATCGAACGGTGCGGGCCGATCTGATGATCGGGGAAAAGCTCAAGTCGATCGTGGCGCAGAGCGGCCGGTCGGTGTACGCGTCTTTCGATAAAGAAGCCGCCGCGCTCTTTGAGCGCGGCAAGAAGGAGAAGGACACGCAGATTCTGGACCACATCTGCCGCGCCTATCCGGAGGGGCAGGTGGTGGGGGATGCGCTGTACGAGCTGGGCAAACTTTACGAGCGGGGGGGGCGGCTTGCCGATGCCAGCCACACGTACAAACGTCTGCAGAGCGTTGCGACCGACCGACAGCTCCTGGTGCTCGGGCTCTTGCGGCTGGCGCACGTGTACGAGGCGAGGCAGCTTGTGGTTTCGGCGCGTGACTGTTACCTCGATTTGCAGGCACGATATCCCGAGCAGGTGGTGGTCCAGGAGGGACGATCGGCGACGGCATTTGAGCTGGCGGCCGCCGAGCTCAAGCGTCCGTTGTACGCGTCGATCGTGGCGGACCGACCGGAGCCTCCGACGCCGTTGCCGCTGTTCCGGAAATGGCACTGGCAGCCGCGGGACAACCTCCCGTTGAAGACGCTCGTGGCCTGCGGCGTGCTGCCCTCGGCCGATTCGGGGCGGGTGTTTCTGGTCGAGAAAGTGGGACTGCGGCTGCTGGACCCGGTCTCGGGCGCGCCGCGATGGTTGGCGGACCTGGGGGGGCCGGCGGTCTGGGCGGGCTATCTCTCGGACAAGCTGATCGTGGCGACTTCGCGACAGATTGCCGCGCTTGAGCTTTCGGGGGGAAACATCCAGTGGCGATTCGAAGTGTCGAAGGCGAACAAGGACGTCGCGCGGGCCCGACCCGTTCGCGGGGCCGGCCGAGGCAGCGGAGCCGCCGGCAGCGGCGGGCCCTACGCTTTCGGCCTTTCAGCTTGCGCGCGGGCGGGTCTTCTGTCTGCGGAACCACAGTCGAGCTCTACGCGATCGACGGCGATTCGGGCGCTCTTGAGTGGTCATTCACGTCGCCGCCGGGCGAGATCAATCCCAACTTCTGGATCGGCGCCGAAGCGGCGGTCTTGCAGATCGACAAGCCGAATCAACTGCTGGTGCTCTCCACCGGAGACGGCCGGCTGATCAATCACACCGCGCTGGCCGAGAACGAGCACCTGGAACGGCCGCCGCTGCCGATCGACGAGAATTCGGTGGTGCTGGTGTCGGACCGTTGCACCGTGAAGCGATTTGACCTGAAGCACGGGCAGATCTCGTGGGTGGTCCAGGAGAGCAAGATCAACCCCAACAATCCGCCCAGGGTTCTGGGTAATGCCGAGACGCTGCTGATGCTCTTCGACGGGTCGACGCTGATCCGGCTGGACGCGGCGACGGGCAAGAAGCGGTGGGAGACATTTCTGGGAGAGAACCTGAGCGAGCGACCGGGCTCGATGGCGCTGGACCGGCGAAACCTGTACTGCGTGACGATCGAGGTCTTCGCAGGAAAAGCGCGCAGCTGCGCTGCGCGCCATTGCGATAGACGACGGTTCACGAGTCTGGTCATGTCCGCTTGCCGCGCCGCCAGACTCGGCCTGGGTGTGGTCGATCGCCCTTTCGGAGCGATCGATCTTCGCTTTTCCGAGCGCCACGCAGTCGATCGGCGCGGGAGATCTGGCGAGCTGGCCGGTGATCGTGCATCGCCGCGAGGACGGCGCGCTCATCGAGCGGCTGGTGTTTCAGACGGCGGTTTCGGAAGTGACCTTCAAAGTCGATCCCCGCCGCGCGATCGTGGCGACGGACAAGGACATCTGGGCATTGAGCTCGAGAAGCGAGTAGACAAGCAACAGGAGACAAGAAGCGTGAGCGAGCAAGACGCGGCGGAAGCCTTGAAGGAAGAAGCCGATATCGTGGCGGTCGAGCGCCTGAAGGATGCGTTCGGCAAGTTGAAGGGCGAGATGGCCAAGGTGATCGTCGGTCAGCACAGGGTGCTCGAGGAGCTGCTGATCGCGATCTTCGCCCGCGGGCACTGCCTCTTGATCGGAGTGCCGGGGCTGGCCAAGACGCTGATGATCCACACCATGGCCGATGCGCTGAACCTGACTTACAACCGGATTCAGTTCACGCCGGACCTGATGCCTTCGGACATCACCGGCACGGAGGTCATCCAGGAAGACAAGGCCAGCGGGGTGCGTCAGTTCAAGTTCTTGAGAGGGCCGGTGTTTGCCAACATCGTGCTGGCCGACGAGATCAACCGCACGCCGCCCAAGACCCAGGCCGCGCTTCTGGAAGCGATGCAGGAGCGGCAGGTGACGGTGGGCGGCGAGCGGCACAAGCTGCCCGACCCGTTCTTCGTGCTGGCGACCCAGAACCCGATCGAGCAGGAGGGAACGTATCCGCTGCCGGAGGCCCAGCTCGACCGGTTCATGCTCAACATCAAGGTCGGCTACCCGAGCGAGGAAGAAGAGCTGGACATCGTGCGGCTGACGACTTCGGTGGTGCGGCCGATGGTCTCGAAGGTGCTCGCGGGGAGCGACATCCTGGCGCTTCAGGAGCTGGTGCGGAAGGTGCCGATTGCCGACCACGTGTCGCGATACGCGGTGCGGCTGACGCGGGCGACGCGGCGGGACGAGGCGAACCACCTGAACTTCGTGCGCGACTATGTGAGCTGGGGAGCCGGTCCTCGCGCCAGCCAGTACCTGGTGCTGGCGGCCAAGGCCCGGGCCGTGCTGCACGGGGCCTATCACGTCTCGACCGACGACATACGGGCGGTTGCCGGGCCGGTGCTGAGGCACCGGATCATCACCAATTTCAACGCCGAAGCCGAGGGCCTCAAGCCCGACGACATCGTCGAGCGTCTGATCAAGTCGGTTCCCGTCGACGAGCATGAGGCCGAGCAAAGTGGAAAACTACCAAAGATATTTAGATCCGCAAACGCTAGCTAGCCTCGAGGGGCTCGACCTGCAGGCGCGGATGGTGGTCGAAGGCTATGTCGCGGGGATGCATCCCAGCCCGTATCACGGGTTCTCGGTCGAGTTTGCCGAGCACCGCGAGTACGTGCCGGGCGACGACATCCGGCACGTGGACTGGAAGGTCTGGTCCAAGACCGACAAGCTCTACCTGAAGCAGTACGAGGAAGAGACCAACCTTCTTTCTTATTTGCTGGTCGACACCAGCGAGTCGATGGCTTATGCGTCGGGGCAGAACGTCAGCAAGCTCGACTACGCGAGGTTCCTGGCGGCGGCCCTGGCGTACATGATTCTGCAGCAGCAAGACTCGGTCGGTCTGGTTGTCTTCGACGACGCGGTGCGGCGGTATTTGAAACCCGCCGGCAGTCCGTCGCAGCTCAAGGAGCTGGTGCGGCTGCTGGACGTGACGCCGGCCCGGGAGAAGACGGACTTGAGCGTCGTGTTCCACGAGCTGGCCGAGCGGTTCAAGAAGCGGGGGGTGGTGGCGGTCTTTTCGGACCTGTTCGACGACGTCGAGAAGGTGACGTCGGGGCTGAAGCATTTCCGGCATCGCCGGCACGAGGTGATCGTGTTTCACATCCTCGACCCGGCCGAGATCGAGTTTCCGTTTCGTGACACGACGCTGTTCAAGGGACTGGAAGATGCTTCGCAGATCCTGACGGACCCGCATGGTTTGAAGCGGGCCTATCAGCAAGAGGTTCAGTCGTTCCTCAAGCAGGTCCAGAAAGCGTGCCGGATGGCGGATATCGATTACGTGCCGCTCCAGCACCAACCAGAACCTGGGGGTTGCGCTGGCGAGCTACCTGGCGTCGCGGGCGGCGAGAATTCGTTCGCTGTAGAGGGTGTTCAATAGCGAGTGAGAGGAGAAGCAGCCTTGTCGTCGGTGCTGGTCTGGGCTCTGGGTTTTGCGCAAGTGCCGCTGCTCTACGCGCTGGCTGCTGCGGGGGTGCCGGTGATCATTCACCTGCTCAATCGCCGGCGGTTCCGAGAGGTAACGTGGGCCGCGATGCAGTTCCTGATGGCGGCGGTACGGAGAAACCGGCGGCGGATCCGGGTCGAGCAATGGCTGCTGCTGCTCTTGCGCACGCTGGTGGTGATCCTGGTCGTGCTGGCGATGGCCAAGCCGTTTCTGGAGACCTTCGGCGCGGTGATCGCCGGGCGGCGCACGCATCGGGTGCTGGTGCTGGACGACTCGCTGTCGATGGGATACACGTCGGGGGAAGCGAGCCGGTTCGAGCAAGCCAAGGAGCTGGCGGCGCAGCTCGTGAAGGATTCGCGGCAGGGGGACGTGATCAGTGTGATCTTGATGGGCGATCCGCCGAAGGTTGTCATCGGCGATCCCTCGCCGAGCTCGGTGGAAGTGCGGAAGGAGATCGCCGAGCTCGACGCTGTCGCACGGCGGGCACCAACCTGGCCGCGACGTTCGAGAAGGTCGCCAACGTGCTTGAGGTTTCGCCGATCCAGCAGAAGGAGGTGATCTTCCTCACCGATCTGCAGGCGGCGAGCTGGCGGCCGCCGGCGGAGGTGTCCGGGACGATCAAGCAAGTGCTCGCGCGCCTGGAGGATCGGCGGGTGCGCTGGGTGGTGATCGACGTGGGGAAGGCGGGGGGCGAGAACCGGGCGGTGACGGACCTGAAGCCGGGGGCGCCGTTTGTTCCGGTGGGCTCAAGCTGCGATCGATTCGCACCGTGCTGCGCAATTTCGGCAGCACGCCCTCGGACGGGGTGCGGGTGCGGCTGACCGTCGACGGGCGGCTGGGCCCGGAAGAATCGCTCGACCTGCGGCCGGGCGAGGACGTGCCGGCCGTGTTTCCATTTCATGTTCTCGAGCCCGGGCGATCATCTGGTGGAGGTATCGATCGACGACGATCCGCTCGAGCTGGACAACCGGCGGTACATGGTGGTGCCGGTCCGGGAAGCGCTCAAGGTGCTGCTCGTCGACGGGCACTTCAAGTCCGAGCCGTACCAGGCCGAGACCGACTATCTGGCGCAGGCACTTTCGCCGACGGTGGAATTGCCGGGCCAGCCCAGGCCGATCCGGGTGGAAGTGATCCCGGAATCACAGTTCCTCAATCGCGAGCTTGCGGACTACGACGTGGTGGTGCTGTGCAACGTCGCGCAGTTCAGTCAGCGGGACGTGACCGCGATCGACGATTTCTTGAGTCAGGGCGGGGGCGTGGTGATTTTCGGCGGCGATCAGGTCGTGCCCGACAACTACAACCGGCTGCTTTACGTCGATGGCAAAGGGATTCTACCGGCGGCGATCGGCCCGAGCGTGGGGGATGCTGTCAAGCGACAGGGCGGGTCGACTTTCAATCCGCTGGGCTACCGGCATCCGATCGTCTCGGAATACCAGGGAGAGTCGGACCCTGTCACTGCCGGCATCACGCAGGCGCACACGTGGCAGTATCACAAGCTGGTTGTGCCCAAGGAGACGAAGGCTGCGGTGGTGATGGAGTTCGAGAACGGGGATCCGGCGATCGTCGAGCTGGAGCGGAAACGGGGGACGGTGGTTCTGGTGGCGACGTCGGCCGATGCGGGCTGGACGGACTGGCCGCTGCACAAGAGCTATCCGCCGCTTACACAGCAGATCGTGATGCGTGCCTCGGCGGGGCGGTTTGCCGAGCGGAACATCCGGGTCGGGCAGCCGTTCGATCAGTCGTTTCCGGCGACGGGAGCGGGTGCGGCGGTCACGGTCGTGACTCCCAAGGGCCAGTCGGTCGCGACCAAGCTGCAAGCGGCCGGTGGCGTGAGCCAGTTCCACTTTGAGAACCCGGAGCTATCGGGTCGGTACCAGGTGAAGATCGGGCCGCCGCTCTCGCTCGAGTCGTCGTTTGCCGCCAACCCCAACCCGGCCGAGAGCGACCTGACCAAGCTCGACCGGGGGGCGCTGGCCGAAGCGGTGCCGGGGTGGAACTTCCTGTACTCTGACGAGCTCGCGCGAGCTGGCCGCGGACGCCGGCTCGGTGGGGCGCCGGGGCGAGCTGCATCGGCCGCTGTTGTATGCTCTGCTCACGCTGCTGCTGGTTGAGTCATTCATGGCCTGGAGGTTCGGTCATCATGAGACGTAAAAGGGTGATCTGTGATTGATTGGTTTTTGCTGCTGGCTAGCGGCCCAACTGGGAGTGGCACCGGCGAAGCCCGGGGAGGCGACGACTCCGCGGATTCGCTTCGAGGCAGCCGTTTCCGCAGCAGTGGGTTTTCGTGTTTGTGCTGATTGGCAGCGTGGCGCTTGTCATCTGGCTGTACTGGCACGAGGGCAAGGCGTCGCGCGTCTCGAAGATCTTGCTGGCGGGGATACGGCTGGCGCTTGTGCTGCTGGCGCTCTTCATGCTTTCGGAGGCGGTGCTCTCGGTGGAGCGGAAGGGGCTGCCGTACCTGACGATCCTGGTGGACGATTCGGCGAGTCAGCGAATCGCGGACCAGTATGAGAAGCCGGAGATCAAGGCGGCGCTCGAGGCGCTGGCGGCGCCTGCCAAGGCCGAACAAGCGACCAGGCTGGCGATTGCCAAGGGACTGATACTGAAGGACAATTCGCGGCTGATTCGCGAGCTGGAAAAGAAGCACAAGGTGCGGCTTTATCTGGTCTCGAATGCGACGCGGTTGTTGAAAGAGGTGGACACGCCGGCGCAGATTCCGGCGGCCGAGCGGGAGCTGCTGGCGGTGGAAGCCTCGGGGAGTCAATCGCGGCTGGGCGATGCGGTGCGGTACGTGCTCACGGAGCTGCGTGGAGCGCCTCCGACGGCGATCGTGCTGCTTTCCGACGGGCAGACGACCGAGGGCGAGCCGCTTGCGAAGGCAGCGGAGCTGGCCGAGCGCAAGGGGGTGCCGCTTTATGCAATCGGTCTGGGCAGCGCGGAGCCGGCTCGGGACATCGAGCTGACCGAGCTCCTGGTCGACGACGTGGTCTTCGTCGACGATGCGGTGCGGTTTCAGGCCAAGCTGTCGGCGCGAGGTTTCGCCGGTGAGAAAGCGGTGGTGCATTTGAAGGAGCTGCCGCCGGGGTCTAAGGACCCGGCTTCGGCGCGCGAGATTGACTCGAAGGAGGTCGATCTGCCGAAGGACGGCGCAGCCCAAGCGGGTGGAGCTGGTGCACCATCCCAAGACGACGGGCGAGCGCACGTTCGTGATTGAAGTTGACAAGCTGCCGCGTGAGCTTCAGACGGACAACAACCGGCTGGAGCGCGTGGTCAATGTGCGCAAGGAGAAGCTGCGTGTGCTGGTTGTCGACAGCGAGCCCCGGTATGAATTCCGGTACTTGAAGAACTATCTCGAGCGGGACGAGACGATCGATCTGAACGTGGTGCTGCTGTCGTCGGACCCGAATTACAGCGAGCAGGACCGATCGGCGATTCCGACGTTTCCCGCATCGAAAGAGGACCTGTTCAAGTATGACGTGGTGCTCTTCGGTGACGCGGACATCAGCTACATGAGCGTGTCGCAGTTGCAGAACTTAGTCGAGTTTGTGACCGAGAAGGGGGGGGGCGTCCTGTTCGTGGCGGGCGATCTGTTCAACCCGCTGTCATATCACGGGTCGCCGCTTGAGCTGCTGTTGCCGATCGAGCTATCGGACGCACGAAACCCGACGGCGGTGGGAACGAACGTGTCGTCATTCCGGCCGCGGCTGACGCTCGAAGGGCGGGGGAGCCCGATCTTCCGGTTCGGCGATGACGATGCTTCGAGCATGAAGATCTGGGATGGGCTTCCCGAGCTGCTCTGGTATTTCGAGGCACCGCGGAAGAAACCCGCGGCGCTGGTGCTGGCCGAGCACCCGACGGTGATCGGGTCTGACGGGAATCTGCCGCTGGTGCTGTACCAGTTTGTGGGTCTGGGCAAGTCGATGTTTCACGCATTCGACGATACGTGGCGGTGGCGTTACAGGGCGGGCGACCGGTACTTCGGGCGGTTCTGGGTGCAGACGATCCGGTTTCTGGCGAGGTCGCGGTTGGTGGGCCAGCGCCAGGCCGAGATCCAGACGGACCGGCGCCAGTATCAGCGGGGACAGCCGATCCAGATCCGGGCGCGGTTTCCCAATGCCGGGCTGGCGCCCAAGAGCGGCGATCTCACGATCCAGGTCGGCCGGGTCGGGCAGGGCTCGCGCAAGCTTGCGCTCAAGCTGGTTCCCGGAACCAAGAACGTGTTTGAGGGCGCACTGCCGCAAGCCGCCGAGGGCGACTACGAGGTGAGGCTGTTGCCGCCCCCGGTACTCCAGGGTGCGATTCCGACGACCACGTTCCGGGTGGAAGCACCCGTCAATGAGTTCGAGCGCATTGAAATGAATGGTCCGGAACTGCTGCGCGCGGCCGAGTTAACCGGGGGGAAGTTTTACACGCCGCTGGCGGCGGACGCGCTGCTCGCGGACCTGCCCAAGCCTTCGCCCGTGCTGCTGGAGACGGACCCGCCGATACCGCTGTGGAACACGTGGCCGGTGCTGGCGCTTTTCCTTACGCTGATTACGCTGGAGTGGGTGTTCCGGAAGCGCAACCAGATGGTATAATTCGTATTTGATCCATTCGACACGAGTCCGGGGCAAAGGCGAAATCAGGAGGTCGTAGTGACTCCTCAACAGCTTGAATCGCGAATCAAGGGTTTGCGCAATGCGCTGCGGCGGCTGCTGGCGCTCCATGGGCTTTCGTGGGTGGTGGGGGTGGTGGTGCCGCTGCTGATCGTGGCGGGCGCGGTCGACTGGGAGTTTCACCTGGATTTCGTGGTCCGAGCGGCGCTCTTTGTGCTGGTGGCCGGGACGGCGATCTGGCTGGTGTACCGGGGGATGATCCGGCCGCTGATCGTGCGTTTTGACGATCTGGACATTGCACTGAAGATCGAGGAGCGGTGGCCGGGGTTGAACGATCGGCTGGCGAGCACGATCGAGTTTTTGCGGATGGATGCCGGCGACGTTCGCGGAGGCTCGCCGGCCTTGCGAGAGGCGACGGTGCGGCAGGCGGTGGCGGAGACGAGCACGATCAACTTCCGCGATGTGATCGAGCCCAGACCTGTGATCAAGGCTGTGCTGGCCGGCTCGGCGGCGCTACTGGCGGCGGGGCTGCTGGCGGCGGCGGCGCCGGAGACCGCGCGGATTGCGATGACGCGGTTGTTCCTGCCGCTGGGCAAAACGAACTGGCCGCAGCGGACGCATCTGGTTCTCGACGCAGGGCAGACGACGCTGAAGGTGGCGCGGGGCGACTCGTTCACGTTGGCGGTGAAGGTACGTGCCGGCGACAAGGTTCCGGAATCTGCGGTGGCGACTTATCAGTTTGCGGACGGCGACTCGGCAAAAGAGACGCTGCGCGCGATGGAGGGGGGAGAGTTTCGGGGGAGGATCGAGTCGGTAAACCAGCCGTTTCAATTCACGGTGACGGGCGGCGACGACCGGTCTTCGGTGCGGGACGTGCCGGTGAAGGTGGTGCCGCCTCCTACTTTGAAATCGCTGGTGATCCGGGTGACCCCGCCGGAGTACACGGGGATACCCTCGCAGGTGCTGGCACCGGGGCTGACGCAGCTTCGGGCGCTCGAGGGAACGAAGCTCGAGCTGCGAGGCGACGGCGAACAAGCCGCTGGCGCACGCGGTGCTTCTTATCGGGCAGGCGCCTTCGGGTGGGGAGCTGGTTTTCGATTCGGCGCGGACTGGATTTCGCGCGGAACTGACGGTGAAGGACAACTTCAATTTCTGGTTTGACCTGAGGGATACGGAGGGCTTCCGGAACCGCGAGGCGGTGCGGTACGAGGTTCGCGGCTACGGCGACTTGCCTCCGCGGGTGGTGATCGACGAGCCCAAGAGCGACCGCGACGTGCCGGCGGAAGCGACGATCCCGGTCCGGGTGATGCTGGACGACGACTTCGGATTGCAATCGGGCAAGATGATTTATCAGATTGCGACCGGCGATTCCGAGCCACAGGAGGCGGTCGCGATTCCGCTCTGGACGGCGCCGGAGGCTGGTCCGGGGCCGGCGGTCGGGACGTATGTGAAGCACCAGGACGTGGCGCACGACTGGCAGCTTGGCCCGCTCAAGCTGGCGGTGGGAACGATGATCACGTTCCACGCCGAAGCGCTCGACTTCGATCGAATCAAGGGCCCGAAAGCTGGGAAAGAGCCGGGAAATTCGCCTGCGGATCATTTCCAAGGAGGATGCGGCCCGGCAGTTTGACGACAACCGGCGTGAGCTTCGGGAAGAGCTGGCGAGGGTGCTCACGATGCAGAAGCAGGCGATCACGCCGGTCGAGAATGCGATGCGCAGTCTGAAGGAGACTCCGAAGCTGCCGCAGTCGCAGCGCGACGATCTGGCCAACGCGGGGATGATTCAGCGGCAGGTGGGAGGGCGTCTCAACAACCGGGACGAAGGAGTCGGGCGCGGATGCGGCGGTCGCTGGAAGACCTCGATAATTTCAAGCTCGACATGGATGATGCCGCAGGCAGATGGAGGAGATGCTCGCGCGGCTCCAGGTGATTCGCGACAAGCACCTGGGCCCGGCCGAGCAAGGGATTTCGCGCGCGTCGAAGAACCTGGACCAGGGGGATGCGAAGTCCGAGCAGGGCGGTGGCGAGGCTGCCAAGAATGATCCGGGCGGCGCGGGGCAGGAGCAGGGCGCACGGCCCGATCAGAAGGGGGCGGCGAATTCCTCCGGAGACGAGCAGAAGCCGGAGCCAGGGACGGCGAAAGCGAAGGCGAAGGGGAGTGATCCGGAGGGCGGGCAAGCGCAAGCGGCGCGAGGGAAAGCGGGCGAGAATTCGAAGAACGCCGAGGCAGGGTCCGCGGCGGCGAAGGGGCGCGAGTCGTCGCGTGAGCAGGCGAAGAACGGTGGGGAAGCGGGCAAGCAGCAGGGCCAGGGAGCAACGCCTGCTTCGCCGTCGAGCGAACCGAAGGAGTCGGGCCCTCGAACGGCGCAAGGGCGAGCTGGCGGATGCGAGGAAGAATCAGAAGGCGATCGCCGACGAGCTGAAGAAGATGCTGGACAGCCTGAGCGAGTTCGAGACGTATCGGGGCGTGGTCAAGGATGCTCAGGAGCTTGCTCAAGCAGCACGAGCAGACGATGAAGCAGACCGCGGAGGTGGCTGACAAGCCCGAGATGGTGGGGAAGGGTCAGGACGCCCTTTCGCCGGAGCAGAAGGGGGAGCTGGGCAATCTGGCTTCGCGCCAGAATCAGATCGGCAAGGGGCTGCAAAACCTGCAGGAGCGGATGAACGAGATGGCGGGCAGGACGGCCGAGCAGGACCCGCTGGCGTCGGCGGCGATGCGGGAAGCGGCCCAGAAGAGCGAGCAGAAAGGGACGGTGGGCAAGCTGGCCGATGCGGCTGGTCAGCTTGAAAAGAACCAGATGGATGAAGCCCGGCCGCAGCAGGAGCAGGCGCGGGAGGAGCTGAGGGATCTGGTCGACGCGATCCAGAATCGGCGCGAGCGGGAGCTGGCGCGGCTGGTGAAAGAGCTGAAGAACGCCGAGAGCGAGCTGGCCAAGACGCGTACCCGGCAGGCCCAGAACTTGAAGAGCACGCGGGAAGCGCAGCGGAACCCGAATGCCCAGGAGCGGAAGGAGCAGCTCAAGCGGCTGGCGAAAGAGCAGGCGGAGATCCGCAAGGACCTGGACCGGCAGCTCCAGCGGCTGGCCAAGCTGAACGCCGAGCGGGCAGCGCGGGCAGGGGAGAACGCCCGGGGCCGGATGGAACGAGCGCAGAACAAGCTCGATCAAGACGACGGCGAAGAGGCCGGCGATGAGCAAGAACAGGCCCTGGCCGAGCTTGAGGACGCGCAGGACGAGCTTGAGGAGGCGCGGCGAGAAGCCGAGGAGCAGCTCGCGGTGGAACAGCTCGCCCGCATGGGCGACCGGCTCAAGTCGCTGGCCGAGCGGCAGGAGAAGGTTGTCACCGAGACGGCCTCGTATGAATCGCTGCGGCAGAAGGCGACGGGGCGGTTGACGATCGCCCAGCGTGCGGGGGTCAAGGGCCTGGGCCAGGTTCAGGCCGGCCTGAAGGAGGAGACGGGCGAGATGATCGAGAACCTGGAAGGGGCCCCGGTGTTCGCACTGACACTGCGCCGGGCGTCCGAGAGCATGGGGAGAGCGGCTGACGGGCTGCTGGATCTCAAGACCGACAAGACGACCGAAGAGGCAGCCCGGGCTGCTTCCGATCGATTCAAGCAGCTTCTCGAGTCGCTCAGCGCCGACGGTGCCGGTGCTGGAGGCGGCGGCGGTGCTGGAGGCGGTCAAGGTGGAGGTGGTGGTGGCGGCGGGGGCGGCAACCGTGGCAATGGCGACGGCATTCCGGCGACCGCTCAGCTCAAGATGCTCAAGTCACTCCAGAAGGAAATCAACGATCGGACCGAGGCGTTTGACGAGCTGCGGAGGCGGAACAAGGCGTTCACGCCCGAGCAGAATCGGGAGGTGCAGCGGCTGGGTGAGGAGCAGGGTGTACTGGCGGACCTGGTGCGCGACCTGACCCGACCGAGACGGGACGACGGGGAGGAATGATCATGATTGCGAAGCCCATTCGACTGGCCTGTGTGGCCGCACTGGCGCTGGCTGCGACCTGGTTCTCGCCGGTGTTCTTTCAGCGCAGCGCAGGAGCGAGGCAAGGCCAAAGACGATGCGCTCGACTCGTTGCTCGATGATTTGAAGAAGGACGACCCCGGGGGTGGGCCCGGGGCGAAGAAGGCCGCCAAGAAGTCAGAGCCGGCGAAGGCGAAGTTGTCTTCAGGATCGGAATCGAAGCAGAAATCGAAGGACGGGGCGGGCTCGGGCCAGGGCACGGGTAAGCCCGGTTCGGCGGCTCCGGGAGGAGCCAAGCCGGCGCCCAAGGGGCCCAAAGCGAGCCCGCTTGCGCCCAAGGATCAAGCACTTGATGATCTGCTGGGCAAGCTGGGGGAGAGCAAGGACGAGCCGGCACGGGAGGATCGTCCGCAGGGGCAGGCGCCTGGAGGCGGCGAGAGGACGAAGGGAGCAGGGGCTGGCGACAAGGAGCGTGTGAAGCTGGGCGGCAAAGATAAGGAGATCGACCAGGAGCTGGAGGAGCTTGCGGGCCGCAAGCGGAAGCGCCCGAATGGCGACGACGGAGAGCGGACCGGGGCGATCGGCGAGATGATCAAGGAGATGCGCGACGTCGAGAAGCGGCTGGGAAAGCCGGATTCCGGTGAAGACACCCAGGCCAAGCAGAAGCAGATCGTCAAGCGCATCGATACGTTGATCGAGCAAGTGCGGCAGTCGGGATCGTCGGCAGGGCGGCTGACGATTCGGCGCCGGCGTGCGGCAGGGCAATCAGCCGGGGCAGCAGGAAGGCGATCAGACCGGGGCGCTCGCGCAGGGCGCGGGCGATGAAGCCGGAGAAGCCGACCAGCCAGCACTCGACAGCCGGCGGCAAGGGGGTTTGGGGGCACCTGCCGGAGGAGCTGCGTCAGGTCATGGAGAACACGTTCAAGGAAGAGGCGCTGACGTCGAAGACGGAGCTGATCAGCCGGTATTTCCTGTCGGTCGGCAAGGAAGCGCCGCGGCGTGAGGGAGAGTGACACGATGGCCGGAGGAGGAGCCTGGAGAGCCCGGATCGTCGCCGTTTCAGTGTGTTCGGCAGTGGTTCTGCTTTGCTCGTGCGGCGGGGAAGCGGTAGCGCAGACTGCTCGCCAGGAGGAGAAGTCGGTGGAGGGATTCGGCGAATCGCGTCGAGGCGACGTTCCCGAAGGAACCGCCGAGATGATGACGCCGGACACCGACAAGGCGATCAAGGGAGGGCTGGCGTGGCTGGCGCGGAGCCAGAATGCCGATGGATCGTTCGGCGCCGGGACGTATCGCGGCAACATTGCGGTGACGTCGCCTGGCGGCGCTGGCGTTCATGGCGTCGGGATCGAGCCCGGGGCGGGGTCCGTACGGGTGCGCAGATCGACAAGGCCCTGGTGTACGTGATGGACAACACGTCGCAATCGGGGTTCATTGCGGTGTCGGCCAGTCTCGACGCATGGTCCGATGTATTCGCATGGCTTCGGGACGTTGTTCCTGGCGGAGGCGTATGGAATGACGCATCGGCCGGAGATCAGGGAGAAGCTTCAGAAGGCGGTGCGACTGATCATCGACTCGCAGAATCTCGAAGGTGGGTGGCGGTATCAGCCGGTGCGGCGTGATGCGGATCTGTCGGTGACGATCTGTCAGATCAATGCGCTGCGGGCGGCGCGGAACGCCGGGCTTTACGTGCCCAAGGAGACGGTCGAGGCGTGCATCCTGTATGTGAAGCGGTCGCAGAACCACGACGGCGGCTTCAAGTACATGCTTCAGGGGGGGCGAGTGCGTTCCCGCGGTCGGCGGCGGGCGTGGTGGCGCTGCAGTCGGCGGGGGAGTATGACACCAAGGAAGTTCGCGATGGAATCGGGTATCTGCGGCAGTACATCCGAGAGATCAAGCTGGGGAACCGGTACAGCCACTATTACTATGGGCATTACTACGCGGCGCAGGCGATGTGGCTACGGGGTGGCCCGGAGTGGGCGGAGTGGTATCCGGCGATCCGGGACGAGCTGATCAGGCGGCAGATGCCCTCGGGCTACTGGTCCGACACGATCTGCAACGAGTACGGCACGGCGATGGCGCTCATCATCCTGCAGATACCGAACAACTACCTGCCGATCTTCCAGCGTTAGCGATCGAGATTTGAATAGAGTCTTCAGAGCAAGTGTTCAAGCGTTACATCATGCTTCAAGGGCTGCTTGGCGGAACCGAGGGCGGTATATGACACTGCAGGCGCGTGCGGCTTGGGTGGTGGTGCCGATCCTGGTCGTGGGCATGTTCACGGGCGGGGCGGCGGTCGCTCAGACGGCGGAGCAATCGAAGGCGATCGACGGTTTCGGCGAGTCGCGTCGCGGTGACATACCGGAGGGAACGGCCGAGCTGATGACGGGTGATACGGACAAGACGATCAAGAACGGCCTCGTGTGGCTGGCGCGGAGCCAGAATGCCGATGGATCGTATCGGCGCGGGGACGTACCGAGGGAACATCGCGGTGACGAGCCTGGCGGCGCTGGCGTTCATGGCCTCGGGCTCGAGCCCGGGCGGGGCCCGTATGGGTCGCAGATCGACAAGGCGCTGGTCTATGTGATGGACAACACATCGCAGTCGGGCTTCATCGCGGTGGCGGCCAGTTCGACGCATGGTCCGATGTATTCGCATGGATTCGGCACGTTGTTCCTGGCGGAGGCTTACGGGATGACGCATCGGCCGGAGATCCGCGAGAAGCTGCAGAAGGCGGTGCGGCTGATCATCGACTGTCAGAATGTGGAAGGGGGATGGCGGTATCAGCCGCGGCGTCTCGATGCGGACCTGTCGGTGACGATCTGTCAAATCAATGCGTTGCGAGCGGCGCGGAATGCGGGGCTTTACGTGCCCAAGGAGACGGTCGAGGCCTGCATCCGGTATGTGAAGCGGTCGCAGAACCATGACGGCGGGTTCCGGTACATGCTGCAGGGTATAGCGACGTCCGAGTTTCCGCGCTCGGCGGCGGGAGTGGTGGCGCTTCAGTCGGCCGGCGAGTACGATTCGAAGGAGGTGCGTGACGGCATTGCCTATTTGAAGCAGTATGGCCAGGGGTTCCGGCCGGCGCGACGAAATCATCATTTTTTCTACGGGCAATACTACGCGGCGCAGGCGATGTGGCTGTACGGGGGGAGCGAGTGGACGGACTGGTACACGGCGATCCGGGACGATTTGATCCATCGTCAATCGCCGGGGGGCTACTGGCAGGACGTCGGCGTGTGCAACGAGTATGGCACGGCGATGGCTCTCATCATCTTGCAGATTCCCAACGATTACCTGCCGATCTTTCAGCGGTAGGGGTTGTCAGTTGTCGTGTCGTTGTCAGCTTAACTCGATGGGGGTGGGCGTGCAGTTTGTGGCTTGGTTGTTGATGGCGGCGGCGGCGGGCGGCGGGTCTGCGCCGCTCGTGGTTGGGGAGACGAGACGAGTCTGATCCGGTCTTCAGTGCGCTTTTGCTTGACGGGCGGACGGACGAGTGGCAGGTTGGTCTCTCTTGGGCCTGGGGTGATCACGCTGGCTTCTGCGGAGGGGGCCAAGCACGAGCTGCCGCTTGCGCAGATGTTCAAATTGACTCGCGAGGTTTCGGAGACGGTGGTTCCGCTCGATCGCTCGATGGTGGTCCTGCCGGAGGGTGATCGCGTGATGCGGGTGACGCTGGGGGCGGCGACGGACACGGCGCTCGAGATACAGTCGGACGCTCTGGGCAAATTGTCGATTCCGCTCGAGGCGATTCTGGGATGGATCATGGTCGAGCCGCGAGTCCGGGACGACGCGGACGCGATGTGGGATCGAGTGCTCTTTGAGCCGCGAAAGGACGAGGTGGTATGGCTGTCGAACGGCGACCGTCTCTCGGGAAACTTCCTGGGATTTGACCGGGTGCTCAAGCTGCTTTGCGAGGGGAAGCCGCGAGAGATCGACCCATCGCGGATAGTCGCGGTCGGGTTCGATCCGTCGCTGGTGAAGTATCCGCAGCCCAAGTCGGGATTTCTGGAGTTCACGTTGCACGACGGCACGCGGTTCGGGGCGACGGATGCGAGGATCGACGAGGGGAGCGTGGAAGCGACGGCTCGGTTTGGAGTGAAGGTTCGCTTTCCGCTGGGCGAGCTCGTCGGGGTGCAGGTCAGAAGTCCGTCGTATGTGTATCTTGCCGAGCGAAAGCCGGTCAAGGCGAGCTATCTTCCGTACGTCGGTCCCACGCGCGAGCACCGGTTGGACCGGATGGTCGACGGCCATTTGTTCGAGCTTGGCGGTCAATCGTTTGATCGCGGAATTGGCACGCAGAGCCGAACCTTACTGGCTTACCGCATTGAAGAGGGCGATCGGCGGTTCCAGGCGCGGGTGGGGGTGGATGAACGCGCCGGGCCTACCGGGAGCGTCGTCTTTCGCGTGCTGGTCGATAAAGAGAAGCGCTACCAGAGCGAGCCGCTGTCGTATCGTGACGCGCCACAGGCCATCGATGTGGATCTTGCGGGTGGAAAGTTCTTGATTCTGGACACGGATTTCGGCGAGCGAGGCAATATCCGCGATTTCGCCGACTGGGTGGAAGCTCGCCTGGTTCGTTGAGGGCGAGAGCGGTCTCTGCGGCGAGTGCTCGAATCGCCTACCGCTTCTCATTTATCGTCAGTTCTCCCTCATCCGAGGCTCTTGCGGCGGTGAAGACCATGACCCGAGCGAGCGAGACGGGCGCCGAAGCTGCCGATCGGCTGATCGAGCTTGCTCATCTTTCGTCGGCTGTGGGGCATTACCTGATCAATGCCTATAGCGCGACGGTGAGCAATGCGGAGCTGATTCGCTCGCCGGTGAGCCGTGCGACCGATGCGAGGGAACAGGCTGCGCTTGCGACGTCGATCATCGAGACGGCTCTGCATGCCTCGGGCGTGGCGCGGAAGCTCATCGACTGGGCGCGAAGCCAGGGTGCAGTCGAGCTCACTGAGCCGACCGGTGAACCTCGGAACGTGGATTTGAATCAGTTGGTCGGTGAGCTGGTCGAGTGCGAGCGAAACTCGGGCGAAGGGGGCGTTGAATGGCGCTGGAGCCCGGGTGCGATACCCGCCGTCCAGGGCGACCGGAACCAGCTTCGGACGATGCTCGAGCGGTTTGTGCGAGAATGCGCGAGAGGCTTTGCCCGGGGGTTCGGGAACGATCGAGATTTCCACGCACGTCGATTCGCGAGACTGGGTGACTCTCACGATTGGAGACTCGGGGTGTGGGATGAGCCAGGAGGTTCAGCGGCGGGCAGGCGAGCCGTTTTTCACCACCAAGGAAGGACACGCGGGCGTCGGTTTGACGATCGCGCAGCTTATCTGGCGGAGGCATCGAGGCGCTTTCTCGATCGAGAGCTCACCGGGGGCGGGAACGACGGTGAAGCTGTCGATCTTGCCGAGTTCGGCGCGGGCGCGAATGTGAGTGCGGGTTCGCGTGTTCCTGAGTCGTCGTCGAGGCCACGGCTGTGATCGTCATCATCGACTATGGAATGGGCAACCTGAGGAGCGTGCAAAAGGCGATCGAGGCGGTTGGATCGGCAGCCGAGATCACTTCGGACGCGGACCGGGTTCATCAGGCGACGAAAGTTGTGCTGCCCGGGGTGGGGGCGTTTGCCGACGCGATGGCTGAGCTGCGGAGGACGGGGTTGGGCCAAGCATTTTGCGACGCGGTTCGCGCGGGAAAGCCGTGCCTGGGGGTTTGCCTGGGCTTGCAGCTCCTGTTCGACACGAGCCATGAAGACGGCGAGCACCAGGGACTTGGTCTGTTGCCCGGCCGTGTCGAACGGTTTGCGGCAGCCCCCGGTTTGAAGGTTCCGCACATGGGCTGGAACACGCTGAGAGTGCTGAAGCCGGTGCCGCTCCTGGCGGGCATTGGTCCGGACATCTCGGTGTATTTCGTGCACTCGTACTACGCGGTACCGGAAAACCCGGAGCACGTGGCGGCCGAAGCGGATTATCCCGGGCCGTTCCCCGCGATCGTGTGGCGTGAGAATTTGATGGCCTGTCAGTTTCATCCGGAGAAGAGCCAGTCTGTGGGGCTACAGATGTATGCGAACTTTGTGGGGATGGGGTGATGACGCACCGGGCTCTCGTGCTCGTGATGGTCGGGCTTGCGGTAGCGTGTGCGGGGGCGCAGGAGAGCCTTCCGCTTCCGGCGGTCGCGGCGATCAAGGACGCGACCGTGATGGTAAGAACCAGCTCGGGCGCGGACTCCGGAAGCGGCGGGTCGGGCTCCGGCTTTTTGATCAGGGTCGAGGGCGAGACGGGGTATGTCGTAACGAACCGGCATGTCATCCGGGCGCCGGAGGCTTCGCGGGGCGGAGCCATGGCCATCACAGTCGTGTTGCGGAGTGGGACGGAGAAGCAGCAGAAAGTGCGCGGGGAGGTGGTGGCGTCGTCGACGGAACCCGATCTGGCGATCATCAA
Source organism: uncultured Planctomycetota bacterium (assembly GCA_963761445.1). Classification (GTDB taxonomy): domain Bacteria; phylum Planctomycetota; class Planctomycetia; order Isosphaerales; family Isosphaeraceae; genus CAVXHV01. The sequence goes on along the minus strand of CAVXHV010000005.1, from coordinate 4,037,187 downwards.
GATCAGCGGAGTGAAGGTCATGCCGGTGCCCCTGGACGTGCTCAAGGAGACCGAGCCGGTCGAAACGATGCCGGTCCATGTTTTTGGGTTTCCGTTTGGCGACTCACTGGCCTTGGGCCGAGGCAGCCCTTCGGTGGTGGTGGGCAGGGGAAGCGTCTCGAGCGTGCGCCGGGGTTCCGGCGCACGGATCGCAACGGTGTTGATCGATGGTGCCTTGAACTCCGGGAACAGCGGCGGGCCGATCGTCGACGTGCAGGGCCGGCTGGTCGGCGTGGCGGTTGCATCGATCCGGGGTGCGAATATCGGGATTGCGATCCCGCGGCGCGACCTGCTCGAAATGCTGGAGGGTCATCCGACGGGTTTTTCGGTCACGGCGATAAAGTACCGGGCGGGGGCGGTGGATCTGGCGGTCCGTGTACCGCTCTTCGATCCGTTCGATAGCATCAAGGAAGTCACAGTCGTTCATGGCCCGACTGGCGAAGCGGCGGCCAAACGGGGCGAGCGCTCAGGCACGCAGAGCCCGGTGATCGAGCCGGTCTCAGGTGGGAAGAAGAGCAAGCTCGACGTCCAGGGGCATCAGGCCGTTGGCACGATCACGATCAGAATTGAGCCGGGCGCGGGGAAGGACGTTGAGCTGAAGTACCACCTCGCTTATGTTCTGGCACGCGGTGGAACCATGAACACGAAGCCCGGCCGCTACCTGTTCAGCACGCATCGAGGGCCGGCGGAGATGCCGGCGGGCGATTTGGTGGTTGATCGCTGGGGGGACATGATCGACCCCGATGGCGACTGCAAGGTTGTGCTGGAAAATGGAGGGATGAATCTGGAGGTTCCCGGGTCGCTGCATGATCTGAACGCGGAGATCGGTAAACTCAATGCTCCGCGCGTTTTGCAGGATGTGGAGGGAGACTTCGTGGTGCAAGTCCGGGTGCGCGGTGAGCTAAAGCCCGAGGGCCCGGGCACGCGCGACGATGCGCTGCCGTATAACGGGGCAGGCCTGGTGCTGTGGCTGGACGGGGACCATTACATCCGGCTGGAGCGCGGGGCGGTGTTGCGGAATTCGCGCGTTGGGGGCTTGCTGCTCTGTCAGAAACAGGACGGCGACGGGCCAGTCGTGCGCAAGAATGCCTTCCTTGAAGAGGGAGATGTCTACTTGAAGATCGAGCGGCAGCGCGGGCGGATCAAGTGTTACTACGGTACTGACGGCCAGCAGTGGGCCGAGACTGGTCCGTTTGAAATCGGCTGGCCGGCGCGGCTTTCGGTTGGCGTCACTGCGGTGAATTCCGCGTTCACGCCGCTAGTGGTGCGGTTCGAGGGGTATTCGATCCGGAATGTGATTGGGGATGTGACGTTAGCGATTGGCATCGGGCGATGGGTCTGGGTTGTCGGTTGAAAAGGCGGATCGTTGAAGCGATCAGGAATCAGCGGAGGTTAGAACGATCATCGTGACAACCGTAGTCGCCGCGATTTTTTGCGTCCCGGGGTGCCGGGGACGGGCGGCTCCGCGAAGGCGTATGGCGGTCTCCACGGAGGGGCAGTTCGTCGTGGATTTCCCCGGGGAACCAGCTTGTCGGGTTCCCTGACTATCTCGCCAAGCTGTGCGATCGCACGGTGATCTCGGATAAGAAGGTTCGCTTTGTGGAGGCGTGCCCCCGGGGCTCGGCTTTACAATTCGAGCCCAGCCGGAGCGCGGGATGATCGTTAGCATTCGGATCCGACAATACGCTCGGGCGGAGGCGATTTATGCCTTTCTGGCCGTTGCTGCCACCTACCGAGAGCTGTCCGAGGACGCGCGGCGATTCTTCGGTTCGTTTGAGATCGGCACGACTCACAGGAAGAAGACCGGTCCCGAGGCCACGGCCAAAGTACTGGCCGGTTGGGCGATGTGGTTGGTTGCGGCGGCGGCCGCAGTGTCAGGGTCGACCGAGGGGGTCTCGTCTCGAATGCTCCGAGGCGCCGTTCACGACTTCAATGCCTGCATCGATAAGTACAGCGGCCCGCGCGTGCTGCGGGAACCGGAGGGAATTCTGTCACCGAGGCGAAGGTCGTGGGTGACTACAGGCCGGGGCCAACGGTCGCCGAGCGGGTGGTGATGAGCGGCTCAGGCGATGCTTGAGCTCGCGGCTCCGCTGTATCGCGGCGTTGGCGCGTCCACCTCTGAACGCTCCGCGGGGACTTCGCCGGTCCGCGCGACGGCTCGATGCGATCGCTTTTGCTCGCGCGTCGCGTGCACGCGACAAAAGCGCCGCCGACGCCGGGCACCCCGACCCCTTCCCCGCCCTCGTCTGTCACGAGAGTTTGGCGGCCTGACCATTTTCGCTCCGGGCACAGGCGGCCGAACCGGCTGGCAATGTTCCGCGGATTAGCGGGGATGGCGTGAGCCGGTTCGCCACGGCGTCCGAAGATACCGATCGTTGCGTGCGTTATCGATGGCTTAACACGGTCGCGTGTCTGGCTCGTACTGAGCGGGGACCTCGCGCCGGGCTCGTGGCTCCCAACAAGGTTTCCAAATTAAAAAAAATGTTGTTGACTTTCTTTGTTGGGCGCGTTACTAAGAAAAATCGACGATATCCAATTCTCCACCGATCGTCGGCAGTCGTGCGAATGAATCGTTACAGGTGGAGCGTCACCCTATGGCATGGATCACTTTTCTCTCAAAGGTTTTCCCGCAGCGGACGCGGAACCGCCGTGGAGATGTTTCCAAAAGTGCTTGGGCAAGGGTCTCCGAACGTGCGCGGTCGTGCTGGCCTGTCTGGGCGCGGCCGGCCTCGTGGTTTCTACTTTGAAGCCGGGATCTCGGCGGCCGGTGTGCTCGTCCCGAAGAGTCGGCTTGCAGTCTGGCAAGGTGCTGATGACCTCACTCAGGGTGGCGCCGGCGCGTCGTGTCGTTTTGAGTTGGTGAACGAGGGACGTAGTCCAGTGCATATTATCGAGGTCGTAAGTGGCTGCGGCTGCGCGAAGCCGACGCTTGATCGGAACCTCGTGATGCCGGGCGCGGCGGCGACCGTCTCGATTTCGGCCTCCGTGCTCCCTTTCGTACAACGGGACGTGCCGATCGAGATTCACACGGATTCGCCGGTTCAGCCCAATATCGTTTTGACGTTTCGGATCGTCGGCACTCGTAGACCGCCGTTCCTTTTCCAAGTACCGGGCGTCCCGGCATTTCTAACGGCGCTCTCACCTGGTCAAGGTCACGAGATTATCGTCGAGACCGTCGAGGGCGCCGGCGAGACAAAGTCTCCAGAGCTGCGCTCGAGTTTTGACTTCTTGCGCTTCAAGGAAATAGGTGTCGAGACGGAGCCAAATCGGCCGGGCGCAGTTCTCAGGAGGCGCCGCTTCTTGATGAAACTCGCGGGGCCCCCGCCTCAGGGCACATCGGTTGGCCTCGTGACGATCACAGACCCTTGGGACCCGGCGAGTTCGCAGAATTTCAACATGGTCGTGCGGCCGCCGCGGGCCGATCTCACGGCTTTCCCCTCGCTGGTGACGATGGGTAGTCGCGAAGGGAAGCGTCGATCCTCGTCAGTGCGAAGGAGGCGAGTGATGATCTTGATGTCGTCATCGAGGGCCCGAGCGATTGTCCGTTCGTCGTCGATCGGAAGCGGGTCGGCGAGTCAGGAAAATTGCACAGGATTCGCCTGTCCACAGGGCGCTCCGTTCCTCTGCAGAGCCTCCGGCGAGTTCCGCCTGCGGATCACCGCGTCGTTCTCGAAAGCGCCGCTGTTCGTTACCGTGCACATACCGTCTGATCGGTCGTTGAAACATTTCCCGACGGCTCAGCGGGAGGCGGGCGTCCCTTAACCCACCAATCGGGATCCTCACCGGGGCTCGACCCATGAGAATCAGCATTGCGAGATATCGAGTCGGGTTCACCTTAATCGAACTGCTGGCCGTGGTCGGAATCGTCGGGCTTTTGTTGAGCCTCACGCTGCCTGCCGTGCAGTCGGCCCGTGAGGCGTCACGTCGCGCGAGTTGCGTGAATAACATGAAGCAGCTGGGAATCGCCCTTCACAGCTACGAGAGTGCGATCGGCTGCTTCCCTCCGTGGGGAAGCTGGTCTCGGGTCGGCACGAGCGCCGGCGGTTATCCCTTGTCGTCGGACGCATCCGCCCACTGCATGTTGTTGCCCTACCTCGAACTCGCTCAGTTGTTTAATTCGATTAATTACTGCACGCCGATGATCACGATCTCGAGCTTGGGAGCCGGGGCGCGAATCAAACATCCGCTCTCCAGGTCGTCGAGGTCTTCCTTTGCCCGTCCGACCCGATGACTGTGCCGCAACCGAGTGGCCCGAACAGCTACCGCGTTAATGCCGGCTTATGCGGCTTTTGCCCGGCGGTTGGGGGTGGATTCGAGGAGGGCGGAGCGTTCACGAGGCATGGGTCGCGCGCGGCTGGGTTCACGGACGGGCTCTCGAACACCATCGCGATGTCAGAGAAACTAATCGGCGGGTTGGATGGTTACGTCGCGAACCGCGACTGGATCATTGTCGACCCGGTGGAACTGCCGGGCGATGGGTTCATTCCATGGCCCGAGTGGATTAGCGTATGTTCCAGCCGGACGCAGGTGCTGCGAAACCTGGGAACCCGCTGGACGCACGTGGTTGATCGGCGGAGCGTTCTACACAACGTTCTTCGTCGCCGCCACGCCAGACTCGCCGGTTCCGGACTGCGGCGTGACCCACGACAACGGGACGGGGGTGTTCGCCGCCAGGAGCTATCATTCGGGCGGCGTCAATATCCTCATCGCTGACGGCTCCGTGCGTTATGTCAGGAGCGGAATCGCGCAGTCGGTTTGGATAGCCATGGGCACGCGCGAGGCGGTGAGCTGGTTGATTCGCCGCCCTAGACGAACTCTCGGGCGGCGCTCGCCGGCAGCGCGATTCGTGCTCGTTCATTCGGTAGTTTACGTTACCGATCTGAACCGTTTTCTGGAGGCATTGAAATGCTCAAGAATTTGACTTCCGTCGGACGGCGTTGCTTCCTCACCGGCTTCGGCATGGTGTTGTTCGTCGTCGCCTGCGCCATCTTGGCGAGACCGTCCGCTCACGCCCAGACCCCTAGCTCAGTATGCAATTCCGCCGGCGTCCCGAATCCGTGCGTGGCCTGTGGGAAGTATCAGTGCCTCCCCTCAATGCAGGGCTACCAATGGGGAGTTTGCGTACTGTCGACTACGACGTGCTACACCGCGCTGTCGTTCTGCACTGGATACGAGTGTGATCGGGGATGAGCGGCGATAGGCACCGGCATCTGGCAACGGGTCGAGAGAGTGGGTTGAATAGGGTTCTGGGCTTCTGTCTGGGTCGAGTGATCGGGTACGCGTGGAGGTGAGAGCGATGATCGTGACAGCCGTGCTCGCCGCGATGTGTGTCGGGTTCCAGGCGCAGGAAGCGGAGGCTGCTCCTTGGCGTACAGTTGTTTCCAAGGAGGGGCAGTTCGTGGTGGATTTTCCGACTGATCCGACGAAGAGCGAGGTCACGAACAAGAGTGGGCCGGGCGGGCGGCTCAAGATCGTGAATATCGAATGTGATACGCCGTCAGCGGCCTTCATCGCCCAGCGAATCACGCTGCCGACGGCGATTGTGAAGGGAGCAGAGGGGAACCAGCTTGTCGCGTTTCGCGACTATTTCGCCAAGCTGTTCAATGGCAAGGTCATTTCCGAGAAGAAGGTTCGCTTCGAGGGGTCATACCCCGGGCTGGATTTCACGATTCGAGCCCAGGCGGAGCGGGGAGTGGTGGGGACGATCCGGATCAGGCTCTACATCCTGGGGCAGGCCATTTATGCGCTCATCGCCGTGGGGGCAGCCAACCGGGAGCTGCCCGAGGACACGGGCCGGTTCTTCGGGTCATTCGCGATCGGCACGAGCCGATTGAAGAAGGCCGGGCCCAAGGCCGAGATTGTGGGCAAGGCGCTGCCGGGCTGGGGCAATGTTGTGGATCCCGATAGCGACTGCAACGTTCGCACCGAGGGCAAGGCCCTGGTCATGAGTATTCCCGGGAGCCTTCACGACCTCAATGCCGACATTGACAAGTACAATGCGCCTCGGGTGCTGAGGGAGGTCGAGGGGAACTTCTCGATTCAGGTGAAGGTCGTGGGCGACTTCAAGCCCGGCGCCAAGTCGATGCGCAGCCAAAGGCCTGCCGTTCAACGGCGGGGGCATCTTTGTGTGGCGCGATTCCGACAACTATATTCGCCTGGAGCGAGGTGCGGTGATCAACCGTGGAAAGCTGGGGACGTTCGCGATCTTCGAGGAGAGAGAAGGGGGGTCGTCAGGGGCTCAGCACAACGGGCAGCTCACGCCTGGGACTGCTTATCTGCGGCTGGAGCGGCGTGGGAGCCGGATCTACGGGTTCACCAGCAAGGATGGTCAGCACTGGAGCGAGCTGAAGCCGATCGATACGGTCTGGCCTGGTCAGCTCAAGGTGGGCGTTGATGCGATCAATTCGAGCAACGAGGCGTTCAAGGTGCGGTTTGAAGAGCTGGTTTTCAACGGGAAGGGACCGGGGGGGCCGTGAACGGGGCCGGACCACGGTCTGGCGACGGCTGCCTCAATTCGGTTAAGTTGATGATGCCGGTACGCGGATAAAGCGTTTTCCATGCGAGGAGGCTCCGTGATGGAAGCCTATTTGAGAATTACATCGGGACCGGATGCGGGGCGGACGATCAATTTGAAGGAGGGAGTGAAGCTGACGATCGGGCGCGGGGAGAAGTCGGATACGCGGCTCACCGATCTCTCCATGTCGCGCCTTCACTGCGAGCTGAGCTGGGAAAACGGCAAGTTCCGTCTCGTCGATCTGAACAGCGTCGGAGGGACGATGGTGGAAGGGAATCCGATTCAGGAATGCGACCTGAAGCATGGGCAGGAGATTCAAATCGGGGGCACGCGGCTGAAGCTTCATACGACAGGGATTCCCGATGCTCATACCCTGGTGGCTGCGCAGAAGCCGGCGCGAGAGCTGAAGGCCGACGAGGGCGTGCTGACGGGCAAGAAGCTCTCGCATTACGAGATCGGTAGCCTGATTGCGAAAGGCCGGACCGGCATGGTGTACAAGGGCCGCGATGCACGCGACGGCAAGGAGGTGGCCGTGAAGGTGCTGCATTCGGACTTCACCAGCGATGAAGAGGACGTGCAGCGTTTTGTACGGGCGATGACCACTGTGTGCGAGCTGAAGCATCCCAATTTGATCCAGCTTTACGGCGCGGGCAAGCAGGGTGATACGTGCTGGCTGGCGATGGAATACGTGGAGGGGGAGCCGCTGACGAAGGTGATCGAGCGGATCGGCACGCTGAATATGCTCGAGTGGCGGTTTGCGCTTGGTGTGGGGGTGCATATCGCGCAGGCGCTCGAGGCCGCGCATGAGAAGCACATCATCCATCGCAACGTCTCGCCGGAGAGCATATTGATCCGGGCCAAAGACAAGGCCGCCAAACTCGGGGATATGATGCTGGCCAAGGCGTTTGAGGGGATCAAGGCCAAGCAGATCACCCGTCCGGGTGAGCTGGTGGGGAACATTGCGTACATGGCTCCGGAGCGGACGAAGAGCGATGTCGAGGTGGACACGCGCGCTGATCTTTACGGGCTGGGGGCGACTCTGTACGCGCTCTTGACGGGGAAGCCGCCGTTTGAGGGCAAGACGCTGGTGGAGACGATTGCCCAGATCCGGCAGTCCGATCCGGTGCCTCCCAAGAAGTTTCAGCTTTCGATTCCGGACAAGTTTCAAGATGTGGTGATGGTGCTTTTGGCGAAGCGCCCGGAGCTGCGGTATCAGACGCCGGCTCAGGCGGCGCGGGCGCTCGAGCAAGTGGCCAAGTATCAAGGGGTTTCGGTGTAGGGTTCTTCGATGTTTGCTCGCCCGCGTCTGCGCTCGACACCTGGAAGGCGCCTCGCTGGCGCGTCGGGTTGGTGTTGCGCGGGTACCGGGCGTCGACCGGAAAAGCAGGTCGACCTATTCGTTCCGTTGCCGTCTTCAGCCGGATAGAAGTCGTCAGCCATGTATGCGCTCAAAAGGATCGCGGCTTACGCGATCGATCTTGCTCTGGTCTGGACACCCATTGCGCTCTTGCTCGAGTTCGGCGGATCGCTGATGGACGCTGGCTCGCCGCGGCTGTACATGATTGCATCTCTGGGGGCTTGGGGGTTCACGATCGGGGGTCCGGTGCTCATCAATGGAGTTTTGACAGGCCTGACCGGGCGCTCGCCGGGCAAGTTCATCATGTTCTTGAACGTGAAGGATGCCGGCGGCGACCCACCGGGGATTGCAAACGGCATTTTGCGGGAGCTGATCAAGGTGGTGTCGCTGGGGTTTTTCTTCGGGATGATCTGGGCGTTACAGGGCGTGGTGACTCGCGAGCAGACGTTTTACGATCAATGGCTTGACCTCGACGTCGAGGACTTGAAGCCGTACGGTCTGACTGAGACGCAGAAGAACTGGCGGAAGTACCACCGAAACTTGGCGCAAAGAACAGGAAGTGAGCGGGGCAGGGCAGGGGGGGGTGCGAATCGGCTGGGGATCGCGACTGCTGTCACCGCGGGGGGGGTGTTTTGAGCAGTTCCTCCGCTTCGTTGAAGAGCACCTTCAGCTCGATGCGATGTTGCCACCAAGTGGGAGGAGACTTTTCAAACATTGCCTTGGCTCTGGAAAGCGCCTCGCGGTCACCCGGCTGCCTGGACTTGTGCCGCGCCATTGCCGTGAAGACCCAGTCCCATGGGTTCCCTTCGCCCTTCTGAGCGTCGATCGATACTTTGAGATAGCTCAGCGACGATGGGTAAAGCCCGGCGCGGTAGAGGACCCCCCCGAAGGTGCCGATGTGGTACGGCTCGGGATTCCTTCCTTTGACGAGTCGGTTACCGATCTCGACGGCCTCGGCGTAACTGTGAACTGCGTTGGGCATAAGGGCGACGAGCCAGATCACCCTATTGGCCAGCTTACGATCCTGGGTTTTCTTGTGCTGGGCGATCGCTTTCGTGCAGAGTCGTTCAAAGGCCGGCTGATCGCCCAAGGCGAGAAAGCACTTGCCAAGTGCTGATTGTTTGTCGAAATTCCCGGGATCGAGTGCGGCGATCTTATCGAAGGCCTCCTTTGCCTCTTTCCACCGCTCGGCCTGGGCCATCGATTCCGCCCAGCGTTCGAGCGATTCTCGATCGCAGATGTCGGGATCGAGTGCCATGGCCTTGGCGTGGTACTCGGCGGCTTCTCTCCATTTGCCAGCATGGGCATAAGCCCGAGCGAGGTCGGCAGGCGAGTCTTCACCAAACCTGAAGCTGAAACTGTGACCGCCCTTCACGAGGTCTTTAACCTTTACAACGAATGTGTTGCGTCCGGACTGAAGCGTGGCGAGAATCGCGCTCGAATCCGGATCCGAGGAGCTCTTTGATAGGAAAACCTCGCGCCCGTTGAGCCAGATGCGCGCTGTGTCATCGGTGCCGATCAGGAGCACGGCTTCACGTGGGCGAGCCGAGTAGACGACTGTCATGGCGTAGCCGACGACGATGCCCTCGGCCTTGAAGAGCTCTTCAAAATTGACCCGACCCTGCTGGTGAGGGGTGATTTCGTGCCAGCGGACTGTGGTGTTTCCCGATGGCGGGGCGGGCTGGGACGGATCTGTTGCGGTGGCGCTCTCGAGCGGGCCTGCCTGATTAAAGTCGGGTGGGTAGGGGCCGGCGACCCACCACGGGGCGTCGAGGAAAAACTGGGGAGATTCGGGTGCGAGGCTGGCGGCGTTTTCGAAGTCAGCCACTGCTTTGTCGGCCTGGCCCAGAGTTGCGAGCAGGCGGCCGCGCTCGATGAGCAGGCGGGGGTCGGAGGGACGATTGGCGACGGCCCTGTCATATTCGGGCAAGGCTACGGCTCGCTTCCCGGTTTTGGCGAGCTGGCGGGCTTTGGCGATGGAGGCGGAGGGCTCCCAGATGTGCACAAGGCCGTCGCGGTCGGCGGATGCGATGGCGTCATGTGGCAACAAAGCCAGGCCCAAGTGGGCGTATCCACCTTCACTGGCGAGTTGCCGGGCGGGCCCGTCCGTAGTCACGTCCCAGTCGCCAATCGAGCCCACCCAGGGCGAATCAAGCTGCTCGGTGCCGAAGATCACGCGGCGGCCACCGGGTTCGGGCGTCATCGATCGGACGCGCGAGTCGAGCTTGACCTGGTGCTGGGCCTGCCTGCGCTCGAGGTCCCAGAAAATCAACCGGCCGTCGGCATCGGCCGAGACTGCGTGGCCGTTGTCCGGGGCGAATGCGACGCCAAAGATCCAATTGGAGTGGCCAGTCATGGACTTAAGGGGATCGCTGGTCATCGTGTTACCGACGTAGACCAGTCCATTCTGGCAACCAGCCAGGACGCGGCGGCCGTCCTTGGATATGGCGACGCTCATGACGGGAGCGGAAGCGCCCTCGAATTGTTTGACCTCGCCGCCTCTGGCGACGTCGAGGATCCTCACCGTCTTGTCGTCGCCAGCCGAGAGAGCATGGGTGCCATCGGCCGAGACGGCGACGGAGTGGACGAGTCCTGAGTGTTGGACGAGATTCCGGATCAGGGTGCCCGATTCCAGGTCCCAGAGGCGGACGACTCCGTCACCACAACCGGTTATGGCCCGGCGGCCGTCCGGGAGCAGTGCCGCAGTGAAAACGCCCTGAGGGTGCCAGAAACGGCGGAGCTCGCGGCCGGTGGCGATCTCCCATAACCGGGCGGTTTTGTCGGAACTGGTCGAGAGGAGCCGTTTGCCGTCCGGGAGCGCGCGGACGCACTCCACCGAAGAATGCGCATGACCGATGAACCGAGCTGTTTCAACGTAGGGTTCGGCGGCGGGCATGGGAAAAGAAGCGGGCGGCCGCCTTTTGTTCTCCGCGATTCTGCCCGGGCGCGAAATGCCGCCTGGCGAGAGCTTCCGCAGGCGGATGTGGTTGAACCAGCAGTCGCCGTTGACGCCCTGGAAGCCGACGTAGCCGATCCGCGCGAGGTTGGCAACGGCAACGTTCTTGAATTTGTTGAGATTCGAGCCGTCGGGGCGCTTGCCCGGCACGGTCCAGTCGTCGAGATGGATGGTCGAGACCGGTGAACCGTTCAGGACGACGCTGATGTCGGGGCCCTGAGCTGTGATCGTCATGTGGTTCGACTGTCCGGCGGGATTCTGGCGCTCGTCTCGGGTGCAACCAGGTCAAAAAATGCCCCCGAATCGTCGAGTCCGTGGCCGGTTGTGTCGTGGATCTGGACTTCGATGCCCGTATTGATGGGGTCCGCGAGGTCGCTGACGCGGAGAAAGACACCGGTGTTGCAGCCCTTCTCGAACTTGTAGTCGAAATCGAGCTCGAAATCGGAGAGCTTCTCGTGATAGACCACGAGGTAGCTGTGCGCCTGGAGAGGGTTTAATCCATCCTTCTGGACGGCGGAACGCGGGAGCGGACTCTTGTCCCTGCTGAGGATCCAACCCGCAGCACTCGATCCGTCGAAGATCGTGTGGAACTCGTCCTGAAACGGCGTCACGGGCTTTTCGCTCGAGCCGTCCGTTGGTTTCTTGCCTTGGTCGGGCGGATCGGTTTGAACGATTGGGCCGCTGCCGTTCGGCTCTGGCGCGGGACGGTCTCCGCGAGTCATGATGAACCAAGTCAGGCCGACGATGAGCACGGCGATCGACGCGGCGGCGGCGATGAGGCCGCCGTTGCGTGGCATGCGACGGACGTGAGTGGGCTGTCCGGGTCGTTTGAGCGGCTGCGACCGGCCGGCCATGGGCTTCGTCGTGGGCGCCAAACGTTCGAGGCGCGGCTCGGGCCGGACATCCATGATCAAGTCTTCGAGATTCAAGTCGTTCTCAACGGCGAGCCCTTCAGTTTCCTTGGGGCGGGCGTGGATCGACGGGTCTCGACCGGCCTTCGGCGGCGCGGGGTGCCTGAGCGGTGTCTGGTTGAAGACCATCAGGTCGGGCTTGGATTTTGGTGCTTCGCCGGTGGGGGCCTTCGTCTTGGCCTCGGCCTTAGACGCTTCGAGGAGCGAGATGAGCTCGGTCATGGACGCGGGACGTTCCGCGGGCTTCTTGGCCATCATTTTTTGATAGATGGCCTCCAGGCTGGCGGGCACTTCGGGGCGCTGGCGCGGAGGGAGGGGGCGGGGCGCTCCATGTGGGCCATCAGTCGTTTCAACACGGTGGCGCCTTCGAACGGCTCGCGTGCGTTGAGCAGGAAGAAGAGCGTGCAGCCGAGGCTGTAGATATCCGCTCGATGGTCGACGCGATGGGAGTCTTCGGCCTGTTCGGGGGCCATGAAGTCGATGGTGCCCATGTACATTCCGCTCTCGGTCAAGCGGGCGCCGGCGGACTTGCCGAAGGGATTGGCGGCGTCGACCAAGCGGGCCAGACCGAGGTCGAGAACGCGGACGGTGCCGGCTGCGTCGAGCATGAGGTTGCCGGGCTTGATGTCGCGATGAACGATGCCCTGAGCGTGGGCCGCTTCGAGGCCGCGAGCGGCCTGGATCAAGCAGTCGATTGCCTGCACGGTCTTCATGGGACCGCGCTCGCGAACGATGTGATCGAGGTCGCGGCCTTCGACGTAGTCCATCACCAGGAAATGGACGCCGCGATCCTCGTCAGCATCAAGGGCGGCGACGACGTTGGGATGTTTGAGTCGGCCGGCCGCCTCGACCTCGCGGCGAAATCGCATGACGGCCTGGTGGTCGCGGGCGAACGAGGGGGGGAGGATCTTGAGTGCGCCCACTCGCCCCAAGCGGCGGTGGCGGGCCTTGAACACCACTCCCATGCCGCCCTGGCCGAGCTTGTCGAGAATCACGTAATTGCCGATCAGGAGCCCGCGGCTTTTTTTCTGATAGATCGCGGCTGCCTGGTAGGCTGTCAGTTTCCCGGCCTTGACCAGCGCACGGGACAAACCCAGGACGCCTTCGGCGGAATCGGCGGCATAGGATTCGAGCTCGGCCTGGTTGACGAGCCCGATCTCAATCAAGGCGCGTGAGAATTCCCGCAGGCCGGAAACCCCGCCGGGAGCGGGGGCTTCGCCGGAGCCGGCCTGGGAGCTACCGGTGCGTGCGCCGAGACCTGGGACGACCGTGGCTTCTTCATGGACCTGCTGCGCGGGATCGGTGCCTGCGCCCTCGGGCTTTTCGGCGGCCGGCATGTTGGGGTCTCCCGACAGCACGGTATTTCAGCGCACCGCCCGGCCGTCCTCGAAGCTCGCAGCGGCATTGGATGAACTGGATTATAAGTAAACCTGGTTCGGAATAGAAAGACGCCTGGGCAACTCGCGCGATCTTAAACGTTCACGGCCGCGAGGGCTTGAGCACCTTCTTGGAGGTGACGTGTTTCATGAACTCGTCGGGCCGCATGAAGTAGGTTTGGAGGGCCTTGCCCTTGCTGAAGAGTTTTTCGGCCTGATCGTCCCAGTGGCCACTTTCCTTGTGATCGCTTTCGCCGAGGGGAATGACGGCATACGACTCGGGGGGATCGCTCATGATGACGATCTGGGTTGAGGACTGGCCGGTGTGACCGACCTGAGTCTTGCCGTCGCGCGAGGGCGCGAAGCTGATTGCCCTGGGCGTCGCCATGCCGACATTCTGAAGTGAACCACCACCGACAGGCCAGGTTTGCTCGCCACCGCGGCGGCCGATGCGAAAGTAGCGGCCGAACGGGACGGCGACATCGCCGAACTGCGTGCGGAGCCAGGCGGCGGCGTCGCGAATCGCTTTCAACACCTGCTCGTCGGTCAAATCATCGGGAGGCTCGGTGCGCCCGGCCCGGTCTTCGCCGAGTGCTTTCTTGAATGCATAGAAAGCGAGCGCACCGGTGGAATCCGGAGCACTGTGTCGATCCCATCCCTGGATCAGGTCGGCAACTTTTGCGGCATCGCCGGTCTTGTCAGCGGCACTGGATTCGATCCAGGCGTCTCTGATCCTCGCTTGCCAGGTTTCGGCGCGCAGACCTGGGTGTTGAATGCGATGTCGATTGCTCCCTGGACGTCGAGCTTTTCCGCGGAGCTCAGGAGGTCGGTCATCATCTCGGCACGCTGATGCGAGTCGGGTGACGGCGAGTCGTTGTAGATGTGGAGGCGCTGGGCGAACTGCGAGCGCTGTGGCTGGTCCTGGTTCATCATCGCAGCCGGAGAACAGTTGCAGTTCTGCATCCAGCCGCAAGGCGGGTTTTCGATCTGGACCAGGTCCGCCATGGGATGGATTCCTTGCCACTCGGCGGCCTTCGTGTTGCCGGGGATCGGCCTGGAGGGATCGATGCCGGCGGGGCGGATGGGGACTCTGCCATTGCGGAGATAGTAGATGTCGCCCTGCACGGTCGCGACCATGATGTTCTGGCTCATCAACTGGAGATGAGAGAGGGCCTGCTTCATCTCCGTGAGGTTGCGTGCGGTCATCATCTCGAAGCACTGGTCCATCAGGCCGACTTCGTCGGAGTAGGGGATGGCCATTGCGTAGGCTTTGTCGCCCTTTCGGGCGACGATCGGGCCGTGATGGGAGAAGGAGATGGCGACCTCGCGGGGCTCGACTTTATCGCCGATCTTGACACCGATTGTGGTCTTGCGAACGGTGAGGTCGCGCCACTGGCCGTCATAGCGGTATTGCGAAGAGTTGGCGGGGTTGATTTGTTCCTCGAACACATCGGAGGTATCGGGGCCGCCGGTTGTCATGGCAACCGAGCAGAAACGGCTGTGGCCCAGGGTCGGCAGGGGCGCACCCAAGATGGAGACACCCGCGACATTCAGCTCGGGGGTGTAGATCCTCACTTCGTAGAATCGCATCGCATCGTACCAGCCCACGTGGGGGTCGACGACTGCGATTGCCGCGTTCATGGTGGTGCGCTTAGGGGCGATGAGCATCTCGTTCGAGCCACGATAGGGGAGGGCTGCGAACTCTATTCCGGAACGCTTCAAGTCGCCAGTGGCTTCCCCCATCGGCCAGTTCCAGATGATGTAGCGGCCGAGCGCGACGGCGTCGGCGGGCTCGATCTTTTGTGCCCAGGATGGAACCTGCTCGGGATGCTCGACCATGAAGTGTTTGATTCCGTTTTGATACGATTCGAGCAACGCGCGCATTTTCGGGCTGATCTGGTGGTACCTTGCCCGGCTGATCTCGGCGTGGCGCATGACCGCGCTGGCGGATATCTTCGCGGAATGAGTCGGGGCCGAAGACTTCTGCCATCGTGCCGGTGGCGCGGCGGTAGTTTTTGAGTAGCTCTTCGAGCCGGTCTTCTGCCTGGGCATAGCCGACGGCGAAGGCCGCGTCATTGAGCGTGGGAGCGAAGATGTGCGGGATGCCGAACTCGTCGCGACAGATTGTGGTAGAATCCTCGGCCGAGCGCGCGAGCTGAAGAGGCAGTGCCGCCAATCCCAGAATCACGATGGAAACAACGCCGGTTGCTGGTCGTTTCATTGCACGAAGTCCTGCGTTAGTGGGCGGGCGGCTCTTCTGGGAGGGTTATTGATGACGGGCGAGGTCGCGCTGGCCAGCCGACATTCTACCGTGCCCGCGCAGGGACAGCCAATTTGTCAGGCGTGTGCACACCTTGGCAGGCAGCGGATTGGACCGGCCTTGGATGCACGCGAGCGCAACTCTCTCCAGCGAAGTAGGTTGAGGATAAGGCTGGCAGTGGTATGCGGCTTGCTGTCGTTTGTGCCTGGTTCCTGGCCGGCCGGTATCGCCTTCCCATCTAGCGCCGCGGCGAAGTGAGGACCATGAGTTCCGAAGACCTTTCGAGGCACGCTCAATGACGACACAGACCGATCGCCGGGAGTATACATTCCAGGCGGAGATCAAGCAGCTTCTTCAGCTTCTATCGCACTCACTCTATCAGAGCCCGGAGATCGCGGTGCGGGAGCTGATCTCCAACGCGACTGATGCGCTCGACAAGATGAGATATGTGTCGCTCACGGAAGAATTGCACCGGGATGAGGCGGCGCTCGAGATTGTGATCGAAGGGCGCGAGAACGAAAACGTGCTGGTAATCCGGGATAGCGGCGTTGGAATGACGCACGACGAGCTGGTGACGAACCTGGGTACGATTGCGCACAGCGGGTCGGCTGATTTCTTGAAGGCGGCGATTGCGGGGAAGGAGGCGAAGTCGGATCTATCGTTGATCGGCCAGTTCGGTGTCGGCTTTTATTCGGCGTTCATGATTGCCGAAAAGGTGCGGGTTCGCACTCGGGGCTATGCGGCGGAATCGGGATGGGAATGGGAGTCGGACGGCTCGGGCTCGTTCACGGTCACTCCGGTAGAGGAGAGCTTGCCGCGGGGGACCGAGGTGACGCTTTACTTGAAGGAAAGCAACAAAGCGTTCGCGCTTGGGTGGCGCATCAAGGACATTGTCAAGCGTTATTCGAGCTTCGTGCCTTACCCGATTCGCCTGGGAGCGGGCGGGGAGGTGATCAACGATCAGAAGCCGATCTGGGTCGAGCCCAAGAACCAGGTCAGCGAGGAGCAGTACGTTCGCTTCTACCAGCACTTGACGCACCACCCCGACGAGAAACCGCTCTGGCATCTGCACATGACGGCTGATTCGCCGATCCAGTTCCGCGCAATCGTGTATTGCCCGCCGACCAATCTGGAAAACCTTGGGTTTGCCCGCCTGGAGCATGGGCTGAGTCTCTGTGCGAAGCGCGTGCTTGTGCAGAGCGAATGCCGCGAGCTATTGCCGGAATATCTGCGGTTCTTGCGGGGATTGGTTGATTCCGAAGACCTGCCGCTCAACGTCTCGCGGGAGACGCTGCAAGACAACACGATCATCCGCAAGATCCGCACGTCGATCGTCAAGAGCGTGCTTGACCGACTCGACCGATTGGCGCAGGAGGACGCCGCTACGTACCGGAAGTTCTACGACCAGTTCGGACGGGTCTTGAAGGAAGGATTGATCATTGATCCGATCAATCACGAGCGTATCGCCAAGCTGCTGTTGTTTGCCTCGTCGCGCAGCGATGACCCGCAGTCGCGCGTTTCGTTCGAGGACTACATCGCAAAGATGCCGGAGAACCAGAAGCAGATTTACCACCTCGCCGGCGCCGATTTTGGGTCAATCGCCAAGAGCCCGAATCTCGAGATCTTTCGGCGGCGGGGGATTGAAGTCCTGTTCCTGACCGATCCCGTCGATGAATTCGCGCTGAATGCGTTGGGGACGTTTCGCGAGAAGAGGCTCACATCA
The DNA here is from genome assembly GCA_963761445.1 of uncultured Planctomycetota bacterium. Classification (GTDB taxonomy): domain Bacteria; phylum Planctomycetota; class Planctomycetia; order Isosphaerales; family Isosphaeraceae; genus CAVXHV01. The sequence goes on along the minus strand of CAVXHV010000005.1, from coordinate 4,020,051 downwards.
ATCGACGCGGCGGATATTGAGATTCCCGAAGGAAGCGTTTCCGGCGATAAGGAAGCCGAGGGTGTCGGCTCGTCGGCGAAGGAAAGCGGGTTTGCCAAGGTCCTGGAGCTTTTCCGGACGGCGCTGGGATCGCGGGTGAGCGAGGTGCGTGAATCAAAACGGCTGACGGACAGTCCATGCTGCCTGGTGAACGTGGAGGGGGGGTTGAGTACGCAGACACAACGGCTGCTGAAGATGGCGAACAGGGAGTTCACCGAGAGCGCGCGGATCCTGGAGGTCAATCCGTCCTCGGCGCTCGTCCGGCGGCTGTGCAATCTGAGCGCGAACGATCAGCACGACGATTTCATCAAGCGGTGCGGCTTGCAGCTCTGGAGCGATGCAATGATCCTGGACGGGGTGACACCCGAGCCGGAGGACCTCGTCGCGAGGATGCAGGCGTTCATGTCGGAAGCCGCGGAGAAGCGGTCGCCGTTGATACTCTGAGTGGACGGGCCGTCACCGGGGTGAGGGCCCGTCCCGTGGCGTTCAGGTTGACCGGCGAGACTGCATCCGGGGCCCGGCCGGCCTTTAGCCGCCGTGCCACCAGTTGAAGTAGAACGGATAGGGATAGGGGCCGGGTCCTGGCGCGATGGGGTCGAGGTCGTAAATGGGCACGTATGTACCGAAAGAGTAATACTCACCGACGGGGCGGAATGGATGGACGAGCCCCTGGAAAAACCGCGCGGGACGGAACCAGGGCCGACTCGAGGAATCGATGGTGTTCTGGCCTGGGATGCCGTAGTAATAGGGATAGACGCTCTTCGTGTCGGGCGTTTTCCAGCCCAGGCCGTAGAGACCCTGTTTGAACGGCGAGTTAATGTGTTTGACGCGGCCGCTGTCGGCGTAGCGGGTTTGGTAGAAGGAGTCGCGATACGGGTCGGGGGGCAGCATCTCGGGGCTCGCCGCCGATCGCATGAGCAGTCCGCTGCGCTCCGTGATATCGGGGATGAACGGCTTGGGCGGCTGAGCCAGGGCGGGCCTGGCGGCGGAAGAAGACGACAGGGCGGCGATCGTGAATATCGCCAAGACGGGAAGGCGACGACCGCGAAGGCTCGCTGCGCAGTCGGACCGAACCGATTCTTTCATTTCGCCGACAGATTCCATGATCGTTTCTCCTCTGCGATTGTTGCACCCAATTCCAGCGATCGGAGCAAATCAGCCCGGCCTCCGGCCGGGCTTCGAGTCAACGCGAACAGAGAGTCAGGATGTCACGAATCAAGGGTCGTTGGGATTCATGGGGGGAAAGGCGAAGAAATCGCGTGGCGAGCGGGTCGAGACGATGTAGGGGACGTACCCGGGGGTCAAGGGGACAGGTCCTCCAGGACCGACGAACCACTTTACTTTGGGTTTGCAAAGGCCGGCCGCCAGCGACGCGAGCTTTCCATGCAGCATCGAGCCGTGACCGCCGCTCTTGCCGAGGCAGTGGGAACAGCCCCTGCCGCCGCAGAAGGAGCAGCCGCCCTGTCCGTCATCGACAATCCCCTGCCCGTTTCCGTGGCGGTGAAGGAAGCCAACGCCGCAGGCCGGGTCGCCGCAGAGGCCGGAATTCGACTGGCCGCCAAAGTGGCCGAGGTGTGAGTGCTTACCAGCGAGCCTGCAGTTCGTTTGCCCGCAGGCCTGGGCAGACGGGATCGGCCCGGTTTGAGCAGACGGTCCGGTCGTCGTGGTCGCATAGCCTGGTGCGCTCGTGACGCAGTCAGCCGAACCACCGCCATTCTTTCCATGACCCAGAATTCCGCAATTGATTCCGCCGAAGCAGCCGGCGACGCCGCAATTCGAGCTACCGTGGCTCCCGAAGATTCCGTGACCCGCACCGGAACCAAGACCATCGCCGGCGTACTGGCCATCGTCACTGCCGTCTGCGTGACCGTGCTTGAAAAGACTGTGATTGCAGAATGGGCCGCACAGGTGGGCTTTCAAGCAGGCGGCGGCTTTGTGAGCGTCGCCGACGTAGTCTTTGGCGTAGTGACCGTAGGGAATCGGGGGAGCCATGTATTCGCCACCGGTCGTATAGTCGTAGGCTGGCGACAGCCGGGGGATCGTGTGAAATTGCGCCTGGGCCTGCGTTGCCGATCCCAGGCCCACACCGAAGGCAGCCAGTGAGAGGGCGAGCGGCAAGCCCCGCCATTTTCCGAAGCGCATGATCTATCCCTTACTTTGCGTCCATGAGGCCCTCCTGGATTGCCTGGATTCGAGCGACGGACGTGTCCGAGCCTTCCTGCGCGGAGAACACGGTGAGCTTGTGAGTTTGCATCGGCCTGATCGGATCCCGATCTGGAATGAATCAAATGGGGAGAGCGCGAGAAAGAACCGGTCTCTCGTTACAGTCCGAGAGACCGGTCCAGATTCCCTGCTGGTCCTTGCGGAAGGAACGCCGTTGCGCCCCGGTTCGCGCCTCCATGCGCTGGTTCACCCACAAGACGCGATTACCCAAGAGCCGCGCTGATGCCAGCAGGGAGTTTCTCGAGTTTCCACCGCTGGAGGCCGGAGTGAGTACACTGGTTCCGCTCAATGGCCGCCCTTGCCATAAACGACCGACGCAGGCAAATCCGTGACCGGAGTACCGTTCTGCCCGTAAGCGATCGAGGCGTGTTTATCACGTTCCTTTTCCTCACGCTCGCGCCGGTGCTGCGCCGAGCAACGGCAGACCGAACAAGTGGCTTATGATGTGCGGCCGGCTCGAAGGCGGCGATGCAATCGCGGACTGCGCCGGCGGGAGGTTGGTCGGTACGACCGATGGATCAATTGTTCCGGGAGCGCCGCGTCCGCTCGTTGCGGCCATACGAGGGTCCGTCGCGCCGTGGGTGTGGGGCTTGGCGACGCCGACGGGGACCGGCTCGGATCCGACCAAAGCCTCGCCGACGACGGCATAGCCGGGGACCTCTGGTCCGGCAGGCCCGCCGACCACCGCGTATCCCGGCGCATGAGCGTCATGGCTTGAGAGCGGCTCGGACATGACCATGTTTCCCTGGCAAGTGGGGCAATAGGCCCCGCTTCTGACTGCGGCGCCCTGCATCCCCGGCTCGAGCGAGGGAGGAGCGGGGACGTCCACACCGTCGTGGGCCTTGGCGTAGGCTCGCTGGCATTCGACGCAGTGCCGTCGGCCGAATAATCCCTTATGGTGGTGGGGCTGGGCCGGGGCTTGTGGCGGAGCCATCTCCATCGGGCCGGCGTGGTTATCGTCGTCGCCGGGCGGGCCTGCCATCACAACGGCCGGAACGGCGAGCGCCACGCCGTAGAGACCCAGGACCAAACGAACACGGAATCGCATTCGGGAACTCCTTTCCCAGGTTCACGCCCGGCGGCGAGCAAGGGAGCATGCACGCGCCTGGACCGACCGAACGGAATCGTTTGAGCGGCCCCTTGGGCCTGCGCGACTTCCAGCGCACGACTCCAGCGTGGGCTCTTGATACATCCCCTAACATCGGCACAACTGGGCTGGGTCTTGCGACAAACCGACGGAGCGGGGACGAAGAGAGCAATCCGGGCGATGCGACGGTTGCAACCAACGGCGTCTGGAGTTTGGGGTTCTAGCGGTGCGGGGCTTAGCGGGGCAAGCTGGCCGACGACTTGAAGCGATCTGTTTCGAGCGACGCAGCGTGAGGGGTCTCAGTACGCGTCGCTCAAATCGCCCGGGCGGCAGTATGCCGCTCGCCGAGATCTAATTGTGCCAGCCCGATCTGCTCGCGATTGTTAGTGCAGAAGATGCGCCGGGCAGCCTCGCATGCGGCATGGAGGGCAGGCAGCAAGAGCGCGATCAATCTCGAGATGATGGCGAACACGACCGGCAACTCGATCCCGTAAACCCGCTCCCCACGCGCACGCCATTCGCTCGCGAACTGAACCTATTTGGGCTCGACGACTTCAATCTTTTTGGGATCTTCAATACGGATGCGAATCTGGTCATCCTCCTCAATCACTTTTCCGGTTACGCGGATCGTCTTGTCCTTGAAATGCTCGGCGGGGTCAGCGATTCCGGCTTCGCGGAACTTGTCAGCGTGGTCGTAGCTGATCACGACTGAGAGATTATTCGCGTCGCGAAAATCTTCTTCGGAATCGAGAAAGTACGTTTTACGCGGGGCGGCGTTCTTGCTCGCCTTGACCTTCATCTCGAAGGTGCGCTCCTGGCCGACGTGATTTCGCGCCTCGGTGGCTGGAAACACTTTATCAGCCTTCTTATCGTCGTTTGTCGCAGCGAACGACTGGCCGCAGGCGAGTGCAGTGGCATAGCAGGCCAGCAGAAGAAGGTGCACGTGGAACGATGACGGAATCATGGAGTTTCTCCGGGATTTCACGGTCAAATTCGAAACCGACGCACGTCAGCGGTCGGAACAAGGATCACGACGATCCGGCCAAGTTGGAGCAAGCACAATGGTTGTTCGCGCCAAGATCATGGCGCTGCGCAAGATTGTAAGGGCTGCGGCACCGGAGTCAAATGCTCAACCGGATCAGTCTCGGTGGGGGCAAGATCGGCGCGTGATCGAGTAGGCTGGAGGTTCAAAGAGTCAGGGCTCCGGTTGGGTTTCGATCGACGGGGTTTGCGCTGACGGGGGCGTGATACGATCATGGCGCAGGGATTGCAGTTGAACCGAGCTCGCGTCTGCGGTCGGTGCGAGCCGGGGTTCGACGACTCTCATACCGACGACCTCGCCACGTTTGCCGCGCTGCGGAAATGAGTTGACTTGCACCGGATCTCATCTCAGGATGGTTGCCTTGTGCTCGCGATTCGGCCCAACAAATGCAGACAGGGAGCCCGGAATGAGATCAATTATCTGTGCGGCGAGTGTGCTGACGTTTGTGGCTGTTGCGTGCTTGGCGGCTGGCACGGTGGGGGCGCAGGACGACGGCGAGGAGACGCCCAAGATCAAAACCGTGATGGAAAAGCTGCACAAGGGCGCCAAATCGCCGTTCAATAACCTCAAGGCCGCGCTCAAAGGCAACTCGCCGGACTGGGAGTCCGTCCAGAAGGAGGCCAAGCTGTTCAAGAAGTACGGCGATGCGCTGCCCAAGAACGACCCGCCGCGCGGAAAGAAAGAAGCGTATGAGAAGCTGGCCAAGGCCTTTGCCGCGAGCGCGAAATCGCTGGACGAAGCCGCCGAGAAAGAGAACCTCAAGGGCGCTCGCGACGCGCTCAAAAAGATTCAAGGTTCGTGCACTGCGTGCCATAAGAGCCACCGGCCGACTTGATCCGGCGAGTGCGGCGTCGATGAGGTTCTCGGACCGGCGCGGCGGACCGCGACCGAATGGTCGCCTGGGCTTGCTCGAGCGAGCTGATGTTCTTGGGCGAAAGTTCTCGTGATCACGACGGATGGACATTACTGCTGGCTCCAGCAAGAATGAGATGGTGTCGTTTGAGCGTGACCGACGAGTAAGGTGCTCACGGCTTCGCTCCCTGTTTCCGACCAGGCGACGAGGTGCCACTAGGGGCCTTTTTGCCGAGGCACGCTCGCGATGCAGCTTCCATTGATCTCGCAAAAAGCGTCGCGGTTCACCGAGAGCGTGATCCGTGGGATGACGGTCGAAGCGCGAAAGTTCGGCGCGATCAACCTGGCGCAGGGTATGCCGGATTTCCCGGCCCCGCTCCAGATCAAACAGGCCGCGTGCCGGGCGATCGAAGACGACATCAACCAGTATGCCATCACTTGGGGCTCGAAAACCCTGCGGCAGGCGGTCGCGGAACACGCCGGCTGGCACCTGGGCATTGAGGTTGATCCCGAGACGGACATCACCGTGACCTGCGGCAGCACCGAAGCCATGCTGGTGGTGCTGCTCTCGCTCATAAATCCTGGCGATGAAGTCATCTTGACGCAGCCTTTTTACGAGAATTACTGGCCCGACTGTGCACTGGCCGGCGCGATTCCTCGCTTCGTTCCGCTGCACCCTCCCGGCTGGCGGTTTGACCCGGAACAACTGAGCGCAGCCTTCAATGACAGAACGAAGGCGATCATCCTTTGCAATCCCAATAATCCGACCGGGACGGTCTTCACGCGCGCAGACCTGGAGCAGGTCGCTGCGCTGTGCCGCAAGTGGAATGTAATCGGCGTTACCGACGAAATCTATGAGCATATCATCTACGATGGTCGTCCACACGTTTCCCTTGCCGCGATTGAGGGAATGCGCGATCGCGCGGTGACGATCAGCGGCATGTCGAAGACTTACGCCGTGACGGGCTGGCGGGTCGGAACCATTATCGCCGCACCTCATTTGACGCATGCGTTTCGCCAGGTGCACGACTTCGTTTCGATCGGCGCGGCGGCCCCGCTTCAGGAAGCCGGCGCTACTGCCTATCGATTTCCACGATCGTATTACGCACAGCTCGCCGCCGATTACCAGGCGCGGCGAGACCGGTTCTGCAACGTGCTCTGGGAAACGGGTTTCAACTTCGAGGCGCCCGAAGGCGCCTATTACATCATGGCCGGGATCTCTGCGTTTGGCGTGCCGGACGACGTGGAGTTCAGCCGCTACCTGGTGCGTGAAATCGGCGTTGCGACTGTCCCGGGATCGAGCTTCTTCGAGGACAAGTCGCTGGGGCGGCCATATGTGCGTTTTTGTTTTTGCAAGCAAGATTCAACGCTCGACGCCGCCGCGCAGCGCCTGCGGAAGCTGCGCGTGGTTGTGTGAACTGGCCGGATGGTGTGTCACCAGAAAGGGCATTTGTCATGGACAGTCGAACTCAGCAATCGTTCAAACTCAACCCCCTGGGATTGGGAGCCGCCGCGACAGCGACGCTTTTGCTGGTCCTGGGCGCTGCCCAACCGGCCGCCGGCCAGACGACGCCGTTGCCCGGGCCATACACCAGCTACAACACGAACCAGTACACCGGTCCGATCTACTACAACCCCGGATACGCGCAGTACGGGCTGCCGGGAGTTGGGGTTTCGCCCTGGAATCCGATCGTGCAGGCGCAGCTCAATCTGGGAATGAGGACGGCCCGCTACAACATGTACAGCGCCTGGGCCGACCAGTCTAACGCGGCGGCCAACCTCTATTACCAGCAGGCAGTCAATCAGCAGATTCAAAACGCCCGGATGCAGGCGCCGATTCAGCCCCGGTACGACGTGGAGACACGAGTTCCCCGGCCCGTCGCTCAGGTGAACGCGGAGGCCAAAAAGCTCCTGCCCAAGAGCGACGTGCTCAAGGACGACGGTCAGGTCATCTGGCCGGAGAACGCTCCGTCGAGCAGTGAAATGGACAAGGCGCGTGCCGGAGCCGAGTCGGCCATCCGGGTTGCCGTCAAGGAATTCGAAGCCAGCGGAAAGGCATCCATCGCCAGTGTGGCCGAAGCCAAGAGCCAGCTCTTCGCCTACGGTAAACCCGCCATCGACCAACTGGCGCGCGCCAACCGCGGGGAGGCCAGAAAGCTGTTCAAGTTCTTCGCCAGCCTGGAGCAGGTGCTCGACAGTCTGGCGGGAGAGTGAGACGTCAGTCGGAATTCGCAACGGAGTCAATTCGCTCGGGGGGGGTCAGGGTCTTGCGGTCGAGCCCTGGGCTTTCAGACATGTTTCGATCGCCCGCGAAAGGGGCTCGCCGTTCAGCTCCACGTGAGCGATCGTGCCGTCGCGGCTCACGAGAAACGTAGCTGGGACCTCCGCAACGCCGTAGGCCTTGGCGGCAGCCTCGGCTGTATCACCGAGAATGTTCGGCCAGGCGGCTCTGTGATTGAGCAGGAACCACCGCAGCAGCGAAAGCACCTCTTTGGAATCAGGCTTTTTCCCGGTCAGGTCCTGGCCCAGCGAGTCGAGATTGACACCGACAATGACGAATCCCTGGTCGCGGTATGCGTGGTATAACTCACGAAGTTGTGGGAAGGCCGCGACGCACGGTGGCGCCCAGCTTGCCCAGAAGTCGATCAAGACAACCTTGCCTTTGTAGTCGGCGAGACGGACCGGTTTGCCGTCGACGTCGGTCCCCTCGAACATGATCGCGGGCTTGCCGACCATCTGGAAGCGTGCCAGGCGATGGTCGAAGAAAGTCTTGATCACCGAATCGGGATGACCGCTCTCACAGAGAAGACTGCACACCTGCCGGGCGATGTCGTAGCGACCGCCGCGGACCAGGCGCTGCAGGTAGGCCTCACCAACGGCACAGACCAGCGGCGCCGAGAGCCGGTGCTCGTCGGAAACCTCCGCGGTGGCGCGTCGTTTCATGAACTCCTTGAGATCAGCGATCGACTTGTCGAATTCGCCACGCTCCGCCTGCATGATCAGCACGATCGACGCTGCGAGCGCGAAGTTCTCGTGCTCACCGCGTTCGCGGGCAAGGTATGCGCGCGCGGTGGGCTCGGCATCGCTGTAGAGTGCCCGCCCTACCGCCAGATCGAATGCGGAACGGTACGCCGCCTCGGCGTCCAGGCCGGTCAGACGCTTGCCCAGCTCGGCCAGGTCGGCCAGCTTCTTGCGGTCAAGCTCCGCAGCCTGGCGCGCGTAGTGTGCTTCCAGGTCGGAGAGCGAGCCGAATGCCCCGCCTGAGGCTGCCTGTGCCGGCTTATCGTCCTCGCAGGAATTGGGCACCGGAGCTGCGCGGAGAATCATGGCGATCGAGAGAATGAGCACTCCTGCCAAAACCCGGGTCACGGCGTGTGATGATTTCATGGCGTCGCTTTCTGGCTGCATTTCCTTCGAGTGAGTCGCCGGCACAAGCCTTTGCACACCTGTGGCCGAGCGTCAGGGGCCCAGGTCGCTAATTTAACGCCCGCCCGAGGGGTACACAAGGAAGTCTTACTTGTTAAGTGAGGCATGCATCACCGCGGGATTTACTTTGAGCTGGTAGATTCGCGCGGCGGCCGACTTTCTTTCGATGCCCCGGGTCTGGGTTGCCGCTTGCCGGGAACGGGGTTTCCTTCCACGTCGAGCTGCTCGATCCTCTCGACGAATGGAAGGCTCTTGAGCGGCCCCTCGACTTTCGATCGATCACCAACGACCAGAATCGCCATTTTCTCGGGCGTGATGTACTCGCGTGCGACTCGGTCGACTTTAGCCTTGGTGACGGCTTCGACCCGCGCCTGGTAGCGAACAAACTCATCGTCCGGAAGGTCTTCGGCGATCAGAATGGCGAGCTGGCCGGCGACCCCGAAAGTCGTCTCGAATCGATGAGGAAAGCCCTGAATCATCCGCTGCTTCGCGAAGGCGAGCTCTGCATCGGTGACCGGGCGCTCGCCCGCGATGTTGGTCAATTCCCTGAACAGCTCGACGACCGATTCCTTGGTCACCGCCGTCTGAACCGTGGCTACGGCCTGGAACGGACCGGGCCCTCGCAGAAATGAGAAGCTCGACTCGGCGCCGTAGCTGTAGCCCTTGTCCTCGCGCAGGTTCATGTTGATACGGCTGACGAACTGGCCCCCCAGCACCGCGTTCATCAGGGAAAGTGCGAAAACGTCGGGTGACTTGCGGGCCGCACCGATTCGTCCCAGAGTCAGGACGGTCTGGGCCGCAGCCGGTTTATCGACCAGAAAGATCGTGCTGCGGGCGACGGCTAAAGCGTTGGCGACCGAGGTCGGCGGCTGGGGCGGGGCCACGCCGGCCGCCCAGCCGCCGAGCCGCGATTCAAGGGCCGCTGCGATCGAATCGGGCTGCACGTCGCCGACCACCACGAGTTCTGCGTTGGCCGGCACCATGATCTTGCTGCAAAATGCGACCACATCATCGCGGCTGATCGATTGGACCGAGGTCGCCGTTCCCAGCTCGGGGCGGCCGTACGCGTGGTCCGGCCCGTAGATCAAGCGCGGGAAGATCGCTTCCGCAGTCTGCTCCGCGTCGTCGGCCCGGGCCTTGAGCTGAGCCAGCCGCTGGACCTTCAATCGCTCGAGCTGCTTCTCGGGAAACGACGCATTCAGGATCACGTCGGCGTACAGATCAAGCGCGTGATTGAGGTGCCTTGCCAGTGTTGTCAAGCTCACGGTCGATGATTCCAGCTCCCCGGCCGCACCCAGCGACGAACCGATTTCGGCCAGCTCGCCGGCGATTTGTAGTGCGTCGCGTGTTTTTGTCCCCTCGTCGATCAGGCCGACGGCGATCGAGGCGAGCCCTTCTTTTCCCTTCGGCGTCGAAGTTTCGCCTGACTTGAAGACCAGGTCGAGGGTCACGATCGGCAGGTCGTGGCGCTCGACGATTCTGAGCTCGAGACCGTTTCTGAGCCTGCGGCGCTCGAAGCTCGGCGGCGCATAGTGGGGAGTCGGTCCCAGCACCGGAATTTGCGCACGGTCAAAATCGTCATGGATGTCGACCATGGGAGGATTGGCCGACGGCGCCTGCGATTTGGCGTCCACCGCGGACTCGGATGCACGGGAAGCTGGAGGGCCCGGCACAACGTCGAGTTCGATGAAGTGGGGGCCGAGGTAATCTCTCGCGACCCGTTTCACGTCCTCCGTCGTGACAGCGAAGATCCTGCCGATCTCGGTCTGGTAGCCGAGCGGGTCGCCGTAACGGTCCAGGTATTCATTCAAGAGGGTGGCTTTGCGGGTGACGGACTGCATGCCCATCACGAGCTCGCTTTCGCGCTCGTTTTGGGCCTTGCGCAGCCTCGGCCTCGGTGGGACCGTCTTTCTTGAGTCTCTCGATCTCGCCTTGTGCGATCTTGACGAGCTCATCGAGCTTCTGGCCGGGCTGCGCGTAAATCGCGACTTCGAAGGTGCCCGAGAGGATGTGGGTCGGATGCGATGCGCTCACCTGGGCCGCGAGCTGGCGGTCGTAGACCAGCGTGCGGAACAGACGGTTCTCCTTGGGAAGACTCCCCAGAACTGCCGCGAGCACATCGAGTGCCGGCTCATCGGGGTGAGTGCCGGGCACGGTCGGCCAGATCAACTCGGCGCGAGACAGGCTGATGGCGTCACGCATGGTGATGTGCTTGAATTCTGCAAGCTTGGGCACGCTCGGTTTGGGCCCGATAATCGCGGGCCCAGCCGGCAGCGGGCCGAAGTACTTCTTGATCCAGTTCTTGGCCTGCTCAGCTTGAAAATCGCCTGCGACGCAGAGGATGGCGTTGTTGGGGACGTAATAAGTGCGAAAGAACGCCGAGACATCCGCCAGGCGGGCGGCCGAGAGATCGGCCATCGAACCGATCACGCTATGGTGATATGGATGATCCGTCGGATAAAGGGCCTTGAGGAGGATTTCCTCGGACTGCCCATACGGAGCATTGTCGACCGTTTCGCGGCGCTCGTTCTTCACGACGTCGCGCTGGTTGTCGAGCCGCTGTTGGGTCATTGACGGCAGCAGGAACCCCATGCGGTCGGCCTCGAGCCACAGCGCCAGCTCGAGTGCGTTGCTCGGTACGGTCTCGTAGTAGATCGTGTCGTCCTCGCCGGTCGTGCCGTTCAAATCGGCGCCAAGCTTTTCGAGCGGGATGAAGTAATCGCTATCGTGATGCTGCGAACCCTGGAACATCATATGCTCGAACAGGTGGGCGAAGCCGGTCCGTCCCGGCTTTTCGTCTTTCGAGCCGACGCGGTACCACAGATTCACCGCGACGACGGGCGTCTTGTGGTCCTCGTGAAGCACAACACGCAATCCGTTGGATAGGGAGAACTGTTCAACCTTGAGCATGGGAACCTGCGATTTCCTCGGTTGATCGGCCGCCTGCCCGGACGCGATCACCATCGTCCCCCAGGCGCCCAGGACCATCACGGCCCATCCCGAATGACCCCGGCGGATTCTCGTCGGTCGCATTTGCGTTGATCCCTCCTTGAAAATGAGAAAAGCGACCTTATTTTCTCTGCGGCGGCCAGTCGATTGGCTCGTCACCAAGCTCGTCTGCGAGTGCGGCGCACTGCTTGCGAACGGATTTCAGAACGCGCGATGAGTAAACGTAGACCGCTTCCGCGGTGATACCCAGATCGGCGGCGATGTCCACGCCGGGGCGGTCACGCAGCATTCTCTGCTCGAAACACGCCCAGGCCGTGCGCGACGTCTTCGAATGGACGTGGGGCAGCGCCCGCTTCAGAATCTGTTCCTGATTGATCTCGTTGAGCTCGTCCTGGACCCTGCGGCTCTCGGCTTCGCTCGAATCATGAAACCGCTTCACCCATTGTTCCTCGGCCTGGCGGCGCGCCTTGACCCGCCGCGCTTGATCGACGAGTGCCGAATACGTCAGCTTCCAGAGGTAGCTGCGAAAGCGGCCGCGCTTGCTGTCGAAGTCGAAACCTGGCAGGTTTTGCAGCAACCTGACGAACACATCCTGGACCAGATCGTTCGCCCGGTCCTCTTCGAGCCCCAAGCGTCGCAGGTACCGCATGAGCAACGGTGCGTAGAAGTCGTGGAACCTCCGCCAGCTTTCGACGTCCGAGGGATCCCGGACGTTCTTGATCAACGAAAGATTGGTCCGAAATTCAGACCTGTCGTCGTCAGCTCGCGAGGACTCGTCCATCGGCGCTGAACTCCTGCGCTAGACGGCTCGCCGGGGAACTTCCTGGCTCAGGCGGCCGGCACCCCGCTATTCTAACCTCAGCCCTCCATTGATGCGCCTGGGTACTTGAGACTTGCGCCTAGATAACCCAATCGCCGATATGACACGTCCCCCGTTCGTGACTCTCGCGAATCAGATCCGCGAAGGTCGTCTTGTCCACGACGTCAGAAATCGCCTGCCGCACCCTGGCCCAGAACGAGTAAAAATGGCAGCCGCCAGGAAACTCGCACACCTTGGGCCGGGTCTGGCTCACACAATCCACCGGCGCGATCGGCCCATCGACGTATCGCATGATCTCACCAACGGTCAACTGATCGGCCGCCCTCGCCAGCCGATAGCCTCCTTCCGCCCCACGCCGGCTCTGAACAAAGCCACCACCCTTGAGCTGATTGAGAATCACCTCCAGAAACCGGATCGGAATCTGCTCCCGCTCGGCGATCTCCGCGATCTTCATCGGCTCCGGGCCCACATGCTCTGCCAGCGCATACACCGCCCGCAATGCATAGTAACACTTCGAAGACACACTCATGCGCCCGATTTCCCCCCTTTAGTCGCCTCTAAGGGAATCGTTACTATTTCGACCGGGGAAATCAAGACGGCAACGAAACGACCTCCGCCACATCGCGCAGTTTCTAGGTCCAAGGCAAGATCGACGGCGATGTTGCGGTCCGGCCGCCTCAACCTATAACGAACCGACCTCGAGAGGGATCGCCTCCATGTCGTCAACCACGGGGACGACGGCTTCACGCAGTTGTCTGGGCTCGAACGCAATCAAGCCACGACGAAATGCACAGGCCAGGCACAGCTTCTCGGTGCTCTGTTGCACGAACACCTCACCATCGCCAAGGCGGTGGTAGAATTCCTGCCCGGGAGCCATCATGTGACACAACTCCCGTTGGCTGCCGGTTTTCACGCCGACGGTCCAGCCACGCTCGAAAATGAACATTCTGCGCGCTACCGGGGCCGCGTTGCCGTCCAGCAAGCTCTGCTCACCGATTTGTTCGGTCGTTTGATCTCGGATCATGGGCGAGCCATCTCCTCGGTGTCGGTCTGCGGAGCAATTATTTGATGATGGTTATGAACTTCCCCCCGATCTCGAGGCGCGGTAAGCGGCGTCCGGGAAGGGAGCCCGCACACATGGTCGGTGCAGGGAACGTCGCGCGCTCGAGCCGCGGCGATAATATTATAGGAAAATCGTCCCGCCCAGGCGAGCCCCGGGATCGATCCAATCAGCGCCGCAGCCCAGAACAACGGCAGCCGAAAGCCGATTGCACGCGTCGCGTCAAACCCAGACTCAATAACACCTTGCGCAGTGACGGCGTGCATCGATCGCATGCAAGCGTCGGCCTTCAGGGCCGGATGAATCGTCCGGACATCAACCGCCGTCAAGTCGACAGGTCGGATCACGTGGTCAGGATCAGCCGACATGATCAGCGCCACGGATGCCCGGCATCGCGGGCAGGCACCATCGTAGAGAACGGTCAAGCTCGGCTGCACCGCACCCGTCACAAGGCCACGAAGCCACGTGCCTGAAACAAAGGCGATATTCGCTGTCAGCATCACAGCCGCAAATTCCCCCAGCCCAGGGTTGGTCACGGCAATACCAAGATGCAGCAACAGAGCGCCGGCCAGCATGAGCGGGCGCAGTTGCTTCACCCAGATCAGCACAGGGTACAGCAGCTCGATGAGTAGACTGGTGTGAGTGAGCACGTTGATCACAACGGGCCACGCCGCCAGCGCTGTGAAGTCAAGCACGGCGAACTCACCCGTCGTCATCGTCTTCCAAAGGGCCGTTCCCGTCCACCACGATGGGCCTTGAAGCTTTGCGAATCCCGCCATTGCGTAAATCAAGACGAGGTGAATCTGGATCAGCCGCAATGCCAGGTTCGCGGAGACCGTCGGCAGAGGTACCCCACTCTCACCGGGGCCAACCAGCGGCGGGTGACATTCCTTGTCCCGCACCGACCGGCTCATCGCCGCGCGAGCCCGCGCCTCCTTCCAGCGCGAGAGGAACCGATCGACCGAGACCGCTTGGCCGCTTGCTCCCGTCGCCGCCAGATACAGCAGCAAGGCCGAAAGAATCTGGTCGAAGCCGAACAATGCGATCGGCACACGATTGACGATGGACACCACAATCACCCACGCGAGCACAGCCGTCACCCGGCTGTAGAACCCGGCGGCAAAGAGGAGCAGTATCCCGAGGCAAACGCACCAGACCGCCCGGAGCCAGCCATCGGGAACCAGAAACCAGAATGACCACGACATTGGTCGCTCAAACGCCCTGATCGCGCTCGACTCGGCCCACCCGGTCGAGGCGAAATAGTCGTGGAGGTCGATCCCAAGCACGAACAGGCTCCAGAATGCCAGAAGCCCGACCGCAATGCGGATCACGCCCAGCGATGTCGGATCAGCGGCTGAGAAGAAGAAGTCGTTCCAGCCCTTGGCGGTCGCCGTCGTCAGTTCGGCCGCGTAGGTCGCCAGATCCTTCAGAAACCGTCGCACGGGTAAACTCCGATCCGCTCGGGCGCGGAGAAGAGCGTCTCGCTGAATAAATCAAACCGCCCGGTTCCGGTCGATTCAATCGCTTGCCGCACCTCTTCCATTTCCGGGATGAGGTGGTGCTGAAGATGGATGGTTACAGCCTGGCAACCGGCCCTGGTCTTGCAAAGATGCCGGGCAAACGCACGCGACAGAAGACTCCGAGAGGCCTCCCCCGTGCGCTGCCTGGCCTGTTCCACATCCATGAATAGAGCGTTCGCCAGCGCAAGCTGGCGCTGATGTCGCATCCGTGGGCCTGGTACGTTCCGGCCAGGCAAGCGCACAGTCTCATCCGGCCGGCCATCGCCAAATTGTAACGTCGCCGTCACCACCGGAGTCGGCGGTGGCTCCACGTAAAAGCGATACGCGTATCCCACGTCGGCCAATCCGTAATACCACGTGAAAACGTCCGCGATCGACCGCTCGACCACAGACGAAGGCGGCACCGCCAGCCCGCCTGAAACCACCGCCACAAGGTGGAAGATCAACACGCAGCTCATCGTGACACGAGCCCACCCCGGCCACGTGCGTGGCGCCGTCACCAGCGTATCAGACCGGTCGCGCTTCCTGGGCACTGGTCGATGCTCCCCTTTGCCGGACAGTCGTCGTGAATCAGTGAACCATACCCGCCGGCGCTGGCGCAGGCCAGAAACGCTCCGAGATTCAAGCGGCTTCCATAGGCGTGAAGCTTTCTCCAGATTATCCAGATAACCTTTTTGATCCATTTTGACAAAATGATGTTGAATGTGGTGCATAATGGTTATTAGACTCTAGGAGCTTTAAGCAGACAGTGTTGGATGTGAGCGACTTGACGGGTAGCCGAGCGTGCCCTGCGTGTGGGGATTGGAATGCTCGAAGGATGCCCGACCGTCTGTGGGTTGCACACGGAGCTCGGTGCCGGTCGCGGGTCGAACGATTCTCCTCGATTTCGCAACTGGGAGGGAAGTCATGCAGGGAACAGTCATGATGTTGATGGCCCTGACGGGTCTGGGCTGTCACAACAAGGGCTATGACATGGTCTACGCCCCACCGACGTTCAGCGGGTACGGCAGTGGCTGTTACGCCAATGTCTACCCGAACTTCGTGTCGCCGCAGTCTGAAGCCGGGTGTTATGTCGGCGGCTACAGCGGTTGTTACGCGACCGTTTATAGCGGTGGCTGCTTCGGCGGCGGCTGCTACGGCGGCGGGTTGTCCTCTTGCTATTCGGCCTGCTACGGCGGCGGCCATCACGGCTGCGGACTGCTGGCCAAGCTGTTTAGCTGCTGCAGTATGAAGCGGCATGGTTGCTATAGCTACGGATATGGTGGTTCTGCTTGGGGATATGACGACACCAATTTCTACGGTGGCCCCGCTGCGTGGGACATGCCCTACTCGCCATCGGTCTACGGATATGCTCGGGCGTTCAACTACGGTGTAGGTGCGCCGGGCGAAGCCGAGATGGGGTACATGGGCGGCATGCAGGGCACAGCCGCCACCCCGTCGGAAGCAGTTCCGCCGGTCCCCGCGACGCCAGCCGCCCCGTCGGCGACCATTCCTCCGGCTCCTGCCCCCGGGGCGACCACTCCTCCCGCTCCCGCGATCGACCCCACCACGCCCCCGGCTGCTCCCAAACCGGCCGTGCCGGATCCGGCCCCGCCCAAGCCCACGACCTGACCCGCGCTGGAATGCCAGCGTGCTCTTCGTCATTCCTCTGCCTGAGCGGGCCACCCTTCCATCGGGGTGGCCCGCTTTGTTTATTGCAATTGCACATCTCTCTTCTTGCCTTTTCCCGGGTCATCCCGGCATAATCACAATAGATAAGTCTCTGGCTGGATCGGTTCTTGTGCGAGGTCAGCCATGAAGATGGATTTTCGCTGCCCGCGATGCGGTCAGGCGTTCGGGACGAACGTGCATTATTCTCTCGGCCGCGCGAGGTGCGTCCGTTGCGGGGTCGCCTATCGAATTCGCGCGGTGGGCGTCGCGCGCACTGAGGAGTCGAGCTGCTACCAGCTCGCGCCGATGGCGGCGCTGCCAGCCGCGCGCCGCCCGAGCAAGCAGCGCCACTGCTGTCCAGGCCGCAGCCCGCTCAGTCGTCGCGACCGGGCTGGCTGCAATACGTCCGGCCGTGGATTTTCGAGTCGAGCCAGGTGCAGGGGATCGGAGCCTGTCTGGTCGCCTTGAGCGCGGCCGATTTGCTCATGACCTTCACGCTCTTGCGCAGGAGTGAGTTGTTCTTCGAGTCGAACCCGCTCGCACAGTGGTTCTATCAGCAATGGAATATCACCGGGATGGTCTTTTTCAAGTTTTCGATCATTGGCGGCGTGATCATTCTGAGTGAGATCATCGAGCGCAAACGGCCCGGCTGGGGTCGCTTCGTCCTCCTGGTCGGTTGCCTCGGTGCCGCGTTCGCGGTTTTCCAGGGCGGCCGTCTTTACCTGGGAGAAAGCGTGCCGGTGGCATTCGAGATGGATTGACGCGCAGCTCCGATCGGTCGAAAAGACCGGAAAATGCGGCCGGCGCGCGACGATCTCCGGCTCCCGAGCCGGTGACCGCGTCAGCCTGTTCGCCGATCGGGACGATTCGCGGCGAGCTCTGGTCGGTTCTTGCGGGCTCATCTGGTGGGGGATAGATTGAATCTTCAACCAAACTTCATGGTCTGTGGTGAACGCAATGCAAGTGATCCCGGCGATCGACCTGCGAGGAGGGCGTTGCGTCCGGCTGCGGCAAGGAGATTTCGAGCAAGAGACGGTTTTCGGCGATGATCCGGCGGCAATGGCTTCACGCTGGGAATCCCAGGGAGCGGAGCGAATCCACCTTGTGGACTTGGATGGTGCCAAGGCGGGGCGGCCGGTGAATGTCGAGGCTGTGCGGGAGATTCTTCGCCGCGTCAGCGTACCGTGCCAGCTCGGCGGAGGGCTGCGCGACTCCTCGACGATCGAGACCTGGCTTTCAGCCGGCCTCGATCGCGTGGTCATCGGCACGCAAGCTCTTCGCGACCCGGATTGGTTCGCTCGCATGGCCGAGCTCTTTCCAGGACGCTTGGTCCTCGGGCTTGACGCGCGGGATGGCAAAGTCGCAACCGGCGCGTGGGCAGACGTTTCCAGCATCGCGGCCCTCACGCTCGCCAGACAGTTTGACTCGCTGCCACTGGCCGCCATCATCCATACCGACATCGCGCGCGACGGCATGCTCGAAGGCCCAAACGTCGAAGCCATCGCTGCCCTGGCAGGATCGGTCGCAACCCCGGTGATCGCATCCGGCGGAATCGGCGACCTGCGCGACTTCGATCGGCTTGCTGCGCTGCCGTTATCGGGTTGCATCGTCGGTCGTGCACTGTACGAGGGCCGGTTTACGCTCAGCGAGGCAATCGGGCGGGTTCGGGATTTCACCGCTGCCAAGCCCGTCCAGAGCGGCGCCTGAGAACGAATTGATGTCATCCCAGTCGTGCTGAATCGTGATCGAATCAAAGTCAGATCAGCTTCAAGATAGGGGGAGCTCACGCTATGACGACAACGTATCATGTCGCGGATATCCGGAACGTCGCCCTCGCTGGACATGGGGCGTCGGGCAAGACGACGTTGGCCGACGCCCTTCTTTTTACATCGGGGGCCATCAATCGCAGGGGTTCGGTCGACGACGGGACCAGCTCCCTTGACGTCGACGAAGAAGAAAAGCGGCGGCACTTCACGATCGACTGCCACCTGGGCCACCTCGCCTGGGCCGGCAAGCAGGTTCACCTGATCGATACGCCCGGCTACCCCGATTTCATCGGCAGCGCTCTCTCTGCCCTGGCAGCGGTCGAAAACGTGGTCGTCGCGGTTTCGGGTCCGTCCGGCGTCGAGGTCAACACCCGCCGCGTGTTTCAGGAAGCCGGCCGGCTCGGCCTGGGCCGATTCGTCGTGGTCACCAAGATGGACGCCGACAACGTCGACTACCGCAGCGACCTGGCGGCCATCCGCGAGACCTTCGGCACTCTCTGTGTTCCCTTCAACGTTCCGGTGGGGCAGGGCCCATCGTTCTCCGGCGTGGTCGACGTGATCCAGTCGCACGATGAAGACCCACCCCTTTGCCCGCTGCCCCCCTCGGAAGCCTATCGTATGGTCGTTGAGCAGATCGTCGAGCTTGATGAAGATCTGATGATGCGTTATCTCGAAGGCGAAACCGTCCCTCCGGATGAGCTGCGCAAGGCGGCCCACGACGCGATCGCGCAGGGCAAGCTGGTGCCCGTGCTCTGCGTCTGCACCCGCAAGGACCTGGGTCTCAAGGAGCTGCTCGACCTCGTCACCTCCTGCGGTCTTTCCCCGGCCGATGTCCACCGCTTCGGCACCCGCGGCGAAGAGTCCGACGCACCCGAAGAGGAAATCCTGCCCGCAGAGCAGGGCACGCTGGTCGCGCAGGTATTCAAGACAGTCAACGATCAATTTATGGGCAAGTTGAGCTATTTGCGCATCTTGAGCGGCCGGCTGGCCAACGACACCACGATCGTCAACCTCCGCAGTGGCAAGACGACCAAGACGGGCCACATCTACGTGATGCAGGGCAAGCAGCAGGAAGAGGTGCCCGAAGCGATCGCCGGCGACATCGTCGCCATCGCCAAGTTCGACGATCTGCACGTCTCGGACACGATCAGCAACGTGGGCGGCAACACGGTCGTTTCGCAGCTTCGCGTCAAGCCGATCAAGTTTCCGATTCCGATGGTGCCCAGGGCCGTTCAACCCAAAGCGCGCGACGACGAAGCCAAGATCTCCGCGGGTCTGGCCAAGATCGCCGACGAAGACCCGACGTTCTCGATTCGCCGCGACGCGCAAACTCACGAGCTGGTGATCTCCGGCATGAGCGACCTCCATCTGGACGTGATCCAGCAGCGCTTGAAGCACCGCCACAAACTCGAGATGAACACGCACGTGCCGCAAGTCGCCTATCTCGAGACGATAGTCGGCGAAGCCGAAGCCAACCATCGCCACAAGAAACAGACCGGCGGACGCGGCCAGTTCGGCGAGGTGCACTTGCGCATTCGCCCTCGCGAGCGCGGCAAGGGCTTCAGCTTTGTCGACGCGGTCAAGGGCGGCACGATTCCCAATCAATATATACCAGCCTGTGAAAAAGGTGTCCGCGAGCAGATGGAGAAGGGTGTGATCTCAGGCAACCAGGTCGTCGATACCGAAGTCGAGGTCTATTTCGGCAAGGACCATCCCGTCGACAGCTCGGAACAGGCTTTCAAGACGGCCGCCGCGACCGCGTTCCGCAAAGCCTTCGA
This sequence comes from uncultured Planctomycetota bacterium, assembly GCA_963761445.1. Taxonomy (GTDB): domain Bacteria; phylum Planctomycetota; class Planctomycetia; order Isosphaerales; family Isosphaeraceae; genus CAVXHV01. The sequence continues at coordinate 3,999,839 of CAVXHV010000005.1, read as the reverse complement.
GCTAGCCAGGCCCGCCCTCCTGGAACCGATCGTCACGATCGAGATCTCGGTTCCAGCCGAGAAGTTCGGCGACATCTCCGGCGACCTTTCCACCCGGCGCGGCCACATCACCGGAATGGACTCGCTGCCGGGTAACCAGCAATTGATCCGCGCGGAGGTACCGCTCGCGGAAGTCCTGACATACGCCTCCCAGCTCAAGAGCATGACCGGCGGCCAGGGCTCGTTCACAATGGATTTCAAGTCCTTCGACCCAGTGCCTCCCAACGTCCAGCAGCAAATCGTCGAGCACTACAAGAAGAGCCGAGCAGGAATCGAAGAGGAATAACCGATGCGTTCCCGACTCATCGCGTGTGAAACGGCTGCTGTGCAGCCCGAGCCTTGGCTCCCTCCTCGAGTTCCGTCATTCGGAGCTCCAACGTCGAGAACTTGGCCATCGCCATCTGGTCGGACAGAATGGCCCGCCAGGCCCTGAGCCGAACCGCCTCGGAATCGGCCTCCCTCGCGAGCCTTTCCATCCCACGAACCGCCGGCGTGGAACATCGAACCATGCGGCCGATGGCCTGACTCAGTGTGGTGCGCCGCCACATGTCGGACGCTTCGCGCACCTTGCGGTCGTGCGCCCACCGGTACGCCGTACGTACCGGCACGTTGTTCTTGCGCGCCCACGCGGTGATCGACCCACCCTGCGCGATGGCACGTGCCAGCTTGATTTTCTGATTCTTCTTCTCAAGACGTTGTTCTTCCACGAGGCACCTTCACCTTTCCACGCCCCGGGGCCAATCCCGGCGCGTATTCGTTTCTTGCCCTGACCGCGGATCTCGGCCCAAGCCGCCACGCGACCAGAACGGGCACGGAAATCCGGGCAATTGACTTCGACTAAAGATAGTGAACATCAATGGTGTTGACTTGTGCCACTTTGCCGCGCCTATTTGCCACTTTTTTTCGGCATCGCCCGACAACGCAAAAGCCAGTTCCGATCCTCTTGTGGCGATTCGACATGCGGCGCGGCGTTTCCGCCTTCCTTGACCGCCGCTCACTGCGAAAAGTGGCAAAAAGTGGCAGCTTTTTGACCGTATTTTCAGCGTCCGTACACTGGTGTAAATTGCCGGCTCTCGCGAGCCTCTTTTGGCCGCCCTCCGTTGAGTGTTCTTCGGTCTTCAGAATGAACGAAGTAGGAATCATGATCTGATTTCGTGAAGAAATGAATAGGCATGAGCGAGGGAGGAAGTGAGGCTGTCCCCCGTGCGCATCAGCATCGCGCTGCTTCTCGCTTCTACGTATAATATGTGACGAGTTTTCGCACTCGGCAACGACAGCGTTCCAAAAAAGTGCAATCATTCAATTGATCCGCCCGCAGCAAAACGAGTTACGAAAATAAGTAAATTCGTTGCTAAGTTAGAGTACACACTCGCACGCGCCATCTCCATCCGTACAGCCGCGTGCGACATCCCCGAGCCGAAGTAGGTCAGGCTTTAGCCTGACAATCTGTTCATATCCTCCGTTTAAGTTCGTTTTGTATATTCGCCTTTTCTTCTTTCCCCGTGAGCGTTAACGGAACGCGCGGTAGGTCAGGCTTTAGCCTGACGATCAATGTCGTGCCTCAACCACAGATCTCAACCGCGGCCGTCACACGACCAGGACGGGCACCGAAATCCGCGAAAGCGACTTCGGTTAGACATAGTGAACAACACCTCCGTTCCAGAGTGCCGGTTTTGGGGCCAGTGGTGGCGCGAGGTTTTTGAATCCGTGAGACACGCACGCCTCATCTCCGATCCATTGATTTATGTTCGACTTACAGATTGCACGCCGCGCCGTGGACGCCCAGTTTCGGATTGCACTTTTTGGCGTGGTTCAATCGCGGGTAAGAATCCTGGAAGGCGCTGGAGTGGAACCGTCCCGCCGGCCTCTTCGTAGGGTGGGTGCAACCCACCATCCCATATCGTATTACGACCGGTGGGTTGCACCCGCCCTACGTACTGCTGCTCATTAACGGTGTTACCTTACCGTCGCGTCCGTTGAACCAGGCCCACTTTCTGGCACTTTTCGGCACTCCTGGAGGAAAAGTCCAGCATCAGTACACCGGTGTAAATCGACCGCAGATCGAAGCCGTCTTGGATGCACTCTGGTTCTCGGCCTGAAAGGCCGCAACAAAATAGCCCAACGGCAACGCCTTGGGTTCCCGACGCGAATTTGCTCCTCGAGTTTCTGGTTGTTGCCTTTGATCCGTGTGGTTCGAGCGTCCGCGCGCGCCGACGGGCTCGTTGCTCCTACCAAGATGATCTGCAAAAGCTACGATCCAGTTGCCAGAAGAAAAAAGAATTCGTTCGTTCCGAGTGCAGGACACCGGGTCCAAACGCTCTACAAAAAGCTGAAATGAGTTTCCAGAAATCCGAAAGAATTCGGCTCTCTTGCTCAACCGACATCAGATTCTGCCGATCGTAGGGTGTAGCGCGTAAAATTGGGATCCGAACGTGGCGAGGTCGCCTCGAACGAGTACCGCTCCCGGCCCCGGCACGGGCCGACATCGAGAGCCCGGGGTGCGAACACCGGGAACGTCTGGATGCCAGGCTTGCCAGGGCGAGGGCAAAGGTGGAACAATAACGACAGAACACCATAAACCTGACGTTCCGCACATCTGCCCCTGATTATCCCGGAATTTCGCTCGGTATCAAACCGTTCAGGCGGAGGGACTATCGCGAGGAGCCGGTAGACGGGCGGCACTTGCAACCCGTGTGCGGTCGCATCGTCAGGCGGTTTAGTCATCGCAACGGCTGTTGACCTCCCACGCTCACCCCTGGTGCTTCAACGTGGTCGAGAATAGCGGCACGCTGGCGGGCCAGGTCAGACGTCGTAGACTTTCGACATTCCAAGCAGGGCAATACCCGACGCTGAAGCCGGCTCAATTGTGTTGTGAAGACCAGAGGTGATCGCCGCTCAACTTGCAGCGCATGTCGTTGCACGTCCTCAAACAGGTCAATCAGCCGTCGGGCTGTGGGACGCCGACACTTCCGGCCTTCGGGGTACATCGGCAGGCTTTCAATCGCCTCGCGGTCCATGGCGCGACGCAGCTCGCGTTCAAGCAGCGACTCGGCCAAGAGCACCAGAAAATAGACACAGAGCAACGCCTGGATCCGGCTGGCCTCCTTGAGATAGACCGGGGCAACCTCGAAGTCCGTCTTCAAGTGCGAGAATCGTTTCTCAAGTGCCGGCTGGCCCTTGTAAGCTAGCAACATTTCCAGACCCGACAGTGAATGGTCGTTCGTGATCAAAGGGAAGACACCGTCACCCGCCGTTTCCGCGATGAGTCGCTCGTGATCGATGTGATACGCCAGCTCGTAGCGAGTGCTCGTCTTCTTGAGGTATCGCGTCTTATCATTCGGTCGACCTCGCCGATCCTGGCGGAACTTCTCCTCAGTTCGCTCCTTGATTTCCGTGACGATCCAACTCTCAGCACCGCGGGCCCGGAGGATTTCCTGGACGGCTTCCGCAACCTTCGCTTCTTGGCGAAACCGTGTCCGCGGAGATGACAGCTTCAACCGCAGCTCCGACAATTCGATCAAGGCCCTTTCGACCTGCTGATGACGCGCATGGGAATCCTGCTCGGCTTTGCGTGTACTGTGGTACCAAACCAGTCGGTATCCTTCGACGCTCAGCGAAGCCTGCTCGGAGATCGAGTACTCATCCACAATCTTGCCGTCGTCATTTCGCTTGTCATGGATGCGCCGCCACTGGATCTGCCCACTGCCGAGTAAATCTCGAGAGGATATAAAGCAGTTGCTTGAGGTCCGGGCGATGGTCCTTGTTGTAACCCCAGGTAATTGCCATCCTGGTCCGTTTGCCCCGCATTTCTTCTTTGGCCGCGTCAGCATAGGCGCCATGAAAGGTGATAGTAGTGGAATCGTTGTGGAGCTCATCGAGGTCGACATCGAATTCCTTGATCACATGAGCCACGAGCGCCAGGACAACGAGGTGATATCGCTTTGGAACAAGCGATCGAGACAGCGGCCCATCCGGTCGTCGTTGAGAGATGGCAGTTGGCTTTCGGCGAAGCCGAGTACTTCGGGAGCGAACCTCGCCGCCCATTCTCCGATGCCGTACAACGGCTCGCGGGAGAGGAGCACGTTCTTGAGCAGGAGTGAGATGCCCAGGGCGGGAGCGATCCGGCAGCGGCGAATCGGCGCGTGGGAGATACGACCGGAGAAAATTGTCGAGCCGCATGCGTGCGAGGAGTTGATTGATGATCGGCAAGGCATCGATGCGATACGAGCTAAGAGCCTGACCCTTGGGCGAGCGATCTCACCAGGGCGTGGGGGAGTAGTCGAAGACGGGACGTGTCGTTTCTTGGGTTTCTGCATCCGAGTTGCTCCTGACGAACGAGTGTGAGCGGCGTACACAAGATACGCTGGAGCCGCTCTGGACACATGAAGCAGAGCGGCTCCGTCGCCCCGATTCCTGGGGACATCATTGTCCTGGAAAAGAAATCTTCAAGGCATCCACGGATTGCCCTACATGAACTATGATGCTGTAGTTTGTCGTAAGTCGCGTCGAACTAGCCCTACGTGGAGGCTCGATTTCAACAAACGGTGTGTCAAATCGCGCTCGGTGGTTTGGAGAAGCGATATTCCCGAGAAAAAACGGCTCTTTCCCTGGAGGGAGGGCAAGGAAGTGCTCGACTGGATTCTTGGGTTGTCACACTCGGCGAGACTTACGTCGAAGAGCAGCCAATTGAAGAATTTCAAAAATTCCCGCTCGGGGAATCGGACACTGCGGTGAGACTTGACCTGACGAGAAGATGTCGATGTCAGGCAATGAGTCTTGGTGTAGCCGCCTACCGCTGAGCCGGCGCGATCCGCAACGATCAGACCGGCAACCTGCGCGAGGCGATAGCCGTGAGGCCGCGCGTGTCATCGCGCCCATGAGCCAAGCTCGGTCTGTTCGGGGCTACTCAGCCATAGTCGACTGGCTCAGGCGGCGGTAATTCGGAGATAATAAGGGGCAGATGTGCGGAACGTCAGTGACAATCTGTTCATATCCTCCGTTTAAGTTCGTTTTGTATATTCGCCTTTTCTTCTTTCCCCGTGAGCGTTAACGGAACGCGCGGTAGGTCAGGCTTTAGCCTGACGATCAATGTCGTGCCTCAACCACAGATCTCAACCGCGGCCGTCACACGACCAGGACGGGCACCGAAATCCGCGAAAGCGACTTCGGTTAGACATAGTGAACAACACCTCCGTTCCAGAGTGCCGGTTTTGGGGCCAGTGGTGGCGCGAGGTTTTTGAATCCGTGAGACACGCACGCCTCATCTCCGATCCATTGATTTATGTTCGACTTACAGATTGCACGCCGCGCCGTGGACGCCCAGTTTCGGATTGCACTTTTTGGCGTGGTTCAATCGCGGGTAAGAATCCTGGAAGGCGCTGGAGTGGAACCGTCCCGCCGGCCTCTTCGTAGGGTGGGTGCAACCCACCATCCCATATCGTATTACGACCGGTGGGTTGCACCCGCCCTACGTACTGCTGCTCATTAACGGTGTTACCTTACCGTCGCGTCCGTTGAACCAGGCCCACTTTCTGGCACTTTTCGGCACTCCTGGAGGAAAAGTCCAGCATCAGTACACCGGTGTAAATCGACCGCAGATCGAAGCCGTCTTGGATGCACTCTGGTTCTCGGCCTGAAAGGCCGCAACAAAATAGCCCAACGGCAACGCCTTGGGTTCCCGACGCGAATTTGCTCCTCGAGTTTCTGGTTGTTGCCTTTGATCCGTGTGGTTCGAGCGTCCGCGCGCGCCGACGGGCTCGTTGCTCCTACCAAGATGATCTGCAAAAGCTACGATCCAGTTGCCAGAAGAAAAAAGAATTCGTTCGTTCCGAGTGCAGGACACCGGGTCCAAACGCTCTACAAAAAGCTGAAATGAGTTTCCAGAAATCCGAAAGAATTCGGCTCTCTTGCTCAACCGACATCAGATTCTGCCGATCGTAGGGTGTAGCGCGTAAAATTGGGATCCGAACGTGGCGAGGTCGCCTCGAACGAGTACCGCTCCCGGCCCCGGCACGGGCCGACATCGAGAGCCCGGGGTGCGAACACCGGGAACGTCTGGATGCCAGGCTTGCCAGGGCGAGGGCAAAGGTGGAACAATAACGACAGAACACCATAAACCTGACGTTCCGCACATCTGCCCCTGATTATCCCGGAATTTCGCTCGGTATCAAACCGTTCAGGCGGAGGGACTATCGCGAGGAGCCGGTAGACGGGCGGCACTTGCAACCCGTGTGCGGTCGCATCGTCAGGCGGTTTAGTCATCGCAACGGCTGTTGACCTCCCACGCTCACCCCTGGTGCTTCAACGTGGTCGAGAATAGCGGCACGCTGGCGGGCCAGGTCAGACGTCGTAGACTTTCGACATTCCAAGCAGTGCAATACCCGACGCTGAAGCCGGCTCAATTGTGTTGTGAAGACCAGAGGTGATCGCCGCTCAACTTGCAGCGCATGTCGTTGCACGTCCTCGAACAGGTCAATCAGCCGTCGGGCTGTGGGACGCCGACACTTCCGGCCTTCGGGGTACATCGGCAGGCTTTCAATCGCCTCGCGGTCCATGGCGCGACGCAGCTCGCGTTCAAGCAGCGACTCGGCCAAGAGCACCAGAAAATAGACACAGAGCAACGCCTGGATCCGGCTGGCCTCCTTGAGATAAACCGGGGCAACCTCGAAGTCCGTCTTCAAGTGCGAGAATCGTTTCTCAAGTGCCGGCTGGCTCTTGTAAGCCAGCAACATTTCCAGACCCGACAGTGAATGGTCGTTGGTGATCAAAGGGAAGACACCGTCACCCGCCGTTTCCGCGATGAGTCGCTCGTGATCGATGTGATACGCCAGCTCGAAGCGAGTGCTCGTCTTCTTGACGTATCGCGTCTTTTCATTCGGTCGACCTCGCCGATCCTGGCGGAACTTCTCCTCAGTTCGCTCCTTGATCTCCGTGACGATCCAACCCTCAGCACCGCGGGCCCGGAGGATTTCCTGGACCGCCTCCGCAACCTTCGCTTCTTGGCGAAACCGTGTCCGGGGAGATGACAGCTTCAACCGCAGCTCCGCCAATTCGATCAAGGCCCTCTCGACCTGCTGATGCCGCGCATGGGAATCCTGCTCGGCTTTGCGTGTACTGTGGTACCAAACCAGGCGATATCCTTCGACGCTCAGCGTAGCCTGCTCGGAGACCGAGTACTGGTCCACGATCTCGCCGTTGTCATTTCGCTTGTCATGGATGTGCCGCCACTGGACCTGCCCACTGCCGAGTAAATCCCGAAAGGCACTGTCCTCGGATCGGGTCCGGGGAAGCACGGTGAGGAACCGGCCTTGGTGTTGATGGATATAGGCCATGTTCTCGGTGCTGGCCAGTTTGCAGTCCGCCACGTAAAGGAAATTCGGTCGTCCGACCAGGCGACAGAGGAGGTCCCAGGTGGCGATATGGGTTTTGTCGTCCACCACGTTGCCGCTGGCGACCTGGAAATACAAAGGAACCGCGCCGTCCCTGGCCACCGTGAGGATGATAGAGCAGTTGCTTGAGGTCGGGGCGATGGTCCTTGTTGTAACCCCAGGTAATTGCCATCCGGGTCCGTTTGCCCCGCATTTCTTCTTTGGCCGCATCAGCATAGGCGCCATGAAAGGTGATAGTAGTGGAGTCGTTGTGGAGCTCATCGAGGTCGACCTCGAATTCCTTGATCACATGAGCCACGAGCGCCAGGACCATCGAGGTGATATCGCTTTGGAACAAGCGATCGAGACAGCGGCCCATGCGGTCGTCGTTGAGAGATGGCAGTTGGCTTTCGGCGAAGCCGAGTGCTTCGGGAGCGAACCTCGCCGCCCATTCTCCGATGCCGTACAACGGCTCGCGGGAGAGGAGCACGTTCTTGAGCAGGAGTGAGATGCCCATGGCGGGAGCGATCCGGCAGCGTCGATCGGCGGCGTGGGAGATACGAGCGGAGAAAATTGTCGAGCCGCATGCGTGCGAGGAGTTGATTGATGATCGGCAAGGCATCGATGCGATACGAGCTAAGAGCCTGACCCTTGGCGCGAGCGATCTCACCAGGGCGTGGGGGAGTAGTCGAAGACGGGACGTGTCGTTTCTTGGGTTTCTGCATCCGAGTTGCTCCTGACGAACGAGTGTGAGCGGCGTACACAAGATACGCTGGAGCCGCTCTGGACACATGAAGCAGAGCGGCTCCGTCGCCCCGATTCCTGGGGACATCATTGTCCTGGAAAAGAAATCTTCAAGGCATCCACGGATTGCCCTACATGAACTATGATGCTGTAGTTTGTCGTAAGTCGCGTCGAACTAGCCCTACGTGGAGGCTCGATTTCAACAAACGGTGTGTCAAATCGCGCTCGGTGGTTTGGAGAAGCGATATTCCCGAGAAAAAACGGCTCTTTCCCTGGAGGGAGGGCAAGGAAGTGCTCGACTGGATTCTTGGGTTGTCACACTCGGCGAGACTTACGTCGAAGAGCAGCCAATTGAAGAATTTCAAAAATTCCCGCTCGGGGAATCGGACACTGCGGTGAGACTTGACCTGACGAGAAGATGTCGATGTCAGGCAATGAGTCTTGGTGTAGCCGCCTACCGCTGAGCCGGCGCGATCCGCAACGATCAGACCGGCAACCTGCGCGAGGCGATAGCCGTGAGGCCGCGCGTGTCATCGCGCCCATGAGCCAAGCTCGGTCTGTTCGGGGCTACTCAGCCATAGTCGACTGGCTCAGGCGGCGGTAATTCGGAGATAATAAGGGGCAGATGTGCGGAACGTCAGATCCAGCTTCTTGGAGTTTTTGCTTTTGTTGGTCGGTAACTTTTCCGGCTTTTGGATGATCTGTAGCAAGTCTGTGCAGATCAACAAGAAGCATATTCCCGCCCAACCCTTGATCCATTTGTCAGCAGCAACCAGAGAGTGAGCCATTATCGCAGTGCCACTTGAGCCACTCTGCGATCAGTTGATCGCGGTGAGTGGCTCTATCGATTCGTTTTTTCGGCGTTTTCTCCGGAATATTCTTGACGACACCTTGCGAGGTTCTAGAATCACTTTGCGTTGGTCTCTAGGAAGTCGGCGTATGCCAACCGGAGTTGCCGGCCGGCAACGACGGTGAAAACTGGGTTGCCGACCCCGAGCCTAACATTCAAAATCGCAGAGTGGCTCTCTCAGCTTTGTCAGATTCTGTCATTCAAGAAGTATTATATCTGTACATATAAAACAAGCCGCGACTCGCCAGCGCGGTCAAATCGTCCCGGAAAAGCGACGAGTGCGTTTGCCCAGGGAACGCTGGCGGAGCGTTCTCGGGCTTTATTGATGGGCGACAATTAGCTTCGACATCCACGACGATGATCCTCTGCGTTCGAATCTTCCGCTGTCGGATCGCATTGGTTGATTCAAATCAGCCTCAGGCCAAGGGTGAAGGCCGATTTGAATCAACCAATGCGATCGATAACATCGACGACGCTGCAATTCTCGTTGGATGTTGACATCGAACACCGGCATAGGTGTCACTAATCAGCGCTACTCGCGGTTCGTCCGGCAACAACCGCGGTGGCTCAATTCTGGCTGCGAAAGTGGCTCCCTTCCTGGCTGCTGTCGACATCCATTAAAGCATCAAGCTTGCGGACGACATCATCCACTGCATAGCTATCGTACTTACTACCATTCTTTAGTTGCTCGACCGACATAATATGCTCCTTAGTTTAATTATCGTGGTGTTATAATATCATGTAATTATTAAACATTTATGACAGTTGGGCAGATTTTTGAGAAAACTAGTATCCAATCCTGAAATTCCTCGATAATTTGATTAATCCGGTTCGAGGTTTCTCCGCGCTGGTGCACCAACCTCCTGGACGCCAACGTCCGCGGACTTCCGCTAAACTGGCTCTCAGAGCCACTCATGACGGAACCAAGCAATGCGGTGGATCACCCTATTGCCGGCATGGCATCGCATTATCCTCCGGCGTTGAGCGTTCCCGCCGTCCTCGGTAATCACCGGGAAGGCGCTTCCTGAGCAGCGGATGACGAGAGCCATTCGTGGTCCGGTATGGATCGGCTGTTCTCCCAAGTTTTTGCCAGCACTCCCCACGACCTTTCTGATGGGCACGCTAAATCCGCCACCGGTTCGCGCAAGCTGCCAAGACGGTTTCCGCGATGCGGACCCTCCGTCTTTCGCTTGTCGCGATGCGGAAGTGCCCCGGCATTCGGCGGCTTTATTCGCTGTGCCATCAGGTCGCGATGGGCGTGGCCGGTAACACGAAGATGGAGACCAACCATGTCTGATACCAAACCAACCGAAGGCACCAGCTCGAAATCCCCAACCCACATCGCCTACCAAGTACGCGACCGCGACGGACAGAAGGGCTTCTGGACGCGAATCGGTAGCGTATGGCCACACGCCGACGGCAAGGGATTCAATATCCAGCTCGACTGTGTGCCGCTCGACGGCCGGATCACCCTCCGCGTCGCCACTGAAAAGAAAGACTAACGCAACGAGGCGGGCCGGAGTGCCCGCCCCACCACCTGAAAGGAACCACACTATGCAAACCATGACGGAATATGACGCCATCACGTCCCGCTTTCACGAAATGGCCGATGAGCTCTCCGCAGGCTGCGACTCAGACTTCGACACGGCCTACGATGACGTCGACCGCGAGCTTCAGGAACTCCGCCTCCTCGTCACCACTTCTGACGGGAGGTAAGCCATGATCAAATCGACCATCGCCGATTTAGCCAACGAAGCACTGGACGCATTCTGGGAAGTCGTCCTGCGGCACAACCCGCAGGCCAAGACTGGCGACTTATCGCCCTTGACCACCATCACACTCACGATTGCGGCAGAAAACGCCATCGAAGAGTGGATCTCGGCCAATGTTCCCTTATCAGATGCGGACGCCCAACCATCGGGAGGCGATCATGAGCAATAACGCAACCCGGGAGCACCGTCTGCGCCACGGCAATCGCCCTCTATGGCGACCGCGATCCCAATCCGGCAACGCAACTGATCGACCTGCTGGCCGACATCCGTCACTGGTGTGACCGGCACGGCGAAGACTTCGCCAGGCTGGATCGCCTCGCCTACGACCGCTATCTCACTGAACTCCATGATGAAAGGACAACGCCATGAACCACGCCACCCACACCGCCAATCCCTTTTATGCCAGCCGCCTGAACCGGGTCACGCCGCGAACAGAGGAGCGTGACCGACCCGTCTATGCTCGGCTGCCACTGGCACCGCGGAACGCATCACCGGTGCCACACCTGACCAGCCTCTATCACTTCCATCGGGCCGGTGAATACGGAGATAGGAGTTGGCCCGGCAACTGCGGCGGCAAATTAATCAAGGACGTGCTTGTCTATTTTAAACCCGGCCTTTGCTTTGACCCTTGTGCCGGCAGCGGTGCCGCGCGTGACGTTTGCGAGGAACTTGGCGTCCCCTGTTTCTCCTTTGACATCCACCAGGGATTCGACGCCTGTGACCCGAATGACTTCCCCGATGCAAACACCTTCGATTTCATCTGGGCACACCCACCTTATTGGCGTCAGAAAATTTACGCCGACGACGCCAGAGATATGTCAAGATCACCGACGCTCGAGCATTTCCTGCGGCGATACGGCCAGTTCATCCGCAATTGTGCCCGGTCGCTGAAACCGGGCGGCAAGCTCGCGATCCTGATGGGAGATTACTCAGATAGGGATTCCATCCGGAATGGTGCCAAGGTGATCGTATGCACGATCGAGACGATTCGAGACGCCGAGGGAGACGTCGAAGCCTCGGTGAAGGAAGCCGAGAAAGCAGGTGTTCTGTTCGTGAGGGCGGCGGGGAATCGCGGCAGCAACATCGACAACGACCAAGAGCGTGATTTCTTGCGCGCCGTTGTCCAACGTCCTGATCGTTGGAGCGACGATCCGCGACGGTACCCTGTCGCCACATATGAACTTCGGTAAGTTGGTGGGGATAGCGGCTCCGAGCGTGGACATGGTGTTTCCGTCATTCAACGGCTATGAGCGTGCTAAGGGACCGGGTACAAGCTTCTCCACCGCCATTGTTGCCGGTGTCGCGGGCACTCTTTTATCCCAGGAACCCGATCTGACACCGGCTCAGGTCATCGCTCGATTGAAGAAGGCATCGGTCATCGCGCCAGGTATGGAAGACAAGATTAGTGGAGGCCGCCTGGACATGGCAAAACTCTTCTCACCGTAGGTTGCCATGAGGGTTCAGATAGAACCGGAGAGAAAGACAACGATCCGCCAAGGCGACCGTTCGGGCATACTATCGTCGCGGCGAACCAGGGCTTTGTGTAAAGCCTCGTTCATAGTTGGCGCGGACAGACGGGCGTGGGAGGACGTCGGGACATGGAAAGGGCGATCGAGAAACGAAGCAAAAGATTGAGCCCGATTTGAAGAGGCGGTTATGCGACCGAATAAAGGCTGGCTGTGGGCCGGATTGTTGGCGACTGTCATCGCGTCCGTGTCGAGTCTGGTTGTCCACTCTAACCAGGCGGCGGCGCAGCAACAGGAGCAACTCGCCTCATTCAGCGAGTCGGTCGTTATTGGAATGTCTCGCCACGAGGCTGATCGCAGATGCAAGCAGGCGTGCCTCGACAACGCTGGATGGAAGTACCATCCGAATGTGGAGGGGCTCGGGGCGTCGGTGTCTCTCGTTGAGTCCCATTTGACTTTCGGGGCGCGAAACTGGGTTGTATATTTTGTGTTTGAAGATGATGTTGTCATTGCCGCGTTAGTGCGAACCGAAGATTGGCGGCGCCTAAGGCCAATTGGGTCGCCGCGAGATCGAGTTCGGGACGCTCGCGCGTCCTGGCTGGCAGAATTTGCGCGAAACTGAGCGTTTTCCTCTGCACCAGGCGAAGCTTGCTTGAGCCTGTCAGTTGAAACGTAACCTTGCGCCCATTTTGCCGCGGTCAGGCGCAACGCCTCATCATAGTTGAAACTTGACACCTGACCACGACCTCGGTGAGAATGCGTAAAGCTTGATCCAGTAATCAGTCTTTCCAGGAGAGCAGACTCCGGGTTCAGACAGGCTTCGGTTGTTTGTGCTTGAATTTGAATGCGGAAGCAGATCATGAAACTGAGACGCTGGCTGTTTTTCGCGGGGCGGCTCGTCGTCGGCTTGTTGATCGTTGTGGCAGTGTTTTTGACATGGCGCTACCATCAGCAGCTCCGCTTGTACTCGCTTCCTGCTTTCCTAATCATCGCATCAACGCTGGCTATATTCATTCGATCACTTATTCGTGCGAACGCCCTTGAGACCGGTGTGATTTTTGTGATCATTCTTGCTCTTGAGTTCTTATTGGTCCCCGCCGTGCACGTGCACTCGGACCGCCATGTCCGTAACTTAAGCCGAATCGCCGTCAAACCGTAATCCGTGAGTTATAGATGAAACGGGCAGGTCGGGGCCGGATGAGGCTGAGTCGTGGAACGGGTGATCCAGTAACGACTTTTGCCAGTCAAGCCGACCCAAGGCTCCGCCATGAAGTTTCCGCGCGTGCGTTTCACGTTGCTGCGTTTGATGGTCGCCGTGGGCGTCATGGCAGTGGTGTTCGGAGTCTGGGTACGGCGAGAGCGTTTCCTCGAACGGGCCTGGCGCTACGCCGACCCCTCATCGATTCCCATCAGCGATCCGCCGGAAGCCGGGACCGCTGCCTTTCAGGAATGGGAGAGAGAGCAGGAGCGCCAACGCTTGAGGGTCGAGCACTTCGACCAACTCAGGCTCAAGTACGAGCGTGCCGCCCGCTATCCCTGGCTCCCCGTCGCGCCTGACCCGCCGGAGCCGAGGTGAGTGCAATGTTTCGCTTATAAACGAGACTTTACAGACTGGTGCGTTCTTTTCTGCATAATGTGTACAGATGAACATACTGTTGCCGCCGACTGTTGGATATTGTCCGGATGCTACAGCAAGACCCTCACGGCCTGACGCGGCATAATCAGAGACCGTCCAGGAAGGCCAACAGCTCGTCGTCTGGCCGGAACCGCCCCGGCGGCATGTCCAACGGCGTCACTTTTGCGAGGGCCTCTTCCTTCTGCCGAAGATCGGCATGGAGATAGATCTGGGTCGTCTCCACTGACTCGTGCCCCAGCCACGGCGCGATGGCCGAGCGTCGCCACGGGAGACTCATCTGCCGCGGGTTCTGGAGATCGAACAACGCCCTTCACACGCAGGTGGTCCAGGAAGTCGCGAGCAGTCTGCGGATCGCCATACCCGAGGCGTCCATTGTCTCGTTGTTCTTCAAGAAAGTTGTTGACGACAGCATCCTGCAAATCGACAAGAGCCAGGCCTCGTCGTATGAGCCACCGATCGAAGACGTACCGGAACCGGAACCGCTTTTGCACAGTTTCTCGGGCATAACCCAATTGGGTAAGAGAAACGACAAACGAGTCCAAGTGCGGGCCAAGTAAGCCTCCATTTCGTCGTTCGATGGGGGCATGGGCTCGAAGGAAGTTCTCAAGCATATCGGCTCCTTGATGGCTAACTGAGTGCTCACCAAGGAAAGGACATCCAGATAATGCCGTCTCGCCTACACGAAAGAACAAGGTTAATGCTCGCGAGAAACCAGGAGGCGGAGCTCAGGGGGCATAATCCGGCATTCGGCATTATGGAACTTATACCGATAGCGGCATAATTCTCACGCTTGTTCGCTCGCTGCCTATTTGCAGCAGGCACAGATTCAGCAAGGTTGGCCCGAAAGCGAGGCCAGTCGTCGCCGTGCGTGCGCCTACTTCGAGGAGGCACTCAAGACGAAGAACCGCGGTGATAGCAGCGTGCCGAAGTCAGACGAGTGCCAGCTCAATCGATCAGTCGTGCCGTCCGTTCCATGATTGCCGCCCCCACCGGCACCGGCACCCAAATGGCACCGTGCAATTTCCATCAAGCCCCATCCGCCAACTCCCTGGCAAGTTCAGTAGCGCTTGAGTGTCGCCATCTTCCGACCGGCTACATCGCTCCAAATCAATGGACGACTCCTGAGCTCGGAGGGGAAGCCGGGAAGCCAGGGAAGCCAGACATCCACTCTCCGGAGCGGATTCCGGGAACAGCCAGTCGCTCCTGCCTCGCACCGGTTCGCGTCCCGGGAGGGAAGCCAGACATCCACTCTCCCGAGCGGATTCCGGGAACAGCCAGTCTCTCCTGCCTCGCACCGGTTCGCGTCCCGCGATTGCTGGCTGACCCGCGGCAGAGGCCGCGCACGGCAGGTACTTTACAACGCTCGGCCCGCGAGCGTATGAGATTTCAAGACAACCACTTTTCGCCCCGCCGGCCTATTCGTCGGTCGCACGGACGCCCAAGCCGGCAGTGCAGGACCACACCTGCAAGTTGACTTCCGACCTTCAAATCGCGCAATCGCCGTTGCACAACACGAGTTATCACTCGCTTCAGCGCACCTTCGCGCCGAACCGCCAAGACGAGACTCGGCCACGACGAGTCTCGCACAATCACGCCTACCACCTACTGGTCTCTCGCCGCCGAGCGGCCTTTCACTGAAACGCGATTCGCGCCGCAGCTTGACCCTGGAACCAACGTCGTCCGCATCGCAATGCTGCGGATGCCAGCGATTCTCGTCCACCGGCGGCCCGCTTGAACCATCGGCCAAAGTGACTCACGGTTTCTAACCAGCATTCGCCGTTCAGCCCCAGGCGATCCAAAATCGGCGAAAGTTCGACCGGGATCGTTCCCCGCTTCCCGGCACGCAGCGCGCGCCCTGTCCAATCTAGCAGTTCCAAGTAACGCTCAATCGTAATCGGCAAATATCCTTGATCTGACGCCCTCAAACCAACCGTCGGCTGTGATGACCGGCACCCAGGTCGATCTGGAGCAATAAGCTCGCCCGCAACCTCATCGGCCACTTCCCTCGTCACGCACTGTTCGGCCGCCGCTTCGTTCAGGCTGAACTCGCAAAGCCAGGCGTCTGCTCGTTCGACCGCCGGTGTCGAAATCGGCTCGACCGGATTTCGCTGCGCAGAATCCTCGACTTCGGGATTGCCATCTCGCGCCGACTGGGAAAGAGCCGTTGGCAACGACTGAATTCGATCGAACACCGATGTGTACTGGGATTCCTCAGGCGTGTCGGCGATGCCGGCACGAACCGGATTGAGGTCGACATACGCACTGCATGCCAGGAGCGCGGCCTCGTCGAGCAAGGCGACCGACCTGAACCGCCCTTGCCAGAACCGGCCCGTGCACTTGTCCTCCCGGTTCGCCTCCCGTGCGATCGGTTCGTTCAGGCAGCGCATGAACCAGGACAGACTCGTCAACCTGCCGCGAAGCTTGACGACGCAGTTCGGGTCCGACGTGATTCGATCGAGGTCGTGCTGCTCAGGTTCGACCTTTTCGCCAGTCGTCTCGTCGCGCGGCAGAAAGAGGAGCCGCCAGCGCAGCGCAACCTCCTCGTCGCTCCACTCCTGCACGAGATCGGGCCGCACTCTCAGCACGACGTGGAGATGATTGCTCATTACGGCATAGCCGCAGATATCAATACCAAACACCGACGCGAGCTCTTGAAGCCGGCGCCGAATAAACTTCTTGCGGTGATCGTAGTTTTTGCCTGAATACTGATCGTCACCGCAGAGGAACGCCCTGCGCACGCACCGCGTGATGCAGTGATACACCCCAACGACATTCTCAACGACGATCTGAGATCGAGCATAGCCCGGCATGAGCAAGCTCCAAGGTGCAGGCTTTGAGGATTCGGAGGCACGGCGTGATCGCAATGTCATTAGTGGACAAAATAACAAAAGAATTCCGCCAGTCAAGTACGCCGCATCGGATTTTGCGCAAATCACTTCTCCCCGCTTGGACGCTCATAACAGGATTCGACCGGGAAAATGGATGTCTGGCAATCTATCGGCCGGTGCTGGGGCGATGCGATAGATGCGGTAATCTTTATAATTCACTTTTAGTTTATATTTGGGGCACCACGGAAGCGAAGCTTGATGACATTACCCTCGGCTATCTGACAGCCCGTCCTAAGCTCCTGAAGGTCGAACCATTTAAAAAACCTGAAATGCTCGCTCGGCGACATTTTGGGCGGCTCTGCCAAGGACCGCGCGGCCTTGGCGTTGCGATTATTTCGAGACGAACGACGAGTGCCGTATCAAAAGGGCATCGGAAGATTTGAAGTTCTGCTCGAAGCTTTGGGATTAGGAGGTGGCGTACCAGAGCTGGTGCGCCGACGTTTTATGGAGATGTCAGAAATTCGGCATAATCTCGTGCACCGGATGGGTATAATCGACAGCAAGTTAGCGGAATCGTGTCCCTGGAAACAGCAAGGAGGCTGTCATGAAGACCAAAACATTATCTCCCGCCGCCCTGGCCCTTTTCCGGCTGCATGTCGAGCGGCATGGGGATGTTGATGTAGATGTCCATGGGGAAGTTTACCGCGAGCTCGAGGCGCGCCGGTCTCATGATCGTCGGCAACACGTTTGCCGGCGGCCAGGACAGTATCTACCACGTCACGAAGCTCGGCTTCGAGCGGAAAGCAGAACTCTTGGCTTGCGCGAAAGAAAGCACTTGATATTTGCGACCGCCCTGCTTGCTTTTCAGTAGATCGGAATTTAGCACGCCGGAGCCCACCACCGCGCCCGTCGTGTTGGCTCCTCCCTTGCGTCGCTGGGGATCGAATGCGCGCCATCGCCCATCGCCGTCATAATCCGGCTGGCCTCGTTCATGCTCCGGGATTCCGAGTTCCTCCATCCGCCTGCGAACGTAGCGCTCGCCCACGTCCTCCCATTCCTGGTCGATCTGCCGGGAAAAACGATGATCGGCGAAGCGGCCTGTAGAGTATGGAACAAAAGAAATGTCGCCCGAGGCGAGAAAGATATGTCCTGAACTCAATCCCGATCTTATCAAATAAGAGGATTCGAAACATGCCCGTGAGGGACGACGAGGACAGAGAATCCCGAAAGAAGTTCGGACCAATCTGGGGCGAACTGGATTACTTATGCAGGCAGGTGCACCATCGAATGTTTGTGCGGCGCGACAAGGAGTTCGCCCTTTCTCTGTTGGGACGACTTGAGAGAATTCTGAGTGAACTACCGGAAGGAGATTTGGCGATTATGCGCCAGGAGGGCCTCGTGAGCGTGTCTTTACCTCCTACCACTCTCAAGATGCGACAAGCATTGATGCGAAGGCTCCGGTCGGGGCTCTTCAAAAGCTCGACGAGCGCAGGCTCGGCGGCCGGCCCGAGCAGGTGCAATGCCGGCTCGGCGACGATGTCATCCTCCTTCAGGCGCTCGGCGATCGGCCCCGCCGCCCGCGCGTCACCCAGCTCGCCACAGCTCGAACAAGTGCAATCGATCGCCATGGGATGGTCCTGGAAAGCCGCTGTGCCAAGTCATCTCTTGCCGCACGAGCGCGCGCCGAAGGCTCGGTCGCGCTCCACCACCGAGTCTACCAGGTTGATCGCCGCCGCGGATCACCCTGGCCAGGACGGGCGAATCTCCCCGGCGTCGACAACCCCAGTGAACGCCCCGACCCCCCTGTGCGACGCACGTCGCTCGCCGCACGCGCGCTGTTCACACGCCACGCCCGCTCGTCGATCACATTGTTCCACGTGCATGTAGATAACGTCACACCCGCCGTGACGGTCGTCCTTGCCGCCCGTATCTGCCCGGCCAGCTCAAGCGCCCATGCCCGTAGCTCGACGTTATAGCTTGGCAAATGGCCCCTGCCGTGTTATTCTGTACGTTAATGATAACGACGTGCTGATGCGTAGCGTCCCATGACCTATATCGATTTCAACCACCTGCTGAGCAGTATCAAGGGCCTGTCGCCGGAGCAGTTGCGCCAGCTCCGCCAGCAGCTCGACCGCCAGTCCGCCCAGCCGAAGAAGCCCACGGCTACAGCGCCCGGCAAAACCGCCAAACGCGCCAAGTCCGCCGCGCCGAAGAAGAAGCCGCTGACGGCCGACGAGTTTAATCAGCGATTGTTCGCGGCAGGCCGCATCGCCTCGCTGCCCGATCCTGACCTCGACATTGACGACGACGATCCCGACGACGCGCCGGTCCCCATTAAGGGAGAGCCGCTGTCGGAAACCATCATCCGCGAACGGCGCTGAGGTGGCGACCGCCTACTTCGTCGATTCCAGCGCCCTGGTCAAACGCTATGTCGTGGAAACCGGCACGGCTTGGGTGCGCAGCATCACGCGCCGCAGACCGTCCGCTCATATATACATTTCGCTCATCACCGCCGTTGAGGTGACTTCCGCCGTCGCCCGCCGCCGGGGCGTGACGCTTAGAGCGGCGCGGGCGTCTTCAATCCTCTCGCGGTTCCGCAAGCATCTGGCCGGGCGGTATCTGCCCTCGGAGGTCACGCCAGCGCTGGTGAACGATGCCATGAAGCTGGCGAATACGCACCGGCTTCGCGCCTACGACGCCGTGCAGTTGGCAACCGCGCTCGACCTCCACAACGATTGGACCGCCGACCGCCTGGGCACGTTCGTATTCGTTTCCGCCGACCGCAACCTCAACGCGGTCGCTATCGCCGAAGGGCTGACGGTCGATGATCCCAATAGCCACACTTGACTGTCGGGAAGCCAGACATCCACTCTCCGGAGCGGATTCCGGGAACAGCCAGTCTCTCCTGCCTCGCACCGGTTCGCGTCCCGCGGCGTATGAGATTTCAAGACAGCCACTTTTCGCCCCGCCGGCCTATTCGTCGGTCGCACGAACGCCCAAGCCGGCAGCGCACGACCACACCTGCAAGTTTACTTCCGATCTTCAAATCGCCCAATCCCCGTCGCACAACACGAGTGATCACTCGCTTCAGCGCACCTTCGCGCCGAACCGCCAAGACGAGACTCGCCCACGACGAGACTCGCACAATCACGCCTACCACCTACTGGCCTTTCTCCACCGAGCGGTCTTTCACTGAAACGCGACTCGCGCCGCAGCTTGACCCTGGAACCAACGTCGTCCGCATCGCAACGCTGCGGATGCCAGCGATTCTCGTCCACCGGCGGCCCGTTTGAACCATCGGCCAAAGTGACTCACGGTTTCTAACCAGCATTCGCCGTTCAGCCCCAGGCGATTCAAAATCGGCGAAAGTTCGACTGGGATCGTTCCCCGCTTCCCGGCACGCAGCGCGCGCCCTGTCCAATCTAGCAGCTCCAAGTAACGCTCAATCGTAATCGGCAAATATCCTTGATCTGACGCCCTCAAACCAACCGTCGGCCGTGACGACCGGCACCCAGGTCGATCTGGAGCAAAAGGAGCCAAACACCCAATCTCTGGTTCCCAGGAGGAGCCAGGAGGGCGGAAGCGTGTCCCTGGCTAAAAATGACTTTCGGCCACCGAAGTCACCTGAATTCGGCGGCAGCCTTGGTTTAGCTGAAGTTCGCGCGGCGCGACACACCTCGCTCGATGCATCCCAGCACCGTCCACCAATCGCGATCCCGCAGGGCATTCAGCGGGACCCAGAAGTTGGGCAGCGCCTCGCTCCTGAAGATCCCGTCGTCGTCGGGCTCGACCGACCGGTAGCTGCCGGCGTCCAACCGGTGCCAGGCCAGTGCCTTCGGATCGTCGTTCAGGATGGCGACGTACTCATGAACTCCGTACCTGGAGAACCGATCCCGGCGACGCAGGTAGTTCTCGTCGGCGGCGTCGTCGAACACGTCGAGTACGAAATTCGGCGGCCCATGGAAGACCTCGTCGCGCACTTCGCACTGCTTCTTCCTACCGTAATTGACCATTGCGACGAGACCCGGCACCTCCCACTCCTCCGCGGACAGTTGCACCCTCGCCAGCACGCAGACGTACCAGCCCGGCGAGAATAAGCGCCACCGGTTGACGCTGTACAACCATTCCCCCACATTGCATGAACGGAGTGGGCCACTGCCTGGATGACGAGCGTCTGTTGCGCACTTCGGTGTGATCGGCCCAAGTATCGAACCGAACTAATGTATGCAATTAATGCACATTATTAATATGTTACGATCGAGAAACGCGTGCCTGGGCGTAACCGATCCTTGGGCTTTATTGTTGACAACCCGTTGCTTGAGGACTGAAATATGGATTCAGAAATGATTGTTCAAGCCGTGTGTGGCTGAAGAGCTTCTGTCGCGATTGCGAGAATGGCGATGAGGGTGGACCGAAGGCTTGTGCGCTCGATTTCCAACCGTCGCCGGGTCGCTCCCGTGCTCGAGTCGCTCGATGAGCGGATTGCGCCGGCGGTTTATACGCCCGCCGACACTTCGGACGCGAGCTTGCGCCTGTGATCCAGCAAGCCGAGTCCGACGGCAATGCCGTGGACACGATCAGTCTCGACGTGGGGACGTCATCTTTCAACCTGAGTGACAACGCTGCCGGGCCGTTGCTTCTGAAAAACGCGTCGACCTTGCCGCATAAGACGTTGAACATCGTCGGCAATCTGGCAGGGCAGGGAACGATCATCACGGGGAACAACACGACCTGGGAGAACCGATTCTTTAACATTGTCGGATCCGATCTGACGGTCAACATTTCCAACCTGACCATGAAAGGAGGATACGCCGACGATAGCGGCCCCCTCGGCGGG
Source organism: uncultured Planctomycetota bacterium (assembly GCA_963761445.1). Lineage (GTDB taxonomy): Bacteria > Planctomycetota > Planctomycetia > Isosphaerales > Isosphaeraceae > CAVXHV01. Next base: position 3,978,300 of record CAVXHV010000005.1, on the reverse strand, counting down.
CCTAATTCCCTCGGTGGCGCGCTGCTCATCATGAATGCGCAAGTCACCCTCACAAATGTGACGATCACCCAGACTCAGGCGTATGGATCCACCGGACAAGATGGGACAGACGGTGTAAATCCCGGCGACCCCGGCGGCAATGGCAGCCCGGGGAATCAGGCGCTCGGCGGCGCGATCTATCAATCGGGCGGTAGTTTACTGCTTGATCATTCCAGCATCTCTCAGAGCCTCGCGTACGGCGGTGCTGGAGGTGAAGGCGGGCAGGGGGTCTCTACCGCCGAGCGGGGCGGAGACGGCGGCAATGGTGGGGATGGAGGCGCGGCCGCGGGGGGAGGCATCTACGACGACAACGGCAACTTGACGCTGTATTTTAGCTCGGTGGACGCCAGCGTGTTCGGCGGATACGGCGCCCGGGGATGGATGGCAATGATGGAACCGGGTCGGCGGCCGGCGGCAATGGCGGCAACGCGAGCTACGGTGGCAACGCATTGGGCGGGGCGATTTGTATCATTGGCGGCAGCGCCACGGTGATCTCGTCGAGCCTGAGTGATACGCCCGGTCAGTATGGAACGCCGAGCAAGGCAGGCTCGGCGGGGGCCCCTGGAGCCTACGGGTTTGCGGGAACGGTAGGGTTGTTGAACGGCCAGGCCGGCGCTCCGGGAAACGGCGGCGACATGCGCGGAGGCTCGGCCTACGTTTCGGCCGGTTCCCTGATCATGATCGATTCCACTATCACCAACAGTACGGCCAAGGGCGGCACGGGCAGTGTCGCGATTCGTAGCGGCGGCGTATTTTCGTATGGAAATCCGGCCCAACAGGGGAAGGAGGGCACGGAAGGAACTTCCGTCGGAACGTTCGGCGGCCCTGGGGGAGCCGGCGGTACGGGACAAGACGGGCAATCCGACCTTTCCTTCGCGACCGCGAGTGGAAACGGCGGCGGCGCTATGGCGGAGCGATTGACGTTTTCTCAGGCGGCCTGACCCTGTTGCGCACAGCGATTTCCAGCAGTCAAGCGATCGGCGGCGCCGGCGCGAACGGCGTAGACGGATACGACGGATCTCAAGGCGGCGACGGCGGCGATGGCGGCGACGGCGGATACGGGGTCTCTACGACGCCACCTGGGGGTCGTGGCGGGAATGGCGGGAACGGCGGCACCGGCGGAAGTGGCGGCAACGGCAGTGACGGCGGCAACGGCGGTGACGGCGGCGCTGCGCTGGGCGGTGCGATTTACTTCGGGGCCTCCGCGGAATTCACCAACCTCGGCGGCAATTCGATCGCCGGGCAAGCCATGGCCGGCTCCCCGGGTGCCGGTGGATCCGGCGGAGCCGGTGCGGCCGGAGGCTCCGGTGGATTCCCAGGCGGCGGCGGCATGGGATACTTCCAGAACGCCGTGGGCAGTCAATCGACCGACGGCCTCAATGGATCGGCCGGCGTGTCGGGTGCCAGCGGGGCTCACGGTACCAACGGCGCGACGGGCGCCGACGGCGCCGCCGGCATGCAAGGGAACACCATCGACGGCTCGCCGAATTCCGCCACACAGGCGACGCATCTCGCGGTGCTCTATCAGCCAGGCGGTACGCCGGTCCCCGGCCAGGTGGACGCAGGCGCGCCGTTTGGCATGACCGTGGTGGCGCTCGACGCCAGCGGCGCGATCGACGCGAACGATCACGCCGCGATCTCGATCTCGCTCGGCAACAATCCGAATCAAGCCACACTTGCCGGCGATGACGAGGTCTACCCGCAATCCGGCATCGCGACGTTCACGAATTTACATATGGACCGGGGCGGCCTGAACGTCACGCTTCAGGCATCGAGCGACGGCTCGGCGGGCGCGACCACCGCGCCCTTCAATGTGCTGGGCTATACACCGGCGCAAATCCGGCAAGCGTATGGATTCGACCAGCTTTCGCTGAATGGAGCGGGCCAGACGATCGCGATCGTCGTTCCCTATAACAATCCCAATTTGCTCCCTTCGTCGGATATCCACTATCAGACGAGCGACCTTTCGATATTTGATCAAGCCTTCGGACTCCCCGACCAGAATGTCTTGAGCAAAGTGGGGGAAAACGGCAGTTCAACCCTGCCGGGAACCGGCACGAACCCCAACTGGCAATTCGAAGCCGCTCTTGATGTCGAATGGGCACACGCGACCGCGCCGCAGGCGCAGATCGTTCTGGTAGAGACCAACAGCGCGTCGGTCGCGGACATCATCCAAGGTGTCGCCACGGCCAAAAACATTTCTAATGTCAGCGTGGTGCTGGTGGGCGTTCCATTTTTCGGCCTGAACGAAGACCAATCCGAGTTGAGTCTCGACTCGGCCTTCACCACGCCCGCGTTTCATCAAGGGATCACCTTTGTCACCGGTTCCGGTGATTATGGAGGCGGCCTGCCGGCATATCCCGGGACGTCTCCCAACGTGGTCTCCGTGGGGGGCACAAGCCTGACAATCAACAGCGATAATTCCTATCAAGCAGAAAGCGGATGGTCGCAAAGCAGCGGCGGTCCCAGTGAGTTCGAGCCCGAGCCACCGTATCAAACCGCCGATCAGTCGACCGCCAAGCGCACCAGCCCGGACGTCTCGTTCGACGCCGATCCCGAGACGGGTGTCGCTGTTTACGACGCGTTTACTAGCGCCGGATCAACCAGTCCCTGGACGATCGGCGACGGCACAATGGTGGGCGCGTTGGCGTGGGCCGGACTGCTCGCACTGGTCGATCAGGGACGACTGATGAACGGCGAGGGTAGCCTCGATGGTCCCTCGCAGACCTTGCCGGCCCTCTATTCCGTGCCGTCCCAGGATTTTAACGACGTGATTTCCGGCGAGAGCCGCCTGTATAGTGCGAGCCCTGGTTACGACTTTGTGACCGGTTTGGGATCCCCGCGCGTCAATCTTCTCGTTCCCGATCTGGTCAAGTTCGCCGCGCCGGTGCCCTCTTATCACCTCGCGATCACGTCGCCGCTGCCCAAGAGTGCGATCGTGGCGGGAGTTCCCTACAACCTCGCCGTGTCGGTTGAAGACAGTCACGGCAAGGTTGACACCAACTTCAACGGGCTCATCCAGGTGACGCTTTCGGGCAGCCCGCCGGGTGTTCAGCTTGGCGGTAGCACCTTCGCGATCGCAGTGCGAGGGACGGCGGTGTTTCGCGGCCTCTTGCTCACACTCGCTGGGTCGGGTTATCACTTGATCATCGCCAGCCCTGGCTTCAGCCCGCTCATCACACCGCAATTCAAAGTGGTGGCCGGTCCGACAGTGAAGATCAAGCTTCTCACGCAGCCGCCGGGCACGGTCAGTGCGGGGGCTGGTTTTGGACTTCGACTCGAAGCACTCAACGCCTATGGGAACATCACGACAAAGTATTCGGGCAAGCTGACGGTCAGCCTGCTGAACAACACCACGCACGCCGTTTTGAAGGGGCGACTCTCGTTGAAAATGACCGGGGGCTTCGCCACGTTCAGCCGTCTGAGTATCACAACCGCCGGCCAGGGATACACCCTGCGCGTCAGTGCGCCCCGGCTCAAACCGGTTGTGACCTCACCCTTCAACGTGACGCCAGGCCCCGCGAGTCAGTTGAGGTTCGTGACGCCGCCGCCATCGAGCGTGATCGCGGGCGCGGGTTTCGGCTTCATGATTCAGGCGGTCGACAAGTACGGCAACGTCGCGTCGGGCTTCCAGGGAAGTGTGAAAGTCGCATTGGCCGCTAACCCCGGCAAGAGCACGCTCGGTGGAGTCGTTAGTGTGACCGCCCAACTGGGTGTGGCTTCGTTCACCGGACTGACGTTGAACAACGTCGGCCGCGGCTATGTGATCAAGGCCAGCGCCGGAGCGCTCACGGTGTCGACCAAGAAGTTTAACGTCACTCCCGCCCTCGTCATGGTTGTGTGATTCTAGAGACGACGCCCCGCGGCATCTCGTCACGGTCGCAACCGGCCTCGTTCATAGCCCCAACTGGAGATCCCAGACACCCACTTTTCGCCATACGATGAGTGGGTGTCTGGAAACGGGCAAGCGCGTGAAAGCGGTCGTGGAGTGATTTTGGCAGACAGGATGATTCCAAGTAAAAAGCTCATGCCCTTCCCGTGGACGGCGAGATGACGGTCGTGTGAACGGGTTGTGTCGACCGGGGCTGGCGGTCTAAAATGCAAATGAGGTTCGCGACGAAGAGTTCTAACTCATTCGAGGAGTGATTCCGACGTGCCGTTGCTCGATCATTTTCATGCTCCGCTTCACCCGCAACGGCACTGGGAGGCGTTTCACTCGCGTTGGGCCAGCGCAATTGCCGACGCGTTGAATGCGGATCTCCTGCCGCCGGATTATTTCGCCGAGCCTGAAACGCACGCCACCGGCCGGGTAGAAATCGACGTAGCGACGTTCGAGGCGCCCGCCGAGGACGGGGCCGGCGGAGGGCTGGCCACGGCGATGCTCCCGACGCGCGTCTGGAGCGCTCCCCCGGCGGCGCTCTCAATGCCCTGCGTATTTCCAGGGGCGTTTCGCGTGCGGGTGTTCCGCAGTGAAGGCGGCGCGGTTCTCGTCGGCGCGATCGAACTCGCCAGCCCGAGCAACAAAGACCACATCGAAGAGCGGCGGGCCTTTGCGGCCAAGTGCGCCAACTACCTCTATGAAGGCGTGAGCCTCGTTGTTCTGGACGTGGTTACGAACCGCCATGGAAACCTGCATAACGAGATTGTCGACTTGATGCAGTGCGACTCAACGTTTCACTACGGCCGTGAGGAATCGCTGTATGCCGTTGGATATCGGCCGGTCCGCCGCGAGTCAGCCGACGTCGTCGATATGTGGCCGACGGAACTTTTTCTGGGGCAACCTCTGCCGACGCTCCCGCTTTATCTGAGCGCCGATTTGTGCGTTCCGGTCGAGTTCGAGGCGACGTACAACGACGCCAGCCGCCGCCTGCGTCTGACTTAGAGCCTTTCAAATCGTCGCGCTGGCCGCGTGCCACGGGCGAGCTCTCCTCGCGCGATGAATGCAGCGAACCCAGGGTTCCGGCCAGGCTCTGAATGCGGTCAAATCCCGACGTGAATTGCGATTCCTCCGGCGTACTGGCGATTCCGGCCCGAATCGGGTTGAGATCGACGTAGACGCTGCACGCCAAGAGTGCAGACTCATCAAGCAACGGCTGCGACTTGAATCGACCGGCCCAAAATCTCCCGGCAGAGCCATCCTCGCGATTGGCCGCGCGGGCGACCCCATTCTCACTCTGCTCAGATGCCTTCCCACGCCTCGCCATGGCTGCCCCCGAGCAATTCTGGATTGAGATGCTTGCGCTCAATCCGATTCGCCCCGTGCCCTGAGCTTTCCCTTCAAGATCGCTCCAATCACTTCCGACTACGCCCGCACTCGACCCGTTCCTTCCCCGAATTCATTCGTGAAGATTCGTGCCATTCGTGGTTAACCAGCATTTCATACCCGCACCCTCCCGACGCCGTCGCATCCTCCTCGGCCTTGTCGTCTCATCTGCGTCCCACCGGCGTTATCTGCGGACAAATCTCCGGTCCCCGATCGCTTTCTCATCCCCGTCCAACGCCGTCCCTCGTTAACCAGCATTTCACACCTGCACTGTCCCGACCCCCTCGCATCTTCCTCGGCCTTGTCCCCGCGAGCCGGCGAACCAGCATGACCTGCCAGGTCCGGATTCTCGGAAGACCAACACCTTTACACGGCGAGAATCGCCGCCAGAACCGCGCAGACCACGTTCGTACCAAATTCGATCGGCAACATGCCGCCCAACGAGATATTCCGTCCCGTTGAATTCACAACGATGAAAGCGTATGGCCCCTTTGCGACTTTGGCCATATAGGCATCCACCTTTTCCGGAGCGGGCGCCGTGCTCATACCTCTACCCGGCACACAATACAGACCCGGTCCTGGAACGTCAGACTTGAGCGCAGCGGCGAGACCTTCTTCATTGGGAAGGTCCTTGATCCCATATAGGTCGAGGGCAAAAAACACGTGCGAGACGAAACCCCAGAGAAAAACAACAATTCCTCCGACAATACCGCCGAAGAGAATCTTGGCCATGATAAATCTCCGCGACCGTTGCTCGAATAGCGCCGTCACTTGTCGATATGACAGAGCGCGTAGCGCAGCCCTGAACTCTACGCCCGATTCGTTGGGCTTTCAACCATGGGCCTCAGCCCTTGGCAATTGATGCGTGTCCTGGCTCTTTTTGGCCCGAGTTAGACGTCCCGGCCCGTTACTTCTTTTTCGCCGATGAACCTATGCGCGCAACGATCGTCTTCATCGTAAGCGCCGCTTCGTTGCGAACGCCCAGGTCCGGATCGGCCTTGGCCGACTTCATGAACGTCAGCGTGTCCTTACCTCCCACCGCTCTTAAAATGCGACACGCTTTCATGCGCAGGATCGCTTCGGGGCTCTTCAGAAGCTCGATGAGCGCTGGCTCGGCGGCGCTCCCGAGCCGGCGCAATGCCGGATCGGCGGCGATGTCATCCTCCTTCAGGCGTTCGGCGATCGGCTCCGCGGCCCGCGCGTCACCCAGCTCGCCCAGGATCTTGATCACCTCCCAGCGCACGCCGTGGCGGCTGTCCGATAGTTTGCCAATCAGCGCGGGCACCGTGTCGGGCGTCAACCAGTTCGCCATCGCCCGGGCCACCTCGATCACGAAAAAACCATCCTGATCATCCAGCAGCGGCAAGAGGCCGTCGCGTACCGTCTCGCGCAGCTCGTCGACGGGTGCCATTCGACGGAGCTTTCCGACGGCCTCGCTGCGCGTCCCGGCGTCACCAGACTTCAAGTCAGCGACGGCCTTCTTAACACGGTCGGACTTTGACGCAGAGCCTGTCTTGGGCGCCGAACCACCCTCCGGCGCTTTGCCTGCCTCCTTCGAAATCGAAATCGACTTCCCGGGTTCCGCCGGTTTCCCGGATTTGAGTTCGTCAGTGTTGTCGCCCGTGAGCGGTTTGGCAGTGGCAACGATCTTGTTTTCCGGCACGTCCCTGATCGCCGCCTCGACACCGGGAATTTGAAGATGCTGCGCCGGCGCCGCCGCCTCGGCACGCGGCTTGGGGGATTTGATCGCCTTGACGTAGGGAATTGTGATCGCCCACACCACGACCAGCCCCAGAAGTCCCGTGAGATTGCCGAGCAGAAACGGCCCTGTTTCTCTCAGGTTCCTCAGAACCCAGATCAGGTTGCGAAACGGCGTGAACATGGGCAATCCGTCGTAGCCGGCGGCATACCCCATAAGCATGAGCTTCACGTTGCAGACCGCCGCGATGCCTCCGAAAACGCAGGTCGACAGCATAGCCAACCCAAACCAGACCAGTTCCCGATGTCCGGTCGAGAACCCGATGTACATATTGCCCGCGCCGCCAAGCGCCAGGAGCCCCCCGAGCAGCATTCGCGCGATGATGGTGATGGGCGAAAGTTTGCTCGCCGAGGCGCTCTTCACCTTCGGACGGGCGCTCTGCCTGTACCCCACCCGACGGGGCGGAGGTAGATCATCGTCTATCTCGGTGGATCTCGTTTGAGCCGCTGGCTGCAACCGTGCTGGCGGCTGATCGAGACGGTCATCAGCTCGAGGACGGTCATGCTTCGTGGCCGGCGGCAGTGGAACCTGCGCCTCCGGGCATCGCCATCACCGCCGCGCAGTTCTTGCATTTCACCCTCTTCCCCGCCAGCTTCTCCTCGAACGCGTAGCACTTACCACAGCTTGAACAGGTGCAAACGATCCCCATGGGATGGTCCTGGAAAGCCGCTCTGGTCATCTCTTGCCGCACGAGCGCGCACCGAAGACCCGGTCGCGCTTGACCACTGAATCTACCACATTGATCGCCGCGGATCACCCCGGCCAGGACGGGCGAATCTCCCCGGCGTCGCCAACCCCAGTGACAGCCCCGACGGAATCGATGGTTTGTCTGCCGCGTGCCCGCGGTTTGGGTGAACTCTGCCAACCAACCCAGGAGCCCCAACGATGAATTCAAACTCGACGCGGTCCGATACTCGTCCCGCTTACACTTGCCGATGACGATCAGGTTGTGGGTCCAGGACAATTCTCTCACCAACGCCGAGAGTTTTGGTTTCTCCTGGTACGTTTCAAAAAACTGCCGCATCCGCCAGAGGTTTAAATGGCGCTTACAGGCAATCTCCCGAATCGCGTCCGGCGCGCCCCATGTCCATCTTCGCGCTCGTCGATCAGATTCTTCCAAATGTTCATTGTGGCCAAAGCGGGTTAGAGCATAGTAGCTCGGAACGAGCTAGCCATTCGTCCCTGGAGATTCTCGTTCGATCGTAACTTTGCAACAACCGGATTGTCCAGCCTGACGCTCCACTCCGCCCGAAACAACCGGGCGGGCGGATCGCCCCGTCGGCCCGTCAAGACAAACCCACTCGTTATTTTGCGCACGAAAAATGGTCCGGTGCATCCGCGTTTCTGCTCGCGAACGACACCGGCCCATTTTGGAAAAAGTCTCAACGTCGCTGCCCCGTGGCTCAGATGACATCCCGAGCGCTTCAGACAGTCGGCCCGTCGATTCGATTCCAGGCGTCGCGTGTCGCGTGCTTGGCCTTGTCCCAGGTCAGGGTCGAGCGGTCTTTCACCGAGTCCCAGTGGCGCTTCAGCGATTCTTCCGCTTCATCGAACGACTGGTGCGCGCTTTTCGCCCGCGATTCCCAGCCATATCGGTACGCTGGTTTGTATTGGTCGTACGGTGTATTGGCATCGTAGTACGGCCGACGAGCATAGTTCTCCCGCCAGTAACGATCTTCGACGGTGGGATCGATCGACTCGGCCACACCCTTACCGCCCAGGCCGCCCGCCACACCGCCAATAACCGCGCCGACCGCCGCACCAACGGGGCCCGCGACCAAACCGCCGGCTGCCCCGGCCGCCGCACCGCCAATCGCCGCCCCGACTCCGGCTCCGACCGGGTGTGCCCCCGGCTGGCCCGTGATCGGATCGGGATTGCTGTCAGTTCCCCGGCCATCTTTCACCACAACTGTCGTATCGACTGGCTTCATGATCTTCCCCTCAAGTGTTTGTTGAAAAAAGCTTCGGTTGGTAATTCCTGACTGCGATCGCGCTGCGGCTGACGGCGTATTCAACAGTGTCGAACACCGCGCGGCCGCCCGCGGTTCATGGTCTAACCTTCGACTTCTTGAAGTTCCCCCGCGGTTGGCAGAATCTCACTTTCGGAGAGTGAGGCCAATTTCTCATCAGCCGCTGATTCCTCATCCAGGGTTGCTTGGAGAAGCTCTACGACTTCTTGATGTCCCAGGTGTTCCCCGAGCGCACTGGCAGACCCATACGCCGCGATCTCGTAATGCTCAACGCGCTGCGCGGCCGCGATCAGAGCGGAATCAACGACCGGGCCCGGCCCTTCAGCTTCCAGAATCTCTGCTCCTTCTTCGATCAGGCCCTCCATTGCTTTGCATTTCTTCCCGGTGACCTTGATGCCGAGAATCTGACCGATCTCCTCCAGCCGCTGCACCTGATTCTTGGTTTCTTCAAGATGGCTGGTGAACGCCTTCTTCAGCCCATTTGCCGTTGCCTTCTTGGCCAGCTTGGGGAGCGCCTTCACGAGCTGATTCTCGGCACTGTAGATGTCTTTGAGCTGATCCTCGAGCAACTTGGCGATCGTCTCTAGTTTCATTTCGTACCTCGGTTGCGGTTTCGGTGTGTGGATGTCGCGTCTTTAGGGCGACCGTTGGCTTGGCCGTAATAGCGACGATCACACAAGCAAATCGTATACCGCGAACACGCGGCACACGGAGACGGCGAGAACTGCCCGTCAATCCCCACGGGTTTCCGCCCTTGGCATTTCCTCGCTCGACTCATCTCGTGAAGGAATGCTCAATGGCTTCTCGCTTGGAAACCGCTCTTGAAATGCGACAAGCTTTGATGCGACGGATCGCCTCGGGGCTCTTCATTAGCTCGACGAGCGCTGGCTCGGCGGCGGGCCCTTGCCGGCGCAATGCCGGCTCGGCCGCGATGTCATCCCCGCAAGATGTCGGAGTCGAGATAGAAGAGAGCCCGCGTCTTGGAGACGATCTGCCCACCACTGAGACTCTGATCCCTGCTCGAAAACTCAACGACCCGGCCCCTCGAGAGCCAGAGGAGCGAACCCGTCCCCGGCGCTCTCCCGTTGGTAATGATCGGTAAATCGAGGGAGGCGAGCCAGCGCTGGCAGTCTTCGGAATCCGCGTCGAGTAAGTAGAACGGAACCTCGGGGAGTCGGTCGGCCGCATCGTGAATCGCCATGCGAGCGAATCGCCCGTCAGCCAATCGAGGGTTGGTGATCAGGACGACGAACTGCGGCGCAGACCGAAGGGCAGCGATCCCGTCACCATCACCGACGTGGCGAGCGCCACCTCGGAAACTCCCCGGCAACCGTGGTCTCCAACTCACCCATTCCACCATCTTCTCGACGGAGGAACAAGGAAACGCGTCGCGAGGTAATCGCCCAGAACCAGGTAGTCCTGCAGGTCGCTCCGAAACGCATTACGTCAACGCTGTGTATGCAGTCCCACCAAGGCCTCTTCGAGCCCCACCCTCCCGCCATCGGTGACGCGAGTGTTGTAGATGAAAAGTTGACGAAGCTTGGTCAGTTCTTTCAGATGCGCTAACGCTCCGTCGGTGATCCGAGTGCCGCCGAGGTTGAGGGTCCTCAAGTTGGTCAGGCCTCTCAGGTCCGCGACCCCAGTGTCGGAGACTCCTGCAGAGCCGAGGTCGAGTTCTGTAAGCTTGGTCAGGCCCTTCAGATGCACCAGCCCGGCATCGGTGACTCGAGTTCCGCGCAGGCAAAGATTCGAGAGTTCGGTGAGTCCCTTCACATGGACGAGCCCTCTGTCTGTGATCTGGGAATTTGGCAGGCTGAGGTAGGAGAGCTTGGTGAGTCCACTTAACTGCGCCATCCCGGCATCGGTGAGATTCTGGGAGTCGATCGACAGAATTACCAGCGTCGGAAGGCGCCCGACCTGAATAAAATCTTCGTCGGGGTGTCTAGCCGAGGAAGGGAACCGGACTTCCACGACCCGTTCAAAATAATCGACGCCAATCGCATTCACGAGCCAGTTCGTTGAGTGCGGCTTCCGAAACCTGTGCCTCGGTTTGGTCATCTGTCTCGACTCATACGAGACCAGGCCGCCATCCCGTTCAATAGCCGCGACCGCCTCACGCTGAATTCGCGCGCTGCGCACGATCCAACCAAGCCAGCCGCAGATGACCAGCACGAGCAGAATCAGCCCGCGTACACTGAAGCGCAGATAGCCACGCCAGCGACGGACGGCGGGTCTGGGATGAGTGCACATACCAATCCCCTCGGGGTGGGGCCGTGGCGTTGCGTCGATGAGTTCAGTTTATCCGCCACGCCCCCGCGATGCTCACGGCACCATCACGATCGAGCCGATTGTCTTCCGCCCCTCCAGGTCGCGATGGACCTGAGCGGCCTCGGCGAGCGGGTAGCGGTGCCTAACCTCGACTTTCACCTTCCCCTCGCCGATCACCGCGAACACATCCTTGGCCGTCGCCTCCAGGTCCGCGCGAGCGGCCGTGTAGGTCCCCAGAGTCGGCCGGGTCAGGTAGAGCGAGCCCTTCTGGGCCAGGATCCCGATATCGAACGGGGGCACCTTCCCGGAGGCGTTGCCGAAGCTCACCATCATTCCCAGGGGCTTCAAGCAGTCGAGCGAGGCCATGAACGTGTCTTTTCCGACCGAGTCGTAGACCACCGGAACGCCCTCTCCGCCGGTGATTTCTCGCACGCGCTTGGCGACATCCTCCCTGGTCGAGACGATAACGTGATCGCAGCCGTGGGCCCTGGCGACTTCCACCTTCTGATCCGACCCCACCGTCCCGATGACCGTCGCGCCGAGCGCCTTGAGCCATTGGCAGGCGATCAGTCCGACTCCTCCGGCGGCGGCATGGAACAGGACCGTTTCGCCCGCCTTGACCGGGTACGTCTGGCGGATCAGGTATCGCGAGGTCATACCCTTGAGCATGACGGCCGCCGCGATCTCGTCCGACACGCCAGCCGGAATCGGCACCAGGATACTGGCCGGGGTCAGGCGACTCTCCGCGTAAGAGCCGGGCGGACCGCCCCCATAGGCCACACGATCGCCGGGTTTGACGACTGTGACGCCGGCGCCGACTGCCTCAACGATTCCGGCACCCTCGCTCCCAATCCCCGTCGGCAGCGGGAGCGGATACAGGCCGGACCGGTGGTACGTGTCGAGTAAGTTGACGCCGACGGCGGTGTGGCGGATGCGGGCTTGGCCCTCTCCCGGCTCGCCGACCTCCACGTCTTCCCATCTCATGACATCGGGGCCGCCGTTCGCGGTAATGCGGATCGCCTTCGGCATTCGAGTTCTCCTGGTAACTAAACTCAGCCCCGGCGCGCTTCCTCGATAGTGGCGATGTCGATCTTCTTCATCGTCATCATTGCCTCGAAAGCACGCTTTGCCTCACCGCCACCAGCCGCAAGCGCGTCGGTTAGCGCGCGGAGTGATCTGCCAGGAGAACCCCCAGCGGTCCTTGCACCAACCGCACATACTTTCCTTGCCGCCATTGCCGACGATCGCGTTCCAGTAGCGATCCGTCTCTTCCTGATCGTCCGTCGCGATCTGAAAGGAAAAGGCGTCGCTGAACGCCGGGCCGCCGTTGAGACCGAGACAGGGAATTCCCACAACGGTGAACTCCACCACCAGCACATCGCCCTGCCTGCCCCCCGGGTAGTCACTGGGTGCCTTTTGAACAGCGGTCACTTCACTATCCGGAAAGGTCGCGGCGTAGAAGCTCGCCGCCTCAAGCGCGTCCTTGGCGAACCAGAGGCAGATCATGTTCTTTGGTTTCATGTTCCCGTGCTCCATGTGCTTGAATCATACGGTACGTGCCTTCCTCCCGACTACGGACGAACCACGTATACCGACATCGATCCCAACGGGCTGACCGGCGGTGTGGGCTCGATTGTAGTTGTGCCATTTCGCAACAAATTGAGTCGCGTCAACGGCCTGCTGCACGCGGGCAAGACCCGGATCGCCGAGATCACCGACGGCACGAGCAATACGATCACCGTCGGCGAGGACGCGGGTCGCGACCCGTGTTATCTGGGCACGTACACCGAGAGGACACGGTGAACCCCCTCACTTTGCGAGCCCTGGTCAGTTTCGCCGGTGGGGAGGTGATTTCAGCCGACTCATACTGAGTGCATCCGAGAGCGGACACCCAACGAATGGCAGTGGGCCGGCTGCGCGTGTCGCGGCAGCCGGCCTCTGTCATCGCACAGAGCTACGCCAAGGCGACCTCGGCGATTTCCGGCGTGACGTCTTCGACCGCCTCAGCCGGAACGGCTTCCTCCTGGGCGGGCGTCACTTGCTCGATAAAACCAATCGGAACGACCTCATCCTGGACAGGGGCGGGCTGTTCCAGCACCTCGGTCTGAATCGCGTCGGCCGCGACCGGCTCGGCGTCCTCCGGCACCTCGGTTTGAATGGCGTCGCTCAAGACCGGCGCCACCTCCTCCACCGCCGCGGCCGTAGCGACCTGGTCCGCGACCGGCACCACATCCTCCACGGCGTCCGTCGCAACGAGTTCCTCCTGGACGGGCGTGACGCATTCCACGACCTCGACGGAGCTGACCTCTTCCGCGACCGGCGCGGTCTGCTCTGACACTTCGGTCTGAACAACGTCGGCCACCACCGGCGCCTCCAGCTCGACGGCGTCGGCCGCAGTGACCTCATCAGAGTCAACGTTTTCGTTAACGTCCGCGACCTCTTCTGGTAGTTCTGCGCAATCGGATCCGTCAACACTTCATTCATGGCGTTTTACTCCCGGCTGCGAATCGAAGGGAAAGGTGAAGGGGGAGCCACATCTAATATTACCAATAGAATTTGTTTTGCTATCTGACTTTCTAAAGTTTCTCGAAATTTCGATGCAAGCGATGCCAGGCGATACTGGCCCGGCGCCGGCAAGGTTGACGCGAAGCGCACCACCGGCAAGTCGTGCCCGGCAATTACCGGCTCGTGGTCGAATGCATCCGAAGTCTGTTCCGCTAACGGAGCTCACCCGGCGACAGGCGATATAGCCAAGTCTTGGTCTCACCTTGCACCAGCACGTACAGCTCGCCATTGGGTCCAAGGACCATCGACTGGAGTTGGGAGTTCGGGCCGAGAACGACGTCGGACACGCTATAAACCTTGGCCACGCCGCTCGGAGTGATTCGGCCGATCGTGGTTTCCCCTTTGAGGATGTTCGAGAACCAGACCGATCTGTCCTCCGTACCCAGGTAGTCCGCGAATGCACTGGCGCTGCCCGCCGGGATCTTGTACGGCGTCATGTCGCCGGCCGTGGACACGCGGATGACGTCGAGCTCGCGCAAGTGGAGAAGGCTCTGGTCGGTCAGAACGAGGCTCCCGTTCGACCCGTCCGCCACGTCGGCCGCCCAGTTCGCCGAATTCAGACCGAGGGGAAACTGAGTGATGACGCCATTCGGCGTCATCCGGCCGAGCACCCACTCTCGATTAAGTTGCTCGGTGAACCAGAGGTTGCCGTCGGACCCTGCCGCGAGCGAATACGACAGTCCCGTATCGCTGCTATAAGAGGAGACGGGGAACAGTGTGACCGTCCCCGCGGCCGTCACCCGTCCGATGAAGTTCTGGGTGAGGCTGCTCGCGCCTGAGGGCGTGTTGCCGACGACCGAGTAAATGAACCACAGATCGCCGTCGGGCCCCGTGGTAAATTGCGTCACGTTACCTGCCACACCCTCTTGTCCGGTGGCCACGGCTATCGGCGGGTACTCGGTGAACTGACCGTTCGGCGTCACCTCGCCGACAACGGCTTGTCCATTGGCGTTGCCGCTGTGGAGGTTGTTGGTGCCGACGAACCACACGTTGCCGTCCGGCCCCACGGCCAGCGCGCTGACGATCGCATCGCCGGGCACGGCGAATGACCTGACCGAGCCGCTCACGCCGATCTGTTCCATCGTCGAGCCGCCAGGGCCCGAGTCGGCGGCAACCCACAAGTCCCCGCCTGGGCCCGAGACCATGTCGGTCGTCACGATGCCACTGACGGGCAAGGTTGCGACCGACTGAAACGCGTGCGACAGCAGCCGGCGCCCTCGAGGTCTTCGACGTTCCATGACCGGTTGCGTTTCGGCGCCCGCCGCGACTCCCGCGATGGACACCGGAGCGACTTCAATGCGGAGAGGAACCATCCCATCATCGCACCTCCATGCTTGAGCGAGACTAGGGTGCAGGCGTAGGGTCTTGGCACTTTCTTATCACCGAAGCTCTGAGAATGCACAAGGCCAGCTCGTCCCAAACGCCCCGGATCAGACGCCGCAGACGTCCCGGATGAATCAACCTGGCTCTGCCTGGTCGAAGACAGCCTCATCCTGGATTCATCACGCGAAGCGACCGCTTCCGACGCTCGGCTTCTCGCAATTCCGCCTGAGAAGCTTGCCGGGTATTCCGCAGTTCGTTCCGCAACTGGCTGATCTCTTGCCCCCGACACGCCGAACCGCCTCACCGGTGGACCTCCCGGATAAGAAGTGCTATTTTGCGCTTTTGGACGCGAACCGAGAACGCCGGCGCGACAACGGCTTTTTGCGCTTGACCTTGCGGGGGCAGCAACATGTCCACTGGCGGACGTAGTGCGGAAACGAGAAAGTGCGAAATCTTTCTCAGTTTCCATTTCTGCGACGAGCCGCTCGCCCGGCAGGTCTACGAGCGTTTGACCGCGGAGGGGTTTCGGGTCTGGTTTTGCGTCGAGGCGTATGGTCCCGGCGCCGTCTGGCTGGCCGAGATCGAACAGGCGCTTCGCGACGCAGAGACCTTTCTCGTCCTGCTCACAGATACAGCCCCCCAGCGGTGGGTGGAGGCAGAAGTCGGCGCTGCCCTGCGCCGCCAGGTTCATGATCCCGAGCACTTTCGGATTCTGCCCGTCCTTGCGATCTCGAACGGGCGGGCGCCGCAGTCGCTTGGCATGTTTCTCGACGCCTTTGAGCGCTGCGAGCTCCACCTGCGCGAGAACCTGGTTGAACCAGATGAACTGTCTCGGCTGATTGCCACGCTACGTGCGAAGTCGCTCGGCCCGGCCGGACTGACTCTGGTCGATGAGCCGTACCGCGGCCTGGAAGTGTTTCGGACTGAGGACCAGCACCTTTTTTTCGGTCGGGGTAGGGAGACGAGCGAGTTGGTTGAGCGGCTTCAGCGCAACCGCTGGGTGCAGGTGGAAGGGGGAAGCGGCAGCGGGAAGTCCTCGTTGGTGCGAGCCGGGCTGATGCCGGCTCTGACGCGACGGCTCCGCGACGTGCATGACGCAGACTGGATGTTTATCTCGATGCGGCCCGGTGGAAATCCGCTCAAGGCTCTGGCCTCGGCGCTGCTGGCTTTGGAACCGGAGAGGCGGGAATTGGGCCGCCTGGACGTGCTTGAGCGGTTGTTGTATTCCTCGTCCCAGGCGTTGGCCAACGTCGTAAGGGAATGGAACCAGTTGTACCAGGCCGAGCGGCCGCGGCCCCTCTTGTTGTTCGTTGACCAGTTCGAAGAACTGTTTACACACGACGACAACAGCAAGTTCTCTGGCAGCGAAGACTCCCGCAACATGAACGCTCGCAATCCCACGAGTCCGCGCGAGGCGCTGATCGCGCTTTTGCATGAGGCCTTGGCCGATCGGGATGGCATGTTGCGGCTGGTCACGACGATCCGTAGCGATTTTCTCCATCTGCTCACGCAGCACGAGGTCCTGGCACGGGCTCTCAACCACGCCGAGCGATACGCGCTGGGTCCGCACTCTGCGTCGGAACTGCGGCACTGTATTGTTGAGCCCCTGCGCATGGCCGGCGGGCGCGTGGCCTCCGAACAGTTAGTCGAGCGGATGATCAACGACACGGAGGCGGGGCCCGGCCGGTTGCCACTGCTGAGCCATGCCCTGCGCGCTCTCTGGCATGCCGCGCGGAAGCGAACCGAAATCACTCCTACGCTGCGATTCGAAGACTACGAAGCGATCGGCGGGGTCGGCGGCGCGGTGACACAGTCGGCAGATGATTTGTTAACCTCCCTTTCCCCCACCCAGCAGCAAACAGCGCGACGGATGTTTCTCGAGTTGGTTCAGGTCCGTCGCAGCACTCGAGACGTGCGGAAATCCTGCGCGCGCTCGACGTTGCTGGCGTCCGGAGGAGCCGAGGCCGAATACGTCTTGCTGAGGCTCAGCGGCGGGGCGGCCGTTCAGTCGGAAGCGGCAACGCCGCGCTTACTGGTCGCAGACCGGGCCGCAAGCGCGGTGGGAGACGCGGAAACCGTCGATCTCATCCACGATTCGCTAGTCGAGCGCTGGACGACCCTGCGAGGCTGGATCGATCAGGCGCGGCGGGATCTGGAACGGCGAGATGATTTGACCGTGGCGGCTGAGGCCTGGGCCAAAGCCGGGTCGCAAACCGACGACCTGCCGGGGCCCGGCTTGTTGGCGTATTACACGAAATGGGACGGCAACCCACTCCCCATCTCCCCAACGGCACAAGACTACCTGGCGGCGATGCGGCAACGGCACAGCACCCGGCGGAAACTGGCAATCGCCTCCCTGGCGGGGGCATTGGCCTCGGCCGTCATCTTCGCGGCGCTCAGCGTGTGGGCCATTGGTCAGCGGAGGACAGCGATCAATCAGGCGCACCGCGCTGACACGAATGCGCGCCTCGCAGATGAGAACGCAGAGGAGTCGGCGAATCTTGCCCTCCGTGAACGGTCCGCCCGCGAAACGGCCGAAGAGCACCTCTATCTCAGCAACATTGGCTTGGCCGACGGCAAATGGCGCGCCAACCGTGTCGATCAGTCACTCTCGCTGCTCGCGGCCTGTGCGCCAGAGCGGCGCGACTGGGAATGGCGCTGATCTCGAGCGCCGCTCCCACGCGGGCTTTGAGGTGACGACCATTCCCGGCCTGAACGACGCCGGCGATTGTCTGGCGCTGAGCCCCAGGGGAGACCTGATCGCCACGGGTAAGAACAAAACGATATTTCTATGGCAGCTAAAGGGCGATCCCAAAGCTGTGCCGCAGTTGACGGGCCACGCCGGCGAAGTCCAGCGCCTTGCGTTCTACCCCGACGGCCTCCGTCTGGCTTCACTGGCAGAGGAAAAGCACGCCGACGGCAAGTCTTCCGCCGAGCTGAAAGTGTGGGACGTACAAGCTCGCAAGGAACTGTTCGCCGCGCCGATGCGGACAGTAGCGCCCTCTGGCGGCCTGGCGTTCAGCGACGACGGCCGCATGATCGTGGTGCCGGACCTGAACAAAGCACATATTTACGACGAGAACGGAAAACGAGTCCTTTCCGTTCCTGAGCGGAAGTTGCTGGTTTTTGCACTCGCCCTGAGCAGCGCTAACAAAATGCTAGCCGTTGCCGGCATCCTGGCGGGCAACGATGGGTACGAGGGCGGTGTCGTGTTCCTCTGGAACCTTATGGATGGCAAGAACACTCATATGCTGAAAGTCGGCGCCAAGTGGGCTCACCAGGTCGCCTTTAGCGCCGACGGCAAGAACCTGGCCGTGTGTGGCTCCGACAACGAAGTTTCGGTTTGGGACGTCGATTCCGGACGAGAACTCGCATTCCACGCAGATCACACGCAGAATATCTTCGGTTTGACCTTCCTTGGAGACACCGAAATGATCGCCAGCGCCGCGGCCGATCGGACACTGCGACTGTGGCAATGGAAAACCGACCGCGGAGCGCGGGCCACTGCGGGCACAGCGGTTGTGCGCTTTCCGACGGAGGTCAAGACGCTGGTGACCGCAACAGACGGCACATTTCTCGCCACTGACTCACACGGTCATGTCTATCGCTGGAAGGGAGCCCGCCAGGACTACGCTATGTTGCAGCGTCACCGGCGACCAATCGAGTGTCTTGCCTTCAATGCCGACGGCTCGCGGCTGGCCACCCGCAGCTTTGACGGAACTCTCAAGATCATCGACACAAAAACGCGGAAAGAAACTCTGACTGCAGCGACCGAGGGAAGCGGCCATTTATGCGCAGCCTTCAGCCCCGACGGCCGCTGGCTCGCTGTCAACAACATTGGCGCCGACAAGACGGTCAAAGAGATCACTCTCTTCGATGCCCGGAATGGAACAGCCGCATACGGTTGGCCGGCAGGCCGCGAAGCGGTCAGCCACCTCGCTTTCAGCCCGGACAGTATGTCGCTGGCCAGCGTCGCCGCAGAGTCACGCACCGTTTCCTTTTGGGCCGTCCAGCCGGAACCGCAACAAAGCAGGGTGCCAACCATACCGCCCAAAGCCGAACCAATTGTCGCTGTGGCTTACCGCCCCGATGGCGGACAGTTTGCTGCCGCCGGTCCAGACGGCGTAGACATCTGGAATCCACGGACTGGGCAATACGAACGCCGGTTCTTGAGCGGAAAAGCGAAGGTCCTGGACATAGCCTTCAGCGCCGACGGCCGGCGGCTGGCATGTGCCGTTAGCGGCGCGGGAAGCGAGCGTTTCCTGAAAGTCTATGACGTTGAATCCGGCGAGCCGCTGACATCGGCAGCGAACGCCGAGTCACGGGACTTCGTCTTTCACTCCGGTGCTCTCAATCGTGGTGGCACGCGAATGGTGGTCGCCGACCAGGACGAAGTTATGAAGATCGTCGAGACCCGCACTGGACGCGAGGTTTTGACGTTTCCCGATTGGCGCATGAACAGAAGCCGGCTTGCGATCTTCAGTCCTGACGGCCATCTCTTGGCGGCGGTGGCCGAATCGGGCGACATCCTCGGTTCATCGACTGTCGCGCTGTTCGACGGATCTCCATGGGATAGAGCCCAGTAGCCGCGAACCGGCCCCGGTTGGGACATCACTCATTCTTGGCACTGAAGTGCGCACCCGAGACCTTACGACTGGGATCATGGGCCCGCTTGAGCTAAAGTGGTCCCTGACGCACATGCCGGCGCTACGTGAATCGTACGCGTGCGGACTTTCGAGTTGCCGAATCCGATCGACAATCCAACCAGGGAGCCTCCATGAGCACTCAGTTACTCACTTCGACGCCCCGTCGCATTGACCTTGACGACCTCGTCGAGGAAATTGTCCGGCACCCTCTTTACGCCCTCATTCGCGACGAAGCCTCCTTACGGCGGTTCATGCAAAGCCACGTGTTCTGCGTCTGGGACTTTCAGTCGCTGCTGAAGGCGCTGCAACGACGGCTCACCTGCGTCGAAGTACCCTGGCTGCCCACCGATGACCCCGAGGCCCGCCGGCTGATCAACGAGATTGTCCTCGACGAGGAGAGCGATGAAATGCCGGACGGCGGCTACCTGTCACACTTCGAGCTCTATCTTCAAGCGATGCAGGCCTGCGGGGCCAACACCGTCCCCATCATCCAGTTCATGGCGGCCCTGCGTTCCGGTCTGTCAGTAAGCGACGCGTTGGGCCAGACCAACCTGCCCGCCGGAGTCGCGCCGTTCGTTGCCAAGACGATTCAGCTCGCCCAGTCCGCCGAGGTGCATCGGATCGCCTCGGCCTTTACCTATGGTCGAGAGGACGTCATCCCAAGTATGTTCCAGCAAATGGTGCGCAGTCTGGCGGATGGGCCCGGGGGTAACTGGGAACTCTTCCTGCTCTACCTGAACCGGCACATCGAGCACGATGGGGAGCGCCACGGGCCGTTGTCACGGGCCCTGGTCGCTCGGTTGTGCGGCCAGGACGACAAACTCTGGCGCGAAGCCGAGCAGACGGCCCGGGCCTCTCTTCGGGCCCGCCTTGATCTCTGGGACAGCATCGCCTCGCAATTCTGATGACGGACACCTTGAGGATGTCGGGATAGCTAACCGGGAAAATCATTCCAGCTATGCCAAAACCCATCTCATCGGTCCTTGTCGTCGGCGAAGGGAGCGCCGGCCTGCTCGCGGCGCTCGCACTCAAAACGCGGTTTCCAGAGCTAGACGTCCGGATTCTCGCGTCTACACGAAAGCCGATCATCGGCGTGGGAGAATCGACGACCGGCTCGATTCCCTTCTTCTTGCACTCGAATCTCGAGCTCGAGCCCCGCCGTTTTCATCGAGCCGTTCGCCCGACCTGGAAAATTGGCTTGCGGTTCGAACGCTGGGGAGCCGATGCCACGACCTCATTCAATTTTGCGTTCGACAAGCAGGTCCTCCGCCAGGATCATCGCCTGCGAGAGCGACGCGGTGTCTACTACGGCGCACTCGGCCGAGATCTTGCGCTATCCAGCGCACTGATCCGCAGGCATAAAAGCCCAGTCCTTCGTGATTCGGTGACGGGTCAGCGTCGTTTCTATCCGTTTGGATACCACATCGAGAATCAACGATTCACCGCGTTCCTGGGCACCGTGGCGCAAGAGAGAGGAATCCAGTTTCACGATGCTGAGCTCCAGGCAATTTTCACCGACGATTCCGGAGCCGTGAGCTCCGTCCAGTTCGACACCGGAGAAAGATTTACCGCGGACTTGTTTGTCGATTGCACAGGGTTTTCCTCGCTGTTTCTCAAGCATCTGGGTGTGAAGTTCATTTCCTACTCAAATGCACTTGCATGCGACCGGGCCATCGTCGGCGAATGGGAGCGCAACGAGCCGATCCGTGCCTGCACGACGTGTACGACAATGAAGTGCGGCTGGATGTGGAGAATTGAGCATGTAGAGAAGATCAATCAAGCCTATGTATTTAGCTCGAATCATATCAGTGAGGACGACGCACGTGCGGAATATCTGCGGGAAACAAAGGGGTCGCCCTCGCAGGTGAGGACGATCCGTTTCCCTTCCGGCCGCTATGAGGCTTGCTGGGTCAACAATGTGGTCGCCATCGGCAATTCTTCCGGGTTCGTTGAGCCTCTCGAGTCGACCGGGCTGCACATGATCGCCAGTCAAGTAAGGTGGCTGATTCGAGACCTCGAGCTCGGTTTGCTCTGTTTGAGCCCGGCACGAATCTCCGCGTTTAACGTACAGGCAGCGCAGCGGTGGGATGACATACGTGACTTCATCGCGATCCACTACAAATTCAATCGAGCGAATCAGTCGGAGTTCTGGAGGTGGTGTAACTCGTCAATCCCGCTCGGTTCGCTTCAGGGTTTTGTCGATACATATGAAGAGGTAGGTCCAGCGCTTGCATCGAAGATCCCGGACCCTGGCGAACGAGGTTTCAACGTTCTCCCGCCCTGGAGTATCTTCGGGTTCGCCGGTTATCTTACCTTACTCGTAGGCATGCGGGTGCCTTCACGTGTATCGCCCGCGATCGATGAGGATGACCGCCGGCGGTGTGACGAGCTATGGGGCTTGCTCGACGAGACGGCAAAAAACGCACTCACAATCGACGAGGCCATGGCGGCAGTCTACGACGGCCAGCTCGAGCACCCGATCTCGTGATCGGTGCTAAGTGCGACCGCTCAAGATCCTGCGCAAGCCGGCCGCCGCGTCCGATCAGACTGATCCGACCGATCGGTCCGATCCGACGCGGCGGCCGGCGTTGCACGATGGCCCACGCTCTGCCCAAACAATTCTGCGGCCCCACTCCGGTTGATCGAGCAGCTCGGGCACGGGCCGGAAATAACTTCCCGAC
Organism: uncultured Planctomycetota bacterium; assembly: GCA_963761445.1. Classification (GTDB taxonomy): domain Bacteria; phylum Planctomycetota; class Planctomycetia; order Isosphaerales; family Isosphaeraceae; genus CAVXHV01. The sequence continues at coordinate 3,955,786 of CAVXHV010000005.1, read as the reverse complement.
CTTGGGTTGGCGAAAGTTCGGCGCGGGTCTCCGACCCCGCCGTCCCCCAGACCGAAGGTCTCCCGCCCGATCGTTCTTGGTCGCGAGTATTCGAGCACGTTATTCCCGACCCATTCCTTACGCGTTCGTGCCAAGCACGCTGGAGCGGACGCCCTCCGGCTTACCTGAGACGTCGGTCCCACCGCCGCGGCACTTCATCTGGCGGCGTCCCCATCGCATCCCTCCCACGTATCGTTAAAATGCGATGGGTCCACGGACCGGAGCATTTCCTGGACTTCTTCGGTGAACCGCTCAAGAGCGGTCTTCGGCGCCGGTGGATCCACGGCTGCGGGCTCTTGATCCGAACATTTCTCGGGCGCACAGACCGGGTCGTCTGGTTTTTTCTGGTCCTGAGACATGGGCGACACTCCGCGTGTGATTTCACTCCAGCCGTCAATCTATTGATAACATCCATGGGGTGAGCCCGTCCACGGGGTCAGATAGAGTGGCGTAAGGCAGTGCTAACATGAGTCAATGAAGAAAATCTTTGATCTGAGCCCAAATAGCATTGCACGATAACGCGAACGCGGTGCCTGGCACCGGCATCGCCGGTCCGTTGCAGCAGGCGCACGCCGTGTGCCGTCCGCCGAACCTGCCGGTGGCCGCCACGTGGCACTACTCCTTTGGCGACGTGCTTGCCGTCCGCCAACCCCGGCGGCATCAACGTCTTGCCGCGTTGATTTTGAGCAACGCTCTGACGACTCTCGGCTTTTCTTACTTATAGACCTGTATCCGAGGCTGCGTAGCCTCGAACCAGCCCACCTGATGTCGCGTGATCGTCAGCGACGACCATCGAGGATTGTAGCGATGAAGAGGTTTCTTGTCGGAATGGCCCTGCTCGCGCTGCTAAGTCTTGTTGGCGACGCCCGGGCCGACTCGTTCAAGTTCAGCTACAAGGGCTCCTCGTCCGATCCTGGCCTGAGCGGCTCTGGAACGCTGACCGCCACCGCGTGGAGCGAAACAGGGACGCAGCTAGTATTCCGTCTGATTCAACCCTTGGCACTTGCTAACGGCGCCGGCGACTCGATCGCTCCATTGCTGCCGCCGTTTGAGTGCGCCCCATTCAGAAGATAAGCAGCCAGCGCCGACTCGCCATGCTGGCTCAAGTCCAGCCCGATCGTTTCCTGATCCGTGGAAACACGCAGCGGAATAATCCAGTCCGTGATCTTGTACAGGATCCATGACCCCCCGAACGCGAAGACCGCAACGATCGCCAGCGCCGCCAGGTGAAACAGAAACGTTCCAAATTTTCCCGAAGTCAGGCCAACATCCTTCGCGAACACGCCCGTGAGCACCATCCCGGTCATCCCGCCCACGCCGTGACACGGGAAAACGTCAAGCGTGTCATCCAGCGCCGATTTTGACTTCCAGTGAACCGCCAGGTTGCTCACCACGCTCGCAACCACGCCAATGACGATCGACTCGCGAATCGTGACATAGCCAGCGGCCGGCGTGATTGCCACCAACCCAACAACAGCCCCGATGCACGCTCCCAGAGCCGACGGTTTCCCGCCCCGCATCCAGTCAAAGAAGATCCAGGCGAGCATCGCCGCGGCCGAAGCCGTGTTCGTGGTCGCGAACGCCAGAACCGCCGTTCCCGATGCGCCCATCGCCGAACCTGCGTTGAAGCCGAACCAGCCGAACCACAACATGCCCGTTCCCAGAATCACGAACGGGATATTAGCCGGGTCGTGGCTCTCGTTGGCGAGGTGGCTCTGCCGCCGGCCCAGAATCATCGCACCCGCCAGCGCGGCAAATCCGGCCGACATGTGCACCACCGTTCCCCCCGCAAAGTCCAGAACACCCCATTTGTTGAAGATCCCGTCGGGATGCCACGTCCAGTGCGCCAGCGGTGCGTAGATGAACAGGCTGAACAAGACCATGAACAACAGATACGCCGAAAACCGCACCCGCTCCGCAAACGATCCCGTGATCAGTGCCGGAGTGATGATCGCAAACTTGAGCTGAAACATCGCGAAGACAAGCAGCGGCAACTTCTTGGATAGTGTGCCATGTGTCGCTTCGCCCACACCATCGAACATCAGGAACGTGAGCGGATTCCCGATCACACCGCCAATGTCATCGCCGAAAGCCAGGCTGAACCCCACCACGACCCACACCAGACTGATGACCCCCAGCGCGATCATGCTCTGGAGCATCGTGGAAACAACATTCTTGAAGCTGACCATTCCACCATAGAAAAACGACAATCCAGGCGTCATCAGCAATACCAAGGCCGCCGCAGTCAGCATCCACGCAATGTCGCCCGGGTTGCTGTCCCCCCCTTCGGCCCCGGCGTCCCCCACCCCTTGGCGAAAAGAGCCACGAAACACAAAAACACCATTGCCAAAAATGGACCTGCGGACGCGCGTTTCATGGGCATTCCTGCGACAAAAATAGGCAAAGCGGCGGCGATCGCAGCCATTCCGCGTCGTGGTTTTTCGGGTACTCAACAGGGATGGAGCGCGAGACTTTGCCGGCAGAAAAACAGGGAGTTTTAACGATGGCGGGCCAATTCGAGGCCAGGTGTATCGCGAGAAACGAGCCCGGCACGCACGGCGGGCGATCCTCAAGGCACTTTCCGTACCGTTGCGTTCAATCAGGAGCGTTTGCTTCGATGGTGGCGCGGACGTTGGCGATGTTCTTGATGATCCCCGCCAGCTCGTCGAGGGCGAACTGCGCCTCACGGCGCCTTCGGCGTACGCGGCCTTGTTCATTCCGTAGACCGCGGAGGATTCTTCGTCCTGGCCCAGAGTGAATCCGCCGGCGGCAAGAATCGCCTTGCAGCCATCGACGCCATCGCGGCCCATGCCGGTCATCAAGATTCCAACGGCCGCACGTTGATAAACGTTCGCTGCGGAATGAAACAACACGTCAACCGAAGGACGGTGTCCGCTGACAGGGGGATCGCCGGACAGTGCGACGTGCACGTGAGGCGGGCTGCCTTTGAGCATGAGGTGCTTACCGCCGGGCGCGACCAGAACCTGGTCCGGCAGCACGGCATCGCCGTCCTCGGCCTCTTTCACCGTGAGTGTGGTATACCGATTGAGCCGCTGGGCAAACACGCCCGTGAATTGGGCCGGCATGTGCTGAACGACGATGATTGGCGGGGACGGGCTGCGCAGCTCCGGAAAGATCCGCGAAAGCGCCTGCGGCCCGCCCGTCGAGATTCCGATCACGATGCACTGCACGCCAGGTGGACTTGACGGTTTTTGGATCTGGCCAGGTGCCGGCACCGCCGGAACAGGCTTCCGTTTCGGCGTGAAAGCAACGTCGGTCTGGTGCCCGCGAGCCGTTTCCTTCGTCGCCATCGAGCGTAGCTTCGGGCTCCGGCGACGGCCGCTCGAGGCGGCGGCGAGCACCTTGCCGACCAGGAGGTCGCGGCTGGCGCAGCTCGGCGACCTGGTTCTTCTCGGGCTTCGGCAGGAAGTCGAACGCGCCCAGCTCCAGTGCCTGCAATGTGACGTCGGCTCCCTCCTGGGTCAGTGCGCTGACCATGACGACCGCCACCCCGCCGATTGCCAGGAGCAGCGGAAGCGCGTCGATACCGGATGCCTCCGGCATTTCAACGTCCAGCGTCACCACATCGGGTCTTAGCTGCGCGGCCTGCACCACCGCGTCCCGGCCGTCGCGGGCGGTACCCACGACTTCAATCTCAGACGCCGAGCGCAGCAGGTCCGAAAGCAGCCGCCTCATGAGCGCTGAATCGTCCACGACCAGCACGCGGGCGCGCTTGACCGGCCGTTCTTCCTGATGCTCGACGTCTTCTGGTTCCGGCGTGGCCACGGCTGACCCCTCACGGACTCTAAGCGAGCTTGGCGAGCAGGCGCGAGCACCCGCCGCGCTCGAACGGTTTCACCACGAAATCAACCGCACCGCCGGCAATCGCGTCCATCAGCACTTGCTTCTGGTCCAGCGCCGTCACGACGACCACCTTGGCATTCGGATCGATCGCGCGGATTTGACGCAGCGCCTCGAGACCCCCCATCACCGGCATCACCAGGTCCATGGTCACCAGGTCGGGTCTGTGTTCCTGGTACAGCGCAACCGCCTCCGCTCCGTTCGTCGCCTCCGCGACGACTTCCCAGCCGGCCTCGGCAGCCACGCCGCAGATCATCTTTCGCATGAACAAGGCGTCATCAACTACCAGCAGGCGTTTCATGGTCTTCTCTCACGGGTTGCCGACTGGGGAATTTCCAGAGAGACATCAAATCTCATGCTCTGCGCCGCCCGGCACTTTGATCGTGACGATCCCCGATCCCGTGTCGAGTATTAACCGCCGGCCGAAATTGCCGCCCAGGTCACGGGCCAGAATCGGAATCGACAGCTCGCTCAGGATTTGCTCGATCGTTTGCTGATTTCGCTGGCCGATATTGAGCAACGGGGCGTTCTCCACGATCGAGGAATCGAGCGGAAACATGCTGGCCCCACCCGCAACCTTGGCCGTCAGGCGCTCACGGACATTTCCACCCAGCCGCCGGTTCATCTCTGCGATCAAGGCCGGTATCGCCGTGTCGGCATACTTGCCGGGGTGATCGACGTTCCCCGGCGCCCGGGGCAGCACGATGTGCGCAACACCTCCCAGCTTGGCCCCCCGGTGATACAGAACAACACCCACGCACGAGCCCAGCAGCGTCTGAATCTTACCCGGCGCAGCGGCGACTGCCCACTGGCCCATCGCGACCGAGACGATCGCTCGCGGGTCGGGGCAGGCCATCGATGCGGTCTTGAATTCCCTTGGCACGTCGGTCATCTCGCTGGTTCAGATCACCCGCGGCGCGACTCGAGCTCGAGCAGCGACGACTCAAGCGCTTGCCGCGCTGCGCGGCTGGGTATGAAAAGAAGCGTCCAGTCCAGGCCAAGCCCCGGCAGGCCTGCTCGCAGTTCCGATCGGAACACCAGAACCTGGTCGAGCTCGATCGCCTGCTCCATGAAGGCAAACTCGAGCAGGCTGCCGGCGAACTCGTGCACGAAGCTGGGCGGAGTCGGTACCAGATCGCCGGAAGCTGCCCGTTCCCTGGCCGCGCCTGCGTCGCTCGCGGCGCACCTTCGCCGGGCGCCCGGTAGATGCGAAGCCAGCGCATTGACATAAGCACACCCAACGATGTTCGTCGTCTCCTTAGCGGCCGATACTTCAAGCTCCCCCCAGGTGGTCGTGGTCCCGATCGCCTGGTTCAAGAGCAGGTCAGACAGAGCAAGGCCCGAGCTGTCCCTGAAAACGTGGATGATCAGGCCCGTGAGCCATCCGGAGAGCCCCATCGAACAGGCTGCCACCAGCGCTTCCGGCTCGCCGAGCAGCTCGCCAGCCTGGGCGATGTCCACCTCGTCCACCACGCTATTCGTCAAGCAAATCTCCTGTCCCAGCCACTTCGAAAGCGCCTGCGAAGCAGCTTCGGTGCCGCGGTCGAAAATCATCGCGCAGGAGATGAAGCTGGCTGGCGGAGAGACCGGTCTGCATCGGCAATGAGCTCCGGGGAAATCTGACCAGTTGCACGCGGGTTGTAAGCAGCCGTAGGGCGATGAGCTCCCGTCCGTTATTCACGTTGGCGCCGGGTCGCTGGCCGACCATGTCGATCACGGCATCGAGGTCGAGGATCAGCGAGACGCGTCCATCACCGAGGATGCTCGCCCCCGAAAGCCCGTGGATCGCCTGAAAGTTTTTCTCGAGCGACTTGAGCACCACCTCCTGCATTCCGATCAATTCGTCGACCAGGAGGCCCATTGTGGTCTCGCCGTTCTGCACGATGACCACCGTACGCTTGTCCGCCGGCTCGCTGCTCGGCTCGGGGTCCTGGGAAGTCGGTTTGGACCCATTCCGTGCGCCGGGATAGCTGGTCCCTCCCCAGCGAAAGACATCATCAAGCGCGACCAGCGCAATCATTTTCTTGCGGATCTCGATGGTCGGCCGGCCCTGAACGTAGTAGATCTGGCCCGTGCGAATCTCGACGATCTCATCAATGTTGTCCAGCGATATGGCATAGATCTCGTCGTGGATCTTCACCAGCAGGCTGGAGAGAATCGCCAGCGTCAGCGGCAGCCGGATGGTGAAGGTGGTTCCCTGGCCCAGCGTTGACCGCACGTCGACGGTGCCGCTCAGGTTTTCAATGCGGCTCTTGACGATGTCCATGCCCACGCCGCGGCCCGAGATCTCGGTGATCGTCTCGGCGGTGCTCAAGCCCGGGTGCCAGATGTACGCAATCAGCTCGCGCTCGGAGAGCTCGCGGGCTTCCGTCTCGCTCAAGAGCCCTTTCGATACCACCTTCTTGCGAACGCGCTCGCAGTCGATGCCGCGGCCGTCGTCGGCTACCGTGATCACCACGCTGTTGCCGCGATGGGATGCCTGAAGCGCAACGGTCCCCGGCCCCGGCTTGCCCGCGGCCTCACGCTCCTGGGGCGTCTCGAGACCGTGGTCGACCGAATTGCGCACCATGTGGATGAGCGGGTCGGATAGCTCGTCGATCATGCGCTTGTCCAGCTCGGTCTTCTCGCCGTTGATCTGGAGCACCACCTCCTTTCCGGACGAATGGCCCAGGTCGCGGATCACGCGCCGGAACCGCTCGAACAATGGCCCGATCGGCACCATCCGGGTGTCGAGCACCCCTTTCTGCAAGCCGTCGGAGACCCGGCCCAGCCCGTGGATCGCCTCCGCAAGCGCCTTGAGCTGCTCGCGCGCTTCACGGATCACGTCCAGCTCTTGCCCGATCGTGCGGAAATTGTCGCGCAGCCGCCGCAGATGGGCCGACCAGCGCCTCCACTCCCGCGCCGGGTGATATGCCCGAGCCCTCCGACAGGCTCTCGAGCCCCCGGCTGATGCTCTCGAGCCGCTCCTGAGTATCCGAAGTCACCGTATGTGCATTCGAGCTTCTGAAAAGCTTTTCAAGCCCTACTGCAATCGCGATGAACCTCGCCTTGGTGATCACCAGCTCGCCCGCCAGATTCATCAGGTGGTCGAGCCGGTCGCTGTCGACCCGGATCGTTTCGGCGATCTTCGATTTTCCACCGTCAGGCTTCCTCGGCAGGGCGCAGCAGCCCCGCGGTCGCCCTTCTGCGGGCCGGCCGCCGCAGCAAGATCGGTCGCCTTGCCGGTTTTTGCAAGCTTGGAGTGATCGTCTGATCTGGACTCCGGCTCCGGCAAAGCCCGGGCCCCCGCTCGAGCCTCTTTGCTCGCCTGGCCGGCTGCACCTCTTGAATCCGTCCCGGCCATCGGCTCCAGACGAATCTCCTCGACGCCTTCGACGTCCGCCAGGCTGCGCAGCTCGGCCGCCTCGGCCTCGGTCGTCAGGAACACCGTGAAGCTTCTGAGCGTTTCAATCTCGTCGAGTTGTTCGACCGGCGGGCTGGTCGAGTGGATTCGCGCCTTGGCGGAGAGCCGGTTCAGCACCAATCGCGCCTTCATGTCGGCCAGCGGCAGACCGCTCTGGAAGATCACCACCACGGCGAACGCCGCGCCCAGGTCGGGCCACGACTGCACCGCGGGTCGCACCGGCTCCGCTGTAGCAGGCACACGCCGTGTGCCGTCCGCTCCGTGTTCCCCCGTTGTCACCGGTTCCGCTGTAGCAGGCACACGCCGCGTGCCGTCCGCTCCGTGCTCCGCCGTGGGCACCGGCTCTGTTGTAGCAGCCACACCCCGTGTGCCGCCCGCTCCATGTTCCACCGGTGTCACCGGCTCTGCCGTAGCAGGCACACGCCGTGTGCCGTCCGCTCCGTGTTCCAACTGTGGCACCGGCTCTGCCGTAGCAGGCACACGCCGTGTGCCGTCCGCTCCGTGTTCCAACTGTGGCACCGGCTCTGCCAGGTTCGACTTGGGAGCCTGGGAAACGGCCCCGACCGGCGCGGCCGATGGCGCCTGAGTCTGGGCGAGGTGTTCGACGACTCGCGCGATCGACCCGGCCAGCTCGACTTCGCTCTGACCGTGGGCCCGCAAGTCACGGTGATAGTCGCGCAGCTCGTCCAGACAGCGGAAGGTCAGGTCCAGCGTGGCACGATCCAGAATTCGCTTCGCGCTGCGAAGCTGGTCGTAGAGGCTCTCGAGGTGGTGCGTCAGCTTGTTGACCGGCACAAACCCCATGATGACCGATGAGCCCTTGATGCTGTGGAAGAATCGGAACGCTTCCTGCAGGGCCTTCGCGTCGGCGGGGTCTTGCTCCAGGCGCAGCAGGGCGTCGTTCAAGGCGGCGATGTGTTCGTCCGTCTCGTCGAGATAAAAGGGCATCAGCTCGGCGACGTTGAATCCCGACATGACCTTATCCCCGGTTCACAGCGATTGCGAGGCGCTTGATGCAAATCGGCTGCTCGATGGCTTTGTTCTTGCATTCGGTCACGCCGTCCGCTGGTAGAGCCAGGGCTTGACTCTCTTGAGCGGGTCGAGCATGGAGTAGATTCCCTCGGTGGGGCCGGTCACGAGATATCCCCCTTTCGCCAGAGTGTCGATCACGTGGCGCACCACGGCTTTCTTCGAGTCCGTATCAAAATAGATCAAGACATTCTTCAGGAAGATGCAGTCAAACGGCTCGCTGTCCAGGCTGCGAAGCAGGTTGTGTTGCTTCCAGCTAACGAGTGACTTGACCTCGCGGCGGATGTTGAAGCGGTGGGTGGACTTGTCCTGATCGAAGTACGCCATTCGATCGGCGGGGTCGACCAGGCGGACGGCCCGTGCATCGTAGCTGCCGGCCTGCGCTGCCGAGAGCACCGCGCCGCTCAAGTCCGTTCCCAGCAGCGTGATCGGCCAGCCGGGAATAGCGCCTTCGCGCAAGCAGCTTGAGTGCGATCGAATAAGGCTCTTCGCCGCTGCTGCACGCCGCCGACCAGATGCGGAGGTTCTTGCGCCGTTTCCTCACGCCGGCCGCGGCGGCGACCTCCGGCAGAAAGGTGTCGGCAAGCCATTCGTAGTGGTGAGGGTCCCGGAAGAAGTAGGTTTCGTTGGTGGTGATCTCGTCGAGGAAGAACGGCATCTCGTCGCCGCCCGAGGGCGATGTGAGAAAAGTGTAATAGCCCGCGAAGCTCTCGATGCCCGTCGCGCGCAGCCGCCTGCGCACGCGATTGCTGACCATCACCCGCTTGTTATCGGCAATCCGGATGCCGGCCACGCGATAGATCAGCTCGCAGTACCGCTTGTATTCCTCACCGGTCAGCTCGAAGTGGTTCATGGGGCCCTTGCCCTTCGCTCCGCGAAGGGGTGTCCTGGTCATGGTCGGGATGGATGGTTCGTTCGGCCGAAGGTCGCTACACCTTGAACCCGGAAATCACGTTCTTGAGCGTCGCCGCTTGAGCGCCGAGCTCTTCGGCGCTGGCCGAGAGCTCTTCCGAGCTCGAGGCATTCGTCTCGGTCAAGCTCGATACGCTCTGGATGGCCTTGTTGACTTCGACAGACGCCTCGGTCTGCTCCTTGGTCGCATCGGCGATCTTGGTGATGCTCGAGGCGGTCTCATCCACCCCCTGCACGATCTTCGCCAGCGATTGGCCGGCCCGCTCGGATAGCTGCGCGCCGTCGGCGACGCGGCGAGTTGATTCCTTGATCAGCGCCGTGATTTCCTTGGCCGCGGCACTCGAGCGCTCGGCCAGCTTGCGCACCTCATCGGCGACCACCGCGAAACCCAGCCCGTGCTCGCCGGCGCGGGCCGCCTCGATCGCCGCGTTCAAGGCCAGCAGGTTGGTCTGGCTGGCGATCTCGCTGATCACCTGAATGATATCGCTTACTTGCTCACTTGATTTTTTGATCAAAACCATGGCCTCGATCGCCTGCTCGACCGATTCGCCCCCTTGCTTGGCGAGCTGCGACGTCCTGGTGGCCTGAGAGTTGGCGGCGCCTGCGTTCTGGTTGATCTGGGCGATCGAGTGCGAGAGCTGCTGGATCGAGGCCGACATTTCCTCGACGGTCGCCGCCTGGTTCTGGGCCGATTCGCTCAGGTAGTTGGCGCTCTCGGCGACGACTCGCGAGCCCTCGGCGAATTGACTGGCCGACTCGATGACCTGGCCGATCAAACTCTTCAGGTCGGCGATCATCTGGCCCAACGCGTCACCCAGCCGTCCCATGTCGTCGTCGCCGCTGACACCCACGACAACCGTGAGGTCCCCTTCGGCGGCGGCTTTGGCAGCCTTCATGAGCTGACTGACCTTGGTCTCCAGATCGCGCTTCGCCTGGTCGATCCTGGCTTGCTGGTCGACTCGCTCAAGCGCGTTCGAGACCAGTCGCCCCACGTTTCGAAGAGCGTCAAGCCTGCTCTCCGACAACGTGATCCGCTCTTCGGTGAAGAAGTCCATCGTGCCGTAGACCCTGTTGCCCAGCAGCACCGGGAAGCAAACCCCGGACTTGAGACCGTTCCGGCGAGCGCTGGGGGCGCGCGAGCAGTTCTTCATCTCGCCCAGATCGGGCACGAAGACCAGTTCCCGATTCTGCCAGGTCTGGCCGTTCAAGCCCTCGCCTTCGCGGAAGCGGGCCTCCGCGGTCACGCGGCGGAATTCGTCATTGACCGACCCCGCATCCTGCACGAAATGGAGTGCCTGGTCCTCCGGGTGCACTGCCCAGAACGACCCGTACGACCAGGTGAATGCCTCGCGCACGCTCGAAAGGGCCGAGGTGATCACTTCGCTAATGCTGCGGCTGCGCCCAGCGCCAGCAGCAACTGGTTCACGGCACGGATGTCTGAGCCGGTCTCGGCCTCGCGTTTCTGCGCCTCGATCTTTTCGGTGATGACCTCCCAGCTTATCATCGCTCCGATGTGCCGGCCGGCCTCGTCGCTCATCGAACTGACGCTGAGCTCAAAAAGCTCGGGGCCGACGTTGATCGTTCTCGTACGGGGCAGGTTGCGCGGGTCCGCCAGCAATCGCTGCTGGTACTCGGGCGTCTTGTGAAAGATGTCGATCGAGCTGCCGATGATCTGGTCGACCTTGATCGGCAAGTGCGCCTCGAGCCGTTTCAGCGTCTGCTCCGCTTTGGGGTTCATGTACCGGACCTTCAAGCCGAGATCGGCGTACATGATATTGACCGGAGCATTGTCGACCATCTGCTTGATCCGCGTAAGCTCGCCCTGTCTCGCCAGCACCGCATACTTGTCGGAGGCGAGTCTGCCGATGGTTCGCAGCGCTCCCAGCCGCGCCGCTGAAGTTTCGGTGCCGTCGGTCGAGAAGAAGTCGAGGGTGCCGACGACGACTTCATCACGGGTGATCGGCAGCGCGACGGCCGTCTTGATCCCGGCGCGGCGAGCCAGCGGTGCGCGGCAGCAATCCTGCAGCTCGCCCAGGTCCGAGACGTGAAAAAGGTCGTTGAGCCGCCACGACCGGCCGTTGAGTCCTTCTCCCTGCTTGAACCTGGCCGTGCGGGTGAGCTGATGAAACTCCTCATCGACCCGGCCCGATTCCGCCGAAAAGACCAGCACGTTCTGGACCGGGTCGACTGTCCAGTACGATGCATACGACCAGCCGAATGCCTTGCGAATCGTCTCGAGCGCGGCGCGGACGACCTCGTCGTTCGTCTGGGCGCGGATGATGGCGCCGATGGTGTCGATCATCGCCTGTGTGTTGGAGTTGGCCTCCGCCAGGAGCGCACTGGCTTCTTCAGCGATGTCGAGCGCTGCGGGAGTCTTCGCGGCTTTGGCGTTTCTCGTCGATTTCATGGCGGAATTCCTGGTTGCCCTCGAGTTTCGTCCGTCGGAATTCGATTCGCCGGCGGCGCGTTTCTGTGGTTGATTTGCCAATTTTGTCATCCTTCCAGATTCGTGGGGCTCTGAGCAGTCTCGCCGCTTTTCTCGCCCAACTGGCTGTTCAGCAAGACGCTTCGCTCGTCGAAAAGCCGGTCGATGTCCAGGATGATGAGCAGCCGATCCTCCAGCCGGGCGAGTCCCGCCACGTACTGATGGGATACCGACAGCACCGACAGCGGCGGCGGTTGAATCTGATCGCGATTGATGCGCATCACCTGTGTGACGGCATCGACGATGCATCCGACTGTCTTGTCGTGAATATTGACCACGATTGTCCGGGTTTCGTCGTCGACGTCGCGTGCTGAGAGCCCGAATCGTTTCCGCAGGTTGACGATCGGAATGACTGATCCGCGCAGGTTGATCAGCCCCTCGATGAAATCCGGCACCTGCGGAATCCGCGTGATGGGCTTCATCAAGATGATTTCTTGAATCTTGGTGATGGCGATCGCATAGTCTTCGTTGTCGAGTCGGAAGCCCACGAGCTGGATAATAGGATTATCCGTCCGGCGCGAGGCATCGATGCCTGGCTGAGTCATCCGAGATCCGGCGACCATGTTGAGCTGCCTTGGTGCAAGAGCGGTTCGAAGCTGCGTGACCTGCGGTTTAATATCCTACCGCGCGTCCGGGTGGTTTGCAGTCAATTGTTGATGTTAACGGCTTGATGACGCCAGTGATGTCAGTCCGGACTGTTCCCACGCGCGCGGCTTCGCTAGCCGAAAGCCGTCGCGCCGTCGTCAGAACCGCTACAACCGCGAATTCCAGCCACGTTGTCGAACGACAGCTCGTAGCGGTTGAAGCGATAAATCGACCGCGCTCCTTGAAACGAGCGCGACGGTGACGAGGACCAGAGCCATCCCAATCAAAAAGGCTCGAAGAATGAGGGTTGCGGGTGGCGATCCGGTTTCCTCAAGACGTCGGCTCGCTGAGAATTCCGCAAGAGCCAGGCGAACTCGCCCGTGTTCTCGGTAATCTCGAAGCAAGCGGATTGGCTATGCCTTGGTTCGAGCGATTCGCACCCCACGATCTCGACCTTGCCCACAAGCACACCTCTCGGTAAGGCATCGACGTCCATCCCGAATTCCGCTGCGAGCCGTGTTTCGTCATGTCGCTCAATACGTTGCAACCCGGCGTAGATGTGGACGCGCTCTCCCTGCTTATGCGTCCGCTTGGGTCGGGCCTCGACGGTCTTCGTCCCGCGCAGAATCAACTCAGCCCAGGGCTGACGGATGCTGAGGGCTCGCATTGCTGCCTCCGAAAAAGAGTGTTATTGAGTGAAATGCCGAGTTCACGACATTCCCGACGCAGATAGGCTGCGCGCTCAAGCTGCCCCGCCAGAGTTCGCTTATTCTGGAGAATCCAGCCAAGCCCCACGATAAAAGAAGCATGTGGGTGAACTTCAAGAACAAGACGGCCCTCCGGCGCCAAAGTGCCAGGACTGTCAAGCAGGCGATACCCCTCGCGTTGAAGCAGCGAGCACAGATCCCACCCGCGTTTCATCCACTCTCGAGGATTGCTTTGAGGCGTGTTGTACAGCCCGATGCTTTTGAGTTTGAGAATTGCTTCCGCGATTCGAATGTTTCGTAAGCTCGCTGCGGAATCCCATGTTGACTTCGGCAGCTCGGAACTAGTCCAGAATTCTCTTTTGAGGGAGCGTCAACTGCGACGATTTCCGGCTCCCTCGCGCGGACCCAATCGAGAAAGTCCCTTGAATCGGAAGCTGTGTGCAACTTCAATGCGTCCTGCTCCAAATACGCGATGTCCATTGCGCGGCTAGATCCCGTCACGTCGATACAGGCAGCTCTTAGTCCCATCGGCGACCTCCGCCAATGTCACGTCGCCTGAAATACCATCTCAGCAGCATAAATCGGTTTCACTTCTTTTGTCAGAGGCCGGCCCGCGCAATTCGCGATTCTCCCACCGCCTGTGAGAGAAAATCCGACGCGGAGCGCGCGAGTTCAACTGGTTCCGGAAGGGCGACGACTTCACGGGCCAGCGGGTGATATTGCCGATCATTCGATCGTCCGCGCCTGGTTCTCGCCCGAAGGAAGCAGTCCCTGCTGCAATCCCCGGAGCAACTGACGTAGGTCGGCTTCATAACGGGATTGGAGCGACCACCAGTCGCGAAAGAAGAATGCCGTCTCGTCCCGATTGCATCCGGGCGGGTTTGCCGCGGATGCTTTGTCCATCGCGGCTTGGTATTTTTGAACAAGCGCGGTGTCGGGCAGGTCCATATACCTGTATCAGTAGAGGGCACGACTCTGCCGCAACCGCAGGGCTTGCACGTAGCGCTGGCGCTGAAGATCGCGTTGCCAGCGACGTACCTCAGAATCGAGGAAATGAAAGTGGTCAGGGTCCACGACGGCGAGATCAACATCCGAATCGGCTCTGATCCCCGCCCAGATCTTGTCCGGCCTCGGCGTCAGGCTAAACCCGATCTTGGTGCTGCCTCGAAGCACGACGCTCGACGGATGGACCGATAGTTCGTCTGCGATCATTTTTCGAAAGTCGCAGTATTCAACGTAGGTTGGAAAAAGTGCCGGCGTACCGGGAATGAGCGCGGTCGAAATCAGGCGATCGAGATCAGTGCGCAGCATCTCCTCCACTTCGGCCGGCGTCACTACGATGTGACCCTCACTATCAAATGTCATACCGGTTGCTGTGCTGCTACCTCGACGACGACGACGGGTTGGTTGTAGTCGCCGTCTGCGCGGATCAATGGGTCGTTGAACCGCAGCCAAACGTGAGCATGACAGCGGGGACAGCGGAACAGGTCGCCACCGACCGACTCGTACTGCTGACGCGCGACCTCTTGCAGGCAATGCGGACAGCGCGATATCTCCCGAAATCCACAGCTTGGGCATTCGGGAGGCGTGACCGGTCCAGCGACATGGCCGCAGTTCAGGCAAGGAGTTCCCACGGGGCCAGGAACTTCGACGATCGCCACGTGGTCGATATGGCCGAAATCCCCCAGAACTCGCCGAACGTCCTCAAAATCATCCGTGGAGAACTCGAAGTATGCGCGATGTTGTTCGTCTCGCCTTGTCTCGTGAGCCGGGTTATCCGGGTCAATTTCAATTTGTGAGTGGACGTACAGGTCACGTCGAACCGTCGCCAATCGGCGCAGGTCCCCGAGCGGGTCCGAATTCGTTAAAGCAGTGATGCGAATTCTGCGCACAGTACGCTCTCTCCGCGGGAAAATGCTCTCTCCATAACTATGGTATACGCTTCCGCGAAGCTGAACGAGCCGGGTGCCGCAGCGCGCGCCTGCCCTTCCCTTCTTATTCCGCATCATACGCCAGATAGGGCGCCAGCCACCGCTCAACCTCGGCAATCGACATGTGTTTGCGCGCGGCGTAATTCTGCACCTGGTCCCGCGAAATGAAATCGACCGCGAAATACCGCGCCTGGGGATGCCCGAAGTAAAACCCGCTCACCGACGCACCCGGATACATCGCAAACGACTCCGTGAGCGTAATGCCGGCCGCTTGCTCGACATCGAGCAGCTTCCACAACAGCGCCTTCTCCGTGTGGTCCGGGCAGCTCGGGTAGCCCGAAGCCGGGCGAATCCCTCGGTATTTCTCTTCGATCAGATCGTCGTGCGAAAGCCCTTCATCCCGGCCGAACTCCCAGTCACGCCGGGCGTGCTGGTGCAACATTTCGGCAAATGCCTCCGCCAGGCGGTCCGCCAGCGCCTTGCTCATGATCGCGTTGTAGTCGTCATGGTCGCGCTCGAACTGCTCGACCAGCGACTCAAGCCCGATCCCAGCCGTCACCGCGAAGGCGCCCAGGTAGTCGATCAATCCCGACTCGCGCGGGGCGATGTAATCAGCCAGCGAGCGAAACGTGGTCTGGCCATCGCGCTGCCACTGCTGCCTTACGCGCCGGGAACCGCATCCGCTCGGCCTCCCGCGAGCTGTCGGTGTAAACCACGATGTCGTCGCCTTCGCTGTTCGCGGGGAAGAAGCCGTACACGGCGTTGGCCGTCACTCGCTTCTCGGCGACCATCGTTCGCAACAGAGCGCGGGCGTCATCAAACAACTCACGGCGCGCGGGCCCAGCTCGGGATGCTCGAAGATCCGCGGGTATTTCCCCTTCAACTCCCACGTCAGAAAGAACGGCGACCAGTCGATAAACGGGACGATGTCCGCCAGCGGCACCCCCTGAAGCAACCGCGTCCCGAGGAATGAGGGCACGGCAACCTGGGAGTCGGAAAAGTCCAGGCGCAGCCGGTGCTCGAGCGCCTGAGCGTAAGAAACCAGCTTGCGGCTGGCCCGCTGGGTGAATGAAGCCCGCTCGCGCTCCTGCGTGGCCCGGTTCTGGGCATCGATAAGGGCGCGACTGTCTGGGCGATTGAGACGCTCGACCACGCCGACACTCTTCGACGCATCCTTCACGTGGATCACCGGCCCGTGATAGTGCGGCGCGATCTTGACGGCGGTGTGGCGGGCGCTCGTCGTGGCGCCGCCGATCAAGAGCGGCAGATCAAAGCCTTCCCGCTCCATCGAGCGGGCCACGTACACCATCTCGTCAAGCGAGGGGGTGATGAGGCCCGACAGGCCGATCATGTCGACCTCGCGCTCGCGTGCTTTGGTCAAGATCTGTTCACAGGGAATCATCACGCCCAGGTCGATGATCTCGTAGTCGTTGCACGCGAGCACAACCCCTACGATATTCTTGCCGATGTCGTGGACGTCGCCCTTGACCGTCGCCATCAAGACGCGCCCCGCGCCTTCCGCTCTACCGGGGCGCCGCCGTTGCCGGCAGCCGCGGCGGCTAGGGCCTTCTCGGCCTCCATGAACGGCGTGAGATAGGCGACCGCCTTCTTCATCACCCGCGCGCTCTTGACGACCTGCGGCAGAAACATCTTGCCGGCCCCGAACAGGTCGCCGACAACGTTCATCCCGTCCATCAGCGGCCCTTCAATGATCGAGAGCGTTCGCTCGTAGATCTGCCGCGCTTCTTCGACGTCGGCGTCAATATAATCGATCGTACCCGTGATCAAGGCGTGCTTGAGCCGCTCGGCGACCGGTGCCGACCGCCATTCCTGCTCCGCGCCGCGGTCGGTTTTCTTGCTCGACTTCACCGATTCGGCAAACTCGGTGAGCCGGTCGGCCGCATCGCCCCGCCGGTTCAGGAGCACATCTTCCACGCGCTCGAGCAGGTCCTTGGGAATTTCGTCGTACACCGCGAGCTGGCCGGCGTTGACGATGCCCATGTCGAGCCCGGCGGCAATGGCGTGATACAAGAACGCGGCGTTCATCGCTTCACGGACAACGTCATTGCCCCGGTATGAGAACGACACGTTGCTCACGCCGCCGGAGGTCTTGCACTCGGGAAGCAGTCGCTTCAGCTCGCGCACGGCCTCGATGAACTCGACCGCGTAGTTGTTGTGCTCCTCGATGCCGGTCCCCACGGTGAGGATATTGGCATCGAAGATGATGTCCTCCGCCGGGAAGCCGGCCTTCTGAGTGAGCAAGTTGTACGCCCGTTGGCAAATGGCGACCTTGCGGTCGGACGTGACCGCCTGGCCCTCCTCGTCAAAGGCCATCACGACCACGGCTGCCCCATACCGGCGCACCAGCCGGGCCTGGCGGAGGAACTCTTCCTCGCCTCCCTTCAAGCTGATCGAGTTGACGATCGACTTTCCCTGAACGCATTTCAGCCCGGCCTCAATGACGGTCCACTTCGAGCTGTCGACCATGATCGGAATCTTGGCAATCGCAGGGTCGGCCGAGAGCAGGTTGAGGAACCGCGTCATGGCCGCTTCGCCGTCGATCATGCCCTCGTCCATGTTCACGTCGAGAATATTCGCCCCTCCCTCGACCTGGTCGCGGGCCACGGCAAGCGCCGCTTCAAGGTCGCCGCTCTTGATCAGCCTGGCGAACTTCTTCGATCCGGTGATATTGGTTCGCTCGCCGACCATTACAAAGTTGGTCTCGGGGCGAATGACCAGCGGCTCCATCCCGCTGTAAGTGGACCAGTGAGGAACATCGGGAATACCACGGGGACGAACGCCCTCGATCGCCCTGCCGATCGCCGCGATCCATTCCGGAGTGGTGCCGCAACAACCGCCCACGATGTTGAGCCAGCCGCTTCGCGCGTATTCGCCAAGCGTGGCGGCCGTGCGATCTCGGTCACCGAGAAAACCGCCGAACCCGTCCGGCATTCCTGCGTTGGGATAAACGCTCACCCGAGTGCGGCAGATCGACGAAAGTCGTTCCAGCGGTCCGCGCATCAGCTCGACGCCGACGGCGCAGATTCAGGCCGACGGTGAGGGCGTCAAGATGCGACACGGAATAATAAAATGATTCGATCGGCTGGGCGGAAAGCGTGCGGCCGTCGGCGAAGATCGTGCCCGAGATCATGACCGGGAGCCGGGTGCCGGTCTTCTCGAAGTACGCATCGATCGCAAACAGGCAGGCCTTCATCACCAGCGTGTCAAACGCCGTCTCGGCCAGCAGGATGTCGACACCGCCGGAGGCAAGCCCTTCAATTTGCACCGTGTAATTCTCGACCATCTGGTCGAACGTGATGTCGCGCCGGCCTGGGTCCTCGACGTGGATGCCCATCGAGAGCTGCTTGTTAGTCGGCCCAATGCTGCCCGCGACGAAGCGGGGCTTGCCCGGATCCCGTCGGGTGAATTCGTCAGCCGCCCGACGGGCCAGCTCCGCCGCGGTTTTGTTCAGCTCGATGACATGGTCCTGAAGGCCAAACTCCGCGAGCGAGACCGGCGAGCCGTTGAATGTGTCGGTCTCGATGATGTCGGCCCCGGCCTCGAGGTAGGCGCGATGGATGCCGTCGATGAGCTCCGGCTGGGTGACCACCAGTACTTCTGTACAGTTTTTCAAGTTGTGCGAGTGGTGCGCAAACTCCTTGCCCCGGAATTGTTCTTCATTGAGGTCATGAGAATAGATCAGCGCACCCATCGATCCGTCGAGGAGCATGATCCGGGTGGACAGGATCTCCTCGAGCCGATCTCGTGTGCTCCGGTTTGCGGTTGTCGCCATCGGCAATGCGGCACCAGTTCAGGAAAGAGACGCTCCGGATTAACGGAACCGGGGGCGAAGGGGGAGTGGACGAGAGGTGGCGCACAAGGGCGCCGGCTCACCCGTTGGATGGGTGCATTATCGTGCGTCTGGGCGGCGAGTGTCAAGCGGGGTTGCGAAGTCGAAACCCGACACCGCCGAACCCATGTTAAATCGAAAACAGCAAACACTGCTGACAACTCGTTCCGGCGCTCTGCGTCGTCGTCCCAGGCAAGTGGTGCAGGCAGACGCGTATGTTTGGGCGCAGGCATTGCGTGTAGACTGAGGGTCAATGTTTCAACTTGGACGTCAGGCGAGGAAATCGCTCATGGGCCAGGAGCCTGCACTTGCCGCGGCGAATCGTTGCCGCCGGCCCGAGCTCATGGACCAGCCTGGACTGGATGCAACAGAGCACGCGCGCGCACTTGCCGGCCTGCGGCGAATCAATCTCGTCAGCCGAAGCGCGTCGATCTACTGGCCCGAGATCCGCCGTCTTAGAAGGGACAAGCCCGACAGCCCCCTGCGCGTCCTGGACCTCGCCTGCGGCGGCGGTGACGTCCCGATTGCGCTCGCCCTCCGCGCCCGGCGTTCACGCCTCGATCTGCAACTCGAAGCGTGTGACAGGAGCTTTGAAGCAACTCAGATCGCTCGAGCGCAGGCCGCGAAGCTGCGGCGCCCCGGTTCGATTCTTCACACTCGACGTCCTCTCAGACGAGATCCCGTCCGGCTATGACGTCGTCATCTCATCCTTATTTCTGCATCACCTGGCCGAGCACGACGCGGCTATGCTGCTCGGGCGAATGGCCCGCGCCGCGGAAAAAGGAATCTTGATCAACGACCTGGTGCGCGGGCAGCTCGAGTATGCCCTGGCCTGGCTGGGCTGCCGGGTGCTCACTCGTTCACCGATCGTGCGGTATGACGGGCCCGTCTCCGTTCGCGCGGCGTTCACGGTTCCCGAAGTGCGCGAGCTCGCAAGACAGGCTGGCCTCGACCACATCGAGCTCACGCGTCACTGGCCCGGCCGGTTCCTCTTGTCGTGGAGTCGCCGGTGAGCTCGAGCCCGGCTTCCAACGATCTGAAGGACCTTGACGGCACGACGTGGGATGCGATCGTGATCGGGGCAGGGCCCGCCGGAGCAATGGCCGCGCGGCGATTGTCGCTCGCAGGGCGCGCGCGTTCTGCTCATAGAGAGAAAATGCTTTCCTCGCCCGAAGGTATGCGGCGCCTGTCTGAGCCCGTCGGCACTCACCGAGCTGGAACGGGCCGGGCTCGGCTCCCTGGTCGCCTCGCTGGGCGGACGCGAGCTCAAGGAGTTTCACCTCCGCCTGGGCGGCCGATCGCTCCGGTTGCCCATGTCCGGTGGAAGCGCCGTGTCGCGACAGAGCCTGGACCAGGCCCTGGCAGCCACGGCGGTTGATGCCGGGTGCGCGTTCTTTGATGGAACGCTCGCGGCGGTCGACTCGGTTTCCGACGGCCTGCGCCGCGTGCAGCTCTCACGACAGGGGACAATCGCGCACGCGATGGCGCGTACCGTCCTGATCGCATCGGGCCTGGGTAAGAGCGTGATCCCCTCGGCACAAGAGCCGGCCACGCTCGTGGCGGCCGGCTCGCGGATCGGCGCCGGTTGTCGACTGACTTCCGTGCCGGCCGCTTTTGGCGACGGTGCGGTATTCATGGCAATCGGGGCAGGGGGGTACGTCGGGATGGTGCGGCTCGAGGATGGAAGCTTGAACGTCGCCGCCGCGTTTGATCCCGCTCTGGTCCGACAAGTGCGAACGCCGGGCGCTGCGGCCGTTCTCGTGCTCGAACAAGCCGGTGCGCCGAAGGTCTGCGGGCTTCTCGATGCCGACTGGCGCGGAACCGTCGGTCTGACACGGCGCACTCGTCCCCTGTCGCACGACCGGCTCTTCTTTGTGGGAGACGCCGCCGGATACGTCGAGCCGTTCACGGGCGAAGGTATCGCCTGGGCACTCGCTTCCGCCCGGGCGGTTGAGCCCCTGGCACTCGCCGCGATCGAGCGCTGGCACCCGCGACTGGCCCGGGAATGGGCTCGCACCCATCGCAGGCTGATCGGCCAGCGCCAGCTCGTATGCCGTGCGCTCGCCTTGGGCCTGACGCAGCCGTGGCTCGTGCGAATCGGGTTCGCCACGCTGGAACGAATTCCCGTGGCTGCGACGGGCGCCATGCGTCTCCTGAACACACCCTCGATTTATTCGACTGCGAGCCCTACATGCCCATCATGATCGCCGGGATCGGAACCGCCGTTCCGCCTCATCGAATTCGCCAGGAGGATGCCGCCGAGATCGCACAGCAATACTCGTGTGAGGACGAAGCACAGCGGCGGTTGTTCAAGAGCATCTACCGTCGAACGGGCGTCATCACGCGGCACAGCGTGGTGCTTGATTCCTCCGAAGGCGATCTGGCGACGCGCCAGTCGTTCTACACCGACAGACACCCGACCACCCAGGATCGGATGCGGCGCTATGAATCCGAGGCAAACGCGCTCGCCTTCGCAGCCGGGGAGCGCGCGCTGGGCGACGCGGGCATCTCGCCGGACCGGGTGACTCATCTCGTGACGGTCTCGTGCAGCGGCTTCCATGCGCCGGGGTTCGACATCGCGCTGCTCAAACATCTGGGCCTGGACCGCAAAGTCTCGCGCACCCACGTGGGCTTCATGGGATGTCATGGTGTGCTCAACGGATTGCGGGTCGCGCGGGCGTTTCTCGACCAGGATCCGCGCGCCTGCGTGCTCGTTCTTGCGCTCGAGATGTGCAGCCTTCATCACCAGTATGGCTGGGATTCCGACGGGATCGTCGCTAACGCACTTTTCGCCGACGGCGCGGCCGCGGTCGTCGCCGCCACCGGCGAGCCATCCGCGCCAGGCCATCTTCGCCTGGTCGCTTCAGGTTCACAGGTGATCGACGATTCCGAGGATGCGATGTCCTGGCGCATCGGCGACCACGGATTCACCATGACACTCTCGCCACGGGTCCCGGAGCTGATTTGCAAGAACATCCGGCCCTTTCTGGAAGAGTGGCTGGCCGGGTTCAACCTGAAGCCGGAGGAAGTCGGCTCCTGGGCCGTTCACCCGGGCGGCCCGCGTATTCTCTCGGCGTTCGGGGAAGCGACCGGCTTTGATCGCGACCGGCTCAAGGTCTCCTACGAGATCCTGGCCGAATTTGGCAACATGTCGTCACCGACAGTGCTCTTCATCATCGATCGCCTGCGCCAGCTTCGAGCCCCGCGGCCAATCGTCGCCCTGGCATTCGGACCAGGCCTGGCGGTGGAGTCTGTGCTGCTGGCGTGAGATGGCGGGTCGGAAAGCTTGTTCGGATCTGGGCTCATGTTCCCACGTCGTCCCATTCGGACGGCGGCCATTTCGGTACTGCAAGTCCGGACTTCATTGCAAGCTCGCCGAAGACTTTGGCGAGGTGGCGAAAGGAACGACATTTCTTGTACGCCGCCTGCATGTCAAATCACGCAGACAAAGCAGGCTGGTCCGCCGTTTCGCTGTAGCTTCGGCCCGGGTGCATTCGATTTTCAAGTTGTGATTTTGCCCCTCGTGGTGTTTCCGGACTGGCATGAGAAGTCGCATCGTTTCGGATTCCCCGTACGCCTCTGAGAGACTCGATTGAAGCGAGGAACCACGCTTCGTACTCCTTCGTGGCCATCACTATGCCGCAGGGGATGCTGCCCGCTTCGGATTGCGCCCATCTCTGCAATTGCGGTGCTATCCTCTTGGGGCAATCACGGTCGCTGTCTAAAAGTATAAGGATGCAAGCGCAATCCGGCTGGAGCCGCGCCAATGTAACCGAACGACGCAGGCCGAACTCCTGACTTAACTCGCTGCGCTTCCGACGAATTGGCGCCCCGACTTCCAGTTGAAAAACCTGCGCCAAGTCTCGTAGGCGCCGTAAGAATATCGGAATCGCGGCGACTTCGCCGTGGCCCTCGACGACGGGCTGAATGTTCATGCAAAAACCTCGTCAAAGAATGAGCGCTGGCCAAGATCGCCTTCGTCAAAGAGTTGGGTCGAAGGGCGAAGAGCGTTCGATCGGAGCAGCTCACCAGCTCCCATTAAATGCTCGCGAAGTGCCGTCCGCGTCGGCTCAGACACACCAGAAATTCGTGTCGCGCCCTCGATCCAGCTCACAATTCTCAGATTCTCGTCCTTGATCCATTCGGCATCGAGTAGCTCGGGACTGTGGGTGGTCACGACGACCTGGAGATGTCGCGAGGCATGGCGGAGCAAATCCAGGACCGCGCCGAGAGCGCCGGGATGGATGGTTGCCTCGGGTTCCTCGACGACGAGAACAGACGGGCGCGGCCGCTGGTAGACCGCTGTGAGCAGACCGAGCGCGCGGAGTGTCCCATCCGACATACTGAAACCTTCAAACTTTACCTTTTTCGACTTGCCCCACTCTTGCGTAAATTCCAGGGACACCTTGTTGCCGTGTTTCTTCGACTGGACTTTCGTGGTTTTGGGCACAATAGTCTGGAGCAGTTCGCAGATTCGAGCTAGATCTGCGGGCGATTGCCGCTCGATCTCCTGAAGCACGCTTGCGGCGTTGCTTCCGTCACTCCGAAGGCTTGTGCCGCCGTCGGGGTCTTGCATCTCGCGCAACTTTGAAGGCTCGATTGAATAAACCCGCATCGCCGAAAGCGCCCGAAACACGGCGCTGATCCGAGCGTCTCCTCCCACAAGCGGTAAAACCAGAGCGTTGGGCTCCAAAGCTGGTTTCCATTCGCTTTGGCTCGACCTGAACTTCTGACGATTCCTGTCAAACCACACGGTGCTGTTCTCACGGCGAATCACGCACTGTTCTCGCTTGACCTCGAATCCGTAGTTCTGAAGCGCGCGAATCTCGAATGCGTAATGCGCCGACCGGTTGCCTGCTTTTGCGTCAGCCAAGGTTACGCGGAGTCCGAGATTCGGGGGAAAGCTCTGTCCGGAACTTCGGTTGCGCACCGCCGAGATGCCGCCTCGGCGATCAAATACCGCTTGAAGTGGCGAGGCCATCGCTTCAGACAGGAAAGCGAAAACGTCCACAAAGTTGCTTTTGCCAGAACCATTTTGACCAACGAAGAACGTCGGATTGCCGAACGTGACCCGCGCGGTCGGGATGCTACGGAATCGCTTGAGCTCGAGGGATTTTAGGATCGGTTCGATCATTGAAGTTTCTGCCATATCAATTGCGTCTCATGACTCAAACGCGGATAAGCGTTTCGATTGATCGCGATCAACTCGCATCCCAGACGCGCGTAGAACTTGCACGCAGCGACATTGATGTTCTGCGTTTCGATCTCCAAGCGCTGACAGTTCTGATCGCGCGCCGATGAAAGGGCGCTCTCGAACAACTGGCGCCCTATGCCCCGCCCACGATGGGCCCACTCCACCCGCAAGTCCCACAGGACCGCCGTTTCCTCGGGCGTTCCCGTCAGCACAAGCGACGGCTCGTTGTACGCAATGACCGCGCCCCCGATTCGGCGGCCGTTATCATGGGCCGCGAGAATTCCCCATTCGGACATCTCAAAGCGGTCAGGCCAGCGCGTCGGTCCGCCGCTGTCGGCGTCGTAGTCCTTGATGTAGGGGCAAACCGGCTCCAGCACGAGCAGCAAACCGCCCAGACCTCCCTCCTGTGGCATTACGCGAAATTGGCTCTCCACCGAGAAAGCGATCGGAACGGCGCCGTAAGCGGCCATTGCGTTCGGGGGCTCAGCGCTGATCTGGATTGGCATGCGAGTCAAACAGGGCATCGCGGTGCTGGTCGTGCGTTTGATTGGAGTGCAAATTTGGTCGTCGGCGCTCCGGACGGTGCGCTGGCATCCCCGGCCTCGATCAGCGTCCGCGGCGAAGTCGGTCGCTCAAGAATCGGGCCGCATCGTTCCCATGGGCGAGGGCCTCCTGGGCGCTTGCCAGCGCCCAAACGCTGTCGCCCCGCGCGAAAGGCCAGGGCCAGATTGTAGTGGATCTGCCCGATCGTTCGCGAGTCACGTTCCGCGCAAAGCGCCTGCCGGAAATCCGCGATCGCGTCGTCGTGCCTGCCGTTTCTGTAGGCGAGCGATCCGCGATTCAGTAATGCCGGAGTCAAGTCCGGATCGAGCTCCAAGGCGCGATCATAGTCGCCCCGCGCCAGATCGAATCGGCCCAGGGCCTCGGCGACTCGAGCGCGATTGTGGTAGCACGGCGCCGAGTGCGGAGCCAGCGCGATGCACGTGCGAAAGGCCCCCAGGGCCTCGTGAAACTGCCCCGTCCGGTAGGCGCACATCCCCTGATAAAAGTTGGACCAGAAATCCCAGGGCCGTTCGTCGAGGACGATTTGAAACTCGCGAGCAGCCTCTCTTAACCTTGCGGCTCGGAGGTGAAGACGTCCCAGATCGTAGTGGTCGAGCGCCCGCGGCTTCGCGGAACCGTCCAGGGCGATGCCCGCCGGCGGTTCGCTCAAGGGCGCGATCAACTGGCGCAAGCGGTCGAGCCTGGGGCTCTCCCCGCACGCGGCATGGGCCTCCTCGACGACGCGCAAGGCATTCGCCCGAGCCGCGTCGACCTCGGCCGCAGGGGCCAGCGCCAGCAGGAGCTCGGCCCACGTAACCGCCAGATCGAGCAGGTCGGTCCGGATCAATTCTTCTGTTGTCGGGTCGAGGGCTCCTGTCTCTCTTGTTCGCAGGAGACCGCGTTCTGCCCAGATCGCGCGGATGTGGCCGACGAGCAGCTTCGCCTCCTCGGCCGCAGGAAGCTCAATGCCGTGCTGAAACCGCACCAGGTCGGCCAGTTGATGGAGTGCAGCGGCTTTCTGTCCTCGCCGGGCCAGCGAAAGCTGCTCGCGCAGCGAGCGCTCGAGCTCGCCGGCGGCCGGCATTCCGCTCGCGCGCGCCAGGCCGCGGCCCAGGATACGAACCGCTTCGGGATACCGGCCCTCATCGTGGAGCTTCCGCCCATCTGCCAGGGCCGACTTGATATCCTCCACTCGCTCGAGGTACGAAGCCCGCGCCAGGACGAGCGTCATCACAAGAGCCGCAAATGTGCTGATCAAAGCGGTCCAGCGCAAGAAGGCCGCCGGCCGGCGGCGCCGCCACTTGCGCCAGCGCTCCGCCGGGCTGCGATTCCTGACGCCGCGCAGCGGTAGGTCGTAAATCTGCCGGCGCAGATCGTCGGCCAGCAGGGCCGCATCGCCATAACGCTCCGAGGGACGATCGGCAAGGCACTTGTCGATGATGTCCGCCAGACCGACGCTGACACTCGGATTGCGGAGCGCCAGTGCCGAACGCACCCGTTGCCGTCTACCCCGCACGGCCCCACGAGCGCTTCGCGGAGCAACAGGCCCAGCGCGAACACGTCGGCCCTGCCGTCTACCGAAAAAGGCATCGCTTGCCCCAAGCTGGCCGCTTCGAACGCCGCGCGATGCTCGGGTGCCATCCAGCCCCGCGTTCCTCCCAGGCGGCTGGTGATCTGCTCCCCTCGAGCGATTGGGCGGTGCGCCAGGTGAAAGTCGAGAAGCACGGGGAGCCCGTCGTCGGCGATCAGGACGTTCGACGGCTTCACATCCATGTGGATCAAGCCGTGCGCATGGGCGCACTCGAGAGCATCCGCAAGGCAAGCCCCGATCCAGCAGACAGCCTGGACGTACGATGCCTGATCGAGGTAGCTGCGATAAGGACCGTCCCAGCGGCCAACGGCCCCGGCGCCCTTCCGTGCCTGGTCCAGCACATCGAGGATCTGGCGGCCGCGCCGCTCTCCCGGAGCGAGCTCGAAAACCGCCTCGAGGATCTTTGCCAGGCTGATCCCCCCGAGGTAGGGCATGCAAAGCGCCCTCAATCCTCGATCGGCGAACCGATGCTCGGAAAACAGCGGGATGATGTGCGTGTGCCGCAGCCGCGCGAGCGAAAGGTGTTCCTCCTGGTCGTCGGAGATGACCTTCAGGACCACCGGCCGCTCCAGGAGCGCGAGCTCGGCAGCGAGAAAAGTCTTGCCGGAAGCTCCCTGCCCAAGCTCCTCGAGCAGCCGGAATGGGCCCAGGTCCTCGCCCACACCTGGCAACTTGCCGATTCGCGAGAATGGCCTGAGCATGCGGTCGCAAGCCAGCACGACTTCCAGTTGATCCTTCCAGCGCGGGAATCGGTTCACGACCTCGGTCGTCGCGACCTCATGCCCCGCTTCGCGGCGCAGACAGACCTCCTCGTAGATCAAGCGGATGGCGGCTTCATCCCCCAGCTCCGGGTTCAAGGCCAGGAGCTCCTCGGCCGAAATAGGCTCGCCTCGCCCCCAGGCCGACGCCATCGCCTGGGCCTCTCGCGAGATCCACGAGCTTTCCAGCTCGTTCGCAACCGGCAACGGGGCCATTGCCGGCTCAGAAAAGCGTCGAGCTCCCAAGAGCGAAGAGCAGTGTGTGGACGATGACGGCATGATTCAAGGCTCCGGCTGAATCGATTGAACGCCCCGCTGCGCCGTCCGGCGCGGGACCGCGAGCCGCCGTGCCAGATCATAAAGGATGCGGCGGATGCTCCCCTCGTGCATTCCGGTGCGGGCCGCGATCTCGGCCAGGAGCAACCCCTCTCGTCTCAGGAACAGAATCTCGCGGTGCGCGGGGGAGCATTGCTCCAGCATCCGCTTCCACAACTCATTGCCCTGGGCGATCTCGCTTGGGCGCGGCTCTCCGGCCCTGGGCAGGTCCTCCGGCGCCGTCTCGGCGAGCGATTGCTCCGTCTCGATCGCGCGATGATGCTGACGCCGCCGTTCAACCAGTCGATTGCGGACCGCTTTTACCAGGAAGGCGCGGAAATGGGAGCCGTCGGTGAACCGCCACCCTCCGTCGCGGCAGCGCGACAGGACGTCGGCCCACACCGATTGGACAACATCCATCGAGTCGAGCTTCGAACGCAATGGCCCGTTCAACCGCCGCCTGACAGCCATCCGCAAGTAAGGCCCAAATGCCAGAAAAGCGCGCTCCGCGGCCGAAATGTCGCCTTCGTTCAGCCGCTCGATCAAGTCATCCAGCCGATCCATCGTCATGACAGCCTCGAAGGCCAGCTACCATTGAGGGCGGGATATTCAATGTAGTCATTCCTCTCCGCACGAGCCCAGGTCGAGACACCTCTCGTTGCCGTAGGCCGCCCTGACCGTCGGCGGACCGTCTCAAGGGCCAGCAGCGTGCTCGCGACGGCCAGAAGCAGAATGACCAGGTGTCGCGGATCTTGCCGCAGGAATTCAGCCGTGTCCCGATCTTCAAACTGCTCGAAGAACTGATCGATCGCTCTGCCGAGTGCGACCCGGTCGAGAGGAAATGCGCCGGCGATCAGATCCGCGCTCATGGGGCCGGCCAATTCTTCGAGCCGACCGCGGAGGAGCCGGTCGGAATCACCAGGAATCAATTTCAACCCGCGTCGAATCATGCCCGAAGCCAGACCGGTATTGACGCACGGCCCGGCGGCCATACTCCTGTATCCCCCGGCGACTGCATCAGCCTGAGACACCAGCCTTGCACTCGTACCGGCGCTCGAGGCAAGGAGAGTAAGTTGCTGAGGCGGCGGCGACGCTGGCGCAACCACGAGCTCGGAGCTCATGCCGCCCGGCTCTGGCCCGGCCGGCTTGCCGGCGACTGATTCCACGCCCACGCTGAGCGCTCCTGCACCGGCCTGAGTATAGACCGGATCTAGAATCGTAGGCTCGGGCTCGACCGTCACGAATGGGCTTCTCGTGAAAGCGAACGCGAGATTCCCAGTCACGAAAACACTCAACTGGCCGGCGCCCGACTGCATTCCAGCGACTGCGAAAACCGGTCCCGCGCCCGGCGGCAGGCCCGAACTGGACACAAGCTGGGCGCTCGATTGAGTGAGAACGCCTGCGCCGCCTTCTGAAGCGCTTCGTCCGATTGGCGCACCACTCACGATCACAGGCCCGCCCTCACCCGCCGCCTGGAGTGAGCCGGCTTGGGGCTCCGGCGTCGCGTCGCGAGTCATTTGCCCCGGTAACGGAGGCCCGATGACCGGGGCTCCCTGTTCCTCCTGGATGAGAAGACCGCCATTGAAATCGAGCCTGACCGCAATCACAGGGCCCGGCTGTAACGCCGGCACTTGTGAGACCGTCGCGATGACCTCGGGCGCGGCTGCCGAAAGATACTCGGCACTTAAGAGCGAACGCTCCTCGAGACAATCAAAGCTCGGGCGATGACGCGACCCTTTGCCAGGCTGCTTCCGCATGGTTGCGTTGATCCTTCCAGCATCCCACGAATTCCTCGGCCCGGTGGCCGAGGAATTCGCACCGACGTCACTCCGTTGCGATCGGTGTCGCGGATGGGAAGTCTACACAGCCTGAGCAGAAACACCAAGAGAGCTTGGGAAATTACGTCCAGCCGAGCCTTCACTGCCGATCAGCACAGACTGTCCCGGCGCCCCACCCGAGCCGCTTGTGAAGAGCCCTGGGAAAGAACCTATCGATGAGGTCGAACGTGTCGCGCCCGAGGTCGAGAAGCCTCCGCCTGCGCACATGACCTGGATTGGACCGCCGGCTGACCCGAGCTCGACGCCATCCGGGAGCGTCCCCATCGATGAGGTCGTGCCTACCGGGCCCGAGGTCGAGGCGCCGCCAACTGCCCTCGTGACCTGCCCCTGCGCACCGCTTGAACTGAGTACGGCTACCCCTGGAGGCGTCCCCATCGATGAGGTCGTAACCTCCGAGCCGGTGACCGGTGCGCCGCCGCTTCCACTGACGGCCTGCCCCTGAGCGCCGCCGGAGCCGAGCGCGGTTGCCGCTGGAGGCGTCCCCATCGACGAGGTCGTAACCTCCGAGCCGGTGACCGGTGCGCCGCCAATTACGTTCGTGACCTGCCCCTGAGCGCCGCCGGAGCCGAGCGCGGTTGCCGCTGGAGGCGTCCCCATCGACGAGGTCGTAACCTCCGAGCCGGTGACCGGTGCGCCGCCAATTACGTTCGTGACCTGCCCCTGCGCACTGCCCGAACTCAGCACGGCTGCCCCTTGAGGCGTCCCCATCGATGAGGTCGTAACCTCCGAGCCGGTGACCGGTGCCGCCGCCGCTTAGACTGACGGCCTGCCCCTGCGCGCCGCCGGAGCCGAGCATCACTGCCCCTTGAGGCGTCCCCATCGATGAGGTCGTAACCTCCGAGCTGGTGATCGGTGCCGCCGCCGCTTAGACTGACGGCCTGCCCCTGCGCCGCCCCGGCGCCGAGCATGACTGCCCCTGGAGCCGTCCCCATCGATGAGGTCGCTTCGACCGGGCCACCATTCAATGCGCCGCCGCTGACACTCACGGCCTGGCCTTGGCCGCCGCCCTGGCCGGCCAGAGCGCCACCGGCGAAACCTGCACCGATCACGTTCGTGACGACCTGCCCTTGCGTGCCCGTGGTCGGCGTGGTGGGCGCCATCTCAGCCCATCGTGATTCCGATCCCCCCGCACCGGCGAATCTCACCGCACCGGCCAGCTCACGCGGCCGCATGCCGCCCGATAACAATTGCCGGCATTCGAGGACCTCACACGAGACAATGCGCCCTCCTACTGGTCGCGAGCGGTCCCGCCGCTGGGGTGTCGCGAACCTCTTCATCATGAAGGTCATTTCTTGCCCTCCTTGGCAAAATAGGGTTTGCTCGGTCGAGTCTGGAACGCGGTGCGTCTCGCTCGAGACAAAAGCGGAAGCATCAACGACCGAGCGGCCACGCCGATCCTTAACTAATACGTAAACGGCGGCAGAAACCGCGCGCGGAATTCTCCCGCTACGCTCGCAGGGATTGCTCGCGCGCGTGTCGGCTCGCCATCCGCATTTTGTTCAATACTTCATTCTCGCCCGGCGATTTGCTACGTTTAATAAATGGCGCTCGAGCTCGAAGCAATCGATCACGTGCAGGTTACGGTGCCCCGTTCCGTCGAGGCCGAGGCCTTGCGTTTTTACAAAGAAGTTCTCGGGCTCGAGCGGATCGCGAAGCCCGAGGCGCTCACCCGCAATGGCGGCGCCTGGTTCCGCTTGGGGCCAATCGAGGTGCACGTCTCTCCGGAAGACGACAACACAGCGAGCGGCACGAGCAAGCGCCACGTGTGCTACGTGGTGCCCGACTTGAAAGCAGCCGAATCCGAGCTGGCGCGCGACGGTGTCGAGACCATCTCGGATCGGCAGCCGATCCCAGGCTGGGCGAGATTCTACATTCGCGACCCCGGCGGCAATCGGCTCGAGATCGCCCAGCGGGTCGTACCGGCGCAAGAGCTGACGCGCTCAGGTGAAGGACGCGAGAGTGGAAAGCGGCCCTGATATCTTCGATCGCGAGCTCGACCCGCAACCGCAGCGACCGGCTGGCCCGGACCGTAACACGGTCGTGCCGTTTCAGCGCCTGGTGGTGAACCCATTTCTGGCCGTTCTGGTCTTCGTGATCATCGTCGCTCTCTGGCGCGAAGCGGTGACTCGGCGAATGCCGGCACTGTTCCAGCTCGGGGTGGGCCTGCTCATCGTCGACGTGTTTCTGGTCCAGTTCCACTGCCTCGATTGCGGCGCGACCGGCTGGCTGCTCCGCTATCGAAGACACGCCTGCCCGCCCGTGCTCTTCCGCTGGCAGCACGCAGAATGGCGCCGGTTCCGCGGCCCCGGCGTGCGACTTCAACTCGCCGCATGGCTCATTCTGCTGGCATCGGTTTTTGTGCTGGCGATGATCCTCTGGATCGCCAGTTGACTGCCCGCCGAGCCGAGCCGGGAACATCGACTCTTTACAAGTTGGTCCTCCTACGGAAAAATAGACGGTTTGATTCAATGAGCCGGAGGGCGAGGGATATTCGAAGTGCATGAGGAAGCCATCCGCAAGGCGGACGTACTGATCGAGGCGCTGGGCTTCATCCGCAAGTTCCACGGCAAGTTCACGGTCATCAAGCTGGGCGGCTCGGTCATGGAAGACCCCGAGACCCTGCGCGCGCTCCTGGTCGACATCGTGTTCATGCAGACGGTCGGCATGCGGCCGGTGATCGTGCACGGCGGCGGCAAGGCGATCACGGTTGCGATGGAGAAGGCCGGGCTCAAGGCCCATTTCGTGCAGGGAAGGCGCTTTACCGACGAGCCCACGCTCGAGATCGTCGCGCGGGTGCTCGCCGAGGAAATCAACGCCGACATCGAGCGGCACATCAACAAGTTCGGCGGCCGGGCCTCGGGGCTGCATCACAAGACCCATCAATGCCTGTACGGCCGCAAACTCTGGCTGGAAAACGGGCCCGAGGGCCGGGTCGACCTGGGCCGGGTGGGCGAGGTGAACGCCGTCGACGTGCTGCCGATCGAAAACCTCTGCCTGGCCGGCGTCGTACCCGTGCTTCCCTCGCTGGCCGAAGACCAGGAAGCCGAAGGCCAGCTCTTGAACGTGAATGCCGATACGGCCGCGGCCGCCGTGGCGCAGGCACTCCAGGCCGAGAAGCTGGTTTTTCTCACCGACACGGCGGGCATTCTGGCCGACCGCAATGAACCGAATAGCCTGCTCCGGGGTCTGACCCCCGCTGAATGCCATGACTTGATCGCGCGAGGCGTGATCGACAAGGGGATGATCCCGAAGGTCGAGGCCTGCCTCACCAGCCTGGAATCCGGTGTTCGCAAGACCCACATTATTGACGGTCGCCTGCGCCACTCGCTGCTGCTGGAGATCTTCACCCACAGCGGCACGGGCACCGAGATCGTCCGCACCGATAACGGCCACGCCTCGCCGATCCAGCGCCCTGTCCTGGAGAAACCCTGATTTTCTTCCACACGGCGTAGCCGGAATTCCCATCGAATTGGAGTCACTCCTTTGCCGCAATTGCAAACCACTGTACCAGGTGAAATCACGAGCCCGAGCACCAGCTCGACGATCGCCCAGTTCGAGCGATATGTCATACCCAACTATCGAAGGTTCCCCGTCTGCCTGGTTCGCGGTGAGGGTTCCTGGGTGTGGGATGCGGAGGGGAACCGCTATCTCGACTTCTTCCCCGGCTGGGGCTGCAACCTGCTCGGCCATTGCCCCGAACGGGTCGTCGCGGCCGTGCGCGATCAGGTCGGCCGGTTGATCCACGTGCCCAATACCTGGTACATGGAGCCCCAGGGTGTGTTGGCGCAGCAGCTCGCCGAACGTGCCTTCGGCGGCCAGAGCTTCTTCTGCAACAGTGGGGCAGAGGCCAACGAGGCCGCCATCAAGCTGGCGCGGCTCCACGGCCACAAGCAACGCCGGTTCAAGATCGTTACGATGGAGGGGGGCTTTCACGGCCGGACCTTCGCCGCGCTCACAGCGACCGCCCAGCCCAAATACCACGCAGGCTTCGAGCCGATGGTGCCCGGGTTCGTGTATGTTCCCTACAACGACGCCGACGCCGCGGCCATGGTCGTCGACGACCAGACGGCCGCCGTTCTGGTCGAGCCTGTGCAAGGGGAAGGCGGAATCAACATCCCCGCGCCCGATTATCTTGCCCGCTTGCGGGAGATATGCGACTTGAACGGCGCGCTCCTGATGCTCGACGAGGTTCAGACCGGTATGGGTCGTACCGGAAAGTGGTTTGCCTACCAGCACCAAGGAATCGTCCCCGACGTCCTCACGTGTGCCAAAGCCTTGGGCGGCGGCATCGCCGCCGGCGTGATGATGGCCCGGCCGAACATCGCCGCGTCGCTCGTGCCGGGCACGCATGCCGCCACCTTCGGCGGCAACCCGATCGCCTGCCGGGCCGGAAGCGCCGCGATCGAGACGATCGAATCAGACGGCCTGCTCGCGCGCGGCAGCGACATCGGCGCCAGGTTCCGGATGCACCTGGAAAAGCTTCGCGAACTGCTGCCGGGCCTCATTCGCGAGATCCGCATCCTGGGCACCATGATCGGCTTTGACCTCCCTTTCGACGCGTCGGATTTAGTCGGCGAATGCATAAAGCGCAAGCTCTTGATCAACGCCACACACGGCCACGTCGTGCGACTACTGCCAGCCTTGACGATCACCAACGAGCAGATCGACGAAGGCTGTGCCATCCTCCGAGACGCCTTGAGCAAGCAAGAGTAGGTCAGGCTTTAGCCTGACGATTTGGCATTAACAGTTGTGTGATCCAGAACCTGTGTAAGTTTTACCACTCCTGCGATGTGACCGAACCATGCCACGGCATTTTGTCGATCTATGGGAGCTTTCACCGGACGATGCCCGCCGGCTGATTGCTCATTCGCTCGATATGAAGCGAGACGACCAGCAAGGGAAGCGGCCGGCCCGGCTCCCGGGCGCACCCTGGGCCTGTTGTTCGACAAGCCGTCGCTGCGCACCCGGGTAAGTTTCGAGGCGGCCATCTCGCGGCTGGGGGGCGACGCAATCTTCCTGCGGGGCGAGGATGTCGGCCTGGGCATCCGGGAAAGTGTCGCGGATTTCGCCCGCGTCTTGAGCCAGTACGTCGATGCATTCGCGGTCAGGACCTTCGCCCACTCGACCGTCGAGGAACTGGCTCGCCACGCCACGGTTCCGGTGATCAACGCGCTTTCCCACTCGGCCCACCCGTGCCAGGCAATGGCCGATCTGATGACGATCAAGGAATTGCGCGGGACGCTCGAACACCGCAAGCTCGTGTTCATCGGCGACGGCAACAACGTCGCGATGTCACTGGCGAAAGCCTCGGCCCTTCTCGGCGTCCATTTCGTGCTGGCGGCGCCCAGCGAATACCAGTTTCCAGGTGACTTTCAAACCCGGTTTGCCGCCCGGTTTCCCGATGTCCCGCTGGTCGTCGAGCCCGATTTGCGGAAGGCGCTGCCGGGAGCCGACGTGGTCTATACCGACGTGTGGACCAGCATGGGGCTTGAGCGCGAGGCCGAAGAGCGGCGCAGCGGTGTTCGCCCCCTACCAGGTCAACGATGATTTGCTCGCAATGGCGTCGCGCGACGTCATCTTCATGCACTGCCTGCCCGCCCGCCGCGGCGAGGAGGTGACATCCGAGGTTCTCGACGGCCCGCACAGCCAAGTGCTGCTCCAGTCGGCCAACCGCGTTCATCTCCAGATGGCTCTTTTAATGTGGTTGATCGGCGGAGAAACCACACCGCCGCTTTGACCTGCCCTCGCCTGACGACGAAGAAACCCGGCGAATCGAATCAAATCAAATCAATCAATCCAAAGGACAGACTTGGCGATGGCGAAAAACAGATCGGACGGCCGGAAAAACGACCAGCTCCGGCCCGTGCGCATTGAGCGGGGGTTTATTCAGAACAGTCCGGGCAGCGTGCTCTATCGCTCCGGGGCGACGGCCGTGCTGGTGACCGCGCAGATCGCCGATTCGGTGCCGCCGTTCCTCGAGGGCAAGTCGGTCGGCTGGCTGACAGCCGAGTACGCCATGCTTCCCGGCAGCTCGACTTCGCGGATCAGGCGCGGCCCCGACGGACGGGCCACCGAGATCCAGCGGCTGATCGGCCGGAGTCTCCGCGCAGTGGTCGACCGCCAGGCACTGGGCCCCTGCACGATCCACGTCGACGCCGACGTGCTCAACGCCGACGGCGGCACGCGCACCGCCTCGATCACGGCCGCTTTCATCGCCGTCGCCGATGCGCTCCACAGCCGGCTGGGAGCAGAAACCGCTCAGAAAGTCCTGCGCGACAGCCTGGCCGCAGTGAGCGCAGGCATCGTCGCGGGCGAAGTTCTTCTGGATCTCGACTACAGCGAAGACTCAAACGCCGAAGTCGATCTGAACGTGGTTCGCCTCGGAAGCGGTGGGATGGTTGAAATCCAGGGTACCGGCGAAGGGGGCACGTTCTCTCGCGCGCAGCTCGACGCAATCCTCGACGTGACCGACCGCGGCCTCGACGAGCTCACTCGCCTTCAACGCGACTGCCTGGGCCCGAACTGGCCATGCTCTTGATCGGACCGCCGGATCTTCGCATTCCGCGCACGGCCGTTGCCGATACCAACCCGAACGCGCCAGTTTTGATGTTGCGCATTTTGGTTCTTGCCCTGAAAGGGCACAACAAATCAGCCCAGGGCATCGCCCTGGGTCCCCTCGCCTTCAACGCGACTGCCTGGGCCCGAACTGGCCATGCTCTTGATCGGACCGCCGGATCTTCGCATTCCGCGCACGGCCGTTGCCGATACCAACCCGAAGCGCCAGCGAGGGACCGAATGAATTCCCTCGCTCGCGCGTCGGGTTACTATGGAATGTCTGATTTCCCACCGCGCGGGGTATAAAATCGCCGCAAAATGCTCTTGGCGGATCGGGAGCTTTGTGCTAAAAACCGGCGGAATAGGGCCGGAACGAGCGCTCTCTGCTCGCCACACATCCCACCCGGCTGTTCATGCATGTCTCGGCCGTTTTGATCTCGAACTTCTGAAGGATTCAGGGGTTCTGCGTTTAAGGCTCGCGATGAATGACGCTCGCGTCACCATCGCCTGGCCAACTGGAGAGGGATCTCCCATGAAATCGTCGTTTGCCGCAATGGCTCTTGGTGGGGCTTTGGGGTTCGTCGCGCTTCACGCGCCGCCCTCACTTGCACAGGCGCCCGGAGTCACCCAGACGGTATCGCCTCGATCGCCGTTCGGTGATACGGTCGGGGCCGCCGCGCCGGGCGCTGACCGATCCATTTCAAATGGCGGCGTGCGGGACTTGACGCCCGCCAGTGAACTGAAGGAGCCCGACCTCGACTTGCCCGACGAGCCCGTCGAGCCCTTCTTGCTCACAAAAGAAAATGGTCCGTTCATGGTGCTCGCCAGGGTCTTCCGCGGGCCGAACTCTCAGCGCATGGCGATTGCGCTCTGCAAGGAGCTGCGCACCGAATATGGGCTGCCCGCTTACATCTTCCGCAAGAAGGAAAACCCCGGCGGCAGCTTGATTCGCGGCGTGCCGCCCACCGCGCCGAGTCAAACCAACTCGACCAATGTCAAGATGCCTGAAAAGATCCGGACGTTCGATGAGGCCGCCGTGCTCGTCGGCAATGAACGGACGACCGCGGATCAAGAGCGGCTCTGGCGCGAGGTGAAGAAGCTCAAGCCGGCGTGCCTGGAGAAAATGTCGACCCCGTTTCCCTGGCGCTCCGGGCTATCGACGGCCTTGCGCACCACCAACCCGTACATTCCGGCCCAGAACCTTTATCCGCGCACCCAGGACCGGCTCATGATCACGATGAACGGCGGTCTGCGCAGCGTCATCAACTGCCCCGGACAGTTTTCCCTGCAAGTCGCCGAATTCGCGGGCAGATCTGCGTTCAGCTTCGATCCCAAGACTCCCGCGAACCACATCTTGCCGAGGTTGGAAACCAGCCCCCTGCGCACTGCGCATGACGATGCCGAGCGAATGGCCGAGAAGCTGGCCAACGCACCCGAGATCCGTCAGACCGGGCAGCCGGTGTACGTGTATCACGACCATACGTCGAGCAAGGTCTTCATCGGGGCGTTCAATTCGCCGCAAGACCCGCAGGCCGCGGCGCTGCGGAATTACCTGGTCCAGAACGCGTACAACATGTCGAACAAGAGTTCGAAGCTGCCCAACGAGAAGGTGCGGGGGAAGGCGGCCACCGACACAATGATCGTTCCGGCCCTGGCGCTGACCGACGTCAACGACCTCAAGGGCAAGATCAAGCACTGAATGCCGCTCGGGCGCCTGAGCGATCATCAACCACTACCTTCGCGCCGCGATCGAACCTGACGACGAGTGTCCCGGTTCGCTCGCGGTGTGAAGGAGCGGCACTACGCCCTGGCCGACCACGCCGTGGCGCTGGGTTGGCGCATGGAGCGCGCCGTAGCCGAGAGTCCGCCGGTATTACTGATGCCCGTTACCCTGGAATTCGGTCTATTCCACCGTACACATCGATTTCGAGCTTGGGCAGCACTCGCTTCAGATTGGACCTCGCCTGCGCAGTGACTGCGCGTGCCATTCAGGACCAGCAGCCGGAGTTGGCCCAGTCCGGCGAGGTGAGCAAGACCTGCATCCGTAACTCTTGGGCCGGAGAGCGAGAGGTTACGGAGGTTCGGGAATCGTTCCATTCGCGGGGCGAGCCTAAGCGGATTGAAAGCGAGTGGTGAGGAAAATGCCGAAAACCGGCGACGCGATCGCCCCTTGATTCCCCAGCCGTTTCGAGACCTGTCGAGCGAGATACCGGCGAACACCGGACCGAAGAGCGCCACCAGGACAATCATACCGACCAAGGATAGGACATCCACGCGAATCCAAGCAAAGAGGATTGCGGCTGCCAACACCGCAACCATCAGCCGCCCCATTCGTGAAGCCTGAAGTGCTTCGTTCCCTGGACTTCTCCGTCCGAGGTCGCGACAATCGGTACCCGCTTGCGAGGCATTTCGCAGTCGATACGGGAATTCTCGCCGGGGTAAAGCGAGCTTGCCTGCTCCAACTCGAGGTGGTCGCACCATGATGGAACCCGGTGGAACCGATGAGGATGTTGGGCTTTCTGGACACGAGCCATTTCGGCCCGAGCTGTGCGCCGTCGCATGGGAGGCCGACGAGCCGGCCGATTCGATCGATTTCGACGCGCGCCTTTACGCGCTGGCCCGCAGTCTGGTTGAACGGGGCGAACAGCACGCGTTTCTCGCGCCGCAAATTCCGACGCCCGTCCTCACAACGGCGCTTCAAGGCTATCTCGATCTTCAAGACGACGAAGTTCTCCTGGCCGTGGTCGGGATACCCAAGCAAGGGGGCACCCGGCTCGGCTTGCGCCTGACCTCGAAGCGGATTTACTGGCCCGGTCCACGCCGGCGCGAAACGCGGGGTGGGCCGCCGAGATGCCACTCGCTTGCGTATGGAACGCTGCCTCAAGGCGTTGCACGCGCCGGCAGCGGTGCGATCAATCTTGGGGGCGGCCGGTGGTTCGGCACTGCGGGCTCGAGCAGTCTGCGAACGGCACTGATCGAGTTCCTTGGCGCAGCGCGGCAATGCATCGGGGTGAGGAACAGACACAGGCAATCCCGGAGCGAGTCTTGCAACTCACGCGCTTGGACTGGCCTGCGGTGGTCCGCGCGTTGGGAGTGGCACGATCGCTTCAGTCGGATATTCGCCAATTCGAAGGCCGTATGTTCCATGCCTCGCGTGCAATCATGACGCCCTTGATTGTTCTGGCATGCGTGGTGGTGTTTCTCGCAATGGTGGCCACCGGCGTGTCGTGGCAGAATCCCAAAATAAGTCAACTGCTCGCGTGGGGTGCCAGTTCCGGCAACGAGGTGATCATCAACCAGCAATACTGGCGGCTCTTCACCTCGATGTTCATCCACATCGGCTTGTGGCACCTGCTCATGAACATGTTCTGCCTGGCGACCGCGGGGCCGCTGGTGGAAAGGCTCTTCGGCCATCTTGGCTTCGCTGCGCTCTATGTTCTATCCGGGCTCGGCGGCTCGATTGTCAGCACCTGGTCGCAGCCGATGGTGACCGTCGCGGGGGCGTCGGGGGCGATCTTCGGCATTTTCGGCGGCTTGCTCGGGTTTCTCGCGATCAGGCACCGCGAGGTTCCGTTTTCGATCCTCAAGCCGATGCGCACCGGGGCGATCGCGTTCGTTGCGTACAACATGTTCTTCAGCGCGATCGTTCCCGGCATCAGCATGTCGGCGCACCTGGGCGGTCTGGCGACCGGATTTGTCTGCGGATTGCTGATGACGGCGGTCGCACCGGCCGACGCCCGGGCTCGATCAGGCGCGGTTACGGCCGTGCTGCGTGCCGGCATGGCCGGGCTCACCGCCGCCGGCCTTCTGGTGCTGGGATACACCGGGCTCGAGTCGGGTAAGGCCAAGTTTCTGGCCGATCCGGCACGCGCGGGTCAGGATTTCGCCACAGCATCGGTGCCCGTTTACTCCGAGTTCAATCGTATCCAGCAGAAGATCGAACAGCTCGAATCGGACCTTGATGTGCGCCGCGTCGGCAAGCACGAAATTCCCGACGTTCTCGACCGCCTCAAGTCGGAAAGCGACGCACTGGCCGGTCAAATCCAGGCGCTGCCGGCCGCCAATCCCGGGCTTTTGCCGATGCGTGACGAGCTCGCCGCGGCCCAGCGTTCACAGCGGAAAATGCTCGATTCGCTCGAGCAGTTCGTCGCGACCGGCGACGCGAAGCACATCGACGGCCCGGATGGACTTCGTGCCTCCGTCGAGGCATACTCCAAGCATCACGAACGGATCGAGTCGCTCACCAACGAGTATGTAAAAGCCCATCATTTGCAGGTTGGTCCGCGCGAGAAGAGTGCCAAGCCATGACCGAGCCTCGATCCGGTGCAACTTCGATTCTGCTGGTCCTGGGCTCGCGCAACCGCAAGAAATGCCGTGAGATGGCCGAACTGATTTCCCCGCCGTGGGAGCCGAACGAGTGGCTGTCACGGCTCGACATCCGCTCGGTGGACGAGTTCCCCGCCACGCCCGATGTCGTCGAAGATGCCGCCACGTTCCAGGGGAACGCCCGCAAGAAGGCAGCCGAGCAAGCCCGTGCCCTGGGCAGTTTCGTGCTGGCTGACGACTCGGGGCTGGCGGTCGATGCACTGGATGGTGCCCCGGGAGTTTTCTCGGCGCGATATGCCGGCGAGCCCAGTGATGATGCGGCCAATAACGCGAAGCTGCTGGCCGCGATGAGTGCGATCCCCGACGCCGATCGCGGCGCGGCATTTCACTGCGCGCTGGCGCTGGCGGACCCGACCGGAACGATTCGCCTCGAAAGCGAGGGAATCTGCCGCGGGCTGTTGACGCGGGAAGCGCGCGGGGAAGGGGGGTTCGGCTACGATCCGCTTTTCCTCATTCGTGAATATCACAAGACGTTCGGTGAGCTCTCCCCGCTGGTGAAGCACCAGTTGAGCCATCGCGCACGGGCATTC
Organism: uncultured Planctomycetota bacterium; assembly: GCA_963761445.1. GTDB lineage: Bacteria > Planctomycetota > Planctomycetia > Isosphaerales > Isosphaeraceae > CAVXHV01. The sequence goes on along the minus strand of CAVXHV010000005.1, from coordinate 3,915,274 downwards.
GCGCGGCTGCGACTTGCCCTCGTGCGGATGATCGCGGGTGGGAGCTTGAGGCGGGAGCGGGGTGATTCCAAAAAGGAGTGAACAGCAGATGTAAAGAGTTCTCGAAGAACTGCTATACACACGCAGTTGAAAAGCTCGTCGGGGTGGCCAAACTGGAAGGCGCACGGAAGGCGGCCATGGATTCGGACCCGGACCTGTTGAGCAACTGGGCGCTCGTGCGGGACTGGTCGGAGGAGAAACGGTATCACAGGATCGACAAGACCGAGGCGGAGACGCTTTACACAGCCATTGCCGACGCGATACACGGAGTGCTCCCATGGATCAAGACACAGTGGTGAGCGAACAGACCGAGAGCGGCGAGCGCCTCATCGAAGCGCTCAATCAAGACGGGATTGATGTTCGGGTCGCCTTCTGGGCGAAGCCGACCGAGGAAGGGAAATGGTATCTCTACCTGGCGTTCCCGACCGTGGATGACAAGGGGCCGGCGGTTGCCTACCGACTCGTTCATGGCGTCTTGCGGAAAAGGCCCGACTTGTGGATCGACCCGTTGGACATCAAGGTGGTCGGGTTGAATGACTCGCTGACCGAGGCGGCCCTGGCAGCAATCAAGCCTACAGTGCCGGCGAGTCCTTACGCGGCTCGAAACCCGAAGCGATACCCAACCTGATCCGACCGATCGGTCCGATCAGACGTGGCGGCCGGCGTGGCCCGATCGCCCACGCTCTGCCCAGGTAATTCTGCGGCCCCACTTAGTCAAGCGGCTGTGGCCGGTCCGTCGCAGAGGAGCCTTGGTACAGCCGGCGCCACCCGCGGCCCGCGTCGTTTTCAAATGCAGCACTGGCAAATGCCAGTGCTGCATTTCGCCCGACTTCAGTGCAAAAATTGAAACCTGCCCACGCCCACCACCGGGTAGCGGCTGTCGCCTGGGTCGGTCGGCGGCACCGTGGTGAACGGCATCGATTGACCCGACGCCATCACGCTCTGTGACGACGGCAGGACAACAGGCGGGCAGTGGACGACCACGGGGACCGCCACGCAAACCTGGATCGGCACCTGCTTGCACACGGTACGCGGCACACAGACGGTCTTGTAGTCCGTGACCTGCTTGGCAACCTGCACCGGGCAGCAAATCGTCTTGGTCTCGGGGACCTGACTGCACACCGTGTAGGGCACCTTGCGCACGCACTGGATCGTCTGGGTCTCACACACCGTCACCGGCACCGTCTTCACACAAGGCTCGGTAACCATCTCGCAATAGGTCTGGCACACCTTCTTCACGCACGGCTCGGCGACCATGCGGCAGGTGGTCACCGGCACCTGCTTGTAGCAGGTGGAGCTCACCATCCGGCATGTGGTCACCGGCACTTGCTTGTAGCAGGTCTGCGTCACCGTGCGGCAGGTCGTGATCGGCACCCGCTTCGAGCAGACCTGCGGCACCATGCGGCGTGACCGTATACGGAACCTGCTTGCACTGGGTTTCACGCAGCGTGCGGGTGACCGTGTACGGAACCTGCTTGGTGCACTGTTGGGGCACGTACTCGGTGACCGTGTACGGGTCCTGGCGATAGCCGGTCTTGTTGCACATCGTGGTGACCGTGACCGGAACTTTTCGCATCACGGTGCGCGGCTGCATCGTGCAGACGGTGTAGGGAACCGTCTTGTAGCAAGTTTCCTGCACGTTCTTGCAAACAGTGACCGGCACCTGCTTCACGCATTCCTGGGCCACGTACTCGCAGACGGTGACCGGCACCTGCTTGGTGCAGATCTCGCTCACCATCCGGCAGGTCGTCACCGGGACTTGCTTGACGCATTCCTCGGCAACCAACTGGCACGTCGTGACCGGAACTTGCTCGCAGACGGTGTAGGGAACCTTCTTGCAGATCGTGTACGGCACCTGCTTCTTGACGAGCTGCGTTTCATACACCGTGCACATGACGTTCTCGGTCACCGTGCGCGGGCAGCAGACCGTCTTTTCGCACCAGGTTCCCGGGCACTCATACAGGCATCCGTTGATGCAGACCGATTTGCCGGGAACATAGTACCGCTGGACGACGGCCTCCTTGAACGTGCGAGTGACCGGCTTGCAGATCGTGCGCGGAACGCAGACCTTCTCGCACACCTCGCGGCAGGCGGTCTCGGTGACCGTCTGGTAGCAGGTCTTGCTGACCGTCTTGTACGAGGTGGTCTGCACCGGGCGGCAGACAGTGTAGCGGCATTCCCGCATCGTGGTCTCGCGCACCGGGCGGCAAACCGTGTAACTGCTGGTGCGCATCTCGGTCCGCCGCACGGGCACCTGCACGGTGTAGCGGCATTCCTTGAGCGCAGTCTCCTTGACCTGCCTGCACACCGTGTACGCGACCTGCTTGTAGGCGCACTCGCGCACGGGCACCATCTCGGTATCGGCCTGGCACTGAATGACCGTGTGCTGCACCGGCACCTGGTAGGTGTAGGGAACGCACCGGGTGCGCATGCGCTGCACCGGCCGGCAGACCGTGTAGACGCAGGTCTTGTAGTGCGTCTCCTGGATCGGCCGGCAGACCGTGTAGCTCACGTTCTTGACCATCGTCTCCTGCACGGGGCGGCAGACCGTGTAGCTCACATCCTTGTACGAGATGTCCTGCACCTGCCGGCTGACGTTATAGGCACACGTCTTGACCGAGGTTTCACGAACCGGGGTCGTGACCGTGTATGGCCTCGACTCCAGATGGGTCTCGCGCACCGGGCGGGTGACCGTATACGCGACGTCCTTCCAGACCGTCCGGGTGACCGGGCGCTGGATCGTGTACTGAACCTGTTGCTGGACCGTTCGATAAACGGGCCGCTGGGTCGTGTATGGCTCGTCGCGCACCCGCTGCTCGACGACATTCTTCACCGTCGTTATCGTTCGAGGCTGCATCACCGTCTCGTAGACGGTGCGCACCACCGGAACGACTTGTGGGTCATAAACGGTCTCCTGTACGTTCTGGAGAACCGTCTGAAGCTGTTGTTGATACTGGGTGTGCCCGCAACAATCCTGGGACACGGGACAGATACGACTCGACGCACCACCCGCGTAACTCGCTCCCTGCGCCGGGTGCTCGACCGCGCCCAGCCCCAGTCCCAGGGCGAGTAGCGCGACCGACGGCAGTTTTCTCAACATCGGACGCTCCACATTACATCCCGACCGACTTCGATGTACATCGGTACCGCACCCAAAGGCTCCGCCTTGCGCACGGGACCGCCAACTCAGTCTTAAACTTCGTCCTCCGACGAGTAATTGCTTCAAGAACTTTCTCCAAATTTCCCAATAGACCGAATCTCCCAAAACGCAATGTTTCCCTAGAGCTTTCGTTGATCATGCAGACTGCCTGCATTATCAACAGATTCCATGCGACAGGCGGGACCCGAACGCACGGTTCGTTCGGCAAGGTTTCGCGAACCGGCACGATGGACGCGTGTTGCTTCCATGCCGCGCGAAGGCTCGCTGAGCAAAGTCGTCCTCCTTAACAAATGTAAAGATTTCGACTCCGACGCGCGCGAATTTGAATAATCCGGTGGAACACTCTTGCAATGTCTATAAAAGCGCGCATAGAATCGCCACCCAACGTGCAAAAGCTCGTATCAATACCTCAAGGCGCACGTATGATTTCTTTCAAGGACGACGACGAAGTGCGACAATCGCCTTGATGCCTGGCGGGTTGTGGCAATGAGTGTTCGAGAGACGTCAGTTGTGAGGGGTCTGGTCGCTTAGGGTCCGGGCCCGGCCAATAGTTTGCCAGGGCGCTGCTACGGGCATCTGCGGTTTTTTTCTCAGAGTTGTGCATCCGATTGGTTCGACGCGATCCCGAAGTGGGGAGTAGGGGAGAGCCGTGGTTTTTCCCGTCGACCGGGAACGAGATTGAGATCTCTCGACGTTAGCTCGGCTTCCTGAGCATGACCGCTGGGCCTCGCGCCGCCGTTTATCGACCGTACTGAGCCGGATTGCTTGAAAAAGCTCAAATCCGGGTCGTTCTTCGTCTGTACGTTTCCGGACGAATCGGAACGTGGACGAGTTCGTTGTTTTGAGGTTTTGCGGCACGGACTTGATGTGCATCAATCCACCTGCCTCGTAGGGGTTCCAAGCTCGACTCACCTGAGATTTGAGGAACAACACCGATGCCTCGCACCTTCTCCCGGTCGGCGTCAAATCGCTTCTCTCGCCGCAAATCTCCGCAGACACGGAAGTCCGCGCAGTCCTGGCGACGAGTTCTCGAGGTGCTCGAAAGCCGGACACTGCTGAGCGGCACTACGGTTTACGTCAACTCGATGAATTTGGGCCCGACCTTCGACGGCTCATCGCCCGCAGACGGTTTTGCGACCATCGGGTCCGCGATCACGAGCCTCAATGTGAGTCAGCAGTCCGGCGACACGATTATCGTGGAAACCGGCTATTCATACCCCGAGAATGTCGTTATTCCCTCCACGTTGCCGGGTTTGACGATCGAAGCCGATACCGGCCAGACGCCATTGATCCACGATGCAGGGACCGGGACGGGCATCGTCATCGACGCCAGCGGCGTCACGATCTCGGGGCTATCGATCGCCGGCTTCACGACAGGCATCGATGTCGACAGCACGTCGGCATCGATCAGCGGCAACTCGATCGGTGGGGACACGACTGGCGTTCAATTCGAATCAGCGGCCTCGGGGAGCGTGACCGGCAATACGTTCAGTTATACCCCTTCGCCAAGCCCGACGCTGTTCAACACGACCGATCTTTTGCTCGTCAGCGGCGCGGGCAGTGTCACGACGGGCTCGAACGCTTTCCTCGGGTCGACGTTTATCGACAACCAGTCGTCCCAGTACATCGACGCGACGAGTAACACCTTCGGCGGCAATACGCCGAGCCTGGCCAACCCGGACGATGTCGACTACACCATCCAGGATGGAATCAAGGACGCGGTCTGGTACGGGTCGAGCTCGGGCCTGGTGCGGATCGTCGCAAACAATGTCTACGTTACCCAGGCCAACGAAACCCACTCAGCCGGTGCCATCCCGCGCGGCGTCGCCGCGGCCGCGAATGTGGCGGGCAGCGAGACCGTCAACATCCAGAACGGCACTTTTATCGCGTCCAACGTCCTCGTGCCGATATCGATGACCATCGAGGGCGAGAGCGAATCGGGCGTGATCATGGCGCCGGCGATCGCCGACAGCGGCGATAACAGCTCGTTTGGCGGCACGGTCTCGAACGGTTTCGTGATCGATGCCTCGGGCGTGACGATCCAGACGCTCACCATCGACGGCAGTGCCAACACCCCGCTCGGCGCTGACAACTATCGCACCGGAATCATCACCAATTACGTAGCCGATTCAACCGCCACCTTCGGCGGCATCGTCGTCGACAATGTGACGATTCAAAACACCAACCGCAAGGGTGTCGGCCTCTACAACGTGAACGGGGAGGCAACCGGCGACGTGGTCGAGAACAGCACGTTCAATAACATCGGAGCCACCTCGACCGACTACGAGGGCACGTACGCCATCGCGGCGTTCCAGAGCGATGTCGATATCGAGAGCAACACGATCACGGGATCGGCCGGCGGCATCGGGATCAATTCGTTCGACGGCACCGACTTCCCACTTGTGACGATTTCCGGCAACACGATCAGCTCGCCCTCGACGACGCTGTCAAACGGCGCGCTCGGGCTTGACCTCGCGAGCCTGGCTGACGGATCAAGTGTCTCTGATAACAGCATCGATCTCACCGGGGGCACGGGCAACGACATCGGGATCGTGCTCAGCTTTGCCGAGGGCAGCGTGACCGCCAGTGGCAACAGCGTCACCGGCGCCACCTCGGGCGACATCGGCGTCCTGCTCTATCAAGACACGCTTTCCGAGAGCCCAGTCCAGCTCGAGGACAACAACGTCTCGGCTTCGGGCTCGATCGGCGGGATCGGCATTCTCTTGACCGACCTGGCGAGCGATACGAACCGGTTCGCCGACGTGCCGGGCGCGGTCTACGCGTCCCTGACCGGCAACTCGATCAGCGGTTTTACCACCGGCGTATCTCTGGCCGGCGGCAGCGACGCCGTGGTCGCGACGATCGGCGACGGAACGGTTTTGGGTTCCAATTACATTGCGAGCGGCATGCCCATTCGAGGCGGCACGATCGGCGTCATTGCGAGCGGTACCTTGGCCAGTGCCACCATCAACACCGACGAGATCACCGAAAACGCGACCAACGTGGAGTTCACCGCCGGCGGCTCGGGCAGCGTTGACGGAGTGAATTTCGATCTTACGTCGGTGACCCAAATCGACCTCCTCGTCGATACCACCGCCGGCACGGTCACCGTTGGGCAGACGACCCGCAACGCGTTCGTCTCCACGACTTATATCGAAAACAAGTCGCGGCAGTTTATCGACGCCTCCAACAACACCTTCGGCGGCTTGACCCCCAGCGCGGGCGACCTTGCCGACGATTACACGATCCAGGACGGCATCGTCGACGCCCTCGACAACGAGAACTACGGGCTGGTGTCGATCGTCCCGGGCAACGTCTACGTGACCCAGAAGAACGAGACCGGCGACAACAACGACAACAGCGTCGAAGACGCGATTCAGCGCGGCATCGACGCGGCGGCGGCCAGCAGCGTCGGAACCGTCAACGTCCAGGCGGGCACGTATGTGGCCAATTCGGCCGGAAACCCGGGAGGTCTCGATATCAGCCAGCCGCTGACCCTGCTGGGAGCCCAGGCGGGCGTCGACGCCCGCACTCGTTCCGCAGCCGAGACGACGATTCTGCCCGGGTCCGCCGGTCCGGATCCCGACACGCAGGACGAGATTGTCGTCTACGTGGCTTCGAGCAACGTGACGATCGACGGTTTCACGGTCGACGGCGACAACCCGGATATCATCTCGGGCGTGACCTTGAATAGCGTAGACATAGATGCATCCGAGGGAATCGTGTCGTACGAGGGCGTCGGTAATATCACGGTGCAAAACAATATCATCAAGGATATGACCTACGACGCAATCGACTTTTACAACTATGTCAGCGATGCCGCGACCGACAACAACGTGATCACCCAGAACTTGATTGAGAACCTGGGTGGCGGCGGGTATGGCTTCGGGGTTGGCGTGATCCTCTACAACAACTTTTACGCCACCGTGACGGACAATACGATCGAGGACGTCAACGTAGGCGTGCAGACCGGCAACTTCAGCCAGGCCGATCCTGGTGATCCGGGGACGACCGCGCTGATCTCGGACAACGCGATTTCGACATACGGGGTGGGCGTCTTCTTCAACCTGATGTACGACACCACGTCGATATTCACGGTCGCGAGTAACACGATCACCGCCGTGAATGATATAACCGACGGCCGCTCGGATTGGACCGGCTTCCTGATCACTTCGCTCCAGAGCGATGTCGGCGTCTTGTTCAATGCCAACACGGTCGACGGCAGTCTTGCGACGTCGTACACGACGGTCGAAGGCTACACCGTTTGGAACACCCCCACCACCGGCGCGGTGACCATCGAGGGTGGCACCGTCAGCGGCGTGATGGACGGCGTCTGGCTGAACACGTTCGAGGCCTACGACTCCGATGCCGCCGCCACGCAGGCGACCATCGACGGCGTCTCGATTACCGCCAGCCAGTACGGCGTGTACGTGGAGGACAGCGCGGCGAATACCAATCACCCGAGCGTCTTCGCGACGATCGAAGGCGATACCAGCATCTACGCCTCAGGCGGGAGCGCGACGGGCATCGAGGTCAGCGGGTCCGCAGCCAGCATCGCCTTCAGCGGATCGCTCCCGGCTTACCTCGATGGCGCCTTATCGGACTACATCGTGCTCGCCAGCGGTGCGATGTACGACGCCGGCCCCAGCACCCTCGACGCCAGCGGAGTGAGCTTCAACGGCGTCGTCGGCGCCAGCACCGACACCTCCACCGCTGATGACCTTGCCGAGTTTTACGCGATCGAAGACCAGATCACCGATTACCTGGACGGCACGGCGGTCGGCTACGTGAGCCTCAAGAGCGACGACGTGTTCGTTGCCCAGAGCAGCGAGTCTCCGAACGCCGGTTCGATCCAGCGCGGCATCGACGTGGCCTCGAGCGGCAACACCGTCTATGTACAGGCGGGGACTTATGTCGGTGACCTCGTCATTCCCACGTCCCTGAACTTGAGCGGTGCTGGTGCGTCCGAGGTGACGGTCTACCCCAGCGTGTCGGACGTTGGTGATACCTCCGACGGCAGCTCGGAGCTCGGGGCATCGACGACGATGGTCCTCGTGCAGGCGAACGACGTCAGCATCCACGGGTTCAAATTCGATGGCGATAACCCGAATCTGACCAGCGGCGTGGTCGTTGGCGGCGCGGACATCGATGCCCGCAATGGCATTCTCACCGACTACAGCAACCCGAGCACCATCATCACGGGTTTGCAGGTGTACGATAACACCGTCGAAAACATATTCTTGCGCGGGATTGAGGCCGCAACAGACTACGGCACGTTCGACATTCACGGAAATACTGTCACCAACGTGCAGGGGAACAACTCGGCGATCGCGATTTTCAATTTTGGCGGATCCGGCACCATCGCCTGGAACATCGTCTCGTATGCAAGCGACGCCATCGACGGCAACTGGTCGCTGGGCACCACATTCGCCCACAACACCATCTCGTATTCGGACAGCGGTATCCACACAGACAATTCCGACGGCTTCGGCGGCGGGACGCCCGACACCATCTGCGACAACACCGTCGAGGATGAAACCGCCGGGAGCTACGGCATTTATGTTTTTGTTCCCTACGACACCGTCTACGTGAACGATAACAACGTCTCCGACGTCAGCGTGGGGTTGGCGACCTTGGGCGGCGCCGGTGGCTCGGCGTCCTTCACGGGAAACACCGTCACGGGCAACTTCGACCCGGAAGGCGCCGGCTACTATCAAACCGACAGCATCGCTCCGTATGGCACTGCCAGTGACTCCGCCGTTCTTGATGACAACACGTTTTCGAACTTCGTGACGGGAGTCGCCCTGGTCCAGACCGATCCGACACAGACCTCGTCCTTGTCGATCACCGGGGGGTCGATCTCCGGCGCCACCTATACCGGCGGAGTCGGTGTCGGCATCTACCTGGGCGGTGGTTCGACCACCATTACAGGCGTAGCCGTGCGCGGCAGCGACACGGGGATCCAGGTCGACGGCTCGAGTTTCTCGACGTCGGTCACCTTCGGTTCGGGTGACTCGATCACCGGCGGAACGACGAGCCTGGAGCTCAACGGTTCGGGTGTCAGCGTCGTCGGAAACACGCTATCGGATCTGTCGATCTCGAGTCCGGGCGGCAATTACATCACCTTGGCCTCGGACGCGCTTTACGACGCCGGCCCCACCACGCTCGACGCCAGCGGAGTGAGCTTCAACGGCGTCGTCGGCGCCACCACCGACACCTCCACCGCTGACGACCTTGCCGAGTTTTACGCGATCGAAGACCAGATCACCGATTACCTGGACGGCACGGCGGTCGGGTACGTGAGCCTCAAGAGCGACCCCGTCTTCGTCGCCCAGAGCAGCGAGCTCGCAAGCTCAGGCGCCATCCAGCGCGGCATCAACGTGGCCTCGAGCGGCGACACGGTGTTTGTCCAGGGAGGAGCGCAAACGTACGACATCACGGCGGGCCTGAACATTCCGCAGACGCAGCTCACCCTCATGGGCGCGCTGGCCGGCGTTTCGGGCACCGACCCGTCGCGCGGTACGGGCGAGTCGACCCTGAGTGGTCCGACCTCTTCGACCATCGCGGCGTTCACTCTCGCCAATAGCTCCGACGTCACGATCGACGGGTTCACGCTCAACGGCGCGAATTCGGCCAGCGGCTCGAAGTTGATCGGCGGCGAGCCCCAGGGTGTCGAGCTGAGCTTCGTGGATAACGTGCTCAACCTGAACGCGATGGCCGCGAGCGCGCAGACCAACGTCATCCTCAACAACCCGCAAAGCTTGACGCTCCTGGACAACGCCATCACGACGACGGGGTCGAACCCCTCGGATAGCGCGGTAATCCAGATCGTCGGCTTCTACGCAGGCGGCGCTGACACGAGCAACTTCATGGACGTCGAGGGCAACACGTTCACGGGTATCGCCGACGCCTACGACCAGAGCACGCTTCAGTTGAATTTCTCCGACGTCCAGGGCACGGTTGACAACAATACCTTTAACGGTGTGGACATCGGCGTGCTGGTGGCGAACAACACCGGCAATCTCACGCTCGACAGCAACATCTTCGAGAACATCACGCGGGGGGCGACCGACATCGCCGCGGGCTCCTACGGGACAGGCATCGCGTTCTTCAATCCGTCATTCACCAACGGCCCGATCACGGTCTCGAACAACACGTTCGAGTATTCGGACACGGGCATCCGCACCTCGACCAACGGCACGGGCGGACCTTACTCGCTCAATAGTCCGACGGTCAGCATCACCGGCAACACATTCACGGGCGACATCTACGACATCGTCGACGAGTTCAGCGGCGAGCTCGACCCGAGCGCGACCAACGTATTCGATGGAGTCACGCTCTCGTCGGCAACGCTGTCGGACCTCTACGCGATCGAGGACAAGATCGTCGACGGTATCGACGTATCGGGCTACGGGCTCGTTCGACTGAAGGCTGCCAACATCTACGTGACGCCGAACAGCTACTTCACGCCCGGCGGCACGACGGCGCCCAGCATCCAGCGCGGGGTGGACGCGGCATCGGACAACGATACCGTCAACGTCGAGGCGGGGACGTACGCAGGCGATGTCACGATCAACAAGCCGCTCGATCTCGTCGGGCGCAGGCCGGCCAGGACGCTGCCACGAGGGCTGGGAATTTCATAAGCGGCGCGGCCGACCCGACGGTCGAATCGATCATCACCGCGGCGACGGTCGATCCGTCGGCTGGAAATCTCGTCAACATCATTTCGAGCGATGTGACGATCGACGGCTTCGTGGTCGACGGCAGCAATCCGTTGCTCTCCCCCAGCGGCGCGTTCCAGATCAATGGCGCGGGGCCTTACATTGATGCTCATGATGGCATTGATACGCTCAACGGCAGCGCCGGCCAGGCCGTCAACAACCTGCTGATCGAAAACAATATCGTCCAGAACGTTGCCCACGACGGAATCGCGCTCATCGACCCCAGTGACACGAATTCGTACTCGACCGGCGGCCTGGTCACCGGAAACGTTGTTCAGAGCTTCAACGATTACGGCATCCTTCTCGCGTACAACGCGTACGCCGATGTCACGTACAACACCGTCGTCATGCCTGACTACGCTGAGGCCGGAGTTTGGGTTTACGACTTCACCACGAATGCCACCCCACCCCCGCAGACGTTGAACGTCTCGAACAACGACGTGACGGTTGGACAGGATGCTTACGGCGGCGTCTGGGTCAACTTGTTCTACCCTTCGTCGGCCACGCTGAACATCGATAACAACACAGTGAATGCAGCCAACGCCGTGACCGGCACAGACGGCTACACCTTTGGGATCTATCTCTCCACCGTCCAGAACGGCGTGGGCGTCAGCATCTCAGGAAACACCATCGGCTCCGCGGGCGGACAATTCGCCGCGGGCATCAGCATCTGGAATGTTCCGACGGATAACCCGGTCACCGTCTCGGGCGGCTCGATCGGCAACTCGATCCTTGGCTTGAACCTCACCAGCGACGATACCAACTTCGGCGGCGCCGGTGTCGATACCACGGTCGACGTGAGCGACGTATCGATCACGGGAGTCACAACCGGCATTCTCGTGAACACCGATTCCCCCGGTGGGGCCAGCATCTACGCGACCATCACGGGCGTCACGATCACGGGCGGAGGCACCGGCGTGCTGGTCGATGCGAACTCGAGCGGCTTTGTCGCGCAGGCTGACATCTCCGGCGGCGAGATCACTGACAATTCGACGGGCATCGAATTCACCGGCGGCGGCTCGGGCAGCGTCGGCGACGTGAACTTCGACACCATCATCGCTAACAACACCACCGACCTGTGGATCACCAGCTCGGCCGGACTGGTGACGATCGGCTCGGACAACGCTTTCGCCGCCTCGAGCTATTACATCATCAATCAGAGCTCGACCCCCTACGACCTGTCGAGTGACGGCACCACCTGGAGCGGCACCTCGGCGTCAGTGTCCACGCCGCTTTCCACGTTGTACGCGATCCAGGACGAGATCGTCGACGCGATCGACAATTCCAGCTACGGGTTCATACGCATCGTGGCGGCCAACGTCTACGTCACGCAGGCTGACGAAACCGGCACTTATGGCACGGCCGGGTCGATCAGCCGTGCCGTGGCCGTGGCCGACATCGACGACACGGTCAACGTCGATGCGGGGACCTACACGGACATGGTCACCGTCAACAAGACCTTGACCATCCTGGGCGCCCAGGCCGGGGTCGACGCGGCCACGAGGTCAGGCCCCGAATCCGTGGTGAACGCCAATGCCAGCGGCGACACGATCTTCACCGTCGCTGCCAGCGACGTGACCATCAATGGCTTCACCATCCAGGGCCAGACCAGTGTGTATGTCTTCGGCCCGGGCATCTGGCTCGAGCCGGGGACTTCCGGATCCCAGATCCTTTACAACATCGTTCAGAACAACGTGATCGGCCTGGACGTGGCAAACGCCAGCGCGACGGATCCGACATTGGTCGAGCATAATCTGTTCCAGGACAATACACAGGGCGGTGCCGCGGGTGGCACGGACATCTACGCCGACCAGTACACGGCCGGTGTCGGCATCACCAACATTGAGATCGAGAACAACACGTTCACAAATTCCAGCTTCGTCGAGGATTCATGGGGCATCGGCATCAGCAACTCGGATGCCACGCAATTCAGTGATATCTCGGTTGAGAACAACTCCTTCAGCAACTCCGGCCGCGGGATGTACTTCTACGACAGCACGGGAGTCACGATCACCGGCAACACGATCTCAGGCGCAACTCATTACGGCATCGGACTGTTCGGAAACAGCAGCCCGACGTCGCCGGCGACACCGGCCAACTCATCCTTCTCGATCTCGGGCAACATCCTGACTGACGACGGCGCCGGAATCGAGCTGGCGGACGATACCTACTACCCTTACACCGGGTATGCCTACTCAGGAACGTTGACCCTGACGCACAACTCGTTCACAACCAGCGGCAGTGAACAGTCGATCGACGACGAGCCGGTCACACCGGTCGACGCGACCGATGATACCTTCAATTCGGTCTCGACTTCTCCGGGGCCGTTGACCCTGGCCCAATATTTCACCATCGAGGACACGATCGTCGATGGGATCGACGTCTCTGGCTTTGGTCTGGTTCGCCTCGAGGCGGGGAACGTGTTCGTCACGCCCAACAGTTTCTATGTGCCGGACGGCACCTCCGCGCCCAGCATCCAGCGCGGCATCGACGCGGCCTCGGGCGGCGATACGGTCTACGTCGCCGCCGGGACCTACACCGGCGATGTCATCATCGACAAGAATGTCAGCATCATCGGTGCCGATCCCTCCACGCCGACGACGATCATCGTCGGGACGGTCGAAGACACGGTCGACCTCTCCGATGTCAGCTTCAGCTACCTGGAATTCAGCAACGACACAAGCAGCGACATCTCCGGCGGCGGCGCCTCGGGAACGCTGTTCACAACCGCGGATGCGACCCGTAATTATTCCAACGTCACGTTCGACCATGATTTGTTCGAGTACACCGGCGCATCGGCGCCTACGGATTACGCCCTCGTCGATTTCTGGAACCTGAACGTCTCGGGGGCAAACGGGCTCCAGTTCACCAACACGACGTTCGACTCGGGCGACCCCACCGGCAGCGGTCCGTCGGCCGCGACGATGTGGTTGCAGCTTACCGGCGGTCCGCTGCTCTTGAACCACGTCATCAACTCGGGTCACTATAACGGCGCTGATGAGCTCGGCAGCCAGATCAATATCGGCACCGCCGGAACCAGCGTCACGATCGAGAATTCTTCGACCTCCGACGGCGGTAACTACTATCTCTCGGGAATCAGCGGGCTCAGCGTCGACAACAACGTCTTTGACGAGTCGGGCTTCGTACTCAACGGCGTGACCAATGCGTCGATTTATAACAACACCTTCGAGAACATCAGCAACTCGATCGACGCCAGCGGTGGCGGCGAGAACCGGGCCATCGTGCTCAAGGCCGCCTACGACGAGTATTCCAATGATAATGTCCAGATCTACAACAACAGCTTCGTCAATCTGAGCATCCCGGCCTTCGTGCTCAACCAGTACACGACGGCCAACCCCGATGCCTCGACTTACCAGGACGTGTCGCTGTACGACAATGATTTCAGCGGCGTGCAGCCCGGCGTCGACGCGGTCGACAACACGTACAGCACGGTCACGATTGATGCCGAAAATAACTGGTGGGGCAGTCTCCACGGCCCGACCACTTCGGCCAACCCTGGCGGCGCCGGCGCCGACGTTTCAGACGACGTGAGCTTCACGCCCTGGATCGGCGTGTACACACCCGGCGCGGGCTCTGGCTTCAATCCCACCGTGTCCGCCTACTACGCGGTGCCCACGCAGTTGGTCTTTTCCACCGAGCCCGCCTGGGCGGCCGCGGTCGGGACGGCGTTCTCGCCGCAACCGATCGTCACAGCCGAGGACGGATCGGGAAACATCGGCATCAACTTCGACAGCACCACGGTGCACGGCTCGCAGGTCCAGCTCACGCTCAACGCCGGATCATACTCGGGTACGCTCTCGGGCACTTACCCGCTCGACGCCACGAACGGCGTTGCCACGTTCACCGATTTGAGCATCAGTCTCCAGGGCGTGTATTCGCTCACCGCCAATCCGTTGCCTTCGGGAGATCCCTGGAGCACGCTGATCACGACCGACCCCACCAGCGACTCGATCACCGTCAGCGGTCAAGTCACGCCCGAGATCGACATCACCGCCCCGAGTGGACCCTACAACGGCTCGGCCTACGCGGCCAGCGCCACCATAACCCCCAACGACGGCGCACCGTACGACGAACTGGAGGGTGTCCCGCTCACGTACACCTATTACGTCGGCGTCGGGACCGGCGGCACCGACCTGGGCAGCACGGCGCCGAGGGATGCCAACACATACACGGTCGTGGCCAGCTACGGCGGCACCGCCGATTACGCCGCCACCAGCAACTCGAAATCCTTCACGATTTCCCCCCTGGCCGTGACCCTGAGTGGCACCCGCCACTACGACGGCACGACGGGGGCGTCCTACAGCATCTTGACCGTGTCCAACGCCGTTGGCCTGGACAGCGTGGATGTGGAATCGGGCTCGGGAACGCTGGGCGGCAAGGATGTCGGATTGCAGGCGATCACGAGCTTCGGCACGCTCGCGCTGGGCAATAACGCCCTCGGCGACTACACCCTCTCCGGTGCCACCGGGTCGGTGACGATCACGGCCCTCGCGGTGGACCTGACCGGCACCCGCCCCTACGACGGCACGACGGGGGTCTCCTATAGCATCCTGACCGTGGCCAACGCGGCCGTCGGCGACAATGTGGACGTGGCCTCGGGCTCGGGCACGCTGGCTAGCAGGAATGCCGGACCGGAGGCGATCACGAGCTTCGGCACACTCGCGCTGGGCAATAACTCGGCCGGCGACTACACGCTCACAGGCGCCAGCGGCTCGGTAACGATCACCCAGGAGGCGCTCACGATCACCGCGGTCTACAACAGCAAGACCTATGATTCGACACCATCGGCCGCAGCGCTTCCGACGATCACTCTGGGCACCGTGATGCCCGGTGACATGGCCAGCTTCACCGACACATACAGCACCAAGAATGTGGGGACGGGCTTGACCCTCACGCCCGGCGGGGTCGTGAGCGACGGCAACTCCGGCAACAATTACTCGTACACCTACGTCCCGGTATCGACCGGGGTGATCATCGCGCGGGCGCTGGTCGTGACTGCGTCTGCCAACAGCAAGACCTATGACGGCACAGTCGGCGCGGCGACCGCGCCCCTGATCACCTCGGGTGTCGTTCAAGGCACCGACATGGCGAGCTTCACCGAGACTTACAGCTCCAAGAACGTGGGCACGGGTTTGATGCTGACTCCGGCCGGAACCGTGAACGACGGGTTCTCGGGCAACGACTACACTTACGACTTCGTGTCGGCGTCGACCGGCACGATCATTGCGCGGGCACTCACCGTGACCGCGGTGACCAACACCAAGCCGTACGATGGAACGAACTCGGCTGCAGCGGTTCCGACGATCACGGTCGGCAGCATCGCTCCGGGGGATACAGCCGATTTCATCGAAACCTACAATACGGTGGCTCAGGGCACGGGTCTGACGCTCACGCCCAGCGGCAACGTGATCGACGGCAACTCCGGCAACAACTACACCTACAACTTCGTCTCGGTCTCGACCGGCGTGATCACAGCGCAGACGGGAGCGACTGCGGTCTTCGTCGCGAGCGACACGTCGACGGAGGGGAACTGGATTGGCGTCTACGGATCGGACGGCCATGACCTTGTCGCCAGCAGCGTGGTTGATCCCACCTATGCCACGATCACGCCGTCGAATGAGCACGAATACACGTGGGCGACGCCGTCGCCGGCGACCGAGCAGGCCCTCGAGGTACCGCCGTCCGGGGCGACTCGTGTTGCGGCAGTCTGGTATTCGGCCACGAGCTTCACGGTGGACGTGGACGTGGCTGCGGGCCAGGAGTACAACCTCGAGCTTTATTTCCTTGACTACGACTCCTCGGGCCGTGCCGAGACTGTCACGCTCTCCGACGCGAACACGAGTGCCGTGCTGAGTACGCAGAGCGTGTCGAACTTCGTCGATGGGGACTATCTGATCTGGACGATATCGGGGAACGTGCTGATCACGTTCGCGCGGACAGCCGGCGCCAACGCGGTGCTCAACGGTCTGTTCTTCGACCCCACGACTCCCACGCCGCCTCCGCCTCCTCCGCCGCCTCCTCCGCCTCCGCCGCCTGGGGCCGCGGCGAGTTTTGTCGGGTCAGATACGTCGACCGAGGGCAACTGGATTGGCGTCTACGGGTCGGACGGCCATGACCTCGTCGCCAGCAGCGTGGTCGATCCCACCTATGCCACGATCACGCCGTCGAACGAGCACGAATACACGTGGGCGACACCGTCGCCGACGACCGAGCAGGCCCTCGAGGTACCGCCGTCCGGGGCGACTCGTATTGCGGCAGTCTGGTATTCGGCCACCAGCTTCACGGTGGACGTGGACGTGGCTTCGGGCCAGGATTACAACCTCGAGCTTTATTTCCTTGACTACGACGCCTCGGGCCGGGCGGAGACTGTCACGCTCTCCAACGAGAACACAAGTGCCTTGCTGAATACGCAGAGCGTGTCGAACTTCGTCGATGGGGAGTATCTGACCTGGACGATATCGGGGAACGTGCTGATCACGTTCACGCGGACGGCCGGCGCCAACGCGGTGCTGAACGGACTGTTCTTCGATCCCACGACTGCCACGCCTCCGCCGCCTCCGCCGCCTCCTCCGCCGCCTCCGCCGCCTGGAGCCGCGGCGAGTTTTGTCGGGTCAGATACGTCGACCGAGGGCAACTGGATTGGCGTCTACGGGTCGGACGGCCATGACCTCGTCGCCAGCAGCGTGGTTGATCCCACCTATGCCACGATCACGCCGTCGAACGAGCACGAATACACGTGGGCGACGCCGTCGCCGACAACCAAGCAGGCCCTCGAGGTACCGCCGTCGGGAGCGAGCCGTGTTGCGGCAGTCTGGTATTCGGCCACGAGCTTCACGGTGGACGTGGACGTGGCTTCGGGCCAGGATTACAACCTCGAGCTTTATTTCCTTGACTACGACTCCTCGGGCCGTGCGGAGACAGTCACGCTCTCCAACGAGAACACAAGTGCCGTGCTGAATACGCAGAGCGTGTCGAACTTCGTCAATGGGGAGTATCTGATCTGGACGATATCGGGGAACGTGCTGATCACATTCACCCGGACAGCCGGCGCCAACGCGGTGCTGAACGGCCTGTTCTTCGATCCCGACCCGCCGCCTGGATCCGGAATGATGGGCGACCAGGCCGTTGCGTCATTCCAGGGCCAAGGCAACGGATCGAGCGCGAGCTCCCCGCCGGATGCGGCAAAGTCTCTAGCAAGTATTTCCCCTGTGAGCCCGCATCCCTCGAGCTCGCTGGCGAGGGGCCTGGCCGCGCTCGACGAAGTGCTCTCGAGTGCGCGGAACAGCGCTCACGCCGATCTGATCGCCAAGTTGTTCGGGCCGGACGAAGTCGCGGTGCCTCAGGCGGCGAATACCACCGATTTGTCTGGGCAGTTGGTCTACGACATGGCGCTCGAACAAGTGGCCGGCAAGCCGAAGGGGCGGAAATCCCTTCTGGGATAGTTCTGGCGAGATGGCGGACCTGGAGCTGGCCTAAGAGCCCCGGGCTCTCACTTCAAGCGGCTGCGCTTGAAGAAAAACTCCTGGCGCATTCGCCGTAATTCCGGCTCCATCGCCGGGTCGAATACGCCATCGCGGCTTGCGATCAGACTGGCCCAGGGCAGCAACATGGACTCAGCCTGCCAGATTCGCGTCAAATCCTTGACCCGGCCGACGACCTTGGCCGGATTGCCGCTCACGACGCTTCCGGGAGGTATGCTCTGCCGCACGACGGAACCGGCACCGACGATCGAGCCTTCACCGATCGTCGAGCCACCGAGCACGATCGCGTTGTGCCCCACGAAGACGTCGTTCTCGAGTCGAACTGGCCTCAACCGATCGACCCGTAGTCCATAACGGTTGTAGAGCACCTCGATCGAGCCGTCGTGGCAAATGAGCGTGCAGGTTCCCAGACACACGCGGTCACCGATCCATGTGTACTCGGGAGTGATAATGAGCGATGTCGCTAAAATCGAGCATCCGGTCCCCAGATGATACAGGTTGCCATGACGCCGCAGATACTCGGCCCACTCTTTTCCGCTGGGGCCGCACAGCCGGCGATATGGGCCCACCGCCTTGTTGTGACGCAGAGCGAGATATCGCAACAATCTCCGCACCATGCCAACCACCTTTCTCAGTGCAGCTCGAGGAGAAGCTCACCACGAATTCCCAGCCGCCAGCCAGGTCGCGCCTCACGCGTGGTGGCCTCAAGCGCCGCCTGTTTTTTCACCGAGGAGTCGAACCAGGTTGCCGACATTCTGGTCGGCACCGGTCAGTGCCCCGATCTCAGCCATCGTGAACTCGACACCGAAGTGCTTCTCGACGGCGAAAATCAGGTTGACATGCGCCATCGAGTCCCACCCGTCGACGTCAACGGCCGTCGTTGAAAGATTGATCACAAGATCATGCTGACCAAATACTCTCTGAAACACAGTTTGCACCTCAGATATGATTGGGTCCATCGATCGAATTCTCCTGAATGAAATGCACGCACGGCTGCCACGCTGCGCCGATCAAGAGCTCCCACCGTGTAAGCCCCGAATCCTCACCCCAGATTTGCTTGAACCCCAGCGACGCATAATGGCCGCGGACAAGCGCATTCTTGGCCGAGGGGATGTATTCACCGATCAGCGCGCAAATCCATTCGCCTCGGCGTATCTCACCAGGTGATTGAGCAAGAGCTGCTCCACGCCTCGTTTCAGCACGCGACAGCTCATGAGCCAGGAATCGATAATGAGCGCGTCGCCTTCCGTCTTCGCAAGGAGCAGACTGATAAGGCCGTTCTCTCCGAAGCGATCCCGGAGCGAAACCGTCAGCGAAAGCCACGCCGGATCATCGATCATCTTGAGCAAGACGGCGCTCGGGTGCCGCCGGGTTGTGAGGTTAAACTGATTCGATCGGCTGATGAGTTGAACGCTGCGATCGAGCGTGGCGGAAATGATCGGCCCGATTCTTGCTGAAAGCTCGAGCGAACTCGAGAAAACCGTTCAAGTCAAGAACCGAAGACTCGATGGCCTGTCGCGCGGATTGGGCACGATAAAGATCAGTGCGCTTCAGGTCTTCAGAGCTGATTGTCGACGCCTGGAAGTAGCGGTGGCGATCGAGTGTCCTGATGTATTTTGCGGGGTCCCTGGGCATCTCGGGCACGGACACCTCGGGACACAGTCGGCGACACGATCTCGCGCTCGGCCGGACTGTCGTCAACGAACACCAGCGAGTCTATTGAAACGTTGAGCTCCTGGGCGATTCGGCCAAGATTCGTGGCCTTGTCGTCCCAGTTGGCGACAAAGCACGAGATGTCGTCAAGCCCGAGCACCATTCCAGGATGGCCCTCAAAGACCTCGCGCGCCACCGTATCCGAATTCTTGCTGCAAACTGCAAGAATCACTCCGCGCCGGCCGAGCTCTCTGACGTATTGCTGAAACGCGACGAACGCCTCGCCCTCGGGATCACCCTGGCCCAGCCTGATCCCCGCGAGACCGTCGTCACCGATCACGCCCCCCCAGAGGGTGTCGTCCAGGTCGAGAACGAGGCACTTCTTGGCCAGTCCCGACTGGGCCAGGATGAGTGAAGCCAGGCTGTGCGCGTAATCGACCAGGTGGTCCGGCGAACAGGGCAGCTTCGCCATGTGATAAAATCGAGCGTTGCCCCATTCCCAACGTCCCGAGGATGCGGCGAGGTGATCGACGTCGTGAATCGTGACATGAGCTAGGGCCGCATCCTGCAACGCAAGGTTCACGAGCGAAACAAATCGCCCGAAGCCGCCAGGTTGCCTCGCTTCCAGATTAGCCAGCACCCGCCAAGCCGGCGCATCGAAGTTATTCTGGAGGATCTGACATCCCAGTCGATCGTGTGCCACTCGCCACAGAGACGTCCAGCGCGAAACCTCGGCCTCGATCTTGCGATCAACTTCCTGACGTGAGTCCGCCAGCTCGGGCCGGCATCTCAGGTCACGCCAGGTGGTCGCGACATGAACGAAATCGGGTCGAAAGCGATGCAGGCCGGAATCAGGGTCGAGGAACTCCTGTTCAAACGTGCCATAGTCAGCCTGGTAGAACTCCGCATCGATGCGCCCGGCGCACAAGAACAAATCGAGCAATAATACGAGCTGATTGGTAGTGACGCTCCCGAGCACCGCAATCCTGATCTTGCGGTCGTAGAGCGCGGTCGTTTTGCGGATGTGACTCAGTGCGCGGTGCAGGCAGCAAGCCGTCGTATAATCGAGGTACGGCACGACGAGCTGCGGAAAGACCGCGGCGAGCTGGTCGAGATTTCCCTCGCCCGACTGCGCGTTCACCCAGGACGCAAGCGCGGCGCCCCCTTGGGCGACTCCGCCCGAGCCGATCAATTGCCCGACCGAATCCATTGGGTGCGTCATTGATGCGTTCGTGAGCAAGGCGGCCCAACTGACGGCGACTTGCGGTAGCCTTAGATGCGGCAGAGAATCCCCGGCTCGTACGAATGGGCTGCTAATCCCTCGCAGACCCGACGACGGGTTAATCGTCTCTGGTTGTAATCGAATGCAACGACCTATTTGGGCTTGCTCGCGATACGATACTCCCTGACGAAAAACGTCACGCGTTGTCCCGGCTCGGAATGTATTCGAGTGCCGATTGTACACATTTCTTAAGTGAGTGCAAAGATGGTCGTCACCTTTTACCACACAAGCGATGATTCATGCACCGGAGAGGGTGCTACTTAACCATCATTCACGTTCTTGGCGACCTTCGAAGTCTTCGCCGTGTGCTCCTGGAGCAATGACGCGGTGCACGAGTGGTAGTGTGCTCGATCGATTCCGGCTCGAAGGCAAGGTCGCGTCGAACTGAATTCTCGCTGAATCACGTGGCTCGAACGCGAAGCCGGCCGAGGAACGCCCGACCAAGGCCGCGGTGGCGGCGCTCGACTACTTCGCCGTCTGACCATGCGCCGCCGAGGTCGTGAAAGTGTCGCTGGCAACCGCCGAGTGCCACTGGGCTTGCGCCCGCACCTGGTGCTGTGCCGAACGGAATGACCGGGGCGATCCCGAGAATTCCTGAAAATGTTTTTAGTGTTAGTGATTGAGGGGTTTGGCGCCGGTTTCTCGCATTAGATCAAGCGAGCGATTGAGCGCGCATCGATCGTCGCTGTCCGACATCTGGAGAAACACCAAGTTGCTCGAGGCAATCGTTACGCGCGCATGAATGGGCCTACGCCGCGCACAGAGGTCGACCGGCAGGATTTCCGTTCTCGGACCGTCCCTGGGTCGCCATAACCTGCGAAGCGCAGAACACCTCGGGACCGTTTCTCACGCGCGCCAAAAAATCTCTGGTGGAAACTCGATTTTTCTTGTCCCGAACCGGCGACCGTGCGCGAGTCATAGAGTATGGGCAAGATCGTGCGAGCCTCGCCGAGGGGAATTGTCCACCTGATCGAGCGGCTGCCGGTTGCCGGCCGCCGAGTGCTCGCGGCGCTGTCCGAGCAAGAAGTGCAGGTCATCGCATACATGCACTCAATTTGAAAAGCCTCGCGTTGGAAAGGAGAGCGACTGCCGTGCTGTAACCAACGCACTGAGAAGTGTTTGACCACAGTGATGTTCGATTGACGATGCGGCTCATCGGGTCGTAGACGGCCCATCAGTTGACGCCTTGAGAGTCACGTGAACCGCGGGGCTGCCGAGACAAGCACGGGCGCGTGCCGGATCGCTGTGTGCGCACTTGTGGGGCAGCGGTCCGCGCGCAACCCGATTTGACGCGAAACGACTCATCCTGAACGTGTCCGGGGCGTGGAGAGCCAACGAGGCTCTTCAAGCCGCTTGCCGCCGATGTTTGAAACGAATGGTCTGCGCGGTCAGTGATCAGCTTGAGCGACCGCGCCTGCTCAAGGTTTGAGAATTTGCACCACAACATGGAGTGGCACCGATGTATAGCAAATGGTTCCGGCGTTCGGGAGCGAAGCGCGCGACAGGCAACGGACCTCGGCCAGGCTCCCCGTTGAGGCGTCGATCCAGGACATCGCCGGACCTGCTGCTCCAGGAGCTCGAGCGTCGCACGCTCCTCAGTGTGACCGCGAGCCTCTCGGGGACGGCGCTCGATGTGAATCTGTCGGCCGCCAATGACCAGGCCACGATCACCCCCTCGGGCTCGTCCATTTCCGTCGTCGGCACCGGCTTTTCCAGCCATTCGTTCGCCGGGGTCAGCACGATCGTCGTGCTCGGTGCCAACACCTCGAGCCAGGACGATCCCGACCAGAGCGTGATGTTCGGGGGCACCGGCGGCACGATTTCTCTCGATGCCGCGTCGGGCACCATCGCGCTCGATGTCTCCGGGGTGACCTCGGTGACCTTTTCCGACGTCACGGTCGACGCGACCTCCGGCGACGTCAACGTGCAGGCATCCGAAGTCGGCGCGCCCCTCCGTGTCGAATCCGGTGCCGGGTGTGCAGGACGCGAAATCGGCGCCGCAGGTTTCGATCAGTGTCGCGGGAGCCACCATCCGGGCGAATAACATCACGCTCGACGCCACGGCTTCTTCGACCTACACGTATAACGCTCCTGCTGGAGGAGCCGTGAGCGCGGCGGGGTTTGCCGCGGTGATGGCCCAG
The DNA here is from genome assembly GCA_963761445.1 of uncultured Planctomycetota bacterium. Classification (GTDB taxonomy): domain Bacteria; phylum Planctomycetota; class Planctomycetia; order Isosphaerales; family Isosphaeraceae; genus CAVXHV01. The sequence continues at coordinate 3,891,776 of CAVXHV010000005.1, read as the reverse complement.
CTCTCGCCGAGTGCGTCGGTGACTGTTGACGGGTCTTCGACGCAGGTGGCGGTCAACGGGACGGGCGGGAATATCACGATCGCGTCAAACGCCATCGCCACGGTCAATTCGACCCCCACGCTCGGAACCACCATCCTGAATAATGCCACGAACCCGGGTGCTGCTGGGATCGCCTTGTCGGACGTCAACTCCTCGGCGGTCACCGATGTCGGCAGCGGCGCGATGGTCCACGCAGGCACCGGCACCGGCACGTTGAGCATCACGTCAAATAACCTGACCACCGTGACAACAACCGTCGATGGCTCGGGCGCAGTCGCCGGAGTCACGGGGGCCGTGACGCTCGACAACAGCGTGAGCCAAGCCTCCGTGAACGGCGGCTCTGCCGTCACGGGGGGCACGGTGGACGTTTTGGCGACGACAACCAACACGGCGAACACCACCGCCCTCGCGACGGCGTCGGGTGGCAGCGCCAGCAGCGCGATCCAGAACATCCTGGCGGGGAAAGTCGATCCCAACTACCTCCTGTCGGGAATCGCTTCCGCCACCCCGGACAATTCCTCCCCGGCCGCGACGGCCGAAAATGGGGGCGTCCCGGTGGCCGTCGCGGGCTCGGTGGCGGTCACCAAGTTCACGCCGACAACCCAGGCTTTAGTCGACTCGTCGACCGTCACGGCCACGAACGCCATCAACATCGGCGCGTCGGCCAACAACAACACGCAAACCGTCTCCAACGCCTCCTCGGCCACCAGCACAGGATCTGTCGGCGTAGGGGTCGGTGTTGCGGTCAGCGACGTCGTCGCCAGCAACACGGCCTCGCTCGAAAGTACGACCGGCGCGACCAGCCTTTCCGCGCCCACCATTAACGTCCAGGCGGCCATTCCCGGCATGTCAGGACCGTCTTCCGCAACACCCAACATCCTGAGTGACTCGGTGTCGGCCACCGCCGGGGCCTCGGGCAGCGAAGTCGGGCGCCGCCGGCGCGTTGGGCATCAACATTGCATCCAATACCAGTGAGGCGTTGGTCCCATCGGGCTCGACCGTTTCCACCGTCGGCAACGTGGCGTTCAATGCGCAGGACATGGTGACGGAGACATCGACCGCCGCGCCGATCTCGGGGTACGGCGGCGGCTCGGGCCGGTCCGGCGGGGTGGGCATCGGTGCGGGGGTCGCGCTGACTATCTCCAACAACACCACGCTGGCCGAGCTGGCGAACACGGCGCAACTCACGGGCGCCCACAACCTGACTTTCACCGCCGGTTCCACCGACTTGGTCACCACGAGCGCGGCGTCGGGCTCCGCGGCGGCCGGCTCGTCCGGCGCCGTGTCGATCACCCCCACGGCGGCCATCTCGGTGGTCAACAACACGACGCAGGCCCAGGTGGGGACTCCGGACGCTCACAACGACCTGCTCATCGTCGGCGGCGCGGTTTCGGCCACAGCGACCCACACCGATCTGACCATGACCGCGGCCGGGGCCGTGTCCGGTGGGGGGAGCACGGCGTCACTGGGGATCACTCTTGCCCTGGCCTTCGTTACCGACAAGACCACATCGACGACCGGCCGCTCACTGGATGCCCAAGGCGGGTGGGCAACTTTTGAGGCCGATGGGTCGGCGGCCAGTCTCGTCTCATCCAACGCCAGCGCCTCGGGCGGTGGATCGTCGGACTCGCAGGGTTCGAGCGGCTCCGGTTCGAGCGGCTCCGGTTCGAGCGGCTCCGTCGACAATCAGGATGGGATGCAGCGCAGCTACGCCGACAACGAAAGCGGCACGCTCACGGATTCCAAGGGAGACTCGGCCGACGCGGGCGACACCTCGAAGGACGCCGCGACCCCGTCGGCCTCGACCTCCGACGGGTCGGTCACCGTGGCGGCCGCGGTGGCCGTAAACATCGTGGATAGTGAAGCCTCAGCGACAATCCCCTCCGGCCTCACCATCACGACCGACGGTCCTTTGACCGTCACGGCCACCAACGACACCGGTTACATGGATGGCAATAACCCGAACTTCTCCAACCCGGTCTTCAACCCGATTCAGGGTTCGCCCGGCGACTCGGCGAACGCCTGGGGCACGGCCGGGGGGACCTCGACGGTGGGTGTCGGGGCGGCGGTCGCCCTGAACCTGGTCAAGAACTCGACCGAGGCGACGATCGGGGCCTCGACCATCAACTCGCAGCAAGCCACCTTCACCGGCACGCTGAAAAGCGGATCGGCTTCGGTCACCGGCTTGAGCAGCACGCAGGGCCTGGTTGTCGGCGAGACCGTGAGCGATCCCGACAATGACATTCCGGCCGGGACGACGATCGTGTCCATCGACAGTCCCACCTCCATGACGCTGTCGGCACCGGCGACCGGCAGCGCTACCGAGACCCTCACGGGATCGGCCGCAGTCAACGTCAATGCGGGTATGATGAATCCCGATCCGACTAACACGCCGGTGAATTTCTTCGTCGCCACAGCGGCTTCCGGGGCGGCGGCGAGCGACGTCGGCGTCGCCGGGTCACTGGCCATCAACATCGTCGACAACACCAGCCAGGCCTTGATCGAGACGGGCGCCTCGATTAATCCCGACGGCGGCGACGTCAATGTGACCGCGCTGAACAACGCCAACGACCAGGCCACGTCCTATCCCCAGAATACCGGGGGGAATGGCACCGGCGGCAGCGTCGGCATCGGCGCTGCGCTGGCCCTCTCCATCGCCTCCGACACGACCCAGGCCGAGATCGAAAATGGCGCCACCGTGACCAGCGCCGGCAACGTGACGGTGACGGCGAACTCCTCTCAGAATATCAGTACATGGGGACAGAACGGGGCGGAGGGCAGCACGGGCGTAAGCGGCGGCATTGCCATCGCGCTGGCCAGCAACAACACGACGGCCTTGATCGGCTCGGATCCTCAGACGCTGACGGCGTCGGGTGCCGTCACCATCAATGCGAACGCATCCTTCGTCGTGAGCTCGCTGGCCGACGCCACGACGACCGGCGCGGACGTCGGGATCGGGGCCTCGGTGACCGTCAACACGACGATCAACACCGTCCTCGCGGAACTGGACCGCAACGTGACCGCCGGCGGCGCCGTGAGCGTCACCGATACGGCGACCGCATCCAGTCAGGCCGTCGCCACCGCCAGCGTGGAGGGAGGCTCCAGCTCCGGCAGCAACTCGAGCTCCGGCAGCGACTCGAGCTCCGGCAGCAACGGAACCGCGGACCAGGAGACGCAGAATCAGTCCAGCTTCGCGCATAAGGAGGGCAGCAGCGACCCGGACGTCTCGGCAGCAACCGATGTTCCAGCTCCTCCCACAGCAAACAGCGAGATGAGCTCGCCTTCGAGCGAGAGTGGGAGCAAGTCCGGCGGCGAGGGCGGCGCCACGAGCGTGGGCGTCGCGGGAGCCGTCTCGGTCAACGTCCTCTTGACCAGCACGGTCGCGGAGATCGAAAACGGCCTCACCATTACGGCCGGCGGTGCGCTCGCGGTCGGCACCACCAATCAGAGCGGCGCCATGGCCCTGGCCGACGCGCGGGACGTGGGCACTTTCAATCCGCCTTCGAAGCAGACACAAGACAAGGATTCCATCGGCGCCGCCGTGTCCTTGAACGTCGCCATCGTGACCAACTCGGCAACCATCGGCACGAGCGACGTGATCAATGCCGCCGGGGTGAGTGTCACCGCGCTCATGCCCGCACCGGTGAACAACACTCCCCAGGTGAACGACTTCTCGACGCAGGGGTTGGGTGCGGCCGACGGATCGCAGGTCGGAGTCGCTGGCTCGGCCGGGATCAACGTACTCACATTCAACACGCAGGCATCCATCGGCGCCGGCACCATCGTCATTTCGTCGGCGGGTCTCTCCGTGCAGGCTCAAAACGACGAGACCTTGCAGAACATCTCTTTCACCGTGGCCGTCGGCAAAAACGTCGGCGCGGCGCGGCCGTCAGTGTCAATGTCTTGAACAACACGACCAACGCATTTCTCGCCTCGAACGTGCATGCCAACGCGGCCGATGCGACCCTGGTCACGTCGGAGTCGTCGGTCAATCCGTCGCAAGATCCCGTCCCCAATTCGCCGTTCGAAACAGTCATCACCGCCGGCAACTTGACAAAAGGATCGCCGGTGGTCACGTCGGTCGGTGGTGCGATCGATAACGCTCTGGGCCGCGGTGCGAACACCCCGTATGTCGGCGAGCCCGTCTCCGGCCCCGGCATCTCGACAGTTCCACCGACGGTCATTGCGACGAACTACATCAAGACCTTCGACGCCAACTTGACGCTGGGATCGGATGTGATCACGTCCGATGACACCATGTTCGAGGATCCGGCGGTTCGGGCGCTCTTGCTCGGCGCCACCATCAACGGCCCCGGCATGCCGTACACGGGGCCGACAGTCACGGCCGTGAGCTGGAGTGCCGCTACCGGCCTCACCCTCACGCTTTCGCAGCCCGCCATTAGCAGCGGTTCCACCGGTAACGAGGCCCTTTCCTTTCAGGTCATGATTCTGAGCTCACCGGCGACTGCCAACGAAACCGGAACGAACATCTACAATGCGGCGACGAACGCCGTGGGCCTGGCCCTCTCCGCGCTCGATCCGATGATCGTCGCCGTGGGCGCCGGCACCGCTTCCGGCGGCACCGGTATCGCCGGCTCGGCCATCATCAACGTGATCGAACAGACGACGGAAGCCTACATCGGCACTGGCGACTTGATCAATACGCTGGTCGGAACGGCCGGATATCCGACGGCCAATCCCGACGAAGGCGTGACGGTCTCGGCGACCGAGACGATGAACATCATCGACTGGGCCGGCGCAGTCGCCGAAGGCAAGAACCTCGGTGTGGGCGCGGCCCTGGACGTCGATATCGCCACCGAGACCACCGACGCCTATATCGCCGCGAGCTCGATGGTCGACGCCGCCGGAAACGTCGAGGTGACCTCGAGCACGAACGGGAGCTATCAGTCGATCACGGCGACTGCAGGGATCGGCGGGTCGGTCGGAATCGCCGGCGCCGGCACGTTCGAGGTCCTCTCGCCCACGACCGACGCCTACATCGACGACGGTGCGACGGTGAACGCCCAGGGGGACGTTCTCGTGCAGGCGAGCCGCCAGGCGGCGATCGACACGCTGGCCGGCTCGGCCGCCGCCAGCTCGGGAACGGTCGGCATCGGCGCCTCGGTCTCGGTCGTCTACGATACCGTGAACACGAATGCGTACATCGGCGCGGGCGATACGATCACGGGCAGCGGGCAAAGAGGCCCGATCAACGTCTTGACCGGCGCCGCACCATCGGGGTCGTCTCCGCCGCCCACCGTGCCGTTCTCGGGCGTGGCCGTCATCGCGGCGACCTTCGAGAACGTGCAGACGATCGCGTTTGGAGGCGCCCTGGGTGGCGCGGCCGGCCAGGCCACGGTCAGTGCGGCCAACACCAGCAGCGTGCCCGGCGGGGGCAAGAGCGGCGCGGTCGGCGCGGCGATCTCGTTCAACGATCTCGCCGATACCACCACGGCCCAGATCGAGGGTGGGACGGTAACCGCCGCGGCCGCCCGGGTCACGGCCGACGTGGACGCATCCATCGTCAACCTGAGTGTGGGCGCCGCGGAAGGCAGCAATACCTCCGCGGGCGGTGCGCTCACGATCAACCTGATTCACGACACGGTCAATGCCGTGATCGCCGGCACCACAGTCACGAGTACCGGCAACGTCACGGTCGAGGCGAGCGACACGTCGGTGGACGCGGCGCTCGTGGGCGGCGTCGGCGTCTCGGAAAAAAGCGACGCCATCGGGTTGTCGATCGGCTACAACTTGATCAGCAACACCATCACCGCCTACATCCTGAATTCCACGGTCAGTTCCGGCGGGTCCGTGAGCGTGTCGGCCACGTCGAGCCCGATGTTGGTGGCGATCGGCGCCGGGGGGGCGGCAGTGGCAAGGGCACCAGTGGTGCTGGCACACTGACCATCAACTCCGTCGACAATAGGGTGGACGCGCACATCATCGGGTCGACCGTAACGGCGTCTGCCGGCAATGTCACGGTGACCTCGAGCGAATCGGCCTCGGAGTACGTGGTCGCCCTGGGCGTCGCCTTGAGCGGCGACGGCAGCTCGATCGGTGCCACACTGGCCTACAACTACATGGGCGGCCTCTCCTCGCTGGATCCCAACGTGCTGTCCTACGCCGAGGGCGTCGTCCCCGGCAGCATGACCGTCAGCTTGACTTCGGATAACCCGGTTCCGGTAACTACCGAGATCGACATACCCAATCATGGCTTTACCACCGGCCAAGCGGTCGTCTACAACGACGGCGGCGGCACCCCCATCGGCGGCCTGGTCAATGGCCAGACGTACTATGTCATCGCGGTCGATCCCAACCACATCCAGCTTGCCGCGACCGACGCCGACGCCCTGGCCGGCACCGCCATCCCGATATCGTCCACCGGCAGCGCCACCTCGAGCCAGAACTTCACGCTCACGAAGCTGCAATCCTCGCCGGCCGTGACGTTCAATCCATCGAGCTCCTCGATTTCCGGCAATGAGATCTACCTGTTCAGCGCCGAACAGAGCAACGGCACGCTGATCCTCAATTACAACGTTCCTCTGCCCAGCGGCGCCTCGAATATCCAGGTGAGCGGCTCCGCGAAGACCGCCCTCTTTGGCAGCTCGCCTGCCGTCTCGAGCAACTCGATCAGCGGCTCCACTCCCGCCGCCAATACGACGACCATTAACAACAGCAACAACACCCTCGTGGTGAACGTGAACGGCACGGCGCTTAACATCACGCTGGCGGCGGGCACTTACACGCCCGCCGGGCTGGCCGTCGAGCTCCAGAAGGAATTGAATGGTGCCATCTTCGCGCACGATGGCCTGACGAACGGCGAAGAGCTGGTCTATGATAACGGCGGCGGCTCGAGCATCGATGGCATGACCGAGGGCACCAGCTACTACATCATCAAGGCCCCCGATAACGGGATCGAGCTCGCCGCCACCCAGGCCGGCGCCCTGTCGACGCCCACGGTCCCGATCACCCTCGGCCCCAATCTGGGTAGTGGCACGGGTCACAACTTCACGGCCTTGAAGTCATCCCCGGCCGCCACGTTCCGCCCCTCCGCCGTGAATGCCACGATCACGAACGGCAACGAGCTCAATTTCGCCAACGACCCTGGCTTCTACACTGGAGAGGCGGTTACCTACCAGAGCGGCGGCGGCACCGCGATCGGGGGCCTCACCAACGGGAGCACCTATTACGTCATCTCCGTCGATTCGAACGATATTCAGCTCGACCCCTCGCAAGCAGACGCCACGAGCCAGAATCCCACCCAGATCATCAACCTGAGCTCTTCATCCGGCACGGGGGCCTTCACGGTTTCCGAGCCGAGCAGCAACGTCACAGCCTATATTGATAGCTCAAATGTGACCGCGGGCGGTCAGGTCCTCGTGCAGACCGGGTTCAATAACCCGACCACGCTGCCCGGCGCGACCACCCTGAACATCAACCCCAGCGCGGGCGTGACGGTCAGCGGCGACGCCATTCACTTTGCCACACCCGATGGCCTGACCACGGGACAGGAGGTGGTTTACAACAACGGCGGCGGCACCAGTATCGGCGGGCTGACAAGCGGCCACTCCTATTACGTCATCGTGCTTGATCCGTCCACGATCAAGCTGGCCGCAACCTATAACGACGCGGTGTCCGGCACTGCGATCCAGACTAATGTGACCGGGGTGAACACCGCGACCAACCAGATCACCCTCGCCTCGAGCAATCTCGGCTTGTACACCGGAGAGGCCGTTGTCTATGTCGCAACCAGCGGTAAGGCGATAGGAGGCCTGACGAGCGGCGCGACCTACTACGTCATGAACGTGAGCGCCACGCAGATCATGCTGGCCGACTCGCTCGACGATGCCAATGACGGCAACCCAATCGCGCTCACCTCTTCCGGCACGGGAACAATTCTGCTGCCCACCTCGTCCACGCCCATCCACTTGAGCTCCGCCGGCACGAGCACGAGCCAGACCCTCACCCCGCTCGATGTCGCCGCTGAAGCGTCGTTCAATCCGTCCTCCGCGAGCGTCACGCTGCCAGGCACCACGGTTCCCATCGCCGCGGTCACGGTCAGCCAGAACGTTGGCACGCTGACCATTACCTCGAATACTCCTCAGTTCGCTGTGACCGGGGGTGACGCGGAATCCGGCCTGCTTGGCTCTTCTCCCACGACCAGTGGCGAATCGATCACGGGGTCCTCGGCAGCCAATCTCACGATCACGGCCGGCAGCAATGACACCCTCCTTGTGAAAGTGAATAACAAGCCGGTCACCGTCACGCTCTCGGCGGGGACTTACACGGCCGGCAGCCTGGCCACGGCAGTCCAGACGGCCGTCAACGCCGCAATCATCAATGCCGGTTTGTCCGTCACAAACGCGGTCACATTCGCCAGCCCCCACAACCTGACGACCGGCCAGGCGGTGGTCTACCACAGCAACGGGGGCATGACCGTCACTCAAAACAATGGCACGCTGACTCTCGATTCGGGCGGTCCGATCATAGAGGTCAGCGGCAGCGCCGTGATGAGCCTCTTCGGCAATTCACCCCAGACCACGACCTCGAAAACGGACTGCACGATCACCGGCTCCAGTGCCGCCATCCTCGCGATTGATTCCACCGACGATACCTTAAACCTGACCGTTAGCGGCAGTTCGTTCACCATCACCTTGACCCACGGGAACTATACCCCCGCCGCCCTGGCCGCTCTGCTCCAGCAAGAGATCGACGACATCCCGGCAATAAAAGCCATGTACGACATCGGCGGCCTCACCGACGGCAGCACCTATTACGTCATCAAGGTCAACGACTTTTCCATTCAGTTGGCAAATTCACAGGCGCACGCAACCGCCGGCACCGCGCTGCCTCTGAGCTCATTGGGCTTTGGCACGGGGCAGAGCTTTACTCCGACCGTGCCCGCCTCGGCCCTCACCTTCGCAGCCTCCGCAGTGGCAACCACGACACCCGGCGCCGACGAGATCAGCTTCGCTACCAACCCCAACCTGGCCACCGGCGATGCCGTCATTTATGAAAACGGCGGCGGCACGAGCATCGGCAGCCTGACAAGCGGCCAGACCTACTACGTCATCGTGGTCGACGCCACTCATATCAAGCTGGCGGGCACCTTCAATAATGCCGTCAACAACCAGCCTATCCCTCTGACCGTGACCGGAACCGGCTCGAGCCAGAGCCTGGTGGTCAAGCCCACTCAGCTCGAAGTGGAGGGCATGACGGTGCCCTTGCCCCTCCCGATCAGCGGCCAGATCGTCAGCGTCGCGGCCGCCGGCGCAGGGGGCACCCAGAAGTCCGGCGCCGGCTCGGTCAACTTGAATTTCATCCGCATGAACGTCGACGCCCACATCTCCGACAACTCGGTCGTCCACGCCGGGGGCAATGTGGAAATCGAGTCGAACGATTCCTCGCAGATTGGATCCGGCACCGGCTCCGTGGCGGTTTCGGTTGGCGACAGCACGGCCATCAACGCCTCGATCGGTGTCAACGATATCTCGAACATCATCACGGCCTACGTGCAGGGGGCAACGGTCGAATCAACGGGCGGCGCCGTGACCATCGCCGCGACCGAGACGGCACAGGACATCAACGTCGTGGTCGGCGGCGCCGCTTCCAATGGCGCCAATGCGTTCGGCGGCTCCTTCGCCCTCAACTTCATCACCAACACGGTCGATGCCCACATCGCCGCCAGCGAAGGTGTCGGCAACGGAGGCACGCCTTCGCTGGTGACCGCCTCCGGGTCACTGTCGGTTGTGGCTATGGATACGGCGTCGATCGCGACCCTGGCGGGCAATATCGGCGCCAGCCTGGGCGGCGACTACGCCGGGGCCGCTGCCGTCGCCGTCAACAATATCCATGACACCGACACCGCCACGATCGATGACTCGACCGCCTCCTCCGGCGGTGCCATGCTCGTCTCCGCCACCTTCGCCCCGCCCACGGCGCTGCCGGCGGGCCTGGGCGAGCAGATCGCCGCCATGGCGGTGAGCGGTGCGGGCAATGTCGGCGGGGACGGCGCATTTGCTGGCTCGTTCTCGCTCAACTGGATCGACAACACGATCGAAGCCACGGTGTCGAACATAGCCTCTCCCCAGTACGTCCATGCCGGCGGCAAGCTCAGCGTGCTCGCGGGCGACGCCTCGACGATCGACTCACTCGCCGGCGCCGTGGCCATTGTCGGCCTGGGGGACTCGGAGCTCACGGCCGCCGTCGGCGTCTCGGTCTCGTTCAACTACCTGGGCGGCGACCCCAACGATCCCTCCACCAGGAACAATAACGTCGTCCTCGCCGCGATCGAGAACGTCACCGGCAGCCTCACGGCGGCCCAGATCGACGTGAGCAGCTCGTACACCGGCGAGATCAATAACATCACCGTCGCCGGCGCTGCCGCCGAGGGCGAGGGTGTCATCACGGCCGCTCTGGGCGGGGCCGTCTCGGTCAACATCATCCGCGATACCAGCGAAGCCTTTATCTCCGGCTCTCCCAACGTCAGCACCACGGCCGCAGGCGCCGACAGTGTGAACGTCACCGCCGTCGACACTTCGACCATTGAAGCAGCAGCGGGCGGCGTCGGCATTGCCGTGAGCACGAACCTCGTTGGGCTCGCCGTGGGCGTCTCCGTGGCCGTCAACGAGATCTTTAATACGACCCAAGCCTACGTGGCCGGCTCCCACGTGACTTCCGCGGGCGACGTCAACCTGACGGCCACCTCGTCGCCGACGATCGAGGCCCTGACGATCGGTGTCGCCGTGGCCGTGACCATCGGGGAAGAAGGGGGAGTCGCCGGCTCCGGGGCCGGCGCCGGCTCGGGCGACACGGTGCAAAACTCGGTCCTTGCCTATATCGACAATAGCGTCGTTTCTACGAGCAATGGCGCGATCGACGTCGAGCGCCACGGACAGCGCCCTGATCCAGACCATCGCCGGGGCCCTGGGGGTGGGAGTGGCCGTCGGTGCCACGTTCGCAATCGCCGCTTCCATCGGCATCTCTGTGGCCATCAACGACGTTGAAGATAACGTCAACGCTTATATCAAGAACTCGAAGGTAACCGCGACCGGCCATAGCGTGACCGTGAACGCGACCGAGTCGGCAACGATCGACGCCTTTACCATCGGCGGTGCCGTGGCCGTCGGCGTGAGCGAGGGCTTCCTTGGCGTCGGCGTCGCCGCCGCGGGCGCCGGCTCCGGCAATACCGTCAGCAACAACGTGTATGCGAATATCTCGGGCAACAGCACGGTGAAGACGCTGAATGCCGGAGACGTGATCGTGACGGCCACCGACAGCTCGTCCATCGAGGCCATTGCCGGCGGGCTGGCCGTCGGTATCGGCATCGGCCTCGAGCTGGCCGGCCTCGGCGCTTCGCTCGGCGTGGCCGCCGCCAGCAACAACATCGAGAACAACGTCAAGGCTTATGTAGATAGCTCCGTCGTGACCTCGGCCGGGATGGTGCAGATCGCCGCGACCGAACAGGCGAGCATCTTCACCGTGACGATCGGCGGCGCCGTCTCCTTGGGTCTCGGCGTAGGCGAGCTTCTCGGAGTGGGTATCGGCCTGGCCGTGGCCGGCTCGGATTCGAGCAGCAACATCGCGGACAATATTGATGCCTACGTCTCGGACGGCAGCACGGTGACCGCCGGTGGCAGCGTTTCGATCGATGCCACCGACAACTCGTCCATCACTGCCGGCGGCGGCGGCATCGCCGTGGCGGTCGGCATCGGAGCCGGCGTCTTCGCCGGCGGCCTCGCATTCGCCGCGGGCTTTGCCGTCGCTACCAACAATATTCAAAACTCGGTTCTGGCCTATGTGTCCGACTCGTCGGTGAGCGCCACCGACAACAACGTGTCCGTGGCCGCGGTCGAGACGTCGAGCATGACGGCCGTGACCGTCGGCGGGGCGGTGTCCATCGGCGTCGGGGCCGGCATCGGCGCCGGGATCGCCGTCGCCATCGGCGTCGGTTATTCGTCCAACACGTCCGACAATACGGTGGAAGCCTACCTCACGGACGGCGCACAGGTTACGACCAACACTGGCGGGAATGTCACCCTGACGGCCACGGATTCGCCCAACCTCGACGCCATCACCGTGGCCGCCAGCGTGGGCATCTCCGGCGGTATTGCAGCCGGTACCGTGACCGCCAGCGCCGCCATCGCCAGTAACAATGTCGAAGACACTGTCGAGGCCTTTAGTATCGACTCGACCATCACCTCCGCGGGCCAGATCACGGCGAGCGCCGTCATGCCCGATACGGCGACGATAGATGCCACCGTGGTGGCAGCCAGCGCAGCGGTCGCCATTGGGGCCGGCGCCGCCTTCGCCGCCGCGGGCGCCGATGCCACCAATACGGTGAACGACACGATCGAAAGCTTTATCGAGGGCCCTTCCTCCAGCGCCCCGAGCACGATCACCGCGACCGGGGCCATCAATCTTTCGGCTGCGGAAAACGCCACCATCAACTCGCAAATCGTGGCCGTGGCCGGGGCGGTCGCCATCGCCGGCGGCTCGGTTGGCATCTCCGTGGCCCAGAACACCGTCGACAGCACCATCACCGCTTACGTCGATAATGCCAAAGTCACCTCGAGCGCAGGCGACATTTCGATCGGCGCCAGCTCGAGCGACTCGGTGAACACGCTGTCGGTGGCCACGTCCATCGCGGCGGCCCTGGGTGGCGCCGGTGCCGGCGCCGGAGCCAGCGCCACGGTCAACCCCGCCGTGGAAGCCTACGAAGGCAGCGGGGCCACCTTGAACGCCGCCGGCAGTATCTCCATCGCCGCCGGCGAGTCCAACAGCGCCGCCGCCACGACCTTTGGCATTGCCGTCGGCTTCCTCGCCATAGGCACGAGCGCCGCGACCGCCACGGCCGATGGCTCCTCGAGTGCCCAGATCTACGGCGCAATCACGGGCTGCGCCAACCTGACGGTCCAGGCCGCGGCCGCCGATAGCTCGAATACCCTCGCCTTCGCCCTGGCGGGCGGCATCATCGCCGGCAGCGGCGCCGCCGCGATCTCCACGACCGCGCCGGGCGTGATGGCTGCCATCAATAACAACAGCACCATCACGGCCAGCGGTACAGTCCAGGTGAGCGCCCTGCAAACGCCATATGCCTCGGCCGAATCCATCGGAGTCGATGTCGGGGGCGTTTCGATCGGCGTGAATGTCAGCACCGCGACCGTCTCCGGGAAGACGTCCAGCTACCTCGGCAATTCCGTCACGATCTCGGCCCCCTCGCTCTTCGTCGACGCGTCGCGGAGCGCGAACGAGAATTCACAGGCGTACGCAGGGGCCGGCGGAATCCTGGCCGGACTCAACGCCACCGACAGCACCGCCCAGGCCATGGGCTCGGTCCAGGCGACCACCGGCACGGCGATCCTGACGGGCGGGAACGTCACGATCGAAGCCAATAGCTCGAGCGACCAGTCCGCGACGGCCACCGGAGTGGCCATTGGCGGATTTTTCGCGCTCGGCCTGGACTTTGCCACCGCCACGTCCGGTGTCACCACCCTGGCCCAACTGGGGGCGGGGGCGACGACGAACATCACGGGCACGCTCAACGTCTCGGCGACCGGGACGGACCAGAACACGGCCAATAGCATCGCCGGCAGCGGAGCCATTGTTGGGGGCAACGCCGCGGAAGGCAACACCTCCGACACCTCGACGGTCAATGCGACGCTCGGTGCCGGCAACATCGGCGCCTATGCCGTCGAGCTCTCCGCCCAGAACAATAGCGAGTACCTTGCCAACGTGAGCTCCGTGAACGCCGCGCTCGCCGGCTACAGCGGCGCCTCGGCGACCAACTCCGACACCATTACGGCGGTCGCGACGGTCGCGAGCAACACCAACATCGTGGCCACGAATGCGGTGGAGATCTCCGCGCAAGACAGCTTCGCGCCGGTCATGTTCTCGGGGTCCACCGGGCAGGTTTCGGCCGGGGCGGGCGGCGTATTCGTCGGCAATGCCGCCTCGATCACGACGACCTTGAGCGGTCTGGCCAACGTCGTGATCGGGTCGGGCGTCACGATCATCGTGATGACTCCCAGCATCAATACGAACAGCCCCGGCATCGTGCTGTCGGCTTCGAGCACGCTCACAACGAACGACGTGGTCACGCTGTCGACCGGCGGACTCGTCGATTCGGCCAACACCGGTTCGCAATTGACCGCGACGCTGACCAACAATGTGCAGACGGGTGCCAGCGACAATTTCGACACCAACCAGAGTATCACGATGGACACCAACACCACCGTGAACGCCCTGAATTCGACCGGGACCAACACCTGGGGTATCTTGGGCTCGGGGGCTTACGCCACCACCGACACGGACGTGACCTCGAACCAGAGCGTCACGCTGGGCGGGAGCTCGACTCTCATGGCCCTTGGCGATGTCTCGCTCACCCCCGGGGACCTGTCCAGCTACGACGCCAGTAAAGGGCTCACCACCACCACTCCCACCGTGATCTCCGGCAATTCCAACGCGCAGTCATACGTCAGCGCCGCGATCGCCGTCCCCGGCGCCTCGGCGACCACGAACCTCACGAGCAACGCGACGCTCTACGTCGCCACCGGCGACCAGATCATCAGTGGAGAGAACACGACCGTGGCGGCAGACCCCGGCACCACCAACCCGGTCGCGCAAGGGGTCGGACACGGCACCTCGTACATTCTGTTCGGAATCCCGATCTCGTATACCAACGGCTCGAGCTCGGCCCCCGCCGGCCAGACCACCTCGACCGTGACCCTCGACGGGACCATCACCGCCGGCTACTACCACGAGCTCACGATCGACATTCCCAACGCCAAGAACGTCTCCTACAACAATGGGAGCGGCAATGTCCTTTACACCAACACATCGGCCATCACGGTGAACCCCGACGGCCAACCCTTCCTGCCGTTCTCCGCATACTTCACCACGGCCTTCAACCCGTCGAATTCGATCGGTACTCTTGCCCCCGGTTCGGGAACCAACCAGAACCCGCTCGGTCTGTTGCCCCAGCAATTGGCCGCAATTCAGTTGGCCGAGGGCTATGTTGCCCCGGGGACAGTCGGCGCCATCGAGCTTGGCCCGTTGAGCGCCGCGGGCGGCGACGTGACGGTGGGCGCCAGCAACTTGGAGGGGAACGGCGCGGGCTCGATCACGGCTTACGGCGGGGCCACGATCTCCATCACGAACGAGAGCCCGGACTACCTCATCCTCGATTCGATCGACGTCCAGGGCAATCTCGGTGGCAACATCAACTTCACCGGCGCGGCGGCCAGCGGCGCGGCGGCCATCGCCGGGATCTCACTCGCGGCGGTGAACCCCAACGGCAAACCGGTCGTGAACATCCAGGAATCATACGCTCAGACGGTTGGCGGTCCAACGTCGCAGAAACCCGGCGGCATCGGCCCGTCCGTGTTCATGTCCGCCAGTCTGACGGCCGTTTCCTTCACCGGCACCCTGACGAACGGATCGGCGGTGGTGGGCATCAGCGGCACGACGGGGCAGCAAATCATCAGCACGACGGGGGTACAAGTCGGGCAAAGCGTCACCGGCACCGGCATCCCGCAGGGGACCACGATCAAGACGATCACCGCAACTTCCATCACGTTGTCAGCGCCGGCGACGTTAAGCGGCCTCGAGAGCCTCTCCGCCGCGGGAGGCGTGGCGAGGTTCAACGCCGGCACTCTGAACAACCCTGACGGGCAGGTCACGATCAACGTCGTGAACGGGAGTTTGATCCAGACGGAAAGTGTCAACGCCGCGTCGGTGTCCACAACCGCCACCAACGGCTTCGATCTGGTCTTCGAGCCGAACAGCTATTATTCCACCGGAGCGACCCCGGCCGATGGCTACAACTTGAATTCCGTGATGATCTTTCCGGGGAGCCCCACAGCGGAGGACCCGAACCCCACAACCCAGCAGTCGGCAGACCTCGCCATCGCCTGGGCGGCCAACGCGACCAGTCCCGTCACTTACCCCAGTACTCCTGCCGGCGACCTCGCGTTCAATGAATCATTCGCTTTGCTCGGCAATGCGAGCGACGCCAACCTGACCGTCTCGCAGACCGAAGATGACCAGGACGATACCGTCTGGTTCACCATCGGGGGCAACACCAGTCCCATCCCCTACAGCGAGAGCGATTCGAACACCCCGACTGGAACTAGCAATAGCCAGGCTCAATCGTTCGACACGACTTACCTGCTCGACAATGCGGACAGGGGCCAGACGCTCGCTCCCGTTCCGTTCTCCTCCGACTTTGTCGAATTCTCGGGCCAGGTGACGGTCAATTCGAACCTGGTCACGATACTCGGTAGTACCGCGGGGCTGAAGGACGGCCAGGCCGTGAACGGCTCCTACCTTCCGGCCGGGACAACGATCACGAACGTCAACAGTTCAGCCGGCACGATCACGCTTTCGGCGAACGCGACCGTTCCCCCCTTCGCCGGGGAAGCAGGGCCATTCACCTTCACGGGCACACTTTCGACGAGCTCGAATCAAGTCACCGGCTTGAGCAATGCCGCGCTCATAGCGCTGTCTGTGGGCGACTCCGTCACCGACGGAACCCACATCCCGTCCGGGACGACGATCACGTTTATCAACGATAACACTGGCACCATCACGCTTTCGGCCAAACCGGCGATCAGCGGTTCCCAGACCATCACCGCCGAATATGCCTACTTCTCTAACGAACACCTCTATGTACCCACGACCACTGCCTCGACTAACCCGAATAATAATGACGGCTGGTTCCCCGCGGTGCCGGTCGAGCCACTCTCCATGTCGCTCTCGACCCTACCCGCGCAGCCCTCGTCCACGGCGTTCACCGGCAACCTGACGAACAATTCGGCGACGGTCAGCGGCATCAGCAATACCGCGGTGCTCCTGGTCGGGGAAACCGTCACCGGCAGCCCCGCCATCCTGCCCGGGACGACGATCACGGCCATCAACCGGACGAACGGCTCGATCACGCTCTCGCAGAGCGTGGTCTTCAGCGGCTCCCAGCTCTTCAACCAGTCGCTCTCCGCCGGATTCCCCAGCTCGCTCAACGCCGCGGCCATCTTCATCGATGCTGAGTACATCGACATCAACGACCCCGTCAACATCGATGCGGGCACCAGTGTGTCGGTCAACCTGCCGGCGTCACTGGACCAGATGATTACGAGCCACAACGGCAACGGTGATTTGAACCTGACGCAGACCACGCTTTCGTCGGGCAACACCGAAGTTACCGCCTACTACGATCCGGCCACGAAACAGATCATTCTCAACAACCTGTCCGCCTCCTCGGCTGGCTTCGTCTCGCTCTATGGCGGGATCGTCAGCACCAGCCAGGGGGAAATCAACGTCGGCGACGGCCTGGGCACCGTGACGATCGCGAACCAGACCGGCTATCCCGTCGTGGTGAACAATGTCTCCGCCAGCCCGGCGCCGGGGTCGCCCGAGGTCAGCGAGGTCGATATCAACGACACGCTCCAGTCGCAATCCCCCGACCCGCAAACGCTCTATGTCTATGATCCAGGCGGGGGCATCGAAGAGTATCAAGGCACGGCGAGCGCGTCCGCGCAGCAATTGCAGCAGGGATTGGCCGCGGGCGACTGGCTGCCGCCCACGCTCATTTCGGGCAGCTCGACGACTTACTCGCCACGTGCCGGGATGCGTTTGGAGTGGCAGTACGAGGCAACCCTCTCCCGAACATTCAGTTTCACTTACAACCCATCACTTAATGTCCTGAATTCCACAACCGTTCCCACGATCGGCGCGTGGGGATTTGACACGCCAAACACCAACGACTCCGTGGTGGGCGAGCCGGACTGGGAGTACGTCAATCCCGTCACCGGTGCTCCTGAACCCGCACCGACGAGCGAGTTGCTGTTCAACCAGCCGGGCGGCCCCGCCTTCCAGGAAACGATCAGCGATCAGGTCAATGCCCAGCAGGCAGTACACTGGTACTACCCCGCCGGTACAGACGGCTTTGCCAGCGGCCCGACAACGCCCTACGGCGGCAACGATAACAACGGCTACTACAACGACCAGGCAGATCAACCCAAGCCGATGATCTACTGGAGTTACCTCTTCCCAACCTCCGTGTCCGTCATCCTGACCGACTCGGTGTCGGCTTCCAACCCGATCGGCATCAACTTCACCGGCCCATCCCACAGTTCGGTCTCCATTACCTCGGACGCTTCGGTCAGACTCGCCGGGGAAATCGTCAATACCGCCGGCACCACGACGATCACGGTCAAGTCCGATTCCAATACGATCAAAAACGACCCTCTGAGCATCACCGCCGTCTCGTCCTCCGCCACGATCCTTACAGACAACCTCACGCTGAATGCGCCGAAGGGCAGCGTCGGGACCATGACACCGCCCTCTGAGCGCGAGCCTGGCGCCGCCAGTAACCTTTACCGGCACACTCACGGCCGGTTCACCATCGATATCCGTCGCCAGTACGCAGGGGCTCTACGTCGGTGAAACCGTCACGGGCACGGGCATCCCGGCTGGTACGCTGATCCAGGCCGTTGACTCCACCTCATTCGTGGGCTCACTCGGCGAAAACGAGTCCGAGGTCGGCGCGATCTACGCTCCGTATACTCCGGCGCTCCTTGAGCTGTTCCCGGGAGAGGTCATCACCGGCCAGGACATCCCTGCTGGAACGACGTTCGAGGAGCTCTACCCTCCGAACCCGTACTTTTTTTTCTCATCGGATGGCACCGAATATAAGTACATTCTGGTCAATAACGGATTGTTGGGCGTTAACTTATACGACTCGAACTCCGGTATCACCACGACCTTCACCGGCATCGGGCTTACCCTTTCGAAGAACGCGACGATCACCGGCTCCGAGAACTTGAGCGCAGCGGCAACGCTGAGCACGAGCGGGTTGGCCATCGGGGGGTTATTGAGCGTGACGGCCGGCAGCCAGGGCGTTTACTTGAACCTGGGCTCCGGGGCGCTCCTCGACACGGTCATCGCCGGCAGCGCGGGCAATTATGGCAATATTTCCTTGACCGCGCCCGAGGGCCTCATCGTGGACCCCACCCTCGCGAGCGGGACGAACAACGTCGTCGGCAGCGCCATCTCGCTCCTGTCATCGGTCGGCGGGATCGGCACATCGGCCGCGCCGATCGAGATCCAGGCGGCCAGTGTCGTCAACATCTCCGCGCTCGGGAATATCTACGTGACCCAGGGCTCTTCCAATCTCGACCTCGGCCAGATCGTCTCGACGGGTGGCGACGTCACGATCGCCGTGCCCAACGGGTCGATCGTGAATACCAGCGGGCTGAGCTCGCAAACGGGGGACAACAACCAGCAGAGTGCGACGCTCTCGCAGTATC
Source organism: uncultured Planctomycetota bacterium (assembly GCA_963761445.1). Lineage (GTDB taxonomy): Bacteria > Planctomycetota > Planctomycetia > Isosphaerales > Isosphaeraceae > CAVXHV01. The sequence goes on along the minus strand of CAVXHV010000005.1, from coordinate 3,872,433 downwards.
TGGAGCTATTGCCGAGTGAGGCGCCGGCCGCCTCCAGGCAGTCGATCGTCGCCTTCCAGGACGAGGTCGACTCACAATACCAGAGTTACTGGCAACTGCTGCCAGGTGGCACCGTCGCAGAACGGTGTTTTCACCCTGAACGCGCAGTCCCTTGCGATGTACAGCGGGGCGGCGGCCCTGGCGCTGGCAGAGACCTTCACCGCCACACTCAACGGCACGAACGTTGTCACAGGCATCAGCAATACGTCGGGACTCGCCAATGGGCAGACCATCGTCGGCGCCGGTATCCCGACCGGGACCACGATCACGAATATTGTCGCTTCAACCAACACCACACCCGGCACGATCACGCTTTCAGCGAGTGCGACGGCCAGCGGCACCGGGACCTTGAGCGCGGAACCGTTCACCCCGGCCCAGTTGACGGCCGCCCAGGTGCAGGCGTACGCCAATACCTTGTATCAGGGCTACGTCGCCTTCTTTAACCAGAACGTCGGCTCGAACTGGATGACCCTACCGGAATTCACCAAATTCAACCCGTCGTTCCTCTACGTGGCGACGGCGACGCAGGTGGCGGCGCTGACCACCGCGGGGTGGACCCCGGCCATGCTGGAAAACGCGATCCGCCAGGAGGCGCTCGACCCCTCGGGCGTCGCGCCGCTCGGGACCTCGGCGGCGAACGTCTCCGGCATGAACGTGACGATCACGGCGGGCGACAACATCGGCCAGACCGCCTCGCAGACGTTCATCACCTGGCAGCAGCTCCAGTCGGGCAATTACTCCGCGACGGTCGCCAACGCAACAGCCCCCGGCGAAGTGATTGCCCTGTCCACCGGGCTCGAGTTCACGACCGGCCAGCTCTTCGTCTCGGCCCAGAACACCTTGAACTTGACCGCCACCACGGGGTCGATCACCGTTCAGGGAACCTCCCCCAACCTGACCGTGGGCCCGGTGACCGCAGGCGGTGCGATCAATATCGCCGCCCCGGCAAATTTACTCGGCGCCACCCCGAGCACCGAGATCAAGTCGGGCGGTGCCATGACGCTGACGGCGGCCACCGGTAATGTGGGGTCAGGCTCCTCGCCGCTCGTTGTGAAGCCGAACGGTGGGATCACCACCTTTACGCCGGAAGGGCAAGCGTACTTGAGCGTGATCGCGATCCCGACGAGCGTCGTCGTGACGAGCACAAAGAGTACGTCAACCTACGGCCAGTCCGTGACGTTCACGGCCACCGTCAGCGATACCGCCGGCGAAGTGCCGGCAGGCGTCATCAATTTCTATTACGGCCCAAGTTTCCTCGGGACTGGGTCGGCCTTGAGCGGTAGTGGGCAAAGCGCAAGCTCGACGATTACGACTTCGACGCTCCCCACGAGCGTTAATTGGTCCATTCGTGCCGTCTTTACTCCGAGCGACGATTTCCAGGGCGCCTCAGGCAGTTGCACTCTAACGGTCAACCCGGCGCCCTTGACCATCAGGGTCACGAGCCCCAGCGCCAGCAAGACCTACGGCGCGACGGAGACCTTGAGCAGCACGGCGTTCACGACGAGCGGCCTGCTTGGCAGCGACTCCGTCACGAGCGTGACCGAGTCGAGCACCGGGGCGGCGGCGTCGGCCGCGGTTGGCATCTATCTGATCATTGCCACCGGCGTGCAGGGCAGCGGGGTCTACAACTACGCGATCACCTACGTGACCGGTAGTCTGACGGTCAGCAAGGCCCAGACCAAGACGACGGTAACCAGTCCGCCCACAGTCGGCCAAGGGCAGCAGGTGTTCTTTACAGCGACGGTGAGCAACACGAGCGGCACGAGCGCTACGCCGACGGGCAGCGTGCAGTTCAAAGTTAACGGCACGAACCTGGGTGCCCCGGTCACGCTCAACACCCTGGGCATCGCGAGTAGCCCCAGTACGACCCTGCAAACTCTCGGGACATACACGATCACGGCTGTCTTCTCGAGCGCCACGAGTAACTTCGTCAGTAGTAGCACCAGCACCGGTTCCACCGTGCAGGTTGTCACGCCGCAGGGCCTCGTGGTCACAAACGCCAATGACTCCGGGCCGGGCTCGCTTCGGGCCGCCATCGCCACGGCGGACATGAGCTCGGGTGACACAATCACTTTCGCCCCGGCGCTGGCCGGGCAGACCATCCACCTGACGACGGTCGGCGACTCGACAGATGACGGTTCCTCGGCGCTCGAGATCACCACAGCGATGACGATCGATGCCAGCGCGGCCCCGGGCCTCACGATCGCGGGCCCCGGCACGACGGGCAGCTCCGCGTTCCGCATCTTCCTTGTCAACGCGCCGCTGGGCGACACCCTCAGCCTGAAGAGTGCCACGATCACGGGAGGCGACGCGGCCGGCGACGGCGGCGGCCTGTTCGACTCCGACGGCACGACCGTGCTCACGAACGTCGCGATCAGCGGCAACTCGGCGTCCGGAGACGGCGGCGGTCTGGCCAGCTACGGCGGCACGACCACGCTCATCGATTGCACGGTCACCGGCAACTCCGCCTTTGGCGGCGGCGGTCTCGCGACCTATTCCCAGGGCACAACGACGCTGACCGGCTCCTCCGTCAGCGGCAACTCCGCCTCGTACGCCGGCGGCGGCGTGCTCAACGATGGCTCGACCACGCTCTCCGGCTGCACCATAAGCGGCAATACCGCCACAAACGGCGGTGGCATCGACAACTCTGGCACGCTCATGATGACCGCCTGCACCGTCAGCGGCAACACCGCCAAGGGCGGCGAAACTTACGGCGGCTATGGCGGCTACGGCGGCGGCCTCGGCGGCGGCATTGACAACGCGTCCGGCACGATCATGCTGTACAGCTCCACCATCAGCAACAACTCGGCCGTGGACGGCGGCGGCATTTACAGCTTCGCCGAGCCCCCCTACGGCACAGCCACGTCGACTCTCACCAACTGCACGGTTACCGGCAATTCCGCCCACAGTTCCGGCGGCGGCATTTCCATCCGAGACGCCAGCATCCTCACTCTCTACGGCGGTGCCTTGAGCGGCAACAGCGCTGGAAGATTCGGCGGCGGCCTTCTTGACGACGGGACTGATGCCCAGGCCAATCTGTACAACACGACCGTAAGCAACAACTCGGCCGGCGAAGGCGGCGGAATCGCCACCTACTGCCTCAGTTACTTTTTCTTCCCCGCCGCCACAACCACACTGACCGATTGCACCGTTAGCGGCAACAAGGCCAGCGGCCTGGGAGGCGGCCTGGCAACCCTTCACGAGGGCATCACGACTTTGTACGGCTCTACCGTGAGCGCCAACTCCGCTGGCACAAGCGGTGGTGGCCTCTCGAACCAAGGCACAACCACGCTGTACAACTCAACCGTCAGCGGCAACAGCGCTGGAAACAACGGCGGAGGCTTATTTAACTCGCCGTATTCCATTTCCATCGGCAACTTCCATTATTCGACCCCAGGCCAGACGAACCTGACCAACGTTACCGTGAGCGGCAACACCGCCGGCAACGCCGGTGGCATCGACGACGCAGCCGGGACGGTGACGATCGGCAACACAATCGTGGCGGGGAACTCGGCTACGACCGTTTCTCGTGACGTTGCGGGAAACTTTAACTCCCAGGGGAACAACCTGATCGGCGTGACCGGCAACAGCAGCGGCTGGGGCTCCGACCTGACGGGCTCCGGCGCCTCGCCGCTTGCCGCCCATCTCGGTGTGCTCGGCTATTACGGCGGCCCGACCGAAACCATGCCCCTGCTTCCCGGCAGCCCGGCCATAAACGCCGGCGATAACGGGTTGCTCTCCTCGGGCGACACCACCGATCAGCGGGGCACGGGCTTCCCGCGCATCTTGAACAGTACGGTGGATATCGGCGCCTATGAGACGCCGAACGGCACGAAGAGCCAGACGGTGAGCTTCGCGGCGCCCGCCGCCCAGACCTTCGATGCCGCTCCCATCACGCTCACTGCGACCGCCTCGTCGGGCCTGGGGACCCTTTTCGCCGTCAAGTCGGGGCCGGCAACCGTTGCGGGCAACGTCCTCACGATCACCGGAGCGGGCACGGTGGTGATCGAGGCCTCGCAGCCAGGGAATGCCACCTATGCCCCGGCGGCTCCCGTGGACGAGAGATTGAACGTCGCGGCCGCGGCAACCACCACGACGTTGGTCAGCTCGTTGAACCCGGCGGGCCCAGCACAGGCCGTGTTCTTCACGGCCACGGTTCAAGTCACCGGCACCACGAAATTGGCGACGGACGGCAGCGTGCAGTTCAGCGTGGACGGAACCAACCTGGGCGCTCCCGCGGTCGTGGTCGACGGCATCGCTTCCAGCTCCGATATCCTGCTGGCCCCCGGCAGTCACACCGTCAATGCGGTTTACTCGAGCGCCACCGGCAACTTCGGCTCGAGCTTCGGCACCCTCTCCAGCGGCGAGTTGGTGAGCGCCGTGACGACCGCCAATCTCTCTGCGGCAATCGCTACGACCTCCACGCCCGCCCTGGTGGCGTCGACCAATACCACTTTGCAATCCATCAGCTCGGCCGTGAACGCGCTTTCGGCACAGACAACCCCCGTCTCGATCACCGTCAACCTCGGCAGCGGGTCCTTTAACGACTCGACGTTCAAGCCACCCGCAGGGGTCACGGTCATCGTGACCGGCAACGGCACCAGCACGACGTTCGTGGGGCATTCCCCTGCCTTCGTGGTCACCCAGGGTACGGTGATCATTTCTGACGCGACCTTCACGACGGATTCGGATTCCCCGACCATCGTGGTCACCGGCGGCACCCTGATCCTGCGGAACGATCTGATCGAATCATCGACCGGTTTCTCGGAACCGGCCATCAGCATCAGCGGTAGTGGCTCAGTCGACCTCGGCACGGCCACCGACCCCGGCGGCAACACGCTCGACGTGAACGGCCAGGGCCAGTTCATCGAGAATACCACGGGCAATAGCGTGCCCGAGTTTGGCGACACCTTTGAGCTCAACGGCGTCGCGGGATCCATCCCCAGCTCGACGAACTTGTCCACTTCGGCGGTGTTCCCGCTCGCCGGCCAGAACGTGACTCTCACGGCCACGGTCCAAACGAACTACGCAGGCCTGGTGATGCCGACCGGAACGGTCGACTTCTTTGACACGACAACCAACACCGACCTCACGCCCGGCGGCGTGAGCTTTGCGTCGGGCACGAGCACTGCCTCCTTCGCATTCCCGACGTCAGACCTGGCGGGCGGCAATAACGTGATCACCGCGACCTACAGCGGTGACAGCACCTTCAGCGGAAGCCAGGATTCTCTCACCGAAATCCTGCCGATCTACGTCAACTCGGCCGATACCGGGACACCCGATGGAATAACGCCGGCCACTGGTTATTTGACGATCCAGGCCGCCATCAATGCGGCCGTCGCCGGCGAGACGATCCTGGTGGAGTCCGGCGTCTACAACGAATCTGATGTCATTTCCGTGCCCAATCTGACCATCGAGGCCGACACGGGGCAGACCCCGATCCTGGACGGCACCGGTCTGTCGGCCCCGGGCTTCGATGTCACCGCGACAGGCGTGACCATCTCGGGCCTGACGATCCAGAACTTCTCCGGTTCATCGGCCGTCGATGTCGTGAGCGGTGCGTCGCTCTCGCTCGCCGGCGACTTGATCGAGCACAATCAGAACGCCGGCGGCGACGGCGGCGGCATCTACGATGCAGGCACGCTGAATGTGACCGGCAGCACTATAGAGGACAATACAGCGGCCAGCGGCGGCGGCATCTTTATCGCCGGTGGTGTCGTCGAGGTCTTCGGCGGCACGGTCACGGGCAACTTCGCCATCGGTGCCGTGGGAGCGACCGGCCCCGCGGGTCATTCGGGTGGCGCTGGCGCCACGGCCATGGGAGGTGGAATCTTTGAATCGGGCGGCAAACTGCAGTTGAATGACGTTTCCATCAACTCCAACCGCGCCGTGGGCGGACAGGGCGGTCAAGGGGGTAGCGGAACCACCACAGGCGGCGGAACCGGAGCCGGGGCCGCCGGCGGTGCCGGTGGCGCGGGACTTGGCGGCGGGCTCTATATCGCCGGTGGCACGGTGACCGTCTCCGGCGGCTTGTTCGCGGGCAATTCCGCCGCCGGTGGCGCCGGTGGGCAGGGTGGCAACGGTGTCCTTGGTGCGGCCGGGACCAATGGCGCATCGGGAAGCGCCGGCCTTGGCTACGGAGGCGGCATCGATTTTCCACGCGGCGGCTTGACGATCACCAACAGCACCGTCGCGGACAACTCAGCCGGCTCAGGAGGTGGCATCGCCGTCCCGAGCTGGAACGACGGCGCCGCAACGCTGACGGCGGTGAACGACACCATCGCCTACAACACCGCAACCCGCTCCGGCGGCGGGCTCGATGTGATTAACGGCACGGCCAATCTTTATAACACGATCGTCGCCACGAACACCGATGCCTCCGGCGCCGACGATATCGCGGGCACGGGGATCACCTCGAACAGCTCGAACAACCTGGTCGGCGTCGACGAGACCGGCACGGTGATCGGCTCGATCAATCCGATTCTGTTCGGGCCCGGCAACCCGGGGCTCGACACCGGTCTGGGGATTAACGGCGGCCCCACCCAGACCATCGCTCTCTTGCCCGGCAGCTCCGCCCTGGGCGCGGGAAGCAGCACCATAACGGGTGTCGACGTACCAACTGTCGACGAGCGCGGCTTCACCCGGCCGGAGTACGCGACCGGAGTTGTCGACATCGGGGCTTTCGAGCTGCAGCCCGCGGCCACCCAGCCTCCCACCACGATCTACGTCAACTCGGCCGACTCCGGAACGGCTGACGGGTTAACACCCGCGACCGGCTATACGACGATCCAGGGTGCGATCAATGCCGCAGCGGCCGGCGACACGATTCTGGTGGAGACCGGCTTTGGCTACAACGAATCCGATCTCGTTTCCGTTCCTGGCCTGACCATCGAGGCCGACGCATCGCAGGGTGCGACCCCGGTCCTCGTCGGCACCGGTCAGTCGGGCCCCGGCTTCGAGGTCACCGCGGCTGGCGTGACCATTTCGGGCCTGACGATCCAGGACTTCACTGGCTCATCGGCCATCGTTGTCCAGTTTGGTGCCTCGCTCAAGCTCGACGACGACGTCATCACGGAGAACTCGGCGGCCTCAGGCGGCGGTATCGCAAGCGCCGGCAAGCTGACGTTGATCGACAGCGTGATTTCCGAGAACGACGCCACGGGCGCCGGGGGCGGCATTTATGACTCGGGTGGTACCGTCGCGGTCTCCGGCGGCAGCATCGAGGGCAACACGGCAGCCTCAGGCGGAGGCGCGATTTATGTAGCGGGCGGCACACTGACCGTCACCGGCGTGACGATCTCGAAGAACACGGCCGGCTCGGGCGGCGGCGGCATCGACAACGACGGCGGCGACGTCACGATCTCCGGCGGCGCGATCTTGAGCAACGTCGCCGGCGCAAGCGGCGGCGGCATCTATGGCCACTCGGGCGCGGTGCATGTGGCCGGCGCCCTCATCCAGAGCAACGCGGCGGCGAGCGGCGGCGGCATCTATCAGGCGGGCGGGAGCCTGATCATCACGGACAGCACGCTCTCGCACAACACGGCCACCGTCGACGGCGGCGGCATCGACGACTCGGGCGGTGACATCACAATCTCCGGCGGCGCGATCTCCGCCAACGCCGCCAGCGGAAGCGGCGGCGGCATCTATGATCACTCGGGCGCGGTCCAGGTGGCCGGCTGCATGATCGAGTTCAACTCGGCGGCCTCGGGCGGCGGTATCTATCAGGCGGCCGGTAGCCTGATCATCGCCGACAGCACCCTGTCGAGCAACACCGCCTCGATCGACGGCGGCGGCCTCTACGATGGCGCGGGTACCGTGCACGTGACCGGCGGTGCGATCCAGCTCAACTCGGCGGCCTCTGGCGGCGGCATCTATCAGGCGGGCGGCAGCTTGGTCATCACGGACAATGTCCTCTCGCAGAACATCGCCACGTTCGACGGTGGCGGCATCTATGACGGTGATGGCGCAGTCACGTTCGCAGGCGGCACGATCTCGAACAACGCCGCCGGCACCGACGGCGGCGGCCTCTACGATAGCGCGGGCAAGGCAGAAGTCTCGGCGCCTCCATAACGGGCAACTCGGCGGCGAACGGCGGCGGAATCTATCTTCAGAACGGCGCCTTGACGGTCGCGAGCAGCACCCTCTCGAAAAACACCGCCAGCAACGATGGCGGCGGCATCGACGCGATCACGGCCAAGGTGCACGTGACCGGCGGCTGCACCATCGAGCTCAACGTGGCGGCCAGCGGCGGCGGTATCTATCTTGAGAACGGCACGCTTGTCATCGCGGATGGCACTCTCTCGAAGAACAACGCCAGCATCGACGGCGGCGGCATTGACGACTCCGACGGCACTGTCTCGATCAGCGGCGGCGCGGTCTCGCAAAACTTTGCCGGGAACGACGGCGGCGGTATCTTTGAAGCCGGCGGCTTGCTAAATGGCACCGGCGTTGCCATCCGGGATAACTCGGCGGCCAACGGCGGCGGCGTCTATGTCGCCCGTGGTGTCGTCACGGTCTCCGGCGGCTCGATCGCGGGCAACTTCGCAGATGGGGCCGCGGGGACGATCGGCCTCCCCGGCAAAACGGGTGGCGCCGGTGCGAGCGCGCTGGGAGGCGGAGTCTATGAGTCGAGCGGGATCTTGACGCTGAAGAATGTCTCCATCAACTCCAACAGGGCCGTGGGCGGAGCCGGCGGACAAGGGGGCAGCGGCACCACCATCGGAGGCGGATCCGGAATCGGGGGCGCGGGGGGTGCCGGTGGCGCGGGATATGGCGGCGGGCTCTACCTGGCCGGCGGTTACATCACGGTCTCCGGCGGCACGATCTCGGGGAATTTTGCTGGCGGAGGCGCGGGCGGGCTTGGTGGCGAAGACGCGCACAGTGCGAATGCAACCACAGTCGGATCCGGCAGCGCGGGCGCAGACGCCATTGGCTACGGCGGCGGTCTCTACCTCGCGCACGGCAACCTGGCGGTCAATGGCGGCACGATCGCGAACAACACCGCCGGCTTGGGCGGCGGCATCTACGATAGCGGTGGTACGCTGCAAGTGACCGGGGGTTGCGCAATCCAGGGCAACACAGCGGGCGTCGCCGGCGGCGGAATCTATCAGGCCGAAGGCACCTTGACGATCTCGGCTAGCATCATCTCACACAACACCGCGGTGTACGGGGGCGGCGGCATCCTCGCGTTCGGCGGCGACGTCAATATCTCCGGCGGAACGATCTCGAACAACTCAGCCGGCTCGAACGGCGGCGGCATCCACGAAGCCGGTGGCACGCTGCAAGTGGCCGGCGGTTGCACAATCCAGGGCAACACGGCGTTCGGCGGCGCCGGCGGCGGCGGAATCTATCAGGCCAACGGCACCTTGACGATCTCGGCTAGCACAATCTCACACAACGCCGCGGTGAACGAGGGGGGCGGCGGCATCCTCGCGTTCGGCGGCAAAGTCACGATCTCCGGCGGCGCGATCTCGGACAACTTCGCCGGCGCCGGCGGCGGCGGGATTAACGAAGCCGGGGGCACGATGCGTGTCACCGGCGCCACGATCCAGTCCAACTTGGCGGAGAGCGGCGGAGGCATCTATCTCGCCGGTGGTCTCGTCAACTTCTCCGGCGATACGATCGCGGGCAATTTCGCCATCGGAGCCATCGGCACGAACAGCCCCAACGGTCAATCGGGTGGCGCCGGCGGCAACGCCATGGGAGGCGGAATTTTTGACTCGGGCGCTGAACTTGACGCTCTCCAACGTCTCGATCAACTCCAACAGAGCCTTCGGTGGCGCTGGCGGAAACGGGGGCAGCGGCTCCATCACCGCAGGCGGAGCCGCAGTCGCCGGGGGCGCTGGCGGTACCGGCGGTGCGGGATTTGGCGGCGGTCTCTACATCGCCGGCGGTGCCGTCACGATCTCTGACGTCACGATCGCGAATAACGCGGCCAACAGAGGCACGGGTGGGCAGGGTGGCCAGGGTGCGACTCGAAGCGGCGTAACGGCCATTGCGGGCAGCCCCGGCGCAGCCGGCAGTGGCTACGGCGGCGGCATCTTTAACTCGCACGGCAACATCACGATCAGCGGCGGCGCTCTGGCGTTTAACGCCGCCACGAGCGCGGGCGGCGGCATCTATCTTGAGGGGGGCACGCTTGACATCTCGAGTGCCGTCTTCGACAACTACGCCCGCTCGGGCGGCGGCATCTATGCGGATGGCAAAGTCACGATCGCCGGCGGCACGGTCTCGAGCAACCAAGCTGGCGCAAACGGCGGTGGCATCTACGAGGCCGGTGGCACGGTGCACGTGACCGGCGGCACCATCCGCTCCAACGTGGCGTCGAACGGCGGTGGCGTCTACCAGGCCGGCGGCAGCCTGACCATCACGGGCGGAACGATCGCGGGCAACTACGCCTATTACGACGGCGGCGGCATCGACAACTCGCACGGCGTTGCCACGATCCACGGCGGCACGCTCTCGTACAACGGCGCCGGCGCAAGCGGCGGCGGGATTTACGAAGTCGGGGGCACGGTGCATGTCACCGGCGCCACGATCCAGTCCAACGAGGCGGAGCGCGGCGGAGGCATCTATCTCGCCGGTGGTCTCGTCACCGTCTCCGAGGGCAGGATCGCGTACAACGCCGCCTTCGGGTACAACGGGTCGACCGGCCCCGCGGGTCAATCGGGTAGCGCCGCCGGCAGTGCCATGGGCGGCGGAATCTTTGACTCGGGCGGCAACTTGACGCTCTCCAACGTCTCGATCAATTCCAACAAAGCCAGCGGCGGCAGTGGCGGAAACGGGGGCAACGGCTCCATCACCGCAAGCGGAGCTGCAGTCGCCGGGGGTGCTGGCGGTACCGGCGGTGCGGCATATGGCGGCGGTCTCTACATCGCCGGCGGCGCCGTCACGATCTCCGGCGTCACGATGGCGAATAACTCCGCCGTTGGAGGCGCGGGTGGGCAGGGTGGCCAGGGTGCGACTGGAAGCGGCGTAACGGCCAGCGCGGGCAGCCCCGGCGCAGCCGGCACTGGTTTTGGCGGCGGCATCTCACTGGCGGGCGGCGGCTTGACGATCACCAACAGCACACTCGCGGACAACTCGGCCAGCTCAGGCGGTGCCATCTTGGTCCAGGGCTCCGGCACGCTCACCGCCATCAACGACACCATCGCGTATAACACCGTCACCAACTCGGGCGGTGGCCTGGATGTGACGGGCGGCACGGCCACGGTGACCCTGTATAACACAATCGTCGCCCTGAACACCGATGCCTCCGGCGCCGACGATATCGCCGGCGCGGGGATCAGCCCGAACAGCGAGAACAATGTTGTCGGCGTTGATTTGTCTGGCACGGTGAGCAACTCGATCAATCCGATTCTGTTCGGGGCCGGCAACCCGGGGCTCGCGACGGGACTGGCCAAGAACGGCGGCCCGACCGAGACCATCGCCCTCCTGCTCGGCAGTCCCGCAATCAACGCGGGAAGCACGATAACGGGTGTCGACGTACCAATGGTCGACCAGCGCGGCTTCACCCGGCAAGGTTACGCGGTCGGAGTTGTCGACATCGGCGCCTACGACCAGCAGCTCACGCTCTACGTCAACTCGGCCAATACCTCCGGCACTGACAACGGGCTCACCGCGGCCACCGGCTATACGACGATCCAGGCCGCCATCAATGCCGCCGTAGCCGGGGACACGATCCTGGTCGAGACCGGCAACGGCTACACCGAATCCGATACCGTTTCCGTGGCCAACCTGACGATCGAGGCCGACGCGGGGCAGACCCCGATCCTGGACGGCACCGGTCTGTCGGGTGCTGGCTTCGACGTGACCGCGACCGGCGTGACCATCTCGGGCCTGACGATCCAGAACTTCTCGGATTCGTCCGGCATCGTTGTCGCGGCGGGTGCCTCGCTCACGCTCAGCGATGACGTCATCACGGACAATGCGGCGGCCCAGGGTGGCGGTATTTACAACGCCGGCAATCTGAGCTTGATCGACAGCGTGATCTCGGACAACAACGCCTCGAGCGCCGGTGGCGGCATCTATGACGCAGGTGGCAGCGCCTCGAATCCGGGTGGCACGCTCTCGATAAATGGCGGCAGAATCGAGAGCAACACAGCGGTCAACGGCGGCGGCGCGATTTATGTAGCGGGTGGGACGCTGACGGTCACGGGCGTGACGATCTCGCAGAACAAGGCCAGCAGCGGCGGCGGCATCGATCTCGAAGGGGGCAAAGTCTCGATCTCCGGCGGTACGATCTCGAAAAACACCGCCGGCGCAAGCGGCGGCGGCATCTACGATCACTCAGGCGCTGTGCATGTGACCGCCAATTGCACAATCCGGGGCAACAATGCAGGCACGATGGGCGGCGGAATCTATCTCCAGAGCGGCACCGTAACCATCACCAACAGCGGGCTTTCGCAGAACGCGGCCCACCTGGGCGGCGGCATATTTAACGCGGACGGCTCGGTGCAGATCGACGGCGGAGAGGTCTCGGACAACTTCGCCGGAGCGAATGGCGGCGGAATCTATAACGCCAGTGGCCAGCTTACGATCGATGGCGGAGCGATCGCGAGCAACGGTGCCTACTCCAACGGCGGCGGCATCTTTAATCAATCGGGCACGGTGCACGTCAACAGCAACAGCGCTCTCACGGACAACGCAGCCCAAAATGGCTCCGGCGGCGGAATCTTTCAGTCGGGCGGGAGCTTGACCATCACGAGCAGCACCGTCTCGGGCAACACCGCCTCCAGCGACGGCGGCGGCATCGACAACGAGGGCGGCACAGTCACGATCTCCGGCGCCGTGTTCTCGACCAACAACGCCGGCTCAAGCGGCGGCGGCATCTACCAGTCGGGTGGAAACCTGACGATCGCGGGCAGTACCCTCTCGGGCAACACCGCCGGCTCGAACGGTGGCGGCATCGCTCTTCCGGGCGGCGCGTTGACGATCATCAACAGCACACTCGCAGGTAACTCGGCCAGCTCAGGCGGTGCCATCTCGGTCCAGAGCTCCGGAACGCTGACGGCCATCAACGACACCATCGCGTTTAACACCGTCACCAACTCGGGCGGCGGCCTGGATGTGACGAGCGGCACTGCCACCCTGTATAACACCATCGTCGCCCTGAACACCGATGGCTCCGGCGCCGACGATATCGCGGGCATGGGGATCAGCTCGAACAGCTCGAACAACCTGGTCGGCGTTGATTTGTCCGGCACGGTGAGCAGCTCGAATCTGTTCGGGCCCGGCAACCCGGGGCTCGCGACCGGACTGGCCTACAACGGCGGCCCGACCGAGACCATCGCCCTCCTCGCCGGCAGCCCCGCTTTGGGCGCGGGAAGCAGCAAGATAACGGGCGTCGACGTACCAACCGTCGACGAGCGCGGCTTGACCCGGCCAGAGTACACGACCGGAGTTGTCGACATCGGGGCCTACGAACACCAGACCGTGATCTACGTCAACTCGGCCAATACCTCCGGGACTGACTATGGGTTAACGCCGGCCACCGGCTATACGACGATCCAGGCCGCCATCAATGCCGCCGTCGCCGGGGACACGATCCTGGTGGAGACCGGCAGCGGCTACAACGAATCCGATACCATTTCGGTCTCCGACCTGACCATCGAGGCCGACGTATCGCAGGGTGTGGCCCCAGTCCTGGACGGCACCAGTCAGTCGGGGCCCGGATTCGACGTCACCGCGGCCGACGTGACCATCTCGGGCCTGACCATCGAGAACTTCACGGGTTACTCCGCCATCGTTGTCCAGCATGGTGCCTCGCTCAAGCTCGACGGAGACGTCATCACGGACAACAATTCGGCGGGCGCCGGGGGCGGCATCTATGACTCGGGTGGTGCCGTCGCGGTCTCGGGCGGCAGCATCGAGAACAATACAGCAGGCTCAGGCGGCGCGATTTATGTAGCGGGCGGGACGCTGACGATCACGGGCGTGACGATCGCGAATGACATCGCGGTCACGGGCGGCGGCATCGATAACGAGGGCGGCAAAGTCACGATCTCCGGCGCCGTGATCTCGAGCAACGTCGGCGGCGTAAGCGGCGGCGGCATCTACGAGTCGGGTGGAAGCTTGACGATCAAGGGCAGTACCCTCTCGGTCAACCTCGCCGGCTCGGGCGGTGGCGGCATCGCTCTTTCGGGCGGCGCCTTGACGATCATCAACAGCACGCTCGCGGATAACTCGGCCAGCTCAGGCGGTGCCATCTCGGTCCAGAGCTCAGGAACGCTCACGGCCATCAACGACACCATCGCCTACAACACGGCAACCGGCTCAGGCGGCGGGCTGGATATCACTGACGGCACGGCCACCCTCTATAACACAATCGTCGCGCTCAACGCCGATGCCTCCGGCGCAGGTGATATCGCGGGTACGGGAATCGCCTCGAACAGCTCGAACAACCTGGTCGGCGTTGATGAGACCGGCACGGTGAGCAACTCGAACGATCCGACTCTGTTCGGGCCCGGCAACCCGGGTCTCGCGAAGGGACTGGCCCCCAACGGCGGTCCGACCGAGACCATCGCCCTCCTGGCCGGCAGCGCCGCGTTGGGCGCGGGAAGCAGCACGTTAACGGGCGTCGACGTACCAGCCGTCGACCAGCGGGGCTTGAGCCGCCCAGAGTACGGCACCGGAGTTGTCGACATCGGGGCCTACGAATATCAGCCCGTGATCAGCACCACCACGATCTACGTCAATTCGGCGAATACCTCCGGGACTGACAATGGATTCACGGCGGCCACCGGCTATACGACGATCCAGGCCGCCATCAATGCCGCCGTCCAGGGCGACACGATCCTGGTGGAGACCGGCAACGGCTACAACGAATCCGATACCGTTGCCATCCCCGACCTGACCATCGAGGCCGACGCATCGGACGGTGCGACCCCCGTCCTGGACGGCACCGGTCTGTCGGCGTCCGGCTTCGACGTCACCGCGGCCGGCGTCACCATCTCGGGCCTGACCATCGAGAACTTCTCGGGCTCATCGGCCATCGTTGTCCAGAGTACTGCCTCGCTCACGCTCGACGGCGACGTCATCAAGGACAACAGGGCGGCCTCCGGCGGCGGCATCTACAACGAGGGCGGCGACGTCACGATCTCAGGGGGCGCGATCTCGAACAACACCGCCAGCTCAAGCGGCGGCGGCATCTACAATCAATCGGGCGCGGTGCATGTGACCGCCGGTTGCACAATCCAGGGCAACAGTGCCGGCTTCGGCGGCGGGATCTATCTTCAGAGCGGCACCCTGACCATAACCAACAGCGGGCTCTCGCAGAACAATGCCGGCTTCGGCGGCGGCATCTTTAACTCGGACGGCTCGGTGCAGATCCAGGACGGAGAGATCTCGAACAACACCGCCAGCTCGAATGGCGGCGGAATCTTCAATGCCGGGGGAGAGCTCACGATCACCGGCGGAGAAATCTCGAACAACACAGCCTTCAGCGACGGCGGCGGCATCTATAATCAATCGGGCAGTGTGCATGTCAGCGGCAACTGCGCTCTCACGAACAACACAGCTACTTTTGGGTCCGGCGGCGGAATCTACCAGGCGGGCGGCAGCTTGACCATCACGGGCAGCACCGTCACGGGCAACACCGCTTTCCAGGCTGGCGGCGGCATCGCCGCCTTCG
Source organism: uncultured Planctomycetota bacterium (assembly GCA_963761445.1). Lineage (GTDB taxonomy): Bacteria > Planctomycetota > Planctomycetia > Isosphaerales > Isosphaeraceae > CAVXHV01. The sequence goes on along the minus strand of CAVXHV010000005.1, from coordinate 3,856,763 downwards.
GAGGCACAGTCGCGATCTCGGGCGGCACGATTGCATCCGACGGCACCGGCGTCCTCGTGAGCGGCTCGGGCGCCTCGGCAACCATCACCGGCGCCTCGATCTCCGGTAACACGACCGGCATTCTGGTCGAGAACGGCGCAAGCGCGACGATCACCAACAACACGATTCAAACCGACACGACCGGCGTCCTGGTGGGCTATGGCGCCGATGACACCAGCACGGCGACGATTAACGACAACGACTTCACGGGCGATACAACGGGCGTGACGAACCTTCAGTCGAGCGGTTTGATCGACGCCACGCAAAACTGGTGGGGCAGCTTGCATGGTCCGACGACGTCGGCCAACCCCGGCGGCGATGGCGCGGCCGTATCGGGCAATGTGAGCTTCACCCCGTGGATCGGCGTTTACACGCCCGGCACGGGCTCTGGCTTCAATCCCACCGTGTCTGCCTACTACGCGGTGCCGACCGAGCTGGTCTTCGTGCCCGAGCCCTCATCCACAGCCGGCTTGGGCGTCACTTTTGCCCAGCAGCCAGAGCTCATTGCCGAGGACTCGAGCGGCAACGTCGGCATCAACTTCGACAGCAGCACCGTGCCCGGTTCGCAGGTGGATCTCACGCTGAGCGCTGGGACGTACCTCGGTACGCTTTCGGGCACGATCCCGCTCGATGCAACAAACGGCATCGTCACGTTCACCGATTTGAGCATCAATCACGCCGGCGTGTACTATCTGGTCGCTTCGGCCTTGCCTTCAGGCAATCCCTGGAGCAGTCTGATCACCGGCGCGACCAGCACATCGATCACCATCAACCAGATCACGCCCACGGTGAGCGTCACCGACGCGAGCAATTTCTACAACGGATCGCAGTTCACGGCCAGCGTCACCATCACCCCCAATGACGGCCCACCCTCGAACGAGCTGGATGGGGTTCCCCTCACTTACATCTATTACGTCGGTATCGGCAACGGCGGCACCGATCTCGGAAGCACGGCTCCGAAGGATGCTGGAACGTACACGGTCTACGCCAGCTACGCCGGGTCGACCGACTACGCTTCCGCGTGTGACTATACCACTTTCACAATCACCCCGGCGACGCTGACGATCACGGCGACGACCGACAGCAAGGTCTATAACGGGCTCGCAACGTCATCGCAAACGCCGACCTACCAGGTCAGCGGCGAGGCGCCCGACACGCTGTACGGCGGCGACACTCTGACGGGGCTCACACAGGCATTCGCCTCGAAGGACGTGATGGGCACCGGCGGCAGCACGCTGGTGGTGCAGTCCGGATTTAGCGTCAACGATGGCGACGGCGGGGCCGACTACGACGTCGTCCTCGAGACCGCCGCCGGAACAATCACCCCGGCGACCCTGACCATCATGGCGGTGAGCGACAGCACGGTCTACGACGGGCTCACCACGTCATCGCAGACGCCGAGTTACCAGGTCAGCGACGAGCCGGCCGACACGCTGTATGACGGCGACACTCTGACCGGACTCACGCAGGCATTCGCCTCGAAGGACGTGATGGGCACCGGCGGCAGCACGCTGGTGGTGCAGTCGGGCTACACCCTCACTGACGGCGACGGCGGGGCCGACTACGACATCGTCCTCCTGACCGCCTCCGGGACCATCACCCCGGCGACGCTGACGATCGCGGCGACGACCGACAGCAAGGTCTATAACGGCACAACGACCTCGTCGCAAACCCCGAGTTATCAGGTCAGCGGCGAATCGGCCGACACGCTGTACGACGGTGACACGCTGACGGGGCTGACCCAGGCTTTCGCCTCAAGGAACGTGCTGGGCACCGACGGCAGCACGCTGGTGGTGCAGTCCGGCTACTCCGTCAACGACGGCGACGGCGGGGCCGATTACAACGTCGTCCTCCAGACCGCCACCGGAACCATCACCTCGGCGACCCTGACGATCACGGCGGCGACCGACAGCAGGGCCTATAACGGGCTGACCACATCGTCGCAAACCCCGAGCTACCAGGTCAACGGCGAGCCGGCCAACAAGCTGTACAACGGCGACACGCTGACGGGGCTCTCCCAGGCGTTCGCGTCGAAGAACGTGATGGGCACTGGCGGCAGCACGCTGGTGGTGCAGTCCGGCTACACCGTCAACGACGGCGACGCCGGGGCCGACTACCACGTCGTCCTCCAGACCGCCGCCGGAACCATCATCCCGGAGGCCCTGACGATCACGGCCGTGGCCAACGGCAAGACCTATGACGGCACAGTCGGGGCGGCGACGTTGCCCACGATCACTTCGGGTGTCATTCAAGGCTCCGACACGCCGAACTTCACCGAGACTTACAGCAGCAAGAACGTGGGCTCGGGTTTGAAGCTGACTCCGGCCGGAACGGTGAACGACGGCTTCTCCGGCAACGACTACACTTACACGTTCGTGCCGGTTTCGACCGGCACGATCACGGCGCGGGCGCTGACCGTGACCGCGGTGACCAACACCAAGCCGTACGATGGAACGACTTCGGCCGCAGCGGTTCCGACGATCACGGTTGGCAGCGTCGCCCCGGGCGATACGGCCGATTTTATCGAAACCTACAATACCGCGGCTCAGGGCACGGGCAAGACGCTCACTCCCAGCGGAAGCGTGATCGACGGCAACTCCGGCAACAACTACGCCTACACCTTCGTTGCCGTCTCGACGGGCGTGATCACCCCACCCGCGGCAGCGACCGCGGTGTTCGTCAAGAGCGACACCTCGACAGAGGGGAACTGGATTGGCGTCTACGGATCGAACGGCCATGACCTCGTCGCCAGCAGCGTGGTTGATCCCACCTATGCCACGATCACGCCGTCGAACGAGCACGAATACACGTGGGCGACGCCGTCGCCGACAACCGAGCAGGCCCTCGAGGTACCGCCGTCGGGGGCGAGCCGTGTTGCGGCAGTCTGGTATTCGGCCACGAGCTTCACGGTGGACGTGGACGTGGCTGCGGGCCAGGAGTACAACCTCGAGCTGTATTTGCTTGACTACGACTCCTCGGGCCGTGCGGAGACAGTCACGCTCTCCGACGCGAATACAAGTGCCGTGCTGAATACGCAGAGCGTGTCGAACTTCGTCGATGGGGACTATCTGATCTGGACGATATCGGGGAACGTGCTGATCACGTTCACGCGGACAGCCGGCGCCAACGCGGTGCTGAACGGCATGTTCTTCGACCCCACGACTCCCACGCCGCCTCCGCCTCCTCCGCCGCCTCCGCCGCCTGGAGCCACGGCGAGTTTTGTCGGGTCAGATACGTCGACGGAGGGCAACTGGATTGGCGTCTACGGATCGAACGGCCATGACCTCGTCGCCAGCAGCGTGGTTGATCCCACCTATGCCACGATCACGCCGTCGAATGAGCACGAATACACGTGGGCGACGCCGTCGCCGGCGACCAAGCAGGCCCTCGAGGTACCGCCGTCCGGGGCGACTCGTGTTGCGGCAGTCTGGTATTCGGCCACGAGCTTCACGGTGGACGTGGACGTGGCTTCGGGCCAGGAGTACAACCTCGAGCTCTATTTCCTTGACTACGACTCCTCGGGCCGAGCGGAGACAGTCACGCTCTCCAACGCGAATACAAGTGCCGTGCTGAATACGCAAAGCGTGTCGAACTTCGTCGATGGCGAGTATCTGATCTGGACGATATCGGGGAACGTGCTGATCACGTTCACGCGGACGGCCGGCGCCAATGCGGTGCTGAACGGACTGTTCTTCGACCCCACGACTCCCACGCCTCCGCCGCCTCCGCCGCCGCCTCCGCCTCCTCCGCCGCCTGGAGCCGCGGCGAGTTTTGTCGGGTCAGATACGTCGACCGAGGGCAACTGGATTGGCGTCTACGGGTCGGACGGCCATGACCTCGTCGCCAGCAGTGTGGTTGATCCCACCTATGCCACGATCACGCCGTCGAACGAGCACGAATACACGTGGGCGACGCCGTCGCCGACAACCAAGCAGGCGCTCGAGGTACCGCCGTCGGGAGCGAGCCGTGTTGCGGCAGTCTGGTATTCGGCCACGAGCTTCACGGTGGACGTGGACGTGGCTTCGGGCCAGGATTACAACCTCGAGCTCTATTTCCTTGACTACGACTCTTCGGGCCGTGCGGAGACAGTCACGCTCTCGAACGCGATCACGAGTGCCGTGCTGAATACGCAGAGCGTGTCGAATTTCGTCGATGGGGAGTATCTGACCTGGACGATATCGGGGAACGTGCTGATCACGTTCACGCGGACGGCCGGCGCCAACGCGGTGCTGAACGGACTGTTCTTCGATCCCGATCCGCCGCCTGGATCCGGAACGATGGGCGACCAGGCCGTTGCGTCGTTCGAGGGCCAAGGCAACGGATCGAGCTCGACCTCGCCGGGAGATGCGGCAACGGCTCGGGCGGATGTTTCCCCCGTGAGCCCGTATCCCTCGAGCTCGCTGGCGAAGAGCCTGGCCGCGCTTGACGAAGTGCTTTCAAGTGCGCGAAACAGCGCGGGCAACGATCGGCTCGAAACGTTGCTCGCACTGGACGAAGTCGCGATGGCTCAGGCGGCGAATGCCACCGATTTGCCTGGGCGGTTGGTCTATGACCCGGCGCTTGACCAGGTGGCCGGCAAGCCGAAGGGGCGGAAATCCCTTCTGGGATAGTTCTGGCGAGATGGCGGATCGGCGCTCGCTCGCCCCGTCGACATAGCGGTCCGCAGGGCGGGATTCCGCACGCTTGATGAAGCCGATCTAGGATCTTCCCGCGCGAACGATGTTCGGATAGTCTGGTCTGGCGAGTCTGCTCGGGCGGGTTCGACTGAAGACCAGGCTAAAGACATGATTGAAAGTGCGGCATGAACGGCAATGTGCTCGATCGATTCCGGCTCGACGGCAAGGTCGCGGTCGTGACAGGGGGCTCGCGCGGGCTTGGGCCGCGCGATCGCCGATGCACTTTCCTCGGCCGGCGCCGACATCGCCGTATCGGCGCGGCAGCTTGAAACGGCCGCGAGGGTGGCCGAGGTGATTGGGCATGCGACGGGCCGGAAGACACTGGGCGTCGCCGGCGACGTGACGCGGCCGGAGCACGTCGGGGACATGATGACGCAGGTGATGGATACGTTCGGGCGGATTGACATTCTGGTCAATAACGCGGGGGTGAACATCCGCGGTCCGATCGAAGAGCTGACTGAGGAGGATTGGGACACGGTCGTCGACACGAATCTGAAAGGTCCGTGGCTCTGTTGCCGCGCGGTGGCGCCGGTGATGAAGGCCCAGAAGTGGGGGCGGGTGATCAACGTCTCGAGCATGCTGGGGGAAATCTCGCTGCCGGGCCGCACGCCGTATGCGTCGAGCAAGGGGGGGCTCACGCTCTTGACCAAGACGCTTGCACTGGAATGGGCCAGGGACGGCATCAACGTCAATGCGCTCTGCCCTGGCCCGTTCGCCACCGAGATCAACACGCCTCTATTGAACGACCCTGTGGCCCGCGCTCAAATGGAGTCGAACGTGCCGCTGGCGCGGTGGGGCGACCCGGTCGAGCTGGGCCCGGCCGCGGTTTTCCTCGCGTCGGATGCCTCGAGCTTCATGACGGGTGCCACGCTGTTTGTCGACGGCGGTTACACAGCCCGGTGATTACCGGGCGGCCACTGAACCGCCTGGCAGGGCGAGGTGTCCAGCCCGAGACAATGGTTGGTCCACCGGGTTATCGCCCAGGAGTTCTTCTCGATGAGTGATGGTTCATCGCTTTTCATTCCGCGTGGCTTTCGCGCCAGCGGCGTGACGGCCGGTCTGAAGGCTTCCGGATCGCCCGACCTCGCCGTCCTGGCTTCCGACGGTCTTGCGTCGGCCGCGGGTGCGTTCACGCTCAACCGGATCTGTGCAGCCGCCGGTAAAATGGTGCCGCGAGCGGCTGCCGGCCGACGACATTCGAGCGATCGTGATCAACTCGGGCAACGCCAACGCCGCGACCGGGGAAGAGGGGTTCGAGAACGCCCGGCGCACGGCTTCGAAAGCGGCATCGCGCCTGGGTTGCCGGAGTGAGCAGGTCCTGGTTGCCTCGACCGGAGTGATCGGGCACCAGCTTCCCATGGACAAGATCGAGGCCGGGCTCGACCAGGCCATCGCCGCCCTGGGGGCCGGTCCCGAGTCATTCCAGGCGGCCTCGGGCGCGATCATGACGACCGACACGCGTCCCAAGATCGTTTCGCTAGAGCAACAGATCGGCGACCGGCAAGTGACCATTCTGGGCATCGCCAAAGGGGCCGCCATGATTGGTCCGCGCATGGCCACGATGCTCGCCTTCCTGCTCACCGACGCTCCACTCTGGTCCAACGATCTGGCGGACATTCTCATCCCGGCGGTCGATCGCTCGTTCAATTGCATCTCGGTCGAGGGGCATGCCAGTACCAATGATACGGTCCTGCTGCTCTCAAGCACGGCCACGTCCGAGCCGATCTTGCGGGGTGAAGAGATCGCGGCGTTCGCCGGGATGGTGCGCGCCACCTGCGAGCAGCTCGCGTGCGCGATCGCGAATGACGGCGAGGGCGCCACGCATTTCATCACGATCGACGTCCAGGGCTGCGGGTCATTCGAAGATGCGCGTGCGATCGCCCGGGCCGTGGCCGACAGTCCGCTCGTCAAGACCGCGATTCACGGTGCCGACCCCAACTGGGGCCGGATTGTCTCGGCCGCGGGCTACGCCGGCGTCGCGTTCCGTGAGGAGGAGCTGTCGCTCGCGATTAACAACGTATCCGTCTATGAAGATGGGATTCCGGCTGTATTTGATGCCGATGCCTTGTCGAAGGGGATACGGCAGGATCGCAATGTGTCGCTGCGGCTGCGGCTCAAGTCGGGGGCGGAGTCGGTGCGGTTCTGGACGTGCGATCTGACGGCGGAGTACATTAGACTCAATGCAGATTATACGACGTGAAATCGGCAGGAGGTGAGGAGTGGTGACGATCACATTTTCCGACCGCGAAATGGAAAAACGAGCGCTTGGGTTCCTGATCGGCCGTTTTTCGGGGCGGGTCCTTCGTTCTGGTGAACACCTCGTGCCGGAGGCCGCTTTGGAAGCGCTCGCCGAACAGAACATTCCCTTCACGGTGCTCGGGAAATCAACGTATGAGCAGCAGATGGCGGCGCTTCGAGGTAATGCTTCCGCTCCAAATCGCGAGCTTGTGGCTTCTCTCAGCCATTACGGGCTGTGATCGCGGTCCCACGAGGATTTCGGATCCGGTGGTCGTCGTACGATCTCACGATCGGGAGCCAAGCACGGACGAAGCGGCGATCATCGCGATAATGGAAAAGCAGTTGGGCAAGGAACCGGGAGAGATTCAGTCGTCAACTTCGCTCAAGGATCTCGGAGCCGATAAGCTCGATCTTATCTCGGTGGTGATGGAGCTGGAGACAAAGTTTCACGTGATGATCGCGGACGGCGCGATCGAAAAGGTCGCCGGTGCGGCGACGCTGGACAGCAAGCTGAAGGCACTCACCGCTTCGACTTTCGCGGCGCTCGTTGAGGAGGCGCGGCACACACCGCAGACGCCGGTAACAGCCGGGCCAAAGGATGTTTCCGGCAAGGTTGAATCAGATCGAGCCAAAACCGCGCCTTGAACCTTGCATGCTATCGATCGAGCGGAGGCAGCCACTATTGGGAGAACATGGGCGCTCCGATCGCCGGCAAGACTCCCCTGGCGTTGCCCAGCACCGCTATGCGCGCGGCCGCGGCTTCGCGTATCAGATCGCGATGGCCACCTGCCTTGTTCTCATCGGTTTGTGCGTGGCCGCAGCTTGGTGGGGATTTGGCCCGAGCGGTTTCACGCTGCTCATGGTTGTGCTGTTCCCCGGGCTCTTTCCGGCGGGTTTTCTTTGCCTGGTGTTGTATGGATACTGGAGCGACTATCGTTCGGAGCAGGAGATGGGAATCGCGGCGCCGCGAATTCAATTCAATATCTTGCATCTGCTCTGGCTGGTAGCTGTGGTGGCAGTTTTCAGCGCGCTCGTTGTTTTTGTGCTGCGGGGGCTGAGCGAAGTTTAGCGATCGCTCAGAGCGGACCCTCGCTCGCCCGTCGGGCTAGTGTGCCTTCTCCAGCTCGAACCGGATCGTGACGGTTTTCCCCGCGATGAGCGTCGCCCGCTTCTCCTCGTGGGTCTCTTTGTACCCGGATGATTTGGGAACGCCGAGCGGTCGTCACAGGCTTGCCGCAGAAGTTTTTCCAATCCCCCCGCGCATCGCCGCCGACATTTCTGTAGAATCACTCGGCGCGAGAGCCAGGCGGACGCCTCGGTGGATCTGGTGCCCGCCGGATAATATTCGCCGGCTTCGGTACGAAGAACCAATAATGGGGCGGTTGCGTTCCAGGCATACTTTCGTCCCTGCGAGCTTGATCAGGATCGATTGTGATGAAGAAATCGCTCAAGACCTTCGCACTTCTGGGAAGCGGGATGATCATCCTGAGCTGCACGCTGGTGGTGATCAACCAGACAGCCGGCGTCGTGCAGCTCGCCAAGGAAGTGCATCCCGCGTTCGGCACGGTCACGCTCTGGGGGCTCTTGATCATTTATGGTGGGGTCATCGGTGTACCGGTCGTGATGATCATGCGGATGCCGAAACCGCTTGCACCACCTTCTGCCGAATCTGGCCCCGAATTCGAGGAGCACCTCAAGCAATTGCGCGACCGATTGGCGAGCAACCCCCGGCTCGAGCTTGATACCGGCCAGCCGGTCAATCGCCGGAAGATCGAGGACGCAATCTGCATTCTGGACTCCGAAGCCGACATGCTGATCAAGCAGATGGCGACGACCGTGTTCCTCACGACGGCCGTCTCGCAGAGCGGGCGGCTCGATGCGCTGCTTGTCCTGAGCGCGCAATCGCGCATGGTCTGGCGTATTGCGCAACTTTACTATCAGCGTCCATCGCTGAGAGACCTTACCCATCTTTACGCCAACGTGGCGGCCACGTCTCTGCTGGCCGGTGAGCTCGACGATCTGGAGTTGCACCAGATGATTCAGCCCGTCGTGGCCGGAACGGTGGGGGCTGTGGGGGGCGCGATTCCGGGCTTCCAGGTTTTGACGACCATCCTGGTCAACTCGCTCTTGAGCGGAAGCACGAACGCATTCTTGACCCTGCGGATCGGGATGATCGCCAAGGAGTACTGCGGATCGCTGGTCGCCGAGCCGCGAGCGCAATTGCGCCGGGCGGCCACGGCCCAGGCGGCGCGGTTGCTTTCGGGGATTGTCAAGGACAGCGGCGCGCGGGTGCGAGAGGCGATCTGGCGCGAGATCAAGACCAAGATCCCGCGTCCGTGGCCGCTCAAGAAGGGCCAGCCCGAGACCGTGTGAAAGAGATGCAGACGCTTCAATCCGAGCGGCTGGTGCTCCGGATGTTCGGCGAGTCTGATCTCGACGCGTACGCCGAGATGTGCGGCGACGCGGACGTCATGCGATACCTCGGCGACGGGCACACGCTCACCCGAGCCGAAGCATGGCGGCATATGGCGTTTGTCATCGGCCACTGGCATTTGCGCGGCTTCGGCCTGTGGGCGGTGGAGGAGCGGCGCACCGGGCAGCTTGCAGGGAGAGTCGGCTGCTGGCAGCCCGAGGGCTGGCCAGGTTTCGAGATTGGCTGGGCACTGCGCCGGCGGTTCTGGGGCAAGGGCTATGCGACGGAGGCCGCACTCCAGGCGATTGATTTCGCGTTCAATCAGCTCGGGCAGGATCGCGTGATCAGCCTGATTCAGCCGGAAAACGGCAACTCGGTCGCGGTGGCCACGCGGCTGGGAATGAGCCTTCTAGGCGAGGCCGATATCATGGGGCGGCGGGTGCTCAAGTACGGCCTTTCCCGAGCTGCCCGGTCGCAAGAATGAGGCGGATTCGGCGTGCTCAAGCCGCTGGATGCGCGACATTTCAAAAAATTTGATAATTTCAAAAATTCGGTCTACCGGTCCCAAATGCCGCTTGATTATACTATTTCACGGTTGGAAACCGATTGAGTGCGTGCTGTGGTTTACCATGGCACTCCGTTACCTCTCTCGCCTTTCCACCGCAGGTCCTCCGGTCGGCCTGTTGCGATTCGACCCGGAACGTGATTCAAGGGGGGCGAGAACCCCCTACTCAGGAGATTGATGGTGGGTAAGAAACTGTACGTCGGAAACCTCACTTACCGGGTGACCAGTTCCGACCTTGAACAACTGTTCTCGCAGTTCGGAAGCGTTGAGAGCGCGGAGGTCATTGCCGACCGCGACACAGGCAGGAGCAAGGGTTTCGGGTTCGTGGAGATGAGCAACGAGACCGAGGCGCGATCGGCGATCGACGCCTTGAACGATCAGGAACACGATGGCCGTCGATTGACCGTCAATGAAGCCCGGCCTCGCGAGCCCCGTCCCGGCGGCGGTGGCGGAGGAGGCGGCGGTGGCTGGCGTGGGGGCGGAGGCGGCGGCGGTGGTGGTGGAGGCGGTGGTGGCCGAGGCCGCTCGGGCGGTGGTGGTGGCGGTTACGACAGCCGTCGCTACTGATCAAGCGAGTGGTGGCCTTCGCACCGAAATAATCGACATATCTCGAAGCCAGCGGGTTCCGGCTCCGGTACCCGCTGGGGGGTTTCGGTGTGCGGAATGCGGCTGTGCGCGATCCCTCTGGCGGCGGCAACGGCATCATTGTAGAGTGGGTGCAACCCACCGCGTGCGCTGGATAGCACCCGCCGCATAAACGGCTCATCGCTTCCCGCGTTTTTTAGCTCTCGGTCTTTCGATTCGCGGCGGCGAGCGGGCGCAAGACGGCTAGCATCGTGTTCAGGTGCGCCAGGCGGGGGCCGAAGCGGTCGACGAAATCGCTGAGTGAGAAGTCGCCTTCGAGCAGGTTTTCGTGGTTGTCGTCCACGTAGTTCGACAGCTCGCTCATGAGCGAGGCGTGCACCTGCTCGAGCTTGCCCAGCGTTTCCTTGCAGGTATCGAGGATCGGCTCGTGGCCGGCCTGCCAGCGCTCGAGCTCGGCGGCCTGGCGGGCGCGCTGTTCGCGGTTTACCTGGAGCAATTCACGCGAGATTTCAAGCTGCTGGCGCTGCATGTCAAGCTGCTGGCGCTGGACCTCGAGCGTTTGACTTTGAAGGTTCGCCAGGAGGTGGAGCAGAAGGATGGGGTCGTTGGGGTTGGCAATGGCACCCGCGGGATTTTGGCCCGTCGGGGAGACCTCCATGCGGTAGGTCCAGGCTGGGGCCGGGGGGGACGGGTTTTCTCGCGTGGACACAACCTTCCTCCTTCGCTTGTTCCGCTGGGGAACCGCGGTGAATCTCCGCATGGGAGCTCGTCGAGGCCTGGCTGCGGACCCCGACAACAGGTCCATTCTACGCCAGGCTAGCCTCCCGGCAAAGACCATTGACCGCAGTTTCCATGATTACGACCAATTCGGCGAAGACGTTCGGTCCTTTTCTGAATGAGTCCCAGATGAGGTCACTCGAGCGAGTAGACGGGGTCGGAGTCGGGCATCGCATGCACGAACGCGTCGGCCAGGGCGTCCACGATGTCACCGGCGATCAAACTTGTTTCTCCGTTCTGATCGCGAGCGATGTCGCCGGCAACTCCGTGAATGTAGACACCAAGCTGGGCCGCCTCGAAGGCCGGCAGCTTCTGAGCGATGAGCGCCGCGATCACGCCGGTAAGGACGTCGCCGGACCCACCCTTGGCCATTCCCGGGTTCCCAGTCGTGTTCACGTAATACCTCTTTCCATCGGACACCACGGTCCCCGACCCTTTGAGAACGACCACCAATGTCTCGGCCCGCGCTGCGAACGCAGCAGTCCGATCGATTCGCTCGGCTTGAACGGTCGCGACGGGTAAATCGGAAAGCCGGGCAAATTCGCCAGGATGGGGGGTCAACACAATTGGCTTTTTTGCACCAGACAGGATGTCCGTCTGGCCGGCGAGGGCGTTCAGTCCGTCGGCGTCGATCACGAGCGGCTTATCGGTCTGGGTGATCAGGAACGGAATGAGCTTTCGCGCGTCGGGCGACTGGCCGAGCCCGGGGCCGACGGCGATGACCGTTGCTGGCTCGATCAATTGTTTGAGAATGGGCCCGGCGGCGGCGAAATCGATGCAGCCGGCGGGGTCGCACGGTAGTGGATAGGTCATGTACGACGGCTCGAAGCTGGCGACCGTCGGTTGGACCTCGGCAGGCGTGGCGACACGGACCAAGCCGGCGCCGGATCGCAGCGCGCCGGCGCCGCAGAGCGCGGCGGCCCCGGCCATGCCGCGAGATCCGGCGATCACGAGGACGTGGCCAAATCGGCCCTTGTGACTGTCGCGCGGCCGCGGGCCTAGAATGGGAACGGCTTCGATGGCTTGGAGATTCACGGCAGATTCCTCGCTGGCGCGTTTTGATGTTGCGCTGTTTTTGTCCTCGGCCCGAACGGGGCAGTCACAAAACAGCCCAGGGCAACGCCCTGGGGGACTACGTCAACAAACGAGCGTATCGCCCTGAAAGGGCGAAACAAGCCGTCCGAGCCGCGTGGGCCGGAATTTCCGCGAGCGATTTCGACTTCGCACAGGGTTCCCCGATTGTGCCGCCCTTACAGGGCTTGTATATGGTTTGAATTCGGGAACCCAGGGCGATGCCCTCGTCCTTACCCACAAGTCTGAACCAGTTATGGCTCATTAAGTTACGGCGACAGAACGGAGCTTTGATTGGAAAATGTGTACTACATGTACACCAGGTGCATTCAAAAGGCACTCACATGACGAGCCGGCCAATATTGAGAGTTCCCCGGAAAAACCGAGAAAGTGAATAGTGCGCATAACATCACAATTGTGTATGTCGATCGATAATGCTTCCGTATCTTATCGTAAACTCTTGTTAAATATCGTGTTATGACTTGTGGGTAAGGACGAGGGCGATGCCCTGGGCTGATTTGTTGTGCCCTTTCAGGGCACGGACCAAAATGCGCAACATCTAAACTCGCGCGTCGGGTTGGTGATTGGCGTCAAGGCGGCGGAGGCTGGGCCGCCAGCCGCGCCTGGCCCATGCGTCGCGCGATCAGGCTGGCGACGTGGCCGCCGCTGAAGCCGGCGTCGATATTCACCACCACCACATTCGATGCACAGCTATTGAGCATGCCCAGCAGCGCGGCCACGCCGTGGAAATGGGCGCCGTAGCCGATGCTGGTCGGGACCGCGATGACCGGGCATTCGACCAGTCCCCCGACCACGCTGGGGAGCGCACCTTCCATTCCCGCGACGACAACCAGAGCGTCGGCCGAAGCCAGGCGGTCGAGCTGGTGCAGCAGGCGATGCAGCCCGGCAACGCCGACATCCGCGACCAGAGTCACGTCGCAGTTCCAGGCTTCGGCGGTCACTTTCGCTTCCTCGGCCACCGGCAAGTCGCTCGTGCCCGCCGTGACGATCACGACTTTGCCCAGCATGGGCTCGGCGTCGCGCTTGCCGCGAATGCGGAACGTGCGCCCAAGCGGGTTGTGCTCGCCTTGCGGAAAAGTCTTGATCAAGTGAAGCGCCGCCTGGGGATCGAGCCGGGTCACGAGCCCACCTTCGCCATGCGTATCCAGGGTGCGCAGGATGCCTTCGATCTGTTGGGCAGTCTTTCCCTGGCCGAAGACGACCTCCGGAAATCCACAACGAACCGCACGATGCAGGTCGACCTTGGCGAAGTCGCCGGCATCCTGAAAAGGTTCGATACGAACTTGATGCACGGCCTGCTCGGGCGAGAGCCGGCCGTCGCGGACGGATTCGAGCAACAGCTTGAGATGGTGAGAATCCAAATGTGGCCCCTGATCGTCTGGTGCGGCTCGACCGACCGAGCCGCTCGCGGAATAATTGCCTGCGCGGTCACAGGCGCGCCCGGCCGAAATCGCATTCAACGTGAATTCCCTTGTAACCGCGACGATCTCGAACCGCAACCGATTTGAGCTTTCGCGCACGCTCTCGCGCGTGGTAGACTCAAGTCGCGAAGGGCGTCGGGCTGGTTGGATCGGTGGAGACGCAGTCGCGATCAAGGGGAAGTCGAGGCCTTTGAGCGGCTTTCCGCGCTGAGAGGATATTGAGGCGATGGCGGGCAGCACGTCAACAGCTCGAGCCTCGGACTCAAGGGCCGCAGCGAAGGTCCCGATCGCGCAGCCGCCCGAGTGGCAGGGGAGCAAACCGGCGGCAGACGCCGGCGACCTCGCCAAACCAGTCGAGCCGCGACCGTCGATACTCGAGTGGGAATACTGGACGCCCGAGGTGAGGAAGGGCTGGGCCGGCTCGGTCGTGGCCCATGCGGTTCTGCTGCTCATCCTGGGATGCTGGTATTCTGCGCCTCGAATGAATGGTCCGGCCGCGTTTGACTCGCGGCTTGCCGGCTCGCCCAACGGCGTATTCGAAAGTGAGCAGTTGACGGGCGGGCTGAACACGCCCCTGGCGATGCCTGCTGCGCCACAGGTCGAGATGGATTCCGCGCTCGACGTCGCCGACGCTCGCCCCGCTCGAGCTCACGAGCCTCGAGCATGCGATCCAGGCGGCCGGTGCGAAGAACCCCAGCGGGGGCGGCGGCCGGCCGAATTCCAACCCCGGTGCCGGTGACGGCGACGGCTTCGGCCTGGCCCGGTTCGGGGAAGGTGGCGAGGTCATCCGGGGCGTTCAGGTCAAGGTGGGCGACCCGCAGTTCACATTAATCTGGAATACGGACAACGTCGATCTCGACCTCCACGTGCTTGAGCCCGGCGGCAAGGAGATTTTCTGGGAGGATCCCAAGGGAAATCTGGGCGGCGAGCTGGACGTGGACAACACCAAGGGGTTTGGCCCCGAGAACGTCTACTGGCTGGTCGAATCAGCCGGCCCCGGCTCGGAAAAGGTGAAAGGCCCCGGCCCTCCGGGGATCTACAAGTGGTACGTCGTTTACTGGGGCGGATTCGGCGGCATCGCCAGGCCGACCCACTGGCAAGTGCGGGTGAAGCACAACGGCCAGGTGCAGGTGTTTCACGGCAAGTTCAACGCGCTCAATGAGCGCAGCAAGATCTATACGCTGAAGGTCGATCCGCCACTCGGGGCCAAGCCGGTGATTCCGGCGCTGCCGGATCCGGATGGGGGGCGGTGATCAGCGAAAGGCGACACTGGCTCAACTGCGCGACTTGCCGGTGATTCGTTTGAGCCCAGGGTGGTGCTGAGTCAAGTAGTCTTCGGCCATCTTGAGCGATGCTTCCATGCCACCTTCCGAGGTGCAGATCGTGTGCTCGAGGCCCCCGCTGTGGCTTTGCGATTCGGCCCGCGCGTCGGAGAGCGTGATGATATTCGCTACGGCAGAGCCCGGCGATGCACCCGGATTGGCCACGACCAGGTAATGGTACCACTTCTTGTGATGCTCGACGCTTTCGCCGTCCTCGCCGTAGAACGTCAGCGTGCAGCGCAATGCCATGACCACTCTCCCCGAAATGTGAAATGAGCCAGGTTACTCAGTCGCACGAAAACCGGCTCAGACCCTTAATGCACTCGCTATGCCAATCTTAGGCCCAGAAGTGCAGAAGTCTACGCGAATTCGCCGTTATTGTGACGTGCTGATTTTCGCCGGCGAGCTCGCCGCGAGCGCAGGGCAGCCAGGCCGACGCAGAAAGTGACTGCAACAGCGGGCACGCCAATGATCACGAGTAGAGACAGCCGCTGGCGTAGCGCAAGCCTTTCGTGATAAGTCTCGGGAACCGACTTCGTGGGCAAACCCGGCGCCGTGGATTCGATGTAACTCGTCCAGAAATCCGGGTCTGTGTCGGGATGGCGGCCAGCGCTCGAGCGCACCAGCATGAACTCGCTGCGTGCTTTTTGCCAGGCGTCGGCCTCGGCGCGAAGTTTTGCAAAGGCCGGGTCGAGCAGGCGATCGGCCTCCACAAAATCCGGTCGGGGCAGGTGCTCTTTCAGAGTTGCACCCGTGGGTGCATCAGGCAACATCGAGCCTTTGCCGGCATCGATCAACTCGCGGCAGCGCAGCCAGGCCAGGTAGGCTAGCGAATTTCGCCCGCCGTCGCGGTCCTTTTTGAAGCCGAGTGTGTCGTGCTGGAGTGCGACATTCAATGCATGGAATATGTCGACGCTTTCCCACGCGTTGCCCAGCACGATGAGGCCGGCCAGGCCGCGAACGGCGTCGTCCGCCTGCTTGGGATCTTGCAAATCCATGAATGCCTGAGGACTCCATTCAAGAAGATTGGGCATGTCCTGAACTCCCGAGGCCGTGGGCGGGTTGATCATCCAATCAATCGCCCGAAGCTGAAATTTCTCGCGGCCGAAGTGGGCGCTGGGGTTGATCGCGATCGCCGCGGCGATCTCGTCGCGCGAGCGCTTGACGTCGTCGAGCTTCGTTCGATCGCGGCCCTGACTGCGCCCAGCGGTGCACAAGGAACGTCCCCAGGTTGGCGTGATAGCGGTAGCGATGCTCCTTCACATCGGGTGACTTGGGGTCGCGCCGGTCGAGTTCGTGTTTCTTCTTATCCATCCAGGCGATCGCCTCATCGCCGCGGCCGAGGCGGTCGCAGGCGACGCCGGCGTCGTCGTAGGCGGCGAGGTCGGCTGGATCGGATTTCAGATGGTCGGTCACTCGCTCGAGCCGCATTTCATAATAGAGCGGCGGATTTCTGGGGAAACGCCCAGCGAGCACGGCGACCACTTCGGGCAAGCCCTTGGCCTCGGACGCGGGGGTATCACGGTCCCACAGGCAGGCGGCGAGGGTGAGGGGGAAGGCCAGGAGCAGGGCGATGGTGGTTAACGTGCGTTTCATCGTTACGCTCCTGGACGAGAAGGGGTCGGTTCGTCCGATGCGGGCTCGTCGAGGCAGCCTTCGCGGTCGGGTTCTTCGTCCGGGTCGACTTCGGAGTATTGAGCGGCGCTGCCGGGATACGAGCATCCCACCCTGACCGCCCCTGATACTCTCGATTGCATGGCATCCCTGAAGAAGCGGACCACTCCGAACACGGGCGCCGGGCACGCGATGAAAGCCATCAGGCCGCCGATCTTGAACTGCCGGGGTTTCGAGCGGCGGGATCGCTTCGGGCGGCGATCGGACGTCAGAAGTGTGCCGTCGTGTCGTCGCGTGACGAGGCCGCAAAGCTCGCCGTCATTCTTCTTGACGAGCGCCACGACTTCATCCGAAGTCATCGCCGCCAGGTTGTGTACGTTCTTGCCGCAATGGTCGCAATGCCGCGTTCGATTGCTCCGCGCATCCGCCGCCAGTGCTGAGGGCAGGGGACCGGGATCGTGATCTGCGCGAGATATTCCTCGTTGTTCATTTGTTGCAGGCCCCTCGGGGGAACAGGAACGATGTGATCCGAGTTTGCACTGCCAGGGGTATTGTGACAAAAGTCGTAGGTGATGACCAGGGGGTCGGCGGGATTCTGTGACGATCTGCGTTTGCTGCTTTTGTAGCAGGCACACGGCGTGTGCCTAAGTGCGACCGCTCAAGACTCTGCGCACGCCGGTCGCCGCGTCTGATCGGACCGATCGGTCGGATCAGTCTGATCGGACGCGGCGGCCGGCGCGGCCCGATAGCCCACACTCTGCCCGGGCAATTCTGCGGCCCCACTTAGTACGGAATTGCGGTTACGGCACACGGCGTGTGCCTACTACAGAAGAGCTTGTGTCCGGTCAGCCGAATTCACAGGTGCGACCCAGGGGCTCGGCGAGCTTCCGAAGCCTGCGCGAGCAGGTGCTCGAAACGGTCGAAATCGAGGGACTGCGCGCCGTCGGAAAGTGCGCGGTCGGGGCTCGGGTGCACTTCGATCAGCAAGCCGTCGGCGCCCGAGGCCAGCGCGGCCAGCGCCATCGGCGGCACGTAGTCACGCTTGCCGGTGCCGTGGCTGGGATCGACCAGAATCGGTAAGTGCGAGAGTGCCTTGGCCGGCGGGATCACCGAAAGATCCAGCGTGTTGCGGCTGTGGTCCGAGAACGTCCGCACTCCCCGCTCGCACAGAATCACGTTGTAGTTTCCGCCCGAAAGCAAATACTCGGCGGACATCAGCAATTCCTCGAGCGTTGCCGACATGCCGCGTTTCAAAAGCACGGGCTGGCGCGAGCGAGCGACCCGCCGCAGCAGGCTGAAGTTCTGCATGTTCCGTGCGCCGATCTGGATCACGTCGGCTACTGCCTCCACCGCGTCGGCGTTTTCGGTGTCCATGAGCTCGGTCACGACGGCGATTCCCGTCTTTTCGCGTGCTCGCTGCAAGATAGCGAGACCCTCGAGCCCCAGCCCTTGAAAGGCGTAGGGGCTGGTGCGCGGCTTGAACGCGCCGCGCGCAGAAAGCGTATGCCGCGAGCCATGAGCCACTCGGCGGTGCGCAAGAGCGTCGGCTCATCCTCGACCGAGCATGGTCCGGCGATGATCGTGAACGATCCCCCTCCAAATGCACCGTGGCTCGTGCGGCACGATCGTGTCGTGCGCGCGCATTTCGCGGCTGGCGAGCTTGTAGGGCTTGGTCACGCGCAGCAGCTCGTGCACGCCGGGCAGAACCTCGATCGTGCGCGGATCGACCGCGCCCGTGTTCCCGGTGATGCCGATTGCCGTGCGCGTTGCGCCGGGCATCGGGTGCGGGGTCAGCCCCATTCGGCGGATCGATTCTAGCACGGCCTCGATCTCATCAGAGGTCGAGTGGCTCTTCATCACAACCAGCATGATCGCTTCCCTTCCCTTTCACTCGACTCGACGCTTCAAACCAAGTTCGTTATAATTTTCACACAGTTCAGTTCGGCACGATTCTTTCTTGCAGGTAACCCACCAGATCGAAAATCGATCAAGTCAAACAGGGAACCTGGACTGAGCCGTTCGGGTTTGAGGTGGTCATGGCGAGTACGCTACGGGATGAACTTGCATCGCTCAAGATCGAACGTCCCAACTCGATCAAATCGAGAAGGAACGGCCAGAGCAAGCCATCGCCCCGGCGCGGGGGTGGGATACTGCGGTTGATTTCGTGGATCCTGTGGATGATTCCGCTGGGGCTTCTGGGCGCCGCCGGCGTCTATGGATATCGCCAGTACGACCAGATGCGGTCGCGGCCGGAGGTCACGATCGGCCGCGTGTCGGCGAAGACGTGGGCGGAAGCGTCGACGCTGCTCGATGCGACCGGTTATTTGAAGTCGCGCTACCAGGCGACCATCGGCACCAAGATCGCCGGCCGAGTCGAGGAAATGAGAGTGATCGAGGGCGACAAGGTCAAGAAGGGCGACACGCTGGCCGTCATCGAGCACAATGATTTGAAGGCGATGCTGGCTTCGCGGCATGCGCAGGCCGAGCGGACCGCCGCCGAGCTCGAGGAAGCGCGAGCCGACCTCTGGGCCAGAGAGCGCGAAGACTACCGGGTGACCCGGCTTTATAACCAGAAGAAGGCCACCGCCGAGGAATACGAGAAAGGGCAGGCCGAGCACAAGAAAGCGTCTGCGCGAGCGGCCGCGCTCGAAGCGGGCGTCAAGCTCGTGAAATCGAATATCGACGAGCTCAAGGCCACCATCGTCACGATGCATCTTTATGCTCCGTTTGACGGCACGGTCGTGGAGAAGCAGGGTGAGGTCGGTGAGATCATCTCGCCCACCTCCATGAGCTCGTCGCTGGGACGGTCGGCCGTCGTGACGCTCGCCGACCTCAGGCACGTGGATGTGGAAACCGACATTTCCGAGGGTCACTTGTGGCGGATCGCGATCGGGCAGCCGGCGTCAGTCTCGGTCTCGGCGATTCCGTCGAAGCGATACTGCGGCCGGCTCAGGCAGATCTTGCCGATGAGCGACCGAACTCGCAAGACCGTCAAGGTGAAAGTGGAGATTCTCGATCCCGACGACAACCTCTTCCCCGAGCTGGCTGCGAAGGTCTATTTTCTACCGAGTGAGTCGGCCAACAATCCGTCTGCCGGAAAAACGTTTCTATTCGTGAACAAGTCGGCGGTGTTCAACGAGAGCGGCCACGATTACGTCTGGGTGGTCCAGACCGACAACATCGTCCGCAAGAGCCAGGTCCAGGTCGCCAACAGCACCGAAGACCTGTGGCGGGTCGAGTCGGGGCTGAAGCTGGACGAGAAGGTTGTTCTGAGCCCACCCAAATCGTTGCAGGATTACGACCACGTACGGGTTGCCGAATGAGGTAAAGGCTCCATGGCGGACATTCCTTCGATCGTTTTGCGTGGGGTCGACAAAGAATACCGCCGCGATGCGTTTCGCATTCCGGTGCTCACCGACCTCGATCTGACCATCGAGGAAGGCGAGTTCCTCGCCCTCATGGGCCCCTCCGGCTCGGGCAAGACCACCCTGCTGAACTTGATTGCCGGGCTCGATCGGCGCGACCGAAGGCGAAGTGATCGTGCATGGTCAGGACCTGGGCGAGCTGTCCGAGGGCGAGATCACTCGCTGGCGGGCCAATAACGTCGGCTTCATTTTCCAGACCTATAACCTCATTCCCGTGCTCACGGCGCTTGAAAACGTCGAGCTGCCGCTCTTGCTGACGCACCTGTCCCGGCGCAAGCGGCGTGAAAATGTGATGACAGCGCTCAAGATCGTGGGCTTAGCCGGCCGCGAGCATCATTATCCCCGGCAGCTTTCCGGCGGGCAGGAGCAGCGGGTGGCCATCGCGCGGGCGATTGTCACCGACCCCTATCTGCTGGTTGCCGACGAGCCGACGGGTGATCTCGACCGGGCTACCGGCAGCGAGATCCTCGAACTCCTGGTCCAGCTCAACCGCGAATTTCAGAAGACGATCGTGATGGTGACGCACGACCCGCTGGCCGCACAGCGTGCCACGATGACGCTGCACCTCGATAAGGGCCGCCTGGTTGATGAGGTGATCCCGGAGAACCCGGTGTCCACGGCCAAATGAAGTACTTCACCTACATTTTTCGCAATGCCCGGCGCAATCCGGTGCGATCGCTACTCACGATTGCGTCGACGGCGATCTGCCTCGCTTTGATGATGATCCTGCTTTCGTTCTTCGCGATCAGCGACGAGGCCAATTCCTCGACGCGGATCTACAACCGCATCGCTGCCTTGAACGCCAACGGCTTTGCCGGCATGATTCCGATCGCGCGGGTGAGTGAGATTGCCGAGCTCGACGGCGTGCTGGTGGTCGACGGCGTGCGTGCGGTCACGCCATTCAACTGGGTAGGCGGCAAATATAAAGATCGACCGATGCCATTCGCGCAGTTCGCGATCGACCCCAAGACGGTGTTCACGGTCATGAGCGAGTTCACGGTCCCGCCGGAGGAGCTCAAGGCCTTCCAGGAGAACATGGACGGCTGCGCGATCGGCAGAAAACTGGCCAATGAAGAGAAGCTCTCGGTCGGCGACACCCTGCCGATTGCCAGGGCGACTTACCCGGTTGACTTGAACCTGACGATCAGGGCCATCTACGACGGGCCGTCGAACCGTGACCTGCGGATGTGCCTGTTGCGCTGGGACTACTTCGATGAGCTGCTCAAGAAAGCGGTTTTCACCTCCGGTGGCGGGCTGCGGCCGGCCAGCGCTCGCGTTTCGGGGAATGCGGGCATGATTTTCATCCGGTGCAAATCGGCCGACTCGATGGCGCCGCTTTGCAAGCAAGTCGACGACATGTACCGCAACAGTGAGTTTCCCACACGCACGCAGACGGAGGAGGCGTTCGGCAAGATGTTCGAGGAAATGCTGGGCGACATGAGGGGGATGATCAAGGTCATCAGCATCGCGGTGATCTTCTCGCTGCTTTGCGTGGCGGCCAATTCGATGGCGATGTCGATGCGGGAGCGAACCAGCGAAGTGGCGGTGCTCAAGGCGATCGGCTTCACCCGCCGGTTGATCCTGTTCATCGTCTTGACCGAGGCCGTGCTGGTGGCGGGGTTTGGCGGCGCGGTCGGGCGCTGGGATCGAAGGCGTTCTGCGACGTCGTCGATCTCTCGAAATACTCCGGGGGCTTTTTGCCTTTTTACTACGTGCCGTGGAACATTGCGCTTCAGGGTGTCGCGGTCTCGCTCTTGATCGGGTTCTTGAGCGGTCTTTACCCGGCGGTGAAAGCCGCCGATCTTTCGGTGATCGATGGTTTGCGGAGGGTCGTCTGATCAAGCTGCCATGATCCCGCTCAAGTACAACGTTCGCAACTTGCGAGTGCGCTGGAAGACGACGGCTATGACCACGCTGGGCACTGGCCTCGTTGTCTGGTCGTCGTGCATCCTCTTCGGTCTGGTCGAGGGGCTCGAGCACAGCCTGAAAGTTTCGGGCGACCCGCTCGACCTGATCGTGATGCGCAAGGGCTCGGTGACGGAGACCACGGGTGGTTTCGAGGCGTCGAAGGCAGACGAGCTGCTGGTCCTGCCCGGGATCGAGAAGGACAAGGACGGCAATCCGATCGCCGCCGAAGAGCTGCTGAACATTCCCATCGCCCAGCGCCAGAACGGGACGACGACGAACATCATCGTGCGCGGAGTGCAGCCGGCGTCGCGGGCACTTCGACCGCATTTCAAGATCGTCGGCGGCCGGGATTTCGACACCGGCAAGGGAGAATGCATCGTCAGCCAGAAGATGTCGGCGCGGTTCAAGGGAGCGCAGGTCAATGGCACCCTGAATTTCGGTCCGAAGGAACAATACAAGGTCGTGGGGATCTTCACCGCCGGAGGCAGCGCGGCCGAGAGCGAAGTGTGGGCGGATTTCGACGACGTGGTACGGAACACCGGACGCGACGGCTCGGTCTCATGCGTGCAGCTCCGCGCGAAGGGGCCGGCGGAACTTGCCGAGCTCATCGAAACAATCGACAAGGATGAACGCTTCAAGCTGTCGGCGATGCCCGAGTCGAGGTACTTCGAGACCCAGAGCAGCTCGGGCCTCTTCTTGAAGGGGGCGGGCACCATGATCGCCGTGCTCTTGACGTTTGGCGCCATGTTCGCAGCGGCGAACACGATGTTTGCCGCCGTGGCCACGCGCACTCGCGAAATTGGCACGATGCGGGCGCTTGGGTTTTCACAATTTGACGTTTTGATCAGCTTCCTGGGCGAGTCGATCCTGCTCTGTGCCTTGGGCGGAGGCGCGGGGCTTCTGGCGACGCTGCCCCTCAATGCGCTGACCTATGAAACGAGCGATTTCAACAGCTTTGCGTCGATGACGGTGTCATTCCGGTTCGGGCCGCTGGTGATGGGTGTGGCACTGGTGATGACGCTCGTAATGGGGATCTTCGGCGGAATGCTGCCGGCGGTGCGAGCGGTGCGGCTGGACGTGATCAGTGCGCTGAGGGAGTTGTAGATTCCAGTTCCGGATTGTTCCCGCACCCTTGGCGTGCAAACAACGCTCGGTAAGTCCATCGGACTGCCTGTGCCCCACTCATTTTCAAGTGCCTGTGCTTGTTTAACTAATTTTGGTCAGCCGCTGGCGGACCGAACGGCCGTTTTCCCGACCCCTTGTAACCTTTTTCGCGGTCTGGGAGGGTTTACAGTCAGACGGGAGACTTCGACTTCATGGCCTCGACCACCGAAGATACCGACGGATTGATCGCGCGGGCGCGCCGCGGAGACCCGCACGCAGAGGCGGCCATCCTGGCGGGCCATCGCGACCGGCTTCGCCGGCTGGTCGCGAGTCGACTCGACCGGCGGGTCGCCGCCAGGATCGACCCGTCGGACGTTATCCAGGAGGCCCTGGCAGACGCCGCCCTGCGGCTTTCGGCCTACTTGCAGAATCCGCCACTTCCGCTCCTGCCCTGGCTCCGTCAATTCGCGCTGGAACGTTTGGCCAAGCTTCATCGGCATCATCTCCGCACCGGCAAGCGAAGCGTCGATCGCGAGCTACCGCTCGTTTTATCTTCCTTGTACCGGGGGGGGCGGGCCGCGGGCCAGCATCCTGTTGCCGGAGGAACCAGCCCGAGCGGCCGGGCGATCCGCGAAGAAGACTGCCAGCGCGTCCGTGCCGCGATGGCTCGTTTGTCCGAGGCGGACCGTAGGCTCCTGGCGATGCGCCATATCGAGGCCCTGTCGATGGCGCAGATCGCGACGGCCCTCGGTATCAATGAGGGCGCCGCCAAGGTCCGACACATCCGCGCGCTCCGGCGAGTTCAAACTTTCCTCGAGGAACCGCGATGATCCTCAATCGTGTCACGAGGTCGACCCGGGAACAGAGGTGCGACGCGATGCTCGCCGAGCTGGTCGACCGCTTCATCGACCGGTTCCATGCGGGTGAGCTGGTTGATGCTCGTGCCTTCGCGGCCGAGCACCCCGAGCACGCCGAGGCGTTGCTGGAACTCCTGCCGGCCGCCGCCACGATGGCGGGGCTTCGCCAGTCATTGCTGCGATCGGAGCCGCCCGCCGCCCAGTTCCGCCTCGACCCCGACGCGATCGGCGGATACCGGGTCGTTCGCGAGCTCGGCCGGGGGGGAATGGGTGTGGTCTACGAGGCCGTCCAGGTCGCGACCGACCGGATCGTTGCCCTCAAGGTGCTCCCGATGTCCTTCGCGACGGACCCCAGGCAAATCGAGCGGTTCCGGATCGAAGGACAGGCCGCCGCGGCACTCGATCACCCGCACATCGTCCCGGTGTTCGAGATCGGCTGCGAACAGGGGATTCACTTCTACGCCATGCGAATCGTCGAAGGGTGTTCGCTCGCTTCGCTCGTGCACGAGGCGCGGTCGGGTGACTCGCGAGCGATCATGTCGCCGCGAGAGGCGGCCCGCCTCGCCTTGCAGGCTGCCGAGGCGCTGGCCCATGCCCACGACCTGGGGATCATCCATCGCGACGTGAAGCCGGCAAACCTCCTGGTCGACCGGGCGGGTCACCTCTGGGTCGCCGATTTCGGCCTCGCCCGATTCCTTGACGGTGGCGACTTGACCCATACCGGCGACGTTATCGGCACGCTTCGCTACCTCAGCCCCGAACAGGCCAGAGGCTGGCGCAAGCTCGACGCCCGGACGGACGTTTACAGCCTCGGGGCGACCCTTTACGAGCTGGCAACTCTTCGCCCCGCGTTCGACGGCCACGACCGCCAGGAATTGCTCGGGCAGATCGCGGCCGACGAGCCGATTCCCCCCAGGCGGCTCGACCCGACGATTCCTCGAGATCTGGAGACGATCCTCGCCTCCGCGATGGCCAAGGAGCTCGACGACCGCTATGGCTCGGCGACGGAGCTCGCCGAAGACCTTCGACGCTTCCTCGACGGCCGGCCGATACTCGCCCGACGTCCAGGCGCCCCCACCAAGGCGGCGCGCTGGGTCCGCCGCAACAGGTTCGCCATGGCGATCGCGACGACCGTCCTCGCGCTCTTCGTTCTCGGCACGGCGGTCGGAGTCGGCCTGTTGTGGCGCGAACAAATCCGCACTCGCGAAAACCTCCGGGTGGCCTTGGTCGCCCTCGACGAGTTCTGCCTCTCCACGACGGGCCCGGAGCTGACTCGCGACCCCGAGCGGACCCAGGAGGTGCAGAACCTCCAGCTCAAGGCCCTGACCATCTACGAGCGGATGCTGCGCCAGAACCCCGGCGACTCCGAGACGCGATGGGCCGCCGCTCTTGCCGAGCACCGGGTCGGCAACATTCTGGCCCGATCTCCGCGGTTCGCGGAGGCCGAGCCCGCGTTTGAGGCGGCCGACCGGAACCTGACCCTCCTCCTCAAAGAAAGCCCCAATCTCCTGAAGTATCGCCAGGAAGCGGCCGACGTTCTCGCCGACTGGGGGGCGACGAAGCTCGCCGGTGGCGACGAAGTCGAGAAGCTCCGCCGGCGGGCCCTCGATGAGCATTTCCGGCTTGCCGCCCAGTTCCCGGGCGAGCAGAAGCTCTGCCGGTCTGTCAGTCGCGACTACCTCGAGGTGGCCAAGTCGATCGGCATCGTCGATCCGGTCGAGGCCACGGAGAAAGAGGCCCTCTTCCGCCGGGCGGTCGCGCTGCGAAAAGGCTTGCAGGGGCGTTCGTTCGAGGGCAAAGCTGAGCTTGCCGAGGCATTTGCGTACCTGGGCCATCTGCTCAACGCGACGAACCGACGAGAGGAGGGTGAACAGACCATGGCCCAGGGGCGGGCGCTGCTTGCCGACCTGGAGTCCGAGTCCTCCGGCCATCCAGCCCGTCGCCAGCGGGTCGTCTCGCTGCAAGACCTGTTCGCCATGCCCCGGTACTGCGAGCGATTGCCAGGTCCGGACCAGACCCTGGCGGCCCGCCAGGGGTCGCTCGATCGCAAGGCCAGGCTCGCGGCCGAATTTCCGTTCCTCCCGGAGTTCCGGGCGTCGCTGGCCTGGAGTCTCCATGCGCAGGCGTCCACACTCGCAAGCTGCGGCCGGCGAGCCGAGGCCGAGGCGCATGAGCGGAGGGCGGTCACGACGTTCGAGGAGCTGCTCCGCGATCATCCGTCCGTGGATCACTACCGCCGCTGGGCCGCCCTTGCGGTTGAGGGCCTGGCGGTGATGCTCGAGCGATCTAACCGTCCCGATGAAGCGATGTCTTATTTTCATCGAGCCATCGCGATTCTCCCCGAAGCGAACCGCATGCGAGCCCGGATTCTCCGGAAGCTCGAGGCCACCCGTCCTTCGCGGGCATCCGACGCGGCTCGAGGCGGCGACAGCACCTGACCGCTTCGCCAACGCTTGATGATCGACCCTGACCGAGCCCGAGACGGCCCGTCCGTCGCCGCTGGCGCGGGGTCCCATTCGCACACCGGCCCGGATCGTCCGGCCGGCGGTATTTCTCGTCTCTGTCCGGAGGTATTCTGATGAAGACTCGGAGAATTGGTGCGGGAATCTGGCTGATCCTCACAGGACTGGCCACATCCAGCCCGGCCGCGGAACAGGTGAAGGTCGTACGGGAGGCCATGACGATCGAGAGTCATAAACTGGTCGGCAACAAGGCGACGAGGACGGTCGAAACCCAGCCGCAGACCGTCGACGTCGCGGTCTACAGGCCGGACGACGGGCTCAAGCACGCGGCGATCGTCTACTTGCACGGAGGGGGAATGAGCTTCGCCGACCCTTCGATGGAACGGTTCCACATGGAGCTGGCGCGCCGAGGGCTGGTGGTGCTGGCACCCCATTATCTGCTCAACGGCACCGGCTGGCCGCACTGGCATGAGTCGGCAGTGAACACCGTCACGCTGGCGGCCTCCCTGCCGAGCGTCGACCCTGACCGCATCGGCATGGCGGGTCTCTCGATGGGCGGCCAGGTCGGGCTCTCGACTGCGGCCCGTGACCCCCGGGTCAAGGCCGTCGCCGAGTTCTTCACCGCCTGGCCGGGCAGCCTGCCCGACGAGCCGATCGCCAAACTGCCGCCGGTCCTCCTGCTGAACGGGACGGCCGACCCAATCATCCCGTTCGACGTCGCGCTCGAGCTTGATGAGATCCTGAAAGCACACCACCTGCCGTATGAGCGCCACGTCTACGAAGGTCTGGGCCACGGTTTCAACACCGCCGCCGCGTTTGCTGACGGCGTCAAGAGGACGGCAGCCTTTTTCGGCGGGAGTGTCGATGACCCCGATTCCACGGCGACGGACGTCGAAATCGGCCGCCCGATGGTTGGCGCCTCCGGAACGACGGGGGCGTTCTTCGACCTTGGCGATGAATTCTGCTTCATCGAATGGTCGACAGCGTACACGAGCCTGACGAGCCCGAAGATCCTCGTCCCGAGGCGGAAGCCGAAACGTCGCGTCGTCGAGAAGCCCGCAACAACTCGCGCGGTTGGAACGCCTTCCAAGGCCGCCAAGCCGTAAAACGCCCGAATCGATCCATCAGGCAGCGCTCACGGGCACCGCGAGCGCTGCCGCGTTCTCGCTCTTTGGCTTGCCGTTTAGCGGGCATGCTCGAGGATGACGATCGTCTGGCTCGGGGGAAGCGAGTCGCGGGTGATCTCGATCGACGTTGCGCCGGGCCGTTTGACGGGGGAATTGGCCATCACGCCCAGGAATTCCTCGAGCGGTGCGATGCTCAGGTTGATCCTGGGTGTCTTGAAGTGCATGGGGATCACGACGCGGGGGCCGATCTCATGCAGGAGCACGGGAAGATCGGCCAGCGCGATCGTGGGGGGCCCGCCGGTGGCGGCCAAGACTATGTGGGCCCCGCGGATCGGGGCCAGCTCGGCTTCCGAGAGCGTGTGACCCAGGTCGCCCAGAAACACGACATGGAGACCCTCGGCGCGGAAATGAACGATCGTCACTTCGTCTTCAGGCAAGCGCGCGGGTGTCTCGAAAACGTGGATCGCGTGAAACCGGATGCCGCGCGAGACAGAGCCATCGCTCGGCAACTCGAGAGCCCGCATGGTTTCAAACGGAGGCACGATCTGGCCGAGATGGCTGTGATAGCGGTCGTTTTCGTGGCTGACGACGACGAGATCGGCGGGGTCGGCGATCGGCTCGTAGCCCCCCGAGTCCGGAGATCGATACGGGTCGAGGATGATCCGCGAACCCTCGGTTTCGAACAGGAACGCCGCGTGGCCGTACCAGGTGATCTTCAAGCGGGGACCTCCGGGAAGCGAAAACACCAGCATACCGCGAGCCGGTGTGTTAGGATATTGGCCCGAGCGGCCGGCCTGTTTCGCCAGCCCTGTGAGTCATCAACCGAGGAGAGTCCCATGCTAAGCCGCCGCAAGATCCTCTCAATGGGCGCATTCGCGGGTGCCAGTACCCTTTGGTCGCAACTGGCCGCCGGCGCTCGCCCGCTGCTTGCCGCGCCCGAGAAATCCGACACGAACCCTGACGGGACTTGGCTCACCTATGCCGTGAACGTCGAGATGACCTGGGGCAGGCTGCCGTTCCTGGATCGGCTGCGCAAGGTGAAGGAGGCCGGGTTTTCGCACTACGAATTCTGGCCGTGGCGGAACAAGGATATCGACGCGGTCCTGTCACTCAACCGTGAGCTGGGGCTCATTCCGGTACAGTTCTCGGCGTCGCCGGTCAAGGGGTTCGGGCACGGGATCACCAATCCCGACCCGGCGCGGCGTGAGGAATTTGAGGAAGAAATCCGCAGCGCGGTGCCGGTCGCAAACAAGCTGGGCGTCAAGAAGATTTGTGTGGTCGCCGGCGAAGAGACCAGCGGTGTTTCTCGCGAGGAGCAGACGCAGGCCGTCATTGCGGCTCTGAAGGCGGGGGCGAAGATCGTTGAGCCGGAGGGGATCACCATCATCCTCGAGCCGCTGAACATTCTGGTCGATCATCCCCGGCAGCTCGTGGTCCACTCGGGGCACGCGGCCAGCATTCTCAAGGCGGTCGGCTCGCCGAACGTGAAGATGCTTTTTGACATCTACCACCAGCAGATCAGCGAGGGAAACCTTTCTGGGAACATTCGAAAATATCATGATCTGATCGGGTATTATCAGCTTGCCGATCATCCGGGCCGCCATGAGCCGACGACGGGCGAGATCAACTATGCGTTCGTGCTGCGGACGATCCACGACGTCGGCTATACCGGCGAAATCGGTATGGAGATGTCGCCCAAGGGCGATCCGATGGCGGCGTTCAAGGCGATGCGCTCAGTCGACGCGCAGGCGCGAAGTGGAGCAGCGTGAGCGTGCATGGTGCGGGATCAATCGGCATGCGCCGGAATTCGACCGTGGAATCGGGTTTCTTGTCGAGATCGATCGATGGCGACCTCTCACGAGCCTGGGGGTGGGTCAAGGACCATGCCGGGTTGTTGATCGTGGGCCTGGGCGTCTGTCTGCGTCTGAACGTCTACGCGAGGAACCCCGAACTCTGGTTTGACGAACTGTCGTTATGGGGGAACATCGCCGGTGTGCCGATCCTCGAGTTTTCGAAGGAGCTCGCCCAGGATCAACTGGCCCCTTTCGGCTTCATTATCGTGGAGCGTACGCTCGTTTCTCTGTTTGGCGCCTTCAAACCGATCGGTCGGTTGGTACCGCTGCTTTCCGGGATCGCGGCTCTGGTCTTGTTTTTGCCGCTGGCGCTCAAGGTGCTGCCCAGGGGCGCGGCGCTCATTGCTCTCTTGCTCTTCGCGCTTTCGGACGACCAGATCTGTTATTCGAGCGAGCTCAAGCAGTACTCGCTCGACGTGGCGATTGCCGTCGCGATCACGCTGGCGACCTTGAATGCGATCGACCGGCCCATCAGCGCACGGACCGCCTGGGGCATGGCGCTCCTGGCAATGGCTTCGCCGTGGTTCTCGTTTCCCGCGGCTTTCATCGTAGGGGGCTGCGGACTGGCCTTGATCCTGAGCAGTCTCTCTGCGCGGCGCCTGCGTGATGCGGCCTGCTGGTGCGCGCTCGGGATCGCATGGGGCTTGAGCTTCGTGGTGGCCTACAAGTTTTCGCTGGCTATCTTGAGCTCGCACACCTCGATGTACAAGTTCTGGAATTTTGCGTTTCTGCCGATCTGGCCGTTGCCCATGAGCGTGGTCAGGACTTACGAGACGGTCGGGATTCTGCTCGAGGTTTTTGTCAATCCGCTCAACATGGTGCATCCGCACGTGGCGGGGGTCTTACTGCCCCTCATGGTGCTCTTCGTCGGTGCAGTGGCCCTGGCGCGGCGATCGTGGCCGGCATTCGTTGTTCTTGTCGTGCCGATCGTGCTGGCGATGATCGCGTCGGCGCTTCGCCGGTATCCGTTTCACGGGCGATTGATCCTGGAGCTCGCTCCGGCGTTTTATCTCATGATCGGCCTGGGCGCGGCCCGGGTGTGCGACAGATTCGCCGGGCTCGGTCGATTGGGGTCCAGTATCTTTCTGGTCGCGCTCCTGGGCTATCCTTGTTTCGATGGTGTGCACCGGGCTGTCTTGCGCGTGCCGCGTGTCCACAACGGGCACGGCGATTTGCACAAGAATCAGTTCCTGCAATATGACTACAATTTGCCGATTCAGCCGGATGAGCTCTTGCCGCGCTCCAGAATTCCCGAGAGTGGGCGCGACGGCGAGCCGAGCGCTGGCCCGGCTCGGCAGGAGCTTGGCCCTTCCGGGATGAATTTAAAGCACCGGAATGTCGACGCGTTTTCCTCCGTTCATGGCCGATTCGTGGGCGCAGAGGCCGACCATGGTCCAGTTGGCCGAGGTGGCGGCGTCGGGCAGGGGGGGGCGGTCGCGCTTGAGCGCGCTCAGGAACGCATGCACCAGATGGGGGTGGGAGCCGCCGTGACCGCCGCCTTGAAGGAAGGAGAGGTGGTCGGCGTCCTGAATGGCGGCCGGCTGGGTGAACCGGCGGATGGGCTCAGGCAAGAGATGGGCATAGTCGGGCACCTTCACTCGCGTGGCGATCTCAGGTTCCGAAAGCGGATGCTCGGTGGTGCTCTTGGTGTGGATGACGGGGTCCTCGCCCTCGACCTGCTGCCATTCGAAGCTCTTCTTGCTGCCGGTGGCGTCGAAGCTTTCGCGATACTGGCGGGCGACGTCGAAGAGGGTTCGGGTGACCTCGGCGACGACGTCGGAGTCCTGGATGGTGAAGGTGGCGGTCTCGACGGCGAACGGGCTGCCGTAGCGGCTCTGGAGGTCTTCGCGAATCCGGCCCGACCCGTGGCAGACGACGCTTTTTGCGTGCTTTCCCAGGATGGCCAGGCAGGGGCTCACGCAATGCGTGGCATACCACATCGGCGGCAAGCCGGGCCAGTAGTCGGGCCAGCCGTCCATATCTTGCTGGTGGCTGCCGCGGAGGAACTGGATTTTTCCCAGCTCGCCCTTGTCGTGAAGCTCATTGACGAAGAGGTATTCGCGGCTGTAGACGACGGTTTCCATCATCATGTAGATCTTGCCGCTAACTGCGCTGGGCGGCGACGATCTTCTTGCATTCGTCGATGGACGTGCCCATGGGCACGGTGCAGGCGACGTGCTTGCCGGCGTTCAGGGCCTCGATGGACATCCAGGCGTGGTCGGGGATGGGGGAGTTGATGTGGACGGCGTCGACGGCGGGGTCTTTGAGCAGGTCGCGATAGTCGGTGTAGCGGGTCGAAATGCCGTAGCGATCGCCGCATTCATCGAGGCCTTTGCGGTCGCGGCGGGAGATCGCGTAGATTTCCGCGCCGGGGTATTTTTGATAGATCGGGATGAATTCGGCCCCGAAGCCCAGCCCGACAATGGCCACCCGGATCGGCTTTTCGCCCGCCATGCCGCGTTCTCCTCTGGAGAGAGTGAATTTCGTGTGCGTCAAAGTGCAGGATAGTGGCAGAGAGGGGGCGAAGGCAAGCACCCGGAAAGGATCAGCGAGATGTCGGGACTTCGAGCGGGGCGCAAGGTTGGCGTGGGGTTCATCGGTACCGGCGCGGTGACGGCCTATCATCATCTGCCGGGCTTGCGGCTTGATCCGCGCGCCGAGCTGGTGGCGATCTGCGACGCCGACGCGGAGACTCTCGAGAAGCGGAAGGCCGAATGGGGTGTCGCGCACGCCTCGACCAACCCCGAGGAAGTGTGCCAGCTCGATTCAGTCGACGCCGTGGTGATCGCCACGCCCAATGACACGCATCGGCCGATTGCGCTGGCTGCGGCGAAGGCGGGCAAGCACGTGATGTGCGAAAAACCGCTGGGCTTGAGCGCGGGGGAAGTCGGCATCATGTACGCCGCGGCGCGTGATGCGGGTGTCGTGCACATGACGGCGTTCACTTATCGTTTTGCGCCGTCGATGCGTTATCTGCGCCATTTGCTCAAGTCGGGTGCGCTGGGCACGCCCCGCCATTTTCGGTCGCAGCGATTTCTGGATTGGCCCGAGACGAGCTGGGGCTGGCGGCAGTACAAAGCGCGGGCCGGGGCGGGCGACCTTTTTGACATGACGATTCACCGGATCGATTTTGCGATTGATCTGCTGGGGCCGATTGCGCGTGTATGCGGCGCTGTTGCGCGATTTGCAAGTCGCGACCAGAAGGTCGACGGCGGGTCGTGCCCGCCATCCGACGTCGACGATTGGTCATGCTTGATCGGCGAATTCGCAGGCGGAGCGACGGGCGTGTGGGAAGGTACGACGCTGGCGAAAGGCTATCACCGCGACGGCTTCGGCCACGAGTGGGCCGAGGTCAACGGATCGGAGGGCTCGGCCGTCTACCGGCTGCACGAGCCCAACACGATCTTGCTGGGCAAGACGGGCCACGACCTGGCACCGGTCGAGGTGCCTCCCGAGTTTCTCAAACCGGCGAGCAGCCCGCGTGACCCGGCGGAAGGTGCGCCGGCGACCGTGTTCCGGTACGATTTGATGTGGGAGTTCATCTCGGCGATCGTGGAGGGACGGGCGGCGGTTCCCAGTTTCTATGATGGGTGGAACGCTCAGATCGTCGCGGACGCGGTGCTACAGGCGCACGCGGAGCGGAGGTGGGTGGAGACGCCGGTGGGGAGGGTGTGAGCGAAACGCGGAGCGGCCGGGAAGCGAGCTGCCCCCCGGCCGCGCAGTTCAGTTACGTGACCTCTCGACTCGGCAGACTACTGAGAGTCGCGCTTCTCTTTGTTGCCTTCGCTGGCGGCACCATGCGACCCGCCCTCCGCCAGGATGGTGATCTCGCTCGCGAAGCCCACGTGCGTGCGATGGCGTCCGTGTTTTCTGCGCATCTGCTCCGTCTGATGGGCATTGCCCGTCGAGCCGGAGTCGTCGTTTCTGGTGAACTGGATCTCGACGTGATCGCCGACCTCGAGATTGTCGCAGGCGACCTCGCGCTTCTGCTCGGACCGCGCGGTTTCGCCTGCGGCGGCTGTCTTCTCGCCATGGCCCTGAGCCTCGCAGATCTTGGTGTGCGGCGTGAGCCACACGATGTAGACGTTGTGCCGCCTTCGGTTTGACGCGCCCCGCTCTTCGCTCGAACCGGTGGCAGTCCGTGGCGCTTCGGCACCTTCGGTCTTGACCGGCGAGCCGACGACCGTGAGGAACGCGGCTTCGGCCCTGACGGCCCGGTTGGTCCGGTAGTCGAACATCGTTTCTCCTTCGGCTGTCACGCCTGCGATCACCCCGCGGATCGTCTCTTGCGCCTGTCGGCAGCTGCTTCTGTCCTGGCCGGCCGTTGGGTTCTGGTTCGCTGCGCCAGCAGGTTGCTGGTTTTGCTGTTGCGCTCGCGAGTACGGGCTCATGGCGAATACGAGACAAAGCGTGGACGTGGCGGCGACTACAGCGAGTCGATCTCTCATGTCTGTTCTCCTGTTGCGTCGATCCAATACTCTTCCTTCGGGCTGTGCCCGAGCGCGAGGACACTCCCCGCGCCGACGAACCTGAGGCGGCAATTGCGATGCCGTGAACCTGGTCGAACGCCTGATTCGAGAAAGATTTGACAAAGGTTGACCGACGTCGCTCCGTGTTCGATGCAAGCGTGGAAGCGAGCCGTCTCGCGTGGCCCACTACGGTCGTTAGAGCGAGGGTGGCGGCGCCGCGGGCTTTTCGCGGTTTTTGAGGCGAGTCAACCGGTAGAGCACGATGGCGGCGAGAAACAACGAAAGCACGAGGGGCACGAACAATGAGACCCTCGCCGACCACACCGCAGAGACCGTGTGGAAGAGGCAGAAGGTGAGCGAAAACCCGGGCAGGTTGACGCTGCCGCTTCGCTTGACCGGGGGCGCGACGATGTTGCGAGGGTTTACAATCTCCGGCGCAGGGTTGCCGGAATTCGAGTCCAGGTCGCTGGCCAGGTCGATCCAACCCGGGCGCAGGAAGGCGTAGAAGCCGTGCCCTACCGAGAGAAAGCTCTCGGTACGCGGAATGAGAAACGATGCGGCGAGAAGGCTGACCGCACCCAGGAATGCCGTGAGCGACAACCAGAACAGCCACTCGAGTATCCGGAGTCTGATTCGCATTCAGGTTTTGCCTTTCGCGAGGGCAAGTATCCCTCTCCACCGTCACGTCACGGCCGATTGCCCGGCGCGGAATGCTTGCCAGGCCCCAGTCGAACAGATTTCGCGGATTGCGTCGACGGCGGCGTCGAGCTCGGAGTCGAGGTTGTAGAAATGCGGGGAAAACCGAATGCCGGCACCCGGGCGGTAATCACAGAGGATCTCGCGTGATTTGAGGCACTGGGAAATCTCATACGCGTGCTCGACGTTCACGGCGACCGTGCCGCCGCGTTGCGCGGGGTTGCGCGGCGTGGTGCAGGGGTACCCGTGCCGAGCAGCCAGGTCCATGAGCCGCTGCGTTTGCCGCTGTGACTTTGCACGAATGGCGTGGATGCCGACCTCGTTGATCAAATGAAGCCCGGGCTTCGCGGCATAGAGGGCGGGAATGCTCGGTGTTCCGTGCAGGAGCCGCCAGGCGTCGGTGCGGCGGTCCTGCGAGCGCTCAAAGGCAAAGGGACGTTGATGAGCCATCCAGCCGGTGATTGCGGGCTCGAGTTCCCCCGCAACGTGGGGTCGACCCAGAGGAACGCGGCGCCGGGACCGCCGCAGAGCCATTTGAGGCAACCGCCGATGTAGACGTCGACGCCCAGCGCGCGGACATCGACAGGGATGGTGCCGACGGCCTGGTAGCCGTCGATCACCGTCATCGCGCCCACACGGCGGGCCTTGGCCGTGATTGCGGCGACATCGTGGATAAAGGCCGATTTGAAGAGAATGTGCGAGACGTTCACGATTGCGGTGTGGTCGTCGATGTGATCGAGGAGCTCGTCCGTATTGACGGTGATGCCGTCGTGCGAGGGAACGACGTCGACTGTGGCCGAATGCTTCCGCTGTTCATCGATGAGATAGAGGATCGAGGGAAAATGCATGGCGTCGGTGACGATCTTGTTCCGGGTGCCGGAGAACGGCACGGTGCTGAACACGACGGCGTGCGACAGCGTGACGTTGGGCTGAAAGACGACCTCACCACTGCGGGCGCCGATGAGCGGGGCGAGCAGGTCGCCCAGGTCGGAAGTCAGGGTCCACCACAAATCTTCCCAGGCCCGGACTCCGCGCGCGGCCCAGGCTTCAAAGTAGCTCTGGAGACTCGCGGCGGTCGCGGCGGGAACGGCACCCAGCGAGTTGCTGATCAAGTAGTTCGTGTGCGCCAGGATGGGAAACTGGTCGCGATAGCGTGCGAGCGGGTCTTCCCAGATTTGATCTTCGTGGCCTGCTACTTCGGCGAGCACGCTCGGTTCGCTCATCGGTATTGCCTCAAGGATTCTGGCGGTCGGCACGTTCGGGCTTTGTGTTGTGTGCAATGCGACCAGGGATGACGTAAGATTAGCAAGATGGCATTCGTACCCGATAGGGTCGAGGGGCCTGGCACGACGATTGCAAGCTTAGTCTTGCTGGATTTGAATTCACCATGAGCGACTTATGGCCATGAACGACGTACTTGACAAGCCGACCATACGGCGGACGGGCGTGGTCGTGGGGTTCTGCTTGGTGCTGGCGACGTCCGTGGCTGCGCAGGATGCCCCGAAAGCCTTTGGGGCCGCCGGGGTACCGGCCTTGGCTAGCCGCGCTGGGCAATCCGCCGCAGTTCGGCCTTTCACCGACCGGCCTGACGATGAAAAGGCTATCCGGTCCCTCGGCGATGCGTTCGCTCGATCGTTCGCTGCCGGCGACGCCAAAGCGATCGCGGCGATGTACACGGAGGATGGCGAGCTTATTGATGAGAACGGAGCCCGAGCGCAGGGGCGACCGGCGATCGAAGAGCTTTACGCGGGGATCTTTCAGTCAAGACCGCATTCGACGATCGACATTGCGATCGAGTCGTTGCGTTTTCTCGGCCCCGAGGTCGCCAAGGAAGAAGGCCACACGCGAGTCAGAGCAGCCGGCGAATCCGAGACCCTCCGCCGATACACCGTTCTCTATGTCAAGCTGGACAGGAACTGGCTGTATTCCAGTGTGCGCGAAGAATACCCGAGGAGTGTGCCGCATCACGAGCATCTGAAATCACTGGAATGGCTGCTCGGAGAGTGGGTCGACCAGAGCTCCGATTCGACGATGCACGTTAACTGCCGGTGGTCGCCGGACAAGAACTTTCTGCTCCGTGATTTCACGGTGCACGTGCAGGGCCGCCCCGTGATGACGGTCAACGAGCGCATCGGCTGGGACCCGCTCACGAAGCAAGTCAAGTCGTGGGTGTTTGATTCCGAGGGAGGATACGGCGACTCGCTCTGGACCAGGAAAGGCAACGAGTGGGTCATCAAATCAACCGGTGTGCTCACCGACGGACGGACCGCAACGGCCACCCACGTGCTCACCTCGACCGGCGCCAACAGGGCGCGCTGGAGCTCGACCGAGCGCACCCTGGGCGACCGGAGCATCACCGAGCGGATTGAGTACGTGATGGTCCGCCGGGCGCCAGCGCCCCAGGCCAGTCGCAAGCCTTGAGAGAATTCAATGCGTAGTAAATAGGCGGAGGCAGGCATGTCGAACTTTTCTCGGTTCTTCACACTTACCGGATTGCTGCTTGTCACCCTGTCCGCGCCGGCCGCGGGATTTCACGGCGGCGGCCACGGCGGCGGTGGCCACGGTGGCGTTGGAGGCTTTCGCGGTGGCGCCGGCGGCTTCCGTGGCGGCGGCTTCCAGGGGCATGCGGCGCCTTCGGTCAATCACACTCCGTCGTTCAGCACCCCGCGAGCAATGCCTGACCATGCAGCGGCGGGGAACTTGAATCGAGGAAATACGTTCAATAATGTAAAAAGATCTAATATGTTCAATAATGTGAACCGATCGACAACGATTAACAACGTGAACCGGATGGGCTCCGGCTGGCACAACAACTACATGGGGTATCACTCGGGGTGGGTTCACGGCTACTGGAATGGTCACAATCCCGGTGGGTTCGGCTGGCGGCCGTATGGCGTCGGTTACGGCAATCCGGGTTACGGCGGCTATGGCGGCGGTTTCGGGGGGTTTGGCGGCGGCCTTGGTTTGGGCATGGGAATGGGCATGGGCTGGGGGCTTTCCTCCTGGATGATGGGCCCGATGCTCAACAACTATGGTTACTCGAATTACTCCAACCCCTACTACGGGGGAGGAGGATACGGCGTGGGCAACAACCTGGCCGCGGCGCAGCCGGGCGTCTATGACTACTCGCAGCCGATCGATCCCCAGGTCGCTGCGCCGGAGCAGACTGTCGCCAACCAGGCTGTCAGCACATTCGATGCAGCGCGCGAGGCGTTCAAGGGGGGTAATTACGCACAGGCCCTGGGATTGGTGGACCAGGCCATCAAGACGATGCCCAATGACGCGACCCTGCACGAATTCCGGGCGCAGACCTTGTTTGCGCTGGGACGTTACGATGAAGCATCGGCGCCACTGTACGCTGTGCTATCGACCGGTCCGGGCTGGGACTGGACGACTTTGATCAGCCTTTACGCCGACCCCGAGACATACACGCAGCAGCTTCGCGCGCTGGAAACGTACTGTTCTCAGAACCCCGACTCGGCGGCCGGGCATTTCGTGCTGGCTTATCAGTACCTGACCGAGGAGCATCCGGAAGCGGCCGCGCGGGAGCTCAAGACCGTGAGCACGCTGCAGCCCAAAGACACCCTGTCAGCGCAGTTGCTGCACCAGCTTGAGCAGTCGCAGAATCAGAATCAGGCCGCCGGAGCGAACATTGCTCAGACGCAACCCGCTCCTCCGGAAAACCCCGCAGCGCCGATCGCTTCGCCAGGCAGGGAGGGAAAGCTGGAAGGAAGCTGGACGGCCCAGCCAGGCAAGGACGTGAAAATCAACCTGGCGGTCCAGGGGGATGGGCGGTTCGTGTGGACGGTCGCGAAAGGCAGCAAGGACCAGTCGTTCGCGGGAAAATCAAGCTTCGAGAACGGGATTCTGACGCTCGTGCAGGACCAGAACTCGAACACGATGGTCGGCAACGTGAGCTGGACCGACGAGGGTCACTTCACGTTCAAGGTCGTGGGAGGCCCGCCCAGTGATCCCGGCTTGACTTTCGCGAAGGCATAGCGGTGAACTTGGTGAATCGATAGGGTCAGTGTAACGGAAAGGTGATTCCAAGGAGCTTTCCGAGCTCCTTGATCTTCACGACGTCGGTGATCGGTGCCGGCGCACCGCCGCCGGCGAGCCGAAGCTCAAGCTCTGGAGCATCCGAATTGGCGTTTGTATAAAACCCGACTCGCGTAACCAGGTCGAGGTTGATCCACTCCTTCGGCTGACCATGCTTACTGATCTCGTACAGTCTCACGGCGACCTCACTGCTGTCGTCTGGGGTGGAAGTTTATCATTCGGACTGGAATGGACTGAAAGCAAATTGTACGCCGATTCTCGCCGGGCAACGCGGAGAAGCCAGACGCTGGAAATCCCGTTCAAACGTCATCACGCTTCGCGGCTAGCCTGACACTATGCCAAATTCGACTGAATTTATCACGCCGAGCGGCAAGTTGAAAGTAACACAGAAGGCGCTGGAGAGGATAGGAAGAGGGAGCGAGGGATGGGCGATGGGTCCAGCCGCGATCTGGTCCGCAATGGCGGACCCTACTTGTTCAAGGAGTCATTGGGCATTGCCTGGCGGAAGGGCTCGAGCTCTTTGTCCACGATCGTCATGTCACGAGGTGTTGCCGTGTGAGGACGTGGCGGCGACGCCGAGTGAACGCATCAACTCAATCAACGGCACACCGCGCAGCGCGGCCAGTTCCGTCAGCGCCTTGAGTCGTTCCACGCTCCGACGTTCGACCTTGTCGACAACGTCGAGTAGCTCATCGCTCTCCTTCGACGTCAACGTGCCATCATCTCGCTTCGCCAAAAGCAACTGAACGCGATCTGTCAACGCGGCGGGCACGCCCTCGTTGATGAGAAGCAGCAGGCGAGTTTCATCGGTTGATGCCACTGGTGCGACCCGCTTGGCTTTCAGAGCGAGGACACCGGCGGTCAACTGCTCGAGTTCCTCGCGGGACTTGAGGAGATTGGCGCTCGAAAGGATTCGCGCCACTGCCGTTGACTTGGTTTTTCGAGAGTCCGCCATGACCGGTATCGGCTCTTGGGGATGGAGCGCGAGCAATGTGATCGCTGCAAATGCATCATCGGGAAATCAAGCCGAGTCGTCAAGGAGCGTCCCATCTTCAGAGGGCGGCGGGATTTGCTTCTGGCGGAGATCATCAGCATATTTCACTACGCGGCGGCGATCTGGAGCGGACGCAATTGCTCGGTCATATTTTACTTGCCATCGAGGCGGATGTAGTGCAGCCAGGCGATGTGGGTTTCTTTCTCGTCGCGAGCCTGGCTGATCACGAGAGTCGTCGAGGTGTTGGCCCTGTTCACCACGATGACCCTGATCTTGACCGGGCGGCCTTCGGAATCATCCTGGCTCGCGACGGATTTGCCGTCGGTTTCGGGACGGCCACCGCGCGGCGCCTTGTCGGCTCGCGTTTCGTAGTGATTCTGGGAGTAGTACGTGATCACCTTCTGGAACGGATCTGGAGTTGTCAGGGTTGCCTTGCACTTGACCGACTGCAAGAGCGGGTTGCCGCCGTCGCTCATGCTGGCACGGCCCAGCATGCGCGAGCCGGGGTACTTCCACTGCCTCGAGGGTTTCCATAAGACTCATTCCGCGTTCCGGCTTCTGGTCTTGCGCTGCTGTCAGGGCGACGGTGGCCAGCGCGAGGACGGCTGAGGCCGACAGAGCGAGCAGCGACGTGCACATTCCGTGGCGGCGGAGTCGCCAGGAGTTCTGTCGCATGGGAGGGCCTCCGTTTGAGGATTGGCGGAAGGATGCCCGATCGACTATGGTACGGCATATTAGACGAACGAAGTCAGCGGTTCTTAGATTCGAGAGGTCGTCATGAGCGCAGCATCGATCGCGAAAGCGGCGGCATTCTTCCTGGCGACGGCCTGCGCCAGACGATTTGCGAGGCGCAGACGATCGTCGATTCCGATTTTTCCAAGGGCGACTTCGCGGCCCTGGGCTGGAAGTCGAAGGGAGACTGGGACATATTCCGCTACCCGAAGGAATGCGCCAATAACCCAGGCCCGGTCGCGCGTTTTGCGGCCAATAAGCCTGATGGGTCGCTGACCAAAACGTTTGCCGAGATCAAGAACCCCAGGAAGCTCGGTCTTTCCCTCGATTACGGCTGGGGCTGGGGCGATGTGGGCCAGGGCTCCGACTCGGTGTCGTTCATGCTGGTGGATTCCGGGGGGAACGGCTATGTGTTCGAAGTCCACCGAACCAGGGCGACGTGGGCGGTGCAGTGGGGCAAGGTCGTGGGCGGCGTTCCTGTGAAGGATAAGACCTTCGCGCCCGAGGACGTCGACGCGGGCCACGCGTCTGTTCACGACGGCGGCGGATTGAGCCGCCTGGCGATCACCAGAGAATCTGACGGGGCCTGGACCATCACCGGCAAGGACTGGAACAAAGGGGCCGGCGCGACGGTGAGGTTCACCGACGGCACCACGAGCGCGTTCAGCCAGTTGGTCCTGCTGGGAACCCGCAACTTCGATGAACAGGTCTTCAACAAGGTTATCCTGACGATTACCGGAGGTGAGCCCGCCGTTACTACCGCGGTCCCGGCGACGGATTTCTTGAACAGCATCGGCGTCGTCACAACGTTCCCCGATCGCGGACAACCATTGCCGAGGACGGTCGCCATGGTCAAGTACGCGGGATTTCGCTGGGTCAGGGGGGGCATCGAGGGCCTGACTGCCCAGGGCCCCACGACCGTTCAGACGTATCTTGACCTGCACCGCCAAACCGGCGTCCGGTTCAATTGGGGGCTGGTCAGCGGCGGCACCGATCTCAAGAAACTGGTCGAAACCGCCCGACGGCTCGCGGCGGCCGATGCGCTCCTGGCCTTCGAGGGGAACAACGAGCCGAACAACTGGGGGGTGACTTATCAGGGTGAGGCAGGCGGCGGCCGCGCGCCCGTCGTGGCTGGCGGTCGCAAAGCTACAGCGCGACCTGTATCAGCGCCGTGAAGAGCGATCCCGTGCTGAAGAAGTATCCCGTCTGGTCGATCAGCGAGGGAGGAGCCGAACTGGATAACGTCGGATTGCAGTTTCTGGCGATTCCTCCGGGCGCGGGGACTTCGCTGCCGGAGGGAACACGTTACGCTGATAGCGCAAACGTTCATAACTACATTTACCATCCCAACTCATCGGGTTTGGATGACAATAAGACATGGAATGCCGCCGATCCGACCTCGGCGTGCAAGGTGGATGGTCTGTACGGCAACTATGGCCTCACCTGGGCGAAGCATTTTCGCGGCTATTCGGAGACCGAGCTGCTCGCCTTGCCCCGCGTAACCACCGAGACAGGCTGCACGATCGACGGGTCGGTGACGGAAGAGATCCACGCGCTCAATCTGCTGAGCATGTATCTGGATCAGTTCAAGCGAGGTTGGAGTCACACGGCGGTCTATCTGCTGCGTGACCGTGCCGACGAAGGCGGCAATCAGAGCTTCGGGTTTTTCAAGCCTGACTACACGCCCCGCAAGGCCGCTCTTTATCTGCACAATCTCACGACGATCCTGGCCAACCGGGGATCGATCGCCAGGCCCGGTCGACTGAATTACGCCATTCCTGAGCAGCCGGCCACGGTGCATGAGATGCTGCTGCAAAAGAGTGACGGCACATTTGAACTGGTGATCTGGGGTGAGCGGGTGAAGGGGTCTGATCGGGTGACCGTGCAATTTGGTGGCACGCGTTCAGCGGTGACGGTTTACGATCCGACGATCGGCGTCGCACCGATCCAGACGCTCCGCGCCATTGGTTCTGTCAATCTGGAGTTGAGCGACCACCCTTTGATCATTGAGATGCCAGCGAGTGCCAGCGAGGTGGCTCCGTGAACGGCGGGCGCTTAACGCCCGGCGCGTGGGCTCGGATCGTCAGGTCCAGGACTGTCCTTCTCAAACAGCACAAAATGAGAAAGAGTGCGAGGCAATGGCCGGCAAAGGCGGATGCCCGAATGCCCGGGTCACTGGACTGTCTCCCGTTCACTCACGTTTGACCTTGGCCCCTCAGCTTTCCCGTTCGTTTGCTGACCGCTTTGCTGGGCCGCCTGGATGGCATCTTGCAATGGTGCCGGTTCGATGATGAGCCGCGCGAGCCGTTGGCGAGTGAAGAGTTTCCACGACCACCGGAACAGCGTGCCGATCCGGCTGCTCGTCAGAACCAGGAACTGAATGTGAACGAAGGCCCAGACCAGCTTGGCGAACAACCCGGCGGTGCGGACGCCGAACGCCTCCATAACGGCGAAATTGCGGCCGACGGTAGCCAGGTTCCCCTTGTTGAAGTACTTGAACGCGGGTAGGTCCGGTTTCCCGTTCAGCCGTCTCGCAATCTGGCGGCCGACGTAGCGGCCTTGCTGGATCGCGACCTGGGCGACGCCCGGGAGAGGCTTCCCGCCCTCCTCCAGGCACGCCGTGTCTCCCACGACGAAGATTTCCGGATGGGCAGGGACCGAGCAGTCTGCAAGCACCCTGACGCGACCTGCTCGGTCCGCCTCGGCACCCAGCCATTGCGCTGCCGGAGAACCCTTCACCCCTGCCGCCCAGAACACGTTCCGGGTCGGGATCCGTTCTCCACGCACCAAAACGCCTGCCGCGTCCACCTTCTCCACCGCGGCGCCGGTGCGGACTTCGACCCTCAGCTTCGCGAGCTTGGCGGTTGCGGCGGCGGCGAGCGACGCGTCGAACGAGGGTAGGATGCGGGGACCCGCCTCCACGAGGATCAGTTTGAGCGCAGCGGGGTCGAAGCGACGAAACTCCTTGGCCAGGCTGTGGCGCGCCAACTCTGCGATCGCCCCGGCCAGTTCCACGCCCGTGGGACCACCGCCGACAATGACGAACGTCAACAGTTCGGGATGGTCTTGAGGAGTGAGGGTCCGCTCGCAGGCCTCGAACGCTCCCAGGATCTTGTTGCGGAGCTGAACCGCGTCGGTGAGGGTTTTCAGGCCCGAGGCATACGCCGCGTACTCGTCGTGACCGAAATAGCTGTGCTCTACCCCAGTGGCCAGTACGAGGTAGTCAAAGGGCAACGGGAGCGGAACCTCGGCCACGAAGCACACCTTTTTTGCAACATCCACTTCCGTAACGGTGCCCTGGATGACTGTGGCGTTGGGCTGCCTGCGCAACACGTGCCGGATCGGTGCCCCGATGTGCTCGGGGGAGAGGATCGAGGTAGCCACCTGATAGAGGAGCGGCTGGAAGACGTGGTGGTTCGTCTTGTCGATGAGGAGCACGCGGGCCTGACTCTTGCTCAGGGCGCGGGCCGCCGCGAGACCGCCGAAGCCCCCGCCCACAATGA
This sequence comes from uncultured Planctomycetota bacterium, assembly GCA_963761445.1. Lineage (GTDB taxonomy): Bacteria > Planctomycetota > Planctomycetia > Isosphaerales > Isosphaeraceae > CAVXHV01. The sequence goes on along the minus strand of CAVXHV010000005.1, from coordinate 3,812,832 downwards.
CGATTCGCGGGTCGCCTGAGGCGTTCGGAGAAACGGGTGTCATTGTCAGTTCCTTCGCAGCTTGAGAAGTCCGATTAACACCGCATTCTCGTCGTGAGCGAGCTGATCGACCGAGCGTCCGCCTGCTTCGCGCATCACGCCGTCGATGACGGTTTGCTTGAGCTCGGGCGTGATGTTGGGAGTGCCGAGGGCCTTCATCATGCCCTGCAGTGGATCCATAAGGTGATCCATGAAGTGTTTGATTCCACCGGCGCCACCGCCGAGATGCCACTGAAGGCTCTGGCCCATCACGCCCCAGCGGAGGCCCGGCCCATAGCAAACGGCGGCGTCGGTGTCCTCGACGCTCAGCACGCCTTGTTCAATGAGGTAAAGCATCTCCCGATAGATCGCTGCTTGCAGACGGTTCGCCACGTGCCCGGGAAGTTCCTTCCGCAAATGAATCGGCTTCTTGCCGATGGACGCGTAGAACGCCATTGCCCGCTGGATCGCTTGCGGTGATGTCCTGGTGCCGCCCACGACTTCCACGAGCGGAATGATGTGGGGAGGGTTGAAGGGATGCCCGACGAGCACGCGCTCGGCGTGTTTGCACTTGGTCTGCATGACGCTCGGCGTGATCCCCGAGGAGCTCGAGGCGATCAGCGAGTCGACAGGCGTGGCGTCGTCCATGTCGGCGAAGAGCTTGATCTTGAACTCGGGCCGCTCGGGGGCGTTTTCCTGCACGAGGTCGGCTCGCTCGAGCGCCTTCTTCATGTCGGACGTGAAGCTCAGGCGGTCGCGCGTCGCGCCCGGCGAGAGGCCGATGGCTTCGAGCTGCTCCCACGCATCGTCAACGTACTTGCGCAAGCCGGCTTCCGCGTTCGGAGCGGGGTCGGTCGCGACCACGTCGAAGCCGCGCGCAGGTACTGCGCGGCCCAGCTCGCGCCGATGACCCCGGTGCCGACGATCGCGATTCGGTGGATAGGTTTGTCGAGCGACATGATCATTTCTCCTTGAGAGGAAGTTCAGCGTAGGCGATGCCAGTGAGGTTTCCCTGAGCGTAGAGCAGTGTCTGCATTCCTGACCCGTCGAGACGGGCGGAATAGACCGAACCAGCCAGATCGGTGAGGAACATGCGGCTGCCTTCGAAGTCGAGCGCGATGCCGATGCCTTCCATCAGGTGCCTGTACAGAATCTCGGGCGCCGGGGGCGTTTTCGCATCCGCGTCCATCGGGGCGCGGTTTACCGTGTTGCCGCGCGGCGGGTCGCCGCGGTCCGTCCAGTAGAGGAGGCGATTCTTGAGATCGAGCTCCAGATCGATCGGCTCGGGCAGGCCGTCGAACAGCACTTCGATGTCGGTGCGATTCGACGCGCTCTGCCCGGCCGGCGGTTCGGTTCCGGCGCGGAGGATGCGGCCCAATCCCGCGTTGTCCGCGCCTTTTTGTGTCCAGTAGATGTGTCCGCGCTCGGCATCGACGGCGATGCCGACGCACCATTTCGTCTGGTCGCGGCGGTCGCTGTCGCCCTTGCCCGTCTCAACCAAGGTTTTAATCGCCGATCCGTCGAGGTTTGCGCGCATCACGCGCATCCCTTCGCGGTCCGACCAGTACAGCTTGCCGTGTCGCTTTTCGAGCTGGAGCTGTTTCGGCGTGAACGTGCCACCCGGGGGAACGATCGTCTGGCGATTCCGCCCGTCCAGGTCGGCACGCTCGATCGAACCATCGTTCAGATGGAGAACGCCCATGTTGGTCCAGTAGATGTGCCCGTGTTTGACATCGACCGCGATACCATCAGGCATCCGGCAATCGTGGACGATGACCTTGCGGTCGGAGCCGTCCGGGTTCACCGAGAAGATGCGGTTGCCGCTTATTTCGAGGACGAACAAGCGGCCGGGCGCGGCTCGGTCGCCGACGGAACGTGGCGATTCTGAAGACTTGAGCTTGGTCATGTTTTCCCCTCTCATTGTTGACCGCGCGAGAGCGCGGCATTTGTCACACACACACCAAAGAGGCATCGGACGCCCACAGCGATCGTTCGTACTCCGAGAGCCTCTCGCCGGTCATGGCCAGGCAAACGAGTCCTCACCCGTGAGTCGCCATGAAGTTGATGGCCTCGGGCGTCACCAGCTCCGCCGCCAAGCTGAAATCCCGGCAGTCGGCCGGGAAGGCCGGCGCATGGTTGGGAGTACTGGTCGGTATCATGTTGGTCGTGCCTTTCCACTCCAGGCCGGGACGGCGCCGCTCGAATTCAGGCCGTCGATTTCGGTCGCACTGAACCCGAGTTGCTCGAGGACCTGGCGATTGTGTTCACCGAGCTCCGGAGCACGCCCCGCGGGCACCTTTGCGATCCCATGCACCTGAATGGGACTGCTTATTGTCGCCTTCAACTTGCCGCCTGCCCCTTCGAGCGGAACGATGATGTCGTTCAAGCGTAGCTGCGGGTCATTGATGACTTCCTGCGGACCACGCACGGCGCCGAACGTGACGTGAACGCCAGTGAAGACTTCGTACCAGTGCGCCATCGGCTGCGAGCCGAAGACTTCGTCGAGAATGGCGGTCAACTGCGGCATGTTCTGAATCAACTGGGCCGGATCGGCGAATCGCGGATCCGTCAGGAGATCCATACGACCAATTGCTTTCGCCACGGGAGCTAACTTGTCATGCGTGACGATCAAAACGAACCAGGTGTCATCCGACGCGCGATACACATTCAGCGCTGCATTCGCGGGATGCTTTCTGTCGTGCAACCCGAAAAAACTTGCCTCGCACAGCGCGGCCTGGATCGAAACGCTGGCGGACCAGACGCCTTCAGCGAGGAGCGACGTCGTGACGTAGGATCCCTTGCCGGTGCGCTCACGACGATAAAGCGCCGTCACGATCGCAGAATACAGGCCGACGGCGGTGGCATTGTCGCCGCTGCCGGCGACCGGCCAGGTCGGCGGCTCGCCGGCGTCGCGCGTCATTGACAACAAACCGCTTCGCGCCCAATACGACGTGATGTCAAATCCTGGAAGATCGGCGTCGGGACCTTTTTCGCCGAAGCCCGTGACATCGGCATAGATCAGACGCGGATTCCACTGCACGACATCGTCGTATTCGAGTTTCAGTCGCTTGCGCAGGATGCGGTGTGTTTACGATCAGCACGTCGGCCCACTTGACCAGGCGCTCGAGTACCGGTTGAGCGCTCGGAGACTTCAGATCGAGCGTGATGCCGCGTTTGTTGCGGTTGGCCAAGTGCCAGGTATAGGCATCTTTGGCTTGGGGCTGCGGCGGGATCTTGTGCCCCATTCTCCAGCTATCGCCGCTGGGCGGCTCAACCTTGATGACATCGGCGCCGAAGTCGGAAAGGATCACCGCGGCGCTGGGGCCCGCGATGAAACTTGCCAGGTCCACGACTTTCAGGCCGGAAAAGATATTGTCGCTGCTCATGGGTCACCTCGTCAGATTGAGTGGAAGAGCGGGTCACGTTCGGCCCGGTCACCGGCCCTGGAACTTCGGCTTGCGCTTCTCGCGAAACGCGGTGGTCCCTTCTTGCCGGTCCTCGGTTGCGAAACACTGGGCGAAAAGCGAAGCTTCGATGTTCAGACCCTCGGCGAGGGCCACATCGAGCCCCTGGTTGGCGGCGTCAATCGCCAACTTTACGGCCACAGGGGCATTGGCATTGATCTCGTTCAAAATGGCTTCCGCCCGCGAAATGAGGTCGGCGGCCGGAACGATCTCGTTGACCAGGCCGATACGATAGGCTTCCTGGGCGTCGATCATGTGCCCGGTCAGGATCAGTTGCATGCGCCGGCCTTTGCCGACCAGCCTGGGCAGGCGTTGCGTTCCCCCGTAGCCCGGGATGATGCCGATCGTCACCTCAGGCTGGCCGAACTTCGCAGACTCGACGGCCAGTCGGATCGTGCAAGCCATCGCCAGCTCACAGCCGCCGCCCAAGGCGAAGCCGTTGACGGCCGCGACAACTGGCTTGCCGAGGTTCTCGATGTCCAGTGTGAGGTGTTGGCCCAGCCGCGTTTTGGCTTCGGCAAGAGCCGCCGTGTCGTTGGCCATCTCGCTGATGTCGGCACCGGCCGCGAAGGCCCGATCACCGGCCCCGGTCAATATCACGCCGCGCACACCGGCATCGTCTCGGGCCTCGCTGAAGACCTCTTTGAGCTCGGCGATCGTGGCCTTGTTGAGCGCGTTGAGCACTTTCGGCCGATTGAGCGTGACGTAGGCAATCGCTCCCTTTTTTTCGTAGAGAACGTTTTCGCGGGTTGAAGTTGCTGTTGCAGAACTCATGTGCATACCCCTTTACGAAACTCGAGAAGTTGCAGTCTCAACGCGTTACACAAATGCGCTCAACCCGGTGATGGCCTTGCCGACGATCAGGTTTTGAATCTGGTACGTCCCTTCGTAGGAGTAAAGCGCCTCGGAATCCGCGAAGAAGCGGGCCACGTCATAGTCGGTTGTAATGCCGTTCCCGCCCAAGATCTCGCGGGCCCAGGCGACTGTCTCGCGCATGCGGGCGGTGCAGAACGCCTTGGAGAGGGCGGCGTGATGATCGCCCAGCTTGCCTTCCGCGTGGAGCTGCGCCGTGCGCACCACCAGACACTGACAAGCCGTGACGTTGGCGATCATCCGGGCGAGCAAATCCTGGACGAGCTGGAACGAGCCGATCGGCTTGCCGAACTGCAACCGCTCCTGAGCGTACTTGAGCGCGTGCTCGTAGGCTCCCATCTGGCAACCCGTCGCCTCCCACGCGACCAGATACCGCGTCATCCGCAGCACCCGCGCCGTATCGCGGAAGGATTTGCCTGCCTGAAGATGGTTTTCCTCGGGCAGCCGAACGTTGTCGAGCGTGATCAAGCCGTTTTGCACGACCTTGAGCGCGATCTTGTTCTGGATCTTCTCGACGCTGAAGCCTGGCGTGGTCTTGTTTTCGACGATGAAGCCCTTGACCTGATTGTCGGCGACGTCGCGCGCCCAGATGATCGAGACGTCGCACCAGGGCGAGTTGCCGATCCACTTCTTCTGGCCGTTCAAGACCCAGGTGTCACCCTCTCGTTTCGCCGTCGTCATCAAGCCGCCGGACGCTCCGGAGCCCACCAGCGGCTCGGTCAGGCCGAAGCAGCCGATCTTCTCGAAGCGAGCCATCGGCGGCAGCCACTTCTGCTTCTGCTCTTCCGATCCCGCGGCATAGATCGAGCCCATGGCCAGGCCGTTGTGGACGCCGAAGAAGGTCGCGATCGACGAGTCGACCCGCGACATCTCCATGGCGGCCAGGCCGAACAAGAGCGCGCTTCCTCCCCGGCACCCATAACCTTGCATACCCAGGCCGCCGATGTTCAGCTCCTTGAACGCCGGCAACAGCTCGAACGGAAAGGAATCTTCGATCCAGTACTTGTTGATGATCGGTGCGACCTTGGTCTCCATGAAAGCGCGCACCTGTTTCAGGAGCGTGAGCTCCTCGGCGTTCAAGGTGTCGGCGAGCTGGTAGAAGTCACTGTTGGGCGCCGGCAGTGGCTTCGGTTGCTTCACTGGTTTGGTTGCGGTCGTCGTCACGATACTCGGTTCGCTCATTGCTTTTTCCTCTGGTTCTGTACAGGATCTGTTCACATGATGGCTAACTATGGCTGAATTGTCGGCCTCGGCTAGATCCCTTCGCCATGTCCTTCGAGAATGGCCAGGCACGGCGCCGGCTCGCGCCGTGACCAAAGACAACAGGTGGCCGGCCCCTGTGGCGGGCCGGGGCCACGAGGTGCGGGCCCGGGCGCACGCCCGGACGTTGCGATTCGCCGAATGTGACAGAACCGAGGCGACGACCCGGAGCGGGCGTCCCATCGGACGAAACGCAGATGCCCCGGAGATCTCCCGTGAACGGTCCGCCGCCAGGGTCATAGACGAACGTACTCGACCGGCCGGGCTTTGACTGGCCGAAGTGGTGAGCTCCTCAGGCGGTTCCGATCGGCCCCACGCCGGGGTGCAAGGGCGATCCCGTTTATCGCTCTCTTCCCCCGCCAATCTAATAAGCGTCGCCGCTGGACACTGCCAGGCGCAGAAAATCTGGGATTCGCGCTCGCGATCTCTATCCAGTGCGTTACCGCAGCCCGGCGCGACCCGGTTAGCGGTCTTGCTTCACCTCGGCGGGCCGACTGGCCGAGCCGGTCGCCCGTCGCCCGCGATCGCGCCACGGCTGGAAACGGTTCCACGTGAGGACAGGCGTCCCACAGCCGGGCCGTTTGATCGAGGGAGCCCGAGACGACGCGCTGGCCATCCGGACTGAAAGCGACCGATCGAACCGTGTTGGTGTGGCCTTCGAGGGCGGCGATCGGCCGCCCGGTCGCGGAATCCCACAGGCGCACGCTGTTGTCCGGATAGGGAGATCCCGACGCCAGGCGGGATCCGTCGGGGCGGAAGGCCAGGACGCCCGGGCTCACCGTGTGGCCGCGGAGGACGGCGACATCACCTCCGGTTGCGCTATCCCATAAACGAATATGCTTTTCGCCTTCGCCGCTGGAGGCGATCCGCTTGCCCTGCGGGCTCACGGCCAGGCGGACGATCCGATGGTCGTGCCGGCCGCCCAGCATCGTAAGCGGTTAGCCCGTGGCCGAGCACCGCGTCGACATGGTAGCCGAAGATGTGCGGCGGATCGTCGATCCGATGGCCGGACGGCGGGGCGACTGCCCCCGAGGTGGACGGCGGCTCGGGGAGCAAGGCGCCGATCCGGGCCTCGATGGACACCAGCCGCTGCCAGCGAAGGCGGACCTCGGGGAGAAGCTCGGGGCAATCGCGGCAGACCTCCTCGGGCGTGCGCCGCGATTCGAGAACCTCCTGGAGCAGCCGCCGCACGCGCGGGTCACCGGCCATTCCTCTCGCCTCCTCAGGTCGTTACGTCCGCCCGGCCAATCTTCCCTCACGTCGGGCGCAGATCGTCGAGTTGCTCCGAAAGCAGCAGCACGGCCTCATTCAACCGCCGCTGTACTGTCTTGGTCGAGACGCCCAGCACATCGGCGGCCTCGGAATGAGCCATTCCCTGGATCCGAACCAGGCTGAAGACCTCCCGCTCCTCTTCCGGCAGATTCTCGATGGCCTGCAGAATGCGGCGGCCGTCCGAGCTCAGCTCCGAGACGCTGCTGGCCGGCCCCGGCACAGCGCTTTCGTGAAGCTCAACCACGGAGGGCCGCTGGTCCAGGCGGCGGGCCAGGTCATTCAGCTCCCAGCGCGTGTGCTGGTTGGCCAGGGCGAAGAACTCGCGCACAGTCCGGGGACGGGCCTCACGCATGGCCTTGAGCAACCGCTCCACCACGGCGCCGAGCAGCTCGTCAGGCTCCAGGTTGAGCGGTGGTTGCGTCAAACGTGGATAGCCCCGGAAGAGAAGGCTGGCAGAGACCAGTTGCAGTCGACGCACCGACTGGTCCACCAGCGCCCGGATGATGGGCTCGGCGGGCGTGTCCCCGGCCAGCGCGTCGAGGTAGCGCTGGACGACGGCGGTGGTCGGTTCTCCGCTCATGCTCTCTTTACTCGTCGCCCCGACGGGGATGAATGTCCACCCGCCACGCTTTAGACTGGTGCCGGTGTGTGCGCCGAGTATACCGGCTTCGGTGTCCACCGGCCACACCTCGACGGAGATCCCACCGATGGCCGGCGAAGGCAACGTGCGACACCTGCTCAAGATGATCCTCGATACGGGTAAGAGCCCGGAGGAGGTGTGCCAAGGTGACCCGGAGTTGCTGGCCCAGGTGCAGGCGCGCTTGCAATCCATTCGCCAGCTCGAGTCCCGCCTCGACGTCCTGCTGCCCTCGTCGTACCCCTCGGGCGCCGGGCCCTGGACTGCGCGAGCGCCGCATCTGGGCGGCTATGAAGTGCGAGACGAGCTGGGCCGGGGCGGCATGGGTGTTGTCTACCGGGCGTGGGACCAGCATCTCCACCGACTGGTCGCCGTCAAGATGCTTCTGGCCGGCGATTTTGCCCGACCCGACGAACGGGAGCGATTCCGGCGCGAGGCCGAGGCCGCCGCGGGCCTACGGCACGTGAACATCGTGCAGGTCTACCACGTCGGCGACTTCGAGGGCCGGCCGTATTTCACCATGGAGTTCGTCGAAGGGGGGAGCCTGGCCGAGAAGCTCGCGGCGGCGCCGCTGCCCGCCGGCCAGGCCGCCGCGCTCCTCGCCACGCTGGCGGAGGCCGTCCAGTCGGCGCACGACCGCGGGATCGTTCACCGCGATTTGAAGCCAGGCAACGTTCTCTTGACCGCCGACGGCACCCCCAAGATCGCCGACTTCGGTCTGGCCAGGCGAGTGGATGATGGGGGGGCGCTGACCCGGAGCGGCATCCCGCTGGGCACGCCCAACTACATGGCTCCCGAGCAGGCCCTGGGCCTGTCGCACTCGATCGGCCCGGCCGCGGATATCTACGCGCTCGGGGCCATTCTGTACGAAACGCTGACCGGATGCCCTCCATTCCAGGCGAGTACATCGGCGGAAACGCTGCGGAAAGTGATCGAACAGGAGCCGACCCCCCCTTCGCGCTGGAACGCGAAGATCCCGCGCGATCTGGAGGTCATCTGCCTCAAGTGCCTGCGCAAGGATCCGCAACGCCGCTACGCGAGCGCCGCCGCGCTGGCGCAGGACCTCGGCCGATTGGAGCGTGGCGAGGCGATCACGGCCCGACCGACCGGCCTCCTGGAACGGTCGGCCCGGTGGCTGGGGCGCCGGAGGGTCCAGGTGGCGGCGCTGGCGCTGGGCACCCTGCTGGGGATCACGCTGTTGAGCGCCGGGCTCTGGCTCAATTCGGTGCGCGAGACGGGCACGCGCCGCGAACGGGACCTGGCCCGCCGTGATCAATCGCTGGTCGCCCGGTTGGACGCGATCCGCCTGGCTCGCGCGGCCATCGTCGGGGGGCGGTTCAATCCGGCGGCCGGCCGGCGCTTCAATAGCGCGCGGGCGGATCGAGAGTACGAGTCGGTGTTCCGCGAAGCAGGCGTGGGGGCGATGGGTGACGACCCGGCGGATGTGGCGCGACGAGTCGCGGCCTCGTCCGTGCGGCAGCCGCTCCTGGTCGCGCTCTGCGATTGGGCGGTCTGCGCGGGCCTTGAGGTTCGCCGCGCGTGGGTCCTGGAGGTGGCGCGGAGAGTCGACCCGGATCCCTGGCGCGACCGCGCCCGCGATCCCGCGGCCTGGGCCGACGGCACCGCGCTCGCGGCGATGGCCCGGACCGCGCCCGTTTCGGCTCAGCCCCCGCCCTTTCTGGTCGCATTGGGGGAGCGGTTGCATGACATGGGCGGCGACGGGATGGACTTTCTGGCTCGGGTGCATCAGGCGCACCCGGACGACTTCTGGGCTGCCTTGACCCTGGCGCGGGCGTCGTTTGAACGCGCCGACCGCACGGGCACGGACGCCGCGTACCGGCGGGCGCTCGAACTCCGAAGGAACTCGGCCATCGTCTACAACAACCTCGGCGTCGTCGCATACTCAATGAGCCGGTGGGACGAGGCCGCCGACAACTGCCGGAAGTCGCTGGAGATCGACCCCAACTTCGCCCCGGCCCACCACAACCTCGGTCTGGCCTTGAAAGGCCAGGGCAAGTGGCCTGAAGCGGTTCAGCAGTTCCATGAGGCGATCCGGTTGGGTCCGGAGCTGGCTCCTCCGCATTACCACCTGGGCGAGATCCGTGCCTATGTGGGCGGGCTGGACGAGGCGATCGCCGAATACCGGCTTGCGCTGCGGATCGACCCCGAGTTCGCCCGGGCCGAGTACATGCTCGGCATCGCCCTGGCCGGCCGGGGTTGGCTGGACGAAGCCCATGACCGCGATCACCGGGCTGTCCGCGACGATCCCGCGCGAGCCCGGGCCCAGAAGAAGACCCGCGATCTCGCGGTGGCGCAAGGGGTCAACGAGTACAAGCGCGCCCTACGGATTGACCCGGGCCTCAATCTGTGCGGCAACAACGTCGGCCTCACCCCTGCGGACGCGGACCGGCTAAAGGAGGCGATCGGCCACTACGAGGCGGCGATCCGGTTCGACCCGTGGATCTTGATCGCGCGACGCTGCACGCGGCCAGGCGCTCCTTGCCCTGGGGCGATTCCGCGAGGCCGAGGTGGTGACCCGTCGTTGCCTGAACCGGATGCATGACGGTCACGAGTGGCGATCGAACGTCGTCGCCCTGCTAGGCCGCTGCGAGAAACTGATTGCCCTCGAGCATCGACTGCCCGCGGTTCTGACGGGGAAGGACAAGCCGGCCGGCGCGTCCGAAATGGTCGAGTTTGCCGAGGTCTGCGGTATGCTGGGGCAACCGGCCGCCGCCGCCCGCCTTTATTCCAATGCCTTCGACGCATCACCACCACCGGCCCAGGACGTCCGCTCCGACCACCGCTACCGGGCCGCCTGCGCCGCCGCGCAGGCCGGACGCGGCGGCGGAGACGGGGCCAGGCTCAGTCCGGAGGAGCGGTCGCGGTGGCGCAAGCTAGCTCGCGAGTGGCTCGAGGCCGAGGTCGTGCTCTGGACCAGGGCGCTGGAAAACGGTCCCTCTGCGGATCGCGCCCTGGTTGCGCAGAAGCTGGCGCGTCATTGGGCCGATCCCGACCTGGCCGGCTTGCAGGACCAGGAAGTGCTTGATCGGTTGTCGCCGGGTGAGCGCCAGGAATGCCGCGCACTTCGGGACGCGATCGATATCCTGATCGGGCGCGCTCAAAACATTAATTGATCGTCGGGCGCCCCGGCCTGCTGTCCTTGGCCTACGCTTAGTACTGCTGGCGGGATAAGTAGGTGGGGCTCGGCTACGACTTGCCGAAAGATTCGTTCGCCTGTCCGACGAGTGCATCAAGTGCTCGCATCGTTGAAACTTGGCGCTCATGATTTGACACCGGGTTGATGAACCGAGACGACTGCCGGCGCGAACTCGGCTTTCGCGCGGTCCGAGGATCAATCGCTATCCAAGACAAGCCGTCACTGCAACCGTCACGACCCGGTTCATGCTCAGAAGTTTCAGATCCGATAATCTCATCAAGGCTCCGTCTTGGCGACAGGAGCAACCATGCATGCTGGAGCTGCAGCCCAATGCCTCGTCGAGAGCAAGTGCATGCAGTCTGCGGAACGGCTTGGCTGATCGGGCTCTTCTTTGCCGCGGGTTGTGTCCACTCCACGCGTGAGCTTCAGGATCGACTTGCGGAGCGTGTCAGGCCCGTTGAGGTCGGCGCGGTGCATCGACGAGCGACGCCGCGGTTGATGCCACCCGTCGCGCGACGAAGGACGCGAAGGTTGAGCCGGCAGTCGCTTTGCAACCGAAAGCGGGCAGCGCGGCTTTTCCCGAAAGCGACCGATCGACTCCATTACCGCCAGCGATCGTCGCTTCACCCGGGCGCGTCGAATCCGATCAGCCGACGACGGCCGGGCATGCTCTTCCGAGTGATTCCGACGATGCCACCCTGGACGCGATTGCCGCGAATGGCAAGCCAGTGACGCTTCCGGAGGCGATCAAGCTGGCATTCCAGCATCAACCTCGACTGAGAGCGCAGCTTGAGAGCATCTCCCAGGCTCGCGGGCTCGAACAGATCGCGTTCTCGACGTTCCTGCCGATGGTCGCTGCCAATTATGACGTGGGGGAGTATAGCCTCGGGGTCGGCGGAGCACCGATCCCCATCTCGAAAGGTCTTCCGGGCTTCAACTTCGTACCGGGTGTGGGAGCCCTTCCGTTCGGCTTGAACGTGGGGACGAGCTTCGAGCTTGCCGAGCTGAACATCCAATGGGTGCTCCTCGACTTCGGCCGCCGGCTGGGACGTTACGAGCAGGCAAGACTGGCCAGCGACGTGGCTCAGCTCCAGACCGACCGCGCCTACCAGAGCGTGGCGAACGAAGTCGCGATCGCCTATTTCAACGTCCTCAGGAGCCAAGCCTTGCGGCGGACCGCTCAGGAGGCAAACCGCCGTGCTGATGAGGAATTGGCGGATTCTCGCAAGCGCGAGCGTGAGGGCGTCGTCGAGCACGAGGTTGTGCTGCGCTCCGAGGTGCAGCTCGCTGAGATCCGTCAGCAGTTGCACACCTCTACGGAGTCGGAGTTCGTGGCCCTGGCGGCGTTGAACCTGGCTTTGGGGTGGAAATGCAACCAACCTCTCCGCGTTACCGACCCGGCGGAGATTCCACCGCTGGCCACGTCGCTCGCCGATTGCCTGGAGACGGCTGTCCGCGAGCGACGTGAGTTCTACGTCGTCCAACGCACAGTCGAGATCGCAGTGCAAGGGGGCCGAGTTGCGCGGGCCGAGTTCGCGCCTCGAGTGATCGCCGATGGCAAATACTTCGACTTCCAGCAGCAATTCAGGAACGGCGGTGTTGATTTTCGCCTGGGATTCATCCGTCTCGACTGGACGCTCTTCGAGGGCGGCAAGAAGATTGCGGCGACGCGGGTCGCAGAGTCACGCGTACGCCAGGCCATGGCGCAGGCCGAATCGATTACCGACAATATCGCTTTTCAGGTAAACGAGGCCTACCGCAGCGCAGTGACGTCGTGGGTTGGAATTGACGACGCCCGCCCGGCCGTGGAACAGGCGAGAGAGAACTACCGGCTTGTACAGCTCCGGCTCCGCGAGGGGGCGGCCACGCCCACCGAGATTGCCGACGCGCAAGCATCTCTGACCGCGCCGAGCAGAACTACCTGAATGCCCGCTATAATTATCTGATTGCGATGGACCGCCTGGAATATGCCATGGGCGTCGGCCGGACGCCGATGACTCTGGCCACCCTCCATCATTAGCCGGGAATTCATCAAGCTGGAGCATGCGGAGCAACCATGAGCACAGCCCAATCGGCCCAACCTCCTTCGAGCGGCGAGACCCACGCCGAGGTTGCACCCACGTCGGCTCCGCTTGCCCGCAGGCGAGGCCGGTTTCGACCCGGCCGGCTTCTCGCAGTGGCGTTGGTCGCTGGGCTCGTTGCCGTATTGCTAGTGCCGGTAACGCGCTGGGTCGAATACCGGCGCACTCACTCCATCACCGACGACGCCTTCGTCGAGGCCCACATTGTCAATGTTGCGCCCGAAGTGGTCTCTGGTCGGATCATCCGGTTCCTGGTCGATGAACATGACAAGGTCGTGCAGGGGCAGGTGGTGGCGGAGATTGATCCGGTCCCGTATCGGGACAGGGTCAACATTTCGCAGGCTCAGCTCCATTCGGCCCAGGCCGAGCTTGCCCGCCAGAATGCCGACCTGGACCGGCTCAGCAAGGAGGTGCCGATCCAGATCGAGATTGCCCGCCGCACATTCGCCGCCGCGGAGGCTGACCGCGCCAGGGCCGAGGAATCCGTGAAGTATACCCGTGACGAAGTCGAGAAAAGCATCGACGAGGCCAAGGCGGGCGTGAGAGCGGCCCAAGCGTCGCTGACGCTGGCCGAGCTGGAGTACACACGCTTTACCAACCTCGAGCAGACCGGCGCGAGCACGCTGCAGCGAAAGCAGCAGGTCACACAGGCCCGCGACTCGGCCTCGGCGCAGGTCGACCTTGCCGCGGCCAAGCTGGCCAAGGCCCTGGCAGCACGGACACAGATCCAAGTCGCAGCGCGGGCACTGGAGGCCTCGCAGAAGTCAGAACAGAAGGCGGCCAAGGGGATTGACCTGGCGGAGACCGGGTTTGACCAGATCCGCGAGATCGAGTTTCTGGTCAAGGTCAAGGAGCGGTCCGTAGACCAGGCCCTGCGTGGCGTGGAGGCCGCCGAGAGCGACCTGGCGTATGCGAAGATCAGAGCCCCGTTTCCCGGCGTCGTCGTGAAGCGGTATCGCCACCTCGGCGACTTTGTCCCGGCGGGCTCGCCGTTGTTGTCCATGTACAATCCGGACCTGCTCTACGTCGAAGCTAACGTGGAAGAGGACCGTCTGCCCGGAGTCGAGCCAGGGAACCCGGTTGACATCAAGCTCGATGCCTTTGCCGCGCCGTTCCGGGGTAGGGTCGTCTGGGTCAACAAGTCAACCGGCGCCCAATTTGCTCTGATGCCGCGGAACGTGGTCTCCGGAGAGTTCACCCACGTGGTTCAGCGAGTGCCCGTTCGGATCCAGATCGAGCGCGACGACCGCTGGCCGCGGCTTCAAGCCGGGCTCTCCGGCACAGTCGGAATCGCGGCATGGCCCTGGCGATGCCGCATGGGCCGCGGAGGCGGCCCGCACGATGGGAGAGCTCGAGACCCGATACAACGTGCGCGAGACTTCCGAGCACCCGGCAGTCGGTGCGGAAGCCGCCGCTCTGGTGCCCAAGGTGACGCCATGACGACGCTCATCGCGCCGGCTCGAAGCCAGGCCGAAGCCGCACCACCGTCGCCTGTGATCGAACGCCAGCATTTATTCGCCGCTCTGGCGATGTTCTTCGTGCTCTTCACGCCCTACCAAACTCTGGTGCAAACAGTCATCACCGACGACGAAGTCCGCCTCGGGGTCGAAGCCGACAGCTACCAGATGATCTGGGTCAATGTTCTCTATCTGGCCGGCGTCATGTACGGGCTCTTCACCGGTGTCGTGCTCTCGCTTCGGGTCGGCAAGCGGTACACACTGATCGCGGCGCTGTTGCTGTTCTGTGCCGGCAACTATCTCTGCGGCGCGGCGACCGGTCTGGCGAGCCTGGCGCTGGGCCGGTTCGTCGAAGGATTCGGCAAGTTGATGGCGATGGCTGTCGGGCGGGCCGCACTCTACAAGCACTTCGATCGTGCTCTGCTGGTGGCCATCGGCTTTTATGGTGTCTTCGCCTATTCCACGCGGTACTGGACACCGCTTATCAACGCCTATTTTGACGTATATTTGTCGTGGCGGTGGATGTACTGGGCCTATATCCCCACCGGTCTGGCTGCGGCAGTCATGGTATGGTGTTTCTTCCGCCCGGACCGCCCGCCGAAGCCGGTGCGCGTGCCGATCGATTGGCTAGCCGTCACGGTCTTCGTGGTCTGGATCGTCGCGATTGAGTTCGCGTTCTCATGGTACCGCAAGTGGGGCGGCTGGAGCTCGAACGAATTCGTTGTGACGGCCGGCCTTTGCGTGGTCTTGCCGATCGTGCTGACCGTCTGGCTGGCGTCGGGGCTGAGCTGGGACGAGCACTTGAACCGACTCATGCGGACCCGCGTCTACGTTCTGGCCCTGATGACACGCGGCTTGATGCTACTGCACATGGTGGCCGTGTTATCGATCGTCGGCTTGTATTGCACCGAGCTCCGCGGCTACCCGAGGATTACTGCGGGCTGGCTGATGGTACCGACGTCGATGACGATGGCCACGACGACCTTCCTCACGACCTATTTTCACCGCCGTTGGCTGCGTCATGTTTGGTTGATCGTGGGAATGATCGGCACAGCGGCATCGGTGTGGTTTTTGTCGTCGATCGACAATTTCACCGCCAAGGAGTCGGTGGTTCTGATGCTGGGATGCTGGGGTGCGTTCCTGGGGTTGATTCCCCCGGCTTTTCTCGCCGATGAAGTGGAGGGCCTGAACCCAAAGGACATGCTTTACGGAGCTGCTTTGGGCCTGGTCGGGTTGATTGTACCGATTGCGACAATCCCGAGCGCCACCGCGACGATGGTAAAGGCGTGGTCTGACCGCGCGGCGGATGTCTATCGTCTCAACCTCCGCGAGAATCGGCCGGCGGTCGAGCAGGCTTCGGGCCGAATCGCTGACTATTTCCACCAGCGGGGCCTCACCGGCTCCGGCCTGAAGCAAGAAACCGGCAGGGTGCTAGGCGGATTCGCGACGGTCGAGGCTGTCGCTCATGGGTTCCGCAGCGGGCTGCGCTTCCTGAGTCTGATGATGCTCACCCTGGGGCTCATGGTCGCGGTCTTGCTGGCGCATGCGGCGAAGAACTTGCACGCGCCGCCAGGGTCGGGCTACTCATGATGAGTAGCGAGCGAGCCGAAGAACTGGATGCGCTGTGACTTGCATTATCGCACTAAGTTCGCCGTGTGATCTTCATCGCAACGCCGCATCGCGGGAGTCGCATCGACCAGGGGGCTCGAGCGGCTGGGCTCCAGGCTCGGTGCGCCACCATGACCCGCTCAGAATGTCGTACGCCCGGCTCATCGCCCGGAATGAGGCGGATTTCTTCAAGCAGCGTTTTCGCGACGGGTTCCCGACGAGCATCGACGAGCTGGAGTGGGAATCACCGTTGCTGACGGGCCTGCATGAGCTGGGACTGGCGCCGGAAGTCAAGGCCCATTCCGTCATCGCGGACCACCGCGATCCGCCCAGGCCAGGTGGAAGCGATGGCCTCGTCCCATACGAAAGCGCACATCTTGAGAACGTCGGTACGGAGTCGCTGATCTCGTCCGGCCACTTGTGTCAGGAACATCCGGCGGTGATACGCGAGGTCCAGCGGATACTCGTGGAGCACGGGGGCAATTGATGTCAGCGCTCCTCCGGCTCGCTTTGCAAACATTCGGCGCTTCAGTCATCTGCGTACAGGGCATCGAGGCGCTGATGGGCCGCGACGAGGCCTGCCGGATAGTCCGTCCTGCCGCCGACAACCTCGATGTAACACGCCGTTTTGGCCGTGGACGCCTTGGCCAGTACGGCGTCAAGCTCACCAAGTGTGGCGACTTTGGCCGTGAACCAGCCCTGACAGCCCAGGGCCTCGGGCAGGGCATGGTAGTTCCAAGGGGCGAGGTCGTTGTAGACCCAGTCCGGGTTCGCCTCGAGCGCGCGCTCGACCATGTAGCCGTCGTTGTTGAGGACAAAGATGATCGGCTTCAGTCCATAGCGTCCCATGGTCCCGACGGCGGTGGCGGTCAGTTGGTGCGAGCCTTCGCCGGTGAAAAGCAGGGTCCGTCTCGACGGGTTGGCCAGGGCGATTCCCAGTGCAGCCCCGGTAGCCCAGCCGATCGAGCCCCATAAGATTGCGCTTTGGGTTTCTGCGCCCTCGGGAAGCGGGAGCGGAAAAATCCCCGAGCTGGAGCTGCCGCTTTCGAGGACAATTCGATCCATCGGCTTGAAAAAGTCTCGATAACGGGGATACAGCTCCGCCGCAGTGATCGGGTCGCCAGGCTTGCCGCCCGGTTTCGCCCCAGCCTGCGGACGCGGCGCCCTATAGCCGAAGTTCTTGCGAATCGACGTGGCTAGCAATTCAAAGACATCGCCCATTTGGACAGGGTTATAGATTCGGTTGCCGATGCGGACATGGTCGACTTCGATGGTCACGAGCTTCTCAGGCGCGAGCTGGCTCGAATAGGCGCCTGTGTTGATCTCGTTAAAACTGACGCCGCCGGCGTCGATGACCAGGTCGGCACCTTCGATGGCTTCGAGGAGGTGAGGGGACGAACCTCCTCCGGAATAGGTGCCAGCGAATTGGGGGTGCGTCTCCGAGAGGACGCCCTTCTCCATGGGCATCACGGCGAACGGGCAGCCCAGTGTCTCGATGAGCGCCTGGAGCTTCGCCTGAAGCTTGAACCGCGAGACCGTGTAGGCGGGGAGGATGGCGACGGATCGGGCGGATTGAATTCGCTCGGTGATCGCGGCAACGGCCTTGGCCAGGTCGGGGCCGCTTGCGGGTTTGGAATAGGGGGTCGCCTCTTTGGCCGTGACGGGGGTGACAGCAAAGTCGGAAGCCACAAGGATGTAGGCGGGGCGGCTCTCGGCCCGCGCCGTGGCGATCAGCCGCTCCATTTCGTGGGCGCAGTTATCGGGAGTGATCACCGCCCTAACGCACGCTGCCTGCGCCGAGATGTTCGCGAAGTTCTGGAACACTCCATCGCCGAGCGTGTGGTGGATGATCTTACGAACCCGCTGGTTGCGCATGGATGGCATGCCAACCAGATGGAAAACGCACGACCGCTCGGCCCTGGCCCCCATCACGCCGTTGAGCGCGGACAGCTCGCCGACGGCGTACGTGGTCGAGAGCAGCGAGCAGCCCCGTATGCGGGCGTAGCCGTCAGCCGCGTAGGCCGCGTCCAGCTCGTTGGAACAGCCGATCCAGCGGATGGTGTTGCTCCGCACGACCGCATCGTCGAGTTTGAATGCGAAGTCTCCTGCGACGCCGAAGCAGTCGGTGATGCCCTCGCGTGCGAGTGCTGGACGATGAAATCGGCCACAGTTGGTTGCTTGTCCATTGCGTCCGTCATGGTCTGGTCCCTTCTCGAGAGAACTGAGAGGCTCACACCGCTTTCACTATAACCAAGCGTGACAACGAGTCATCGGGCATGATTCGCTCGGCTCACTCCGCCATCGATTCAGAGCAACGACTGTGCCGGAGACGGGACGTGTTCTTTTGTGGCGAGTGAGTGTTCAAAAGGGCATGGGCGAGAATGGCGGGAGCTCGCCGGGGGAGCCCCGCCCTGGACCTCTACCGACGGCCCGGCTTTCCAGGCGGAGCCCGGCGCCTGGCGAACCCAACAACACCGGCTTCGCATCAGGTTTTGAAGAATCCCGAAAAGCTCGAGGTCGCCGTGGGCTTGGCGGGGGCGTTCCACGTGTTCAAGATCCCTGTCATTCCAACATCCTGAACGTATTTTCCGGTCGCGGCGGCGACCACGATCGCGACGTTCTGCCTTGCATGCCCTCTTACCTTCGTGACAACGGCAGGGCTGAGGCTGAGTTGAATGCTTCCCCGGCTGTTGCTGAGGTAGACATCCCCGCCCTGGAAAAGCTTGCCTGACACCGTTCCCGTGCCCGACCCGGTGAAGTGGTCCCTGCCGATTGTCCCTCTCAGGTTTGTCGTCACCAGCTCCGAGCCGCTCAGGAGCTGGCTGTGGCCTTTGAAGGAGGCAGGGATTGTTTTCTGGATCTGGCTCAACGGCACTTCGTGGGCATGGTGAGAGGCCACGGCCATTCCCACGCCGGCGCTCAACGCCAATCGGCCCTCGAGTGGCTCGAATCCCAATGAACGCCGGCTTTTTGAACGAATTCGCGTCATGATCGGTTGCTCCAAGTGAAAAAGGGTCTGTCTACTTCGGGCGCGGACGAACGACTTGCCGGGACGATCGCGCCGTTTCGCTCCCGGCTCTGGGTCTAGCCCAAACAGGTCAATCGGAATGAGTCTTTCGCTGAGAATCTCGAATGAAATAGCCCATCGGAGGCCAGGAATTGCGGGGCGATCACTCAAACCGGAGGGCTTCGATCGGATCAAGTCGTGAGGCCTTCCACGCGGGGTAATAGCCGAAGATGACTCCGACAGTGATCGAGACGGAGACGGACGCCAGCACCGCAACAAGCGAAGGCTCGGTTGGCCAGCGAGCCAGGAGGCGAACGAGGACCGAGGCTCCACGGCCGGCCGTGATACCAACGGTTCCCCCGATCAGGCAGAGCACGACAGCTTCAACGAGGAACTGTCGGAGAATGTCGCGGGATCTAGCCCCGACCGCCATGCGCAGGCCGATTTCCCGGTAGCCGCTCGGTCACCGTCAGGAGCATGATGTTCATAATCCCGATGCCGCCGACGAGCAGCGCGATCAGGGCAACGCAGAGGAGCAAGCCAGCAACGAGGCCGACGGTTCCCTTGACGGCGTGAACCACCGCGGTGAAGTCGCGAACGGCGAAATCGGCGGGCTCGCCCGGCGCGATTCGATGGCGTTCGCGCAGTACACGGGTGATCTGGTCCATCGCAGCCGGGATCTCATCGGTGGATAATGCCCGGACCATGATCGAATCGACGTTCGAGAGACGCTCTAGCCGGGGGCTGTCGATCGACTGCATCGGTGCGGACGTCGGAAACGGAGCGACATGCCGGCGCGGATAACGTCGCGCGGAGAGACCCTGCAATGCGCTGTGATCCGACCCGGGCGACTCTTTGGTTTCGCCCGAAGAGGTTGCCCCTGCGCTCACGCGAAACTTCACGGTCGTCCAGGGCGCGACGAGCAAGTCGTCTTGATCCTCACCAATGATGTCGGCACCCTTGCGTGAAAGGACGCCGACGACCCGGAGGGGCACGTCGTTGACATAGACTTCCTGGCCGATTGCAGACTGCTCGTCAAACAGCTCGCGCCAACCGTCTGGCCGAGCAAACAGACCATCGCGACGTCATTGACGTCCTGCTCGGTGAAGGGCTCCCCTTGATCAAGGTCTTCCCACTCCATGACGCGAAGGTATGCCGGAGTCGTGCCGACGAAGGTACTTGGGACCCAGTTCTTGTTCGCATGAACCGCTTGCTGGCGTGTGAACACCAGTGGTGCCAGGCTATCAACGCTGGGGCATTCGTGGAGGATCGTCTCCGCGTCTTCGGGCGTGAGGGTCTTGATGCTTCCGCTGCCCAGGCTGACTCCATTGCGCGACGCGGCACCGGCCTGGACCACGATGTTATCGACACCTGTTTTGGTCAGGAGTGCACGAATCGCCGACCATGCCCCGTTGCCGATCTCGGCAATAGCAAGGAGCGATCCGACGCCGATGATGATGCCGAGCATTGTAAGAGCGGAGCGCATGGCGTTGCGCCTGAGAGAGCGCAGAGCCGTCACGGTCGTGCGGACGAAGAATCGCATATCATTGCGCGCGGACCTTCGATGCGGCGTTGTTTTCGCGCCGTCGCGACCGGGGTCATCGGTCGGTGAGAGTGATCGAAAGCCGGTGAGTGTCGCGCCGCTTTCTGCGCGGTGATGTCGCTTTGGTGTTTCGTGGACCAAGCCGACTTCGTCGAAGACGAGGCCATCGCGAATCCGGATGATACGATCGGCGTGCGCGGCGACGTTCGGGTCGTGCGTCACGAGGATCACGGTGAGCCCGTCCTCAGTGTTAAGCTGCCGGAAGAGACGCAGGATCTCCTCACCGGTCTGCGAGTCGAGGTTGCCGGTCGGCTCGTCGGCAATCAGTAGAGAGCAACGGTTCATGAGTGCGCGGGCGATGGCGACGCGTTGCTGCTCGCCGCCGGAGAGGCGTGCGGGCTCATGATCGATCCGAGCGCCCAGGCCGAGTCGCTCAAGGAGCGCCCGCGCCTGGGCGCGGGACTCATGTTCGGAGAAGCCATGTGATCCATAGATGGACGGCATCATCACGTTTTCGAGGGCCGTCATCCGAGGCAGGAGGTTGAAGTTCTGAAAAACGAAGCCGATCTCTCTACTCCGCAGCGAGGCTCGCTCGGCTTCGCCAAGCTGGGTGACATCGTTGTGATCGAGCCACTGCCGGCCGGAGGTTGGACGGTCGAGGAAGCCCAGGAGGTTGATCAGTGTCGTTTTTCCCGAACCCGAGACACCCATCAGGGCGACCATCTCGCGTTGCGCGATCGAGAGCGAGACGCCCCTGAGCACGGGCACGTCGATCGCGCCGCGAGTGTAGACCTTGTGAATATCTTCCAACCGGATCAGCGTTTCAACATATGCGCTGGCGATGCATGAGGCGGGACCGAAGGCCGGCGTTCCTCGAACTGAGTACGAAGCCTGCGCGATCATTGACTCTCACCTTTCTTGGGAGGCTCGCTCCAGGTATGCGGCAGGATTGAAAGAGCATCGGATTCGGATCCGATGCGGTTGGCGCCGACGACAATTTCCACTCCGGCGGCCACAGCCTCTCCGCTGACCTCGGTGACAAGACCGTCGGAAAGGCCAATGTGCGCCTTGATTGGCATGACGAAGTCGCCCCGCCGCACCCAGAGGAGGCCGATTCGTTCGTCGCCGGCGCGGTTGGCTGGCGGCGCGGGTTCTCGGTGCGACGGCGGCGGCCGACGCTGCGCGAGCGCATATTCCTCGCGTGCCTCGGGTACGACATCCCGGACCAGCGGTTGCCAGCGGAGGGCGGCATTGGGCACCAGCAGCACGCCTTTCCGCCTCTCGATCTCGAACTGAAGCCGCGCGGTCAGGTACGGCAGGAGACGGCCGGCGGAGTTATCGACCGCGACGACGACCGTGTAGGTGACAACGTTCTGCGTCATGCTCGCGTTCAGGCGAATCTGCGAGACCTTGCCCTCGAAGGTATCCCGTGGGAGGGCGCTGAACGGTGAAAGTGACGGACTGTCCCTCGTGGATCGAGCCGATGTCGGTCTCGTTGACCGACGACCAGATCTCGAGGCGGCTCAGGTCCTTGGCGATCAAGAAGAGGCTCGGGGCATTCAGGCTGGCGACGACGACCTGACCGACGTTGATCCGGCGGTCGAGAACGATCCCCTTGACCGGCGACCGGATCGTCGTGTACCCGAGATTGACGGTGGCTTCTTCGAGATCTGCCCGGGCAACGGCTAGCGCACCTTGATTAACTGCCAAGGTTGCCCTGGCCGATTCAAAGTTCGCCTGGGTCGTGTCGTATTCCTGGGCTGCGATCGTCTGTCGGACCATGAGTTTGCGACATCGATCGAGCTCCCGGTCGGCTTGCCGGAGCTTGGCCTGGGCTTGCTCGATGTCTGCCTCGGCCTTCGTGACGCGGCCGCGTGCCTGGTCGAGCCGCGCCTGGAACAGCGCGCCGTCGATGCGGGCCAACACCGTACCCGGCTCGACGCGCGAGCCATAGCTGACCGTCTTGCTCGGGTCGAGGGGGTCGGCGGCGAAGCTCTCGATCCGCCCGGCCACCTGGGCCCCGACGTCGACGACATCCTGGGGCTCGATCGTCCCGGTTGTGTTGATCGTCGAACCGACATCGCCTTCTCTAATGGTGACGGTACGATACGAAACGCGGCTGGGTGCGAGCCTCGGCCCAGTACCAGACCCCGCATCCGCCCACGCCCCAGAAAACGATCATCGACGCGATAAATCTCTTCATGCTGTGCTCCTTTTTCAGTCTTTCAGGCCCACGCGCTACCGATCTGCTGCGGCGACTCCTCGAACACGCGGCCATCCTGGAGGCGGATGACGCGGTCGGCGATGTCGAAATGGTTTTCGTCGTGGCTAATGACCAAGAGTGCCTTGCCCGCGGCCCTCAATTCGGGCAGCAGCTCTTGATAGAACATTTGCTTGAACGCGGGATCCTGGTTTGCGGCGCATTCGTCGAAGATGCAGATGGGCCGATCCTCCAGCAAGGCGCCGAGGAGGGCGAGTCGCCTCCGCTGCCCTTGCGAGAGGTCGAGAGTGGAGAACGTGCTTCCGTTGACCGTAACGACCGGCGCCAATCCCAGCCGGTTCAGACCCTCGCAAGCGAGCGTCGCAATCCCATCGGCATTCAGGCCGTGGAGGTCGCGGAAGAGATGTCCGTCGGCGAAGACGATCGAGAAGAGCTGGCGATAGGCATTGCGATCAAGATCGCCGATTGGATGCCCGTCCAATCGCACGGCGCCCGATTCGGGACGGTAGAGACCGGCGAGCAGCTTGACGAGAGTCGTCTTGCCGCTGCCGTTGCCCCCGGCCAGGATGACCAGCTCACCTGACCGAAGAGTCAACTCGATTGGGCCGAGCAGAAAGCCGGCTTCATCGTTTCCGTCGCGATACGTGAAGGTCACGGCGTCGAGGCAAATCGAGTGGCGCAGCTCGAGAGGCTCGACCTGCATCGACAGGTTTTCGGCGCTGTCACCGTTTCGCGCGAGCGTGGGGACCAGGGCCTCTACTCTCTGGAGCGAGACCTGAGCACGTGCCAGAACCGGCACCCACGTCAAGATGATGTCCAGAGGCGTCATCAGATAGAGGACGACAAGCACTGCCGAGACCAGCGTTGACCGCGAGATCGGTTCGATCGAAGGCGCGGCGAAGAGGAGAAAGCCGATGAAGCCGAAAAATGCAAGCTGCCCCCATCCCTCGGCGACGGCAAAGTGAGCCAGGCCTTTGACCATTTCGCTGCGCCCTGAGCCATGGTCGGCTCGAGTGACTGTGCAGCGTACGCCTGCCGTCGCCCGCTGTGGAGTTTGAGCTCTCGAAATCCGGCGATCAGAGTCCGGAAATGGCCGACCAGCAGGGCCTGTTGATCGCGAGCTCGCCGCAGCGATTTCATGCCTCGCGTCGACACGATCACGTAGACGACAATCGCGACCGTGGCGAACACCAGGCCGAGGCCTACGCTCGCGCGGCGCCAGCCATCCCGTATAGATCAAGCAGGCGATCACGATCGGGATGTTGATGCAGAGGTGCGGCAGGCCGACCATGGCTCCCGCGATCAGGGCGATGTCATCGGTCAGAGCCGACAGCAGTGCCGAGCTGTCCATCGTCTCGAATGACCGCAAGGGCAGAACCAAAGTATGACGGACAAGGTGCAGGCCAAGCTTTTCGATTGCCCCTTGTCCGACCTTTACCATTGCGATCTGGGCTATCGCCCGCGCCGAAGCTGATGCCAAACACAGCGCGACGAATGCCCAGGCCAAATTGGCCCCAGTCGAGGGCCCGCGTGCCAGTTCGCGCTGGATCACCGCAATGAGCGCGATGCCGAGCGCGCCGCCGGCGGCCCCGGCGATTGCGGACAGAATTACGATCCTGCGCGAGGACCGCAGGAGGAACCGCATCAGCTTCATCGAATGGGCCCCTCTTTGAGGATCTGTTCCTGGCGCTGGATCTCAGCGGCCAGAATCCTTGCCAGCCGCAGGACGGCCGGCCGCTGCATGATCGTGTAATGGTCACCTGGCAAGAGGTGGGTTGAGATACCGCCGCTCGCCAGGGCCCTCCAGCCGTCTGTCGAGCTTGAATCGAGGTTGTTCAGGCTCGCTTCTGCCTGGACCAGGATGACACGACCCGAATAAGCGCGGGGCTGGTAGCCGTCGAGCGCCAACCGGTTCGCCCGATAGACGTCTTCTAGCCGGCGGAGGCGCTTTTCGCCGATCTCACCGGTGATCCGCGCCGCCCAGGTCGCGCCGCCTTCGATCCGGGCCAGGTCGGCGGCGAAACCCGCCTGCGCCTCGAGGTTGCCAATAATGTGAGCCGCATTCCGCGGGACGGGTACCGAACTATCGATCAGAATGACGAGCGGTGCCTCATGCCCGGCGGCGACGAGTTGGTTGGCCATCTCGAACGCCACGATGCCCCCCATCGACCAACCACCCAGAATGTACGGCCCTCCAGGACGATCCGCGCGAAGCGAATCGACGTATCGTGACGCCATGCGCACGAGGTCTGTCTCGGGCTCGTCATCACCTTCATAGCCTGCGGCCTGGAGGCCAAGAACGGCACGTGTTCCATCAAATTCGCGGGCCAGCGCGTTGTAACAAAGTACACCGCCGCCGATCGGATGCACGAGGTAGAGCGGCCGGCCTGGCCCAGTGGCGCCGAGATTGACGAGCGACGTTGATCCAGGCGAAGGGGCCGCTTCGCGAATCCGTGCGGCGAGCTCCTCGATCGTCGAACCCAAGAGCAGGTCGGACAGGGCCAGCGATCGCCCGAATCGGTCTTCGATCCGCGCTGCCAGCCGGACTGCGAGCAATGAGTGGCCGCCGAGCTCAAAAAAGTCATCCTTTATGCCGATCGGGTGGATCTGGAGCAGGTCTTCCCAGATCGTCGCGAGCTGTTCCTCAACCTCGTCGCGAGGAGGCACGAGCGCCTCGTCCCTCGCGATTTCATCAGGCACAGATTCTGATAACTTGCGACGATCGACCTTTCCGGAATGCGTTCGCGGAAGGGAATCGACAACGTGAAATCGAGACGGAATCATCGGGCGCGGAAGCGTTTCGCGAAGCAAAAGCCGGATCGATTCCACATGAACGCTCTGCCCGTCTTCGGCGACAACGCAGGCGACGAGTCGCTGACTGCCGGCCTCATCCATTTCGGTGATGACCGCTACCTCGCGGACTCCTTCAGCTCTACTGATCACGGCCTCGACTTCGGCGAGCTCGACCCGGACGCCACGAACTTTCACCTGCGCGTCGCGGCGGCCCAGCAGTTCGATTGCACCTCCTGGACGCCACCGCGCCCGGTCGCCCGTCGCATACATGCGCGATCCCGGCCCACCAAGCGCGTCGGGTACGAACCGCTCGGCGGTCTGACGTGGGTGACCGACGTAGCCTCGTGCCACACCTGACCCGCCAATGTAAAGCTCGCCGACCACACCCAACGGAACCGGCTCGCCAGCCTCGTCAAGAATGTATGTGCGCGTTCCGAGCAACGGCCGGCCGATCGGAACCGGGCCGTCCGCGGCTTCGAGGTCGTTCGGCAGCCCCCCGAAGTACGTACTGTCGATCGTCGCCTCGGTCAGCCCGTACGAGTTGACGACCCGCCCGCCGGGTCTCATCAGCCGCCATAACCGACGATACAGACCCAGCGCAGGGTGTCGGAGCCGACGGCAAGCAGGCGGATCGTACCCAGGTCTTCGGACTGCCGTTCGAGATGGGTCGCCAGCGCGCGGCAAGCGCCGGGACGAGCTCGAGGCACTCGATGCGTTCGCGGCGGATGAGATCGGTGAGTGCGACCGGGTCGAGCGAGATCGGACGGGGGCAAGCGACCAGCGTTCCGCCTGTGGTCAGGGCGCGGACCCAGTCGCCAGCGAAAACGTCGAAGGCAAAGCCAGCGGCCTGGAGGTGCCGTAGCGGTGGCCGTCGGAGGTCGTAGGCTTGCTCCCAGGCAGCGGAGGCGGCCAGGAGGCTGCGGTGAGAGACCATGACACCTTTGGGCCGCCCGGTGCTGCCGGAAGTGAAGACGACGTAGGCCAGGTTTTCGCCGTGCACCGGGACGGACGGATTGTCGGGACTCTGAGAGGCGATCGGCGCTTGTTCGGCGTCCAGGTCGATCGTTGTCGCCCCAGTTTGCGGTATTCGACCGAGCGCCCCACTGTCGGCGATCAGGAACGAGACGCCCGCGACGTCGAGCATGCCGTGCAGCCGCGTTCGCGGCGAAGACGTCTCCAGGGGCACATACGCCGCTCCTGCCTTCAGTACGCCGAGCACGGCCACGATCTGAGAGAGAGGATCGTTGATCAAGAGACCCACGCGAGCTTCGGGGCCGGCGCCCTGCGCCGCAGATGATGCGCCAGCCGATTCGCACGAGCGTTCAAGTCGGCATACGTCAGCCGTTCGTGGCCGGCGACCAGGGCTAATGCGCCGGGCGTCGCAACGACCTGGGCCTCGAACGCACCGTGGATGGCAGATGGCTCCGGCCGAGCAAGAGCCTCTTCTTCCTGGGAGATATCCGAACGCGCCTGGCTCCACGCCGCGACTTGCCCGCGTTCAACATCGGTGAGCAGCGACAACTCGGATAATGACCGTTCCGGATGAGCGATCAGGAACTCGAGCGTTTGCACGTACTGATGCGAGAACTTTTCGATCGTCGAGGCGTCGAACAGATCTGTGTTAAACTCCACCGACCCGATGAAGCCTTGCGGCGTATCATCGAATCCCAGCGAAAGGTCGAACTTCGACGTACCGGTCCCTTGGTCGAGATCAAGCGGCGAGAAGGTTAGCTCGAGCGGGCGGACCACCGGCAATGCGTTGTTCTGAAGGACGAACATCACCTGGAAGAGAGGAGAACGGCTGGCGTCGCGCCGAGGGCCGAGCGTCGCTATAAGGACCTCAAGCGGGATCTCCTGGTTCTCGTATGCTTCGACGGCAGCCTCCCGCACGCGTGCCAGTAACTCCCGCACGGTAGGATTCCCGGAAAGGTTGGCACGGAGTGCGAGCATATTCACGAAGTAACCGATCAAGCGCTCGGTTTCAGGCCTGTTTCGGTTGGCCACCGGTGCCCCCACGGCGAAATCGTCCTGACCGCTCCAGCGGCCCAGGACGAGCTGGAAGGCCGCGAGCAAGGTCATGAATGGTGTCACGCCCTCGCGGCGCGCGGCGTCTCGGACAGCCGCGGACAGTTCCGCCGTGAGCACCAGGTGATGCAGGGCGCCGTGTGCGCTTCTGATTGGCGGACGAAGGCGATCCGTCGGCAGCTCAAGAGAGGGCACGCCGGCGAGTCGGCGCCGCCACGACTCGATCCGGGGCGACCAGGCTCCGGTCTGTAACTGGTCGCGCTGCCAGCGAGCGAAATCAGCGTACTGGATGGGCATGCCTGGTAGAGGCGATGGACGGCCGTGGCAATAAGTCTCATAGAGGGTTGCCAGCTCGCCCGCCAGAGCGCTGAACGACCAACCGTCGGTGATGAGGTGGTGCATGGTCAAGAACACCGCGCTGTCGGCCTCGCGCAGTCGCAGCAGACTCACGCGAGCCAGCGGAGCGCGCGTGAGGTCGAACGGCCGGCGCGATTCGTCGGTCCCTCTCCGCTGGGCCTCTTGTTCGCGAACGTCAAGCGGCAGTGCGGTCAGATCGGCCATTTCGATTGATAAGGAAACATCAGGTGCGACGATCTGCTCTGGTGTGCCGCTGATGGAAATGAACGACGTCCGGAGCGATTCATGGCGACGCACGAGCTCGTTCAGGCTCCATTCGAGCACCCGAAGTCGAGCGGCCCGGTGATCCGCAACCCGGCAGTGACGTTGAATGTCGGCTGCCCTGGCGCAAGCTGATCGAGGAACCAAAGTGCTTCTTGCGAGAATGAAAGTGGCAGCGGGCCGACCAAGCGGCTTGATTCGATGGAAGCGGCTTCGCGCCGGGGGCAGCCGCGCCTATCGCCTCGATGTGCGTGGCCAGTCCAGCGACTGTCGGAGCATCGAACAGGGCGCGAAGCGGGATCTCCACGCCGAATGCCTCGCGGAGTCGCGACACGACCTGGGTGGCCAGCAGTGAGTGCCCGCCGATGTCGAAGAAGCCGTCATGGGCTCCGACCCGCTCAAGGCGCAAGACATCCGCCCAGATGGACGCCACCGTCTCCTCGACCGGCCCGCGCGGCGCTCTTGCGAGTGCGTCCAGCCGCACCAAGCCTGGCTCGGGAGCAGGCAGGGCCTCTCGGTCGACCTTCCCGTTCGGCGTCAGTGGCAGCGCCTCGAGCACAACGAAAGCCGACGGAATCATGGGCTCGGGGAGGGAGTGTCGCAAGAATTGGCGGAGCTCTGAGCTCGCCGGTGCGGGCTGGTCGCCGGCGATCGTCAGATAGGCGACCAAGCGACGGTCATCGGGCACGTCCTCGCGCGCGAGGACGGCGGTCTGGCGCACGGCTGGGTGAAGAGCAAGTGCCTGCTCGATCTCGCCCGGCTCGATCCGATGGCCGCGAATCTTGACCTGGCGATCCATCCTGCCGAGGCATTCGAGGTTGCCATCGGACCGCCAGCGGGCCAGGTCGCCGGTGCGGTAGAGGCGGCCTCCCGGCTCGTTGCCGAAAGGGTCGGGGACGAAGCGCTCGGCCGTCAAGCCGGGTCTGTTCAAATATCCCCGCGCCACTCCGGCACCGCCGATGAACAGCTCACCTGGAACCCCGATGGGCATCGGCTCGAGATTCCGATCGGCGACATAAAGACGTGTGTTGGCGATCGGCCGCCCGATCGGGATGGCGCCGGAAATGGCCTGGTCTCGCGGCACGCGGTAGACGCAACAGCCGACGACCGTCTCGGTTGGACCATACTCGTTGATCAAATCTGTGTCTGGCGCGTGCTGACGCCAGAAGGCGACGTGATCTTCCCGCAGTTGCTCTCCACCGATAATGAACGCTCTGGTCCGGCCCCGGACATCGCGGGCGTCCATTTGATCGCCGAGCAAGCGGAGGTGTGCCGGCGTCATCTTGACCAGGCTGTAGTCGCGCGATCGCCCGAGTGCCTCGCTGAGCTGCTCCACGCCGAGGTCGTCGTCGAGCAGGTCGACGCGCCGGCCTGTGATGAGCGGCGCGAGCAAGGCGGTGATCGTCAAGTCGAACGAGATAGAACTGTGGACCGGCGCTCCCACTCCGTCCGAAACGGAATAAGCCTTCACGCACCAGCTCAGATAGTTTGCCAGGCCCAAGTGGTTGATCATGGCTCCTTTGGGCCGGCCAGTCGAGCCCGAGGTGTAGATGACATAAGCCAGGTTCAGAAGCCCCGCGCCACCGGGTAGATTTTCGCCGCACTCCTGTTCGATCGATCTCCGATCACGATCGAGACAGATGACCGACGCCCCTGTGCCAGGGAGGCGCTCGAGCAGGCCGGCCTGGGTCACGAGAACCGAGACGCGCGCATCATCGACCATGAAGGCGAGCCGCCCAGGGGGATACGCCGGATCGAGCGGTACGTAGGCTGCCCCCGCCTTGAGGACTGCCAGGAGCCCGACGACCATGGCTGTCGATCGGCCGACGCACAGGCCGACCAAGACCTCGGGGCCGACACCCTGGGCGCGAAGGAGGTGGGCCAACCGGTTAGCGCGGGCATTGAGCTGGGAATAGGTGACGGTTTCTGTGCCGCTGGTCAGAGCGATAGCCGTCGGGGCCCGTTCGGCCTGCATCTCGATCCAGCGGTGGACGCACCGGAGCTTTGCCGGCGAACGACGGGTCGCTTCCGGCATTCGCCATCGCGGCGCCTCTTTCGGAACGCGCCAGACGCCGTTGGTGGTTGCATTATTCACGGGTCGCGACCTCCAAGGAAGGCAGTTCATAGAGGACGGAGTCAAGCTCGTCTAAATCCGGCCCATCGAGCACCGTCGCCGGCTCGTTGCCGGCCGTGGTATTCCAGTCCACGAGCACCTGCGTTCGCTCTTCCTGCGTGAGCATGCGCAGGCCGACGATGGGATCATCGGGATGAGCAATGATCTCTTCCAGCAGGACGACGTAGTGGCCCAGCATGCGGTCCACCGTCGCCGCGTCGAATAGGTCGGTGCTGTACTCTATCGCCAGACGCAAGCCCTCAGGAACTTCGGTAACGAAGAGCGTCAAGTCGAACTTTGAAGTCCCATTGGACACATCGAGATATGTGAACGACAGCTCGGGTGCTTGCAACGTCCAGGACGGCGCGTTCTGAAGGGTGAACATCACCTGAACAAGCGGCGAGCGGTTTGCGACACGGTCGTGATGGAGAGCGGTCACGATATGTTCGAAAGGGAGGTCCTGATGACTGTAGGCCTCGATCGCCGTCCGGCGGACCCGGCGGAGCAACTCGCGAAAGCCGGGGTCGCCCGAAAGGTCACCGCGCATGACGAGCGTGTTGACGAAGAGCCCGATGAGCCCCTCGAGCTCGGGGCGAGTGCGCCCGGCGACCGGCGTGCCGACCGCGAAATCGTCCTGGCCCGTGTAGCGGTGGAGGAGAACCTGAAAAGCTGCCAGGAGCGTCATGTAGAGCGTCGCGCCCTCGTTGCGACCGAGCGATCGAGCGGCTTCAAGGGTGGTCTTTGGCACGGTCGTCGACCGCTCGAGGCCGCGCTGGCTGGTGGCAGGCGGTCGTGGGCGATCGCTGGGCAGCTCGAGCTCGGGCACGCCCCTGAGCTGCTTCGTCCAGTAATCGAGCTGCGCTTCGAGGACCTCGCCCGCGAGCCAGTTCCGCTGCCAGACCGCGAAATCGGCGTACTGGATCGGGAGCTCGGGAAGCGAAGACGGCTGACCCAGCAGCCGTGACCGGTAAAGCGCCGAAAGCTCGCGGACCAGGATCGCCATCGACCAACCATCGGCGATGGCGTGGTGCATGGTAATTGTGGCGATCTGCTCTTGCTCGCAAAGTCGCAGCACGGCGGCACGGATGAGCGGTCCGCGGGCAAGGTCAAAAGGCCGCGTCGCTTCTTCGCGAATGTGAATCTCGGCCTGGAGCCCAGGCTGGCCCGCGGCAAGGCCGCTCAGATCGTGCACGGTCAGCGGCACGTCAAGGTTGGCGGCGATCACCTGGCGCGGGACCCCGCCATCGGCGACGAAGGTGGTCCGCAAGACTTCGTGTCGGCGTACGACATCGTTCAGGGCTCGCTCGAAGGCTGAAATGTCAAGCCTGCCCACGAGTCTGACGGCTGCCGGCATGTGATACAGCGCTCGACCCGGTTCAAGTTGATCGAGGAACCAGAGCCGCTCTTGCGCGAACGAAGCCGGCAACGGAACGTCGCGATCGACCGAATTGAGTGGTGGTGCTGAGACAGAGTTTCCAACCTCGAGTGCCTTCTCGACGAGTTCTGCCATTCGCGATAAGGTCGGATCGTCGATGAAAGCTCCGAGCGGTGCGTCCACTTCAAACGTGCGGCGGATGCGTGACAGAAGCTGAACCGCGAGGATCGAGTGGCCCCCGCGCTCGAAGAAACTGTCATGAGCACCGACTGATTCGACGTTAAGAAGCTCGATCCAGATACCGGCAATGGCTTCTTCAATCGGCCCTCGCGGCGGGATGAACCCGGCAGCGGCTGCAAGCGATGCGTTCCTGGGTTCGGGGAGGGCTTGCCGGTCGGTCTTTCCGTTGGGTAAGAGCGGAAGAGCGTCGAGGAAGACGAACGCCGAAGGGACCATGTACTCGGGAATGATTTGCAAGAGCCATCGTCGCAGTTGGGTCGTGGCGGTTTGATCCGGGGATACGCGCAGGGCGATGTACGCGACCAAGCTCATTTCGCCACTCGGATCAGGACGAGCGGTGACAACCGCGTCACGCACTGCCTTGTGCCGCGCCAGCGCGGCCTCGATTTCGCCGAGCTCGACGCGAAATCCGCGGATCTTGACCTGATGGTCGACCCGGCCCAGGCATTCAAGAGTCCCTTGGGCGCGCCATCTGGCGAGGTCGCCGGTACGGTAGAGTCGACCTCCTTCTCGCTTTCCGAACGGGTCGGGGATGAACCGCTCGGCCGTCAGGCCGGGGCGATTCCGATAGCCGCGTGCCAACCCGTCGCCGCCGATGAAAAGCTCGCCAACAATGCCGACCGGAACGGGCCGGAGCTGATGGTCGAGAACGTAGAAGCGAGTGTTGGCGATTGGACTCCCAATCGAGATGGCCGCCTCACCGGCTTCGACCCGCCATGCTGATGACCATACGGTCGTCTCGGTGGGGCCGTACACGTTCCAGAGAGCGGCGCCCTTGTCAATCAATCGATCCGCCAGAGCGCGGGGGAGCGCCTCACCGCCGCAGAGCATCGTAAGCGCCCGACGTCCTTGCCAGCCGGCTTCCAGAAGCAAGCGCCACGTGGCAGGAGTCGCTTGCAGAAACGTGATCCCAGAGTCGTCGAGGCGAGCGGCGAGCCGGGCCCCGTCGGCGGCCACGTCGCGATCGACGAGCTCCACGCGAGCGCCGACGATCAGGGGCAAGAAGATCTCAAGCGCGGCGATGTCGAAGGAGAGCGTCGTCACCGCCAGGAGCGTGTCCCGTGCGCTGATCGGTAGAAGGGCGCGCATCGCCTCGAGAAGGTTGGAAAGCGCGCCATGAGTAATCTGGACCCCTTTGGGCCTGCCCGTTGATCCCGAGGTGTAGATGACGTAGGCGAGGTTTGCCGCGGCGGGTTCAACGTCGAGATTCGCGTCGCTGTACGCGTCGCTTGCCTGCCTGGTGGCGTCGATACAGAGTAATCGCGCCTCGCACTCCCGCAGCTTAACGCGCAATGCTTCCTCGGCCAGGACAACCGATGCTCGTGCGTCGTCAAGCATGAATGCCAGGCGCTCGGCGGGATAGGCCGGGTCGAGAGGCAGGTAGGTGCCGCCAGCCTTCAAGATGGCCAGGAGACCCACGACCATCTCCGCCGTGCGGCCGAGCAACAGGCCCACCAAGACCTCGGGGCCGACGCCCATGGCGCGGAGGCGGCGGGCCAGGCGGTTTGCACGGGCGTTCAGCTCAGCATAAGTGATCGAGAGGCCGCCACAGGAGACGGCGATGGCCTGCGGAAACCGCCGGGCCTGCCATTCGAATTGGCGATGGACCAAACCGGCTCCTTCAGGGCAGCGAACGGTTTTCTCACGCAACATTCGCGCGACTAGCTCACGCTTTTGCTTCACGCTCAGCTTCGCATATTCGTTCAAGTGACTCATGGTTCATTCCTTAGCTAGGAGCGGAGTCGATCGATCAGGGCGTCGAGTTGTGCCTCGGTGAACTGATCCACGTGCAGATTGTCGAGCAAGAGGTCGCCGTGGGATGGGTGCCACGGACCAACTAGCTGGTCCTGCTCGCTCTCGGTCATCAGAGGAAGGTCGGCGAGGCGCCGGTCGGGTTTGAAAGCCATCGCCTCGAGTACGGTCCGAAGGTGCCCGAGCATTCGCTCGATGGCGGATCCTTCGAATCGCGCGGTGTCGAAACCGATCTTGATCAGCAGCTCGTTGCCTGGCAGGACTGTGACCGTGAGCGGGAAATGAGTTCTCTCCACGTAACGAGCACTCTCGATGCCCAGCACGGTGGCGCGTTCTTGCAGCGAGGCGACGAAGGGGAGGTTCTGGACGATCACGAGGCTCTCGAACAGGGGCGCTGCGGCCGGTAGTTCGCTCCAGGTGTGAATACGCGAAAGCGGGACCGCCTCGAACCGCTGCAGCTCGGCCATGGTTGCTTGAATCCTGGATAGCCACGGGATCAGGGACGCCGCTTCGGTCACCGCGACGCGCAGAGGTAGCGAGTTGATGAACAGGCCGACGATGGCTTCCACGCCCGGCAACTCTGGCGTTCGGCCAGAAACCGTGACGCCGAAGAGGACGTCGCCCCGGCTGCTGTAGCGCGAGAGGAGAAGAGCCCAGGCACCTTGGATCAGGGTGCTAAGCGTGAGCCGATGCGACCGACCGACCGCGTGGAGCCTGGCCGTGATATCCGAGGGAAGCGCGGTCTCACGGTCGTCGAACTTGCGGCGCGATGGGCTGCGTCCTTGCGACGAGATGCTCTCGAGCCCAAGCGGCGTTGCCGCTCTGACGCCTCTCAGAGCCTGCCGCCAGAATCCTTCGGCTTCTTCATCGTCACGATCGCGCAGCCAAGCCACAAAATCGCGAAATGGCCGACCTGGCTTCAATTCGGGCTCGTTCCCGCCGCGAATCGACTCGTAGATCTCCAGGACCTCG
This sequence comes from uncultured Planctomycetota bacterium, assembly GCA_963761445.1. GTDB lineage: Bacteria > Planctomycetota > Planctomycetia > Isosphaerales > Isosphaeraceae > CAVXHV01. Next base: position 3,778,346 of record CAVXHV010000005.1, on the reverse strand, counting down.
TGGAGCAGGACCGAGAGACACCAGCCGTCGATCACGGCGTGATGGATGCTCCAAATGAACTCGTGCAAGTCGTCTGCGAGTCTCACAATCGTCGAACGCGACAACGGAGGCTGCGAGGGAATGAATCCGCGTCGACGATCCGAGTCGAGATGGGTCGTGAGACGCTCCGCCTGCTCAGAGGGCTCGAGCCCTCGCCAATCCCGATATTCGATGGGATGCTCGACATGACGGTGGACGACCTGGTAAGGGCGATCGGAATCGGTCCAGTGGATGGTCGTCCGAAGAGCAGGATGCCGCGTGAGCAGTCGATTCCAGGACTCCTGCAGGGCAGACGGGTCGAGCTCGCCGCGAAGCCGGCAAACGAATTGCTCGACGTAATGTCCCGCTTCGGGATCGGCAAGCGTATGAAAGAGCATTCCTTCCTGCATCGGCGTGAGGGGATACAGATCCTCGATACCACCGCTGTCTGCGAAAGCGCGTTCAATCTCATCGAGATCGAGACCCGCCGGCGCAAGCTCGAACGGAGCGATCGCGGATGCCGACTTCACGCTCGAGTCAGGATGACTCAAGTTCAGCAGGCCGGCGCCGGCCAACTCGGCGATGCTCGGGTACCGGAATAGGTTCGCGGGGTCGACGGCGAGGCCCGCTTGCCGTGCTCGCGACACCATCTGGATGCCGAGGATCGAGTCGACGCCGATCTCGAAGAAGTTGTCGTGGATGCCGACCCGGCTGCGGCCGAGCAAATCTGCCAGGATCCCGACCAAGATCTCCTCAGCCCTCGTACGCGGCGGGGCGCATCCGCTGGGCTCGCCATCCTGTTCAAGCGCGGCGGGAGGCCAGAGAGCCGATCGGTCAAGCTTGCCGTTCGGCGAAACCGGTAACGCCTCCAGGAAAACGAACGATGACGGCACCATCGGCTCGGGCATCTGGTCATGCAGCCAGCGCCGGAGCTCTGACGTCGTTGGGTAGGAAAGCGTGCCGGGCACCAGATACGCAACGAGGCGGTTCTCGCCGTGGGAATCTTTGAGAACCGAGACGACTGCTTCTCGCACACCCGGATGTTGCACCAGCACGGCCTCGACCTCGCCGAGCTCCACCCGGAAGCCTCGAACCTTGACCTGAGCGTCGCGCCGACCGAGCAGTTCCAGGACACCTGCCTCACACCACCGCGCACGGTCACCTGTCGCGTACATTCGAGACCCCTGCGCAGCGTGGGGGTCGGGTACAAACCGCTGCGCCGTCTGGCGCAGGATTGGCGACATAGCCGCGCGCCACGCCGGGCCCGCCGACGTACAGCTCGCCGATCACACCCACCGGAGCCGGCTCGTGCCGATCATCCAAAACATACGTGCGCGTGCCGGGGAACGGGCGGCCGATGGGGACCGGTCCGTCGGCGTCGTGGAGATCATCCGGCCGCTCGGTGAAGTAAGTGCTGTCGACTGTCGCTTCGGTCAGGCCGTACGAGTTGACCACTTTGCCGCCGGGCCTCATCAGCCGCCAAAGCCGACGATACAGACTTCCATGCAACGTGTCTGAGCCGACGGCCAGAAGTCGAATGGTGCCCAGATCCTCTCGTTGCCGCTCGATGTGGGCTGCCAGGGCGCTCGCGACGGCTGGGACCAGCTCGAGGCATTCGATTCGTTCGCGCCGGATGAGATCGGCGAGCGCTGCCGGATCGAGCAAGACCGACCTCGGGCAAGCGACCAGCGTTCCGCCGGTGGTCAGGGCGCGGACCCAGTCGCCGGTGAAGACATCGAAGGCGAAGCCTGCGGCCTGGAGGTGTCGCAGCGGAGGAGAGGCAAGGTCGTAGGCTTCTTGCCAGGCGCTGGCGGCCGCGAGAATGCTACGGTGAGAGACCACAACGCCCTTGGGACGCCCGGTGCTGCCGGAGGTATAGACGACGTACGCGATGTTCTCGCCGCAAACACGCACGTCGGGGTTCGCCGTCTCGATTTCCGCGGGCGACTGAGCGACGGCATCAAGCGCGACGACCAGGCTGGGGCATCCCGGCAGGCGCCCGCGCAGATGCTGCTCGGTTAGCAGCGTGGTCGCTCCGGAATCCCGAAGCATGCCCACGAGTCGCTCTGGCGGATGGTCGGGATCGAGCGGCAAATAAGCCCCGCCGGCCTTCAAAACGCCGAGGACCCCCACGATCCGCGCGGGCCAACGGTCGAGGTAGAGACCCACGACAGTCTCAGGGCCCACGCCTAGCGCGATCAGGCGATCGGCCAGCGAGTTCGATAACCGATTTAAATCACGGTATGTGAGCGATTCATCACCAGAGACCAGCGCGACTGCGTCGGGCGTGCGCTCAACCTGTCTCTCGAAGCGATGGTGGATGGCGCGGTCGTCATCAGGGATGGCCGGTGCCTGCGCCCACACGCGGAGTAGTCGATGCCGCTCTCTATCCGAGAGCAACTCAAGATCCGCGAGCTTGCGCCGTGGATCCGCGACGACGGCTTCCAGCAGATTTCGGAACCCCTCGGCCATGCGGTCGATCGTCGACGGCTTGAACAGGTCGGTGCTGTACTCGATTGCGACACATAGCCGGTCGCCGTTCCTGGCGGTCATCATTGTCAAATCGAACAGCGCGGTCTGTTTATCGAGCGCGATCGACACGGCATCAAGCCCGTGCAGGTTCAATCTCGCGCCGGGAATGCCCAGCGCGAAAGGGGCGAGGCCGGCATCATCGAGACGCTCAACTTTCTGATGGGCGAACATGACCTGGAACACAGGCGGCCGGCTCGGGTCGGGATTTCCCTTGAGCCGATTGACGAGAAGGCCGAAGGGAAAATCCTGGTGTTCAAGGCCCAGGGCGACGGTTCGGCGCACCCGGTCGAGGTATTGCTCGAACGGCGGGTCGCCGGAAAGGTCGCCCCGCATCGGCACCATGTTGACGAAGTAGCCGAAGAGCCCCTGGAGACCCGGCCGGGTCCGTCCCGCGACCGGAGAGCCAACGAGGATGTCGTTCTGTCCTGTCAGGCGACCCAGGAAGACCTGAAAGGCCGCCAGCAACGTGGTATACAAGCTGATCCCGCGATTCGCCCAGGGCGACGATCGCCCTGGTCAGTGGCGGATCGATGTCGAAGTGCTTGGTCGCTCCCTTGTCGCTCTGGAAGGCGGACCTGGCGTAGTCCGTCGGGAGGTCGAGCACAGGCAGGGGCCCCGCGAGCTGTTGCTGCCAGTAGGCCCAGTGGGGCCGGCCCTCTGCTCCCGCCAGCATATCGTGCTGCCAGCGCGTGAAATCTGCATAGCTTGATCGCGGCTCAAGCGACACCGCGGTGCGACCTGCGCGTTCCTCGGCGTATGCCTTTCCAAGGTCGTCGACGAGCACTGCGATCGACCAGAAGTCGGCGATGATGTGATGAACGACCAGGAGAACGACGTGCTCCGCGGTCGATCGCCTCAGAATATGGATGCGAAAGAGTGGCCCGTTCTCGAGATCAAAAGGAGCGCGAGCTCGCTCGAGGAGCTTCTGCTCGAGCTCGGCCTCGTCTCGGCCATCGACGTCTTGAACGGGGAGCCATTCGTCCTGGCGCTTTGCAAGCTCGCTGGCATCGAGTAGGCGTAAGACTGGCCTGTCGTCGACGGTGGCGAAGGTTGTTCGTAATGCGTCGTGGCCGGCGACGACGCGACATGACGCCCGTCGGAAGGCGCCCAGGTCCAGTTCCGCGCGAACGATTGCGGCGCCGGCAAGATGGTAGGCGGCGCTCTTGGGTGTGAATTGATGCGCGTACCAAAGCAGTTGTTGTCCATGCGAAAGCGATTGACTGTGCTGATCTTGCACGGGCGGCGAGGATGTCTGGGACGGTTGGACTGAAGAGGCAGCAAGCTGCACGCTCGCCCAATCGGCCAGCTCGCGGATACCGGACCCATCCATCAGCATCGACAGCGGAAGTGTCGTCGCGAGACCAGCATCAATCTGGAGCTTCAACTCCATTACATTCAGTGAGTCGAGTCCCAAGCTCAAGAACGGCAGGTCGCGATCGACCGCTTCGGGCCGGATTCCAAGCGGGGCGGCAACCTTGGTCGCCAGCCAATCAGCGATCGCATCGCGGGAGGGCGAGCCGGAACCGTCTCGCGCTGCGAATCGTTCAATGAGGCCATCTGATCCCGCGAACTGCGAGGGTGTCGGTGCATCCGGCCGAGTCCACTCGGCGATGAGATCGAGCGAACCGGCCAAGAAGGCCTCGCGGCAGACGTGGCGCTGTACTTTGCCGCTTGACGTTTTCGGCAGAGTGAGGGTCTTGATCAACCGGATCGCATGGACGTCGATGCCGTGTTGCTCGGCGACCGAGCGGCGAATCGATGTGATGATCTCTCCCAAAGCGGCCTGATCGCGAGCCCGCTCGGTCTCCTGGACGATCGCGAGCCGCTCGGTTCCACCGATATCAACCGCGAAAGCGGCAGTGCCGCCGGCACGGAGCGCCATATGGCAGCTCTCTACCGTCCACTCGATGTCCTGGGGATAGATGTTTCTGCCACGTAGTATGATCATGTCCTTGAGTCTACCGGTAACAAAGAGCTCGCCATCTTTCAGGAAGCCCAGGTCGCCGGTGCGAAGGAACCGTCCGTCGCTAAAGTCAAGCATCGCGCGAAAGACTCTCTCTGTCTCCTCGGGCTGCTTCCAGTAGCCGCATGCAACGCTGGGGCCGGTTACCCAGATCTCGCCGACGCGATTTTGAGCGCAGGGCATGCGGGTCGCGGCGTCAACGACAACGACGCGATGGCCGGCGGCGACCTGACCGCTGCCGGCGAGCTGTCTGCCCTCGTTAGCGCTCTGCGTCTCGGCGATCTCATCGCGGCCGAGGGCAGCGGCATCAACGGAGAGGACGACCGGAGAGTGGCCCGGCGCGCTGCCCGAGACGAGCAGCGTTGCCTCGGCGAGACCGTAGCAGGGGAGAAACGCCTCCCGGCGAAAACCGGCAGGCGCAAAGGCGTGGGCGAAGCGGTCGAGCGTGTCCGGGCGGACGGGCTCTGCGCCGTTGAACGCCACGCTCCAGCGACTGAGGTCCAGTTCAGAGCGCTGCTGGGACGTCGTCTTCTCGACGCAGAGATCATAGGCGAAGTTGGGCGCTCCGCTGATCGTGGCGCCGGTGCGTGAAATGGCTTGCAGCCATCGCAGCGGGCGCTGAAGGAATGAGACGGGCGAGATGAGGGTGCTTGATCCGCCACAGTAGATTGTCTGGATCACACCGCCGATCAATCCCATGTCGTGAAACAGCGGTAGCCAGAAGACCCCGCGACTCTGGGCCGTCGAACGGAAACTCGCCTGGATGCGCGCTGAATTCTCGAGCAGGTTGGCGTGTGTGATCATGACGCCCTTGGGCGCAGCGGTCGATCCCGAGGTGTACTGGAGAAACGCGAGTGAGTCTCCGCGAGCGCCCGGATCTTTCCACCGCTGGGCTATATGGTCGAGGTTGCCGACCTCCTCATCGGTGGCGAGGCGGTGCAGGCCGGCGATCTCGGGCACGCCGATCTCCCACCGGGTCGCGTTGTTATGCTGGGACAAACTGGTGAGAACGGTGCATGGCTCGGCGTCCGAGACGATGGCTCGTAGTCGCGGCATCGGGCGGTTGATCTTAGGCAGATGAGCGGGCACGGCCACGACTCCGGCGTACAAACAGCCGAAGAACGCCGCGATGAACTCGAGCCCGCTCGGGTATAGCAGCAACGCGCGACCGCCGCTTGAGCCGAGGTTCTGCAACCGGAGGGCGATGGACCGTGCCCGGCGGTCGAGCTCACCGCGCGTCATAGTCGCCGCCACGCCATCTTCACCGTCCGGGAGAAAGGCAAAGAGGGCCGCGTCGGGATTCTCGGCGGCCCGCTGGCGCACCAGGTCCACAAGGCTGGCACATTGGGACTGTGTCACTTGGTGTGCAATCATCGAACTAACCCCGCTTCGACCATCTGCTTCCTGAGGCTCTTGGGACGCATGTCAGTCCAGACCCGTTCGATGTACTCCAGACACTCATCCTTCGGGCCATCCTTGCCAACGCCCCTCCAGCCAGAGGGAGGCTCTCGATCGGCAAACCAGATCGAGTACTGTTCTTCGTCGTTCATAACCACCTGATACGATCTGTTATCTTCAGTAGTCATTGTATGTTCTCTCGAGTGTTATATTAAATTGACGCACTTGTTTGCGAAGGGCCTGCCAAAGCAACACCCGTACCAAGGACCATCAGTGACGCGTTTCCCGCGACCGTTGCCGATAAAACACCGGCCAAGCTCGTTTCCGAGCGTCAATCGGAGGAGAGTGGCGTCTGCCGGTCCGATCCAGGGTGTGCTCTGCCAATATAGTTAAGCGTGAGTGGGGGACGGCTGGTCGGTTATCGGCTTCAGGTGCGCGAGTGGCCGCGTGGCCTAACCGAGCGGGCGCGATTCCGGAGTGCTCTGTGAGGATGCGTCGGACCTCCGCAATCACGGTGGGATCGTTCACGCAAAAGTGGGAGCCGTGCACGATCAACTCCGAGGCGACGCCGTCGAGATGCGAGCTTCGATAGGGAACGATCCCGTCGGTGCCATCCTTTCGCGGCGACTCATGAAGGTCGGCGATGACCGAATGTGAGCGGATCGACACACCAATGCCGAGGTCGCAGACCTTCAAATCGAGACGGCCCGCGTCATAACCGGCCAGCTTCTCGCCCGGAAGAAGTGCGCGCGTCCGACATGAGTTGATGTTCATTTCGGGCGAGTCACCGGCCGCACCCAGTGCGGTTGAAACTAGCACGACTGCGGCCGCCCAAAAACAACGAGTCACGGTGATCATCAAGAGATCCTTATGGGTGTCATACTGCCTCGCCTCGAATCGCTTGCTGCCTTCACTCGTACTAAGCGAGACCGCCAGACATCGGCCGTGGTCCGATTGGCTGGCTCCGGCAAAGTGGCACAGGCGCGCAACCGGGATCTTCCGGAGTACATGCTGGCGTGCAGGAAGCTTTCGGCGACAATGGTGCATGACGGTGGCGAGGCACTGGGCTTTCTGGAGCGCGAACGGCTTGACGTGTTGCTTCTGGCCATCGACATGCCGGAAGTGGATGGCTTTCAGGTTCGAGCCAATCGTCGCACAACTGGAAACGATCGCCGGGAAACTGCGGAAACGTGTGGAAGGCTTGTCGATCGAGCACTTGCGCCACCAGGCAGAGTGAGCTTCAGATGATTGAAGAACAGACCACAGTTGCAGTGCAGCGCTACCTCGATGCGCTCGCCGGGGACGCGCCCGCCGAACCCATCGTGCGGGCGCTCCTGGACCGGTCGGTCCGCCGGCTGCAAGTGCTGTGCGCGAACTTGCTGTACCGGGGCTACCCACGTTTGATGCAGCCCCCGGTGAACTTGCAAGCCGATGAGCTTCTGAGCGCGGTGGTCGAGCGGCTGCTCAAGGCGCTGCGTGCCGCGCACCCCCAGACCGTGCGAGAGTTCTTCGCCCTGGCCAACCAGCACATGCGCTGGGAGCTGAATGACCTGGCCCGACGCTTAGATAATCAGCCGGCTGCTCTTGAGCTGTACGAGGGGATCGTGCTGTCACCGCCATCCAGCATCTCGAGGCTTTCGCCGAACGGCCGGCGCATGCTCCAGGCGGTCGATGACCTTCCCGACGAGGAGCGGGAAGTTTTCGACCTCGTACGGATCCAGGGGATGACGCAGGTCGAGGCCGGGGAGGTGCTGGGTGTGTCGACCAAGACGGTGCAGCGGCGGTTGAATCGTGCGCTTCTGATTCTGTCGGAGGCACTTGAAGACCTCCGACCCGGTCGCGAGTCGCCGCCGGAGCCATAGCGAGGTGCCCCGGCCTCGCCCGGTATTCCGCAACATAGGCGAGTACGGGACTGCTGTGGGAGAAGCCCGTGATGTCGAGCGATCCGCGAGTGCGAGGCCTGGTCGAGGAAATCCTCGAAACGCATCGCGCACCGGAAGAGGTGTGTGCGGCCTGCCCGGAGCTGTTGCCCGAGGTCCGGGATCGCCTGAGGCGCCTTCGCGAACTGGAGGCCCAGATCGACTCGTTTTTCCCGACGCCGGGATCAGAAGCGCGGTCTTCTGAACGGCCGGACGGAAGGTTCCCCCAGATTTCCGGCTACGACATCCAGGCGTTGCTCGGGCGAGGCGGCATGGGCATCGTCTACAAGGCGCGGCATTTGCGATTGAGCCGTGTCGTCGCTCTCAAAATGCTGCGAGCCGGGGCGAATGCAGGAGGGCACGAACAGGCGCGGTTTCAGCGCGAGGCACAGGTGGTGGCGGGGCTGCGTCACGCGCCACATCGTGCAGATCTACGATGTGGGCGACCATGAGGGCTGCCCATTCTTCACGATGGAGCTTCTGGAAGGGGGCAGTCTGGCTCAGGCGCTGTCCGGCGCGCCGCAGCCGGCGCGCCAGGCGGCCGCGCTCTTGGTCATGCTGGCCGATGCCGTGCAGGTGGTGCACAAGTCCGGGATCGTGCACCGCGACTTGAAGCCGGGGAATATCCTGCTCACGGCCGATGGTACCCCCAAGGTCGCCGATTTCGGTCTGGCCCGGCATTTTGAAGGAGAGGCGGCGCTGACATTGAGCGGCGCTCGGATGGGGACACCCAGTTACATGGCTCCCGAGCAGGTCATGGGGCACGCGGAAGCGATCGGGCCGGCGGCAGACATCTACGCGCTCGGTGCGTTGCTTTATGAAATGGTGACCGGCCGACCGCCATTTCGAGGCGAGACGCCAGCCGAAACCGAGCGGCAGGTCGTCCATGATGAGGCGGTATCGCCACGGCGCTTGAATTCGACGCTGCCGCGCGACCTCGAGACGATCTGCGTGAAGTGTCTCGCCAAGGATCCGCAGCGGCGCTACACGAGTGCCGCAGCGCTGGCCGATGACCTGAGACGATTCGGGGAGGGCCGGCCGATCCACGCCCGCCCCGTGAGCTTTATCGAGCGTGTGTCGCGCTGGTGTCGGCGCAACCCGGCGGCGGGCGCGCTGGTGGTAACGGCTGTGGCCCTGGTCGGGCTCGCGGCCGGCGGCGGGCTCTGGCTGGTGCGTCAACAGGCCGAACGGCGTGAGGAAACGGCGCGGAGGGAGGGGCGGCAGACGGAGGCCGCGGAGGCTGCCTTGCAAAAATTTGCAGAGCTGGAAAAGCAGGGCCGGTGGCCGGAGGCGCAAGCGGTGCTCGAGGGGGCACCGACCATGCTCGACACGTCGGCCTCGGCCGACCTCCGCGAACGGTTGCGCCAGGCTCACCGCGACATCGAAACGGCGGCCGAGCTTGAGGAGATCCGGCTGGGCCTGTCAGCCAAGTCGCCGCCGGCTCGAACAGCCCCTCGCACACCCTGGGACCACTACGCCGACACGTTCCGGAAGTATGGGATCGACGTGAGGGCGCTGGAACCCGCGGAGGCAGCCGCGCGGGTGCGTCGCGCGGCCATTTGCGACACGCTACTGGCTTTCCTGTACGACTGGCTGTACTGGGCGCCAGAGGCAGATCGCAACCTGCTGCGGGCACTCCTCGACCGAGCGGACGACGACGATTGGCGGCGGGCGTACCGGGACGTGCTCTCGGACAGGGAGCCCCGGAAGCTGAAACAACTGGCCGCTGCGCCGGAGGCCCCGGCCCAGCCCGCCGTGGTCTTATCCGGGCTGGGCGGCCTGTTGCTGGGGGAGGGCCAGCCGGAGGAAGCCCTCGCGCGAGACTCGCGCGACGCCCGCTCCTGGCACGGCTACGCGCAACTGTGCCTGTTCCTGGGCAAGGACAATGCGTACCGCCGGGCCCGCCAAGCTCTGCTCGAGCAATTTGCGGACGACACGGCTGACTGGTACATCCACGAGCGCAACAGCCTCGCCTGCCTGCTCCTGCCGGCTTCCCGTGAGGAACTCGGGCGCGCGGTTGGGCTTGTGGACCGGGCCGTGACCATCGGACCGAAGTTCGCCGATTCTGACAATGCTCACCTCTTGTTCATCCGCGGCCTGGCGGAGTATCGGCAGGGCCGACCGCGGCGAGCCATGCCTTTACTGGAGGAGTCGGCGGCGCTCCTCCCCAACCGCGCCGGTCCGCGATTGGCGCTGGCCATGGCCCAGTTTCAATCCGGCTCGAAGGCCGAGGCACGCAAGACCCTGGCGGCGGGGGTCTCGGCCTACAACTGGATGGAGTCCCAGGCGGACCACCCCACAGCGTGGGCCAGCCACGTGCTTCGCCGCGAGGCCGAGGCCCGTGTCCTGCCGGACCTGCCGGCGTTCCTCCGGGGAGAATATGAGCCGAAGGACAACGACGAGCGCCTCGCGCTCGAGGGGAACTGTCAGTCGCAGGGCCGCTACCACGCCGCGGCACGGTTATACGCGAAGGCGTTCACGGCCGATCCCGCCCTGGCCGACAACCTGGCGACCGAGTGCCGTTATCGGTCAACGCGAGAGGAACCCTACTCCGAGCGCGTCGAGTCCATTAACACGGAGGCCCGTTACCTCGCGGCCCGCTGCGCCGTCCTGGCTGGGTGCGGGCTTGGCGCGGATGGTGCCGGGCTCAGCCGAAGCGAGCAGGCGCGCTGGCGCAAGCAGGCGCGCGCGTGGTTGCGGGCCGACCTGGCCCTGTGGGAGAAGACCCTGGACAGTGGATCCGTGCAGGACCTCGCTCTCGCCAAGAGGATGCTCGCGCGCTGGCAGGTCGAACCCGACCTGGCCGGGATACGTGACCTGAAGGCGCTGGATGCGACATCAGCGGATGAGCACAAGGAATGTTCCGCGCTGTGGGATCAAGTCGGTGCTGTGCCAGGCCGTTGCACTCGCCCGCCGGGCCGCGGCGTCCGACCCATCGAAGAACCCTGGGGCACACCCGTGGTTCCTGTTCGTCCGGGGGCTCGGGGAATACCGTGAGGGAAAGTTTGATGAGGCCATCGCCACGATGCGTGGCGGCGCGTCACGCGTGAGCGGCCCTCTCGCCGGCCTCGTCCTCGCCATGGCATTGTATGAGGATGGACAGTTGGCGGAAGCCCCGAAAACGCTGGCGGCGGCGATCCTGTCGTACGACTGGAGGGAGACTCAGGCGCGAGAGCCGCACGCCTGGATCTGCCATGTGCTCCGCCGAGAGGCCGAGGGCTTGATCAGGCCGAAGGTATGCGCACTGATCATGACGTAATAACCATCGGGGTCACGCAGCGCGAACTCTCTGGTACCCGTGTTGGGATTCACGTGGGGCTCTTCTGCAAGCGTGTTCACCGGAGTACGCGCCCTGGGCAGCACGTCGTCAAAATCATCCACGCGAAAGAACAAGATCAATCCGTTTCCGGGCTGCGAGCGGTCCGGGCTGCTCAAAGTAGGGTGCCCGTGCGCGCCCACTGGTGGAGGCAGAGCAAGACGGTTCCGTCTGTGTCGAGGATCTGTCCGAAGTCATCGTGGGCAGGAAGCGTCTCGGGTTGACCAAAAAGTGTCTGGTACCACTTGAGGCTGTGAGCAACATCAGCAACGCCAATGATTGTCCAAATGCGTTTCATCAGATTCAGCGGCTCGCGTTTTCCAGTCGAAGGCACAGGCCACAATGGCAGATGACGGCGAACGGGCGGGTATGCATGGACCGCGATTGCATGCGAGAATAATACCCCTTGCGACGCTTCCCCGCTATCAGGCTTGGTTGCTGTGGTCGGACTTTCCGGGAGCGACGTTTTGGCCGGGAGACTCGCAATGCCTGGGGCTGCGGACCGCCATCTGCTTCTCGGACTGCTCGCGCTTCAGAACCGCATCATCAACCAGGATCAGCTCGTGCACGCGTTCCAGGCCTGGACGCTCGACAAATCCAAGAGCCTGGCCGAACACCTTGAAGCCCGAGGCGACCTGAGCGGCGCCAAGCGTGCACTGCTTGAGTCCCTGTGCGAGTTTCATCTGGAGGCCCACAACGGTGACGTCGAAAAGAGCCTCGCATCGGTCTCAGCCGGCAAGACGACGCGGGAGAGCCTTGCGCGCGCCGGCGGCCCCGAGGTCGAGACGACTCTCGGCCACGTCGGGTCGCGGGATGACGCAACCCAGAGGGACAATGAGCGCGACCGGACCGGCGTCTATGCCGTGGGGTCGGCCACCTCTGGCGGACAGCGGTTCTGCATCGTTCGGCCTCATGCCAGCGGAGGCTTGGCGCGGTTTTCGTCGCACTGGACACGGAGCTCGACCGCGAGGTCGCTCTCAAGCAGATCCACGACGACCGCGCCGACGACCCGACCAGCCGATACCGCTTTCTGATCGAGGCCCAGATCACGGGCGGCCTCGAGCATCCCGGAATCGTGCCGGTTTACGGTCTGGGCTCTTATGATGACGGCCGTCCGTATTACGCGATGCGGTTTATCCGCGGCGACAGCCTCAAGGAAGCGATCCAGGAGTTTCACGGAAGCTCCAAGGCGGCGAAACGGCCGGACGGCCATACGGGCACGCGTGATCTCGCGTGCGCAAGCTGCTGCGCCGGTTCATGGACGTCTGCAACGCCATCGATTATGCTCACTCGCGCGGCGTGATCCACCGCGATATCAAGCCGGCGAATATCATCCTGGGAAAGCACGGCGAGACGCTGGTCGTCGACTGGGGGGTGGCCAAACGGCTGGGCCGCGCCGTACCGGGGACCGAGTCAGGCGAGCGGGTGCTGATGCCGTCGTCGGCCGGCGGGAGCACCGAGACACTGCCCGGCAGCGCACTGGGCACCCCGGCCTTCATGAGCCCCGAGCAGGCCGCCGGCCAGCTCGACCGCCAGGGGCCATGGTCGGACGTGTACAGCCTGGGTGCCACGCTGTACAGCGTGCTGACCGGGAGGCCGCCGTTTGCGGGAGACGCTGTCGGCGCGGTGCTCCGCGCCGTGCAGAAAGGCGAGTTCTTGCAGCCGCGGAAGCTCGACGCCTCGATCGACAAGGCACTGGAATCCATCTGCCTCAAGGCGATGGCCACGAAGCCGGAGGATCGATACGGATCATCCCGGGCGCTGGCCGACGACCTCGAGCACTGGCTGGCTGACGAGCCAGTCACGGCATACCGCGAGCGACGGCTCGAGCGGCTCGGGCGCTGGCTGCGTGGCCACCGAACCTGGGCCTACGCGGGCGTCGCCGCGCTGGCTGGCATCTGCCTGGTCGCGACCATCGCCGCGGTGTTCATCGAAGGTTCGCGGCGAAGCGAAGCCGAGGCCCGTCGCGAGGCCGAGCAAAACTTCCGATTGGCCCAGCAAGCCGTTGACCGTTACCTGACGAACGTGAGCGAAAACACCCTGCTCAAAGAGCAAGATTCGGTTGATGTACGCAACCTGCGCCAGGAATTGCTCAAAAGCGCGCTTGAGTATTATCAGCAATTCGTCAACCAGCGCAAAGAAGACCCTCGGCTCGGCCGCGAGCTGGCCGATGCTTACTTCCGCGTCGCCCAGATCGCCAGGGTGATCTCATCGCCGCAACAAGCGATCGAGTCGCTGCGATCGGCCGAGACCATCTGGGAACGACTCGCCGCCAAGGATCCCAAGAATGACGAACTCCAGGACCGCCTCGCCGTTTGCCAGATGAAGATCGGCGAGCTGCTGCAGATAACCGGCGACCCCAAAGGCGCGCTCAACATGCTCACACACGCCCAAGCGACTCTCGAGCCGCTCGCAACGCGAAACGCTCAGTCGCCGCTTTTCCAGGCGAATCTGGCCGACTGCCTGACGACTCTCGGGCTGGTCCGGGCAGATCTCGAATCTCCCGAAGAAGCTCTGGCGATTCTCCAGAAGGCGAGAGTGATCCGCGAGCGACTGGTCAAAGGATCTCCCAATGATATCGCCTATCAGAGGAGCCTGGCCGAGGTGCTCAACAATCTCGGATATGTCTATGACAAGAGGCTCGATTATCCCGCGGCGCTCCATGCGTTCCAGGAGATGCAGGAAATCTGCCAGACCCTGCTCAAGCAGAATCCAAACGGGGCAAAGCCGGTTGGCGTTCTCGATTGGCTGGCGCGCAGCTATTACAACATGGCCGCTATCCAGTTGAGGCTCGATCAGAACGAACAGTCCCTTCGATCGTTCGAACAATCTTTGCACTATCGGTCGGCGCTGGTCGCCGCGCACCCCTCGGTGATCTCGTTCCAGGTGGATCTCGGGCGAGACTATCGAGAGATCGCCTCCCGCCAGCATTTCGCCCACCGGGACGACAAGGCGCTGGCTTCGGTTCAACAGTCGCTTGAAGTCCTGGAGCGGATCGTTCAGTCGCATCCCGATGAGGCGAGCTACCACAGCGATCTGGCACGGAGCTTGAACATGCTCGGGTATCTTCATGACGAAGGGCGTGACAACTTGAAGGCCAAGCCCGCGTTTCAACGGGCCGTGGCCGAACAGGAACGGGCTGTCGCTCTATCGAACGACGTCAACGAGTACAAGGTTATGCTGAGCATACAGCTCGAAAATCTGGGCGAGCAGTACATCGACCTGGGCGAGGTTGACGAGGGACTGGAGTATTACCGGAAGGCGCTCCGCATCCGCGAAGGGCTTCATCTGGTTCATCCCGGTAAAGGCGAGTATGCGCTCGATTTTATTCAGGCGGTCGCGGCGGTCGGGGCCATCCAGCGCCACGCTGGTCGCGTGGAAGCCGCGCGCGGATCATTTACCCGAGCGCGCGAAATGCTCGAACAGCTCGCGGCGCCGCACCCCGGCGATGCGGCGATTGCCGGACGACTGGGGACGGCTCTGACTCACGAGGGGGTGGCACTCGCGGACGAGCGGAAGCCGGAAGCCGCGCTCAACTTGCTGGCGCGTGCCGTTCGAATCTTGACGCCGCTCGGGACCGCCGCGAAGGCTGATCGAGAGGATCGCGAGCGACTGAGCGAGGCACTCTGGCAATCGGCCCGCGTCCATCGGGCCTTGGGCAAATCAGCGGATGCGGTCCGACTCGATGGCGAGTGGGCGTCCCTGTGGCGAGATCGGCCGCCCGATGAGCTGGTCGCGCTGGCACTCAAGGAGACGGGCCAGGCTGGGTTGATCGGCTACGGCAAGACCCCTGTTCCAGGGATTGCCGTGTCCGCCCGCGAAGTCGATCTGGATCTGGCCGGCTCCAACCTCAAGTTGGCCATCGCGCGGGGCTTTCGAGACTTGCGGATGGTCCGGTCTCATCCCGACTCCCAGCTCCTCCTTTCGAGGCCGGACCTCAAACTCCTATTCATGGATCTGGCCATGCCAGCGTGGCCTTTCGCGGAGCCGTGAGGGAGCAAACTTGCCGACCCAGAGCGGCGACTGCGCTGGCCAACCACGCTTCTCGTGTCCGTCAACCTGACCGATTTCGAAAGAGTGCCAGGCTTGCGAGTCGAGAACTGGCTGGACTGATGGAACGTCGTGAGGCGTCAAGAAACTAACTGCGTCCCCGTTTCCGTCCGCAATTCGAATGACGTCAATCGTTGCGAACTTTCAAAAAATGCTGCGAGGATCGCAAGAAACATCAAGACACCCTATTCGTGTTCCGTTAGTCTGACCCACCGACGTTCAAATAGCTGCTGGTGGCATTGATCAGAGATGGTCGGTGAACAAGGGCGCGGACGATGATTCGAAGCGTACTGGCGATACTTGCTGGGATTGTCGTGCTGACCGTGACGTCATTCGCGATCGAGTGGGTGACCGATCCCGTGCTGGCGCGCTTTCTTCCCGAGGCGCAGTCAAACGGAGCCACGTGGCATCACGACGTCCGAAAACTGATAATGTTTGTGTACACGACCTTGTGTCTGGCTTGCGGAGGATATGTCACGGCGTGGCTGGCACGCGGTTCCAAGATTCGTCACGCAGTGGTCATGGGCGCGATCCAGATGGCGCTCACCGCACTGGCAATGATCGAGTTTCGCGATAAAGCCCCTGCATGGTTCTGGATCGCGGGGATCGCCGTCACCGTGCCGGCGGCGTGGTGCGGGGGCATCTGCCGCGTGACATGGGCGAGACGTCCTGGAACGTGCCTGTGACGACAACTCACGTCGAAAAGTACGAGGAATCGGGCCGCGTGGGCGAAAAAACGAGCGACAATCCGATTATGGACGGACGGTACGCAAAGGACCGAGCGCGAGGGGCGACTTTCGCAACGGTGCAGCCGCTCCTGGCCTACGCGGCGGTCAGTCTCGACGACGACGTCTCGTTGACCGCCCTGGCCGGTAAAGCCGGACTTTCGGCGTTTCATCTGCACCGCATCTTCTCGGCCGCTATCGGAGAAACGCCCAAACAACTCACAATGCGGCTGCGGCTCGCGCACGCCGCGGCGACGCTGCTGGTGACCGACGATTCCGTATTAAGTGTGGCGCTTTCCTGCGGCTTCCAGAGTCACGAGGTATTTATACGAGCGTTCCGGCGAGCGTTCGGCATGACGCCCAGCAGCTATCGCCGGCGCGGCTTTGCGAAGGGCGTCACCACGATGCAGGCTCGGCGACACGCCGCGCTCGTGAGCCAGGTTGGTCCATGTATCGCACTCTATCACATCGACAAACGCGAGGAGCCCGAGATGTCTTACGCCATCTTCCGCAAGGAACTGTCAGCCCAGCCCGTGCTCGTGATGCGACGGCGTGTGAAGTTGACCGAGATCGGGTCGGCGCTTGCCGAGGTTTTGCCGAGTGTGTTCAAGCACGCCCAGCAGAGCGGTGCGGCGATCGCCGGTCAGCCGTTCACGCGCTATCTTGAATGGGGGCCGGGCCTGGTGACGATCGAGGCTGGCATTCCGGTCGTGGCGTCTGGCAACGAGTCGGACGATGGCAAGCGCGCCTCGGGCGGATCCGAAATCGTGGCGACCTGCTTGCCGGGCGGCCCCGTCGCGACGGTCACCCACACCGGCCCGTACGAAAAGCTCGCTCTAGCGCACGCCGCGATTCAACAATGGATCGAATCCCAAGGCCTCCTCGCCGCCGGGCCGCCGTGGGAGACATACACCACCGATCCTGCAGATTATCCCGATCCCCAAGACTGGAAGACAGACGTCTTCTGGCCTCTCGCCTGATTGATGCGGATGGCCCTGTCGTAGTCGGCGAGCGCCTCGGTGTTCCGGCCCAGAGCATAGTATATTACGCCGCGATCGGAGTAGGCTTGGGCGAGGTCGGGATCGATTCGTATGGCGGCGTCGAAATCGGCTAGCGCGTCGGTGTATCGGGCCAGAACACTGTACGTACGACCGCGGCTGTAGTAGGCGTCTGCGTCGTTGAGATCGAGCCGGATCGCTGCATCATAGTCGGCCAGCGCCTCGGCGTGCCGGCCTAGTGTTTCGTATGTGCAGCCGCGACTAAAGTACGCCAGGGCGTCGTCGGGATTGATTCGGATCGCCGCATCATAGTCGGCCAGCGCCTCGGCGTGCCGGCCCAGGGTCTCGTATGTGCAGCCGCGACTGTAGTACGCCAGGCCGTAGTTGGGATCGATTCGGATTGCGGCGCTGTAGTCCACGAGTGCCTCGGCGTGCCGGCCCAGTTGCACGCAGGTGCTGCCTCGGTTGAAATGGGTCCGGGCTTGGTAGGGATCGATGCGGAGCGCAGCATCGCAATCAGCCAGCGCCTCGGCATGCCGGCCCAGTCGCGTCAAGATGATGGCGCGGTTGCAGTGGGCGCCGACATCGCAGGGATTGATCCGGATGGCGGTGTCGTAGTCGACCAGTGCCTCGGCATGCCGGCCTAGCTCTGCGTACGCGCAACCGCGACTGTAGTACGCCAGGGCATAGTTGGGGTCGATTCGAATAGCGGCGTCAAAGTCGGCCAGCGCCTCGGGGTGCCGGCCCAGACTCTGAAAGGTCACGGCGCGGTTGTTGTAGGCTGGGGCGAGGTTGGGATCGATCCGGATGGCGGCGTCAAAGTTTACCAGCGCCTCCGGATGCCGGCGGAGAAGGTGATGTGCGTTGCCACGCTTAAAGTAGGCGCCTGCGTCGTTGGGATCGAGTCGGATCGCAGCATCATAGTCGGCCAGCGCCTCGGCGTGCCGGCCTAGTGTCTCGTAGATGACGCCGCGGTTGGAGTAGGCGAGAGCGAGGTTGGGATCGATCCGAATGGCGGCCTCGAAGTCGGCGAGCGCCTCGGCGTGCCGGCCTAGTGTCTCGTAGATGACGCCGCGGTTGGAGTAGGCGAGAGCGAGGTTGGGATCGATCCGAATGGCGGCCTCGAAGTCGGCCAGTGCCTCGGCGTGCCGCCTGAGATTCTGGTAGGTCGTGCCGCGGTTAGAGTAATCGAGGGCTGTGAACTCGTCTGCTTCGGGCGCCCCGCGAGGCGGCTGACCAAACCACGTCTCGTAGAGCCTCGAGATCGCGGTGATCAGTTCCGACGAGGACGGGTAGCGACTCTCTGGCTCCTTCGCCAGACAGCGCGCCACGAGCGCATCCAGCCCCGTGCCGGGTAACCCAATCACAACCGCCTCCAGGGCCGCGGGAACCTCATTCAGGTGGCGCGCCATCGTCTCCTCACGCGTATCGGCCCGAAACGGCGACTGGCCCGACAGCAGCTCGTAGAGCAGACACCCGACGGCGTAGACGTCGGTGCGGGCATCGACCTGGTCGCCTCGCCACTGCTCGGGCGCCATGTACGTCGGCGTGCCGGGGCGCGAGAGACCTGCCGGTGGCCGCCGGCGGCGGACGCCGATTGCTTGCCCGGCACCAGGTCGGTGTCGCGCACCAGCCTGGCCAGCCCGAAGTCCGTCAGCTTGGCCAGTTGGCCCTGGGCGACGAGGACGTTTTGCGGTTTAACGTCGCAGTGCACGAAACCGGCGACCTTCCGCCCTGCGTGGTCCAGGGCGCGGCAGACGTCGAGGGTGAACTCCAGCGCGCGGCGGGGTTCGAGCGGCCCACGGCGGACCAGCCAGTCACGGAGATCGGTGCCGACACCTTCGGTGCCGAGTACCCACTCCAGGAACAGGAAAGGGACCGAGTCGAGCTTGTCCAGGTAGAAGCAGCGGACGACGTTGGGATGCTTCTCCAACTTGACCCAGGTGGCTGCCTCGTACTCGAAGTACTCCCTCACCTTCGGGGTCGTCAGATAACGCGCCTTAAGAGTCTTGAGGGCGAACGGGAGGTTCTCTCGCAAGTCGAGACAGAGGTACAACTCACCCACGCCTCCCACGCGTGCCTCGTGCACCAGGTAGCGCCCCGCGATCTTGTCGCCCTCGCGGTAGCGTGGCTCGTTGGGCATGGAGTTGGCTCCATCGTGCTTATCAAGGAATCAATCACCTCTCTAACCAAGCTATTCGGGAGCGTCAAGACCCCGGGGCGCGATTACGGGCGTGGTCACTTGAAGTAGGACGTAGAACCGTTCGTCCTGTCCTGTCGGGACAGCGGAAAGGCTACGAGGTGAGCGCGGAAGCCAGCCGCGCTCTACCGAAGTGTACCTGAGCCGTTTTCCACAATTCGCCTGTTTGCAAGAATACCTGACGAATCGACTAACAACGTGAAACCTCGCAGCTCGCCCTTGAGTAAGAAGAGACAGTCTACTTGGTTTGTTTGGCGGGGCGACCTCAAGCAGCTTAGCGGAAGCCGCTCGCGAAAGGAAAGAGAGCCATGCAGAGATTGACTGTCAGTGCAGTTGCGCTCGTGTTCGCCGGTCTCGTGTGCGGACAGGCTGGCGGTGGGAGCGTCCCCGCTGCTGCACAGAAACCGGTCAACCTCGACGCTCTACAGGCAGAGATCAAAGCCCTGAAAGCGCCGAAAGTCGCTTGGCGAGGGATCAGTTGGAAGAGCTGTTTGCTCGAAGGGCTCCGCGAAGCGCGAGCCAAAAACAAGCCGGCCCTGCTCTGGGTCTTCATCGACCGTCCTGTTGACGACGAGCGCTGCTGAGGGTATGCCGCACTCACCCGTGAGGTGATATTCTCGAACGCCGACGTCATTCGCCGTGTGAACGCCGAATTCGTGCCCGTGGCCCTCAAGGCCGGACTGATCAACAACCCGCCCGACAACGACGAAGGCCGGCTGTATCGCGAGATCGGTCGCTCGAAGATCCTGCCCCAGGGAGTCTGTGTCGTCAACTCTGCGGGAAAAGTGCTCGACTGGGTCTTCATGTTCGACGACGACAAGAGCGTCCTTGACTTCCTCGATCATGCCAAGAAGCGGTTCGCCGAGTTTCCGGACGCGACCAAGCCGGTCCCCGCCGAGCGATACAAAGGGTTTCCGAGTGAGAAGCTCGCCAATGTCGACGATGGCGGCAAGGTCATGCCGATGGTCGAGCGCCACCGCGAGGGGGAAAGCTGCCCGGGGAAGCCACCCGTGCCGGAGGGGACCCTCCTGGCGCGGGTTTTTGGCCGGGCGCTCGACACGGAGGGTAAGCCCGTCGCCGACACGGTGCGCCAGGAGAATTATGTCGAGGACCGCTTCTCGGTGCCAGTGGTGAGGCAAGCGGGGTTGGCGAAAGCGCTCGCCGCCGCCGGCACAAACCGCTTCAAGATCGACGGCGAGCTGGCGAGGGTACTTATCGGCCATGCGTTCCTGGGGGAACTCGACTTGAACCCCCTCGGCGACCTGAATGGCAGCAAGTGCGAGCAGATGGACTGTGCGTTCTGGGCTCAAAAAATCGGGGCTGATGGCAGCGGTGCTGTCTGGGTCCGAATCGATGGCGAATCAGAGGTTGCGGGGGTCGGGGGCCGGGGCCAAAACGAGCATGGCGCAGTTTGGCAGCACCGGGTCAAGCTCGCCTGGGAGGGACTGATCGAGATGAAGGGAAACCAAATGACTCGACTCCTTCTTCTTGCCCGCGGTACCGAGAAGCTAACGCGGGGAAACAAAAACGAGAGATCGGGTCGCCCACCGGGGGGCCGAGCCGTCTTCATTGACTTAGACAACAGCGTCCGTTACGGCATTATCGGCGAACCGGTCGCGGCTGAGGAAGCCAGCGTTGGGCATCAGGCGCCGATCCCTGACGAGGCCCGCAAAATGCTCCGGCACGAGTTTGGCGGCCCCTTTGTGGTGTCACGCGACCAAGTACAGGTGGAACTGGAGTTGACCAAGGAGCAGAAAGAAAAGCTGAACGAATACCTTCTGGAATTGTTGCCCGAGGCGGTGCAGTTCTTTCAAAAGATGGAACGCCTGAACGGTGCAGATCGGGAGCAACAATTCGGTGCCTATCGACAGAAGGCACGCAAGAATCTTGCGGCTTTCTTGAAGGAAACGCTCAATAAAGACCAGCGCACGCGTTTGCGCCAGTTGGAATTGCAACGCGAGGGACTTCGTGATGGGGAGATTTGGGCACTTCTCCACCTTAACGAAAACCAACGGAAGCAATTCATGGGTCTCATCATGCGGGCGCATCAGAAGATTCAGCCGCTGCTCGAGGAGGCGCAGAAAACCGGGAACCTCAAGGAGGTTCAAGGCAAGGTGATCAAGATCCGCGATGACCTCGAAGCGGATCTACGCGCCAAGCTGACGGATGACCAGAAATCGGAGTGGAAGGAAATGTTGGGCAAACCGATGGACCCGGCGGCCTTGTTTGACTTGTAGTGTCGGCCTGGCCTCGGAGGCCGCCATACGGAGAGGCCTGTTGCCGGTTTCCATGTGGTGGGGCTCGATGACGCATAAGCATTCGACACCCTGAAATCGTGGAGCGGGATGCGATTGGGATTTCAGCTCGTCCGGCACGGTCGCCACGCAAATCCGGCGGCGCTCGACTCCATCTCTCCCACCTCGCCAATCCAGGCCGAAGCCTGTTCGAAGTCGAGGGCCTCACGAAGCTGGGTCAGGGGAGATATACGCTTTCCAGTAACGCGGCCGAGGACGGGTGGCCACTTCAATACCACTGGAATTGCCTATCGCCGGTTTCGGATTTCGGCCACGCAAGGCACGGCCGTGGGGGGCGCCAAGTAACCAGGACATACAAGGTCAATTCAAGACTCGAATGGACGACGGCTGCGATGCTTATGAATTCAATACCGGCACTGAAGGCATCAGGGGAGGCTACTAAGCCACGAAAGGATGGTTATTCCGGACGCCTACATCTGAGTCCGAATGCGCTCGGTCCATTCCGGGACTGACGCCAATCGCCATCAGGCCGCTTGGTCGGCACAGCGATGTCGTGGTAAGTCGCGCCTGATGCTGTTAAGATGCTGGTGGAAGTGCGAACTGAGAACTTCTGCGGGGCCGAACGGAAAGGAGTGAGCAGCAGTCCCCGCATCGACACCGTTCTGATAATAGGGCATGCGAGTTGATACCTCGACAACAGAGGCAGGAAGATCTCAGCTTAGCCTACCTGCTGGCGGTCGTGGCCAGGCTAGGAATGACCTTTAACCCCGAAAAGAGGGACTTCGGTATCGATGGCACGATCAGTAGAGTCGTGATGAAGAACCGAAAACTGCTCCCGTCACCTGGTCTGCCGTTGCGCGTCCAACTGAAAAGCTCGATCGAAGCTTCATTCGATGATAATCATGTCAAGTATGCGTTGAATGTTTGAAATTACGAAATCCTGAGTGACGCGAATGCCGCGCTCCCGAGCATCCTGGTTTTGCTTCTCCTCCCGAGGCGCGAGGAGGATTGGACTGAGCAGGACGAAGAACGGTTGATCATGCGGAAATGCGCATACTGGCACTCGCTCAGAGGATTTCCCCCAACTGCAAATGACGAAAGCGTCACCATCCGAATTCCGCGCAAAAACATCTTCGGCACAGAGAACCTACTGAGCATCATGAGCAGGATCGAACGAGGCGACCTTCCATGAACACGCAAGGATCAAACACGATTTCACTCGACGCGATTCATGCGGAAGCGATCAGAGCCTATCTCGTTAGCCACGGGTGGCAGCAAGTCGCATTCAAGAGACCGGAGTTGCTCGTTTTCGAGGGACCGTGCGACGACGACGGTAAGCCAATTATCCAGGTGATTCCGCGCTCCGAGCAATCCTCGGATTTTGACACGCGTGCCCGGGAGCTGCTGGACACCCTCAGCGTGATTGAGAATCGCCCGGCCGCTGACGTCCTTCGCGACATCCAGGCACGCGAGGGACAACAGCCCGAGTCCGCGGCATGGGAACGGCCGAAAGCCAAGTACCAGGTCCTTCGACTGCTGCGGCAAGGCCGTTGCACTCGTCGCGTAGCTGCTTTTGTGACGCTGCTGGCTGCGTCGTTCCTGCTCGGTGTTTTCTTGCGGCCATTCTTGGATTTCCCCTTTGGATGGCGATTTGAGAGGCCGGACCGGTTGCTGGAGGTCGCCCCGTTGGCGTTGGAATTGGAACTGGACAGCCGTACGCGTGGAGAAGGCGCACCGGTCACAGAGCTCAAGCGCATTCAGATTGGCGCTCCCCGAGAAGGATACGTCACCTTGATGATCTGGACGGACGGAAAGCATCCAGACGTCCGCCCCAGCCCCGGGGAGAAACCGCTCCAGGTCCGACCTAACGTTGAGAATTCCTCGGGGGATTTAATGGTTCGACTGGCGCCGGGGGTTTTCCTAACCGCTCTCTTAACCGCTGCGCCCCTTGATGAACACACGCGCAAGAGATTGCGGTCACTTGACTCGGAAGGCAGCTCGGGAAGTGACCGAACTCTGTCGGTAATCAAGCAAATACTTCGCGTGCTCGAGGAGGACAAGATACGGCCGATTGCGATCGGGCAGGCTCGACTAACCACGGGTTGAGACCACACGTCGCGCGCCCCGGGTCAGGTCGTGTCAGCGGGGTTCGGGGCGAAGCCCCTCGGCGACAGCCTGGGCGATTTCAGCGACGTTTCCAACGTCTCCTGTCAAGATCCAGCCGGCCCAGAAGTATGGGTCGGTGCGCGCGAATTCGGGCCTTACGGTCCCCGGTCGGACGTTCGCGCCCCGGTAAATCAGATAGAGCTTCGCGTCGCGTAGAGCGTGAAGTTTTGAGTAGCCGCGGACCCAGAGATTCCCGTAGAAGCGTTTCATGAGGTCGGCGGTTCGGTTATCATTGGGGTCCCAGAGGCTGGCGACCGTCGTCCGGGCGCCCGCGACTTGGAATGCGCGCTGAATTCCGAGGATACTCTCTCCGGTCACAATCGGACCGAGAGCGGACCGGCATGCGCCAATGACTGCAAGGTCGAGGGCCGTTGCGTCGATCTGGGCAACCTGGAGTGCAGTGACCTTGCCGTCCGCGAATTTGAGACCACAGCTGAGCTCGGGATATGCTTTCTTGAGCCTTATCTGAAGTTTGGCCAGCGAAGTTTCCCCAAAGACTCCTCTCGTCCGATCGTGCCCAGGTCTGAGTTCCTGAGAATTGTCCGCCCTTAAATCGGAGTATCCGTGAAGCGCGAGGACCGCGTATCGTGCCCCCGGAAGGTTCGAGGAAAACTCGCCGGCACGAGCTTGAGGCCCTAACCAGGACTCTGCATCGGCGCCTGGCCGTGAGTTGAAAGCCTGCTTCGCGGCCTGGAATTCACGCGCCACGGCTGGGAGTGGTCGATCGGACTGATCGGCTGTGCCGAAGAAAACCAGGGTCTCGGCTCCCTTGGCGTCAGAGGGTGGCGACGGCTCTGCGAGCGTCATTGGTGAGGCGACAACAGCCACGGCGGTCTCTTCGATCAGATACGCGCGTTTCGACCTCTCCGGGCAGGGCGTCGAACGGGAACGCGGCCAGCGCTCCGTCGGGCGCCACGAACACCACAGGACTTCCACCGATCAGCTTTGCGACCGGCTGCCATATTGCCTGGCGCAGCTTCGCGCCCACTTCCCTGTGCGAAACCTGCTTCTTGGCCTGGGCTAGCCCTTCGTCGGCCGCGCCGATAGCCTGGCGCCATGCCGTGATCAGTTGCTCGACCTCCTCCATGGGCGTCTCGAGGTCAATACGAGAAACTGGCTGACCCGGGCGCACGATGAATGCGATCAGTCTTCGAACCGAATGCCCGGCTCGCCGGTCTTTTGGGTCGTCGATGAAGTACGGTACCTCGTAGTAGTCGACTAGCACTGCTCCAGCCGGCAGTGCCGCGGCGAGTCGCGCGGGAGTCAGCTTGGAGACAGGCGGCGGCCTCCGGAACGGACCGCTGTCTTGGGCCAACTTACGCTCGAGCGAGTCGAACCGCTCGGTCAACTTCGCGAGCCGGTCAGCCTGGTCACCTCGCGGGTCGCTCGCAGTGCTCTCGGACAGGGCCGCAATTTGCACCGCGGTCGCCTCGAGCTTTGCAAACTCCGCAATTAACTCGTTGGTCCCCCTCAGCGAACGGATCAACCGTTGCCTCATAAAGGCCGCCCCCTTCAGCGGCAGGAGGTAGCTGTACACGGTCTCGGCGGTCATATCGGTGGTCGGCGCTATCGAAAGGTAACTGCCGACCGAGGTTCGTTGTTCCCTGATCATGCTTAAATGGTGACGCTCCGATTGATACGGACCGAGCACGCTGAGGCGCCTTCCCGAAATCTCGGTGCTGTCCTTTAGTAGGCGGGCCGCTTCTCGCACGTCTCCTTCTCGGAAGAGGTGCCGGCCGAGATGCGACAGGGCCATAGCATAGAGGCGGTGGGTTTTGCCGACGCGCCGAGCAGCCAACGCCACTGCCTCCGAGTAGAGCTGCCGCGCTTTCGGGTTCTGCCCCGAAAGCTCATACGCGTAAGCAACCTGCCAGAGAAACGCGACCCTCATCGGATGATCCGAAGCCCACTCTTTGCTGGCCTCGTTCATTTTGAGCAACCAGCGCATGCCCTCATCTACGTCTCCCTTTTGCAGGTACAGCTGGCCGAGATAGCCCCAAGTGAGAAACTCCTTCGCTCCTCCCACGTTCTCGCGCTCGCGGATCAAGGCCACTTGTTTCATGGCATCGATTGCTTCATCGAGACTTTGAAAAATGCTCATCACCTCGATCGTGTCGGCATAGCGCCAGTCCTTTTTACCCAGCCGGTCGCGGAGTGCGATGCTCTGCTTGAAATTGAGCAATGCCCGGTTGTAGTCTTCCGTGTGAGCGTAGAGTAGGCCCATATTGTGCAACGTCGTCGCGTATTCGGCCGATTCTTTCGCGCC
Source organism: uncultured Planctomycetota bacterium (assembly GCA_963761445.1). GTDB lineage: Bacteria > Planctomycetota > Planctomycetia > Isosphaerales > Isosphaeraceae > CAVXHV01. The sequence continues at coordinate 3,752,540 of CAVXHV010000005.1, read as the reverse complement.
GATCGCCTCGTAATGCGTGAGAGCGTTGCGAAGGGTCTCTTCGGACTTCCCGAACTCCTCCTGGCTGATGTAGCCCAGACCAATGTTGTTGAGCGCTACGCCAACCTCAGGCGACTTTTCACCGAACCACTTCCTCGCCACGGCGAGCGACTCGAAATGGTAGCATACGCCAAGTTCGTAATTCCCGAGGACATCCGCAGTGAAGTTGGCCGCCGAGTTGTACGTCTTGAAAAGCCCTTGGACGGCGGTTCTGTGGTAAGGATGTGCGGTACCAACGAGTGTTCGGAGGCGCTCCTCGGACTCTTGGTACAGTAAGATCGCATCCCGAAATTTCCAAAGCTCGCGTTGCTGAGCCGCGACGATAGACAGGCTGTAGGCGTAAAGGGGGCTCTGGTCTCCCAAGACTCGCTTGTAGATCGCGGCCGCACTTCGCGCCTCTACCAAAGCCGCCTTGTTCAAATTCTCCCGATAAAGCCCGGCGGATTGGATCTGCGCGAGTCGCGCCTTGCGAAGCGCGTCGAGATCCTTCCGACCAAGTGTCTTGCGGTGCCTAATGTCTCTCTGAGCCAGTTCGCCGTCGAGCACTTTCCAGTAGCCTTTGCCGTGCAAGCGCGTGAATGTCGCGATCGCTTGCGCGCGAGCTTTCTCAGATTCGTCGAAACGCTCGAGATCCATTAACAGATCGGCCGACCAGTCCAACAAGTTAGCGACCTCATCGCTCTGCTCCCTGTACAGCTCAATTGCAAGCCTCTTGGCCTTGTCGAGCGCAGCGAGGGCCTTGGCGGAATACCCCCGCATGGTAAAGAAGGCCGCCTCGGCGCACGACTCTTGAAACGCGGTCGTCCGAGAGGCACTGCTCTGTGCCGTCGCGGAGACACAAAAGGTCAACGCTGCGAGCAAGGCCAAAATCGACGACAGAAGAGTCGCACTCGGCTGCGCCGCGCGACCGCCCGATTCGCTGTCGGCTCGAGGCAGCGGAATCACCACCGTGTGCTGTCGGAAGAGACGTCGCGATGCGATGCCGATCCCCACAGAAGCGTCTCCATGTACTGAACGAGCGGCACGTGTGCTCGCCTTGGCAGTTGGACAGAGTGGCCTTCGCCATTCGACGGGAATGAGTAATTATGATTTGGCGTGGTGAAGTTGTCGAGTCACCCCCGTCCGGCATGCCTCTATTGAGCATTCGGATCGAACCGGACTCCTGCGAGGATTGCGGGACATAAAAAAGGCCAGGCAATGTTCCTTGACGCCGCGTCACGCCCCTGCTGGACTCACGGCACCAACCGAGGCAGGGAAAAAACGGAAAGACAACGTTTCTTGACGCCTCACGTCCCTGTTGGATTCCCGGCGCCAACCGAGAAGCCGTTCCTACGACGATGCCCCGCGCCCATCTGGTCGACGCGTTGATCTCCCGCTGGGATCACTGCATCTCGCGCTGCGTCCACCGGGCATTTCCGCTACGCAAAACGCTGAAAGGAAACGGGGCCGCACTTGGTTGTTGAGCCCCAGCCCGGCACTTTGCCCCAGCGTTCGATCGTGCTTCTGCGTAAGCCCGCCCGCAGAACAGAGTACCCGCGGGGGCACATCGGTCTGCAAAGTGAGGCAGTCGCCGCGGCGGGGTTGCCGCTGCCGAAGCGATGTGCAACCGCCGCCGCGTCGGGTGTTGCCGGGAATCAGGCCGCGTTTCGGGTCGCGGCAAAGCAGTAGATGACTGGCTAACGGCGGCCGGCACCAACAATGAAAACAAAAAAAACCTTTCCGGAGACGGGTTCCGTCAGCGCGTGCCACTGCCCGATCAATCGCGGCCGATGACCGAGGAAGTGCGGGCGGCGGGAATTGCACCCGCGTCCCTGGTTCCGCAAGTCGTTTCGCAGCATGACATTTGCGTCGAGCAAGGATGCCAGTGGTTGCACCATGTCTGCACTGACGCGGCACTATCGGAGTTGGTCGCGAACTGGCACATCCTGACGCCTTCCGTCAGGGCCGCCATTATGGATCTGGCGCAGGGCGGCTGATTCTCGGGACGCGGAGTGGAGGCACGAGGAATCCGACCTCCCTGGTGAAAACGGTGTAGAGGGTGACTCGGACGTTTCCCCCACTTCATCGTGTTCCGGATTCAGGTTCATCTCGGGGCAAGAAGACACCGTTAGAGCTTTTTCTGGCCGGCATCCGGGGGCGGGAGGCACCGATGAGGCGGCGGATCGAGGACAGAAAACCCGCCCGAGATAACCGTCGGCCCACCATCCTTGATTTGCAACCGCCGTGGCAACCGAGATCATGAAAAATCGGGAACCTTCTTGGGTTGCCGGCGATTGCCGTCACGTCTCGCAGCGTCGCAGGTAGTCACGGACGGTCATGGGGGAAGCGCAAGACGTTGACGTGCCTCTTTCAAAAACCAGGTCATCTGGTTGTCTGCTTTCCACTGTGGCTGGTCGCACAGGCCCGTGAGCTGCCGCAAGTAGTCGCGCGCCTTATCTGACTCGCCCAAGGCGTGGTGGGCCATCGCGAGAAACGCCAGGTCTGGTGGTTGCGGACCAGCCGCGCGGTTCCGATGCGCCTCGTGTGCGCGCGTCAGGGTCGCGATGGCATCTCTGAACAGTCCGTTACGGTATTGAATAACGCCCAGGGTGTTCACGAAACTCGAATTCTCACGCTCATGACTGACGGCTGCTTCCGCCCAGCGGAGAGCACGACGATACTCCTCCTTTTCAGCGTTCGGACGGGCCGCAATCCGCCAACTTTCGTTGTTCAGTTCGTCTGGGTCTTCGACCAGTTGGGCAGCCTTCAAGAGCGCTGCGGCCCGAATCTCGCTGTCCAATGAGACATCCTGCCGAAGACGGTCCTGGACGTCAGTTCGCAGCTTTGGCTTTGTGATCAGGGAATGGATGAGGTCGTCGGCGAGCACTGCGATCCAGCGAGCCGCCTCGGCCTTGTCGCCGGCAGCATTGGCCCGATCGAGGAGCTGTTTCGCGATACGAGGCTTATCGGCGCCGCCGGCATTCTCGAATTCTTGCCGCAGCCAGTGCAACTGGTCGGCGGCGAGGCGTCCGGGGAAAGGAAAGCCGGGAAAGGGAGCGGCCGTCGCGGCGAGTTTCTGTCTCTTCTCTTCCCAGGTCGGCTCGTCCCACCGGGAGTAGGCCCCTTCGTCATCGAGATGTCCTCGCAGGGCGACCTGCGCCCAGAGCTCGAGGAGAGCCGGCGGCACTTCGAGGTACTCCGGGTCAGGCAATATCCGCACCTCCCAACCATCATGCCACGAGCTTGCGACGGTTCCGAATCCTGGGATGTATTTGGTTTGTCCACCGTAGGTCCACGCGACGGGAACTTGCTTTTCGGTCGCCGTATCGATCAGGCCGCCGCCAGCAAAGTAGAAGCGGCCATCGACGGTCAGGCGCGTTCAGCGCCGGATGGAATTTTCGTCCGGCTGGAGGTGAAAGTCGCTTGAACGACTGGCCGTCGACGAGTTCTGTCCAGTTATACAGCAAGAGTTCACCATCGAGTTCTGCCGTGAAGGAGCCCGCTCCCGGGGCGCAGGCGATTTGAACCGGCCGATTCGATACAAAGACTCGGAGCTTTCCATACCCCTCTCATCCTTGGGTTCAACGTTGATCGCAATGAGATCGTCGGTCAAGAATCGAGCCGTACGATCACGGGCGAGCTGGTTGAGGAATGGGTCCGGCACCGGTCGCCACGGGTCAGCTTCCCACAGCCTGAAGATCCCGTTCAGAGGTTTTCCATTCGGTCCTTCGACACGACTTTCGCTCGTTACGATTCGCCGGCTGTGCGGACTGATCTCCACGGAAAGAACTTCGGATTTTGGTGCATCGAAGAGCCGGCCCGACTCGCGGCCTTCGGTGGCCGAGAAGATGACGACGTGGCTTCCGTCCTCGACCGCAGTGATCCACCGGCCATCGGGCGACACCTGCCAGTTTTTCATCTCGTGGCCCGGCCTATCGAGCCGAGCAACGATTCGGCCCGTCGCCACGTCGATCAACTCGGCCGGCCCAGCCCCTTCGTCTGTCCAGCCCCCCCCGGGACCGATCTTCATCTTGTGACTCTGAACGACCGCAGTCGAGTTCGTCATCAAAACGACGTTGGCATAGTAGGCAACCGCAAGGATTTCCCGAAAGGCAAGTCTCTCGGGATAGACGAAGCGCGACTCGCGGAGTTCGGACTTCGAGAGAAATCGCCCGTCGCGAGTTGCCCAGAACCGGACGACACTGTCGGTATCGTTGGTGTAGATCGTCTTGCCGTCCGGGCTGAAACCGAAACTGACGATCCTCTCGGTGCCTTGCTGGAGCAGCGCGGTCCGTGTTGCCGTTCTGAAGTCCCAGAGCTGAACAATTCCACCCTCGCTTCGTGTCAGAAGGGTGAGTCCATCGCTGCCCAGGCACGGTCCGAAAATTTCTATTGAATCGTTTGTCAACGGCGGCATGAGGGGGGCACGGTCTTGCCCGATGGCGATGATCGCGGCGCCGACGAAGGTGCGGAGCTCGCGGAGGCGAGAAAGTTGATCCTCGTCCGCCGGCCCGTCCAACCGCGGAATCTGGATGTTCGACAGGGCTTGATTTCTTCGAGCCAGTTTCAGCAAGGCGGTTCGCAAGTCGGTGTTGAGTTCCTCGAGATCGAGATCGATTTGTAGGCTCATTGCCGTGACGGCGGATCTGGATAGTTCCAGACGCAGTTCCTGTTCTCGCTCATTCAAGCGACCCAGCGCAACTGCCCGACTCTGAGCTAACTCCCGGGCTTCATGAGCATTCCGCATCGCCTCCATCTCCGCCCGCCTGGCTTTGATCGCCAGTAGAGCGCTGATCCCGGCCGCTGCGATCAACAGCCCCGCGAACGCTGAAACGGTGGTGATGGCGACGCGATGTTTGCGGATCAATTTCCGCAGGCGATAGCCCGCGCTCGGCGGCTGGGCTTCGACCACGTCGTCGTGCAGGTAGCGCTCCAGGTCGCGGGCCAGCCCATTCGCCGTCTCGTAGCGGCGCGATCGCTCCTTCTCGAGACACTTCATCACAATCCAGTCCAGCTCCCCGCGCAGTAGCCTCGTCAGCGCCGCCGGCTCGGTCTTCCGCGTGGCGGCGATCGATGCCAGCGCCTCCGACGTGCTGAGCCGGGTGCTCGGTCGCGGTGGCTCCTCCTCGCGGATCACCCGCAGCATCTCCAGGAGCGCGCCCTGGCTCAGACGCTTGCGGTCAATGGGCGTCGTGCCGGTCAGCAGCTCGTAAAGGAGGACGCCCAGGGCGTACACGTCGGAGCGCGTGTCAACGTCGAGCTGGTTGAGCTGGGCCTGCTCGGGAGACATGTACTCCGGTGTGCCGACGATCGCGCCGAACCCGGTCACCAAGCTGGCGTCGGTCAGTTGCGATCCGGCCGCCTTGGCCACTCCGAAGTCAATCACCTTCGGCGCGGGGCGGTCGTCGTAGAGGGCGACCAGCACATTCGTTGGCTTGATGTCACGGTGGATGACCCCCTTCTGGTGAGCGTGCTGAATCGCATGGCAGACCGGAATGAGCAGCTCCAACCGTTCGCGAGGGGAAAGCTGACGTTCGTCGCAGAAGCGGGTGATCGGTACGCCCTTCACCAGCTCCATCACAAAGAACGGCCGGCCTGAGTCCGTCGCTCCCGCGTCCAGCACCTTGGCGATATTCGGATGATCCATCAGGGCCAGCGCCTGGCGCTCGGCCGCAAATCGGGTCAGGATTTGCCGGGAGTCCATGCCGAGTTTGATGAGCTTGAGCGCGACCAGGCGCTTGACCGGTTCTGTCTGTTGCGCCATGAACACGGCGCCCATTCCCCCCTGGCCGAGGGTCTCGAGCAGCTTGTACCTGCCGGCGATGACCGACCCTATCTCTTCGCTCGGGCCATTCTGATCCACGGTTTTGGTCGTGCCGGACTGATCCAAACAGTTCTGGGCTGGCTGACGAGCGGGCCCACCTGCGCCACCAGCCGGTGCCAGAGCCGCCGGCTCGAGAAAGTTGCCGACCCGCGGATGGGCGGCGAGGAGACGCTCCACACGCTCGCGTAAATTGTGGTCATCGCCACACGCGACCTCGAGAAAGGCAATTCGCTCTTCGGCAGTAGCCTGCTTGATGGCGGCGAAGAAAATGGCTTCGGCGGGAGACTGTTCGGTCATGACAACGACTCCGATGACTCATTCGTGGTCCTCTCTCAATGCGGAAAAACGAAGCCAGCCCCCTCATGAGTCCGGAAGATTTTATTCGTCGTTCTCTCGCTCGAGCTCGCTGAACAGCCACGCACGTGCGAAAACCCACCACCGTTCAGCGGATGCGACGGAGATTCCCAGCGCTTTTGCCGCATCGGGCGTCGTTAAACCGGCGAAGAATCGCATCTTCACCAGTTCGGCCTTCGCCGGCTCTTCGATTGCGAACCGTGACAGGGCTTCGTCGAGCGCCAGTAGATCGTCAGGCGATTCCGTGATGCTCCCCAGATCCTGAAGCGGCACGCGCTGTCGTCCGCCGCCGTGGCAGATCGCACGCTTGCGGCGCGCCGCGTCCACGAGAATTCGTCGCATGGCCTCCGCAGCCGCCGCGAAAAAGTGCCCGCGATGATCCCAATTCTGTTCTGGTCGATCTCCAACCAGGCGAAGGTAGGCCTCGTGAACCAAGGCGGTCGGTTCGAGCGTCTGCCCCGGCTTCTCCTGGGCTAAACGCTGGGCCGCCAGCCGGCGCAGTTCGTCGTATACCAGCGGCAGCAACTGAGGAGCCGCATGTGGATCACCGGCCTCGATGGCGTGAATGATCTTGGTGATTTCGCTCATGAGGCGAGGCCGTTCTTCTCTTTGAGAAACTCTTCCAAGATCCGGCCAGCGGTGAACCGCACCGTGGATCCCAAAAGCGAAATCCTATCGTGAAATCGCTGAATTGACCAAGCTGCCATGCTTGTTGAGCGACGAAAAAACCAACCGCTGCTAACGTTTGCGGCATCGCGAGAATATCGCCCACTTAAGTGCGATGCGACTTGAAATCCGACCATAGCTCACGAGGTCTTGGGATTACAGGCAAGAAAGCCCTTCGATCGATGAGTCAAATTCGGTTGCACATTGTCTGCAATTTCGGCGGCCAACCTTTCAATCGAATCGCGCCACTTGGATCTGAGCGTTAAAGAAAAACGCCTTATGTCCTTCGCGGTCGGTTGCTTACAATAACACGCCTTTGAAGCATGCTATTGGAGAGCCGCGGGCTGGAACCCGCGTCCGTCGCCAAGGAGCAAGCAACACAACTCCAATAAAAATAGCCACTTACTACGAATCGCAATTGGCCATTAGTGGAGGCGGCGGGAATTGCACCCGCGTCCCGGGAAGCATCTTGGGGCGTTTGGGCTCGTTGGCGATGATCTGTGAGAGCAGCGCCGAAAGCGAGGGGGACACGGGCAGCGCGGCGATGGAGACCGGTAGAGATGAAAAGCACGAGGATCGCTGAAGGCACGGTGAGGGGCTCGACGTCGTAGGCAATGAGACTTCGGTCTGCGGATCGCACGCGGCGAGCGGCGGATCTCACGGCGCGACTCGAAACGGACGAATTCTTTTTTCTTTTGGCAACTGGATCGCGGTTTTTGCTGATCGTTCTAGTAGGCAGGGTATTCGTTGTGGGATGCCCGATTTCCATCCTCCATTAGCGAGCTCCAACCTTTGATCGTCAGGTCGCGAACACGGCATTTCTTTGCCCTTTCAGGGCGTGCCGGCCAGCAATTGCCCCGGGCTCAGAACCGCTGGTCGGTAGCGACGATTTTTGGGCGAAAACACCATGCAGGACCGCCACTCGGCGCTTCTGAGACCGGCCGATTTACACCGGTGTACGGATGCTTGAAAAACACCCGGATCACTGCCATTTACTGCCACAATTCGTTGTGTACCGTTGTTCATAAGCGACGCAGAGCCTCGTTCCGCATGTCGAATCGGCATGGGAGGATCGGATCTGACGTGGGCGTGCTCCGGCGATTGCAAAACCTTGTGGCAGTGAATGGCCCAAACTGCCATCACCAAATTCGTCTCTTGTTCACTATGTGCGGCGTCTGGGCCACCGTGCTGGAACTTCGGTCCGTGGCCATCGCCGTAAGACCTTTGTCTGTGACGACCAGAAAGCCGGGCGATCTCACGGCGGGGAGAGACGCGAGCCGCTGGTTTACACTAGTGTACAAATACTGGAGAATCGCTCCGGGAGTGCCAAATAGTGCAAGAAAGTGCTACGCGCGGCGGGTTTTCCAGGGCGAAGAATTCGCTCTGCAAGTCCAATAGCAATCAGCGGATCGGACCTGGTCGGTGCGATTTTCGGCGATTGAACAACCTGGTGGCCTCAAGGCCCCCGAAAATGGTGCCACGAAAGGACGTTGGTGTTCACTATGTCTAACGAGATCGCTTGGCCGGATTGCCGTGGCGCGTTCTGGCCGTGTGGCAGCGCGGGTCGAGATCTGTCGTCAGGGTATGATATTGATCGTCAGGCTAAAGCCTGACCTACGTGGCGTTCCGCTAACGTTTACAGGGAAAGAAGAACGGGCGAATATACAAAACGAACTGCGGCGGAGATTGTGAACAGATCGTCAGGCTAAAGACCTGACCTAGGTGGCGTTCCGCTAAGGCTTGCGGGGAAAGAAGAACCGGCGAATATGCAAGACGAACTGGGGCAGGGGCCAACGGGCGCGACAATAGGGTAACACCGTTAACGAGCGGCAAAATGTAGCTTGGGTGCGACTCACCGGTCGTAATACGATATGGGGTGGTGGGTTACACCCACCCTACAAAGGGACCGACGGGCCAGTTGCGTTCGAATCGCGTCAACGAGCGCTACACACGCTTGAAGCATGCCCGAGCTCCGGCATGGCTCAGCGCACACGACGGTCCTGCCGGCGGCCGAAGACACATCATGCCGACACGCTGGTGCGCTTCGCTCGCAAATGCCGTGCGTGGATTGCCGGATGCCTCGCTGGCACTTCGGGTTAGTGTGTGATGGCGACGACTGCGCCGGTCTTGCCGGCCATGCGGCATTCCATTTAACGGGATACTGAATTGCATGTACGGCATTCTTATGCTATATTTCGGAATAGCGGATGGTCGGGGATGCTCCGTGGATCGGCACGGTCGGTCGTGCCGCGGGGTATGGGCGATCGATCAACTTCTCACAGAGGGCGGACCGCAATGGCTTCTCAACACCGGCGGAATTCGAACGGGTTCGATTGCGGCAAGCCAACGGGAACTGCCAGCGTCAGTCGATCAGATCGTTTTATTAGCCAGCCACTGCGTGGTCAGGGCGGCCTGGGTTGCGGTCCCAAAACCGCGAGTGGGGGAGACAGGAATTTTTTGAAAAAGTGATCACTGGCTATCAATTACTATCATTTTTGGGAAGGGTCACAAACGTGTCTGGAGCATCTGCCGGACAATCGCAAGCTTAACTCGCTATTGTTCTTGCGCACGGCGGTTTCGTCCGCTCATGTAGGTGGGGATATCGTCAAGCCAGAGCCTGGCCTAGTTGCGGGCTTTTCAGCCGGCTGGGAACGCGGGGAAGTCGTCAGGCTGCACGCATGGAACACAGCGACGATCGAACTGTGCGGCCCATCGGGATTGGCTTGGCGTGGCCGCGGCGATTAAAGTCTTCCGCTGTGGGATCTCTCCGCCGTGTTGCGCATCTCGGAGACCTGCGGTCGCGGTTGGAACTGAGGAGAAATCCCTTCGCGGAGCGAAGGGCGACTATGGGCGGGGTCGGAGACCCGCGCCGAACAGCTTGGCGAGCGCCGGGCGATCAGGATCGACCGGAACCGCGGGGACCAACGCCGACGAGGAAAACAACGCCTTATCGGCAACAGCTATCCATCGACAGGACTGACTTGATCATCCGAACACACGCGGAAGATTGTTCGTCGAACGAGATCGCCTCGCTGGCGCGCGAGGTTCTCGAACGCTGCGATCGGGCGGCCTCGTTCACCGAGGAACCAGGCCGGATCACGCGCACGTTTCTTTGCGAGGCCATGCGCGGGCTGCACGAGGAAGTGACCCGGTGGATGAACGCGGCGGGGATGGACGTTCGCCTTGACGCCGCCGGGAATTTGATCGGGCACTACGAGGGGATCGATACGAATCGGCCCGTGCACATTATTGGCTCGCATCTCGATTCCGTGCCCGATGCGGGGAAATATGACGGCGTCCTGGGCGTGCTGCTGGGCATCGCTGCCGTGCAGGCGCTGGAGGGTCGACGGCTGCCGTTCGGCATCGACGTGATCGCCTTCTCCGAGGAAGAAGGCGTGCGGTATCGCGCTCCATTCCTGGGAAGCCGGGCCGTCTCCGGGCAGTTCGATCGTGGGCTGCTGGATCGATGCGACCGAGAGGGCGTTCCCATGCGCGAGGCGTTTCGGTCGTTCGGGCTTGACCCGAATCGAATCGCGGAGGCGGCTTATGCACCCGAACATATACTCGGTTACACGGAAGTCCATATCGAACAGGGACCGGTGCTCGAGAGCCTGGACGCGCCGCTGGGTGTAGTCGAGGGGATCACCGGGCAGAGCAGGATCTGGGCCACGCTTCGCGGCCGGGCGGGGCACGCGGGCACGCTGCCGATGCAGGGGCGACGGGATGCACTGGCGGCGGCGGCCGAGCTCGTGCTCGAAGTCGAGCGGATTGCGCGCGAGCAGACCGGGCTGCGAGCCACCGTGGGGAGCCTCTCCGTGCTGCCGGGAGCCGTTAATGTCGTGCCCGGGACAGCGCGGCTTTGCATCGACATACGCCACGCCAACGATGAAAAACGGATGGCGGCCGTGGAGGAGATTCGTCGACGTGCGGCGGATCTGAGTGATTCCAGGGGTGTTGCGTTTGCCGTCGAGGAAGAAGAACATCATCGGGCCGTGCCGGCTGATTTGGGTCATCGCACCGTGCTTGAGGGCGCTGTCGCGGCTTCCGGTCGAGCGGTGCATTGTCTGAGCAGCGGCGCAGGGCACGATGCCGGTGTGATGGCCGCCGTTACACCGATGGCCATGCTCTTTATCAGGAGCCCGGGTGGCGTGAGCCACAGCCCGGAAGAGAGCGTGCTCGCTGGGGACGTCGTGGCTGCGCTCGACGTTTTGGTGCGTTATCTCACGCTTCTGGCCGAGCGCGACGGTGGCGGAGTCGAGAGGAATTCAGGCAACGATTCCATGGGAGCCACGTGAATGGAACTGTTCGGCACCACGCGTAGCCGGTTGCGGCACAGCCACGCGGTCTTCACCCCGGCCAGCTTCGTGCGCAGCGACCTTCCCGGTTGGGAACGCACGCAGGGCGTAATCCTGATCGCGCCACGGATCGGAGCCAAGTTCGTTCAGTACCTCGCGCTGATGGAGGCCGGCGGCAGGGCGGCGGCGCCGCCGGAGGGCGTCGAGCGCGTTCTGTTCGTGGTCGAAGGGCGAGTCTCGGTGGGAGGTCCTGGTGCAGCATGCGTTCTGGAGCCGGGCGGCTTTGCGTATTGCCCGCCTGGAGCTCACGTCGCAGTCGAGGCGCTGAGCCGTCCCGCCTGAACATTTTTGAGAAGAGGTATTTGCCCCGGGCGGGGACACGGGTGCCGGAGCCGATCTTTGGCAATGCGAGCGAGGTTGCGGGCGCGCCGTTTCTGGGTGATCCCGACGCGGTGCTCAAGGTGCTGCTGCCGGTCGACCTGCGGTTCGATCTGGCGGTCAACGTGTTCACGTTTCAGCCGGGGGCGGCGCTGCCGCTGGTCGAGATGCACGTGATGGAGCACGGGCTGCTCATGCTGGCGGGCCAGGGAGTTTACCGGCTTGACGAAGAGTGGTATCCGGTGCGTGAAGGAGACGTGATCTGGATGGGCCCGTTTTGCCCGCAGTGGTTCGTGGCGATGGGCAAGACACCGGCGGCTTATCTGTATTACAAGGATGTGAACCGCGATCCGATGGAGGAAGAACAACGGTGAGTGGACTGCGTCTTGTTGTGGACATCGACCGGGTGATGAACGAGCTCGGTGAGCTGGCGACTCACAGCGACGCGCCCGGGCCGGCGGTCACGCGGGTCGTCTATTCCGGCGTCGACCTCGCCGCTCGCGCCATGGTCAAAAAGCTGTTCCGGGAGGCAGGGCTTTCGGTTCGAGAGGATGCGCTTGGGAACACATTTGCGCGGTGGGAGGGCACCCGAAACGATCTGGCCGCGGTTGCGACCGGGTCGCACATTGACGCGATTCCGCACTCGGGCAAGTTTGACGGCACGGTCGGTGTTTTAGGGGCGATCGAGGCGGTGCGTGCGCTGGGGCGTGGCGGGTTCCGTCCCGTCCGGCCGATCGAGATCATTTTGTTCACGAGTGAGGAACCGACGCGGTTCGGCATCGGCTGCGTTGGCAGCCGGGGAATGTGCGGGAGCCTTTCGGCGGTGGCACTGGGGTCGCTGGCGGATCCGGAGGGCAACACGCTCGAGGCCTTGCGGAGGGCGGCGGGCTTTGGCGGTGAGCTGGCCGAGGTGAGGCTCCCCGAGAATCGGTTCGCGGCTTTTGTCGAGCTGCACATCGAGCAAGGGCCGATGCTCGAGCGTACGGGGACGGCGATCGGGATTGTGACGGCGATCGCCGCGCCGGCGGCGCTCAAGGTGACGTGGGAGGGCCAGGGTGGCCACGCCGGAGCGGTGCTCATGGGGGGGCGGAGGGATGCGCTGTGCGCGGCGGCCGAAGCGGTGCTCGAGGTGGAACGCGCGGCACGTTCTTCGGGGAGCCCCGATTCGGTGGCCACGACCGGAGTTTGCCGGGTGCACCCTGGTGCGGTCAACAGCATCCCCGAGCGCGTGACTCTGGAGATTGACGTCCGGGATATCGATGTCGAGCCACGAGACCGGGTGATCGCGGCGATCGGGCGGGCGGTGGGCGAGATCGCGGCGCGGAGGGGTGTGGCGGCGATTGTCGAGTGTTTGAATTCGGATCCTCCCGCGCTGCTCCGAGACCGTCATAGTGGCGATCCGGGCGGCGTGTGAGGAACACGGGATCTCGAGCATGCCCATGATCAGCCGCGCCTATCATGACTCGCTGTTCATGGCGCGGGTTGCGCCTGAAGGGATGATCTTCATTCCGTGCAAGGGAGGGATCAGCCACCGGCCGGATGAATCGGCGACGCCGCTGGACATTGGCCGCGGGGTGGCCGTGCTGGCGCGGACGCTGGCGCGGTTGTCGAGCGATGTCGGTGCCGTTCACGCACGCGGTGAGGACTCGCGCGACAGCGTGCCGGTGATCGAGCCGTAGGGCTCGTCGGTGGCGATGAAGATTTCGTTTGCGTTATCGAGGCCGAATGGTTTCAAATCGGCGAGGATGCGATGCTTGTTGGGCATGGTGAGCGTGATCTTCTGGACCTCCGGCGCGACGGCAAGGACCGCTTCGCCCATTGCGTAGAGGGTTTGCTGGACGGAGAGGCTGTTGTGGAGAGCGAAGACCTCGAGCAAGGACTGGCGGATGCGCACGTGAGTCTCATTCCAATTCACAAGTCGATCTTGATGGAGCCAGGTGGCGTCGAGCATGGTCGCGAGGATGCGGTCCGGGGCGTCCTTGAGCGTGGTAAAGCGATCGGTGAGGAAGCCGCAGAAGGACGAGCCGGTGGACTTGAGCAGGAAGAGGCCGCCCAGGCCCGATTCGACGTAGAGGGCGTGGCGAGTCTGCGTGGCCGTTGTGGTGCGATACTCGGAGCTCGAGCCGGAGAAGGCGTGGGGATGGTCGCGGCCGTCGACGCGAATGCGGTCGAGGGGGTGTTCGTCGATCCGCACGCGGGCTGTCGAGACATGGGCGTGATGTTCGAGGAAGTGACCGGCGATCACGGCCGCGAATTCTTCGATCGATTCGAAGGGATGCTGTTTCGCGAGGGCAAACGCGACGTTCTTCATCGTGTCGGTGGGGATGACGAGCCGGTTGTCGCCTTCGGTGTAGGAGCGGTCGAAACCGCCTTCGAGCGCGATGTCGATCGAGAGCTCGCGGACATCGTGGCGAAGGGCGCCTCGGGTGACCTTCGTCAGCTTGATGCGCGACTTGCCGTAGGAGTGATCGGTAAGAACGGCGGTCACAATCGGGCTGCTCCTCTCTGTGCGGAATGGTCGTGGCCGGCAGATCCGATGATAACGCTGCCGCAGCGGGGAAGGGAGTGCCATGCGTGACGAGGCCCTCTGGAATGAGGACGGCGCCACAAGCGATTCGCTGTGGGCGATCAAGAGCAAGCGCATTGTATTGCGCCGAGAGGTCATCGACGGCGCGGTGCTGATTTCCGGGGAGAAGATTGCCGGGGTGGTGGGTCCGGGCGATATTCCGTCATCGTGTCGCGTCGAGGATGCCGGGGACCGAGTTGTCTTGCCGGGTTTGGTGGATGCTCACGTGCACATTAATGAGCCTGGTCGCACGGAGTGGGAGGGGTTCGAGACCGCGACACGGGCCGCGGCCGCGGGCGGGATCACGGCGCTTTTTGACATGCCACTGAACAGCTCGCCGGTGACGACGACCGAGGCGGCGCTCGAGCAGAAGCTCGCGGCTGCGCGGGGTAAGCTTCGGGTTGATTGTGGATTTTATGGGGGAATTGTGCCGGGAGTGCGAGGGCAGATCGAGCCGCTTTCGCGTCAGGGCGTGGCGGGGTTCAAGGCGTTTCTGTGTCCGTCGGGGATTGACGAGTTTCCGAACGTGGGTGAAGCCGATTTGCGGGAGGCAATGCCCGAGCTGGCCAAAGTGGGGCTGCCGCTTCTGGCGCACGCGGAATTGGTGGGGGCGGCGCAAAGGCTCGAAGAGGCAACCGGCAGCAGTGCGCGGAGCTATGCTCATTATCTCGCGTCGCGGCCACGGGAGTGGGAGCATGCCGCGATCCGCCTCTTGATCGAGCTTTGCCGCGAGACGTGCTGCCGGGTGCACATCGTGCATCTTTCGTCGGCGGACGCGGTGCCGATGATCGCGCGTGCGCGCGCGGAGCGCCTGCGCTCTTCGTCGAGACGTGCCCGCACTATCTCTTCTTTGCGGCTGAAGAGATTCCGGATGGCGACCCCCGGTATAAATGTGCGCCGCCGATCCGGGAGCGGGAGAATCGGGAACGGCTGTGGGAGGCATTGTGGGATGGAGTGATTGATACGATCGGCACCGATCACTCGCCAGCGCCTGAATCTCTCAAACAGCTTGAGAGTGGCAACCTGGCGCGTGCCTGGGGAGGGATCGCGTCGCTGCAGGTCGCTTTGCCGGCGGTGTGGACGGAGGCAAAGCGGCGGGGGATCTCGATCACGTCGGTTGCGGAGTGGATGGCCGCTCGGCCGGCCGAGCTGCTCGGATTTGCGGCCTCGAAAGGTGAGATTGCGGCGGGCCGGGATGCTGACCTGGTCATCTTCGATCCGGAAGCGAGCTTCACGGTGCGGGCGACTGCGCTCCACGATCGGCATCGCCTGACGCCGTATGAAGGACGGGAGCTCATGGGCCGGGTGGAGGCGACTTATTTGAGAGGGGGCCTTGTGTTTCGTTCCGGGTCGTTCGGCTCGCGCGTGCGGGGCAAGACGTTGATGGGGCAGGGGGGGCACGGCGGATGAACCTGGCGACGATCAACGCCTGGATGCCGGACGAGGCGCGGGATGCGTTTCGCCGTTGCTGCGGATCGACTCGCTGGTCTCGCGAGATGGAAGGGATGCGCCCGTTTGATTCCGAAGCCGCGATGCTCGAAGCGGCCGAGCGGATCTGGTGGGGACTCGAGCCGGCCGACTGGCTTGAAGCCTTTGCGGCGCACCCCAAGATCGGTGCGCGCGGAGGGCCCAAGGCGGAGCATGCCGCCACCGCGGGGTGGTCCAAGGCGGAGCAGTCGGGTACCGAGCGCGCGGCCGAGGATGTGCTCGAGAGGCTTGCGCCGTTGAACGGCCGGTATGAAGCGACGTTCGGCCACATTTTTATCGTGTGCGCCACGGGAAAATCAGCCGAGGAGATGCTGGCGATGATCGAGAGCCGGCTGCTTAACGCCCCGGACGATGAGATTCAATGCGCGGCTGGCGAGCAGGCCAAGATCATGAGACTCCGTCTGGAGAAGATTGCGCCATGAGCACGATTACCAGCCACGTTCTCGATACGACATCGGGCAAGCCCGCGGGCGGGCTGGCCGTCAAGCTGGAGAGGAGCGACGGGCAGGACCGGTGGACAGAGCTGGGCCACGCGGTGACGGATGCCTTCGGGCGGATATCGGGATTTGATCCTCCGCCGACGAGTCTGGGGCGGCAGACCTACCGGCTGCGATTCTCGACTGGGGCCTATTTTGCCGCGACGGGCGTGCGCACGTTTTATCCGGAGGTCCACGTCGTGGTGGAGATCGACGATCCGTCGCAGCACTATCACATTCCGCTGCTGCTCTCGCCGTTCGGTTATAGTACATACCGCGGAAGCTGACAGGGGCCCTCGCAGGAGAGGTGTAGACGATGCTGAAATTCACGGCCGAGGAATCGAGTGGTGTGCTGGTGATCGCGTTCGAGGCGACCGACGAAGCTGGCACCGACTGGCAGTCGACTCAGCGCGACTGGCTGTACAAGCTGGTGGAATCACGGGAGGACGGCCGATTCGCGATTGACCTGAGTGAGGTGAACTACCTGGCGAGCTCGGAGATTGGCTTCCTGATGACGCTCAAGCGAAGGATCGACCGCCGGCAGGGGAAATTCGTGATGTTCGGTATCGGTCCGTATCTACTCGACATCTTCCGGACGATGAACCTCACGAAGATTGTCGACATTGTTGACGATTTGCCGGCGGCGGTTGCGAAATTGGGGTGAGGGGGTGCAAAACCAGGAATCCTGTAAGATGTACGTGAAGCGATTTGCAATCGGGGGCAATTCGTGGCCGATCGATCGCCCGGAGAGAAGAAAACTGCGAAGCCCGCACTCAAACAGCGGACGCGAGCTCATGTAATCGCATCGTTGAGCGCCAACTTTGTTGAGAGGATTTTCTTGGTCAAGGGCCACACCGTACTCAGGACCGAACAAGACTACGGTATCGATCTGGTGGTGCTTACTCATGGTAACAACGGCTTTGTCGAAGCTGGCAGCATCGCTATTCAACTGAAAGCGACCGATTCACCTGCTCTTTCTGCGGATGGGGATTTTTACTCGTTCTCGATCTCAATCCAGGACTACAATGCGTGGTCCATCGAGCCAATGCCGGTCTTCCTGATCCTTTATGATGCAACGAAGAACAAAGCATACTGGCAGTATCTTCAAGCGTACTTCGGAAGTACCCCCTCCACGCGTCCGAAAAAGGGGGCGACGTCTGTCACCGTACGGCTACCGGTTGCTAACGAATTCGACGAGAACACCGTTGACTACGCAAGGGCGAAGAAACGATCCGCGCTGAACCAGGGGACTGGAGGGATTAATCATGTCTTCTAGAGGAATCAATTACGGCGAACTACACAGCTATTTGTGCTCGCTCGGGTACCGTCGGAAAACGGCACCAACTCACGTCGTGTACGAGAAGATCGGAAAGGAGCTGCCGGTCATTCTCCCCAAGGTCTCTAAGAAGGAACCCGTTCGTCTGTCCCATCTCGCAACGGTCGAACAAATTCTGGTACTCGATGGAGTGATCAAGAAGGGGCAACTTGCGTATTCGATAGGGCGAGCCTCGGCGAGGCAGGCGCTGGGAAAGCCGAGTATCAAGATTGTGGCGGTCGAGTTAGCGGATCTTGAGGCGTTGCCGGCCAAGGTGCAGAAAAAGGTCAAGATAGTACGCTCCGGGTCTTCTTGCGCGGCTAAGACAGCCACGGTGTTCGAGATGTTGACCGAGTCGACCGCTGCTCCCAAACGTCGCGCCGCGGCCGCACATTTAACCAACGCGTTGATCCCGAAGACCCGGCGGCAGAAGGTGTGAAGGCAAGCAAGAGCTGATCACCAGGTCTGGCCTGCTTGCGCTGCGAGTCGCCGGCGTTGGAGACCGACTCCAGGCTGGCCGCTCGCACGTGGACGGGCATAGGAACGGATCGCCCTCACTCGAGAAGGTCGCCGCCGCGATTGTCAACGCGCCCCCGTTGCCGTTTTGGGCCGGACGGTCACCAGGATCGGGCTGCTGCAATAGGCGGTCTTTACCACGAAGTTGATCGAGACGTGGCCCATGACGGTGATTGGGACCTTTTCGGAGGGCGGTGCGCTCGCGGCGGCCTCGATGATGATCTTGCCTTTTGTTTCCTTGGGGCCGAGCAAGGTTTTGCTGCCGGCTTCCTTGAGCTTCACGCCCGGGGGTAAGGGATTGCCGTGGATTCCACCCAGATGCTGCAACACCACCGCGAGGTTGACACCTTGTTCAAAGCGTGGATTTCGGGTGACGGTCACGTCGACGGGTACGGACTCGCCCGGCGAGAGTACCACCTCGCGGGGGGTTGCCTCGAGGGTGATATCCGAGGGGTCGGTCACCGCCAGCGCCAAGGTGTGGACGGGGAAGTGGCCGCGGCCGCCGCCGGGAAGATAGATTTCCTCGAGGGGAGACGCCTGGTGGATGATCGGAGCGCCTTCGGCCAGTCCGGTTGCTTTGAGCGCAACGAGCAGACTTTCACGCTTCGCATCGGGGGCTGCTTCGATCACGATGACGCCTTCGGTCATCGAGGGTGGGATCTGGAGCGGGCTTGCCGTGACGCCGGGTGGCAGCTTTTCCAGATCGAGTCGCAACTCTCCAGCAAAGCCCGCTCGCCGGGTGAGCCGGACGAAGAGCGGCACGCGACCGCCGGGGCCGAGGTTGATCATGTCGGGGTCGCAGGTAACGGAGAAATCGGGATTGGCCCGCTGGGCCAGGAGCACGTAGGCGAACGCCTCGCCTCCCCGACCGTGGAGATCGGTGATCTGGATTGTGTTGGTTCCGTCGGCAGGAGCCTTCCATTCGATTCGCGCGTCCTTGCCCATTCCCGGAGAGTCGTCCACTTCGGTGAGGACAGTGCCCTTCGATTCGAGCAGCCGGAGAACCGGGTCGCATTCCGAGCCGGCGCGGCGCGCCATGGCCTCGAACGTATAGATTGCGTTCTTATGTGCGTTAAACGTAAATTCGTCGCTATCGCCGCGCTGGGCGAGGCGACCGCAGAGGGCCGCGGGCAGCTTGATTGTCTTTCCGGAATCGCCGGAGGACGGTGCGTCGGTCGATTCGGAGCTGATCGGCAGCGGGGTGACGACGAGGGGGAATGGGAGAGAGCCGGGCGATTTCGAGAGCGCGAAGAGATGGGGGCCAGGGTCGAGAAGAGGAGGGACGACGAGGGGCACCTTGATCGCCGGGTTGGTGCCTGGTCCGTGCAGCTCGAGGAGGGCGGTTGTGCCGGGGTTCACGGCGAGCGGAAAGGCGGAGGTCGGAATCGGGGCGGTGGCGGCCAGAAGCGCGTAGGCCCAGGCGGGGTTTCCCGCGTAGGTCGTGTCGCGGACCTGCAGAACGTAAGTGCCCGACTCGGGCGCCTGGAAGGTGAGCAAGGGGTCGGCAAAGTGGTTGTTGTCGGCGGCGGCGAGCTCGCGGCCGGCGCGATTGTGCAGGGACAGAATCGGGTCGAGGTGGGTCTGGAGGTCGTGGATCTTGTTTTCGATACGGTTGCCCCAGATCTCAAATCCGACGCGCTGGCCTTTTGCGAGCTCGAAGGAATACCAGTCGACATCTTCGGCCCTGGCGATGCGACCGGAAACGACGCAGGGGAGAGTGAGCATTTGTGCGGATGCGGGTCGATCGTTGGCGGTGTCCGCAGCGGGCGTTTCGGCGACGACCGGGCCGTCGACAACGACGACGAGGCCGACGCTCGAGACGCCCTGGGGGGTGGCGACGCGGAGCTCGCGCGGGCCGAGGGGTGCGTCGTGGGCGACGTGCAGCCGGGCTCGAACCTGGGAGGTAGACCTCCGGCGGCCGGCCGCGGCGCCGCGGGCCTTGGTCGTGGGCTGGGTGTTTTCGACGATCTGCACGTCTCCGCGCAAACCGGGCGGCTCGCAAAGCAGCTTCCAGGCGCCGGAGAAGTTTTCGCGGCCGATAATTGTGATCTCGGTGGATTGTCCGCGGGAAACGGCGACCGGCTCGACGTAGAGAGTCATCGGGTAGGAGGTCTGGGCGCGCGTATCTCCGGACACGATCCAGGCCGAGATCACGATCATGCACCAAGCTGTGCGAAGGGCCCGAGGGCGCATGGTGCGCCTCCTATTTCTGGGATGGAAGCTGGAACTTGACGGAATCGGTGAGCTGACCATGCATCGCTCGGGCCACGATATCCTGATGAACGCAGGCCGCGCGGGCAGCCGCGGCGGACAGCGAGACTCCGCCTGTGCGCCAGGCGAGCAGTTTGATCAAGGATTCGGAGCCCGCGACACAACCGCCGGGAGTGAACGCAAGCCATTCGAACCGGGCGAGCGGATCCCCATTTGCGGTTGCATTGACGCTCGGAGGCTGGAGCAGCGTGACGGCCAGCCGGCCCGAGGTGGTATTCCAGAGGCGTACCAGGCCGTCCCCGCCGCCGCCAGCGGCGAGCTCGCCCGAGTCGGAGATGGCCGCGGTGTATTGCCAATCGAGGGCCGGCAGTTGCTTGAGCGGCTCGCCCGTCGAACCGTTCCACAAACGAACGGTCTTGTCGCTGCCGGCGGAGATGAGCCAGCGGCCGTCGCTGCTGAAAGCGAGCTGATGGACCGAGCCCGAATGACCATTGCGGCGCGACTGCGACTTCTGACCGTCAGCGCTCCACCAGCGAATCTGGGGCTCACCGCCGGAGGAAACGAATCGTTTGCCATCGGGATGGGCCGCGACGGCGAGGACCTCGTCGTTGTGCCCGCTAAAGGTGCGCTCTTCGCTGGTTGTGCGGGTGTCGATGCGTTTGATCGTGCGATCCCTGGCACAGGAGAGCAGCGAGCGGCCGTCGGGCGCGTAGCTGAGGGAGTAGACAATATCGGAGTGACCGTGGAAGACGCCGTGCGGTTCAAGGAGGCCCAGGTCCCAGAGGCGAACGGTCTGGTCGAAGGATGCCGAGGCGAGCTGTGCGCCGTCGGGCCGGATGGCTACGGCGCAGACGGCGTCCGAGTGCCCGGGGAAATCGTGGATCAGAGTGCCGTCGGGCACGGAATAAAGCCGCACGACTCCCGACCGCGCCGGGAGTCCGGCGCCCAAGGCCAGGCGGCGTCCGTCGCGGCTGAATGCGAGCGAGTGAACCGGGCCGGGGACCTGGGTGATTGCGCCCGCGGGCTCACCATCCTCGAGGTCCCACAAGACGACCTGGCCAAAGGTTCCGACTGCGAGCAGCCGCGAGTCAGCGCGGAACGCGAGCGCGGTGACGGCCGGCAATGGGCCGGCCGCAAGGCGGAGCTCGAGCGGGCCGCCGGCGGGTGCGACGGGACTACCCGGCGGGAGCTTGACATCGCATGGGAAACTGATGTCGAGCGAGCGGATGAAATGCACGGTGTGGGGCGGCGAAGGGGCGGCCGCGCCGGAGGGCGGGGGAGTGGTTCCTGCGGGCGCACCGGCGTCGATCCAGCGACTGATGAGCTCGATCTGTGCCGACGAAAGGGGATCTTCCCCCCGCGGCATGCGGCGATCTTCGTCGGGATCGGCCAGGCGGCGCAAGAGCTCGCTCTGGCGTGCCTTTCCCGGCGCGATCACCTTGACGCGTGGGGAGCCGGCGAGGATTCCCTCGAGCGAATCGAGCGCCAGGCCGCCGGAGATATCGAGCATGCGGTGTTTCGAGGCACGGTGGCAAACGGTGCACTGCCTGGCGAAGATGGGTTTGATGTCTTTCTCATATGTGGGCGAAGCAGATTCGTCGGATTGACCCGAGGAGGCGGAGACGAATGAGCAAACGGAAATCAGGCAGGCGAGGAGCCGCTTTGCACGATGCACGGGCTTGCTCCGCAGAGAGGAGGATGTCAATGGTTGAACAGGAACTCCTTGGAGTTCAGCAAGGCCCAGAAGAAATCCTCGGCGGCAACAGCTCGACCGGGTGCTTCGGCGAGGAGGGACAAAGCCCGGGAGGCTTCGACTTCGCCGGGGGGACGGTTGAACGAGAGCAGGTAGAGCCGGCGCACCAGAGCGGCGTCGGTGAGCCGCGGGTCCTCGAGCAGCCGGGTGAGCCGAGCGCCCTTCTGGAGCAGCTTTCGGTTGAGCAAGTCGCCATTCATGAGGTGAAGGGCCTGGCTCAGGTTGGGGTCGACGGAGCGTTCGCATTCGCAAGCGATCGCTCGCAGCGGGCGGCCGAACGTATCCAGGAAGAACGAAGCGTAATTCGGGTCCGGCAAAGAGATCGCCCGGGTGCCGGAAGGGAGTTGAGGGAACTTTTCAACCGTACCGGCGGCCGCATCAATCGCGTCGAGCAACTGTTCGGCGGTCAGGCGTTTGATCGTATAGTGGGTGAAGTAGGATGTGTCCACTTGATTCTCAGAGGTCGGCCTGGCACTCAGTTGATAGACCCGGCTGGTGAGTATCTGGCGGAGGAGCGCCTTGAGATCAAATCCCGAGGCGATGAACCGCTGGGCGAGCGAGTCGAGCAGCTCGGGATTCGAGGCGGGGTTCGTTTCGCGGAGATCGTCAATCGGATTGACCAGTCCTTTTCCGAGGAGGTAGCCCCAGTACCGGTTGACGACGTTCCGGGCGAGCCACCGAGGGTTCTCGGTGGTGAGCCATCTTGCCAGGGCGGCTCGACGATCGACGGGGTCGTCAATGGGTTTTTCACCCAGCGGCCGCGGTTCCATCTTCTTGCCGGTTCGCGGTTGATAGACATCACCTTTCTGGGAGACGAAGATCACTTGATCACCGCCGAAGAGGCCAAATTCATCGCTGCGCTTGGTTCGTACGCGGGCGAAAAATGCAGCGAGGGAATAATAGTCGTCCTGACCGTACGATTCGAAGGGATGGTGATGGCAGCGGGCACACTGAAGGCGAACGCCCATGAAAACCTGGGCTGTCGTCTCGGCGAGGTCATCCGGGCTGGTGGCCACGCGAAAGTAGTTGGCCGGTCCGTCGCTGAAGATCGATCCCTGGGCCGTCACAAGCGCTTCAGTCATCCGGTCGAAGCGAGTGTTGGAGCGGAAGGCCTCGCGAAGCCAGAGATTGAACGCGAGCATCCCCTGGGCGCCGAGCTTGCCGGAGTTGACGCGCAGCACGTCGCCCCATTTGAGAGTCCAGTAATCGACGTATTCGGGGCGGTCGAGAATCTGTTCCACGATCCTGGCGCGCTTGTTGGGATCGGAGTCAGCGATGAAATCCTCGACCTCATCCGGCGAGGGGGTGGTTCCAATCGTATCGAGCATGGCGCGGCGGAGGAATTCAGCGTCGGTGCAAAGGGGGGAAGGGGCCAGCCCCAGCTCGCGCCACTTGGCGGCCGCCTTGATATCGACGACGTTTTTTGACGGGAAATCAAACGGCCTATCCAGCGCAAAGGGGACTGTGAGGCGGGCCATGGCGGCGCGGCCTGAGTACCGCACCATGATGCTGGCCTCGCCACGGGCGACGGTTCTGGCGACCCCGGCCGATCTCACCGTGGCGACACCTTCATTGAGGGAATCGAACCGAGCCGTGTCCGTGACGTCGCGCTGGGTGCCGTCGCTAAAACTCGCGATCACCGCGAGCCGCTGCTCTTCTCCTCCAGCCATTACTCGGTGTTCGGGATGGACCGCCAGGCCAACGACGCGAGGGTCTTCGTCGCGTGGGCCCGGCGCACCCTGCGCGAGCCACTGCGTCAGCAGCCGATACGGCATCGAGCCGGGCTCGAGCCGCTTTCCGCCGCCGTGGGCCACGGCGAGCGTGGGTTTGAGGAGAATCAGGCTCTCTTCGGGTGCAAACGGCGTTACCCGGCGCTGCTTGGCACTTTTGACGATCGATGCAAAGTCGCTTTCCGGCTCGAAACCGAGCAGCGAAAGCTTGAAACCGCCCTTGCCATGCTGACCGCCATGACAGGCTCCTTGATTGCAACCGAGCTTGGTCAGCACCGGCATGATCTCGTTGCGGAAGCTCACTTGCGGCGGCGCGATGGGCTTGCTGAGTTCGGCCGGAACGAGCCTGCTTTCTTTGGTGTCGTCGGCTGGCAACGCAGCGCCGGAACAGAATGGGAAGAGCAGAATGGCCAGGCGGCAAGCGGCGGACAGTACGCTGGCGGATGGCCGACCGGAGTTGTGAGGGCGGTCGACGTGGAACTGGCTCTGGAACATGGCGTGACCCCTCTCTACCAGGGGGACTTGACCCGGGGATCTCATGGCAGATCGTGGGAGAGCGGGCCTCCTGACCAGTCGATGAATCGGTCGCGGGCGGCGGGGATGAATCCCTGTGCCAACCATGGCTTCGACACAGGCGCGAGCGTTGCAATTGTTGGACGATCGCTCATCTATAGTTTAACAATGCAGGGTTTCATGGACAAAGGCAAGACGCAAATCTTGGCTGCTGAGAAGTTTCAGGATGGGACGTCAACGAGCGGAGACCTGAGTGGCGAAATCGGGGCTGACGATGCGCCTGGACTCTTCGATGTCTTCGAGCGCATTGGTCCGTTCGTCGGCGCGGGAAGCCGGAGGGTCGAGAGAGACCCAGCCCGCGCGCGAGGGAGGCGGCTGGTGCGAGGCTTCGCGCGCGGCGACCGCGAGGGCGACGGTGCGGCTCAAGCCGAGTGCCCCGTGAGAATTCAAGTGCGTGGCATCGGCGAAGAATGCAGCGGGGTAACCCGCCCGACGGGCGTCGAGCACGGTGACCGTTCCCGGGTAGCGCGCGACGATCGATTGCAGAAACCGATCGTGAAGCGCTTCGGCCCCGGTCTGGTCGCGCAGCGCCTGCAACGCGGGAGAGAGAGGACACAGGACCCAGTAGAGAGGTATCCGCCTCCGGGCAGCGAGCTCGAGGATTCGCTCGATGGCTTGGGCATTGGCCTTATCGACGTAGAAGATATCTGTGTAGAGTTGCCGCTTTACCTCGGCGCTCAGCTCGCCGCCGTAAACTGGTGCGGCGGAAGCGATGTTGGCCCCGTGGTTGACCGTCCAGTTTCGCCAGAGGATGGGATTGATCGAACGGAGGGGTGCGGTCTTTCCCTGGATCGCTGCCAGCACGGCGGACTGGATTTCCAACCGCGCTCGCAACGAGGGGAGCAGACGGCCGGCGAGCGCCCTTGCAACGAACGGGGCGTTTCGGGTGAGTTGGAGCAGCACGCTGGCGTCGCGGATGCTGAGCACCTCCTGCCAGGGGCGGGCATTGAATTCCGGGCCGCCCAGCAGCACGGCCGGTTTGGCGTTGATGATGAGCGCGACCGGGTCAGCGCCGGAATCGAGCGCGCGGCGAAGGAGGCAGTAGGTCAGGACCGTGGACGCGCGCGCGGCGGAGACGTTGGCCGCCTTCAGGCCCGAGGCTCGCTCCATGACACCCGGAACCAAACCGTGCTTGACCAGGCTGTCACCGAGGCAAAGGAGCTGGCAGTCGCGGACCTCCGATTCGGCGGCCTGCGCGCTAAAACGCCAGCTCAGGCTGACCGGGTCGGTCAAATCGATCCAGTGACGGCCGACGAAGCTTTCGATGCCGATCAAGAGGGCGAGCATCCCGGCTGCCCCCCACGGGATCGAGGCGCTGGTTCGACAGGGACAAATCACCGCTCCCAGGAAGGTTACCCGATCAGGGGTCGCATCTTGGGCAAATTCGGCGATTTTGGCAAGGGATCATGATGGTCACATTAGCTTTGGGACATCGACCGCCTCAGGCCGCGTGCTTCTTCATCGCCACGAGACCGGCGATCCGCGCGATCGAGTCGAGATGCTCGATTCCAGCCTCATGGGCCTCGATTGTGATCCCGAACTGGCTCTCGAGAACGGTGACCAGCTTCAGAGTGCTGATCGAATCGAGGATTCCGCCGGTGATGAGCGGAGTCTCCGCGGTCAATTCCTCGGGCTGCTCGTTGGGAAGGAACTCGCTCAGAATGAGGTGATGAATGGCACCGACGACGTCTTCCATGACGGCCTCCTTGGACCTCGGCTCGTTCCGTCTTGTCCCGGACGTAGCCCGGTAAAGCATTCTTAAGTTCGTGACCTCTCACCTCGTTGAATACAGTCGACGCTTGCTAAGACTACGAGAACTAGCGTCGGGAGACGTCCTCTTTACCACGGAATTGCGTCGGTGCGGCCCCGCTTAGCGTAAAATGCATGAAAATTAACATTGGCCACGGATGCGATCAGGAATCCACGAGATTCGGGCAAGATAGCGAACCGAGTGAGTCTTATTCGATGGGTTCGGAAAAAAAGGGAACGATCGCGGGTGGCGTTGCACTGAAAGGGTAGAAGGCAAAGCGAGCGTCCTGGAGAGCCGGAAAAATGACCAGTATTCATCGTGGTGCGGTGGTCGACTCGATTCAGCGGCTATTCGATCAAGGCACGGTCGTTTCCCTTGGCGAGCGGCAGCTTCTCGATCGCTTTCTCACTCGACGGGACGAGTCGGCGTTCGAGGCGATTGTCGGGCGGCATGGACCGATGGTGCTGAGCGTCTGCCGCCGTGTGCTGGCCGATGAGCATGCCGTCGAAGACGCCTTTCAGGCGACGTTTCTGGTGCTGGTGAAGAAGGCGGGCTCGATCCGTGACCGAGACGTACTGGGTAACTGGCTGTATGGGGTGGCGCGCCGGGTCGCCGTGCGAGCTCAGGTCGATGCAAGGCGCAGGCAGTTACGCGAGCGCACCGGAGTGGAGCAAGTCGACGTGCAGGACGAACGGAACGATCTGGTGGAGTCGAACGAGATCCGCACGATCGTCGACGCCGAGCTGGAGTGTCTGCCCGCGCGCTACCGTGCCCCGCTCGTCCTTTGCGACCTCGAGGGCCGGACTCACGAGCAAGCTGCGGTCGAGCTTCGCTGCCCGGTCGGCACCGTCAAGAGCCGGCTTTCGCGAGGGCGCGAGCGGCTGCGGTCCCGGCTGGCGCGGCGCGGTCTGGCCACTCCGCTGCTCGATCCCGGCTCGATACTGGCCAGCGATCCGATGTCGGCCTTACCTGTCAAGCTGCTCAACCGAACTGTGCGGGCTGCGACCCAGTGTGCGACCAAGGAGATCGTCGGTGCCGGGTCGATCACCGCTCAATCTGCTGCTCTCACTGAAGGGGTCATCCATACCATGGCCATGACGAAACTGAAGATTGCGACGGCCGCATGTTTGATAGCGGGTTTGACGTGCGCAGGCGGCTGGTTGGCCGTTGGGCTGGTTCCCGCTTTGCGGCGCAGGGGGCCGGTGGAGACGCCGGTAGGGTCGAAGCGCGGGGGCCTGGCAAACCCGTGCCAGAGACGGCTCGGATCAAAGATGCGGGTGCCGAGCAGACACCGGTGGAGCCCGGCTCCGAGCGATTCGTGCTCGATAATGGCATGACCATCCTGCTGCGGAGAGTCCGTGGCGCCAGGGCGATCGCGCTCACTGTGCTTTATTCGATCGGCGGCGACCACGACCCGGCAGGGCACTCGGGATTGACCCACATGGTCGAGCACATCTATGTCACGGCTGCCGCCGGCCAGGCGAAGGTACGGACGGCCGAGGAATTCGCGCAGCGATACGCGCTGGGCGCGAACGCGCAAACGGGCCATCGTTACACGGTCTTCGCCGCAGTCTTCGCGGCCGCCGAGCTCGATTCCGAGCTGCAAGACGCGGCCGCGAGGATGGGCGACCTGCGGATCACGCCGGCCGATATCGAGCGCGAACGGCCGCGACTTCTCGAGGAGGTCGACAACATGTTCGGTGCGATGCCGATGCTCGCCGCGCTCAACAACGCCCGCGAGCTGG
This sequence comes from uncultured Planctomycetota bacterium, assembly GCA_963761445.1. GTDB lineage: Bacteria > Planctomycetota > Planctomycetia > Isosphaerales > Isosphaeraceae > CAVXHV01. The sequence goes on along the minus strand of CAVXHV010000005.1, from coordinate 3,724,882 downwards.
TGCGGCCGACTCCCGCGGGTGGGCAACATGGCGGGTCGCCCGAGCAGCTTCGCGCATTGACACTGGAGGAGGTGCGGGCCTACTGGCAGCGTTACTACAAGCCTCGCAACGCGATCCTCTCGCTGGCGGGCGACTTCGATTCGGCGGTTGTGCGCAAGGCGATCGAGACGCACTTCGCCAGGATCTCCCCTGGCGAGAAGGCACCGTCACCCCTCGAGGCCCCAAAGCCGAAGCTGGGAAACAATCGCGAGCTTTCGGTCAATGCGTTTGAGCCCAATGCGGCCTCGGTTGCGTGCCTGGCGTATGCCGCACCCCAGCCCGGCGACGCGCTGTACGTGCCGTTTCTGGTGCTCATATCCCGGCTCTGGGCCGCAGGGTCGAAGCTCGGCATGGACGGACCGACCGGCTCACCGGTTTATTTCACGCCACTCGATGACGGCAGCGTCGTCGCCGTTTCTACCGAAGCAAGACCCGGGGAGACAAGGCGCTCGAGCGCTGCGCGCACATTGAGGCCGTGGTCGCGGCAAGCCTCGAGCCGAAGCTGCGACCATTCGAGATCATGGCCACGCGCCAGCAGCTCGCACCTTTCTTGCTCAGTCAACATATTCCGGAGAGGTTGCTCTCCAACAACATCTACGGAGTCGCGTTCTCGCTGGGCCGGCGCCGCCAGTTGGGAATTGACCCAGCCAAACTGGACAAGGCACTCGGTGCCGTTACCGAGCAGGACATCCGCCGGGCGGCGACGGAGATTTTCGCACCTTCCCGTCATGCGGGGGCCTTTGTCTCTGTAAAGAAGTGAGCAGCCCATCGATGCTGCGAGGCTGGTGTTTGGTGAGAGGGTTGCGGTGGGGTGATTCACAGAGGGTCTAATCGACGAAGTTCGCGGTGAACGGTTCGATGTTTTCTGTTGCGCGACGGCTTTGTGACTTTGGCGACCGTGAGAACCCCCCCTGGCCCGCCCTTCTTAAGGGGGGGAAAGGGAGCGCAACAGGCGCGTGGGGAACTCGCTCTTCCTTTCAGCGCTCAAGGCGCGCCATTTTTCCGGTCGTAGGGGACGATGTTCTCCCATTCGCTCGCGTCGGAACGAGCGACCACGGCGACGACCGGCTCGGTGTCGCTCAGGTTGAACACTTCGTGGGGGACTCCGGGCTCGATAAAGATGAAGTCGCCGGCCTGGTTCTCGATCGATTGGCTGCACCCGGGGCCATATTCGTGGCGCACCTTGCCTTCGAGGATATACAGCATCAGCTCGAAGCCTACGTGGATATGAGCGTAGGCAACGCCACCGGGCGGAATGGTCGCCACGTTCATCGAGAGCTTCGTCGAGCCGACGTTCTTGGCGCTCATCCCCGCCTTGTACTGGATGTTATTCCAGCTCCGGCAGTTTCCCGCCGAGCGAATCACCCGGATGCCGGCGTCGCCTTCGACGCATTCGCGCAAGTCGACCTCGGTTCGTTCATCGAGAGGAGGCATTGGCCTGATTCCCCGTTCAAGAGCCGCGAATTGGTGACTTTCTCACTTGCCGGACTTTTCCGCCGGAGCTGCCGTTTTCTTCAAGAATGGGTTCGGCTTGAGCTCGATCCGTTTGATCGTTTGCAGGTAGTCGAGCACGGGCTCGGCCTCCGCGCCGCCCACCTGGGCATGGAAATGCAGTGTGAACCCATGCGGCCCCTTGGCGTCGATCAGCTTGGGCTGGAGTGTGAGGAATGATTTGACAGCGTCGAGCTGGCCCATCATGGCGGCACAGAAGAGGTCGATTCGCGCGCCGCGATCGAGCAGGTACTCGACAATATCGCGCCGCCCCATGTGCGACGCCCCGCCCAGGCCGGTTTCCCAGTCTCCGTTTCCCCAGTCCATCGCGGCGTTGAGCAAGGCGGGTTGGCGGTCGAGCAGTTTCTTGACCATATCCAGCTCGGAGTGCGCGTAGATGACGAAGTCCTGGACGAACAGCCGGTTGATCTGGGGGTTCTTCCATGAAGGCTTGAATCCCGGGGGCGGGTAATCGCGATCGAACGACGCTTCGATTGGGTGTGCGGCGGCCGCAGCCGGCGCAGCCGCGGGCTTTTTCTGGTCATCCGCCGCAGCGGGGCCGGCCGCGGATCCCAGCACCAGCCCGGTGGTCGCGGCACTGAACGAGCGGCGTGAGATTGGCTCGATCATCGTGGGCTCCTTGATTGAAGAGAGAAGGGATAGCGACGTCCTGGGAGATACTCGAATGCGAACCACGATTATGATTTGAAATGCACGTTCGCCGCCAGAGGCACGACGCTTGGCAACCCCGCTCCAACTCCTACCCGCATCTTGCCGAGCGAACGACGTGCCCCGTGGGATGGGCTCGCGCGAGACTCCTTGGACGCCATTCGAGGTGGCTTGGGCTGAGTCGGCTCATCGTCCGGCGGGACTGCCGCGGAAGGTGGGAAACGATCCCAGCGAGACGCGAGAGTATTAGACGTGTTGCCTAAATTGCCATAAACGGACCTGACCCCGTTTTGGCCCATCTAAATCGTCACGAATCTCGCTCTTTTTTGACCGTGTTCATAATTAACAAAGAAATCGCGCAAAGCCGGATCTCCTGACATTGCAAACGTATCGATTGAGTGATTGCACTTTTTTTGGGGATGATAGTTGCCGAACTGAGAGAATCGGCGCATATTAATACATAGAGGTAGATAGATCGCGCGATGCGGGCGCGATCGGCGGCTCGCTGTGCCTTCCTATCTCGGGTTCGATTTCCACTCATCCTGAGAACAGCGGCGAAATTCGCCCACACCGTGCAATAGGGTACAAAAAAGTGCAATGGGTAAAGTGGCTGAGACCAATACCGAAAGCGAGGCCTTGCCGTTGCGCGGGGTGGCTCCGTCGCCCTCACGGCTTTGCACTATCGTCAGTCGAGCGCGGGGTTCCCCGCCCCGGACTCTGGATTGGGACACGGCGAAGATTTTCACTGGATTGGCCGCACTTTGGTATCATTTCGCGCCGGGGGTACGGAGCGGTTGGATCGACCGAAGCCGTTTTCGCATTTGCACTTGCGTAGAGCGACCGATCCGGAGCTGGGCTGCGGGCCACGTCGGGGGGCCGCGCCGCGGTGGATTCGGGACCGAAGCCAGGTCTTCCTACCCCATCTATGTCCAATCCTCCCGAGAACGAAGCATCATTCGGGCATGGATCAGAAACTTCTTCACGTGATCGCAAGCAGCCCCATTTGCTGCTACGACACCGCAGGCAAGAGCGCCAGGATCTGGACGACGTTGAGACCAATCGACAGGGGGATGCCGCCCAAGACCATCTTTCGCGCGGGTGCTCCACCAGCAGCGACACAAGGATCAGCACGGGCATGAAACACGACGTGAGACTGAGGAGGGCAAAGAAAAATCCCTTGCCGGGAATTCCAGAGCCGGCGGTTTCCAGGAACCTCGCGTATCCCAGTTGCTCACACCGGGCCACCAGCACGATGGGCACGAGGGCGAGCAACTGGAAGTAAACAGCGAGCCGGGATTTGGCCACCAATCCACGGCTCGAAATCAGCTCCCGCGCCATCCCAGGACCGTCATTCTCGTCTTCGAGCCACATGGGGTTGCTCCCCGCAAACTCAGGCGTCGCGTCACAAGCATGGATCCAACGCCGACTCACCGACACGCGCGTTCACCCGTCCAGTTCCCGGTCCCAAACTCCGCCAAATTGCGTTCCCCACCTTCGAGCGTGCGCGTCCACCACGCCCAGAGCCGACCGACGGCCCACACCAGCCTCGCATAGATGAACACGCCGAGCGCGACCACGACCATGATCGAATAGAGATTCGAAAACCCGCGGCTGATGATCGAACCCTGCTGAAGTGGTCCCAAGACGAGGGCGAAAGCGACCATGCACCCGAGCAAAAGGCCACACGCGGATTGAACCCTCTCCGTCAGAGTGCTGAGACTTGCACGCGGATGGCGCGCCTCCGCGGATCCACTCATGGACGCCCCGGCGCCGGCAACTGCGAGCGCCGCGGCGTCGCTACAGTGGTGCGCACACCACCTCGGCGAATGCGCATGGACCACGGCACGTCTCGCCTCGGGAATCTCGCGTCGGCTGAACCAGAGCAAGTGCCCGCAGCTTGGACACGGCGCATCCCCGCCCGGGTCGGACGGCTCGGCTGTGAAGGCGGTGTCACAGATGGGGCAGACGGCGGGCTCGCCTTCGGGTGTCCTGGAAGAGATCATGATGGCATCTCCGCTTGGAGACGGTGGTCAGCGTCTGCCCTTACTCCTCGCGCGCGAAGCCTTCTGGTTTCATTCCACGATACACCAACTCACGATTGGGGTGCAAACGACGCCGTCAACGGCATTCCCGGCTACGCCCTTGCCGTTGGCGAGGTTCGTCCGCCAACGCCAGGCAGGCAGCCGGACGGGCAGTTGGCCAGAGTTTGCCAGCAACCAGTCAAGGAATTCTCAAAGAATTGTTCTATAGCGCCGAGGAATGAAGCACGCCGCGATCATTCACATGGAGGCCGGCTGCAGCGTGGCAGCGCAGGCGACGTATACGTGCAACCACTGCGTGCTGAAGTGAGACGCCGGATTTCGCGGAATGTGCTGATTCTGCCGGATGTGCGGACCGGCAAGACCGCCCTTTCGTAAAACCTTCAACCGCTTCTGCGCTGCAGTTCCAAGCAAGAAAAAATTGCTGAATCATGACTGGATTGCATTTGGAATTTGCATTCGGTATCGTTTTGGAGTTCATTCGAGGGATCCTCGGCAACGACGCCTCGCCCGAACGCATGTGCTTGGTCGCGAGAACCGCCGGTGGTTCCCTCAACTGGTTGCTCGAGTTCGAGTTTTTATAAGGAATCCGATCGAGAGTGACGCCGGCCAGCGGAGCACACATGAGTTCGCATCATCGAATGATTCTCTTTCCTACATGGAGTCGCCTCGCATGACGTCAAGATCGACAACACGTTCGTCTCGCGGTTTTACGCTGATCGAACTGCTGGTTGTGATTGCGATCATCGCCGTGTTGATCGCCCTGCTTCTGCCGGCTGTACAGTCCGCGCGCGAAGCGGCCCGCCGGGCCCAGTGCACGAACAACATCAAGCAGCTCGGGCTCGCTGCGCTCAACTACGAGCAGGCGACCGGCGCGCTGCCGGGTGGGTCGTACAGTGCGTGGGACGCGTACCACAAGTACTACAGTGCGAATTTTAGCTGTTTCGTCCACATGCTGCCGTACTTCGAGCTCCAGACGATGTACAACGCGACGAACTTCTATCTGACGCGTTACGCTTACCAGAACATCACGATCGCCGGCGTGAAGGTTGCTTCACTTGCATGTCCCAGCGACATCACCGACTCGGTGCCCATCTTGTTGCCGGCCGCCACCGGCTACAACTTCGGATACGACACCACGGTTCCCTCGGGGACGTACAACCAAGCGTTCACCAGCTACGGCGGGTGCAGCGGAACCTACATGAGCAAGTACTATATTGGAGTCTCTTCGACGAACCCGACGCAGGTTCTGGCACAGATGAACGGGTTGATCTATGCCGAAGGCGGCGTCAAGATTGCGCAGATCACCGACGGAACCAGCAATACATTCATGTTCGGCGAGCGAGCAAAAGTGCTGCTGCCTAAAGTTGACCCAGCGTATGGGATGTCAGATGGCTCGTGGAACACGGGTCAGTACTACGACACGGAGGTCTGCACATTCTATCCCCCGAATCTCGCGACTTCGTCGACCCCGATCAAGAGCTTTTACTATTACGCGCCGGGAGCGGGTTCGAGCATGCACCCCGGCGGTTTGAATTTTGGCTTCGCCGACGGATCGGTTCATTTTATCAAGAACTCGATCAGCTCGTGGACGTTCCTGACGGGCAACGCCGATTCCTACGGCGATTCGGCGCCGGACGGCATCGGATTCGACTCCACGAACTGGCTGTTCACGAATAACGGTGCGATCCTGGGAGTGTATCAACAGCTCTCGACCCGCAACTGGGGCGAAGTAATCAGCGCCGACGCCTACTGATTATTTGCAGAATGACCGGGTGTGGTGTGGCGGGTTGTCTGCCCTGCCCGGTATGGCGCACTCCTGGAAGAAACGCACGCCAGGGCTGGGGGCTCAATGGTCCCCGGCTCTGCGGTGCCGCATCGATTTAGCATTCTGCATCGGGGGCGTCCACGGATTCACGCTCAGCCGAGTGGATCGACGCGTGCGGCGAAGAAACCGTGCCTCGATTTCGCGGTTGCGCCGCCGGCGTGCTCAAGACCATCGCCGACTCCCACGTTTTCGTCCTGCGTGTAACTCGGTATTCTACTCAGGTGGTTTACCGGGCCTTTTTTCATTTGCCAGCCAGAGACATCAGAATCCTCTCCAAGTGAGGCTCCATGCGTTTCGCTCTAGTTGGACTATTTTTGTGTTCGGGATTCGCGGCGTGTGGCTGTTCGGGCGGCGGTTTGTCAATATCGCCAGGGGAGCTGCCTGCTCCGCAGCATGGTGGTCATATGCTCAAGCTACCTGATGGGAAAGGCTTCGCGGAATTGTTTGTCGAGCGAAGTGCTGTGGCCAAAGGCCCCGGTGCCGGCACCGCACGGCTCCTGGCCTACTTCTACAAGAGCGATGGCACGAGCGTGATGGCTCCGCCGCCGAGCTCGGTGAAGATCCATCTCGGGGCGGAGGGCGGTGGTAAGGATGTGGCGCTCAGTTCTCAGACAACACCCGCCGGACAGTTCGCCTCGGAACGCGCTCAATACGCCGACGAGCTGCGTGGAACGCTTGACTTTACGTTGGCAGGCGAGTCGGTCCAGGCGCCCTTCTTGTTCCGCTAGTCCGCCAGCAATCTTTGAAGAATAGAGGGGTGCTGGGCACGATTTTGCGAACGAAGGCCCTCACTTTCATGCATGCTGACAGCCTGGGCGCGGCGGCATCCGGCCGAGCCACCCTCGAAGACGATGCTCGGCGTATAGGCCGTCGGATTCGCGTCGCACTCGGGCGCGAGCCGGGGGACCTGCTGGTCAGCGGCGGCAGTGTGGTGAACGTGTTCAATCGCCGGGTCGAGCCGGCTGACGTTGTGATCGCCGACGGGCGCATTGCGGGGGTGGGTTGCTACTCCTGGCAGGCCAGGGAAACGATCGATGCGGCGGGTTTGGTTTTGATCCCGGGGTTGATCGACGCACACATGCATCTCGAGAGCACGCTACTGGTCCCCTCCGAACTGGCCCGTTTGATCGTGCCGCTGGGCACGACGGCGGTGATCTCGGATTCCCACGAGGTGGCCAACGTGCTCGGTGCCCAAGGGATCGAGATGCTGGTGAAGGCGAGCAGAGGGTTGCCGCTGGACCTGTTCTTCATGGCGTCTCCGTGCGTTCCCGCGACTGCCTGGGAAGACAACGGGGCCGCGCTAGGATCCGAGGACGTGTGCAGGCTCCTATCGAATCCACAAGTCCTTGGTTTGGCTGAGGTTATGGATATACCGGCCGTGCTCGCGGCGGCGCCTGAGATTCTCGAGAAAGTGCAGGTGGCCATCGCGGCCGGAGTGCCGGTCGACGGGCATGGCGCCGGTCTGGTTGCTCGGGATCTGATCGCATACGCCGCTGCGGGAATCCGTTCGGATCATGAGTGCACGACGGTTGAGGAAGCGCGGCGCGGGCTGGGCTGGGCATGCTCGTCCAGGTGCGCGACGGCTCGAGTGCGCAGAATCTTGATGCGCTCTTGCCGCTGCTGGCCAGTGGCGAGCTGGATGAGTCATGGTGCCTGGTCACCGACGACGTCTTTCCCAATGATCTCAGGCGAAACGGTCATCTGGACGGCTTGCTGCGCCGTGTGGTCGCGGGGGGAGTTGCGCCGGCGGTGGCGGTCAGGCATGCGTCGTACATCCCCGCGCGGCATTACGGTCTAGGCGATCGCGGAGCGCTCGCACCTGGCTACCGAGCCGATATTGTTCTGGTCGAAGATCTGCAAAGCTTCCGGGTGCACACGGTCATCAAGGACGGACGCCTGGCGGCGCACGACGGCCAATGCGTGGCGCGAGAGCCGATGCGCCCGTTCGATCACACTAATACCGTCCATCTGCCGCCTCTAGGCGAGGCGACATTTTGCCTGGAGCTCGCGGGCGAGAACTGTCCGGTCATCGAGATCGTCCCGGGCCAGATCATTACCCGGCGCGGCAGTCGTAGCGTGCGCCGGCTGGGGTTTCGATGGGCCTTCGACCCTGAGCGCGACGTGTTGATGATCGCGAGTATCGAACGGCACAAAGGCTCGCGCCGGATCGGCCTGGGATTGGTGAGCGGCCTGGGACTGACTCGCGACGGTGCGCTGGGATCGTCGGTTGCGCATGATTCGCACAACCTGATCATTGCGGGAACCAGCGCGGCCGACATGCTTGTGTGCGCCCGAGCGCTGGCCGAGCGTGGAGGTGGGTTCGTTGTTGCCGCGCAGGGGGCCGTGCAGGCCATCCTACCGTTGCCGGTCGCCGGGCTGCTCTCGGTTGAACCCGCCGAGACAGTCTGTCGCCAGCTCGACGAGGTCAACCATGCCGCCGCGGTCCTGGGGTGCCCGCTCGAGGCCCCGTTCGGGACGCTCTCGTTCCTGGCGTTGCCGGTAATTCCTGAGCTCCGGATCACGACAAGAGGCGTCTTCGACGTCGCCAAGCAAGAATTCATCAAGCTCTAGCAGTTCAGGCTTTAGCCTGACGTTGCTCTCGAAGAATCAATCCCAAACACGGCGGGCTTGCTGTCCGAGGTTGCTTTCGAATACGGTGAGAAGGGCAGACATGTATGAATGCGGATGATCCGCAAGCGGCGTTTCCCGATGCAGTCGATTCCTTCGAGTCTTTCGCGTTCGGTGATTCAGCGCACAGCAATTCCGATCTGGCACCGACCACTCTCAAGGAACGCCACTGGGGCACCAGAGACATCGCGGCGTTGTGGGTCTCGATGTCGGCCTGTGTTCCCACTTATACGCTGGCTTCGTCGTTGATTGAAGAAGGAATGAACTGGTGGCAGGCGCTGGCGACCATTTTCCTGGGCAATGTGATCGTGCTTCTGCCGATGGTCTTGAATGCACACGCCGGCACGAAATACGGCATTCCTTTCCCGGTCTATTGCCGGGCCTCGTTTGGAATCCTGGGTGCCAACGTGCCGGCGCTTTTGCGTGCGCTTGTCGCTTGCGGGTGGTTTGGAATCCAGTCGTGGATCGGCGGCTGGGCGATTTACAAGATTGTGGCCATCGCCATTCCTTGGTGGGAACAGATCGCTCCAATTCCTTGGCTCTGTATCAATTACCCCCAGCTCGCGTGTTTCCTTGCGTTCTGGGCGATCAACATGATCGTGATCTATCTCGGCATCGATTCGATCCGGCTCTTGCTCAACATCAAGGCGCCGCTCCTGATTGTTCTGGGACTGGCGCTTCTGGGCTGGGCCTATCACCAGGCGAACGGTTTCGGCCCGATGCTATCGCAGCCCTCGCAGTTCGCGCCTGAGGGGAAGAAAGCCGGTGAGTTCTGGATCTTTTTCTTCCCGGCGCTCACCGGCATCGTCGGGTTCTGGGCCACGCTTTCGCTGAACATCCCGGATTTCACCCGCTATGCGACGTCGCAGCGAGCCCAGGTGGTCGGCCAGGCGCTCGGCCTTCCACTCACGATGGCTCTTTATTCGTTCATCGGTGTTGCCGTGACGTCCGCCACAATGGTCATCTACGGCAAGTTCATCTGGGACCCTGTGGAAGTGCTCTCGCTCTTTCGCAATTCATTCGTCTTGATGATCGGTATGATTTCGCTCTGCCTGGCGACGCTGGCGACGAATATCGCCGCCAACGTGGTGAGCCCGGCGAACGACTTCGCGCATCTCTGGCCGCGCCGAATTTCGTTCAAGACGGGTGGGCTCATCACCGGTGTCGCGGGCATCCTGATGCAGCCTTGGAAATTATACGCCGACCCCACGGGCTACATCTTCCGGTGGCTTGTCGCCTACTCGGGGTTGCTCGGTGCCATCGGCGGGATCTTGATCACCGATTACTACCTTCTGCGCCGAACTCGTCTCGACCTGAAGGCCCTTTACCAGAGCGGTGGAGAATACTGGTACGCGAAGGGCTTCAATCCACTGGCGATGATCGCGCTGGCCGCGGGGATCGCACCCTGCGTTCCCGGGTTTCTCGGTACGATTGGCGCCGCAAATGTCGCCTCGATCTGGGTTTCCCTGTACCACTACGCGTGGTTCATGAGCTTCGGAATCTCGGCGGTGGTTTATTTCGTCCTGATGAAGCTTGCCGGTGCTTGGCCCACTCAGGAACGGGCCGGGAATAACTTGCCGGTTTGACATCGCGGTTGAGTCGTTGTAGCAGGCACAATCCGCGTGCCGTAACTGGTGAACGGCACATGGATTGCGTAAGGCTTACTCCTTGCCTGTCCCGGCGCCGTATTTCTTGGCTTGCTGTTCGATGTATCGCAGCATTCCGGCGTTTGATCGGTCGACCATCTTGATCGCCTTCTCGGCCGTTGCCTTGGCCTGCTCCTTGTCGCCTGAGGCAAGGTACGCGGCCGCGACGGTCAGTGTGCCATACGCGTCCTTCTCGCCAGCCACGGCGGCTTTGGCGGCGGCGACGGCCTTGGGGCCGAATTCCTTCACCTTGGCTTGGTCGCCTGCGAACGCGTAAGCCTCGAGGAGATTCAGCAAAGTCGGGACATTGTCTTGATCGAGCTCCTGTGCGGCTTCGGCGGCCCTGATTGAAAGCGCGGTCAGTTCGGCGTTCCCATTGGCGGATTCGTCGCGCAGGCGCGGTAGACACGCTCCGCAGGCCGGATGTGTCGCCACGGGAGACTGACTTCGCGATCAACTTTTCGGCGAGCGTTTTCGCGTCTGAGAACTGTTTCCCGTGCACAAGCAGTCCGAGCTTCTTCTGAATCATGTAGACGTTATTCGCAAGCATGGGCCACTTGGCGGCAAACTTAGCCAGGGCCTCGAGCCCCGCTTGAGCGCTAGCGGTCGTCGACATCATGGCCCCGTACGTCGCGTCGAACTCCTTGTCGGCTGCGGCAAGCGTTTCGGCACCGGCTTTCGGGTCCCAGGTGCCGTCCAAGACCTTCGGCAGCACGTAGTCAAGGAACAGGGGGTGCCCGATGTAGGCGATTTTCCCTTCCTTGTTGACGACGAATGAACAGGGGATGCCGTTCTGCCCGGAGGCCTTCATGTACGCGTTGTGCGTTTCTGATCCGTTGCCCCAGGCAAATGTGTAGCCCAGCTTCGCGCCTTGCTTGGCCACGAACGCGTTCACCTTTTCCTCCTTGTCGTTGGCCTCGGAGGTAAATCCGATGAAGGTGATTCCCTTGTCGCGATATTCGTCCTGGAGATCGCCCATGTGAGGCATGATCTGCCGGCACGGCCCGCACCAGGTGGCCCAGAACTCGACGACATAGACCTTTCCCGGCTCGAATCGACTGACCTCCGCACCGCGCAGCCAGGTCGATACTGCGAGAGGCGGGGCGGGATCGCCCGGCTTGAGCTTTCCGTCGGCGGCCGTTGCGCGGGTTGCAACCGCGCTTACGCCGAGCACACCGGCGAGGATCAAGGACGCACATGTGAATGTTTTCATGGGAACCTCCTGAGAATTACCAGAGGTCGAAAGCGGTGGAATCATGGTCAAGTTGATTCTACCTGGGCAGGGAGGAGGCGGACCACCGGGCTGTCCGTTCGTAGGCACGTCTCGCGATGAGGGCATCGTCCATCCGCGGGGTCAAACCTTCCGTGGGCCGGGTCGCCCCGGGGATTGCTCCCTGGGTCGATCCGGCCCCACGGCGGGACACTCGCTCCCGAGAGAGGGGTGCTTTTCGTGCTCCTCGGAAGGACTTGTGTGACCCTGTCGAGTTGAAGGGGCGTCGAACTACGGCAACGGCCTGTGCGTAAGGCTTGCACTCGAGCTTTCCGCTCTGCAAACTTCACTCAGTCGCGTCGCGGTCAACCTTTGCCCCGCAACCGGAGACTTTTCAAAGTGAGCACAGATCAACAGCCCGCCAAGCCTGGCGGATACGAAAACTCTGGCGGTGTCGATCAATCGCCTGAAGGGCCTGATCCGTTCGTGCCCATCATCATCGCCGCCGAGGTCGCCAGCGAGGTCACAGGGGACGGCCAGAACCGAGTTCCGGTTGGAATCGTGCTCAATTTCAGCCTCGACATGAATGCCCAGAGTGCGATCTTGGTGCTGAACTACAACTTGACCGAGCTGGAGAACGATGGCACGTCAACCGCGGCTGTGCCCGTTCCCATTGTGGCATCGTATATCACAGCCACGCGCTCAGTCGTCCTGGCATGGCGCGGTGCTCACCCTTTCACCCTGGGCGGGCATTTGACGATCAATGGCCATCTGCCTTCCGGCCTCTCAAGCCTGGGCGGAGTGCCTCTCGGCGGCGCCGGCGAGCCTGGAACGGACGCGAACTTAACCGTCCTGCCAAACGCGAGCGGACTTGTGATCGACTGAGTTTCGCGGGAGGCAGACACCCATCGATCTGATGGGGAGGCAGACACCCACCGATCTGATGTGGAGACGGCCTGCGGCGGCAACTGCGCCATCAGGGCGGCGGGAATCCCTTCGCGGGGGCGGGAAGAAGAAGGTTAGGGATAGGGGTAAGATTAGGATTGGGATTAGGATTAGGATTGAGATTGGGCGGGAAGAAGAAGGTTAGGGATAGGGGTAAGATTAGGATTGGGATTAGGATTAGGATTGAGATTGGGCGGGAAGAATCCCTTCGCGGAGCGAAGGGCGACAATGGTCGTGTTGGGATGCCAGGGTGCGGGCGAGGAACAGGCTCGAGATTGACCAGTGGCTCGCGGTCAAGAATGGGGGCGTCCGTTCCCGTAAGCCTTGTGGCGTAAGGACGCGCGACAAATCTACAAAACGAATTCCTCCGTGGGCAGAGACCGAAAAAGGACCCAACGAGGAGTCGGATTCAGTGCAATGTAGAAGCCGGTGTTCCGAATATTCCAGCGGCACGCCATAACTTGAGTCACTACAGGATTTTACATCCAACATGGGCATTGTTCCGAATATTCCAGCATCACGCCATAACTAGCTATCGAGCAGATGTTTACGACGAAAGGCGCCGGGTTCCGATTATTCCATCTTCACATTTAAATGCAATGGTGGTAAGGATGTGACGCAAATCGGTGGTTCTTGCCGGCGGAAAGGTCATGGCGCGGTTCCCGGCGGGGTTGCGCGACCACGTTTTGCCTTGCTGCAATTGGCTCACTCGTTGTGATGAGAGACCAGGAACGTTGATTGCAGGTTCGTGGCGGCAGGGTTGAGCGCGCCGCGGAGCGGCACTGGGGACGTTCCAACGCGGAGCACTGGAACGAGTTGGGCGCAGCGGGCAAAAAGTGAAAGCCCTTCGGCGTACTGGCCGAAGGGCTCGTTTCTGAAAGCTGAGGCGGGGCAAGTCGGAACCTCGATTTCGGCCGTTCTCACGGAGTAATCGTTCCGTCCACGTCATTGTCGAGGCTTGACGCAAAGTTACCGGTGATCGTCGTGAAGTCACTCGTTGCCGTCGAGACGGAGAAGACGCCTCCGCCGGCACCGATGCTTAGCGGATGGGCCATACCGCTGGCGCCGGGGTCGCGCTGCCGTTGCTTCCATAAGAGCTGCCTCCCAAGCCGCCCGTCGCCGAGCCACCCATTCCCGGGGCGCCGCCGGAGCCAAGCAATGCCTGATTCAACGTGATCTCGCCGGTTGCCTTTGACTGGCTCGATCCCTTTCGGGCGTGCAGTCGCGGGTTAATCACGAGATTCGTGTTGTTGGCATCATGAATCCCTCCACCGATGCCGAAGCTGCTGAATCCGCCGTCGCCACCGGTTCCCCCGGTGGCCGAGCCACCAAGTCCGCCTACCAGCCCGGTGCCGCCGTTGCCGCCGTAGCCACCGAAAGCGTTTCCCCCCACACCGCCAGTGCCGCCGGTGCCGCTCTGGGCAATGTTCGAGGTGAAGTTGACGGTGACGCCGATGAACGAGGCTGTGCCGGCATTCGCCAGGCCGCCGCCGTCTCCGTCACCGGCCCCACCACCTTGGCCGCCGTTGCCGGCGAAGGCCGATCCACCGAAGTTGAACAAGGCGTTATGGCCGCCTTCGCCATTGCCTCCCTCGGCATTCCCGCCGCTGGCGCCGGCACCTCCAGTACCGCCACTGGCCTCGTTTAACGCGAAAGAGCTGGCCGCGGTCTTCTGGAAACTGTTCAACGGCTTGAATGTGACGGTGCCGCTGACGGCGTTGTATAGCCCGCCGCCGAATGCCTCGCCTCCAAGCCCGCCATAACCACCGTCGTTGCCGAACGCTTCGCCGCCAAAACCGGCGCTGGCACCGGAGTTCCCGCCCTGGAAACTGATCCCCACGCCACCGGGTCCGCCGTTGCCGCCCTGATTTCCCATGGCGGCGTTGAAGGAGATGATCAGGCTGGTGGTGTTTGTCAGTGTGGCGTCGCCGCCGTTGTAGATACCACCTCCCATCGCGCTTCCACCGGCACCGCCGGGTCCACCCAGACCGGCCTGACTCAGTCCGCCGCTCCCGCCGGCGTCGCTGCCGTTGCCGTTGGCTCCCCGCGCGCGAATCCCTGCGCCGCCCGAGCCGCCGTTCCCACCCAGGCCGCCGATCGCGGTGTTGGCGGTCAGAATCGACTGCTTGCCGGAGAACGCAGTGCTTCCAAGGTTGTAGAGTCCTCCTCCCAGACCGATACCCCCGGTCCCACCGACACCGCCAGCTCCGCCGGTTCCGCTTCCTCCGTCACCGGCCTTGCCGTTTGAGTCAGCGCCTCCGTTGCCGCCGCTGCCGAGGAAACCGCCGCCGCCTTGACCCCCCGCACCACCGTACGCGGAGTTCATCGAGATTGTCGTTCCACTAATCGAGAGCTTTGCTCCCGGCGAATTGAAAACACCGCCGCCCAGGGCCGCACCACCGCCGCCGCCAGCTCCGCCGTTCCCGCCGACGCCACTTTGACCATCAGCGCCCGCGGCTGCGGTGACGCCGCCGCCGAAGCCGCCCAGACCGCCGTTCCCACCGTTGCCCCCAAGCGCCAGGTTCGAGCTGATGGCGCAATTCAAAAGGCTCAGCGATCCGGCGGCATTCAGGATGCCGCCACCTTCGGCTGCGCCTCCGAATGCTCCGCCAGTGCCGTTACCACCGACGGCCCCTCCACCCGATCCGCCCGCTCCATCAGCCCCGGTTGGCCCGATCGCGACGTTGTTCCTGATTTGCACCGAAGAGAGCGTTACCTTTCCGCCGGAGTTCAGGATACCGGCACCCTGCTCAGCACGCCCGTCCTCTATCGTAAGGTTCGAGATCGACACCGTGCCATTGAGCACTTGGAACACGCGATCGAGCTGATTGCCGTCGACGATTGTGCTCGTCGTGGTCGCCCCTTTGATCGTGATCTTTCCTTTCAGGTCGAGGTCGCCGGAGGCACTGGCATCCTCGTTTGCCCCCGGAATGGTCAACGTGTAAGTTCCGGCGGGCACGATGATCGAATTAGAGCCCCCGTGTGCGTCGGCGGCCATGATGGCCGACCGCAGTGAGATGTGGCCCGACGAATCTTTGCCGGTCCGGAGGTTGACCGCCACCGTGTCGAGGGTGGTGTTGACCCTGAAGGTCGACAGTTGGAGCCGGTGCTCCAGTGCTTCCAGAGACGGGGTCGTTCGCGTGGTTCTGCGTTTGATGCTTCTATTGGTTTGATTGCGGCGATGAATGAACATGGTGATGCCTCTTTCTTGCACAGGAAGTCTCTTTTTGGCCCGATCGAGGGACAGACCGAATCGATGCCCGGACACAGTTGCCGAGCTCGTCGCGCGATTGCGCCGGCTGATGCGTTTCGCACCGCTCCGGCTGGATCGGTGTGGCTGTCCTGTGTAGCTATCAACAGAAACCAGCCCACCGGACAGCGAGTTCGGAAGAAGATAGATGTGCGATCAAGGCGAACGTGGCCACAGACCAAGGGCGAGGAGGATCGAAACTGCGTGGTTGGCGCCCCATCGCCTCGATCGGCATCTCCATCACGACCGTCATGATCGGAGTCGGGGCGTCGGAATTCAGGGTGCCACTCGCTGCTGGCGCGCCGACGTAGCAAAGGGGATCGCAGAACGAACGACGCTCGTCCTCGTCAGGACAGGCCGCGGGGCGCCTCGATGGCGACGAAACGGAAGTTCCTGGTTCCTCGACTCGAACATCTCGAACGGCGCGTTTGCCTTTCAGGGTCAGCGATCCCGGCGCGGTCGAGCGATCCAGGAGCGCATACCACAGCAGCTTTGCCTGACGTCGATGTCGATGACACCGCCAGCCCGGCCGTGACCGATCCCGATCTGGTCAAGGAAGGCGGCGCCTACTACCTGTTCTCGTCCGGTCCGGGAATCGAGATTCGATCGTCGATCGACGTAGACCACTGGAGCGCTGCCGGCAGCGTCTTTGCTGAGGCGGTTCCCGCATGGGTAGCCGCCGCGGTGCCTGGAGCAAGTTCGATCTGGGCGCCGGACGTCTCGTTCTTCGGCGGGGAATATCATCTGTACTATGCCGTCTCGACCTACGGAAGCCAGCGATCGGTGATCGGCCTGGCGACGAACACCACGCTTGACCCTGCGAGTCCGGCCTACCGTTGGGTGGATCAGGGGCCTGTGATCTCGTCGAGGCCGGGTGACCGGTTCAACGCGATCGACCCGAACGTTCTGGTCGACGGCGCCGGAAACGCATGGCTGACGTTCGGCTCGCGCTGGGCCGGCATCCAGCAGCTTCGGCTTGATCCGGCCAGCGGATTGCGTTTGCGAGCGGGGGGATCGCGAGCCCTTTTGGGGCGCCGTCAACCTCGAACGGTGGCCGCACGGCCAGACGGCGTAACCATCGAGGCTCCATTCCTGTTCGAGCGCGGCGGCTTCTACTATCTTTTTGCGTCGATTGGCAACTGCTGCGCCGGCGCGAGCACCACTTACGAGATCGTGGTCGGCCGGTCGACCTCGCCGAGCGGACCGTTTCTTGACCGATCGGGCCGGCCGATGACGCGTGGCGGTGGAACGGTCGTGCTCGGAAGTGGCGGGGGCTTAATCGGACCGGGGTCGGCGAGCGTGCTTGCCGACGGATCAGGCGATTGGATCGACTTTCAGGCCTACGATAAATCGAATGCCGACCAGCCCGCGCTTCAGGTGCAACCACTGACCTGGACCGCCCGCGGATGGCCGGTTGTTGCGGGCGCGAGCCGGTGAATTGCTGCCGTTTCCCGGAAGTCCACGCACTTTTGAGCGGCCGGAGTCGACCGAACACGAAGCTTCCGATTGTCTCGGATCGAGCTCCCGCTGCTGCGAAAATGCCTTGCGGTGAATCGCCCGGCAAAGAATTTGTCCGTTCACCTCGGGAATGGAGATAACCAGTCGAGATTCGGAGAAACCTGGGAAGTGCAACGAGGAGAATACCGATGACTCAAGTGATTTCCAACATGATGATCAACCCGAACCTGTACCCGAAGTTCGCGGTCATCGCCGTGCTGGTTGTTGGCCCGTTTGCTCGCCTGCCGATCGACCTTGGCGCCTGGTTAATCGAGAGGCTCGCGCGGCGAATCTGGCCGACCGGGATCCGCTAAGCTCGCCCACTACCAGGACGTCACGATCATGGACGCGAGTTTCACGGGATCCTTGATCTTCTGATCAGACATCCACCGCTCGGCACGATCGACCTCCTCGTGGCCGCGCCTACCCCCCACGCATTCGCCGAGCCGGCGGCGAGCCGCCGCGGCACAGAGTTGCATGTCCACCGCCTCGAAACACGCAACCGCGTCCGTGAAAAGCGGGATGGCCGCTGATGAATCACCGCGTGCGGCGGCGAGAGCCGCGCGGATAAGTCGAGCGTAGGCGGTCGCGCAGCGTGTCCGTTCACGCTCGAGACGGCTCGCGGCACGGTGCGCAACAGCGAAAAGTGTTCGCGATTCAGCGGGTTTGGATTCGCGGTAGGCGACCGCTGCGGCCAGGGCCGCACGCGCGCGGAGGAAGAGCATGGAGGTCCGGATGAACTGCACCCGCAAGAGCAACGACCGCTCCAGCGCGTGCCACGATCGGGCGATGGCGGACCAGGCAGCCGGGCCGTTTCCGCGGTAGAGCTCGATCTGCACTGTGGCCCAGAGGGCGTCGTTGTGCTGGACGTGGTAGCCCTGGCGCGACCATTGAGACATGGTCTGACGCAGCTCGCGAAGAGCCGTGTCCGGATCATCGGCTGCGAGCCGGACAATTGACATGATGTATGAGCTCAGATTCATTTCGGCATAAAGGTCACCGCGGGCGCGGGCCAGGTCAAGCAAAATCGGCCAACGGTGCGACAGCTCGGCCACTTCGCCCTGATGACTCAAGCCCCAGAGAGCAAACGCGTGTGCCGTGTCGAGCTCCCACGCGACTCCTGTGCAGCGGTCGCGAAAGATCGATTCGGCATGGTCACATGCCCGTTGGGCGGCGATCCATCGTCCCTCGAGGTAGGCGGTGACGCCGCGGGCCAGCGCGACCATACCTCTTGCATACGGATTCTCGACGCGGCTCGCGAGCTCGTCCGCCCTCTCCAGGAGCCGCGCGGTCCGCTTGACGTTCGTGCCGCCGGCCGAGGCCACATGCGCCGCTTCCATCGCCAGCGCCCGGGCGATCCGCGATGGCTCGCCCGCACGGAACGAGAGAAGCAGCCCGCGGGCCTGGAAGTCAGCTCCCCGGACCGTGTCAACGACACTCAAGCCGGCTGCGGCCGACCAACAGACGTCAATCCGGGTCAACTCGGCCGGGGCGAACTTGCTCGGATCGCGCTCCCGGTAGCGCAGCCCTCGCAGCCGCAGGCGCGGCCCGCTGCACCAGCAATGACAGCAAGGCGCGTCGCGGTGTGTCGGGCAGGGCCATGCCGATTTCCTTCAAGACTGTCCGCAGCGCGGCAAGCCCTTCGTCGATGTGGCCGCTAATGAGGAGCTGCATGGCCGCCCTGCGCTGGAGCTCGATCGCGTAAGCGACGGATGCACCAGGTACGGCTGCCAGGTAAGCGCCCGCGGCCTCTTCCCCGCGGCCGGCGCTCGCCAGGGCGTCGCCCAGGCGGGCATTGAGCCGGTGGAACGTCATGGCGGAGGTGGTTTCCGGCTCAAGCTCTCGCGCGCGGCGATACAGGGCCGCCGCCCGTTCGAACGCGAGGGCCTCGGTCGCTTGATCGGCCGCTCTGGCGAAATACTCGGCCGCTCGCTCGGGCTGCTCCGAACCGAGGAAATGGACGCCCAGCACCTCGGGATCGGCCGATCCCGAAGCCTCGAGCCGCCAGCGCCAGCCGGCGATGATGCTCGCGTGTCGCATCCTGCTCGAGCCGGGCCACCACGGTTTCCCTGATCCGGTCGTGATAGGTCTCGATCTCGTCGGTATCGATGCGCCCTGTGCTGCGGATCAGTCGCCCGGATTTAAGCACGGCAAGGGACACTCGCTCATCGTGCGCGAATTCGGCGCAACGGCTGATGGTTTCCAGATCGAGCGGTTGTCCCGAAACGGCGATGATTTCCAGCGCTCGCCGCGCCTCGTCGGGGAGTCGTTTGATTCGAGCCCACAGGACGTCGTCCAGGGCGATGGTCGTGGGATGCGATGGACATACGGGAGCCCCGCGGAACGAAAAGGCGTCTGCACTCGACCGGCCGCTTCGGTCGGTCGCATCGTCCGACTGGATGTGTCGCACCAGTTCGGCGACGAGAAAGGGATTGCCAGCCGATTCCTTTACAATCGAGTCGACCAGAGCTTCGCGCCCGAGAAAGAGATCGCCCTCGCCCAGCAGGGTGTTCGCCAGCTCATGGGTCTCCTCCGGCTCGAGCGGATCGACCGAGAGCTCGCGCCAACAAGCCACCTCGACCCCGGCGGTTCGTTCTGCGTCTCGGGCGCAGGGTCGAGCCGCGCACCGGCGTTCAAACCTTGCACACGAAACAGTGCACGGAGAAATGGGCTGGACGAGCGATCCTCGGTTTCGAAAAACCCCGAGAAATAGCAGAACCGGGGCATCAGGGGGCCGAAGCAGGTCGGCGATCAACGCGGCGCTGTCGACATCGCCCCACTGGAGGTCGTCGATGGCCAGGACGAGCGGCGTCCGGTCGCCCAGCCGGGCGAGTAGCTCACGCAGCGCCGAGAACGCGCGGCGGCGCAGCTCCTGGGGATCCGGGCTCTCGAAGACCCGGCGCGGCGCATGCGCCGCGCCGCGACCTGCCGCAGGCCCGGAAAGACCCGTGCGAGCGAGGCGATGTCGCGCGGCAAGAGGGCCGCGAGCTCGGCTTCCGGAAGGTGCTTGAGATGCCACCCGAGTGCGTCGATGAGGCTGTCGAGTGCTTTGTAGGGAACCGACTCTCGCTCGTAGCAGCGGCCAGCGAGCACAACAGCATCACCCCGCTCGATCCGAGTGTCAAGGAAGCTGCGGACCAGCGCCGTCTTACCTGCCCCCGAGTGCCCGTGGAGGTAAACGACCACGGTGTGGCCTCCGGACATCGCGGTGAGGGCTTCATCGAGCGCCTCGCGATGGCGGCGGCGGCCCACCAGGGACGGCCGCTGACCGTGTGCCGCCGAGGAAAGCGAGACCGGAGCCAAATCCGGGCTTGGCGAAGCATTCTGCGCCGGCTCCGAGCTGCCGAGCCGGCGCAACACTTCGCTTGCGGCTGGTCGATCCGCCGGCCGCCGCCGGAGCAGATCGACGCACAAGGCGCTCAGGTCTTCGGGCACTTCGGGAGCTAGCCCGACGGGCGGCGGCGGTTCGAACCGCTGCTTGACCATGAGCACCGCGACGGGCGTGCCGGTGAACGGCAGGCGTCCCGTAATCGCCTCGTAGAGCATCACGCCCACGCTGTACCAGTCCGTGGCCGGCGACACCGCCGCGCCGGCAGCCTGTTCGGGAGCCATGTAGGCAGCCGTGCCGAGAATATGCTCCTCGGTGCTATGGTGCCGGCCATCTCGCCCTTGTTCGGCGATCAAACCGAAATCGAGCAGCACGACCCGGCCCTCGCGGGTGACCATCACGTTCGTCGGTTTGACGTCCCGATGCAGCTTCCCGGCACCGTGCAGCCACGCGATGCCCTCCGCAAGCTGACGAATCACCGCGCGCAGCCGCACCGCGCCCGCGGCCGTCAGGGGTTGGGCATCGGTGCCAGTCGTGCCTGTACTGGCATGAGGCTCGTCACCTCGGACGTATTGGAGAAAGCTCACGCCGTCGAGCAGCTCCATTGTGAGGAACCAGTTCTGCCCGTCGGAGATCAGCTCGTGGAGGGTGACGAGATTGGGGTGGGCGATGCCCAGGAGCGTGCGAAACTCGTGCTTGAACCGCAGGATCGCCGCGGCACCGGCGCGGTTCATGACCTTGAGGGCGACCGCGCGTCGCCGGACGCGGTCAAAAGCGCGGAAGACGGTTCCCATCCCGCCGCTGCCGAGCACGTCCTGGATGTCATAGCCTTCGAGCGTCGGCCGGCCGGTCTCGAACCGCAAGCTTGCCCCGGCGATGCTCGCGTGCCGCGGCGGGCCCTCGGCGATCGGAGCGTGCGAGGTCGATTCATGCCCGATCGCGTGTGCTCCGGCGGGCGCGATTGGGGGTTGATTCTCGAGCACGAATGAGGCAGAGAAGAGATTGAGCGTGAACGCGCGGCCGGATTCCAGCGCTCGATGCACATCAAACTGCGAGCGGAGCTCGCCGGCAAACTGAGGGAAGCGTCTGAGGTAGTCATCGAGATCCGGTGAATCGCCGTGCTCCTCGCGCAGAAGGACCTCGTTATAGATCAGGTCGAGCAGCATGTCGTCGTCGAGGTCAGGACGCGGGATTTTCTCGAGAAAGGCCTCGACCGACAGTCGTTCTCCGTCGCGCCAGCATTGCCGGTGCTGCTCCAAGAGCGAAAGCGAACCCTTGGGCGCATCAAGTGCCCCGCCGGGTTCTGCGAGTGTCGAGGGAGACCCTTCGGATTCGCCGCTCGTGCTCATCAAGGCGATTCATCCAGACCCAGTTCGTGCGCGACGCGATCAACCGCGCGGGCCAGCCGCTTGCGGATCGCCTCGGGACTCGAGCCTAGCTCCTCGGCGATCTCGGTCCACTGGCCGCCCTGCTCGCGACGATCGAGAATGCGCTTCTCCTCGGGGGAGAGGCGTCGCATGGCTTCTTCTAGCAACTCGCCGCGCCGCGACGTCGCGACTGGGCGTCGGGTCCTTCCCAGCGATCCCTTGCGCTGGCGCTCCTGAGCCCGTCTCAACGTCGCAATCACCATGCTCTGCCGATAGCCGGCGAAAGTCGCGCCGGGCTCTGCCATGGCCCTTGACCTGGTTCGCAAGTTTGTTGCGAGTCATCGTTGCGAGCAGCTTGAGTAACTGATCGGGCGTCTCCAGCTCGTACTGCCCGAGGGCGGTGCGAACGAAGAAGCTCGCCATGACCGACTGGCAGATGTCCATGGAATCCAGCAGCCGGTTGAGCCGCGTGTCGAGCAGCCGCACCCGGGCCGCACGCCGGATCGCGGGCTCGTAGACCCGGACCAGCTCGGCCGCCGCCTGCTCATCGCCCGAGCGGACCCGGGCGATGAGCGTCTGGAACGACTCCGGGCTCGACGGTGATTCCGACATGGCCGTGGCGCTCCCCGGACTGAGCAGTTCCTGGCGTTTGAATCGGCCCACCTGGCGAGGCTGCAACGTGTATTCTCACACAGCACCGCTCAGAATGCCTATCGGTGTGTCTGAACTTGGCGTTCTCGTTCCGGACGCAATCCATCACCCAGGCGAGTGTTCGAACGAGTGAGGTAGTTCGACGCCCATATCAGATGCTCAAACGCAATGGCTGCCCGGGGCGATCACAGAACGACACGACCCGGGCAACATGCCCGGGCCGTGTCGAATATTGGTCGGGTCCGCAACTGGAGCTCATCGGACAATCACTTCACCACTGGAAAGGCAGCTCAATCCGCCAAGACCTTGGGGATGTCTGCCACAACGGCATCGACGTCCTTGTCCGTCAACTCGCCCTTGTAAGCGTGGTTGACCCGAACTTTGCCGTCTTTCCACATGAGAACGGTGACATCGCCTTCCTGGGAGATTTCATAGTCGGGCGGACCGTTGGGTCCCTCGCCGATCGTGAGCGGCACATTCTTGATGCTGGAATCCTTCGCCAGCTTCTCCAGGGAGTCTTTGACCTTCTCGTCCTTCTTGGGAATCAAGACGACGAAGCTCTTCAGGTCGCCGTTCTCGGCGATCTTCTTGTCAATCTTCTTGACCAAGCTGGCCAACGGGTCAGAGGTCTTGCGCGAACACGCAGACCACCGCCGCGGAACCATACTGGCAGCGGTAACACAGGGACGTGCCTTTGCTCGGCCCCGTCACATCTTCCACGGTGAACGGATTCACCGGTTCGCCTGGCTTCAGTCCAGACTTGACAGCATCACCCGCGAGGCTCATCCCCGCGACCGCAATGCAAGCCACCATTCCGGCCACGTACTTCGCAAAGCGAATTTGCATAAGTTTCTCCTTCGGTGTAAGAACGACCAAATTCTGCCGTATCCTAGTTTGCGAACCGCAGCCGCCCTGTCAAGGCGATACTCTCAGCTCTTCCCCGTCTT
Source organism: uncultured Planctomycetota bacterium (assembly GCA_963761445.1). Taxonomy (GTDB): domain Bacteria; phylum Planctomycetota; class Planctomycetia; order Isosphaerales; family Isosphaeraceae; genus CAVXHV01. Next base: position 3,701,347 of record CAVXHV010000005.1, on the reverse strand, counting down.
CCAGACCGGGTCGTGGTGCGAATCAAACCGCGTCTCGAACCAGCGGGTCATGGTCATTTTCTGCTGGCTGTAAAACTGGACCGACTCGGTCCCCTGGATATGTAGATCGCCGAAGAATGAGCTGTTCCAGCCGGTGAACGGGAACCACGCCATCGGGGCCGGCACGCCCACGTTGATGCCGATCATTCCTGCGTTGAAATGGTGCTTGAACTGGCGTGCGGCCCAGCCACTTCTCGTGAAAATGGATGCACCGTTGCCGTACTGGCATTCGCGGCCGATGGCGAGCGCTTCGTCGAGATCGCCCGCGCGGACGACCGAGAGCACGGGCCCGAAGATTTCCTCGCGCGCGACTCTCATCGCGGGCCGAACCTGATCGAGTACGCTCGGGCCGATGACGAAGCCCTTGCCGGCGGCGGGATGCGTGCGGCCGTCGAGCGCGATCTCGGCGCCTTCCTCACGGCCGATATCCAGGTAGCCCCGCACGCGGGCGAGGTGCTCTGGGCTGATGACCGGGCCCATGTCGACGGACTCGCAGCCCTCCGTAGGGCCGACCGCCATCGCCTGCGCACTTGCGCAAAGCTTCTCGACCAGAGGCTCACCAATATGCCCCACAGCCACAGCGATGCTGCCAGCCATGCAGCGCTCGCCGGCACAGCCGAACGCCGAGAGCTTGATCGCCCCGACGGCCTGATCGACATCGGCGTCGGGCATGATGATCAAGTGATTCTTGGCCCCGCCTGCCGCCTGCACGCGTTTGCCGTGGCGCGTGCCGACCTCATAGATGGACCGGGCAACGGCCGTCGAGCCGACGAACGAGATCGCGCGCACGAGCGGGTGCGAAAGCAACGCCCCCGCAGCCTCGCCGTCACCGTGCACGATGCTGAAGACCCCCTCGGGCAACCCCGATTCGATCAAGAGCTCGCCCAGGCGCACCGCCGAAAGCGGTACCTTCTCGGAGGGTTTGAGGACGAACGTGTTTCCGCACGTGATCGCGACCGGGAACATCCAGAGCGGCACCATCACCGGGAAGTTGAACGGGGTGATTCCCACGCAGACTCCCAGCGGGTGCCGAATCGTCTCGCAATCGACCTGGCGGGCGATGTTGGCGATCGCCTGACCCATGAAGAGGCTGGGAACTCCGCAGGCGAATTCGACCATCTCGATTCCGCGCTGAACCGACGCCCGCGCTTCCGCCAGGGTCTTGCCGTGCTCTCGCGTGACGAGCGCAGCCAGCTCCTCCGCGTGATTGGAGAGCCGTTCGCGGAACCGGAACATCACACGTGACCGCTCGACGATCGGCGTCTCCGCCCAGGCCGGAAACGCCGCTGCCGCCGTCTGCACCGCCCGATCGACTTCCTCGGCCGTACAAAACGGAACCGTCGCGATCACTTTTCCGGTCGACGGGTTGTACACCGGGCCCGATCGGCCAGACCGGCTGGTGAGCCAGTGCCCGCCAACCAGGAATGGAACATGCTGTTCCGCAGAAGTATGCGTGTGCGCCTTGACCATGATCGGGCCTCCGTGGGTGAGTTCTCGCGACATCGTACCATCGCAGGAACCGCGCACAGTAGACCTTAGAAGTCAAAGGATCCCTCGCCATCGAGGCAGTGGCATCCGTTCCACCACCGTGACCTGGGCATCGCCGCCGCCGTCATACCCACCATCTTAAGATCGAAGCAGGCCGTCGCCGGACGCTCGTTTTTACAACGAGCGCGGCGGGCGAATTCAACTCCTTGAGGCGAATGGCTTTAATGCCGTCGGATTCCGCAAAGATTTCCGTTCTTTACTGCGCGGCCGGCGGCTTCACTGGGTTTTGGGCTGCTCGTCCCGCAGCGCCCGCCACAGCTTGATCATTCCGTCATGGCTCCCCGTCGCCAATACTGTCCCATCCCGTGAAAACGCCGAGGCGTGAACGGGGGCCTCGTGTCCCTGAAGCACCAGGAGCGGCTGCGTCGTCACACCATCCCAGATCCGAACCATCTTGTCGCGCCCGGTTGAAACCAGCGTGAGGCCGTCGGCGCTGAACGTGACGCTAAGCGCATCGCTGTCATGCGCGTGCCAGCTCGCGCGAGCCTTCCCACGGTTCACATCCCAGAGCGAGACCGTGCCGCCCCAGTGCGCGGCGGCGAGCGTTTTGCCGTCCGGCGATAGAGCTAGCGCGGTGAATACGCCACCGCTGTCACCAGCGATTCGTGCCCCTTCAGAGTGGTTCGCTCGCGGACGCTTTTCATGTCCCAGATCTTGATAGTGTGGTCATCCGCGCCCGAGGCAAGATTCGATCCATCCGGCGAGAACGCGAGCGACCACACTTCTTTCTGGTGCGCGGCGATCTCGCGCGGCTTGAGGTGCCAGACATGGATTTGCGGGTGAAACCCCGCCATCACGAGGTAGCGTCCGTCGGGTGTGTGAACCTGATCGGTGATCCACCAGGTCGGTCGCCGCACATCGGCGCGGACAATCCGATCGGTCGCCACGTCCTTCAAGACCGCACCCAGCCCCCGCTCGTAATAGGCGAGCGTGCGACCGTCTGGCGAAAAGTTGGGAGCGATGTGCGGCCCGAGGACGCGGCGAGTGCGATTCCCCGCTGCTGCGCTCAGGTTGAACGCCCGTTCGCTCCACCATGCGATGTCGTCCTTGGTCAGAGGAATCAAGTCGTGGAGAGTGAGTACGGGCACACCGAGTGGCCCATACACACGCGCGATTCGGATCTGGCTGTCACAAAGCGACACGCCGGTCTCCTCTTCCTTGATCGCGAGCGACGTGCCGTCATCGAGCATGAGCAGGTGCTCTTCCGCGTAGGAAACCCAGGGTGGGCATTCGTCGCCGCGGGCGAGCGACGATCTCTGGAACGGCACGTGCTTGCCATATCTGGGAAGATCGTCCTGGTTCATCATGGCCGCGAATCTGGCTTCGCCGCCGTGCTCCGGCAGCTTCCAGGAGAAGACGTAGCGCGACTTTGGCGTTGTGCTGTTATAGATGCATACCAGGTAGTCGGAACGTTCCGTGAAGCTCAGCTTGAGTAGCACTCCGGCCCGGGACGCGAATTCCTCGGGCGCCCCGGGCAGTGTGCACACGAGAGCGCCTGTCTTGAGATCCCACACCTTCACGGCTTTCTTGCCAGCACCTGCACCGGCGGCGGCGGCAAAAAGGCGGTCCCCGGGTGAGAATGCCACCCAGTAAATCTGCGATTCCGCTCCCGACGCTCCCGGCGCCGAAACGGCTTCTGTGCGCCACAAGCGCATTTGATTGAGGTCCCACAGCTCGACGCGGCCATCGGACCTGCCTGCGGCCAGGATGCGGCTGTCGCGACGGACCACCAGGATGAAAGTCGGTGCGCGCGATCTATCGGGTGTGCGAAGCAGCGTCACCTCGGGCTCAAGTAGCTCGCGGAGATGTCCCCATGCGAACCCGCGGCGCTCGAGTCCGCCTTGCGATGTGATGAGAGAGCTCAGCATCTTCTCGGCCAGCACCACGTCTCCCGCCGTGAATGTGTCATGAATGATTTTGAGCTGAATCGCCGGCCCATATCGCTCCGCGAAGCGCTCTCGCTCCTCGGCCACTGCGTGCTCGATGCGGGCTCCGTGAGCCAATCGCTCGGCCTGCTGCACATCGCGCTCTGTCTTGGCGACCGCGATGGTGAGATTCCGCCGATGTTTCTGCATCCACGTGCCAGACCAGAGCACAACACCGACGATGATCGACATCGTGATCACGCTCGCAGCCAGAAATGCCGCCCGCGCGGGTCGTTGTCTGGCCCATTTCTGCGCCTCTGCCAGGCCCGCGCCGGTCGTGCCCGCACCGCCTTGCCGGCGAGGAATCGCTCGAGGTCCTCCCCCAGTCCCGCCGCGTTTTCGTATCGAGCTTTCGGCTGCTTCTCCAGACACTTCAAGCAGATCGTCTCCAGATCGCGCGGAATACTTCGACGCAAGCCGCGCAGCGGAGGTGCATCCTGATCCGAGATCAGCCGCAATGTCTCGAGATCGGACTCACCCCTAAAGGGCGGCCTGCCGGTGAGCAGCTCGTAGAGGATCACCCCCAGGGCGTAGACGTCGGTTGCCCGCCCATGGTCGCGCAACCGTCCCGCAGCCTGCTCGGCGCCATGTAGCAAGGCGACCCGATCGGCATGCCGCTGCACGTTTCGTGTGAGTCCTGGTCCAGCAGCTTCGCCAGCCCGAAGTCGCAAATTCGGGGAATGAAACCCAGACCGGAACACGGATCGTCAGATATCGACGCGGCGGGATCAAGCGGTCGGAGCAAGATGTTGCTTGGCTTGAGATCACGGTGCAATATGTCTCGCTCGTGCGCATGGCTGACGGCCGCACTCAAGACTGCCACCAGGCGGGCCGCCTGGCACAACGGAACCGGTGTGCTCCGTCCGCGCAGCCAGTCTGCCAGATTCGGTCCTTCGCAATACGCCGAAGCAATGAAGCAGATCGGCCCTTCCTCGCCGACGTCGTAAACGGGCACGATATGAGGGTGGTCAAGCCGCGACGCCGCCTCCGCTTCGCGCACAAATCGCCGCCGAACCTCCGGCGTCACAAGTGCAAAAGGGCGCGGCACCTTGAGCGCAACCTTACGCCCCAGCACGGAATCCGAGGCCAGAAAGACTACGCCGAAGGCGCCCCGGCCGAGCTCACGCAGGACCATGTAACGGCCGAATTGCCTTGGAGGGTCTGCCGGCGAGGGAATTAACCGCGGCCATACCTCTGCGAGCAGACGCTGGCAGTTGTAAATCGCTTCAAGCGCCGGGTTTTGATCGCCCGTTGCCGGCGGAGTGCCACCGGTGACGAGCGCGCGATCGAAGGCCAGCATCGCCTGCACTCGAGATAGATCGCTGGGCTCGTAGTCGTGCTCGGGGGTCATGCGTTGGCCCTAGCTCGTGCGTGCGTGTGAATTCAGTCGAAATCAACCGCCGGATCCAAGGGGGATTTGCTACCTGGTGGTGGGCCGTTCGTCGCGCAGTGCACGCCACAGCCTGATTCTGCCGTCATGGCTGCCGGTCGCCAGGATGGTCCCATCGCGTGAAAATGCCGCGGCGTGAACGGGCGCCTCGTGTCCCTTGAGCATCAGGAGCGGTTGGGTCGTGACCGGATCCCAGATGCGAACCATCTTGTCGCTTCCGGTGGAGGCCAGCGTCAGACCATCGGGGCTGAACGTGACGCTGAGAACTTCGCTGGGATGCGCCCGCCAGCGTGCGCGGACTTTCGCCCTGCTGACATCCCAGAGCGAAACCGTTCCGCCGCGGTGCGCAGCGGCGAGGGATTTGCCGTCCGGCGATATGGCCAGTGAGTAGACCTGATCGTCTGCCTGCCAGACCGCGCGAGCTTGCGGCGCTCTGGGATCCCAAAGTCGGATGGTCTCGTCGGTCGCGCCGGAGTAGAGCGTCTTGCCGTCTGGAGCAAATGCCAGCGAGAACACAGAGCCGGTATGGCCCGCCAGCGGCGGCGACAGCTCGCGCCTGGCGTTCACGTCCCACAGCCGTATCCCGAGATCTTCGCCCGCCGATGCCAGCGTGGCCCCATCGGGAGAGAACGACAACGTTCGCACGCGATCGCCATGTCCGCGAAGCGTGGCCGGTTGATCTCCTGAGGTTGCGTCCCAGAGGCGAATCGTGTTGTCGAAGCTGCCGGAAGCGATTCGTTTGCCGTCCGGCGAATACGCCACCGCCGTCACGAGCGACTGGTGTCCCTTCAAAACGGTGCGTTCGCGGGCGTCGGCCGTGTTCCAGAGCCTCACGGTGTGGTCATCCGCGCCGGAAGCGAGGCTCGATCCGTCGGGGGCGAAAGCGAGCGACCAGACCTCTTTCTCGTGCGCGATGATCTTGCGCGGCTCGATGTGCCACACGTGGATTTGCGGGTGAAAGCCACCCATCACGAGATACCGCCCGTCGGGCGTGTGGGCTTGATCGGCGACACGCCAGTTGGGTCTGGCGGAATCGGCACAGACAATCTGGCCCGTTGCTACATCCTTGAAAATCGTGCCCAGCGGCCAGTGGAAAAAGGCGAGCGTGCGGCCGTCCGGGGAGAAGTCGGAAACACCGCAGGGTTCGAGAATGCGACGCTGACCGTTCGCTGCCTTTCCGCACAGGCCGAACGCACGTTCGCTCCACCACGCGATCTCGTCCTTGGTCAGGCCATTGAACCCGCGTTGTGTGAGTACGGGCACACCCAGTGGCCCGTAAACCCGCGCGATTCGCACGTGGTTGCTATAGAGCGTCACGCCGGTCGATTCTTCCTTGATCGCCACCGACGCGCCGTCATCAAGCAAGACCACATGCTCTTCCGCGAATGAAATCCAGGGTGGAGATTTGACGCCGTCGCGCTTTGGCGCCGGACTCTGAAACGGCGCTTGCTTACCGTATTTCGGCAGATCGTCCTGATTCAATACGGCCGCGAGCTCGACCTGGCCGCCACGCTTAGGCAATCTCCAGAACACGGCGTAAGTCATCGTCGGCCTCATGCCCGTATAGAAGGTTACCAGAAAGTCGGAACGGTCCGTGAAGCTCGTTGTGAAGATCTCGCCGAGCTTAGCCGCGAGTTCCCTGGGTGGCTTGGGAAGCTCGCCGACGAGAGCCCCCGTGCCCATATTCCATATCTTCAAAAGATTATTCGAGCTACCGGTCGCCAGGAATCGGTCGTCGCGCGAAAGCGCCAGGAAGTAAACCTCGGCGCCCGGTCCGGGGGGCTGATTGACGTGGGTCCGCAGCAGTCGCATGTCGTTCAGGTCCCAGAGCTCGATGCGGCCATCTGCCCTGCCCACGGCGACCACCCGGCTGTCGCGCGTGATCACCATCTTCACGGTCGCTATCGCGGGTTGAAGAGGGTCGCCAAGGCGTGTCAACTTAGGCTCGATGAGCTGGCGGAGATGCCCCCAGGCAAACCCGCGCCGCTCGACGTGTCCGTGCGACGGGCCGAATGACTCGAGCATTCTCGCGGCCAGCACGACATCACCGGCGGCGAATGTGTCGTATACGAGCTTGATCTGCGTTGCCGGCCCGTATCGCGCGGCGAATCGCTCTCGTTCCTCAGTCAGTGCGAGCTCGATTCGCGCCGTCCGTGCGCCGATCGCTCGGCCTGCTGCACGTCGTGTTCCGTCTGGGCGACGGCGTTGGTGAGATTCCGCCTGTGTTTCTGTATCCACGTGCCAGTCCAGAACACACCGCCGAGAACGACCACGATGGCGATCGCACTCACGGCCAATAGCGCCGCATGCACGGGCCGTCGTCGGACCCACTTTGCCGCACGCTGCCAGGTGCGAACCGGCCGCGCGAGCACCGCCCTGCCGGTGAGGAACCGCTCGAGGTCTTCCGCCAATCCCGCTGCGCTGGCGTATCGGGCTTTCGGCTGCTTTTCCAAACACTTCAGGCAGATCGTGTCGAGATCGCGGAGCTCCCTTCCGAAAGACTGCGCGGAGCGGTAGGGTGCTGGTCTGAGACCAGCCGCAAGGTTTCCAGGTCGGTCTCGCCCACGAGCGGCGGCCTGCCCGTGAGCAGCTCGTAAAGGATCGCCCCCAAGGCGTAAACGTCGGTCGCCGGCCCATGGTCGCGCAGCCGTCCGGCCGCCTGCTCGGGTGCCATGTAGCTCGGCGAGCCTATCGGCACACCGCTGCATGTTTCGTGTGAGTCCTGGTCAAGCAACTTCGCCAGCCCGAAGTCGCATATGCGGGGAACGAAACCCAGACCGGAACTCACAGCGTCAGTTCCGGCCCATGCGGGATCAGGCGGCCGAAGCAGGATGTTGCTCGGCTTGAGGTCGCGGTGCAGAATGCCGCGCTCGTGCGCGTGGCCCACGGCCGCACTCAAGATCGCCACCAGCCGGGCCGCCTCGAGAAATGGAATCGGCGCCGACCTCCCGCGCAGCCAGTCCGCCAGGTTCGGTCCTTCGCAATAGGCCGAAGCGATGTAGCAGATTGGCCCTTCCTCGCCCACGTCGTAAACGGGCACGATATGCGGGTGGTCAAGCCGCGACGCCGCCTCCGCCTCGCGCACAAACCGCCGCCGAACCTCCGGCGTGACGAGTGCAAGTGGGCGGGGCACCTTGAGCGCAACTTCGCGCCCCAGCACCGAATCCGAGGCCAGAAAGACCACGCCGAAGGCGCCCCGGCCGAGCTCGCGCAAGATGATGTAGCGGCCAAACTGCCTCGGACGCTCTGCCGGCGAGGGAATTGACCGCGGCCACACCTCTTCGAGCAGGCGCTGGCAGTTGTAAATCGCTTCAAGTGACGCATTTTCATCGCCCGTTCCCGGCGCCACACCACCACTGACGAGCACCCGATCGAAGGCGAGCATCGCCTCGACGCGAGATTGGTCGCGGTGCTCGTACTCATGCTCGGGGGTCATGCGTCGGCCCTAGCTCTTGCGTGAGGCGAACGAGTGCTCGCGACCAGATCTTCCGCGCAGCCTCCGGAGACCGGTCCAGCCGGCGCCCGATTTCCTCGAACGTGTGCTGATCGTACTGATACCAGACAATCACCCGGCGATAATCCTCGGGAATGCGTCCCAGCGCGGACTGAAGCGCCGCGGCCTGCTCTCGTTGCGCTGCCGCGGTACTCGGCGATGCGGAATCGGAGACCCAATCCGACCCTGGCGCTGCCGCACCACCCGCGTCGAACGACACCTCGAGCGACACCTGGCGCTTCCGCGTACCACGATAGCGCCGCCTGAAGACCGCCAGATTGTTCTCGAGGATCTTGCGAAGCCAGGCCAGCAGCTCATCCCGCGAACGGCCGTGAAACGTGCCGAAGTCGCGATCAGCGCCCAGGAGCGTATCCTGCACAAGGTCAGACCCGCCGCCCTTCGCGACCAGGTCTCGATCGATCTCGCGCCCGGCGATCAACAGCAGGTAATCGCGACACGACTCGAGCGTTCGACCCAGAAGCTCCGCGTCGCCCGCGCGTGCCTCTTGCAAATCCAGGAGAGTGGAATCGTCGTTGACTCGAGAGCTCACCGGACTGGGCGTCCTGCCAGAAGTTTGCAAGCGAAGTACGCTTGCATATTCGAATCCTGCGTGAATTAGATGGAAATCCGGCCCGAGATACAAGGCCAATTTGCGATGGTCATTCAAAATGCGTCGCGATGCCGCGAGACCGCCAGGTGACCAGCCTCGCACTGAAGCCCCTCTCGCCTGGCATTCGACGCTTGCGCAATGTAGCATCGTGATCACGCTGTGCCGCTGCAACACTGGGGATCCATCATGCCAAGAATTGTCCGTGGCGCTTTGGTCCAGGCGACCCTCTGCGAAAAAGCAACCGCGCCGGTCGCTGTGGTCAAGCAGGCAATGATCGAGAAGCACGTCGCCATGATCGCCGATGCGGCCAACCGCGGCGCACAAGTGGTCTGCCTGCAAGAACTGTTTTATGGGCCGTACTTCTGTGCCGAACAAGAATCGCGCTGGTACGAGCTCACCGAGCGGGTGCCCGACGGGCCGACCACCCGGCTGATGTGCGAACTCGCCAAGCGGCACGACGTCGTCCTGGTCGTGCCCGTCTACGAGGAGGATCTCACGGGCGTTTACTACAACACCGCGGCCGTGATCGACTCCGGCGGCGCCTACCTCGGCAAGTTTCGCAAGATGCATATTCCCCATTGTGCACCGGGTTTCTGGGAAAAATTCTATTTTCGTCCTGGCAACCTCGGATATCCTGTATTCGAGACCCGCGTCGGCAAGGTCGGCGTTTATATCTGCTATGACCGCCACTTCCCCGAAGGTGCGCGCTGCCTGGGACTCGCAGGAGCCGAGATCGTCTTCAATCCTTCGGCCACCGTCGCCGGGCTCTCGGAATACCTCTGGAAGCTCGAGCAGCCCGCCCACGCCGTCGCCAACGGCTACTTCGTCGGAGCCATCAATCGGCCCGGCTTCGAAGAGCCATGGCGAATCGGCGAATTCTACGGCCAGAGCTATTTCTGCGACCCGCGCGGCCAGATCCTGGCCCAGGGCGGCCGCGACTGCGACGATATCGTGATCGCCGACTTGAATCTGGATCTCATCCGCGACGTCCGCAACACCTGGCAGTTCTACCGCGATCGACGGCCCGAATCTTATGGAGCGCTTGTCCAACTCTGAGATGATTGAACGGGATAGCATCGTTCTATACGCTCAGCACAACTCTTTTGGCGAAGGTAACGAAATGTCTGTAACGGAAATCAACCAAGACGCGAAGGCGGCGGCGTTGCCCCCTTCGACTCACTCCCCCGCACCTTACCACGGCCCGTCGCGCGAAGAAGTGCTCGCAATGCGGCGCCAGTATCTGACCCCGGGCCTGATCACGTATTACCGCGAGCCCTTGATGCTGGTCGAAGGCCACATGCAGTACGTCTGGGACGAAACAGGCAAGCAATACCTGGACGCTTTTGCCGGCATCGTGACCGTCTCCGTCGGGCACTGTCATCCAACAATCGTCGAAAAAGTCCGCGAGCAAGTGGGCCGGCTCCAGCACACCACGACCATCTATCTGCACCCCGCCGTCGCCGAGCTGGGGCAAAAGCTCGCCAGCGCCATGCCCGCCCGAAGCGGCCTTTCCGTCAGCTATTTCACCAACTCCGGCAGCGAGGCCAACGAGATCGCAATCCTTTCTTCGCGCGAGTTCACGGGCAACGTCGATGTCATCAGCTTGCGCAACGGCTATCACGGCGGCACGCAGGCCGCGATGGGCTTGACCGCGCATGGGACGTGGAAATTCAAATCGAACCCGACGCACGGAGTGAAGCACGCCACGCCCGCATACTGTTATCGCTGTCCTTACGGCCTCGAGTATCCAAGCTGCGACCTGAAATGTGCGCGCGATGTCGAGGATCTGATCCGCTACGAGACGCCCGGCGAAGTTGCCTGCTTCATCGCCGAGCCGATCCAGGGTGTCGGCGGGGTCGTCACACCACCGCGTGAGTATTTCCAGATCGTTTACGACATTGTCCGCTCCCACGGCGGGCTTTGCATCGCCGACGAGGTGCAGACCGGCTTCGGCCGCACCGGCACCAAATACTGGGGCTTCGAGAACTGGGGCGTCACTCCCGACTTGGTCACGATGGCCAAGGGAATCGGCAACGGCGGACCTCCGGCGCATGCACAACGCGGCCGGAGATCGCCGCCGTCATGAAAAATCGCATTCATTTCAACACATTCGGGGGCAACCCGATCTCCATGACACAGGGGTTGGCGACGCTCGAGGTGATCGAAAGCGAGGGAATCCAGGAGAACGCGCTGCGGGTGGGCAATCATCTACGCGATCGATTGCTCGAGCTGCAAGACCGCCAGCCGTTGATCGGCGAGGTGCGCGGCATGGGCCTGATGCTGGGGGTGGAGCTCGTCCGCGACCGACAATCGAAGGAGCCCGCCACGTCCGAGACCGCGGACTTACTCGAGCTGTGCAAGGCGCGCGGACTCTTGGTTGGCAAGGGCGGCTTGGCGGGCAACACCCTGCGCATCAAGCCCCCCATGTGCCTGACACGTGACGATGCAGATTTTCTCGTGGACTGTCTCGACGAGGTGTTAACTCTGCGCTCCCAACGGAATTGATTCGGGTCCGACGCGTACGCTGGCACACGAACCGAGAATTATCCGGCGCATCGTTGTTCACGGCGACGGTATAATTCAGTGAAGACGGGAATGTAAACCTGGCACGACGGCACCGCTGCGTTGCTCCTACGACGAGTTAATCTCCCAGCGAATCGCTCTCTCCGATTCGATTCGGCAGGAGTAGACTTGGAAAAGAGGGACGGCAATGAACGCACACCAGAGGCCGCATTACATTATCAAGCCGGCAGAGATCGCCGACTGGTTGGATCGCGAACCTGGCACTTGGTGGATCGTTCACGGTGATCCCAGATTAGGCGGCAAGGTGGACTTCCCTTGCCCGAGTGGTGAACTGTCAAGTGCACTTCGCGGATACAGCAAAGACATATTTTTATACACGTTGCCCGCTGGCCCCATGCAGTCGCGGCCACACGGCCAAACGATCAACTCTCAAGGGCTGAACGACCTTTCCGATACGGATAATCCCGAGCACCGGCGTACCTTCCTGCTTGCGTGGTCGGATCGCGACGGTGATTGGATGCTTGCCGAGTATCCGTCCTCCAGGCTGCCCGAAGTCACGACGTGAGAACAGTTGCATGGCGAAGAAGAAGGGTCGCCGTCCGATCGACCTGGGAGAGCGCGTACGAGACGTCCTTGGGCACACGGAACCTCTGGGCAAGGAATCGCGAGCGCCTATTACGCACTATCGGCGTGCTGTGAACGTCAACATCGCGCTGATCGATTACATCGAGCATCATTTGACTGAGCGATCGAAAGCAGGGTCTCTTTATGTTGCAATCAAGACGAAGTACATGACGCACTTGAGGCGGTTTGTGCTCGCTAATCTGATAGAGACATTCGAGCGGTTCATTAAGGAGCTCGCGACCGTCTGCATCGATCAACTTGGGAGCTTGGTCACCGACGATCGTTACAACGAGTTCAGGCAAGCGGCAACGAAATGATCGCGCACTTCGAGGCCGCCTCGATCGGCAGAGCTCTGTGCGAATCCGACACATGGCTATCCAACAAAGTGATTAACACTCGGTTCCGGAAATTGCTCGCGTCTCCGGAGAGCGACGCCTGGCAAGTATTTCTTTTCCCAGCTAAGAATCAAGGCAGCGGGGCGAACAAAAAAGAACAGGAAGAACGGGCCGAATCGCTGGCGATTCTCTGGCAACTCCGACACAATTTCACACACAACTCAGGCGTGCTAACCGGATCCGATGCTATGAAACTGCGCGTTCTTTCAAAGCGGTCCGTAGCAAAGGACCAAATCCTCGCGCCCACGGAGGACGATATCAGGTATGTAAAGCGATTTCTTAGCGAATCAGCGGAAAATGTCAACGAAATTGTCGGCGCGAGACTGGCAACTCTCCTAACGGATATATACAAGGATTCGCCGATGCTGGTCGACCCGGTAACAAAAGCTCAAGAGCTGGCAAACCTCTTCGACATACAGGTTGCTGTCGCGACAGCGGCTGCCGTTCCCCAGTAAGAGCCCAACGGCACGCAGGTGCCTGTTCCGTCTCAGCGCATGTCTGCGAATTGCAACGTTCTGCGCGAAGACCCTCACCCCCGCCCTCCTCGCAGGGAGAGGGAGCGATGAGTCGCCGCGTCGGATTCCTCAACGTTTGCCGGACCGCGCCGCACTTTGAATTCGCACACACCCTGTCGGTCAGAATATCGGCGCTTCAATACGCTCGCTCGTGAATTGCAATCTCGCTCACGCATGCTGCGGTGGGGAGATCGGGTCGATCTCGCCTCTTGCGAGCCTGGTCTGGTACTGATTCCAGCTCATCGGCGCGAGCCCGGTGTCGACGTCGCGCATCGTGATGCAGCGATCAACCGGGCAAACGATGCTGCACATGTTGCAGCCGACACACGTGTTCTCATCGATCGTGAAGACGTTGATCGAGTCGCCGCCTGAACCCGGCACGACCTGGTGGCCGCCCGAGACGAGCCCTCCCTCGAGATTCCGGCCGTCCGCCAGGAATTCGGCCGTGGACAGTTTCTCCCAGCGGATCGATTGGTGGCAGCCGTCTTCACAAGCGATGTAGCACAGCCCACAGTGAATGCACTTCTCCTGGTCGATGTGAGCGACGATCTTGTAGTTCAGGTCAAGGTCGCCCCACGACTTGATTCGCGGCACCGAGAGCCCGCTGAACTCGCGGATCGAGCGATAGCCCTTCTCGCACATCCAGTTCTCGAGCCCGCTCTGGAGCTGCTCGACGATCCGGAACCCAAAATGCATGACTGCCGTGCACACCTGCACCGTGCTTGCCCCCAACAGCAGGAACTCGACCGCGTCCTGCCAGGCCTGGATGCCGCCGATGCCGCTGATCGGCACCTTGATATCATGATCCGCGGCCACCGTAGCCACCATGTTGAGCGCGATCGGCTTGACCGCCGGCCCGCAATAGCCGCCATGGCTCCCCTGGCCGCGGACCGCCGGCTTGGGGGCGAGCGTCTCCAGATCGATTCCCATGATCGAGTTGATCGTGTTGATCAGCGACAATGCGTCGGCACCGCCGCGCACGGCCGCACGCGCGATCGCCGCCACGTCGCTCACATTGGGCGTGAGCTTCACCATCACGGGAATCGTGGAGACCTCTTTCACCCATTCCGTGATCATGCAGGCATAGTCGGGAACCTGGCCCACCGCAGAGCCCATGCCGCGCTCACTCATCCCGTGCGGGCAGCCGAAGTTGAGCTCGATGCCGTCGGCTCCCGTGTCCTGCGTCTGCTTGGTGATCTCGTGCCAGGCCTCGCGGTTTGATTCCACCATCAGCGAGACAAAAAGCGCCCGGTCGGGATGGGCCTTCTTGACCCGGGCGATTTCCCGGAGATTGACCTCCAGAGGACGATCGGTGATGAGCTCGATATTGTTGAGCCCCATCACTTTTCGCCCGTCGTAATCGATCGCTCCATAGCGCGACGAGACGTTGACAATCGGCTCTCCGGCGATCGTCTTCCACACGGCGCCGCCCCAGCCGGCGTCGAACGCGCGGCGCACCTGGTACTCCGAATTGGTGGGTGGGGCCGAGGCCAGCCAGAACGGATTCGGCGCTTTGACGCCACAGAATTCGATCGATAGGTCGGGCATGTCCAGATGCGCTCCGTCGAGATGTCTATCGGGTGCTAAGCCTGGTATCAATTCCCCTGGCCGCGATCTTGCCGTCCTGCACGGCGTCGACCACTTCGCCGCCGCTGCGCAGGCAGTCGCCGCCGGCAAAGAGCCCCGGAATGCTTGTCATCAAGGTTGCGCCGTCGACAACGATCGCGCCTTTCTTTACTTCCAGGCCGGGAAGGGCCGAGAGCAGGTCGAGCAGATGTTCCTGGCCGAGCGCCTTCACGACCATGTCTGCGGCAAGAACGAATTCGGATCCCGGAACTCCTCGGACGGGGCTGGTGCGCGTGGCCGGCTCGGGGAGCTCGGTTCTCTGGAAAAGAACGCCGGTGGCACGGCCCGCCTCGCCGATGATGCGAAGAGGCTGCACGCACCACTCGAACCGCACTCCGTCGCTCTTGGCCAGCTCGTACTCATAGGCGAAGGCCGGAACGAGCGCGTCGCTGCGCCGATACGCAATCGTCACGGTCTCGGCCCCCAGCCGCTTCGAGACAGTCGCCACGTCGATGGCCGTGTTGCCGGCGCCAATGACGACCACGCTCGCTCCGACTGTGCACTCTTCGAGTGGCTTCGTATGGGTCTGAAAGATGAAATCAAGCGATTCCCAGACCCCGTCCAGGTCTTCTCCCTCGATGGCCAGCGACATGGTCCTGCCCAGCCCGATGCCAAGAAACACGGCGTCATACTCTTCGAGCAATGCTCGCAATTCGGCCGCGCCACGCGATGGTTGAATTCGATGTCGATCCCGATCCCGCGAATCATCTCGATTTCCGAGAGAGCAAATTCGGTCGAGATCTTGTACGCCGCGATCCCGAGCGTGTCGAGCCCGCCGGGCAGGCTGCGCGCCTCATAGACCGTGACCTCGTGGCCCATGCGGCGCAGTGACGAAGCACAAGAAAGACCCGCTGGCCCGGAGCCGACGATTGCCACCCGCTTGCCGGTGGCCGGGCCCGCCTCGATCCATTCGAAGCCGCCGCGCCGGCCGTGTCGCACGCATGGCGCTGAAGCCGGCCGATCTGCACCGGGCTCTTCATGAGCATCCTGTCGACACAGGCCCCCTCGCAGAGCACCTCGGTCGGGCAGGCGCGGGCACAGCTCCCGCCGAAGACGTTGGCATCGAGGATCGTGCGTGCCGCGGAAAGCTCATCGTGATGAAGTATCTGGCGAATGAACTTCGGCACGTCGATGTGCGTAGGGCAGGCCCGCGTGCACGGGGCGTCGAAGCAATAGAGACAGCGCGCGGCTTCCACCCGCGCCTGATCCAGCGAAAGCGCCGGAGGAACATCGGCAAATCGTTCTTTCAATCGTTCAGGCGATTGCCTGTCACCAGACCGGAACATGGCGGCTCCCCTCGAAACGCTCGAGCCGAACGGCGAATTCCCGCTTCTCGTCAAGCCCGTGCGAGGGCAGCCGCCTCTCTGGAGCCTTCGAGCGAGCCGGCGCGCTTGCGCGGCAGCCAGCGGCCCCAGCCGCTTTCACCGATGAACTTAAATTGGTCCACGATCTTCCGGCCGCGGCTGAACGTGGTTTCCGCAAACCCCGCCAGCGGCCAGCCCTGATACGGGCTCCAGTCGGCGTTCGTTTCCATCTTCGCAAAATCGACCTCGATCTTCCGCGCCGGGTCGATGATCGCGATGTCGGCGTCGCTGCCCGCGCGTAACGTCCCTTTCCGGGGAAAGAGACCCATCAGTCTGGCCGGATTGGTGCAGCACTTGGCGACGAATTCCGAGGGAGTCAAGCGCCCTTCGAGCACGCCGTGGGTAAAGACGATCGGCAAGAGCGTCTCGAGCCCCGGCAGCCCCATGGGTATCTTGGTCCAATCGCCTTCCCATCGGGCTTTCTGTGCGCGTGAGAATGTACATGTATCCGTTGATATCACCGACACCTCGCCGTCGTGAAGCCCCTTCCAGAGGCGCGTCTGGTCGCTTTTCTTCTTCACCTGCGGGCAGCAAGCATAAAGGTGCCCGTCCTCTCTGGCGAAGACCGAGTCGTCGAGCACCAGATACTGAGCGCAGGTCTCGGCATAGACGTCGACGCCGCGCGCTGCGCGGCCCGCACGTGATCGGCCCCCTGCGCCGTCGACATGTGAACGATATAAAGCCGGCCGCCGGTCACCTCGGCCCAGGTGATCGCCCGCTGAATGGCCTCGGCTTCGATGAAGTTGGGCCTGGTCATCGCGTGCAGCCGCGCTCCGTAGCTGCGCATCTCGTTCGGGGTGTGATGGCGGGCGATCAGCTCGTCGAGCACGCGGCTCGATTCGGCGTGGACAAGAAGCATCCCTCCCAGTTCCTTGCACCGCTCGAGCGTGTTAAAAATCGCCCGATCGTCGGCCTGCCAGCCTTCGGATGCATAGATCATGAATTCCTTGAACGTCGGACAGCCCATGGCGACCATCTCTTGCATTTCCGGGCCGTGCCGGTCCCAGTTGGTGATCGCCATGTGAAAGCAATAGTCGATGCACGCCTTCTTTGCTCTGGCCATCCAGTTCCCGTAGGCATCCATGAGCGACTCTTTGCCGTAGGGGATCGCAAAATCGATGACGGTCGTCACGCCCCCTCGCGCCGCGGCGCGGGTGCCCGTGTTCCAGTCGTCGCTCGAGACCGTCCCGCAGAACGGCAGCTCGAGATGAACGTGGACATCGACCCCTCCGGGAATGACCAGCCGACCGGAGGCGTCGATGATCTTGGTTTTCGCTCCAGCGCCCTTCGCCAGGCCGGGCGCCACCGCCGCGATCTTTTCCCCGGCGATGGCGACGTCGGCGCGAGATTCACCGTCGACATTGACCACGGTCCCATTAGCGATCACAATATCGTATTCCATGGCGATTTCCTGACGGGGTGAAGAAGTCCATTAAGCGCTGCGATTTGTTTGGAAATGCCGGATGAGCTCAGGGTCGGCCGCGTGAACGAGAGGCTCCGCTCTGCGGTCGTGGCGCGGCGGAAAATGTGATCGTAGTTCACGCGGCGATTGAGCACAAGACGCTCGCGCATGGCTCCGACCAGGAAAATGTGCGACACTTGTCGCAGGAGTCGCGCCGATGGATCTCGAGCCGGGCCCGGTTTTTCGAGTCGAGACGCGCCGCGTGGCGGGGCGGAGGGGCTCGTACGCTGTTCGTGTTCTGTTAATCGTGATCCTCGCGGCCTACTTCGCATTCACGCAAGAATTGTTCTCGCACTTTCGCCACATGGGGTTTCCCTCGGGATACGCTCGTCGTCTCGCGGTGACGTCCTATTCAGGCATCATCGCCGGCGTCGGCATTCTCACCGCTTTTCTTATCGCGCCAATTCCGGCTTTGAGCGTATTCAGCCCGCGGCGCGGCAAGCAGATGCTGCCGCTCTTGCTCGTGACAAGCCTCACGCCCCGGGAAATCGTCTGGCAATCGTTTGCGGCCGGAATGATACCGGGCATCTTCCTCTTGCTGTGCATGTTTCCGTTCTTCGCGTTCCTGGTCCAGTGGTGGGGCCTCGACCCGGTGCACATGGCCATCGTCGCCACAACGATTCTTGGCTCGATGGCGGTCTGCGTGGCCCTGGCCGTTGCATTTTCGCTCTGGTCGCGGGGAGCTCTGTCAGCAGCATTCGCCGCGTATGCCGCGTCCGGAGCCTGGCTGTACGGCACGCTCCTCCTGGCCGCGCCCGTCGTTCGTGCTCCGCGATGGGCGGTCATCGCAAACCCGCTCTTGCTGATCTGGCCCGGCCAGCCCGGCCAGCCCACGATTGGACAAGCTGCCCTGTTCGCCTGCGGAACAGCCTGCGTCACGATCGCTCTGCTCGAAATCGCCACAGCAACTTTTCGCCGCACGATCCTGGCTCGCGAAAGCCAACGCTCGCGAAAACCGCCGCGAGTGCTCGAGACCCTGCGGCACGCCGTCAGTCGCCGCCCGGCCTGGTGGCTGCGACCGACGCTTGATGGCAATCCCGTGGTCTGGCGCGAGTGGCGGCATGCTTCGCGGTCGTTCGGCTTGAGGGCGTTCTGGCTGATCTATGTGCTCGGCGCCACCATCGCCACCGTGATGGGTGCGCGTGCCTACTGGGCCAACCCGGGTGTTCAACCCGTTCTCGCGCCCATTGCCGGTTACGAGCTCGGAATCGGAGTTCTGGCTCTGGCCGTTCAGGCCAGTCTCGTCTGGTCCGAAGAAAAGAGCGCAGGGCGGGAAGGAGTCGACTTGCTCCTCGCCACGCCGTTGCCAACCGCCACGATCGTCAACGGAAAGTGGTGGGCAGTCTATCGCTTCATCGTGCCTGTCCTCCTTTTTCCCGTGCTCGCGAGCCTTGTGGTAATCGTCGACGCCCCGGCGTCGCCGCGCTTCAAGCCCGGGCCCTGGAACCCATTCACTCAACTGGCCCTGGTTCCCGTTGTTCTCGCTCAAGTTCTTCTTTACGCAGCGGCATTCGTAAGCGTGGGAGTGTTCCTGGCAACTCGATGCGCGAAGCCGGCCCAAGCCGTCATATGGACGGTGGGGTTCTACGTCGCGGTTGCATTGATCGTACCGACCATAGCCGAGGGTTTGTTCCAGGGGTTAAATCGCCCACTGGCCGCGAGGCTTGCCTTGGCCAGCCCGGTCGCGGCGCCGATCCTGGTCATCATGGCCCGTTTCCCTGGTCCATACTTCCTGCCGGCGGAATTTGTTTTTCCATACGCGGCGACGTGGCTCCTGGTCGCCGCAGGTGTTGCGTTGGTGCTTCTTTACTGGACGATTCATCGCTTTGACCAATGGTTGGGCAGGATTCCCTCTGCTGGCGATCGTAGATCCAGATTTGCAACTGACCCGCGGCCGGCTCCAGCGGAATGACGGCGACCGGCTCGCGGCTGCCGATCAGCTCGCGAATGACCGACGTATAAGGCCAATTCCCCTCCACATGCGGCTGGCGGACAACGATCCAGCGCGTCGCCGGGTCGGCCGGGGCCTTGTACACGTCGGCGAAGTGATAGCCCGTCCGCCCGCTCAAATACAGCGACCAGTCCGTCATGTCGAGGACCTGTTCGCTCGTCCGAACATTGCGGGCGAGCCAGCCGGCTGCGCCGTGATAAGCCGCAAATGGGCCGGAATTTGGCCCGGCAATTCCTCGCGTGCCGCCTGAGAGGATCAGAAACACAACCAGCAGCGACCACACCGGCGCGGGAAGGCCCACTCGCTCTTGAGGCTGGCCGAGCCATCGCCCGGGAATGGTGAGCTTTCCCGTCAAGAAGGCAAAGCCCCCAGCCGCGCAGACCGTGAGGAGCATTCCCGGGATGAGCCCATGACGGATCGCACAATAGCCCCCAGTGGCGTGCAGACGCACCAGTGCCACGGCCGACGCCCCCAGAACCATCGCCAGAAACAACGACGCGCGTGCACACGGTCGCCGTCTAGCGAGCACGATCATCCCCAGCAAGGCAAACGGTACGAGCGCTCCCGTCACGGCAAACCGCAAGACTTTGAGCATGCGCACGGTCGCAATCCAGTAGGTTCGGACCATCGGTTGATCGTTTGGAAGCGGTGTCTCTCGCTCAAGTGCCCGCGGATTCGAGTGCGGCGCCAGCCCCAGCACGCGGGCGATCCCCGGCTTGGTCCCCAACCCGCCGCGAAGCGCGGCATAGGGCCCGGCGAGCACGGCGATGCCGGTCGCAACGAACGCGATGAGCCGCCACCAGCGCCGCCAATCGAGCCGGGTGGCGCGAAAGACGGCCGAGATCAAAAGCGTTGCCAGCAGTGCGGCCGAAAGCAAGAGGCCCTCCGGCCGCGTCAAGTAAGCCGCCGCGCCGCACGCGAGTGCCAGCACCAACCAGCCCGGCCGTCCTGCCCGCAGAAAGCGGATGCCGGACCACAGGCCGAAAGTCCACGGCAGGAGAAACGTGCTCTCGGAAAGAACGTTCACGACAATGTAGCAAGCGAGCGGGTTGACGATCACCAGCAGGCACGCCATCCAGGCCGCTCCCTCGCCGAATAGCTCGACGGCCAGCAAGTACGTCGGAACGACCAGCAGAACGGTGCAACAGAAGGAGAGCAAGAGCGCGGCTTGTTGCCAGGAGCCCGGACGGCCGCCGCCTGAAAACCGGTGCACCATCGCGATACCCAGAGGGTGCAGCGGATGGTCCGCGCCACGCAAGGCGCCGTCGTGCCATGAGCCGGCCTCGATCCGTTCGGCCTGGTGGATGTAGCGCAAGCCGTCGGCGAAGCTGGTTTCCGTGTGGCGGGTCTCCCACCCGAGCAATGCCGCGGCAATCGCCACCAGCAGCCCTGCTCGCGCGCTATGCCGGACGACAGTCCAGCAGTTCAGTCCTTTCGCGATACTCTCAATCGAGGTCAAAGCTCTGGTCCATCAAACCACAATGCCGTTGTGACCAAGTGGCTAACTTTTCACGTCCTAGCGCAGCACGCGAGCTCGGTCGCGCGAATCGGGCGCCTCCGCCGCCGCGAACCGACCAGGTCCCCGGCGATCGTAGATGCTGATCTGGAGCTCGCCCGGCGCCGGCCGCTCCGGAAGCTGGGCCACGGCCGATCTGCCGCACACCATCTCGCGAATGATCTCGCCGTAGTGCCAGTGGCCCTCGACGTCGGGCGTGCGGATCACAATCCACCGCATCCGCGGATCGGCGGGCGCCTTGTACGCCTCGGCGAGGTGATAGCCGTCGCGCCCGCTGAAGAACAGCGACCAGTCGGTGAGGTCGAGCACCTTGTCGCTTGGGCGCGTGTTGGCTGCAAGCCAGTCACCCGCCGTGTAGTAGAGGGCGAACGGACCCGGGTGCGCCGGGCCCAGAGAGCGAACGTAGGGCACAATCACAATCGCCGCGATCAGCGTTACCCACACCGCCGGACCAAGCCGGAAGCGTTCGTGTGCCATTCCCATCCATCGCCCCGGAATCGCCACTAGACTCGTCAACCAGCAGAGGCCGGCTCCCGCCGCCATGGTCAGGATCACCCCGGGAATCACGGCGTGCCGTGCATTCAGGTATCCGGCTGTCGCATGAAGTCGCACCAGGCCGACGATTGATGCGCCCAGGATGATGGCGACCAGCAAAACCTCTCGCGCCCGCTCGCGCCGCCTCGCGGCCACGAGAAGCCCGACGAGCGCGAAAGGGACCAGCGGCAGCGTCACCGCGCCGGCAATCGCCTCGATCGTGCGCGCACCCGCCAGACTGTAGGTTTCGATGGTTGTCTGGTCGGGAGCCAGCGGCTCTTCACGCTCGAGCGCCGTCGGTGCCGAATGCGGAGCCAGCCCCAGCACGCGCGCGATCCCCGGCTTGGTCCCCAGCCCCCCTTTCATCGCCACGAATGGTCCCGAGAAGAGCAGCGCCCCACCCGTGACCAGCATGATCGCTCCCCACCACCGCGGCCAGTTGATCCGGCTCGCCCGCTGCAGCGGAAGGATCAGCATGGAGAGCGCCAGAGCCACCGGAAGCAAGATCCCCTCCGGGCGCGTCAGGTAAGCGAGAGCTCCCAGCGCGATCGTCATTGCCAAAAAGCGAAACCGACCTCCTCGCAGAAACCGAACGGCCGCCCACAGGCCGAAGCTCCACCAGAAGAGGAACGACGTTTCGCTCTGCACATTTACGACCAGTGAGCCGACCAGCGAATTCGCCAGCACAAGGACAGTGCCCAGGACCGCGGCGTCTTCGCCGAAGAGCTCACGGCCGAGCAAGTAAATTGGAACGACGAGCAAGACCGTCGACGCGAACGAGAAGAGCAGGGCCGCGCGCTGCCAAGAAGCCGGGCTGTCGCCATCGAACAACCGATGCGTCGCCGCGATCAGAAGCGGGTGCAGCGGGTGATCGATTCCCCGATACAAAGCTTCGCGCAACCCACCGCGCTCAATTTGCCGTGCCTGCTGAATAGAGCGCAGCCCGACATTGCTCGTGGGCTCGCTATGCTTGATCACCCAGCCCAGGAGCAGGGCACTTCCGGCGACCAAGAGCACGAGACGGCCCAACTGGTTCATGGTTCGATGTTGATTGATTGATAGAGGTCAGTTGTCAATCGTCAATTTCTAAAGCGCACCGGGACTGCGGAGTTTGAGTCCTTGGCGTGTGGTTTCTAGCGGATAATCCGAATTCCGCCTAGTCCGATTACCCGAGCTCAGGCTACACCCCCGAACTTCACTCCCGATGCCACCACAGGTCAGCCCGGTTGACCCCCTTGGGGGGCGGATCCGATGCTGGGCCGGCCCAAGCTCGCGACCAGCCCGGCTGGCCCTTCGCAAGCCCAAGGCCGAGTGCTGCTTGTGTCTTTTTCTGAGGTCGATCCGCCGCGGCGCGAAATGATGCCATTCTGATGGCATTTCCATCGAATTCATCTTCGTCCCACTTGGGGTTTCGCCCCGTGTCCCGGGCTCGTCCGGCGCTCCCGTGAAACGAGGCGCACAGAAGCCAGTGGCCCGCCAGGAAGCAGAAGCGCCGGGCAACCCCGCCCCCGGCACCACCCCTTCGAGGCAGCTCCGCCTCCCGAGTCCGGAGTCTGGCCCGTTGTCGCGCCACGCAAGAAATGACGTGCCAAAGACCGAACGCTCGACTGTCGAATCTCGCTCATTGAAAAAGGAATAATGCGTTGTTCTCGTGATGAATGGATATCGTTGAGCTTTCAAGGGAGGCACGCCCCGCTCGCGCCAGCATCGCGCGGTCCTTCTCTTCTCTCTACTGTTAATATGCGCCGAGTCGACCAGTTCGGCAAAAAGGGCGCCAAAAAAAGTGCAATCACTCGATCGACACGGCCCCACCATCAGGAGTTACGGCTTTGCGCGATTTCTTTGTTAATTGTGAACACATGGCGAATCCCCGCCTTTTTTCGAAACGAATATGATGCCAATTGTTGTGTTATCGTAAGGCATGTTGTGCCGGTCAGGCGTACATTGGCAATTGTCGAATAAAGGAATAGACATGCCCCGCGCGAACCAGCACGCAAATCAGCGCTGCTTGAATACCGCGTCAACCTGAATGCGCCAGTCGCTCACCGCAGGCTCGGCATCGGCGACCTGGCCCAGCCCGAAATTCACCGGCTGATCTGGTTTCGCTGCCAGAAAACTTCGGATTAACTTCGCCTTCGGGTCCACGTCCCATACGACCTGCGTTCCAGCCTCAAAGTAATCGGCGCGCTTGGCCTCCATTTCGGCCTCGGCCACGTCGCCGTAATCCCCCTTACTCCGAACCTCGACCGCCAAGGTCGGTGCTCCCGGCACAAAGTCCATGTCATCTTGCGGCAGCACGCCAACGTAGTACGACGCGTCCGGCGAGAACGACCTCCGCCCCGACGAGAGTTCAGGGACGACGAATCCGATGTTATCTGTATAGGCCTCGACTCGCCCGGTCGTTTCGGCATGGTCGTCGAGGCTTCGGTAGATCCGCGGCCACGCGATTAGGCTGACGCCCGGTCGGCATGAAGTGAACAATCCTCCCGGCGATCAACTCCGCCTTTCCATCCACACGTCTCAAATCGTCGAGCGTGGCCGCCGTCTGAATCGCGGACGACATACAAAACCTCTGGGGGAATCTGGCTTCCTTGGAACTTGGGTGTGCGTTACCAGAATTCTACCCGCGGCCGAAAGAATGGACAATCCGGACCAAGGATGAGCACTAACCCTCGCAGTCGCGGAGCCGCCTGAACCCGTGCGCTCAATCGCCTCGTCGACCGGATCAGCGTTCCTTGCCGTGATCGTATTCGATGCGCAGCGACTTTCCCCTCTTCACGTCCACCGCCGTGTAAGCCGTTCACTTTTCCTCGCCAGCGCGGGTGACCGCGAAGCCCGACCCAGACGGTCCCCAAATTGCGTCGATGTTCCTCGCGCCATTCAGCGATCCAAACGGCTTGCGATCGACTGCGCCGACCGTTACGACGAATCGCAAAAAGTCCGAGTTCGTTCCATCGCGTTCCTTGGACCCTTTCCTCACAAGCCAGATCGCGCTTTCGCCGTCGGGAGAAATCGCGGCCGGACCTCCCAGACTCAAGCGATGCGGTTTCGCCGTCTTCGCCCGCTTCTCAAAGTAGCCCTTAAGATCAAACAGTTCCTTTTCCCATCGCTTGAACGAGTTGCTCGGCAGGCCTTGCTCGACAATGTATTCGTTGATCCGGGCATTATGTCCAGCAGCACGTCCCACGAGTGTGTCGTTCACGACGCACCCCGCAATGACGTCGCACGGGAGTCCGGTTTTCCGATCGAGGAATTCAGGAGATCGGCGCAGCCCGTAGATGTAAAAGGCGGCAACGCCTTCTTCCAGATCCTTGTCAGCCTCGGCCGCACCGGCCTTGTAGCCGGCGCCATAGTCTCCACCCGCCGTGGCAACCAGTCCCTCCGCTGCCGGCTGGGCGAACATCATGCCGGGAAGGGCGAGCAAACACGCGCAGACGACGTGTGGCCTCATCGGGAATGCCCTCGATAACCTCTTCTCCATGATCACCGACTTGGACGTCAATCGTCCAGGCGGAGTTCCTCAAGGGCTTGCGCCTTGAGAAGATCGAGCTGGAGTTGGGCGAGGGCTTGCGGCGACAATGCCTCAACTTGCTGCTTGACTTTGGCAGCCAACGGGCCGAACTTGGCTTCCATTAGCCGAAGCGCCGACCGCCGCTCGCCGTGTTCAATGCCGCGTTCAATCCCGCGTTCAATACCGCGTTCGTACGTCGTTTTCATGAGACGTTCGACCTCTTGATACTCGTCGGTTCGCAACAACGCTCGCAGCCGTTCCGTCTGAGCCTCCTCCAGGTCAGCGTACGCCTCCAGGCATTCGACCAGGAGGAACCGCCGAAAATCATTTTCGCCGGAACCGGCAATTCGTTTCAACCCCTCGGCATACAACTCGGCTCGTCGGTCGGCCGGTAGCTGCATCAAGACGCTCAGCGCCACGCCCAGCAGGTTCTTGCCCGTCGCGTAAGACTCGCCGTCGAGGGCTGGCAATCCAACGTAAGCGTACTCGAAGCGGACGATCCGCTGTTCCCAGAAGTGCTCTTCGTAGGCGTCCCAGCCGATGCCGTCCAGCCCGACGCGCAGAAACAGGGCGATGGGCAACACCGGCAGTCCCGTATCGCGCCGCAGTTGGATGTAGTAGTCGAACATGCGTGGTCTGAAGGCAGGGGTGCTGGCTCGTGACTCGAGCTCGACGTGGACGAGGGCCACCAGATCGCTGATTCCCGGCGCGGGGGTGGCGCACCGGGCCGTAGCCGCAATCGAGCCACCAGGTCGAGCTGCCGCTTCTCGCCCTGTGGGGGTGCCAGGAACAGCTCTTTGTCGAGCCAATCAATATCGGTGAATTCGAACCGCGGTGCCCAGCCGGGGAAAAAGCACAAGAAGAAGCCCTCAAAGAACTCCTTGAGCAGCACCTTCAGACGCTGGTCATGATCTGGCCCGCCGGGCTGTTGCATGATCGACTTCCCGTGGAACCAAACGCTGAAGACCGGAACGGACCGGCAGCCAACGACCCGCTGGTGCATGCGGCGAGACGAGACGACACGCCATGCTACCCAGAACATCAGCTCGTCGCAGCCTGCTGCTCCAGCGTCCCTCGCGGTTGGCTCCCCCGATGCGGCCGACCCACCCACACATCGAAGTTCTCGACGCAGCGGCGCGAAAGTGAGCGCGCAAAGAACCCGACCGAGACCAGCAGGCCCGGCACCAGCACGACGATCGGCCAGCGCAGGTCGGCCGTCCCAGCTCCAAAAAATCGCAAACTCGCGAACGGAGCAAAGCGGTGCAATCACAACCAGCCCGCCGGCGATCAAGAGCCCCAGCGACCAGAATGACGAAGCCGACGTCGCCGCGCGGGTCGTCGAGCCCGGACGGATTCCCGCCCAGGTCCCCAGCGCGAGCCCCGCTCCGGCCAGGACGGGCGAACCCGCTGCGGCGACCAGCGCACCCACGGGATGAACCGAGCCGCAGGCAACCCCGATGACCCACAGCGGGACCAGCCACCGATAGGCGTTCCAGAAAGTCCGCCCGGCCACGCGCGTCTTGGCCGAAATGATCTCGGGCCCGGTCAAGGAGGTCATCAGGAGCGATTCCCACGTCTTGGCGTCGCGCTCGCTCGTGAACCGCGCCGTTACGAATAACGGCAGGGACATCAGAGGAAATACGCCCAGCATGGCCGTCACCGCGCGGATGCACAGGTTAAATCGATCTCGCGCCTGGTGGACACCTCCGCTGAAGGACGCATGCCTCCAGAGCTCTTCGAAAGCAAGCGCACAAACCATCCCACGCTGATCAACATGGCCATCGGCACGGCGATCGACAGTGTGTAGATGGCCATCTGGAGGAGCATCACGATGATCGCCCGGATCGTGATCCACAGATACCGCATGTGCAGCACAACCACCGGAACCCGGCTTCCGCGCCATGGCAAAACGTACTCCCGCCAGAATATGGGATCGTCGCTCACCGGCGGGCGGTAGCCCCTGTGGGCGTCCCACGTGTTGGGGTGCGGCTCGCGCAGCCTGAGGCTCACCACCGCTCCCCAAATCGCCAGCACGATCATCACCAGTTGGAGCACAACCATCAGCAAGAGCCGATCCGAAAGCTCGCTCGAGCTCGCACGCACCAGCCACGATCGGTCCGTCAAGATCGAAAGCGGGCTCGACAGGGCGACCCACGACGCCAGCCGCCGAATTTCAATCAGCAGGGCGCTCCAGAATGCTCCGCCACGCGCGGGCACTATTGAGAGAAATGGAAACCCGATCAACCAGAGCGTCGTCCAGCCGACGGCCTCTTGCCGCGCTGCAACCGAACGCTCACGCCGCGCCGAGGCCAGGATCGCCAGGCTCCCTGCCACGACAACCGAAGTCGTCGAGACCACAAGGATCTCGCAGATCAACAGGCCGGAAACCCCCGCACACCACCCGCTGAACAGAAGGATCGGCAGCCCGCTCGACATCACCATGAACGCCGGCATCAGCCGCCCGGCAAGTTTGGTCACGACCAGCTCGAAACGCGTCAGCCGCGTCAAGAGCAAGAGTGGCAGCGTATCCTTCTCTCGCTCCTGCGCGATGCTCGAGCTGACCACGCCCGGCGTCCACAACAAGGTGCACGCGATCTCGACGCCCACGATGAACCCAAAGATGATGTGCCAGTAATCCCGTAATGTGTCGAAGGATTGGCGAATTCCATACGAGGCGCTTACCCGAAATCCAATCAGTGCGGGAACAACCGCGATCACACCCAGAAAAGTGGCCAGCGCCATTCGCATCCCAAACGGAACGCGGCGACCAGTGCCATCCCTCATTTCGCGGCGGAATATCGGTCCCGGCAGCATCGCACGTCTTCAGGTTGAATCAATCTCAGACTGCCCATCGCCACAACAAGACGGTAACCGCCCCGCGCAGCGATCGCCACCGCCGACGGGCGAAACCCAGGACACGGCGCTTCTTTTTCACCAACCCCGGTCCGGGGAGACCATACTGAATCATGGATGGATCGAGACGCATCGCGCCGGGCCCTGGGTGCCCCTTCTGCGTCGTCGATCGGACTAGCGCTTTTTGCCGGAATTGTACTCCAGGCGCGGCGACGTGCCTCCGGTCGAGGAATTCGGGAGATGTGCGCGTTCCGTAGATGTAAAATGCGGCAACTCCTTCGTCCAGATCCTTCTCCGCCTCGGCAGCGCCGGCCTTGTAGCCAGCGACATAGTCTCCGCCCGGTGTGGCTACCAGTCCTTCCGGTGCCGATTGGGCAAGCGACAAGCTCGGAAACGCGAGCGAACGCGCGAAGACGAGCTGTGGCACGTCGAGCTCGTCTCCAATATCGATGAACACCGAAGGAATTTGCTGGGCGGAGCATCTGTTGCGCCATAAACTAGCGTCACGTGGTGGAAGATGCGCCTCCGTTGGCGGTCAACTCCGCCTCCATCCGTCAGTGCCGCAGAGTTCTCGATCGATTGAACCACGGGCGCTCGTCACATCGCCCCGAGCATGTCACGTCCGGATGCATTGTGCGAGATTCCCACGATGGACGGTTTCCGCCAGAGCCATGCCGTAGTCATCGGAATCAACGAATATGGGAACGGTATCCCGAAACTCCGAACCGCGGTCAGTGACGCCCGGAGTATCGCCCGCGTCCTGAAGGCTGGATCAGACGCCGGATCAGATCTTCGGTATGATGACATCCAGCTCGTTACCGAGGACGTGACTCTCAAGATTTTGCGGATTCTCTTCGCCGAGTCATTGCCGCAACAGATCCAGCCCGACGATCGACTCTTCGTCTACTTCGCCGGCCATGGCATCGCGCTCGAAGGCGACGACGGCCCGGCGGGCTATCTCGTTCCACAGGACGCGCGCCGCGACGATCGCCAGACCTTCCTGCCGATGACCGACCTGAGCCGATGGCTCGATCAACTCCCCTGCCGCCATCTCTTGCTGGTCCTCGACTGCTGCTTCGCCGGCGCCTTCCGATGGTCCAGCACACGGGATTTGGGGGCGCCGCCGGACGTCATCTACCAAGAACGGTACGACCGGTACATCCGCGATCGCGCCTGGCAGGTCATCACTTCGGCTGCCTACGACCAGAAAGCCCTCGATGTCCTCGTCTCCGGCTCGACGATCGGCCTGCGCGCGCCCGAGGCTACCGATCCGGAGCACTCGCCGTTCGCCGCCGCTTTCCAGCGCGCCCTTGAGGGGGCGGCCGACCTGGCCCCGTCCGCGCCGCCCGGTCGAGTGGGCGGCGACGGCGTGATCACAGCGACCGAATTGTATGTCTACCTCCGGAATTCCGTCGAGGTCGGTGCCGAACAGGATGGCCGCCGCCAGACGCCCGGCTTGTGGCCGCTCAAGAAGCACGACAAGGGAGAATACATCCACCTCGTTCCGGGCCATGAGCTGAACCTGCCGCCGGCGCCCACGCTGAACGAAACGAACAACCCGTACCGCGGGCTTCAATCCTACGACGAGGAGCACGCGCCGGTGTTCTTCGGGCGCAGCCAGTTCGTCCAGAAGCTGGCGAAGCGCGTGGCCGAGCGACCGCTGACGGTCGTACTGGGAGCCTCAGGCACGGGCAAGTCAAGTGTCGTCAAGGCCGGCCTACTTTCCCACTTGCGCGCCACGGAGCCAGGCGCGTGGCACATACTGGCGCCGATCCGCCCCGGCAAATCGCCGCTGGCCTCGCTGGCCAGTTTGAACCTGACGGGCGAGCAAGTCGTTGACCCAGGGTCACCGCCTGCCGGATTCTCAAGCGACTCCGAAGCCCTGGCCACCCGGGTTCGTGTTTGGGCTGCCCGTGAGACGGCCGGCCGCTTACTACTGGTCGTCGACCAATTCGAGGAGCTGATCACCCTTTGCACCAACACCGATGAGCGTGATCAGTTCTTGCGACTGTTGGATCGGGCTCTGGCGGGACAGCCCGATCGGCTGCGTGTCGTGCTGACGCTTCGCTCCGACTTTGAGCCCCAATTCGCCCGTTCGCCACTCGAACACGAGTGGATGTCCTCGCGAATCGTCGTCCCGACGATGACCTTGGACGAATACCGCGAGGTGATCGAGGGGCCGGCATCGGCCAAGGTGCTTTACTTCACTGGCAAGACCAGCTCTCAGGCATTCATAAACCGCTTGATCGAAGACGTGGCGAACACCCCCGGCGCATTGCCGCTACTCTCGTTCACCCTGAGTGAGCTGTACCGCTGCTACGTGGAGCGAAAAGGGGATGACCGGGCCCTCACGGAAGATGACTACGACAAGCTCGGCGGCGTCGGTGGCTCGCTCCGGAATCGGGCCAGCGAAGTCTATGATCGGCTGCCGGACGACGACCACCGACGCACCATGCGCAAGGTCATGTTGCGTATGATCTCGCTCGAAGGAGGCGAACTGGCCCGCCGGCACGTCCCGGACGATGAGCTGGTTTACGACAGCCCCGACGAGAATCGGCGGGTGCAGGAGGTGATCCGCCGATTGACCGAGGCACGTCTGGTCGTCGAAGGAAAGGAGAGCGACGCGCAGCCCTTCGTCGAGCCCGCGCACGATGAGCTCGTCCGGGGATGGGACAAACTCCTTCAGTGGAGTCGCGAGGAGTCCGAGGGCCTCCAGTTAAGACGGCGGCTCGCTCCAGCGGCTTGGGCCTGGGAGCGCGGCCAGGCCGGGTCTTGGGCGACCGATCCGCGGCTGGGCGTTCTCCACCAGATCCTGCGGTCGCCGGCTGACTGGTTAAACGCAGTCGAAACACGCTTCGTGCGAAGGAGCTGGTTCGTGCGGCGAGCCGCCCAGGCCGCGGTCGCAATTGCCTTTCTCGTGCTGTTGGTCGTCACGGCACTGGCCCTCTACGAGCGACATCTTGCTGTGGAAAGAGATAGGACTGCGAACTCGCGGCGCATTGCTGCGCGATCCGTGGCGGCGCGGGACAGACGGCTAGACCACGCGCTCCTGTTGGCGGTTGAGGCGGTCACGACGAAGAATATTGAGCCGACGACCGAGGCCCGCAGCGCGCTTATCGACGCCTTGCTCACCCGACCGGAAATCGAAACGTTTCTGCACATGGACGAGGGCGACGTGCAAAGCCTGGCGTTCCGCCCCGACGGCAAGGTCCTGGCAGCAGGCTACGACGTTTACTTCGGCAGCAGCGGCGGCGGCGTGGTGCTCTTCGACACGACCAGCCGCCAGCGGATCCAGGCCAGCCCACTTGCCGTGCCCGAAGGCTCCGTCGAGAGCCTCGCCTTCAGCCCCGACGGCAAGGTCCTGGCAGTAGGCTACGGCGCCCACGTCGGCAGCAGCAGCAGCGGCGTGGTGCTCTTCCACGCGGCCAGCGGCCAGCGACTCCCTACGCAGCCGCGCCCCGTGACCAAAGGCGACGTCACAAGCGTCGCCTTCAGCCCCGACGGCGAGGTCCTGGCCGCGGGCCATAGCGGCCGCGATGGGGGAGGCGGCGTGATGCTCTTCGACTTGACCAGCCGCCAGGCGTTTGGGAACGATCGCCTCGCGGTGATCGAGGGCGACGTCCTGAGCGTGGCGTTCAGCCTCGACGGCAAGATCCTGGCAGCAGGCTGCACCGGCAAAGACGGCCGCGGCCCCGGCGGCGGCGTGGTGCTCTTCGACACGACCAGCCGCCAGCGGATCCAGCCCAGCCCACTCGCCGTGCCGAACGGCTCCGTCCAGAGCCTTGCCTTCAGCCCTGACGGCAAGGTCCTGGCAGCAGGCGGCCACGGCGTAGTGCTCTTCAACGCGTCAAGCCGCCAGCGATTCCAGGACAAGCCCACCAGCGTGACCAACAGCGTGGTGTCGAGCGTCGCCTTCAGCCCCGACGGCAAGGTCCTGGCCGCGCGGCTACGGCGGCAGCAATGGCGGCGTGGTGTTCTTCGACGCAACCAGCCGCCAGCGGCTCCAGTCCCAGCCACTCACCCTGCCGGAGGGCTCCATCCGGAGCATGGCCTTCAACCCCGACGGCAAGTCCATCGCCGCGGGATACGGCAGCTTCAAACACCGCAAGGGCGTGCTGCTCTTCCGCACGACCAGCGGCCAGCGGACCCAGGAACAGCTCCGCCCTGAGCGCCAGGACCCTGTCGAGAGCGTGGCCTTCAGCCCCAACGGCAAGGCCCTGGCCGCGGGCGGTCGCGCCGGCGTGCTGCTCTTCGACACGACCAGCCCCGAGCGGCTTCACGACCGGCCTCGCGTCGTGACTGGACGCTCCGTCGAGGGCCTGGCTTTCAGCCCCGACGGCAAGGCCCTGGCCACGAGCGGCGGCGGCGACGTGCTGCTCCTCGACACGACCAGCAGCCAGTCGGTTCAGGCCCAGCGCCTCCCAGTGCCCGAGTCCATCTCCGTCCTCCGGAGGGTCGCATTCAGCCCCGACGGCAAGGCGCTGGCCGTAGGCTACGGCCACGGCGGCGGCCAAGATGGCGGTGTGTTGCTCTTCGACACAACCAGCCGCCAGCGGATCCAGGCCCAGCCGCTCACCGTGCCTGAGGGCGCCGTCTGGAGCCTCGCTTTCAGCCCCAACGGCAAGGCCCTGGCCACGAGCGTCGGCGACAGCGTGCTGCTCTTCGACACGAATACCCGCCGCCGGATCCAGCCCCAGCCGCTCACCGTGCCCGAAGGCTCATTCTCCTGCGTGGAGTTCAGCCCCGACGGCAAGGCGCTGGCAGCCGGCTACAGCGGCCGCCATGAGGGCGGCGGCGTGGTGCTCTTCGACACGACCAGCCGCCAGCGGATCCAGGCCACCCCGCTCGTCGTGCCCGAGGGCGCCGTCTGGAGCCTCGCTTTCAGCCCCAACGGCACGGTCCTGGCAGCCGGCTACGGCCTCCAGGACGCCATCAGCGGCGGCGTGGTGCTCTTCCAAGCGGCCAGCGGCGAGCGGTACTTGGCTGCCCCCCTGGGCGTGCTCGAGGGCGACGTCCAAAGCGTAGCCTTCAGCCCCGACGGCATGGTCCTGGCAGCGGGCTACAAAGACTGGCCAACGACCGAGGCGGCGTGGTGCTCTTCGACCTCGATCTCGATTCCTGGATACACAAAGCCAAGCTAGTCGCCAATCGCAACCTCACTCGGGACCAATGGCGTCAGTATTTCGCCAGCGAGCCGTACCACCGCACCTGCCGAGAGCTCCCGTGGCCGTCGGACCTGCCGAAGAACGAACGAGAACAGGCGGAGCAGAAGGAGAAAGATTGAGAATGAGAGGACCGTCGCGTTTCGAGTCGCCAACCTTCGACCGTCCACTTCCATGAGGAGAGCGCAGCGATGTCTCGCACCATCCATGCCTTGCTGGTGGGAATTGACGACTATCCCAGCCCGATCCCCAAGCTCCGCGGCTGCGTCAACGACATCGACGCCTTCGCATCCTACCTGTCGGAGCGAGTGGCGAGCGACAAGGGAGTCGCACTCAAAATGAAAACGTTGAAGAACGGCGACGCGACCCGCCAGGCCGTCATCGATGCCTTCCGCGACCACCTCGGCAAGGCCAAGAAGGGCGACGTCGCCCTCTTCTACTACTCCGGTCACGGCTCGCAGCAGCAGGCCCCCGAGGAATTCTGGATGATCGAGCCGGACCACCTGGATGAAACGCTCGTCCTCTTCGACAGCCGGACACCGCAAAGCTGGGACCTGGCCGATAAGGAGATCGCCAAGCTGATCGGCGACGTGGCCGCCGAGGGGCCGCATGTGGCCGTCATTTTCGATTGCTGCCACTCCGGCTCGGCCACCCGTGAGATCGAGACGACCGTTCGCCGCGCACCCACGGACCTGCGCCGCCGGCCGGCCGAGTCATTTATTGTGTCGCTGACCGAGGCCGAAGCGGCATCTGCGAGTCGGAGCGCCAACCAGAAAAACGCGAGCCGGTATGCCGCGCCCGCGGGGCGGCATGTCCTGTTCGCGGCCTGCCGCGACGATGAGGAAGCCAAGGAGTACCCCGGGGACGGCAAGCAGCGGGGGGCGTTCTCGTTCTTCCTCGGCGACGCCCTCAAGAAAGCCGCAGCAGTCCCCACTTACCGTGACCTCTACACCCGCACTTCGGCCCTGGTGTCGAACATGCGATTAAACCAGTCGCCCCAGCTCGAAGCCACCCAGAACGAGGACCTCGATGCCGTCTTCCTCGACGGCGCGATCCAGCCCATGCCCGCCACGTTTACCGCCAGCTTTCAAAACGGATACTGGATTATCAATGGTGGCGCGACGAGCGACATCCCCGCGCCCGCCGGCGCCGATGCCCCTCGGCTTGCCCTTTACCCGTTCGATGCCACCGCCGCCGACCTGAGCGACCGTTCCAAGACCGTGGCGATGGCCGAGGTTCACGACGTCCTGCCCGCGACTAGCCAACTCGTGATCGACAAGCAGACGACGCTCGATACCAGTACGACCTACAAGGCCATCGTCGTCAGTCTGCCGGCACCGCCTTTTTCCGTCGCGCTAGAAGGGGATGCCGCAGCCTGCGTCTTGGTGCGCGAGGCCGTGAAGAAAGCCGCGCCCGGTGCAAAGCCCTCGCTCTTCATCCGTGAAGCGACGAAAGGGGACACACCCGAATTCCGGCTCGTCGCCCGCAACGGCCAGTTTGTGATCACGCGGCCCAACGACGAGAGGCCGCTCGTTGGCCAGCTCGACGGTCTGAACGCGAGCGGGGCAAAGCGTGCCGTCGAACGGCTCGAGCACATGGCCCGCTGGACTCAGACAGCCCGGCTCAGCAATCCCGCCAGCTCAATCCAGCCTGGCGACGTCAAGCTGAGCATTCTCGTCGACGACAAGGAAGTCCCGGAGAAGGAGATCCGGCTCGAATACCAGCTTAAGGACGGTAAGGAGGTCGAGCCTGAATTCAAGTTCAGCATGACCAACAACAGCCAGCGCACGCTCTACTGCGGCTTGCTCGACCTGACCCAGCGATACCGCGTGTCAGCGAAACTCCTCGAAGCGGGCCGCGTCAAGCTGGAGCCCGGCGAGACGGCCTGGGGCTGCCAGGGCAGACCGATCCCAGCAACCGTCCCCAAGGAAGCGTGGGAGCAAGGGGTCATCGAGTACAAAGATCTGCTCAAGCTGATCGTCTGCACGGAAGATTTCGATGCGCGTTTACTCGAGCAACTATCGCTTGACACGCCGAGGCCTCGGGACCGAACCAAAGGCAGTACCCGGGGAATCTCCCGCGATGGCTCGCTCAACCACTTGATGAGAAAGCTCCAGACGCGAGATGTCGGCGAGAGTGAAGCTGCGGAATTCGACGACTGGCAAGCGACCGAGGTGTCGTTCACGACCGTCCGGCCGTTGCCGACGACGTCCGTCCCTGCCAAGGGCCAGCCCGCGGCGGCGCTGAGCAGCGGGGTCAAGATACAAGGACATCCCAAGCTAACGGCCACGGCGCGGCTCGCGACCGCTTCCCTCTCGACCCGCGACCTGGGCAACGTGACTCTCCCTCCGCTCCTGTACGACGATCCGCGCGTCTGCCAGGCGTTGTCGTTCACCGTCAGCCGCGGCGCCGAACCTGGCCTGAGCGTGCTGGAGCTCACCGATATCAACGACCCCTCAGTCGTGACTTCCGAGGCACCGCTATACTTGACTGTCCCCTTCGCGCTCCAAGGCAATGAGCACGTCCTTCCGGTTGCCTTCGACGGCGAGTTCTTCCTGCCGCTCGGCCGGGTCGAGAGACGCTCCGCGAACGAGACGGTGATCGCGCTCGACCGGCTGCCGCCTCCCCTGGCCGATTCGCGGTCGCTCACCGGCGCGATCAAGATCTTCTTCCAGAAGATAATCAGCAAAGTCGCAGGCGCCGACTTTCCGTACCCGATCCTCGGTGTTGCCGACGTGAAGGCCGACGGGACCGTCAACACCTTGCGCGATCCCGTCGGAGTCCGCGATCGGGTGGCCAAGGCGCATCGCATCCTGTTGTTCGTCCACGGCATCATCGGCGACACCCAGAGCATGGTGCCGAGCGTCCAGCTCGCCCAGCTTGCCGGCGACCGGCCGGTCGCGAGCCTCTATGACCTCGTGCTGACGTTCGACTACGAGAACTTGAACACGAAAATCGAGGAGAACGGCCGTCTTCTGAAGGCAAAGCTGGAGGCGGCCCGCCTGGTGCCGGGGCACGGCAAGGTGCTCGACGTCGTGGCCCATTCGATGGGAGGGCTGGTATCGCGCTGGTTCATCGAGCGCGAAGGCGGAAACCAGGTCGTCCGTCGGCTTGTCATGCTCGGCACGCCCAACGGCGGTTCGCCCTGGCCCCGGGTCTTCGACTGGGCCACGGTGGCCCTCGCGCTCGGTCTGAACCATCTCACCGCGATCGCATGGCCCGCATCCGTCTTGGGCGGGTTCGCGGCACTCATGGAAAACCCGACCGTGGCCCTCAACGAAATGCTGCCGGACGCGCCAGTCCTCCAGGAGTTGAACCAGAGCTGCGACCCCGCCATTCCATACACCCTGCTTGCCGGGAAGACGTCGCTGATCCCTGCAGCGGTCGCGGCTCCGGGCACGGGGAAAGTGAGGCCGTTCACGCGGTTATTGACTCGCCTGACCTCGCCGGAGCTCCTCCACAAAGTCGCCAACCCGTTTTTTCTCGACCAGGAGAACGACGTGGCGGTCTCGGTCGCGAGCATGGAGAACATAGCTTCCGGCCGAAAGCTGCCCATTGAGGTCCGACTCGTGGCCTGCGATCACTTGAGCTACTTCCGCGACCCAGCGGGCCTCAAAGCCCTCGCGGCCGTACTGGCGGGGGCCATCTGAAGAATTCGCAAGGAAGTCCGATTCTGAAGTCACCCTGGGAGCTCGGTTGGCCAAGCGTTACAGCCAACTCGCGCAACCCTCTCCGGTTCCCGTTAAGCTCAAACCCGCGGTGGACGGGTGGCAGCAACTCAACTTGGAGCACCCGCAAGCTGACCAGCCTGATCCCGTGAGTCACTTCCTTTGCCCCGCCCCCGGCAACCTGGCCGTCTCATCTCCAGCCCGCCCCAAATCGAAAACATACACCCGAGACTCGCCGCGCCTGGGCTGCACTGGGAAAACCTGCACCGGCCTCCGGTCTCCGACGAGCTCACACAGCAGCTTGCAGTAATCCCACGGCCCGTGCAGGAACGCGTCATGCACGACGAGCCAGCGCACGTTCGGGTCGTGCGCCCCGTCGCTGAGCCTGGCGAACGTATAGCCTTTTTCGTTGGTGTAGAAGAGGGCCAGTCCTTTGGGGTCGATCACACGCTCGCCGGCTGAAGTCTGCGAGACCAGCCACTCGCCTGCCTCGCGATAACCGGCAAAGCCCGAGTCAATCGGAGCGGCCAATCCTGGCGCTGATGCGCAAGCCAGGACCAGAGCGGCAAAACCCGTCAGGCCCGCCTCGATCCGCGGCGCAGACCAGCGGCCCCGACCGAGCCGAGCTGCCATCGTTGCGAGCCACGTAGCCAGTTGTGCAAGCCCCGCACCGCCGGCCAGAGTCATTATCCACGCGACAACAAGCGCATGCCGCGCCGTGCAATACCCGGCAAGCATGTGCACCCGCCCGAGGCGCAGTGCGCAGAGCACCAGCATGATTCCCAGATAAAGCCACATCCTTCGACCGGCGGCACTCAGGCAACTCGCCAGGATACCCAGCGGCATGAGCAACAACACGGGAATTGACGTGGCCCGCAGCACCGACCGGCCCACCGCCTTGGCCGCCAGAAAGACCGTCTTCGCCTGGCTCTGCCCGTCCTCGAGCGGGCGTTCTCGTTCCACGGCCATCGCATCGGCTTTCCCCGCCGAGCCCAGCAGTCTGCTCATCGAAGGCTTGCTGCTGATCCCGCCCTTCAAGATCATGAACGGTCCCGCGGCGACCACGCCGGCGCCAACCAGTAAGCCGAGCGCCCATCCCGTTTTCTTCAAGGGAAAATCGGGCGACCGCCAGAACGGCAGCACCACGAGCGCTCCCAGGAGCGAGACCAGAATCACCAGGCCTTCAGGTCGGGTCAGATACGCCAGGGCGCTCGACGCCACGATTGGCACGAGCCAGGCCAGCCGGGCCGTGCGCAAGAGCTTCAGACTCGACCAGACCCCGATCGACCAGAACAAGAGGAATGTGCTCTCCGATAGCGCATCGGCCAGAACGTGCCCGTTGAATGGGATGAGATAGATCAACAAGCACGATATCCACGCTCTCGATGCGCCGAAAAGCTCGAGCGCGATCAAATAGAGCGGCAGCATAACGAGAATGCCCGAGACCATCGCGGCGATTTGCGCGGCCATCTGCCAGTCACGGGGCTGGTCACCCCCGATGAGTCGATGAACGATGACGATCGCCGCCGGATAAATCGGGTGGTCGACCGAATGGATCAGTCCTTTGGCGAGTGAACCCTGGTCGATCGTTCTGGCCTGGGCGATGTAGCGCAGTCCGTCGGTGTAGAAGATCTCGGTATGCTTTACGAGCCAGCCGAGCAACAGCCCGGCGGCCAGCATGAGCAGTCCGATTCGCTTCGCATCCCGGCCGGTCGCCAAAATCGGCCATCCTTTCGCCGTGCGGTTGGTCGGTCGAAACTCAGCCGGGCACAGGAATTTGCCGCCTGTTCCCGACGATTAGGCCGGATTCTTCCTGAATCCGGCCTGAATACAATTCCTCTCTTTATCGACGCCTCCGTGTCTCGGACTTCGACGTTTCTCGAGCCTGCTCGATCTCTGCCTGCCTTACATAAACCGAAAGCTTGGGCACGCCGCCAATTGCCGGAAGCGCAACCCGTCGAAAATTCGGATTTTTCCCCACTTTCTCCACCACGGCACTATAACCGCGATTGAGTCCCGGGGCGAACTGCACGACGTTCTCGGGAAGGTCAGAACGCCCCAGCACGACCACGGCATCGGCCTGCTTCGAGCAAGTCGTTCCGCGCGGCCGTCGGTGGCCCGGGTCAAGTCGTGCAGCACGAAACAACTTCCGGGGTCTGCACGCAGCTCGTTCATCAATCCCGTCTTGCACACGTTCCACGCGGCACAGTTACCCACGTTCACCAGGTTCGAGACGCCATATCGACCGACCAGGTGATCGATCAACCGGGTCGTCTCCCAGTAGGTCGCGAACGACGGCTCCCGGGCGACGCTCGAGAAGGCGAAAAGAAGGCTACCCGCCAAGCCGAGCCCGAGCAGCGTTTTCGGGATCACTGGCAGCCGGAACAACTGCGAATGAACACTCGCCCCGATCGCCACGGCGAGCACGGGCCAGATCGGTAACAGAAAACGCGTATCAAAGTACGCGGGAATGAGCAGCACGGCCGCCGCGATGCCCGCACCAAGCCAGGCCATCCTCGTGAACCAGACTCGCGCAAAGACTTGCCGGTCGCTGTTCTCATCGATTTCCCGCGACTTCTTCCGTCCCCAAAAGGCCCCTGCCAGCGCGCTACAGGCAACGGTCCCGGCCAAAGGCCAGCCCGCGAGATCGCTCGCCATGTCGGCCGCACGCCGAGCGGTGGGAACGCCATCGCTCCCTGAGGCAACTTCGTTGTATCTTCGAGGAAAATAACGCAAACTTGACCGCCGGCCCGCGCATTCTTGAAATACCATGGCCCGGCCACGGCCAGACAGACCGCGACGCCAAGCGCGAGCCTCTTCAAGGCAACCGCCGCTCCTGCGCGCTGCCGTGACATGCGCACGCACCCGTAGATCAATGGTCCGGGAAGGAAAAGGGCCGTTGTCAGCTTGGTGAGCAGGGCCAGGGCCACTGCCAGGCCAAGCGCGGCGGCGATCTTGCGCGACGGGGCCGTCAAGTAAAGCGCCGCCAGGCTGTAAACCAGCAGGATCCAGAGCGCGAGAAAAGTCTCGACCATCACTTTCTCACCGTATGCGAGTGAAAGTGGTGAGGCAACCAGGCAGACGAGCGCGAGAAAGCCACCCCACGGGCCGTGCAGCCATCGCCCGGTCAAGGTCACCGCGAGCATCAAAAGCGAATAAGGCACGATCGTGGAGAACACGACTAAACACATCGATGGACCGCCGGCCGATCGCGTGAACTCCGAGCTCAATCCAGGCGACAAACCACGGAGGCTTGGGCTGTTCCGAAAGCAGCCGGTCGATCGCGCGCGGCACAACGAGCAGCGGCCCGCCGGCCTCGGCAAACCGGGCGTTTGAAAGCCCTCGGCGCAAGTAGTCGGCGTCGTCCCAGGCGAGATTCCCACGCCGGACGAGTACCACACCCGAGAGGACCGCAACGACGAAGACCGCGAGCAAGGCGGTCACGGCACTCGCAAATCGATCGCCTGCCGCCCCCGCGGCGCCCATAGTCGCCCTTCGCTCCGCGAAGGGATTTCCGTCGCTCACGAGTCGATCGGCTGCGGCCCGCCGCCATCGGGCGAGCCGGCACTCGCATGCTGGAGTGTGTTGCGTCCTTGCACGTCGATCCTCTCCGTGCCGGGCGGCTCAACCGCGCCGGGCCTGTCGACAGACTGGGCCAGCTCCAGAATTTCCCGGCCAGTCGGTCCCCGACCCGCTCGCATCGCCTGCGTGATCCCTGCGATCAACTTCCAGGCCCGGGCTTCCGCCGGGCGGAGCATCAGCCTCGACCAAGCCCCCTTGATCGCCGCCTCGCACCACACGATGGCGGCCAAGCTCTCGAACTGCCAGCGCGGCAAGTGCTTGAGGAAATAGAGCAGCTTGCTGTGCCGGGTGATCACCCGCATCATGGGCGAGATCGGCCGATTCTGCAATGGATGTCGGTGAATCACGGTGACCCTCGGGTCGTATTCCACCCGCCAGCCGTGGTTCTGCGCTTCGCGGCTGAATGCCACTTCCTCGTGATAAAGAAAGAAATCCTCGTCCATCCCGCCGAGCTCGGCGATCATTTCCGAGTTCACCAGCATGCACGCACCCGTGACCCAGTCAACCCGTCCCGGGCGAATTCGCCAACCGGGCTGGTATTTCCGGCGAGATACGGGGTATGAACTGCTCGCGAATGGTCCGGGGCAGGTTGGGGAAGACGCCGACCGAGCCCTGCGGTGACCCGTCGGGGTTTCGCAACCCGAACCCGACGATCCCCGGCCGACCGTCTGAACAAGATTCGAATTGATCGAGTCGCTTGCAAGACCTGGCCCAGGAATCCACTCGCCACTTCCACATCGGGATTCAGTACCAAAAGCCAGGGACTTTGTGCGATTCGCCATCCGGCATTCACGCCGGCGGCAAAGCCCCCGTTGTCCGGACGGAACACGACTCGTTGGCCCACTCGGTGCAGGGAGAACGCTTCGGGCAGCGAGCCGCGCGAGGCATTGTCGACGACCACGATCCCGCATCGGCCTGACAGGAACTCGGCCTCTTCCGCAAGTGCCGCGGTCAGCCCGAGCACGTCCGGCCAGCTCTCGTAGTTGACGATAATCACCGTCAAGCGGAGGCATGACGCTTCTGCTGGGAGTCAGACGCTCGTTGTGGTCTTTCTGGTTCACTCACTCGACCTCGAACGGGCCTGCTGACTGGCGCCGATGCTAACCTATTTTCGGAATAACTCAGATTTAACGTCGGACCGGTCGATCGAAGAGCTTGAAGGAATCCGTCTCGCGCGAGGTCTGCCCAGGATGGTACGTCCCCCGGCCAACACAGTTGGGTCCGCCTCGAACACGGCTCCGGAAGCCGTATTGTCTCGGAGTGAGTCGGCAGCGCGATTCATGAATGATCTCGATAACCTCGTGGCCGCGTCCGTCGACACTCGGACAAACCCGGGTGGTGCTGGTGGGTGCCC
Organism: uncultured Planctomycetota bacterium; assembly: GCA_963761445.1. Lineage (GTDB taxonomy): Bacteria > Planctomycetota > Planctomycetia > Isosphaerales > Isosphaeraceae > CAVXHV01. The sequence goes on along the minus strand of CAVXHV010000005.1, from coordinate 3,659,702 downwards.
GCCGCGCTGCACGAAGGCTGGTTCGCACTCTCGGCAAGAACCCGTGGAGCGGGCTCTCGATCGTCGGCTTCGTCGACGCGCGGTCATCACTCCTCCTTGAGTCAGCGGTTCCGATGCCGCCATCTGGCCCTCCATCCCCAGGCCGATCCTGTCCCCGTCCTGGGGGGCATCGATCGACTCGAACGAGCTTCTCGACCGGGCAAACGCCACCGACGTGGTCATTGCTGTGTCCGGAAGCCGCACGCCTGACCTCGTCCGAGCGCTCACCCAACTTAGCACTTCCGGCGTCGCCGTGCATTGGCTCTTCGTCGATTCCGGACGGCTCGACCTGGCGAGCGCACGGCACGACCCGCTCCTCCGGCCGGGACAGAATGGCACCTCCATTCGCCACAGAAGCCGGCTCCTGCCAGGCCCGCCACGCGGCGGATCGCGCTTCGGCGTCGCCTCTCCTGGCCACGCATCGGCAAGCGAGTACTGGACATGGCCCTGGCCACCTGTGCCTTGATCGTGCTCTCACCACTGCTCCTGGCCGTGGCCGTGGCCATTCTGGTCACAACCGGACGGCCGATCTTCTATTCGCAGGAACGCGTGGGGCAGGGGGGCCGTCTCTTCCGCATCATCAAGTTTCGCAGCATGCGCACCGACGCCGAAAGCGTGACCGGCCCGATCTGGGCCTCGAACCACGACAGCCGGTGCACCAGGATCGGCGAATGGCTGCGGCACACGAACATCGACGAGCTTCCCCAGCTCTTCAACATCTTGAAGGGGGACATGGGTGTGGTCGGGCCCAGGCCCGAACGGCCCGAATTTCGTCACCGACTTCAGCCGCACCGTGCCCGATTATGACCTCCGCCACGCCGTCCCCGTCGGCATGACCGGCTGGGCACAAGTCCACGGCTGGCGCGGCCGCACTTCGCTGCGAAAACGCATTCAGTACGACCTCGACTACATCGAGCGCTGGTCCCTCGGCCTCGACCTGCGCATCATGCTCATGACGATTCAACATGTCTTCTGGGGCAAGACATCGTGGAACGAACCCAAGCGCACTCAGAAGGCTCGCGGCTGAATCGAGGCGCGCCCGTCGCCCCCCTTTGTTCGGTCGTGATCCCGACTTACAACGGCCGCGGCCTGCTCGAGCGCTGCCTGGCGAGCATCCACGAGCATCGCCCTGCCCACCCGGCCATCACGCTCGAAATCGTGGTCAGCGACGACGCGTCGACCGACGGCACGCTCGAGTGGCTCGCGACGAGCTATCCGGAAGTCCGCGTGATCCGCGCCGATCGCAATGGCGGTTTCTGTGCCGCCGCCAATGCCGGTATTGCGGCCGCCCGCGGCCGGTTCATCCAGTTGCTCAACAATGACACCGAGGTCACCGCCGGCTGGATTGAATCGGCAATCGCACTGTTCGCCGACGCTTCGGTCGGCTCGGTGGCTCCGCTGGTGCGTGTGCGCTCCCGGCCCGCCAGCGTCGATTCCGCCGGCGATTCCTACAACCTGTTCGGCCGTCCGGCCAAGCGCGGTCACGGACAGCCCGCCCGTCTCTTCGCCGGCCGCCCCGTCGAAGAGGTCTTCGGCGCCAGTGGGTCGAGCGCGTTTTACCGTGCCGATGTCCTCAAGCGGCTGGGCGGCTACGATCCGCTTTACGGCTCGTATTATGAGGACGTCGATCTCGCCTTCCGCCTGAGATGGGCGGGCTACCGCTGCCTGTTTGCCCCGAGCTGCGTGATCTTCCACGACGTTTCCGCATCCTATGACCACCGCAGCCCGACTCTCCAGCGCCGGATGTCCCGCAACGCCGAGCTGCTCTTCTGGGCCAACATGCCGGCCCGATTGCTCGTGATCGCGCTCGTGCCTCGCCTGTTATTCCTGGCCGCGCAGACGCTCTGGCGGCTCGCCGGCGGCAGGCTTCGTCCCTTCCTGCGCGGCAAGCTCGACGCGGCGTTTGCCTGGCGCGAAATCCTCACCCGCCGCCGAGAGCGCCGAACGCTCGCCCGCAAAGCTCAGTTTCGACCTCATTTCGCCCTGGGCGCGGCGATGCGGCGCCGCCAGCCGCGATGAACTTAGGGCGTTCGATGGTGATCACGGGCTTCTTCGCGATCCTGATGCCCAGCGATCGCATGGTCACTCGATATTCCCCGCGCCATAAGCCCAAATCCTGCTGACACCCGTTTGACTGCGTGATACGCTGCGCAGGATCGTGCGTTTGCACTTCAGTGACGAGGGAAATCACTTGTCGCCGGCGATCCGCCCCGCCTCGATTCCCGCCTTCCTCGGCGGCTGCTTGGTCCGCCAGGAGCTCGGCCGTCGAGCCATCGGTCCGATCTACATCGCCCGCCAGCTCGCTTTCAACCGCGACGTGGCTCTCGAGTTGATGAAGCCGCAGTGGGCCAGCGATCCCGTCTTCGTCGCACGGTTCACTCGCGAGGCTTACGCCGCCGCGCAGCTCTCCCATTATCATCTCGCGTCAATCTACGATTTCGGGGAAGACAAGGGTCGCGTCTACTTCAGCACCGAATTCATCGAAGCCAAATCTCTGGGAGCCCTGGTTCGCGACAGCCAGCGACTCGAAGTCGAAGAGGCGGTCAGCTACGTGCTCCAGGCCGCGCGCGGGCTCAAATGTGCGCACGACCAGAACATGTTTCACCGCGACTTGAGCCCCGAGGTCCTCCTTGTCGACCGCCAGGGCCTCGTCAAGATTGTCGACCTGGGCCTGGCCAAAACGCCCGACGCCGATGCAGCCGAGGAGGCGGCGTTTTCCGGTAAGCCGACGGCCCCGGCGCCCGCCTCGGGTCAAACCACGTCACCGAGCATCTCGATGGGCACACCGGGATACATGGCCCCCGAGCTCGCGAATAATCCCGCTGGAACCGGGCCTCGCACCGACATCTACTCGCTCGGCTGCGCGCTCTACTTCCTTCTCACCGGCCGCCCCCCGTTCGAAGGCAGAACCGCAATCGAGATCCTCAACCAGCAGACCCAAGGGGTCCTCCCCCCCGACCTGGGCGTGAGGTCCGTTCCAAAATCGCTCTCCGCAATTGTCCTGAAGATGGCGGCCAGAAAGCCCGCGGATCGCTATGCCGACATGGGTGACGTCATCCGCGACCTCGAAGGAATTCTCGGTATTTCAAGCGCCGGCCCGATCTCAAGCAGCGAAGAACAGTCCACGCTCCTGGAACAGAACGCAATCGCGTGGCGCGAGTCGCCATCCGCGCGACTTCGCGCCAGGATCACGATTGCCTTCCTCGCGGGTTGCGCCGGCTTCGCCCTGGTGAGCATCTCGCTCGGATGGTGGCTCGGCGCCGTGGCCTTTCTCAGCCTGGGCGTCTGGACGGCGCTGGCTGATTTCGCGGTCGCGGGGTTCAGGCGAAAGACGGCCCTCTTTCAAAAGGCCACTGCGCTCATACTCGGAAGCTCGGTCTCCGAGTGGCTGACCGGACTGGGCGCCGCCACGCTCCTGATCGGGCTGCTTGTGATCTTGAAGCTGTTCTGGATCTGGGTGGCGCTTTTGCTCGCCGCCGTCGGAATCCCCTTCGGGTTGCGAGTTCTCGACCTGCGCAGACGCCGAACGGCGCGGGCCGCTCGAGCTCATCGAGGCGATCGTCCGATCGCTGCGCCGGCGCGGCTTCGACGAAGACCGGTTGCGCCAGTCTGTGTGCTCCGCTAGCGGAGCTCACTGGGAAGAGTTGTACGAAACCTTCTTTGGCTACGCGTCGATGCGGGAGGCCCGCGACCGGTGGGGAAGGCCTGACGGAGCGACGGCCCGGCCAAGATACGCTCCCTGGCGCGACCCATTCGTCCGGTGGATCGACTCCAGGCTGGCGGCGCGCCGCGAGGCGAACGAGCGAGCGGTGCTCCAGAAGTTCGAAGAACGCGGTTTGCAAGCTCAGGGGGTCAACCTGCTCACAGCCCGCCGCAAGGCCGAACGTGCTGCGCGGGCGATGGTAATGACCGCCGCCGAAATTCGGGAAACGATCAGGCCCCGCGAGGGGACCATCATGGTAAACCGCTCGATCGCCGAGGCGATGCGGGAAGCCGCCGTCAAGGCCGAGTCGGTCCTGCTCGAGCACGAGCGCAGCGTCTTGGACGACCGCGCCGCCCCGCGCGATCGAACCAAACTCCTGGTCACGCTGGCAAGCGTCGTGTTCGGCCCCAAAATCCGGTTCCTCGCCGGCGCTGCGCTCCTCGCCGGCTGCATGGTCTGGATGCACCAGAATGCAATGATCTCCGAGGAACACGCACAGGCGCTCGTCGAAGCCGCCAAGACAGGCGATCTGGACGCCATCCAGTCGCACGCTCTCTCCAGCGCGCTCCATGCAAAGGAAAGAGCCGCGATGCCGACTCAGAATCTCGATCTTCCGGTGCTGCCGCCCGCCGTGCTCGCCGCTCTTTCATCCTTCGGCGCCGGCGCCGGCGGTCTCATCCTCATCATATCATCATTCATCGGCGGCGCCCGCATCGCGTACTTCGCCATCCCCGCCGCGGCGATCCCGATCCTCGGTCCTCGGCTCGGCTTGCCTGGACTCGGTGGCCTCGACCCGAGTTTCATCCCCAGCCTGGTCGGCGCCGCACTGCTGGCCGCCGGCATCCTTCTTCCCCGAAAGTAGAGTCCGCCATTGCGGACCGTCCGATCTATCAATCCACACCGACGGCAGTCGTGCGCCGCGGCCGAGTCATCTCGTCGAGGATGGTGGTGCGTCCCTGTTCGTCGCGAAACGTTCCGTGCGTCTCGACGACCTGCGAGCGATAAGCCTCATGCTCATCTTTGAGCAGCTCGTGCAGTTGCCCGAGGCGATAGTGAGGCACCGCGGGAAACAAATGATGGGGGATATGCATGTCCTGCCCATACACGAAAACCGCCCAGCGGGTGAAGAAATCCGTGAAGAACACCCTTGAGTTGGTCAAGCGCCCGTCATCGGCGTTGGAGTGCTGGTAGACGTCTCTCAGGAACATGAAGAACATGAACGACGTTCCCAGCGGAACATACCAGAGGAGCACCGGGTAAATCGCCGAGTGCCCTCCCGTATACCACCGTAAATAGACCAGGCCCACCAGCACGACGGTGTAATAGCTCATCCTCAGCGTGCTCGCAAACCGCACAGAATAAACCTGACGAAACGGCGATTGATAAATCGCCCAATCGGGCAGGAGGTGAATCACCGCGGCGAGCACGCCAATGCCTGCAAGCCCGGCCGGCACGAGCATCATCACCTGGTGGTGCGCCGTGAGATATCGCAATACGAGAAGCAGCCCCGCGACGTACGCGATGCCGAGCACCGTCGCCGGCCGAATTCCTCGAGCCGGGCGCTGTGATTTCGCCTGAGCTCGCTCCGTGTACACATTCTGGCCCAGGCCAAGCGTGTTGACCTTCACGTACGCCCACTGATAGTGAAGGAATCGTAGCGGTGCAACCACGAACGCGAGGTAAATCTTGGTGATAAACAGCCAGCGTGACATCGGGAAGTCGGCCGCTCGCTTGCCGTGCCCCAGGTTGAGCAGGTCCGGGTCGCGCTCGGGGTCGTTCGTGAACTGGTGGTGCCCCAGGTGGAACAGGCGGTAAAAGTGAATCGTGGTAAACAAGGGAAACATGCAGAACACGTCGGGTATCAAGTCGTTCAGAAATCGGTTGCGGATGAATGAATAATGCGCTGACTCATGCCCCAAACCGGCAAGCCGGTGCTGAAGCCCGCCGATCAGAATGGTCGCCGTCACGAAGACCGGAACGTTCCACGCCCACGCAAGCCCCCACGCTGCGCGATACTCTGCAAACACCACCGCGCCACCGATCACGGCCAGCAAGCTCAGGTACTCGATCGCCAGGTAGGCCAGATTGGTGTGGTTGTCAACCTGCCGCAGCCGTCTGATCTTGGCCTGAAGGAGACGGTCATCGAACGTAGGCCGAGCTTCACTCACAGCCATCGTGGAGAATCCTCTTCGCTCATCTACTCAGTCACCCAAGACAGAGGCACTTGCATTAACACGACTAAATCAACCCAGTCGTCGTTGACCGCGAATTCTACTATAGCTTCCCATTTTACCCAAGTCATGGGTGATCGAGCCCAATTTCGGGATTTCCTTGGAAATATCGTCAATCTGGGAAGTCTTTCATGAGGTGACTTCCGAATTTGGCAACCTGGGTGGTTCCGATTGGGGAAGTCGGATCGGTTGAACCATGCACCTTGCCTGGACACGCATGCATGCGGCGCGTGCAGCCATTCACGGAGGCGTGTCGGGGAGTCCGTGACGGCTCAATCATCAACTGTCGAAAGTGGCTGGGCCGACGTGCTTTGCGCTCATCGGGCATGGAAACAGAGCCGGCCCGGACTGGGGGGGTCCGGGCCGGTTGCCTCGCAGCGGGTGGAACTGCGAGTTATCAGTGGGCGGCTAAAAGCCGGGTGAGAGGGAGTCTGACTGTTGATGGCAGGCGGCTAAAAGCCGGGTGAGGGGCGAGAATGACGCTCACGGAGCGGCCGGTCAGCGAGTGCCGACTGGCCCGTCCGCCAGCGGGGTGAAGTGCTTGCGGCTCCTTCCGCCGCCGTCCGGTCCCGAGAGCTTGTCGACGCCCAGGGCGTTCCCGGCTCGATTGCCGTTGCGCGGGCGCACCAGCTCGGGAGGCGGGGAGGGAACGCCTGGTGTCTTGGACTCGATCGCCTTGGGCGCCTTGTTCTGCGGTTTCTTCACAGCCTTTTCTCCAGAAGAGTTCGGTTCCTCTCCGGCGTCGCCGCACTCGGGCCAATTCGCCGCGGGTCGCTCAGCACACCTGAAGAACCAACGAGCATTGACTGGAGTATAAGACATGCTCTCGCGTGAGGGTCTTCATTCCGCCTAAATGTGCCTGATAGCTTCTAGTGCAACCGCGGATCGAACAGGTCCTCGATCAACGCCCCGCTCTCGACCGCTCGAGCGCAGCCGCCGCGAGTCGTCCCATTTCCTTGGTTGAACCCCGCGCCGCGAGCTCCTTCAAGAGCCCGATCGCGTCCGGCGTGCCGATCTGCTCGAGCAGCGACACCGCGCGCCTCACGCCGATGGCCAGCTTCACCTTCGGGTCTCGTTCGACGAGCAGCTTCGTTAAGCGGCGACGGCGCTGCGCCTCCTCGTCGGAGCTCGCTTCGGCAATCTGATCGAGATCGACGACGGTCTGCACCCGGCGCAAATTCTCCGCCAGCACGGCCACGGCGCGGTCGGGAGTGAGAGACAAGGCAAAGACCGCTTCATAGGCGGTTGGACCATCTTCTCCGACGAGATCCTCCCAGAGGCGGACCAGATCACGATCCGCCCGGCCACCGGAGGGCCGCAAGTCCCACAGATAGCAGATGCCGTCCGATCCGCCGCTTACAAGTGATCGAATCCCGCGGCCAAACCCGAGCGTGTAGACATAGCTCTCGTGCCGGCCGGCATCCCACACGATCTTGCCGCTGACCGGGTCCCACACGCTCACGCGGCCATCCATTCCACCCGTGGCCAGCCAGAGCCCGTCCGGCGAAAAAGCCAAGGCGCCGAAGACGAAACGACCACGAACTTGAAAACGCGTTAGCAGCTTCCGCGTTTCGGCATGCCAGATCCTCACCGTTCCATCAAGATGCGCCGTCGCGATCGTGTTGCCTCCCGGCTCGTAACAGACGGCATACATCCTCAGATCACCGTTAGAGTCCTGATCGCCGACCTTGATTTCGCCGACGCTCTCACCCGTGCTCGCGTCCCAGAACCTGATCACCGAATCCCAGCCTGCCGTGACCAGCGTCCGGCCGTCGGAGCTGAATGACAGCCCGTTGACCTGAGTATGATCAACTTTCGATGTCTGTTTGCCCGTCTTGACGTCCCAGATGTAGGCTGAGAACTGCCGGAACACCGCGGCGGCCAGGCGAGTGCCATCCGGGGTGAAACAGAGTGACTCGACCGTGGCATGCGGGTCGGCCCCGGTCGGCCAGTCCCAGCGGCGGGTCAGATTCCCACTCGCAACGTCCCACAGCGCGACGTGAACCTGCTTGCCGCATGTGCCACCGCCCGCGAGCATCCGGCCATCGGGCGAGAACATCAGTTGCGAGTATTCGGTATTCTCAAGTGCGAGCAAGCGGCCTTCCTTACCAGACTCGGCATCGAGGATGCGGATCGCGCCCGAATCGATCGCATAAGCCAGCGTGCGCCCGTCTGGTGACGCCGCGACAACTCCCGTAGCCCGAACACCCGCCGGCAGCGCGAGCTGTTTCCTCTGGGCGACGTCCCATCGCCGAATAGACGTATCCAAACCCGAAGAGTAGAGCATCTTGCTGTCTCTTGTGAATTCCAGCGCCCACGGGTACCAGTGATGCCCCTCGAGCGCGGCGGTTTCCAGGCCGGTCGAGGGGTTGATGAAGTGGATGCGAGTGTCCGTGGCGCAGACGGCCAGGACCTTGCCGTCGGGGCTATATGCCAGGGCCGATGTGTAGTTTTCGTAGACGTGCGTGAGTTTGACGACATGCGACCAGACCCGGTCGCCGCTGGCGGTGTCGTAGACCCGCACCGCGCTGTCGCGCTCGGTGGCGGCGAGCCGCTTCGAGTCCGGCGAAAACGCGAGTCGAACCAGATGCGACTTCAGTGCGAGCCTGCGCAAGCAACGGCCGGTTTCGGCGTCGCACAACTGGACCGCGTCGGGGTGGTCGCTGGTCACGACCGCCAGCAGCTTCCCATCCCCCGAGAATCGGCCCAGGCTGTAATGGCCCGCGAAGCTCAGCCGGTCGTTCCTGTCGAATTCGCCAGGGCCCTCGGGAGCGTTGGCAATTTCGTACCGCACCTTGCCCTTCAGATCGCAGACGACCACGCCGCTCGAACGGCCCAGAGCCAGCTTCTGGCCGTCGGGCGAGACATCGACCGCCCGAGCATCCTGCACGAGTGGACTGGATTTCTTATTCGCCGATCCGATCGTAAGCACGTCGTGAGTGCCGTTCGATGTTTGCCAGATCACCACTTCGTTGGATCCTAGCGGTGTGTAAAACCGAGAGCTGTCCGGCGCGAACGCCACGGCGCGGACTCCGTAGGAAAAGCTCGGGATGCCCGCCCCGAAGTCACGTGGACTGGCGCGCCAAAGTTCCTTGCCGGTCGCCGCATTCGAGGCGATCAGCTCGCGGCCGACGGTGACGACCGTCTGGGTGTCGGGCGAGAGAGCCAGCTCGGCCACGCTCGACGGCGGGCGAAACCGCAACGTCCCCAGACGCAGCCGTGCGCCCGGCGGCAGGGGATCGCCCAGTGAATCGACGGCAGCCTGCTGGGGTGCAGGCCCGTCCTGTCGACTCCCAGCGGGCTTGGCATCCTTTGCAGTCTCCAGAGACCCGGCCGGCGGCTGTGCGAATGACCGTCGTGCCCCGCAGCAGAGCAACGCGGCGACGAGTGCCACGACGCGCGGCAAGGCGGCCATCACTTCGCCTCCAGTCCCTTGAGCGCGTCCTGTGCGAGGTAGGCGTACCAGACCATCGTGTATTCCGACCTGGCCGCGTGCATCAGGTATTTCCTGGCCAGCGAAGGCTTACCGTGGTTCTTGATGAACCATCCGACAAAGAATTCGGCGTTGCTCCGCCCTTCTTCGGGAATGCTCTCGAGCGTCCGGTCGACCGCCGCGATGTCGAGAGTCCGGCTCGCGCCGTCCGGCGCGAAAATGGATTCCAGGAAGATCCGGCAGATCTCGATCGATCTGGGCGCCTTATCCTTGTGCTTCGTCACAAGCTCCTCGAGTATCTCGTTGCGGCTCGCGGCGTCTTTCTCGTCATCGGCGACGTTCGCCAGCGCAAGAGCGGCCGAGATCGAGCCGCGATTCCGGAAGGCACGGGTAAATGCCGGTTTCGCCGCGTCACGGCGTCCCTCAAGCCAGTAGAAGTAGCCGGTGTATTCCTCGTTCTGGAGGTCCGGCCGCTCGGCGCGCATCGTCACGTGTTGGTTAACGAATTCGCGTGCCGCCGTCAGGTCGCCGTGGCCGGTTCGCTTGCAGAAGAAATACCAATCGGCCCACTGACCCTCTGGATACCGTTCGGTGACGGCCATGTGCATGGCTTCGGCACGGGCCCAATCCCCGGCTCCCTCGGCGCAGCGGGCGGCACAAAGCATCGACGCCGCCGAGCCTGTGGTGGCGGCGGCGTCGGCGTATGGCCTGGCTTTATCCCACTGCTTGAGCTCCATGTAGTGCTCGGCGATGTGGATGCGCACGTGCGAGTGGTCCAGCCCGAGATCTTCCACCTTGGCGAGAAACTCCTCGAGCGTGGCTTGCCAGCGGTCGATCTTGCCCAGGGCCTTGTAGTGGTCGGCGAGCGCCTCATAGGTCGATAGGTCGGGTGAAAGCACAATGCAGCGCAGCAGAACTCGCTCGGCGTCGGCATATTGCTTGGACTGGGTATAACGCCGGGCGAGTGCGTAGAGCACCGCGGGCGACACGCCCGATTCCTTCTCCCAGCTCGCCACCTGATCCTTGACGCTATCCCAATCCTTATCAATGCAGATGGACCGTGCGTAAGCATGAAACGGACTGAACTTGAGCATTTTTTTTGCGATTGCGAGTCTCGCCTGGTCCTCGGTATTCCAGAGCGTGCGAACCATGTCGGCCGTCTCGTCCTCGTGGGCCATTGAGAGGCCCCAGGCCGCTTTGTCCCGCGGCCGCCCCAGGTTCCAGAGGCTCCGAATCATCTCGTGCTCGGTCGTCTCGATGTCCGCCAGGTCCATCCGTTCCGCGAACTGACGGAACCTCGCCCACCTACCTTCATTGGCTGTCATGATCTCCAGAAAAGGGCTGTAGCGATGGCCGACGATTTCCGCGCGCACCTCGTTCCAGTACTCGTCGACGGGCACGCCCCAGAAATGCTTCATGAAGTACAACCGCCGAAATACGTGGACGAAGCGAGTCTCGCGGATCATCCGGGCGAGCGCTCCCCACGCCGGCTCGCCCGTGTCGTTTTCCGGGGCACCCGCCTTGTCAAAGACCGCAGCCGCCGCGAAGATTGTCCCCCGGTTGGCCAGTTGCCCCTTCACGTCCGCGGGCATTCCCTCGAGCCCGGGCACCTGCTCGAAGAGCAATTGCTCGAGCGCCTGGGCGCGATCATGGTCGTCATGTGCTGCGTCGAAACCCCGGGGAATTCGCTCATCGCGTCATGGGCGCGGAAACAATCGCTCTGAAGCGCGACGACGTCCTTGGCTGACTGCAAGCCGACCCCGGTTGCACGCGGGTAGCCAAGGCTCAGCATGCACAAAAAGGCGGCAAGCTTGTTCTTGGGGCCCTCCTCGCGCGCCAGACGACCCGAGTCGTAATGCGCATAGGCATCGATGAGCACGAGCCATCCCGGCGCCTCCAGGGGCGTCTTGCCCGGCTCCTTTTGCTTCGCCTCGGCAAGGTCGGCCAGAGCGTCCGCGTGCCGGCCCACCAGTGCCCAGGCAAACGCCCGGTGCCAGAGGCCCCACGGCGTTTCCGGCTCGCGCGTCACCATCCGCTGCGCGTAGAGCAGCGATCGGGCCTGGAACGCCCGATGCACGGGGTGCCATTCGTGCTCGCTCAAGACGCCCAGCAGCGCATACCCTCGCACCAGCGCCCCCAGTCGCTCGGGCGACTCACCGTCGGACCGTAGTGCCCTGTGCACCTCGCGCACGGCCAGCAAGACGTCCACGTAACCCAGGCTGCCGAGGGCCTCCGCGACCTCGCGCGGATATCCCCCCTCGGCCTTGACCGCGTTCGGCTTTCCCTCGAGCCCGAGGCTTTTCAACACTGCGGGAAGCTGCTCGCGCGAAAGGGCCTCGGCCGACGCGAGCAACTTACTCAGATCGAGATTCTGACCAGGCCCGAGCGGCGACTGGTGAGCCAGTAGCAGTTCGACGCCCTCCTTCCCCATGCGGCGGATCTGTTCGCTCGACCTGTAATTCCGGATCACCGAGCTGACCTCGGCCACCGCGGTTGCGTCGTCGACGCCTCCCACGGAGGTATCGTCGATCACCTGGTCGCGCGTGGCGAGCCCTAGCTCGTCGCGCGCCGCGATCAGAACGGCCTGGCGCACGAATTCGCGTGGCAGTATCTCGGCGCGGTAGAATCGGCGCGTTTCCAGCATCTCCGTCACTTGAACAGGCTTGCCCAGGATAACCACCTGGCGCGGGCCTTTCTCACCTTTCAACGAGCGAACCACGAGCCGGCTCTTCACCGCCCCCGGGTCGAGGGGTTGCGCCGGAGGCTTTTGACCGCGTGCGGCTGGATTACAAACGAGCCCGGCGCCCGCCACGAGCGCGACGCGCCTTGTACATCACCGGCGAGCGCCTCGCCGCGAACTGGGGCGCCTGGCCAGAACGCGCGGGTTCGCCCGCCCCGTGCACTCGGGCGGACGGCTGATTGATGAATTGTTGTTGATCATGCCGAGACTCGTCAGCGAGCATGGGCGGGTCCTGTTGAAGCGGTACTAGGTGCCGGGGCCTCCACAACATCCTACTGCTCGCGACGGTGAAGATCTACGGAGGCACTCGAGAGCCAGCTCCGGCACATCATTCGATCGGTCCGGCGGCTTCAGCGCGCAATCGCTTCAGCGTGCCGCGCTAACCGTTCGAGCCGAGCCTGCTCGTCTGGTTGCCTGACCATGTTTGACTGCTGCCGCGGGTCGCCGGTGAAGTGATAAAGCTCGTAGTAATCGTCGTCGGAATCAATGAAGATCCGATCCTCATCGATGACGGATTCGATCCTCGTGAGGTTCTCGGTCCGGAAGTCATCGCCGCCGAGGCGAGGCTCGACAAGCTGCGAGAAGACCGGCTCGACCGCCGTCCTGTTCGCGTCCGTCCAGTGCCCGGCCAAGCTCTGGCCGGGGAAAGGATTCTCGGGCCCGCCGGTCAGCTCGGCCAGCGTTCGGGCAAGGTTGCGAGTCGACACCGGCACACGGATTCGCCGACCGCGCAGCGACGGATTCGGGTCGTGGCTCGGCCCTTCCGATCCCAGCGGCGGGATCAGAATAAGAGGAACGTGAGTCGCTTCGTTGTACAGGCTCGAGCCGTGTCCGAACTGGCCGTGCTCACCGAAATGCTCGCCGTGGTCGGAAACGATCACCACCCACGTATTGGCCAGGTTGCCGCCGGCTCGAAGCTCCTCAAGGAAGCGGCTGACAACCGCATCCATCTCCTGGACGCACTCGTCATAGAGATCGCCCAGCCGCCGACAAACCGATTCGAGCTCTTTCCGTCGCGCTGGTTGTTCCACAAGGGCGGCGGAATCACACGCGCTCTGCGCTTCCCAACCGCACTTCGGGGCGGCCAGCCGCTCGGGTGGAATCTCGCCCGTCCAGAACTTCCGTGGCCCGGTCGCGGCCGGCAAGTACGGGCCGTGTGCATCAAAGAGGTTCAAGAAGAGGAAGAACGGGCGGCCGTCATGGCGCGGTGCGCTTCCATCGTGACCAATTGGCCGCTCGAGCCACGCCCTGGCCTGGCTTGCGATCGCGGATGACGAAACTCGGTAGTTGAACGGATAATGGTCCGGCGCCGGTAGACGAAGTCGCCTGACAACCTCCAGCACCGACGAGCCCAGCGCCGAGTTGCTCATCGCCGCTTTCAGTGAGATCTCGTCATTCCACGGGTAATCGACGTAGGTGTCGAATCCCCGCGCCAGGCCGTAAGCGCCGTTGCACATCCGTACGTTGGCCACGAACCCCGCGGTTTCGTACCCCCGGTTGCGCAGATGTTCGGCGAGGGTGGGCGCCGCGCCCGAGTATGGCCGGTTCAACCGCGCTCCATGCTGAGTAGGCCAGAGACCCGTGAACATGCTGAGATGCGACGGCAACGTCCAGCTTGCCGGCGAGTGCGCCATGTCGAACGTGATGCCGCGCTTTGCCCAGGCCTCGAGCCCCGGCGTGGTCGCACGGTGATAGCCATAGACGCTCATGTGATCGGCGCGAAGCGTGTCCAGGACGATCCAGAGCACGCCCGTGCGTGCCGGCGGCCGCGCAAGGCACTCGCTCGGGTACGCTCGTGGCGGCGTGCCATTGCCAGAGCGTGTAGAGCGGCAGCAATAATACCACGATGCAGCCCGCCCAGCACGCGGCACGCTGCCACGCCTGCGTTCGGCGAACCATCAAACGCCGTGCTTGAACCCCGGCGCCCAGCGCCACGCGCGAGTGAGGCCGTGGGGTGCAGCCCGTGGACCGTCTGAATCGGCCCGAGCACCAGAAGCGTGGCCAGAATCATCCCCGCCAGATCCCAGGTCCACTCAAGCCGGGCAGCCGCCGCGCCCTGCCACTTCCGGCGCGCCGCCCACCCGATCGCCGGCGACATCAGCAGAGCAACGAGGCATGGCGCGAGCACCGTCGCGACAAGTACGGCCATCCAGCTTGAATGCCGGCTGATCACGAGCGTGCGCCAGGTGACCTGATGCAAAACCCGGAGTTGAATCGCTTGCACGAGCAGCTCGAGCAATCCTGAAACTGCCCCCACGGCCAGGCCCGCGCCGATGAGGCTCACAAGAAGGGGCGCATGCCCAGCCGCCCACGGCGAATCGGGTTGCGCCTCGTGTTTCGCGCTGCCTTTGGAGAGAACGACTTGTCGATTGAGACTCCGGCGCAGTCCGGCCGAAGGGCGATAAATGCCTGGGTGAGCAGCATAGACCTGGGCGCTGGCGACGGCGGACTCAGGTTCCGCGAGGACTGCGGCTGCGCCTTGCGTCTGGCGGCGCGGCATACGATTCACTCCTTTGCCTCAGAAACGGGCAGAAGTCGAGTCGGCCACGGAAAATCGGCTACCGGCACATGTCCGTTCGACGCGTTCCCCAGCTCGAGCCCGGCGAACGTGCGGCGGTTGTTGAAGGCGCAGCAGATCACTCGGTCCGCTTTTCGGAAGGCATCGGATTCGCGCACCGGCAGCGCGGCATCACTCTGGCACCGCGAGTGAGCTTCTTCTGTCGTAGTGCGCACGCCCACTCGCGCGGCGGTCACGACGATCCGACCGCGTCGCAACGCGTGATCAAGACAACGCGACTGATCGCTCGCCGTCTGCGATGCGGAATGCCGCACGGCATGCCAGCGAAACCGCGAGCCCCCGCGGCGAGTTCATGAGGATGCGTCTCTCAGCAGAGGCGCGCGGCAGAGCGATCGAGTGAGGCCGCAAGGCGGCACGCCGAGGTGTCGAGCTGCTAGTGATCGCTCGAACGCCGAGACGTCGCGTCGTGCGCCGGCAGGGTTACGTTGTGAAGCGAGCTGCTCTGCCCGGCACAGGACTCGCGTGATGTTCTGCTCGGACGGATTCCTCAACCCTTCGCACACCTCGCCCCAAGAGGGCGCGGCATTGTCGGTGGTCGACTGTTGGTCACCCGGAAGCTGGCAAAGAACCTGAAGCGTCTTGGTCGACGCCAGGTTCTCGGCGTCCGGCGTCAACCCCTGGATCGCCAGCGCGATCAAGAGCGAAAGCTGAACGAAGGTCGAGAGGTAACCTGTTTCCGAACGCATGGGCCTTCCCAGCATGCGAGTACTGCGCATCTTGACGCGCAATCCGTTTCAGACCAGTTCTTTTATCGACCACGGGCATCGCGTGATCCAAACGCTTCTTCGACATTGTCGTTACAATTTGTTAAGCTCCGGCGCGCTGCGATGCCTGGCGGTATCCTGCTAGCGATCACGAGATATGTCAATCCAGTCTGACAGATGTTTCGAAGCGCGAGGAAATGTTCTTCATGTATGCGTCTCAGTGTTTTCTCGGTGTCTGCATCTGTCTGAGTACAGCCGTTCCGGCGTGCTCGGCAGAGCCGCTGGTCGTCGAGCTCTGGCCCGGGAAGGTGCCTGGTGATGTTGGGATCACGGGGCAGGAGACCAGCCGCATTCATCAGTCACCGCTGGTGGGCCCGACCAGGCTGATCAGCAACGTGAGCAAGCCGACGCTCACGATTTACCCGCCCGCCCGGGACAAGAACACCGGAACGGCGATGATTATCTGTCCTGGAGGCGGCTACTGGGATCTGTACTGGGAGCTCGAGGGCGAAGAGGTGGCGGCCTGGCTCAACTCGGTGGGGATGACCGGAATCATCCTCAAGTACCGCTGCCCGCGGCGCCCCGGGGAAGTCAAGACCGAGCCGGCGCCTGGCCCGCAGCTTGACGCCCAGCGTGCCGTCAGTCTGGTCCGCAGCCGTGCCGCCGAATGGCGCATCGATCCGGCGCGGATAGGCATGGTCGGCTTCTCGGCGGGCGGGCATCTCGCCCTGGCAACGGCCACGGGCTTCACCAAACGAAAGTACGCGCCCATCGACGCCGTCGACCAGGTCAGTTGCCGCCCGGATTTCGCGATCGGCTGCTATTCGGGCTACTTGAAGGCAAAAGACAAGAATGAGCTTGCCCCGGGAATCGAAATCCCAGCCGGCACGCCGCCGATCTTCCTCGCCCACGCGTCCGACGACAACCCAAGTTACGGAGGCTCAGCCCCGGAAAACAGCGCGATCATGTACCTCGCCTTGAAGCGGGCCGGCGTTCCGGCCGAGCTGCATATCTTCGCCGCGGGTGACCACGACTTCGGCGTGCGACAAAACGAGAAGCTCCCCTCGAGCTGGACGCAGCTCTGCGTCAAGTGGCTGCAAGATCAGCGTTTGCTCTTGAAACCGAGCGCACGCAAATGACGGACGACCGCAAGCTGCACCAGGCCAAGGCGCTTCAATTTCGTGGTCGCGTGGCCGAGGCCGAGGTGCTTTATCGCGAAGTGCTCCGCGAGCAACCCGACACGCCGGAAGCGCTCGAGGGCCTGGGCGTGCTGGTCTTTCAGCAGGGACGAGCCGCCGAGGCCGCGGAGCTTTTCGCCCGAGGCGTCGCGCTTCTCCCCGAATCAGCCCGTTCTCACGCCAACCTGGGTGAAGCGTTGCGAGCCACCCAGCGGCCCGACGAGGCTCTGCCGCTTCTCCGCCGGGCGACCGAGCTGGACCCCACGCTCCCGCATGCCTGGAACAGCCTGGCACTACTGGCCTATTCCGAGGGTCGGTTTGCCGAGTCCGAGGCTTCCTGTCGTGAAGCCATCAAGCATTCACCACGGCTCACTGCAGCTTATATCAACCTGGGAAACGCACTCTCCGCCCAGTGCCGTCCGATGGAGGCGACCGAGGCGCTGCGGGCCGGCTTACGCATCGAGCCGCATAACCCGTTGACCCTGATGAACCTGGCCTGGTCCCTCTGCGAGCAGAACGACCCGGCCGCCCTGGCCGAGGCGGAGGAGCTCTGCCGGCGCGCCATTGCTCTGGCACCCGAGGTCCCGACCGCCCACAAAATCCTGGGCAACATTCTCCGCCTCTCAGGCCGGTACGATGAAGCCCGAGCCTGCTTCGCGCGGGCCGGCGGCGATAACTTGCGAGAACCAGTAGCAAAACCACACGTCGCCGTCGCCGGTCCCCGAGCAGGCGAGGCACCGTATGTCCGCGGCACGGCGCAGTTGCATCAGGGTCTCCTCGACGAGGCCGCGGCATCGTTCCGCGAGGCACTCCAGCTCAACCCGGCGCTGGCGGCTGCCTGGAACGGCCTGGCGCGGATCGACGCCGAGCGCGGCGATCTCGAAGCGAGTGAGCAGGCTTGCCGAAAAGCGATCGCACTCGATCCCGCTCAGTCGGCGGAAGCATATTGGCGGCTAGCGACCAACCTCAAGGGCCAGGTAAGTGACGACGAGCTCAGGGCCATGGAGGAGCTGGCATCCGCCGCGCGGCTCGAGAACGACAGCCGGGCCCTTCTGAGCTTCGCTCTGGCCGCGGTGATGGAGAAGCGCGGCCGGTTCGACCGCGCCGCCGCACGGTTGATCGAGGCCCACGCGTTCCATTCCGCGGCAAAAGCCGCGCGCAGTCTGGTCTATGATCCATATGTCTACACCCGTTTGATCGATCAAATCAAGAAGACGTTCACGGCCGAATTCGTCTCGCGCAGACAGGGCTGGGGAATCGCCGGCTCGCGGCCGGTTTTCATCGTCGGCCTGCCGCGCTCCGGTACCACGCTCGCCGAACAGATCATCGCCTCGCATCCCGAAGCCCACGGCGCCGGCGAGCTCGCCGAAGTCCAGCGTATTTTTTATGCACTGCCCGCGATCGTGAAGCAGCCGTCCCTGGACGCTTGGACCGCCCTCGACTGCCTCGACCCGGCTACCGCCGCCGCCGCCGCGCAGCAGTATCTCGACCGGCTCAGCGCTGGCTCCCGCCACGGCCCAGCGCGTGGTCGACAAGAACCCTGAAAATATCCAGTTTCTTGGATTGATTGCGCTGCTCTGGCCCGGGTGCCGGGTGGTTTTGTGCCGGCGAGATCCACGCGACGTCGCGGTGTCGTGCTGGCGAACCAGCCTCCCGCAAGTACCCTGGAACAGCAACCCCGATTCCCTCGCACGGCTATTCGTTGATTACCAGCGCCTGCTCGCGCACTGGACCGAAGCCCGGCCGCTCGAGTGGCTCGACCTTGAATATGAGCTGCTCGTGGCCGACCCGGAAAGCCAGTCGCGCCGGTTGATCGAATTCCTGGGGCTCGATTGGGACCGGGCCTGCCTCGACTTCCACAAGAGCCGGCGCCTCGTGCGGTCGCCCAGCCTCGTACAGGTGCGCCAGCCGGTTTACTCCCAGTCCGTCGGCATCTGGCGCAAGTACGAGCCCCACCTCGGCCCGCTCTTTGACGCGCTCGAGCGCAATGGCATCGTGTAGGGCCCGCCCTTGCGGACCATGCATAGGGCTGTGCAAGCCCCACAAACAATTCGCTCCCTACGAACACGCCGCAATCTTGCTGTCGATCAAGGCCCGGTCGTGCGGAGAACGCGTCTTCTCCCTGGCCGCTTGATAAAAATGCCTGGCCCGCTCGTAATCACCCGCGCGGCGATAAAATTCACCGAGCGTGGCGTCGAACAGGTGATAGTTCTTGAGCGACTTGTCTCCGCCTGCTTCGTCGAGGGCGCGGATTCCCGCGAGCGCACCATCGATTTCGGCCACGACGATCGCGCGGTTCAGCACATAGACCGGCGAAGCGTGAATCGCAATCAGTTTGTCGTAAAGGAAAAGGATCGCCGGCCAGTTCGTCTGATCGTAGCTCTCGGCCGTGGAGTGATGAAGCGCGATGCCCGCTTCGAGGTGGTAGGGCGAGATCGTCGTCCCTTCGGCCGACTCGTCGAGGAATTCCTGGGCGCGACGAATCAAGCGATGGTCCCACTTGCTGCGGTCCTGGTCCGTCATGAGCAGGATGAACCCGCGATCGTCGAGCCGGGCATCCAGGCGCGCGGCGTGAAAGAGGAAAAGGGCCATGAGCGCGAGCGTGGTCGGCGTGCTGAAATCAGGATGCGAGCACAGCATGTAGCAAAGGTGCGCAGCGTCCTCGCAGAGATCGGCACGGATAGCTGATTCCCCTTTCGAGCAGCTATAGCCTTCATTGAAGATCAAGTACAGGACCTGGTGGACGACCTCAAGGCGCTCGATCAACCGGCTCCGCACAGGGGGCTCAAGGCGCACGCGGTGATTTACCAGATCGAGGGTGGCGCGCTGAAGCCGCTTTTTGACGGTCTCTTCCGCGACGAGCAGCGCTCGAGCAATCTCGGAAATACCAAAGCCGCAAAGGCTCTTGAGCGTGATGGCGATCTGGTTTTCGCGCGAAAGCGACGGATGGCAGCAGGCGAAAATCATCCTGAGCTGGCTATCTTCGATCGACGTGTCGAGGAACAGGTCGTCGATCCCGTCGCGCGACGCGGGCCGATTAGCGGCCCATTCCAGAGTGACACGCCGCTGAATCTCGGTGCGCCTGAGCGAATCGAGAACCTTGTTCCGGGCGACGCGGTGAACCCAGGCGGAGGGGTTCTCTGGTATCCCGCGGGTGCGCCATGACTGCAAGGCGTCGACCAGGGTGGCCTGAACCATCTCCTCCACGAGGTCGAAGTTTCGCCAGCCGAAGAACCGGGTGAGAATCGAGACCAGCCGCCCCGCCTCGCGGCGGAAGAAGTGCTCTACGAGCGGAGCGACCGGTTCCGGCTGTGCCGTCGTCATGGTCTGGTGGCACTTTGCTTGAAGCCGAGGCGCGCCTGTACGCTGCGGGCTACGCGAGCCCGGCCAGAACGCGAACCTCCACTTTACCGCCGTTCAGCAGCCCGGGACAACCCTTGGCGATCTCGGCTGCACCGTCGATCGTGTCGGCCTGCACAATCGAGTATCCGCCGACGATCTCCTTGGATTCGACAAACGGTCCGTCTGTGACAACCTTGCTTGAGTGCACGACCTTGCCCTCCATGGTGAGGGCGTCGCCGGCATTAACGAGCCAGCCCTTGGCGAACCCCTCGCCGATCCAATCCCTCCACTTCTGCATCACCTTCTGCATCTCGTCGGGCGTCATCTTGGCGTCAGCCTCGGGATTGCCGCGGTAGACAAACAGGAAATTGGCCATCGAACAGCTCCTTTCATGAGCTCGAAAACGTTACATGTTAGTTGCCGTGCTGCGATTCGTGAAGCTCGTCGCAACAAGCGTTCTGCCTGGATGACGAGCGACTTTTGGTGTCGGGGACAAGAAAAAACAAAAAACTTGTCCGTTGTCGGTGGCGGCCTTTCGCCTGCGCTTCGTTTGCACTCACGAGTGTTCACGATCCATGATCCCCATCGTATACCATCCCGCTTACAACATCACCGCGTTCGGACTCGAGCGGCTGCATCCGTTCGACAGCCGGAAGTATCGCCGCATCCATGATGCACTGATCGCGCGCGGGCTGCGGGGCAAAAGGAACTTCATGCGGCCGCGGCCGGTTTCGCGGAAAGATCTGTTGAAGATTCACAGCGCGGATTACTTGGACTCGCTCCGGCACAGCCCGGTGCTTGCGCGCGTGCTGGAAGTGCCGGTGGTCGCCCGTCTGCCCGCGTGGTTGATCGACTGGCGGATTCTGCGGCCGATGCGGTATGCCACCGGGGGAACGATTGCGGCGTGCAGGGCAGCGCTGGAGTGCGGGCTGGCCATCAACATTGGTGGCGGATATCACCACGCCGGAGCAGACTGGGGGGGTGGGTTCTGCGTCCATTCGCGGCCGATCCGTTGGCAGGATTCCGGCTCACGATGCAGGACCTGGCGGATCGCGACCTGACCGTAGTCAAGCTGGCCCGCGAACGAAACATCCCGATCGCCATGGTGCTCTCGGGCGGCTATTCGGCCGAATCTTGGCGAATCCACACCGAGAGTATCGAGGGCATCCTGACTCGATTCGATCGCGGCTGAAAGTGGAGGCTCATGCCGCCGCCCGAGCCCACTTTTTAAGGACCCGTCGGAGCGAGCGGGAAGTCCCAGATGTGGATGGTACCGTCGAATCCGCCGGTCGCCAGGGCGTTTCCGTCGGGTGCGAAGGCCAGGGTGTGCACTCCGCTGTGCTTGAGGCGCTTGCCGCCGACTGTGCGCGAGGCAACATCCCAGAATGTGACGAACCCCTGCAAGTCGGCTGCCGCGAGTGTCGAGCCGTCAGGGTAGAACGCCAGCGCGACAACGGCCCCTCTTGCGCCAATCAGCGATTCGGTCTCCTGTCCGGTCGTGAGATCCCAGATTCGTACCGCGGGGCTGACTCGGTCGCCCAGCGCGAGCAGGCGGCCGTCGGGCGAGATCGACAGCGCGCTCAATGTGCGGCCGCCGCTGTTGATCGACAATCGCTCGCGCCGATCTGCCACATCCCAGATTCGCACCGTGTGGTCGCCGGCCGACGACGCCAGGATCTTCCCATCCAGCGAGAACGCGAGCGCAGCGACGAAATCGGCGTGCCCCTCGAGCGCCTCCACACCCGCAAGCTGTTTGAGCATCCCAGAGCGTGATCCGGCCATCCTGCCCGCCGACGGCCAGGGTCGCGCCATCGGGCGCAAAGGCCAGGCAGGCGGCGGCCATGGTTGATTCCATGCGGTCGTCGAGACTACGCGACGTGCCGCCCACAATGTCGTGCAGGGCCACGGGCTCATTCAGATTGCCCGTCGCCAGAACGCGGTTGTCGGAGCTGAACGCCGCGGTGCGCACCTGCCCGGGCCCGTCCGGCAAGAACGGATGCTCAATACATCCTGCGCGGCCCCAGATCACAATCGACCCGTCGATTCCAACCGAGGAAAGCACCGCGCCGTCCCCGCGAAAGGCGACCGACTGCACCGTGCCGGTGTGGCCGACACGTACTTCCCTGGCCTCGACCGAAGCGCCCTTGTCGCAAGCTCCAACCAGGCACGCGGCGGCCGCGACCGACGCCATCAGGCCGACGGCAACGGGCCACGTCACGACCGCCACGCGCACACCGTGCCGCCGCTCGAAGCGCCCCGATCCTTGAAACCAGGTGTCCAATCACTCCGCGACGCAGTCAAGTGTGCAAACATGGCAATTCCTTCTCGAGCTGGGCACCAGCGCCGCCTCGAGCCGGCTAACGCTCAAGGCCCGCATATTCTGTACTTCGACGTGCTGCCTGAATTATTCGCTTGTCTGAAAAATGTGATCATTTTTTCACGTACTATTCGAAAAAACTTCCGCGTCTCGTCGGGCATCGAATTCGAGTCAGTGCAAGAGTGGAGAGCGAACAGTTTCAGACGCGCTATATTCGCAGTCGAAGCGATTCAGCACCTGGACATTTGCAGGAGACAGAAGGTTCGCGGATCTTCCTTCCGGGAGGAGCCGCTTGCGCAGAGCGTGCGAGGAGCGGCGAGCCGGCTGGTGCTCCGACAATGTTCTTGACTGCTTCAACCACCGTTTTTCCCTCTGCGGCGCGCGCCCGTTGCGAACGAGCCCGCGGATGATGAGCTCGATGGCCGTTCGTGCGACTTCTTCCACAGGCCGCCACTGCACCCACCCGTCGTCTCCCATGATCAAGTGCAAGGCCGCCACCCCGTGCACCCCGCTCCAGAACACTTGCGACAACAGGTCCGGGTCTTGATAATCGTCGCGAAACAGCCCGGCCGCAAACGCCTCGACCAGGGTCGCCCGCACGAACGCATATGCGTCCTGATCCGGGTCGCCGCGTCCGCTCTCGGTGCATTCCTCCTGATCTCGATGAGGATGCGGCGTCATGAACATGAACCGGTAGTGGCTGGGGTATTCAAGCGCAAACTCGATGTACGCCTGGCCGAGCTTGCGCAAGCGGTCGATCGGGTCGGCGATCCTGCCGATATGGCTGAATGACTCGTGCAGCGCGCCGAAATCGGCATCGCACAGGGCGTACAGCAGTGCGTCCTTGTCTTCGAAGTGGTTGTACAGCGTGGTCGCCGTGTAGCCGATCTTCTCCGCGACCTTCCTCATGGAGACCGCCTCCACCCCGTGGGCCACGAACAACTCACGCGCCGCATCGAGAATCTTCGCTCGAAGCTCGTCCTGCTGCTGCTTCCTCCTCGTCGCCGACTTCATCCCCAAATCTCCCTTCATGAACGCCGTTATCTTAGTTAACAGTGTTATCAATGTCAAGGCCGCGACTGGCGTACGGCTCGGTGCTCGTCAAACTGCCTACTTCCCAAGAATCGGCGACTACTCTAATTTAAGGAAGGAATGGACGCCAAGGGCCGTGACTGAGGCGGGATGCTTGACGCTCGTGCAGGGGGGGGTCCCCAAGGGAGTAGGGAGTTGGCTGGATCAGGAACCAGGATCGCCAGCATCTCGGGTCTCCGGGGTGTGGTCGGCGACGGGCTCGATCCGTCGGTTGCGGTCGAGTTTGCGGCGGCCTATGCCGCCGGCTGTGAGGCGGGGCCGATCGTGCTCGGCCATGACGGACGCGTTTCGTCAGCCGTTTTCGCGGCGGCGGTCGAGTCGAGCGTGATGGCGACCGGGCACGACGTGCTGTGCGCCGGGCCGACGGCGACACCGACGATCGGCTGGCTGGTTCGCCAGTGGGAGGCCTGCGGGGGCATCCAGATCTCGGCTTCGCACAATCCGGCGCATTACAACGGACTCAAATTCTTTCAGCGGGCGGGCATGGTGCTCTCCCCAAAGCAGGGCCACGCGATGCTCGACCGCTGGCAAAAGCGTGAGTTTCGCTGGGCCGCCTGGGACGCGCTGGGCGCAGACGCGTGATTGAAAACCCCGATGGCGGGCATCTGGCGGCCGTGCTCTCGATCGTCGACTCGGCGGCGATCAGGAGCCGCGGCTTCAGGGTTGTGCTGGACGCGTGTCATGGCTCGGGTGGGCGGATGGGGAGGTCGCTGCTCGAGGCTCTCGGCTGCCGTGCTCTCGTGATCGGCGGCGAGCCCGACGGGCGTTACGACCACCCGCCGGAGCCCACCGAGGTAAACCTGCAAGACTTCGGAGCGCTTGTGCCGGCTGCCGGAGGCTCTGTAGGTTTCGCCCTCGACCCCGACGCCGACCGCCTCGCGATCATCGATGAGAAGGGACGCTACATCGGGGAGGAACTGACGCTTGCGCTGGCGGCAACGCGGCGGCTGGGGCAAGATAAGGGCCCGGTCATCTTGAACCTCTCGACCTCGAGGGTAACCGAGACGCTGGCGCGGGCGGCGGGTTGTCCCGTGTTCCGCACACCGGTGGGAGAGATCAACGTCGTGCAGCGAATGGTCGACGTGCGTGCGATTCTGGGTGGGGAAGGCAACGGCGGCGTCATCGATCCGCGAGTGGGCTACGTACGCGACAGTTTCGTGGGCATGGCAATGGTGCTCGACCTGATGGCCGCCACCGACATGCCGCTCTCGAGCCTCGTTGCCGGCTTGCCGCGGTACGCCATGGTCAAGGACCAATATCCGCTGGCGGCCGCAGGCGACGGCGAAAACAGCCGCCCGGGCGACCGAGCAGCCGCGATCTCCGAGCTCTGGGACCGGATCGCGGACGTATGGCCCGACGCGCGGGCCGATCGCCGCGATGGGCTTCGCCTCGAGTGGGAAGACCGATGGGTTCACGTGCGTGCCAGCAACACCGAGCCGATCGTGCGGGTGATCGCCGAGGCCGCCGAGCCTCTGATCGCTCGCGAGCTGGCGACGCAAGTCGGCCGATTTGTCGCCTCGGGCGGGGAGGGGCCGCCATGACCGCTCCTTCCGCCTGGCCCGAATTCGATCGGCCGCCGGCCGTGGCATTCGTCGATGTCGACGGCACCCTGCTGGCCCAAACCACCACATTTTTATTCGCCCGCATCCTCTATCGCCGCGGCTGGATTCGCCGCTCGTTCTTCTTGAGGGGCCTGTACCACGGGCTCCAGCACCGTTTCGGCCGGCTCGATTACGGGCGGTTGATCGAAATCGGACTCACTTACGTCGCGAGGATCCCATTGATCGAGCTCGAGCGCACCGCCTATGAAAACTTCGCCGAATACGTGCGGCCAAGGCTCTTCGAGGGCGTCGTCGACCATTTGAACAGCCTGCGCCGATCGGGCACGCCAATCGTGCTGGTCACATCATCGCCTGGCCTGGTCATCCAGCCGCTGGCCATCTATCTGGGATGCAGCGATACACTGACAACCCCGGTCCTCTACGAGCGAGGCCGGATGATCGGCCTCGGATCGGGGCCCCCGTGCTACGGCGACGGCAAACGCCACTGGGCCGAAGAATGGGCCGCGAGCCACCAGATCAACATGCAAGACGCGGTCGCCTACGCGGACAACTGGAGCGATCGCAGCTTGCTGGAGCGAGTGGGCCGGGCGGTCGTGGTGCACCCGCGCGGACGCCTCCTGCGGCTGGCCAGAGCTCGCGGCTGGGATATCGTTCGGCCCCGCCGTCCGGCGCGTGCACGCCTGATCTCCGGCCGCTCACTCCGCCGGCGGTCGGGCTAGGCCGTCTGATTCCGGCCTGTCGTTCATAGCGGGAAACCGGGCCGATTGACGGGCCGCTTGCATCCGATATCCTTATCGCGTATCATGTTGTGCTTCTGCACCGCTTACTTTGGTCGAGGCAGTCGAAATCTTGCCGCCGCGTTGCTATAATGCCTGTTGGACCAGAGTGGCGATATTTGCTTGAACTGCGGTCCGTTGCAGGAGTAGGGATCGCGCGTATGGCTCATTCCAGCACGAAGCTAGGTACCACGGCGAACATGAACGACAAGACGCTGACGGAATCAGTGGCGGCTTCCAAGGAGCCGGCCGCATCGACGGAAACACTCCTCGCTCGAACGCGGAAAGCCGGCCCGGCGGCCGTTGCCTTCGTGATCGGCCTGGCGGCCTTGACCGCGCAGGCCTCCGAAACCGAGATGGTTCGCGACATTCAGCGCTATTGCACGGCGTGCTGGCGCAATGCGCGGCTCGACCCACGGTTATGGGACGACTGCACTCAGGAGGTATGCTGCCGCTTGCTGACCAAGGCCCGCCAGGGCCAGCTCGACATGACGCAGGTGCTGGCCGACGACACTCCCGAGCGCCGCGAGCTGGTGCGGGCGATCGACATGGTTCGCAAGCGGGTTCAACGAACAAAGAAGTACCAACCGCTGGACGGTTATACGACCCCAACGTCTGATCTCGACGAGCGGGAGCGCAATCGCCTGGAGCTGGGTGAAATCCTCGAAGCGGCCCGCGCGGCGGTCCTCTCCGATCGCCAGGACCGCATCATCGAGCTCTGGATGCGGGGCTGGTCGGTGCCCGAGATCGGCGACGAGATGAAACTGCCGGTCACCCGCGTGAGCGACGAGAAGTACAAGGCCCTCCGCAAGCTCGAGCGGCATCTGCGCAATCATCGCGAAGAGCTGGCGATCGGGCTGCCGTCAGGCGCCGTAGCTGATTCGGCCTGAGGCCTCCGCGGCCGTGGATTTATCGGGCTTTTTCGAGCGCCTCGAGAACCTCAGCCGGATGCCCGTCGACCTTCACTTTCGGGAAGATGTGCCGGACGATCCCTTTGCCGTCGATGACGAAGGTCGTTCGCTCGACGCCCATGTACTTCTTCCCGTACATGTTCTTCTCTTTCCAGACGCCGTAATCGGTGCAGATCTTGTTGCCGACGTCGGCGAGCAAGGGAAAAGGAAGGTCGAATTTCTTGGCGAACTTGGCGTGAGACTCAGTGTCATCGGGGCTCACGCCCAGGATGACAGCACCTCTCTTCTTGAACGCCGCTGATTCATCGCGGAAGCTGCACGCCTCTCTTGTGCAGCCGGGCGTGTCATCCTTGGGATAAAAATACAGTACGACCGGCGAGCCTTTTAGTTTCGAGAGTGTCACCTTCTTGCCGGTCTGGTCCAACAGAGAAAAGTCCGGAGCGGGTTTGCCGATTTCGACCATGGCGATCCTTAGGAAGAATTTCGGATTGATGATTCGACTCGCACTCGATGTCTACCCCATTACAATACGAGCACGTTGAGCAGAATCAAGCTTCAAGAGAAACCCCAGGCTCGAGCCACGCGCCCGGACCTTCGTTGCGAAAAGGCGATTTCATGGGCCGATTCGAGACCTTCGACCACACCGCCGACCTGGGCCTTCGCGTCGTTGCCGATGATCTGGCCGACCTGTTCCAGACCGCGGCAGCCGGACTGTTCGACGTGATCGTCTCCAATCGGGACGAGGTGCGCGCCATCGAGACAGAGCAAGTCTCGCTCGCGGGCGATTCACTCGAAGACCTGATGCTCGAGTGGTTGAACGAGCTGATCTATCGTTGCGAGACACGCCATCGGTTGTATTCCGCGTTTTCCGTAGCGCTCGACGAGCCGAGATGCAGTTTGACGGCGTCCATCAGCGGTGAGCCGATCGACCGTACGCGCCATATCCTCGACCACGAAGCCAAGGCGGCGACGCGACACGGATTGAGCTTGCGCAGAGAATCGCAGGGATGGGTCGCGGAGGTGATTCTTGATATTTAGGGGCGCACACGGCGCGCAGACAAGGACGAACGTGATTACTCCACCGCTGAAGTATAAGTCGAACAAATCACCACATACTAACCCGACGCGCCAGCGAGGAACGCGGGCGGTCGACGATGCAAATATCCGGCCGAGCTCCTCGCTGGTGCGTTTTGACGTTGATCGGTAACGCGCGGCGTGCGCGAAACAGGTGACCACGCACGTAAGCGCGGTGATCAGCGTAGCCCTGTCCGCCAAATCGCCGGGCATCCTTAGAAAAATCTGATTCCTCCTACATCAATTCTAAACTTCCACGGGCGGTCAAATAGGGGATGGGGAACCCGTTCCGGCAACTCCGGCATAGCCCGAATACGGTAGCCCGATTTGTGACGACCCAGATACGCCGCGACGAGCGCATCTCTTATGAGAACGGCTTCCGATGCCGATCCACGCTCGACAACGACTCTGACAAGTTCATTCCTCGGTGGATAGTAACCTTGGCCGCGAGGATGAACCTCAATGACAATTCCCCTCAGAACCTCTTGCCGGGGATCGGTTGCCGACTTGATCCGAGCGAGGCCCGCGACATGCGCATCGGCCAGGACGTCGCGGATCACATCAGGAGACTTAAATGCTTGAGCGAGGGCCTCGTGTGTGACCGGATCGTGGTCGGGCACAAGCAAAGGGAGTCAAGTGACCGCCAGGTACGTCGGCCAAAGTTCCGTTCTCGGCCTGGAGATCGCTAGCGTGACAGAAAGCACTGCGATCGCGAGCATGAGATTAAGCAGAGTGATGCGGAATTTGTTCCGTCGTAGGGTCATGGTTCAGCCCACTGGCGAAAGCGGCCGCTACGCCAGTCCCTTCAACTGATCGTTTCGACCGCGAGTTGATGGCTGCCGACGAACTCTTCCGCCTGGGCGCGTGTGAACACTCCCGCAGTCGTGCCCACAGCGCGCACGCAACTCGCCCCCACGGCGCTGGCCAGCTTCAGGCATTCCAGCTCCGATCGGCCCTCAAGCAGCCCCACGATGTATCCGGCGTTGAACGCATCGCCGCCGCCGGAGCCGTCGACAAACGAAATGGGATAGGTGCCGAGCTTGACGCGAAGGTCGTCGGAAACCGAGACCACCCCGTGCTCTCCCCGCGTGATCACAACCCGCCGCGCTCCCATTTCGTGAAACGCCAGCGCCTGCCGTACCGGGTCGCGCTCGCCCAGGATCAGCTCGGCTTCATCGGTGTTGGGAACGAATATGTCCGTGTGGGGAAGCACGCTCTTGAGCGGCTCGAGATAACTTCCGGGGCCCGGAGTCGCCACGTCGAGCAAGGTGAGCGTGCCGGCGCGGCGCGCCGGGCAAAGCGCTCGGCCAGCTCGGCTGCATCCAGGCGCGGCAGGATCAGGAAATAGCCGATGTGCAGCACCCGCGGCGGGGCTTTGAGAACGGCGTCCAGATCGGCGGCGACGAAGCCCGCGTTGGCTCCGACGCAGTGGATGAACCGCCGGTCCTCGCCGCGCACGTTCACCACCAGGGTCTGGCTCGTCGGCAGATCGCGGTCGATCACAAGCGCGCTGGTATCGACCTTGTTCGCCTCGAGCGTCTCGGTGGCGAACCGGCCGAAGATGTCGTCGCCCACGCGGGCGCGCACAGCCGCTCGAACGCCCAGCCGCGCCAGGTCCACGGCCGTGTTGGCGGCGCCGCCGCCGATATTGAGCACCAGCTCATCCACCGTCACCAGCTCGCCGGCCCGCGGCAAATGTGAGATGGGCGGGCACAGGTGGTCGGCCACGACCAGCCCGGCACAGACGACCGGCGCGGCAAGCGGCTCTTGGGAGGTTGGTGGTGTCATATCACATCATGTCACGTCATGACGGGTTGTCGATCGAGGCGACGACCTCGGAGTCGCGGATCCGGGGCGTTTGCGGGCCGTTGTTCAGGGCGATGACGCGTTTGCCGACGAGCTCCTCGATTTCCGCGGCGGTCAAGACCTCGCGCTCGACCAGGGCCTCGGTGACGCGCTCCAGCTCGTTGCGATGTTCCTCGAGCAGCCGGTAGGCTCGCTCATCTGCCTGGCGAAGAATCCGGCCCACTTCTTCGTCGATGATCTGCTGCATGTGCTCGGAATGGTCGCGCGGCTCGGTGAACTCGCGGCCGAGGAACGGGTTCTCGGCGGCGGATCGAAATGACACCGGGCCGACGCGGTCGCTCATTCCCCACTGGGTGACCATCTTGCGCACCAGCCGGGTTGCCATTTCGAGGTCCATGGCGGCACCGGTGCTCAGGTCTTCGTAGATCAGTTTTTCGGCCGCGCGGCCGCCCATCAGGGAATCGAGCCGTGCCTGGATCTGGCTCTCGTTGTAGCTGGTGCGGTCTTCCTCCGGAAGATACTGGGTCAATCCCAGGGCACGGCCGCGGGGAATGATCGT
Organism: uncultured Planctomycetota bacterium; assembly: GCA_963761445.1. Classification (GTDB taxonomy): domain Bacteria; phylum Planctomycetota; class Planctomycetia; order Isosphaerales; family Isosphaeraceae; genus CAVXHV01. Next base: position 3,629,657 of record CAVXHV010000005.1, on the reverse strand, counting down.
GACCTTGTGCACCGGGTCGGACTTGGGCGTCAGCCAGCCCACCAGGGCATGGCCCGACTCGTGGTAGGCGGTGGCACGCTTGTCTGCCTCGGTGATCACATCCTCGCGCTTGGCACCCATCAAGATCTTGTCGCGAGCGGCTTCAAAGTCGAGAGAATCGATGGCTTCCTTGTCTTCACGGGTGGCCAGGAGAGCTGCCTCGTTGACCAGGTTGGCGAGGTCGGCTCCGCTCATTCCCACGGTGCCGCGAGCGATGGATTCGAGGTCGACATCGGCGGCCAAAGGAGTGTTCCGCGTATGGACCTTGAGAATTTCCAGCCGTCCCTTCTTGGTCGGCAGGTCGACGGTGACGTGCCGGTCGAACCGGCCCGGCCGCAGGAGCGCGGGGTCGAGAACGTCGGGCCGGTTGGTCGCGGCGAGGACGATCACACTTTCACTCGGCGAGAATCCGTCCATCTCGGTGAGGATCTGGTTGAGCGTCTGCTCGCGTTCGTCGTGCCCGCCGCCGAGCCCCGCGCCGCGGATTCGCCCCACCGCATCGATCTCGTCGATGAACAGGATGCAGGGGCTGTTCTCCTTGGCCGTCTTGAACATGTCGCGGACACGGCTCGCACCGACGCCGACAAACATCTGGATGAACTCGGAGCCGGAGATCGAGAAGAACGGAACTCCGGCCTCACCCGCGACGGCACGAGCCAGGAGCGTCTTGCCGGTCCCGGGCGGACCATTCAATAGCACGCCCTTGGGAATGCGCCCGCCCAGTCGCTGGAATTTCTCGGGGCTCTTCAAGAACTCGACAATCTCCTGCAGCTCGGACTTGGCGTTCTCGAGACCTGCCACCTCGTCGAACGTCGTACGCTGCTTGGACTTGTCATGCCGCTTCGCCGGGCTCTTGACGAAACTGCCGAGGATTCCGCCGTCGAACTGGTCCCGCGCCCGCCTGACGAAGAGATACAGGAACACCAGCAGGAGGATGGCCGGAAACAGAAAGATCATCCACAAAAGCCCGGTGGCCGACGCGGTCGGCTGAGGATCAATGTGCAGACCCTCGCCAGCCTTTTTTTCCTCCGGGGTCCGCTTCGCGTCGTGCTGAATCAACGTCTTGAGGATCTCTTCGGTGGATAGCTCCGACGGCGCGATGGTCGAAAACCGCTTGACCTTCTGCGTCGGTTGATTGGGCGCAGTTTGATAGTCCTGCTCCTTGCGCAGCTCACCGCGCATCACCGTCCCCTCGGGCAGAATCGACTTGATGTTGTCGTTCTGCACCTGCTCATAAAACCAGGGATAGTAGGTGACCGTGGTCTCAGGCTTGGGTATGAAGTAGTAGAAGATCAGGCCGAACCCGACGATAAGGAGCAGCCACAACCACGGCGGCGTAGGCGACCCACCCGTGCCGTCGGTCTTGCGTGCATTGGTCGTCGGGGGCCGGCGCGGGGGTTCTTGTTGCGGCGGTCGGTTCTCCATGCCTTCTTACTCGTCTCCCAGCCGATCGTTCACGCGCCCGTGCGCATCGCGACACAACATCGCGCACCACCCCAGGACCCCGGCACAAGAATTGTACCGTGGATCGCTCAAAATTTCAGGGGGTCTCGCCCGAGACCAACACTTCGTGATCACCTTTGCCGATTGCATGAATGTTATAATGGTTGCAATAAGTTTTCTAGTGGAATCGATGAGAGTCTTCCACTTGAGGACCTCAGCTTCAGGCGCGCGCGGGGATTGCCGGACGTGGCCGGCTGAAAAAAAGGGCCGCTGTCGCACCGCGACTTGTCGGAGGGGGCTCTGCCGCCGATCTTCTGAAATCGGCTAATGCGTGGGCCCGCCGGCGCCCGTTGTTTCGAGCCATTTTTCGCAATCCATGGCCGCTGCGCAGCCTGACCCGGCCGCAGTGATCGCCTGGCGGTAGTGCGTATCGACCACGTCGCCGCAGGCGAAGACGCCTTCCACATTTGTGGCTGTTCCGTAATTGGGCAGGCGGTCTAGGAGCCCTGCCGGCGCCTCGACGTCTTTCCAGGCCAGCGCGGTGCGCGTGAGCAGGTAGCCTTCGGGCGTGGTTGCGAGCTGGCCTTTGAAAATCTCCGTATTGGGAACGTGTCCGATCGCCAGGAACAGACCGTCGAGCTTGAGGTCGCGCAGCGAGTTGTCCCGGGTCGAGCGGAGCTTGACCCCGGTGAGCACCTGGTGGCCGTCCTGCCGGTTGCCGATCACTTCCTCGACGACCGAGTTCCACGCGTAGGCGACCTTGGGATTCTTGGCGACGCGGTCCTGCATGATCTTGGAGGCACGCAGCGCATCGCGACGGTGAATCAGCGTGACCTTGGTTGCGAAGCGTGTGAGGAATGTGGCCTCTTCGATGGCCGAATCACCCCCGCCGACGACGGCGATTTCTTTCCCTCGATAGAAGTGGCCGTCGCAGGTGGCGCAGGTGCTGACGCCGTTACCGCGGAACGGGCCTTCGTTGCCGAGCCATCGCGCCGAGGCCCCGGTGGCCACGATGACGGATGAGCTGGTGTAGTCGCGGATGGTCCCGCTCGACGGATCGCCGCTGGGGTCGTCGGTGGTTCGCACCCGGAAAGGTTGGCTGGAAACATCCACCTCGAAGACGGTTTCCCATTTGGTCACGGCGCCGAACCGTTGCGCCTGCTTGCGCATCAGTTCCATGAGGTCCGGGCCCATGATTCCGTCGGGAAATCCTGGAAAGTTGTCGACTGCGGTGGTGAGAGTCAACTGGCCGCCGGGCTCCTTGCCTTCGAACACCACGGGCGCCAGATTGGCGCGGGCCGCATACACCGCGGCGGTCAAACCTGCAGAACCTGAGCCGATCACGATCACTGCTTGATGAGTCTCTGACATCACATCCTCGCAAACGAGAAACCCCTGTGCCTGAGGGTGCCTATCGTCCCATTTTACCGCGGCGAGTCCAGCGGTCACCGGGGCAGACCGGAACGATTTTACTGCTCGGGCAAGGAAATCGCGTCATCAAGTCAGGATGTGATCTAGACTCCTGATATGCTCCCCAAACTGATAATTTCCATGAGGATGCACCACATGCTCGTCCTGACCCGAAAGCTCCTGGAAAAGCTCTATATCGGCGACGACATCTGCGTGACGGTGGTACGGCTGGAAGGAGGCCAGGTGCGGCTTGGGATCGATGCGCCGCGGGAAGTGACTGTGGTGCGCGCAGAGCTCCTGGACGATCGCCCGCGGCCGAAGATGCAGACGAGCCAGTCTGCCCTGGCTAGCCCTCGCGCCGGTCACGCATCAAGTGTCAGATACTCACCATCCGAGGCTCGTGAAGCCGATAGCCGACGCCGCGGACGGTTTCGATGAGGTCGCCCGCCTCGCCGAGCTTCTTTCGCAGGCTTTTGATGTGGACATCGATCGTACGCTCGAGAACGACCGCATCTTCACCGATGGCGGCGTCCATCAGCTCAAAACGCGTGAACGCACGGCCGGCCTGGCGCAGCATCACTTCGAGCAGACGAAACTCGGTGGGGGTGAGCGTGAGCTCGTCCTCGCGATAGAAAGCGCGATGGCTGTGGCGGTCGATGACGATGCCTTGACTTTCGATCAATGCACCGGAAACCGGCTCGTCCTTGAGCTGGCGACGGCGCAGCTCTTTTTTGATCCGCTCGATCAGGATCTTCACGCTGTAGGGCTTGGTGACGTAGTCGTCCGCGCCGGTGGCAAACCCGACAAGCTGGTCGGACTCTTCGGCCTTGGCCGTGACCATGATGATCGGGATGTCGCGGGTGCGCTGCCCCTGCTTGAGCTCGCGGCAGACGTCGAGCCCGCTCTTCAGCGGCAGCATCAGGTCAAGCACAATCAGGTCCGGCAGCTTGAGCTGCGCCTGCCGCAGGCCTTCCGGCCCGTCGAACGTGACGATCACCTCGAACCCCTCCCGCTCGAGGTTGCAACTCAGCACTTCGACCAAGGACCGCTCGTCCTCGATGACCAGGATTTTCTGCTTGGGCATGTTCGGTCTTCCATTCATATGGTGTTGCCGGCGCTCGGCCCGCCAGCCAACTCGCCCTCTTGGTTTTTGGAACACCATCATATCCGAACGGATGTTTCCGACGTGTGGGAAATGTGAAGAAGACGTGAATAACACCCAAGGTGGTCACGGTTTGACCGTGCGTTCCTGTGTTCAGTATCTTGGGCTGCGCAATGTTTGGCTGTTCTGCATCGACGTCGGTCGCTCACTCGCGATCAAGGCGTCGATGAACCAGGCCAAGTTTGAAGCGCTCGAGCAGTATGGCACCAGTCCGCTTTTCGCCGACGCCGACCGTGCGGCGCTGGACTACACGAGCGAGCTCACCAAGGAGAAGAAGGTCTCCGCCGAGACGTTCGCACGGCTCGCAAGTCATTTCTCGGAGCGCGAGATCTGCGAGATCGTCTGGCTGGTTGCGAGTGAACACCTCATCGTCTTTAACGTCGTCGTCGCCGCTCTGCTCGTCGCCGCGTACAAAGCGAAATGCAGCAGGGGACTGAGGGAGCCTGGTGGGCAGGCTTCGCGGCGTTTGGCTGGGCCCATCTCGTCTTGGGCCTCTTGCCATTTGGGCACAACTACCCCGTCGGGCCGGAAGTTTTGACAGCAGAGATCGTCTCGCGTGTAATGGACCTGCCGGACGCCGATACGTCAGCGGCAGCAAGTCACAGGGTGATGGCCAAGGCCCTCGTCGTCCATTGCATCGTGTCCGTGCTGCTCGCTCTGCCAGGGGCTATGCTCTTCAGTGTGTTCGCTGCCCGGCACATGGTATCGGAACAGTCTCGCCGTCAATGTCACGTCCCCTTTGGCCGCGCAAGTCACAGGGCGCACTTGCGCGACGTTTTCCGTGCGATGTCCACAATCGACCGCAGCGCAGATTCACTGATTCCGAGTCAGGGAAAAACTCCGCGACATCGGGCGAAAGGACAATGAGGTTTGAGCCCTCGGCCATGCGCTTCGCATACTTGCCCCGCACACCTTGGCTGAAGTCGTATTCCGGGAGCATTTCCTCGTCCCGCGTTGGCTTCGCTTTGATTCGGGCCTTGCCCTTAGTTTTGCTGCTCATAATCATGTCTCTCACGGCGAGTCGCCAGTCGGGCACTTATGATGCGAATCTCGTTTCCACGGTCAGTGAATACGACTACCAAGAGCCTCTGCAGCCGCGACTCTCCAAGGTTGATAAACCGGTCTTCATCTTCGGAATGCAGCGGGTCGTGAATTGTGCGTGCAAGCGGATCAAGGAAAACGGAGCTTGCTTCTTCGAAGGACACTCCATGTTTCTTGCGATTCTGTTTGGCTTTGCTTGCATCCCAGTCGAATTCCAGTCCCATGTTTGGTCCGCGCCGTTGCCGAATTCTCATCAACGCCGTGCGTTAGTTTAAGCCGATAAGTGCGTCCTGGAAAGATGCTCGTGCTGCGGTTGGTCCTTTACACGCGGGCTTGGTCTCCGAGCGCGCACGGGCCAAAATCGAGGCGTCGGGCGGCTATCGCCGAATCTTGAGCCCCCCGGACTTGCTCTTGGAGAACCGCGGCAATCGGGGTTTAATCCGCAGACGTCTCGGTCAACAGTGCCCATCCGAGCCACCAGGGGAGTCCGCTCATTTCTTGGCAGGCCCGACGCGCATACCAACCCGACGCGCCAGCGAGGCTGGTTCGGGATCGACCGTCCCAGTTGCCGGAACTCTCGCTGGCGCATCGGGTTAGTGTCAGTGCCAAAGGAGGACGTTCCATGGAGACGCTCGTCGGCAGACGTTCCGAGAACTCGACGGCGGCCCAGCCAAGTGTGAACGATCCCAACTCGGATCCGGCCATTCGCTATCGCAATCAGGCAATCTGGCTGTCGCGTCGCGGTCGCTTTGCGGAATCAGAGGGCTTCTCGCGCGAAGCACTTCGCCTCCGGCCGGACGATGTCGACATTCTGAATGAGCTAGGCGTCGCGGTCTGGCAGCAGGGCAGGCCGGTCGAGGCCGAGGCGATCTATCGCCGCGCTCGCGCGATCCATGCCGACGACTTCCGGGTCCTGACCAACCTCGGGCTCGCGCTCTACACAATGCGCAGGGTCGACGAGGCGGGTGACTCTCTGCGCAGGGCACTGGAGCTCAAGCCCGGCCTGTTTGACGCCGTCATGAACCTGGGACTTGTGCGCTCCGACCAGGCCGAATTCGATGAGGCCGCGCAGCTTCTCTTTCACGCTCTGGAGCTGCGTCCGGGCTCGGCGGATGTGTTGCAGAATATCGGGATGAACCTCAGCCGGCAGGGGCGCTGGGATGAGGCCCTCCCGTTCGTAGAAGCGGCGGCGAAGCTCAACCCCGGCATTCCTCCGGAAGTGCGTCGCAACCTCGCGTATACGCTGCTCTGCTGCGGCGATTACGCACGTGCATGGCCCGAACACGAGTGGCGGCTCCAGTGCTTGCCGTACGAGGGCTATCGCGTCAATCGCCCGTTCTGGAGCGGCGACGACTTCCGCGGGCGATCGCTCCTGGTCCACGCCGAAGCAGGGTTCGGCGACACCATTCAATTTGTTCGCTTTACCTCACTCGTGAAGCGCAGGGGCGGGCAAGTGATGCTGCTCTGCCCGACGCCACTCCTCCGCTTGCTCGCTCGCTGCGAGGGGGTCGACATGGCGTTCGATGGCACATCGTTCTGCCCGGATTGTCACATTCAAGTCCCCATGCTCAGCCTGGCGGGCATCTTCGAAACGACTCTCGAGACCGTGCCGGCGCGCGTGCCCTATCTCACGACCGACGCGTCTCTCGTCGATCACTGGCGAAACGAGCTGGCCCACGCCCTGGCCGCCGATTCTAGACGGCACGAGGCTCGAGGCGCCGTCGGCTCTCGCGCGAAACCCCTGTTGATTGGAATTGCATGGCAGGGGAACCCAACGCGAAGAATGGACAACTGGCGTTCGTTCCCCTTGAACGCGCTCGCCCCACTCGCCGCTGTACCGGGTGTCAGGCTGGTCAATCTGCAAGTGGACCACGGCCTGGACCAGCTTTGCGGTTGGGCCGGCGAGCTGCCGCTGATCGACCTCCTCCGTGCCCGGAAACGCGATTTCGCCGAGACGGCGGCGCTCATGACCGAGCTCGACCTGGTGATCGCGCCCGATACAGCCGTCGCGCACCTTGCCGGCGGTCTGGGCTTACCGGTGTGGGTCGGAGTGTGCGCCATGGGCGACTGGCGTTACCCGCATGGTCGCAATGACACACCGTGGTATCCCACAATGCGCCTGTTCCGTCAGAGCAAGCATGGTGATTGGAAGGGTGTCTTCGCCGGCATGAAAACTGCCCTCGAACGACTGCTGGCAAGTGCCTAACGAGCGCCGTCTGGCAGATCGCCCACGAACTTCAAGATCGCTTGATCGATCTGCTCGCCACCGACGTCGAAGAAGTCGTTGTGATTGGCGCGATCGATCCAGAGCGTGGTCACGGGGCCGCCGGCCTTTCTTGCCAGCGCTTCGCCCATCTCGAACGGAATAAGGTCATCCCAGCGTCCGTGGCCGATCAGGGAAGGGCAGGTGATCTTGCTGATCTTGTGGATGTTGTCGAACCGGTGCCGCAGCAGAATGGAGACGGGAAGGAAGGGCAGCACGCGCCTCCCCATGTCGACGGCACTGGTAAACGAGGAGAAGGCGATCAAGCCCGCAACCTTCCGTTCGTGAGCCAGGTCGATGGCAACGGCCCCGCCCAGGGACCAACCCGCCGCAATGATCTGGCCGGGTGCTACTTTGCGCTCGTCGACGAGATATTCGTACGCCGCCACGGCCGTCGCCTGGCAGCCCTTCTCGGAGGGCCTGCCGCTGCTCATTCCATAGCCGACGTATTCGGGAATGAGCACATTCAGGCCCAGCCGTCGAAACTGCTCGAGCTGCGAGTCGGCGTAGTTCAAGCACATGGCGTTGCCATAGAAGAAGATCATGGTGGGGCGATTGAGGGCCGAGGGGTCGGGTTTTCCGTCGGCAAGAAGCGCGGCGCCGTACAAGGCCGCCACACGCTCGCCGCTTGCGGTCTTGAGCGTGAGCAGCTCGGTGCCCGGCCTTGGCTGCACCTGGGCGGATGACTGTCCCTGCGAGCTTGCGCCGGGGAAGATGATCCGCGTCTGAAGCGAAAAGAACACGGCAGTGATTCCCAGATAGACGACGGCAGAAATGCGAGCGATTTGCATGATTCGAGCCCTCAAAACCGAACGCCCGGACGACGTCTTACCCGCTTCTAGCGGCCCGTGTTCCCGTGGCGAATTCGAATGTGGGGGTTCGTGCTGGCCGCTCGACAACCGAGCTTCCTCAATGTTCAAGGAGCCCAATGTTCCCGCAGTTCGCGGTCGGAGAAACTCCGGGGCAGAAGACGAAAGATCAACAGCGAGCTGAGTAGCGCCTGCACGGCCGCGTCAGCAAAGGGCAGATCACTTGCGCGTTGCCCATCGACCTCGACCGGTCCATTGACATCCTGGAATGCAACTTCGCCAACGGCACAATCCTCGCTGATCCGTTGGACGTCTACAAGACGTCGGTCGGCTTCAAAGCCGATTCGCCGCAAAGCGGCAGGGTTAAACAGCCGTTTGCCGATGCCGAAGTCGCGAGGATCATTGATCGTGGTCTCAGTACGCGGTGCACGCCCGTCCCGACAACGCTTCCATCTTGATCGTACGCGGTCGCTTCCTGCTTGCCCGTTCCAGGCCCGAGGCAGCAAGCGACGTCGAACCGTCCAGCGCACGGGAATACAAATCGACGGGTGGGGTCACCTGGTGCCTCCAAGCCCAGTAAGCGCCTCACTGCGCGGCGAATTATCAGAAGCGTCCAACCCCAGCGGACGCACCATTGTGATCGCTGACGGAACCACCGCCAAGCAGTGGGATGCGGCCACCGGGAGGCTACTGGGGCTTCCCATGGTTCATCCGCGAGGCTTTCAGGGCCGCAACGCAATCTCGCAAGTGGCATTCAGCCCGGATGGGCGAACGATCCTGACTGCGGGGTTGTACGAGGCGCGGCTCTGGAATGCAGTCACCGCGAAGTCGCTCGGGCCGGCCATGGAAATCTCAGGGCGCGATTCGCCCCCGTTCACTCAGCTCTCAATCGCGGCAATCAGCCCCGATGGTCGGACGCTCCTGGCTGACGACGGGGACACGGCGCGGCTGTGGGATGTCACCTTCGTGCCCGATGAAGATGATACTTGGGATTGATCCGGAGAATGTTTGCCTCCTCAATCCTCGGTCGGTTCAAACGCCGTGGTCGGCCGGATGACCGGCACATCCTCGTCCAGCATCCCAACTGGCGCAATCTCGAGACTCAATCATTCACTCTCGTTCCGGACGAGCAAACGGTTGAGCAGGAAAGGCGACATCCATTTTCAAGAGCTGGAAAGCGGGGCGTTCGCGTAAGGGGTCGAATCCGCGGTCCGAGAGCGTGCGATACAAGCGGCGATTATCGTGATCGGTGAGTCTCCCTTCCGACTTGCCGATCAGGTTGAGAGCGGCAAGCGACTCTGTCGTCCTTCCAAGCCGCCCGAGAAACGCGGCGTGGCTGGCAGTTGTCTGGACCATCGTCCGGCGAATTTGCTGGTCCCCGGGTGATCGCTTGCGCGCCTTTTCGAGCAGCTCGAACGCTCGACCGAAAAGCGACTTCGCCTCGGCCAATTGCTCCGGTCGAACGAGACAGGCAGCCAGGTCGCAGTCGATCGCTGCAGTGCTCGCCAGATTCGATATTTGATCCGGATCCTCGCGAAGAGCCGACTCCGCGAGAGACACGGCCTCACGCAAGCGCGCCTCCACGCCCTGGTTGCGAGACAGTTCCGAATCCATCCGGATGCGAACGGCGATCGTGCTCGCGAGGTCGGCGCGGTATCGGGACGATTCCGGGTAGGACGCGACAAGCTGGCGGAGGAGCGCTTCCGCACGATCCATTTTCGCCGGGGCATCCCCGAATTCGCCGAGGTTCCACGATATCTCCGCTTCGCGGACCAACTGGCCGGCAAGCCCCTGCGATGCCGGATGATACTTCGGATTGATACGAAGAATCTCCTCGGCCTCGGTCGCTGCCCGTCGAGCCAGATTGAGGGCCTGCCTGGCCGCGGAAAGCTCGATCTCCACGTCGGAGAGCAAACCGATGCAAGCGACCAGGTGCATCTGGAAAGTCGCGTCGCCGGGTCGCACGTGCTTCAGACGCTCGAGGTAGACACGCCCCTTTTCGAGCTCCGCTCGCGCAGCCGTGAGATGACCGATCCGGAGCTCGAGCTGACCGAGGACCGTGTGGTTCGCACCGACGCGTTCCAGATAATCAACGGAGTTGGGGTGCGTCTTGATTTGCTCGTCCTGGATTGCCAACGCCTTGCGGGTCCAAACGATCGACTCGTCCAGCGCACCGTCGTCGAGATGCGTGCTGCCCAGGTTCCCGTAACACGAGCCGAGATTGCTCAAGAACCTCTCCCGGCGCGGATCGTCGGCCGGAGTGGCCGCGACCAGCTTCTCACGCAAAGCGGTTGATTCGGTGAGCGTGCGCAAGCGTTCTTGCCACTCGCCCGCCTCGCCGAACAGGATCGAAACGTTGTTCAGTGATGAGGCGTGCTTGTCCATCACCTCGAGATCACCAGGTTCTTCGCCAAGGAGTGCCGCACCAATCGCGATGGATTTCAAGTAATCACGGCGCAGACCCGGCCAGGTCGCCGTGATCCCAGAGGTAGTCGGCGCGAAGCTGGAGCGCCTCGGCCTGATGGGCGCGATACTTGAGATCCTTGGGATTTTCCCGCGCCAGTTGCTCGTAGTCGGCAAGCGCTTGCTCGAAGGCTTTGCGGGCATCATCGCTCCGGCCCGCCTTGTCATAGCGATTGGCAAGAAAACACAGGGTTCGAGCCAGCAGAAATCGATACTCGGGCGCGCTTGGTACTTCGCGGACGGCTTTCTCCAGGTTATCGCGGGCCTGTTCGAAGTTGGTGATTGAGTCCTCGACGATTCCGATTTCGTTGATGAGCTCGCCAAGGTCGAGCTGGGCTTGGCCGAGCCGCGCTCGAGCGGCCGGGTCGCTGACGCCGTTGCGTTCGATGTTCTGTGCGAGCCTGCGATAGAAACGGACCGGAGCCTGGAGCAAGCTCTTGCGCAGGGTCTCCATCCCGGGTTGTTTGAGCAGGAATTCCCGGGTAACGCCAGTGTTGTACTCGCGGATCGCATCGAGCGCAAGTTGCGACTGCTCCTGCGCGAGCTCGCGGGCTTCGCTTTCGCTTTGCCTGGCCAGCTTCTCGGCTTGAAGCGCGCCACGGGTTTGCGCTTGTTCGCGGCCGATCGCCAGCGCGGCAGCCGTGGCGACGGTGGCGATCACGACCAGTGAGGCAGCGGCCGCCCGCGTCGCCGAGCGATGCCGCCGCGACCATCGAGCGATACGCCGTGCCCAGCCGTCCGCCAGCGCCGTCACCGGATCATCTGCCATCCACCGCTCGATGTCATCGGCCAGCGCGCGGGGCGAAGCGTAACGATCATCGGGATCAAGCGCCATGCCCTTGAGGCACACGGCCTCGAGCGTCCTGTCGATGCTGGAGTCAAGTTCTCGAGGCCGTGGAAAATCTCCCTTTCGCACGGCGAGGAGAACAGAATTCAGGTCCTCACTCTGGAAGGGTGGCTCGCCGGTGAGCAAGCAGTAGAGGGTCGCGCCCAGGCTGTAGACATCAGACCGAGGCCCGAGCTGGTCGATCTCGCCGCGGGCCTGCTCGGGGCTCATGTAGGCAGGCGTGCCCATGGCCGAGCCCGGCAACGTCTCGGCGCTGCCGCTTGCCGAGCTGGGCATCATCGCGCATTCGCCGGTCGCGGCGTCCCCTTTGCCGGTGGCCTTGGCCAGCCCCCAGTCGACGACCAGCGTCTCGCCGTGCTTGCCGAGGATGATGTTGGCCGGCTTGATGTCGCGATGCAGCACACCCCGGGAATGGGCGTAGTCGATCGCGTTGCAGACGTCCAAAAACCGGCGCAGCAGCTTCCGCAGCTCCAGGTCACGTGATCCCCTGGACTCGTTGGGACGGACTGTTCGGGAACGTTCGATATCCGGAGCTGCCAGCTCGGCCGCCGCCGCGCCCAACGGGCCGTGGAACAGTCCGATCGTCTCTTTCAATGAATCACCGCGGATGAATCGCATGGCGTAGTAGGGGCGCCCGTTCTCATAGACGCCCATCCCGTAGACCGCCACAATCCCGGGGTGCTCGAGGCCGCCGGTGACCTCGGCCTCGAGCAGAAAGCGAGATCGACTGGTTGGATCGTCGGCATGGCGATCGAGAATCTGCTTCAGCGCCACCTCGCGATTCAGCTCCGTATCGAGTGCCAGGAAAACCGCCCCCAGGCCCCCCTGCGCATGGGGACGCAGCAGACGGAACCGCGAACTCCTCGCGATCTCTTCACCCAGAGAAACGGCCAGCGCGTCGCTTCCGTCGAGAGTTGATTCGAGGCCGGCCTGTGATCGTGCGGCCGTGAGCTCTGAATCACCTGCTTGCGTTTGTATCTCACGTTTCGGATGCTCTGCATCGGAGCCGGTCATGACTGAAACTCCCGCTTGGCCGTCATCACGTGCGTGCGCAATCGGCCGGAGTCGCGCGATCAAGGTGTTCGCGATCAACGGGCGAAAGATCGCATTATCGCAGAATCGACAGCCGCGGGCTCATTGATTTGAGCCGGATCCCAGATGGGCTCGCCAGGACAGTCGCCGTGGGCGAGTCGTCTCGTCGCGCTGATCGACCCTTGACGAGCAATGCAGAGATGAAGATGATGCAGATGTTCCAATCTCGAACATAAGACTCAATCTCGCATCGAAGGGTGACCGTCAAATGAGCCGCCCTTACGGGCTCGGGAACATTTGACTCGATTGGATTCCCCACTGTCGACGCTCACGTCCGAACTCTCGCGGGGGAGTGACTGCCGTGACCATTCGCTTTGGCCTGCAACTCCGGGTCCGGAAACTGTGGCGGAAGGCCGGCTTTCGCAGTGTTCGATGGTCGAAGCGGCATCGGTCGCGGCCGTGGCCGGAATGGCTCGAGGATCGGTCGCTCCTGTCGCCGATCACCGAGTATCCCATCCCCGACCCGAACTACAACCCGGAGACGGTCGGCCTGCTAGGGATCACGGCTGGTCCGGACGGCAACGTCTGGTTCACCGACGGGCAGAACGGCGCGATCGATTCGGTCACTCCCAACGGTACGATCACCGAACACCTACTTCCCCCAGTACCGAACACGACCAGACCGATGTTCACGTGGGGCATCACGTCTGGCCCGAGCGGCAGTCTGGCGTTCAGCGAAACGTTCTACTACGAGGGGATCGGAACGATCACAACCGGCGGACAGGTCGTCAGCCAGACTCAGCTTTCGCCAACGTCGGAATTCCCGTACCCAACTCCGTCAGCGATGACGACCTCACCGAACGGGTCGGTGTGGTGGATCGATACTAACGACTATGCGATTGGCGAGCTAACTTCTTCCGGCGCTGTGAATGACTTTGCGATTCCGGGAGAGCAATGGTTTGTCGGCTATGGTGATGCGGCAGGCAACTCAGGGATCGCCGTCGGTCCTGATGGAAATGTCTGGTTCACCATCTACCAGCTTTCCAAGATCGGAATGATCACGCCGTCCGGCGTGATCACGGAATTCTCACTTCCGGCAGGTGCCGATCCCGAAGGGATTGTCGCCGGCCCAGACGGAAACCTCTGGATCACCGACCAACTGGGGTTCATCGACGTCATGTCGACCGCGGGCAAGTTGCTCGATGAGTACCCCGTTCCCCCTGTGCCGGGGTCGCCATACGCTCCTGAACTTGGCGGCATTACCGTCGGATCGGACGGCAACCTGTACTTTGCTGAATCGCAAGGGTACATCGGTCAGATCACCCCAGGCGGAGCGATCACAGAAATCACGATCCCGGATACGATCGAGCCACAGCTTGGAACAGTCCCGTACGTGTCTGCAATCACGACCGGGCCGGATGGAAACATCTGGTTCACCGTGGCAAACGCAGACAGCGTCGACGTGCTCTCCATCGCGTCATTGACGTCGCCGTCACCCACTCCAACGCCGACGCCTACTCCCACCCCGACACCAACACCGACGCCCACCCCAACACCCACTCCGACGCCAACCCCCACGCCGACACCTACTCCGACGCCAACACCCACGCCAACCCCTACCCCCACGCCGACGCCGACGCCCACGCCGACACCTACTCCCACACCGACCCCAACACCCACGCCTACTCCGACCCCAACACCTACGCCGACACCAACGTCTCCGCCGCCCAAGACTCCACCGCCAACGGGCGCGTCCCGTACCGGCAGCGCCCCCGAAGGGGCTCGTTTTCGGTTCGAAGACGAGCCTGTCAGTGAATCGACGAGTTGCGTCTTTGGGCCAGCGCATCAGGCTGACTGCCACGGTGAAGGTCGTCGGTCGCGTCAAAGGAACGCCAAGCGGGACGGTGACGTTCACGGACGGTGCGACCATCCTGGGGATCGCCCCGTTGCGCCGCGGAAAGGCGGTGCTCGCAACGTCGACGCTTGCGATCGGCGGCGATTCAATCCAGGCTTCCTACAGCGGAAACCAGTACCTGACCCCGAGCAAATCCGCTATTCGGATCGAGTCGATTACCACGGATCGCGCGGCGATCTAAATGCACCCGCGAAAAGAACCGCACATTGAATAGGTTAGGCTTTAGCCTGACTCCCCGGCCCAAGCTTTTGCCGTCCGCACAGCGTCTTCGGCGGCTTCACCCAGATCAAGACTCGCCCCCGCTCGTTCGCTTTTCTCGCGGCGGCAGCAGTTCTGCGACCGCGATCTGGCCGACAGATACTCCATCAATCACCACCGGAACAGTCTCTCCGGGCTTGAGGATCTGTGTCGACCGGTAGCCGGAAGGTCCCGGATCGGAGTAAACCTCGACCTGCTGTTCGACAAGGTTGATGATCCAGTAGATCGCGATGCCGCCAGCGGAGTAAACGCGCGCCATGTCCTGCTGGTCGGCAGGGAGGCTCGAATCTGCGATCTCGACGACGAGCGCGACATCGGCCGAAGTCACGTCTCGCTCGTCGTAGTCCTCGTCTCGACCCCGCACGACGGCCAGGTCCGGTTCGGGCTTGCTCCAATCCGAAGCCACAATCGGATCTTCTTTACGAACGTGCCAGTTCGCGGGAATGAGCCCCGAAAGCAGCCGCAGCCCTCTCACACCGGCTTGCACGTGCGGTCGATTTCTGCCCATTTTCGTCACCAGCAACCCTTCGACGAGTTCCACTCGCTCGGCTTCCCGAATGATGCCGTCATGAACCATTCGGTCGAACTGCCCAACTGTCAGACGGTACAACGCAGACGAGAGCTCGCCGCCTGGAAGATTGCTCGGCGCCGATGATGTGGGCGGCGGTAGAGCGTGCGAGGCCAGGGATTCCGGCGTCTGAGTCGATACAACGGTCGACATGTGATTCGCTCCAGTTTCTTGGCATCAAGCCGCGGTTGCCGCAGTCATCACTTCCGACGCTCCGGCCCGCGATCATTCCCCGGCGGCTCGACCGCAGTCGACCCCGGCCGCGCCCCTTCGCCCCGTGCAGGCGCTGCTCCCGGCTGGCTGGCAATCGGTCGAACAGGCTCAGGCGTGTACGGGTAAAACGGCGTCCGGTCGAACAGGTTCCGCGGGCGCAGATCAAACCCGCTCCACATCACGATCGCCGAGCCCTGCCAGGCGTCATCGAAAAACCAGAGCCGCCGGCTCGAGTTGGGTTTGCCGTCCTCGTGACGCGGCTCGTGGTGCACGGCCGAGTTGCACCAGAGCACGATATCCGTCTGCTCGACCACCTCTTCATCCTTGACAATATTGGGCAAGTTCGCGAAGAGATACTCGGTGGGCTTCTCCGGATGCGACTTGCTTACCCACAGGTCGTGACGCGTGAACTCTTCCTGGTGCCGCGGCGAGCCCTGCCGCACGGGCATCAGGTCATACGCGATGTTCTCGCCGCGGGCGTTCCGCTTCTCGGATTCAACGCGGATCATCGTGAACTCGCTCGGCACCCAGTCGACACCCCCCTCGAGCCCGCCGTTGAACGGCTCTTTCTGGTCGACGGCGCTCAAGCCCGACGGGTTCTCGACGTGCCGCATCAACATGGCTGAATTCTTGTTGCCGTCGACCAGATCGAGGTCAATTCGCCAGTGGGCGCTGTGGACGTGGGCCTCGGTGCGCTTGCCGGGCAGGTTCTGGCCGGTCGCCCCCACGCGAAACGCGATTGTGCCGTCGTCGTGAAACGAATAGGAGAGGATGTACATGTAGTTCCCGGCTTCAAGCGCGGCCCAGAGCACGAGCTCCTTGCCGCGGCGCACGCCGTGGGCATGGTCTTTCCAGGCGATGCCCCGGTCGCGCATCTCCTTGACGACGGTTGCAAACGGGTCGCCCTGAAACGGCGGCATGAGCGTGCCGAACGGACCGGCGTCTTCGGCCTTCACCTCGGCCAGCGGGAACGAGAAACTCGTCAGGTCGTAAAACCGGGGCCTTCCCGTCACGTGATAGGGAACAAACAGCTCGGCTACGCGAGCATCCTTGATGATCTTGATCCAATCCTCGCCCAGGTCGCGCTTGAACCAGGCCCCCGTGATATAGAGCCCTTTGTGCAGCCCGCGCGTGTACTGGACTTTCCAGGCAGTGCCCTTACGCGGGTCTTGCCCGCCTGACTCGCTGACGAGGAACTCCGCGGTCACCTCCTGCGCGGGAGGATCGGGCAGCGTCTGCTGGAAGAATCGCTGGGCGAATGCAGGCGACGCGGCGCACGACACCAGGAACAGGGCAAGTGCACCGGCGCGGATCGACGGCAATTGCATGCGAAACCCTCGTTGATTTATTCTTGTTCGGTAGGCCGGCGCGTCTTGGTCTTGGTCTTGGGCACGGGCTCTTCTTCGACATCGGGACGCGGAACTTCGACCTTGCGGGTCGTCAGGTTGACTTCCGGACGCGGATAGCTCAAGTCACGCTTGCCCACCCGGTAGATCAGGTGCACCACCCGATTGACCCTCGGGTCGTCTTCAAGCGTGAACTGGCTGAATTGCGGGTAGGCAGAGAGCTGCTTGCCGAACTGTTCGTAGAGCTGTTTCACCTCGTCGCTCTTCTCGCGTGCAAGCTGCTGAGCGTCTGCGAATTCGTCGTTTGAAAGCGGCGTGCGCACGTGCTGGAGGGCCTCGACCGCGACCACTTTCCCTTTGCCGAGATCGACGGTCGAGAAAACCGTGATGTCGTCAAAGTAGCGATACCACGTCACGACGGCCAGCGGTCCCGCCGGTTTTTCGCCGGGCTTGGTCTTGTCATCTTCCTTTGATTTTTCATCGTCCTTCTTCTTCTCGGACGCAGGTTTTGTCTTGGCTTGATCATCGCCGGCGTTCTCGTCACTCGCCCGACTCTCATCGGCCGGGCTCGCGAGCAGCTCGACGCCGACGATGTACTCGCGACGATCGGCGGTCGCCTCGGTGGCGCCCTCGGTCTTCTTGCGCAGCTCGGTCATCGCCGTTTTGGTCAGGCTGAGGGCCTCTTTCGTCTGCTGGGCCGTGAGGCCCGGCCGGGGGCGAGTGGGTGTTTGTGGTTTGGGGTCCGAGGCGAGCGCGGCCCCGACCAGCCCCGCGGCAACCGCGATCGCGGCCGATAGTCGAGCGCTGTGCATTTTGGAGGACCTCGAAAGTAGGTCAGGCTTTAGCCTGACGATCAAGCTAAGTACGATTGCGTTCCCTGCCGCGGTTACACGTTAGAAAGTAGGTCAGGCTTTAGCCTGACGATTAAGCTAAATAAGATTGTGCTCCCGGCCGCGGTTACGCGTCAGGCTAAAGCCTGACCTACTGAAATCGTCAGGCTAAAGCCTGACCTACGCGTTTTCACGGCTCCCGTGCGTCGAGGTTGGCCTCGAGGACCTTGGAGATCCGATGGCGGCTTTCTTCCAGATGAGCACGGGTCGTGTCGTCGATCGTCGTACTGCCGCTCTCGAGCACTCGCGACATTCGGCCCGCGATCTCCTTGAGGTGAAGACGTGCAAGCGCCCGCGCGTCGGCCGGCGGTCCCGCGTTTCCTCCCCGGGTGAAGACGACATAGCCATACAGGTCGCCATACGAGCCGGCATTGCTTCCCAGGACCATGTTGCTCAACCGACGCAGGTATTCGCGCTCGAGATTCCGCCTGATGGTCGAGAGCGAGACCTTGCCCGACTTGTCCGTCGCCGGCTTGGACAGGCGATCGAGATCCGAGAAAATCCCGTCGGTGAGCGAGCGGAAAACTTCGTCCATCCCCAGCGGGCTCGAGCCGGGGTCGGATTGAAGCTGCTGGTTCTCCAGCCGCGCCAGCGTGGCCGGGCTCAGGCAGTGGCCCAGCACGATCTTCTGGATGGCCAGGATGCGCTCGAGCACGGAGATATCCACCCCCGAGCCGTAGAAGCCGTCGGCGCCCCAGTGCATCCACCGCTCGGTTCCCAGCCGGCGGAGCAAAGCCGGTGAGAACTGGAAAGCCGAGTCGGCGAGTATCGAGTCGCTCACGAACTTCAAGCAGTCGCGCTGCTTGGCGCCCGCAATCGGAACAATCGGGTCACGAGCGTCTTTATCCGCCTTGTGATCGCGAGAAACCGACTGACCGCCGACGTACTGAGACGCCAGCACCGCGCCGTCGCCCCACTGCTCCAGCAGAATCGCGAAGGCACGCCGGGTTCTCGCCCACGATTCGCCGTCGGCTACCACGCGGGCATCCAGGTCCTTGAGCAGCCGCACTGCCAGCTCGATGCGCTCCTTTGCATACTGGCACGGGTCAGAGCCCAGGTCCCAGCGATTGACGTAAGGGTCGTCGTTCAAGAACGAATCTTCGTCGGTCGCGTAGACTAGGTCGTGCTCGGGCGCCTGCGCGGCGATCTTCTTGAGCTCGGAAGCCTCGTCACCCATGATCGGCTTGTACGCATATTCGATTGCCCAGTAGTCGTAAGGGCCGATCGTGGTGGTATAGTAGTCGCCCTGCTTCTTGCCCTTGGGTGCGATGTTGATCGGAGTGTAGTCCATTACACTGCCCACCAGCCCCTTCATCTTCGTGATCGAGGTGTCGTTCAACTGGTCGGCCGTGAGCATCGTGCTGCCCTTGAAGTTGTGCCTCAGCCCGAGTGAATGGCCAACCTCGTGCATGACAACATACTTGATCGCCTGCCCCAGGAATTCCTCGGGCAGCTCTTGCTTGGGCTCGGGTTTCTTGGGCGCGGCTTGTCAGCCCCAGGCTTGCCGGTGGCGGGCTTCTCGGGCCCCTTGTCGTCGGTCATGGCAATCGCGGCCAGCCCGAAGTCGCGCTGGAAGCCGCTGTTCAACTGGCAGAACCCGCGCGTACCCCGCATGAAGCTGCGAGTCACGTCCCAGACGAGGGCGTCCTGGTTCGCAGGCCGTACTTCGGGAATCATCCGCGCCGGGTTCTCGCCGAGCGCGTTCATCCCCAGCAGCATGTTCGACTGCGGCAAGCCGTATCCCATTTTCGCGGCCAGGATCGGGCTGATAACCTCGCCGATCGCCAGAGGCTCCGTCTGCAGAAACCCGTTCGAGGCGGTCGTGTGTCCCACGAGCAGCGCATATTGCTGCTTCCAGTAGCGGATGAAACCGGAGTCGAAGACCACGTCGCCGTCGATCATCTCGCCGGTCAAGGGGTTGGCCCTCAGGCACGACATCGCCCCGCCCGAGTCACTGGTAACCCAGCGGAACGTGCAGTAGTGCGTGTCTTCAGGGTCGAAGTCGTCTCTACCCGGCTCTTCCCAGCGCACCGCGATGGCATCCTTGTATCCGATTTTCTCGAAAGCCTTGTTCCACTCACGAATGCCTTCTTCGACATAGGGCCTGTACTCAAGCGGTACGGTGTCTTCGACGTACCAGACGATCTGCTTGCGCGGCGGCGATAGCTTGGCAGACGAATTCGCCTTCTCGAGGCGCCACCGATTGATCATGCGAACGAAGTTCGAATCTGCATCGGTGCTGCCGAAGTCCTTGGTAGCACTCAGGAAGTGCCCGACCCGGTCGTCCGCAATGCGCGTGCGGTAACCGAAATCGGGCGTCTTCATCACGCTGTAGTGGATGACCACCGTGATGCCGCGCCCGTCGGCGACACCGCCCGAGCCCCCACGACCGAATCGCCGGCCGCCACCCGAGAAGGTTGTCTCGAGCTCGAGCTCCATGTTGTCGTGGAAACCCTTGACCTTGCTCCACTGGCTTCGGTTGCGATCGATCATGCCCAGGTTGAGCTGCGCGAAATCGGTCATGAAAATATCGGAAAAGTCGATCAAGACCGAGCCCTTCATCGGGTTCATCGAGATGATCGGCAGCGCCATCAAGATCGAGTCGGTGTAATTCTGCTTCACCGACTTGTCGAGCGGAGTGCCGCCGGGCGCCGTGAAATGGGAGTTGCGTCTCACGAGCTGCACCCGATCTCCTGCGCGGCGGAAGATCAGCACGGTCTCGTCGTCGCCCACCGGTATGCCGGCTGACGCGAGCCCCCGGGCTATCGTGATCGGCACCAGCAACGTCTGGTTGAATTGGTCGGGCCGGATCTCGGCGTAGAGGTGATCGCCCGTCTTGTGTAGCGTGAAAAGGCCGTCGATCTTCTCGGCACCCCGCGTCACTTCATTGAAGTCGCGGAACTGGCCCGGCCTTGCCCGGTTAGGTCCGCCGGCCCTCGCGGCGTTGATCACGGCCTCGAAGTCGACGCCTCCCTCCGGCCGAGGCTCCTGCGCAGAAAGGTCGGCGGCGATGAGCGTGGCGACGATCGCCAAAGCCCATCCCCATGCGATGGTGCGAATCATGAAGCTCTCCTCAATCGATCTATCTTGTCCGGCCGTTATAACCTCTATCTTGACGAACGAATTCGGCGGAAGCAAGCGGCGGGGTTTGACATTTGACGTGAGCCGGCCGCGCCGGCCGTCAATATCGTTACGCGTCCCGCTCAGAAATGGATCGAAAGACCCCCGGCTGTCGCGCGGCGGCCCCTGCCACTCCATGCCCGCCAGAACGCGGCGGCAGGCGCGAGTTTCCGCGCGCATCCACGGCCCCGCGCAAGAAAAAGGTCCGGGCTGGTCCTCACAACGTAGTGAAGACCCGTCGCCCGGACCTTGATCGGCGTCATCGGCCGCCCCCAGGTCACTCCAAAATCACCGCCATCTCCGGACTGATGCTGACGGTATCGGAGAACCCGGCGACGTTGAGCAGCTCGGAGATCGGCAACATGCCGGTGACGATCCCGTACGTGGCGCTCGACACCGTGATCGTCATGCCAGCGTTCACCAGCTCGGAGACCAGGCTCGGGAACTCCGCCGGGTTGCTGTCACGCACGGTGATACCAAAGTCATCGCCCTTGACGAGGACGAGATTGGCACCGTCTGTGGATGAGTTTACGCCGGTGAATGCGGCGGGATTGTTCTCGTACTGCTCGTAAATCGTCGCCAGGGACGGAGCGACGTTGTCGGGCACGGTACTGGTGGTCACGGGCAGTGGCGGCGTGTACAGAACCGGCCGCGCGGTTAATGTCAGCGGAGACGTTGAAATGATCGGCTGGCTAATCACCGGTTGCGTGGTGGAAACGGTTCCCCCGGCGATTGTCACCGGAGCGGTCACGGTGACGGGTTGGTAGCTCACCGTCTGGTTCGTCGCCGACGTATTTGTGACTGATTTGGCGTATATGGCAGGCGGGAACACGACAGGTTTACCGGCGACGAATTCGTGGCGGTGACGGAATTCGATCAACTTTTTTTCGAACTCGAGGCGTGCCAATCCCACGATGTCATGCTTCGCCAGAGGCAGTTTCTCGATGAGGTTCAAGTGCACCTCGCCGCCTGCCGCGATGATGCCCGTATGGGCCGGAGCGATCCGCTCGCCGAGGAATTCCACGTCAAACTTGCAGGTTCGTGAGGCTCTCTTGTTGTCTCGGTCGCAAGTCATGGCATCTGTCCAGTCGTGTTGGGTTGCCCTTACACTCACCACATACAGCTAATGCCAATCGGCGCCGCCAACCCGCAACGAATTCAAAAAGATTTCCGGACAGTGGACTGTTTTTAAGCACGCCAGGTCTGAATAAGCTATGTGCTATGGAGAACGAAACGCAAAAAAGCGGCATCGATGCTTCCGACGTGCGTGGGCTGAAGCAAGGCGATGCGGCCGCGATCGAGCGACTGTGGGCCGATTACTTCCAGCGCCTGGTCGGGCTGGCGCGGAAGTACCTCCCCAAGGATTCACGGCGCGCCGCGGACGAGGAAGATGTCGCGCTGAGCGCGTTCCAGAGTTTCTGCAAGGGCGCGGCAGCCGGCCAGTTCCCCAAGCTGGACGATCGAGAGGATCTCTGGCGGCTGCTGGTCGTGATCACGCTTCGCAAAGGCGCGTCGGATCACCCGGCGCGGGCAAGCCCAGAAACACGGCGGAGGCCGCGTAACCGACTCGGCGTTCTTTCCCGACGGCCGAGGGCAATCGCCCGGAGGCCTGGCGGAAGTGCTCGCCGCGGGGCCGACACCCGCGTTCGCGGCCGAGGTCGGCGAGGAGTGCGAGCGATTGCTCGAGCAGCTCGGCAACGAGCGGCTCAAGTTGATCGCCCTCTGGAAAATGGAGGGGTACACCGTCGCCGAGATCGCCCAGAAAATGTCATGCAAACACCGTTCGGTGGAACGAGGATCTGCAATTGATCCGGCAGAAGTGGAGCAGTTCTCTGACACAGCGAGATTGAGCGAGCCGCCTGGGGCGGGTGGCAGCATAACCTTCAGAAGGAGACATGGATTGATGAGCGACGCAAAGGCCAGCATGCTGCTTGAGAACGATGTGACCCGGCGCGGCTTCGTCGTGACGTCGCTGGCGGCGGGGTTCGCCATGGCGACCCAGCCGGTCTCGGCGCAGACGATCACGACCGACACTCAGGGCCTCACCGCCGGCGAGGTGAAAATCCCGGTCAACAGACGGCGAGATTCCCGCCTATCGGGCACTGCCGGCATCCGGAGGACCGTTCCCGGTCGTGCTGGTCGTGCAGGAGATCTTCGGAGTGCACGAGCACATCAAGGACGTCTGCCGCCGGTTTGCCAAGCTGGGTTACCTGGCCGTGGCACCGGAGATGTACGCCCGCCAGGGCGATGTTTCCAAGATCGACGAACTTCCGCGAGATCATATCGAAAGTCGTCTCCAAGGTTCCTGATGCCCAGGTCATGTCCGACCTGGATGCGACCGTCGCCTGGGCCAAGGCAACCGGCAAGGCCGACGTTGCCAAGCTCGCCATCACCGGGTTCTGCTGGGGAGGCCGGATCGTCTGGCTCTACTCGGCACATAACGCCGGCGTCAAGGCGGGCGTGGCGTGGTACGGCCGCCTGGTCGACGAGACCAATGAGCTTCGCCCCAAGAATCCGATCGACGTCGTGGCATCGCTCAATGCGCCGATACTGGGGCTCTATGGCGAAGCCGACAGGAGCATCCCCGTTGCGAGTGTCGAGAAGATGCGCACGGCCCTCAAGGAGGCCGGCAAGACAGCCGAGATCGTGCTCTACCCCGATACGCCCCACGCGTTCTTCGCCGATTATCGCGACAGCTACCGCAAGACTCAGGCCGAGGACGGCTGGAAGCGGTTGCTCGAGTGGTTCAAGAAGTACGGAGTCGCCGGATCTTGAACGGCAGCGGGCGAGTGCGCTCCTGGCCCGGGAGTCAAACGATCGCCGGCCATGAAGCGTCCGCTCCTCTTCGACTGGATAGCTCGCCACAAGATCGCGACCCTCGTGACCACGGCGATTGCAGCGCTCTTGGGCGTCGCCTGGCTGCTGCGCGGCAGCGCCGGGTCATCGGAAAGGCTCGCGACCGGGGTCGCCGCCCTCCGATCGGCCGAGACCTGTCTCGAGCGCTCGCAGCTTGCCGAAGCCGACCGGCACTGCGAGCACGCGATCGAGATCCTCGGCGTGCTCGCGACGAACTCTGGCAATATCCGGGCGCGGTTCGAGCACGCCGCGGCTCTTGAGACGATGGCGCTGATCCAGTCAGGCTCCGGCCAACCCGACCAGGCTGACGTGCTTTACCGCAAGGCGATTCCTCTGTGGGCCAGGCTGCTCGCCGACAATCAGGCTGATTCGACCGTTCGCTTCAGCCTGGCAAGGTGTCTGGCGCGCCACGCCTCGCTCTTGAGCGACGCCGGCCGCTGGGAGGAAGCCGAGAAGACTCTCGGCGCGCGGCGATGTCGTCTGTCGCACTCGTGTCGCCAGGGCCGTTGCCGACGAGCGCGTCGACCGCGAGCGGGTGTTGATCAAGAAGCAGCTCGGGCTGTTGTTCCTGAACACCGAGCGCTGGCCTCTCGCGCTTGAGAGTTTCGAGGGTGCCGTTGCGGCCGACAACGAGCTGATCCGAACATTTTCGACCACTGCGGAAGATCAGGAGCTCTTGATTTCCCTGCTCTGCGACCAGGCCGGCACGTATTCCGCCAGCGGGCAGCGCCTCCGCCGCGCTGGCCAAACTGGGCGAGGCCCGCGCGCTCGCGGAGCGTCTGACCGCCGAGAGCCCCTCGACCGGCCGTTTCAAGGATCTGCTCGCAACGATCTTCGAACGCGAAGCGGCCGCGACCGGGGCTGAGGCGGGCAACGCGGCGCAGGCCCGCGAATGGCTCGTGCGCGCCATTGCCATCCGCAACTCGCTGGTGGCCGACGCGCCGGAACAGCCCGCTTACCTCGAAAAGCTCGCTGCGAGCTGCGGCGTGCTCGCTCAAAACGACCTTGCCGCAGGCTCGTACGCCAGGGCCGAGGAGTTTGGCGCAAGGAGCTGGTGCTCCGGTCAAAGTTGCACCAGGAACATCCGGGCGTCATGGCGTTTCAGTTCGGCCGCGGCCGGGCGCTGCATAACCTGGCGGAGCTGCTGCGCCAGCGTGGGCGAGCCGCGGAAGCGCTCTCGCTTTCGCGCGAGGCCGCCCCGCTGCTCGCCGCCGTTTACCGCGAGAACGTGCTGGATGAAACGCGTCGACGGGCAGCCAGTAACGCGTACTGGAGGCTCTGCACACTGGAGCTCGACCAGAAGGACCATCGAGCGGCGGCCGAGGCCGTCTCCGCTCTTCAGGCGATCGAGCCGCGCGGCTTCGACGAAGCGCACGACTCCGCGGGGTTCCTGTGCCGGTGCAGCGGTGCTCGCCCGTGACGATCACGGCTTGCCCCCGGCTGAACGGGAGAAACTCGCACGGTCGTATGCCGATCGAGCGATCGCGGCGCTCGAGACGGCCGTCCGGTACGGGTTTCGGGATTTAAACGAGCTTACGAATTCGCGCGTTTATGACCCGTTGCGAACTCACCCGGACTTCGCGCGCGTCATGCAGCAGGTGGCTGCGATTGACGAGGCCCTCAAGCACGGTTGAACCCTTGGAAGCCATGGAAATCTTTCCTGGCCACTGGCGGGGCATCGCCCGTCTCGCGCACTATATAGCACTAGCGACGCTCCAGCCGGACGTCCGCTCATCAATCCTCGCCTGCGTGATATCGCACACCCCCCGGTGCCACTCGGTGGCCCGTTCGACCGACGGATCAGCCAATGGTCCCCACGATCAGCAGTAAGCTGAATGTTCCGCGGAACAGGTCGACCCGCCTCGCGGCTTGCTTGCTCTACTTGTGCGCCCTTGGCTCTCAAGCTTCGGCCGCCGATTACCCGGCGCTGGCCCGTTACTCGGAAGACGTCCAGCCGGTTCTCGAGCAATACTGCTACGCCTGCCACGGCCTCGGAGCGAAGAAGGGGGGCGTGGCACTCGACGGGTTCGCGGATGCCAAGGCCGCCCTGAATGCCCCTCAGTTGTGGCACGCCGTGCTCAAGAATGTCCGGTCCGGGATCATGCCCCCGGCCGATAAGCCGCAGCCGTCGGCCGCGGATCGCCGGGTGCTGGAAGAGTGGATCAAGCGTGGGCCGCTCTTGATCGACCCCAACGAGCTCGACCCGGGCCGGGTCACGGTCCGGCGGCTCAACCGGGTCGAGTATCGGAACACGATCCGCGACCTGCTCGGCGTGGACTACGACACCACCGCCGAGTTCCCCCCGATGACACCGGAAATGGGTTCGACAATAACGGCGACGTGCTGACGATTTCGCCGCTCCTACTCGAAAAGTACTTGAGCGCGGCCAACGTGATCGTCAGCCGGGCCGTGCCAGTGGTTCCGAAGGTGGTCGCGGAGCGAGTTATCCCGGGGTCGAGCTTCCGGAAAGCCGGAGGCGCCGCCGCCGACTCGAGCGGGACTTCCCTCTCCTATTACGAGCCTTCGAAAGCCTCCTCGAATGTCGTCGTTGAGCACGACGGTTACTACGTTGTGGCGCTGGACCTGATGGCGACGGAGAAATACGTTGACGGCCAGAACGACCAGAACCGGTGCCGAGTTCTTTTCCTCGCCGATGGCCAGGAGTTGCTGCGTAAGGAGTTTTCGCGGCAGAACTTCAAGCCGTTCCGCTTCGAATTCGGACGCGACTGGCAAGCCGGCCCTCACAGTCTCTCGGTCGAGTTGCAGCCGCTTACACCTGATGAGAAGCGGGTGAGGTCGCTCGCGATCCGCATCGAATCGGTGACGATACGCGGCCCGAAGGATGAGCGATACTGGGTTGCTCCGCGTGATTACGCGAGGTTCTTTCCACGCGAGGTTCCCCAGGAGCCTGGACCGCGCAGGCTGTATGCTCGTGAGATCCTCGGGCACTTCGCCGAACAAGCCTTTCGCCGCCCCGTCGACGATGCCACGAAGGACCGGCTTGCGGAACTGGCCGAGGCGGTCTCCGGGCGTGAAGGGCAAACCTTTGAGGGGGGCGTGGCGCAGGCGATGGCCGCGGTGCTGACGTCGCCCCGCTTCCTCTTCCGTGAGGAGGACGCAGAGCCGGCAACGGCGGCCCAGCGGTATCCCCTGGTTGACGAATTTGCCCTGGCGTCGCGGCTCTCTTATTTCTTGTGGTCGTCGATGCCCGACTCCGAACTCTTGCGGCTGGCTGGGGAGCAAAAGCTGCGCGAGAACATTCACGCCCAGGTCGACCGGCTGCTCGCCGACGCGCGCTCGGCGGAGTTCATCCGCAACTTCACCGGGCAATGGCTCCAGGCCCGCGACATCGAGTCGGTGATCATCAACACGTTCGCTGTCATCTCGCGTGACCAGGTGCCCGACCCCGAGGCCGAGAAGCGTCGCGCCCGGTTCCGCGAGCTCACCCGTAAGCCGCCCGACGCGCTGAGCGAGGCCGAGAAGAAAGAGCTGCAGCAAGCCCGCACGGCGTTCTTCGGCGGGTTCCGCCGCTTCCGGGAATTCGAGCTCACCGGTGACTTGCGCAGGGCCATGCGGCGCGAAACCGAGATGTATTTCGAACATGTCGTCCGCCAGGATCGGCCGTTGCTAGAGCTGCTCGACAGCGATTACGCGTTCTTGAACGCCCGGCTGGCGAAACACTATGGAATCGAGGGCGTCCAGGGCGATTCGATCCGGCTCGTGAAGCTGCCCTCAGGCAGCCCTCGCGGTGGTATCTTGACGCAGGGCACGGTCCTGGCCGTGACCTCGAACCCCGACCGGACCTCGCCCGTGAAGCGCGGCCTCTACATCCTCGACAACATCCTGGGCTCGCCCCCGGCGCCCCCGCCGCCGAATATTCCCGCGCTCGAAGATTCCGGCAAGAAGGTCGGCGGCCACACACCCACCGTGCGCGAGTCGATGGTGCTGCACCGCAGCCAGCCGTCGTGTGCAGCGTGCCACGCCCGGATGGACCCGCTCGGCCTGGCCCTCGAGAATTTCAATGCGCTGGGCCGCTGGCGCGACAAGGACGCGCACGGACACCATCGATGCCTCCGGCAAGCTGATCTCGGGAGAATCGTTCCGCGAGATCAAGGAGCTGAAAAAGATCCTCGTCGACCGCCACCGCCAGGAATTCTACCGCTGCTTGACCGAGAAGATGCTCACCTACGCCCTCGGTCGCGGCCTCGAATCATACGACGTTGGCACTGTGGATGCGATCGTGTCGCAGATCGAGGGCTCGGGCGGCCACGCCAGGGCTCTCGTTGCGGGGATCATCGAATCCACACCATTCCAGAAACGCCGCCGATCGACCAAACGGGATGCTCATGCTTTGGGACTTTTGGGCCAGAGGGCACCGCGCTCGACCGAACCGGGGAACAAGGGAGCCGATCATGACCAATGAATTCTTCGACCCCACTCACTCGTTGCGTCGCGACGGGCTGAGCCGCCGTTATTTCCTCCGCGGCCTGGGCGCCTCGGTGGCGCTGCCGGCATTTGCGTCGCTGGGCGGAGGGGCCCGGCTGTTCGCGTCGGAGGAAGCGGCCGGCACTCTCGCCACGACCTCAAGCGGAATGCCGTTGCGATCGGCGTTCGTCTATTTCCCCAATGGTGCGATCCCGGCATCGTGGTGGCCGGATGGCGAGGGGGATGCCTTCCAGTTCAAGAAGACCCTTCAGCCGTTCGAGCCGCTCAAAGGATTGGTCCAGGTGCTCGGCGGCCTTGACCACAAGACGGCCGAGGGTGGCCCTGATGGGGCAGGCGACCATGCGCGGGGCAACGGTACGTTCCTCACCGGCGTGCGCCTCAAGAAGAGCGCCACCGACATCAGAGCGGGTATCTCGATCGACCAGGTGATCGCTAGCCGGGTCGGCCACCTCACGCGCTTCCCCTCGCTCGAATTCGCGTGCGATTCGGGCCGGAAATCCGGCGCGTGCGATTCCGGATATTCCTGCGCCTACCAGTTCAACCTCTCCTGGAGCTCGGCGACAACGCCGATGCCGCCGGAGACGAACCCGCGCCTGGCTTTTGAACGGCTCTTCGGCGCCGGCAAGCCCGGCCAGCGCCGCACCAGCCTGGCGCGCCGCCGGCAGGAGCAGCGATCCATCCTCGACTTCGCCCTCGAAGACGCTCGCTCGATGCAGCGAAGGCTCGGCTCCGACGACGCCAAGAAGCTCGACCAGTACCTGGTCGGGGTGCGGGAAATCGAGGCGCGGATCGAGAAGGCCGAACGCTTGGGCGATGCACGCGACCCACAGCTCGAGGCGCCCGAGGGTGTCCCCGTCGAATTCGCCGACTACGTCCAGCTCATGTTCGACATGATGATCCTGGCGTTCCAGACCGATTCGACCCGGGTGGCGACCCTGATGCTCGCGCACGACGGCAGCAACCGCTCGTTCGACCAGATCGGAATCTCGGAGGGCCATCACGACCTGAGCCATCACCAGAACCGGCCGGCCTGGGTCCAGAAGGTCGCCGACATCGACCTCTGGTACGCCCGCCAGTTCGTCCGATTCCTGGAAAAGCTGCACGCGACGAAGGACTTGGATGGCAAATCCCTGCTGCAGAATTCGATGATCGTCTACGGCAGCGGCAACGCCGACGCAAACCGCCATACGCACGACAACCTTCCGGTGATACTGGCCGGCTCAGGCGGAGGAACCTTGAAGCCTGGCCGCTACGTGAAGCACGGCTCCAAGCCATTCACGAATCTATATCTGAGCATGGCCGACCGCATGGGCCTGCGCGACCTCGAACGGTTCGGTGACTCAAGCGGCCGCCTCGGCAACGTTTGACTTGCGGGCCACTGCTCGCGCCGTGATAGGACTTCACCATGATCCGGACGACCACGGCCCGAATCATGGGCCTGGCAGCCGTCGCGATCTTGATCCAAGGCTTTCTTGCCTCGACGGCTTCCGCCCAGCGCCAGATGGAGCGGCTGGGCCGCGGGCTCGTGGCGGTTCGCCAGACCGACGGAACGGTCTTCGTGGGATGGCGGCTGCTCGGAACTGACCCCGACGACATCGCGTTCAATCTCTACCGCGCACCGGGGATGTCGCGCCGGTGAAGCTGAACGCCGAGCCAATCACAAACGCGACGAATTTCGTCGATCGCGCCGCGAGCCCCCAGGCAGCAGCCTCCTATTCCGTCCGGCCAGTGCTCGCGGGGCAGGAAGGGGAAGCAAGCTGCGCCTTTCCGCATACCGGCGGGCACCGTGCCAGGGCCTTACCTCAGTATCCCTCTTCAGACCCTCCCGGGTCACACACCCAACGACGCGTCCGTCGGCGACCTCGACGGCGACGGCGAGTTTGAAATCGTCCTGAAACAGGAGATGAGAGGGCGCGACAACTCGCAAGCCGGAACGACCGGAGAATCGAAGCTCGAAGCCTACACGCTCGACGGCCGGTTCCTGTGGAGAATCAACCTCGGCAAGAACATCCGCGAAGGCGCGCATTACACGCAGTTCATGGTCTATGACCTCGACGGCGACGGCAAGGCCGAGATCGTCTGCAAGACGGCCGACGGCACGATCGATGGAACGGGAACCGCGATCGGGGACCCAGGCGCCGACCACCGCAACGCGTCGGGCTTCATCCTCGAAGGGCCCGAGTTCCTCACCGTCTTCGAGGGGGCAACGGGCAAGGCTCTGGCGACGACCGGCTACATCCCACCGCGCGGCAGAGCCGCCGACTGGGGCGACGACCGCGGCAATCGTGTCGACCGATTCCTTGCGGCCGTCGCCTACCTAGACGGCTCGCGCTCGAGCGTGATCATGTGCCGCGGCTACTATACGAGAACTGTCCTCGCGGCGTGGAACTGGCGGGACGGCAAGCTAACGCACGTCTGGACCTTCGACAGCGACGACGGCACCCCCGGCAATCGCGCGTACCGCGGCCAGGGAAACCACAACCTGCGAGTCGGCGACCTGGACGGCGACGGACGGGACGAGATCGTGTATGGGGCCTGCGTGATCGACGACAACGGCAAAGGGCGTTACACAACCGGCCTCGGCCACGGTGATGCCATCCATCTTTCCGACATCGACCCGGACCGCCCTGGCCTCGAGGTCTTCGACATTCACGAGCGTCCGCGCCATCCCAATGGCGGGAGTTCCGCGACGCAAGGACCGGCGCCTTGATCTGGGGCAAGCCCTCGCCCGACGTCGGCCGCGGCGTGGCGCTGGACATCGACCCCCGCCACCGCGGCTACGAGATGTGGGCCTCGGGCCAGGGTTTGACCGGGCTCTGGAACGTCAAGGGCGAGCAGATTTCCGACCGAAAGCCTCGCTCCTGCAACTTCGGAGTCTGGTGGGACGGCGACTTGCTCCGCGAGCTGCTGGACGGCAACCGGATCTCAAAATGGAACTGGCGCGACGCAACCGAGACCAACCTGGTAACAGCGCGAGGCTGCGCCGCGAATAACTCGACCAAATCAACGCCATGTCTCTGCGCCGATATTCTGGGCGACTGGAGAGAGGAGGTCATCTGGAGGACGACCGACGGCAAGGAGCTGCGCATCTACACCACGACCATCCCCACAGACCACCGTCTGTACACCTTGATGCACGACCCGATCTATCGGCTCAGCGTGGCGTATCAGAACGTGGGATACAACCAGCCGACGCAGACCGGTTTTTACCTGGGGGACGGGATGCCGCAAGCACCCCGGCCCGCGATCGTCACGACGTCTCCGAAGTGACGAGGCTCCGAAACGCTCAGCTCTTCACAAACGAAACCTCGTGCCCGATCGATTCATCCCGGAACGCACACGTCTTGAAGGGCGTCTGCGCCGCCATTTGCTGAAAACTCGCTTTGGAATGAGCGCGTTTCAGCAGCATATGCTTGAACGTTAGTCTCATGAAGAGAGCGTTCAGCCAGCCCACCTGCATTTTATCCACCTCGGCTGCGATGTCTTCTGGCGTAGCATCGCGGCCGCAGGTCGAAAATGAACGCTTTTCCGCCTGGCTTGAGCACGCGATACATCTCCGCGATCGCACGCACCGGCTCGCTGAAATTCTTGAAGGCAGCCCGGCACACGACGAGATCGAATGAGCCGTCTTCAAACGGCATGGCGGATGCGTTGCCCAGACGGAACGTCACCGCGACACCCGCCTTCCGTGCATTCTCGGTGGCGATGCCGACAAGCGTCTTGCTGATGTCCAGCCCGGTGACTTGAAACTTGCCGAGCCTGGCGAGCTCGATCGCCAGAAACCCCGGTCCGGGGGCGACCTCGAGGATACTGGCGTTCTCCGGCAGGCCCACGGCGAGGGCCCGAGCCTCGTTCCGGAATTGCGCAATTGCCTTGCCGGTATTCCTGGCGTACCAGCGTGCCAGCGAGCCTTCCATCCCCATGCCCTTCCAGCCCTTCGTGGGCCTGCGCTTTGCGAGAGTGGCAGTCATGACATACCTCCGTTACAATCAAACCCGGAATCGTTGGCTTGTCTGCAAAGTATCTTAGCAACTGAGATATTCATCTTCTAAGCGGATTGAGCGATTGTGTCAAGAGAAGTGCGTGCCAAGGCCGAGCTGGTGGCCCGGTTGATCGATGAGATGATCGAGACCACCACGGTGACGATCATGTTTCATCAGGCGATTGCCGATCGGCTGGGAATGAACATCACGGACCACAAGTGTGCGGGTATCCTGATGCGAAGCGGGCCGATCTCGGCCGGAGATCTGGCCAGGCGCACCGGGCTCACGACGGGTGCGATCACCGGCGTCATCGATCGGCTTGAACGCGCCGGGTTTGCGCGGCGAGCGCGCGATACATCCGATCGCCGCAAGGTGATGATCGAGCCGAATCTGAAGCGAATCGAGCGCAAGATCATTCCGCTCTTTGATTCGATGGGCCGTTCGGCGGCGCAGTTGTTCGAATGCTACACAGCAGACGAGCTCACGCTGATCCTTGATTTCGCTGTCCGCTCGCGCCAGATGGCGGAGGACGAAGTACGCAAGGTGCGTGAGACCCCAGTAGCATCGACGACAGGCAAAGGACGGCGATCGTCGCGGGCTTCCATCAAGTCATGAGGCTTTCCGCGGTGGGGCCACGGGTCGCCCCGGGCGGGCAATGCGCAACTGGGGCATGCTGTTCTGAAGCGAGTTGACCGCCGCGTCGGTGGTCGCGCTCCCCTCGATGGAGAGGCGCTTGAGGCTCTTCATGGCGGCAAGGTGCTTCAGTCCCGCGTCGGTGACCGGCGTCTTGCCGAGATCCAGCGTACTAAGTAACGGTAGCTCGGTCAGGCATGCCAGCCCCGCGTCGGTCACGCCGGTCTCGCTCAGGTTCAATGTGACGAGAGACGAGAGCCCGGCGAGGTGCGCCAGCCCCGCCTCCTTCACGTGAGTGCCGGAAAGATCAAGTCTCACCAGGGATTTCAAACCGGCCAGCTCGGCCAGTCCGGCATCCGTGATCCGTGTCTGGCTAAGGTCGAGCTGAGTCAAGGTCGTCAAACCTCGCAAGTGTTTTACGCCGGCATCGGTGATCGCCGTCTTCTGGAGAAACAACGTATTCAGAGAGGAGAAACCGGCGATCGGGACAAGCCCTGCGTCCGTGATCGGCGTTTCCCCGAGATGGAGGAACTTGAGGCCTGTCAAATGCCGGATCGGTGCCAGATCGTCGACACGCGTCCCTGGTATCCGGAGCTCATGCAGCTTGGTCATGCCGCGCAGATGTTCGAGGCCGGCCGGCGTGACCCGAGCCCCCGCCATGCTCAGGTACCTCATATCGATCATGTCCTTAAAGTTGGCCACACCGGCGTCCGTGATCATGTTTTGGGGCGAGATTGAGAGTGCCAGGTGTTGGAGGGCCGTCAGCCCTTTGATGTGAACCAAGTCGGCATCGGTAAGCACGGGCTTGTTCGTGAGGAGAAGGATTCGGAGCTTCTTCAAGCTCTTGAAGTTCTCGAGACTCGCTCCAGTGAGCGTGCCGCCCCGGATCGGCGTGTCGAACGTCCTCAGCTCTGTCATCAAGCGGATTGAATTCATCCCGGCGTCGCTCACGGGGACATCCAGCGCAAAATGAACCGATCTGACGTCCTCGAGCTGCGCCACGCGCGCCATCACGGCATCGGGCTCTTTGGCACCGACGGTGACCTGCCTCACCCGACCGAAGTAATCCGGCCCGACGCGGTCAAAGAGCCACTTCGGCGCCGGTGGTGCGTGCTTCGTCCTGGAGGGATAACTAGCTCGGTATTCCCCGTCAGGCCCAATGCGAGAGCCCGGATCTTCCCAATCGTACCAGACTCTGCCGCCGCCGTTCACAACGGCTGCGACGGCGTCGCGCTGGATACGGGCACGCCGGACGACCCAGCCAAACCCACAGCCCAGGACGAGGACGATGATCATCAAGGCGCGCAAGCTGAGGCGAACTCGCGGTCGCCGCCACCAGCGGTGAGTTATCGGCGTCACTTCCATTCTGGCACTCTCCGCGGACTGGCTTTGCGAATCACAGAACCCAAACAGGCGAAATGTTTAGTATATTCGACGGGTCGGTGTTGAATAGCGGGCCGTGCCCGCGTTGGGTCGCGGGAATGAGCCTTCAGGGTTTGGATCTCCTGTCTCGTTATACTGAACGCACCCGCGGTTCGAGATGAATCAGATACGATGGAATGACGAGAGGCCCGCGATCGTGAATACCCTCGTACGTGAGCTGAGCAATGTCTGCCGCGACCGCCTGCTGGATGAGAAATGGTTGCTCGCGCCATCGCTGCGCGCCGGACATGAATGGCTGGTTGCTGTTGCTCGCGCCGGCCAGCCGGTTGTCAATGCGCATGTTCACACGATCATGAATATCGCGCTCGAGTCTGGCCGCGCCCAGGTCGTCACCAAGAAGCTGGAGCTGATCTCGCGCCATCAAGGCACGCTCGTGGTTGAACAGGTGATGCGGCGGTTGCAGAAACCCGACGGATACCTCGGGAAGCTGCCGCCGAGCGAGCGATTGGCCGCGGCGGTCTCGAGCGCGATCGGCGCGATCCGGCGAGCGGGGCTTGAGTCCGCAGGCTTGAACCCTGGCTATTTTGAAGTTGCCGCCAAAGGTCTCGAGCTCATCGAAATCTCGAACGCCTACCTGGAAGCGATCCAAAAGAAAGGATGGATTGACCGAGCCGACGCGCTGAGTCTTGGAATTGAGCGGCTGAGAACGGATTCGAAGGCATTGGGTGAATCCGTATGGGTGCTTGTCCCTGAAGACATCGATGTCACTGGTCTCGAAGGTGAATTGCTCGCCGCCATTCCAGAGCGTCAGTTGGTGCGCCTGCGAGTCGATAAGCCCGGCGCGCTATCGCGAGACGAAGGCGAATCTCTCACGGACCTCGGTCTGCTGCGCTGGCTGCACGCGCCGCTCGCGCGCCTGATCCCGTGAACGATGGCACGGCGTCCATCTTCCGAGCTGTGGGTGAAGTCAACGAGGTTCGGGGCGTACTCCGCCGTTGCCTGGCGCAAAAGGTTCCGCTCGATCATGTCGAGCTGCTCTGCACCGACAAGGCCACATACCTTCCGCTCATTCACGAAGTGTTTCCGCGGCTGCAAGGGGATCTCGCAAGCGGTGACGATATTCCCGTCACATTCCAGGAGGGCCTTCCTGCGCGCCGGTTTCGCCCCGGTCGCGCGCTCTTCGCCTGGCTCGCCTGGATGCGGGACGATTACCCTCAGCGCGCGCTGGTGCACACGATCCGCGAAGGGCTCCTGAAGCTACCGAAACACGAGGGCGACACGCCGAGTTTTGCGCGTCTTGCCGGAACGCTCGCCAGCATGAAAATCGGATTCGGCCGCGAGCGCTATCTCGAAATCCTGGACGAGCACGCCGAAGCCGCGAGACGGAGATCGGCCGATCCCGAGAGCCTGCGCGACGAAGACGGTGAGCTCGAAAACAGGCGACACAACCTGGACGAGCGATTGAGCGAGCTCAAGATTCTTCGCGAGCTGATCGATGCGTTGCTCTCGCTGTCAGCTCGCGCCGAGGATCCCGGCCCGGATGTCCTCGAGTGTGCGCGCGAGTTTCTCGAGAAGCACGCACGGAACGTCGGCAGTCTCGACAGGAACGCATCAAATGGTCTCATCAAGGAGATCCAGGAGCTCACGCGGGCCCTTGATCCCGCGGCGGACTCGTCTCGCATTGACTTTCGCGCCTGGCTCGCCTCGATTGCCGATGATGTCTGGGTCGGGGGTGAGGGTCCGCGCCCGGCCGGTTGCACGTTGCCGACATTCTCGCAGGGGGGCACAGCGGCCGACCGTACACATTTGTGATCGGCCTGGACGACTCGCGTTTCCCGGGCTCCGGCATGCAAGACCCGATTTTGCTCGACGACGAACGAAAGAAGCTCTCACCTGATCTTCGCACGGCCGCGAGCGCAGCTTGCCCGAAAGCTCGACCAGGTCGCACATCTGTTTGCCAGACTACGTGGAAACGTCACCCTCTCGTATTCGTGCTTTAACCTCGCCGACGACCGCGAGACTTTTCCATCCTCGATGGTGCTCTCCGCGTTCCGAATACTCTCCGGCCAGCGCGACGGCGACCACGCTGCCTTGAATCGCTGGCTTGGCCCCGCGGAATCATTCGCACCTGAGGGCGCCGATCGGGCTCTGAACGAATCCGAGTGGTGGCTGTGGCGCGCGACCGGTGCGGAAGAGGTAGTTGATCACCAGACGGTGGTGGGTTTGCGATATCCGCATCTAGCCCGAGGATATGAGCTGGCACGCGAGCGAAGCTCGGACCGCTTCACCGTCTTCGACGGCTGGATTGAAACGCCGGGGCGTGAGCTCGATATGACGGCGCCGGAAGGGCCGGCGGTCTCCGCCAGCAGGCTCGAAACACTCGGCGCCTGCCCGCTGCGTTATTTCTTCCGCTATGTCCTCGAGCTCGAGCCGCCCGACGAGCTCGTGATCGACCCGAACGCCTGGCTCGACCCGCTCGCGCGCGGATCACTCTTGCATGAAGTCTTTGAGCAATTCCTTCGCGACTTGGTCGAGCGCGGCACCGTGCCCCAAGCTAGCCGCGATGAGGGAGGACTTCTCAAAGTGCTGGAAGTTTTGATCGACCGCTTTCGCGCCGAGATCCCGCCGCCGAGCGAAGCCGTCTTTCACCGGGAGGTCGCGCAGCTTCGCCGCACGGCGCGGATCTTCCTGCGCGAAGAGGAAGAATATTGTCGCGAAACGGGCAACCGGCCGCTGTTCATGGAGGTTTCGATCGGCATGAGATCAGCCGGCGTGGCCTGCAAGCTCGACGCGGGCGAGCCGGTCGAAATCAAGCTTCCCGATGGCCACACGCTCCGCGTACGCGGCCGCATCGACCGCATCGATCAGGTGGCGGGCCGAGGTTCAAACGTCTTCGCGATCTGGGACTACAAGACCGGAGGGACCTGGAAATACACCCAGGAGCCGCGGCCGTTCTGGGCTGGGCGTGTGGTGCAGCACGCGCTTTACACTCTCGTGATGAGCGCCCGGCTCAAAGCCCTCTCGGGCGAGTTTCCGGGCGGAAGGGTGGAACGCTTCGGCTACTTTTTCCCGAGCGAGAAGGCCGGCGGCGAGCGGATCGAGTTCACGCCCGAGCAGCTTGAAGACGGCGGTGCTGTGCTCGCGAAGCTGGCGGCGATCGCATCCGGCGGTGCGTTCCTGGCGACCAATCAAGCCGACAACGACTGCGGCTTTTGTGATTATGCAGGCATTTGTGGTGACGTCGCCGGCGTGGCCCGTTCAAGCGATCGCAAGCTCAAGGCTGCCTCAAACGAAAACTTGATACCCTACCTCGAGCTCCGCAGCAATGGCTAAACGACCGTCAGCCCGACAAGCCGAGCTTCCCATCGGCGGCCCCGAGCCGCCCCCGGACCAGCGCCGCGCGCGACCTCATCGTGCAGGAGCTCGACCGCAATCTGCTGGTCGAGGCCGCCGCTGGAACCGGCAAGACGACCAGCCTGGTCGCCCGCATGGTCAACTTGATCAGGCACGGTAAGTGCCCGGTCGGCACGCTTGCCGCGGTGACTTTTACGCGCAAGGCCGCGGCCGAGCTGCGGGGGCGAGTGCAGCTTGAGCTCGAGAAGGCTCTCCGCGGCGCGTCGGGCATCGAGAAAGACCGGCTGGATGATGCAGTCAAACACGTCGAACGAGCATTTGTTGGCACCATCCACTCGTTTTGCGCGCGAATGCTGCGCGAGCGTCCGGTCGAAGCGGGGGTCGACTCTGACTTCGCGGAGCTTGACGACGCGCAAGACGCTGAGCATCGACGGCTGGCCTGGTCAGAGCACATCGAGCGACTGATCACCTCCAGAGACCCGATTTTGAACGAGCTCGAGGAGCTCGGCGTCGACATCGGTGAGCTCGCCCCGACCTTCGAGCGGTTCGCGGATTATCCGGACGTGACCGAGTGGCCTGCCGCCGCCGTGCCGATACCGGACGCGGAACCGCTCGTGACCGCGCTTCGGAATTACGTCGCGCACATCCGCTCGATCATGCCGTCGCTGCCGATTGAGTCTGGCAACGACCGGCTCATTCCCCAGTACCGCCGCCTGGTTCGCACGGTGCGCCAGACCGATTTCGAAACACCCGCCGATCTGGTGGCTGTGCTGGCGCCTTTCGTGAGCTCGTCGCGCGACGAGGCGTCAGAGCCGTCGATCGTGCAAAAAATATGGCCGGGCGGAAAGGCGCAGGCCGAGGCCGAGAAAGCACGATGGATCGCATTTGGGCAGCACCACGCGACACCTTATGTCCAGGCGCTCAGGCGAGCGCGATACCGCGTCGTTCTGCGCGCCGCCGGGCCGGCTGTTGTCGTGTACGATCGACTGCGGAAGGAGGGAGGTTGGCTCAATTTTCAGGATTTGCTGCTCGCCGCGGCGAGACTCCTGCGCGAAAGCGCCGCCATCCGGCAGTATTTTCGTAAGCGTTTCACGCATCTGCTCATCGACGAATTTCAGGACACGGATCCGATTCAGGCCGAGGTCATGCTGCTCTTGACGGCCGATGATCCAGGCGAAATGGACTGGCGCCGCTGCCGCCCGGTCCCGGGCTCGCTCTTTGTCGTCGGCGACCCCAAACAGTCTATCTACCGATTTCGGCGTGCGGACATCGTCACTTACAACGAGGTGAAGCGGATCATCGCAGCAAGCGGTGGAATAAACGTCTCGCTGACCGCCAACTTTCGCTCGGCTTCGTCCCTCATCGAGTGGATCAATGAGAGCTTCAACAGGCGTTTCCCCGCAGCGGCCACGCAGTTCGCTCCGGTCTACTCCTCGCTCCAGGTGGGCCGGCTTGACGCGCGAGACGGCGATCTTGCGGGGCTCTATATTCTCAAGGTCCCCGGCGGCAACAAGGAAGAGATCCTGGCGAATGAAAGCCAGGTCGTGGCGCGAACGCTTCGCCACGCGCTCGACACCGGCCGCAAAGTGCCCCGCTCGGTGCGCGAGCGCGACGAGCCCGAAACGGCTCAGCCGGGCGACTTCCTGATCGTCACCCGAAATACAGCGAGCTTGAGCCGTTATGCGGCCGCACTCGAGGCCCTGGGCATTCCTCATCAGGTGACCGGCGGTACGGCGCTCAACGAGGCTGTAGAACTGCCGCTCCTGTGCGCCTGTCTGAGAGCGCTTGTGAACCCGGACGATCCAATCGCACTGGTCGCGGTACTTCGAAGCGAGCTCTTCGGCGTGAGCGACAGCGAGCTTTATCAGTTCAAGCGGGCCGGTGGTCGCTTTTCGTTCCGGCAGCCGATGCCGTCGGATGGACGTGCGCCAGAGCAAGGCGAGGCGATTAATGAAGCGATGCGCCGGCTTGAGCGATATCGCGCTTGGCTTGATTCCCTGCCGGCGGTCACGGCGATCGAGCAAATTGCTGCCGATATCGGACTGCCCGCACGCGCATGCGCAGCGCGCGGCGGCGACGTTCGCGCGGGGTGCCTGGCGAAGGTCATCGAGCTGTGCCGCAGCGTGCAGCTCGAGCACCTTTCCCTCGTCGAGATGGTCGATTATCTCGAGCGACTGGTGACGGCCGACGAGAAGTACGACGGTATCTCCGTGCGCCAGCCCACCGCGCCGGTGGTGCGGCTCATGAATCTGCACAAGGTCAAGGGCCTTGAGGCGCCCGTGGTGTTTCT
Source organism: uncultured Planctomycetota bacterium (assembly GCA_963761445.1). Lineage (GTDB taxonomy): Bacteria > Planctomycetota > Planctomycetia > Isosphaerales > Isosphaeraceae > CAVXHV01. The sequence goes on along the minus strand of CAVXHV010000005.1, from coordinate 3,589,893 downwards.
TGCCGACCCGACGGGAAACTTTGAACACCCGATCGACTTGCACATCGATCGCTCTGGCGATCGTGTTCGCGGCTACATGGCGGTCCATGCTCCACGACCGGAAACCGGTTTCTCGCAACCGCGGCTGATCGCCTGCCCCCTCGAATGGGCGCGATTCGAGGAAGCCGAGCGGGACTTTCTACAAGCCGAGAACGAGCGCCTGCTCTATGTCGCCGCGACGCGGTCCGGCACATGCCTCGTCGTTAGCGGCCGGGATAAGCGGCCCGGTGACAACCCCTGCGCTCGCTCGTGGAAGACCTCGCGGGTCAGAAGCAACACGAGGACCCCGGCCCGCAGCCCGCGCCGTTGCGCGGGAAGGTGGATGTGGATCTTGCCCAAGTCGAAGATGGGGTTACCGAGATCAACAAGGCGCTGGAGCAAGGTGCGAGAGCCTACGTACCGGGTCGAAGCGGTCAAGGCCGCGGCCCTGGCTGGCACAAGCTCGCGTGGTGGTTTACAACTCGGTGCGACGTCGTCTGGCGCGAAGCCCGTTGATGTTGAGCCCGCCGAGCCCACCAGGCAGGCCGAGCGCGGCGTCGCCTGGGGCCAGGACATGCACAAGCTGCTTGACGTGGCGATGCGCCGGCGCGACCGCGATCTTGAGAGCCTGGCTCGCTCGCTCGCCCAGGAGGGGGAGCTGGAGGAACAGGATGAGGACTGGGTGCACCAACTCGTGAAGACCGCGCACAAGGTGCGGCAATCGGAAATCTGGAAGCGAGCTCTGGCAAGTCAGCGCGTCTTTGCCGAGATTCCGTTTACGATGCTGGCCGAATCCGACGACGCTACGGCGATGCCAGGCGTGCAAACCCTCAGGCGCGGAGCGATCGACCTGGCGTTCTTCGAAGGCGGCGGATGGGTGATCGTCGACTACAAGACCGATCGCGTGACCGAGAGCTCGGTCGGCGACAAGGTTGAATACTATCGTCCCCAGGTGCAAGGCTACGCCGAAGCATGGGCGAGTCTTGTCCGCGAACCCGTGATTGAATCAGGTCTCTATTTCACATCGTTGGACCGCTATAGAAGGTTATAGAGGAATTCCGGTGGGACTCTTCAAGCCGGCGGGCGACTGACCAGCTCCCATGACTCGAGCGAGCGCAGGCGGGCTGCGTCGCCCGTGGCGAACAGGCTAACACCGCGACTGGCTGCACCCGGAAAGATCTGGTCCGTGAGTACGACCTCGCCGTCGTCGGCGAAGACCTCGACGGAGGTCGTGTCCAGCAGCACGTGGAGGCGAATCGGCCGGTCCAACGACGACAGGCGGCCGGAATGGAGCCCGGGGAAGTCTTTGCTGAAATTGACGGCGCCCGAACCGGTCCGATCAATGAAGACCGTGCCCGCGCGGCGATCGACGCCGACGAGGGTCTCCTCGGCCTCGCCCCGCCGCAGCTTGAGGCCAACCGTGTCGGCTTCACGGAGGTCGAATTCCACCACAATCTCAAGCGCCGTGCCCTCGATTCCGTCGGCCTCGAGCCGGGTCTCGCCCAACGGAATCAGGCGGTTGCCGATCTGGTGATTCTGGCCGCGGATTTGCTTCACGCCATCGACCGGCGTTTGAGCCAGGCGGAAGCCGTCCCCTGTCTTGCGAAGTGCCACGTAACGAGGGACAGTCATCGCGCCGCGCCAGGGGGACGTCGGGATCTCGTTGGCATATTGCCAGTTGTTCATCCAGGCAATCCAGACAGGCCGGCCGCCGGTGGGGGCGTCGTTCCAGCTTTGCGAGGCGTAGAAATCCTTGCCGAAGTCGATCCAGAGCGGCGTGTTTTTCGTTTCAGCCTCTGGCCGGAATTCCTTGCCATCGAAATGTCCAACGAAATACTGGCCACCCGAGCCACCGAACGGGGCACCCGCGTTGACGTCCACCTTAAGCACCCAGCGCGATTCACCCTGCGCGCCGTCCTCGACCGGGGCCTCGAACAACTCCGGGCATTCCCAGACCCCCTGCACCGATCCCGCCGGTCCGAAGTCGCTGAGTTTCTCCCAGTTCTTCAGATCTCCCGAGCCCCAGAGCCGCACCTTGCGGTCGTCGGCGAGCACGGTCGCCATGATCCAGCGGCCCGCCGGCTTATACCAGAAGACCTTGGGGTCGCGGAACGAATTCGAGTGCAGGTCAAGAACGGGGTTTCCCGCGAACTTGGTCCAGGTGCGCCGCGATCGGTGCTCGATGCGAGGTTCTGCGTCTGCTTCTTGTGCCCGTCACCGGTGTAGATTGCGATCATCGGCGGGGCGTCTTTGCGTCCGAGTCCGGACGTATTTCTCGCGTCGAACACGGCGCTTCCCGAAAAGATCATGATCCCGTTTTCCTCGCGGAGCGCGATCGGGAGGTGTTGCCAGCGCACGAGGTCGCGGCTGGAGGCATGCCCCCAGCTCATGTGTCCCCAGCGGTCGCCCTCGGGGTTGTGCTGGTAGAAGAGGTGATATTCACCGTCGCGGAAGACAAGCCCGTTGGGGTCGTTGATGAAGTTCTTCGGCGGAGTGAAGTGGTAGACCGGCCTGCGCCCCGGGCGGCTCGTCGCCTCTCGCGACGAAGAAGCTCATCGGAATGAGCACGACTGCAAGAATCGCTTTGCGCATCGGAGGTGTTCGCTAGTGAGATGAAGCCGATGGCATCCGCCACGACTACGCCGCAGGTTGCACCCGCTGCTCCACACACGTGCGTTGGTACGTAGCTTCCAGCTCCACGGGCAAGCACACGCCCCCCCGCAGCCACAGCGGCAGCGACGGCAGGCGCTGCCCCACGGCCAGCGGCTCACGCCAGACGTCCAGCGTCGGCGCGCCGTTCCGGTCCACAGGGCGGTAGGCCGAACCGCTGAGCAATGGTCCTGGACCGGGATCGCCCGCCCCTACCCGCGCCAGCAGTTCGCGGTGCAGGTCGCCGGAGCGGTCGGTCACCACGTCCACTAACACCAGTCCGACACCCGACTGCAGGTAGGCCTCGCGCACTTCGACACCAGTGCCTCCGGATGGGCCGGTCGGTCCTTGTTGGCCGGACTGACCAGCTCCACCGCCCCCGCCAGCACGGGACCACCGGACCGACTGAAGACGCCGACCTCTATCACTGCTGCTGGCAGCTCCAGCGGGAAACTGGCCAGGGGCGGGGCCGGGCTCCATGCCCCCTGCGGGGGAGTCGCGAGGCGCTCCTCAAAGGCCGCCAAGTCGATCTCGACGCCAAATTGCACGTTCGCCTCGGCGAAATATCCGTCCGGCAGCATCGCGTTAAGCTGCGAGGAAATATGCGTGGCCCACGAGTTGTGGAACGCGTGCCAGTGCCGGCGCTCGCTCAGAGGGGGATGAAAGTGGTCCAGCAGTGGCATGGCATGTCATCCTCTGGATATCCTTCAATCAGCCAGGATAACAGACGGCCGCGCTCTCGTACATCGCTGCGCGCGGGCAGACCGCCGATCCCAGGTGTCTGCGGCGGACACAAAATCGTGCGTTTATGGTACCGGGGATCGGGCTGCCCTCGCCTGCCAAAGGCTCCTGACAGTCACGGACCCCAAAGCATCGTGGTTTGCTTAGGCCTCCGTGCTTTCCAATGGCAACTCCTGCCAGCTCAGGGCCGGCCCGTCGAGCATAAGTCTTACGTGATTCAGAACATTCCGGCCGATGACGCCGACATCCGACTCGATTTGGAGGAAACGTCCCTTGAACGCTTTGCCGATGAAGACGAGGACAGCGATTACCGACTCGGACTCATCGGTCGTACCATCGAACGACTCCAGCAAATACTTCTCGCCCGTGCCCACGAGACCGAGCGACACGATCGCGGCCGCGGGCAACAAGGTTGCATCCGCGCCCGAGTCGATCAGCATCCGCACCCCGGTGACACTCACGTTGTTGTCGGGGTGCCGGAGGATAACCCTTGCGACCGGAGCGGGAGGAGCGAAGCCATCGTCATCGTAGGCTGTCATCTCGAGGTTCCTCGGCTACCTCCATCGTGAAGTCGGCCGCACGCTCGGGTTGTGCCAGGTGGGGGCTGCCAACGTGCAAGACAGTCGCGCTATTGGCGTCAGGGACGACAACGTACACTCGAGCATGTTCGGGGAGCCGAATGGCCCCAACCACCTTGATTTGACCGTTCTCGACGGTGGCCTCGTAAGCAGTCACTTTCATCCCCGAGCTCCCGACGCGACGTTCAGGCAGAGAACGGCTCTTCAGAAGAGCCCTTGGCATTCAGCATACCCGACCAGCCCAGGCGGGCCTAGAGCGACCGAGACCACCACCGCTGCTGGCAGCTCCAGCGGGTAACTAGCCAGGGGCGGGGCCGGGCTCCATGCTGCCTGGGGGGGCGTCGCGAGGCGCTCCTCAAAGGCCGCCACGTCGATCTCGACACCAAATTGCACGTTCGCCTCGGCGAAGTATCCCTCCGGCAGTATCGCGTTAAGCTGCGAGGAAATATACGTGGCCCACGAGTTGTGGAACGCGTGCCAGTGCCGGCGCTCGTTCAGAGGGGGATGAAAGTGGTCCAGCAGTGGCATGGCATGTCTTCCTCTGGATTTCCGGCGGCCACGATTGGACCTCGGTGAGTACGGTCTTCAGATCCATGCGAGACTCCCTCGGCAGGGTGATTCAAGAGACCTTCGCTGGGACGAACTCATCTCATTCCAGTATACCCGGCCAGCGTGGCGCCTGCTCCTCTCGATCAGCGTTCGGGCAAGCGAATCTCGCATGATCCCCAGAGCAGATGAAGCACATCGCCGACGAACGAGTTCTGCATGCCCGACGCTCAGTGGTGACTTCAGTACCAATAAATCCCCTCGCACATCCTCCATGTCTCAGCCTGGATCGCGCGTCCTCGGCCGGCTTCGCCGTTCCGCTGCAATGCCTGCTTCGGCGTTGCATCCTGCCCCAGTCACTTCACCGGCTGGGCCTCCGGGAACTTCCAGGTGCCGTCCAGGATTTCCTTCCGCGGCCGGTACATTCGGACGACGTAGTTCCAGCCCAGCATGATGGGAATGCAGTTCGGCACGCTGTCATCGTCGCCGCCGAACTGGATCGTCACGGAACTGTCCGCATTCGGTTTGGCAGTGACGTTATTGATGGTGTAGGCGTTCCGCGCGTTCTTCTGGAAGTAGCCGTCCTTGTTGTACACGCTGACCGACCAGAACCCGTCCACCGGCACGTCCTTGACCGTCAGCCGGTACACCGTCTTGCCGTCGTTCTCCTTCGGCTCGGCGCCCGCGTAGAGGGCGGCATTCGGGGGGTTGCCGCCCCACCCGGCAGCCGTGCCGATCAGGTGCTGGACCGGATCGACTTCGTCCTTCCGCCCGAACATGTGCGCCGAGTCGATTCCGCCGTTGGCGGCCGCCAGGGCCAGCAGCGCCTCGCGGACCTTCTTCAGCGAAGCCTGGTCCCACTCCGGCAGCTCGAACTTGCCTGCCGCCGTCTGTTCGACCTTGATCGCGTCCTGGCGGGCGTGGACCGCCTTCACGTCCGCCGCGTCGTTGGGGTTCACGAACGTCCGGATCGCCAGGCAGACGTACCGTGTGCGGACCCGCTCTTTCGTGAGAGTGTGTGCCACTGGTGCGTAGAACACGCCGGTTGCGTACTGATCCTCGTCGATGACCTGCATCGCCATGAACCGCTTGCCGGCTTCCGGCAGCGTGACCGTGACCGGCGCGGCGTCGAGGTCGAACACCCCGAACGAGTACAACGTGTCTCGATTCAGCCGGATCACTGTCTGGTTGTCGATCGAAGCGAGCTCGCGCTCATGTTTGAATCTTCCGAAGCCGCCTTCCTTCACGAACCGAGCGAAGTACGTGTCGGATTCGGCGCGGCGGAAGTTATCGACCGTCACCCGTATGGGTTTCTCGCCGTCCGCTGACACCGCCGTCCGGCAGCCCACCGCGATGAGAATTGTCGCGGCCATCCGGATCTTTCCCGCTCGCATGGCGTCGTTCCTCGCTACGCGTTGATGTCAGAAAAAGTCACCGGCTCCCGCTCGCCGAACGCCATCGATCAGCGGCCCGCGGAGCGGATCCGCCGCATCGACGTCGTCCCATGATAAGGCCACCGCCTCGCGGAAAACCAGCTTCACGCCTTTCTCACCCGTCACTGCGATCATGAAACGGATTGCAGCGAGCCCGCTGTCTGTTGCTTCCACGCAACTCGAGCATCAACTGCATCGGCTGCCTTGATTGACATCCGGACAATGATGAGCGACGATCTCGAAGATGCCGAGCGCCACGACACGCACTCGCCGCGGAAATCTGCCTCGTCTCGTTCGCAATGCTGGGAACGCGCCGCCATGGACTCGACGCACGCAAGCCTGGTGGATCGGCTGCGGCAGCCCTCCTCGGCTGACGCGTGGCACCGATTCGTCCAGCTATACGGTCCACTGCTTTTGCACTGGGCGCGGAAGCTCGGCTTGCAGAACGAAGACGCCGCCGACCTGGTGCAAGACGTACTGCTGGTGCTCGTCCGCAAGATGCCCGAGTTCCAGTATCAGCCCGATCGCACCTTTCGGGGGTGGATGCGGACTGTCCTTCTGAATAAGTGGCGCGATCGCCCGCGCCGCGGGCCCGCCGCTCCGCTCGACAGCGCCGTGCAGCCGGTGGCGCCGGACGAATCTGACGATGTGGAAGAAACCGAGTATCGTCAATACGTCGTGGGTCGGGCACTGCGATTGATGGCAGGCGATTTCGAGCCCGCAACATGGCGGGCATGCTGGGAAACCGTCGTGCTCGCCCGGCCCGTGGTAGACGTGGCCGCCGAGCTGGGTATTTCTGTCAACGCTGTCTACCTCGCCAGATCGCGCGTCCTCGGCCGGCTGCGCCGTGATCTGGCCGGGTTGCTGGATTGATCGAGGCGCGGAACGATCGCGTCACTTGGTCTTGGCGCTCTCGGCGCTCGAGAACTCCGTTCCGGCCGAGTCGATCGCCCCGACCTTGAATTGGTAGGTGACATTCGGGCTCAAGGAAGTGACCGAGAACTTCGTGGTGCCGCTGCTTACTGTCTTGATTTGTGTCCACACGCCGGCGATCAGCTCATCGACGACATAGCCTGTCGCGCCTGTGACCGACGTCCAGCTCAGGTTGATTTGAGACGTGGAGGTCGCCGCGGCCGAAAGCGCGGCGCCGCAGTGTATGTCTCGACGGTCTGGGGCGCTGCGAACACCGTCCCGGCGACGTTGGTCGCGGCCACCTTGAAGGAATATGACGTGCCGCTCGCGAGTCCCGAGACATTATCCGACAGGCTCTTTCCCCCCAGGCTCGCGATCTGCGTCCACGAGCCAGAAACCAATTCGTCCACGACGTATCCCGTCGCGCCGCTGGCTGCGCTCCATGATAGATCGATCTGGGTCGGGGAGGCTGCCTTGGCCGTGAATGACGGGGCGGCCGGAAGAGGCGTGAACGAGCCGGTGTCGGAAGTCGCATTGACCTGGATCTGACCCAGGTTCGTGTTGCGCGTGAAGACGTTTCCGCTCTGGACGATGCCTCCCGAATAGCTCGTGCCGACCGCAGCCGGGGCCGGGGAAGGCGCGGGCACTGTGGATGGCACGACATCCGTGTCGGAGGCGTAGTTGTATTCTCCCCAGCCAACCGCGGTGTAGCCCGCCAGAAGCGCGGAATACCAGGCGTAGTTGAACTCGGCCTGGCTGAAGACATTGGCCGAACTCGGGGTGGTGACGGCTGCGACCTTGAAACCGATTTTCGCCTGGTACGCCGCCAATTGGGTGGCCTTTGTCTGCCAAACCGCGGCCGAGACATACGTGCTGGTGTCGACCTGATAGCTCTCGTAGAGGTAGTAATCGCTCGAGTTCAGGTCGGTGCTGGCTCCCGATGGGTTGTTGCTCGCACTAACCTGATTGCCGAAGGCATCGGCCGCGTTGAATGCGTTCGCCATCACCTCCAGTCCCTGGCTATGGGCGTACGCCACGATGGTGTTCTGCCGTGCGCGGGTCGTGTCGAAATCGTAGCCGAAATCGTCGAGGAATATGCCCTTGGCTCCCATCGACTTCCAGTCTGAAATGTCCGTTTCCATCTGGTTGATCGAAAGGTCTTCGGTCGACACGCCAAGGTCCACGTATCCGAACACCAGCGTATTTTTCATCGCCGCGTTCGCCAGGATTTCTTGCGTGTCGGTGTGATCGGCATTCGTTGAAAGCTCGAGCGTGTCTCCCAGCACGACCTCGCTGTAGGCCCCTAGCGTGCTGGCGGCCTGGGGAATATCGTTCTGAGCGTTGTTGATCAGGGACGGGTAGCCGTAATAGATCAAAAGATTCTGGGGTGCAACGCTGGCGGTCATGAGCTGTCGCCCATCCAGGCATTCGACGCTCAGCCGAGCCTGCCGCCTGCGGGCGTGGGACCTGCTGCCCTTCCTCGACGTCCTGACCGATTCCAGCAGCGAGAATAGAACACGGTTCATGGCGACGCCCCTGAGCGATTGTCGGCTCCTTGATGCTGGCCGGGCGACCTTCACCCGCCCGCGAGAGACTACGGTGCCGATTGCACAGGTCTGTCAGGAAAATCTCGGCCGCTGAGAAAAAAGACTGACGCGTCTTTAGATTCACCCCCTGCGACGAGCACGCGAGTGATGCTAACCCTTTGCGCCATCGATCGTTCGTGCATTCGATCCTGCTCGCTCATTTTCCCAGTCGCGGGTCGAGCGCGATCGCCTGGCGATGATCCGACTCGGCCTGCTGCGCCTGGCCGAGCCCCTTCCGGGCCAGGCCGCGCGTTTGGTATGCCTGCGCCAGAATCGGATCTTGCTCCAGTGCCGCGTCGCAGTCGGCGACGGCTTTCTGGTGGTCGCCTTGTTGGAGATAAGCCCAGGCTCGTCGCGCGAGCACCATGGCATGCCGGCGGTCGATGCGCAATGCCGCAGAGAACTCGGCGATGGCGGCCGCGTAGTCCTTGGCCATGAGCAGAGCATCGCCGCGCTCGACCGGGCTTCCCAGTTCTCGGGGTCTTGCTCGATCACCTTGGCATAATCGGCCGCCGCGTCGCGCCAGCGGGCCAGCACGGCGAGAACTCGACCGCGAGAGCTCCTCGCGTCATGGTCCGAGGGATCGCCTTCGATCAGGCGATCGAGATGCCAGAGTGCAGCCCGATGGTCGCCCCAGGCCTCGTATTCGTTCGCCAAGGAACGGTGCCAGGCTGCTGAACCCGCCGGATCAACCTTTCCGAAGCTCGGGTACTTCGCGTGTAGTGCGCACCACCGGAGGAGCCATGTCTCGGAGGTCAAGCCGGCATCCGATCCCGCCTGAAGCTGATTTCCCGAGAGAACCTCGGCCATCCGGCACAGGTCATCGAGTGGCATCTTGTTGTCTGCGGTCAGATCATCCAGGCTCCAGGCGAGCATGCTTCCCCCACTGCCGGCAAGAACGGCGCGGTGACCGTTAGGAGTAACCAGGGTGCACCAAACATTCCCATCGAAATCCAGGAATGGCGTGACGGGTCTCGCTGTGTGCCGATCCCAGACGCATGCGGTTCCATCGCGGCTGGCCGTGACGATCCAGGCGCTCATTGTGAGTGAACGTCGCCGTGTACACCGCGTCCTTGTGTGGAAACGTACGAATGATCTTGCCGGCTCGCCAGTCCCACAGGATGGCCGAGCCGTTGCGGCAAGAGGAGAGTACCTGATTGCCGTCGCGGCTGAAACAAGCGGTATAGACCCAATCCGGAAGCCGCAGTGGCGCGGCGATCGGCTCGCCGGTCTGGAAATTCCAGACGCGCACACTCTTGTCCCAGGATGCGGTCACCAGCATGCGGCCGTCTTCCGATAGCACGGCATCTCCGACCAGGCCCTCATGAGCCAGCACCGGGTAGCGCGGCCGGCCGGTCGCCGTTTCCCACACTCGCACCATGGCATTCGTGCCCCAGCTCAGAAACGTGGCCCCATCTGGTGTGAACCTGACCAGGGGCCAGATATTCTCCGTGTGGATTGCATCCCCGTGCTCGAGGCGGCGAACCACCTTGCCGGTAGCGGGGTCGACCAGCAGGATCTGCCCCCCATTGCAAATCACGGCCAGCCGGGTCGCGTCCAAACTGTAGGCGAGGCCACGTGGCTCCGCCGGCAATGGCAGTGGCTCAAAGAGTCGCTTGCCGGTTGTCCGGCTCCAGAGCTGAAGCCTCCCCGCCTTCCCATCGGGCTCAACCTTCAGGGCGATTCGTTCTGCGCGGTTTCCGGCAAGGGAGTAACCCGTTGCAACTTGACTACCGTCGGGCGACACCGCTGCCTCGGTGATCAGCCCTCCCACATCGAGCAGTGGGCTCGCGGGCTTTCCTGTCTCGACCTCATAAACGCGCAAGGTACGAAACACATTCGGATACCAGCCCGCGCCCGTCGCCACGACAAAACGTCCGTCGGGAGTCTGCCGCGCGTTGGTCAGGCCAACATCAACTAGCAGGTTGTGATTCTTGGGGTTGTCACGTGGCGGCGACCACACCCGCACCAGTCCGTCCGATTGGGCGGTCGCCAGCACCCTGCCGTTCGGGGAGTAGGAAACCAGCTCAATGCCGTCCTGATGCACGAGGGGGTTCGCCATTTTCTCACCATCCGACACGTACCAGAAGCCCGCCCGGCGATCTTCGCCGCCGGTCACCACGGTTCGCCCGTCGGGACAGAACGCCACCGATGTCACGTAGTTCTGATGAGCGAGATACGAGCCGATCTGCTTGCCCGTGCGCACGTCCCAGATTTGCGCTCCGCTGAATCCCGACACCACGAAGTACGACCCGTCGGTGCTCGCCGTCACCGAAAACGCTTGGCCGGCTAGTCCGCGCTCGTTCAGGAACGCGTGGTTGCTCACGGATTTGCCGGTTTCGGCATCCCACCAGCCGGCACGGTCGGTTGCCGTCAGCGTGACCAGACCTCGCCCGTTCTGAACGAACGCCGGCGGCCCGGGATGCACACCATATTTCGGATCGGGCTGCTGGTGCGGCACGGGAGCAAACAGAGGCTTTGGAACCTCAGCATTTGCCGGGATTGCAAACACTCGAGCGAACTGGTCGTTGCACGCGGTCGCCAGCCGGTCTTCCTTCTCATTGAATGTCAAGCCGACGACCCGATTCGGGTGCGGCAGCTCGTGCGTGACGAAAACGCGGTCTGGGTCAAGTCCCATACGCGAGCCCCCTCGCCTCCCAGGGCCAGCAGCCGCCCGCTGGGGCTCACAGCCATCACGCCGATCGCACGGCGCGTGTTCACCTTGTGCCGGAGGTCACCGCTGGGAAATGCGCGGATATCGACCTCCCCACGCGGCGTGGCCACGATGATCGACTGACCGTCCGGAGTCCACGCGGCGCACGCCGCCTCGAGGTCGCCCCGGGCCCACTCCAGGGGCTCTTCGCGCTCCAGGTCCCAGACGAAGAATCGGTTCCGGTTCGTGGTCGTAAGCAAATGCTGGCCAGAAGGATGAAACGCCATGCAATTGAGGCGCTCGCCGTCATGGGTCACCGCGGCCGCCGGCGTCGGTACGAGCCGCCCCCACGACCGAACTCGCACGCGGCTGGCGTGTTGCCGGTAGGGCTCGTGGTCCTGCCGAGCCGCGTTGGCAAACCACACGAGCGCACGCGCCGTCTCGCCCTGGCTGGCTGTCGTCAGGCCGTAGGCGGTATACATGTCCGTGAGCGCCGTTTCGGCCTTCTGCCGCTCGCCGGCTTCTCGCTGCCGAGCGGTCTCAGCCTCCGCCGCCACCAGGCTGAGCCAGATGGCGGCCGCCGTGGCGCCCACCGCCACTGTGATGACCAGGGCCGCCACCGCGGCCGTGAGCCCGGCGATCAGCGGGTTTCGCCGGCACCACCGCCGGAACCGCTCGAGCTCTCCCACGGGCCTGGCGCGGATCGGCTCGTTGCGCAGGAATCTGCCGAGATCTTCCGCGAGCAAAGCCGCTGTGGCGTACCGCGCTGAGGGCTCCTTGTGCAGGCACTTCAGGCAGATCGTCTCCAGATCACGCGGGACTTTCGGCTGCAGCCGGCGCGGAGGAACCACCTCCTGCATCCGCACCATGTCGCAGGTCTCGAATGGGGTCGCACCCTGAAACGGCGGCCGGCCGGTCAGCATCTCGTAAAGAATCGCCCCCACCGCGTAAACATCGCACGGCGGGCCGATCTGCTTGCTGACGCCGCTCGTCTGTTCGGGGGCCATGTAGCTGGGCGTACCCAGCACCCACCCAGTCTGAGTCAGGCTCATGCCGCCGTCGATCGGCTTGGCCAGGCCGAAGTCCGTGATCTTGGGCGTGCCGTCCGTGGTCAGGAGGATATTGGCGGGCTTCAAATCCCGGTGGACGATTCCGCGCGAGTGGGCGAAATGAACAGCGCCCGCCACGCTTTCGGCTATCTCGGCGGCAAAACGCGTCTCCTGGGGCTTGCCGGCCAGGTGGGCCGCCAGCGTGCCCCCATCGATCAGCTCCATCACGATGTAGGTACGGTCCCGATGACTGTTGACCTCGTAGATCTGCACGATCCTGGGATGCTGCAATTTCGCGACCGCCTCGGCTTCCCCTAGAAAGCGGCACAGGTCTTCCGCGCTGGCGGTTTCGCCGCCGCGGATCATCTTCACGGCGACCAGACGGTTGAGCGGAATCTGACGGGCCTTGTAAACGATGCCCATTCCGCCGCGCCCGAGCTCACCCAGGAGTTCGATTCCGGGCAACCGTACCGCGGGCAATTTGGAGTAAGCCGGCGAGTCGGTCTCGGACCCAGGCGGCACGCGAAACTTCGGCTTGCCGGGCGGCCGAGCCGCCGCGATTCGCTCGAGGAGGCCCTCGACCTCCGCGTCGCCCCGCGACAGTCCCCCTGCCGCTCGGATGTCGGCAATCAGCGGATCGCCCGCCTGGACCTGTCCCAGCAGCTCCGAGCAGTGAGAACAATCCAGAATGTGCTGACCCAGACTCTCGGCATCCGGATCGGGAAGCTCACCCAGCGCCAGGGCGCTCGAGATCACGCGGGTCGGGACATGCAGCCGATCGGACCATGACACCACCGTATGCGCGGAACGATTACGACCGCAACAGTATACGGTGGATGGTGCGAAATACCCGAGAGCAGCGATCGCCGCCCCTCTCCCGTGTTGCCATAACGCGACAGCCGCAGGCAGATTCTATTTGACAGTGTTACATTGGTTCGATATAACACTGTTATGAAGAAGTCTGACGAGGTGCGCTGGACAATCGAGCAATTGAGAGACGCGGTATCCGCCGCGCTTGGGGCTGGGTATGACGGCCCTCCCAACGGGCGGGTTCGCGATGTTCCGGACGAGCGCACGATTCGGTATTACACGACGCTGGGGCTGATCGACCGGGCGCTCGAGATGCGCGGGCGGACCGCGCTCTACGGGCGACGGCACCTCCTGCAGCTCGTGGCGATCAAGAAGCTCCAGGCCAGCGGGCAGGCTCTCGCGCTGGTCCAGCGAACGCTGGCCGGCCAGACGGACGCCGCGCTCGAGCGGCTGGCTGGCATCAGCTCGGCTCCGGCAATGACAGGAGCGAGTTCGATCCCGCACTCGCGGCGTGAGTTCTGGAAGGAGACACCCGCCCCCTCCCGTCCGGCGGTGAGTGATGAAACCGAATCGATTGCGGCGGAGGCAATCGAACCCGCGCCGCCGGCCGAAGAGCTCGCCCAGTCATTGCAAGGTGTCACACTCGCCGAGAATGTCACGCTGTTGCTCGCTTCGTCCCGACCGCTCAAGAGTGAAGACGTTGACGCTCTTCGCTCGGTCAGCCGTCCCTTGATCGATTTACTGATCAAACTCGAAATCACACCACCGCGTGGAGAAAGAGGGTTCCGATGAGCTCATCGCTGCCGCTGCTTCGAGACGAAGAATCGACTCCCGGCCGTGCTTCCAGTGGAACCGAAGGCCACGACGCGGGCTTCGGGGCGCTGCGGACGGAGCGCGGGCAACTGCCCCTTGAATCGATGGACGTGCTCGCGCGCATCGACGGGCTCTTGTGCCGGTCCACAGTACGGCAAGTTTTCGTGAATGCGTTCGACGAGCCTCTCGAGGCAACGTACATCTTCCCCTTGCCCGACCGCGCCGCTGTCACCGGTTTTCGCATGGAAGTGGCTGGACGACTCATTGAGGGGGAATTGCAGGAGCGCGGCAAGGCGCGCGAAGTATATGAACAAGCGATCGCCGCAGGGCAGTGCGCGGCGATCGCCGAGGAAGACCGGCCGGGCGTCTTCAACCTGCGAGTTGGCAACCTGATGCCCGGCGATCGGGCGGCCGTCGAGCTCGACCTGTGCGGCGTTCTCCCCTACGCTGGCGGGGAAGTCACGTTCCGATTTCCGCTGGTGGTCGCCCCAAGATACATTCCCGGCACGCCGCTGCCGGGACCTTCTGTCGGCGATGGAACGGCGCTCGATACGAACGCTGTCCCTGATGCCTCGCGAATCAGCCCGCCCGTCCTGCTGCCGGGCTTCGCCAGCCCCGTGCGCCTGAGCCTGACGGTGGACCTGCACGATGAAAATGCGTCGGTCGAACACATCCGGTGCAGCCTTCACGCCGCGGCGGGCGAGACATGTGAAGGCTATCGACGGATCCGACTGTTTCCCGGCGAGCGGCTCGACCGCGATTTCATCCTGCGGTTTCGACTCGGCGATGCGACGATCCGGTCGACATTGACCTTGCATCGGGATTCCGGCGGCAAACCTGAAGGGACGTTTGCGCTCACGCTCGTGCCCCCGATCCAGACCGCCGAGCAGCGCTGGCGGCCGCGGGCGGTCGCGTTCGTACTCGACCGCTCGGGCAGCATGGAGGGCTGGAAGGTCGTCGCGGCCCGCCGCGCGCTCGCCCGGATGATCGACACGCTGCACGACAGCGACCGTTTCTGCGTCATCGCGTTTGACAGTGTCACCGAATCGCCGCCGGGACTGCCGGAGGGCCTTTCCGCAGCCACTGACCAGAACCGCTTCCGCGCCGTCGAATACCTTGCCGGCGTCGGCGCCCGCGGCGGCACCGAGATGGCCGGCGCGCTCGAGCGGGCCGTCGACGTGATTGCCGAGTGCTCGCCCGAGGAACGGGATCGCGCGCTTGTTCTGATCACCGACGGCCAGGTTGGCAACGAGGACCAGATCCTGAGCACGCTCGGCCGCAAGCTCAAAGGCATTCGCGTTTTCACGCTGGGCATCGATCAGGCTGTGAATGAAGGGTTCCTGCGCCGTCTGGCCGAGCGCGGCGGCGGCACCTGCGAGCTTGTCGAATCGGAAACGCGGCTCGACGAGGTGATGCAATCCATTCACCGCCGGATCGCCACACCTCTCTTGACGGGGTTGTACCTCGAGTCGAAAGGAATCGCGATCGAGCCCGGCGATGTCGTCCCATCGCGCTTGCCCGGCCTCTTCTGCGGCTCGCCTTTGCTCATTCTAGGGCGTTATCATGGACGCGCCGAAGCCTCGGTCACGATCCACGCGACTGACTTGCAAGGGCAGGCGTGGGCCGAGAGCGTGGCAGCCACGGAACGTGAGAATCCGGCGATTGCTTCCGCGTGGGCACGGGGCCAGATTCGTCAACTCGAGGATCGTTATGCGTCGGGCGACGGCAGCCCTGACAAGCTTGAACGGGCCATCGTCGACCTCTCGCTCAAGTTCCACGTGCTCAGCCGCTTCACGGCGTATCTTGCGGTCGATCGCTCACACATGGTCAATCGCGGTGGTGCATTGCACCAGGTCGTGCAACCGGTAGAGATGCCGGCGGGATGGGAAGTCGCGGAGATGTTGTGCGCAGCCGTCGTCGGCCAGTCGCCCAAGGAGAGCGGCATTGAGCAAGGGTTTCCTGTTCCTGGGAGCACAATCGACATCGGAGTTACGTCGAGATGTCGCTCTCAGGGCCAGCGCACCGCGCCGGCTTCTCCTGAGCGGAAGCGCGAGCTCACGGAGCGAATGGCCGAATCTCATACCAGCTCGCTGGAAGACAGTACCATCAGTCCGTGCATGAGCGCACCACCGGAGCCTTCCTTGGGGATGGACGGAACGTTTCCGGATCGGTTCCAGATCGGGGACGTGGCGGCCCATGGCGCGATGGGGCGGATCTACAAGGGCCACGATCGGGCGGAGGGACGTCCGGTTCTCGTGAAGTTGATCCCCCGCAATCGCTTCGCCTCAGAGGTTTTCGCGGTGGCGACGGGAAAATGAGTTGTTGGCGCAGGCTCGGGCATCCTGTGTTTGGCCCGGCTCTCGACATGGGTTTCTCGGGTGACTCGTTCTGGCTGATCGTGCCGTTCTTTCCCGGTAAGACCTTGCGCGAGAGGTTGCGCACTGCCGGCCGCATGCCGTTCCGCGAAGCGGCCGCGCTCGTGGCCGAACTGGCCGAAGCGCTTCAGCTTGCTCATGAGCAAGGCCTGGTGCACGGCGACCTGAAGCCGGATTACATACTCCTGGGCGAAGACGGTCAGGTACGGATGGTCGACTTCGGCGAGCTGCCGCTCCGGTCGACGGACGGTCGTGGTGTGCAAATCTCGGGCACGCCGGGCTACATGGCGCCAGAGCGATGTCGGGGCGAGGTTAGCCTGGATGACACGTCAAGCGAAGTGTACGCCCTGGGTGTGATCCTGTACGAGATCATGACCGGCGCGTTGCCCTTTACCGGGTCGATCGCCGAGATTTTCGCTCGAAAACAGAGAGAAGATCCGAAACGGCCGCGCCGGCTTGTGCGATCGACACCCGCTGTGCTCGAGTCGATCTGTCTGAAAGCGATGGCCAGGGATCGGATCGGGCGTTACGGCACGGCAGGCGAGCTTGCTGTGGCCCTGCGGGAGTTTCTTATGCCGGCGCGGCGGAAAAGCTTCTGGCAGGCGAAGTGAGTTTCCCTTTTCGACGTGAAATCCGGGTTCGAGACGGGTTTTGCGCCGTTCCGGAGGCTTGCAGCCGCAAGCGCCGGCGGGTAGCGTCGAATGTCGTGAAAAACGGGACTTTAGCGGCGCGAGCGTGCGGTGATTTCGCAGGTGGGAAAGGCGGGCTTATGCCTGAACAGGGGGGTAGCGGATACCGAGGCCGGCGTGGGCCTGCGCGGGGCCGGGGGAAGTGGGCGGGCCGGACTGGGCCGCCCGCGGGTGCGGGTGGTCCGCCGCGCACCAAGCCGCGACCGGGCGGCGGCGCGCCGGCCAGCCTTCCGATCGGGCTATTGAAGCTGGCCGATGGCGAGTTTGAGCTCATTCACCCGCGAAAGGTCGAAGAAACCCGGGAGGATTATGAAGAGGGGATAGAGCTCTGGAAGGAAGGTGACCCTGAGTCGGCGCGAGACGCGCTTCGATATGCGCTTTCGGCGTGTCACGCCAACATCCGGGCCCATGTGGCGCTCGGGCGCATTGCTCTTGATGATTTTCGCGATCCCACGCTGGCCCGAGGCCACTTCGGATACGCGTTCGAGCTGGGGCAGGCGCGCTCCCTCGTGACTTCGCGGGCCGGCTGCCTCCGGAAAGGCCCGCGAATCGCCCATTTTATGACGCCCTGGACGGTCTGGTGGAGTCTCTCCAAGCCCTGGGGCGGCAAGCCGACTGCGATCGGCTGCGCGAGCTGCGCGCGCGGCTCTCAAAAGGCCGGGTTTGAGCCAGATTGGACGGTGCCGGAACCTGGGAAATCAGCCGCTGGAACCACGCGCGTCGTCGGCTGACTTCGTTTTTCGACTTTAATGAAATTTTCGGCCTTGCAGGGTTTCAGCGATCGGTATAGAACCACCCGAGAACGATACGTGCCATGAAGATTCGTTCGATCGCCGGAGGCGTGGAAGTCCTCGCCCCGGCGAAGTTAAACCTCTTTCTGGAAGTTCTCGGGCGCAGGCCTGACGGCTATCACGAAATCGAGTCGCTGATGGTCGCGGTAAACCTGCATGATTCCTTGGCCTTCACAGATGACCCTACGGGGGAAATCAGCCTGCGGTGTAACGAGCCGACCTTGCCGGTCGGCGGCGACAATCTCGTGGTGATGGCAGCCGAACGTCTGAAGGCGTCGGCGGGGAGCCTTCGAGGAGCGAGGATCGTGCTGGAGAAGGCGATCCCCGCGGAGTCGGGGCTGGCCGGCGGCTCGAGCGACGCGGCTGCGACGCTCGTGGCACTCAACCGGCTGTGGGATCTTCGATTGCCGGAGGGGCACTTGCGCGACCTGGCGGCGGAGATCGGCAGTGACGTGACCTTCTTCATCGATGGACCGGCCGCGGTTTGTCGCGGGCGGGGCGAGCAGGTGGAGCCGGTCGCTCTCAAGGAACGCTATCACTTCGTATTGGTCCGTCCGCCGGTCGGAATCAGCACGGCAGACGTTTATCGCCGGGTGGTACCACCCGAGCAACCTCGACCGATCGGGCCGATTCTCGAGGCCCTGTCGCAAGGTGGATTCGCGGAACTGGGACGAAGCCTGTTCAACCGGCTTCAACCCGTCGCCGAAGTGCTCCGACCTGAGCTCGCTCGGGTCAAGGACGCTCTGGCGAGTCTGGGCCCGCTACTGAGCGGGTTTTTGATGAGCGGCAGCGGCTCGGCTTATTTCGGCCTCTGCCCTGATTTGGCCGCAGCGTCCCGCGCTGCGGAGATCCTCGAGACGCTCGGACTAGGATGGGTCCGAGTCGTGACCTGCCCCCCCCAAGCAGCAAACGCCCCGTAAAGGAGTACTGGCTGTGGAGATCACTGAAGTCCGCATCAAGCTCATGGAAGACAACTCGGGCAGCAACGAACGGTTGCAAGCCTTCTGTAGCATCACTTTCGACGACATGTTCGTCATCCGAGACCTGAAGATCATCGAAGGCGCCAAGGGCTTCTTCGTGGCGATGCCGTCGCGCAAGCTGACCGATCGCTGCCACAACTGTGGAACGAAGAATCACCTTCGGAGCCGATTCTGCAACCAATGCGGGTGCCGGCTCGACGAGAACCGCGCGCTCCGCGACGCCGACGGGCGAGCCAAGCTGCATGCCGACATCGCCCACCCGATCAACTCGATGTGCCGTGAGAAAATCCAGGGGGCCGTTCTCTCCTCCTACGCCGAAGAGCTCGAGCGCTCCAAGATGCCGGGCTACGTCTCGCGGTACGATGAATACGAGGCCGACGAGTTCGACCTTCAGTACGAGGGCCAGCCCGCCGCGCCCATGGCAGCCGGCAACGATCCCCCACTGCGGCGCGGACCGCTGCGCGGCCACACCCAACACGCCCGCGGCAGCCAGTCGGTGCTGCGCGGCCCCCATGTCGCTTCGCGTAAGGAGAGCGCGTCCGAGGGAATGGTTTCCGACCACCACCATCGTGGTGAGTCGTCCTCGTTCGGCAGTGGTCTCTGAACCGCCCATCCACGGTCAGTCTCCATTGTTGCTCCTGCCTCGTTTGTCTGGTGTTCGGCAGCCGCTGTCCGTCCCCTCTGCAGCCATTTTGACTGATCGGTTGCTCCTGCGACCCGGCCCATCGCGGTTACTCTCGGTGGACCGGGTCGATTTCTTGCGCAAACCGGAGGCAACTCGTGTGTACTGCTGGCGGCGGCCGTCTTCTGTCTGGCTGGGGTGGTGGCGCGCCGGTTCCGCGGCGACGATGCGGCACAGGCGCTGGCCGTCGCTTGCGGCGTGGCGGCCGCTGCGATCAGCCCGGGCCGGCAGAAACGGACTCGGTGGCCGTGAACTTGCGGCAGAGATTCCTCTTCAACGGACCGGTTCGATCGACTGGAGCAGTCGTAGCAAATCTCAAACAAAGCCAACCGGCCAGCCCAAGTACCAGCAGGACCACGCTGATCAGTTGCGCTGAATTCATCCCTGCGAAGATGACGACGCGCTCATCTGCCCGAAGCGATTCAATCGGTAAGCGGGTGATTGAGTACGTGACCATCAACAGTGCCATGACTTCTCCCGGGCGCCGGCGCCAGGGGAAATAGGCCAGCAGCACACCGAGCACGGCGAGGGCGGCCACGGCGGCGTAGAGCTGCGTGGGGTGCACGGGGAGCGACCAGAGTGATCCCACGGAGATCGAGCCCGCGTTCATCTGGCGCATCCAGGCGTGAGAGCCCGCCGGAAACTGCACGCCCCAGGGGAGCGTGCAGACTGCGCCGTCACAGCAGCCGTTCAGGAAGCAGCCGATTCGGCCCACCGCCGCGCCGATCGCCACGGCGGGCGCGGCCACGTCGATCATCTTCCGGAGCGGATATGGGCGACGGCACCAGTAGAGCAGAGAACCGATGAGCCCACCCAGGATGCAACCGTAGAAGACGTTGCCGCCCTGCCAGCTCCGGAAGACGTCGCCTACGCTGTGAATCATTTCCGGATGCAAGATGACGTACATACCTCGGGCGCCGACGACGCCACCCAGGAAAAGCCATGTCGCCAATTCCCAGACGACATTGGAGTCGATCTTCTCGCGGCGCGCGCGCAGAGCGCCATTCCCAGCGCGCTGAAACACGCCAGCAAAATCATCACGCCGTAGCTGTGGACCTTGATGTCCCAACCAGGGATCTCGAAGAGGATCGGGCGCATGTTTTGGCCTCCCAGTCCGTGGGGCACGGTTGATTTGCGGCGGCACTCCCCGCGGGGGCTTACCGCGCAACGGTAAAGCCGACGTGCCGGCGCGCGGCCAGGATGACAGGTAATTCGAGTTCGTTCAAGATCAGGAAATCGGTGTGACGCAGATCGCCGTTCTCCAGCCATGCCAACACTTTCCGTCAGATCTGCCCGCCGACTGGGGTCTGATCGGTCTGCCCCACAAGGCAACCACAGACCCGGTCACGGTCACGACTCCACTTCGTAGGGGAATAACTCCCAGCTCTCAGCCCCCAGCGCCTGCCATTCGGCGAGCTGTTCGGCCAGTTCGGGGCTCATCGGGGCATTGCCCAGCGGAACGAGCAGGACTCCACTACGAGTCTCAATGATTCGGATCGGAGTCGCCGGCGCCATGCCGTAGCGATCGCGGACCTCGTCGGGTAATTCGATTTGGCCGGTTGGGCCAACCGTCAAGATTTCCATGAGCGAAGCTCCCCACAACGCCAGGCCGGTGCCGCCGCCCCGGAGATCATGCTGGAAGACCGCCGAAAATCCACAGGCTACCTGGCTCTATTGACGTAAATCGGGGAGCGGCAGTCAAGTCGGGCGCAGGGCAACCTGCGCCCATTCCCTCCGGCAAGCCCCTCGGCCGCCCGGCCCGTTATGCGGAGCAAATCTCGCCAGGCGAGCTCCACGACCGGGGTTGAAGTCAAAAAGCCGCGGACGCTTCCCGTCGTCCTCAACCCCGACGAAGTGGCTCGCTTCTATGCCGCCGTCATAGTCGACAAGCACTCGGGCCTGACCGATCTCGGCAAGCAATCGAACGATCGGGTCGCGCCGCGGGTGGGACTCACTCCTCGTACCGCCCAGACCGTATAATGAATGCCAGCAATTCTTCCGAAGGCGATCCCTCGGAGACCCATCATGAGTTTCATCATTCAGAGCTCGGCTTTCATTTCCGGCAAGCCGATTCCGCGCCGGCATACGGGTGACGGCGAGGATCTTTCGCCCTCGCTCCATTGGCAGGGCGTGCCGAGTGCCGCAGCCGCGCTGGCACTCGTCGTGGACGATCCCGACGCGCCCACGAATGAACCCTGGGTTCACTGGCTGATTTACAAGATTCCCGCGACCAGTGACGGATTGCCCGAAGGCATTCCACCACTTTCACGGCCGCCGTCCCCTGCCGGCGTGCTTCAAGGCCGCAATTCCTGGAAGACGGCCGGATATCGCGGCCCTGCGCCCCCCAAAGGCCACGGGGTCCACCGCTACTTCTTCAAGCTCTATGCCCTGGACAAGGCCCTCGATATTCCAGAAGGCCTCGACAAGGCGAGCTTGCTCAAAGCGATCGACGCGCACGTGGTTGCAACCACCGAGCTAATGGGGACGTATGAGCGATAACGACGAGGCGCCGGTGGAGGTTTCGACGCCATCCCATCGTGGCCCGGACCCGCGTGATGCGTCGGCTTTCGATCAGGAGAGCATGCCTGCCCTTCGGGCGGCCGCGGGCGATTATGCGTGGTTGCTCTCGAAGGGCTACGCACCGCTTCGTCCCTCAAGCTGACCGGCGATCGCTACCGCTTGACTGAGCGCCAGCGCCAGGCCGTGCACAGGGTGACCTGCTCGGACGAAGCCCGCGCCCGACGCGTTGCGCGGATTTGTAGTGAAACCGACCTGGCCGGGTGCGATCTGATCATCGATGGGTTCAACGTGCTCACGACGGTCGAGTCGGCACTGGGGGGCGCCGTTGTGCTTGCTTGCCGGGACGAGACCTATCGCGACATCGCCGGGCTGCACGGCACCTACCGGCGCGTCGACGAGACAATTCCGGCGATCGCGCTCCTGGAGGACGCAATCACCAGCTTGAACGTCGGTCAGTGCCGCTGGCTCTTCGACCGACCGGTTTCCAATAGCGGGCGAATTCGAAGTCTTTTGCTCGCACGCGCGAGCGAACGCCGGCTTGAGTGGTCAGTCGACCTGGTGGACGATCCTGATCCGCTCCTGAAAGCTTCACGCGAGATAATAGCGACCGCCGACAGCGCGATACTCGATGTTTGCTCGCGGTGGTTCAATCTGGCGCGGTGGGCGATCGAACGGGGCTGCGGGAATGCGAACACGGTCGATCTATTTACATAACCATGTCCGGCGCGAACACTGTTATTCGCCGACACGCCTGAATTTCAGTGAAAGTCCTCGACCGCCGCGTTGCAAGTCGAATGACTCCGGCCGCGGAAGGTCGCGACCTTTCTCCGCCCTGGTGGTGAACGTATAGCAGACTCTAAGAAAGTCGCCCTCAAACGCGTAGATTCCCCTTTTCTCGATCGTTCGCGCCACTCTGCCGCTTGCCCTCGAAGTCGAATAACTTTTGCTCGCCGCGCTGGCTCAGCGAGAATGTCCCGCGATCGTTGACTTGTACCTTTCCGTCAGCTAACTGCTCGGTCGACAGGCGCGAGCCCCGAAACGTCCAAACATACACGAAGGCGGTGGCTTTGACGTCGGCGTTTTTTTTAGTGGTGGCTTGACCCTCCACCGACTGCCATCGGCCTTGAATTCGATCCTCGTCAGATCTAACAGCGTTCGGGGCGATAGGCTGAGCGGCTGGCTCAGCGACCGTCCGAGCGGCCGAGTCGACGACTGACGGCGTGTTTCCCGAACTTCGAAACATGCCCGCGAATCCGGCGGCGATGACCGTTACCAGCAGCACGCCGAAGGCGATAGCCAATCCGACTATGAGCCGTGGGCGCCAGGCGTGCTCGGGTTCGACACCACCCTGCACCGGCCCGAGACCGGGGTCGATGGGCGGGTCTACTTTGACTTGCTTCGCCAAAGCGCCGCCCTCCACCCAGTCTTGATCGAAGTACCACTCCAGGACTGCAATCAACGGATTGAGGGCTTGCACCACATCCTTCTTATCTACCTTCTCGTCGTGAACGTGAGTGCCGACATTGCCCAGCTCCTTCACGGCGACTGCATAAGCGGCCTGCTTGCGCGGCAGGAAGCCGTTCTTCTGAAGCCGCTGCAGGACTTCCTCGAGCGGCCGGGTCCCGATCGGCTCGTTGGGTATGAAATGTTCCCACACCCGGCGGAGAACGCTTTCAAGCACTTTGCGCGCTTTGGTCAGCGCCATCTCCGGATCCGCCTCTGCAACCGCGGCGACCTGCCTGACGTTCTGTCGCAATTCGTCCATCTGACTCGAAAGACGGCTGAGCCGGTCATCGAGCCGTTCCACTGCTTCGCGCACGGTTGGGTCCATCTTGCCTTCGATCTGCCGCGGATCGCGTCCGGGCCTTCTCCGATCCAATCAGAACGTCGCTCATGGCTTCACGGAGCCATCACTCGACGGTCGATCTTCTCACGAAAACGGCAAGAAGTCCAACGCGGGAGTTCACTGCGGCAAACCGCGTGATGGCGGCGGCACGCACGCCGAGCGGCTACCGGACTGATCGCCGGCTTCCTGCACCGCTCAAAGCGGCCTGGTCATTTCGATCCGCGCGAGGGCGTCCCGAGCGGCTAACCGGATCGCGCGGTCCTTGTGAGTCAACAATAACGTGAGCTGGGGGATTGCAGCGCGTGCACCAGGACCAAAGCTCTCGAACATCGCAACGAATCTCTCGATTCCTCTGGTGACGCCGTCAAGCGGGTCAAAGTCGCGCTCGAGCCACACGTCGAACCATTTCACGTAACGCCGCGTGAGTCCTTCCCCTTCCGGAGACGACCGTCGCAGCGCGCCTGCGATGCGGGCTCGATCCTCGAAGTTGTCGATTGAAGCGAGAGCGGCCTCGACCTCACCCGCGCTCGACGGATCGATCCGCAGAATCGCGACCAACACTTCGGTCTGCCTCCGGCTGGATCTTTTATTGGCGAGGCTCGCCCGAAGCGCTGGCAGCGCCTCGCGCGGCGTCGGGACCAATCCGGCCCAGCACTTCAGCGGCGAGAGCCTGCCAGGGGCGGTCGAGTGCTGCGATCAATTGCGGCAGCGCCGGCTTGGCGGCCGGCCCATAACCCGACAGAGCGATCAAGGCATTGCGATGACGGTCTGACTTCTGCTGGTTCTTCAGGACCGAAATCATGGTGGAAACGACGAAATTGGGATGCGCGCCAATCTGCCGCAGAGCCACGGCGATGCTGTCATGGATCGCATCGCCCGCGTCGTCGGCGTAGGTCTCGCACTCGACCAGGAAGCCCCTCATCAATGACGGAACGCTCGCTCTGGCAGGCGGACCGAACTCCGCCAGGGCGTATGCCGCGAAAGCGCGGGTGTGGTCCATATGACTCTCGAACGCATGAATAACGGCCGGAAGGCACTGGAGCCCTTCGGGGTCGATTTGCGGAAGTGCGAGAAGTGCCAGGCGGCTGGGTCGATCGGCCACGTTTTTGTCGTCGACGCCGAGCAGCGCGACCAGGCGCGGCACGGCTGCGGCCGCGCGGGGCCCAAGCTCGATGAGCGCGCGGATCGCACGCGGCGGATCATGGTCGATCGCCTCGACGAGGGCGGGCACAACACGCGGCGAGTCGGGATCGATCCGGCCGAGCGCAATGGCCACCCGCAAGCGGAAATCGGCAGGTTCACCCCGGTTATCCAGGATCGCTGAAAGCTTGGCGCTCGACGCCATTGTACGAGGGCCAATTCTCCCGAGTAGCTCGGGGGCAAGCAGGCGAAGCTCACGGTCGCGGCTTGAGAGGCGCTCGAGCAGGAAAGCCACGGGCGGCTCGCCGATTCGCGTGAGAGCGACGGACAGCGGTGCGAGAAGCTCGCTCAGTTCCGCTTTGCCCGAGAAACCGCCGGCGAGGATTCGCGACAAAGCCGGCGCGGCCGGCTTCGCCGCGGGACCGATATGCCCGAGCGCGTCGATCAAATAGCCGGAATAGGTCGAGCCAGGGCGGGCGGCGTCAAGCTCGGTGGTTAGCAGCGGGACGGCAGCTCCGGCGTCGGGACCAATGTGGCCCAGGACCCCGACCAGCCGGATCTTATTTGCCGCCTCGTCGTGTGCCAAGTGGTTCATCAGCTCGGGAACCGCGGGGCGCCCGATACCCACCAGAGCTTGCCGCGCGTTGCCGATCTCGACGTCCGACTGCGATTCGTGGATCCGGCGGATGAGCAACGGGACGGCAGAATCCGCGGCGGGGCCGATCTCACCCAGCGCGATCATGGCCGATGATCGGACCTGCTCATCAACGTCTCCCGCCGCGACGATCAGGTTCGGCACGGCGTCTTTCGCACTCAGACCCATGAGCCCAAGCGCTTCACAGCCCCGCGAGCGGATCTTCTTATCCTCACTCTTCAACGAGGCGATCCAGAACGCTCGGGACTTGCCACCGATGGAGAGCTCGGCCGGCTGCTCGGCGCGGAGAGTTGAGCTGGCGGCGGCCGCGATGAGCAGGGCGCCAAGAATGTATGGTTTACATGGCGTACACAGCATTCTGATCCCGATCTCACGGAAAAAGAACACGCCGGTTCAAGGCGAAGGCCGGTCGTGAATCGCTGTGCGTGACGAGAAGCAGCGAACCTTCAAAGCCAGAAAACGCTCGGCCCAACTCGATCTTATTGGAATCTCCTGGTCCATTGCTACTCTCCACCGTCTGTTCATCAGCGGTCGCGGGCCCTAACATGGGACAACCCTCCCCTGACCACAGACGATTTCGAAGGCACCCGGGCAGAGCGGCCTGCAATGGTCTGAGCTGCATGCTGGTGGAGCGAGACCATGGCGAGACGGAAGCACGCAATCTGGTGGATGCTCGTGCCGGCCCTGGTGGCGGCCTCGATCGGCGTGCGCGGTGCCCGGGCGGGCGGGCCGCAGCAAACGGCCGACGATGGCGGGCGCCCGAGCACGATGCGGGCCGACTTGCCGCCCGGCCCGCCGCCGGACCTGCCGTTTCAGGCCGCCGACACCGTCATGATCGTGCTCTGCTGTGCGCTCACGCTGCCGATGATACCGGCCCTGGGCCACTTCTACGGCGGAATGGCACGCCGCAAGAATGTGCTGTCGGCGTTTCAACAGACTTTCATCCTGCTGGGGGCAATTACGCTCCAGTGGCTCTTGTTCGGCTACAGCCTGACATTCGGCGGGAGTGTGCTGGGCGGTTTCTGCGGTGGCGGGCAATGGCTGCTCCTGCAGGGAGTCGGGGTCACCCCGAACCCGGCGGTGGCCCCTCTGATACCGCACCAGCTCTTCATGCTCTTCGAGCTGCTCGTGGCGGTTTTTGCAGTGGCCCTCATTTCCGGGGCGATCGTCGAGCGGGTGAAGTTCTCGTCGTACCTGGTCTTCACGGTGCTCTGGTCGACGCTCGTCTACGACCCGATCGCGCACTGGGTCTGGGGGCCCGGCGGCTGGATCAAGCAGCTTGGCGCGCTCGATTTTGGCGGCGGGCTGGTCGTGCATATGACCTCGGGTCTGGCCGCCCTGTGCTGCGTGCGGGTGGTCGGGAAGCGAAGGGGCCTGGACCATGAAGACCTGCACCCCCACAACTTGACCCTCACCGCGCTGGGCACCGGGCTCTTGTGGTTTGGATGGCAGGGGCTCAACGCCGGGGGAGCCCGAGCCGCCAGTGGGGCCTCGGTCGCGGCGTTTGTGTCGACAAATCTCGGCGGCGCAGCCGCGATCGTGAGCTTCAGCCTGCTGGAATACCTCCAGAAACGGCGGGTGACCGTGCTGGGTGCCTGTACCGGCGCGATTGCGGGGCTTGTCGCCGTGAGCCCAGGCGGCGGGTTACGTCAGTCCGCTGGGCGCCTTCGCCATCGGCTTCATGGTGGCGCCTTTGTGCTATTTCGCGATCTTGCTCAAAGGAAAGCTGGGCTACGACGACTCGCTCGACGTCTTCGGAGTGCATGGCATTGGAGGATTCGCGGGCGTGCTCATGCTCGGCTTCGTGGCGGCTGCGAGCCTCACGGGCGGTGCGGGCGGCCTGCTCGCCGGCAACGTGGATTTGCTCCTGGCGCAGGCCATCGCCGCGCTGGCTGTCGGGCTTTACACAGTCGTCGTCACGACCGTGCTCCTGGTCGTAATCGACCGGCTGATCGGGCTGCGGGTCACGGCCGAGGAGGAAGACCTCGGGCTCGACCTCACGCAGCACGGCCAGCGCGGATACCTGATGGGCGAGGGAGAACTCATCGGAATCGAGGCGTGACGGGCGGAGCCGCCCTGCGCCACCCAGACCGGTTCAAGGCACGTGGCGACGACCGGAACGGAAATAGCGGTTCTGCCGATAATTCCGCCCCGATACGATCGCTACAATTCGTTTAATGCGAACACTTCTTGCCGACGCTAAAGGGCTCCAGGTTTTCCTCTTTGGCCCAGGCGTTGTATATTACTAGCAGAGCGATGGCGAGAGCCGGTTGAGATCCCGCGACGTGTTGAGCGGGTCTCTTTGCACTCGCTGTCAACCGCACCCATTGCATTTCTACATCGTCAATGGCTGGAGGCTGGCGCAGGCGGCGCGGGTGTTCGATCTCGTCGCCGTGCACGGTGGGCAAGTGCATATCGCCACGCTCCCGCTCAAGAAGATCGACTCGCGACGGGAGGCCCAGAGTCCGACGAGGCCGGTCCCAGAGCGGCCGAGGAAGCATTGACAGTGCGTCGGGCCCAATGGCACCAGGGAGCGAGAGCCGCGAATGACCAAGAACGAGACACAAGAGGTTGCATCGAGCGAGACGAACGGGCGCGAAAAGAAGTCCGACCGAAGGGCGTACTTTCGTGCATACCGCGAGAGGCAAAAGCTTGCATTGAGCGAGGCGAACGGGCGCGTGAAGAAGTCCGACCGAAGGGCGTACATGCATGCATACCGACCGCCCATCGAGCGCGAATGCCTGACGTATTCCCAGATTCTGGCATGGGCCGACGCCCACCGCGCGCGAACGGGTCGATGGCCGACGGTGCGTTCGGGCAGGGTTTGGGAGAACCGACGGGAGAACTGGAATGCGATTTCCGCGGCGCTCAACCAGGGGTGCCGGGGATTGAGTGGCGGTTTGACGCTGGCCCAGTTCCTCAGGGCGGCGCGTGGTGTGCGTAATCAAAAGCAGCCGCCTCGGCTGGGAATTCGCCAGATCCTGGAGTGGGCCGATGCCCATCGCGCTCGCCACGGGACCTGGCCGATCCGGGTGTCGGGCGCGATTCCGAATTCCGGCGGTGAATCGTGGGCAGGCGTCGCCATCGCTCTTTCTCGAGGCACGCGCGGCTTACGCGGCGGCTCGTCGCTGCGGCAGTTTTTGACCGAGTGGCGTGGGGAGAGCCTCCGCTATCCACACACACCTCGGAAGAAGTTGACCATCGATCAGATACTTCTCTGGGCGGATGAGTACTTTGCCCTTCACAAGCGCTGGCCGGGCCGCCAATCGGGTCGCATTTTCCCGAAGCGCAATGATGAGATGTGGAAGCACGTTGACCTGGCCCTGATCCATGGCAGACGAGGCTTGCCAGGCGGCTCGTCGCTGGCCCGACTGCTTGCTGAACACCGCAAGCTGCGGCCACACATTCATGCTGAGGGAGGCAGGTGGTGCCAGGGAGGCGTTCAACCTGGATCTGCCCGCCCCTGATCCTCGTTGCCGTAGAACATGGCTGTTCATGCGAAATCCGGTTATGATCTGGGCAGGCGGGCTTCCAGATCGATCAGTCGCTCACGGAGTGAAGCGCATGTCGCGGTATCTGATCAGTCATCTCCTGGGTCTGGTGGGGGCTGCTCTGGGAGGCGTGGCGGGGTACTTTCTTTACCGGTGGATCGCGTCCACCGGGCTGTACGGCGGGATGATTCCGGGCGCGTTTCTCGGTCTGGGATGCGGTCTGCTGGCGCGGCATCCGTCTTACGCCCGCGGTGTGGTTTGTGGGATCGCCGGGTTGGCTCTGGGATTGTTCGCAGATTGGACCACGACCATCACCGACAAATCGTTCTGGGAATACGTTCAGGATTTCAAGAGCGTGAACCGGGTGCTTCAGTTGATGATTTTGTTCGGGGCCGTGATCGCGTTCTGGATCGGTAAAGACGCTGGGCTCGTGGGTCGGTCGCGGCGTGAAGAGCGCCGCGGCGCGCACCGGCGTCTCCGCCCCAGTCTGATCAAGGAAAAGCGCCTTGATCGATATCCGTGTGGCATCAAGGAGATTAACGTCATGGCGGTATCGTCGCCGGTTCAGGATTCTGCGAGCGCGCTGCGGGCTCAGCAACTCGAGCAGGCCGAGGAGCTGCTTTTCTCTGGCGAGTCACGTGCGGGATTCGCGAAGGCGATTTTTCGCGGCGAGTTTCGCGGCAAGGCGATTTTCCCGTATCCTGAGCTGACTTCGAGCGAGCGGCCGGTGGTCGAGGAAGCGGTGGCTGCGGTGCGCGCGTTTGCGGACGAGCACATCGACGCGGCGGCGATCGACCGCGACGCCGACATTCCGCGGTCGGTCATCGATGGCCTGGCCGAGCTGGGCGTGATGGGCATGGCCGCACCCGTCGAGCTGGGCGGGCGCGGGTTTTCGCAGATGGGTTATTGCCGGATCATGGAAGTGATCGGAGGCCACTGCGCGGCCACGGCCGTCTTTGTCAATGCGCACCATTCGATCGGCCTCAGGGCACTCGTGCTCTTCGGCACTCCCGAGCAGAAAGCTCGCTGGCTGCCGCCCTTGAGTCGCGCCGAGAAGCTGGCTGCCTTTCGCGCTGACAGAAGAACAGGCCGGGTCTGATGCCAGTAACGTCCAGACCACGGCGACGCCGACGGCGGACGGGCAGACCTACATCTTGAACGGGAGCAAGCGTTACATCACGAACGGCGCGATCGCGGGCGTTTTGACCGTCATGGCCCGCACGCCGGACCCGCGCGGCGGCAAGTCCAAGGTCACTGCGTTTCTGGTCACGCCGGATATGCCCGGCTTTGAAGTGGTCGAGGCAAGGATGCCCAAACTCGGGATCCGCGGCACGGCCACGGCTCGCCTGGCCTTTCACGATATGCCCGTGCCGGCGAGCAACATACTGGGCGAGCTCGGGAAGGGCCTCAAGCTGGCGCTGACGGTCCTGGACTTCGGCCGCACGACCTTCGGCGCAAGCTGCACTGGCCTGGCCAAGGTGTTGCTCGCCGCGGCGACGAAGCATGCCGCGGGCCGCCACCAGTTCGGGCGGCCGCTGGCCGAGCTCGAGCTGATCAAGAAGAAGATCGCCTATCTGGCCGCGACGGCTTACGCGATGGAGGCGACCACGTATCAGACTGCTGCCTTGATCGACACCGGCGCCGAGGATTACATGCTGGAGACCGCCATCCTCAAGGTTTTCACGACCGAAGTGCTCTGGCAAGGAGTGTACGAGACGCTGCAGGTCTTTGGCGGCCAGGGATATTTCAACAACGAGCCTTATGAGCGGATGACGCGCGACGCCAGGATCAACACCATCGGTGAAGGGGCCAACGAGGTGTTGAAGGCCTTCATCGCGCTGGTGGGAATGCGCGACATTGGCGAGGGGCTCAAGAGCACGCTCGAGGGTTTCAAGAAGCCGGGCTCGTTTCTGCCGACGCTCTGGAAATTCGGCGGGGCTCACCTGGGGCAACTGGTGCGGTCACCGGTGGTGCCGGTGGCTTCGCCCATGCTGCGGCCGATTTCGGAAGCGCTGGCTCGCCGGGTCTCACGATTCGGGCGGACGGTCGAGCGACTCTTGATCGCGCACCGAGAAGCGTTCCTGGACCGGCAGTACGACCAGGAGCGAATTGCCGATGCCGCGATCGCAGTCGTCACTTCGGCGTGCACGCTTTCGCGGTGGGATCACTCGCTCGTGCAGGGCACGGCGACTTCACTCGACGAAACCGCTGCCGAGCTTTACATGCGGATGGCCTTCCGCCGATTCGACGACTCACTTCGTGGGCTCGGGCGCAACGACGACCGTTTGACGACGGAGACCGCGCTGGCGGCGCTTCGCAAATGGACCTCCTAGAAAAAGGGGCACGGCGCGATGTCACAGGTGTCATTGGTCTCGGCGATTATGGCGGGGTTGTGCCTCTTGACGATCGTTCCGGCCGGCGGTGAAGACGCGTCGCACCCGGGTAAGTATCCGGCAGCGCCGCATTCCGAAACAGTGGATGTCTATCACGGCACAAAGGTCGTCGACCGGTTCCGTCCGCTCGAGGACCCGGATGCCCCGGCGACGCGGGCCTGGATCGAAGCCGAGAATCGAGAGACAAATGTGTTCCTCGAGACGATACCGCAGCGTGGGGCGATCAAGCGGCGGTTGACCGAGCTTTGGGATTTTGAGAAATATGGGCCGCCCAGGCGCGAAGGGGGGCGATACTTTTTCACTTATAACAAAGGTCTTCAGAACCAGAGCGTGCTCTACACGAGCGCGACGCTCGACGGCCTAGCGGCGGTCGTGATCGACCCGAACGCGCTTTCGGCCGACGGCACGGTCGCGCTGGCGGCGACCAACATCAGTCACGACGGGCGGTTCGTTGCCTATGGGATTGCGACGGCCGGCTCGGATTGGAACATCTGGAAGGTCCACGACCTGGCTGCGGGGAAGGACCTGCCCGACGGGCTCAAGTGGATCAAGTTCTCGGACGCGGAGTGGAGCCCGGACAGCCGGGGGTTTTTCTACGGGCGGTACCCCGAGCCCAAATCCGGAGAAGACCTGAAGGGTACGAACTATGACCAGAAGGTCTACTATCACCGGCTGGGCACGGCTCAAGAGGACGACAAGCTCGTCTGGGAAGAGCCCGAGCACAAAGAATGGCGGGCGAGCCCGACGGTCACCGACGACGGCCGGTACTTGATCCTGACGATCCACAAGGGAACGAACAACAAGTATCGGGTTATTTATCGTCCGTTCGACGCGGCCGATCAGAAGCCGGTGCACCTGGTGGGAGAGTTTGACGCGGATTTTACATTCATCGACAACGATGGGCCGGTCTTCTGGTTTCGCACGGATAAGAACGCTCCAAGGGGCAAGGTCGTCGCCATCGACATCGCGAAACCGGCGCCGGAGCACTGGGTCCAGTTCGTTCCGGAGCAGGCCGAGACGCTGCAAGGCGTCGACGTGGTCGCCGGTCATTTCCTCGCCTCGTACTTGAAAGACGCTCAAACGGTTATTCGGGTGTTTGACCTTGCCGGGCGGTACCTGCGAGACGTGGAGCTGCCGGGTATCGGCACGGCCAGCGGCTTTCAGGGCAAGCGAAGCGACGCGGAAACGTTCTATTCATATACATCCTTCACGACGCCGGGTTCCATCTATCGGTATGAGGTAGCGACCGGGGCGAGCACGGTCTGGCGGGGGCCCAAGCTGAGCTTCAACCCGCAGGATTTTGAGACCACGCAGGTGTTCTATCCGAGCAAGGATGGGACGAGGATCCCGATGTTCTTGAGCCAGAAGAAGGGGCAGAAGCGAGCAGGCGGCGCTCCCACGCTGCTCTACGGCTATGGCGGTTTCAACATCTCGCTCACTCCGAATTTCGGCCCGGGCGTGATGGCCTGGTTGGAAATGGGGGGGCTGTACGCTCAGCCGAGCCTGCGCGGAGGAGGCGAGTATGGGGAGGGCTGGCACGAGTCGGGAACCAAGCTCAAGAAGCAGAATGTCTTCGATGACTTCATCGCGGCGGCCGAGTGGCTGATTGCGAGCGGCTACACGTCGAAATCCAAGCTGGCGATCTCCGGGCGGTCCAACGGCGGGCTTTTGGTCGGGGCGTGCTTGACGCAGCGGCCCGATCTGTTCGGCGCGGCGCTGCCGGCCGTTGGCGTGATGGACATGCTTCGTTTCCACAAATTCACGATCGGCTGGTCGTGGACCGACGATTATGGATCCTCCGATGATCCCGAGCTGTTCAAGGCGCTATTGGCCTATAGCCCGCTGCACAACATCAAGCCGGGCACGTGCTACCCGCCGACCTTGATCACGACCGCCGATCACGACGACCGCGTGGTGCCGGGCCACAGCTTCAAGTTCGCCGCGGCGCTTCAGGCGGCCCAGGCGTGCGCCAACCCGGTGCTCATCCGGATCGAGACCAAAGCCGGCCACGGCGCCGGCAAGCCCACGGCCAAGCAGATTGACGAGACTGCTGATATGTGGGCATTTCTGGTGAAGGCGCTGGGGGTTGAGGTCGAGCCTGTTCGCTAGAGCGGCGGCTCGGGCGGATCAGTGCCGAACGACGTTCGCTTGCATGCGGAACAGTGACCCCTTGCATTTGACTACGGCTGTCGCTATTTTAGCGACGGTCGTAGTCATTTTGTGATTCTGGAGGTTGCTTGATGACCGGGCACGAAGGATTGCCGCCGTTGTCGGATGCGCAGATGGAGATCATGAATGTTGTCTGGGATCGGGGCGAGGTCACGGTGGCTGATGTCTGGAAGGCGCTTTCTGCGCGGCGGAATCTTCCGCGGAGCACGGTGCTCACCATGGTCTCACGGCTTCTTGAGAAAGGGTGGCTCTGCTGTGACGAAGAGGGCCACGCGTTCCGCTACAAGGCGGCGGTGCCGCGAGAGGTTACTCTGGGCGTTGTGGTACGGCGGCTGGTCGACACGGCCTTTGGTGGATCGGCCGAAGGGCTGTTCCTGGCGCTATTGCACGACCGAGGCATCTCGAAGGAAGAAGCTCGCAAGATCAAAAAGATGATCGAACGTGCGGAGGGTAAGAAATCATGAGCCTGCTTGTGTATCTTGACCCAGGACAAGCGGTCACACGCGCGATTGTGGCGGCGATCTTGCAGTCGTCGGTTGTGATCGCGCTGACTGCGCTCGCCGCTCGCGCCGCGTTCCGGCGGCGCGCCGAGGTGCGTCATGCGCTGTGGCTGGGCGTGCTGGTTTGGGTGTTGGTCAGCCCCGTCGTCGCGGGTCTTTTGCAACATTCCGGTTTTGCGCTCGGGTTCGTCAACGTGCCGTTGCCGGCACCAACGGCGACGGCCGCCGGTGACGGCGTGGTCGCCACGTTCAGCCCTGTCGATTCGCGGCTGATCGCCGCCGAATTCATGGCGCAACATGCGACTGGCGAAGCGGAAGCCGGTGCGGAATCTCAGGGCGCAGCGGGTCGTCGAAGCACGCCCGAGATCAATGCGAGAACACTCGGCGCGAGTCGTTCCGCGGGGAAATTACGTCATTGGAAGCCTGGTGTTGCTGTGGCTCGTGGGCGTGCTCGTAGGGCTGGCTCGCATGGTGGCGGGCTTTAGACGGCTGCTGGCGATTTGCCAGGAGTCGCAGCCGTTCGAGAAGGCGCGATTCGGCGCAGCGGTGGAGCGAGCACGCACGCTCATGGGTGTTTCAGAAATGCCGCCGATCGTACGGTCGGCATCGGTGCGCGGGTCGATCGTGGTTGGTTTGCTGCGGCCGCGGGTCGTGTTGCCCGAGGGACTGGCCGAGTCGATTTCAGAGCAAGCGCTTTGCGACGTGCTCGTGCACGAGTGCGCCCACGTCGTGCGCCGCGACGCGTGGGTCGGGCTGCTGCAACGGCTGGCGGGCGCGCTGTATTGGCCGCACCCCATGGTTTACTACGCGAGCGGCCAGCTGTCCCGGGGACGCGAAGAGGTCTGCGACAACCACGTGCTGCGGTGCAGCGACCCCTGCGGCTACGCTCGCACGTTGCTCGAGATGACTCCGCTCGGCCGTTCTTCCATTTTCGCACCCGCGGGGCTTGGCTTGCTGGCCGCTCGGTGGACGCTGGCGGACCGCGTCGCCGGGCTTCTTGACCCGAGGAGGGTTCCCATGACACGCACGAGCCTCGGAATGAAGACCGCCCTGGCCATCGCGCTGGCGGTGACGGGGGTATCGGTGGCATCCATTCGGGTCGGCGGCTCGGTTCGTGCAGGCGAACCCGCACAGGCTAATCCGCAAAATGGGTTGGCTACGACGCCCAATGCCGACTTCTGGAGAATCGAGGGGGTGGTGGTCGACGAACAAGGCCGGCCGGTTGGTGGGGCGGAAGTCCGGACGATGCCGGTGTTTGATGGGCCGGCCAACGCTGTCGTGCAAACCGACGACGACGGGACGTTCCGTCTGACCTTGACGAACCTGAGCCCAAGCGGCCTCGTGGGACTCATGGCCGAAGCCGCCCGGGGGTCGCAGATGGGTCTGGACGGGACGTTCGACCGTCGGCGCAACCAGCGGAGCAACGAGCCCGCGCGGATCGTGCTCAAGCCAAGCCGGACCGTGACGGTGCGCGTGAAGGACGCCGCCGGTGCGCCGGTGGCGGGCGCGACTGTCGAGGCGGCCGAGACGCTGTTCCGCACCCATGCCACTGCCGGCGTCGACGGGACCGCGACGCTGCGCATTCCCGCCGACGCGCACGTCGAGTGGGTGGTCGCGTTTCGCCCCGGGGCCGGTCTCGACTACTTCGAGAATTATGAAAAAAGAGGGGCTGCCGCGACCGGTCCTCTGCCGGCTGAGGTGATTCTCACGCTTGAAGCTGCGCCCGCCGTGCGGATAAAAGCGGTGGATTCAAAAGGGCAACCGGTGGCGGGCGTTGGAATCAAACCTGCACGTCTTTACACGACGGGTAAGAAAGAGAGCCTTGATGCCCGGCTGTGCACGACGGTGGCTGCAACGACCGACGGACAAGGAGTCGCGTCGTTCGACTGGTTTCCAAAAGGAGGGCGTGGCGCGACGAGGTTCTCGATCAATCCGCGGGCGGGTTATTCCTGTCGCGATCTGCTCGAGTATGATCCGCCCGGACCGGCCGAGCTGACGGCGCGGGTGCTGCGTGCGACACGGCTCAGTGGCACGGTGCGATTGCCCGATGGGACTCCGGGAGGGCAGGTCCTGGTCAGGGCGGCCGGCTGGGGCTCGGACGCGGCGCCGCAAGGAATGCTCTCGGCTCGGACCGGTAAGAATGGCCGCTACGAGCTCGAGGTGCCGCCCGAGCAGGCGTACATGGTCACCGTGGTCGACGAGAACTGGGCCGCGCGCAGCCTGAAGAACGTTGCGGTGTATGAGGGTCGGGCGCTGGACGGGCTCGATTTCGCCCTCATCAAAGGAACGATCCTGCGCGGCTTAGTCACCGAGGAGCCCGGTCATCGGGGCTCTGCGGGCACGACCGTCATGCTGCTGGAGCAGGGGGGGCTGCTCCCCAAGGAATTCCGTGGCGCGGTGGCCGATAAGGGTGAGCTCGTCCGGGGCGCGGTTACGACCGACGCCCAGGGCGGCTTTCAGTTC
Source organism: uncultured Planctomycetota bacterium (assembly GCA_963761445.1). Taxonomy (GTDB): domain Bacteria; phylum Planctomycetota; class Planctomycetia; order Isosphaerales; family Isosphaeraceae; genus CAVXHV01. The sequence goes on along the minus strand of CAVXHV010000005.1, from coordinate 3,553,411 downwards.
CGGGTCGGCCCCGGGAGCTATACGCTTCAAGGTGGCAAGCAACTCCAGAGGACCGACTCGGTGAGAATCGACGTGGCTGACGAGTCAGAAATCGTCCGCAACCTGGCTCTCACGTTGTCGCCGCGTGACACAGCCTTCACTGGCGTCGTCATCGAGAATACCCCGATGGGCGAGCGGCCTGTCGCCAAGGCGCGGGTCATGGTCTCACCATTGGGACCCAACACACGGGCCAACGACCAAGGGCGGCTCGAGATGCGGCGCAAGGCGGGTGCAATCGTCGTGTTTGCTTACAGCGAGGATCAGGGACTCGGAGGCTTCACGATTGTTTCGGCGGATGAGACGAATGGAAAGCTGGTGATCTCGAAAGCGGCGAAGATCACCGGGCGCATCATCGACACCGATGGCAAGCCGCAGGCGAGGCATCGGGTCGGCATCCGGCTCAGCCCGCGGGACGACAGTGTGACGCGGTTCGGCATCAGTTTTATGTGCGACGACCAGGGGCGGTTCACGTTCAAGTGCGCACCGGTTGCCTCAGAAGGCGAGCTTTCCGCTCCGCACGTGAAGGACGCGAGCGGGCGGCTGACCCGGGCCCGAACCGTCATGCCTTTTGAGGTCGACGGGCTCGACACCGTGGAGGTGCCGGATCTGGTCGTGCCGGCGGAGAAGGCGGCGCGCGCAATGATTCGCGGTCGTATCGGTCGACGGACCCCGATTGCGCCGGCATCGAATCGACGGCTCGCGGGGAAGTTGGTTGGCCGAGCGCGAACGCGGTGGGTGCGGCCTTGTCCGCTCATGTGGAAGGTGGATGACGGTTCCAAGCGATCTCTTCAGCGCGAATTGCGAGAGCGACAGGACGATTCATGCGAAGCGCCGAAAGTGTCGCCCGGCCAGTGGGCGTGAGGCCGATGACACGGACACCTTCCCAACGGAAATGGTTGGTCCAGCGTTGACGCCGGGGATGGTAGAACGGCACGGTGCGACCGGTTTCAGGATCTGGTCCCGATCTTCGTGCGGCCTTCCGGAGGGAACAAGAGACGCAGGCAAGTGCTAAATTGTCCAGCGAGGTTGCTCCGCGGCGTGCCTTGGGATCGATGTGGTCGACGTGAAACGTGGCTTCCTGCCCTTGTTGGGCCAGTCTGCAATACTCGCAACGGTTGCCCGCTCGCACGACAACTGCGGTGCGCAGTCCAACGGAAATGTCCTTCATCGCCGTTTCGTCGAGCTTCCGGCGGCCGTGGCGGATTCGGAACGTAGGCGCAACAACGTCAAGAGATCGGCCACTTCGACGAGGCCCTCCGCCTCTTGCCGCTCGTCCGCAGTGAGAGTAGGTCCGCTATCCTGGCGATCGAGCAACTGCTGCAAGCGGGCGTTCAGGGCGCGCGGCAAGCGAAAGCGGCCCAAATCGTCAGGAAGTTCTAGCTCAATCGCAACGCGGGACATGGCAAGCTCCTGTGCCCCTGGTAAAGGGCCGAATTGGAGTGTACCAGATCTCGGGCCGGCGCGACGCCGATTGCCCAGGCTATTCCTTCGCATCCGCCTGGAACTGAACCCATGCTTCCGATTTCATGTTTCTGAGCAGCCCGCGCATCCATTCGTATTCCTTGTGTTCCTTCAAGAACGGCTCGGCCAGGAAATCAGACCCGGCGTGGCCGGCCTGGCCCCAGAAAGCGAGCTTTGCGGCAAGCGTGCCATCGGTGACCTTGGACTGCACGGTTCCCCCGGGGAAGAACGGTGGCCAGTCCCATTCCGGGCATCCCCGAGGCGAGATCTCGACCCGGCCGCATAGCGTGCGCTCGTTGGTTCCACGTGTCTTCGAAAACGAATCGAAGGCATCGGTCTCAAAAGCTTTGCCGAGCTCGAGGTCGATCTCGCCCTTGTGCTGGTCGATGAGCTCCAGCCAGCGCGCCTTGCGGGTGTTGGGCGATGAATCTTTCTTGTTCACGTCGAATTTGGTTTCTTCCCGGGTCACCACCTCGGTCACCGGAAAGTTGGCGCCGAAATAGCAGCCGTCCTTGGTCCGCTTGACGAAGTGGTTCTTGAGACCGAGCTCCAACAGGGCGATCTCGCCGGTCTTGTTGTCGCCGACGAGCCAGTCGTTGGCATAACCGCCGTTGTTGCCGTCGAGCATGATCCGCACGAAGTCGTCGATCGATTTGCTGTACTGAAGCGCCTTGCGCGCGCACAAACTCGGGCTTGGCGGCGGGATCCCAGCCCTCGAACTGGGTGATCGTCGTTTCCGTGACCATGATCCCGTCGGAGTTGATGCCGAAATCGTCGTCGCTGACGATCACGCCGGGCAGGCCGTCCATGATCATGCGCGAGCCCTGCGCGGGCTTGATGTCGAAGACGATGTTCCAGCGCGTGCCGACCACATAGTTGGTCCACGCGTTGTGGCCCATGACGATCCGGCCGTCCCTGGTAAAGCTTCCCGTGGCGATGAAGGCACTGCAGTTTCCCGGCGAGTGCGTCACCGGCTTCTTGCCCTCGTTCCTGTCCAGCCACGAAACGTAGTAGTACGGCAGCTCCTGATTGGCATTGAGCGCGACCAGGTCCCATCGGTCAGCCTTCACACCTTTGGCCGAAAGCCCCGCCACGACGCCGTCGATCTCTTCGCGATACTCGGCGTCGATTGCGGGCCAGAGCATCTTCTCCGCGGCCTCGCGGTAGAAGGACCAATCACGCCTCGTCGACTGGGCAAGGAAGGGCTTGATCACCCGCAGGAGATCCGCGATCTCGCCGGAGAGCAGATAGCCATGCTGATAACCGACCTGTGCCGGCGAGCCCTGGAGATGGACGTAAATCCAGCCGCCCTTCTCAAAACGATACGCGCCCTGAACGCGGTCCGGCACCGCGGCCGGAGCATCGTCCGCAACGGCCGGCACCTTGGCGAAGCACGAACAGACGGCAGCCACAATGAATGTGAAGCGGATGGCGCGGCTCATGATTGTGCTCTGGCTCCAGAAAAGCAGACCTGGTGGTTCTTCCCGGGCTGGGTGCAACTCTAATGGCCAGGAGGGACGAACGCAACGCGCCTCACGCGACAACAAACGCTCAAGGATTTGTTGATGGACCGACCACGTTCTATTCTCGAATTGTTGGCCTCCGAGCGTGGAGGCATGCTATATTAAGCCAATCGATCAGAATGAGGCGATGGGCTTCACCGGCTAGGGAAGGAGCGGCGATGAATTCCTCGGCCCGGGTGGTTTGCAGCGGGTGTTTGCGCAGTGTTGAGATCAGCGGTAGCTCGGAGGAGCGGGCCAGCAGTGAATGTCCGCATTGCGGCTCGCTGATCGAGACGGATTTGAGCCAGCTTGATTCGCCGAGCCAGCGCGATTCCGGCGAGGCGGAACTGGATACACCCACGGGCTCGCCGAGCGCGCTGGTGACCCGGCTCAGCGAGACGGTCGACTGGGCGAGGAACTGGGCGGCGTGGCTCGCTGGGGTCGCTGGGGCGGTTCCAGCTTCGCGAGCGGCTGGGTGACGGCGGCTTCGGCGAAGTATACCGTGCTTTTGACCCGAGGCTGGACCGGGATGTCGCGATCAAGATCCTCAAGCAGCCAAACCCGGGCGAGCGGGTGATGGAGCGGTTTTTCCGCGAGGCCCGTGCCGTGGCGCGGCTCGATCACCCCAATATCGTGGCCGTGCACGACGCCGGTTACGACGGCGGCCGGTGCTGGGTGGCGTATCACCTTGTTGTCGGCCGGCCACTCTGGTGGTATCGCGACCATCACCGGATGGACGCAATCACGGCCGCGCGGGTCGTGCGGGCCCTGGCCGATGCGCTTGATCACGCCCACCACATGGGCGTTCTGCACCGTGATCTCAAGCCGGCGAACGTGCTGATCGACGACCAGGGAAAGCCGCGGCTGATCGACTTCGGGCTGGCGCGCCGGTCTGATTTTGAGTCGGACTTGACGCGGGAAGGGGCGATCGTGGGCACGCCGGCCTACATGAGCCCGGAGCAAGCGCTGGGAGTCAGTCGCCTGGTCGACGAGCGCAGTGATGTTTACAGCCTGGGAGTTATCTTCTATGAATTGCTTCACGGCCGGCGCCCCGATGAGCCTGGGACGTCGTCGCCGCCGAAGCAACGCGGGCCTGGCGCCTCCGGCTCGGTCCCGGCGAGCCTTCAGCGAATTTGCGACCGGTCGATTGCCACCGTGCCGTCGGAGCGCCACGCGACGGCGCGAAGCCTTGCTGACGACCTCGATGTCTGGTTTCGGACGCAGCAAGCGAGCGGTCGTTTTTCGTCACGTCTTTCGGCCGCGTTCTGCGCGGGGCGCTGGTGGTCCTCGCGGCGGCCGTTGTATGGCCGGTCATCGCGGGCCGGAATCGAGGTGATCGCGTCGCGGACGAGTCGCATTCTGGGCTTGGGCTCGAGTCGCTTGCTGGGAGGGGGATCAGCGCCCGGCAGTCGGCCGATATCAACCAACCCGATGGGGGAGCAACACCGAGTGGCTCGCTCATCGTGAATACGAAAACCAAGGTTTACCACCGTCCGGAGTGTGCGCACGTCAGCTCGATTGCGGCGCATCACAAGGGCGCGGTGACTGATGCGGCCGAAGCCGCGAGGAAAGGCTTTCAGCCCTGCGGCTTGTGCCTTCCTCGCGGATCGAAAACCAATTCGGCAACGGATGGTGATAAGTCCGCCGGGAAAGGGGACTGAGCGGAATCTCGTGGACGACTGAGTCCGCTCAATCGCGCCGACGACGATGTCCGCCGTGGATTCGGGCCGCGTTGGGCGTTGCGGTCAACTTCCCCGAGGCCGAAACCGCGTCGACGGCCGAGGCTCCTTGGCCTTTGATTAGCCGAACGTGGGCGGCTGATTTATTCTGGGCCGCCCTCACAAATGAGGGGGCCGGGCCGGCCAGCAGCTTGCCCGAGATCACTTTGACATAATTCGTGCCGGCCTCCTGCCCAACGCCGGCCAGCGGCATGCCTGTTGCGCCTTTCAGGCTTCTGGGCGTTGTGCCGTTTACTGTGAGCCGATAGAGGTTGTGAATATTCAATCTCTGGGCGGTGTAGAGCGTCACGGTGAACGTCGCCGGATCGTACACAGCGGCGCGGACGGGCGTGACGTGCCCGATGAGATTCGCGTACTTCCCATAGCCTCCGAGTGTCACGATATGATAGTTGCTGACGTTCTGGGCAAGCGTCGCGTCGAGCGCCGAGCTGAAGGCCAGGACCACGGACGTCGGTTGCATGTGGAAGCCATAGCGCTGGATGGAAACGACGGTGGGCCCAGCGACGTAAGTGAACTGATCGGCGGTTGAAGTAGCCGAGGTGCCGCCCGGCGTGGTTACGGTGACGTCGGCCACGCCGGTGCCCGCGGGGCTGTCGGCGGTGATCGTGGTGGCATTCACGAAGGTAACGTCAGTCGCCGCCGTGGTGCCGAAGTCGACGGCCGTGGCGCCGGTGAAGCCGCTGCCGGTGATTGTCACCAGGGTGCCGCCGGTCGCGGGGCCGCTATTGGGGCTGATTCCCGTGACCGTTGGCGCGGCGACTGCGGTGTAGGTGAATTCGTCAGCGGCCGAGATGGGCGATGTGCCGCTGGGGGTCATGATGGTCACGTCGACGGTGCCGGTGCCCGCGGGGCTGTCGGCGGTGATCATGGTGCCGCTCACCACGGTCAAGCCCGTTGCCTGGATCGTGCCGAAGTCGACCGCCGTCGCGCTGGTGAAACCGGTGCCGGTGATCGTCACCACGGTGCCGCCGGCGGCGGGCCCGCTGTTCGGGCTGACACCGGTTACAACCGGCGCGGCCGCGGTCCCCTGGGTCAGCACGACATCGTCGCCATCGCCGCCGTGATAGCTGATGGTGAACGACGTATTCCCTATTGTCAAAGCGGCGCCCTCGGAAAGCCCTTGAAAGGTCCCGACGATCGGTGCGGTGCTCTTGATGATCGTGAATTGTTCGGCGCTTGCGGGCGTGAAACCGAGCGAGGGATCCAAGGAAACCTCCGCCAGATCAACCGCCCCGGCCACATTGAGCTGGCTGTAGCCGTCTCCTGGTGTCGCGCCATTGAGCTGCACGGCGAACGTGGAGAACTCTTGGCCTTCTTCATCGTCGAAATTCCCGGCGAAATCGGCTGGTCCCTGAACGGTCAGGATTCCGGGGGCGCTGCCGTCACCCGGACTCACCTCCGCCTGTTCGACGGTCATCGCGCCGACCGTCCCGGTCCCGCTCAAGGTGCCACCCGAGACATTGATTCCGGTACCGATCAGTGAGCCGTCAACCTGGGCGTCGCCGGAAAAAACTCCCGTGGAACCAGCGAAGCTGTAGTTCGCGGGCAAGACCATTGTGGGGTTCGCGCCGAAGCCCAGGCTGCCGGTCCCGCTGATGGTTGTGGTCGGGTCGACGGAGTATGCGGTGAATGTGCTGCCCAATCCCAGGCTCGCTCCGGACGCGATGCTGAATGCGCCGCCGGTGCTCGTTCCGCTCTCGAGCTCGGCACTGCCTTCGCCCGTCACGTCGAGCGATCCGCCATCCATGTTGAACGGCACGGTGAATTCCGACAACCCCGAAGTTGTGAATGTGCCCATGTTATTAAATGCTGAATTGTCGCCGGCCGCCGCAAAGTTGTAAGACCCGTTGCCGGTGGCCGTGACCGTGCCCAGGTTGTTGAAAACGGTGTCATTCGAGACCCCGATGTTGCTGTTGCCGGGCGAGTTCCACATGACGGTTTGGCCGGCTGGGTTATTGATCGTGCGGCCCTCGAAGTTCAAGCCCTGGGTCGGCGCGTTGATCAGCATCCCACCGTTTGCATTGAGCTCGCTTCCGCCGGAGAGTGTGCCGGTAGTGAGCGTCACAAGGCCGCTGACGCTCAGGTTACCCGTGCCGGTCAGCGTGCCACCGGTGAGCGAGAGAGTGTTGTTGATCGTCGACGCCGCGGCAAATGAGAGCGTGCCGCCGGAGATGGTCAAAGGTTGCGTCGAGGTGAGGCTGTTGATCGAGTCGGTGACGTCATTCGAATGAACGACGTTCGCTTCGACGTCGATCGTGACGTCGTCACCCGCTCCCGGGACGCTGTCAGTGCTCCAGTTCGCAGGGGTATCCCAGTTGTTGTCACCGCCGTCACCCGTCCAACTGACGGCCGACAGGAGTGTCCTCGGCTCCATCCATTCGATTCGAGGCCGGCACGACTTCGACCGATTCGGCTTGCGGTTCGATTGTGATCGAAATGGCAATGTGAGCATGGCGATGACCTCCAATGCGGAATCGGGAAAGGTTTCTACACACAAAGCGCCATCTGGGCGGAAAACACCCCACCGCTGCTCGAATTTTTTTGCGATCAGGGCTCTCGGCAGAAAAAGATCCGGCAGGGACCTGGCCATGCCGGATGACCCGTTCGCCCGCTGCAACGGGGCAGGGCAGTGAGCTGGTGAATGCCGGCGTCGATGGCTCGGCGAAAAAAGGGCGGCTGTCCTTTTGCAGATGAGCCGGTTAAGCTGGAGCCGAGCCGTCGCCGAATGCATGCCGGCCGGGGTGGGGCGCCGGTGGCCGGCACCGCCTCAGGCCCGGGTCGGAAATGCTTCCGGGGCGGCCGTCGGCAGCCGGATCGATGGACGACGTGACGCGCATCCTCACCGCCGTCGAGCAGGGCGACACCGGGCGCCGGAGCAACTCCTGCCGCTGGTTTACGACGAGCTGCGCCGGCTGGCTGCGGTGCGAATGGCGAGCGAGGCTCCCGGGCAGACGCTTGATGCCACGGGCCTGGTGCATGAGGCCTACATGCGGCTCGTCGGTTCCGCGACCGACCGCAACTTCGCCAACCGCAAACACTTCTTCGTGGCGGCCTCCGAGGCGATGCGCCGCATCCTCGTGGAAAATGCCCGTCGGAAGGGGCGTGCCAAGCGCGGGGACGCCTGCGCCGCGTGGAGCTGGAGGGCGACGCCCTGGAGACGCCCCAGCGTGATGAACGGCTGCTCGCCATGGACGAGGCCCTCGAACGTTTTGCCGCGATCGAGCCGGCGAAGGCAGAGCTTCTCAAGCTGCACGCGTTCGGAGGCTTCAGCCTCGCCACGGCCGCGGAGGTCCTGGGCATCTCACCGACGACCGCCGACCGGTGGTGGGCGTATGCGCGGGCCTGGCTTCGCACAGAGATCTCGGAAGAAAAAGATCCGTGAGCGTGGTGCTTTCCGCCGGCCGATGGCGCATTGATTAACGGGCCGAACTTTGCGCGCGACGACGCGAAAGGAGCTGGGATCATGAGCGAGGCTGCGATCTTCATCGCCGCCCTGGACAAGCCGACCGAAGCGGAGCGCGCCGCCTTCCTCCTGGACGCCTGCGCCGGCGATGAGCGACTGCGGCGCCGCGTCGAGGCTTTGCTGCGGGCCCATGCCGAGCCGGACGACCTTCTCGATGCGACGACTGATCGGCCCGAAGCGCCCGGGGCAACGAGCACAAGTGCGTCGGAGGGCGAGCAGGCCGGGGCCTTGGTCGCCGGCCGCTACAAGCTGTTCGAGGCGATCGGCGAGGGGGGGATGGGCACGGTCTGGATGGCAGAGCAGCGCGAGCCGGTCAAGCGGCTGGTGGCCCTCAAGCTGATCAAGCCCGGGATGGACTCGAAGGCCGTCCTCGCCCGGTTCGAGGCCGAGCGGCAGGCGCTGGCGCTGATGGACCATCCCAATATCGCCAAGATTCTCGATGGCGGAACGACCCGCGGCGAGCCCGGCGGTGTCGGGGCTGGGCGCCCGTATTTCGTGATGGAGCTAGTCAAGGGCCGGCCACTGACCGAATACTGCGGCGCTCGCCGGCTGAGCATCAACGACCGCCTCGACCTTTTCGTGCAGATCTGCTCCGCCGTCCAGCACGCCCACCAGAAGGGGATCATCCACCGTGACTTGAAGCCGAGCAATCTGCTCGTCACCGAGCACGACGGCAAGCCCGTGCCCAAGGTCATCGACTTCGGCCTGGCCAAGGCGATGGGCGTGTGGGCACGCTGACGGATCGGACGCTCTACACAGCCTTCGGCACGGTTGTCGGCACACCGCTTTACATGGCGCCCGAGCAAGTGGGCATCAACGCACTGGACGTGGATAGCCGAAGCGACGTCTACGCGCTGGGGGTGATCCTTTACGAGCTGCTCACGGGGACGACGCCGCTGGAAAGGCAGCGGATCAAGCAGGCAGCCTGGGAGGACGTGCGGCGGGTGATCCAGGAAGAGGAGCCGCCGCGGCCGAGCACCCGGCTCTCGTCGAGTGACGCGCTGGCGAGCCTGGCCGCGAGCCGGCAGATGGAGCCGCTCAAGCTTACGCGGCTGATCCGAGGCGATCTCGACTGGATCGTGATGAAGGCCCTGGAGAAGGATCGCGCGCGGCGGTATCCGACGGCCAACGGGCTGGCGCGGGACGTGCAGCGGTTCCTGGCGCAGGAGCCGGTGGAGGCGTCGCCCCCGTCGGCGAGCTATCGCCTCCGCAAGTTCGCGCGGCGGAACCGCGCCCGGCTGCTGGCCGGGGCGGCGCTGGCCCTGACGCTCCTGGCCGGCGTGGCGGCCGTGGCGGTCGTGCAAGTCGGGGCAAACCGCGAGCGGGCCGCTGAGGCGACACGACGCGCCACGCCGCACGGCTTGGGCCGACGCCAGCATCACTGCGGCCGCCCGCGAAGCGCGGCAACGCGCCGAGGAAGCGTGGGACCTGGCCGATTTCCCCGGGCGGATGCAGGTCGCGACCGACGCGGCCATCGCCGCGATCCGCCGCGGCTCTGACTACGCCGCGGGCGAGCCGCCGGGCCCGGACGCGCTTGGGGAGCTGACCGCCGCGCGGCAGGCTGTCGACGAGCTGGCGCGGCATACCCGGCTGGTTCGGGATTGCATCGCCAGTCAAGATACCTTCGCCAACTCCCTGGACGGGGATAATGGCCTCAGCGGGAGGGCCGAACTGTGCAAGCGCCACGGTGCCGCGTTCGCCCGGTTCGGGCTCGACCCACTCAAAGGGTCGACGGCCGAGATCGCCCGGACGGTCGCCACCAGCCGGTTGCGCGATACGGTGCTGGGCCTCCTGCAGGAGTGGTATTGTCACGCCGCCTACCTGTCGGCCCTTCAGAAGAGTCACCCCGATATCGATATCGTCCGCACGATTCCAGAGGCCGGCCCGCTCGCCAGCGACGGGATCTATCAGGTGGTCCGGTCGGCCCGCGAGCTGGCCGGCGGGGCCTATGCCCGCTGGCAGGATCTCGTCGACCGGAAGGACGTGCCGGGCCTGGTCGCCTTCGCGGGCACGCCGGAGGCGCTCTCATTCCGGTCGCCGCTCATCAACGACCTGGGGCGCAATCTCAACGACACCGGCCAGTTCGACGCCAGTCGCGCGCTCTTCCGGGCCGCGGTCGCCCGCTACCCACACGACATCTGGCTCTATCACGACCTGGCGGGCGCGGCCTTCCGGACGTCACCGCAGGATTACCTGGACGCCCTCCGGTACAATGCCGCCGCGGCCGCCCTCCGGCCGGACTCGCTCCTCTTCCAGGTCCAGATGGGCGATTGTTTCCAGGGCCTGGCGTCCTACGATCACGCCGTCGAGTGCTATCGCACGGCGATCGCCCTGAAGCCCGAATCCGTCTACGCGCACACCCAGGCCAGCGTGGCTCGTTACAAGCAGAAGAAATACGCCGAGGCGTTCGCATTCTCGCTCGAAGGGTTGCGGCTGGCTCCGAAGACGGCCGAAGACCCGCGGTTCTTTCAACGCTACAACACAGCCTGCTTCGCGATGAAGTGCGCCGACGAGACCGGTTCGGTCGCGCCGGCGCCCGAACGCCGCGCGGCGTACCGCAAGCAAGCCCTTGAGCTCCTGACCGCCGACCTCGCCGCCGTACGGCGGATGATGGCCACAGACAAGGCCATCGTCGCGCGGATCATGAAGGGTTGGATCGAGGACGCGGACTTTGCGACGGTGCGAACGCCGAAGGACCTCGAACGCCTTCCGCAAGACGAGCGCAGCGCGCGTGGGAGAAGCTTTGGTCGGATGTGCGCGACGTGCTCGCGCGGTCGTCGGAGCCCGGGAAGAAGTGAGGGAAGGCGCGGAGGTAGTGCCTCGGGCCTCGGTCTCGTGTTATGATTGGGTGAAGGGGCCCGAATAGGGCCGGCGCCACATCGCGTTCCCGGAGCTGACGACTCATGTGGACGACTCCGACCCGCGGCGGGGCGGCGAAGGTACCGACGGCGGCCGAGGAGTCGAGAGGCCGAAGCGCGACGGGACTTCGACCAGTATTTCCTGCTCAACCCGCAGGGGAAATCGCGGCTCGAACACGTGATCGCGGAAGTCGAACGACGACGTAGACCGGCGACGCCCTGATCTTCATGGCGTGCAATGTTGGTTCGCGGGGGATCATGAGCCGTGAAGTCAGTTGCAATTATCGGCGGCGGATTCTGTGGCACTCTCACTGCCGTCAATCTAGCCCGTCTGAGTAGCGATTCTCTACGCGTCAACATCGTTAACAAGCAATATCCGCTTGGCCGCGGGGTCGCGTACGGGACGCCGCGGCCGGAACACCTCCTCAACGTGGTCGCCCGCAATATGTCGGCGTTCCCGGATCTGCCGCTTCATTTCGCCGAATGGCTGCGCAATCGGGCCGACTTCGCCGACATTCCGCTGGTGGACCTGCGCGAACAATTCGTCCCTCGACGCATTTATGGGGACTATCTTCGAGGACCTGTTATTCTGGCAAGCACAACCCCTGGCCGGACCGGGCCGGGTGCAGATTCAGGCGGTCGACGACGAAGTCGTTGACGTTTTACCGGCCGGGCGCGGCGCGGAGGTCGTTCTATCGGGCGGCGACACCGTGCAGGCTGACCGGGTCGTTCTCGCCACGGGGAATTTTGCACCGCACGAGCTGGATTGCGATCGCCTCGTGCGTGATCATCCCGCTTACTTCGCCAACCCGTGGCACGGGTGGTACGAACGAATTCCGGACTCACATGAGGCGATTCTCCTGGTCGGGACCGGGCTCACCATGATCGACGTGTTCTTGACGATCCGGAGCGCCGGGTGGTGCGGGACGATTTACGCCCTTTCGCGCAACGGCCTTTTGCCGCTGCCGCACTTCAAGGGAAGCGACTACCCGCAATTCCCACCGGACGACGTTGAATCTTTGGGCCTGGACAAGCTTGTGACGTTAATGGAAGAGCACTGCGCCCGGCTCCGTGCGGATGGGCGGAATCCAGCCGTGGTGGTTGACAAGCTTCGCCCGTTCACGCAGCGCATCTGGCGCAATTTCTCCGTCGCGGACCGACTGGAGTTTTCTGAGCGTTTCCGAACGCGCTGGAACGTGGTGCGGCACCGCATCCCGCCTGCGGTCGCAGAGCAGATCGAAACCTCTCGGAAGGAGCAGAAGCTTGAAATTCTCAAGGGAAGGCTTCGGGAAATCCGGGGCGACGGCGACCGGATCCACGCGACCATCGACCCGGGCAACGGGCTGCCGGCGCGGGAACTGGTCGTGGGAATGCTGGTCAATTGCACCGGCCCCCGCGAGTCGGTGAACAACGCGCCAGATACGCTTTTCAGCAACTTGATCGGACGAGGACTCATCCGTCCAGACGAGCTCGACATGGGAATTGAGGTTACGCCAGACTTCGCCGTCGTCGACAAAGAGGGGCGAGCTTCAGACTTCCTGTTTGCAATCGGTCCCTTGCTAAAGGGGACGCTGTGGGAGACGACGGCGGTTCCCGAGCTGCGGTCGCAGGCGTATCAGGTGGCAAAAGCCCTGACAACCCGCGGGCAACGGCACGAACCGGACTGGGTGCAAGAGACGCCGGAGAATCTGGTAGAATACTACATCTGATGGATTCGAATCTCACTGAGATAATCGATGGACGGCCCTTGGACTGGACCAATCGTCCGGTGGCTGCGCCGGCCCCGCGTGAGCCTCCGGGCCATGCTCATGCTGGTGCTGTTTCTCGGCTGTTCGCTCGGCTGGCTCGTACACCGCGCCCGCGTGCAGAGGGCCGCCGTAGGCGCCGTCGAACGGGTCGGCGGCGAGGTTCTTTACGAGTGGGAGTACAAAGACGGCAAGTACATCCCAGAGGGCAAGTCGTTGTGGCCCGGGTGGCTGGTGAGCGTGCTCGGCACGGATTACCTGGGGAGCGTCGTGCGGGTCTTCGTCACGCGGGACGGTTCCGACGCGGTGCTGGACGAGATCAGCGGCCTCGACCGGTTGGAGGAGCTGATCTTCACATCGTCGTCGCCGAGCGACAGCGGGCTGGCGAGCCTCGGCGGACTGACCGGGCTCTTGTATCTGGATCTCTCGAAGAGTGGGGTCACCAACGCGGGCCTCGCGCATCTGGGAGGGCTCACGGGCCTGCGCTGGCTGATCGTCAAGAATTGCCCCGTTGGTGACGCCGGACTGGCGCAGATCCGGGGACTCACGCGCCTCGAAGGTCTCGGGCTCAACGGGACTGAGATTACCGACGCCGGTCTGGTGCATCTGAAGAGTCTCTCGGCCTTGCAGAACCTGTACCTCACGGGTACGAAGATCGGGGATGGCGGTTTGGCTCACCTTGAACGGCTCGAGGGCCTCCAATATCTCTATATGAACGACACGTTGGTCACGGACGCCGGGTTGGAGCATCTCAAAGGGCTGAAGCGACTGAAGTACCTCAACCTCGAGGGGACGGGGGTGACAGACGCCGGGGTGCAGGAACTCCGAAAGTTCCTACCGAATGCGAAAATAGTCTATGGCTCCGTCGGGCGCGTACGAATAGTCCGTTAACGACGCTCGGCCGGTGGAGTGTCCTCAATTGCCGAATTCTCCAAGCCGTTAGCAGCAACCGCATCATGTAACGCTCGTATTATAGTTGGTATAGTTGGTGCGGAGGATTGGGCGTAAGGGGAGGACATCCATGGGACTTGACCTGCTCAATCTGGTGTTCCGGCTCAAGAAGTGTGTCGGTGTAAGAATGACCCGTGCCGCGGCTGGCTCACGGCAGTACGATTCTGCATTCGACTCGCCCGCAGTCGTGAAGAAACGGGGCGGGACACGAGCACCGCAAGACAATTCGGGCGACCAGGACGGCGGTTCGACTCGTGGCGGGATCTCCGTCCTGTCAGGGAGCCCCCTCACCACCTGGTCGTCTCTTGCTGTCACCGCACGCAGCCAGACTGAGTACGCAATCCAACTCATGCCCGACTCGCCGGTTGTCGTCGGACGGTACCATGGTCGTGTGCCCCCCTATCTCGACCCTGCTTACCAACCCACCACGATCGTCCCGGGAACCGGGCAGCCAGTTCTTCATTCGGGCGGCCACGGCACGGATGTTTGCGTCAGCCGCGCGCACTTCATGCTCCTGGGGGTCTCCCATGGGATACTCTTCGTCAACGGTGTTCCTCGGCGGGGAGGCGGCATTCGACCACCGCGCAATGGGACCCGGCTGCTCGCGCCCGAAGGGCGTGTCTTGAGCCCGGGCGAGGAGTACCTGATCAAGTCGGGAAGGGCGATGGTCGTCCGGCTACCGAATCGGACGGAGCTTCGCATTGATGCCAATTAGTGGAACTTCAGACTGAAGGAGCCAGGCGAATGCGAAAGCTCGCGTTTCTTTGCTCGGTGATGATCGCGATCGGCACAGCGTCAGACTCGTTTGCCGAAGAGCGTCTGGGTATCAAGGTGCTGTTCGCGGGCGACTTGAAGAGCGACCGCACAAGAGACTACGAGACGTTTCTCAAGCGCCAATTCACCGAGGTTGGATTAGCTGATTATCTCACTCTGAAGGAGGCGCAAACCAAGGCTTACGATGTGATCTTGCTGGACTGGCCGGGGATGCCTCCACGGACCGAGAGGGAATCGCGGCGAACTTTCATCGTGCCAGAATTGGGCCCGGGCTACGATCGTCCGACGATCTTGATCGGCGGCGGCTCACTGGGGGTTGGCCGGCGCTTCCAACTGAAAGTCGACGACCTGTGCGTTTGCCTGGGAGACGCAGCCTACGGCATCCACTCCGCGCACGAGATGTTCCATAGGCCTCATCAAATCAATCTCATCTTCGAGGATCGCCCGACGCCTGCCGAATACCGCAACTGGCCGGAAGGCGAGCACCTGGGCGCACACGATCAAGGTATGGAAGGTTCAGGAGCGCGGTTGGTCGCTGGGGCGCCCCGAGGATGTGTCGACCCCGGCGGGCATGGTCGCCGACTCGTACGGATTCACCGACTCGCCTGACGCCGAGATCATCGCGGGCGGGCTCAACATGAAGAGCCCCGATTCCGTCGCAATCGGGCGGCACGGGAACTTCCTGCTCTGGGGTTTCTATGCCTCGCCCTCGGACCTCACGCCCGAGGCTCGTAAGTGCTTCGTCAACGCGATTTGTTACATCAAGCAATTCGATGGTCAGAAACCGATCGTGCACAAGCCCAAGGGCCCGTGGAGGTCGCGGCGCTGGGCGGTGTCGTATGCGTATTTCTATCAGTCCATGTGCGATCGGGAGCGGTTCTTGAATTCGCAGCCCGAAGCGACCCGCAAAGATCCCGAGAAAATCGATGAGCTCCACCGGACCATGGTGGGGGTCTACCGCGGCCAGTTCCCAAAGGAATTGCAGCGGCAGTTCGGCAACGATCCCAAGCGGTACATTGAATATTACCGCGATAACCTCGAGTTCCTTTATCCCAACGAAACCACGTCCCTTCCGTTCACGGTAGATGAGGACGTGAAAGGGCTGGGATTGTCAAATCGCAGCATCGCGCTGCCTCGAGAAGTGCATCTCAATGCTCAAGCGGGGCGATAGTCCCGACCTGGCGCAGCGAATTCTCAAGCGTTACACGACCGAGAACTTCCCAGATGTCAAGAGCTGGGGCGACTGGCTGGAAGCGTACCGGAATCGGCTTTATTTCACGGAGATCGGCGGCTTCAGGTTCATGGTCGCGCCGGAGTCGTTTAAAACGCGGAGCAACTCGAACGATGCGACAGCACAAGAGCCCGATTCGGCGAACCCCGTGATCGCCAGTGCCGAGCTATACCCTGCCAAGGTACACTCCGGCGAAGAACTGGAGCTCGTCATTCGAGTCAAGACCGCTCCGACCTGGCACATCTATGCCATCGGCAGGTCGGGAGGTCCGGGCGTGCCGACGACGCTGGAACTCACTCTGCCGAAAGGCATCGATACCACGTCGGAATGGTCCTGTCCTGATCCGATACGTACCTCGGATGGCCAATTCGCCTATGAGGGGGCAATCGAGCTCCGGCGGCGACTCCGCATCGGTACGAACGTGACTCCTGGACGAATCGATGTTTCGTGCGCGCTCGGCTATCAGGCATGCAACCGCTTTTTGTGTGAGCCGCCCACGCAGACGAAATTGCGCGCGAGTGGCGAGGTCGCAAGGGGGCAAAACGCCGATCGTTAGCCTCGAGTCTTCGGCGGCCGTTCGGTGATCCAGTATCGACAGCCGACAGCCCGATGGGGCGGTTCCCTTGCTCAGCGTGGAGACCGGAACGATGGGTCGCACTACGAACGAAGGCGTGCCATTGAATTGCGAGGAAAATCATGATTCCTGCCGGGTGCAGTGAGGCGCCGAGCCAGGATTGGCGAAATCGTTCGCCGCGGCGAACCGGGGGTAGAAGGCGGCCAGTGTGGCGATGAGAGCAAGGCATGCTGCCAGGGGAGGGAGCCAGACGAGTAGGGCGAGGAGCAGGAGTAGGAGGACCTGGCCCCCCAGGAGGATTGCCGTGGCGGGCAAAATCATGCCGGGCGATGCGAGCCCGGTGGTGGCGTTCTTGGCCAGACCGCGCCAGACGTCGCCGGGCCTGCCAGTCCTTGAAAGCCGGACTGCATGGAAGTTGCGCGCACAGGTGGAAGCGCTTCACATGTCGTGTGAAGAAACGAACGAGCCAGGGAGAGCGGCGCACCATCACGGGCGGCAAGGAATCAGACGGCCGTCCGGTTCGGGCGGGACGAGGTCGATTGTTCCTTTCCGCGCTTTCCAGAGGATCGCCGGCGACACCACGTGTGCGTTTGTCGCGAACAGTGCGGCCCGCCACGCCGTCATGATCGAGTGCGTCGGCGGCGATCCAACCTGACATCAGGACCATCGGCATGCCCGGACCGGGATGCGCAGCGCCGCCGGCCAAGTAGAGTCCTTTGACGTCCGGACTGCGATTGGATGGCTTGAAGGCCCCCAGCCAGCGCCCGTGAGATGCAATGCCGTATATCGCGCCATTCAAGACGCCGTAGCGGTTGTGAATATCGACGGGGGTCAGCCGTCGCTCAAAGCGAATATGCTGCTCCAGGTCGGTCAGTCCAGCCGTACGACCAAGCTTTTCGAGGATGATCTTGCGATAGTTGGGGAAAAGGCGATCCCAGTCGTGATGCGGACGGAGGAAGGGCGTGTGGACGAGAACATACAAGGCTTCGCCACCTGGGGGAGCAACACCCGGCTCGGTCCGAGCGGGGGCGCAAACGTAGCAGGTGGGATCGGGAGCGAGCTCACCTCGCTTATAGATGGCCTCGAACTCCTCGTTCGGGTCATGTGAAAAGACGAAATTGTGGTGCAGCAGGTGGTCGTAACGCCGGTCCAGACCGAGGTAGAGGACGACTCCTGAACAGGCCGGTTCGTACGCGCGGCGGCGCTCGAAGCGCATTCCTGCCTTCCCCCCGAGCAACTCGCGGTGGGTGCGCACGGCATCGGAGTTGGAGACCACCCCATCAAGCGGAAGGCGTTCACCCGACTCCAACTCGACTCCCCGGACGCGACCGTCGCCGGCGAGCAGAATGCGCCTCAATCCCGTTGCGAGCCGGATCTCCACACCGAGCTCGGTCGCGAGTCTGGCCAATGCCCGCGGCACGGCACCCGTGCCTCCTCGCGGATACCAAACTCCCTCACCCGTCTGCATGTGGGCGATGCCGCAAAGGACCGCGGGCGATGCGTCGGGAGCCGAGCCGACGTACTGCGTAAAATGATCGAGCATTTGAGCAACACGCGCGTCGGGGACATGCGAGCGCACCTCCCGAGCCACCGATCGTCCCGGGTGCAATGAGAGCAGGTCGCGCAACAGAGACGGCTCGAAGGTCGTCTTGAAGTTGATCACGTCACGCAGACCACCAACCGGACGCCAGAAAAAAAACCGATCCGAAACACGATGCAACCGGGCTGAGTGTTCCATGAAACGCTGATAGCCTGCGCCGGACGCCGGGGCGAATGCATCGAGAGCAGCACTCATCTCGTCGGTGTCGGCCCACAGGTCGAGGGTTGTGGCGTCGGTGAAGAACGATCGCCATTGCGGGTCGATCCGGACCAGGTCCAGGTAGTCGTCCAGGCGCCGTCCTGCCTCAGCGAAGATTCGAGTCAGTACCGAAGGCAGAGTGAGGATCGTCGGCCCCATATCGAAACGAAAGCCGTCCGCTTCGAGGACTGCTGCCTTACCTCCAAGCCATGCATTCTTCTCGAAGAGGACAACGTCGTGACCGCGTGCCGCGAGCGTACAAGCTGCCGCCAACCCGCCCAGTCCTCCGCCAATGACACCGACCCGGCCGGCTTTGCTGGTATTCTTCATTCCTCCTCCTCCGTGAACGTCGCCAGCGTTCATCTAATCGATCCCCACCAAAGCGGGCGCCGCGAGCTCACGGGGCATGCGTTCGGGTCGGCGCACGGACGGTGACAGGTCCGCGAGAAGAAGCCGCGAAGTGATGCGTGACGATTCAAAGATCACCGGTAAACCACTTCCTGGGTGAGTGCCGCCACCAACCAGATAAACGCCCTCCAGGTCCTCGAACCGGTTCCGCGGCCGGAGATGGAGCATCTGGCCCAGATTGTGGGCCAGGTTGAACGTCGCGCCCCGATAGATCTGATGCTGCTGCTCCCAATCGGCCGGAGTGATGACTCGCTCAAAGCGAATCCGGCTCGCGACGTCCTCAATACCAAGCTGGCGAAGCTGCCGGAGAACCAAGGCACGAAACCGCTCGCGCTCCTTGGCCCAGTCTACATTCGGATGTTGATGCGTAACTGGAACCAAAACATAGAGCGTGCTCATGCCTGGCGGAGCCAGAGTGGAATCGGTCACGCAAGCGTTCTGCACGTAAAAGGACGGATTCTCAGAAAGCACGTGTCGCTCCTCGATCTCTTCGAGGTTGTTCGCGTAGTCCTCGGTCATGTAGATGGTGTGGTGATCGAGGTGATCAAAACGACCCTCAATCCCCAGGTACATCATGAACGTCGAGCAAGAGTAGCGCTTGCGGGCGATTTTCCGGTCGGTCCAGCGGCGGCGCAGGCGATCCGGCACCAGCCGGGTCATGGCGTGAGCGAAGTCGGCGTTGATGATGAGCGCATCGGCGCTATAGCACGACGACGACGTGCGGACGCCCACGGCTCGCCTGCGATCGAACAGGACTTCCTTGACGGGCTCATCGAGCCGGATCTCGCCGCCCAGTTCCGTCACGATGCGTGCCATGGCTTGCGTTACCGCCCCGCAGCCCCCGATCGGGTGAAACACGCCGTACTCGTACTCGAGATACGAGAGGATGGAGAAAAGACTCGGACACTTGAACGGCGACATACCCAGGTACTTCGACTGAAACGAGAACGCCAGGCGGACGCGGGGATCGCTGAAGTACCGGGCCAGTTCCTGATCGAGCGATCGCCAGGGCCGTAACTGCGGCAACAGTTTGAGGACCGGCCAACGCAGGACGTCCCGCCATCCGCAGAACGGGCTTTCCAAACACGTCTTGAAGCTTGCCAGCTTCGCGCGATTATCGGCCAGGAACGAACGGAATGAAGCAGCGTCCGTAGGTGACAACGCGGCGATGGCGCGCTCCATCCGTTCCACGACCGGGGTGGCCGGGAGCTCTCCGCCGCTGCCGAAGATAAGCCGGTACTGCGGGTCCAGACGCACGAGCTCGACCTCATCACGCAAATCACGACCGACAGCCTGAAATATCTCTGCAAGGACCCGAGGATAGTGGAAGAAAGTCGGCCCCAGGTCGAAGCGGAAGCCGTTGCCGCAGAACGAAGAAGTACGGCCGCCCACGCTGGACGAGCGCTCGAGGACGGTGACCTCGAGACCCGACCGCGCAAGGAGCATCGCCGCAGCCATCCCGCCCGGTCCTGCTCCGATGATCAAAACCCGCTTTGCCATGTCGGCACCCGTCACGATGGCCTCATAACGTCCAAAACGTCCACATTCATTGTGGCTCGAGCGGGGCTCTGTCAATATCAATTCAGTCGCTCTGGACGTGAGTTGCCCGCGCCGATCAGTGCCGGGACGGACGGCCGCGGCGTGGCGGTTTCGGTCTGGGATGAAGTGTCCGGGCGAAGGCTGCGAGGTGTTGCAAACCGTCGCCGAACGTGGTGTAAGGCATGGCGGATCGAATCGGTTCGAGCAGCGCCTGGCCGCCCACGGCGACGGCCACTCCCAACTGTTCGGCGGCTTGATAGAACTCGCGGTAAGCGCGGAGGAAATCAGCAGATTTTTCCAGGTATGAGACGGACAGCCAGACCAGTTTCGGTCGGAGTTCTCGCATCGCGCTAGCGAGGCTCGCCAGGGGAGTGTTGGGTCCCAGATTGACGGCCTCCCAGCCGGCGTCCAGCAGTACGAGTTGCGCAAGCAGGGTTGCCAGCAGGTAGGGGTCACCTTGCGGGGCCCCGCCAATGGCCAACGGGCGTTTCCGTTCCGCACGTACGTCCAGCGCGTCCTTTAGCTCGTAGAAGGCCCCGGCTGCGAGCTGGGTCCCTCGGTGTTCATGCCAAACCTCAATGCGTGCGGTCTCCCAGTCGTGACCAACTTGCGTCATCACGGGCGCGATGACCTGGTCAGACAAGGTTTCGATCGCAACACCCGAGTGGTAGGCGCGGCCGATGAGCGCGCTGACTTCGGTGCCGTCTCCCCGCAGCACGGCCGCAAGAAGGGCAGTTGAGATGGAGTTGAGATCGAGGGCCTCCTCACCAATCGAAACAACACTCAGGCCAGTGAGGTCGCGGTGCGGCAACTTGCCCTGCCGGGCCAAGGCCAGCACCTCGGCTCGGAGCAGTTTCCGGTGGCCGCCCGCGGTTCGGTGAGCCGGCAGGACCCCATCGTCTACCCAACGTTTAATGGTGCTGATGCTCACACCGAGGGCGTTTGCCGCCCGAATGGTGCTGATGTACGGAGATTGATCGCCGCCGTGCATGGCAACAGTTCCTCAGTCATTCCCATCGATCGACTGCGGCCAGGCAAGACCGCCAAAGATATTTTGAACGTTGTGAATCTTATATTCCAGGCTAGTTCACATTGTTCTTGGGGTGCCTTATTGACTTCACGCGATTCCGGGCTTTTAATGTGAGCGGTATGAACGTTTTCCAAAGAGCATGTCTGGCTGAGGCGGACCTCGCGACTGATTTGCCGTCAGTCTCGAGAGAAGTGTAACGAATGCAACGCATCCTTACTCCAGGGGCGAGATCGTTGGGTTCTGCTTGGTAGGCGGCCTTGCTGTCAGCAGCAACCAGAGAGTGAGCCATTATCGCAGCGCCACTTGAGCCACTCTGCGATCAGTTGATCGCGGTGAGTGGCTCTATCGATTCGTTTTTTCGGCGTTTTCTCCGGAATATTCTTGACGACACCTTGCGAGGTTCTAGAATCACTTTGCGTTGGTCTCTAGGAAGTCGGCGTATGCCAACCGGAGTTGCCGGCCGGCAACGACGGTGAAAACTGGGTTGCCGACCCCGAGCCTAACATTCAAAATCGCAGAGTGGCTCTCTCAGCTTTGTCAGATTCTGTCATTCAAGAAGTATTATATCTGTAAATATAAAACAAGCCGCGACTCGCCAGCGCGGTCAAATCGTCCCGGAAAAGCGACGAGTGCGTTTGCCCAGGGAACGCTGGCGGAGCGTTCTCGGGCTTTATTGATGGGCGACAATTAGCTTCGACATCCACGACGATGATCCTCTGCGTTCGAATCTTCCGCTGTCGGATCGCATTGGTTGATTCAAATCAGCCTCAGGCCAAGGGTGAAGGCCGATTTGAATCAACCAATGCGATCGATAACATCGACGACGCTGCAATTCTCGTTGGATGTTGACATCGAACACCGGCATAGGTGTCACTAATCAGCGCTACTCGCGGTTCGTCCGGCAACAACCGCGGTGGCTCAATTCTGGCTGCGAAAGTGGCTCACTTCCTGGCTGCTGTCGACACAAAGGGTGAGGCTAACCTGCCGGGCAGCGCCAGCCACACGCGCCTACTGCCGTGTAACCTTGTACTCGACCCGAGACACGTCCGGAGCGCGGGACCCTTGCACTCCCTGGCCCTTAATCTGGTAAAGCTCAGTAGGCTCCGTGGCCCTACTAATGCCAATTTCAACCACCTGTCCAATATTCCTAATTCCGAGTTCCAGGCTTGGCGAGTGGCCTACCAAGAGCGTCAGTTTATCGCAATCGACTCGGCCCTGCAGACACTTCTCAATTTCCAGTGTCACCACGAATCCGGGATCTAATACAACCAGGTACGAGTTGGTTGCATTGATCGACTCTCCGCCGGAAACTAGGGCCTCCCCCGTCACCCTTGCGCACATGGTCGCGTCCGGTCTTTTTCGCTTGTTCACTTTGCGGTTCTCTGTCGGCTTTGTATGAACAGCCGTGTCGGATCCCGTTCGTCGGTCAACAGTAGAGCCCGGTCCACGGCGTGCACGCGCGATAGATTTTCCTCCGGTGTAAGCCAAAATCGTTGCAGCGACACATACGCACGCCAAAGCAATACGTTTCATCCTCATAAATCGGCTCCGGGACTTAGGGAATTGGGCCACGTGTTCTTCGCTTCCCAAGCCATTTCCGCCACCTGCGGAGCGTGTTGGTACGGCGTGCGTGCGTGCGTATCTCCGCGCGTGAGGTTTCGCGGCACCCCGAAACGCGCTATCACCGGCAGCGGACATCCGCGACGAACAACGGCGGAGCTGCACTCACGGAAGAATCCACACACTGCTCTTAAAGCACATCGTTGCGACTCCTAGTAAGAACAGACTATACGCATCTCCGACGGCGTTCGCATAGACCTCGCTTTGGCAGTAGCAATCCCAGTAGGCAGGTTGGTTTGGATCTCCGCAAGCTTTGTGGGCGGCCTCATAAGTATTATGAGCGCGCTCGTGTGCTCCAGTCGCGCAACCCTCCACAAGCTCGGCAAAGGTCTTGCCGGGGCGGCTAAGGCCCGCTTGCCCCCCCTGGGCCCATCCGGATACCGTAGGATAGTGTCCGGTGAGCCGTTTGAAACACTCACCATAGATTTTTAGATAGTCCTCCAGGGTGCATGGTTCTACCTGCTGGTCGCCCGCTAGCCATTTTCGGAGCCTCTCCTGACATTCCTTTGCCGCGTAATCGCAAGTGCATGTATTCCGCGTAGAAGACAGATGGATGTCGCTGAGGATCGCCCGAACAAGGCTGAAGTAGTTGCTCGCCGACGCTGCTCCCTGACAAAACTGGCACCATGTCATCGTACAAAACCGGGCGTCGGGAAATAGTGGACGAAGCCCCACGGGCGGTAGCGTCGGAGGGGGCGGCAACTTCATCACATCTTCACCTGACGGGTCGATTGCGTTCGGCGGCCCGTTGCGCACGTACGCGTATTGGCATGCGTCTCCGCGAATGGGGTCGACCGACAACCAGCGGCCAGTCGCCACGTCGTAGTAGCGTGCTCGAACGTATAGCTGAGCCAAGTCCGTGTGCACGTAGTATTGCGTGCGTCCGTTAAATCGGAATGGGTTGACAGTTAATCCGACTGATTGTAGCGCGTTGCCGAACGAATCGAACAGGTAGGTATCCGTAATCGCGCCAGAGCTGTTCGCAAGCTGTCTCACCGAACCCAGCGCATCGTAAATGTAACTGGAGTCTGTGCCCGATCGCGATTGTGAGAGCACCTGGCCGTATCCCGCGGGTTCGACGGTGTAGACAACCTCGATAGCTTCGCTCGAGCCAGTTTCTAACAAAATGCTTTTCGCGTCCCACACATGGTTCGTCGTGCCCGTAGAATCCTGCTTCTGAACTGCGCCGGCCGTCACCATCGTACGCGAAAGTATCCACGATGCCGGATGGCAGCGCGACCTTCGTCAGCCGGTTTTCACCGTCCCACGTGTTCGTTGCAAGCTGGCTGCCCGGTAGGGCGGTGGTAAGCAGGTTTCCATCGCCGTCGAACGAGTACGTGGTCGTCCCGCGCCTGCCTGGCTGGTGGCAAGCTCGTTCGCGACATTGTAGGCGTAAGTTGTCGGCGATCCGTTGTTGACCATCAACGTGCGATTGCCAACGCCATCATATACATATGTTACATTATAACTAGTCGCTCCGCTGCGCCGCTCGTTCGTCAATTGATAGGCCGGGTCATAGGACCATGTCACGATCGACCCGTCGACCTCCACGACCTGCGTTCGATTTCCCACCGAATTGTGTGTGTAAGCGAAGCTCGAAAGCGTTGTGCCACCTGAGCCGATACTTGCGAGCAGCAACAGTCGATTGGCATTGTCATAAGTGTTTGACACCGTGACGCCGTTGGCGAGGAGCTGTTGCGCTACCCGGCTCGCCGAATCGTAAGACCACGTGGTCGTCTGGCCCCCAGGATTCGTAAGGTTGCTTATTCGGCCTGCCGAGTCGTAGACGTAGGTGAAGGCTCCGGTAGGCTGCGCCATCGTCGCCCTCTGCCCGACTGCGTCATAGGCATACGTGAGCGCAATTCCCGCCGGATTCACCACGGAGCTCACCCGCCCATTCGGATCGTCAGCTCGAGGTGTAAAGCCCCGTCCAGTCGCTAAGTATGGTGCGGCGGCTGTTGGCGTCGTAGGTGAAGGTCGCCCGCGTGCCATCCTGATACTGCTGACCCGTAAGCCGGCTGGCTGCGTCATAGATGTAGGTCGTCAACAGCCCGCGCCCGTCGATTCGGAGCACCCGCCTGCCGGCTGCATCGTACTGGTAGGTGATCTGGTTGCCAAGAGCGTCGGTGGCAACGGTTTGCCTTCCGTCGGCGTCCCACGTAGCGCTCGTGCGATTCCCCTTTGCATCGATGGTCGCCAATCGCTGGCCGAGAGCGTCGTAGACTTGCGTCGTGCTGAACCCGATAGCGTTGACGCTGGCCAGCACGCGCCCATCCGAGTCATATATCGTTGTGTTAACGCCGCCGAGGGCATCAGTGACGGACACCTGGCGGCTATTGGTATCGTACGCAATCGAAGTCCGGTTGCCGAGCGGGTCGAGATTAGCGACCACCCTGCTGGCCGCGTCAAAAACACTGGTGACCGCGTTGCCAAGGGGGTTGATTCTGGCCACGGCCCTGCTAGCCGCGTCGTAGACTGTCGTGACGATGTCGCCGAGCGGGTCGATCGAGGCTACTC
This sequence comes from uncultured Planctomycetota bacterium, assembly GCA_963761445.1. GTDB lineage: Bacteria > Planctomycetota > Planctomycetia > Isosphaerales > Isosphaeraceae > CAVXHV01. Next base: position 3,528,162 of record CAVXHV010000005.1, on the reverse strand, counting down.
GCCTGCTAGCCGCGTCGTAGACCGCCGAAGATGTCAGCAGCAACCAGAGAGTGAGCCATTATCGCAGCGCCACTTGAGCCACTCTGCGATCAGTTGATCGCGGTGAGTGGCTCTATCGATTCGTTTTTTCGGCGTTTTCTCCGGAATATTCTTGACGACACCTTGCGAGGTTCTAGAATCACTTTGCGTTGGTCTCTAGGAAGTCGGCGTATGCCAACCGGAGTTGCCGGCCGGCAACGACGGTGAAAACTGGGTTGCCGACCCCGAGCCTAACATTCAAAATCGCAGAGTGGCTCTCTCAGCTTTGTCAGATTCTGTCATTCAAGAAGTATTATATCTGTACATATAAAACAAGCCGCGACTCGCCAGCGCGGTCAAATCGTCCCGGAAAAGCGACGAGTGCGTTTGCCCAGGGAACGCTGGCGGAGCGTTCTCGGGCTTTATTGATGGGCGACAATTAGCTTCGACATCCACGACGATGATCCTCTGCGTTCGAAATCTTCCGCTGTCGGATCGCATTGGTTGATTCAAATCAGCCTCAGGCCAAGGGTGAAGGCCGATTTGAATCAACCAATGCGATCGATAACATCGACGACGCTGCAATTCTCGTTGGATGTTGACATCGAACACCGGCATAGGTGTCACTAATCAGCGCTACTCGCGGTTCGTCCGGCAACAACCGCGGTGGCTCAATTCTGGCTGCGAAAGTGGCTCACTTCCTGGCTGCTGTCGACACCTTGCTGCAGGCTGGACAACGGCTGTGCAGCGGGAGGACAAAGATATCGTCCAAACCGCTACAGACGACGATTAGTTCAAAACGCTCGTGAAAGCAATCAAGGCCGCCGAATTGGTGGAAACGCTAAATGTGTAGGGGACATTCGCCAAGCGAAGCCACAGTGACATCACCGGGGTGGGTCCACCAACTTGCGATGCTGGCGTTCTTCCTGATCATCTGCTTGGGCACGGCAGCCGTCGGGGCGGCACTGACGGCGGTGTCTGTCCGCACGTGGTATCAGACTCTCAGCAAGCCAGCATGGACGCCGCCCGATTGGGTTTTTGGCCCCGTCTGGACCATGCTGTACTTGATGATGGCCCTGGCAGCCTGGCTGGTCTGGCGACGCAGTGGCTGGTCAACAGGCCGGACCGCGTTGGGTCTGTTTGCCGGACAACTCGCGCTTAATGCGGTCTGGTCGCCGCTGTTCTTCAGCTTGCACAGTCCCGCCATCGCCCTCGTGGACATTCTCCTGCTGTGGGCCGCCATTGCCGCAACGCTCTGGTCGTTCCGTCGAATATCGGCTCTGGCGGCCAGTTTGTTCCTCCCTTATCTGATGTGGGTCTCATACGCAACAGCTCTGAACTGGGCGATTTGGAGGCTGAACCCATGATTGCCGATACGACATGGAAGGTACAGTTGGTGCAGGCTGCTCGAGGCGTTGAACGCGGCGGCGGGGCCATCGCCGAAACGCGTCTCAACCGGGCGGGGCTTGTCCGATGAAAAGCTTGGTGCTCCAGCGCGAGCAGTGGATTCCCCGGGCGCTCGATGATGTCTTCGCGTTTTTTTCGGACGCGAAGAACCTGGGCGCGATTACTCCTCCCTGGTTGGGCTTCCGGATTCTGAGCCCTGAGCCGATCGTGATGCGACCAGGAGCGAAAATCGACTACATGTTGCGCTGGCATGGGTTTCCCGTGCGTTGGGTGACCGAGATTACTTGCTGGGATCCGCCCACCGATTTCGATGATGTCCAACTCAAGGGCCCATACAGCCTTTGGCAGCACAGCCACAGCTTTCAGTCAATCGATGGAGGAACTCTGATAGGCGACACGGTCCGTTACGCCCTCCCGTTTGGGCTCCTGGGGCGACTCGCGCACGCCTGCGTGGTAAAAGCCGAACTGAATGCGATCTTCGACTATAGAGCCAAGAAAGTGTCCGAGATCTTGGGGGCTCCGGTGCGCTCTTGAGCGATGCTGGCGGTCCCTGGTTTGGTTTCGTCAGGACCTGCGTCTGGCCGACAATCCGGCGCTTCTGGCCGGCGTCCGTCATGGCGGGCCTGTCATACCGGGTTGTCACAGACCTCGTGGCTGACGAGCATGAGAGTGATCACAATAATCGATATTGGGCTGATCATGATAATTGATGGTCCGATGGACCAAGTACCAATGCCCTGTTCTCTATTGCGTCACGAGGTTTTCACGCGATCGAACCTTGGGTTCCATGTCTACTCACGCGTATAAGTAGCCGAGATAGATCCAAAGGGAAGAAAGTAAACCAAGTCCAACGTTGTCACAAGAACGCGCCTATCTAAGCCGATAACCACGGGTAGCGGATGAAATAGACTGGATCACGCGGATCTTCGCCACTCCGCGCGTCCGGTGTTTCTTTGATCCGTGCGGGAGGGAACGATGTCCGAAGGCAGAAGCGAGAGAGGCGCCGAGAACCACACCTCCGCACAGGAACCCCGAATGAGTTGGGCCCGATTTTTTGGCTTGAATGTATAAGAAAAACGTGGCATTTTTTCTTAGATGAAAACGATACGTCGTAAGCCACAAAGCCTTGAAAGTAATATGCTTGTCCGAATTCATGGATCCGGGCGCAGTTCTGTGTTCGTTCCAGGTGACTTTCTCGACCTTGGCAGCCGTCAGGGGGTTGATTTTGTGCTCCATCGCCTGGTCAAGCAAGGCGTCCTGCGACGGCTAGCGCGAGGACTGTACGATTATCCGAAGTCACATCCGCAACTGGGATGGCTCACTCCGTCTGTAGACGCGATCGCGAAGGCGGTGGCCGGCCGTGACCGGTTGCGCATCCAACCGTCGGCTGCTTACTCGGCCAACCTTCTCCACCTCTCTGAGCAAGTGCCCGCCAAAGCGGTCTTCCTAACCGACGGGCCTTCGCGCCGGGTAAGGGTCGGGACTCAGGAGATTATTCTGAAGCGGACGACGACGCGAGCGATGGCAGCGGCAGGACGAATGAGCGGCGTGGTCATCCAGGGACTGAAGTACCTGGGGCAACCACACGTCACGATGGAGCGACTTGCCCCATTGCGAAGCCTGCTTTCGGAAAAAGACCGTGCGCAACTCAAGCAGGACATGGTTCTGGCTCCTGCCTGGATGCGTCCGTTCTTGCAGGCGATCGCGGAACGGCGGCACTGCCGAGTATCACCGTCCCGCTGACCAGCCTGTCGGCGATCGGTTTTCCCGGCACTACTCCGACCTGGCAGCCCTGTGGAAGCAACCCGCCGGCGCGGCCTCCCTGGCTCGGTTGGACCTGCTCGAACGGGTTGCCCTCTTCAAGTCCCGCTTTTTCGGGTCATCCTGGGCAAACTATACTGAGGCTAAACCCGGCGGCCTGCGCCTTGTCCCACCGTCGCATCGAAATAGCGAATTGGCACAGGATTATGCCAAAATGGGACCGATGTTTCTGGCTCCTCCTCCTACATTCGAGGAAGTAGTTGAAGCGCTCCGTGACGCGGAAGCCCGCATCAACGTCCTTCGTTCGCAAGAGTAGCTCACGGCCGACGGGCAATTGCGCCGACCGCAACGTGGAAACACACGACCCCTTGCGAGCCTTTAACGGCTTTGTACGATGGAGCCACACCGCTCTGCTTCAGTTGCGAACGAAGCGGTGCGATGAGCGATCGAGACGGCGGTCCTGGCATGAGGTCCGGAAGCATGACCAAAGCGGTAATCAGTGTGACAATGGCCCTGAGTCTGCTCGCGGCGATCTCGCCGGCGCGTTTATCCGGCCAGGACGCACCCCGAAGCCGATACGCGGCCGCGCGAGACTACGCGAAATTCGAAAAAGAGGTCGCCGCATATGAAGCGGCGGATCGCGAGAAGCCCCCTGGGAAGGGGGGAATCCTCTTTATCGGCTCCTCGACGATCAGGCTCTGGAAAACGCTCGCCGTCGACTTCCCGGATCACCACGTCATCAACCGCGGCTTTGGCGGCACGGAAATCGTGGATTCCACCCACTTCGCCGACCGCCTCATCTTCCCGCACGAGCCCAAGCAGATCTTTCTCCGAGCAGGGGGCAACGACATCCACGCCGGGCGGGTTCCCAGAGAAGTGGCGGCTGATTTCGTAGAATTCGTCCGCGTGGTTCACGCCCGACTGCCTAAAACGGAGATCCTCTACATCGCCGTCAGCCCGGCACCCGCGCGATGGGGCGAGGCGGACAAGAACCGCGAATTGAACAGACTGATCCGCGAGATCTCCCTGGATATGCCGCGAGTCGGCTTTGTCGATGCGTACGACATCAGCCTCACTCCCGACGGCCGTGCGCGCCCCGAGCTGTTCATGAAGGACAGGCTCCACTTCGCCGCCGAAGGCTACAAGCTGCTCGCAGACCGCGTCCGTCCGTTCCTCGCGCAATGATGGTTGTTCTCACCTCGAGAATACGGATTCAAAAAGTGCTTCTCGCCCACAGCGCTGCCTGACCCGGCGTCATCCCGACCGCTGGAGGAACTTAACGTGACACAGGAAACAACAACCGAAAACCACGCTGGCTCAGAATACTGGCGACATTCGACGGCGAGCTCCGTGGATTGCGAGGAGTCAAAACTTCGCACTGTCGCGTGGGAACAAGTCCAGCCATGGTGCAATTTTGTCGTCCTGCGGCCTCGCGATCTTCCGCCTGACCTATCGGTCGAAAATCTTACCCTTCGGCCGGAGGCCCCTCCCGGTCGCACCAGCGACGTAACAGGCCGGCCGGACTGGCACGACCACAACCGGTGTTCGCTCCGCTTTGAGATCGTCGGCGGCGGTCGTCGCGTGCGTGTGAAGCAGTTCCTCTACGACTGGGCACCTCCGGCATTTGACCATCCTTGCCTGTGGAAAAGCCGGAACGAGCCGTTTGAAGTGGGCAAGAACATCGGCTGGCTCGGCACTGACTTTCGCAAGGCCCGTGCCGCGGCCGTGAGCATCGACCGCACCACGATCGAGCTTTCCACCTACGAGGGCGCCTTTGACGACGACGAACTACGGGCCATTTGCTGCGGGATGTCCCCTGTCGATCTGGACGCAAGAAGACGCATTCTCGCAACTTCCCTTGCAGAGCTGTGCTACCAGAGCCGTCACCGGGAGCAGACCATCGCTGTCCCCTGCGGATACTTTGCGCACGAGCGAAAGCCTCCCAGCGCTCTACTGGCTCTTTACAGTGCTACGAAAATCCCGGCTGATCTGCCCGGTCGAGAAGTCGCCCCGCCGCCTGCCTATGGCTTTCGTTTGAACGCGGCGTTTGTTTATGGATCGACGGAACTGCCTCAAGAGATTGACTACGTGTACGAGGCGGACGAGCCTCCAGGCCGATACTTGCGGATGCTGGTTTCTCCGTCGAATCAGACCCACGGTGTTCCGTATCCGCCGCGGCTGGATCTTCAGCCTTGTTCGACCGAGATCCTGAGCATCCGCGGTCAAGAGGTTCACCACGCATTCTTGACTGAGCGATATGGCCCCCACGAAGCGGTCTGGCAGGCCAATGGACACAATTTCATGCTGTTGACGAAACCGAGTATGGAAACGGACGGCGTTTGGTTCAAGGGACTGCTTGAACAGCTTTTGGCGGCCGATCCATTTACGCATCGAGGATGACTTCAATTTCCGTGAGGAGTCAGTTTGGGCTGGGAGCACATCTGAGCGGTCACGAATGACCCGGGAACAAGCGGGTGGCTCGCACTGGCGAAGGAAACGATGCGCCGTTCACTCGTTTGGGCCAGTCGGCCCCAGCTACACCACCGCGACGTGGCCCGGGCGCCAGGATATACTGAAAACTTGGTCCCGGGCCAGCGCGGCGACGACAAACACCTGGCCGGAGCGGGAGCAACGGAAGATGAACGCCTGATGGACGGAGCCGGAGAGAGAGCACAATGACCATCCCAAGGCCGAGAGTCCCCATCCGGTTCGAGAGCGTCGAGAAGATGCTGAATGGCCATGACCTCATATCCTTGATCGTTCCGGTCGAGGAAGGGTTAAGGAAATTCGATCATCTCCACGATGAGATGGCTTCTTCTCTCTGCGGTGCATTTCTGGTCCTCGGAGGGGAAACCGGATCCGGGAAAACGACCCTTCTCCACACGATGGGACTTTTCAGGAAGGGGGTCCAGACCGTCTCGGTCAGGCGCGACGAACCGATCCGGGAAGGACTCCAGGCTCTCTCTCCCAGCGATGAGGCGATGAGGGTCGTCGTCATCGAGAGCCGCGAAGCCTTGGGAGACACGTCCGACGTCGAGATCGAGTCGGCGACTCTGGCAATCAACGCGTTCGTTCGGTCTACGGCAGGTGAACGGACGGTCGTGGTCTGGCCCTGCAACTCGGAACCGATCGCGGACAAGTTGGTGGCGGCTGCGCGTCAGATCGGCGGCGAGGCCCTTCTCGGCGTCGAGGAGCCAGTGTTTCGCTACGCCGGCCCTGCACGAAGCGAGTACCTCAGGATCGCGCGCCAGACGGTCGCGACCTTCAATTACGGAGCGTCGCTGGCCGAGCTGGGAATCTCGGAGGAACGCGCCGAGGTTCTCGCGGGCCAGGCCGGGACCATTGGAACCTTTCTCAAGCTCTTGCAGATCGAAGAGCGGAAAAACCGCGAGATCCTGGCCAGCAAGCTCGAGGCCCAGGAACAATGCCGGATGTGGGTCGTTGTGATCGCGAGGAACGATCCCGAGGCCGATGTCGGCGTCCTGACCCGGGGCCAGTACTCGACAGCCGATGTTGACCGCCTGATGGCGGCAACGGATGCAAACATCATCAAGGAATTGAAGGAACACCCAGAACGTCTGGGCTTGCTGGGCGCGGCTTTCGACGCCAAGATCCTTCACCTGTCGGCGCTCTCCGCGATCGAGCTCGTCCATGAATACGCAGACGCTTTGCTCCGTGTCGAGCTGGCGAAATCCGGCTTTATCGTGAGCGGAGCAACCAGCGGGAAAGATCGTCTTCTGGACAGCGAGCTTGCCAGTGCCCTCCGCGGCGAGCCAGTGGGAACCCTGAAACGCGGTCCCAAGCCGAAGGCCGAGCGGCTGGCCCCGTTCGATGCATTGATGGCCATCGCCAAGACGAATGACATCGCTCTCAACAAGGTCCTGGGACAGGCACTGATCGATTGCGGCTTGATCGAGCAGTTCGAGCAAGAGATCGACCTCGGTGGAGGACTGACCCGGAAAAGCGACCTCGTTTGCAATCCCCATCTCGACCCGGTCCGGCTCGAGATGATGTGGCGCACGGATACGACCCGCTCGGAGATCGCCAACTACGTTTTGACGAAGCTCTTCAATTACGGCCACGCCATCAGTTTCCTCTAGAACAAGAAGTGGTGTGCCGAGCGGGGCTTGAGCATGCGCCTGCACCGGAGCGACCACCATCTTAGCTTCATCTGGCGGTGTCTATCTGCTCAAATAATGGCCTCGGTTCTGCGCACGGTCCCAAACTCGACGGGCGTATTCACCAATTACACCTGCGGCACAGGTAGGACAGCCGTTGGGCGAAAGCCCGCTGGCCGGAAAATCGGCGCGGCCCATCCGCAACATGATAACGCGCCGCACCCTCTCCTTGCGTCAACCGTAAGCCCTCGCATGCCGACGCACCCACGGCTGAGAGCGGTCACGATAATCGACATTGGGCCGATCAGGATAAGTGATGGTCCGATTGGCCAAGTGCCGGTGGCCTCTTGTCTGTTGCGTTTGGCGGAATGATCTGAAGCACCTTGGACAATCACATGTCACGATGGAACAAGTTACTCCATTGCGACGCCTGCTTTCGGAAAGGGACCGTGCGCAACTCAAGCAGGACATGGTGCTGGCTCCTGCCTGGGAGCTGGCTCCTGCCTGGGAGATTGTGTTTGGGGTGGCGAGTGGCGGGTGATGGGTGGCGGGTCGTCTGAGGACTGTGAACGGCTCGGTGGATTTGCCGTCGCGGAAGAGGCGGCCGGTGTAGTCGACGAGGATTGGTTATCCATCAGGGAAAACTCGCCGACGGCAACGGCAACGATTTCTGCAAGTTCTTCCAGCCGGTGCTTGATCCATTGTTTGCGGTCGAGCGGGCCTTCGCTGAGCGAGAAAGCGTGTCGCACACAGCGCGTGACGCAGTGATACCAGCGAATTACGGCGGGGTCGAAGAGGTGTGCGCGAGGCGTTGTCATGGGTGCAACTCTTGCGGTGGTTGATCAGCCAAAGTCACCTAAACTGCCTGATTGTGTTAAGCGCGCGATGCATGTCCTTGCCTTTTGCCCTTTGCCTTTGGTTTCTGCAGGTACGAGGCTGCGACAATAAGCCCCCAAGCCCGCTGGCGCATTGCAGGTTTTCCGGTCGCCCTCGAGAGCAAGTCCGCCATTCCCGATCGTCGCATGGCCCGTCCAGCGACGTCGGCTGCCGTCATCATTTTCTCTTCCAAAAATCCGGCAGACAGGCGCGACGATCCTGGTGCACCTTAATCTTGGCCAGGTCGCGCGCCCCGGGTGCCTGGAAGTCTTTATCGATGTGGCTGGGATCACGTCGTCCCACCATCACCAAAGACCTGGAATGCCGAGACGGTCGATGCACTTGCCCCCGACCGCAACAGGGCGCTCTTCGCCGTCTGCATCGCCTGTGCCGGCGATTCTCCGGTCAAATACGCCTCGTAAAAGAATTGGGACAGCAGCAGAGCTTCTTCATCGTCCACGGGCCAGAGGCTCGCCACCACGCATCGCGCCCCCGCGATCAGGAATGCTCTGGCGAGGCTTACTAAGCCTTCCCCCGTGGACCCCTTTCCCATGGACGTGCTACAAGCCGAGAGGTAGACCAACTTGGCCCTCATGGGAAGGCGAGCCACCTCGTGCGCGAACAGCTTAGCCAACCCGCCTCGGCCATCTGTCAGGAGGAGGTGGGGAAGATCGTCTGCTGGCTCGCCGTAGGCGTGCGAGGCTATGTGAATGTGCGAGGTCCGTTTCGAACTGCGGCGTGACGTTCGTTGGCGTCGCATCGTTGCCCTCTAGCCAGACCACACCGAGTTTCGGGGCCACGGTTTCTCTCAGCCACGCCGCCTCTCGGCGGGCACCGGGGAGGGGCGAAATCGAGGTGCCGATGGTGGGATCGGAGACGATTAGGAAGCGGTTGTCCCGCGGCGGCGACGTAACGGCCCGCTGGCGGAATTGCTGGATCGCCGCCACGGACGGCGCGACGAACACCGGCGCGACTTCCGCCAACCGGCGCCAGCCATTCCGCAGGGGCAATTCAAGGCTGTCGAACGGCAGGGACCAGAGCGGGCCATCGGGCATCACGATGATCTGCTTCGCCCCTTCGAAGAGTGACTTTGAGATGGGGAACAGCAGTTCGCCGATATGGCGCATGAACGAAGCATGACTTGGCGGCGGGCAGGAGCCAAGGCCGCGGACAGGGCGAGTGTAGAACGCCCCGAACGTCGAGACGTAGCGGCCGATGATGTCCCGGCACCGCGACTCGTTAATGTCCAGTCGGTAGTGGTCGAGCAACCCCTGGCTGGAGTAACTGACGAAGGCATCGTCCGGACCAACGTAGAACTGGATCAATATACCTTTGTCACCGAGCAGAGCGCGTAGGGCGCGCTGATCGTAGGCCGGTGCCGAAGCTGGTGTCTGCCTCGTCGGGACCGCCGCGAGGCGTTGGTCTGTCGGATCAGACGGCCGGCGCGGTGTCTCGACCAGCGATGGTTGGGCACCTTGCCGTGAAGCAGACCGGGTGCGGTCCATCGATTCCAACCAGAACCGCGCTTTGCCCCGTTCGATGAGGATGAATATCTCGTCCGTCCAGTCTTCGCGATCGGCGAGCCAGAGGAACCGCTGCAGCAACCCTCTGTAGGCGCGGAACGTGTCCTCGTGCTTCCCCTCGGTGTCGGCGAGGTCTGGTCGCATGCTCTCGTATAGGTCCATTCCCCTCGTAAACGCGGCACGGCCGCGTCGGTCGTCCTTGGCATGCATCCGGTACAACCCGATCTGGCTCAGCAGATTGAGCGCCGTCAGGCTCGCGCGGGGCCACCGTCCGAATGGCGTCCCAGCCCAACTTGAACTCTACCAGCGCCTCGCCGTACCGCTTCAAGTCCTGGTAGACCAGCCCGAGGTGGTAGCAGTCGATGGCAAACGGCTGCTGGCAACCCTCCGCGCTGCGGTGGAGAGCTTTCGCGCCGTCGATGACAGGTAGGGCGTCGGAGGCTCTTTGCAGCCGCCACAGGCAGTAGCCGTAGTTGCTCGCCGCAATGCCGTGCGCTCTTGACCCCAACGGTGTGCCGTTCGGCAAGCTCGAACGCCTGCTGCGCGAGGGGCAGCGCCTCCTGCGGGCCACCGACGCGCAGGAGATCCATTGCCTGCGAGGTCAGGCGCGCGACGAGATCGACCACGTCGCCGCTGATGGTCGACCGCCACGGAAGCTCCTTTGTGGATTGCAACGATTCGAGTGGCGCAGCGGCGCTTCCCCGCGTTGCATGCGTAGGCTGGCGAGGTTCCCTTCGATCGTGCGTTTGAGCGTGCGCAGTTCCTGGTCCTCTGCATCGCCAATGGACGCCAACGCCGTGGCGTAGTCCGCCTCCGCCTCGACCAACCGGCCGAGTTCGTGCCGCGCCAGCCCGCGGTTGTTGTACGCCCGGGCCAAGCCGTACGAGGGCGAAGCAACCTGAGCGTGAGCCAGGACATCGGCATCCGCGTAGCGAAGCGCAACAGAGAATCGCTCCAATTCGAGCGCCGCCTTGAACCCGTTGGCGGCCACGACGCCCTTGAAAGCAACCAGTTCCTCCAGGGCGCCGGCACACCGCATGACGACATCGATCTCGGCCAGCGCGTTGTCGGCGACGGGCAACACCCGCTCGTACTGCTCGGCATTCATCAGCCCGAGGAGTGTGCCGAAGAGAGAGAAGAACCGCCCGAAATCGAGGCCCGGCGGGAGGTGTTGGATCACCTGCAACACATGCGTGAGCTCCGTGGCGCTGGCGATCGCGCGTTGCATGTTGGCCCGTTTTGGCTTTTTAGAGGTCATCGTCGTTTATCCTCGGCCCAAAGCGGCTCCTCAGCCGCTGCATGAACCGCTCGTGTTCGGGATGTGTGCAACCGCGCTGCTGGAGGATCCGCAATCCGCGTTCCATAACGCCGACCCAGGCTGTCGTATCGAGCGCCGGGACTAACCGGCTCAGGATCTCGAACGCCGTGGCGGCGGCCGGGAGGTCGCGGGCGAGCAGTGCACACTCCATGAGGAGCATGACCAACTCGATCGGCTGCTCGTGCTTGGTGTTGATCGCCTTCTTGTACTCTTCGAGCATGAAGAGCAGCGTGACGGGGGTCATGCGCGCGACGAGGTCGCTCCGCGACAGCAGACGGGTGGCGTCCGCATGTGCGTATCTGCCCGTCGCAGCCATGTGGCCGAGCGTGAACAGCAACCAGAAGAGTCGGCCGCTCTTCGTGTCAATGCACTCCGGCTGCCCGCGCAGGGCGTGGCCGACCTGGGCGCAGACGTGCTCGATGTAGACCGTCGCGTCGTCCTCTGCGCCCTGTGCCTTCGCCTGAGCCAACACCTTTGCCAAAATCGGGAACACTCGCGCCGCCAGGGCCGGGCGATTCCGCTCGACGAACCGGCACACCTCGTCCTTTTCGATTTCGGCTCCGCCGAAGCGCGTCTGGAGGTAGCGCAGGAAGACCGACACGCCATCGTCGTCGGAGACGTCAATGTCGTCCAGGAACATCTCCGGCAGGAATGGCTCCTGGAGCCTGGCGGCGATCTTCTCCGGATCTCGTTCGTCCTCCATCAGGAGGGCCACCACCTCGCTGACGGATTTCGCGGTCGTTTCCGTTGGCATCGCCACCTCCCTTCACCGGGCCTCATGCGATGACGTCGAAGTACGTCGAAAGCGCGATCCAACTCGTCGCCGGCAGTTGCTGGAGAGTCTGGAGCAGCTGCGCGACGTCCGCCTCGCTCAATGTCTTGGCCGGGAGACGTTCGTCCGCTGGCAGCCAGTCCTTCACCAGGGGTTGCTCCGAGATGATCGCAACCAGATCCTCTCGTCCCGGCTTCCCCGAGACGACAAACGCGTCGTATCGCGAGCCTGTTTGTGGGAGGTAGCTCCGGCCGATCGGTAGCGTCGTTTCGGGAGCGAAGCGTGAGGGACACAGGCAGTACAGGATCTGCTCGGGACCTTCGTCGAGCAGCAGCAGATGGCCGCTCGTCTCCAACTCGATAGCAAGTGCCACACGGCTGCCGAGCCGGTGGCCGTGCTGGACATCTTCCTGCGGGGCTCCGAGCCCACGAAACCCGCCGCGGGTCGTCTGGCGGAGGACTTTGTCCGCAGGAATCGGCCAGATCTGATCAGTGAACCTCGCCAGCGCACGGAGACCCGCCAGCCCGGATTGCGGTTTGGGCATCACGGTCGAGACGATACGGAACTGGCCGTGCGCTTCCTTCGCCGACTCGACCCCGGCATTCACCAGAGCAGCGATGAGCCTAGGCAACCAGTGGTCCACGGAGCCGTCCGACGCCGAGATCCACTGCCAGCCTTCCAGCCAGTATTCCACCTGTTCGGGATAGCTGACGTTCTCCAGGAGCAATGGCAAGTAGGGCCGGTCGTACTTCCAGCCGAGTTGGATCTCCTGCTTGACGTTCTTCGACCGCAAGGAAGCGTCACTGCAACACACCAGCAGGACTTTGCAGCCTTTGATTCCCGTGACGATCTCCGGGCCGTAGTTGCTGGCTCCCGCGATCTTCTCTCGATCCAGCCAGCATGAAACCCCCAATCGCTCTAATTGGTTCGCGATATGGATGACACGGTCGCGATCTCTAGATGAGTAGCTGATGAACACCTCGGCCACGCCCGGTGGCTGCGTAGGCGCTCCGCCCAGGGACTCCAGTCCTCCGCCCGGCGGTGGTTCCGGTGCCGACGACGACGACGCGCTGGGACCGTCTTGCCCGGGTTCGACCCTGACGATGGGAGCGATATCCTCGCGCATTGGATCGGCGAACTCTCGCATCTCCGGTTCCTCACCGCGCTTGGCGGATGCGGCGTGAACGACACCGGTCGGTTCGTGCGCGGCCTTGAATTGTCATGCGATTCCCAGTGGTGTCACCGGTGCAAGTTTCAGGTGCGTGGAAAAGCGGCTCGAGGTCACGGCTTTGACGAAATCACTGCCGCCCGTAGCCCCACGTTTTTATTGGAACTGTTGCGCATACGTTGTCCGACGACGAACGACACCTTGAGCTGCTGCGCGTACAAGTAAGCTCAAGCCAAAATTGTACCTAATTCGGATCTTGTCTCAACTAGATTCCTCTGCGGCGTGAGGGAATGTACCGCGAGGCACGTTCGTAGGATCGGCGCAGTGTGAGAGTGGTCACGATAATCGATACTGGGCCGATCAGGATAATTGATGGTCCGATGGTCCAAGTACCGGCGGCCTCTTCTCTCTTGCGTTTGGCGTTGCGGCCATACGCGTTGCTTGCTGTTGGCGCGATGACCAGGTGTCCGTCACCAGTGCCGAATCCAGCGAACCTCGTGGACTACGCGGCGGCATAGCTCGATCGCGGCTTTGATGCGGGGGCAGCCTCGTGGCAGCGGTCCAGAGTTGAATCTGGTTGCCGTGGTCTTGTCCTCTCTGATGCCGACGATTTTCACGCGATCGAAGCTTGGGTTCCATGTTTTCCACTCGCGTAGATATGCGGGATCGGCTCAGGAACAAAGAAATCTCTGAAACGGACGACCCCGCGAGCGATGGCAGCGGCAGGACGAATGAGCGGCCTGGTCATCCAGGGACTGAAGCACCTGGGACAACAACATGTCACGATGGAACGGCTTACCCCATTGCGAAACCTGCTTTCAGAGAAAGACCGTGCGCAACTCAAGCAGGACTTGGTTCTGGCTCCTGCCTGGATGCGTCCGTTCTTAGAAACGATCGCGGAAGGGGAGGAACTGCGCGTGACTCGCTTGGCCGAACGTGATCGGGAGGAGCGGGGCATCTCAGGTTCTCGAATGGCGCGGAGACGAAGATGCCATTCCTTGGCCCCCACGTCACCGCCGAGCAGGTGCGGCTGGGTAGCACGGTCGAGTATAATGGGCAAGCTCTGACGGTCCGTGGGCCAAATGGCGAGCAGCTATCGGTCCCTGGATACGCGCCTCAGGAACGGGTCGGAAAACAACTTCCGTCGATTTACGTGAAGTGCGCCGCGGAGCGGCACAAAGACCGTTCCGACGCAGAGCGTCGGAACGAGGGCTTTCCGTCGTGGTAGGGTTGAGACCGAAATCGGGAAGTTATTTCTGGACTGTTCCTTAGTGCCTAACCTGCAGTTGCAGCGGACCCGCTGCGCGGGCCGCTGATCTTTAGCGTTAGCCGGCGGAGGGTCGCCGTGAAGCTAACTTGGGCCGATGTCCTGATCGATGATGTCTCCGCCGACGACTTTGAACGGTGGATCCTGCCTTGGTCGCCGGTCATCGGCGGGCGAGTGGCCCCGGCGTTCATGAGCAAGTTCGGTACTTGGTTCCTCCGCCGCCCCGAGGGACATGTCGATATGCTCGACGTCTTCAGCGGCCAAGTCGAGCGCGTGGGCGATGACTACGAGCAGTTCGTGGCCGAGGTCAACGACCCCTCGTGGCAGGAGGTCTACCTCCTCTCACCATTGGTGTTCCAACTCCATCAGGAGGGCAGAGTCGCGGGCCCCGGCCAGTGCTACGGATTGGTCCCGCACCCCGCGCTGGGAGGCCGGAATCCACTCGCCGGTGATGACGTTGACTCCCGATTCGTCATGGTCCTCGACATCGCGGTGTGGCAAGCTATTTGTGTGCAGTCGGTCCTTCGACCAGCGGCAGAGTAAGGGGCCTACAGAGGCGATGCGGTTTTCACCGGCAGGCGCGCGAGCAGCATCTCTAACGCCGATGGTTCGATCGGTTTGACCAGGTGCGCGTCGAACCCGGCCTCGTCGGACATGCGGCGGTCTTCTTCCTGGCCCCAGCCCGTCAGCGCCACCAATACGACGCGTTTGTCCCAGGGTTGCTCGCGGATGCGCTTGGCGGTCTCGTGGCCGTTCAAGCGGGGCATGCCGATATCGAGGAGGATCAGGTCGGGGCGGAAGACTGCCGCTACCTCGAGCGCCTCGAACCCGTCGTGAGCGGTCTTCGCGTCGTTTCCCATCAGCTTGAGCATCATTGCCAGGCTCATGGCGGCGTCACGATTGTCGTCCACGACCAGGACTCGGCGTCGGGTTGATGAGCCAGAGATGGGCTCATCGCCGTTTTTCGACTGAGCTGCGTACGACAGCACCACCGGCAGCCGGACCACGAAGTCGCTACCCAGGCCGTGACCGTCGCTCTTGGCTTCGACACTGCCGCCGTGCATCTCGACCAGCCGCTTCACGATCGACAGGCCAATGCCCAGCCCGCCTTGGGACCGCTCCATGCTGCGGTCAACCTGGGTGAACATATCGAACACCTTTGGCAGCATCTGCGCAGGGATGCCGATTCCATCGCGTGCTCAAGCCCCCATCGCCTGGCCCACGGCTTCAACGAGCTGGTCTTCGTCGGGGAAAGTGCCTGTCTTGAGCTTCGAGTAGAGCTTCCTGCCGCCCACGGTGAGCTCGAAGCAGCCTCCCTTGGAGGGAATCATGACGAAACGAGTGATCTCGCGCTTGAAGCGCGGCAAGAGCTTGGCCGCCAAACTGACGGCTTGAGGCTCGTAGTTTCAAAGTGCACAGTATTCGAGCGTGACGTCCATTCTGTTCTCCTTATTCCTGCCACTCCCATCGGCGGCGATTCGATCCGTAACAGGTTGTGTGCGCGTTCGAGGCGGTCATCATGGTATCGGATGAGCCCGCTCGTCTGTAGGGTCGTGAGTGCTCCTCATGGCCGGCGCAACCTGCCGGCGCCAACCTCGTCTTCGGAACCTGGCCGATTCGGGAATGTTCTGAATGAGTCATATGCTGCAATTTCCGTGCCCGGCCTTTGCTTTGAAGCTGCGGTCGCGCTGACTCGCCAGGTTGGTAGTTACCCGGCCGAGCGCGGGCTCATGACGCGTTGTCACACCGACGAACTTCGCGGCGTTCCGGCTCTGGTGGCCTCCTACGGCCATCTGCGGCGGCGCCTCCCCGAATGCCACTCGGAAAGAACGAATTCTTCTTTTTTTTGGCAACCGGGCACGACCTGGTGGAGATCATTCCTGTAGCGGCCATGGGTCCGATTGTCGCGTGGTCATATCGGGGCCTCGTCGTCTGGATGGAGGTGTTGTCAGATGCAAGATTCGCGGTTGAGTGACGAGGCAGCTCTACCGTGCGCCGCCTTTGAATTGCACCCCGCCGCTTGCAGTGGTGAGCACCTTCCGAAAGCCGTCTATTTACACCTGTGTACGGATGCTAAAAACACGCCCCAAAACCTGCCACTTTTTGCCACTTTTCGAGTTTGTCGCTGGTCGCGAAAACGAGGTGCGGAACTCCGCATGCCAAATCGAGGTCAAGAGATCGGACGTGGGTTGCGTTTGTTCCGACGCTCGAAAAAAGGAGTGGCAAATACGAGCGGAAAAGTGGCAGTGCGAGTGGCCGGGGTTGTTCACTAATTTTAGAGGGCGAGCGGAGGACGGAAATCAAGGCGGAGTACAGACGTGCAGAAGAGGTTTGAACGGAAGCGAGCAAAGGGAACGAAGGGAAGAGCGGAGCGATTGGAGCGACGCTCAAATTGGCGACGCGATGATGACCTTCGCGCGGGGGATGCTCATCAGGCCATTGATGTTGCGTGTGGATTCGGCGCGGGATACCTGAACCGCCGGGAAGACCAGCGGCGTGCCCTTAACGCTTACAGAGAAAGGAACACCGTCAAATATACAAAACGAACTGGCGAACTGGATGTGAACAAATCGTCAGGCTAAAGCCTGACCTACTTCGGCTCGGCGATGTCGTCCTTTGCCGGCTGGCGGCGGCGCTTCCCCACGCAGTGTACGGATACCAGGCGGTGGAAATCGACCAACCTGGGTTCCTACGGCTTGAGAACGCAATCGATGTGGGTAGGCCATTCAGACCGGGCGCGGGCGACAGCAGCGCAAGAGTTGATCGCGCTGCGAGATGGGCACACAGGAACGCAGGGACGCACCGGCGCAGGCGGCTTCGCCAGCCCGGGCCGCTTGACCGCTCATCGACGCGGTGTTCATACTCAGTGCCCTCCTTATCGAGATGCTGGTGCGGGCAGGGATCGTGCGGGGCTGGGACATCCGCGAGCCAGTGCAACCAGGCGGAAATCGCCGGTTTGGGGTGTATGATGGAAACCCTCGTGATCACCCTGGCGGGACCCGTGCTTGCACTGGCTGCGTATGCAGCTTGGAGCTGGTGGCGGGCGCTGGCCGACGTCTGTCGCGGATTGCAGGCGATGGGCAAGGGGCAGAAGGCACGACTCGTTCGAAATGCCGTGCCCGGGCCGATCAGCGGGCTGGTGAAGACGTTCAATACGGCGGCGGCGGATGTCGAAAGCCGCAATGAGGAACTCGAGCAGGACCGGCAGCAGCTCAGGGTCGTGCTCGAAGCGATGGAAGAAGCGGTCATCGCCGTCGATAATCGGCGCCGGCTGCTGTTCGCCAACAATAGCGCTGCCCGGCTGTTCGGGCTCGAAGATGCGTCGGCCGGGCGGCTGGTGCCGGAGCTGATCCGCGGTCCCCAGGTGCAAGATGCGGTCGAGGCGACCCTGCGACTGGATGGTTCCTCCGCCTACCAGGGAGAGCTCACACTTCCCGGTCGCGATGCCACACGCGGGTTCAGCCGTTCGCTGTCGGTGCGCGGGACTCCACTGCCCGGGCGGCCGTCGCCGGGGGTCGTGCTGGTGTTTCATGACGTCACCGAACTGAGACGGCTGGAGCGGATGCGCCAGGACTTTGTGGCCAACGCATCGCACGAGCTCAAGACTCCGCTGGCGTCGATCAAGGCTTATAATGAGACGCTGCTGGACTGGGCGATTCATGACGACACCGTCAATAGGCGGTTTCTCGAGAGAATCGACGAGCAGGTTGAACGGCTGAATCTGCTGATTCTGGACTTGCTGAGCCTGGCTCGGATCGAGTCGGGGCAGGAGCCTTTTGAGCACAACCCGCTGCCGCTGGTCGGGGTCGTGCAGGCGTGCGTGGAAGCCCACCGAGGGCGGGCCGAGGCGAACGGGCTATCGTTCGAGTTCGACCCGGGTGGACTGGATGAAGACGCGCAGGTGCTTGCCGACGAGGAGGCGATCCGCCAGATTGTCGACAACCTGGTGGATAACGCGATCAAGTACACGCCGGCGGGCCGGTCCGTGACCGTCTCGTGCTGGGGCGATCATAACGAGCTTTGCGTCGAAGTCGCCGATACCGGCATCGGAATCCCGCGCGACGACCTGCCCCGGATTTTCGAGCGGTTCTACCGGGTGGACAAGGCGCGGAGCCGCGAGCTCGGTGGCACGGGACTGGGCCTGTCTATCGTCAAGCACCTGGTCGGGTCAATCGGGGGCCAGATTGACGTGTCGAGCCGGTTGGGCTCCGGCTCGCGGTTTCAAATCCGTCTGCCGCGCGCGGCCGTGCCGCTGCCGGTCGAGCGTCTCAACGGCGAAAGGCTGCTTGCCTGATTCCATCGCTGGAGGAATGGCGCGCTGGCAAAGGATGGGCTCCGGCCAGGAAACTCCCGGTGAACTCACCCGAATAATTCACGAAACCTTCACATTCGAACGTTAGACTATCGCCTCGCCGCTGGGCCTGATTGCACTTGATCGAATTGGGGAAGCGGACCAGCCCCGCGCGGTCACGGCGTCTGACCTGATCTTGACCGCCTATCAAGCAAGGAACTGACCGCGATGATGAGAGCACGTGGATTGCGTGGGACGATCAGCCTATTGCTTTTGTGGGCCATCACAGCGCCGGGCTGCAGCGGTGGAGGCGGGCCAGGCGGGGGCGGGCCGACGCCGACGATCGTGGTTGATGGGTCGAGCACGGTGTACCGGATCAGCCTGGCGGCGCAAGAGGCGTTTCGGCAAGTCGAGCCGAAAACGATCGTGGTCGTGGACTTCCACGGCACGGGTGCGGGCTTCATGCATTATCTCGAGGGTGAAATCGACATTGTCGACGCGTCGCGTCCGGCCAAGGCGGACGAGGAAGCGAAGGCGAAAGCGCAAGGTCTGGACTGGACGCGGTTCCTGGTTGGTTACGACGGCATCACTCTGGTCGTGAATCCCAAGAATGACTTCGTCAAATCGCTCACTGTCGAGCAGCTCAAGAAGCTCTGGGCACCGGCGAGTACAGTGAGGACGTGGAAGGAGATCGATCCGTCTTGGCCGGACCGGGAGATCATTCTCTATTCGCCGGACCACGATTCGGGGACATTCGAGTTTTTCACGGAAGCGATCGTGGGCCAGGCCAAGAAGCAGCGGGAAGACGTGCAGATCAGCCCCGACGACAACGTGCTGGTCAGAGGGATCACCAGCGACAGCGACGCGCTGGGCTATTTCGGCTATGCGTATTACGCCGCCAACAAGGACACGCTGCGGGCGGTGGCCGTACAGAACGGACCGAGCGCAGCTCCGGTGCTTCCCAGCCCCGCCACGATCATCGACAAGACGTATGCACCGCTCTCACGGCCGCTTTACATCTACGTGAAGAATTCGGCAGCGCGGCGGCCGGAGGTGGGTCGTTTTCTGCGATTGTATCTGGATAAGATCGATGAACTCGCCGTCGACGGCGGGTATGCGCCTCCGACGTCAGAGGACAAGGCTGCCAATCAGGCGGCGCTCGCCAAGCTGCTACCCGCGGTGGAGAGCAAGGGCGAGACCAAGAACGCGGCAACGAAGTAAGGATCCTGGTTTTGGCCTCTCCCTCCGAGAATCCCGGCGAAAAACCGGCCGCGCCGTCGGGGGCCGAGCTGTGGCCGGGGCACTCCCGTGCCCTTGCGTTCTGGGAACGAGCGGTGAAGGTGGGCCTTGTCTTGTGCACGCTCATCACCGTGTTCACGACGGCCGGCATTGTGCTTGTCCTGGGAGCCCAGAGCATTTCGTTCTTCCGGCTGGCGGATGTGTCGGTGACCGAATTCTTGTTCGGCACCACGCTGCGACCCGAGGGGGATCCACCGAAATTTGGAATCGTTCCACTCTTGTGGGGAACGTTCATGGTGGCGGCGGGCTCGTCGCTGGTGGCGCTGCCGATCGGTCTATTGAGCGCGATCTATCTGAGCGAATATGCCCCGCGGCGAGTTCGCAGCGTTCTGAAACCGCTGCTGGAGCTACTGGCGGGCATCCCGACGATCGTGTACGGGTACCTGGCGCTCTTGCTTGTGACGCCGGCGCTCAAGGCCGTGCTGGAGCCGATGGGATTGAAAGTGCAGGCGTTCAATGCACTTTCGGCCTGCATCGTGGTTGGGGTGATGATTATTCCGCTGGTGTCGTCGCTTTCGGAGGATGTGCTTTCGGCGGTGCCGCGTGGGCTGCGTGAAGCGGCCTTCGGACTGGGGGCGACCAAGTTCGAGGTATCAACAAGGGTCGTGCTTCCGGCGGCGCTTTCCGGCGTCTTTGCGTCATTCATCCTGGCGGTGAGCCGGGCGGTGGGCGAGACGATGGCGGTGGTGCTTGCGGCCGGCTCGCGACCGCAAATCACATTGAACCCGCTCACGCAGATCGAGACGATGACGACCTACATCGTGCAGGTGATCGGTGGCGAGGCATCGTTCGGCGAGCCCAAGTATCTCTCACTGTTTGCGGTGGGGCTCACTCTGTTTGCGATCACGCTCGTGCTCAACATCACTTCGGGCTGGATCCTGCGGCACTTTCGCGAGGTTTATCAATGAGCACGGCGCCGGCGCAGAGCCACTTCCACGCGGATCGCCCGATGCGGCGACTGGCCGGGCCGTTGTTCGGAGCAGCGTGTCTGCTGGCGACCTGCACGGGCGTCGCGGTGCTGGCCGTGCTTCTGGGCTCGGTCGTGGCTGCGGCGATGGCGGGGCATGCCGAACATCCGTGGTATGCCGTGGGCCCACGGCTCGGGGAGCTTGCGGGTTTGGTCCGGCGTTTAATGACGTCGCTGCAATCGAGGCGTCCCGGAGAGGCCGGCTACCAGGTGGGAATCACGGGGAGCTTATGGCTTCTGGGACTGGTTGCGGTGATTGGAATACCGGTGGGGGTCGGGGCCGGCGTGTTCCTTGAAGAATATGCGCCGTCGGGGCGGATCCGGCACATCATTCAAACCAATATCGCGAATCTGGCGGGCGTGCCTTCGATCGTCTATGGGATTCTGGGCCTGGCGGTATTTGTGCGGGCGTTCGGCTTCAAGTCGATTGCGCTGGGCCCGGTGCTGCTGGCGGGAGTGTTGACCCTGAGCCTGCTCATCCTGCCGATCATCGTGATCACGACGCAGGAGGCGCTGCGAGCGGTGCCGGGGTCGCTGCGGCAGGCGGCGCTGGCTCTGGGAGCGACGCGATGGCAGGTCGTTCGCGATCACGTTTTGCCGTCGGCGTTGCCGGGCATTCTGACGGGCACGATCCTGGGCCTTTCGCGCGCGATCGGCGAGACGGCCCCACTGCTGATGGTGGGCGCGGCTGCCTCGATCCCGCAGGTGCCGCACGGTCCGATGGACCGGTATTCAGCACTGCCGGTGGAGATTTACAATTACGCCAGGCAGCCGGACCCCAAGTTCCAGCCGGTCGTCGCCGGTGGTATCCTGATTCTGGTCACGATCCTGCTTTTGATGAACGGCGTCGCCATCGTGATTCGCGGACGGTTCAGGCGTTATCATTGACGAACTTCCGGGAGCGGGTTTATCCGCAAAAGTGAGCCCATTGATGATCGTCTCCGAAAAGCTCAAGGAACGTGCCGCGGTGAAACCGACAGCGGAGGCGCGCGAGGCTCCGAAACCGCCGGAAGCAACGCGCGAGGCTCCGAAACCGCCGGAGGCAGCGCGTGAGGCTCCGAAACCGCCCGAGGCGGCACGCGAGGCTCCGAAGCCTGCGGGCCGCGCGCTCGATCCGGTTGTACTATCGACGCGCCGACTTGCGGTCTGGTACGGGGCGAGCCTGGCGCTCAAGGACATCACGATCGATATTCCGCGCAACAAGATCACCGCACTCATCGGGCCCTCGGGCTGCGGCAAGAGCACACTGTTGCGCTGCTTCAACCGCATGAATGACTTGATCGCGAACTCGCGGGCGGAGGGGGAAGTGCGATTTGACGGCGAGCTGATCTCGGGCGACCAGATTGACCCCGTCGTGCTTCGCCGGCGCATCGGAATGGTGTTTCAAAAGCCGAATCCGTTCCCCAAGACCATCTACAACAATGTTGCCTGGGGGGCGCGGATAAACGGGTATCGCGGTGACATGGATGAGCTTGTCGAGCGCTCGCTGCGGCGGGCGGCGCTGTGGGACGAGGTGCGGAACAAGCTTCATCGCTCGGGGCTTGAGCTCTCGGGCGGGCAGCAGCAACGGCTCTGCATTGCGCGGACGCTCGCCGTGGAGCCCGAGGTCATTCTGATGGACGAGCCGTGCTCGGCACTGGACCCGATCTCGACCGCGCGGGTCGAGGACCTGATGGAAGACTTGAAGGAAGACTACACGATCGTCATCGTCACCCACAACATGCAGCAAGCGCGCCGCGTGAGCGATTTGACGGCGTGCCTGATGCTCGACGAGGCGGCGGCCGACGGCCATCGCACGGGCATACTCGCCGAGTTCAGCCCGACCGATCTTCTCTTCACAACCCCCAAGGACAAGCGCACCGAAGCGTACATCACCGGGCGCATCGGCTGAGCTTGTGCGAGAGCGAACCATGAACAACCGGAACCGCCGCGGCGCGGCCCGAGCCGCGATCGCGGGCGTGCTTGGCGCCCTGTGCTTGTGTGTCTTGTTTGCGATCACGGCAAGAGGCGAAGGCGAACGAGCCGTCGCTCCCTATTCCGAGCGTTGGGTTTATTGCAGCACGAATCTGCAAGTTGACGCGTCCGTCCCGCAGCTCACGAAGCTTTTTGCGCGGGCGAAGCAGAGTGGATACACCGGGATCTTGTTTTCGGACTACAAGCTGCAGGTTCTGGACCGCGTGACGGACAATTACTTCCGGAACGTCGAGAAGATCAAGTCGGCTGCTGCGGAGGCCGGCCTCGAGCTTGTGCCGGCGGTTTTCTCGATCGGCTACAGCAACGGGCATCTCGCTCACGACGTGAACCTCGCGGAGGGCTTACCGGTCGTTGACCAGCCCTATGTGGTCAAGAGTGTTGCCGAGCTGCCGGCGAAGAAGACCGGCACGAAAAAGAAGACCGGTGGCGTGCAGGCACGCGGCGGGCGGCTCGAGGCCGTGCTCGATTCGAGGCCGGTCGTTCGACTCCGGAATGGCGGGCTCGAAGAAACGAACGGTGACAGGTTCCTCAACTTTTCGTTCCAGGACGACCCCGGGGCCGGGACGTTTGCCGATCGCTCGGTGTGCACGGTGGTCGCGTCTCTTGCCGACTCGAGGCCGGGACGAAGGATAAAGGGCATACTTCGCCCAACCTGCGCCTGGTTCAGCGAGTGAGCGTGCGCCCTCACACCGCCTATCGTTATTGGTGCTGGGTGAAGACGAAGGACCTTGCACCCACCGGATCGTTTCACCTGCTGGCGCTTGCCACCAGCCGGGAGAACAAATCGCTGACGTTTCATGAGGGCGGGCTTGAGCCGACCGCGGACTGGAAGAAGATCGACGTCGTCTTTAACAGTCTGGAAGAGCATGAAGTCAGCCTGTACGCGGGCTTCTGGGGCGAAGGGAAGGGGACATTCTGGATCGACGACCTTGCTCTTGAAGAGCTGGCACTGGTCAATCTGCTGCGGCGCAAGGGATGTCCGTTGGTTGTCAAATCAGCGGATGGGAAGACGACGTACGAGGAGGGCCGCGACTATGAGCCGGTCGCCGACGCCAAGCTGGGGATGGTTCCCTGGGCGGGCGAATATGAATTCGAGCATCCGGGCGCCGTCATTCGCATCGTGTCGCGCTCGAGGATCCGGTCAGGCGCGCAAGCTGCTTGTGAGCTGGTATCACCCCGATCATCACACATGGCTCGCAGGTGATGTGCTGCCCGAGCGAGCCGAAGCTGTACGAGATTCTTCGCGTGCAGGCCCGCCGAGTGAATGAGCTGTTCCGGCCAAAGACCTTCTTCATGTCGCACGATGAGATACGCGTCGGCAACTGGTGCCGCGCCTGCCAGGATCGGAAGCTCTCGCCGGGCGAGCTGCTGGCGGACAATGCTCGCAAATGCACCGAGATTCTCAAGTCTGTGAACCCGCAGGCCCGGATCGTCGTGTGGTCGGACATGTTCGATCCGCATCATAACGCCGTCGGCAACTACTACCTGGTGAACGGCTCGCTCGAAGGCTCGTGGGAGGGCCTTTCGCGCGACGTGATCATCGCCAACTGGAACGGCGGCAAGGCGAAGGAGAGTCTGTCGTTCTTTGCGGGTCGCGGGCACAAACAGATCATTGCCGGTTATTATGATGTTGACGACCTGACGAATTTCCAGCAGTGGGATCAGGCTGCGCGGGATGTTCCGGGGGTCATCGGGTTCATGTACACGACCTGGCAATCCAAGTACAATCTGCTCGAGCAGTATGGCCAGGCGATGCAGGGCAAAACGGGCCGCTGAATTGATCCTGTTCTGGGCAGCGGAGCGTTCGAGCTCGACAAGAAGTCGTGAGCAGATCGAAGTCGGAGCGGTGTTTCGTGCCCCCATATCGATTTGTCAGCAACGAGCGCCCCACGCTGGGCGTCGAGATCGAGCTCAATCTGGTTGACAGCCAGACGATGGCGCTTGAGAGCGGGGTGACGCAGATCCTCGCCGAGATTCCCAAGGAACTGGAAGCGGCGGTCAAGCCCGAGCTGTTCCAGTGCTATATCGAGCTCAACACCAAGGTTTGCGCAAGTGTTGATGAAGCGCATCGCGACCTGACGGAGAAAATCAAGGTTGTTTCGGAGATTGCCGGGCGCCAGGGGGTGCGGCTGTTCTGGAGCGGGACGCACCCGTTCTCACGGTGGCAGATCCAGGAGGTGACCCCGACGGAACGCTACATCGACTTGATCGAGCTGCTGCAGGAGACTGCGAGGCGGATTATCACATTTGGATTACACGTTCATGTCGGCGTCGATTGCGGCGACAAGGCGATCATGATCTGCGACCGCATCTTGCAGCATTTGCCGACGCTCTTGGCCCTCTCGGCCAACAGTCCGTTCTGGCAGGGGCGAAACACGGGGCTGCACTCCCAGCGCAGCAAGATCATGGAGACGTTGCCGACGGCGGGCTTGCCGCCGCTCATGCGCAACTGGTCCGAGTATGCGTGGCTCCTCAACAACCTGGTCGACACCGGTTTCATCAGGACGATTCGCGAGCTTTGGTGGGACGTGCGCCCGCACCACAACTTCGGGACGGTCGAGGTGCGAATCTGCGATATGCCGCCGGGGCTGGACCAGGTCATGGGGATCACGGCGCTCATCCAGTGCCTGGTGCATGACCTGTCGCAGGAAATCGACCAGGGAACGTACCAGTTCGATTGCCATCCTTTCTTGATCCGGCAGAACAAGTGGCGGGCGTGCCGCTACGGGATGGACGCGCGGCTGGTCGACCCGGCGACACACAAGGTCGTGCCGGCCAGAGACGTCGTGCATCGACTTGCCGAGCGGCTGCACGAGCGCGCTTGCGAGCTTGACTGTGTCGAGCACCTGGCGAGATTGCATGAAATGGCGGACGGGCCGACGGGATCGGTCATGCAGCTTCGCGTATTCGAGGAGACTGGAGATCTTGTTGAAGTGGTGCGCCGAATGGTGGCCTACGGTGAGCGATGATCAGAAAACCCGCACGGCGCTTTCGAAGATGCGCAGGCCGTCTCCTTGAGGCAGCGAGCCATTTCGGTGGCGTGTCCACCGAGGATGGTGCCAGGGCGTGATGAACCGCTCCGGGTGGGGCATGAGGCCGAAGATTCGCCCCGTGGGGTCGCATACACCGGCAACGGCGCGTTCGGAGCCATTGGGGTTGGCCGGATAATCCTGGGTTGGGCGGGAATCTGGGCCGCCGTACTGGAGGACGACCTGGCCGCTGCGCTCGAGTGCGGTCACGGCCGCGGTGTCGGACATGAGGAAACGGCCCTCACCGTGGGCCACAGGCAGCTCGATCGGTTCCGAGAAAGTGACAAATGGCGAGAGCCCGGGGCGAGGCAGGAGTTTTACCCATCGGTCCTCAAATCGGCCGGAATCGTTGGCGGCGAGCGTGGTCGCCGCGGATGACCCGCCGGGCAGCAGACCGCTGCGCACCAGCACTTGAAACCCATTGCAGATGCCGAGAACCAGGCCGCCGCGGTCATGAAACCGCCGCAGCGCTTCGCCGAGCGTGGTGGCGATTCTTGTCGCGAAGATGCGGCCGGCGCCCAGGTCATCGCCGTAGGAGAAGCCGCCGGGAATCACCAGGATCTGGAATTGATCCAGCGCGGCGGGAGATTCGATGATCTGGTTGATGTGCCAGGTCTGGGCGAGGGCGCCGGCGCGATCGAAGGCGTAGGCGGCCTCTTCGTCACAGTTGGTGCCGGGTGCTCGGAGGACGATTGCGTGAGGTCGGGTCATGGGTTTGATCGGTACATTTTCATTGGCCAGGCTCGGGGTACGCGGCCCTCCACTTCCCCCTTGGGACGGCTGAGGGTATATCCACCCGTCAGCCCCCACCCCCCCTGACCCCCTTTGCAAGGGGGGAAAAGTAACAAGGAAGGAACAGGATCGGTGAGCGCGCCGCGTTGGCCGTTGCGGGCAAATTGTGTAGAATGCCGTAGAGATCGTATTCGCGCTCGGCGAGGGGAGTCAAGCGTGGCTCGATCCAAGGAGATGATCGTCATGGGTGTCACTCGAACCACATCTGAGCGAGAGCCAAGGCCGCAAGCAGAACCGGCCGCGACCCTCGACGATCTTTACCGGTATGACGGAAAGGCGGAACTGATTGGTGGAAGGATTGTTCCTCTCATGGCCAGTGGTCATTACCCCAATCGGATCGCTTCACGAGTTTTTCGCAGCCTAGACGATCATGCCGAAGCGACAGGTCGCGGTCAGGCTTACACCGACAACATGGGATTCGGAGTGCCGCGATTGCCCTCCGGTCGCGAGTCGTTTTCTCCCGACGCATCCTTTTACGATGGCGTGTTACCGACGAACAAGATGCGGTTCGTAAGCGGGCCGCCGACTTTGGCGGTCGAGGTGCGAAGCGAAGGCGACTATGGGCGTGCCGCAGAGAACGAAATTGCTGCGAAACGTCGCGATTATTTTGAGGCCGGAACGAAGGTGGTGTGGGATGTTGATCCTGTCGGTGAGGTGATTCGCGCTACCGCGCCGATGCGCCCGGAGAGCCGACGGTCTTCTCGCGCGGCGAGACCTGCGCACGCCGAGCCGGCGGTGCCGGGTTGGCGAATCGACGTCGACAAGATCTTCGCGTAGCGAGCGCCTTTGGTTGTGGAAAGCCGGAGCCTCGGGGCGAGGCCCCGGCCATCCGGATGTCACTTCGAGGCTCTCAATAGGGCGGTTCGTTGCCGCCCAACTGGGTGGTGTAGTCGGATTCGGCCCGGTAGGCCAGGTTGCGGCGAAGGAGCTCGGACTCGTAGACTTGGACGACGAAGTCGGCTGCGATCTTCAAGCGCGAGGAGGTTCCCTTGGTGGGGAAGTCGGCGGGAGAACCGCGGCGGAATTCGGCCACGCCCACGTGTTTGGAGCGGCTCTTGACGTAGTTGATGCCGGGGATTCCATCGGCGTCGCCGGAGATCAAGAGGGCGATGTCGTAGGTATCCTGCAAGGCCACCATGTCGACGGCGAGACTGGTGTCGAGGCCTTTTTCATTTACTGAGTGATGAAGGAGGTCGACCTTCCAGTGGCCTTCCTGGCGGATCTCGACGAAGTCGGTGGCGGCCTGGACTCCGTGATAAAACCGCTTCTTTCGCTCGAGCGCCCGGCGCTTGCTCTCGTACCATTCGCGGGTCTCGGAGAAGCAGAAGTTCCATGCTTCCTCAGCCCTGCGGTCTGGCGGAAGGTCGGAGAGGCGGCGGCTGGCGTCTTCGAGGTAGGCGTCGCGCAGGCGAGGATTCATCTCGAAGCGAGTCGCGCAAGCGGGCTTCGGCCTTGGGGTCGTTCAAGTCCCACTCGTCCATCTTGCCGACGACATACCAGTAGATTCGCGAATGCTGAGCAGTGGGCCAGTCGGCCCCGTCTGCAAAGGTTCGGCCCCAGTACTGCACACTCTGCTCGAAGACGTGACGATAAAACGAGCCATAATCATCGACACGTAAATTCAGATGTTTTAGCACACCGTCGAGATTTGACCCATCGACGAACGTGACGAAACGGAGCATTGTACTACCCTCATTTGAATATGGACCTAAGACTTGTTAACCAACCAACCAATGAACCGAAACGAACTACTTACCCGAACGCAACCATCGCCCTATCGCTCGCCCGGCGGCGAGCCACTACCAGTTTAGTGGTCCTTGCCATGCACTCTTGAGCTCTGCCGTGGCGAGGTCCAGGATGTTCGAGCCGCCAAGTCCACGGACTGTCAATCGCGGCCCGGAGACGCTGCCTGCGGAGGCTGCCCCAGTCACTTCTCCGAGGCGACAGAACGGCACGCCGCTCCAGACCTCGGCCAGCTCACCGAGACACTCGGGCCGAGCTTCGGCCACGAATCGACTCGGCGATTCCGAGAATAGTAGCACGAGATCGCTCGAGGCGTCAGCTTCGCGAGGAAGATCGGCCAGGCGCACGGCCGCGCCCAAGCCGCCGGCAAAGGCCATTTCGGCGAGCGTCACGGCCAGTCCGCCCTCGCTCAGATCGTGACAGCTTCGCAGGAGCCCACGGACGATCGCGGCGTGGACAGCCCTCATGCAGCGCTTGCCCAATGCGAGATCGACTTGCGGAACGCGGCCGCCCTCCTGTGCATGAAGCTGGCACCAGAGCGACCCGCCGAGCTCGTTGCGAGTGGAGCCCAGCAGCAAGAGGACGTTGCCGGGGTCCTTCAGGTCCATCGTAACGCAGGAGCGCACGTCGGTGACCTGGCCGATGGCGCTGATCAAAAGAGTCGGCGGAATTGCCAGGCTCTTTCCCTCGTGCGTGTGCTCATTGTTCAGGCTGTCCTTTCCCGAGATGAATGGTGTGCCATAGGAGAGAGCGACGTCGTGGCAAGCTGCGCGGCGAGCACCAGCGAGCCCAGGGTCTGGGGCCGCTCTGTGTTGCCCCAGCAGAAATTATCGAGCAAGGCGATGCGCTCGGGGTCGGCCCCCACGGCGACGCAGTTGCGAATGGCCTCGTCGATCACACAGGCGGCCATGGCGTAGGGGTCGAGCCTACCATAGCGCGGGTTCAAGCCGCAGGCGACGGCCAGACCGCGATTGGAGCCGCGCACCGGCACAATCACGGCCGCGTCACCGGGGCCGTCGTCGTTACAGCCGACGAGCGGCCTCAAGGCCGTGCGCGCCTGCACTTCGTGGTCGTACTGGCGGATGATCCACTCCTTGCTGCACACATCCCAATGCGCGAGCAGGGCGAGCAAATCGGCCTTGAAATCAGAGTTTTCGGGCTCTTCGACCGGGCGGAACCGCGGGGATGTCCAGGCTGCCTCGCGGACGACGGGTGGCCGGCCCTCGTGCAGGAAGTCCATCGAGAGATCAGCGACTGTCTGGCCGTCATAGCGAAGCAACAGCCGACCGCTCGGGACAAATCGGCCGAGCACGGTCGCCTCCACATCTTCGCGCCGGCAAAGCTCGCGAAGGGCCGGCCATTTCTCAGGCGGTACGGCGAGCACCATGCGTTCTTGAGCTTCCGATATCCAGATTTCGGTGTACGACAACCCTTGATATTTGAGAGGCGCTCGCTCGAGATCCACTTCTGCGCCCAGGGAGGCCCCCATTTCGCCTACGGCGGAGCTGAAGCCGCCGGCACCGCAGTCGGTGATCGCGTGGAAATAGCCGAGGTCTCGCGCCTGGAGGATCACGTCGAGCACCATCTTCTCGGTGATGGCATTGCCGATCTGGACTGCGCCGCCGGAGGTGGATTCGCTCTGGGCGGTGAGCTCGATCGAGCTGAAGGTGGCGCCGTGGATGCCGTCGCGGCCAGTGCGACCGCCGACGGCGACGATCAGATCGCCCGCGAGCACCTTCTTGGTCGATTTGTCGCGCGGGAGCAGGCCCACCGTTCCGCAAAAAACGAGGGGATTGGCGACGTAGCCAGAGTCGACGGCCAAGGCGCCGTTCACGGTGGGGATTCCCATGCGATTGCCGTAGTCGCGCACTCCGGCGACGACGCCTTTGAGCACGCGCCTGGGATGGAGCGTGCCGGGCGGGAGGTCGTCGAATGGGAGATCAGGGGCGCGCCACGCAAAAGACGTCGGTGTTGCAGATCGGCTTCGAGCCCAGCCCGGTGCCGAGCGCGTCGCGGATCACGCCGCCCAAGCCCGTATTGGCGCCGCCGTATGGGTCGATGGCTGAGGGATGATTATGGGTTTCGACCTTGAAGCAGACGTCGTGCTCGTCGTCAAACCGGACGACTCCGGCGTTGTCGGAGAAGACGCTCACCAGCCAGTCGCATGCGAGGTCATGGGTTGCCTTGAAGATGGTTTGCTTGAGCAAGTTGTCGATCGTCTGTCCGTCGAAGGAGATTCGGCCACGCAACGTCTTGTGCGAGCAGTGCTCGCTCCAGGTCTGGGCCAGCGTCTCGAGCTCGCAGTCGGTGGGCTCGCGGCCGAGCTCGATGAAATGCCGTTGGATGCATTTCATTTCGGGGAGACTGAGCGAGAGCTGGCCCGAGCGGCTCAGGTGCAAGAGCTCTTCATCGCGCAATTCACGGATCGGCACGGAGACGCGCTCGAAGCGATAAGCCTGGCCAGAGTCAAGCCGGTCCAGAGTGAGCGTGCCGTGGACGGTTCGTTCGACGGCGTCGTTGGCCAGCACGCGCTGGATGAATCGCGGAAGCGCGTCTGCCGGTCCTTGACGCGGTAGGTCTTGATCGTTCGGACGTTCGAGACGGAGTAGCCGAGATGCTGAAGCAGCTCGAGGGCGCTTGCACCCTCAGGGTCAGTGACACCCGGCTTGGGCATGACGTGGATAAGCGAACCGGCGCCATTGGCAGGCGTGTTTGTGGGTTCGATCGTGTGGGTCTCGACGACCGGATCGACGAGCACCTCCGTCGCCACGCGGTCGAGCTGCTGGCGGGAGATATCGCCCTCGATCAAGAACCCGCGGCTCGTCTGCACGGACCAAGTGCCGGCCAGGCCGGACTCGACGGCTTGCGCGGCCAGGCGCTGGCCGAAGGAATCTGCAATCGAGGGGGCGGGATCAATTCGGATATGCCAGAGCATGGTGCGTCAAGACTCGCGGGCACAGAATGTCAACACAAGATCTGCGGAGGAAGTTCATTGTCAAATGTTAAACTTAGCAAGAGAAAGAGGTTGGATTCAAGACGGATGCCCAGGAGCGGGCTCGCCTGGGTCGATCTCGGCCGTGAAGAGGTTGCGGCGGGCGCGAGCGTGTTCCCACCACGATCGAATTGCGGCTTCGTCGTCAGTCATGAGGGCGTACTTGAAGGTATCGAGGCAGTTTTGCAGCGTGCCCAGAGCCTTGAGCATGGGTCCGCGGTTTTCGCGGAAGATGGCAGCCCAGAGCTCGGTGTCGGCGGCGGCGACGCGGGTGCCGTCGCGATAGGCGCCGGCGGCCAGCGGTAGCCATTCGGCCGGCACGGAAGCGGCCAGTGCCGCAGCGACGGCGTGGGGAAGATGACTGGTGTAAGCGAGAATCTCGTCGTGTTCGGCGGGTGACATCTCGACGACGCGGCAGCCGAGAGAGGTCCAGAGTGCGAGGGTTTCGCGGGTGCAGTCGAGCGGGGTTCTGGGCGTGGGGGTGATGATGCAGGCGCGGTCTTCGAAGAGATCGGCCCGGGCGTGCGCGGCGCCCACGGCGCTCGGAGCCGGCGAGCGGGTGAGCGCCGACGAAGACCGCGGCGGCGCGGGTGTTTCGCTCGACCGCCTCGACGATCTGGCGTTTCGAGCTTCCCACATCCGTGATGAGCACGCCGGAAGGCGCCGCCAAGGCGGCGCGGACGACATCAGCAGCTACGCGATTCACGGGTGTGCAGACGACGATGAGATCGGCAACGGCAACGGCGGAGTCGAGGTCCGTGGTGCCGCGATCGATCGCGCCCAATCGAACGGCCTGTTCGAGTGAAACGGCATTGCGGCCGACGCCGATCACATGGGAGGCGAGCCGCCGGGCGCGGAGCGCCAGGCCGACTGACCCGCCGATCAAGCCGACGCCGATGATGACCGCGGTGCCGAAGCGGTTCAAGGAATGAGCCTCTGTGTTGCGCGAGGGAACGAGCGCGGCGATACGGCTCGTTGGTTTCATGGGAATTCTAACCGCGCGAGGCTGTGGATGCTACGGCGGGTATGGGAGGCTTGCTCGTTTGGGAGGGTAAGACTTTGCGGGTAATCAACTTGGCTGTTCTTGCTGGGCGCCCGCGGATTCTATGACGATCTCGAGACGACCTGGCGCGATTCAGCGAACGGGGTCCGGCCGGCGGGGCGGGGTGGTGAAGTCGACGTTGAGTTTTTGTTCGGTGGCGTAGCGGACGAAGGCCCAGTGGTTGACGAAGCGGCGGCCAAAGCGGTTGCCGAGGTGGTCGAGTACGACGCGGCGGGCGGCGCCGAAGCAGGTGGGCATTTAAGCAGGTCGACGAGCTCCTGTGTGGTGAGGCGGCAGGGGAAGGGCTCGGCAAAGACGTGGGCTGCGGTTACGAGGCGCGCCTCGACGCCTGGGCCGGCTGATTTTGCGATGCGTGCGATTCGCTGGGATACCTGCTCGCGGCTGGTGTCGGTGAGGATCGCGTTCAGGTGCTCGCTATAACGTTCGCTGTAGGCATCGCCTGCCATAAGCGTGCCTAGCTTGCGGGCCCAGGCGCTGGCGGCCGGCAGGTCGAGTCGCGGCAGCAACATCGCGACGACTTCGTCGACCTCGTCGATCGCACTGTAGTATTCGGGTCTTTCGGATCGCGCTTGCACAAGGACGTCGATTGCCTTGTTGCAGACCTGTGAGGCCTGCGCCGGCGCCATTTTCCCGGCAATTCTTGCCAGCGACCAGGCCAACCTGCAACGGAGCTCGACATCAGGCTCAAGCTCGAGCCTGGAGGATAACAGTTCGCCGATCTGACGGCACGTTCCCTCGGCCTCGGCTGCGCGCATCCGCCCGGCGGCCTCCAAGAGTCCATCGGTGAGCCTGGAAAGCGCGAATTCGATGATTGTGTCCGAATCCAGATGTGTCTGATAAGAACTCCAGTGGGGAGACTCGGGATCGGTCTCGTGCTCGATGGCCGAAACGGAGACTCGCATGGCCTCGGAAGGATCCATTCCACTCGTCAGTGATGACAATCCCGAAGCGAGCTCTGTTCGCGAATACTCGAATGACTCCCCTGCGATCGAATTGCACACCACACGGGCGGATCTGGCACAGATCCGGGCTCGATCGGTGCGGTCCGTTCTGCCAGCCACAGCGGATAGGGAGACCACGGATCAGTGCGCCCGTGGCCGTGGCGTCTGTCTTTTTTTGCATCGACCGGACCAGGTCTTCGGCCACCGGCTGGCAGATCTTCGCGGCCTCTTCCCGGCCCAGGCGCTCCGCCAGCGGCGCCAGATCCCAGGCCAAGCTCGCACGAGCGTCGGGAGTCTTCTCCTACTGGATGGCGGAACTCAAGATTTGAATGACCGGATTTCCCGCCGCACGGAGCTCGGTTGGACCGACGCGTTTGGCGATCGCTGCGAGCCAGTTCGAGAGTCGCGGCGGGAATTCGCTTTTGTTCGCCTGCGTCGTGGCCAGGGCGACCGAGAGCTTCGTATGGATGCGACTGGCTTCGATCGGCTCCATGTGATCCGATAGAGCTGGCAACACGCCTGTCAAGATCGAGCTTCGTGTCACGTCGTTGTTGTTGCTCGCCTCGAGGCAGCAGGCCGGTCACGACTCTGTGCGCGGCCTGACTGCAGCGCAAGGAAGCCTCGGCCGGTTTATTCGCGCGCACAATGAGACCAATGCGGTCGCGAGCGCGGCGGGTGTCGACGTCATCGTCTCTCCGTTCCAGCGCAGATACCACGCGCCTGTGCAGCGCGGCTGCAGATCTTCCCGGCTTCCGCTGAATCGGCTTATTTCGCGGCGATCGCAAGTGCATTCGCGACCACCTCCACTACTGTCTGGTGTCTGCCTGGCCCGTCGGATTCATTCAGGCCCTCGGCGTCCGCCTCCTTTTGGAGGACCGTACCCAAGACTGCGGCCGCCGTCGTCGGATCCAGACGCCTCGCGCTTGTCGCGAGCATCGACGCAATCCCACGTCGAGCGCCGATATCGGTCTCCGCTACGAGCGCGGCGGCGAGCAGTCTGGTCGCGACGGTGGGATCGACTCGATCCAAGACGCCGAGTAGATGCCAGGGCCAGCCGGTTCTCACAGATCCGGGACCGTCAACCGCGAGCGACTGGACGATCGTCTTGGTAAACTCCTCTGTCATTGCGCCAGGTCGGTCCTCTAGCTCGAGCGCGATCGAGCGCCGACTCAACCGATCGAGACGGTAACTTCGGGTCGCGAACCCTGTTGCCCAGTCAGGATTTTGGGCAGCCACGCGGCCAGGACCTCGGGCTCGGGGCCTGCGCACCTCGGCCAGGGCGGAATAGGCGCGCAGGAACGATTGCTGGACGATGTCCGATGGGTCAAGGTTGCCGCGCAGCTTGCGGTCCAAATGCAGCTCGGCCAGCACGGTCAGGTGGCGGAACGGCTCCAGTAATGGCTCGGCCTCTTGAGTCATCATGGATCGCCCTATCCATGATAAGACGACGTGTTGTGCTGGGCGAACCAAAGAAATCTTGGCGGGTCACGGATTTTTTTGAGCGGGATGGGGACCCAGAGCCTTGGGAACCCAGGGCGGTGCCCTGGGTTGGTTTGTTGGTGCCCCTTCGGGGCGGGGGACAGAAGGGCGACGTCGAAGCTGGCGAGTTGGGTTGGTGTGGGGCGTCGGCGGGGTCTGACTGGAGCGTCGGAACCACGGTCATCCACTCGCGGGCGTGCTGAAGGCGCGGAGGGCGCTGGCCATGGCGCCGGCGGATTTCCAGCGGTCTTTGGGTTGTTTCTGGAGGGCCTTCAAGAGGATACGCTCCATACCCTCCGGGGCATCGGGACGGAAAGCCCGGAGGGGCAGGGGGGGGTGCTGGAGGATGATCTGGTAGGAGTCTGGCTGGCGGGGGTCGAATCCGAGATAGGGGTACTTGCCGGTCAGAAGATAAAAGAGCGTGGCGCCTGCGCTGTAGATGTCTGCGGGCTCGCGGATTTCGCTGAAGTGGCGGATGTGCTCCGGCGAGATGAACCCGATCGAGCCGCCGATGTCGCCCTGGCGTGTCAAGGACGTCAGGCCCTCGGTCTCGGCGAAGCTCTTGGCGAGGCCGAAGTCGGTCAGCTTCACGCGGGGGCGGTGCATAGGGCCGAAGATCAAGAGGTTCGATGGCTTCACGTCGCGATGGACGTAACCCTTCGAGTGCGCGAAGTCGAGGGCCTGCAGCAAGTGGCGGCCGATCGACGCACCGCTCGAGATCGGCAGGGGCTCCTCCAGCTTCGCCAGCCAGTCGTGGGCGTTCATGCCGTCGACGTATTCCATGACGAGATGGAACTGGGTGTCGACCTCATAGATTTCGTAGAAGCTGACGATGCTGTGATGGGAACGGCCGCCGGGCATCAGCAGGTCGCGCAAGACCTCGATCTCGCGCCTGAAATAGCTGCCGGCTTTCTCGCCGATGGCGCTGTTGGTGCTCATCATCTTGATGGCGACGGGTCGGTTCAGGGAGAGCTGGCGGGCGCGAAAGACCTCACCCATGCCGCCGCCGCCGATCCATTCCTCGATCAGGTAATCGGCGGCGGTTTTGGGGAACTTGAGCCGACGTGCCAGGCAGCCTTCGCAGAGCCAGACGCTGGGCTGGCCGCCGGGGAGGATGATCTCATTGCGCTTCGCTTCGCCATCGGCGGAGCCAATCGGGATCCGCCCACCGCAGCCGGCGCAGCCGGCGAAATCGTGGGTGTCCCTCGAATCTTCCATGAAGTGGATGACAAAGGTGCTGTCACCGGCGGTAATCACGTCGCCTTCGCGCAAGGTCACCTGGGTGACCCGCAGGCCGTTCACCTTGGTGCCGTTCGTGCTTCCCAGATCGATCAGGTGGCAGAGAGGAGGCCGGTTTTCGACCTGAAAATGCTTGCGCGAGAGGACCAGATCCTGGGTCATCGCGAATTCCGCGTGGCTCGACCGACCGACCGTGAACGTATCGGGACGGTCGATATGGTACTCCTGACCGGAGTGCGGGCCCAGAGTTACCTTGAGAACAACGGGCATTTCCCTTTCACCTCAATGCCATTTTGAAGTGAATCGCGCGTTCTGACAAGCATCTCCACGATGAATTAAACCCGGTGCGACGCGATTTGATTCGCCGGTGGCACTCTATTCCTTCCGGGAAAGGCCTGGTCCGACAGCATGTTCGCTGGCGATTTGCTTGAGCCGGCGGAGGTCGACCTTTCCTGTGGGTGTGATTGGAATCTCGGCTATTTTAAAAAAATCGCGCTGAGAAGGGAGCCAAACTTTTGGCATCGGGCCGTGCGTCAACTTCTGGTGTAGCTCGGCCGGGGGCATTCCCAGATCCGTATAGAGGACGCACAGGCGCTCACCATGTTTGGGGTCGGGAATACCGGTCACAGCCACGTGATGCTCGTCGACTCCGGTCGCGTCCATGATGGCTGTTTCGACACCCAGGTGGGGCACCATCTCGCCGGCGATTTTCGAAAACCGGCTGAGCCGGTCCGTGATCTTGAGGAAGCCGTCGGGGTCGATGTAACCCAGGTCGCCGGTTGAATACCAGCCGTCCTTCTTGACTGCGGCAGTGGCGTCGGGACGATTCAAGTAGCCGACCATTACCTGGGGCCCCTTGACCGCGATGACTCCTTCGGCGCCCCGCGGCAGGTCGGCACCGGTCTCCGGGTCGACCGTCTTGATGGCAGTGCCCGGCAAGGGCTGTCCAACCGTTCCCAGGCGATTTCCGCTGATCGTGCGCCCGTCCGGCATCAGCACGTCGTTGGGTACGTTGACCGCGACGACCGGTGAGAGCTCGGTGCAGCCGTAGCCTTCGACGGGGTCGATGTGGAGCGCATTCTGGATGTCCCGGGCCAGCTCGGGCTTGAGTTTCTCAGCACCCAGCAGCAAGTGGGTGAACGTTCGGAACTGCTTGGGCTCGCAGTTCTTGAGGTAAAGCCTCATGAACGATGGGGTGCCGATCAGGAGGGTTGCCCCGTGTTCGTCGCAGAGCTTGCCTATCGTCCTGGAATCGAGGGGATTGAAGTGATAGACGAGCTTCTTTCCCAGGCAGACGCCGGCCCAGATTGTGACCGTGAACCCAAAGGCGTGAAAGAACGGCAAAATGCCGAGCACCACCTCTTCAGGCTTCATGTGCACGTGTTCTTCGAGCTGATAGATATTGCTCAGGACATTGCGGTGGGAGAGGACGACGCCCTTGGGGTCGGCGGTCGACCCGGAGGTGAATATCACGGTTGCGGTCGCATCGAGGCTTTCGCCCTTCAGGCCGGGCACGAACGCGGGCAACAGCGAGATTGGCACGAGCCTGGCGACGGCGGCCGCCCAGAGCTTGTCGGTCAGGCGCACCTTCGGGGGTATATCCTCGAGCAGGATCAGCTTTCCCTTGGGGGTGATCTTGAATCGATCGAGCACCTTGGACGAGGTCAGGACGTGGGTGATTCCGCACTGGTCGATCGAAGAATCGACGAGGGCCTGGCTGGCCGAGTAATTGAGGTTGACCGGGATCTTGCCACGGAGGGAGACCGCCAGGTTGGCGACCGCCGCGGGAACGGTGGGGGGAACCATCAGGCCGAAATGGGTCGCGGGGCCCCATTCACGCTCGAGCACGCGGCCGAGCACGAGTGCGCGGAGGAGGGTCTGCCCGTAGGTGAGGCTGGCCCCGGTGCTGTCGGCCATGGCGGTGCGGGGCGCGCAGTGCGCGTGCCTGGTGAACGAAAGCCCTGGGCAAGCTTCGCCAGTGGGGCGGTAGAGGGGGGAGCTCGCGGAGGGGCGTGAACTCGGCGGCTTCGCCGGCGGCGCCGCGCGAGCGGGTTTCCATTCCGGTGCTCATGGAGTACCGACTCCTCGAATCAGATGAACTTTCCGGCTGATGCCGGCCTCGCCTTCGCATCGACCCGATGCGCCGTTTAATTTACGCGGACGCGGCTCGCCCGACAACACCGACTCAGCCGGGAAATGCTGGGAATTTGCCGCGGCATGGAGGGATGCGACTTTGTGAACTGTGATAATCTCGGGTAATTCCGTGACGAGGAATCTTCAAACGCCAGAGTAAAGCAGCCGTGAGGATGCGCCAGGATCCGACCTCGATCAACCAGATGCGCGGCTGGGTAAACCGATGGATCACGGCGATGCTTTTTATCGCCGCGGCCGTGGCGGTTGCTTCTGGCATCTGGCTGTCCGCCGGGCCGGCCGATACCGAGCCGCTCGAGTCGCCGCTAATGCTATCGGTTGCGCGGCAGCTTGACGTTGGTCCGTGGGGTCTGTACGGGCCGTACGGCCGGCAGAACCCATTGGTGCTGATCCACGCGCCGCTCTACTATCATTTGGCCGCGATCCTGGCCTGGCCACTGCACGCGGCGGGGCTGGACGCGATCACGGCGGCCCGGCTGGCTGGGAGGGCGCTTTCGTTCGCGGGGCTCTTGCTGGCGGGATGGAGTGCCTTCCGGATTGCCCGACTGGATGGGGCGCCCGTGCGGGCGGGCTGGTGGGCGGCGTGTCTCGTGGCAGGCACACCGGTGTTGGGTGCGATACCGTTCACCGTCCGGCCGGATATGATCGGCGTGGGGCTGCAAACGACCGGTGTCTGGCTGATCTTGAGGGCGCTCCAATCGCGCCGCCCGGGCGCCATGGGCGTCGGAGGCGGATTTGCCGCGTTCGGACTGGCGATCTGTGTCAAGCAGCATTTTGTGGGGGGACCGGTGGTCGCCACTATGCTCTTGCTCTGGGCCGCCCGGAGGGGCAGGGTTTCGGGGCGGCTGGTTGGGTTGGGGGTGCTCACGGCGGCAGCCATCGTCGCGGGTGTCGGCGTCATCGAAGAGCTGGCCACGGGCGGACGAATGTCGCAGGCGATCTTCGTCGCCGCGGCGGCGACGGCGCGGGTACATCCGACGGACTGGGTGCGTGGAGCAATCGTGCTGGCCAACATCGGCGGCGGAAGCTCATGCCTGATCGTCCTGCTCACGCTGGCGGGGCTGGCTCAAGTGACGTCGAAGCGAGGGAAGGGACGGGCGGCTGTCGCCGTCGCCGGAACGATCGTGGCCGGGAGCGTGCTCTTCCTTCCACTGGTGCACCACTTGCGACCGAGCGTCGTCACCGGTCTTGCGATGTCGGCGGCGCCTTTTGTCTGCATGTTCGTCGTCATCCCGGTCTGCGCGGTTCTCGAGCAACGCGCCCTTTTCGGGAGCTCGCTGGACGTGGCACTCTGTCTTTTTGCGGTCGCGGAGATCGCGATCGTGGTGCCGCTTTGTCTGGCCAGCACCGGTGCGTGGGTGAATTATGCGATCCAGGGCATTGTCTTCGCGGCGATTTTGACGGGCCGATCGCTGGCGCGGGCGTGCGAGGCGGGGCGGCTGCGGTCGTCGTTGTTTCTGATCGGCCTCGCCGCACCCGCCGTCGCGTGCTCCGCGCTCCACGGGGCGTATATCAGCTACCACCGTGTGCGCTTTGAGCGTCTCTCCGCCGAGCTGGTCTTGAGCGTGCTGAAGGAGCCGAGGTCGGACATCTATTTCGTCGGCGAGCCCGGCAAGAACCGCCAATTTGGCCGGACCGACCTGGTCTTCGATCACTGGCTGTACCCGGTTTTCGAGTCGGTGCACGGGGCCGAGCCGCGGTCTAGCTGGTTGCGCACCGCCCTGACGGACGGCTCGGTCCGATTCGTCATTACCACTTCCAAGGACCCGCGGATCGATGGGCTTGACGAATCGCTTACCTCGCTCGGGTATGCGGCGCGGATCGAAATCGCTTCGCTGTACATATGGGAACAAGTGCGGGCTCGGCGAAGGCGAGGATATTGAGAAATCCCTTCGCGGAGCGAAGGGCGACTATGGAGAAATCCCTTCGCGGAGCGAAGGGCGACTATGGGGGAATCCCTTCGCGGAGCGGAGGGCGACTATGGGGGAATCCCTTCGCGGAGCGGAGGGCGAGACTCATCAACGTCCTCAGCGGCGGCGAGCGGATTGAGCCGCTTCCCCGTTGCCTCACGGTCGAAGTGGCAGTGGAGATGGAACGCACCAGCGAGTAGAATGAACGGGTTGTCAACATGCCTCCGTGCGATCCCGCCTGCCGAGGAAGACGCCGCATGATCCGCATGCCGGGAAGTTCTATCGGGCCGATACTTACAGCCGGGTTCACGTTCTTGATCCTGGTCGCGGCGGCAGCACAGGAAGCGGTTGCCGACGAGGGTGTTCATGGGTCAGCGAAAGTCTCGTTCAATCGCGATATCCGCCCGATTCTCGCGGACAAATGTTTCAAGTGCCACGGGCCCGACGCCAAGCAGCGGAAGGCGAAACTGCGGCTGGACAACGAGAACGATGCCAAGGGGCCGGCCGGCTCGGGAAGCGCGGCGATCGTGCCGGGGAAGATCGAGGAGAGCGAGCTGTACGCACGGATCATTTCCCAGGACGCCGACGAGCGCATGCCGCCGGCGGATAGTGGCAAGTCGCTCACCGCAGCCGAAATCAAGCTTCTCAAGCGATGGATTGAGGAAGGGGGCGTTTACGAAGGACACTGGGCATTCAGCCCGCCGGTCCGGCCCGCGCTGCCGGCCGTCAAGAATCGGTGCTGGTGCCGTAACCCCATCGACTTCTTCATCCTGGCCAAGCTCGAAGCGACTGGGCTCGAGCCTTCACCCGAGGCTCCTCGGGCGACGTTGCTCAAGCGTCTTTCTCTGGACCTTCTGGGCCTTCCACCTTCGATCGAGGAGCACGATGCGTTTCTGGCCGATCGCGCGAGCAGTGCCCACGAGCGGCAGGTCGAGCGGTTGCTCGATTCTCCACACTACGGCGAGCGGTGGGGTCGGATCTGGCTCGATGCCGCCCGCTATGCCGATTCAGACGGTTACGAGAAAGACAAGTCGCGCCAGGTGTACTTTTATCGCGACTGGGTTGCCGGTGCGCTCAACCGCGACCTGCCGTAC
The DNA here is from genome assembly GCA_963761445.1 of uncultured Planctomycetota bacterium. Lineage (GTDB taxonomy): Bacteria > Planctomycetota > Planctomycetia > Isosphaerales > Isosphaeraceae > CAVXHV01. Next base: position 3,486,970 of record CAVXHV010000005.1, on the reverse strand, counting down.
AACGAGTTCATCATCGAGCAAATTGCCGGCGATTTGATCCCGGGCGCGACCACGGAGCAGATCACCGCGACTGGGTTTCTGCGCAACTCGATGATCAACGAAGAGGGGGGCATTGACCCCGAGCAATTCCGGATGGAGGCCATGTTCGACCGCATGGACTGCGTGGGCAAGGCCATCCTGGGACTGACGATTCAGTGTGGCCAGTGCCACGACCACAAGTACGACCCGCTCACGCAGGAAGAGTACTACCGGATGTTCGCGTTCCTGAATAACGCGCATGAGGCCAGCGTTGCGGTCTACACGAGCAGCCAGAGGCGGAAGATCGCCGAGATCAACCGCAGGACCGGCGAGATCGAGGACTTGATCAAGCACCAGAACCCTGACTGGCGCGAGCGAATGGCCGGGTGGGAGAAGCACGTTTCGGGCGTGTCGCCCGATTGGGTGGTCGTGCGGCCCGATGTCGATGAGGAATCGACCGGAGGGCAGAAATACATCCCGATGGAAGACGGCTCGTTCCTGGCAGAGGGATACGCGCCGACGAAGCACACGGTGAAGATGACGGTCAAGACCACGATCGCGCCGATCCGGGCGATTCGACTGGAATTGCTCAACGACCCGAACCTACCGATGGGCGGCCCCGGGCGTTCGATCAAGGGGACGGGGGCTTTGACCGAAATCCGGATCGAGGCCGCACCGGCGGACGGCAAAGGCAAGGCTGCCGACTTCAAGATTGCGAGCGCCACGGCGGACGTGAATCCGCCGGAGAGGGTGCTCGAGGCAATCTTTGACGACCGCAGCAAGCGGCGGAGGGTGACAGGTCCCGTCGCGATGGCGATCGACGGCAAGGACGAGACCGCGTGGGGAAACGATAGCGGCCCGGGAGAGCGAAACCAGCCGCGAAATGCGGTGTTCGTGCTCGCGAAACCGATCGAGTTTTCCGGCGGGGCGAACATCACGTTCAACCTCAAACAAAACCACGGGGGCTGGAACAGCGACGACAACCAGAACCACAACGTGGGGCGGTTCCGGTTGTCTGTGACGACGGCGGGCGATGCCAAGGCCGACGCGATACCGGCGGAGGTTCGCGGGATCCTGGCGATCAACATGAACCAGCGCAGACCGGAACAAGTCGCTCGCGTCTTCCGTTACTGGCGTATGACCGTGCCGGAGTACACGGACGCGAACAACTGGATCGAGTCGCTCGAGCGGCAACATCCCGAAGGGACCTCGCAACTGGTGCTGCGCGAGCGTGAGAAGAAGCCACGAGTGACCCACATCCTGCGGCGCGGCGAATTTCTCAAGCCCGGCAAGGCGGTCGTGCCGGGTGTGCCGGCGTTTCTGCGCGGGCTGGCGCCGGCTGAGAACCCGACTCGTTTGACGTTCGCGAAATGGCTGGCGAGCCGAGACTCGCCGACGACGGCGCGCTCGCTGGTGAACCGGGTCTGGCAGGCTTATTTCGGGACGGGCATCGTCGCTACGAGCGAGGACCTGGGCGTGCAATGCGAACCGCCATCGCATCCGGAACTTCTGGACTGGCTGGCGGTCGAATTCATGGAGACCGGCTGGAGCCTCAAACACCTGCACCGGCTGATCGTCAATTCGGCCACGTACCGCCAGTCGTCGCGGGTGACCGGGCCGATGCTTCAGCGCGATCCTTATAATCGCTTGCTGGCGCGTGGGCCGCGGTTCCGGGTGGACGCCGAGATCGTGCGAGACATCGCGCTGGCGGCGAGCGGGCTGCTGGATTCCAAGATCGGCGGGCCGAGCGTGTGCCCGCCGGCGCCGGCCTTCCTGTTTCAGCCGCCGGTGAGCTATGGGCCCAAGGTGTGGAACGAAGCGCTGGGAATGGAACGATATCGCCGGGCGTTCTACACGTTCCGCTATCGCTCGGTTCCTTACCCGATGCTGCAAGCCTTCGACGCCCCCAACGGCGATTTTGCATGCGTGCGCCGGACGCGGTCGAATACGCCGCTGCAAGCCCTGACGACGCTGAACGAGCCGATCTACATGGAATGTGCGCGGGCACTGGCGCTATTGACGCTCGAGCGGGGAGGAAGCAGCCGGGCCGACCGACTGGCGTATGCATTCCGGCGGTGCCTGGCGCGGGCTCCGAGCGACAGCGAGAAGTCGACGTTGCTCGAGCTTCTGGACAAGGAGATGCGGCGGTTCGAGGCGCCGGGAGCGGATGTCTGGAGCGTGGCGGCGGGTGATTCTGGGAAGCGAGTGGAGCTGCCGGCGGGTGCGAAGGCAGCGGATCTGGCGGGGTGGACGGTGGTGGCGCGAGTTCTGCTCAACCTGGATGAGACGATCACGAAGGAGTGAGGCAGCATCATGAGACCGCCGTTTCCGGGGATGGATCCGTGGCTTGAGAATCCGACGCTTTGGCCGAACGTGCACAACAGTTTGATCACGTCAATCCGTGATGTGCTGGCGCCTCAGTTGCAGCCGCGGTACTTCGTTGATGTGGAGTCTCGCACGACGGTGCTCACGGCCCTTGATATCGATCGCGTCTATAAACCAGACGTCTCAATACACGCGACGGAATTGCGAGCCGCCGCGGGACCTGGCGTGGCCTTGCTAGAAAGACCCGATGTGCGGGCATACAACGTGTCGGTACCGACGGGCGAGGAGACTGAGGAGACTTATCTCGCGATACAGGAACTTCCGGGACGGAAGCTCGTCACGGTCATTGAAGTCCTCTCACCCACGAATAAGAAGACTAAAGACGCGCGGGCGGAATACCTTGAGAAACGGGAGGATCTGATCCACACAAGCGTTAGTTTTGTGGAGATTGACCTGCTTCGGGGAGGCGAGCCGATGCCTCTCCGGAATGCACCCCCCATGACCGATTACCGGATCCTGGTCTGTCGCGCACGGAGAAGCAAGGATGCGCTTCTTTTCGCGTTTTCCTACACAAGCCCCATCCCGCCGGTACCGATCCCACTGTTGCCGGGTGACGCCGAGCCGATGCTCGACTTAAACGGTGTGCTGCACGCGTTGATCGAGCGCGCGAGTTACGAGCTGGTCATCGACTACGCTCAACCCCCCGATCCGCCGTTGCGGCCGGCCGACCAAGCGTGGGCCGCGTCGATCGTTGCGGAGAACATCGAGGCGCGTCGCAAAGAGAGCTCAAGCGAGGAAGCCACGCCATGAACTGCCAGGATCGCTTTTACCCGAACGTCGATCGCCGCCTGGTCAACCGCCGCTGGTTTCTCGAGCAATGCGGGGTCGGGCTGGGGGCGATTGCGCTGGGGGACTTGTTGAAGGCCGATGGGTATGCCGCGGCGGCCGAGAACCCCGCGGCGGATGGGCCGCTGGCTCCCAAGGCTCCGCATCATGCGGCCAAGGCCAAGCGGGTGCTGTTCCTCTTCATGGCCGGGGCACCGTCGCATCTGGAGATGTTCGACAACAAGCCTCAGCTTGCCAAATTTGACGGAACGCTGCCGCCTCCGGAGCTGATCCAGGGGTATCGCGCGGCGTTCATCAAGCCGAACTCGAAGCTGCTCGGGCCCAAGTTCAAGTTTGCCAGGCACGGACAGTGCGGCACCGAGCTTTCGGAATTGCTGCCGCACATGTCAGACGTCGTGGATGACATCGCCGTTGTCAAAGGGATGGTCACCGACGCCTTCAATCACGCCCCGGGCCAGATCACGATGAGCACCGGCTCGCCGATCTTCGGCCGGCCGAGCTTGGGGTCGTGGACGTGCTACGGGCTGGGAAGCGAGTCACAGGACCTGCCCGGCTTCATCGTGTTCAGCACTGGGAAGAAAGGGCCCAGCGGCGGCAATTCGAACTGGGGGAGCGGCTTCTTGCCGACGGTCTATCAGGGCGTGCAGTTCCGTAACAGCGGCGACCCCGTGCTCTATCTGTCCAATCCCCACGGCATCGACACATCGCTCCAGCGCGATTCGCTCGACGCCGTTCAGAAGTTGAATCGCGCCCGACTGGAAGAAACGGGTGACCCCGAGATCGCGACGCGCATCAACTCCTACGAGATGGCCTTCCGGATGCAGCAGAGCGCGCCGGACGTGATGGACATCGGGCGCGAGCCGCAGCACGTACTCGAGTCGTACGGCGCCGTTCCGGGCAAGCCGTCGTTTGCCAACACGTGCCTGCTGGCGCGGCGGCTGCTCGAGCGCGGGGTGCGGTTCGTCCAGATCTTTCACGAGTCGTGGGACCAGCACGACAGCCTGGTGCGCGACATCAAGTACAACTGCAAGGAAACCGACCAGGCTTGCGCGGCCTTGATCAAAGACCTGAAGCAGCGCGGGATGCTGGAAGACACACTGGTCGTGTGGGGGGGCGAGTTCGGCCGCACGCCGATGGTGCAGGGGAGCGGCAACGACGGGCGCGACCATCATCCCAACGCCTTTTCGATGTGGCTGGCGGGGGGAGGGGTCAAGGCCGGGGTCACCTACGGTGAAACCGACGAGCTGGGATTTCAGGTAGTCAAGGACAAGGTGCACGTGCACGACCTGCACGCCACGCTGCTCTATTTGCTGGGCTTCGACCACACCAAGCTGACGTATCGATTCCAGGGGCGCGATTTCCGGCTGACCGACGTTTTTGGTGAGGTCAAGAAGGGATTGATTGCGTAGCTAGCTACTCAGGTCTGGCCGATCCAGTCCGGGGTAGCGACCTCGCGCCAGCGGGCGCGGATGGCCTGGAACTGCTCGTGGTGCAGGGGATCGCTCTCGAGCAGCGCGGCATTTTCTCGCCAGCGGGCGGGCTTGGTCGTGCCGACGATGGCCGTGTGCACGCCCGAACAGTGGAGTGCGAAGCCCAGAGCGACGGCGACAGTTTTCTGGGGGTCGCCTGCGATGAAATCGAACTGAAGCTTCTGAAGGCGCTCCCAGTAGGGCTGGACGTAGGTGTTCTCGGGCTTCTGAGCAAATTTCCAGACGGCGTTGGCGATCGGGCGTTTGATGATCACGCCCATTCCTCGCTCTCGGGCCAGGGGGAGGGTGAGATCGATGGCCTGCTGGTCGGCGATGCTCAAGGATGTCTGGAGGGCGTCGAACGCGCCGCAGCCGACGGCAAAGCGGGCCGCCGCGTCGTCGCCGGAGTAACCGATGTAGCGGGTGTAGCCGAGCTCGCGGGCGCGCTGGAGCGCGGCGATGACATCGCCCTGGCGGAGCTCGGCCTCGGAGCAGCTATGAAGCTGGACAAGGTCAACGCGATCGGTCTTGAGCCGCTGGAGGCTGCGCTTGATGCTCTGGAGCAGTGAATCGGGCCGCCAGTCTTCCTTGTAGGGCCCTTCGGGGTGGCCGCATTTTGTGAAGAGGCAGAACTCCTTGCGGCGCGAGGCGAGGGCCTGGCCGATCAGCTCCTCGCTTTGAAGGTAGCATTCGGCGGTGTCGATGACATTTAGCCCGGCGTCAAGGGCGTCACCCAGGAGGCGGGCCACGGCGTCGACTTGAAGCTTTTCGAAGCCGATCTCGGCGCCGCCGAAGCCGAGTGGGCTTACTTTCATGTCCGTCTTGCCAAATCGTCGCTTTTCCATGGGAGCGATCCTTCTGAGGGGAAAAAGAGTGTCGTTCGGGGCTGCATGCGGGTGCGAGGACGCGGCAGCAAAGGCCGGGTAACTTCCGAGCCGATACCATACTCGACTAGAATAGCAATTGGGAGCGGGAGGTGCGTGGTTGGCGGGAAGAGATGGGGAAACGTGATGCCGTCGATGATCGAGACTTTTCCGAATGAGTTTCCGGACCGGGAGTACGAAATCGAGATCACTTGCCCGGAATTCACGGCTGTGTGCCCCAAGACGGGGCAGCCGGATTTCGGCACGATCGTGATCCAGTACGTTCCAGCGGCGACTTGTCTGGAGCTCAAGAGCTTGAAGCTGTACTTGTTCGATTTTCGCAATCGGGGCATTTTCTACGAGCACGTTGTGAACACGATTCTCGACGATCTGGCGGCGAGCTGCAGGCCCAGGCGAATGAAGATCGTCGGGCACTTCAATGCGCGGGGGGGAATCACGGCGAGGGTGACTGCTCGTCATGAGGCTGAGATTCCTTGATCGGGGAGGGACGATGGAACAGCGAATATTGACATTAACAACTGATTTTGGTTTGACGGGGTCGTACGTTGCCGCGCTCAAGGGGGTGCTGCTGGAGCTGGCGCCGGGAACGCAGCTCGTCGATGTGTGTCACACGATTGCGCCGCAGAACATCCTCGAGGGGGGCTTCATCCTGGCGGGGGTCGTTGATGTTTTTCCGAAAGGGACGGTGCACCTTGTCGTTGTGGATCCGGGCGTGGGCACGGAGCGGCGGTTGATCGCGGCCATGTTCGCCGAGCAGTGGTTCGTGCTGCCGGACAACGGACTGCTCACCGGTGTGGCGCGGCGGCGAACAGCGGCGGGGATCTGGGAGCTGACGAACCCGGCGCTTCAGCGTTCGATCGTCTCGGCCACATTTCACGGGCGTGACATCCTGGCACCGGCGGCGGCCCATTTGCTGCGCGGGGGAGACCCCGCCTTGCTGGGCCCGGCGCGCGAGCAATTCATCAACCTCAGGAATTTCGAGCCGACGGCGGACGGGCGCGGTTTTGTGGGCGAGGTGATTTTTCGCGACACCTTCGGCAATTTGATTACCAATATCAACGCGGAGTACCTGGGCGAAGCATCGCGCGGCGATTGGGAGATCGAGATTGCCGGCGAGCGCATCACGGGCATTCTGCGAACATACGGAGAACGGCCGGCGGGATCGTTGATCGCGCTGGTTGGCAGTGCGGGCTGGGTGGAAGTCGCGGTGGTCAATGGCGATGCCGGGCGGCAACTCACCGCCGGCGCCGGCACGACCGTCTGGTTCCGGCGTCACGGATGAGCGTGAGCAGGAGTCTGGGCAGGGCAGGAGGGGTTGATTCTTGAGGGGTAAAACGATCATGATGTGATTGATACCGCCCACCGCTTCGAGAGTCGATATTTCCTGTCTCAGCCTGCCGTTTGGAACCCGTGGTGAGGAACATGGCGTCGGAGATCAGAGAAAAACCATTGCCGACGCCGCACCCGGATCAGCCGCGAACCCCGCCGGCCGAGGGGGAGCGAGAGCGCAAGGGCGGAAGGGGCCCCGAGAAGGCAACCGATTTTGATCCCGAAGAGATGGTCTTCGATTCGTGCGTCGATGATCTTGACTTGCAACTTTCCGGGCCGGCTTTCGACCCGGACCCAGCGCTTCATTCGAACGATCCGGCCGGCCGCGAGAAGACGCTGGATTCGGGAACAGCGGAGATATTTGAAGGCGTCCGGCACGGTTCGGGAGAGGTGTCGAGGCCGCGGACCGGGTGGGGTAATCGCCTCCTTGCGCGTTTGAAGGGGAGATCGGCCGGCTCGCGAGCGAGGTCGGGGGGGTCTCGGACTTCGGGAGACGGCATTCCGGCACCGCACCGCACGGGAGAAATTCACCGCGTTGACGCCGGCACGGACGACGACGAGAGCGGGGGCGACAGCCGCGGAGTCTGGATGACTCTGCTGCTGCTGAGTTATTCGAGCGCGGTCACGCTGGGATTGGGCTGGGTGCTCTGGACAGGGCGATCAATCCGTCCCACCGAGGAGTCAGCCCGGGCCGAGGCGCCCCGGGCGGATGATCTGCGGGGGGCGAAATCGCTTGAATCTGCCGCGAAAGTCGAGCTTCCGCCGATTCCACGTGAGAATCTCGCATTGATCGGCCAGACGATACGAATCGGCGATCTCGAAGTCACCCCGCTTTCGGTGTCGTTTGCTCGCGCGGAGCTCGAGCGCAAGATCGAGCCCGCCGACTATCGCCTCGAGGAGCTCAGCTCGCTGGTTCTGCGATTCAAGCTGACCAACGTGTCGAGGGAACACGCGTTCAGACCGCTTGCGAGGAGTCTGATCCGGGACGCGGCCTCTGCGCTTGAACGGTCGTTCGTTTCCACGCAGGATGGGAATCGGATCGAGCTTTATCCGCTGGCCATCGAAAGCGAATGGTTGATCGTGGGTCAGGAGTTTCCGCAACTGAAACCCGGTGAGAGCGCGGAGACCCTGGTCACGAGCGAGCCGGTGAGCGAGGATCGCCTGCGCGACGAGATGACGTGGCGCATCCGGCTGCGAACGGGGCCATATCGGTCTGACCTATTTGCGGTCCGCTTCAGGAGGAGCGAGCTGAACCTGTGAGGGGGCGGGGGGGAGGAGCCGCTTCTGCACGTAGAGCCTGTCGGTCAGGTCGGCCGTTGGCTTTCGCGCCGGCTCCGATCTTGCCGATCAGGCCGGCGACGCGTGGGTTCCAGGCAGCAAGCTCTTCGTCGAGCGATTGGGGGGCGTGATTGGACCGCCGAGGCGCGAACTTGAGCCGGTCGATCCGGTCGAGGAATTCGATCAGCTCGCGGAGCATGTCGGGGCCGAGTAGCTCTGCCAGCGCAGGTTCAACTGCCAATTCTTCGGTTGTCTTGGCACGCCAGGCTGTCCCGAAACGGGTTGCGAGCGCGGTTTTCGCGGAGGCCGAAAGTGCGACCAGGCGTCCGCGGGGCGATTCGTCGAGTGCCTCGGGTGAGACAGGGCCTTCGGGCAACCGAATGCGACGGCGCCGCACGATTTTCCAAGCGAGCCAGGCCGCGATGAGTGCGAACACGGCGATGACGACCAGCCAGACGGGATCGAGCGATGGGCTATTGGACCAGGGTTCCGGGCCCAGATTCGGTCGTGGGGGCACCAACGATCGCGTGATCGGCTCACTGCCACTCATGACAATGCACCCCGGCGCGTGTTGCGCCTGGAGAACAGCTCGATCAAGGGTATGATCGGATCCGAGTCGGTCATCATTGTGAACGGCTCGATGCCCGAGTTGGCACACCAGCGCTGGAACGACTGGGCTCGATCGAGGGCAGCCCTGGCATAGTCGCGGCGGAGGCGACGGGAGCTCGAGTCGATGAAGCGTTTTTGGCCGCGCTCGATGTCCTCGAGAGCAAGGATGCCTGCGTCAGGCAGCTTGGTCTCGCGGGGATCGACGACGCGAATGGCGATGGTATCGTGGCGGCGGGCGGCGCGGCGCCATGTAAGCGAGGGTTCTTCATTGACGAAGTCGCTGATGACGACGAGCATGGCTCGGCGGGCGGTGCGGCGGACTCGTGCCAGGCCGATGCTGAGCTTGGTGCCGGGCGAGGTGGTGGGGGTGGCGACCAGGGCGCGGACCAACTGGGAGAGGTGTCGCACGCCGCCGGAGGGGGCGAGCTCGAGCTCGATGCGATCGCTGACGAGAGCCAGGCCGACACGGTCACCGTTCTGGACGGCGGCGGTGGCCAGGAGGGCGGCGGCCTGGGCGGCGCGGTCAGCCTTGGTGGCGCGCTCTAGGCCGAACCGCATGCTGGCGGAGACGTCAACGACGAGCCACAAGGAGAGCGCGCGTTCTTCGACGTAGCGGCGGACGAACGGGCGGCCCTGGCGGGCGGTCACGTTCCAGTCGATGTGACGCACGTCATCACCGGGCTCGTAGGCACGGAGCTCGGCGAAGGTGAGGCCAATGCCGGGGCGGGCACCGTGATAGGCACCGGCGAGCTGGGAGACGGCGCCGGGCTTGACGCGAAAGCGCAAGCGGCGGGCACGGCGGACGATCGCCGTGGCGTCCAGCGGGGCGGGGCGGGGGGGTGCGGGGGATTTTCGAAAGGGCCACCATACCGGCAAGACTCACCTCCGGTCGATTGTTTGCGTGCGTCGGCACTTTGCTTTCCGGTGCATACGATACCGACACATGCATCGTAACGCATCTGGGTCGAGGTGGCACGGCTTCTCGTTGGCGGAAGAGGTGTCCGGGGATTCTTTCTTGACGGTGGGGCAGGGCTGTCCCCAATCGCGGACCTTACGAATTTGGGGATGGTCCGGAGCAGGATGGTCCGCAATGGCGGACCCTACGAATTCAGGAGTTTTCTTGGATCAAACGGGATTTGGTCCGCAATCAGTCGGGGATCGTTGGGCAGGATCAGGTCTGCCGATCCGCGCGGGTCGTCTCGGGCGAAATGGATTTCCTGGGCCGGGAAGTCCGCTGCCGTCGATGCCGCCCAAGCCGACGAGCAATGCCATTGCGGGTGGGTGGCATGCTCGGCGGATGAGGGCCTCTTCGATGACTGTGGAGATTTCGTGCACGATTCGCTCCTGGCGCTGCGTCTCCTCGGCAACCGAGCGTGGCGGGCCAGACTGCGCGGAGTGAGCGTGAATCTAGCCAGTCGCGCCTTCGATCGCAATGAGGGTGTGCGGGAAAAACCCGGATCGCTTCCGACGGAGCTCGCGAAGCGGCAGCCGCACGTTTCGAGGGTGCGTGCGGCGCGGCATTCGGACGCTATTAGCGGCCAGTGTTCCGATCGTTGTTGATCTTCTGAAGCGTTTTGGCGAAGAGGGAGCCAGCGCCGAAGGGACCTACCCGGTAGGTTGGCGAGAGATCGTCGAGGCGACGCAGCGCCGCCAGGCCGGAATTAAACGTCTTCCTGTGGATCTCGAACTCTTCCCTCCTGATCTCGACTTCATCGAAGAATCGCTTGATGTCTCCCCGTCCAGCGAGTCGAAGCTTCGAGCGCTGCGGACCGGTCAACTTATTCGCCCTTGCGACGAGATCGATCTTGGCATCGAGCATGTCCTTCAAATGCTCGTCGTGCGCGTATTGTGATTGGTCATGCGGAAATAGCCAGCGGTCGAAGTTTTCCCGCTCCAGCATCGCGTTAATCAGAGCGACACGCATTACGGGCCGTGCGGGAGGCTGATCGTCGTCGTCGGCCTGTGCGGGCATTTCGAGCGTAAGCTCGTGAGCTTCGCCCCCCACCGCGCCCCTGAAGCGGATCGTGGTAACTGACCGGACGGGTGGAGGCTCGCGCTGCGGCCGCTCATCTCCTCTGAGCTGAGTCGATGAAGTCAGGATCAACATCGCGACCAGTTGACTTTGCATGGCGGCTGGACTCCATTGCCGCAACGGCGAGACCCTCAAGCCTAGCGTGCCGACGGTCCAAGCTCAACTGGGCGTTTTGTTTACTCGTCGGCTGGTTGGCCCGCGTCGCATCGGAACAGACAACTGGAATAAGCCCGCCGAGAAGCCGAAGGTGGGCCGACGCGTCGTCTCGCAGGGACACCCGTGATATCCTCGTGTCGGCGGTGTGCAGGTGCGCACCGATGGCGGGCAGATGAGAAGGGGAGTTGCCATGTCGCAGATCGAGAGCCCTTTCCGCCTGAGTTCTAACGGGTATTTCATGGAAATCACAGGACCGGCATGGTACGCGAAGATACCATGGTACGCGAAGAAGCGAGGCTGCCAGAAGAAGCTGTGCTTCGTCGCGACGGACCAGGCGCTTCTGGCAGAGGTGCTAAGCGAGCTGGCAGATCGGCCTGATTGCTACTACGTGAAATACTCAACCTATCAAAAGGATGGCATGTACCTCGGTCGATGCTTCTTGATGAACGAGCATGCGGTCGGCGTGCTGTGGGCGAAGTACAAGGAGCATCCCCGCTTGTTCTGCACCGTTCAGGATGACGACTTCACGGCGGCGTTTCGGCCGAGTTGATGATCGGTTATGCGAGGCCCACGCCTGCTCGGCTAGGCGGGAGCCTCGCACTCCCGAGATAGCGGAAACGCGGCTCGGCGGGAGCCTCGCGCTCCCAAGATCGCAAAAAAAGCACGTTCAAACGTTGGGACGGATTTGATTGGTCTTGCGGGGACGGATCTCGGAATTTTATTGCGATCTTGTTAGGGCGCGTTCTAATAGAGCGGAACAGATCGATCGGCCCGACCAGGGAAGAGAGGCGGCGATCGATTCCGACGATGTGTCATCCCAGGAAGGGTGGTTCGACCTACCCGGCCGTGCAACATCAGCACGCGGCATCCGTTGGTGACTTTTCTCGCCTTTGCGCTTTCTGGATCAGGGCGTACGACGACATCCGGCATCGGACGCCGCGGAGGCTGTGCCTCCGCTGCCACCATCCTTTGATGCGGAGCCCTTACCATGCGGCGACTCGTGACTCCCTCGTCCACGATGGGCGCGGCCCGGCGTGCCCCAGCTCGTCGCCCGCGGCGGCGTCGGCCGCACTGCACGGCACTGGAGGATCGCTGCCTCCTTGCCGTCTCATTGACCGAGACCGCGCCGGCTGTCCCGTACGTCGGATCGCCCGTCGTCTGGACGGCGACGTCCAGCGGCCTCGGGTCAGTTCCCGTCTACCAGTTCAGCGTCGGGCTCCAGGGCGGGGCCCTTCAGGTCGTGTGCGACTATAGCGCGAGCAACACTTTCACCTGGAACCCCATGCAGCAGGGGACGTATCGCATCCAGGTGATCGTCAAGGACGGATTCGTCGGCTCGACGACCGAGTCCACGAGCGCGACGTATACGGCTCAGACGCGTGTTACCGGTGACAGCGCGTTGGTGAGCCCGATGGGTAACCCCCTGGTCGCCCTGTACAGCGCACCCCCCTCGCCCGGCGCCACGATGTACGTCCAGTTCGCCGAGCAGGGCCCCACCCTGTCGTGGCAGAACACGTCCTCGTTGCCCATCGTTCCCGGCGAGAGCACCAACTTCATCGTGGCGGGCATGCTGCCCAATACGACCTATGTGATGCGGGACGTGCTGGGCGACGGAACGGTCTCCGCCCCGGTCGAGTTCACCACCGGGAGCTTGCCGGCCAACCTGGATTTCCCCACCTTCAACGTCGTGCAGGCGCCGGCCGCCGGGATGGACCTGAGCGAGGGCGTGATTTTCCACGCCGGGGCCTTTGGCAACACCATCGACACCGTGGCGACCAACTTGAGCGGGAACATCATCTGGTACTATGACTCGGTGGCCAACCGCTTCCCCGGCTATTCCATGAACCTCGAGCCGGGCGGCACGGTGATGATGCTGGGCGGCGCGAACGCCGGAGTCGTCGGGGGCTATAACTCGGTGGCGCAGGTCGACCTGGCCGGCGACACGCTGCGCGAGACGAACATCTATGCCGTCAACGCCGAACTGGCCGCGATGGGCCAGCCGCAGATCATCGACTTCGACCACGAGGCCAAGCTCTTGCCCAACGGCGATACGGTCGTGATCGCCAGCACGCAGAAGATCGTAAGATACAAGGGGAGGCCCACGAAATTCACCGGCGACATGGTCCTTGTCCTGGATCAGAATTTCCAGGTGTCGTGGGTCTGGAACTCGTTCAAGTGGCTCAACACCAACCGTCTGGGCACGGATTTCGGAACCCCGAAAGACTGGCTGCACGCCAACTCCGTGAGCTGGTCGCCCGAAGACAACAACCTGATCGTCTCGCTGCGCGCCCAGGACTGGGTGATCAAGATCGATTACGCCAACGGGACCGGCAACGGTCACGTCGTCTGGAAGCTGGGGCCGGGCGGCGCTTTCAAGGTCGTCGCCACAGTCCCGAGCCCGTGGTTTACACACCAGCACGACGTGCGATTCATCAACGACACGACCATGCTGGTCTTCGATGACGGAAACACCCGCCGATTGTCGAACAAGAGGGCGGATAGCCGAGGGCAGGAATGGATCATCAACGAGCGCAAAGGGACGGCGACGCTGGTGGTGAATGCGAACATGGGCAACTACTCGCCCTTCCTGGGGAGCTCGGAGCTGCTCTCCAACGGCAACCTGGCCTTCACGTCGGGGGCATTAGGGTCGCTCTCCGATGCGGCCGGGCAGTCGACCGAGGTACTCCCGAATGGCACCAGGGTTTCTGTGATGCAGATGAATCAATATGAGTATCGCTCTTATTTCGAGAGCACACTCTACAGCGCGGACCTTCTGGACTAGCAAGCCGTCGAGAGGCACCGCGTGCGGCGAAAACCTGCACCGTCCCGGTCTAGTGAGGGTGTGGGGTCGGGGGCGATCGATGGATTCCGATTCATGGCTCGGCGAATCGCCAGCGTCCGAAAGGGTTGAAGAAGAAATCGTCCTCGTCGTACCCGGTGCAATCCTCCCAGAGAACCCGAAGCCGCGGCGATGCTGCATCGATCGAGAACGTATGACCGGAGCCGAATCGGCCCGGGGCGCATTCTGAGAGCAGGTAGCAGGCGAAGGCGCGAAAGAGATCGGCTGCGGTCCACGCCTGGTCTTCGGTTGAGTCGTACGACTGGCGCAGGAGTGTGCCGGACGCGATGAGGTCGGGCTGACCGAGCAGGTGCAGACCGCAGGTGTGGTAATCGTCGCCATTCTGGATGGGGAGCTGCACGTAGCTTCGAAAGAGAGCCGACCAGGAATCAGCGGCTTCAACCGCGCGGGCCAGCTCGAGCCAGCGCGCTTGTCCATGAGCGATGCCGCTGGATTCGCATTTCATGGCGAGGGCGCCGGCTTCGAACAAGCGACGGCCCAGACGCAGGAATTCCCGGCTCACACTCGGTCCATCCTGGGCAGTGAAGTTGGCGCTCAAAACGAAGAGCACACGGGAATGTTTGGCTATGCTCGCGAGGTCACTCTCCGTGAGCGAGGGATCGCACCGACAGGCCGAGGCCCGGAACGCCGACATCATCCGGTCGTCACGTTCGCGCCACTCGTGCTCGATTCCTTCGGCGTCAAGCATGTGGTCACATCGTGACTCCAAGTTGGCATCGCCGAGTACGCAGAGGATTAATTTCGGAAGATAACCGCTGCCGGTGAACTCCACGCGCAACCGGTGCCAGTCTGCCCAGCAGTTCTCCGGTTCGACGTCGCGGTAGCCGCGGGATTCAGCCAACTTCGCGGCGTCCTCCAATTCCATCATGATGCACGGGGCGTTATCACGGATGCGCAAGACTTCGGCTTCCGTCAGACGGCTGCCCTTCGACGCTTCTGCATGGGCCAGCAACGCGGCGAGCGGCGGCATGAAAAGCGGAACGAGGTCGTTTGGTGCCGCCGAGGTGCCAGGATTATCGTCAGCCATCAGTGGTCTCTCCGCTGCGCCGTCTAATCGCCACGCCGGGGTGAGAAGAGGAGCGTGCTCATGAGGCACGCGGTGGAATGGAGTAAGTTCCCACCACGTGAGCCACTGGCTCGCTGTCGTTTTCCGAGTAGAGCGAAACTTCGCCGACGGCTCGCGGCTGGCCAAGCTTCAACAGCTTGCACACGCCGATGATGGTACTGGTCGCGACGGGCTTACGCAGAAAATTAATTGTCAGGCTCGTGGTTACGGCCAGGGGGACGATTCCGATTTCGCCGAGGATGGCAACGTAGAGCGCGACGTCTGCGACCGTCATGAGCACCGGGCCTGCGACCGTTCCTCCCGGTCGCAATTCGCTGGGACCGATTTCGTGGGACACCATGGATCCACGCTTGCCAACTTCCTGGACAACGCACTTGGTCTGCGGAAACTCGGCGGTAATGAATGCGACGACTTCTTCCTTTGTGGCCATGGTGGACTTTCCTCATGTGAATCCGGAGCTCGGTGAGCCAATGAGCCCCGCGGCACGATCGACGCAGCGCGCTTGCTCGACTTTGCTTGGAGGGCAACGAAGGCAAGGATGGTGTACCGAATAAACCTCAGCCGGCGACGAGCCGAGACCGCGTCTGCTCGGCCTCTTCAACTGGCGTCATGCCGAAGAGCCGCTTGAACTCGCGGCTGAACTGCGACGGGCTCTCGTAGCCGACCGCCTTTGCTGCGGTGCTCGCGTTGAAGCCGTCGTGGGCCATCAGCCGCCTCGCCTGGTCGAGCCGGATGCGTTTGAGGTACTGGAGCGGGGGGCTGGCCGTCACGAGCTTGAAGTAGTGGTGGAAAGCCGCGACACTCATCCCGGCCTTTCGCGCCAGCACTTCGACGCCCAGCGGCTGCGCGTACTCGGCGTGGACGTGCCTCAGGACTCGGGCGATCCGGGAGAAGTGCTCGTCCCGGCTGGCGAGGGCACGCAGGGCGCCGCCCTGCTCACCCTGGAGCACGCGATAGACGATTTCACGGACCGTCTGGCGGCCGAGCATGCGGCTGTCGAGCGGGCGCTTGAGGCATTCCAGGAGCCGGATGACGGCCTTTCCGAGCTCGTCGGTCATCGGGGTCGAGGAGATGCCTCGCGGCGTCGGCCCGACCGGCGGCGAGGGTTCGTCCAGCTCCAGCAGCATCTCGCCGAGCATTGCCGGCTCGACGTTGATGGCGAGCAGCAGCAAGGGCTCGTGCGGGCTTGCCTCGGTCTCGCACTCCGCAGGAAGCGGCACGGATAGAACCAAGTAATTGTATGCGTCGTATCTGTAGACCTCGCCGCCAAGATAGGCGCGCTTGCGTCCCTGGCCGACGATCAGAATCTTGGGCTGATAGACCACCGGAGCCCGGGGCACCGGCTTCGAGACGCGGCTCACCTCGACGCCTTCGATGAGCGTCCGATGCATTCCCTCGTGAATAGCTACGTCATCAAGCAGTTGGGCGAGCCGCTTGCGATTATCAGTCTGGCCGTCCATTCGGTCCTCCGGCGTTGCTTGGGCTACTAGAGGATTATGTTACGAAGTTTCAGGGTTCCGTGGGTAGTTTTCCTGGTCGCTGAGAGGATCAGGCAAACCTTTTGGAGAAACGTTCCTTTCCGATTGCAGGCGGGTGACCTCTAATTAACCTCGGAGAACGAAGCGTGGAAACATCCTGAGCGAACGGTGGGGCGAGTCGAGCCTCATTTCGACACTTCGACGGAGGAACCAATGCAAAAGCGAAAGCTGGGAAACAGCAACCTGGAGGTCTCGGCCATCGGGCTCGGCTGCATGGGGATCAGCTTCGGCTACGGCCCGCCGATGGACAAGCAGAAGGGGATCTCGCTGATTCGGACGGCCGTCGAGCGCGGCGTCACATTCTTTGACACCGCCGAGGTTTACGGCCCGTTCACGAACGAGGAGCTTGTGGGCGAAGCGCTCGCCCCTTGCCGCAGTCAGGTGGTCATCGCCACCAAGTTCGGATTCGACCTCGACCCGAAGCTCGACCCGCGCGGCATGAAGGGGATCCCGGGCCTGAACAGCCGGCCGGAGCACATCAAACAGGTTGCCGAGGGCTCGCTCAAGCGGCTCAAGATAGACACGATCGACCTGTTCTACCAGCACCGCGTCGACCCGGACGTGCCCATCGAGGACGTAGCGGGAGCGGTGAAGAGACTCATCCAGGAAGGCAAGGTCAAGCACTTCGGCCTCTCCGAGGCGGGGGCAGGGACCATCCGCCGGGCACACGCGGTGCAGCCGGTGGCCGCAGTCCAAAGCGAATACTCGCTGTGGACGAGGGGACCGGAGGCGGACGTGCTGCCGACGCTCGAGGAGCTGGGCATCGGCTTCGTACCCTTCAGCCCGCTGGGCAAGGGCTTCCTCACCGGGAAGATGGACGAAAACACCAAGCTAGACAGCTCCGACTTTCGCCGCACGATTCCTCGCTTCACGCCTGAGGCGATGAAAGCGAACCGGGCGCTGGTTGACCTGCTCGCTAAGGTCGCCGAACGCAAGAAGGCGACACCGGCCCAAATTGCTCTGGCCTGGGTGCTCGCCCAGAAGCCGTGGATTGTGCCCATCCCGGGCACGACGAAGCTGCATCGCCTGGAGGAGAACAACGGAGCGGCGGCTGTCGAGCTGACGACAGACGACCTGGGCGAGATCGAGGCCGCGGCTTCCCGGATCTCGGTGCAAGGGGCGCGGTACCCCGAGCATCTCGAAAAATTGACTGGTCGCTAGAAGGCAAAAGGAGGACACCATGGAAATCAACACGCTATCGGACCCGGCCCAGTTCGCTCAGGCCATCCGGGAACTTGCTGGGGATGCACATCGGACGCTCGCGCACTCGCCGACACCGGCGGCCGTGCGGAGGCTTTCCCGACGCATCGAGTGCCTCTCATCGGCCCATGTGGACCGGAGCGAGGGCCCGCTGCCGATCGCAACCTGGCTGGACAACCTCGGGCGAGAGGTGCGGTCGGCCGAGGGCCGCTGGGCCTCAGTCAGTGTTCCCCGTCAGCACGTTTGTTGCGGATCGGGCCGCGTTCATCGCGGCGGGACGACTGACGAGGCTTGCAGCGGCGTGAGGGACGTTTGGCCAGCTCGCCACGACCTGTGGCTGCTACAGCCGTAAGCCTGGAGGCCCACCACTGACCATGTGGCTGAAAGAAGAGCTTCGGAAGATCGCTCTAGCGGATGACCTGCATGTCTCACCGTTCCGGGAGGACGGGGTGACGTACGGCACCCCGACATGGATCTGGTGCGTCGCGGTTGACGAGGCGCTCTACGTGCGCGCCTATCACGGGCAGAACTCGCGTTGGTCCCAGGCGGCGGCGCGGCAGAACGCGGGGCGAATCGCTGCCGCCGGCATCACGAGGGAAGTCACATTCGAGCCGGTCGACGGCCCGATCAACGACCTCATCGACGATTCCTACCGTGCGAAGTACACTGGCAGCCCGTATCTCAACTCGATGATCACTGGCCGCGCCCGTTCGGCGACAGTCAAGGTTATGCCGCGCGAAGCGGATGCCCGATCGTCGAGCAGACCCGTGCGTGCGCCGCGAAAAACGACGGACCCACGATGAATGGCCGGAGGCGGGTATCCATGTCCTTTTCCCTTTCCCGCCGCACGTTTCTAACCAGCGCCGGCGCCGTAGTCGCCATCGAGGCGATTCGCCGAATCGACGCGAGTTTAAACACAGCAGAGGAGGCCGGGATGGAAATCACACGAATTGGGTCGCAGCCGTCTGCCAAAGGACCGGGCGACTGGTTTACCGGCGCGGTACGCATCGACCGCCTATTCCAGCCACAAGCCCCGGCGCGGGCGGCCGGTGCGAGCGTCACGTTCGAGCCCGGGTCCCGAACGGCGTGGCACACGCACCCGCTGGGCCAGACCCTGATCATCACGGCCGGCTGCGGCTGGGTGCAACGTGAGGGAGGGCAGGTCGAGGAGGTCCATCCCGGCGACGTGGTCTGGTTCGCGCCTGGGGAGAAGCACTGGCACGGCGCGACGGCGACCATGGGCATGACGCATATCGCGATCCAGGAACAGCTCGACGGCAAGGTAGTCGATTGGCTGGAGCACGTGAGCGAGGAACAGTACCGCAAGATTGAGCTAAAGCCATGACACGCCTCTTCGCTGGCACAGAGTGGGACCGCCCGGCCCGATGCGACCGTTGCGGCATGCTCGAGCGAGAATGCACCTGCGCCCGCCGGTGGTCGAGAAGAAGCCTTTACCACCCGAGTCGCAGACCGCCCGTCTAAGACTGGAAAAACGGCCCAAGGGGAAGCATGTCACAACGGTCTGGGGCCTCGATCCCGAGGGAAACGACCTTGCAGCACTCGCGGCGCGGCTCAAGGGAATCTGCGGAACCGGCGGCACCGTCAAGAACGGCGTCATCGAGCTCCAGGGCGACCACCTCGACTCGGCCGAGCGTGCACTCAGAGAATTGGCATACAAAACGAAGCGCGGCTGACGATGAACGGGCCGCGCATCACGCTGGACGCGCTGATGGTTGAATTCGGAATCGATCGCAGTTTCGGCCGTAAAGCTTTCGGATCCGATCCTGCGAGCTACCATTCCGTTCGACCGCAGTATCCGGACTGGGTTTTCACGACATTGGTCGAACGGTGCGGTCTAGCCGACGGAACGCCTTTATTCGAGATCGGGTCAGGGACTGGAACCGCCACCGGTCGACTACTTGCGCTTGGTGCGAGGCCTTTGATCGCCATCGAACCAGACCCAAGGTTGTCTGCATACCTCCGCAAGAATAACCGGGACGCAGCGCTCCAGGTGATGGTTTCGACCTTTGAGGAAGCGGCGCTTGACGAATCGGGCTTTGACCTGGGCGTCTGCGCCACGGCCTTTCATTGGCTTGAGGAACATTCGGCACTTGCCAAGGTTGCACGCCTTCTTCGGCCGGGGGGCTGGTGGGCGATGGTCTGGAACGTTTTCGGCGACAACAGTCGTCCAGACCCCTTTCACGAGGCGACAAAGAAGCTGCTTGATGGGCCTCGCGGGCCTTCAGCGGGGACACATGGCATTCCATTCGCTTTGGACAGCACGGCGCGTGTCGAGGCGCTGAAGCGAACCGGCGCCTTTGATCTCATCGAGCATCGAAGCCACGCCTGGATGCTGCAACTCGATGCCGAGGGGACGGTCGCCCTGTACGCGACGTTCTCAGAGATCAACGCTCGCCAAGATCGGCGGACGGTTCTCACCGAATTGAAGCGCATCGCCCACGATGAGTTCCAGGACCACGTCACTCGAAATATGACGACTAGCCTCTATATCGCGCGGCGTTGCACATCGTCGCATCATTGTTCAACTCCCAGCTAGCAGGGACGGTCACTTAAGATTGTGGCCTGCCGATCGGCCCGTCGCCTCGCGTGACGCCCGGCGGATCGCCCTCCGCATGGCCGCCGTTGTCGCTTTAACATATCGCGCCCCCGATTCGACGCGGCGGAGGATTTGTCGCCAAGCTAAACTGGAATAACAGCTTTATAAAACTCAACGCAATGGGTTGATCTGCCGATGATTGTGACGAGGCGACCGTGAGGTCGGCGTTTTGCTGGGTTGATTCGGAGGCGGGATGATCGTGAGCAAGATGTTGTCGCAGCATGGGCTCGTGGTGCGCGCACCGGAGCACGATCATCCGCGGCTTAATACGAGCTCGGAGCTTGGAGCACGATGATCGAGACTGGCTGCGTAAGCGATGACGCCGGAACTTCTCCGGATGTCGAGAAGAGCTCGAACGGGAAGGCTCTCCTCAAATCGGTCGACGATGGCGCCCTAGATTCGCAGGATCATGAGGGGCCGATCAGGGTACTCTTGAGATTGGCTCTGGGGGCGCGGCTATATCGCTCGGGCGATGGAAACATCCATGTCCGAGTGCCGGTTGGTGACCGACACGAGGTTTACGGGATCAGGTCCGGAGGGTTCCGCGACTGGCTGATCGGTGGGTACTTCGGCGAGCGTGGTGATCCGCCGGCGTCCGGGGCGATTGCGCGAGTCGTTGGCTTGCTCGAGGCCCGGGCGCGGTTCGACGGGGAGACGCCTTCGGTTTTCGTGCGCGTGGCGCGAGGAAGCGATGAACGTGGCTTATGCTATTTTCTTGATCCAGGCGATGCGACCGGAGCGGCGATCAAGATCAGCGCGAGAGGCTGGGAAGTTGCCGAACGGCCGGATGTCCAGTTCAAGCGGCCGGCGGGGATGCTGGCCTTACCGGTGCCGCAGCGAGGAGGCTCGATCGAATTGCTGCGGCCGTACGTGAACGTCGACGACGCGGGGTTTCGCCTGGTGATTGCCTGGCTGACGGCGGCGCTAAGGCCGGTGGGGCCGTACCCGATCCTGAGCCTTCACGGTGAGCAAGGATCGGCGAAATCGACGCTGGCGAGAATTTTGCGGCTTTTGATCGATCCCCAAGCTTGCGCACTCCTGGCTGAGCCGGCGAGCACCCGCGATCTGATGGTCACAGCGCGAACGGCTGGCTGCTGGCGTATGACAACATCACAGCCATGCCTGGTTGGCTTTCGGACAGCCTGTGCCGGCTCGTCTTCGGCGGGGGCATCTCGGGACGCGCACTGTATACCGACGACGAGCGGGTCGTGTTGCAATCGCAACGGCCGGTCATCCTCAATGGCATCGAAGATTTCGTGCGCAAGAGCGACCTGATCGATCGGACTGTCTTTGTGCACATGGGCTCGATCAGCCAGAAAAAGCGCCGGCATGAAGAGGAGCTCTGGAGCTCGTTCCACGCGGATCAGCCGCAAATACTGGGGAGCGTCCTCGACGCCGTCGCACACGGAATGCGCGAGCTGCCCGGGGTGAAACTGGAGCGAATGCCGCGGATGGCCGACTTTGCCCGATGGGGAGTGGCCGTCGGCCGCGGCCTGGGGTGGAAACCCAATGGCTTCCTGTCCGCGTACGAGAAGAACAGGATTGCAGCGACCGAGCCGTCGCTCGATAGCTCGCCGGTGGGGCGTTTTCTCCTGACGCTGGCCGGTCGATGGCTCGATTTTGATCGCAGCCCGACCGATTTGCTCGAACTGATGACCGAAGATGCGGACAAGACGCTCTTGAAGTCGGCCGCCTGGCCAAAATCACCGCAAGCTCTCACAAACGAGCTACGGCGGATCGCTCCCCAACTGCAGATGCGCGGGGTCAACGTCCTTTTTCGAAGGACAAAAAAGGGCCGGCGCGTTCGCATCGTGACGAGACGTTATCGCGCGTGTGCCGAACGTTCGGGGGACCCGGATCCTTCAAAGCCGACACAGCAGTTAGACTGATCTGTGCGGGGACCAACCACATTCTCGTCGCGTTCTCGTCACCCCTCGTCCCGTTCTCGTCACCCCCTCGTCACCCTCTCGTCGCCCCCTCGCCCCATTCTCGTCCCCCCTCTAGTCTAGCCTCGTTCCGGCCTCGACACGGCGTAAGGTATGGCCCAATTGACGTTTAAGACGAGAACAGGCCGACCTTCGAGATATTTCCTCGACGCGCGCAGGCGATCACGCCACAAGGAGACGTCAGGAATTTGCGCGATTTCCGCGATCGTTCTTTTATGCGCACGTTCGCGCGGCGGAGAGGATGACTGCCTTGGTACCGACGCGTGTGAGTTCGGCGAAATACTCCTTGTAGTTCGTCGCCGCGTAGGCCTTCCTCTTCCCCCCGTGGACATGCTCAACCGACTCGTACAGCCCGGCGTCTATCGCCTTCTGGTGCGCCTCTTGGGCGGCGGGGTGATCCTCGCCGAGGACGCGGAACTGGTAGGCGTGGGCCATCTCGTGCATGAGCGCCCAGGGCTGGTCATCGCGCGAGCACGCCATGAACTTGGTCGCGCTGGGGATCTCGACGCCGCCTGCCTTCTCCGGGTTGTACCCGTGCTCGCGGAGCCATTGCGCCGAGGGGTGGAACTCGGTCAACGTCTTGGGATTGTTCGCCCACTCGACCCAGATGCGGACCTTCCGCAGCTTGGCCAGGGGCTTGGGCGAGACGACGCGGGCGATCTTCTCGAGCCGCGCGTTCATCTCCTTGCTACATGGAAGCCGTGTTCTCGCCTTTTGCCGTCAGCGCGGAAGCGGAAACGGCCGTTGACGCTGAGCCCGCCACGACGTCGGACATCGCAGAAGCCGCGATCATCCTTGCCTTGCCGATGCTGGTTGTAGCCTTGATTGGAGGAGCATTGAGCAGTCGATTCAGAATTGCACTCGTGGTGCTGCCGCCGCGAGAAGCGAAGGGCGGGGTGGACCAATCGAAACTGGTCTCTACTGGCATCCCGGCCGTGAGCAACTAACCGCGTGGTCCGCTTGCTCCATGCGACGGACAGCAGAAGGCAGCTATCCCGCACTCTGGGCAGCGCTTGGACCAGCGGGCACCACCCCCTTGCCCGCTCGCCCTCGAAACCGTTAAGTTTGGAACTCGACACCCATTGAAAATCGCGGCGATTGTAAATGTTATGAGAAGCTGACCCTTCGCCGAACGACTGCGGCGCGACCGACCGACTGCCGGCCGCATCAATCGCCCGCTGGTCCGTCCGAGAGAGGAGATTGCACTCGTGGCCGAGAACCTCGACGCCCTGCTTGAGCGCTGCAAGTCGATCCGGCAGGATATTCTCCGGATGACGACCGAGGCCGGCTCGGGGCATCCCAGCAGCTCGCTATCGGCGACTGAAGTCGTGACGGCCCTGTATTTCGGCGGCTTCCTCAAGCATGACCCCAAGAACCCGCACTGGCCGGACCGCGACCGATTCATCCTGTCGAAGGGACACGCCGCCCCGGTGCTCTACGCGGCGCTGGGCCAGGCGGGATATTTCCCTCATGAGGAGATCATGACGCTGCGAAAGATCGGCAGCCCGCTCGAAGGGCACCCGAACATGAAGCGGCTGGCGGGCGTGGAGGCTTCGACCGGCTCGCTGGGCCAGGGACTGTCGATTGGAATCGGCCACGCTCTGGCTGCCCGGGTGGACAAGAAGAGCTACCACACCTACGTGATGACCGGCGACGGCGAGCTCGGCGAGGGCCAGAACTGGGAAGCTGCGGCCGCCGCGGCCAAGTACAAGCTGGATAACCTCACTCTCATCGTCGACCGGAATCACTTCCAGCAGACCGGGGCTGCCGAGGAAGTTCTCAACATGGACCCGGTCGACGGCAAGTTCACCGCATTCGGGTGGAAGACTCAGATCATCAACGGGAACGATATGCGGGAGGTGCTCAAGGCCTTCGAGCGGGCCCGCGGTGCAGGGCCAGCCAAGCTGCATCGTGAGCTTGACGCACAAGGGGCAGGGAATCCTCAACCTGTTGCGCAAGCTGGGGGACACAAATTTCCACGGGAAGCCGGTACCGGAAAAGAACCTGGCTGAAGCCCTCGCCGAAGTCGCTTCCGGCGGTGAATAAGTTGAAACAAGAAAGGTGAAAGCTCATGGCCGGCGCTTCTTCCGCGGTGACGACGAAACGAGAGCTGGGCAAGGCGACCCGCGACGCCTTCGGGCGGGCTCTGGAAGCCCTTGGGTCCGATCATCCCGATGTTGTTGTTGTTGACGCGGACGTCGGCAATTCGACGCGCACGGAGTGGTTCGGCAAGAAGTTTCCCGACCGGTTCTTCAACATCGGGATTGCCGAGAGCAATTTAGTCGGTGTCGCGGCCGGGCTGGCGTCGTCGGGAAAGACGAGCGTGATTGCCAGCTTCGCGGCGTTTATCACGTGCAATGCGTATGATCAGCTTCGCATGTCGGTCGCCTATCCGGGCTTGAACGTCAAGGTCGTGGGCAGCCATGCGGGCATCTCGATCGGCGAGGACGGCGCGTCGCAGATGGGGATCGAAGATGTCGCGCTGGCTTGCTCGCTGCCGGGTTTCGTCGTAATGGTTCCGGCCGACGAGGAATCGGCCAAAGCGGCGACGGCCGCGATGCTCGAGGACAAGGGCCCGGTCTACCTGCGGGTGGGGCGGCCCGAAGTGCCCAAAATCTACACGAAGAGCCCGATGAAGTTCGAGATCGGCAAGGCGATCACGCTTCGCGACGGGGCCGACGTGACGATCGTGGCCAACGGACTTCTGGTTGCACCCGCGCTGGATGCGGCCGAGGCTCTCTCGGGCGAAGGCATCCAGGCTCGTGTGATCGATATGCACACGGTCAAGCCGATCGATTCGGCTGCGCTTGCGGCGGCGGCCAAGCAAACGGGTGCGCTGGTTGTTGCCGAGGAGCACCTCGCTCACGGCGGGCTGGGCAGCGCCGTCGCCATGACGCTGGCGGCGATCCAGCCGGTTCCCATCCGCTTCGTGAATCTGGGCGATCAGTTCGGCGAAAGCGGGGCTCCGGATGCATTGATCGAGAAGTACGGTCTGACCGCCGAGAATGTGGCGAAGGCCGCGCGGGCCGCGGTTGCCGCGAAGGGGCGCTGAGTGGGAGCGCGCGAGGAGGTAATGGAGCGGTACGGGCCGATCCGCGAGATGGATCGCTCGTTTGACATTGAATACTGGCAGCGACAAGGGGACGCAGCGATTTTCCGGGCCGCCTGGGAGCTGGTCGAGACTTACTGGCGCGAAACGGGCAGGAACCCGGATGAACTCCGACTTCAGCGATCTGTTGAAGCTTTTCAAAAGCTGCCGGGTCCGGTACCTCATCGTCGGCGGGCACGCGGTGATGAAGTACACTGAGCCGCGTTACACCAAGGACCTTGATGTCTGGATCGAGCCATCTGCCAAGAACGCCCGCGCGGTATTCAAAGCCTTACGGCAATTCGGCGCACCGCTCGCACGGCTAACAGATTCGGATTTTGCGAAGGAAGGCTTCTTCTACCAGATGGGACGGCCTCCGGCGCGAGTGGACATCTTGATGTCGATTGAGGGTGTCCGATTCGCCGACGCTTGGCCTAAACGCGTCAACACCGATTTCGCCGGGACACCTGCATATGTTATCTCTCGGCAGGACTTGATCGCGAACAAGCGATCGTTGTCTCGGCCCCAGGACTTGGTCGACCTCGAAAGTTTGATCGAGTCGGAACGTGTCGCGGCACGTGTGAGCCGCGAGCAAAGTGCGATGCGGAAGAAACCCAGGGGTCGAAAACGAAGTTGAGTCGACGGATAATCGGTGAGTACAGTTTGTGCTGATGGAATCGCTCGGCGAGAATGATCACGACTGTGGCCGATCTCATGGACGTCGAGGAGTGTCCCTTTCGAGTTGGAACTCGCGGATGCGGGTCTCCGTCCGTAGAGGAAAGCCCGGATGTCGCCCCCCGAATCACCAATTCGCGATCCGATCGAAGGCGAACTGGCCGAGTCGCCGCCCAGCGACCTCTCCGAGTACACCTGGGATGCCTCCGACACCGAGCGGGTCGAGCCGCAGCGGGTTCAATCCACTGGAGCGACCGCGCCAGCCGGTGCGTTACCGGCCATCGGCGACGACATCGGCCGGTTTGTCGAGATCCTGATCAAGAGTCGCTTGGTGGCAGAGTCCGAGATCCGTGCGATTTCGGCGCGCTCGGCTGCCGACGCACAAGGGCGGCGAGTGGAGCCTCTTGCGGCCGAGCTGATCCGGCTCGGCAAGCTCACGCCCTATCAGGCCGCTGCGGTTCGCCAGGGTAAGACAAAGGGTCTGCTCATCGGTGAGTACGTTGTGCTGGACAAGATTGGCTCCGGCGGGATGGGCCTCGTTTTCAAGGCGCGCCACCGGGGGCTCGAGCGGGTCGTCGCACTCAAGTTACTGCCCCCGTCTTTCAGCCGCGATCGATCTGCTGTCATCCGCTTTCGCCGCGAAGCGGCGGCGGCGGCCAAGTTCCGGCATCGCAACATCGTTGCGGCGATCGAGGCGGGTGAAACCCACGGCTTGCTCTTTCTGGTCATGGAGTTCGTTGAAGGGCGGGATCTGTCCAGGACCGTCAAGGAAAAGGGTGCGATGTCGGTTGCGCAGGCGATCGATTGCATCATCCAGGCGGCTCGTGGCTTGCAAGAAGCGCATGATCATGGGATTGTGCATCGAGACATCAAGCCCGCCAATCTGCTGCTTGATTCCACGGGGACGGTGAAAGTGCTCGACCTTGGGCTTGCGCGTGTGAGTCAACCCGATCAGCTTGTCTCGATGGGCGCGTCGGAGCTCGATTTGACGGTGAGCGGGTCGTTCGTGGGCACGGTCGACTACGTGTCGCCCGAGCAGGCCTACGATCCCAGGATGGCCGATAGCCGTTCCGACATTTATTCTCTTGGCTGCACGCTGCATTATCTGCTGACGGGCAAAGCCCCGTTCGGCGGCCAGACTTTCATGGAGCGGCTGCTGGGCCATCGCGAGCGGCCGATCCCGTCGCTCCTGGCAGCGCGTCACGACGTTCCTGAAGCCCTCGAAGCCGCATTCCGGTCGCTCCTGGCCAAGTCGCCCCAAGACCGGCCGCAGACGATGGCCGCCGTCGCTCTGGAGCTTGAGGAATGCCGAAAGCCGGGCCGGCGCAAGAAACCGCGGCCCCTCATGGTCTTTGACGATCGAGACGAGGAGACGCGGAAGCGCGATGCCATTTATCAAGTTGGACCATCGAAGCGCGAGTCGGCACCACCGAAATCCGAAGTTCTCTCCAATGTCTTCGTGAGGAACCGCAGCGCAGGCGACGATCCGGATGAAAGCATCGGTGATGCGACTTCCCGTCAAACCTGGCAGTTAGTCGTCACCATGCTCATCGTGGCGGTTGCGCTTGCCCTGGGCTGGTTCTTCCTCAAGTAGGCGAGGTCATTCCTCGACTCGCGTTTTCCGGTCGGGCGG
The DNA here is from genome assembly GCA_963761445.1 of uncultured Planctomycetota bacterium. Taxonomy (GTDB): domain Bacteria; phylum Planctomycetota; class Planctomycetia; order Isosphaerales; family Isosphaeraceae; genus CAVXHV01. The sequence goes on along the minus strand of CAVXHV010000005.1, from coordinate 3,459,401 downwards.
CTTCAATCCCATCTCTTTCATGAGCATTTGAAGATCTTCCCACACCTCGCGTTTGGCATCGGGCCTGCGAAGCAGATAGGACGGGTGATAGGTGGCGATTGTGGGGATGCCCTTGTAGTAGTACCATTTGCCGCGGGCGCGGCCCATCGATGATTCGCTTTTCAAGAGGCCCTGGAGCGCGACCTTTCCGAGCAGGCAGATGAACTCGGGCCGGATGATGGCGATCTGTTCTTCCAGGTATCCGACGCAATTGTCACTTTCTTCGAGCGAGGGCGTGCGGTTTTCGGGCGGGCGGCACTTGAGGACGTTGGCGATGAACACGTCTTCCCGAGCGAGCCCCATGCCCTTGGTGATCATGTCCGTCAAGAGCTGGCCGGCCTTGCCGACGAAGGGCTTGCCCTGACGATCTTCGTCGGCACCCGGGGCCTCGCCGATGAACATCAGCCGAGTCTGGGCAGGGCCGGTGCCGAAGACCGTCTGTGTCCTTGTCTCAGCCAGGTAGGCACATTTGCGGCACCCGGCCACGACCGATGCCAGTTCAGTGAGTAAAGCGGGACGGTCGCAGGCGGGAACCGGAGGCGTCTCGAAGCCGGGCTCCTTGAACAGGGGGCCCAAGAGCGAGCTGGGCGGCGCAGCGGCCGGGAGCTCTTGCTCGCGAACCGGGCGAGTCGGGCCAGCCACGTTCTGCGCAGGGTCTGCCGGAAACGGTCTTTCGCCAGAAGCCGCGGGCGCCGGACGTCCGGTCGGCTGTGGGCCGAGGTTTGCCGCTTCGGCTGCGCGTGCAAGGCCTGAGTCTCGGCCTCTAGCGGAGCTGGCGGAACGGGCAGGAGGGCCCGGAGGTTTTGTTTTGCCGGGAACGCGGTCGATCCCGGCGCGAGCGAGAGATTCCAGCTCTTGCCGAATGGCTCGCGCCAGGCTACCGCGTTCTTCGTCGTCGCCGTCTGCTGGGTGTGCCAAAGTCGCGGTCTTGGGTCGGAGGAGCGGGAGAGATCTATTGAAAAGCTACGGCAAGCCGGCTCATTCAAGGCTGGGGAACCTTGCGCGATGCCTTGGGTGTGGGATTGTACTCCCGGCTCATCCATTCTCGCCAGGCAGGGATGTTGTAATCGAAGTCCTGTCCGGTCAACTTTTGCAGCGCCGAGAGAACTTCGGTGTTGCGATAAGTGAAGGTCACGACTCGGGGCTCTGGCTGGGTGTTGATCTGGGCGCCGACACTTTGAAAGATCCCGGGCGTTGCGTACGCGGGAGTGGAGACGGTTCCAAAGGCGACGACCCCCGGCGCGACCGCGGGCGGAGTCATGAACGCGGCCCCACCGTTGTTGATGCCGATAGGTACGAGAGGCGAGCCTGCGATCGAGGGGCCGTTATTGTTATTGGGTGGAACCATGATGATGCGCTGCTCGTACGTCAGAAGGGCCCGGATCAATGCGGGAACAGCGTCGTCGGCGTTCAAGTTGTTGAGCGTCCACGCGGCGCGGTTGATGACCATAATTTGATTGGTCCCGAGGCCCCGGACCAGCGCGCGCACGACGGTCGGGCGATCGCGGTCCTTGAGTTTTTCAAAGATGATGGGCCGCAATGTCGAGCTGGGCTCAGCGAGAATCTGCTTGACCAGTCCGAGGGTCGCCTGCTCCTCAGGAATGACCGAGAGCACCTGGGAGAGCAGTATTCGCATTGGCTCTTCGTCGTTTCCCAGCACGTACAAAAGGGCCGCGACGGCCTCACCCTCGCGTATGGCCATCAACTGCGACTCGGCTTCTCGCCTGCGGTCGGTCGAGCTGCTGATTATCGACTGCCGGAGCATCTTGATCCGCTGGACCCACTCGCGTTTGTCGGCGAGCAGCTTGTCGTCGGCCATGCGCTGGCTGCGTTCTTCCGCCGAGACCCAGCGGCCCTTGTACTTGACCAGGCCCTGAATCGCATTGAGCTCGTCATGAGTGACCCAGTAGCCGCCGTGAAAGACGTGTCCGAGCTTCTTGTGGGCGGGCTCGAACGACTTGTCAATCGCGAGCGCGTCCTCGAAATGAAGCTTGGCCAGATCGACGAGCTTGTTCTGCTCGCACCAGATTCCCAGGTCATACTGACCCTGCGGCGTTGACGGAGCTTTCTTCTTCTTTTCGAAGTAATCATCGAGTGGCGTGGGCTTGGTAACGACCTCGAGGATCTGTACCTTCTTCATCGAAAGTGGTTTGCGGCCTTTGAGCATCCAGACCTGAACCCGATCCTTGTCTTTGGGGTCGGGCACCACCTTTCCCTCGACCTGCCCGCCTCCTCGAAGGGTGATGGTGTCGGCTTGCACCGAAGCCGGGCGAAGACCCACGGCGATCGCCCAAGCCAGGCCGATCACAATCGGTCCGAAGACGGGCCAACTCACAATGCGCCGGGATGGCCTGCAGGCTGCCAGCATGATACTTCTCCCAGGCCGCTCGGGCGGCCGGCATCGGTCAACATTCTTCGAGAAGTAGACGATTCGGCACGACGCACTCTTCGGCTGAATGAACAATTAGGCGAGTGTATTCTAAGTCATCGGCTCGCCCGCCGACAATCGGCTCCCCCGTTTCTCTGAAAAATGTAAGATTGGGTAAGATGTATCGTCCGTGCGATTTAAGGTTTCAGGAGCAAACACAGTGGGGCAATCCGTACTGGAGCATCGCACCGCCGGGAGCCGCTCGTTGAATCTGGCTGTATTGACTGTTTCGGATACACGTACACTTGAAAGCGATGTTTCCGGAGCGTTGATCGTGGCATTAGCCAGCGAGGCAGGCCATTGCGTGGTCAGCCGGGAGATCGTGGCGGACGAGCCGGTGCCGATGACGGCGATACTGCGTGGTTGGCACGGCCGGGACGATCTGCATGCAGTACTAGTCACGGGAGGGACGGGAATCAGCCCTCGCGATCAGACTTTTGAGACCGTTTCGGCGATGTTGACCAAGCCACTTCCGGGTTACGGCGAGCTGTTCCGGATGCTGAGTTTCGCGGAAATCGGCCCGGCGTGCCTCTTGAGCCGGGCCGTGGGGGGCCTGATGGATAAGCTGGTCATCCTGGTGATGCCGGGCTCGCGAGGGGCGGTCGAGCTGGCGATGCGCAAGATCATCCTTCCCGAGCTTCCGCATATTGTTTTCGAAGCGCGGAAGGTCTGAGCTTCCTCCCTTATTCCGGCTTCTTGAAAAGGTCAAGAAAGCGGTCTTCGTACTCGCGATAGACTTCGAGCCGGTCGAGTTCTCGTTTCAGCTCGTAGGCGCTCGAGCGATCCTGCTTGGCTTGTTCGAACAACCGCTCGAGGCGTTGCCGGTCTTCGCCGCTGGGCCCTTCGGGCTCGGCAGCTTCGCGGCGGATTGCCTCGGCCGTGTCGTCGCGCTCTTCCTCGGCTTGCCCACCCTGTCGCATGGCTTGCTGCATCTGTGCGAGCAGCTCACCGAGCTTCTCGTTCATCACTCGAGCTTCGTCGGCAAGCTCGGTCAGGTCGATCTCGATCTGTGCGATGGATCGAAACGCCGCGAGCACAGCCAGGGACGCTTTGGGGTAGGGGAGCTGGGCGAAGATGTGGGGCATCTCACCGAGGAGACACCCGCCTCGCAGGCCGTGCTCCTCGGCCACGCCGAGAAGAATTCCGTTGAGACCACCGATGTGGCCATCCTCCAGAATGTGGAGGTCCATTTGCTTGAACTCATTCAAGGATTCCATGTCGGTGGCGGCGGCGAAGACGCGTGATTCCGTTTCGTGCTCCATCTCGGTGGCCATCGCCGCGAACGTGTAAACGCGCGTGACCCCGATCTTTTTGGCGAACTCGATCAACCTGTGGCAGAAGGCATAGCGACCCTTCGAGGGCTGGGCATCACCGATGAACAGCACCACATCGCGCTGGCCGTTCGGGTCAGTCCAGACGAAGAAACGGCTGCGTGGCAGGCGTCCGGTACTGATCAGGCCATCCTTCACTTCGACGTGTTCGACGTCGAATAGCTCCTGGGCCGGAAACTCCGTCAGGATGTGCATCTCGAGCTTGGTCATGAGGTAGTAGCCGGCGCTGATCGCCACATGTCCCATTCCGGGCCAGACCGCGACCATCCAGGGATTGTTCAGCTTGAGCTCGGCCGCCATTTGTCTGTCCCCGTTTTTCGATGAATGCTTCCAAGGCGATCATGTCAGCCGCGGCGGTTCGACGCAAGGTGAGCATGGACGCCCCCGGGCCGGATGGGAGATCCGATCACCCCGGTTACGACGTGGGACGGTGCGTGGCCCACGCGTAGAGCGCAATCGCGGTCGCGGTTGCCGCGTTGAGCGATTCGACGCCCGGCGCGATCGAGATCCGACGGCGTTCGAAGCGCCGCAGTGCCTCGGGAAGCCCCGCACCCTCCGCGCCGACGACCAATCCGAATCGCGGGGGAAACGTGGCTCCTTCGAGCGCGTCTCCGTCGAGGTCAAGGACGATGAGCGGCGCGTTCTCGACCTGAAGGTCGGCCAGTGCCGGACCCGCCTCGAGCGTGATCTGGAACAGCGCGGGCCCTGCCGCCCGGCTGGCCCGGGGCAGAAAAGGGTGGGCCGCCTCGCGGAGCAGCACGACCCGGGCCGCTCCAAAAGCCGCTGCTGAGCGGATCACTGCTCCCACATTCTCGGGATCTTGAAATGGCACGAACACGGTGCAGCCACCGGGCCACGGCGCCGAATCCGACCACCGCGCGATCACCGGAACCTTGACGAGCAGGAGCGCGTCGCCGGTGCCAACCACGTCGATCTGTTTGAAAAGCGGACCCGCGAACCGGAGCCATTCGATTGAATCATCCGGCGGCGGTGAGCCATCAGGGCCGGTCAACCAGCCCAGGACCCGATCTCGAAACCGCGTGAGCACCTCGGCCCGAATCCGTGCTCCACTCAGGATCGCCTCACCGCGCTTGCGGATCCCCCGGCCGCCAAGAATCTCGCTGCAATGATGAAAAGTCGGGTTGGACGCGCTCTGGATTTCCCGCACCCGACCGCGGAATCCATCCGGGAAGCTCCGCGAGCAGCCGCGCGGGCTGTGGCACGCCCGAACCGGGCTTGTGTTCTCTTTCCGTCCGTTCGAAGACCACCAGCCGCCGGTCGTGAGTCGTACCCGGTATCGTGTAAGCATGGTCCGCCTCCAACTTGAAGAAATCGCCGCGAGACTCGACCGCCTCGGCCACTTCAGGGTCGCATCCGGGCCCCTTCATGAAAATCGCCTTTGCCGCCACTGACGAGCCAGCCGGCGAGGCGATCGAGCGTCTCGGGTATCGGACCGACCGCACGGCTGATCACGCCAGCTTCGGTCTCGGGGAAGTCCGGGCCTAGCTTGTGGCCGAAAATTTCGATGCCCTTCAGGCCCAGCCGCTCGCAAGCGTCGCGCAGGAATGACACACGAGCGCCCCGTGGCTCGGCCAGGATCATCGCGCACCCCAGGCCGCGCGATCTTGAGGGGAATTCCCGGCAAACCCGGCCCCGAGCCCATATCGATCAACGTATCCGGCAATTCCAGAAAACGCAGGACCAGCAGGCTATCGACGTAATGCTTCAGCACCATGTTTTCAAAATTGTGGATCCTCGTCAGGTTTAGCGCGGCATTGGCCTGGCGCAGCAGCCGATGATATTGCCACAAACACTCGACTTGTGCCGGCTCCAGCGCGACGCCACATCGCTTCAGGGTCTTCTCGATCGCCTCGGGTCCGGGGTTCACGACCAGGTGCCTCGCCTCGATTTCAAAACCGCGCTCGCCGGGAACCGCACATGTGCCTGCAACTCGCCGTATCCGCACAAAACAAGCGCGCCAGTTAATCCTGCTCCCGATCCCGGTCCGAAACCGGAACCCAAAGCCTTCCACCGATTCTAGCTGCACAGGAAAATCACTCCTACCTGCTGGATTCCGCCAATCACTATGATATGATTTACCCAACCAGAACCTTTCCAACGCGAACAGACACGAACACGATCCTGCGTGGGTGGTCTCAATGATTACCTACCGGCGGGATGTGTACGGCCGGCTCAGCTCCGACGGTAGAGCGTTGTTTTACGACCACGCCCGGCCGCGCCTTCGCATGAAATCGGGCGGGCGGCCGATGTTGTTCCGGACGAGGGCAACACGATGAAACGACGCCAACACGCCGGCTCGATCGCGGAGTGTTCCTCACCGAATGATCGACGGAGAGACGCTGGGAACCGGCGACGGAGTCGGCCGAGCCTCGATACTCTCGAATCACGCCGGCTGCTTGCCACGGTCACCGAGTTCCGCGTGCCCAGCGGCGTGGGAGCCGATCCTGATGGAATTGCGGCGGGACCGGGAGACAGCATCTGGTTCACCGAGTTCGGTGCCGACAAGATCGGGACGATCAACTCCAACACGCACGCCTTTTCGGAGTTCCCGATTCCGACTCCGAATGCCGAGCCGTTCCGCATTGCTCTTGGCCTCGACGGCAACCTTTGGTTCACGGAATATGGTGCCGGTCAGATCGGCATGATCAACCCGGCCACCGACAAGATCACCGAGTATCCGCTGCCGAATGCCGCCGTCATGCCCTTCGGAATCGCAGCCGGTCCCAATGACACTGTCTGGTTCACGGAATGGTCCGGCAACCAGATCGGTTCGATCAATACCCAGACCGGCAAGATCACCGAGTATCCGATCCCGACGATGAATTCGGTCCCGGAAGGGATCACGGTCGACTCGCTGGGCAACATCTGGTTCACCGAAAGCCTGGGCAACCAGATCGGGATGTTCGATCCGACCAGTCACGAGTTCGTGGAACATCCGCTGCCGACAGCCGCAGCGGAACCATATGGGATTACCTCCGGCCCGGGCGGCAACCTCTATTTCACCGAATACACCGGCAACCAGATCGGCGTATACAGCCCGAGCAGCTCTTCATTCTTGAATTCCTTCACGATCCCCACCGCCAGCACCGAGCCGACGGAGATCACGCTGGCTTCGCCTGGCGACCTCTGGTTCACACAGAGCAAGACGAATCAGGTGGCGATGCTCGACCCCTCGACCGGGGCAATCACCGAGTCATGCGCCGCCTGCCGTCCAGTCAGGTCCGCGCGGGATCACCTCCGCGAGCGAGGGATCGATCTGGTTCACCGAGCTGAATTCCGCCAGAGTCGCCACGATCGCCCCCAGCTTGCAGGTTGTGACGATCAGCTCGCCGCCGCTTGACGTCACGCTCGGCCAATCGTTCGGTCTGACGGTTGCTGTCGATTTTGACGCCGGGGCGCTGTCGACACCGGATATGACGGCAGCGTCAGCCTGGCACTCGTAGGCGCAGCCAGCAGCGACTCGCTCGCCGGAAGCACCACGGTAACGGCCGTGAACGGCATCGCCACGTTCAATGGGCTTTCCTTCATTCATGCAGGCAACTTCACGATTCAGGTAGAGAGTGGAGCCGCCGCGCCGGCCACGATTGGTCCGATCAACGTGGCTGGGCCGACGGGAACGGCTCCGGTTCCGCCTGGGGGCACGGTACCCGCACCGCCGGTCGTGCTCAGCGAGCAGCTCGTGATGGCCGGCAAGGGCAAGGGCCGTTACGTGGCCGGGGTGGTGCTGAAATTCTGCGCGCCACTCAACCCGGCGACGGCCCGGAATGCCTCCAACTACAGCGTCAGCCAGGCGACCTCGGCCGCCCGCGCCAAGGCGATCAAATCCGTTCGGCTTCGCGCGGCCTACAAGCCGGCGGCACGCACGGTAAAGCTGACATTCTCCGGCAAGCCGCGTTTCACAGCGGGCGGCGAGCTCGTGCTGATCGCGTCGGGGCCGAGCGGCATCTCGAGCATCTCCGGTATACATCTGGAAGGCAACATTGGAAACCAGCCCGGCGCTGACGCGCTCTACACGATCCTGCCGGGCGCGTTGGGGATCGCAAACGGCGCCTAACTGCTCGCGCTGCGGTAGGAGCGAAGTGCGTACTGAAAGAATCGACGGCTCAGCCACAAGAGCAGTCCCGCCGCAGCGATCGTGACGGCCACAGTCCGACCGTCGAGCACGCGTACCATGGCATTCGCCGGCACGTTGACGACGACCAGGATCGGCATGCAGTACGTGAAAAACGTTCCCAGGTCGGCCCAGCGCCCGGCGAAAATCTCGCGCGGGTAACGCGCCACGCTGGAAAACAGCCACCACATCTCCATCAAGCTCTGATTCCTCACCATCCAGACCGAAACCGAAGTCAACAGCAACATGAAGCTGTAGGCGATCGCCGTGCCACACACCACCGTTACCAGAAAAGTCGCGACGCGCAAGAGATCGAATGCCCATGCCATCTGATAGAGAGCGATCCCCATCACAGCGCCCCCATCAAGATGTTGGGTGCGGTTCCCCAATCGATGCGGCGGCACGTGATCAGGAACTGCTCGTCGATCGGTTTCACCAGCAGCCCGTCCAGGTCGCCCGTCCGGACCAGCTCCGCGAACTCGTTGCAGTTATCCAGGAATAACATCTCGATGATGCCGTTCACGGCGAAGAAGCACCCGACGAAAAAGAAGTACTGCGGCTCCGTCCAGCCCGCAATCGTGTTCGTTCTCGCAAACACCGTCCGATAAAATGCCACCATGATCGCCAGCCAGAGCACCTCGACCGAAACCTTGACCAGGAAGTTGCCTCGAAAGGCCATCTCGCGGTAAAGCGTGTACCGCGCCAGGCTGCCGAGCAGCCGCAGATACCGTCCCATCAACTGCCAGATCTTCACTGCACTAGCCTCCGAAGGCGCTGTAACGTCGCAGTCCGAGCCGGTAGAGAAACCGTGCGAGCAGCATGAAGATAACAATCCAGGCCACCTCGCCGGCGAGGAAATAAATGAGGTTCATTCCCTTGACCTTTCCCAGGAATACGACGGCCGGGAAGTAGGCCATATAGTGAAAGGGAAGGACCATCAGCAATTTGTACCAGCCCGCCGGCAGCAGGTCGAGCGGCAGCATGTGCCCCGAAATGAAAAAATTCAAGGTCATGACGATATATAGAAGCGATGTGACTTCGAGGAACCAGAACCCCACCATACCCACGCATACCTCGAAGAAGAAACCGACCAGAAACGAGAGTACGAGCGACACGGCGAATGCCCCGAGCGTGGGCAGGTCAGGAAACCGCTCGAAAAACCCGCTGCAGAGGAAGAAAAGCAGAAAATAAGGCAGGAACGAGGCGATGATGTACGTCACCTTGTGGGCGACGCGATAGACGAGCAGGTAACCGATCAGGTCGATGGGCTGGAGCATGTAGCGTTTCATCGTGCCTTCGCGGATTTCCCTGGCGATACCGCCTGCCAACCCGGGCATGCTCGAGAACATCCGGCTAATATTGGTGAGCAGCAGGTAGGCGATCATCTCGTGTTCGCCGAAGCCGGCGAGCTCGGTTTCTCCGGATCCTTTGTAGATGGCCTGCCACAACAGGATGGTGGTCACCATCGGCAGGAAGCGGAGCAGGGTTCCCAGGAGAAAGTCGCCGCGATAGGTCATTCGCTCGGCGAACGAGACCCGGAAAATCGCCCAGTACTTGGCCACGAGCCGCCGGTGCCAGCGCAGCATGCGAGCGCGATCGAAAGACAGGCCGACCGCATCGGCGCCCCAGCGTGCGGCAAGCCGTCACCGAGCTCGGCCGTGAGCGTTTCAGGCTGCGTCATGCGCGTTTCGGGCCTCCTCGAAGACGCGGGAGATCACCTCTTCCAGCGGCGGCTCCTCCACGCTCACGTCCGCCACGGAATGGCGGTCGAGAATCGCGGCCAGCACCGTCGGCACCTCGCTGCGAGTCACCTTGATATCGGCCCACGGGCCTTCCCGGCGCAAGAGCTCGCCGAAGACCTCAAGGCCCTCCGGCGCCGGGCCTTCGAACTGAAGCTTGATCAGCTTGGTCTCGCTGAATCGTTCGACAATCCGGGCGAGCGGTCCATCGTATACGAGCGTGCCGTGAGTGATCACCAGCACGCGGTCGCAGAGCGCCTCGACGTCGCGCATGTAGTGGCTGGTAAGGAGCGTGGTGACTCCGCGCTGCTTGTGGTAATCGCGCAGGCACCGCTGAATCATCCCCTGGGCCACAACGTCCAGGCCGATCGTGGGCTCGTCGAGCAGGAGCAGCCGCGGCCGGTGCAACAAGGCCGCGATCAGTTCCATCTTCATCCGCTCGCCCAGCGAGAGCTCACGCACCGCCTGCCGCGTGAGCTTCTCCACGCCCAGAAGCTCGGTCAGCTCGCCCAGCGTTGAGCGGAACTGATCGGGCGGAATCACATAGATCTCGCGAAGGAGATCGAAGCTGTCCGCCGCCGGCAGGTCCCACCAGAGCTGGTTCTTCTGACCCATGACGAGCGCGAACTGGCGCCGGAAAAGATCGGCCCGCTGCCAGGGAACGAAGCCGAGAACCTTGGCCTCGCCGCCGCTGGGATACACGAGCCCCGAGAGCATCTTGAGCGTGGTGGTCTTCCCCGCGCCGTTGGGACCCAGGAACGCGACCATCTCGCCCGGCTCGATCGTGAAGCTGATCCCGTCGACGGCCCGCACTTCGCGGTACTCGCGCCGAAAAAGCCCCAGCACCGAGCCCCGGATGCCGGTCTTCTTCTGAACAACCCGGTATGTCTTGGTGAGCCCCACCGCTTCGATCATCGCCATCAATTGACTCGCATGATTAAATTCTTTGTCAGCGTCGTGCACTCGAACAAAGCAGGTCAGGCTTTAACCTGGCACTGTTTACTTCCTCTTGTCAGCATCATGCACCCGAATGTAATGATCGGTCAGCTCCCTGTGCAGCGTGGGCATCGGCACCTTCTTCATGTGGCAGGTGAGACAGTCGGTCTTGGGATTCACCGGACAAAGCGCCGGCTTCTTGCCGGCAGCCCGGCTTCCACCGCGTGCCGGGGCAATCCCCGCCTTCTGCTCCGGCCCTGCCGTCACGCCATGGCACGTCAAACACTTCGCCTCGTAGAACGACGAGGACCCCTGGTCGTCGCGATGAGCGTCGTGGCAGGTCAAGCAGCTCAGGGTACCGTCGCTTTCATTGAAACAACGGCTGAACGTGAGCGTGAGGCCCGGTGATCGAACATACTGCGGGTCGTCGGGCGCCTTGCTGATCACAGAGGCAGACCCGACGATATGACAGTCCGCGCACACCTTGCCGATGCCTTGAGCGCCCCCGGCCAGAGGGTTCACGATCGCGGTGTCCGCAAAGTTGCCCTTGATCGCCTTCAAGTGGTTCCCGCCGGGCCCATGGCAGCGCTCGCAGCCGATTCCTCGATCGGCAGCGGCCGGGCTCGCTTGCTCGGGCGGCGGGTCTCGAAAATCTCGATAAAACGTGACATGGCAATAAACGCAGCGTACCACACCGTCGCGCACCTTGATCGGCTCGCCCCGGATATTCTCGGCCGAATTCGAGCTGGGCACGTCGCCGGCCGTGGGCCCCCAGGCAACCCCGTCCGCGGTGTGATACGACGAAAGTCGAAGCGCTCGAAACGCTTTATCGTCGTCCCGGCCGATCATCGTCACATAGTGGTTGCTCGTGCCGAAGGCATACTCGACAATCAATCGATAGATCTTGTCGCCTGCATGGGTCTCCACCTTGATCGTGTCGTTCTCGCGCCGCAGCGCGTGCGTGACCTTGGGATCGTCGGGGTCGACCAGGGGCTGCGCGGGAATCGGGAGATCCAGGAGGCCCTTCCCGTGATGGAACGTCCTGGCGTGCCGGCTTTGTTCGTGTGCGCGGCCTTCCTCGCGATGGCACGGCACACAACTCGCTCCGCCTGAATATGCGCTGGGCTCCGGCTCGAGCGGGTTCTCGGTCCGGTACGAGCCGGCCAGCGCCAGTGCCGCTGCAGCCTCCTTGAGATTGCCCTCCTGGAGCCAGGCACGACTCAGCAGCCATTCAAGTTGCGGGTCGACGCCGCCACGCTCGCCGTTGCCACGAACGGGATCGAGCGCCTGGCGCGGCCTCACCCGGCCGGCCAAGCTGCAACAGGCCGCGAGCAAGCCGCTTCCGATAGTGCGAAACTGGCAGCGGAGCGCCTTCCACAGTGGGGTCGCGCTTCAGTGCGGCGCGAAAGGCGTCGACGCTTCCCCTGGGATCGTCGAGCAAGGCGAGGATGTCGCCCTGCAACAACAATCCGCGTGATTCCCACGAAGGCTTCTGTGCCAGCCGCCTGGCCGCGTCGGCCGCCTCGTCGAGTCGCTGGAGCCGCACCGACAGTCTCGCCAGATTGTCGAGCAGCTCGGGCTCGTCGTACCCCTTCCGCCCAGCTTCTTCCCACAGGTCGAAGGCGGGTTCGAACCGACGGGCTCGCGCATTCAAGAGCCCCAGCAGAAAAAGGTCTTCGGGATCCATCTGAGAGATACCGAGCCGGCCCGCGTAGGTGGACGCGGCCGCGGTGTCATGCTGCAGCCTCACCGACGCCGCGCATAAAGACGCAGCGCCGCGGGATTGTCCGGGTTCGATTTCAACATCGGTCGCGTCAAGTCAGCCGCTCGCTGCCAGTCTCGCGCCTGGTATGCGGAAACCGCCTCGTCCAGGGCGCTAGATTCGGAGGTCGTCCACTGCGCGACCCAGCGGCGCATCGGCCCGCCCCAGGCCGCCCAACCCACAGCGAGTGAGGCGAGAGAGACCAGCACCAAGATCGTCCAGCCGGCGCGGCCGCCCAGTCGTTTCATACCGCCGTAGAGCCTCGTCGAGAGTTGCAACACGCTCAGATATCGATGTCCTTGGCAGTATACGCTTCCTCCATGATGAACTTGAAGCGTGCCTCCGGATCCTTGCCCATCAGATCACTGACAGTCCGGTCCGTATAAGGGCGATCGTCATCGGGAACGACGACCCTCAGCAAACGCCTCCGCGCCGGATCGAGCGTCGTTTCGAAGAGGAGCTGCGCCGGCATTTCGCCCAGCCCCTTGAACCGCGTGATGTTGGGCTTGGCATTCGACGGCAGCTTGGCGAGCACCCGGTCCCTGGCCTTATCGTCCGAAGCCCAGTGCGTCTCCTTGCCCCAACTGATCTTGTAGAGCGGCGGGCAGGCCAGGAAGACCTTCCCATCGGTGAAAAGCCCCGGAACATGCCGGTAGAAGAAGGTGAGCAAGAGCGTCGCGATATGGTGGCCGTCGCTGTCGGCGTCGGTCAAGAGAATGATTTTCCCGTAGCGCAGCCGGCCGGAATCGTACTGATCGTCCATGCCGCAGCCCAGCGCGCTGATGATATCGGTGAGCTCTTTGTTATCGAGAACCTTGGCCTTGCCCGCCTGCTCGGCGTTGAGCACTTTCCCCTTGAGCGGCAAGATCGCCTGGATGTCGCGGTCGCGCCCCTGCTTGGCCGAGCCCCCGGCCGAATCACCCTCGACGATGAAGAGCTCCGATTCATCGGGGTTGGTGCTGTCGCAATCGTGGAGCTTTCCCGGGAGGTTCAGCCGCCCGCTGATCGCGGTCTTGCGCCGCACTTGCGAAGCAGCCGCCCGGCTCGCCTCGCGAGCCTTCGCCGATTGGATGACCCGCGCGGCGATGGCGTCACCCACGCTCTTGTTCTTGAGCAGAAAATTCTCGAGCGCGGGCCGCGTCATCGACTCGACCTGCGCCTTGATCTCGGGGTTGTTCAGCCTGCCCTTGGTCTGGCCCTGGAACTGAGGCTCGTGCATGCAGACGGCGAGCACCGCCGTCAGCCCTTCGCGGATATCCTCGCGCTTGATCTCCATCCCCTTCTTCACCAGGTCGTGCGTCTCCATGAAGCGCTGCACCGCCGTGCCGACGGCCGAGAGCATTCCGAGCTCATGCGTGCCGCCGTCTCTCGTGGGAATCGTATTTACAAATGAGCGCACGTCCTCATCAGTCGCCTCGGTCCATGCCAGCGCCAGGTAACACCGCAGGCCATTCTCATCCTCGCGCTCGAGCACGAACGGCAGCGGAGCGACTCGCTGATCGTTGCGCTGCCTGTTGACGGCTTCGAGGAAATCAACCACGCCTCCGTCATGGCGGAACTCGACGTTCGTCCTGTTCTTCTGATCGACGAACTGGATCACCAGCCCCTTGTTGAGGTAGCTCTTGACCTCCAGCCGCTCGGCGATGAGCACCGGGTCGTAAGTATGGTCCGGGAAGATGTCAGGATCGGGCGTGAATGTGACCGTGGTGCCGGACCCGCGCGACGCCTCGCCCTTCTCGACCGGCCCCGCCGGCTTGCCGCGCCGATATCGCTGAGTGTAGGTCTGACCGTCCCGGCGACACCTCCGCGACCAGGCTCTTGGAGAGCGCATTGACCACACTGGCGCCGACCCCGTGCAAACCGCCGGCCACCTTGTACGCATCGTTGTCAAACTTGCCGCCGGCATGCAGCGTCGTGAAGATCACCTCGAGCGCGCTCTTCCCCGTCTTGGGGTGCGAGTCCACCGGAATGCCCCGGCCGTTGTCCGCGACCGACATCGTCTTGCCGTCGGAGTTGAGCGTCACCACGATCCGGGTGGCATGCCCGTTCATCACCTCGTCGACCGAGTTGTCGACGATTTCCCAAAGGAGATGATGAAACCCGGTCTTATCCACGCCTCCGATGTACATCCCGGGCCGTCGCCTGACTGCCTCGAGACCTTCGAGAACCGTGATCGATTTGGCTGTATATGATCCAGTAGACATTGTCATTTCCGTGACGAGACTATTCGCAAACTAACATCACGACGAAGCGGGGACAGAAATCGATTCCGGTGTTGCCACCGTTGAGGTTTCGCTCTTACACCCGAGAATCCAGCCCGGGGCGAGATACTGCAGCCCATCGCCTTCAAGCACAAGCGATCCGGTTGCTCCCTGCCCCAGCATTTTCAAGGACCTGTCATACGCATGAATACAAACCACGCGAATCGCAGTAGGCTTTTCGACCTCCCGGATAGGCTCGTCACCCAGTTGGTCCGGCGAGCGGCGATGCTTGTAGCGGTAGACCGCATCGAAAATGTCACCGACGCGGATGGGAACGCCACCGCAACGACCGAGCGCGGAGAACTGCTCACCACGGACGATCCCAACGACGATGAATTGTAGTTCGTTCTCGCTCATTTTGATCGCTCGAGCACGAGATTGTCGAAGAGTGCGATTTGGTCCGCGTTCAGACGACACCCGGCAGAATGCGTGTCCTCAAGCTCTTGCTGAAGGGCGGCATATCCCGTCAACCTCAGGGGGATGTTCTGAATCCCGATTTCGCGCAGGATTTCGATCGATCGATCCACGTCCAACCTGATTGTTGCCATCCTTTTCGAACTCTGCTGGGACTATTTCCAAATCAACTGCAGCCTCGATCGCGAAAAAGTAGTTCGGCCCACTTCGCAATTCACGAAATAGCTCCCTTTGAGCAATCAGGATCACAGACCGTCCATGATTGCGACATTCAATGCCGAAGAGCGTGGCGACGAACGGGTCGGTCGTTGTGCACGTTATTCTCTCATCCTGGAGCATCTTGCTTCCGGGCCATCCCTCCGTTGTTCCGCGATACAGATAGACGGGATTCACCATGCACTATCCCCAAGCGCTCATTATAACTACGTTGCCGATTCAGCACGCCGTCTTCCGCCGATGGTCGCAAAATGATGTCATAGCCTGAACACATCAAACTCTTAACCTTTCCGGATAACAGCGATTGTGGAACTAAAGCTGATCACCCAAATCTATTCCTCCACACCATTTCTACCCGACGTCTGCGAGTCCCCTTGTTCCGCCGTCCCGTTCCGGCCGGCCCCGCCTTCGCCAATTTCCTCGAGGCTCGGCACCGGCTCGGCCTCGGGGGGCGCCACCGATTCGAGCGAGCCTCTCTGCAGAATCGCGTAGCCCTTGCCGCCTCTGCCGGTTACCGGGTACTTGGTCGCACGCACGATCTGGATGCCGCCCCGATTGGTTCGCACGGTCAACCCCTCGCGCTTCTTGTTGGCCAGCATGAAGCCGAGCACGCGATCCTTCGAGTCCAGTCGGATCGCCGTCACCCCCCGCGCCGCGCCGCTGACGATATTGGCTTCGGTCACCGGGAAGATCAGCACGCGAGCAGCTCGCGTGGCCAGACACACGTTTTCCGAGCCGTCCGTCGCCTCGACTCCCACCACCAGGTCACCCTTGAACCCCGGGTCGAGCCGCATCACCAGGCGCCCCTTGCGAGTCGAGACGGCCGCCAGCGGGGCCAGTGCCATTCGCAAGACCTTTCCACCTGCCGAAAGGGCAATCGCGTAGGGAGGCGGCGGCGGAGCAGCCGGCCCTGCCGCACCGTTGCCATTGCCGTTGCGGCCGTGCTCGTGCTCGCCGGCCTCGGTATCGTCGTCGTCGAGGCTGCCACCGAGCATTCGCTGAACATATCGCGACGCGACCTGCGGGTGCTTGCTCCACTCCGGCAGACAGCGCGGGTCGTGGCAAATAACGCCGACAATGTGCTCCTGGTCCTCGAATGCAAACTGCTTCTGGATCGGGTCGCCATGGCCCGTCGTCATCTGGATGTCATTCACCCGCATGGTGTAGGCGATGCCCCGGTCCGTGAAGAATGTCAACGTCTGGCGCGCCGCGCCCGGTACACCCAGCCGACGTGGTCGTCATCGCGAACCCGGATGCTGGCCACGTCCGTGAACGACTTCTGGCGCTTCGTCCACCCGTCCCGCGTGACGATCACCCACGAATCCTCGTCGACAATGTAATCTTCCTCCCGGAACTCCATCGGTGCCTTGGGAACCTCGATCCTCGTGCGCCGCGGAGAGCCAAAAGTCTGCGCAATCTGCTTGAGCTCCCCTCGAATCATCTCCCACCGCGCCGGCTCGTCCTTGAGAAGCCGCTGGATCTCCTTCGCCCGTTTGCGTTTCGCCGCAAGCTCGTTCATGATGTCGCGGATCTCGAGCTTGCCCAGCCGGTACAGCTTGGTCTCCAGGATTGCGTCGGCCTGGATCGCCGAAAGCTCGAACCTTGCCATCAATTTGGGGGCGGCGTCGGCCTTCCCCTCGCTCGCGCGAATGATCGCGATCGCCTCGTCCAGATTGTTGAAGACGATCGCGAAGCCTTCGAGAATGTGGATTCGCTCGAGCAGGTTCTTGAGCTCGTACTGGAGCCGCCGTGTGACGATCTCGAGGCGGAAGTCCAGGAATTGCTGGAGGATCGTCTTCAAATCCAGCCGGGCAGGAACCGCAACCTCCGCCCCGTCAGCCGGCAAGAGGCAGGTGAGATTGATGCTGTAGTTGATCTGCAGCGGCGAGTTCTTGAAGAGATACGCCAGCGCCGCATCGGCATTGGCGCCGGGCCTCAGCTCCAGCAAGATCCGCACGTCGTCCGTGCTCAAGTCTTTGACGTTGGTAAGCTGCGGCACCTGGCCCTTGGCGATCAGCTCCCCGATCCGTTCCACCAGGGCGTCCTTCTCGATTCCATAGGGAATCGACGTGACCAGGATCGCCCCCGGCCTGTCGGGATGAGGCTCATACTGGCCGCGCAGCTTGATCGTGCCCTGCCCGGTGGCGTAGATCTGGCGGATCTCCTCGGCCGAGTTCAAAATCACGCCGCCGGTCGGGAAGTCCGGGCCGTGAATCGACTTCAAGATCCGCTCCAGTGGTAGCTCGCGGTTGTCCAGCAGCGCGATCAGCGCGTTGACAACCTCTTTCAGGTTGTGGGGCGGGATGTTGGTTGCCATTCCGACGGCAATCCCCGCAACGCCATTGACCAGCAGGTTGGGGTACTGGGCCGGCAACACGATCGGTTCTTCGGCTGTCGAGGCATAGTTGGGCCGGAAGTTCACCGTCTGTTCCCGCAGCTCGCTCAAAAGCGTCTGCGCGATCGGCGTCAACCGGCATTCGGTGTAGCGAAACGCCGCGGGGGGGTCGCCGTCGATCGAACCGAAATTGCCGTAACCGTCAATCAGCGTTTCCCTTACGCTGAACGGCTGAGCCATGCGCACGAGGGCATCGTAGATCGACTGATCGCCGTGCGGGTGGTAAGTTTTCATCACCTCGCCGACAACGGCCGCGCACTTGATGTGGCGGCTGTCGGCCGTGACGTGCAAGTCATGCCACATGGCGTATAAGATGCGGCGCTGTACCGGTTTGAGGCCATCGCGCAAGTCCGGCAGAGCCCGCGACGTGATCACCGAAAGCGCGTAGTTGAGATAACGCGTCCGCGTCGCCTCGGCGAACGGCACGTCCTCGATCAGCGCAGCCGACCGCGCGGCGTTTCGTCGTGAATCCTTATCCGACTGGCCTTTCCTTTTCGCCATCTCTGCTCTCTTTCACCCCGCGCAGCTCGCGTGATCCATCCAATCGCTAGAACACACAAAACCCGGAAAACTGGCACGCTACAATGCCAGTTTCCGAACATACTATATCTGCGTATACGGTAAACGCCTCGGTTCTATCCTGCAACTGGGTTTTCGGCTCACCCGCCGCCGGCCTCCAGCCGCGACGGCTGTCGCGCTGATGGACCGACATCGCCGAAACGACGCGATCGCGTCCTCAAAGGACGCAGTTGGCCAATCCGAACCAAGAACCCGAACAACGCGGAGGTGGAGACATCGAGATGTCGCAGCCGAGCCGCTGATCCGATCGAAGCGCCGCGCGGAAGCGAAAGCCCCCCGCCCACCTTTCCCCCCCTTGCAAAGGGGGGGCCAGGGGGGGTGGGACGCAAGCGTTGTCGCAGCCGAGCCGCTGATCCGTTCGCCACGCACCAGCCCCTTCTGTCCGCTCACGGCCCCCGCACATCGTGCGGCGGCACGGCTTCACCCGATCTCGACGACGTGGTCCCAGCGTCCGTCACCCCGGCGCCCAACCTCGCCCTCTGCTCCCGCGCCGGACCTCCTTCTCCGCACGAGCGCGAATCCACTCCCGCCGCCTGATCTCGATCCAGGCGTCCCGTCGCTCTCGTTCCGTCAGGGGTCGTGCCTCCGGCTTGATCGAACCTCCGGCTCCCCCCACTTCCGAACCACCCGCCGGTTTTGGCTCCGTTTCCACAGAAATTGGGTTCGCTTGACAACCATCAAGTCCCGAAACACCGCCGGAATTCGTCGGAACGTCAATAATCTCTTGATGTTGTGCTATGTGTACGTCATCACAAGAATTGGGTTCGTTCGGCGCATTCACGCAGTCGCCGCCTCCGGCGACGGAGGGGGAGCACTCGCGGACGTCCAGAGTCAACGCTCCTTCGGCGCCGTCGCCCACCCCATCATCGCTCCCCCCATCAGGATGTTGCGCCAGTCTCTCCTGCGTGACCTCACCCGCTCCACCCCCGTTCAGGTCCGTGCCACGGGTCCCAGCTTCCTCAGATTCTGAACTCGCCGTTCCAGGATTCGGCGCATCATCCGGGAGCGCAGCCGCGGCCTCACTGTCGTGATCGTTCTCACCCGCACCGCCCAAATACTTCTCAGGAAGATACCCCCCACACGCCAGAATGTCCGACTCCTCGACCGCGACCGATTCCCACCCGCGGCCGATCCCATCCGAAGTAGCAGGCACACGCCGTGTGCCGTCCGCCTGCATCTCGCGGCCCGTCTCCACTGCCGCGCCCGAACCCCAAGCCACGAACCCCGCTCCCTGTTCGGCGCCGATCTCCCGTCCGCCCCTCATCCCTCCACCCTCATCCCTCATCCCTGCGTTTCGCGGCCGCCCATCATATGGGCTTACATCTTCCCCGGGCACCGGTGCCACATTCTGCGCATCGCCATCCGCCTTCCGGCGGCGTGTCTCCTGCCGGAGCGCCTTGACTCCTGCGCTCCACCGATCCCTTGTGCGCGCGAACCATCGCCGCATTGCTTCGGCCTTGGGGCTAAAAACGAAGCCGTTGAGAGCACGGCTTCGTGCAGCATCGTCCCCGGCATTCTCTTCATGTTCCGCCGCAATGGCCCTCACCCGCTCGATCTCGCCCTCCACCAGGTCGATCAGGCTCTGCCTGGCCTTCTCCTTTTCACCGCGTTGCGAGAGGTCAGGCCAACTCGCCCCGATCTCCTTCACATGGGCCTCGAGCGCCGACTCGGTCATATCGCTGAGCAGATCGTCGAACGGCTTTCCCACCGCCCGAAGCGCGTGGCTTGCCGCAAAGATCTCCGCGACCCGCCGGTCCACGACCCCGTCCGCGGGGCTCCGCCCCAGCAGTCGAATCATCCGCAGCCGATCGCCGGCGCCCCAGAAACGCTTGCGCGCCCGCTCCAGCAGTTCCTCGAGAACGTTCAATATGAAGTAGCACCCCATGGCGCTCGAAGCCAATTTCCCCAGGAGTTCCTCGGGGTTGTTCACCGGCGCAGTCTTGCTGCCCCACGACGGACCGCCCGGTTTGCTGCCGTTGAAGCGACGGGTGCCATACAACGAAACCGGCACCCCGCGCGGATCGGAAAACAGCCGGTTGCCCAATTCGCTCGCCTCTTTGATCTCCTCGTTGTCGGCATTGTCGATCTGGCTTTGCGTGAGTTCCAGGTATGCAAACCTGACCCGATCCATGTCCGACGCCAAGAAGAGGTTGGCATTCAACAGAAACTCCTCGGGGTCGGTCTCAACCCCATAGTTCGCGGCCCAGCGCATGTACCGCGTCTCATACGCAATGCCTTCCGCGTGCGCGAGCTCCTCCCGCTCCGCCCGCATTCCATGTTTCCGGCTATTCTGAGCACTTCTGCACCGCCCTTGCGGAGAAATCGGGCCGGTAGAGCGCAACGCATTGCGCCGGTTCGCATCAATTTGTGCCTGAGAGGCCATAACAGTATAAATTCCCACGTGATGATGAGATTGGAAGGCCGGCCTCGAAGTCCCACAACCTCGAAATCCTCGCCACTCTTCGCGAACCCCTCACAAAGAACGATCTGCACAAGCCCGATTTCTTTTGCGTCAATCGGGGCCGATTCGAAAGATTCTTTTCCCGCGCCGCCCGCATAATCGGACCTGGCAGCCGCCTGCCAACGAAGTCCACCCCATAGTCGCCCTTCGCTCCGCGAAGGGATTAAGGGAGCACATTCACTCGGCCCCGGGCGTTGCGCCGGGTCTCCTCTCGATACCCACAACCTGATCGATCGCGACCGAACGTCTCTCCGTCTTCGTCCTCCGCCCGACCAATGAGACCAGCGAACGTCGTCAGCTTGAGTCCTACTCGTACTCGTACTCGTATTCAAGATTCCCGCCCTGTCTCTCAACATAGTGAACACCCCGTCGCTTCGGAGTCTCATTTTCGGCCCGAGTTGTCTCACGCAGATTTTGAATCGCCGGAAAACGCACACCTCGTCTCTGATCTGTTGATGCCTGTTCACCTTACAGATCGCACATCGCGTCTTGGATGCCCACTTTCGGACCTCGACAAAGTGATTAAAAAATGAGAATCCTCGAGGCATCTTCAAGCATCCGTACAGCAGTGTAAATCGCCCACTCTCAGAAGCCGCTTCCGACGCCCTCTGGCTCCCATTGAGGGGGGAACCGCACATTCCGCCTGACACCTCGTTGCTCCTCGAGTTGCTGATGATGACCCCTCAAATTCGCATGGACGATCGACCTTGGAACACGGTCGGGGCGTTGAGATTTGAGATTCGAGACGGACGATTTGGGATTTGAGATCGAGATTTGACGTAGGCGCCGACCACCACGGTCGGTCGTCTAGACGACGGGAGGCTTCGCGCCGCCATCCAGTAAGGTCGCGAGTGTCTCGCATTTTTCCCCTATCTTAATATGCGCCGACTTTTCGAAAACCGCCGGCTCTCCTGCGGACGCTTCTGATTATCGGAAAACGCAAATTCAAGCAAGAAGACGAATTAACCAGTGTTTTCGTGTCGCACATTTACATCAAAGATGAGCCCGTCCAATATGAATTGAAAAGTGCCGGGAAAGCCGGCACACCGCGGCCTCCACCAAGAACGATCTCCACAACACGCGATCCAGCCACGTTTTAACTCCCACGCGTCCGGCCGCCGTCCGCCCGCGAATGTGCCCCTTTGCGACCGTCCAGAACGCTGCGCGATCTGTCGCGAATATCACACGTGAAAATGCCTTTCCGGGTATTTCTTCCCGCTTGTGAGGGAGCTGCCGCCTTTGGCGGCTGCTGGGGGGCCGCCCCAGAGGGAAACCCCACGTGTTGGCACGGCTCCAGGAGATCCGCCGCCTTCCTGTTTCAAAGCCCTTGATGCGGGCGATGCCGCTGCGCGGCTGGTACTCCGAGTGGAACGGTGTTGAACGAACGGTGAGTTTCAAAGCCCTTGATGCGGGCGATGCCGCGCGCGGCGGGTGGAGCGTTCATCGTACTCCAGAGTACCATCGTGTTTCAAAGCCCTTGATGCGGGCGATGCCGCGCGCGGCTGGGCGACATGCCTTCGCCTGTCGAGAGGTCTCAGGGTTTCAAAGCCCTTGATGCGGGCGATGCCGCGCGCGGCTGGTCGAGAGGCATTTGATGCATGCGCAGCAGTTGTGTGTTTCAAAGCCCTTGATGCGGGCGATGCCGCGCGCGGCTCGCCAATGGTTCTCCGATCGGCGCGGCCGGTCATCGTTTCAAAGCCCTTGATGCGGGCGATGCCGCGCGCGGCTCGTATTTTATTTCTCCATTTTAAGAAGGAGAGAAGCGTGTATCAAAGCCCTTGATGCGGGCGATGCCGCGCGCGGCGTGCCGAGAGTGAAGAAGAAGAAGAACGGCTGAGGTGTTTCAAAGCCCTTGATGCGGGCGATGCCGCGCGCGGCGTTCGGTCGTGAGCGCTACCGCCATTTCTCGTCCCTGTTTCAAAGCCCTTGATGCGGGCGATGCCGCGCGCGGCCCGTGGTCACTGCACCCAAAGCTCGGGAGCACGCGCAAGTTTCAAAGCCCTTGATGCGGGCGATGCCGTGCGCGGCAAGAAGAAGCTTGAACAACGCGTCGTGATCATCCCGGGTTTCAAAGCCCTTGATGCGGGCGATGCCGCGCGCGGCCTGTCGTCGCGGCGACTGTCTTGGGCAGCATCCTCATGTTTCAAAGCCCTTGATGCGGGCGATGCCGCGCGCGGCGCCAAATCGCCAAACGGATTTCGAGCGTGATCACGGGTTTCAAAGCCCTTGATGCGGGCGATGCCGCGCGCGGCATGTATCACGCATTCGCAGTGAGTTGGTTTTCGTAGTGTTTCAAAGCCCTTGATGCGGGCGATGCCGTGCGCGGCAGGGAAGCTAGAGAATTTGTGGCGCTGGTTTTGCGGGTTTCAAAGCCCTTGATGCGGGCGATGCCGTGCGCGGCACTGCGACAGGGAGCGGTTCGATATCAAGTCCAGGAGTTTCAAAGCCCTTGATGCGGGCGATGCCGCGCGCGGCCAGAACATGGCATTATGAGGGGGCGCGCCTGTTGGAGTTTCAAAGCCCTTGATGCGGGCGATGCCGCGCGCGGCCGGGGAACACGAGTAACGTGGAAGTCTCCTGGCCGAGTTTCAAAGCCCTTGATGCGGGCGATGCCGCGCGCGGCAAGGGGTTGGACTTCACGAAGATCACGAGTACATGTTGTTTCAAAGCCCTTGATGCGGGCGATGCCGCGCGCGGCTCGGAATCTGATAATGGGCTGCGTCGAAAGAGACTTGTTTCAAAGCCCTTGATGCGGGCGATGCCGCGCGCGGCCCGAGGGTGTCGAGCTCGTTCCAAAGGACGGCCGAATGTTTCAAAGCCCTTGATGCGGGCGATGCCGTGCGCGGCATGGCGATCGAAATCCAGAAGGAGTTAGGACTGTGGGTTTCAAAGCCCTTGATGCGGGCGATGCCGCGCGCGGCAGGAGCATACCATGTCCGAACCTGACGACGACCGCGAGTTTCAAAGCCCTTGATGCGGGCGATGCCGCGCGCGGCCGGGCTTTTCCTCGACCATGATAACGAAACCATCTAGTTTCAAAGCCCTTGATGCGGGCGATGCAGCGCGCGGCTCGGGATTCCCTGGTGGTCGCGTCCTCAAAAAGCTGGTTTCAAAGCCCTTGATGCGGGCGATGCCGCGCGCGGCGAGACTCCCAGTAGCTGCGAGATTGCGGCCTTCGAGTTTCAAAGCCCTTGATGCGGGCGATGCCGCGCGCGGCTTTCGATTTACAGGATCGCTTCTAAGGATTGGGGCATGTTTCAAAGCCCTTGATGCGGGCGATGCCGCGCGCGGCGTGTTCTATATCAGGAAACGTACAATGAACAATGACGAGTTTCAAAGCCCTTGATGCGGGCGATGCCGTGCGCGGCGGGTTACAGATCCGATCGCAGCCGCTCGTACCACCGGGTTTCAAAGCCCTTGATGCGGGCGATGCCGCGCGCGGCATGTCCACCACGTTCGAAACCAACCCTGCGTTCCCAGTTTCAAAGCCCTTGATGCGGGCGATGCCGCCGCGGCCCGGCGTTTAAAAGAGCGTATGCGCGCCGGTAAACTCGTTTCAAAGCCCTTGATGCGGGCGATGCCGCGCGCGGCTGGGCTATCAACCAACGGAAGGACCGGAGGACGCCGCGTTTCAAAGCCCTTGATGCGGGCGATGCCGCGCGCGGCGTGCGTCTCTCGGGGCGGTTGCGGATGCAGAGAGAGGTTGTCGACAGCAGCCAGGAAGTGAGCCACTTTCGCAGCCAGAATTGAGCCACCGCGGTTGTTGCCGGACGAACCGCGAGTAGCGCTGATTAGTGACACCTATGCCGGTGTTCGATGTCAACATCCAACGAGAATTGCAGCGTCGTCGATGTTATCGATCGCATTGGTTGATTCAAATCGGCCTTCACCCTTGGCCTGAGGCTGATTTGAATCAACCAATGCGATCCGACAGCGGAAGATTCGAACGCAGAGGATCATCGTCGTGGATGTCGAAGCTAATTGTCGCCCATCAATAAAGCCCGAGAACGCTCCGCCAGCGTTCCCTGGGCAAACGCACTCGTCGCTTTTCCGGGACGATTTGACCGCGCTGGCGAGTCGCGGCTTGTTTTATATGTACAGATATAATACTTCTTGAATGACAGAATCTGACAAAGCTGAGAGAGCCACTCTGCGATTTTGAATGTTAGGCTCGGGGTCGGCAACCCAGTTTTCACCGTCGTTGCCGGCCGGCAACTCCGGTTGGCATACGCCGACTTCCTAGAGACCAACGCAAAGTGATTCTAGAACCTCGCAAGGTGTCGTCAAGAATATTCCGGAGAAAACGCCGAAAAAACGAATCGATAGAGCCACTCACCGCGATCAACTGATCGCAGAGTGGCTCAAGTGGCGCTGCGATAATGGCTCACTCTCTGGTTGCTGCTGACAGATGAGAAGGTTTCAAAGCCCTTGATGCGGGCGATGCCGCCGCGCGGCTTGTAGTTGTGCGGGGTTTCTAACCAGAAAGGGGCGTGTTTCAAAGCCCTTGATGCGGGCGATGCCGCGCAGGCTCGGGGTGTTCAGCCTGCACTGCACCAAGTGCAAGTTTCAAAGCCCTTGATGCGGGCGATGCCGCCGCGGCTCGATACCTGACTCGGCTCAAGCCGTTGGAAGCGGGTTTCAAAGCCCTTGATGCGGGCGATGCCGCGCACAGGGCATGAGGACACCTGCCATGACAGTGCTCGCAACATCAAGTTTCAAAGCCCTTGATGCGGGCGATGCCGCGCGCGGCTGGACGGACAGGAGGAGGTCTGTGGCACGGACGAAGAGTTTCAAAGCCCTTGATGCGGGCGATGCCGCGGCAGGGGGTACGGCAATTTCCAGTCACTACAAGGGTGGGTTTCAAAGCCCTTGATGCGGGCGATGCCGCACGGCATGATGCCAAAGACCGCCTTCCTGACGGAAGTCGAGTTTCAAAGCCCTTGATGCGGGCGATGCCGCCGCGGCTTGCGTAGAAAGAAAAGAACGGCTTCTAACAACGGGTTTCAAAGCCCTTGATGCGGGCGATGCCGCGCAGGCGTTTGATCCGCGTCCCGACCAAGTATGGATTGTCATGTTTCAAAGCCCTTGATGCGGGCGATGCCGCGGCGGCAGTGCTCTCCATAACACCATGCGTCGCAATCGTTTGGAAGGGGCCAAGCCCGGATGTTCCGAAATCAATTGGGATTTATGCGTTCCGGGACTGCTTGGTCGCGGATGGGCACGCCGCAAGGTGCTGGATTGCCTCACGTTACGACTCAGGCCCAGATGTACCCATTGGGGTGCCGTTTCAGGGCCTCCAAGGGAGCGAAATTCTCGGGGTTTTTCGCGTTTGGTAGTGTACATCTCAACCATCATCGCGGAAGCCGTTCGAGCCATCGTGCGGCAGTTGCCGTCACCGCTGTCGGGGCCACCCGCTGGGCCGGGAAAACGGCCGGGCCAGGGAGGAAGGTCGTCGACCAACTTGCGCACCCGCTCCACCAGCAGCACTTGCAGGCTGGGATGATCTTCGTCGCAAGCGTGGAACTGCACCTCCAAATCCATCAGCCACCGCTTGAACGCCTCCTCGACCAGCTTCACCGAGCCATCCCGGTCGTCTTGAATGAAGTCAGTTTCATTATAGCGATCCCGGGCCAACATGCTAAGGACCAATCGGTCAACGGCGGCGACCCGAAAAGGCTCGACCAAGTCACACGCGAGGGAGGGACGGCCCGCCCGATACTCGTGAAAAAAACCCAGCGCGGGATCGAGGCCCCACGCCCCGCAGGCCGCGCGCACACGGTTGTGCAACAACGTGTAGCCCAGCGACAACAGGGCGTTCACCGGATCTGTCGGCGGCCGCCGGCGCCGGCCGGGCAAGGTCCAGCCGGTGGGCAAGAGGCCGTCGAAGACCTCAAACCACCGCCTGCCGGCCGTGCCTTCCAAGCCGAGCAGCGCCGGCCGGTCGGGCGCGATTTCGACCGCCCGCAGCATGCGCGGCAGGTCACGAAGGAACTCAGACACCCGGCTGTCGCCGCGGCCATGGCGCCGGGCGTTCTCCAGCGCGGCTTCATAGCTCTTGAGCTTTTCGTCGACCACACGACGCACCTGGCGAAGCACCCAGGACGCGTCTTGCGTCGCCAGGAACTGCCGGTAGCGCCTGCCTCGCCAGGCATCGGCGGACGGCTGCAAGCTGGCGTTTGTCTTCAACCCGCTCGACGACATGTACGCCGCGCGGCACCGGCGTCGGTGATCAGCCGGATCGCGCTGGGCGTCACCTGGACCGAGCCGTAAATGCAGACGAGCTTCAGGCCGCGCAACTTCACCTTGAGCCTGCGCCCGCCGACGCACTCGCTGCCTTTGAATTCGAGGATGTGGTTCGAGGCTTGCAGACGGCCTGGACCAAAGACGTGCAACACGCCCAGTT
This sequence comes from uncultured Planctomycetota bacterium, assembly GCA_963761445.1. Classification (GTDB taxonomy): domain Bacteria; phylum Planctomycetota; class Planctomycetia; order Isosphaerales; family Isosphaeraceae; genus CAVXHV01. The sequence goes on along the minus strand of CAVXHV010000005.1, from coordinate 3,432,305 downwards.
GACACGACGGGGTCGGCCGCGCCTCGATCCAGGTTTCACGCTTCTTTCGAGGCATTTTCGGGTTCCTCCAAGGTAGGATGGCATGAAGGTTGCGTCACACTCTGGCTCGTTGGTTCGGCGGCCCGCGGATGTCGGCAGGCCTGGATCAAATCCCTTCGCGGAGCGAAGGGCGACACTAAGGAACGGGTCGGGAATAACCTCCTCGAATTCTCACGACTTGCTCGGAAAGGGCGGGAGACCTTCAGTCCGGCGGACGGCGGCGACCCTTCGGGTGCCCGGAGACCCGCCCCGAGCTGTGGCTAGACCTTCGGTCAGGCGGACGGCGGGGTCTGGAGACCCGCGCCGAACTGTGGCTGTCGTCGGGGCCGGCTCAAATCGCTTCGCGGAGCGAAGGGCGACACTAAGGTTGGTTCGGAACGCGGGCAGAGCCTTCAGGCCCGACAGCCGAGGGCGGCTGTTCTACATCCGCGGTTGGTTCGTGCGGGGGCTGGGTGGCGGCCGAACCGTTGGTGGACGGGGCGTGGGGTGACGGGGCTTCGGCGGCGTGGTCGCGACGAATGACCCGCGGCGCGGCGCGGTCGAGTAAAGCGACGAGCACTGGGTCCGTTGGTCCTTGGCCCCGGGGCGGCCGCGTGGTCGCATCGCTCGGCCGCGGGTCGATGATCGTCGCGCTGCCGGCGTAATCGGTGTCTCGGTCTTGAGCGTGGTCTCGGATTGCGTCCCAGGGCAAAGGCGCATTCGCTCGGGCGGTAGCGCCGGCGGGGCAGGGAGCTCAGCACGAGCAGGGGAACCCCGTCGGCCTGCCAGGTCTCGTGGCCGTCCTTGAGGCGGTGGTAATGCTTTTGCCGCAGGGCGGCGACTGTGCGGTCACGCAGGAGCTTGAGCCGCCTGCGCATTGCCGCGAAGAGGTGGTGGTCGAGCGCGTCGAAAGCCTGGGGAGCGTCGTAGGCGAACTGGTACGATTCGAACCAGCCGCGAAGCCTCTGATTGAACTGTTCGAACTGGGCGACCAGCGGCCGGGCGGGATCGAGCTTCTTCGACCCAGCGGTCGGTCTCGGCGATAAGCTCTTGAAACTTCATCGGGTCGGTAAAGATCTGGACATCCTCGCGGTTCAAGAACGGGTCGCGCGAGCGCTTGAGCACGAGGCCGAGGACGGCCAGTCCGTCGTCAACGGTGCGGAGCTGGGTTTTGTCGTGCGCCAGTGCGAGGCGGCACGCGCTGCGAAGGCAGCCGGCGGCTTGGCTGCGCAGTCGGCCGGGCTCCGATCACATCGGGAGCCAGGATGAGCAGGTCATCGGCGTAGCGAAACAGTGGGGCCCGGTCGCCTTGCAAGCGGCGCCAGGCACGGTCGAAACGGGCCAGGTTCCAGTTGGCCAGAAGCGGCGAGAGCGGGCTGCCCTGCAAGACGCCGACTCGCCGGTTTTTGAACCAACCGGCATTGCCGTTGCCGACCTGGTCCAGTACTGCGTGGAAGAGTTTGATGATGGCGGCGTCGGCGACCAGGGCGAGGAGGTCGTCGAGAATGAGGTGGTGATCGAGCTCGTCGAAGCAGCAGGCGATGTCGGCCGAGACGGCGACGCCGAAGTTCTTGGGCTCGGTCGTCAGGAGTTGGCGAACGGCGTGAAGCTGATCGTAGCGGTTGCGGTTCGGGCGAAAGCCGAAGCTGCGATCGCCCAGGTGGGCTTCGATGAGGGGCTCGAGGATGATCTTGAATATCGTGTGCACGACGCGATCTTCCAGGGTCAGGATGGCGATGTGCCGTGTCTTGCCGGGCTGGCCGGGTTTGGCTATCTCGAAACGCAGCACCTGGCCGGGCACGTACTTTCCGGACTGGAGGCGGTCCGCCAGGCTCTGGAGGAACGCGGTGACGGCGGCCGGGTCGTCGGCCAGGTCGCTGACGGCGAGCCGGTCGGCGCCCGGCGTGCTTGCGCCGCGGGCGGAACGCACCAGGCGCCAGGCTTCGTTGATCACGACCCAGTCGGTGATGAAGCGCATCACGTGCTCGATTGGTTTCGCGGGCTGGCGGCGGGCGTGCTGGTGAAGATGGCGCTGAATTCGGCGGATGTCTTGGCTCATGGGTGTGGGTCCTCTTTGATGGTGGTCAGTGGTCAGTGCTTGGAGGTGATCCCAGTGGTCAGGGGTGTTAAAGGACGAGCCAGTCGCGTTCGACTTCGGCTCTGGGACTGCCGCGGTGCACGATGTGCGCGGGGCCGTTTTCGGTCATGGGCCAGGCGGGGGAATCCAGACACCCATCCTCTGTCCCACGGCCCCCGCATCCATTCGTTCGCGGCTCGCACGTTCGGGCGCAAAACGACGGCCTCTGGTCATTTCAAACACGCAGAAGGCGAGTGCCCGACGCCCGGCAAAAGGTGGGTGTCTGGCAACCTTAATGACGCCATTCGTCAACCGGCGGCCGAGCATCTCGCATGGAATTGCATGATCTTTCGGCTCGGCCAAGAGCTTCGCCACATTAAAGCTGGCCACCCAGATTATGGAAATCACATCTTGGCTCTTTCGTCACTCACGGAAATGCCATTTATAGCCGATACACCTGAGGTCGGCATGAGAATGCAGGCGATTGAGATGGATCCTGACACCCGCCGATCTCCCAAACGCTAACGCAGCGCAGGACCCCGCCCATGTTCGACAGAGGCGACCGCGTAACCCTGGACCTGGCCGCATTCGGGACCAGCTCGCGCCACGGCCGCACCGCCGAACGGCCCGGGACCGTGGTCGGGCTTGCCCGGCCACACGGGCCTCGCGCGGGCATGGTCTACGTGCGCTGGGACGGGACCTGGGCGTGCACGCCGGTGAGCCCAGGACGTCTTGGTCCGGGTCGAGAAGGCCCCGAAGATCTAACCCGGTCCAGAAGGGCTAGGACACGCGTCGTGATTCGAGCTTGTCGTCGGTTAGGTCGGCGGGGGTCTAACCAGCGGCCGGAATTGATCCGTCGCCACTCCAGGCGCGCGCAGGTCCCGGGCTTTCTAAGTGCGACCGCTCAACACGCGGCGCAAGCCGGCCGCCGCGTCCGATCAGACTTATCCGACCGATCGGTCCGATCAGACACGGCGGCCGGCGTGGCCCGATGGCCCACGCTTCGCCCAGGCAATTCTGCGGCCCGACTTAGCAAGAATGACGCGATGCGCCGCCCTGCGCCCGTCTGAAAGGATGGGATCGTGACGGAAACGCGTCCGCAACTCGTATTGACGCGTCCTGAAGGCCGCTCACGGAAAGCGACATCCCCTTTGCAACGACCCAGATCAAAGCGCTCGGAAATAGCGACGCGCAGCGTCCTGCTTCGGTTAATGACGGTGGCCACGTGGAACGGAATTGTCACCGAATCATCGCGGCCAATTGTCGCTGGTGCGAGACGATTCGTCTTTCGATTTGGATGAAGATCGCTCGCGAGAGAAACCAAGGCAAAGCACGATGGGGAGCGACGGTTTCTTTAGTCCGTCGAGAACAGGATGCTTACTGGACTTGGGAGCCGGTCAGGCGAATCTGCATCTTCCTTGTCACGACCTCGGCGTCTTCTTCCTCGCCGCACGAAGTAGAGCTCCGTGGTGCGGATATGGGACCTGCCTGCCCTCGTAGCACCTCGACGAAACCGACAAAGGTCTCAACAACCGGCTGAGGAACGGCCCTCAGTTTTGGAGCGAGATACTCCGCGACCTCAAAGCACTCCTGCCATAGTTGCACGTCCTTTCGTCTTGGACTCCCACCAGGCAGTGCAACTGCCCTTGACCAATCAACACTCACTCGCAAGTTGATCGATCGCCCGGCGGTCTCAATAGGAGCATGGCCTCCAGGAAGTTGGCACTGAGTTGAGGGTACTTCGTGCGGTCTGCGAGTTCGTCGACGCGGTTGTCTTCGGTTTCCTTAGCAATTCCCGCGAGGGAATTAACCAAGGCATGGGTCACCTGACGGCCAAAGGGTTCTTGCCCTGACTGAGTTCCAGGCATGAAATCCAATGGGCATGCAACTGTGAATGTGAAACTGCCACGCTCCGTCTGGCCGAGCCGGCAGTTTCTAACGAACTGCTGTGCCTCCACGCGACTCAGTCTGGGATGGTAGGCCTGGGGTCTAAGCGTACTGTGTGCTGTGGACAGGAGCATCGTTCGCGTGCCGTCGAGGAAATCGACTGCCTGCTGGAACGGAAGTGTTCCAGCCTCCGTTCCAGGGCCGGTCTCGCTGAAGCGGAAAACGTCCGAAGGGGGCAGCAAGACATGATTAAGCACTTCGATCGGCGGGCGGTGCTCGAACGCCGCCAGCTTTCGGATTGCCTCCGCCACTGATTCGCCATAGTCATCGAATGACTCGTCCAGCGGGACGATGAGTTGATACAGGTCGGAGTCCGGCCGGTGAAAGACGCTGATCGATCCGTTAATCCCAGGAACCTGTATCCAGCCTAGTTCGGCCGCGTAATTCCTAATCGCTCGCGGAGTCACCAGTTTCGTCATCTCCGGCGGGAGCGTGTCGGCCTTCATAGTTGATCTCCTCCCGTCGTGAGAACCGTGTCATCAGCTCCGTGAGGCTCTCGACGGAGAGAATCTGTCGGCGCGGAACGTAGACCGTTTGGTGCTTCGGATTTGCGCTGTCAGGAGCGTTCCTCAAGCTTACCCAGTAGGCACACCGCTTGGCTACCAAACAGTCTTCCGAGTGACGCAGCCACTCGGTAGTATCCCCAGGTAGATACAGGATGACCAAGATCCGCGGTGAGTTAACCTGGGGCTTCCGGAGTTTATCGTACCGCGGAACCGTCAGGCTGTACGAAAAGTCCCCGTCTTGTTCGACGGGCGTCTGATACGTGGCCTTCAACTGAACGTGGACTTCAAAAGACGTCAGCACGGAATCGGGAGCCAATCGACGACCGTCCTCGTGGAGGATTGCATCCACACCGGCGTCCTCCGGGTGGCGATGCGATTAGGCGCACGAGAATCCTCCTCTGGCGGATATCAAATGCAAATAGGCATAACTTAGATCTGATTCTATGTTTTGCTGGCTTAGCAAATCAGATCTCCTGTCGCAGAACGCCGGGACAACCGTCTCCGGAAGCCATCCTCCTACGACTGACGGCGTGGCAGCCCTCCGCGGCCCCGCCCGATCTTACTATCGTCACGCGAGCGGTCAAAGGGATTCCAGGCACCCATCCTCTGTCTCACGGCCCCCGCATCCATTCATTCGCGGCTCGCTCGTTCGGCGCAAAGCCACGGCCTCTGGTCATTTCTTACACGCAGAAACCGAGTGCCCGACGTTCGGCAAACGGTGGGTGTCTGACATCCCTGATCATCCCTACTACTGGGCGGCGTTCGTGCCGGTGGGTGATCCGGATTGAGGAAGCATCGAACTGAATAGGCTGCGGGTTGGGCTGCTCTGTCCTGCCTTCTCGACGCTCTGTGGAGGCACGTCATGACCGGCAAACCCTTGGCACCTCTGTCTGGGTCATTCGTTCTTTGCATTTCGCCTCCGGTTTCCGGCCAAGTGCCCACGCCAAAACCAGCAACCGCTCAGCCCGCCGCGCCGAAGGCGGTAGGTTCCCCCACGTGGTCGGCATGCAGCACGCGGATTCGACGATCCCATCGCCATCGGACGCCCCAGGCCGTATAATCTGAGCGAGATCGTGTCTTCTCGCGTACTCAGACGGAGCATATACCATGGAGATTCCGGTGCTCGTTGAGCCCGTGGCCGGGAACGGCTATCGCGCCCACGGGAATTCGCCGCTGGCGCTCAGCGCGGAAGGCAGCACAGCCGACGAGGCGTTAGCGAACTTCCGGGAGCTGCTCTCGACTCACCTGGCCGGCGGCGCCCGGATCGTTTCGGTCGAGGTTCCTTCGATAAAGCATCCCCTGGCGCGTTTTGCAGGCACGCTCCAGCGCGATGATCCACTCGTCCAGTCCTGGAAGGAAGAGATGGCGGAATACCGTAAGCAAGTCGAAGCCGATGCCGATTACTTATGAACCCGCTCGTGCTCGACACCGATATGTTGACGCTCTACCGAGAAGGCGACTCCAACGTGGTTCGGCGAGTGCAGGCGCATCCGCCGCGAGCACTCGCTATAACGATTATCAGCGTTGAAGAGCAGCTCTCCGGCTGGTATACCCAGTTACGGCGAGCTACCAAACCCGACGTCATGGCGCGCGTTTACCAGCACTTCACCGACTGCGTTGAAGCACTTACCCAATTTCAGGTTGTCTCCTTCACGGAAGGGGCCATCGGTCAGTACGAGGATCTGAAAAAGCAAAAGCTCAACGTTGCGAAAATGGACTCGCGCATCGCCGCGATCGTCCTGCACTCCGACGGTATCTTGATCACGCGCAACCAGCGGGATTTTGGGCGCATTCCGGGGTTGAGGATTGAAGACTGGAGTACATAGTGGTCAGATGAGATTCAGGATGTCTAACGGGTCAGACCTTCCAGGGGGTCAGGGAATCCAGGCACCCATCCTTTCTCTCACGGCCCCCACTCCATTCTTTCGCGGATCGCTCGTTCGGCACAAAACCACGGCCTCTGGTCAAGTCGAACACGCAGAAGGCGAGTGCCCGACGCTCGGCAAACGGTGGGGCCGGGTCACCCAGGGCGGTTGCCCGCCCCGGGTTCCCACAGATCCGGATCTGCGGGGGGTCTGGGTGGTCAACCACCCAGACCTACCCAGCGAGTCCCCCCTCGCTGTGGTGCTCCCGCGTGCGAGCGAGATCATGACCCGCAGAAAGCGTCCGTCAGTGTTTGCAGAAGTCCAGGCCGATCGAGGAAGTCCAGGAATCGGGACTCGACGAACTCGCCGGGAGAGGTCTCAGAGACCGCTCGGTACCGAACGACCAAACTCGGCAGGAGCACCCTGTCTAGTTCGACTTGCAAGTTAAAACCCGTGAGTGAGGCAGGTCTAAGTATAGCCGCGAAAGAAAGTGACTCCGTCATCGAGAGGCTCGGAAGAATGGTCGAATTGAGGCGGATGTTATCCTTCGGCAGTACACGATAGTTTCGCTCATCAAGTGGAGCGTGCCCGGTTAGCTCATAAACCAGGGACCAGTCGTGTGCAGCAACACGGCCCGCGTTTCGTATCTCGAATGTCATCGGGAGTGAAACAAGAATGCTGCCATCGTCCTCGCGCAGAGGATCGCCGGACCGATCTTGACCAGCCGGGGTTTTAGCTCGGACGCCACGAGTCGACTCCGCAGTGTTTCCACATAGAAATGCGGTGCAGGGCACGAGTGCGAGCCCACCCGATAGTAATAGATTTTGTCGATTGCCTGATGAGGAGCGAGAATGCTGTCGCCGATATCGATGACGATGACAACCTTCCCGTTTGGAATTGCCGTGGTCGTGGCCGGCTCAACCTCGTGAACGCGAAAGTCGTCGAGAGCGTACTCGACAAAGCGTGGTATGGTCTGCTCGAACCACTCGCGCGTTGGCGTTCTGCCATGAAGGGGATCCACTCCGTCGAAGGAGCCATCGTCACGCATACCGATGATCAGGTGACCGCCGCCGGAGTTTGCGAACGCGGAGAGGGCTTTGGAGAAGTCCTTACGAAAGTCTTTGTCACTCAAGATCGACCCACTCTTTCGGTCAAAATAATCTTGCTCGCCCACGGGCAGGGCGAGGAGATCCGCCTCCGTCCAACGCTCTTTCTTTGTGATGTTCATGGGTCGAATCTGGCAAATTGAGGTGTTGCCTGTCGGATTCCGCGCAGCGACTGAGATGCTCGGTGCGCGGGCCTGAGACCAGAAGGATGGATGGAGCATCATTCAACACACTCGTTCAGTACCCTCGCGAGCCGCACGCCTGCCCGGGGAATTCAAGACACCCAGCGTTTCGGCGAATTTGAGGCAGCCACGGATGGATCGCTCGGAGAGAATGGCTGTCTGGCTGCACCCTTCCCCGCACGGTTTCATCTTTGATTCCCGACGAAAGGGTTGGTGTCTTGATTCCCCGCCTCGACATTGTCAAAAATGTAGCAATACATCGTTGTTTCATCAAGAAACTGGTATCTGCGCCTATTCACTTAGGATTTTTGAAAGCCGAGAATCGTCCAGCGTCCTTGGACCAAGATGCGTGAACCATAACGGGAAGCGCACCGCGGTTTTTCGCAATCCATATTTCCGCCAGCCCGGGGCGGTCGTCGCGGAGATAGTAATCGGGCCTATGCAGGGTTAGCACTATATCCGCCGTGGCTCGATCGAGGATGATTCTGACAAGTCGGAAAGGAGTGGCATTCGCCATTCCCTGGCTTCACATGCCCGCGACGCGTCGGACGTCGCAATCACTCTGGCCTGCGCGACAGTCGAAAACCTTTTGAGCAACGTCATGGTCTGCGCGAGGAATTCGTGCGCCGACCGACCGGACGGGGTGTAGAGCCCTTGCAGCGGGTCGACGACGAGCATTTGGAACGGGAAATGCCGATCCAAGATCGATTTCAGAATATCGTCAAACTCGGAATTAGATGGCATGCCCAGAGGAGGGAGTACGCAGATTCTCGCCCACTTCTCGCTCGTAAGCTCGCGGTATGCTCTTCCAAGTCGCGTGAGATCGGCGTGTCCAAGTGCCGCTACAGCGCGGAGCCGATGAATGTCGACCCCCGATTCCATCGACAACAGCCTGTCGGCAACCTCGCTCGCCCATCTCCAATGACTGGATGAGAATGGGCAACCCGTCCCTGTCGTCCAAGGCGTATTGGCTCGCGATTTGGAGGGCCAGGGATGTACGACCCATTCCGGGCACGAACCGATGACCATTAATTCACCGGCTCTGAAATCTCCGATCCAGTGGTCCAGATCCGGGATGCCGGTCGAGACGGGACAACCTCCTTTTTCCGCATTGTTCATCAGGAGGTCCATTGCGCGCGCCACGAGTACCGCCGCCGAATGCTCCGGCAGTTCCCCAGGCTCCTTCCGGCATGGTTCGGAAACGCCCTCGGTCGGCTCGCTCGCTTCCGACTGCTGGCCCGGCTCTGCCGGACGGGATTGGTTACCCGCAGGGTTCCAGTAAAAGGTTTCACATTGGAATGATCCTCCTTTTCCGAGCTTCTTGGCGGAATGTCTGACATCCCCGAAGTAGCCGCCTTAGCTGGAATGCTTATCTCCTGATTCCGCCGCGTCAACGACCAGGCGTCCTAGCGGCTGAGTGGGAACGATCGCGAGCGCCGGCCTGGAGGTCAGCTTGCGAGAGAAGGCCGTCACGAGCACGCGGTACTGGCCGTTCATGAGCGAATGGTCCGTGGTGAGCGACCACTGGCCCGTGCTGCTGGCTACGGTTCTACCGGCTAGAGCGAGCTCCGTCGGATTCCCCGCCGGGCCGAGTGCGAGCCGGATGATCGAGCCGGGCGCGGCCGTTCCGCTGAGCTCCGGCCGATCAGTCTGCACGACCTGCGCAGGTCCAAAGACGCGATCGGCTCGAGCATTGCTTGCTCGCCGGATCAAGGTGCTTGGCTCGACTGTGGCTCTTGCCGGCGACACGGCCTGATCGATCTGACCGCTCAACTCGAGTTGCTGGATCAGCGGCGTTTGATCGCCGAGCGTGGGGGCGATGAAATCGCGGAACCAGTAATTTACGCCGGTCTTGCCCGAGTGGGTCACGCCCATGTCGGTCAAATTGTAGTAATGCACGACCGGGCCTTCACTCTTGACGGGAACCTGGCCCCAGAGGTTGTAAATCGCGCCCGCCGTTGCCTGCGTGTGCTCGAAGAAGACCTGAGCTTCGTCGACAATCGAGGGGATCATCGCCGGCGGATCTTTGGCTTCGGCCTGATAGTCGGTGACGACCGCCGCGCCAGCCCGCCGAGAATCCCGCCAAAGCTCATCTGCTGACCGCGAACGTTGTTGTTGGCGGCGTGCGGATCGAGCAGGGTGTCCTCGATGAAACCCGACTTGAGCTGTGGAGTCATCTCGCCGGCGAGCTTGACAAGGGCGTAAGTGTTGACCACCGTTCCCTCGCTATGGCCGATGAAATCGACGTCGACCGGAGCGTTCGCCGGGAACTTGCTGGCCGCGTCGAGGACCATCCGAACAAGCCTTGGCGACTGCTTGATGGCCGCGCCGGGAGTGCTGCTTTGCTGCACCCAGTTGTAGGCGATCACCGAATCGAAGCCCTCGTGCCTCATCATGTACGCGGTTTCGATCTCCCAGGGAGGGCCGTGGATCCAGCTCGGGTCTTGAATTCCGCCGTGGGTCACAATGCCAATCGTATAAACACGAAAAGATGCCGTTTGCGCGGGATCGGTGGCCGCGGAGGGCAAACCGGGGTCGGCCACCGCGAGCACGTAGGGCTTCTCGGGGAATGGCGGCAGGCCTCCGGGAAGAGGAATGGTGAGCTGGTGCGTGCCGACCGCGGTGGCAGGTTGACCGCTCTGGTCGAGGGTGATGGCGTCTTGGGGCGACGCTCTACCGGGGCCATCGAGCGTGATCTCATCGACCAGGAAGTCGCTCGAGTCGAACTGCCCGTTCGCGGAGCGGTAGATTCCGATTTCGATCGGGTTCGAGCTCGTCGTGCCGGGCGCGTCGTTCACCCGGTACTGGATCGTCACGCTCTTCGAGTCGGTGGTGGTCGCCGACAGCATCTGGATACCCGGTACCGCGGCCGTCGCGCTCATGGCCAGCTTCGGCTCGAGCCGTTCGTTCGTCCGTAGAACGAACGATCGCGCGACGGCGCCGCGCAGTTTTGGCTGAGCGGCCGGTAAGAAACGCAATCGCGCAGCGGCACCAAGCGGCAGCCGATATCATGCCGTCGCTCCCTCCAGCGCGAACTTCAAGCCGGCTTGACGTTTGAATAGGTGAGGTGAGCCTGAGTGGCGAGCACCATACATGAGCTGTTGTAAATTGACAATCTCAACAAGTCGAATTTGCGCCTTTGATGAGATCGGGTACTCTTCGCGGGCGCCGCCGCAAACCGGGCCGTACTAACTCTTGTCTATAGAGCGTGGGATTGATCTGGAGAATCACGGATGAATCGATCCGGAAGGGTACCAGTGATAAACTCGTCGCGCCGTCACCAACGAGCTCGAGGCCTTTCGGCGCGAGTCGGTGCGCTGCTCGTTCTGCCTCTTGTGCCCGGATGCTACAGCGCCGCGACGAGCTTCGGAAGTACTGGCCGATCCGCCGCCGAAAGCAGAATCGATCACCGCGATTCCCCCACGCGTCGACGAGTCTGTGGTGCCGGCCGGCTACTGGAAACACGACGGTCCGCTTACGCCGGGCGAAGCCCTCGCCAAGGGCAGGCTGGTGGTCGTCACGGAGTTTGACGTCGAGCTCGTGGACCTGCAGTTCCAGCCGGCGCTGGAGCGGCAACCGATGTTCAACATGCCGATCCAGGTGCTGCCTTTAACCTCCCTGGTGATCCCCGGCGCGGCCCTCGTGGTTATCCCCGTCACGCCCCTCGTGCTGCTCCCCGCCGCGGCCCTCAAGGTGATCGGGGTGGGGCGCAAGAACACGCAGATGCCCGAGGAGCAGCAGGAAGCTTTGGCGTCCGAGCTCTATGCGGCCTTCCTGAAAGATCTCCGCAAACGAGGGCTGGAGCCCGTCGGTGACTCCGAGTTGCTCGCGAGTCCCGCGTACAGGGAATTGCGCAAGAAACCGTTCGTCAAATCGTCACCACTCATGGTATTCAACCCGCTGGGAAGCGATATCGGGCGGGTGTTGCACACCCGGACTTTCGCGGCACCCGGGCTGGGCGTCTTGCAGGAAACCACTCGCAGTCGAGTGGCTGCCCAGCGGAAAATCCTTGAGGAGACTCACGCGGACATTGCGCATGGCCGTCAAGCTGCGTGTCGGCACCTTCCTGAGAAAGCCGGCACTGGAGCACCGAAGCACAATCCGATTGACCACTCTCGATGGATCGACCACTCTCCAGGCACGTCGCTCGCTGGTCTCAGACGTCGAAGCCGCCGAGACGGCGCGTTTCCGACCGATCGTCGGACGGAACGAACCGATCGCGTTCGACGTGTTCGCTCGCGAGTTGACTGCAATGCTTCCCAAGTTCATCACGCTTGCACTCGACGTGCCATCCGTGAGGAAGGCCGATTAGCCTGCGAGAGCGTCGCTCGAGCAAGGCTGCCTCGAACCCGCCAGAACGCAGGGTGTCTTGAAACCCCGTAGGCGACGACGGCGAGAGCACCAAGGACTGCCAGGATGGCGGATGAGGGCTCGGGTACAGCAGAGGCCACCGGTTGTGATTGTGGATCGTAGGCTGAGCTCCAGATGTACGTCCCTTCGAGGTTTTGTGCCACGTAGAAGGGCTCAAAGCTGCCGCCGAACCATTCTATGTATCCCTTTGGACTGTTGGACCGGAATGATATGACGTCGACGCCGCTGGACTGGGTGACGGTCAAGGTTGTAAGGGTGGCGTCAAAATTCGACCCTTCGTTAGAGGAGTTGGCGTTGGTGAATGTCTCTATTGTGGAGGAACCGGACGTGACGGTGATGTTCCATGATGTGATGTCGGAGACTGAAAGTCCCGTCCCTGTGGCTCCATTCGTCGTGATCGTACCCGAGACCGTGTAGCCGTTCTGGAGGGAGGGGTAGTTGTTGACGGCGTAAGTGATCGAATCGGCGTTGACATGAGGGGAGACGAGCGGAAATCCCGCCAAAAGGAGGGCGGGTAAGCCGGGTCGGACGAATCGCACGCCATGCCACTTCGGAAGTGCGCCGCATCGGGCCTTCTCCTCTCGGGCTGCCGTGGCCCTTCTCGCGGAAACGTGAGCCGCTGACGCCGGGGAATGGTCGCGTTCAGATCAATATTCATTGCTATATAACAGAACCAAAACGACGGTACAAGGATATTCTTTCTCTCCCTTCGGATTGTTTTGCCTCTTCTACAGACCGGCACCGATCCGAATGATCAGCACGTCTGTTATCCGCCGTTGCTCCGGTGGCTGGAGGAGCCAGAGGAGCCAGACACCCAATCTCTGAGGAAGCAAGACAGCCAGGGATTCCAGGGATTCCAGACACCCATCCTTTGTCTCACGGCCCCCGCATCCATTCATTCACGGCACGCACGATCGGCGCAAAACCACGGGATTCCAGGCACCCATCCTTTGTCTCACGGCCCCCGCATCGATTCATTCGCGGGTCGCCCGTTCGGCGCAAAACCACTGCCTCTGTCATTATCGAACGCGCAGAAGGCGAGTGCCCGACGCCCGGCAAAAGGTGGGTGTCTGACATCGCTAAAGCGTCGATGTGTTGAAATAAAGTGGAAACGCGGCCTAGCTCACTGCGACGCAGATGCCGTTCTCCCAAACGCTAACGCAGCCCATATTCGACAAAGGCGACCGCGTAACCCTGGACCTGGCCGCATTCGCGACCAGCCGGCGCCACGGCCGCACCGCCGAACGGGCCGGGACCGTGGTCGGGCTTGCCCGGCCAAATGGGCCTCGCGCGGACAGCCAGCGGACGAAAATGATCCGCCGTCACTCCAGGCGTGCGCAGGTCCTGGGCTTTCTAAGTGCGACCGCCCAACACGCGGCGCAAGCCGGCCGCCGTGTCCGATCCGTCCGATCAGACTTATCCGACCGATCGGTCCGATCAGACACGGCGGCCGGCGTGGCCCGATGGCCCAAGCTTCGCCGAGGCAATTCTGCGGCCCCACTTGGCAAGAATGACGCGATGCGTGCGCACGCTGCGCCCGTCTGAAAGGATGGGATCGTGACGTAAACGGGTCCGCGATTCGTATTGACGGGTCCTGAAGGCCGCTCACGGAAAGCGAGCCAATCGGCGACCGAGACGGCAAGCTAATTACGCGGCTTCCATCCGGCGGTCAGATTCGTAGGCAAACGATTCGCGTCGCTGTTTCCCCAGGATTCGATGTCGCCGTCGGTTTTCAAGTCGTCGATGATCTCGCTGGGGCCTTCCGAATCTTCGATCTCGATCTCGAAGTTTGGGAGGTCGGCTGGGTCTACCCGATAGAATCCCCATAATGTTTGAGTGATCTGTGGTAAAATCCGGGTTCAACCGAATCTATTTCGGAGGGCGCAGGGCATGACCATCAGCTTTGAGCTACCGCAGGACATCGAACACGAGCTCTCGACGAACGGCGCCGACCTGTACGGCGAGGCACGCGAGGCGTTCCTCGTCGAACTTTATCGTCTGGACCGGATCACGCATCACTAACTCGCCACTGCTCTGGGCCTGAGTCGCCTCGAAGCCGAGGACGTGCTCAAGTCGCCGCTGTCCCACGGCTCGCAGAACGCCATGTACTTCCCCTTCTGGTCAAGGGTTCGCCACCACGACCGGTACCTGCACACCCTGCCAGATCGCGTGGTCGACGTCGTCCTGCACGAAGGCCACGATGGCCAGGTCGTCGAGGTCGATCGGCGGCAGCGGGTTCGGGAACGAGCGACCTGAGCTGCCGGGGTACTTGTCGACATAATCCGTCTGGGCCTTTCGCACATCGGACAGCTTGACCACGAGGTCGATCGAGGCCTTGCCTCCCTCGAGCGCCTTGCCCGGAACGCCCCCGGGAAACGCCCGAACGACGTTGTGGTGGAACCGAAGCTTGTTGCCGCCGGGATAGCGCACGGATTCCTCGACCAGAACGAGCCGGAGCCTGGGCTTGGCGCTGTTGGAGGCGCCTTCGGCCTTGGCGCTCGCGTTGATCTTGAGCGAGTCGCCGGTCCGGGTCGCGCTCAGGGTGATTTCCGCCTGCTTTGACGTCTCGAGGGCAGGGTCGATCAATCCTCGAAACTCCGTGTATTTGGCCTCGGCGCGCTGCATCGGGCCGCCGCCACCGGCGGCCGACTTGCCCCCGAAGAACGTGCTGGGCGTGCCCCGGACTTCGGTGCCGTAGTACTTCTGCCGGGCAACGGTGTCGTCGTTGGTCAGAGGGTCGGGACCGGGAATGTGCAGGTGGTATTGCAGGCCAATGAACTCCGTTGGCTTGTACGACTTGAGCAGGGCGTCGAAACCGACATCGGCTGCGACGCACGGGGGGCACTCGGCCCCGGTGAAGATCTCCATGACCACCACGCGCTCGGCCTTGGTGTTCTTGCGGCCGCCGAAGGCCTGGGGCTTGAACGGCGGGACCGTCTTGTGATACTCCTCGTCCAGCTTGGCGTCGAGCTCCTTGACCTTGGCAAGGCTGGCGTCGGCGAGGTCGATCTTGCCGGCGAGTCGAGCCGACCGGGCGAGCATCCCATTGATAGAGGCACGCACGTCGAGGGGGGCGTCGGCCGGCAGCGCGGCCTCGGCCGCAACCGCGAGTTCGGTGGCAAGCCCGGCAAAGTCCTTCTTGTCCTGCAGAGCCCTTAACGCCCGGGTGCGGACGTCAGTTGCCCATTCAGTCCCGTAAGGGATGGCCTCATTGGTCCAGTTTTCGATGTGCTTGCGAACCTCGGCCTCGGACAGGCCGGCCTTGTCGGCCACGCTCAGCAGCGAGGAATAAGCGCCGGCGTTGTACGGCTCGCCGTTCTCATGAATCAAGGCCAGCAGCTTGGCCACCTTGGCCTTGTCATCGGCCTCACGCATGGCCTCCGACACGTTGGGACGGCTGCCCGCGTTCGATAAGGGCGCCACCTTATCGGCGTCGGTCTTCTCCAGCCGGGCCGGGTACTTCGATGTCGCGTAATTGAGAACGCCGCGGGCCTTGCCATCCGGCCCCACCTTGCCACGGAACGAGAGTGCGACCCCCTTGCCGGGGAAGTTGAGCGTGACCGCGTCTCCCTCGATCTTCCCCTCTGCCTTGCGTTCGCCCAGCATGGCCTGGGTGCTGAGCGCGCTGCCGGAGAGCGCACCGTCCGAGGCTTTTTTGAGATCAACGATCAGGAACTCGTCGTACCCGAACGGCAAGACCACGAGCTTCCACTTGCCAGCGAGGTCGGGCGGGGCGGCACCTGTGAGGGCCAGGGCCAGAACGGCGGTCGCGAGTCTCCACATGGTTGAACTCCTGGTGGGCGGACGGAAACGAGATGCACCCAGTATCGAAATCGATCCGCCGTTTCGGGATCAGTCACTTTTATGCCCGGAACAGCCAGACTAACACCCCGCGGGCTGGTTTACCACGTCCTGGACCGCATTTCCCGTCGCGTTCAAAGATGAGCACCCGAGCCGGGGGCTCACGTCCGGCTGCCGGCCCGGCTCTGCCGGGCGGAATTGGGTACCCGCAGGGTTCCAATAAAAGGTCTCACATTGGAATGATCCTTCTTTTCCGTACTTCTTGGCGCAATGTCTGGTTTCCTGGATTACCGGGCGGCCCGACTCGGTGCGTTCAGGCGCGCGCGGTCTCCGAAGTCGCGACGTGACGCCAGCCGGCCTCCATCAAGACCTTACCGTAGTACCGGTTGGGCCGCCCCGAGACAGACGCGCCGGTGGCCGCGTGTCCCGCGAGAGACCGCATTCCATACTGACGAAGGATGATACGATCGCCCATGATATCGTCACGGCTGTGGAAGGTGCGCTGGTTGTCGACCAGCGCGAGCGTTCCCGGCGCGAGGTCGGCTTCGAGGACCAGTTCCGGGCGACTTGCCGCCCTGATAAGGGCCTCCACTGCCTCGGTCGCCTCGGTCTCGAACCCAGGGACGGCCCGGTGGTTATAGACCGAGAAACAACCGAGGATCCGCCCGCGACGATCGCGGTACAGGGCCGGCACGGGGGGGCTAAACACCTGGGGAGAGCCGTCGAGATGAAAGCTGACCGGATCCCGCAACTGGAAGATCGACTTCATCAGGGAATCAAGGTGGTATGGGCCGATCGCCCGAGCCAGATCCTCCACGTCGTAAAACTTCGTCGCAATCGGATTTTCCCGCCTCAGACCATAGAGCGCCACCGCTTGAGGCTGAAAACAAAGAAGTACTGAGTTATCGGAATGGGGCTTGAGCTCGGACCGGCTCGTTCGTGTCGGCACGCTCGTCAACTGCTTCGCGTTGGAGAAGAGATAATGGGTGAGATCACCGCCGTACTCATCCTGGAGCGCGTGAATCTTCATGCCGGCGGCCTGAAGCACCCCACCCATGAACAGCTCCTCGACCCATTCGGTGCGCCAGGCGGGCCGCCGGTTATCGCGGGGCGATGGCCCGGCAATCTCTGCCACGTCACGGCTGATCGGGCCGTTTTCAATCACCGATAGGGGCGGCGCGTCAGAAGGGTCGAACGACGCGTAAATCGCCTCGAGCGCCTCTGCGCCGGCATATTCCTCGATCACCGAGCGAGCCAGCTCGCCGTGCTCTGGGCCGAACTCGCCATCAATCCTGATCCGGGACAGCTCGACGGCCAGCTTGTCGCGGATTGCGTCGGTCAGTCTAATTCGCTTCGCGTAACTCATCGGTGCATATCCTCAGCTCGCCCTGCCGCGCAGCATTTCGAAGGGAAACGGGCCGGGTAGACCTGGATGGTCGCCCACCCATGCCGCTCGCCAGAATAACGCGGTGACGCAAATGGTCCACGAGAAGGGCCGTCAACGTACGACGACTTCCCGCGGAGCGGATTCCGACCGACCGTCCTCGAGTCTTGAGGGGAAGTAATCCTTGACGAAACGATGCATTTGCGGCTTGTCCGTATTCCAGCGCCAGCAGCCGGTCTTGTCGAATGAGATATCGTGAAATGGATCGAAATCAAACTCGGCGAACTCCACACGGCGCCTGAGATACTGCCGATCCTTTCGTTCTCCGTGCCATAGGTGATAGATGGTGCCTGCACAGAATCCCAGATCTCCCCGAATCGTCTCGTGAAACGGCTTGGCCCAGTTCAGGTAGTGTTCCGCTCGCCGGCCATTCATCAGCAGATAGTCAATCAAGTCCTGAAAGTTTCCCAGAATGCCGGCGATGATCGCGCCGTCGCCGCATCCCATAATGCAGGCATCGTAGAAGTTGTGGCGGTGGATAATTTCGGTTCGAGCGGCCCAGGCCATGCCACATTCGACATCAGGCCGATCCCCGACCGCTGTACTCAAGAGATAGCCAGAGGCCAGCCTTGATCGGCTGCCGCATTCGTCATGACTCGGATTCCCGACCGCGGACCGCTGGACGTCTTCCTTCAACCGGCTGGTGGCCAGAGCACTCGCGAGCGCCTCGCCTTTCGGCTGCGAATGCTCACGATCGCACCGGTCCACACCGACGTCCGGGACCAGTTCTCGCGACTGTGAAAACGGCTGGATCACAGCGTGGCGATCCAAAGCAAGGGCGGCAGCCTCGGGCCAGTCGGCATTGTCGAAGACAACATCGCAATCGAGCCACGCAACCTTCGTGCACTCTTTGGGAAGGGACCCAAGCGCCACGTTGAGCAATCGCTCCTTCTGCCACATGACGTCGGCGCCCGACAGTTGGACCAGGATGTCGGAGTCGGCGGGCTCCAGCTCAAAAACGCCGTCGAACGACAATTCCACCGTGACCAACGGCACTGCGAGTTGTCGGCGAAAAGTGTGATAGTTTTCGAGCCGCCGGCGGTACCCGCACGGATTGAAGTAGGTCGTGATCGCCCAAAGAGGACCCTTGGAGCGACGCCGCATCGGGGCAGGATGAATCATGAGCGGAGTCCTCGTGGCCGTGGCCACCATTTGCGGCTCGTTAGTTCTGAAGAGGATCAGACATCGCGCGCCTCCACGGTGCTGCAGGTCGCTGGCTGATATTCAAAGATGTTACGGCGAATTCCGGAAAAAGCAGCCGGACGTTCGTATCTTCGATTATAGCTCACGCAGGCGGAAACTCGCTCGCCCCTTTTCTCCAGGTGTGCGCGTGTCGATCGTACGGGACGAATTTGAAACCTAGGAATCACATGGATAGGCCGGGCCGCCCACGTCGTCGAATTCGCTCACCCGGCGTTGACAGCGAAATGCGCGATCATCTACGATTAATCTTAATTCGACTCGACGAGAGTAGCCGGTAGAGACGATGATCGAGCAAGTCCGCCACCGACAGTCCGGCGCCGATGATCTCTGGTCGATCACCACCTATTATAACCCGGTCGGGTATCGGCGACGGCTGACCAACTACCACGTCTTCCGGCGACATCTGTCCGTTCCGCTCTTGACAGTCGAACTTGCATTCGACCGTGACTTCGAGCTCCGCGAGGGAGATGCCGACATCCTCGTGCAATTGGCGCACGCAACGTCATGTGGCAGAAGGAACGCCTGCTCAATATCGCGCTGGGACACTTGCCGGCAAAGTGCGAAAAAATCGTCTGGCTCGATTGTGATTTGGTGTACATGACCAATGACTGGTCGAGCGAGATGGTTCGCCTGCTGGACGAGTATCCACTGGTTCAGGGATGTCGGCATATCTATCACATGACGCGGGACGCCGCTCCGGAGCAGGTTCTACCCGGCGCGGAGGCGGAGCGCCTCGGTTCCTTGATGTATCGCCTGACCGAGGGTATCACGAATCTGGACGATCTGGACCGAATGCGGAACGGGCCAGAGGGCGTTGTCGCCAGCGGTTACGTCTGGGGCGGCCGGCGCAGCCTGCTGGAGCGCTTTTGGATTCTTCGATACCAATATTGTCGGCGGAGGCGACTCAGCATTGTTCTTCGCCGCCGTCGGTCGGTTCGACCGCATCATCGCGGCTCATTCCTTCGGCGAGAGCCGCGCCCGGGCATATCTCGATTGGGCACAGCCGTTCTTCAGTAAAGTGGCCGGCCATGTGAGCTTCGTCGAAGCCGATGTTGTCCATCTCTGCCATGGCAGCCTCCTTGACCGCCAGTATCGCGAACGACACCAACGGCTGGCCGCATTCGATTTCGACCCGGCGGCTGACATCGCCCTGGACGTTAATGGGTGTTGGCGGTGGAACTCCGAGAAGCCCGCGATGCACCGGTGGGTGCGGTCGTTCTTCCAGTCGCGGCGGGAAGATGGCTGATCGCCATTTATCGCTCTTTACTGCCGCATTTCACCCTGATTGAAAGTCGTCGATTCCCGGAATACCTTTTAGGACGAGATCAACGGCTTATCGGTTCTGTCCTTCCAGTCATTCCCTTCCAGGCATTCCATGAACAACGTCTCGCTACGCGAACGCGCAATCATGGCGACGTACCCCCTCTCCGCCGTGCAGTACGGCATGCTCATGGACGGGCTGCGCATCGCGTGATGGAGTGTACATACAGCAACTGATTTGCACGTTGCGAGAGGCGCTCAACGTATCGCTCTTCCGCGACGCCTGGCGGCGGCTGGTCGATCGGCACGCGGTTCTGAGGACCAGCTTCCTCCTTGAAAACCGCGACGAGCCGGTCCAGGCGGTAGATCCGTACGTCGATTGCGAATGGGAAGAGTCGGATTGGCGGGAAGTCGGTATCGGGCAAAGAGAGGAACGCCTCGCTGCCTACTTGCGAGATGACCGGCGGCGCGGCATCGCACTCGAACGCCCTCCGCTCTGGCGTCTTCATCTGTTTCACATGGAAGAGAACGATTACCGCCTGGTGTGGACATCGCATCACGCCCTTTTCGACGGTCGTTCGCGCGTGATCTTGCTGCATGAACTTTTTGATCTTTATGAAGCTCTTCTCAGCAGTAAAGCATTGTCGCTCGCTAGGGCGCACTCCTTTGAGGACCATGTTCGCCAGCAGAACGGTCGCGATTTCACGGCGGCGTCGGCCTACTGGCGCAATCTGTTGCTCGGTTTCAGCGGTGCGACTTCGCTGCCAGAGCGTAAAACTCGGTTGATGCCCGACGACGAGGTTGAGCATCGGACTGTGGAACTCCAGGTGACGGAAGCACTGTCACGCACGCTCGAGAGCCTGGCGGAGGAGTTTGACGTCACCTTGAACACGATCGTTCATGGAGCATGGGCATTACTTCTGAGTTTCTATTCGGGTACCGACGACGTCGTTTTCGGAGCGACCCGTGCCTGCCGCGGGTCGCCTTTAGCGCCTGCCGCTTCCACGGTGGGTCTATTGATCAACACTCTGCCGGTGCGCACTCGCATTCGAGGTTCCGCATCGCTGAAAGACTGGCTCCGCGACCTTCGCTCGCAGTGGGTCACCATGCGAGAACACGAGCAAACGCCCCTGGCAATCGTTCGAGGATGTAGCGAACTTCCCGCCAGTGAGTCCCTTTTCCACAGCATCGTCGTGTTCGAGAGGCTCCCTCTCGAAGAGCGCCTGCGAATGCAGGGAGGCAACTGGGAAAATCGGTCGGTTCGTCTGCTCGGAATAACAAACTATCCACTGGTCCTGGCCGCCTTCGGCGGCAGCCGACTCCGGATCGAGCTGACCTACGACCGCCGCCGTTTTGACGACGATGCGATCCTCGGAATCAAGGCTCGGTTGCAGATTGTGCTCGAGGAGATTGCCAGCGACCCCGGGCGCACCCTGGCGGAACTCCCGATGATTTCGCCGCAGGAGAAGCGCCAGCTCGTTTTCGATTGGAACGCGACAGCGGCGAACATTCCACACGATGGATCCGTGGCTCAGATCTTCGAGGCTCAGGCCAGACGAACGCCGGACGCCGTCGCGCTGGTCTCTGACACCGGTCAATGGACGTATGCAGAATTGAACGCGCGGGCCAATCGACTGGCTCATCGGCTGCGGGCCATGGGCGTGGGCTTTGAGACCCCGGTCGCCATCTGCGCCGAGCGCTCGCCCGAGATGGTCGCCGGCATCCTGGGGGTGCTGAAGGCCGGCGCGGCTTATGTGCCACTCGATCCGACCTATCCGGCTGAACGACTTCGGTTCATCCTGCGCGACACCCAGGCTCCGGTGGTCCTCACCCAATACGGTCTAGCCGCCGGCGTGCCGGCCGAGGGGGCGCGCGTCGTCTTGCTCGACGCGGATGCGAGCGATCACGATCCCGGCGCCAGTGAGAACCCCACTTGTCCCGCGACATTCGATAGCCTTGCGTACATCATGTATACTTCCGGTTCGACCGGAACTCCCAAGGGAGTGGCCGTGCCCCATCGGGGTATTTTGCGCCTGGTCTTCGGAGTCGATTACGTCGCGCTCGACTCTCGGCGGAAGATCCTCCATCTTGCGTCGCCGGCGTTCGACGCTTCGACATTCGAGCTTTGGGGATCATTACTGCACGGCGGTCGGTGCGTGCTGTTTCCGGGACGTGTTCCCGCGCTCGACGTCCTGGAACGCGTCTTACGCGACCACCAAGTCGATACGCTCTTCTTGACCACAGCGCTGTTTCACGCCATCGTCGACGAATCCGCCTGGATTCTGTCGGGCGTCGAGCAACTTCTGGTCGGCGGCGAGGTGCTCTCGGTCGACCATGTGCGCCGGGCGCATCGAGTGCCTGCCCGAAACATCAATGATTCATGTCTATGGGCCGACGGAAACGACGACGTTCGCGGCAAGTTATCGTATACCACGCGAGGTTGCCGACGACTTGAGCTCGCTTCCAATCGGAATGCCGATCGGCAATACGTCGATTTACCTGCTCGATGAGCTCGGCAGGCTGGTGCCGTGCGGCTGCCCGGGGGAGCTGTTCATCGGCGGCCCGGGTGTTGCACGCGGCTACTGGAATCAACCAGACGTGACCATCCAGTCTTTTGTTCCCGACCCATTCGGCGGCGAACCCACAGGTTATTTGTACCGGACGGGAGACCTCGGCCGCCGTTTGCCGGACGGTAACATCGAGTTCCTGGGTCGCTCCGACGGTCAGGTGAAGGTCAGAGGTTTTCGAATCGAGCTCGGAGAGATCGAGGCCGCATTGCGCCGGCACGAAAGCGTGCGCGACGCGGTCGTCATTCCGGTCGAGAAGGCCGCCGGCGGCAGCCGGAGTCTGGTTGCCTGCGTCGTCCCCGTCGAAAAAGGTGCAGCGGACCTCGAAGATCTACGTAGCTCTCTCAAAGCGACCTTGCCGGAATACATGGTGCCATCGGCGTTTGTCATGTTGGACCATTTCCCTTTGACAAGCAACGGTAAGGTTGATCGACGGCGGCTGCCGGTTTCCGACGTACCGTCAATCGATGACGAACGATCGACCACGGCCCGATCACCGGTAGCGGCGAAACTCGCCGAAATATTCGCGGAGCTGCTCGGTCGCGACCACGTCGGCGTGCACGATGATTTTTTCAACCACGGCGGCCATTCCCTTCTGGCGATGCAAGCGGTCTCGCGCGCTCGGCGGGCCTTGAACGTCGACTTGCCTTTGACGGCTCTCTTCGAGAAACCGACAGTGGCCGGACTCGCCGAGTCGGTCGCCGCCCTCACTCGGCCCGGGTCGAGCGCACAAGAGCCCCCAATCGTTCGCGTCAGGCGCGACCAGTCGCACCCCCTGTTGTCATCGCAAGTCAAAATGTGGACCGCCGATCGGCAACATCCTGGCAAGACGGTGCTCAATCCGAGCCGGGCTTATCGTCTCCTCGGGCCTTTATCGGTCGCAGCGATCCGGGATGCGCTCGTGGCAATGGTCGCGCGGCACGAGGCCTTGCGGACCACTTTTGTCGAGATTGATGGACATCCGTGCCAGGTCATCGGCCCCGGCGGGCCCATTGAACTGCCGGTAACCGACCTGAGCGAGCTCGCCGAACCGATGCGCCTGGCCGAGGCACAACGTCAATTCGACGACGAATCCCGCCGCTACTTCGACCTTGCCGCCGAGCCGCTATTCCGCGCGCGGCTGCTACGGCTGGACAATCAAGATCACGTGCTCGTACTCGTATTTTGTCACATAATCATAGACGGATGGTCGCTCGGGATTTTCAATCGCGAGCTGGCGGCTTTCTACGAATCGTTTTCGACCGCGAAGACAGTTGACCTCCCGGAACCGTCACTCCAACCCGTCGATCTCGCCCACTGGGAGCGGTCTTTCCTGCGGAGCGAGATGGCGCAGCGGCAGATCGCATACTGGAGAAACCACCTGGCGCATTCAGGCCCCGCCCGGGGTTTGCCCGGAATCCGGCCATCGTGGGAACCTGAGGATCTACTCTGCGTGCACCGATCACTCCAGCTTCCGCGACACCTGGTGGAGGCGCTTCGCGACCTGGGACGCCAGGATAATTGCACGCTCTACATGGTGATGTTTGCAGCAGCGGTCGCCATGCTCCACCAGGCTACCGGGCAGGACGAAATTCGCGTCAGCGGCGTTATGGCGGCCCGACACCGCCCCGAGGTCGAGGGGTTGGTCGGTTACCTGTCCAGAGGGATGATTCTTCGCATTAACGTCGCTGGTAAGCCGACGTTCCGACAGCTTCTTACTCATGTCAGGCAGGTCGTCACCTCCGGCCATCTCCATCAAGATGTATCGATGGAAAGCGCATTCCCGGAAACTGGTGACGATCATCCGGCGCACTGGGCCAACATCCATCTCGGTTTCAACTTTCTCCACCTGAACGACCGCATCGGGGGTCCCCTGCAACTTCCCGGACTGTCCACGACCGTTCTCGAACGAAGTGTTTATTACGGCCGAAAACCTCTGTATATGATTCTCTTCGAGTCAGACAATGGCATTCGTTGCCTCCTGAGGTCGACGCGAGAGCTGCTCTCCGCGCAGACGATCGAGTGGCTCCTGGACGATTACGACGCATTGCTTCGGCGGGTCGTCACGTCGACCGGTGCCAGTGAGAGGCTGGGCACCCTTGCAGACGAGAGGGTGTGGACACTCGGTAATGGTTTAATAGGCGAGTGAAATAGTGGATACCAAGTCTTGTGAACCGGGATTGTCGCCGATGGCAGATTTCCCGGAGCCATTTCGTGCCAGCGTGGAAAGCTCATCTGGCGAGGCCTGGCCGGTGCTGAACTTCCCGACCGACCGTCCCCGTCCGGCACGGCTATTTCGGGCCGCGGCCCAAAGTTCGGAGCTGTCCGGCGAACTGGTCGAAGCGATCCACTGCCTGGTGGCACCCGCGGGCGAGTCCGACGAATTTGCCCTGCAAGCCCATCTTCTTGCTGTCTATGCCGTGCTTCTGAATCGCTACTCCGGCGACGAAGAAATAACGATAGGATTAGCCCGACAATGGACTCCCGTGCCCGAGATCTCAGGCGGTCATGCAGAACCAGGTCGAGCAACGTTCCCGCTCTGCATCAACCTGACGGGCGAGCCGACATTCGAGATGGTTTGGAAACAGATCGGTCGAGGATGTCGCCGGCTTCACGACAATCTACGCCGGCCGGCCGATTCGACGTCGTCGGGTTTGCATCTCGGTCATTGCCCGGCAAATGACCAGCACTTTCAATTCACCTTTGAACTTCTCCCAACCACGATGATCGGTCGGGAGCACAAGGTCGCCGGTAACGAGGAGGTCGTACCGCAAGTCGCTGCGCGGTCGGAAAATGAGCTCGCCCTGCGGATCGACACACGCCACCAAGGCTTGGAATTTACGTTCGTATACAACGCCGAACTGTTCGACGCGGCGACGGTGTGCCGGCTGCTCTTGCATTTTCGAACGTTGCTCGAGAGCGCCCTGACCCATCCCGGAGAAAGGATTTCGGACCTCACGCTGATTACCGAGGGAGAACGACATCAGTTGATCCAAGAGTGGAGCCGGCCGGGAACGCCGGTCCAGGCGCCTGCGCCCTGGTCGCCATTCAATCACGAGCGATTTGCCGATCGAGCCTCCCAGATTCCAGACGCAGTGGCGATTGTCTGCAACGGTCGAAAGTTGACCTATCGCGAGTTGGACGATCGGGCGAATCAGCTCGCGCATGCCCTGGTAAGACGAGGCGCAGGGCCGGACGTGATCGTCGCGATCAGTCTGGAGCGGTCGCTCGAATTGGTGATTGGAATTCTCGGCATCTTGAAGGCGGGCGCGGCCTTCTTGCCCATCGAACCGTCATACCCGGCTGAGCGTATCTCGGCGTTACTGGCCGAGCTTCGTCCCTCATTGCTGGTCACCGATTCGCCCTTGCTGGAAAGGTGTCGGCCTTGCGTGGTCGATACCGTTTGCATGGACACCGATCGCGAGGCCATCGCGACCGAGTCGTCGGTGGCGCCCGAGGTGCGATTGAACGAAAATAACACGGCGATGGTGCTGTTCACATCGGGTTCCACCGGTATGCCCAGGGCGGTTCCCCACTCGCACAAGATCGCCGGTCGAGGAAATCGGTTGAGCGCGGCCATTGGGTCCACGGAATCCGACCGCCATGTGCTCAAAACGTCGCTCGACTCGACGCTGCTGTCCCGGGAAGTCTTCCGGCCACTAACGAACGGTGGCTGCATCATCGTCGCCGGCCAGCACGAAAGGACCGA
The DNA here is from genome assembly GCA_963761445.1 of uncultured Planctomycetota bacterium. GTDB lineage: Bacteria > Planctomycetota > Planctomycetia > Isosphaerales > Isosphaeraceae > CAVXHV01. The sequence continues at coordinate 3,406,270 of CAVXHV010000005.1, read as the reverse complement.
CGCACGCGCACTTGTGCGGCTCATCATTGATCAGAAGATCACCGTACTGACGCTTGTGCCGTCTCTTTTGCGGCTGCTCGTGGCAGAAGACGACTTTGTCGCCTGCACGTCGCTGCGGGAGGTGACCTGTTTCGGCGAACAACTCTCTGCCGATGTCGAAAACCAATTCTGTCAAAAAGTATCGGCAAATCTCAATTCGGTCTACGGTTGTACGGAGGCCCCGGGTCTTGCCATCCGGCAATGTCGCGCCGACGGCCCTCGGTCGCTCGGAAATCTAGGCTACCGCCACGGTAATGCGGAGATCTACGTCCTTGATCGGCGGTTGCAGCCTGTGCCGATCGATGTGCCCGGCGAACTTTACGCGGGAGGTCCGTCGCTTGCTGAAGGATACGCAAACGGCGGTCGAGAGACTGACGAACGGTTCATTCCGCACCCTTTCTGCCAGACCAAGGGCGCCCGGCTCTATCGTACGGGCGACCGCGTGCGATGGCGGGCCGATGGCTCGCTGGAATTCCTCGGCCGCCTCGATCAGCAGATCAAGATTCGGGGCTACCGGATCGAGGCGGCGGAGGTCGAATCGGCACTCGCCCGGCACCCCGCTATCCGCGATGTCGCCGTCGCGGCGAGACCGAATGCGGTGGGCGAAAATCAACTGATCGCCTTACTCGAGCTCAGAACCGAGGGATTGACGAGTACCGCGCTGCGGGCGCACTTGAAGGAGCGGCTGCCGGACCAGATGATCCCGTCCGCTTTCGCAATCCTCACGAGGCTGCCGCGCACTCCCAATGGCAAGCTCGATCGGAGGGCATTACCTGTCTCTGACCTCGAACTTTTGCGATCGGCCGAGCCCTATATTGCGCCACGCACTGCGGTCGAAGAGCGGTTGGCGGGCATCTGGTGCACAGTCCTGGGTGTGAATGCGCCGGGGCTCAATGACAATTTCTTCGACCTGGGAGGGAATTCCCTGCTGGCGACGCGTTTGCTGGCGCAGGTGAAGGAGGTTCTCGGAGTCGACTTGAATCCGGCGGTATTGCTCCATGCCCCGACCATCGGTCAGCTCGCCGCGACGGTTCTGCGGCCAGACTGGTCGCCATCTCGTGTGATTGTGAAACTCCAATCGGGCGAGCACGCGGCGCCGTTCATTTGCTTTCCCGGAGCGTATGGCAAGTCGCGCATGGTTCTTGGTCATGGAGTCGTGCTCGCCGCGCTTTCCCGGCAGATCGGTCCGGGATACCCGTTCTACGGCGTGACGCTGGGATCTCTGGGCGAGGAGCAGGTCGATCCCTCCACACTCATTGAATTCGTCGCCGGCCTGGCCCTTGCCGAGATCCGGGCCCTTCGTCCCCACGGGCCTTACTTGCTCGGGGGGTACTCGCTCGGGGGACTGGTCGCGCTCGAGGTTGCGCGGCGGTTACAGGCTGAGGGAGAAAAGGTCCCCCTGCTGGCATTCCTGGACGTCGCTGGTCCGGGTTACCCGAGGCAACGACGTAGGTCAGAAAGAATTCGCTGGCACCTCGCGGAGATGCGAGGACTTTCCGCGGCCGCGAGAGCCCGTTATATCGCCGAGAAGGTCCGCTCGAGTCTGATGGCGCACCGCGATTCAAACCCGGTCGAGCCCCCGGACGCCGGCGATATTGCAGACATGATCAGGATCGCGACGAAATCGTATCTCAAAGGGCTCGACAAATACCCCGGCCGCATCCACCTATTTCGTACGTCGGGTATCCCGCCCAGCGCGGGCCTCGCCTGCGACGATTTGACCAATGGCTGGGGCAAAATCGCGACAGGGGGTGTCGAGGTGGCGCACGTGCCCGGCGACCACATGTCGATGCTCGAGCCACCTCACCTTCATGGCCTCGCCGAAGCGCTCCGTTCGAGCATCCAGGCTGCATGCTCGTGAAATCGACTCGGACCGGCCTCGTGGTATTCGTTCAACGATTCACCGGGCAAGTCGAGGAGCGACGATGAATTCCTGAGCAGCAGGAACAAGCGGTACGGCACCATTTCCCCGCGGCCGTTCTTGACGAACCGATTCGAGTAATCCTCGGCGACCCTCTCAAAAGTCCCCTCGGCCTGGACATCCTCGCCCATGATGACGAGTAGGTTCTCGAGCGCATCCGCGATCGACACACCATTCTGCCTGGCGACGTCGTTGTTGATGACCAGCTCATATCGCGGGTAGTGGCCGGCGAGGAAGGTGAAGAGGCCCTCCAGGTTCTTGCGTTTCAACAGGTCATCCATGACCGTCTCCGCCTCGAGCCCCCCGCCCCCCGAATGGCCGCCACCGCCTGCCGCTGGACGCGCGCAAGGTGCAGCCACCAGCCCAGGCAGCCCCCGACCGCCAGGACCACGAGCATCAGTCCCCTCACGCTGAGACGCAGGTAACGCCGCCAGGGCCGCTTGCGGGGTGTTTCCATACCACCAGCATCCGACATGAGTTGACTGGAGTCGAGGGGTTGACTGACGTGTGCATTCGCTGGAGGCAACCGCGTCACCCTGGACCTGGCCGCATTCGCGACCAGCCGGCGCCACGGCCGCACCGCCGAACGGGCCGGGACCGTGGTCGGGCTTGCCCGGCCAAATGGGCCTCGCGCGGACAGCCAGCGGACGAAAACGATCCGCCGTCACTCCAGGCGTGCGCAGGTCCTGGGCTTTCTAAGTGCGACCGCTCAACACGCTGCGCAAGCCGGCCGCCGTGTCCGATCCGTCCGATCAGACTTATCCGACCGACCGGTCCGATCAGACACGGCGGCCGGCGTGGCCCGATGGCCCACGCTTTGCCCAGGCAATTCTGCGGCCCCACTTCGCAAGAATGACGCGATGCGCGCCTGCGCCCGTCTGAAAGGATGGGATCGTGACAGAAACGGGTCCGCAATTCGTATTCACGCGTCCTGAAGGCCGCTCAAGGATAGCGAGCCAATCGGCGACCGAGGCGGCAGGCCAATCACGCGGATTCCATCCAACGGTCAGATTCGTGGGCAAAGTAACCGCGTCCGCGTTTCCTTCCCCGCGTCCCTGTTTCTTCCCTCGGGGTTGAAAAATACCGACGCAATGACTGTATACCCGCTCCGCGATGGATCGCCAGTCCGTGACGGCGATCCTGCTCAAGTCGATTTCTTCATTCCGCGCGCCCAGAATCCGCTCGATCGGCGCCTATGGAGAGAGGCGTGCAATCGGTTGATTAATCCTCTCCAATGCGGATCGACACCATGAATTTCTTCGGATTCCGATCATCGACGCGGGCGAATCGGCATGACGAATGGCGGCAAACCAGACCGGCGCGCGGAAATCGCCAGGGTCGCCGTGGGGCCGGGACAAGGTTCCAGCCCTTGATCGACATGCTTGAAGCGAGGGCACTCTTGAGCGGCGTCGAAACCGTGACGAACACAAACGACAGCGGCCCCGGCTCGCTGCGCAACGCCATCAACAACGCCCCTTCGGGTGAGATCATCGACTTCGCCAGGAGCGCGTTCGGAACCATCACCTTGACCAGCGGTCCGCTCATCGTCGCGTCCAGCTTGACGATCGACGGACCCGGGTCGAAGGAAGTGACGATCAACGGCAACAACACGTTCCAGGATTTGGTGGTCGACGCCAACGTCACCGCATCGGTCTCGGGCCTGACGATCGCAGGCGGTTCTATCCAGACCAGCTATCCTTACAGCCCTTACGGCGGCGGCGGGATCTGGAACGAAGGCACCCTGGCGGTCGCCGGTTGCGTCATCACTGGCAATTCCTCCAGCGGGCGCGGCGGTGGGATCCTGAACAACGGCAATCTGACGGTCACGGGTAGCGTGGTGTGCCACAACACAGGTCCGGACGGAGCAGGCATTGCTAACAACGCCGGCGGCGTCTTGCAGTTGAGCGGGAGCACGATCACGAAAAACTCCGCCGGCAATGCCTTAGGCGGCGGCATTGTCAACCTCGGCAATGCAACAATTGTGCAATGCGTCGTCAGCGGCAACTCGGCCGGTAACGGCGGCGGCATCGCTGACTTCAGTTCCTCTGGCGGCGGTGCGCTCAGAATTACCAGCAGCTCGATAGCCGGCAACACGGCCACATACGGCGGCGGCGGCATCCTTGCCGTCGGTGGCGCGCTCACGATCTCGAAAAGCACTTTCGCCAGTAATTCAGTCGGCAATGCCAGCGGAACCGAGGCATTGGGCGGTGCAATTAGCGCGACCGAGGCGGTCACATTGAACATCTCCGGGAGCCAGTTCACAAACAACACAGCCACGGCTGACGACATCGGGTACGCAGGCGCAGTGGGCGGAGCTATCTTCATGATGAACTACGGTGGCGCAGGCTTCGATTCCGGCCATTTAAACATCTCCAACAGCAGTTTCGTGCAAAACGCGGTCGTTGCAGACACCGCGTACGGGGGCGCGATGTACATCGACCTCGGCATCGGCGTCACTGTTACCGGTACATCTTTCACCGGTAACAGCACCACCGCGGCCTTTGATGCCGAGGGAGGCGCGGTGAGGATCAACGTCTATTCGGATATGGAGGACTCAAGCTTCACGAAATGCGCAGTTCCAGGGCAACTCGGCCGTTGTGCCGCATACGCCATCAGACTCGGGATATGCCTTCGGCGGAGCCCTGGTCAGCGAAGGCGACGATGGTACCCTGACCGTCAGCGGAACAACCTTTATCGGCAATCAAGCCGTCGGTGGGCCAAACCAAGGCTTCGGCGTAGGCGGCGCCATCTATCAACGTGCCGTTACGACACTCACTCTCTCGAACAGCCTGTTCCTGGACAACGAAGCGACCACCGCTCCGACCGGCGGCGGAGCAGCGGGCGGCGGAATCGAGATTGACGAAGGCACCGTGACGGTCAACAACACCAGCTTCGTCGGCAACCAGGCCAAGTGCCCCGTCACTTCGGGAGTCGGCAACCAGGGTGGCGTCAGCTTCGGCGGAGCCATTGCAACCAGAGGTTCACTCACGCTCTCCGACTCGACCGTCGCAGACAACCAGGCGTCGGGCGGGGCCGGCACTGACGGCGCCACGGGTGGCAACGCCGTGGGAGGCGGCATCTGGAATCAAGAAGGGTCTCTGAGCGTCACCGCCTCGGAAATCATCGGTAACACGGCCATCGGCGGCGCGGGCGGCGGCAACGGTTCTGGCGGCGGCGTCTTTAGCTCAGGAAGTGCCGCCTTCACCGACACCTTGATCACGCTCAACCAGGCCGACGGTGGCAACAACGGCGGCCAGGGAGTCGGGGGTGGCCTCTATGTCGCCAGTGGCACCGTGACGCTTTTGGGAAAGACCAAAGTCGTTTTGAACTCCGCCAGCACATCGCACAATAATATCTTCGGATCGTATTCTACGTGACCTGAGCCGCCGACGTGCGCGACCGGATCGGCCGCGCACGGGTTTGAGGGGAAGGCTGCCGCACGAGCTGCGTTTCATCATGAGCTCTCCCCGAGCGCGGCGCCCGGCCTGGCCGGCCCACGGCCCGGTGGCGGGGCGGAGATTCCAGACACCCATCCTTTTGTCACGGTCTTCCGCATCCATTCATTCGCGGCTCGCTCGTCCGGCGCAAAACCACGGCCTCCGGTCAAGTCGAACACCCAGAAGGCGAGTGCCCGAAGCTCGGCACACGGTGGGTGTTTTACATCCCCGCCGGCTCCTTGATGAACAGTCACTCCCGAGTCCCTGGCGTACGATTGTTTCCGTTCCGAGGACGGCCCCAAAGAACTTCTCTAAGCGCTCCCCCTGGCGAGACCCTGCTGAAACGTCGGATCATGAACCATGAAATCATCAAATTTGTCAGAATCATTATGCTTTTAGTGATTCTGTCCATCAAATCCAATCCATACAAAATATCTTCGAGGGAAAAGAATTCGTCGATCGGAAATTGGTCCAATGCAAACGACAACGCAAAATCTGCTACCAGGCAAGCAGATAAAATAGACATCAAGAAACAAAAATAAAGAACAACCAAAAAAACGATACCGTCTTGATTCGGTTTTCCAATCTCGCGGTCGTCCGGCGCCCTTGCGTTTTTTATAAATCGAGTCGCGGCCAGAAAAGCAGGGCTGAGCGCCAGTATTAAGACCAGAGTAAACTCCACTGCTAAATACATATTATTGAAACTAAAAGCAATCGCGGTAAGGGCAATAAAAACCATGAGTTCGTAAAATTTGAAACTTTTGATATTCATGAAGCTGACGTTCCGCACATCTGCCCCTTATTATCTCCGAATTACCGCCGCCTGAGCCAGTCGACTATGGCTGAGTAGCCCCGAACAGACCGAGCTTGGCTCATGGGCGCGATGACACGCGCGGCCTCACGGCTATCGCCTCGCGCAGGTTGCCGGTCTGATCGTTGCGGATCGCGCCGGCTCAGCGGTAGGCGGCTACACCAAGACTCATTGCCTGACATCGACATCTTCTCGTCAGGTCAAGTCTCACCGCAGTGTCCGATTCCCCGAGCGGGAATTTTTGAAATTCTTCAATTGGCTGCTCTTCGACGTAAGTCTCGCCGAGTGTGACAACCCAAGAATCCAGTCGAGCACTTCCTTGCCCTCCCTCCAGGGAAAGAGCCGTTTTTTCTCGGGAATATCGCTTCTCCAAACCACCGAGCGCGATTTGACACACCGTTTGTTGAAATCGAGCCTCCACGTAGGGCTAGTTCGACGCGACTTACGACAAACTACAGCATCATAGTTCATGTAGAGCAATCCGTGGATGCCTTGAAGATTTCTTTTCCAGGACAATGATGTCCCCAGGAATCGGGGCGACGGAGCCGCTCTGCTTCATGTGTCCAGAGCGGCTCCAGCGTATCTTGTGTACGCCGCTCACACTCGTTCGTCAGGAGCAACTCGGATGCAGAAACCCAAGAAACGACACGTCCCGTCTTCGACTACTCCCCCACGCCCTGGTGAGATCGCTCGCGCCAAGGGTCAGGCTCTTAGCTCGTATCGCATCGATGCCTTGCCGATCATCAATCAACTCCTCGCACGCATGCGGCTCGACAATTTTCTCCGGTCGTATCTCCCACGCGCCGATCGCCGCTGCCGGATCGCTCCCGCCCTGGGCATCTCACTCCTGCTCAAGAACGTGCTCCTCTCCCGCGAGCCGTTGTACGGCATCGGAGAATGGGCGGCGAGGTTCGCTCCCGAAGTACTCGGCTTCGCCGAAAGCCAACTGCCATCTCTCAACGACGACCGGATGGGCCGCTGTCTCGATCGCTTGTTCCAAAGCGATATCACCTCGTTGGTCCTGGCGCTCGTGGCTCATGTGATCAAGGAATTCGATGTCGACCTCGATGAGCTCCACAACGATTCCACTACTATCACCTTTCATGGCGCCTATGCTGACGCGGCCAAAGAAGAAATGCGGGGCAAACGGACCAGGATGGCAATTACCTGGGGTTACAACAAGGACCATCGCCCGGACCTCAAGCAACTGCTTTATATCCTCACAGTGGCCAAGGACGGCGCGGTTCCGTTGTACTTCCAAGTTGCCAGCGGCAACGTGGCGGACGACCAAACTCACCGTGCTACCTGGGACCTTCTCTGTCGCCTGACCGGAAGACGAGATTTCCTTTACGTGGCGGATTGCAAGCTCGCCAGCACCGAGAACATGGCCCATATCCATCAACGCCAAGGCCGGTTCTTAACAGTACTGCCGCGGACCCGGTCAGAGGATAGTGCCTTTCGAGATTTACTCGGCAGTGGGCAGATCCAGTGGCGGCGCATCCATGACAAGCGAAATGACGACGGCAAGATTGTGGATGAGTACTCGATCTCCGAGCAGGCTTCGCTGAGCGTCGAAGGATACCGACTGGTTTGGTACCACAGTACACGCAAAGCCGAGCAGGATTCCCATGCGCGTCATCAGCAGGTCGAAAGGGCCTTGATCGAATTGTCGGAGCTGCGGTTGAAGCTGTCATCTCCGCGGACACGGTTTCGCCAAGAAGCGAAGGTTGCGGAAGCCGTCCAGGAAATCCTCCGGGCCCGCGGTGCTGAGAGTTGGATCGTCACGGAAATCAAGGAGCGAACTGAGGAGAAGTTCCGCCAGGATCGGCGAGGTCGACCGAATGATAAGACGCGATACCTCAAGAAGACGAGCACTCGCTACGAGCTGGCGTATCACATCGATCACGAGCGACTCATCGCGGAAACGGCGGGTGACGGTGTCTTCCCTTTGATCACGAACGACCATTCACTGTCGGGTCTGGAAATGTTGCTAGCTTACAAGGGCCAGCCGGCACTTGAGAAACGATTCTCGCACTTGAAGACGGACTTCGAGGTTGCCCCGGTCTATCTCAAGGAGGCCAGCCGGATCCAGGCGTTGCTCTGTGTCTATTTTCTGGTGCTCTTGGCCGAGTCGCTGCTTGAACGCGAGCTGCGTCGCGCCATGGACCGCGAGGCGATTGAAAGCCTGCCGATGTACCCCGAAGGCCGGAAGTGTCGGCGTCCCACAGCCCGACGGCTGATTGACCTGTTTGAGGACGTGCAACGACATGCGCTGCAAGTTGAGCGGCGATCACCTCTGGTCTTCACAACACAATTGAGCCGGCTTCAGCGTCGGGTATTGCGCCTGCTTGGAATGTCGAAAGTCTACGACGTCTGACCTGGCCCGCCAGCGTGCCGCTATTCTCGACCACGTTGAAGCACCAGGGGTGAGCGTGGGAGGTCAACAGCCGTTGCGATGACTAAACCGCCTGACGATGCGACCGCACACGGGTTGCAAGTGCCGCCCGTCTACCGGCTCCTCGCGATAGTCCCTCCGCCTGAACGGTTTGATACCGAGCGAAATTCCGGGATAATCAGGGGCAGATGTGCGGAACGTCAGATGAAGATGTTGAGTCGTCGGTGTGAATTCACGGGTGGTGTCCGGTCGGCGTTGGAGGTTGACGGGGCATCAGCCCACCGCGGGCTGTCCGTCCATGAGAGCCTGTGCCTCCCTCCTGAGCCACTCGACGGACGATCGTGTCGATTCGTACTCCAGTCTCGACGTTGCGTCGCGTTCGGCTCTTCGACCGGCTTCGCGCATCCACTGATCCGACTTCAGGAATGCAGATTCGGCTTCTTTCAGCCGATTCAGGCGGAAGAGATTCATCGCGGACAGCAGCCAGTCGGAGGCGTCGAACTCGCCTTGCTTGGCCTTACATTCCTCGAGCGACGAAAGGCTGTCGCGCCAGTCGCCGTTGCGATGCTGGACGATGGCGAGGGTGTGCCAGAACTCCGCCACGTCCCCGCGCGTGTTCACAGCCTGGCGTGCGTAATTGACCGAAGCCATTGTGTCGCGGATGTGCTCGTCGGGACAATGCGCGAGCAACCAAGCCAGCCGATTTAGCCGGTAAGCAAGGGCTGGCACTTTTGTTTCCAGGTCCTTCCCGCTGTTGACCCGAGCTTCCAGCTCCTTGATGCTGCGCTTGAGGAAGTCGATGGCTTCACGAAATCGCTCGTTTCGCAAGAACTTGTCGACCTCCTGATGAAACACTCGACTGCGAAGCCCCTCGGCGGGGAAAAGGTGTCAGGAACCGAAAACCGCTTTCCCGTCACACGTCATCTGATGGATGCCAGGCCGCGAGCACCCAGTATGCACGCACGACCAGAACCGAGAGGATTCCAGACATCCATCCTTTGTCTCACGGCCCCGGCATCTATTCATTCGCGGCTCGCTCGTTCGGCGCAAAACCACGGCCCCCGGTCAAGTCGAACACGCAGAAGGCGAGTGCCCGACGCTCGGCAAAACGTGGGTGTCTGACATCCTGCGCGAGTCCTTGCAACGAGTCGCAGGGCGCCGACTTGACCGGGCCAGTCTCAGGCGATTCTGCTACAATTGTCAAGATTTCTAAACCGGGCGTGCCCGACCTGGACGCCGACGATCGGAATCGCAGAGTGATTCGGGCGCCGCCGTGGAGAGAACACAGATGATGTCACGGTTCGACGCGAGCGATGATCCTGAGTTCAATCCGTATGCCGCGCCTGAAACCGATATCAAGGCGCCGATACGGCATTACCGCGTCGTTTTATGGCGGCTGACGTACGCCGAGTGCTGGCGGATTGCGCCAAACCCGTTATCCTTCGTCCTCCTGGCGCTCTTCAAGACGCTTCGGGTTCCGGTCGCGACGGTTTCGGCCGTGACTTACCCGGCGGGGCTTGACCTCGTTGACATCCACGAGATCCCGCCTTACGTGCTCGATCGGTGGAGGCCAGCGCTCGATGCGTGCCCGGACCTGGGCCTGAGGACGAAGTTTTGCCAGCGCGTTCCGGTACTGGGCCGCGCCGAGAATTTCAACATGGTCCTGGTTCGCGACGACGGCGAGTTCGCGGTCACTCTCACCTTTGAGCGGTATATCGTTCAGAACAGGGAGCGGATCTATGTCACGACCAACATTGCCTCGCGTTTGAACGACGATCGCCGTGCCGTGACAACCGACAACCGGCGTGCCGTCGCGTTGCTTCCGGCGATTGTGACGCAGGCCGTTACGGGCCGCTCGCTGCCGGAGATGGTCGCCGCTCATCGCGATTGGCTGGCGGCGAACGCGCTGACTGTCATCCCAGTCCCCGAGGCGAGTTTAGAGCGCACGATCTTGGCCCGCTTGCAAGCCACTTTCGACCGCAACGTCGAGCGCGGGCTGTACGTGCGGATTTCCGAGCGCGATTACGAGAAACTGGCCCAGCAGAGCTCGCGCGGTTTGCGGCCCCCGTCACGCGCATGGCAGGTGCTGAGCAAGATCGAGTTCAGCTTGTGGCTGGTCCTTGTTGTGGTGGGCGTCTACTCGATCGTCTCGGGAGGGCAATTGATAGGGGGGCCGAAGCTCTTCGGCGCGAACGTGACCGTCGTGTTCTTCGGCCTGTTCGTACTCGCGCTCTTGGTCGGCGCGATTCGTTCCTTGGTGGCGCGCTCTCGGGCGTGAGGCAAGATCGCGCCCGCGGTGACCGCAGGTTGACGGACCAGTTCGGAAATGCCTTGAGCCGCAAGGAGGGCTTGACTCCGTTCTACCGGGTTCAGGGAGAGACGGTGGAGGTTCCGGACTGGAACGGGACAGGCTACCGGCTGCCGACGGAGGCCGAGTGGGAATACGCGTGCCGAGGAATCCAGGCACCCATCCTTTGTCTCACCACCCCCGCATCCATTCATCCGCGGCACGCACGTTCGGTGCAAAACCACGGCCCCTGGTCAAGCCGAACACGCAGAACGCGAGTGCCCGACGCTCGCCAAAAGGTGGGCGTCTGACATCTTGACATCCCGAGTCCGGCTATGAGCCGTCAATCACCACGGTTCGCCATTGCCGAATGACCAGTCCTCGCGGTCGACGAAGACCAGGCTGACGAAGACGTCCTCACGGCGCACGCCGAGCCGGCGGTTCAGTTCGTCGGCCATCTGCCGGTAGAAGGCATGCTTCTGCTCCTTGGTGTTTCCGACCGTGCTGGTCACCTGGATGTAGATGAGGTCAGGCGTTCGCTTGATGTCGAGAAAGTTCGGATCGAACACGAAATTCTCAGGTTTATGCTCGCCGATGATCATGAAGCGGTCGCCATCCGGCGCCTTCAGGATCCCGACAATCCCCTCGTACACGACGTCGGCGACAGTGGCGCGATACTCGGGGGGTTTTCCTTGAGCCAGATCGATGCGCGCAAACGGCATAACAACCTCCTTGGATCATGATACAAATGACGTCCCCGGCTTGAACGAACTAGCTCACCGTCATCCCATTGACGAAGTTCTTCACGAGCCTCGCCGCAATGGCCGGCGCGGTTTGAAGGAGCAGATGCGGGCTTTCCACGTCTGCGACTTGCGTATCAGGCCTTGACCGCAAAATCTCCTGCGACACCCGTGCTGGAACCAGGCGATCGCAGGTCGGCGCAAGTAGAGCACGGGCACTCGAACGTCGGCGAGCCGCTCCGTCACGTCGCAGTCAATGATCGAAGCCAAGCGAGCTCGAAACGCGTCGGGCGCGATTTGAGCGAGAACTTGAGCGCTGGCGTTCTCGAGCCGCGGAGTCGAAAACTGCCCCAGCAGGAACCAGCAGGGAAGACCCGCGGGGATGCGCGTCGGCACGAACGGCACGAGCCGGCGTAACCACGAGAGCGCCGGTCGCGGGTTCCGCGCAAACGAGCAGCACAAGACCAGGCCGATGAGCCCGGGCGGAGCGGACGCGGCGATCGAAATGGCGATCGGGCCGGAGTACGATTCGCCGAGAAGAACGAACGGCCGATCGATCGGCAGGCTCGTTCGGGCGACCGCCTCGTGGCCGGCGTAGTCCATCGGCCTATCGTTGGGATAAGTCACCACGATCGCCTCAAGCTCCGGGGCCAAAGCGGCCACGAAATCTGTGAGCTCGATGCCGGTGCCGTCCATTCCAGGCACGATTACGACGGTGATCACGTGCTTGATAGGACCTCACTCACCCGACCGTCCATCAAGTCGTTGACGCACCCGCTCGCGTACAATCGTCCAAGGTGTCGTTCGGACGGTAATGAATTCACTCTACTCCGCTTTGAAGGCTCGGTCGAGCCACGCTGCCACTGGTCCGCGGCTAAGCCGGGATCTAGCGTTCCAGCCCTGGCACACCGCCGGCCACCAGCATTGGCACAACATATCCGTGGACGAGGCCGGGATGAAGAAACAGGCCGACGGGCAGGCAAATCACGGCGAACGTCCAGGCACGTGCCAGCCAGAGGTGGCCTCGGAGCAGCCGGCGCATGCGACGGGTATTTTCGATCATCACACCGAAGCATTGCAGCAAAAAGTACAGCGCTGGACGGCCATATCCCGAGTTTGCAATGAAGCTGAACAATTCGTGGGAGAAGCCGCTGTAGAGAAACACGGCCAGAAGGGCGACTTTGGCGCCGGCGTAGCGCGATACGGGGAGGAAAACAACCTCGCGCAGGCCGCCCGGCACGATGCGATTCCAGCGGCGTCCCCAGAAGTCTCCGAGCGTCGTCGCGGCGACCGGGCAGTCCCACAGCTTCTCGACCGCGAATCCCATCGCGCGAAAAATGAGCGCATGGAAATCGAATCGCGCGAAGAGGAACAGGAAGCAGAAGCCCGCAATCGCGATCCAGAAGCGGAACGTCCAGGGGGTTCCCGCAGGCAGCACTCGCGGCACGAGCCAGAGCAGCGCCGCGCCGATGCAAGCGTTGCCGATGATACCGGCCAGAGTGGGAATCGGAGCAGCTGAGATCGTGTCCTGAGTGAATAATATTTTGAAGAAGCGTCGATCCCCGGCCGCGCGATTTATTGATGGCGGTCGGCTCAGAGCGACCAGCGCACTCTCAGGCTCACGTAGCCACCACCGCCACCCTCCACGCAGCACGCCATGTCCCAATTTAACCCAACTTCCTTGCTTTAGCGATCGAGAGACTGCCGTGCCCACCGCAGGCCACCCCCTGACCGAGCCCGCTCAGCCGTCGAGGATGCCGGACACGAATCCGTTCCGGAACTTCCCGCGTGGATCGTGCTGCTTGAGCAAGTCCTTGAAATCGCTGATTCTCTCATAGCGGGCCCGCAGTTGGGCCGGTTCCACGGCGAACAACTTCCCCCAGTGGGGACGGACCACATATGGTGCCAGCTCCTTTTCGATCACGGGCAAGAGCGCGCGGACGCCATCCCAGTCCGGCTTCCACGTGAAGTGGATAGCCAGGCTAGGCCTCTCATAGCAGGGGCTCATCCACAATCGATCGGCGTCGATCGTGCGCAGCTCCGAGATGAGCAGATGGGGGCCCACCCGACCGCGCAGGCGCTCGATCGCGAGGATGGCTTCGACTGCGTCCTTGCGGGGGACGAAGTACTCCGATTGCAGCTCCTTGCCGCTGCTCGGGGTGTACCCCATGCGGAAGTGGGGCAATCGCTCGTACCACGGGCCGGGCACCCCCATCTGCGCCGTGCAGTTCTCCGCCGAGAGCTCGGCGATCGGATGAAGGTTCCGGGTCGCGAGCCTCGCCCCGTGGAACTCCGAATCAGCGGCCTGAATCGTTCCCCCGTCGTCGACCCGGCGCTTGATCCACACCTGGTTGATCCGCTTCTTCTGCCAGTCGGTAAAGAGGCTGACGCTGTAGCCACTCGACATGATCGCCTCGAAATGCTCGGCCAGTTGCGCCAGGGGCAGATCCACGTAGACGTCCTGCCGCATCCGGAAGGTCGGCTGGACGTCCAGCGTGACCCTGGTCATCACCCCGAGAGCACCCAAGTTGACCACGGCGCCGAGGAACGTGTCGCCGTCCTCGGCGCGAGAGAGCGTCAGCAGATCTCCATTGGCCGTCACGAGCTCCAGGGCCGACACCGCCGTCGCCAGGTTCCCGTATTTGATGCCTGAACCATGCGTCGCGGTAGCGATGGCCCCGGCGATGGAGATGTGAGGCAGTGAGGCGAGGTTGTGCAGCGCGAAGCCCTTCTGATGGAGCAACGGGCACAATCGGCCGTAAGTCACCCCCGCCTCGACGGTCACCGTGCGCGCCTTTTCGTTCAGCACTACGTCACTCATCGCTTCGAGCGAGATGAGGGCGTGCGGACTGTCGGCGATGCCGTTAAAGCAATGGCGCGTGCCAAGCACCCTGAGCGCATCGTGCCGCTTGACGAACGTCCGGACCTGTTCGATCGACGCGAGCCGATGCACGTTCGCGGCGCTGTACGTGTAGTTGCCGGCCCAGTTGGTGAGCTTGCCGCCCGAAGGAGGTCGACCGGGTGTCTGCCCGAAGAGCCTCGCAACGGGCGACCCGCCCAGGATCGCGGTGAATCGCTTGATGAACGATCTCTTGGTCATGATCGAGGCCCCTATTTCTCAACCGCCCGGCGGAGGCACGATCCGATCGCGCAGGGACATCAGCGACTGCGCCGTCAGCGGCTCGCCGCGGAATTCGACCTGCTTGATCGGGGTCTGCCGGCCTTGTGAGACTTTCCTCAGGTACGCGCTCAGGTCCATCCATCGGATTGCGCTGCCCGACCGCTCGTCAGTGGTCCGGATGACCAGCCAGACGGGGAACGGCTGATTCTGCCAGTAGTCGGCGAGGCGCTCTTTCTTGATGCGGAAGATCTCGACACCGTCCTTTTTGCGGGTGTCGAGGTACGAGTTGCCCGATTTGAGCTGGAGGTAGATCCTCCGCCCGGTCGCTCGCCCCTTGTAGTCCTTGAACTCGATTTCGCCGTCGATGCCCCAGTCAGCGGAAGGCGTCGCTCGCCAGATCTGCCCGGCCTCGCCGGCGATGGCCTGCACGTGGCCCAGCAGGATCTGCTCCAGGCTCTGGCTGTCCATGACCGCCTGCGCTTGCTGATTCCAATCCTTGGCCTGTTCGGCGATCCGAGAGCATGCGAGCCCGTCCGAGATCTTGGCATAGACCGAGTCGCCGAGCCGGATGTCCCACTCGTCGAACCAGACCTTGCGCCCGTCCCGCCTGAGGCGCTCGCCCAGGTCGCGGACGACGGGCTTGTCGTTCGAGGAGTGGCTGAGGAAGACGTCGAACTCGAACGTCTCGGGCTCGTTGTGGTCCATCGCAGTCCCGCCCCGCGGCCCGGGTGTCCCGGCGCGAATCACGCCCGCCGGATCTCCCAGGATAGGAACGAGTCTACCCCGCCCCGCGAAGTGACTCCAGCAAGCAGGCGATCCGAAAACGGCCCGGATGCGGCAGCAAGATCCAGGCGACGACCAGAACTGTCAGGCTTCAACCTGACACGATCTGTAGTAGGTTAGGCTTCAGCCTGACGATTCAAGGGCGACGCACCCCCCAGGTGGGACCGAAACCACCATGACACGCAGAAGGCCTGTGCCCGACGCTCGCCAAACGGTGAAGTGAACACGATTACGGAGCACAGGAGTTGAAAAGAGCGCCGGCACCCACCAGCTCAGATCATACTCGGGACTGAACCAGGTCACGATCCACTTATGGCTCTGCCGCCAGTAGGCTTCGCCTCCCGGCAGAATCGTGGCCATTCCGCCCGGGCCGCGGGCCACCAGCGCGATCGCCACGGCGTTGTGCGCAAGGAACGCCCCCGCGAGTGCGCCGAGCCCCCGCGCCAACAAAAACCGAGCACGTCGAAGCCCGACACGCGACGCGTGTCCACGCCGTTTTTTCGACCGTAGCGAGAAGGCCGACTTTTACGATGAATGTGTTTGAGCAGCAGGCGGAGACTATGCGGCGCCGCGCACGAATCTCACGTCGCAGCCAAACCCGTTACCCGCGTCCCCGCCCCGCGGCTCAGCCTCGTGGCTAACGTTCGTCTTGCGGGACGACCCTTGGAAGAAGCGAAACTCCAGCCGACCTTGCGGGTAAACACCTGAGGCCGTCTCTGCCGATGAGAAGGTGCAGGGGGTAACGCCCATCTGCCGTCCATCCCGAGTCGGTTGTGGTGGTGAGGCGGCTTTTCCGGAAACGAGTCGATGAGCGTAGAATCCAACCTCGAGTACGTTTCCGGACTTCTGAAGCATTATCAATCCGCACACATCGACCTGACCATTTCGCCGACGGAAACGATGAACGACGAATGGTATTTTCCTGTCGGGAAATACGCGGTTGAGGCGATTGCGGCGGCCTGCGTGTCTGCGAAGATCCGAGAGGTTCGCAATGTGCTCGACGTCCCCTGCGGTCATGGCCGCGTGCTGCGACACCTGGTACACCTCTTCCCCGGCGCGACGTTTCACGCGTGCGACCTCGATCGAGCCGGCGTCGACTATTGCGCAAGACTTTTGGTGCCAGGCCGGTGCATTCCATCGAAGATTTGACGAAAGTCGACTTCGGGACGCTCTTTGACGTGATCTGGGTCGGGTCGCTCTTCACGCACACTTCGCGGAAGGTCACGCGTGCGTGGCTAAAGCACCTCGCGCAGTTCCTGGCGCCTCAAGGCATCGTCGTTGCGACATTTCATGGACGGTGGTCGCAATTCGTTCACGAAATCATTCCGTTCACGGATGACCGTGCGTGGGGAAGAATCGTCGCTAGTTACAAACGCTCCGGCTACGGCTATCGAGACTATCCAGTCGATATTGGACATGCGTACATGACTGGAAGTTACGGTGTGTCCCTCGCCAAGCCGAACGCGATCCTGCGCGACATCGAGCAGATCCCGGGCGTGAGGATTCACCTGTATCGCGAGCGAGGGTGGGGCGACAACCACGATGTTGTCGCATTTGGCCGGCCTTCGTATGACGAGCTGTGGGCGGTGATGCCGGCGGATTGCCGAAGCCGAGCTGCTGGAAGGACGCGGATGCTTGCCTTCAGGTCGTTCAAACAGTTTGTCAGGTCTGGATTACGCCAGACCAGGACATGGTGGCAAGCTGCGCGATCCGCTTGAATGCCGGACGACGGTCGCGACGGAAGTGGAAACTCGACCTTGAACCTGCGTAGCCAGCGGACCATGCGGTCAACGTATCAGCATGAACAGGAACGATGTTCATCACGGCCCGCCCGTTGACTTCCGGCCCCTGATGCGTTTAGCCTAGCAGCAGGGTCGCACAAAGGCATTGTGATTTTTTGCCCGGTCTTTTTGCGAAATGACTCGCCCTGAGTCGGTCGTCGACGGCAGCCGTGACTGAACAACCACTGGTGCAGGAGTTTCGCTTCGATGACAACAACAAACGTCCGAGAATCGCTGGGGCTCGAGTGCTCGTTCTGTACGCCGGTGTCGCGGCGTGATTTTGTCAAATCGATCGCGGCAGGGGCTGCGGTCCTGGCCGTTCCGACGATCGGTCAATCCGCGACGGCATTGGGGACTGGCCAGGCGGGCCCTACTGCAAGCTCGGCCGCCGAGACCGCTGTGGCTCGCTTCTACAAGACGTTGAAGCCGGAACAACGCAAGGTGCTTGCTTTCCCCTTCGATGACCCGCTGCGGAAGAGGGTTGGAAACAACTGGGCCATCGTCAAGCCGACGATCGGCGATCTGACCGCGGAGCAGCAATCGATTTGCACGGAGATCATGAAGAACCTCTGTAGCGAGGATGGCTATGAACGGTTCATGAAGCAAATGGAAGATGACGCCGGTGGGTTCGATGCCTATCATGTGGCGGTTTTTGGCGAGCCCGGGACGGACAGGCCGTTCGAGTGGGTGCTCTCGGGGCGTCATGACACTTTGCGCGCCGATGGCAACAGCGTAGAAGGAGCCGCCTTCGGTGGCCCGATTTTCTACGGCCATGCTGCCGACGGCCACGATACGGAAGATTCGAAGCACACCAACAACGTTTGGTGGTATCAAGGCGACCAGGCCAACAAGATCTTCCGCACGCTGGACGACAAGGAGCAGGCCCGGGCACTCGTCGCGAAAGCGGAAGCCGACGAAGCGAAAACCACAAGGCTGAAAGGCGACAAGCTCCCGGCGACCGGTCTGGCCGTCGCTGACCTCGACAGCCAGCAAAAAGCGATGGTGAGCCAGCTCGTGGAAATGATGCTGAGGCCCTTCCGCGCGGTTGATGGGGAGGAAGTTCGCGAATGCCTCACAACCAGCGGCGGCGTCGACAAGCTGCGTCTGACGTTCTTCAAGGAAAACGACCTCGGCAACGACGGTGTCTGGGACATCTGGAAGCTGGAAGGCCCAGCGTTCTCGTGGTATTTCCGGGGCTCGCCCCACGTGCACACGTGGCTCAACGTCGCCCGCAAAGCCTGAAAAAGTACGCCAGTCGAGTCGCTCTGGTCACACTCGTGACCAGAGCGATTTCGTTCGGCGCGGGTCTCGGGCACGCGAAGGGTCGCCGCCGTCCTGCCAGTCCCAAGGTCTCCCGTCCGTTCGCTGCGGGACGTACCGCGAGGGTCGCCCCGCTGTCGAGATGCTGCTCCGTCAAAATCAGCGCGCCGGTTCAGGCGTCCGGCTTCTTGTGGTCTTTGCGGGTCGACTTGCGAAGACCCCTCACCCCGGTTCCGATGACGGCACCGAGATGGTCGATCACGGATTGCTTTTCGGACGCCAACCGGCGCTTTACCAGGCCAGGCGGAAGGGCCTCGCGATTCTTGACTGGCGCATCGCCTCGCGTTGCGGAAGCGGCAGTTGCTGGCTGGGCGCTACCCAACTCGTCTTTGCGCGTCGCCCGGCTAATTTTCCTTCGTTCGGTGGCCTTCCGTTTCTTGCCCGGCTTGTAGAGCTGCCAGATAGCCTCCAGATTCATCCAGTAGGCCGCCGATGGTCCAAACACGGTTTGCAACTGCGAAGCCGTCTCGGCCGTGATGGCCTTGCGCCCGTTAACGATCATGTTCACGGTCTGCAGCGGCCGCCCCATCTTTTTCGCAAGCTGTTGCTGGGTCCAACCGCGGTCCTCCAACTCCTCCCGAATGAAGTCGCCGGGCGGGAAGGCTTTTGCAAGGGTGGGCACTGTACCTGACATGGCATGCCTCAATACTTAGTGGTAGTCTTCCATGCCGGTAATGACGAGCCGATTTCGCCCCTCTCCGGCGGACTCGATTTGAAAGATCAGGCGGACCGGCTTGTTGATTTGGATCGAGTACTCGTGCTGACGTTCGCCTTTGAGTTTCTCGAACTGAAGCGGGCCATTCGACCGCAGATCGTTCTCGTTATCGGCCGCCGCGATTTGCTGGATACGCATGCGGAACTTGTTACCGACGGCTCGAATGAACCCGCCGTTGAATTTCGGGTCGTCCTCCATTTTTTGAAGGATCTTGTCGGTATGGCGGTACAGCATCGCATCGCCCTTGTCGTTTTCACTGAAAGCACGATATCAGGAGAATTCCGGTCCAGGAACGCTTGAGCATCAAGCGCGACCATGGGCGCGGTCGGAGACCCGCGCCCAAGGCGCCGCATTCTCGTTGCCGTGCTCCGCGCGGGAATTCGCTGCGCGGCCCTCGGCTTCTCGCGTGCTCCCTGACAGACTGACCGCCTGTTGCCTATAATCGAGTGGGCGAGTTGACCAGTGCTGCAACATTTTTCGATTGACGGGTGCGCCGTGTGGAGACCTTCGGTCGGTGAGCAAGGCGGGGTCTCGCGACCCGCGCCCAACGGGCCTCGGTGAGCAGGGCGGGGTCTGGAGACTCGCGCCCAACCGGCCGCCAATTGAAGATTGTCCGCGCAATCGTTTCCACATGACGTAGCGTTGACCGATTCTCGAGCAGGAGTCCTGCGTTCGTGGTCTCTCAGTCGCGACCAAATACGTCCGGTCTTCCTGAACGGTCGCGCTGGGAGCTTTCGGCCGAGTCGGCCGTGGTCAAGCTTCGCTGGTTCGGCGTCGTGATGGGGTACATCCTCGTCCAGACGCGCACCGGGCTGCACGACCCCTGGGCGGTGCGGGCGTTTCTGGCGCTCGGGGCCGGTTACGCGGCGCTGGATCTCGCTTTCTGGCGCATGGGCGAGGTATTCCTCAAGCGCTGGCCGCTCTGTGTGTCACTCATGGAGTCGGTCTTCATCGCGCTTCTCTGCTATCACGATACGGGAATCTCAAGCCCCTTTCGCTGGTACTACCTGCTGTCGCTGATCTGCTGCTCGATCCGCTACCGCTCGGTGGTGGCGTGGTGGACGTTCGCTTTTCACAGCTTGAGCCTGCTCGCGCTGGCGCGAATCCTCGGTGTCACCTCCCTGTGGGATTCGACACTCCCGTTGACCTGGACCATCATGGCGTGGGCGACCTGGGCGTGTTCGTCACTGGCGGGCTCGCTGCACGCGGCCGGCCAGGAGCTCGAGCACTTGAACGGAGAGCTCGCCGCGATTCGCGCAGACCTGGAGGAACGCGTGGAGGAACGGACCGACGCGCTGCGGGCCTCGCAAGCCCGGGTGATCCACCAGGAGAAAATGGCCGCGTTCGGACTACTCGCGGCGGGCATCGCGCACGAGGTGGGCAATCCGCTGGCGGCGTTGAGCTCGCTCGTTCAAATCCTCAAGCGGCGCGGGCCCGATACCTACACCGCCGAGAAGCTCGATCTGGCCGGACGCCAGTTGCAGCGCATCGAGCGGACGATCCGCGAGCTGGTCGACTTCTCACGCCCGGCGTCAACCGCGGTCAGCCGGGTGCGTGCCTCCGAGGTCGTCGACGAGGCCTTGGGCATCGCCAAGTACTATCAGCGCACCAAGCAGCGATCGATCACGACCGACGTCCCGGCCGATTTGCCGGCCGTCGTCGGCGTACGCGATTACCTGACTCAAGTTGTGCTCAACCTCGTATTGAACGCGGTTGATGCAACGGCGGACGAAGGTCGCATTCACGTCGCGGCCCGCCAAGAGGACGGTCACTTGGTCCTCTCTGTCGAGGACGACGGCCGCGGTATTTCGATCGCCGACCGCTGTCGCTTGTTCCAGCCCTATTTCACCACCAAGGCGCACGGAACCGGCCTGGGCCTCTTCGTGAGCCGGCAGATTCTTCAGGAATTCTCCGGGACGCTGGGATTCATCTCCGAGCCCGGCGAGGGCTCAACCTTCGTGGTCCGGCTACCGCTTGAACGAGCAAGCAATCGCGCGGCGCACGTGACCGTGCCGTTGCTCGTCTCGACTGCGGAATCCACACCTCGTGCCGCAGCGCTCAATGGCCCAAGCGACTCGCGAGCGGCAAGAACTTGACCCATAATCCTTATCTTACTCCGACTTGGCGTCCCGTCCAAAACCAATGCCAACCCTCAAAAAACCTGCCGATTCTCGCCCACGCGGCCGCGTCCTGATCGTGGATGACGAAGAGGTCATCGCCTCGACTCTCCGGGAATTCCTGCAAGGCGAAGGATTTGAAGCAGCCACCGCGAGGGACCTTGCGTCGGCTCTCGCCCTGGTTCAGAGCTTTGAGCCGGAGATCGTGCTCTGCGACGTGCAGTTGCCCGGCGAAGACGGTATCACCGTTCTCAACCGGACGCTCGAGCTTCGTCCGGAGACTCTGTTCATCATGATCACGGCTTTTGCGACGGTCGAGAATGCGGTCGCCGCGTTCCGGCGCGGTGCTCATGACTACCTGATGAAGCCGGTGTTGTTCGAGGATTTGATTGCCCGGCTGGAGCGGCTGATTCGCCTGCGGCGGCTGCTCAGGGAAAACCAGGCGCTGCGTCGCCAGCTCCACGCGCAGGGAGACGCTGCCCTGGTGGGCGAGAGTCCAGCCATTGCCGAAGTCAAGGGCTTGATCCAGAAGGTGGCGCCATCTCGGTCGATGGTTTTGATCACGGGTGCGACGGGGACCGGCAAGGAGCTGGTGGCTCGTGCGCTTCATTCGCAGGGGCCTGCGCCCGAGGAAATGTTCCTGGCAGTGAACTGTGCGGCGATCCCGCACGACCTGCTGGAGAACCAACTCTTCGGCCACGTCCGAGGCGCCTACACGGGGGCCGTGGGCGATCAGGAAGGTTTGTTCGTCGCCGCGGGCCGGGGCACGGTGTTCCTCGACGAGATCGGCGAGCTGGCGCGTTCGACGCAGGCCAAGCTGCTGCGCGCGATCGAGAACCGGGAGGTCTTGCCCGTGGGTGCAACCAGGCCGGTGTCATTCCAGGCCCGGGTTGTGACCGCCACGAACAAGGACCTCGCGGCAGAAGTGGCCGCGGATCGGTTCCGGGCCGATTTGTATTACCGCCTGAACGTCGTCTCGATTCACTTGCCGCCCTTAGGGGATCGCCGCGAAGACATTCCTGCGCTGGTGGTGGCTCTCATTGTGAAGCACGCGACGAGCCTGGGAAAGCGGATCGACGGCGTGGACAACCGGGCGATGCGGGGCTTGATCGCCGCGGCGTGGCCGGGCAACGTCCGCGAGCTGGACAACGCGCTGGAGCGGGCTGTGTTGTTCAGTGAAGGTCCGATTCTCACCCCGGACGATTTTCCGCCTGGGCTAATCTCACCGGGCGACACGGAAGACCCCGGCGACGACCTCCGCGCGGCGGTGCGAAAGTACGAGCGGCTGTACATCGAGCGCGGTGCTGCGCGAGCGCGGTCACGACAAGCGCGAAGCCGCGAAGCGGCTGGGATTGGGGCTGTCTTCGCTGTATCGGAAGCTGGAAGAGCTGGGTCAGGCGGGAGGCGGGAAGGAATGAGGCCGGTGTGAGCATGGTCATGAGACCGTGGAAGAGGACGGGGTACGTTCAACCTGCTACGTCGGTACGACTGCCGCGGAGGACGGGCTAGCGCCCGAGGCTGGAGGACACGCGTCTCCTCCCAGTCGCGCACTGCTTTTGAACGGTTGTTTCGCCGTTTCGGATCGCACGCGAATAGGTTTCAGGTACAATTGAGTGCACCTCGAATATCGGATGATACGAGCGAAAAGCCGTCATGCGCAATCAAAAGTCGAAAAAACGAGAGCGCAATGGGTTACCAAACGTGGGCCGGACGCATTCCGCGACTGGGTCGTACTTCGTTTCACTTGAGCTGCAGAATGTGCGCTGCTTCTCGAAGAGGCAGGTTCTAGACCTCTCTGACGGGAAGGGCAGGCCGGCGCGATGGACGATCTTGCTCGGGGAAAACGGGACGGGCAAGACGACGGTCCTCCAGCTTCTTTCGGCATTTGAAGAATTGCCACTTGAAACGCCGAGTGAACCTCGGTCTCGCCGAAGTTTGCGCATGCGGGCGCCCGACCTTCGCGCGTTTTTCAGGAACCGGAGCGGTCAGAGACCATTTGCAGATTGCACTTTTGTTGCATTAGCGAACCTCGAGACGTTATATCAATCTCGAAATGGCGCGACGCGAGGAAGAGTTCATCGCAAATACGAGTTGCTTTTCGACCGGAATCTGAATCGAGGCACTCGCAGCGATGATTATGATTTTCCGCCGGTCTCTTACGCTTACCACGCTGGACGACGTTTAGGAACGACTTCGTTGCGTGGGACAGACCCGGATCAACGGGAAGATTGGATTTTCTTGGAAGAAGCCGATCTTCCGAGCGCCGAGGAATGGCTCCTGAGGCTCGATTACTCCGCCAGTAAAGAATCCCCCATCCAGGACCAGCAAACCGAACGCCTGGAATTGGTCAAAAGGATCTTGATCGATGTTCTCCCGGACGTGTCGGAGATACGGTTCAGCGCACCAACCAAGGACAGGCCCACACCGTCCATCGAATTCAAAACTCCCTACGATTGGGTCCATCTTCGCCAGCTCGGCTACGGCTACCGGACAATGATTGCCTGGATCGTCGACCTCGCTCGCAGGCTGGTCGAGCACTATCCCGATAGCGCAAACCCTCTGGCTGAGCCGGCAGTCGTCCTAGTGGACGAAATCGACCTGCACCTACACCCGAAGTGGCAGCGAGAATTGATCGGGTTCTTGACGGAACGGTTTCCGAACACGCAATTCATTGCCACGGCGCACAGTCCGCTCATTGTGCAGGCGGCAAGCAACGCCAATATCGCATTGCTCAAGCGCGAAGGCGACCACGTCGTCATCGAGAACAACCCGGAATCAATCCGTGGTTGGAGGATCGACCAGATCCTGACAAGCGACTTATTCGGACTCGAAACCGCGCGGCCGCCCGATATCGAGAAACCATTGCTCAGGCGCAAAGAACTGCTCACGAAGCCAGCGCTCAAGAGGTCGGAGAAGGAGGAACTGAAACGAATCGAAGCCGAGCTCGGGCGATTACCAACTGGTGAGTCCTTCGAGCAAGCGAAAACAATGGAGCTCATCCAGCAATCCATCGAGATCCTGAAGGCGAAACTGAGCACAAAGCCGTGATTCGGATCAAAAAGCCGACGAAGGCTCCTGCCGTTCTTACAAGTCGGGGCAATACCGCAACGCAGCGGCTATGCGCTGCCTACGACAGCGACTCCACCACCGCTCGCCGCCATTCAGGAGCTACTCGAATGCCGCGAGTTGCTCGCGGACAAAGTCGCCAGCCATCCGGACCCGTCATGCGAGAATAGAATCCTCGCCATCGACGCACACCTCAAACGCTGTGCCTCGGATTCTGCGGAATACGCCGCGATGGTGTGCGCGGCCTTGATGCAGCGCGGGCTGCGTTTGAAATGAATCGCCCGCGCCATCCAATCGCCGGCCGTTCGGAAGTTCGAACACTGTGGTGATCGGCGCTTCTCAACACGAACGGGCACGACAAGTCCGCATGCGTTTGACTGCTCCCAGTGCTGCGACCGCGCACCAGAGCATCCATGTCGTCGGCTCGGGTGTCGGCATCAGCGGCGGCGGCAGGCCCGAATCGAACGTGACGTTGTCACCTTCCGACGAGAGGGGCATTCCGTTTGGCAAGAGGATGCCCGTGAGCGATAGCGTCATCGCTTCCGAGAGGTTCGCCGTGTCGTTCAGCAAATCGATTGGATTGTACACGAGCCCCAGGTTGAATTGGTTGCTCGTGCCCGATGAGGAGAGTGGCAGATCCAAATAAAACGACCCCGTCAACGTTCCATCCGGGCGAGCCACAACTGCCGGCATTCCCGCCTGAAGCGGCACTCCGGCGTCGGTCAGAGCCATGCTCCTGCCGTTCACATAAAGGGTCTGCGCGGTGAAGCCGGTTTCTAGCGAACTGACCTGACTCAACTGGCTCGGCGGCGTATAAGTGATCTGGAATTCCAAGCGAATCTCGCTCGGCAGCGGGCTGGCGGCGGGTCCGCTGACGGTCGCGGCGACGTTGTTCCAGCTTGCCGCGATGTAGGGGTCGGGATCGGGCCGCGAGGCGCCGACGGTCTGTGGGACGTTCGGTGATGAAAAGGTGCTGCTGATCTGAAGCAGGTTGGCGCCCCCTGGGGTCGCGGCCGCGTAGCCCGTTTCCGATACGACGACAGTCGCGGGCGTGGAGGGGAACTGCGTGTAATTGATCGTCGCCGTTGAATTGACGTACGCCGGGCTCGCGCCGACCTGCTGCGAAAATTGGTCGAGCACGCTGGCTTGAGCCGAGGCACCGTCGCCGGTGTAGATCGCGTCGGCTAAACAGATTGTTGACGAGCATAGCACCAAAAGAGCCACCGACAACGGCAGGCAACTCTTCCGTGCCAGGCGGGCCTTCATGATCTTCGTTCCTTCGACCCAGTGATCGGCTCACCTGGCGCTCGATCTTGGCGACGAGTTCCGGAGACCGGATAAGCGGGCGCGTAGGATAACCGTTTGGGTCGCGTCGTCAATCCGGTTCCTGGTCGAGAAGGAGTTCTCACTCGTCGACGATGCACAAATCTTTTTTTCCCAAAATCTGTCCGGAATCCGTCCGCCTCGCGATCTATTTAAGGCCTGTTGTTGGGGCGGCCTTGTGGTGCTCAACCAGAATTCGAGCACAAATCGGATGCAACCATCTAACCGCATCGGCTTTGGAACGAACAGCACCCCGTTTTGAATCACTCGATACACCGCGCGCCACCGACATAGAGAGCATTTTGTTGACGATCGCGGGACCCGCTCAGTCGGTGACATGCACGAAGTTGTGCGGCGCGGCTCTCGGCGAAGCACCGGCCATGAACGGCGTCCCGGAGAGCTGCTCTCGACGAAGGACCGATTTGAAGTTGTCATCCATTGTCTGCTCGCCGTCGCGGGCTTATCCGGGCGGACGAGGCGGAAGCCGCGGGCGAGTCGAATCGAGCTTGGGGCGCCCGAAAATGGTAGTTCAATTCAATAATTGACGACCGCCGGGCGAACTACTCGCCAGGCACATGGCAGGGGCTTCGGTCCCGCACACGGCACTTGCCCATGGCCGAGCCGTTGTTATCGATCGGCGATGGATGACTTTCTTCGCTCGACTGGGGCTTACGATGTCCGCGACCGGTCCTTCGGTTGAACTGACTTCCTCCGCGAGCCTGCGACGTCACGACCTCGACGCGTTGCGCGCCTTCGCGATGCTACTCGGCATCGCGCTGCATGCATCGCTGTCGTTCTCGACGCTTCCGTGGATCGTGCGCGATACGCGCCAGAGCGAGCTCTACTCGCTGTTCATGATGGCCGTGCACGGTTTCCGGATGCCGCTCTTCTTCCTGGTGAGCGGCTTTTTCACCGCGATGCTCTGGCGCCGGCGGGGACTGGCGGCGCTACTCAAGCAAAGGGCGGTGCGGATCGTCGTCCCGTGCTTCGTCGGCATGGTGACGATCATCCCACTGCTGAATTGGGTGTCGGCGTGGGCGATCAAAAACGCAGTGCCCACCGTGGCACCTGACGACGGCTCGATCGCGGCGGCTGTCCGATCGGGAGATTCGACCGTGGTTGGCGAGCGCGTGCGCAACGGGCTCGACGTCAACAAGGTCGATAGCACTTTCGGGGCGACTCCGCTGGCTCGGGCCGCAATGCTCGGCGATGCCGTTGCGGCGAAGCTCTCGCTCGACGGCGGCGCTAACCTGAAGGCGACGAACCGCGACGGCTCCACGCCGTTGCACTCCGCAGCGTTTCTTGGCCGGGGCAAGGTCGTAGCGGTGCTTCTCGAGGCACGGCGCCGACGCCAACGCGCGTAGCCTGGCCGGCCAGACTCCGCTTGATTCCATGGCGCTCGACTGGGACACGACGCAGTTCGTCGCAAAACTGCTCCAGATCCCCGTCGGCACCGAGACAGACCTGGACGCAGGGCGCGCCCAAGTCCGACGGATGCTTGAACCGATCACCCAAACGAAGGGTGACGCAGCGCAGGGCGGCGCATCCGCCGCAGGTTCGGGAGGCGGGCTCGTCAAGGCCTACCGGCGGTTTCTCGATTCCGACCGATGGACCGTGCACGCTGCCGGCGCAAGCCTCGACCTGATATGCACGCCGGTATTCCATTACCTTTGGTTTCTCTGGTTCCTCTGCTGGCTGGTGTCGATCTTCGCGGCAGTTGCGTGGGCCGCCGAGCGGCTTCGGCTTCCGGGAGTACCGCGCGGGCTGCTTCACACACCGGTCTGCTACGTGGATCGGCCTGGTCCTGAACGGCCCGCGGACGCGTCCTCGTGACCAAGCGTCGCGAAGCGCCCTTGTCGAAGGCGCCCGCGTGGCCGGATGATGAGATGTGTCGCGCACTCCACCAAGGGGGGATTGGAGGTCCGGCTTGGCGGACACCAGTCCAACGTGGTCTGGTGTCACCGGGTCTCCGGCAACTGACTTCGATCCCCACCCCGAGGTGAGGTCGGAGATCGATATGATGTCCCCGGAATTCTGGCTGCTATTTCGTTCCTGACAACTTTTCCGCTAGGGGAGTCGTTCCATGAGCCACGATTTTGCTTTCTGGGAGAGCGACGAACCTCTTGAGAACGAGGAGGCCGGTGAGATATTCGCGTCCCTTGTTCAGAACGGTGCCAGCGAGCGGGTCAAGCCGTCCGCCAAGATCGCATTGTTAGCCAAGGACATCTCCTCGCTGTGGCCAATGCCGTTGCCTGGCGCCGGTAACGAAGATGACTGGCCACTGGCTGCGCCGTGCGATGTTTCCGAATCGCACCTCCACATTTGCATTGTGCCTTCGCGTCTCTGGGATGTTCGGCCGACGGTCGGCGAACTCGCGAAGCAGTACGAACTGGTCATGTATGATCCCCAACATGAGAACGTGTTTTTACCCAGCCGACTTTCCCGGCGGCGAACTCGGGCGAGGGCCAAGAAAAAGCGCCCGCCCGGTCCGCGAAAGTCGGCACAGCCTGTTGCTAGTATGCCACCGCGTGAGCTCGTTGTTGCAGTCGATGCGAGCGGCTATGGCGTGTCTCCTTGAGATAAACCGCGGTTCCGTATCTCGAGAGACGGTAGCGACCGTATCACAGACGTTGACCAGGTCGAGGCGATCGAGCCAGCGATCCGCTCGAGCAAGCCAGGCTGAGAGTGATCACGATAATTGAGATTGAGCTGATCACGATGATCGATGGTCGATTTTCCAAATGTTGCGAAGCTTGTGCAACTCTGCTTTACTCTTTGGGTCGATCATGCGCTCAGAAGGGCTATCGACCGAGATGCAGCATGTCGTGCTGCGGGCGGCGGTGTTTTTTCCGGACCGAGATTGAGGGGTGGTTGATGGGTCAGCGAAATAGTTGGGCGTGGATGTTGCTTGCGGGACTGGCCGTCGCAGGGTGTTCGGGTGGGCCCAAGGATGGGAAAGAAGCCGCGGAGAAGGATTATATAGACCGGATCAGTGCGCGTCTCAATGCGCCGCCGCCGCCGATCCCGCCGGCACCGAAAGCGTCCGAGTTCAAGCCGTATAAATCGCCGAATGGCTTGTTCGGCGCCAACTTTCCCGGTGAGCCGCAAGTGATCAATGCGGGTCCTTCCATACCGGACAAGCTGCTGGAGGACAAATGGTACAAGGTTGAGCTCAAACCAAGGATTTACTCCGTCCGGCACAACCATTACGAAACGGATCGCGATCCCGAGAAGGAGCTCCAACACCATATCGATCTCCAGGTGGGCCGGACTCTCGAAGGCAAGGTCACCGACTCGAAGGACGTGAAGCTCAAAGGGCATCCGGGCAAGGAAGTCGTGATCATCGACGATGACAAGGCCCGCCTCCTCAAGTTGATTGTTGTCGGGAAAGATGTCTACCATGTGTTCGTTGATCTTCCCGTGGCCGAGGTCAACGGCGAGAATGCCAAGGCGTTCATCGAGTCGTTCGAGCTGCTCAAGGACTGATGGGACTGATCACAAGCGGAATTACTGACTTGGCAAAGTCTCCGGAGCCGGGGTTAAGTCCGACAAGTTTGGCGGTTCCTGACTTCAATCCCCACCCGGATGTGAGTTTGGAGATAGGTATGGTGTCCCCGGAACTCTGGCCGCTATTTGGTTCCTGACACATTTACCCGGCTCCGCCCCACTGGCGTGCATACCGCGGGGATGCTTCAATGGGGGTCGTGAAACGATCTGACCTCGTCCTGGCGAGCGCCAGATCCTTGATGGGACGATCCATAGCCGGCGGCAACCGGTTTGCGAGAGACCTGCATGGCGTATGTCCATCCCGAGAAGCCTGACATTTTCCTCAGCTACGCCCACGTGGACGATGAGCCCGACGCGGCTTTCTCCGAACGGCCGGGCTGGGTGACGGCACTGGTACGCTGTCTGGAAAAGCGCCTCGCGAAGAAGCTTGGCCGGGTCGACTCCTACGACATCTGGCGCGACGCGAGGCTCGCCGGGCATGTGGAACTCACGCCGGAAATCATCGGGCGGGTCCGCGACGCCGCCGTGCTCCTTCTGGTGCTCTCGCCAGCGTACGTGGCCTCGGAATGGTGCCGTCGTGAGCTGGCGATATTTCACGAGGCGATCCGCGGGCGCAAGACTGGCAAGGGCCGGATCTTCGTCGTCGAATTCGACCGCGTCGACCCGAAGTGGAAGACGGACAAGCTTGTGTTTGTCGACGCCGAAGAGACGGACATGGAGGCAGCGCAGTCTGATCGTGGGGTTTTTCGAGGCGCACGGGATCGGGACTCTGCCGCCGGTGCGAGGCGCCACACCCGAGGCGATCCGCACGGCGCTCACGACCCGAATGCTCGCTTGCGACGGCATGGTCCTGGTCCACGGCAACAACCCCGACTGGCCGGTCCTCCAGTGGACCCATTTTCGCAAGGTCAAGGCGGAGCGCGAGGCACCGATCCGCGCGATCGGCCTCTGCGACCTTCCGCCGCCCGAAAAGCCGATGAAAGCCGACGATGTTCTTCATCTCCCGTTGGCCCACGTCATTGACTGCCGCCACGGCCTGGCCGCGGATAAGTTCGCGACGTTCCTGAGAGCGCTCTGACGCCGTCTCCGGTCGCGAGAGGGATTGCCCGTGACTTTGACTTCCACCTCTGACGCCGCTGCCGCGAGCTGCCCATACCCGGGGCTGCGCCCGTTCCGAGCCGACGAGGCCATCGTCTTTTTCGGTCGCGACGGGGAGGTCGACCAGTTGCTGGAACGGCTCGGGAAACAGCGCTTTCGTGGCCCTGGTGGGGACGTCGGGTTGCGGCAAGTCGTCGTTGGTCCTTGCCGGCCTGATCCCGGCGCTCTTGACCGGGCTCCTGGGCTCTGCCGGGGCGCGGTGGGCCGTGGCCACCATGCGGCCGGGCGACCGTCCGCTCTGGCGGCTCGCAGAGGCGCTGCTGGCCGACGCGGTGCTGGGCCGGGCTTGGTCGGACCTTGACCACCCGACCGGCCAGCTCCACGCCATGCTCCAGCGCGGTCCGCTCGGGCTGGCCGAAGTGCTCGACGAGGCACCGCTGCCCGGCGGCCGCAAACTCCTGCTAGTCGTCGACCAGTTCGAGGAACTCTTCCGCTACCGGCGCGAGGGCGAGGGCCAGCGCGACGAGGCCAATGCCTTCGTCTCCCTGCTGCTGGCCAGTGTGCGCGAAACGGACCGACCTGTTTACATCGTCGTGACGATGCGGTCCGACTACCTCGGCGACTGCGCGGTCTTCGACGGGCTTCCCGAGGCGCTCAACGACAGCCAGTTTCTGACGCCAAAGCTCACCCGCACGCAGCGACAGCAGGCGATCGAGGGCCCGGCCCGGGTGCTCGATGGCCAGGTCGAGCCTGCGCTCGTCACCCGCATCCTGAACGATATGGGCTCGGACCCGGACCAGCTCCCTTTGATGCAGCACGCCCTGATGCGGCTCTGGAAGGGCTGTGCTGGCGCGGGTGTCCTGAACCTGGCGGCGTACGAGGCCCTCGGTGGCCTGAAGGGGGCCCTCTCCGGCCAGGCGGACGCATCGTACGCGTCGCTTGCCGCCGAACAACAACGGATCACCGAGGTGCTGTTTCGCCGCTTGAGCACGCGGACGACATCCGGCCGCGACATCCGGCGGCCGACGCACCTGGAGGAGATCGCCCGCGTCGCGGATGTCAGGCCCGAGGCGGTGCTCGCCGTGGTGGATGTCTTCCGCGATCCCGACCGCTCTTTCCTCACGCCTGCGTGGCCGCAGGAGATCGGGCCGGACGACATACTCGACATCAGCCACGAGAGTTTGATCCGCCACTGGGGACGGCTCCGCGGCTGGGTCGCGGACGAAGCGGCGTCGGCCGCCGTCTATCGCCGGCTCGACCAGACGGCCCGGCTCTGGTCCGAGGGCCGCGCCGGGCTATGGGGTCCGCCCGACCTGGAACAAGCACTGCGCTGGAAGAAGGAGGCCCGGCCCAACACGGCATGGGCCGCCCGCTACGAAGGCGACTTCGATCGGGCCATGCGGTTCCTTGACGCGAGCATTACGGACCGGGACAGGAAGCAGGTTGAGGAGCGCAAGAGACTGGATGAGCGGGTCGAGCAAAACCGCCGGCTTGCCGAGGCGGAACGGCAGCGAGCCGAACTGGCCGAGGCGCGCGAGCGGGAGGCGACGGCTGGGGCGAGACATCAAAAGAAACTCAATCAGCGTCTGGCGATCGCAGCCGCACTCGCGCTTCTCTTGTCCCTGGCCGCGGGGACACAGACCTGGCGCACGAATCGGGAGAGCGAACGGGCCAACCTGGCTGCGAATTCTGCCAGGGAGAGCGAGAGCCAGGAGAAGGGAGCCCGCGACGAGGCGGAAGCGACTGCGCACGTTGCGAAGCAGAACGAGGCGAGAGCGCGGGAAGCGGAGAAACTGGCGAGGGAGAATGAGAATCTGGCGCAGCAGAACGAGGCGACCGCAAAGACACTGGCAAAGATCGCGACCTCACGCCGGTTCGCTGCTCTGTCGGTGGCCGAAAGAGACAAACACTTCGACCGCTCGCTGCTGCTGGCCGTCGAAGCTGTTCGGGCCGACAACACTTTCGAGGCTCGCGAAAGTCTTTACCAGGCCCTTCAGCAAAGACCGGTACTCTCGTCGTTTTTGCACATGAACGAGGGTTGGGTTTATCGCGCGGCCTTCAGCCCCGACGGCAAGACCCTGGCGGCCGGATACGGCGTTCCCCATGCTCGGGGCGGCGTGGTGCTCTGGGACCCGGCCGCAGGCAAGCGACAGGTCGATGAGCCGCTTCTGGTGAACGAGGGCCCTGTTTGGAGCGTGGCCTTCAGCCCGGACGGCAAGATCCTCGCGGGTGGATACTACCACAATGTCCACGGCAAGGAGAGCGGCGGCGTGGTGCTGTGGGACCTGGTCACACGGCAACGACTGGTCGAAGAGCCACTTCCCGTGGAAGAGGGCCCGGTTACGAGCGTGGCCTTCAGCCCGGACGGCAAGATCCTGGCGGCGGGATTCTACGATTTCTTCGACAACGTGAGCGACGGAGTGGTGCTGTGGGACCTGGCCGCACGCCGACGACTGGTCGAGGGGCCACTTCCGGTGGGAAAGGGCCCGGTTGCGAGCGTGGCTTTCAGCCCGAATGGCAAGACCCTCGCGGCCGAATACGACAATTTCGACGGCAAGGTGATGCGCGGCGGCGTGGTGCTGTGGGACCTGGCCGCACGCCGACGCCGGGTCGACGAACCACTTCCCGTGGAACATAACCGGGTCCAGAGCGTGGACTACAGCCCGAACGGCGAGATCCTCGCGGCCGGATACCGGGAGCATTTCGACGGCAAGGAGAGCGGCGGCGTCGTGCTGTGGGATGTTGCCACACGCCAACGGATGGTCGAGAAGCCACTTCCCGTGGGAAAGGGCTATGATTGGATCGTTGCCTACAGTCCGGACGGTAAGACCCTCGCGGCCGGATGCCACGACCTCGAACGCTTGGTGGGCGCGGTGGTGCTCTGCGATGTGGGTCTCGAATCCTGGCAACGCCGCGCCGGCCGAATCGCCAATCGCAATTTCACCAGTGACGAATGGCGTGTGTATTTCCCGGAAACGCCTTATCGCGCGACCTTCCCGGACCTCCCCGTTCCGACGGATGTCGTGCCGTTCTAAACCGGATCTGGAACGGTCTGCGAACCCGACGTGTCGCGTCGCCATATGAAGCCTCTCGTCGCCTTGTGGTGGCACGAGAATCCGGTGTTGTTCCGTAGGTCCAACCGGATAAGATATTGCCAGCCTCGTCGTCATCGACGCCGGTTGGAGAACGACATCATGCCGGATGAGTCTCATGAGCAATCGGGCGGCACGGCGGCGGCCGCGCGGCGACTGAACGTCGGCGACGCGCTCATTCTCGTTGCGGCACTCGGCTTCGGGATTTCGAGCATTCGTGATCGGATCCGAACCTTTTCCCCGCGGGCCGTTGCCTGGAGGCAGGAGTATACGGCGTACCGAAACGACCTGGCCAGCGTGCCGGCGATCAGCCAGGATGAGGCTGACTTCGCTTT
Organism: uncultured Planctomycetota bacterium; assembly: GCA_963761445.1. GTDB lineage: Bacteria > Planctomycetota > Planctomycetia > Isosphaerales > Isosphaeraceae > CAVXHV01. Next base: position 3,372,382 of record CAVXHV010000005.1, on the reverse strand, counting down.
TCGCTCCCTGGCCGTCCAGGTCTCCGACGAGTGCCAGGCTTGGTTTCTCAGCATGCTCGTGGGATTGACTCCCGCGCAGATCTTGCTGCGGCTGCGCCGGCCACGGCCGGAATGGCGGTCCCTGTTGCGTCAGCCTGGTTTCATGGCCTGTTCCGCCGCGCTCATCGGTTACCTGATCGATCAGGGGTGGAACCGGTCGATCCAGTTGGGGTTCGCGAGGTTTCCCTTCTGGACATCATTGGCACCCTTGATCGTCTGGGCGATCTTGCTTCTTGTACGGCGGTGCCGGGCGGAAAAGAGCTGGATCGACCGGGTGGGCCGCGTGCTCGGCGCCTGCTGGATCGTCGCGGGTTTCTGGTCGCAGCTCGAACAGTACTATTTCTGGTAGGCTGGCGGATCGCCCGCGAAAAGGTCAGAAACTGTCAGCGCCGACCGCTTCACCGGAGCTCTTCGTGCCGAGTGCCCACCAGGTTCGCATGGTGATCGAGCTCTTGACGAAGCGCACCGAACCGTCGCAGAACAGCACGTGTGCGCCGCCGGGATGATAGCTGCTGGCATTCGTGATATCGGAATGGTCGGCGTCTCGCAGAAAGCATCCGGTGCAAATATAACGGCACTGATTGAACACAAACTGGGGTGAGTTCGGTGGTACGATCGTATTGAAGAGCGTCATCGATTCAGCGCCCCACGACCAGTACCGGCCGCGGTCGCCGGTGAAAATGTTGGCGGCGGCGACTGGGGCGTTGAAGGCATCGTGGCATGCCTGAAGGTTTTGCATCAACTGATCGGGATATCGTTCGGCGGTCGCGGTATTGGAATCGGCGAAGTGCGTACCGACGTTCACGACGCCGTTGCCTCGGTACCGGCGCGGCTGCAAGCTTCCCGAAAGCCCCTCGGCGAATGCGACCGTATTCGCCTCGCCATCGGTGATGTCGCTCGACCGGCACAACGACTGATATCCGAAGACTCCCGTCGGCCGATGCGACATCGACTCGATCGTCGTGCCGGTGCTGGCGTAGTAGTTGTTCAAGCCGGGCCGGCCAGCGTAGAGGTCGTTCGGACACAGAAAAATGGAGACTCGCGTTTCGGTGGCCGTGGTGTTAAACGCCGCTTCCTGTGCATTGGCGTGCGGCTCGAAGTCGAAGTTGATCGAGTTATAAAGTGGTGTCTGGTCGAGATACTGAAGCAAAACGGCCTGTGGGCTCCAACCGCTCCAATCGGTCGGCTGGCCTGGCGTTCTGACCCCCTCGTTCATTGCGGCGCTGAATGTATTGAACGTCGCGGTCACGCCCAGCGGGTAAGAACCGTGGGTCGTCTGGTAACTGTGCAGTGCTTGGGCAATTTGCTTGAGGTTGCTGACACACAAGGCCCGCCGGCTGGAATCGCGTGCCCTGAGGACGGCCGCCATCCCGATCATGGCGACCACGCCGATCACCATCAAGAGGCCGAAGAGGTCGTACAAGGAAAAACCGCGCCGCGTGGTTCGCATGGCAACCCCCATTGTAACCTCCTCCTGAACCATGCCAATACTTGCAATAAGACCAACTCCCGATTATGGCCGAGGCGGATTGACCCGGCGCCTCAAGACGCCTAAGCTGCACGTTAGCGCTTCGGGGCGCTGCCGTGTCCGCGGAGAGGACTGAGTCCACCCGACTGCGATCGACGATCGACCTGTATTTGGCTGACGAACCTTCTTTCAGCCCGTGACGCGGACACCGGGTGCTTTGAAAGGAGGTCGTTGTGACCGATTCTCATCTCTCATCAGACCGTGAGTGGCCGCACTGGCCGAACTTCAACCAGTTCAGGGGCCAAGCGAAGGAGCTACTCAAATCTTACCGTGCCGGCGACGCCAACGCAGTCGCCGAAGTCGAACGACACGAACAGACGCCCGACCGGGCTGCTTTCTCTTTGCACGACGCGCAGCGTGTGCTCGCAAGAAGCTACGGCTTTACGAGCTGGCAGAAGCTGAAGAGCTACGTCCAGACGATCGAGAACTACCGCCAGCCGCTCCAGCCAAAGTCTGATGACGATGCGAATCAATTCCTGCGCCTGGCGTGCATTTCTTATTTCGACGGCGATCATCCTTCGCGGCGTGAGAAGGCGCGGCGGCTCCTCGCCGCGAAGCCGCAAATCGCAAAGGTCAACATCTATACCGCCGCAGCAGTTGGCGACGTCGCGGCGGTGACCGACTTGTTGACGAAGAACGCGGATGTGCATGCGAAAGGCGGGCCGTTCGATTGGGAGCCGCTGCTCTACGCGGCGTACTCACGACTGGACAGCGAAGCCGAGGAGCACTCGACGTTACAAGCAGCGCGGCTCTTGATTGAGCATGGCGCCGACCCGAACGCGGGCTTCCTGTGGGATTGGGGCGGACAGTTTCCGTGTCTCTTTACCGCGCTGACCGGAGTGCTCGGCCTGGGCGAGACCGACGTGCATCGAGTCGAAGGTTCATTGTGCCAACCGCCGCATCAATACTGTTTCGAGTTCGCGCGGCTACTGCTCGAAGCCGGCGCCGACCCCAACGACAATCAAGGACTCTACAACCGCATGCAGTATCCTGACGACGAGCATTTGAAGCTGCTGTTCGAATATGGCTTGGGCAAGGACCAAGGCGGGCCATGGTTCAAGCGGTTCTTTCAGTTCTGGCCGCGCGTCGACAACCGCAGCCCGTCGGACATTCTCTCGTATCAGTTGCTTTACGCGGTCAAGGCGAGCTATTTTGACCGCGTCAAGCTGCTCGTCGAGAACGGCGCCGACGTTAACCGCAGAAGCCAGTACCCGGCCGACGCTCGTGCCGCCTTATGCGGCAGCCATGTACTACGGTCATCAGGAGATCGCCGACTATCTTGTCGCACAGGGTGCCAGGCGAATCGCTCTCGGTACTGCGGATGAATTTGCCGCAGCCTGCAACCGAGTCGATGCGGATCGCGCCCATGAACTTGTTGCGCGCGATGCGTCGCTGCTGGACGATCCGGGAGAACTCCTCATCTTGGCCGCCGAGGAAGGCCGTGCGGACCGTCTTCGCTTGTTGGTGGAGCTAGGCTTTGACGTCAACGGCCAGACGGACCGTCGCCCATCGCCGTTGCATCACGCCGCTCTCGCCGGTCAACTGGACACCGTCAAATTGCTCGTCGAACTCGGCGCGGACGTGGAAGCCCGCGACCCTCACTTTGGAGCCACGCCGCTGTCTGCAGCGACCTACAAGAATCAGCGGGGCATCGTTGAATATCTGCTTCGGTTTGCACCGATCTGCGACGCCGTCGCGCTCGGGGGACTCGACCGAGTGCGCACGTTGTTGCGTGAGAATCCTGACTGCGTGAATGTCCGAGACGCTGAAGGACGCACTCCCTTGCACTACCCTAACAAGGACACGCAGCACGGCGAGGGGATCATCGAGCTTCTCATCGAACACGGCGCCGACATCAACGCCAAGGACAACGAAGGCCGCACTCCCGCCGACCGGATGCTGCAAAACAGCCGCGAGGATCTGGCGGAGGTTTTGCGCCGGCACGGCGGCGACTCGGCATGAGCGGCGCAGTCCCCATAGATCGCATGGCGCGCATGTCGGACCGTCACGTCAGCGAACATCGACGAGTTTTCGTCGCAAACGCGGCGACGAGATTTGAACTTGATAAGTCGTTGGCAGGCAATTGCTACCGACCTTCGCGCGGTGCCCGGCTTGAGCGTTGTGAATTGGGCATCGTGATTCGGGCTCGACACTACCGTCGTTGGCCGGCTTCTGAATTGAATCGGGTCTCGGTGCCCGTCGGCGCAGAGAAAGCTGCTATTCGGTTCCTGACAGCTTTGCCCGGCTCCGCAGGGCAAGCTAGTTTTTGGTTTCTGACACCTTTTCCCCCGCCAGCGTCATCTTGAGAGATGCAACCGGCTGAGGCGGGGGTCCGATGGTGTCGCAGGACACGCTGGGGCCGTGAGCTGGCTCCAAAACGGAGGGGGGCGGCGATCGGATCAGCGGGTCGTCGGTGGCGCAATAGGTGCAACGCGTCTTCTCGGTTTGCTTCCGGCACAATATAATCATGCGGACAGGTCACCGTGCCGGGCACCGCCCTTGGCGGGCCGCCCGATCATACCGATCACGGAACCCCGCCCCGCAAATAGCCCTCAGGAGATCGCCCGTTCGATGGTTGTTGACCCGAAGTTCATTCGCAATTTCTCGATCGTCGCTCATATCGATCACGGTAAGAGCACGCTGGCCGACCAACTCCTCTTGCAATCGGGCGCGATCACCCAGCGCGAATTCCGCGAGCAGCTTCTCGACGACATGGATCTCGAGCGCGAGCGGGGAATCACCATCAAGGCCCGCGCGGTCGCCATCAACTACACGCTCGACGGACAGACCTATGAGCTCAACCTGATCGACACACCCGGTCACGTCGACTTCCATTACGAAGTTTCGCGCAGCCTGGCGGCCTGTGAAGGGGCGATTCTGCTCGTCGACGCCACCCAGGGCGTGCAGGCACAGACCGTCGCCAACGCCTATCTCGCGGTGAGCAACAACCTGGCGATCGTGCCCGTGCTCAACAAGATCGACATGCAGGCAGCCCGGCCCGAGGAAATCAAGGAAGAGATCCTCACCAGCCTGGGGATCGATCCGGCCGAAGTGCTCGCCATCAGTGCGAAGACGGGGCAGGGGGTGTCCGACGTCTTCCGCGCGATCATCGAGCGAGTTCCGCACCCCTCCGGAGATCCCAAGGCCCCGCTTCGGGCACTGATCTTCGACTCGAAATTCGATGACTACCAGGGGGTGATCACCTATGTCCGGGTGGTCGACGGCACCCTGCGCGTGGGGCAACCGATCCGTCTCATGGCTGAAGATCGGAACTACGAAGTCACGGGACTGGGCCGGTTCCGGCCCCGCGAGGTCGCCTGCGAGGAACTGGGCGTAGGGCAGGTGGGCTATGTCGTCGCCAATATCAAGCAGCTCTCCGACGTGAAGATCGGGGACACGATCACTCAGATGCCACGGCCCGCTCAGGTGGCACTGCCCGGCTATCAGGAGCCGGTGCCCGTGGTCTTCTGCGGCCTGTTTCCGGCCACGAACAACCAGTTCGACGACCTGCGGACAGCACTTCAGAAGCTGGCGCTCAACGACTCGAGCTTCACTTTTGAGCCGGAATCTTCCGATGCACTCGGGTTCGGGTTTCGCTGCGGGTTTCTGGGCATGCTGCACATGGAAATCGTGCAACAGCGGCTCGAGCGCGAGAGTAACCTTTCGCTGGTCCAGACCGCCCCGACCGTCACTTACGAGATCGTCACCCGCGAGGCAGAGACGCTGCACATCTCAAATCCGACGCGGATTCCCGACGCGGGTGTGATCGAGGAATTCCGGGAGCCGATCGCCCGGCTGAACTTCATCATCCCCAGCGACTCGATCGGCGTGATCATGCAGCTTTGCGAAGATCGCCGCGGTGTCTTCATCAAGACCGAATACCTTTCGCCGTCTCGCGCCATCCTGACCTACGAGCTGCCGCTCGCGGAAATGATTTATGATCTTTACGACAAACTGAAGAGCGCGACGCGTGGTTACGGTACGATGGATTACGAGGTGATCGGCTTCCGCGCCGGGGATCTGTGCCGGCTGGACATCCTGGTGGCCGCTCAGCGAGTCGATGCGCTTTCAACCGTGGTGCATCGCGCCCATGCCGACCGCCGCGGCCGAAAGCTGGTCAAGAAGCTCAAAGGAGAAATCGAGCGGCACCAGTTCGAAGTGGCGATTCAAGCCGCCATCGGCGGCCGGGTGATCGCCCGCGAGTCCATCTCGGCGCTGCGGAAGAACGTCACAGCCAAGTGCTACGGCGGCGACATCACCCGCAAACGCAAGCTCCTCGAAAAGCAAAAGGAAGGGAAGAAGCGTATGAAACAAGTAGGGAGCGTCGAGATCTCTCAAGAGGCGTTTTTGTCGGTGCTGGATGACAGCGATGACTGAGCGTGCCATAAATCCTTAATTCATGAGCGGATCGAGCGAGCATGAGCTCAAACGGGCCCCAGGGCAAATCACGTCGCGGCCCCCTCGCACGCCCGAGGAGCAGCCCGGTGCGCCAGACGGTCGAGCTGATCGTGGTGCTGTGTCTGAGCGTGCTCCTGGTGCGAACATTCTCTGCCGAGGCGTACGTTGTTCCTACGGGCTCGATGGCGCCGACGCTGCTGGGCTGGCACCGCGAGCTCGTGTGCCCGAGCTGCCACGCCGGCTTCGTGATCGGGATCGAAGAGGAGCGGCAGAGCGGTGAGGCCATCTGCCCGAATTGCGGCAAGCGGAACCTGGATGACAGCTCGATCGAGTGTGGCGGCGATCGGGTGCTGGTTGAGAAGTTTCTTTACGCATTGCGCCGCCCGCGGCGCTGGGAAGTAGCGGTGTTTCATTTTCCCGGTGAGCCCTCGCAGGCTTACGTCAAACGGGTTGTGGGCCTGCCCGGGGAATCGATTCGCATCAAGGGAGGTGACGTCTTCGTGAATGATCAGGTGGCGCGGAAGTCGCTCGCGGAAATCCGGGCCATGAGAATTCTCGTGCATGACAGCCGCTTCCAGCCCGAGGACGCGTCAAGATTCCCGCGCTGGGTGTTCCGATCGGAAGCGGATGACGGCAGCACTTTTGCCAGTGGGTGGAAGCGCCAGGGCACGGGATTCGTGCACACGGCTCTCCCCGCGGCTCGCCCCGCGAGCGACGACTGGGTGTTTTACAAGCACTGGGACGCGGGGCTCGGCGGCTACGGCTGCATGACCGACTTTCATGGCTACAACGGCAGCGAGCCGCGCCAGCTCAACGAGATCAAAGACGTGGGCACGGAAGCGAAGGTGACGCTGGGCCCATCGATCGAGAGCATCTCCGTCGCACTTTCCTCAGGGGCCGATCGGTTCGTGCTGCGAATCGCAAACGGCGAGAGTGGAGCGATCGAGCTGCTGCGCAACGATCGTGCCGTCCCGATTTCGCATCCCTCTAATCCTTTGGCTGCAAGAGGCTTGAAGCAGAGAACGATCGTTCTTGAGGCGGCCTTGGTGGACAGACGTTTTCAAGCGGCGATCGACGGACAGCTTTTATTTGAGCCGTTTGATTTCGACGACTCTGAGTGGAGGGGCGTAGTGCGTAGTAAGAGCCCCTTGGAGCTTGGTGTTCGCGGGGGAGAGGCCGAAGTCAGTGAGATCCGGGTTTATCGTGACATTTATTACACGGGGATGCTGGCCAATACACCCAGGCAGCCGCATGGGCTTCGGTCGGGAGTGAAGCTGGGGGTCGACGAGTTCTTTGTACTTGGGGACAACAGCTCGGTTTCGAATGACTCCAGGTTCTGGAGCGAAGGGCCGGTCGTGCGTGGGTCGATGTTCGTCGGCAAGCCGTTTCTGGTGCACTTGCCGGGCGAGCTGGTGCCCCTCAAGGTTTTTGGGCGGTCGTTTTGCTGGGTTCCCGACCCGCGCCGAATTCGTTACATTCGCTAGGAAGGTTCGCGCACCCGCCCACCCACCCAGTTAGCTTTTCGCGCCAGCGAGGGAAACACAACACGATGGGACGGTCCACCGCAACTTTGCAGCCCCGCGCTGCCGCGAAGCCAAGCACCGCTACAGTCCAAGCACCGGTCGCTCGCGAGGGGTACCGCGACACGGTCGAGGCGATTGTTGTCGCGTTTATCCTCGCGCTGGTCGTGCGGGGTTTTGAGGCTCAGGCGTTTGTGATTCCAACGGGATCAATGGCCCCGACGCTCATGGGCAGGCACAAGGAACTTGTCTGTCCGCAATGCGAGTTCGTGTTCGTGTTGAACGCGTCGGAGGAAGTCGAGCCCAGGACGGCGAGCCGGGAATTGCGTCTTTATTCCGGGCTTTGCAGCAATTGCCGGTTCCAGGCCAGGGTGGATCAGTTGCCGAGCTTCAAAGGGGACCGAATCCTGGTGATGATGTTCCCGTATGACCTGCCGTTCCTACCTGGCAGTGCGGCGCCGGAACGCTGGGATGTGGTTGTTTTCCGGTATCCCGAAGATCCCGAGATCAGCTATATCAAGCGGCTGGTGGGGCTGCCTGGTGAGACGATTCGGATTTACCACGGGGATATCTACATCAAACCGCCCGGCGGCGACAGTTACGTGCTGGCCCGCAAGCCGTTACGGCACCAGGTCGCGATGCAGATCGTGGTCTACGATGACCGGCACCAGCCGCGGGCGTTCCAGATGAAGCCGGAATGGCAGCGCTGGAAGAGCCCGGACTTGAGCTGGCTGGTGGAGCAGACCGGTGTTAGCCGGTACATGACCAAGGAAGCTTCCGATCAGTGGGCCGAGCTGCGTTACCGGAATCTCGTGCCGGAGCCGGAAGTCTGGAACGCCGTGCTCAACGACCAGACTCCGCCCCGGGGGCCGCGCTCGACGCTGGTCACGGACTTTTACTCCTATAACACCAATTTGATGGCCCCACGGACCCGCCTGCCTGACGAAAGCCAGGTCGACAACGCATGGATGATGCAACCGCATTGGGTGGGTGACCTGACGTTGCAGGCCGACATTGAGGTGAAGAGTGCGCGACCGGACGCAGCGGTGCGGCTCGAGCTTGTCAAAGCTGGAATGGCCCACCGGTGCACGATCGACCTGGCGACGGGAAACGCGGTTGTGACTCGTGGTGAAGAGGAGCTGGGGCGCTGGCAGACGACGATCAAGGGGACTGGACGGCATCACGTCGATTTCGCCAATGTCGATAATCGGATGAGCTTGACGGTTGACGGAAAGCCTTGCGGCGGCGACGGAATCGAATATGAGACGCCCGAGCCAATCCCGATTCCGACCGACGCGGACCTTTCACCGGCCGCGATTTCCGCCCGAAATGCCGACATTGTGGCGAGCGATCTTGTCCTGAAGCGGGATATCTACTATACCCAGCGGCCGGGCTACGACGATTACGGGCTGGTCTGGGACCAGGAGCGCCCGCGGTCACCGGGGGAGCTGTTCGACTTTTTGTTCGATGTATCCCGCTTTCCCAGCCTGGCGAACGTAAGATCATCGGAGTATGAGATCGGTCCTGACCGATTCTTCATGATGGGAGACAACAGTCCCCGGAGCAAGGACAGCCGCGGCTGGGGATCGGATGATGCCGCGTGGGATCCATCCGACCGAAAGTACTGGGAGGTTCCGCGCCAGCTCGTGACCGGCAAGGCGTTTTACGTTTACTGGCCGCACGGGATGCCGTTCGGGCCCACCATCCCGCTCTCTCATGATTTTCGCATTCCATTCCGCCCGTATTTCGAGCGAATGCGTTGGATTCGCTGAGCCACGGTTGCCTGATTCCGCGAGGGCGAGGCTCGCGGCGAGCCCGCCCGCCACGGGAGGCAAGGCTCGTCAGGAGCCACGCGAGAACGTGCGATCAAGGAGGATCGAGCCATGCCCCTTTTGCAAGTTCGCGGTCTGCAGAAATCGTACGGACGCCGTATGGTCGTGAGCGGGGTCGATTACGACGTCGAGCGTGGGGAGGTTGTGGGGCTCCTGGGGCCCAATGGCGCGGGCAAAACGACGAGCTTCCGCATGACCATCGGGCTGATCGACGCCGACGGCGGCACGGTCATCTTCGACGATCGGGATGTGAGCGGCCTGCCCATGTACCTCCGCGCCCGGGCCGGTATGGGCTATCTGGCGCAGGACACCAGCGTTTTCCGGCAGCTTTCGGTCGAAGACAACTTGATGGCGATTCTTCAAACCCGGCGCGAAATGAGCCGGAAGCAGCAACGAGACCGTCAGAACGAGCTGCTGGACCAGTTTGGACTGACCAAGATCCGCAAGACCAAGGCCAACCGCGTCTCCGGCGGCGAGCGGCGGCGTCTGGAGATTGCGCGCTCGCTGATCGCCGAGCCCAAGATGATCATGCTCGACGAACCGTTCGCCGGCATCGACCCCAAAACGGTCGCTGAGATCCAGGATCAGATCCGCGCACTGGTGGAACAGTACAATATCGGCATCCTCTTGACCGACCACCAGTTCCGAGAAACGCTCGAGGTCACCGATCGCTGCTATGTGATCAGCGATGGGCGCGTGTTTGCTTACGGAAATCGCGAGCAGATTCTTAACAATCCGGACGTTCGCCGGCGCTACATCGGAGAGCGGTTCGACGTCGGGCACTTGCTCGATCGGCGCCGGCCCGCATCACTGCCCCACCCGGAAACGGCGGCTGAACCGGCCGTCCCCGCCGAGCGTCACGACGACTTGAGCGAGGGCTCGTACATGCTGCCGGGACAGACCGTGAGCACCGACGCCTACATCGGGCAGCTCGAGGAATACACGATCGAATACGGTGAATCGGGGCCGATGGATGGCAACCAGGACGGACGGGGCGCCAATGCCGGCAATGAGGATTGGGATTGAGAACCGCCAATATTTGCGCGCACGCCGCACCGGCGGTGTCGCCCTTTGTTCGCGAAGGGGTACCTTCGTTCCCAGGTCCGATTATGCAGCCGTCACCGCGCAACATCAGCGGCCGTCACGGGTTGCGTTTGAAAAAATCGTTCCGATTATGCAGCCGTCACTTTTAAGTCCAAGGCACATAAGAAGATGACAGCGGTGACAGCGATTTGGGGGGTCAAGGGTGCGCGCGCACTTTCCGCGACGGGGGGGAAGGCGTGGCGGTGAGGATTGTCCGCTCTCCCGCTGCCTCACCCGGCACGCGAGGCGGGCGGAATGGCTTGCTCGATCTGGTGCTCGATGGTCGGCCAGACCCGATCGGGGGTTAGCTCACGCATGCAATCCATACGGCTGCACGTTTTGATCAGGCTGCACTTGCACCAGATCGTCGTTTGCACGGTGGTTGCGAGCGGGCCGAACGGACCGGTCAAAAGGGGGTCCGTACAGGTATAGATTCCCACGACGCGGGCCCCGGCCGCGGCGGCAAGGTGCAAGGGGCCGGTGTCGTTCGAGATCAGCAAGTCCGAGGCGACGCAAAGGGCCGCGAGCTGGTGCAGGCTGGTTCGGCCGCACAGGTCCAGGATCGGAAGTGGGGCCGCGTGCTCCATGAGGGCCTCGACAAGCGGTCGATCGGAGGCGGAGCCGACGGCGATCAAACCGGCGCCAAATCTTGCGGAGGCTCGCCGGGCGATTTCAGCAAAATGCTCTGGAGGCCAGCGTTTCGTGAGCCACTGTGCACCGAGATTCAGCACGATCCGGGGCCTGGGCAACGGTCCGAGAAGTTCACTGGCCCAGCGCGCGTGCTCGCCTGCGCTCGCGAGGCTGAACTGCGGCTCGGGCATGGTCGCGCCGAAGGCGGCGGCGACGCGGCGCACGCGCTCCACCGCGTGCAGGCGCAGTCGTGATGCGTCGACGCGGTCTGTGTAGAACCACCGAGCCCCCTCGCGCGCATCGGCCATGCCCACGCGCACGTGCGCGGCGGTGGCCGCCGTCATGAGGGCGGATCGCAGTAGCCCCTGCAGGTCGATCGTGAGGTCGAAGCGACCGCGAGCCAGCTTCCGGAAGAGCCGGCTTGTACCGGATATCCCGAGCGCCCCTCCCCGCTCCTTCGATCGGTCGTGGACGATCAGCTCGTCGAGCGCCGGATGGCCTTCGAGCACCTCGCGAAAAGGATGATTGACCACCCACGAAAGGTGAGCCGCCGGCCAGCGCGGCGCAGAGCCCCAAGGATCGGCGAGGCGTGAACCACATCGCCAAGTGAGCTTGGCTTGATGATGCAAACTCGCTCCGGCTCCAACCGGGCAAGCCGGTGCTGCGGTTCGAACATTCGCGCTTAAACTCCCTTCCCAGACGGAGCGCACTCGGCATAATGAAGTGCGATTGAGCCTCCGGCTCGAGCCGGCGCGGACAGAGTATCTCAGATCTGGTCGCAGGATAAGCCGGATTCTGCAGGAAATGTGGACACCAGGCGCAGTCAAGGCGGATTTTCTCCGTTCCGAAGGCGTGGCCGATGAATAGCGTGTTTGGCGTGGTGTTGCTCTGTCTCGGCGCGGGCGGTGGCGCGGGCGCAGTCGAGACCGGACAGGTCACATTCCGGCCCAGCGTGAAGGAAGCGTTCGTTCCCGAGCGGTTCCGGATGACGGCCTCGACATTCTCGTATGAGCTGGAGCCGATGCTGTCGACCCGTCGCTATACCGTCGCGAAGCTGCGATTTCCGTCGCTCGTCGAAACGCCTGATGTCGAGAACAACACGGTGCACGCCGAGTACTTTGCCCCGGTCGGACCCGGACCAGGCCGTCCCGGGGTGATCGTCTTGCATATCCTGGGCGCGGATTTCCCACTTTCCCGATACATGGCGGCGCGGATGGCAGACCGTGGGATTGCGGCCCTGTTCGTCAAACTGCCGTATTACGGCGAGCGCCGGCCGCCCGGGCACAGCGGTGCGGTTCCCTCGAAGCGTCTGGTCTCGGCGGATATCGAGCGGACCATGACGGCCATGCGTCAGGCTGTGCTCGACGTGCGCCGGGCTGCGCTCTGGCTCGCCGCGCAGCCGAGCGTCGACCCGGCCCGGCTGGGGGTCTCCGGGATCAGCCTGGGCGGAATCGTCTCGGCGCTTGTGGCCGCGGTCGACCCTGCGATCAAGGACGGAGCGTTCCTGCTCGCCGGCGGCGATCTCTCGACGGTTTTGTGGGAAATGCCCGAAGGAGCCCCGTTCCGGAAAATCTGGATCGAAACAGGGCGCAACAAGGCCGATCTCAAGAAGCTGACCGACCCGTTCGACCCGCTGACTTATGCCGACGGCCTGGCCGGAAAACGCATGCTTTTCATTGCGGGCAAGGTGGACGAGGTCGTCCCCCCGGCGTGCACCCGGCGGCTCTGGGAAGCAGCCGGCAAGCCTCCGATCCTGTGGTACGACTGCGGACATTACTCGTCCGTGGGGTTCTTGCTGCCGGGAATCAGGCGAACGGTCGAGTTTTTTGAATCCAGGACGGAGGGCGGAGGAGTAGGACGAGGTTAGGGAATTCGGGTCGGCGCGAATCACGCCCCTTGATCCGGCCGGGCTGAAGGTCGTATCTTCACACACTGATGGTTGCTGTTTGGTGGAGCGGGCCTGCGGTGCTATGCGGGAGATCGCAGCGATGTCCGGTTGCGGCGGGCCAAGGATTGCGTCAGGGCCGGCCACGTGTCGGCGATGGAGCACCTGGGGCCGAGCGCGAGCGCGGCCGATCACGGTGCTTGGCTGTTTACTCGTCGCAGTTTCCTCTCCGGCTGGGTCCGCTGGGCAATCCCCGAGGGACATGGTTGGCGAGAGGGTTGTGCAGAGGTCCAGCGAGCTGACATTCCGTGTGGGGGAGAGGCGGTTCTCGCCCAGCGAGAACGTCCGGGTTTACCGCGTTGAGCGCGCGGAAGGCCTTTGGTTGTGGCTGAAATCGGAATACGGGTCCGTGCAAGGCTGGGCGAGTACCGATGATGTGATCCCGGTCGATGAGGCAGTGGGTTATTTCACTGTGCTGATCGCCAAGGATCCGCGCGACGCGTTCCCGTTTGCCGCGCGAGCTTGCATCCGGCAGGACAAGGGCCAGATCGACCTCGCCCTGGCTGACTATAACAAAGCGATCGACCTCAATCCCAATCGCGTCTGGTTCTTCTTCGAGCGGGCGAGGCTGTGGGACGCGAAGCGGAGTTTCGCCAAGGCCCGTGACGATTATGACGAGGTGATCCGGCGGCGGCCCGGGCTCGCGGAGGCCTACCTCAATCGTGGCGAGGCGTGGCTTGCCGAGAAACGGCACGATAAGGCCCTAGCGGACTACAACAGCGCGATCCGGCTGAATCCCGGACAAGCGATCTTCTATTTCGACCGCGGCCGCGCGTGGCTGGACAAGAGGCAGCTCGCCAACGCCCTGAGCGACTTCGACCATGCCATCCGGCTCGATCCCAAGCTCGCCGTCGCCTACAGCGCTCGCGGATGCGTTCGTTTGGAAATGCACGAATTCGATCGTGCGTTCAGGGATTCTGCGTATGCGATCAAGCTCGATCCGCGCCTCGCCGCCGCGTACCGCTCCCGGGGCTGGGCATGGAGCCAGAAGAAGGAATACGAAAAGGCAATCGCTGACTTGAGCGCCGCGATTCGCATCGACCCCACGGACCCTGTGGCGTATGCGTACCGCGGTCGCACCTGGCAGCTAAAGAAGGAATACGTCAAGGCCATCGAGGACTTCAACGAGGCCATTCGCATCAGTCCGGATTGGGCTATGGCCTACAACGATCGCGGCTGCGTCTGGCTGCTCAACAAGGATTATGATCGAGCGATCGCCGACTTTGACAAGGCCATTCGCATCGATAAGGAGTGCGTCTGGGCATACGCGAATCGCGGCAGAATCCGGCGCAACAGGAAGGAATTTGACACGGCGCTCGCAGATTACAACGAGGCCATCCGCGTCGATCCCCAGTATGTTGAGGCTTACGTTGGGCGGGGTCTTGTGTGGCACGAGAAAAGCGAGTACGACAAGGCCATCGCCGATTACAGCGCGGCCATTCGAATCGATCCCAATACCGCCTTTGCATACGTCAACCGCGGCGTCACATCGGTGAATACCGGCGCGTTTGGAAAGGCAATCGCCGATTTCACCCGGGCCATTCGAATCGATCCCAACGACGCCATCGCGTACTGCGACCGCGGCAGTGCGTGGGAGAAGACGGGCGCGTTCGACCGGGCCTTCACCGATTTCAATGAAGCGATCCGGCTCGATCCCACTTCAGCCGAGAGTCTCAACAACCGTGCGTGGCTCTTGGCCACCTGTCCCAATGCCAGTTACCGCGACGGCAAGCGCGCCGTCGAATCGGCGAAAAAGGCATGCGAATTGACGCGGTGGGGGACTGCAGCATTTCTGAACACCCTTGCAGCCGCGTACGCCGAGGCCAGCCAGTTCGACGAAGCGGTCAAAACGCAGGAACAGGCGATCGGGTTGCTCAAAACTGACGCTGAGAAAGCGGATTACCGCACCCGCTTGAAGCTGTACCAGGACAAGCAGCCGTACCACAAGTGACGATAGCGGATCATTTGCAGTCCAGCGATCGCGAATTACAAGCCCTCACGACCCGCGCCAACCATCCCCCTTCGCGCGATTCGCTTGCCGGTTTCGATTGTCATAAACGGCTAATCGGGTTAATCTCCGAGGAAGCCGAATGCGACGAATCAGAGCATCCCTGGAAAGATACGCGACTTCGGTGAGTTTTTCTGTCGAAACGAGAGGGGGGTCGCAATGGAGGGCCGTGTTACGAGCGTCTTTCTTTACGTCAAGGACGTTCGCCGGTCTCTTGAGTTCTATAACGAAGTCGTCGGCGCCGAGGTTGTGCAGATCCACGCCGAGAGTGAAGGTGCACCGTTGTCGCTGGCCATACTCCGGATCGGCGGCTTCACCGTCATGGTGCATCCGCAGGAGCCGCACGCCGATGAGTTCACCGATACGCGCGTCGGAGTCGGGATCCATCTCCAGATCCAGGTCGACGACGTCGACGGGTTCTACGATCACTGCTTGAACCAGGGGGCGCTCCTGAGCGTCTCCGGCGAGCCCACTGACCAGAGCTGGGGCTGGCGCGAGTTTGCCCTTCGTGATCCGGACGGCTTCGTGTGGTCGATCTACCAGGACAAGTCGGGCGGCCAGTGGACGGGGGGCTAGGAAGCAGGGTGATCGACGGCGCGATCTCCGGAAGCTCGTTCATTCATTCGGCTCCCTCGCTCTGGAGAACAGCACCCCAACACCAGCCACGGCGGCGGTCTCGATACGTAGTGTGTTCACTCCCAAACGGACTGGGAACCATCCCAGGCAGAGCACCTGCTCACGTTCGGCCGGCGTGAATCCCCCCTCCGGGCCAACGGCCAAGACGGTGGGGCATCCAGTGGGAATGTCAGGAATCCGCATCGGCGAATTCCCCAGCGCGTCGGCGACGAACTTCTGCGCGTGAGGAAACGCCTCGACAACGCCCGACCATCGCCTCGGCGGTTCGATCTCCATCAAGCGGCGCGGCCGCACTGCTTCGATGCTTCGATGACCTTTTGCTCCAGTCGTGCGATCTTGCTTGCGCCCGGCTCAACCACGGACCGCTCGCTCAAGAGCGGGATCAAGCGCGAAACGCCGAGCTCGGTCGCCTTTTCGACGAGCCAATCCAGTCGATCGGCCTTGGGCGCGGCCGAGACCAGGACGAGGGGAAATGGGGCAGACGTCTCGAGAATCGGCTCGCCCAGAGCGGTCAAATCCACCCAATCGTTGCCCAAGGCAAGAACGCGCGCTCGAGTTGCGAAGCCCAGGCCGTCGAAAATCTCGAGCTCGTCGCCTGCTCCAAGCCGGCAAACGCGGCTCAAGTGTTTCGCCTCATTGGATTTGAGACGGAAAACGCCTTCGCTGGGGGGATCTGGGCAAAAGAAACGCGCCGGCACGCTTGGGCTCCGGATGCAGCAAAAGGTTGGGCCTCATCCTATCCGATTCTAGGGATAGATGGCGATGCGCAACCGCCCGGCACACGCTCGGTCGCGAAGGGCGCGATTTCCCAGGAGAAAGAGGTTGTGATTACAAGCCCTGCGGACGAGACATCGCCGTGCGATTGGCAGTCGTACTGGGGTTGTGACAGAACGCCGTTCGTCGAGCACGATCCGCCGTATGTTTCACTGCCATCTCACGACGAGGCCGCTCGGCTGCTAGCCGAGTGCGTTCAGACGGGGCAGCGAGGTGCTCTATTGACGGCGGAAGCCGGGCTGGGCAAGACCACCGTCTTGCGCCGAGCGCTTGCCGAGGCGCGCAACCCCGGGCGGCGGTGTGTCCTCTTGAGCTGTCCGCGCCAGGGAGGGTTGCTGCCTGGCTTGCTCGCCGAGCGTCTCGGTGAGCGCGTCGGCCGCGAGCCGGGGCCGATCGAGTCCTGGCGGGCGATCGAGCGTGCTCTGCGCCTGACGTCAATCGTTGGATATCACGTCGTCGTCGGCATCGACGACTGCCAGAATGCAAGCCCTGCGGTTCGGCACGACATCGAGGCTGTGGCCAGCCTGGAATCCGGAATGAGCATGCGTTTGACGATCATTCAAGCCGGCAGACCAATCGCGAGCGCGCGAGGCGGGGCACGACTGCGCCGGGCGTCGTGCTTGGTCTCGATTCGCTCACTCGAAGCGAGGCCGAGCGTTATCTCACGACCAAGCTTGCGCGGCGCGGGCTGCAACGAGCCGGTGTTCACACCTCGTGCCGTCACGCGATTGCACTGTTCCAGCGCCGGTGTTCCCGCAGCCATCGATCGACTCGCGGCACGCTGCTTGATGCTTGGCGCAGTCCGCCGGATCGAAGCAATTCCGCACGAGCTCGTGGACGCAGTTGACGCGGAGACAAATGGCTTCGTCTTGAGCAGCGGCGCAGACACTCACGCGGGGTAGATTCAACCCGGCGTTTCGTGATAGCATTGACGAGCGATGGAGCAGGACAGTGTTCGACGTGAGGACGCGATCTTTGTTGCTGCGGAACCTTGAGAGCTCATGAGTCAGACACCAATCACATTTCGCAATCCACTGACGGCCGCGTTCCTCGCCTGGCTCGTTCCGGGGTGGGGGCATTACTACCAGGGGAGGAAGGGCAAGGCATTCCTGTACGCCTTCTGCATCCTGGGCCTCTATTTCGTCGGCTTGTTCATGGGAGAAGGAAAGATCGTCTACTGGCGCTGGGTCAACCCTTTCCACTATCCTGAAAAGTTCTGCGTTCACTACCTCGGCCAGTTCTTCGTCGGGCTGGCTTCTCTGCCGGCCCTGATCCAAGGCACTCTACAGTACTACGGCAAGGATTTTATACTCGGAGGCATCCTCGCCGAACCCACGCAGAATGTTCTCAACGGGCTGCATCCCCGTCTTGGTAAGCTGGTTGAAATCGGCACGATCTATACGACGATTGCCGGCTTGCTCAATATCCTCGCGATCTACGACGCGTACGAAGGGCCGGCTTATCTGGACGAAGACGAAGCCAGCGACTCGCGAGAGACATCGCCGGGGCTTGTCGCCGCGGGCGAGCTCAAGCCAGAGGGGTCGGCATGATGAGCACCAATTCGGTCCAGATTTACTGGCTCGTCCTGCCGCTGGTGGCGGTGATCAGCGTGGTGTACGCAGCCTCCCGTCATGAATCGTGGCCGCGCATCTGGGCACGATCGATTCGCCTGAGTTTGAGCATCCTGGCCCTCCTGGCCGTTGCAACAGCTCTCTTGCTGCTCATCAACACTCAGGTGTGATTTTCGCGGGCTTCGCTGCCGCGCGCTGGCCATCGAGTCCGAATCGCCAGAGGGCGAGAATGCCGGCCGCTTGCAAGACCAAGAGCGGCAAAAACTGAATCCACTGCCAGCCCGGGGCGAGACGAGCAACCGACTCCGGTGCGGCCACTACTGTGAGGTTGCGGCTGAAGCGTTCGTTGAAGCGCCACCAGGGGATCGGCTCTCCCGACCAGAGCGGCCAGACGCCGTGGGCGATCGGGTCAACGACATCGTGCGGAATTCGCCCGTCGGCCCCCTGAAAGAAGAACATCTCCGCTCCTCCGGCGAGAGCCAGCAAGAGTGCAAGCCAGGTCGCGACCTTCGAAAGAGCAGACTCGCCGGCGAGCAAACCGGCAATGGGCAAGACTGCAAACGGCAACAGCGGGACGAGCAGCCGCGGCCCGGTCGACCAACCGCCGGTCCACTCCGGATAGCACACGTTCACCATCAGTATGGCAGCGACAACGAGCATCGTCATCGACGCCACGCTGTAGCAGCGGCGAGCCCAGAGCGCAGCCCACCCGGGGATCGTCAAGAACAGGATCGGCGCGTAGAACGTCAGGCCGCGATGCCGGCCCCAGAGCAGGGCGAGCACCCTTGCCCAGAACGATTCGGGCCAGGCGAGGCCCAGCGGGTGGTGTTCGTTGTGAACTTCGGCAAACTCGGGGTTGTCGTGATGAACGTAGCCTGTTTCCCAGGGCGATCCGAACGCGAGGTCATTGTAGCCCAGGAGAATCAAGGTCGGGATCGCCCCCCCGATTGCGAAAGCAGCCAGGTCGGAGGCGCTGCGCTTGCGGCGAAACGCACTGGAACAGGAGATAAAACCCCAGAATCACGGAGACCGGTGCCGCTTGAAGCTCGATCACAACCGCATAAGCTGCCAGGAAACCGGCGAAAAACGACCGGGCCCGTCGCCTGCGGGACCCGTTCTGCCAGAGCAGAAAGAACGAAGTGAAGAGGGCAAACGCGGTCGGCTGGTGGCCGCTGGCCAGAGTCGCATAGACGTAGGCCGGAGTTGCCAGACCGTACGCCAAGCCGAGCAGTGCAGCGGGGCCGGCCCGACAGCCAAGGCAGCGCGACCAGTAGACCAGGAGTGCGCCGGTGCAGCGCCGTCAGCACCCCGGAGGAAAACAGCGTCACCCAGTAGTCGGCCGCCCAGTAGGAGAGTGGAATGCCGCCGAGCGGATGTGAAGGAATTCTCAAGACCAGCTTCGTGATCAAGTAGGGTGCAGCGGCGAGCAACGGGAAGCCGGGCGGCTTGTCCGAATAGTACTGGCCCTGGAACCTGGCCCTGTCTCCGGTCTGATCTTCCAGGCCCGTGATGCTGATCGTGCCCCGATCGACCAATGAATACACGAGCATCAGCCTGCTCGCGGTATTCCAGTCGCGCGAATGCCAGAAGAATGCGTTGCTTAACAGCAGGATGAGGAAGACCCAGCACGCAGGCTTATGCAGGAACGCGCGCAATCCTCAAACCCTCCCGAGATGGGGCCGCACACGAGCCGCCACGACACGCTCCCAGAGAACCGATAGGCCCACCGCGGCCAGGAGTGCGTTGCCGCTCTGAATCGGAAGCTGATACCGGTCCCACGCCATGGGCAGGTAAAGCGTCACGACCACCCAGGAAATCAGCGCCAGACGACCAGCACCAAAGCAGCCGGCGGCTCGCCGGCCCGAATCTGTGCCAGGCCCAGGCGCAGGGCCTCATAGAATCCGAAGCAAACAAATGGCAGCCAGAGGACGGTCCCCCAGTCCTGGTTGAGATCATAGCGCACTCTCGAGTCGGCCGCCCGCGGCCCGAACGGCCCGAATCGGCCAAAGCCCTGTACAAGGATGACGCCGGCCCTGTCTTGAACATGGACCAGCGCTTCAGGGGCATAGCTCTTGTTCGTCTTCTGGTTATTCGAGATCTCGAGCCGAACGTTCACCTGGTTCAGAAATCGCTCACAGACGTTTTTCGACACCAATGCGGGATCGATGCCTTCGACCAGTTCGGCCGGTTTCGCCGTCAAATAGGGATTGAGCGCGACGGCGACAGCGAGCGCGCCCGCGACGGTGACAATCGCCGCGCCGGTGACCGCGAGCTTGCGACCGATCGACACCCCGGGAATCAGCCAGGTGAACCCGCACGTGGCCGGGACCAGCGATAGCCCGATGAAGCCGTTTAGCTTGCACAGCAGCGACAGACCGGCAAGGAGCCCGGCAAACCAGGGAAGAATCAACCAGGGGAGAAGCGAGCCCCGTGCGCAGACGCGCGACCACATCGCCAGCCAGACCGCCAGCGCACGAGAGCATGAAGGCTTCGTAGGGAACATCCGCCATCGCACGGTGCGCGTGCAGGGAGTAAAGCGGGTTAACCATGAGCAAGAACGCGGCGATCGTTCCCAACCGGGCATTCTTCACGATCGCGCCCCAGGCGAAGAGTCCAAGACAACCAAGCGCGCCGAGAGGAATGATGGGCAGCCGCGCGGCCAGGAGGGTCGCAGGGCCACCGAATGTGTGGTAGTCGTCATACCACTTCCAGGCATCCTCCCGCGTCGGCATGGGCAGATTGGCCAGCCGAAGGGCCAGCCCCATCAAGTATTTGGGAACCGGCTGGAGATCGATCGCCGGTAAGTCCAGCCAGAGCGGGTGGTTGAGCTGCCGGGAGAAGAACAGGTCGGCGTAATAGGTCTGGTTGATGTACGCGTACTCATCCGCGAAGTACGGCGCGTGCAGACTCGCCCCGAAGAAGAGAAGCGCAGCGCAGAAAATCAAGGCCGCGTTCCACGTGCGGCTGATGCGGAACGGGGCTGACTTTGCCGGAGGGGCGTGTTTTAGGGCCGGCGTCATCCCGGGTTCCGAGAGAGGGTCTGAGCGATATAGCGACTGCATGAGATACACCCAAGGACTCATTCTAGAAATCGGCCCGTTTCTTTGGCAACCGCCGGATCGTCGGCTAAGTTTCATCGGCGACCCTTCTACAAGGGTTGCCGTCGAGTCTTCCGGCCGATGCGTCGGTCGAGCTCGACGGTCCGATAGGGCGAGATCGCGGGCTGTGCGATCGTGAAGATCGTCACCTGGCCTCGTCAAAATCGGATCGCCGAGCAGTCCGATCGGCGCTCCTGGGAACTTTCACCGAACCCTTGATTGGCACCCCGAGCTTCCCGTCGTGCATCGTCACCCTGCCACGGATGGCTCGTCTGGCACCTTGGTCCCGCTCTTTCGAGGCGGGATCCACGAAGAGGACGATGCGCGCGGCGGTGTCGGAGAACAGGAGCAGCGTAACATGTTCTGCCTCGATTGGTTACACGCGGGGAGAGCCACCCGCGGCGAGCCCCCGCACAAGCGGCATCGGCGCCGCTCGCTCACGGCGATGGGATTACTCGCGTGCCTGGCTTTGTTACAGAGCGGATGTCAATCCGGACCGTTCGCCCACTGCGGCGACGGAAGCAAGCTGTTTGGTCCGTGCGGATTCTTCAGCCGTACGTCAGCTCGCGTCTTCAACCGCAGCCGGGCCGGCGATTGCTGTGAGCCGGGAGTCGTGGGCGACGCCACGGTCGTGGATGCCGTCCCGTCGAGCGTGGTCACGCCGGGCGTGGTTCAGACTTATCCGTCCGGAACGGCGAGGGCGATCGTTGTACCCCCGGGCTCGACGGATAGCTCGACCGAGCTCGGTCCGGCCGGCCCCGTCGATCCGACCGCGAAGGCCAAGGTGATCTCGCCTTCGGGCAACGGCGCATCGCGTTCGGGACCCCAGGGCGCGAACTACCAGACTCGCGGCCAGGATTCTGGAACGCGAATCGCACGCCGGCGAAGTGAAAACAACATCAAAACGACCGTGACGACGCCTGAGCCGACCGCGCGGTCGGCCCAGGTGCCGGCACGTGCGGGCTCTGGCGGCCAATCTGCAGGTGAGCCAGACCCGCTCGACAACATCCCCCCGTTCGACTTGCCGGGCGAGGTCAAGGGGTCCTCTTCGACGCCGCCGGTTCCACCGGCGGCCCAGCCCGCTGTCGAGCCGGCGCCAACCGGCAAGTCTGCCGCGAGGAAGCCGGCTCCGAAGAGCGAGACCCCCGCCGCCGAGGCGAGCGAGGTTGAATTGACCTCCATCAACCTGCCCGCTCCCGAGCTCGCGAATTCCGCGAGCGTCGGGCCGGGCCTCAGTCGCTTCCTCGCCGTCGACCTCAAGCTGGCCGGCGGCAGCTTGCCTTCCACCGCCGGGCTCGACTGGCTGGTCGAAAAAGGCTATCGCACGCTCCTCGATCTTCGCGAATCCTCGGAAGTGCCACCCGCTTTCATCGCCGAAGCCACCAAACGCGGATTGCGGTACATTGCGCTGCCGATCGGGCCCGCGTCGATCGATCGTGAACATGTCGCGCGATTCGGATTTGAAGTCGCCGCCGGCGAGGCGCGACCCCTCTATTTCTTTGACGCCGATGGCACACGCTCCGGCGCACTCTGGTACATCCGGCGCATCGTCAACGACCGCGCCGAAGAGCAAGTCGCACGACGGGAGGCCGAAGAGCTGGGACTGTCAAATCAAGAGTACTGGTCAGCCGTGACGAAGTATGTTGCCACGCTGCCGCCGGCTCGAACGAGCTCCGCCGCGGACGACCACTCCCGTAGCCGTTCCGAGACGCCTGTCGTTTCTCTGGCCTCGCCTTCTTCTACACCCGGGGCACCGCGTTCAGAAGAGACTGCGCCGAAGACCGCGTTGGCGAGTCCGGAGCCTCGAGCGATCCAGCCGGAAAGAGCTGTCACCTCACCGAAACCTGCCCGCCAGGAAAGCCCGTCTTCCATGCCACCCGTTCTCGAGCCGGCTGAGCCAGCCGACGGCAGTCAACCGCCTGTCGATGCCGCCCTGCCGGGCAACCCACTCACCTGGCGTTCGTTCGCGGCCGTGATCGTCACCTGCGTGGGCCTGCCGCTGGCCTACTGGAGCCGCAACCTGATTCCGGCCAACCGGGCGAGGATTCGGGCCAGTCTGCCGGCACCGGCGCAACGATCGTGATCGGTTCGTGGCGAGTCGGATGCGCGAACGTGATCTGCCGGGCATGAAGGGCGATGCGCAAGCGTCCATCAATCGCTTCCAGTCGCACTTTTGATCCGTACTTGAGATCTCCGAGGATAGGCAAACCTCGGGATGCAAGCTGCACGCGAAGTTGATGGCTTCGGCCCGTTCGCGGCGCGAGCTCGAGCTTCGAGCGCCATGTCCAGCGCTCGAGGACCCGATACTCGACAAAGGCTTCTTTGCCGACGCGATCATTCGCTGGCTGTGTGAAGCTACGGTTGGCGCGGCGATCCTTGGCGAGAGTGTCGGTCCAGACGCCCGAATCCTCCGGCGGTAAGCCTTCAACGATCGCCCAGTAAAGTTTCGCAATCGTCGCCGAGCGAAATTGCTCGGCGAGGCGAGCGGCCGCCTTGCCCGTCTTGGCGAGAATCATCACGCCCGACGCTGGCCGGTCCAGACGATGCAACAGCCCCACGTAGGCGTCGCCGGGCTTCGCGTACGCGCGTTTTCAGGTATTTGGCGGCAACATCAACGAGACTCGGCTGGCCCGACCGATCGCCCTGCGACAGAAGCCCCGCCGGCTTGTTGACGGCCAGGCAGTGGTTGTCCTCATACAGGACATCCAGCCGGTTCATGAAAGCCCCGCCCCCGCGGTGATGCATTTGACGAGAATGGTCGCGTAAGACCCTTTGCTCAGATCGAACGAGAGGTGGAGCGACTTCTTTCCGGGATGGAGCTCGTCATCGAGCACTTCAGCCTGGAGATTCACTGGTGAAACGAGTGCCGACCGCGATCCCTTCGAGAAGAAGACGTCTTGCAGCTTCCGTACTCTCAGATCGGGCCAGGTCAGTTGATACTCGGACAAGACCTCCTGGATCCACTCACCGCGCACGCCTCCAGGCAGGGCGTTGCGTGACGAGGGGAGCGGAATCGGCCAGTCGGATAGAGCAGCGGCTCCGCCCGGTTCAAGCGCGCGGGGAAACGGAAACTGGCCCCCCTTGAGCGCGACGGTTATCCGGTCTTCTATACGCGTGCAGTGTTCGATCGCGCGGGCGAGGATCAAGTTCCACAGGTGGCTCTGGAATGCGGAAAAGTAGAGAGTGCGCAGCTCGCGCCGCATCCGCGCGAATGCACCTCGAAAGTCGGCAGGGTGATCGACCAGGTACGTGATGATGCTGCGAGTTGGCGAGCGCTCGAGCCGGGCTTTCGCCTCGCTCCACGTGCCCCAGCACTCGCGTAGTATCGCCTTCTGGGCCTTGGCCGTGGAGCGATCAGAAGGATTGGCCTCGGCCAGCGCGAGCTTGAGAGCACGCTCCGCGTCGCCTTTGAGCCATGCGTGGGCAATGAACTCCCCGGAATAACCGACCGACCCGAATCGTTGGTCGTCAAAATAATTCGGCATTCCTTCAGCCCGGAGCGCTTCGACCAGTTCGCGCGCACGAACGGCATCCACAGCGGCGAGCTCGCGGAGAACCATGTCGAACCGATTACCCCGAAAGTGAGCCGGCAGATAGGGATGATTCAAGTATCCCAGATGTTCGAGAGCAAACGCCGCGTTCTCGATCGAACTCCGCGGGCCATCGAAGATTGTGACGTATTGCGTCGTGAGCGCATGTCGGTCCTTGAGCCCGCCGTAGGACACCCGTCGCCCGGCCAGGTTCCAGCGCCGGCAGATCAGCTCGATCGCTTCGAGCGTGCCCAGGTCGCGTTTCGTGAGTCGGTAAAATGTGTAACGGCCGCCTCGCTCGGGTGATACCAGCGGAAGCTCTTCCACGCGAAAGTCTTCCGGCTGACACTTGAGCTTCATGAGCTTTCGCGGCACATGACCGCTGAATCCGCACGCGGAGAATTTCGACCGCCAGAGTCGGGAACGCGAGGAGATCCCGATTTCACGCACCAATCCGTTCGGGGGGCGAAGGGGCAACGGCCGCCCAATCCCTCACGAGCTTTCCGCACGTCTTATTGAGCACCCGCATGATCCGCGCCATCAAACCTTTCCCGAAACACTCAATTTACCAGATCGCCCCATTCTCACACAAAATGCAACGCTCGTGCGACGAATCTGCCAAAAAGTGGATGCTCTGAGCGATTCTCGGTGATGCCGACGTCCGTCTTATGTGGGAACATGTATCCGCATCGGGCTTGAATTGAGGCGCGACTAAAACTATAGCATTTCAGGGCGACCACGTGCGAGTGGACATCCCGATATCCGCGCGACGCCTCTTCGCTCCCCCCACCAACACGAATCCATCCTCCGCGATGTATACGAACAAAGGTTGAATATGACGACAATGACCACGGCGCAACCTGCGCCGCAACGGCTAGCTTGGGTCCCCTTGATCTGGATTGGGTCCTTGCACGTTCTCGCCCTTCTTGCCCTCGTGCCTGCGTTCTTCTCGTGGAGCGGGCTTGCCGTTTGCATTTTGCTGCACTGGCTGACCGGCGGGATCGGAATTTGCCTTGCCTACCACCGCCTGCTGACTCACCGCAGTTTTGCGCTTCGCCCGCACTGGCTTGAGTACGTTCTAACGATCATTGGGAGCTGTGCCTCCGAGGGCGGCGCGATTGGCTGGATTGCGGATCATCGTAAGCATCATGCGCATTCGGACGAGCAAGACGACACGCATACGCCGCTGCGCGGCTTCCTGTGGGCTCACATGGCCTGGTGGATGAAAGTCGACGATGAATCGGAGCACACGCTCGAGTATTACAAGAAATGGTGTCCAGACCTTTGTAAAGACCCGGTTCATCTATGGCTGGAGCGGTGGCACTTCGTCTTTCCGCTCTTGCTTTTCCTGGGGCTGTACCTGGCCGGCGGGATGAGCTGGCTGGTCTGGGGCGGATTCGTCCGCTCGGTGTTCGTCCTCCACTCCACTTGGCTCGTGAATTCGGCGAGTCATGTCTGGGGTTACCGCTCGCACGTGACGCGCGATCGGTCGACCAATCTGTGGTGGGTCGCGCTCTTGACATACGGCGAGGGATGGCACAACAACCACCATGCGTATCAAACGTCGGCAAGACACGGGCTGCGTTGGTGGGAAATCGACCTGACTTACCTTTCGATTCAAGCCATGAAGCTGTGCCGTATCGCCTACGACGTCAGGTTGCCCAAGATACGCTCGGCGATGCCCACCACGGCCGCGTCTGCGTCACCAAGCTGAACCCGACCTCACGCCGGCCTGTCTTGTCTTCGCAGACCTCGCCGGGCAACAATAGCAGCAATCAAAAGCGGCCCTAGCTCAACGGCAGAGCAGGGGACTCATCAACTAAAGGTGGCAACGGAGGGAAACCTTCGACTGCGAACCGGGTGAATTGCGGGAAACCTAAACCCAGGGTGTTTTGGGCATGTCGGGTTGGTCGCGTCAATTTCCTTGAACGACCATCCCGCCGCGTCCCACGACTGCGGCAGGGCAATCCGCAGCCAAGCCTGGCCGGGCTTTGGTGGCCAGGAAGGTTCAGAGACTAGCGGGGTGAGCCCCAACAATAACCCCCGCCCCGAGCGCCCGGCCTCCTGAGGACAATCGCATGAAGAAAAGACCGGATTTCTTCCTGGTCCCATTCTGCATGCGAAAGAACGCCGGAGGATGAGATAGTCCAAGCCTCGTGGAAACGCGAGGGCCCTTGAATCCCTTGGTTGCAGGTTCGAATCCTGCGGGCCGCAGTCTTCTTCGCTTGTGAACTGAACAACATCATCCGCTTTTTGCCCGATCGAGCATCCTTTGACAAATGGAGCCCTTGAGAGCCCCCAGACCCAGGTCGGACGGACTTCCAGTGCCATTCCCCCACTTTTGCTTCGGCTAGATACTCGGTCGTCGCCCTTCTAGAATGGCACCATGCGCGAGGCCGACGCCGAAACGATTCCGCTGGCGGATGTCGATCCTACCGACCATCCAACCCGGCCCCGATCCCGGGAGTTGCAAGATCGCTCGAGCCCTTCTCCCAGGCGGGCACCTTCGCGATGGGCAAGCTGGCTCGCGCCAGCCTTGATCGTCATCCTCTCGTCGGCACACGGCGCGGCCATCTGGTTCGGGCTGGGCGGCCTCGCAGGCTTGACCAACGGCTGGCCGTTGTGGCGTCACGACCACCCGCTCTATTACCATTCGGCGCTCGTCACGCCGCGCCTTCTTGAAAGATTCGTGGACGACGGCCGGCTACGATCCCTTCTTCATGTCGGGCTATGCCAAGAGCGTCATTTTCCCGTCATCGTCCACCCTCCCTGAGCTGGTCGTCGCCTTCTTCGGCGGCGAGCGCCCCGAGCTGGCCTACAAGATCTATGTGCTCGTCTCGGCCGCTGCCGTCCCCTGGCTCATCGCACTGGCTTGTGCAATCTGGAGAGTTCCTGCCGGCGGATCGGCAGTCGCGGTCTTCCTCGCACTTGTCTACATATGGACCGACTTTCCGATCAGCTACGCAGCCGTGGGAATGGTGCCATATTTTCTGGGAATCCCGCTCGCGCTGTGCGCAACGGGTGTGTTCGCACGGTTCCTGGCGCAAGGAGGTGCAAGCAACTGGATGCTCGCCGCCCTGCTCACAAGCCTCGCGTTCCTCGTGCACCTCACCACGGCGATGGAGATCGTTCCAGCCGCCGCGATGGTCTACCTCGCCCGGGCCTCGCGACGAGGCGCATTCGTGAACGTTTCGATTCTGATCGCCGTCGTCGCCGCTCCCTTCATCGAGTGGGTGCCTTTGACGGAAACCCAGTTGTGGACCATCGTGATCGCCTATGCGGCCCTTGTTGTGGTGCTCATGCAAGTCTGGGATCGGTCGGCTCGGCAGCGGGCAATGGTGCGCGGGCAGGGGCAACCGAGCGGTGAGCCCGCTCTTGGTCGCAAGCTCACCCCGCTCGGTCACCTCACCCTCTGGGCAATCCCCGTCGTCGTGCTGGCAGTCAACTGGTTCTGGTGGCTCCCGGGCATCTGGCTGGCCAGGACAAAGGGACCGAGCGATTTCACCTTCAAGCATGACGAGGGCGTACTCCAGCGCCTGGGCCAGATCTTCAGCACCGAAGCACCCATCGAATGCGTCCTGATTGCGGCCGGCTTGCCCGGCATGTTCATGCTCTTGCGGCGCGATCGGATCCTGGGCTGGGCATGCCTCGGCTTCGCCGCGGCCGGCTTCGCGTGGGGTTACGTCGCCGGCCTTTCCCGTTCACTCGATTTCCTCCAGCCCGGCCGCCACACTTATGCGTTTTACCTCGCGCTTGCCGTCTCCGCCGGAATCATGGTTCAAGAACTGTTCAAGCGATTGCGCGCCGGCCCTCATGCCGCTCGATCGGTGGGTGATGATCGGCGCCATCATGATCGGCGTGCGCATCATCGGATTCCCCGGCGGCTTTTCGACGTTTGCCTCCATGCACGGCTGGTTCACTTCCTCCGTTCCTCTCGAGCCGCCCCACCCAGCGTGCACAATGGATCGTCGATTGCGTCACCCGCCATCTCAAACCCGGCCAGCGCCTTCTCTACGAGGAAGGCGGGTTCGCCGTCGAGATCAAAGACGAGCGAGGTGTCGTTATCGATCGCCTTCCAGACCCATTCCAGGGCGGTCGCTTGAGCGGCATACTGCCCGATCGCACCGGCGTTCAACTCGATCGGCGGCCCCTATCTCCACGCCTCCCTCAAAACGAACTTCACTCAGTTCGGCGAAGGACAGTTATGCGGTAAAAAGAACTGGACCAAGCAAGACTTCATCCGTTACGCCAAACTTTACGGTCCTTCTGCCATATTATGCTGGACACCTCATGCGCGGCAGTTTTGCACGGAAAACACCGAACTGGTCGAGATCTTGGAAACAAAGACTTTCAGGGAGAACGAGATCGACCGAACGTTGGTCACGTTGATATTTGCGCGACTGAAGGGGTTTGAAGGCGACTTCCTGGAGGGCTCGGGCAGGGTTGAGGCAGCGTCGGGGGTGCTTCGGCTCTCTGACCTGACCCCCGGACTTGACGGAACGGTCGTGCTGCGGTATCACTCCGTTCCGTATCTCAGGGCCCGACCCGAGGTCGCGATTGAACAGGAATTCCGGGAAGATGACCCGGTTCCGTTTATTCGTCTGCGGCTGCCTCCGGGGACGAGCGACGTCGAGCTCAAGCTTCATCTCCCGATCGGGCGTTAGTCTTCCGATTCTCGAGGCCGAGTCGCGACCGGCCGACTAGCCACGCACACGCGGCAGGATTGCGTGAGCGTCATTCTCTCCAGGGAAGGGGTAAGCCGTGCCAGCGATCGACACCACGGGCGACGAGTCTTGCCGGCTGGAACGACTCTCGGGACGCACCTTCTGGTTCCTCTGGGCCACCATCATCCTCATTTCGGCCGCGTTCTATTTCGAGAAAGCCGCCGACAATCGAAGCGCCTTCGTACGCTGGCGCCCTCAGGTCCTTCAGTTCTGGTCCGGCGTGAACATCTACGACAAGATGCTCTTCCCCAACCCCCCGATCATGCCGATTTCGCTCTATCCGCTCATGGCAATGCCGACCGTCCCCGGCGCCATGTGCTGGTTTGCGATCAAGGTCGCGATGACCACCGCCGTCCTCCTCATGTGCTTCGAGATCGTCATGCCGCCGGGTCGATCGTCATTCCCGCCGATGCTGCGCTCGCTGATACTGCTCCTCTCGCTGCGGCCGATCCTCGGCGATTTGCATCACGGCAATAACAACCTGCTCATCTTGTTCCTGGTGATGTCCATGTACTACGCCTGGCGCAAGGGGTGGGACATCGCTGCCGGGCTGCTCCTGGCGCTGGCGACCTCATACAAAGTCACTCCAGCGCTCTTCTTCATCTATTTTGCTTATAAACGATCATGGCGAACCCTCACCTGGGGGATACTGGGCATGGGCATTTTCCTCATCATCGTGCCCGGGATCGTGATCGGACCTCAGTTCAACGGCGAATGTCTGGGAATGTGGTTTGACCGGATGATCACACCGTTCATCGTCAAGAACGCGTCGAGCCCGCCCGAGATCAACCAGTCGCTCGTGGCGGTGCTCATGCGGCTGCTCACAAACTTGACCCCGGGGCAGGGCCGCTACGATACTCATCTCGACGTGAACCTCGTCTCCCTCCCCGCGTGGATGGTGACTTACCTCTTCAAAGCGCTCGCCGTCGCGATGGTGGGCTTGCTGGCATTCCTCTGCCGCACCAAAACCAGCGACCGCCGCGACCCTCGCCTGCTCGGTGAGATCTCCTTGATCGTCCTCACGATGCTCTTCCTCTCCGAACGAAGCTGGAAGCATCACTACGTGACCCTGATCCTTCCCTACAGCTACCTGGTAGGCGAATTCTTCTCGAATCGGCTCGGTCCACGTGCCAGGGCACTTCTGGTCGGCTCATGGGCGCTCACGTTTTCGCTCATGGCCGCGGCTTCCGCAGACCTCGGGGGCCTCTTCGCCGAAGGCGAGGGCCATGAGATCGCTCAGGCATATGGATCCTTTCTGTGGGCTGGAGTCGTTTTATACGCAATGGTGGCCTGGCGCGTCTGGGCCAGGCGAGCTGAACCCAGTTCATCCGAATCACTCGAAACTCCCATTTCTCCCATTCTCCGCACGCACATCGGGTCCGCGGCCGCCTCTCGGCCGATTGTCGCACCTTGAACACGAAATCTTTTGAATTTCCTGATGGTAGCTGACCGATCATAACGATAATAGGACGAGAATCGGTCGCGGCGGCTCGGAGCCCATTTTCTCGAATAACGAGAGGAAACCGATCGGGGGCGGCCAGGATGGCTGGCCTCCCATCGTGCTCCAATCAATTCAATCCGGGCCGGTCGAGGATCGGCCACTTGCTGAGATCTCACTCGGTGGATGGCCAAGGAGGGCCAATGAACCAGTCAAAAGAATCGCGCCCCCGGCGCCGCCATATGCAACCTGCACCGGACGTCCTGGAAAACCGAATGGTCTTGAGCGCGGGCGAAGGGAGCACGTTCGCCATCATGCCTGGCAGCGTGGCTGGACCGGGGTTGACTTCGTCAACCTCGTTCGAGATCTCGCCCACGTTGTTCACCTCGCCCAAAAAGGACGGCCACGTCGTCATCGGCATCGACATCACGCCGGCTGAGGCCACCTCCTCGTCGGGAACCACGACCACGTCGCCGCTGAAACCCTTTATCATGAGCGTCAAGGACTCATCCGGCCACGTCATCAAGGTCCAGCACGCGACGTATAGCCACAAGGTCATGAAAGCCAACAAGATCAAGGATCCGACCACCTCGGCTGTCCTCGTGACGCTCGACGTGCCCAAAACCGGGCAGCCGAACAACACCTACACCGTGCAGGTCAAAGGGCTGGACGCGACCAGTGGAACCTATCTCGTCGGTTTCTACCTCCCCGGTGACGTCGCAGGCACAGGTACAGTTACGGCGGCGGACGTCAAGTCCATCAAGGCGGAACGCGGCCTGACAGCGTCGAACTCGAACTACAGCTTCGATGCCGACACCAACCGCGATGGCGTCATCAACGGCCAGGACATCAAGATCGCTCGCGAGGATCTCGGTGTATCCACCCAGGTTAGCCCGGTGGTCTCCGTGAACCTCGATCCGGCTTCCGACCCCGCCGCCGACCGCACCACGCCATACAGCACCGTCCATTTCGCCGGCACGACCACGCCCAACGCCACCGTCACGTTCCTCGATCAGACCAGCAACTCGAGCACCTCGGCGACCGCCGACTCAACCGGGGCCTACAGCATCATGGTCCCGCTCGTCTCCGGCTCGAACACCTTCGAGGTGACGACCCAGGACGGATTCGGCCAGTCGATCAGCGGCACGATCTCGCCGGTCGTCTACGACCCGCCGACGAGCTGACAAACTCGGTTGTAGCAGGCACACTCCGTGTGCTGCCCGGCTTCTGGCACTTTCCGAGCGTGCCTGCTACATCGACCCCAGCCCATCTGGAAGTGAGTCCCCGCCCGTTCCTCAGACAGGGTGCGCGGCTCGCAGCGCCCCTGCCACTGCCTCGCGGACCAATCGATCGGGATCGTGCTCGTGGCGCAGCAGAGCCGCCAGCGCCCGCTCCGTGCCGATCTGGCCCAACGCCCACGCCGACGACCCACGCACCACCGGGTCTTCTTCCAGATCGTCGAGCCGCTCCGCCAGGGCAGCGGCCGCTTCGGGCCGCTTCCGGCTGCCCAGAACCAGCGCCGCGTTGCGGACGAGCCCCGAGCGCTTCGCACGGGCGAGCGCCGTCCCCTTCAGCAAAGCCCTCCACTGCGACCAATCGCGCTCGAGCCACTCCATCAAGTCCGGATCGATCCACTCGCCGCGCGGCTCCAGCTCGGCGAGATGCCCCACGGACGCTTTGCGATTCCACGGACACACATCCTGACACACGTCGCAGCCAAAGACCCACCCCGAAAGTTGAGACCCACTCGTCTCGGGCATCGCGCCTTTGTGTTCGATCGTCCAGTAGCTGATGCAGCGGCGCGCATCGAGCTCAAAAGGGCCCGCGAAGGCATCGGTCGGACAGTGGTCCAGGCAGAGAGTGCAGCTTCCGCAGAACTCGTCATCGTGTGGGGCATCGTATTCCAGCTCGACATCCACCAGGAGCGCACCCAGAAACGTGAAGCTTCCCAGCCTCCGATCGATCAGCATCGTGTTCTTGCCGATCCAGCCCAGCCCCGCCAGCCGCGCGAAGTCGCGCTCCAGCAAGGGTGCCGTGTCGGCAACAGCTCGCCCCGTCACGCCGGGGCATTCACCGCGCAGCCACTCGAGCAGCTCCTCGAGCTTCCGCCAGATCAGAGTGTGATAATCCCCCCCGCGAGCGTATCGCGCGACCTTGCCGCGGGTGTTCATCCCCTCGTTCGCATCAACCGCACCCTGCCCGTACACAACACTGACCACGATCACCGAGCGAACGCCTTCGAGCACGCGGCTTGGGTGCGCGCGGGCGGCCTCGTTCCGGCGCAGGTAGTCCATTCCGGCGGCATGGCCGGAATCAAGCCAGCGCACGAAATCGGGATAGCCCGGCGGCGCAACGGCCGGCGCAATCCCTACCGCGTCGAAGCCCAGACGGATGGCTTCCGACTTGAGGCGATCTGTCAGCTCATGGCGACACATCGTAGATTCGTTCGGGTTCCCTGGAGTAAAACCGAGCCGGCACAGACTTGACGAAATTCATGGACGACGTGTCTTTCAACTCACACGGTAACCAGATCATCATGATCAAGAACCGCGAGCCCATGCGCCGACACGAGGCCGTTACCCCCCTGGTGAGGGCCGTACAGTCTGGCGGCCTGCGAGCGAGATCGAGTCCTTCACGCCCAGGTTCTCATAAATCTGCCGCGTCGCGTCCGACCGGTTCAGTGTGTAGAAGTGGATGCCACGCACCTGGTGCTCGAGCAGGTCGAGGCATTGCTCGGTCGCCCAGTGAATGCCAACCTTGGCGACCGCATGCGGGTCGTTTCCGCATCGCTCAACGGCTCGCAGCAGTTTCGCGGGCACCCGCGTCCCCAGCGCGGAGCTCTGCCATGCGCACCAGGTTTTCCTTGGATGTGATCGGCATGATCCCGGCGATGATCGGCACGCGAATGCCCGCCAGGTCGCAGCGCTCCCGGAAGTCAAAGAAGTCGAAGTTGCTGAAGTAGAGCTGCGTGCAGATATAGTCGGCGCCGGCATCGACCTTGCCCTTGAGATAATCCATCTCCTTGAGCCGGTTGGGAGTCGTCGGGTGCCCCTCCGGAAACCCCGCCACCCCGATCCCGAACCCCCGCGCGTCGTCGCGCTGCCACGAGTCTTGATGAACCGCACGAGCTGGTCCGCATATTGAAAGGCATCGCGCGAGCGGTCGTAATCCGCCAGATCCCGCGGCGGATCGCCTCCCAGCGCCAGCACGTTCTCGATCGCAGACTCCGCATAACGGTCCAGCAGCGCCGCGATTTCCTCCTGGCTGTGACACACGCACGTGAGGTGTGAGACGGCCGTGAGCAAGGTCTCGCGCTGAATGCGCACAACCAGATCATGCGTGCGCTCCCGCGTCGAGCCCCCCGCGCCATAGGTGACCGACACGAACGAAGGTTGCAGCGCCTGGAGCTGGGCGATCGTCGCAAAAAGCTCCTTCGAGGCGTGATCCGTCTTGGGCGGGAAGAACTCGAAGCTGAAAGTCGTTGCGTGAGTCTTGAAAATATCTTGAATATGCATGGTGATCAAAGAAGCTCCACGGCCGCCCCGTCGTTCTCGGGCGAAGTCTCCCGTCAGAATACCCGAGCCGTCACCGGCCCGTCGACCCGGATCGGCTTCTGCCCGGCGAAGACCGGCCCGGCGGCGCGGCCTTTGCCGCCGTCGGGACAGCCAGGACGCCAATCTTGGGACAGACCCGCTCGAGCGAGCAAAGTTCACATCGCGGCCGCCGCGCCAGACAAACGCGCCGCCCATGATGAATCAGCCGATGGCTCAGATCGACCCACTGCGCACGCGGCACGACCTGCATCAGATCTTGCTCGATCAGCGCGGGTGTTTTGCGAGAGGACAGTCCCAGGCGGCGAGCAAGCCGCTTCACGTGCGTGTCAACCACGACACCCGAAGCCAGCCCGAATGCCGTTCCCAGAACGACATTCGCCGTCTTTCGGCCGACGCCCGGCAGCGCCGTCAGCGCGTCGAGATCGCGCGGAATAATGCCGCCGTGGTCCTGCGCCACTTTTTTCGCCATTCCCAGCAAATTGCGCGACTTCGCCCGGAAAAAGCCCGTCGAGCGGATCAGCGCTTCGAGATCCTCTTGACCGGCCGCCGCCAGGCTCGCGGCATCCGGATACCGCCGAAAAAGCTCCGGAGTCACCATGTTCACCCGGGCGTCGGTGCACTGCGCCGAAAGGATCGTGGCAACCAGGAGCTGATACGGATCCGAATGCAAGAGCGCACACGTCGCCTCGGGATACGCTCGCGCAAGGGCCTTGCAAACCCTGCGGGCATGGTCCTTGCGATCCTTGTCAGTCTTCTGTGCACGAGCCATCAACGTTCCCCGAACGAACGAGTTGCCCTCACACACCCGCGCCGCTCAAGGCTTTGGTACGTCGCGCAGGATCTTGTACTGCTCGCGACCATTGATGCGCACCTTGTACGGCGAAAGTGGCTTGGGCGCTGGTGCCTGCGCCGCCGCCGCCGCCGGCGCGCCTGCTTTCGCAACGTGATACGCGCTCGCAAACAGGCCCTTGAGGCTCTTTACCTCATCCTGCCACGCATGGAAGTTCTGAATACTGTCCATGAGCTGGAGACTGAAGTCCGTCGACTGCCCGCCCTGATCAAACGGAACACCACACTTGTTGTTCTGGAACCAGCGCATCCATTCCGCGGAGCCAGGCGCTGGAACCAGAGTCGGAAGCTGGAAGAGCGGGCTCATCGGGCTGGCCACCGGATACTGGGCCGTCATGTGACAGCTCATGCACGAGCTCATCGGATTGTCGACAGGCCCATTCAATCGCCCGTTCCACCCCAGGTGAGTCGGCGGCAGCTCGTTCGTATCTGGGTTGATGATCGTTTCCTTCAGATTCGGGTTAATGATCGTCGTGACCGGTTGAGGATTCGATAGATTCACCGCGATATCCGGGTCATTGCCCCACATCACCCCGACCGGAACCAGGTTTTCCCAGCGATTCTTCTGATTGATCTGTCCGTTGTACTGGAAGTTGCCGAAAACCCAGCCTCGCGGCGCACGGCTGTCTTTCGCCATCAAGTCCATCTGGATCAGAGCCAGCTTCTTGCGCCCCCGCGGAGTCGGCGGCGGCGCTGACACATAAACCGGAGGAACATACGCTGTCCACTCAACGGGATTCGACAGGCATGGAACCTGATCGGTCGGAACATCGACGAACAGCAGCTTGCAAATGACCGTTCCTTCCGGGAACAAAGCCTTGGTCGGATCAGGATTGTTGTGGTCTTTCCACACCTGGCCGATCGTGTAACCGCCAAACTCATTGAACAGACCCACCGCAAACGTCGTCCCCGTGCTGTAAACCTGAGTCCACGCAAGCTGGCGCGTCGCAACTGGCGCTTCCTGCGTGAGCCCGTGCATCCCTTCCCGTCCCAGCGGCCCGAAGGTTTGCCACGGCATGTGGAACCAGCGCGGCGGGTTCGCCGCGGCGACCTGCCAGTCATCCTCGACATCCCCCCCAGGCGTGATATTGCCCTCGAAGCAGTAGTCCCGGGCCGCAAGCAGATACTCGCGCCAGCTCTTCGTGAAGTCGATCTTGAAGAACGCCGGAATTCGCTCCTTCGGCGGCGACGCTGCCGGGTATTGCTGGCTCAGCTTGAACACCCGCCCTGAGTATTGCGACGGCGGCGGCAGATACTCGAAATCCGCGAACGGTTCCTGGACAGGATCGCTCTGCGCCGAGGGACGCGGTGTATCGGCCTGCACGCCACACAGCAAACCCGCCACAAGCACCAAGCCACACCGAGAAATGCTCATGACTGACCGCTCCCTTCCTTCGCAACGACCGGCGGCGCCACAGGCTGTAAACTCTGCATCGTGCCGCCGTTCTGCCAGTTGGCGTTCGCCCGGCCGTCGGCGGTGTTGGTGATGATATTGGTCCCGCCCGTCGTCAGCTTCTGGTTCGTCTTCACGTCGGTCCCAACCATCGTCCAGCGAATCGCGACTTTGTCACCCTCGCCCAGAATCTCGTCGATCGTGAATTGCAGCCCGGAAAACGCCTGCCTCAGCCCCGTGGCCCACGCCTTGGTCTCCGCCGCCGTCGTCGGATTGCCGTTGTAGGTGTATCCTGGGGCAATCGTCTCATCAACCAGCGCCAGGTTGCCCTTGTTGAAGACTTCGTCAAAAAAGCGGCTTACATTTTGCTTGTTTCGTTCGACGATTTGCTGCGACATCGGGCCCCCTCCCGAGGAATGGCGTGGAAATGGGAATGAACCGACTTCACGATCGGCCTTGCTGCGGATCACTGCCCGGCGACCCTCTTCGCGCGATCGATTCCGGGCTCTCCACGGTGCCAACAGAATCGCTCGTCCGCGGTCGCCGGTCAAGAACCGGCTCGTTTTCCCGGAAGCCGAAATGCCGACGAAGGGTTTCGGTTCCGGCGCCGACCGTGTAACTTATGTTGGAAGAGGAGGTGCGTCGGGATCGGTCTCTATCGGCTCGATCACGTTCGCGGAGGGGAAGCGCGCCTTTAGACAAGCCCCGCCGGGTTGTCGGCGAGTGGAGCCAGGGCTCGTGGACGTCGTGAATCGCGCGGATGACCGCTCGTTGCAAGATATCGCACGCGAAATCTCCGCCAGGCGCAGCCGCGGCGAATCCCCGCACATCGACGAATACGCCGGCCGCTTCCCGGAGCTTGCCCGCGAGCTCCGCCAGCTCTTCCAAACCACCGACGACCCCGACAAGACAACCTCTCCATCCGACGACGTGACCACCGCTCACGTCAGCCGCCTTGAAGCCTCCCCGCGCTCGCCGCACCTCGAGCGCTTGGGCGAATTTCGCATCCTGGGAATGATCGGCCGCGGCGGCATGGGCGTCGTCTATCAAGCCCAGCAGGAATCGCTCGGCAGGAAAGTGGCCCTCAAGGTCTTGCCGTCGAGCGATCTTCTTTCTCCCGAAGACATTCTTCGTTTCAAGCGAGAAGCTCAGGCGGCGGCCCGGCTGCACCACACCAACATCGTCCCGGTCCACGGCGTGGGCGAAGACCAGGGCATTCACTTCTACGTCATGCAATACATCGAGGGCCGCGGCCTCGACGCAATCATCGCCGAGCTCAGACGTGCCAGAGTGCAGCCCAGACCGCCCGTCGATACGGCCGGCGAGACCGCCGCCGCCCTCGACGAGACCGCTCGCCTCGCAGCCTACATCGAGTCCGGCCGGATTTCCGGCAACCATTCCGTTCCCGACACGCACGTCGCACCCCGCTCCGCCGATGCTCCCGAAAAGCATCTCGCTCGATCCGATTTCCCCTCCACCGTGACTGAGCCCGATGCCGTCCGGAACGGACCCTCCTTTAACGGAACCGTCGATCGCTCCGGCCACGTCCAGCCCAGCAAGGCCTTTCTGCAGAGCGTGGCCAAGATCGGAGAGCAAGTCGCCGAGGCGCTCGAATATGCCCACACCCAGGGTGTGCTGCACCGCGACATCAAGCCCTCGAACCTCCTCCTCGATCGTGACGGCACAACCTGGATCACCGATTTCGGCCTCGCCAAGCTCTCCGGCTCCGAGGACCTGACTCAATCCGGTAGTTTTGTCGGCACCCTCCGGTACATGGCCCCGGAGCGATTCCGCGGCAAGGGCGACGAGCGCAGCGAGGTATACAGCCTGGGCCTGACCCTCTTCGAGCTGATCGCGCTTCGGCCGGCGTTCGAAGCGTCGGATTACGACAGCTTGATCCACAAGGTCTCTCAGGACGAGCCCCCTCGGCTGCGCACCCTGGCCCCCGCAACACCCGTCGATCTCCAAACCATCATCCACAAAGCCATCTCGCGCGAGCCCGAGCTCCGCTATCAATCGGCCGGCGCGCTGGCCGAAGATCTCCGCCGTTTCATCGAAGACCGGCCCATCCTCGCCCGCCGCTCGAGCCCTGCCGAGCGGCTCGTCAGATGGAGCCGGAAAAACCGCCTGCTGGCCAGCCTGATCGCAGCCGTGATCGTGCTCGGTGGAGCGCTCACGGTCGGTTCGATGGTGCTGGCCTACCGCTCCGCCGCGCGCGCCGAAGCAGGCCGCCGCCAGTTGGTCCGCATGAACGTCGCCGCCGCCAGCGAGCGCATGGACGAGGGAGACTTTCTCCGCGCTTTGCCTCCGCTGGGCGAGGCCCTCAAGCTCGACCAGGGTGACCCCGCCCGCGAAGAGGGCCATCGCTTCCGCCTGGGCTCGGTGCTCTGGGCAACGCCGCGGATCATCCAGCTTTGCCCGCACGACGGTATCGTCACCTCCGCATCGTTCAGCTCCGACGGCCGCCGCATTCTCACCGCCTGTGCCGACGGCAAGGTCCGCGTCTGGGACCTGGTCTCCACCGACCCGGTCGCCCCCACTCTCGATCACCGCGAGTTCGTTGACTACGCCGAGTTCAACCCCCAGGGCACGCGGATCGTCACCGCCGGCCGCGACGGCAGCGCCCGCGTCTGGGACGCCCGCACCGCCGTACCAATCACCCCGCCCCTGCGCCACACAGGCGGCGTCCCGTTCGCCACGTTCAGCCCCGACGGCCGCCGTGTCGCGACCGCCGGCTGGGACGGCTCCGCGCGGGTCTGGGATGCCGAGACCGGCCGGCCGGTCACCCCCGCGCTCGCTCATTCTTACCGAGTGAGCTATGTCGCGTTCAGCCCCGACGGCTCCATGGTCGCCACCGGCAGCGACGACGGCACCGCGCGCGTCTGGGATGCAGCCACCGGTGCGCCGCGCTCGCCTCCGCTCAAACAAGGCCACGTCGTCGGCCGCCTGGGCTGGAGCAAGGATGGCAAACGCCTCGTCACCGCCGGCTGGGACGCAACCGCTCGCGTCTGGGATGTCGCGACCGGAAAAGAAGCAACGCCCCCCCTGCGACACGACCTCGTCGTCTTCGACGCCTCGTTCAGCCCCGACGGAACAAGGATCGCCACCGCGAGCTGGGATGGCACCGCCCGCATCTGGGACGCCAAGACCGGCGAGCGCTTGATCGCACCGCTCAAGCACGACGGCATGGTGCGAACCGCCGCGTGGAGCTCCGACGGCAAATGGCTCCTCACCGGCAGCGTCGACGGCACCGTGCGCCTCTGGGATGCCGCCCGAGGCAAGCTCGCCATCCCACCGCTGCGGCACAACGGACCCGTCTGGTCCGCCAGGTTCGCCCCCGGCAGCCTGCGCGTCCTCACCGCCAGCGAGGACGGAATGGCCCGGGTCTGGGAACCGTCGCTCGAGCGGCCCTTCGCCCCGACTCTCAAGCTGGAACGCGCCGTGCTTCATATCGCCATGTCCCGCGACGGCCGCCGCCTGGCCACAGCCTCCGCATCCGGCTCGGGGCAGGTGTGGAACCCCGCCACCGGTGAGGCCCTCACCCCCCCGCTCAAGCACGCTCGAAGCGTCGGCCATGTCGACTTGAGCCCCGACGGCAGCCGCGTCGCCACCGCAAGCTGGGACGGAACCGCGCGCGTGTGGAACGCATCAACCGGCGAGCCCCTCACACCACCGCTCGTGCACAACACGCCCATCCACCACGTCGCGTTCAGTCCCGACGGCCGCATGGTCGTCACTTCCGCCGAAGACGGCACGGCCCGCATCTGGGATGCCGCCACGGGCGAGCTCGCCGCACCCCAGCTCAAGCACCTGAGCAACGTCCGCTCTGCGATGTTCAGCCCGGACGGCAATACCGTGGTCACTGCCAGCAACGACTTCACCGCCAGACTCTGGAACGCACACACCGGTGCAAGCCTGCATGCGCCTCTACATCATCATGGAATCGTCTATTTCGCCGCATTCAGCCCCGACGGCCTGCGCATCGTCACGACGAGCGAGGACGGCACCGCCCGCATCTGGGATGCCAGGTCCGGCCATCCCAGAACCCCTCCTCTGGTCCATCAGGGTTCGGTCGTCTATGCCACCTTCAGCCCCGACAGTCGTCGCGTCGCCACGGCCAGCTCGGTCGGATCGGCCGTCGTGTGGGACGCGGCCACCGGGGTGGCGCTATCCCGGCCTCTAGAGCACCGTGGATCGGTCTCCTACGTCTCCTTCAGTCCCGACGGCCGCTTCCTCGCCACCGCCGGCTTTGATGGATGCGCCCGCGTCTGGGATTCGCGCACCGGTGCGATCGTCTGCGTGCCGCTGCGCCACGACGGGCCGGTCTGGCGCGCGCTCTTTAGCCCGGCAGGCGACTGGATCGCAACCTCCGGAATGGACGGCACCGTCAAGTTCTGGAGCCTGATCGAAGAGCGGCGCCCCGTGTCGACTCTCGTGCTCCTGACCCAGCTCCTCTCCGGCCAGCGCACCGACTCGACCGCCGCCTCGGTCGCGCTGGATTCCA
This sequence comes from uncultured Planctomycetota bacterium, assembly GCA_963761445.1. Classification (GTDB taxonomy): domain Bacteria; phylum Planctomycetota; class Planctomycetia; order Isosphaerales; family Isosphaeraceae; genus CAVXHV01. The sequence continues at coordinate 3,331,328 of CAVXHV010000005.1, read as the reverse complement.
GTGCCCTCTTCGATGTCTGGAAAACCCTCAAATCGAATTACCCCGACGAATTCGGGCCCGCCAGGCCCACTTTGTTGTCGCCGCCGGATCATTGACCATGTTCGTCGCCAGCCTCCTCCTGACCCCACCCCGACTCATGTTCGTCGCCGGTCTCCTGACCCCGCCCCGGCCCACGCCGAAGGTCTCCCTCGCCGGCGCCCTGTTGACGGTGCTCCTTTAGCAGCCGCGCCAGCGACAACCCGCCCGGCAGGCCACGCCCCCCCCGCCTCAGGGCGCAATTCAATCCTGCGCCATGTGTCACCCGCTCCCTCCAGAATCAGTCCCGACCGCAGGCTCGGCCATTGCCCCGTCCGCGGCACGGTGCGCATCGGCCCATGCCAGGATTACTGGAATCGCCAGCGGACCCCGTCTTCTCGGGTAGCTCCGCGCTTCCGGTCCGCGCGCCTTGATCAGCAGCTCCGCCAGCGACGAACCCCCCGGCAAAGAGCGCGCGTTCCCTCCGCCAGCGCACGGTCCAGCAGCCTCCAGTTCTCGCCGGGCACCTCGGCAAGCGGACCGGACCCCGCACCCGGCCATCGATTCGTGAGCCTATAATGTGCATCTGCCCATACAAGAATCTGCCTCTCCGTGACCGCCGGACGCCGCAGCGCGGCCCGGCTGGTCGCGAGCAATCGCGCAAGCGATGAACCGCCCGGCAGAATGCCCCGCCCCTTCCGCAGCGCATCGTCGACGCTGCGCCACGTCATCCCGCCGGAGTCCGGAATCTCCCCCGAGTTCTTCCTGGGCCTCAAGCCCGTACGCGATTGCCAGACAACCGCCCAGTCCAGGATCCGCCTGATCGAGAACTCCGCCTCCGCCCCTTCGATTCGCCCGCGACGCTCGTCGAGGAAATCGCGCAGCGATCGACCGCGAGGCAAACCCCGGCGTCCCAGCGCCAGCGCCGCGGCCACCGTGAACCACGTCTCGCCTGGCGCGTGTTCAATCGGTCCTGATTCCCAGTCGGGCAAGGCCCCGGTACGCTCCAAGAACGCATAAGCCCAGGCGAGAACCTGTTCCACGCTCAAGTCAGGCCGATCGCCGTGCTCCTGGCGATCCGTGCTCGCCGCCGCTAGCGGAACAGTTCCGGCCGCTCTGTATGCCTGGGACTGAAGGTTCTTCGTCAGGCCGGCGATGTCAGACGGTGCTGGCATGGTAATGCCTCCGGTTGAAATGGCGTTCTTCGAGAAAAGTGGATTGACGTTTTGAACTCGGATTGCGATTCCGGCTCCGCCGCACGGCGCCGGCCGCTTTCATCAAACTCGTGAGCCGGCGTCTCTCGGGTTGACGCAGACTCCAGGGCGGGAAGGCCCACCGTAGATCGGATCGCCGGCTCCAATTCGCGCAGCCTTGCCAGCGACAAACCGGCCGGCAGCCCACGACAGCCGGCCTCCATCGCCGATTGCACGGCACTCCACGTTTCGCCCGGCGACTCCGTAATCTCACCCGATTCACGGCTCGGCCACGTGCCCATCCTCGCGCGGTGCGCGTTGGCCCATTGAAGAATCTGCGTTATCGAAAGCGAACGCCGATGCGCAGCGCAGTTCATTCCCCGCTCATCAGCCAGCAAACGCGCCAGCGAATACCTGCCCGCTAAACCCCGGTAGCCCAGTTCCAGCGCGGAGTGAATTCCGCCCCAGGTCTCGCCGGGTGCCCCGTCCACCGCTCCGCAGCGGCTCGTCGGCCATCGACCCCTACGTTCGTGAAACGCATCGGCCCACGCCAGAATGCTCGAAAACGTCAATTTGGACCGCCGATACCGGTGCGGCACTCCGCGTCGCTCCGCCAGCAACTGCGCCAGGGATGAACCCCCCTTCACGCTCCTGACGCCAACGTACAATGCATTGTTCACTTTTCGCCACGTGTCCCCCTGCGATTCCGGAATCGCCTCAGCGCGGCAGCTCGGCCATTTGCCCGTCCGCTCGTGATGCGCGTCGGCCCACGCCAGGATGCGTTCAACGCTCAGGCGCGGAGCCTTTTTGGCTCCCTCCGCCCCGCGTTCTTCACGCAGAAGCCCAAGAAGCGTGCGCCCGCCGGGTAAACCGCGGAACCCCATTCGAAGGGCCTGCTGAATATTGGCCCAGTTCTCGCCGGGCGCCGCCGCAATGTCACCCGACCGGTTTCCCGGCCATTCCCCCGTCTGCCTGTGGTGCGCATCGGCCCACTCCAGAATCTGCGTAACCGTCAATCGAGGGCGGCACAAAATATTCTTCTTGGTCCGCTTTTGAATGAACAGCTTGGTCAGCGTCCAGCCACGAGGTACACCGCGGCACACGAACCGTATCGCCAGCTCCACAGACCGCCAGCTCTCGCCGGGCGCCGCGCTCACCGGTCCCGAGAACCTCGTCGGCCATCGGCCGTTCCTCGCGTGAAACGTGTCCGCCCACGACAGGATCTGTGGAAACGTCAGTTCCGGCGAGTGGAGATTGCGTTTCACCCCGCGCTGCTCTGCAAGCAGCTTGCCCAGCGAAGAGCCCCCGTCCAGGCCCCGTCCGCCCCAGACCAGGGCGTGCTCCACCTCGCTCCAGTCGTCGCCCTGCGTTTCTGGAATCGCGCCCGACTCGCTGTCCGGCCACTTTCCAGCTTGCTCGTGGTGGGCATCTGCCCATTGAACGATCTCCGCAGTCGACAGCGCTCTGCGGCTCCCGCTCATTGCGCAGCGCCGCGCTTCCTCGCGAGCAGGCCGGCCAGCGACGACCCGCCGGGCAGTCCTCGCATGCCGAGAGCGAGTGCGGCTTGAATCTCGCGCGAGCTTTCGGTGCGTGCCTCGGCGACGGGCCCGCAGACATCCGTCGGCCAGCGGCCCGATCGTTTCTGAAACGCGTCCGCCCAGGCCAGGATCTTCGTCTCGGAAAGGGGCGGTCGAACGAAGCCTCGCCTGCTGGCGAGGAAATCCGCAAGCGACGAATCGCCCGCCACATCGCCGCTGCTGGCCCTCAACGATCGATCGATGAGCCTCCAGTTGAGCCGTCCACCGCTGACGATGAGGCCCGAGTCACGCGTGGGCCAGTCACCCGTTCGCGCCAGCCACCCATCGGCCCAGTCCAGAATCTTGTCGGCCGAAAGCCTCAGATCGGCCGGATTGAATCGAGCCTCGTGTTCGGCGAATAAGCGTTCGAGCGACCGAGTCCGCGGCAAGCCCCGCAGCCCGTGCGTAAGCGCTGCCGCGATCAAGAGCCAGGTTTCGCCGGGCGCCTCGGGAATTGCCCCGGAGTTGTACGCGGGCCAGTCGCCCGTGCGTCCCAGGAATGCGCAGCCCCACGCAAGGACATCGTCCGCGGCAAGACCCGGTGGCTCCCCGCGCCGCCTGCGGTCCTCTTCCAGGGCGCGCTCGAGCATTCCAAACCAGTATCCCACCCGTCTGCGACTCCACCGGGCAGTCGTGCCCGCCGAGCCACCGTTGATTCCTGCATTGCTTTTGAGCATGGTCATTTGTTCGCTGTCAGTTATGAATTGGCAGTTGTCCGCTGTCCGTTTTGAGTCGTCCCAAGCCACGCAGTGGCGCGGCTGCGGCCGTCCCTCTACCTGGACGATCTACAACTCCGCCAAAAAAGTTGTGTCACTTTTCAATTTTTTTTTGCGACCACACGCAGGGTGGTCTCCCATAAAGCCTTACGACTTTGAGTTTCCTCCATGATTCACGCCCACAGATGCTCGGTCGAGGTCCACATTCGACACAGCTCAGAAAATCTGCTGGCCCACGCGAGCAATCGAACGGGCTTGGCCTGCGCAAATGCAAAGTCAATCCCGGCTTTCGTCTCTTTTCCAGGTTCTTCAGCCGCGGCGCGAAATGAGGCCAATCTGCGGCCACTTGAGGTGATTTCCTATCACCCCACCCGCGGTTCTGAGCCCGCAGTTCGCGCTCACCCGGCGCAGCCTCGAAAGCGGCAAAGAAATGATATGTTCGCAACCTGACGTACAACGATTGAACTTCGCTCATTGAAAATCGAGATGTGATTACAAGCGTTCAGAATCTCGGATGTGATCGTACTTGATCGGATCGGGTGGGATGAGAAGAGATAGAGATTCGAGCCAGGGACCAACCAGCATGGTTATCCCGCCGGCCCGCAGTGTCGCGACGGCTTCCAGCCCGCCAGCCCACCGGGCTCACATTTTTTCCTCTATATTAATATGCGCCGCTTTTGGGAAATCAGCACGTCTCGTGCGCACATTTTTTTTCGCGGGAGACGCACGTTGAAGGGCGCCAGGGAATTAGCGTCTGTTTTCTTGTTGACATTTATTTCTAAAAATGACGCCTGCGCATATGCGAATGATCCGAATAACCCGCCGCGGAAGCGAATGCCCCCCGCACACCTTTCGCCCTGTTGCAAAGGGCGGCCACGCGTGAGAACGGCGGCATACGCCAGTGATCCACGGAAGTGACCTCGGCTAAAGATAGTGAACAACAACGATCTCGAGCTGTGCCATTTTGCCGCGCGTATTTGCCACTTTTTTCTGGCGTCGCCCGACCACGCATTAGTCTATTCCGATCCTCTGGTTCCGATTCCACATGCGGCGCGACGTTTCCGCTCTCGATGACCGTCGCGCACCTCGAAAAGTGGCAAAAAGTGGCAGGTTTTGGGCCCTGTTTTCAGCATCCGTACACCGGTGTAAAATGCCGGCTGCGAGGACCGGCCGGTGCCAGAAATCTCTCCCCCGCCGTGCGGGATGTGCCGCCGCAGGCGGCGGCGGCGGGGCTGTCGCACTCGGGAGGCCGCGCACGCCACTGCCTTCGAGTTCACCACACATTTTCACGTCCATAGCTCCAGACGCCATACGCGCCATGAATGAGCTGTCTCGACCATCAAATGCGCGCGCGCTCCACTGCGAATACTTCATGTGACAACACCTCCAGGCGACGCGCCCCCTGTTGACGACACGACAACCGGGCAGACTGCCTTTACCGGAATGATCTACACCACAGCCTTCGCGGTTGCCAAAAGAAAGAAGAATTCGTTCATTCCGAGTGGGTATTCCTACCCACGACGTGAGGGACGTGCCGCCGTAGGTCCCGGAGGGGCGGCGGCGCCGGCTGGCGTCACCGCATCCCGCTGGTCCACAACGGGGCGCCTGGCGAACACCTCTAGATTACGCTCGACGTCTCGAACCTCAGACATCGCTTAGCGAATGCAGGCCTGCTGCGCTGGCTGAATCGCCGCAAGTCGGGAAAGTGCGTACCATAGGGCCGATACTCCTGACGACCGGCGCTCACCGCAAATGGGCCACCATCGCAATCCCTGCCTTTCTCACGCGGACCACCTCGGGCGATCCCTCTCCTATCCTCAAGCGAAGCGGGTTTCATTCTGTTATGACCGCTCCACCCACCACTTTGAAGCCGGGCGATGCCCCGCCCCCAAGCCTGGCGGATCTCATCGTCCGGACTCCAGGCGTTTGTAGCGGCCAACCGCGTATCGCGGGAAGCCGCATCAAGGTCAAGCACGTCTACACCTGGGTGGAGCAGATGGGTATGACCCCGGCCCAAATCGTCGCGGATTACCCCAACTTGACGATGGCCCAGGTTCACGCTGCCCTTGCCTACTACTGGTCGCACCAGAGCGAGATCCATCAGGACATCGAGAACGAAGAAAAGCTGGTCGCCGATTTAAAGGCGACCGCCGGCCCGTCGAACCTCCGCGAGAGGCTCGCCGAATTGAATGCCACGGACTATCCGCTTTCACCTCGATGATCCGGGAAGTTTACGAGCCTGACGAAATGAAGAACCGCATCGAGTTCGTCTGAGCAAACTCCGCCAAGAACATGCGGGGCTGTTCAATTGGACTCTGAAGGTCTTTCCTGTAAGATAAGTGTTATGGAACCAACCACCAGCGAGATCCACGATTCAGCCGAAACCGAGCATTCATTTCCGGCCATTCGCGAGCACATCGTACGCACCCCAGACACGTGCGGTGGCAAGCCACGTGTCGCGGGAAGCCGAATCCGCGTCAAGGACATCGTGATCTGGCACTTTCACCAGGCGATGAGCCCCGATGAGATCATCGCAAATTGGCCCCACCTGACTCTCGCGGCCGTCCACGCGGCGCTTGCCTACTACTATGACTGTAAGGACGAGATCGACCGGGAGATCGAGGCGGACGAGCTGTCATACGAGGAGATGAAAGCCAACACTCCGTCGTTAGCGCAAGAGAAGCTCGCGAAATTGAGGGCGGTGAATGCCTCGAACGATCCGCTTCCATCTTGACGAGAACACCGACCCCGCAGTTGCGACCGGTCTTCGCCGCCACGGCATCGACGTGACGACCTCCCACGAGATGGGGCTCCTGGGTGCAGTTGACCCTGTCCAGCTCAGACACGCCAACGCACACGGGCGAGTATCGATCACCCACGACCGAGACCACCTTACGCTGATGCCCAAGGCGTAGAGCACTCCGGAATTGCTTATTGCCATCAGAAAAAACTGCCAGTCGGCTCGATCATCGCCGGCCTTGTTCTCATCTGGGAAGTACTCGATATCGAGGAGATGGCAAACCGTGTCGAGTTCATCTAGCATCAAACTGAGTCGAACCAGAGAACCGCTCAAGTCGGCGGCGCCTTGAGCCAGTTGCGCACGGCGATTCCTGTCAATCCCCACAGCTCGTCCATGAGATCCTTTTCGTTCTGTTCGGGCGGGGCCCAGCCGAAATCACCCTCCTGATCCATTTCCATCAGCGCACTCCCGTGAAGTATGTCGGAGCGAAGCGCGTACATTTCTTTGCGGCGACTCTCGAGACCGCCTCCGGGAGCATACTGCTCAATAAACTTGCGAAATCTCTCGGTTGCCTTAAGGGCGCGATCGCCGAGCGCCTCGACAGCTATAGCGAGTGAAGCAAATACCGCAGAAAACGACATAGTCCATTGGCGCGAAGCCATGTCCATCCAAAAACTCGCGCGGTCGAAGCTGGCCCGGGTCTTCGCCGACAGTTGAGTGTAACAACAAATCAAATCGTCGAGGTCGGCCGGCACCTGCAACGTCCGGCCATCGTGACACACGCTCGTGTAATACGCGCCGGGTTCGATTTCCTTGATTCTCTCGCCGTCGGCACGCAACAGATGATCGACAACAGCCTCGCCGAAGTCGGCCAAGAAAAACTCCTGCACCCATTTAATCTCAAGACTGTGCTCACCGTTTCCCGGCACCGTGGCCCACAAGTGCCGAGAGCGCCGCGGTTGGACGCAAGTCCGCCCGGCGATAAGAATATTGAGGAGGAGTGTCAACCTCAGGTGTTCTCTGATGCGCCGATAATTCGTGATCGGCCACAGGTCGCTCGTTTTCAGCGGATACTCAAGGACGAACGGGTGCTCGGCCATCTCGTACGGAGCACGCGGCGCATCAGCAGGTGGCGGAAGAATCTGCACACCAGACCGCATGCCTCGCCAAGAACCGACGACCCGAAAACTACTGAAGCTGCAATCGCGGCCCACTTTGATCGGTCCTGGGCTCTCAATATCGTTAACAACCTGTTCCCATTTGGTGACGTCAAACGCAGGACCAAGCTCGATCCTCAGAATCTGCTTGTCCTCGGAAAAGGTCACTATGATCTCACACGAGGAGTCCGCGAGCGGGAGGTAGAACGTACGCGGATTTTTGGAACGGTCACGATATTGACCCGGTCCCCCAATCCGTTCTTGAAGAATGCATCTTAGTTCGCCAACGTAAAGGTCAGCCCAACTGGTCTTGTATAGATTGGCGTCCACCACATGCTCCTATCGAACAACCACTTCCGGGGACACCATCCTCCATTCGGTGGACACGCACGGGACCTTCTCAAGCATCGGGTACCTCCACCACGCTTTTGCGGCTGGATCGGCTACCGTTGGGATGCAGCTTGTCTCACCGCAGCATACCCCGCTTTTTGATCGAGCCACGTTGTCACCAGCCACAGCGCTATGTCCGTAGCATCGCTGAAAGTATCGACCGCTACCGCCATTTCAGCCTCTGGCCACCGGTCATCCGAGAGACTTATCTCAAATGTCACCGCCCTTTCCTGGCCCACGTCAGCCATTACCAACATGTGATTCCCACTCATGTGGATGAACCCGGAGGTACGACTGTAAACTTCACTGAGCCAAGCGAATCTCGGGGTCAACTTGGTAAGCTCATCGATAAGATGCCGATCGGTTAGCCTTTTGCCGTTCCGATCCTCTAGCCGATCGAGCCTTTCACCGCTCAGGGCGGTGGCGACGAGGTCGTCAGTCATGAGCGTACAGGCGAATAGACGAAGCGCGGTATCGATTTGGACTCGCAGCAAAGCTCCCGCGCAGGAAATATTCCGGGCACGCACCATCGCGATGAACCCATCCAGAACCTGCATCGATCGTCTAATCCCAGCGTTTATCCATAAGTCCGGCGTATGAACGTTGCCACCATCAGCCTCCATGCAAAGTTGGGCAACGTCAATGTGATCCTGGATCTTGCACTGCAACGCATCGAGTTTATCGGCGACGGAAGCGGGTATCGGTTTCATCGGTCGGATCCCATCACATCGATATCGGCTGTCGTTAGACCCCGACGATCTTATCCAGGTTCACGCCACAATCGTCAGACGATTCCTCATCGCAACCACTCAACCAGCAACGCCTGCAAATTTGAGCCCGTTCGTTTTTTGCCGGAGAACCGCCGACCTGACAGCCATGAACCTCAGCGGCGCGGCCTACGGCAACGCCGGGTTGCTTCGCGCTCGCTCGCCCCGACACGCGACATCGCCCAACCAGCGCCGATTTCCACGTCGATGTTCCTCGCCGTCCTCTGCCGTCAGGATTCTCGCACTCGACCGCGAACCCTTCGTACGACCATCCTAAAACCAAGATTCGTAGCTAATGATCCAGCTTCTTTTAGTATCCGAGGCCGTGCTGCGCATACCCGCGATTGTCGGGGCATTAGCCTGTAACCCCGCCAACAGAATCAATTCGAATGCAGTCGAAGGGATCCAATCGACATAGCCCTTGTAGCCACAGACAGCGAGCGCTTTCGTCTCGTCGAGGAACCGCCCAACGCGCGGGCCTCCGATATCAAGAGAGCCGCATGAGCCGAAGCAGATGATTCGCCCCTTGCACCTGCCGCCAAGCCACTCCTCTAAGTCGTCAAGAGTTGCGCCTGGATCCCGGCGTGAGGAGCTAAAATAGAAAGTTCCCGGATCGCCGTGGCACGCCAGGTAAAGGATCGGGTGATCTCTGAATCTCTTTAGGGCCCACCTTCGCAAGTAAAACTGCAATTCGGGTTTCCGAATGACAAACCGGTGGATGTACGCGAATCGTGGGTCGCGATTGCGGAGAAGCTGGAGAATCGGCTCGATCGAAGACGGGCGCCTTAAGTTCCCTGTCCATTCGCCCTTAAGACAAAAGACCCCTTTGATGTAGAATCCAAGGGACGCGTCGTTTCCGTTAGCCACGGTATAACCCCTATCGCGATGAACCTGCGGACTCTGACCAAGTCCCGTTCTTTTCGGCGAAGCCGATCATCGATCCATTTGAAGCGAGCAGCACGCCAGCTAGGCATACGATGCACGTGACGAGGGGCAGCCACGCACCTCACGCGAGACATCTGCGCCCACTTGCGGAATGATACACGGGCGCAGCAAGTATTTCATCCGAGCGGAAGCATGCCGGAAGGGGAATGAAACCGGGACACACCCAGGGGGACCGAAACCGGCACGCACCGAGTATTTCCTGAGCATCGGTTACGTCGGACTCAAATCTGTCGCTTCGAGTCAGCCATGGCCAGCGCTGCAGACCAGGTCACGGCCCGGCTCAAGACGATGGGGCGGCAACCGTGACCGAGTTTCGGACGGTGCGTGGCTAGTCTTTACGCGGCTCCGCCGGCACTCGTGGTCTTACCCTAAGGAGCGGGACGACGATCGGCGCGATCCGCATGCGCAGCGAGGCAATCATTACCAGTTCTCGCCAAAACGGCCAAAGGGTGAACACTGCATTCGTCATCGCGAATGCCGATAATGCGTCCTTTGGGATCTGTGCCACATTTGGGCACGAGTACGCTAAGGCGAACGTGGCCTCAATCCTGACCACGGGTTCGCCATGCTTCACTCCGTCGAGTGGCTTGTAACCGCGAAGTGACAATGTCGGCTGAATGTAGAGCATTGTTCCTTCTGGATTGTTTCCGAATGTCCCCGGGCCAGGGGACGTCTCGGCTATTAGCGGCTCTGCTCCGACGTCCTCGTCTCTCTCGACTGAAAGCTTTCTGAGGACGATGTCTAAGAGCTCCACCTGCGTGACAGCCGCGAGGGCGCGGTCGAGGAGCGATTCTGGGGATTCGTCAGCGTGGCCCAGTCCCGTGTGGTCTGTCGCCGGATGCTCCGGGGGGAGTGCCCCATGCTGTGCGGATTTCTTTTGCCTTTTCTTCGCCATTATCATGCGACCCCAGGCCTTGGTCTGGGAGCGATCGGGGAATCTGGTTCGCCGCCGGGTACGTCCATCCTTCCGAGATCGGAGAGGGAGGCGCGGTCAAGATGAAAGCTGCGGTTTTGAGGAGCTGGATTGAGCCAAACGACCGTCAGCGGATGCTGGCCCGCGCGCGAGCCTCGAGCGGCCCAGCGGAAATCCGAAGCGAATGGTCGAGCGAGCACATGACATCCGATAGGGTGCGCAGCGTCATGTTAGCGCGGCCGTTCAAAAGTTGCGTAATGAACGCCTTAGACCTGCCGAGCCGGGCCGCCAAGTCCGCTTTTACGAGGCCTTGGTCTTTGAGTAACGCGCGGATCAGAATTGCAACATCTAAGATCACGCGCTCTTGTTGGAATGCGGCCATGCCAGCCGGGGTCGAGGTATACTCCTCGACCATAGTGGGCAACGCGGTCTCGCTCTTAGTTTTGCCGCGATCTGGCATTCTCCAGGTCCTCCGTTTGAATCTGCTCCGCTCGCTCAATTGCTCCGGGCAGGGTCTGATTGCTCTTTTTCAGTATGCAATGCGTCAATATCCAGGCGGCCCCATGCCGGAAGCAGAACAGCCGAACCTGGCCCTTCTTAAACTCGCAGATCTTCGTCTTTTTAAGCGTCTTTGGTGGCAATTCCTCATCGTCAAGATTTGCGTCCACAATCTTCTGAAAATAAACAAGAAGCGCTGCTTTGTAAGGTTTACACTCGGGACTATCTAGGAAGTCTTTGGCTTCCATTCGGCCGTTCGATCTCACTGCGCACTCCACGGTTCCGTGCGGGCCTCGGGCGACCACGTGCCGACTCGGAATTGCGCGCTTGTCAGCCAGAAGAGTTAAGTCAAAGCTTAACCGGAGTCAATAAGGAAGTCGGGAATATTTCCTGAATTCAGGATCCCCCTCGCGGACTTCGTCGGCCGAGTTTATCCGACGGCAATCGGGAGCAAATTAGTTCGGCAGACTGTACGCAAATGAAAAACGGGCCGCAACCCTCGAGCTAGGGCGCGGCCGATGTGTTTCATCCAATTCAGTCGGCGGTCAATAAGGTGCCACGACGTTGCTTCGTCCGGCTCTTGGCGCGGCAATTCCCCCCAGCGGTGCGATAGCGTGTTGGGGATCGGGGAATGAAACGGGGACGCACCTAGAAGAAGATGCCGGGCTGTTCAATTGGACCCTCAAGGTCTTTCCTGGGAAATGAAACGCGGACGCAGCTAGTATCTCCCCGCCCCGCGGAGCCTTAAACGCTCGGACGCGAGGGCCGCTCCGGTCCGACACACCTCGTTCGATGGGTCTGAAGCAGCGCCAGTTATGCAGACCTGATGGAGTCGTTGCGACCTGCTCAAATTGCGTGCGAGGTGACCTGGAACGAGTCCAAAGCGAAAAGGACTCGCCGTTCGGCTGGGAAACGTCGGCTCAGGGAAGGAAGCAATCAAGGCATTCGTGACCGACTCCTCCACACCCGCCCGCCGGCTCCCACGAGTCTCCATACGCGGATTGCTCTTCCTGATCCTGCTCGCGGCCCTGCTCTTTGGCTGGCGCGCCTCGCAGCAATGTTCCAGGCGTCGTCGTTCGATGGGGCAGATCTGACCGGCGCGACCCTCATCGGAGGATCCGGTTCGTTTCCCCGCGCGTCGTTAGAGGAGGCGATCTTGATGGGCGCGAAGCTGTCGGGGAACTTTCAGCTCGTCAACATCAGCGGCGCAAGGCTCGACGCAGCCGATCTCTCGGCGGTCGCTCACGACAATCTGGCCAGTTGCTACTTCAAGGAACCGCCAACCTACGACGCCAGGACGAGATTCCCGCCGGGCTTCGATCCCGTCGATCGCTCATGGAGGCGGGTCGAATAGCGGCCAACCCCGGTCGGCCCCGCCTCGAGCACCTGCGCCGGCGAGAGGCGATCGACGGCCTCAAGGAGCTGTTCCTTTCCTGAGTGAGACGCTGGTCCCCCGCATCCATTCATTCGCGGCTCGCACATTCGGCGCAAAACCACGGTCGCTGGTCATTTCAAGGAGGCAGACGGCCAGTGCCCGACGCTCGGCAAAACGTGAGGTCTAACATCCCCGCAGAAGGCCAACGCCCGGCGCTCAGCAAAAGGTGGGCGTCTGACATCCCTGGCCGTAAGGGGCGGCTCCGTCCGCCGACCGACACTGCGACTGCCTCCGACCTGGCTGTACCAGGCGGCTCCGTCCGCCGACCGCCACCGCGGCCGGCACTTGATGCAGTCCTACTGCTTCCGATCAGTTTCCTGATCTCCGCGCGGCCTCACGAAGACGTGGTACCTGATGATGTCCCAGGCATTGTGAATACCGGTGAAAAGCAAGAGCAACGCCCCCGCGGCGACCAGGAAGAGAGCCGTGCGTGGATTAATGAACGCCACGTACGCCGACGCGGCAAGCGTTGTGTAAGAGACGAGCGGAGCCAGAACATGAAACAACCAGTCCTCAAACACGGCCTGGTACACAGTCTGCAAGTGCATTCGCCGAGCGATGATCACGACGTAGACAACGCCGCTGCCGCCGACAAGGCCCCAAAGCGCAGCAAGCGCAGTCATTCCACCCCAGGGAGCGCTGGCGAACGCCGATAGCAAGAGCACGACCGCAAAGTGGGCAACCGTGGGCGTCGAGAATGCGTCGCCGGCCTGGGCGCTACCTGGGCTCATCGGCCCGTTGGAAACCAGGGTCATCACGACGAACTGCAAGCCGATCAGCGCACCGGCGGCCGAGCCGACGATGACATAGAAATTCGTCCATGTGCTCAGTTCTGGCATCTCCTTGAACAGACCTCCTTTGTGACCGGTGCAGCGGGGAGGAAAAAGGGAACCGGATTTCCCCGGTCTACCCGTCTTGAGGCTTGGCTGTAACGATGACGACCAATTCGATCCGCCTTCAAATAGACCGGTGGATAATCGCGTTGAAGCACCATAATTCATCGACACCTGCCGATGCCAACTGCACGCGAGCGTCGACTTCTGGGGCGACGTTCCACGTGCCCTGTCGTCGATGGATGTCAACGAATCCAAGCCGGGCACGCCCACGCCAGCTCGGCCAACGGGCTCCCAGCGCCGCTTGCCCGGGCTAGAACGTGCTCGCAGACGAACGGGGTGCACGAATAGTCTGTGGTATGCCGGCAGTCTTCGCAACAGTTGCCCGGGGAATGACACGGGGACGCAGCTCGTATCTCCGCTCACTCCTCGCCACAACCTCCACCATCACCTTGTCGATCTCGCGGCCTTGGCGACTGGAGTCCCGCCAGAAACGTGTCTACGGCTCCGATTCTAGGATCATGTTGCAAAGTCCGCAAATATCGCGGATACTCAGGCATGATTTCAGCAAACCGAATGCATTTGTCGTCGTACCTCACTGAGCTCCTGTCGTCCGGCAAGGCAGTGTTCTCCCGCGATGAAGCCGTTCGCGACTTGGGGAGCAGTCGCGGTGCGTTCCTGGACGCGGCAGAGCGCCTTCAGCGCCGGGGGCAGCTCGTGAACCCCAAGCAGGGTTTCTACGTGGTTGTGCCGCCCCAGTTCCTTTCTTGGGGAGCCCCTCCACCGTCCTGGTACGTTGATGACCTGATGCGGCGTGAGGAGCATCCGTACTACGTCGGCTTGCTTGCGGCGGCAACGCTTCACGGAGCCACCCACCACGCCGTGATGGAATTCCAGGTGGTCACAGACAAGAAGTTGGCGGAGCTCCTGGTTGGGCGCTCGAGGATCGCCTTCTATTACCGCAAGGACATGGCGGCGGTCGCTGCAGGGATTGAGGGTCACAAGACGGAGACCGGCCGGATGAAGGTGTCGTCGGTTGAGCTGACGGTTCTCGATCTGCTGCGCTACCCGCGCGCAGGCGGGCGGGATCGACCACATAGCCACGGTCTTGGCACAGCTCGGCGGCAGGATCGAGCCGGAGAAATTAGGCAGCCTCTCACTCAAGTTCGAGCGACCGGTTGTTCAGCGCCTGGGCCATCTACTGGAACGCCTCGGCCACGGAAATCGGGCAAAATCGATGCTGCGGAAACTCTTCGTCGGCAAGCCTCCGGCCTGGGTGGAGCTCGACCGCAGCGAGGCTCATCTTGAGGCGGCGCCCATCGAGCGGGATCATCGTTGGCGCTTGGTCGTGCGCCGAACGCCGGAGATCGACGAATGATTCCGATGATGAACATCGTCGCCTGGGGCCGCGTCGTTCCCTGGGTCGATGTGCGTCAAGTGGAGCAGGATCTCATCCTCAGCAGAGCGATCGTGGATATATTCTCGGATACATTCTTGCACGGTGAACGGCGATGGTATGCACTTTTTCGCGGGAGGAGATGCTCGCCACAAAGCTTCGGGCGTTGCTGCAGCGTAACAAGGGACGGGACCTCTACGATCTGGCCCATGCGCTCAAAGTGTTCGTCGGTTTGAACAACAGACGTGTGGTCGAGTGTCTGGCGCTCTACTTGCAAAAGAAAGGTCTCCGAATTTCGCGCTGAAGCCGAGGAGCGGATGTTCGCGAAGCTGCGCAGATCTGGCCTCCTGACGGATCTTCGCCCCTTGCTGTCGACGCCAGAAGCGAAGAGGCTGACGGAACAAACAGCCATAGAGATGTTCACCAGCGTGTTTTCTGAACTGATCGTGCTCTTGCCGGGCGACTCATGGGCAAAGACCGAGCAATTGAGAAATCGTTTCGGGATTGCTTGAATAATTCCTCCAGTTCCTTGCCATCATAACTCCACCAGCCTCGCACTGTGAGCTCCGCCTTGTCGCCGGCCCGTCCCCGGAGTGCCGCCTCCAACATTCCCGGCCCACTTCGCGGGCATCCCTCCCACGGGGGTGTCGACAGCAGCCAGGAAGTGAGCCACTTTCGCAGCCAGAATTGAGCCACCGCGGTTGTTGCCGGACGAACCGCGAGTAGCGCTGATTAGTGACACCTATGCCGGTGTTCGATGTCAACATCCAACGAGAATTGCAGCGTCGTCGATGTTATCGATCGCATTGGTTGATTCAAATCGGCCTTCACCCTTGGCCTGAGGCTGATTTGAATCAACCAATGCGATCCGACAGCGGAAGATTCGAACGCAGAGGATCATCGTCGTGGATGTCGAAGCTAATTGTCGCCCATCAATAAAGCCCGAGAACGCTCCGCCAGCGTTCCCCTGGGCAAACGCACTCGTCGCTTTTCCGGGACGATTTGACCGCGCTGGCGAGTCGCGGCTTGTTTTATATGTACAGATATAATACTTCTTGAATGACAGAATCTGACAAAGCTGAGAGAGCCACTCTGCGATTTTGAATGTTAGGCTCGGGGTCGGCAACCCAGTTTTCACCGTCGTTGCCGGCCGGCAACTCCGGTTGGCATACGCCGACTTCCTAGAGACCAACGCAAAGTGATTCTAGAACCTCGCAAGGTGTCGTCAAGAATATTCCGGAGAAAACGCCGAAAAAACGAATCGATAGAGCCACTCACCGCGATCAACTGATCGCAGAGTGGCTCAAGTGGCGCATGCGATAATGGCTCACTCTCTGGTTGCTGCTGACACGGGGGCTTCCCCCAAGAATTCGCTCGACCATGTCCGGTAAATTGCCGTACAGTTCAGGAACGTGGAATAAGAGGAATGATGATGCCCAGACAATCCAGCCGTACCGTGCGTATCGAAGCACGTATTGCCCCTGACGCCTTGGCGGTCGTGAAGCGCACCGCGGAAATGCAGGGTCGCAGCGTCAGCGACTTCGTCGTTGCCGCCGCCCACGAGGCCGCGCACAAGACAATCGAAGAAGCCAACATCATCCGGCTTTCGATCGAAGATCAGCAGCGCTTCGTGAATCTCTTGCTCGATCCTCCCGCGTTGCCGCCCGCCATGAAGCGGGCCAGGAAAGCCCATTCCCGGCTAATCCGGAAATCTCGTTGATGGCGGCGCCGTTCCTGATCGAACCCTCCGGCACCAGTCATGACCGCGCGAGCTTCGCGTGCGGCGTCGATACTCTGGACCGATATTTCCACGAGCACGTCACGCAAGATGTCCGTCGGAGCGTGACGGCTTGCTTTGTCGCAGTCGAAATGTCCCGGGCCAGGATCGCAGGCTATTACACGCTCGCGGCGGCCGGTATTCCCCTGGCCGATATGCCCCCGGCGCTCGCAAAGCGGCTGCCGCGTTATCCGTCCGTTCCCGTAGCACGGCTTGGTCGGCTCGCGGTCGACCAGGCTTATCGCGGACGCAAGCTCGGCAGTGCCGTGCTATGGGATGCCGTCCAGCGATCCTTGCGATCGGAAGTCGCTGTTTTCGCCCTCGTGGTTGACGCCAAGGATGACCAGGCCGATACCTTCTACCGCCACCACGGCTTCGTTCCCTTCCGCAGCCAACTCAGGCAGCTCGTGCTGCCGCTGGCGAGCTTCATTGCCAAAGAGGAATGAAACGGGGACGCATCTAGTATTTCATCTGAAGGAAGCATACGGGAAGCGCACGGACCCGATGTCCACTCACTTAAGCGGGACGGCCTGAGCCAACGCGTCTCGATCGCGCTCGATGACACAGACATCAGATTTCGCTCAGCCAGAGCAGATCAAGTGCTCGGCGGCCCAGCCGTCCTTTGTCTCTGCCTTCTGGCGCCCCGCCGTGCGTCACGCTTCCGGTGGATGTTCTCCCGCCGCAGCCAGAACGCGGCGCAAGTTGAGGAGCGCCGGACCGTGCTCCCAGCGCCGCGTGCCCGGGGTAGAACGTGCTCGCAGACGAAGGGGGCGCACGAATAGTCTGCGGTATGCCGGCAGTATTCGCAACAGTTGCCCGCGCGGTCACGCACCTGCCGCCGTAGCGACCGGGGGATCGCCTCACGCGCCATTGGCGCCGCCTTCGCGGCCGATCTCAGCTTTCACTGCCCGCAAGGACTTCCCCTTGCGGCGAGCCAGCTCCGCCAATGCCTCGACCCGCGCGGAATCCAGCCGCTGGACCTCCTGCGCCAGCGTCTGGTACTCAGCCAGTTCGTCGCCCGACAGCCTTCCGCACTCGTTCCCCGCGATCAACCTCTTGAGGCGACGATCCTTCGCCGGCGTCAGCCGCGCCTTCGCGGTCCGGACGAGTGCCGCCTCGTCTGACCGAACCTTTGCCGCATCGGATCGGCGCGCGGCCATACGGCGCTCAAACTCGCGCATCTGCGCCGGCGAGAGGCGATCGACGGCCTCAAGGAGCTGTTCCAGGCTCAGTGAAACGCGTGTCGAGGGCGCGGACATGCCAGTAATTCCTCCAGTTCCTTGCCATCATAACAGCGCCAGCCCAACACTGTGAAACCCGCCTTGCCGCCGGCGCGTCGAAAATCCGCGAGAGGCTCGCCAAACTGAACGCCACAGATGATCCGACTTCACCCCGATGAGCACGTCTCCCATGCCGTGACCAAGGCAGCGCCGTTGACATGGTTGGCTTCTCTGGAGTTGCGGGTATAATCGTCGGCATGACCCTCAATGAGATTCTCGCGCAGCTTGAGTCCCTCGGCGACAACGCTCGGCGTGCCCACAACACGAAGGCCGGCGCGCCCGACAACCAGTTCGGCGTGAAACTTGGCGACATCCGCGCGATGGCCAAGAAGATCAAGACTGATCACGAGCTCGCGATCAAGCTCTGGAACACCGGCAACGTCGAAGCGCAACTCCTCGCCACGCTCATCATCAAGCCCAAGTCGCTCTCCGCTGACGAACTCGACAAGTTGACTCGCTCCACCACCTGCACGCAGGTGGCAGACTGGCTGAACGCTTATGTCGTGGCACAACATCCCGAGAAGGATGCGCTGCGCGAGAAGTGGATGATCGCGAAGGATCGCTGGGCCGCCCGTGCAGGCTGGAACATCACCGCCAGCCGTGTGAACAAGGGCGATGACGGCCTCGACCTGCCTGCGCTGCTCGATCGCATCGAGAAAGAGATGCCGAAGGCGATGCCGGAGGTGCAGTGGACAATGAACAACACGCTGGGCGCGATTGGCATCCACCATCCCAAGCACCGCCAGCGCGCAATCGCCATTGGCGAGAAGGTCGGCTTGTACCGCGACTGGCCGGTGTCCAAGGGCTGCACTCCCCCCTATGTGCCCGTGTGGGTAGAGGCCATGGTGAAGCGGCAAGACTGAGAAGCGCGGCGCGACGAAGCCAACTTATGTCCCGCCAGCAGCCGCATGCCTATGAGCGCCTCGTGGCCTTTTGGCCGATGCCAGCACCGGCCGCCAGCCGCCTTCCGGCGCCCTCAGCCGCATTCACCAAACCGACAGCGTTCAAGCCCGCATCGCAACGCGTGCCCTAACCCTTAGCCAACCGCTCGACCATCAAATTGGCAAGCGAGCTTCCCTCGAATTCGGCAAACACCCGATCTCGCGCCAGATCCGCCTGGGCAGCTCGGCCTGCACGGCCAATCGCTGTCATCGGGCGAGACTTGGCCGCCAGAGCGGCCCTTGCTTTCAACCGCCGCGCAGTTGGCGCGATGTACTCATGAGCCCCCGCGCCGCCGGACCCTCCGTTGCCGCCAATCGCAATTGCCGCGGCTGCGGGTGCAGCCCCGCTACTCATACTCATCACGTCGACGCTCGTACTGCCGCTCAGGGACGGGTTCGATGCGCCATAAACGGTGATGGTCTGCATGCCGTCGCTTCGCAACTTGCCCAGGCCCTGGTCTCCCTTCGCCGCGGCCACGAGCTGGGCTCACGGAATCCGCGCTGGCGGTACCCGTCTGCCCAGTGGGTCCGTGAATGCGAGCGATTTGCAGAGCTTGACGCCAAGCTGCCGGCCGTGGTGAGCGGGCTGGAGCGACCCGCCGATAACGCCGAACGGCTCGCGTTCGCGCAGCTTTGCCAGATGTCCTGCAAAAAGCAGTTCGCCGCCGCGGCGCGTTTCTATGCAGAAGCCTTTGCGTCGCAGCCGGCGCTCGCGGAGGACCTTTCTGCCGCAAGCCGCTACAACGCTGCGTGCGCCGCCGCCCTGGCCGGCGGCGGCCAGGGCCAGGACGCCGCCGGTTTCGACGAGAAGGAGCGCGTCCGGTTGCGAACTCAGGCTCTTGCCTGGCTCAACGCCGACTTGCTGGCCTGGCGCCGAGCCCTGGAAAAAGAGCCCACCAAAAGCGGACCGATAGTCGCGCAACAGTTACAGCACTGTCTGCAAGATCCGGACTTCAACGGCGTGCGCGGCGCGGACGCACTGGCCAAACTGCCCGAGGCCCAACGGCAATCCTGGCAGCATCTGTGGGCGGATGTCGCCGAAACGCTAGTCAGCAGCCAGGGTAGAACCGCTCCGAAGCGGAAGCAGGAAACGGATTGAAGACATCTCGTCGTGGAAGCCCTGGCAAGCTCGCAACGGTGGACCCCCAGGGAAATGAAACAGGGACGCAGTTAGTATTTCATCCGCCCTCGATGAAAGGTACGTCCGCGGAGCATCCCCCCCGACGACCGCTACAACATCCATCTTCTACGGATTTGGTGACACCTCAGCCGTGACCTCTGCCCTGCCTGTGCGATTCAACCCACGCGCGGTCTTCGGACTTGAGCGGCGCGGTCTCCGGGAGAGGCGGGTCATGGTGAAGCGTCCGTGCATAGCGTCCCAGGTCGTAGACCCGATCAACCAACACTGCGAGATCGATGAAAATGTCGCGATCGGGCTCGCGCAGCGGAATCGGGAGAGCCGGCAACGGATCGCGGACGGTCCAGCGATAAACCTCGGCGACCGGCAGTTGCGTACCCCGCGCGACAATCGCGTAATAGCCTCCAGGCGCAATCAGCTCCTTCATCGGCAGGGGCGCACCGCCGAGAAGGAGGTCGATTTCGACGAGGTTCACACGCGCCGCGTGCAGCATGTCGCGTTTGTCCAGATACGCCTGGCGTCCTTGCCACGACTTGTTGATCGGTGAAAGTATCTCGACGGCCGTCACGAGCTCAAGCGCGGGCAATGCGCGGATCTCAACCCAGGTGATCCGAATTTCCTCGGGATCGCGGTCAAGGATTTCAACCAGTTTCGGCGCAAGTGTGGCCGTCGAGGCACTTGCCAGAGCGACGCTCCGGCGTACGGCTTCCTCCTTGAACCGGCCGACCAGGAGATCCGGACGGAAGGAACTCGGCCGGTCCGACGCCCAGCTCGCGACTTCGATCCGCTCGTCGACTCGCGCGACATACGAATCCGGAAGCCTTGCTCCCAGCTCGTTCCGCATCTCTGCGATCAGTGCATTATGAAAGTCAGGCCAAGGCGATTGAAACTCAACATAGGGATCCATTCCCGGAAACGGACCCGCCATAGTCAATCTCCTGGACATTTCGAGCAAGGAATCTCTGGACCGGCGTTAAACAAGCGCCTGCGACATTCTCGACCTCTACTGTACCTGATCGTAAGGAATCACCAAAGGGCAAGGACGGATTGTTGACCCCGCACAAGGCTGTCGGAAATCCAAGGTCGAGTTGCTCGATCGCCGCCCACTGCCGGCGCTCGATTTCTCCCGCGTCATCCAGCCGATGACATTCCCCGCTCACTCCTTGCTCTTCTCACCGTCATATGTAATTGTCTCGATCTTATCAAACCCCAGCTCCCTGAGCTTCGGCTCGATGACCTTTCGGTCCCCGACAATCAAGGTCACCCGCTCGCTCTTGGCCACGACCTCGGCCATCACCTTGCCGATCTCTGCGGCCTTGGTCGCCTGGAGTCGCTCGAGAAACGTGTCCAGGTAATCCGGCGGAAGCTGAAACTCGGCCATCTCCCCCAGTGCGCCGGCAATCGATTGAGGCGACGCAAACTCATCAGGATACTCCTTGACCTCGGCCCCCGCGGCCAGCGCAATCTCCTCGTCGCTCAGCGGCCTGGTACCAGCCAGACCATCCAGCTCCGAGAGCACCTCTTTGAGCGCCGGTGCGGTCGCATCCGTTCGAACGGCCGTGCTCACGGTGAAGAAACTGCCTTTGCGCCGAAACCGAAAACCCGATCGCGCCCCATACGAATACCCGTGCTTCTCGCGCAGGTTCTGGTTCAGACGGCTCAGGAAGTCACCCCCCAGGATCCGATTGCCGAGCAGAGCGGCGTAATAGCGATCGTCTGATCGACCCACCCACAGGCGGCCGACATTCAAGATCGACTGCACGGCGCCCGGCTTGTCCACGAGATAAATCACGCTCGGATCGGCCTTCATCACGGCGGCGGCCCTGGGCGAGGGCCCCGCATTCTTCCCCGGCCACGCTCCAAGCGTTGACTGAAGCATCGTGAACAAGGCGTCGGGCTCGACATCGCCCACCACAATCAAAGTCGCCCCCTTGGGCCCGACGTGCTCGGCATGAATCGTTTTGACGTCATCGAGCGAGAGCGCCTTGACAGTCTCGGTATAACCATCCGCCGGGTTGGCATAAGGGTGCCCCTTCCCGTAAAGCAGCGCCGGCAACGCGCGGCCAGCCAGCCAGGTTATGTTGTCAGGCCCCTGAACCAGACGCGCAAGCGCCAGTGCCTGCTCGCGCTCGAAGTCCTTCGGGTCAAATCGCGGCGACGAAACGACATTTGCCACGATCTTGAGCGATGCTTCGAGATTCCGGGCTATCGCGCTGAAGCTTACGGTCAGGTCATCGGTCGATGACTGCGTGTTAAGAGTAACGCCAAGCGTTTCGAGCGCTTCGCCCAGCTCCGTTGCCGTCAAGCGGCTCGTCCCCTTGTCGAGGAGTGCCGCCGTGAGCGTGGCCAGACCCGACTTACCCGCAGGATCGTCGGCCGTGCCGCAGGGCACCATCAGCTCGACCGTGACCAGAGGCAGCGTCTTCCACGACGCGAACCAGACGTCGAGCCCGTTCGAGAGCGTCCTCCGCACAAACCGCGGTGCCCGGAACGGCCTGGCAGTCGACGGTCCCGGCATCTTCGACCAGTCCAGACCCGGAGTGGGCTTGGGCGCGCGGTCGGTCGCGGCCGCGATGGCGGGCGCCGCACCCGGCGCCGACGGGTTCGGCCCGGCTTTCGCCGCCTCGCTGCGCGGCCGGCCCGGCCCCGCCGCCTCGGTCCAGACGACAAGCTTCTCCGGCTTCAGGTACGTATTCGCGACACGGGTCAAATCCGCCGTCGTGACCTGGTAGTATCGCGCAAACTCCTTCTGATAGTGGCGCGGATCATCTTTCTGGGCGAAGCCGGTGGCCAGCGCGACCGCGCGAAAAAGCGGGTCCGTCAAACTGCGCGTACGACTGCTTCTCGAATAACGCCAATGCTCGTGCGAGTTCATCCGCCGCGGGCGGGTTGGCTTTGACCTTGCGCACGGCCCCATCAAACGCCAGCTCGATCGCAGCGAGAACCTGATCGGGCTCGGCTCCCTTGGCCGCCGTGCTCACGAGCGCGAATCGGCCCGCCGATTCCCACGCCGCGCTCGTGGCGGATACATCCTTGCTCAAGCGTTTTTCCAAAACCAGCTCGCGATGCAGGCGCGACGTCTCGCCGCCTGCCAGCACGTCGGCAAGCAAGTCGAGTGCCGGTGCGTCGGGATGATCCGCCGCGACGCTCGGCCAGTTCCAGTACACGCGGGGCAATTGCACGCGGTCAAACCGCACCAGCTTCTCGGCTATTGCGGGAGCCGGCGGCACCACCACGGCCTTCGGTTTGGGTCCGGCGGCAAGGCCCCCGAAATACTTCTCGATCAACGCCTTGGCCTCGCTCGGGTCGAAGTCGCCCGCGAGGCAGAGCGTCGCATTGGCGGGATGGTAAAACTCGCCGAAAAACGCTTTGAGATCCTCGAGTGTCGCCCTGTTCAAATCATCCATCGACCCGATCGTTGACCACGAATAGGGATGTCCCTTCGGAAACAGAGCCGAAAGAATCGCCTCGGTGTCGAGCCCATACGGCCGGTTCTCATAGCTCTGGCGTCGCTCGTTCTTGACGACCTCGCGCTCGGTGTCAAACTTTTTCTGATCGAGTGCCGACGGCAAGAACGCCAGCCGCTCGGCCTCGAGATAGAGCGCCCGCTCGAGGAAGTTGCTGGGAACCGTCTCGAAGTAGACCGTCATGTCCTGATTCGTGAATGCGTTCGACGCCGCGCCCGCCTCCTGCAGGGGAATGTCGTAATTGGGCACGTTCTTGGTGCCGCGGAACATCATGTGCTCGAAGAAATGCGCGAATCCGGTCCGCCCCACCTTCTCGTTCTTGGATCCGACATGGTAAGCCACGGTGACCGTCACACGCGGCACCACCGTGTCGCGGTGCAGGGCAACCTTGAGCCCGTTCGGCAGCGTATAAGCCTCGAGCGCCAGTTCAGGCGGCTTGGGCGCGTTGATGTCATCGGCGGCCGCGGTTGACAGCATGAGGGTCAAAACCATCGGAGCGAGTAAACGCATGGAGGTCGTCCTTGGGTTCCGGTTCTTTTTCGAGCGAGTCACGGCCGCACGCCGCGCCGCTTCGGCAAAGCCTGGCTATTGTGACCGCAACCCGCGGAATAGGCAACGAGCCTTCACGAACGGATGCAAATGCGTGTCGGACCTGCGATAATCCAGCCCAGGCGACTCGACTCCCGGGCCGTCGCGGAAAAGGTGTCAGGAACCGTTTGTGCGAAGCACCCCATGGGCCGCCCCGGCTAACGGTTCCTGACACCTTTTCCCAAAGTCGCCTTTCGCTCCGCGAAAGTGTGTCCCATCCCTTCTCCTCGGGGAATGAAACCGGGACGGCGAATTGAAGCCGGCACGCAGTTAGTGTTTCGTCCCGATGAACTCGCGAACCTCGAGCGAGTAGCCGTGATCCGTGTGACTGAACGGCCCCGTCACCTGGACCTTGAACGGCGAATTCCCTGCGTCTTTCGTCCCGATGACAAGCTGCGCCATCGCGTCGCGCTCGTCTGGCTCAGGCTGTCGCGCTGCCCCCTTCTTGAAGTTCCATTGCAGCTTGTGCCGCAGCGGCGTCAATTCAAATGGCGCTGCGATGCCCGGCACACGCATGATCAGCCCGTCACCAGCGCGTTCCACGGTGCCCTCGACCGTCACCTCCACACCGCGGAAAACATAAGCCTTGTCAACGATCGCCTTGAACCTGGCCGCCCATCTCTCTGGATCCGGCACGGCCTCGGGCTTGAGGCGCAGGCTCGCCGTGCAGTTATAAGCGTCCGGCGTCGTGGCGACCGACTCGACGCCGTCGATGCGTCCCAGCGCATGGTAGGCACCGGCCCAGCATGCCTTGATTCCATAAGGGCAAGTCGGGGTGACACCGACAACCACTTCATGCACCTGACCGACGGCGCGATTGGGCGAAAGAACAAAGGCGAATGCCACAAGCACACACGCTTGAAGATATCGGCGTACAAGAACATGAAAGACTGACATCGTGGTTTCTCCCGCGCGGGGATCAGTTCCAGAAGGGCGTCGCTCCCGTTCTGACAGGTCACCACGCCCAGCAGGCAAAGTCTCCACCGCGAATGGATTTCAATGGATCCGGATCACCTTGGCAACCGAAGGGACGCCGTCCTTGTTCAGGACGAAAAGCATGTAGTGGCCGGGCACGCAAAGGTTAGCGCTCGCCGGCGCTGTGACCGAGAGCCCGGTCGCGCCAGCACTGAACTTGAGAAAGTTGATGCGTTGATTCACGTTGAACGAGTGCGTCACGGCCGAGAGGCGAACCCAGTTCACCTGCCCGACCTGGCCTGGGTCTTTTGTCGTCACGGTGAAAGTCTGCCCGTACGTCACCTCGTCCGGAGCGCTCAAGATTTCAGGCGCGAGCCGGCGCGGAAGAGATACGGCGGCTTGAAGATCTGCGCATCCTTGTGGGTCTCACTCGGGTCGTTCTGTTGACCGTCATTCCGCGGGCTATACTCGCCGCCGCCGCCACTGAGCACAGTCGCGTCCGGCAGGAGGATCGCCGTGGAGTGATAGCAGCGATCGACGTCCTCGCTCGCCAGCAGCGTCCAGTGCCCCGTTTTCGGGTCCCACAACTCTGCGCCATGGACGGGCTGGCCCGGAGTCACGTCGTTGAATCCGTTCGTCTGCCCGCCCGCGCCTTGAGTGCCGCCCGTGACCAGGATCGTCCCGTCCGGAAGCAGCGTGGCGTTATGCTGCCGGCGTGCGAAATTCATGGGATCGGTTGTCTTCCACTGCGGCATCGGCGCGTTGAGATCGAGGATTGAAGCGTCCTTCAGTGGCGCAATCCCACCGCCGGCGTACAAGATCTTGCCGTCGTCATAAACCACGGAGGGGGCGTAATCCTGGACTTGCTGACTGGGCCGGTCCATCAAGGGCGTCCAGCTCCCAGCCCCACTCGTATCCAGAAACTGCGTCATCGGCAGCGGGCCCGACATGAAAACCCGGCCGTCGCCAACGACATGCATCCGCGGGAAGAGAGGCGGGGCATTGAAGTTGACAATGGTCCTCCACTCATTGTCCTTCCAGACTTGTTGAGTGTCATTCAGATCCCCATTCTGGTCCGACCCGAACGAGACGAGAACGCCTCCGTCGGGCAGCGTGACAGCCGTCGGATACCAGCGGCCGCGTAACGTGTTGGCGATGCCGCTCCAGCTATTCGCGACGGGGTCAAAGATCGCCGCTTGCGGCGACCCGTGGCTGTCCGAGAGGTGTCCCCCCACGACGAACACACGCCCGTCGGGCAAGAACGTGTGACCACTGCAGAAGAGGTTATATCCGGGCTGGTTTGCCGGAAAAGTGATCATACCTGGCTGCCCTACCAGGTTGGGGTCGAGGATGCGCGTTGTGCAGACGTGCGGGTTGAGGTTGGCCCCATCGCTCACTTCTCGCCGGGACCAGAAAAGCACTTTTCCATTAGGAAGCAAATTCGCGTGTATGATGACATTTTCGGTACTAAATATAGATGACCATTCCCCCGTGACTGCGGGCTGGGCAAACGCCGGAGCTTGACCCAAAATGAGAACGGCCGCGAGAGAAAGGATGAAGGACAGCCGGCCCTTGAAGGGAACGCGGTGGTGGAGCGCCATCGAAGATTCCTTTTTCGTGCGTTGTGTTCACGCCACGTTTTTCGAGCTGCCTCGATCTTAGTGGAGCTACCCCAACGACGCCATGAAGGAAATCCCGAAAATCCATTTCTTCGAGACGCCGGCTGCGATGCGGGCCTGGCTCGAAAAGAACCATCTCAAAGCGACAGAGCTTCATGTCGGCTACTTGAAGCGGCATGCCGTCGGAGATGCCACCCACAGCATTACGAACGCGGAATCGGTCGCCGAAGCCCTCTGTTTTGGCTGGATCGACGGCATCCTGAAACCCTTGGATGCGGTCCGTTACACCAAACGGTTCACCCCACGACGCCCTGGCAGCAAGTGGAGCGCGCTCAATATCCGAACGATCGCGGAACTCGAGGCCGCTAACAAGATGACCGACGCGGGGCGAGCGGTATTTGAGGCAAGGAAGAACCCCGCATCGCCCGGTTACAAAGCCGAGAAGAAGGTCGGATCGCTCGACGACACTCGGCTCCGTACATTCCA
Organism: uncultured Planctomycetota bacterium; assembly: GCA_963761445.1. Taxonomy (GTDB): domain Bacteria; phylum Planctomycetota; class Planctomycetia; order Isosphaerales; family Isosphaeraceae; genus CAVXHV01. Next base: position 3,304,542 of record CAVXHV010000005.1, on the reverse strand, counting down.
GAGGAATAAGCCCGCGTGGACCTACTTCGAGGCCCAGCCGCCCGGGTATCAAAAGGCGGCGGCGTGGTGGGTCATGCACGCGAAACGGGAAGAGACGCGTGATCGTCGGTTGGCAACACTCATCGAATCCTCCGCCGCCGGGAAGCGCGTGTTGTAGAGCTCGCTTAGCTTCACCACGTTGGCCCCCGACGCAATAATTGACGTCTTGCGCCGAATAACTCCGGAAGCGGCCTCTTCGAACTCCCAGTCCCCGGCGGTGGTCCCCAACGACCTGGAGCAACGTGTCATGCACGAGTTATTGTCCAAAGAGGTGTGAGAGCTCTGCCACCGCCCACAAATTCGCCATGACTCAAATCTGCTACCGACTCCCAAACCCCAGGTCCGCCCCTTCGTGCGTGACCAGTCCGATCTGTTCAAGGTCACCTTTGCGGCCGTTGTACCACAGCATCCAGCGCCCGTCGTCGAGAATCGCATACGGTTTGTAAGCGGCGTCGTGGTCCCATTTGTCCTTGCCGCGACGAATGAGCGGATTGGACGGGTGACGTTGCCAGCCGTTGATCCCGTCCCTGGATCGGGCCAGACCGATCTGAGAGTGGTTCCCGTCCTCGAAGCCAATGTAAAACATGACAAACCAGTCACCCTGGCGAATCACCTGGCAGCCCGTCACTCGATCTTGTTCCCACATGTTCTTCGCGTCACGCTGAAACACAGGGTTGCTCTTGTCTTTGACCCAGGTCAGGCCGTCTCCACTGGTCGCGTAGCCGATCGCGTTTGGCTCACGTTGCTCGCCGCCTGAGTACCACATCCGATAAAGCCTGGCCTCGTCGTCGTACAAGACGTGCGGGCACATCACCGCCACGTTCTCCCACGGCGCTTCCGCGGAGAGCACCGGGCGGCTGCTCATGCGCTGCCAAGCTTTTCCGTCCTGGCTGGTGGCGTAACCGATCCATGAGTGGCCTCGCGCCTGTCCGGTATACCAGATGTGATAGCGGCCGCCCTTCTTGAGCACGACCGGCCGGTTCAGGTCATCCTCCCAGTCGGTCTTGTCGTTGGGGCCAAGGACAATGAGCGGCTCGCTCCATTTGACACCATCCTCGCTTTCGACCAGCGCGATACTCTTCTTGGGCCGCCAGGAGAACCACATCCGGTACTTGCCCCCGTCCTTGAGCACCGAAACGTCGAAGCAAGTTCCGAGATCGCCCCCGAGAACCGGGTTCCCAGAGTGCTTGACCCAGCCGGCGGCGGTTTCCGACTGCCCTGATTCCGGCTTATCGGCCGCGACCGCGCAAAAAGAAATGCTCCCGACAAGAAAAACCGGCAAGACGATCTTCATGGTTGCTTTCCCCGAATATGACGCGGCGACCCATCGCTCCCTCTCCCAGTGGGAGAGGGTCGGGGTGAGGGTTCTCAGGCCAAAGGGCGCAATTCCCACACACGCTCTTACGAAATAAAGTGCCGGACGCCGGGCGTCAAGCGCCGCGTACTCGAAAAACACGAATCCAGAGAAACTGCGAGCTCACGATCCAGGCGTTGGTGTTCTATGTTCAAAGCGAACCGTTATCCGCGTTCAATCTTCAATTCTCCACGGCGAGGACACGTCATGCTCCATCGCAATGACCACCGCCGGCAATTCCTTCGTCAGGCGCTCGCTGGCGCTGCCGGGCTCGTACCGATGCTCGCCACAAGGCAAAGCCGCGCCGCAACGAACCAGGCCGATGTACTGATCATCGGTGCGGGGATGTCGGGAGTGGCGGCAGGCTGGGCGCTCCAATCGGCCGGAATTCGTCCGATCGTGCTCGAAGGACGCCCCGACCGCATCGGCGGCCGCATCTGGACGAGCTACCAATGGGCCGACGTGCCGGTTGACCTCGGGGCGTCGTGGTTGACTCACAAGACGATCAATCCCCTGGCCAAGATTGCCAGCCAGGCCGGGATCTCCACGGTCCCATCGGATCTCTTGAATCTTACGCTCAGCGAGCCCGACGGACAGGTCTTGCCACAAGAGGAAGTCGAAGAGCTCCTCGCGCTCTATTCCGCCACGTATGCCGGGGTCAAGGCGATCTCCCAGGAGCGCATCGCCCAGCGACTGCCCGACATCCCGGCGTCGGATGCGTTCCAGACCGTCTTGAAGTACGAGAAGCTATCGCCGCAGACGCTACAGAAACTGGACTTCTTCATTAACCTCGCCGTCAAGGAGCCCAACGCGTCACCCTTGTGCGACCTGTCGCTCAACTACTGGGACGACGACTATGTCTTCGTGCAGCTCTATACCGACATCTTCCCGAAGGGCTACGCCCAGCTCGTCCACTATCTTGCGGCTGGCCTCGACATCCGGCTGGACCATGTCGTCAAGGAGATCGCTTACGGGCCGCACGGCGTCACCGTCTCGACCAGTCAGGGCCGCTACCAGGCGCCTTATGCCATCGTGACCTTGCCGCATGGCGTGCTGCATGGCGGGGCGGTCACGTTTTCGCCGTCTCTGCCGCCGTGGAAACTCGGGGCGATCCGGCGGCTGCATACGGGCCTGTCCGATAAGCTCTACCTTCGGTTCCCCCGCTTGTTCTGGGACCCACAGCCGAACACTCTCGGCCGCATCGCCGAGACACCTGAGTCGCACTGGAGTACCTGGATCAACTTCTACAAGTACACCGGCGGAATTCCCATGCTGATGGTTTTCAACCGCTCAGCGTATGCACAACAACTGGAAGGCATGACCGACACCCAGGTAACGGACACGGCGATGGCCGTCCTGCGCAAGCAGTACGGGTCGACGATTCCCGACCCGACCTGTGTGCAGCGCTCGCGGTGGGGGGCCGACCCCTTCGCGTGCGGCACGATACCGCACATCCCTCCGGGCGCCAGTGGGGCCCGAGACTGTTGCCGTTCGGATTGGATGGATTCGGGATCTCGCCGGCGATCGCTCCGGCGTTGTTGATCGCTACGACGCCAAAATTCCCGTTGTACGGGCTTCCTGCGCCCGCACCGTTCGGCGCCTCGAAACCGGCGGTCGCACTCAGGTTAGTGACCTGCCCACCGCTGTAGAGGAACGTCGCCGCCTGCCCTGAGCTCCCGGCGTAGGCGCCGACAACCTGACCCGAGTCGTTCAGTCCGGTCGGGTTGATGGCCGTCGCCCCCGGAATCGTGATCGGCACTGCCTGGCCGGCATTCGGCCCGTAGCCGTTGACCAGATAAGCTCCGCCATAAGCGGAAACGACGTATTGCCCCACATTGTTCAGCAAGACGCCCGTGGTGTCGAAATTGACAGGCGTTACCGAATAAACCGGATCGGCGAAGCACGTGCCGGCAAGCGCCAGTAAGAGCAGACTCGACGACATCAGAGCCCGCAGGTTCATGGACGACTCCTCACGGACCCCCTGACGGGAACGCGCGCAGCGGGAACTCTCCGGCCTGCGCGGTCGGCATTCTGGCAGCGATCGAACGGATGGTCAATGTTGATTGGCGACAAACCGGCGGAGCGGCGGCATCGATCGGCAGTCGAGTTGAGCACCGCTACGCCGCTCCCGCCCGGTCCACAGTCCGCCCCATGCAACGATCGAAGGTGAGCAACGTCGCAAGCACCAGGATAGCTGCCACGGCGCAGGAAACACCGATCCAGAACAGAGGCCAGAGCGGGTTCCAGATCGCTTTTTCCCACATCGCAAACGATACCCGCGCCGCCCGCTCGGTGGTTTCGTAAATGCCAAAAAACGGGCTGGCCATGATAAGCCCGGTCTGATTCTCGGCCGACATGCCGAATGACCAGAGCGCATCCAGCACCAACACGAACAGAGGCCACCCGAGCGCGATCAGTACATACGTCAGTACGTTGATCACAACGACGCGCCCGAGCCGCTTGACCCAGGTCGCCAGCGCCAGACCGAAGCTCGTGATCGCCGCCGCGTAGGCCAGAATCAATCCAATCATTAAAATGAGTCCATCCCCACCTCCGCTCACCATCGCCGCGCCGATGCCGACCCAGATCGGCAGAATCGCCAGCCGCGGCACCGTCGCGATGGTGCCGCACCACTTGCCCCAGACGATCTCGCGGGCCGTTAGGGGCGTGGTCATGATCACCTCGAGGCTCCCACGGTCCCGCTCCTCGGCGAGCGTCGTGGCCGCCGAAACGGAGAGAAGCAACAGACCGATCGACACCTGCCAGGCATTGACTCGCGCCGCGACCAGATGGATGTCGCGGTAGACGTGACCATCGGCCCACAGGTAATACCCGCCCAGTACGTAGACACTCGCCACGGTCGAAGCGATCGCATACGCCATCCAGAACCGCCCGGTCCAGCGCGAGGGCCGTTTGCGATGCCACTCGCGCCAGAGGATCGCATTGCCGTCGAGCGACGGGCCCGGCAGAAAATCCAGCAGCCGCGCCGGCGGCACCGGGCCGTTCGCGCTTCACCGGCCGGCTCACCTGCGCCAGGACCGTGGGTCGCAGCCGCCGCGTCGCGATGGTCGCGAAGCCCATCGCGATCAAGAGCGTGGCCAGAAAAAAACCAACCTGTTCGCAAACTCCGAGTAACATCGTTGGCGACGAAACGTCGGGCGCGAACGCGGCGCAGATCGGATTGGACATGACCAGGATCGCCGGGCCCATCGAGGGAGGGGGGCCCCCAAAAATGACCACAATAGCCACCGGAGCAGCGGCCACCCAGAGACCCACGACCACGTAGGCCAGAAGCAGCGCCTGATGCGGCTTCCTCGCCCAGACCGAGGCCAGAAGCGCCACGCTGCAGCACACCGCTGCCGTGCCCATCGTCACCAGCTCAGCCCCCACCGCCGCTGCCAGATCAAGCCCCCCCAAGAAGCTCCCGATCGCCAGTACCGGCAGGCCGCACGCCACCAGCGACAGGACCGGCGCCAGCCTCGCGCCCAGCTTGCCCAGCACGATCTCACGATCGGTCAGGTCGGTGACAAACGCATGGAGCAATGTCCCTCGCGACTTGTCCACGCACACCGCGCTCGCCGTCGCCGCTGGCGCAGCCAGGATCACCACGGCAAGCTGGACGCCGATCAGCGTGCGAAAGAACACGCCGGCAATTGCGGCCGCTTGCGCCGGACTGTGGAATGTCAAGTCCGATGGCCCCCACGTCAGCGTCAGACCAGCAAGCAGCAATCCAACGTACAAGGCGCGCAGCGCGTAAACCTGCCATCGCCGCGACGCGATCAGGCTCTCGAATGCGAATACCGGACCTGGGCCCCAGCGCATCCTCATCGTGAGAATTCACCCTCCCGGTGATCGCGGCAAGTTCTCTCGGATCATCCGATGAACGCGCGAAGAGCGCGCCTACGCGAATGCTGTTTGAGAGATCGCTCAAACTCCGGTGCGGAACAAGCATCCTTCAAGCGAAGGACTCGTGCCGTGGTACGCCCTGGGAAACCGCCTCACCTTGATCGTTCGGAGCACCTAGCATGCGTCTGGCCTCGCCTGATTCAAAAAAGACGCGAAGGAAGCGATCCATGGCGCGCTGCTGGATTTGTGCCCCGGTCTCCCAGCGGGAGAGCGTCGCCTCGGCAATCTGGAGACAATTAGCCAACGCCTTCTGCGTAAGTTTCAGGGCCTCTCGGTGGGCGCGAATCTCCGCTGGGAGAAGAAGCCCGGCGGCCGACCGAAGCGCGTCGCTCAATCTGCGGTTCGCGGCATCGTCGAAGACCATCGCCCCACAATTTTCGCAGCGCGCCACCTCGAAGTTGTCCACCGAAATGTGGTACTTTCGCCCGTCGTGTTCCAACTCCGTCGAATAATTGCTGAGGGTTGCCGGCTTGATCGCGCGCTCGCGGCACTTCCCGCATTTCCACGGATAGGGTTTCATGCCTAGACGCCTCGCTTGTGAGCGCTCACGACCTGAACAACCGGAGCGTCAGGGTCCGAGTCAATCAGTCGCAATTCGACATAAACGCCGCTTGGAAAGCCTGGAACATTCAGCTTGACATCGTACTTGAACCGAAACTCCGACCACTCCAGGCGGGTCTCCGGACTTTGTTTGATGACCCCTCCACCGTCAACAAAATCAATCGCCATGATTCGGACCGCCTCGGGAGTCAGCCCGTCAAGCTCCGCAAGCTTTCCTCTGGCGACCGTGGCTGCATCTGCATCCCATTCCACATACCCTGTGACGTAAAGCTTGATCCCACCGCTTCGGGCCAGTTGGAACGCTTTGTAAACGAGTTCGAGCTCGGCGGGATCATCCATCGCGCGTCGACCACCATGAACAATGATAAGTCGGACATGACGTAAGTCAAGTCTCGGGCGTTCGCCGCCGCGGTCGCGGCGGCTCACGAATCTTGCTCGACCCACTCGGTGCCGCGTTGGCGGCAGATCCACAACGACAGGTCAGTATAGTGGCAGTAGTTGCCGAGCGACCACCAAGTCGTGTCCAAGCAAAACACGCCAGCCCGATGCCGATGATAGTGCTCACACCGAAAGGGTTGCCCAATGTTCAACACTAGTGTAACATTCGGCATACACCGAACGAACGGGGGGGCCATCACCCCGCACGGCCGACAGTCCCACGGAGAAAATGGCACGATGCAGCAGCCAAAACCCGCTCATCGCCACAACATCGGTCTGACCCGCCGCGAGCTCTTACAAGTCGGTTACTCGGCCCTGCTCGGCTTCGGCACGACCTCGCTCTGGGCCAGTCGGGCGGCAGCCGAAACAACGGCGCCACGCCAGAAGAAGGCCAACTCTGTCGTCTTGATCTTTTTGACCGGCGCCCCCAGCCATCTCGACACGTTCGACCTGAAGCCCGAGGCGCCCCTCGAAATCCGCGGTGAGTTCAAATCGATCGCGACGAAGTCGCCCGGAGTCGCATTTTGCGAGCATCTGCCCCAGCTTGCCGCCCGGGCCGATAAGCTCGCCGTGATCCGCTCGATGACCCACGGGCTGCCCAGCCACGAGCATGCCACCCACATGATGCTCACCGGCGTCAACGTGCTGCCGCCCGGATCGACCCACATGGCCTCCCGCGCCGACTGGCCCTGTTATGCCTCGGGCCTCGATTTCGTGCGCCCCAGGTCCGACGGCGTCCCCAGCGGCGTTCACCTGCCTACTTATCTCAACAACGGCTACGGCTTCTCCGGCCAGAACGCCGGCGTGCTCGGGCCCAAGTTCGATCCCTGGCACATCAAGGCCGACCCCAACGACCCGAGCTTCCGCGTCGAGGAACTGACGCTTCCCGCCGGCCTCACTGCCGAAAAAGTCGGAAACCGCCGGGCACTGCTCGCGGAGTTCGACCGCCAGGCCACGTTCTTCGAAAACCTGGGAATCGGCCGGTCCTTCAGCGGCATACACGATAAAGCGTTCACGATGTTGACCTCGAGCGGTGTCAAACGCGCGTTTGACCTCGACCGCGAAGACCCCCGCCTCCGAGATCGCTACGGACGCCACATGTTCGGCCAATCGCTCCTCCTGGCGCGCCGGCTCATCCAGGCCGGTGTGCCCATCGTCCAGGCCAATATGGGCCACATGAATAACTGGGATACCCACACCGACAACTGCGCCAGCTCCGCACACGACTCCTTCCTCCGCTCGATCAGGGCGTCTCCGCCTTTCTCGATGATCTCGACGCACACGGCCTGCTCGATGAAACCCTCGTGGTGATGGTCGGCGAATTCGGCCGAACCCCCAAGATCGGCCAAAGCAGCACGGGCGATGCATCCCAGCGCACCGGCCGCGACCACTGGGCCGGCGTCTTCTCGGCCGTCTTCGCCGGCGCCGGTGTGCGCGGCGGCCGATTCATCGGCAAATCCGACAAGATCGCCGCCTATCCCGCGACACGTGGATATTTCCCCGCCGATCTCGGCGCGACGATCTATCACACCCTCGGCGCCGACCCCGCCACCCAGGTTCGCGACCAGCTCGGCCGCCCCCTCCAGCTCAACCGCGGCGAGCTCATCACCCCCCTCTTCGACAGCTCCCTATCCTGACCCGACCCAACCCGCTCGCCACCATTCCAAGCCACATCACACATCACCCGGCCGTCGTTAAACAATCGCTTGACAAAAATCACGTAATTTGTTTAACATTCGTTCAAGAAGGTCGTTCGTACGTCGTGCAAACAACGGCCTCCCCCCCGCCGGCGGCTCCAAAAGCCCCAACTGACATCTGTCTTCAATTCAGGATGAAAGAATATGCACGGCTTCCTCGGAACCCACCGATGGCTCGCTCCGTCTCTTGGGGCGTCTGTTCTCCTCGTCGCCGTCGGTTACGCCTTACTCATGACGCGCGGGCCCCAAGCATCCCCACGCGGGTCTTCTCCGGACTTGGCGACGGTCGAGGTGGACGAGGGGGATGTGTCGCTCATCGTCACCGAGACTGGTGTTCTCGAAAGCTCCGTCGATGACGTGGTGCGCTGCCGGGTCGAGTCGCTTCTGGGTCTTCCGGTCGGTGCGCCGCCGGCGGGCGGGTCACCTCCGCCGTCCCGGCCGGCACGCGCAAGGATCGGCGGTGGTTCTCTCTCGTCGCAAGCCAGGGAAACTGCCCTGGCCGGCGTCACCAGAGCGATGAAGGACGCCAAGGCCAAGATGGCGGCACACTCAGGTGTCGCGCCTTGGGCCGGGTCCGCCAAAGGCTCGGATTCACGGCTCGCTAGAAATTCCGCGACGACAGGTTCTTCGAACTTTGCGTCCTCGAATCCAGCGCCGACACTCGATTCCCCAGCCTCCCTGAGCCGGTCTGCGATCCGTAGCTTTGAGTATGTCGTCGAGCCGCACGTTCCACTGCGGCAGACGCTGCCTGACCTGGGCGTGATGGCAACGACGGCTCCCGCGCCGCTCTCGATCATCTCGATCCTCACCGAGGGCAGCCACGTCAAGGCCGGCGATGTGGTGTGCGAGCTCGATTCCTCGGCGCTGCGCGATGCGCTCATCGTCCAGCAGCTCCGATTCGCGCAGGCCAAGGCGTGGGTCGAGCAGGCGAAATATGCCCTTGAGGCCGACAAGATCGCGCTTCGGGAATTTGAAGCCGGCGTCCTCCCGCAGGACGTCGAGCTGGTTCGTCAGAATATCGCCATCCGCCGCATCGAAAACGAACAGGCTGCGCGCAACCTCGCCTGGTCGCGCCGGGCTTTCGCCAAGGGCTTTCGCACCGAGACGCAGGTCAATGCCGATGCTGCCGTGCTCGAGGAAACTGGGATCGCCCTCCGCAACGCCGAGGGCATGCTCGTCCAGCTCGAAAAGTACACCGGCAAGCGGATCATCAAGGCCTGCAAGGCAAGAATCGAGGCGATCGTGGCCGATTTGCTTTCCCTCGAGTGGTCCTTCCGGCTCGAGCGGCAGCGTCTCAAACGAATCGAAACGATGGTCGCAAACTGCACATTGCGTGCGCCGCGCGACGGAATGATCGTCTACGCCAATCCGCCCTACGCCTCCAGCACCAGCGACACCCAGATTCGTGAGGGGTTGATCGTGCACAACATGCAGCCGATCTTCCGGCTGCTCGATCCCGACCATATCCAGGTGCGGGCCCGGATCAACGAGTCTCAGGTCGCGCGCATCCGGCCCGGGCTTCCCGTCGACATCCATCTCGAGGCCTTTCCCGATCAGCCGCTCCAGGGCAGAGTGGGGCAGATTGTCCCGATTCCATCCACTGTCGGCGGCACTTCCCCTGACGTGCGCAGCTTCTTCGCCACGGTTCGCATCGAATCAGGTGGATTCGATGAGATGACCACGGGGTTGACGGCGGAGCTGGATTTCATGGTCGAGACGCGGCGCCACGTCACGCGGGTCCCGCTCGAAGCCGTCCGATGGATCGGCGACCACTCATTCGCCGCGATGCTGGATACGGCGACCGGTGAAGATTGGCAGTGGCGGCCCATCGCCCTGGGAGTGACCGACGCCGAGTTCGCCGAGGTCATCTCCGGACTCGAGCCCGGCGATCGCGTGATCGCGCACTCCGAGACCTTGCCCGAAGCCGATCCTACCCTTCCTGCTCCTGAGGCGCCGCTGGATCTCGCGCAGGCGCAAACGCCTCGACTCATTAGATCGCCCCGTCACCGCCCGAACGGGTCGGCCGGAAAGGCCCCGTCCTGCTCGATCACCTCGGCCTCGCGCAAGAGCGCCTGATCCTCGGAGACCCACCTCGGCTTCTTCATCAAGTCCCGCAGCCGGCCCAGGGACGCCCTCGCCCGTTCGACGTGGCCGGCCTGACGCTGGGCCAGAGCCAGGAGCGCCAGGTGCGCGGGGTTCGGGCCGTCGGGGTCAGCCGCCAGGATCCGGTCGACTTCCTCAAGCACCCCCACGGCCGCCCGGTATTGCCCCAGCCGGTACTGGGCCGCGCCCAGGCAAGTCATGTAATCGGTCCGGTTCGGGATGAGCCCGGCGGCAGCCTCCGCTTGCCTGAGTGCCACCCGGTACGCGTCCGGAAGGGCGCCTGGCTTCTGGACCACGGCCCAGGCGACTCGATGGAGAACGTCGGGATACTCCGGCGTCTGCTCCGCAACAGCCAGTGCCTCCCGCCGTAGCGGCTCGGTAAGCGTGGCGCTCTGACGAAGACTCTCGAGCACTTCGGGCCTGAGCATGGGCTTCTCAAACAGCGCGCCCACCACGCCCTCGGCCTGGTGAACGACCAGGCTGTGCCCGAACGGCCCTGCCAGCTCGAGCGCCCGCCCGCGAACCGGCTCGCTGAGCGTGGCGTCGTGCCGGATGTCGTCGACCACTTCCGGCGTGGACGGGAATCGCGCGAAGAGCGCCTCGACCAGGCCCCTCGCTTTGCGAAACACCACCAGCTCCGGGGTGAGCGGCGTCGCATCCCATGTCCTCAGGGTGCGGTCCGCGCCGGCGGCGGTGATCTTGCGGCCATCCGGACTGAATTCCACGTCGACGACTTGATCCGTGTGTCCGCGCAGCGTGAGGACTTCCTGCCCCGTCTCGACATCCCAGAGCCGGACTGTGGTGTCGTCGCTGGAGGAGGCGATGCGGCGGCCGTCCGGAGAAAACGCCACGCGATGAATGCCCGCCGAGTGGCCGCGCAGCACGACCTTTTCCCGGCCTGTAGCCGCGTCCCACAGCCTCACCGTGCGGTCCTGGCCGCCAGAGGCCAGTGTGCGGCCGTCCGGACTGTACACCACATCGTGAATTGCATCGGTGTGACCTGACAGTGAGAGGACCTCCTCTCCGGTGGCAACATCCCACAGCTTGACGGTGCGATCGAAGCTGGCTGAGACGATTCGCGCGCCGGTCGGATCGAACGCCACACCCATGACGAAATCCTCGTGACCGGACAGCGTTCGGAGCGCTTTCCCGTCGGCGGTGTCCCACAGCTTCACGGTACGGTCCGCGCTCGCGGAGGCGAGTATTTTTCCGTCAGGACTATAAGCCAGGGCCATGAGCCCGGCGTCATGGCCGCGCAGCGTGTAAAGCTCTTCTCCCGTGCCGCTGTCCCAGATTCGCACCGATCGGTCCGGGCTGGCGCTGCCGGAGGCAAGGGTTCGGCCGTCCGGACTGAACACGACGGATCGAACCTCGTTCATGTGCCCGCGAAGCGTGCGCAACTCCCCTCCGGTGGCCGTGCTCCAGAGCTTCACCGTTCGGTCCTGGCTGCCAGAAGCGAGAATGCGGCCATCCGGGCTATGCGCCAGCGCCAGCACCCCGCCGCGATGCCCGCGCAGCGTCGCGGCCTCTTGCGCGTCACCGATGTCCCACAGCCTCACGGTCCGGTCATTGCTGCCGGTTGCAACCGTACGCCCGTCCGGCGAAAACGCCACGCCCCAGACAACGTCGCCATGCTCGCGCGAGGTCAGTACGGGCTGACCGGTGGCCACGTTCCACAGCCTGACGGCGCGGTCAGTACCGGTCGAGGCGATGTGGTGTCCATCCGGGCTGAACGCGACGTTAAGGACGCGTTCCGCGTGCCCGCGCAGGGTCAGCAAGTCCATTCCGGTCGTGGCGTCCCACAATTTCGCAGTCTGATCCGAGCTGGCCGAGGCGAGCATGCGGCCGTCGGGGCTCCATGCCACTCCCCAGACCGGCGCCCGATGGCCGCGCAGCGTGAGGACTTCCCGGCCGGTCGCCACGTCCCAAACTTTCAGGACCGCGTCGGCACCGGCCGAGGCAATGCGGCGGCCGTCCGGGCTGTACGCCACATCCCAGACATTGTCGCTGTGGCCGCGCAATGTGTGGATCTCGCGGCCAGAGCCGGCCTCCCAGATTTTCAAGGTCATGTCGGCGCTGGCGGAGGCGATGGTGCGACCGTCCGGGCTATACGCAACTCCCAGGATCCAGGCCGTGTGAGCAGCAGGCATCGCGACCACTTCCCGCCCCGTCGCCGCGTCCCAGACCCTGACCATCCGGTCCATGCCGCCCGAGGCGATCAGCCGGCTGTCCGGACTGTATGCCACGTCGATCACGTTGGACGTGTGACCGCGGAACGTAACGCACTCCCGCCCCGTGACCCTGTCCCAGACCTTGGCTGTGTGGTCTTCACTGGCCGAGGCGACTCGAGTCCCGTCAGGGCTGAAAGTGACTCCCATCACATTGTGCGTGTGTCCCACAAGCGTCTGGACATCCATCTGGCACAGCCGCTGCAGATAATACCACTCAAATCCCCGTCGATCGGGTTGCTGCGACTGCGCAGGGTCATAGGTCTGAAGATATTGCCGCACCAGGTCGATCTGACCGTCGTGCCACGCCTGGTGCCCCAGGCCTAGCTCGGCCAGATACAGCCGATGGTCGGCTCGCAGCTTTTCGTCGCGCGCGCGCTTCGCCTCCTGATCGGCGCGCGTTGCCTCCGCGATGGCCTTCTTCGCCGCCAGGTCGCTGCGCCGCGCCTCGATGTCGGCCCGACGCGCATTCGCCGTCGCTCGCGCCGCGTGCTCGCTGGCGGCCAGGGCGAAATACGTCGACGCGGCCGTCCCCAGCAGAAGCGCCACCGCGATGCCGCCGACCAAGCCCGCAATGAGCGGCTGACGTCGGCACCACCGCCACGCCCGCTCGAGCGCGCTGCTCTGCCGGGCCCGGATCGGCTCTCCGGCCAGGTAGCGCCGCAGCTCCTCCGCTAGCTCCGCCGCACCCGCGTAGCGGCCGGCCGGCTCTTTGCTGAGGCACTTGAGACAGATCACCTCCAGATCGCGCGGCACCTGCCGGTCGACCACCGTCGGGGCCACCGGCTCGTGGTGCAAAACCCGCTCGATCAGCCTGGCCCGGTTCGCTTCCTCGAAGAGCGGCCGCAGGGTCAATAGCTCGTACAGCGTCGCACCAACCGCATACAGGTCGGAGAGCCGCCCTGACTGCCCCTCGAACTGCTCCGGTGCCATGTACCGCAGCGTCCCCAGGATGTCGCCCGTCTGCGTCGGTCCGTCGGATCCGTCGGCCTTGGCCAGGCCGAAGTCGGTCACCCAGACCGCCCCCCGCGCGTCCAGGATGAGATTCCCCGGCTTGATGTCGCGGTGCACGATCCCCTGGTCGTGGGCATACGCGAGCGCCTCGCACACCTGCAGAACGGCCCGCGCCACACCACGAAAATAAGGCGACTCGGCCGTCGTCAGCTCGAGCTGGCTCGAAGTATTCGAAGTCGATCGATCGATGCGCGTTCGTCCCGCATCGTGTGACGAGCCGTCGGAGATCGGCGCGTCGCCCGCCATGACCTCGGTCTCCGACCGGGCGTGCCGCGATGAATCATCCGTCGTGATTTGCGCACCGGCGTCAGGCGCCGGCCGGCACGACGCCGCGGGCGTGTCGGCAACGGTTGCCTCGTCGAACCCCTCCGCGCCCGGTCCAGCCTGCGTGAACCTGCCGTTGATCAACCCCTCGGCGACGACCCATCCCAGTGTCTCGGGCGGTCCGTCGCAATTCGCCGCCCGCGTCCCGGCCTGGTCAGCCCGCGTGGGCTGTCCGCGCAGCCGGCGAACCTCGTCGATCACCAGATCCAGGGTTTGCCCATCGATGTACTGCATCGCGAAGTAGTGAGTTCCGTCGTCTTCGCCGACGCCGAAGACCGGCACGATGTTAGTGTGGTGCAGCCGCGCGGCGGCCCGCGCCTCGAGCTTGAACCGCTCCACAAGGGATTCGCGCCCGGGGCTGGGCCACGACAGCACCTTGAGCGCCACGTGGCGGCCCAACGACTCCTGCACCGCCTCATAAACGACACCCATTCCGCCACGACCGATCTCGCGCAGGATCTGGTAATCGCCGAGCTGCCTGCGAGAAACGGTCTGCATCAACTCACCCTCGAGCGTTGCGGGCGTGCATTCCCCGTCCGGAACCCAGCTTCAGAGACCGCGCAGTCCGCATGCGGGCCTGGTGACTAGGCCCCGCGACCATCCGATCAGGGTCGCGGAACTGGCTGCCTGCATCGCCCCGTGCACCGAGACCTCCTGCCACGCACTCATTTTAGCCCGCCCGCGGCGGCCTGTACATCGGCCAGCGCGGCTGTGTCAAATCGGTCATGACTGGACGCACGCGGCTCGCTGCCTTAATCTTGACGTGTTAACAGACCGGGTAGCTCAGTCGGTAGAGCAACGGACTTCGGAATGAGCAGTCGCAGTCAGGTACGAAGGGAGATCGAAGCTCAGGAGCCTCGCGCGGGAAGAAGCTGAACCGCGACGAGTGAATGCCGCAGTATGCTGGAACGCCCTTCAGAGCCGCTCGCACCACAGCGAAGCTGGTAACGGCAATCGCGACGGTTTGAAAAGCGGGCGGATTGGGTAATCAGCAGGCAAGAGGCCGGTCCTTGATCGGTCTCAGCCTCAGAGACTAGACGCGGCACGCCTGCGATGGCGAAGGTATAGTCCAGACTTTCAACGCCCGAATCGATGGCCGGTGCGCGTGATCGCATCCGGCACTCGCTTCAACGCGGTCGGCGAAAGCCGATGAAGTAGGTTAATCCGTTGGTCGAGGGTTCGAGCCCCTCCCCGGTCAGTATGATGAAAACCCCTGAAAACCCCGGATTTCTCGAAGGAATCTGGGGTTTTTTCGTTGAAGGCGATCAGAATGCGTACTAACAAAACAGTGCACCGAAGTGCAGCGAATTGCGACCAAATGCGACCCCCGCGCTAGCGCCGCGCGCTACGCCAGCGCTTCTCAGAGGGCATCAGAGGGACTAGGGCGATGAGTGAGCAACGGAAGCCTACTTCGGTCGAGGACTTTCCCGCAGTCAATCCAGACGCGCCTGTTTCGGCCGAGTTGCTCAAGGCGATCGATCGGATGCGAGATTATGCCGAGTTCATCTCGCCTCGTGGGAAACCATCAAGGCTCGATTATGACCCGGTTCGCCAATTCGTCGAAGGCCGCTACGGGGAGAAGATCAATCTAGACTTTCGGCGGTGTCCCACGGTGCCGGACATGCTCGAAGTAAGCGAGCGTCTTGCGACCATTCTCAGCGATAGATTCAAACTATCAGAGGTCGATGCGAGAAAGCTCTCTCCCTGGCAACTGGGGGTGATGTTTCGCTGCCTTCGAGATTGGGACGACGACAAGTCCGAGGGCTCTCGCCAATTGATTCGGCTCGAGGTCGAGGATCTCACAACCAGGATCTACGCTCGTCTTCCAAAACGCGACAAGCTGGACGATAGGGGTATGGAATGGTCCCTAATACCATCCGTCGATGCGTTTTATCGTGCGCTCGTCTACGCTTTTCCTTCGCTGGACTCCGCGATGCCGATCGAACCAAGGGGAGCAGACGAACTATCGAAAGAAGCGGTGGTCGTTCTTAAGGTTCTGTTTGACGCACAAGCTTTCGACGTGAATTCAGTCATGTCGAAGGGGAGCATAAAGCACGCAGCGCGCGGTAAACTCCGGAATTTTGAGAGGTCGCGAGATTTTGAGCGGGCCAAAGATGAGCTAAAAGCCGCCGGCTTAATTCTATACGTGACAGGAAGTAAAGGCGGATTCTATCTTACCGATGCCGGTAAGGCTCTCGCCGAAACAATCCGCGCGAATTCGCGCAGCGAAACGTGTAGGATTTCTGGACTGCATAGCCTGACTACCCTTTGCATGACGGCGACGCAAACCGGCGACGCCTTGCATCATTCAAGGGGATAAGCATGAGTCAGGCCACGCTTGCGATTGCCGATCCGCCACGTGTGCAGGCGGCGGTTTACACCATCGACGATATTCGAGAACTGTTGCAAATCTCGCTGAGGTCGGCTTGTTCCTTCGCTGCCGAGGGGGCAATTCCCGGTCGGCTTTCGCTGGCGCGCCCGTTGGGCTCGCACTGCGGTTGATGAATGGATTCGCCAAGGGTGTCCGCGGCCGAAGCAGAGCTGAACGCGCACAGCCACGGACGGCGACCACGTCAAAAACCAGTCACACGTTCTTCAATCTTCAATCACGAAAGGGACTCAGCATGTATTTGACAGTCGAGTGCGATTCTTGCCGAGAAACGAAGCCTTGCGTCACGCTAAGGCCGATGACTGACAGCCGCGGGAACCCAATCCGCGATGGTCACGTTTGCGACGAATGCGAGGCGGACCATGTGGCGAAACCTTCCGAGTGTCGCGGCCGACAAGATCCGGCGCCCCATAAGTTTGTCGTCTTCAGTACTGCTCTTGACGAGGGATGGCTGATGCTTCAATGCGTCGAATGCGGGGCGCACGCCACCGTTGACGATCCGTCCCGCAAAGAGTGGCGGAAGGCGTTCCACGTGCCGAGCAACCCCTATCCGTGGAACGATGCATCCAGGGCGAACATGCATCCCGAGAAAGAGACGAGTTCGGATTATTGGGCTCTTCAACTGGCCGAGAGAATTGAACCGAGCGGCAAGAGAAACGCCCGCCGGTTACCGGTCACAACGGGCCGGCGGGCCATATCACAAGGAACAGCACCACATGCATAGTACGGAAAGTCAATCTCCAGAATCAAGACGATCACAACGGGCGGCTCGAGCACTCGACATCGCGCTGTGCCTTTACTCGAATGGCCACCTATCCACACTTGCGTGGTGCGCGGCCGGACGTCCGAAACGCGGGATCGAGCCACGCGACGTGGAACGCTTCCAGGCGGCGCGTCAGATCGTTCACGGCAATGGTGGCACGATTCGACCCGGGGACGCCGACAAGCTGGCCAGGCGGGCACGGAGGTCGAGGGTATGAGCCTTCCTGGACAACTCAGTCTGCCATTCGACAAGCCGGCGACAGACCCCGGCGGCGGGCGCCCATGCGAATTCTGCGGCGGCGCCATGGTGGTCAAGACCGGCGCATTCGGGCCGGCAAAGGAAGTTTGCACGCGGTGCGACATTGGGCGCGACGTTCCCAAGCGGCCGGCGAGTCGCGGGAGTGCGGCTCAATGAGCGCAGCCAACGGCAACGGCCATATCCCGAACGGCAAGCCGGGCGACCTTGTGATCGCGTGTCTCGATAAGGGACTGGTCGGGCCGTTGCGGGCTGCGGGAGTTCCAGACGCCTCGATTTCTTTCGCGAGACGAAACAGCTGGTCGCGTTCGCGGACCGGCGGCGGATCGTGTTCATGTTTGCCGACATCGCGAATGCGACGGCCGCGGGCCTGGGAGTCGAGCACAACGGCAAGCACTTCCAGGCGACGGCCGCGGGCACGCTGGGGCTCACCGACGCGTTCCGCTTCGTCGATCCGGCGGAGGATTTTGACGATTGGCTGAAGGGGAAGATTGAAGACGGCGAGTATCAGGACGTCGCAGACTTTGTGCTCGAGGCGGACAAGCGAACCAAGCGGCGCGACAAGCCGAAGCGCCGCAGTGGGCTCAAAGGGATGGGTCGGCGACGATGGCGTGATCGACTATGCAGCACTCTCCCTTGCCGACCTGGGCGTTGAATGGGCAGCGGATATCACCGATGAGCCGATCGACTGGATTAACGATATGCGGCTCGCGGTCGGCAAGCTACATATCACGGCCGGGGCCGGCGGGCTCGGTAAGAGCCAGTATGCGATTGCGGAAGTCGCTGCGGTCTCGACTGGCGGGAGCTTCCCCGATGGCGGTGCATGCTTGCGGCCGGGGGTGTGCGTCATTCTTGCGGCAGAGGACGGCAAGCGTGACACGATCGTGCCGCGGCTCAAGGCGGCGGGGGCGGACACAAGCAAAGTCGTGATTCTGAGAACGGCTCTACGATTCCGGGCAAGGACGGGACCCCGTTTATCGATCTGGTCAATTTCCAAAATCTTTCCTACTGGGAAGCGTTGTTCGCGAAGCTTCAGCCGATTCTCATCGTTGCCGATCCGATCCCGGCTTTCCTGGGGGCCGGCGTCAACGACCATAAGAACGCTGAGGTGCGTCGGGTGCTCGAGCCATTCGTGGACATGCTGGGGCGATGGGGCGTGGCGATGGAAGCTATCACGCACGTCGGGAAGTCCACCAAGGACAAGAGCGCGACTGACCAGATCCTGGGATCTGTTGCCTATGCCAACCTTGCGCGGCGGGTCAATATCGCGTGGCTCGATCCGCAGACCAAGGGCCGATACATCCTGACCAATCCCAAGCTCAACATTGGGCCACGGCAAGAAGCCGTTGCCTACACGATTGAGGGATTCACTTACGAGAAGGATGGCAAGACGATTTCAACCTCGCGAGCCAAGTTTGAGGACAGCACGTTTGAGGCGGACGAGGACGA
Source organism: uncultured Planctomycetota bacterium (assembly GCA_963761445.1). Taxonomy (GTDB): domain Bacteria; phylum Planctomycetota; class Planctomycetia; order Isosphaerales; family Isosphaeraceae; genus CAVXHV01. Next base: position 3,286,022 of record CAVXHV010000005.1, on the reverse strand, counting down.
GCTGAGGCGGGGCCAGAAAGAAATCAAGCGCGGCAAGCCGGGCCCGGCGCCGGAGAAGACGGCGAATGTCGCTCGCTGGTTGCTCGGATACCTGCGGGGCCAGTCGGGGCCATCGGCTCTTCACGAGGTGTTTGATGCAGCCGGTGCTCTGGGGTATGTGGGAATCCAGAAGCCGAACGCAAGAGGATACATGGAGTGGTCGATTCGGGAATTCTCTACGACGCGAAGAATTACGTGCCGAAGCTTGAGGCACCAGATGATGGATGGGATGTTGACGACATGAAGATGGGGCGAAAGACGTACTGGAACTCGTTTCGGCCGGGCCGGGCCCCTATTATACACTCTAACTCTGACACATCGGTAACATAGGTCGTGGCAACATGTTACGCAGTTGTTTCTTTACAGAGGAACTCAAACAACTGAGGGGAACTCTGACAACTCAGTGCCCAGTTGTCAGAGATACTGTCAGTTGTCAGAGATAGGAGAGAGTATGATTCTCATTGTAACATTATATATAGTAGTATGTTACGTAGTTGTCAGAGTTACTGGGGTATATTCCCGCGTGCGCGCATGCGCGAGGGAACCAATTGGGAGAGGGCCGGAAGGACCATGTCCGAGCCGTTCAGCCGCACCCGAAACGAGCAGTCCGATCCGACATGCACGCAATCAAGGAGTTCAACGTACATGAATGCAACCAAGACTGACAGACTGTCCGAAACCCTCGCCAACGTTCTGACGTCGCCAAATGTGAGCGACAGCAACGGCGAGGCCGCAAACCTCGTGGACGTGTTCGATGAGATCAGCCGGTGCCTTTGGTTCGCCTTTGCACCCGAGCGCGGCATGAAGCGTGTGCGGCGCGATGGAGGAACACGGCGAGGCCATCAAGGACGCGGCGCGGGGGATCGAGATCGGCTTGGATGGGGTTGCCGAGGCGATCAATAACCTCGCGGCAGCGATCAGGGAGCGCGAAAAACAGCCGTAGAAGATGGGCTATCCACATCGGATGTGACGCAAGAGCAATTGCAGCTTGAAGTTACAATCATCGGAATTCGTTTAACTAACAGGGGCGCATGCGCTGGAATGGTCTTAGCTCGCCGCAAAACAAGCGAGAGGACACATGAGACGCAAGGAAATCTGGACGGAGCCAACCTGTGCGCCTACGTCGCCAAACTTGTTCGGGTACGGCAGATCGTGTTTGGCATCGCCTATCATCCCGAACTACAAGCAAGTTTTGTCGATGCGTATGGGGGAAGCCGGGCGGGCTTCAGCATGATTCGCGAGACGAGAAAGGATGCTTTGTCCACAATACGGATATTATCCGCAATGTGGATGAGCCCCATATAATCCCTCTCCCTCGCGATCGCTCCAACGACATGCCAGGCGGGGCGATTAGCTTCTGTCAGGGGCGATCAGCGGACCTGCCCAGTGATCCGAGCGATTGCATGATCGGCAACGTCAGGGGCCGGGCCGGACTTGACGTTCTGGTGTGCGAGCAGTACCCGGACTGGCAAGAGGCGATCCGGGTGTTCTTCGGAGCAGAGAGCCCGGTGGTGGCAGGAGCAACCAGCATGAGCGAACCAACCATGCAGTCACCATTCTTGGACCCGCCCTGCGGCTGTGGACTGACTCCAGAACAGTGGGCGAACGAGCTAGCGACTATTGAGTATGACGCGGAGCAGCGAGGGGAAGCTCTCAAGATCCGTGCCGAGAACGAGCACAAGGCCGAACTGAGACGCGAAAGGGGCAAGGGCACATTATGAGTGAGACAACCCCCGACACCTCCCCGCCGACACCTCGCTGGGCAGGCACAGCAGCCGGCAGAACCGACAACGGGACGTTCGCCCCTGGCAACAAGTTCGGCCGGGGCACACCAAACCGCCAGAAGGTCTACGCGCTCAAGCAAATGGTTCTCGCGGCCACCACGGAAGAGCAGGTGACGAACGTCATGAAGGCTCTTTACGAGGCCGCTACGGGCGGTGACGTGGCAGCGTGCACCGTCTGGTTGAAGTACACGATCGGTCCGCCGCCCCAAGCGATCGAGGTCACCACGGGCGATGATCCTATCCGGGTCGACATGGCCAGCCTCACACAAGTCGTTCTGACCGCTCTAGGTGACCATCCTGACGCACGGGTGGCTGTAGCGGCCGCACTCCGGGCCAATCGCGTGGCGCAAGCCGATGGGGGCGACAGTGGACCTTCAGACTGAGCTATCCCTGCGGCTCGAGCCGGCAGGCATTATGTCGATGCTGCGATTCGTCGCCGATCCCTGGCAGCGTGACCTGCTCAACAGCCAGGCGAACCGAGTACTGCTTTTATGTTCACGCCAATTGGGGAAATCTACGTCGGTCGCGTGCGTTGCGCTGAACGAAGCCTACCTGAACGACGACTGCGCTTATCCTGCTCTCGAGCAAGACAGAGCGCCAGGCAGGCGAGCTCTTCCAGAAAATAACCAAGTTTCACAAGAGGCTGCAACTGGTCGAGACCGTGCGGGACATGGCTCTAACCCTTGAGCTCGCCAATGGCTCGCGCATCATCGCGCTGTGTGGCGAAGGGGACAATTTCAGGGGTTCTCAGATCCGAAATTATGCGTGGTCGACGAAGCCAGCATTGTGAGCGACAGCGTACTCAACGCGCTGTTGCCGATGCTCCTGGTGAGCGGGGGGCGACTCATCGCACTGAGCACGCCACGGGGCAAAAGAGGCTGGTTTTTTGATACGTGGACGAACGGCAGCACGGACTGGACCCGCATCAACGCACGGGCAGCGGATTCGCCTCGCATCAGTAAGCAACGGCTCGCGGAGCAACGGTGATCGTTAGGTGAACGATTGTATTCACAGGAATTCTTAAACGAGTTTATCGAATCAGAAGGTCAGTTATTTTCGGACGAAACGATAGCGGCGAATCTTCGACCACGAAGGCTTTGACGGGGCTTTGCCACCAATCAGGGGGATTTAATGGATCACTTTGTGGGCGTCGATCTCGGAAAGCTGACGTGACCCAACAGCATTGACGGTTCTCTCGAGGTCACTTCGCGCTCTGATCGCCAGACCCAATACCCCGAAAGGTCATCTCGAGGCGATCCGCTTTATCGGTGGGAATGCCGAGCGATCAAACGCTACAAACTGGGGACGTCATATCTCTCGATCGTTGCCGACGTGCTACAAATCTGCGATCGACCAGAGTTGCAACCGAGGCCGCGGTTAGTGCTCGACAGCACGGGCGTAGGCACGGCTGTCACGGAGATGTTCGTCCGGGCCGCTCGCCGATTATCCCGACGTCGAATGTCACGCGATCAGTATCACGGCCGGAGAAGGTGCGTCCGCGGTGCACAATCTGGCTCGCGGCAGCATGCTCGCGCGGGTCTATGGCGCGTGAGCAAGATCCAGCTTATCGCAGCCATCCGCGAAGTGCTCGAAACCCGACGATTCAAGGTGTCGAAGGATGAGAACGGCAAGCCGATCGAATTTGCCGAAGTGCTGGTCGGGGAGTTGGCGAACTTCCGGGAGCGGATCACGGAATCCGCCAACATGACCTACGAAGCCAGGCAAGGCCAGCATGACGACCTGGTCTTGGCGGCATGCTTGCCAGTCTGGCTTGGTTCGCAACGGTTTTGCTCAATGCGCACCCGGAGCCCGGGCGAAAGCGCGACAACGTTGCAGCCGTGGGAACAGGAAGCACTGGAAGCGGAAGACGAAGTGCGAGCCGAAGAGGACAAGGAACGGATGCTCGCCGAAGATCGCGCGTGGATAACGCCCCCACTCAAGTGGTGGCAAGCCCAGATAAACCCCGAAGTCGCTTTCGATTTTTTGAACCCCAAGTTCTGGGACTAACACCATGAAACGCATCAAACGCCCTAGGCGACCGCAAGACGAGCGAGCGAAGCCACCCCGCGATTCCCTGCTGCTTCTGCGGCCATCCGACGACACGCAACACCAAGCTCATTCAAAGGCGCTGTGATCCTGCGATGCGACGCATGCAGGAAGATGGGCACTGCGCCCGCCCATCGTTCAGATTGGGTGTCATTCGATGACGTGCACGCGATCGTAAAGCTAGCTCGCTTGGTTGAGCAAGACCGCCAGTGGGCAGCAATGATCGCCCGCACGCTAGGCGACGACACGGACGATTTCGGCATGGAAGGCCAGGACAGTGGAGGGATGTTCTGACATGCATAAATAGTCCACACAAAATCGTCTAGACGTCTTGACTTCTGAGAGCTTGCACCCGTACCATACCATCGACGCACTCTTTTATCTCGGAGAAACACCATGAGTGAACGCAAGTGTGACAAGTCACCGATCCGGTCGAACCGTAGTGGATCGACGATCCGATTGCCACGCTATGGGCCGGAGAACTCGGAACGATCAAGAGTCCGCGGTCAGACCACACCAGACCAGTCCACAAGCCATTCGTCGACCGTGGGCCGGCAAGCACGGATCGGGGGCTCTATAGTCATCCCAACGCATCACGGCCGGACCGACCGAACATCGTCGAGGGCGACATCAAGCCGATTCGACAACACCCTTTACGGCATGCCAGGGCGGAGCCGGCGGGGCATGACGATGGTCTATTTGGAGGGCGGACCCTTCGACGGGGGCGACGTCGAGGTGGCAGAGGACGCGACTGGTTTACAGTGCGACCGTACCCACCGACCCGGAGAAGCTCCAGCCATTCGTGTTCAACGCCGAAGCGCACGCTCTCTACGTCAAGACCAAAGGCCGGGAAGGCCGTCCCAACGTCATACAAGGAGATTTTGACACCATCACGTATCGGCGAACCAACCGCCGACACTCGAGCGGTCTCATAATCTTCAGTTCTCTGCCAGTCACCCCGGCGGCTCAACTCGTTCCATCAACGCCTTGAACGGAGGTCTCGTCATGACGACAGCAACGCTTCATCAGAACGGTAACGGCACGAACAACGGCTCGCTCGATTTCTCGCACATCGCGTGCGGGGAATCGGCGATTGACCGGATGTTTGAACAGGACGGTGGCTTTGAAAACCTGGGCCACTACGTGCGCGTCGCCTCGCAAGTCCAAGCCAATCGCGGGGAGGTCAGCGGGTCTGATGCCGTACTCTACCGATCCTGGGGTGAGGGGAACCTGATCTATCGGCGCTGGCTCTCGCGCAAGGAGCATCCGAAGGTCTCTCGATCGACGAGTTCGCCAGATGGAATGTACGAAACATCCAACCCTGATGGCGGAGCCACCATCCCCTTGGGGTTTATTAAAAAGGTTTGGCTGCGAGCGATCGCTCGTGACACGCCGTTATCCCGAGCACGTTACGAGGTCGTCAGCACCAACGAGGGCACCATGCCGGCGACGGCGGAAACGTCCCGCGCGGACGGCAGCCGTTGGGGAGGTGCGCTTTCGTACTGGCAGGCTGAAGCGCAACAGCTTCAGACTACGCATCCCAAATTGGCGAACGATCAGTACCGGTTGAAAAAATTGACGCTATTGATTCCCGTAACCGCCGAACTATTCGAGGATGCGGGCCTTCTCGAGCCGTTCTTGAACGAAGTTGTCGTGCGCGAATTTCGGTACCAAACGGTCGCCGCAATGATGACTGGAAACGGGGTAGGCAGACCGCTCGGACTAACCCTCGCGCCAGGGACGATCACCGTCGCGAAAGATCCAGGTCAGGCGGCGGCCACGGTATCAACGACGAACATCACGAACATGATGGCGAGAACATACGAAGCGAATCGCCCCAATCTCGCTTGGTTCGTTCAGGGGGACATACAACTTCCAACGCTCGGACTGCCAGTCGTTGGGATGACCGGATACACAGGGCCACAAGAGAACCCATGCGTTCTTGGAAAGCCGTGGATTGCTCTTGAGCAAGCCTCGGCGATCGGCACTGTGGGCGACGTGACGCTAGCCGATTTCAGCGACTACCTTTTGGTCTTCGGCGGGTTCAGGAAGGATATCTCCTTCGATTTCAAATTCGATTACCACGAGGGGTACCTTCGGTTCTCGTATCGAATCGACGGCCAGCCATTGTGGGCAACCCCGGTCACTCCGCCCAACAGCACGATCACGAAGAGCGCTTTCATTTGCCTGGCAGCGCGCTGACGTGCGGGAGATCACGACCATGAGCACGCAACAAAAGTATCCGGTCTCGACTCTTCCGCCCCTGGGAGGGCGCCCATACCACGCGCATCGCGACGACGTTCTGCGGAAGCTCAAGCAGGTGTTCATCGACGCTGTAGAGCGGCTCGATTGCGGCTCGCTCCCAACATCGACGGTGGTCTACCGATCCGCTCTTCCATCCCGGTGGTTCTGGACCGGACGCAATTGACCGGCGACAGGGCGACCCTCGCGGCATTGGCTCGCGCGTGGCCGGAGCTAACGGCGGAGTTGCGGCAGCTTGAACGGGCAGTCGAAGCAGTGGCGGCGAGCGGATGTCATTTCCTGGTTAAAGCTGCCCAACCTCAGTGGAAAGTCACTCAGCGAGGCGAAGGCGGCGCTTAACGAACACTTGGACGAACTGCGATCGATCGCAGCCCGTCACGGAAGGGGGTACTGATGCCAATGATTCCACGGCCGGACGTGCGGAAGTTTTACAAGCAACTCGAGCGCTTCCACGCCAGGCGCGGAGCCCAGACCGGGCAAAGCTTTGAGCAGTCCGTTGACGAATTCGTCAACCGGGAACTTGAACCGCTCATTCTCAGCGGACGATTGACCATTCGTCGGCCACCAACACAGAAGGACAGCCACCAGTGATCAACTCGTTATTCCTTCGCCCATGACGGCAGTCAAAGCTCTGCAGGCCGAAGTCGACCGAGGAGACACGAGACTCTGTCCATCATGCGAAGCTTCGCCGAACAGTGCCGAAACGGTTCGATTACGTCGGTCGGCGGCAAGATCGGAGCATCACCATTACGACGTCATCGAACATGCTTCGCACGCGGAGCATGCTTCGGCGCACAGGCCGGCGGATCGGCAACCTCGCAGCGGAAGCCACGTCGAGCCGCATCGCGGTATCCCGATCCGGTCGCGGCGGCAGTCTGAACGAGGTCACCATGAGCACACAACACGGCATCTTCAACACGCCGCGGGAAGTCGAGGTCTCTGGTCGAGGTCGGGGCCAATGGCTCGGAATACTTGATCGCGGACCCGATCACCCGATTCTCTGTCTCGTGGAACTGAAGGCCGGCGATGTTCTCGTGGTGCCGACTGAGGAAATCCGGGGTGCGGGAATCTACCAATCCTGTCAGCAAGAGCAGCCAACAGGGACGAGCACAAAGTAAACCAGAGGGACGGTGATCAACAATGTCAACCGGGATGAATCTGGGCCATGCGTCGTTTACGGCATCGGTCAATACGCAGCCCTTCGTGCAGGGCATGACGCAGATGCGAAAGCTCGCTACGCAGACGACGCAGCAAGTCCAGCAATCAATGACTGCGGTGACGAGCTCGAGCCGAAGCACGGCGATGGGAATGTTGTATCTGGGCCAAGCGGTCGATGACCTTCAGTACGGTTTCAGGAGCATCGTCAACAACATCCCGCAACTCACGATGGCACTCGGCGGATCGGCCGGCGTTGCCGGTGGTGTTGCGATTGCGGCGGTGGCAATCAACCAACTGATGAACCATTGGGGCGAGATGGCCAGCGCACTCTCTTCGGCGTGGTCCGATTCACCGATCGGACAACTCGAGGCAGATCCGATTGAAGGCAGAGGCAGCCGCGGCGGCGCTCGAGAAGGTTCCACCGTACACGCAGGGAGAAGGCAAACAGGCCGCCAGTGTGGCAGAATTCGTCCAGAACGCGCCTAAAGAGAAACTCATTCAAGACGTCATGGGGGCGCTGCAGCGAAACCCTGCCACCAAGGAAGGGATGACAGGGGGCGAGCAGCGGCGACTCGAGCGAGCGCAGGAGAGGGCCGCGTTCACGGAGAAAGACGAGCGATTGAAGGCAGAACGGATCGCGGGTATCCAAGCGGAAATAAACGAAAACATGCTTAAGCGCACACGGGAACGCGCAGAGAAGATTGTCGGCGAAGCAATGTTGCCAGGCGAGCAAGGCAAGCTCGGACGAGCCAACTTAGAAACGCTCTTGCCACAACTCAAGACAAAATTGCGTGCACTTGAGCCCATAAGTCCCGAAAACAGGGAAGCCGACATGCTCACCCGGGAGGGCCAAAAGAACGAATCTGACATGCGCCGCGATATGCAAGAGGAAGCGCTGGAGAAGAGACGCGAGGATCTGCAACGTGAAAGGCAGGGCGATAAGAACTTGGCGGATTGGCAGAACAAGCAGAGAGAGGAAACGAATACGCTCAATCGGGAAGGCCAGAAGAATGAATCGGAAATGCGGAAACAAATGCAGGACGACGCCCGAGAAGAACGAGAGCGGCAGCTTGGATGGGAAGCAGAAGGCGGGAAGAATCGCGTAGAGTTTGAGGAGAAGCGTGAGGGCAAGGAGAAGCAAACGGCCGAGGGCTTGACCGGCGGCATGGCGCACTACGCTTGCTCATGGGAAAGGGGTTCACGAAAGATCAGGTTGAAGCTGCGATGAAAAATGAGGGCATCGACACTCGCCGCGGCGGACAACGACCAGACGAAGTCAGGAAGGCACTCGTCAAGGATCTCAACGAAGAGATCGGCAAGAAGATGAACGAGACAGGAATGACGAGAGCCCAAGCCCAGCAAGCCGTGGCACTCGAGGCATCAACAGCGACTCATGGGGCCGTTAGAGCGGATGCAATCAAGTTGGCAGGGCATCCTGGAATTTGGAAAGCAGACTCAGACAGGCGCGCTCAACAACGGCGACCTGATGAAACAACAGCTCAACAAGCTCGAAGATATCCGGCGGGCCATCCTCAACCAGAACACCCGAACGCCCGTCGCAAGAGCGAGCGGGCCAGCGTGAGGATTTCAAATGAGCGACGACGAAGGAAGACTTTTCCCAGAAGAGGCGCCCGATGTTGCGGCCCAGTTTCGCTACGAGATGAGCAAGCCGGAGTTCAACACCAAGCCACTAGACGAACGCCAGAAGGAAGCGCTGGTAGCGGAGCTCGTTCGAGTCGGCGGTCCGGAGGCAATGCTTCAACAATGGGACGATATCTTCAATGTCATGTCGGTGGTTGTTCAGAATGTCGCGTCGAAAAAAGAGGCCCGAGATAGAGCCATCCAGTATCACCTCGAGCGACAGGACTTGCTCGCGCTTGATGCCGCGGCTCGAGAGAACGCAGTGATCGTTATCCGGGCCATGATCAACCAAGCGATTGAAGCCTTTGCACCGGGCCGGGAACTGCCAGAATGAGAATCATCCAGGGGAAGCGACGACGCGGCCAGAAGACGACCGCGCCGGTCGATGCAATTCGGGATGCGGGGCCTCGCTGCCAGTGCGGGGTGTGGACAATCATCCGGGCCACGGAGCACGGAGTGCAGGCGATCTGCCCGGCTTGCGCCATTGGGAAGCCCCTACCGGACCGTCACGCAGCCAAGAGCAAACGAAAAGGGTAGCACCATGCGAAGCGTCATCGTGGTCGTCGTCGTCGCCTTGAGCAGTGCCTCGGTCGGGGCTCAACAGCCGGCGAAGCAGCCCGCCTTATCGCGGGAGCAGGTGGCGTTCAGGAGCTGGGCAAAGGCCATGCGTGAGACGGCCAACGCTGCCCAGAAGATCCCGGCAAAGAAGCGTGACGCGTGGTTGGCGCGCACGACGCGGGCGAAAGAAGACAAGCTCTTGGCGAAATACAAGACCACGCGTAACGAGTTACGCAAGACGTTTGAGAACGGTCTCATTCTGCACTGGCAAGCCGACATGCCCGAGGATCTTGCGGTGGCTCAAGCGATACTGGACCCGATGATTCTTGACCGCGAGATCGGCGCATGGGCAGTCGAGCACTCGCCACCAGGGCGGCGCCCATCGGTGCTTGATGGTCCGGTGGAGAAGATGGCCGATATCGTGATCGCTCTTGACGACCTGGCAGAGTGGGAAGCGAAAGCTCCTATCGTGCGGTGCGGTGCGAAGCTGGCCGATGGTACGGCATGTGGTCGAAAGACCGTGGGTGAGTCAGGCCAGCGTTGTTACGAACATAGGCACTGAGAGCATCCGCTACACGCCTCGCTGTGAGGCGATCGAGCTTCGGTCGGCGGATTGACCGAACGTATGGGTCGCGTTATCCTTGGCGTTCATATGACGGTTTCAGGAGAAGGACGGCGAGATTCAGTCTCGCTCTGTGCTATCGAGCCCAAAGACGGCACGCCAACTTGCGTTGTGTTCATTACGGCGCAGCGAATGCACGATATCGCGGGGCGCGGCATGGGGCATGCAAAGGACTGCGGCTTTAACGTCCCCCATGTGCTCGAATCCCCCACGGCTATATTCGAGGGCCTGCGCCGCGAAGAGGATGATGACAAATGGGGCGAAGGCTGGCGGTGCTACTGTGGAGTACCAGAACACGCTTACACACGAGACGGTGCCCAAATCCCGGCGCGGACCGGACGGGTTCTGCTCGTGTTCGTCAATTCTCGCCGGATTGCCTACAATTGGAGGTGGGAGAAATCCGATATTGAGAATTTCAGACTGCCGGCGGATCACGAGGGCCGATTCAAAACGAGGTTGTTATGAGCGTAATGTCTCGAAATGAATTTGCCGAACGCATGATGCACTTAGCTGCATCGGCGCCACCGTTCAAGCCAACGGCGACCTATGACGAAGATGGAGACTGCATCGAATTCCTTGCGAGCAATGATCCGTTTTATGCTGAACGGATTGACGATCTTGTCACCGTTTATTACAGCGAGGAAACAAACGAGATCATTGGATCGCTGATCAAGGGAGTCAGTAAGTTCGTCAAGGACCTGGATGCAAACCTCCCCGGCTGGGTAATCGAAGTGATCGACGGGCGGGTGCAACTCGTTCACATCTTCAGGGCGCACGTCTGGCAGTCCAAGCCCGAACGGGAGAGTCTTCGAGGCGTCACGTACCGAAAACTGACAAAATTGGCCGAAGATTCCCGGGTTGAAGCAGAGCTTTGCGCTACGTCCTAGGGCGCAAAGAACCGGCCGCAAGATCCCCAGTGGGAAAATGCGGCCGGCGGGTGTTACATCCGGTTCAGCCAGGCGGTCAACAGGGTGTTACAACCCCGGACCTGCGCGCCCGGGGTGGTGACTGCGAACGGTTCGCGGTCGAGGGGCTCAATCCAACGCGATGACGATGCCATCGCGCCATCCGTCGCGATCGGCGGTCAGCCGCACAGCTTGCCCGAAGTGATTTAGCTCGCGGCTATCGGCCGGTAACAGCCAATCGCGTAGGAAGGCCCACGGGTCACCGAGATCGTCAAGTTCGCCTCCGATGCCCACCCAATCGGCAGCCGGCAGCGACTCGTGAGGCAATGCCAGAAACGCCTTGATTCGCTCGTGGACAATCCTTCGGCGGCGCTCGCAATTCAGGTGGGCCACGCCGTCGAGAGCCAGGCGGCGAGACTCCTGGGGAGTGTCACCGGGCTTGAGTTCGTCGTCGATGGTTCCATCGGGGGCGATGGCATACCATCGGCCATCGCCGTCCAGCCAGGCTTGATATGCGCCGTTTGCGGGCCGGCGGATTGTGTAGTCTCGCATGGTGGTCTCCGGGGTGTCGTGGATGATCACTTCCGCTTGCGATTGGCGTTCATCTCGGCGTGGACCTGCTCGAGCGTTTCAGCAAAGACTCGCTCGAGTTCGTCGTCACTCGCGTCCGGGAAGAAACGAGAATCGCGCATCGTCTTGAGGCGTTCCTCCCGCGATAGGCTGGCTTGGTAGAGGATCAGGCCGTAGCTCAGCACCGAGACGGTGGAGACGCCGGAGCGCTCCGCCAGGACTTGGAATTGACGTTTCAGGGCCGGCGGAAACTGGCTGATGCTGATCTTGACCATGCGCTTCAGCGTCGGGTGTAGGTAACTGATCAGACGCTTTCGCCTCTTGCGTGGCGGATCGTCTGGATGCTCGCGGAACAATCGATCTGCTCCCATCGTCGGGGTCTCCTGATGCGGGTTTCGGATCGGCTCGAGATGTTCGGGCCGATGTTTAGAACGCTAGCAACCAACCGGTTAGGCGTCAAGTGACTGGTCACCAAAAACTGATGACGAAACAACTGGACAATTACCGTGGTTCGCACTATTATAGAAGTGGCGTTAGACAGTATTCTTTGATCGCGGACTTTGGAGGCTCGAAGAATGGCAGTGGCAACGGATCGGACAACGATGGCACGGAATGATCTGACGGTGAAGATCGATGCCGACCTGGTCAAGAAAGCCAAGTATGTGGTGATCGAAAGAGACACCACACTTGCGGAATACTTGTCGGGACTGCTTCGGCCGGCAATCGAGCGCGATTACAGGGAAGTCATCGCGAAGCTGGCGCACGGACGCGTCGAAACCCAAAACCAAGGGATCGAAGTAAAGGAGCATCCGCAATGGCCAGCATCTTCAAGCCCAAGGGTTCCGACAAATACGTCATCGTGTACCGGGACGAAAACAAGAAACGCCGGTGGAAAAAGGGCACCAAGGACAAGGCCGTCACCGAGCGGATCGCCCGCGGGCTCGAGAACAAGGTCGCGCTTCGCAAGGAAGGGCTTGTCGATCCGAGGGAAGAGGCGTTCAGCCAGCACGGCAGCGAGCCTCTCCTGACGCACGCGGACGCCTGGACGGGCGAGATTCGATCGCGGGGCGGCACGGCGCAACACGTCAAGATGCACTCTTCCCGGGCGCTGCGGATCATCGCACTGATCAAGGGGGCGACACTGGTCGAGATTGAAGCGCCCAAGCCGGCAACAAAGGCGGGTGTCAAGAAAGCTCTCGAATCGCTGCGATCATTCGCGGCGGGGGCGCGGGTGGCTGACTTGACCGCGGAGAACGTTCAGAACGCTCTCGCCAAGCTCATCGGCGAAGGCCGGTCTCTCCAGACTGCCAACCATCATCGCAACTCGATCAAGTCGTTCGGCAAGTGGCTGAACGAAACTGGGCGGATGCGCGAGTACACGCTGAAACGGGTGGCTGGATTCAACGTCAAGGAAGATCCACGCCACGAACGCCGCACGATCGCTCTGGACGAATTGCGGAAGCTGATCGATGCCGCACAGGCCGGAAAGCCCTTCAAGAGCATGACGGGGCAAATGCGGGCTCTCTGCTATCGCCTCGCCGTTGCGTCTGGTCTGAGATACTCAGAGCTGGGCAGCATCACGCCGGAATCGTTCGACTGGGACGCGAACACTGTTACCATCCATGCAGCCTACGCCAAGAACGGCGAAACCGTCACGCTTCCCATCGCGCCAGAGCTCGCCGTAGACCTGCGGCACTACGTCGCCTCTCTCCCGTCCGGAAAGGCGATCTTACCTCTCCCGCACGACAAGGGGGCGGCGATGGTCCGAAGGGACCTGGAAGCGGCTGGCATCCCTTATCGCGACTCCGCGGGACTGGTGTTTGATTTCCATTCGCTGCGGTGCGAACTGGCAACCCTCGCGGACGCGGCCGGTGTCTCGCCCCGCGTCGTTCAGCGACTCATGAGGCACTCGAAGCTGGAGATGACGCAGAAGTACACTCGCCCGCGGGCGGTCGATCTCGAGGCCGCGGCGATGATGGTTCCGAGCCTCAAACCAGTGGCGAACCGACCTGCAGCGCAGGCGGCCACGGGGACGGACGGGAAGCCATCGGCCAATTCAGGGCGCTAGCGCCGGCGCTGGTTGCGAATCTGGCATCGAACGCAACGTCATTCCCATCAAAGATGTTACGTCAAATTCGTGACGGTAGGTTAATCCGTTGGTCGAGGGTTCGAGCCCCTCCCCGGTCAATCAGTTGTGCAGGCGGTATCTCTATTTTTCGCGCGGAGCCTTATACTGTATATGCTGGGCGTGCAACCGCCGTTTGCTACGATTTTCGAGTCGGTAAATACAAGTGCTTTCAAAAGAACAGTTTAGTACGACCGCTGCATCGAATACGCAAGGCATATCGCCCGTCGAGAACTTAGACGAAATGACCGCGATTGCTCGTCTCGGTGATCGAAGCGAATCGCTTTCTCGTTTTCTCGATGAAATCTCCAATGGAGATCCGGCAGCGCGCCTCATCACACCTAAAGTCGCGGATCTGGCGAAGAGCGCTCTCGCTGGTATGGCAGATGTCGCGACGGTAGCGTCCGGGCTTGGCGTTCCCACCGCCACACCGGGACCCGACGGCCAGTTGGCTCTTACGTGGCGTCAGGGCGCGCAATACTTTGAGGTCGAAATCTTCGAGGAAGGGCCGTCCGAGTTCTTTTTCAACGATGAAAGCACGGGCGAGATGTTCGTATGTGAGTACCAACCTGGTGGTCCGGTGCCTCTTCAGATTCAGGGGAAGTTGAGATTCCTCGCGAAGAAGCCATGACCGGCATCTGTCCCGGCGGCGACGGCGAGCCGCTGCCTCCAGGACAGGTTGTGTTTAAGCTCGTCCTCCCGTCCAGCGGTGCTGGCGACTCGGGAAGCGCGCAGGCCGAAATGTTTGCGCTTTCGAGTCGCGAGAAGGCGGGCTCGAAAAGGCTTTCGGTGTGCGTCGTCGGGCTTTGTACACCCGATGAGGCCTGGGGGTTCCTGGACAATAATCCAAAGTACAACTGGCTGGTAATTTTAGGTGTCGACGACATTAGGTCCATTCGGCTTCCGCAGCGACCGGCGGACTTCGTCCCGCTGGAAGTCGTATGGCACCCCATGCACGAGCTCGAGGGAAAACCTGGCGCGGATGGCCATGCGGGCATCGTGGGTTTGGATGAAAGCGCGGGCGTGACCACGCCTGAGAGGAAGTTTCTGAGAAAGGAATTGGCGAAGGTCGCGACCCTTAAATGCTTTCGATAGTCCGTACCGATCTGGCGGCAGCATCGAGGGAGACGCAGACGACGGACTGGTGTCTGGTAGCGTTGACGGTGCGGCGCGAATTCGAAGGATTGAACGCCTAGTCCTAGCTAGACGAACAAAGGCAGATCTTACGACGTTGGATACACTTCGTTCGTTCGCGTCGTGGCATTGAGGGTGGGGGCGTTCCTGTGGCGTTGCGAACGAGCAAACTATCTCGGAATGTCCGTGATGGAGGTTGGTTCGGTCAGACCACGACGCTTGGGATACCGTCCTTCATGGACTACTTAAGGCTTCCCAACGGCATGGCAAGCGGCTCGATGGCCCATGGAGTGGCCGACCAAGTCCCCCGAACTACGCTGGCGCATTCTAGCACACCAGTGTCGTGTTCCTCTATTGCGTCGGCAAATGGCGATCATTCCCAGCGCCATGGTCGGCCACATGATTAGCGTAGACGGTTCTGGCACCGATTGAAGCGCGATGCCGAATTGACCACCGGCAGCAACAGCGGTATATCCGGTGCCAGACGGTACGTTCGTCTGGCCTTGGCTGTCAAACCTCCATGCGACAATCGACCCGTCGGACGTGAGAGCGAGGCCATTTCCGAGGCCCGCTGATATCGCCGTATAGCCGTGGCCAGATGGCACGTTCGTCTGTCCATAAATGTTGCTACCCCAGCCGACGACCGAGCCGTTCGACGTCAATGCCAAGCCGCACGAATCACCCGCCGCGATGGACGTGTACCCTATGCCCGACGGAGCATCGGTCTGACCGACGTCGTGAGCCCCCCAGCCGACGATCGATCCATCCGCCGTCAACGCAAGACCAAATGCGCCTCCCCCTGCAATGGCAATGTAGCCCGTGCCGGATGGCACGCTTTTCTGGCCTTGGTTGTTTACTCCCCATGCAACAATCGACCCGTCAGCAGTCAACGCATAGCCGCCCCCTCCGTCGCCTGCAACCTACGCTTTCTCAGGCTCCCCACTTCGGTCAGGTTCCGGCCTTCGGACGGGCGTTTGGCCTTCCTCGAAACCCGGCCCGCTCGTCTTCGTTGACGACAGTAGCGGTCTCAAAAAACCAAGAATTCAACAGCCGAAACGAAGAAAACAGCGGCGAAAACTGTGGCAGCGATGATTTGGGAGACCGAGAAGACCTCGAGGAGGATCTCTACGAATGCGTGAGTCCGGCGTATTATGTGAAGATCACTCGTCAGAACCGCCGCCGCCATCACCACAGCCACCGCTGCGATGACGATCATGATCGTCCGGATTCGGACGCGAATGGGCGGCATCAGCCAGCCCTCCCCCAGCGACAGCATCCGATAGCTGCGTTGACTTCCTGGATTGTAACGACCGGAGACCGCCCTGGCATACGGCCGACAGAGACCGACTCGGCCCGCTCATTGACAGCGCGACCGCTTGTGCCGCCCCAAGACCAGCGTTTGGGCGTTGGGCCACCGCGATCACGGCGGAGGACTGCCAGGTAGGGCACGACATACGAGAAAAGTCGTTCGAGTCCGCGGACGAACCTTGACTGCGGCGGCGACCCCGCTCCTGACGCTGTGCCGGAACGATTCACGAATGCGGCGCGGATTTTGCGCAACGCGGTTCTCTTTCCGCCTCGGGGCCGTCAATCGTGTTCATCGTCTATCCACGGGTCGGGCTCAGTTCGATCTCTTCAGTCCGGGCCACTGCCGGCGCCGGGAGCTTCAGAATTACCTCCACGAATTCGGCAATTCGTGCGGCCGGTTTGTACACACGCGCAAACGCTTGTTCGCTATTCGCAAGCTCCCGGTGCCTCAACATAGGCGTCGCTGTCGCTTTCGATAGTCGACTTGACAGTTTGTTAATGCTTGTTGACCATCTGGTCCCGGTGTCCAGACCGGCATGATTGCATTGAGCGTTCGGTTCGACCACGGGGGGAAAATCGTGCGAATCATCGGTCGATCTGCCCTTTGTATTGCTGCGGCATTGGCGTTGAGCGGTTTCCTTTCGCAGCAAGCCAGGGCCGATGTGCTCTATTCAGTCGCGAACCTTGGCGTGGCACCACCGGCTACCGGCGGCCTGTATACTAACCCCGACACCTATCCCTACGTCAGCAGCCAAACCCCGCCGCTTTACCCGAATGGCAATTATCTCGGTGCTTTGAGCCAAACCGAGCAAGCGGCTTTTCAGTCAGGATCATTCGATATCTACGCTCATCCGGCGACGACATCGCTCAGCGGCCAAGGTTTCTATAGCTTCGCCATCGCCTCCGAGTATGAGACCCCATCGATCCACACGAAGTATCGCCCAATACCGCCCGCCTCCGAGAACCAATGCCCATTTTTGACTCGGACTGTAGCTTTTCTTCCCACCGCAAGAGCCCCCAAGCTTGGGGGGCGAATCCGCCATAAATACGCGCCAAAGCGGACGCTGATGCGTTAAGTCGTTGCAGCGCAACGCGGTCGGCGAAAGCCGATGAAGTAGGTTAATCCGTTGTTCGAGGGTTCGAGTCCCTCCCCGGTCAATCAACAGAAAGCAGGCGGAAACGCCAGAAACCCGCGAAAAAGGCGGGTTTTTTCATGCGCCGCGGTCATTGATCATCCGCCCGCAAATTGTGTACGAATACGCACCGAGATGAAGACCGGCATCACCGTGGTCAGTCGCTAAGGGAGCCGAATTGCGGAAAGTACAGCCAGTCGACTTGACAGTTTGTTAATGCTTGTTGACCATCTGGTCCCGGTGTCCAGACCGGCATGATTGCATTGAGCGTTCGGTTCGACCACGGAGGGAAAATCGTGCGAATCATCGGTCAATCTGCCCTTTGTATTGCTGCGGCACTGGCGCTGAGCGGTTTCCTTTCGCACCAGGCCAGGGCCGACGGGCTCTATTCCGTCACGAACCTTGGCGCGGCAGCCCCGGCTACCGGCGGATTGTATTCTAACCCCGCCAGCTATCCCTACCTCAGCAGCCAGACCCCGCCGCTTTACCCGAATGGCAATTATCTCGGCGCCCTGAGCCAAAGCGAGCAAGCGGCTTTTCAGTCAGGATCATTCGATGTCTACGCTCATCCGGCGACTGTTGGCTATCTGCCGACGTACTACGCAAGCGCTGGCGCAGCAACCGATGTTGCCATACCCTACACAGGCAATGGTTTTTACTCGTATAATAACTTTAACTTCACGACAAGTAATAACCTGGGCGTCAATGCCGGTGTCGCCAACACGACAAATAGTGCCGTTGGCGGCGGCTATTTCTCGGGCGTCACATTCACACCTGACCCCCATACGGTTTACGCCACATCAAATTATATTGGTACCTCAACGGCCGTGGCAAGCCCGGGATACCTCGGGACGTTCGCGAACACGTCAACAAATATCTACGGGAGTTTCTACGGAACGGTCGCGGGAATCAATGACCACGGCAATCTCGCCTTGAACGAATTCAACTGGCCAAACGGCGCGGGGGGCACGGTGGCTCCTCACCTGGTCATGGGATATTCTGACATTTCTCTCGGCAGTCTCGGTGGCACCAACGGCGCCGCCTATGCGCTGAATAATTCCAACGAGGTCGTGGGATGGTCGCAGATTGCCAGTGGTGCCCAGCACGCATTTCTGTACTCCAACGGCACGATACAGGACCTGAACGGTCTCCTTCCACCCCTCTCGGGCATCACTCTGACGAGCGCGGTCGGGATCGACTCGGCGGGCGAGATCGTGGCGTTCGGAACCGATGCTTCCGGCCAGACCAACGAATACCTGCTCACGCCCTTGGAGGCGCCCGTGCCCGAACCGAGCACGCTCGCCGTATTTACGGTCGCGATCGCCGCCTTCGTTATTCGCAAAGCGACTCGCTGCTCATCTGCGAAGAGATAACCCCGACACATCTGCGGTAGTGACCCATTCGAGGCAGCCATCGGCTGCGAAGATGAGACGCCATCGACCCGCCCGAAGTATCGCGCATCGCCGCCCGCCCGGGGCGTCTGCCGAAATCAGATTGTAGATCGAGACCCGGCGCCGTGGCGCTCGGTTGATTAACGGCCACTCGCGGTCGCCGCGCAGCATTTACTCATGAAGTAGCCGATGCGCAAGCTCGTGCCAGCGCTCGATGCTGATACCCTCATGCTGGTCGAGCGCCAGGGGATGGTCCGTCCGCTCCACGGTGAAGAGCGCCGTCAGCCCCGGTGGCCGTGACTGCACGGAAAGCTTGAGGTGAATGGTGCTCGGATAGACCGGGATCGCGCTGCAGAGCCAACCGAAATACTGCGGGTCGGTAGCCCGGTCGGCAGACTCCCATCGCGTGCACATGTGCACGAAACTCTGCTCGCTGAGCGACGACCATACCGAAAACGAGAGCGGCTCCGGATAGTCGCGGATGGGAATCTCGATGTGCCCGCGAATGAAAAAATCTCGCTCATCCACGACGCACTGGTCGGCCGTCAGCTCGACTCGCGTCCCGAATTCACTCTCGGGCACCAGCGCCCGCCAGGGAGCGTCGGCACCGAAGCAGAGTGGGATTTCTGTTTGCTCAACCCCGCACGTGCCGCATTTCCAGGTCATGCTGCCGGAGCCTCCGGAGAATCAATCGAGCAGATGCCCAATGTCAGTTATATCCGAGTAGGGTGGGTGTAACCCACCGGCCTCACGCCGTTTTTGGTGGGTTTCACCCAACCTACAATTGGCTCACCTGTGCCCACTCGCGGTATAAAGCGATTGGTCGACGACTGGTGCTAAGCAATATCGTTTACGATACAGAGTTCAATTGACTTCGTACCTTAGACGATATAGAATAGAATTGAGCGGATCGAGGCCATGGGTCTCTCCAGGAGTGGAAAATGCACGCAATCACAACACAGTTTGGCGCACTTGACCTACGGCGCCGGGAGCTGGGCATTTCGTATTCCGCGCTCGCCGACTTGAGCGGCGTTTCCCAGCCGGCGCTCCAGCGTCTGTTGACCGGCAAAGTCGAGGCTCCCGCCTTGACCAGCGTTGCGGCCGTGGCGCGGGTCTTGGGCATGGGAGCGATCCGAATTCTGGACGATGGGTCGATCAAATTCGATCCGGCCGTGAGCGCACAGGCTCTTCGAGAGCGACAGGCACGGAAGAAGGCCGCGTGGCTCGTCGGCATGGTCCAGGGCACTTCCGCACTTGAGGGCCAGGCGGTGAGCAATGCTGATTATCAAGCGATGGTGGAAAGCACGTACCACGAACTGCTCTCCGGCTCGAACCATCGGCTCTGGAGCAGTTGAATTCCGTGGCGCCTGAGTGGGAAGAACGGCTGGGTGAAACACCGATCGACATCTCGCACCTCAAACTCACGTGGGTCAAGACTCGCCAGCAATTGAATGAGGTCGAAGCCAAGAACATCCGCAAGGTCGTCTGAAAAACGGCCCGTCCCTGGGCCTGGCTGTGCCCTCACTTCGCGTTCATGGTCCAGTACGGCCCGGGGCCGTACGCGATACCGAAGTGCGTGACCGACGAAGACAGCATGTTCTTGCGGTGCCCGCGCGACTCCATCCAGGCCTGTGCCACGCTGGCGGCGTCCGGCGCATTCCACGCGGCGTTCTGATAGCAGTTGGGAGTCACGTGGTGACCCATGCCCAGGCTAGCCTGCGCCGCATTGTTACTGGCTGCCCAGGCGGAAAGCTCGTGGTCATAGGCCAGAGGCGGTAGCCCGGCCTCCGCCCGGTATTGATTCAGGATCGCAGCGAATCCGTAAGGATCGGTCGTCGGGGTAACTTCTTCGGGCGCCCGCTTGGAATCGGGGTCAACCCGCCACAGGCCGCGATGAGGCCCCTGCTGGAGCTGGTAGCCGTAGCCCCAGACTCCCTGGCTCTCGAGCCACACCCATTGCTTGGCGGGCTGATCTTCTCCGAACGCCTGTGACGCACTGATCAGAAGCACCGCAGCCACCGTGAGGATTCGGGAGAGATGATTCATGGGTATCCCCTTTCTTCGTACGAAGGTCGTTCGTCTCGAGGGAAACCCCGGGAAACCCTGTTCGGGCGCGGGCCGATCCGTGAATGACGTGCGCCGACGGCGATCATCACTCGAAAAGCGAGCGATGGCCGTGCTCCGTCCGTGGACCTGGGGAAACGCGGGGAGAATTCTCAGGTCAGGTCAGACGTCGCCGACTGGGCGGTAAGTTAGATCAGTGCGTCACGGCGATCAGGAATCGGCAGATTGGCCGATGCCCGCGATAGGAAAGCAAACCTCGGGCCAAATCCGCCGGCCGCCCGGGAAGATCGCTTTTTTTTCAATCTCGGTTTCGATCGAGCCGGTGGTACCGATCGCAGCGGCGCGCGTCCAGCCGGCCCGCTCGACATGTGGTGATTCTTACAATGGATCACGTTGAAATTTCTTCTTGCCGACCCTTTTTCAGCGCTTCGAGCCCAGATTTCGATTTCTGGACCGCGCCGGTCGCTTTGCTCCCGGTTTGGCCGGTGCCGGCTCACGCACCACGGCAGCAAGCAAACCGGCCAGCCGACGCCCCGCGGCACAGTCACAGGCCGCCAGCTCGGCCATCTCGGCAAAGCTCAATTGCGGGTCCGGAAACGGCAGGCGTCCCAATGCCTCCGCGGCCGTCGGCACGAGGTGATAGAGCTTGTGCCTGTGCCGGACCTTCACGCCGCATTTCTTGAGCAGCTCCAGCTCCCGGTAAAAAGTGCGCAGGCCTATCCCAAGTTCTGACAGGATCACCGATCGCGTCCGGGACGCAGTCGCAAAGAACCGTACCAGACGATGCAGTCGAGCCGCTCGTTGTAAAGTGATGTGAACAGATGGCCGGCGTCTGGTCGTACCTTGGTCGCTCATGATCCCGCAGGGCTCGTCAGGTCGATCGGGTGGTGAGGATTGGAACGATTCTAGCGATTCTCTCAAGAATTCCGTACGGCCTGCCGATCCTTGGTCAAAGCAGACGGACTCTACCCGTCATGATGCGCATTGCGGGATGGTCGCATATCTGAATGATTGCGTTCAAGCCAGTTCACGGAAAACGTGAATCCCGTCAACGGGGATGACGGATCGGTTTCCGACGCAAATCCTTGTCGAGAAACGGATTCGATAGGCTGTTTAACGACCAGCGTATGGTCTTGCCTCGTGGGAAAGGGGTGTCTGTTCCATGCCGAAGTGGAAGCCAACGCCGTCCAGGCGGTCCCTTCAACCGAGGGCCGAGGGTCTTGAATCACGTGAGCTTCTGGATGCGACCGGACGCGCTCCCGTCCCCAAGGGCCAGCCCACCGGCGCTGCGACCGCAGTCGTCAGGGGTATGGATCCCGACGGCGCCCAGTGGACGTTGCGCCTTTACGGGCCCGGCGCGCTCAACGTCGTCGGGACCGATGGCGACGTCTTCACGCGCCAGACCGGCACCTTGCAAGAATCGATCGACACGATCACGGTCGCCGGGGCCATCACCACGCAAACCCGTCTGGTCGGCACGGTTTATCCCAATCCGACGACCAAGAATGCCAAGGTCTACTTCCAGAACTTGATCGTCACGCAGACGGGTGAGCTGGGCAAGATTGACGAGGGCCAGGTCAGCAACTTCCGTAGCGTCCAGAACGGCATCCTTGCCATCGACTTTCCCAACTTCTACATGGCGCATACCGAAACCAGCAAGCCGAGCGTCGCGTCGCAAATTCACTCCGGCGCCATGTCGGCCGGTGAGATCTATATTCCACAGGGGGTGATCAACCTCCGCTTTGGCGGCGTCGACGTCGATTACACGCCTGCGGGCGGAACTCCGCTCAACCAGACCGGCCAGAGCAACGAGTTCCAGATCAGCCTCGGTTTGCCGATCGTCCAGGGGACGAGCATCATCGTCAATACCGTCAACAGCGATGGCGAGGCCAATTCCACTTCCGGTGATGCTCCGTTCCAGGACTACGCAACCTTCCTGGTCACCGGCCGCCTCAATCTCTTCCAGGCCAACGAGATCGACGGTAATACGACCTCGGGGCTGGTCCCCACGCAGCTTGTGAATTCGCCCTCGAGCTCCGGCGAATCTCCCGGTGGCACGTTCGTGATCTCCCAGGGTGGTGCGGCCACAGGCCAGATCGGCGACGTTCGCGTCGGCGGCAACGCCACGAACTTCACCACGTTCGTGACCGAAGATCCGCTCAACGTGGCCGCGTCCGAGGGGCAGCTCGACGCCAAGATCAGCAACTACTACATCGGCGGCCAGACCCAGAACGTGCTCTTGATCGCTCCCTCCGGCTCGCGAAATATCTCGTTCGGGCTCGGCATGGACAACGTGACCATCAGCTCCCTCTCCATCGCCTCCCTCCGCGCCAATCGCGATGCACTCAATTCCACCGTCACGGTGAGCCGCTCGATCCAGAACCTCTTGATCGGCGGTGATGTTCAGAACACACTCGTCAACGTGGGCGAAGCCCAGAGCCTCTTCACGTTCGCCAACTTGCCTCCAACCACCCTGTTCGCGTCAGGCAGTGGTGCCTTCTACGGCCAGCCGCCGCCTACCGTGGACAACCCGCAATTGAACACGCTAACCGGCCAGGTGGAGCCCGTCGCCCAGAACGGCGGTACGATTCAGGCGCGCATCGCCGGCAGCGTGATCGACTCGATCTTCTCCGCTTCCGTCCAGCCCGACCCGACTGGCCTGACAGGCAACGGATTCGGTACCCGCGACGACTTGATCCTGCCGCGCGGCGTCATCAATGCCAAGGTCGAAGGCAACATCAGCAACGCCAATAATGGGTTGGTGGAGCCCCAGAGCAACGGCAGGGCGTTCTTCGCCAAGTCGGTCAAAATCATCCACGGACCGATCATTCCGCCCACGGTGCCTTACCAGCCTTATGCGGCCCCGACCCAATACAACGTTGGTCAGGACGGCCTCAAGGGCTTGTTCAAGATCGACCACGTTCCCGCGGTCGTGGGCCACGCCCACTACAAGACGAAGAAGACTTAGGGCGGCTAGAAGTAGAAGCGGCGGCGAGATTCGCTCGTGCCGGCTTCCGGATCACTTCCCCGCGCGGCCCGCCCGCCCGCCGATATCGCGGCGATACCACGCGCCGGGGAACTTGACGGCGCGAGCGGCTTCATAGGCACGACTCTGTGCTTCCTCGAGCGTTGCTCCCAGCGCGGTGACATCGAGGACCCGGCCCCCATCGGTGACAACCCGGCCTTCGCGGCCGACTGCGGGGTCGGCGCGAAGCGCGGTGCCCGCGTGAAAGACCTTGACGTCCGGCATCCGGTCGGCGGCGTCGAGGTTGGGGATCACGCAATCGCGCTCGTACGGACCGGGGTAGCCTTCCGAAGCCATCACGACGGTCACGGCCGGCCGCGGGTCCCATTCCAGTGAAACCGAGTCGAGCCGGTCGTCCACCGCCGCGTCGAGCAGCTCGAACAGGTCGGTCTTCAGTCGCACCAGCACGACTTGCGTTTCGGGATCGCCGAATCGAACGTTGAACTCGAGCACCTTGGGGCCCTGATTGGTGAGCATCAATCCTGCATAGAGCACGCCTCGGAAGGGGCGGCGGGCTCGTTTGAGCGCATGAATCGCCGGGACGAGGATCTCACGCTCGACCTGTTCCATCACCTCCACGCTGACTGCACCCGTGGGTGAGAACGCCCCCATTCCGCCGGTGTTTGGCCCTTCATCGTGGTCGAATGCTCGCTTGTAATCCTGGGCGGATTCGAGTGGGATGATGGTGCGGCCGTCGGTGATTGCCAGGACGCTGGCCTCATTGCCGTCGAGCCGCTCCTCGATGATGAGCTTGTCTCCGGCCTGGCCGAAGATGCGCCGGATCATGATCTGCTCGATCGCCTCCAGCGACTGGCGCAGGTTGTCGCAGACGTACACCCCCTTGCCCGCCGCCAGGCCATCGGCCTTGAGAACCAGGCCAAGCGGTCGCCCCAGCACGAAATCACGCGCCTCGGCGGCGGTGTTGAACACCCGCTTCTGGCCGCGCTCTTCGATCTCGACCTGGACCCCGGGCGAGAGCATCTCGCGCGGGTCCATGATCCGGTCGATCGCCTCGAACGTCTCGCCGGCCGTGCGGCAATGAAGCGTATGGCGCAGGGTCGATCGTCCCCGCGAGCGCACGATCAGTGCGACCTCGCGCGACCGAACATAAAGTTCCGCATCCGGAGCCGTCCGGAAGACCCGGTAATCGGCCGTCGGAATGCCCGCCTGCCGCATCAGCTCCTTGGCGAAGACCTTGCTCCCCTCGAGCTCGGCCGCTTCCTTCCGCGGCCCGAAGATCCGCATGCCTTCGCGCTGAAAGATGTCGACAATCCCCTTGACCAGCGGTTCCTCCGGGCCGACCACGGTCAGGCCCACGCCCTCGCGTTTGGCAAACTGCACCAGCCCCCGATGGTCGCCAGGCTCGATCGATACATTCTGCCGCATCGATCGCCGTGCCGGCGTTCCCCGGCGCGCAGTACACCGTGGTCACCTTCGGCGACTGCTTGAGCTTCCAGCACAGTGCGTGTTCGCGCCCTCCCTTGCCGACGACCAGAACTTTCAAGGCACAGCCCCCATCCTCGGGAATCACTCAGAAGAATCCGCCCCGCGTTCCACCCGGCGACAGGCAGTCTATTTTATAGACACATCGCGCCGCCGCACAGTCGGCTATTTTCGCGAAGGTCTTCTTGACCACAGGCGAACCCTGTTCGAGAATCAAGAGTCCACATAAAAATGCCACACAAAGTAGATCAGGCTTTAGCCTGACATCCCGCTGCCAAAAGTGCGCCCATGGCGCAAGGAATCTCCTGTGAAGAACGTCGCGGTTGTCGGTGCCACGGGCGCCGTCGGAGAGCTGTTGATCCGCCTCCTCGAAGAACGGTCCTTTCCCGTGGCCTCTATCAAGTTTCTGGCGTCTGCCCGAAGCGCGGGCCGGTCCGTCGTCTTTCGCGGCGAGCGCCACCCGGTTCGCGAGCTCTCCGCAGGCGCATTCGCGGGAGTCGAAATCGTCCTGTCGAGCACTCCGGCAAGCGTCTCCCGAGAGTGGAGCCCCAGGGCCGCCGCCGCCGGGGCGGTCGTCGTCGATAACTCAAGTGCTTTCCGCATGGAACCCGACGTTCCGCTGGTCGTGCCCGAAGTCAATCCCGACGACATCATGAAGCATCGGGGAATCATCGCCAACCCCAACTGCTCGACCATCCAGTTAGTCGTCGCGCTCAAACCGCTGCATGACTTCGCACGAGTCAGGCGAATCGTCGTCAGCACCTATCAATCGGTCTCTGGCGCCGGCATGAAGGGACTGCACGATCTGAAATCTCAGACCGAAGCCGCTGTCAGCAACTCCCCGGCCCCCCCGCCATCCAAATTCCAGCACCCGATCTTCGCCAACTGTATCCCCCAGGTCGACGACTTCCTCGAGAGCGGGTACACCAAGGAGGAAATGAAGATGGTGAACGAAACCCGCAAGATCATGGGCGACCCGTCGATCGACTTGAGCCCCACCTGCGTGCGCGTGCCGGTCCCGATCTCGCACAGCGAGTCGATCCTGATCGAGACCGAAAGGCCGCTTTCTCCCGACCAGGCCCGCGAGATCTGGGCGCAGTCACCCGGTGTGACCGTTGTCGATGATCCCTCGCGCAACCGGTATCCGCTCGCCGCAGCAGCCGCCGGCAAAGACGACGTCTTCGTCGGCCGCATTCGCCAGGACCTGAGCAGGCCCAACACCTTGCTCTTCTGGTGCGTTAGCGACAACCTTCGCAAAGGCGCTGCCACCAACGCCGTCCAGATCGCCGAGAAGCTCCTCGAGCTCGTGCCCGCCCACGTCTAGCCGTTCGTCCGTCCGACTGATTGACTGAAACCACCGCGCGATGCGGAACATCCAGCTCATTCTCACTTACGACGGCACCGACTTCCACGGCTGGCAGCGCCAGCCCGGTTTGCGAACCGTTCAACACGTCCTCGAGGACACGCTCCATCAGTTGACCGGCGCCGCCGGCAGCCACGACGGCCAGCAGTCGAACCGACCGCGGCGTCCACGCGCTCGCACAATCCGTCCACTTCTTGACCACATCGCGGCACTCACCCGAGACGATGGTTCGAGCGTTGAACGCCCTCCTGCCCGCCGACGTCCGCGTGCTCGACGCCAAGAACGCCCCCAGGCGTTTCACGCGACACTCGATGCCAGGTCAAAGCGCTACCGTTACGCGATCGATAACGGCCCAATCGCCAGCCCCTTCCAGCTTCGCTATGCCTGGCACGTCCGCCGGAATCTCGACGTCGTGGCGATGGCCACGGCCGGCGCTGCCCTTCTGGGCAGGCATGATTTTCACAGCTTCGAAACCGATTGGCCCAACCGTACGAGCAGTGTGCGGCACGATTTTCGACCTCCAGGTCGAGCGATCGGGCCCATCTGTCTCGATCGAAGTCGAAGCCGACGGCTTCCTGTACAATATGGTGCGATCAATCGCCGGAACGCTCGTCTGGGTCGGCTGCGGCAAGCGCCACCCGGAGTGGGTGGCCCGGGTCCTCGAGGCCGAGAGCCGCACCGAGGCCGGTCCAACCGCGCCGCCCCAAGGATTGTTCCTGGTCGCCGTCCGCTACGATAGGTGACCCGACAACTGACAACTGACAACTGACAACTGACAACTGACAACTGACTAATTGAATGCGGATCGTACACGTCATCACTCGACTGATTCTTGGGGGCGCTCAGGAGAACACGCTCCTCACCGTCGACGAGCTCCATCATCGCTATCGCGATCAAGTGACCTTGATTGCCGGCCCGGCCGAAGGTCCCGAGGGCGATCTCTTCGACCGCGCAGGCGCAGCGTGAGCTTACCGTCGAAGTCATGCCCGAGCTGGTGCGTCCCATCCGCCCGTGGGTTGACTGGAACGCCTATCGCCGGCTGCGGGCAGCGTTCCGGCGATTGAAGCCCGAGGTCGTGCACACCCACAGCTCGAAAGCGGGCATCGTCGGCCGGGCTGCGGCTTGGCACGAAGGTGTGCCGGCGATCGTCCACACCATCCACGGAATGCCTTTTGGTCCGTTCGAGACCCCGCTCAAGAACCGCCTGTACATCGCGCTTGAGATATGGGCCGCCCGCCGCGCGCACGCCATCGTGAGCGTGTGCGATGCCATGACCGCGCAGGCGCTGGCCGCCGGCGTGGGCCGGCCGGAACAGTTCCTCACCGTGTATAGCGGCATGGATGCCGATGCATTCCTCGAGCCCCGGCGGCTCGCGTGAGGAAGTCCGGCGCGAGCTGGGCCTGACCCGTGACGATGTTGCCTTCGCCACGGTCGCTCGCCTCTTCGAGCTCAAGGGACACGACGACATCATCGCCGTTGCCCGGGACGTCCTCGCCTCGAATCCCAGCGTAAAATTCGTCTGGATCGGCGACGGCATCCTGCGGAACCGGCTGACTACCGAGCTCGAGCGGCTCGGCATTCGCCAATCGTTCATCCTCACCGGGCTGGTGCCACCCGATCGCATTCCCGAATTGCTCAGCGCCGTTGACGCGGTGATCCATCCCAGCCTGCGCGAGGGCCTCGCCCGTGTGCTACCGCAGGCACTTCTGGTGGGCCGGCCCGTCATCAGCTACGACGTCGACGGCGCTCGAGAGGTGGTGATACCGGAAACAGGCATCCTGCTGCCGCCCCGCGACCTGGGTGGGCTGAAAAAGGCCATCCTCGACCTGGCCGCCGATCCCTTGACCCGCGCCGCCATGGGCCAGGAAGGCCGCAGGCGGTTTGCCGATCAGTTCCGCCACGAGACGATGGCTCGCGAGCTTCGCTCACTTTATGAGCGTCTCCTTCAGCCCCACTCGGCGCACATTCGGGTCTAGAGGCTCCTCGGCCGCCGGAGCGCCTTCACGCACCACCGCGATCTGCAAGGTCTGGCTCTTACCCTTGCTCAGCACGAAGCCGTCGACCTGGTCGACGGGCGTGACGATGAGCCCGAAATGCTTGCGCATCACTGCGATTTCACTGGGCAGCGCCACGGTGAGCACCGAGCGCCCGCCCTTGAGATGAGCGTAGAAGCCGTCGCGGTCGCGAGTGGTTGCGATCGGCCGCCCCAGCGCATAGACCACGCCGGGCTCTTGATACTCGAGCAAGACCGGCTCGATCTCAAGCACCGCGGAATGGGCCGCCAGTTTTTCTCCAATGATCCGTGACGTCCGATAGGGCTCCACAAGCGGCACCAGCCAGGCACCGCAGCAAAACAAGATGATCGCCCAAACACCGGCCATGAAGTACATGCCCCGCTCGGTCGCCCCGCGCTGGAGCCACAACATGCCGCCGAGTGCTCCCAGGGCGATGAACATTCCGACGACCAGCATGGGCGCGGCGAGATTTCCGCGCAGCAGCACGGCGCCAGCCGATAGCGCCACCGCACCCGAGAGCCCGATTCCCACCAGTAGCGCCAGTGCCAGCCGCCCCAGCGGCCTGCGCCGGATGTTGACCTCGTCCGAGGCGAGTGAAGCCGCCAGCCAGGACAGCAAGAGCGCACAGGCACCAAACGCAGGCAGATAGTAGTGGATCAACTTCGTCTGAAAACACTCGAGCAGCAAGAGCGGTCCGATCGCCCAGCCGATCAGGAATCCCAGAGCGGGATCCCTCTTTCTGCGCACCCACGCACCAACGAGCGCCGCCGGGATGAATGCCGACCAGGGATAAAAGACCAGAGTCGAAATGGCCGGATAGTAGCCGGGAAAACCGCCGTGCAGCTTCCATGTCGCTCGAAACGCGGTGCAAGATCTGGCGGCCGACGGCAAACCGAAGGAACTCGCCTCTCGACGCGATGGTAATCGCCGCGAACCAGGGCAGAGTGAGAATCATGAAGCCGATCAGACCGTTTCGCCAGTACAGGCGTTTCCACGCCGCGGTGCGCCACCCGCAACACCAGGCAACTATGAACGACGCTCCGATGAGTGCCGGCGCAACCGGGCCCTTGACCAGAATTCCGAGGCTCATGAACAACCAGAACAGACCCGCCAGCATGCGCGATGGGCGTTTCCCGAGCTCCCACAGGCAGAACTGACAGCCGAAGATGAGAAAAGCCAGAGTCGCGTCCGTCGTTGCCAGCTTCGATTCGGCGACGGCGATCGGCGCCGTTGCCAGAATCAATCCTGCCAGTCCGCCGCGTCGCCCGAGCATTCGCCGGCCCAGCACTGTGACGCCCAGCACGGTCGCGGCGCCCGCAAGCGACGAGATGAGGCGGGCGCCGAACGGATTGTCTCCGCCCAGGCGCTGTTCCCAGCCGCATCAGCCAGTAGATGAGCACAGGCTTATGGTAGCGCGGCTCGCCGTTGAACGTGGGAAAGATCCAGTCGCCGCGCTGCCGCATTTCGCGCACGCAGACGGCGTACCTCGGCTCATCTCGGTCCCACAGTCCTGTCTGCGCATTGCCCGCCAGGTTGAGCGCAAGTGCCAGCAGCGCATACAGCACCGGGCTCGAGCCAGCTCCATCGCATGAAGCGGTGGGATGGACCGTCCTGCGTGGTCTCGTGAGCCGGCGTCTTCTCCGCTTCCAACTCTACCTCCTTGCGACGCACACATGCGCGGTCGGATACGAACCCGGCTCGGAAAGCTCCTCGTTCCCACGCTCTGCGTGGGAACGGTCCTCGTGCCGCTCCGCGGCGCACTACACGTCTCGGAACCGCGCCGGCGCACCCCCCTGGGATCGCGTACTATAGTGTGTGTTCCCGATTTCGAGGAGGGCGATTTATGGCAGACGGTCATCTTACCGAGGCAGCGTGTCTGATCGAGCAGGGGGCGACGTACCGCAGGCGCGTGGGCCTGCAACCCCTGCACGGCCACAGTGATCCGATTTTCACCGGATTCAAGCCAGGTGCTTTTGCCGTCTACTTCGGAGACGCCCCGTTCTATCACTTCGACCTGGAAGGCCGCTGGCAACGGGCTTTCGTGGCGGGAACGCATTATCTGAAGGCCCTGGACGGCAGTGTTCAATCGATCGATCGGGTGCGTGAAGGTCCGAACCTGATACTCAAGCGAAACACGCTAACCCAGGCCGACGCGAGCCGCATTCGACTCGCAAGTTCGCTCGATGGCACTGGAGTTGATCGCCAGCCTGAATGCCGGAACGCTCGGCCGCGTGGAGCCGTCTTCCCCCAAGGCCATTGCTCTGGCGCAAGACGAGCTTCGCGATTTCCTCGAATGCATCAGCCGGTGGGACGCCCCAGCTTGGTCTGCGCACCGAGATCGCTATTTCGCAGCCTACGGCCCGATGCCGTTCCTGCCGCCCGAGTGCCTGAACGCGGTCGTGTTGCAGGCAACGCTCGGTCACACGACGCAATTTGGCTCCGGCCGGGCGCCGGTTGGCGAGCCATACCAGCGCTCCCCGGGCGAATTCCGTCAGCACGCCCGCGACGTCGCGGCTTTGTGGGGCCGCAGGCTTCTGCAAAGTCGTACCATTTTCCTTGCCGGAAGCGATGTGCTGCGGCTGCCGGAAGCCGATGTGAAGGAGTACTTGACTGCGATCGGCGACGTATTCCCGATCGAGGCGGCCGCGGCGAAACCAGGCCGCGATCGAAAATCCGATGGGGGCGATCGGGCGCCGCGATTCGAGGGCGTCCATGTTTTTCTGGACGATTTTCGCCCGGGCGCTGCCGGACCCATCGTGTGGACCGCGCTGGCGCCACTCGGCCTGGCGCGGGTGAGCTTTGGAATGACCTCGGGAGATCCCGTAGTGAGGTCTCTTCATCACCAGCAATGGTCTGACGAAGAATTCCGCGTCACCTTCGCCGATCTCAAGGCAACCGGACTCGGGGCCAGCATTTTGACGGTGGTCGGCGCCGGTGGCGTCGAGCACACCGTGTCGCATGTCGCGCACACGGCCGCGCTCATCATGTCGCTCGACCTGCGGCCGGGCGATTTCGTGTTTCTGTTCGATGCGAACGAGCTGCGCGATCCAGACAATGTTCCTACGTTTTTGTCGCCACTCTCACCCAGAGCACACGATGAAGAACAAACGAAACTTCAAGACGCACTCGCGCCGCTCAAGGCTCACAAGGTGAAGGTGCTGCCATATACGATAGAGAAACAGGGGATCTGAGATGAACGAGCTTCACCTGACCGAAGAAATCCTGGACAGGATGGTTCGAGCCGTGGAAAAAGTTCGAGAGCGACTGCACCGGGCCGCCGCTGCCCTCGAGGCGGCTGGGATTGCATATGCCGTCGTCGGGGGAAATGCTGTGGCAGCCTGGGTTGCGACGGTCGATGAAGCCGCAGTGCGGAACACTCAGGACGTTGACTTGCTTATCAGGCGTGCCGACATCGAAGCGGTGAAAAGCACGCTCGCGAAGGCCGGCTTCATATTCCGGCACGTCAAGGGCATCGATATGTTCCTTGACGGTCCCGCAGCCAAGGCGCGGGACGCAGTCCATATCCTGTTTGCCGGCGAAAAAATTCGCTCCACCGATCCAATCCCCGCGCCCGAAGTCACCGAGTCGAAAATCGTCGGCGCACACAACGTGGTCGCGTTCGAGTCGCTTGTGAGGATGAAACTGACTTCATTTCGCGACAAGGATCGAACGCACCTCCGCGACATGATCGGCGTCGAATTGATCGACGAATCCTGGTTGCCCAAGCTGCCGGCGGAGCTCGCGCCAAAACTGAAGGAACTTCTGGACAACCCGGAGGGTTGAGCCTGCAACGTCATCGGCTAGAACCGTGCTCAGGAGTCAGACCATGTTCAGACTCTTCGTGCGGATCGGCGTAACGACCGCGCTGTCGGTATTGATGATCTACCTGTACTTGGTTTTTATTTCAATCTACCAGGAGAACCAGACTCCTTCGGGTGCGTTAGTCGAGTCGACTGGGATACCTGGGCCACACGTCCTGAGAACTCGGCGGAGCGAACCGCTCTTGGATGTCACGCTCGAGACTACGGTTCGCGAGAAAACAATCGCCGCACCGGGCGAGACCGCCGATGTTCTATGGCCGTCGCCCTACGAACCGAACCAGTGGATCGTCGTGTTTGACGTCGGCAAGGTGACGCGAGGTCGATTTGAGAAGAGCGAAATACGCTTCCTGGTGCATTCTCCGAGCGCCGACCTCGGTGTGCGCGAAGTGGGTCAACACGTCGTGCTCGAGCGGCACGGCGCCGAGTGGCAACATCCGTAATTAAGCAGCAATCCGGCCTTCGTACCGGATGGCTTCCTCGATTTCCTCGGCATGCCGGCCGTAGTCCTTTGCGAGCAAGTCGATTGAGTCGCCGGCCTGGTGGCGCTCCAGGATCATTGCCGTGGGAATCCTTGTTCCGCTGATGCACGGCTTTCCGAATCGAATTCTGGGGTCGATGGAGATGATTTGCGGCGATTCCGCGTAGCGGTCGCGAGTGAACGGAAACAGCCGAACGGGCATTCCCCCGCGGTCCCATTTGATGCGATCCAGGTAGGCGCCCATGATCTCGCGCATTGAAATCTGGCCGTGCTGCGAAATGTTTACCAGATGCTCGTAACGCTCGATGAACAGATCCTTGCCGTCAGTGAGCATCTGACGATCGAGAAGGGGATGGTCCGACTTCAACTTGGCGCGCAAGTAGTCGATCGCCTTACGGACAGCCGGCAGTTTGACCTGGTGCGCGCGGCGAATCGAGCCAAGCACGTGAAGCTCGGCGAGATTCATGAAGGAAAGCAACCGGCCGGTCGGGTCGGCGACATCGATCAGCGGAAGGAATTTGGCGTCCCCAGTTCGCGTAGGATATTGCCGCCCAAGCGCCCATGAGCGAACAGTCGCTGAAGGCAGCCTGAGGTATCGCGCAGCGTCCAGGATCGAGTAAACCGGCAAATCTGCCGGCTTCGTCCCTCCGTATATGTCGGCGGCTGATTGGCGATTCACGGCTGCCCTCCGGCCCGGCGAGGTCTCTCCCTTCACGCATCATACCGCCGCTTCCGCCGCCCGACCACAATGCTTCGAGCACCGGGTCCCTGACATCATCGCTCAGGCAATATGCGGCGGCCCCGCGAGAGATGCGGGCCCAGTTTTGTGCCTGGCCGGCGGCGCTGGTTTTTCGATAAAATAGGATTGTAGTTCAATGTTTGGAGGCGCGCGATGAGCCCGACCGAAGCCGTGATTTAGGGGACGTTAAAGCCTGACGGCACGCTGGAGCTGGACGAGAAGCCAAACCTGTCACCGGGGCGTGTGACTGTAATGCTCCGGCGGCAAGCCGTTATCGAATTACCGAAGGACGATCCCTTCTGGCAGCGAATGCAGGCAATTTGCGATATGCCAGTCTCGCCTGGAAGCAAGATTAGCAGCGGCCTGGACTCCGCAGCCGCACTGGAGCGCATCCGGGAGGAATGGGACGAACACCAGCGGGGTATTGAAGTTCTTCAGGAGCAGAGTCGAGCTGCACGCCAATCCCAAGAGAACTTGAAACCGTGATGGTTTATCTCGACACCAATTGCGTTATCTATTTCGTCCACCGAGATTCGCGTAGAAGTGGTGACCTGACAATTCTGGTGGAGTCCCAAACAGCAGAGGCAACGTAGTCATCGATGGTTCCGGTCGCTAGTCAACGGGAACATTCGAATCGGCACCTCGTCACTCTGCCGCTCTTTCTTCACGCATCTCTTTCTTCACGCATCATACCGCCGCCCACGCCCGCCCAGAAAACTCGGCTGCTTCGGCAAACCACGCCGAAGACGGGGCGTGCGAATAGCGGGTTAACTGCGAAGACCGACTGAACACGGACCAGAATGCACACTTTTCGAACGTCGTTTGCCGCACCGCAACCCCGACAAGAAAACTTAACCCCATCGCGCGTGGAACGTGCTGGCTCAGGTCAGAATTGTCGATAATACCGGCGGACCACTGTCGGGCTCGGGCCAGGAGTTTCGAATATGAGCGATTCGCGCCAGCGAATTGATGCAGGCTCGAATGCAAGCGCTCGTGTCGCCGCGCCGGTTGTCGTCGTCTCTCCAGGTCCTGGGAACGACTACTACCACGGCTATGCCACTCGTATTCGCCAGGCATTGAGAGGTCTGGGCATCCCGGTCCTCGGTTGCGAGCTCGCGGAGATTCCTCAAGGATCTCTCGATCTTTGCATTCTCAGCGGACTGAGCGAGATTCTCCGCGCAAACGGCGGGGAATCGATAGCGCGGTCGCTCCGCGCGGTTCGGAAGCGGACCCGCGTCCTTCTGAGTTTGTCGGTCGAGCCGGTCACCTCGACCTGGTTCAAGAGCAACCTGCGAGCCAGCCGGCGCGTTGGCGCCGACGCGATCGTCGATGTAGGAATTCTTCCGCAGAATGATCGCGCGTTTCGGAAGCACCGGATGCCTTTTCACCACATCTTCGACGGGCTGCTCAACGCCGAGGCCGACTCACTTGACGCCACACCGGCCCTGTCGCTCGAAAACCGGCCGCTGCCCTGGGTGCATCTCGGAATCAAGAATCACGATCGGATCTGGCTCGCCGACCTCCTCGTTTCCGAGTTCGACCCGCGTGGATTGGTCTACCTGAGCGACTCCGCGGCGCTTGCCGACCTGGGCTGTTCGCCCTGGACCGGCAGCCAGGTCGAACACATTCTTGGCCTTGCGCAATGCCATATATGGTTTGGCCAATCGAATGGCTTCTACTTTGAATCGCTGCGGTACCGGCGATCGGTTTCGGCCGGCTGCGCCGCGATCAAGGTGATAGGCGACGTGCTTGAGGTTCCGCAGGAACCACCGCTGGCCGATTCCCTGGTCCGCGAAGAGGACCTGATCGCCACGCTCCGGTCCTGCCGGTTTTCCCAGCGGGCCGAGCAGCTCCGGGCAAATTACGTCTCGCGGCCGCGCCTCGAGGACGAGCTGTCTCGGTTGCTGGCCGCCTTCGGTCTGCGCACCGGGCCTCAATCTGCACGCTCGTCGCTCCACACCGGTTCTGGCCCAAACCGACTGACTGAATCCTTGAATAATTGTGGTCAAATCCATGGACGATAACGGAGTTTCGATTGTTATTCCAAACTGGAATCACGAACTCTTCCTCGCCCGCGCGGCGGCTTCGGCGATCAGGGCAGCGCGCCTGCTCCGTGGATTGAGGGTCCCGGTCGAAGTGCTCCTGGTCGATGATGCGTCTCGCGACGGATCGCATGGGCTCTTGCGGCAGCTCGAGCTGCGCTACGCCGACGAGCCGTTGCGCGTTGTCATTCACCCGCGAAATGCCGGCCCGGCGCAGACACGCAACACGGCGCTCCTGGAGGCGCGTGGGCGGTACACCTTCTTTCTTGACGCCGACAACGAAGTCGTACCAATGAGCCTTCCTGTGCTCTATCGATCCCTTCGCCAAACGCGCGCGACCGCCGTCTACGGCAACGTGTTGATCCGGCAGCCAGACCAGCACCGGGCCACCGGCGTCTACAGCAACGAGTGTCTCCTGCCCAGCCTTTTCAAGGGGAATTACATCGACACGATGGCGCTGGCCGACCGGCTTCAATTGCTTGACCTCGGCGGCTTCCACGATGCTTTACCCCACGAAGATTGGGAGTTGTGGCAGCACCTGGTTGCCGAAGGCCGGCTCGTCGTCTTCGTCCCGGTCGTGGTCGGGTTCTATTACGAATTGCCGCTGTCGAACCTTCGACTCGCGCGCGACGGCGACGCCGTGCGGGCGAAATCGAAGCGAATTTTCGACCAGTGCGGCTTCCGCCAACGCGCACGGGCGAACGCCTACTATCGTCGACATCACCCGGATGTCGGCGATCTGAGCACGGCTTCCGCCGCTCGGGCCGATCACTCGTTCTGAACGAAAGGGTGCTTGTGGTCGCACACACGTTGAAGCCGGTCGCAACAGTCGATCTGGCGGCACGCCCGCTGCGGGCCTATCGCGAACGGCTGGGAGGCGCTGTCCCCGACGCACAGCTTGCTTTACTTGACGCCTACATCGTGACGCTTGTCCTCGAGTTTCTCCCGGGCCCGCTCGCTCTGATCGACCTTACCGGCGCGCCGGCCGAAGTCTCGTGTCTGGCGCTCGCTCAGGAGCGCGTGGCCGAGGTGGTCACATGGCCCGGTCCGGACCCCACATCGCCCACTTGTGCCGCGTGTACAGAAACGCTCAGGAACCAAGACCCAGGCCAGGCTCGCTTGAAGATCTTGCCGGACTTCGGCTCGGCCTTGCGACGGCTGGACCGGCCAGCGGCCGAACCTTCGCTCCAGCACGTCGTCGTGATCGCCGCTGACCGCCAAGGCACCGTTTCAGACCTCGCTGAACTGGCGCTCGAGATCCTCGACATGAATCGGGCCGCCATCGTGATCGCGCTGGGACTCGGGCGGATCGGCGAGTGCCGGCAGTTGGCCGCATTGGCCTCAACATTCCCACCGGATTCTCGACGAGCCCTGGCGCTTGCGCGAGAGCTGCGTGGAATGGCCCAGAAGTGCTCGCTTGGATTGGTCTACGATCGATCCCACGAGCAGGTGACAACAACGCTCGAGCGCATCGAGAATCTCTTTGTCACAAATTACGATTATCTCGACCTGCTGACAGAGGTGTGCGATCTTCGTGCGGGAAGCGCACGCGGGCCAACCTTGCAGGCCAGCCCCACTTCCGCTCTACCGCTGGTCCGCGGCGGCAGCGCAGCGATCGATCGGCTCCTGGCCGAGCTCGAGCAAGAACGAACGCGACCCCTGTTCAAGGCCATTCCGCTCCAGGCGGCCAGGAGGATGACCAGGTTCGCACGCAGGCACCGTGGATGGCTCGCTCCTCGAAACAGTCTGAGAGAGCGACTTGGCAAGTCGCTCATCAATCTCCAGCGCGACTTGCGACTTCGAGCCACGACCCTCAGCGAGCCCTCTGAGTTTTGAACGAAGGCACCCGAATCACTCTTTTGATTGGCATGACCGCCAACGAGATCTTCCGGAGGTCATGGATGATGTCGACTGTTACCAGGTGCGATTCATTTCTCCCTCGCCCCACGACAGTGGGACGGCTCAAGGCCAGGATCGGACATGTCCTGCGATCGCGCGTCAGGCCGCGATCTCTCGCTGCGGCCGGCGAAGACCCGGCCCCTCTCAAGCCGATCGTCCCGCGAATGTGCACGGTGCGAGACGACGAGCTGCCACTGCTCGAGGCGCTCGTGAAGGAGTCGAACAGGCTCCCAGGGCCGATCATCGAAATCGGGACGTTGCTGGGAGTCAGCACGACGCATATGGCACTCTGGAAAGATCCCGCGAAGAAGATCATCACCGTCGACGCGTTCTACTGGAATCCCTGGGGGCTCACTCACGAGCAGCATCGCGACATCGCGACGCAGATGCTCTATTACCTCACTCAGACGAACCACGTCGAGCTTGTCATATCCTGCAAGAATGCGTTTTACGAATCCTATCGCGGTGAGCCGCCGGCGCTCGTTTTCCTCGACGCCATTCACGACTATCCCGAGACGGCCAGGGATATTGCGTGGGCCCGCAGCGCGGGCGCTGGGATCATTAGCGGACACGATTATTCTGCTGACTTTCCCGGTGTCATCGAGGCGGTCGACCAGGCCGGTGGACCGGCGCAGCTCGTCGGCTCAGTCTGGCGGCTCTGACAGTGGAGGCTCTCATGCCACCGGACAGAACTGGTTTCGACATATCGGTTGTGATCACCGCGCACCGCGAGGGTCGCCTGCCGCACCGAACGCTCCGCAGCGTGCGCCGATCGATAGCCGGCGCGGCAGCCCACGGTGTGACATCCGAGATCGTCGTCGTGCTTGATCGACCGGACACAAGCACGCGGTCGTTCTTTGAACAACAGAGAGACCTGCGGCTCTACGAGGTCGATTTCGGCGACACGGGCCCTTCCCGCAACTCGGGCGTCAAGCAGGCAAGAGGCCGCTACATCAATTTCCTCGACGCCGACGACCTGATGAGTCGACTCTGGATCTCCAAGGCCTTGCAAGCGGCTGAACTGGCCGATCATCCCGCCGCCTGGAGCCCGCAGTTCACAGTGATATTTGAGAACGAAAGCGTCGTGTGGCGGCACATTGCTTCGAGCGATCCAGATTTCCGGCCTGAGCGACTCATCGACGTTTGCCATTGGCTTCCAGCAAACCTGGTCCGCCGCGAGATCGCACTGCAAGTCCCCTTCAAAGAGTGTAGTCCCACTTCGGGTTTCGGCTCGGAAGACTGGCACTGGCACTGCGAGCTGCTCGCCGCCGGCGTGGCCATCGAGGTGGTCGATGGCACCTCGCTTTACTATCGCCGCCGCCACAGCTCGCGCTCGGAATTTCACATCCAGCACCACGCCGTGTATCGACCCACGCAGCTCTTCGACTTCGCGGGACTCGAGCGGTTCGGTGTCGAATTCCCATCCCGCGAAGCGGATTCTGCCTCACTGAGCACTGATGTGACAGCGATCGAGTCAACCGTTCCGTCTCCTCGCTCCGGGCGCAATGCCTTGTACCGTCGCTATCTGCCGCCTCACCTGCCAGAGCAATTCGCCAGCGCTCTGGAGCGGCTCCGCTTCGGGACAATTCTCCATGGAGCTTCGCGCGCGACGACCGCGCTGAATCATTCTGGGCGGTCGCTTTGCCGGGCTTCCGTACGAACCGCCCGGAAACTGGCCCACAGGATCGCCCGGCCGGCGAAGCGGGTGGCCAAGGCGATCCTGCCAGAGCCGGTCTGGATCACGCTAAAAGCCGAATACCATAAGATCAAACGTACCGGCAACACCGAGAAAGATCTGGCGACACAATTACCCGACTGGCTGCTCGATGACTGGAAGGAGATCCACGCAATCGAGCCGCTGCTATTCCCCTCCAGTGAGCAGCTCGCGCCACTCGTCTGAGCCTTGAGGTTCAAGAATCACCTGTTGGGGAAGCCTATCTCGACGCATGCCGCCGTCTTGGCAAGCCCTGGCCCAGCCACGTCTTCCTGGTTCCCTGGTTGACCACGGGTGGGTCCGATCGCACTGCCCTGAATTACATTCACGCCCTACACGAGCACGGGTTGGCCCGCCGTATCGTCGTCCTGGCGACCGAGGCCTTCGAATCGCCTTGGGCCAGGCGCTTGCCTCGTGACGTGACATTCTTGCCGCTCGGGCAGCTCTACCGTCACCTGGCACCGGCGGAGGCCAAGCGACTGCTGGTGCGATTGCTGCTTCAGATGTCGCCGGCGGTGATTCACAACGTGAACTCCTGGGTCGGCTACGAGGCGTTCCTTACGCACGGCAAGGCCCTCGCCCAGGTCTCGCATCTCCTGGGTCACATCTTCTGCTGCGACACGACGCCCGAAGGTCGCCGCGTCGGCTATCCGGTGGAGCACATCCCGCGGTGCTTCGACATTCTCTCAGCCGTTATTAGCGACAACCGAACGCTGCTCGACGAGATCCAGGAAATCTATCACCTCGACCCCAGGCGGTTGATCACACATTATCAGCCGGTCACACTCGAGGCACCTCGGACGCCACGCATCGCCACCGCGAAAGGACCGCTCAAGATTCTCTGGGCCGGCCGCCTCGATCGCCAGAAACGAGTCGACGTGCTCAATGCTGTTGCCCAGGCCTGCGCTGACGATCCGTTCGAAATCCACGCCTA
This sequence comes from uncultured Planctomycetota bacterium, assembly GCA_963761445.1. GTDB lineage: Bacteria > Planctomycetota > Planctomycetia > Isosphaerales > Isosphaeraceae > CAVXHV01. The sequence continues at coordinate 3,245,809 of CAVXHV010000005.1, read as the reverse complement.
CGGAAGCCATGTGCTCGATTTTGATGGTCCCAAGCCGCACGGGCCTCACCTGACTTTTCATGGTCCGTTCGACGGCTTCGACCAGTTGCCGGTGCATGACTTCGATGTTTTCCTGTACACATCTCAGTGGGATGGCGTGCCCAATGTCTTGCTTGAGGCGACGGCCCAAGGGCTGGTGGTCGTGGCTTCGAGCGCCGGCGGCGTGAAAGAGCTGGTCCAGCCGGGAGAGACCGGCTTTCTGATCGAGCCGTTCGATGATGTGAAGGGATTCGTGGCCGCCCTGCGTCGATCGATGCGGACCGGGCCGGGGCCGCCCGGCTGGTGCAGCGAGGGTACCGCCGTTTACTCGAACTACACTCGCAAGAACGGTTCCTGCGACAGATTCGCGAGACGCCCGGCTATCTTGCAGTTCCCGCGATCCACGATGCCACAGCGGCCTGAGAGCGTTCGTCCCGAATGTCATACTGGGGCGCCGGGGCCTGCTCTTGCGTCACGAATCATACCGACGCTTCCGCCGCCCGCCCACGAAACTGTCAAACACCAGGTTCCCGATATCATCCGTCGAGCAATACGCCGCCACGCCGCGCGAAACCCTCGCCATCTCCTCGACGAAATTCACGAGACCCAGATAGAAATAATCTTCGATGAGTGCGAAACTCGAGACGCGAATACCCGCGTTGGCGCAGTTCTTCACCTCGCCCAGCGTGTGCCTGGCTGTCTTCTCGGCAGGCGGGTAGATCGAGCACAACCTCCCGGCCCTCGATGTGCGCAGTGGGCTCGCCGTCGGTGATCACGATGATCTGCTTGTTCGTTGCTGGCTGCCGCGAGAGCACGCTGCGCGCCAGACGAAGGCCCGCGTGGATGTTGGTGAAATGCTGGGGAGTTCTCCCCGGCGGGCGGTCGAGGTCCACGCGCAGGTGCACGCGGCTGTCAAAAATGCTCACCGGCTTGGGCGCCGAGGCCAGGAGCTGCCGCTCATTCATCATGCTGGCAAACGTGTAAAACCCGATCATCTGGAGCGAATCTTGCGGATACCTCGACGCGCACCATCGCCTGCAGCGCCAGCGCCACCTTCTTGGTCGTGTAGTACTTGCCGTACCGGCCCATCGAGCCGCTCATGTCGATCAAGACCACCGTCGCGCACCGCGTTTGATACTCGGTCTCGTGCACCACGTAGTCATCCGAGCTCAGCTTGATCGGCACTCCGCCGCCCTGGCGAACATAGGCATTCTTCAAGGTCTCGTGCAGATTCAAATTGGCCAGCGTATCGCCGTAGACATAGGGCCGCGTGTCCTCGAGCACCACGCTTCCCTCGCCCTTCTCGGCTGTGTCATGCTTGCCGAGTGAGTCGCGGCGAAACCGCTGGAAAAGGTCTTCGAGCGCCTTGTCCTGGATCTTGCGCACGCCCCGCGGCGTCACGCTCCAGCGGCCCTCGCGGTCCTTCTCGATCAGGCCCTCCTTCTGGATCAGCTCGATGATCTCCGGAATCTCGTCTTCGAGATCGTCCATGTTCTGCAAGATCGCGTCGCCGTGCTGCATGAGAAACTCGGCGAGCTGGTCGAAGACCCGGTCCGCCGATTGGGGCAGGAATTCCTGCGAGCCGTCCCATCTGGAATACTCGAAGATCGCCATTCTTTTTTTCAGCGCCTGTATGAGGTGCCGCCGGACTTCGCCTGTTTGTTGATCTTGTTATGCACGTGCAGGCCCTCGAGCAGAAACTCGGCCGCGCTGGCCGCCGCCGCCGCACGTAAATCGCCGTCGCTTCCGCCGGGTATCCAGCCAGCCGATAGCTCCTCGGCGCGTTTGCGCAGTCCGGGGACCTTGGCCACTCGATCGAGCACAACAGATCCGGCCAGCCCGTCCCCCAGCTCGACGCTCTGACCGTTCTCGAAGTAGTCGACAACCGGCCGAAGCTCGCGCAAGTCAACGTGAGCGGTCGAGATATTCTTGACGGCTTCGTCAATGATGCGCCCGATCAGCTTGTCTTCGTGTCCTTCTTCCTCGGTCATCGTGAGCTCGAGCTTTCCTCGCGAGCTGGGCACGGCAAACGCCAGGTCCGACGGTCTGGGCACGATCCATCGTTCATGGTGCATGATCGCCCGCCGCTCGGCGCTCGACACGACGTTCTCCAGATTGGCGATCGACATCCGGACCGAAACGCCCGACTGCTGGTTCACGTGGGGCGACGAGCGAGCCAGCCGTGCAACTTCTTCGACCAGCTCTTTCATGAAAGGCGGAACAAAGATCTTCGCCGCGCCGGGTGCTGCGCGATCGAGCCACGCGTTCTGGTCGCTGATCGCGATCCCGATCTCGCGCGACAGCGGATAATGCGTGCGAATGACCGATCCGATCCGGTCTTTGAGCGGCGTGACGATCCGGCCGCGGTTCGTGTAATCTTCGGGGTTGGCCGAGAAGACCATGCAGAGATCGAGGTCCAGACGCACGGGATACCCGCGAATCTGCACGTCGCGTTCTTCGAGCACGTTGAACAGGCCCACCTGGATCTTGGGTGCCAGATCGGGCAGCTCGTTGATGCAGAAGATTCCCCGGTTCGCCCTGGGAATCAGGCCGAAATGCATGGTCAGCTCGCTCGAGAGATAACGCCCCTCGGCGTGCTTGATCATGTCGACCTCCCCGATCAAGTCCGCGATCGTCACGTCCGGCGTGGCCAGCTTCTCGTGATAGCGGTCACTGCGGCCGATCCACTCGATCGGCGTGGCATCGCCCTGCGAGGCGATCACGTCACGGGCATGCTTGGAAACGGGCGAGAAGGGATTGTCGTGGATTTCCGAGCCGGCCACGATCGGAATCGCGTCGTCCAGCAATCGGACCAGGCCGCGCAGCATCCGCGTCTTCGCCTGACCGCGCAAACCTAGCAACAGAATGTCGTGCTTGGACAGGATCGCGTTCTGGACCTGGGGAACGACGGTCTCGTCGTAGCCCAGGATTCCAGGAAAAAGCGGCTCGCCGGAGGGGAGCATGGCGATGAGGTTGCGCCTCATCTCGTCCTTGACCGACTGAATCCGATAACCGCTTGCCGCCAGCTCGCCCAAGGTCCGGGGCCGATCCACACTCATTAAAACCCTCTCGCTCAATAATCAAACAATCGGCTCACACTCTCACGACGGTGAATCGACAGGATCGCCTGCGCGAATAGCCGCGCCACCGAGATGATCTTGCAGCACTTGGCAAGCGGCTCGAACCGGTACTCGATCGTATCCGTGAGCACCAGCTCCTTGATCGGGCTCGCTTCGATCTTTTCGGCCGAGCCGCGTGAGAAGACACCATGCGATACGCAGGCGTAAATGTCCTTGGCACCCCTCTTCTTGCAGCCGTTGGCCATCTCGATCAGGGTACCGCCCGTGATGGTGAAGTCGTCCACGATCAGGACGTTCTTCCCCTCGACCTGGCCCACGATCGTGAGCATCTCGGCCTTCTCGTCGTGCCCTTTGCGGGTCTTGTTGCCGAAAACCACCGGCGCATGCATCATCTCGCCAAACTTGTACGCCTGCTTGCCGAACCCGACGTCCGGCGCCGCCACAACCAGATCGGGAATTTCCTTGGAGCGAAAGTAATCAACCAGAACAGGCATCGCATACAGGTGATCGACCGGAATCTTGAAGAATCCCTGGATCTGCGGGCTGTGCAGGTCCATCGTCAGCACCCGGTCGGCCCCGGCAACCTCGATGCAGTCAGCGCAGACTCGCGCCGGATCGACACCCGTGGCTCGTCCTTCTTATCCCCTTTGGCGTAAGAGAAATAGGGAATAACCGCCGTCACCTGAGTGGCGCTTGCGCGTTTGAATGCGTCGATCCAGAACAACAGCTCGACGAAATTGTCGTTGACCGGAAAGTCGGTCCCCTGAACGATGAAAACGTCGCGCCCGCGCACGTTCTCGAGCACGCGCACGAAGACGTTGCCCTCGCTGAAAACGTGCACTTCCGAGCTGGCCAGGTCCATTCGAAGATAATCGCAGATTGTGCGCGCCAGCGTCTGGCCCGAGCTGCCGGAGAATACCTTCAGCTCACCGTACGGATCGGTTTTCTTCGAGGAATCATCGCTCAGGATCAGCGATTTGTCTTTGCCCACCGGTGTCGCTCCGCCATCCCGGTTGTTCGGAAACCGCCAACCCTAGCGAATCACGCTCACGCTTCACCACGCGCCGGCCGCAGGCGCGATCGCTCATCCTGAATTGAGAACGTTATTCTATCGTGCGGAATTCAAAACTGCCAGTCGCGGTGAAGCCGCTTCTCGCCGCCCTCTGCATCTCACGCTTTTACGCCGTGATCGGGCGAGACCGCTTCCCCGCCCGAAAAAGGCATGCCGAATGTCAAAGGGTTGTTTATAATACGCCAGAGTGGAACGCCGGGCGCCGAGGTGGCACCGGCTCTGTGGTCCCGACATCGCGAGGGCACCGGCATGCACGCCATCCGATTTCTGACTCGCTGCCTCTCGACTGCAATTGCTGTTATTCTTGTTGTCTCTGCCGTACTTCTGGTCCGTTACCATGTCACCAAAGCGAACGCGCCCCACGATGTCGGTGAGCTCTGGACGCCTCCCAGGATGGAGCTGGCCTCTTATACCCAAGCCAGCGGCTTGAGCTTGAAAGGGGGCATCGCCTGGATCAATTCCGGTCCGATCTCCCTGGCCGAGCTGCGCGGCAAGATCGTGCTGCTCGATTTCTGGACTTTCTGCTGCATCAACTGCCACCACATTCTTCCCGATCTGGCCAAGCTCGAGGCCAAGTACAAGGACGAGCTCGTCGTGATCGGGGTTCACTCCGCCAAATTCGACGCCGAGCGCGATACCGAGAACATCCGCCGCAAAGTCGCCGAATACCGGATCAAGCACCCCGTCGTCAACGATGCGAACATGGCGATCTGGAAGCGCTTCGAGGTCAATAGCTGGCCGACCTTGATCTTGATCGATGCCAACGGTCATTACGCCGGCCGCGCCAGCGGCGAGGGTAACTTTGACACGGTCGACCGGGCGATCGGCGAGCTCGTGGAACACCACAAAGCCAAGGGTGAGCTCAACCTGACCCCGCTCAGCTTCACCCCGGAGATGGAACGCCCCACCAACGGCCCGCTGCTTTATCCGGGCAAAATCGTGGCCGACGCTCCGGGCAAGCGACTCTTCATCGCCGACACCGGCCATAACCGGATCATTCAGACCGACCTGGAGGGTGCAAACCCGGTCACCATCGGCAGCGGCGAAGAGGGCTTTGACGACGGCGACTTCAAGAAGGCGTCGTTCAACCGCCCGCAGGGAATGTTCCTGAGCGAGGACACGCTCTTCGTGGCCGATACCGAGAACCACGCCATCCGCGCCATCGACTTGAAAGCCGGCAACGTCACCACGATTGCCGGCACGGGCAGCCAGGCCATGCGCGTCTTCCCGACGGGGGAGTCCGGTCCGGCGAAGACAACCCCGCTTTGCAGCCCATGGGATGTGATCCAGATTCCGGGCGATAAGGCCTTATACATCGCCATGGCCGGTCCTCACCAGATCTGGAAGCTCGACATTGCCGGCCGTGTGGTGAGCATTTTCGCCGGATCAGGCCGCGAAAATATCGTCGACGGACCGGCCGCTACCGCCAACTTCGCCCAGCCCAGCGGGCTGGCAACCGACGGGGAAAACCTCTTCGTCGCCGACTCGGAAGTCTCGGGCGTCCGGGTGCTCACCGGAATGCAAAGCACCCGCGGACCGACCGTTCGCACCATCGTGGGCGAAGGTCTCTTCGCATTCGACGACATCGACGGCCGGGGCAGCACCGTCCGGCTTCAGCACTGCCTGGGACTGGCCTATGCCGGTGACCATCTGTACATCGCCGACACCTACAACAACAAGATCAAGATCTGCGACCCCAGGAACCGCACTGTCAGAACGCTGGTCGGCACCCGCAAGGCCGGTGACGGCGACAATCCGCCGCATTTTTATGAGCCCGGTGGCTTGAGCGCCGCCGATTCCAAGCTCTATGTCGCCGATACCAACAACAACAAGATCAAGGTCGTCGACTTGAAAACCAAGGCCGTCACGACTCTGGCGGCTCGATGACCTCTCTCCCCCGCGACTGGCCCCACGGCGGCCGGCCTTTCCCAACGCCACCACCATCACCGTGCAACCGGTCGAGGTCGTGCCCGCGAAGTCGATCACGCTCGCGGTGACCGTTCCAATCGCCAAGGGCTATAAGCTCAACGAAGAGTCGCCGCTGGCATACGTGGTCGAAACACCGGAAAAGGAGGGCATCCTTTCACCCGACGTCTCACCCGCAGGCGACAAGGTGAATCCGCCCAAAACCCAGTTCAAGATCACCGTGCCTCTGGCCAAGGTCCCCGATGCCGGCGAGAAGATCGACCTGAAGGTCTCGCTCAAGACACTCGTCTGCAGCGAGCCGTCGAGCCTCTGCCGGATCCGCAGCCTCATCTGGACTGTGCCGATCACATTCAACGAGAGCGGTTCGTCCGAGCCGATCCATCTGACCGATAAAGAAGAGAAGTAAACGGTCATCCTGAACCGAAAGCAAGCACGAGGGGCGCGCGAACTCCTCGCGCCAGATAGCCTCATCGTGGCCGCCGGCGCGTGACCGGAATTCTGCCGGGAAGCCCGCTCGCGCAAGCGCCGCGGCAAGCCGCTTCGTGTAGGTCTCGAATTCCCGTTCCCAGGTACCCGCTTCCAGGTGGAAACGCACCGCGGTCTTGAGGGAATCCGGCAGAGCAATCTCGCCGGCGCCTGGAACCGAAAACGCCAGGACATCACCGAACTCGTCGGGATGGCGCATCGCCATTTCGAAGACGAACCGGCCCCCGTTCGAGCAACCGAACAGCGCGCGGTCCTTCGCGTGGCTCGAGACCTTCCATTGCCTCTGGGAGTAGGACGTCACCTCGGAGCAGAAGAACGTCTCGTGCTTGGTGAAAAGCTTCTCGTCAATGCCCGGGAAATACTCTCGCACACGCATATCCTTCTTCGCATCGTAGTTATTGAATTCAGGCGCGCCCCCGATATAGCCTCCGCTGTGGACGCCGACCAGGAGCACCGGCGGAATCTTTCCCGAGGTGATGAGTGGCTCGAGAAACGGGGCAAAGCGCTCGATGCTTTCGCCATCGGCCGCATAGATCACCCCCTTCACGCGGCCGGGCTCAAATCCGGGCGGAAAATAAACGGTGAGTTTTCGCTGCGCTGCGAGTGCTCTCGACTCGATTTCGATCGTTTTCAACGAGCCGCGCAGCTCGGCCGCGCGGGCCGCTTGCGAAGGAGCTTTGGGACCGCGCCACACGCTTTCCTGCGGTGCCCCCTGCGGCCGCTGGGCCGCCCCCGGCTTGTGTTTCGGCGCAATCGCGTACGAAATGACGGCCCGCTCGAGCCCCGGATATGTTGAGTTGAGGGTCCACACGTCGCTCGACGGAATTCGCTCGAGAGCCTTGATTTCCCCGGCGGCGAAGAGCTCCACTCTCTCGGCCTCGCCGCGAAAAAAGAACGTGGCGATGTCGCCGTCAGCCCATACCGGCGATTTTTCACGATTGAAGCGCTCGACGAGCGCAGCGGCTTTCGGCGGTTCGTCGACAGCGAGCTGCGAGTTTAACGCGACGGCAAAGAGCAGCGAGTAAAGCATTTGATTCTTGAATCTCCAGATACTCTACGGATACGCGAGGATGGACCTTTCGCGCGCGGTCCATTCTCGTCCCGATCATTCTACCCAATGAGACCTGTCCGGTGGCAGGCAGACCACCCGTCCACAGCATGCATGCGCAACCAGAACAATCTGCTTGCAAACGCAACGCTTGCCAATCGGCCGCCGCATACCTACGATGGCCTGTGTCTTGGGGAGAACGGAGCTTGGTAGAGACAGAACCAGCTCGGCATTGATGATCAACTCTTGGAAAGGGCCCAGCTCGATCATGAAATCCATTCGTGCGTGGTTGATCTGTGTATCGGCAGTGGGGCTGTGTGCCTCGGTTCTCGCCCAAGCTCCGTCCGCGGGAGATCGGGGCGAACGGCGCGCCGACCACGCGGAGGAGCCCAGCCGGGCGCGGCCCCCGCAGCGAAGGAATCAAGCGGTGAGGTCAAGGCCGTGACCACGGCGATTCTGGACGAAATCGACAAGCACTCGGAGCTCATGACCAACATCGAATACCTCTGCGACATGATCGGTCCAAGACTGACCGGCTCGCCCAATCTGACGAAAGCCAACCACTGGACGAAGCAGAAGTTCGAACAGTACGGCTTGACAAATGCACACGTGGAGCCCTGGACGATCGACCGAGCCTGGATTCGCGGCGACGCCAAGGGCCGCGTGATCGTGCCGGTGGAACAGCGGATTCTGCTCGAATCGGCCGGCTGGAGCCCGTCGACCGATGGACCCAAGCGCGGACCGGCCCTTCACGTGAAGGCCGAGTCAGTTGAAGATCTCGCGGCGTACAAGGGCAAGCTCAAGGGAGCCTGGATCTTGCTCAAAGAGGTCTCCGTGCAGCCGTCGCCCAAGCAGCCCAAGACCAACCTCGGCGGCGATATGAAAAAGCGAATTGCCGAATACATGAAAATGCGATCCTTCTATCCCCAGCTTGAGAAGTTCCTGGTTGCCGAGGGAGCCGCCGGCATCCTGGTCGACTCCAACAAGGAGCACGGCCTGATCGACATGACGGGCGCATCGGCCAAGTTCGCGCCGGCGGAGCTTCCCCGAGCGTTCTTGACCACCGAATCGTACGGCCTCATCTGGCGGCTTCTCAAGCGCGGGCCCGTCGAGGTCGAGATCGACTTGCAAAACACGTTCAGCAAGGGAGAAGTCGAGGTTTTTAATACCGTGGCCGAGATTCCAGGATCCGGCAAGGCCGACGAGGTGGTCATCATCGGCGGCCACATCGATAGCTGGGACCTGGGCACCGGCGCCACCGACAACGGCACGGGCATCATGGCGGTGCTCGAGGCCGCCCGGGCATTAAAGGCGGTCGGCGTCAAGCCCAAGCGCACGATCCGCTGCGTGCTCTTTTCCGGAGAGGAAGAGGGGTTGCACGGCTCGCGAGCCTACGTGAAGGCGCACGAAAAAGAGATGTCCAAGATCTGCGGCGTGCTGATTCACGACGCGGGAACCGGCCGGGTCAAGAGCATCGGGCTGCAAGGCCGGTATGACCTGCGGGAAATCATGGAGGGGGTCGTCGAGCCGTTCAAGGAGGCCTTGAACCTCGAGGAGCTCAGCATGCGCACCATGATGGGCACTGACCATCTGTCGTTTCTTCCGCATGGCGTCCCCGCATTTGCGGTCGTACAGGACGAAGCCGAGTATCGCAAAACCCACCACACCGAGAGCGACACGGTCGACAAGGTCTATCCGGATGAGGTGAACCAGGGGGCCAAGGTGCTGGCGGCGTGGGCCTACGGAGTGGCCATGCTCCCCGAGATCTTGCCCCGCAATCCCAAGACGCCCGAGCCCTCGATGTTCGACGCCCCCGAATTTCACCAGGGGCGCGATCAGAAGCCGCAGTCCGACGAGCCGAAGCAAGAAAAAGCCAAGGGGCGCGACGCGGCCGGGCAGTGAGCCCGCTCGTTCAATCGACTCAGTCTTCACCAAGGCCGTCGCGGAGATTGTTTTCTCCCGGCATCCTGTTTTTTTTCACCCATGGGAGCCTTTCAGCATGCGATCCTTCCTTTCCCAGGCCGCCGCGGGCGTCGTTGTTTTTCTCGGGCTCGGCGCCATCGCCGCTGCCGACGATTACACGGTTGATGTCGCGCACTCGAGCGTCAGCTTCAAGATCGAGCACATGGGCCTGAGCTATGTTCACGGCCGCTTCAATAGCTTCTCAGGTGTGTGCAAGATCGATTCAGCCGACCCGACCAAGAGCTCGTTCGAGTTCGCGATCAAGACGCAGAGCGTCGACACGAACAATCAAGGCAGAGACACCCATCTCAAGAGCCCGGATTTCTTCAACGCCAAGCAGTATGCCTCGATCACGTTCAAGAGCAGCGCAGTCAAGCCGGCTGCCGACGGCGGCTACGAGGTGACCGGCGATCTGACGCTGCACGGGGAAACGAAGCCGATCACGCTCACGCTCAAAGGCGGCAAAACCATCAACGATCCCCGCGCCGGTACGAAAATCGGGTTTTACGGAGACTTCACGATCAACCGAACCGATTTCGGCATCGCCAAGAACATGAAGATGCTCGGTGAGGATGTTCAGATCTCGGTCGGGATCGAAGGGACCAAGAAGAGATAATGCCAGCCTGATCAGATCATCCATAGCGGAGCCGGATCATGCCTGATCCGTTTTTGATCCTGGCGGCGATCGGCGCTGCGGCGGCGGTTTCGGCGCTGGCGCTCGTCCTCCTCGGTTGGCGCGGGCGCAAGGCAAAGGCGGACACTGCCTGGTTCGACATCGGCTGGGTGGTGGGGCCGAGTGCAGGCTTCTTGCTTGGCTGTTGTGTACTGGGCGGGTTGCCGCACTTGCGGCCGGTGGAAGACCGAGACCGTCTGCTCTTGCTGGTGCTACCGGCGGTCGTCGCCGTCGAGCTGGTCGGGGCGTTCCGTCGCGTCCCGCGCTGGCTTGTCTGGTTTTTGCGCACCGCTCTCGCGGCCGGCGTCGCGCCCGTCCTGCTGCATGGAAGCAGTTACATCACCGACCAGGCTGGTCCCGGCACGGCCGACTGGTCGACCGCGCAGGCTTGCGAGATCCTGGGCGGCCTCGCGGCATCCCTGATCGCGGCGTGGGCTCTGATGGGCTTATTGTCGGCAAGGGTAGGGGGGATATCAGCCGCGGTTTGCCTGGCGATCTCCTGCGCCGGGGCCGGTCTGGCGATCATGATCTCGGGCTACCTGAGCGGCGGCCAGGCGAGCCTGGCGCTCGCAGGTGCGATCGGTGGTGCCGGGGCGGCGACACTCGCGCTGCGGTGGTCCTCGCGCGGATCGTGCCCGCTCGGTGTGGCGATCGTGGCGTTCTACTCACTGGTCGTCACCGGCCGGTTCTTCGGTGAGCTGAGCACAACGCACGCGATCATTTTGTTCGCAAGCCCGCTGCTGGTCTGGGTGCCAGAGCTACCGCTGCTGCGTCGGCTTCCCCGCTGGGCTGCGGAGCTAACGCGGGTGGTGCTTGTGGGTCTCGTCGTATCGGCGGTCGTCGCCGACGAAGTCAGAATGTTCATCGCAAATACGCCGGCTCCTTCCGATTCGGAGTTCGAGGAGGCTACGGGACAGGATGGTTCTGTTCCCGAGTGAATTCCTTGTGCTTCGAGAAGTCTGTAACGCAACGTCTATTACTGCAAGAGCTTGGCAACACGCATCAAGTCATCCGCGAGAACCTTCAGGTTCGGGCAACGATCGATTGCAACCTGCGGATCGACTTTCGGGAAAAGATTCATCGCGGTTGTCGTGCTTACACGTCCGACCCTTCCCTCACCAACCTCAACCCGATCGGCAGTGAATCGCCCAGGGCCTGGACCTGCTGGGCTGATTCCAGCTCGTGATATTCACGAACGGGCTTGAGTTCGTTTTCGTCGGCTCCCAGATCGGCCAAACGCGAAATCACTTTTTGGCGAAGCATATCATCCAGGTCGCGGGTTCGGTCGTTGGCCACCCTCGCCAGTTGCGCCGAGCGCGAAGATGGCGTCACCGGTCTCTCTCCCGGCGGCAAAGGCGGCTTCGAGCAGCTTGCCCGTCCAGCGCTCGGCCGCCTCCTTTTGAACGACCGTGTTCGCCGGCCCGTAGAGCGGCACCCGGGCACCGAATCGCCCCAGGCACCAGTAGACGTGGGCACCCGGTGATCCTTGCGCAATCTCCTTGACCAGGACGTCACCCAGCAACTCCTTGACTTCAGGCGAGATTCGCTCGAGGCTCGCGGCGAGCCGCCACATCTCGGCCAATTCGTGGCCTTCAGGCTTGGGGCGGCCCGCCTTCTTAGCGGGGCTCGACCCCTTGACCGGCAGCAAGAACGGGGCCAGCCGCCGATAAATCTCCTCATGGTGTGCCCGCGCCAGCCCGGCAGCGACCCGCCGCCAGAGGATCCACCATTCCGCCCAACATTGCACATCCTTGATATGCTTCACACCTTGATGCACGATTGACCAGAGCGCCTTGATCCGGACGTCGTCGAGAGGATAGCCACGCCCGGGCCGCAGGAAGAACCCCGCCAGATTGAACCAGCGCGACTCATGCCGCGGACCCTTGAGCCGCTTCTCCACGCAGGCCAGGAGCGGGTCCCACAGAGCTCGCAGCGCCGAGGGCGGCCAGGCGTCGCGCGGCGCGTCCAGAATCTCCTCGAGCCGCTTCACCAGCCGGGCCGGGCCCAGATCCTCGGCAGCCGGCGGCGGCCCGGCAGTTACCGGGGCCGGCCGGCCCTCGAAGGCCGTGTTGATCGCCTCGATCGCGGCGTCGAGCTCGGACTGTTCAATCACCACCAGGTCGGATTCGTCGCCCGTGACGCTGCCGCGCGGCGTGAGCTGGCCCGACGGCCCGCGAAGCTGGATCTGCAGGCGCCAGCGCCGGTCGTCCGTTCGCGACTGACACCAGAGCTCGATCGTGCCGACCTCGGTCACCCGCGCCGCCAGGCTCACCGGGGCTCGCTCGGCCTTGGCCTTGCGGCTGACCCGCATCAGGCTCTGCAGCGGCGGCAATTCGCGGATCGAGTCGGGATCGGCGCGGACCAGGTCGCCCGGCTTGTCGTCGGGCCGCACCGAGCTGCTGGCCAGAGGGAAAACCACCGGCTGACCCATGAGCAGGTCGAAGTCATGACCGGCGATGGTGATTTCTTCGCCCTCCTGCGAGTCGCGAGGCACCACGCAAAGCCACGGTTGCTCGGCCTGGCTCGTCTCGAGGCCCACGTAGAAGGACCGAGCGGTGCCGCCGCCGATGCGAATGCCCTCACCGCGCCGCACCACACCGTAATACGCGGCGCCCTGGGCAACGGCAAGATCGAGAGAGACGTTCGTGAGCACGCGCGGAGCATACGGAGGCCCTGATTCGCCGGCGAACCACGCGGTGATCACCTCGACGATCCGGCGCCTCACGATTTCGGGCGTCGAGCGCCCCGCCGTTGAAAAGGATCGCGTCAGGCCGCGCGGGCCGGTCGAGCACACCAGGGCCGTCCGCGCCGTCCGACGGCGAGAGCTGCGTCACCCCGGCCTCGGCCCGATGCCTGCGCAAGAACTGGCTCAAATGCTTGGGAACCGCCGGGTCGGCCACGAACGGAAGCCCAAATTCCTGCATGCCCGACCGGGCACCACGATCGGGAATCTCGTCACGGTGTGTCTTCGGGAAGAAACCCTCCACCGCGATGGCTTCAACCTCCTTCCGCGAGAGCTCGGCCTGCAGACTACCACCGATCAGCTTCGACCCTCGGCCCGCAATCGTCACGGGCCAGCGCTCGAGCCCCGGCTGATCCTCACCCAGCAGCTTCTCCTTGGCGGTGCGGCATGCCGAGCGCAAGGCGCTCCACTGGTCTGAATCGAGCCGGGCACCGCCCAGCTTCTTCTCGACGTGGTGCGCCAGTGCGAGGTCGATGTTGTCGCCCCCGAGCATGAGGTGGTCGCCCACGGCGACGCGGCGGAAGCCCGGGCCCGTCGGCGTTTCGATCACCGTGATCAGGCTGAAGTCGGTCGTGCCGCCGCCGATATCGCACACCAGGATCAGCTCGCCGGCGCGCACTTCCTTCTGCCAGCGATCCTGATGCGAGACGATCCAGCAGTAAAACGCCGCCTGCGGCTCTTCCAGCAAGGTCACCGACTTGAGGTCAGCGCGCCTGGCCGCTTCCAGCGTGAGCTCACGCGCCGCTTCGTCGAACGAGGCCGGCACCGTCAGCACGACTTCCTGCTGCTCGAGACGCATCGACGCGTTATCTTGAGCGAATGTATGGTTCCAGGCATCTCGAATGTGACGCAGGTAGTCGGCTGAAGCCTCGACCGGGGAAATCTTTTTCACCTCGGGCGGGCTGCCCCAGGGAAGGATGGCGGCTTCACGATCGATGCCCGGATGGCAGAGCCAGCTCTTGGCGCTCGAGACGCTGCGGGCGGGAACCTTCGCCCCTTGAATCCGCGCGAACTCGCCGACGATCGCGAGGGCGCGATCGCTCCAGGGAAGATGAGCCGCTCCCGGCGGAAGCTCGTGCCCGCCCGGCAGGTAGAGGAATGAAGGCAGCATCGCTCGCGGCGCCGTCTCACCCGGAGCGACGAGCTGGGGCACGGGGAAATTGCGGATATCCGCCGTGGGGCGCTCGCGGCCGTGCGTATCCACGTAGGCGACCGCGCAGTTGGTCGTGCCCAGGTCGATTCCGACAAGGTAGTGTGACCGAGTCATTCCCTGCCTCGAGGCCCGCCGAGAGTGCCAGCTTTACCCCACGACGAAATTGACCAGCTTGCCCGGCACCACCACGACTTTGCGAACCGTCTTGCCATCCAGGAGGACTGCGATACGAGCGTCTTCGCGGGCAAAACGCTCGACCCCGGCGGCATCGGAGTCAGCCGGAACGACCACCCGCCCGCGCAGCTTGCCGTTGACCTGCACCGGAATCTCGAGCTGATCTTCCACCAGAAGAGCCGGGTCGAACTGCGGCCACGGTTCATAGGCGAGTGTTTTCGTGTTGCCGAGGATGTGCCAGAGCTCCTCGGCGATATGCGGCGCCATCGGGGCCAGCAAGAGCGTGAAGGTCTCCATCGCCTTCTTCGGGCGCGCCTCCTGCGCCGTGAAGAAATTGACGAATTCCATCAAGCGGCTGATCGCCGTGTTGAACCGCAGCGCCTCGAAATCATCGGTGACGGACGATATGGTGCGGGCCTCAACCTTCGCTTGCTCGAGCGAGAGCTCCTGCGGCACGACGCGAACATCCAGCTTCACCGACTTCGGCCTCGGCGTCGACGATCATGCGCCAGGCCCTTGCCAGGAACCGATAAACCCCCTCGACCCCCTTCATGCTCCACGGCTTGACGGCTTCGAGCGGCCCCATGAACATCTCGTAAAGCCGCAGGCTGTCTGCGCCGTATTCGGCGACGATCACGTCGGGGTTAATCACATTGCCGCGTGCTTTTGACATCTTGTGAGCACTGCGCCTCGATGCGAATGCTTGCATTCTCGGCGAGGACGAATCCCTCGCCCTTCTTCGTGACCTCGCTCTCCGAGAGCTTGACCGCGGTCACACCGTGGCGGCCGCTCTCCTCGGTCGAGACCCAGTTCCCTTTTTGATCGCGATGGCCCGTAAATTCGGTTTCGCCCAGGATCATCCCCTGATTGATCAGTCTGCGAAACGGCTCGGGCGTGCTCACCAGGCCGCGGTCGAAGAGGACCTTGTGCCAGAACCGGCTGTAGAGCAGGTGCAGCACGGCGTGCTCGGCTCCGCCGATATAGAGATCCACCGGCATCCAGTACGCCTCTTTTTCCGGGTCCCACGGCGCCTTCTCGTTTTTCGGGTCGAGAAAGCGCAGGTAGTACCAGCACGATCCGGCCCATTGCGGCATCGTGTTGGTTTCGCGCTCGAGCGTCTCGGAATAGCGCACCCACTCCCTGGCTTTGCTCAAGGGGGGCTCGGGCTTGCCGGTCGGCTTGAAGTCTTCGAGATCCGGCAATCGGACGGGAAGCTCCGACTCCGGCAGCGCCTGTGGCCGCGCGTGCTCATCGAAAACAACCGGGAACGGCTCGCCCCAGTATCGCTGTCGCGAAAAGAGCCAGTCGCGCAGCTTATAGTTCACCGTTTTCTTGCCGAGCCCGCGTTCTTCGAGCCAGCCGGTGATGGCGGTCTTCGCGTCCGCCGTCGGCAAGCCGTCGAGGACGATCTCGGCGTTGCGTGAATTCACCGAGACGCCGGGCTCGGGCTCGGCATGCTCGAGCGCGGCAGAGGCGGCGTCTGCGCTTGCGGCGACCACACGCACGATCTTCAGGTTGAACTCGCGGGCAAACTCGAAGTCGCGCTCGTCGTGACCGGGAACGGCCATGATCGCCCCGGTACCATACGTGATGAGCACATAGTCGGCGATCCAGATCGGGGATCGATTCCCCGTTCACCGGATTGATGGCGAAGCCGCCGGTGAATACGCCAGTCTTGGTCTTGGCCAGGCTGGTGCGATCCATTTCGCTTTTGCGTGCGGCCTGCTCACGATAGGCGGCGACAGCGGCCTTTTGCTCAGGAGTCGTGAGCCGTTCGACCAGCGGATGCTCGGGGGCCAGCACCATGTACGTTGCGCCAAAGAGCGTGTCGGGGCGGGTCGTGAAGACGCGGATCACGTCCGGGCCCGGGGTCTCGGACCAGACGCGAGCACCTTGGGCCATGATGTCGCGAGCACCGCCGGCATCAATGGGAAAATCGACTTCCGCACCCACGCTACGGCCAACCCAGTTGCGCTGCATGTCCATGATCGGGCGCGGCCAGTCGACATCTTCGAGCTCTTCGATCAATCGCTCGGCATAAGTCGTGATGCGCAGCATCCACTGCGTGAGCGGCATGCGGACCACGGGAAACCCGCCGCGCTCGCTCTTGCCGTCGATGACTTCCTCATTCGCGAGCACGGTGCCGAGCTCGGGGCACCAGTTCACCGGCACGAGCGCGCGGTAGGCCAGCCTTTTCGAATCGCGGTAGGCCTCGGGGTCGGCGGTGCCCGGCGGAATAGGCAGCTCAGCGATGGGCCGGCCTTTTCCCTGCCGGCGGCGGCCCCGCCAGTCGGTCCAGACGAAGTCCGGGTCGTACCAGGTGTCATAGATCTTGAGGAAGATCCACTGCGTCCACTTGTAATAGCCGGGGTCGGTTGTATCGATTTCGCGTTCCCAGTCGTACGAGAACCCCAGCGCCTTGATCTGGCGGCGAAACGTATCGATGTTCGTCTGCGTGGTGATTCTCGGATGCGTGTTGGTCGTGACGGCATATTGCTCGGCGGGCAGGCCGAAGGCGTCCCAGCCCATCGGGTGCAATACGTTGAACCCCCGCATCCGCTTGTACCGGCAGTAGATATCCGTGGCGGTGTAACCCTCCGGATGGCCCACGTGCAGGCCCGCGCCGCTGGGATACGGAAACATGTCGAGGATAAAGAGCTTGGGCCGCGAGGGGTCCAGATCGATGGCGCGGAAGGTCTTGTTTCGCTCCCACTCGAGCTGCCACTTGGGTTCGATGCGCTGAGGATGATACGCGGGCATCGGTCTGGATCTCGATTGCTGAGCGTGACGGGCGAAGTCGCGTCCGTCCGCGGGCTGCTCGGAGAGACAAAAAAAGCCCGCCGCGGGTTCGGGGGCAGTCCAACCTCACACGTGTCGGCTGTTTAGGATAACGATTCGAGTCGCGCGATGCTAGATTTCCCGCTGGAACCGTTCTTCGGCGCGTCTTGTATCGAGGCAGCTCTCGCGTTACGCTGAGCGCACGGGATCGCGCATTTCTCCTCTCGCGAGGCGGTGATGCAGGCAGAGAATGCCGCGGCCAGGCGCCGTTTCACATTGCTCGACGCGATCATCATGGTCGCGGCGATCGCCGTGGCCATATTGCCCGCTGCGGAATTGTGGCCCGATGTGGCGCCGGTTGCGCAGCGGCTCGAGGTCACTCGCATTTTTGAACCCAGATACGTCCAAGACGAGCTCTTCGGCGGGCATATGCGTTCCGCCCGCAACGCGACCGTGCGCATTCAGATGGCTCAGATGGTCAACCTGGCCCTGGGGCTACCGAGTAGGCGGGACAGGCACATCGACCCGAAAGCTCGAAAACGCGACACCAGAGCAGTCCGTGCAAAACTGGGTCCTGACCCACGCTCCGCCGGGTGCGCTGGGGTTTGCGCTGGCGCAGGACGCCTTCTACCTGTTCTTTCCGTTCTTGCTCGTCTGGTCGTTCTGCTTGTTGTGCCTACGACTCATTCAGCCGCGGCCGCCCTGGTCCACGCTCGTGCGCCAGCCAGGCTCGTGGGCGTGTGTGGGATCGATTCTGGGAGTGCTGCTGGGCTACGCGCTCGAGCTCTTCACCAAAATCAAGGCTCCGTCGGTCATCGTGCCGGCGATGGTGATACTTGTATGGATCGTGCTCGCTGTGAGTCGAAAATGGCAGGGCGAGCCGTCGTGGATTGATCGCGCGGGGCGGGCTCTCGGCGTGCTCTGGGTCGCGACGATTCCGTTGTATCTCGCCGGGTTTGTGTTTTCCTCGTAGGAGCCGCGAGTATGTCGGGCCAAGGTGAAACGCCTCGCCGATGGCGGCTGCTCGACGCGATCCTCTTGATCGCGGGAACCGCTGTTGCAATGTTGCCGGCGGTGGAGCTCTGGACCGAAGTAGGTCCGGTTGTCCAGCAACTCGAAGTGCGTCGCGTATTCCAGCCGTCGTATGTGAGAGATCTGTTTTCGGAGCAAATGCGCTCGGGCCGCACGAGGTCGCTGCGAGACCAGCTCTCGCGAGTGGTTGCACCAACCCTGGGACTTCCAAACTGGAGGTGGGGCTACCTCGACTGGGAAACACGAGAACGGGCGCCCAAAAGCGCACTCGATGCCTGGGTCTTCAACCATGCTCCGCCGGGCGCGCTGGGCTTTGCGATCGCGCAGGATCTCTTCTGCATTGTCTTTCCATTTCTGATCGTATGGTCATTCTGCTGTTTCGCCTTCCGGCTGGCGCGGCCGCGACCGGCTTGGTCCGTCCTATTCCGACAGCCAGGGTGGTGGGCCTGCTCTGGCTCCATGCTCGGGGCCTTGGCGGGCACGGCGGCTGAATACTGCACCCATTCCCCAGTGCCGTCAATCATCGTGCCGGTGACAGTTATGGTCGCATGGATCGTGCTCGCCGTGAGCCGAAAATGGCACGCCGAGCCTTCGTGGATCGACCGGGCAGGCCGGCGCCTCGGCGTTCTCTGGCTCGCGACGATACCGATCTACCTGACGGGATTCGTCTGGAACCGATAATCCTCGATCTCGGAAGTCAAAATCGGCACGTTCGCTCAGGTCTTTCCCATTCGAACGGTCCCCATCGTTCCATACCGCACCACCCTTTCAACCGACACCGTCGACGTGCGTCTTGTCTACGAATGTACACTTTCTGCCAAAGCCATTGCACTTTTAACAAACGCCCTTGCGGAAGCGGCCGGCTCGAACTTGAGGAATTCTGAAAAAAATGATTTCGAAATCCGCCGCTCGACTAAACGGCGTGTAGACTTGAGTCGAAAGCCAGGATTCTGGATCGGTCACTCGAAAGGATCGATTCACGGTTCGGCATCCCGCTTGCGTTCTGTACCCGTTAACTTCCGACCCGGGATGTCGGACGGCACTTTCATCTGGCTAGGAGACTCACAATGGCCCTCAAAACGATGGCCGCGATCGTGGTGCGCCCACGAACGGTGCTCTGGGTCGGCGCGACCCTGCTCGCGGCTGGGGCGCTCACCGGCTGCTCAGGCCGCCGCACGTCGTATCGCCCGGTCTACACTTCACCGGCAACGGTTTCCGCCCCTTGCAAGAATTGCGGTCCCGCGGCAACGGTCACCGAGGAATCCGACCTGCCGCCGGTCACTACCGTCCCGTCGTCTGAGCCGTCGATGCTCGATTCAACCACTCAGACGCCCAGCCGCTCAGGATCCGCGACGGTGAACTCGAAGGTCGAGCCCAAGGCGAAGTCGAGATTGGGCGAGCCTGCCTTTGACGAGACCGGCGCGGCCCAGGACGACGGCAACAGTCCTCCTCCGCCGCCCAAGCCGCTTGGAGCGGGGGCAGGCCCACCGATTTCAGGCCCGACGACATCGCTTTCGCCAGACTCGAACTGGGGAAACGGTTCCGATGTGCAGACCGCACTCGCCACCGCCGGCTCCAGCCGAGTTCGCCGCGCGAGCCTGAGCGAGCAGCTCAAACCGTTTCTGGATGATTCGAACGCCAACGAGCTCATCTACCCCAGCAAGGCCGACCGGCCCTGGCGGTATATCGTGCTGCATCACAGCGCCGCCCCGAGCGGAAACTACGACCAGATCGACTCCGAGCACCGCAAGATCCTGGGAATCGACGGCTGCGGCTACCACTTTGTCATCGGCAACGGCAACGGCAGCGGCGACGGACAGATTGAAGTCGCCCGGCGGTGGGCCAACCAGAAACAGGGCGTTCACTGCCGCAATGCCCGCACGCACGACGTCGACGAATACGGTATCGGCATCTGCCTGGTCGGCGATCTCGACAAAGACCCCCCGACTCCCCGCCAGATCGCCGCGGCCAAAGCACTCGTTGCTCACTTGAGCACCCGTTACAACATTGCCCAGGCGCGAGTTCAAACTCACGCACACCTGGCCGCCACCAAGACCGTCTGCCCGGGACGCCACTTCCCGAACGACGAGATCCTGGCGCTAACCAAGGATTCACAACCCGCCCGCCGCCCGGTCCGCGCCGCCTGGAAAGTCGTCCGCGAAGTGAAGCCGAGCTATTGAGCTAGTTAGCTAGCCACGATCAGTTTCCGAACCACGTCAAGGGGATACGAGGCCGCACGGAGGCGGACTCGCATCGCTCACTCCAACCCGCCTTCCAGCCGGCGCACGGCCTCGTGCAGAATGGCGATCACGCTCAGTGAATCCGTGATCTCGCCCGCCTTGTACATCCGCCAGGCTTCATCCCACGCAACCCTCCGCACGGCGATTCGCTCGGTCCCTTCCTGCTCGTCGGCACCTTGATGCAGCTCCGTGGCGCGAAAGACAAAGCCCAGCTCGTCGCTGACCGAGTTCGAAAGATGCGACGTCGTCACGAGCTCGATTCGCTCGGCCACGAGCCCCGTCTCTTCGCGCAGCTCGCGCCTGGCGGTCTCTTCCGGTGATTCCGCCTCGGGGCAGCCTCCTTCGGGAATTTCCCACGAATAGGCTGCCAGCGGATAGCGATACTGGCCGACCAGCCAGATGGTGCCGTCGGGCTCGACGGGCAAGACACCGACTGCGCGGTTCTTGAAGTGGACGACTCCGTAGATGCCCGGCAAACCATCGGGGCGGATCACCTGATCTTCACGAACCGCGATCCAGGGGTTTTCGTAAGCGGCCCGGCTCGAGAGCGTCGTCCAGGGGTTGGCCTGGTGCGTGCGATCGACTGGGTTGCTCATCCTTACGGTCACCCCTTGAGGACAGCCTGCAAGGCTGCGCCCATGTCGGCCGGGCTTTTGGCGACGCGGATGCCGGCGGCCTCGAGCGCGGCAATCTTGTCGGTGGCCTTGCCCGAGCCGCCCGAGATGATCGCGCCGGCGTGGCCCATGCGCTTACCGGGCGGGGCGGTCTGCCCGGCGATGAACGCGGCGATGGGCTTCGTGAACTTGCCCGACGCCTTCGAGCGCCGCCGCTTGTTCCTCGGCATTGCCGCCGATCTCGCCCATCATCAGCACGGCGTCGGTATCGGGGTCGGCCTGGAAAAGGGTGAGGGCATCGACAAAGCTCGTGCCGTTGACCGGGTCGCCGCCAATGCCGATGCAGGTACTCTGGCCGATGCCCAGGCTCGTGAGCTGCCACACGCCCTCGTAGGTAAGCGTTCCCGAGCGGCTGACCACGCCGACGCGGCCCGGCTTGTGGATGTAGCCCGGCATGATCCCGATCTTGCAGGCCCCCGGCGTAATGATTCCCGGGCAGTTCGGTCCGATCAGCCGCGCAGACGGGTGATGCGCTTTCAGGAAGGCAACGGCGCACACCATATCGACCACGGGAATGCCTTCAGTGATGGCCACGATCACCTTGATGCCCGCGTCAGCCGCTTCCATGATCGCGTCGGCTGCAAAGGGCGGGGGCACGAAGATCATGGTCGCGTTCGCGCCGGTCGCCGCCACGGACTCGGCACACGTGTCGAACACAGGCACGCCCAGCGTGGTCGTCCCGCCCCGACCGGGCGTGATGCCCCCGACTAAGTTGGTGCCGTAAGCCTGGCACTGCTCGGAGTGAAACGCCCCAGCCTTGCCGGTGATGCCCTGACAGATCAGCCGCGTGTTCTTGTCGACCAGAATGCTCATTTATCCTCCCGGATTGCCGTTCACTTAAAATACCAGACACTCGCGAAGACACCGAGGAAGTAGTAGATCCAGGGTATATAAAGCCCTTTGATCGCCAGGTCCCCAAACCAGGATTCCTCTTTTCGCCGAACCCGCCGGACGACGGTGACAAGCATGGCGATCAGGAACGCATGGATCACGACATAGAGCACGATGATTGGCCACCACAGCAAACCTTGACGCTCTTCCGCGTTAAAAAGCGACACGTCCATCATGCCCGCCATGACAAAGAGCAAGGCCCCGAGGATGTCCATGAATCGCGGCCTCGTTTCACGCGGCCCCCTTGGACGCCGCCACCACTTTCTTCGCCGCGTCGGAAAGCCCGTCGGCCGTGACGATCTGGCGGCCGCTTTCCTTGATGAGCTTCTTGCCGAGCTCGACGTTGGTTCCCTCGAGCCGCACCACCAGGGGCACGCGGAAATCAAGCTCGCTGTAGGCTGCCAGGAGCGCCGTCGCGATCGTGTCGCACTTCATGATTCCGCCGAAGATGTTCACCAGCACCGCCTTGACCCGCGGCGCCCCAAGCAGGATGCGGAAACCCTCGAGCACCTGGTCTTTGCTCGCGCCTCCGCCCACGTCCAGGAAATTCGCCGGCTCGCCGCCGTGGTACTTGATCAGGTCCATCGTGCTCATGGCCAGGCCCGCGCCGTTGACCAGGCAGGCGATGTCGCCGTCCAGGCTCACGTACGACAGCCCGATGCGGCCGGCCCGCAGCTCGGCCGGGTCTTCCTCGGTTTCATCGAGCATGGCCGCGATGTCCTTGTGGCGAAACAGCGCGTTGTCGTCGAAGTTGAGCTTGCAGTCCAGTGCCAGCACATCTCCCGAGGCGGTGACGATCATGGGGTTGATCTCGGCAAGTGACGCGTCCGTGTCCTGGAACAGCTTGACGAAGTTCTTGAAGAACACGGCGCCCTTCTTGGCCGAGTCACCCGAGAGGTCGAGCGCCTTGCAGATCTTCCGCGCCTGGAAATCAGCCAGGCCCAATCCCACGTCGATCGGCACTCTCAGGATCTTCTCGGGGGATTGGTGCGCGACGGTCTCGATCTCGACGCCCCCTTCGGTCGACGCCATCAGCACCGGGCATTGAAGGCCGCGGTCGATGGCCATGCCGAGATAAAGCTCGCGGGCGATGTCGTGCCCGACCGTGACCAGCACCTTGGAAATCGGGCTGCCTTGCGGCCCGGTTTGATACGTCACGAGCGTCTTGCCCAACAGGCTGGCGGCGGCCTTCTGCGCATCTTCGGCCGACTTGACGAGCTGCACGCCCTTGGCCATGGAATCAGGCCTGGGCTTCATTCCGCTGGCGATTTCGAGCGCGAGCGCGCGGTCATCGCCCGGGCCGATGGCGACTCCCTTGCCGCGCCCGCCGGCGTGCACCTGGGCCTTGACCACGATCAGCCGGCCGCCCAGCGCGGCATAGGCCTTGGCCGCTTCCTCGGGCCTGGTCACCACGATGCCTTCCGGCACCGCGACGCCGGCCTTCTTGAGCAGCTCTTTCGCCTGGTATTCATGTACTTTCATTGCGCGACGTCCCTTCAAGCACCCTCGAAACCGCGTTTGCACCCGATCCTTTTTACACTCGGAGCCCGGGCGATGCCAGTCTCGAGCCCTCGCGCTGCCGCTCGATCTCGCGCTTGATCTCCTCGATCTCGGCATCGGTCAATAGCTGCGGTTCGGGTGCGAACGCCTGGCGAATGTCCAAACTTTGATCGAGCTCGCCGAAGACACCCAGCCAGTACGACGCGTCGTCTCGGCTTTCCGACTGGCTTGCGGGGCCGGATTTCGCGGGCGGTTTGCTGGCGCGAGCTTCCTTGAGGTTGTCGAGCAGCTCCCAGTACTTCTCGGCCGAGAGCCACCGGCAGCGGCGCCTCGAGGCAGCCAGCCGGACGCGGTTGTCGGAAGAAACGACGGTGAGCGCTTTGGGAGTCGAATCGGCGCTGATGAGTTCTTCAATCCGGGCGTCGGCATTCTCATCGCCCAGAGCGAACAGCACGCGAAGGCCGCGATAGGTCGAAACGCTGGGAAAGTCGCCCGGGGGCACCGAGGCGTCCAGAACCACCGTCGTCTCGGCAGCGACCGCCGGGCCCACCGCCTGGGCCAGCTCATCGAGGAACCCGCGGCGGGCGCGGCGGAACCCCTCGCGCGAGAGCTTCGGCCCCAGCCGGCCCCCTGCGTACATCACGTTGTATCCGTCGATCAGCCAACGCATGATTGAACAAGAATGTCAGGCTAAAGCCTGACTTACGTCGTTTCGTTCAGGCTGGAACGGGCGCGCCCGATTGCTGCACGATGCCACCCAGGCTGAACCGGACCTCGCCCGCGACAATGACGGTGTGCGCCCGGCCGCGAACCTTCCAGCCGCCGAACGGCGTGTTGCGACTCTTGGAACGGAACTGGTCGGGATCGATCGTCCACTCGAGCTCAGGGTCGATGATCGTCACATCGGCGTCCGAGCCGGCGCGGAGGGTCCCCTTGGGAATGCCCAAGAGCGCCGCCGGGTTGCACGTGAGCTTGCGGACCACGTCCGGCCAGGAAAGATAGCCGGGCTCGATCAGGCTCTTGACGGTGATCGGGACCAAGGTCTCCAGGCCGACAATTCCGAATGGGGCCTGGTCGATTTCCCGCATTTTCTTCTCGACCGAGTGCGGCGCATGGTCGGTGGCGATGATCGAGATCGTGTTGTCCTTCAGCCCCTCGATCACGGCCTCGACGTCGCTCCAGGGGCGCAGGGGCGGGTTCATCTTGAAGTTGGAATCGAATGCATTTAGCTCTTCATCGGTCAATGTGAAATGATGAGGGCAGGCCTCGGCGGTGACTCGAACTCCGCGGCGCTGGCCTTCGCGCACGAGCTCGACGGAGCGGGCCGTCGAGATGTGCTGAATGTGCAAGCGGCCCCCGGTGATCTCGGCGAGGCGAATGTCGCGGGCGACCATGATGTCTTCGGCGGCCGCGGGCATGCCGGCCAGGCCCAGCCGCATCGATACCAGACCCTCGTTCATCACGCCGCCCGTGGTGAGCTCGGGCACCTGGCAATGCTGCATGATCACACGGTCGAACATCTTGGCATATTCCAGTGCTCGCCTCATGAGCGATGCGGAGGCCACCGGCGAGCCGTCGTCCGTGAAGGCGACCGCGCCGCCGGCGACGAGCTGGCCGAGCTCGGCGAGCTCTTCCCCTTGCGCCCCTTGCTGACGGCGCCGACGGGATAGACATTGGCCTGCCGCGCGCGCTGCGCCTGAAGCACGACGAACTCGGCCGCCGCCTGCGAATCGATCGCAGGCATCGTATTGGGCATGCAGGCGACCGAGGTCACCCCGGCGGCCAAGGCGGCGCTCGCCCCCGTGGCGATCGTCTCGTCCTCTTCGTTGCCGGGTTCACGCAGGTGAACGTGGGCATCGATCAGGCCCGGGCACACGAGCATGCCCTTCGCGTCGATCGAGATCTCGGCGTCCTCGTAGCCGGAACCCAGGGGCAGAATCCGGCCGCGGCTGATCCACAGATCGCCGATTGAGTCAATTTGCTGCGCGGGGTCGATGATCCGCCCGCCGCTGATGTGAATGGTCCGCACGGCTTCGTTCCCCGTCCTTCCGCCCCGGTCAGTTGCGCCCGTCACGCAAGGCCGCCTTGGGGCCCGTGCCGCCTGAGAGAAGATAAAGAACCGCCATGCGCACGGCCAGCCCATTGGTTACTTGATCGAGGATCGCCGAGTGCTCGCCGTCGGCAACTTCCGGCGTGAGCTCGACTCCGCGATTGACCGGCCCCGGGGCCAGGAGCAGCAAGTCGCGCGGGGCAAGCTTCAGTCGCTCGCGCGTCATCATATAAAACTGCGAATACTCACCGATCGAGGGAAACATGCCTCCCTGCTGCCGCTCGAACTGGATGCGCAGCACATTGACGACGTCGCATCGAGGCAATACTTGATCGAGATGATAGCAAACCTCGCAGCCCATGCGCTCCCAGCCCCTGGGCACCAGTGTCGGCGGTCCGCAGAGGATCACCTTGGCGCCGAGCTTGGTCAGCCCCCAGATGTTGGACCGCGCCACCCGGGAGTGCGCGATATCGCCCACCAGGCCCACGGTCAGCCCCTCGATCTTGCCTTTCTTGCGCCTGATCGTCATGAGATCGAGCAGCGCCTGGGTCGGGTGCTCATGGGCGCCGTCGCCGGCATTGATGATCGAGCACTTCAGGTGCTGCGAGAGCATGAGCGGTGTGCCGGGCGTGGGGTGGCGCACCACGACAACGTCGGCCCCCATGGCTTCGATATTCTTGGCCGTGTCGATGAAAGACTCTCCCTTGGAGAGGCTCGATCCGCTGGGGGAGAAGTCCTGTGTATCGGCCGAGAGCCGCTTGGCTGCCAGGCTGAAGCTCGTGCGGGTGCGCGTCGAGTTCTCGAAGAACAGGTTGAAGACGATGCGGCCCTGCATGGCCGGCACCTTCTTCCGGCTGCGCGTCGAGATTTCCGCGAACGATTCCGAGGTGTCGAGCACGGCCAGGATCTCGTCGGCGGAAAGCTCCTCAAGTCCCAGCAGATGGCGGCGCGCAACCGCGCTGTGCCTTCACCGTCTGAGTGCGGCGCCCTGGCCGTCACGGCCTGCTCCTCTCGGCTGGAGGCGGGCTGGGAACGTGACTGATCTTGACGATTTCTTCAAGGGAATCGACCGGCTTCAGGCGCACCCGGACGTGGTCTTCTCGATCGGTCTTGAGCGCCAGGCCCACGACGTCGGGATGGATCGGAATCTCACGATGGCCGCGATCGACGAGCGCCGCCAGCCGGATACACGCCGGCCGCCCCAGATCGCAGATTGCGTTCAAGGCGGCGCGGACCGTGCGCCCGGTGAAGAGCACGTCATCCACCAGCACCACTTCGGCCCCGTCCAGGGCGAATTCAATCTCGGTGCCCCGGAGCACGGGCCAGCGCTCTGCCTGACCCAGGTCGTCGCGGTAGAGCGTGATATCCACGGCCCCCACCTCGACCTCCTGGTCCATCAGAACGCGCAGCTCTCGCGCAGACGCTCCGCCAAGGGCACGCCGCGCGAGCGAATGCCGACCAGGAACAACGGCGTCTCGCGCCGCGCCGACTCCGCGAGCTTGCGGGCCATCGCCGAGATCAGACCGCTGATCTGATGCGCATCGCACAGCCGTTGCTCGGTCGCTTTCATCCTCGAGCCTCCACCTCTCCATGAGACACGCCCGTCCTGATCCTTGAATGGGACTGTAGCAGAGATTGACGGCCGACATCAAGAATCCGCCGGTGCGCACTGTCTCGCCTTTCCCTCGCCCGCGAAAACGCATACCATAAGGGCCGCGATTACAAGAGGTCCGGGAGGTTGGGTGCTGATGAAGATCCTGCTGGCCAATCCGCGTGGCTTCTGCGCGGGCGTCAATATGGCGATCGAGTGCCTCGAGCGAGCGCTCGAATTCTTCGGACCACCCCTGTACGTCTATCACGAAATCGTCCACAACAAGTTCGTTGTCGATCGCTTTCGCGAACGCGGCACCGTTTTCGTCGAGTCGCTCGACGAGGTGCCACCCGGCTCGCCGCTGCTCTACAGCGCTCACGGCGTCTCGCCGCAGATTCGCGACCAGGCCCAGAAGCGCCGGCTTCTCGCCATCGACGCAACTTGCCCGCTCGTCATCAAAGTCCACCTCGAGGCCGTCCGCTACGCCCGCGAAGGCTACACCATCTTTTTGATCGGCCACGAAGGCCATGACGAAGTCATCGGCACGATGGGCGAAGCCCCCAACCAGATGATCCTCGTCGAAACCGCCCAGGACGTCGACCGGCTCACCGTGCCAGATCCAGACAAGGTCGCCTATCTCACCCAGACTACGCTCAGCGTCGACGACGCCAATATCGTGATCGCTGCGCTCCGGAAAAAATTCCCCAGTATCGCTAACCCCCCCAAAGACGATATTTGCTACGCAACTCAGAACCGTCAGGAAGCCGTGCGGCACATGGCGGCCCAGGCCAATCTGGTGCTGGTGCTGGGCAGTCAGAACAGCTCGAACAGCCGCAGGCTCGCCGAGATTGCGAATGGACTGGGAATCCCGTCCTACTTGATCGATGGCGTGGGCGAGATTCGGGATGCGTGGTTCGAGGGGGTGGACACATTGCTCGTGACGGCCGGCGCGCAGCGCCTGAGCACGTCGTGCAGGAGTGCGTTGAATACCTGGTGCGGAATTTCGGCGCAACGTTTCACGAGGAGACGATCCGGGAGGAGAACGTTCATTTTCCGCTTCCCCGGTCACTGCGCGAGCTGCTTCCCTCAGGTTCCGGCGCAGAGGCATCGGGGGTGGGCCGCTCGGGCGAGGGTGACCACACCGGCGCTGGGATCAGTTGGACGTAAGCGGCCCGGGCCGTGCCCGCGGCCCTTCGTCACTTGTTCTGTTCCGGAATGTCGTCACGCCACCAGTCGTCATTGGAATCCTGGTAGACGTCGGACTGGGGCCGAAGCAGGTCGTTTTCCTGGTCCTCGCGGTCCATCTCGGCGAGGGCCACCGTGGACTGCCGCGCCGCCGAGATCACCAGGGCGGTGACCTGGATCAGCGTGATCGAGTAAATCAACGTGAAGCCGTGCAGCAGCAGCTCGCTCTCGAGGTTGCGCCTGTGGAGGTGCTGGAGCGGCCATGCTGCCCAGTTTGTCTGCTGACAGACCCAGAGCAGCCAGACGAGTGCCCCGGTCACGGTCATGGACCGTGTGAGCTTGTCTGACTCGCGTGCGTTCTCGACACCGAGATGGACCAGATAGTCGCCGGCCAAGCTGGAGAGCAACGCCATTCGCCCCCAGCTCATC
The DNA here is from genome assembly GCA_963761445.1 of uncultured Planctomycetota bacterium. Lineage (GTDB taxonomy): Bacteria > Planctomycetota > Planctomycetia > Isosphaerales > Isosphaeraceae > CAVXHV01. The sequence goes on along the minus strand of CAVXHV010000005.1, from coordinate 3,217,104 downwards.
GCTTCGCGAATGATGCCGCGGAGATACTCGTGGCCGATGTCGCCGCCGTGCAGACCCAGGACTTCACCCCGCGCCATGACCCAGAGTACGATGTCGGCGGTGCAGAGACCGAGAAGAAGACTTGTCCGGCGCTGCCAGCTTTTTTGATCCCAGCGGCCCCAGAGCACAATGGCCCCGATCAATCGGAGCCAGACAATGGGAGTGTCGAGCCAGTTGTACCATGGCTGCCGGATGATCCACCGCACCTGGTCGACGCGGAACATCGCCAGCAGCCCGATCACGACGCTCACCGACGCGACGAGCAGCGCCGCCCCGCAACTGCCGAAGCCGAACCGGCAGAGCTGATAGGTTTTGCGAGTTTGTTCTCGTTCAGTGTCGAACATGAGGAAATCGCCGCGAGCTGATCTTCTGCCAAAAGATGTTGGATGAAGACCTTATCTTAATGCCAACGCGCCACGGCCGCCAAGAGGCCGGCGCGGCGGATTGTCATCCGCCGGGCCAGCACGGCGGGGACGCGTTTCTTGCCCTTTCGTCCGCGAAGGGACTTCACCGCGGCGCGCCGGGAAAGCCCGGGCTCGATCGACTCACGGATCCTCGTCAGGCTTGATCGGCCGGACCAGAATCGCGACGTGACCCCAATCCGGGCCGCTCGCGCTTGCGCCCTGGCAGGCTTCGCCGGTGTCGATTTCGAGAACCAGGGTGTTTCGTTCCTCTATTTCAGGAAGCGGGATAAGGTAGTACGATTTCGCCGGAGAAATTGCGGTGAGGGGTGTTCCGTTGAGACGAAGCGAGTGGATTCCTCGAGCCTGGCCGAGCTCCAGAAAGCGCTCGCCACTGGAATCGGCCGGCGGGCGTCCGAACCGTCGCGAGAGGCGAAGACGGCGCGGGTTCGCCGGGTCCCAGCGGATGGGCAAGGTGATTCGCTCCGGCGGCTCGCTCGGGCACGAGCAGTTCTGGCAATCCCAAGCACCACGAAGGCGGATCCGATGCTCGGCCACGCGGCGGCTCCCGGGCTGTCAAAACGCTTCTGATCGACACAATCGGCGCGGAAAAGCTCGCGATCCCGCGACGCAACTTCAAGATTCGCTCTGGCTCTGGTATAGTGTGCGTAAGTAGCACTCATTATAGTCAGTTTGCTCATGAACAACGGCCAAATCCATCTCGCGCCGCCGGCCCGCACGCTTCTGGGCGTGCGTATCCTGGGCAGTGGGAGCTATCTGCCCGAGCTCGTCGTCAGCAATCACGATCTGCGCGAGAGCCACGGGTTCGACCCGGATTGGATCGTCAATCGGACGGGGATCCACGAGCGGCGGTTCGCACTTCCGCACCAGGCGACGAGCGACCTGTGCGTACACGCGGCCACGAGATGCCTGAAAGCGGCAGGCCGCGAGCCGGCCGACGTCGACTTGCTGGTCGTGGCCACATTCACCCCCGACATGGCGTTTCCCTCGACGGGCAACCTGATTCAGGACCGGCTCAAGCTGACGTGCCCCGCGTTCGACGTGCAGGCGGCGTGTGCCGGGTTTGTCTTCGCCCTGGTGATCGCGGCACAGTTCGTGGGGACCGGGAACAGCCAGTGCGCTCTTGGTAATCGGCGGAGACTGCAATAGCCGGGTGATCAATCCCGGCGATCAGAAAAGCTTTCCACTTTTCGGCGACGGTGCCGGCGCGGTGTTGCTTGCTCCCGGAGAAAAAGACCAGGGCCTGGTTTCCTATCAGCTCGGGTCGGACGGGTCCGGCGGCGATCTCCTGAGCCGCCCTGGCTGCGGCAGTCGTATTCCGCCGACACCGGCCGTGCTCGAGAAGGGCCTGCATTACCTGACGATGGACGGCCGCGCGGTTTTCAAGTGGGCGGTGCGCATCCTCGCTGATTCCGCCCAGGTCGTGCTGGAGCACGCTGGCTGCACGGTCGGGGGCGTGCGCTGGTTCATCCCGCACCAGGCCAACCTTCGCATCATTCACGCCGCCAGCGACGTGCTCGGGTTCCCCCGCGACGCGGTCTTCAAGAACCTCGAGCGATACGGCAATACGTCGGCCGGGTCGATTCCGATTGCCCTCGATGAGCTTTATCGCGAGGGCGGCATCGATCGCGGCGACCTGCTGTTGACCTCCGGCTTCGGCGCCGGCCTCAACTGGGGCACGGCGCTCTGGCGGTGGTGAAACGAAGCATGGGGCTTCGAATTGCGCGTAAGCTTTTTGAGGCAGTGCATTTACGGCATGTCTCGCTGCCCCCGGCGCATCAGCGCCCGCACAGCCGCGTGGCGCATCGGGTCACTCAGGGAATTGTCGGCCCGCAGACGAGCCACGACCGGGGCAGGCTCGCGTAGCTCGGCGAAGAGGCGCGCGACCAGTCGCTCGGCGTCGGGCCGCAGGGCCTCGGCCTGATGACGGGCTTCCTGGCGTCGCGCCGGCGACGTGGTGTCCCAGACCCTTACCGTGCCGTCGCCGCAACCGGACACGATGCTCATGCCGTCCGGGCTGAACTCGAGCGAGTAGACGTAGTTGGTGTGTCCCTCGAGCCGGACGACCTCCTGTCCCGTCTCCAGGTCCCACAGCCAGATGGCTCCGTCACGGCCGGCCGACGCCAGCCGGTGGCCGTCCGGATGGAATACCGCCGCGAACACCTCGTCGTTGTGCCCTATCAAGACGGCTACGCATTTCGCCGCGGCCACATCCCAGATGCGGACGGTGCGATCGCCGCCGGTGGAGGCCAACCGGCGCCCGTCGCCGCTGAAGGCCACGGAGTATACCGGGCCCGTATGACCTACCAGCCGGGCCGATCGCTTTAGCGTCTGTGTGTCCACGATATCAATCTGCCTGGCGTCTTCACCGGAACCCGCCAGGAATCGTCCGTCGGGAGTGTAGGCCAGCGACTTCTTGGGGCGGACGAAGGCCGTCCGAAACGAATGCACCACGGCGCCGGTCGCGGCATCCATGATGGTCGCGTTTCCGCCGGTGTCATCAGCCGCGATGTAGTCCCCGTCCGGGCTCACCGCGACTCCCTGAAAATGAACGTTTCCACGCGGCTTGAGCTGTCGCTTTAGCTGCGCGGTCGCGACATCCCAGATCCGCAACGAATCGTCCGGAACGGCCGCAGAGACGAGCCACGCGCTGTCCGGGCTGAAGGCCAGCGAGCGTACGCTCCCGGGATGGGCCAGGATCGCGCGAGCTCTCCATCGTCACCGCGTCCCACAAGCGCACGGTGTTGTCCCAGCTCCCCGAAGCGATCCATTGTCCGTCCGGGCTATACGCGACCGGATAGACATAGCTGGTATGGCCGCGAAGTACGGACACGCCGCCCTGGATCCCGATCTGCCACAGCCGCGCCGTCGCATCCCCCGGGTAGTCGCGCAATCCCAACTGACTCGCCGACACGACACGGCCATCCGGCGCAAACGCCAGTTGGTTGACGTGCTCGGTGTGGCCGTGCAAGATCGTGAGGTCTCGCCGGTTCGCCGCTCCCCAAACCCGTACCGTCCGGTCCGTGCCTGTCGAAGCAACCCACAGTCCGTCGGGGCTGTATACCGCCTCTCTGGCTTCCCCGACGTGACGATCGTAGGGTGGCACGACCTCCAGTCCTGTCGTGGGATCCCACTGGCGGACAGTCCCATCGGCCGAAGCCGTCACGATGCGCAGGCCGTCCGGGCGGAACGCGACACTGAGGACTTTTCTCTCGTGGCCTCGACATCGCGCGGTCTCCTTGCCGGTGGCGGTGTCCCACAGGTGCGTCATCCCATCCTCGCAGGCGCCGGCGATGCGCGTCCCGTCGGGGCTGAAGACCAGTTCCCAGATCACACCGAGCGGCTCGGCGGACGTTGCCGTTTGTTTGCCCGAATCTCCTTCGTGCAGCGTCACGACCGATCCGCTCTGCCCGATCCAGGTCTGTGCCACTCGTGCCCCGTCCGGACTTATAGCCGTAAGGGAGACTTGTGTTCCCCCAGGCCCGTGCAGCCGCGTTCTTACATGCCCTCCGTCGTCCAGCAGATACACGACGTTGGTGGTCGTATCTGGAGACTGTGCTAGAGCGGGGTTACCGGCAGCGCTCTGGCCATCCCCGCCCACGAGCCTGAGTCCATGCGGCTCTGCCCACGGCAGGCAACCCGTCGGATGGGTCTCCGGTGGTAAAGAGCGGGTCAAGAGCTCATGGTCTTCCAGGTCGATCAGGCGCAAACTGGTACGCGTCAGCGCGGCGATTCGGATGCCCTGCGCATCGCGGACGAGGTACAGGGCTTCTCCGGGCTTTGCCGGGATCACGGCGATGCTGTCGTCAAGCCGGATGCGCAGGTGCCGCCATTCCCAGTCGCGCAAAACTTCCGGAGCCGCGTCGAGTTGACGGGCCGCATCGGCGACGTCATGATGCGAGAGTGCAGCAACCGTGGCCGCGATCCGCCGCCCGGTAGGTTTGATAAGTGGCGACGCGCTCCCGTTCGTTCGCCAGTCGGGCGTTCTGATCGGCGCGCAGCGCGAAGGCGATCGAAACGGCGGTCCCCACCAGAAGCGCCGCGAAGATGCCCGACGTTCCGGCCACGAGCGCCCGGTGCCGCCGAGCGAACTTGCGGAGCTGATAGAGCACCGAGGCAGGACGGGCCAGAATCGCTTCCCCACGCAGGTAGCGCCTGATGTCCGAAGCCAGATCCCCCGCCGTGGCGTAGCGCCGCGTCTTGTCTTTCTCCAGCGTCTTACCGACGATGATCTCGACGTCGCCGCGGTAGACCGTGTCGATGGAGCCCAGCCGCGACGGTTCCTGCTCGCGGATCACCCGCACGACTTCGTGAGCCGGAAGCTGCTCGAGCTGGTACGGCATCCGGTGCGCCAGTAGCTCAAAGAGAATGACGCCCAAGGTGTACACATCCGAGCGCCCGTCGAGCCCGGCTGGGTCGGCGGCGATCTGTTCCGGGCTCATGTAGCTCAAAGTGCCGAGCAGTTGGCCGGCCTGGGTTCGGTTCGCGGATGTCAGAAGGTCGGCGGCGGTGACATGGGCAACGCCGAAGTCGAGCACCTTGGGCTGACCGGTCTCATCGACCAAGATGTTGCCGGGCTTCAAGTCGCGATGAATGACGCCCTTTTCGTGCGCGTGTTGCACCGCGTCGCACACCTTGGCGAGCAGCTCGAGGCGCGCAGGAGCGTCGAGGCGGCGACTGCGGGCAAACTCGTCCAGGGGCATCCCGCGAATGAACTCCATGGCGAAGAACGGCTGACCGTCTTCGCCCATCCCCGCTTCATGGACCTGAGCGATGCCGGCATGCTGGAGCCGGGCCAGGATTTGCGCTTCGTGGCTGAAGCGCTTGACGAGCTCAGGTGAGACCAGTCCGGGGCGGATCACCTTGAGGGCGACGGTGCGCCGGGGGTTGTCCTGTTCGGCCTCGTAGACGGTGCCCATGCCACCTTCCCCGTGCCGGCGGAGGATGCGATAACGGCCGATGTGAAGCGGCAGGCCAGGCTCCGGCGCCAGTGGCAACAGAGCGCGGACAACGGCCGGGCTGTGCAAGAAGTCGGGCACGCTCTGGGCCTTGGCGTCGAAGTCGAGGAGCTCCTCTACCGCGGCACGCAGGTCGGGGTCGCCGGCGCACTGCTCCTGCAGGAATGCGCCGCGTTCTTTCGGCTCCAAATCGGCCGCCTGCTGGAACAGCGCCTCCACGGCATCGGGGGATGGCTCGGGCATGTACCTTCCGTTCTCGGGCTAGCTGAGCCGCTTCATGAGCCACGCGCGGATGTATCGCCAGTGCCGGTCGACCGTCCGCTCGGCCAGCCCGAGGACCGCCGCGGTTTCATCCATGGTCAAGCCGGTGAAGTAGCGCAAGAGGACGATCTGGGCCTTGAGCGGGTCTTGCGCTTCGAGATCCTGCAGGGCCTCGTTGACCGCGAGCACGTCGTCGGAGGGCGGGTCCACGACGGCGCACGCCTCGTCCAGCTCGCGGCGTTGCCGGCCGCCGCCCTGCTTCGGCCCGGCTTTGCGGCGTGCCTGTTCGACCACGATGTCGCGCATCGCGCGCGCCGCCGCGAAGAAGAAGTGCTGCCGGCCTTCCCAGGTCACGTTGCCCTCGCCGGCGATCCGCAGGTAGACCTCGTGGACGAGCGCCGTCGCAGTCAGGCTCTGGCCTGGCGTTTGCAGCGCCAGGCGCCGCGCGCAGATCGCGCAACTCGGCATAGACCAGCGGCAAGAGATCGGTCGCCGCCTGTCGGTCCCCGGCCTGCGCGGCCAAGAGCACCGCGGACATCTGGGAATCGTCCGAAGTGGACATCGCTGGCCTTACAAAAGGTGAGCATTGACAGGACCCGTTCCCAGGATTCTAGTCCGGGCAGCGCGAGACAGCAAGCAACGATTCAGCCACCTCCCGATTCCGAATCAGGAAATTTTAAAAGAAAGTTGGCGCCCGTTTCCGCCCGTTCTCGGCTTGAGAGATGGCGGCCGGCGCGAGGTTCACGTCCCGCGTCAGATACCTGGGCACCGCGATGCTCTTCGCACGCCCGCAGCCGCCGTGCTCATGACTCCGGGACTGAAATCCGGCTGTCCAGCGCCCCGTGGCCGGGGCCCCTTCGGGGAAAGATCGGCCGAACATTGCGCACCACTGTTCATGGCACCAAGGAGCTGCGCCCATGTCTGGCAATTGGAACTGGCCTTTCGGGTCGAAGCGGGCGAGGTCTACGGGGGCTCGGCCCGACTCTGCAGCGAGTCGCGCACGGCGGCGATCGCCACAACTGGTGATCCAGGAACTGGAACGCCGCACGCTCCTGAGCGTGACCGCCAGCCTCTCGGGGACGGCGCTTGATGTCAATCTGTCGGCCGCCAATGACCATGCGACGATCACGCCGTCGGGCTCGTCCATTTCCGTCATCGGCACCGGCTTTACCAGCCAGTCGTTCGCCGGGGTCAGCACGATCGTCGTGCTCGGTGCCAACAGCGCGAGCCAGGACGATCCCGACCAGAGCGTCACGTTCGGGGGCACCGGCGGCACGATCACTCTGGATGCGGCATCGGGCACCCCCGCCTTGAGTGTCTCCGGCGTCACGTCGGTGACCATCAGCGACGTCACGATCGACGCGACCTCGGGGGACGTCGACGTGACGGCCTTCGAGGCGACCTTGCCGAAGAGCGTGCTGATCGCGTCGTCCGCGCCGGTGGCCTCCCTCAGCGTCGGCGGAACGGGAACCACGTCCATCACGGCAGACAACGTCACGCTTGATGCCAGTGCGAGCTCAATCTACACGTACAGCGCGCCCCTCGGAGGAGTCGTCAACGACGTGGGGATAGCCGCGTCGATCGCCGACATCGAGCCGAGCGCGACGGTTTTGGTTGCTGGGTCCACGATCAACGTGAATAAGACCGGTGGGAACGTCACGATCGGGTCCAGCTCGAACGTATCGATCACGGCCAACGTCACGGTCGGGATAGACGGCCTCAACCCGGTGGCGGCGGCGATCGCGACCTCGATCGTCAACTCGTCGGCGGTCACGGGCGTGAGCGGCTCGACCGTGAGCGCCGGCACCGGCACCGGCACTCTGAACATCACCTCGACCAACACAACCAACGTGACGACGGACGTGAACGGCTCGAGCGGCGTCGGCGGGGCGAGCGCCGCCGTGACGGTCGACAACACCTCGAGCCAGGCCGATGTTGCCGGCGGCTCAACCGTCAAGGGCGGCACGGTCAACGTCACGGCCACGACAACCAACACGGCCGCCACGACCGCCAGCTCGACGATCGCCGGCGCCGGCTCCAGCATTCTCACGCAGGTTGAAAACATCCTCGAGGGGCACCTCGACCCGTACTACACCGCGGCAGGGAGCCCCGAACCGCCGACAGGCCTGCTCTCCACCGACGTCTCCGCGCCCGCCGACACGGCCGAGTCGGACGGCTCTCCGCTCTCCGTCGCCGGTTCCGTGGCGGTAAGTCGATTCACGCCGACGACACAGGCCTACGTCGACTCGTCCTCGGTGACGGGCACGAGTGCGATCAACATCAGCGCATCGTCCGACAACAACACGACCACCGTGGCGGACGGCGACGCGACCGCGAGTGAGGCGCAAGCCGGCGTGGGGGTCGCGGTCGCGATCAACGACGCCGACGAGAGCAACACGGCCACGGTCGAGAGCACGACCGGCGCGACCACTCTCTCATCGCCGTCCATCACGGTTCAGGCAACCACGCCGACGGCAAATTCGTCGGACGTTCACAATGCCTCGGCGTCCGCCACCGCCGGGGCCTCGGGCGCGGAAATCGCACTCGCCGGCTCGCTGGCGCTGAACATCGTGTCCAACACCAGCGCGGCAACGGTCCCATCGGGCTCGACCGTCACGATCAACAACAATACCCACGCAAACAATGGCAGCGTGACTTTCAACGCTCAGGACAGCGCGAACGAGGCGGCGACCGCCCAGCCGGCCGGCGGGGGCAACCGGGACCGGCTCGTTCGGCATTGGCGCGTCGATCGCGCTCGATATCGGCGGCAACACCACGCTGGCGGAACTCGCGAACACGGCGCAACTGACCGGTGCCAACAATCTGGCGTTCACAGCCGGCTCGAGCGACACGGTCACCACGGACGCAGTGGCTGGCTCGGCGGGGGGGACGTTGTCGATCAGTCCTTCCGCGGCCATCACGCTCGTGACCAATACGACCCAGGCCCAAGTGGGCGCTCCGGACATTTCGAATGACCCGCTCTCGGTCACCGGCGCATTCTCGGCCGCTGCGACCCACATTGGTTCGGCGTCGACCACATCCGGGGCCGCGTCCGGCTCGGGGAGCTCGGTCTCGGCGGGCGTCGCAATCGCTCTGGGAATCGTTACCGACCAGACCACGGCGACGACCGGCCGCTCCCTCATCGCGACCGGAGGGGGAGTGTCGTTTCTCGCCGACGGGTCGGCCGCCAGTGTCGTCACCTCAACCGCGAGCGCCTCGGGCGGTCCGACCAACACTCAGGAGTCGCAGGCGCCGGATCCGGGCCCGGCGGCCGGCTCCAAGGCGGCGGCCGGCTCTGACACCAGCGATCCCAACTCCGTCGACGGCCAGGACGCGCAGGAACGCGACTACGCCGACAGCGAGGCAAGTACGGACACCGACTCCAAGGGAAACAAGTCCGGCGCCGGCGACAGCAAGAGCGACGCCGATACGCCGACGGCCTCGACGTCAGACGGTGGGGTCACGGTGGCAGCCGCGGTGGCCGTCAATATCGCCGATAACGAGGCCGAGGCGACCATCCCCGACGGGCTTTCCATCACCGCCGCCGGCCCCTTGACCCTCACCGCGGCCAATGGCACAGGGTCCAGCGCCGGCACGGTCTACGGCGACACGGCGACGGCCTCCGGTACCGCCGCGGGCACCGCCCGCCTCGGCGTGGGCGCAGCCGTGGCTCTCAACCTGGTCAAATCGCGCGACATGGCCACCATCGGCGCCGGGACCACCATCAGCGCCCAGTCCGTGGCCCTCAGTGCCACCATGCACCAGGATTCGGGCACGCCGGAGGTGAACACGTTTGGCGCCAATGCGACCGCCGGCGCGGGTGCCACCGATGTCGGCATCGCCGGCGCCCTGGGCATCAACCTGGTCAGTGCCAGCAGCCAGGCGACCATCGGCCAGAGTTATGCCAGCCCTGCCGCCACGTCGGGCGCCACCGTGACGATAACCCCCGGCGGCACCGGGGCCGTGTCGCTGACAGCCGAGGAGGATGCCAATTCGACGGTTTCGGCCATGCCGGCCTCCGGGGGCGCCACGGGCGGCACGGTCGGTGTCGGCGCCTCGCTGGGATTGGATATCGTCAGCAATACGGCTGTGGCGGAGCTGGCGAACAACGTGGTGCTGACCGGCGCGGGGGCGATGTCGCTGGCCGCCACATCACTCGACACGATGAGCACCACGGCCGAAGCAGGGGCGGCCGGGGGGATCGCGGTCAGTCCCGCCGTGGCCATTTCGCTGGCCGGCAATACGACGACGGCGGAGGTCGGCTCCGGCGGCACGCTCACCGCGGGATCGCTCTCGGCCACGGCGACGCACACCAGCTCCACCTCCACCACCTCCGGCGGCACCGCCTCCGGCACCGGCGCCGCCGCGGTCGGCGCGGCCATCGCCGTCAACATCGCCACCGATCAGACCACCGCGACGACCCTGCGAAGCATCACGGCAACCGGCTCGGGCGGCGTGTCGTTCATCGCCAATGCTTCGGCCGCGAGCGCGGCCAATGCGACGGCCAGCGCCTCGGGGGGGCAGACCAGCTCAACAGAGTCGAGCCAGCCGCAATCGAGCGAGAACACGAGCGAGGAAGGAGCCAACTCAGACACAAAGGATTCCAATTCCGTCGACGGCCAGAACGCCAAGCAGCGTAACTTCGCCGATAGCGAAGGAGATTCCTCGGGCGCCGGCGACAGCAAGGGCGACGCATCCACGCCGGCGGCGTCGACATCCGACGGTGGGGTCACGGTGGCCGCCGCGGTGGCTGTCAACATCGCCGACAGCCAGGCCGATGCGACTGTGCCCGCCGGCCTGACCATTATCGCTTCCGCCGGCCCCTTGACCGTCATCGCCACCAACGACACCGGCAATAGTGCCAACCCGGTCTACGGCGACACGGCGACCGCCTCGGGCGCTGCCACGGGCACGACCGGGCTCACGACGGCCGGAATCGGCGCCGCGGTCGCCTTGAACCTCGTTCAAGCTTCGACCGAGGCGACGATCCAGGCCGCGACGATCCACACCGATGGTGTGATTGTCAATGCGGGAATGCTGGGCACCGCTCCGATGAACGCATTCGGCGCCTCGGCAACCTCCGGCGCGGTCGGCGCGGGGGCAACCGACATCGGCGTGGCCGGGTCGCTGGCGATCAATATCGTCAATGACACCAGCAAGGCACTGATCGAGACCGGCGCTTCCGTGAGCGCCGGTGGTGCCAATGTCTCGATAACCTCCCTGAACAACTCGACCGACACGACGTCGGCCCTACCCGTCCCGGGTAGCGTTGCCACGGGTGGCACCGCGGGCGTCGGCGCGTCGCTGGCGCTGAACATCATTTCCGACACGACCGAGTCGGAGCTGCAGGAGAACGCGGGTCTGACCGGCGCGGCAGGCTTGACGGTAACCGCCAGCTCGTCGCGCACGATCAGCACCACGGCGACCAACGGGGCGTCGGGCAAGCTGGGCATCGGTGCCGGCATTGCCATCGTGATTGCCAGCGATACGACGACGGCCAGCGTCGGCGCCGACAGCGCGACTCCGCTGGTTCTCACCGGCACGGGTGGTCTCGCGATTGGAGCGAGCGGGTCGTACGCGGTGAGCTCGGTGGCCGACGCCACGGCCGCCACCAACGGAGGCATCGGGATCGGGGCCTCGATGGTCGTCAACGTATCGCAAGACTCGTTCCTCGCCGAACTGGGCCGCAACGTCACGGCCGACGGCCCCATCAGCGTCACCGCGAACCCGGTAACCGCGTCCAGTCAGGCCGCCGCCATCGCGGCCGAGAGTGGCGCACCCACGTCGCCGCCCGATTCCGGCCAGGGCTCGAGCTCCGGAAGCGGCGGGACCGCGGACCAGGAGTCGGCGAACCAGTCCAGCTTCGCCCATAAAGAGGGTGGCTCGGATTCACCCGATGTTTCGGCGCCCCCTTCTTCCAACAGTGAGACCTCCTCGCCTTCGAGCTCGGCCACGAACGTGGCGGGCAGCACCGGGGGAACGCATGTGGGTCTTGCGGCGGCTGTCGCCGTCAACGTCATCTCGACCAGCGCCGTCGCGTCGATCGACAGCGGTCTCACCGTGAAGACGACGGGCGGCTCGCTCTCGGTCGATACCGCCGAACAGACCAGCGCCCTTGCCCTGGCCGACGGGCGGGCCACCGCCGTGAGCGCGGTTAACAATAAGGTGATCAGCGGCAACCAGACCTCTCTCGGCGCCGCCGTGTCCCTCAACGTCGCTACCGTGACCAACACGGCCACGATCGGCGCCGGCGACACGATTTCGGCCGACGGCGTGACCGTGAGTGCGGGAATGCCGAGCGGGCAGGTGAATGACTTCTCGACGCAGGCATTGGGTGTCGCCATCGGAACGCAGGCCAGTGCCATCGCAGGCTCAGCCGGGATCAACGTGATCACGATCACGACACAGGCGTCGATCGGTGCCGGCACTGTCGTGACCTCGTTTGGCGGCCTCTCCGTCCAGGCCGAAAACGACCAGACGCTTCAGAACATCGCTTTCACGTTCGCCGTCGCGAAACAGGTCGGCGCGGGCGCCGCCTTCAACGTGAACGTCCTCAACAACACGACGAGCGCGTTCCTCGACTCGGACGTTCAGGCGAATGTGGCCGACTTGACCCAGGTCACGGCCGAGTCGTCTCTCGTTCCGGGGACGGACCCGATTCCCAACTCGACGGCCGACCAGATCATCCCCAACAATCCAACGACTGTCACGGGCACGCTGACGCAAGGATCGGCTTCGGTCATCGACTTCACCAGCTCGGCGCCGCTGTTCGCCGGCGAGCCGCTCCAGGGCACGGGCATCCTGCCCGGGACGGTCGTCCTGGCGACAGGGAGCGTGCCCTTCACCGGTACACTGAGCGTCACGAATCCCAATCAGGTGACGACGGATACAGTGAAGGGGCTGGCCCCCGGTGAAAGCGTGAGCGGTACCGGCATCCAGCCCGATACGACGATCAAGAGTATCGCGTACACGGTCGGCGGCACGGTGCTTACGCTGTCTTTGCCTGCCACGGCCACCGGTTCCCAGTCGCTCACCGCCAGCTTCCTTCTGCTCTCGGCCCCGGCGACGTCCAGCGGTCCAACGACCCTCACCCAGATCTCTGAATCGAGCGTTTTGAACACGATTCTTACCGTGCTCATCAATTCCGTCCACGCGACGAACTTCGCCGTGGGCGCCGGCACCTCTTCCGGCGGCACCGGTATCGCCGGCTCGTTCATCGTCAACGTGATCGAACAGACGACGGATGCGTATATCAGCACTGGCGATTTGATCAACACGCTGGTCGGCACGACCGGTTATCCGACAGCCAATTCCGACGAAGGCGTGACCGTCTCGGCGACCGAGATGATGACGTCATCGACTGGGCGGGCGCGATCGGCGGCGGCGACGACGTCGGCATCGGCGCGGCGCTCGACGTCGACATCGTCACCGAGGACGACCAGGCCTATATCGCCCCGAGCGCGACGGTCGACGCGGCCCAGAATGTCACGGTCGTGGCCACGCACGAACGGGAGCTTCCAGTCGATCACGGCGGCGGCGGGCTTGAGTGCATCGGTGGCGATCGCCGGCGCGGCCTCGATCGAGGTCCTCTCGCCGACGACCAACGCCTACATCGACCACGACACGACGGTCGATGCCAAGGGAGACCTCCTGGTCCAGGCGAGCCGTCAGGCGGCGATCAACACGCTCGCCGGGCCAGTTCGAGCGCCAGCACGGCGACGCCAGCGTCGGCGCCGCGGTCTCGACGGTCGTCGATACGGTGAACACCGATGCGTACATCGGCGCGAACGACACGATCATGGCGAACGGGACCACGGGCATCGATCCCGGTCCTCACCGGCAATTCCCCGGGCGACACGACGCCGTTTTCGGGCGTGGCCGTCGTCGCGGCGACGTTCCAGAACGTGCAGACGATCGTGGTGGGGGGCTCGGTCTCCGCTTCGGTCGGCGTTGCCGGCTCGATGGCGGTCAACGTCTTCGACGACACGACGCTGGCCTACGTCGCCGCGGGGACGACCGTCACCGCGACCGACGGCTCGCCGGGGAGCGGCCCGGGCGTGATGGTCACGGCCGCCGACCCCTTGACTCTCTTCAGCACGGCCGGCGCGCTGGCCGCCGGTGGCGACGCCGGCCTGGGCGCGGGCGCCGACGTCGACTCGATCACCAAGAACACCCAGGCGTATATCGCGACGGCGACCGTCACCGCCGACGGCAACGTGCTGGTTCAGGCCAAGTCGGCGGAAAGCCTCACCTCGATCACCGGCGGCGGTCGGCGCCAGCGGCAGCGTGGCGATCGTCGGCTCGGCCAGCGTCTACGTTCTGAATATCACCACGCGGGCCTTTATCGGCGACGACCCCTTGAATCCAACGGCCGGCTCGACCAACGTCCAGGCCGGCGGCAGCATCCTGGTCGCGGCGTCGGAGTCGACCGTGCTCGACCTTCTCTCGGGCAACCTCTCCGGCTCGGGCACGCTGAGCGTCGGCGTCGCCGCGAGCGTGCCGGTCATCACCAAGACGACCGAGGCGTTCATCGGGGCCGGCGCCACGTCGGCGCCTTGGGCCTGGGCAGCGCGATCGATGCCGAGACCGGCCAGTTCGCCATCTCGTACCAAGCCTACGGCACCGCGCCCGGCGTGGCGCAGCCGCCAGCCGGAAAAGGCCAACCTGACGGGCAACGGGCAACAGCCTCACCAGCCCGCGACTGGGCCAGGAGCGGATCGCCACTCCCCTTACGCAGCCGATCAACGGGCTGGCGGTCACGGCGGTAAACGCCGACGCGCTCCAGGGCGTCGGCGTCGACCGGCGGCGTTTCGGGGTCCGTCGCCGTCAACGTGAGCGGCTCGGTCGCCGTGCTGACCAATCACACCGACGCTTCGATCGGCGCCGGCGCGGCGATCAACTCGAGCAACAGCGGCGCCGCGCAGCGGCCAGTCGGTGCTGGTCGCGGCGGGCAACGACACCTCGTTCCTGGGCATCGCCGGCGCGCTGGCGATCTCGGGCGACGGTCGCCATCACGCCGGGGGTCGTCGTGCTGGTGGTCAACAACACGACCACGGCCTCGATCGACGACGGTGCCTCGGTGGCCGCTCTCGGCGACGTCGCGGTCATCGCGCACTCCAGCGGCGACGTCCTGTCGATCGCCGCCGCCGCCGCCGTCTCCGGCACCGCTTCCGTGGGCGGGTCGGTCTCATACGTCGGCATCAACGACACGACCCGGGCCAATATCGGCGACTCCGCGACCAGCACCGGCACCGGCGCGCAGCGTCAACGCCGGCGGCAACGTGCTGGTCGACGCCACCGACGACACCGTGGCCTACCTGATCACGGGCAGCCCTCGCCGTCGGAGTCGACCGGCGCGGGGATCGGCGGCGCGGTCAGCATCGTCAACCTGAGCAAGAACACCGAGGCTTTCATCGGCAGCTACGCCACGGTCAACGCCCTGGGCAACGTCGCCGAGCCTCGCGGGCATTTTCGACGGCAACGACACGACGTCGGGCGGCTTCGAGACGCTCGCGAGCTTCCACGGCGTGGCCGTCCAGGCGGCCACCAGCGAGAACGTCACCAACGTCGCGGCGGCCGGCGCGGCCGGGTTCTATGCCGGCCTGGCCGGCGGCGTCTCGGTCGAGCTGTTTCAACTCGACCACGCAGGCCTATATCGGCGTCGAGCGCCCAGATCAACACCAGCTCGACCGGCGCGAGCTCGGCACAGGCCGTCGACGTCTCGGCGGTCAACCAGGCCTCGCGACTTCTCGTTCGCGGGCGGGCTGGGCGGAGGCATCGCCGGCATCGCCGGCGGCGTCGACGTCGGCCTGTTGCAGAACTCGACGCAGGCGTACATCGGCAACGGCGCCGACGTCGCATGCCCAGCAGGACGTCGACGTCTACGCCCTGTCGAACGACAGCGTGCAGACCTACGCCCTGGGCGCGCGCCGTCGGAGTCGTGGGGCTGGTCGGATCGGTCTCGGTCTGGTCGATCGGCGTGCCCTATCAGCGCCGGCTATACCGACGGCAACGCGAGCGACGGCACGGTCCAGGCCTCGCCGGAGAGCGGGCTCACCGGCTCGAGCACGAACGCGGAAGGCCAGACCGGAGGGGCCTCGTCGATGGTCGGGACTCTGACCAACCCCAACAACAACGGGGCCGGCGGCAACACGCAATACACGAGCGGCAACGATCAGCTCGGACCAGGCCGGGTTGAGCGGCGCCATCACCGGCGACCCGGTCTCCGCCGCGCTTGCCAGCACGGCGGTGCCGACGGGCACGGTGGCGTTCATCGGCTCCGGCGTCAGGTGAGCGCGGGGGGCGTCGTCGATGTCGGCGCCAAGAGCGAGGTCAGCTACAACGGGCTCGTCGGCGGCCTGGCGGCCGGAGCGGTCGGCATCGGCGGGTCGGTCGAAATCGCCAACATCCAGGGGAACACGCAGGCGTATATCGACACGAACTCCACGGTGAGCGCCGCCGGCAATGTGACTGTCGACGCCGAGCTCGCGAACGACACTTCGAGCGGCACCGCCTTCGCCGGCACGGCGGGAATTGTCGGCATCGGGGCCCAGGTCGTCGACATCCAGGACTGCAGCACCGAGTCGGCCAGCCTGAACAGCGGGGTGACGATCCCGCGGGCCGGGCAGGTGAGCGTCACGGCCGAATCGAACCGGTCGCTCACGGCACAGGCACTCGGCGGCGATTTCGGCGGCGTCGTGGCCGGGTGTCGGCGTGGCGATCGCGAACGCCACCGGCGGGCCATCGGCCAGCATTGGCTCGGGCGCCCAGATCGGCCAGAGCTCGGGCGAAACCGTTGGCGGTGTCGACGTCGCGGCCGCAGCGAGCGATACGGTCCTGGCGACTTCGTACGGCGTTGCGGCCGGGTACGCCGGCCTGACGGCCGTCTTCGCCGACGCCTCGTCGAGCCCGACCGTGCAGTCGTCCGTCGGTTCGAATGCCGCGATCACCACCACCGGCGCCTTCGGAGTCACCGCCACGGACACGCCGGATGTCAACGCCAAGAGCTTCGGGGCCGCGATTGCCGCTACCGTCGGCGTCGGCGCTGCCATCAGCATGGCGAACGCGTCGGGAACGACGTCGAGCGACCTGGGCGCCGGGGACACGATCTGGGCCTCCTCAATCCAGGTTTTCGCCGAACGGTCTCACGACCCGAGCAACGACCCGACCGCCCAGTCGTCGGCGACCGCGGGCGCCGGCGGCGTCCTGGCCGCCGCCAACGCCACCTCGAGCCAGGCCACGAGCGACGGCACGGTCGAGGCTTACACCGGCAGCTCGGTGGTCCTTATCGGCGACGGCGTCTCCATCCAGGCGACCAACCAGAGCCTCCAGTCCTCGAGCGCCACCGGCGTGGCGGTGGGGGGCTTGCTCGCCATCGGCGCCGACGTGGCCCAGGCCACGTCCGCCGTCAACACCTCGGCGCAACTGGGGACCGGCTCGACCGTGATGGTCTCAGGCACGCTCGCCGTCATCGCAACCGGGACGGACGAGAACGACGCCTCGACCACGGCCGGCAGCGGCGGACTGATCGCGGGCGACGCCGCGGTCGGTCAGACGGGCGATACCTCGACGGTCTCGCCGACCATCGCCGGAGACATCATGGCCGGCACTGTCGACGAGAGCGCCGTCAACAACAGCGTGTTCGCGCCTCAGGTGGATTCCACCAACGCCGCCCTGGCGGGAGCCAGCGGCGCCGTCGCGAAGAACACCGATAACATCACGGCCGACACGACGGTCGGGAACAACACCGAGATCATGGCCACTTCCGCGGTGGACATCACGGCGCAAAACACCTTCACGGAGAACCTGCCGACGAGCGGGAACACGGTCTCCGCCGGGGCGGGCGGCTTCTTGAACGGCACGGCCGCCCTGAGCACCACGACGATCACCGGCAACGCCGACGTCACGATCGGAAGCTCGGTCACGATCGACGTGGAGAACCCCCCCACCGGAAGCACCGGCACCCCCGGCATCTTCCTGACCGCTTCGAGCGTGCTCAACACGAACGATCAGGTCTCGCTGTCGTGCGGCGGCGCGCTCGAGGGGGCCGGCACCAATTCGAGCCTCACGGCCACTCTGAATAACAACGTGACGACCGAATCGACCGCTGCGGCCCCCGATGCCTTTATGACCAATCAGAACATCGGGATCGGCACGTATTCGAGCGTAGACGCCGCAAACACCAGCGAGGCCCACACCTGGGGCGTGCTCGGTGCGGTGGCCTCCTCGTCGGCCAAGACCGACGTGACGTCGAACCAGACCGTCGCGCTGGGCGCCGACACGAACCTGATGGCCGCACTGAACATCAACCTCACCGCCGGCGACGACCCCACCCCCGGCGCTCTGGCCGCCGGGCCCATGTTTGGCAACTCCAATGCTCAGTCGTATGTCCGCAGCCTTGTCGCGATCCCGGCGGCCTCGGCGACCACGGACCTGACCAGCAATCCGACGCTTTTCGTCGGTGCAGGCGACCAGATCGAGAGCGGAGAGAACACCACGCTCGCGGCGGACCACGGCACCCCCAGCGCGACGGCGAAGGGGATTGGCCACGGTTACGAACTGGGCTTCATCCCGGTCACGGACGGCAGCAGCAAGCCCAGTGTCTCGACCAGCTCAAGCGTGACGATGAACGGGTCCATCACGGCCGGCTACCTCCACACGCTCAACATCACGATACCCGACAATCAGAGCGCGCAGGGCGGCTTTTACAGCAACGATGTCATCGTGAACGGCGGCACGCCCACCTCGGTCAGCACCGCGCCCGCGGCGACCCTCGTGAGCCCAAAAGACACCGCGGCCTTCACGGCCAGCTTCGATCCGAGCTTCAACCCCTACAACACCATCGTGGCCGCCGCGAACGATGGAGAGCTTCCCGGGGCAGACGCCACGACGGACGAGGGCTTTGTTTACGACGGGTCGGTCGGGGCCATGGTGCTCGGCACGCTGTTCGCCGCGGGCGGCGATGTGACGGTGAACGCCGGCATTTTTCAGGGCAGCACCGGAAGCATCACCGCCTACGGCGGGCCCACGATCACCGTCACCAACAAGAGCCCCGATTACCTCGTCCTCGACTCGATCAACATCCCGGACGAGCCCGGCGGCCAGGTCGTCTACACCGGCCTTGCGACGGCCGCTCCGCCATCGATACACGTCACTCCTCAGTCGAGCGCGGATGCGCGCCCCGTCGTGAACATCCAGGAACTGTACGCTAATTCGGTTCCGTCACCTACGGACTCAGCCAACGGGCCGTCCGTGTTTGTGACCGCCACGATGGACTCCCAGGGCAACGTCACGCTCGACCCGAGCGGCAACGTAGACAACGAGGCCGGCCAGGTCGAGATCACCGTCGCGGACGGGTCGCTGATCCAAGCGGGCAGCCTGAGCGCCACTCAGGTGAACTTCACGACCAAGAAGGGCGTCACAGCGATCAGCAACCCTACCGGGCTCTCGGCCAACGCCGGGACGCCGGCTGCGGACTGGGACACCGCCATGTACTGGCCGGACTTTTACGACCCCTACACCGACGCCGTCATGCCCTCGGACCTGGCGAGCGTCTACGTGGCCTTCGTGGCCAACACCATTTTCAACTCGGACGGCCAGTATGGCAGCGACCCCTCGGATATTGGGCACGGCCCTTCCAGCATAGACGACCGAGGAAGCGGCACCGGTGACGATGGCTTCACCGAGGACTTGATCGGCACTGTCGGCCAGACGCCGCCCTTGAGCTTTGCATACGACCCCAGCCAGGGCCTTGATAATGACGAACCCGAGACGCCAGACATCGTGAATGGGGCTCCCCAAGCCGGCACCAGTGTAGAATTCCTGGGCGCCAACACGGGGGATAGCACGGTGATCACCGCGCAGGAAGCGGCGCTAGACAGTCCAGTCGGTGGCGCCTACCAGTTTGGCGACATTACCGGCAGGGGCGAGATCCCCGTGGTCCCCGTTGAGCCGCTGCCCGTCACGACTGCGGCCTACCAACCAACCTTCACCGGCTCGCTGACCAGCGGATCGACTTCGGTCACGGTGCCTGGCGGTGTGACGGGGATGGTCACCGGAGAGGACATCACCGGCACCGGCATCGCGCCGGGGACGACGATCGCGGTCGGCAGCGCCAGCTTTACGGGCTTACTGGTTCCAGGATCGGCTGTGATGGAGTTGATCTCAAACGGGCCAGCGCCGGTCATCGGTTCTACCGTCACCGGTGGCTTTATCTCGATAGGGACGACGGTCCAGGCGATCACGTCCCAGAACGGCAATATGTATGACGTTCAAATCTCGGTGCCCGTTGCGAGCAACGCTCCGGCGTTCACTGAGGAGACCATCAACCTCTCCAAAGTCACTCTTTCCGCGCCGGCGACTGTCACCGGCACGGAGAGCCTCACACTGAGTAGCGGCAGCGCGATCAACGCCGCCGCGGTCTTCATCAACGCCTTGTACGTCGACGTCAACGAGCCGATCAATGTCGGGCAGCCCACCAACGATTCGCTCAGCCTGCCGGCCTCGCTCAACAGCACCATCGCCCAGGACCAGACGAAATACAATAACGGCATCTACTCGACAACGCAGGGTGACGCCCAGGGATACTACACCCTGCCTGCGTCCACGGTTTCGCCGGGCGACTCGCAGATCGCCGCCCAGTATGACGCGATCACCGGGCAGATCATCGTCAGCAACGTGAGCGCCTCATCCGGCGGCTTCATCTCGCTCGACGGCGCGATCATGAGCACCAACACGTTCGGGGAGCTCAACGTCAACTCCGACCTCGGCCAGGCGACGATCGACAACCTGACGAATTACCCGATCGTGGTGAACAACGTGTCCGCCAGCAAATCGACGACTTCGACTTCGCTGAACGGGGTCGATATCATCGATACGAATCAGCCCGCGGCCACCGGGCAGACGCTGTTCGTCTACCAGCCGGGCAGCGTCATCGACGAGTACCAAGGCACGGCCGGTCAGACCGAGCAGCAATTGCAACAAGGCTCGCCCGTGGCCGTGATCCAGGGGAACTCGACGTCCTACTCTCCCGAAGCCGGCCTGCGCTGGGAGTCGCAGTTGCAGACGGACCTCACCCGGACGGTCACCCCGAACAGCGGAACCGGCGAGTCGCCCTTCTCGGAGACTCCGTGGGCTTATACGGCGGTGTCAGGGAACCCCGAGAACGATCCGTGGTATTACCTGACTTCTCAGAACGGTGACATTTCCGACGCTAGCAGCCAACCGGCCGGCTGGACGGTCGACGATGCCGGGCTCCCCGCATTCGAGGAAACAATCAGCGGCAACGTGCTGAATTGGGTCATGGCTGACTACATCTACCATAATCATGATTACGGGTTCGCACCGACCGACCCGGCCGTACCTGCGCCTCCCGGTGATCCCAAAGCGGGTCAACTTGAGGACCCGTGGGCATACTATTTTGCCACGGAAGTGGAGCTCACCCTGACCGAGTCGGTCAAGGCGGACAACCCCATCGGCATCGATTTCTCCGGCCCGGCTCAGGCGACGATCAGCATTACCTCGGACACGCCGGTCATCCTGGCGGGGAACATCGCCAATCCCTTGGGCGACACGACGATCACCGCCCCCAGCATCACCCAGGAACCGGCCGCCACCATCACAACCAACAACCTTACGCTCAACAACCTCCCGCTCACCGCGACCGGCAGCGTCGGCACGGCGACTCAGCCGCTCGACGCCAGCCTGACGGCGAACGGGGTGCTGAACGTCAGCGCCGGCAGCCAGGGCGCGTACTTGAACCTGGGCTCCGGGGCACTGCTGGGCCAGGTGACTGCCGGCAAGGCCTCGACGGGTTATGGCAACGTCGTCCTGAGCGCGACCGGTAGCCTCACCGTGGCGCCCGGCCTGCCGGGCGGCACTGTCAACGTCACCGGGAACAACATCGCGCTCACTTCCACGGAGGGTGCGGTCGGCACGGCGATCGCGCCGCTCTTGATCCAGGCGCAAGGCGTCGTGAACGTCGCCGCGCTCCAGGACATCGACCTGACCCAGGCCGGCACGGGCCTTCAGGTCGGCCAGATCGTCTCGACGACCGGCGACGTCACACTCAACGTGCCCTCCGGATCGATCGTGAACGCCAGCGGCACGACCTGGACCGATGAGGTCGACAGCCCCCAGAGCCAGCAAGTCTGGACGACCCTGGGTCTGACGAACCCGGCCGCCAACGAGCAGCAGGCGATCACCGGCTTCGAGAACGAGGTCAACGCCGATTACGTGGCGTACTGGCAATTGCTCGACAACGGCAGCGTCCTCGCCGGGGTCTTCACCCTGAACGCCCCGGCCGTGGCGCTCTACAGTGGGCTGGCGGCCCTCGCGCTGGACATCACCAACCCGACCACGGCCCAGGTGCAAGGGTACGCCAACTCGCAGTACCAGAGCTACGTCACCTTCTTCAACCAGAACCTCGACTCGAGCTGGAAGTCAGATCCCGAATTCCTGGCGTACGACCCAACATTCAGCTACTTGGCGACCTCACAACAGGTGTCCAACCTCGAAAGCAACGCGACCTGGACCACG
The DNA here is from genome assembly GCA_963761445.1 of uncultured Planctomycetota bacterium. Classification (GTDB taxonomy): domain Bacteria; phylum Planctomycetota; class Planctomycetia; order Isosphaerales; family Isosphaeraceae; genus CAVXHV01. The sequence goes on along the minus strand of CAVXHV010000005.1, from coordinate 3,194,888 downwards.
GCCGAGCTGATGAACCCAGTCGCGCTCGTAGCGGTGGACCCGACGGACGGCACCCCGGTCGGGATCTTTACGTCGAACATCTCCGGGGCGAACGTGACGCTGATGACCGATGGAAGCATCGGCCAGACCAGCGCGGTGACGGACATCTCGCTGGCGGACCTTCAGTCCGGAAACCTCACGCCGGCCCAGGAAAGTGCGCTCGCGAACGCGACGGCCCCGGGCGACGTGGTCGTCACGTCCACGGGCGTCGAGGTCTCGCCGAACCCGCAGGTCTTCATCTCGGCCACCGGCGTGTTGACAGCCACCTCCGGGGGGTCGGTCACCATTCAGGCCACTTCCCCGGACTTGACCCTGAACACGGTCACGGCCGGCGGCGCGGTGAACATCACCGCCCAAGAGAGCATCCTCGGCAGCGGCACGGGCACTCAGATCACGACGCCCGGCAACACTGTACTCAAGGTACAGACGGGTACCTTGGGTTCATCCACCACGCCCCTGGTTATGAGCATCGGCGGTGAGCTTCACCCGTATGCGCCACCGGGGAACATCTTTATCACGGTCGACGGACTGACGGCCATCCCCGTCACGCTGACCGCGGTCGAAGGCCAGCCCCTCTCCTCGACGGTGTCGTCGCACATCGTCGTCGCGAGCGTCGACGCCCCGGCCTCGATCACCGATCCGAGCGATTTCACCGCGACCATCGACTGGGGCGACGGCACCTCCGTAACGCCCGGCGTCGTCGCGTACGACGCCGCCGCCCAGGATTTCGTCGTATGGGCCAGCACCGACCACGTCTACACCAGCGCGGGTATTTACACCATCGCCGTCACGATTGACGACGCCAGCGACGGCGCCTCGCTCGTCGCGGACAGCACGGCCTTGATCCAGGCTGCGGCGCTTGAGCCTGATCCCGCGGCGCCGGGCTCGACGATGCTGGTCATCGGCGGCACCACGAGCCCGTCTGACATCATCCTCAGCGCGGCGCCCGGCTTGAGCGGCACCGTGGTGACCGTCAACGGAAACGTGCTGGGCACGTTCCAGCCCACGAGCCGCATCGTGATCTTCGGCCAGTCCGGGAACGATCAGTTCGAGGTTGACGCCCCGCTGACGGTGCCGGTCTTCGTGGACGGGACGCCGGGCACGAACTCCCTCACGGTCGTGGGGGATGGCGCGAATGATGCCTTCACGGTGACGGGCAATTCAGTCACGGTCGCCAGCCCGCTGTCGGGAAATACTCCGGTGCCGATCACGCTCGAGAACATCCAGTCGGTGACGATCGACGGCGGAAGTGGTGATGATGTCTTCACGATTGCCGGCACGGCCCACGGCACGACCACGACGGTCAACACGGGCACCGGCGCTGATACGGTCGACGTGGAGGCGATCGGGGCCCGGGCCAGCATCAACGCGGGCGGCGGCAACGATACGATCAACGTGTCCTCGACCGCGCCGGCCAACACGGGCACGCTCGCGGGCATCGCCGCGGTGCTGACGGTAAACGGCGGCTCGGGCACCAGCACGGCCAATGTCAGCGACACGGGAGACGGCAAGTCGAGCACCAGCACGTTGAACGGCACCGGGCTGACCTCGACGGCCTTCGGCACCGGCGGGGGACTGAGCTATTCCTCGCTGGCCGCGCTGAACGTCTCGCTGGGCTCGGGCGGCAATACCTTCACAGTCGCGAACACCGCCGGTGGAACCAATACGGTGGTCAACAGCGGTGCTGGCAGCGACACGGTCAACGTGACCGAGACATCGAGCCCACTGACAGTCAACACCCAGACCGGCACGGACAAGGTCAACGTGCAGGCGATCGGAGCCCCGGCCAGCATCAATGCGGGCGGCGGCAACGATACGATCAACGTCTCCTCGAACGCGCCAACCAACACGGGCGAGCTGGCGGGCATCGCCGCGGTACTAACGGTGAGCGGCGGCTCGGGCGCCAGCACGACGAATGTCAGCGACACGGGGGACAGGACACCGAGCACCAGCACGCTGACCGGCGCGGCGCTCACATCGACGGCGTTCGGCGCGGGCGGGAGCCTGAGCTATTCCTCGCTGGCGAAGTTGAACGTGTTGATGGGCTCCGGCGGCAACACCTTCACGGTCGCCAACACGGCCGCCGGCACGACCACCTTGGTCAACAGCGGCACAGGCGCGGATACCGTCAATGTGCAGGCAACCACCGGGCCGGTGACGGTGAATACCGGCGGGGGTGCGAACCTGAATGTCGTCAACGTGGGCAGCAAGGAGCCCATTACGGGCGGCATCGTGGACTACATCCAGGGGGCCCTGACTGTCGCCGGCAATGGCGCCGATACGATGAACGTGGATGATACGGGCAGCACCACGGCCAAGACGGCCACACTCACCGCCACAACGCTGACCGGCATGAATATGGGGCCGTCGGGCATCACTTATTCCGGGCTGGCGACCCTGGATATCTCCCTGGGCTCGGGTGGAACGACGGGCAATACGTTGAACATCGCGGTCGCTGCCGGCACGAGCCTGCCCGCCAACACGATTTTCAATGCCGGCTCCGGCGGCCACGACATGATCAACACGTCGTGGGCGGGGGACTACAACGGAGGTCTCCACCTTTCTGGGTTCGCGACGCCGACGATCACAGTCGGCGGCAACTTCAATGGCTCTCTCTTCTTGAGCAACCCCGGTTCGATCAAGTCGATCACGATCGGCGGCTCAGTGACCGCCTCGGGCGTGCTCGATGTCTTCAACGCCGCCGACCCCAAGGTTCCGCCCCAGCCCAACGGCCTGCTCGGCGACATCGGCACGATGACCGTCGGCGGCTCGATCGCCGGGCTGGTCCAGGTCTCGGGCAACATCAACACCCTGGACGTCGGGCCGGCCAACACACCCACCGCCAACGGCATGAACGACCTCTCGGGCCAGGTGATTGTGGGTGGCGCGATCACGACCGTGAGCGTCTCCGGCGATGTCTCGGGCCTGATCCAGTCGGTGTTCAGCGGCAACAGCGTTTACATCGGCGGGTCGCTGACCCCGTCCGGGGTCGTCGCGGTCTCGACTCCCTACAAGCATGAATACCCAACGCTCCAAAACCTCAACTCCCTCTTGATCGGTCAGAACCTCGCCGGCACGGTGACCGTCACCGGCACGCTGGGGACAGCCGCTATCGGGGGTTCGATCGCGTACACAGGCACCTTGACCGCCGGCAACCTCAACAGCCTCTCGATCGGACACGATATGGCTGGACAGCTCGATGTCGCGGGGATGCTCCAATCGATGACAGTCGATGGCGGGACGCCGGGGACGATCGTGGCCAACCAGATCGGGACGGTCGGCGTCTATGCCGGCTATGGGCCCGTAGTCGGCCAGATCGAGGAATCCGGCGTCCAGCGTCTGATCGAAGCGGCGGTGCCCTCCGCACCATTCCCCACCCCGGCCGCGACACCGCAGCCGCCTCCTTCGCCTTCACCGGCGGGGGTCACTTTCCAGTATTTCTATGAGGGTGAGATCAGCCCACTGGTCGAAGGCATCATCACAACTCCCCCGGGCCTGGCCAACGCGCAACTGACAATACGCGTCAGTAATCAAACCGGAAGCACTGCCCCCGACCAGTTCGACCTCAGCCTGGTCACCTACAGCGACACGGCCAAGTTCAACCTCGTGCGGCTCGACGCCACCGGCAACTCGGGCGTTTCGGGGATCGGCAACGTTGCCGTGGAAGGGGACATCTTGAGCACGATCACACACGCGGCCTCAACGTTCTTCGCGGCCGACTCGTCCCCGACCGGCGTTTACTTGCCGCACGACAACCTGGCGAGCGTGAGCGTCCGCGGCTACGTGCCGAACGGCAGCATCGATGCGAAGAGCATCCAGGCGGTGGCTTTCGGCTCCATGAGCCCCTTCAGCGGTGGTCCGATCCTGTCCGGGGCCATGGCCACCGGGTCCTATGCGTCCAAGCTGCTCTCTGCCGGCACCGCAATCATCCAGGCTGGCTCAGAGAGCGGTTCGACCGCGACCTTCCGCGTCCCGTTCGCGGATACCTCGCAGGTCGGCTTCTTCATGGACGATACCCCCGGCGCCGGCGCTCTCGACAACAGGAACGTGGCCCTCACCGTTCAGGGAGTGAGCACACCGAACAGCACCGGCACGGCCAACATCGTCACGCCGAGTAACGTCGCCCGCGGCTCCGTGATCGCGCTCATCACGGCCGCCGAGACTTTTGCCGCGACCGGCCGGCTCGATGACTCGATCATCCAGACTGTCAGCCTGCGCGGCGATGGGGGCTCGATCCAGACCCAGCAGACGATCGGCAGCTCGCCGGACAACAGCCGGACCAAGGTGCCCCTCACGCCGTCCATCTCCAGCACCGGGCCGCTGGGCGACGTGATCATTCAGGGCCCATTGCCCGACGTGACAGCCCCGAGCATCTTCGGCTCGCTCCTTCCCAGCGGACCGATCCCGGCCACCACGATTATCCGGACCACAGGGCTCCGGACCGACCCGATCACCGGGGCCGTGTCGGAGGTGCCCGCCGACTTGGGCCGGGTGTATGTCACCACGTCGCCATCGTCACGGGTTCCCATTGAGACGACCACCCTCATTCAGGCCAACGGCTCCGGTCTCGCCGGCCAGATCATCGTCGGCGGCAACTTGATCAGCCAGGTTGTCGCAGGCGGCGGAATCACGGGAGCGATCACCACCCTTGGCTCGGTCAACGGCAACATCACCATCAACGGCCCGATGAGCGGGCGGATCGTGACCATCGGCAACATGAACGGGAGTGTCACGATCAACGGCCCCGTACAGAACGGCTTGATCGCCACGAGTGGCTCCATCAATGGTGCCCTGGTGATTGGCGGGTCACTGTCGAACGGACAGATCCTGTCCGCGGACAACATCAACGGCAACGTCACCATCAACGGTGGCCTGGAGAGCGGACGCATCGCCGCCCTCGGCTCGATCAACGGCAGCGTGAGCATCAGCGGATCGATCGACAGCCAGAGCGCCATCGTCGCGGGTGGGGCCATCGGCAACAAGACGGCGGGCACGGGCTTGTCTGCCGCCGGCACGGTCAGTGGAATTCTCGTCTCCGTGGGGCCGATGAACGTCATCAAGATCGGCAGCACGAGCAAGGCCGTTCTTTACAAGCAGAACGACACCACGGACGCGGCCGTGATCGATGCCATCTTCTCCCAGGGCCTGTTGTCGTCGCTCTCCCCCACTGACCTCTTCGACCATGCGACCGCGTTGGACCTGGAAAACCTGAGCGTGCTTTTGGCCAATCTGAACTCCTTGACCGTCAAGAGCGGCAAACTCCAGATCGGTTGATCAAGGGTGGTCCACGTCGCCACGCGAAATCGAAGAACCTGGCGCGTAGCCGCCGATCCCGAGTATCCCGGCTTTTTGCCGAACGTGGCGGCCGTGGCGCCAGCGCCGCTCTACGTTCGACCGAAACCCATCGATCGTTAAAGGTCGCACACCGCAGGCTCTTCAAAGCACGCATGCTAACCGAGCGGAGAACTGCCCACTAGAGACGATGGACAAGCGATAGAGGTAATCGAGCCGTGTTGGGTATCAAGGCGATATGAGACGATCTAGGGCAAAGCCGGCAGACCATCGTGGTCGCTAGATGTGGCGCGTTAGCTTATTCAATTCCTGCCGAGCCGTCGGGGTCCCCGTGACACCGGGCGGGCTGCTGCTGCCTCCCGGCCGCACCACCGACCTGCCCTGGCTGCGAATTGACGAATTGCAGGTCGGGTTTTCACTGCCCGAGCCGGTGACGGCCGGGGACGTCGACCAGCGGCAGGAGATCCATCGCCGCCTGTCGGTCCCCGGCCTGCGCGGCCAGGAACACCGCGGACATCTGGGAATCGTCTGAAGTGGATATTGCTGGCCTTACAAAAGGTGAGCAGTGACTGCATCGGTTCCCAGAATTCCAGTCCTGGCAGCGCGACACAGCAAGCAACCAACCATCCGCCTCCCGATTCCAGATCAGGAGATTTCGCAAGAAAGTTGGCGCCCGTTTCCGCTCTTTCTCGGCTTGAGAGATGGCGGCCGGCGCGAGGTTCACGCCGCGCGTCAGATACCTGGGCACCGCGATGCTCTTCGCACGGCCCCAGCAGCCGTGCTGATGACTCCGGGACTCTAATCCGGCTGTCCAGCGCCCGTGGCCGGGGCCCCTTCGGGGAAAGATCGGCGGAACACTGCGCACCACTGTTCATGGCACCAAGGAGCTGCGCCCATGTCTGGCAAGTGGAAGTGGGCTGTCGGGTCGAAACGGGCCAAGTTAACAGGGGCTCGGCCCCTTTCCGCGATGAGGCGTCGAGGGCGGAAGTCGCCGGAGCTGGTGCTCCAGGAACTGGAACGGCGCACGCTCCTCTCGGTCACCTACTCGGTTTCCGGCGGCACGATCAACTTCACCGGACTGGCCCAGGATAGTTTGTACCTTCAAACGGCCCCGGGCGGAGTGCTGCAATACCACGACGAGACCTCGGCCACCTACGCCGCGACGCCAATCAATCTGACCTCGCAGGCCACCACGATCGAGGTTTACGTTGGGGAGACTCTGCACCTGGACGGGCTCTCCAGCATGGGCAAGGGCCTCTTCATCGAGGGCCCGGCGCAGGGGACTTCCCAGCCGCAGGCGAGCGTGGCGATCGAGAACCCAATTGACACCCAGGGTGGGAACCTGTCGATCACCGGTTTCGCCAGCCTCACAGTGGGCACCACGGTCTCGACCCGGGATACGGGCGGCAGCACCGCGTATGCGACCGCTCCGTCGGTCGGCAGCTCGGGATCGCTCTCGCTCTCGGTGAATAACCCCGACCCGTTCAACCCGGTCCCGTTTGCGGACGTCAACTCGTCCTATCCGTCGATCACACTGGACGCGGGCTCCGCACTCTATTCCCAGGCGGATTCCGGCCAGGCCCCGGGGGACATCGAGCTCCGGGCCATCAACACGAATTATACGCTCGACGGCCTGAGTTTCCCGACATTGACTGCGGCCGCCCGCTCGTCGAGCATCACGCTCGACGACGCGACGTCGCTGGCGGACGCGGCGGTCATCGATGGCGGTGGGGTCGACATCGAGGCGACCTCGGGCGACGTGCCGATCGTCTCCACGCTCATCGCCCCTCAGGGGCAGAACTCCAATGACCAATTCGGGTCGTGGGGACAGTGGGTCGCCGGGTTGCTCAACAGCGCCCTCACGCTGGTGAATGACCTGCCGGGCTTGAACCTCACGAACCTGCCGGTCTCGGTCAATTACCGAACCGCGGCCTCGACGGTGACGGTCGGCCAGTACGCGCAGATCCAGGGGAGCGGCCAGGTCAACGTGCAGTCCTCCAGCACGGCCGACGCCGAGGGCCAGGCGATCTACTCGAGCAACACGACAGTCGGCGCGGCGATCGCGTTCATGATGGGCACGACGAATGCCGTCACCAACGTCAAGGCCAACGCGCTCGTCGCCTCGACGGGCGGGGACGTGGCGATCGGGTCAACCGCCAGCTCGACGACCACGGGCACCGCCCGCGTCAGCCAGAACCTCACCGCGGACGCGACCGACCCGAGCAAATTCAGCTCTCCCTGTCGGTCGGGGTCGTCAATCAGACCTCGCTCGCCACGATCGAGCCGGGTGCCACGGTGCGGGCGGCCGGGGGCGTCGATTTCGAGTCCAATGGCAGCAGCGCGAACACCAACAGCCCCGCCTCTACTTCCTACACCGATGGTGAGGCCGGGGGCGCATTCGCCATCAACGTCACGACGAACGACATCGAGGCCAACGTGGACGGAACGATCGTCGCGGGGACCGGTGGATCGAACAGCGCGACCAACGCGCCCTCGATCACCTTGAACCCGTTCACCGACATCGACTTCGCCAAGAGCGCCATCAAGGTCTCATCCCAGGACGCGCCGAATTTCCAGACCGGCCAACCGATCGTCTACAACAGCGCCGGCGGCGGGAGCATCGTGGGGCTGACTTCGGGCGCGGTCTACTATGTCGTCGTGCCCAAGAACCTGCCGAACGAGATCCAGCTCGCGTCGTCGCTCAACAACGCCACGGCTGGAATTTACATCAACTTCGGTGAATATCCGACGCTCACCGGGCCTTGTCGATGGCGTGAGCACCACCGTCCCCATCACGGCGATCAGCGGGACGCCCGGCACGATCAACTTCGACTACAACCCCGGGTTCACCGACGGCGAGCCCGTCGCCTTCAGTGCCGATGCGAGCGCAGCTGATAAGCGGTCTATCGGCCGGGACGATCTACTACGCGATCGTCAACCCGGCCACTCCCGACTCCTTCCAGCTCGCCGCCGCCCCGCCGGTCGCGGGCGTCGACGGGACGGCGCTGCCCATCAGCCTGGCCGCCGCCGTCGCGAGCCGGTTCATCCAGTACGGCCAGTACCCGACGCTCACCGGAATAGTCGGCGGCGTGAGCACGCCCATTCCGATTTCCAGACGTCGATGAGTCTTCGAGCACGATCGACCTGGGCTTCAATCCCGGCTTCACCGACGGCGAGGCCCTGATCTTCAATGACGCCTCGGACAAGCGGATCGGCGGCCTCACGAACGGGACCACGTATTACGCGATCGTCAATCCGGCCAGCCCGACGACGCTCCAGCTCGCCGCCAGCCGCCGGTCGGCGGCGTCGATGGGTCCGCCATTCCGCTCAACCTCGACCCCCTCTTTCAGGGGTTCCGGCAGAACCTGGCCGTCACCGTCAACCCGAGCGGGGGTCTGGCGAACTCGATCGACCTCGGGTTCAATGCCGGCTTCCAGCTCACCGATCATTTCGTCTACCAGGGCTCGGGCATCGCCGGGTTGACCGCCGGTCTCACCTACTGGGCCATCCCCGACCCCAACGACCCCAACGTGATCCAACTGGCAACGTCGTATGCCAATGCGAGCGCATCGCCGGCCGTGCCGGTCGCCATCGGCTCAAGCGCCGGCGGTTCCGACGGTGGTGCCACGCTGACGTTCGATCCGTCCGTCTCGATCGACGCCGCGGAAGACACGATCGATCTCGGCTTCGACTATGCGAACGTTCCGAGTGCCGAGCAGACACTGGCGAATGGCACTGCGCTGGTCTACCACGGGGCACTGGGGACTTTCGTAGAGGGCCTCGTCCGACGGCGGGACGTATTACGTGATCCAGGATTCCGCCAACCCCCGGATCATGCGCCTGACCAGCACGAGCGCCGCCGCAGGCGAGGGCGGCCTACCAGGCCGGTGTGACCGCTTATAACAACCAGTACAACGCAGTCGCCGCGGCGTCCGGGACTGCGGCGGCGAACACGGCGGCGGCGGCCGATGGAGAGTCCTGGACGGCGGGGGTCATCGACGCCCTCCAGGTCGGCTCCCCGCCGCCGGTCGGCACCTTCCCCGTGACCGTCAACCCGACAGCGGGACCGGCCAGCTCGATCGACTTCGGGTTCGATCCCGGGCTCGTCTACAACCAGCCGCTGGTCTACGGCGGGCCGAGCGGCGCGAAGGCCGGCATCGTCGGACTGACTTCCGGCACCATCTATTACGTCCGGCTCCCGGAGCAGGGAAGCGATCCCGACGTGATCCAACTGGCGGATTCCAACGGGAACATCATCCCCATCAGCCTGGCCTCGGGCTCGACGACGACCGTCGACTTCGCCGCCCTGACGTACGACAGCGTCACGGTCGGCACCGCCGGTCCGCTTTCCAGCACGCTCACGTTCAACGATGCGGGCGACCCGACCACGCCCTTCGACCCGGGCTACAACCAGGGCGATCCCTTCATTTATGAGGGGGCGGTGAACCCCGCCGGCGGCGACGTCGACATCACGGGGCTCTCGGTAGGCCAGACCTATTACGTGCTCCTCTCGAGCACGCCCGGCGTCATCCAGCTCTCGGCGACGCCGGGCGGGCCGGCCCTGCCGATCAGCCTGCCCGATGGGACGACGACGAACATCAATTACACCGTCCCGTTCACGCCGGTGAACAGCAACCCGCCGGTCGTCACCTCGTTGGGCTCGATCAACACCGGGTACATGTCGGGCTCGGCGCAGACGCTCAACCCCGTCGACTCGGACGGCATCACCATCAATGCCGGATTGTCGGCAGAGGAGTACGACTTCGCCTCGACCACGTTCGGAGGCGTGCTCGGGCTGCAGGACGAGCTGCTCAGGCCCGAGGCCGCGGCCCCCGGCATCAATAGCTGGTTTACGAGCCTCATGGAGGAGCCGCCTGACTCCAGCTCGAGCGACAGCGGCGCGAATTCCCCGCCTGCATCCACCGTCGAGGAGGCGCCGGGAGGCACCGGCGATCCGCCGCCGTTCAGCCTGGTGGGTACGTTCGTCGTCGAGGTGGACGTGGACACGGTGCACGCCGACGTCGCCGCCACGGCCGTGCTCGAGTCAGGGGCGAACATCACCGTGTCGGCGAGCATGTCGCAGACGGCGGATACCGGCACCACGGCCTCGGTCTCCCGCAGTGAAACTGAAGGGGGCGCCGCCGTGGCGCTGGCGGTCGCGTTCGGCTTCTCCGATCCGCACGTCCTGGCCACCATCGACAACGGTGCCCAGGTCGATGCCGCCGGCACGCTTTCGGTCACGGCCAATACGGACTATCCGTTCGAAATCCCGACGACGGTCAACGGTGTCGAGGGGGATGTGGTCTACAACCCCGCCAACAGCACGTACAACCCGCTCGCCTTCGTCACCAACTTCATCGCGGACGGCCAGCTCGGCCTGGGCACGGACATCTTCAACAACTCGGCGAGCGCCACGGCCAGCGCAGAAGCCGTGGACTCCGTCGGCGTCGCCGGGACCATCCAGATCTTTATCTACGTCAATGACACCGAGGCCACGATCGGCGACGCGCTGATCAATCAGAAAGTGAGCGACCCGAACGCCCTGGGAACGGGCCAGGGCATCACGTTCCGGAACTCGGGGCAGTCGGTCTCAGTTGAGTCGACTACTACATATGAGAACATATCTTCTACTGGCGTTCTCCAGCTCAATGTGGCCCCGGCGGAAATCTCGGAGCTTTTACGCGGGACAGGACAACGATGCCGGGCTTCGACGTCGACGGGAGGCACCGAGGCCGGTGGTGCCTTCGGCGCGTCGATCGCGGTCTATGCCCTGGACGACACAACGATCGCCCAGATCGATACCGGGGCGAAGATCACGATCGGTTCGGGGGGATCGCTCGATGTCGATGCCAACCAGCAGGTCATCGCTATCAGCCTCGTGCAGGCGGGCGGCGCAGCCGGCGGCGACATCGGTTTCGCCGGGTCGTTCAACTGGTACAACCTGACCAGCACGACCCGGGCCCAGATCGAGGACGGGGTCACGGTGAACGCCGGCTACGACACCAGCAACCAGCCGCTGCCGGCCGGCGCGGTCACGGTCCACGCCGATGACAACATGATCGTGGTCGGGGTGACGGGCGGCGCCGTCACGGGGGACCACGTCGGCATCGGGTTCTCCGCGGCGGTGAACAACATCAACCGCACGACCCTGGCGCTGATCGGCAGCACCTCCACGCCGACGATGCCGGGGAGCTTCACGGTCGGCGCCTTGAAGGTGAACGCCACCAACGAGGGGATGGTCGGCGGGGTCTCCTACGCCGGAGCCGTCGTCTCGCCCTCGGAGGGGGAAGTCGCGCCGGCGAATACAGAAGGACCCCGACAAGGAGGACTCCGGGAAAGTCCCAGTGGTCGGCGATACTGACCCGCTCGACGCGACCGATGGCATCGCGGCCTCGGGCGACGCCTCGTTCAACGTTTTGGATAGCGACACCGAAGCCTACGTCAACGACCCCGGCACGTTCAACACCGGCGGCGCACCCAGGACGCTGCCGGTCAATCCGTCGGCCACGCTAGAGCCTCTCACCGTGATCCACTTCCTCACGACGCATGGCCTCGTCACCGGTCAGCCCGTGAATTACACGACGAGCGGAGGGTCCATCGGCGGCCTGACCAACAAAAAGACGTATTACGCGATCGTGCTCGACCCTTATGACATCGAGCTGGCCTCGAGCGCGGTCAACGCCTTGAACGGCGTCGCACTGACCCTGGGCCCGTCGGTCGCCGCGGGTTTCTCCTACAACTTGACATCATACTTGAGCACCGTGCCCACGCTCTTGACCTTCACCTCCGCCTCGGTCGAGAACACGCTCGTCAACTTCGCCAACCCACACGGTCTGAGCACCGGGCAGGCGGTCGAATACCTGACCACCGGCAGCGCGACCGGCGGATTGAGCAACAAGAGCATTCTTTACGCGATCGTCACCGGCCCCAACCAGATCGAGCTGGCCGCCAGCTTCGCCGACGCGATGGCTGGCATCGCGATCTCCCTGGACTATTCGAAGGGGAGCGGCACTCAAACGCTCTCGCCGATCTCGACCGACATCGAGGCCGCGACGGAGACGATCGTCGTCAGCATCGCCGGTGCTTTCGCCGCCTCGCTCAACGTAGACAAGAGCGAGAACCTCGGCCTCGCCGGCTCGGTCAGCTCGAACGCCGTGACCGACACGACCAAGGCGTACCTCCAGAATGCCGCGCTCTCGGCCGATCAGCTTGACGTGACGGCCACTCATGCGGGCTACATCGGCTCGCTGACCGCCGGCGCCGCCGGCGCCTCCGGCGTGAGTGGCACGGCCGTGGCCGGCTCGGTCTCGGTCAACCTGATCCTGCCCGACACCGAAGCGTACGTAAGCGATGCCAATCTGGCCCTGGGCGCCGACTCGAACATCAAGGCGACCGACCAGACTCAGATCTGGTCCATCGCCGGCAGCGGAGCCCTGGGCGGCGACGGGGGCTACGGCGTCGCGATCGCGGTCGACTTGATCGGCTTCTCATTCGGGAGCTCGGTCGCTCCCGCGCAAACCGCGGCCTACATCGACGGCTCGACTGTCACCCTCGCCGCCGGAACGCTTTCGGTGCTGGCGACCGACGCCAATTCCACGCCCCTGCCGCGGATCGTCTCCGTCGCCGGGGCGCTGGGCGTCGGGGGGCAGCCGGATAGCGGCGCCGGCGCCGGCATGGTCGCCGTGAACATCATCACGGATGAGACCGAGGCTTACGTCGAGGGTTCGACGATCAATCCGCCGGCTTCGCCGCAGGGCACCACCAACCTCGACGTCGCGAGCGACGACGGCTCATCGATCATCGCCATCGGCGGGGCGGTGGGCGCGGCCAGCAAAACGGGGGTCGGCGCAGCCGTCAGCTACAACCAGATCGCCGCCCAGACCCGGTCGTACGTCGACGACTCGACGGTGAACGTCAGCGGCACTGTGACCCTCCAGGCGACCGACACGGCCGTGATCGGCGGCCTGACCCTCGGCGTCGGCGTCAGCACCGGCAGCTGTCGGTGTCGCCCTTGCGGGCTCGACATCGGTCAACGTGATCAACGACACCACCGACGCCCACATCTCCGGCGGCTCGGTCGTCACAGCCGGCGGCGCGGTCTCTCTGAGTGCCACCGACCAATCGACGATCGTCGCCATCGCCGGCGGGGTTGCGGTCGCCTTGGGCGGCAAGGCCGCCGGCGGCTCGATCGGCTATAACGCCATCAGCAACGCTATCGCCGCCTACATCGCCAATTCCACGGTCTTTTCCGATCTTTCCGTCAGCTTGTTGGCCACCTCGAGCCCGCTCCTGGTGGCGGTGGGCGCCCAGGGGGCCGGCAGCGGCGATTCCACGACCGGTGTCGGCACGCTCACCATCAACTCCATCGTCAATACGGTGGACGCGCACGTGATCGGCTCGACCGTCACGGCGTCTTCCGGCGATGTGACGGTGAATTCGAGCGAAGCGGCCTCGGAATACGTCGTCGCCCTGGGCGTCGCCGGTAGCAACGGTGGCAGCGCCATCGGTGCGGCCATCGCCTACAACTTCGTGGGCGGCCTGTCCCCTCTCGATGCCAACCTCCTGTCCTACACCCAGGGCGTCCTCCCCGGCAGCACGACCGTCAGCGTGACCGCGGACAAGCCCATCCCCGCCAGTATCGAGATCGATCTACCCAATCATGGCTTTGTCACCGGGGCCGCGGTCGTCTACCACGACGGCGGCGGCACCCCCATTGGCGGGCTGGTCGACGGCCAGACGTATTACGTGATCGCGGTCGATTCCAACCACATCCAACTGGCCTCGACGAGCGCCAACGCCGCGGCCGGCACCGCCATCGCCATTTCCTCGACCGGCAGCACCACCTCGAGCCAGACCTTCACGCTCACGAAGCTGCAAGCCACGCCGGCCGTGACTTTCAATCCCACGAGCTCCTCGATCTCCGGCAACGAGATCTACCTGTTCAGCGTCACGCAGAGCAACGGCACGCTGATCGTGAATTACAACGTTCCACTGCCTGGCACCGCCCCGAAGATTCAGGTGAGCGGCTCCGCAAGTGATGCCCTCTTTGGCAGCTCGCCCGCGACCACGAGCAGCTCGATCACCGGCTCCGGTGCCGCAGCCTTTTCCACCACCATTACGAGCAGCAACGACACGCTCGTGGTGTCCGTGAACAACACGCCGCTTGCCATCACGCTGGCGCAGGGGACTTACACCAACGTCGAGCTGGCCGCCCTACTCCAGAAGGAATTGAACGGCGCCATCTTCACGCACGATGGCCTGGGGAACGGCGAAGAGCTGGTCTACGACAACGCCGGCGGCATCAGCATCGATGGCCTGACCGAGGGGGGGAGCTACTATATCATCCTGGCCCCCGACAACGGGATCGAGCTCGCCGGCAGCCAGGCCGACGCCCTGTCCAATTCCACCGTCCCCGTCACCCTCGGTCCCAACCTGGGCAGCGGCACGGGCCACACCTTCACGCCCCTGATGGCATCACCGGCCGTCGCGTTCGGCTCCTCCGCCGTGAGCGCCACCATCGCGGGCGGCAACGAGGTCGGCTTCGCCAGCGATCCCGGCCTCTATACGGGTGAGGCGGTTACGTACCACAGCAATGGCGGCGCCAGCATCGGCGGCCTCACGGACGGGAGCACCTATTACGTCGTCTCCGTCGATGCGACCCATATCCAGCTCGACCCCTCTCTCGCCGACGCCATGAGCCAGAGCCCCACCGACATCGTTCACCTGACCTCCTCAACGGGCGCGGGGACTTTCACGGTGCCCGAGCCGAGCAGCAACGTCACAGCCTATATTGATAGCTCGACCGTGACCGCCGGCGGCCGGGTCCTCGTGCTCTCCGGTTTCAATAACCCGACCGCGCTGCCCGGCGCCACCACCTTGAACATTAACCCGGGCTCGGACATCACGGTCAGCGGCGACGCCATCCACTTCGCCAGTCCCGACGGCCTGACAACGGGGCAAGAGGTTGTCTACAACAATGGCGGCGGCAGCAGCATCGGCGGGCTGACCGACGGCCACTCCTATTACGTGATCGTGCTCGATCCTTACACGATCAAGCTGGCCGCGACCTATAATGACGCGGTCTCCGGGACCACCCTCCAGGCAAACGTGACCGCGGTGAACACCTCGACCAACCAGATCACCCTCTCCTCCAGCAATCTCGGTTTATACACCGGAGAGGCCATCGTCTACCTCGCCGGCAACGGTACCGCGATCGGCGGACTGACCGACGGCGGTACTTACTACGTCATCAACGTCGACGCGACGCACATCATCCTGGCCAGCTCGCTGAACGACGCGAATGATGACGACCCCATCCCCCTGACCTCTGCCGGCACGGGGACGATCACGGCGCCCGAGCTCGACCGTGCCCATCCCTTTGAGCTCCGCTGGCACCAGCTTGAGCCAGACCGTCACGCCGCTGAATGTCGGCGCCGGCGCGTCGTTCGATCCGTCCTCCCAGAGCGTCACGCCGCAGGGCAGCACGATCCCCGCCGCCCTGGTCGCCGTCAGCCAGAACGTTGGCACTCTGACCATTACCTCGAACGATGCGCAGCTCATCGTGACGGGGGGCGACGCGAAAACCGGCCTGCTCGGTTCTGCTCCCACGACCGATGGCGATGCGATCACGGGGTCCACGGCCGCCAACCTCAGCATCTTTGGCGGCAGTAACGACACCCTGGACCTGAAGGTCAACGGCACAGCGGTCACGGTCACACTGACCCCGGGGATCTACACGGTCGACGCCTTGGCCACGGAAGTTCAGACCGAGATCAACGCTGCCATCAAGGCCCATTTGTCCATCACGAACGCGGTCACGTTCGCCAGCCCCCATGGCTTCTTGACCGGGCAGGAGGTGGTCTACCACAGCAACGGGGCCATGACCGTCACTCAGGACGATGGCACGCTCTCCCTTCTTTCCAACAGTCCAACCATTCAGATCAGCGGCGACGCCAAGAGCAGCCTCTTTGGCAGCTCGCCCCAAACCACGACCTCGACCTCGGGCAGCATGATCACCGGCTCCAGTGCCGCCAACCTCACGATTGATTCCAGCAACGATGCCCTGACCCTGACCGTCAACAGCACTCCGTTCACCATTACCTTGCCCCACGGGACCTATACGGCCGCCGCCCTGGCCGGTCTGCTCGAGCAAGCGATCAACGACAGCCCGGCCCTGCAGGCCATCTACGACATCAGCGGCCTGACCGATGGCGCCACGTATTACGTCATCAAGGAGAATGACGACACCATCCAGTTGGCATCTTCGCAAGCCAACGCGAACGCCGGCACCGCGGTGACTCTCGGCTCCCTGGGCTTTGGCACGGGGCAAAGCTTCACTCCGACGGAGCCCGCCTCGGCGCTTCCGTTCGGGCCCTCCGCCGTGGCGACCACGCACCCCGCGACCGACGAGATCAGCTTTGCCAGCAACCCCAAGCTGGCCACCGGCGATGCCGTCGTTTACCAGAACGGCGGCGGCACGAGCATCGGCGGCCTGACCGACGGCCAGACCTACTACGTCATCGTTGTCGACGCCACGCACATCAAGCTGGCGGCCACCTTCAATGACGCCGTCTTTAACCTGCCCGTCTTTCTGACCTCGCCCGGGACCGGCACGAGCCAGAGCCTGCTGGTCGAACCGACCCAGTTCGACCTGGCGGGCCTGGCGGTGCCCTTGCCCGTCCCGATCAGCGGCCAGATCGTCAGCGTCACGGCCGCCGGGGCGGGAGGCACCGAGCGGGCCGGCGCCGGCGCCGTCAACTTGAATTTCGTCCGCATGGACTCCGACGCCCACATCTCCAATAACTCGGACGTCCAGGCCGCGGGCGATGTCGACGTCGAGTCGAGCGATACCTCGAGGATCGGCTCCGGCACCGCCTCCGTGGCCATCTCGCTGGGCGACAGCACGGCCATCAATGCCTCCGTCGGGGTCAACGATATCGCGAATCAAATCACGGCCTACGTGCAGGGGGCAACGGTCCAATCGGGCGGCGCTGTGAACATCAGTGCCACCGAGGCGGCGCAGGACGTGAACGTCGTGGTTGGCGGCGCCGGTTCTGGTGGCGGCAACGCGTTCGGCGGCTCGTTCGCGTTCAACTTCATCACCAACACGGTGGACGCCCACATCGCCGCGAGCGGGGGTGTCGGCTCCGGCGGCACGCCTTCGGTGGTGACGGCCTCCGGGCCGCTGTCGGTCCTGGCGACCGATACGGCTTCAATCGCGGCCCTCGCGGGGAATATCGGCGTCACCTTCTCCGGCAGCGTCGCCGGGGCCGCCGCGATCGCCGTCAACAACATCCAGGAGACCGACACCGCCACCATCGACGACTCGACCGCCTCCTCCGGTGGCCCCATGCTCGTCCGGGCCACTTTCGCCAAGCCCACGGAGCTGCCGGCTGGCCTGGACGTGCAGATCGCCGCCATGGCCGTCAGCGGCGCGGTCACCGGCACCGGATTCGGGGCCTTTGCCGGGTCGTTGTCGCTCAACTGGATCGACAACACGGTTGAAGCCACGGTGTCCAATATCGCCGCCCCCCAGTACATTCTGGCAGGCGGCGAGCTCAGCGTCCTCGCAAGCGACGCTTCGACGATCGACTCCCTGGCCGGCGCCATTGCCATAGTCGGCCTCGGCGACTCGGCGATCGCGGCCGCCGCGGGCGTCTCGGTCTCTTTCAACTATCTGGGCGGCGATCCCAACGATCCGGCCTCCACCAAGCACAACGTCGTCCGCGCTGCCATCGAGAACGTCACCGGCAGCCTCAAAGCCGGTCAGATCGAGGTGAGCACCTCGTACACGGGCGAGATCAACAACATCACCGTCGCGGGCTCGGTCGCGGTGGGCACTGAGCTCGCCAGCGTTGCGGTGGGCGGGGCCGTCTCCATCAACATCATCCACGACACGAGCGACGCCCATATCTCCGGCTCGCCCAACATCACCACCACGGTCGCGGGCGCCGACAGTGTGGACGTCACCGCCACGGACCAGTCGACCATTCGGGCGCTGGCGGGCGGCGTCGGCATCGCCGTCAGCCTCGGCACTGTCGGGGCTGCCGCCGGAGTCTCGGTGGCCGAGAATGAGATCGACAACACCATAGAAGCTTACGTGGACAGCTCTCACGTGAGCTCCGCGGGCGACGTCAACCTGACGGCCACGTCGATGGCGACGATCGCGGCCCTGACCATCGGTGTCGCCGTCGCCGCGGCGGTGGGAAAAGAGGGGGGCTACGCCGGCACCGGCGCGGGGGCAGGCTCGGGCGACACAGTGCGAAACTCGGTCCTTGCCTATATGAACAACAGCGTCGTTTCTTCGGGCGCCGGCGCGATCAACGTGAGCGCCGGCGACAGCCCAGTCATCCTGACCATCGCCGGGGCCTTGGGGGTGGGGGTAGCCGTCGGTGCCGAGACCGGTGCTGCCCTTTCCATCGGCATCTCGGCGGCCATCAACGATATCCAGGACAATGTCCAGGCTTATATCAACAACTCGGTGGTGAGCGCGACCGGCCATAACGTGGCCCTGACCGCGACCGAGACGGCCTCGATCGACGCCTGGACCCTGGGCGGCGCCGTGGCCGTCGGTGTGGGCGCCGGCGCGATTGGCATCGGCATCGGCTCGGCGGGCGCCGGCTCCGGCAACACCGTCAGCAACAACGTGTATGCCGATATCGGGGGCAACAGCACGGTCACGACGCAGAATGGCGGAGACGTGATCGTGACGGCCACCGACACGTCGTCGATCGAGGCCATCGCCGGCGGGCTGGGCGGCGGCGTCGGCGCCGGTGCCTACGTCGGTGCCGGCATCTCGTTGGGGGTGGCGGCGGCCAGCAACAACATCGAGAACTCCGTCAAGGCCTATGTGGATGACTCCGCCGTGACCTCGGCGGGTATGGTGAAGCTGAGCGCGACCGAGAATTCGTCCATCCTGACCGTGACGGCCGGCGGGGCCGCCGCGGTCGGCGTCGGCGCGTTCGGGATTGTCGGAGTGGGTATCGGCGTGGCCGTGGCCGGGTCGACTTCGACCAGCACCATCAAGAACCATGTTGATGCCTACGTCTCGGGCGGTAGCAAGGTCACCGCCCTGGGGGGCGGCGTCGCGATCGATGCCACCGACAACTCGTCCATCACCGCCGGTGGCGGCGCCGTTGCCGCGGCGGATGGCGTGGGCGTCGGCGACCTGTTCACCATCGGTGCCGGCCTCGCCAGCGCCACGGGCTTTGGCGTCGCCACCAACGATGTGGAAAACTCGGTCCTGGCCTATGTGGACGACTCCATCGTCAGCGCCACGGACCACAGCGTGACCCTGGCCGCGGTTGAGACTTCGACCCTGACGGCCGTGACCGTCGGCGGGAGCCTGGCCATCGCCGCGAGTGGCCTGGGCCCGGCCGTCGCGGTCGCGGTGGGCGTGGGTAGTTCGTCCAACACGGTCAATAACACGGTGGAGGCCTACCTCGCCGACGGCGCCTCCGTGACGACCACGACGGGCGGGGATGTGACCCTGACGGCGACGGATTCGCCCAGCCTCACGGCGATCACCGTGGCCGCCAGTTTGGGCCTCTCGGGCAGTCTCGAGGCCGTCACCTTCACCTTGAGCGCCGCCACCGCCAATAATGACGTCGAAGACACCGTCCTTGCCTACAGCGACAGCTCGACCATCACGTCCGCGGGCCGGATCGCGCTCAGCGCCATCATGCCCACGACGGCCACGATCCACGCCACAAGCGTGGCGGCCAGCGTCGCGGGCGCCATTGGGCTCGGCGCGGCGTTCGCCGGGGCGGGCGCCAGCTCCACCAATACGGTGGACAACACGATCGCAAGCGATATCCAGGGCGCTTCCGCCGGCGCCCCGAGCACGATCACCGCGGCCGGGGACATCACGCTCACGGCCGCCGAAAACGCCACCATCACCTCGCAAATCGCGACCGCGGCCACGGCGGTTGGGCTCGAAGGCGGCTCAGTCGGCCTCTCCCTGGCCGAAAACACCGTGGAGAGCGGCTTGAGCGCTTACGTGGATGATGCCAAGGTGACCTCTTCCGGAGGCCAGATTGCGATCGGCGCCAGCTCAAACGACGCGGTGACCACGCTGTCGGTGGCCACGTCCGTGGCGGCGGCCGAAGGCGCCGCCGGTGCCGGCGCCCGAGCCAGCGCCGTCAACAGCCCCGACGTGGAAGCCTATGCGGGTAGCGGGACCACCTTGAGCGCCCTGGGCGATATCAGCATCACCGCGACCACGACCAACAGCGCCACGGCCATGACTCATGGCATCGCCGCCGGCTTCGTCGCGCTGGGCGGCAGCGTCGCGACCGCCACGGCCGATGGCTCGACGGTGGCCCACAACGATGGCAAGGTCACTGGCTGCGACAATCTGACGGTCCAGGCCACGGCCTCCGATTCGTCGGCTGCCTTTGCCTTCGCTCTGGCGGGCGGCATCATCGCGGGCAGCGGCGCCGCCGCCACGGCCACGACCGCGCCCTTCGTGTCGGCCGCCATCAATGACAACAGCGCCATCACATCAACCGGCAGCGTCGGAGTCATCGCCGATCAGACGCCGGACGCCCAGGCCGAATCCATCGGCGTCGATGTCGGGCTCTTCTCGATCGGCACGAATGTCAGCGCCGCGACCGTTTCCGGGATGACGTCAAGTTACGTCGGCAATTCGGTCACGATCTCGGCCGCCTCGCTCACGGTCGAAGCAATGCGGAACGCGATGGAGAATTCCGAGGCGGACGCGGGGGCCGGCGGAGTCTTGGCCGGCGTCAACGCCACCGTCAGCACGGCCCATTCTGACGGCACGGTCCAGGCGACCACCGGCTCCTCGGTGATGCTGCCGGACGGGGACGTCACGATCGCGGCCAGTAGCGCGAGCCTCCAGTCCGGGACAGCCACAGGCGTGGCGATCGGCGGTGTTTTCGCACTCGGCACCGACGTGGCCAACGCCACTTCGAACGTCACCACCCTGGCCCAACTGGGGGCGGCGGCGCTGACCGACATGTCCCGCACGGGCGCGCTCAACGTCACAGCGACCGGGACGGACGAGAACGATGTCTCGAGCACGGCCGGCAGCGGCGGCCTGATCGCGGGCGACGCCTCGGTCGGTAACACCCAGGACACCTCGACGGTTTCGGCGACCCTCGGCGGTCCCCTCGCCACCGGCGTTGTGCCCGTCATCTACGCCGGCACCGTCGACGTCGCCGCCACCAACAATTGCGTGTTCATGCCCGACGTGAGCTCCGTCAACGCCGCGATCGCCGGCGCCAGCGCTGCGGTCGCGAGCAATCAAGGCACCCTCGCGGCGAATGCGACGGTCCTCGCCAACACCGTCATCAATGCCACTTCCGCAGTGGACATCACTGCGCAAAACACCTTCACGGAGGACGAGCCGACGGGCGGGGACACGGTTTCCGCCGGGGCGGGCGGTATCGTCAACGGCACGGCCGCCTCGAGCACCACGACACTCAAGGGCAACGCCAACGTCACGATCGACGGCTCGGTCATGATCGACGTGCAGGTTCCCGTGAGCCAAGGCACCAGCGCGAGCGGCATCTTCCTGATCGCTTCGAGTGTGCTCACCACGAACGACCAGGTCTCGCTGTCGTCCGGCGGCGCGGTCGAGGGGTCCGGCACCAACTCGAGCCTCACGGCCACGCTGAATAACAACGTGACGACCGGCTCGACGTCCACGGCCCCCGATGCCTTCATGACCAATGAGAACATGGGGATCGGCACGTACTCGAACGTAGACGCCATGAACACCAGCGAGGCCCACACCTGGGGCGTGCTCGGTGCTTTGGCCTCCTCCTCCGCGGAAACCGACGTGACGTCGAACCAGACCGTCACGCTGGGCCCCGACACGAACCTGATGGCCACACAGGACATCAACCTCACCGCCGGCGACGACCCCACCCCGGGCGCCGCCGCGGCCGGGATGCTGGGCGATTCCGATGCGGAGTCGTACGCCAGCAGCCTGGTCGCCATCCCGGCAGCATCGGCGACCACGGACCTGACCAGCAATGCGACGCTGATCGTCGGCACGAACGACCAGATCGAGAGCGGGGAGAACACCACCCTTGCGGCCGACCACGGCACCCCCTCCGCGGCGGCAAAGGGGGTTGGCCACGGTAAGGAACTGGGCGTCATCCCGCTGAAGGACGGCAGCAGCACGCCCATTGTCTCGACCAGCTCGACCGTGACCGTGAACGGGTCGATCACGGCCGGCATTTACCACACGCTCAACATCACGATACCCAACGACAACACGGCCACCGCGAATGGCAATGCGATTTTCAGCGACGACGTCATCGTCAACGGCAGCGCACCCACCCCCGTCAGCACGGCGCCCGCCGTTGCCCTCGTGTCGCCCCCCATGAACAACCCCACGTTCGTCGCCTTCACGGCCAGCTTCGATCCGAGCTTCAACCCCAACAACACCATCGCGGCCGCCGCGGCCGATGGAGAGTTTTCCGGCGAAGAGGCCAGTGAGGACGAGGGCTTTGTTTACGACGGGTCGGTCGGCGCCATGGTGCTCGGCACGCTGTTCGCGGCGGGCGGCGACGTGACGGTGAACGCCGGCACGCTGAAGGGCACCACCGGCTGCATCACCGCCTACGGCGGGCCTACGATCACCGTCACCAACTACAGCCCCGATTACCTCGTCCTCGACTCGATCACTATCCCGGACGAGCCCGGCGGCCATGTCGTCTACACCGGCGCGGCGACGGCCGCTCCGGCGGGGGTGCACGTCACTCCTCAGTCGAGCGCGGACGCGCGTCCCGTCGTGAACATCCAGGAACTATACGCCAATCCGGTTCCTCCCTCTTCGGGCTCGACCAATCCGGGTCCGTCCGTGTTCGTGACCGCCACGATGGACACCCAAGGCAATGTCACGCTCGACCCGAGCGGATCTGTGGACAACGAGGGCGGTCAGGTCGCGATCACCGTCGCGGACGGGTCGTCGATCCAGGCGGGCAGCCTGAGCGCCAATCAGGTAAACATCAGCGCCCCGAAGGGCGTCGCCGCGTTCAGCAACGCGACCGGGCTCTCAGCCAACGCCGGGACGCCGGCTACGGACTGGTATACGACCATGGCTTGGCCGGACGGTTACGACCCGTTCACCGACCCCGCCATGCCCTCGGACCTGGCGAGCGTCTACGTGGCCTATGTGGCCAACGCGATGTTCAACGCCAATGGTCAGTTTGGCACCGACCCGTCGGGCATTGGGAGCGTCGCTGGCGACAGCATGTACCGATTCGGCGGCAGCGGCGACCTGGGCTTCACCGAATACCTCGTCGGCCATCTCGGCGAGTTGCCCCCTTATTCCTTTGACGAACCCGGAGGGCCTGGTGAGCCAATGACGCCGCTGATTCTCGGTGGGGTCCCGGAAGACGGCACCAGCCTGGAGTTCCTCGGCGCCACTACCGGGGACGACAATTCGGTCACCGCGTCGGACGCTTCCTCCGAGAGCCCGGTCGACGACAGCTACCAGTTTAGCGGCTCTTCTGGTTACGGCGAGATGCCCGTGGTCCCCGTCGAGCCAGTGGGTGCCACGACGGCGGACTACCAAACATCCATCACCGGCTCGCTGACGAGCGGATCGGAAACGGTCACGGTGCCCAGCGGTGAGGCGGGGCTGGTCACCGGAGAGTACATCACCGGCACCGGCATCTCGCCGGGGACCACGATCCAGGTCGGCAGCGTCAGCTTTTCCAGCTTCCTGAATATCGGAATTGATGCGCTTGCCGTCAGCGACACGGTGCCGCTCTTCGTGGGAGAGACCGTCACCGGGACCGGCTTCCCGTCCGGGACGACGATCCAGGCTATATCACCCCCGGGTGGTGGGATTGAAGCCGTTTACCTTTCGGAGGCCGCGACGGTCACCGGTGGCGAGAACCTCACCGCCACCTCCCTCACACTGTCAGCGCCCGCGACGGTCACCGGCACGGAGAGCCTCACACTGAGTCAGCGCCAGCGCGATCAACGCCGACGCGGTCTTCATCAACGCCTTGTATGTCGACGTCAACGAGCCGATCAATGTGGGGCAGCCCAACAACTGGTCGGTCAACCTGCCGGCATCGCTCGATAGCGCCATTCCCGCCGACCAGAGCACTTTCTCGACCATCACCTTCCACTTGACGAAAGGATCGAACTCGGCCAAGGTGACGGGCACTGCGGCTGCCCTGAACTTGCTGTCCGCCGGCGAAGGGGTCAGCGGCACCGGCATTCCGTCGGGAACGACGATCACGGATTTCGACAGTACAACGGACACGGTTACATTTTCGTCGAACGCGACTCAGACGTCTAACGGTAGCCTCAGCGTTTGGCTACTGAATCTGCCCGGATCCGCGATTTCGGCAAGCGACACGCTGATTCCGACCCAGTACAACGCGATCACCGGGCAGATCATCGTCAGTGACGTGAGCGCCGCCTCAGGCGGCTTCATCTCGATCGACGGCGCGATCATGAGCACCAACACGTTCGGGGAGCTGAACGTCAACTCCGACCTCGGCCAGGTGACAATCGACAACCTGACGAATTACCCGATCGTGGTGAACGACGTGTCCGCCAGCAAGTCGACGACTTCGACCACGCTGAGCGGGGTCGATATCATCGATACGAACCAGCCCGCGGCCACCGAACAGACGTTGCTCGTCTACCAGCCGGGCAACGTCATCGACGAGTACCGGGGCACGGCCGGTAAGACCGAGCAGCAGTTGGAACAGGGCTCGCCCGCCGTGATCCCGGGGAGCTCCACGTCCTACGCCCCCTTGGCCGGCCTGCGCTGGCAGTGGCAGTTGCAGACGACCCTCACGCGGTCAGCAACTGAGGATGGCACGGGATTGACCCCGTGGGGCTTTGCCTCCTCCTCAGTTGACGGCGAGACTAACGATAACAATCCGTGGTACTACCTCGATGCGAACGGTAACCCCACGCCCGCTGACTCGACCGGGACAACCAGCACCCCGTTCGGCCAACTGGTGGCGGGTAGCGACTCCGACCCCGCTTTCGAGGAAACGATCAGCGGGACCGTGCAAAGTTGGTATTCGATTTTGGTGCCTACGCCAACGGGCAGTTCGGCTCCGCCCCGACCGACCCGGCGGTGAAGGATGACAACGGCAATACACTTGACCCCTGGGCCTTCTATTTCCCGCTGGATGTCGAGCTCACCCTGACCGAGTCGGTCAAGGCGGACAACCCCATCGGCATCGATTTCTCCGGCCCGGACCAGGCCACGGTGACCATTACCTCGGACACGCCGGTGATCCTGGCGGGGAACATCGCCAATTCCTCGGGCGACACGACGATCACCGCCCCAAGCATCACCCAGGAACCCTCCGCCACTATCACAACGAACAACCTCACGCTCTCCGCGACCGGCGGCGTCGGCACCGCGGCCCAGCCGCTCGACGCCAGCCTGACGGCGAACGGGGAGCTGAACGTCAGCGCCGGCAGCCAGGGCGCGTACTTGAACCTGGGCTCCGGGGCACTGCTCGGCAAGGTGAGTGCCGGCAAGGCCTCGACGGGTTATGGCGACGTTGTCCTGACCGCGACCAATAGCCTCGCCGTCGAGCCGGGCCTGTCGAGTGGGACGGTCAACGTCACCGGGAACAACATCGCGCTCACTTCCACGGCGGGCGCGGTCGGGACGGCGGCCGCGCCGCTCTTGATCCAGGCGCAAGGCGTCGTCAACGTTGCCGCGCTGGAGGACATCGACCTGACCCAGGCCGGCACCAACCTTCAGGTCGGCCAGATCGTCTCGACGACCGGCGACGTCACCCTCGACGTGCCCTCCGGGTCGATCGTGAATGCCAGCGGCACGACCTGGAACGACGAGGTCAACGACGCCGCGAGCCAGCAAGTCTGGACGAACCTGAGTCTGACGAACCCGGCCGCCAACGAGCAGCAGGCGATCACGTCCTTCCAAAATGAGGTCAACGCCGATTACGTGGCGTACTGGCAATTGCTCGACAACGGCAGCGTACTGGACGGGGTCTTCAGTCTGAACGCCCCGGCCGTGGCGCTCTACAGTGGGCTGGCGGCCCTGGCGCTGGACATCACCAACCCGACCACGGCCCAGGTGCAAGGGTACGCCAACTCGCAGTACCAGAACTACGTCACGTTCTTCAACCAGAACCTCGACTCGACGTGGATGACCGATCCCGAATTCCTGGCGTTTGACCCAACGTTCAGCTACGTGGCGACCTCACAACAGGTGTCCAACCTCGAAAGCAACGCGACCTGGACGACGGCCGAGCTGATGAACTCGGTCGCCCTCGTGGCAGTGGACCCGGAGGACGGCACCCCGGTCGGAATCTGGACGTCGAACATCTCCGGGGCGAACGTGACGCTGGTGACGGGCGAAAGCATCGGCCAGACCATCGCGCCCTCGGCCATTTCGCTGGCGGACCTTCAGACCGGGAACCTCACGCCGGCCCAGGAAAGTGCGCTCGCGAACGCGACTGCCCCGGGCGATGTGGTCGTCACGTCCACGGGCGTCCTTGTCTCGCCGAACACGCAGGTCTTCATCTCGGCCACCGGCGACTTGAACGCGACCGCAACGGGGTCGGTCACCATTCAGGGCACTTCCCCGGACCTGACACTGAGCGACGTGACCGCCGGGGGCGCGGTGAACATCACGGCCCAGGAGAGCATCCTCGGCACCGGCACGGGCACTCAGATCACTACGCCCGGCAACACCGTGCTGAAGGCGGGCACCGGGACCCTGGGGTCACCTTCCACGCCCCTGATTGTGAGCGTCGGCGGTCAGCTCCACCCGTATGCACCGCCGGGGAACATCTACCTCAACGGGCTGGAGGCCATCCCCGCCACTCTGAACGCGGTCGAAGGCCAGCCCCTCTCCACGACGGTGGCATCGCACATCGTCGTCGCCAGCTTCGACGCCCTCGCCTCGGACACCGATCCGAGCGATTTCACCGCGACCATCGACTGGGGCGACGGCACCCCGATTGAGGCCGGTGTCATCGCGTATGACGCCACCGCCGGGGACTTCGACGTCTGGGCCAGCACGGACCATGTTTACACCGGCGCGAGCACGTACACGATCACGGTCACGATTGACGACATCGCCACGAGCGCTTCGGTCGTCGCGGACAGCACGGCCGTGATCCAGGCCGCGGAGCTGGAGCCCGATCCCTCGGCGCCGGGCTCAGTGATGCTGGCCATCGGCGGCACTACAGCCTCGTCTGACATCGTCTTCGGCGCGGCGCCCGGCACGGGCGGCACCGTGGTGACTCTCAACGGAACCGCGCTGGGCACGTTCCAGCCCACGAGCCGCACCTTGATTTTCGGCCAGTCCGGGAACGATCAGTTCGAGGTCGACGCCCCGTTGACGGTGCCGGTCTTCGTCGACGCGACCGCGGGCACGAACTCCCTCACGGTCGTCGGCGATGGCGCGAATGACACCTTCATGGTGACGGACAATTCGGTCACCGTCGCCAGCCCGCTGTCGGGGAACACTCCGGTTGCGATCGCGCTGGAGAACATCGAGTCAGTGACGATCGACGGCGGCATTGGCAACGACGTCTTCACGGTCGCCGGCACGGCCCCCGGCACGACCACGACGGTCAACACGGGTACCGGCGCCGATACAGTCAACGTCCAGGCGATCGCGGGCCCGGCCAGCATCAATGCGGGCGGCGGCAACGATACGATCAATGTGTCTTCCAACGCGCCGGCCGACACGGGCACGCTGTCCGGAATTGCCGCAGTGTTGACGGTCAACGGCGGCTCGGGCACCAGCACGGCCAATGTCAGCGACACGGGAGACGGCAGTTCGAGCACGAGCACGTTGAGCGGCACGGGGCTGACCTCGACGGCCTTCGGCAGCGGCGGGGGACTGAGCTATTCCTCGCTGGCGGCCCTGAACTTGTCTCTGGGCTCGGGCGGGAACACGGTCACGGTCGCCGGTACGGCCGGTGGCACCAGCACGACAGTCAACAGCGGCACGGGAAGCGACACGGTCGACGTGACGGGCACGTCCGGCCCACTGACAGTCAACACCCAGACGGGCATGGACACGGTCAACGTGCAGGCGATCGGCGCACCCGCCAGCATCAACGCGGGCGGCGGCAACGATACGTTCAACGTGTCCTCGGCGCGCCGGCCAACACGGGCACGCTGTCGGGAATTGCCGCAGTGTTGACGATCAACGGCGGCTCGGGCACCAGCACGGCCAATCTCAGCGACACAGGAGACGGCAATGCGAGCACCAGCACGTTGAACGGCACGGGGCTGACCTCGACGGCCTTCGGCAGCGGCGGGGGACTGAGCTATTCCTCGCTGGCGGCGCTGAACTTGTCTCTGGGCTCGGGCGGGAACACGGTCACGGTCGCCGGTACCGCCGCTGGAACCAGCACGACGGTCAACAGCGGCACGGGCAGCGACACGGTCGACGTGACGGGCACATCCAGCCCACTGACTGTCAACACGCAGACGGGCACGGACACGGTCAACGTCCAGGCGATCGCGGGCCCGGCCAGCATCAACGCGGGCGGCGGCAACGATACAATCAACGTGTCCTCGGGCGCGCCGGCTAACACGGGCACGCTGTCGGGCATCGCCGCGGTGTTGACGATCAACGGCGGCTCGGGCACCAGCACGGCCAATCTCAGCGACACAGGAGACGGCAATGCGAGCACCAGCACGTTGAACGGCACGGGGCTGACCTCGACGGCCTTCGGCAGCGGCGGGGGACTGAGCTATTCCTCGCTGGCGGCGTTGAATTTGTCTCTGGGCTCGGGCGGGAACTCGGTCACGGTCGCCGGTACGGCCGGTGGCACCAGCACGACAGTCAACAGCGGCACGGGAAGCGACACGGTCAACGTCACGGGCACATCCAGCCCGCTGACAGTCAACAGCCAGACTGGCACGGACACGGTCAACGTCCAGGCGATCGGCGCCCCGGCCAGCATTAACGCGGGCGGCGGCAACGATACGATCGCTGTGTCCTCCAACGCACCCGCGAACACGGGCACGCTCGCGGGCATCGCCGCAGTGTTGACGGTCAACGGCGGCTCGGGCACCAGCACGGCCAATGTCAGCGACACCGGAGACGGGAATTCGAGCACGAGCACGCTGAGCGGCACGAGGCTGACCTCGACGGCCTTCGGCAGCGGCGGGGGACTGAGCTATTCCTCGCTGGCGGCCCTGAACGTGTCTCTGGGCTCGGGCGGGAACACGGTCACGGTCGCCGGTACGGCCGGTGGCACCAGCACGACAGTCAACAGCGGCACGGGAAGCGACACGGTCAACGTCACGGGCACATCCAGCCCGCTGACGGTCAACAGCCAGACCGGCACGGACACGGTCAACGTCCAGGCGATCGGCGCCCCGGCCAGCATCAACGCGGGCGGCGGCATCGATACGATCAACGTGTCCTCCAACGCACCCGCGAACACGGGCACGCTCGCGGGCATCGCCGCAGTGTTGACGGTCAACGGCGGCTCGGGCACCAGCACGGCCAATCTTAGCGACACGGGAGACGGCCTCTCGAGCACGAGCACGTTGAACGGCACGGGGCTGACCTCGACGGCCTTCGGCAACGGCGGCGGCCTGAGTTATTCCTCGCTGGCCAAGCTGAACATCGACCTGGGCTCGGGCGGCAATACTTTCACCGTCGCCAACACCGCCAGCACGACCACGACGGTCAACAGCGGCACGGGCAGCGACACGGTCGACGTGCAGGCGACCGGCGGGCCCATCACGGTGAATACCGGTGGCGGCTCGAACACCAACGTCGTCAATGTCGGCAGCCTGGAACCGGCGACGGGCGGCATCGTGGGCCACATCCAGGGCGCCTTGACCGTTATTGGCGACGGCGGCGACACGATGAACGTCGACGACACCGGCGACACGTCGTCCCGTGCCGCGACTCTGACCCCCACCACGCTCACCGGCCTGGGCATGGGCGTCAGCGGCATCGCGTATAGCGGCCTGGCCAACCTCAACATCAGCCTCGGCTCCGGCGGCGCCACGGGCAACTCCTTCGCGATCAACGCGCCTGCCGGCCAGAACCTGCCCGCGACGACGTCGATTACCGGCGGCAGCGCGGGCCGGGACGTCCTGGCCGCCAACTGGGCGACCGATTTCAACGGCACGCTGGGGCTATCGAACTTCGCGACCTCAACCATCACGATCGGCAACAACTTGAACGGCTCGATGAGCGACTCCAATCCCGGATCGATCGCGTCGATCACCATCGGCGGGTCGCTGACCACTTCCGGCGCGCTCCATGTCTTCAGTCACTCCGATCCGGCCAACCCCACAACCGCCACGGGCCTGCTCGGCGATATCGGCACGATGACGGTGGGCGGCTCGATCGCCGGGTTGGTCCAGGTCTCGGGCAATATCACGACGCTCAACGTCGGGCCGGCCAACACGCCCACGACCGGTGGCGTCAACAATGTCTCGGGCCAGGTGATCGCCGGCGGCGCGATCTCGACCGCCAGCGTCTCGGGCAACCTCTCGGGCGCCATCAAGGAGACGCTGACGATCAACAGTCTCTACATCGGCGGGTCGGAGACCCAGAGCGGGTTGATCTCGGCTGTCAACACGGTGAACCCGGCGCTCGGGAACATCAAGACACTGACGATCGGCGGCGACCTCGACGGCACCCTGATCGTCTCCGGGACGCTGGGGACGTTCAATCTCGGTGGCTCGCTCGGTTACACCAGCACGATCACGCTGGGCAACCTCAACAGCATGACGATTCATGGCGACCTGGCGGGGCGGCTGACCGTCCTGGGCACGCTCGGGCAACTGACGGTCGGTGGGGGCACGCCCGGGACGATATCGGCCGGCCAGATCGGGACGATCGGCACTCTCGCCGGTTACGGGCCGGTGGTGGCCCAGATCGAGGAAAACGGCATCCAGCGGTACATCGAGGCGACCGTGCCCTCCGCGCCGTTCCCCATTCCCACGCCGGGACAGCCGACGCCGCCCGTGTCGCCGGCGGGTATCACCTTCCAGTACTTCTACGAGGGCCTGGACAGCGCGTCGATCGAGGGCCTCAGCCCCTCCGCAAACCTGGCCAACCCGCAGCTCACTGCCCGCGTCACCAACGCGACCGGGAACACGGGTGCCGACCAGTACGACTTCAGCCTCATCACCGACAACGATCTGGCCAAGTTCAACCTGGTGCGGCTCGACTCCGCCAGCGTGTCCAAGACGAATCCCTCCGGCGTATCCGGGATCCGCAACGTCTCGGTCGAAGGCGACATCCTCACCAAGGTCACCGCGGCGGCTGCCACCTTCTTCTCGCCCGATAAGTCGCCGGCGGGAATCTATCTGCCCCAGGACAACCTGGCTGGGGTCGCCGTTCGGGACTACGTACCGCAAGACTCCATCGCGGCGAAGAGCATCCAGGCGGTGGCGTTCGGCTCCACGACCCGCTCCTACTGCGGGCTCGTGACGGGAGCGGAAGCCAACGCGTCGGATGCGGCCAACCTGCTCTCGGCCTCCACTGCAATTGTTCAGGCAGGCTCCACGAATGGCACGACCGAGGAGACCTTCCGCGTCCCGTTCGCGGACCTCTCAACCCAGCAGGCCGGTTTCTTCATGGACGACGAACCGAATTGTGACTGGGGATGGGGCTGGGGCACGGGCCAAGGCCAATTCGACTGCGACAACGTCGCGCTCGAAGTTCAGGGAGTAAGCACCGCCAACAGCAGCGGCACCGCCAACATCGTGACGCCGAGCAACGTCGCCCGCGGGTCGGTGGTCGCCCTTATCACGGTCGCCGAGACCTTCAATTCGTGCAACCAACTCGACGGGTCGTTCATCGAAGACATCAATCTCCGCGGCGACGGCGGCTCGATTCAAACGGGTTTGAACGTCGGTAGTCCCGAGGATTGCAGCCTGCCCAAGGCGGCCTTCACGCCGGCCATTACCAGCACCGGCCCGCTGGGCGACGTGATCATCGGCGGCCCCTTGCCCAACGTGACCGCGCCGAGCATCTTCGGCTCGATCATTCCCTGTGGCCCGATTCCATCTACGAGCACCATCCAGACGACCGGGATCCGGACCGATCCGATCACGGGAGCCGTGTCGCAGGTGCCCGCCGACCTGGGCCGGGTCTACGTCGAGACGACACAGTGCTGGTACGGGTACGGGTACGGGTCCACGTCCGTGCTCACCACGTCCCAGGTGGTATCGAACGGTGGGTTCGCCGGCCAGATCATTTGCGGCGGCAACCTCATCAGCCAGGTCGTCTCGAATGGCTGCACGACGGGCACGGTCCTGGTTCAGCCGGTCTCGTGGGAGCCCGGGTCGGGCAACCTCGGGACGACGTTCACGTACCCGTCGGGCCAGGTGGTGAACCTCGGCGGATTCACTTCAAACGGCCCCATGAGCGGACCGACCATCTCGGCAGGCCAGAACGGCGGGACCACCAACTTGAGCGGCACCTTGCAGGGCGGGACGATTACCACCTACGGCTCGGTCATCGGCAACATCGACATCAACGGCGGGTTGAACGGGCCGACCGTCTCCGACTCGGGTTGCGGCAAGAACACGCAAATCAACCTCAACGGCACCGTGGAAGGCGGCTCCATCATCACTTATGGATCAGTGATCGGCGACATCGACATCAGCGGCTCGATGAACGGGCCGGAGATTTGGGCCAGCAACAACAACACGACCATCAATGTCAACGGCCTCGTGCAAGGGGGCGACATCACCACGTACGGCTCGGTCATCGGCGAGATCAACGTCGGCTCGATGAACGGGCCATCCCTCACGGCCGGCAACAGCCGCGCGACGATCAACGTCAACTCCGGCGGCGCCGCGTGACGGGCGGCTCCATCACGACCTCCGGCTCGGACATCGGCTCCATCACGGTCTGTGGCTCGATCAATGGGCCGATTTTGTCCAGTGGCGCGGGGTGTTCGAACGGCGGGACGGTCATTGTCGCCGTGCCCTTGCAGGGTGGCTCCATCCTCACTGGCGGCACGCTGGGCAACCTGACCGTCGGCGGCCCGATCACCGGAGAGATCGTCTCCATCGGCAACATGACCGGGACGATCAACTTCGGCGCGCTCCAGGGCGGCCTGATCGCCACGGCGGGAGCGATCAACGGAAACCTGACGATGAATGGGTCGTTGACCGGCGACCTGGTGTCCGTGGGCAACATGAGCGGCAACATCACGATCAAGGGCTCGCTCCAGAACGGGACCATAGCCTCGTTGGGCTCGATCCTGGGCAACCTGACGATCACCGGGTCGATCGACAGCCAAAGCGCCATCGTCGCGGGCGGGGCCATCGGCAACAAGGCGGCGGGCACGGGCTTGTCTGCCGCCGGCACGGTCAGTGGAATTCTCGTCTCAGTGGGGCCGATGAACGTCATCAAGATCGGGAGCACGAGCAAGGCCGTTCTTTACAAGCAGAACGACACGACGGACGCGGCCGTGATCGATGCGATCTTCTCCCAAGGCCTGTTGTCGTCGCTCTCCCCCACGGACCTCCTCGACCATGCGACCGCGCTCGACCTGGAAAACCTCAGCGTGCTCCTGGCCAATCTGAACTCCTTGACCGTCAAGAGCGGCAAACTCCAGATCGGTTGATCAAGGGTGGTCCACGTCGCCAGACGAAATCGCGGGCGCACTCAGCCGGGATATGCTTCAGTGGTTCAAGGGCTTTTGAACCAGGCTATTTGCCCGCCTGTTAGAGCCATGCACCGCGTCTCATCCGCGGTCCGATGTCCCGGGAAGCCAGACACCCACCCTCTGGAGTCAGTTTATTCGGATGCGAGTGCACGTCACTCGCGCACCGGTCCGAACTCCGCGCTTGCTGAGTCGCCGCGGCCGACGCCGCGCGTCATACGCGCCGTAGCACCACCTTGAACAACCCTCTGCGCTTCGTCGCCGGCGCTTACACCGTCGGTTGCTGATAACCGCTCAGTATGGACAGCGGTACTTTGTCGATTACCGCGCCGGCCATGGCAACGCCGCTAGCTGGCCTCAAGTCAATCGAGTCCTGCGTCTGCCACTGCGACCAGGGCTCAACGACTAAGCGAGCAGCTTACTTACAAAAACGCAGCTTGCGCGGCTGCCTTCCCCTGAAACTACTGCCGCGAGCAACGGGGCGCCGCGCGCACGAGCGAGCTCGCTCGCCCTGCCGCCTGCTTGAACATGCGGCCAAACTCGCGCACCGTGTCGACCCAGTTCGATCGATCCACACCGAGCCGGTCCAAGATCGGAGCCAGATCTTCAGGGATCGCCCCACGCTTGTCCCGCCGCAATTCCCGGCCCGTCCAGTCGAGCAGCATCACATATTTTCTGGTCTCGATCGGCAGAAACCCTTGATCCGACGCCCGCGCAGGGAGCGGTCGTTCTAACACCGCTTGGAGCGGCACGCCCGAGACCGCATCAGAAGCACCAGCACCTGCCCGACTCCCCGCGGCAGCGACACGGTCGGTCGCGATCAGCCCGTGCGGCAGAGGAGTGTCCGATGCCGCGGCGGGCGAGCCGTCGTCCTCTCCGCCGCTGGGAACAACGTCAGTCTCCCTCAACGTCAGTTCGCACAGCCAGCCATCCGGGCGATCAAAACTGTCGGGCGAGCTCTCCTCACGCGATGAATGCAGCGAACCCGGAATTCCGGCCAGGCTCTGACTGCGGTCAAATCCCGACGTGAATTGCGATTCCTCCGGCGTACTGGCAATTCCGGCCCGAATCGGGTTGAGATCGACGTAGACGCTGCACGCCAAGAGTGCAGCCTCATCAAGCAACGGCTGCGACTTGAATCGACCGGCCCAGAATCTTCCGGCAGAGCCATCCTCGCTATTGGCCGCGCGGGCGACCCATTCGCACAAGCACCTCATGAACCACGATAGACTCGACAGCCGGCCGCGCAGAGTCGCCAGCCTGTCCGCGTTGGCCATCAGCATCGCAAGGTCGCGGTCGTCGGGCTCCGCCAGCTCGCCGGAAGTGTCATCACGTTGCGGAAAGAGCTTGCGCCAGCGTAGTGCGACTTCGGCGTCGGACCACTGGGCAACGCTGTCGGGTCGATTGCGGAGCACGAGATGCAGGTGGTTGCTCATAATGGCATAACCACACACCAGAGCGCCGAAAAGCCCGGCGAGGGCGCGTAGCCGATCGAGAATCCAGGCCTTAAGGTGAGAGTAATCACGACCGGAGTAGGAGTCGGTGCCGCAAAGTCTCATTCCCTCGAGCCGCCAGAGAGCGTTCACCTTTTCGACTATCTCTTTTAGCTTGCCACCCGGTACGTGACCCCGGATCTCGTCGATCTGGTTTAGGTCCAGCTCTACTCTCCACCGACAATGTGCTGCACAACGTTTCGTGAGCCGAGTACAGGCGGACCGGTCTCGATGCCAGGGAAGCTCAACATATTCGTCCGTTAACGGATTGGGGAGCGTCGTAGTAATTGCCACCGCTACGATTGTCTCGCCTTCTCGAATCTCCTCCGAGAGCGGTAGAACGACGAACGGTCGACATTTCACGTTCGCGCCCTGAGGGTCAGCGACTAGCGCCCAGACGATGTCGCCTTGTTTTACGGGCACGCATACGGCCTCTGATTGGTTACCTTTGCGGCGCTCACAATCCCTCGAAATCCTCGTCCCACCAAGACTGCGGTGGCGGCGACTGTCTGGCCATCTCCCGAAGAACGCTCAAGGAGGGCGTCAGTCTCTCCGCGGCAGCTCGATCGAGCGCATCCTGCGCGATTCCACGCGCTCTAGGGTCGATTGGCTTGGGCGGTTGAACCGGAATCAAGATGATCGGGTTGTTCACCATTACGGCGCCATTCGTGGTCAAGCACCAATAGTCGCGCAGGGTCCACGTCGCTACAGTCATCATTGTTCGCTCGGTGGCTTGAGCTTAACGTCAAAGTTTACGCGGCCGAATTCCTGCTGATCGATGAACACAACCATGTCGAAGGCGCCAGGGCGATCGACTGCCAGGGGGGCTATCGGCATTCTTAACTCTGATGGTATTCTTCTGGGGGGATCGCCAAATTGTGCCGGTGCTTCCGATCGAAATAGCACGGCCCTGCTTTCTATGTCATGCACTTCGACCGACACAACGTGTATTCCGACCAAGCCAAAAAGCCGCACATAAACGGTGGAAGGGAATGTATAGCCCGGGAAACTTGCCACGAGGAACGTATCAAGTACTCCCACTATCGTCGTCTTCCCGGTGAACTCATCGCGAATTACGGATTCACAAAGCAGAATCGCCTGGCACCGCGACATTGACTGCCCTTCGCGTTTTTGATCTGAAGTGGAATCCATGCGTTAAGTATCACGCACACCACCGGAAGGATCAAGGCGGGTTGTTTTCATCTGGCGTCTGACCTGCGACCGATTTCGGATCTGTGCTCATGGTTTACAGGTCCTTTCCGACCGCGGGAACGCTCTTGGCGGCTGCGCCTTTGTCTACGAGTGCCGCACTGATCGTGGTTAGTACCGCGAGTGATTTGGTGGTCGAATCCGCCGTGATCTTCGAGGCGTTCAGAAGCTGGTCTTGCGCCGAAAACTGCACGCCCTTTGATTGCAGAATCGCCGAGTAAGCTTCAGTCGATCCCGCTTCGGCTTTACCGCCGGCGAAGTGCCGTTCTTCATTCCTTGGCGTAATCGCACCGGGTTCGATGAATCCCGACTTCCTTGCGGCGTTCTCGGTCGCTCTGGCCGTTGCAGCGGATTGGATCGTATCCATGATGCCCTTGACGGTCTCTCGACCCTTGCCGAGACCGATTCCTTCGATCGTGCCTTAAGATAGTCACCAACGCCCTTGATCGCTTCAAACGAAGCGTAAGCGGCCACGAGCTTCGTGACGCTGGACTTCCAGTGCTGTTGCCCAGGCCGGTTACGCCGCCGGTGTCGTGATCGCGACCGATTCTCTATTCAAAGATCGGTGTCAGCTTCGCCAGCACTTCGTCCACGATCGCCTCAGGCATGCGCTCCAGCTTCTTGCCACCGCTCGCACCCAGATCGAGCGCGCGGGGCTGGTCGCAGCGGATAATACCGGTTGTTTTGGTCCCGGCACCTTCGAGCGTCACCGCGAAACCCGCGGTCCGCGCGAAGTTTCCGCCGCTCGTGATCGGGAGAACAACGGGCACTTTCGTCACACGGTTAAACGCCTCTGGTGAGACGATAAGGACCGGCCGACGTCCCCTCTGCTCGTGCCCCTGCGTGGGATCAAGGCCGACCAGCCAGATCTCGCCGCGCTTCATCAGATCAGCTCGCCTCCCGTCGGCGCGTCATTGAGCCATTCGCGCTCTTCCTTGCTTCGCGGTGCCTTGGGATCGCATTGGGCGAGCAACTCGTCGAGCGTGTACCGAACCCGGCGATGCGGCTCCACGACCAGCGAGCCGCTTTGCACTGCCAAACCCACTTTGGCGCCCGGCCGCAGATCGAGAACTTCCAATATCGCGGGTGGTACCGCAAGCATGACCGAGCCGCCAACCTTGCGCAATTTCGTTGTGTGCATCGGAACCCCCCGGTGAGTTATACGACAATATAACATTCCCCGGACGCGGTTCCAAGCCTTTCGGCTCGGCTGAACGTCTCTCAGCTTTAGCCCTTGGCCTTCAGCCGTTTGATGGTGCGGGCGAAGATCCCGGCGCCGGTGTTGCCCAGGCCGGTGGTGCCGCCGGTGTCGTAAGCGCGACCGATGCGCTTGGTCGTGATCGAGCCCGGGCCGTTCGTGTTGGTCACCTTGTTGTAATGATTGTTGGCGGGAATGACGCTCGCCGAGACGTCGCTGTTGACCAGGTCGCCCTTCTGCTTGTAAAGCTTGATCCGGCTGGCTCCGCGAGTTCCTTCGAGGCCCTGGACATACGCCTGGTAGTCGAACCCGGTCTTCACCTCGCTGTTGAGCTGGGTTCCCTGCACATTCACGGTGCCGATCGAACCCGATGTCACGATGACGGCGTTCGTGAGGTTGTAGCCGGGCGCGATCGCGTAGGTGGGATATCCCTGAATGCCAAGCTGAGCGAAATCCGGATTCGTCGGCGTCTCGGCGAACACGTTCGACGCCCCGACCGTGAGCGTGCCGATGCTGCTGGCCCGGACCGTGCCGCCGGAGAGGCCGGCCGCGGGATAGCCGGTCGTGCCGGGAGGCGTTCCGTAGGCTGTCGCCGGCAGCAGCAAACCGGACGAAGACGACGTGGCCGTGAAGACACCGGCAGGATTGCCCAGGCCCTTCTTGA
Source organism: uncultured Planctomycetota bacterium (assembly GCA_963761445.1). Classification (GTDB taxonomy): domain Bacteria; phylum Planctomycetota; class Planctomycetia; order Isosphaerales; family Isosphaeraceae; genus CAVXHV01. The sequence goes on along the minus strand of CAVXHV010000005.1, from coordinate 3,156,392 downwards.
AGGTGAGCTTGCCGATCTTGCCCCTGACGTCCAGCCCCACGCCGTCGGCATTGCCGCCGAAATAGGCCTTCTTCAGGTAGCCGACGCCACTGGCCTCGGAGGAGAACGGCACCGGAGCGCGCGAAACCGTGAAGTTCTTGGCCGAGCCGTGGACGGTCAAGTTTTTGACCGCCGTCGCCTGGAGGGCCGTGCGACCGGTCGTGCCGACTTGCGGGAACTTGAACTGGTAGGCGGCCGGAACCGCGCCCTGTGTGGCCGAGATGATATCGAAGTTGCGGACGACCCCGTTGATCGTAAAGTCCACCGAAGGCGTGGTGACCGGCGTCGTCGGAATCGTCGTCGACTCGCTGTCAAAGACCAGGTTGGTGATGCTGTTGATGTAGATCGACGGCGCTTGCTTGAGCGGCGTGTTCGCCGTGCCGATCACCACCTGAAACGGCGCAGTGTTCACCGAGGTGTCGATCTGGGCATCGATGCTGTTGAACGAAAGAGTACCGACTCCGCCGTACAGGAAGATGCCGTACGGCGTGCTGACCGCCGGAGTCACCTCGGACGAGAGGTCAAAGCCGTTCAGCTCGATCGACTTGACGCCCGAGACCGCGGTGAGCTGATTGAACAAGAGGTCGCCGTTGGTCTGCTCGGTATTCGAGGGGATGACATTCCCGGTGACATAAGTGTCTTTCGAGCTGGTATTGACGAGCTGGATCGTGTTGATGTCGTCGTCGAGCACGCCGTCATTGGGCGTGGTGTCGGTGACGATCACGTAGCCCGGCCCGTGCACCGTGATCACCCATTTATCGCCCGCCCGGTCAGTGCCGGAAACCACTTTGCCCTGGTTGGTAAAGCCCGGGCTATTGAAGTCGTTCTTGTTGATCTGGTCGCTGGCCAGGAAGAGCTCGCGCTCCTTGGTGATCGGATTGGTGACCAGCAAGTCGGAGGGAATCCACGGAGACAGGTAATTCGGGATCCCCGCCTGGAGCACCCGGCGGGTCTCCAGGGTATCGGGCAGGCACACGAGCCGGCGCTTGACGCGACTACGCTCGGAACGGCTGGACCGCGTCCGTGGCAAACTCATGGAAGACTCCCTCCCCGGCGGCCCTCAACAGGCGTCAAGCCATCGATCGATCGCGATCGATGAAATTCGACGCTCCGGAAGCCGCCCTCCCTATTCGATGGTCACCCGGCTCGGAGATATCGCGATTGCGCTGCGCCCCGAGAGAAAAGCGCCCTGGCCGGGTGATCGCCGGCCAGTGCCTCGACCCCCGGACTCCCGGTCAACGCAGCAACGCACTTACGCCTCTCTCAATCGGCGCCCGCAAGCACCCGCCTTCATGAGACCTGTGAAGATGGGATATACAGGGTATCGAGGAAAGCGAACGAAGCGATTAGGCGGTGGGAAGGGGACGCAAGGATGCGACGGCGTTGGCCTCGTCGTCGGTGATGGTGAAGAAGTGGTCGAGCTTCATGATGGCGAGGAGGTCGTGGACGATTGGCTGGAGGCGATAGATGACCATCTGTCCTCCTTTGGTTTCGACGCGGCGTTTGAGGCCGACCAGGATGGCGACGCCGGAGCTGGAGAGATAGTCGACCTTGCCCAGGTCGATGGCAAAGCGTGGCGACGGCTGGGCGCCCACGAGCTCGTAGAGTGAGTCTCGCAGTGCATTATTGCGAAAATCGTTGAGGCCGGCGGCAGTCTCGAACGTGACGACCAGAACGTCCGAATCAGCTCGCGTGCTGAAGGATGACATAACGAGCGGTGCTCCACCAACTTTGCGTCCCGAGACAATTCGACCGATTCTTGCCGAGGGAGCATGATTCATCATATCGCGCCGGTCGCCTGGTGTGCAATTCAGCGGGGCTCGTGTTTCTTGCCGGCGACTCCGGTTGAGGGGGGGAAGGGTGTCACTCTGGCCGGTTTCTGCCGTGTGCGGGCGCTCTTGAACCATCTGTAGTTTGGGTGCAACCCATCGCAAACAGGTGATGACGGTGGGTTTCACGCACCCTACAATCATGCCGTCGTTGCCTTGCGCGGTTGCTCGAGGATTTCGGGGATGGGCCGGCCGTGTTCGACGGCCAGTCGCTTCCGGCCGGGAATCTCCAGCCGGTGCGAATCGAGGCCGAGCAGGTGCAGCAGCGTGGCGTGGATGTCGGTGACGTAGTGGCGGTGCTCGACGGCGTGAAAGCCGAGCTCGTCGGTCGCGCCGTGAACGATGCCGCCGCGGACACCGCCGCCGGCCATCCAGATCGAGAAGCCGTAGTTGTGGTGGTCGCGGCCGTCGGCGCCTTGCGCGCACGGGGTGCGGCCGAACTCAGTGGTCCAGACAACGACCGTGTCATCGAGCAATCCCCGACGTTTCAGGTCCAAGAGCAACCCCGCAATGGGCTTATCGACCTGGGCACAGAGGCTGGAGTGGTTGTCACGCAGGCCCGAGTGAGCGTCCCAAGCGCCCGCGGCCCCCGCGCCGTGAAACACCTGAATGAAGCGCACTCCGCGCTCGGCGAACCGCCGGGCGGCGAGCAATTGCTCGCCGAACGGGCGGGTGACTTCGTGGTCAAGGCCATAGAGCGCCGAGGTTGATCTGTCTTCTTCGGCGAAGCGAAGGACATCGGGGACGGCCGTCTGCATGCGGAACGCCAGCTCGTACGACTTGATCCGGGCGCGGAGCTTTTCGTCCGAGGGGTACTCGAGCGCCGCGAGCCGGTTGAGCCGGCCGAGCAAGTCGGCCTTGAGCGCCGGCTCGGTCGGTCCCAGCGGCAAACCGGGCCGGGCGAAGGGCAGGGGGTCGGCCGGGTCGACTTTGAGGGTCACCCCCGAGTTTTCCGGGCCAAGATAATTGGCGTCCGTGGCGCCTGAGCACTGGTATTCGAGGGGTGGACCGATGGAGATGAATTGCGGAAGGTCGTCGCAGAGCGCGCCAGACCATAGTGAACCCACGCACCGATCGTGGGATGGCAGCCGTCGAGCAAGTGGCGCCCGGTGAAGAACTCGAGCTGCGCCCGTGATTGTTGTCGGTCGTGAACATCGAGCGGATCACGGCGATGTCGTCGACGCACGCCCGCAGGTTCGGCCACCAGTCGCTCACCTCGATGCCGCTCTGGCCCCCTTTCTTGAAGCCGATCTGGGTTGGATAGATCGTCGCCTTGGTCTTGTCGATGATGTTGTTCGCAACTTGCTCGCGCACGTTTTTCAGGAAAGGCGAGCGGAAAACTGCGTCGTTGTATGGGCCCTCGCCAATCGTCTTGCCGGCGTGCCTGGTCAATTCCGGCTTGGGGTCGAAGCTCTCGAGGTGGCTGACGCCCCCGCGCATCATCAACCAGATCACGCGATTTGCTCGCGGCGGGAAGTGGGGCTTTCCGTCGGGCGGCAGCCAGCCGTCGGCGGTTTGGCCGTTAGCCACGCCGTCTCGGTGGAGCATCGCGCCCAGGGCCAGACCGAGGAAACCCATGCCGGCGTCGGCCAGAAATATCCGTCGCGTGCGGTCGCAGCAGGCGGGATCAGCTTGGTGCTCGTTCATGGCGATGGCTCGGTTCATCGGATCGAGACAAAATCGTTGTGGTTCAAGAGCACGTGCACGAGAGCAGCGCGAGCGCGGGCTTCGGAACCGGCATTGTGGTTCGGCTCTGGCTCGGAAGCAAATGCCTGGGCGAGCCGCGCAAGACCCGCCGCGGCTTCTGCGCGCTCGGCGGCGGCCGGATTCCGGCCGAGAATGCGCACGAAGGCCGAGTCAACGAATGCAGCCCGCGCGGCGGTGCCGGCGCCGACCTCGTTGCTCGTTGCGGCCGCGATCTCGGCCGCGCGGGTCAAGATCATCCCGCTGTTGGAAAGCGCCAGCGCCTGTTGCGGCACGATCGTCTCGTACCGGCGGTAGCACTCCGTCACGTTCGCGGCGTCGAATATGCTCAGTAGCGGAACGTTGTCGCCGCTGGCATAGCGGTAGTAGATTGTCCGGCGACTGCCTGCCTCGGCGGCGGCCACACTTGATTCGGGCCCGCCAATCCGGGGGTCGAGGCGGCGGGAAAGGAAAAGCACGCTGTCGCGGACGACCTCGCCTTCCATGCGCCGGACGTTCATCCGCCAGAAGTAACGGTTGTCGGGGTCAAGGGCGACGTTCGGGTCGCCCGGGCCGGAATCGGAGCTTCGCATGCGGTAAGCCCGCGAAGTCACGATGAGCCGGTGCAGGTGCTTGAAGCTCCAGCCATTTTCCATGAACTCGACCGCCAGCCAGTCCAGGAGCGCATGGTGCAGAGGCCGCTGCGACCTGAGGCCGAAGTCGTACATGGAATCGACCAGGGGCTCGCCGAAATGGCGGGCCCAGACGTGGTTGACGGCAACGCGGGCCGTCAGTGGGTTCCGGCGGTCGATGATCCACCGAGCCAGAGCAAGCCGGCGGCCGGTGCTCACGTTTTTGTAGGGAGCGTTGCCCGGTGTGTCGCGATAGGTCGTCTTGGCGCGGGGGAATTCAAGCGGGCGCGGCGTAAATTCGGTGGAAAGCGGTGCACTGGCGGCCGCCTGGGCTGACGCGCATTCTTTCTCCGAGGATGCCAATCGGCTGCGCGCCTCGACGACCCCGGCTGCGGCCTTCGCCCGGGCATCCTTGAGCGGGTCGCCCTTTTGTCCAGCGCCGGCGGCGAGCAGGCCTTCGAGGGCCTGGCGGGCATGCTCGAGGTCTCTCGCGGCCGAGAGGCTTTTCCACGAAGCTTCAACCTGCGCGAGCCGGCGCTGGGCGGCCAGCGCCCGGCGGGCGGCGGCCGCCCAGGCTTCAGAGCCGCTGCGACGGGCGCCGTTGTCTTCAAGCCACTCGGCGTACAAAACCGCTTTCAAGGCAGATTGCTTGGCTTCGGCCAGGGCCAATGCCTTCTCGGCGGCCCACCGGTCTTCCCGGGCGGTCCGCGCCGCCCGCTGCGCGGTCGCGAGCACCTCGATCTGTTTTGCGGCTGCGGCCTGGGCGGTTTTCAGTGCTTCCGGAGCTGCCGCAACGGCATTCACCTTTGACTCGGCCAATTTGTCGGCCGCGCTGGCGGCGTCGAGCGTCTGCGTCGCCTGTTCCGCGCGGCTTCGCGACGCGGCGGCCAGTGCGCGGGCCTGGACCACGGCGTTCTCTGCTGCCTCGGTCGCCTCACGCACGACGAAGTCGCGCTTATCCGGGCAAGCGGCGCCGCGGGACAATAAAACGGGAACAATCTTGAGCTCGCCGCCCAGTACCGCCGGGGTAGCCGGCCGGAGCGATCGGGTTTTATCGGGAGCGGCCTCGTCGCCGCGGATGAAGAGGTACGTGGGGGTGTCGAGGAAGTCGTCGAACGCACGCGACAAGCCGGCCTTACTGCGATCGGGCTGGCCTGGAACGCGATCGATCCGAACATGATAGGGCTCGAAGAAGGCACGGAATCGGTAGTAGTCGACCTGGGAGATGGGGTCATACTTATGGTCGTGGCAGCGCGCGCACTGGATCGTCACGCCAAGGAACGCACGCGCTGTGTGCTCGACGGTGCTGGCCAACCAGGCGTTCCGGTTGAAGATGTCCCAGTTGCGGACGAGGAAGCCGGTTGCGCGCACGGTGGCCGGGTCGTCGGGGGCAAGCTCGTCGCCCGCCAGCATTTCCTCGATCATCCGATCGTAGCCCTTGTCGGCGTTCAAGGCCGCGACGATCCAGTCGCGCCACTGCCAGATGTGAGGATGGCTGTAGCGAACCTCCTCGCCGAGCCCGTACCAGTCGCTGTACCGCCAGACGTCCATCCAGTGTCGCCCCCAGCGCTGGCCGTGGCGGGGGTCGGCGAGCAAGCGGTCGACGACTCGGTTTTCTGCGTCGGCTGAGCAATCCGCGAGGAACGCCTGGCGTTCTTCACGGGTCGGTGGCAGTCCGACCAGATCGAGGTAGACCCGCCGGAGCCAGAGGTCCTGCCGCGCGGGAGGGCTGGGCCGTAGCCCGCGTGCCTGATATCCGGCGGCGAGGAAGGCATCGATTGGATTCCGGGACCGGGTTGCGTCCGCCGCACGCGGAGGCGTCGTCCGCGCTGGTGGCTGGTACGCCCAGTGCTTGCGAGGATTAACGGGCGCTGGCTCCGGCGGCGCCTTGGCACCCTGGTCGATCCACGAGCGGAACAGGGCAATCTCATCGTCGGTGAGGCCGACCCCTTCGTTTTCGGGCGGCATGCGGTCGAAGCCGTCGGCACCAGTCACCCGGAGAATGAGCAGGCTCTCGCCACTCTTACCCGGCACGACGGCTGGCCCCCCTTTGCCACCTCGTCGAACAAATTCGGCCGTATCCAGGCGTAGACCCGCCTTCTGACGAACCGCCCCGTGGCAGCTCGTGCACCGGGCAGCCAGCATCGGCTTGATGTCGCGGGCATAGTCGACCGGCGACGCAGATGTGGCGTCTGGCGCAAGCCCAAGCACCGCCGCCAACATCATCAGTTCGACGTTCATCCGATCGTCTCGTCCGACGTTCGCCCCGCACGACGGTGGTCTCGTCGTGCTGCGCTCGTGAGGAATTATCCCCGGTCGCGGAAGACCGCGTCAAACATTTCTTGAACAACAGGGAACCGAGGCCCGTTAGACGGCCATGTGTCGACGTTGCTTCTGCCCGTCGGCCCGACTTGACGCTCGAGCTGCCCCACGGCGCCCCACGGCGCTCTGCCGTGACTACCATTGTGTCACAACTCGATATTCGCGCCTCAACGAGGAAACGTCCATGCAATTGCGTGATCGATGTCTAGCGTTCCGCGCCGCCGTCGTGTCGGCCGCCGGCGTTTGCGTCGTCGCGGCGTGTCTTGCCTTTTGCGGTACGGCTCACGCTCAGGCCAAGGCGAAGTTCAAGGGCGGGACCGAGGGCGCCGCGATCCTTGAAAAGATGCGTAGAGCGGCAGGCACGGCGGAACCTTCGAGCCGGCCGGCGGAACTGCTGATCGAGGGCAAGGCACAGTACAGCGGGTTGACGTCTGACTACTCGCTGCGGTTCGCTTCCAAGGGGACGTTCCTTCAGAGCGTTGAGGGTGAATTGCCGGGGAAAGTCGGATTCAACGGGAAGGAGTGCTGGTCGACCGATTTTGGCGGGATGCCCCTGCGCCTCGTGCTCCACGACCTCGATCGCAACCAGCTCTTGATCGGGCTGCAGACCGGCCAGTGGCTCGCCCGTGCCGATGGCGCGACCGTTGCGATCGCCAGGAAGAAAGCCGGTCGCGACGAGGCGGTGCTCGACATCAAGCAAGGCCGGTTGAAGGCAGAGCTGCGCGTTTCGCGCGAGACGTGGCTGCCGAAGTCCCTGAATTGCTCAGGGGTATCGGGGCCAGAGACCTGGACGTTTGGCGATTACCGCGAGTTTGGCGGCTTGAGGCTACCGGGAACGGTGACGGTGGCGGTGGCGGGCGAGACGGAAACCTATCACGTCGAGTCGATTGGACCGGCGCCAATCGCGCCGGCGAGCGTTTACGATATGGCCGGCCGCCCCGATGACACCCGATTCGACGCGGCGGCGCCTCCTGGACTTTCCGTCAAGCGCGCCGTGACAGGTCACGTTCTGGTTCGGCCCATGATCGACGGCCAGGAGATCGGGTGGTTCATCCTTGATACAAGCGCGGGGAGCAATGTGATTGAAGCGACGGCGGCCGCGAAGTTAAAACTCGAGCGGGTGGGGTCGGCATCCGTCACGAATATCAGGGGCAACGAGTCGAGCTCGATCTTCCGTGCCAAGTCGCTCGTGCTCGGGCCGATGACGGTCGCACGGCCGTTATTCGTGACGATGAACCTGAGCAACATTCAGATGGCGATGGGGAACGACGTGGTCGGGGTCGCCGGCTACGACATCTTGGCGCGTTGCGTTGCGGAGATCGCGCTGGCCGACGATTCGGTCAAGTTATTCGACCCGAAGCGCCACCAACTTGAGTCAGGGGTCTGGCAGCCGCTCTTGTTCAATCAGAATTCGCCGCTCGTCCCGGCCCGGTTTGAAGGAAACCGCAAGGGGCTCTTCCGGATCGACGTGGGCGCGAGCGGGCTCGGCGGCGTGGGCAATGTCGTGTTCCACTCGCCTGCGGTGCAGCAGTTTCGCCTGCTGAAAGGCCGCGACGTGAGCACCATGATGCTTGGGCCGACCGACGCGGCGATGGGCACGATTGCATGGTTCGAGCTGGCGGGGCACCGGTTCAAGAATCCTGAGGTGGTCTTTGCGATCGACAAGAACGGCCCCTTCGGCGACGAGTACGTCGAGGGAAACATCGGAGTCGACTTCCTCAAGCCGTTTCGCGTGGTCCTGGATTTCGGCAACGAGCGGGTGGCGTTTCTGGAGCGCCGCAAGGGCCGGTAGGACGTCGTTGTCAGCGAGAATTGTCATCTTCGACCGTGGTGGCCGGTTAGCTTGCTCACGCTGATTCGTGCGGTCGGGTACGCGACCAAGACACCCACGGTGGCGCTGGTCAAGAGCCGACAACCCATTCCCGGCAGCCAGCGCTCGGTTGATTTTCGACTGCGCCGTGCCTACAATACATAACTTTCTTTTCGGAACTGCCGAATTGGCTTCGACTTACATTGAATGATGCAACCTACGGGCGCGGTCGGCCAATCTCGAGATTGGCGGTGCGGCTTCCCGCGGGCAGCAGGGCGTTTTTAGCACGCGTGCGGGGGATATGACTTGGCCGGGAATGAGCAGTCGATGGATCTGGACCGTATTCGCCGGGCGGTGCGGGAGATCTTGCTGGCGGTGGGTGAAGACCCCGAGCGCGAGGGGCTGCGGGAGACGCCGGATCGCGTGGCGCGGATGTACGCCGAGGTCTTCGACGGGCTTCATCGCGATCCGCGCGTACATCTCAAGAAGCTGTTCACGCAGAAATATGACGAGATCCTGTTGGTGAAGGACATCCGGCTCGTGAGCTTCTGCGAGCACCACCTGCTGCCCGTCGTCGGCAAGGCGCACGTCGCGTATATTCCCAACGGGAAGCTGATCGGGCTATCCAAGATTCCGCGCGTGGTGGATGTGCTGGCGAGGCGCCCGCAGATGCAGGAGCGATTGACCGAAGAAGTCGCAGACCTCTTGATGCGCGAGCTCGATGCACGCGGCGTGGCCGTGGTGATCGAAGCCAGTCATAGCTGCATGACGATTCGCGGGGTCTCGAAGCCGGATAGCACGTTCGTCACCAGCGCGATGCGCGGCGCGTTTCGCGAGAAGCCGGCGACCAGGTCCGAGCTGATGTCGCTGATTTTCGGGTCGCGGGCTTGAGCGAAGGCTTGGCCACACGCTCACGGCAGAACGCACTTTCGCGGAGCGAAAGGCGACTGCCGGACGTCGTTCGTGGTCGCCGGCTCAGTTGAGGGCGACCTTCGACTTCGCCTTTTGCAGCAGGTGCGGGATCATCTCCTCGAGCTTGCCGCGGGCTTCGACGGAGTAGAGTTTTCCGTCGGCGTCGACAATGAAGACGCACGGGATTGCGTTGATTTTCCAGGCCCGCGCGAACTTCGCTTTCTCCTCGTAATACTGCGGCCAGGCGATTTCGTTTTCCTTTACGTACTTCTTGAGGCTATCGAGGCCCGCCGGGGGCCGGTCAAGGCTCACGCCGATGAATTCGACTCCCTGGTCGTGATACTTGGAGTAGAGCTCTTTCATGTGGGGCATCTCGGCCTTGCAGGGGCCACACCACGTCGCCCAGAAGTCGATGACCACGACGTTGCCTTTGAGGCTCGCCATCGAGATCGGCTTGTCGTCGATCGCATTCTTGAACTCGAGGTGGAAGGCCTTGCCGATCGCATCTTTCTGGCTGTGCGGGCTGAACATGGCAACCGAGTCGGAACTTCCATAATCCTTGTTCAACCGCTCCTCGAGCGCCGCCTTCTTCTTGTCGTCCTTGACCACGTCGATGGCCGTTCCAAGCAGGGTCTGGGCACGGGGATCCTTGGGGGCGATCTTGAGGAAATCTTCGACGCCGGAGGGATCAGGCTGTTTCTTGGAGCTCGCCGGGGCCAGCTTGAGCGTCGCCCGCAAGTAGGCGGCTTCAGTCTTCAAGTGCTTATCCTTGGTATGGGTGAAGACCTTGTCGAGCTCGTTCACGAATTCGGCGTACCGGGTTTTCTCGGGAGTTCCCAGGGTCTTCCAGCGCTCCGCCATCAGAACCGGAATCCGCTTGTGATCCGGCGCCACCTTGTACAACTCGGCAATCAATTTCGCCCGCTTCTGGGCGGCTTCACGGTTCTTGATTTCGGCGGCAGAGGCGACCCCTTTCTTTTCTTTCGTGTCTTTCGCATCCGAGTCAGAGTCGACGGCGGTGTGCTTGATCGCGTCGATGTCCTTAAGAATCTGCTCCGGCTTGCGATCGGCGGCCCTGGCCACGGCTGCCGAGGCGAGACACCCACCGAGCACGATACCAATCGTCATGCTTCTCATCATGGTGCACCTGCCTTGGAGTGGAGTGAGGAAATAAGCGGTTCGGGAAAACTCAAGATGCCGGCTGGGCTTTGCTTGAATGGAAACGCAAAGCTCAGCCGGCCCTATGATCGGAAGTTCGCGTTACTGGCCGCCCGCTCCGGCGCCGGCGCCGGCGGGAGCTTCTTTCTTCTTCAAGAGCTCAGGGATGAGTTTTTCAATTTGCTCGCGGCCCTCGACGGTGACGAGCTTGCCCTCCTGGTCGACGATGAACATGCAGGGAATTCCGCTGACTCCCCAGGACTTCGAGAACTCGCTCTCCCAGCCATTGCCCTGATAGTACTGGGACCAGGGGATTTCCTTATCCGCAACGAACTTCTTGAGCTTGTCGAGGCCGCCCTGTTCCTTGGGCTGGTCCAGGCTTACACCGATAAACTCGACTCCCTTGTCGTGATACTCGGCGTAGATCTTCTTCATCTTGGGCATCTCGTCGACGCAAGGTTTGCACCACGTCGCCCAGAAGTCGATGACGACCACCTTGCCTTTCAATCCCTTGATCGAGACTGTCGTGCCCTTGATCGCATCGGTGAATTCCAGATCAAACGGTTTACCTACGGCAGCCTTCTGGCGGCGGGAGCCGGCGATCATTCCGCCAAACATCGAATCCGGATAATCCTTGACCAGACGGTCCTCGAGCGAGGTCTTGATCTTTTCGTCCTTGATGGCGGTGGTGGCCATGTAGAGAAGCTGGGAGGCGCGCTGGTCTTTCGGGGCCAGCTTGAGGAACTCGTCCAAGGCGGTGAGATCGACTTTTCCGCTCTCCTGGCTCTGCGCCAGCTTGATTTGAGACTGGACGAACAAGCCCTCGATCTTGAGTTTTTCGCTCTTCGTGGTGGCGAGCGTTTCTTGAATTTCCTTGTCCATGTCACCGAGACTGGCGCCCGTCTGCCGAAGATTCGACCACCGTTCCGGCAATAGCGTGATCAGCTTCTCATGGTCCGGCGCGGCTTTGTGAAGCTCGCGGATCAGTTCGAGCCGCTTGGGGACGGCTTTCTGCATGGCGGCTATGTAGCTATTCCTATATGTCGCGTCGCTGATTTTCGCGCGGTCGAGCTTCGGCAACGGCACGCCGTCGAGCTCCTTGAGGATCTCGTCGGCAGTGCGATCGGCGGCGATCGCGTGCACGCCGGAAACGGCGAGGCCCACCAGCGCAACGGACGCGAGAACGTGTTTCTTAACTTTACTCATCGATTCGCCTTTGTCTTGACGGGAGGTTTGGTCTCCACCGAAACAAATATGCTACTATGGCGCATGCCAGTTTTCCATAGCCCGCTCATTCCTTCGCAGCCGAACCACGGGACGGCCGGTCGTGGCACGCTTTTTTCGGGCGGTTTCGTCGAGGGCGGCCGGGAGTGCCGCACCCGCGAGCGGCATTCGGAGCACTCAAGAGACGATGACGGCTGCACCGATGCTTGCGGATTTTGCGATCCGGCTGGCGCTGGGCCTTTCGGCGACGACGGTGCTTGTTTCATGGCGAGCGGTTCCGTTGCCGTTCTTCCGGACGCAGGAGCAGATCATCCTGGCGCTCCTGGCTCTGGCTGCGCTCGATCAGGCGCGCGCGGCGGGGCGGGGGTTGCGTTCTGGGTCATCGTCTCGGCTGGCGTGATGGCTTATGTATCATCGATTGCGTGGGGCCTGGGGCTTCCGGGCCTGGGCGTGCGCACGGCGGCCTTGGGGGTGGTCGCGGCACTCGTGTGGCTCTTCGGGGCTTCGCGCAGCGCGGATGGGCTTTTGCTCGTGCACAGCGGAGCGAGCCGGGTGGCTTCCGGGTTCTTGCTGGGATCTGTGCTCTGCTCGATGCTCCTGGGGCACTACTACCTGACGGCGCCGGCCATGACGATCGAGCCGCTCAAGCGTACGATCATCTTGATCGCCTGGGCACTCGGGGCGCGAGTGATCCTGGCGGTTGTCGGGCTGGCGTCGAGCACGGAGGGCCAGCGGCGCAGGCTTCCTGGGCGAGTGATCCGGAGGCGCTGGTGCTCTTTTGTGGGCGTTACGGCATGGGGTTCCTGGCCACGGGCGTCGCCACCTACATGACCTGGAAGACGGCCAAGATTCGCTCGACGCAATCGGCGACGGGCATCCTCTACATCGCCATGATCTTCGCGCTTTTCGGCGAGCTCATGTCGCTGGTTCTCTCGGGCCGCTACGGGGTGATTTGCTAGGACAGGAAAAGGCCTGCCCCATCTATCACCGGCGCGGCAAACGATTACAATTAGTTCGGTGCAGGAGCCCGGCGCGGTCGAGCCGAGGCATTTTTCAAGCGCAGAGCTACCCTGAGGGGGCTGAGCAAGGGGTGAAATGGAGCTGACCTATTCCTGCAAGAACTGTGGTACGGTCGGCTACGTGTCGCCGCTTGAGAATGCTGTGGACGCAACCTGCCGGCACTGCGGCGCCTCGAGAGCGATCGATTCCTCGGGCTGCGCGGCAGGCGAGCTCAGGTACTGCCCGATGTGCACGACGAGCGATCTTTACATCCAGAAAGACTTTCCCAAGGGGCTGGGCCTCTTCATCGTGCTTGTGGGCTTCGCGATCAGCACGGTCTTCTGGTATTATGAAATGCCGCTTTTAACGTATTTAGTTTTAATAATTTCAATAGCTCTGGATTTTTTGCTCTATTACCGGGTGCGCGACGTCACGATTTGCTATCGGTGTCAGTCGCAGATTCGCGGTATGGGGTCGAGCCCGGCGGGCCGGTTCAAGCCGTTTGATCTGGGCACTGGCGAGCGATACCGGCAGGAGCGGATGCGGGCCGAGCAGATCCGGGAATCCAGTCGTGAGGGATGAGGGCGTGGACGAGGCGCGTGCGCGGATTTACGACGATTTGCGGGGATTGGTGGAAGGGGAGCTGTACTTCGAGCCTCTGGACCGGGCTCCGTACGCGATCGATTCGAGCCTGTACGAGATTGATCCGCTGGGGGTTGTGCTGCCGCGCAGCGAGCACGACGTGGTGAACGTGGTGCGTTATGCGGCCGAGAACCGGATTCCGGTGCACGCGCGCGGGGCCGGCACCGACTCGGGGGGCGGCGTACTGGGGCGGGGGCTTGTCGTCGATCTGAGCCGTCATTTGCGGCAGGTGATCTCGATCGGGGACGACCACGTGGTGGTCGAGGCCGGAGTCGTGCTGGATGCGCTCGACGCGCGGGCTGGCGCGAGCCGGGCGGCGGCTGGAGCCGGTGACGCACAATCCGGACGTCATGACGGTGGGGGGCATGATAGCCGTGGACGCGGCGGGGCCGAGGTCGATCAAGTATGGTTGCTCGGGCGACCAGGTCGACAGGCTGCGCGTTGTTTTGTGCGCGGCGAGGTGGCGGACGTCGGGTTCGAGCCCTGGCCGGCTTACGACTCGGATCCGGTTGACTTCAAGGAGCTGGTCGTACGCAAGCTGCAGATGATCTTCCGCAACAGTGAGAGCCGGCTGGCGAAGCTCTGCTCGAAAAAGCGGCGGGACCGAGCCGGCTATGGGCTCTATCGCGCGGCGAGCGAGGAGGGCATTCACCTGGGCAGACTGCTGGCAGGCTCGGAAGGAACGCTGGGCGTGACGCTTCAGGCGGTGCTCAGGACGGTTCCGCTGGCCGCCGCGCGGGCGCTTTGCTCCTGGCGTTCTCGGGCTTGCTCGACGCCGCGGCGTTCGCCGCGCAGATCGTGACGCGGGGGCTTGATCTGGCGTCGTGCGACCTGTTCGACCGGCGAGCGCTGTCGCTGCGCGCGAGGCCGACGTTTCCTTGCGCGGCTGGATTGACGAATCAGCAGAGGCGATCTTGACAGTGGAATTCGAGCGCGAAGATCCCGGCTCGATCGCGGCGATACTGGGTCAGGTGAGGGAGACCGCGGCGCGGAGCGGGACGCTGGTCTCGGAGCCGGTGGCGGCGCTCGAGCCGAGCCAGTGCAATCGCCTGCTGGGCCTGAGGAGACTGGTCGAGCCCTTGCTCATGCGGTCGCGAGGCCGGGCGCGGCCGGTGTCGATCGTGGACGACGTCGCGGTGCCGCCGGAACAACTCGTGGTGGTGCTGCAGCGGCTTCAGGGCCTGCTGCAACAGCAGAATGTCACGTGGACCCTGGACGCCTGTGCCGGCGAGGGACGGCTGCGGCTGCGGCCGTTTCTGGATCTTGCCGACCCGGGAGATCGGGCCCGGCTCGAGCCGCTGGCCACGGGGGTTTACGACATCGTGCTCGAGGCCGGCGGCACGATCGGCAGCTCGCAGGCCTGCGGCCTGGCCCGCACGCAGTTCCTGCGCAAGCAGTTTGGTGAGCTCTCACAGGTCTTTCGCGAGATCAAGGATGCATTCGACCCGCTGGGCCAGCTCAATCCGGGCAAGGTGATCGGCGATGATCCCCACCTTCTGCTCAAGGATTTGAAGCCGTGGCCCGCGCCAGTGCCACGGCTGGCGGCCGCGCAGGAGCCGGCGACGCCGGTTTCGTGGGGCAGCGGCGAGATTCGCGCGGAGCTTGCCGCCGCCGCGACCGACGCGAGCTCAAACTCCGGTGCGACGGACGAAGGCGAGCTCGACGGGCCGCTCGATGAAACCGTGATCGAGCCGGCACTGCGATGGCCGGTGCTTTCGCTCGTGGAGACGGCTGCGAACTGCCAGGGCTGCGGCACCTGCCGGTCGCTCGAACCGACCGCGCGGATGTGCCCGAGCTTCCGGGCCCTGCGGCACGAGGCGGCCTCGCCGCGGTCGCAGGCCAACCTGGTGCGCGACATCGCCACCGGGCGGCTTGATCCCCGGCTCTGGGGGACGGACGAGTTCAAGGCCCATGCCGACTTGTGCATTCACTGCAAGCTGTGCCGCAGCGAGTGCCCCTCGGCGGTCGACGTCTCGAGCCTGATGCTCGAGGCCAAGGCGGCCTACGTCGAGAAGCACGGGCTGCCCCCGCATGACTGGGTCTTTTCCCGCATCGAGTTCTGGGCGGGCCTGGCGAGCCGGTTCCCGATCATCACCAACTTCCTGATGGCCCGGCGCACGTCGCGCTGGCTTCTTGAGCGGATGCTGGGCGTTTCGCGGCACAGGGTCTTGCCCAGGGTGAGCCGCTCGTCGTTCACGCGGCGAGCAGCGCGGCTGGGGCTCGACAAGCCCAGGCCGCAGTTGAGCGGGCCGCGGGTGGTGTACTTCGTGGACGTGTATGCCAACTACTACGATCAAGAGCTGGCCGATTCGGTCGTCAAGGTACTGCGGCACGCGGAGGTGAACGTCTTCGTGCCGTCGCGGCAGCGCAGCTCGGGAATGGCGGCGCTCATCGTCGGCGACGTCGACCACGCACGCGAGGCGGCCATCGCCAATCTGCGAGTGCTCGCCAATGCGGTGCGCGACGGTTACACCGTGATTTGCTCCGAGCCCACGGCGGCGCTCATGCTGCAGCAAGAATACGTCAAGCTGACGGAGGATCTCGATGCCCAGCTCGTGGCCTCGAACACGATGGACGTGGGGCAGTATCTGCTGGGACTTGAGCATAGAGGCCAGCTTCCCAAGGTGCACCAGAAGCTCGAGGCCCGGGTGGGCTATCACCAGCCGTGTCACCTGAGAGCGACGGGCGCCGGCACGCCGGGGCTCGAGCTGTTGCGCGACGTGCTCTCGCTGGACGTCGAGTTCATCAATCGCGGGTGCTCGGGCATGGGAGGCACTTACGGGCTCTCCCGCGAGCGATTCTGGAGCTCGCTCCGCGCCGGGCGAGGGCTCATGACCCGGCTGCGCGAACCCGACATCGAAATCGGCGCCACCGAATGCGGCGCCTGCCGGATCCAGATGGAACAGGGAGCGACCAAGCGCACACTGCACCCGGTCAAGCTGCTTGCCCTGGGGTATGGTCTCAATCCGAGCTTGCTCGAGCGTTACAAGGACCCGAAGCCGCGGCGTGCGATGTCGTGAATGACGTGAGGAGGCAACGGATCCCAATCGCCGGCCCACGTCGATGGAGGGAGCGACCGGGGCGTACACGGCGCGGCTCTTGCTGGCCCGGTGAGGGGCGGCGTTTTCGATCAGCGAGGCGGGGCGAGCCTGGCCGGCTGATTGGAGAAGCCCCGCTCCACGCTTCTTAGCAGCTTGGCCGGCTCGCGGATGACAACCTCGCCGCTCTGGAGGCCGTGTGTCACCTCGATCGAGGTGCCGTCTGTCGCACCCGAAGCCACTTCACGCCACTCGAAACCACCCGAGACCTTGGGCACGGCAACGTGGTCTTTGCGCTGGAAGGAAACGACCGAATCTGCCGGCACGGTCAGCACATTGTCGAGCTGGGCAACGTCAATTTCAATGCGCACGTTCATGTCCATAAGAAAATCGGATGGCGGTTCGTCGATACTGACCCGCGTCGTAAAGAGGGGCGGGCCTTCATAGAAAAAGCTCGCGGTGTCGGGGAGCGCGGCGATCTCGTCGATCTTGCCGGTCAAGACACGTTCGGGATTGCTCTTGGAGCTGTAGATGATCTTCACTTTCGAGCCGACCTGGAGACGGCCGATGCTCCATTTGGGCAAATGAGTTTCCACCTGGAGCGGGCTCTTCGCGTCGGGGATCTTGAAAATGATCTGGCGTTCGCGGACGGTGGCGCCGCCGGCGATGTTGAGACGCCGGTTATTGAATCGCGTATCGTTGGCGTGAACGACGATGCCGTCGGAGGGAGCGACGATGTCGCAGTTCTTGATCTGGCGGCTGAGATTTGCTCCCGCCGTTATTGCCGCATCCCACACTGCCTGCTTCGCCTGCTCGTTCGCTTTCTGATCGGCGACGTGGTCCTCGAGCGCCTTCAGAACGCTTTTTTTCGATGCATTGCCTGAAGCCGTGTAATCGTTCAAGGCGCCCTGGGCTGCCTCTCGCGCGGTCACCGCGGCTTGATGATCCGCTTCGGCCGCTTTGATCAAAGCCACCCCGACTCTGACCTGATTCGTGAGCGCCGACGAATCAAGCGTGCAGACGACATCGCCTTTCTTGACGACGGATCCTTCCGGCAAGATCGAGCGAATGACAGACTGGCCCTCAACGCGGTTGATTGCGGACAGAGTGCTTGCTCGGATCACCAGCCCCGGCTCGGATACGACCGCGTGGAGACGGCCTGGCTTGACGGTGGCTGTTTGTATCCGGTCGGTGAGGGAGAATTCGACCGTAAATTTCCTGCTCCTGGGGGGCGTTTCGTCGACTGAGTAGGTTGCAGTCGAAAACCATCGGGTTCCGAGGAGGGTCTTGAGGTCGGCTTCCAGGAGCTCGTGGTCGAGCGACTGTCCGACGCGGGTGAGCAGCTTGGCGCTGATGTTCTCAGGCGGGACCACTGTTCCTTTGAAGTTGATGGTCGCGATCGTGCCATTGGGGAAATCGCCGGCCGCGTGCTGTATCGCGGCGGCCGGCGCTGTGCGCCGCCGGGTTCTTGATCATTTTGCCCCAGCAGAAATCCACTTCCGGCGCCGGCGGCACTCACGGCGAGAACGAGGCCGGAAACCTTCAGCCATCGTGACACGGTCATCGCTCGAAGGACGGAACGCGCGAGTGCGGCGATCGACGTCATGGCGATCGCGCGGGTTGAAGCGGCAGCCAGGGCAACCCGCGCTGTGGAATCGATGAGGGGAGGGAGGCGGAGCGCCAGCGACCGGTCGAGTCGGGATGCCGCGATGAGCAGCCCGGCGTTTGTCGAGAACCCACGGCGAGTGAGGCGGTGGCGAAGATGTTCTCGGCCGCGTGCCAGCCGGCTCTTGACGGTTCCGATCGGCCAGCCGAGGTGCCGGGCCGCTTGTTGATGGCTGCACTCTTCGAGATCACAGAGGACCAGCGGCAGGCGAAAGCGGTCCGGCAAGCGCTCGAGCTCTTCGTGCAAAATCCGAATGAGCTCAACCTCGCCGGCATCGCGGGCTTGCTCTCTGGTCGCGACGGTTGCACTCTCTTCGCAACGACGGCGGCGCGCCGCCGCGACGCGCGCGGCCGACGCCGTGCGCACGGCGACTTGATGGAGCCACGGCCCGAGCGAATCTCGCACCCAGAGCGACCGGGCACGTTTCACCAGGATGAGAAACGTGGCCTGGAAAGCGTCTTCGGTCTCATGCCAGTCGGAAAGAATGCTGTGGCATACGCGCAAGACCATCGGGCCATGCCGCTCGACGAGCACCGCGAAGGCCAGCTCGGCTGGCTCGCCGGAGTCGGTGGCGAATCGTTCCAGAAGCTGGCCGTCGCCGAGGTCTCTGATTGTTCCCACGCTATAGAGCGTGCGAATTCCGCGGTGCACTTTGGCGGTTCTTGATTTCGGCACGAGTGTGATTCTCCACTTGCGCTGCCTTTTCATCACCTATAGTAATGGCGCAGACGGCGCGAGTGGATCCGGGGATTTTGGATTTTGGATTTTAGATTTTGGATTGGGCGGATCAGTCGCTGAGCTTGGCTTCGATCTCACCGAGATCGATGGGGACTTCTTCGTCGCCTTCGGGAACGTGGACGGAGATCATCACGTTGCCGAGCTCGCGGGCCAGTCCCCGCGCGTCCGGCGTGCGAAGTGGGTCGACTGGAACGGTGAGCGTGTAACGACCGGGGGGGATGTCGTCGATGCAGAACCGGCCATCCTTGTCGAGGCTCGCGGCGAAGCGGTCGAGCCAGTGGGGGTCCTGGGCGGCGCCGGGGGGCACCACAGCGCCGGGGCGTAACTTTGAGAGTGTTGCCGGGCGGTTGCGGCGCCAGTCGACGAGTGCGACCTTGCTATCCGGCAGTTTGATGCGGCCGATGAGCGACCGGCCCTTGCCGCCGATGCGCGCCAGTACGATGTCGCCCGGGGCGACGTCCAGGCGCTCTTGCCAGCATGGGAAGTGCAGCGATTGGCCGTTGCCCATTTCGGTAACAACGACGCGGGCGACTTCAGACGGCCCTGGAATCACCCGGTCAAAGACGAAACGGCCGCGTTCGTCCGTGCGCGTCTGGATGGAGTACGCGGGCTCGACGCGACCCGGCCAGGAGTTTCGGTCGTCGCGTGTGAAGCTGATCAACTGGTCGGCGGCGAGCTTGCGGCCGATCCGTGCCTCGCCCCGGACCTTGCCCCAGCGGACCATGCCAAGTGTCTTCGACTTCTCGAACACGGCGGACGTGGCCCGGGCGTAGCCGTCGTCGCCCGTTGCGGCGAGCAGATACGGTGCGTCGCGACGTTCGAGAGAGAATCGGCCGTCAGGGCCGGTCTTTGCGAATGACATTCCAGTGGCGTGGCTGAACCTGAACTGGCCCGATTCGAAGACCAGAGGGTGGTCGCGCGTCGCGAGTGCGACCTCGACACCGGAGGCGGGTGTGCCGTCGGGCCGGAGAACGACTCCGGTCAGAAGGTTCGATGGGGCAGGGCGGGTCAGCACGAAGTCGAACGACGGGTCGACCTCGCCGGGCTTGAAGATGCGGGACTCGGCGGGTGTGTAACCGGTGGCTACGACGCGGACGGCGTAGCCGGCGTAGGGTTCGTCGTGTTTAACCCTGAAATGCCCGTCGGTGAATTTAGCACCGTCCCCCGGCAGCCAGTTCACGCCAGGGTTGTTCGAGAGCAACAGGCCGCGGATTACGCGAAAGGCTGGCACCGGCCGGCCTGTTGCGGCGTCGGTTACGCGGCCGGAGATGATGAGCTCGGGTTCGAGGGTGATGACGTGCTCGGCTTCTGCAGGGGAGAGCGCGGCGTCCCGGCGTGACATAAAGCCTCGCTTGAAGAAGTTGTAGAGGACGACGTCGCCCGGCGCGCCTCGCCACTCGAACCGCCCGTCCTGGGCGGAGTCGACGCGGAAATCGAGGGACTGCTGATGGCGCCACGTGCCGGCGGCGATCGTTGCGCCGGGTACTGGTTTGCCCTGGCGGTCAATGATCTTTCCGCGCAGCGTGTGCCCCGGGCCGAGGCGGAATTCGAGTGCGGGCTTGTCTTCGGGATGGATCTCGCGCAGGTCGGGCGCGAAGCCTTCGGCCCGCACCGTGACGAGTAACGCGCCAGGCGGGCAATCCTCCAGGATGAATTCGCCGCCGGAGTTGGTCTTCGCGTTTGGTCCAGAGGCGAGAACATTGCCGGCCCTTGCGTTCGCGCCGGAGATGGGCTTGCCGCGGGAGTCGAGCACGCGTCCCTTGACCGTGAAGCCGCGTTTGAGAACCGTGATAAAAGTGAGGTTGCGCGACGGCGAGGCCGAGACGCCCAGAAACCGGGGTGCTTGAATTCCAACGTGCACGCCGCTCAGATTGGCGGGTGCATCGTTGAACCGCCAGCGGCCCTGGGCGTCGGTCGCGATCTCAGCAAGAGCGAACCGGACGAACGACGTCTCCGACTCGGTTGCCGGTCCGTGAACCTTGATCTTGGCACCGACGACCGGATTGCCGGCCTCGTCCTTCACCACGCCGCCGATCGTGATTCCCGGCACGAACCGCAGCACTATGGACGCCGGGAGGCGGAGTGGGTGCGCGCCGTCATCCAAGCGGATGGCATAGGGCACAAAGCCCGGCTTTCGCGCCGTCACCCAGACTGCATTGACGATTGCGCCCTTGGCCCATTCCAGAACGGCCCGGCCCTCGCTGCCCGTCGTGGTTGTCGTTTTATTCTGTTTTCCATTGTTGATTTCGAAGCTGCCACTCGACTGCGACGCCTTCGAGCGGCTTGCCGGTCGCGGCTACAACGGCCTGGATTTCCAGCCGGCCGTCGGCGGCGGGAACTGTGGGCGGCGTGTTCTCTTGCTTGGCAATCGCGGATTGGGAGGATGTCTCGCGCGAGATTGAGGCCCGGCTCCGATGACGGCGAGGCTGTGGATCAGAAACAAGAACGCTCGGAGCACGACTTTTCGCTCGCCCGACGTGAATCGAAGCATGACGGGTTCCTTCGACGCGGCAGAGACGCGAAATCTGCTGGACATCATGATGCGTCGCAACACCGTTCTACAGTAATGACGCCTCGCTATGTTAGAATCAATCAACTAGCTGAGCGGGCTGACGCGGTTTTGAGAGTGTGTCGCTTGGTCCACGGCATGAGAGAGGAGCACAGTCGATGAGTCGAAACGGTTCTATCGCATCGGCTAATGAGACGCTCGCCCGGCAAATCAATCAAGACGCA
The DNA here is from genome assembly GCA_963761445.1 of uncultured Planctomycetota bacterium. Taxonomy (GTDB): domain Bacteria; phylum Planctomycetota; class Planctomycetia; order Isosphaerales; family Isosphaeraceae; genus CAVXHV01. The sequence continues at coordinate 3,134,967 of CAVXHV010000005.1, read as the reverse complement.
CGACGCGATCCGACATCGCCGTACGCAGGGAAGCTCGTGGGTATCGCTAACGGGCAAGTTGTGATCGTAGCGGATACGTGGCGCGAAGTCGCAACGCGTCTGCGACAGGCGGAGCCAGACCCGGCGAAGTGCTGCTGCATCGAAGCGAGCGCGAACTATGAGCAAGTCGAGGAAATCTGGAGTTCGGTGAGTCCGTTCCGGTTGTTGGCGTCTCGGCTGCGCCGATGGGATTCGATGGCATCGCCGGTTTCAAGTTCTTGAACCGCTTCCAGTACGGGAACTTCGGGAATGCCGACACATTCGGGCTCGATCCGTTCGGCGCGCCCTGACTGGTGTGGCCGTTGGTCAGGAGTGTGCAAAGACCGTCGGCCGCGACCTTGACCCGAAACCTCGTTGCGGGTATCTTCCCGAGCGATTGTCCCGTCACATGCATTTCTTGCGCTCGAAAAGCGTGATCAGGCCCGGGTGCGGCGAGCTTGCCGTGAGCATTCGGGTCGCGCCGGCACGGAGCGGCGAAAGCATCTCTGTGCGTGGGTTGTCATGAGCCGCTCTGGTCGTCAGGCGGCGCGGCTGGGCAATTCGCGCAGTGTAGACAAAGGCAAGCGCCGAGCGTTCGCTGGTCGCACCGAGTGAGCGAACCGGGGGCGAACGGGGCCGGTAGTCAGGGAGGAACAGTGCCAGGGTACGACCGTTCCCGTCGATACCCGCCTCGCGGCGTCTGGTTAGGGCTCGTCCTCGCAGCGATCTCGCTGTGCGCCGTGGCGGCGCAGGATGGACTCGACGAGGCGACGCGCCGCAAGCTCAACGACCCGGTCGCGCTGGCGGCCGATCGCGTTTCACACTGGAACGGGCCGGACGGGCACTGGGTTCACCTCTGGGGCAATGTGTCGGTTCTGCACGGGAGCGAGCCCGTCGTACGCGCGCGGGAAGCGGTCGTCCGCATTAGCGACCAATCGATGGAGTTCGAGACGATCAAGCTGGTCGAGGTTTACGCCGAGGGCGTCGTGCGCCCGGCGCGAAGACTTGCAGCCTTCGCAAACCACCGGCCGGGCTGCCGTCCGTACGAGCGTGATCCGGCTCAACTCCTTTGGGCCCACCGGCCCGAGCGAGATCAAGAACCCCCCCTGGCAGTTGCAGATCATCAAGCGGTCGGGGCTTCGGGAAAAGAAGCCCGCCCGGCCGGCGCCGTGCGCCGGGAAAAGGATCGCGAATCTTCGTCGATCGATTCCCACCTGGAGGCCCTGACCCAGCGCGGGGTCACGAGGAAAACCGGGTCATCGGCGGCATCCAGGCAAGCCGTGCCGATCATCCCGACGCAGGCCATCGTGCGCAATCAGTCCGACGACCCGGCGCCGACGCTCTTGTCGAGCCCCGATGTCAAGCCCGGGCCGCCCGCGACGACCGCGCAATCGAGTCAGCCGGCGCCCAAGCGTGACGCGATGGTGCAGCGGGCCGGTGTCTCGGGTGGTCGAGTGGCGGGTGCCGGATCGCAAGCGCCCGCCGCGGCGCGGACCGCCGACCCGCAGGTCGAGCAAACGGCCTTGCAACAGGGGCCGACGAATACAGAGCCCCCGCGCATCGATCTTCCTCCGATCGAAGGAGCGCCCGAGGTTCAGGTTCCGAATCTCACGCCGGGACAGCAGAACCGGCCGCCGGTCGACCTGCAACCGCTGCCGGGGGTCGAGGGAGGCGTGACGGTGCCGGCCTTGCCCGATCAACCGCGCACTGAAGTGGAGGATCGTCCCGAGGCGGAGCCGCCGATCGTGCCGATCATGCCCGGCAGCCAGCGTGTCACGCGGATCTTCAGCCGGAGCGGGCAGCCGCTTGACCTGCGATCGCTGGGCACGACGCCGGACGGCGTCGAGATTTACATCATTCGCAACGGCGTGAACATCGTCACCCAGGCGCCCCGATTTGGAATCATCGACATCGAGGCCGATGCGGCGATCATCTGGCGCGGCAAGAGCCCGGCGAAGGGAGAGCCGTACAAAGCCCCGGCGGGCGATCTGTTCATCGACGACGCACACCAGCCGATGGAGGTGTACCTCGAAGGCAACGTCGTGCTGCGCCAGGACGAGAACAAGTACGCGGGCAAGGGCGATCAGCGGACCGTGCGCGCGCCGCAGCTTTATTATGACTTCCTGACGGACCGCATGCTGGCACCGCACGGCGACATCGACATGTTCGTGCCGTCGATGCTGGCGCCCATGCGGCTGTCGTCGCCGCGGATCGAGCAGTTTCGACGGCCCGTGATGTTGCCCAACGGCACGTTCACGCTGGCCGAGGACCCCGAGATCCGGCTGCCGAACGCGATCATGACCGGCAGCCGCTTTCCCAACCCGGGATACTCGATCAGCGCCAAGACGATGGACCTGACCCGGCGCACGCGGCCACTGACGAATCCGGACACGGGCCAGGAGGATAATGATCCCGATAAACCCGCTCCTGCCAAGGAAGAGCAAGTCTGGAACCTCGATGCGCGGCAGGTGTTCTACTGGGGCGGACCGATTCCGATGTTCTTCTGGCCGAGGATCAACCAGGACCTTGACGATGAACAGCCCGTGCTGCGGATGATCGGGTTCAACTCGGTCAATTATTTCGGCCAGTATTTGACGACCGACTGGAACGGATTCCGGCTGCTGGGCATGCGACGGCCCAGGAACGTCGATGTCTGGAATATCGACGTCGACTACCTGAGCAAACGAACGAAGAACTTTCCGGCGCTGGGAAGCGAGGCAGGATGGTATGGCTCAGACCTGATCCGCGACCTGCAGGATCCGTATCGCGAGAAGCCCATTGGCCCCGACCATATCACGCAAAACTACTGGGGCTTTTTCGACATCTGGGGGCTTCAGGACGAGGGGATTGACGTTCTGGGCACAGGCCCGGCGATCGTGACCAACGGCCCGATCGGGGCGGGCAAGGCCGGGTTCCAGCGCTCGTCCGACCCGCCGTTTCAAGCGGATCGAGAACGGCTGACCTTCCGGCACAATCAGCGATTCCTGCCCGAAGACGACGACCACCTCTTCGAGGAGCTCCGGGTTCAGGTCGAAGTCGGCACTGCGTCGGACCGAAACTTCATCGAGGAATATTTCAAGCGGCTATTTGACACGGGGATGGACCAGGAAACGCTGGCCTACGGCATCTGGCAGAAAGACAATCAGGTCGCCACACTCTGGACGGAAGGCAATCTGCAGAACTGGGTTACCGACACCCAGTGGCTGCCGAAGGTCGATTACTACCGCCTGGGTGATTCCTTCTTCGACAATTTGTTCAGCTACTTCCATCACTCGGGCATGGACTACGCTGTCACCCACACCGACATCATGGTGAACAATCCCAATCTTTTTGCTTTTCTGCCGTTTGACCCGGTCTCGAACACGACGGGGACGTTTTCCGCGGGGCGGTTCTACACGAATCACGAGCTGGACATGCCGCTCAACCTCGGGAACGTCTTCCGCGTGGTGCCTTACGTGCAGGGCCAGCTCGTCGGCTGGTCGGACCAGCTCGGCGGCGGACCGCTGGGCCATCTTCCGAGCGGGGCGATGGGGAGAGCCTGGGGGGTGCGGGAGTTCGCACCGAGTTCACGGCGTACAAGCAGTATTCCGACGTCGAGAGCGACTTGTGGAACGTGCACGGGCTCAACAACAAGATCAGCCTGTTCACCGACAGCCGCGTCGCGTGGTCGAATCAGAAGCTCAACAGCATCGCCGTGCAGGACGATCTGGACGACAACACTTATGAGTACGTGCGGCGTTATCTTGCACTGACGAGCTTCACCGGCGGGCTATTGCCGTTTCCCTATGATCCGCGGCACTTGCTGCTGCGCCAGACGCTCTCGCCGATCACGGGCACGACGGATATACAGGGGTCGATCGATACGGTGCAGCTTGGCATTCACCAGCGGCTCCAGACGAAGCGGGGCCCGCTGGGCAAGCGGCGGATCGTCGATTACATGACGCTCGATGCCTCGACGACGTATTTTCCCTATTCCCAGCGGGACAATTTTGGAACGCCGTGGGGCCAGACGATGTACAACTGGCAGTGGTACATCGGCGACCGAACGAGCATCGTCTCGTCCGGGTGGTTTGAGTTCTTCAAGCTGGTCGGCAGCACGCCGCTCAACAACAACATGACGACGGGATACAACCCCAACGGCCTGAACATCATCACGTCGGGTATTTCGATCAGCCGGCCGCCGCGGGCCAATCTCTACTTCGGCTATTCGATCATCGACACCGGGCCGATCAAGACGTCGGCAGCGAACGTGTCAATCAGCTATTGGCTCTCACCCAAGTGGTATGGTAGTTATTCGACGTCATACGACTTCGGCGACGCGGTCCTTTTGGGAACGATGTTTTCATTCACAAGGATCGGGGCCGATTACTTGACCACCTTCGGGCTAGCCGTCGACCCGCAGCGAATGAACGCCTACACGTTTGCCGTTCAAATTGTGCCACGGATTGGCGGAATGAGGTCGGGTGCGAGCTCGGGCACGGGACAGGTTGACACGCGATTTGCTCCAACCCAGTAAGCCACTGTATTCTCTGTCGTGTTGTGCTGTCCTGTCTACTGTCGCGGGGGTGACGGCCATGATCGAGCTAGGACGGCCCGGCGAAACCGGCGTGACAGACGATGTGGAGCAGGGGGCAAGTCCGTCGCTGCCGCCCTTGGTCGGTTATGACGGGCGCGACTGGACTCAGGAGGAAGAGCCGTCGGAGCCAACCGCGCAAGCCGATCGGCGCAACGCGCGCGGCAAGCTGGCCGCGGGCTGGCGGGGGCTGAAGTCGGCGATTCGAGGCGACTCGAGCTTCTTTGCCCACGGCTACCGGGGAACGCTGATCGTCATCACGGCCGCGCTCTTGGGGGTCGATCAGCGGGGGTGGTGTCTGATCGTGATGGGCGCGTGCCTGGTGCTGGTCGCCGAGCTTTCGCATAGTGCGGTTGATACGCTGGCGCGCGCGGTCGGGGACCCGGAAGAGGCGAGGTTGAAGACGGCGAGGGAGATTGCCGCCGCGGGGGTGCTGGTGGCGGCTATTGGCTCGGGGGCGGTGACGGTGACGGTGCTGGCGTGGGCGTTTGTGAAGCTATTGTCGGGGAACATTTGAATGGGTCGGCACGTTCGTGGGGGATAGCATCCCGTGAGATTGCATGTACCGTTTTCGGCGTGCCGCCAGTTGTTTGTTGGATTTGCACGGTCAAGTTGTGTCGCAATGTGGTGAGGTAACGCTCTTGCGGAAGCAGCCTTCGGTCGTGCGGAAATGGAAACTTCAAGCCTCGGCGTATGCGACTGAAGAAGGATCGCGGTGTCGGGCAGTGTGGTAACCACCATCGTCCCGGTCGGTCTGGCCCCGGTTTACTCAACGCGTGTGAGGCCGCTGCGATGGATGTCGAGGTTCACGTCGATCGGACGGCCTTCCGCCGACACCGCCGTGGGATGCTCCTGAGCCTCCTGGCATTCGCCCTGTATCTCCCGGCGGTGATCCTCATCTTGACCATCATGGCGGGCGCGCTCGGGCGAGAGGGCGCCGGGCGGTACGCTGGCGCGGTCTTTATCGCCTGCCTCGTCGCGTTGATGGCGACCGTGTTTTGGGGCACCCGGGACTCGTTCTTATACCGCTGCCCGCAATGCAGCCGGCGGTTGTCGAGGGTAGTCCCCCTGGGTCAATCCGAGCCGAACATCCACTATCACTGCGCGGATTGCCGTGTCGTATGGGATCTCGGCTGGGCTTGGGGTTGCGGGGGCGGAGTCGGCGGATAGCAGGGCCAGGGCCCGGCGTGTGCGTTCTCCCCCGTGGGGCCGTAGCCGTGCCGACCCGGCGACATGATAAGCCGACTGAATGCAGAAATCACGGAAAGTGCAGATTGAGAGTTAACGCGATTGTTGAGGCAGAGATCCCGTCGCGGAGCGAAGGGCGAGAATGGTTGAGGCATGATCCCGCGGAGCGAAGGGCGACAATGGTTCAGGCAGAGATCCCTTCGCGGAGCGAAGGGCGACAATGGTTGAGGCGCGCGGCACGGCAGGAGCGTCGCACTCCCGGATGAGTTGTACGTCTGGCCGTTGGAAGGCGTGGGGGTGATCAAGCTGGTGGTTTGGCTGGCGGGGCGGACTGCCCCTCGTGCAGTGCGGCGTGGGCGGATTCGGTTTCGGGGCGTGTGTCGCGGCCGCGGCTCTCCGTCAGCTCGACGCGGCTCAGGTACTTGACATTGGCGCAGTCGTCGAGCTCGCCGGTGTGGCAGGCCGAGGGGTCGCGGATGATCAGGCGGATCGGGCCGCCGTGCTCCACGGCCAGGGGCTCAGAGCCCAATTTGTAGACAACGATGCCCTGGCCCTTGAGCGCCTCGAGCCGCACGCAGACGTGGAAATCGTCGCGGTCGGCGTGCAGGATCACGAAGCTTGCGCCGGGGCGAATCTGGGCCTGATCGAGAATTGCGTCGAGGGTGACGCCGTCGCCGCGGCGGGTGGGATGGAGGCGGGAGACGTCGGCGAACTGGGCGATGTCGGGGAAGGCCGCCAGGTCGGTGTACGTGAGGTTCAGGGGGTGGTCAACCGCGCCGTCGATTTTCAGGAGTGGGGTGGGCATTGTCGTTCTCGGTGCGAGGCAGATTAACAGGGACGGTCCGCAATGGCGGACCCTACTTGCTCGATTCGCGCACGCTGTATTCTAGCTTCCAGCGTCTTTGATCTCGGGTGCTCTGGCAGGAGAGCTCGAGGGTGCCGACTTCGTTTACACGCGAGTGCAGACGCACCGGCACGGGCTCGCCCGGATTCAGATCGGCGGCTTCGAGGGCCATTTCCAGCGGGGCAAGCTCTTCGAGATCGTCGCTGCTCCAGCGCTCGAGGATCGTGCCCGGGGCATCGTCGCGGCGGACGGTCGAGCCCAGAAAGCGGAAATGGACCGGCTCGCCCACGATCAGACCGATCTCGGGGCCCGGAACGTCGGTTTCCGTTCCTTCTTCCATGCCCATGGGGACAACACAGAGCGCCTTGATCGGGGGCGGGATGCCCGGGACCGCGGGCGCGGCCGTCTCCAGACCGACGTAATATGATCGCGATACCCCGCCGCGAATGCGTACGCCCTTGCCACGACGAACCTGTCCGTAATAGGCAGCGCCATGGGCGACGGCCAGATCCAGATCAGATGACTCGAGCTCGGGGACCTCGCGGCCTGCCCAGCTTGAAAGGACGTCGAGCACGCGCCGGCGCAACTCGCGGGCCTTGAACACGCCGCCGTTGAATAAGACGGCCGACGGCAGCACGACGGGCCCGCCCGATTGCAGGGAGCCTGCCTGTTGACCGAGGAACCGCGCGAGGTGCCGCGTGATTGCGGCGTCCGCTGCGTAGGGAAGACCGATCTCCGTCAAGCCGGTCCGACGGCCGCGCGCGGGGAGATCCGTGGGCCCGCACGACGGCAGAAAGCCGTCGAGCAGCACCGAGTTTAACATCTCGCGCGTGAGCTCGGTCTTGATCGAGCCGCCGATCACCTTGGAACCCCGGCCGAGCACACTCACCGGGGCCACAGTTTTTTTCGCCTCCGAGAAGAGCAGCTCCTTGGCGCCCGGCAGGCGTAGAGCAGACCGATGCGCTGGGATGCGTCGAGGCCCTCCATGCCTTTGGGCAGCGTGGCGGCTACCGCGTAGGCGAGGGCCAGGTCCATGTTGTCACCGCCCAGGAGGATGTGCTCGCCCACCGCCAGACGCGAGAGCACCAGGTCGCCCGCCTCATCCTTGACGGCGATCAGGGTGAAGTCGGTTGTGCCGCCGCCGACGTCGCACACCAGGATGATGTCCCCGGCCTTCACTTGCTTGCGCCATTTTTCGCCCTGGCCGGCGAGCCAGGCGTAAAACGCAGCCTGCGGCTCCTCGAGCAGGGTGACGTTCTTGAGACCGGCCCTGGTCGCTGCCTCGATCGTCAGCTCGCGGGCACCCGGATCAAACGACGCCGGCACCGTCAGGAAGATCTCTTGATTCTCGAGCCGTTCGGTACTGGCCTTGGCGGGCTTGCGCGCGTTCCAGGCGTCGCGAATGTGCTCGAGAAAAGCCGACGACGCGTCGACGGGCGAGATGCGCGGAACGTCTTCGGGGGCCGACCAAGGCAGGATGGCCGAGCGCCTGTCGACGCCCTGGTGCGAAAGCCAGCTCTTGGCCGAGCCGACGAGGCGGGCGGGAACCTTGGCGCCGTGGTCGCGGGCGAATGAACCGACCGCACGGTCAGCCTGGGTTTTCCAGGGCAGCTCCAGGGAGCCCGCGGGAAACTCTTTGGGCGAGGGAATGTAAAGAAACGAGGGGAGCAGGGGCCGCTCCTGGACGTCGTTCAAGGCGACGACCTGGGGTATGGCGAAGCGCTCGACCGGCGACGGCGCGTGATCGGCTGCGGTCGTCGAGTCGACGTAGGCGAGTGCGGAGTTGGTCGTGCCGAGGTCGATCCCGATGACATATCGAAACGTCGACATCAGGGAATCTCCACCTCGGCGGGCGAGAGCACCGAGGAGTCATCGCGGGCAACCGGCAGAACGGGGAGGTGCACCGAGCTCACCCGCCAGCCGTGATGCTTCAAGACACCCTGGAAGGGGGCAGTGCCGGTGACGTTACCGACCAAGCGGATTGCCGCCGGGTCGAAATCAGCCGGAATCGTGACGCGGTCTTCTTCAGCGCCGGAGATGACGGGTGCGATGGTGAGGTAGTCGTGCAAAGATTTGCGGCACGATCGGTGGATGTCGCGGACGGCGGCACCGACCTGGGCGTCGCTGTAGGCGTCGATTTCCTCTTCGAGAAAATCGACCAGGCGCCGATCGCGCTGGAGCACGGCCAGGACGCGGAGGTCCGGGCCGGTCGGGGCTTTTGAGAAGAGCGGCTCAACCCGCGCGGCGAAATTCTGTTCGGTCAGCACACGCCAGAAGGCACGGAAGGCCAGCGCGATTCGATTCAAAATCTTTGTCCCTTGTCAGTTGTCGGTTGTCAGTTGCCAGTTGTCAGTTGTGGTGCTGCATCCCATCCTGCGCTCTTCGCGCTACGACGGGCCGCGTCCGTTCGCGGAGCGAATGGCGACAATCTGTGTTGAACGTCCGCTTAACCGGCGGACGGCACACGGCGTGTGCCCGCTACGATAGACGCACTTTCGCGGAGCGAAAGGCGACATCAGTGTAACGGGAGAAGCGGCCGTTGTCAGTGGATGGTTGTCGACGGTGATCGGCGTCTAGTGTTCTTCGTGGTCGATCCTGGCGCCGGAGGCCGCGGCTTGAAGATGATTGATGGCGGCCAGGGCGGCGGCGCGGCGTGCGTAGCCTGTCGGCGCTTCGGCAAGGACCTTGCCTTTCGCGTCGCACAGACGCCAGCGATGCTTGCCGCGGGAACGATAGAGCTGGAACTCTCCGTCGGTCTTCGCCAACTTGGACATGTGATCATATGCACAGCGCACGAAGGTCGATGCGTCGCCTTGTGTCATGTGGAGGTCGGCGCCGGAGACGATCTGAGGATCGGCGGCCCGCAGCATCTGGTGCACGCCCATGACGATCTCGGTCTGGGTGGCGTCCATCGGTTGTTTGGCCGGATGCGCGGGGTCGTCCCGGGATACGGTCACCGCCGGCGGCGCGGCCCGGGGGAGTGTCTCGGGCGTGTCGGTGCGCGGGGCAGAGAGCTCTGAGAAGAGCGACTCGAAGCTATTGGCCGACGCGTCGCGCTTGGTCAGGAAATTCCCGAGGCCGAAAAGGGCCTTGAGCGTCGCGAGCAACGAGGTGTGCTGGTAACGGGTGGAATCGACTCGACCCTTCGCAACCCAGGGGGAGGCGATGATTGCCGGCACACGCAGACCCAGCCGGTCGAAACTGAATGGAGGCACCGAGGAAGCCGTCACGCCCGGGGGGGCGAGTTGATCCCGTCGGGGTTGGGAATGCCCAAGTCAAACTCGCTGCCGCTCAAGCCGTTGACACCGGGCCGATAGCCGAAGATGTGATCAAACGAGCGGTTTTCGAGCATCAACACGACGACATGCTGGATTCGCTGTGTGCCAGCGATCGGACCAGGTTCTCCCGGGTTGCGAGTCAAGTCGAGCGCAGCGGAAAACGCGGTGTCCCAGGCGAGGGCCGCGGGACACGCTTATACCAGGGAATCCGGGCCGGAGTGAGGGAGTGCAGATCCGGCGGCTCGTCCGGAACGGCCCGCAAACGTGTCGCCGCGGCACAATTGCGCACGCTTTTTATGGCGTCACCATCTCGGAGCCGATAAAGGAGCCGCGGGGCGTCCTGGGCGGGGGCCCGTTGGGAAATCTTGTCCGGTTGCGGCGCTTCACATGCCAAGCACTTCGTTAATCTTTCGCTACAAGAGGTTCAAGAGCCGCCGGGAGTACGGCCATGAGCACTGGCTTCGCTTTCTGAGAGCGGAGGTGGCGGCCGATCGCCGGCGGCGCGGCGAGCCGCGGCGTCTGCACGAGAACGAGGTTCTCTTGTGGGCCGACGGCTTTTTTTCGCGGTCGGGAAGCTGGCCGAGGGCCGAATCGGGGCTGATACCCGAGGCGTCTGGCGAGACCTGGCTGCTGGTGGCGGCTGCGCTGGCCTTGGGGAATCGCGGATTGCGGCCGGGGCGGTCGCTTGCGGGTTTCCTGGACGAGCACGGACGTCGCAGCAGAGCGGGGGCCGCGCCCCGGTTCACGATCGACGACATTCTGGGGTGGGTGGATGCCTGGCGCCGCCGAACGAATGAGTGGCCGACCGTGTGGTCGGGCGAGATTCCAGGTTCAGGCGGCGTGAGCTGGGGCATTGTCGACGAGACGCTGCGCGTGGGGCGTGGCGCGATACCAGCGCCTCCTCGCTGGGGCGTCTGCTGGTGCTGGAGCGCACGGTGGACTTTCGCCCGCCGTTTCGCGAGGAGCAGATTCTGGCTTGGGCCGATGCCCATTACGAGCGGACCGGGCGATGGCCGAAGACGGAGCCGGTGGCGATTCTCGAGGCGCCGGAAGAGACGTGGTCGGCTGTGAACTTCGCGCTGTACAGAGGGCGTCGCGGTCTGCCGGGCGGTTCATCGCTGGCCCGGCTGCTCATGGCGCGGCGTCAGGTACGATCGAGATACAACAATCCGCCGCTGGAGATATCCCAGATCCTCGGTTGGGCCGATGCGTTCCGCGCCCGGAACAAGCGATGGCCGACGCCCCGGTCGGGGCCGATCCGCGAGGCTCCCGGCGAAACATGGTCTTCGGTTTCCAACGCGCTGACGCGAGGGCGGCGCGGTCTGCCGGGGGGCGCGACGATCGCAAAGTTGCTTGTCGAGCACCGCGGAATGAAGAATTCATGGCACGCGCCGCCGCTCTCGATTGATCAGATCCTGAGCTGGGCCGATGCGTTTTTTGCCCGGACCGGCCAATGGCCGAAGGCGACCTCCGGCGCCGTACCCGGTGAGCCGGGGCAGAAATGGAGTGCAGTCGAGGTAGCATTGAGGACAGGGCATCGAGGGCTGCCGGGCGGTTCATCGCTGTTCCGACTGCTGGCCATTCATCGCGGCGTGCGCGACCCGAGCCGATTGTGTAGCGCTCGCGGTGCGGGACTCTCGAGGAAGAACCGCCGGATTGCCACAGGGAAGCCGATCGAGCGGCGTGTTGATCCGAGGATTCGGGCATTCCTGGCGGAGGAGAGCGGGCAAGGAAAATTGGAGAGGGACCGGAAGCCTGCGGCGGGGCCGCCGGGCGTGGGGGGGGCGCAATGACGGGCGGGTCCCAGATACTTGTTGGCCTCGCCAACCGCCCCGGAGGAGAGTCGTGATGCTCTCGTCGTTGATTTTCGTGAGATTTTCAGCCTGCCCCACGATTACTTAGGGGATCACGCAACGCGTATTGGGCCGCGATGGCGGCTCACACCACCATTCCTAGAGCATTTTTCGCAAGCGTTCGCGCGGTTTTTCATGCGCGTGGGCCTCCCGTCGACGATTCCCGAGTTCCGTTGATGTTCCGTCGGCGAGGTTCAACCGCGAGGCGGGACGGCCCCAGATCTTCGACGAGTATGGCGCGAGAAGAGGCGCGCCAGCAGGCCGCCGACGACGGCCAAGAGCACTTGCACCGGCAAGATGCAAGCCGTGTCCCCGACTAACATATAGATGTGAGGCAGCGGACCAGAAGAGACAGACGACCAGACCATGTAAATGGGCCGAACCCAGTGCCGCACGCCGTCGGGCCAGGTCCAAGCCATGGCAATGTAGGCTGCAATCGCAAAAAGCCCGGCGATCTCGAATCCGATGAGAAACGGCCCGGCGCGGACCTTGCCGCGACGACGAGGTACATCCCGATCACCAGGATGTTGGCCATCGGGATCACGCCTGTGTCAAAAGCCGGTGCGTTACCGAAGCCGAAGGCCGACCGATGCTCGTGGAAGGCGCGCCGGTACGACGCGGAATCGACGGCGAGCAGTGCGATCAACAAACACAGCGATTCGATCGAGATCCGGCGCGTCACCAGGACTCCCGTTACTACACCCCTCGCTCAGTGCTTCTGTGCGAGGCGTTCAGAATCGACGAACCGCCAGCGTGCGCGCGGCAGATCGGTGCGAATCTGCGTCGCTCAAGAAGAGCCCGTAAGCAAGGATCGGGGCAGGTCGATCAAGAAGCCTCGTTGAGAAGGCTTCTTGACCCTGGGGCCGTATCGACGACTCAATAGCGCCGACCGCCGCCCCCGCCGCCGCCATAACCACCACCGCCGCCGCCGCCGCCACGACCGCCGCCGTAGCCGCCACGACCGCCGCCGCCACCACGTTCCTCTCGTGGCTTGGCTTCGTTGACTGTCAGGTTCCGGCCGTCGTGGTCCTGTCCGTTGAGACCGTCGATGGCGGCCTGCGCCTCGGCGTCGGAGCCCATCTCCACGAACCCGAACCCCTTCGATCGGTTGGTGTCACGATCGACAATGACCTGAGCGCTTTGGACCGAGCCGTACTGGGAGAACAGCGCCTCCAAGTCGGACTCGTTGACTTTGTAAGTCAGGTTGCCCACATACAGTTTCTTACCCACGATTGAACTCCGAAGCGAAAAGCTGACGACCCTCGGGATGCTTTCAGGGTCGAGAGGAAAGGGGCTTCCGTTGAAACCCATTCGGTGGATAAGACGAGGGAGAAGTATCGGTCGTCAAACCAACCGGCCAAAGTATAACAAGAAATGGAAAAGGTTGATAGAAATCTCGGAAGAGTGTGATCAGAGCGCAAACCGCAGTCATGGTTCGCCGTAGAGGCGATACTTGCCGTCCCAGGATTCGTGGCCGAGCGGGGGTTCGATCCGGTCATCTCCGTCGGGACGACAAATCGCAACGGTGGCGCCGGATTCGTCGATGTAATACCAATTCCCACCTGACCACCACCTCGGTTCGTGATCGTCAGACTCGTTGAATTTTCCCCCGACGTGGACTCGTGCCAAACCGTCGTGGAAATCCTCCGCATCGTTCCAAAGTGCCGACCCGGCCGCCTTCGCAACGATCACACCACCCGTGTCGATAAACTGCCAGGCACCCTGGACACGCACCCGGCAGCGACCCTCGCGAAAGTCTCCTGCGTTCTCGAACGCCGGTGCAATGACAATCCGTGCATCCGTGTTGACGAATCCGAAGTGGTTTTGGTGATTGCATACGTGTGCCAATCCCTCGGAGAACCGGCCGGCCCAGTGGTACGGGGCATCCGGCCCTACCTGCCGGCCGCGCGTGTCAAAAAACCGCACGAACGTGCTGGGGCCGTCGAAAAAAGTGCTGGCGCGGCCGCTGGCGAAACTCGTGGCGAGACCGCGATGATGAGCTGAACCAGCCGAGGATTGCGGGAGCGAGAAGACGACTTTGCCCGTCTGGTCGATAAAATCGTAGTCGGATGTACCGGGACGGGTCGTCTGGGCCAGGTTATCTCCGAACGCCTCGGCGTAGGCATACTGGAGCGGCACCACTTCCTTGCCCGAGCGGTCGACGAAGCCGTATTTCCAGATCCACTTCTTTTCAGAGCCGCTTTTCTTGGACGCGGGCTTTCGAAGCGACGCCGATTCGGCCAAGCCGACCCGCGCCAGGCCATCGGAAAACTCGCGCACACTTTGATACCGGGGAGGAATTCGTACGTTGCCATCACGGTCGACGCAGCCGTAGTAGCCAGCCTCGAGGAACCAACCTCGTCCTTCGCTGAACCGACCAAAAGGAGCGCCGTGGCGTGGCACGAGCGTGGACCATGAGCCATCCGGGCCGATGAAGCCGGCTTTTTGCGGCCTGGATATCTCGACCGCGGCGCGATTTTCGAAAAAATCCATCGCCGAGTCGAATCGCGGCGCGATCATCACGCGGCCGTGGTTGTCCATGTAGCCCCATTTCCCGTCCCGGTAGATCGGGTGGAGGCGGGCTGCTTTTTCCTTCTGGTAGGCGAGGGGATCGTCGTCGGCTTGAAGCGCCGGTCCGATCGTGCCGCTCTTATTAGAGAACCAAAAGACAAGGGCAGCGCCGGCGAAGGCCGCGATTCCGAGACGCAGGAAAGTTCGGGCGAGATGATGGCGCATGTGGCGGCCTCGGTCGTCCTGGTCTTGAAGGAAATCCAGGCGCGTTAGATCTCATCTGAGCACGTTCAGGGTCCGCGAAAGAATAGCCATTCACAAGAGCCCTCACTCACGAAAAACCGGCGCCGATCGAGACAAACTGTAACGTCCGGGCGATTTCTCCCAATTCGTTAGTAGAGAAGTAGTGGTGTATTGACGGCATGAGCCGACGAGGATACTCTTACAATTGTAAGACAATGGAGATCTGGACCCCCGCGGCGCCATGGCGAACACCGGAAGCGCTGCGAATAGACAGCCCATCCGGTCTGGAACTACCGAGTTCCAGACAAGAGAATCGGGAGGCGGCGGTGCCATTCCCTCGAATGAAGATCCGGCTGTTGATGATCGTGGTGGCCGTCGTCGGGGTCGTGCTCGGAATCACCCTCCGAACTTGGCGACAGCACCAGATGACCGAGGCGAAACGAGACTGTGTGTTCGTGGATACCGCTGACCTGACGACGGATTTCGGGGATTTCACCAAGGTCCCCCTCGCGAGAGCCCCTACCTGCGCGACGTCGCCGAGCCGATCACACTGATAAGCGGCCCTCACGAAGCGGCGAGCGACAATGTCTGGATGGCCGTGGTCTTCACTGATGAGAAGCAGCTCGAAAGGCGCTGCGAGTATATCACTCTCCGTTACGCCTCCTCTCACGAGATAAGCGACACGGTGATGCTGGGCCGAGGGTTGGTGCCAGCACGTGGTCCCGAAGAGCGGGCGTTCCTGGGACTGCTGCAACGCTGGTATCGACAGGATCAGGAGGCACGCGAATTCTATGACCACCTCAAACGCTCGGACTTTACCAAGCTCAACGAACGCCAACGGGCGAAGGTCATCGGTGTGTCTATCCTGAAAACACTCCTCAAGCGGAACTAAACAAGGCCAGGGAAAGGCCAGGGGTTGGGTTGGTCAGCGGCGCTCGAGCCACGGCGCGTACATGGCGGAAAACGCCGGCCGTGCGGCCGGAACCCCTGGCGAACACCGCCGGGGAGGAACGTCTCAATGCGCCTGCACGCATGCGGAACAATGTGATCGACGAACGTGGGTGCACGGGGCGGGTTATGCGTGGCAGGTGCGGCGTGGCGCGTACTGAGCAGAGCCAGATGGATTCTTCCAGGCCGGCGGCGGCATTTGAGCCGGCTACAGTGCCGGATTTTGCTGCGTTCAGGTCAGGAATTCGGCCTTGTTCCTCGACGTGTTCAATTCGTGTGGCGATGGAAGTGTGGGGGCTTGCTTCGGGGACTTCCACGTGACCGTCGCCCGGCCGCGATCGCGGATTAAGCCTTCGTGCGAACATCCTTGCCCGACTTACCGCCGCGCTTGCTCTCGCCTTGCGCCGGGCGCCTTTTCCCGAGCTCAGAGGATCCCCTTTACTCTTGGGTTCGGGCACGCCGTGCTTTCCCAACGTCGGCGTGCCTTCCGCGGCTCTCCTCCGCTCTTTCTTGGCCCGTTGCTGACCTGTCGCCTTGTTACTCCGCGTCTCAATCGCGGTTTGGAGAATGGATTCGACAAGCGAATTGAGGCTGACGTTTTCTATTTCCGCAGCAATGGACAATGCACGATGCACTTCCGGAGTTAGCCGCAGCACGAACTGACCCGAAAAAGGTTTCTCCGGGCTCTCACCGCGCGTAGCGCAGAACTCCAGATAATCGTCGACCGAATCGTGAAACGCTTGGGTCAGTTCCGTCACTGACTCGCCTTGGAAGGTAATTACATCGCGGAGCCCAATCACACGGCCGAAGAGGACTCCAGATGATTCATCGAACTCAGCCAGGCCGGTGTACCCTTTGTATTTCATGAATTACAATATGTTAATTGAATTGTAGTGTTACTCACGGCGACGCACGTCGGCCGCGACTAGAAAGTCCCGAAGTGACCGGACGGCTCCTTTCTTCGTTTCTTTCTGCGGATGCGGTTCGTGAAAAACCGACCTTACACCGTTCAGTGCTATGCGGACGCGAGAACCCCGACCTTGCGTTATTTCAGCACCCAGCGCGATCAACAACGACTCGACGTCTCGCCAATTGACGTTGGCTCGCACTGGGTCTTCGAAAATTGCTTCGAGCGTCTCGGCATGCTTGCGATTCAATGAAGTGTACCTTGCCACTCTGGCCCTTCAGGTCCATTTACCGCCTCCATGCGATCCGGTTAAGGGTGGCCGCTCCGGTTGAATAGTACCAATAGGCAGTACTAACGTCAAGCGGGGATACCGGCCGGCGAGGCGGTTGCTGTGGGATTGCCAGACATCCATTTTCCCGGTCGAATCCAGTCGCGAGCGTCCCAGCGGGGAGATGTGATTTGCGCGAAACCCGATGCGGCGTACTTGACTGGCGGAATTGTTTTGTTATTTTGTCCACTAATGACATTGCGATCACGCCGTGCCTCCGATTCCTCAAAGCCTGCACCTTGGAGCTTGCTCATGCCGGGCTATGCTCGATCTCAGATCGAGCGGACGCTTGGCTTTGCGAGTTCAACCTGAACGAAGCCGCGACCGAGCAGTGCGTGACGAGAGAAGTGGCAGATGAGGTCGCGGGCGAGATTATTGCTCCAGATCGACCTGGGTGCCGGTCATCACGGCCGACGGTTGGTTTGAGGGCGTCAGATCAAGGATATTTGCCGATTACGATTGAGCGTTACTTGGAGCTGCTAGATTGGACAGGGCGCGCGCTGCGTGCCGGGAAGCGGGGAACGATCCCAGTCGAACTTTCGCCGATTTTGAATCGCCTGGGGCTGAACGGCGAATGCTGGTTAGAAACCGTGAGTCACTTTGGCCGATGGTTCAAGCGGGCCGCCGGTGGACGAGAATCGCTGGCATCCGCAGCATTGCGATGCGGACGACGTTGGTTCCAGGGTCAAGCTGCGGCGCGAGTCGCGTTTCAGTGAAAGACCGCTCGGTGGAGAAAGGCCAGTAGGTGGTAGGCGTGATTGTGCGAGTCTCGTCGTGGTCGAGTCTCGTCTTGGCGGTTCGGCGCGAAGGTGCGCTGAAGCGAGTGATAACTCGTGTTGTGCGACGGGGATTGGGCGATTTGAAGATCGGAAGGTAACTTGCAGGTGTGGTCCTGCGCTCCCGGCTTGGGCGTCGGTGCGACCGACGAATAGGCCGGCGGGGCGAAAAGTGGCTGTCTTCAAATCTCGTGCGAACGACGAATAGGCCGGCGGGGCGAAAAATGGCTGTCTTCGATTCTTCGATTCCAAAAGTGGCTGTCTTGGATTCCTCGTGCGACCGACAAATAGGCCGGCGGGGCGAAAAATGGCTGTCTTCAAATCTCGTGCGAACGACGAATAGGCCGGCGGGGCGAAAAATGGCTGTCTTCGATTCTTCGATTCCAAAAGTGGCTGTCTTGGATTCGGTCTTGGTTTCCGATTCCCTTAATCTTGCTTTTTCGCAGGAATATTGTATCCTTGGGATATTGTTCCGATAAACGGGCGAGACGTCGCCACCGAGGCGATCGCGTCATAGATATGGGGGCTGATCCCACTTTAACAGGCGTTCACGATGGGTTACTTTAAACTGATCGGCCAGCCTTAGCGCCGACTCGTTGTACGTCGGTGGTGCGCGTCGATTATCGCATCCTCGAGAACGAGAAATGCTGTTGAAGTGCATCTTTCTCGCTGATTTCGCGCAGGCGTCCGACCACAAGTTCTTCGCTCTTGGTGGCGGAATCCATCGTCTGGAGGCGGACCGTTTCCCCGCGCCAAGCGGGCCCCTAGCAGTCGTTGCTGAGATTGAGATCGATCCCGATGAGGCGGGAGTAGGGCATCTCTTTTCGGTAACCGGGGAAGATCCAACTGGTGATCCGCTTTTTCCAGAGATCAGTTTCGCAATCGGACCGATCCCTTTAGACCCAATTCAGCCGAGCCTCCCTCGGTACCAAGTCGTTGCGGCGAACCTGTTTGGGCTACCTATTCCGGCTGCGGGGGTTTGCGCCTTTGTCGTGCGCGGATGGATCTGAAATCGGGCGGACATTAATACACTGTATAGAGCGGACACCGACAGAAAGCTGAGAAGGAACCGCTAATGGGACAAACCGTTTTCCGCACTTTCTCGTCCGCCGTTGCTGTGATAATCGCGATGACCGGAGATGCCAAGCCAATGTCCGACCCGACCATCGTAGATCCGACGCTTCACGAACGCGCAAAAGCCAGCTCCGATGCGGGTGTGAAGAGTATCACTGTTACGTCCGAGCAGATCGCGGATTTTCTTGAGACTGCAAAAGCCGAGGGAACGATGCCTTCGAATGAGCGCTTCTCAAGCTGGCCGAGAAGTCGCCGCCTCCTCAGCTGTGGTTCGAGGAGGACTTCAGCGATTTCTGATGGAGGGATAGCGACGAGTGCTCTCGCTCCGTTATGGCGATATTGTGTGGGTTACAATCCCAGATCGCAACGGCGTTAATGCCAAGGCGAGACCGGCCGTCATCGTCAGCCCGAATGAGACGATTTCCACGGGTGGGAAAATGGTCGTGATGGCGATTACCTCTACCTTGCCGAAGGATTTGCCAGACGACTATATCCTGCTTCACTGGCAACACAATCGGCATCCGATAACCGGCCTAAAGCAGCGATGCGCAGCCGTTTGTTCATGGCTCGCGGTTGCTGATCCAGACAATATCGGTGAGAGAATTGGCAAGGTGACCGGCGCTCATCTTCAGCAAATCGCCGAACGGTCGCGTCAGTTCGTGCAGTCGATAATCGATCCCGAGAGCTGAATTCATCCTAATGTCCCGGCCCGCTCAATTCTTCGGAGTGCTCATTCCAACTCGGCACGCCGGCCGCGGCGCCGGCACCCACGAGCGACTTGCTAATTGTCTCAAGAATCACATTTGACTTCGCCGTGTTCTCTTCGGTTGCCGTTGCGTGGCTCGTGAGCATCATTTGTGCCTGCCGGGCTGTCTCGGGGCTGATGGATTCCACGACCTCCACTTCCACCAGTTGGTCGGCGAGCAAGGCCAGGGACAGGCGTCGCGAGTCGGGCTTGTGGTTGGTTGGGTTGGTCAGCGGCGCTTGAGGCCACGGCGCGTACATGGCGGAAAACGCCGGCCGTGCGGCCGGAACCCCTGGCGAACACCGCCGGGGAGGAACGTCTCAATGCGCCTGCACGCATGCGGAACAATGTGATCGAGGAACGGGGGTGCACGGGGCGGGTTATGCGTGGCAGGTGCGCGTGGCGTGTACAGGGCGCGCCAATCGATGTTTATCGCGCCGGACATCCGGCGAGGTTGGCCAGGTGGTGGACGCCCAGGCGAGCGGCGACCTCTCGCAGGCGCGCGCGGCTGGCGGCGAAGAATCGGCCCAGGAGGTGACCCTTGCTAAGTTTATCGAGCCGGGCCCGCCGGCTTTCGGCGCTCGAGCCGATTCGTTCGAAGATGCCTGTGAACTCGGCTGAGATGGCGGCCTTGCCGTCGCGGAACAGACGACCGGTTTATTCGACGAGGAGCACGTAGTTACCGAGTGAGAAGCCTTCGATCATTCCTTCACGCCATGAATCCAGCTTTCGACGATCTTCCACTGGGCAGAGCCAGATGGATTCTTCCAGGCCGGCGGCGGCGATTGATCCGGCCACGCTGCCGGATTTTGCGGCGTGCAGGTCAGGAATTCGGCTTGAACGTACCTGTCTGCCAAGTGCGCGCACTCACTCGGGGCCGGGTCCCAAATCCGGTCGGGCCAATTGATCGCGTGTATAGGCTGACACGCGTACGGAAAAGCAGTGCAGGTCAACGTCAATCGCGGATTGTGTCGCAACAATGCATGGATGGTGCTTTGGAAGAAGTAGAGGATGTTGAACGAGCCCGATGAGGTTGGCGTACAACCGCTCTCCTGCCACCGGCTCCGCATCTCGAAATAGAGCAACTCCGCTGTGCTTGACACGACAGCGTCCGGATCGCAGAAAAGCTGTTCTGTGTCCTGGAAGTAGGTGGTGTCCCTTGGCATGAAATGCGACCCTCCTCTAACGCCGAAGGAATGCGATGCCTGTCCTTTGCCTTACTTGAGGCCAGCTAGTGGCGTTGCCGTGGCCGGCGCGGTAAGCGACGAAGTACCGCTTTCCATACCGAGCGGTTACCAGCGACCGACGGTGCAAGCGCCGGCGACGAAGCGCAGAGGGTTGTTCACGGTGGTGCCATGGCGCGTATGACGCGCGGCATCGGCCGCGACGATACAGCGACCGCGGACTTCGGACCGGTGCGCGAGTGACGCGCGCCTCGCATCCGAATAAACTGGCTGCAAAGTGGGTGTCTGGCTTGTCTGGCTTCTCCCGAGGAGTTTGGTCAGTCGTACTGTTGGTAGCAGCCCACCACCCAGCATTTCCGACACACGAAGACCATCAATTGAACGAATTCATTTCTCGTGAACGAACGTCGCTTCCCAGCGTTGTCGGCAACCGTTGCAAGTAATGGCACTTGCGATTTGCACTCCAAGCACCGCAGACTGCGACCACGATCGAGATAAATTGGCTCGCCGCCTATTTGGTGAGCAGGAACCGACAGATTCGGATTCTCATCCTCGGCGTCTTCGTCACCCTGATTGATTGCGTGAATTGCGTCTTGTTCGCGGCTTGTCAGCGGGTGCAGTTCCGCTAAGGACGTCGGGAAATATACGGGGTATTTTGGATACGGAAAATCCGACTCGACACCTCCTTTCTTGCATTTGATTAGGCGCACCTCTTTACCTTGAAGCTGGTAGTAAAAATTGTCTTGGGCGACGTTGCATGTCCAGCAATAAAGGACTGGGAACCGGTCAAGAGGGCACGCAGCCAAATTGATCCGTTCGTCAGCTGGGTCGAGGGAGAGTAGTTGCAGCAAAGGCTTCTTACAGTTCGGGCATCCCGCACCAGGAATATCATGAGCCCCGCCTAACTGGTGGCTAAACGACACACTTTTCTTTTCCACGAGACGGAGCCAATAACCCTGCTTCGGTGAATAGGATACGCTCATTTCGAGTGTCCGCTGCAAGAGTAGTTACCTTGGACCTGGAAGAGATCCGTCAGTACGGCACGAGCAAGGCGGGGTCGGGAGACCCGCGCCCAACGCACGAGGAGTGCGTGCGTCGTGGCTCAGCAGGGGCTTCACATTCCCAGGATTTGATACGCGCCGGCTCGGGGTCCACGGCCGTGCGTGCTGAAGCCTCGTTTGCAGCGCTCGAATATGTGACAAACGAACCCAATCGGATCACGTGGCTGGAAGTGCATAAGATGAGACTGGAATTATGATTGGATCAAAACACGAAAACGAACTGGCACTTGACAACGTGGCTGGAATTCGCGAACGAAGCCATTTTGGGGGGAGGACGAAATTAGGATCGAGGGCGGAGGGCGGAGGACGGAGGACGGAGGAAAATCGGAGACCTTCGGTCGGGGAAACGGCGGCAACCCTTCGGGTGCCCGAGACCCGCGCCGAACTGCGGAGGGCGGCGGCAGCAGTCTTTCAAACAAAGTCGGGGCGGGGCGACGGAGGGCGGGAATCAGAGCGGAGGACGCGGTTTCCTGCACTCGGAACGGACGAATTCTTTTTTCTTCTGGCAACTGGATCGTGGCTTTTGCAGATCATCTTGGTAGGAGCAAAAGTCAGTTGTCAGTTGTCAGTTGATCTTCGGAAACGCGTTGTGTGATTCGTGCGAATGGACGATTCGTTGCGGTCAATGACGGCGATCGCGGTCGGGCAATTGAGGGGTGGCCGTCGCGGCGCTCAAAAAACCAAAATGTGACAAACGAAGCCAATCGGATCAGGTGGCTGGAAATGCATAAGATGAGGCTGGAATTATGATTGGATCAGAAAATGAAAACGAACTGGCACTTGACAACGTGGCTGGAATTCGCGAACGAAGCCATTTTTGGGGGGAGGGCCGAAATCAGGATCGAGGACGGAGGACGGAGGACGGAGGAAAATCGGAGACCTTCGGTCTGGGAAACGGCGGCGACCCTTCGGGTGCCCGAGACCCGCGCCGAACTGCGGAGGGCGGCGGCAGCAGTCTTTCAAACAAAGTCGGGCCGGGGGACGGAGGGCGGGAATCAGAGCGGAGGACGCAGTCTCCTGCACTCGGAACGGACGAATTCTTTTTTCTTTTGGCAACTGGATCTTAGCTTTTGCAGATCGTCCTGGTAGGAGCAACGAGTGCGCTGGCGAGTGCGGACGCTCGAACC
Source organism: uncultured Planctomycetota bacterium (assembly GCA_963761445.1). Classification (GTDB taxonomy): domain Bacteria; phylum Planctomycetota; class Planctomycetia; order Isosphaerales; family Isosphaeraceae; genus CAVXHV01. The sequence continues at coordinate 3,112,309 of CAVXHV010000005.1, read as the reverse complement.
ATACCGATCAAAGGCAACAACCAGAAACTCGAGGAGCAAATTTGCGTCGGGAACCCAAGGCGTTGCCGTTGGGCTATTTTGTTGTGGCCTTTCAGGCCGAAAACCAGAGTGCATCCAAAACGGCTTCGATCTGCGGTCGATTTACACCGGTATTCGGATGTTGGAAATCTCCTCCAGGAGTGCCACAAAGTGCCAAAAAATGCAAGCCGAAACTGGGCGTCGACGGCGCAGCGTGCGATCTGTAAGTCGAACATAGATCAATGGATCGGAGATGATGCGTGCGTGTCCTAGCGATTCAAAAGCCTCGCGCCACCACTCGGCCCAAAACTGGCACTCTGGGACGGAGGTGTTGTTCACTAGGGCTAGAGACAGGACGGAGGGCGGAGGAAGAGAATCAGGAGTACGAGTACGAGTACGATCAGGGAAGCTGACGACAATCGCTTGTCTCATTAGTCGGGCGGAGGATGGATGTCGCTCGGCAGAGGCTCGGACCGTGATTCCGAAAAATAATTCCTTCATGGGCAACTCAATCGGCGTTTGTGCTGACCATTCTTGTAGGGAGGGTATTCGTCTTCGGATGCCCGATCTCGATTTTCGTGGGAGCAATCGAGAGCGCCGGCGGGTCGGCGACTCGGGAACTCCACAGTTCAAAGCCAGCAACCAGAAACTTGAGGAGCAACAAGTGTCAGTCGGGACGTTTGAGCTACACCCTCAGGGGGAGCCGGAGCGCGTCGGAAACGGCCTCGGGAAGCCGAATTTGCACTACTGTACGGATGCTTGAAATTCGGTCCAGGAGTCTCATTCAGTCTCATTGGATCTCACATTTTCGAGGCCCGAAACGGGACATCCCGTGCTCAACGTGCGATTTGTAAATCCAGAATGCAGCAATGGATCGGAGAAGAGGCGTGCGTTGTTCAGCGATTCAAGAATACTCCGTGAGACGACTCACCCCGAAACGCTTGCCCAGAAAGGAACTCCGTCAAATATACAAAACGAAATCGGTGATCGATTAGCGGGGCGAATCTGTCGTGAAGAATGGGCCTTGGACTGGATAGAACGAAACATCAAACGCGGAGGCGGGCTGGAAAGCCCTGGATGCGATGGAAACTGAGGTGGAGCGCAACACGCCTGGCGAGAACGGAGACTCGAACTCCGGATGCTCGAGTACCGGACGCCGCTCGGATTCTGCACACTGCCAGGACGAATCGGATGGCGTCGCCGGCATGCCAGGCGGCGAGGGCGAATCGCCAGGCGAAACCGCAAAGGGAACGGAAAAGTCGGAAACGGAGGCACAATCTGCCCCCGATCAACCTGTCGTAGAGCTGGACTCGCTCATCGGGCTGGCACTCGAGAATCTCGAAGGCGATTGACCGGCCAACCGCGGGAGTTTGGCGGTCACAAATTGGCGGATGAGACGGGCTGAGCTGCCAAAACGACAGGTCGGTTCCTGGCGCGAATTCAGGCCGTTTCTCCCAAACCGTTATGCCGCAGCGACTAACACAATTCTCTTATCGTGGTACATGACTTGCTCTCTGGCCATCCAACGCGAATGTGGGACAGCCTGCCGGGAGCGCCAGTGCTCGAATAGCGGATGAAATGGCGGCGGGCGTACCCCTCGGATGTGAAGACAAAAGACTCAAGGAGAACCAACGTGGCGAAGATCTTGGCCTACAGCGACGAGGCCCGACAGAAGCTGGCCAGTGGCGTGACGAAGCTGGCGCGGGCCGTCCGTTGCACACTTGGCCCGCGCGGCCGGAATGCGGTGATTGATAAAGGGTGGGGCAGCCCCACAGTCACCAAGGACGGCGTGACCGTGGCCGAGGAGATCGAGCTCACGGATCCTTACGAGAATATGGGCGCTCAGCTCGTGAAGGAAGCGGCGTCGAAAACTTCCGACTCGGCCGGCGACGGCACGACCACGGCGACTGTGCTGGCCGAGGCGATCTACAAGGAAGGGATCAAGACCCTTTCCGCCGGGGCTGACCCGATGGCGCTCAAGCGAGGCATCGACGCGGCGGTGGTCGCGCTGGTCGAGGAGATCAAGAAGCAATCCAAGAAAGTCTCGGGCAAAAAAGAGATCACCGAGGTCGCATCGATCGCCGCCAACAACGACCGCTCGATCGGCGAGAAGCTGGCGGACGCGTTCGAGAAGGTTGGAACCGACGGCGTGATCACCGTCGAGGAAGGGAAGGCATTCGAGACCACGGTCGACGTCGTGGAAGGCATGCAGTTCGACCGCGGGTACCTGAGCCCGCACTTCGTCACTGACCAGGAGCGCATGGAAGTCGTCCTCGAGGATCCGTTCATCCTCATTCACGAAGAAAAGGTCAGCTCGCCGACCAAGCTGATTCCGCTCCTGGAGAAGCTGGCCAAGTCGAACAAGCCGCTGCTGATCATCGCGGAGGACGTCGAAGGGCGAGGCACTCGCGACCCTGGTGGTCAACAAGCTGCGCGGCATTCTGAAGGTGGCGGCCGTCAAGGCGCCGGGATATGGTGACCGCCGCAAGGCCATGCTGGGCGATATCGCCGTGTTGACCGGGGGCAAGGCGGTCTTCAAAGACCTGGGCGTCGACCTGGAGAACATTCCGCTGGGCGACCTGGGGCGGGCCAAGAAGGTGACGATCGACAGCGAGAACACCACGATCGTCGAGGGGCACGGCACGCCGGCCGAGATCAAGGGCCGCACGGAGATGATCCGCCGCGAGATCGGCGAGACCGACAGTGAATACGACCGCGAGAAGCTGCAAGAGCGGCTTGCCAAGCTGGCCGGAGGCATCGCCCAGATCAACGTCGGGGCGGCCACCGAGACCGAAATGAAAGAGCGGAAGGCGCTGGTCGAAGACGCCTTGCACGCCACCCGTGCCGCGATCGAGGAAGGCGTGGTTCCCGGGGGGGGCACCGCACTGATCCGTGCGGCCGCGGCCCTGCAACCTCAAACTCTCGGGCGACGAGCAGCTCGGAGCTGATATTGTCAAGCGCAGCCGCCGAGCAGCCTGCACGATACATCGCCGAAAACGCGGGCATCGACGGAGCGGTTGTCGTCAACCGCATCAAGAAGAGCACGGATCCGAAGTTCGGTTACGACGCCGAGGCGGGCAAGTTCGGCGATATGTTCGCCGCCGGAATCGTGGATCCCACCAAGGTCACCCGCTCCGCACTGCAAAACGGTGCCTCGGTCGCCGGGCTGCTGCTCACGACCGAAGCCTTGATCGCCGAGCCTCCCAAGAAGAAAGAGGCCGCCGGTCACCACGATCCACATCATGGTGGCGGTGGCATGGGCGGAATGGGAGGCATGGGTGGAATGGGAGACATGGGAATGATGTGATTTGCGGCGGTGGCGAATTACTGGTGAGGTGAGGCGAGGATTCACGGGTTAGACGACATGCGGCCGCGGAGCCGCGGGATTTCCAGAGAACGAAGGACACTACTCCATGGCGAAGCAGACGATCCGTCCTCTCGAGGACCGTGTGGTGATTCAGCAGATTGAGGCGGAGGAGAAGACGGCCGGCGGGATCGTGCTTCCCGATACGGCGAAGGAGAAGCCGCAGCGGGGCAAGGTGCTGGCTGTAGGCCCGGGCAAGCTACTGGACTCGGGGGATCGGGCTCCGATCGGCGTGGTCGAGGGTGACGAAGTGCTTTTCGGTAAGTACTCGGGCACCGAGATCAAGGTCGATGGACAGGAGATCAAGATTCTGCGGGAGTCGGATATTCTGGCCAAGATTTTGAAGTAAGAGCGTCAATTGTCCGTGGTGAGTGGTCAGTTGTGGGTGCTGATTGGCAGCATTGACCGCGACACGGACGTGCTGACGGAGTTCGAGGCACGAGGCGAGAGGGCCGGTGCCTCCGGGGTTTCGATTTCCCTTTCATTCGATTCGTGGAGCAATTGTCCGTGCCTAAACAACTGCTTTTTTCCGAGACGGCTCGCCGCAAGATGATGGAAGGCGTCGACATTCTGGCGCATGCGGTGGGTTCGACGCTTGGCCCGACGGGCCGCAACGTGATTTTGAGCAAGTCGTTCGGTGGTCCGACCGTGACCAAGGACGGCGTGACGGTTTCCAAGGAAATCGAGCTGAGCGACCCGTTTGAGAACATGGGCGCGAAGCTGGTGAACGTGGTGGCGTCGAAGACATCGGACGTGGCCGGCGACGGCACGACCACGGCGACGATTCTGGCCCGCGCGATTTTTCGCGAAGGGCTCAAGAACATCACGTCAGGGGCCAACCCGACAGCAGTGCGCCGCGGCATCGAGAAGGCGGTGGAAGCGGCCGTCAGCGAGCTCGACGAGCAAGGTGTCGCGGGAGGTGTCGAAGAAGGAGGAGATTGCCCAGGTCGGGGCGATCTCGGCCAACAACGATCCGGCGATTGGCGCCATGCTGGCGGATGCAGTCGAGCGGGTGGGCCGCGACGGCGTGATCACGGTCGAGGAAGGCAAGACGGCGACCACGGTACTCGAGTTTGTCGAGGGGATGCAGTTTGACAAGGGCTATGCGAGCCCGTATTTCGTGACCAACCCGACCACGATGGAGGTCGTTTACGAAGACCCGCTGATCTTGCTTCACGAGAAGAAGATCAGCAATTTGCGGGAGATGGTTCCGCTGCTCGAGAAGGTTGCGCAGATCGGGCAGCCCGCTGCTTGATCGTTGCCGAGGATGTGGAAGGGGAAGCGCTGGCGACCCTGGTGGTCAACAAGCTGCGCGGGGTGCTCAACGTGTGCACGGTCAAGGCCCCGGGGTTCGGCGATCGCCGGAAGGCGATGCTGGGCGACATGGCGGTCCTTACCGGGGGGACGGTGATCAGCGAAGACCTGGGGCTGAAGCTCGAGAACCTTCAGCTCAGTCAGCTTGGCAAGGCCAAGCAGATCAAGGTCAACAAGGACAACACGACGATCATCCAGGGTGCGGGCAAGAAGGCCGACATTCAGCGGCGGATCGACCAGCTTCGCAGGCAGATCGAGGAGACCGAGAGCGAATACGACAAGGAGAAGTTCCAGGAGCGGCTTGCCAAGCTTTCCGGGGGCGTGGCCTTGATTCGCGTTGGTGCGCCCGACCGAGGCCGACATGAAGCAGACGAAGGCGCGCATTGAAGATGCGCTGCACGCGACGCGGGCGGCGGCCGAGGAGGGGATCGTCCCGGGCGGTGGAGTGGCGCTGGTGCGGGTGATTCCGGCTGTTGCAAAGCTGCATGAGAGCCTGAGCGGCGACGAGAAAATCGGCTCGGCGATCGTGCTGCGGGCTCTCGAAGAGCCGGTGCGCCACATCGCGTCGAACTCGGGCTACGACGGAGGGGTGATCGCCGAGGAGGTGAAGTCGCGCGACGGGTTCCGTCGGGTTTGACGCCAACACGGGAGACTTCGTCGACATGTTCAAAGCGGGCATCGTCGATCCGACCAAGGTCACGCGGTCGGCTCTTGCAGAATGCCGCATCGATCGCCGGGCTGATGCTCACGACTGAAGCCATGATCACCAGCATCAAGGATGACGAGAAGGAGACCGGGGGTCGGGTCGAGGGGGCGGTCCGCTAATTGATTTAACGTGATTGCACGTCCCCCTCGCTCTGGGTGGGGACGTGCGTTCCGGACAAACAGCGTTCGCTTGACGGGGCAGGGTTTCGCGCTCTGTCGCGCGACGCGGGAGACGAGAGCACTTCTACGCGGAGCTTGGGAACGAGAAGTCAAAGCCTTTGCTGTCTTCGATTTATCATTCCAGGCGCTGAGCCACCGGATTCGATGTTACGAACGGCGGGCTTATGCTATTGTAGATGAGGCCTGGACCGGCGTTTGACGCGGATCGCGCCGGCGACATAACGCAGCCGTTCCGCGTGCCTTAACCGATCGAGAAGCCATGCCGATGGCCGTCACGAAGCGCGATTTTTACGAAGTGCTCGGGGTTGTTCGCGAGGCCCCGGCGGATGAGATCAAGAAAGCCTATCGCCAGATGGCCCTCAAGTTTCATCCGGACCGCAATCCGGGAGATGAGGAGGCGACGCGAAGATTCAAGGAAGCCGCCGAAGCGTACGAGATCCTATCTGATCCGGATAAGCGGAAGCGGTACGACCGATACGGGCATGCCGGACTGAACGGGACGGCGACGCACGATTTTCGCTCGACGGACGACATCATGTCGGCCTTCAGCGACATTTTCGGGGGGGGCCTGTTCGGCGATCTGTTCGGCGAGCGGCGGCGAGGTCCTCGGGCCGGAGCCGACCTGCTGATGAAGCTGGAGATCGAGCTGGTTGAGGCGGCGCGAGGGACGAGCCGCAAACGATCGAGGTGAGCCGGCAAGAGTTTTGCGGCGAATGCCGTGGGTCCGGTGCCAGGAAAGGGACATCGCCGACGACATGTAACTACTGTGGAGGCCGGGGCCAGATCGTGCAGGCCAGGGGGTTCTTCCAGGTGGCGACCACGTGCCCGGCGTGTGGCGGCGAAGGGGCTCGGATCACGGACCCTTGCGGACAATGCCGGGCGCGGGGCGAGTTCCGCACGCGGCGCACCTCCAAGTCGACGTGCCGCCGGGCGTCGAGAGCGGAATGTGGCTGCAACTGCGGAATCAGGGAGAACTGGGAGATGTGGGGGGCGCAGCGGGGCAATCTTACGCATTCAGATTGTGGTGAAGAAGCATCCGTTTTTCGAGAGGCGCCGGAACGACTTGATTTGCCAGGTGCCGATCAGTTTTGCGCAGGCTGCGCTGGGCGCGGTGATCGAGGTGCCGACGCTTGACGGGCCTGAGGATCTGGAGATTCCGCGCGGGACGCAGAGTGGCGAGACGTTGCGGATTCGCGGGCGGGGGATGCCGGATATTGGGGGTCGGGCGCGGGGGGACGAGCTCGTGGAGGTGAGCGTCGAGACACCGAAGCATTTGACCACCCGTCAGGAGGAGCTGCTGCGTGAGTTTGCCGAGATCGAGCACGAACAGGTGAGCCCTCGGCGGAGGAGTTTTTTCGACAAGCTGCGTGATTATTTCACCGAAGAGGTAGAGCCCGAAGGCGAGGACGAGTCTTGACCAGGGATTGCGCTTCTTGTCTTGCTCGGAAGATTTGAACGAGGCAGGAGTGGGGGAGTATGAGCGAGAACACGCGAGGCGCCCAGCATTCTGAAGCACCCGCCGGCGATGCGGCGGTCGAGGCCGAATTCGACGATGCTGCCAAGGCCGGTGGCGGATCGAGCGCGCGAGCGAAGGGGGATTCGGGCATGGAAGGGGGAGTTGAGTCGCCAGCGCAGATCAAGCAGGAGCGCGACGAGTATCGAGAGCAAGCGCTGCGAGTGCGGGCGGAGTTTGCGAACTATCAGAAGAGGGCCAAGCAGCAGGCGGAATCGGATCGGGAGTATGCGATCGGAACGCTGGCGCGGGACCTGCTCGAGCCGCTGGACAACCTTGAGCGGGCGATCGAGGCACTACGGGCTTCCGGCGCGGGAGGTGTGACGGCGGGGCTCGACATGGTTCAGCGGCAGTTGCACGAGATCTTGGCCAAGCACGGCGTGCAGCCGATCGAGGCGCAGGCGCGTCCATTTGATCCGCACCTCCACGACGCGGTGATTCACCAGCCGTCGCGGGAGCATCCGGAGGGGACCGTGGTGTCCGAGCTTTCGAGAGGTTATACGATTCGCGAGCGGGTGCTGCGCCGAGCAAGGTGGTGGTTGCGGCCAAGCCACCGGCGGAATGATCGAAGAACTCGGCGGCCGCGTAGGCTCGCCTGAGGGCTTACTTGTGAGGAGCGCACGCGAAAAGCGTGCCGGCCAAGCGAGCGAAATGAATTATGCCGACGTATGATTACATCTGCGATGCCTGCGGGCACGAGTACGAGACGTTCGAGTCGATCATGGCGACGCCGCGCACGGATTGCCCGGCGTGCAAGGAGCTCAAGCTGCGGCGGAAGATTGGTGCCGGGGCCGCGATCATCTTCAAGGGATCGGGGTTCTACCAGACGGACTACCGCAGCGAGTCTTACAAGAAGGCCGCGCAGGCGGACAAGGCCTCGAGCGAGCCGGCCAAGGCAGGGGGCGATTCGAATTCCACTGCGGCAAAGCCGGCGGAGTCAACGAGCGCAACCAAGAGCGAGCCTGCGAAGACGAGTCCTTCGCCCAAGGGGGACTGACTCATGATGAAGTTGACCTGTCCTACCTGTTCCAAGAGCCTGCAGATCGAGAAGATGGATGATCTTCCTTCGTTCCCGTTTTGCAGTGATCGATGCAAACTGGTCGATCTTGGGCGGTGGATTGACGGGGCTTACGCGATTCCTGGCCCGGAAGTTGGCGAGAAGTCCGGCGGTGGGCCGAATCACGCGAAGCAGAGCAACGGCGTGGCCGCGCTTGAGGACGAGGAAGACGGCTCCGACGTGTGAGGTGGGCGGAGGGCTTTCGCTTCCTGGAGGCGAGCGCTTCAGGCCTGGCCTAGTTCGCGATCGGCCCTGTGGAGGAGCTCGACGACCTGGAGACCGTGGGGGCAGGCGGCCTGGGCGGCGGCGAGATCGGCAGTGGCGAGATTGCGGGCATCGGGGCTGAGTGCCTGGTAGAGCTCGCGGGCTCTTTCGCGCTTGCCGTAGACCTCGTGGTAGCGGAGATAACGCATGATGTCGGCGACGGCGACTCCGCCAGCGGCCGGCTCGCAATGGTGGCCGCAGCCGTGGCAGTAGAGGTGTGCGGTGGCCAGGCGGTATTCCTCGAGCAGCTTCTGGTCGCGCAGGCTCAAGGTGTGGTTGCGGCTCGAGGCCATGTTCTGCTTGAGCATGTCGAAATTGGTCATTTCACTGACAACGCAATGAATCCGCTGGTCGGCAAAGACCGTCTTGATCGCGGCTTCTTCCTTCTTGAAGCCTTTCTCGACGAACTCCTTGAATTTGGGGGCGTCTTTGTCTTCGCGGAAGCTGCCGGCGCCGCCCTGCGTTTTCATGGCGACGACGGCGAGGTTGGCCTTGGCAGCCGCATCCAGGGCGCGGCGAACCGAATCGGTGGTCATGGTGCGGTAGTTGTACTGGATCATGATCTGGTCGATCCAGCCGCATTCGGCGGCCGCCGTGACGATTTCTGGGAGGCGACGATCGTGGCAGCTCAAGCCGCAGAACTTGATTTTGCCGGATTTCTTGAGCTTCTCGAAGGCGGCCTTGACATCGGGATCGGAGAACAGCGGGATTTCGCGGCCGTCGACGCCGTGAAGGTAATAGCAATCGACGTAATCGGTTTTCAGTCGGTCGAGACTGGCGTTCAAGCGTTTCTCGTATGCTGCGAACGCTCCCGGGCCGCCGATCTTCGACCGACTGTTCTTGGTGACCAGGTAAACGTCTTTGCGCATGTCAGTCCGTTCGAACACTTTGCCGATCTCGCGCTCGCAGTTCCCCCCTTCGTAGGTTTCGGACGTATCGATGTAGCGAACGCCGGCGACGAGAGCAGCCTGGACGAAATTGGGCTGGAGCACCCAGCTTGTTCCCATGCCGAGGACGGGTACCTTCCGGCCCGTCTTGCCGAGCGTGACGAGGGGGAGAGCTGACGGTTTTGCCACGGCCTGCTGGGCCCACGCGGGGGCGCCGGCGCCAGGGCCGCGACACCGCCCGCGGCCGCGGCCGATTTCAGGAACGCACGCCGGTTATCACCACCACCAGGACCACCGAGAGTGTCTGCCGCCATGAGTGTGTTCCCCTCGAAGTCGACAACGGGCGAGAGAGAGCGGGCGTCTCGGCACACGCGAGCGCGCTTTCACTCTGTACCCTCGATCGTCTCTCATTGTTGTGATGGGGTTTGGCGATGGTCAACAAAGATTTGGCGATTTTGGACGGAGCTCAACCCGGCGGCAAGGGCGGCAGGTCGATCGGCGGCAGCTCGGGAAGGTCGTCCGGGACCGGAGCGCTGCCGCGGCTTGAACCGGGAGAGAGCGTCGCCTGCGCCGGGGCTGACTGCGGGCGCGCTGGATCGGGAAGGGAGCCGCCGGAGCCGGGCGCTCCTGAGGCTCGTCCCAGGGAATCTGCGACGGAGGATCGTCCCATTCCGGGGACAGCCGGGTCGATGAGCGACGCCGTCCGCGCGGTGGTGCCGGCGCCCTGGGATCCGCCGGTGAGCCGGACATCGGCGGCGGCCGTCGGCTGGGCCGATCCTGATCCCGGTGCCGAACCGGGTTGGTTCTGGGAGAGGTTTGGCAGTATATGTGCCGGATGGTACGGGGGCAACGGCGACGGGGTCGGTCCGATTGGTCCGGCGGGCGCGGGCAGTGGCGGACCTTCGGGGGCTTCAACGCCCGGAGGTGCCTGGGGATCGACCGGATCAGGGTTAAGCGGACCGACTTGTCTGTGGGGAACCTGGGGGCCGTCGGGCCTGATGGGGAACCGGCGATGGGCACCCTGGATGTCGCGGGCCTGGATGTAGGCCTTCGACGGATGCGGCCCTTCGGCGACCGCGATGTTGTCATAGGCAAGCAAGGTTCCCTTGGCCTCTTCGAGGGCAACGATCGAGATGTTGTAGGTGGTCTTGTACTGGGCTTCGGTCGCAACCGCCGTCGCGTACTGGCTGACGGCATCCAGGAAGCGGTCGATCGTGATTCGGCCTTCTTCGTAATAAGCACGCTGCGATTCGAGCCGAAGCGCGGCGGCAGCCCGGAGGCGAGATGCTGTCTTGAATTGCTTGTAGTTGGCGTCGATTTCCAGGAAGAACCGCGCGAGAGAGTGGGTGGTCTGGTGGACAATCTGCTGCATATAAGCACGTGCTCGCAGCAAGGCATACTGTGCGGACCGGGTATTGGCCAGGGGCGCCCGCATTCCGATGGGCGCCTGGAAGGTGAATCCGATCTGCCATTGCGTGAAGTTGCTGTAGTTGCCTGGGTTAGACTGGAGGCCAGCTTGCCGCTGCAAGTTGGCGATGACGGGATTCAAAGCTTTGAGCGTGGCACCGGTCATGACCGCCTCGGCGGAGTCAAGCTGCTGGCCCAAGCCGTTGAGCTGATAGAGTGCTTGCAAGCTCAATTGTGGGAGGAGTTGATTTCGGGCGATGAGGAGCTGGAGCTCGGCGACGCGGACGAGGAGTTGTTGCTGGACGATGTCGGGCTGGAAGTTGAGCATCTGGGCGAGGCTGCTCTCCCAGTCGGGCTCGAGGCGAGCTTCGGTTGGCGGTGTGACGGGAATGATGCGTCGGTTGTCAGCCGGGGGGAGGCCGAGGATGTTCCGGAGCTGGCGCTCGGTGGTGATGACGTCGGAGGTGCGGGTGACCAGGTCGAGATTGAACTGTTCGAGCCGCTGGGCGGCTTCGGCGACATCGGCGATGGTGCCGCGGCCGACGACGAGCTCGGCCTGCTCACGGTTCAAGATTTCCTGGGCGAGGCTGACGGCGCGGTCGGAGCTCCAGAGCTGGACGTGAGCTTGTGCCAGGTTCCAGTACTGCTGCTCTACGGAGCGAACGTGGGCCATCACTTCGGCCTTGAACCGCCAGACGGCTGCGTCGGCGTTCAACCGCTGAATCACGATATTTGCGCGATTGGCCTCGAGGCCGACGGGTCTGGGCGTGGCCTGTCCGGGCAGAGGTGCAGATCCCAAGAGGGGCTGGGTCAAAGTGAGCTGAACATTGGTGGTATAGGCAGATGGCCAGACGAGGAACGAGCTATTCTGGTAGGACCAGGCGACATTATGGACGACTCCGATGGTTCCACCGGTCTCGGTCTGCTTGGAAAGTCCGGCCTGAAAACTGAGCGAGTCGTTCACGGAGACGATGGGGAATTTGGTTCCGGTCAGGGAGAGCGATCCACCCTGCACGCCGTTGTTGAAGGGCTGAACGGTATCACCCCAGAGGACGCTGGTGGTGAAGGCGGTGTCGAACTGGGAGAGAGCCGCCGCGATCTGAGTTTCCTGGATGGCGGGGTCATAAACCGATTGCAGCGTGCCGGCACCGAGGGAGCTGGCGACGCCTGCGCTGGCACCGGTGTTCAAGGGAGTGGGTTCGAAGCCACCGATCGGGATGCCCTGGGCGCCGAAGGCGATCACGCGAACGATCTCGGAATTATCCAGACCGATCCGGATTGCCTCCTGGAGCTTGAGGGGCCAGATCTCCTGCGCTTCGGGGTCATTGGTCGTGCGCGGCTTGGAGATCCGAGGCACCTGGAGCGGCATGGTCGCGCTCAGGAGATCGGCTCTCTTGATCTCCTTGTCCTCGAGCGCGACCCTCCCCAGGTTGTCGTGGGGGACGGGCTTGGCCTGATCGAGGTAGGGGAGTCTCTGGCACCCGGACGAGATCATCCAGGCTGCAAGCACCGCTACCTGAATCGACCGATTCCTACATAGGCTCAATCGCATGGCCAGCCGTCCTTGACTAAGATCGCCATGTGACGATGTGTTCGAGTCGTGGCGTCCGCCGCGCCGTCCTTGGCTTGGCTTCGACTTCCTTGCCACCCACTGGATTGCCGGGGCTGCGAGTGTCCCGGCGTCTGATCTCACGGCGGAATTGTCTGACATGCCGCGAAGATCTCGTTTCAAACAGAAAGGTCGGTTCGGTGCCTGTTACGGCGCCGGTAATGGATCGAGTCAACCGGGCGGCGCAGGCGCCTTCGTTGCGTCTACACGATCGACTCGTCGGATTGGATCGGAATTTAGCGGCGTGCGACTTGAAACGATTGGGCGGATTTTATCGAATTTCTCGATTTGGCCCCGGGCAAGACGGAGCGACGCCCTGTTGCTGAATACCATGTCGGGGGCAGATCGGCAAGGTCAGAGGGCTCAGAATCCGTTTTCTCGTTCCGGGCGGGGGTTGGCGGCGAGCTGGAATTGCTCATTCATTGGTGGATTCTGGTTGAGGGGTGGGACTCACGCCGAGAGCGCGCTTGTGGATGACCGCCAGCACCAGAAGTGTGGTCGACGCGATGAGGAGGAGTATGGCCGGCGATGGCTCGGGCACGCTCTGGGGGTCGATTCTGCCGGTGCCGGTGGCACCGCCGCCAATGCGTCCAGCGGGGTCCTGTCAACTCGCCCCAGCGGGGTTGGGAGTCGAATGCTTGCAGGCGTCAAATCTGGGGGGAGCTGGGCGGGGCTCGGCGATCGATTCGAATCCGAGCCCCTGGCGATTGCAACGATGAGAACACTTCGTCGCCCAAAACGGTTCAGGGAAAATATGCATCATCATTCGCGCAGTGCAAGAAACACGCGCGGGATCTGGTTGGCCAGCGGTACAAACGGGCGCATTGGCGGCCTTGGAATACCGTCAAGAGCCGATTGCAGACACTTCTTCGTGGAGGGTACGGGCCATCCGCTGGAAGACGTCTTCCCACGCTCCCATCGTTGTTTGGCGGAAGAGTCGCAACCGGGAATACCAGGGGCATTGGTCGCCGTCGACCATCCACCGCCAATCTCCGGCACGGCAGAGGGCGACCCAGCACTTCACGCCGAGTGCGCCGGCCAGGTGGGCCACGGCCGTCTCGGGGGTGACGACCATGTCCAGGAGGGTCATGATGGCGGCGGTGTCGAGAAAGTCGCGGCGCGGCTCAAGTCCTGCGATACGGATATCGAGCTCGGCGACGGGGAATCGGCCGCCCAAAGCAGTCAATTGCTCTACTCCCGGGCCTTTCTGAAGGCTGATCAGGCGCACACCCGGAATTCGGGCCAGAGGTTCCAGCAATTCAAGAGGGAAGGAGCGCCAGCGATCGATTTTGTTGTCCGGGTTTCCCTGCCAGGCGATTCCGATCTTGTACACCGATGCGGGATCAGCAACGCCGAGCGAGCGTGCGAGCACAGGGCGCCACTGTTCGATCGTGGCGCCGTCGGCCGAGAGATAGGGCGATTGCGGGAGGGAGGAGAGGGTTGTTCCGACGATTGCGGGGACACTCATGAGCGGGGCGTGCACGTCGAATGGGGGGAGAGGCGTTGTGCCGTCGAAGACGCGTTCGACCGCACTCGAGCGAGCGACGAGCCGGACGAGCGATGGTTGAGAGAGGACCCAGACCCGGCCGCCGCGTTCGGCGACCTGGGGAGCGAAGCGAATGAATTGAAGCGTGTCCCCGAGACCTTGTTCCCAGTGGAGCAGGATCGTTTTGCCGCCGAGATGTTCACCGGTCCATCGGGGTTTAGAGACCCGGAATCCGGGCGGATTACGGCACTTGAGGCGCCACTCGGCTTCGGGCCAACCGCGTTCGAAGTCGCCGTGGGCGAGCCAGCCCAGAGCGCGATTGCGATGGGCCTCCCCGAACTCTGGGCGGAGCTCGATGGCCTTGTCGTAGTGAGCCATGGCCTCCTGCCAGAGGTTCTGGCGGGCGAGCGTCATTCCGAGGTTGTCCCAGGCGTCGGCAGAATCCGGGCGCAAGGCCAGTGCGGAGCGAAGCCAGTCAAGAGCATCGTCAAATTGCCCCATGTCAGAGAGGGAGACACCCAGATTCATTTGAGTGTCGAAGGCATTCGGCTCAAGCTCGAGCGCTTTGCGGTAGAGCGGGATGGCGCGATCGGGGCGGCCTTGTTCCCAGAGCACAATTCCCAGGTTGTTCAAGATTCCATAGTCGTTGGGTTTGAGCTGGCGGGCGCGGAGGTAATACGCCATTGCTTCGGAGGCGCGTCCTTGTTCCCAGACGGCGGTGCCCAGGTTATTGAGCACGTCCGCATCGTCCGGATTCAAACGAACGGCCTCGCGAAAATAGCGTTCTGCCTCGGAGTTTCGCTTTTGGCCGAGCAACTGAGTTCCGTGAACGAAGTAGCTTCTGGAGGCCGCTTGGGCACTCGTTGGCGGTCGAAACACAGCTTGCGGTATCCGCACCTGGATAAGGCCGCTCATGGAATCGCTCCGTCAGGCCGGTCACCCGGCCGGAGGCTCATGAATCGCGAAAGGAAGGTTGGCCGGAGACGCCGGCCCATCGATGGGGGTTGGCCCAGAGTAAAGCGTTATTTTCCAAGTCTTCCAAGGCCAGTTTGGCCCGGACCGGCCGTTGGCGAGGATAATTGTTCACGCTTTGCGTGTTCGACTCGGGGGAAACTCGACGTAGGGACGTCCGAGCTTTCGCTTGAAATAGATGATCTCGCCGGGATCTGTGCCTTCGAGCACGTGTCCCGCGAATTGGAGGATATAGCCGCCGACGAACAAAGTGAGGGCGAGAAGAAAGATCGGGACGGAGAGCAAGCAAAGATAAACTGGCACGAACAAGACGCCCAGGATGGTCGGCGGAATGCCAATCATGTGCAAGATAAAGCTGGCGGGATTCAGGTGTCTCTCCAGCCAATGCTGCACCAGCGGATGAGAGGGCAACGGGGGATCGATCATTGGACTGGCGAGATTTGCTCGTGGGCGAGGACAGGCACCGGCTGGCTCTGCTCTCCTTGACGAGGCCGGCGGGGCGAGTTAGCCTGGCGAACTCATGGACTCACCAGCATACTGGCTGATTCGTCGTTAGCAACGACCTAGCTGTCTCTAAGGTCGTTTCACGCAAGCTCAGGGGAGATGGTAGACCGATGACATATGAAGTGACGTTGATTCTCGGAGATGGTGTTGGGCCTGAGCTGGCCGAGGCCGCCAAGATGTGCATCGAAGCGACCGGCGTTTCGATCAAGTGGGACGAGCAGGAAGCCGGTGTGGATGTGATGGCCAGGCTTGGCACGCCGCTTCCCGATAGCGTGATTGAATCTTGTCGCCGGACCAAGGTTGCACTGAAGGCCCCGGTGACGACGCCGGTCGGAACTGGTTTTCGAAGCGTGAACGTTCACCTCCGGCACGCTCTGGACCTCTACGCGTGCGTCCGTCCCTGCAAGATATTCAAGGGGGTGCGCACCTACTTTTCCAGGGCGGCGGTTGACCTGGTGATCGTGCGCGAGAATACGGAAAGCCTGTACTTCGGCTGTGAGTTCGAGCAGGGAAAGCCCGAAACGGCCGAACTGATCGCAGACATCAAGCGATTGAACAGCAAGACGATCCGGCCTGACTCGGGAATCACGATCAAGGCGATCTCGATCACGGGAACTCGCCGGATCGTCAAGTACGCGCTGGAATATGCCCGGAAACACGGTCGCAAGAAGGTGACCGCAGTCCACAAGGCCAACATACTCAAGTACAGTGACGGTCTCTTCCTCGAAGTCGCGCGTGAGGTGGCCAAGGCATACCCCGATATTGAGTTTGAAGATCGTATTGTTGATAACATGTGTATGCAACTCGTGCAGAAACCCGAGCTATATGATGTGATGGTTCTTCCCAACCTGTACGGCGACATCGTTTCCGACTTGTGCGCAGGGCTGGTGGGGGGACTGGGAGTTGCTCCTGGGGCGAATATCGGCGAAACGGGCGCCGTGTTCGAAGCGACGCACGGCTCGGCGCCCAAATACAAAGGGCTGTACAAAATGAACCCCACGGCGCTTATTCTCTCCGGGGTGTTGATGCTCGATCATCTGGGAGAAGTGGGGGCGGCGCGGAAGCTGGAGAAGGCTGTAGCGAGTGTGATCGCGGAGGGCAAGGACGTTACGTACGACCTGAAGCAAGATCGCGACGATCCGACGGCCGTGGGGACGCTCGAGATGGCAAAGGCGATCATTCGTGCAATGGAAGCCGATGATTGATTCGATTCGATCGTGAAAGGTATCTGCGACTGGTTCGGGGGGAGTCGAGCGGCCTCGTGGCGGAGCTCGCGCGCGGCGCAGCAGGTGCGGCTGCCCTCGCGTACGGAGCCGCGGTGGCAGCGCGTAACTGCGGATACGATCGTGGCTGGCTGCGCAGTCATGCGGCGAGTGTTCCGGTCGTTTCAGTGGGGAACTTGACGCTCGGCGGAACGGGAAAGACGCCGATGATTGAGTGGCTGGCGCGCTGGTTTCGTCGGCACGCGGTGCGGGTGGCGATTCTGAGCCGTGGCTATGGTCGCACCGGCGGACTCAACGATGAAGGGCGTGTGCTCGAGGAGAACCTGCCCGACGTTCCTCATCTTCAAAGTCCCGATCGCGTGGCACTAGCGAGAGTGGCGGCCGTCGAGCTCGATACAGAGGTGATCTTGCTGGACGACGGATTTCAGCATCGCCGGTTGAGGCGGGACCTGGATGTAGTCTTGCTCGATGCGCTCGAGCCGTTCGGGCTGGCGCGGCTCTTCCCGAGGGGGCTGCTCCGCGAGCCCGTTGGGTCGCTCAGGCGAGCCGGGGTGGTCATCTTGTCGCGCGCTGACTTGATTGGTGCGAGCGAACGCGAGGCGATCAGGGTCCAGAGCAGCGGCGGGCCGGGCCGCTGATATGGCTCGAGGCGCGGCATGCGTCCCTGGATCTGATCGACGAGGACGGCAGCTCAACTTCTCTCGAGGATATCCGCGGTAAGTTGGTGGTGGCCTTCTGTGGCATTGGCAATCCGGAGGGCTTTCGCCGCACGTTGCTGCAGCTTGGCGGCGACCTGATCGATTTCCGGGTGTTTCCCGACCACCATGCATATACCGCCGCGGATGTCCGCTCACTGGAGGGTTGGGTTGCCAAGAGCGGCGCCAATCTCGTCTTGACCACACAAAAGGATTCGGTCAAGCTTCGCGCTGGCTCGCTGGGGCCGACTCCGCTTCGGGCCGTTCGGATCGGACTCGAGATCACGGCGGGATGTGAGATCATGGACGACCTCCTCGCCTCACTGCTTCCGGGACGATTCCGGAATGAGCCACGGGAAAAGGACTTCGCGTGAGCTGGAACGGGTCAATCGAAGATCGGCGGGCGCTCGCCTCACGTCAGCTTGACTTTCACGCGCCTGCGCTATGAACCGCTCGACGAGCGGCCGAGCAAGGTCTCGCTCGCGAACCTGGGACGTCCCGGGCCGGGCGAGCCTGGGATGGCGGATTGGCTTGATCGGCTTCCCAGGGTCTTGGGCGCGGATGCGTTGCGGCGATTGTGTGACGCGATAGTTCGGGCAACGGGCGCCGGGCGGCCGGTCGTGGCCGCACTGGGCGGTCATGTCGTCAAGACTGGTTGCGGAGTTTATTTGGTCGATTGGATCCAACGGGGAATCCTCTCCGGACTGGCGCTCAATGGGTCAGCCGCAATCCACGATCTCGAGCTGGCGATCGCCGGCAAGACGAGCGAGGACGTGGGTAGCCGGCTGATGGCGGGCAACTTCGGGTTTGCGCGAGAGACGTCAGAGCTCTTCGCCCTGGCCTGCTCGCGCGCG
Organism: uncultured Planctomycetota bacterium; assembly: GCA_963761445.1. Classification (GTDB taxonomy): domain Bacteria; phylum Planctomycetota; class Planctomycetia; order Isosphaerales; family Isosphaeraceae; genus CAVXHV01. The sequence goes on along the minus strand of CAVXHV010000005.1, from coordinate 3,094,257 downwards.
GCATCGCAGTCTGTCGGTCTGGGAGTCGCTCTTGGGGACATCGTGCTGGAGCAGGGCGGGCCGGGTGTCGATCAATCGCTCCTGGTGGCGGCGCGTCGGGCCCAGCTTCCACTCACCGTCCACGTCGCCATCGGCACCGACATCGTGCACATGACTCCCGCGCTCGACGGGGCTGCGATGGGGAAAGCCGCACTGGATGATTTCCGCGAGCTCTGCGGAGTCGTGGCGCAGTTGTCCGGAGGCGTTTGGCTTAACATCGGCAGCGCGGTCGTGATGCCCGAGGTGTTCTTGAAGGCGGTCTCGATCGCGCGCAACCTCGGACATTCGCTCGACGGCTTGACGACAGCGAACCTTGATTTCGATCAGAAATACCGTGGTCTGCTCAATGTCCTCGAGCGACCGGGTGCCCAGGGCATCGCCCTTACTGGGCATCATGAAATCTTGATTCCACTGCTCCATGCCGTTGTTTTGTCACGGATCGCTCAGACCGGGCCGGAAGGCAACTCCCGCTTTCATTCTGCCGCGTTCGCCAGCGGCGAGGCACGATGAAGATTGCTGTATTTAGCCCCAACTTGATCGGTGATACGGTGATGGCGACGCCGGCATTTCGTGCCTTGCGCCGTGGTTTCCCCGATGCAACGCTGACGCTCGTGATCAAGCCGCGAGTCTGGCCCACACTGGAGGGTACGACCTGGTTTGACGAGGTCATCCGATTTGAACCACATTCGACGGACAGCAAAGAGCGGACAATACGCGTCGTGAGACAGCTCCGGCACGAGCAGTTCGATGTGGCGGTGCTTTTCCCGAACTCGATCCGTTCGGCCTGCATCGCCTGGCTGGCAGGAATCTCGCGTCGCGTCGGCTACGTGCGCCACGGGCGCGGCCGGCTCCTCACCGACCGGTTGTATTATCCTCGCGATGCAACAGGGCGGCGGCTTCCGACACCGATTGTCGAATCGTATCTGGGGTTGGTTCGTCAGTTGGGCTGTCCGGTCGACTCGGTCCGAACTGAGCTCGCAACGACTCTCGACGACGAGGCGGCCGCCGATCTTGCCTGGTCGGAGCTCGGTCTCGATTCTGGCAAACAAGTCGTCGCTCTCAATACGGGAGGCGCATTTGGCCCCGCCAAGAACTGGCCCAGCATGCATTTCGCAGAGCTGCGCGGAGACTTGCGACCGAGGCCGGCGTCGCCGTGCTCGTGCTCTGCGGGCCGGACGAACGCGCCGCAGCGCGCGAGATCGTGCGCGAGGCTCGCCACGCGCAGGTCGTCAGTCTGGCCGATCGATATCTGGGAATCGGCCTGACCAAGGCGTGCGTGCGCCGGTCCGCGCTGTTGATTACGACTGATTCGGGTCCTCGCCATTTTGCGGCTGCCTTCAACACACCGGTCATCACGTTGTTCGGTCCAACACACGTGGGCTGGACGCGAACGTATCATCCGGCGCGTGGCATGTGTTCCACCCGGTCCCCTGCGGGCCCTGCCAGCGGGCGGTCTGCCCGGAAGGTCATCATCGTTGTATGCGCGATCTCACGCCCGAAAAGGTCTTCGGGGTGGCGCTGCGCTTGATCGCGGGCATTGCAGACGAAACGCCTTCTCTCGTCACGAGCGTGGAGTAAAGCATGGCGGTCTGGCTCGTTACCGGTGCTACAGGATTCGTCGGGCGCCAGGTTCTCACGGCGCTCCCTGACGGGGCTTCCCGGCACGCGACTCGCAGCGAAAAAGTGGTCCTTGGTCGCCGATGTCCCCCTGGTTGGCCCGAAACTGCATTTGCCGCGGTCGACCTGCAAGACGCGGCTCAAACTCGGATGGCCATTGAGCGGATCGCGCCTGATGTGGTGATTCACACCGCAGGTCGCACGCCCCCGGCACCTGACGAAGAAATGTACCGCATCAACTTCTGGGGGACCCAACATCTTCTGAGCGCTCTTCGCTCGCTGCGAAAGAAGGTTCGGGTCGTGATCTCCGGCTCGGCGGCTGAACTGGGGCCGGTCGAGGAGGTCCGCTTGCCGGTGAAAGAGTCCTACCCATGCGATCCCTGGAGCGCCTATGGACGCAGCAAGTGGCTGGCCACGAAGAGTGGTTTGTCGGAGCGGTCGCCGCTGGAAGTCGTGGTTGCCCGAGTGTTCAACGCCATCGGTCCTGGCACGCCGAACACTCAGGCGCTGGGGCAGTTCGCGAGTCGGCTCGTCGGGTCCGTGCAAGACCCGCTCGATCTGAACGTCGGCGATCTGGAAACTCGGCGCGATTTCATCGACGTTCGAGACGTCGCGCGAGCGATGGTGGCCCTCGCCATGCAGGGCCACGCCGGCCTGGTCTACAACGTTGGCACCGGCAAGTCACAGCGAGTGGGCGACGGGCTGGACCGGCTTATCCAGTTGAGCGGCCGTTCGGTTCGATTGCGCATTGACCCGGTACTCTGCGAGCTCCGTGGACCGGCAGACTCCCGCGCCGATATCAGTCGGATAGTCACGCACACAGGTTGGCAGCCGCAAGTTTCCTGGGAGGATAGTCTCTTTGATCTCTGGACCGCCGCACGTGACCGCCAGCCGCCGCAGCACATCGGCAGGATCACGGCGGCTTGAACCCGACGGACCGACAACTGCGGACGTCCGCGAAGGCAGACGATCGACAATCTCCTCGTCAGTGTCCGAGATCTACTCGGGGAGTGGTTCGCGATACGCGATTCTCCGCCGGTAGAGCTCGAGACGTTCGCCAAATTCCTGCCTCTCGCGTTCGGACGCAAGCATTCTTATTGCCTTTGTCTGGCATTGCACGGCCGACGCGAAGTCGCTTGCGACAGCGTAGCAGGCGGCAAGCGTGCCGAGAGAACGTGCGTTTTTCCATCCGGAAAGCGCGCACGCCCAGATGGCGGATTCGAGAGCCTTGTTCGCGTTGCGAAATTCTGCGACGGGGCATGTCGCGAGCAGCCACGCTCGATCGTTATATGCTGCGGCATTCCTCGGATCGAGCATGATCGCCGTGTCGTAATCGGCAAGTGCTTTCTTGAATTCTCGCTTGTTGGACCACGCGAAGGCTCGATGAATGTAGGCATTCGGTGATCCAGGCTCGAGTTGAATCGCTTCATCAAGAGCGGTGAGCGCCTTGTCGAATTCCTTCTGGCTGATCCAGGCGCATCCGCGGTTGATGTGCCTGGCGGCTTGCACGTTCCGCCGCAAGTCCTGGTTTCCGGCGTCGACGATCGGGTGCGGCTTTCTCGTCGTTCGCGACCCTAACCAAGAGCCCCGGCCTGGCCGCGATGGGCCGCGGAAGATTGTGGATCGCCTCGCGAAACGCGTCGAGAGCCCCGTCTCTACCCCGGTCGATACGTACGTTGTCTTGAGCATCGATAAGGCGGGGATTGAGCCGAATGGCCTCTCGGAATGCAATGACGGCGTCATCCTTCCGTCCCTGGCTTCCTAAAGCGACGCCCAGAGCAAAGTAGGCGTCGTGGAGGTCAGGTCTCATCCGGATCGCCAGCTCCAGCGTCGCGATCGCCTCGGCAGTCCTTCCCTGCAAGAGCAAGGCTTCGCCGAGGTCATGGTAAGTGTCTGGATTATCGGGGTTCAGCTTGATCGCAACGCGGAATTCCGCGATTGCGTCATCATATTTCTTCTGGTCGACTAGGGCGTTGGCAAGGTTTTCGTGGGCAGCTCGGCTGAGCGGCCGCAAGCCGATCGCACGTACAAAATAGCGGGCCGCCTCCGCCGGGTCGGGCACGGGCGCATCCACCATGTTCAGATTTCCCTGCTCAATACAGACCCAATAATCACCGGGAAAACGCCGTTCTGCGACGTTGAGAACCGGCATGGAAGTCGCTGGGTCGCCAGCGTCCCAGAGCATGCGAACCAGCAGGATGAGGCTTCTGACAGGCTGCCTGTTCATCGCCTCAACGTCAGCGGCTCCAGCTCGCAGAGCCGCGATTGTCTCCTCTGGCGGCCGGTTGAACTGATCTCGAAGGGCATTTCGCCAGGGATCGGTATCGACCGCACGTGCCACGTCCGCCAGCCGCCGCCACGACTGAGCCCCGAGCTCCCGCCGCCGCACGTTGCACCAGTCGTCAATCGCGGCGACGAGCTCGGCTGTCGATCGCCGGCCAGTCAACTTTGCTGCCACCACTTTCGTCTCTACACGGTCGAGATCCAGTCCGTAATCGCGAAACGCTGCGCCCATATCTCGGTCGAATCGCTCGAGGTTGAAGTCTTCGGTAGCCGCACGCTGCGCTCTTTCAAGGTCAGCGAGTAATTTCCGCTCGGCATCGCCGTCGGGACGATCCGCTTCGCGACCATGCGAAGCATCCACCAGCGCGACGGCCAGCGCCCGTACCTCGGGCGCCACGATAAGTACGCCCGCCGCGACGATGGTCGCCACGCACCGCGAAAGCTGCTGGGAAGATGTGAAAGCGGGGTCCGATGAACGCGGCATGCAAGATCCTCCGTGCCAGGTGCGGGCTCTCCAATGGTTGCTGTCTTGAAAAGTAACACCATTCCATATTTTCCGCTACAAGAAGTTTTCGATCGGCCGCGACAGCCTATCCTGCACGAGCCCCCGAAACCCGCGGTGGCCTCAAGCCCGCGGAGTGCGCCGCTGTGTAGGCGAAGGTCGCAGTCGGGCACACGTGGCCCTTCATTGAACGTCGCGCCGGATCAATTCCCTACCGGCTGCCGGTACGGCTTCTTCTGTTCATAAAGCACAACACGCGCGAAATTCGTCTGTCTCTCTGTCGTCAGTAAGCGCCTCAATCGCTTTGGTCTGCCATTTAACAGCCGAATCGAAGTCGCCGTTCTCCGCGCTTGCCGCGGCGAGTGTGTCGACGATCATCGCATCCTTCCAGCCAGTCAGTTCGCACGCCTTCCTGGCTGTTTCACCGGCTTTCTTGCCGTTGCGATACTTCCCGTCAGGGCACGTCGACCAGAGCCACGCGAGGCCGTTCAAGGCACCCGCATCTTCAGGATCGAGCCGGATTGCCGTCTCGTAATCAGCGAGCGCCTTTTCATAGTTTCCCTGCTGTGCCCAAGCGTAGCCGCGACCGGTATAAGCGTTCGCTCCACCGGGCTCGAGCCGCGCTGCATCGTCGAAATCGGCAATTGCCTTGTCAAGCTCCTTCTGGCTGGTCCAAGCATGTCCGCGAGCAACGTAGGCGGCTGCGAACAACGCATCGCACCGGATCGCATCGTCGAAGTCGAGCTTCGCTTTCTCAAATTCCTTCTTCGCGGACCACGCGTATCCGCGCCCGTAATAGGCTCGCGCATTGTCCGGCGCCAAGCGGATGGCCTCATTGAAGTCGTCAATCGCGGCCGTGAGGTTCCGTTTACCCAGCCAGGCGAACCCTCGACCTCGGTACGCTCCGCTCTGACGCTCCAGCCGCAGAGCCGCGTCGTAGTCTGCGATCGCATGACCGAATTCCTTCCGCATGAGCCAGATGTCGCCGCGGACGACATAGGCGCTGGCGAACTTCGGGTCGAGTTTGATCACCCTGTCGAAGTCGGAAATCGCCTTGCTGTATTCTTTGTCTTGAGCGTGCCTGATTCCGCGGTTGTAAAACCCGGCGGCACTCTGCGGCGGCAGCGGCAAGCTTCTGGGTGTCGGAACGAAAACTTCGGCGAGCGCTTCCTTGTCGGGCGTAGATTGCCCCGATTCGGACTGACCAAAGGCTAGCGCTGGCTCATTCCCTCGCCTCTCTTCGACTTCGTTCAAAGTCAGGTCCAGTTGCTTCAAATCTGTCAAATAAATGTTCGAGTCTTTCTTGAGCCGATCCACTTCAAGAAACTCGACAGTCGCCTCTTCGATCTTGCCCTGATTTGCAAGGGCGGTGCCCAGGCTCAAATGCGCTGCAAGGCTTCGAGGGCGTAACGCCGTGGCTTTGGCAAAGGACTGGGCGGCCTCTCGCGCGCCGGCATTCTCCGCGCCTGCAGCGCACATTCTTCCCAGCTCGAACCACACCCAAAAGTTACGCGCGAATCGCCTGGAAGCCACACGCAAGACCGAGGTTGCTGTGGATCGATCGCCGTCATCCTCGATCATGAGTGCCAGTATGATCAGGCTCGCCGCAGGCTGCTTGTCCCGCGCTTTGGCGCTGGCCGCCAGCGTTCGCAGTGCTGCCAGCGCCTCGGCCGGCGGCCGGTCACATTGATCGCGCAGAGTGTTGCGCCAGGCGTCGGGATCTGCCGCGCGAGCCACTTCGTTTAATCGCCGCCAGTCGGGAGTCTTCAGTCGCGTTCGACAGATGTGACACCAGCGATCAAGCTCGGCAGCGAGAAAGCTCGTTGATGCCCGGCAGCCGATTCGCTCCCCCGAAAGCTTCGGATCTAGCCGGTCGAGATCGAGGCCATACCGGCGAAATGCGGCGGTTAGGTCGTTGTCAAGCTGGGCCGGGTCGAAGTGATCGGCGTACGCGTCGTATGCCGCCTTGAAGTCCTCCAGCAGTTTCAATTCGGAATCTCCGTCCGGGCGGCTGACATCGTTTGGCGATTGATTGAGATCGGCCCTGCGCTCGGGGGGCTCGTCGAGCACGCCGGAGCCGAGCCCCACGCCAGTATTCATTCCGGCCAGAGTCACTCCCAGGATCAACGGAGCCACTCCGCCCATGCGCAAGCGGCGAGGCTCTTGCATTGGACTCCGCGCGGCATCAGCAGTATCAGGAATCGTCTCGAATCGGCAACGGCGAGTGAGATCGTTGGTAGACATGCGGATTTCTCCCTGACCGTCGGATACTCAATTTGATCCCGCTACGAGCCCTCGCTTCACCAGAACGCCGTCCGATTACTTCGACGTAGTCAGGCGATAGGGCTTTCTCTGCTGATAGAGCACCAGACGTGCGCGAAAGTCGGCCTTCTTGTTTTCGTCGGCGAGCAGCCCGATCGCCTCCGTCTGCTTTTTGACTGCTGCCTCGAAATCTCCCGCTTCGGCGTACGCCGCGGCGAGGGTGTCAACCAGATAGGCGTCCTTCGAGAGGGTAAGCTCACACGCCTTGGTGGCTGCCTCGACGGCCCTCTCGGCGTCGCGGTACCGAAGGTCCGGGCAAGTCGCCCAGATCCAGGCACGACCATTGAGGGCACTATGATCCCTCGGATCCAGCAGGATAGCCTCGCCATAATCAGCGATCGCCTTCTCGTATTCCGCCTCTTGCAACCAGGCGTAACCTCGGCCGGTGTAAGCAGCAGCAAACCGACCGTCGCGTAGGATCACTTCGCCGAAGTCAGCGATCGTCAAGTCATATACTCTAATCTGGGAATATCTTATCCCACGGCTGTAAAAGTCGGCGGCAGTCGTTGGTTCCTCCGCAAGCGGCTTGCCCGCGGCGACGAACGCCGCCGCCTTCATCTCAGGGTCCGTGAGTGGTTCGGGCTTGGGCGACTCAAGACCCGGGATAGGCTCTGGCCCACTTCGCGCCAGGGTCAAACTCGTCGATTCGCCGAAAGCGACTTTGAAATCGATGTGGGTCGGTGTCGGGTTCGATTGCACGCTGCGCTGCTTCAACATACCCCTCGGGTGCCCGTTCGATCTCACCCGCACCCGCCAGGGCATCGCTCAGGCTCTTCCGCGCTGCGGAGTCGCGGGGATTGATCTGCGTCGCCGCGCGATACTCCTTGATCGCTTCGTCGCGCCAGCCCTGCTTCCAAAGCGCTCGGCCCAGGCTCCGGCGCGCCTCAACAAGACTTGGCCTGAGCCGGATCGCTTCGCCGAGCGAAACGACAGCGTCGTCCAGCATCGAAAGGTTCAGATAAGCGATGCCAAGTTTCATCACTGGTTCGGCCGATCCCGGGCCCGGACCTCGCGCCGCACGATATTCAGCGACGGCGGACTCGAGCGGCTTGGAGTCTTGCCGTTCAATCGCAGCATCGCCGGGCCGGACGACCAGCTCCGCCTCGAGCAAGCTTGCGTCCCGATATGCCTGCGCTGCCTCATCAATTCTCCCTTGCCTCGCAAGCGCGATCCCCAGATTCAGGTGTGCTGCCCCAAAATCGGGCTTGATGTGGATCGCTTCTTTGTAGAGCTGAATAGATTCGTCGAGTCTCTTCTGGGCCGCCAGAGCGATGCCAAGCTTGAGGCGCGAAATGACGTCGTCGGGCTCGATACCGATTGCAACGCGGTACTCGAAGATGGTTTCATCGAATCTTTTTTGGCGATCCAGCGCGCCGGCAAGCCCTCGGTGGGCACCGGCCAAGTTCGGTCTGATCCGAATCGCCTGGCGATACTCGGTGATCGCGCCATCAATCTCATTCTGCTTGGACAGGAGGTCGCCGAGAGTCTGGTGACCGAATCCGCTGTCAGGCTTCAGCCGAATGGCTTCGCGTAGATTGCCCGAAGCCTCTTTCAGGCGCCCTTCCTCCATCAGAATCGAAGCGAGATTCACGCGCGCGTCGGCCCGGCAGGCGTCGAGCGCGATTGCCTGTTCGAGCGAGGTCTTGGCCTCATCACTTTCACCAAGCACCAGGAATGCAGCGCCCAGGCAAGCCTGTAACCGGGCGTTCTGGGGATCGATCCGAATCGCCTCCCATAGTTCCGCGACGGCACCGCCGATCTCTCCCTGCGCAATCAGCATGATCGCAATGATCTCATGGTCTCCCGCTTCGTCGGGCTTGAGCCGGATCGCCTCGCGGCACTCGCCAAATACTTCGTCGAGCTGATTCTTCCCGCGCAGAGCATTGGCAAGTTGCGGTTGCCCCAAGACTTCATCAGGATTGATCCGGATGGCCGTGCGCAGCTCGACTGCGCTCTCCTGGACATTGCCTTTCTCGCGGAGGGCCGCGCCTAGCTGCGCGTGCACCCTTGCCAGCCCGGAGTCGACCTTGATCACACTCAGGAGGACGGCAACCCCTCCCTCGGCCCTTCCCGTTTTCACGAGGCCAAAGCCGAGTCGATACAGGACCGATGCAAGGTCTGGATCGAGCCGCGTCGCCCGGCGGTACGCGTCGATTGCTTCATCGAGCTTGCCAAGTCGCATCAGGGCATCGCCCAACTTCGATTGCGCTTGAACGTGGTCCGGATTGATCCGAATCCCCGCGCTGTACTCGACGATCGCCTCGGCGAGCGCGGCGTGGGCGTGGCAGCTACCCGGCCGCAAGGCCACGGCTTTGGTAAACGCGCTTGCCGCCTGATTCGGATCAGGCGATTGCGCGCCCTCTCCGCATAAGCGTCCAAGCAGATCCCAGACCCAGTAGTTCTCGGGGAACCTTCGCGCCGCTGCGCGCACGACAGCAGCCGCAGCACGTCCGTCACCCACGTCGTCAAGCATGAGCGCGAGCAATAGCAGGCTCTGCACGGGCTGGCTTTCCAGTGCCCCGGCGTCGGCAGCACATCTCCGAAATACGGAGATTGCCTCGGCCTCGCGACGGTCAATTTGATCGCGCACAGAGTTCCGCCACGGGTCAGGATCGATCGCCCGGGCCACGTTGGCCAAAGCGCGGCAATCGAGACGCTCCAACCGGATCCGGCGCATGAAGCTCCAACTGTCGATTTCCGAAGCGATTAGAGCGGTCGATGCCCGGCTTCCCAGACGCTCGCCCGCCACCTTCGGATCAACCTTGTCGAGGTCAAGCCCGTATCGGCGGAACGCCGCCGCGAGATCTCGGGCGAACCGAGGTGCGTCACGATGATCGGAGAACGCATCTCTCGCGGCCCCGAGATCAGCGAGTAGCTTTCGCTCGCCTTCGCCGTCATGTTGACGGACTTCGTTCTGGGACGACGGGAAACCGGCCCCTCGCTGTTGGGGATCGATGCCGGCGGCAACCGCTAGCGCCGCTGCGGCGGTTGTCGCGGCGATCGCCGCGAGCGCGGCGACCATCCACCTCGGCCGCGATCTCACCTTCACGATTGTAGGCTCGGTCGCAATGAGATTCTCTTGCGATCGACAGTTACAAACGAATCGGGCGGCGCTCGATCCGAACATCTCAGGTTCTCCGTGACCGGCGTGGTCTCTCCAGATTGCCCGGAAACATAGCATGAATTAACAAATCCCGCCATCGGCACTTCGTTGGTGGATATTCGTCCAGAAACGCGGCATGACCACTCGCTTGAGCTTGACCGACAACGTCGGCGTTCTATAATGCGGCCCAGCGCCGAAGGAATCGGCTGCGCGCTCATTTCTTGTCAGGGAGGATCGCGATGGCCGGCCGCCGCAGTTTGCACGCGGTCGTCCTTTTTGCCGTGATTCTCCACGGGATCGCCATCTCGCAAACCCTGCTTCCCGCACAGGACGGCCTGAAATTCATCCGCATCGCCCGCGAATTTCACACGCATCCCTGGGCCGACGTGATCCGTGGGTCGGATGCTCATCCCCTCTACCCGGCGCTCATCGCGGCCGTCGAGCCGATCGTCGCGTGGTTCACCAGCCCCGGCCCCGCGGCATGGCGCACGGCAGCGCAGATCGTCGCCGTACTCGCTTCCGTCGCCCTGATTCTGCCGATCTACGGCATCACCATGATGCTCTTCGACAGGCGCATCGCCTGCATGGCCGCTGGCCTGGCAGTCTTGCTTCCGCGCGCCGCCGAGCTCGGCCACGATACGCTCAGCGACAGCCTCGGGCTCATGTGCACATTCCTTTCGCTCTGGCTGGCTTCCCTATCGCTGCGCCGGCATGATTGGCGACTCGCGGCGGTTTCGGGCCTCGTGGCGGGTCTTGGCTATCTCGCCCGCCCCGAAGTCATCCTTGTCCCCGGTGCATTTGCACTCACCTGGCTCGTGCAGCTCCTGCGCACGCCTCGTCCACGCGCCTTGGCCCGCGTGCCCGCGCTCCTGGCATCCGTCGTCTGCGCGCTCGCCGTCGTCGGCTCCTACGCAATGGTCAAAGGAGAAATCTCCGAAAAGATTTCGGTGCGGGTCGCGGCCAAGCTCGGTCCCAAAAATCAGGCCGTGCGCCGATCGCCTCGACAGCTTCCGCGCGGACTGGACGACCCGCGCTGGGACTTCTCTCCCAAGGAAGAGGGCGAGCGCATCCCCATCCACGGAGTCGCAAGTGCCATCGGCCGCATCGTCGGCAAGTGGTGGGAAGAGCTTTGCTGGCTTTTCGCCGTCATGACCATCTGGGGCCTGGCACGGCAGCGGTTCATCCGCGGCATCTGCCTCGATCGCGACCCGGACGACTCGAACACGACCGAGCGCCAGCTCTTGCTGGTATTCACGATTGGGTATCTGATTGCACTCGTGCGCCATAGCGTGCTCCTCGGGTATCTTTCCGGCCGCCATATCATGCCCGTTGTCTATATGTCGCTGCCCTGGGCCGCGGCCGGCAGCTTCGTTTGCGCGGGGCATTGCACTCAAGCTGCGCTGGAGTCAATCCGCACGGCGCACCGCCGCAGTTCTGGCGGCGTGTTTGATTGTCGCCGCATCGATCGTCGTGCAGATGCAGCCCAGCCATCTGAATCACCTCAGCCGGTCGGGCCACTGGGCCGCGGGCCGCTGGCTTGCAGAGCATGCCCAGGCAAGCGAGTTGGTGCTCGATACTCGCGGTTGGGCCAAATTCGTTTCCGGTCACCCCGGGTACGACTACTGGCACGTCAGCCAGGCCCTGACCGACTCGCACCTGGCGTACATCGTCGTCGGGCTCGATGAACTGCAGGCGCGAAGCACTCGCGCCAGGACGCTCAGGAGCCTGCTGGCCTACTCGGCAACACCCGTCGTCGATTTTCCAGCGTTCCCGAACGATCCGACTCCTGCCGTTCGACTTTATCGCTACCATCGGCCACGCACCTGGGAAGGATTCACCCCGTGAGCTACGGCTCGCTCAAAACACGTTGGCTTCACGGCGTGAGCTGGACCTGGGTCAACGAAAGCTACCGCGCGCAACTGCCGGCCGACCTCGCCTCGACCGTCATGAGCCTCCAGACTCGTGATCGCTTCCACTCGAAACAAGGGCGCTCGACGGCACGAGTCGTGCTCCACGAAGCCGATCGCCCGCTGCCCGTCTATCTGAAACGGCACTATCGCTTGCCCTGGCCGGCGCGCTTGGCTGCGCTCCTGCACCCCGCCGGCAGGCACTCGCCCGCCGCGGCGGAGTGGCAGCACCTCGAGCGGGTGCGAAAGCTCGGGATCAATGTCCCCGATGTCGTCGCCACCGGCGAGCGCATCGGCCCGGGAGCCGGTTTGCAGAGCTTTCTCATGCTCGCCGAGCTGACGGGCTCGACTGCGCTCAACGAATTGCTGCCGCAGCTCGCCGCACGCCTCGACCGATCCGGCTTCGCTGCCCTCAAGCGACGAGTTGTCCAGGAAATGGCGACGATCACCGCCACCCTCCACCGCGCCCGCGTTTTCCATAAAGACCTCTATCTCTGCCACTTCTTCCTCGACCCCGGCCACATTGATCCCGGATCGCTCGCGCCCAAGCTCTCCCTGATCGATCTGCACCGGCTCAAGCAGCACCGGTTCTTCGCCGCCTGGTGGCGCTGGAAAGACCTCGCCCAGTTGCTCTACTCAACGGATGGAGTCGCCGGAATCACCCCACGCGACTGCGCGCGGTTCTGGAAATGCTACCGCCGGCTCACAGGAATCAAACGGCCTGCGTTCCATGCGCTGATCGTCCGCTTCAGAGCAGCGCGTTATCGGAAGCACAATCGCAAACAGCGGTAAAGCCCGAAGAGACGCGGCGGCGAATCGCTCCAGCCAGATCCGCCAGATCGCGATAAGACGATGATGGGAGAGTCGCGGATCACGGGATGAGGCTGTTCCAGAGAAAGAGGCACACCATGCACTTGGCCCTGAACTTTCAGCGAGTTGACCCGGCAAGGGGCGGCGCCGAGACCTATGTTGCCGACCTCTGCCGTCACCTCGTCCAGTCCGGGCATCGCGTCGACCTCTACGCCGAAAGCTGGGCCGATGGCGCCCTTGCCCCCCAGGTGAACGCAATCCCAGTCGCGGCGACCGGCAGGACGCGGATGGAACGGCTCTTGACCTTCGCCCGAAACTCCGAACGAGCCCTCCGCCAGGCTAGCCACGATTGTTCGATCGGCTTCGTCAACACCTGGTTTCACGACGTGATCATCCCTCAAGGCGGCGTCCATGCTGGCAGTCTGGCCGCAAACGCCCAGCGCTTCTCCCCGCTGCTGCAGCCGCTCTACCGCACCGGCAAGAAATTGAACCCCAGCTACTGGGTGCACCGGTTGATCGAGCAGCGCCAGTACGACCCGGGGCGGCAGCCGCGAGTCATCGCCGTCAGCGACATGGTGAAGCGGCATCTGGAACAGTACCACCGCGTTCCGCTGCACCGGATCTACGTCGTGCCCAATGCCATCGATCCAGCAAGGCTGCAGGTCTCGCAGCCCGGTGCCCTCCGCTGCGCCTTCCGCAACCGGCTGGGGCTCGAGCCCAACCAGCTTCTCGGTCTCTTCGCCGGCCACAATTTCGCACTCAAGGGCCTGGGGCCGCTACTGGAGGCGCTCGCTGCCAGGCGGCGTCAGAACCATGCAGCGCGGCCGATCCATCTGCTGGTCTGCGGCGGTGGTGATACGGTATCATTTGGTCGCCTGGCCCGCAGGCTCGGGCTGGGTGAAATGGTCCATTTTCTGGGTTTCTATCCCAACGTTGAAGATTGTTACTGGTCCAGTGACTTCTTCGTTCAGCCCACCTACTACGACCCATGCTCGCTCGTCGTGATGGAAGCTCTGGCCTGCGGCCTCCCCGTTATCACCACGGCTTCGAATGGTGCCAGTGAGCTTCTCGAGAACGGACGCGAAGGCTATGTCGTGAGCCAGCCCCGGCGCCCGCGACGAGTTGATCGCCGCTCTCGATCACATGACCGACGACGCGGCCCGGCGGGTGATGTCGTCCAGGGCTCTCGCGCTCGGGCGCTACCAGACGCTCGACCTCCACGTCGCGCGGCTCGTCGCCGTCTTCGAGGAGGTCGCCGCCGCCAGGTCGCGCCGCCTGCCTCACTCGCGAGCCCAGAAAGCCCACAAGAACGTGCCTCATTTTGCTCGACCGCGCAGATCTTGGCGTTAGGTATCAATCCACAAGGATCTCGGTATGTCGCATAAGCAAGGAGTGCCCAGCGATGCGAGCGGTTTTGCTGGCCGGCGGTAAGGGCACGCGGCTGCGCCCTTACACTCATGTGCTTCCCAAGCCGCTCATGCCGCTGGGCGACGCCGACCCGATGCCGATCATCGAAGTCGTGCTCCGCCAGCTCGGGCGCTTCGGTTTTCACGATGTCACCATCATCACGGGCTACCTGACCGAGCTGGTCGAAGCTTTCTGCGGCGACGGTCGCAGGTTCGGCACCAGGCTCTCGTATTGCCGTGAGCCCGCACCGCTGGGTACGGCCGGCGGCCTGACTCTGCTGGAACGCCCTCGCGAGCCCGTGCTCGTCATCAACGGCGACATCCTGACGACCCTCGACTACGCCGAGATGTACTCCTTCCACACCAGTCGCAACGCCGCCGCGACGATCGCTTCCTATCCCCGCGAGGTGAAGATCGATTTCGGCGTCCTCCTCTTCGGCGACGATCCCCACATCTTGACGGGATATGAGGAGAAGCCGCAATATTCGTTCGAGGTGAGCATGGGCGTCTACATCCTCGACCCGCGTGGCGTGGAGCTTCCTGACTCCGGGCCGCCCCCTGCCCATGCCCGACCTGCTGGAATCGATGCGGCACGCCGGTCACGATATCCACTGCTACCGCCAGGAATGCTACTGGCTCGACATCGGCCGCCACGACGACTACTCCACCGCCAATGAAATATTCGAGTCCCGCCGCAGCGCGTTTCTTGAGCAGCCCCACGGTCAAGAAAATGAAGATCGGGCGCGACCAGTGAATCTCTCCGCCAGCTCGTTCGTCCTTGGCGCTCTGGCCGTCGCGGCCGCATACCTGGCCGGCTCGATTCCCTTCGGCTACCTGATCGCGCGCTGGGTGCGCGGCATCGATATCCGCACCGTCGGCTCCGGCAACCTGGGCGCGACCAATGTCGGCCGCACGCTCGGCTTCCGTTATTTCTTGCTGACGCTCTTGCTCGATCTCTTGAAGGGTTATCTACCGACGATCGCATTTCCCTGGTTGCTCAAGTGGCAGACCGGATCCTCTCCCGTCGATCTGCCGGTGCTGCTGGCCTCCGCTGCCATCCTCGGCCATACCTTTCCGATCTATCTCGGATTCCGCGGCGGCAAAGGCGTTGCGACCAGCTTGGGCGCTGTACTTGCCCTTGATCCAGTTTCATGTGGTGTCGCTGCGATCTCATTCGGTCTTTTCCTGTTGGTATGTCGTTATGTCTCGCTATCGTCACTTCTTGCAGGAGTGGTCTTCGCGGCCGTGCACTTTGTGCGGCAGCCGCTGCCCTGGAATCGGAACCACATTGCCATGACCTTATTCTCGATCGCCGTGTTGATCCTGCTCTTCGTCCGGCATCGCAGCAATCTGGCCCGCATCTGGGCCGGCACCGAACGACGTGTCTCGTTCGGTCGCGGCCCCAAAGCCTCCAGCCAGTCCGGCTCCTCCGGCAAGATCTCGGTTTTGCTCCTGGCCGGCCTCGCCCTCTGCGGCACTCTCGCACTCGCCGGAACCTGGGCCTACCGCCAGATGAGCCGGAAGCTCCAAACACATGCCGGCCCCTGGAATCTGCGCGAAACCGACCGCACGTCCACCGGCCAGCAGCGCGTCGATCGCGTCGTCTTCGCCAAGGGCGGAAACCGGCTCGCGGCCATCTGCCCGAGATATGATCGCTTCGTCATCTACAAGGTGAAGTCCGATGCAACGCTTGCGCTCTCGAAAGAAGTCGAGTTGGGCGGCCGCCCGATCGGCCTGGTCACTTCCGGCGATTGCTTCATTGTGCTCGAGCGGCCGCACGGCGACAATCTCCATCTCGAGCCCGGCTGGTGGGAAGTGTTCGACCTCGACGGGAAATCACCGCGGATCTCGCAACCCGGCCGGTTTCTATCCCGACGATCTGGCGGTCTCGATCGACGGCCGCCACCTCTTCGTCGTCAGCTCGGGGCAGGCCGAGGGCGACCCCAAGAAGCCCATGCCGGCTCTCGAGACGTTCGAGCTCGACCTGGCCGCCGGCTCCGGCCGTCTCAGGAGGCGCGTCGAGTTCGACCGCCGCGACGATCCGGCCCGGCTCACCCTCTCGGCCTCGGGACGGTTCGCCGCAGTGCTCCTGGCCAAGACCTATCAAACCGTCGGCTTCGATGTCTCTGTCCCCGAAAATCCCCACCTGGTCGGCCGGACCAAGCCGTCCTCCGCCGAGGTTCCCTACGTCTCGCAATCGCCGGATTCCGACTGGATCATGATGCCCGTCGCCTCGCCCTCCGAGGCGATCGCAATCCCCTCTCCGATCAAGCGGCCTGACCAGGTCGCCATGACCACAACCGATTCGATCCCAAGTCCCGATTATGTGATCTGCGCCCGCCATCGCGAATCCGTGGTCGAGCTCATGCAGACCGCGCCGCTCTACCCGCTGGGCCGCCTGCCGCTCACCGGTCCGCTCAACATGGGCAAAACTCGCCCGACCGGGCTGGCCTATTCTCCCGAACGCGGCCTCCTCGCCGTATCGACCCGCTCCGGTTCCATCCACTTGCTTGAGCTGGCCTGTGCCGGAGCAGAGACCCCGAACCAGACCAGCGCGGCCCGATCGCGATCGCGCCCGATGCCCCGACCCGCCGCTGACGGCTTCGTTCGCCGGCCTGCACCGCACCGCGCCTTCATCAGATTCGTTCCTCGCAAGCAAATTCCAATCCCACCTCACTCTGGCCAGGATTCGGAAAAATGCGGTAACATCGAGGGAAGAGGAGACACTCCATGATGACCGTTCACCTCGCCCACGACCTTGAGTCCTTCATTCGCGACTCAGTGAACACAGGCCGATACCCCACCGAGGCTGACGTCATTTCCGACGCCCTCCTCCGGCTCCGCCGCGCGATCGATGCAGGCGCTGATGATCCCGATCGAATCACTCCGCCGGGTGCGTCTGGAAAGAAACTCACCAAGCAGGAATTCCATCGCCATCTCGTGCGAATCGGCCTCCTGGACCAACCTCCCGAAGCGAGCCCAGACATGGCCAATCCTGGCGCCGTCGTCGACGACGAAGGAGAGATCGTCGATGAAGTGGTGATCCGCGAACGTCTGATCGAGTGGCTCACGGGCTTTCTTGATAAATAATGGGTGTTACCCGGAAAGCATTGCGATTCATGTTCGGCAAGAAGAAAGAACCACCAGCTCTCCCAGGTCACT
Organism: uncultured Planctomycetota bacterium; assembly: GCA_963761445.1. Classification (GTDB taxonomy): domain Bacteria; phylum Planctomycetota; class Planctomycetia; order Isosphaerales; family Isosphaeraceae; genus CAVXHV01. The sequence goes on along the minus strand of CAVXHV010000005.1, from coordinate 3,077,106 downwards.
GGTTTTGCCCGGGCTGCGGGCTCGACGAGTTCTACGACCTCATGCAGCCGACGTGCCCCGAATGCGGCGACTCGCTGCGAAACAAAGGTTACTGTCCCGTCTGTGAACGCCATTGGTCTCTAAACCCCGGTGAGCTTTGCCCCAAGCACGACCTCGAACTGGAAAAAACGCCGGTCGCCGATGAGCCCCCCGAAGAACGGGAATTCGTGCCCTGGGTCACCGCCGCAGTCTTTCCCAATAGCGCCACCGCGGCCATCGCTCAAGGCCGGCTCGAGGCCGAAGGCATCCCCACCTTGCTCGACGGCGAACGGATGGGTACCGCCGGCATGTACCTCTCTGCCACCCGGGGTGTACGCCTGCAGGTACCCGCTGACAAAGCCGCCGACGCGCGAATCATCCTCGATCAAAAGTGGTCGCTCCCCGACGACGAAAAGGCCGACTTCGAAGACCTGTTATGATTTCGCCGGCGGCTGATACGCCAGCCACAGGCTGCGAAAATACCGCAGCACGCGCTCCGGGTCACTGCTCTCCGGAATCTCGGCAAGCGTGAAGCCTTCATACTTCTGCGCTTGCAACAGGCCAAACAGCTCGCGCCACGGGTACGCTTCGTCGGTCAAATCCCGCAGATGCACTTCGTGAACCTTGGGAGCGACCAGCGCGAAGTTCTCTTTGATCGAGCCGGCTTTGACGTCAGATGGGTTGGAATTCCAGCATGTGTAAACATTGGAATGGTTCGCGTACTCCATGATCTTCGCGAAATTTGGCACCTCCGAGGTCACGCCGCCGTGCACTTCCACGCGGATGGCGACCCCAAAATCGTCCGCGTCCTCACCGATCTCGTGAAGCGCCGCTCCGATCTGCCGCAGCGTGGCGTCGAGGTCGCCCCCTCGGGGCACCCCGTTGGGCCGCACCTTGACCCCGGGCGCTCCCACGTCGTGCGCCAGCCGCACGTATTCCTTCGTGCCGTCGATGTTCTTGCGCAAGACCGCCGGTTCGGCCGCATGAAACTCGAACGCACTCCCCAGCCCGGCAAGCTGCACGGGCGAGTCTTCGAATCGCTTCCGCACATCCTCCCGCTCTTGCTTCGAGAGGTTCACCTCCACTTTGTGCGCGTGCGTCGTCCGCAGCTCCACCCCCTCGTATTCCAGCTTTTCCAGCCTCGACAGGATTGTGCCTAGCTCCCAATCCTTGGCGATGTTGTAAGTGACGATCCCGAGTTGTGACATGGTGCTCTTCCCCTCTGAGCGAACGCTCGGCTGCTCCCAGGCGCGGGCTCCATTGGCGACATCTTCATTCTGGGCGAGGCGCCCTCGGCTGTCACGAGTGTATCAGCCGAGAAGCTCCTGAATCACCTGGCCGTCAGACCCGACCGTGATCGGCCGGCCGGCCCGGTTGTTAAAGCTGGCCGCCGGATCGATCCCAAGCTGGCGATAAACCGTGACCAGCAAGTCCTGCGGCCGGACCGGCCGGTCTCTGGGAATCTCGCCTTTCGCATTCGACGCGCCGACGACCCGCCCACGCGCAACTCCGCCTCCCGCCGCCAGCACGCTCATGACGTTGCCCCAGTGATCGCGCCCGGGCACAGGGTCCGCTCCCGGCACCCCGGTGGTGTTCAGCCGGGGCGTCCGCCCGAACTCGCCCATCACCAGCACCATCGTCGAATCCATCATGCCGCGGTCTTCCAGATCCTCGATCAAGCTGCCGATCGCCGAGTCGATGAGCGGAAGCACGCGCTTCATTCCACTTTCGAGGCTCGAATGAAAATCCCAGCCGCTGAACGTGAGCGTCACGAACCGCACGCCGGCCTCGACTAGCCTTCGTGCCAGAAGTGCGCTCTGACACCACTGGTGCCGCCCATACCGATCGCGCAGCCGCGGATCCTCTTCGCTCAGATCAAACGCCCGCCGCGCCTCCCGCCCCAGCACGATCGAAAAAGCCTCCCGGTCGAACTGGTCGAGGCCCGCCATCAGCCCCGAAGCATCGACGTCTCGCCGCGCCCCGTCAAACGCCCCCAGCAACCCGCGTCGCCCCTGAGCTCGCGCCCGTCCACACCGGCAGGCAAAGCCAGATTCGGAACCTGATACGAATCGGAATTCGGGTCCCCATCGGCAGAAAAAGGATTGTATCCCACACCCAGATACGCCGCACCATGATAGCCGGGCACCAGCCCGACCGAGTGCGTGTTCGGCAGCCCGACATAAGCCGGGATCCCCGGCTTCCTGGCCCCTCGAAGCTTGGCGATGATCGACCCCGCCGAAGGATACTGCGGCGGAAGATTCGTCGCATTCGAGCCCAGGTATCCCGTCAACATCCAGTGCGCCGCCGCGAAATGGTCGCCATTATCATGATACATCGATCGAATGATCGACATCTTGTTCATCAGCCGGGCGTGCTCCGGCAAGAGCTCCGAGACCTGCACGCCCGGAACAGCCGTAGAAATCGCCTTGAGCGGCCCCCGAAATTCAGCGGGAGCATCGGGCTTGGGGTCATAAGTCTCGTGCTGCGGCGGCCCGCCATCGAGCCAGATCAAAATCACCGACCGCTCGCTCGACGGTGACACCCCCTCATTCCCCGTCCCCGCGCACGCCTGCGCGCGCAACAAACTCCCGAGCGAAAGCCCGGTCGCCCCCAGACCCCCAACCTTCAAAAAACCCCGGCGACTGACTGGGTTTTCCCAAGGCCAATGATTCATGAATTCGAGCATCAGGAAGTCCCTCGCGAGGATGGCCCGAACGTTGCGCTCTCGCCCGACCCCAGCACCCGTAGCCAAAACGCCCACCGGCATTTCAGCAACTGACGACTGACACCGGACCCCTGACAACTGACCACTCAATCCACAAACTGAAACTCCTTCGCATTGATCAGCGCCCACACGATGTCTTCATAAGCAATCCGCTTGTCAGTGGCGTGTTTCCCGATGTGTGCCAGAGCGCTCGCGGTTTCCCGCCCGCTGGCGCCGCGTGCAAACGCCGCCCAGAACAGCTCGTCGATCTTCACCTGGTCGGGCCGCGGATCCTTGGCGAGCTGCTCGGCGCGGCTTCCTTGTGACGACAGCTTGGCTTGCACCTCGCCTGAATTGAGCAGCATCAGGCTCTGGCTCAAGCTCGCGTCGGTCACTCGCTCGCATTCGCACGAGGTCTCCCGCTTGGGCCGGCCGAATGCATCCAGAAATCCGGACCCGACGCTCTCATCGGGCAGATCGATCGCCCGCGTGCCTGACGGGAGCCCGTCGAACGGCGTCGGCACGCCCGAAACTTGCGCAATCGCGTCCAGCAGCACCTCGGCCCCCATCCGCCGCGGATAGTGTCGCGCGAAGCTTTGCTTATCCTTGGCGTTCGTCTCGTTCGGCAAGCTCGAAAGCCCGTAGACCCGGCTGTTGCAAATCTCCCGGACGATTCCCTTGAGATCGTAGCCGCTCTTCACGAATTTCTCGGCCAGAGCGTCGAGCAGCTCGGGATTCGACGGCGGGTTCGTCAGCCGCATGTCGTCCGGCGGCTCGACAATCCCGCGCCCGAAGAAGTGTGCCCAGTACCGGTTCACCAGTGCCCGCGCAAAGAACGGGTTCTTGGGTTCGGCCAGCCAATCCACGAGCTTCTGCCTCGGGTCTTCCCCGGCAGCCACCGGCACCACACTGGCGCCCAGCCCCTTGGGCGCCATCTGCTCGCCCGTCTTGGGGTGCGCGACGGTTCCCGACCTCAGCGTGTACACAACCTCCGCGTCGCGCCCTTGCGCTGGGCTTTCACATCCGCCTTGCGGCCCACCCGTGCGAAAAACGCGGCAAAGCCGTAGTAGTCGTGCTGGCTCCATTTCTCAAAAGGATGATGATGGCACTTGGCGCACTGCAACCGCATCCCCAGGAACACCTGCGCCGTGTCATCAACGAACGCCGTTGTCTCGCGCAGCTTGCGGTACCACTGAACCGGCGGCGCGGTCTCGGAGCTGCCGCTGGCCGCCAGAATCCCCCGCACGAACTGATCATAGGGAACGTTCTTCGCCAGGCTCTCCCGGATCCAGTCGTGGAAGTTGTACGTCGACGATTGCACATCCGCGCGGCCCTCGCGCTTGTTCCGCAGGATATCCGCCCACTTGATGGCGAAATACGCCGCATACTCCGGCCGATCCAGCAGCTTGTCCACCAGCTTCGAGCGTTTGGCCCGGTCGGAATCGGCGATGAATGCCTTCACCTCCTGCGCCGTCGGCAACGTGCCGTTGATGTCGATGGATGTCCGCCTGATGAACTCATCGTCTCCGCAAACCGGTGAAGGCGCCACGCCCAGCGTCTTCCACTGCTTGAGAACCGCCGCATCGAGTGCATTTTGAACAGGAAAGTCCACCCCGGCCACCGCCGGCCCACTCATCGGCACCGTGGCCCGAAACACCGCGACCTGCCCCTGATAGCGCGCCATGATCGCCGCCTGGCCCGATAGCCGCCTGGCCTCCACCTGGCCCCCGTCGGCCACCGCCGCCACCTCGGTCTCGTTCGACTGATACTGGGCCCACCGCGTCACGTCTTCGGTCGTCCCGTCGGTATACGTCGCCGTCACCACGACCTGCTGGCCGCATCCCGGCTCGAGCACCCGCTCGGCGGGATAAACCGAAATTCGCTCGACCTTCGGGTCCGACGCCTTCCCGTACGGCATGCCAATCGCGATCCATCGCCGTAGTAGTTGATATTCGTGTGACTCCGCGTCAAGTCGTTTCCCACCGCCGTGGGGAGATCTTGCAGTGGCCTTCTGAAGCAGCAGGCTGGCGTCCGGTGCCGCGGGGAACACGCGCCGGCCGCGCCCTTCCTTGACGAGCGTCTCGTAGTCAAGCGCCGGCTCGAACCCCAGCAGGCTCAGCCGGAATCCGTTCTGCCCGCTCGACTTGCCGTGGCATCCTCCCCCGTTGCATCCCAGCTTGGTGAAGATCGGCACGACCTGGTTCGCGAAATGGACCGGCACGCCCGCCGTGAATTCCTTGACGGTCACCGGAACGTTCGCGGAAATCCCGCCAATCTCGACGGTGATCTTGCCCGTTCCATCGCCGCGTGCGGTGATCAGGCCGGTTTGATCGACGGTGGCCACTCGCTCGTCCGAGCTCTTGAAGTGCAACTGCCGCGTCACGTCGCGCGGCTCGGCTCCGGCTCGGGCGTCGACCCCGTCGATGGCCAGTTGCTGAACAGCGTCCGGTCCGCCCAAAACCACGGCCGCCGGCGTCGGGCGCAAAATCGCCGGGCGCGACTCGTCCGCACCACCGGCCACGGTCTCGCCGCGCCCTGCAGGGTCAAACCCCACCGCCGTCACCAAAGTCACGGCGATGGCAACGACCGCCGCCCGCCTCGCACGTCCCAGCCGGTCAGCCATTCCGTCCATTCGCATTAACGCTCTCCGGAGGTTCATCCACTCTATTCCCTATCGAATATTAACGAATTCGGCAACGCAGTTGTTAAATAATTCTTGCACTTTCGGGCGACCGCTCCGACGCCAACTGCTCCCGGACCCTTGGATCGCATGCGCTCAGCTTCGTGTCCCATTTGCACACATCGCTCGGGCTGACCCCCAAAAACGTCGTCATCGTCGTCATCTCCTTGCAGCAACTGGAGTTAAGAATGACGACGTTTTTGATGGCGTCGCGCGAATCGATGCAACTCTCACGGCTCTACACACTTGCGAATGACGACGCTTTTTATAGCCAAGTCGACGATCGGCCTCATGGCGGCACACCGAGAATCTGAATCGTTCTCGAGATCGTGAGCGATCGGCGCCGATCAGATGCCGCCCTTGCCACCAGACCGACGCACCCGTCGAGCCGCGCTGACAAGCTGGCTATCCCTTCGTCACTGCGTCACAGCGTCACGTCCTTGCGGCGCTTGGACTTACGTGTGACGCAGGCCAACCGAGCGCGCACGGGCTAGCCGGAAATCCTTATTGCGGCTCTGGTTAGGTGTGACGCAGGAATAATCGGAACTTCGTTCCGAGCTGATCACGATGAACCCTCCTCCGCCCTGATTCCCGTCCTCCGCCCGACGAACGTGACAGCCGAACGTCGTCAGCTCGAGGCCTCCTCGTACTCGTACCCATACTCGTGCTCGTACTCGAACTCCCGATTCACCTCCTCCGCCCTCTCTCCGGATATAGTGAACAACACCCCCGTTTCAGAGTGGCAGTTTTGCGATGAGTACTGCCACGAGGTTTTTGAAACGCTGAAAAGCCCACGGCTGATCTCCGATCCATTCCCGCCTGTTCGACTTAGAGATCGCATCTCGCGCCGTGGACGCCCGGTCGTGGACCTCAAAATGTGGCAGAAAGTGGCAGTAAGTGGCAGTCCTGGAGGTATTTTCAAGCATCCGTACAGTAGTGTAAATTGCCCGCTTAGCCGAAGCCGCTTAAGACGCGCTCCGGCTCCGCTTGACGGAGAACCCCACGGTCCGCGTGACACCTTGTTGCTCCTCGAGTTTCTGGTTGTGGCCTTTGATCTGGTTCTGCGCGCACCCGCAGACGCACCCATTCCTCCTACCAAGATGATCTGCACACATCACGATTTAGTTGCCAAAAGAAAAAAGAATTCGTCCGTTTCAAGTGCCGGGAACCGCAACCCCCGCCCTGATTCCCGCCCTCCGTCCTTATCCCCGGACCAAGTTCGTTCTGACGATTCACCGCTTCTCTTTTCTCTCTAAAGATTAAGGGAACAGTCCGTACTCGCTGAAGCTCGCTGTTCGAGGAAGGAACTTGGACATCGAACGACGCATGCCGTCCCTATGAGAATGATCAGCACAAACGCCCATTCTGTTGCCACATGAAGGAAGTATTCTTCGGAATCATGGTCGGAGCCACACACACGCATTCACGAGAGTGCGAGGCTCCTGCTGAGCCGCTTTCGCTCATCTCCATGGCTCGCGCGCTAAAACCGCCGGCGCATGGGCTGCACCTACCCAAAACGATCTACAGAACGGTTGAGCCAGTTGGGTTGCAGCAGCCGCACTGTCGAGCGAAAACGACGGCTCATCCGCAGTGCCTGGGAACGCGGGCCAGCGCCGTGAATCTCCCATTGCTTGCCGCCGGAGTCCGGGTTTCTGATGCGTCGCCCTGGGCATCCCAGCCACCGCACCGGTGGTCACGCCGATAACACGCCCGAATTCAATTGAGACGTCGGTCAAAGGCCAGGTGCTCGGTCGCGCATCGCCGTCGCTTCCAGCCCCGGCGACCGCATGATTCCCACGCTCCCACCTCTCCCCTTGTGGGAAAGGTCGGCCAAAGGCCGGGTGCGGGGCCGCGACGTCGCCGAAACCCATCGAACGGGCCTCCGGCTGTTCAAGAGACCCTGATCACACTCTCGACAATTTCTATTCGCGCCTCTGCGACATTGCGTGATCCCGAAACACTTAACTCCAGCCATGACGTATTCTCGTATTATCCGTGTTTCATCAGTTTTCATCAGTGGCCAAAATCCCCGATTCTCTGCTCTTTCAATTCTTCATTTTCCTGCCGGCCTGGCTCTGATCCACGCCACGCCTCGCCATGGCTGGCCCCGACCAATTCTGGATTTTAGATGCTTGCGCTCAATCCGTTTCGCCCCGTGCCCTGAGCTTCCCTTCAATATCGCTCCAATCAGTTCTAACTTTGCCCGCGCTCGACCCACGCCGTTTCTTCCCCGAATTCATTCGTGAAGATTCGTGCCATTCGTGGTTAAACAGCATTTCATACCCGCACCTTCCCGACGCCGTCGCATCCTCCTCGGCCTTGTCGTCTCTTCTGCGTCCCATCGGCGTCATCTGCGGACGAATCTCCGGTCCCCCATCGCTTTCTCATCCCCGTCCAACGCCTTCGCCGCAGCGATTCGCTCGTCTTGAATCTTCAGACAACGGATAATGAACGCACCGCGCCCGGGTGCGCCCGCATGGCCGGTGACGTCGGGGTTCTCCATCCACCCGCCGTTTCGCGGGACCATCACGTGCTCAGTGAGTGTTTCGGAGTACTTTCCCATGATTGAAACTCACCTATCGCGGCACTTGACCCCAAGCTCCGTGGCAATAACTTGAAAATAGGCCTGACCCCATGGACGGGGTCGAGTGGCAGCGGCCCAGGAACCGGCAAGCCCAGCGCTGCGAGACGCGGTCGTGCTCGGCCGTGTTGACCCCATCGCGGGTGCAAGCGACAATGAAAGGGATTCGCCTCGGGCGCCCCGGGGCCGAAGTCGCCCGAGGCGCCCCGGGCCCCGGGCGGGGTGGCCGTGGCCGGCGTGACGCTGGCACACAGCCGGCTACCGGCCGTCGCGGGCCGGACGCGGTGCCCGTGTCCCGGCCGACGTCCGCGACGGCCCGCCCGGCGCGGCGCTCCAACCCCCACGGGGTGAGGCCCCGACGAATGGACGAGCCAACGAAGCCGGAGTCAACGGTCCCCGAGCCGGACGCCGCGGGCGACCCAGGCCTGACCGTTCCGCTCAACGGCGACGACCCGGCTCGGGTCATCGTCGGGCGCCCGGCGAGACGATCCCCGATCAGCGGGTCGCCCCCCCCTTGCCGACGATTCAGGACCGGGACCAGGACCTGACCGTCGCCGAACTCCCCACAGGACCGAACGCGTCGGGCGACGCCCACGTCGTCGGTTCGATCGAGGCCAAGATCGCCTCCTTTCGGGTCGCCCAGCCGGCCGACGCCGGCCGGGGCCTGCCGCAGGTTCCCGGCTACGTGATCCTCGGGGAGCTCGGCCGCGGCGGTATGGGCGTCGTTTACAAGGCGCGCGCAGGTCAACCTGAACCGGATCTGCGCTTGAAGATGATCCTGGCCGGCGCCCACGCCGCGCCCGAGGCCGCGGCCCGCTTTCTGTCCGAGGCCGAGACGGTCGCGCGCCTGCAGCACCCGGCGATCGTCCAGATCCATCACCTGGGCGATCACGACGGCCGGCCCTACCTGGAGCTCGAGTACGTCGATGGCGGCAGTCTCGACGATCGCAGCGACGGCACCCCGCTGCCGGCCGGCGAGGCGGCCGAGCTGGTGGAGACCCTGGCCCGGGCGATCCACTACTCGCACGGCCTGGGCGTCGTCCACCGCGACCTCAAGCCCTCGAACATCCTGCTCACCCACGACGGCCGGGCCAAGATCGCCGACTTCGGCCTGGCCAAGATGCTCGACACCGACAGCCGGATCACCGGGTCGGGCCTGATCCTGGGCACCCCAAGTTACATGGCCCCCGAGCAGGCCAGCGGCGAAACGAGGGGGGCCGGGCCGTCGGCCGACATCTACGCCCTGGGGGCGATCCTCTACGCCCTCCTCACCGGTCGCCCGCCGTTCCGCGCGGCAACGATCCCCGAGACGCTCCGGCAGGTCCGTGACGAGGCCCCCGTCCCCCCGTGCCGCCTCCAGCCCTCGCTGCCGCGCGACGTCGAGACAATCACCCTGAAGTGCCTCCAGAAGCGCCCCGCCGACCGCTACACCACGGCGGCTGCCCTCGCGGAGGACCTGCGCCGCTTCCGCGCCCGTGAGCCCATCTTGGCTCGCCCGATCCCGGCCTGGGAGCGCGGGCTCAAGTCGGCGCGGCGCCGCCCCTGGGCGGCCGGGATGGCCGCGGCCCTGCTCGCCTGCGTGCTCTGCCTGCTGGGGCTGGCTGCCTATTCGTACCGGCGGATCAGCCGGAGCCTGGAGGCCGAAAAGCGGGCGAACACGAAGGCCAAGGAGGCCCTCGCCACCGCCAAGGCCGAGACCTATCGCGCCCTGGTCAACGACGTCGCGGCCCTCCGCCTGGGGCGCCGCTCGGGCTGGCGCGACGAGGCCATGCGGGACCTCGAACGGGCGGCTTCGATGGACGTCTCGAGGCGAGACGTCGTCGCCCTCCGAACCGACGCGGTCCTTTGCCTCGGCGAGATCGATGTCCGTGAGGTCGCCCGATTCCTCGGCCACGGAGGGGGCGTCCGCTCGCTCGACTTCAGCTCCGACGGTCAAACCCTGGCGGCTGCCGACTACGACGGCCACCTGCGGCTCTGGGACGTCCCCCGGGCGCGACACCTCCGCGTCATCCACGACCCGGGCGTCAACTACCCGCTCCAGTACACCGACGAGGCCCCACTCCCCGCCGTGCGATTCCGGCCCGGCGGCGGCATGGCCTTCGCCACCTGGGGCCGCCGCGTCGCGTGGCTTGACGCCCCCGGATCGACCGCGATCGGAACGAAGGCCACCGCCGACGCCCAGCCCTGCGGGCTCGCCTTCGACGCTCGCGGCCGGTTGATGGCGGTCGGCTGGTCGAACGGGCAGATCACGGTCCACGTCGCCGAGTCCGGCGCCACCCGTCGCGTGATACAGACGGCCGGCACCGGGCCCTTCATCCCGGTAGCCTTGAGCCCCAACGGCGGCTGGGTGGCCGGCCCGGGGACGGACCGCGAGGTCCGGCTCTACCGCGTCGGCCGGTCGCAGGACTCCGTCCTCATGGGCAAGCATGCCGACACCATCCGCTCCTTCGCCTTCAGTCCCGATGGCCGCACGCTCGCCTCCGCCTCCTGCGACAATACGGTCAAGCTCTGGGACGTCGCGCGCCGCGAGGAATTTGCCACCCTCCGGGGCCACACCGCCCGGCTCAACGGCGTCGCCTTCCACCCCGGCGGCGACATCCTCGCCTCGGCCAGCGACGACGAGACGGTCCGCCTCTGGGACGCGCGGACCGGCGTGGTGATCCTGGTCCTCCGCCCAGGGATCGGCTCCGTCCTCTCGGTGGCCTTCAGCCCCGACGGATCCCGCCTCGCCTACGCCCACGACACGGTCGGCTTCAGCGAGATCAGTGGCCTGCGCGAGCGTCGATCGCTGCCGGGGCACACCTACGAAGTCCCCGACGTCGCCTTCCACCAGGTCGAGCCGTGGCTCGTCTCCGGGTCCGCCAACCACGAGATCCACCTGTGGGACGCTCGGTCCGGCCGCCTGCTCCGCCGCTGGCTCTGCGACACCGAGCGCCAGCGCACGTTCGAGTGCCTGGCATTGAGCCCCGTCGGCCGCCTGCTTGCAGTCGGTTCCGGTAGCTACGACGGCATCCTCGCCCCCGACTTCTCCGTCCGGCTCTGGGGCCTCGACGTTGGGCCGCCCGGCCTCCCCCTCCCCGGGCACGAGGCGCCCGTCACGTCCCTGGCCTTCGACCCGGACGGGGCCCGGCTCGCCTCGGGGGCCCGGGACGGGGCCGTGATCGTCTGGGACACCCGAACCCGTCAGGAGGTTTGGCGCGTCCAGGCCGACAAGACGCCCGTCCCGTCCGTCCACTTCCTCGACCGGGGGGCTCGACTACTCGTCGGGTCGCGGGGCGGCCTGGTCGCCGTCTACGACCTGAAATCGACCTCGCCGATCCGCAGCCGCCACCTCGAGGGGGAAGTATCGCATCTCGCCCTTGCCCCAGGCGACGGCTTCGCGGTGGTCGGCGGGACCCGCGGCGACCTGCTGACGTTGGATCTCCCCACCCTCAACACCGCACGCGAGCTGGCGAAGGCCCACGTCGGCGAGGTCCGCGGAGTCGCCCTGTCCCGCGACGGTTCCCTGCTCGCGACCGGCGGCGATGACCACCGAGTGGTCGTACGCGACCCCCGGACGCTCGAGCAACGGTTCTCGTTCCCGCCGCTCGACGGCACGGTTTATCGCCTGGCCTTCAGCCCCGACGGCGGCCGCCTGGCGATCGCGGGGATCGAGCAGCGGCTCACACTCTGGAATCTCGACGGGCTGCGGACACGCTTGGCCACGATCGGCCTCTCCTGGAGGCCCAACGAGCCACCTCCTGCCGGGCTCGCCCAGGCCGGGCCGGCCGTCGAGGTCCCGGGGCCGAAGACCGCGGTAGAGGAGGCCTGGGACCTGATGGGTGAGGGAGAAGGCCGCCGCAGCGAGCGTCGCCCGGAGGATGCCCTCAAGCCCTACGAGCGCGCCCTGCGGATCTGGGAGGAAATCGTCCGCGATCGGCCCACGATCCCCTTCTTCCGTGCCGAGCTGGCCGCGACCCTGGCCGCGATCGCCTCGATCCACCAGCAAGGGGGACGCCCCGAGGAGGCCCAGGACGCCTGGCGACGGACGCTCGACCTCGGCGACCCGCCCCGCGACGGCGACGCGCGCGTCGCATTCAACATGGCCCGCGTGTACGCCCTGGGCAGCACGGTCGATCCGGCGCGGCACGGGCGGCCTGGGCGGACCGTGCGCTCTCAGCGCTACGGGAGGCCCTGGCCTCCGGCTACACGGACCGTCGTCAGATCCACGAGAACCCCGACCTCGACTCGCTCCGCGGCCGCCCCGACTGGAAGGCACTCATCGCCGGCCTGACCGCCCGCAAGGGATGGCCCTTCCTGCTCGACCGGGGCCGTTCCCTGGCGCTCCGGGATGAATTCGACGCGGCCATCGCCGAGTTCGAGGCGGCCGCGCGGGCCCTGGAGCCGCTCGTCGCGGCATCCCCCACGGACCTTTATCTCCGCCGCCAGAGCTCTCTCTGCCGGATCGAGCTGGCAGCCGCCCGTCGTCGCGGGCACCGCACCGACGAACCGGCCGCGACGGATGCAGCGGCCCGCGATCTCGAGTCGCACGACTCGCGCGATCCCCTCGACTGGATCGCCGCCGCCCGCGGGCACGCCCTCTGCCACGAGGTTGAGGCCCGTCGCGGCTCCGAGTCGACGGCCGAGGACCAGGCCCAACGGGCAGTCGGGGCCCTGAGACGGGCGGTCACCCTCGGCTTCCGGGACCCCGAATTCCTCGCGTTGGAGCCCGCGCTGCGGGTCCTCGGCGATCGGCCCGACTTCCGGGCACTGATTGCGGACCTCGCCTTCCCCGCCGACCCGTTCGGCCCGTGACATTGGGCTGCAGCGTCTTCAAGATCAGCATCGGTTCGCATCGCGCCACCAGAGGCCCGCGCGAGCATTTTTTCTAGCCGTTCGACGATTTGGGCGCCGCGATTCGCTACTGCCAACTCTCAGAGGCCCGCAACAGTGGGTCGCAATCGGTGTATCGTCGCGGCACTGTCGCAGGAGCGCAGGCAAGCACACGAAAGGAGCTGATCCCATGGCACCTCACGAGCCGCACCACCAGGACGACGACAAGTCGTCATCGGCTGAGTCTCCCGGCGGCCCCGACGGACCGATCGCCATCATGACGACCGACCCGGCCATCGACTCGGTCGCGAAGCGCCAGGCCGAATGGAAGACCCATGCCGATACCACGGTACGCGTCGAGACGGCCCAGGTGGGCGAGCCAAGCCTGCTTTCCGAACCCGGCGTCCGCACGTCGGTCGTGCAGGATCATCCGCACCGCGGCAACGGGCAAGACGAGGGCCAGGATCAGCATGACCAGGACCATGATAAAGACCTGGGCCGCCGGCAGAAGAGCGAACTCGGTGACAGGCGAGAGCGAAATCAAAACGTTGGTTCGCAAGGCAGCGATCGCGACCGCGATAGCGCTCAGCGCGAGCAGGAGCGCGATCAACACAAGGGGCGACCGCAACCGCAGCAGCCGTCGATGATCAAGAAACTGATGCTCCTCACCGGCCTGGCCGTTCTCGGCGGCGCAATCGGTGCGGCGGGATACTGCTACTTCTTCAGCTCGAAGACGGATAAATCGGACCGGTCGCAGTCCAGCAGCGAATCGGGCAAGCGCCAGGGCCATCAGCCGGGCTCGAAGAACAAATCAGGCAGCGGCTCAGGCAACCGGCCGGACACGCAGGCGCAAGCGGTTCGACGGACACCGGGCATTCACCGAAGCACATATGCGGCGTCTGGAGTGGCCAACGGCGGCGTCTCGTGAAGGCCGAGGTGCGGCGAAATCACGTGCACGCGGGGCGGCTGGTGAGCGAAAGCGCCGGGACGCGCTGCATCTGCGCCCACTAACCCGAAGGGCAAGTTTTGATGTTGCGCTGTTTTTGTCCTCGCCCCGAATGGGGCAGTCACAAAACAGCCCAGGGCAACGCCCTGGGTTTCCGAGGCAACGCCCTGGGTTTCCGAGGCAACGCCCTGGGTTTCCGAGGCTACGCCCTGGGTTTCCGAGGCAACGCCCTGGGGGACTACGTCAACAAAAGAGAGTATCGCCCTGAAAGGGCGAAACAAGCCGTCCGAACCACGTCGCCCGGAATTTCCGCGAGCGATTTCAACATCGCACGAAATTCCCCGAATGCGCCGCCCTTGCAGGGCCTGGATATGGTTTGAATTCATGGAACTGAACTGTGCTCGCTCAAAAGAACAGGATTGAGTTCTTGGCGTCTTTTTTGCCTTCGCGACTTTGCGCGATCCCGAAACACATTACTCAAGCCATGACGTATTCTTGTATCATCCGTGTTTCATCCGTGGCTAAAATCTCCGATTCTCTTCCCATTCAGTCCTTCATTTTCCTGCCATCCCGGCTCTGATCCGCGGCCCGATCCACAGCGGCACGAAGGTGTCCCGCGATCGAACCAGTCGCTCCGTCGGATGCTCTGCTCACGTCTCAGGATTGTGTAATTGGATCGTCCACAGTCAGTCCCTCGGCTGCGGCGGCTTTGTTGAGATCACGGTCAGATGAAACCACTGTCACCGGGCCAAGCCCGGCAGCCTTCTGGAGCCGGCGGACCAACGGGCCATGCTGCCATGCGAAGGCACTCCAATCAGTTCCAACTTTGCCCGCGCTCGACCGCGCCGCTCCTTCCCCGCATTCATTCGTGAAGATTCGTGCCATTCGTGGTTAACCAGCATTTCATACCCGCACCTTCCCGACGCCGTCGCATCCTCCTCGGCCTTGTCGTCTCATCTGCTCGAATTCAAGCACACACTGCTTCATTCTTCGGGCATTTGTTCCCGTTATTGACGCGCCAGCGTGGCCGGTCAAGTCGCGGCTTTCGATCACCCTGAGAGTGCTCACGCATCCTGTGAGGTTACATCCAGGTATTGAAACATTGCAAAACGGACCGGCACCCACTCCGCCCTTTCCCAACGACCCCGATAAGACATGGACTCCGAGTGAGTTCTTTGGTGCCGGGTCGCCGCTGATCCAGCAAACGAGATATGGCTGTGGCGGCTTGGCCGCATGGAGGGCTGGTACACTTCTCGGTAATTCCGAAATGTATAATCCCATGGATATTCCTAACATGCCGGGGGCCACAGAGTATACAACCTTCGAGCAGGCTCAGGCTTGTTTAGATCTCCTTGGCGGAAAGGGAGTGATCGTTGCGATTCAGAACCTGGAGCCGGACTGGACGAAAAACCCAGGGTCAGGCAACTTTGCAACTTGGCACGGGGGTTATTGGGAATGGATGGATCACCGCGGAGCCGGCGGAGTAATTAAGCACAGACCATGGCTTCCCAACGACCATGGGCCAGTCCGGACCTACATCGTTGTTCCTCGTTAAGACTGCTGCTGAAGCCACCGCTTTTTGACTTCCGATTTACCCCAACGAGGCGCATTGATGAACGGCAAAATCAAACCTCTGACGAATCTCAAGGGAGCGCATGAGTCCTACCTGAGGCTCACACCGACATGTCTTGCATCTATAAAAGTAGCGCTCTTCGTAGCCGGATCGGCCGGTTGCATGAAACAGAACGCCGTCGATCCCAGCGGTCACAAAGCCGCGAGGAGATGGATGTGTTCAGTGTCGATGGCGCTAAAGGACTACAGCGACGTTTATGGGCACCTGCCATACCCGATCGTCCGGGAGGTACCAGCCGCTCAGGCGAACAGCGCCGGCCCGCCCGCGGGGTTGGCTCGGCCGCTTTATAGTTGGCGAGTCGCGCTCGTCCCATACCTACAGTCCTGGCATGGAGCATGGGATTCATCCCAGCCCTGGAACAGCCCGTCCAACACTCAGCTTTTGGAGCTGTCCTCCTTCTACACCCTTGATGCGCCCGGAGTGCAAGGCGCCCGTCCAAGGGGTCAGACCTAGTTTCAAGTTTATTGGATGGGACTGTCGCCAGTCAACGCGTCCTCCAGTCGCGCCAATTGCTTGCGAACCTTCGAATCACTCGCGAGCCACGCCTCAATCCGGCGAGTCAGATTCGCCACGCTCTCCGCGCGTGACACGCCCAGGATCTTCGTCAGCGCACCGTTCGTTGCCACCGTGTGACGTCTCGCCAGATAAGCCATCGCCGCTCGAGCAGGCTGCCGGCTGCAACGTTCGGCCAGCTCCGAAGCCTCAATCCCGTACTCGCCACAGACGACCTCGCTCACGCGTGCGATTCTCCTCTGATCCGCTCAGCCGGCTTCCCCTTGCGCTCCCTCGATTCGTTCCATGTGCTCTCGACCCCAATCGCACAGCGGCCGCAGGGCCTCCACCAGCGACACGCCGAACTCGGTCAGGGCATACTCGACGCGCGGCGGGATCTCTCGAAAGTCTCTCCGACTGACGATTCCGTCCGCCTCCATCTCGCGCAGTTGCTGGATCAACATCTTCTCGCTGATGCCGGTTACCCGCCGCCGCAACTCGCCAAACCGGCGGGGGTCGCCCGAGAGATGCCACAGCACGATCGGCTTCCACTTGCCTCCGACGACGGCCAGCGCCGCTTCAATGCCGCATCCGTATGATCGCCTCCGCATCGCACTCCTCTGCTCGCTGCCTCTGGGGCTTGGGTACTTACGAAAAGGTGAGTACTTGCCCTGCCGAAAGCTTCCTCTAGAATAGCCTCGGTTTCGACCTTTTACCAGAAAAGAGGTGATTCGATGGGTAAGCTCGACGGCAAGGTCGCGGTGCGGTCGTTCGCCCGGACCTGGACGGTCGACCTCAAAGCCCGGAAGATCCGGGTCAACGTGATCAGCCCCGGGCCGATCGAGACCCCGGCAATGGACAGGCTGGGGGAGACGCCGGAAAAGACCAGGGAGTTCAAGGCCGGTATGGCCGCGTCGGTGCCGCTGGGCCGCCTCGGCCAGCCCGACGAGATCGCCAAGGTGGCCGTGTTCCTGGCGTCCGACGACGCGAGCTTCGTGACCGGAATTGAGCTGTTCGTAGACGGCGGCATGGCCCAGGTGTAACTCAAGGAGCTGTAAAGGGGTCAGGAGCCTTTCGGCATTCGCTCCTCCTTTAGGATCACGCTCTCTCGCCACAATTCGTACCGCTTGATCTCGAATTCTCAACGCTCAACGATGATCGCGCTCGTCGTAGGTATCGCCGTGTCTCTTGGCGTCCTACGGCTTCTTGGTCGCGATGTTCTCGTCGCCACCGCTTTGATCATTGCAACCTTGGCGGGGACCGCTTGTGGACACTTTTTTCGAATGCGGCTGCGCGGGGCCATCGTGGGAGCATTGTTCCCCATACTCTACGTCCTGAGCGTCGAAGTCGTCGCTCATGTCGGCCACCGCGCCGGGTGGCCAACGGGAACGCTACGACTATGGGAGCTCTATTCGTCGCCCTGGTTCAACTATTCAATGGGCTCGGATGGCCTCTGGAGGGCATATTGGGTGTGGGAGACTTTCTGCAACATCCTGCGTGAGCAATATGGCACCGACACACCGCTCGGGGCCTCGTTTTTTGTGATTTCGGTCGCGGTCGCTGCCGTGCTGGTTCTAACAGCGACGAAGCTTCACGTTGCATTGCTCTTGCCCTTGATCGCGGCCGTCGCCGACATCGCCCTCGTGATCGGGCATGATTGGGACGCCACGTTTTTCGGGATCGCTTGCGGTCTGGTCTTGGCCATCCCGCTCGCCGGTTGCGCCAGGCGTAAGCGTGAACCGGAGCAACGACGCAAACACACCCACCTTTCGCCGAGCGTCACGGCCTCGCTGAATGCGTGTTCAAAATAACCAGACGCTCTTGAACAGAGACTGCGAATGTCAAAGTAATGGGGACGACGACCCCGTCTCGCAAGCCTGTGCGACCCGGCGTATCGTTAACGATGATGTAAACCGCAGTACCGCTATCATCTGAACATGCGCTCGCATTCGACGATTTCTGCGCGAAGCTCGAAGAACTGGCCCACTTCAAGCTTGTCGAGGCGACGAATGGGCGCGGTAACTCGCTGACGATAGTATTACCTATCCAGCCCATCTGCTTCGCGTTGAATGAGTCTCAGGGGAGAGCTTCATGCAGTTTCGTCAGAAGAACCGATCGCGGCGTCGCTCTTTACTATCTCTGTACCAAGCTAGGCTCGAACGGCTTGAGGACCGTGCGGTTCCTACGGCTTCATGGAATAATTTCGGCGGCAACGCACAGCACACCGATGTGTCCCAGGGAGCCGCCCAACCGATAAACCAACTTCTCTGGGAAGTGCCGCTCGACATGGCTCCCTGGGGGGCTGTCCACTACGGCGATCCGGTTTTCACCGCCAACGACGTCGTCGTCGTGCCCATCAAGGTGACCTGGGACGCCAACAACCAGGGCGCCACCAATTTCTTCGAGGTCGGGATCAATGACGTGACCGGCGCGGTGCTCTGGAGCACGGCGCCGATGGGCTCGATCAGCTCCATCGCCAACAACACCAACGACACGATGACGATCACCAGCACCATCGTGCCCGGGACGGTGCTGACCGACGGTGAATCGGTTACGGTCTACGTGCCCCAGGGCGACACTGCGGCCAACCCCGGCCAGGCTAACACGACCTATCAGGTCAGCAATGTCAGCACGAACGGTACAACGTGTTCATTCACCATCGACGTCGCCGGTAACGGCGCTTATACCGGTGACGGTTTGTGGACGCTGACCACGACCTCTTCGGCCGCGACCAGCTACATCGAGCCGCCTTATGATTGGTTGCCGCCCGACCAAGCGGCCTACGATCCGGGTACCGACCGCGTTTATTTCCCCGGCCCCGGTGGCACGATCGACTACATCAGCAATCCCGACACGGCCACTGGCGTGCTGACTCCGACGCAGGAGGCGTTCTACGGGACTTCCAGCTATAACGCCAACCAGTCCTCGTACAACCAGTCGATTTACATCAACACGCCCCTGACGGTGGACTCGCAAGGAGACGTTTTTTTCGGATACGTGGTCAACCCCAGCAATTCGAATCCGTCCGGCATCACCGAGGGAGGCATCGCCCGGATCAGCACCTCGGGTACGGGCACGAATGTGTCGGTATTCGACGCCGCAAACACCGCCGGGCAGACCCCCACCGACGACGGCAACTGGACCGTGGCGGAGGGCTCGGCGCTGGCCCTCAGCAACGACGACTCGACGCTATTACCTTCCCGCGGCCGATGGCGGCTACAACGCCAACGGCAACTTTTACAACTCCTACCTCGTCGGACTCAACAGCACGACTCTGGCGCCTGAGTACTCGCTATCACTTTACTACCCGGATACCGGCAGCGGCGTCCCGGCCAGTGGTGTGCAGTCGAGCGGCGACCGCGCCTATATGCACCAGGACAGCACGGCGTCCGTTATGGTCGCGCCTGACGGCACGATTTTCTTCGGCGTTTGGGCGTTTGGCCCTACCTACGGCAACGGCTCGCGCGGCTTCCTCTTGCACTTCTCCGGCAACCTGCAGACGGAATATACCCCCGGGGCCTTCGGTTGGGACGACACGCCCTCGATCATCCCCTTGACCGGCCCCAACGCGATGACGGTCTCCGGCTACACGGGTTCGTCCTCGTACTTGATCGTGTCCAAGTACAACAACTACGCCAACACCGAGGTCGGCGAACCCTTCGGCGGCAACGGCGTCAACGAGATCGCCATCCTGGATCCCTACGCCAGTCAGCCCGATCCCAACGACGACGCCCCAGTCAACGGGCAGCCCATTCCGGTCATGCAGCAGGTCGAGACCTTCTCTAGCCCATCGCCCGATCTGGGAAACATCAACGACGGCGATCCCGACGCCGTCCGCGAGTGGTGCACCAACGGCACAGCGGTCGACCCCGACACCGACAGCATCTACATCAACGACGAGGACGGATACACCTACCAGTGGAATCTGGGCAGCGACACAATCACCAACACCGTCGAGGTCAGCGCCGGCTACGGTGTGCCCTACACACCGACGGCCATCGCTCCCGATGGCGAGGTCTTCTCGGACAACGGCGGCACGCTCTTCGCCCTGGGCGGCTATTCGAATTTCACGCTCGAGCGCATCCGCGTCGGCTAACCCGGCGGTGTATGCCAATGCAATCTCGCTTACGGCAGACCTGGCTTCGAGCACCGGCGGGGCGATGCCGACCGGTACCGTGACCTTCACCGCCTATGCCGGGGCCAACAATGCGCTCAACTACGACACGACGCCCATGACGCTGGGCACGGCGACGGTGGATGACGGGGTGGCCACGCTGCCGCTATCGGCCAGTCAGTCGGCGGCGGTGTTGCTGGCGGGCCACTACCATGTGACGGCCAACTACAGCGGCGATCCCAATTACTCTTCCGGTGTGGCGACTTTCGTGCTGCCGGTACTGGAGACGGCCACCACAAGCGTCTCGCCGTCCGCCAATCTGCTGGCTCCTGGCAATAGTGTCACCTTGACCGCCACGGTGACGCCCAACGGCACGCCGAACACCGTGGTAGAGAACGGCAGCGGCTCGTCCAGCTATTGGGTGCCCACCGGAACGGTCACCTTCATGGATGGCAGCACTGTCCTGGGCACGGTTACGCTCAACCCTTTGGAGGATGCGACCTATTCCTCGACCTACCTCCAGCAGGTCACATTGCAGGTCCCAAGCCTGCCTTCCGGAACCAACTCAATCACGGCCAACTATAGTGGAGACCAGAACTTCGCGAGCGGCATCTCCACGACACTTCCGGTGTACGTGTTGGGCGTAACCAATCCGGGCACCCAGAACGGCGCCGCAGGCGATAACGTCTCATTGCAAATCCAGGCCAGCAGTCTGCCCTCCGGCGACACCTGGACGTATGCGGCAACGGGTTTGCCCCCCGAGCTGTCGATCAACAGCAGTTCAGGCCTGATCACCGGCACGATCACCGGCACTAGCAGCCCGTATTCGGTCACAGTAACCGCCAGCGTCAGTCAGGTCGGCAGCGTCAGTCAGAACTTCACCTGGAACGTGTCCACGCTGTCGGTGACTGATCCAGGGACTCAAAACGGCGCGGTTGGCGACAGCGTAGCGCTGCCGATTCAGTCCGGCGGTCTGCCCAGCGGCGATTCGTGGGCCTATTCAGCCATCGGCTTGCCGTCGGGGCTCTCCATCAACACGGGCTCGGGCCAGATCGGCGGCATGATCACGGGCTCGGCGAATGCCTACTCGGTCACGGTCACTGCCAGCGACGGCCAAGGCGCAGCGCCAGCCAGAGTTTCACCTGGAAAGTGTCCACGCTGTCGGTGACTGATCCAGGGACTCAAAACGGCGCGGTTGGCGACAGCGTCGCGCTGCCGATTCAGTCCGGCGGTCTGCCCAGCGGCGATTCGTGGACGTACTCAGCCACCGGCTTGCCATCGGGCCTCTCCATCAACAACGGCTCGGGCCAGATCGGCGGGACAATCACCGGCTCGGCGAATGCGTACTCGGTCACGGTCACTGCCAGCGACGGCCAGGGCGCCAGCGCGGGCCAGAGTTTCACCTGGAACGTGTCCTCGCTGTCAGTGACCAATCCAGGGACGCACAATGGAGCGGTAGGCGACAGCGTAGCGCTGCCGATTCAGTCCAGCGGACTGCCCAGCGGCGATTCGTGGACCTACGCAGCCACCGGATTGCCGTCGGGCCTCTTCATCAACACCCACTCGGGCCAGATCGGTGGCACGATCACGGGCTCGGCGAATACTTACTCGGCCTCGGTCACGGCCAGCGACGGCCAAGGCGCCAGCGCCAGCCAGAGCTTCACCTGGAACGTGTCCACGCTGTCGGTGACTGATCCAGGGACTCAAAACGGCGCGGTTGGCGACAGCGTAGCGCTGCCGATTCAGTCCGGCGGTCTGCCCAGCGGCGATTCGTGGGCCTATTCAGCCATCGGCTTGCCGTCGGGGCTCTCCATCAACACGGGCTCGGGCCAGATCGGCGGCATGATCACGGGCTCGGCGAATGCCTACTCGGTCACGGTCACTGCCAGCGACGGCCAAGGCGAGCGCCAGCCAGAGTTTCACCTGGAAAGTGTCCACGCTGTCGGTGACTGATCCAGGGACTCAAAACGGCGCGGTTGGCGACAGCGTCGCGCTGCCGATTCAGTCCGGCGGTCTGCCCAGCGGCGATTCGTGGACCTACGCAGCGACTGGATTACCATCGGGGCTCTCCATCAACACGGGCTCGGGCGAAATCGGCGGCACGATCACTGGCTCGGCGAATGCCTATGCGGTCACGGTCACGGCCAGCGACGGCCAAGGCGCGCAGCGCACGCCAGAGCTTCACGTGGAGCGTGTCTGCCCTGTCGGTGACGAATCCAGGGACACAGAACAGCACGGTCGGCGAATGGGAATCGCTGCAGATTCAGGCCAGCGGCTTGCCCAGCGGCGACGCATGGATCTATTCGGCCATCGGCCTGCCATCGGGCGTGTCGATCAACACCGGATCGGGCCTGTTCAGTGGCAAGATTTCCGCGGCGCCCGGCGCCTATGCCGTCTCGGTCACTGCGGGCGACGGCCAGGGGGCGAGTGCCAACCAGAACTTCACCTGGAACGTGGGCGCAACCATTAGCACCGTGAAGTCGAAACCCAATCCTTCGGTATATGGGCATAAGGTGACCTTCACCGCCATCATCACACCGGTCGTGAACGAGTCCGGCAAGCCCACTGGAACGGTCACGTTCTTCGATGGCACGACGGTCCTGAAGACCGTCCACTTGACACGAGGCAAGGCCAAATACACGACCTCGGCGTTCGCCCTCGGCGTGGGCAGTAATTCCATCACGGTGCGATACAACGGGAGCAGCAGCCTCGCCGCCAGTACGTCCGCTGTTCTCGCGCAGACGGTCACCAAGAGCCGACCTCGACGAAGGTGACGACGTCTCCAGGACACTGACGCAGACTGTCATCGATGACGACCGCCAGCGTCAGCCAGTCGCCGCTGGCATCAATTACGAGGCGGCCCGAGGTGATCTGAGACCAACTGCCCACGTAAACCGCCTCGTCTTGTTCATCCTGGCTCTCTGCGTGATACTTACGGTATGGACAATTCACAAGGTGAAAAGCGACCAGAGCAGGCATTGCCGCATTGCAAGGCTATACTGCTTTGCGAATCCGTAATTCGCGATGAGTTTACTCACAAAACGACAATAGTCGGAATATTCGATACATTTTTCCTGGCAAGTCTCCCGGGTTACACTCTCCCTTCCACCGTCTATGTGCGGCTTTCGGGTATGGTCGGAATACACGTCGTGTCGGTCGAAATGCATGACATAGAAAGCGGGGCCGTGCTATTTCGATCGGCCGGACCCGCACAATTTGGCGCTCCCCCCGAAAGGACCCCATCAGAGTTAAGAATGCCGATAGCTCCACTGGCAGTCGATCGCCCTGGCGCCTTTGACATGGTTGTCTTCATCGATGAGCAGGAATCCGGCCGCGTAAACTTTGACGTCAAGCTCAAGCCACCGAGCGAACAATGATGACTGTAGCAACGTGGACCGGACGCGACCATTGGTGCTCGACCACGAATGGCGCCGTAATGGTGAATAACCCGATCATCTTGATTCCGGTCCAACCGGCCAAGTCGGTCGACCCCGAACGCAGTGAATCGCCGCAGGACGCGCTCGATCGAGCCACCGCGGAGCGACTGACTCCGCCATCGAGCGTTCTTCGGGAAATGGCCAGACGGTCGATGCCGCCACAAGAGTGGTGGGGCGAGAACTTCGAGGGATTGTGAGCGCCGCACAAGTTACCAAACAGAGGCCGCATGCGTGCCCGTAAAGCAGGGCGACATTGTCTGGGCGCTATGCGCTGACCCTCAGGGTGCGATCCCTTCTCTCTCCTCATCCTTCCTCCTACCACTCCTCCCCATCCGTTGACACATATGTTAGCTTCCCTGGCATCCAAAGGGACTGTACGCACTCGGCTTAGAAAACGTTGTGCGGTCCATTGTCGTGGATCGTGAGCTGCGTAAACGAGATCGACGAGAGCCGGGGTTACGTGCCCGGTGGCAAGCTACTCGAGACATTCAGAAGGTGAAGTAACTCGCGTCCGACGAGCGAGCCTCGAAGGAAGCCAAAGACATGCTCGCTTCCCGAAAATAGCTATGCCTACCAGTCATTGTGCGGGGTAGGACGATTTCGGAGGAGGATCATGGGTCAGAGGTTCAGTCCCCTGGCCCCCCCGCCTCCTTGCCGGCGGCCGGCCAGCGCGTGATGCTAAGGCATGGACGCTCAAATCGCCAGCGGTCGAGATAACCGCCGCTTCCATCCGGCTGGCACGATGATCGGCTGTCGTAGGAATCGCCGTGTCTCTTGGCGTCCTACGGCTTCCGCGATTCGCGTCGCCACAGCTTGATCATTGCGACCTTGGCGGGGACCGCTGGTGGACACCTTTTTCGACGGCCGCTGGCGGGCCATCGTGGAGCATATCCCGCTCTACGTCCTAGGTCGATCGTCGCTCAGTCGGCCACCGCGCCGGGTGGCCAAGGGAACGCTACGACTATGAGGTCGATCGTCGCCCTGGTTCAACTATTCAATGGCTCGGATGGCCTCTGGAGGCATATTGGGTGTGGGAGACTTTCTGCAACATCCTGCGTGAGCAATATGCACCGACACACCGCTCGGGGCCTCGTTCTTTGTCATTTCGGTCGCAGTCGCCGCCGTGCTGTTCTACGCGACGAAGCTTCACGCTTCATTGCTCTGCCCTTGTCGCGGCCGTTGCCGACATCGCCCTCGTGATCGGCATGATTGGGACGCCACGTTTTTCGGGATCGCTTGCAGCCTGGTCTTGGCCATCCCGCTCGCCGGTTCGCCAGGCGTAACCGTGAACCGGAGCAATGCTGATCTCCGTTCGGCCCTGGTTCCTATCGCTGCCCGGAAAAGCTGTGTCGATCGCAGTGAGCATCGCCAACGCGTTAGCCGGTGCGGACTCAAGCTTGCGTACTGGTCAGCCTTCGGCTCTGGGCTCGCCCTCGTCGCGATAGCGATCGACTTGTGATTACATACCCGCCGGGGCTCATCTTTACATAAAACGGGTTACACGAACCTTGGCGTGATTTGCCCCGCTCCGCCATTCCTTGGCCAACAATTTGAGGATTTCCTATGCGATCCGACATGGTTCCCGGGGCTAGCCTCCCCGACTACGAGCTTTCCGACCACACCGGGAAACGCCGGAAGCTTTCCGAAGGATCTACAACGGCTACTGGTTCGTCGGCCGGCCCACTCTGGAAGATCCGCCATGACCTGCGTGCCGTTACCAAGAATTGCCGCCCGGACTGGGACATCACAACGCCAGAACTCAGAGCGGCATGGCAGCAGGGCCGTAAGGTGCTCTTCTATCCATACGGCAAAACATACGCTCAAACTCTCGGTGAGCAGGATTAGGAGTGCCTCCAGCACCCGCCAACGACTGCCATCTCTTGCTCGGTTTCTACCGCAGCGGCGCCTTCGAGACAATCGGCGACTTCAACGACGCCGCGTTCATCGCTGAGATCGGGCGGAAACACTCGCTACCCTTTGTCTTCGATTCAGAGCGACCTTCGCGCTCAATCCGATTCGCCCGCCCTGAGCTTCCTTTCAAGATCGCTCCACTCAGCTCCAACTATGCCCGCTCACCCGCGCCGTTCCTTCCCTGAATTCATTCGTGAAGATTCGTGCCATTCGTGGTTAGTACAATTTTGCAGGTGTTGAGGTTCAGCTCGACTCATGGAACTGAACTGTGCTTGCTCAAAACAACAGGATTGAATTCTTGGCGTCTTTTTTTTTCGCCTTTGCGGCTTTGCGTGAGCCCCAAGCAATTGACTCAGTCCATGACCTATTCTCGTATTATCCGTGTTCGATCAGTGTTTCATCCGTGGCTAAGATTTCCGACCCTCTTCTCTATCTTCCATTCCAGACGATCGGCCAACCTCAACACTTACTCGCGATCGAGCACCAGCGTAGTGACAAACAGAAGAACGCTCCAACCGGCCAGCAACACGATTGCCTCTCCTACCCCTCTGGGGTAGTACATGCCCACCGGCAATTGAATCACACCAAGAGCGGACAACAAAAGCGAAGGCCAAATGAAGACACGCTTGTGCGAGACCTTGCCCGCGCGATAGAGGATCGCACCGATTATCGTGAAACCGCTGAGCGTTGCTCCCACCACAAATCCGAGCCAGGCGACCAGAAGTCCTGGCACCTTGAAGAAAGGAGACCCAATCCCAACCAATGACTACCCCCGAAATAAAGGTGGGCCACACCCGTCTCAGCGAGCAACATGATCACCAAGACACGCGCCACCAAGCGATTTCGTGTGCGCCCAACTTTCTCGGCTGCGCCACTCTCAACCCGCTCATTCATTCGTTTGTCCTCGCACGCGTCGCGCTTCTCGACGGCGATCACGTTGCGGCTGTTTATTCACCATCACCCTGATGCGGTCCACGAACTTCTGGCTCCCGAGAATCCAGCCTATGCGTCCGCCCCTGGCGACTCGCGCTTCAGCGACAACCCCGCTCTGACATACCGGCGGTAGGCCATGGCCGGCTCGGAGTTAGAGCCCCCGAGCTTCCCAGCCCAAGACGCCAGCAACTCATCGTAGGCCATCCACTCCAGACGCTGCCGATTTCGGACGTAGCCTGGATGGCTCGACCATGCCCGCGAGACGTGCGAGGAGCGGGTCATCGCGGCGCGAGCGGAAAACGGGATCGGCTACCGCTCATCCTTTTGGTCCCCATCAGGGCCGGCAAGAGCCTTGATTCGCGCGGCGGCGACCTGGGCGGCGGCCGTGCCGGGTTCATCCCGGACGATCTCGCGGTAGAAGACGAGGGCGCCCTCGGGCTTGCTCATCTTTTCCAGAGACTCGGCCAGCTTGAGCCTCGACGCCGCAAGCCGCTCCTGTTGCGCCTGGGACTTTGCGACGCGCCGGACGGGCTGGCCGGTCTTACCGGTCGTCGGCGAACTTGACGAAGCGCCAACCACCGAACGGCCGTTCCCACGATCAGCTTCCGCTTCAGGTTCGCCCGAAGGCGGTGCCGCCAGCGACTTCAGGAACTCCTCGATCTCCGCTCGTTGCCTCGACGACAGGCCGGCGAAGCGCGCGGCCGAGTCGCTGGCCTGGCCCTTGTGGAATTTCACCGCGTCGTAGACATTCTCGGCCCGGCCATCGTGGAGATAAGGGCCCGAGTCGCGGTAGCCCCAGAGTGGCGGCGTCCGCCACTCCGACCCGTCGGCGAGGCTGCCCGCTGTCGGGAAATCGACCACCTGCGTACCTTGATAGTAGATGTCCATCGTGACACTGACTAAATCGGGTCCCATGTCGTGCATGAGCAGGTCGCTGTAGATCCCCTCGATGTTACCGAGACTCGGGCGGTGACAATCGGCGCACCCGATGGAAACGAACGACGCCCGGCCGGCTTCGATCGCCTCGGGATGGGGTGAATCCAGGCGCACCGGGGCGGGCAGTGATCGCACGTAGGCGACGAGGGCGTCACACTCCTCCTGAGTCAGATCCAGAGCCGTCGCCTTCACGTCCGGGGCCAGCGGAGAGATCGCCTGCTTATGTCCGGGAACCTCCAGGCCCAGCTCGCTGGCGCAGGCGCCGAGGACGAATTCCCGCAGGCTCGTCGTCTGGGCCTTCCAGCCGAATTTCCCGATGCGTCCGCTCTTCATGGTATTGGCCCGCCCTCGCACCGCAGCCGGCTCCTGCGCGGCCGTTGCGAGCAGGACCTCGTTGGGAAGAGCCTCGATCAGTCCCAGACCAAAAAGAGGTGGTGTTTTACGCTGGGAGGCGACGATACTGCCCCCAGCAAGCGTCAGTTGCGTGGTGTTCCTCGATCGCGGGGCCGGGAGCCGCGATTTCAGGTGAGCCCGCCACTTCGCGTAGCGGGGATCCACGCCGAAGTGATGCAGCACGGTACTCGGCGTATCAACCAGCGCGGGATGGATCATCCTCAGGGCATCCTCGTCGGGTTTGAGAGTGAACGAACTGGCAGTGATCGAGCCCTCGGCGCAGGAAAGGTTGTAAAAGCCGCGGACATCCGTCGTTTTGTCGATGACTCGCCCGCTAACTGCGTTCGCGGCGCTGATAAGATCAGCAGCGCCACTCAGTTCCGTCAGGTTGATCCTCACGTCGAATTCCTGGGTTCTCAAGGTCGTGCCCTTCGCCGTGATCACAAATCCATTCCGGAACCAGCCGAAGGCGGGATCTTTCGAAAAGTGTATATTTATCGTTTTGGCAGTTCCCCCGTTGCTCAAGAGTTGAGATTGCTCAGGGGTAAGAGACGGCAGCGGCGAGTGACTCGAGTCGATTCTGATCTCTACCTTCGAAGTCTCCGTCCTCGAATGCGCGTGGCCTTCGCAGCTCCAGGAATATGGAGCAACCCGCTGCCCAACTCCATGCCGATCGAGGTCAGGACTTCGACGTTCATACCCGCCGGCCCAGCGCCCCCGACACCACCCTGGCCGTGGCAGGCCACGCACGAGGTCTGGTTGTACACAGGCCCCAGCCCGTCGCCACCGTGGCAAAGCGGGTCGTTCGGCTGCCACTCGTGCGTGAAGAGGTCCAGGCCCAGCTTCAACTGTTCGCGGGATGGTCGGGACTGCTCATCGCCCAAGGCCCCGCCCGCGACCAGAAGGCCGACGCTGAAGGCCAAGGCTGCGCCAGCGCGTCTGCATCGAAGGCGGATACCTTGCAGGAGTCCCACAGGCTTGGCCGTGCTGCCGTCGGAGTGCCTTTTCATGGAAGCCTCCCGCATCGGAAGGTGAGATGACGGAGCCCTGACTCGAGCCGACTCGCCGGGCCTCCTTAGTCTACCACCTTCTGATGATACGATGGTACTCCCGGACGGGTTCTTTCGCTGCACTGATATGCGCAAAGAAAACCGACGTCTGATTTGCGCCGACCAGTCGGTTCACGCGAATGAGTTCGGCGTCGTCGATACGTGACCTCCGCGCACATCGCTCCGTTCTTCGGCCTGCCTCGACAAATGTCTTGACGACTGGCAAATGAACTAGGTCCAACCCTTCAAAACCGCTCTCTCTCCTGAAGGCTGGCTCGTCCGTGGGCAACGTCTCAAGCCCGCGGTGCGTGAGCCTGAGATGCGTCCCTTCACCATGGATGTCGCTTGGATGTCAGACACCCGCTTTTTGCCGCGGATGTCAGACACCCGCTCCTTGACACCGCCAGGCAATAGCCTTCTGCGTGTTCGAAATGACCAGAGGCCGTGGTTTTGCGACGAACAAGCGAACCGCTAATGAATAGATGCGGGGACCAGGACAAAACGATGGGTGTCTGGAATCCTCGACGGGCGTGGTTGTTGATTCTGGCGTCCTGAATCCGGACTTGCTCAACGGCCGTAAAGGAGGCCGAATCTATCCGAAGATCAGACTTCGCGATCGTATAGATTCGGCCATCGCTCATGAATACGAAGAACTACGCACCGGTTCGCATGAGGCAGCATTAAAAGCTGCGGCGAAAACAGAACTGCCAATCAGCCAAGAAGCCCGGCGCGTGTGTAAGGCGATGGCGCGATAGTAGGCTGCGGGACCAATGATAGAGGATTCACCCTTCTTCGCGGGGCAACGAACAACGAAGCCCAAGCTACGAACCCAAGTCTTTCAGCGATTGAACGGCGCCCGCGGCCTCTGCGTGCATCGAGGCGGAATGTCATCCTATCAGCCGGCTTCCTTCGCGCAAGCTAAAATCGAAGCCTTTTGCTCAAAGCCTTCCTTAGTCAGTTTGCAAATCGAGTTCACCCGTCCCGGAACGTATGACCCCATGCCATTAAGCCAGCTCGCACCATACTCGTCGTAAGGTCCAAGGTTTTGGTCCGTGAACGGGAGATGCCCTCCCTGTTCGACATGAAGCCGAGAATCACCGCTATAACCGGTTGAAGATAGTGTTTGTGATCTCATTGTGACCTCCGTGTTGAGACTTTCGAAATCCTACCCAAAATCTCAACTTCTCGGAATCACAACTATACGGGGGACGTTCTTCTTGCTTAGAAGCTTGCAAGACAATCAGTCAGCCGACTTCAGAGACCGAGGCTCCGTCGCATCGCATCCCAAAGCCGCCGTGGGCTCAACGGCTCCAGAGCACCGCAGAGCCGGCGACCGCCCTCGCGCCTGCTCATGGCCCCCGCTTCACGGCGATCACCCGCTCCGCGTAACCGCCACCCGAGGCGATGGTGCGCGCGACCGTCTCGGCAACGACCGTGTGGCCAGCCCGGCTCAAATGCACTCGGTCGTGAACGAAAAGCCGCTCAGGATGCTCTTTCCCAGCCTCAACAAAAGCTCGGTCCGTGTCTGCAAGGCCTGCGCGGCGATCCCGAGCGGCCCGGCGGCAGGCGCGTGCCAGCTCTTCGAGCGCGCCCACCGCGCCGCCGAGGGGTTCGTCGTGACGATCAAGACGTCAGACCTGCCATTCGTTGCCTGGCGTACCCGGTCCACGGCGTCGACGTACGCCGCATAAAACTCCTCGCCGCGCATTCCGGCGTCCCAGTCGTTGCCGCCGAAAAACAAGATCACCAGATCGGGCTCGGGAGCACTTGCCAGCCATCGCGGAATCAAGATCACGTTTTGTCGCAACTGGGTCCCGCCGATCGCGGGGTTTACAATCGTGACCAGGGCGCCGAATTCCCGTTTCAGGGCGTCGCGCAGAAGGTCCACCCACGCGACCTCGCGATTGGCCCAGTGTCGCTTATCGGTGAGTGAGTCACCCATCGTCACCTTCGCCCTTGACCCAGAATGAGAACCCCTCGGCCTGGTCCCAGGCGGGAGTGCCGCGGAAGTTGCTCGTGAAGAAGATTCCAGGGGAATCAGCCGCGAAGCGAAACTGGACCGCGCGGCCGAACTTGCCCTCGACCAGCCTCGCCGAGCCCTTGTCCTTGGGGGGAGCAAATCGCAGCTCGTCCATCGAGGCGATCGAGTCCCCGGCTTTAGCCTCCACAACGGCCTGTTGTTGCCAGGCACCGCTCGAGAACGGCGCGGCCACGGCCATTGCGAGGGCAACCGCGCTGGCTTTGCTCACGACGGCCGCTCCCTGGAATCAATCGACATTTCCCAGACGTGCGGCGAGTCCAACCGCTTTGGACCCGGTTCTGGTCAACTGACGCGCAATTAGATGCGAACGGTCCAGCTCGGTCAAGCATCCAACCGATCCTGGCTGATGGATCGAGCTTCATTCTGCCTCCAGGAGTTCCTTCGCTCATGACAGTCCCGCTGTGACATACCGCGCCTTCAGCGACTTCGCAGATTCAACGCTTCTTCCCCGCGAAGAAGAACCGCGCGGCACCGCCGGGCGAGCTCCACGACCCGCCGACGACTCCACCGCACCGGCCAACTGAGCAAGACCAGGGCGCCCACAGCATAGAAACCGCAATAAACCGCCTGGTGCCAGCCCGACCAGGCGTAATGCTCGATCGACCCCATCTGAATCTGATCAAGTCCGAGCATGCTCGCCGCGATCACAATCGCCGCGACCCCGGCACCGGCAACCAGGAACCACACCTTCCTGAATCGCCGGCGAATGACGGATGAGCCGAGTGCATACGCAAAGGCCACGATCGGCAACCCACCCAGCGACAGCAGCAGCGCGTAGCGGATCCAGTAGCCGATCCCGGGGCCGGGGGGGTTTTGACTCTGAAGAGTTTTGATCACTGCCATGGACCCGGTGAGCGCAAACGCCACGGCTGCC
Source organism: uncultured Planctomycetota bacterium (assembly GCA_963761445.1). Classification (GTDB taxonomy): domain Bacteria; phylum Planctomycetota; class Planctomycetia; order Isosphaerales; family Isosphaeraceae; genus CAVXHV01. The sequence goes on along the minus strand of CAVXHV010000005.1, from coordinate 3,045,552 downwards.
GGCATGGCCAGGAGCAGCCGCACGCTGAAGAAGCGCCGGCGCGTGGCCAGCCACAGGATCGACCAGGGAATGCAGATATTTAACAACGTAGCGACAAAAGCAAGCTGCACGACCGGATTGGCAAAGGGCTCAACCGGGGCGGCCCACGGCAGCCGGCGCTCCCAGCGCGGATCGTCGCGTGGCGAAGCAGGTCGGGCCGGAACGCCCAGGGCAGGAGCATAAGTTCCCTGGGCAGTCATCGGCAGCGGCATGCGGCAGACTGTCGAGCCCTCCGGACCCTCGAGTGCCCGCGGCAGACTTCGGCCGTCGGCGGCAGGCAAGATCGCCGTAGCCTTGCCCACCGACCAGATTGGCGTCCCCGTCTTGCCGTCGAGCCCCAGCCCCCTGTTCAAGACGACGGTCGCGGGTCCGCCCGATGAGGCGGGCAAGATCTCACGCGTCGGCTCGTCGTCGACCATCGACCAGAGCTCCGTGAGATCGGCCCGCAGGGCGCGCAGGCGGCCCGAGCCGCGAACGAGCAGCTCATCGCGGCCGTCACCGTCGAGATCGGCAGCAGCCAGATCGATTCGACCCTCGGCAGACATCTCGCAGCTCGAGCGGCTTTTACCAGCGGCGTCGATCACCTCGATGCGCCCGTTTTCCCAACCCCAACCGACGCAGATGTCGTGCGAGCCACGGCCATCAAAATCCGCCAGACACAGCGCCGGCCGCTGGCCGGTGGATTCGGGAATGGGGCGCGCCTGCCAGACCCAGCGCGGCTTACCGGTCGCGGAGTCGAGGGCAGCCACCCTGTGGACTGCCTCATCGTTCTCGAACAACTGCTCGCCGAGGATGACGTCCGAATGCCCATCGCCCTGAAGATCTCCGATCACGAAAGAGAGCCCGCCCGCGGCCGAGCCGAGCGGATCGCTCCAGCGCGTTTCACCCGTGGCGGCCGATAAAACTCGCAGCTCGAGCGGACCGATCCCCGGCGGTGCGCTGCTCTCGACCGGGACGACCAGCTCGAGCGCACCGTCACCGTCCAGGTCGGCACACTGCTGATCGAAATAGATGGGCCTGCCACGTTGCCCTCGGTAATCCACCAGGAGCACGTCCCACACAACTCGGCCGTCGCGACCCGAAAGCCGTGCAATTCGTGATTGTCGTTCCAGCGCAGCAAGCGGCGGCGCGCTCCCCGGCATCAAGAGAAGATGCCGCACGTACAGATCCGTACCTCCTCGATGATCGCCGCGGTAGGCTGCCATGGCCTTGATATTGGGGTTGCCGAACGGGGTCACGGCGATGTAGGGGAGCCCTCCAGAAGACCAGAGCTCGCGTCCTGTGCGTCCCGAAAGAGCCCGCAATCCCAGGCCCGCCGCGCGCTGGTAACTCTGCGGCGAACCCAAGATCGAGCGCTGTGCGATCACCTCGGGGATGCCGTCACCATCCAGATCGCCGTCGGGGAGCTTCAAGGGGCTGATCGTATAAGCGCCGGTCACATTGTTCCAGTTAGACCAGTCCTCCCAGTAATCGAGCGGTGTCCGCCAGAGCATCCTGCCGTCGCGCCCGGATCGGGCGATGACGGTCCGGCTATCCGTGCGCTCGTCATCGTTCTCCTCCCGCCCGAGCTCGTTGTTGACAACGTCGGCGAGGCCGTCGCCGTCGAAGTCGCCGGCAAGCTGGAAGCCTCCGAGCGCCCGCCAGGACTCTGCTGCCTGCGCGAAACGCACAGACTTTGCCGTCCAGCTCGCCCCAGAGATCGGCGAGTCCGTCACCGTCGAGATCGGCCGTTTCGGGCGAGGACAGCCCCTCGATCGCGTGCAGCTCGCGACCGGTTGCCCCGGCCAGCATGTGCACGACCGGCGGGTCGGGAGCCATGAACGGCGCTGGGACGTTCGCTCTGTGACTCGCGCCAATCGCCAGACCGAGCATCGGCCAGCCGTCTCCTCCACGGCCCCACCAGAAGGGAGCGCCCACGGGCGTGTAATCCCCATAACCGACGTCCGTCCGCCAGTGCCAGAGTTTCGCTCCGCTCTTGCCGGAAACGGCGTCGACGTAGATACGGCTCGGCTCGGCCTCTTGCCTGAGGTACGCCGGCCGCGCACTCCGAATGCCGCTGCCAAGGCGAGACACGACGATCAAGTCGCGTGTGCCATCGGCATCAAGATCAGGCGCCTTGAGCAGGTGAATGAGGCCGTCGTAAGCGTACTCCATTCCCGGCCAGACCGGGCAGTTCCAGCGGCGCTCGCCACTTGCGCCATCCAGCAACTGAATGCCCCCGCCAGAGCGCGAGCCGGTATAGGAACGGTCGCCGTCGTAATCTGGAACCACAAGCTCGCAGTGCCCATCGCCGTCAAGGTCCGCGGCGAGCGGCCAGCTCCTCGCTGCTGGTTCCGGCATGGGACGGTAAAACGTCAGGAGTTTCTTCCGCCAGAGTCGCTTTCCCGACGTCGCAGAGAACGCAACCAATGTGGGAGCTGTGAGCGGCTCGTTCCCGGCCCATTTCTCGAGCGCAAGGATCTCAGCAATCCCATCGCCATCGAGATCGACGTGCTGGATCGGTGACACGGGCGCGAACTCCAAGTCGGTCGCCGGGTTGATGGGACGGCCGGACTGCAAATCGAGCCCGATCCATCGCGTTCGATCGACGAACGCCACCAGCGAGCTCTTTGGTGCTCTGACCTGGTAGATGCCGTCGTCAGTCGGTGCCTGGTGGAACCATTGCCCCCCGGCAACGGGCGTCGTCGCGGGAAGTTCCACCGTCTTCTGGTCAATCGCGTGATTCCACAACTCCCTTCCCGACCGCCCCGAGACGGCCACGACGACCCGACGACCTTCCATGAGGTTATCGAGAATTGCATCGTCGTCGATTGGATGTTCGCTGACCTGGAATTTCGCAATCAGGTCCGGGAAGCCATCGGCATCGACGTCCGCGATGATCGGCTTGCCGATGATCTGACCCAGCCGCGCCGGCTTCTCGTTCAATCGCGGCAGAGCCGGCCCGCCACTACCCCAGTCGGTCCAGAGGAGTGATCCGTCCGCGCCAGAGAGCGCGAGATACGACGGCGGCCCGTGAATGGGCCAAACAAGGTCGCCCGTGCCGTCGTGATTCAAGTCAGGTGCGGGTTCGACCAGCCCGCGCGGTAACTTCGCAGAGCCGCCACGGGCCAGGCGCTTGAGCAATTCGGTCGGATCGCGACCGGGTTGCCAGGCGACGCGCGGCCTGCTGACATCCCAGATCGGCTTGCCCGTCGCGCCATCGCGGCGAATCACGATTCCGTCGGCCCACTCGATAAAGTCTGCCTTGCCGCGAGCGAGCTCAACCGCAACGACGCGAGCGAACGGGATATTCTCGCTGAGGTTCATGCGGCCGTCGGAGAGCGTCACCCGGTGCGTCCGCACCTCGCCGCGGTTAAAGGCCACGCGGTAGGTCTGGCTCATCCGTCCGCGACCCTGCACGCGCACCCCATAATCTCCCGCCGGCAGGGCAAGGGGGGCGTACCGGCCGATCGAAAACCGTTCACCGATCGGGCTGTCGGTTGATTCGGCCAGGACCTCTCCGACCAGGGAAGGCCCATCGGACGTGAGCACGACGCGGCCGAGCCGCCACTCGCTGAAAGCACGCCAGCCCGCGAATACAATCGACATGAAGACGACGGTCGCCGCGACGGACAAGCCCACGACCATGAGCGTAGATCCCGGTCGACCTGCGCCGTGAGCGACCAAACCCGAGCTTCGCGAAAACCTGCGCAATCGGCTCACTCGCATCGGCGCTGGGTGCAATCGGAGGATCTGTCGAGTCATCAGTGCGCATGGCCTGTCGATCGAAGAGTGCATGAGCGTGAACATCGACCGGACGTCGATCGCTATCCACAATAGCCCTTCGGCCATGGCTCTGACAACCGTCAGGGTTGCAAGAACGTGGAACCGGACGCTGAAGTCACAGCCAGGCGCACCGGCTTCGGGACCTTCTCAGCGAGCTCGGTGAGCAGCGCATTTCGACCGCGGCGGCTGAGCACGGATGTACGCGTGTCGTTCGCGCCAGACCCAGAGGCCGAAAGCGGCCACCAATACGACCACCGGCGGCAACCACATCGAGAATACATTCCGGCCGAGACAGCGGCGCTTCATCTTGCTGGCGTTTGACTCTAACTTGAGACTATCTGAACCCCTGGCCTCACCGCCCATACTCACCGAGTAGCGCATCAAGCCGGCTGGCTAGCTCAGCCGGAAGAGAATGAGCCAACTCCCGCGTAATCAAACCAACATCGATCAGGTCGCGCAAATGTACGCGATCTTGATCGCGGTTCGCCACCAGCTTCATGCGCACAAGACCAGAGAGCGACACAACGTGCGTGTTCCCTTCCAGGAGCTCCCGCTCATCAATTGTCGGTGACGGCAGCGCACTATCGGGTTGAACCTTTTGCCCTGCCCACAAGAAGTGAACGCCCTTGCGCGGATTCGGATCGGACCGCTCGAGAAGCATGCCGACGCCCAGGACTTCAAAATAGTCGAGATCCACCGAAGCCGCGGCCGCCCGGGCGCACGGCAGATCCTCGCGGCGCAACAGAATATCCACGTCCTTCGTCGTGCGCACCGCCGCGGGATCCTTGGTCGCGACCCAGAGCGCGACAGCCTGACCGCCGACTACGCGCGTATGCCACGCCCTCGCGCTCCAAGGCGCCGACAATCCGGTGCAGCCGATCCGTCACGTCGTCGAGCGCCATCACATAGCGTTCCCAGAGACCGACCGCACGAGTCATGCTATGCCCAGTTTGCTGAAGGCCAAAGGATTCGGGCCATCGCCGATCCTATGGGGATCTTGCTCACAAGTCAACGAGAATCTGATCTTCACTTCTGATACCTCATCCACCGATCATACGAATGCAGCCTCGCCCCAACATACTCATAAGTATCGAAAACCGCCCCACGGCCCAGAGCCCGCGGGTCTCCTTCCTTGCGCAGCGTCGCCTCCATCTCCTCCCGGAGCTTCTGTTTGATCGGCCGAAGCCCCGGCTCCTCCGCCAGGTTCTTCACGCAGTCAGCGTCGTCGCCAACCCGGTACAGCTCCTCCCGCGGCCGCTTGCCGAAACAGAGCCGGTAAAACGCGTCAAATCGCGACAGGATCAATGTCTTGCTCGGACCGTCATCGCAGTTGCGGTACCCGGTCTCCGGGTTGCCCACCGGCCAGCGATCCGGCTCGTAGTTCAAGACATACAGATAATCGAGCGTGCGAATCGCTCGCACCGGATAACCTTGATCAAACGGCCGTCCCAGATCATGCCGCTCCTTGCCCAGAAGCACGCGATCCCGCGAAGTGTCCACCCTCCCCGATTTCCCACTCAGCAGCACCTCCAGGAAGCTGCGCCCGGTCATCGATTCCGGAATCGCGACACCCGCGGCCTCAAGGAACGTGGGTGCCAGATCGCGCACGTTAATGAAGTCGTCGACAACCCGCCCGCGTCCGGCGCGGCTCCCCCAGCGGACCGCGAACGGAAGATGCACCCCGTGCTCGTAGATCTGCCCCTTGACTCGAGGAAACGGCATCCCGTGATCCGACGTGACAACAATGAGCGTATCGTCAAGCTCACCCGCCTCCTCGAGGTGTGCGATGATCCGCCCGAGATGGGTGTCGAACCACTCGACCTCGACGGCGTAGTCGAGCATGTCGTTGCGGATCAGATCCGAATCGGGGTAATAGGCGGGAAGCTTCACAGCTTTGGGGTCTTTGCCCGACCGCCGGCCAACTCCTTCCTCGTATTCGCGATGCGGCTCCGTTCCGCCGAACCAGAAGCAAAACGGTTGACCGGCCTTGCGGCCTGCGAGAAACTCAGCGAAGTTGCGGGCATAGTCCACGCTCGAAATGTCGCGGTGCGGCGCCGCGGCCTTCTGCCGGCTGTACTCCGGCCCGGCGGGGTTGCGCACGAATCCGCCCGAGCGGAAGTCGCCCGGTCCCCAACCCTTACCGGTGAACCCCACGTGGTAGCCGGCCTTTTCGAGCAGGTCAGGGTACACCGGCCACCGCGCGGGAAAGACACCGAAGTGGTTGCAAGCTTCGTCGAGCTGCCAGGTATTTCGCCCCGTGAGCAGGCTCGCCCGGCACGGGCTGCATTTGGGGTTGTTGGTGAAGGCATTCTTGAACAGTACGCCCTCCCGCGCGACACGATCGAACGCCGGTGTTAGCACCCATGTGCAGCCATAGACCCCGGCATGCCCATACGACCAGTCGTCGGCGATCGCAATAAGAATGTTCGGCCGCCGCGCCCCCGCGGGACCAGCGGCGCAAACCGCCCCGCGTGCGCCAAGCCACGAGGCCACGGCCAAACCGGCAAACGCGCCGATCGTCCACAAACGGAACCGTTCGCGCGGCGATCGCATCGACCCATCCTCAGTGATGAAAGACACCAGCTCCACTCTTCCCCTCGAGCCGTGGCTCGCCTCGACAGATTCTGTCGAAACCGCCACGCTGCCGCCAGATCAAGATTGACTCGAACGGAGTGCCGCAATGACACCCATGAGTATTCGCGCGATATGCGCTTGGCGCCGTTTTCGCCATCGCGGTTTCCGTCTCGTCTCATGCTCAGCAGCCGCCGGCAGTCAAGCTGCCCAGACCCGTCGATGACATCCTGTGGTGGCTTCCCGAAGACACGGAAACCCTCATGGTCGCCCAGGGCTCGTTCGCCCCCGCCCGCGAAAGAGACGTCGATGCGCTCGGTCTGGAGCGCGCCGTCCAGCTAATGACCCTGGCCATCGGCGGTGATCACTTCGACCCCGAGCTTGCAAAGATCCTGCGCACAGCCAGTCGCGCTGGCCGTCCAGGGCAGCCGCCGTTTCCGTGTCCCGAACGGCTTCGGAATGATGCGATACGAGGGTGCCCTCATCCTCGTCTTCCAAGAAGATCTCGGTGCTAATGGCAAGGCCCTCGAGCAATCACTCCGCAAGCAGGCCACGAAGTCAGAGGTCCTCTCCGGCGTGCCGGTCGCGACATTCGACGGAAAAATGGTGCGCACCGAATGGGACGTCTTTTACGATCTCCCCGGGAAAAAGGCAGAGGGAGAGCCCCAGCCCTTTCACGTCGCGCTTCCCTGCAAAAACACGATCATCTGCGCAAGCGATCGGGATTACCTCACGAGCGTCCTCGCGCGGATGGCCAAACGGGCAGAAACCCGCGCGTTCCCCACTAGCCGCCCGGAGTGGCGTCACCTGGACCTCATGGCCAAAACCTGGGCGATCCGTCGCTTTGACGTCAAAGAGGCACCCCGGGACGGCACGTCCCGATCGAGCGACAAGAAGGCAGCGGGCTCTCCGGACAACGAAACGACCGGACTTGTCTTCTGGGTCGATCCAGCCAATCGCAACAACGCAAAGATCAAATGCCTCTCGGCAAATAAGAACGCCCTGGCCCTGGCACGAGGATATTGGGACTACCCCGAAACACGATTCACCCGCAATATCGGGCAAGAAGGACCAGGAATCGTGGACATCTCAATCGCAACAGAAAAGCCCGACGGCGAGAGGGACGTCGCCGGCTTCCTGCTCCTGCTCTTGAACGCCCTCGGCCACGGCGCCTGTCCGTGAGCGGCTCGACCGCCCGTCGCATCCCCGCAAACGCCAACCAAAGTCGCCTTTCGCTCCGCGAAAGTGCGTCCCCTTCACACCAGTCACCCCCTGCGCTTCCCACCCGATCTGTCACCTCGCGAGCGATCCCCGATTGGTTCGACCAACGAAAAGCTCGTACTCCGCCCGCCCGCCAGATCCTTGCTCACAATGCCGCGCTCGACCAGATCCGCAATGTCGCGCCCGGCCGTGTCCTGCGAGCACTTGGTGAGCTTGGCCCACTTAGTGGACGTGAGCTTCCCTTCAAACCCATCGAGCAACCGGCCGAGAACCTTCCTCTGCCGTTCGTTGAACGACTCTCCAGCGTGTGCATCCCAGAACCGGGCCTTCCGCAGCACGCTCGCCAGTGTGGTTTCCGCGCCCCCAAACGCCCGGTCCAGACAGTCCAGGAACCAGTGCATCCAGGGCGTGACCTCGAGCCCGGCCTTCTGTGTCCGCTCCAAAATCTTGTAGTAATCGTTTCGCTCGACCTGATTCTGCGCCGACATGCTCTAAAACCGCTTCGGGCTTTGCTCGGAACGCGCCAGGGCCATATCGGCGATAGCGCGAGCGACCCGCCCGTTGCCGTCGTCGAAGGGATGAATGGTCACGAACCAGAGATGGGCCTGGGCGGCAAATAGAACGAGATCGGTCGAGACCGGTCCGTTGAACCAGTCGAGGAACAACCCCATCTCTGTGTCCAGCCGTTCCGCCGCAGGCGCCTCGAAGTGAACCCGCTGCCTGCCGATCGGTCCCGAAACAACCTGCATTGGTCCCGTCCGATCATCCCGCCACGTGCCCACCCGGATCCGGTGCACACCACTCCGCCCCGTAGGAAACAGTGCGGCATGCCAGCCGAAAAGCCTCTCCGCTGACAGCCGTTCTCGATAATTCTGCGTGGCGTCGAGCGTCATCTCGACCACGCCCTCGACATTCCGGTCGGCCGCTGTGAGCCCGCCGATATCCAACCCCAGCCGGCGCGCGATCGACGACCGCACCTGGTCGCTATCCAGGATCTCCCCCTCAATCTCGCTCGACTTGAGCACGTCCTGCGTCAGCGTGGAGAGCACCGCCTCCTCGCGAAGGCGAAACCCGAGCGCCTCCATCCGGCCGACGAGCCGCCCCTGCCTGTGCCGCACCGCAGCGACCTTGGCGGCCAGCGCAATCTGATCCCAGTGAAATCGGGGCCAACCGGCTTTGCGGTGGATGTACACGGCGATTACTCTCCGCACGTTCTGCGGAGATAATAGCCGCTAATCTCCGCACGATCAACGTCGATCGTCAACCCCCGTCCTGGCTTGACTGCGACATGCGCGAAAGTTCCGCGATCGAGGCAATTTGATATAATACATCGAGATCAAAAGTAATCCTTCCCAAGGCTCAAAAAACGCAGATGTCCAAACATATCCTGCACTGACATTTCCCGACCGCCGTCTGGTTGGGCCGCCAGTTCGAAGCCGAGCTGCGCAGCCTGGTGGCAGACTTCAGGAAATCCTTCCCCCGCGAGACAGCCCTCTCTCCGCTGGAGTGGTGTCTCGTTCCTCTGACATGCGTGGCGAGCGCCGCGATTGGCCAAATACTTGGTTGGGGACTCGCTGGGATCTGGCCGCACTCGTGGCCAGAGGTGGAAATCTTGATCCGCTTGGGAATGCCGGTGGGGCTGATCGCTGCGGTGCCCGTAGCCATCGTGACCCGAGCGTCCGCCCGTCAAATCGTGAAGGCCTTACTCGTTACCAACGCCCTGCTTGCCGCAGGCACCGCGATCGCGATGTGGTATTTCATTTCCGCTTCCATGGCCTGTTGAGCCGCAGGCATCCCACGCTTTGCCCCGGTCGAACTGGGGCATAATCCTCTCTTGGAGCCCACCCGTGCGCGGTAGCTGACCCGATCACAATTCTTCCGGCCGTCGGTCGAAACTACCGTTGTGCGCCGCCCTGGTGTACAGTGCCATTAGCGGCGCATGCCGCGCTAGAGCGGCTGAATCCAGCGGAGTCTTGCGTTATGGACGAGCTTGAACCGAACGAATTGCTTCCCCTTCGCGCCGAAGGTCCACCACTCCGCGTAGACGAAGGAGGTGCCATGCGCAGTCGGCAAAAGTCGGATCAGCCTGGACGTCGTCGTCGAACAATACGAGAACGGCATGACGCCGGAAGACATGGTCCGCGCGTACGACACGCTGGTGCTGGCCGACATCCACGGCGTCATTTCGTATTACCTCCGGCACCGCGATTCCGTGCACGCCTATCTGGAACGGCGAAAAGCCGAAGCCCAGTCCCTCAAGGCGAAGATCGAAGTCGAGCGGCCTCGCGTCGGACGGGAAGAACTGCTAGCGCGCCGCAACGCTACGGTGAAAGCCGATGCTCCGACTAGCCAGTGACGCCCATCGGCTCCGGCGTCGATGGCATCCTTCTCATCGCGGAGTCCATGCCCGAGGAAGAGATCAGGGATCCGATCGTCGTGTCGCTGACCTTCCGGGGGTAGGATATGGCGAGCGAGAGCACAGACTGGTAAGCAGCCCGTCGAGTGCTCCGTCGTCCAAAAATCAGCTTGACCAATCCTCCAGCACCAGCCCGGGAACACGCCCGAAGTCGCGCACGTTTCGAGTGACCAGGGTAGCACCTTGCTCGAGTGCGATGGCGGCGATACGGAGATCCATCCGGCGGACATTCATCTTCATCGGGATCAACTGCTGATATCGGCCGATCGCCCGGACCGTGAAGGGGAGCATCCTCAATTGAGCTATCGACCGAACGGTGTCGACGAGCTTTTGGTACACTCGCGCCAGGTCGTCCGGATGCCGCGCTTTGCGCAGCAAGGTGTACCAACCCGAGAGTTGCTCCTCAAGGCTGATGACGGTTATCGCCAACTCAGAGGGGTGCCTGGCGCCGACTTCGTGCCACACCTTGGGATGCCCGTACTGGAGCAAAGACAAGGTGTCCGTGTCCAGGATGTACTGCGTCATTGGGACCCATCATCCTGATCCTCATCGACCTTCCGTCGGTACTCGGCAATCGCTGTCTGCCACTCGTCGAACAGTGGCTCGTTCCGGAACATCCCGGCAACCGCCGTCCAGGGATTTTCCTCCGACGTATCAACCTCCAACGGTACGAGAACCGATCCCTCGACCATTCGGCGGTCTATGGCCTCGCGGAGCCGGGCCAGAGCCTCTTCCGGGGTCGTACCCTGAGCCGTGACGTCGAAAGGAGGGCCACCCGTCGCCCGGAAACCGTCATTCGCAATCGGCTCGATCAAGATAGGGATCTTCATGATGGACCTGCGCAGAAAGATGGTCGCCCCGGTGAACCAGGTTCACACACACTTCGTCTGCCATCATACGATCGATTGTCACGAAGTTGAACCCAAGATTGCGGCACCCACCGAGCGGGCACGCTGACTTCTCGACCGCGGGGGACTTGGCGGCCGTTGCCGCAAGCAAGACAATAGTCAGAGAGAGACAGCGACTTGCCGCAAACGATCAGATCAGCCAGGATGCGGCGAACGATAGCACTGACAAGTAAAGTAGCCCGTCCAGTGCCCTGCGAACAAACACCGGGTCCCGGGAATCCTCAGAGGAGCGCCATGGAGGGCACCGCAGTTTGCCCGCAGACCCGCGCCCAAACTGGTTCCGACGCCCCACAAGCCAGAAGGAGCCCACCATGATTCGAACAGTATTGCTCGCGGCCGTCGCCGCTGTGCTCACATCTTCGCCGAGTCTCGCCCAGTTCGGCGGCGCCGGTAGTGGGGGTATGGGTGGTGGTGGGGGTATGGGCGGCGGCATGGGCGGCCAGGGAATGCAGGGGACGATGATGCAGGGCAATCGCTCCGCCCGCGCGTTCTTCACAGACGTCTCACGATCCGCCCAGGTCGAAATGGAGGGAGGCCAATCCTTGAGCGGTAAGGTCGAGCTCAGGCCGGTCGTCGTCGACGCCGATCTCGGCCAGTATGTGATCACGCCTCACAAGATCAAGACAATCCGATTTTTGAAACCGGCCGGCGAGTTGAATCCGCCCGGCGGCGACGAGGCCGACAGAAAGAACATCGACGAAGGCGGCGATGCTGATCCTGCTGATCTCATCCCACAGGCGCGCCAGAAACGAGCCGCGGTGATGAGGGCGGGTCGCGGCGGCGCCGGTATTCGGGAAGGTGGAGGGTTCGGATTGGTGGCCGACCCGAATAGCCGCACGGGTGCGGCGGTGCTCGTCCGAGGCAAGGTGATCACCACCGCGGACAAAGAGGTCATCGGCATGATCCACATACCGAGCGACTTCACGCTCGAGCTCGACTTCGGCTCGCTGCTACTGACGCCGGACAAGCTCCGGTCGATCAGCTTCACGGACGATCATCCCAGGGACAAACCAGCCCGGCCCGAACCGGCCGCCCCCGGCACGCACACTCACGAGAACGCCGGCCAACCCGCATCGGGCCACGACCACTCGAGACCACCCCGTTATTTCCGCCAGGGCAGCTCCGTCGTCGTCTTCTCCCCCGTCGGTGACCGGGTTACGCTCTTTAACGTCGACACGAAAAAGTCCGAGTCACTGGAGCTGTCCGGGTCCAAAGACGCCCCCATCGAAGTCACGCCCGTCGTCGCTAACAACGTCATCGCATTGTGGTTGCACGGAACGAAGCTGACCCGGATCGCCGTCGCCGACACGGCCAGCGGCACGTGGCATGCGCAAGAGCTGCGTGAACCGCTCGACGGCGAGGCGTCGCCGATCGTCGCGCCCGGAATCGCCGTTTACACAATCGGCCGGAACATCTACGCCTACGGCGCCGAGTCACGGCGCTGGGATGTCGCCGAGCTCCCCGCAGGGGTCCGAGCCATGCCCACCGTCGGACCTGGAAACATTACGATTGAGAGTGATGGCCAGATCTATACATTCTCTGGCAAGACCGGCAAGTGGAATCACGTCGACATCCGCGCCATCCTCGAAGACGTCGCCACGCAGAAGAAGTGAGAAGCGCCCACTGATGCAGCCGCATCAGTCGGCAGCCCCGTCCTCAACGAAGCTTTGCGACGATCTCGCGCAGGGCGAGGATTTCCGCCTTGGAATAAACCTCGACCGAGCTCTTCCGCAGCCGGAATCTCGTCAACAATTCCGCCAGCTCCTTCTCTTCGATACCGAGCACGCTGCGTGCTTCGGCGCCGCGTGATCCACCCGGCGATCGGCTCAGCCTTGGCCTGAACCGCCGGCTTGGCGCCGGGTTCCGTCGCCGCACCACCGCCCACGCGAAAGCCACGGCGGCAGCGCGCTTGGCTGCGGCGATCCTTTCGGTTTTCCTTGAGGTCGGCCTCGATCGGCCGCGGCTTGAGATGATATCGGAGAGTCGTTGAACAGACCGGCTGGGGCGCGGGTTCGACTTTCTTGCTGCTCATGGTCGTCACCTCCTCAAGGAAACGAATCGCCAGGCAAAGACCCGCCGCACGCAGTCCGCACGGCATCCTCTCCGACGATCGTTGCCGAGGTGACTGATTCAGCAGCAGCGTGTCATCGACATGACTCCCGCATGGACACGCCGGCCAGAAAATTGTTAAAGCTGGCCTCCGCCCACACACCATTAATCTCCCGACCAGTGGCGCAGGTGTCAAGACTGTGGACCAAACCCACCCGGCCGGCGGTCACCAAATTCTAACAGCACCGCCTGGTGTCTCGCATATAATCAATCCGCCGGTCAAGAGAGTGTGTCGATTTCCGCCCCCTTGAGACAGCGGCCATGGCCGAAGGTTCACCGCGCCGCATCCACTTGATCGACCTGGTCATGGCCGTGCTCTTTTGTGGTCTGATCGTGGCGATGTTCACCTCGTCCGCAGACCTCCGGCAGTCAAATGTGACCCTGCTTGCGGCCGGCGCCGTCGGCGCAGTCTGGTACTATCTCCGCTACGTGCGAAGCGCACCGGTCTGTGCCGAGTGCGGCGCCCGGTTCTTCCCGGCAAAGGGCACGGACCCTCGGCTCCATTGCCCTCATTGCGGCGAGCCCCTGGCCCCGATCCGCCAGGCGATCGTGCCAAGAATCGTGATCCTCTACATCATCGCTCTCCTGCTCGCGATCTCTGTGATGGGGGCGATCGCGTCCACCGTCGGCCCGTCGCATCTCGCGAGTTTCGCGATAGCCGTCGCAAGCGCCCTCCTCTGCATCCTCGCGATCGTCTGGTTCTTCAAAACACCGTCGCGCACGGCGCAACAGCCGATTAACCGCATCTGCGAGGGCTGCGGCAACGCGATTCCCGGCGAGCTGTCCACCCCGTCGGTTTGCCCCAACTGTCGCGCCCGAACACTCTCCCACGAGCAGCTCAAGAAAGAACAGGCCAAGGGCAGCCGTTTCGTCGTGCTGACCCTGGCAATCATCTTGATCTTCGGCATCTACTGGCTGGTCGGGTTCATTCGCTCGCTATTCGCAGCCGGCAACTGGACAGTACTCATCTTGATCGCCCCGTTGTTGCTCGCCGGCTGTTTTTATTCCTGGAAGCTGATCGTTCTCCTGATCCGTTCCCGAAGACTCACCGGCCTCCTTGATGAGACCGCGCTCCTGGTTCAGGCGCGGGCCTGCGCGGGCGAGGAAGGAACCGTTGTCATGGATGGTTCGACCACGATCTGGTATTCCGGCCCCGACGATCCGGTGCCGATTTTGCGCGAGGAAAATGCGGCAGCGAATCGTCGCTTCGCGGCCATGCTCGGCGAACGCGAGGTTCCCGACGGGCCGCTTCGCATCCTCTGCTTTCACGATCGAGATGCACTCGCGCGGCTCTACAAGGCCCTCTTTCCGCATCTCGACTTCTCGGCCCAGTTGGGCGCCTACTTGCAGCGGCCCTGGAACGTCATGACCCTCTGCACGGGCTCCGTCGCGGGCCGGCTGGACGATCCCCGCTTTCTCGCCGGCTCGCTCTATTGCACCGTTCTGGTCGAGCGGGCTTTCGGGCAGCTATCCGCCCCTTGGCTCCACGTTGGAATCACCCGCGCCCTCGCAGCCAATCGCAGCGACAGCGATCTGGCGGGCCTGAATCGCCGAATGCTCGCGGGTCGCTCCCAGGAAATGGAATACTCGCACGAGCTCTTTACAATGTCGGCCAACAAGGTGTTGAAGCTGCTCCTGACAACGACAGATTTCCAAACCGCGCGTAGATCCGAGCAGTTCCTCGACCAGGCCTGGTCAATCATCGAATTCCTCGCGGGCGGGCAAGCACCCGAATCACGGAAAGCCGCCTTCCGTGCATTCCTCAACGACAAGCAGGCGAGTCGCCGCCACGAAGAGACGTTCTTCCAGCACTTCGGTTTCGGCTTCGGCTCTTTGCTCGACTCCTGGCGCGAGTGGGTAACGGAGCAGGGCCGTGGCCCCGACGAGCCCCCCGCGCCGAACTCCGCGACGCCCTGACCAACCGCGTCTTGCCGGTCATCCGTGATCGCGCGGCCCCGATCCGCGATCGCATCCAGGCAATCCGAGACTGGGGCAGGGCAGGCGTGCCGCTCGGCGCCGACGCCCTGATCGACCTCCTCGGCGATCCAGGAGACGTGCCCAAAGACGAGCTCGTCTGGTCCCTCTGCCGCGCCTCAGGATTGCCCTGGGACGACGACCCCCAGCGATGGCAAGCCTGGTGGGATGAACGATGCAGTCAGCTTCAAACCATGTGAACCAGGCGCTCACTCATCAATCCCCGGATACCACGTCGCCCCGATCTCTCGCCGGAGAAACTCCTCCCGGCGTTTCTGCGGCTGCACCAGAATCTCGGCCATCTTGAAAATGCCGCCCGTCTGCAAGTTCACGTTTTGCTGGCTCTCGAGCGCCGCCAGCTCGGCCTCAAAGAGCTGCTCCGCGTGCGACGGATCAGCCAGCGCCCAGGCCATGAGCCAGCGCCGGCCCGCAATTCGCCCGAGCTCACCCAGCCGCTGGCCCCACCGCAGCTCCATGTCGCGCAGAATCTGGCTTGCCGCCTTCGGGTCCGTGAGCGCCAGGATCGCCGCCGCGATGGTCTGGCATTCCGCGTCCATCGATGGGTCCGCATTCCGGTCCGACGGCCGCGCAGCCAGCACGCGAAACACCGCGGAGGACATGTCGTCAAATCCGGCCCGCTTCGCACACGCCGCGGTCCAGCCGGCCTCGCCCGCGCCACCGCCGAAATAAGTCCAGCCTCGGAATTCCTGCGACCGATCGACCGGCAGGGCCAGCGCCCTCTCGATGAGCATCGCCGCACGCGCCTTGTCGCGAGGCGCCACCGCGACCGCCAGCCAAGCATACCCCTCGCTCTGATACTTCTCGGCCGCGTAATGCCCCTTCATTCCTTCAATCACACCCATCGCCTCGTCGGTTCGTCCGGCCTTGCCCAGCGCATAAGCGATCGCCACTTTCACCGATTGCGGCGCGCTCGACTTCTCCCCAATCTTTCCGGCCACGTCAAGCGCCCGTTTGGGATCGCTCCCAGCAAGCGCGGTGCCAATAAAGCCGAAGTAACGGTCACGTTCATTCTCGTTCTTGATCGGCTCGACGAGCGCCAGCGCCCGTTCGACGTCGAACAGCGCAAGCCCCGCGGCAACATTACCGCGAGCGTAAGCCTCGCGACCCTCTGTGCCCATTTGCCCCGCGGCTCCCGCAGCCTCCTTGATGAGTGCAAGCCCGGCCTCCTTGCGCCCGATCGCGCCAGCAGTGCGCCGGCTCGGGCAATCGCACCGGTGCGGTCGGGCTGCTGCATCGCGCGGGCCTGCACGGCGGCTTCCTCGGCAAACCTCAGGGCTTCCTCCCGATCCTCACTGGCAAACCGCTCGGCGAGCTTCAGTAGAACATACTGGCTCGACCCGTCTTTGGGCGTCCTCAGCAGCGCTCGCGCGCTTTCGGTGTCGGTTTCCGCCTCGTTCTCGCCCGCCGCCTGGTGCACACGATCGTCGTAATGCCCACCCACATCGGTAGACCATTTGAGAGCGAGCGCCGCATCGATCCGGGCCATTTGCAAGATGCACTCGAACGCGCCGTTGTTGTTCGCGTTATCGCTGTAGCGCTCCCAGATTTTTGTCAGCACCCGCCTCGCAACCGCGCGCTCTTCCTCGGGCGTGGCGTGCGGCGCGCTCGCCCACGGAGGAGGTGGCTCATCCGTTCGCCTCAGGGTGAGCGTCACCGCGCCGGAATCCCGCTCGACCCGCATCCCGGTGAAGCGATAGCCATCCTTGCGCACAAAAACATATTTGCCGCCGTCGTACAAACCTTCGAGCTGAAAACTGCCAGATGAATCCGTCCGCGCCGTCACAGGCGCAGGTGCATCGCCGCGGTTGAACACCGTGGCATCCGCCACCGCCTTTCCGGCCGTATCGAGCACGCGCCCACGACCCGGCCCCCCGTCGCCACCAGGCGAATCGCGCCAAAATCATGGTTCTCACCGGCCCGGCCGGTGATCTCCGGCGACTCGGCATTCCCGTACCCGGGCGCCTGGACGTTGACCTTGTACCGATCGCCCGGCCACAGCGCCCGGACACGAACCGGCCCTCGTCGTCGGTCTTGTAGCCTTCGAGCGTGCTGCCGACACCGGAGAATCGAACCTTCCTGCTCACGTAGTTCCGGCCCCAGCCGAGGCTCACCGACGCCCCGGGAACCGGCTTGCCCGAGCGATCGCGAATCACCCCACGCACGCGCACCGCAAATCTCGGATCGACCACCAGCGTCAGCTTCCCTGACTGTTTCCCCGGCTCGATCACCACGGCCCCGTCGGTCGTCGCATCGTTGGTCCTGGCTCGCACGGGCAAGGTGTCATCCGGGTCAAGCTGCTCGAGCCGGAACGACCCGTCCGGCCCGGTCTTTGCCGGCGGACCCATGTCCGCAAACCCCATGGCGCTCTGCTTGAGCGCGTGAACCTCGGCCCCCGCCACCGGCTTGCCGGCCGCGTCCGCCACCTTGCCGTCGATCGCCACGGCCCGGCTCAGCTTGAAGTCCGGCCACTCCCGATCTGCCCCGGCTTCGAGCTGCGGAAGTGATTCGTAGTTGAGCCCAAGATGGCTGGCAGGCGTCGACGTTGGTTGGATCACGATTTTCCCCGGCGCCACGTGCACGGTATAGCGCCCGCGGGCGTCCGTCACATCGCTGTCGCCATATCGCATTCCCGCCCCTGAAACCGTCGACGCATTCACCCAGACGCCCGCGACGCCCTCGCCGCTCGCCCCGTCGACCACGCGGCCCTTGATGACAAGCAGCCGTCGTAGCGGCATCTTCAGGCCAGCGACGGTTCTGCCTGGGCCGACCTCGACGTCCTGCAAGATGTCGGCCGTGAATCCGCAAGCCGGGGCAGAATCGAGAGAGACCGTATAGTGCCCCGGCGGCAGCTCATCAAACCGAAACTGCCCGTCGCCCACGACGCTGATGGTCTTGGAATAGATCAGGATGAAGAGCCTTCCCGTCGGCTCGTCGGCCGGCTGGTTGCGCGTGATGCTCATCGCGAGCTCGGCCAGTAAGTCCTTGCCGTCGGGAGTCAAGAGCCGGCCGTCGACGCGACCCATGCGGCCGTCGAGGGCGATCGTCACCGGCTTGGTCGAATCCCACGACACCCGCGGCGTGCCGAACCCGGCGCGCGTGATGCTCGCCTGCACGTCACAGCCCGCGGGAATCCCCCGCAACGTGAACGCGCCATCCGCAGCGGTCGTCGTCGCCAGCGGCCGGGCCAGGGCGGCCGTGAGGCGAACATAATCATTCGCCGAGTTCCTTTGGTGCGACCGGATGAACAAGGCCGGCACGATCTCCGCGCCGGCGAGCGGCTTTCCCGCGGTGTCAACCACGCGCCCGCGGGCCTCGCCGGACTCGACCAGCGAGATGGTGTTGGGCGCATCGCCTCTGCTGCCAACGGACGTGATCCAGCCAATGCGCCCGCGGCCATCGCGCGCGGCCAGGCTATACGAGTGTCTGAGGCTCTTGAACGCTCCCGAGCCCTTCAGGTCTTTCCACACGGTCGGAAAGGAAAACGTCCCCTGGCCATCCGCGCTCGTCTCCGCGACCCCCGTCGGCTCCTCCCACGACCCGCCGATCACCCAGACCTTCGCCCCCGCGACCGCCGCACCCGAGGCGTCAACCACGCGCCCGCTGAGCCCGTCCGGCTCCTGCTCAACAGCCCTCGCGCCTCCGCAGCAGGCGAGACCAGCAAACACGACCAACGTGACGACCGTTGCAAACGCGTCGCGAATGTCCCGAATCTTGCGGCCAGCCATGCTCCGCCTCCTTTTGGAACCAGTCAACGGAGTTTACGAGGACCCGCTCAGTCGAGCCTACCCGCCAAGCAAGCCTGCCACAAGCGACGCGACGCGTTCAACTGCCACTTCGGCGCGATTGTCAATCGACCCAGAAATCGCTGATGACGTGCGAAACCTTGTCGTTTTCAAAGAACACCCATCGCCTCCAGAAATTCGCCGTGTCGTCGCGACGAGCGCTATATTCCCACATCTCCTCGTTCGGCGGCCCCGCGTGTTCATTCCAGCGTTGCTTTCTAAGCGGCGGTCCGATGACGCCTTCGACTTCTTCCCCGGTCATGCCGACCCGAATGGTTTTGAAACGACTCTCAGTGTATCGCGCTGAATAGAACGTGCAGAAGCCGAAGAAGGGATCGTTCTGCAGAAGCAGCCGCACGAAAGCCAGGTGGAGACACCGCCTCAAACCAATCACCACTCGTGGAATGAACATCGATCAGCCCCAGCAGCAGACCGATCAAGATCCCTTCGATCGCAGCCAGAATCTGGAGTCTTGGACGGAGAATCGACAACACGGCCTTGCTCTCGACAGACGGTAGCCGCCAAAACGGCCATCTCCCTGTGTAACTGGACCACTGAACCCGGCCATAGCATAATAGGCGATTGGCCCCGCGTAGAATCAACTCGCGAACTACAGCGGCGTAATGGAGTGCGACAACTCGAATGAAATCTCCTGCCTTCGTCATCACGCTGGTCGGGTCAAAGCAACGTCCGTGTCGCCTCGTCGCGCTGACGGTCATGCTTTTTCCGTTGATCGTAGCACCGATCACACGCGCGGGCGATGTCGAACGTGTTCAAGTTCCACCAGCTTCCGGATCCGATCCGGTGAAGCTCGTTCGGTATCTGTGGTCCGGCATGACCGAGAACCGCAAGAAACTCGAGCGCGGCGTCTTCGTCGCCACCGGCCGCCGCGCGATCGATAACTGGACAGATCGATCCCACGGCGCGGGCGAGGTTGAGATTTTCGGAGCCTTCGACTACGAAAAAGGACTACTGCGATTTGACAAAACCGAGCCTCTGGCCGTGCGCTACCCTTACCTGCGGTCCCGGACACACCCGCCGACCGCATGACGGCCAAGCTCATCAGCACACCACGGAGGACGATCTTCCAGTCCGAAACACGAGGCCGCTCCGACTTCGCCGTGATTGTCGGAGCCGCACCCTTGCGCACGCTTCATCAAAAGATCGCTCCGTTTGATATCCGGAGTTTGGGCCTGCAGTTCTGGAACCGGGATTCGTCGGTGCTCGATTTCGAGCCCGTCCTGAAAACCTGGACCAATGCGCGACTGGAGGAAGTCACCAGGGAATCCGACCACATTTACCGTATCAAGCTTTCATCAAGTCGGCACAACGCCTTGGTGCGAACCTTGTGGGTGGATGACTCGAGGGGGTTCGGTCCGATTCGATGCGAGGTCGGCTCGCGCTCCGGACTGCCAATGTACGTGAGCGAGATGGTCTGGGTGCAGATTCACGGGACATGGATTCCCAAGAAATATCGCAACGAAATGACCACGGCATCGCTCACCGACACTTACGACCTCTCTTTCAAATGGGAGCTGGTCAATAAGCCCGTGCCGCCATCATTGTTCACTGTCGCCGGGCTCGAGCGCGACCGATGAGCCCGGCTTCGCTGATTCCGACCACGATCGGCCGGGGCGGTGGTTGATTGCGCGCGTTCGCTGAAGCCGCCGTCAGGGTTGCGTTTGCACCAGCTTCGCATTCGGGGCGAGCGCGGTTATCGGTGAAGCGTTCCAGATTTTGAGCGTCCCGTCCTCGCTCGCCGACGCGATCCGCGTTCCGTCCGGGCTGAACGCGACTCCGTGTACCGGCGCCGTGTGGCCCCGGAGCGTCAACAATTCCTGCCCGGAGGTCATGTCCCAGATCTTGACGGTCCGGTCCTGTCCGGCCGACGCGAGCCGTTTGCCATCGGGACTGATCACCAGGCAACGGCTCGTATCCGTGTGTCCCCGAAGGGTGAACAGGACCTCACCGGTGGTGGTTTCCAGTACTTTCAGGTCTTTATCCTTTCCCGTCGAGGCAATCCGCCGGCCGTCAGGGCTGATCGCGATATGACAGCTTCGGCCCGCATCCGACGCTCGTCCGTCCCTGAGCCAGTTACCGCTCGACATATCCCAGAATTTGACGACGTCGTCCGAGGCGGCCGAGACGACGAGATTGCCGCCAAAACCAAACACAACCGCTCCGCCCCCGTGCTGATGGCCGTGTGCACCTCCGAGATCCCATTGCTCGAGGCCGGTTCGGGAGTTCCAGATCTTGATGGAGCTCCTCCGGTGAGTTGCGCCGCCCCCCGCCGCGATGAAGCGCCCGTCAGGGCTGAACGCGAGGCTGGTGCAAGCACCGATCTGTCCGTCGAGGGTGTGAATCAATCGCCTCGTCGCCAGGTCCCAGATCTTGACGTGACCCGGTATCTCCTCCCGCCAGTCACCGAACGCGCCGGCCAGGTTCTTTCCATCTGGGCTGAACGCGAGTCCCAGATTGGGCCCAGCCTCGGGCTTCAGGACAAAAACCTCCGTCTCGCGGCCACTGGTCGCGTCCCAAACATGGACAGCACCACCCTGTTCGGCAAACGCCAGCCCTCCGTCCACTGGGTTAAACGCGACAGCACTCAGCGGCGATCGGAGCTGAACGATCGTCCGAAATCGGGCGTCGTGGCTTGAATCTGCATCCCAGACCCGCAGAGTCCCGTCGTATCCTGAGGTGACCAGTGATTTGCCATCGGGGCTGTACGACACGTCGGAAACACAGTCGACATGACCGAGAAGATTCAGCACCTCCCGACCTGTTGCCACTTCCCAGACCTTCATCGACTGGTCTTCGCCTGCTGTGGCGACCCACCGGCTGTCTGGGCTGAAGGACAAATCACCGCGATCAGTCCCGCGGCCGACGGATTCCGGCGGCACCAGCGCCACGCCGTCTCGATCGCGCCCACCCGGCGCGCCGGATCGGCTTGCCAACCAGGAAATTCTCCAGGTCTTCTGCAAGCGCTTTCGCCGTGGCGTATCGCTTCCCCGGCTCTTTTGCGATGGCCTTCAGGACGATCGTTTCCAGGTCGCGCGGGATGGCCGGTTCGAGCCGTCGCGGCGCCGGCGGCACCTCATGCAGCACGTTCTCGATCAATTGAAGTCGGTCCAATTGATCGTGGCCGGGGCGAAGCGTGAGCAGCTCGTACAGCGTCATTCCCAGGCCGTACACGTCGCTGCGAGGGTCGGACCAGCCGTCGAACCGCTCCGGCGCCATGTATCGGAGCGTTCCGACAACATCACCCGTTCGGGTCAGCCCTTCGCCTCCCTCCACCTTCGCCAGGCCGAAATCGGTGACCCAGACCTCTCCCTCGGCGTCGAGCAACAAATTCGACGGCTTGACGTCTCGGTGCAGCACGCCCTGAACGTGGGCGTGCGCCAGCGCGTCGGCGACGTCCTTCCCGAGCCGGGCCACCGAACGAAAGTACAAAGGGACCGATCGGCCCAAAAACGCCGAGCCTTCCGACGTCATCGATGGCAGTTCTACCCCCCCTTGGGCGTCGGTCGCCGCAATGTCGCCGAGTGGCGCAGCGAGCCCACCAGTCAGGAGTAGCTCAGCCGCAGCATGCGATCGATCCTTGGCGGACTCGGTTGCCTCCTTCGTCGAGCCGGCGTCAACGACGGGCGTGCTCTCACCGGCCCGACTTTGCCTCAGGTTTCGGATCACAGCATCCACGCTGCATCCGGTGATGAACTGCATGGCGTAATAGTGGGCACCGTCGTGTGTGCCGAAACTGTGGACGGGAACGATGTGCGTGTGGTGCAGTCGCGCCGCCGAACGTGCTTCCAGTTGGAACCGCTCCATTTGCACCGGGTCGATGCGGCCCTGCATCGGCAATACCGTAATTTCATTTACCTCAAAGAAACCTGTTCACGCGTACCGTGACTTCGGTGAATTCGCTCAAATGCCCCGGGCAAGCGACTTGCGGCCAGCGGCGCCATCGCGACGAGCCGCAGTCCTGCGAAATCAATACGGAAGTCGCAGCCACATCAGCCAGCCCAGCTTGATGCGGACGTTGACGGCCGTGAGCTCGTTTGCTCGACGACCGCACGGCAAAAATCCAGCACCGTCCGTTCGTAAAGATCCCGGTTGAAATGAAACAAGTCGACGTGCGCCGCCCCGGCAAACAGAACCAGCTTCCCGTGCGACGCCACCCTGGCAAAGATCGCCCGCGCCTCTGGGAGCCGCGCATGCCGGTCGGCGTCACCAGCCAGGATCAAGACCGGCACATCCTCGGGTATTCCACTCGCCGCTTCGAGCGGTGAGATCTGCTCAAGATTGGGCAGAAACAGCGGTCCGACCGTCCTCAGCCCCGCGTAAGCCACGTGGCTCAGAACCGGCGGTAACGCGATATCCACGCGATTCCAGACCGCAACCTTGAGGTCCTGATACGGACTTTCCAGGATGTAGCCCTGAACCCGGCCGCCCAGCTCCTTCGCAGCAAACACCGCCGCAGCCGATCCCATCGAGATGCCACCCACGATCACCGGACGGCCAGGCCGGCGCTGCTCCAGAAACTCGACGGCGGCCCAGACATCACGACGGGCACTCCAGCCGATGTCGTGATATTCCCCCGTGGAATCCCCGTGTGCCCGCATCGAGAGCATCAACACGGAATACCCATGTGAGACCAGCAGCTTGCCACGACTGAGCGTCTGGGCCCGGCTGCCATGGTTGCCGTGGAGCAAGAGCACGCTCGGAGCCTGCTCGCGCCCTTCGACAAACCACGTCCCCAGCTCCTCTCCGTCGGCCGTCTTCAAGCGCCGGCTTTCAATCGCTCCCCAGGCGACCCGCGGCAGCGGCTCAAGAGCCTGTCGTCCGCGCCGCCTTGTAAGCTGGTAGACCACCGCCGTCGATGCAAGCAGCCAGATCGCTATACTGACCAGTAGAAAGACAGCCCACCTCTTGATCCGCCGTCGATGCTTGAGCCAGAAAGAACTGAAAGACATCCAAACTCCCTTGAACTTGCTCGCGTTCCCTCGATCGAGGATGATGGTTTTCCTGAGAATAACATTTCGTGGGATCGGCCTGAACTTCAAGTTTACGAGGCTTGTGAAATGCTGACCCGGACGGGGGCGAATGTGGCTGATCGTCGTTGGCCGGCGTGGGTTGCCGCTCTGGCGGCCGTCGCAGTCGCGTGGTTTGCGATTCAAGCTCGGAATCCTCCGTCTCCGATGCTGGCCTCCAAGGTGACCAACAAATTCGCCGCCCCGAACGCCCAGAAACACGTGGAAGCCATCGCGCGCCCCGCATCCAATGGGCTCCGCGGAATCAGCTCGGGTGCGCAAAACGATCATCAAACGACTTGAACAAATGGGAGTGACGGCGGAGGTCCAGTCGACCAAAGGGCACGACGAGCCGGCGCCGCAGAACATTGTGGCTCGAATCAAAGGACTGGGTCCCCCGGGCAAGAAAGCACTGATGCTCTGCGCCACTACGATTCCGTCCCGTGGGGCCCGGGCGCAGTCCGATAACGCCGCCGGCGTGGCCGTCGTGCTCGAGACCCTCCGCGCGTTGAAAGCCTCCCCGCCGCTCGAACGCGACTTGATCGCGCTCTTCACCGACGGCGAAGAGAGCGGCTTGCTGGGCGCCCGTCTTTTTGTGGCCGAGCATCCCTGGGCCAAGGAGGTTGGCCTCGTGCTCAATTTCGACGCGCGGGGAAATTCCGGCCCGTCTATCCTGTTCGAGACCAGCGACGGCAACGGCTGGCTGATCAGCCAGTACGCACAGGCCGTGCGAGAACCGCTGGCCACTTCCGTGACCATGGACGTGTACAAGATCATGCCCAACGACTCGGACATGACGGTCTTCAAGAACGCCAGTATGGCCGGCCTCAATTTCGCCTTCGGCGCCGGGCTCGCTTATTATCATACGCCCGAAGATACACCGGAAAACCTCGACCAGCGCACCTTGCAGCATCATGGCAATAACGCGCTCGAAACAGCCAGCCATTTCGGCCGACTCGACCTCGACAAGCCCCAACAAGACGACGTGATCTACACGTCCGTCCTGAATCGCTTCGTCCTGTCTTATTCAAAGATGTGGGTCTTCCCCCTGGCGCTCGGCGCTTCAGGCATCTTTCTCGTTCTCGTGATCGTCTCCATCCGCACGGCCCGGATGGACCTGGGCGATCTGTTCTCAGGCACCGTTCTCTTCGGCTGCGTGATCGTCGCGTCGATTCTGGCCGTCGGCTCGCTTTGCCTGGTGGGCGTGTGCTCGACCCTGGTCCAGAATATCCTGCACACCCAGCCTATTCCCTGGCTGAAACATGACGTATTGATCATGACGGTCTTCGCCCTCATTTCCGCAGCGATAACCGTCGCCTGGACACGTTGGCGGGCGACTTCGCAGCCACTGGAAGCACTGATCCTGGGCGCCTATTCCTGCTGGCTGGCCTTGTCGCTGGCCACGGCGATCTATGTCCCTGGCGCAAGCTATCTCTTCGTGTGGCCGACCGCGGGCGGCTTGCTCGGCCTGACCGTTGCAAGCCGGTTGCCGGCCGGTTCACTCCTGGCATCGGCTGCGAATCTACTCGGCTCGATTCCCGCGTTGCTCCTGGTGGCGCCGCTCCTCCGCACTACGTTCGACGGTCTGAGCCTCCCCATGGCCGTGCCGATCACGGTCTGCGTCGTGCTCTTCACCGGGGTCTTGATGCCGCTCTGGGGACCGCTCATCGTGCCCAAGCCCGAGCGCCAGTTCACACCGGAACGGCAAGAAACCGCGCAGCGTCAAGTCGTCCTCGAGCACGCTTCCTGACTTGGCGAACTACCGCCGTCGCGGACCTTCGCCCCACCCTCAACGAGTAGGTATCTTGCCATGTCTCAAGAACGCATTGCGACGGTTCGGCCCGTTCACGCCCACGAGGCCTCGGGCATCGTGGCCGAGATCTTCGCCGATATCAAGCAAACCAAGAACATCGATTTCGTGCCCGCAATCTGGCGCACACTTGCGACCAACCCGGTCCAGCTCCAGGTCGTGTGGTCGAGCTTGAAGAAGCTCATGCATCCCGAGGCGTCAGGGCTGACCTCCCGGCTTGATCCCAGAACCCGAGAGATCATCGCCCTGGCCGTCTCGGCCACGAATGGATG
This sequence comes from uncultured Planctomycetota bacterium, assembly GCA_963761445.1. Lineage (GTDB taxonomy): Bacteria > Planctomycetota > Planctomycetia > Isosphaerales > Isosphaeraceae > CAVXHV01. Next base: position 3,019,637 of record CAVXHV010000005.1, on the reverse strand, counting down.
TGCCTACTGCATCAACTCGCACACGGCCGCTCTACGCAAGCTGGGCGTCGATCAGGAAACGCTCGGTGAGATCATGGCGATCGTCGGCCTCTTCAACATGACCAACGCCCTGGCAAACGGCTACCAGATCGACCCCGACGTATTGCCGCCGATCGACTAGATCACCCCCCATGCCCAACCTTCGCCGAGAGCTCGTCGATCTTGGCCTTGAGAGTGGCGACTTCATCCTTGGTGGCCAGGTTCAGTCGCTTCACGACGGCGAGCACCGTCTCGTCCACCTTCGTCTGAAAATCGTTGCGCGCTTGCTCCGACTGCTTGAGCAATCCGTCAAAAAGCTCCTTTCCCTCCTGCTCCGAGAGCTTCGCCTGCTTGGTCAGCTCCTGCACGAGCTCCTCGGCCTTCTCCTTCGTCAGGACGGCCAGACCAACGCCGGTGTACAACGCCTTCTTGATCAGCTCGATCATCACAATCTCCTTAAAATGAGCTCGCTAAGGAATTCGCTGTCCAGTTTCCATCTTACCCGGTTCAGTCGTCCGGCTCGATCAGTCCAGGTAAAGTACCGACATCGAGCGGACGTGAATCTTCAGGAGCAGTGCCGTCGCTGCTGTCTCCCCCCCGATGTGTACCGCACAGAAAGGCGACCAGATCAGCCATCTCGGCCTTCGAAATTCGCTTTTCGAATCCATCCGGCATCAATGATAATCCCGTGCTGGCCAGCTCGGAAACCTGGCTGCGGAGAATCGTATCCCTTGCTCCCTCACCGCGCTCGAGGGTCAAGCTCGTCGCCGTCTGGGCCGCGATGATCCCGGAATACGTCCTGCCGTTCTGGTCGACCACGACGTATTGAACATCCTTTGGCGGTACGCTCGCGTTGGGATCGAGGATATTTGACAAGAGCGCCGCGGGATCGCGCGACGGCGAGCCCGTGAGGTCCGGTCCCAGCGCAAACCCCGCCTCGCCGATCTTGTGGCACGTCTTGCATTCTCGCTCAAACACCTTGCCCCCGCGGCCGCGATCTCCGCCTGAGCGAATGGCCGTCAAGTAATCAGAAATGACCCGCGCACGGGTATCGGCCGCTGGCTGCGCGAAGAGCTTCTGTGCCAGTCGGGCAATCTGGCCGTCCCGGTGCTTGAGCAGCCGCCCCCGATCGGCCGGCTCGATCACGCCCGTGCTGGGTCCGTTCGCATCACCGCGGGCGAGCGTTTCGAGCAAGTCCCTGGTCCACGCCGCGCGGGTGAGCAACGTCTCAACCGCGGCCGTGCGGACGGAAGGCTCAAATCCGCGCAGCCGGGCCAGTAGAAGTTTTGCCACTTCGCTGGAATCGCTCTCGGCCAGGGCCCGCACCGCCGCAACCTGCACGGCCAGCGGCTCTCGAGGCTCGAGCAGTTTGACCAGAAGGAGTCCCGATTCGGCCGGCTCGAGTCTCACCAGCCGGGCAATCGCCCCGACGCGCGCCGCCTCGGCAGCGCGTTCGTCGAAAACCGTCGCCCTGGTCTCCCCGACCAGGCCCGCCACCAGGCGCGCCCCGGGATTGCTCGCGCCAGCTCTCGCCTGAAGCCGCCCCCTCGCGCTCGCGCGCCTCGAGCCAGCGCCAGAATTAACCCGTCGCGCAGCTCGCGCCTTCTGCCGCGACCGCCTTGATCGCCAGCCGGTCGAGAACACGATCGATCTCCGCAGGGTCGTTGCGCCACCGACCACCTGAGCCAGCTCCTCGAGCAATGATCGAACGTCCGCTTCCGTGCCCCGCACCCGATTGGCCCCAACTGTATCCCACAGATCGACCAGCAGCCGCGCGGCTGTCCCCACCGCCGAACAAAGCACGGCAGAGCGCACCCAGCGATTCCCGGCATCGCGTCGTGCGATCCGCAAGAGCGCGGGCTCGACCCGAGCTTCATCACTCTTTCCAATCGCAAGCGCCGTCTGGAACCGCACGGTCACATCAGGATCATCGGCCAGCTCGAGCACCTTCGCAATCACCCTCGCCGACGCACGCAGCCGAGGCGCCGCCAGCTTCACCGCCTGCACACGCACCTCCGCAGCAGAATCATTCAATCCGTTGAGGATATCCTCATCACTCAGGGCTTTTAGCCCCTCGAGCGACCACAGTGCGTTCGCTCGCGTCCGGGGTAGGGGGGCGTCTTGCGCACCGGTTCCGCTGCGCACCGGCCTGGCCAATGTCCCACTCCCCAGCAGAGCTCGCAGCGGCGCGATCGCCCCCTGGTCCTGACGCTCATAGATCAGCCGGTGAGCCGTGTCGCGATACCAGCCGTCCGTGCGCCCCAGGGCCGCCACAAGCTCGGCCGTCGTGGCCTGGCTCAGTCGAGGCGGACGGGTGAACTGGAACCCGGGCGGGGCAATGCGGTAGATGCGGCCCTGGTTCCTGCCGCGCTTGAGATTCAAGTGCTTGACCACGTCGAGCGGAATATGAATCGCCTCGATGACCTCGCGGCTCATATCCAGCACGTACAGTGTGCCGTCGGGCGCGTTCACGAAATTCACGGGACGAAACCAGTTGTCCGGCGAGCGCACGAACTCGGTGGCCCCCTCGCGCTCGCCGCGGCGCGACTGGAATGTCGGCCCGTCGGGTACGAGCACGCGCCGATGCACCAGGTTGTTCTGGGCATCGCCGATGAACGCGTTGCCGTAGAATTCAGCCGGGTAGGCACTGCCGCGGTAGATGGTCACGCCCGCGCCAGCGTCGACGACGTGATGGCTGGCCCCCGCCGAATCCGCAGACCGCGTGCCGTGCGCAATCCGGCGGCTCGAGCGAATCTGCCGCCAGCGCTCGATCGGGCTGATGCGGAAGATCGGCACCGAGCCCCCAGCAATGTCCTGCACGACCGAGGGCACCGCAAGGAACGGGTTGTGCGCCAGATCCTCGAGCGGCAAGACCGGGTGCGAAAGAGGATGCGACTCATCGCAGATGAACCGATTGCCCCAGTCGTCGAAAGTGTTGCCGAACTGATCCGACCCGCTGATCGGCTCAAACTTCGTTGTGATCGGGTCGAACCGAAAGTCGTTGTGCTCGACCGAGACGGGGGCCTTGCTTGCATCAAGAGCGCTGCGGATCATACCGCCGTTGCCCGCCGCGGCGCCGTAGATCAGGTGGTCGAGCCCCCAGGCCAGATTGTTGGTCATCGACTGCTGATTCTGCGTGCCGAAGCCCGTGTAGATCAACTGGCGCACGTCGGCCGTGCCGTCGCCGTCAGTGTCCTTCAAGTACCAGATATCGGGCGGCGCCGTGACGAACACACCGCCTTTCCATGGCGCAATGCCCGCGGCCCAGAGCAAGCCGTCGGCAAAGACATGGCCCGTCTCAAATCGGCCGTCGCCGTCGCGGTCGCGCAAAAGCCGCACGGTGCCCAGCGGCTTGCCGCCGGGCTTGGGCTTGTAGGGATAGTCGCGCATCTCGGCGACGTACAGGTTGCCGTCGGCGTCGAAAGCCGCGGCAACCGGGCTTTGCACGAGCGGCTCCTGGGCCACGAGCTGCATCGTAAAGCCATCGACGGCTTCAAACGTCTTGACTGCCTCTTCCGCTGTCGTTGCCGGCAGCGGACGCAAGAACTGGCTCAGCTCTTCATCGCGATGCGTGCGCCGGCTGGGGTCGATTGCCGCGGCGGCAGAGCCGTCGGTGATCCAATCGTCCGGAACGCCTCCTGCCGGCAGCCCGCCGGTCTGGCGTATGCGCAGCAGAATGTCGCGCGACTTCTGAAAGTAGTCGAGCACCCGCGCCTTTTCGGCGAAGCTCCGCTTCCGGTGGCTCGCCATCTGCTGGTCGAGATGCCCGATCAAGCGATCGAGCGCGTCCCGGTTGTATGGGGCCTTCTCCCCCATGTCGACATACACAGGGTTGGTGTGCGCTTCCGCGTCGGGAGCACCCGAACGAGCCACGCCCAAGGCCCGCGCGGCAATCCAGGACGATTCGCGCAGCTCAATCGTCCGCTCCAGGTTGATCCAATGGCCCTGCGCTTCTTCCGGCGCAACCTTCTGCTTCGCGACAACCTTGCCTGCGGCGATGATCTGCACCACCTGCACCGGCGCAACGTGGCTGATCGCGCGAACGCTCACTTTCACCGCGCGAGTACCGCTGCCGCCGGGCCCGATCACCCCGCCGGGCCGTGTGCCGTCCACCTCGAGTAACAAGAGCGGCCCGTTCGTGACAAAGCTGCGCCCGTCTGCAATACCGCGCAGCCACGCGGCAATATCGCCCTGACCGTCCATCGAGACGTACGTTTGGCAGTCGCCCAGCTTGCGGCAAGCGGGATAGTCGCTGGCCCCGACACAAGGAAGTCGGTAGCCGATGTTCAGCATGTCGTACCAACCCGCCAGCTCGATTCCGCGGTACACCCCGAATTGCAGAAGCTCGACGGCACTGACGTTCTTCTGAACGAAGTCTGCGAGGATTGCCTGCGCGTATCCTCCGTGTGCGTAGATGGCGTATCCGCCCCTGCGCATCGTTTCACCGCTGAGCTGGCCAAAGAGCGGCCAGTTGTCGGCATTTACCTTCCGCCCGGGGAGCACCAGGTCATCGCGCGAATACAGGTTCAAATGCCCATAGGTGCTGCTGCGATATTCTTGTCCCGAAGCAATCGTGGTCCGTCCACGGCGCTTTTCCGAGCGATCTCCCAGACCCCGCAGCTGGGGGCAAGCCATCGTCTCCATCAACCCGTTGTATGGACCTGGCGGCTCGTTGTAGGCAAGGATGGCCCCAAATGCGATGTCCTCGGCGTCGAGTAGGTCGAAAATCGTCTGATCGTCGCCGTCGTCCTTGCGCTGGAAATGCAGGTGAACGTCTCCCGGGTAGTAGCCCATCGCCGCCATGGGCGTCGCGCGCTCGAGCTCGAGCGATACCGAGATGGTCTCTCCGGCGCTCACGGTGACGTTCCGCTCGATCGGCCGATACTCAAAACCCTTCCAGACTTCGATGCGAACCGCGCCGGGCCCAGCAGCGACCTCGCTCTCGCCCGTCGAGTAGAAGAACCGCCCTATATAGCGAAACGGCCCTTTGCCCTGGCGATTCCCTTTTCCCGAATCGGGCCATTGCCCGATGAGGCTGTAGGGCGTCAGGCGGTTCGGGGCTGGTTGATAGAAGTTTCCATCAGGCCCGACGACGTTGATCCTGCACGGTGTGACGCGGTTGGTTGCGCGATCTCGCACGGTTATCTTGACAATCGCACTGCCGCGTGCCGGCGCCGTCAGTGCTACTCCCGGGCGCTCAAACCCCGGCGGCGTGATCACGAGTCCATCGTCGTCAACAACCGCGGCCCAAGCACCAGGGCAACCCACGATCACGCCGCTGGTGACCAGCAAACAAATAACCTTCATCGTCGTTCCTGATCAGCGCTCACACAGACCGCCCTGCACAGGTCGCACGAAAAGAAACTCACGCAACCAGAGTCGCCTTTCGCTCCGCGAAAGGGCGTCTTCATGATTCGCCGAGCCAAAAGCATCACGGGAGCGTCCCCTAGAGCATACTGTCAAAACCCAAACCCCGTGAGTATATTGACGCCAGAACAACTGACAACTGACAACCGAAAACTGACAACCGACATAAATCCCATGATCACGAAGCTCTCGATACGATGCGCCGCGGTCGCGATTGCTTTGGTGGCCGCTGGCGCAACCCGCGAGTGCCTGGGCAATGATCCGCCGGCAGCCCATCCCGTAGTCGCACTCTGGCCCGGCGGTGCGCCAGGAGCCAAAGGGACCGATCCGGATAAAGACGTCCCATCCATCACCGTCTGGCTGCCTGCCCCCGAAAAAGCCACCGGCTCGGCCGTGGTGGTCTGCCCGGGCGGCGGCTACGGCATGCTGGCGGTCGAGCACGAAGGAAAGCAGGTCGCCGAGTGGCTCAATGGCCTGGGGATCGCGGCGTTCGTGCTCAAGTACCGGCTGGGTCCGCGCTACCATCATCCCGCAATGCTCGACGACGCCGGCCGTGCAATCAGAACGGTGCGTGCCAATGCCGCCAAGTGGAAAGTCGATCCCGGCCGGGTCGCGATCATGGGCTTCTCGGCCGGCGGCCATCTCGCCTCGACCGCCGGCACGCATTTCAGCCCGGGAAAAGCCGACGCCGATGACCCCGTCGAGCGCATGAGCTCGCGGCCTGACCGGATGATCCTCGTCTACCCGGTGATCGCGCTGGCCACACCGTTTGGCCATTCAGGCTCGCTGCGGAACCTGCTGGGCGACAATCCGTCGCATGAATTGATCGAAAGCCTCTCGAACGAGCGCCAGGTGACCAAGGACACCCCTCCAACCTTCCTGGCCCACACCAACGCCGACTCTGGCGTTCCCGCCGAGAACAGCTTCCTGTTCGCGATGGCGCTGCGAAAAGCGGGTGTACCCGTCGAGCTGCACCTCTTCGAGCGGGGCCGGCATGGCCTGGGCCTTGGCTCGGGCGCGCCTCAGTTCAACGTCCCGCCCGAGCCGTCTTTCCAGGTGTGGCCCAAGCTCTGCGAAACCTGGCTCAAAAATCAGGGATTTCTCGACAAGAAGTAAGATCCCCCTCCAGTTCGGTGCAATCCGATCCGTTTGCCCCTCTGCGCATTCCGCGGCGACGTGCCCCCGTCTATTGACACGTCCCGGTTTCGGTTAGACTAACGAAGGTGTGCAACGGGCGCCTTCGTCACATAATCGCCGCCCTGCCACTTTTACCGGATTGTGTCGTTTCGCTCTGCGAAAGTGCGTCACCAACCGCGTGACAAAATCGCTGTCGAGTCGCCCTGTAAGATAGGGATACCCCGCGGAGGACACAATGGTCCATGCAATCTTGCTCTCATGCGTCTTGCTTGGCGATGGCGGAAAGCCCGTCGATTTGAGTGCAACGGTTCGCGCCGCCTACGACGCGGCTGCCGCCAAGGCCGGCAAGAACTCCGGCGCTCATGTTCAGCTCGCACTCTGGTGTGAAGCCCATGGAATGCCGGCCGAGCGAATCGAGCATCTGGATCTTGCGGTCTCTCTCGACCCGCGAAACGCTCTCGCCCGAGGCCTGTTGGGCCTGGTCACCTTCCAGGGTAATTGGGCCAAGCCCGAACAGGTCAAGAAAGACCTGGACGACGATCCCAAGCTACACGCTCTCTTTCGTGAGTACCTCGACCGACGGGTGCGCACTCCCCAGAAAAACGCCGATGCCCAGTTGAAGCTGGCAGCCTGGTGCCTCGAAAAAGGGCTCAAGGACGAGGCCATGGCTCACTACCATGTGGTGACCGCGCTCGACCCGTCCCGGGATATCGCCTGGCTGCGCCTGGGCTTCAAGAAACACCACAGCCACTGGGTCAAGCCCGACGACCTGGCTGCCCAGAAGCTCGAAGCCGATCGCCAGAAGCGCGCCGATACCCAGTGGAAACCGCGGCTCGAGAAGCTGCGTGATGCCCTCGAAAGCTCGGTCGCGACGCGGCGGCTCAAGGCCGAGAAGGAAGTCTATCAGATCACGGATCCCCGGGCGGTCCCGATGATCTGGCAGGTCTTCGCCAGTGGCAACGAACCGATCCAGCTCGCCGCGGTTGCTCTTTTTTCCCAGATCGAAGGCCCCGCGGCCTCGTTCTGCCTCGCCCTGATGGCGGTCGAAAAAACCTCACCCGTTGTTCGCGAGCAAGCCGCCCACGCGCTTGAGTACCGCGATCCGCGTGATGTCATCGGCCGCTTGACCGGCTTGATTCACAAGCCATACAAGTACCAAGTGAAGCCGGCGACAACTACCGGCGCACGGGCTTGCTGTTCGTCGACGGAGAACGGTTCGACCTCCAGCGGTTCTATCGTTTCCCGGAGTTCGATACTCGCCTCATTCCAACGCTGGATATCACATTACGCGCCTGCGAGCCGCCAGGGATGGAATCTGGCTCACGGGCAGTGAGCGAGTTGGTCAAAGACGGTAACGCGATGCGGTTGATCGCCGCCGCGCAAAACGCCTCAACCATCGCCCTGGCATTGGAGGCAACCCAGGAGCGAATCGACTCCCTCGAGCGCGGGATTGTAGACGACGTGCGCCTGATCGAGGAGACCAACGCTCAAATCAATGAAACCAATGACAGACTGATACCCATCCTGGCATCGCTTACCGGCCAGAACTTGGGAGTCGATCAAGTGGCCTGGCAGAAATGGTGGTCAGAACAGCTCGGATATGTTTATGACGACCGTTATTCCGACAGCAAGACTTCGTTATCCGACATTGTCGAAGCACCGCAAATCAACCTGCCGCTGCCGATCATCAATGTGAACGAGGCCGTCGTTCATCACTCCTGTTTCGCCGCAGGCACTCTGGTAAACACCTTGAGCGGCCCGCAGAAGATCGAGTCGATCGCGGTCGGCGACCGCGTTCTTTCCCAGCGCACGGCCTCGGGCGCGCTTTCATACCAGCCCGTGCTGGCCACTCACTTGACGGGTCCGGCAGCAACGTTCCGGATCTCACTCGCCGCAGAAACCATCGTCGCCACCGGCATCCATCGCTTCTGGAAAGCCGGCAAGGGCTGGACCATGGTACGCGATCTGAAAGCCGGCGATCACCTCCGCATGCTGGGCGGCGTCGCCGTCATCGACTCGATCGAGCCCGGCGACACCCAGATGGTCTATAACTTGAACGTCGCCGAGAACCGTGACTTCATGGTCGGATCCGCCGGCCTGCTCGTACACGACTACGGTTTCGTGCTCCCGGTTTCCGAACCGTTTGACCGCCTTACAAACGCCGCGCCGATCGCTTCCAGATAAAGTCTCGGTGCCAGCGTGCTGGAGAAATCATGGTCCTCGCCGTCCTGCTCTGTTGTGCCATCCTCGCCGACGGCGGCAAACCCGCAGATTTAAGCGCCGGCGATCGATCCGCCTACGAAACCGCCGCCGCCAAGGCGGGCAAAGACGCGTCCGCCCACGTTCAGCTTGCCCTCTGGTGCGAAGCGCATGGTCTCTCGTCCGAACGAATCAAACACCTGTCCATCGCGGCGGCGCTCGACCCGTCAAACGTCCTCGCCCGAGGCCTCCTGGGCCTGATGGCCTTCCACGGCAAATGGGCCCAGGCCGACCAGGTCGAGAAGGAAGCCAGGGACGATCCCAAATTCCAGGCCCTCTTCCGTGAATACCTCGATCGTCGCGTCCGCTCGCCCCAGAAGAACGTCGATGCCCAGTTGCGCCTTGCCTCCTGGTGCCTCGAAAATGGGCTCAAGGACGAGGCCATGGCCCACTACCATGTGGTGACCGCGCTCGACCCGTCCCGGGATATCGCCTGGCTGCGCCTGGGCTACAAGAAGCACCATGACCGCTGGTCAAAGCCCGACGACCTGGCAGCGCAGAAGCTCGAAGCCGACCGCCAGAAACGAGCCGACGCCCATTGGAAAACGCGGCTCGAGAAGCTGCGCGAGGCGATGGAGAGCCCGGTCGAGTCAAGACGCCTCAAGGCTGAGCACGACCCCTACGAGATCACCGACCCCCGCGCCGTGCCGATGATCTTCAGACTCTTCGGCAATACCAGTGAGCGCATGCAGCTCGTCGCTGTCGAGCTCCTCGCGCAGGTCGAGGGGTCGACCGCCTCATTCGACATGCTCGCGATCGCGCTCCAGACGCCCTCGAGCACGGTCCTCAAGCGCGCTAGCCAGGCACTCTCCCGCCGCGATCCGCGCGACCCGATCGGCTGGCTCGTCGCACTCGTTCGCAAGCCGTTCAAGTACGAGCTGAAGCCCGGTGACGGTCCCGGATCAAACGCGGTTCTGATGGTCAATGGCGAGCGATTCGACATCCGCCGGCTTTATCGGATGCCGGGCGTGAAGGTCGATTTCATCTCGCAGGGGGACATGTGGTGGGCTCGCGTGGCGGACGTGATACCCACTCCCATTCCCCCCTATGCCGGCAACAACCCGCTTTTGCAGCAGAGAAGCGACTACATGACTCTTCAATTGACGGAGAGCCTGATCGCAAGCACCCTCATGAACGAGGCGATCATTCGCTCGAACGCCGTGAAACAGACCGTGGACAACGATATCCAGTTGCTCGAGGGCATGAATGCCCAGATCGATCAAGCCAACGGACGGATTCTACCGCTCCTCGAAGACCTCACCGGCCAAAAATTCGGCGACGATCCCCGCGCATGGCAAACCTGGTGGGCCGATCAGCTCGGGCTCGTCTACGACGATCGCTACGCCGACAACCAGAATAAACCCGTACTGACTGACTTCGTCGGTCTGCCGGAAGTCGTTCGGCCGCACCACGCCTGCTTCCGCGCCGGTACCATGGTCCAGACCTTGAGCGGCCCGCGGAAAATCGAATCCATCGCCGTGGGCGATCGCGTGGTGGCGCAGAACACGAAGACAGGGGCGCTCTCACTCCGCGCCGTTCTCGGCACATACATCAACGGACCGGCCGAAACACTCAAGATGGCAATCGACGGCGAGACCATCTACGCCACTGGCATCCACCGCTTCTGGAAGGCCGGCATCGGCTGGACCATGGCCCGCGACCTGAAAGCCGGTGACCACGTCCGCAAGATCGGCGGCATCGCCACGATTCAATCGATCGAGCCCGGCGCCACCGAGAAGGTCTTTAACCTGACCGTCGCCGAGAACCGCGATTTCCTGGTCGGCTCCGCCGGCCTGCTCGTTCACGACTACAGCTTCGTGCCCCCTGTTCCCGAACCGTTTGACCGCCTGACAAACGCCGCGTCGATTGCTTCCAAATAAGCTCGCTGTGCCAGCGTGCAGGAGAAAATCATGGTCCACGTCGCCGTGCTCTGCTTCGCGATGCTCGCCGGCGGCGACACGCCCGCCGTGCCCACCGCGGCCGATCGCGCAGCCTACGACGCTGCCGCCGCCAAGGCGGATAAGAGCGCCGCTGCTCACGCCCAGCTCGCCCTCTGGTGTGAAGCCCACGGCATGCCGGCCAGGCGCATCAAGCATCTCGACGTGGCTCTCTCGCTGGACCCGTCCAATGCGCTGGCGCGAGGCCTTTTGGGCCTGGTAACCTTCCAGGGAAAATGGGCCAAGCCCGAAAAAATCAAGCACGACCTGGACGACGATCCCAGGTTTCACGCCCTCATCCGCGAGTACCTCGAGCGCCGCGTGCGCGCTCCGCAGAAAAACGTGGACGCGCAGTTGCGGCTAGCTGCGTGGTGCCTCGAAAACGGACTGCACGACGAGGCCATGGCTCACTACCACGTGGTGACCGCGCTCGACCCGTCCCGGGATATCGCCTGGCTGCGCCTGGGCTTCAAGAAACACCACAACCACTGGGTCAAGCCCGACGACCTGGCCGCCCAGAAGCTCGAAGCCGATCGCCAGAAGCGCGCCGATACCCAGTGGAAACCACGGCTCGAGAAGCTGCGTGATGCCCTGGAAAGCTCGGTCGCAACCCGGCGGCTCAAGGCCGAGAAGGAACTCTATCAGGTGACCGATCCCCGCGCCGTCCCGATGATCTGGAAGGTCTTTGGCGATGGCAGCGAGAAGATGCAGCTCATCGCGCTGGAATTACTCTCCCAGATTGAAGGGCCCACGGCGTCGTTCTGGCTCGCCGTGCTCGCGACCGAGAAATCGTCGCCCGATGTTCGCGAGCGAGCGGCCCGTGCACTCCGCTTCCGCGATCCGCGCGACGTCATCGGCCAGTTGATCGCCGTGGTTCACAAGCCGTTCAAGTACAAGGTAAATCCGGGAGCAGGTCCAGGCTCGCCCGGTTTGCTTTTGGTGGACGGAGAACGGTTCGACCTCCGGAGATTCTATCGTTTCCCAGAATTGGACATTCGCCTTATGCCGCAGATGAACATCACAGTGAGCCCCATCAAATTCGACGGCCCGCATTTTACGGCTACGCCGAAGCAGGTCGCTTTGATGCTCTCCATGTCCGCCGGGTTGAGTTCTCTCTTCGCGTCGCAGTGCGCCACGTTGGTCGCCGACGCCACGGACGCAACCCAGCAACGAGTGGGGCAACTGCAGCGCCGCGCTTACGACGACGCCGGCCTCATCGAGGAAGTCAACGCTCAAATCAATGAAACCAATGGGCGAGTGCTGCCGCTCCTGGAATCGCTCACCGGCCAGCAACTTGGAGCCGATCAGTCGGCATGGCAAAAGTGGTGGTCAGGACAGCTCGGATACGTCTACGACGATCGTTATTCCGAGGATAAGGAGCTCTATTCCGATGTCGTCGAAGTCCCCGACGTCACCGCGCCGCTACCCACCGTCAACGTGCACGTCACGTTGCGTCATTCCTGCTTCGCCGCCGGCACCTTGGTTAGTACCCTGGGTGGCCCGCGCAAGATCGAATCGATCGCCGTCGGCGACCGCGTTCTTTCAGAGCACACAACAACCGGCGCGCTCTCATTCCAGCCCGTTCTGGCCACTCACTTGACCGGTCCAGCCGAAACCTTCCGGATCTCACTCGGCGGCGAAACCATCGTCGCCACCGGCATCCACCGCTTCTGGAAGGCCGGCAAGGGCTGGACCATGGCACGCGACCTGAAAGCCGGCGACCGCCTCCGCATGCTGGGCGGTGTGGGCACCATCGACTCGATCGAGCCCGGTGCCACCCAGATGGTCTACAACCTGAACGTCGCCGAGAACCGCGACTTCCTGGTCGGCTCCGCCGGCCTGCTCGTACACGACTACGGTTTCGTGCTCCCGGTTTCGGAACCGTTTGACCGCTTGACAACAAACGCCGCACCGACTGCTTCGAAGTGACCTCGCATCGCCAGCGCACGGAAGAAGATCATGATCCACGCCATCCTGCTCTGCTGTGCCATCCTCGCCGACGGCGGCAAGCCCGCCGAATCAAGCGCCAGCGATCGAGCCGCCTACGAGGCCGCCGCCGCCAAGGCCGGCAAGAACGCTGCCGCGCACGTCAAGCTCGCCCTCTGGTGCGAAACCCACGGCCTCTCGGCCGAGCGCATCAAGCACCTCTCGATCGCGTCGACTCTTGAACCTTCAAACGTCCTCGCCCGCGGCCTCCTGGGCCTCGTCGCCTTCCAGGGAAAATGGGCCAAGCCCGATCAGGTCGAAAAGCAAATCCGCGACGACCCCAAGCTCCAGGCCGTCTTTCGCGAATACCTCGATCGCCGCGTTCGCACACCCCAAAAGAATGCGGACGCCCAGTTGCGACTCGCCGCCTGGTGCTTGGAAAACGGGCTCAAGGAAGAGGCCATGGTTCACTACAACGTGGTCACCCGTTTCAACCCCTCCCGCGATATCGCGTGGGTCCGCCTCGGCTTTATGAAAACCCACGACCGCTGGGTCAAGCCCGACGACCTCGCCGCCCAGAAACTCGAAGCCGATCGCCAGAAGCGCGCCGATAAAGAGTGGAAGCCTCGACTGGAAAAATTGCGTGGCGCGCTTGAGAGCGCGATTGAGACGCGCAGGCTCAAGGCCCAGCGCGAAGTCTATCAGATCACGGATCCCCGCGCCGTGCCAATGATATGGAGGACCTTCGCCTCAGGCAGCGCGACAATCCAGCTCGTCGCGGTCGAGCTGTTCAGCCAGATCGACGGGCCGACCGCTTCGAATGGTATTGCAATGCTTGCTCTCGATTCACCTTCACCGGACGTGCGCAAACGTGCCGCGCAGGCTCTACTCCAGCGCGACCCGCGCGACGTGATCGGCCGGCTGATCTTTATGGTTCACAAGCCCTACAAGTACAAGATCAACCAGGGAACAGGCTCGGGCTCGATTGGCTCGCTCGAGGTCGACGGCGAGCAGTTCGACATTCAACGCTTCTACCGGTTTCCCACCTTCGATCCGCGCATGGCGACTCCCGCGAACGTGCTCACGACTGTCACCGCCGCCGGTGGCCTTATCCGCGTCTACGATGCGCGCGCCGGTCACCCGGCAATGACAGTCTTTGACCAGTACAATGCGACCGCCAGACCGGAACCGGAGATGTCGACCGCAACCGCGACCCAACAGTTGCTTCATTCGACGGCCGCCGTGCAACAGAAGCTCGAGGACGACGTCAGAATGATACAGGACTTGAACACGCAGATCGATCAACTGAACGAGCGCGTGCTGCCTATCCTCGAAACGCTCACCGGGCAGAGTCTGGGCGCCGATCCCGAGGCATGGCGGCGGTGGTGGACGGATCTGCTGGGTTATGTCGATGACGATCGTTATCCCAGTGCCAAACCGACCCTCGTCGATTCGGTCAACCCGCCCGACATCGGCGCGAGTGTGGCGCACCGCCACATCTTTCTGATCGACGTGGGGGGACCGGTCCACCAGCCGCATGGCGCCTGCTTCGCTGCCGGAACGTTGGTCCAGACACTCACCGGCCCTAGAAAGATTGAATCGGTGACCGTGGGCGACCGCATCCTGTCTCAGCAGACATCCAGCGGCGCTCTGTCGTTCCAACCGGTTCTGGCCACGCACCTGAATGGTCCATCGGCTACATTGCGAATCACGCAGGGCGGCGAAACGATCGTCGCCACCGGCATCCACCGCTTCTGGAAAGCCGGCAAGGGCTGGACCATGGCTCGCGACTTGAAAGCCGGCGATCGACTCCGAATGACCGGCGGCACCACCACGATCGAATCGATCGAGCCCGGCCCGACACAAATGGTCTTTAACTTGACCGTCGCGGAAAACCGCGACTACCTGGTCGGCACAGGCGGCCTGCTTGTCCACGACTTCAGCTTCGTTATACCGGTCTCCGATCCGTTCGACCGCCAACCAAACGCGGCGCCGGCGGCGCCCAAGTGATCTCATCGCCAACGTGTCAGCCTCCCGGCCACCCTCAGACGCCGAAGTGAGAAACAAATGGTCCACGCAATCCTGCTCTGTTGTGCCATCCTCGCTGACGGCGGCAAGCCCGCCGACTCAAGCCCCGCCGATCGAGCCGCCTACGAGGCTGCCGCCGCCAAGGCCGGCAAAAACGCCGCCGCGCACGTCAAGCTCGCCCTCTGGTGCGAAACCCACGGCCTGTCCGCCGAGCGCATCAAGCACCTCTCGATCGCGTCAACCCTCGACCCCTCAAACGTCCTCTCCCGCGGCCTGCTGGGTTTGATGGCCTTCCAGGGCAAATGGGCCAAACCCGATCAGGTCGAGAAGGAAATCCACGAAGACCCCAAGCTCCAGGCTCTTGTCCGCGAGTACCTCGATCGCCGCGTGCGTACACCCCCCAAGAACGTCGACGCCCAGTTGCGCCTGGCCGCCTGGTGCCTCGAAAATGGACTCAAGGACGAGGCCATGGCCCACTACCATCTGATAACCAAGCTCGATCCGTCGCGAGACATCGCCTGGGTTCGCCTGGGCTACAAAAAGCACCACGACCGCTGGTCAAAGCCCGAGGTTCTCGCGGCCCAGAAGCTCGAGGCCGAGCACCAGAAGCACGCCGACAAGGAGTGGAAGTTGCGGCTCGAGAAGCTGCACGAAGCCATGGAAAGCCCCGTCGAGACGCGCCGGTTGAAAGCCGAGCGCGAGCTCTACCAGGTGACCGATCCCCGCGCCCTGCCGACGATCTGGAAGATTTTCGGCCACGGCAGTGAAAAGCTGCAGCTCGTCGCCGTCGAGCTGCTCTCCCAGATCGAAGGGCCCGCGGCATCGTTCGGACTGGCCGTGCTGGCGGTCGAAAGGCCGTCGGCCGATGTCCGCTCGCGAGCCGCCAAAGCGCTCACGAACCGCGACCCCCGCGACGTCATCGGCTGGCTCGTAGCCGCCATCCATCGGCCGTTCAAATACGAAATCAAGCCGGGGGCCGGCGGTGGAACGACCGGTGAGCTCTTCGTCGACGGCGAACGATTCAACATCCAGCGCTTCTATCGTTTCCCGGACATTCAGATGAGCTTGGTCCCGCCCGAAGCGGTTGTGTGGAACGCGATGTTGCTGGCGCCCACGCCGGCCGCCGGTCAGCCCGGCAACCGCGCCGCGGCCGCGATGACGATGTCTGGCCGGGCGTACGCAATCGCACAACAGCAAGTCGCCATGGCGATCTTCCAGGAAGGCGTCCGCCGCGATCAGATCGTGCAGCAGAAACTCGAAAGCGACGTCGAAACAATCGAGCAGGTCAACGCGCAAATCAGACAAACCGACGACAGCGTCCTGCCGCTCCTGCAATCGCTCACCGGCCAGAATTTCGGGGCTGATCCCCAGGCGTGGCAAACGTGGTGGGCAGACCAGCTCGGCGTCGTCCTTGATGACCGTTATGCTGCTCAGAGCAAGCCGACGTTCACCGATTTCGTTTCCGTCGCGGACCTGGTTCCCCACCATGCCTGCTTTGCGGCCGGAACCTTGGTCCAGACCTTCGCCGGCCCACGCAAGATCGAGACGATCGCCCTCGGCGACCGCGTGCTCTCGCAGGACACCGGAACCGGTGCCCTCTCGTTCCAGCCCGTGCTCGCCACGCACTTGAACGGCCCCGCCGACACGCTGCGAATTTCCGCAGGCGGCGAAACCATCGTCGCCACCGGCATTCACCGCTTCTGGAAGGCCGGCAAAGGCTGGACCATGGCGCGCGACTTGAGCGCCGGCGATCAGCTCCGCATGATCGGCGGCGTCGTGACGGTTGAATCGATCGAGCCCGGCCCATCTCAGAAGGTGTATAACCTGGACGTCGCCCGGAACCGTGACTTCCTGGTCGGCTCCTCCAGTCTGCTCGTGCACGATTTCAGTTTCGTCGAGCCGGTCCCCGAACCGTTCGACCGCCAGACCACCGCGGCGCACGCCGCCGCCCAAGTAATCTTATCGCCAACCCGTCAGCGTCACGGTCACCCTCAGTCGCCGAAATGAGAAACTCATGGTCCACGCCATTCTGCTGTGTTGTGTCATCCTGGGCGACGGCGGCCAACCCGCCGAAACCACGGCGACCGATCGTGGCGCCTACGAAGCTGCCGCCGCCAAGGCCGCCAAGAACCCCGCCGCGCACGTTCAGCTCGCCCTCTGGTGCGAAACCCACGGCCTCTCTGTCGAGCGACTCAAGCACTTGAGCATCGCGTCGTCTCTCGATCCCTCAAACGTCCTCGCCCGTGGCCTCCTGGGCCTGATGGCCTTCCAGGGCAAATGGGCCAAACCCGATCAGGTCGAGCAGGAAATCCGCGACAACCCCAAGCATCAGGCGATCTACCTCGAGTATCTCGATCGGCGCGCTGCGCACGCCCCAGAAAAACTCCGACGCCCAGTTGCGCCTGGCCGCCTGGTGCCTGGAGAACGGACTCAAGGAGGAGGCCATGGCCCACTATCACCTGGTCACCCGGCTCGACCCGACCCGAGACATTGCCTGGCTGAAACTGGGGTACGAGCGGTACCACGGCCGCTGGTCGAAGCCTGACGAACTGGCCGCCCAGAAGCTCGAAGCCGAACGCCAGAAACGCGCCGATACGCTGTGGAAGCCGCGGCTCGAGAAGCTCCGAGATGCTCTCACGAGCCCGACGGAATCGCGGCGGTTGAAGGCGGAAAAGGAACTTTACCAGATCACCGACCCCCGCGCTGTCGCGTCGATCTGGAAAGTCTTCGGCGGCGGAAATGAAAAAACGCAGCTTGTCGCGATCGAGCTCTTCTCCCAGATTGACGGGCCAGGGGCGTCGTACTGTATCCTCGCACTGGCGATCAACAGTCCGTCGAGCGAAGTCCGTTCACACGCCGGCCGAGCGCTCAAATTTCGCGATCCTCGCGAAGTCATCGGCTGGCTGACGAGGCTGCTGCGCAAACCCTACAAATACAAGATCCTTGAGGGAGACCGCGCGGGCTCGGTGGCCACTCTCCTGGTCGACGGCGAGAAATTCGACCGCCGGAGGTTCTATCGTTACTCCGATGTGAATCTCAACTTCGTGGATGTCATCTCGGCCATGATATCGGAGCGGATGCCCCAGTCGCTCCAGTCGCGCGCGGCAGTCCTCGCGGACCGCATGTTGAGGGAGCAATGGCCCGGTCTGATCGCCAATGCGATTGTGCAAAGCCAGGCGCAGAATGACACCATCCGGCAAACGCTTGAAGGAGATATCCGGACAATCGATGACGCCAACGCGCAAATCAACGAGACCAACGGCCGCGCATTCGCTCTTCTGGAGTCCCTGACTGGCGAAAAGCTCGGAGAACAACCCGGGGCATGGCGGGAGTGGTGGGGTGAGCAGCTCGGCCTCTCTTACAGCGACACGTCGTCTCAGAGCAAGCCCCTGTACACCGACACCGTGGAAGCCCCCGATGTCTCCGTGATTCTGCCGAGGGTGTCCTTTTTCAAGGCTTCCTGCTTCGCAGCGGGCACCTTGGTGCACACGATCGACGGCCTGAAGAAAGTTGAATCGCTCAGCATCGGCGACCGCGTGCTCTCTCAGGACACAACGACCGGGGCCCTCTCGTTCCAGCCCGTTCTCAATACCACGGTACGCAGCGGCGCGGCAACGTTCCGCCTCGCCCTTGACGGCGAGACCATCGTCACCACGGGGATCCATCGATTCTGGCAGGCCGCCAAGGGATGGACAATGGCACGCGACTTGAAGCCCGGTGATCGCCTTCGCGCGATCGCCGGCACCACAACCGTTCAATCGATCGAGCCCGACGCGACCCAAAACGTTTATAATCTGAACGTGGCCGAGAATCGCGACTTCCTCATTGGAACCGCCGGTTGCCTGGTTCATGACGTCAGTTTCGTTGTTCCGGTTTCCCAGCCGTTCGATCACCCAACCACAAGCGCGCAGACGGTGCCCCGGTGACACGATCGCCGGCGCGCCTGGTTGACAAGCACTTTCGTCCCGGGACCTGAAGCCATGATTCCTGTAATCCTGCTCTGTTGTGTCATCCTGGGGGATGGCGGCGAACCGGCCGTAACCACCGCGACTGATCGTGCTGCCTACGAAGCTGCCGCCGCCAAGGCCGGCAAGAACTCCGCCGCGCACATTCAGCTTGCCCTCTGGTGCGAAGCCCACGGCCTCCCGGCCGAGCGCATCAAACACCTGAACATGGCCGCCTCTCTTCAAGGTTCCAGCGTGCTGGCGCGCGGCCTGCTCGGCCTGGTCGACTACCGGGGAAAGTGGACCACGCCCGAACAGGTCGAGCAGGAACTTCGGACTGACCCCAGGTATCAGGCGATCTTCCGCGAGTACCTCGATCGGCGCACTGCGCACTCCCCAGAAAAACGCCGAGTCCCAACTGCGGCTGGCTCAGTGGTGCCTCGAGAACAGACTGAAAGACGAGGCGATAGCCCACTATCACCTGGTGACGCGCATCGACCCGTCCCGAGACATTGCCTGGCTGCGCCTGGGCTACACCAAGCATAAAAACGGTTGGTTCAAGCCCGAAGATCTGGCCGCCCAGAAGCTCGAAAGCGAACTCCAGAAGCGCGCCGACTCAATCTGGAAAGCCAAACTCGAAAAGCTGCGCTCAGCGATCGAAAGCAGCAGCGAGGCCCGGCGCCTGAAGGCCGAAAAAGAACTCTACCAGACCACCGATCCCCGCGCCGTGCCGGCGATCTGGAGAACATTTGCCAGCGGCAGCGAGAAGATGCAGCTCATCGCCGTTGAGCTGCTATCGCAGACCGAGGGGCCCTCGGCATCTTTTTGTCTCGTAGCGCTCGCGATCGAAATGCCGTCGAGCGAGGTCCGGACGCGAGCCGCGCGGGCACTCACCTTCCGCGATCCTCGCGACGTCCTCGGCTGGCTGACGAACTTGCTTCGCAAGCCGTTTCGAATCGAGGTAAAACGGTGGAACGGGCTGCGATCGGGTGCCACACTTCTGGTGGACGGTGATACATTCGACCGCCAGAGGCTCTATCGCTTTTCCGACGTGAATTTCAACGTCGTTCCGGTCATATCGGCGATGTCGTCGCCAGTGATGCCGTCCGCTTCGCAACCTCAGGTCCGCGCGCTCGTACCGCTGGACGGTTTGCTGCGGGCGCAGTGGAGCTCTTTGATCGGCAGTGCCCTTGACGAAAGCGCGCTGGTCAATGCGAACATTCAGCGAACGCTGGAAAACGACATTCAATCGGTCGACGAGGCAAACGTCCAGATCAATGAAACCAACAATCGCTCACTGGCGCTGCTCGAAGCGCTCACCGGCGAAAAGCAGGGAGACGACCCGGCCGCGTGGCGAACGTGGTGGTCCGAGCAGCTTGGCTACTCCTACAACGACCCGACGCCGGCGACCAAGCCTCTTTATAGGGACACAGTCGAAGAACCGGACGTCCAGGTCATGCTGCCGATGGTCAGGTACGGACCGTCCTGCTTCGCAGAGGGCACGCTGGTTCAAACGATTGACGGCACCAAACGCATTGAATCGGTGGCGATTGGTGACCGCGTTCTTTCACAGAACACGTCCACGGGCGCCCTGTCGTTCCAGCCGGTTCTGAAGACAACCGTGCGCCCCAAGGCAAGAACGTATCGAATCGCGATCGAGGGCGAAACGATTGTCGCGACCGGCATTCACCGGTTCTGGAAGGCCGGCAAGGGCTGGACCATGTCGCGCGACCTGAAAGCCGGCGACCACCTGCGCATGATCGGCGATGCCGAGGCGATTCGATCGGTCGAGCCCGACGCCAGCCAGATCGTCTATAACCTGAGCGTCGCTGAAAACCGCAACTTTTTCGTCGGCAAGGCCGGTGCCCTCGTTCATGACGTCGGCTTCGTTCTCCCGGTATCCGATCCGTTCGACCGCCAAACCAAAACGGCGGCAGCCCCAAAATAGGTCCTCGAGAGTTTTGCCTGCGTGACAGGACTTACTCAAGCGCGACACGCGCGGGAGCAACCGATGTTCCAGACAATCCTGCTTTCTTGTGCTCTGGCACTCGTGGGCGAGACCCCACCCGATTCCGGCGCCAGCGATCGAGTGGCTTACGAGGCCGCCGCCGCCAAGGCCGGCAAAGACACCGCCGCTCACGTCCAGCTCGCCCTCTGGTGCGAATCGCACCCCATGACGGCCGAGCGAATCAAGCACTTGAAGCTCGCGGTTTCCCTCGACCCGGCCAACTTGCTCGCGCGCGGGCTCCTCGGGCAAGTCGCAGTCGACGGAAAATGGGCAACGCCCGATCAAGTCGAACAACAAAACCGGAACGACGCGAAATCCCAGGCCAAATTCCGCGAGTATCTCGATCGCCGCGTGCGCACTCCTCAGAATAAGGCCGACGCCCAGTTCCGCCTCGCCGCCTGGTGCCTCGAAAACGGGCTCAAGGACGAGGCCCGCGCTCACTTCTTCGCGGTGACCTGCCTCGATCCGTCGCGAGACATCGCCTGGGTTCGCCTGGGGTTCAAGAAGGATCGCAACCGCTGGATGAAACCGGATGACCTGGCAGCCCAGAAGCTCGAAGCCGATCGCCAGAAACGCGCCGACAAAGAGTGGAAGCCGCGACTCGAAAAGCTGCGCGAAGCCGCGGAAAGCACCATCGAGACACGGCGACTCAAGGCCGAGAAAGAACTCTATCAGGTGACGAATCCCCGCGCTGTGCCCATGATCTGGAAGGTCTTCGGCAGCGGCAGTGACAAAGCGCAGCTAATCGCCGTCGAGCTCTTCTCGCAGATTGAAGGCCCCGACGCATCGTTTTGCCTGCTCATGCTCGCCATCGACAAGCCATCGAGCGAAGTTCGCAGCCAGGCGGCCCGGGCGATCAAATTCCGCGACCCGCGCGACGTGATCGGCTGGATGATCGCCCGGCTACACAAGCCGTTTAAGTACGAGCTCATCAGAGGTACCGGTGCGGGCTCGACTTCCACCTTGTTGCTCGACGGAGAACGGTTTGACCTTCGTAGGCTTTATCGTTCCCCCGACCTGAACGTGCAATTCACCTATGGAACAATAAGAGGTGCTACGCCGGCATCGCCCACTGCTAACAACGAGATCGTCCTCACCAATAAGCTACTGGCCTCTCAGTGGGGCATGATGGTGGCCGAAGGCCTTGCAGAGACCGCACTGGCCAACCGCGTTCTCGACCGGACAGTCGACGGCGATATCCGCGCGATCGAAGAAGTCAACGCGCAGATCGGCGAAACCAACGACCGCTTGCTGGCGCTTCTGGAAACGCTCACGGGCCAGAACATGCCCGCGGATCCGCAGCTCTGGCAAAAGTGGTGGCTGGACCATCTCGGCTACGCTTACGTCGATCAGTATTCCGACACCAAGCCCACCTACACCAGTGACGTGGCGCTGCCGGATCTTGCCGTGAGCCTGCCAGTCCTCACGGGCGCTCATTCCTGCTTCGCCGCGGGCACTCTGGTGCAAACCTTCAGCGGCCCGCGCAAGATCGAATCAATCGCCCTCGGTGACCGCGTCCTGTCTCAACACACGATGACCGGCGCACTCTCATTTCAGCCGGTTTTGGCCACTCATAAGACCGGACCCGCGGCAACTTTCCGGATTGCCATGGGCACTGAAACCATCGTCGCCACTGGAATCCACCGCTTCTGGAAGGCCGGCAAGGGCTGGACGATGGCGCGCGACCTCAAAGCCGGAGACCGGATCCGCAAGATCGACGGCATCGGGGTAATTCAGTCGATCTCCCCCGGCGCCACCCAGATGGTGTTTAACCTGAGCGTCGCCGAGAACCGCAACTTCCTGGTCGGTTCCTCGGGGCTGCTCGTCCACGATTACTCCTTCGTGCATCCCGTATCCGAGCCGTTCGACCACCAGACGAACGCTGCGCCGATTGCTTCCAAGTGAGCTAGCCGCGCCAGCGTGCGGGAGGAAGTCATGGTCCAAGTAATCCTGCTCTGTTGTGCCCTCTTCGCTGACGGCGGCAACGCCGCCGCGACGGCCGCCGTCGACCGTGCAGCCTACGAGGCTGCCGCTGCCAAGGCAGGGAAAGACACCGTCGCCACCGGAATCCACCGCTTCTGGACAGCCGGACGGGGCTGGACCATGCGCGCGCGACCTGAAAGCCGGCGATCCTCTGCGCATGATCTACGGGATCGTCAGAATTCAGTCGATCGAGCCCGGCCCAACCGAGAAAGTCTATAACCTGACCGTTGCCGAGAACCGCGACTTCCTGGTCGGCACCGCCGGGCTGCTCGTGCATGACTATAGCTTTGTCCAGCCGGTCGCCGTGCCTTTCGACCGCCAATCCAGCACCGCGCCAGCAACTCGCACGAGCGACTCACGGACGTCCACCCTGCCCAGGTACTGACGCGACTGCTTTCCTGAACGATTCTTGCGCGTTGGCCGTTGCAGGACGAACGCGCCTCCCTGCTTCAATTCCGGCGCGGGCGCGCCCTTTCCGCAGCCAGAATCGAACAACCGATCGCGCAAGTCCCCTTCTCAAGCGACGATCCGGTCTGTCTTGCGCTTTGAAAAAAAGTTTGAGAACAGAGTGTTAGGTTCGGAATCGACTCCCGTATGTTGTAGCAACATCAATCGTTTCAACATCCGCCATCAACGAGATCGATCGAGGACGACTGCCATGACTGCGTGCCCGGGCCAGGAACTCATCGCGGCGCTGCTCGCCGAACGCCTCGCCGAGCCCGAGCTTGACGGGATTGTCTCTCACATCGAGGGCTGCCTCCGTTGTCAGACACAGCTTGAACACCTGACTCGCGGTGCTGGCCGGATGTCAACCTTGCGAGATGTTTGCGGGGATGGCTCAGCCGCGAGCCCGACCGCGCTCGACGAGAACGGCGAGGCCGGCGAGGACGTGGACGCCGAATGGAAGCGGGAAACTGGCGATAAAGACGATCTCGAAGAAGCAGCCACCGCCTTACTGACAGATGAATCCCGGGACGCCGATCCCGAACGAACCTGTCCGCACATCGATCTCGCTGCCGTGTCGTTGACGGCACAACCGGACGATGGCCGGAGGGGCTTTCCCGCCGTCTCCGGTTACGAAGTTCTCGAGCGACTGGGCCACGGCGGGATGGGGGTCGTCTACAAGGCCCGGCACGTGGGTCTCAATCGTCTGGTTGCGCTCAAGATGATTCGTGGAGGGAGCCAGGCCAAACCCGAATTCTTCAAGCGGTTCTCGATCGAGGCCGAGACGATCGCCAAGCTCCGCCATCCGCACATCCTCCAGATTTACGATATCGGCGAAGCCGGCGGGCTGCCGTACGTAGCCCTGGAGCTGCTCGAGGGCGGCGGCCTCGACGACCGCCTGGCTGGAACACCGCTGCCCGGGGGCTCCGCGGCCGAGTTGGTGGTCACGCTTGCGAAGGCCGTTCAGGTGGCCCACGACGCCGGCATCATCCATCGCGACCTCAAGCCCAGCAACGTCCTCTACACCGCCGACGGCGTGCCCAAGATCACCGACTTCGGCCTGGCCAAGCGGATCGACTCGGAAGAAAACCAGACCCAATCCGGCCAGGTCATGGGCTCACCGAGCTACATGGCACCGGAGCAGGCCCGAGGCCATTCGAAAGAGGTTGGATTGAGGGCCGACGTTTACGCTCTGGGGGCCATCCTCTACGAGATGCTGACCGGTCGCCCTCCCTTCAAAGGTGAAACCTCGATCGAAACCATCCGTCAAGTCATCGACGACGAGCCTGTGCCTCCGACCCGGCTGGTCCCGCGCCTCCCTCGCGACCTGGAGACAATCTGCCTGAAATGCCTGAACAAGGATCCCGCACGGCGATATGGATCGGCCCGGGCCCTGGCGGACGACCTGAATCGCTACCTGAGAAAAGAGCCGATACACGCAAGGCCCACGCCGCTCCTGGAGCGGGCAACCAAATGGGCGAGGCGCCGCCCGCTCGCCGCCGCGGCCGGGGTGCTCGCCGCACTTCTCCTTCTTGGTGGGTCTGCCGCGGGGTTCGTTTACGAGCGCCGGATGCGCATTGCCGAGCAGTCGCGCAATGAAACGGTCATCTCGCAGCAGACGACGGGATGGAGCCTGCTGGGCAAGGCCGACGCGGCCCGATCGCCAAGCGGGCTACAGCAGTCCCTGGGCGATCTTTCAAAGTTCCTTCCCGACGTCGAGCGCGAACCGCGGCTTGCCACTCTTGCCGGCCAGATTCGAAGCAAGATCGTCTGGGTCGGCGACCAGCTTGAGGCGCTTCAAACAGAGCATTCAAAGCGGGAACGCTTTCAAGCTGATCGCGACCGGTTGCAATCGTTTCGTCAACTGCGCAGACAAGCACAGCTTTATGGCGAGCGGATGTGGGTCATCGAACCCGTGGCGCACCAGAACGCGATCCGCACCACGGCAATGGCTGCACTCGCCGTCTTTGGGCGCGAGCCCACGCCATCTGCCCAGGCCTGGCGCCTCGCCGACCCCCTGCCGGAAGCACTCGAGCAAGACGAGCAAGACGAGGTCAAGGCCGGTTGCGTCGACTTGCTCTCGATGCTGTCCGAAGCGGTCGAGCCGGCCGAGGGATTGAAGGTCCTCGATTGCACGCTCCGGCTCCGCAGCGAGCCGACGGCCGCTTACCACCTGCGCAAAGCCGCATTGCTTTTTCAGTCCGGTGATAAGGCCGGCCAGGCGAGTGAGGAACAACTCGCTCGTTCGCTAAAGCCTGCCACCGCGCTCGATCATCTCCTGCTCGCCCGCGAGCAGCTCGCGCGTGCCCAATACACTCAGGCGATTCACTCGGCCCAAGCCGCCATTCGCCTCGACAAGGACCAGTTGGGCGCTCACCTCATACTGGCCGTCGCCCGGTTCAAGACCGAGCGGTTCGGTGATGCCAGGGCCAGCCTCAACACGTGCATTGAAACAGCGCCTGATCTGCTGGGCCTGTATCTCATGCGCGCCGTCGTCCTGGGCGAGGAAGGGAACCGAGCGCTGCTAAGAATTACCGAAGAACCGTCACGCGCTGAAAAGCGGAAGCTCGAGGCAGCCGAGTACTTCGCCGCCGCGGAAGCGGATTACAGCCTCGCGTTCGATCGGCGCCCCACGCCTGACATCCTCTATGTACTGCTGATCAATCGCGGCGGGATGAGACTCCAGGCGGGGCGCCTGGACCAGGCCCTCGCCGATGCCCTGGCCGCCGCCAACTGCGATGGCAGTCCCTATCACGCCCAGGCACTGCTCGCACAGATCTATCAGCAACAGGGCCGGTTCGATCAGGCCGCGCAGGCGCTCGACCGAGCCATCGCACAAAAACCTGACCGCCCCGAGTTGTTCCGCGCCCGAGCCTTGCTCGTCACACATGCCCGTGACCGCAGTCACGCGAGCACAGCGAGCATCACGGCCCCGCAACGGGCCGCTGCGGTCCGTGACCTGGAGCAAGCGATACGTCTCCAGCCCACGGGCACGCCGCAGAAGGCCGACGATCTCGCCGAGCTCGGACGTCTGCTGTTTGCCTCGGGAAGCACGCAGAATGCCCTCACCGCCTACGACCACGCGCTCCGGATCGCCCCAGAGAACTCCAAAGCCCTGCGCCTCAGAACGATCGCGCTTCTGGAGCAAGAGCGCTACGACGAAGTGCTCGCCGCTTGCGACGCCTACCTTGCCAGGGGCAAGCCCTCCGCTGACTTGCTCGAGCTGCGAGGCCAGGCGCGCCTCGCGCGAAAGGATTTTAGCGGCGCGATCGGGGACTATGCCGTAGCGCTCGCGCTCGACCCGAATTCGGCAACGTTGCTCAATCGCCGCGGCTGGGCTTACCTGCTCGCCGACGCGTGCAAGCTCGCACTGGCCGATTTCGACGCGGCGCTCGCGCTCGACCCCGAGCTCAGCCACGCCTACAGCGGCCGAGGACTGGCCCTGGTCCGCGAGGGGCGCCCGCGTGATGCCGTGGCCGACGTCGAGACCGCGGTGCGGCTGGCCACCACGGGCCTCAAGCAGCAGGCCTGCTACAACGCTGCAAGAGTGTACGCTCTGTCATTGAAGTTCGATGCGGAGAACGTGAGCCGGCGTGGCGAGCCCGGGCTATCGGATTACCGCCGCCGCCGCGACCGCGCCGCGGCGCTCTTGCTCGAGTCAGTTCAGCAGCTTCCGCCCGAACGGCAGAGCCCCTTCTGGCGCGACGTAGTCGCCTCCGATCCGGTGTTGCGGCCATTCGTTCCTTGATGTCGATAGGACCAGGTCGTGCAGACCTTGATGAGTTCGGAACGTGTGGCGATGAGGGCCTTACCATGAAAGACAACCCGGCGCAAGCGTTCGACTTTGAGCCACGAACCAGCGCGTTTGCCTTGCGCCTCACTCGCTGCCGGTCCCGGCGGCGCCGACGCCTGCGCCTGGAATGGATGGAGGACCGAACGCTCCTCTCCACGTTCAGCGTGGTGAGCACCGGCGACGCCGGGCCCGGGACGCTCCGGCAGGCGATCCTCGATTCCAACACCGCAGCCGGCCAGGTGAACACGATCGATTTTGCCATACCAGGGCAGGGCGTCCAGTCGATCGAGCCAGTCTCACCCTTACCGGCGATCACCGCGGCGGTCCTGATCGACGGTTGGTCGCAGCCCGGCTACGCCGGCACGCCGTTGATCGAGCTGAACGGCAGCCAGACCGGCACCGCCGACGGCTTGGTGATCACGGCGCCGAACGTCACCGTCCGCGGCATGGACATCGCGAACTTTGCTTCCGGCGCCGGAATCCACATCACGGGTGCTGCCGCGACGGACGATTGGATCTACGGCGACTTCCTGGGCACCGATCCGACCGGCACGAGCGCCGAGCCCGACTACGAAGGCGTCAAGATCGATGGGGGTGCCAGCGGCAACCTGGTCGGCACGAGCGGCGACGGCGTGGACGACGCGGCCGAGAGGAATGTCATCAGCGGCGACGTGTTCGCCGGCGTCTGGATCAGCGGGCAAGGGACCAGTAAAAACGCGGTCGCGGGCAACTTCATCGGGACCGACGTGACAGGCACCATCTCCGTGCCGAACGATACCGAGTGGGTATCCTCCAACAATGCCGAATTCAGCCTGGGCGGTGGTGTGTACATCGACGGAGGCGCCTCCGACAACCGGATCGGCACGGATGGCGCGAGCGTCGACGATGCCGGCGAGCGGAACGTCGTTGAGGGCATAGA
This sequence comes from uncultured Planctomycetota bacterium, assembly GCA_963761445.1. Taxonomy (GTDB): domain Bacteria; phylum Planctomycetota; class Planctomycetia; order Isosphaerales; family Isosphaeraceae; genus CAVXHV01. Next base: position 2,991,874 of record CAVXHV010000005.1, on the reverse strand, counting down.
CCTCGTCGGCAGTGGGACCGACGGCAATATCATCGCGGGGAACTTCATCGGAACAGACGTGACGGGCACCCGTTCCCTGGCGCCCTCCGACAACGACGGGGTTTTCCTGGGCGAAGGTCCTTCGTTTAATTGGATCGGGGTCAACCCGAAAGGTGGCGCGGACGTCGGGGCCGAAGGCAACGTCATTTCCGGGAACTACGACGGCATCCAGATCTGGATCGGGAGCAACGACAACGTCGTGGCCGGCAACGAGATTGGCACGAACGCGACCGGTTCGATCGCCGTACCCAACCAGGCGAGCGGGGTCGATATCGAGCAGGGCTCAGACGGTAACACGATCGGCGGAGCCACGGCGGCCGCGGGCAACCTGATCACCGACAACGGAGGGCCGGGCGTCGATGTGACGGACATCTGTACCGGCAACCAGATCACCGCCAATCGCATCTTCGGCAACACCGGCCAGGCGATCGATCTCGGAGATGACGGAGTGACGGATAATGCTCTCTCACCCCGCCAGGGAGCGAACAACTTCCAGAACTTTCCGATCATCGTCAGCACCTCCTCCGGCCAGCTCCAGGGCTGGCTGGGAGGCAGCGTGCCCGACACGTCGTACGCGATCGAGTTCTTTGCCAGCTCTGCCTACAACGCCCACGGGTCCGGGGAGGCCGAGGACTTCCTCGGCTCGATGGAAATCACCACCGGCGCGACCGGACAGGCGATCTTCACGGTCCCGTTCACGGCGCCGGCCGGGCTGCCGGTGATCACGGCGACGGCGACGGACCCGCAGGGAAATACCTCCGAAGTCTCGGCCCTGCGCCGGGCGACGCTGGCGACACCGCCGCAATCGCTTCGCGCCACTCCGAACCAGTCTCTGATCTTTTCCACCACGTCGAGCGACGGCTTCGCGATCCACGACCCGGACGCTGGGCCGTTTGACCCCGCCTGGAACCTGACGCTCTCGGTCTCCGACGGGACGCTCATGCTCGCGAGCACCGCCGGCCTGACTGGCTCGGGCGACGGAACCGGCTCGATGTCCTACAGCGGTCCGCTCTCGGCCGTCGACGCGGCGCTCGAAGGCATGACCTATGTGCCGGCCCCGGGACCTCACGTCTTCGCCACGCTGGCGCTCGATGCCCAGTCCTCCGGCGCGCCTTCGCTCGCGAGCCAGCTCGCGATCACCGACGGCGTCCTGGTGGTCCGTACGACGGCCGACAGCGGGCCTGGCTCGCTCCGCCAGGCGATCATCGATGCCGACACCGTGACCGCTGGACCGGTCACCATCGATTTCGCCATCCCCGGCTCGGGCGTGCAAACGATCGTCCCACTCTCACCACTCCCACCGATCACGACGTCGATGCTCGTCGACGGCACCACTCAGCCAGGTTATGACGGCACGCCGCTGATCGCGTTCGGCGGGCCGCAAGCCGGCCCGACCCCCCTGACCGTCTCCAGCGGCGACGTGACCGTTCGAGGACTGGCTCTCACGCCGCCTCGCCGTCGACACCACGGCCGACGAGGGCCTGCTCGCCGTCGTCGACGCCCCAAGCGTCACGGTCCAGCTTTCCCTCTTCGACGCCCAAGGGAACGTCCTCGTTCAGAACGGTGGCGTTTCCGCGAACAACTCGGCCAGCGCGATCGACGAGAATCTCGCGGCCGGCGAGTACACGCTCGCAGTGGAGGGCTCAAGCGGTCAAGGCGGCTACACCTGGTCGACCATGCTCACGCCCGCCGCCGCCCCGTTCCAGCCGATCTCGGTGGGCTCGACGCCAACGGCCATCGTGGCCGGCGACTGGAGCCGTGACGGCCATCTCGACCTGGCTGTCGCCAACGAGGACTCGAACACCGTCTCGATCTTGCTGGGTCTTGGTGACGGGACGTTCCAGCCCGCGGTGAACTACACGGTCGGGGAGCAGCCGGCTGGCATCGTCGCGGGAGACTTCAACGGTGATGGACACCTCGACCTCGCCGTTGCGGACTACGGCTCGAGCGCGGTCTCGATCCTCATGGGCAATGGCGACGGCACGTTTGAGCCGGCCGTGGAGTACACCGCGGGATCGGGTCCGGAAGGAATCGTGGCGGGCGATTTCACCGGTGATGGACACCTCGACCTCGCTGTTACGGATCTGAGCTCCAACGCGGTCTCGATCCTGCTGGGCAACGGCGACGGCACCTTCCAGGCCTCCGTCAACTATCTGGTTGGTACGGATCCCTTCTCCATCGTGGCTTGGGATTTCGCCAGCGATGGGCATCTTGACCTGGCCGTGGCGGATCTGGGCAATGAGTATGGCAGCTCGTCCGGGACTGGGACCGACCCAGGCGGCGTGAGCGTGCTGATGGGCAATGGCGACGGCACGTTCCAGCCGGCTCGACAGTACCTGGCGGGCACAGCCCCGCGTGCGATCGTGGCGGGGGATTTCGCTGGGAACGGCAAGCTCGACCTCGCGGTGGCCGATTGGGGTTCCCAAACCATAACCGAGTATGGCGTCACTCCCGGCTCGAGCAGTGTGAGCGTGCTGCTGGGCAACGGCGACGGTATGTTCCGGCTTGCCGAACAGTATGCGGTCCCGAATCAGCCCACATCGATCGTGGCGGGTGATTTCACCGGCGACAGGCACCTGGACCTGGCCGTCGCCGACCAGACCGGAATCGCAGTCTCCGTGTTGCTGGGCAACGGCGATGGCACCTTCCAACAGGCTCAACAGTATGCGCCGGGAGGGGGCGGCTCTCCCGAGGCGATTGTGGCCGGGGATTTCAACGGCGATGGACGGCTCGACCTGGCCGTCGCCGAGCTGAACCTCTACCCAGCCGTTACAGGTACCGTGGCGATCCTGCTGGGCAACGGCGACGGCACGTTCCGATCCCCGGTCCCGAATGAGGTACCGGCTGCGGATGAGGTGGCGGCCGGGGATTTCACAGGCGACGGACACCTCGACCTGGCCGTTGTCAATGGCTGGACCAACAACATCTCGATCCTCCTGGGCAACGGCGACGGCACGTTCCAGCCCGCCGTCACGTATGCGGCGGGAATCGGTCCGGGCGCGATCATGGCAGCGGATTTCAACGGCGATGGACGCCTCGACCTCGCCGTCACCGATTTCTACTCGAACGAGGTCTCCATCCTGTTGGGCAATGGCGACGGGACATTTCAGCCCGCCGTGGAGTATCCGGCGGGAACTGGTCCGGGGGAGATCGTGGCGGGGAATTTCACGGGTGATGGACACCTCGACCTGGCCGTCGCGGATAGCGGCTCGAACGCGGTCTCCATCCTCCCCGGCAACGGCGACGGGACGTTCCAACTCCCGTTAGAGTCCGCGGCGGGACCCGATCCGAGGGAGATCGTGGCTGGCGATTTCACCGGCGACGGCAAGCTCGACCTGGTTGTCAGCGACGCGGATGAAATCCAGCTCCTCCTGGGCAATGGTAACGGGACGTTCCAGCCACCAATCACGGTCGCGGCGGGACTCAGCGGCGCTCTGGTCGCTGGTGACTTCGCCGGCAATCGCAAGCTCGATCTGGCCGTTTGCAACCTGTTCGACAGCGAAATCTCGGTCTTCCTGGGAAACGGCGACGGCACTTTCCAGCCCGCGGTCTCGTACCCGCTTGGGATCGACCCGGGGTTCATCGTGGCGGAGGATTTCACCGGCAACGGCAAGCTCGACCTGGCCGTTGTTAACCTGGGCTCCAACACGGTCTCCATCCTGATGGGAAACGGCGACGGGACGTTCCAGCCCGCGATGAACGACCCGGTCGGGGATGAGCCGGCCGACATCGTGGCGGGGAACTTCACGGGGGACGGTAGGCTCGACCTCGCTGTCGCCAATTTCACTTCCGGCAATGTCTCCGTGCTCCGAAACAATGGCGACGGCACGTTCACCGACTCGAGCCAGTTCGTCACGAACCTCGAGGCCAATCCCCTGGTCGCCGACTCAAGCGGCGACGGCATCAACGACGTCCTCGTCGTGGATGGCTCGGGCGATATCCTCTATCGTCAGGGCATTCCCGGCCAGCCCGGTTCGTTCCGCCCGCCCGTCACAATCAATCCCGGCAATCCGTCGCGCGACATCGCCTGGTTGCCGAACTCCTTTCTCGGCCCCCTGCTGGCCAGCGTCGACGCGGACGACAACGCCGTCTCGCTGTACAGCCATCGCAACGGCGGCTTCATCCGGGTCGCCTCGCTCGCCACCGGGTACTTGCCGGCGCAGATCATCGCGGCCGACTTGAATGGCAGCGGCTCCGACGACCTAATCGTCCGCGATGCCGGCGATGGGACATTGACCGTCTTCTTCGCGACAAAGTTCATTGGTCCCGTGAGTCCGGGATTCGTCCCCGTGAGCTTCCTGCCGCCGGTGACACTAACAGTTGGCCTGGGCGCCTCTGACGTGGAGCCCGTCGCGGATTTGGCGACCGGCAGAGTCGATCTCGTGGTCACCAACAAACTGACCGGCCAGGTGGGTGTGCTGTACAACGAGGGTGATGATCGCTTCGCGGCCCTCGTCCCCAATCACGCCGGGACCGGACTGTCGGCGGTCGATCCCGACAGCACGCCCGAGGTCACCAGCCTGGATGCGACCGCGGGCGTGGCTGCCGGGTCGCTCACGCCCGCTGGTCCGAACGACCTGGTGACGATCAACCCCGGCTCGGACACCATGGACGTGCTCGCGAACCTGGGCGGCGGCCGGTTCGCCAGTCCCCTGACGATCGAGACCCCGAGCCCCGCCCTGATCGTTCGAGCAGCCGATTTCACCGGCAGCGGCATCCTCGACCTGGCCGTCCTCACCGCTCAAGGCGTGCTCATCTACTTGGGCAACGGCAAAGGCGGCTTCTCGTCTCCGGTGACCTACGACGCCGGCGCCGATCCTTCTGGGCTAACCGTCACCGGCGGACTGGGAGACGGCCACCTCGACCTTCTTGTTGGCGACGCCTACGGCGACGTCTTGATCCTCGTCGGGAACGGCGACGGCACCTTTCGCCCGTTCGAGCCGGTCAAGTCGGCCATCGCCCTGGCCGTGGCCGACCTCACCGGCAACGGAGTCCTCGACTTCGTCTACGCCGACCAGTCGCTCAACCAGGTCACCGTCGTCTATGGCTCTCCCGACCCCAGCTCCAACAACTCCCAGGTCGTCGGCAACCAGGCCACGGGCATCCTCGCCCCCGGCGCCGTCTTGCTGGCCGACATGAACGGCGACGGCATCCCCGACCTGGTCGTCGCCAACAGCGGCGGCAACAACGTGCTGGTTTATCCCGGCCTGGGCAATGGCCAGTTCGGCCCGCCATTGAACGGCACCCGGGGCTTCCCCGTCGGCACCGATCCGACTGGCCTGGCAGTCGCCGACTTGAACGGCCAGCCCGATCTCCTGGTCGCCGATACCGGCTCGAACGACGTCTCGGTATTGCTGGGGGAAGGCAGTGGGCCGAGCTGGACGATGATCCCGGGTGCGCGGGTCCACACCGACGCCGGGCCAGTCGCTCTGGCCGTCGGCGACCTGCTGGGCGGCAAGCAAACCGACCTGGCCGTGGCCAACAGCGGGGCCGATAACGTCCAGATCTTCCCCAGCGCCGGCGCCGGATTCTTCAACGACCAGCCGCAAGCGACCCAGACCTATGCCGTCGGCCAGGCGCCGTCCTCGCTGTTCCTGGGCAACTTCAACGGGCTGGGCCTGGGATTGGCCACGCTCAATGCGGGCTCCAATGACGGCACGTTGATCTCGAGCCTGAATGCGGCCAGCCCGGTCACACAGACGTTCGCGACGGGCGGCACTTCGCCGACCTCCGGATTTGCCGGCGACTTCACCGGTGATGGCTTCACCGACCTCGTCGCGGCCAATAATGGCAACGGCCATCTGTCGCTGTTGCTGGGCGGAAATAGCGGGTTGAGCCTCAGCCAGAGCCTGAGCAGCCCCGCCGCGCCCAATCCGACAGCGGTGAGCTTTGGCGGCTTCGAGAACGGCGTGTTGAGCTTCTACGTCAGCACTTCCGGCCGCGAAGCGGCGCTCGAGATGGCGTTCAACCTGGGAGCGGAAGCGCCGCTTGTCGGACCAGGCTCGGAGCCATCGGCCGGCCCATCACCGGTGCCCGGTCTGACGATCGTGCAGGTTTCCGAGCTCGGTGGCTCGAACAGCTCGGCGCTCGACCTGATCGCAACGCTTGTCACGCTCACCGTCCTTCCGGATAACCTGGAAAGCGAGCTGGAATCCTCAGGCGGCGGCACGGCCCTCCTCGCGGGCTTCTCACCCGGCGGGTCGGTCGGGTCCGGGCAAAGTCTGCTCAGCCTCGGCAAGGACGACGATAGTGGCGACGGCGAGCCTGAGATCAACACTCCGGCCGGGTTGACCACCGCCGGCCAGGCCACGGCTCCTGTCGATCGCCTCGCCCCCTGGGCCCGCTTCGCCGTCGGACTGGACGACGCCTGGCAAGAGCTGCGCACGCGAATTGTAGGCGCCGAGCGAGCCACGCCGGCTTCGCTCGCAACCGAGCGTGCAGCGGCCAACTCGCCACCGGTCCGGGTCCAGGCTCCCTCCCGTTTCACTCCCACCGGCGATTCGTCGCGGTTCCAGATCAAGGCCGGCTCCGGCTCGCGCGATGCCACCCGCTCTCAAGCGCCATCCGGGCCGGCCAAACCCGGCGACTCGCCGGCGGATGGAGTCGGGCGAACGACTCCCGGGGCAAGCCAGAGCGTCCCCTCCCATCGGACCGGCGAACATCACGTCTTGCCGGCCGTCGATCGGGCGATCGCCGCGCTCGGCGAGTCCCTACCGCGCGCCAGCCGCCGGCACCGGATCGAATCGCCTTCAGCCGACCGAGAGATCACACAGCTCGCCATATGCTCGATGACGCTGTCGATGATCAGGGAACGTGCAAGGGAATGTGCACGGCGACTGCACGAGCGCCGAACGGCGACGACGCGGTAAGACCGCTCCTTGATCCTTTCCCAGCCTCATTCGTTCTGCTAGAGTGCCCCATCGATTCGTTCCAACGGGGGGGCGCTGCGATGAGGGCAGAGCGTAAAACCGATACGTCATTGACCTTGCTCGAGCGGCTCCAGGAAAACCCCGGCGACCCACAGGCCTGGGGCGTGTTCGTCGAACGCTATCAACCGCGGATTCGTGCGTGGTGCTTGTACTGGGGAATGCAAGACTCGGATGCCGACGATGTCACTCAGGAGGTTCTGGCCAAGCTGTGCGTGGCGCTTCGCAAGTTCCGTTACGACCCGGAGCGAAGCTTCCATTCGTGGCTCAAGACGGTGACCCAGCACGCCCTGAGCGACTTCATCGAGGCTCGCCGCAAGGATCCTGGCTGGAAGGCTGGACCGGTCGACACGATCGCAGACTCGGCCGAGGCCCAATCGGACCTGGAGCGCCAGATCGAGGGCGCCTTCGATGCCGAGCTGCTCGAGCTGGCGATGCATCGCGTCAAGAATCGGGTCAAGCCAGCGACCTGGCAGGCCTTCGAGCTCACGGCGATCTCCGGCCTATCGGGCGCGGCGGCCGCCAAGCAACTCCGGATCCCCGTGGCTCACGTCTTCGTCGCCAAGAGCCGAATCCAGAAAATGCTCGCGGAGGAAGCGCGAAGCCTCAAGAACGACCCGCGTTGATGCGCGGGACAGCCGGCTCTGACGGTCTCGACTTCGCACCTACACCGCCCGCGCCTCACGGCTTGACCATCCGATAACTGACAAACGCCACGTTCTTGCTGTCCGGCGACCACGAGGGAACGTTGATCGTCCCCTGACCGCCGAATAAGGTCGCCAGCACTTGCGTTTTGCCGCCCGCAAGCGGCATGATCCGCAGCAGAACGTCCTTGTCGGCCGGGTGACCGGTCACGTCCTTCTCGTACGACAAGAAAACCAGCCATTTTCCGTCCGGTGAAGGATGCGGAAACCAGTCGGCGAACTCTTCGCCCGACGTGACCTGTTCCTGGTTCGTGCCGTCCGAATTCATTCGCCAGATCTTCATCACGCCCGATCGCTCCGAGTTGAAATAAATCTGCTTGCCGTCGGGCGTAAAGTCCGGTCCGTCATCCAGACCTTTGGCGGTTGTGAGCCGTTTCTCTTCGCCGGCTGGCTCGGCGATCGTGTAGATGTCGAACTCGCCGTTGCGCTCGGCGCAATAAGCGAGTGTCTGCCCGTCGGGCGACCAGCCATGCCAGTAAGAAGGTCCCAGCGGCGTGACCCGCTTGGGTGTTCCGCCCTGGCTCGACAAGACCGAGATGACCGATTGCCGCAGCTCCGGGTCAGTGTGGCTGATCGCCAGCCATCGGCCGTCGGGCGATAGCCCGTGATCGTTGTTGCAGCGGTCGGCCGCACCGGTATCAAGAAGGGCGGGCGTGCCGCCCGAGACGGGAAGAGTGTAGATCTTCCCGCCTCGGTTGAAGAAAAACGTCTTGCCGTCACGCGACCAGTTCGGTGCTTCAAAATGCTCTTTGGCCCGGTAGATGATACTGCGCACGCCACTCTCGATCTCGACGGTTTCGAGCGTCGATTCGCGCATGCGGGTTTGCGCGCCACCGCCGCCGCTGCCGGCCGGCTCGCTCTTGAGTTGCACTTCGCTGAAGCGCGCCGTCTCGGAGGTATCAGCCTCGTGAGAGCATACGGCCAGGCCAGCGTACACCTCGCCATGAAGCTTGACGGTGATCGAGCCAGCCGGGCGAAAGCGCGCTCCCTTCGGGCGCCACCGAAAGCGTGAACACGTCTCCGTTGCGCTCGAGCTTGAGCGCCGCCGGAGGCTTGAACGTGGTGCGCACCTCGCTCGTCGGCCCACCGCGGTCGCGGCGAAACTGGAGCGAGATCAGCCCGTCGCCGTGCACGACGGCGTCGACGTAAGGCGAATCGGCTTGCAAGTCCTGCCGCACGATCGGCCCGGCCTTGCGGTGGGCGTTCTTGCCTTCTCCTTCCCAATCGATCGCGGCTGAAAGCTCCACATCGCCCGACACTTTTTTCCAGACAAGCTGGAATGCATCAACCGTGCTCCACATGTTCGCTCCGCTGCCGGTCACGCGGTAAGTCCCCTTCCGCGCATCGAATTCGACCTTCCCGGCAGTCTCGAGCCGCCCGACGCCGCTAGTCGCTTCAAATTCGCCGAGCTTCTCGTTCTGGGCCCGCGCCGGCACCACGCAGAAGATCAAAGAGAAGAGCCCAAGCACGATCGGAAACCCCGATCGGACACCGCGAGGAACACAACAGATTTTCATGAGCGAAGTCCCGAATGACTCGTGGTGATTCCGGGAGGGCGAGGCTCCTGCCGCGCCGCGTATACGTCGGCCTCACACTCAATCGGATTTCCCGAAAACGCGGAACATCTTCTGATTCGGCTCTCAGATCGACCCAGGCACTACTATACGACGGCGCCGGCCCTTACGAAACAAGTCAACGTTACGCAGGCTGTTGCCTCCGATATTGAGTTTGAATTCACGGCGTATACAATGCATGCGATTTTTCTCGGAGAACGCCCGCGTCGCAAACCCTTTTTGAAAACAGGCCCTTTGTTCGCACCATGATTCTCTACTATGCACGTAAGTATGAATCAACCATCCCAGGCACCCGGCTGATTGCGGTGCAATGTGAGAAATGCCGGTGCGAGTATTTCTTCAAACTGGCCCGCGTCGGCGCGGGCAGTGCGCAAGCACCTTATGGCATCGGCAGCAAACGCGCCGCCCCTGAAGCCGAGGAATCCGCCAGGCGCGACCTGGCGAAACGCCTGGCGCAAGACACCGAGCTCGTGCCCTGTCCAAAATGTGCCTGGATCAACGAAGACTCAGTCGCGCGATACCGGCTAGGTCGCTATCGGGGCTGGACGATGTTTGCGGTATGGACCGCCATACTCGGAACGATCCTTACACTGATCGTTGCTTGGTGCCTTTCGATGGGGCCGGCGACGGATCGGGGTTCCGTGCCTTACTGGCTGATTGGCGGGCCGACGGTCTCCCTCGCCCTTGCGGCGCTCATCGTTCTGTGCCGCGTATGGCTGAGGAAGCGCATCGAGCCAAATCGGGATTACCCGCTGCCACCGACATTGCCGCCGGGAGGGGCCACTCCCCTTTTCATGGACCAATCAACCGGGCAGCTCGTCGATGCCGGGCCGCGGTTGACGCATGCGGCACGCGGCCGGCGAATGGGTTGATTTCCAGATCGGCAGAAACCAGCTTCCGTCGGTTTGCTGCACATGCCTTGGTGCTCCTGAACCGCGGTCATCGATCTGGCGTACCGTATTCCGAGCCGCCGTGATCATGGTACCACTCTGCCCGCTTTGTGCTCGCCAGTGGAAGGTTCGCATGTGGCTCGTGGGCGTTGCCGCTTCTGCTATCGTCGTCGCGCTAGCGTACCTGTTGTTGCTCGCTCTCGTGCGCGATGAGCTCACGTTCTGGATCTCGTTCGTTCTGGTCTGTGGCATCGTACCACTCTTTTGCGCCCTGGCAGCGTACCGTCTGACCGCTCCTGTCCGTGTCAAGTGTGTTGACTTCTCTCGCGCACTTGTACGATTGCGCTTTCGTAACAAGGATTACCGGACCCGCGTGTTGCAGATGGCCGGCGCACGCGATTGACATGCGCTCGCCGGCAACTCGTTGTGGGGCGCCCTCGCGTGATGGTAACCTCGCCGCATGACAACCATCAATCAGAACGACCGCATCCGATCGATCGACATCGTGCGCGGTGCCGTGATGGTGCTCATGGCACTCGATCACGTGCGAGTTTATTCCGGCATTCCCGCCGGCGGATCAGCGACCGGCATCTTCTTGACGAGATGGGTCACGAATTTCTGGCGCCGGCGTTTGTGTTTCTCGCCGGTGTCTCGATCTTCCTGCACGGCGAGCGCGTGAAAGACCGCGCCGCGCTCAGCCGCTGGCTTGTTGTTCGCGGCGCGTGGCTCGTGCTACTCGAGCTCACATACCTGCGGCTGGCGTGGACATTCAACGTGGGTTTCGCAAACTACATGCTTGCCGGCGTCATCTGGATGCTTGGCTGGTGCATGATCGTGATGGCTGTGCTCGTGCGGTTGCCCCCCATTGCAAATGCAGTTTTGGGATTGGCCATGATCGCTGGCCACAACCTCATCGCGCTTTTGTTCCAAGGGTCTCACGAATCGCTTATGCGAGGGAACTTCGGCCCGTTGTGGCGCATCCTCTATTTCGGCGGCGGCATCGTGATCGGCCGGAGCCGCGAACCAAATTTCTGGGTGCTTTACTCCATCATCCCCTGGATCGGCGTCATGGCAGCCGGCTACGCGTTCGGCGCCGTGTTTCGAATGAACCCGGACAGGCGCGAGCGGGCATGCTACTCGATCGGCGGCGCCGCAATCGCGGCCTTCGTCGTCGCGCAGTGGGTGAACGCTTACCGGGGTCGTGGTCCGAGCTCGAATGGGCTGGTTCCGCTCTGGATCATGTTCCTGACGGCCACGAAATATCCTGCATCACTCCTATTTCTGCTCATGACGCTCGGCCCGACCATCGCTGTTCTGCCCTTACTGGAACGAGCCAGTGGCCGCATCGCACGATGGTTGACCGTATTCGGGCGTGTCCCGTTGTTCTTCTATCTGCTGCATATCCCACTCGCTCATGCGATGGCTCTCGGTATCTCGCTTGTGCGTTCGCCTGGCGCGACCGGCTGGCTTTTCGGCAACCACCCGATGCGGCCGGGCTCGCCGCCGCAAGGCTACGTTTGGAGTTTAGGATTGGTCTACCTCGTCACCGCGGCGGTGGTCGTTCTGCTCTACTTCCCTTGCCGCTCGTTCGCACAGCTCAAAGCGCGGCGAAACAACGACTGGCTCTCTTACATTTGAACGTGGGATCCGCGGCGCGGGAGGGATCGTCATTCGTAAGTGTCGATGAGCTCGAGAGTTGCTTCGGGTGGCTCGCGGGCGTCGAAAAGATCGTCATTCGTAAGTTCGCTTGCTGCAAGGAGATGACGACGATGACGATGTTTTTGGGGGGTCAGCGACAGGCAAGTGTGCGAAAGGAGGACGAAGCCGAACGCAGGTGGTCCGGCACGTGGATTGCTTCCTTCTGAATTGCTGTCGGATGTCAGATTGACGACACCTCGTTTTTGCACCCAGGAGAAATACGATGAGCGCGAAAGACCCCGCGTGCGGTATGGACATTGAGCCCGAAGATGCCGCCGGCGAGAGCGAATTCCAGGGCAACACCTACTATTTCTGCAGTAACGAATGCAAGCGCAAGTTCGACGAAAAGCCGCAGTCCTACGCGAAGCAAACGCAGAAGCCTGCCGGCAGCAAGCGGTGACCGGGCAGCGGAGCGCGCAGAAGGGGACAGGCACCAGCTTCCAGGGCCGGAGCCAGTCCCCATTTGCTTGCGCGTTCGTCGCCTTGGCCCCGAACGCTAACGCGTCCGCGTCCGCGTCATCCGCTCGGTCGAATCGCCCGCGTTCGCCGCGGCCACGCGATCGACGTCGGCCTGCGTCGGCCGGCCTGACCGGGCGATGCTCGGACGCGTCACCTGCCAGCCTCGCCCGTCACTCGTGATCGTGATCGTTCCAAGCTGATCAGTGCGCAGAAACGGGATCTCGTTTCGCTTCAGCAGGCTGACGGTCTCGGAGTGAGGATGCCCGAATTCGTTGTTCCGTCCCATGCTGGCCACGGCGAGCTCCGGGTGTACAAGCTGTAGCCAGCGCGCGTCAGTCCCGTTCCGGCTGCCGTGATGCGCGAGCTTGAGAATCGTGCAATTGCGCACGAGGCTGGGATCATTGCGCAGCCACCACTGCGCGTTCGGTCTCTTCACTGTCGCCCGTGAAGAGCATTGAAAACGACCCGTATGCGAGCCGCAGACCGATCGAGTTGTTGTTCTCCTCCTTGCGGTCTTCGGGCGGCTGCGGAAAGATCGTGAGCTCCACCGAGCCCAGCTCAATCTTGCGGCTCTTCGTCGACGGCTGCACGACCGTCATCCCCTCTGCCTGCACCGTCTTGAGCAGCTTCAAGTAAAGCGACGTCGTATGGCCCGAGCGGCTCGCCACGAAATAGCGAGGCTTCATGGCTTTCACCACTTCGTCCATGCCCCCGTAGTGATCGCTATGATGATGGCTGATCGCCACCATGTCGAGCGACGTGATCCCGGCGCGCTTGAGCGCTGTGAGCGCGCCGCGCCGGGTGGGACCGGCGTCGATCAGGGCCGTCTTGCCCTCGGGCGAGCGGATCAGGATCGAGTCGCCCTGACCGATGTCGAGCACCTCGATCGTGAGCGGTTTGCCGGACGGGCGATTGAAGAGCTGGGCTTGGGCCGGTTGCCCGTGCACCAGGAACAGGGCGGCCGCCAGCCAGAACGCAGCGAGGCGAAGGGGCTTTGGAATCGTCACAGCTTGATATCTCCACCCGGGTCGCGCGTTGCCAGGTCGTCCTGCACGCTTCGCGTCTCTTTCTTGAGCTTGGCCGTGGCTCCTGGGTCGAGATCCAGCGACAGCGTGAGCACGTCGCCGGGTGCCGCGCCCGGGGGAAGGAACGGCTTGGGGACGTTCATCGTCGTACCGTCGTCGGCCACGAGAACGGCGATCTGTTTACCCTTGCCTTCGAAACGGTCGAGCGAGAGCCGGGTCGTCACGCCGCGGCCTCCTGTCCTTGAGCCTTCGAGGGTCTTTACTTGATCACGATGGGGCGATCGGTATCGTCGGCAACCTGCGCCGGAGCCCGGGACACGGGCGTCGTCTTCAGATCACCCACGAGCTGGCTGTTGAGCACGATATGCGTGAGCCGGGGATCGAGAGACGAGTCGGACTTCTGATTGATTTCGAGCTGAAAGTCGCCGGTCTTGAGCGGGAAATCCGCCCCGCCGTTACTGGAAGAGAGCGTGAACCGCTTGGGTGGGGCGAAGAATGGGTTCTTGCGATCGTAGATCTCGAGGAACACAACCTGGCCGGGGCTCCATTCCACGTGAAAAGGGCGATTGGGCCAGCCCGCGGTGAGCGAGTCTTTGCCCACGACAGCCAGGCGCTCACCGTAATTCCGCGAGTCCCAGACCACCGCATCCTGCCCGCTCGCGTCGCGGCGGGTCACCTTGGCCTGGATATCCACCGTATGCCCGGGCTTGAACAACGCCGGGGCAAGCTCGACCTTGTTGATCGTGACCTGATAGACGCCCGGCTGGGTGAAGTCCGGCCCCTTCTTGAGCACGTCGACCACGTTACCGACCAGCGCTTTCTCGACGATCGGCCGGATTGTTCTTGCCCGGGTCGCCAGTCACGAGAGTGACGAGCGCCTGCACCGCCGGATGGTCCTTGAGGGCCCATCCGCCGATCCCGCTTCCGCTGGCCAGCAGCACGAGGTAGTAAAACAGTCGCTTGAGAAACGATGGCTTATTCTTCCTTCTGCCGAACATGCACCTTCCCCCATCCTTGAGGCGCGGTGGACCATCGACCTGATGAGCCCAATTTCCCCGGAATACGCAGAAGTGAAACGATCGCGATGAGGGGAAGCGAGCATGTTATGGGCAAAGAACGGCAGACGGTCAAGATGAGTTGACGTTTCCACGTCTTACCGCGGTGGGCTCAGCTTGAGGAACGGTGAGCCGCTGGCGTAAAGGAACCCGTTGCCAGGGTAGTAAGACGAGACCGTGTGATGAGCCACCGCTGCGAGTCGAACGTTCATGTGCGCGGAGCCCGATCTCAGCCGGAGCTTCACCACATGGTAGGTCCCGAGGCTCAGCTTGACCCAGCCCGTGGGGACGCCGGCCGCCGGGTCCATCGGCGAGACGATGACCGTGAGGCCAACCCACTCCGTGCCCTGCGCCACGAATCGCCGGTCAAGCACCAGGCTCGTGGTCGCCAGATTCGGCGCGACCAGCTCAACAAGCGGACTCGACGAGCTCGTTGCCAGCTCGAGGGTGCCGCCGTACGTGGCCACGATCGGGTGTGGTCCGTTCGTCATGAAGGCCACGCTCAGCGTGGCCACGCCTTGGCTGCCCACGGGTGCGGTGCCCAGGACCTGGTTGGTCGACTGGTCGAGAAATGTCACGATCCCGCTCGGGGCAGGCAATCCCGGTCCCTGCGGGGTCACGATCGCCGTGAATGTGACCGGAGCCTGGGGTGAAACCGGGTTGGCCGAGCTAAAGAGCGTGGTCTGCGTGGTCGCGGGCGTTGTGGTCACCGTCTGATTGATCGTGGAAGAGAGACGGGCATCGTTGTTTTGATCCCCGTTGTAAATCGCGGCGATGGAATAAGTGCCTGGCGGAAGATCCCTGAATGCCAGCGTGGCGATCCCCGCAGCGTTTAATGGAACGTTGCCGAGGATCAGTCCCGGCTGCGCGGGCTCGTCCGAGGTCGCGGGGATGATCTGCTCGAACGTCACCGTGCCGGTCGGAATCGCCGGGCCGTTCGTTGCTTTGGTGACATCAGCTTTGAACAAGATCGCCTGGCCGACGATGGTCGTGGTCGCCGAGGAAGTGAACGAGATCGTGGGCTGCGAAGACTCGGCATAGTTCACGATGTCGGCGTCCGTCACCGGGGTGACGACCTGCGCGCCTTCGAGGGTATTGATCTCATTGACGGTGGCCTGGGTGAACAGTCCCTGCACGATCGTTCCCGGGTGGAAACCATCACCGATGAAGCCGTCGGTGTAATCTTGTCCGGACCCTTCCATGTTCACGGTCACGCCATCGATGACGGGGTCCGCGATGAACTGGTTGATGATCGCCGTCGAGTTGATCAGGCCCACGTCCGGATTGCCCTGATATGTGGTCGCGAGATTCAGGTCGAGTGCGTCGATTTTCTCCCCGATCAGCACCTTCAGCGCGGGCAAAGCGCTCCCTGCTTCATCCTGGATGAGAGGAGCCACCGTGATGTTGGGGGTGGTGATCACGACGAATTTGATGTTCGGGTTTCCAGCCGCGGTTGCGGCGGTCTGGATTGTCGTGATGGCGGTGGAGATGGCGTTTTCGATGTTGGTGTTGGCCGTGTCGAAGACGCTGGTATCCAGCTTGTCCGATTGCTCGATGTAGGCCGCCAGCGCCGCGTTGTAGTCGTTGGCACCAATCAGGATCGTCACCACGTTGATCTGGCCGATCGGGATGTCGGGACTGACCTGCGTGACGAGACCCGGCGTGGGGTCTTCGCCCAGGGAAAACTCGGGGGGAATGCCGCTATACTCCTCGGCAAACGTCGTGGCCGTTCCGGAGACGTCGGGACCGGACGCGGTTGTGCCGTTCTCCGCCCAGTTTTCCTGATATCCCTGGTTTCGGGTCATGCCGCGCGAGCTGGTGGTGAAATTGCCGAAGGATAGCTGGGAGGAGAGCGTCGCTCCGATTTCCTCGACAAAGTTCCGGGCCGCGTCGCGGCCGGTGAGGTAGATCTCGGGAGGAAGGCTAGGGGCCTCACTGCCCAGCAGGGCGGGATAGGACGGCGCGCTCGGGGTGTCGGCGCCGTAGAACTGGTATTCGTCGGTGAGACTGTCACCGAGCGAGGCGATGATGAGGGGATCGGCTGCCTGCGCGAGCAAGGTGCGCGGTTCCATGGCTTCGACCGAGGGACGGAGCCCGCGGCGGCGAATCAGAACGCGTCCAGCACTTCTTGGCGGCCGACCTTTTGATGAGCGCGCGCGGAACCTGCTCAAATCGTTGTCGATCATGGCGACGACCTCACAGGTGTGAAATCAGGGCATCGCCTCAACCATAGAACACGTCGCTGACGCTCGCGCGAAATATCACGGGGACGTGATGTTCGCCGTCGTCGTCGGCTGCACCAGGATGTAATTCCCCGCATCCGCCCCGGTGATGACCAGGCCGCTGATGGTCACGACAATGCCCGTTCCCGGGCCGGCATTGGCAAATGTGCCGACGGCATCCGAGACATCCAGGACGACGTCATCGTCCATCACCACGCCCATGAGCATGGCATCGCTGGTATCCAGGGTCGCCGCGGTTGTGCCGTCGTACACCTTGTCGTCCGCCGTGATCCCGGTCACCGTGAGCATCGCCGCCGTGATGTTGGCCGTCGTCGTCGGCTCGGTCAAGGAATAGTTCCCCGCGTCGGCACCGGTCAGCATCAGGCCGCTGATTGTCACGGTGATCCCGTTTCCGACATCCTTCGTGGCAAATGTGCCCAGAGCTCCGCTGGTGTCCAGCGTCACGTCATCGCCGGATACCGGAGTCACGAGCATCGCGCCGCTGGTAACGAGCGTGGCATCGGTCATGCCGTCGTACATCCTGTTGTCTGCGGTGATGCCGGTCACCGTGAGCGGCGCGGGCGTGATGTTCGCCGTCGTCGTTGGCTCGACCAGGATGTAGTTTCCCGCGTCGGCACCGGCCAAGGTCAGTCCGCTCACGGTCACGGTGATTCCGACCCCGGCATCCTTGGTCGCAAATGTCCCCATCGCTGCGCTCGTGTCCAGCGTCACGGTGTCGTCCATCACCACACCCTCAAGCGTCGCGCCTGAGGTAACGAGCGTGGCCATGGTCGAGCCGTTGTATGTCATGTTGTCCGCCGTGATGCCGGCCACATCGAGCGGCGCCGGCGTGATGTTCGCCGTCGTCGTCGGCTCGCTCAAGCTGTAATTTCCCGAGTCGGCGCCGGTGAGCGACAAGCCGCTAATGATCACGGTGATTCCCGTCCCGACGGTCGGCGTCACGAACGTCCCCATCGCTCCGGTTGTGACCAGCGTCACGGTGTCTCCCATCACCACGCCCTCGAGCGTCGCGCCGCTGGTATTGAGCGTGGCCGTGGTCGAACCATCATATGTCATGTTCGCCGCAGTGATTCCGAGCACGTCGATCGCCTTCGGGGTGATGTTCGCTGTCGTCGTCGGCTCGGTCAGGGAGTAGTTCGTCGCGTCGGCTCCGGTGATCGACAAACCGCTCACAATCACGGTGACCCCCATCCCCACATCCGGCGTCGCAAACGCCCCCTTTGCTCCGCTTGTGACCAGCGTCACGGTGTCACCGTGCACCACGCCATCGAGCGTCGCGCCGCTGGTAGTGAGCGTGGCCATTGTCGTGCCGTCGTAGATCTTGTTTGCCGCCGTGATACCGCTCACCGTGAGCGTCGCGGGCGTGATGTTCGCCGTCGTTGTCGGCTCGCTCAAGCTGTAGTTGCCGGCATCGGCACCGGAGAGCGACAAGCCGCTCACGATCACGGTGATTCCGGTTCCCACATCCGGCGTCGCAAACGTTCCCATCGCTCCGGTTGTGACCAGCGTCACGGTGTCACCCATCACCACGCCCTCGAGCGTTGCGCCTGAGGTAACGAGCGTCGCCATGGGCGTGCCGTCGTACGGCTTGCTCATTGCCGTGATGCCGGTCACGTCGAGCGCTCGCGCTGTGATGTTCGCCGTCGTCGTCGGCTCGGTCAGGGAGTAGTTCGTCGCGTCGGCTCCGGTGATCGACAAACCGCTCACAATCACGGTGATCCCTGTCCCCACATCCGGCGTCGCGAATGCCCCCGTGGCTCCGCTTGTGACCAGCGTCACGGTCTCGCCCGGTACCACGCCCTCGAGCGTCGCACCACTGGTATTGATTGTGGCTGTGGTCGTGCTGTCGTAAACCTTGCTCATCGCCGTGATGCCCGTCACGTCGAGCGCTCGCGCAGTGATGTTTGCCGTCGTCGTCGGCTCGGTCAGGCTGTAATTCCCCGCATCGGCTCCCGTGAGCGACAAGCCGCTCACAATCACGTTGATTCCCGTCCCGACATCGGGCGTGGCAAACGCACCGGTCGCTCCGGCCGTATCGAGCGTCACGCTATCCCCGTGTACCACGCCCACCAGTACTGCCCCGCTCGTGTTGAGCATGGCGGTGGTCGTGCCGTCGTATGGCTTGTTCGCAGCCGTGATGCCGTTCACATCCACGAGCGCCGGTGTGATGTTCGCCGTCGTCGTCGGCTCGGTGAGTGTGTAATTCTCTGCATCGGCTCCAGCAAGCGACAGGCCGCTGACGGTCACGGTGATCCCCGTCCCGACATCGGGCGTGGCAAACGCACCCGACGCTCCAGTCGTGACCAGCGTGACGGTGTCAATCGGCAACACGCCGTCGAGCGTCGCACCGCTCAAAGAGAGCGTGGCCGCGGTCGTGCCGTCGTACGGCTTGTTCGCCGCCGTGATACCGGTCACGGTGAGCGCCACCGGAGTGATGTTCGCCGTCGTCGTCGGCTCCTCCAGGGTGTACTTACTCGCGTCGGATCCTGTGAGCGACAGCCCGCTGATGGTCACCGTGATCCCGTTGCCGACATCGGCGGTCGCAAACGTGCCCGTCGCTCCGGTCGTGACCAGCGTGACGTCGTCGCCCGACGCCACACCGTTGAGCGTTGCGTCGCTGGTGTTGATCATCGCGACGGTGGTGCCGTTGTACACCATGTTGTTCGCCGTGATTCCCGTGACCGTCACGATACCGGCCGTGATATCCGCCGTCGCCGTCGGCTCTATCAGGTCGTAATCCCCCGCCTGGGCGCCTGAGATCGTCAATCCCGAGATCAACACCGTCTTCCCGTTCCCGATCTCCGGTGACACAAACGTACCCACGGCCAGGCTTGTGTTCAAAGTCACAGCGTCACCGTGCATCACCCCCACAAGCGCGGCATCCCCGGTGTTGAGCGTGGCAGTTGTCGTGCCGTCGTATGGCTTGTTCTCGGCCGTGATGCCCGTCACGGTGAGCGGCGCCGCCGTGATGTTTGCCGTCGTTGTCGGCTGGCGCACCACATAGTCGCCCGCATCAGCGCCGGTAAGGGTCAGACCACTCACGATCACATTGATTCCGGTTCCGACATTCTTTGACGCAAACACACCCGTGGCACCGCTCGAATTCAGCGTGACCTGGTCGTCATCGAGCACGCCGTCGAGCGTGGCACTGCCGGCGTTCACCGTGGCAGTCGTCGTGCCGTCGTAGACCTTGTTGGCCGCCGTGATGCCACTGACTGTAAGCGGAGCCGGCGAGACGACGAGGAGCCCGGTCGTGCTGCTGCGGGTATAGCCGAGGCTGCCGCCGTAGCTGGCGGTCGCTGCGTTCGCATACGAACCTGCCGTTATGCCGGCCAGGCTCACGTTGGCGAGCGTCGCGACCCCCGAACTGTCGGTCGTGGCCGTTCCGACGACCTGCCCCATGAGCTGGAACTGAATCGGCAAGCCCGCAATCGGAGTGCCTCGGGACGCGACCATCGCCCCGATCGTGGCAACACCGCCATATACGCCGCTGACGGAAACGCCGCTCAACGTCGCCGGCAAGCTGCTGACCAGAAGCAGTCCGTGCACGATGGTGGACTTATAGACCGAATTGCCCGCGAAGCCGGCACCAACCCCCTTCGTGTACGTCCCCACGGGCACATGTCTCAGATTCGCAAGGTAACGCATCGCGACACCTTCACTGTCGGTGATCGCCGAGCCGGCTGTCACCCCTCTGACCTGGAAGTAAACCTTCCTTCCGGCGAGCGGAACACCCTGCGCGGTCGTCAGCGTGGCGGTGAGCACGGCCATGCCCCCCTTGACGCCGTTCCCCGACACGCTCGTGATCAGCACCGCACTCTTCTTGACTTGGAACACCTCGGCATCCGCCGCACCCTTGGCCGATCTCAGATCGACGGCGCTCAACAGGACGCGATCTTCCACCAATTCCATCGCGGGATACGCGCGGGGTCGACGCCGGCGCAAGCCACTTCTCAGCGCCTTTGACTTCACGTTCTGGCACGCGCTCGGGACGAATTGCAGCCAGCGCGGAAGCGACCCACAACTGAACCGTAACGATGGAAACATGGAGAAGACCCCTTCGAGATGTTAGTCAGTCTCAATCCTGGCCCGATCGCTCCCGTCTTAAACCAGCTAAATTGCCTGTTTCATGATCGTGGGAGAGCGAAACCCCCGCCGAGCCCCGCAGAACGTCGCCGAGCGGTCCGCCGCACCGTTCCGGAATCGTACACGGTTACTTAGTATGAAGCACGCATGCAGAGAGAGCCAGCACCCAGGATGCTTTCCTCATTCTACCCAGACCACATAGATTATCGCAGATTGTCTCGTTCCGCGACGATCCTCTTCCGCGAAGGATTGATCAGACAAAAATGCCCGCCCGCTGCCCAGTATGGGAATGGGCAGCGGGCGGGCTGTGGCGAATTTCAGCCAGATCGCGGGCTCGTCTTGGTTGTCGAAATCAAGTGATGCTCGCTGTTGTTGTCGGCTGGGTCAGGATGTAATTGCCCGAATCAGCCCCGTCGAGCACCAGGCCCGTGATGGTCACGGTGATGTCCGTTCCCGGGCCTACCGAGGCAAACGTGCCGATGGCTCCGCTGGTATCCAGAGTCACGTCGTCCCCGGGAACCACGCCCACGAGGGTCGCGCCGCTGGTATCGAGCGTCGCATCGGTCGTGTCATCGAAGGCCTTGTCTAGAGCCGTGATGCCGGTCACCGTCAGCGTGGCTGCTGTGATGTCGGCCGTCGTCGTCGGCTGGATCAGAACGTAGTTCCCCGCATCGGCACCAGTCAGTGCCAGGCCGCTCGCGGTCACGTTGATCGCGGTTCCAACATTCTTCGTGTCGAACGTCCCCAACGCGCCGCCGGTATCCAGACTGACGTCATCGCCCGCTATCACACCCGCCAGCACTGCCCCGCTGGTATCGAGCGCGGCATCGGTCGTGCCGTCGTACGTCTTACTTGCGGCCGTGACGCCGGTCAGCGTCAGCGTCGCCGCCGTGATGTCGGCGGACGTCGTCGGCTGGGTCAGGATGTAGTTCCCCGCATCGGCTCCGGCCAGCGCCAGGCCGCTCACGGTCACGTTGATCCCGGTTCCAACGTCCTTGGTGTCGAACGTCCCCAACGCGCCGGTGGTATCCAGATTGACGTCATCGCCCGCTATCACACCCGCCAGCACCGCGGCACTGGTATCGAGCGTGGCATCGGTCGTGCCCTCGTACGTCTTGTCCGCCGCCGTGATGCCGGTCACCGTCAGCGTCGCCGCCGTGATGTCCGCCGTTGTCGTCGGCTGGGTCAGGATGTAGTTCCCCGCATCGGCACCAGCCAGCGCCAGGCCGCTCACGGTCACGTTGATCCCGGTTCCAACGTCCTTGGTGTCGAATGCCCCCAACGCTCCGCTGGTATCCAGACTGACGTCATCGCCCGCTATCACACCCGCCAGCACCGCGGCGCTGGTATCGAGCGCGGCATCGGTCGTGCCGTCGTACGTCTTGTCCGCCGCCGTGATGCCGGTCACCGTCAGCGTCGCCGCCGTGATGTCCGCCGTTGTCGTCGGCTGGGTCAGGATGTAGTTCCCCGCATCGGCACCAGCCAGCGCCAGGCCGCTCACGGTCACGTTGATCCCGGTACCAACGTCCTTCGTGTCTAACGCCCCCAACGCTCCGCTGGTATCCAGTCTGACGTCATCGCCCGCTATCACACCCGCCAGCGTCGCGGCACTGGTATCAAGCGCGGCATCGGTCGTGCCGTCGTACGTCTTGTCCGCCGCCGTGATGCCGTCGACCGTCAGCGTGGCCGCCGTGATGTCGGCCGACGTCGTCGGCTGGGTCAAGATGTAGTCACCCGCATCCGCTCCAGCCAGCGCCAGGCCGCTTACGGTCACGCCGACCCCGCTACCAACGTCCTTCGTGTCGAACGTGCCGACCGCGGCAGTCGCGTTCAGACTCACGTCGTCACCGGGGAGCACGCCAACCAGCGTGCCACCGCTGGCATCAACCGTTCCGGTAGTCGTGCCGTCGTAGACCTTGTTCACTCCGGCGACACCGTCGACCGTGATTGTCAGTGCGGTGACGTCTGCCGTCGTGGTCACCACGCCCAGTGTGTAGTTGCCGATGTCTGCTCCCGTCAGCAACAACCCACTCACGGTCACGGTCTTGCCGGTGCCGGCGTCCTTCGTGTCGAACGTGCCCACAGCTCCGCTCGCGTCCAGATTCACGTCTTCACCTGGCACCACACCCGCGAGTGTCGCGCCGCTCGTGTCAATCGTCGCGTCCGTCGTGCCGTCGTACACCTTGTCGCTTGCCGTGATCCCACTCACCGAAAGCACGGCTGGCGTGATATCCGCTGTCAGCGACGATGGCATACTCGCGATGTAGTTGCCCGCATCGGCTCCGGCCAGCGCCAGGCCGCTCACGGTCACGCTAATGCCCGTCCCGACGTCTTTCGTGTCGAACGTCGCGGTGGCCCCGGACACGTCCAGAGTCACGTCGTCGCCGGGCACAACACCCTCGAGCACCACGCCGCTGGTATCGAGCGTCGCGGCGGTCGTGCCGTCGTACGTCTTGTTCGCGGCCGTGAGGCCCGTCACCGTCAGCGTCGCCGCCATGATGTCGGCCGTCGTGCTCGGCTCGGTCAGCGTGTAGTTGCCCGCATCGGCTCCAGCCAGCGCCAGGCCGCTCACGGTCACGTTGATCCCGGTGCCGACGTTCTTGGTGTCGAATGCGCCGACGGCTCCCGTTGTGTCCAGTGTCACGTCGTCACCCGATACCACGCCGACCAATGACGCCGCGCTCGTATCGAGCGCCGCTGTGGTCGTGCCGTCATACACCTTGCCGGCCGCCGTGATTCCATCCACAGTCAGCGTCACGGCCGTGACGTCTGCCGTCGTGGTCACCACGCCCAGTGTGTAGTTGCCGATGTCTGCTCCCGTCAGCAACAACCCACTCACGGTCACGGTCTTGCCGGTGCCGGCGTCCTTCGTGTCGAACGTGCCCACAGCTCCGCTCGCGTCCAGATTCACGTCTTCACCTGGCACCACACCCGCGAGTGTCGCGCCGCTCGTGTCAATCGTCGCGTCCGTCGTGCCGTCGTACACCTTGTCGCTTGCCGTGATCCCACTCACCGAAAGCACGGCCGGCGTGATGTCCGCTGTCAGCGTCGATGGCATGCTCGCAATGTAGTTACCCGCATCGGCTCCGGCCAGCGCCAGGCCGCTCACGGTCACGCTAATGCCCGTCCCGACGTCTTTCGTGTCGAACGTCGCGGTGGCCCCGGACACGTCCAGAGTCACGTCGTCGCCGGGCACAACACCCTCGAGCACCACGCCGCTGGTATCGAGCGTCGCGGCGGTCGTGCCGTCGTACGCCTTGCTGGCAACCGTAAGGCCCGTCACCGTCAGCGTCGCCGCCGTGATGTCGGCCGTCGTGCTCGGCTCGGTCAGCGTGTAGTTGCCCGCATCGGCTCCAGCCAGCGCCAGGCCGCTCACGGTCACGTTGATCCCGGTGCCGACGTTCTTGGTGTCGAATGCGCCGACGGCTCCCGTTGTGTCCAGTGTCACGTCGTCACCCGATACCACGCCGACCAATGACGCCGCGCTCGTATCGAGCGCCGCTGTGGTCGTGCCGTCATACACCTTGCCGGCTGCCGTGATTCCATCCACAGTCAGCGTCACGGCCGTGACGTCTGCCGTCGTGGTCACCACGCCCAGTGTGTAGTTGCCGATGTCTGCTCCCGTCAGCAACAACCCACTCACGGTCACGGTCTTGCCGGTGCCGGCGTCCTTCGTGTCGAACGTGCCCACAGCTCCGCTCGCGTCCAGATTCACGTCTTCACCTGGCACCACACCCGCGAGTGTCGCGCCGCTCGTGTCAATCGTCGCGTCTGTCGTGCCGTCGTACACCTTGTCGCTTGCCGTGATCCCACTCACCGAAAGCACGGCTGGCGTGATATCCGCTGTCAGCGACGATGGCATACTCGCGATGTAGTTGCCCGCATCGGCTCCGGCCAGCGCCAGCCCGCTCACGGTGACGGTAATGCCCGTCCCGACGTCTTTCGTGTCGAACGTCGCGGTGGCCCCGGACACGTCAAGAGTCACGTCGTCGCCGGGCACAACACCCTCGAGCACCACGCCGCTGGTATCGAGCGTCGCGGCGGTCGTGCCGTCGTACGTCTTGTTCGCGGCCGTGAGGCCCGTCAACGTCAGCGTCGCCGCCGTGATGTCGGCCGTCGTGCTCGGCTCCGTCAGGGTGTAGTTGCCCGCGTCGGCCCCAGCCAGCGCCAGGTCGCTCACGGTCACGCTGATCCCGGTGCCGACATTCTTGGTGTCGAACGTGCCGGCGGCTCCCGTTGTGTCCAGAGTCACGTCGTCACCCGATACCACGCCGACCAATGACGCCGCGCTCGTATCGAGCGCCGCTGTGGTCGTGCCGTTATACACCTTGCCGGCTGCCGTGATTCCATCCACAGTCAGCGTCGCGGCGGAGATGTTCGCCGTCGTCGTCGTCGCGGCAAGCACGTATTTGTCGGCGTCGGCTCCGCCGAGCGTCAAGCCGGCGATGGTCACCGTCTTACCGGTCCCGGCGTTCTTGCTGTCGAACGTCCCGGTCGCTCCGCTCGAATCCAGCGTCACCGTGTCGCCAGGCACCACGCCAACGAGCACCGCGCCGCTTGTGTCGAGCACCGCGCTGGTGCTGCCGTCGTACACCTTGTCGCTTGCCGTGATGCCGGTGACAGTCAGGGTTGCGACCGTGATGTCGGCGGTCGCCGTCGGCTGCACGAGCGCGTAATTCCCGGCATCGGCGCCGGCGAGCGCAAGTCCGGCGATCGTTACCGTCTTGCCCGTTCCGACGTCGGACGAGCTGAACGTCGCCAGGGCGCCGCTTGGGTTGAGCGTGACGTCATCCCCGGGCACCACGCCCACGAGCGTGGCGCCGGCGGTGTTGAGCGTCGCGGTGTTTGTGCCGTCGTACTCCTTGTTGTTCGCCGTGATGCCGGTCACTGAAAGCGTCGCCGCGGTGATATTCGCCGTTGTTGTCGGCGCGGTCAGCGTGTAATTCCCCGCGGCGCTGCCTGTGAGCGACAGCCCGCTCACGGTAACCGTCTCGGCGCTTCCGACATTCTTCGACGCAAACGCGCCCGAGGCACTGGACGTGACGAGGCCGACACTGTCACCAGGTATCACGCCGTCCAGCGACGCTCCCGCGGTGTCAAGGACCGCGGCGGTCGTGCCGTCGTAGACCTTGCTCGAGGCGCTGATGCCGCTGACCGAAAGGGGCGCCGGCGCGATGACCAGGCTGCCGGCTGCACTCCCGGTGTAGTTGGGGTCACTTATCGTTGCAGTAACCTGGTACGTGCCTGCGCCCGTCGGGCTGGCGACGGAAATACCGGTCGCATTCTTATACGAGATGGTGAAAGCCAGTCCCCCGGGGCTCGTGGTGACCGTGGCCGACTTGGCCGTGCCGTTGTAGGTTGACGTCAAGCCACCAAGCGTGACGCCGGCGGATGCCTTGCTGACCGTCAACTCACCGCTGGCCGTGTTCTGCTGATAGGTCAGGTTGCCGGCGAACGTGGCGGAAACCGCGCCGGCGTAACTGCCCGCGGCGAGCCCCGCCAAGCTGGCCGTTGCCAGTGTGGCCACGCCTTGCGCGTTGGTGGTGGCCGTTCCCACTGCGCGGCCCATGACCGCGAACTGAATGTTCTGGCCCGCCACTGGCACTCCCCTCGAGTCGAGTGAGGCGGTCACGCTGCCGGTGCCGTTGTACACGCCGCTTGAGGACACGCCGCCCAGGACGGTCGAGAAGCGGCTGACGAAAAGCGTTCCCCGGGCGGTGCGCGGCTTGTGGCTCGAGTCGCCCTTGAAGCGAGCGGTCACTTCACGTCCATGTCTACCGACACCCATGCCCTTCAGCTTGGCAATGGCGAGAGTCGCAACACCTTCACCGTTCGTCTTCGCCCTGCCGACAGCACGTCCCTTCACTTGAAAGACGATCGTCTTCCCGCACAACGGAGAGCCACCGGATGTTAACGTAGCGGTGAGGTATGCAGGCCCACCCTTTGCTCCGTTTGCCGACACTCCGCTCAGCATAACCGGGCTCTTCTTGCTCTGGAAAACTTCGGCGCTCGTCGCGGCCGCAACGGATCTCAGATCGACGCCGCTTAACAGCACGCGCTCTTCCACCGACTCAACGACGGGGCGCTTTCGAGATCGATTGCGACGCGCATTCTTGCCGCGCGTAACCGCAGTACCCGTCTCTGCCCCACTGGATGCAAGTTGTTGCCGGGACGAAAACCACTCGTTGGCGGCCTTGAGAAACCTGAACATGGACCCTCCAGGAATAATGAATGTGAATTTCTGAGCCGTCGACCGTTTGCAACTGTTGAGATGCGCGGACCGCCGTCACTTGACGGAATGGCGCGCGTTCGAATCGATCGATGACGACATTTCGCGCAGGGCGCGGATGCGCCCTGCGAAGCCTCATTGAAGTCGCCGCCGCCGCCACGGCGGCGCGACGCCTCTCGTTTCGCGCGTACATGATCGAGGCGGCGCTAGAGGCCGTTGGCGCGTACACACCACAGCAGAGCAAGCTGGCAAGCTCTATCGATTCGGTGCCTCGCGGGTACCGCGCAGCGCGCATCACTCGATTGAGAGCCAATGACGCGTCTATCTCAGCAAAGCATCTTGAAGAATGCCGAGTAAACTCGAGGCGACGACTTGCCAGACAGGGCAAGAGGCTGCGCCGCGAAAACTTCCGCGACATCGATCAGAGCCGCACATAGCAGGAGGTCGGTGAATTCTCGCGGTGTCGCCAGATTCCTTCTCTGGCGTATCGCGACCACATCGTCGATCTCCGCGGGCAACTCGAGGTGCTCCCGGTGATCACGTTGGTCCGGCCCACGGGCCTCGCTCGCAATTGTTTCGCTGGAAGCCGTGTCGGGTTGGGACCCTTGCGCAACAGTCGACCGCTCGTCACGAGCCGAATCCATCCGTCGCCAATCCAATCGTTGGGCCGACCTGAGAAAGTGAATCGGCGAGAAGGGGTTGCAGATTACGTTGCACTCCGTCGGCACGATCGCCAGCACGGCGAAAATTACCCGAAAACATCGCATCCGCTCTGACACCCCAGACCGCATCAACCAATCCTCAGCTCACTTGAGTCTCGCCACGGCCCGCGAATCCACCGGTTCCTCTGATCGGAATCCGGCGACGGCGAATTGAACGCAATTCCATGCGCATACAAGGGTTCTTCCGCATCCTGATCACAAAGATATCAGTCGCCAACACCCTCAGAGCCCAACTCAATGCTTGCGAGCAAGATATCATGTCACTATGGTGCGGACTGATGCGTGTGTCAATGGTGCAGCGCCCGATCCATGTTTTTTTTTGCGGTGGGTTGGTGCGTCGCTGCCCGGTACGATCTTCTCGACGTGCTGTTTTTGTAGCAATCCGCGCACTGCGAGCATGCATTACGCCTATATTATTACGAAACCTGACTCGATCCCCGGCTCACTTGAGGAGTGACACGTCATGCCTTCCCGCTCCCAAACCACGGCACGTAAGGATCGCACCCGTACGCCGGTCGTCGAGAAGCTGGCCTGTTCTTGCGCAGCCGCGGCTGCCCTCTTCTGCTTGCTAGTCTGTCTCCCGGTCCGCGCCCTGGCGCAAGGCCGGCCTCGCGCTGGGGCCAAGGCCGGGCTGATCGAGCTGGTTTCCCCGATTCCTCGCGCTGCTGCGCCGCAAGTCAACCGGCCCGACGTGCTCGACCTCGAGCTCGCGGTGACCCAGGCCGAATTGATCCTGGCGGCGAGGCTCGTCGACGTCACCGAGACCAAGATCGTGCGCGGCGGACGCGACGTTCAGGTCACCGAGCAATACCGGTTCGAGCCGGTTCGCGTGTTGAAGGGCATCTTTGCGCGGGAAGCGCTGCTGCTCACTGGAGAAGACCTGGGCATCTATCGCTTCGCTGACCGGTCCGAACGCTTGCCTCGCGGGCAGCTCATGCTGGTGTTCCTGGGGCGGCAGGGCCAGAACTACTTCAATTGCTGTGCTGGGCCCACGCTTGGTCAATCGATTCCGCGCCTGGAGGGCAAGGACGATCCACTCCTCCCGGCCGTTGACGCCCTGATCGCGATGACTCGCCTGCGCGACCGGGTCGCGCACGTCGAGCTGGTGCGCGACGCGGTCAAGAAAGCCTCGGGCCGGGCGGTTTCGCCGCTCCTGCTGGCGCTAGGCCAGCGCGCTCTTCTGGCGGCCCGGGCTCGAGGGGTCACCGAGGCGATCCTGCCTCTTCTCAAGAGCACCACGGTCTCGACCCGAGAAGTCGCCGCTCGCACTCTGGGCGCCATGCTCGAGGCCGATCGCGCAGGGCAGGGGCCCGGGCGATCGGAGGTGGCCGGCGCGATTGTGGCCGCGCTCGAGACCGCGGGGCCCGACGTCTTGGCTCGCGTCGCTCTCATCGATGCGCTCGCGGCCTTCGGTGCGAAGGCCGGGCACGAGCCGGCCGTCCTCGCGTGGCTCAAGAACGCCCGCACCCCGATGACGCTGGCGGAGTCAGGCGGCACGCCTGCGGGCCATTGCCAGCCTCGTACCCCCGGATCACAAAGATGCGGTTGCCCGCGAGTTCCAGACGATGCCGCTCGACTCACGGCCCGAATTGCAAGAGGCCGCGGGACGTGCCCTCGTGAAGATCGATCCCGGCGCCGCGCCGCTCATCACGGCGCGGCTGGCTACGAAGCACGCCGCCGGCCTGGGAGTCGAGCAGGAGATCTACCTGCTCGCCACGCTGCCCGCAGAGCTCGCAACTCCTGAGCTTCTGAAAGTCTGGGCCCATCCCCTCAACCCGTCAGAATCTCTGGCATTTGCCTATGCCTGCGCCGTCGTCGCCGACCCTCGCATGGTGTCGGCCGTTTCCAGCTTGCTCGACCCTCGCCAAGTACAGATTCGCTACTACGCCGTCGAGGCCCTGCGCCGGATCGACAGCGACGAGGCTGCGAGCGCCCTCTGGCCGCACCTCGACGAGGAAGCCGACCTGGCGCGGAAGCTCGAGCTCATCGCGTTCCTTGGCCGGCACGGCTTCCGCGACGGATACTCCCAGGCAATCGAGCACCTCTCTCAGATCAACCTGCGCGACCAGGCCGTCGAGGCATTGGATGCCGTCGCCGATCCCCGCGCTGTGCCCGAGCTAAGGCGCATCTGGCAGACCTCGAACGACCTGGCCTGGAACGCAGCGGTCATCCGCGCGCTGGCACGCCTGGGCCAGGCGGATATCACGCCCAAGCTGCTGGAGCTGGCGCGTGCCAGGCGATCCACTCGCGCCGTCGGCCCTGGCCGGCCTGGGCTACCTGGGCTCGCCCGAGGCGCTGCCCATCGTGCAGGAAGCAATCGGCTCGCGCAGCGAGGCCCTGGTGATCGCCGCCACCCAGGCCGCTGCCCGGCTTCTCGCTCGACCGGAGCTCAAGTCCGAGCCGATCCGCGATCGACTGGCCGCACTGCTGGCCGATGCCGACGCGTCGCCCAACGTGCGTGCCGCCGCGCTGGAGGCGCTCGTCGCGCTCAATGACCCGCGTTTGCCCGCGGCCCTCAGAGCCGTGGCTCGCGACGCGAATCTCGAGGGCACACCGCTCCTGGTCCACGTCGAGCGCGAGCTCGCCGCGAGGAGCGAGGCTCCCGAAGCCAAGAAGGGCTGATCGACCAGTCCGCCGATCCGGCGAGCTCGTCGTGGTCGGCCCGTGCCTACTCAATGGATGATTCATCGCCGAAGATTCCCACCGCCAGCCCACGGAGGGCCCACGCTGCGCAGCGACGGTGAGGAAAGCGACCGGGCCCAGGCCAGGGCGCCGGCGGCATCGCCGGACCGAGTGCGGATGATCGAGATCCACAGCGCCGTCAACCGCTGGCGATGGCTCTCCGGCGACATCGAGGCGAAGGTCCTCGCAGCCGCGGCCCAGTCGCCGTTCCGGGCCTGGATTTGTGCGAGCAGAGACAGGAATTCGATTTCATGCTGCGCCTTGGCGTCGTTGGCGCCGTCTTCCTTTCGGGACTTCGGACCAGCCGCGGGCGCAGCGCCGGGCTGCTCCGGCTCCGTCTCTGGAGGCATGTGCCGGAAGCGGCCGGCATCCAGGATCGCGCGGCGGAAGAGTTGCTCGGCACCGTCGCGATCGCCGGCGAGCTTTTTGCGCCGGGCCACCTGCGACAGGATCGAGGCCCGTCCGCCGGGATCGAGTGTCTCGGCGATTTTCATGGCCTCGTCGTAGTCACGCGCCGCGAGAAAGCCATTAGCCAGACAGGATCGTTTATCCGCCGCGTCCGCCTTCGGTGGAACTTCCACTCGTGCCGCTTCACGCAAAGTGACCCGCGCGGCATCGAATAGACCCGCTTTCGCCTGAGCGAGACTCACCCGCCAGAACGCCCAGATCGCGTCGATCTGGTTGGGATTCTGGATTTGTTTCTGGTCGATGCGCCGGGCGACCTGAATCGCGGTCTCGAAGGCGCCAAGCTCACCCAGTGCGGCCACTAATGACGCGCGGTGGCTGTTCGGCTCAGGCAACGATTCCACAGTCGCCACGATAAGGCGCACGACCTCCAGGCGGCTCGTCCGCTCCTGGGCGGTCAGAACTCTGGGCGGGTCGAGACCGGACCGACTATTGTGGTTGCCGTCCGCCGCGAAATACGCAAGGTGCGTCAACATCCACGCTTGGTGCTGGAGCTTCTCCGATTCATCCGCCTTGCCACCTTCGCCGGCGACACCGGGTATGCATGTCTTGAACGCAGCATCGATGTCCCCGACCACAAGTTGCGCTTCCGCGAGCGTGGACAGCGTCGATTTCCAGATTCCCCGTCGCCGCTCTTCAGGGCTCAAAAGCGCCTGGTCGAGCGCCCGTATGGTCGCTCGAGCGCCATCGCGATCGCCGAGGTCGCTTTGCGCGACCGCGACCGATTTTAGCGGCCAGATCTGGCGCGACTGGCCGAGGCTCTCGGCTTCGATCAACGTTTGCGCCAGCAGAGCGAGGCCGCGAGGTTTGCCGCCGCATTCACCGAGGGCCTGGGCGACCCGAACACGCGCGACACAACGCGCTTCGGCGTCGAGCGCGCTCGCAGTCTTCTCTGCGCGATCGAGCGTCGCCCGCGCGCCCTGATGGTCGCCGGTCTTGATCTGAGCCCAGGCCAGCGCCATGTGTGCGTTCAGGCTTTCTTGCGGGTCCGTCACACCGTCGGCGAGGCGTGATGCGTCCTTGAGCGTTTCGACGAGCGGGGATTGCTGCGGCCGAGCCGGCGCTGGCGTCGTTTTCGACGGCCCTTGCGGCCCGCGAGACCGGGCAATCTCGGGTGAGCCGGCGGTTACGCCCAGATCGGCGCCCCCGACCACCACCACGGCTGCGGCCAATCCAGAAGCAATCGCGACGATCACGAGCCGGCCCAGGATGGCGTGTCGCATGGTTTCCTCCACGACGCCTGCCGCCGCGGCGGATATCGCGGTCGTTGTGCCGCGCTTTATCACAACCTCGAGCGCGGCATCACGGGTTGCACGCGCCAGGGACTGAGAAATAGCCGGCGTCAGGACGGAATCCCGAGAGAGGGCTCTGCTCAGCACGACTGGCACGGAGAGCCCCCGCCTCTGGAGACTCGCGCGCAGCCGATCACGGGCTCGGGCCAGGCGGCCGCCGACGGTGCCGACCGGCCAGCCGAGCTGGCGCGAGGCGTCGCCGATCGTTCGGCCCTGGAGGTAGCACAGTACGATCGGCGCACGGTATTTCTCGGGCAGTCGCTCGATTTCGGCGTGGAGCGCGGCGCCTGAGTCATCGTGGTCGAGCTCGCACTCGACCGTCTCGTGCAAAATCGCCGCGCGGGCTTCGCGCTCCCGTCGCAGACTGGCGGCCGCCCTGGCTCGTAAAGCCGCGCGCCTCGCCACGCCGTGGAGCCACGGCCCCAGCGATTCGCCCTGCCGGATCGCGGCGGCCCGCCGCGCCAGAACCAGGAACGTGACCTGGAACGCGTCTTCGGCCGCGTGGGCGTCGCGCAAGATCCGCCGGCAGACGCCGAGCACCATCGGACCGTGTCGTGCGACCAGTACGTCAAATGCACTCCCCGCCGCGGAATCCGACGCGACGAACCGTTCGAGAAGCTGCCCATCGCTCAGGCTGCCCAGAGCACCTTCGCGAAAGAGCAGATCGAGCGACGGGGCCATTGCGGCCGTGGATCGATCAGGCATGCCCTGGTCCTCGTCCAATCCCATGCCTCTTAGTGTCGCGGCTACGACCCGCTTATACACTTTTTTGAAATACCTGGCCGGATTTTTCCTTCGATCACGGTCGGGGCGGCTCAGCGCGCGCCTGACCGCGCAACGCCTCAAGCTCGTCGCGCCGCGAGCGCCAGGTCGAGACGTCGAGCGGCCTCACGAGGTCAAGGTCACCCAGCTCCATCCCGGTGATGACGCTCGTTTCCAGACCGATTTCATCCGCAGACCCTCTGCTCTCTGCCGGCATGGACCAAAGCCTGGCGGTGCCGTCGCGGGAGCAGGTCGCCACGACGGATCTGCCCGGAAGAAAGACCGCGCCGTCAACCCGGCCCCCGTGTGACATCGGCTCGCCCAGCGGGCGAGAGCTCACGGCGTCCCATAGCCTGGCCGAATTCGATCGGCCGTACGTCAGCACCCGCGATGAATCCTCGCTCCAGACCGCGTCATAGACCAGCTCACCGTGCTCGAGCGGTTCACCAATCGGATGCCCGGTGTGGCCGTCCCAGATCTGGGCCGTGCCGTCGAAGCTGGCCGTCACCAACCGCTCGCCGTCGTGGCTGAAGCGCACGCGCCGAGACATACGCGCGGTGCGGCAGTACGCCGACCGGTGCACGCGAGCGGCTGTCCCAGAGCCGTGCGGTCTTGTCGTAGCTGGCAGTTGCCAGACGCGTTCCGTCCGGGCTGAAGGCGACGTCTCGAATCGCACCTTGATGCCGCATCGACTCGCCGATCGGTCGAGACCTCGAGGCGTCCCAGATCTGCACCTCGCCCGCTGCGTCACCGACCGCCAATCGCGTGCCGTCCGAATTGAAAGCCACGGCTGTCAAGCGCTGCGGCAACACAGCGACAGGCGCAACTGGCTGCCCCGTGCGCGCATCCCATAATCCCAGCCTGCCACCCTGGTCGCAGGCGGCAAGCGACCGGCCGTCCGGGCTGATCGCCAGGCACCTCACCCACGCTGTCATTTTGATCGCGGAACCGATCGGCTCCAGCGTCGCCCCGTTCCAGAGCCGGATCGTCGCATCCTCTCCGGCGGTGACGAGCACGGTTCCCGCTGGATTGAACAACAGCGCGAAATGCGTGCCCGCTTCGTGGCCCCGGGCGTGCGCGATGGAGCGCGTCGTCGAAACATCCCACAGCCAGACGTCGCCATCGCCCGAGACCGTCGCGATGGCCTTGCCGTCGGGCCGCGCTGCGAGGCTTCTCACCCCTTGACCGTGCGGCATGGGCTGTCCGATTCCGCTATCGCCGCCCAGTTGCCAGACTCGGGCAATACCGTCATCGCAGCCCGAGATCAGAATGCGCCCGTCAGGGCTGAACTGGACCGTGCGCACTGGCTTCTCATGAGGCAGAGCATCGCCGGCTCGCTCAAATGTACGCACGTCCCACAACTGCGCGGTGTTGTCATCCGCAGCGGCGGCCAGGAGCGAGTCGTCGGGGCTGAACGCAACCCCCCATACGTGCCCGCGATGCTCCATTTTCGGGCTTATAACCGCGAGGTCCGGCACCTTCGCGATCCAGCACGTCGTGTCGTAGCTGCCGACGGCGATCTTGGTTCCGTCGTGGCTGAACGCGATGGCCTCCAGCCGCTCACCCGGTTCTCTTTTCGTCGTCCGGCCGATCAGCGCGCCGTCGGTCGAGCTCAAGAGAAACAACTGGCCGGTTTCACCACCACAGGCCAGCATCGACGAGTCCGGACTGAACGCGACGACCTCGATCTCGCCGGGGTGATCCTGACGTTTTGCCGCGGATTGCCCGTCAACATGTCCCAGAGGATGACACCCCCCAGCTCGTCCAGGCTCGCCATCGATCGTCCATCACTCGAGATCAAGGCGCTTCTGAGCGGCTTGCCGTGCTCGAATGGCTTGCCGCGCGGTTCGCCCGTCGCCGCGTCCCAGAGCCGCACCAGACCATCTCCGCTTGCGGAGAGCAGCCGGCTGTCATCGCGGTTGAAGGCGACGGAAACCACAGGGCCCTTGTGACGCATCGGCTCGCCTTTCGGCAAGCCGGAGACCGAGTTCCACAACCGCGCAGTTTGATCGTCGGAGCCCGTCGCCAGTGTCTTTCCGTCTCGGGTGAATGCCAGCGCCCGCACCGCACCGCCAAGTTGCAACCGGATCGACTTCGCTTCCGTCGCACTCGAGGTCGGGTCCCAGAGCCGTACCCTGCCGTCCTCGCTGCCGGTGGCCACCGCGCGACCGGTGGGGCTCCAGGCGACCGCGCTGACCGGCGCAGGATGCTCCACACATTCTTTCAGGCGGTGGAGCAGCGGGATCCAGGCAGCGAGATTGCCGCGAATCGCCGGCTCGAACGGGTCGTTCTGGCCCTGCGCTTGCGAGACCGCGCGCGAGCCACAGCAGCCCCGCACGGCGATCGTTGCTCGCCAGGAGTCCGAGGCCGCGGTCCAGAGTCAAGTGTGTGTTGAATCGCCGCAGCGCATCGCGCTGGCGGTCAGCCTCTTGCTTGCGGGCCTCTGCAATCCGGCTCGAATCATTCGCCTGACGCCGCCCTTCTTCAGCCCGTTCGCGTGCGGCGTTCACAATGATTGCCGCCACGAGCGAGACAAGCGCCACGGCGAAAAGTGCCATCGCGCCGATGCGTACAAACGTCCGGTGCTTGCGCTCCCAGGTCGTGAGCCGGCGGCTCCAGGGCTCCGCCACGCCTTGCACCGGCTCGTCTGCCAGCCAGCTCTCCATGTCCGCTTCGAGCGCTCGCACCGACTGATATCGCTCCTCCGGCCGCACGGCCATCGCCTTCATGCAAATCGCCTCGAGCGTCGCCGGCACGTCTGATTTCACGCTCTGGGGCGGGGCGATATCCCCGAGCGCCACCCGGCTTAGCACGGCGCCCACGTCATTGACATCGGCCAGGGGCGGCGAGCCCGTCAGGATGCAGTAGAGAGTCGCGCCGAAGCTGTAAACGTCGCTCACGCGGCCCACCCGCTCAAGCTGCCCCAGCGCCTGCTCGGGGCTCATGTACTGCGGCGTCCCCAGCGTCGCCCCGTGCATCGTTCCCTTCACGCTGCTGCCCGAGATCGGCCGCAGCTTCACTTCATCGTGCGCGGGGGGCTGGCTGTCTCCTGAGGGCTCGATCGGCTTGGCCAGGCCCCAGTCAACCACCAGCGTTTCGCCGAATTTGCCCAGCATCACGTTCGAGGGTTTTAAATCGCGATGCAGCACGCCCCGGCTGTGCGCGTAGGCCACGATATCACAGATGCGCACGAAATGGTTGAGCAACTGGCGAAAGGCAACCGGCTGGCGTCCGATCGAGCCTGCCTGATGGAACCGGCGTATCCGCTCCTTGAGTGTCTCGCCGCGGACCAGCCGCATGGCGTAGAAAAGCCGGCCGTCGCTGTTCTCTCCCAGAGCATAGACCGGCACGATGCCGGGGTGCTCGAGCCCCCCGTGATCTCGGCCTCGAGCAGGAACCTCGCCCGGCTCTGCGGGTCGGCCGCCTGCGATTCCTCGATCAGCTTCACGGCGACTTCTCGGTTGAGCCTGCCGTCGCGGGCCACGAACACCTCGCCCAGGCCTCCCCGGGCCAGCGGCCGGAGCACCTCAAACGTCGCGCCGGCGCCCGAAACTCCGTCGTAGATCAGCGTTCCATGTGATCGATCGAGAGCATCGGCATCCATATGGGTCGCTTCGCGCGGCTTCGACTGCCCGTTGCCTGCCGCCGGTGCAGAGACCGCCGGCCCTCCCCCGCGGGCGACCGTTTTCTCCATGATCTGGCCCGGCTTGATCGTTCGCTCGAGCACGTGGCGAAGCGCCTCGAGATCGTCGCTGCCCGAGAACGAATCGAGGCTAGAAGCCGCATCGCCTCCCGCCATCATCACATGATGTTCGACCGCAGACTCCACGAGCGCGCCGCTGGCCTCGTCAAGCTGGCGCCGCTCGATCAGCAACCGTGCCAGCGAAAGCTCGCTATTCGTCGTCCAGTCCGCCAGCGCGCGCGAAACCTGAGCGAGCGTGACCAGCTTCAGCCGGATCGCCACCAGTCCAAAAAGGATCTGGCGGTCTGCATCATTCACTTTCACTCGGTCCCTGTCCTGGAAACGGAATCACCGGGTAGCGTCTCGGATCGTGTGTTCAAACATCCATTATCACCGCGTGAGTGCAAGCGTTCAAGTCGGAGAAATTGCAACTCCGGTCCGCGCATTGGATAATGAGTGTGCGGAGCCTTCCACCGTGAAGCCGGCGGATCGGGCGAGGATGGCCATCGCAGCAGGCGAGCCAATAACCGGCGGCCCGCGGCGAAGATTCCTTGGCTCAGTGTAATCGCTTGGTTGTCGTCTGGAGGAGATTTCGTAACTGGCCGTTCCAGACGATGTCGCCGCGTTCGATTCAAAGCGGCGACATGGCCTGCTGTATTCCAGGAGCCGTGGTCCATGGTCAAAGAGCAAGCGGGCAAGTGGGTGGTGCCCAACCCCCAGATTCCCCGCTCATTTGGTCTGATGAACATCGTTTTCGGGATCCTCCTGTTGCTTTCGGCAGTCGGGTACGGGCTCATGTACGCGTACGCGCCGGTCATCAACGAGTTGGTTTCAAGGCCGATGCAGCAAATTCAGGAGAAACAGCAGGCCGACCGCGCCGCCAGGATTGCCGAACTGAAGGCCCAGGAAGAAGCCGCCAAGACCGAAGAAGAGAAGAAAACGGTGGCGGCCGAGCGCGCGGCCGTCGAAGTCAGGGTCGTGCCGAACCTGACGCCATTCGAAGAGCTGCAGAAAATGAACGCCTACAACGAGCCGCGGCTGGCGGTTTACTACATCCTCGACGTATCGGCGGCGGTCATCCTGAATGCGCTCATGATCGTCTCGGGCGCCGGGCTCATGAGGCTCCGGGAGTGGGCTCGGCGGCTGGCGATCCGGGTCGCCCAGCTCAAGATTCTGCGCTGGATTGCCATGGTCATCGGGTCCATGCTCGTGATCGTGCCCATGGTGATGGAAAAGCTTGATAAAGCCGCGGCCGGCGTTGAAACCCAGATCAAGGCCGGTGGCGGCCCTCCTCTTCCGATGTCGCTGGCGGTGCTCATGCGATGGGGGACCATATTCGGCGTGGTCTTCATGATCTTCGGGGCGATCGTCGCCTCGGTCTATCCGGCCATGATGTGGTGGAATCTGACCCGGTCCGCTGCGCGTGCCGCATGCCTGAAGAAAAAACCCGAACTCGTGCAACCGGAGCGGAGCCCGCAGTGCGAAACGACGGCTTGAATCTCGCAAGGGTCGTCTTCGGCCACCTGGCCGGCATCGAGTGCCGCCGGGGGCTGGCGCGCGGCTGGCTCTTATGGCTGCGGGCCGCAATCGGCACGCTGCTGGCCCTGGCACTCTTGTTCCTGACGTGGGCCTGGTGGCTTTCCGCGAGGTATGACTCCACGTTCATCCCCGGGTTCGAGCTTGGTTTCTCGCTGTACGGGGCCGTCCTCGGGCTCTTGACGATCGTCGTGGTGCAAGCCCCGGCGGTTCTCGCCGGCTCGCTGGCCGGCGAGCGCGAGCGCGGCATCCTGCAGCTTCTTTTGACGACGGCCGCAAGTCCGCGCGAGATCGTCGAGGGCCGCTTGCTCGGCAAGCTCTCGCAGGTGGCGATGGTGATCCTGGCCGGCCTGCCGGTCGTGGCGTTCCTCGCCCCGATGGCCGGCCTGGGACTTTCGCATCTCTCGGCGCTGGTCCTGCTTCTGGCCGCGGTGGGGTTTGGCGCCGGTGGAATGGCCGTGGGGGCGTCGGTGGTGTCGCGCCGCGGTCGAGACGCGCAATTAACCGTGTATATCCTGATGATCTTGCTCATGATGAGCTCGCTGCTGGGCTGGCTCGGGCTGCCGCCGGAGGCCGTCGACGTGCTCGAATGGTTGAATCCTTATGCGAGTATGGTCGCTCTGCTCCGGGCGGGAGACACGGCTCTGGCGCTTGAGACCGCGGGCTGCTGGGCGGGCCTGGGGCTCCTGGGCCTGGCGCTGGCCGTCTGGCGGCTGCGTCCGTCTTGCTTGTCGGTCGGGGTCGCGCGCACGAAGACCGTGAAGCGCAAGCAAGCACCGCCGGTGGGCGAACGGCCGATGCTCTGGAAGGAGCTCTTCATCGAGCGGGTTGCCAGCCTGGGCCGATTCGGCCGCTGGGTAGGCGCTCTGCTCACCATCGTGATTGGCGGCGGCAGCCTGGTGCTCGCCGGCATGATGTTTTACTCAGGCTTTGTCGCGCCGGATTCCGCCCTTGGCTCAGTGGCGTCCTCCACGCTCGCGCTGGTCCTTGGCGGGTTCGCGGGCACGCTTTTTAGCTGGCTCTTGCAGTTGGGCATTGGCCTGCGAGCGGCGGTATCGATTGCCTCGGAGCGCGAGCGCGCCACCTGGGACGCGCTCCTCATGAGCCCGCTCAAGCCGGCCGAGATCTCGGTGGCCAAGCTCCTGGGCAGCCTGTATGCCCTGCGCTATCTTGCCGCCGCGATGTTGCTGGCCTGGACGCTGGCGGTCGCGACCCGTGCAGTCGGCGTGCATGCGTATGTGATCTGGCTGATTGGAACCTTTGTGACGGGGTGTTTCATGGCTGCCGTCGGCGTGCGTTTTTCGCTGTCGATGCCGACGGCCACACGTGCGATGAGCTGGACGATCGGCGTCCGGCTGGGGCTCTGGCTCGTCGTCGCTTTCACCGCGATTGCAATCATCGGCTTCGTGTTCCTGGCCTGCGTCAGCATTTTCATGCTCTTGATGTCTTATAACTTGCTTCCCGCGAACACGCGCCGATGGTTCCCCATGAGTTTTCAGTTGGGCTGGGATATAACGACGAACCTGACCACGCTGCTCTTCACAATCCTGATCGTGGTCGACACCAGCTTCCGCTTCGATCGGATCGCCGGTCGGATGGCGGGCGGGACTCTTGCAACGACGGTCGACGCCATGGTCCACGGCACGACACACCAGCCCGTCTTCCTTCCCGACGAGAAAGCCGCAAAGAAGGCGAAGAAAGAGCGCAAGGTCCTTGCGCCCGAGGCGTCCGAGACGCTTGCGACGACGCCGTCAGTGTAGCCCTGCACCCTTGTGAGAGAGGTGCCGCCAAGCGGCGGTGGGGGGTCGGGGCATGCGGGGTGTAATCGCCACCGTCACGGCTTCGGATTCGCGTCCTTGGCGTCGCCACCCGAATCGCCCGCCGGCTTGGCCGCTCCGGCCGGTGCCTCGCCCGGCTTCGCCGCATCCGCGGCATTCGTAGTCTCGGGCTTCTTCGCCAGCGCCCGGGCCACTTTGGACATCGGCTTCTTGGATTTCGCCGCACTCGTGCGCCGCTTGGACGACGAAACTCGCGGTTTGCCGCCGTAATAATCCTGATGCTCATCCTCGGCACGATAGAAAGCCTTGAGCGGCACGAGCTGGGTCACGATCGGGTTACGGAACGCCCGCGCCTCGACGAGCAGGTCGTACGACTTCAGTGCGGCTTTCTTCTGATCCTCATTGTGGTAAAGGATGATCGAGCGATACTGCGTGCCCACGTCGGGCCCCTGCCGGTTGGGCGTGGTCGGGTCGTGGCACTGCCAGAAAACTTTGAGCAGGTCTTCATAGCTGATGATCTCGGGATCATATTGCACCATCACCACCTCGGCGTGGCCGGTGTACCCTTCGTGCACCATCTCGTAATTCGGATTCCGGACAGCGCCGCCGGCATAACCGGAAACGGCCGAGACCACCCCGTTCAATCGCTCGAAATCGGCTTCGACATGCCAGAAACAACCCGCCCCGAACGTCGCCAGCTCGTACTTGGGTTCGGATGAGCTCGAGCTCGTTGACCTGTCCGAGTTACTCCGGGTGTTGCTCTTCCTCGACTTCGCCTTGGCGGCCGTCGATGCTTTCGCCTTGCCGGTGGCCGGTTTCGCCGGAGCGGTTTTTGTGTCAGCAGGCACCGGGTCAGCCGAGAGAGCGCCCTTCGACTCGTCGTTTGCCTTGGTTGACGCGGGCGGATCCTGGGCTTTCAGAGCACCGACGGACCCCAACAAGACGACGACGGCACCGGTCGCTGCCAGAAATCGCCACGACATGGCTGGCTTCCTCGTTCTGTGCATCCCGGCCAGGGCTCCAGCGGGCGCTGGACTTGCATGGCTGGGTCAGTGCAGGGGGGAAATCACATCAGGCCGACCACGATCTTTTATACGAGAAGGACGCCCGGATGTCCAGGCGCTTGACGGGCCGCGTGGCGTCGGCTCGAATGCGTGCCTGGCGCAAAGTCGATTACACCCTCCGGCTTTTCGACCGTCGACCAGGCACGGAGGGCGTCTCCGCGCGCGGGAGATTCTCCGCATGAACACCCCACGCAGGTTCCGCCTTTCCGACGCGATTGTCCTGGTCGCCGCCACGGCCATCGGACTGTTTGTGGTCCTGCCGTACTATCCAGTAACCTGGCTCGATTGGAATCCGCCCTTTCCGCCTGCGCCCAAGTTTTACGGGTGGATCGGCCGCGTCTGGAACCGCCTGGTGCTCGCGTCGCCGATCGTAATGGCGTGGACCCTGGCGATCCTCGGTCTGAGACTCCGCCGCCCACGGCCACGGCTGCGCCGGCTGCTCCGGCAGCCGGGTTTCGTGGCGGGGCTCGTGGCCGCCATGGTTCTGGTGGTGCGTTTGTTTGGCTTCGCGACGATGTGCGCGCGCGTCGTTGGTCGGCCGGCGCTCTCGATCCTGACTGTGCGACGCACAGGGGGAGGCGGAGCCTTACGTGGATTGCCGTTCGGGAACCTCTTCCTCTTTTTTGAGGTCGATCACTTCCTGGGTACGATGGCGCTCGTCGGCACGTCGGTCGCTGCGAGCTGGATTTTCTTGCTGGCCAGCGGCCAATGGAGACCCGAGCGGGGATGGATCGACCGGGCGGGCCGAGTGCTCGGATGGTTCTGGATCGCGACCCTTCCGCTGACGGGCTGGTGGGATTTCCACTTGCGATTTTGAAGCGATCGCACGAAACGATCACAGTCAATGACCCGAGAACTCTGTTGTCTCTGCGTGTTCGAGTGAGTGAGGATCCCCATGACGACCCCGCGCACGTTTCGCCTTTCGGATGCGATGGTGCTGATCACGGCGACGGCGGTGGGGCTCGCCATTTTCAAGCCGTACTATGGCGTGACCCGGGTGTACTGGCTGCCGCCGGTCAGATTCGCACCACGATTTTTGGGGCGGGTCAACGGCCTCTGGAGCTGCCTGGTACTGGCTTCTCCGTTCGCGATCGCGTGGACGCTGGCAATTCTCGGTCTCAGGCTGCGCCGCCCGCGGCCACGCTGGCGCCGCCTCATCCGGCAGCCGGGCTTGGTCGCAGGGCTTTTGGCGGCTACAGTCCTGGTATTCCGTCTTGCAGGATTCGCAACGATGTGCTGGCGTGTCGGCAACGATCCGAGGCTCGCGGTCTGGAACCCTCGCCTTGACCGACCGGGGGGATGCATCGTGGCGGGGGATCCGGGCTTGCTCTGGTTTGACACCGATCACTTCCTGGGCACGATGGCGATGATCGGCCTTGCGGTCGCATCGAGCTGGATGCTCATGCGCGCCAGCGGGCGATGGCGACCGGAAAGAAGCTGGATTGATCGTGCGGGCCGAGTGCTCGGATGGTGCTGGATTGCCGCTCTCCCGCTGACTTG
Organism: uncultured Planctomycetota bacterium; assembly: GCA_963761445.1. Classification (GTDB taxonomy): domain Bacteria; phylum Planctomycetota; class Planctomycetia; order Isosphaerales; family Isosphaeraceae; genus CAVXHV01. Next base: position 2,949,463 of record CAVXHV010000005.1, on the reverse strand, counting down.
CTGGTGGGACTTCCACGCGCGGTTTTGATTCGAGGCGATGATGCTTGACGAACCGCCGGTCTTCCATTGGAATGCGACAGCCGGAATTCCACAAGTTTTGGAGACAGCTTGTCCATGGACCCTGAAGTCGCCAAGGCCATCGTGATCGGGATCGCCTTCGTGGCCCTCCTGGTCTGGCTCTTTGCTCTCCAGATGATGATGCGCGCCAGCCGGGAGCGTCGGGCCCTCTCCGATGACGTCGCTCAGGATACCGGCGCCGAGCACCCCTCCGGCACGATCACCGGCAGCGCCGAGGTGCCGGGACAGCCCGACGCGCTTTCGGCCAAGCTGGCTGAGCGGCTTGCACGCGACGGACTGGGCTTCCTCGGCCCGATCAGGATCACCCACGCTGATCGAAGAGAAGTCAGCTTCGAGGCGATCGGCCACACGCCCGGCGGTGCCGGCGCTCCACCGGCAAACCTGCGCCGGGGCGTGGTGACGTTCTCAAGCGCCGGCAACAAGACCCGGATCGAATATCACGTCGAAGCCGGGTCCGGCCGCGGTCTGCTCACAATCGGCTGGCTGTGTATCGCACTCGGACTCGCAGCGGTAGTGATCGGCCTGTGTGTGGAATTCTACGTCGTCATTCCCAGCCCGCAGGCCGCGATCCGCGCCCAGGCCTTCCAGATGATTCAGGTCATCCATTTCATCTGGCCGCCGTTCCTCTTCGCCCATATTTCCCGCCAGCCGGCCAGGCTGATCCGAAATCAGTTCGAAGCCCTGATTCACAACCTGCCGTACGCTTGAAGGCCTGAATGACGCGAAGAACACTTTGAAACGAGGTTCTTCATGAATACTGAAATCGCCACGGCGATCGTCGTCGGGATCGCCACGATCGGGCTTGTGGTCTGGCTATTCGCTATCAAAGTGATGTTGCGCCGCCACTCGTCGAGCGCCAGGCCGTGTCGGACGAGGCCGCCCGGGTTTGCCCCGCCGAGAACCTAGCAGCGACGATCGCGGGGAGCGCCGAGGTCCCGGGCGAGCCGGCTTGCTCGCGGCAAAGCTCGCTCAAACGCTGGCGTACAGTCGTCTTGGCATCCTCGGCGCGACCGTGAAGATCACCGCTGCCGACCAAAACGAAATCCACTTTGAGGCGGCTGGCACCTCGCTCGAGTCGATCAAATGGAATGGGATCGGCTTCCGCCGGGGCACGGCTCGATTCTCTGCTGCGGGGAACAAGACGCGAATCGAATACTGCGTCGAAACAATCAACTACCGCGATCGAGTGCAGGGCGGCTGGCTCTGTATCGCGCTTGGGCTTGCAGGAATCTTGGTCGGACTCTTCGTGGAATTCGCGGTCGTTATCCCGAGCCAACAGCTCGCGACGCGCACGGACAACGTCTTTGAAATGCTGATCAGCTTGATTTTCGTCTGGCCGCCCTTCATCCTCGCCCGCGAGTTGCGGAGGGCAGTCAAGCGAATTCGAGATCAGTTTGAAATCCTGATCCACAACCTACTAGATCAAGCCACCACAACTGCCCGCATCTACTTCGTCGTAGTACGATGGCGCACCGCAAGATTCAGTTGACACCATTCCACGCAAGGAATAGATTCTCTGCATGGAATAGGAGTTTCCGAGTGGATTGGGATGTGCAATTCGACGCTGCGTTTTTGGTGTGGTTCGAAGGGCTCATCGAGGCGCTGCAAGATGAGATCCTCGCCCACGTGGCCTTGCTTCGAGATCGTGGACCGCAACTGGGCCGGCCATTCGTCGACATGGTCGAAGGCTCGTCACACACCAACATGAAGGAATTGCGAGTACAGTTCAAGGGCGACCCATGGCGCATCCTCTTTGCTTTTGATCCCGCGCGCACGGCAATACTGCTCGTCGGCGGTAATAAACGAGGCGATAAGCGATGGTACAAGAAGCACCTGCCGATCGCCGATGAGCGGTTTAAGCAGCACTTGAATCGATTGAAACAAGAACGATAAAGGAGAATCCAGATGGCTATCAAGTTTGACGATTATATGGCAGGGCTGCCCAAGAGGCGGCAGCGGACAATCAAGAAGCGGGCGGCAGAGTTGATCGCCGAGGAGGCGACCCTGCGCCAGGTGCGGGAAGCGCGAGAGAGATCCCAGGCAGAAGTTGCGAAGCAGCTCCACATAAAGCAAGCGGCGGTATCAAAACTCGAACGCCGGACCGATATGTACTTGAGCACGCTGCGAGGCTTTATCGAAGCGATGGGGGGCAAACTCGAAATCGTCGCTCGTTTTCCAAATCACGCCGTGCGCATCACGCAATTCGAGATGCTTGATTCGGAGCAACGGGCGCAGAGGTGAAAACCGAGCCCGAAGCTGCCGCAGATGTTGTCGCACGCAATCTACTCCGTCAACTCGCCTGTTCGCTACTCGTTCGTGTCCTTCTGCCGGTGATAGTCCCTTTGGAAGACCTTTCAGCCACGAGCAGCCTGCCCCAAGGCGCCTCGCAGGCACGCAATGCTCTGCCGCGCCGTCTCTTCCGCACCCGGCGAGAAGTCAAAGACCTCGACCGACACCCACCTGTTGTAACCCGAATCAACCAGCGCCTGCATGATCGGCGCGAAGTCGACCTGCCCCATTCCCGGCCCGCGCAGATTGACATCCTGAGCATGAAAATGCCCGGCGTTCTTCGCGTACTTGCGGATCAGCTCCGGAACCGACGTGCCGCGCTCGCTGCTCTGGGCCTTCACATCCATGTGCAGCTTGAAGTGCGGATGACCGACCCGCCGGACCAGCTCGGTGGCTTGCTCGCACGTATTCACGAAATCGGTATCATTGGGCGCCAGCGGCTCGAAACACAGATCCACGCCCACGGCACCGATGGCCGGCATGATGCGATCGAAGACTTCGGAAGCAAACTCAAACGCCTGTTCGTAGCTCACACCCGGCAGCAAGTTTCGCTGTTTGGGCGAGCCGAGCACCATGAGCGAGCCGCCCAGGTCGGCCGTCGCCTCGGCGAGTGCGACCAGGTACTCGCCCGTGGCGCGGCGCACGGCGGCGGCGGGCGATGTCAGATAGAGGCCCTCCGTTTTCGCAAGCAGCCAGTGCAGCCCGATCGTCTCGAGCCCCGCATCCTCGATCGTCGTCCGTAACTCGCGGCGCCGCGCGGCACTCAAGTCGGTGATCAACCCCGCCAGCGTGAACGGTGCAATTTCGAGCCCATCGTAGCCGATCTCTTTGACGAGCCGGCACACTCGGACAAACTCCATGTCTTCAAAAAGCTCGTTGCAGATGCCGAATTTGAACATGGAATAAGCCACCTCAGGTCGAGCCGGCGCGCGACCGACATCCGGGCGGCCAGCAAGGTATTCTTGAGCAGCATGGCGATCGTCATGGGACCGACGCCTCCCGGGACGGGAGTGATATGCGAAGCGACGCGTGAAGCGCTCGCGAATTCGACGTCGCCGCACAGCCGGCCGTCCGCTCGCTTGTGAATGCCCACATCGATCACGACAGCCCCGGGCTTGATCCAGTCGCCCGTGACGAGCTCGGGGCGTCCCATTGCCACGAACAGGATGTCGGCCGCTCGCGCAAATGCCGCTACGTCACGCGTACCTGTGTGGCAGACGGTGACGGTCGCCTCTCCCCCGGGGGCTTTTTGAAGCAGCAGGAACGCGAGCGGCCGGCCCACGATGCGCGATCGGCCCAGAATGACGGCGTGTGCGCCCCGGGTCTCGATCCCCGCGTCAAGCAAGAGCTCGCGGATTCCGAGGGGCGTGCACGGCACAAAACGCGGCGTGCCGGCCGCGAGCAGGCCGAAGTTGGCGGGATGAAAGCCGTCGACGTCCTTGGCCGGATCAACTCGTTCGACCACGATCGACTCGCTCAACTGCGGCGGCAGCGGAAGCTGCACCAGAATTCCATGGACCGCCGGGTCGTCGTTCAACCGTTCGATCGTTGACAACATCTCGGCTTCCGCGGTGGCCTCCGGCAGTCGCAGCACGTGCCCGTTCATTCCGGCCGCCTTGCACGCCGCGGCTTTGTTTCGTACGTAGACCTGACTTGCGGGATCGTCGCCGACCAGGACAACGGTCAATCCGGGCACGACGCCGGTCGCCGCGACGAACGCCCCCGCCTCCTGGGCAACTTGCCGGCGAATCTTCTCAGCGAGCGCTTTCCCGTCCAGAATCCGAGCCGTCACAAATTCTCCTCGCAAGCCGCGCAAAACGAGGCCCCGTCATCCTCGTGCCCGCGCGCTAGCAGTTCATGTACTTCCAGTTCCGCGGTTTCCCCTCGGCCATCCATTCCAGGGCCGTCTCGAGCCGGCGCGTGCGGGTGGCCTCGGTCTTGGCCTCGGTGATCCATTCAATATATTCGCGTTTGTGGCTGGGACTGAACTTGTCAAAAGTGGCCTGGGCCGGCTTGTTCCGTTTGAGCGCCTTGGCGAGATCATCCGGAACCACCACCTCGCGTGCAGGCTTCTTGACGCGGGCCGGAGCCTTCACACCGTCATCGTTGAGCTTCTTCGCGAGCTTGATGTATTCGGTCAAGACTTTCTTGGGCGGCAGATCCGATAGCTTGGTGATCCGCCCGAACTGGCCCATCGACTTCTCGAGATTCTGCCCCTTCTTGTCGACAATCAGCGAGCTTTTCCAGAAGCCGAACGAACAGTGCTCCTTGAACGCGGCCATGTTGCAGAACATGCCCTTGTACGTGAAGCACGGAAAGCTCCACTTGAATTCCTCTTCCACTTCCGGACAGGCTTCATGAACGACCGCTCTCAAGTGGTTGAGGATCGGCCTGGCGAATTCTGCTGACTTTTCGATATACGCGTCGATCTTGGGATTCTTCTTGCCCATGGTTTTGGCTCCAGTTGGCTCTCGATTTTCTACGAGCGGCTCGCCCGAATCAAGTGAGTGCGCGATCGCGACTCCCGGCGTGTGCGCGGTTCGTCGGGTGTCAGCCGCGCTCGCCCTTCAAGATCTTGACCTCCGCTTCCAGCAGCTTCATCACGCGATGCTTGTGAACGAAGACGTTCGAAACTTCCATGTTGAGCCTGGCGGCGGCCTCGACGCCCTGCAGGTCCTCGATGGCCGTGAGCCGGAAGGCCTCCCATGTGCTCGGTTTGACGCGTGCTTCGACCCGGCGCATCGCCAGCATGAGTAATTCGTTCTCGAACGCGCGCTGCATCTCCGCTTCCAGGTCCGCCAGCGCATCGTTCGAATCGGTGATCAGGTCGACTGACCCCGAATACTGGGCCGAGTTATGGCGGGAAGTGACAAAATCGAGCCAGGCGTTATGGGTTACTGTCTTGAGCCAGCCCCGAAATCCGCAGCCGGCTCGACGGCGATAGTTCTTCATTGCCGTCAACAACTTGAGCAGAACTTGCTGCGCGACGTCTTCGGCGTCTGCCGGCTGCGATCCCCATCTCAAGCACCAGTCGCGGATCATCGGCTGATAGATTTCGACAAACTCATCCCACGCACCACGATCAGCCGGATCCTCCTGGATCCGCATCATCAGCGTGCCCGATGTTTCCTTGTTCGGGTCCGTCGACATTCGGCGCGACTTTGCGTTACGGGGCGGCGCGGGGTTGAAGCAGCGGCGGCAGCCGAAATGGGAATCGAACCGCGAGAAAACGGCCGTTGCCGAACCCCATGATAACAGTAGAGATAACCCGCGCCGATGGAGGTGAGAACCAGGCAAGCCGACAGGCGATCACCCGTGTCCGCGAGCCGGGGCTCTGACCCGAGAACCGTGGTATCTTCGCGCAACCATCTTCGATTTCCCGCGGGCGAGTCATCGTCGAGGAGGAGGTCAATGACATGGTCGAAGGCAGCTTGGGCCGAATTCCGGCCCGCGGTCGATAACGCATTTTGCGAGACGACAGTGCCTGCGGTCCCGGCGGGGCCGCCGTCGTTCTGTGCCACACCGGGCGTGGTTCCCGGCGCGGCGTCAGAACCGCCCAGAGACAGGTCCGGATGCTCGCGATCGAACTGTTCGAGCGCCTCGTCCGTACCGAGCATGTAGCTCTGCCAGCCGGCATTGCCGGGTTTTCCCGGAGCGGCGGGCTGGTTACCGCGCATGACGGGCTGCTGGATCCCTGCCCCCGCCGTCGCCAGGCGAATTCCTTGGCCCAGCAGAGACTGACCCAGCGAGTCCGATGTCGTGGCGGTCTCGAGCGCCGGCGCCGCGACAAGCTCGGCCACGTTGGACTGCGCGGCGGCGGTAGACTCAAACGTCTGGGGCAACAGCGTGCCGATCAAGGCCAGCGATGATTCTTGCAGCGGCACAAGCTGAGCGACGCCGCTTGAAGTCGACGAGTTCGGGCCCGGCTGCCCGTTCGGTGGGTTAACGCCAACCAGACTGAAGACTTCGACTTCGCCCGGTACATGAATCCCATGGCCGACTCCGAACCGAAGCTCGACGACCTCGAACTGAACCTCGTCACCGGTGACGCCCAGGAACACGAGTGCCGTGGCTCGCGGAAGGCTGCTCACGGTCACACTGGACTCAAGCACCAATCCTTTGGAACCACCCCTGAAGAGCGCCACGACTCCGTCTCCGGCGTTGCCCACGACCAGATCGTCGAAGCCGTCGTGGGCGCTGAATTCGAAAGCGAAACGCGGGTCGACACCGCCGGATGACATCGTCGTGGTGACCGGATGCGGGCCGTTGTAACCGGAAATCAGCGTCAGGTTGTTCGAGGTGCCGTTCAGGGTCACCAGGTCGGACTTGCCGTCAAAGTCTCCGACGATCGAGGGCGCCGGGGTGTTGCTCGCCTGGCCAATCAAGGTGTCCGGATGGACCCCCGCCAAAGTCGATAGGAGCGTCCGCTCCTCAATCGCTTCGAAACCGGGGCGGAAGCGGACTGTCCTGGCGACCGTACCGGCCGGACGGCTGCGGGCGGCAAAAGGGCGGGTGAATCGTTTGAGGTTCCATGTAGCGGTCATTGCGAAAGCTCCCGGGCGAATTCCAGAGCGGTGCTGATCTCCTGGACGAAACACTTGTCAGTTTTGAGGTTGAGTTGAGGCGCGCTCCGAAGGAAGAGCGGGGCCGGCCAGGTCCAGAGACCGAAGGCGATGGCGGATCGACGCCAGCTCGGGGTCGGTCTGAACAACATCGTGCAAGAAGCTCGTGGCGCTGCGCGGCCGGCAGACGCGCGATTGCCTGTCGCAGCAGCTCGAGCGCCTGATCTTGATGGCGCGACGCGAGAGCCGCGGCGGCTTGCCCTGTCTTCTTGATCTCGGCGGCCGCGGCGCCTGCGGCTTGCGCGTGGATGCGAGCCGCGCTGTAGAGAATCTCGTCGGTTGGCTCGCCCATCCGGACGGCTCGCATCGCGTCGGCAACCGCTTCCCGATGCAGGCCGAGGGACGCACGGGCCAGGCCCCGGCCGACGTAGGCATCGGCACTGGCAGGACTCGACGGATCGAGATCGATCGCCTGCTCAAAGTCGCGAAGCGCCAAGCTGGTGGCGCCGGAGATCAGGAAGAGCCTGCCCCTTCGTGCCAGGATCGCCGCGCTTCTCGGCCGCAGGGCGTGCGCCAGCGTGTCGTCTTCGATCGCGCCGTCGTAGTCCTTCAGTTCTTGCTTGGCCAGAGCGCGCAGCTCGTAAAGGTCCGACGACGGCTTACCGTGCGCCAGCAGGACGTCACACGATCGGATGACCTCGGAATGACGTTTCAGCTTCCGCAGCACATTGATTCGAAGGAGATGCGCCTCGAGGAAGCTCGGGTCGAGGGCAAGGGCCGTCTCACACGCCGACAGCGCCTCGTCTTCCCGACGCTTGCGGTGGAGCAGCCGAGCTCGATTCGTCTGGTCGCCGGGTAGAAACTGGCTGCCGGGAGGCTCGAGCCGGATGGCCGTTTCGACGTCACGCAGAGCGAGTTCTTGCCCGGCCGGCGTTTGTTTCTCGCGCCTGATCTCGACATTCGCTCGGGCGCGGTAGAGAGCGGCCATATCGGGACGCCGCGCGATGGCCTGCGTGAACTGCTCGACGGCCAGATCGGGCTTACCTTCCCGGTCAAAGACCTGGGCCAGCATCTCGTGAGCCTGCCATTGCGTCGCGTTCAGCCGGATTGCCGATTGCAGGTCGTCGATCGCCTTGCTCCACTCGCGGCGCTCGAGCCAGAGCAGTCCGCGGTTGACCAGGAGGGCGTATTGCAATTCGTTGTTCGGCCGCTTTTCCAGTAATTCGAGGGCCTTGTTGTAATCGGCCTCGGCCGCCTTGAGCTGCGCCTGAGCCTCGCCGCGCAGCGTGGTCCCCTTGGCCGGCAAACCCTCGGCTGCCAGGCGAGCAAGCGCCGCAACCTGATAGGAAGCGAAGCCCCGCAGCTCGTAGAGCCAGGCAAACCCCGGCTCGCTCTGCAGACAGGAATTCAGGTCGGCCCTGGCCCGGGTCGCCTGCGAGAGCTGCAAGGCGCAGATGGCCGATAGACAGTGCGCCCAGAAGTGGTCGGGCCTGATCCGAAGCACTTCGTCGAACTGGGAAAGTGCCGCCGCCCAGTCTTTGCGCTTGTACTGTTCCTTGCCGCTCAAGAAATGGTCGTTGGCCGAAGAGGTCTCGAAAGTGCTCGCCTCGGCACGTTCACGGTCCGCGCCGGCTGCATCGCCGCGCAGGGCCAGCAGATCGGCGCGCCGCAGATGATAGTAGCGAGTCGGTGGTCGCAGCTCCGCTGCTCGGTCCAGAAGCCGCAAGCCTTCCTCAGGCTGGTCTACCGATTCGGCCAGCATCAGGAGAAGCTCGTAGCAGCCTTCCTTGATCTCTTCTTGCTCCCTCGCTTCCAGCCCCGCCGGCAACGCGCCGGGCTCCCAGCGATTTTCCGAGCCCGGCCGGGCGAATACCGCCAGTGCATCCCGGGTCGCTTTTCGGACCGCTTCCTTATCGACGGGAACGTCAAGCCCGGTGAAGTTCGTTTCGTGGAACACGGCATCCCGCCAGAGCCGCTCGAACTTCTTCTTTTGCGTCTGGCCCTCGTTACGGGCTTCTTCGATCTCCCGTCCCGTCCTGCACTCCGCAAGCATTTCTTCGACCGTCGTGGCCCGGTCTTCGAGACCTGTTTCCTTGCCTATCTGGCCTCTGATTCCCGTCAGAATGGGCTCGGCATCGCTCCATCGACGCTGGGCCAGGAGCTTCTTAGCCTCGAGTAGAGGCGCGAGGGTCGCATTTCTGAGCTCAGCCCGCTGAGCGCGGCTTTGCGCCCAGGCCCCACTCAACCCGAGCGTCGCGGCCAGGCTGAGCGAGCACAGCGCGGTGGCCAGGGGTCGGCGCCGGGCGAGCTTCACACCGCGCTCCAGAAAAGGCGTGCGCCGCGCCATGATGGAATCACCGGCGAGATAGCGCTCGAGATCCTCGGCCAGCGCGACGGCCGTGCGATAGCGCCTCGATGACTCTTTGCTCAGGCAGTGCAGGCAGATCGTTTCCAGGTCTCTGGCGACCTTGGGAACGAGGCGGGCGGGCGGAACAACTTCGTCTTCGATCACCTGGCGAATCGTGTCGACCGGGGTTTGCCCCTTGAACGGGGGACGGCCGGTCAACATTTCGTAGAGCATCGCTCCCAGGGAATAGACATCGGCGGAAGGGCCGACATCCTTGGTGCGCCCCAGTGCCTGCTCCGGCGCCATGTAGCACGGCGTGCCCATGATCTGGCCGGACTCGGTCTGCCGGCTGTCCGATTCCAGTCTCTTTGCCAGGCCGAAATCGGTGATCCTGGGAGTGCCGTCGCCTGTGAAAAGCACGTTGCTCGGCTTCAAGTCGCGGTGGATGATACCCACGTCGTGCGCTGTGTGGATCGCCCGGGCCAGCGTGGCGATCAGCTCGGCCGCACTCCTGCCCGACTGGGGATTTCCCGCCAGATGGTCTTCCAGCGTTCCACCCTCGAGAAACTCGAGCGAGAGGAAGGGTTGACCGTCGACCTCGCCGATCTCGTGGATCTGGACGATGTTGGGGTGGCGGAGCCGTGCGACGGCTTCGGCTTCGATCCGCAGGCGAGCGAGGTGCTCGGGCCGCGACCATTCCTGGCCACGAATCATCTTGAGCGCGACCAGGCGGTTCAGGCCCCGCTGGCGGGCCTTGTACACGACACCCATGCCTCCTTCGCGGATCAGTTCCATGATCTCGTAAGAAGCAATCGCGGGCCACGCCCGGGCGCCTCCCGAGGCACGGCTGGCTCGGTGTCGAGGGGGACTACGGCTCGATCAAAATCCCCTGTTACGTCTTCCAGGCATGTCTCATCAACGATCGCCGTGAGGTCGCCACGATCATGATGCTGTTCGCGGCTCGAATTGGCGCGGAAACGCCCGGCCGCCCCGTCCACCGGGGTCGTCTGCCGTCGTGGCGGGAATGCGACCAAAGCGGCGTGCCGATCGGTCGCCGCGATCGTTCCCGTCGGGCTACAACGCAATTCGCGCAGTGGCGCCCCCCCAGCGCCGCGGATCCCGTAAGCCTGGCGACACGTGAGTTGTTCCAGCTTCCCCTGACACTCATTGCAGGTGTCAACGTGAATGCTGATCTCCGTAGATTCAGACTCCTCGAGCTGATCATCCAGCCAGTCTGAGAGGTCCTCGCGTATCGGACACGGTATTGAAGTCATTGAGGCGATCCCAGCTCGGGTCGAGTGAATCGAAGACGGCATCGGGGTTTTGCCGCTCCGAAACTATAACGCCGCCACAGGAGCGATCTTACACTCAACTCGACGGATTCGCTATTTTCCTGGATATCCCAGATTATCCCATGGCTTGTGCCGTAAAACATTGGTGCGCAAAGAATTATGGGCGAATCTCCCGGGCAGTCTGGGTGCAACCCACCATCGACCACGTGAGGCTGGTGGGTTACACCCACCCTACCGCATCCCCATACCCATACCGCCCATCCCGCCCATTGCACCTCCGCCAATCGGGCCTTCCCGCAGACCGCCGGAGACAAATCGGGGCTGGGGAAGGTCGCGCGCGTACTCCATCCGGAATTCGTAGTTCAAATACATGGTCTTGTCGCCGATGGTGCCCGGCGGCACTTGCATGTCCCACAGCAGGAGGTTGTCCGTTCGAAGCCGGCGACGAACGGCTCGCCGGCGGCCACCAGGGGCAGGCGCATCCGGCCCACGAAGTCGCTGCCGACGTAGACGGTGGCCTCGCCCGGCAAGAGCACAACTTCGCTGTTGTTGGTGAGCTTGGCCAGCGTTGGTCGAGTGGATCAGAACACGCCCGCGGGTGAGGACGCTTACGGTCCATGTCGGTTGGACGAATGGCTGCGCGCGTTTATTCACCGTATGCGGCGCGGGAACCAGGCGGCATCGCCCGGCTCATGCCTTGCGGGAAAGGACGGACTGGGAGATTCCCGCCTCGCAATCTGTGCAATCCGCGTATCGCGTCAGATCGTCAATGATCGCCTACGGGCCCCCACACCGACGCCTCGATTTCTTGAGCGCTGGCGATGCCCGGGTCGTGCCCGAAGACGAAGCTGTACAGGGTAGCGGTCATGATACCTAAATGCGTGCTGTACAGATCTTCGATGTCGGGGAAGGTCTCAGGAAAATAGCGCGGGTATGGGGGCGGAGTCGTCGTCGTTTCGGTAGTCGGTGCCTCCGGCGCGGGGCTCGCGGCAGAGGAAGCCGCAGCGACGGGTGCCTCCGGCGCGGGGCTCGCGGCAGAGGAAGCCGGAGCCAGCACTTGCGGCAGATCCGTCGAGTCGGCGGGCTTGTTTTGACAGCCCAGGCCAGAGAGCGCCATCAGCATCAGAATGGCAGCTTGCATCGCATTCCTCCCACGATCTGATCGGTAATCCTGTCTCCCGGAATCTTCGGAATCCTCCGCTTGCGGAGACAATGATACGCCAGGATTTTTCGCGAGCCGTTCGATTCGATTGGCAAACGCGCATCAATCCTCAAACTCCAGCGACGCATGGCATTCATTGCGGGGATGATCATTCTCTCGAGCGAGGCGGGTCGCACCACCGTGCCATCACTCGCTTGTGTTGCGGGCTGCGAGCTTCCTATCATGACGCTGGTGCATGTCAGGCATGGGCAGACTCGCCCGGCCATGGTCGTCGAATCGAGAGGAGTGAGTCATGGTCCCTTCCCGCTTGTGGGTGGCCGGGTCAGTCATCTTCGCATTGCTCGTGAGCGAACCCGATCGCGTGCGGGCACAGGATCGAACGGCAGCGACACGAGACGACGCCGTACTGTCGATCGATGGGGTCGTACGCGAAGTCTTCCAGAGCCCGCGGCGCGACCGGATCGACTTTATCGTCGAGATCGAGGTGAAGCGTTCCGAATTGGTGTGCGCGCAGCGAACGCCCGCGCGCGTGCCGGTACCGGCCCCCGGAGACATGGTTTACATCCACGCTTCGCAGCGGCAGAACACGGCACTCGGTTTGGGACAGCCGGGCGCGGGCGGGCCGCAGCCTCGCGCCGGGATCGCTCAGGTGGTGCCGGCAGAGCGATCCCAGGTGCGCGCTTATCTCTACCCCAAGGCAAACGGCGGCTGGGAAGGCGCGGGGAGCGACTGGTTCGAATTGACATCGCGAGACCTGGCCGACTCAAGCCCGGCCGACGCATCGCCTCCTGCCATCGAACGGGCACCAGGATCGCTCGGCCCGAGGCCCATCCCGGGCCCCGGTGCAGCGCGAGACGGCAGGGCGGCACTGACGGCCCTGGGATTGACGGGTGAAGCGAAGACAGTGCAAGGCAAGTTCATCGTTCGAGTCTCGAGGCATAGAGCGGGGGGGAGCCTCGCAGTGCGCGGGGCTCGAGCCCGGCGACATCATCATCGGCGCGAATGACAAGGCCCTCGCGGGGCTCGAAGAGCTCGAAGCACTCTCGCAGCAAGGGGGCCGCTTGAACCTTGTCGTCCTGGACGTCAATACCGGCAAGACGGCCCGGGTTTCCGTGGACCTGCCCGTGCCGCGCGGCCAGGGGCAGCCAGGAACACTCTCTCCAGGCGAAAAGCCCGATGCGCCGGTGCTGGCCGGTGACGCGGCGAATCCGAAGCCGCGGCCGCCGGCACGTTCCTTGGGCGTCTCGGCCGAACCGGTTACCATCGGCCAACGCACCGGAATGAAGGTGGTCAGTGTCCAGCCCGGAAGCCCCGGCCAGAAGGCCGGCCTCGAGCCCGGCGACGTCATCGTCGCCGCCAATGGCGTGCCCATCACGGACGCCGAGGCATTGAGCGCCGTGGCGCGCAAGAGCGGGAAGACTCTGTCTCTCACCGTTCGCGACACACGGACGGGCAAGGACACGCGCGTCGACGTCGAGCTCGGCGGAGATGAGCCCGCCATCGTGATGCCGGCGCCGGCTGATGCACCCGCGCCGGCGGGATCGGGGCGGAGACTCGGCGCCGTCACTGAGCTCGTCTTCTACGACGTCGACCCGGCTGTCAAGGTTACCGAGGTCGAGCCTGGGAGCGCGGCCGCGCTCGCTGGAATTTCCCCCGGCGACGTGATCGTTGAGGCCAACGGCGCACCTGTGCTGCACCCCAAAGAGCTCGACGAGCTAGTGCGCAAGAGCGGGCCCACGCTCAAGCTCATGGTCGTGAACCAACGCACCGGACAAAAGTCGCCCGTCGAAGTCAAGCTCGGCGCCGAACGTTGATCCGGGCGACACCGACCGACGCAGGTCCCATCAAACGTCGTGTCCCGTCAGAAAATCGAGCGTCAGCTTGATCACCCGATCACGCTCGCGGTCGAGCGAGACCAGATGGTCAGACCGCGGCAGCACGACGAGCGATTTTTCGCTCGCGCCAAGATGTTCATGAAGCCATCGTGCGCCGCCGGGCTCGACCACGCTGTCGAGCTGGCCCTGGATGATGAGCGTGGGGACGCGGATCTCGGGCACGAGGGGCTTGACGGTGTCAATCAGCTCCAGCGCACTCAGTGCCGCGCTCACGCTGAACGTCCGGAATCGGTCCGTTCCCGCGGCCCAGCGCCGCATCTCCGGGTCGCGCACTGCCGGGCCCCGGCGAGGCAGGTTCGGAATCAGCCGGGCGAGCGGACGCAGGTACAATGCCGGCCGTACGGGAACGAGCCCGGTGTACCGGATCGCCAGGAATGGGGCGAGCAACACCAGACGTGAGACGGGCCTCTTGCTAGCCAGATGCAAGGCCAGCGTGGCGCCGGTTGAAAACCCGACAACGGCAACTTCGTCTCCACTCGAGGCCAGCTCGTCGAAAGCCCTTTCGACGGCGCCTGCCCAGTCACGCCAGTCAGACGCGGGCATGAGCGGCCCCGGACCCTCGTGCCCTGGCAGCACCGGCGCCGCCACCGGAATCCCAAGAGCAAGAAGAGCTGCAATCAGCGGCTCAAGTTCATATGGGCCCCCGCCCAGGCCGTGCAGTACCAGACAGCTCACGTCCTTACCACTTTCCTCAGAAAGGCTCTTGACTTGTCTACACCGCGTCGATAAATTGCAATTGTCTACAAGTTGTAAGCGCGATGGATGAGGAGTCGGAATCGATGACTGACGCAGCGCGGCCCGCGATGAGTGATGCCGAGCTTCAGGTGCTCAAGGTCTTGTGGGAGCACGGCCCGCTCGCCGTTCGTGAGGTTCTGGCCCGGCTCCTGGAGCAAGGCCAGGAGTGGACACGGTCGACCGTGATCACATTGTTGCAGCGTCTGGAGAAGAAAGGCTACGTCGAAAGCGACAAGAGCCAGTTTGCGTTTGTGTTCCGTGCACTCGCCTCCCGTGATGATGTGATCCGATCGCGGATGAACGACCTGGCGGGGGAGCTGTGTGACGGCGAGGCGCTTCCACTGGTGCTGGCGTTTGCCGAGCGCCATCGCTTTTCGCCAAGCGAGCTGGCGCGTTTTCGTCAAATGATCGACGACCTGGAAGCGAAGCGCGGAAAGCGAGGCTCACGATGAATGCGATCTTCTGGTGGGCGCTCGAGAACACGATCGCGATCGTGGTCTTGATTCCACTTGTGGCTGCCGTCTGCCGTCTCTTCCGCAATCGCCCGGCCGTGCAGCACGTGCTCTGGGTCGTTCTGTTGCTCAAGTTCATCGTGCCGCCCGTCTTGTCGTGGCCATGGCCGGTGGCGCAATTGTTGCCGACGCTACGGCCGGCCGCGATGGCCCGGGTCGGCTCGCCTCCGGATGGAACCGAGGTACTCTTGATCAATGCGATGTCGAGAGAGACGACCGCAGAACTCTCGGGCGGCGCAGCCGCCAGGAGGACGACCGAGCAAGCGCGTACGCCGGCACGAGGCGAACAGCTTGCGCGCGTTTCGCTCTGGGCGCTTTCAGCCGTCTGGCTTCTGGGAATAGCCGGATGCGCGATCAAGCAATCTCGACGAATTGCCCGGCATGCAGCACTCCTTCGGAAAGCGGCTGCACCACCGCAGCAACTCACGGAGGAAATCGCGGCGATCGCGAGGGGACTAAAGCTACGGCCGCCGCGTGCGCTCGTCACGGCGGGAATCGCGTCGCCTTTTATCTGGTTCCTCGGGCGGCTTCGGCTCGTCTGGCCGGAAGTGATGTCGAGCCGCGAAGCGGTGGTCCGCGCGCGCGGGGTCATCGCCCACGAGCTTGCTCATGTTCGCCGGGGTGATCACCTCGTGGCCTGGGTCGAGCTGGTGGCCGGCCTCATCTGGTGGTGGAACCCGCTCTACTGGTTCGTCCGCCGCCGATGCCGCGAATCGGCCGAGCTGGCGTGCGACGCGCTCGCGCTGGAGGCCTGCCCGGAAGGTCGTCGAAGCTACGCTGAATTATTGCTCGAGCTATCGGCCGGGCTCCGCACCGTGCGCACGGCGCCGGCTCTTGGCATGAGCGCCGGATCAACATCATCCTTCGAAAGGAGACTCTCCATGATCCTGTCCGATCGGGTTTCAGGCAAAGTATCGGTGTGGGGATTCCTCGCCGCGGGCCTCCTCGCAATTGCCGCTCTACCCGGCTGGTCGTTCGGACAAAAGCTGGACGCGGCGCCGGCGAAGACCGCGGTTCAAGCTGAACCCGGCGAGGGCGCCACCGCCGCACGGCTCCAGCAGATCGAAGCGGAATTGAAGAGGCTTGCCTCCCTGCTCGAGCACAGCGAGCGACCCCACGTGGCCGAGGACACGCCAGTCATCAGTGGCGCGACACCAGGCAGCGTCACACGCTGGCGCACTTATGCGCCAATCGCAACGACCGACCCATCAGCTATTCTGTTCAAGACCGGCACTCGCAGTTTTGTCGTGAGCATCAAGGAGAGAACGGCTTACCTGAGTCGCTCTTGACGAGGAGGGAAGACTCAACTGTGTGCTCACCTGCTGGGGCCGATTCCGGGCGACATTGTCGGTAGCGCTCGCGCCTGACGGAGCCCGACGACAAGAAACTGGTCGTCGTCAGTTGGTGGATCGGCAACGACAAGCGGACCAGCTATTGCTTCGACGCCGTCACCGGTAAGCTGCTGACGGAGGACATTCGACCGAGTGCGCCAGCCGTCAGTGAACGCCCTCGCCCCGAAGCCGAAATCCGCGGACCATCGCCGGGTGCAAACGAAGATGCCAGCCGGCTGGCGGCGTACCACGCGCGATTGTCGGCGCTGGGCTACTTCAAGAATGAGAGTCCGCCCAACCAGGACCCGGTCAAGAAGCTACAGCCGTCGATCATATTCGGGAGAGGACAGAACCGGATCTACATCCTCAACACGAGAGTAAATGAAGAAAAACAGTGTTTCTTGAGCGCACAAAACGACCTTGCGCGACAAATCTGGCGTACCACGTTCTTCAATCCGCTGCTGACCGAACGCTTTTTGAAGACCTGGCACGATGTATTGCACGTCCCACTGCCGGCCGATGGCCTGGCCGGCAATTGGAGGATCGAAGAATCCAATAATCAGAAACAGGTTGTGGTCACCTGGGATGGGAGCGGAGTGCGCGTTAGACTTCGTTTTGACATCGCCGGCGGCGAATTGCAGGAAGAGGTCTTCATGGGGAACAAGCTCGTCCAGCAGAGCGGCAGACCACCGGCGACCGAGCGGGAAATAGGCACCGGCACCCAACCATGACGATAACGTTAGCGGTCTTGAAACCAGTGCTTGGAATGAAATCCGGAACTCTCGGCGCGATGCTGATACTCATCGGGACGGCGGCGTGCTCGAGCGCCGCCGACCCACCGCGCCTGGAATTCACCCGGATCGTGGCCCACTGGGCCGAATATGGGCACGCCGATTACCTCAAGTTCATCGAAGAAGCCCAACCCGAGATCGCGCAGGTCGGGTTCTATGGCGGCCATTTCTATGGCCTCGGGCACACAGCGCAATATAGCGGATATCCATCTCACTTCCCGGTGCGCGGGCTCACGGAGCTGGGGAATTGGTTCGAAGACCTGAACCGCAAGCTGCACGCCCGCGGCACCAAGGTCGTCGGCCACTTCAACGTCGAATTCCTGGTGGGTGATCCCGACAGCCCCGAAGGCCCGCGCGGGTTTTTCAAGTTCTACCGTGATTTATGGGACGAGAAGGCGCTCGGCCCCAAACCGGCCGCCGATCCGATCAGCCTGCTTGAAAAGAACTCCGACGGCTCGCCGATCAAGTCCAGCACCTACTCGATCGGCGGCATGAACGAATACTGGGGCTGCCTGCGAAACCCGGCCTGGCAGCAGGTCTTGAAAGCCTGGCTGCGCCAGGCCGTTCGCCGCGGGCTCGACGGTGTGATCATCAATTACTTCTATCGCCACAACTGCTTGTGTGAACACTGCCAGACCGCCTTCAGACATTATCTGAAGCAGCGCTATACGCCGACGGAGCTTCGTGACAGGCTTGCGATCGACGATGTCGAGTCGCATCGCTTCCGCGAGATCGTCTCTTGGCACCCGGCCTCCGAGACGACGCCCCTGCGCCTCGAAATGCTCCGGTTTTCCCAGGTCTCGAACAAGGCGGTGTTTGATGATGTCTTTGTGCGTTATGGGCGCTCGCTCAAGCCCGATCTGATCGTCGCCCAGTGGAATCATCTGGGCAACCTGTCGCAAGTGGAAGGCGACGAACGGTGCCTGCTGCCTGCCGAGCTCTGGGGCCGCGATGAATCTTACCTCTGGTACAGCACCGGAGGCGCCGCGAACTTCACCGATCTCAAGAACCACGTCCTGGGCGAGGCAACACTGCAAGCTCGCTACATTCGCGGCGCGTTTCAAGACCGTCCGTTCACACTGGGCAAGTACGAGGGCACCAGAATCCGCTCAGCGATCGCCGAGCTGGCCGCCAACGGCGGCGCTGCGATGGGCTTCTACACGACGTTCACCGATCCCAGGGTGCGCCGCGAAATTGTCAGGTATTATCAATTCCTCAAACGATATGACATGATTTACCGGGCCAACTTTCCCCACGCTGAAGTTGCGCTCATTTTTCCCCGCGGGCGGCGTGCACCAGGGAAAGGTTGCCGCGGTCGAGTCGTTTCGAACGCTTGGTCGGACGCTGCTCGACGCGCACGTCCTGTTCGACGTCTGGCCCGACGATCAGTTCCTGCCGGCTCAGGCGGCGCGATACGCGAAGGCGGTCTCCGTGGCAGACTCGCCCGATTCGGTGCTCCGGGATCTGCCGGCAACCCTTAGCCGTTTCCACTGTCCCGACTCGGTTCGAGTCTCGGCCAGCCGGCCGGCGGGAAACGACAACGAGCTCGACATCCACCTTGTCAACTACGACCGCGTCGAGCTTCCGAGCGGATCGGACGGCAAACCGAATCTCGGTGCGGGCATCGAGGACGAGAAGCCTCGTGCGGTCAGAGGGGCCATCGCTGATGTCGTCTTGCTCAAAGGAAAGACGCTGCGCGCCGTGGAATTCCTCACCCCCGAGATGACGGAGGTCCGCGCTCTCGCCGTCCAGGTCAAGGACGGTCGTGCTCGGATCGAGGTTCCGGAATTCCTGGTCTATGGTGTCGTCCGCCTGGCATTCAAATAGACACCGATGTTCAGGGCTTGGGCAGCCGCAGGAGGACGTCTCCCGAATCGGGTGTCCGGGCGTTATCGGTCTTGCCGCCGTCGTCCCGGCCATCTTGCCCGATCGAGTATAAGGTCGGCTCTCCGTTTACAACCGCGAAACGGATCGTGCGCGAATCGTAGGGATCGACCGGCACCGCGGGCAACCCTGCCTCCTTGGCGGCGGCTTCCAGCGAAGGCGGCACCGCGCCGTTGTGGGCCAGTTGCCAGCGGCGCACCGCGATCAGCCCTTGTGCAGCGTGACTTCTGGCCTTTTCTCTGGCCAGCACTTGCGTGAACGCCTTGAAGGCCGAGGACACCAGCCCGCGTGTGACGCGCGTGTGAATATCCGTCGCGTCAAGCGAACGCGGCCGCTCTTCCGATTTTTTGATTCGCTCCGGAAAGCTCGCGTTCGTCGCACCCAGCAGCCCAGCGTACAGCTCGTTGATTTTGTTCAACTGCGCTGCCAGCTCTTCCGGTGTGGTCCATGCCATGATTGCGTCCAGATCGTCCGTGCTTTGCAGTGGTACGATTCGCTGAGCCGGCGGCCCGTTCTTCGCACCACCTGCCGCTTTGGGCATCGCGGGTTTCGGGGCCAGAACGGCGAAGCCATCAGGCTCAGCAATCGCGGCCACGATCGATG
The DNA here is from genome assembly GCA_963761445.1 of uncultured Planctomycetota bacterium. GTDB lineage: Bacteria > Planctomycetota > Planctomycetia > Isosphaerales > Isosphaeraceae > CAVXHV01. The sequence goes on along the minus strand of CAVXHV010000005.1, from coordinate 2,929,982 downwards.
GACCGGCCGGGTTCCCCAGGCTCGCGAAGTCCTTGCGCAAGCGATTCTGCTCAAATATGAAATCGTGCAGTGTGGCACAGCTCGATATCCATTCGGCTTTCAAGCCTTCCGAGTATGCGGTGGGAGATTGCGATTCGTGCTCCCTCAGGAGCGCGAGAAGCTTATCGCAGTGAGCGACCGTCAGCCCGGGCGCTTTGAGCATCGGTACGATCACAGATTCGATGGCGGCCCGATCGATTGATGCGGCGACCATACCGGCGGTCATGACGCCGCGAGGGAGCAGGTCGCGCGACAATCGCAATAATCGAGCGAGGTCGCGCAGCACAGCGTCTAACTCGCCGCGCTCCAGCTCGCGATGGACCTTCAGCCGCGCGACTCGAGCCACGATTCCCGCGATTTGCACGTGCGGGATGCGGGCCATGATTCCGACGTTCGACTGAAAAACGCAACGGAGCCGTTGCTGCGCAAAATCCAGCTTGCGAAAGCCCGTGTCGAATTCGGAAACCACCGCGTCGATGCTCGCGACGGGAACGGTGCGCGGGTCTTTGCTCCACGCCTGAAACACAGGCCAGAATTGGCCCAATCGCTGCTCGACGGCCTTCTTTCGGCTCTGGCGATCGGCACCCTCAGGAAAGCAGATTTCCAGTTCGGGGCCGAACTCGAAAAGGGCTTCGAGATAACGAGGCGCCGCGTTCTCGTCGGCGGGCGGAGCATCGAAGAACGCCGAGACGTCAAACGGCACCGCTTGTTTGAGCCACGCCGGCGGTTGGGTGACGGCGCCCGGCAGTTCCGGCGCCGGTAATTTTTCCGGTTCGCTCCGCGCTTTCTGCGCGCTTGGTGCATTGCCCGGGCCGGCTCGCCCGACGACATCCCGGCGGCAAGACCGCCGACCGCGAGACCCAAGACGATCACCAACGCGCCGCCGATTGCCAACTTGCTCAGCGTCATGATGTTGAGAGCTGTGCATGCCAGGTCGGCGGCCGGCTTGGAGACAACACCAGCAACAACCGCGCGATTCGTCGCGAAACTCAGAGCGGCGCGGACAGTCGCGCGCTCGAGCGCCGCGGAAACTGCTGCCGTGGCCGTCCTCGGCTCGAGCGCGGCAGCCAGCGCGAGGGAGCTCGCAGACAAGCCACGACGCGCGAGTCGGGTGCGTAACAGCTCGCGAGCTCGCGAAACGAGTGAGCCGACCGTGCCCGGCGCACATCCCAGCCGCCGGGCCGCTTCGCCATGCGTCAGCCCTTCGAAGTGGCACAGCACTACTGCGCGACGATAGCGCTCGGGAAGCCGCCTGATCTCCTCATGCAGCGCGGCGGCATCCTCGTCTTCAAACAAGCCGGCGCCGGCTGCGTGGCCGGCTGATTCGATGCGGTTCATTTCCACCTCGTATCGCTCGCGGCGGATCCGGCGGCTGGCCTGCGCCCTGGCTTTGCGTGCGATTCTTGTCGCGACGCCGTGAAGCCATGGCCCCAGCAAGTCGGGTTGACGAATCGACCCGGACCGGCGCGCCAGCACGAGAAACACTGCCTGAAAGGCGTCATCCGCCGCGTGCGCGTCGCGCAGGAGATGCCGGCAGACGCCCAGCACCATCGGACCGTGCCGCGCCACCAGTATCGCGAACGCAGCTTCGCCATCCGAGTCGCGCCGGATCGCAAACCGTTCCAGGAGCTGCGCGTCCGGCACGCCGGCCATCGATCCGCTCTCGAAGAGCGCTTTCAATGGCTTCTGCACGGCCTCTGATCGAGCCCTGGACATGCGCTTTACCCCTGCTCACCAATCATCGTCCCGAACCACTCTCTCATAATCTACTGCCTCGGAGGCGTGCGATTCTTGCAAAAGAATCACTGTGATGAAAAATTACAGGTGAAATAGTCGCTGTTCTTCCGAGCGTTCCGTGGTTAAATGAATCGTTGTCCATCGAGATTCCGATCGATTCGGATGCCCTGGTGCCCCGCCTTGCAGCTCCACCACCGATTGTGCAGTTCCGTGCTCCCCGTGCTCGCCGCGGGACTTGTTGCCTTGATTGTGGTCAGGCCGGCGAAGGCCGACGAGCCCCCGTACGGGCTCGAAAAGCGCGTCCCTTGGACTAGCTCCCGTCTTGCAGGCTCACCCGAGCCTCCCTTGCCGTTCACGATCGAGAAGGCCTTCGCGAAACAGGAATGGAAGTCACCGATCTACATCGCGGCGAGCCTTCGGGAGACGGACTCTGGATCGTGCAGTCGAACGGCAAACCCGATCAAGGATCGTTGATCGTCCGGATCAAGGATGATCCCGAATCGGGCGCGAGGGAAACGCTTCTCGAGATTCCCAAGCAACTCGTGTACTCGGTCTGTTTCGATCCGGATCACCGAAATAGCGGCTTCGTCTACGTCTTCACCAACGGCCCCAGGGATGCCGCCGAGAGATTGAATCGGGTCAGCCGTTACAAAGTCTCGACGCAACCGCTTCGCATCGACCCTGGGTCCGAGACGATCCTGATCGAATGGAAATCGGCCGGGCACGACGGGGGAGACATGGCGTTTGGGCTCGACGGCATGTTCTACGTCACGACCGGCGACGGCACGAGTGACTCTGACGGCTGGGATTCCGGCCAGACGTTGAACGACCTGCTCGGAAGCGTGCTGCGCATCGACGTGCACCGAAAGGATGGCTCACTGCCATACGCCATCCCCAAAGACAACCCATTCGTGAATACGCCGGGCGCCCGCCCCGAGATCTGGGCTTACGGGTTGCGGAACCCGTGGCGCATGTGCACGGACGTGAAAACCGGTCACATCTGGGTCGGCAACAACGGCCAGGATCTCTGGGAAACGGCGTATCTGCTCCGCCGCGGCGCCAATTACGGGTGGAGCGTCTACGAGGGGAGTCATCCGTTTTACCTCGAGCGGAAGCGCGGCCCGACGCCTGTTGTTCCGCCCACGATCGAGCACTGTCACGCCGAGTTCCGCTCGCTCACCGGCGGTGTTGTTTACCATGGAAAGCTCTTCTCCGAGCTCCAGGGCGCCTACATCTACGGAGACAATTCGAGCGGACGCATCTGGGGGATGAAGCACGACGGCAGCCGCGTGCTCTGGCACCGCGAGCTGGCCGACACGATCTTGCAAATCTCGGCGTTCCAGGTCGACCGTCGCGGAGAGCTGCTGGTCGCCGACTACGCCGGCGGAATCAACCGGCTGGTGCGCGCCGCCAGAGAGACACATGTTGCCCCCTTTCCCACGCTTCTGAGCCAAAGCGGGCTCTTCACGTCGACGAGCCCTTATCGCTTGGACCCAGCGCTCGTTCCTTATTCCGTCAACGCGCCAGGCTGGGTCGATGGAGCGGACGCCGAGCGTTTCATCGCCGTGCCGGGAGACGCCAAGGTCGCCTTCAGCTCGTCGAGCCCGTGGACTTTTCCCGACGGGACGGCACTCGTTCAGACTCTCTCGCTCGACCGTCGGGCCGGAAGCGCCATACGGCGATTTCGCGTGGAGACTCGCGTGCTGCTGCGCCAGCAGGGCGAATGGGCCGGCTATTCCTATCGCTGGAACAGCGAGCAGACCGATGCAGCACTGGTGGGTAAGAACGGCGAAGACACCGAGCTTGATCTGGGCCAGCCGACCGAAAACGCGGGCCACAAACGGTGGAAGTGGCGATTCCCCAGCCGGTCGGAGTGCATGGCCTGCCACAGCCGGGCCGCGAGCTTTGTCCTCGGCGTGAGCGGCTCACAACTGAACCGAGATCATGACTACAAAGGCGTGCGCGACAACCAGCTCCGGGCACTCGATCACATTGGCTTCTTCAACGGCGCGCTCCCCAAGCCGCCCAAGGACCTGGAGCGGTTGGTTGATCCGCGCGACGCCACGCAAGACCTCGAGCTGCGGGCACGAACGTACCTGCACGTGAATTGCTCGGTCTGCCATATCGAAGCCGGAGGGGGAAACGCACGCATGCAGCTTTCTCTTTCAACTCCCCGCGACAAGATGGAGCTCGTGAAATCACGCCCGCAGCACGGCACGTTCGGCATCGCGAGCGCGATGCTGGTTGCCCCGGGCGCACCGGAGCGCTCGGTGCTGCTTCATCGCCTGTCGCGGCGCGGCCGGGGCCAGATGCCGCCGCTGGTGAGCAACCATGTCGATCAGGCTGCGGTCCGTCTTTTCCGCGAATGGATCGCCAAGCTCAAGATCGACCAGGTCTTCGTTTGCGATTGGCGGATGGAAGACCTCGCGCCATCGCTCGATCAGCTTGGCAGTGGGCGCTCGATCGAGTCGGGCCGCAAGGTGTTTCGGGATACGGGCTGCCTCGAATGCCACCGCGCCGAAGGGCAGGGGGGAAGCGTCGGCCCCGACTTGACCGGAATCGGCAGTCGCCTGCGCCCGACTGAGATTCTGGAATCAATCCTCCTGCCCTCCAAGGTTGTCGCCGACGAGTACGCGACCATCCTGGTCGAAACAGCGGGAGGGGCGGTGCTGTCGGGCCGAATCGAGCGTGAAGACGACCAGGTGCTGGTCCTGCGCCAACCCGCGAGCGACCAGGTTGTGACCATCAGCAAGACCGGCATCGTCGCTCGCAAGCGGTCGGATCAGTCGAACATGCCGTCCGGAATCGTCAACGTTCTCCGCAAGGAGCAAGTGCTCGACTTGCTGGCGTATTTGCTGGTCAACAAGGGACTCAACGACCCGGTGCGGCCATGATCCCGCGTCTCTCGGAGTTGCGATTGGCATGGCGTTTCGCCGGTCTGCTGGTCGTCCTCGCAGGGCGGGTCCCCGCTCTGGAGAGGGAGCCACCCACGCGCCGCGTGGCCGCGATCGTCACCGAGTATCGACACAACTCGCATGCCGATATGTTCGTTAGCCGGCTGCTCTTGACCGACATGCTGGATGGCACCGGAAGCGAGTCTCCGCTCGAACTAGCGTCGCTCTACACCGACCAGCGGCCGCCCAATGACATCAGCCGTCTGCTGGCTGCCTCGCATCGGTTCCCGATCAAGACGACCATTGCCGGCGCACTCACCTCAGGCGGCGACCAACTGGCTGTGGACGGGATCCTGCTCATCGCGGAACACGGAGATTACCCGTTCTCGGCCACGGGAAACCATCAGTTTCCCAAGCGGCGGTTCTGGGAGGAGGTCTTGAAGGTCTTCCGCAAGTCGGGACGGGTGGTCCCGGTCTTCTCCGACAAGCATCTCGCAGATAACTGGGCCGACGCGAAGTACATCTATGACTCTGCGCGCGAGCTCAAGATTCCGCTCATGGCGGGCTCGTCGCTGCCCGTTACGTGGCGCTACCCGCCGGCCGACGTTGCACGAGGCGAGCGCGTCAGCGAGATCGTCGCGCTGACGTACGGAACGACCGATTCGTACGGCTTCCACGGGCTTGAAGCCATCCAGGCGCTGGCCGAGCAGCGCTGCGGGGGTGAAACCGGCATCCGCTCGGTTCAATGTTTGCTCGGCCCGGCTGTCTGGAATGCGATCGACGAACGATTGGTTGATCCCGAGCTGTTGTCGACTGCGCTGCGGCGTGACCCGCGCTACGAGAAGGGAGGCGCGATCGATCGCAAGGCCGTCCGCGAGCCCAAGCTGATGACGATCGAATACGAAGACGGCCTCCGGGCTTTTCTGCTTGAGGCGAATGACCAGGTAGGCAACTGGACGGCGGCGTGGCGGTACGAAAAGGAGCGAAAGATCGAGTCAACGCTCTTCTGGACGCAGGAAGCCCGGCCCGGCGCCCATTTCACGGTGCTGCTCCACGCGATTGAGCAGATGATGCTGACGGGCAAGCCCCCGTGGCCGGTGGAGGCGCACGCTGGTTTCGAGTGGCGTGCTCGATGCGCTGCTTCAGTCGCAGAGCAGGGGGGGAGCACGGATATCGACTCCCCATCTGCACATTTCCTACCAGCCGGCGTGGCGCTGGAAGCAGCCGCCCCCGCCGCCGCCGGGGCGGCCGTGGAACGAACAATAGTCGCGTGATCAAGAGCCCAGCTTCTACGAACCAACCCGGTCCAGGGTCAACCGAATGCCCTCCTCAAAGCCAACAACCGGGTGATAATCGAGCTTCTTGCGAATTCGCTCGAGACTGGCCTGGGAATCGCGCACATCGCCAATGCGGGCGGGCCGGAGCTCGGGCTGAACTTCGGTTCCCAGGATTTTGTTGATCGCCGCGACAAGCTCGAGGAGACTGATCCGCCGGCCGGTTCCCACGTTGAACACGGCCCCTTCAAGCGGCTGCGGGTGCTGCATCGCGGCGAGGTTTGCCGCCACGACGTTCGCCACATACGTGAAGTCGCGTGTCTGCGTGCCGTCGCCATAGATGATCGGCGGCTGGCCCTGGGCCATGCGCTGCGCGAAGACGGAGATCACGCCGCTGTACGGACTCGACGGATCCTGGCGGGGCCCGAAGATGTTAAAATATCGCAAGCTCACGCCGTCGAGGCCCATCGTGCGTGCGTAGACGGCAACGTAGGCTTCGCCCGCCAGCTTGCCCGCGGCGTAGGGGCTTAATGGCTGCGGCAGCATATTTTCATGCTTGGGAAGCTCAGTCGTCTCTCCGTAGGCGCTGCTGGACGCTGCGAACAGGAATCGCCGGACGCCGGCGAGCCGAGCCGCTTCGAGCAGGTTCAGAGTGGCCGTCGGGCCGGTCAAGTGTGAGAGCAGCGGTTCCTTGACCGATCGAGGCACGCTGGGAATCGCTGCCTCGTGAAAGACGCAAGCGACGCCGTCGACCGCGCACCGGCATAACTCGAAATCCGCAAGGTCGCCTTCGACCCATTCGTACTTCCCTTCCAGATGGGCCAGATTGGCAATGCGGCCTGTCACAAGGCTATCGACCACTCGGACCGCAAAACCGCGATCAAGGAGTGCCTCGACTAAATGCGAACCGATGAAGCCCGCGCCTCCGGTGACCAGCATTCGCTCGGAAGAATTCATGGTGATTTGCCTGTGGGACACGGCTTCGCCGCGGAGGGATCTCGCCGATCCCCAGTCTATCACGGGGCGCCCTCGCCGATCACCCTCTCATCCGAGCGGGTCCCCATACTGACCCGAAGCGTCAGCGAGGGTCCCCGCGAATGACAGTCGGGGTTTTTGAAAAGGCCTCGCTGACGCTTCGGGTTGGTATGTCCGGAGGGCGCTGGCGGAAAGGAGCAGGGCCGTCCTGAGTGACCTCGACAGGTGGCGTTGGGTGAGAAGTCTACTATAATGAATTCGGTTTCTTCCACGAGATCGACCGACTCGAAATCAGACCGGGAGATCTGTCCGCAATGACGATCACGCCGCGTCTCGAACCGACGGGCGAGCCCCAAACCCGTCGAACCCCGCCCGGCTCCTCAAAATGGCGTCACGGTCGCCGACCTGCTGGCGCGGCTGGGCGGCGTGCCGGCGAGCCGCGTGCGGCTTTATCCGATTCCGGGAATCGCTACCGAGAAAGACGTGATCAACGTCTTGGATCACGAAAACCGGCCGTGCGAGCTGGTCGAGGGGACTCTGGTGGAGAAAGCCATGGGTTACGACGAGTCGGAGACCGCGGTCACGATCATCATCTTGGTCGGCTCGTTCATACGCCAGCACAAACTCGGGATCGTGACAGGCGCGGACGGCCCCGTCGGCCTCTTCCCTGGCCTGGTCCGAATCCCCGATTTCGCCTTCGTCTCCTGGGACAGCCTTCCTGGACGCAAGCGGCCGAAGGGTCCGATCCCGCACCTCGCGCCCGACCTCGTCGTCGAGGTGCTCAGCAAGAGCAACACCAGGTCCGAGATGGACCGCAAACTCCGAGAGTATTTCGAGGCCGGCGTGCGAGCGGTCTGGCTGGTCGATCCCAAGAAGCGGACGGTGCGAGTGCACACCGCTCTCGATCAGTCGGTTCTGCTGCGCGAGAACGAATCGCTCGATGGCGGCGCGATCCTGCCCGGATTCGTCCTTCGCGTGAAAGATGTTTTTGCGAAACATGAGCCGTGATGAGCGGACCTGGTGAAGTCAAAGCGGACGGCACACGGCGTGTGCCTGCTACATCGAGTCCAAGCGGACGGCACACGGCGTGTGCCTGCTATATCGAGAATCGGCGCATGCGAAAAATCCTGAACCGCACATCACGGACGACGGGGTGCAAGACGCCTTCCAGAACGGTCTACGACCCCCCCTCATTGGGGAACAACACAGCCTGGCTGTAGCTGCCCAGTGGTTTCACTTTCTCTTTCAAGAGTGCGCGGATACGCAGCACCGAGTCGTTGCTTTTGCGGGTCGTGGGGCTGGGCATGCTGCGGGGCACGGCGTCCTTCAAGCCTGCTGTCGGCTCGAAGGTCACCTCTTCGCCATCTTCGATCCAGATGGCTTTGGTCACGTCGGCGGGCAAGGGAACCGGCGTACCGGACAGGCCCTGGGCCAGCTTGGCCTCGTCTTCTCTCGGCAGCGGCGAGTCGTCGCGAGCCAGGAGCACCAGTGTCTCCAGACCCGGGGGCGAGGCGGGTATTTCCAGGATGTCGGTGATGATCTCCGGCAATTCGGCGCCGGTCACCTTCTGTTCCTCGGCTGGCCGCTGCGCCCAGTCGTGCTCCTTCCAAGGATACAAAGGAGCCACCTTGCCCTCCGAGCCGACCCAGAAGAGATAAAGGTAGGCGGGGCGGTCGAGGCGGGCCTCGATCCGGAACTCGTCCGCGGCGCGTAGCGGCACGGCGTGCGGATCCGCGAGCCGCAGCCTGCGCCGGGTTCCATCCTTGGATTTGACGACCAGGAGATCGATCCGGCCTCTCAAAGGCCCCGCCGGGGTGGGAATCACGTGCTGATCCTCCATGCCCGGTTTGCCCGGAGACGGGACGATGAACTGGTTCGGCATTTCCTTTGCTGGCCGCGGTACTACGACGTAGAGCAGCAGCCCGAGTAGCGCGACCCCGCACACGCCGCCCACCATGGCCTGCACCTTCGGCCATGCGAGATAACGTTTGAGAGCACCCTGCATGGCCTCGGCCGTCGGGTAGCGGCCAGCCGGCTCGGCGGCCATGGCTGTCAGGCAGATTCGCTCGAGGCGGCGCGGGACCTTGGCGGCGCGCAGGGCGCAGGGCTCGAAATCGCAGCGGCGGGCGCGGTCCCACACTTCTTCGTAGGTGTGGCCCTGAAACGGTGCCGAGCCGGTCAGGAGGAAGTAGAGCACGCCGCCGAGCGCGAAGATATCGCTGCGGGGGCCGGTTCGATCGAGCTCCAGCCGCGCTTGCTCGGGGGCCACGTAGGCGACCGTCCCACCGACCGAGGAATCGACACGATCGGACCACGCGTGACGCATCCGCGCCATGCCGAAGTCGATCAGCCGTGGCTCGCCCAGCTTGTCGACCAGGATATTCTTGGGCTTAATGTCGCAATGGGTGATCCCATGCCGGTGGGCCACGGCCATCACCTCCGCTAGTTTGGCGGCCAGCGCGGCCGCACGGCGATGGTTTACCGGCTCGTCGCGGGCGTAGTCATCCAGGTTGCGGCCGTGCACGTACTCCATCACCAGGAACGGGCGATTATCGTGGAAGTCGAGGTCGTAGATCCGGACCAGGTTGGGGTGCTGCAAGTCGATCAGCAGCCGGCCCTCATCGATCAGGCCGGACTGGCTGTCGGGTCCAACCTGGCGGCGACTCAGCTTGAGCACCAGGTCGTTGTCCAGCTTGATGTGGACTACCCGATACACATCGGCTTCGCCGCCGGAACAAAGTTGGCCGACGACCTTGTAGCGGCCGATGGCGTCCGGCATCTCATTCAGCCCCTCGGCGAGCTCGCGGGCCGCGGCGACCGCCTCTGGCCCGGGCCGTACCGGACCACGAGGGAACCTTGAATGTTCGGACGGCGACCAGTCCTTCGTCGGCTCGGTACAGGGTTCCTCGGCGTCGTGCTCCAGTGCAGGGTCGAGCTCGGTTGAAGGAGGCGTCTCGCATTCGTGGTTCTGCCGCAACACCGCCACCTCGACGTGGAGACGATCGAGCCTTGTCCGGCAGGCTGCGCAGCCGTCCACATGAGCCTTGACGGCGGCGGCGACGGGCTCGCCCAGCGCCAGCACGAGGAGCTCAGTCTCGTCGGGACAAGCCAGACCCATCGTCATCATTGATCAGGTCCTCGTCGAATTCCAGGCAGACGGCACGCACCTCATTCAGGACTCGGTGGGCGTTCGCGTATACGGTCGGCGGCTCATAATCGAGAGCCTTGGCGATCTCTCTGCCAGGGCGATCGCGCAAGAGCCGTTGCTCGAAACAGGCCCAGACCCGGGGCGAGGTGCGGGCACGCACGGTTTCCAGCGCGTGAGCCAGGATCTTCGAACGATGGATTCGCACCCACTCTTCGGCCATTTTCAGGCTATCCGAGGGGGTCGAGCGGAGCACGTTGACCACCCATCCCTGGACCGCCCTCTTGCGGGCGGCCCGCCGCCGGGCCTTGTCGATCAGGGTGTTGTGCGCCACCGCGAAGAGCCAGCTCCGGAACCGGTATCGGCTCCGGTCGTAGGTGTGAATCTTGTCGAGCAGCTTGACGAAGATGTCCTGGACCACGTCATTGGCGTCAAAGTCATTGAGGCGTTGCTTGCGCAAGAAGGCGAACAGCATGGGCCGGTAAATGGCGTCGAACTCGCGCCATCGCTCGGGATCACGCTGGCAAACGCCGACGATGATCGAAACTCGTGTGTCGGAATCGGACATGAGCTTCTCTTTGTCGCGCACACGCTGATGATCGGAGAATCCCTTCGCGGAGCGAAGGGCGACTATGGGCTGATCGGAGAATCCCTTCGCGGAGCGAAGGGCGACTATGGGCTGATCGGGAGCCTGCGCTGCTTGTTCTTCCTTGCAGAGGATATGCAGCGGTAGAGTCTTCACGCCAGTAAAATCAACATATTGCCGCGGGGTGGTTGTCACTTCTACGCCTCTGGGTTGTGCGGCGGCAGCGGTTCGCGGTTGCCGCGTGCTGTTGCCTTTCCTGAGTCACCCAGCCGGTCGTCGATCTGGCGCTTGAGTGCGTCAACCCAGGGAATGAGGGGTTCGAGGTTGCGAGTGTGAATCTTCTGCTGGAGCCGAGCCACGTGATCGCGCAGGTTTCGAAGGTCGTCGAGCACGTCGCTCGAAGCGGCCTGGGACCGAGCAACCGGATGCGGACTGGTCTTGAGTGCATGATATGATCGGTGTGCCAGCTCGCGGACCTTCCGGCTCAGCTTGGGGGCGCTCGACCAGGTGCTATCCCCGTCGGTGGTTTCCGGCTTTTCTTGGGGTAGGGCGCTCGTCATGGAATGGACTCCCGATGTTCGTAAACAGATGCCTCTCCCGACCGAAGGAGGGTTGTGCTTGTCCATCACCTTCACCTCCTTTACGCACGCGTCTCGGAAACCTTGCATTGGGAGGCTGAAAAGGAATCGGGAAGGAGACCTACGGTCGAGCTCCATGGAAAGTCGGGATTGGTCACTGCATGGCTGCACTCGCTTGACCGGGTCAGGGTGGGCTTGTCCAATAAGGGTGCGTCGTCTCAAGAGAAGGGGGGAATCAGCGCATGGGTTTTTCAAGGCCAAGCCGGCTTGCCGCGCTCGTGGTTACGGTCATTGGCGTTGCGAACATCCAGGTACAGGGCCAGACGGCACCAGGTGAACTCCCCGTCAGCGGAGAGATCGGGCCGGGGCTCGAGGGGCTCGACAGCGCGGTGCTACGGGTCATGCGAGAGCATCACATCCCCGGGGCCTCGCTCGCGGTGGCGAGGGATGGCGCGCTCGTGCTGGCGCGGGGCTATGGCTGGGCCGACCGCGCGGCGCGCGAGCCGGTGCGGCCGCAAACGCTGTTTGCACTGGCGAGCGTGTCCAAAAGCATCACCGCGGCCACGATCCTCAAGCTGGCGGACACTGGGCGGCTCGATCTCGATGCACGGGCGTTCGACTTCTTGAAAGGCCTGGATCCATTGCCTGGCGAGAAGCCGGACCCGCGGCTCGCGAGCATCACGGTAAGGCAGCTCCTCATCCACGCCGGGGGCTGGGACCGGCGCAAGAGCGGCGACCCCAACGGGTTCTCGGAGCGAGTGGCCGCGAAACTGGGCGTGGCGCTGCCGGTGGGCCCGCGGCAGTTGACACAGTACATGCTCGGCCGGCCGCTCGACTTTGACCCGGGCACCGAGAGCCAGTACTCGAACTTTGGTTACATCCTGCTCGGGCTGATCATCGAGAAGGTGACGGGACGGACGTATGAGGAATCGGTCCAAACCATCACCCTCAACCCGATGAAGCTCGACCGGGTGGTTCTGAACCATCGCGCGGGAAGGGCTATCGGCCCGGCGAGGCCCACCGCTACGGCCCGAGGGGAGCCGAGGATAAGGACGGGGGGCACCTGCCGATCACGATGGCTTCGGGAGGCTGGCTCGCCGCCCCTTCGGATATGGTTCTCTTCCTCACGAAGTTGGACGGCACGAGGGGCTCGCCGTTTTTATCCAAGGCGATGTATCAAGCGATGACGGCGGTGCCGGCGGCGCCGAATCAAGCCGCGTCCGAACGGGAGCCACCCCGGTCTGGGATGGGACCAGGTGCGACTGACTCCTCAGGGGGCATCGTACCAGAAGAACGGGGGCCTGCTCGGGGTGCACGCGTTCCTCAAGCACAACGCCGATGGGACCGACTGGGCATTTTGCTGCAACGGCGGAGCCGGCGGGGAAGCCGCCGGGCCGGGCGGTGTATTGCCGGACGCCGCGAAAGCAATCGAAGATGCGATGCAGAACATCAAGAAATGGCCGTCGCTCGATCTGTTCAGGCAACCGCGGAACGGCCGTGGCTCGTGAGCAGCGAGGGGAGCCCGGGGGCGAATGAACGTCGACGACGTCAGTCGCGTCGGCGATCGAGGAGCCGCTCCGCCATCAGGTATGCGTGAGGGCGCCCCATGAATTCTGCGAGTATACGATCTCTGGCCCGGTCGGCCTGAGCGATCAGGCGCCGCCTGTCTGCCCTGGCGGTCTTCACGCGTGCAGACGATCCAGGAGCGATCCTGGCCAGCGACGGGTTACCTTGCGATGACATCGCGTCGCGCGCCTGCCCGGTCCCTGCTCCGCTTTCCGCGGCCGGGGCCGCGCCGACGTAAACCACCGCGCTGCCGGTGATCGACTGGTTGGATATGTCGTAGACCGTGATCGTCTGCAAGCCAATGGTCTTGAGCGTGACGCCGTTTCCAAACGTGTGGATTCCCTCATCGCTGGTGGTGAAGGTGTAGTTGGCGGGCAACACGGCGCCGCGGTCGGTGCTCGTGAAGTGGACGGTTCCCCGATAGCCGGTGGCGACGTTGCCGTAGGGATCGAGCGCCGTCACCGTCACGGTGAACGGCCGGTCCACCGTGGCGAGCGTCTGGCCGACGATGGTCAGCGAGCTGGCTGCCGCGGGGCTGACCGTGATGGGATTCGACTGTGTCTTCACCAGACCGTTCGCAGTAAACAGCAGGATGATCGACTCGGCCTTGTCATCCGAGAGGTTGGTGAATGTGGCAATGCCTCCCGAGGCGGTGACAGTGGTCGTTCCCAGGAGCGGCCCGGTGCCGGTTCGCAAACTGACCGTCACCTGGGTGGTGTTGTCGCCGACAACGAGATCGCCCGCCTGGTCTTCGACGTAAACCACCGGCTGGGTGGGAAACGGCTGACCGGCCGTGGCGCTCGAGGAGGGCTGCGTATGGAGGACCAGTTGATAAGGGACCTGCTGGTTGACGACGATGGAGCTCGAGACAGCCTGAGCCAGCACCGGATTGCTGGTGAATTTGAGCGTGATGGTCTCGGCCTTCGCGTCGGCGAGGTTCGTGAACGTGGCGATGCCACCGGAGACCGTGACCGTGGTGGTGCCGAGCAGAGGCCCGGAGCCGGTGTTCAACGCGGCCGTTACATGAGTGGCGCTGTCGCCGGTCTCGAGATTGCCAAACTGGTCTTCGACGTAGACCACCGGTTGCGGGCTGAACGGCACATTGACAGTCGCCGTGGCCGCAGGCTCTGTGTGGATCGCCAACTGGCTGGCCGCCGCCGGGCTGACCACGATGTTATTCGATGTGGCAGCGGCGAGCGAAGGAGCACTGGTGAACCGGAGCGACATTGTCCCGGCCTTGTTGTCCGACAGATTGGCGAACGTGGCGATACCGCCGGCGACCGTTACCGTGGTGGTCCCCTGCAGGGGACCGGAGCCGATCGGGGACGATGCGGCCGTCACCTCCGTCGCGTTGTCGGTTGTCTCGAGATTGCCAAACTGGTCTTCGACCCAGATGACCGGCTGGGTGCTGAAGGCCACGCCGGCTGTTGCGGCCGGCGAAGGTTGTGTGCTGATGGCCAACTGACTGGCCGCTGCCGGGCTCACGACGATGTTGTTGGAATTGGCGACGGCGAGGGATGGAACGCTGGTGAAGTGCAGCGAGATGGTCTCGGCCGTGTCTTCCGCGAGATTACTGAACGCGGCGATACCAGAGGCGACCGTGACTGTCGTCGTTCCTTGCAGCGGGCCAGACCCGAGCGGCAATGAAGAGGCGGTGACCCGAGTGCTATTGTCGCCGGTCTCGACGTTGCCGAACGCGTCTTCGACGTAGATGACCGGCTGCGTGCTGAAGGCGACGCCGGCTGTTGCCGCCGGTGAGGGCTGCGTGATGAGCACCAACTGGGTCGCCGCCGCCGGGCTGACCACGATGTTGTTCGATATTGCCACGGTGAAGGTGGGAACACTCGTGAATAGAAGCGAGATCGTTTCAGCCTTGTTGTCCGAGAGATTCGTGAATGTGGCGATGCCGCCCGAGACCGTCACTGTCGTGGTGCCTTGCAGCGGGCCGCTGCCCGTCTCGAGCGCGGCGGTCACTTGCGTCGCATTGTCGGTTGTCTCCAGATTGCCAAACTGGTCTTCGACCCAGATGACCGGCTGCGTGCTGAAGGCGACGCCTGCCGTCGCCGTGGGTGAAGGCTGTGTGCTGATCGCCAACTGAGTGGCCGCTGCCGGGCTGACCACGATGTCATTGGAGTTGGCCACGGCTAGCGAAGGGACACTCGTGAAATGCAGCGAGATGGTCTCGGCCTCGTTGTCTGCCAGATTCGTGAACGTGGCAATGCCGCCTGAGGCCGTCACGGATGTGGTCCCTTGCAGCGGGCCGGAGCCGTTCGGTAATGAGGCGGCTGTCACCTGAGTGCTGTTGTCGCCGGTCTCGATGTTCCCGTACTGGTCCTCGACGTAGACGACCGGCTGTGTGGCGAAGGCGACGCCGGCCGTCGCCGTGGAGGATGGCTGCGTGATCAAAACCAATTGGGTCGCTGTTGCCGGACTGACGACGATGTTATTCGAGATTTCCGTGGTGAGCGAGGGAACGCTGACGAACTGAAGCGAAATGGTCTCGGCCGTGTTGTCCGCGAGATTCGTGAACGTCGCGCTGCCGCCGGAGACGGTCACCGTGGTGGTTCCTTGCAGGGGGCCGCTGCCGCTATTGAGCGAGGCGGTCACCTGGGTCGTGTTGTCGCCGGTCTCGAGGTTGCCGTACTGGTCTTCGACCCAGATTACCGGCTGCGTGCTGAACGGCGTGCCTGCTGTGGCCGTCGCTGACGGCTCGGTGACAAGCGCCAACTGAGTGGCCGCGGCCGGGCTGATCGCGACGGCGCTCGACGTCGCAACGGCGAGCGACGGGACGCTTGAAAACTGAAGCGTGATCGTCTCGGCTGTGTTGTCTGCGAGATTGGTGAATGTCGCGATGCCGCCGGACACGGTCTCGGTGGTGGTTCCTTGCAGCGGACCGGAGCCCAAGGGCAGCGGAGTCACCGTCACCTCGGTCGTGTTGTCGCCGGTCTCGAGGTTGCCGTACTGGTCTTCGACGTAGACGACGGGCTGCGTGCTGAAGGCGACGCCGGCCGTCGCCGTGGGCGATGGCTGGGTGCTCACGGCCAACTGACTCGCAGCTCCCGGGCTGACCACGATGATGTTGGAAAAGGCCGCTGACAGGAAAGGAATGCTACCGAAGTGCAGCCAGATGGTCCCGGCCGTGTTTTCCGCCAGATTGGTGAATGTGGCGATACCAGAAGCGACCCTGACTGTCGTCGTCCCTTGCAGCGGGCCAGAGCCGAGCGGCAAGGGCGCAGGCTGCTACCTGAGTGCTATTGTCGCCGGTCTCGAGGTTCCCGTACTGGTCTTCGACGTAGACGACCGGCTGTGTCGCGAAGGCGACGCCGGCTGTCGCCGTGGCGGATGGCTGCGTGATCAGAACCAACTGAGTGGCAGCCGCGGGACTGACGACGATGTTGTTCGATGTCGCAGCGCTCAGGTCAGGAACGCTGGTGAACTGGAGTGAAATCGTTTCAGCCGTGTCGTCGGAAAGGTCGGTGAACGTGGCGATGCCGTCCGAGACCGTTTCGGTCGTTGTTCCCTCTAGCGGCCCGCTGCCCGTATTGAGGGAGGCAGTCACCTGGGTGGTGTTGTCGCCGGTCTCAATGTTGCCGTACTGGTCTTCAACGTAAACGACGGGCTGCGTGCCGAAGGCGACACCGGCCGTCGCTGCCGGCGAGGGCTGCGTGCTGATCGCGAGCAGACTGGCGGCTGCCGGGCTGACCACGATGTTGCTGGAATTTGCCACTGTCAGCGCTGGAACGCTGGTGAAGTGCAGCGAGATTGTCGCGGCGTCGTCTTCCGCGAGATTGGTGAAGGTCACGATGCCGGCCGAGGCCGTCACCGTCGTCGTTCCCTGGAGCGGACCGGAGCCGACGGGAAGCGATGAAGCCGTGACCTGGGTCGTGTTGTCGCCGGTCTCGAGGTTGCCGTACTGGTCTTCGACCCAGATGACCGGCTGCGTCGCGAAGGCGACGCCGGCCGTCGCCGTGGCGGATGGCTGCGTGATCAAGACCAACTGACTGGCGGCCGCCGGACTGACGACGATGTTGTTCGATGTCGCGGCAGTAAGGTCAGGAACGCTGGTGAACGAAAGCGAAATCGTTTCAGCCGTCTCGTCGAAAAGGTTGGTGAACGTGGCGACGCCACCGGTGACGGTCAGAACGGTGGTTCCCAGCAATGGTCCGGACCCAGTGTTCAAAGCGGCTGTCACCTGGGTGGTGTAGTCACCGGTCTCGAGGTTGCCGAACTGGTCTTCGACCCAGATCACCGGCTGCGTGCTGAACGGCACGCCTGCTGTGGCCGTCGCCGACGGCTCGGTGACGAGCACCAACTGCGTCGGCGTGCCGGCTGAGCTGACCACGATGCTATTCGACGTCGCGGGCGTGAGGGCGGGCACGCTCGAGAAACCGAGCGAGATGGTTTCGGCCGTGTTGTCTGCGAGATCCGTGAAGGTCGCGATGCCGCCGGAAACGGTTTCCGTGGTGGTTCCTTGCAGCGGACCGGAGCCTAGCGGCAACGAAGTCACCGTCACCTCGGTCGTGTTGTCGCCGGTCTCGAGGTTGCCGTACTGGTCTTCGACGTAGACGACGGGCTGTGTCGCAAAGGCAACGCCGGCCGTCGCCGTGGGCGATGGTTGGGTGATCACCGCTAACTGACTGGCGGCCGCGGGGCTGATCACGATGTTGTTCGACGTCGCCGTGGCCAGAGCCGGGATACTCGTGAACTCGAGGGATATCGTTTCGGCCGTATCATCCGCGAGATTCGTGAAGGTGACAATGCCGTTCGCGGCGGTCTGCAACGTGGTTCCTTGCAAGGGCCCGGTGCCGGTGTTGAGCGCGGCGGTGACTTCGGTCGAGTCGTCGCCGGTCTCGAGATTGCCGAACGCGTCTTCGATATCGACGACCGGCTGTGTTGCGAAGGCGACGCCGGCTGTCGCCGTGGCAGATGGCTGCGTGATCAGAACCAACTGACTGGCAGCCGCGGGACTGACGACGATGTTGTTCGATGTCGCAGCGCTCAGGTCAGGAACGCTGGTGAACTGGAGCGAAATCGTTTCAGCCGTGTCGTCGGCAAGGTCGGTGAACGTGGCGATGCCGCCGGAGACCGTCACTGTGGTGGTGCCTTGCAGCGGGCCACTGCCCGTGTCGAGCGTGGCGGTTACTTGCGTCGCGTTGTCGGTTGTCTCCAGATTGCCGTACTGATCTTCTACGTAAACGACGGGCTGGGTGCTGAAGGCGACGCCGGCCGTCTCTGCCGGCGAGGGCTGCGTGCTGATCGCGAGCAGACTGGCGGCCGCCGGGCTGACGACGATGTTGTTGGAATTCAGCACGGTGAGAGAAGGTGTGCTCGTGAAATGCAGCCAAATGGTCTCGGCTGTGTTGTCGGCGAGATTGGTGAACGTGGCGATGCCACCCGAGGCGGTCACCGTCGAGGTGCCTTGCAGCGGACCGGAGCCGATCGGCAAGGAGACGGCGGTCACCTGGGTCGTGTTGTCGCCGGTCTCGAGGTTGCCGTACTGGTCTTCGATGTCGATGACCGGCTGTGTCGCGAAGGCGACGCCGGCTGTCGCCGTGGCGGATGGCTGCGTGATCAAGACCAACTGGGTGGCCGCCGCCGGACTGACGACGATGTTGTTCGAGGTCGGGGCAGTCAGGGAAGGGACGCTGGTGAACTGGAGCGAAATCGTCTCGGCCGTGTCGTCCGACAGGTCGGCGAACGTGACGATGCCACCGGAGGCGGCGACCGTCGCGGTGCCCAGGAGCGGCCCGCTCCCCGAGTGGAGCGCGGCGGTGACCTGCGTCGTGTTGTCGCCGGTCTCAAGATTACCGTACTGGTCTTCGACGTAGACCACGGGCTGCGTGGCAAAAACCACGCCCGCGGTCGCCGTCGGCGAAGGCTGTGTGCTCACGGCCAACTGGCTTGCTGCTGCCGGGCTGATCACGATGTTGCTGGATGTTGACTCTGTCAGGGCGGGCACGCTGGTAAACTCGAGCGAAATCGTTTCGGCCGTGTTGTCCGACAGGTCGGTGAAAGTCGCGATGCCGCCGGAGACCGTCACGGTGACGGTGCCATTGAGCGGCCCGGTTCCGGTGGCAAGCGAGGCGGTGACCTGCGTCGTATTGTCGTTCGTCTCGAGGTCGCCGTACTGGTCTTCAACGTAGACAACGGGCTGGGTGGCGAAGGCCACGCCGGCGGCGGCGGTGCCCGAAGGCTCGGTTGCAATCACCAACTGGGTGGCCGGCGAGGTGACGACGATCGCATTCGAGATGGCCGCGGTGAGGGATGGAGAGCTGGTGAACTTGAGCGTGATCGTTTCGGGAATGCTATCTGCCAGGTCGGAGAACGTGGCGATGCCGCCGGAGGCGGTCACGGTCGTTGTGCCTTCCAGCGGGCCGGTGCCGGTGTTGAGCGAAGCGGTGACTTCGGTGCTGTTGTCGCCCGTTTCAAGGTTGCCGTACTGGTCTTCGATATCGATCACCGGCTGCGTGCCGAACGGAAGACCGGCGCCGGCAGTGGCGGAAGGCTGAGTTTGAATCACCAGTTGCGAAGCCGCGCCGGGAGTATTCGTGAGGTGGAAGTGCGCGGTGCCGGCGCCCGAAGCCGACGCGGCGACCTGATAGCTGCCGGTGATGCTGTTTGCTTCCGCCAAGGCGCTGGCAGTGCCGGCCGGGCTGGTTATGATCGTCCTGCCGTCGGGAAACGTCGCCCCGGCGCCGCTGCCTTCCGACGAGAAGGTGACGATGCCGCCCTCGACCGGCTCGCCATAGAATGTTGTAAATATCACCGTTAATAGCACGTTAAAATCTGTCTTCACGGCGGTGGACTGGTTGTCCCCGAACAGGATCGTGAGGGTGAAGAGGTGGGTTTCAACGGCGCCGATATCGACGATGTCGTCGTTGATCCGGGGATCTCCGCGCTCGTCCGTGGCGAGGGGACTGTCGTCGAAGGCCGCCAGCGCGTTGCTACCCGAGTCGATCGCGGGGCTGCCGGGCAGGAGCGAAATGGTCTGGGTCGGGCCGCCCCAGTTTCCCAGCGCGCTCAAGAGTGGATCGACGTCGAGGATGTCGGACGACTGCGTGAAGCCGTTGCTGCCGGACGAGTCGCTGATCAGGTTATAGCCCAAATCGTTGGAGACGCTGCCGTCGAAATCGGGCCCGGTGCCGCCAGTCAGGGTGTTGTACCCGACGAGCGTGTTTGCCATGGTCACCGCACCGCCGTCCTGGATGCCACCGCCGTTAAATGCGGAGTTGTCGGCGATGGTGCTGTTGACCAGGGTGAGCGCGCCGGCGTTATTGATTCCGCCGCCCTGGCCGCTGTTCGCCGAGTTCTCGGCGATGGTGCTGTTGACGACAGAAAGGGCGCCGTCGTTCTCGATGCCGCCGCCATCATTGTCTGACGTGTTGCCGGAAACGGTGCTGGCGATCAATGTCAATGTGCCCGTGTTGCAGATCCCGCCGCCGTCGCCGCTGGCGGTGCTATTGGAAACCGTGCAGTTGGAGAGAGTGAGCGTGCCGTCGTTCTCGATGCCGCCGCCATTTCCAGCGGAGGAGCCGTCGGTGATGGTCAGGCCGGAAATGGTCGCGTTCACGCTGCTCTCGACGTCGAACACCTGAAAGCCGCTATTGCCGTTGATGCTCAGGTTGTTGGCGCCAGGGCCTACGATGTAGGTGTCGAGTCGAATGCCCGGCAAGGTGCTCTGGAGTGTGATCACGCCGGTGGTGGCAAAAAGGATCATGCTGCCACCAGCAAGGCTGGCGTTGAACATTGCGGTGCGGAGGGAGCCCGCGCCGCTGTCGGCCGTGTTCAGCACCAGGTAGTCCTGTACCTCGAAGGCACCGATGTCGACCGCGCCGTTGGCGAATCTGGAAAATCCGCGCTGGTCCGTTGCGATTCCGTCAGGGACGATGCCTGGATTTCCCGCGTCGATGGCCGGGCTGCCGGGCAGAAGTCCCATGGTTTCGGTTGGGCCGTCGTTATTCGTGAGCGCGGCGAGTGAGGGGTCGACATTGAGCAAGTCAGTCGACTGGGTCAAGTCAGAGCTGCCTGACGTGTTGCCGATCAGATTGTTTCCCAGGTCGTCGGTGACGGCCTGGAAAACATCCGGAGCCGAAACGGTTGCGGTATTGCCGGCGACAATTGTATTGCCGAGATACAACGTGCCCGAGTTGGCAATTCCACCACCTTGAGAGCCCGAGTTGTCGGCGATCGTGCAGTTAATCGCAGAGAGAGTCTCGAAGCTGGCGATCGCACCACCCTCCTGGCCGGTGTTACTCGCGAACGTTGAGTTGACGATCGAAACAGTGCCTCCCGGATTGTCGATTCCGCCGCCGGCATTCGCGGACGTGTTTCCAACGAAGGTGGAGCTCTGGATATTCACCACGCCGCCGGTGACCAGAATTCCACCCCCTGAATTGGAGCTCGCCTGGTTATCGCTCAAGGTGCAGCCGGTCACCGAGAGCGTGCCGGAGGCGTTACTGATTGCCCCACCGGAAGGAGCGGAGTTGTCGCTGAAGATGTCGTCGGTCAGCTTCAGCTCGCCCAGATTCTCAAGGGCGCCGCCGGGGGATGCGCTCTCTCCGTTCGACAGAGTCAGCGTGGCGATCGTCGCGGTGACTCCACTCGAAACGTCGAACAGAGCGCTGTCGTCGTTACCGCTGATGGTCAGTTGCGTCGCGCCGGGACCCAAGATCTTGAGGTTATGCGCGATCGTGATCGGCCCGGTGGTCAGTGTGATCGGACTGGTCACGTGCCCGGCGGACATATTGAATTCGATCGAGTCACCAGCGCTCGCATTGGCGATAGCGTAACGCAATGATCCCGGGCCGCTGTCATTGCTGTTGGAGACCATGTCGATGGAAAGCAGGGTGCGTTCTTCGAGGATCTCGAGGCGGGGCCATGAATTGCGCGGGCTGCACGCGATGGCGCGCCGGCTGGTGCGGGTTCGGGGGCTGCGGGAACTGGAACTTCGACTGGCGAGAAGACTCAAACGCGGCATGGGCGGCAACTCCAGAGCAAGTGAAACAAACGTGAGCGACGACAGGGACCGGCCCCGGACGGCGCTTGAGCGAGCGCCGCTCGCGACAAAGTGCGAACACGATCGGAGCCGTGGAGACGGCCGGCACGCAGGATGGACGTCTTCAGACCCACGGCGAAACAAATGGGGGCGCAAGCACCGATTCTCGCAGTGCTTTGGCCGGGCGGGATGGTGCGGCGCTGGGCCGCTCTCCACGCGCTCGAAATCCTCTTCTGGGAATCCTAGAACACGCGCGTGAAAGTGATTTCAAAAAAAAGCCGGCGGCCGGCGAAGAGCACCACGATGGGGTGTGATTTGAATGGCGCGGACTACCCGACCAGGTAGGCAAAGGCCGCCGCAAATGCGAGGAGGACCAAGAGGATGCAGATGACGATCTGGCCTGCGCTGGGCTCGGCCAGAAAGTCACCGAGCTTTTCGCCGATTCGCTCGAGCCAGATCTGGAGTGCGGAGCTTGCTCCATCGTTGGCGTCCATGGAGTCAAGTGCGGCCATGGTCCGCTTCATTTGAATCAACTCTTGCCGATATTTTGCGTGCACTTCGCGGCCGGTCTCGCCCCCCTTTTCCTCGAGGGCCTGGCGATGGGAAGAGAGATCCTTGGTGGATCGCCGCCTGGGCTCGCTTCGTTCCACCAGGCGCGAGGCTTCCCGGGCGAGATGACCTTTGGCGTTGAGCGACGATTCGATCAGCGACCAGTCGAGCGGCTCTTCGGGCTCGGAAGAAAGAGGCGGGAGCCCGTCGCCGAGCGGCTTCGGCTTTTGCGCCTGAGTCGTCTCCGGTGCCGTGGTCGGCGCGCGTTCGATCCTGCCGGGCGGTCTGCCCAGCACGTCGAGGGCTTCTGCGACCTCGGCCGCCGATCCGAAGCGATCGTCAGGCTTGAGGGCGAGCAATCGGTCAACGATCGCGACTAAGCCCTCCGGGAGACCCGGCCTGACTTTCGCGATCGGGAAATGAGGCTCGCGGATCCGCTTGACGAGCCGGTCTTCCCTGGTCACGCCCGGGAACGCGTAAGCCCCTGTGAGCAGACGGTACATCGTGCAGCCGAGACTGAAGAGGTCGGTCCGGGCATCGATCGGCTTATCCCTGACCTGCTCGGGCGACATGAAATCAGTCGTGCCGACGACGATGCCTTCGTCGGTGTCGAACACGTTGGCGGCCTGCCCTGCCATTCCGACCAGCTCACCGCATCCCAGGTCGAGTAGCTTCACAATTCCCGTCTTGACCAGGAAGAGGTTCGTCGGCTTGACGTCGCGATGAATCACGGCCTTGGAGTGCGCGTGCACAAGCCCCCGGGCGGCCTGTGCCATGTACCCGATGACGTCCTGCGGCGGCAGCGGCCCGCGGCGCACCAGGACCCGCTCCAGGTCATCGCCTTCGAGATATTCCATCACGATGTACGGGCAGCCTTCATGCACGTCGGCATCGATGGCTCTAACCACGTGTGGGTTTTCGAGGAGGGCGACGATTTTCATCTCGCGGAAGAAGCGGGAGACGGCGCCACCGTTGAGTTTCATATCGGGCAGCATCACTTTGAGTGCGACGACGCGGTCCATCAGGCGATGGCGCGCCTTGAAAACGCGGCCGCGGCCTCCCTTTCCGATGCTGTCGAGCAAGGCGTAGCGGCCGAAGGCCAGGCGTTTTTTCCCCCACAGAAGCCGGCGGGCCTGAAACTCGGTAAGCGTGCCATCATCGATGAGTTGATGCGCCATCACAAGCGAATCCTGAGACGCCGCGCAGCGCGCGAGTCGGCGCAGCACTTCCTTGCATTTGGCATCGGGCAGGACCCCCGATCGTTCGAGCGCCGCCAGGAATTCTGGAGCGGAAAGACGCCGTCTCGCCGTCTTCGAGTCTTCAATCATGGGAGACTCCCGGTGCGCTCCGCGATTCATCCGAGATCACATGCAGACTCGCACGCTGTTGACGCGAAGGGATCCGTCCGGTTCGAGTTGAGATGTCATCGAGAGTAAGCGTATTGATCGCAGAATGCCAGAGCAGGAGGCGCGCTCGGGGCATCAAGTCATCGTGTCACGTCGTTGCGGGGACTCTGGTCGCGTGTGACCATGTTGTTCGCGGCGAAGAGAGTCCTGAGTTGCGCTAATACGGCGCTTGAGCTTACTTGTGACGTTGGTTGTCGGTGTGGGCGCGACGCTCATGCCGCAAAGTCGCGTGCGCTCACAGTTTTGCTTCGAGAACTAAGGAATTCATCATTCCGGAGCGACGGGCGGGTCTCATCCGCCCGGTACCGGGCCGACGATGATTTGAGCAAATCTTGTTCCGCGAATTAAGATAGGAACCAGGTCGACCGCAACACGCGTCGAATTGAGCTGTGACCGACTCCGAGGCGCGGGTGAACGCAGGCTTTCGAGCTACGAGTCACAACGCTGGGCGTTTTGATCGATGAGTTGAGACGGGGGTGGTTGTTCATCGCTTCGTTCGTCGCGGAGAATCGCGAAGAGCCGACGCATTTCCTCCCCCGCCGCCTCTGAAACGCTCTCGGGCGTCGAAGGAAGTTTGAGAAAATACCGCTCGCCCAGCTCGGAATTATAAATGATGACCTCGACGTCTGATTTGCCGCCGCTGTGATTGAGACCGAACCGCCCCAATCGCGGTGGCGGGGCTTGCCCATCGATCCAGCCCGCCAGACGACGAAGCAGATCGGCGGCGCGGTGTCGCGGCGAGTTGAGACCGGCGACATCCTTCAGATCGCGGAACAACGGGCCAGCCAAGCACGCGGGAGGAGGAACCAGCTCAAGAATTTGGCCGTCCACTTCATAGAACATCCTCAAGCCCATCTCGACCGGGCCTGCCTCTTCTGATCGCCAGGGCTCGAATTGAAGTTCCGTGGCCCGGTCCTTGAGTGCGAGCAGGAGCAGCAACAGTAGCACTCTGCGGTGGGGCGGGGTATCGCGGAAGGAGTCAATACGGACCAAGTCGACCGCCCAGAGCGCTCCAACCCGTCGTGCAAGGGGAGGCCAATTCCTCCGGTTGCCCATCAGCTCGAAGTCGCGGTCGGCCGCGAGATCCTCGTCATGAGTTTCGTTCGTGACGTTGTCCATCGCCCTCGCTCGTGAGTAACAATCGTCGTCTTCGCCCGGCCGCAGGTGCGACGAGGCTTTCGTTGAGCATACTGCGCCGAGCCGCGCGTCGCACTACTGTTGTGTTATCAGGGAGCGCAAGCTCACTTGTCACGGTAGTTGTCGCCGTCGGCAGGACGCCAAGGAGATGAATTGAGCGATCCGGATCGAGCCGAT
Organism: uncultured Planctomycetota bacterium; assembly: GCA_963761445.1. Classification (GTDB taxonomy): domain Bacteria; phylum Planctomycetota; class Planctomycetia; order Isosphaerales; family Isosphaeraceae; genus CAVXHV01. Next base: position 2,904,924 of record CAVXHV010000005.1, on the reverse strand, counting down.
TAAGATTGGAACCAGGTGGACCGTATGTAAGATCTATCTTAGTCGTGGCTTCCTCCGAGGCGCAATTGGACGCAACCTTTCGACTTCGGCGCTGGTATCGCAACTTCGGCCTGGCCGGCGTGGTCGGCTACGCGGCGTGGGCTGTGCTTGGCGCGTTTGTGGTAGCGACCGACTCCAAGATTGTGCATACGGTCGCCGCCGCGGCGCTCATTGTCGGCGTGCCGCTGTTCATGACGGGTATTTCGATCTGGATCTTGCTGGCTTACAGGCGAGAGACGCTGACGATCCGAGGCACGCGGATCATCAGTCGCGGAGTTATTCGCTGTCACGAGATCGACCTGACACAGGTGACCGCCGCGCGATGGCGGCCTGGAGCGCGCGAGGGCGGGACTATCGCGCTGCGCACCGAGTCGGCACGAATTGTGATTCACCTTGAGAACTATGAGACCGAAGGTCGGCGTTCGTGGTGTGGACCTTCCCTCGCTTCGATCGGGGCGTCTTGACTGGGATGAGCCCTCGGTTGCCTCTTGAATCCATCGCTCGAATTCCTCGTTGAGGCCGCCGGAATCCGCGATGATGGACTGAACGAGTATGGAGCGTCAGTTCACGATGCTGGACCAGGGCCGGAGATTTCGATTCACGCTACGACAGTTGATGGTTGTCGTAGCCATTCTCGCCCTCGATTTCGCCAGGCTGCCGGCGCGCTACTTGCTGGGGCTTATCACCGTATCGGCGCTCATTTCGTTTCTCGGTGCCGCTCGAGATGGCCCCACAGCCAATTCGGAGTTCAGTCGAAAGAGGACGAATGTATTCCTGTTCGGTGCGCTTGCTGTGTATGCCGTGATCGATATCTGCGCCGCGGCACTGGCGATGCGGATTCTCGGCGAGGGCGGTGTTGTGGTTCTGGTGATGTTTGCCAGCCTCATACCGGCCTGCATTGCCGTGATCGTGATTATTCTGTTTCTTGCCAGACGGTCGTTCGATGGGCTGGCTGTGTTTTCGTTCCTCAATCTGCTGGCCGTCATGAGCTGGGAGAATTACTTCTACGGGATGTTCTACGGCGGGGCGATTTGACGCATGGTGTCCCCGGAGCCCAGCCCCTCAGGTTTTCTCACGCTCGAGCACGAATTCGGTCACGTCAGCGCCTTCGTCGGGCTTGAACGACTTCGGTCGATCCTTGGAACCGGGCTTGGCAACGATGAGGCGCCATTTTCCGTCTCCGTGTGAATCTTCCTGGAGCAGTTGAGAATCCCGATTCGAATGTGCGGCGACCAGGCCAGGGGCAATTTTGCCATGTCTGGGCTCGCCAGGGAACCGGTCGATTCTCGCACTGTGGAGAGCGCGGACGGGCGCGGAAATGGAGGAGACCGCTAGGACGGCATATATGTAACACCTCGTGATTTGGTTATATTAACATTTCCTTCTGAGTTCGCGGTGATCATGTTCGACTGCACCACGGTGCCGGTACAAACGCCCAGGGCCTGGAGGCCAAAGCCTTCATTGGTGACGATCTCATTGCCGGTCCCGGAAGCGCTGGCACCGACGGTGGCGTTGCGGGAACCGATGATCGTCACGCCGTTGCCGGCATTGCTCATGATCTCATTACCTAACACCTTGTCGCCGCGCGACGATTGGATCATCACGCCCGAGCCGCCGCTGTCGTGGATGATGTTCTGCGATGGGGAGGACGAGCCACCGATCATCGTGGACGAGGAACCCGGCCCGAGATAGACGCCGCCGAGCTGGTTGCCCAGGTCGCCGACGCCCAGGTAGTTCGTTCCGATATAGGTGTGAACGATGAGGTTATCGTGGGCGGAGCCGGCGACCGCGATTCCATAGCCGTCGTTGTCCGAGATGGTCACTTGTGGTTCAACGGACGGCTGGAAGCCGCCGATCGCGTTATGATGGGCCCGGCCGTCAATCATGATTCCGTTGCCGAGGTTCGGAATGTCGAGAATTCCCGAATCCGTCACCTCCAGCCCGACGGTGGTGTCCGTCACCTGCACGCCGGTCGCGTCGCCGCCGAGCTCGATTCCGTTACGGCCATTGCCGGTGATCAAGCAGGTGCGTATCAGGTTGTTGCCGCCGCTGGACGTGATCAGGATCCCATCGCCTTGGTTCGAAGCAATGTTCCCGAACGCGAAAGAGCCCGCAAAGGTATTGAACGAGACCAATCCACTGGCTGTGCCGGTCTCCTCGATGCCGTTCTTGTCATTGCCGGAAATCACGTTTCCGAGCGGGATCACGCCGCCGACCTGCGTGTTTTTGGAAGATCCTGAGACCAGGAGGCCGTTGCCTCCGTTGGCCACGACCGTGGTGTTGTCGGCCCCGGCTCCCATGAAATTCGCCTGCACGGTCGTGTTGTTGGAATTGGTGATGCGCAGACCATTTCCGCTGTTGCCGCTGAGCACGTTGTAAAACACGAACGGGCTCTGCTCGAACGTGCAGCCGACCAGTGAATTTCCGCCGGCCTTCACGATCGCCACGCCGTCCTGGCGATTGCCCAGGGCCGTGTCGCCCGTGGCAGTCGTTCCCACAAAATTCCCGGAAAGGACGTTCTGTGTCGCTCTGCCCGAGATCAGCACTCCGTTGCCACGATTGCCGGAGATCAGGTTTCCCTGCGGGGGACGCACAATCGTTTCGGCCGTCGGATCGTTGCCGCCGGTTGCCTGGCCGCCGATCAGATTCGCCGAAGCGCCGTCGGTGACGAGGATGCCGTTCTTGGCGTTGCCGAGCTTGAGCGTGCCGCTCGCATCCGTGCCGATGTTGTTCATCGCGATCGTGTTGCCGCTGGCACCGTAGACCCCGATGCCGTTACCCCCATTGCCGCTGATGACGTTGGATAGCTGGAAACCGGTATTCACCGTCGCCTGGTACGAAATGATTCCGGAACTGGTGAACCCGATCCCGACGACCTGGTTGCCTTCGACCGCATCGGCGGTGAGGGGGGCCTGCAGATCTGGGTCGCTCAGATTGGTCCAGACGGCCGGACCAAAAGTTCCATCGGGATTGAGCCGCACCGATGCGAGCGACGCCACGAGAGCGGTGCTCGAACCTGGCTGAGCCTCATTCGCACCGAGCGTGTAGACGCCTGCTACCGTGCTGCTTATTCCCTGGAAATGGGTCGCCAGGCTCTGGCCGGTCGGATCTGTGTACGAGGTCCAGTTGGTGAACTGCCCGGTCGACGAGTCATAGTCGACCAGATAGCCGGCAGAGGGTGGTTGGCCGGGCTCCAGGAGGCCGGTATAACCACCGCAGATTGTGTAGCTCGTACCCCCGTTGAACCAGATGCCGTAAGCGGAGGTCGTCGTCGAGCCCGGGTAAACGATCGTTGTCAGAATCTTGTCCTGCGAGACGCTATAAAGAAACGCGTTGTCCGTCTGAGCGGGGATGTCGCCACCGTTGCCGACGGCGAGATCTCCCATTGTACTGTGAATATACGTATAAGTCACATTGGGAAAATTGATTGTCCGGTAATCGGCGCTGTTCGAGAGATCGGCGAGTGTTCCCTGGAAGATGAACCCCTGGGTTTGACCGTTGCCCGTGGTGTAACTGCCGACGAGGCGAAGCTCGCCATTGCCGAGAACGTCTGGGCCGTAGACGCTCGTGGTCGCCGCGCCCTGGTAGTTCACGGAATACGCCGTTCCGCCCGTGCCGGAGATCGGCCCGTCGTAGAGCAAGCCGTTGCTGCCTGAAGTTCCGGTGATCAGGTACTGGCCGCTCGTGCCAGATGCGCGAATGCCCTGCCAGCCCGAGACCGGCATCGCGGTGCCATCGCTCTGGTAAACATCCTGAGTCGGATAGTAATTCACGCTCGTGACGGGATTGGTGCGGCCGATCAAGTCGCCGTGCGACGTTGCGTTGATTCGCACGCCGTCGCCTCGATTTCCGGCGACAGTGGTTCCATTGGACAGGAGGCCGATGTCATTGCCTTCCACCGTGACGCCCGAAGCGCTCAGCGTGACGCCCGCGTTGCCGGCGCGGACAAGTGAGAGCGAGCTCAGGGTCGATCCGTCGGCGCCTCTGGCGAAGTCGAGCCCCCTGGAACCCTGAAAGTTGATGGTGACGACGGGCGAGCCATTGAAGCCGGGGGCTGTGGTGCCGTCGATCGTCACGGTACCGGTGATCGCGGGAAGCGAACTCCGGCTGATCCGGATGGTGCCGGCGACATCGAAGTCGATGGTGTCGGCCCCCGGTTGCTTGTTGGCCTCGATGATCGCCTGGCGGAACGAGCCGGTGCCGGCATTCTGGAGGTTCACGACTGTGAACGTGGCCAGCAGGTCCCGGCTCTCGAGGACCTCGAGCCGGCGCATCGGTGACCGGCGACGAGCTTGGCGTCTGCTGCGCGGAAATCTTGCTGTGAGTGGTCGTTGAAAGCGATTCACAAAACCCAATTGCGTCATGGATCACCTTCAGCTCGAGAGGGCGTTAGCCGGTTTCCTTGCGGATGCGCACGGGTGCCGTCTTCCGGAAGTCCGAGCGCCTCGGGAGATCCGGACTACCAGCGCTGAATTTGCTACCCCGCGGGACGGACCGAGAACGAGACTGGCCGGATGAGCCCCTGTAGGAACTCATCCGGTCGTTCAAGACGGCCGTGGCGGGGGCTTACCTAATCAAGACGTAGGACAGGAATTGCACGGAATCAACAATGGCATGGTCAGGTATCGTGGGCTGGAAGCGAATGGCAGAGGCCGAGCAAAGCCCAGGTCGAGCCCCAAAAAGCTGCTGAAGGGATGGGGCTTCCACTTAGTGCCGTCTTTGTATCACTGACGATCCAGGAGCCACTTTGGAGTCGACCCGGGCGCGTTTCTGGCCTGAATTTCCAAGGGCTTCGAGCCCACTGGTATTGAGTTGCGCAAATTCGAAAGGGAAGGGGGCTTGACGATCGCGGAGATGTTGTTCAAAGTATCCAGAGCGACTGTTCTAGGCCTGGCGACAATATGCCGATGTCTCGAATCGTTCGACATTTCCTGTTCGCCTTGGTTATTGCGTGCCACGCGATGGTCACGCTGTGTGGTCCGTGTCTGCATGCGCTGCCTGGCTCATCCCACGCCCTGGGGGCCGCCTCGAAGTCGCGTCGCACCGATGACCCGTCTCAATCGCGGAGTGAGGCCGCGGATAACTGCCTGGTCTGCCAGTTTGTCGCGCAAGGGCAGTTGCCGGTTGAATTGACGCACGCCACGTCGATCCCGCAAGTCACCGTGCTGGTGACGCCGGTGCTCCCCATTTCGACAATATCAGCGTTTCATCTCGCCGCCAACCCGCGCACCGCCTCACGCCACCGCAACCCACGCCTGAAGTGCGCGCCGGCTGTTGTTGCGCGACCGCGCATTGCACTCTGCGTGACCACGTGGTCCGTTTGGTCTTGCCTTGCGGGATCCAAGCTGGTGTTGCTCAAGCGCACTGGCATGCTCGGGTGGCTGGCGGACGGCATGTGCCTGCTGTGTCGCGGCAGCACTAAGATCCGCATCCGATCTCCTGCCGACAAATGGGCCGAGCTAACCCAGGGCGGAGCCGCCGCGCGAGACGGCTCGCCCAGACCCCTCGCCCCGCGTGCGGGTTCACGAGCTCGCCGTTCTCGATCTGCGTTCTCCAGTTCCGTCCGTTCTCCTCGATTTCTGAGAAGGGAAAAGACCATGGACCGTCGCGATCTATTGGGTGTTCTGGGAGCCGGCGCCGTCGGTTTGATTGCCAGCACCGGGCGAACCGCAAGCGCACAGCATCCCCACCATCACGACAAGCTCCACACCGATTGCCTCAAGGCGTGCGAAGCTTGCGCCACGGTGTGCAACGAGACGTTTCACCACTGCTTCGAAAAGGTCAAGGACGGACACGCCGACCACCACAAAATTGCCGAGGTGACGATTGACTGCCAAGAATTCTGCGGCCTGTCGTCGGAGCTCATGGCGCGGGAGAGCCCGCTCATCTCGATTGTGTGCATTGCCTGCGCCGAGGCTTGCAAGGTGTGCGCCGCGGTGTGTTCCAAGCACGATGATCCGCAGATGAAAGAGTGCGTTGAAGCGTGCAACAAGTGCGAAGCCACCTGCCGTGAAATGGCCAAGGTCGTCACCGATCCGGAGGCTGAGTCGGCCAAAGCCAAGTGAAGGAACGTCGCCTGCTCGGGGCCGAGGCGGTCGCCGGCGACCAAAGTCAGCATGACGAGGAAGTGAGAATTGTGATTTGTCGATTGCAGTCACGCGATGACTGAGTCGCGGAGGACAAGAATGCCGCTGGTCCAGACCCGGACGATGGCTCGGCTCGGCGACGCTTTGACGCGAGAATACTGCGCTCGCTTTGAGCGGCACGCGCGCTGGGTGAGGAGTCCGCTGGCGACGCTCGTTCTGGCGATGGTCGCGGCTTTCCTGTGCGGGCTCTTCTTGCACCGTCAGGGCTTCATAGTCGCGTTTGGACTGGCTGCGCTCGTGGTCGTCGGCCTGGCCTGGCCGTGGCTGAGTCTGCTGGGCGTTTCCGGAATCTTGTCGTTCGACAGGGCTCGAAGCCGTGAGGGGGAGGCGGTGAGGGCGGAGCTATCGATCCGCAATCGATGCCCATGGGGTGCCTCGGGCCTGGCCTTCGATCTCGGATTCGGTGGGGTGTCGAGACCAGGGTTCTTCGATCGCGTGGCGGCCGGCGCTGCACACGCCGGCGGTTTTCGAACGACGGAGGTCGTGTGGGACTTCGTGCCCGAATGCCGCGGCGTCTGGCCAACCATGCCTCCTGTGATTACCTGCGGTTTTCCGTTCGGATTGTGGAGGGCAGGGCGAAAGCTGGCGACACGCGGAACGCTCGTCGTCTGGCCACGGACCTATCCCGCCGGGCCGATCCCCGAGACGCCCGAGGGCGAGAGTGCCGTGGGACTGGCGGCGCACAACAAGCCGGGGACGTGGGGCGACCTGCTCGGGGTGCGTCCCTACCGGCGCGGCGACCCGCTGCGGCGGATTCACTGGCCCCAGACGGCGCGGCACGGACAACTCGTTGTCTGCGAGGTTCAAACGAGCGCGGTTCCGAAAGTGCAGATCGTACTCGACTCCGACCCTTCCGCGCATGTCGGCGAAGGGCCGGACGGTTCGCTCGAATGGGCGATTCGCGTCGCCGCGAGCCTGGCGGAGGGTTGGATCAAGCAGGGGGCGGAAGTCGACCTCATCATGGACGGGACAACGGTTTCGGCCTCGAGCGAGCCGGCGAAGGTGCGGGCGGCGCGGGTGCTCGATGCGTTTGCGCGGCTGGGACCGGGCGGCGGTCGGGGCGTTGCCGAGCTATTGCGAGTCGCCCAGAGCCGGATGGATCACCGGGGCCTCTGCGTGGTTGTCACGACGGACCGCGGCCTTCGCGGGCTGGGCGCGACGCCCGGCTCGCGCCCGAGGGCACCGCGATTCGTCGTGCTGCGCGCGAGTGCGTTCGGTGAAGAAGAGCACGACGAGGCGACCGCCCCGTTGCCGTTGGCTCCCTATATCTGGATCGACGGCCCGGAGAACGTCGCGTCCGCGCTACGGCGGGCGGGAAAGGAGGCTACGGATGGCCGCTGAGCAGCGTGAAAATGCGGAGGTGCGCTGGACGACCGCGGCGATGGCGGCGTTCGCCACAGCGTCGCTCGAGCAGGCGACGCTCGAGCCGGGGCGCTCGCGCTGGGTTGCGCTGGCATTTACGGCAGGCGTCTTCCTCGTGCCGGCGCTCGCTGCCGCCTGGGTGCTGGCCAGGCGCGAGCGATCGCCGAGACGGCCGACGCCGAACCGCGATGGATTGACGGCTGGACCTGCCGTGTTCGCCGGGCTCGTCGGGTTATTTGTGCTGGCATTCGCATGGGAAGGGACGAGGCTTGTCGTTCTCGGCCGTAGCGAGATGGCGGAGATGATTTTGCTGGCCGCGCTCCGGAACCTGGGCCTGGGACTTGCCGTGCTCGCTTGCCGGCCGGTTTTCGCCCGGCTATCGGCGCTGGTGAGCCTGTTCCTGGCGACCGTGGCGTCGTCGGTCGGCGGCGAGGCGGGGATCGCGGTTCTCGGGCCGCTTGCAGGCTTCGCGGTTGCGGGGACTTTCTGGCTGATGCTGGTTTACTGGAAGGGACTGGGATTGGGGACGGAGGGGCACGCTCGGTTGCGGCGGCCGTCGGTTTCGGGAGCGCTCTGGGTGCTGGGAGTGGTGGGCGTGCTCGGGGCCGTGGCGGCGCTTGTGCCATCGCGGGCGGCCACGGTGCTGGCGGCGCTTGTGCCCACCTCGGGCGGCACGGAGTGGAGTGATCCCGACGCCCGTTCCGGCGTGGGTGACGGCGATCATGAGGTTGCCGCGAGCGAGCACCCCCAATCGGTGGGATTCACCGAGAGCGAAGTTTATCTGGAGACCGATCGGCCGAGTCTTTACGACGCGTTCAATGAGAGCTACGGAGAGCCGCTCAAGCCGAAGACGATGGACAAGATGATCGCAATGGCCATGCAGGACATTGCTCAGCAGAAGGAGCGTCCTGCGGAGAATCTCCAGGCCGGGCGCGAGTTTTCGGCTGTCCGGCGGAGGCCTGATCGAGGAGCAAAGCGGCCCGACGAGCGAGAGGCGAGCGCACTGGTGTATGTCAAGGGTCCGACGCCGCTGCACCTGGCGCTCGTGGCCTATCATCACTTCGACGGCAGGGCATGGCACGAGGAGCCGTGCTGCGCTCAAGTTTTTCCCGCTGAGCCTGAGCCGCCGGGCACGTGGATGCGGCTGCCCTGGTCCCTTTCGCCGGTTCTGGCAGCGAGCGTGGTCCATCAGGTCAAGATCGGCGCCCTCGACTCAAGCGCGATGCCGCTGCCCTCGCACTTGCTGCGGTTCCGGGTGGGAAGCGTCAACCGGCTTGATTTCTTTGGCTGGGCGCAGATGGGAATCGTGCGAATGACCGACCGGACCGTGCCGGCGGGCACGGTGATCGATTCCGAGGCCCGGACGGTCGACCCGGAAGAGCTGAGGTCGTACCCATTTCCCGCTCGCCCGGAGAACGAGGGGGACCACTTTCTCTCATTCCAGGGCGAGTATGCGATCGAGCCTGCCGTGGCTGCGCTGGCCCGGAGCCTGGTCGTGGGAATGCCGGAGGGGTGGCGACAGATTGAAGCCGTGATCGACGCTCTCCGGCAAGGTTATGTCCACGATCGATTGCACACGGTCTCTCCGGACTGCACCGACGTCGTCGCCGAGTTCTTGCTGCGCAGCCGGCGTGGCCCCGACTACCTGTTCGCGACGTCGGCGGCCGTGCTGATACGAACGCTGGGTTATCCGGTCCGTGTCGTGAGCGGACTCTATGCCGCGCCGGAGCGATATGATCCCACGACCCGGCACACGCCCGTTTCGCGCGGCGACATCCATTTCTGGGCCGAGGTGCGGTTGCCCGATGGGATCTGGGTCGCCATCGAGCCGACGCCGGGTTATACGCTGATGGGCCCGGCGCGCTCCTGGAGCCGGCAACTTCACGCCGCGCTTCTGGCAGTGTGGCACTGGGCGAAAAGCCGCTGGATGGCGCTGCTGGTTGCCTTCGCCGCCCTCGTGGTGATCTGGTGGCAACGGCGAGAGCTGCTCGATCGGCTCGTGACGCTGGCGTGGCAGCTTCGGGGGCGGCGGCGCGCGGCGCTATGTTATGCAAACGTTGCAGCTCCTTGAGCAACGGTCCGGTTGGGCGGGCCGTCCGCGGCCCGCGGGCCAGACTCCGGCGTGCTGGTTCAAGCCGATCGCCGGTGCGGTACCGCGCGATGCGTATCACACGCTCGAACGCCTGGTGTGGTTTTCGGACTGGGCGATTTATGCCCCGGCAGGCCGCGAGGCCCCCTTCGCGGCTGCGGAGGGCGAAATCCAAGCGGCGTGCCGACAAGTTGTCGCCTGCTGGACGCTCCGCCGCTTCCGCGCCGCGGCTCGATGTTCTCGATTTGGGGGCGCGACATCGTGATCACGTTGCCAGCCAACACAGCGGTTGAACAGGCGGGGATCGATCTGATCCGGACAGCCCTCAACGCCGCGCTCCGCGGCAAGGCGACGGTCGTCGAATCGGTGCTTGCCTGCTTGCTGGCGAGAGGCCACCTGCTGATCGAAGACCTGCCCGGGCTGGGAAAAACGACGCTGGCCAAGGCCCTGGCGCACGCCCTGGGCGGCAGCTTTTCGCGAATTCAGTGCACGCCCGACCTTCTGCCCGGGGACATCACCGGTTTTCGCATTTTTGATCAGCAGACGCGGGCGTTCGAGTTCCTGCCCGGGCCGGTGTTCGCGGACATCCTTCTGGCGGACGAGATCAATCGCGCCACTCCGCGCACGCAGAGCGCCCTGCTCGAGGCGATGGCCGAACGGCAGGTGACCGTCGACAACGTGCGCCACGTTTTGTCGAACACGTTCTTTGTGATCGCGACCCAGAACCCGGTGGAACAGCACGGGACGTATCCGCTGCCGGAGGCGCAGCTCGACCGATTTGCCATGAAGCTGCGGATCGGCTACCCCGAGAAGGAGCATGAGCTGGCCATGCTCGCGGCGGCGGCGACGGAAGTCGATGACCACGGCCACACCGAAAGTGTTCTGGGGCCAGGCGAGCTTCGCGCGATTCAGGCGTGCGTTGGGCGAGTTTCCGTGAGCTCGATCGTGCGCGACTATCTTGTGGCGTTGGCGCACGCGAGCCGAACCCATCGCCAGGTCACTCTTGGTCTCTCCCCACGAGGTTTGCTGCTCTGGCAGCGCGTGGCGCAAGCCCGCGCGCTGCTGGCTCAGCGCGACTTCGTCACTCCGGACGACGTGCAGGATGTCGCACTGCCCGTGCTGGAAGTTCGTCTAGGCGTCGAGCCTGAGGCAATCCAAGGTGTGTTGTCGGAGATCATCGCGTCGGTGCCGGTCCCGGTGTACAGAGCGCCCCAGCTTGCGTGAGGAGGAAGGTCCTGATGATCATTGTGCGTGACGCCTCTCTTCGCCGTCGAGCGCTCGTGGCGGTGGCCTGTCTGCTCGCGCTTCAGGGATGTCGCGGGAATCAGTCGCACGAAGGAGGCGACGACGAGGAGGAGCACCACGGGCATGTCATCCCCGCGCACAAGCCGCGCACGTTTCCCGATGCGGTTCGCCGGCTGCGCGAGCTGAACGCGAAGATCAGACCGTCGGTCTCGGGAGGAACTGCGGGCGGCGAACAAGGCGACCAGTCTCTGAAATTCGCAGTCGATATCGCGAACTGGCTGCCGGAAATTGCCGCCGACAGCGACATGCCCGAGGAGCCGTGGAACAGGGTCAACGCCCTGGCCCCCATCATTGCGACCGATTATCAGCGGCTCTCCGAGGCCCAGGCGAGAGAACGACCTGCCGAGCAGGCGGCCTTGCTCAAGGACGCGAAGAGCAAGGTTTCGGACCTCGGGACTGTGCTCGCGGGGTCCAATCCGAAATGGTTTGTCGTCAAGGTGCGGGAAAGCCCGGCTGCGGAGCCGGAGTCAGAGTCGGATACGAGGGCCGGGCGATGATTCAATCGGTACTTTGGGGCGGGTTGCTTCGGTTCTGCCAGGCATTCTTGCAGGCGACGCCCACGATTCTGGTGGGGCTGCTGGTGGCCGCGATTTTCCGGCGGCTGCTTGGGCATGAAAACACGCGGCGGCTTTTCGGCTGCGGGACCAAGCGCGAGCTGGTGCAGGCTTGGCTCGTTGGGATGCTGATGCCGGTTTGTTCGCTGGGAGTGATTCCGATTGCCCGGGAAATGCGGCGTGCGCGGATCTCGGGGGGTGCGATCCTGGCGTTTGCGATGACGGCTCCGCTGTTCAACCCGCTGTCGATGCTTTACGGCCTGACGCTCTCGGAGCCGTTTGTCATCTTGTCGTTCGCGTTTTGCACGATGCTGGTCGTGACGGTCATCGGCTTCATCTTCAACTGGATCTTTCCCGGAACAGCGCACGAGGAGCCGGCGCCACCTGGGGTCGCCTATGGCGTGAGGCGCATGGCCGCCATTCTGGTCGCCGCCGCGCGCGAAGCCGGCGGAGGGTCGCTGGGCTATATCCTCTTCGCCCTGCTGGGCGTGGTGCTGCTGTGTGCGGGTTTACCGCCTGGCAGCCTGCAAACGACGATGGAGCATAAGAACGTGTATGCACCGCTGTCGATGACTGCGGTGGCGATTCCGGCCTATGCCACGCCGCTGGTGGCGATGTCGCAACTCGGGTCGATGTTCCAGCATGCCAACTCGGTCGGGGCTGCGTTCGTGCTGCTGACGCTTGGCGCAGGGATCAATCTCGGGGTAATCGCCTGGGTGTACCTCAGCTACGGGTTTCGGCGAACCGTCACGTGGCTGGTGATCTTGATCGCGGTGGTCTTGGCCATTGCCTATGCCATCGAAGGACCGCTGTATCCCACCGAGATTGAGCCGCCGGGGCACACGCATGCCTTCGACATCTATTGCAACCCGTTCGAGGCTTATGCGAGAGACATGCCGCGGACCGTTTTCACCAAGCTCAGGGAGGACATGCACCCCTTCGAGCGGGTGTCCCTGACGGTCATGGGCTTTCTGGTGGTGACCGGTTTCGGCCTGCGCTTCATTGATCGGCGCTTCAGGATCGAAGATTGGCTGGAGCGTTCTCCCGAGGTGACGGGGCATGCGAGATCGCGGCTCGACGTCATCGTGCCGGGGCCTGTGCTGGGAGCGATTGCGCTGGTGGGCTTGGTGGTTCTAAGCGGCATCGGGTGCTATGCGTATTATCCGCCGGCGCAGGAGAACTTCAAGGAAATGCACATTCTGCGGGCGGAGGTGCTTTCGGCGGCGATGAGCGGGAACAGCAAGCACGCGAAGCACTTTATCCCGGTGTGGGACGACTGGACGCGCAAGCTGCAAGTGGGGGTTTTTCTGCGCGAGGGATCTGTCAGCCCGTACCGCCGGATGAAGTCCAAGCTCTTCCGAGACCGGCTCGAGTTTTTGAAGCATGCCATCGAGGAAGACGACAAGGAAGAAATTCGTGAGTATATCGATCATGTGGACAGGGCTTATCTGCGGATGCGCCGGGCGTATCTGGGCGGGGCGGGGCCACCGTCGTGAGGAGTTTGCGATGTGTTCACGTCACGGATGCGGTCGCTCGCTGCTGCCTCGGGAGTCGCTCTGAGCCCATGACATTCAGCGAGCGCGTTTCAGATACGAGAAAAGCTTCCAGTCCCGCGGTCAGGATGAGGCTGCGCGCGGGCACCGGCGGCCTTCGAATCACCGGTTTTTCTTTTGAGAAGCTGCCCCCGGCCGTCCTTTGGGCGCCTTGGGCTTGTAGGTGTAGTGAGGAAATCGTACCGGATCGATGCGCGACAGGGCGATGCCGGCCGCTTCGCGGACTCTGGCGTCACCGTCGTTCTCCTCGGCCTTCTGGAGCGCGGGGATGGCATCCTTGGCTTGTTCGCCAAACACGCCAAGTTTGATGGCGGAGCTGCGGCGGACATCACTGCCCTTATGCGTGAGGGCCTCGATCAACGCCGGAACGACCTTTGCCGCGTCGTCCTTTCCCCGCGGCAAGGTGCGCGCCGCGGTGACCCCCTCTATCTCTGTGCCCGACTTCAGATCCGCGATCAACTGGTCGGTCGATTTCTGATTGCTGCAGCCGACGCACGCCAGCAAGCAAAGCAACGGAACCAAAGCTGTCTGCACGCGCATCACTCAAGTCCTCCGACTGGATAGGGGCTAACGAATGGGTCGGGAATAACCTCGTCGAAGTCTCGCGACCAGGTCCGCAAGGGCGGGAGTCCCTCGGTCAGGCAGACGGCGGCGAGCCTCCGGGTGCCCGGAGACCCGCGCCGAACTGTCGCCAGCGTAGAATCGGAAACTTATTCCCGGTCTGTGCCGAAGAACAACACGGAAGGACAACATCCACCGGTTTGTGGCGCAGCCCGCCGCAGTCAATAAGAATCTCCCGAGATGATCTCGCCGCCGGCTCTGGTCATCAGGTATTGGTACGTACCCGGGGAGATGCCGGTCTTGAGGAAACGCACCGAGCCGTCGCCGATCAGGAAATTGCATCCACCTGGGTGCATGCTCCAAAAGACGTCGGGGTCGAATACGGGGTTGTCGCTGTTGGGCTTGTGCGTGGCGTTGCCGTGGCCGAGGCATATGGATTCGTCGAAGTCCGACTGGTCGTAGGCGGTGCCGTTTCCGGTATTTGGGCACTGGGAGGGAGGAGTATTGGGGGTTGTCCAGGGCGAGGTACACATCCAGGCGGGGCACCTTGCACCGGTCGGCGCGCCGACCCAGCTCGTTGGGGAATGGGCGGAGCAGCGCTCGCCGACCATATTCGTGTTGCTCAATCCGTCGGTGACGGCGGCAATGCGCGTGTTGCTGTTGCGCCAAAAAATGCCGATGCCGGCCGCGCCAAAGCCACAGACAATGCCGCTGTTGCTGCCATAGATACCGTCCGTGGGGTCTCCGTCCAGGTCGTTGCCGTCGTAGAGGTTGACGTAGTTCGGCAGCGGGTTCCCCGTGGCGTTCATGAAGCATTCCTCCCAGCCGCAGACACCGACGTAGTTGGAGTGCGACACCGTGGCGATGGGGTTGGTGAACGTGCTGTCGTAGAGGATGACGGGCTGCGGATTGTAACCATCCGACGGGCACTGGAAGACGTTGAAGTTCGTCATGGCGCCCGTGGTGTTGCTTGGGTGAATGATTCCCAGGTTGAAATTGATCGCGTTATAAACGTTCTGCCCTTCCATGAAGGACATCGCTTCGGCCGCCCAGCCCCAGCCCGGTCCCATGTCCAGATCGGGGGTATTGGCAGAGTTGTTTTGGTAATCGATGTAGCCCGGAGGGAACACGCCGTTAGCGCTCTCATAGTTGAACAGCATGAGACCGATCTGCTTCAGGTTGTTGACGCACTGGGCCCGGCGAGCTGCTTCGCGAGCGGATTGCACTGCGGGTAAGAGCAGCGCGACGAGGACGCCGATGATCGAGATCACGACCAGCAGCTCAATGAGCGTGAAGCCCTTGCCATCAGTCCGTAGTTGACTGCGTTTCATAAATCACTCTCCGATAAAAACAGACACGATGAATAATGAGTGAAAATCGGGAGGAGGACCCGACCGAAGAGGTCGTTGAATGAATGACCGGCGTGACGAAGTACACGCCGCCCGCCACAATCAAGCGGGGCGCGGCCCGGATTTTGGAGCCCAAGCCGAGTGTGTGCAAGCTAGCGCGCCGCCACGGATTGTGTCGGCCACGATCAGAATGACTGCCGCGCTCTGATCCCAGTGGAGACTTGGAGCGGGGCTATACCTGCGGCGGTCGCGGTCCCTGTTCGCGCGTGACGAGACTCAAACGGCGGGAAATGGCCCGTGAATGCGCAGCGTAAGCCCGCGGAGGCGACAGACCGCGCGCACGATCACGACAACGTGAAATCGGCCAACGGCGGTGCACGTGGGAAAGACGGAAGGGGTATGGAGACCGGGTGTGATCGGGGGGCAACGGGCAGAACCAGCTCGTTCATTTGATCGAACGAGGTCGCGGTGAAGACTTCCGCGAGTAGTTGCCCTTGCGCGGCAAACTGGCAAATCAGGCAGTTATCCGCTGCATCACGGCGCGGTTGAGCGGAGTCGTCGGTACGGTGCGAATTCGATGTCGCCCCGAGCTCGTGCGATGACCCCGGCAGCGAATGCAAGCACGGGCCGCACAGCGTAACGGCCGCGTGACACGCGAAAACCAGAGCAAACAGGAAACGTCGGGCGATGTGCGGCATCACAGTCACTTGGTATGCCACGAATGGAGTAACCGATGAATTAGTGTGAACAAGGCATCCGGTTTCGTCAATACGTGTTTCAACAGATCCGGACGGGGCCTATTCGTTGGCTCGCTCGTGCGCGGCGGCTGCTCGACTGCTAACGTGGGCTGCGGCCTGCGCGGCCGTTTGTCTGGCTGGCTTGCGAACGAGATCTCGGGCAAGACGGAAGCCGACGTTCATGTTCTGGTACGACGGCGGGAGCCCGCCGGGTTCCCCCGCCCGGCAGCTTCGGCTCGAGTCGCGCCAACTGCCGCCCCGGTCGACTCGGCCCGAGGCGTTCGCCGTGTCGGTCCATTGCCACACGTTTCCGTGCATGTCGCAAAGACCCAATCTGTTCGAGGGATAGGCCCCCACCCGTGTCGGCCGCATAAGCCATGGCCCCGCCGGCGCCTTGCCGAACGGCTCGTTGCCGTTGAAGTTCGCCATTTGCGACGACAGTTCGTTGGTTGGCTTATCGAAATAGAAGTGGTACGAGCATTCTTCCCTGGAAGTGGCTCCGGCCCGACAGGCGTATTCCCATTCCGGCTCAGACAGCATGCGGTATAAATAACCACGCCCGACCTCTTTTTCATTCAGCTTCTTGATAAACTCGCGGGCGTCATCCCAGGACACATTTTCGACCGGAAACAGCTTCAGCTCCTCGTCGGAGATGTCAATAACCCAGTTCCTGCCGCCGCTGGCGCGAGAGAACCAGCTCGGGTTATTGCCCATGATCGCCTCCCACTGCCCCTGAGTCACGTCATGTAGCGCAATCTCGAAGTCCTCCTTGATCTGGGTCTTTTTCGCCGAACCCGGCTTGCCGTCCCAGCCCATGTAGAAGGTTCCCTTGGGCAGACGTACGAACGTCATCAGAACGCTGTCGAAGCGCTCCGCGACCGCATCGGGCGGTAGACAGCCCGTGCGGCCGATGGTCGCCTCGCGGCCCGGTTCCAGCCGTTCCTGGTGTAAGTTGGACATGAAGACGATCTGCACGTGCGCATCCGCGGCCAGGGCCAGGCGGTCGTCGGGATAGAGCAGCATTTGCGGCACCGGCCGGGCGCCGTCGCCGCGGGCGGAGCGCAGCGTGACGGCACCCCGTGCCTCCAGGATCATGGCGGCGGGAATGGTCCGGTCCAGACTGCGGTTCACGTTTTCGATGGCCGAGAGCAGCTCGTCGCGCAACTCCGGTTGATCGGCAAACTCGATGGGGATGCGCTGCTCGGCTTCGTTCGAGATCTGCCGGGCGGTTGTGGTGTTGCCCGCCCGGATGTCTTTGATGCGGAAGATGCTCAGCAGGAAGTCGCGAGCCTTCCCGGCCTTGTCCGCTTCCCGCTGCGCCCTTCTGCTCTCGGTCCAGAGCAACGACGGAGAGAGCTGACAGGCAGACCAGGGCCAGCAGCACGACGCCGAGGAGCGCCGTGAGCGTCGGCCGCCGCCGGGCCCATTTCCAGGTGCGCTCCGCCGCTCCGACGGCGCGCGCCGGATCGGCTCGCCCACCTGGAACCGCCGCAGATCGTCAGCCAGGTCTTCGGCGCTTGCGTAGCGCCGAGCCGGCACCTTGTTCAGGCACTTCAAGCAGATCGTCTCGAGGTCGCGCGGCACGCGTACCCCCAGGCGCGTCGGCGGCAGCGGCTCTCGCTCCAGCACCTGCTGCATCGTCTCGAGGGTCGTTTCCGCATGGAACGGCGGCTGGTCCGTCAGGCACTCATACAGCAGCGTTCCCAGGCCGTACACGTCGGTGGCCGGTCCTGTGTCGTGGACCTTGCCAGCGGCCTGCTCGGGCGCCATATACGATGCTGTGCCCATGATCGCACCGGACAGGCTCAAGTCGCGGGCCTGGGCGTCGATGCGCTTGGCCAGACCGAAGTCGGTGATCTTCGCCACGCGCTCCGGCCCGGCCAGCAGCACGTTGCCCGGCTTCAGGTCGCGATGGATCACCCCACGCAGATGCGCGTAGTGCATCGCCCGCGCCAGCGACTCGATCAACGCGGCGGCCTCGCGCGGGGAGGGCCGCTGCTTCTTCCACTGGTGGGCGAGCGTGCCGCCGTCGCAGAACTCCAGCGAGAAGAAGGGCTGGCCACGCACCTCGCCTGCCTCGTAGAGTTGCACGATATGCGGGTGTTGCAGGCGGGCCACCGCTTCCGTCTCGATCTGGAAGCGCAGCCTGTCGGTTGGGCCGGCGTGCTCAATGGCACGGATCATCTTGAGCGCCACGATGCGGTTGGGCTGGAGCTGCCGGGCCTGGTAAACGACCGCCATGCCGCCGCGGCCCAACTCGCCGAGGATCTCGTAGCCGGGCACTTCGGGCAAGGCGATCTGGGAAGCGGCGGCTTCGGGCCGCGGCGCGGCGAGCGGGGGCACGTCCGGCTTCGGCGCCGTCCGCCGCTCCAGCGCGTCCCGGCAGTCGGGACACTGCCAAAGATGGGCCTCGGCCTCAACCAGCTCATCGTCGGGCAGCGTACCGCCCAGGAGCCGGCTGATGCTGCTCGTCGCACAAGTGCGCGCTCATGGAGGGGTAACGTCTCCGACGGAGGGGAGAGGCTCCTCAACCTGCCCTTCCTCTTCCAGCAGCCGGCGGACCCGATCGCGGGCTTTGTACACACCCGAGAGCGTCAGGCCCAGGTCGCGAGCCACGTCGCAGACCTCCTGGCCGTGGAGAAACGTCCGGGTGAAGGCCTCCCAGGTGTGCGGTTGCACCCGGCCGCGGACGCGGGCACAGACCTGTTCGGCGCGCTCGCAGTCGGCCCGGAATTGTTCGTCGAGCTCGCCGGCCAGCTCGTCGATGCTGGCGGGGTCGGGCCAGCTCTGCAGGACGTCGCCGGCCGGCTGGCCGAAGCGCTGCCGGCGGGCGAAATCCACGACCTCGTTGCCGACCACGCGGCGCAGCCAGCCGCGGAAGGTGCCGGGGTCGTGCCGGCGATATACCCCCCGGGCGAGCCCGACGACCAGCTTGTGTAGCACGCGCGAAGCGATCTCCTCGGCATCGTCCGCTTGCAGCCGGCGGCACCAGCGGAGAATGCGCGGCCGGTAGCGGACGACGAAGATCCGCCACGCCTCCTCGTTGCCGCCGACGGCAAGGTAGGGCAGCAACTGCGTGGTCGCAAGTTCCGTGGGGCCGGGGGCTTCGCTCATCGATTGCCCGCCTTCGCAGCTCCTTCAAAAGTACGTGGCGCGAACTCCAAAATAACACACCGTTTGTCGGCGCGTCCAACAGTTTCGTTCTAAGAGTGGTGGACACGGTGAGCCTCTGCAACGCCGAACAGCCCATCTGTGCGGACGGACTGGTGGATTTCCACCTGCTTCGCCAGGCGGGAACGGTTCCTGGGGTTCCTTCGCTCCTCGCGCGGCGACCCAACAGCGGCCGGGGAACTGGAGGATTTTATCTCCGCGGAGTGTGGCACGGCCGGACGTGCGGACCGGCTGGAAGCGACCGGTCGAGCCACCGTTGCGCACTTGAGCGAACGCCAGCAGGCGTGGAGGGAAGCCGCCCTGCGTTCCAGAGATCCTGTTCGCTGTCGGATGGCGGAACGTGCGCAGGCCCGCTACGGCCTGATCTTGTACGACCTGACGAACAGCGTGGACCTAAGGTGAAATGTCCCCAATGCGGGAATGTCTTTGTGGCGTGAACGAAGAAAGCTTCAGCCGTTTGGCCGGTGGGTGCGCCTACTTCGACCGTGGGAACAGCTTCTCGTCAGCCAGGGCTTTGCGCACGGCTTCTTTCAACGGGGCGCCGCGGAGGTTCATGGCGAGCACCCGGCCATCCGGACCGATCAGGAACGTCGCTGGGATTGCTCGAATCAAGTACGTCTCGGTCACTTTGCCTTCGAGCATTGTCCCCGCGAAGGCGTGCGTCCAGGTCAGCCCGTTCGCTTTGACGTACTGCGCGGGCGCTCGATGGCATCGTCGCACGAGAGGCCAACCAGCACGAACCGCGGGTCGGGGCCGAAGGTTTGCTGGATGTCCTTGAGTGAGGGCATCTCGGCGATGCAAGGCTGGCACCACGTCGCCCAGAAGTCGAGCAAGACGAGCTTGCCTCGCTGCTCGCTCAGTTTGAACTGGCCGCCGTCGAGCCGTGGCGCCGTGAACTCGGGGGCGAGGTCGCCGACGCGAACGAAAAGCCTGGCCTTCACGTCCCCGACCTCGACCGGTTGGTCGTCCGGTCCTTCAGGCACAGTCACGGGGAGGGTTGCCTCACCCATCGTGGCGCGTGGATCGCCCCAGGTTCGTTTGTCGGAAGGGTAATTCACGGAAATTCTTAACTCATAGGTGCCCGGTGCCACGTCGTCGATGCGGAACCTGCCGTCCTGGTCGAACCCCGACGCAAACGTGATCCAGGGCGTCGTGGCATTACGGCGCTCGGCTCTGGGCAGCTCGAGAACGGCTGCATCGTTGCTCCGCCAGTCGACGGGCTCGGACGGAGTGCCATCGAGCACCACGCGGCCGGTCACTGGTCGACCCTTGCCACCGAGCCGAACCAGGGTCGCCTGGCCTGGCTTCACCTCGACCGGCGTTTGCCCGCACCACTGGGTTCGATAGGTCGTGTTCAGAACGAGGGCGATGTGACCGCGGCCGGGAATCACCCTATCGATCGCGAACCGCCCCCGCGAATCGGCCTTGAAATGATAGTCGTAGCTTTGCATTCGCACGGCATCACCGCGATTCGAGGGCAGCTCCGGCAGATAGACGACTGATTGGTAGGCAGCCGGCTTGCGGCCGATCCTCACGTCGCCTTTGATTCGTCCCCAGGGCTGCAAGAGGAGCTTTCCGGACTTGGCGAACTGATCCGATGTCGCGTCGGCGAACCCCGCATCTGCAGCGACGACGAGCAAGAGCAACCCCTCATGTTTCGGGAGCGTGAACCGGCCGTCCGGCCCGGTGGTGGCCGTCGCGGCATTCGAGTTGTGCTGGAAAACGCCGTCACGCACGAATGCGGGAGTCTCCTGCGTGCCCAGGACAACCTGGACCCCCGCGGCGGGTTTGCCGTCGGGAAGGAGCACGACTCCAGAGATCCCCGCAGAGGGCTTCACGCGGAAGTCCTGGGTCATCGCGCCTTCGTCCGAGCGGAAGCCGCGCGATTCGGCCGGCTCGTAGCCGGGCGCCTCGACACGCACGTAAGACGCTTTCTCTGGAAAGTCGAACTTCATCGAATAACGACCGCCGGTGTATTCCGCCGCGCCCATGCGCCACCACGTGATGCCCTGATTGCCTTTGAGCTCGAGGCCCTGGATCACGCGGAACCGGGGGACAGGCTTGCCGGTCACGGCATCCGTCACATTCCCGGAGATCACCAGCGTCGGGTCCAGCGTCACGACGTGCTCTTTTTCCGACGCGGTCAGGGATACGGGCTCCGTGCGCAGATATCCATCTTTAAAGACATGAAAGAACATTGCGTCGCTCGGGGCGCTGGTCCAGGTGAAGCGCCCTGCGGCATCGGTTTGAGCGTTCCAGGGGGAGCGCCATGCAACCTCGCTTTGAGCCCCGACCCTGAGCAACGAGTCGTGCCCACGCCACTTACCGATCTGCAAGTAGACGCCGGCGACGGGCTTGCCGGCCCGGTCCACGACCCTGACACGGAGCGTGCTCGCATTTCTCAGTCGGATCACAGGCGCCTCCACCTCTCCTCCATTCGGGACGTTAAACTCCCGAAACTCGGGGCCGAACCCCTCAGCCTGCGCCGTGACAATCGCTGGACCCGGCTCACAACCTCGAATGGTGTACGCCCCGAGCTCGTTGGTCGCCACGGGCTTCCTGTGGTCCCGATGTTCCATGGATCCGGTGTCGACTGTTGCCCCCTTCACGGGCTTGCCTGATCCGTCGACCACGCGGCCCTTCACCGTGGCGGCTTTCGAGAGGATCGTCCGCGACTCTCGCCCGCCCGCCGCTTGGCCTGGACGCCGTCGGTAGTCCGGATGGTGGACGTTCAGGCTCACGCCCGAGACGTTTGCCGGCGCATTGTCGATGTGCCAGCGCCCCTGCTCATCGGTCTTGGCGGTTCCCAGTTCATAGGCGTAGTGGTGTTCCTGGCCGGCAGTCGGCCAGGCCATCGCGGTCACACTGGCCTGCGGAATCGGCTTGCCGGCCTCGTCCTGCACGACGCCACTGATTGGCACGCCCGGCTCGAGCCGCGCTTCCTGCGACTCCGGCAACGAGATGGTATGACTGCGGTCGTCCCAATAGAGGGACAGCTTGACGTACCCGGGCTTCTTCAAGTCCAGACCCACGAAGCGAATGGTGATCCCCGGGGGCCATTCGATCGACGCCGCGCCCTCGTTGCCGGTCGTGACCGTTTCCTTACGAGGTTCGCCCTCCCCTCGAATCTCGCAACTCACGGAGACCCCGTCGAGCGGCTCGCCGGTCTTTGCACTGAGCACGCGGAGGGAGAGACTATGCTTCGAAGCGGCCTGCGTCGCGTCCTTGTCGGGAACGGCGCTGGCAACGCCTAGCTCCGCTTCGGTCGCCTTTCGCGCTGGGGGTTGATCCTTTCGCGCTGGGGGCTCTTCGGCGCGAGTGATCCCGAAGCCGCCGATGAGAATGACGACCGCACCCAGAGCGAGCAGAGCAGGCGCGATGAGTCTCCAGGGAAGTGCACTGCGGAAAACCCTGCGCTGGAGCGCCTCGACGCGCAAGAAGACGTCGGGTGTGCGGGCCATCGCCAGCCCGGGGACGGGCGCCGGGCCGGCGACCTGGAGTGCCAGCCTGGCGAGCGTCCGGCCGTACGAAGCAACGTCGCCAACCAGGTCGGCCGCCAGAGCGTCACAGACGGCGTCGCACGCCGCCAGGTGCGCGGCGCGGATCCGCCAGACCAAAGGATGGAACCAAAGGAGGATCGACCAGAAATGCAGGGCCACGTTCCAGATCAGGTCGTGGCGGCGCGCGTGGGCGAGCTCATGGGCGAGGATGGCCCGAAGATCCGCGCGGTGAGTTTCGTCGCAGTTCGCTTCCGGCAACAGAAGCCACGGTTGAAACAGGCCGGTCAGGCAGGGTGCGGGGACTTCCGCCGTCTGGACGACACGAACGGCCTTACGGCAGCCGAGCGCGCTAGCGACGGCGCGGGACTCTTCGATGATCGCGGCCGGGACAGCCGTGGACCGTCGCACGATCCTCGACACGCGCCAGACGCAGAGCCCCAGCCGGAGCGCCATCGCGGCGACTCCGAGCAGCCAGATCGCCAGCAAACATGCGACGAGGCTCGGCCCGGTCATGGCCGCCTTCTTCTGAGCGACTGCCGGCCCTCCGCTCGATCGCTCTGCTGTCTCGCGACGTCGCGGGCGTGCAGGGGTGGGGGTCTGACCGTCAACGACGTGCGCGGGCTTCTGCACCAGAACTGGAAGCGGATCCGCGGGAGGCACGACGCTTTGCGAGGATGCGGCCTGGACGACGATCGACTCCGCGCGGGGCACGCTCCAGGTGATGATCGGCGGCACAGCAGTGAGGATGACGATCATCGCGAGACCCACGGCGGCCGACCGCCAGAGGAGCACTCGCCAGCGCGGGTCACGTTTGGCGAGCACGAGGTGCGCCACCCACGCCAGGACGAGCAAGGCCGTAGAGCGCCCGGCCATGCCGAAGCCCCACGGGACCTGAGCCAGCCACAATACGACCGAAGATGGGTTCATGACCGGCTCCTGCCACTGGGCGGCTTGCCGTCCGGGCGCTGGTCGGCGAGTCGCTTCAGCTCGAGGAGGTCGTCCTCACTGAGCTTCTCGGCCTTGATGATGTTCAGCACCAGGGTCTGAATCGAGCCGCCGCAGTAGGCGTCGACGAATTGCCCAAGCATGGAACGGAACAACGACCGCGGTCGCGTCGCCGGCTTGTAAAAGTACGCCTTGCCGACCTTCCGGCGCGTCACGTGACCCTTTTCGACCAGCGTCGTCAGGTAGAAACGGAGGGCCGGATTCTTGATCGGAGAGGGGAACCGCCGTTGGAGATCGGCGGGCTTCATCTCGCCATGCTCCCAGAGCAGGCGCATCACCTTCAGTTCCCCGGGCGTGAACGGCGGCATCAGCAGTGCTCCTTCGACGGTCAACGTGCAGATTGTACTGCACATAGCGGGCGAGTGTCAAGCGCCATGTGCAGGATGACTTGCAGTTTCGGGAACTGGAACGGGAAGATGCATCTGGGAACGGCGCTCGGGATCATGGGGACTGGAGCGTGTGCCCCTGACCCTGCTATGGTATTATCCAGCGCTTTCGCCGATCCGATGATCGGCCGGCCGCCGGGGACTCGAGCGAGCCCAGAAGTCGGGAGCGGCGAGATCGCGGCGCGGGCCGTGCCCGCGCTCCGCTCACGTCAGAGCAGACCCCAGCGGCGAATGGAAAGGCCGTCTCGCGCGACTACAACCGGAAGGTGACCCGATGACGATCCAGCGACGCAATCGCACCCGCCCGCTTCAGCTCGAGGCGCTCGACGCCCGGGACGTGCCCTCGTTGGTGAGCCCCCATGCCGGGCTGCACCGGCCGATGGCTCGGGCAGCGGTCCACGAGGCGGCCCGGCACGACGTGCGGGCGCCCCGATTCCACGCACCCGCGGCCGTGGCCGTCTCGAGTACCGCGAGCGCGGGCGCCGCGCCGTCGAGCTCGCCACTTGCGGGAAGCTCGCCCGAGCCGATCATCGTCGTCCTCGGCCCGGCGATCCCCTTCGTCGTGACCGAGGCCCAGGTCATCGAGATCAGCCCGCCGAAGACGGTCCCGGCCCCGGTCCTGATCGGTTCCATCTCGACCACCTGACGGCCGGGTTGCCGGTCCTCGAGGGATCAAGCCTGGCAGCCCGAGCTGTCGGGACGGGTGGCGCTCGCAGGTCTTGATGGGGGTCGATGGATCTGCGAGACACCCTGAATGACGCCGGCGATGCGCCGCGACGTTCTGGTGCGCCGGTCTCTGGCCGAGCGTAATACTGGGCAGGCCATGATGTGGGCAGCAAACGGTGATTGGATTTGATTCCAGGCGGAGGAACCCAGGCAAGCCAATGAGCCATGATGCTGAATCGCCCACGTCTAACCTGGCGAACGTTCGCGCCCCGATGCCGGCGAGCGCTTTGAGACGTCGCGCACTGGCTCGTACGAGTTTCGCAACTCCCGGAGGGACGTGCTCAGTCGAATCTCGTCCTTTTCGCGAATCGCTTTTTGCATGTCCCGAAGGTGCTCAGTCGTGGCGTGCAGATCGTCTCGCAGTTTTCTCAGCGTGGGCGATGCACTCCAACCCACCAGAGAATGGATGGCCGGTCCGCGTGCCAGACGCTCAGTCGCGCTCGATGCTTGCTCAGCTTGCTTTTGCATCGTGTCCCAGTCTTTCTTGACTCGGGCCTGCTCGATGCCGTCGATCGCGGCGTCGATGCTCGCAACTTGCTCCACGGCCCAGGGACGGACCATCGGGCCGAGTTCCGGCGTTGCAAGACAGAAGGTCACCACGAGCGAGACCGTCATCACCATGACCACCAGGAACAAGCCCAGGGCCGAGGTCCCCAGCGCTGAGAATCGCATCAGCGACTTGTTCTCGCCCTTGACGCGCCACTCGAACAGGCCGATCGCCGCCGCCGCTGCCAGCAAAATTGACCACCAGTAATTCGCTGCCACGGTCTCCAATCGCTCGAGGAACGTGAGCATCCATGAGCCGGTCACTTTCCGGAGGAACTCTCCATCGATGAGCCCGGCACCCAAGAGCCCGCTGAATTTCGGGAAGATGAAGTACACGTTGAATGCGATGAATAACAGCTCGAGGGCGATCATCAGACTCAGGGTCAGGTTTGCCCACGACAACCACAACCACTTCGCTCGCATTGTTCTCTCCTTCCATTGCAGCGCCCCGTTGATCAACACCGCGAGCATGCGGTGTCCGTGTGTCGCTTCCAGTTCCGGCCGGAGGTCCTCAGGCCGGCCGAACTCCTCCATCGCCCTGGTGACCGCCTCCTCATCGGTGAGCCCTGCGGTCTTGTGCTGCTGCACGGCATCGAGGAGATGAGCGCGCAGTTCTTGCCGCACGTGCTCTCGAAGCGCCTTCGGGCCACCGATACTCCAGCAGATCTGATTGAGGTAGCTATCGAGTCTATCCATGGGACTTGTCCAGGATGCGATTGACCGCGATGCACATGTCGGCCCACGACCGCCGCTTTTCGGCGAGCGCGGCCCGCCCGTGCTTGGTGATGTGATAGTACCGCCGCTTTCGCCCGCTCTCCTTCTCCTCCCATTCGCCCACGATCAGGCCATCCTGCTCCAGCTTGTGCAGGCTCGGATACAACGACCCCTCACGCCACGTGAACGCCCCGTCGCTGTCGTTATGGACCGTCTCAGCGATTTCGTAGCCGTACATCTCCTTCCGGCTCAGCAAGGAGAGGATCAGCAACGCGAGCGTGCCTTTGAGGAGTGCCGTGTCCATGACCTGCCGTAACCCAGGATTCCGATGCATTGGATTCCTAGGTATTATGTCGCGCGAGCCGCTGCGAGTCAAGGCGTCGTGTGAACGCTCCGCTTGAAACGCGATCGGTCTCATCTCATCGCCGCGTGGTCGTGTGACGACGATGCTCGCTCTGTTCAACTAATAGATGAGCAATATATTAAATTATATAACTATTAGATAAAATAATATTTTCGTGTAATTAATAGTTGCTATTTGGTGCGGGCGTTATAGAATGGCGGCCCGCGGCGAGATTTGCGTGGAACATCTGTGACGATGCCGGGGGCGAACGGGCGTCGCGGCTCTTTATTACCCGCTCTGAGGCGCATGGGGCGACCGTTCTGGCCGCCGCCGGAATTGGACCCGGCATCAGGGACTCAACTCTTTTTCGGGGAGGATGGCATGTTGAAACGAATCTGCCGGATCGGGATGGCGACAGTTGTGCTTGTTGGGCTCGGCTCTGGTGCGAGGGCGCAGAATGTTATCACCTCGGTCACTCAGCCGAGTGGGCCGGGCGGCACGGGAGCGACCGCCATCGACAATCAATATACAGATCAGGGAATAACCGGGTTGCTGGACGTGGACTTGACCTTCACCAAGGTGGCCCCGATCTCGTTCAGCTTCGACGTCGACAGCGCGGGGGGTTACACCCTGCACGCGAATTCCGGCTTCAATCCGGACTTTACGACGGGGATTGTCAACGACACGGGGCAAGCCTGGACCGGCTTCATCTTCTCGGTTGACACGAGCTTGGGTGCCGGGCCCAATGGTCTGCAGGCTCCCGCTGGTTTCTCCCCGCTGCCCAACTCTCCGAACGGCGAAATTGTCCTGGTCGGTGGGCCGTTGCCGTCCGGCGACACATTCAACGTCATCTACGGGGTCGGGACGCCTGCGGCGATGACGGTCAATGTCACGTTCACGCCGCTGTCGGTCCCGGAACCCTCCAGCGTGGTGCTGCTTGGGATGGCCGCCACGGTCGGCGCGATCGTGATCTATACGCGGCGCCGCCGGCTGCGTGCAGGTGACCACTTGCCGCCTGTTGCATCTGGGAACGACTCCGGACATCACGAGGACTGGAGCGGGTGCCCGTGACCCTGGTATGGTATCAGCCAGCGCTTTCGCCGATCCGATGACCGGCCGGCCGCCGGGGACTCGAGCGACCCCGGGCGTCGAGAGCGGCGAGCTCGAGGCGCGGGCCATGCCCGCGCTCCGCTCACCTCAGGGCAGGCGCCAGCGGCGAATGGGAAAGCCCGTCGCGCGCGACCACAACCGGAAGGTGAGCCGATGACGATCCAGCGACGCAATCGCACCCGCCCGCTTCGGCTCGAGCCGCTCGAGGCCCGGGACGTGCCCTCGGTCGTGAGCCCCCATGCCGGGCTGCTCCGGCCGATGGCTCGGGCAGCGGTCCAAAATCGCTGCCATGTGATCACAGGTTCAGCAGCCTTTATTTGACGACACCAGTTTCTCCATTTCACAGTGAACCTTGACACTCGATCGGACCCATCAGCAAAACGGTGCGTCCCCGAAGGATCGAACTGGCGCGATGCGATCCTCGGGCGCATGCTGCTTCGCGAGGCCCGCGACCTGATTGGTGCGAAGTTGCCCATGCTGCCCCACGATGTCTTTGCTCTCGCCACTTGAGCGCCGCAGTCACTCTTAGGAAGGGGTCGGAAACAACTTCCGTCGATTTACGTGAAGTGCGCCGCGGAGCGGCACAAACACCGTTCCGACGCAGAGCGTCGGAACGAGGGCTTTACGTCGTGGTATGGTTGAGACCGAACTCGGGAAGTTATTTCCGGCCTGTTTCTTAGTTAGTTTTCCGACGTGTTTGCGAATTCCTGTCCCAATCGCCTCCCCGCGCGAGATCTCATTCTTGGTGCATCAGATTTCTCACGTTCGACGACAAGATCCAGGCTGCTGACGCATCAATACCCAAACCCGAGGCGAGTACGCGATGAGAAGGTCGGCAGTTACCTGACCCGACTCGCCATACTCCAGCAGAGAACAACCATCCTGCACGTGTCTGCGACACCGAGGAGTGCTCTCCATTCATGGAGTGGATATCAATCAGAGCGCGTGGCAATCGAGCGCGACCGTGACGACCAAATGGCGCCGACGGCTCATCGACCAGGACACCGCTTCCGGCGTCCAGCTCTCCTCCAGCCCAAGCTGATCCAGCGGCAGGAGGAAATGGTTCCGGTACGGGTCCGTTCGCAGCGGCGAACTGACCACCGAAAGAAATTTCGGCAAGGCGAGTCAGATCCGGGGCGATGGGCCGGTACAACACCTCTAGCGACACGACTCCGGCCGGCCGCTTGTGTGGGCGGGAACGGTCTTTGGGATCGCTTCGTGCGCTACGTTTCGAAGACCAACTGAACGCTGCACCTGAGCTTCCTGCAAGTGACCGTGCGGTTACCTGACGGTCTTGAGACGTTCCGCCCGCCACTGGACTCAACCTTCAGGATCATTCTGGTGAAAAGCAAGTATTCTCAGCGCCGCCGGGTCGAAAACAAGAACCAGAAGGGTCGGCGCGGCCTCGCGCCGACTGATCGTGCCGCACCTGGAAGTCCTTGAAACCCGCGTCACGCTGTCGGCGACCATCACGGTCGACGCCTCGCAGGACAACACGCTTTACAAGGCGGGCGCCCTGGACGATCCGCTTGGGCAGTACATCACCGTTGGTCAGAATGGGACAACCCGGGGCAAGTCCAACAGCGACCGCGGACTGGTCGAGTTCGATGTATCGCAGATTCCCGCTGGTTCGACGATTATCAGCGCAACCTTGTCGATGTACGTGCACTACGCGGAAAGCACAACGCCACAGCCCGTCGCTCTGTATGCCATGACCGAGGCTTGGGGCCACGGATCAGGCGACAGCGCGACGCCGGACGGTTTTGAAGGCGGCGGTTTCGCGGCGATGGATGGCGACTCCACCTGGCAAGATGAGATATACAACACCGACGCCGAGCAAGCTACGCCCTGGGCGATGGCACCGATTCCCATCACCGGATCCTATCCCAATTTGCCTTTCGCGACGAAACCCAGCGCAACCGCGATGGTTTCCGGCACAGCAGGGACCTTCACCTGGACAGGTATGACTTCCGACGTACGGAACTGGGTCAACAATCCGGGCTCGAATTACGGGTGGATGTTGATCGGCGACGAAAGCCTGGCACCCGCGCCTGACGGCAGCGGCAACACGCTGCATTTCAATTCGATGTTTAATAGCACGGCCACTTCAGGTGTGCCGCCCCAAACAAACTCGCCCGTGCCGCAGCTCACGATCGAATACGAGCCCCCGGTCGGGTTTGAGACCGGACCGAGCTTGCCCGGCTGGACTGTGAACCGCCCATATAGCCAGCAGATCGCGGCGACCGACGGCACGGGACCATACTCGTTCAGTCTGGTCGATGGCAAGCTTCCGGCCGGGCTTGGCCTCAGCTCCAGCGGATTAATCACAGGCACCCCGACCACGACGGGCACCAGCGATTTCACCCTGGAAGTCACGGACTCCACGACGCCAACGCCAGAGACCCAAAAGCAGCAGTTCACATTGACGATCAATCCCGCGCCGACACTGGGCAGTCTGTCGCAGTCGGACTGGACGCTCGGCAGGGACCTCACGGCAACGATACCGATCAACGGCGGCGCTTCCCCGTTCGCGCTGAATTCGGGGCCCATCTCCGGGTTGCCGGCCGGTCTGGCGGCGAATGTTTCCTCAAGCACCATCGACATCAGCGGCACACCCACCGCCCTGGGCAACTTCACTTTCACGATCGCCGGGACCGATGCGAGCGGCGCCCCGTTCAGCGCCGGGTTCGACATTGATGTTCAGAGCCCGATCGCGAGTGTTTTCATGGTCAACACCACCGCCGACACCGACAGTGCCGCGGAGTACAGTCCCTACGACAGCAACCATAACATCTCGCTCCGCTCGGCCCAAGAGGCCGCAGGCGAGGACGCCAACGCCGCGACACCGGTGACGGACACGATTGTTGTTCCAGCGGGTGATTATGTGCTTGGAATCGGTCTGAACGTGAGGGGCGACGTGCACATCATGAATGCGCAAGGCGTCAACCCGAATCAGATTCAGATCACTTTGAGCAGCCAGAATGCGGGTGGAGCGATTCTGAACATCGCTCCGACGGTTAGCGTGACTGTCCAGGGGGTCGATATCACGGGATCGGAGCTGGGGCCGTACGTTAATGGCATTGATAACTTTGGAACGCTGTCCTTGACTGATAGCGAGCTGGATCATTACGACAACACCGTCATCGCGAACTATGGCACGATGAGTTTGAGCAATTGTCTGCTCGCAGACAACTCCTCCCCGTATACCGCCGCAGGCATCTTGAACGAAGGAACAATGTTTGTTGCCGGCAGCACCTTTTCGGCGAATCAGTCTTCCATGGATGCCGGCGCGATCTACAACGCTGTCGTCGGATCTTTGACGGTGCTCAACAGCACGTTTGTCAACAACTCGGCCGCCACCATAGGCGGCGCCATCGAGAACGTTGGCGGTCTGGCGATCAGCGCGAGCACTGTCGTTTTCAACTCCTCCGGAACGGGGGGCGCGATCGCCAGCGAAGATGGCGAGGCAACCTTGACCGGGGACATCGTGGTCGGCAATGTCTCGGGACCTCCGTCCGCAGAGACGGCCGATGATGTCGGGGGCATCCCCCTCCAAGTTCGATCGAGCTTTAACCTGGTCGGCGTTGACTCCACCGACAGTCTCAAAACCGGCACTAAAGGCAACCAGGTGGGCGTTTCGGTGGCACAAGCCGGCCTGGCCCCAGTGAACGACTACGGCGGCCCGACTCCGACGCTGGCGCTGTTGCCGGGCAGCTACGCACTGGGCGCTTTCGGCAATGGCGGCGCTCTGACCATGCTGGCTGACGCTGTCACCAACGAGTCGGCCACGTCGATCACCATCATTAACGATGGGGTCCTGGCTGCGTCGTCGTTGCCGACCCTTTCGGCAGGTTCGTATTTCACGATTCAGATCGGCCAAGAGCAGATGGCGGTGACCGGCTTGCAGCTCAACGTCGACGGAACCGCCACACTCAGTGTGACACGCGGAATCAACGGGATCTTCGGCACGTACTCCGCAGATGCAGGGGTTTCCCTGCCCGACGACCAGCGTGGTTTCGCTCGATCAGCAGGGCAGGCAGTCGACGTCGGCGCGTTTCAGGCCTACCCCACCTCTGAGCTCTACAGTCCTTTCGTTGTCACCGCCGCTGGCGATGGCGAGCT
The DNA here is from genome assembly GCA_963761445.1 of uncultured Planctomycetota bacterium. Taxonomy (GTDB): domain Bacteria; phylum Planctomycetota; class Planctomycetia; order Isosphaerales; family Isosphaeraceae; genus CAVXHV01. Next base: position 2,873,606 of record CAVXHV010000005.1, on the reverse strand, counting down.
GAGCGCTTTTCCAGGCCAACTCTCGTTCCGCGGTGCAGTGAATCTGGCGGACCTGCAAGTGCCATTCGCACCTGTCTCGATTTCGTTCGACCCCACCCTTTTCGGTACCACTCAGACAATCGGCCTGGTCAGCCCGCTTTCGATCGGCGGCTCGGGGCTGTTTGACACCTTCACCATTGACGGGCCGGGCGCGAACCTGGAGATTTCCAACGGAGCGGGCGAGGGGGCAGCGCCGGGCGAACTGGAGGTGGCGGCCGGTGCAAAGGTGAATGTCAGTGGCAAGATCACGATTGCCGCTCCGCTGGACGTGGCAGGCGCGGGAGATTCCCTGGCCGGGGCGGCCGTCACTGTTGGGGCTCAGGGCGTCGTCGCTCTCGCCGGCATGGCGAACGTCGAGGGCTCTTTGAGGGTAGATGGCAGCCTGGACGTGCCTGCCTCAGGCAGCGTGAACATCAATTCCGGCGGAGTGCTCAATGTGGACGCCGGTGCTCCTGCCGTGACCGTCGAGGGAGTGCTGGACGCATCCGGCGAGATCAACGTCCTGGCAGGCTACACCGACTCGAACGGAAACTCTGTGCCGGCCGGCATTCTGGACGTCACGGGTTATCTGGGCCTGGATTCCGATTCAATGTTGACAGACGCCGGGACATTGACGTTAGGCTCAGTTTCCGACAGTGACGCATCGTTGATCGACGATGGCACGCTCAGGATCGCGGAGTCATCCTTCGGCCCGAATAATACCATTCTACCTGGCGGCTCGTTCGACGTTTTCGGCACGGTGAACGTTGGGCATTCGGGGCTGTTGAACGACCTGGGGACAATGATCGTGGAGTTTTCGCTGCCGAATGCGCGGGGCAGCCGCTCAACGTCAGTGGAGCGAGCCTCGATGATTATGGCCTGGTGTCGATTGGCGGCGACGTTGGCGGCAGTTTGGAAGTCTACGGCACATTCAACGTTGAGATGCCCATCCAGATCGATGTGGGGCCTCCTGCGGGGGTCATTGATCTGCCAGGCGGCACTCTCAACGACAACGGCCCGATCACCGTGGAAAGCGGCGGTCTCCTTGACGACGGAAACATGGCCACCGTCTACTCTAACGGCTCGCTGGATATCGATGGCACGCTGGCGCTGCTCCAGAACCCGGCCGTATCGCAATCCGGGATGCCCGTGTTCGCGCCTGGCACGCTGGATGATTTCGGCACGGTCGAGTTCAACGGCGACTCTCCGGCCGGCGCCGCTCCCGGGGTCATCGATGACGCCGGCCAGCTCACGCTCGGGTTGGGCGTGACCTTGATGGATACGGGAACCATCGCCGTCATGGACGGTGGCGCGGTCTCCGACGGCGGCCCATTCGTGGTCGCCATGACGACCGGCGAGCTCAGAGTGGATGCCACGAGCAGCTTCACCGATGACGACACGCTCTCGGTGATTCAAGGGGCCAGTGCCGACATCTCCGGTGAACTCACGGTGGACGCCGTGTTGATCGTGGCTAGCGGTGGTTCCATGGACGTGAGTGGAACCGTCGACATCGCCACCGAAGGTGAGATGGATGTCAACGCTTCCACCGCGGCGCGGGAACGTTCACATTGGAATCCGCCGGCATGCTTGAAGAGGAGGCCGGGGAGTACGCCACCGTGAACGTTCAAGGCAATTTCTTCATGCCCGTTGGGGGCACGGCCACGATCGGCGCCAGCTTCACCGTGGAGTCGGGCGGCTACGTAAAAGATGGCGGCGATTTCGAGGTAACCGGACGGTTGGGCAATCTGACGGTCGGCGGCGGCGGCGGACCGGCGGCGCCGGCAGGCGACTTCACGGTGAAAGGCCAGGCGTCTTCCCTGACACTCGAAAATGATGCCAGCGCATCGATTGACGGATTTCTCGCGATCGATATTGGCAGCCGCCTGGAGATCCAGGGCGGCGCCACCATGAGCGACATGAGCGATGTCGATATCGAGGGCAGCATGGATGTGGCTGCGGCCACGACAAAGCCAGCATCCGGAGAGGGGACCGTGCTGGTCGATGCCGGAAGCACATTCAACGTGTCATCCGGGGCCACGGCGACGGTCGAGGGGAGCCTGACCAATATCCAGGGTCTGCTTGTGGTTAACGGCAGCCTGACCGAGCCGGTGCTTACCGTCGGCCAGGGGGGTGAGCTGCTGGGGGTCGGGACCGTGAATGGATCAGTGATCGTCAGCAGCGGGGGGATTCTGTCGCCGGGCTTTGACATCGGCGTCCTGACAAGCGGCAACCTCACGCTCGATGCCGTCGCGGATTTCAATGCCGGGTTGTTGAGCCCGGCCTCTGGGCAGTACGGCGAGGAGAGCGTCAAGGGGACTGTCAGCCTGGGCGGTGCCACGCTGAACCTGACGCGCGTTTCCTGCGTTCAATCCGCACAGCGGGGATCAATACATCCTCATTAATAACGAAAGCACCAGTGCCGTGAGCGGCAACTTCTTGGCCGGCAGCGGCATTGACAGCGTCGCTCGGGGCGCGACCTTGAACGAAGGCGAGATCCTCAGCACGAACTTTCTGGGCAGCGGCATGGTAGCCCGACTCACTTATCTTGCCGGGCCGAACGCCAACTCCGTCGCCATCACCCTGTCGGCGCTCGAGCCCACCAGTCACGTGGTCACCTCACTGGGTACAAGCCAGGCGAGCGACAGCTTCCCGGTTTCGGTCACGTTCAGCGAGCCGGCAGGCGGCGTGGGTGCGCCGGGCTCCGGTGTCTCGTCGGTCGATCTGTACTACTCGGTCAACAACGGCGCGTTCATGCTGTACCAGACCAACACCTTCACCCCCACGGCCTCGGGCACGACCACGTTCATGTTCACCGGGCAGGATCGCAACATCTACGCCTTCCACAGCGTTGCCCACGACTCAGCCGGCAACACGGAGCCGAAGGCCGCCAATGCAATCGAGGCCAGCACGAGTGTGCCCGATCTGAACCCGCCAGCGACCCACATCCTTTCGAGCAGCCCGGCTTACTCGTGGAATCCGTTCCCGTCGGGCAACTTCAGCACGCTGGCGCCGTCGTCCTATTCGAATGGCGTGTTCACGATCACTTGGGCCGGGGCCGATCCGGACGCGAACACCGGCAGCCCGGCGGGATCGATTGCCGTTGTGAACATCTATGTTTCGGTCGATGGCGGTACGCCCGTGTTGATCGCACTGCCAGGCGCCGGCACGGCCAATTCGAGCGGTGTCTATAGCGGATCCATCACGTACAATGCCCTGGGCGACGGCCTGGCGCACACTTACAGCTTCTATAGCGTGGGAGTCGACGATCAGCACAAGGTGCAGTACACTCCCGCAGCCGGGCCGGCCTCGCCCGACGTCACCTTCAGCAATATCACGTACACCGCTCCGCTTGCGGTGCAGAGCTTCGTGGTCGAGAAGAACATCGCGGAACGGTCGTTCATCCAGTACCTCGATCTTGATTTCAATCAGAGTCTAACGACGAACCCGCCCAGCTCGGCGCTGGAGTGCCTTTTGAGCGGGCTCGCCGGCAGTAGCCCGAGCGCGTATGTGGACCTCATGTGGTACGGCGAGAACTTGAGCGCCAGCAGCACACCCGAGGGGAGCGTCAACCTGTTCGGGACCGGCACGACTGTGGTGAGCCTGACCGGCAACGATCTCTCGATCAACTTTGGCCCGAACGGCATCACGGGCCTGCTCACGGGTGCGCCGGCCAGCCCGGCGACCAAGAGCTTTGGCGACGGCTGGTACGCGCTGGGGATCGATCCCACGGGCAATCCGAGTAACGGCCCGGTGTTCTGGCTGCCGTTCTTCCGCTTGCTGGGGGATACCAGTGGCAACACGGTCGTCACCGGGCCTTACACGGCGGCGGGGACGGATGCCTACACCGTCTATCACGCGGAAGGGGAATCGGGCCCGCTTCTGAACGCGGACGTTGACGGCAGCGGGGCGGTGAACATCAAGGACGTCGACGACACGATTGCTGCCGTCGGCCACTTGGTCGGCGCCACGGCTCCAGCGACATTCCCGCAATTCCAGTTGCTGGCCGGAGGCGTGCCGCCGGATGCCACGACCTCTGTCACGCAAGCGCAGGTGGAAGCTCTGCTGCCGGCGGCGATCGCCGGCTGGCAGGCCGCCGGGCTGGACGCGAGCGATGTGCGGCGGCTCGAGAGTGTTGGGATCCAGGTCGGCAACCTGGGCTCGAGCATTCTGGGGTTCGAAGCCGCGGGTGAGATCACCATCAACGGCGACGCCGCGGGGTATGACTGGTACACCGACGCGAATCTTGGCTCGGGCCAGGCGTTCGGCGTGGCTGGCCCGGGTGGTGAAAGACTCGCCGGGCCTGGGAGCCCCGCCGCCGGTCGCGTCGATCTGTTGACGGTGCTCGAGCACGAGATGGGGCACGTGATTGGCCTTGCCGACAACAACCAGGCTGGCGATCTGATGGACATCACACTCGGGCCGGGCGTGCGGCGGGCACCCACGACCACGGACGTGACCACCAGCGAGCCGAACGGGACGATCGGGGTTGCGGCCGCGACGGCCGGTTCAGCCACGAATGCGCCCGTCGTGCCTCGGCCCGCGCTCAACGGGACCACGGCCGAAGCGACTTTAGACGCGGCACTCGCAACGATCGCCACCGCTGCACGCGACGACGACGAGCTCGGCCCGACCGCGATTGACCGCTCGCCGACATTCACGCTGACTTCGGTCTCGGCCCCCGGGCTTGCGCCGAGCGGCAGACCCGTAACTCCTCCGCTCCACCTGTTGCCCATCGCCTGGGGCTGGTCACTTCGACGTTTCGCAGGAATGCCCGCCACTTGGGCCAGTCGACCGTGCTCGGACCGAAGTCGATCGAGACAGAGCACGGGAAGCAGGGATGACTGACGATAATCTCTACGAGAAAGGATCGCTTCACTTGCATCGCTTCATCACATCATTTGCGCTTACACTTCTGGTTATCGGTTCTGCGACAGCCCGTGTGCACGCGGATCTGACGATATCCCTGAGCGACGTCACGGTGGCGCCGGGATCGATGGGAACGATGGACTTTACTGTCAGCTCCAACAATAGCGACACGCTGTCGGCCTTTAGCCTGGAGCTGCTGATCACGCCGGTCGGAACTCCCTCGTCGCTGCTGCAGTTTACATCGAGCCAGTCCGATCCGTACGGCAATGCGAACTATGTGTTCAATAGCGGTAGCTTCGGCTCGGACAACGGTGTTCCGTTCTGGTCAGGTCCCCAGGAAACGTATTATCCGTCCGACACCATAACCGGTGGTGATATGTCGGATGCGTTCCTGGGCTATGTGACGCTTCCGACTCCGCCTGATTCGAGCGGAGCGCTATCGTATCTGGCGTCGGTGCAATTCCTGGCGCCCGAGGGGGCGATGCAGGGGGATCAGTTTCAGGTTTCTCTGGTCAGCGACCCCAACTTCACCTACTTTGATGATCAATTCGGCAACCCGCTCATGTACAGCAGCGCGATGGCCGGCGGTCTGGTCACGGTTTCGTCCGTACCGGAGCCGTCATCCCTGGCGTTGCTGGCGATCCCCGGCGCATGCGGCGGTCTGCTCTGGTGCCGGCGCGGCCGGAGATCGAGAACGCTCATTCAGAGGCCTGCGGCGAGTGAAGTGCGCTCGACCTCGCCGGGGGCGAGTTTCCACTGGTCGCTGGAATCCGAATCGCGGACGAGGCGGAGCTCCTTGATTTTTGCCGAGGCGAGCTCGTTGTCCACATGAGTGACCACCATCCGAAGTTTGCCCTTCAAGACGGCCTTCAGCGGGTCTTCCGGCTCGGGCTTGATCGGGGTGATTGCTGTGAAGGATTGCCCCTGGAGCGTGTTCCAGAGGGCACTCGACGTCAGGCTATCCGAGACACCGTATTCGGTGTGAAGCGCGACGGCGCCGTCGCGCTCGATGTCCACCTTGATGTACGCGCTGGCCGGCGCAACCGGGAAGAAGCGAGACAGCGACGAGAACGAACGGGGCGATGGCGAGTCGATGGCGCATTTCAGGTTACTCCGCATGGGGTGACGCGCAATGGAGGACATGCTTGCAAATAGTGTGCCTGGCCGAAGCGGCCGGGGGCTAAAACCGATGCGGGCCTCGAAGACCTTGTGGCGAGCTGGGAGGGCGTGTCGGGGCGGCGATCGTGCAACAGATGCGGGGCGGCTGAGTGTCGGGACTCGGAGTGGAGGTACGCGGAATGCTACCAAGACGCGTTCCAAGAAGTGAACGTGGCAAAGTAAAATGGGTGGAGGCTGTTTCGAGTATCTTCACGAGCCGGCAATGAGTGGCTTTACGTTGGAATCCCTCGCCAAACGAGTCGAGGCCCAGGAGATGGGCATCGCGACCAAGGAACCGGGCAAGTCTCGCAAGGATTGGCGCAAAGTGGCCGGCATTTTCCGCGACAGTGAATTCATGCGGCAAGTCGACGAGGAATGCATGCAGTCCGTGAGGCCGTCCGTCCCATTGACAGGCGAGCTATGACGACGAGTGCTTCGCTCATTTCCGTTTGCATGCCGGTTTACAATGCGGAGCGATACGTTGCCGAGGCGATCGAGAGCATCCTGGGCCAGACACTCCGCGATTTCGAGTTTTTGATCATCGACGACGGCTCAACCGACGGCTCGCGGCGTATCCTGGAGGGCTACGCAGTGCGCGACCCGCGGATCCGCCTGACCTGCCGGGCAAATCTGGGCTTGGTGGCGACGTTGAACGAGCTGATCGACCAGGCACAGGGGGAATTCCTCGCCCGGATGGACGCCGACGACATCGCAATGCCCGAACGGTTTCGCCGGCAGGTGGACTACCTGCGCGACCACCCCAACTGCAGCGTAGTGGGTTGCCGGGCCCGCGTCATCGACCCGGATGGGGACCCGCTCTGCGACTGGTTCGTCGAGCAGCCGCACGAGGTGATCGACGACCTACTGCTCCAGGTGGGGGTAAGTTCGGTGATATGCCATCCCTCGGTCCTCATGCGCCGGGATGCAGTGATGGCGGTGGGCAAGTACCGCGACTTTCCGATCGATGAAGAGAGCGACCTGTTCCTGCGCCTGGCGGAATCGGGCCGACTGGCGATTTTGCCGGAAGTCTTGCTCAAGTATCGCCAGCACCCGGAGAACTTCTCACACCAGCCGGCGCGGATCATTGTGCGGCACGATTGCAGGCGCAGGATGATCGAGGATGCCCGGCGGCGGCGGAACCTGCCCCCTGCGTCGCTCGCGTCGCCGGACCACCCGCCCGCGTCGCAAGCACTAACCAGCAGCTCGGAGAATTGGGTGTGGTGGGCGCTTGGTTCCGGCCACGTGAGCACCGCCCGCAAGCATGCGTGGCGTGCCTTCGTCCGCGACCCGTTGGCGATCCGCGCCTGGAGGCTACTTTATTTTGCCCTCCGCGGCCGATGATTCGATTCATACACGTAGGAGATTCAGACACTCATAAACTCCTCGGGGGGCATTCCGCTCACCCGTGGCGTGTCGACGGCAATGGGATTTGCGCATCCACTGCTGTCTGTGGCCCACGAGCTCCGTAATCGGTCTCGGCGATCGCGTGACCGCCACGGATCAAATCGATTGGCGCATCGTACTTGTCCATGACGCATTCCACGAAGACCATGGCCGAATGCGGAGAATCCAGGACCTTCTGCAATTTGCTGCTGGTCGTTACAACGTAGGCTTCCGCCTTCCTGTCTCGACTGAAGACACTGGGCAATTCCGAGTACCGCCAGTTCGCGATCTCGTTGTACTTCGCGTCCTTACCCAGGACGCATCTCTCCACTGTGTAGCCTTCGTTCTGGTTGACGAAGATCCAGGGCTTGAAGTCATGCCGCATGACGGTCGAGATCTCTTGCACAGTCATCTGGAGAGATCCGTCTCCGGTCAGCAAGATGTGACGCCGTCCGGGGGAAGCGAGAATGGCTCCGAGCAACGCGCCCGTCGCATACCCGATCGAACACCAGACGAACGCTCCTGTGATGCATGAGCTCGAGACTGTAATCGCCAGGCACACCGAAGATGTGCCGAATACCAGCTTCTTGCAGGCGGCGAAGCAGAAAGTTTCCGATCGACTGGTTCATGACGCACATCTCCTTTCGGTGACCTGGTGAGCGGTATCCTGCCTATCCGACACGGTCGTTGCCGTGATGGTCTTGATCGGCGGACGCTCGGAGGCGACCCGCCAGCAGGCACGGTTCCGGCGATCGGGCATCGGACCTTTCCGACGAGGCCGGCCGCACGTCCCACACTATTCCGGAGAAGGGCGGGTCGCCAACAAATTTGTTAAGAAACGGCCCCGGTCCCTACGACCTGCGACTTGACACCGACCAGACCAGCAGGTCAGTTCATATTGTTCGATCAGCGTTCCACTCAGCCACGAAGGCAGACAGCCGGGACGAGGTGCCTCGATGCAGAAAGCAAGAGCGAGTGAGAGCCTGCTCGAGCCAGACCGGCGCAAGTTGTCGTTGTCGGCCTGGTGCGTCACGGCGGCTTTCGGTACTTATTTCTGCATGTATGCTTTTCGCAAACCCTTCACGGCAGCGGCATACTCTGAGGTTGTCATTTGGGGCGTGGGGTACAAGACGGTGCTCGTCACGGCCCAGGTGCTGGGTTATACCTTCTCGAAGTTCATTGGAGTCAAAGTCGTCGCTGAGGTACAACCGCAGCGTCGTGTGAGGTTGTTGCTCGCGCTGATTGCGGCGGCGGAGGCGTCGCTTCTTCTCTTCGCGGTAACGCCGGCGCCCTACAACTTGTTCTGGCTGTTCTGCAACGGCGTGCCGCTGGGCATGGTGTTCGGTCTGGTGCTGGGATTTCTGGAAGGGCGGCAGCATACCGAGTTGCTCGCGGCCGGGCTTTGCAGCAGCTTTATCGTTGCGGACGGCGTCGTCAAATCGGCAGGGGCCGGCCTCTTGCAGATGGGCGTCTCCGAGTACTGGATGCCGTTCCTGGCTGGTCTCTTATTCGTGCCGCCGCTGCTGCTGTTTTCGTGGATGCTGACGCGCATTCCGCCACCCTCGCCGCAGGATGTTGCCGCGCGGAGCGAACGCACGCCGATGACGAGAACGGAGCGCTGGGACTTCTTCCGCCGTTATGCGATCGGGCTGACTTTGCTGGTGCTGGTTTATCTGCTGATCACGATCTTGCGCAGCGTCAGGGCCGACTTCGCTCCCGAAATCTGGAGCGGCCTGTTGGTGACGGTTCCACCGGCGATCTTCGCGTGGTCTGAGATCGCCGTGGCCGCCGTGGTGTTGCTGCTTGTCGGTTCGATGGTGCTGCTGCGCGACAGTCGTCGTGCGTTCTTTTGCGGCCTGGCCCTGGCGGTCGCCGGGGCCGCCGTGGTTGCTATCAGCCTTGCCTTGTTGCAACGGGGCGCATTGCACCCCTTCCCGTTCATGGTTTTGCACGGCATTGGGCTTTACCTGCCTTACATCGCAGTCCACACGACGATCTTCGAACGGCTGATCGCGATGACGCGGGACCGCGGCAATATTGGCTATCTGATGTACCTGGCCGACGCGTTCGGCTACCTCGGCTATGTCGCGGTCCTCTTCGGACGGAACGCAATGGGCCACACGGAGCACTTCCTGCCGTTCTTTCTTACTCTGAGCTGGATCATCGCCGGGTCGTGTCTGGTCCTTCTGGTGCCGTGCTGGCGATACTTTGCGACGCACCCTGCGACCCGCCCGACGCCGACGCCGGCGCCGGCTGGCCGGATGCCGGCAGAGGTCGCTGTTTCGGAAGGGACTGCCTGATGGGTCGCGCCGTCGTGTTCACCGGCCCCGGCAATCCGCTGGAGGTGGCCGCGTTCCCTTTGCCAGAGCCGCTCGGCGCGGAGGTTCTGGTGCGCGTCACCTGCTGCACGCTATGTCGAAGCGACCTACACACGCACGCGGGACGACGAATCGAGCCAACACCAACTGTGCTGGGACATGAGATCGTGGGCCGAATCGAGGGGTTCGGACCGGAAGCTCCGCGAGTCGATGCCCAAGGAAAGCCGGCGACGATCGGCAGTCGTGTCACCTGGGCTGTCGCGGTCGGCTGTGGGTCGTGCTTTTACTGCGCTTCAGGTCTCCCGCAAAAGTGCCAGCTCCCTTACAAATATGGGCATCAGCGGGTGTCACAGGAACGTCCCCTGGGTGGAGGCCTGGCTGATCACATCGTCCTCGTGCCGGGGACGTTCTGGCTCCTCGTCCCGGACGAGGTTCCCGACCTGGTGGCCGCGCCCGCGAATTGTGCGACCGCGACAGTGGCGGCACTGCTGCGGCATGGGGATCTGGTCGCGGGGCAAAGCGTCCTGGTCCTGGGCGCAGGGGTGCTTGGCGTGACGGCGTGTGCGATGGCGCGTGCCGCGGGAGCGCGTGCGGTGATGGTGAGCGACCCGGTTGCCACGTGCCGGAATCGCGCGCTTGGCTTCGGCGCGACGCACGCCTTTTCGGCAGACGCCGAGGAGCTAAAGTCAGGCGTCCGGGACATCACGGAAGGCCGCGGGGCTGACCTCGTTCTGGAGGTAGCGGGCGTGGCGACGACCGTTCAAACTGCACTCGCGCTGGCGCGCACCGGCGGGACCGTGGTGCTGGCGGGCACGGTGGCGCCGGTTGGAACCATCGGGTTCGACCCGGAGAACGTGGTTCGGCGCATGCTCACGATTCGTGGTGTCCACAACTACCACCCGAGTGAACTGGCCACGGCGATGGCGTTTCTGGCCGGGCCGGGTCAACACTTCCGCTGGCAGAGTCTCGTCGTCGCCGAGTACGCGCTCGAGCAAGCTGAGGACGCGTTTGCGGACGCCCATGCGCAGCCAGGAGTACGCATTGCGGTGCTCCCCGGTCTCAGGGCGTCGAGTTCCGGGGAGACCATACCGAATTCTCACGGCAGTTGACGCGGAGAATCACTATCAACAACGCCAGATTGGATCACGCGGGCCGTTCCGGACGGCTGAGTTTTGCAGTCGCACGAAAAACTAACGTCCTTCAGAGGTGGGGAAACGAATTGCGTCCGTGTTTCCGTCCCCCAACGAGCACCGGTCCGTCCCATGCGAAGTGTCTGTTCCATTTTTGGCGGCGCAGGTTGAACAGCCTCGTGAGCCTTCCAGTCTCAGGGTCGAGCCCTGCGATGTTCGGGCCTTTGTGAAAGTTGTCGTGCATGCACGAGAGGGCAAGATTCTCGTACGTTGTCTCCCCACGATGCTGCTGGGCGATGATGTGATCCAGGGGGAATGTGAAATCTGAGACATAATTCGGGATCTTACAATACTCGCAACGGTTCTTCGCGCGTAGCCGTACGCGCCTTTCCAGGGATTCGCTCATTCGGTCGCGGCTATTTTTTTCTGGCCGCCTTCCTCGAGAGCGAGGATCGCATGCGCCTTCAAAATCGAGAGCGTATTATCCGCCTGAACGTACGCCTCGAGCTCCTCGAGTTCCTCCGGCGTGATCCGACCCTTTTGTTGCTTCAAAAGTAGCTTGAGCGACCGCTTCTTGTCATCGTCCCTGATGCCCAGGTTGAGGATGAACGTCGCTCCTTCAGGCGGCACAATGCCACCGTTACGTTGTAGTGCACGACCAAGGATGGTCGCACCCGTTTTTTTCGCGGCTCCGAGGTTGGGCTGCATATTCTCGCTCCTGAATCATCGTGCTCGCTTAATCCTACCACAGCGCCTGCTACTTTCGAACGCTGTCACTGGCCAATCGGCGTTTTCGAACGAGGCGTGTTTCCCTTTTTCACAGCGCCCGGGGTCGGCGAAGGCGGCAAGGGAGAGAGAGGCGGCACGATGAACCAACGCCAGGGCTCGACAAATCCTTCGATCGCGAAACCGATTGTTCGAGCTCAGACCGTGCCACATGTCAGAACCGGTACGTGCCTGCCGCGCGTGTGGTTGTTCAGCGGTAGGTGATCGTCGTAGACGTCGGAACCCAGTTTGTCCTCGAACGCCGTGGCGTTCAACTCCCTCGCGACGCGCCACACGCTGTCGACGAGCGGGGCCGCCGCGCGGGCCGAGTGGCCCTCCATCGGGAAGTTGGCACTGACGAATGGCCCATGCCAATTCCGCGGGTCGTCCTCGTGGTCGGCGATGGGGCGGGTGTCGTAGTGCGAGCAGAGGATGACCCGCCGCTCGCAGGCGGGGTGCCAGGAGACGATCAGGTTGGCCATCTCGGTCGGCTGGCGGCGGCTGACCTGGCGGAAGGTGAATTTCTGGTACTCAACCTCGGCGCCCAGATTCTTGAAGTGCTGCTCGATCAGCTCCTTTTGTTTCCGCATCCCTTCCGTACCGCTGATACGGGGGCCGATCGCGCAGATCGCTGCGAGGCGGCCCATGGCCCGCTTGGCGTCGAAGGGGACAGGCCGGGAAATGGGATGCATCCGTACGCCGTAAAGTTAGTCTGAAGTGCTGTTTCCGACTAATCGCGTCCCAGTTTCCGTCCTGGCCGACGGCCGTTGAAGGGCTGTTCCCCGGATGTTCATACCGGTGTCAGGCTACGGCCGGCTCCCAGGATGAGCGTTCCCGGCTGGCCGAGACCTCCGAAAGATAGGCCATCAGAGAGGCGCAATCCACAGGCTTGGCGAAGTAGCCGTCGAACGGCGATGGGGACGGCAGTCTCTCCGCGCCGTGGCCGGTGATGGCGACGAGGACACAGCGAGATCGCTCGGGATCGCGGCGAAGCTCGGTGGCCACGTCGATGCCGCTCATGCCAGGCAGAGAGAGGTCGAGGAGCACGACATCCGGTTTCTGATGGTGCACCGCGGCGATCGCCGCGGGGCCATCCATCACGATGCCGGGTTCATGGCCCGCTTTCTTCAGCAGGACCTTAAGCATGCGTGCATTGTCGGCGTGATCGTCCACGATCAGGACGCGAAGGGGCGTTGCATTCATGGCTACCCTCCTTGGTGCTGGTCACCCTTGCCGGTGCGGAAGGCCAGGCTGGCGACTACGGCGATCAGTTCGGCCGGATCGACCGGCTTGGCAACATGGGTCTGGAAACCGGCCAGGAGGGAGCGTTTCCTATCCTCCGGCCGGGCAAAAGCGGTGAGGGCGGCTGCCGGGATGTCCTTGGTCGCGGGATTAGCCCTCACCCGGTGGATCAGATCATATCCATCCTGCTCTGGCATGCCAATATCACAGACGATCACGTCCGGCTGAAATGTCTCGATCAAGGCCAAGGCCTCGGCAGCGGAGGACGCGATGGCTACCTGGGCCTGGCAATCGGCGAGGGCGCGTCGGAGGAGCTGGCGGGCGTCTGGCTCGTCATCGACGACGAGTACCTTGAGGCCGGCGAGAGCAGTATCCTGGCACACATCGTCGATCGCATCGCTCGCGTTGGGGCGTACCTTCACGCGATCTGGCTGGTCGGGATGGACGACAGTGATAGGCAGCATGAGCGTGAAAGTTGCTCCCTGGCCTTCGCCGGGGCTCTTGGCCCGTATGCTGCCGCCGTGCATCTCGACGAGGTGCTTGGCGATGGCCAGCCCCAGCCCTAGCCCTGCGTGGAGCCGCGTGGTCGAACCGTCAGCCTGGCGGAAGCGGTCGAAGACGTGGGGCAAGAATTCGGGCTTGATACCGATGCCGGAGTCGATGACGCTGATCTCGACGTGCGAGTTGACGCGCTCCAGTAAAACGTGGATCGTGCCGCCCTTGGGCGTGAACTTGACGGCGTTCGCCAGCAAGTTCCAGACGACCTGCTGGAGGCGCGCTGGATCGCCGGTCACCGGGCCGACGAGGGAATCGAGCACCTTGTGAATGCGAATTTCCTTGGCATTGGCTGCCGGGAGTACGGACGCGAGGGCGGCGTCGAGGATATCGGAGAGGGTTAGACGCTGAACGTCCAAGCGGAGGTTTCCCGAGACGATGCGGGAAATGTCGAGCAGGTCCTCGATGATCTGGCGCTGGGCCTGGGAATTCCGGTCGATGGCCGAGAGGCCCTCCTCCAGGTCATCGGCATCGACCTTGCCGGATCGGAGGATCTTGGCCCAGCCAACGATGGCGTTGAGTGGGGTGCGCAGCTCGTGAGAGAGCGTCGCCAGGAAGTCGTCTTTCATGCGATTGGCCGCTTCGGCCTCGGACCTGGCCGCTTCGGCCGCGGCGAGCAGTTGCTCGCGCTCCGCCTCGGCGTGCTTGCGTTCGGTGATATCGCGGGCGACCTTCGCGGCTCCGATGATCGTGCCGTCAGCATCGCGGATCGGGGAGATGCTGAGCGAAACGTCGACGACCTGCCCGTCTTTGGCGAGCCGCTGGGTCTCGAAGTGGCCGACGCGTTCGCCCCGACGGATGCGCTACAGGATTCGGCTCATGTCCTCGGAATGGTCCGGAGGCAACAAAGTGGAGATGGGCTTGCCGACGATCTCGGCGGCCGTGTAGCCCAGGATTCGCTGGGCGGCGTGATTCCAGCTCGTGATAAGCCCATCGAGCGTCTCGCCGATGATGGCATCGTCTGACGATTGGACGATCGCTGCGAGCACGGGCCTTGCATCCTCGGCCTCCCGGAGGGCGGCCTCGGCCGAGCGCCTCGCTCGTGTGCTTTCGCGTATCGACGCCTCGGCAGCGTAACGCTCGCTCATGCTGCGGAGAGTCGTGGATAGCCAGGCGGCGTGTCGCTCGAGCTGCCCGCGGCTCCGCTGGCTCAGGAGATGGATGCCGAAAAGGAGGACCAGGGCCAGAATGGAGGTGAGCGTGAAGGTGAGCGTCGTGCCTTTGAGGGCGGCCTGTAATTCGCCTCTCAGGCGGACGCGCGTTGCGTCCTCTTCAGCGCCAATTGCCGCGATCTCGCTACGGACTCGATTCATGGAGGCCCTGCCGCGGTCGGTCTTGACGACGGTCAGGGCGGCGTCGAAGCCGCTTTCCCTGCGGAGTCTGATGGTCTGCCTCGAGGTCGGAGAGCTTGGCCGACGCCGCTTCTGCGGCCGCGCTCAGGTGCTCTCGCCGGACGCCGCTGGTCGCGACGAGCGGACGGAGGCGATCGATCGAGGCTGCGACGACCGCGTGGGATTTCGTGTAAGGCTCCAGGTATCGCTCGTCGCCGGTGAGGAGGTAGCCGCGCTGGCCGGTCTCGGCCTCCCGGAGGTTCGAGAGCACGTCATCCAGGCCCACGACGATATTGTGGCTCGACGCGAGAGCATCCCAGATCCGGCCAATCGAATTCAAATTCCAAAACGTAAGCAGCAAATCGATGACCAGAACGGCGATGGCAACGGTGTAGCCGGTTGCCAACTTGCGCGGCGGCGGCCACTTGGTGTCATCCGGATTCATGGTACGGCTCGTTCCGCTCGGCTTTCGTGACCGACGACGGTCTGCGGACATCGTTGTTGACACGGGTCTCGAACGCCGAGCGGCCAAGGAGATTCTACTTGCCCCGACCCGACTCGTTTTTTGTCGGGTCAACCAGCTTGTAGGTGCGATTCGGCGCGGTTGTCGGCGGCTCGCCCTTCACAACGGTCACCTCGCGACCCCGGCCGCCCCGCGGCCCGGTCTCGCGGTACTGGCCCGAACGGTGGGCAATCTTGCCCGGTCGGAAAGGCCCCTTGGTTGCTGACATCGCTCTACTCCCATGAAGGATGAAGAGTCTCGATGCATCGACGGGTTCCTCCCGTCAGCTACTCCCCCAGTCGTCGTCCCGTGACTCAAAATACCTCAGGCCCATATCTCGCAAGGCGCATGCCGTTGCACAAGTTTTTCAGGACCATGACGATATGGCTGAGGGGCTCGACGCGACCGTCCGTGGCCGGCTCCCAAGGCGATGCCAGAGATCCCGACCGATCCACGGCTGACCGAATAATCGACGTCAGGGGCGGCTAGCCGAGAGCCTGGAAGTAAAATCGGAGGGGAGTTTCCTGCTGCGGCCTGGCGAAAAATCTGGGTTAGCCGTCGATCGCGAGGAGCGCACAAACGACTAACTTGAGGGGACAGTCGCCCATCCAAGCTTCCAGGAGTCAAACATGAAGAGAATCGCGTTTCTCCAGATAATGTTCGTGACAGCTTTCGCATCAGCGCAGCAAACACCGACGACGGGCTACGCGCCGGTCAACGGACTCAAGATGTATTATGAAGTCCACGGAAGCGGCGAGCCGGTGGTGTTGCTCCACGGCGCGTTCATGACCATCCCAAACAACTGGACCGGGTGGATCGGCGAACTTTCCAAAACGCGAAAAGTGATCGCCGTCGAAATGCAAGGCCACGGGCGCACGGCCGACATCAAACGCGATTTCTCCAGTGAAAACCTCGCCGACGATGTGGCTGCGCTGCTCGATTATCTCAAAATCCCAAGCGCGGACATCATCGGTTACAGCATGGGCGGCGGGGTCGCGATGCAGTGTGCGATCCGCCATCCGGAAAAAGTGCGCAAGGTTGTCAGCATTTCGGCCGTGTTCCGCCAGGACGGCTGGGTCAAGGAAGCACGCGACACGTTCCCGCAACTCACGTCCGAAGGATTCAAAGGCACGCCCCTCGAAACCGGATACAAAGAACTGAGCCCGACGCCGGACGAATTCCCGAATTTCGTCAAGCGCGTCGTCGCGATGGCTGCGAAACCGTACGACTTCGGCGCCGACAAGCTCAATGCCACCAAAGCGCCGATGTTTTTCATCCACGGCGATGCCGACGGCGTTCGGCTCGAGCACATCGCCGAAATGTTCCGCCTCAAGGGCGGCGAGATTTTCGGCGACATGCGTCCACGCTCCGCATCGAGATTGGCCATTTTGCCCGACACGACACACGTCACGCTGATGGAGCGCATGCCCGTCATCGTGCCGATGGTGAACGATTTTTTCGATGCAAAACCGCAAAAGCAATGAGGACGGCGCGACTCCGTTCACCCCCCTTATTACCGACTCCCTTCGGTGGTAAGGGGGTAACGCGCTCGAGGTGTAAGAGTCCTCGCCGGACGCACGCCGACATCGCCGTCGCTCCGATACGTCGGCACAACGCCGATCCGGAAGGCGGAACGCATGACCGACGCCGGTACGTCGTACGAACCGCCGCGTAGCAGGCGGTTATCCAGACTTATGCTGAGTATATCCTCTTTATCTTCATGAGACTCATTTTCCTTTAACCTGGGATACGCTTTGATGCGCTCCTGGCACCATGTGAAGACATTGCCATGCGCGTCAAACAAGCCGAAATCA
Organism: uncultured Planctomycetota bacterium; assembly: GCA_963761445.1. Classification (GTDB taxonomy): domain Bacteria; phylum Planctomycetota; class Planctomycetia; order Isosphaerales; family Isosphaeraceae; genus CAVXHV01. Next base: position 2,856,524 of record CAVXHV010000005.1, on the reverse strand, counting down.
TTTGGCTTCTTACTCCCCACCGGCCAGGACCGGTCCCGCCCGTTCTTGTTGAACCATCCATACTTCGGCAATAGCTCTTCCGTCTCTCCAAAGTATCGGGATGTCACTGACCCCGCTCGTGTCGCAAATTCTATCTCGGCTTCCGTAGGCAGACGATAGCCGCTGCGTTCGAGATAGTTCGCCGCCAGCTCCATCCCCACTTTGTATTCCGGGGCGGTCGCCGGCGACGCCTTGGGGTCTCGCACAGGCACATAGCACCATTCGCTCTCTGCCAACCCCTCCTGTTTGCTCAACCAGTTGCAGTATTCCGCTGCCTGAAACCAGGATATGCCAAGCACAGGGCAGTCCCCGGTCGGAGACAATCGCTCGGTTTCGGTTTCGGTCCCGTAGGCTGGATCAAAGCGATGGTACTCCGCCAATGTCACAGACTTCGCTGCCAGAGCAAACGTACGACCGATGCGCCGCCGGTGTTGATTTTCGTTGGGCACACGCCCGGCTTCGCTCGTCGGCGATCCCATCACGAACTCCAGCGGGCCGGCGAAAACGACCATCGTCTGACCTTGACCGCTCACGTACCACTGTGGCTGCATTCCGGGGGCTCTTGCCGCACGGTTCGCCTTGAGTTGCTGCTGGATGCCCTCCAGACGCTTTGCCTGGTGCTCCTTGTCCTTTGCCCATTCGTTATTCACCTGCTTCAGCCACGCTTCCTGTTTCCATGTCCTCAGCAGCCATTCCGCCGCCGCATGAAGGCCGGGATCAGCGTCGGCGCGGTAGATTGTCTGTAACTTCGGCAGCAGGGATGTGCGGCTGGCAGGTGGCAGTTCCTGTTCGTTGTACTCCCCAAGGCCAAGGAGCAACGCCCGGCGGACTGTGATGTCCGGTTCCTCGTGCAATCGCTTGGTGAGCGCCTCGGCGTCTGCACCCATTGGACTCAGCCGATCGATCAGGTAGCTCCGCAGCCTCGGATCGGGAGAGTGCCTCAAGAGCGGCCAGACCGTGTCGGGCTGGCTCATCCGCAGTAGCGCCACCGCCGCATTCGCCTGCCGCTTCGCCAGTGTTTCCCGTCGTTGATCGGAGGATGGAAGGTCGGACGAGAGCTTCTTGTTGATTTCGCCAACCAAGAGCGGCGAGCCCTGCTCGGTGTGGTCCTTGAACCTGGGATAGATAGCGGCGAACTGCTTGTCGTCGGCATCCATCAGCAGATCGGCCAGCACTTGGGGATTGTCGGCAGCGTAGTCGGCCAAGATGTCAGTTGCCAAGGATCGCTCGGTTTCGCGGCGACCGGAATCTCGATAGACAGCCGACAACTGCGGGAGCAACTTCGTTCGTACTGGACGCAGCGATTCCATCCACAAGGACAAGTGCAAGGCAGGCACTCCCACCAGATCGTTGCCTACGGCCTCTTGAACGGTCGCCCACTTTTCACTCTCAGCGTCGTACTTCGCCAGCGCCGCCGCCGCTCGCAGCCGTCGTGATTCGTTGCCCTTCTCCGGTGTTTCGAGCACGGCCCACAGTTTGTCGAGTATGGCGTCTCTGTGCGGAGCCAGGGCATCTCGAATCACCGGCACTTCGTTGGGAGCAGCGTCGAGCAGCCGACCAAAGAGATAGTCCACCTGGCCGGGGTCCACGCTCATCAAGGCGAGGCTCGAGTGCAGTTTCTCCCTGGAGTTGGCGGCTGCCTTATCATTTTCAACTCGGAGCAGACGGTCGGTCCATTGTCGGTTTGGCTCGATTTCCGAGACGATTTCTGGCACCTGGGCGATGTCGGCATCGAGTAGCCGATGCACCAGACCTTCGGCATGGGCTGCCTTCTGCTGCTCGACCACGCCGTTGCGAACGAGCAGGGCCGTCGCCACGAGAATCAGCAGCATAGCGACGACAGCCAGCTCCCGCACCAGATGATACCGGCGTGCCCGCCGCATCATCTCCCGCTGCGGCGAAGTCCAGTTTTTCTTCTGTGTCAGCCAGCCGATTTGCAACCATTGCAGCAGAGATGGCAGTTGGCGGTTCTCCGGGCGAGCGTTCCACACCGCCGCTCGATCCGCCAGCAGCAGTTCCGCCCGGCCTCGCCGAGTTTCTTTCTGCTTGCGCGAGAGCCACTCCCGTATCGAGTGAACCAGATAATCGTGGGTCAGTTGGTAGTAACGGAAGGATGAAGGATGAAGGATGAAGGATGAATCGGAGGAAGGCTGCCTGCATGCAACTTCATCCTTCATCCTTCCGCCTTCATCCTTTCCCTCAGGGTCAGTCGGCGTGATGAGGCGCAGTTCGTTGTCAAGAATACGGAGCAGGTCGTCAAAGTCCTTGGGACGGCTCCCATAACCTGACGCTTCCAGCAACTCGGCATAGGATCGCATGTGGCCTTTGATGTCGCTGCCGGTTTCCGGCAACAGGGCTCTCAGGTCGGATCTGGCGGCCTTCTGGTGGTAGCGGTGTTGCGGGGGAGCCGTGGCTGCACTGAAGGTTTCCTCAAGGAAGGTGATGCCGACGCCTTCGGTCCCACCCACGGCTTTCAAGGAGGCCGGGGTCCATTCCTTGCTCTTCATCATCTCCGCAAACAGGGCCAGCCGGACGGAGATGACTTTGCCTTCCTGAGCCAAGCCGGACACGGCCTGCTTCAGAAAATCCTTTTGCTCATTCCCGGTTACGCCGGCGTTCTCTGGCAGTTTGCCGAAGGCACGGCCGAAAGCCGCCAATATCTTCCGGGCGTGATCCGTGTCGAAGAGATCGACCGCCGCGGAGTTCTGGCCTTCAAGAAGTCGAATCTCCAACTCCCGCATGAAACGGGTCGCCGCCATCCAGAAGTCATCGCGCACCATGACGATGCACTGTACCCGGCCGCCATCGCACTGCCGCAGGGCTTGCACCAAGTCCGTGCTTTCTTCTTCCTTCTTGGCGTGCAGCCATTGCTCGAACTGATCCAGAACGATCAGCACCTTCTTGCCAACCGGGATGCTTTGCCCTCTCCGAAATGCCGCCAGAGTTGCTTTGAGGCTCAGGTTGACTTCCAGAGCGGGACATCGTTTTCGCAAGCCGTGCAGCAGGCGAGTTTCGGTTTCTTCCGGTGTAGCCTCGATGTAAACGGCGATCACATCTTGCGACAGCCGAGGCAACAGTCCTGCTTTGACCAGCGACGACTTGCCACAGCCCGACGGGCCGTAGATCAACCCGACCGTAAAGGTGTTGTCACTGTCGGTTTCTTCGATGCGGGTCTTCCAGAACCGCAAACTGTCCGGCAGTCCCTCACGATCACGCGGACCGGGGAGAAGTTCCAAAAAGAAGTCGGCGTCGTGAGCGTCAAACGACCGCAAGCCTTTGGGCACGATCTTGATGGGCTGGTTGTCGGATGACCGTGTTCCCGTTGAGGCACGGGATACCGCCATCGAACCAACCGAAGTGGACGCAGCTTGCAAAGCGGAGGTCTCGGAAGCCGCCCGAGCCATCTCACCTGAAGACGTGCCATACTGGATGACTGTTTGTTCATGCAAGAAGTGCCGCAGGTCTTCGGCCATTTCATGCGCCGAGGAGTAACGCTCCGAGGCTCGCTTGGACATCGCCTTCAGGCAAATTCGTTGCAGTTCTTTTGGCAGTTTCTCGTCATATTGCAGCAGTGGACGTGGCTCGTAGCTGGTCACTTGTTCCAGCAGTTCGGCCTGCGTATCACCACGGAACGGCTGGCGACCGGCCAGCAACTCGTAGAACACGACGCCCAAACTAAAAACATCACTGCGGCCATCGACCCGATGTCCCTCGCCACGGGCTTGTTCAGGACTCATGTAGGCAGGCGTGCCGGCGTACTTCGGTCCTTTGCCGATGTTTTCTTCGCGGAGCGCAAGCCCGAAATCAACGACGTAAGGTTTGCCATCGTTGCCGATCAGGATGTTGCCCGGCTTCACATCCCTGTGGACGAGTCCCTGCTTGTGGGCGTAATGCAGAGCGTCAGCGACGGTGGCGACCAGTTCAGCCGCTTCCCGATGCATCAGTCGCTGCTGCTTCAGCTTTGTAGCGAGGTCGGTCCCTTGGATAAATTTCGAAACGACGTAGCATGGACAGTCCACCGTGCTGCCGGCATCGTAGACGGCAACGATGTGGGGATGATCGAGATTGGCGACCGTGCGAGCCTCAGCCAGATATGTCTCGGCATCTTCGGGCTTTGAGATCAGCTCGGCGTGCGGCACCTTGACGGCGACCGGTCGATTCAGTTGCTCGTCCTGGGCCAGATAGACGAGACCGAAGCCCCCTTTCCCCAGCACCTTTTCGATCAGGTAGCGACCGATCCGCTGGGGATGTTTGGCGGGCGAACCTTCATCCTTCTGGATCAGATTTCCCTGATGGTCCTGCGTCACATCGTGAAGATTTGAGTCGTTCACGTTGGCAGTCGTTTCCCGCAAGAAAGCCGGTCAGGGCCGCCGTTCCTTTGGAACATGGCGGATTCTATCAGGATCGACTGCCGAAATCATCGGGACGCCCATTTTTGAACCGCGGGAATATGACGCAAGCGAACGACTTGCAGCGAACTAACGCGGCTGCCATCTGCTGCCGCGGATGATTCGGCGTCATCGGCGCGCACATCGCTATCCGTTCCCGGTCGAAGGCGGCTTCGGCCCGAACCTCACGGCGGACCGGGCCCGTAGTTTCTCAGACTCAACCTCGCGATTGCGCGGCTCAGCCGTGGTGACCAACGACCGAATCAGTGCTCTGGCTGATGCCGTAACTTCCTCGACCGCGCGTTCGAACGCAAGTTCGTTTGCTCTGGACGGGCTGGTGAATCCGCAGATCTTTCTCACGAACTGGAGCGATGCGTCATGAATCTCCGCTTCCGTCGCGGGCGGCTCAAAGTTGAACAGCGTCTTGATGTTTCTGCACATGGCGGCTCTCGTATCCCGAGTGCGGCTTGAGGCGACCAAAGTGGTGCATGCAGTGAACGATCTGCAAGTCCAGCGTCTGCTCTCGCTCAAGCCTGTTGAACAATGGAGACGGTCGCATGAGCGGGCCGGTGTGGGAGTTGAGTTGCGACACCATCGCGGCAAATGCTGCGACCGCTGCATTCGCGTTTGATTCTGGCGGATGGACGGTTCATCACCGATCAATCGACCTGCTGGGTGGCCGCATAAGCCAGTTTCTTGAAATCCTCATGTAGAGTCAGATGGTCCGAGGGGAAAAGCTGCGTCATGAGGACGCCGACCAGTTTCTTCTCTGGGTCGACCCAGAAGCTCGTGCTGTAGAAACCGCCCCAAGAGTAAGACCCAACCGAAGCCACCTGGTCCTTGCCCGCACCAGCCACAATGCCAAAACCGTAACCGAAGCGGTCGGTCGGCGACATGAACTCGAGGTCGCCAATCTGGTTGCCAGTCATTTCCCGGACGGTTGCCGGCTTGAGAATGCGAGTGCCGTTCCACTGGCCGCCGTTCAAGAGCATCTGGAGAAAGCGAGCGTAATCGGCAGCGCTCGAAGTCAGGCCCGCTCCGCCGGAACAGTAGCCGCGCTGCCCCTGGTAAGGGCTGGTAACGCAGTAAACTAGCTCGTCCTTGTGCACCGGTTCGTCGCCGACGCGGCGGATGCGCTTGTCCGGTCCCGGTTCGTAAACAGCGGCGAGACGGCCGGTCTTGCCGGCAGGCAGATCGAAGTAAGTGTCGTTCATTCCGAGCGGCTCAAAGATCCGGCTGCGCATGAACGATTCAAGATCCTGGCCGGAGATCACCTCTACCAGCCTGCCCAGGACGTCGGTGGACAGGCTGTATTGCACGGCACTCCCCGGCTGATGGAGGAGCGGCAAGGAGGCCAGGTGACGTACGTTTTCGGCCAACGTGAAGGAGGGCCGAATAAGCCCGTCGCAGATGTCGGCCTTGTGATAGAGTTCGGCGAAGGGTTTCTGTGCCATGAAGCGATACGTGAGGCCCGAGGTGTGCGTTAGCAGGTCGTGGATCGTAATCTCCCGGCTGGCCGGAACGAGTTTGGAGTCGCCTCCGGATCCCAGCATCAACACCTTCGGATTCTTGAACTCGGGAAGATACCTGGACACCGGATCGGTAACCGTCAGCTTACCGTCGTCAACCAGGATCATGACGGCGACGCTGGTCACCGGCTTGCTCATCGAGGCAATGCGGAAGAGGGTGTCGGTCGTCATCTCCTTGCCAGCTTCGACATCCTGAAAGCCCTTTGCCCGCAGGTAACCGAGCTTTCCGTCGCGAGCGAGCAGGGCCACTGCTCCAGCAACTTGTTTGCGCTCGACCGCTTGCTGGAGCAGAACATCGATCTGCTGTAGCGCCGTGGAAGAGAGCCCGGCTTCCTGTGGCGTTACTTTCGGCGGGGACTGGCCGTGAGTAATGGGGGTAAGCAGCGCGGGCAGACAGAGAACCAAAAGCCAGCGTGTCTTCGAGAAAGTCGGCATGGAAGGTTTCCTTCGAGATGCGAGACAACTTGTCGAGTCGTTTGACTAGCGGGGTCCTGAAGTTTTTATCGCCGGCGTCCACGGCTGGAATGCCGCGCTCTAGAGAATTCTCGCCGGGGCATCATAAGACGCAAAACGTCGCGTGCCAAGGCGATATTGGACTTGCCCAGCAAACTGATTTGCCGAGCGATCACTCCAGGGTCGAACGGGCCAGGACGAGATCGACATACGGAGCAGAATTTCTCAAAAGATTCGAGCGGGATCGGCACATCGAACGCGCCGATCTGGATGGCGAGCTGACGGTTCGTCCTCAGCGACGGTGGGGTCGTAGTCGTCGGAGGCGTAGGTGACCCGAAATGTCGTGCATCGGTCTCTCGCTCTGGCGCGCTGACGCGGTATGCTAGGAGCTACGGAGAGAGCGGTGCCGAGTCTCCTACTCGGGCAACGCCCAGGCGAACCGAATGGCCAATTCAAGACCCGAGGTCTGGAACGCCTGGAGGGCCAAGAAGCTTGCTTATAATCTATGGGAGCGATTGATGGACTTCATGGATCTGGGGCGTATGTGGGCAAACTATTTGAACACTGACCTCAACCGAAGCATTCATCCGACTGATGATATGTGGCACTCGGGTCCGGAGTGGTACTGGTCGCTTGGCCGCTCATGCGTCGAATGCGTCTTGCGTGGTTTATCGACCACCAAATTGCCGCGCGTTGGCACAGCACTCGAAGTGGCCTGCAACTATGGACGCTCGGGACGTCATCTGCGAGCAGCGTTTCCGGAGGCGGAGATCTGGTTCAACGATATCCATGAGGGCGCGGAGTTCTGTGCTCGGGAATTTGGTGGCCACGCGCTCCGCGTCGACCTGGAAATGACGAAAGCTGCACTGCCAAAGTGCGATGTCATCTGGATCGGATCGCTGTTCACACACTTCACCGAGGAGAAGACGCGATCCTGGTTGAATTACTTATCGTCCCAACTCAGTGACGACGGAATTATTGTCGCGACGTTTCATGGCCGCAGAAGCGCGCAAATATTCCGAAACCAGTTTAAAGAGCTGGTAGAAGCGACCTGGCCGGTGGCCAAGTCGCAAGGATGGGGCTACGTGCCATATGACGAGGCAGACCCAGAATGGGGCTTCTCAATGAATACAGTTGTCAAGTTGGCGGAAATAGCCGGAGGCGTGCCGGGTATGCGCATTGGTGATCTTACCGAGGCCGGCTGGGGCGGCAACCACGACGTGCTGACGTTGGTCAAGGCTAGCCCCAGTCAGGGAGTCCAATTAATCATTTGAGCCCGGACCTTGAGGCGGGTTTCCCCTTCTGGCACAACGGGGTCGATCGCCGCGGCGAGTTCCTCCGGTTCCATGAACGGACGAATTTCGACGTCGGAATCTTCGACCATCGGGTTCGGGCATTTCTTCACCCAGTCAATCGCTTCTTGAAGTGAAGAGACCTTCCAGATCCAGAACCCGGCGACGAGTTCTTTCGTCTCGGCGAATGGCCCGTCGGTGACGGTGCGATTTGAGCCTGAGAACTGAACACGGGCACCGCGAGAACTTGGCGTCAGTCCCCCACCAACGACCATGATTCCCGCATCGATCAATTGTTCGTTGAACTTGCCCATGGCCGCGAACATTTCGGGGGGCGGCATCACGCCCGCTTCTGACGCCTTTGACGCTTTGACAATCACCATGACTTTCATGACGGAACTCCTGAAGTTGGTGGTTGGGAATGCGACTCTAGTCGGTCATTTTCCGACTTTCACCAGTAGTCGAACGAGATTCCTGGCAATCGACAACAATCTGCCTTCAGATCGTCTCATGATGACTGGGTCTCTATCTGCGGACGGCAAACCTGAGCTTTGCCGACGACGAGCGAGGGTTCTCCCGCTTCTCTTCGGCTGAGGGGCGGATCACCTCCTCGGCGATCGAGACGTAGTGGCCTGCACGGAGACCCTCTTTGAACGCCGATTTCACCCGGCGGTCTTCGCCGGAGTGGAACGACAGGATCGCAACCCGACCGCCCGGTTTCAGGCAGGCCGGCAGAGTACGCAGTAACGCCGTCAAGGCCCCGAACTCGTCGTTCACTGCGATCCGGAGCGCCTGGAAGACTCGGCGGACGAGATCGTCAGCCGTCGTGTCAGAAATGCGGGGCCAGCGGGCACTGGCGTCGCACACCACGGCGGCAAGAGCCTGGGTGGTCACCAGAGGTTCGCGGGCGTGTGCGCGGCGGATTGCGCTCGCGAGCTCATGGGGATGGGGCTGATCGGAGTTCTCGGCGAGAATGTCAGCCAGGGCCGATTCGCCCAGTTCCGATAGAAGAGCCGACGCGGGCCGGCCTCGTGTTGGGTTCATCCGCATGTCGAGCGGGCCGGCTTCCTTGAAGCTGAAGCCGCGCGCGGGGTCGTCGATCTGCATGGAGGAAAGACCGAGATCCGCGAGGAGCAGGTCAGCCCCTTCCGGCGCCTCGGCGGCGAGGAATCGGGGCAAGGCCGCGAAATTCATGCGCCGCAAGACGATCGATTCAGGAGGAAGGCCGAGGCCGCGGAGCCTGGACTCTGTCTTTGGCAACTCGATGGGATCGGCATCCAGGCCGAGCAGCCGCCCGCCTGGCTGGACTGCGGCGAGCAGGGCTCGGGCATGACCGCCGTAACCCACCGTGCAATCGACGGCGATTTCCCCCGGGCGAGGCACGAGCACGCTCAGGATCTCGGCCACCATGACGGGCCGGTGCGTTCCGGCGGGCGTCTTACCGCCGGCGATCACCTTCGCCACGTCGTCGCAATAGCGGTCGGGTTGGTGTTCCTTGTATTTCTCGCGGAAGTGGCGAGGATTCCTGCCGCGATAACGCACGCGACGCAGCGGCTTTTCGGGAGTGGAGCCGGTCGGCGCGGCGGCCAGAGCCTTCGCGGCCTCTTCATTCATTGCCCGGGGCTCCAGATGGGGAAATCTCTCGAGAAAACTGTAATCGATTTCTTGAGTCCTCGCGAGTACTGCTCTGTACGAAATGTGAGTCGGCCCTCCAATGAACGACTCGTTACCGGGCATTCGCGTCCGGCTAGAAAAACGGCACTACAGTGAAGTATACCTGTCGCCCAGCTATCCGGAAAAATCGTGTCGCGCTCTTGCGAATACTCTGGTAGCAGCGCAAGACCCTTAACGACGCGAAAAGAGGAACACCGATGAACACGATAATCAGGACCGGAAGCGATTGGTTCTTTCCACGGCACCGGACCCACCCTGCCCGCTACGCCCCGCTCGCTCTATTCATGCTGGCTGGGCTCTCCCTTGCCCGTCCACCCTCTGCAGCCGCGGACATCGTCTACACGTGGGTGGAGGACGATGCCAGCCCGGGATACAAATCTCTCACCGGGTCTCTCGATGTTCAGAGCGCAGCCCAGGCGGCCGGGGCGATCGCGTATTCCGACGTTGTTTCATCCACTCTCAACGACCCGTTCGGATTCCCTTACGAGGCTAGCACGCTCAATTCTGGCAGCTTCCCCTTGCAGATCTCCACAGTGAACGCGGCGCCAGACAGCAGCAACGACACGATCGCGGGGATCCCAACAAACACCGATCCCTACACGCTGACATACACACTGTCGATCGTCATTGCATTCGACCAGAACTGGAACGTCATCGGCGGTGAACATTGGACGGAATATATCAACGGGACTTATGTGACGGAATCAGGCGTTGGACACTGGGAAATCTCGGGGGCCGTCCCCGAGCCGTCGACGCTCGTTCTCGGCATCACAAGCTTGGCCGGCCTGGGCATCATCACCCTGTGGAAGCGGCGGACACCGCCGGCACCAGGCAGGTAACCGGCGACGTATCCCGTGAAGAGGTTCCGGATCATGATTCACATTCGTTCTGCGCGCCGGCCTACGACGGTAAGAACGTAGGGCAGGCTTTCCAGGCTGACGTCCTGTTCAATCAGGCGGAAAGCCTGCCCGGCTCCCTGAGGTATCCGGAACTTATGAACAGATTTTCCAGGTCGCCGCATAGATGAAGTTGCGGGAAGTCATCGGATGGACGTGGTCACTTGACTCAGGACATACACCGGTTCGTTTTGTGCCGTCGGCACGGCGGAAAGGCAACGAGGTGAGCGCAGAGGTCGGCCACGCGCTTCGAGTGAAGGCGTCGCGGAGATGTCTGTTGGGACTCGGTGTCGAGCCAGTGGCCTACACAAAGGCGGTTCGAGCGGCCGCCTTGCCCTGGAACCAGCGCCGCGAGCGGCGTGCCGCGGCATCGACGGATGGAGATGCCGGCTGGTGCGTCGTTCAGGTCGCAGCAGACGACGTCGGAGCCCTTGAGACTCAGCAAGTCGTCCTCGAATCTCGGCCACCATGACGGGCCGGTGCGTTCCGCGGGCGTCTTACCTCCGGCGATCACTTTCGCCACGTCGTCGCCATAGCGGGCGGGTTGGTGTTCCTTGTATTTCTCGCGAAAGTGGCGAGGATTCCTGCCGCGATAACGCACGCGACGCAGCGGCTTCTCGGGAGTGGAGTCGGTCGGCGCGGCGGCCAGAGCCTTCGCAGCCTCTTCATTCATTACCCGGGGCTCCAGATGGGGAAATCTCTCGAGGAAACTGTAAGCGATTTCTTGAGTCCTCGCGAGCACTACCTATGGGAATGAGCGTGACCGTGTTCGTTGCGGCGTTGAAATCGGCGAACTTCCGGGGCAAGGGTGTCGTTCCAGTAGAGGACATGTATCCGGTTGTTGTGTCTCGCGCGGCAAAATCGGAAAGGATCGACGTGTTACGCGGGCGGTTCCCTTAGTCCTTCTGGCTCGGGTTGATAGAATGATCATGAAGGCGCAGAGGATCCGGAGGGACGAACCATGCGTGGCACGAAACCGAAATTGCTCAGACCACCGGCGGCACCGAACGCGACAGCGAACGGGATCGGCGAAACACCGGAGGTGTTGACGCTGGAGGAAGCGGCATCGTACTTTCGCGTTCCCGCGGAGGCTGTATTGCGAATGATCGAGACGGAGGGACTTCCGGCCCGCCGATTCGGAGCGGACTGGCGTTTCTACAAGGTTGCGCTCCAGGCTTGGTTGGGAGCAGCGCGACCGAAGGGGGGTATTCTCAACCACGTCGGGCGGATCGAGGATGATCCTTACGCTCAAGAGATGCTTCGGGAGATTTACGCCAGGCGACGTCGACGTGAGACCGAGAAGGCATGATGCACTTCCTCGATACGGACACGCTGACCCACGCCCACTTGGGTCATCGCAAGGTCGCTTCTCGAATCGAACAGGTGGGGGAACACAATGTCGGGACGACCATCGTCACCGCGATCGAGATCATTCGCGGGCGACACGAGTTCATTCTGAAGGCGGCAGATGGCGCACAGCTCCTGCGGGCGCAACAACTGCTCAATGCCAGTGATGAGATGTTGATCGACATCCAGATCTTCCGCGTCGACGCAGAGGCTGCTGCAGAATTCGACCGACTCAGGCAGATCAAAAGGCTCAAGAAAATTGGCCGCGCCGACTTGCTGATCGGTTGCATCACGCTCGCTCACGGAGCAACGCTGGTGACGCGAAACAATGACCACTTTCGCAGATACCCGGGTTAAAGATCGAGAACTGGGTGGATTGAAGGGGACGATCGGGCCAAATTCCGACAAGGCAAGGACGACGGAGCTCGCAACCTTGCGATCGAGGCTGCGGCGGAGATCGATGACGGGCCACGGAGCCGGTCGCGAACTGGCAGCGCCTGAAACCCTCGGTCGGGACCGCTATTTTGGGCAGGGCTCGTGGCTGCTGATTCTCGGGGTTGAAACCGGGCGCGTTTCGGATTGGCATCGTGCCGCCGCTCGCGTTCCTGGGCAAACTAATCGCCTCCGTGTTGCCGTCTCAAGAAGAGAAGACGACCTGGGAGAGCGTAAACTTTAGTGCTGATGGCTACCTTCTTGGCTCGTACCGCATCGCCACCGCCCCCGAGGCGAACTCCAGCCGGCTCACGAGCTTCAAGTCGACATGTTTTGATAGACCCGCGAACAACGCCGGCCCGTGGCCCGCTACCCTGGGTTGCACCACGAACTCGTACTCATCGATCAATCCCAGCTCCGTCAACGCCAGCGGGAGCATCACGCCTCCCACGAGCAGTCCCTTACCCGACTCTCGCTTGAGCTGCTGAACGGCCGCCCGCAGATCCCCGCGCACGAGTTCCGCGTTCCAATCGACCCGGTCCAGGGTGCTCGACACGACGTATTTCTTTGCCGCGTCGATGGTCCGGGCGAAGGGATCCATCCAATCAGCCCTCGCTCCCGTCCCCGCCGGCGGCCGGAACGCCGCTTCCATCATTTCGTAAGTCACCCGGCCAAAGAGGAGGGCATCGGCCCGGTCGAGGTTCTCGATCGCGTGACGATGCAATTCTTCGTCGGCGGGTATTGCACGATGATCGCAGCATCCGTCCAATGTGACGTTGATGGTATAGCGAAGGGGTCGCATTACGTGCTCCTGCGGCGGGCTAGCTATTGAAGTTTCTGTCGTCGGCGTCCGCGGGTTGGGATCATGGCAGTGGCGGCAACTCGAAAGCAGCCATTCGACCTGAATTCGGCACTTGCGACGGAACTTCCTCTGGAAATCTTGTTCTGAAAAACTACTGTCCTTCTTCCGTCGGCATCTCGAAAAGCTGGTAGGTCTCCCAGGTTCCCTCCCAGGTTCCCTTAATGCTGATGAAGCGCATGTCCATTTTCCTCGGTTGGTGTTTTGCTGGAACAGCAATATTGTCGAACGGCGCTGAAGCGAATCGACATGAAACGGAAATTTTTTTTGGTGCGAACTGCAATCGCCGCGATCTGCAGTGTCTCCGTAGCACTCCGTTGCGTCCGTTTTCCAGGAACGCCCGCCGCTCGGGCCCGGGGGTCTTGCGGAGCGCGGCGGCGAAGATCGATTCGTCACTCATCGCACCAGCTCCTGCCGAGGACGGATAGAGGAAACGCCGAGGGCGTGTCCAACCTCCGGCTACTCCGACAGCGGCGTCGCGTCCCAGACGCGAATCCTTCGGTCGCCCGTGGCGAGGACCAGGCGGCGGCCGTCGGAAAGAAAACGAACGCGTTTGAATGTTCCTGAGTCGGCCAGCTTCAGTATCTCTTGCCCCGTGGTCAGGTCCCAGAGTCGGACGGTTTGTTCGTTGCAGGCGGTTGCCAAACGGAGCCCGTCCGGGCTGAATGCCACGTCGCTCACCAGAAGTGTGTGGCCCTTAAGCGACCAGACCTCGCGAGCGGTCTCGGCGTCCAGGATCCGGGCTGAAGCAGACGTCCCATGGCCTGTACCCGTCCGGGCACTTGCACGAGAATGCCTCGCGACCCGTCGCGGCATCCCACACGTTGACGAGACCTGTCGACGGGTCGGTCGCGGCCAGAAGCTTGCCGTCGGGGCTGAACGCCGCGACCCGCATGCCGTTACGGAACCGATCGATGGTCACGACGGCCTGGCGCGTGGCCAGGTCCCAGATCCGGAGCGAGCTCGAGTCCTTCAGTGGAGCGGGGTCATCGGGACGGTACTTGCAGGCGAGTCGCTTGCTATCCGGACTGAAAGCCACACCGAGGGCTTTCAGCGTCGCTGGCCCTTCCAGAGTGACCAGCCCGCCAGTGGCCAGGTCCCAGACCGGGACCGTCGGACTGCCACTCCAACGCGTCGCGGCGAGACGGGTACCGTCGGGACTGAGAACCGCTGGTTCCTCGTTGTCGGAGGGGCCGCTCTGCGGGAAACGAAGTGGTTGTCCGGTCGCCGCATCCCAGAGCTTGACATCGCCTGGCCTCCGGTCGGACATCTTCCGTCGTGGCTGGCTCCATCCCGACGTGACCAGCCGCTTGCCGTCCGGAGTGAAGGCGACCGACGCCACACCGCCGACATGCGCGCTCACGGTAAGCAAATCGCGCTGGAAGAGACGGCGCAGGTAATGCCACTCGAAGCCACGGAGGTCGGTCTCGCCCGGACGCGGCCGATGTTTCACCAGCAACTCGCGGGTGCGGCCCACGTTGTTCTCGTCCCAGGCGACCCGTGCGAGATTCATGTCGGAGACGTAGCTGGCCCGGCGGAGGTTGTCGTTGACGGCCGCCAGGTCATCCCGACGCTGCTCGGCGAGTTGCTTGGCTTCGTCTGCTTCGTCCTTCCGGTCCTCTGCGACCCGTTCGCTCAGGCGGGCCGCCCGCTCACTTGACCGGGCGGTCCGTTCGGCAACCGTGGCGCGGATGGCCTGCCAGGTGCTCACGACCGCGCCGGCGACCAGCAGCAGGAGGAAGCCGCCTGCCACCCGCGACGGCCCGCGGTACCTGCGCGAGCTTCCGCAGCCGGTAGCCGGGGCCCGGCGGGCCGGCCTCGACCGGCTCGTCGGCCAGGTAGTGCTCCACGTCTCGCGCCAGGCCGCTGGCGGTCTCATATCGCCGCGTCCGGTCCTTCTCCAGGCACCGCATCACGATCCAGTCCAGCTCACCCCGCACGAGCCGCGGCAACTGCCCCGGCTCCGTCCGCCGCGCCGCCGCGACGACCGGCAGCCGGTCCAGGCTGCTCAGCCGCACGCTCGGCCGCGGCGCCTCCTCCTCCTTGATCAGCCGCACCAGCTCATGCAGCGCCGCGGTCCGCAGCCTCTCGCGGCCCAGCGGCGTGGTGCCGGTCAAGAGTTCGTAGAGCATCACGCCCAGCGAATAGACGTCGCTGCGTGTGTCCACGCCGAAGGCGTTCATCTCCGCCTGCTCGGGGCTCATGTACTCGAAGGTGCCGACCAGGGCGCCGAACTGGGTGAACATGGTCCGCTCGGTGAGCCGCTGCTCGATCGCCTTGGCCACGCCGAAGTCGATCACCTTGGGCACCGGCTTATCGTCGTACATCGTCACCAGGACGTTCGACGGTTTGATATCGCGGTGGATGATCCCCTTCTGATGGGCGTGCTGAATGGCCCGGCAGACGGGTACGAACAGCGCCAGCCGCTCGTGGGGCGTGAGGTGCCTGTCGTCGCAAAACTGGGTGATGGGCACCCCGTGGACCAGCTCCATGACGAAGTAGGGCCGGCCGCTCTCGGTCGTGCCAGCGTCGAGGACCCTGGCGATATTCTGGTGATCCATCATCGCCAGCGCCTGGCGTTCGGCCTCGAAGCGGGCGATGACCTGGCGGCTGTCCATGCCGGGCTTGATGATCTTAAGCGCGACGCGCCGGCGGACCGGCTCCTGC
Organism: uncultured Planctomycetota bacterium; assembly: GCA_963761445.1. Classification (GTDB taxonomy): domain Bacteria; phylum Planctomycetota; class Planctomycetia; order Isosphaerales; family Isosphaeraceae; genus CAVXHV01. The sequence continues at coordinate 2,840,948 of CAVXHV010000005.1, read as the reverse complement.
TGCTCAGCCATGTAATCGACGCCCATGCCTCCTTCGCCAATCTGCTGGAGGAGCTTGAACGGCCCGACGCGGTCGCCGGGCCGCTCGCCGGGCGGCTCGTGCGGCCCGGTGAGGCCGTCGGGGCGCTGCTCGAGGATGCCGGCGGTTTGGTCGTCGGCGTCGAGCAGGCGCTCGATGCGCTGGCGGAGGCCGTCGTCGCCCTCGCACGCCCCGTCCAGAAAGCGCGCCGCTCGGCCCCGGGGGCCTTGCCCAGCGCGGCGGCGAAGATCGATTCATCACTCATAAGAACCTCGATGTTCCTCAGCGGACGTTCTGCTCCGGCGTCGGTCGCCACAACCGAATCGAGTTCATGTTATCTCCCCAAACCAGAGTGCCGTCGGGCGCGAAATCGAGCACGCTGACACTCGTTCGTCCCACGAGGGTGGTCAACTCTTCGCGTGTGGCGACATTCCACAGCTTGACCGTCGGATTAGTGATGGTAGCAAGGGTCTTGCCGTCCGGTGACCATGCAAAACCCGCGATGCTCTCCCGTGACCCCTTGAGCGTTCCCACGAAATCCCCTGTCGTTGTGTCCCAAAAGCGCGCATAGAAATCGTCGACGGTGATCAACAACTTTCCGTCCGGCGAGAAGGCGCGTTGCTGCGCGAGTGCAAGATAGAGCGAAGTTAGTGGCTGCGGCAGCTTCAGCGTGGCACGTTTTTGGCGGGAGGCGATATCCCAGAGCGTGACAACGTCTCGGTAAAACGCCGCCAGGACGCGACCGTCCGGTGATAAACTGAATCTGGTCGCAGGGCCGGGAAGCTCGAGAGTTAGAGTGAACTTGCCGGCGTCCCACAGAGTCACGCCCGATGCGTCGTTGCCAGCCGATGGGACTAGAGCGCCCACGGTGCGGCTATCAGGCGAAAAAACGATCCAACCGGCATTTGTTGTCTTGATTGACCCGAGGACCCTGGCCGTTTTCGTATCCCAAAGTTTGATCTCGTTCGGCTCAGCGATCGCAAAGACCCGGCCGTCCGGCGAGAAGCTCGACTTCTGGTACAAGCGCAGGCCGTCGAACGAGGCGAGCTTTGTGTTCGTGAGCACATCCCACAACTCCATATTTTTAGCAGCCGCGTTCTCGATGACCGCCCGACTGCCATCCGGCGAAATGTCGGGATATCCGATCGCCTGGAATCGGGTCAGCTCCGCGCCGCTGGCGAGATCCCATCGCTTCAATTCGAGCCGTTGGGGTTCTCCTGATTTCAGGTAGGAAAGGACGAACAGCGTCTTGGCGTCGGACGTGAATCCCAGTGCCGCTGGATAGAGGTCATGGTCCCCTTCGATCGTGTCGGAATCGGGCTCGGGGGATGACTTCCAGCGCCTGACGAGTCCGTCGCGGCCAGCCGAGTAGAGCCACTGGCCGTTCGGGGCGAAAGTCACACCGCTGATCTCGCCACCATGCCCCTTGAATGCCGCTACCTCTCTGTATGTAGTGGTCTCCCAGAGGCGGACCGTGGAGTACTCATCGCCGGTCGCCAGCAGTTTTCCGTCAGGGGAGAAAACTATCGCATAAGCGGTGCCCCGAAAGCCTTGCAGCGTTGCGATCGGTGTACCCGCGCCAATCCCAGAGCTCCACGACATGCGGAGGTCCTCCCCGGTGGTGTGCGCAAGATCTTGCCATCCGGTGAAAAGGCCACGGAGTAGATCCCCGCCATATCGGATTTAGAGCGCTTGAATCGGAGCTTCTGGGTGGTTAAATCCCACACCATCATCGTTCCACCCATTGCCCACGCTAATGCCTTTCCATCCGGGGTGATCGCTGTCACGTGTTTGTGCTCGCGAGGGATACTCGGGTCGACCGCAATCGCATCGAGCGTGATCAGGTCTTTCCCTGTTGCGGGCTGCCAGAGGCGAAGGCTCCCATCAGGTGTGAAACCGATCAGCGTGCCACCGTCGGGCGTGAAAGTGGCCTGGCCGTATTCTCCGGCCTCAAGCTCGACTTTCGGCGCGGCTCTTTCGTTTCCCGTCGCGACATCCCAACTGCGCAATCGGAGCTGCACAGAACGGCTTGTTCTTTTCGGTGACGAAACGCGGCAGGCGGCGATGATGGCTCGGCCGTCGGCGGTGTACGCGAGCGTCACAGCCGGAGCGTCGGGAACTGTGATGCGCAGTCCGCCAGTCGTGGCATCCCACACGTTGATGACACCACTGCGAGATCGCGTGGCAACGGTGTTCCCGTCTGGAGAAATCGCGAGCGACCAGATCGCTGATTGGGCATCTGCGATTCTGCCGGGCCGAAGCCTCGCACTCAGCCGGCGGAGATAGTACCATTCCACGCCCCGAAGGTCCTCGAGATCTCCGGTCGGGCGGTGGCGCTCGAGCAATTCCTCGACTCGCTGAACATTGCCCTCGTCCCAAGATTTGTAAGCACGGTTCAGGTCGGATACATAGAGCGCCAGCCGCAGGTCGCCCATCGTCTGCTTCAGGTTCTGGTTGACCACGGCGACCTCGTCCCGCCGCTTCTCGGCGATTCCTCGCGCCTCGTCGGCGTCGCGCTTCCGGTTCTGGGCCGCCCCTTCGGCGACCGTGGCGCGGATGGCTTGCCAGGTGCTGGCGACCACGCCCAGGACAAGGACCACCATGAACGCACCCGCTACCGCCAGTGGCGTGCGATACTTGCGGCCGAACTTGCGCAGCCGGTAGCCCGCGGTGGGCGGGCAGGCTTCGACAGGCTCATCCGCCAGGTAGTGCTCCAGGTCGCGGGCCAGACCGCTGGCGGCCTGGTACCGTCGACCGCGGTCCTTCTCCAGGCACTTCAGGATGATCCAGTCCAGCTCGCCGCGCATGAGCGATACCAGCTTCTGCGGATCCGTGCGGCGCACGTCGGCGACGCTCGGCAGCGTCCCCGACTTCGAGAGCTTCGTGCTCGGCCGCGGTGGCTCGACCTCCCGGATCACCCGCAGCATCTCGAGGAAGCCGGCCGCCTGAAGCTCCTGGCGCGAGAACGGCACGCTGCCGGTCAAGAGCTCGTAGAGGATCGCCCCCAGAGCGTAGACGTCGGCGCGGGTGTCGATGTCGAGATTGTTCAGCTCCGCCTGCTCCGGCGCCATGTATTCGAGCGTGCCGATGAGCGCGCCGACTTCGGTGTAGATGCTGCGATCGGTCAGCCGCGCACCGGTTGCCTTGGCGATGCCGAAGTCGATCACCTTGGGCACCGGCCGGCCGTCGTAGAGGGCGACCAGCATGTTCGACGGCTTCAGGTCGCGGTGGACCACGCCCTTCTGGTGGGCGTGCTGCACCGCCTCGCAGACCGGCACGAACAGCGCCAGCCGCTCGCGCGGCGACAGCCGGGCCCGGTCGCAATAGTCGGTGATCGGCACGCCCTTGATCAGCTCCATCACGAAATAGGGGCGGCCGTCGGCCTCGCCGGCGTCCAGGACCTTGGCGATGTTGGGGTGGTCCATGAGGGCCAGCGCCTGCCGCTCCTGGTCGAAGCGGGCGAGCATCCGCTCGGAGTCGAGGCCGGGGCGGATCACCTTGATGGCGACGCGGCGCTGCACCGGCGCGGTCTGGTCGGCGACCCAGACCTCGCCCATGCCCCCTTCGCCGAGCTTCTGGCGGAGCTTGAAGCGGCCGGCGAAGACGCGTTCGGGCAAGAGCGGCGGCCCGTCCTCCCCCGGGGCCTCGGTCGGGCCGGCGTCGGGGCCGCGTTCGAGGATGCCGGCGGTCTGGCCGTCGGCCTCGAGCAGGCGCTCGATGCGCAGGCGGAGGTCGTGGTCGCCCCCGCAAGCCCCGTCCAGAAATGCGCGCCGCTCGGTCCCGGGGGCCTTGCTCGAGCGCGGCGGCGAAGATCGATTCGTCATTCATCGCATCAGACCTCCACCGATGTTTACTTGCTGCTTGGCGGCTTGAGTTTTGCCAGCAATTCTTCCGCTTCGCGCAGGAAGACAGGAGCCCCGGTGACCCGTGCAGCGCGCGGATCCTTCATCCGCTCGCGTAGGAGCTCGAGCTTGGCCTCTGCTTCCTTGGTGTGGCCGAGCTGCTGGTGCGCCATGGCGAGGAAGGCGAGGTTCGCGGGGATCGAGCCTTTCTCTCCAAGCGCGTTGATCTTGTCCGAGCGCGACGAGCACGTCCAGCGCCTTCTCATAGTTGCCGACGCGGTAGTAGGCCACGCCCAGCGTAGTCAGGAAGTCGCCATTCTCGGGTTCGAGCTGACAGGCTTCCTCGCTAAATCGCAGGGCCTTGCGATAGCCCGACATTTCGCCGCCCGGCAGCCTTACCAGTTCCCGGGCGAGATTGTTCAGTGCCCACGAATCTTCGGGATACGTCTGGGCAACAGCGAGGACTTCATGCCTGCGGGACGGATTCATGCCGGGCAGAGTTCGCAACCGTTCCAGGACATCGGCACGCAGGGGCATCTGTCCGAAGAGATCGGCCACCATCTGATTGGTCGCCCGACGGTGCTGGATTTCGCGAGAGACACTCATTGTCTCCCACAGATCGATAGAGCCGTCCTCGTTCCCGGAGGCCAGGCGCTGGCCGTCCGGACTGAACGCCACGCTGTGGACCATACCGGCATGGCCCTTGAAGGCGCACAGCTCCTTGCCGGTCGCGCTGTCCCAGATCCTCACCGTCTGGTCAGAGCTCCCGGACGCCAGGCGCTGGCCGTCCGGGCTGAACGCCACGCCAAAGACGCGGCTGGCATGGCCCTTGAGGGCGAACAGCTCCTTGCCGGTCGCGCTGTCCCAGATCTTCACCGTCTGGTCATTGCTTGCCGACGCCAGGCGCTGGCCGTCCGGGCTGAACGCCACGCTCCTGACCCAACCGGCATGGCCCTTGAGGGCGAACAGCTCCTTGCCGGTCGCGCTGTCCCAGATCCTCACCGTCTGGTCATCACCTGCCGACGCCAGGCGCTGGCCGTCCGGGCTGAACGCCACGCTCCTGACCCAACCAGCATGGCCCTTGAGGGCGAATTGCTCCTTGCCGGTCGCAGTCTCCCAGATCTTCACCGTCTTGTCGAAGCTCGCCGACGCCAGGCGCTGGCCGTCCGGGCTGAACGCCACGCTCCAGACATAAAGAGCATGGCCCTTGAAGGTGAACAGCTCCTTGCCGGTCGCGGTGTCCCAGATCTTCACCGTCTTGTCACTGCTTGCCGACGCCAGGCGCTGGCCGTCCGGGCTGAACGCCACGCTGTTGACCAAAGCGGCATGGCCACTTGAGTCGAACAACTTCCTGCCGGTGGCGGTGTCCCAGATCTTCACGGTGTTGTTCGGGCTCGTCGATGCCAGGTGCTGGCCGTCCGGGCTGAACGCCACGCCAAAGACCGAAGCTGCATGGCCCTTGAGGGTGAACAGCTCCTTCCCGGTCGCGCTGTCCCAGATCTTCACCGTCTGGTCTTCGCTCGCCGACGCCAGACGCTGGCCGTCCGGGCTGAACGCCACGCTCGACACCGAACCGGCATGGCCCTTGAGGGCGAAGAGCTCCTTGCCGGTCGCGCTGTCCCAGATCTTCACCGTGTGGTCCATGCCCGCCGACGCCAGGCGCTGGCCGTCCGGGCTGAACGCCACGCTCTCGACCCAACGTGCATGGCCCTTGAGGGTGAGCAGCTCTTTGCCGGTCGCGCTGTCCCAGACCTTCACCGTCTGGTCCTCGCCCGCCGACGCCAGGCGCTGGCCGTCCGGGCTGAACGCCACGCTCATCGACTTCATCGGCATGGCCCTTGAGGGCGAATAGCTCCTTGCCCGTCGCGCTGTCCCAGATCTTCACGGTCTTGTCATAGCTGCCGGACGCCAGGCGCTGGCCGTCCGGGCTGAACGCCAAGCTCTTGACCCAACCAGCATGGCCCTTGAAGGCGAAGAGCTCCTTGCCGGTCGCGCTGTCCCAGATCCTCACCGTCTGGTCATCGCCTCCCGACGCCAGGCGCTGGCCGTCCGGGCTGAACGCCACGCTAATCGACGACATCGGCATTGCCCTTGAGGGTGAACAGCTCCTTGCCGGTCGCGCTGTCCCAGATCTTCACCGTCTGGTCATCGCTCGCCGATGCCAGGCGCTGGCCGTCCGGGCTGAACGCCACGGTCCTGACCCAACCAGCATGGCCCTTGAGGGTGAACAGCTCCTTGCCGGTCGCGGTGTCCCAGATCTTCACTGTCTGGTCGAGACTCGCCGACGCCAGGCGCTGACCGTCCGGGCTGAACGCCACGCTGAAGACCTAACCTGCATGGCCTGCGAGGGTCAGCTCATCGGGATGGCACACGCGGGACAGGTAGAACCATTCGAACCCACGCAGGTTTCGGCCGGCCGCCTCGCTGGGTAGCTCTGCGAGCAATTCGCGGGCGCGGACGACATTGTTCTCTTCCCAGGCACGCTGGGCCAGCCCCATCCCGGACGCATATGCGGCGAGACGAGCCTCGTCGCGCTGGGCCTCCGTCTCGGCCTTGGCTTCCAGGGCCTGCCCGGCCTCGCCAGCTCAGCGGCGATCGCTGCGTCGCCTCGAGCTCGGCACGCTTGGCGCCCTCGGCCGACGTGGCCCGCACCGCCTGCCAGGTGCTCACCACGACGCCGGCGACCAGGAGGATGGCGAACGCCGCCGCCGTCGCCAGCGCCGTCCGGTGCTTGCGGGCGAACTTGCGCAGCCGGTAGCCGGCGGTGGGCGGACATGCTTCGACAGGCTCATCCGCCAGGTAGTGCTCCAGGTCGCGGGCCAGCCCGCTCGCGGCCTGGTACCGTCGGCCGCGGTCCTTCTCCAGGCACTTGAGGATGATCCAGTCCAGCTCGCCGCGCATCAGCGATACCAGCTTCTGCGGATCAGTGCGGCGCACGTCGGCGACGCTCGGCAGCGTCCCCGACTTCGAGAGCTTCGTGCTCGGCCGGGGCGGCTCGACCTCCCGGATCACCCGCAGCATCTCGAGGAAGCCGGCCGCTTGAAGCTCCTGGCGCGAGAACGGCACGCTGCCGGTCAAGAGCTCGTAGAGGATCGCACCTAGAGCGTAGACGTCGGCGCGGGTGTCGATGTCGAGATTGTTCAGCTCCGCCTGCTCGGGCGCCATGTATTCCAGCGTGCCGATGAGCGCGCCGACCTCGGTGTAGATGCTCCGATCGGTCAGCCGCTGGCCGGTGGCCTTGGCGATGCCGAAGTCGATCACCTTGGGCACCGGCCGGCCGTCGTAAAGGGCGACGAGGATGTTCGACGGCTTCAGGTCGCGGTGGACCACGCCCTTCTGGTGGGCGTGCTGCACCGCCTCGCAGACCGGGACGAACAGCGCCAGCCGCTCGCGCGGCGACAGCCGGGCCCGGTCGCAATATTCGGTGATGGGCACGCCCTTGATCAGCTCCATCACGAAATAGGGGCGGCCGTCGGCCTCGCCGGCATCCAGGACCTTGGCGATGTTGGGATGATCCATCAGGGCCAGCGCCTGCCGCTCCTGGTCGAAGCGGGCGAGCATCCGCTCGGAGTCGAGGCCGGGGCGGATCACCTTGATGGCGACGCGGCGCTGTACCGGCGCGGCCTGGTCGGCGACCCAGACCTCGCCCATGCCCCCTTCGCCGAGCTTCTGGCGGAGCTTGAAGCGGCCGGCGAAGATGCGTTCGGGCGAGAGCGGTGGGTCGTCGGGGCACAGGGCGTCGGTCGGGCCGGCGTCGGGGCCGCGTGTCGAGGATGCCGCCGGTCTGCCCGTCGGCCTCGAGCAGGCGCTCGATGCGGCGGCGGAGGGTCGTCGTCGCTGCCGCACGCCCCGTCCAGGAATGCGCGCCGCTCGGCCCCGGGGGCCTTGCCGAGCGCGGCGGCGAAGATCGACTCGTCATCCATCGCACCACGCCTCCACCGAGCATGGCCCATGAAGAATCCATAGCCCCAGTGGGCCCTCACCACCTCTCTATGCGACGTCCAAGCGTGGAAGCCGTCACCAGCCCTTCATTTTTTTCCGGAATCCGGGCCGGACATGGCGGTATAGAGCCAGGCGCGGGCGTACCGCCAGGCACGCTCGGCTTTGCTCGGCGAGATGCCCAGGCACCTGGCCGCCTGCTCATTCGTCAGCCCGGCGAAGAACCGCATTTCCACCAGCTTGGCCTTCACGGGGTCGTGCGCGGCGAGTTGCTCCAAGGCCTCGTGCAGGACCAGGACTTCCTGTGCGGGGCCGCCGGCCAGCAGGGCGTCGAGGTCGGCGGGCTCGCGCGGCCGGCCGCCGCCGCGCTTGAGGCTCCGTTTGCGGCGCGCCTGCTCGACCAGGATGCGGCGCATGGCCAGGGCGGCTGCGGCGAAGAAATGGCCGCACCCATCCCAGTGGGCAGGGGTGCCCGACCCGACGAGCCGGAGGTAGGCCTCGTGAACCAAGGCGGTCGGCTGCAAGGTCTGGCCGGGCTTCTCCTGCGCGAGCCGCTGGGCGGCCAGCCGGCGTAATTCGTCGTAGACCAGCGGTAGAAGTCGTTCTGCTGCGCGCGGGTCGCCCTGCTCGATTGCTGAGAGGATGGACGTCACCTCGTCCTTCATCGCGCCCCCCGATCGCTTCTGCACCCAACGGATGAAACGCCAACGAATTGAGCCCCGGAATTACCATCTTCGTGAGCCCGCCTCACTCCGGATCACCAATGAGGATGAAAGCTGCCCAATAGCGCGGATGGGCAAACGGTTTCGTCTCTCTCGCTTTAGCACCTTCACCTGGCTGGGACTTCACCTGGAGGGCTGTTTCGTCCTTGCCGCGCGGCACGCTTTGCGTGGTGGTTTCCAGCCGGTCGGTCGCCTCTTCGACCGTGACGTTCCGCAGCCAGGTCTTGGCCTCGGCCAGTGCCTCGGCCTTGGGTAGAGGGGCATTCAAGCCTTGCCTTTTCCCCAGTAAATTGCGATAGAACCGGTCCATGAGCAGGGCCGTCGCCGTGTCATCCACTTTCCAGAGGCTCAGGCATACGGCCCGGCTGCCCGCTTTCAGAAAGGCCTGGGCGAAGCCGAGTGACCCGTCGCCGCTGCCCTCACTCCCAAGTGCCGATTCACAGGCCGACAAGGTCACCATCTCGGCATCGAGCTTCCAGTATTCCAGCACCTCAGCCGCCGTCAGGTAGCCATCCAGTATGGGTTGACCCGCTTTTCGCAAGGCCGCCCGTGCGGCGGCATCCTGGGTCAGCACCAACCGTGACTGGAACGCTTGAGAATTATTGGCCTCGCCGTGGGTAGCGAAGTGGAGAAAGCGATACCGGCGAAGCTGGTCGTCGCTCCGCAGGGCGTCCACAGCCGGCTCGCTGGCCCCTTCTCCTGTCAATAGCGTCACGCGGTCCTTACCGAACAGCTCGCTTAACCTCGCCAGTTCCACACGAGTTCCGGGAAGTGGAGCCCACGCTTCGACCCGCGGCGAAGCCAGCAACCGGTTACCCTGCCGTTTGGCCAGCGTCGCCTGGGCGCTGGTTCCTTGGCCAGCAACAGACCCAGCTTGCCGGGAGCTACGTCGCGAGTGACGGTTTGGCCGTTGCGCCAGATGGTGACCGGAATGGTCTTATCGCCGGTATGGCCGGCGATGAGTTGGCCCAACTGTGCCTCTTCGTTCAGCTCGGTGCCCGCATACGTGAGCAGCACATCGTCAGCAGCGATGCGGCTATTGGCGGCATTGCCCTGCGGGACCACCTGGCTGACGAGAAGACCTCCCGGGGGCAGAGAAACACCGGCAGGCTTCCTCGGTCGGTCATCGAACCGTGGATCCCCTACGCGCCAATACAGCCTCATTCTCAGGCCGAGCCCGCTCGCGGCTGCGCGCAACATCGTTCCCGAGGGGACGTAGCTGATCGTGAATTGATCGGTTAGTAACTCGACCGGGACTCTGGACATGATGTCGACGGGAACAACGTAAAGCCGCCGCACTCCGGCCAGGTTTTTCTCCAGGGGTGCCAGGCGTTGGGCGTACAACTGCCGCGCCAGCTTGGCCACCTCAGCGGGGGCTCTAGCTCCGCGTGATTTCTCGCCCAGAACGACCTGACGCAGACGGTCGGGTAGGCTCGTGTCCTCATCGGTCCACTTCCCATCAGGGCCACTGCCTGGCAGACGTTCCCAAACCGGCAAACCCTGCTGGCGACACAGGCAAACCCAGTGTTCCTGCCGGCCTCTCGACGGCACATCGACCCAGGCGACGAGAGCGGCATCCGCCGGCAGGGCCTGGCGGATGTGATCGAGCGTCTCCACCTCCCGCTGGCTGACGGCAATGGCCAGATCGGCCAGTTGCTGTTCGACCTTTCGCCGCTCTCCCAGCAGAGCCTGTAGCTCCTTTTCGTCGCCCTCGGTATGGTTCGGCTGGGTGAGCAGGGCCAGAATCTTGGGCTGCAGTTTCGCGAGTGCTTGCTGCAGGACTCCTTGCGCTTCGGCCTCCCGGGGTAGCAAAGTAGCACGCAGCGCTTGTTCGTCCAGCAGACCGCGAGCGAGGTTCAATTCCAGGGCGCCGGTGGCTGCGACGGCATCCCCTCTGCAAGCATGGAACGCGGCCAACAGGGGATACGGCGATTTCTCAACACTCGCCGCAGCGCGATCCAGTCCGCGTGCGGCGGCGGCCAGCCGGCTGGCCTCGTAACTGCGTGCTGCCTGGCCCAGCGCAGTGCCTGCCTCGGCATACTTCCCCTGGCTGTTCAGATTAACGCCAAGGTCGAAGTAGCTTTCAGCCGTGTCGGGATGCTGATCGCCGAGCACCTTGCGGCGGATGGCCAGCGCCTTCTCAAGGAGCGGCTGCGCCTCGGCGTACTTCCCCTGCCATTCTGAATTCATGGCAAGGCTGCTGTAGCTGGAAGCGGTGTCGGGATGCTCCTCGCCCAGTATCTTGCGGTCAGTGGCCAGCCTCTTCTCCAAGAGGGGCTGCGCCTCGGCATACTTCCCCAGGATGGTCAGGTTCGTGGCCAGACGACTATAGAAATGAGCCGTCTCGCTCTCCTCGTTGCCGCGCAACTTGCGGTGGATGGCCTGCGCCTTCTCGAGGAGCGGCTGAGCCTCGGCGAGCTTGCCCTGGGTGCTCAGGTTCAAGGCCAGGTCGGAGTAGCCCCGAGCTGTGTCGAGATGCTGGTCGCCAAGCGCCTTGCGGCGGATGGCGAGCGCCTTCTCGAGGAGCGGCTGCGCTTTGGCGTACTTCTTTTGGCTCTCCAGGTTGTCTGCCAGGCTGTCGTAGCCCTTGGCCGTGTCCGGATGCTCCTCGCCGAGCCGCTTGCGGTGAATGGCGAGCGCCTTCTCGAGGAGCGGCTGAGCCTCGGCGTACTTCCCCTGGGTGTTCAGGTCATCGGCAAACTTGTTGTACCACTGAGCGGTGTTGGGGGCATTGTCCTCACCATCGCCATCTAACTTGCGGAAAATGGCCTCCGCCTCCGCATCCTTCCCCTGGCTCCAGAAATTCATCGCAAGTGCGGTGTAGCTTGCAGCCGTATCGCCATGCTCCTCGCCTTGTACCTTGCGGCGGATGGCCAGCGCCTGCTCGTAGAGCGGCTGCGCCGCCGCGTACTTCCCCTGGTTGTTCAGGTTATCGGCCAGCTTTTCGTAGCTGGAAGCCGTGTCGGGATCCTCCTCGCCGAGCCGCTTGCGGTGGATGGCGAGCGCCTTCTCGAGGAGCGGCTGAGCCTCGGCGTACTTCCCCTGGTTGTTCAAGTTATCGGCCAGCTTGTCGTACCAATGAGCCGTGATGGGATCTTCCTCATCAGCGCCAAATAACTTGCGGTAGATCGCCGCCGCCTTCTGGTAGACCGGCTGCGCCTCCGCGTACTTCCGCTGTCTGGCCAGGTTATCGGCCAACTTTTCGTAGACCTGAGCGGTGTCGAGATGCTCCTCGCCGAGCACCTCGCGGCGGATGGCCAGGGCCTTCTCGTAGAGCGGCTGCGCCTCCGCGTACATCCTCTGGCTGTTCAGGTTAGCCGCCAGGTTGTTGTAGCTGTCGGCCGTGTCGGGATCCTCCTCGCCGAGCATCTTGCGGTAGATGACCAGCGCCTGCTGGTAGAGCGGCTGCGCCTCGGCGTGCTTCCGCTGGCGGCCCAGGTTCAAGGCCAGGTTGTTGTAGCTGTCGGCCGTGTCACGATCTTCCTCGCCGAGCACCTTGCGGCGGATGGCCAGCGCCTTCACGTAGAGCGGCCGCGCTTCCGCATACTTCTCGCTGCCTGGCCAGGTTTGAGGCCAGGTTCGGTAGCCCCAAGCCGTGTCGGGATCCTCCTCGCCGAGCACCTTGCGGCAGATGGCCAGCGCCTTCTCGTAGAGCGGCCTCGCTTGGGCATACTTCTGCCGCCTGGCCAGGTTGGTGGCCAGGTTGTTGTAGCTGCCGGCCGTGTCGCGATGCTCCTCGCCCAGCACTTTGCGGACGATGGCCAACGCCTTCTCGTAGAGCGGCTTTGCAGCCGCGAATTTGCGTTGCCGCTCAAGAAGTATCGCTTGATCGTAGTACTGTTTCGCCTCACGAAAAGTGCGGTGATCCTGGGGCGGCAAAGAAGCAACTTTCTGCAAGGTGCGAACTCGATGCTCGGCGTCGAGGAACTCGTAATGATCCGTACCTTGCTTACTCTTCCGCAATGCCGCCAATTGCTCGGCTACGGCGATGGCCTCGGCGTACTGGTCAGCCGCCTCGCTTTCGGCGATTCGCTGCGCCATTGCGGCCGCCTTCCTGGCAGCTTCGCCCTGCAGCCGTCGTTCATAGGTTGGCTTCAGGCCGGCTTGCTGCGGCTCCTGGGCGAATGCGTAAGCCGCGAACACGACGGCCAGCAGGGCGAAATTCGGCCACATGGCAGACGGCCTCCCATTCCAGGATCAAGGTTTCTGCACGGTGAATCCCAGCAAGCCGATGGCATTCTTCGAGGAATCGACTCGCAGTGATTCGGCAAGTTTCTCGAAGGCGGGTGCCAGAGGCGTCGCCGCCTCCCCTCTGCCACGCGAACTCGACAGCTTGTCCGCGGGCAGCAAGACATCCACAACCTGTCCACTGCTCCAGAGGACTTCCTCCTTCGGCTGGCCTGCTTCGCTTTGCCAGGCTAGCGATCGGCCCTGTAACCACTCGCGGTAGGAAGGTAACGGCTTATCGGAGGCCACGACAACGAAAACCATCAGACCCGCGCCGTCGCTCAAGCCATAACGAACGCGGCTGCCCTCGGGCGGATAATGCGGCCGATCCGTCAAGGGCGGGGGAATATCCTCCCGGTCGGGATAACAAAGCTCGGTTTTGCCGTCGGGCCGGAAAGCGATGAGATAGGCGTAGGCGGCGTGCGAGAGACGGGCCTGCACGGTGACCTGGTCACGCAGTCGTGCCGCGAAAGCGTCGTGACCGATCAGACCGCGCGGCTCTGCTTCTTCCCCCTGACGAGCAAACAGTTGAACGTCGATCTTCTGGACGCGGAGCGGCTCGGTGACGGGGGGCGAAGTCGACGTGGGGCTCAATTTCGATGAGCGAGGCTCACCTTTATCATTGCTGCGTGGCCACCACGTCGCCAACGCGAGCAGCAGGATCGCGAGCGTGAGACCCACGCCGGCAATCAGGTAACCGCCGGAAGTAAACTTGCTACGTTGGTTGGGCAACACGGCGGCAGGGAACGTGGGAGTGGGGCTTGCTGGCTTCTCTGACGTGTCGACGGCGCCGGGGCGCCCTGCCACAACGGCGCCAGTCTGCTGTCGCGTCAGAAGCAGCCGAACCGTTGCCACCAAGGATTGCAAATGATTTTCCAGCGGCGGCGTGATGGCGTCGAGCCAATGGATGGACTTCACGAAGTAGTCCAGGGCTGCCGACGGCTTCACATCTTCGACCCGAAACGGCAGAACAGGGATGCCTTTATGGACTGCACTTTCCACCTCGCGCATCACCAGGCCGGAGTCGTTGGATTTCGACGAGAATACGAGCAGGAGGATTTGGCTTTCGCGCAGCGCCTCGCCGAGCGCTTCCCCGTAGGGCACGCCGGGCAGCATGTCTCGGGGCGCGATCCAGCATCGAATCTTGGCCGCCTCCAGGCCGGCGCAAACGGCGTCGGCAACAGGCTTATCGTGCGATGAGTAGCTGATAAAAACGTCGTGCGCCACGCCGCTGACCTCGGTTTATGCTGCTGCTCGTTCTTTGGCCTTCCAACTATTGGCAGATCAACAGGTGATGTCGCTTCGCAGCCTAGCTTGAACATCCGCCGGCGCTGGGCGTCGTCGCTGCAATCCACTTCTGTCATTTGAAGCTTTCGGGAGAAGCTACGCCGCTCGAGCCAAAGCCGTGGACATCCGCCCTATCGTTGCCGGAGTCGGTGAACGCCTCGGACAGGACAATTTCCGAGAACGGGGTCACCTGACGCTCTTCATTCCGGAACTGCAGTGATATCCTACGCTCATGTCCCTGGAAGCGATAGAGAGCCCACGCTCATCTCCGCGGAAATGATATTCGGTTTCCGTGGAGCGAAGTAATCCTTGCCCGACCTGATAAAATCGTTACGATCGCTGGCGATGGACCGTGCGACGAGCATGCGCGAATACCCCCTGGACCTCCACTACGCCTGAATCATGAGACTTCTTCTCACATCCTCTGGCGTCAGCAACACGAGCATCCACAACGCGCTGGTCGACCTGCTAGGCAAGCCGATTGCCGAATCCAGCGCCCTCTTCATTCCCACCGCGATCTACCCTTTCCCGCGCGGTGCACTCATGGCGTGGCAGGCGCTTAGCGGTAAGGCCAAATCTCCCTTGGCCCAATTGGGTTGGAAGTCTCTGGGAGTGCTGGAGCTTACCGCGCTGCCCAGTATCGATAAAAACGCTTGGGCCCCAATGGTCGAGGAGACGGACGCCCTGCTGGTTTGGGGCGGCGATCCCGTCTATCTGGCCTACTGGATGCGGCAGTCCGGGTTGGCAGATCTCCTGCCGTCGCTGCGGCGTAGGTCGGTGTACGTGGGAGTGAGCGCCGGAAGCATGGCGGCGGCCGCCACCTTTGGAGAGACGTATAGAGATCGGCCGAGCGGCAGCGGGAACGCGCTCACGTCAGAGCACATCGTGTTCGTTGCACCAGAGGGCGAAGTCAGCAGGATTCTCGTCACAGCTCACGGGGCGGGACTTGTCGACTTTGCGTTGATTCCGCACCTGGACCACGAAGACCATCCGGACGCCTCCTTGGCGAACGCGAAAACATGGGCGGCGAAGCTGCCGGTACCGGTGTACGCAATTGACGATCAGACCGCCATCAAGGTGACCGACGGCACGGTCGAAGTCGTCTCCGAGGGACACTGGAAGCTATTTACTCCCTAGTGGTGCGTTTTCGGTGTCATTCGACACCTTGTCATCCAAACTGGCCCAGCGTTCTAACTCCTCCTTTGTTTTTTTTATGCTGCTTCCGGAGATGTCGGAAAGCGCACGTTGCCACCAACCCCGACCACGGAACCGCTTGGCGAGGAAACTTACAACGGCTTGGCCGAAGGGGATAAACAGCACACCAAACGCATAATTGCCGGCGACCCACCAGAGGTTAAGCTTGTCGAGGATAAAGTGTGGTTCTGGCAGCCGATCCAGCAGCCATTGCAGGCCAAGAATCAAGCCGCAAAACCCGGCGAGTGGAGACAACAAGATGATCCACTTGAACTGACGGATCCTGGCGATGCGAAGTCGCGAAAGCGAACTTTGGATATCAACCACCGTGCCACTCCAATCGATCTCAGAGACGAGAATGAGTTGGCGAATACTGGCATTCAGCAACAGGACGGCGGCAATCATCATCACACTTGCGGGACCGACAAGCGACCATGTGTTCCAATGTTTTCCGAGGAAGGATCCTGCAAAGAGCAGTACCACCACGCAGAATGCCGTATCCAGCGCCGGCCAAAATGCCAAACGATTCAGACGACGGCGAGCGGGTTGCATGATCGCCAGACGGAGTAACGCGCGATTCATTTTGACTGTCCGCTCGAGTTTCTCGTCGAGGCGTTGCCATTGTTGTTGGAGTTCTTCGAGTTGCATGTGTTTTTATCCTGAGTTTGCTTTTCCGATGAGTGGGCGGACTGACGAAGCGACGTCTTCAGCCGGTTCAGTCGCGTCCCGACGTTGCTCTCGCTGAACCCAAGCGTCTCTCCGATTTCGCGGTGAGTGTTGCCCTCGAGATGCAGCAACAACAAGGCTCGATCTACTTCCGTCTGACGCTCCAGGAGCGCGCGGAGCTCCCCGAGTTGCTCGGCGACCACCGGATCCTGATCAGATGCCGGCTCCAAGTCACCGTCGAAACCGAGCTGTTCCTTGCTTTGCTGGCGCCGCTTGCGGCAAGAATCGATCGCGACATTCAACGCGACGCGGTAAATCCAGGTCGAGAGCTTGCGGGTCGAGTCGTAATTTCGGGCTGCCGACAACAGTCGAACCACGATCTCCTGGAAAAGGTCTTCCCGTTCATCCGGCGAGCTGGCATACGCCCAGCAGACCTTGTGAATCAGGCGCTGGTGCGAATCCAGCACCGACAGAAACCATTCGTGATCGACTGAGGAAGGCATGCGTCCGCCAGATCTCTGCTTCCCATGGATGATTCGCGGGCGATCAAGTCGTTTCCCGCCGGACCGGTATCGGTTTCCGTCAACCAGTACACCATGTGATTCGTTTCTGGCACTGGAATCGTCACAGGGATCATTGGACTTGTCCAAAAAAGGTCAAATCCCGCCAACAGTCGCTTTCGCAACCGCTGATGGGATTTGATGTTCCGAAACAGTCGGGGCGGCGGGATTTGATCCCACGACCTCACGGACCAGATCCGAGCGATCGTTCCAGAACTGCTGCACGCTCGTCCAGGAACGCAAGGTTGCTCGGCGCTACGAGGCCTAGACAACACCAAGTAGGCGCCGATCAGCCTTGATAGACGAAGCTGAGCGCTCGTCGGCCCCATTCGCAACAAAGATCGGCGGCGGGTCGGGTATTGGTCGGGATTCCGGCAGCGACGCTGGTGAATTACATCACGTCTTGACTCAGAGTTATTCCGAGAACGACGACTTAAATCATTATAGATAAGATGTTTATGGTAAATGTCGTTAGTTTGAGATACTCATGGGCGGCGGGTTACTTACCCGCTTCCCCTTCACACGCAAGTTATTGCGATATGACAAGTTACAACACAAGAAGTGGAGGTGGCGGGAATAGCACCCGCGTCCCGGGAAGCATTTCGGGGGCCTGTGCGTCGATCGGGGATGATTTGTGAGAGCGGCACCGAAAGCGAGAGGCATGGGCGGCGCAGGGATCCTGACTTGAAGCGCGAAAAAGCACCGGGCTCGCTGAGGAGACGGTGCGGAGCTCGATGTCGTGGGCGACGACTTCGAGCTAGACCCGGAGATCGAACGGGCCGATCTGGATGGCGAGCAGACGCTTCGGGCGAGTGGGGTCGCTGGGTCGGCGCCCAACGTGTTACCCAGGCAGCCGCACGCGTGAACCAGGCCCGAGTTGGTGAGAAGGATATGAACGTATTGTCAGGCTAAAGCCTGATCTACTCAAAGGGGGATGCCGACTCGATCTGGACGAATTCTTTTTTCTTCCGGCAACTGGATCGCGGTTTTTGCTGATCGTGCTATCAGGCAGGGTATTCGTTGCCGGATGCGAAACTGAAGACGCTCGGGCGTTGCGTCACTCCAGCACCTCCAGGGCCGCGTTGGAGTAATCAATCCGCTGCTGCAGATTGTTGGGAGAGGTAGGGGTTTTTTTGATCACCTTGCCCTTTTTGTTCTTGGTCACCTTGTAGAGCGCTCCCTTGTTGACCAGCTTGCTCACCGACGTGATGTCCCACGCATCCGCGTACTTGTTGATGCCGGGCACCCCGGTGCCGCCGTTCCAGTACCAGCCAGACACGCTTGCGGCGACGCCAGGATCGGTCGCCATCAACGAGATGGTTTGGGAAAGCGTCTTATCCAGATAGGTTGCGGCCGCATTGTCGTTGTCTGCGCCGGTGATTTGCAGGTATCCATACCCGGGCGTCGTCCCGTTGACGGTCCCGAACAGGGCACCTTGGGTCAACGTCGTCAAATACCCCGACTCCACGGCGACCTGTCCGATGAAGGCGGCCTGACGTTTTCGCGTATTGATCTGGTCCGTGACAATCGCCTGCGATGAGTTCAGGAAGTTAACCAGTCCGGCCGCAAGCGTTGGATAAGCTGCAGAGTTTGAGACAGCGGTGCGATAGGCAGCGAGTTGCTTCGCATAGGCCTTCTTTGCCCTCGCGGTGACCTTGCCTTTAATGGCTTCAGGCGGCGCGGGAGGCGAATCTGGCGGCGCCGGCGGGGCCGGTATGATCTGTTCGATCTGTTGTAATGTGACTTCCAATTTCGGAGGCGGAGGCGACGCCGTGATAGTCAGCTCGAACTTCGGGTCCAGCGCCCCGGTCGCATCTTGCAACGAGACTCCAATGGTGAAGATTCCGCTCTCCGTCGGCGTGCCGTTGATGAAAATTGTGCCGCCAAGCATCGGCGTTCCATTGACGGAGAGCGTGCTGCTTTCCATCGAGGCCGTCAAGCCGGTTGGCAAGCCGGAGACGTTGAGGTTGCTGTAACCGCCAGAACCGCCCTGGACGGGGATCGTGCCATCGTATCCCGGCTCGTCCAACTGCCATTGAGTTGGATTGAGCGCCCCGAGTTCAATCGCGGGGCTGACGATCAAGCTGTACGTGCCGTTGCCCTTATCTCCGGCGCTGTCTTGCACGGTCACATCAATAGCGCGGTAGGCGCCACTCTGCGTGGGCGTGCCGGTGATCGCGATCGAATTGCCGGACAATTGAGCGCTGAGTCCAGGCGGCAAACCGGTAACTTCCAGGTTTTGATAATCGCCGTTACCGCCGCTGACAGCGATCGTTCCCTGGTAACCGGGCTGGCTCACGGTCCACTGGCTGGGAGTAAGGGTCCCTAAAACCAGCGACACCACAGTGATCGTCAAGCTCTCCATACCACCGCCGGAGTTACCCTCGCCGTCCTGTAGCGTCGTCGTGAGGGTAAACGCCCCGCTCTGGGTCGGCGTGCCACTGATCTCGATCGTGCCGCTTTGCTGGCCGTTGAGCGGGCCAGT
Organism: uncultured Planctomycetota bacterium; assembly: GCA_963761445.1. Lineage (GTDB taxonomy): Bacteria > Planctomycetota > Planctomycetia > Isosphaerales > Isosphaeraceae > CAVXHV01. The sequence goes on along the minus strand of CAVXHV010000005.1, from coordinate 2,822,008 downwards.
CACCACCGAGGCGATCAATCCCCGCGGCAGGCCAGCCACGTGCAAGTCCTGGTATCCGTCGCTCCCCCCTGTGACCGAGATCGTACCATCGTAACCAGGCTGGTTTTCTTGCCATTGCGCCGGGCTCAGGTCACCCAGCGTTATCGGCGGCGCGCCGATCGTCAAGTTCTCGGTTCCAGAACCCAGGTCGCCGTTGCCGTCCTGCAGCGTCGTCGCGAGGCTGAATGTCCCATACTGAGTCGGCGTGCCACTGATGGTGATGGTACCGCTCTGCTGGCCGTTGATCGTGCTGGATAACACCGTGGCGGTCAGTCCCGGCGGCAGTCCGCCCACCTGCAGGTCCTGATATCCGTCGCTCCCGCCTGTGACCGAGATCGTCCCACTGTAACCCGGCTGGTTCACCTGCCATTGCGCGGGACTCAGGTTTCCCAAGGTTATTGGCGGCACAGTGATCGTCAACGTCTCGGTTCCACTCCCTTTGTCGCCATTGCCGTCTTGAATCGTCGTCATGAGGGTGAATGCGCCGCTCTGGGTTGGTGTGCCGCTAATGTCGATCGTGCCGCTCTGCTGGCCGTTGAGAGCGCCAGTCAGGACCGACGCACTCAGCCCTGGCGGTAGTCCACTTACCTGGAGGCTGTTGTAACCCCCGGTGCCACCGACGACGGAGATCGTCCCGTCGTAACCCTGCTCGTTTTGTTGCCACTCTGCGGGACTGAGGCTGCCCAGATTGATCGCGTTGGGATTCTCCGAAACGATCGCGCTGGCCGTATTGTCGCTAATCGTCTGGCCGTCGGGGCCAGTGATGTAGACCGTGATGTCGTAGGTTCCCTGCTGATTGTAAGTGTGCGACCCCTCCACGAGGACGAAGCCGTCCTCACCAATGATGCCGCCCGACACCAGCGAGGCGGTGGTATCCCACGTATTGCCGTCACCCCAGTTGATCTGTGCTTTGTAGTCAGAGACCGTGCCGTCGGCCTGACCGCTGTACGTGCCGACAATCTGCGCGACCGGGCTGAGGCTGAATCCAGCCCCGACGTACGACGAAATGCTCCCCTCTCCCTGAAGGGAAAGTGACTCATAGGCAAGGGCCTTCGCTCCAGAGTAAGCCTTCGGGACGGTGATGGGCTGAGAGGCCGCGTCCGGCATCGGCACCACGGTCGCAGTCGCCGTATCATCCGAAATTGTCTGGCCGTCGGGCCCTGTGACATAGACTGTGATGTCGTAGGTTCCCTGCTGCTTGTAGATGTGCGAGCCCTTCACAAGGACGAAGCCGTCTTCTCCGATGGTGCCCCCTGGCACCAGCGAGGCGGTGGTATCCCACGTATTGCCGTCACCCCAGTTGATCTGTGCTTTGTAGTCGGAGACCGTGTCGTCGGCCTGACCGCTGTACGTGCCGACAATCTGCGCGACCGGGTTGAGGCTGAATCCAACCCCGACGTACGACGAAATGCTTCCCTCTCCCTGAAGGGAGAGCGACTCATAGGCGAGGGCCTCCGCTCCAGAGTAAGCCATCGGGACGGTGATGGGCTGAGAGGCCGTGTCCGGCATCGGCACCACGGTCGCGGTCGCCGTATCATCCGAAACTGTCTGGCCGTCGGGCCCCGTGATATAGACCGTGATGTCGTAGGTTCCCTGCTGCTTGTAGATGTGCGACCCCTTCACAAGGACGAAGCCGTCTTCTCCGATGGTGCCCCCTGACACCAGCGAGGCGGTGGTATCCCACGTATTGCCGTCACCCCAGTTGATCTGTGCCCTGTAGTCGGAGACCGTGTCGTCGGCCTGACTGCTGTACGTACCGACAATCTGCGCGACCGGGTTGAGGCTGAATCCAACCCCGACGTACGACGAAATGCTTCCCTCTCCCTGAAGGGAGAGTGACTCATAGGCAAGGGCCTCCGCTCCAGAGTAAGCCATCGGGACGGTGATGGGCTGAGAGGCCGTGTCCGGCATCGGCACCACGGTCGCAGTCGCCGTATCATCCGAAACTGTCTGGCCGTCGGGCCCCGTGATATAGACCGTGATATCGTAGGTTCCCTGCTGCTTGTAGATGTGCGACCCCTTCACAAGGACGAAGCCGTCTTCTCCGATGGTGCCCCCTGACACCAGCGAGGCGGTGGTATCCCACGTATTGCCGTCACCCCAGTTGATCTGTGCTTTGTAGTCGGAGACCGTGTCGTCGGCCTGACCGCTGTACGTACCGACAATCTGCCGCGACGGGGTTGAGGCTGAATCCAACCCCGACGTACGACGAAATGCTCCCCTCTCCCTGAAGGGAGAGCGACTCATAGGCAAGGGGCTGGGCACCGGTGTACGCCGTCGGGACTGCGATGTGTTGAGAGGCCGTGTCCGGCATCGGCACCACGGTCGCAGTCGCCGTATCATCCGAAACTGTCTGGCCGTCGGGCCCCGTGATATAGACTGTGATGTCGTAGGTTCCCTGCTGCTTGTAGATGTGCGACCCCTTCACGAGGACGAAGCCGTCTTCGCCGATGGTGCCCCCTGGCACCAGCGAGGCGGTGGTATCCCACGTATTGCCGTCACCCCAGTTGATCTGTGCTTTGTAGTCGGAGACCGTGTCGTCGGCCTGACCGTTGTACGTACCGACAATCTGCGCGACCGGGTTGAGGCTGAATCCAACCCCGACGTACGACGAAATGCTCCCCTCTCCCTGAAGAGAGAGCGACTCATAGGCGAGGGGCTGCGCACCAGTGTACGCCTTCGGGACTGCGATGGGCTGAGAAGCCGTGTCCGGCATCGGCACCACGGTGGCATCAGCAGTCATGCCCGTGATAGCCTCCTCGTCTGGACCTGTGACGGAAACCGTGATTTGATAGGTGCCGTCGGATTGGTAGATGTGCGACGCTTTCACCAAGACGAAGCCGTCTACGCCGATGATACCGCCCGAAACGAGCGAGGCGCTCTTATCTGACGAACTACTGTCGCCCCAGTCGATCATCACGTGATAATCTCCTGGATTGTCGTCGCCTTGGCCGTTGATAGAGCCGACGATCCCGGCGACCGGATTAAGGCTGAATCCGACCCCAGCGTAAGAGGCAATGTTTTCCTCACCCTGAAGAGTCAGGCTGAGGAGCCGGCGCCGTTCAAGTGACTCGATGCGGGGCCGGCGCCGGCAACGAATGCGTCCCAGACTTCGGCGGGCGTCGTTCCGTTTTGGGTGATTGCGATGAAGTCCTGCCATTTCAAGATTCCAAATTGTGGGTGACCACCTGATCCCGCGAGAGTGACCGAGATTCATGGTATCCCGATGGTGACTTTGGAAGAAGATGCCCGGTAGAACTCTGTGCTACTGAGCACCCGTCGGGATTCCCATGAGAGTTCTTGGGGCTGATCATTTTGGGCCCGAGGTCCCGGTTCGTGTCGGGCCTACGCGATTTCGATCGCAGCGTGAGCGTGGTTCCGGGGACATGAAACCTAACTCGGGCGGGGTTGCCGATGCGCGTCCGGGAATGCAGGTACCTCGGTGGTGCGACTCCGGGCTGGCGAACCGTACGTCCTTATCGAGCTGAACCCTTGCCGAGCTAGTCGGACTCGCTGACGCTTCGGGTTGGTATCAGTGAGCGGGTGCGGTGGTGCCAGGCGTGTTTGTTTTTTTACCCGGATCGCATCGAGGCGGCGGGGACTCGATACGGACGAATTCTTTTTTCTTTTGGCAATCGCGACGACTGTTGTGCAGATCATTCCAATAGATGACCATGCCCAGGCCGGCCGTGCTGCCGTTGATCGCTCCAATCAAGGGCTTGCCGATGGCGGGGAAGTAGGAGTACGTCTTTTGAAAATCAGGACGAGCGTCCCCGCGTTGCGGGCCGATGAGGCGGTCCTTGAGGATGCGCTCCCGTTCCGCGGGCGATGAGGTACCGGCCACCTTGCCGAGGTCTTGCATATCAGCCCCTGCGCAAAAACCGCGGCCCGCGCCGGTGAGGACGATGACGCGCACGTGTTCATCGGCCTCCGCCTGGGCCATGGCGGCCTGGACCTCCTTCTCCATCTGTCCCGTCCAGGCGTTAAGCTTATCGGGCCGGTTCAGCGTCACCGTCGCCACGCCGTCGGCCACGTCGTAAAGGATCTGCTCGTAGGAAGGCATCGTGTCGTTCCTTTTATCGCTCTTTCCGAGCGGACGCGCTTGTTACGAGTTCCGTTTCAAGCCTTTCATTCGGATCATCGCGCGACTCGAATCAGATCTGGATCAGATCCCGGATGATGGCTTTCGTCGTGATTCGCTTGCTGGCCTCCAGAGAATTGGGTCTGCTTACCCCGGCTCGAGCTCAACTATACCTTTTCGGGGCGATGGGTAAAAACCCCCAAGCACAATCATTGGTGTTTTTCGGCCGTGGGGCTCCGATGGGGTTCAGACACCCATAAACTCGTCGGTCGGACCAGCAGGGATTCAGACACCCATAAAGTCGTCGGTCGGCCCAACCGGCCACCGCACCCGCGCCCGGAGCCCCGAGGCGGTCGGAGACCGAGGTTTTCAAGATGACCATCGTGTGGGCGTGGTTACTTGACGTAGGACGTAGAGGGGTTCGTTCTGTCCTGTCGGCACAGCGGAAGGGCAGCGAGGTGAGCGCGCAAGCCGGCCGCGCTCTTCGAGTGAAGGCGTCGTGGAGATGTCTGTTTAGGGCTCGGTGTCGAGCCAGTGGCCTACACGAAGGCGGTTCGAGCGGCTGCCCTTGCCCGGGAACCAGCGCCGCGAGCGGCGTGCCGCGGCATCGACGAGTGAGCTCAATCGGCCCGCCGCGTGCTTGAATAGTCGACCGAAGTCGCGCACGGTTTCTACCCAGTTCGATCGGTTGAGCCCCAGTCGCTCCACGATCGGGGCCTAGTAATCCTGCCCGGTGTACGGGTCGATGCCACAGAGGAAGGCCCGACGGACGCATCGGGCGATGCAGTGATAAACGCCGACCATATCTTCAACGACGATCTGGCCCCGGGCGTAGGTAGGCGTCAGTGCGGCTACTTAAACAGCGTGGGGGCACTCACGGCCGAGATCATGTTCGAAACAGCAGTAATGGACAAATGTATCAAACTGCCGGCCCGCGTCAAGAACCCTCGAAAAAAGTCGCATGCGCGGCGCTGGCTTGAACCTCGTGGGCTGACGGAGAAGGTGGGTGTCTGAAAGTCTGGGCTGACGGAGAAGGTGGGTGTCTGAAAGTCTGGGCTGACGGAGAAGGTGGGTGTCTGAAAGTCTTCTGGCCGTGGCTGTCGACGTACTGCCGGTCCACGGCCATCTCCGTGCAGTGGCGCAGGACGCCCTCGATCATGGCGGCCACTTCCGAGGACGAGCATGCCTTGAGTTGCGAGTAGATGCAGGCCGCCTTCTTCTCCACGTGCCAGTAGATCATCACGCCCCGGCCGCCGTAGCGGACGTGCCACTCCGTCATCAGGTTCTGGTCCCAGGCGCCGAACTTCTTGGAGTCGGAGGCGCACGCCGTCGTGCCCTCGCCCCAGACTTGCGGGAGGCGCACGCAGAAGATCGCGTTGACCACTTCGGTGATGGCGTGCCGCAGTTGGTCTCGGGTGATGAACCGCCGCCGCACGTAGAGGAGGTCCTTGTAGGTGGCGCCGTGCTCCTCGGCGCTCATCCGCTTGAGGCCGGTGTTGGTCCCCAGGCCGTAGAGGCACAGGAGCAGGCGTTGCTGGAGGGTCCTTCGGTCCATGCTCTCGAAGGCCGTGGGGCTGTGGAAGCTGCTACTGAAGCCGACGCGCAGGTCGGTCTCCTTGAGGATGTCGAGCAGCCCCGTCATCGGCCATCGCGCCGCCAGGTCCGCCTTGAGGGCCAGGAGGTTCTCCGGCTCGGGCTGAGGCTCAAGTTTGGAGAGCGCGATCCAGCCGCCGGACTTGGGCAGGATCTGCACGTGCTGGTTCTCGGGCAGGGTGCGATCCAGATCCGCGAGGGCCGTCGTCATCTCCTGGCGCACCTGGGCAATAAAAGCGCCGGCGTCCTGTGAGAGCTGGAGGGCGGCGTAGTAGGTAGTTCGCTGCGTGTCGAAGTCGGCGGGCACGTCTTCGTCGGGGTCGCGGTAGCGGTCGGCGCCCTTGACCCAGATCTCTTTGCAGCGGAGCCGCTCCCGGAGGGCTTGGAGGACGCAGATCTCGTAGGAGATCCGGTTGACGCGCGTGGCTCCGTCCTTGTCCTGCTCCACGACGGCCTGTTGCCAGGAGCCGCGCACGACGCCCTCCACCGGGACGTCCTCGTCGGGCGGGTAGGCCGTCAGCTTGCTCTCGGCATACTTCTTCAGCAGCGCCAGTGCGTCGAGGACGGGCCGGTGCGTCGCGTTGTTGGAGCGGAAGTCCAAGGCGCGCAACAGGCGCGGCACCATGCGGCGGTAGTGCGACCGATAGGAGTTACGGATGACGGTCTGGACGTGCTTGCGGTAGGCCGGACCGCTGGCCTTCCATTCCTTGACCAAGTCGCGCAGCGTCTGCTCGTTGACGACCGGGTAGACCACGTTCTTGACGATGCCTTCAGGCTGCGCCAGGGCGGCCTCGGCCAGTTGGAAGAGGAGGCCGTTCTTGCCGGCGACGCGCTTGAGGTCCTCCAGCAGCTCCTGTTCGACGCGGCGTTCGGCGCGGCGCCGATGCGGTGGACCATGCTCAGCAGCAGGTCCACCAAGGTGTCGGTGAGTTCGCGCTCACGCAGATGACCGAAGACAGCCAGCAGCGTCAGCCGGAGTGGGGCCGAATGCCGCCGCAGTTCGTAGGCCGCTTCCGCGGCGAGGCGGCGGCGGTAGGTTTGAAGGACTTTCGGGGATATGCCGTCGAAGAGGCCCGGCGGCAGGCCCAGCGCCCGGACCCGGTCAAGCTTCGCGACTTCCTCCAGGAGGCTTTCCAGATTGGCGGGGCCAGGATCGGCGAGCAGTCCTGTGAGAACGGCCCAGCCCGGCTCGGGCTGTTCTTGCGGATCGCCTGCCGCGGGCGATTCCGGCAGCAACAATGCTTCGAGGCGTTCGCGGACCGGAGGCGACAGGCGTTGACACGTGGTGGCACAGAAACGCGTCTCGAAGGTGTGCAATGCCGACCGCACCAAGCGGGCGATCCGTTCCGGCGACGGCGGTTCGATGCGCAAGGCCCGACAACGTTCAAGGACCTGGCTGTGAAGATGATCGGGGTGTTGGTCGCGAGGCAGGACGTGTTCGACGAGCCAGGCGGTGAGCGCCGTACCGTCATCCACGGTGGCCTCCCGAAAGCTGAGCAGCTTCCGGATCTGGGCGCGGTGATACTCGATGGTGCGGCCCCGCCAGCGATAGTCAGGCCACGCGGACGCCTCGACGTCAACTTGCCGGGCGATGTACCGCACCACGACGTCAGGAACGTCCTGGGGATGTTCGGGGAAACATCCCTCATGCTGGAAGAACTTCAGGAGGACGGCGAAGCCGAGGCGCGTCGGGCCGGACTTGTTGGCAAGCAACGGCTTGTCGCCGGGGAGCAAGGTCCAATGTTCGGCCAACTCGTCGGGGTTCCAGTCGGGTTTCATGCGGCCCCCCCTTCTGGCAGCAGGCAATCCGCGTCTCTCCGCCGCCCGACGAAAAAGCGGTTGCCCGAAACCGGGCGGCAGCATAGCATTTCGCAGAATTGCGGAAAGGCGAAATGTCGGCGGCCGGAAGGGGGTAATCGCGTGGCAAAGAAGGGTGGAAAGCGGGAAGATTTCGTAGCGCCGGGCGAAAAGGCGAAATCGCACGTCGTCGCCCAGGTCGTCCGCATCGCCCGCAAGGAGCGACTCAGCTATGCCGACTTCCTCTACGTCTGCCAGGAGGCCCGGAGGAAACTGGGCCTACACAAGCCCAAGAAGGAACGCAAGCTCCCCCAACTGCTACCGGAGGCCGACCTCAAGCGGTTCTTCCAGGTCATCCAGGAGTGCGGCGACCTCCAGCATGAGATCATGCTCAAGCTGCTCTTCTACACCGCCGTGCGGGTCGGCGAGCTGGTCGGCATCCGCGTCGGGGATGTGGACACCCAGCAGTGTAAGATCTTCATCAGTCAGGGCAAAGGCAGCAAGGACCGGTACATCTTGTTCCCCGAGAGCTTCCGCCTGGTCCTGCGCAGCCACCTGCAGGCCAGCCCGAAGAACCGCTACCTGTTCGAATCCCAGCGCTGCACACCGTTCACCCCACGCCGCGTGCAACAGATCATCCAAGCCTACCGCGACCGGGCGGGCATTGCCCAGCACGTCCACCCCCATCTGTTCCGCCACCAGATGCTGACCTACCTGACGCGGCATGGCTTGTCGGACGCGCAGATCCAGCTGATCTCCGGCCATGAGAGCAAGAGGAGCCTGGAGGTCTATCAGCATCTCTCCCTGGACGCTGTTGAGAAGGCTTACCAGGAAGCTGTTCAGTACATCGGGCTGTGACGGGTGACTTGGCCCGTGGTGACAGGAGAGGAGATCAATCAGTGGCGAATGCCGTTGACCAGCTGCTTGCGAGGGACGACGTCGCTACGAGCGAGCCAGCGCCGCGGGCCTACATCGACGACTTGGCCGGGCGCTTCGGGGCGGTACAGCCCGCATCTCTCATCGAGCTATGGGGCGCCACCGACGGGGTCAACCTCGACTCGCTCGATGCCCACATCCTCGGTCCGACCGAAGTGATCCTGACGATCGACGAACAGGCATGGCCTCCGGGGCTCGTCGATCAAGGCTTCCTGCCGGTGTTGGACGACCATCAATCCAACTACCTCGCCGTGCTCGTGCGGGGACCTCTGGCCTTCCGTGTGGCGTACCTGCCGCATGACGATGGAAGTCGCTTGCTCTATCGCGATGTCGCCTCGTTGCTTCAGGCCCTAATTGTGGCCTTGAATGGGGACGAGCTTGCCTGCCTCTTCTTCCACGATACGCAGGGAGACTATCCACCCGATGCGCCTCGAAGCCAGGCGGATCAGCGGGCCGCGCGGGCGCTGATGGCCACGGATGGGACGCGCGATGAGTGGAACTACGCGGCCCAATTGCTCGACGCGAGCAACCTTGCGGAGTGGGGCACGCTCCTCGAGACCGATCATTTCGTACGCCGGGATGTCGTGGCGCGAATGGAGAAGATGACCGATCCTGCGATCCGCGAACTCCTTCGACAAGACCGCGTCGCCTTCGAGGAGTTCGCGACCAGGACGGCCGAGGCGGCCCGCGAGGCGGGCCTCGAGGTCGGTCGGCGCGAGCGAGACGCCCTACAGGTCGGCGGGAAGTGGATGAATCTCGAAGGCTTCTTTCACCGCCGGAGGATCTCCGACGCGGTCCCCAGGATGCTCGCCTGGTTCGAGGATTTGATTGCCGGTCGCAACCCGCACGATCGGCCCGGCCATTTCATGTGCGACTGACAGCCTCGCTGATCCGCGAGGATTCGTGGGGGTGGGCGCGGTTGATTACCGTCCGCAGTTAGCCGGTCTGCCTACTTTGCGGCTGGTGACACGAATGTTGGGTTTAGGCTCAGTTGCATGGGCGGAGCAGGAGTGGCGTGATGCGACCCGCAAATCGGGCTTCGTCCAGAGCGTAGAGGAGTTCGCGCTTGACCCAGTGTGAGTTCACGGCGCTGGTTGACAAGACGAGCAGGAACCAATCGCAGCGCTCGAGCGCCTTGCCGATTTCATCGTGCCATTGATCGGCAGCCATGATTTGACGGGCGCTGTACCACGTTTCGACGCCGTGAGCCGCCAGCGTGTCGGCCAACCGGTCCGCGAACGGCTTGTCACGGTGCGAGTGACTCAGGAAGCAGTTGATCGGCACCAGCCGGCTACCGCTCGCTCGCGATGATCGCCTTGGCAACGCTCTTCAGGCCCCGCTTCCGATTCTCGGTGGCATCGAACACGGTCATCAACGAGAAATAGCCAGGGACGTGCTTGGTCGGCCGGATGATCAGCGGAAACACGCGATCCTGGAACCGTTCGCTGGTCAGCGCGTGTTCGACCTCCCGCTTGACGAGGTCCGACGTCATGGATGCGGGCGAAACTAAAAGGATCATGCCGTCGCATCGGTTCAGGGCGCGGCTAACCTGGCGCAGCCAGTCGTTCCCCGGCGGGACGTCCCCGTCCCACCAAACGTTCAAGCCGTAGTCCTGGCGTAGTTCTGCATGGATGGCACTAGCGGTGCGCTCATCCTGCGGACTGTAACTCAGAAAGATCTGACTCACTATGTGCTAGCCCTCCCTGGCGAGTGGGTTGGCTCTCTTTTGCCAAGCGCCGAAGACTTGGGGCGAGTATACCGCAGCCGTTTGCGCGTCGCCAGGATTTTCCCGCGCCGGTCGCCAGCCCAGATTTCCCGAACAGGCCAAGCACCGGATTTGCGGCGGGAATTGTTGTCAGTTCATCTTTTCGAGCGAGTTGTGACGCATCGATCGGAGCCACAGATCGCCAGAACTACCCGATGCGAAACAGGGCCCGTCGTTGGGGGTCGGCGGTGCCATGCGCTGGGACCTAGAGGCAGCGGGAAACGAGCCCGCGTCCCTTTCAGGCGTGTCTGTTCGCATTTAACCGACTCATGACACAAGAAGTGGAGGCGTGCACTCGGAAAGAATGAATTCTTTTTTCTTTTGGCAACCGGGAAAGCCGTTGTGCAGATCATTCCAGTAGAGGCCATCTACTCGGTTGTCGTGTCGGCATACCGGGGCCTCGTTGTCTTGAGGTGTTGTCTGCGGTGGCACCTCACGCACGGTGCGGGGAGAAGTGCTAGCCGCTGATTTACACTGGTGTACACATGCTTGAAGATCGCCCCAGGGAGTGCCATATAGTGCCAAATAGTGCCATATCGTCCAATGCACGTCTGTTTATTTGTGGCGACAAACGCGCTCTGCAAGTCGAATGGGCAACGGTGGATCGGACCTGATCGGTGCGTGTTTCGGCGATGCAAAAGGCTAGTGCGCTCGGCGCTGCGAAAGTGCCACCACCAAACTCCGATGCCGTTCACTATGTCTTACCGACGTCGATTTCTCGGATTTCGGTTCGCGTTTGTGGTGTGGCGGCCCGGGTCGAGATCCGTGATTGGGGTGAGCATTGATCGTCAGGCTGAAGCCTGACCTACTTGCGAGGATTTGACAATTCAGCGCACCGCGGAATGCGCCGAACGAAGCCAATTTTGGAAAAACATGTTCAAGACACAAGTCCAAGAGATCGTTGATGTTCGAGCACAAATAGGTATCGCTCGGGGACTTGACAAAGTCAAAAACGAAGCCAATTCGGTTGGAAACGAAGCCAGATGCGGCGGGGTGGAAGAAACTGTCAACGCAGGGCGGGCCCCCCCTTCGACCGAGCTTGGGCGGGCCGACGCGAACGGAGGCACCTTGCTGGGAAACGACGAGCGACGAATATACAAAACGAACGTCGGGAGCAAATCCGAAATCCGAAGTTCGAAGGGCTGGAAGAAGCGGCAAAGTGCCGGGGCCTTGTCGTCTTGAGGTGTTGTCTGCGGTGGCACCTCACGCACGGTGCGGGGAGAAGTGCTAGCCGCTGATTTACACTGGTGTACACATGCTTGAAGATCGCCCCAGGGAGTGCCATATAGTGCCAAATAGTGCCATATCGTCCAATGCACGTCTGTTTATTTGTGGCGACAAACGCGCTCTGCAAGTCGAATGGGCAACGGTGGATCGGACCTGATCGGTGCGTGTTTCGGCGATGCAAAAGGCTGGTGCGCTCGGCGCTGCGAAAGTGCCACCACCAAACTCCGATGCCGTTCACTATGTCTTACCGACGTCGATTTCTCGGATTTCGGTTCGCGTTTGTGGTGTGGCGGCCCGGGTCGAGATCCGTGATTGGGGTGAGCATTGATCGTCAGGCTGAAGCCTGACCTACTTGCGAGGATTTGACAATTCAGCGCACCGCGGAATGCGCCGAACGAAGCCAATTTTGGAAAAACATGTTCAAGACACAAGTCCAAGAGATCGTTGATATTCGAGCAAAAATGGGTATCGCTCGGGGACTTGACAAAGTCAAAAACGAAGCCAATTCGGTTGGAAACGAAGCCAGATGCGGCGGGGTGGAAGAAACTGTCAACGCAGGGCGGGCCCCCCCTTCGACCGAGCTTGGGCGGGCCGACGCGAACGGAGGCACCTTGCTGGGAAACGACGAGCGACGAATATACAAAACGAACGTCGGGAGCAAATCCGAAATCCGAAGTTCGAAGGGCTGGAAGAAGCGGCAAAGTGCCGGGGCCTCGTCGTCTTGAGGTGTTGTCAGATGCGAGATTCGCGGTTGAGTCGACATGTCTTTGACGCTCGAAGTGGGGCATTCGGGAGCCGTCTGGCGGACGGCGGGGAGGGAGGACGGAGGACAAATGCGGCTCAGCGGGACTTCGCCCTCACGGGAACCTGGCTCAGCGGGACCTTCGCGCTCACGGCAATCGTGATAGGTGGGCTGATCCCTTAATCGTTGCGGCGAAAGGCGGCGCGGCGAATTGTCAAAACGAACTCGGGCCGAAATTTCAGGACGGAGGACGAGAGGCAGGGTGGAGGGCGAGGATTTCCCGGATTTCGGTTCGCGTTTGTGGTGTGGCGGCCTGGGTCGAGATCCGTGATTGGGGTGAGCATTGATCGTCAGGCTGAAGCCTGACCTACTTGCGGGGATTTGACAATTCAGCGCACCGCGGAATGCGCCGAACGAAGCCAATTTTGGAAAAACATGCTGAAGACACAAGGGCAAGAGATCGTTGATGTTCGAGCAAAAATGGGTATCGATCGGGGACTTGACAAAGTCAAAAACGAAGCCAATTCGGTTGGAAACGAAGCCAGATGCGGCGGGTTCACTTCGGTATCATTTCACGCCAGAGGGCAAAAGCCTGTGGATCGAGCAAAGCCGTTTTCACATGTGAACTTGCGGAGAGCGGGCGATCCGGATATCGCGTGCGTACCAGGTCGCGGGCCACGCCGTGGCGATTCGGGAACGAAGCCGGGTGCTTTCCGGCGAGGTTTCGGCTTCGAGATCGGGCCGTGGGTCGCGATCCCGAGGGAGCGGGTGCGTTCCCGTAGTCCTTGTGGCGTAAGGACGGGCGACGAATATACAAAACGAGAATCAGGACGGAGGGCGGAGGAAGAGGATCAGGGGTACGAGTAGGAGTAGGAGTAAGAGTAAGAGCAGGACTTGAGCTGGCGAGGTTCGTTTGTCACATGGCTACCCGGTGGATTGGTCGTCCAGGCCGAGCTCGATGGAGACGCGATCTACTGCTCGCGCATGCTTTTTGCGAATGGCTTCGGGGGTGCTGCCGGTCTCGGCGGCGAGATCGGCCCAGGCGCGGCCGGCGGCGCGCTGCTCGGCTATCCAGCGCTCTTCCGGACTCATGCGAGTCCAGGCGGCCTCGAGCAGCTCGCGGGCGGCGGCGACGCGGCTGGCTGTGGGATCGACGCCGGGCGGGTCAATTTCCGCAAGGTCGATCTGACGCGTCATTCCCCGGCCGCGACGCTCGGCTGTCTGGCGGCGGACCTGGTCCGCCAGCTTGTTGCGCACCATCGTCACCAAAAGCCGCACCAGGTCTTCGGGCTTCTCCATCTCGTACTGCCCAAGCGCGGCACGGTAGAAGAAGCTGCCCATCACCGACTGGCAGATATCCATCGACTCAAGCGCTCCCCTGAGCTGCGAATCCATCAGCTTGATGCGAATGGCGCGGCGGATCGCCGACTCGTAACGAGTCACGAGCTCGACGGCCGCATCCTGATCGCCCGCACGGACACGACGAAGCAACTCAGGAAACGCGGTTTCTTCACCCATCTCTGGCGACCTCTTCAAACAATGAACCAATGCAGTCAGGGCGCCGCCGCCGAGGGATCACGGCGCATAACCAAACGGATTGACCGGGAACGATATGTCCTCCACAAGCACCTGAAAGCCGGGTCGGGCCCGGAGCAGGCCGAACGCGGGATCGGTGCGGATGGCCGGATTGCGAAAGCCTGCGGCGATCGCCTGTTTCAGGCAGTCCACGGCTTTTCCAGCCTCGGCCGGTCCTGCGGCCGCCGCGAGCGTAGAATCGGCGGCACCCGCGAGAGCGGCAAGACCGGCGTGCGCTCTTGCCATGCCCACGAGATCTTCGGCGGAGGAGTTCGGCAAGCCCTCCCAGAGCGAAATCGCGCGGCGCAGGTCGGCGAGGGCGATCTCGGGGTAGCCCAGGGGCGCGAGCACCGCCGCGAGCTGGGTGAGGCTGTGGGCCAGATCACCTTTGTAAGGCGCGGTCGCCGGATGCGACTGTACGAGTGCCTCGCGGATGGCGACGGCACGGTCGTGCCGCAGCCGCGATTCATCGGGCGAGCCGGCCGTCGCGAGTGCGTTCCCGAGATTGGTGAGGCTCGCCGACAGGCGCACGTGGAAGTTCGGAACGGCGGGGTTGGCGGCGGCCAGATTCTGCTGGAGCTCCACGATGCGGCGGAACAACTGGATCGCGCCGGCCGTGTCGCCCTTGGCCGCCAGAGCGAGGCCGATGCCGTTCTGGCTCGAAAGCAAATCGCTTTGGAACTGGGTGTCGGATGGGTGAGCGTCCGCGAGCTTCTGGAGGATTGCCACGGCACGGTCATACGATTCGATGGCGCGCGAGGGATCACCGGTCGAGAGCCGCAAGCTGGCGATGCTGTTGTGGCTGGCGGCCAGGGCGGTTTGCACGGTCGAGACAGCGGGGTTCGATTCGGCCTGATTTTCGCGGAGCGAGAGAGCACGGCGATAAGATTTCTCTGCGCCGGTGGCATCGCCTTTGCGCGCAGGATGTGGCCGATGCCGTCGAGACTCCAGGCGAGGTCGCCCTGCAGATGCGTGATCGAGGGATTGGCGGCGGCGAGCTTCGTCTGGCTGGCAGCCGCGCGGCGGTACAACGCGAGGGCGTTCGAGAGGTCGCCGGTGGAAAGCTGTACGCCGGCGATCGTGCTCTGGGTGCTGGCGACCGTGCTCTGAAATTCGGTCACGGTGGGGTTCGAGCTGGCGAGGCTCTCGCGGATTGCCAGAGCTTCGCGGAGCGAGCGCAGTGCGCCGGAGTGGTCGCCGGTCTGCACTTGCACGCGACTGATGACTTCCAGGGTCCAGGCCAGGTCGTGGCGGAAATTGGCGACCGTGGGGTTCGACTCGGCCAGCTTTGTCTGGATTTTGGCGGTGCGCCGGCAGGACTCGAGCGCCGCGATTGGGTCGCCGTGCTTCCAGAGCAGCTCACCGATGCCGTAGAGGCTGCCGGCGAAATCGTTCTGGAACTGCGTGACGGCGGGGTTCGACCCGGCCAGGTTCTCGTGAATTGCGAGTCCCTTGCGGTAGGATTCGAGCGCGGCGGTAATATCACCGGCCTCGGAAAGCACATTCCCGATGTAGACGTGGCTGGCGGCCAGATTGAACTGGATTCCAGTATCGGCGGCGTTCTTGGCGGCGAGCTTCTGGCGGATGGCGAGTGCGCGGCGATGACACTCGAGCGCGGCGGGGAGGTCGCCGGTCACCATGCGTGCGCTGCCGATGCTGGTGTGGGTATCGGCCAGGTCGCTCTGGAACTGGATATCGGCGGGGGCGGAGTCAGCCAGTTTTTCCTGGATCGCGAGCGCTCTACGATACGATTGGAGCGCGGCACTTGTGTCGCCCGCGAGCGCCTGGAGGCTGCCGATGGCGCTCTCGATACGCCCCAATGTGTCGCGCGCGTCGTCTGGTGCGGTGGCCGAGGCGACCAGGCGGTCGGCCAGTTCTCGCGCTTCGTTGAACGCGGATTGGGCCCGGGCCGTGTCGCCGGTTTCCGAAAGGAGATAGCCGACGGCGAGCAGGCTCTGGGCCAGATCGAGCAGGGAATCAGGCTCGGCATCGAGCTGGCCTGCCTCTTCGCGCCGTGCGGTGAGCGACTTGCGGTGCAGCGCCAGCGCCTCGGGCTTGTTGCCGATGTTCGCGGTGAGCTCTCCGAGCTCGAAGTACGCCCTGCCCAGCTCGATGCGCGACGAGCGATCGGTCTGGACCTTGAGGAGGCGCTCGAGCTTCGCGTAAAAGTCAGCCGCGCCGCGGAGCAGCTTGGTGCGCAGGTCCTCGAATTGCCTTTCCTTGAGGAGCAGGTCTTCGGCGACGTCGCCGTGAAACAGCTTGATGGCCTGCATGGCAAGGTCAAAGCGGGCGCGCTCGCGGTCGTTGGAGGCAGTCAGATCGGCGTTGTTCTTGCGCTCGCGGGCGTTGGCGACGGAGAGCAGCCCATTGGCAATTCTCAGGTCGGTGTTGGCCTGCGTCTTTTCTGCGAGCACGGCGGCGGTTCCGATCAGTGCCGCCAAGATTGCGACCGCAGCGGATGCCACCGCCGTGCGGTTACGCCTGCCCCACCGCCGCATCCGCCTTATGAGCGGCTCGTGAAACGCCGACACCGGTTCGTCGGCGATCCAGCGCTCGATGTCGTCACCGAGCGAGCGCGAGGTGGCATAGCGGTCTTCGGGGCTTCGCGCCATCGCCTTCAGGCAGACAGCCTCGAGCGCGGGGTCGATCGACCGATCGACGGACCTCGGCCGGCGGAAGTCGCCCCTCCAGACGGCGTCGAGCACGGCGTCCAGGACGCCGGCGTCAAATGGCGGAGTGCCCGTGAGCACCGTGTACAGCGTGGCGCCGAGGCTGTAGACGTCGGACCGGGGGCCGAGCCGGCTCAGGTCGCCCTTGGCCTGCTCGGGACTCATGAAGGCGGGCGTGCCCATCGCCGAGCCGGGCAGCGTCTCGGAGCTGTCGCCGGCGGAGGAGGGGATCAGTGTTCGTTCCGATTGCGGCACGTCGTGGTGGTCTCGGCCGACCGACTTGGCCAGGCCCCAATCGACGACAAGTGTTTCGCCGTGCTTGCCTACGATGATGTTGCCGGGCTTCAAGTCGCGGTGCAGCACGCCGCGACTGTGCGCGTATTCAATCGCGTTGCAGACGTCCAGGAATCGCCGCAGCAGTTTTTGCAGCTCGAGCTTGCGTCGGCCGGGGTCGCGCTTGAGCGAAGGATCGGCATGGAATCGAGTGACGGCGTCTTTCAAGGTATCGCCTCGCACGAATCGCATCGCGTAGAACGGGCGGCCGTTGGCGTAGGTGCCGACACCGTAGACCGGGACGATGCCGGGGTGTTCGAGGCCGCCGGCGATCTCGGCCTCGACCAGGAACCGGCGGCGGCTGGCGAGGTCGTCGGCATGCTGGTCGTTGATCTGCTTGAGCGCGACCTCGCGGTGGAGCTCGGTGTCGAGCGCGACGAAGACCGCGCCCAAGCCCCCCTTGGCATACGGCCGGAGAACGCGGAACCGCTCACCGCTGGAGGAGCTGGTGCCGACCGAGAACGTCGCGTGGGCTGGTGCTGCATCGCCGAGCGAAGACCCGCCCTCGGCGAACATTCCGTGGATTTCGGCTTGCTGGGCCTCGGTCGAGGGAGTGCGCGGGCCGGACGACGGGTAGGCTGCGGGCGATTTGGCTGGGCGGTGCTTCGAACCGACGACGGCGATGCTCGAGGCCAGGTCGGAATCCGTGAGCTGGGTCAGCTTCTCGCGAGTGGACTGGCCGGCCTCGATGGCGGCGAGGCTTTGCTGAGCATCGTCGCCGTGCAGCTTCACATGCTCGGCGACAAGACCGGCGAGCAAGTCGCGACGGGGCGTGTCCAGGTCTCCCTGGGCGACCAGGATCTCGGACATGGAACGCACCTTATCCCGCGTCCAGGCGGAGAAGGCTGCGAACAATGCGCCCTGGTTGATCAGGCCGGTTTGGAGCGCGAGCAGTCCAAAGAGCAAGTTTTGGTCAGCACTGACCTGGGACATAAGTATGGCCCTCGGTGGCCGGGCGAAGATTTGGGATGGGAAATATGGCCGTCCGGGTACTGTCGATCGGTTCCGCACGCATCGCATCAAAGACCCGGATTATCGCATGACTCCAAGCGAGATTCCAAGCAACGTTGGCGGAATGCCACGGGGTGGGTGGGATTTACGGGTCTGGATGGGGGCGGCGGAGTTGGAGCTATTGTGCTTCTCGATCCCTTCTCGGAGCGAAGGGCGACTATTGGCCTCGGCGGGGGCGGCGGGCTCGGAGGCATTGTGCCGGGGGTGCGGGGGCCCTACGATGTTTGTTGGCCAAAGCCGGCAGGAAGAGCACCTGACCGGCTCGAGAGGGCCGCGCTTGTCGACATCCCAGAACGTCCGCACCGAGACGCCGCGAGTCTGCGCCGATACGCCATGAATGAACCTGACGACCATAGCCCCGGGGAAGTAGTCGATCACTTGGAGCAGAGCCCGGGGGGGAGGAACGGGTCGCCGGGGCCGCCGGCCAGGATGATTCGGCATCGAGCGAGGAGTCGATGTTGCCGCGCGAGCGCTCGCAGACTTTCCGGGCGGACGTGCGACATCGGGCTTTGCTTCGAGGCTCGGAGAGCTCGGAGCGGTTCGTGATCGGTGAAGGCGGATTGATTGGCCGGGGAGCCGAATCGGTCCAGTTTCTGCTTGACCATCCGCATGTCTCGCGGCGGCACGCCAGCTTGACGGTGGAAGGGCGGCGGGTCGTGATCGCCGACCTGGAAAGCTCGAACGGCACGTTCGTGAACGGGCGTCAGATCACCGGGCCGACGACCTTGGTACTCGGTGATCGCATCGACATCGGGCCGTTTTCCATCCAGTTTGACGGCTCGGCGCTTGTGAGCAGGTCGCGGTCGAACAACATCGAGCTGGCCGCGAACGGACTGGAGCGAATGGTACAGGACCGCGTAACCGGCAAGCCCGTGGCGCTTCTGCACGACGTGAGCCTGGTCGTTCGCCCCAAGGAGTTTGTTTGCGTGCTGGGGCCGAGCGGATCAGGGAAATCAACGCTTCTAAATATCCTGAGCGGACGGAACGCACCGACGGGCGGGGTGGTAACGCTCAACGGTGAAGATCTCTATGCCGATTTCGAGGCCCTCAAGGGAGACATTGCCGTTGTGCCGCAGAAGGACGTGCTGCACGACTCGCTGGCCACCGGAGCGGCCCTCCGGTACACAGCAGAGCTGCGGCTGCCGTCGGACCTCACTGGCGGCGAGCTGGAGGCGAGTGTCTCCGACATTCTGGAAATAGTCGGTCTCTCGAGCCGGCGCGACATCTTGATCAGGCACTTGAGCGGCGGACAGGTGAAGCGGGCGAGCCTCGCCAATGAGCTGGTTGCGCGGCCGAGCTTGCTGTTCCTGGATGAAGTAACGTCCGGGCTCGACGAGCAGACGGACCGCGAGGTGATGGGGTTGTTCCGGCAGGTGGCTGACGGGGGCAAGACGGTCGTGTGCATCACACACAGCCTGGCCAACGTCGATGCGACGTGTCACCTGGTCGTGGTACTGACCGAGGGAGGCCGGCTGGCGTTCGTGGGAACGCCGGAGGAGGCCAAGGCGTATTTCGGGATGACGCGGCTTGGCGACGTGTACCTGAAACTTGCCGAGCGGACGCCGGGCGAATGGCACGAACGCTTTCGATCAACCGAGCTTTTCCAGCACTATGTGACGGACCGGCTGCCTTCCACGGCGGTCAGGAGCCGCGTGCCACACCGGGAATACTCGCCGGCGACACCCAACGGGCCGGGAGCGCTGCGGCAGGCCTGGGTGCTGACCCGCCGGTATGTCGCCATCTGGCGAGGCGACCACCAGGCGCTTCTGGCCTTGCTGGCGCAGAGCTTCCTGATATCGCTGTTGCTCGGCATGGTGTTCGGGAACTTGAGCGACGAGGCGGATCTGGGCAAACGGCTCATGCATACGGTGAACCTCTTTAACTTGATGGTCGTGTCGTGTTTCTGGTTCGGGTGCAACACCGCCGCCAAAGAGCTGGTCAAGGAGCGGGTGATCTTCCAGCGAGAGAGGGACTACAACCTGCGGATCATGAGCTACTTCGTCTCGAAGCTGCTGGTCCTGGCCCTGGTTGGCTCAGTACAGGCGACGATGCTCTTCGGCATAGTCAGGCCGTGGTGCCACCCGCCGGGGCAGGCGGCCGCCCAGTGGGTGACGCTGGCGGCGCTGGCGGTCGCGGGAACTGCGGTCGGGTTGTTTATTTCCGCGGTGGCCCGGACCGAGGAGGTGGCAACGGCACTGGTGCCGATTGCCGTTATCCCTCAGATCATCCTGGCGGGGCTCGTCGCCCCGCTGAAGGGAATGGTCGAGTATTTCGCGAGAGGAGCGATCACGGTCTACTGGGGTCAGCAAGCGATTGAACGATTGCTATCCGATGCCGATCGGGCTGCGCTCGAGCGACCGAAGGCGGAATGGATTGCGGCGCTCGCCGTGATACTGTTGCATGCGCTGGCAGCGGGGCTGGCGACGGTTGTCATTCTTCAGCTTACAGCGGGGAAACGAAGGCGCTAGGAAGAACGGGTCAGGGGCCTGGCCGTGCGAGAACTTCGGGCGGGGAATCGGCTGGCGCGAGCGGGGCTGGCTGGGCGCGCTTCACGATCTCCTGGGCGGCGGCGAGGTTGGCCCGGATTTCGAGTATGCGGGGGTTGTTCTTGCGGAGTTTGGGCTCGAGCGCGGCGAGAACTGTTTCGAAGAGAGGGATCGCCTGGGCAGCGTGCCCGGTCACGCGCAAGGTCTCGGCGACATTTGCCCGGACCCAGAGCGTTTCGGGATCGTCCGGGCCGAGCTTCTTAACCATGATCTTAAGGGCTTTTTGAAGCAGCGTCATCGCATCGTCCGTGCGACCGGCGGCGCGGTAGGCCAGGGCGAGGTTATAGCGGCAGGGCATCGTGATGCCGTTGTCTGGGCCCAGGTTGGCCTCAAGCGCCTGAAGCGTCGGCTCGAAGAGGGCAATCGCGTCAGCTTTGCGACCGGCTGCCAGGTAGGTGGCGGCGAGGCTCGCGCGAGTGCGGAGGGTGCCGGGATGGACCGGTCCTAGCGTTCCTTCCTCTGTTCTGGAGTTCACTTCAAATTGATGAATTGCTTCCGCGAAGCGGCCAGCACTGCGGTAGGCGCGGGCGAGGCTCGAGCGGCAAACGAGCGTGGTGGGGTGCGCAGGCCCGAGCTTGGTCTCCATCAACTTGAGCGTCTGGGCGAGCAGGTCGACGGCCTCCTGCGTGCGGCCGGTTTGTTCGAAAATTACGCCGAGGTTCTGGCTGCTCAGGAGCGTGTCCGGATGATCGCGGCCCAGGGTGGACCGATAGACCTTGAGGGATTGTTCGTAGAGTGCGAGCGCCTGGTCCACCCGGCCTGCATCGAAATGAGTAGCGGCGAGGTTTTCCAGGGTGCAGAGCGTATCGGGATGGTCGGAGCCGAGCTTGTGCTTTTGCACGCGGAGATTCTCCTCTTGCAGCTTGACCGCGTTTTCGTAGCGACCGAGTGCACGAAGAGCTTCAGCCAGACCGCCGCGGAGGTTGAGGGTCAACGAATCTTCGGGGCCGAGCGTCTGCTGACACAAATTGAGTGTCGCCTGGAATTCCTCCGCGGCCTGGGATTCGCGGCCGAACGACAAGTAGGCCGTGGCGAGGTTGCATCGGCTCTGGAGCGTGTCGCGATGAACGGGGCCGAGCGTCGCCTGCTGGGCTTTGAGGGTCGCTTCATGCTCCTTGATCACCGCGGAGGCGCGGCCCGCGGCATGGTAGAGGGCGAAGAGACTGCTTCGGCTGCGGAGCGTTCGCGGGTTGTTGGGACCAAGGCGAGTCTGATGGGTCTGGTAAGCTTGACTCTCGAGCTTGATGGCCTCGGCGGTATTGCCGAGGTTAGCCTGGCTCTCCGCGAGGATCTCTTGCAGTTTGGCGACGGTGAGCGAGTCACCGACCGTTTCTCCTTCCAGAGCGGCTGCGGCCTGCTTGAGGCGATCGCCGAGGATGGCGCGCAGGGGTTTGTGCTCGCGTTCTTCGGCGCGTGGGTCCAGATCCCTGAAAACCGAGCCGAGCAGCTCGTTGCCCCTCTCGACCTGCTCGAGGCGCGCGTTTGCCAATGCGCTGGCTTGGTGCTCCTTCCCGGCCAGAAGCCGCTCGCGCCTGGCGGCCAGGGCCGAGAGGAGGGCGATCGTGATCGAGGCAACCAGCGTGATGAGCAAAGAGGCGGCGGAGGCGGTCACGAGCGAACGGTGGCGCCGAGCCCAGCGGCGCAGGCGCTCGGAGAGCGGCTCGGGGCGGGCCGAAACCGGCTCGTCGGCCATGAAGCGTTCGATGTCGTCGGCGAGCGCGCGGCGAGGCGTAGCGGTCAAGAGGGCTTCGCGCCATCGCTTTCAGGCAGATCGCCTCAAGCGGGGCGGAGATGGACGGATCGAGCTTTCTGGGTCGCTCGAAGTCGCCGCGCCACACGGCTTCGAGCACGACGCCCAGATCCTTGCCGTCGAATGGCGGGCGGCCTGTGAGCAGCACAAAGAGGGTCGCCCCCAGGCTGTAGACGTCGGACCGCGGGCCGAGCGCGTCCAGGTCGCCGTGGGCTTGCTCGGGACTCATGAAGGCGGGCGTGCCCAGGGCGGAGCCTGGAAGCGTCTCGGAGCTGCCGCTACCCGAGGAAGGCACGAGTGTTCGTTCTTCCTGGACCACGTCAGGCGAGGCTCGGCCCACCGACTTGGCCAGGCCCCAGTCGACCACAAGAGTCTCGCCATGTTTGCCAACGATGATATTGCTGGGCTTCAAGTCGCGATGCAGGACGCCGCGGCTGTGCGCATATTCGACCGCGTTGCAGACGTCCAGGAACCGCCGCAGCAGTTTGTGCTCTTCGAGCGAGCGCCGGCCTGGATCACGTTTCAACGACTCGTCGGCGTGGAACGCGGCGATGGTCTCTTTGAGGCTGTCGCCCCTGATGAACCGCATTGCGTAAAACGGGCGGCCGTTCGCGTAGGTTCCGACGCCGTAGACGGGGACGATGCCGGGGTGCTCGAGGCCGCCGGCGATCTCCGCCTCGATCTGGAAGCGCCGGCGGCTGGTCGGGTCGTCGGCAAGCCGGTCGTGAATCTGCTTGAGCGCGACCTCGCGGTGCAGCTCGGTGTCGAGCGCGACGAACACCGCGCCCAGGCCGCCCTTGGCGTGCGGCCGGAGAACCCGGAACCGCTCTGCGGGGGAGGACGACGTGCCGACGGCGGAACTCGACGGCGGCTGTGCGGCATTCCGCGCTCGATGGAGCGTCCTCGTCGGAGAACATTTCGTGGATTTCGAACTGCCTGCGAATCTCGTCGCCGAGCGCGGGAAAACGGCCGACGTATTCGTCGGCGGCGGGTGTCTCCCCGCGGCGCTCGCGGAGGACGACCTCGTTGTAGATGAGGTCAAGGAGGGCGTCGGAATCGTGACTCAGGGCGGGGTCGAGCTCCAGAAAATCCTCGGCGAGCACGCGGTCGCCTTGCTCCCAGCGGCGGATCTGTTCGGCAAGATGCTGTTCCCGGCGGCTCGAATCGGACGGTGTCGGACGCGGGAGGCAGGGCGACGGGAGGAGGCTCGTCGACTGCTGCGCTTGCCGGGTGATGGCTTGCCCCGATCAAGGCAATGCTGGCGGCCAGATCACCGTCACTCAACCGCGCGAGCCCGGCGCGCGCCGCCAGGGCCGGCCTCGATGGCGGCCAAGCTCTGTTCAAGCGAGTCGCCGTGAAACTTCAGGTGCACCGCGACGAGATCGTCGAGCAACGCGCGGCGCGCGGTGTCGAGCTCGCCTTGCTCGAGGAGGATCTCGGCAATCGATCGCGCCTTGTCGCGTGTCCAGGCGTTGAACGCCGCGAACAACGCGCCCTGGCGGACCAGGCCGGTCTGAATCGCGAGCAGCCCGAACAGCAGGCTGCGGTCAACCTCGACCCTGGACATGCGGAAGAACTCCCGGTGATCGATCGAAGGAGGTCAGCGCTCGGAAGTCATCCTGCTCCGATAACGCCGATATCCAACCAGTGCGGCGTTCACGGCATGGATCGAATTATCGCACGGTCGCGATTCCGATTCCAAGCGATGTTGCCGGAATGTTCCCGATCGCGGCATCCACGGCAACGGTTAGTTCCAGCGATTGACGGCGCATTCCAGAAATTCTGTGTAGAATGCGATAGGAGGAGCTACCCTTTGGTCGAGCGTGACGAAAGAGCTTCCGAGCCGAAGCTTCCGCTGGACAACCAGCAAATCGCCGCGAGTCTCGATGAGGTCGCTGCGCTGCTGGAAGCCCAGGGAGCGAACGTTTTTCGGGTTCGCGCGTACCGCGCGGCGGCGAAGACGCTGCGCGACCTGCCGCGCCAGGCTCGCGAGATCGTGGACGAAGAGGGGTTAGAAGGCCTGAGACGCTTGCCGGGGATTGGCGAGTCGCTGGGCCGATCGATCGAGCGGCTGCGCGCGCACCGGCCGGTCGGGGCTGCTCATGCGACTGCGTGGCCAGCAGGGGCCGGAGCATTTGTTCCGCACTCTGCCTGGAATCGGGCTGGAAACGGCGTGCCGAATTCACGAGCAGCTTGGAATCGAATCTTTGGAGGAGCTGGAGGTCGCGGCGAACGACGGCCGGCTGCGCCGCGTGCAGGGCATGGGGCCCAAGCGGATCAGAGGCATCCGCGAGGCGCTTGCCGGTCGCTTCCGCCGCCGGGCCGTGCCCGTCAGGGCCGCTCCTGTTCCTGTGCCTGTACGTGGGGACGTGGCAGACCGGGAGCCATCCGTCGTGGACTTGCTGGAGATGGACCGGGAATATCGCGAGAAAGCCAAAGCGGGCCGGTTGCCCCGGATCGCGCCCCTTCGATTCAATCCTACGCATGAATCGTGGCTGCCGATCATGCACACGCAGCGCGGGGCGAACCATTACACAGCACTTTACTCAAACACCGCGCGAGCTCACGAGCTGGGAACGACACATGATTGGGTCATCATCTACCGGGACGATGACGGCGGCCATGGGCAGTGGACAGTCGTGACGGCGCGATACGGCCCGCTGGGCGGCCGGCGAGTTGTTCGCGGCCGTGAAAGCGAGTGCGCAAAGTATTACACCGAGCAGGAATTGCCCGAGCAGACGAGGGCGACGCGGGAGGCGCCCTGGTTCTGAGCCTGATTGTGCATGAGAACACGAGGCCCTTGCCGTCCGCGAGGCGAACGTCTATGTTATGGCTGTCACTTTGCTTGCTCACGAGGGGCGGGCAAACCGGGGTTGCGGCAGCCCGCGCGATCGCCAACAGGCGGTCTGGCGGGCTATTTTTTTTGGGGTGACCGATATGGATCCACAGCCAGCAGGTTCAGAGCAACCGCCGGAGCAACCGCATCAACATGCGCAGCACGTCAGACCGGCCCATCACCCCATGCCCGCACATCATGTTCGACCGATCGATCCAGGCTATCGCCTGGTCGTGCGGATCACGTTATGGGTGGTCGCGGGTACCGTGCTGCTAGGCCTTTGCATCTGGTGGATGTCGACGTGAAAGGATGCGGGGAATGGCCAAGGGACGCATCTTGATCGGCAAGCCAGGCCTTGACGGACACGACCGCGGGGCGAAGTACATCGTCCAACTGCTGCGCAACGCGGGCTACGAGGTGTTCTATACAGGCATTCGCCGCAGCCCGGAGGAAATCGTGAGCATGGCGATCGAAGAGAATGTCGATGCGATCGGGCTCTCCGTGATGAGCGGAGCGCACAAGGTTCATTTCAAGCGTGTGATCGACCTGCTCGCGGAAAGAGGGGAACAGAATATTCTGGTCTTCGGCGGCGGTCTGATCCACCCCGACGACTTTCCTTATTTGACCTCGATCGGCGTGAAAGCGATCTTCACACCCGGCGCCCCGGCGGATTCCGTTCTGACGGTGGTCGAGCGGATGCTGAAGGAGCGGAGTCATTCAGAGGTCAAGTGAATTCAATCTCGACGGCGCGATTCCAGCAGCCGGCAATCGCAGGCTCGACGAACAGGAAAGGGGAGTTGCTCGATGATTCCGCAGGAGATTCAAGACGAAGCCGCGGCGTGGTCGCGCGGCGCGCTTGGGGGTTCACTTGGCCATTTCCCTGAGCGGAGCAAGAGCTTCGTGACGGCGTCGGGGCTGGCGGTTGAAAGACTCTACCTACCCGACCAGGACGCCGTGGATCGCTATCGCGACCGGCTGGGGTTTCCCGGGATGTTTCCCTTCACACGCGGCGCCCATCCGACGATGTACAGGGGCCGGCTCTGGACGATGCGCGAGTATGCGGGGTACTCGACGGCGGAGGAATCGAACAGGCGCAATCGCTATCTTCTGGCGCAGGGGTCGACCGGGCTCTCGATCGCATTCGATCTGCCGACGCAGATCGGCCTGGACTCCGACCATCCTTTGTGCGTCGGCGAAGTTGGAAAGGTGGGCGTGGCGATCAACACTCTGGCCGATATGGAGGCGCTCTTCGATGGCATTCCGCTCGATCAAGTCTCGACGTCGATGACGATCAACGCCCCTGCCGCCGTTTTGCTGGCCATGTACGTGGCCGTCGCGGAGAAGCAGGGAATCGACCCGGTGCAACTTCGGGGTACGATCCAGAACGATATTCTGAAGGAATACATCGCACGCGGCACATACATCTTTCCGCCGGAGCCTAGCCTGCGGCTCATCGAGAACACGTTCGAGTACTGCAGCCGGCACGTGCCGCACTGGAATACGATCTCGATCAGCGGGTATCACATCCGCGAGGCAGGCGCTTCCGCGGTGCAGGAGATTGCATTTACGCTCGCCAATGCGATCTGCTACATCGAGACGGCGCTCAAGGCTGGACTGCACATCGACGATTTCGCGTCGCGGCTGGCGTTCTTCTTTGCGGCACATAGCGATTTCTTCGAAGAAATTGCCAAGTTCCGCGCGGCTCGCCGGCTTTATGCACGAATCATGAAAGAGAGGTTCCTGGCCAGGAAGCCCGAGAGTATGATGCTGCGGTTCCACACCCAGACGAGCGGGGCCACGCTGACGGCACAGCAGCCGGAGAACAACGTGGTGCGGGTGAGCCTTCAGGCGCTGGCCGCGGTGCTCGGCGGAACGCAGAGCCTGCACACCAACAGCAAGGATGAGGCGCCTGCGCTGCCGAGTGAGGAATCGGTGCGGCTGGCGCTTCGCACCCAGCAGGTGATTGCTTTTGAGACGGGTGTCACCAGCACCGTCGACCCGCTGGGAGGGAGCTTCTATGTGGAACACTTGACCGATGCGATCGAATCCGAGGCCGAGCAGCTCATCAAGAGGATCGACGCGCTGGGTGGGATGGTCGCAGCAATCGAAGGTGGAATGGCGCGGCAATTGATCGATTCCACCGCATTCGAATGGTCAAGCCAGATCGACAAGAAAGAGAGGATTGTCGTCGGGGTCAACTACTACACTGATGACGAGGCGCCGCACATGCACATGTTTGAGGTCGGCGAAGAGGTTCGCCAGTGCGAGATCGACCGGCTCAACCAGGTCAGAGCGCGGCGGGACAGCCGGTCGGTCGCGAGCTCGCTCGAGACCTTGCGCCGCTGCGCGGCGGAAGAGTCACGGAATCTGTTGCCGCCGATCCTTGACGCCGTGCGAGCGTATTGCTCGACGGGAGAGATTTGCGGCGTGCTGCGCGAGGTCTTTGGCGAATATCATTCATAGGTGGGATGCTCGAGTCGGGCGCTTTGGCGCATTGACACTTTGGTGGACCATCGAGTGGGAGGATCTCGTGCCACTTGTGCTCAGACAGATTGAAGGCGCCGCCGGCACGATCACGCTTAACCACGAATCCAGGCGGAATGCGCTTTGCAGAGCGATGATCGAGGAGCTGATCTCGGCTCTCGAAGAAATGAGAGTCGCCGGTATGCGATCGGTGATTCTGCGGGCCAGGGCCGGCGCAGCAGTGTGGTCAGCCGGGCACGACGTATCGGAGCTGCCCGCGCACGGGCGTGACCCCCTCGCGTATGACGATCCTCTGCGCCGGGTCGTGCGCGCGATCGAGTCGACACCCGTGCCGGTGATCGCGCTCGTCGAGGGAAGTGTTTGGGGTGGAGCCTGCGAGGTGGTCTTCACGTGCGACATTGTGATCGCTGCGCCCTCCGCGACCTTCGCGTTCACTCCGGCCAAGCTGGGCGTGCCTTATAACACCGCGGGCATCTTGAATATGATGAAATCAATCGGTGTGCCTCTGCTCAAGGAAATGTTGTTCACAGCTCAGCCAATCACGGCCGAGCGGGCGGCCGGAGTCGGGATGTTGAGCGCAGTGGTTCCCGCAGCGGAAATCGATGTAGTTACAAGGGACGTTGCCGCTCGGATTGCGGAGACGTCACCGCTGTGCATCGGGCTTTTCAAGGAGGAGCTCAAGGTGCTGGCCGAGGCACATCCACAGAGCCCGGAGACATTTGAGCGGCTTCAAGGTCTACGGCGGCAGGTTTACGATAGTGAGGACTATCAGGAGGGCATCCGGTCATTTCTGGAGAAGCGCAAGCCCGCATTCAAAGGCAAGTAGGTTTTGGTGCTTTGCTGGTCAAGGCTCGATCAGACGCAAGTGACGATCGGGCAGGTGACCTGGTACGGGAGGGCCACGGAATTGCGAATCGGTGTTTTCACGAGCGGAGGCGACGCCCCGGGCATGAACGCGTGCATCCGCGCGGTTGTTCGCGCCGCACTTCCGCGCCGTTCACCGTCGACGAGGTGAGGTCGGCACCAGAGAACCCGGGTGTGGCGCGACCCTTGCCGCGCCGGATCGGACCCGGGGTTGTCACGGTCAGTTGACTTTCACGGAACCAGCGTTCGCAGAGAGACCGCATGCGGACGCCGAGTGTTCCTGTCTCGCAAAGGCCCGGACGTCATCGATCACACGATTGAGGATCTCCCTGCGCCAGTCGCTCGGTACACTGTCGAGGGTGCGAGACAACTGCTGGGCCAAGTGCTCGGCGGCATCCTCGGGTGAGCTCCCCTCGCCTCTGACCTCGGGAAACTCCCTATGGTGCACGGACGACCCGTGCACCGTAAGAAACGAATGATTCTCGGCGATCACGTTCAGTTTACTCGGGTTGGGCGTCATGAAAATGCTCCTTCTCGTACAGCCGGTATCTCACCGCAACCGGCGCGCATAGAAAAACCCCGTCCCAGCGGGAATCCGCAAGGCGGGGCCACCTTAGCCAGCATCTGATCGCCCATCGTGAGCGACTCGATTCAAGAAAAGCATAAATCAATCGCGACGAAAAATCCACAGGCTACTTTCTTCAAGCCGCTAATGGGATCAATTGACCATCAAGACCTTCGCGCCTCGGATACCGCTCGACTTCAATGCCGATCCGCTCACCGGCTCGGAAGACATCTGTCCCCGCGCCCGAGTCGACAACCCGCCCGACGACCTGATGGCCCAGCACAACGGGCAATTGAGGCGGAGGCATTCGACCTTCGATCTCGTCCAGCTCCGTGTGGCAGACACCGCATGAATAAACTTTGATCAGCAGCTCACCATTCGCTGGCACAGGATCGGCAACCTCGGCCAGCCGGAGTGGCGCCGGGTTGTCAGCTAGCGCACCCAGGGCACTGAGTATCATCGTGCGCACATGTTTGTCCTTCTCACCGAAGCCACCGCGCTCGGCGGGTTTCCA
Source organism: uncultured Planctomycetota bacterium (assembly GCA_963761445.1). GTDB lineage: Bacteria > Planctomycetota > Planctomycetia > Isosphaerales > Isosphaeraceae > CAVXHV01. Next base: position 2,792,681 of record CAVXHV010000005.1, on the reverse strand, counting down.
GATTCGGGTCAGTGATAGCAAAAAACCGGAATGGGGCACTCCTTCAACATGGTGCGGGTGACGGAGCCCACGAAGAATTCGTGTAGAACCGGCTGGCCGTAGGCACCCATCACAAGCATGCCGGCCCCCAGGCGGCGAACGTGCTCGAGAATGGCATGGGCCGGGTCGGGCGACGACGGCAGAACGTGCGGAATCGCTTCGATCTTGTGACAGGCAAGATATTTGACGGCGCGGTCCGCGTGGCGCGTCGCGTCGAGGCTATTGCTGTCCATTGTGACCACGTGCACCCGATTCAGCTCGCCGATGCCCGTCGCTTGAAAGGCACCCAGCGCACGAGCGGCCTGGAGGCTACCGTCGTACGCGACGACGACGGGGCCAGGCGGAAACGCGCCGTCGGGTGTGATGACAAGCGGACGGGGTGCGTTCTTCAAGACCCTGTTCATCGTGTCATCACCGTCATCCTCACGGGCCCGGAATCGGAAATGAGCGCTGCGGGCAAGGACGATCAAGTCGCAGGATTGAGCCTCCCGTTCGATGAGGTCGTGCGGTGACCCGGATGCTTTCACCTCGATATGGCTGAGACCTGCCTGAGCGCAACGGGTGGCAAATCGCTCCAGCACGAGGTCGGCTTGCTGATTCAGCTCGGCCAGCCGCCCTTCATAGCCACGGTAAAGAACCGGGTCCACGCCTGGCGTTCCGCCAACCGCCCAGGCTGGCTCGATGGCGCGGACGCGGGGCTCGTCGATTGCGCACAGGCCCACCAGAGCTGCGTCCGTTTGCTTTCCCCAGCGCAGAACCGCGTCCATGCGTTCATCGTTGTGGTAACCCGGGTCGAGGCCGATCAAGATGCTGGCGAGCATTGCGACTCCCCCATTCAGGCGGCGTCTCGGATAGCGAAGGACATCGCTCTAACGGCTGACGGCGGGCTCGATCTGGCCCGTGGCCGGCCGCCCACCGGGATTGCCATCGGCCCGATCGCGGAGCTCGGAGCGGAAGATCGAGTGGGACAACGGTGCGCTGATCCCGAGCCTGACCTGGTTACCCCGGACACTTACCACTTTAATCGAGATGTCGCCGTCGATCACGATTGACTCATTCATTTTGCGGGTAAGGACGAGCATGGCTGGGCACTCCTTTGATCATCAAGGTTGGGGAAACACGGTCGTGTCTTGTGCGGATTGCGTCGATCGATCGATGGAACCAGCAACGCAGCACGAGTGCGGCAGCCATTACCGCGGACGGTCTGGGAAGGATGAGCTTCCAGGATGTCCGATCTTCGGACGTTCTGAGGGCGGGGCGCAAACAAAAACCCCAACGAGCGAGTATTCGCAAGTTGGGGCCACCGTAGCCGTCGATCACTTACCCGTCACGAGCAAGGATAAACAGATCGTATCCGCAATGACGCGACTGGTCAACCCCTACTTGCTCGAAATCGAGAACTCTCGTGCGAGCAAATGGACGGCGAGCAGCCTGAAGCTCTTATCGCGAGTGACCCCTTTCCATCCACCTCTCGCTTTGCGTAGAATCCATTCAGTCGCCCGGATAGCTCTTGATCGGGTTTTCGGGACGGGTTGAGATGGCCCGCGTTACCACCAGCCAGTGGAACGTGGGTTTTTTTTTGGTCTTCAGTCGAGGTCAGGAGGTCCCAAAATGGACGTCGCCCGGCTCTTTGAACGATATCAAGAGCTGCAGCGTTACGTCGGCTGGACCGACGGTGATCGAGAGCGGATTGTCGCCGCCGCGCCACTCGTGGATTCGTATCTGCTCGGTCTGATCGACGATTTCTACGACGAGATCGAGCGGCACCCTGACGCGCGGCAAAGTAATCACCGGCGGGCCTGCCCAGATTGAGCGGCTCAAGGGTACATTGGTGAAGTGGATTCGAGACCTTTTCGCCGGAGAATACAATGAGGATTATGTTTCGCGCCGCTGGCGAGTAGGTTGGCGGCACGTCGAGATCGGCCTGGATCAGGTCTATACCAACGTTGCGCTCGCCCGGCTGCGCACCGGTCTCGTCCGGGCGCTGCACGAGACCTGGCAAGGCGAGCCCCTGGGTCTCAAGGAGACGGTGCGGGCGCTCAACAAAGTTCTCGACCTGGACCTGGCGATCATCGAAGACGCTTATCAGTCCGAGTACATGGCTCGAATGCAGGCGAACGAGCGACTGGCGACCCTCGGGCAGGTAGCCGGCGGGGTCGCACATGAGATACGCAACCCGCTTAACGTGCTCAAGACCTCGGTATACTACCTTCGAAACGCCCGCAACTTGAGCCCCGAGAAGGCCGCCGAGCACCTGAGGCGGATCGAGCACAACGTCGATGTCGCCAACGCGGTTGTTAGCTCGCTGTCCAATTTCGCGCGAGTTCCCGTGCAAAATCTGCGGCCGTTTGCTGTCGAATCACTGATACGCGACACGCTGGAGATCAACCCATTAGGCGACGGCGTCGAAGTCACGATCGATTGCCCGCAAGAACTGCCTTATGCCCTGGGTGACAGCGATCAGCTTCGTATCGCGCTGGGCAACCTGGTACGCAATGCGAAGGATGCGATGCCGGACGGTGGGCGGATTGTCGTCGCAGGGAAAGCGAACGATGGATATGTCGACTTGTCAGTGACGGATTTCGGGACCGGGATTCCGCCGGAAATTCTGTCCCGCGTGATGGAGCCGCTCTATTCGACCAAGGCCCGCGGCTTGGGGTTGGGGCTTGCGATTTCGCGTGCGATCGTGGAAAAGAATCAAGGTATGCTGCGAGTGACCAGCGAGCTGGGCCGGGGCAGCGTGTTCACGATCCGACTGACCGCCGCAAAAGCGGACGGAGCATCCCCGTGACCACGGACAAACGTGCGCGGATTCTCGTCGTGGACGACGACGCGGACATCTGTCGCAATTTGAGCGATATTCTCACCGACCTGGGTTTTCACGTCGATTGCGCGCAGGATGGCTTGAGTGCGCTTGACCTGGTGAGCCGGCAACCGTACGACATCGCTTTGCTGGACCTGAAAATGCCCGGTATGGACGGGCTCTCTCTCTACCGCGAAATCAAAAAACAGCGCGCGGGAACCGTGTCGCTCCTGGTCACGGCCTACGCCACACCGGCGACAGCCGAGGAAGCACTGGCGGCAGGTGCCTGGAAAGTCATCCCCAAGCCTGTCGATTTCGGTGAACTGCTGTCGATGGTGGATGAAGCGCTCGAGCAGCCACTCGTGTTGATCGTGGACGATGACCGGGACCTTTGCACCACGCTGTGGGACCTGTTCCGCGACCGCGGTTTCCGCGTCAGCCTGGCGCACGGCAGCCGCCAGGCTGCCGAGCAGCTCCTTAACACGGAATTCCATGTTGTGCTGATCGACATGCGAATTCCCGACGGCGATGGATCGGAGGTATTTCGCACGGTCCGCCAGTCCAATCCTCGGGCACGCACGATCTTGATCACGGGCTTCGGAGCCGAGGTGGGCAGTCTCGTCGAACAGACGCTGGCCGAAGGCGCCAATGCTGTCTGTTACAAACCGTTCGACGTACCGCGTCTGCTCCAGACGCTGGACGAACTCGCCAGGAAAAACGGCGGAGCCGGCAACGTCCCGGATTGAGCTCATGGATTCCCCCGCAGCGCTCGACATCCTGGTCATCGAGGACGACGCACACACCCGAGACAACCTCTGCGACATCCTGGAGCTCGACGATCACCGCGTCTCGTCGGCAGGTAGCGCCGCGGAGGCGCTCAAGCGCCGAGATTGGGAACGATTTTCCGCGATCATCCTCGATCGCCGCCTTCCCGATGCGTCGGCCGAGGAGCTCATGCCGCGCCTCAAGGCGGCAGCCCCCGACGCCGCGGTGATCGTCGTGACGGGCTACTCCGACATTCAGGGGGCGATCGCCGCGTTGCGCCAGGGAGCAACCGATTACCTGCTCAAGCCGCTGAACGTCGATTTGCTTCGCAAAACTTTGAGCCGGATCGCGGAACGTAGGCAGCTTTCCCTGTTCCTCCAAGAGGCGCAGCAGCGGGCACTCCAGTCGGAGCGGCTCGCCGCGATCGGCCAGATGGTGACGGGCTTAGCGCACGAAAGCCGCAACGCATTGCAGCGCAGTCAAGCTTGCCTGGAGATGCTCGCACTTTGCGTGCGCGACCAACCCCAGGCGCTCGACCTGATCAAGCGCTTGCAGGACGCACAGGATCATTTGCATACTCTTTATGAAGACGTGCGCAGCTACGCCGCACCGATCAACCTCGACAAGAAACCGTGCAATTTGCGGAATGTGTGGAGTGAGGCATGGGCCCATCTCGAGCCTGCGGCCAGGGAGAAGCATGCCGAGCTCCGCGATCTGGCCGACTCCGTCGACCTGGCGTGCACGGCGGACCCGTTTCGACTATGCCAGGTGTTCCGAAATATCCTGGAGAACGCTCTCGCTGCCTGTTCATCTCCCGCCGTCATCGAAATCAGCGCGGCGGATGCTCTGATCGGCGACCGACCGGCGACGCGCGTCCAGGTGCGCGACAACGGCCCCGGCATCTGTGCGGAACACCGCCAAAAGATCTTTGACCCATTCTTCACCACCAAGGCCAAGGGAACCGGATTGGGTATGGCCATCGCCAAGCGGATAGTCGAGGCCCACGGCGGGCTGATCTCCGTCGGTGACGGTGACAGGCCCGGCGCCAGCTTCCTCATTACATTATCGAAAGGACCGTCATGAGTCGTTCGCTCAAGATCGTCGTGGCCGATGACGAGCGCGACATGCGCGACTACTTCCAGCAGATCCTTCCGCTTTTGGGTCACCAGGTGATTGGCGTGGCCGAAAACGGCAAGGAGCTGGTCGCCCTGTGCGCGAAAACGCATCCCGACCTGGTGATCACGGACATCAAAATGCCCGACATGGACGGGATCGACGCATCCATACAGATCTGCCGCAACGCGCCGATTCCGGTCATCCTGGTGTCGGCTTATCACGATCCGGATTTCATTCGTCGAGCTGAGGCGGACCATATTCTTGCGTACCTCGTCAAACCGATCAAGCAAGCGGACCTCGAGCCCGCCATCGCTATCGCGATGCGGCGGTTCGAACAGTTTCAGGCTCTCCGCAAGGAGACAACCGACTTGAAGCAGGCGCTGGAAGACCGCAAGGTCATCGAAAAGGCCAAGGGAATCCTCATGAAAAAGACCGGGCTCGACGAGCACGACGCCTTCCGACGCCTGCAAAAACTTGCGAGCGACAAGAATCGCAAGTTGATCGAAATCGCCCAGATCATCCTTACAGCCGAAGAGGCTCTGGACATCTCGGGCCGCGGTTGAGAAGTGATCTGCTCCCATGCGAGTCGATCAATGCGGCGACTCGCACAATCGCCTCGGCAACACCGCGGACAGCGGTGGCCGAGAGATCCTCGCCCAGCGAGAAGTCGTCGCCCGGCACCAGGACCAGCCAGGCGGGTGCATGACTGCCGTACAAGGCCAGCGCCAGCGCGAGCACGCCGCGCGGGTCGCTCGTATGACCGCCAAAGCCCGCGCCAGGCATCGGCTCGAGACGATGGACCGTGACCGTATCTTCCGCTCCGGCGACCTGGCCGTCCACGAAGATGACCAGGTCGGCTTGTGAGACCGGCTCGGCGAGCTCGACCGTCAACTGATGCGCCGCCTTTACCTTCAACCCGGGCATCCGCCATTTTGAGATGGCCAGCGCGACGTGTTGTCCCACGCCGTCGTCACACCGCAGGGTATTGCCGTAGCCGATGACCAGGACGCCTTGGCCTGATGAGGCATTCTTCGCGATCATACTTACCGCCTCCACAACTCGCTCAGTACATGGCCCTGCTCATCGACCAGTTGGACGTGCAACGGCATCATGCCGGCGGCGTGAGTCGAGCAGCTCAGGCAAGGGTCGAAGGCACGGATGCCGGCCTCCAGCCGGTTCAAGATCCCCTCGGGGATTTCGGGGCCCTTGATGTAATGCTCGGCGATCTGCTTGACGGTACGGTTCATCGCCAGGGCATTCTGCCCGGTGGCGATGATGAGGTTGACGCGCGTCAGCTTGCCGTGGTCGTCGACCTGATAATGGTGAAAGAGGATTCCTCGAGGCGCCTCGCTGACACCGACGCCCTCGAGCCGATTGACCCCGGCGTGGGCGCGGAGGCGCTCGGAGAAGACGTCGGGATCTTCGATTGCCAGCGCCACTCCTTCGATGGCCGCCAGGATCTCGATCAGCCGCGCGTAGTGGTAAAAGAATGACGACGTGGCAATTCCGAAACGGTCACGGTACTCACGCAGCTCGCGATCGGCCAGCGGCGTGGGCATGCGGTCGCAGATATTGAGCCGGGCAAGCGGTCCAACGCGGTAGATGCCCGCGGGATACCCGAGCGGCTTGTAAAACGGGAACTTCAAGTACGAATCATGCTCGACCGCCTCGCCGATCCAATCCTCGTACTTCTGGGCATCGAGACCGTCTGCGACAACCTGGCCAGTGGAGTCGCCCAGGCGGATCTTCCCGTCGTAGTGCTCCCAGGTCCCATCCTGGCCGACCATGCCCAGGAAAAGTGAGGGGAATTGACCAAACGATTCGGCTTCCGCTTGATACCGGCCCAGGAGCACCTTGAAGCGCCCGAGCGCATCCCGGGAAACCGCGAGCGATTCGTCGATCCGCTCGCGAATGGCCTGACGGCCGCTTACGGAGAGTGGCCCGCGGCATCCTCCCGGGACCGACCAATCGGGGTGGATCTTTTTGCCGCCTAGATGCTCGATGATTTCCTGGCCGAACTGACGCAGGCGAATGCCGCCCTTGGCCAGCTCGCGGTCGGCCCCAATCAGGCCGAACAGGTTCCTCCGGGCAGGATCGCTGTCGAATCCCAGAATCAAGTCGGGCGAGCTCATGTGAAAGAAGCTGAGCGAATGAGACTGAATGATCTGCGCCAGATTCATAAGTCGCCGCAGCTTGATCGCCCCTTCCGGCGGGGTCACCGCCATGATCTGGTCACCGGCCTTGGCCGACGCGATCAGGTGGCTGACGGGACAAATCCCGCACACACGCGCGGTGATGCCCGCCATTTCCCACAACGGCCGGCCCACGCAGAATCGCTCGAAGCCGCGAAATTCCGCCACATGGAATCGCGCGTCGGCAACCCTGCCGTCGTCATCCAGGTCGATCGTGATTTTCGCGTGACCCTCGATCCGGGTCACAGGGTCGATCACGATGCGTTGTCCCATGAAACTGGCCTCAGACAAGAACGAAATACCTCGACTCGAAAACAGGCGACTGGAACGCCGCTTGATCTCACCCGAACTTGATGTCTCGGCCTTCGAGGTGTGCCGGTTCGCCGGCGAGAAGCTGTTCCAGGACGGCGCGGATGCGCGCCGCCGGCGGCGGACAGCCCGGCAAGTACACATCGACGTCTACGACCGCGTGCACCGGAAGCACTCGATCCAGAAGCTGCGGCAAGATTCCTCGCTCGCACGGGATCTGTGCCCGGAGGTCAACTTGCTCCAAGTACGATCGGCGCAGGACGTGCTCCGCCGATCCGAACGGATTTCGCAGTGCGGTGACGTTTCCGGTCACGGCACAATCGCCGAAGGAGACCAGCAGCCGGGTGTTGCGCCTGACGGTCTGGATCATATCGAGATGATCCTGGTTGGCCACGGCCCCCTCTACCAGAACGACATCTACGGATTCAGGGTATGTCTTCACGTCGACGAGCGGCGAATAAACCAGCTCGACGCGCTGGGCAAGATCGAGGAGGAAAAGGTCGAGGTCGAGGAACGACATATGGCAGCCCGAGCAGCCCCCGAGCCAGATGGTCGCGAGCTTCAGACGTTCCATTGCTTCTTCTCCCGGGCGCTCATCAGGAACGCGAGCACACCGTGGTCGCGCGGCGATTCCGCGACCGTCGAGCCTTGCGCGAAGATGGCCCCTGTCGGACAGGCCTGCAGGCACTTGCCGCAAGACGTGCAGGTGGGCGAGGTGCCCCAGGGCTGGTTCATGTCGGTGATCACCCGTGACTTGGTGCCCCGGCCGGCGACATCCCAGGTATGGGCCCCCTCGATCTCGTCGCAGGCCCGAACGCAGCGCGTGCAAAGTACGCACCGATTGTGATCGATGCCGAACCGGGGATGAGTCAGGTCCACCTCGCAGGCCGGATTGAGGTAATCGTAGCGGACGTGGTCGACTCCCAGCGCGATCGCCAGGTCCTGAAGCTCGCAGTTGTTGTTGGCGACGCAGACGGAGCAAACATGGTTCCGTTCGGCCAGGAGCAGCTCGATGATCATCCGCCGATATTCCCGGAGCCGTGGCGTCTCGGTCTCGATCGACATTCCCTCCTCGACCCGGGTGACGCACGCGGGCAAAAGCCGTCCGGTGCCCGAGACTTCAACCAGGCAAAGCCGGCAGGCTCCCACGTCTGAGGTACCCTCCATGTGACACAGCGTCGGAATCTTTAGCCCCGCCTCGCGCGCTGCCTCGAGGATCGTCTCGTCGTGGCGGGCGGAAAGCACCGCGCCGTTGATAGTCAAGGTGTTGACGGGCATGGCTGGCCCTCGCGAATCTTTGATTCGTATTCCTGGCGGAAGTAGCGCAAAGTGCTCAGGGCGGGGTTAGGCGCACCCTGGCCCAGGCCGCAGAGGCTCGTGTGCTTGACCATATCGCAGAGGGCTTCGAGCGCCTCGAGGTCGCGGCGCGTGCCATCCCCCCGGCCGATGCGCTCGAGCAGACGGTGAAGCTGGACGGTCCCGGCGCGGCAGGGAATGCACTTGCCGCACGATTCTTCCATGCAGAACTCCATGAAGAACCTGGCGAGGTCGACCATATCCGTGTCTTGATCCATCACGATCATGCCTCCCGAGCCCATCATCGAGCCGAGCTGGGTGAGCGACTCGTAGTCGACGGGCGTATCGAGGTGCTCGGCCGGCACGCAGCCTCCCGATGGACCGCCAGTCTGTACGGCCTTGATCGCGCCGCGAGGAGGACCGCCGCCGATCTCTTCGACGATCTGCCTCAAGGTCATGCCCATCGGGACTTCAACCAGCCCGGAGCGGCGAATCGTGCCCGCCAGGGCGAAGACCTTCGTCCCCTTGCTCTTGGCGGTGCCGATCGCCGCGAACCACTCGGCGCCATTCTTGATGATCGGGGGCACGTTGGCGAAAGTCTCGACGTTGTTGATCAGCGTCGGAGAGGCCCACAGGCCGCTCTCGGCGGGGTAGGGGGGGCGAGGCCGGGGAACACCCCGCTCGCCCTCGATCGAATGGAGCAGCGCGGTTTCCTCGCCGCAGACGTATGCGCCCGCACCGATCCGGATCTCGAGCCTGAAGTCGAACGGCGACTCGAAGATCTGGCTGCCGAGAAGACCCATGCCCCTGGCTTGTTTGATGGCGGTGTCCAGCCGTTCGATCGCATGGGTATATTCACCCCGGACATAGATGTAGCCGCGGTCGGCGCCGACCGCATAGGCGGCGATGGCCATTCCCTCGAGCACCCGATGGGGATCGCTCTCCATGATACTGCGGTCCATGAACGCGCCTGGGTCTCCCTCGTCGGCATTGCAAACGACGAACTTCCGGCCGGGGGGCTGCTTGGCGACGGTCGCCCACTTGAGGCCGGTCGGGTAGCCCGCCCCACCCCGGCCGCGCAGGCCGCTCCGGGTGATCTCGTCGACAACGTGCGCCGGGGCCATCTCGCGCAGCACATCGTGCAGCGACACGTACCCTCCGGTCTCGATATACGACTCGATTCGGCCCGGCTCGACCAGGCCGGTGTTCTCGAGAACGATGCTCGTCTGCTGAGTGAAAAAGGGCTGCTCCAGTTCGCCGCGCCGCGCGGCGGCCTCGGGCCCACCCAGGGCGGCAGCTACGATCGACGGCGCGGCGGCGGCATCAACTCGTTCGTAAAGCACTCCGGCGGGATCGACTTGTACGAGCGGACCTTCGCAGCAGAGCCGCATGCAGCCGACTTCGCAAACATCGACCTTATCGCCCAACCCGGCTTCCAGAACGGCGGTTTGCAGCGCCTGCCTCACGTGTATCGCCGCCGACAGCAGACAGCTCGTCGCCGTGCAGCATCGGATGCGCACCGGCTTCCTGGCCGAGGCGCTCGCTATTGGCAATCATCTTCAAGTCAGCGAGTTCCATCGCCAAGCCACCCTTTCACCCGCCGGCATGCTGTTTCGGCGTCTTGGCGGCCGGCGACCTCGCCGTCGTAAACAACCACCACGGCCAGCCCACAGGTCCCCACGCATCGCGCTCCAAACAGTGAGACCTTGCCATCAGCGGTCGTCTCACCAGGGGAAATCGCCAGCACATCTTCAACCGCGCCCACGAGGCAGCCCGCTCCCTGGACGTAGCAAGCCGTTCCCGTGCAGACCACGCACGAATGTTCTCCCCTCGGAACGAAGCTGAAGAGGTGATAAAAGCTGGCAACGCCGTAAACGCGGCTCGGAGGCAGCTTGAGGCCGTGCGCAACATAATAGAGAAGACCGTGGTCCAGACATCCGAAGAGCTTCTGCGCGATGTGCAGAATCTCGATCAGCGCGTCCGGGGCACACCGACGCCGTTTCATGGCCGCGTCGAGCAGCGAGAACCGCTCGTCGCCGCTGGCATGGACGGGCGCGGCGGTCTTGGCGCCGTTGTCCATCATGCGGGGCTCCTCCTTGCGGGTTTCCAGCATGCGGACATCCTAATGAACGACACGGCCTGGCTGCAACGTTAGTAAACAGTCACCGCCTTCTGTTCGGCCGATTTCTCGGTCTCAGAGCGCGACGTCGCCGTCGGGTCGGAACGCTTCACGACCATCACCGGGCACGACGCCTTGGACAACACCGATTCCGCGACGCTTCCGAAAAGCACCCGACCCAGCGCCTGCGCCCATGCGTGCCCATCACAATCATGTCGCAACCCATCTCCTGGGCGGTCGAGAGAATCTCGTAGCGTGGATATCCCAGGATCAGCCGGGTTTCGACCGGATACTTCAGGTCAGGTCCGTCAAGCTCGGTGCGAAGGTCTTCGAGGCTCGCGTGGTAGGTTGACGGATCGCTCTCGCCAACGACAGTTCCATCCACCATCACGGCAGGCTCCGTGACGTGTATGATCACCAGCCGGGCCCCGTGGTCTCGCGCGAGCGATCGCGCGACATCCAGCGCGGCTCGCGAATTCTCTGAAAAATCCGTGGGGTGTATGATGACCCGGGCGACGCCATCCTTGTGTGTTTGAACAGACGACCGCAGAGCAAGCACCGGGCAATGTGCCCTCCGGAGCACCGCCGTGGCGACGCTGCCGGAAATGAGCCAGCTCACCGCCGTTCGCCCGTGGGTTCCCATCACGATCAGGTCGGAACCGATCTCGCGAGCGATCGTCAGCACTTCGTCGGAGACGTCTCCCTCCCTGGCATGGTGCTCGACGTCGATCGGATGGTCGGTGCATATTCATCGCGCAGTCTCTCCTCCATCAGCTTGAGACGGTGCGCGTCACCCGGTGCCTTGTAAAACTGAACGCTGCCCTGCCCGAGGAACACCGGGTCCTCGGCAACCCAATCGGGCCCGGCTACGCTCAGGACATACAGGCGCGTCTTGTCCTCTTTCGCCAGCGAGCAGGCTACCCTGAAGGCCTGTTTGGAGTTCTCGGAGAAGTCGGCTGCAAACAAAATCGTCCGGAACGGTTTCATGGGAGTTCTCCTTTCATGAGATGTCGTGCAATCGTTGCACTCTGTTTACCCTTCCGGTCCGATAGGTGATGAGCCCACCATACCGAGAGGAGCGGCAGCCATCACCGCAGCATCTTACTGGAAGAAGCCTGAAGGGCTCTTCCCGGGTGTCCGGCCATCGGACGGTCGGGGCGTAAAAAAACCCCGCTCATGCGTAATCGCACGGCGAGGCCACCATAGCCGACATATCTGAGTGCCTCTCATGAGCACCCAACGGCTGTAAAATAACCCAGATGAGCATAGATGTCAAGATTAGATTCAAAGATTGATCTCAGCGTGAATCACCGAGTCCTCCGGGCGACGGACGAGCCGGAAGCCGAATTTCTCGCAGGTTCGCTTCATCCCGACGTTCTCGGGAAGGATGGCCGCGACGATCCGGGCAAGCTTCTCATCCCGGCCGATCTGGAGAAGCCGGCTCAATAGTATTGTGCCCAGTCCTTGTCGCTGGAACCGGTTGGCCACGACCAGCGAGAACTCGGCCTCGCCCGTTCCTCGCGTCTTGCACAATCTTCCGATGCCCAGAATCTCGTGGTTGCCGGTTTGCGGATTGGCTCTCTCGGCGACCAGCGCCATGTCGCGGTCGTAATCGATGAAGCAAACTCTCCGCAGCCGCTCGTGCGCGACCCGGGTGCTCAGCTTCATCGAGTGAAAGTAGCGAAGCGTGACGGTCCGCTCCGAGAGGGTTGCGTGGAACGCGACCACTGATGGCTCGTCCTCGGGACGAATCGGTCTCAGCTCGACCGTGGTCCCATCGCGAGCTGTCCACGAGCTTGCGTACTGGGTCGGGTACGGACGGATCGCCAACCGTGGAAGTTCGGCTTCGTTCAAGTTGTTCTCGTGAACGATGACCCGCGCGTCCAGGGCCAGCAGCCGCTCGGGTGAGGCGAGCAGAGGGTTGATATCGATCTCCTTGATCCACCGCTGCTCAACGACCAGACGGCTGAAGACGACCAGAAGTTGCTCGAGTGCGCCCAGGTCCACAGGTGCCCGGCCGCGCACCCCCTTCAGGGCCTTGTAGATCTTGGTTTGCTCGAGCATTCGTCGGGCCAGCGTCGTGTTGAGCGGAGGCAGCCCCAGTGAACGATCCTTCACGACCTCGACGAGCTGCCCCCCCGCGCCGAAGAGAAGCACCGGCCCGAACTGGGCGTCGAGACTGCTGCCCAGGATGAGCTCATAGCCATCGAGCTTGACCATCGGCTGCACGCTCACGCCGTTGAAGTGCCCGGGACCGGCCCGCGCGGCGACCGATTGTTCGATCGCGCGATAGGCGTGACGGACGGAATCGGCATCAGCGAGATTGAGCTGCACTCCACCCACGTCGGTCTTGTGCGTGATCGTGTACGAAAGCAGCTTGAGGACGACCGGGAATCCAATCGCGTTCGCGGCCGCCACGGCTTCGTCCTGGTTCGCGGCGACTCGCGTCTCGATCGTCGGAATTCGATACGCCGCGAGTATCCGCTTGGATTCGACCTCGGTCAAGACACTGCGTCCTTGTTGCCTGGCGGCCGTGATGATCGCAAGGGCCGCCTCCCGCCCGCCGGCAGGGGAAGGGGCATCGAACTCCTCCGGCAGGCTTGGCGTCTCGTAGATTGCCTGGAGGTTGTAGTTTGACCGCCACATGAAAGTGAATGCCGCCGCGGCGCTATCGGGATACGGAAAGGTCGCGATCCCCGCACGATCGAGGATTTGCTCTCCGGGCTCGACTGCGGCGCCCCCCATCCAGCTTGCGATCACCGGCTTGTTGGGAAGGTCGGCGTATGGCTGGAGCTGACGGGCGGTTTCCGTCGGGTCGGTCATCGCCTGGGGCGTCAACACGACCAGAAAACCGTCGATTTCGGGATCCTGTGCAGTCACCGCCAGCGTGCGGGCGTATCGGTCGGGGTTGGCATCGCCCAGGATGTCGATGGGATTACTGTGGCTCCACGCGGCGGGGAGAAACGCGTCAAGCTGTTCGACCGTCTGTTTCGATAGTGTTGCGAGCTGCCCCTGGTTCTCGATCAGGGCGTCGGCCGCGAGGACGCCGGGACCGCCGGCGTTGGTGACGATCGCCAGCTTGGGACCGCGCGGTCGCGGCTGCTTGGCGAGCACCTCGGCCATGTCGAAGAGCTGTGAGATCGAATCGACGCGCAGCACGCCCACGCGCCGGAACGCCGCGTCGAGCACCTCGTCGCTGCCGGCCAGAGATCCGGTGTGTGAGGCGGCTGCCTTGGCCGCGGCCTCCGTGCGGCCCGCCTTGATGACGATGATCGGCTTGGCCAGCGCCACCTCGCGCGCCGCCGAGAGAAACGACCGCGCGTCGCCGATCGATTCCATGTAAATCACGATCGATTTGGTTTCGGGATCGTCCCCCAGGTAGTCGATCAGATCGCCCCATCCCACATCAATCATCGAGCCGATCGACACAAACGCGCTGAAGCCAACCTCGACCCGCAGACTCCAGTCCAGAATGGCCGTGCACAAGGCGCCGCTCTGGCTCAAGAATCCCACGTTGCCCGCTTGCGCAATCTGCGTGGCGAATGTGGCGTTGAGCCCTCTTCCCGGCCGCATCACCCCGAGGCAGTTGGGCCCGATCACCGGCATGCGGCCGCGCTGGGCCTGCTCGAGGATGCGCCGCTCGAGATCGGCCCCGGCCGGCCCGACCTCCTTGAACCCCGCCGAGATGATCACGGCCCCCCTGACTCCCGCGTCGACACATTCGCCGATCAAGCCCGGCACGGTGGGCGCCGGCGTGACCACCACGGCGAGGTCAACCGGTTCGGGAACCGCTGCGATCGTGGGGTAAGCTGCGACGCCCAGTATCTCTGACCGCTTCGGATTAACGGGAAACACTTTTCCCGCGAACGGACCGCTCTGCAAGTTCCAGAACACCGAGCGCCCCACGCTGCCGGCTTTCTCGGTCGCCCCGATGACGGCGACTGTGCGTGGCGCGAAGATCGCATCGAGCGGCGAGCGGGAATCAGATCGAGGTGTGCGGCTCGGATCGTGCTGCCCTTCAGTCGAATCAATCATCCTTGGCCTCCGGCTCAGCGCCCGCCCCGGGCGCATCGGCCTCAAAGTATTGATCGTTCGTGCGGAGAAATCAACGGCTGCGGAGTGCGTCCAGGACCGCAGCCGACCGTGGGAGTCCTGTGGAAATCCCGGTCCCGGGGACCGCGAAGCACCCGGGAGGGCGAAGCTCCTGCCGAGCCGCATTCCTCCTCCGCCCACCGTCCTGATGTCCGGGGCGAGTTCGTTTTGTCAATTTGACGATGGACCTTGGTGCGTAAGGCTTACGGGAATACGGCATGGTTGTGGCAAGTCCGCCTTTCTTGCCTGACGTTCGTGGACGTCAGGCCTGTCCTATCTCGTTCCGACTGCCGAGCCACATCTTCCCGGCACGAACGCCGGCCGCGGGTGGGGCGAAGCCACCTGGCGGGCAATTGAAGCAACGGCTCGAATGCACCCTCCTCCGCCTGCACGCGCCCCGATGAATCCGCCCGACAAAAACGCCGAGCGCTCGGTGACTCCTGGATCAGTTGCGCTCGCCTTCGTGTCCCATTCGCACACATCGCTCGAGCTGACCGCCAAAAAATGTCGTCATGTCATCATTTCCTTGCAGACAAATCAGTTAAGGAACGGGTCGGAAACAACTTCCGCCGATTTACGTGAAGCGCGCCGCAGAGCGGCACAAAGACCGTTCCGACGCAGAGCGTCGGAACGAGGGCTTTCCTTCGTGGCCGGGTTGAGACCGAAATCGGGAAGTTATTTCCGGCCTGTTCCTAAGAATTTGGATTGCGCACGGGCTAGCTGGAAACCCTTAGTTCAGCTCGAGTTAGGTGCGAAGATTCCTGCGCTACAGCGTGCGGGGGCCGATCGCCCTGGTGCTCGTGACTGGTGGTTGGCTTGACTGGCTCGTCCGTGGCGCCCGAATCCAGCGTGAGGCAGTGGCGGCGATTCAGCAGGCTGGAGCCAGAGTCTCATATGACTGGCAGTGGTGCGCATGATTCAGGACACCGCTTCCGCTCGCACCTTGAGCGCCTGGTTCATCTCCTCGAAGCCACGTCGAGTGTCACCATCCAGCATCTTCGAGAGAAGCGGCAGGAGCAATCCTGTGAATTGCTCCCGCTGGATGAACCGCACACGCCCTTCACCGAGCGGTTCGATCGAGAACGAATGCTCGCCGTCGAACAGTCCAGGCAACCAGAGTCGACCGAGCCATCGCAGCTCCTGCCTTGGCTCGGCCACCAGGACGGTAGGGCGGAATAGCATTCCGCTGCCACCGGAAGGCTGGATGTAAACTTGAAGGCGGGCACCGACACTGACCTCGCCTTCCACAATGCGTACGAACGGATTCCATGCGGGGTAAGCAGCGAAATTCGTCAGCACTGCCCAGACCCTCTCGGCGGAGGCATTAATCTCGGTTTCCGTGTGAATCTCTTTCATGCCACATCCCTATTAACCCGAACCATGCCTTCGCCCGATGATCGCGAAGACGATCGAACTGGGCGCACACCAGTTCGGTGATGGGTTCGGCAAGTCGCCCAACGAACCCTTTCGGAGGCGTTAATTCCTCGTCAACCACGAGGATCTTGCTCTTGGCGAGGTGCAGCAGGCCGCCACCATGTGAATGTGCAGACGGGCGAGGATGACGGTCCGCACTCAGTCGGAGCGAATTCCGAGCCTTGGCGGTCGCGACTCGACTTTTTGCTCCAATGTAACGTCGAGAACTACCGGCAACTGGAACTACGGGTGCCGGCGACGGAAGTGACCGGGTTCATCGGTGGCGGGATTCTGCGTGCGGTCATGGAGGGGTGAATCGGTTCGAGATGATCTCATCCTACATCAACTCTTTGAGCCAGTCCCGCGCGATGTGGGGGCAGAACCTCGTGACCTGGAGACCGTGCCGGTTACGATGGGTCGGGCGGGACTACATTGTCAAGCGACGGTCGGCAATACCGCACGACGGGATTTTGCTTATGCTGGGTGACAGAAGGCTTCAGATCCTGGCGGGGGCCCATCTCGGTCTCGGCGTGGTTTTCAGCGTCCTGTCACGCGTCGAAGTCCACACCCCGTTCGGGCTGGAACACATCCTCATGGTTCCTTTCTTCGCGTTGGCCCTTTGCCAGGCGCTCCTGCTTTCCCTGTGGGGGGCTGCTTCCCAGGCGAAACCGTGGCTTCGGCTGGCCGGGCTAGTCGCTGGGGCGGTGTATCTGGAAGCACTGTTCCCCTTCGGCTTGAGAAGAGAGTTCCTCGGCACCAGCACCGTCACGATCGTCGTGACCACGGCGACCTTGCTCGTGATCCAGTGGCTGGGGGTCAGACTCACACGCCAGGACGACTCCGATCAGTCCGCAAGACAAGAGCCCGAGGGGCTGCGGTTTTCCATTCGGGGAATGATGATGTTCACCGCCGCTGTCGCCGTGCTCTGCGCCGGGGCGAGGGCCTTGGAAGGGTCCCGTAATCTTATCCTGCTCATGCTCGTCTGGGCGCTGTGTTTCGTGGCCGCGGGGCTGGTCTGCCTATGGGCGGTGCTCGGAGACTCTCAGCCCCTGCGGCGAGCTCCGGTGGTGTTCGTCCTCGCGCCGGCGCTCGGGGTCTTCTTCGCCTTCGCCGCAAATGCCCATAAGGCTGGGTGGACCTACATCCTCCTGACCATGTTGCTGTATCCACTGGCCTTACTGGCGTCTCTGCTTGTCGTTCGGTCGTGCGGCTACCGCCTCATCCGCAGGATGATGGCCACCACGGGTCCACCAGACGACCGGGGTAGCTCCGGCTTCGACCATTCAGCGACCCCAGCCGTCCCGTAAGTTCAAGACTTCCGGTAGAGCTCAAAGCTGCCCCGAGCTTGTGGCGGCAGAAGCCAACGGAGCAGCCCCCACTGCCTGATGGTCCAAGTGCCTGTGATGCACATTCGATCCCGATCGAAGGCACCGGAGTATTGAACCTGATGCCAGTCTCGCCGGAATGAGCCGATTTGATCCTTCCCGACAGTCAACTTGACCTCATACGCTCCCCGGTAGGTCTTGGTGAACTGGACCTGCCTCCCGGTGATTCTTCCCTGGATGTCGGACGTGTCTGGCAGACGAGAGTGTTGAACGGTTTCCGTACCGAAATGGCTGATCACCTGCTCGCATTTGCGGCGGTTCCGGTGAGGGATGTCCTCCGTAAACAACTCAACGAGGCTGTCGAGATAATTCGAACGCTCCGTGATCTGATCATACATCTCCCCCGTGATCTTGCTGCCGGTCTGGCAGAGGTCGGCGGCGATCGGGAAGGTCCCCAACTCTTCGCAGCGGTGCCGGTAGAACCCGACCCACCGCCCCGTCAATTCGACCGGCGCAAATCCATCGTCAGTCATTGGACGGCACTCATTCCTCGATCCCGTAATATTTCCGCCAGAATTCGGCAATCTCTTCAACCATCGGTGCGGAGCTTGGGATCAATCCGCACCAATATCGAGCATCGTGGCGCACTGCATAGTCTCTGGCAGCGTGATAAGCCCAATACGGTGCCTCGTGACTCCTGACCACTAATCTCAGGCATGTCTCAACCACGAACAGATCGGTGTTCTTGAGCATCCGAACCATGTTCCAGCCGACCTTCTTGTACTCATTCTGCTCCGCTTCCATCTCCCGGCACAGCGAAGACAGCGGTGCTTGTCGTTCTTCAGTGGGTTCAGCCAAATAGGGCTTCAACTCCTTGACGGCCCGATCTACGAGTTCACGAAACTTTTTAGGGTGTTTGCCGCGTCGCATCTTCTTCTGAATTCTCTGCGCCAGGAACAACGCAAAGGCTGGTCCGGCTTCTGGCTCTGCACAGAGGCTCTTGATGGTCGTCAAGCGGATCATAGGGAAGCGCTTTCCCCTGCGGAGCGCCTCGGCAATTTCCGACAGGCTCTTGACCTTCTTGATGACTTGAGGATTTCGGGACTGAGGCATGTCGGATCGCTCCTGGACTCCGGTCCGACGATCGTTCCAGACCGCCGCTCGCCGGGATCAGGTGGCATGTATATATCAGTGACTATCGATGAACGCCTTGCAGTGGTCGGGATGATCATCGCATCCATAAACGTAACCGACCCCAGCATCCGCAAGTGTGAGCCCAGGGATGACCTCGCCGAACTGGAACAAGAAACGCATTCGCCGGTTGCAATGATCGCATTGGGGATCGTGTGGATTCTGAATGAGCATCGGGGAACCACCTTGATAGGCGATTTCCGGTGCCTCCAGATCGTATCCATAAAGATTGGGACGAATAATCTGCGAAAGAAGAGCTGAACAATCTCCGGTGAACCGGCTTAGAAGGTTCGTGATCTCGGGAATGCTATCACAGAGTTCGGCTGGCGACATCGGGATCGGCTCGTCCTTGCTGGCAACGGGAAATCGAAGGGATCTAAGGCGAATGCAACCGAACGGAGGGACCGGCGACGAGATTGGCTCATACTTTTCGAGCGAAGGAGCGGCGTAGCTCCTCACGATTTGCTCAGCATCGAAATCCAGAAAGACGGCGATCAGTCTGTCCTGCCACTGCTCACCAAGGCTGGGCTCATCGAGCCGAACTTGCAGGAGGAAACGAGGTGGACGTGAGTCAGCGTGAACTGGCCAGGTTTCGCCTCGCTCGGCGTAAGGAACCCCGCCGACATGGGACAAAACCACCGTCTCGTGCTGCGAGCATGGACTCTCGTGATCCAGGAGTAGGTAGCTTATAGACGGATTCTTGGTCGCTGCCGCTTCGGACACAACTGAAGTCTCTGGCTGCGAGAATGGAACCTCATGATCCAGGAGCAGGTAGGTCATTGACGGATGCTTGGTTGCTGCCTCCTCGATCAAGTCGAGCACCTGTTCCTTCACCTCCTTCGGCAGGTTCCTGAATGCCTTTCTGACCCGCCGGATTCGCAGGTTATGCGGGATGCAGACAATGGCGAGCAACCCGATGATCCCGAGAACGATTCCCAGAATGATTCTGCCCCTGAATGTGGTGGCGAGCCATGCAGTGGTCCCCAGGAGGATCAAGACGATGACGCCATAACAGCCGATGCTCGCAAGATTTCTCTTCATCGACGTATCAGCCGAATAACCAGCCCCTCACGCAAGACCAATCTCCGGCGGGCAGGAACATGAACAGGGCAAAGAACAATGGCATGGCTGCCAGAGTCAGAGCCAAACGGCGTCGGTCAAGCTCCGCTGGTTGTCGATCCGGGTTGTCGGCGGTAGTCATGGCATACTTCGCTCGAGCGGATGTCCGATCACGCTCACAGGGGCTCAGGACCGTCCATCCCGCATCGCGGGCATGATTATCAGCCAGAGGAATAATGCCATGGCTGCCACAACGCCGAGCCATCGTTTGATTGTCATCTGAGGCAGCCCCGAGGGACTTTCGTATCATTTGGTTGACAAATCAAGCTTTACGCATGAGCCGGTTCCTGATCGACCTCGCTGTGCGGACAATGAACGGTCCACCTTCCCAATGTTAGCGTTCCGCGACGCTCTTTGCAGCCCTCACAATCCCGTGGATGGTACCGTATCTGCGGGCAGGGAAGGATCCGCGCAATTCGCCGGATGCCGCATCACGCTGCAAACCCCAGTCGGCATACTCCGGAACGCGGTATGATCGAAATAATGCCGGGCTCGGATAAATGCCACGGGTAATCATGGGCTACCGGCTCAATCCCACCGGAGTGACATCAATGCGAATAGCCGGACTAAAGTTCACTGTGTGGCTGCCGATGGTTGTGATCGTCCTGTTTCTGGCGGATGCACACCCGCTCAAAGCACAGGAGCCGTATTTTCCCGAGTTGGTCTTCCTCCCCAAGGACAAGGAAGGCAATTCCATTATCGACGACGTGACATCAGTGCATCTGAAGGCGATGAAGGAACCGTCCCTGTGGAAACTGTTCCAGAAGGATCGCACCGCAAACGTTTACAGATTCTTATGGTTAGCCACGGGCGAGCACCCGATCTGTATTCGGCTCACCAGGACTGGCAGTAAGATTGCTCTCCATGTCGCCCGGCATGATGGACCCCCAGGGCTCACAGCGGGGCGGTTGACCGTCAACAAGGACGTGAAGTTGAGCGTTCAACAAGGGGAAAAGCTCGTCGCTCGATTCGAAAAGACGAAGTTCTGGACATCCCCTGTCGAGGTGAAAGAGAGCCGAGGCATCGCGGACGGCGACAGGATTGTGATCGAGGCGGTGAAGGACGGCAAGTATCACGTCATCAATCGAGCGGGTTCAGCCACGGGAGAATCATTTAAGGAGTTTTGCCGGTCCCTGCTCGAACTGGCTGATGAGCCGGCCGTGCTCAAAGCCTGGAACCGGTTCCGTGACGAAGAACACACGGCGCCCGGCTATCGTCCAGAACCGCCTCAAACCGAGGATCAAGGCGACGGAAGTCACTGAGAAGTCGAGGATGATCATCACCTCGAAGGTCGGCACATGGAGAGCTCACTCTGTAACCGAGTCAGGGCTCAGGACCGTCCATCCACTTATCCCAGAGCAGTTTCTGAGGACTGGTGTTCGCCTGGGATTTTCCAGAGCGCTGCTTGCCGAGCCTCGAGATCTCCACTGGGATCATCACCAGGAAGCCGACGCTAAGAGTGCCAATCCAGATGGCGACCACGCTCAGAAACCACAGAGCTACGGAGAGAGCCCAGACCTCGACATTGGACTGGACGACGACGATCACGACTGTGACAGCCGTCACACCCAGAGTCAGTATCGCCGCCCATCGGACGAAGTCCGAAAAGCGGAGAGGACGTTCGTCGTTTCTGATCCGGATGGGAGCTTGCGAGTGTTTCATGACTGTATACCTGACAACAAGCGAGAAGCTGAGCCTCTCGTTTCAGGAAAAAAGCCGATACCCTCGAACGAAGCCAAGGACAGCACTCAGTGCCACAACGGCCTCTTACCCAAGAAATGCATGATAAACTGAGCTTGGGCCAGGGACCAGACATGATCTCAGACCACCAAGCCGGGTCATCGGATATCGCGTTCCACGCGCCGACGTTTGATCACGCCTCGCCCTTGAGCAGGATCTTCACCGCGGCTCTCTTCTCCCTTCCCTCATTCGTGAGATTCGTAAGATTCGTGGTTCCTCTTCCTTGCGCCGTGCCACACAAGCAGATTCGACCACGAATCTCACGAATCTTTACGAATCAGACGTCACCGGAATGATCATCGTACGATGCGATCGTATTTAAGTTCACCATGTGCGCCGAAGTTCACCAGCAGACCGAGACGATATCCGGTTGCTTTCAGGTAGTTATGAACCTGCGACCGGTGGTCATCGGTCAACTCGGAGACGGCCTTGATCTCCACGATGACCTTATCGAAACACATGCAGTCTGGTTCGTATTTCTTCTTGAGCGTGCGGTCCTTGTACCTTAGCTTGAGCTCCGCGTTGGAGACGAACGGTATACCCCGTAATTCAAGCTCGATCTCGAGACATTCTTGATAGACGGGCTCGAGAAATCCACATCCCATGTTGTTGTATACCTCAAAGCACGCGCCGACGATCGCGTACGCCTCTTCTTTGAGCAGGATCTCCATCGTTGCAGCCCTTTCTCTTCGCTCACTCGTGGTATGTGTGGTTCCGATTCCCCGCGCCGTGCTACACGAGCGGCATCGCCGCGATCGCAAGCTCGCTCGTGAAAGTATAAGGGAGACTCGACCACGAATCACACGAATTACACGAATCAGAGATTAGCGGAACGATGATCGGATATCGCCTCCCACGCGCCGACGATCACTTACGCCTCGCCCTTGAGCACGATCTTCACCGTCGCGCTCTTCTCCCTTCCCTCATTCGTGAGATTCGTCAGATTCGTGGTTCCTCTTCCCCCCGGCCTTTCGCACAACAGGCTCGACCACGAATCTCACGAATCAGAGATTACTGGAACGATCAGCGGATATCGCCTTCCACGCGCCGATGTTCCCTTATGCCTCGCCCTTGAGCACGATCTTCACCGTCGCGCTCTTCTCCCTTCCCTCATTCGTGAGATTCGTCAGATTCGTGGTTCCTCTTCCCCCCGGCCTTCCTTCTTGATCCGTGTTTCATCCGCGGCTAAATATTCTTTGTTCCGATCGCTTTTAACGATGTTCGAATTTGTCGCTCTCGCCGAGATTCCTGGCTCGATTGAGATTTGAGATTTCAAACTTGGTTGCGGCCAAAGGCCACGCTTCGATTGATCCGTGTTTGATCCGTGGCTAAATTCATTTTCCCGCCACCGTGGCGATCACCCGTGCCCTGATCCAATCGCCTCCCTGAACGCATCAAGAAAGACACCCGGCTCCTGTGCGCCAGACACCGTGATCTGATTGTTGATATTGAAACACGGCACTCCGCCAACCCGAAAACGCCGAGACAGTTCCTCGCCTTCCCTGATCGCATCCGTTCCTTCATCACCGTTCAGCACACCCTCGGCAAGTTCCCGTTCCAGACTAGCTTCCGCAACAACGTCGATGAGCGTTTGCCGACTACCGATGTCCCGACCCTCGGTGAAATACGCTCGAAACAGCGCCTCCACGACGCCATCCTGACAACCGTGTTGGCCGGCAAGCCAGATGAGCCGGTGGGCATCCACCGTGTTCGGCGTCCGTTCAATCCGGTCGAAGGCGAAATGGACGCATTCGGTTTCGCCGACTGCAACCACCCTGGCGTCAAGCTCCAGCGACCGCTCCCAACTGCCGAACTTTCTGATCCGATATTCCCTGCGGCTGATGCCGTGTTGCGGCATGGTCGGATTGAGTTGATATGGGAGCCAATGCACTCGAATCTCCTGCCCTTTGAAGGCAGCGATGGCCCTTTCGAGCCGTTTCTTGCCGATGTAGCACCAAGGGCAGATCACGTCGGAGATCACGTCAACGGCGAGATTCATTAGAACACCACTGAGAACAATGTCCCCGGCTCAACTTAACAGTAGTAAACGTCGATCCAGTGATCAGTCTCCTTCCTTGGCTTTCGACCCGGACTTGGCCTCCTCCACCAGTTCCTAGCCGGGCGGGCTGGCACCTGGAGCGCTCGTCTCGCTGACAGCGACCCGGCCAGTTCCGGCAGTCGGTGTCAGGTCTTCAGCGATGGCATTCCCGTTCCCGGTCTGCCCTCGATGCCAACCGGAGCTATGCGCCGAAAATCGTGTAACGATGGCCTTGGCCGAGCATGCAGACCAAGTCTTGCATCCGGTCGACAATCACGGCAAATAGGTTCGTAATGTCGCGACCAAGTACGCTCATATCAAGCGCTGCAGGATCCGTAACGGCCGCGAATTGCCCGTTGAACAGAACCGTGGCTCCCGTTTCACGCTGCAAACGAATCGCGGTTGTCACACTTACCGAGGACGCCCGCCCACCTACTCCCTCGAGATGCTGGCCCGAAGGGTGGCCAGGCAGGCCGAGCGCTCGCCAAAGATCCTCACTCAGTACGGTGCGATCGGCGGCCACGTCGGCCAGGAAGACCGCCGGAACCCAGGCGCCGTTCTCGGCTCGGACCGCTGCACTGAAAACCGGTCGAACGACGCCATCGTCGCAGAGGCGCCACGAGCCATCAAAACGCATAAATTCGAGCCCCTCGCTCCTTGGGTATGATGCGCGTGACGCGCCCATCGTCCTCGGGATAAGCCGCCCGCGCCTCGGCCAGCACCTCCTCGGTGGTGTTGCCCACAAAGAGTTCCTGACCGGCAACGCAAATCACTTTGTCACGGTGGCGATACACCTCCTCGGCATGGGCCTCTAGCCAGGCCCAGTTCCGCTCAAAGCGCTCGCGCTGGGCTTGCGCTGCGCGAACTGCTGCCGGATCTTGTTCCTGTTCAATCACGATCTTGGAACTCAGCTCAATCATTCTTGCCCCCTTTTGGACAGATCCTCCATTACTAGCATAGCAAGCCCAGGCCGTGAGGGGACGCGGAGTTAGCGCCTTTATTTCCCCGGTTCGGTCTGTTTGTCCTCACTTGAAGGGCCGCCGGCCATCTTCGCTTGCGACGGTTGCGCCAGATGCTGATCTCGCCGGGCTCACCTCGGCATGCGAAGAAGCGATGGCATGTTCGGTCAGAATCAGGATGATGGTAGTGAAGCCGACACGTGGCGAGGAACGAGGGCAGCATGCCAGGCAACTTAGGTGATCAAGATTTAACGAGTCACCCATTGACCGAAACCGCGGCAGGACTTGACTCCACCAAACCAATTTCGAGGCGACGGCGACTCCTCGTCCGAGTCCTGAAGGTCGTGTTCACCCTGATCGTCGCCTGGCTTCTCCTTGCGTATCTGATTCTCCCGGCGCTCTGGCGGCACTTTGAGCACCATCCCGCCCTTGCACTCGCCCCGAAGACGACCTGGACGCCTCAGGGTATCCCCGGCGACCCGCTCAACGTCGGTCTGATCGGGACGGAAGAGCAGTTGATCCAGGCGATGCTCGGCTGCGGCTGGCACGGCGCTGATCCGGTGACGCTGAAGACCAGCATTCGCATCGCCGGCAGCGTCCTTCGAGACCGACCCTATGTCGATGCGCCTGTCAGCAGCCTGTTGCTGTTCGGACGCAAGCAAGACCTCGCCTTCGAGAAGCCGGTCGGCTCGAGCGCCAGCCATCGCCACCACGTCCGGTTCTGGAAGTCGACAGAGTTCGGACGAGGCGGCTTGCCCCTGTGGATCGGTGCGGTCACGTTTGACCGGAGCGTTGGCGTGAGCCACCGCACCGGCCAGATCACTCATCACATCGGGGCTGACATCGACGCCGAGCGGAACGGCATGTTCGCCGATCTCGGCAAGAAGGGCTGGCTCACAGAGGAGTTTCAGGTCACGGGCATCGGGTCAACATTTCTGGGTCGAAACGGGGGCGGCGATCGATACTACACGGACGGGGAACTGACGATTGGCGTCCTCGCCAAGGATCAGTCTCGAAACGCTTCTCCGGATCGGCTGGAAAACCCCGTCCCCGTCCAGATCAAAGAACAGTTGTGGTCAGCGATCCGCCCGCTGATGCAATCGCTGCCAGGTCAATGATCAACGATCGAGTTTGTGCGAAAGGAACCTACCGTGACAAAATCCCTTGCGAATGTTTTGTTGTTGTTCTTGCTGCCGATCTTCGTCCCCAACGCCGTGCAGGCGGACGAGCAGACGGACCGGCGCATTGCGGAGCTGGAAAGGCGCATCAATCGCTTACCAACCCCGATTCAATCGCACGGGGATAATGGCGCTCTCGTTTTCTTGTTCGGGGTATTTTGCGCTCTTTGGGCACAAAACACCGGCAGGAATGCGTGGTTGTGGTTTTTTCTAGGACTGTGTTTCAGCGTCGTCACGGTCATCGTGCTCTTGAGCAAGAATTCGGAAGATCTCGCACGGCGTCGGTTGAAAGGTGGAGTCAGCCCTCTCGACGTCTGACCATCGAGCAATGGTTTAACGCCCATCCACAATTCGTGATCGACAAGGCAGAAGCCGTCACCGATCACGGCGTAATCCTGCCCTTGAAGAGCAAGGTTGTGGACCCGCCGTTCCCGCGCTCCAACATGAATTACGACACCGGACCACGACCTACAGACGTGGAGTGACGCATGAGCCGCACCAAGAACAAGTCAGGGTCCCCTCGCTTCAAAGTCGGGGACGAGGTTCGAGTCACGCCGGGCGTGATCGACCCCGACTTTCCCGACATCCCTTTGGGTGGCTGGAGCGGAACCGTCACCGATGTCGAACAGACGGACGACCGAATCACTTATGAGATCAACTGGGACAAGAGAACCCTGGGCGACATGCACCCAATCTACCGCAAGCGTTGCGAGCGGGACGGATTGGACCTGGAAACGATGTGGCTGGGTGAGGAAGATGTCGAGCCCGACGACGGAACACTTGTCCGCATCGAACAACCGACAGAGATCAAGACCCCGCCGTTGTCAGAGAAGGACCAAGACGATCGGGTCCGCCTCGTTTTTGGCTTGACCCACGATGACCCGCTCCCCAATGTCTGCTTCGAGACTCTGATGACCTACTACCGATACTTGGCGGCGAATCTGAAATTCCCGTTTTACACGTTCTACTGGGCGAAGTCTGGACCGTTCTCCAGCAAGAAAGTGATAATCCCGATCACCAGCTTGGACGCTCCGGTAGCCGAGGAGTTCGATGAGGATTGCCCGCTCTACGGCATTGCGATTGATAAGGACGAAGAGATCGAGTTCCCGCTCGAAACAATCGAGCTCGGCAAGAAAGACCCCAACTACCGGCTGATCTCTGACTACACCTACTGGTCAGAAAACTTTCGGTGAGTGCGACAGGAACTGAATCATGTCAAAGACGCCAGATCGAACAATGCTATCTCGCCTCGTCGATGCCTATGATCGATTTCGACGAACGATAGGGGGTTTCTCATGGCGACCGCAAAGACCAACGCCGTGAGACTGCTCGATAGCCTGGGCATCCGCTATGAGTTGCGGTCCTATGATGTCAATCCCGATGACCTCGCCGCTGAGACCGTCGCCCAGAAGATCGGGATGTCTCCCGAGCAGGTCTTCAAGACGCTCGTGGCCAGGGGTGATAAACACGGCGTCTGCCTGGCGGTGGTGCCAGGCGACTGCGAGCTTGACCTCAAGGCTCTGGCAAGAACGACCGGGGATAAGAAGATTGAAACGGTGCTTCTGAAAGAGGTTGAACCGCTGACGGGCTACATCCGGGGTGGCGTAACAGCCCTGGCTTGCAAGAAGCCATACCCGGTGTATCTCGATGAGACAGCCCAGTTGTTCGACGTGATCTCGATCTCGGCGGGGATGCGAGGACTTCAGATCCTCTTGGCCCCCGACGACTATATCCGTGCCGTAGGTGCCAATGTCGTCTCTATCGCCAAGAGCAAGCGCAGTTCGTCACAGGTTTGACGTCGGGCGCCGGCGTCGGCAGAATTGGGGCGACAGCCGATCCGAGACCTGCAACGAGACTGGAGGACCCGCCGATGAAGAAGAATGCCCTCACGATCATGGTGCTGACACTCGCCCTCGTTGTCTGCCTGGATAAATCAAGCGCTTGTGCTGACGACGGCTGGGTGCCGCTGTTCGACGGCAAAACCATTGACGGATGGAAAGTGAACGGCGGGACCGCCTCTTACAAGGTCGAAGACGGGGTGATCGTCGGCACAACCGTGGAGGGCAGCCCCAATACGTTCTTGTGCAAGGGTGACTACAAGGACTTTGTGCTCGAGCTCGACGTCAAGTGCGACCCTCGCCTCAACTCGGGTGTTCAGGTCCGCAGCCATATCTATGACAAGGACGACGCCAACGAAGTGAACCGCAGGAGAGCTGGGGTCGTCTATGGCCCGCAGTGCGAGATCGCCCGCAAAGAGGTCGGGACGGCGGGGCGGTTCTACGATGAAGGACGGCGGGGCAAGTGGCTCGCCGAAATCAAGCCAGCGGCCAAAGATGCTTTCCGGGACGATGACTGGAACCACTACAAGATCGTCGTTCAGGGAAATCGCTATCGGTCGTGGATCAACGGGATCGCTGCCTCCGACTTCACCGATGATATGGACACGGGAGGTTTGATTGGCCTTCAGGTCCACGGCATCCCCAAGGATCAAGGGCCGTATCAGGTCCGCTGGCGGGACGTGCGAATCAAGGAATTGAAGCCCGGGGAGGAGGTTTCGTCGCTCGAACCGCCCGATGGCTTCAAGGCGGTCTTCAACGGGCGTGACCTCACCGGCTGGGAGGGCAGCCCGAAATACTGGTCGGTCCAGGATGGCTGCCTCACCGGCAAGGCCGACGGCACGCTCAGGTTCAACCGCTTCCTCACCTGGCGGGGCGGCACGGTCAGGAACTTCGAGTTGCGGGTCAAGGTCAAGGTCTCGCCCACCGGCAACAGCGGCTTGCAATATCGAGGGACCGAGCGGCCCGACCTGGGCGAATCGGTCGTCACCGGCTACCAGTGCGACGTGGTGCCCAACCGGCCCGACTACAACGGCATGCTGTACGAAGAACGGGGCCGCCGCATCCTGGCCCACACGGGCGAGAAGGTCGTGATCGACCCGAAAGGCCAGCCCTGGGTGGTCGGACAATTCCCGCTCAAGGCGTTCAAGCCCAACGAGTGGCATGACTACCGGGTCCTGGCCGAGGGGAACCATTACCGGCACTGGATCGATGGCCACATGACGGTGGACGTCATTGATCTCGACGAAAAGGGGCGGAAGCTCGACGGTGTTTTGGCGGTTCAGGTCCACGTCGGACCGCCAATGACGATCCAGTACAAGGACTTTCTTCTGAAGGCGCTGCCAGACGACTTGCCACTGATCACCCTCGAGCAGAGCACCAATCCGCCCGACGCCCGCAAGGTCGCACCGCAGGGCCAGGACAAACCCAGGAAGCCGGATGCAGAGTGACCTCTTGAAGCCCGATGTTCTCAGAAGATGGGGTGGAGGACTTCGCCGCGACTAATCGGGTGGGGGCGTCCGAGTGGGTCTTGGTACTCAGTCTGCGGGGCGTAGCCAAGACAGTGAAAGATGGTCGCCGACAAGTCCTCGGGGCGCACAAGTCCCGCGGCAGGGTATGCCCCGATCCGGTCTGACGAGCCGTAGACCTGGCCGCCGCTGACACCTCCTCCCGCCAGCGTGACCGAGAACACCGAGCCCCAGTGGCCACGACCGCCGTTGCCGTCCAGACGAGGCGCGCGACCGAACTCGGCCGTGCACACGACGAGCGTCTCGTCCAGCAGCCCACGGCGATCCAGATCCTCGAGCAATGCCGAGTAGGCCCGATCCATCGGCGGTACGAGTACATCCTTCAGCCGGGATGATTCTGAGAAATGCGTGTCCCAGCACGGGTTGTTCGGGGGCTCGTCGGGGCCTCGATACCAGTTGACCTGCACCAGCCGGACCCCTGCCTCCACCAAACGGCGGGCCAGGAGCACACCTTGGCCGAACGGTGTTGCTCCATAGCGATCCCGGCTCGCCTCGGGCTCTTCCGCCAGGCGGAATGCCCGGCGGGCTCCAGAGGAACCCAGCAGATCGAACGCCTGGCGTGCCTGCTCGTCAAACGTCCCGGTCGACGGGTTGTGATCGAGGCTGTCGAGTCCCGGCTGGATTCCGCTGAGAAGGCATTTCCGTTGCCCCAAGCGACTCTGGTCGATGTTGTCGGGTAGCTCGATCTCCGGGATCGCGTACCCCCCAGCGTTCAGTTGGGCGTTCAGGAGCCAGGGGTCGCATGTCGCCCCAGGAACCCCGCATCCTGGCCCGGCCAAACGCCTCCACCAGTGTTGAAGATTCGATGTGGGAGTGTGACAGAAGATGGCAACCCACCATGGGCCTTGCAAATCCGGCGGAGCACTGCGCCCATGCTGGGAGCGTCATTCGGTGCCCCCGGATTCACGTTCTCGAAATTCATCGGCTGGTGGGGCCGCCCCGTGAGCATATAGTAACCGCTGGAACTGTGAGCGTTGTCACCAGTGGAGACAGCCCGAAGGATGCAGAGCTTGTCGGCAACCAGGGCGGTGCGAGGCAACAACTCGGAGATCGACAAGCCCGCAGCCGTCGTGGCGATGGGGCCGAAATCACCCCGGACTTCGGCGGGAGCGTCCGGCTTGGGGTCCCAGGTCGAGTGCTGGCTCGGACCGCCCAGCAAGAACAAGACGATGCACGACTTTGCCCGGCCGAATGAGGAGATGTTTGTGATTGGTCCGTCTGCCGTGGCTGCCGTCCGGAGCAGGTCGCAAAGGCTCAACCCGGCACCGAGGAACCCCAGGCCGCCGATGCGTATCACCTCACGTCGGTTCCATCCATCGCACAGACGCACGCCGGGGCCGAACAGACTGAGCATCGGAGCCCCAGTAAGAGAAGGGTCCGAGGAATGCAAAATCATTGTTGAACAAAACAGACTCTAACGACCGTAGGGGTTCGCTACAAGCTTCTGCAGCAGATGTCGGCGACGTTCAGCCCGGTTCTCAACCCGCCCGGCGCCGGCGGCGGCGGAGCCACGCTCCGCCGATACCGGTGAACGTCGCGATCAATCCCAGCACCAGCGTCGATGGCTCAGGAACCGCTGTGCCGATCACGCCCATCGAGAAGTCGGCCTCGCCGGTCGTCGGGCTAGTGACAAAATTGCTGGCGGGCTCATAGTTGTAGCCGCCTCCCGAAACATAAAACGAGCCGGCAACGTACGAATTTCCGTCATTTCCCGGCGGCATACCGATCGCATTCGCTCCGCTGGTCGTCGATATGTAGGAGGTCTGCCTACGATTAATGCTGATCGGGGCGACCTCGAGGTAATACGTACCCGGGCCCAGCGTCACGCTCAGACCCGAGACGGCGACCGTGTACTCGAGAAGACCGGTCGGACCGACATTCCCGGTGGCCGTCTGGCTGGCGAAACCGATCCCGCCGGCCACGAGCGTGCCGCCGACTCCGTCCGACACACCCGACCGGATCTGCCACTGCGCCAGCAACAGCCTTGGATCGAAGTTCATCTGATCGTTCGAGAACACGGTACTGATGGTCCAACTCTGGCCCCCGGGAACGATGAAATCGTCAAATACGACTCCGGTTGAGTTCCGGCCGGAAAGATTGACCTCGTTGTAAAGCCCACTGTTACCGTCGAAGTCGCCGTTGTACCACAGCGTCGTCGGACCCGCCATCGCCCCACCAGCGCTCGCCCAGAGAGAGATGGCCGCCATGGCCAGACCCAGCCGCAACAGGCTGGTCATCGAGATTGTTCTCATATTAAGTCTTACCTTTGGGATGTAATGCGATCAGAACGCGAAGCAAACGATCGTAAACGAACAATGCTCGCACGTCGAGCATGTGTGGCGTGAATTCAACAACCACATCGATTCTCAGCGACTCACCTTGGCGAGAGGTCGACTGGCTGTCCACTTGCGGTGCGCCGCCGGCAGTGCCAGCCGCCGTTCAGGTCGCGTGCGCGGCCGTTCCTGCCACACCAGATTGAAGAACTCGGGCTCGCTGATGATCGAGATCGGAATGCCCCTTCGGATCAGCTTCTCCGCGGCGAGCAGCTTCGAGCTCTTGTGCCGCATCACGAAGTCGTGAGACCGCCTTCCCTGCACGATGACGCTCACACGGCTCGTCACCTGATCGGAAATGGACGCTCCCGCCTGCCGCACCAGGACCTCGGCGTCAAATCGCCGGATCGACAGCGGTCCGTTGAAGACGACGGTCTTGCCTTCGAGGCTCTCCAGCGGCACTGCCTCGGGATACTCGTGCCCTTGCAGCGCTCGAATCATCTCGAGCGCCGTGGCGAAGCGGTGCCGTCGGGTGCCGACCGCCTTGGCCACGATCGCGTGCAGATCACCGTCGCCGGGAAGCTCACTGGCATCTTTCGCAGCAATCAGACTTTCGGCGTTGCCGCGCAGCAGCATGGCGAGCAACTGCCCCATTTGAAAGACATCATCAGACGGTAGCCAGTACCGCCGCTCGCCCTCCGCCATCCGTTTCGATACGAAGAACGGGGTGAATGCCGAGGCCGCCATCATCTTGCCCGCAAGCACGTGGCGGGCCAGCCCGAAGTCGCCCAGCTTGAGTTTCGCGTTCTTGCACACAAACACGTTCGTCGGCGTGATGTCACGATGCAAGGCCCCCGTCCCATGCAACTGGTCGAGTAGCTTCAAGAGCGCAACGATCTCCCGCCTGGCGCGCAGCGGCGACCAACCTCTCTTCGTTTGGGCAAGATGGTCGCGTATCGTCCCGTACTCCGCATACTCAGATACCAGACAGTAAAGCACTCCATACCGTCTCGTGGGAGGAAACAACGGGAACGAATCATACACCTGAATCGCACGCTCGCAGCGATTCATCAGTTCGCCAAAATAAGCTTCTCGGTGCCAGCTTTCGGGGTCGATGGTCGTTTTGAGGCAATAATCGCCGATTCGCCGGTCCAGCGAGTCGATTCGCTGCACGCGATAGGCGAAACCGTATCCCCCCTGGCCGATCGGATTCCCTATCAGGTACCGCCGGCCCGTGGCAGGACTTTCGATCACGCTTCCGGGTTTCAGTTTTCTCGAGCGTTGCATGACAGAGGAGCCTGACCCGATTGCCTGAAGGCGAACCGCCGTCGAGACCACACGATCCCGGTGCAAAAGAGCGGAGTGGCTGCCCAGATCCACAGTTGTCGAGCACAGCGGACACGTCCCTCGTCCGCATCGTTACGCAATCATACGACGGCCGGCGCACAATCTCCAACATGCTGGCGAGAAAATCAGCGCGGGAACCCGCCAGGCCGTCTCGCCGGGAATAAACCGACAGTTCGGCGCGGGTCTGCGGGCACCCGAAAGGTCGCCGCAGCCTGCCTGATCGGAGGTCTCCAGCCCCTTGAGGACCCAGTTGCGACAATTCGAGAAGGTTATTCCCGACTGCTCTCTAATTGCATGCATGCACGCGGATACATTTAGCCTCGTTAGCCCGGTTGGCCGGCCTTTTCGAAAAGGTCCCGCACGGGAAGGCGCAAGCCTGGCAAAACGTCGCCGCCGTCCAGTTCATCGCCGGGCACGAGCACTCGGATCTGGGACGTGGATGTGTACACGTCCGCGAGATGATCGCGTGCGAGGCGACGGCGTGTTATCTTGGTTGAACAAACCCGGGCCTCCGGCATCGGATCACACGTTCCAGGAACCCGGCAGTGCTTTGCGCCGCGCGAGCGGCCACCGGGCCGGCCGTGAACGTTGAGACACCCAAGTGAGCCTTTCGTGCCCTCCTCATCCCGGTCAAAAGCGGTATCGCGCAGCCGGCGAAGGCGGGCGCTTCTGGTCTGGGGGTGGATCCTGGGATTCAGCCTGGCGGCGCTGGGCGCGACCTACGTGATGTTCGTCGAGCCGCCGCCGCCGCACCGAATTGTCATCGCCAGCGGCGCCCGCAACGGGGCGTACTTCCACCATGCCCAGCAATATGCCGCGGAGCTAGCGAAGGATCGCATTTCGGTTGAGGTTCGCGAGACGGCCGGCTCGGTGGAAAACCTCCGCCTGCTCGGGCAGGACGGATCGGGCGTGGTGGCCGCCATCGTCCAGAGCGGCGTGGCCACCCCCGAGGACATGAAGCACTTTTATGCCCTCGGCAGCTTGTACCACGAGCCATTGTGGGTTTTCTACCGGGGCCAGGAGCGGCTTGATCGCCTCAGCCAGCTCGCGGGCAAGCGTATCGGTGTCGGTCCGCCCGGCAGCGGAACCTACCCGATCGCGATGCGGCTGCTTGCGGTGAATGGCGTCGCCATGGCCGCCAGATCCCAGGGTGTTTCAAAGACCGTTCTGATGCAGGAGAGCGTTGCCGCGGCCGCCCAGGCCTTGCAGAAAGGCGAGCTGGACGCGGCTTTCTTCGTTGCGGCCTTCGACGCCGATTACATCCAGGCCCTGCTCGCCGACAAAGGGGTGAAGCTGCTGAGCTTCGACCAGCACGAGGCCTATCATCGCCGGTTCCGTTTCCTGGCGCCGGTCACCGTGCCCGCCGGCATGGCCAGCCTCGGCCAGAACATTCCGGACGATGACGTGGCGCTTTCTGGCGCCGACGGCGATGCTGGTGGTGCGCAAAGATTTCCACCCGGCGCTCGTGCCGCTCTTGCTGGCGACAGCGACGCGCATCCACGGCAAGGGGGACGAGCTCTCCGCACCAGGCGAGTTCCCGTCCCAAAGGTACTGCGACTTCCCGCTCAGCGATGACGCGAGGCGGTTTTTCACCTCGGGCCAACCCGTGCTGCAGCGGCTGCTCCCATTCTGGCTGGCCTCCCTGGTCGATCGGGCCAAGGTGATGCTGATCCCGCTCGTCATGCTGATGATGCCGCTCGTCCGGGCCGCTCCACCGCTCTTGCGCTGGCGAACCAGGCGCAAGATCTACCTGTGGTACTCCGACCTGCGCGATATCGACCAGCGATTGGTCAGCGGCCTGTCGCCCGCCGAGCTGGACCAGGAGTTCGCGCGGTTGAACGAGATCGAGCACCAGGTGGCCTACGTGGACGTACCCCTTTCCTACATGGAAGAGTTCTACCACCTGCGCACCCACCTCGATATGTTGCAGCAGCACCTGGTGGAATTGCGAGAGCAGAGCGAGCGAGCAAAGACGACTTGACGTACTCGTTCGGCGCGGGTCTCCTGACCCCGCGCCAACTGACCCTTGCTGGGCGGCGTCTCGTGACCCCGCCCGCTAACCGACTGAAGGTCGCCATATCGTCAACCCGTCAAACGAAGCTTGTCGCAGTACACGGGCGCGTTGCTGGAACGGAGATTGGGTGGGGCCCTGCATGCTGGTTTTTCTCACACCGAGCTGCGAAAGAAGATGCCGAAAGTTTGGCATGATCCGTTCCAACAATTGGCTAGTGATCCTCGTTTCCCTGTTGTGCCTGATTTCAGTCCGCCCGGCGCGTGCCCAGCAAGCCGACCGGCTTGCGCCAGCGGCATCCCGCGTCATGTGGCCGGGGCATGAGTGGCAAACCGCCACGGCGGAGAGCCAGGGATTGAGCGTGCTCCAGCTCGACGACGCGGCTGCCTATGCCGAGCGATACGGCGGCGGCAGCGGCTGCATCATCCGGCACGGCTATCTCGTCAAGGAATGGGGCGACCCGAAGAAGCTGGCCGACATCAAATCCGCGACCAAGGGTGCCGTGGGGACGACCATTCTCGGACTGGCCATCAAAGCGGGCCTGGTCACGCTCGACGACCGCGCCGTGCAGCACTACAAGGCCATAGGCGCCGGCAATTCGAACGACCGGCTCAGCGAGATCACGATCCGCCAGCTCGCCACGATGACCGCGGGCTTCGACGATGGGCGGCCGCCCAAGCTGGTGTACCCGCCCGGCAAGGATAGCACCTATTCGAACGACAGCGCGAACATGCTCGCGGAGTTGCTCACGTTACGATTCGGCGAAGACCTGGCCGCGGTGCTCAAGCGCGAAGTCATGGATCCGATCGGCGTGCCCTCCTCGGACTGGAAATGGCGCGAGAATGCCTACCGGCAGAAAACGATCAACGGCCTGCGGAGTCGCGAGTTCGCTTCCGGCATCACGATCACGCACCGGGCGCTCGCACGCATCGGCTACCTTTATTTACACGAAGGCGACTGGAACGGCCGGCGCATTCTTGCCCAGGAATTCATTCGCACCGCGACTCGCCCTACCGACTTGCCGAGCTTCGTGCCCTATTACGCCTTGTTCTGGGGCAGCAACGGCCGGGGCACATTCCGCGCGATTCCAAGCGACACGTACTGGGCACTCGGGCTTGGCGATAGCTTCGTCGTGGTCTGTCCGAGCCTGGATCTCGTTGCGGTGCGGCTGGGCGTCGGATCGGTGAAGTCGCAGCTTCCCGGGGGCGAGAGAGCCGACGAATGGGGAAACCGAGTGGAGGGGTTTTTCCGACTTGTTGCCGGCGCAGCGGGTGCGGCTCAGCCAACGGAGACGAGACTCGCTCCGTATCCGCCGAGCCCGGTGATCAGGGGCATGAAGTGGGCGCCGGTCTCGAGCATCGTCCGCAAAGCGAAAGGGGGTGACAACTGGCCGATTACGTGGGGAGACGACGACCACCTTTACACGGCCTACGGCGACGGCAACGGTTTCGAGCCGGGCATTGCGGAGAAGC
Source organism: uncultured Planctomycetota bacterium (assembly GCA_963761445.1). Classification (GTDB taxonomy): domain Bacteria; phylum Planctomycetota; class Planctomycetia; order Isosphaerales; family Isosphaeraceae; genus CAVXHV01. The sequence continues at coordinate 2,756,520 of CAVXHV010000005.1, read as the reverse complement.
TGAGCCTGGGTTTTGCGCGAGTCGAAGGTGGGCCTGAGAAATTCGCTGGGGTCAACATCCGCTCAGCGAGCGGCGAGCAAAGAGGGGCGGGCAACGCCGGCAAGAAGGCGAGCGGAATGCTCATGGTCGACGGCGTCCTTTACATGTGGGCGCGCAACGCCGCCAATGCCCAGCTTGCATGGTCAACTGATCATGGCCGAACATGGGAATGGAGCGGCTGGACGTTCACGACGAGCTTCGGCTGCCCGACCTTTCTCAACTTCGGCAAAAACTACGCCGGAGCCCGCGATGAATATGCGTACGTCTACTCGCACGACAGCGGCGATGCTTATGTGCCTGCTGACGTGATGGTACTTGCGCGAGTGAACACGGATCGAATCAAAGATCGCAGCGCCTACGAATTCTTCGTGGGCCGCGACGCGAAGAACGAGCCAATTTGGACGCCCGACATCACCCGCCGCGGCATGGTCTTCCGGCATGCCGGCGCGTGCTACCGATCGGGCATCAGCTACAATGCGGGCCTGAAGCGTTACTTCTGGTGCCAGGTTCTGCCGGGTGATGACCCGCGGTTCCGCGGCGGCTTTGGAATTTACGACGCCCCCGAGCCGTGGGGGCCGTGGACGACGGCGTTCTTCACGGAGACGTGGGATGTCGGCCCCGGTGAAACCAGCTCGTTTCCGACGAAGTGGATGAGCCCGGACGGCAAGACGATTTACCTGGTGTTTTCTGGGGATGACAGTTTTTCGGTCCGCAGGGCTGAGATCGACGTTCCAAGATAAGATCGCGCGAAGGCGCTCACGTGGGTCTCATGACCTTCCATCCCCCGGAGGATGGACGCGCACACCGTTGGCCTCGAGTCGCGGGCCGAATTTCCGCGACACGTTTCATGTCGCAGGCGTAGAACTCGGCAGCCCGCAGGCTGGGGATCTGTAGCAATGCGTCCAACTTCGACAGTCTGTTGCACGAGCACACCTCCAGTGCAGCCAGGCGCGGCAGCCGCGCGAGCGGATCGAGGCTCGTGAGCCGCGAGAATTCGGACACACGCAGCGCCTCGAGGCTAGCGAGCCGCTCGATCCCGTCCAGGGTCTCGACGCGCCACGTCCCGAACAAAGCCAGCCACGTCAGTCTCATGCCCGCGATCGATTCGAAAATCGCCGTGTCATTGAACCCAACCAGACCGAGCGCCGTGACGGTGCGCAGCGCGGGGAGCCTGGCCAGCATCTTCTTCTTACGGTCGAAATAGAGATGCAAGAAACGCAGGGTTGGGAACGTCGATGGATCAAACACCAAAGGCCATGACCCGCTCAGTGCCTCAATCGTCGGAAATGATACTCCTGCGCGAAGGTAAGCGGCTTCACCTTCGGGTTGATGTCCTCGAGAATCCCCAGGCTCTTGAGGCCCTCCGGCAGCAGCTTCGGCCGCAGCGTCGGCACGATCTGGGGCGGGATGACGAGTGCGGAAAGCCGGGTGAGTCGCGGCAGATACGACGGAAGCCCTCCTTGCGCGGTGGTAGCGGCGGTGAACACGCGAAGTGTCTCGACCGCGCTCGGGTCGATCGCCTTCGGCAAGCGATCCCAGGGGAGCAGGCGACCGCCGTGCATCACGAAGGGATTGTTCGCCAGCTCTGCCGCATCAGCGACGTACCACCCCGTTTGCGGCCTCCATCTCGGGCCCAAATTGAGCAACGAGTCGATCATGGGAGCCCCGTTGGAAGAAAGATCATCGGCTGTACTCAATGGACCCGAGTCGACGAGCGACAACCCTGGCCGGATTCTCGACCGAAGGCCGCTCCCGAATCGACCCCACAGAGAGATCGTGTCACGAGCGCACGCTCCGGGCAAGAAGGGCAACAGGGCAAAAGCTTGTGAACTCCCCGTGTTCGTCGCTATGCTCGGATCAAGGGGCAGATCGACCGGCGCCGTGGGGACTGAAGCAGACGGCTGCGTGACTGATGGGCTCGACAAAGGCTGCTCGATCCCATCCCGGTGATGTCCCAGACGTACCCGCAATATCGCGGAACTTGCGATGGCCATGACACTCGCAGATTACGACCAGCTCGCGTCGGGCACGACCGCCACGCCCAAGCTGCTCGCGCAGGTGACTTGCCCGCATTGCTGGGAGTACTTCGCACCCGAGGATGTCCTGTGGATCGCCGAGCACGTCGACTTGCTCGGTGATCCGCTCCTGGGGCCCGAGCGCCATCAGCGGTTTCTCCCCAGCCGGTACACGATTCAAGGCGACGCGATCGACGCCAGAGGGATGACCGCACGCAGCCTGGCGTGCCCCAGGTGTCATCTTCCCATTCCCCGCGCGATGCTCGAGATGGAGTCACTCTTCATCTCGATTCTGGGAGCCCCGGCCAGCGGCAAATCCTACTTTCTCACCGCGATGACCTGGCAGTTGCGCCAGGTCCTGCCCCTCAACTTCAAGATCGCCTTCACCGACGCCGACCCCGAATCGAACCGCACTCTGAACGAATGCGAGGAAGGCTTGTTCCTGAACCCGAACGAGTCGGACGTCGTCCCCCTGGCCGGCCTGATTCGCAAGACCGAGCTCCAGGGCGAGCTTTATGACACCGTGGCATACGGCCAGCAAACGGTGACGTATCCCCGCCCGTTCCTGTTCACCACCCAGCCCCAGGACGGACACCCCGGCGAAGACCCCGCGCGGCTGGCGCGAATGCTCTGCCTCTACGACAACGCGGGCGAGCACTTCCAGCCGGGCCAGGACACAGCGAGCAGCCCGGTCACACGCCACCTCGCGCGGTCGCGGGCGATTCTTTTCTTGTTCGACCCCACGCAAGATCCGCGGTTCCGGACCGTCTGTCGTGGTAACGATTCGGCCGGCGCGGCACAGCGCAGGCGCGTTTGAGCCGTCAAGAGACGATTCTCAATGAAGCAGCGGCGCGGATCAGGCGGTATGCGGGATTGTCCCAAGGCGCCAAGTACGACAAACCGCTGGTGCTGGTGGTGACCAAGCTCGACGAGTGGTCTGCCCTCCTGGGCACGGGCGACGAACACGATCCCTGGAAAATGCGCAGCAACGTCACCGGCCTCGATGGTGAACGAATCGAGCAGGCGTCCGCGCGGACGCGCGAGATCCTCTTGAAGTACTGCCCGGAGACCGTGACGGCGGCGGAGTCATTCGCCAAAGAGGTCGTTTATATCCCGGTCAGCTCCCTCGGCGGCCAGGTGGAGCTCGACCTGCAATCCGGATTGCCGGGAATCCGCCCGAAGAGCATCCGGCCGCACTGGGTGGTCGTTCCGATCCTTTATGCGATCTCGCGTGTTCTGCCGGCGCTCGTTCCCCGGCTGATTCGACGCCCCAAGCGCAATGGAGATGGAACTGGAAGTGGGAATGGAGCGGCGTCGTAGCGGGCCGGATCGAGATCGAGCCGGTTGCGGTCTCTCGAGTGTGATTTGCGGGGGCCGATGATGAGCCAGGAGTTGCATTACACGTCGGCCCCGCGGGGACTCAAGCCTGGCAGCCGCGGGTTCTGCACGGTTGCCGCCACCCCGGGCCTATCGGGCACGCTTTTGGAGCGGCTCGAAAGTCTCAGTGCCTACCAGCCGGTCTACCCGGTTCACGACCCCGCCGCGGCCCGCAACCCCGTGAACTTCATGCACCTCAAACCTGCCCTGGGCGGAAAGTCGCTCAGCATCCTGTCGCGAGTTGGGCCGGCGGGCCTGGACTACTCGGGGCGAACGAATAAATATGGCCATCATATCGTGCTAGAAGCAAATGAACGGCCCGCCGGCGGCCCCGCCTGGCTGTTGAGCCAGCCCGGTTTCGTGCAAGACGCATGGCACGGCGAGCCGCGCCTGCTGGCGCACGGAACCCGGCCGCCGCAGGGTGACCCTCCGCCCGAGGTCGCGCGTGCCTGGCAGGCCGTCACGGGCGACGCCGGTTGGGCCGGCGTCCTCGCCGAGGCATTTCTCGCTGACCCCAGGCGCGCCGCGGTCGTGGTGTTCCAACCGGGGCTCGAGCTTCTTCCGCTTTTCGTCGAGGCGATCGCGCTCTTGCCTCTGTCTGAGCGCTGGGACGTGGAGTTCAGCACGTTCTTCGCGACGCTTCCGCCGGGAGTCACCTGCTCGTGGCGCGGTGTGATCGACGGCTCGCCCGAGGCCGAGGCCGCGTTGCGGCTGCCCGGCGCGCTCGTCATCGACCTATGCCGCCCCAATCACAGAGCCTCAGGCGGCGCACTCGTACAGGCGGCACGTACCGGCGAGCGGCCGGAGGTCTCCGGTGCTGCCGATGAGTCATCACGAGTGAATCCACCGGGTCGGCGCGTGCCCCCGGTAACCTCGCCGAGCGCGGCACCACCCTCGCGAACGCCGTCGGGCTTACCTGGAGTGACCGCACAGCCGCCGTCATTGCAAACCGCGCGGCGCGCTTCGCACAAGACGTCACGGACCTGGGTGGTCGCCACGGCGGCTGCCGCCCTCTGCATGGCGGGAATTGTCGCAACGGCCGTGTTCATCCTGCAAAACGGCAGCCCGAATGTCGCGAAAGACGACGCCCGATCGCAACCAGCCAAGCTGCCGTCCAGGCTGAAAGAGACGATTGCTGTCGTTCCAGGCGCCGTCAAACAAGGGCAGGCTGACGATAAGCCAGAGAAGCTCACGAAGCCGGAGATCGCGAGCGCGGCGGCTCCCGCCCCGACCGTGACTGCCGCGCCGAAAAATGGGTCTGCCAAGGAAGGGCGAGGCGGGCCCGCGGAGTACGTTCTCGTAGGACCACCCAGAGATCCAATACCGGGCGATGCCGGCGAGCCTCCGGCTCACCCGGAAAAGCCGAATGCTCCGAGCAAACCGGCTCCGGCGACGGACCGCAACGTGGTGCTGGAGCTCATTCTCCCGGAGAAAGGGAAGGAATCCGTACTTGAACTACCGCAATCCGCCGCAGGATCGGATCCAGTCAGGAAACTTGAATTGACGATCCTCAAGAAACCCGCGAAGCCATTCGGCGAATCGGTGCAGGCCAAACCCGGCTCTTCCGATCAAACAGTGCTCGACGTCATGGCGACACTGGAAGGAGCATTGGGCACGAAAGAGCAGGCCATTGCTCATTTCAAGGCAGACGGGCGAAAGATTACATTCAACTGGGACAAAGCCGCGACGGACGCTCTGGCCGACGAGGCAAAAGAACTGCTTGGCGCGAGCATTCTGAAAATTGTCACCGATCACGACGGAGTGCGATACGCACTGCTCTGGCGTCGAGGCCGCCCCGCCTCGCTCCCGGTCAAGATTCCGGCGCAGTCGTCGACGCCGCCCGCAGCAGGAAGAAGTCGGACTTGACCCTGGATGTGGGCTGGGCAGTGTCTGGAGACCAGCAGTTCCTGCCCCTGCAGAACCGGCTCGTCCTGTTGAAAATGAAAGCTTATGCCAAAGGCTCCACGCGGGAATTGCCGCTCGTCGAGGGCGACACGCCCGGACAGTGGATCTGTAAAGGGAAGGCCTTTCCCATCGTCATGACGGTGAATATCAAAGAGAGCGATAACAAGTTGCGGTTTATATTTCCGCAAAATCCTTTTCTGCTGGAATCTCGTGTCGCCGAGATCAACCGCTCGCGATCGAACAACTTCAAGGATGCAAACTCGCTCGACACGAAAACTGACCCTGGATCCGACGCGCCGCCAAAGCCAAGCGCGCAAGAGCAGGACCTTCACCTGATCCAGAGCTTGATCGCAGCGGAATATCGCTTCGTGGTCGGGCTCCGCCTGGACGATAGCGACAGGATCCTCGAGCTGGTCAGGATCGGCGAGTCCACACAAGAGGAAACCCCGAAATGAGCCGGATGATTTGAATCATGGCCGATCATCATCAGATCATCGAGCAGATCCGCGGTTTTCTCCAGTCGAGCGACCAGACGAGGAACGAGCGCCTCGACGACCTGGCGAAAGCCTTTGCGCAGGTGTGCACCGAGGCAAACGGGCGGCTGGCGCGGTGCCAGCGATTGTTGCAGCAGGGACTGCGGTCCGAGGCGATTCAACAAGCGGAAGCCGAGCCCCGGCTGCTCGATGCCGTGACGACGCTCGATTTCCCCGAGCGCGCCGAGTGGGACGAGATTGTCGACATCTACGCGATGGCCACGGCGCCCAAGCTCTTGTCCGACGCACGCGTAGCGCTCGCCGAAGCCTACGCCGAAGCCGAGCCGCTTCAGAACCTGCTGCGCAACCACCGCAAGCTGGCGACGCAGCGCGCCCCGCTACGAACCCGGATCGGCGTGATGCGCAAGCTCGCCGCCCAGGATCCAAGGAACCCGATCTGGGCTGAAGATCTCCGGATATTCGAGAAGGCGCGCCTCCGGCAGATTCAGGTCGAGGCGGCCGAAGCCGCCCGGCTGCACGACGCCGCGCATCTGGCCAGGCTGCTGTCCGAGGTTCATGAGCGAACGTGGATCGAGCCACCGCCCAAGGCGCTCGCACAGAATGTGATGAAGGCGCTTTCGCAGCTTCGTGATGAACAGTCGGCGGCGGCCCTGGCCGATCTCGAGGCCCGCTTGAGCGAATCGCTGGCTGCTCTGGACGCTGCCCGCGGCCGATCGGCCCGCGACGAGTGGAACACTTTGATGGCGAAGGCGCCGGTCGATTTCACCGATCCCGTCTGGGAACGCGTCGGCCCGGCGCTGAAATGGCTGGAAGAGGAAGATCGCCGAACTGTAACCGCGCAGGCTTATGAAGCCGATTTGAACGCCCTCTCGAGCGCACTCCATGACGGCGCAGTCATCTCCGCCGCCGAGCTAGAGCGGCTCGAGCGCGACGTTTTGCGCCACGGACGCGGCATTCCCGAGAAGGTCCAGCGGAGATACGACACGCGGTTCCGCGCGGCGTCAGCACGCCGGACGCGGCAGGCCCGCGTGATTGGCGTGGCAGCGGCCGCGGCGGTCGTCGGCGCGGTGGTCGTGACTTTCTACGTTATTCAGAGCGGCATCCGCTCGAGCAACGCGAAGCAGGCGGCGGCAATGGTCGCGACATTCCTCGAGCAGCGGCGATTCGAACAGGCCGAGGGAGTACTCGCCAACCTGGAGAAGGCCGATGCCAGCCTGCTCGAAGACCCGCTCCTCGTCGAAGCCCGCAAGCGCTGCCGAGCGGCCAAAGAGCAGGAAGTAGAACGCGCCGGGCAGTTCCAGGACGCGATGGACGAGATCCGCGACGCGTCGCCGGAGGAAGTCGAGCCCAAGGCCCTGGCGACCGCACGCGAGCTCGCTCGGGGCGAGGCTGAAACGCGAGCGCTCGATGAGCTCATCGAGCAGCGTAAAGCCGACCGAAAGAGTGCACGTGAGAAGCGCGAGAGCGGCTTGCGCCCTCGACTGGAAAGCTTGAGCGGAACGGTCAAGCGGCTTGCCGAGCGGCTCGATGCGCACGGTGGAGTACGACCGCTTTCAGGAGGAGATCGACAGCTCGCGTCGCGAGCTCGACCTGCTCAAGCCCGAGATCGCCACATCGAGCAACGACCTGCGCGAGCAGAGTAGCGACGTGGAAAAGCAGCTCGACAATGTGGAAAGCCGCTTCGAAAAGCTGCGAGGCGAATCGCAGCGGAGGGACGAGATCACCGAGGCCGTCGCCTACAACGTTGCCGAGCCGGCCGGCGATCTGGGGCTGTTCGCCAGCCGGCTTCTTGCCTTCGTCCGGTCCTATCCCGACGAGCCAAGCGCAAAAGCACTCGAGGCCACCCTGCGCGAACGGCCGCTGTGGGACGCGGTGGGCGCGTGGAACGACCTGGTCAAGGGCTGGAAGAAGCGGGGCGGCGACCTGAATGCGGAAGAAGCCCGGGCTCGAGCGACCGCGTGTGCCGCGTTCTTGAAAGACAACTCAGCGCCGGACCCTGCCGGCGTCGAAGACTACCGGCGGTACATGGAATCGATCGCCCGGCGCATCTCGGGTGAGCAAAACCCCCGCACAGCGCTCGAGTCGCTCTTCTCGCAGTCGCTGATCGCGAATCTGTTCATGATTGTTGTCAAGGACGGCACGAACCCGCCCAGGCGATACTACTGCAGGGTTATGCCGAAGGAGAGCAACGGCAAGCTCGAGGTGAAATACATTGTGAGACGAGGCAAGGACGAGCGACATGATTGGGTCCATTCCGGAGACGTCGTGTCCAAGAAATTGGCGCCGCAGTCGGAGCTGGCGTTGAGTGCCAAGAAACTCCTTTCCGACCCGTCGAAGCGTGACCGCTGGGACGACGTCATGATCGAGCTGGTCAAGCGCGTCGTGAACGAGCCCGAGATCGATCCGATTCTTCAGCTCAATTTGCTCAAGCCGGTGATCGAACTGGCTGGGGCCGCGAGCGAGCCCGTTCGCGTGGCGCTCGACGGTGCAAAGAAGGTACTCGACCAGGCGAAGATCAACCTCGACGGCGACTGGACCGACCCCGACGGCCAGGAGCTCGCCGACGTGAAGGACCAGGCTCGCCAGGTGATCGGTGTGGTGCGATCGAAGCTTCCGCATGACAACCAGGTGCGCAATGGCGGGACCACCTGGAGCGAGCCGTTCTGCAGATTCACCGGACGGTCGGCTGGCTTGTCCGTGGCCAGGGTGGATATGTGGTGAAGACCGGGGTCGCCCTTCCCGCCGGCGGGGAGTTGTGGACCATCGCGCCGTCGGCGGAGAAGCGAGGGGAGTGGAAGAAAGTGGGCACGATCACGGCCAGCGGCAAGCAGAAGATTGACGCGGGCAACCCCTCCGCGTTGGCGGAAGGCCGGCCGGTCTTTATGATCGTTCCATCGTCTTGAAGCGCATTCCCACTCGAGGATACGACCGAGTCATGTCCCAGGGCGCCGGCCAGTGGTACGTTCGGATGCAGGGGCGAGTCCTCGGGCCGTTCAACCCTTCGCAGCTCGCGTCGTTGCTCGATCGGGGGCGATTGACCCTGGACGATGAAATCTCGCAGGACCGCCGGTCCTGGATCAAGGCGGCTGAGATGCAAAGTGTCTTTGCCAGGGCCGCCGGGCCGCAGTCTCAGCCACACGCAGCGCCTTCCCGGGCCCTGGACCTGGAGTGGCCCGTCCTTTCAGCGGCCGAAGAGCCCGCCCCGGCCGAGACATCGCTGGTGTGGTTCGTCGCCCGGGGAGATTCGCATCAAGGCCCGATGAGTCACGCGGACGTTCAGCGAATGATCAACACCGGAGAGCTTGGACCGAGCTCTCTGGTCTGGAAGCAGGGGATGGCGAACTGGCAGCCGGCCGCGCAGGTTCCCGACTTCCGTTTCGATGCCGCGGCGGGCTCCTCCGGCGGACCGGCGGGGGCCTCGCTTCCGTCGGCCAACGCGAATCAATACGCCCTGACGGCACCCACGAGCGGGATGGCGATCGCCAGTTTGGTGCTCGGGCTCTTGTGGCTTTGCGGCATCGGCAGTCTGCTCGCGACAGTTTTCGGCGTCATGGCCCTCTCACGGATCTCGCGGTCGAACGGGGCGATCTCGGGAAAGGGCCTGGCGTTCGCGGGGCTCATTCTGGGGATCCTTGGACTGACTTCGTCTATCGGCGTGACGATCGTCTTCATGTTGTTGCGGATGTCTGGGCAAGAAGTTCGGTAACGTTGTTGTGTTCTGGGCCGAACCATTAGGCAAGGAACGGCGGCGCTGGGGCTCGAGGTGGCCCGTCTCGTTTCCGCCCAAGATCAAGGGGGATGTCAGACACCCGCCGTTTGCCGAGCGTCGGGCACTCGCCTTCCGCGGGTTGCGAAATGACCGGAGGCCGTGGTTTTGCACCGAAGTTGCGTGCCGCGAATGAATGGATGCTGGTGCCGTGGTAAAACGATGGGTGTCTGGGATTCTATGTTTTTCCCCGGGCTCCCCTCTGGGTCCGACGAACTGCCATCTCGATCCTTGCCAACCAGTGGTCAGGCGTGGCGTTCATCTCGTCCAAGAATCGGTGCACGACCGCGGAGGGCGAGCGGATGCCCTGCTCCCAATGCCGAAGTGCCGAGACCTGGACCCCGAGGAACTTGGCGAACAACGGTTGCGACAGACCGAAGAACTCGCGGGTCGCACGTACCTTGTCGGGAGGATAGTCTCCAGGCTCGAGGTCGAGAGTGAGTTGCCGAACGGTGTACCGCTTCTCTGGCGGCTCGCCGGATGTCGCGAACCCGGCCATCTCGCGGAGCCCTTCGAGGAACTGCTTTGGGACGGAAAGCTGGCCGGTCCGCAGCCCAGTCGCCGGCCGCGTCCTCTTGGCCTGCCAATCCCCCCGTGGGGCATTGTGGTCTTCGGGCTGCTCATGTGCTCTTCCTTTCTTTGAAGCCCTTGCGGGCCGTTTCGATAAACGCCGCCGCCGCTTTCTTCTCGGCCGCGGAGAGGTTGGCCTTCTCATTGTGCGTATAGATCGCGACAAGGAAGACAAAGCCGAACTCCGTGAAATCTACGTAGCAGACGCGGAAGCCGCTGCTTTTGCCGCGCGGGAGCCTGGGGCCGCAAACCGCAGCTTCCGCAGCCCGCCGGTCCCCTGGATGACCTTGCCAGCGCTTGGATTGAGCAGGATCTCGTCTTCCAGTGCTTTCAGGGCTTCATCGGCTAGCCCGTTTTGCTCCCAGGCTTTGGCAAAGGTCGCCATCTGCAGGAAAATCGGATACTTCCTGGCCGCGTTCATTGTTGTCCCCGCCACGCTGACTCGCGACGCCATTATCGTACTACAGCGTACTACTGGAGGCAACGCGGTGGGGACCAGAGGATTGCCAGACATCCATTTTCCCGGTCGAATCCTGTCGCGAGCGTCCAAGCGGGGAGAAGCGATTTGCGCAAAACCCGATGCGGCGTACTTGACTGGCGGAATTGTTTTGTTATTTTGTCCACTAATGACATTGCGATCACGCCGTGCCTCCGAATCCTCAAAGCCTGCACCTTGGAGCTTGCTCATGCCGGGCTATGCTCGATCTCAGATCGTCGTTGAGAATGTCGTTGGGGTGTATCACTGCATCACGCGGTGCGTGCGCAGGGCGTTCCTCTGCGGTGACGATCAGTATTCAGGCAAAAACTACGATCACCGCAAGAAGTTTATTCGGCGCCGGCTTCAAGAGCTCGCGTCGGTGTTTGGTATTGATATCTGCGGCTATGCCGTAATGAGCAATCATCTCCACGTCGTGCTGAGAGTGCGGCCCGATCTCGTGCAGGAGTGGAGCGACGAGGAGGTTGCGCTGCGCTGGCGGCTCCTCTTTCTGCCGCGCGACGAGACGACTGGCGAAAAGGTCGAACCTGAGCAGCACGACCTCGATCGAATCACGTCGGACCCGAACTGCGTCGTCAAGCTTCGCGGCAGGTTGACGAGTCTGTCCTGGTTCATGCGCTGCCTGAACGAACCGATCGCACGGGAGGCGAACCGGGAGGACAAGTGCACGGGCCGGTTCTGGCAAGGGAGGTTCAGGTCGGTCGCCTTGCTCGACGAGGCCGCGCTCCTGGCATGCAGTGCGTATGTCGACCTCAATCCGGTTCGTGCCGGCATCGCCGACACGCCTGAGGAATCCCAGTACACATCGGTGTTCGATCGAATTCAGTCGTTGGGAACGGCTCTTTCCCAGTCGGCGCGAGCTGGCAATTCGGAATTCGAGGATTCTGCGCAGGGGAATCCGGTTGAGCCGATTTCGACGCCGGCGGTCGAACGAGCGGACGCTTGGCTTTGCGAGTTCAACCTGAACGAAGCCGCGTCCGAGCAGTGCGTGACGAGAGAAGTGGCAGATGAGGTCGCGGGCGAGATTATTGCTCCAGATCGACCTGGGTGCCGGTCATCACGGCCGACGGTTGGTTTGAGGGCGTCAGATCAAGGATATTTGCCGATTACGATTGAGCGTTACTTGGAGCTGCTAGATTGGACAGGGCGTGCGCTGCGTGCCGGGAAGCGGGGAACGATCCCAGTCGAACTTTCGCCGATTTTGAATCGCCTGGGGCTGAACGGCGAATGCTGGTTAGAAACCGTGAGTCACTTTGGCCGATGGTTCAAGCGGGCCGCCGGTGGACGAGAATCGCTGGCATCCGCAGCATTGCGATGCGGACGACGTTGGTTCCAGGGTCAAGCTGCGGCGCGAGTCGCGTTTCAGTGAAAGGCCGCTCGGTGGAGAAAGGCCAGTAGGTGGTGGGCGTGATTGTGCGAGACTCGACGTGGGCGAGTCTCGTCTTGGCGGTTCGGCGCGAAGGTGCGCTGAAGCGAGTGATAACTCGTGTTGTGCGACGGGGATTGGGCGATTTGAAGATCGGAAGTAAACTTGCAGGTGTGGTCGTGCGCTCCCGGCTTGGGCGTTCGTGCGACCGACGAATAGGCCGGCGGGGCGAAAAGTGGCTGTCTTGGATTCTGGATTCCGTCTTGGATTCCCCGAATAGGCCGGCAGGGCAAAAAGTGGCTGTCTTGGATTCCATTTCTCGATCAGCGTCGAACCAGTATACTAATAGCCATCTCACTCTTACCACCCCTGCTTTTTTGCTTGCCTCTTTTTTTGGCCGGTTTATAGTTCGGATAAAGCGAGTTATCCGAACCAAGCCCCGACGCTGGGGCGGGCGGAACTTTTGGGAGGGTGTATGGATGATGCGAGCACGGAGGTAGCAAAAGAAACTCCGGGGGCGGTTGCCCCCATCCCGGCGTTTACCGGCCAGGTGCCCGGCGACGTCGGTGAATCCATCCGCCGGGCCGTCGCTGCCTGGCTGCTCCGCACCCCCTCCCCGCACACCCGAAAAGCCTACGAGCTGGATTTGGGCCAGTTCCTTGAGCATGCCGGGATCGCCGCAGGTGACTACCAGCAACTCGCCAGGGTGCGGCCCGAACACGTGAGCCGCTGGCGTGACCAGCTCGCCGAGGGAGAGCAGACCGCCAGCACGATCCGCCGCAAGCTCACCGCCCTGCGGTCGCTGTTCTCATACCTCCAGATATACGGCTATACCGGGGCCAACCCGGCTCACGGCAAGTTCGTGAAAGCTCCCGCCGTGTCCCGCGACGGTAAGACAGTCGCCCTGTCCCCCCATGATTGCCGCCGCCTGCTCAACGCCCCGGCGGTCACGGACCGCAGCGGGGACTTAAGTCCTGTGGGCGTGCGGGATGCGGCCATGCTGGCGGTGCTGGCCTATTCCGGTTGCCGCGTCGGGGAGCTGGTCCGCCTCCGCGTCCGCGACTTCAAGACCAGCGGCGAGCACCGCATCCTGAACATCACCGGCAAGGGCGGCAAGGAACGCATCACGCCCCTGCACCTGGAAGCCGTCGAGCGGCTGGCCGCTTGGCTGGCCACCCCCGGCATCGCCGACAACCCGGCCGGGCCGCTGTTTCCGGCCGCACGCTCGCCGCGTGGCATGGGAAGGGATGGATTCCGCCGCGAGCCGATGACCACCAGGGCGGTCGAAAAGCTGATCGGCCGTTACGTCGAGGCTCTTGGCCTCGATCCCAACGTCACCGTGCATTCGCTCCGCGTCACCGCCCTGACCACGGCCAGGGAGCGGGGATCGGATATCATCGACTTGCAGGAATTCGCGGGACACGCTGATCCGCGTACCACGCTCACCTACATCCGCACCCGTGACCGGCTTAGCCAAAGCCCGGCATACGTGCTGAAATACTGACCGAAGGACGAACAACTCTAGCAGTGCGTGTGTCAACCAAGTGAGAACAGCTTTTACCCCCATCATCGTCAGCATTTCCAATGGACCACATGCCCTTTCTAGCTGAAAACCTGCGTGAGTGGCAGCCGGTCGATCCGCAGTTCATGCGGGAACATATCAAAGCCCGACACGGCACCCGAAATGCCCCGCCAAGCCGCTGGATTTTTCATGACAACATCTCACCCGTGGCCTTTTACGCCTATTTGAAGGCTCGGTTTGGCGAACCTAACGGGTTCCAGATGGTCTTAAAAGCCCCATCAAGTGACAATTACGTGCACTGGCACTGGTCGCTTCAATGCCGTGAGCACATCATTGAGTTAATGGGCTTCAACTTCCACGCGGAAGCGTATGCGTATGGCCTTCCTCAACCTACGGAGGCCGAACAGGCATCGTTGGTCGCGGCGATCAAGGCTGACTTCGCAAACCATGGCCCGGCCATGTCCGCCGTGAAGAAATCGCTTGAGAAATGGACGCTATTTATTAATCCTTATCAACGGCTCAGACGAGTTGTTGACCGATTCAGCAACAAACTGCGTGCTCTTGATCTAAAGAGCATGCCGCTTCCGGGTTTGGCCACGACCCCCGAACAGCTAACGGTTATGCACGACCAATTCGACATCAGTCAACCCGTATACACGGAGGCATTAGGTCTGGGTTTGACCTTACGGATGGTTTCTCCGGTGCTGGCCGAGAGCTTCATCAATCTCCTGATTTTCTTGCTTGCCAAGCCTGAGATAAAGCAGGATCAGCGGCTTTATCAGAACGTCATTCGCACAGAAATTGACATTCGTGTGCGTAGTTTACATATCAATTGCACCGGGTTTGCTAAACCGCTCGATGCCTCCGCAAAGCCATTTAAGGACTTTCATACGCTCATGAATCAGCGGAACGACTTCCTTCACGGGAATGTCGATCCTCAGCGTTTAAAGTACGATGTTACGCACTTTGATGGCACGACCCCGTTGCCTGAACGCTATCAGGACTTTTCACAGCTTTTTCTTACTAATTCCTTAATTCATGTTGAACCTGATGCCGTATTGCAGGACGTTGACACCGTTAATGCCTTCATCGAATTCGTCCTATCGCACCTTGAGAGCCGCACTAGACATGGCGTGCAAATGTTCATGGCCACGCCCAACCCCGGTTACCGGGAAGATACCAAGCGAGCAGGAATCCTGTTCCCGCCTCATACAGTCCATGGAGTGCCCGGCCCTCCCACCTCACCGCAGGATACCGAGGCTGTAAAGAGTAGCGACGAATCGTCCGGCAGCGGTGAATAAAGGGGATTATTTCCCATTAACTGCAAGCGACCCTTAATGCTCAGACGGCCATTTACGCTTCGTGTGATAGACGCGGAGAACCTGCACGGTATCCCCCCGCACGCGATAGACGATCCGAAACGGCAGATCGGGCAGGATCAGCTCCCGCGTACCCGGCCGCCGTCCCTCCCGCCCCATTTCCGGCAAGCGTGCGAGGTGCTCTATCACCGCTTGGATGCGGCTGCAAACCCTTTCAGCCGCTTGTGGATTCTCCTGCCAAATGAATTCGCGGACCTGCCCCAGATCGAGCAACGCCAACGTGAGCCACTCGATTTTCACGCGGAGGGTGGCCGCTTGAAGGCGTCAAACGCTGCTTTGACCTCCGCCTCTGTGGCGAAGTGCCCGGCATCGGCTTCAGCGATGGCCCGGTCAATGCCTTCGAGTTGCCATTGCTGTACGTCGAGGTAATCTTCCAGGGCCTCGTTGAGTAGATAGGAGCGGTCACGGTCCATCGATGCCGCTAGCTGGTCTAGGAGCTGGAGCTTAGAATCGTCGATACGGACTGAAATCGGTTTGTGCATAGTATTGTCTTGTTATAGTGATATCTATTTATCATACTTCGTATTGCAACGTATTACAACGTCTTTCTTGCCCTCAACGAAACGACCCGCCTTGATGGTCTAGCCGCCCAGGCCGTGGGTTTTCCCGTCTAAAGAGTGCATTAGGCTGGAGATTTTCAGGCACCCGGCTTCGCCGCCGCGTGCTCATGGGGTCCGCTTCGCTTTCGTCCCTTCGGGACCGGCTTCGCCGCCCTCCCGCCCGCTGGTGCATGTCGGCGACGGGCAATTGTCACGCCAGCATCCTGCTGGCATGCCAATCGCTCCTCCGTCACCTGATCGTGGGTCGCTTTGCTCCCGCCGTGATTTGTTCCGGCTCATTTCTGCCCCCAGAATTCTGTGGGGGGCAGAAATGGCCGGTTTGCTTTAGGTGGAAGGTCGCTACGCTCCCGTTTTGTGTTTATCCCCCTCCGCCCCCGGTGGGGGAACGAGGAGAGTTAAGGAGAAAGGCATCGCTGGGTCAAGGGATCGCTCCCGTTGGTCGCTCAAAAGTCGCCACACAGATTCTTTCCTGCCGAGCCACTTACCGCGAAGCGGTCTTCGTCCATATAAAGAAACGCGGCGACGTGAGCCGCGTTCAGTTATTTCCTTGCTAGAGGGGGGATTACAAGGGGGGAGATGGGCAAATCATCTCCCCCCTTACCTATGAAGTTTGCAGCCCGTTAGGGCTGCTCAGTTTGCCGAGCGTAGCGAGGCTTAGTATTGAGTTCTTTGGAGTTATCCACATACTTAGTGTGTTAAATATCTATGTTATATAAGTGTTAGACGGTGGATAACTGCTGCTATCCGCTTGAAATCTTGGGATATTCTGCGTCGCTCGGTTTCTGATACCCCGATAAAAGGTTTCTGATTCCCACGGTTTGGTTTCTGATACCCCGATACTCCGTCTCGGTTTCTGATACCCCGATTCTCTTCTTTGGTTTCCGATACCCCGATTCTTTTCTTGGGTTTCTGATACCCCGATACTTGACATTGGTTTCTAATACCCCGATAAAGGATTCATGGATGATGATACTCCGATAGAACATACCAACCTTTTGCCGCTTCGTCACCAGCAACACGATCTGTTTGTTTGCGATGTGGCCGACGCCGTCCTGAAGGATGACATGGCATCGATGGAGCATCCGTTCTTCTCCCTTTCCAAAAAGCCGGAATTGAGCGTCCGCCGGTACGAGAACGGTGATCGATGGGTTGAAGTCGTGCCGAGCGTCAAGGGCCTGGCGACCATCTATGACAAGGACATCCTGATTTACTGCATCAGCCAACTTGTCGCCAAGATAAACAACGGCGACCCTCCCTCCCCTTATGTCAGCATCGTTGCCAAGGACCTGCTGGTGTTTGTAAACCGGTCGCTTGGCGGCAAGGACTACGACGCGATTGGTCGAAGCATTGCAACGCCTCGACGGCACACGTATCCGGACCAACATCCGGACGGGAGGAGAGCAGGAATACGAGGGATTCGGCCTGATCGAAGCATTCAAGCTTCGCCGCTCCGACAAAACCGGCCGCATCCTGGAGATCGCCGTCAAACTGTCCGACTGGGTGTTCCGCTCGATAGCGGCCAAGGAAGTGCTGACGCTGCACAAGGATTATTTCCGGCTCAGTAAGCCCATCGAACGCCGGGTCTATGAGATCGCCCGGAAGCATTGCGGGAAGCAGGATAGTTGGAAGATTTCGCTTGATTTGCTCAAGCTGAAATGCGGATCGCGGGCACCCATCAAAGGGTTCCGCCACGACATCAAACAGTTGGCCAAAGGCGACCACCTACCGGATTACTGCGTATCCCTCGACGACCAGGACTTTGTAACCTTCCGGAACCGCAATTCGATCAAAGCGATCCCTCCCCCGTCGTACGCCGATTTTCCAAAACTGGACGCGGAAACCTACCACGACGCCAGGCTAGTTGCACCGGGCTATGACGTGTATTTCCTTGAAAGGGAATGGCAGTCCTGGTGGTATGAAAGCGGCAGACCCGTCCTCAACGACCCTGCCGCCGCCTTTCTCGGCTTCTGCAAGAGTCGCCAGAGCCGAAAACCGAATCCATAGCGACAGGCGAGAATTCAAGAATTCTCCTTTTCTCCCTTTCTTGCTTTCCAGTTGAATCGATGTGGCCCCTCTTCCGCTTCGCTCCGAACCGTCGAGAGAAAACGTGATTTCAAGAAAATAAGAATTCTTTCTTGTGATAAACAGAGAATTATCTATTTTGATAATGGAAGAAAGAGAGAAAGCAGGAATTCTCTATTTCTTGATCCCTTGCTTTTCTTCCCAAGCGTCGAGGGCTTCAAACAGCAGTTCATTGAGCTTGAGGTCGGCGTTTACCGCACGCTGCTTAAATCGCTTGCGGAACACCGGCGGCACTTTGAACGCGAGTGCCTCAAGGTTTTCCGTCTTTACTCTGGCTTGCCGTGTCAGCGACTTCGGCAGGCTAACTTCCGGCGACGCCGTTTTGGTCACACGCTGTACGGCCTCTTGCATCGGAGCGGCCTGTTCGGTGGTCAAAGCTTTGAGATCAAGAGTCGGACGTTTGCTCATACAAAGATTCTCGCTTTCGACCTTTCTCGTTTTACCGATTTCTCATTTTCTTGAATTCTCACTTTCACGCCTTTCCATATCGCGGCCAGTTCCTCAGCAGCGATACCGCTGGGGTCTATTTCAAACGCCGTCTTGCCGTGTGCAAAACTCTCCGCGTAGATCACCCGCTCGTGCATGCGGGTCGGCACCATCAAAC
This sequence comes from uncultured Planctomycetota bacterium, assembly GCA_963761445.1. Taxonomy (GTDB): domain Bacteria; phylum Planctomycetota; class Planctomycetia; order Isosphaerales; family Isosphaeraceae; genus CAVXHV01. The sequence goes on along the minus strand of CAVXHV010000005.1, from coordinate 2,738,345 downwards.
CTAGAGCCTCAAGAGCGATTGCCGTTCCGTCATTATTCCGCAAATTCGGCCGCACCCTTGAAAGCATGAAATTGAACGGTTTGCCGGAGCCTTTGATTACGGGCAGCCCCTTTACCAACGCCCGCAAATCTGTTGGCGTTGGATTCAATGGGATCAGAATCAAGTCCGCGATGGCAAACAGATCAGGGTTTACGCCGCCAATCGACGGAGCAGTGTCGATGAATAGGTAGCTTGCACCCGCATCTTCAAGGGCACGAAGATGATCCCGTAGGTCGGCGAAGGTGAGGGGGGCATAGCGGGGAGTCTCGATGCCAGCTTTACTCCGCTGATTGAACCAGTCAACGGTGCTGCCTTGCGGATCGGTATCCGATATGACGACCGGACCATCTCCCGCCTGTTCCGCCGCTACGGCCAAGTGAACGGTGGTGGTAGATTTCCCGGAGCCACCCTTTTGATTTGCAATGACGATGGTTTTCATGAAAGGGAGAATACCGCGTTTCTCTTTTTCATGAAAGCATTAAATTATCATATGTATAAAATTTTGACCATGACAGGCCAATACCAGCCGCTTCCCGCAAAGTGGGTCGCCGATAGAAGGCACGGCACTTAGGTTGTCGGGCTAGATTTCCTCCGGCTGCCAGTCGTCAATGTCGATGCAGGTGATGATAGGGTCGTCGCCAGATACCGGTGCCGTGAAATCCTGGCCAGCTTCCCTGATCCACTGCAACTTTCGCAGGGAGATATCGTCACAGATTTGCGTCAGATTCTGGCCGTAGACCGTCACCAGCTTGCTCTGGGTGTCGGATAAGACGAAGCGGAACACCTGCCCATCGTCGGTAAATCCCAATTCGACCGAGCTGATATACATGTACTGGAGGAAGATGTAGGCCGTTCCGCCGATCCTGAAACCGTGCCTCCCCATGACGAGCACCAGCCGGTTTGTTTCGCTGTCGGAGTACCCCGCCGCTCTGTAGAGATCGTCCCGGCCCGGCAGCATCGCCGCCCTCTCCGGTGCGAATCTCCTGGCGAACGAATCGGGCTTACGGAAGGTGTCGAAGTCTGGGAATCTCTCGCCCTGCGGCTTGATGATCGTCCCGGCGGTGCGGTTGCTGTTGAGGTGTTGCATGTTGTTACTCCTTAGTGGGTTACAGGGTTTAGTACGTTTCGCGTACTAACCCTGCTGCCAAGCGGCGAGCGTAACGCGGAGGGGGATAAGGCAAGACCTGCCAGAGGGAAGGGGGGACCACCCGAAAAGCCATATTTTCTGCTTGAAAATATGGAGGTTCTCGCCTTCGAGAATTTCGGGGGATGCCCGACGGCACGGTTTCCCCTTGGAAACCGCTTCCTTGGGTCTTGCGTTATCGGGAACCAAGGGTTCCCCTGATGATATGAGAAAAGCCGCGTGCCCTGCGGGCACGCTCAGCTTATTGTCCGGCAATCTCCGGCCCGTCGGCCATCCGCTGACGGGGCGTGCAATCCCGATGCGTGGCATTAGCGGCGGTCCGATTGGCAACAATTTGGCAACAGGATTGGCAATATCAGCCCAATGCCGCTATAATGTACGTAGGCGAAGGTAGCATCGTAACTGCCTTCAAACCACTGGCTTTAAGTGTCAATCCAACGTGTTTCCAATACCACGGAAATGGCAGACGTACCGGACTCAAAATCCGGTCCTCGCAAGAGGGTGTGGGTTCAAGTCCCACCGTCGGTATTGAATCAATTCGGCACCCAATCCGCCAACGGTCGCGGCGCCGGGCGAACAGCGTCTCACGGCGGCGTACCAGAGATGGATCTTCGGGAGCGAAGCATTCGTCGATAGCGGCCGGGCGATACTTCGCGGCTAGCCTCGGCGCTTCACGGGCCGATTAGCAACCGATGACCGAGTTCGCAGGCAGCCGACGGGACTTGGGGTAGAGTAGGATGAATCAGGAACATCCGAAATAACTGGAAAATAGGTCTGACCTCCAGGAGGAGGATCGGCGTCATGAGTTCAACAGCTCGGATGGCACATCATCCTGTCTGGGTAATCACCTCCTACTTTAATCCTGAGAATTACAATAACAGAAGACTGAATTACCACCGCTTCCGTACGCGCACTCCGAGTGCCACTGGTTACGGTTGAATTATCGGCAGGCCGCTCTTTTGACCTATCGACCAGCGATGCTGATATCCTAATTCAACTGCGTTCCTCAACGGTGCTCTGGCACAAAGAATCGCTTTTGAATGTCGCCCTTGGCTCAATACCGAGCGACGTTGCCTACGTTGCCTGGCTCGACTGCGACATTGTTTTCGAACGCGGAGACTGGATAGACGAGCTTGTTTCAGAATTCAACTCACATTCTCTCATCCAATTATTCTCCGAATTGAAAGACCTGAGCCCTTCAGATTCGCTTCGTACCGAAATACTCCAGGTAGCCGCAGAGACTCCGGTCACGGGTGAGGGCATCGCGTCCCTAGTGCGCGGAACCGGGGCACCACTCGAGTCTTTTGCTCCGAAGTTTACAAGAGATATGCGCACGACATCCTTCGGTATCGCTTGGGCCGCTCGCACGGAGTTGCTGAGACGACATCAATTCTATGATGCTATGATCATCGGGAGCGGCGACCGCGCTCTGGTTTGTGCCGCCCTGGGAAGCTTCGGGGCGACGACATCATCGTTGTCGCTTTCGCCCGCCCGGTCGAGGCATTACCTCGAGTGGGCTGGCCCGTTCTACGAAGCAGTCCAAGGGAACATCGGATATGTCGCGGGCGCGGTCGTTCATCTCTGGCACGGGGAGATTGCAGACCGTCGATACAAGGAACGACACGAGGAGTTTGCTAGATTCGACTTTGATCCCGCTGAGGACCTTGAAAGAACGCCCGACGGTCTTTGGCGATGGCGACGGCCTCGGCCGGAGTTAGAGCAGATTTTGTGCGCGTACTTCAGGAATCGAAGAGAGGACTTCGTCGGCGAGTAACCAGACCGTCCTTCGGAGGAGTCGAGAGTTCGCCGACTTCCTGCTCCGAAGTCCCGAGCTGACGCCCCGAGATAGTTGAGTGGGACCTTTAGAGCACGATGGTCCGTTGCGATGCCCCAGGCTGTTCTTCGGACAGGCGGTACATCGGGGTGCACAGCGGCGGCGAAGTTCATCGTCATTCGGCAGCGACCCAAAGGTCGTCGCCCGCCTCGTCGTACGTTCGACGTTGGAGTTGACCAGCCCGTAGCCTGAGGTAGGCCAGAGTACGGACGTTGCCCTCACCGGTCCGGGAGACGATCCACGCATAGGACCAGCGGCCCTCGGTAAACGCCTCATCCGGCCAAATCTCGACGCTGGGATGGGCGCCCACAAGTTGTCGAAACAGCGAAGAGGCTTCCAAGTCTGCAGCGCAGTCCATCGTTTGACTCCGCCGGACGACCAATCTCAGCGGCCCGCCCGCCGAGCACCGCCGGTGATCATATCACCTTGGCACATCGGACACTTCTTGGTTCTCATGACAGCCCTACTTCCTCGTCGAACACGACGGCGATCAATATGTTACGAATGCGGAACCGCATGTCACTTCTCAAGGCGGGAAAGCACCTAGACTCATGATGGCCATGGATCTGGCTCAATCACAACCGGCCTATCACGCCGTATACGTGCGACGTCCCGCCCTCAGGTGATGCTGACGCCCCCGCCCCTGATGCGAGCATACTCTGCCGCACGCAAGAAATTGTCGAGGTAGTGGGGCCGTAGGCAATCCGGCCCCCGATCCAGGTCTGCACGGAGGCCGTCCAAGTCGGCGAGTAGGTTTCGCACTTCCGCAGTGAACGCCGCAAGGTCTTCCGGCGCGACCCAGAGGTCGGACTCCGCGAGCTGCGGGAGGAACGTGGCCCCGCGGCTGTCGGTAGCGGTCAGAAACTGAGCCATTATCGCGGCCAAATTGAGCCACCGGCGTCGTTGCCGGGTGAAGCTACCGTGGGATGATTGGGGAAGTTACTGGGCCGGCGATCGCTGCTCGACTGCGTATTATTTCTTGGACGTCTTCACTGCCGAGGCTCGCTCTGCCCGCTGAGCTCGGTACGACTTGCCGTTGATCTTCAGGATCGCCGCCCCGTCCACGATTCGATCCATGAACGCGCCGGCCAGCGGCGGATCACCCAAATACTCACCCCATTTCTCGAAATCGACATTCGTCACCAGAGCAGTCGACCGATCATCGCGGACGTTGATCAGCTTGTACAACAAGCTTGCCGCCTGGGGCGATTCCAGTCGTTCCACACGGTCGAAGCCGAATTCGTCGAGGATCACGAGGTCGAATTTGGCGTAGTACCGCAACATCCGTGGCAGTGTGTGGTCCGCCAGCGCAGCCGTCAACGCTTGCAGGATCGAGGCGCTCGTCTCGTACCGCACCCGATAACCCAGGACACAGGCGCAGCGGCCAATGGCCTGGATCAAGTGGCTTTTCCCGACACCGCTTTGTCCCACCCAGACCAGGTTTTGCCGACGACCGATGAATTCGGCCCCGGCCAACGTCTCGATTCGCACCCGATCGATGGCCTCGGCATTGAACTGCCAATCGAAGTCCGCCAGCGTCTTGCTCTGGGCGAACCCGGCGATGTGAACGCGGTGGGCCAGACTCCGCTCGCGGCGAGCGTTCGCCTGCTCGTTGATCAGCGCCCGCAAGAATTCCAGGTGCGACATCCCCTGGGTCTCGGCTCGCCCTAACGCGGCGTCGAGATCCTCGAGCCGGAGAGGAACGCGCATCGCCTGAAAATCTTCAATGATCTGCCGGCGCAGCTCCGTCGGAGCTGGCGTCACCGGACGCGGTGGGCGGTTTCTCAGCATCGTGGGGTTCCGACTCGCACAGGTATTGGTAGACCGACGTCGGCCGAGGAGACACCAAGTCCTCACCCAGCCAGGGGGGTATCTGCCGCCGTTCTTCTTCGGCCAGCACCTCCAGGATGGTTCTAGGACGAGCTTGAGCCGAGAGGATGCGTTCGACGGCCGCGTGGGAATACGCGCCGTACCGCACGGCTCGCTCCAGCGCCGCGATCAGGTCCGCCTGGGCGTAGGTTCCCAACAAGGCCAGCACCCGCTGCGCCTGGTCCTTGCCGTAACGCTGAACGCGGAACAAACCCTCCAGGAATCGACAGCCCGGCTCTCCCAGTTCGCCGAACCGTTCCTCCAACTGTGCTTGCCGCCGTCGAGCATCCTCGACGGGTCTGTGCTCTTTATGCACAACCCGTTGCCCAGTGGCCGTGGCCGGCAGCAGCACGTGTCGAGCGATCTCCTCGACCTGCGGACCGTAGACGATCAGTTCCTTCTCGGTGATCCGCACCGGCAGCATGCTGCCGATGTAACGCCACGGCACCGAGTATCCGTTCTGACAGTACGTGACCAGAGCCTCGACGTTGACCATGCGATAGACCACAGGGGAAACGTCATACGGTTGGGCTGGCAGCGGGATCAGATGAGGCTGCTCTTCCGCATGCAACTGTAAGGGTGTCTTCTTGGCTTCCCGCAGTCGGCGCACGTCGGCGACATGGGCCAACCACCACACGGTCATTTCATTTAGGTGATCGAGTGAGGAGAAAGTGCGGCCGTTGAACAGGCTGGTTTCCACATAGTAAAAGGGGCGTTCCGCCTTCCCTTTCGTCTGGGGCCGCCGGGGTCGGCAGGCCACCGGTCGGAAGCCGTAGTGGGTGGCAAACGCCAGGAACCGCGAGTTGTAGACCGGCACGTCATCCTCGTAGCCCGTCACGACGACTTTCATATTGTCATACAAACAGGTGGCTGCCACGCCCCCCAAATGCTCGAAGGCCCGCAAGTGCTCACGCAGAGTAGTCGTCATGTCCTGGGACTCGACGAAGCGGAGGTACTGCCGCCGCGAGTAGCCCAAGAGGTAGCTGAACAGATTGATGCGACGTCGGCCTTCACTAGTGAAGTCGAGGTCGTAGACGGCGTAATCCATCTGAGCCTGGGCGCCTCGCGCCGTCTCGAAGCGGACCACCGGAAGCGGCGTAGAGCGGGGACGCAACACCCCGAGCCGCTGGCGGACCAGGGTATATCCACCCGTGAAACCTCGCTCGCGCAACTCTTCCAGGAGCCGCACGGCGGTCAGGTCGGGATATCGACCCAGCAGTTCCTGGATGAACGGCTCAAAAGGATCGAGACGGCTGGGCCGCCTCCGAATGGGCGAGCCTTCACGACCGATCCGCTGGGCTTCGATCTGAGCCAGCACGCCGCTAACAGTGTTCCGGGCCATTCCCAAATCACGGGCGATTTTCCGGATCGAGGAACCGGCTCGCCAACGACTGATGATCTCATTGCGCTTTGGCTCGGTCATGGGTTTGGAGCTCTCCGATCAAGTCTTCCGCAAGAGTGGCCACGTTGTGAGCATCGCGAGCCAGCCGGGAAAAGGCCGGCGTCAGCACCAGACGATCGCAGGGCGTCAGGCCGGCGCGGCCCTGACTTTGTAGCCAGACCTCCATGCGGCCCAGGCCGTCCAACACACCGGTAAGGCGTCGCGCAACGCGATTGCCCGCGCTGCTGAGTCGAGGGTCCCAGGCCCATCCCTCCTGCTGCCGCGCTTGCTGCAAGGCAGGCCGCGGTTGGTCCAGGATGTACGCTTCCTGTGATTGGCTCCGCGCGGCGAGCACCAGCTCCACCACTCCGTCGAGCTCGGCGGCTGTCAACTCGTCGCGGTGCAGGGTTGCCAGTACGTCGACCTGGTTGCCGGCCGGCAACCGCACTAGCGCCCGCGCCGCGGTGGTGGACAAGAGCCCCAGACGCAGGTCTTCTCGTGCTTCGTTGGTAAGCTTCTCAACCAGAGCCAATCGCCGGCACACCCAGCTCTTGTGCCGGCCCAAGAGCTCGGCCACCTCGACCTGGGTCATGCCGTCCTCGCGCACCAAGGCGTGAACGATCCAGGCTTCTTCCCACTCCCGGGGGCGACTGCCGGTCTGGTTGAGCCCATGGATGGCCGCCTTGGCCATACGCTCATCAGCCTCCATCAGCCGGGTATTAAGTGTCTTCAGGCCCAAGACGCGCGCGGCGGCGAGGCGTTTGAAACCATCGAGAACTTCGTGCGACTCGTCGCGGAGGCAGACGACTACGGGAGTGAGTTGCCCGTAACGCTGGAACGATCCGGCCATGGCCGCCTCGGCGTCGGGATCGGGTAGCCGATAGCGTCGGTAGCGCTCGCCCAGTTGGGCCAGGCTCAGAAAGTGAACATCACCGAAACGCAAGTCAGTCATCGATGGCCTCGTCACCGCAGCCCCAATTCCGAGCAAGGAAACGGGGGACCGGAAGACCCGGCCCGCCCGATTCCTCCTCGGTTCTGGGGGCAATGAAAAAGTAAGTTCTAGGAATGGCGATCTCAAGGACGTGACGACATGACTGGTGTGGCCGGGGGTGGTCCGCCTCGAGGGCGACGGATAGGCCGGGCACCACGGCGGCGTCGGCGTCTGAGTCGGGCTTCGCGCTGGCGAACTCGTCGTAACGCCTGGCGGCATGAGCTGGAACAGAAATGCTGATCAGGAGAACGAGGCGAGGGCAAGAAGAGGACGTAGCACCCAGGCCTGCCGCACGGTAAACCGCAAGATTCTGGGAGAATTTCGTCTGGCGCTGGCCTACGCTCTGGGTACCTGCGGGGATAATCGGTATCGAATCGGAGGTGGTCTGGGCTTCGATCACCGGTAAAGTCGGATCGATGGGAGGTGTTGGCGCCGCCGACTCGGCGAGAGCTGATTGCTGCCGTTGCCGCTCGCGACGACGTCGGGCCTGTTCTCGGCGGCGTTCCTTGCCTTGGATGGTAGCTCTGTAAGTCTGGCCGGCGTACCAGGACCGCCAATGCCCGGCGGCTTCTCGACAAGCCGCGCTACAGTAACGAGCTTGTGGCCGAGGCGGCAGGAACCAGCGTTCGCAATCTTTAAGCAGGCACCGACGACAGCAAGGGTGCCAACGGCGACAGCCGCCTGGTTGACCCGGCGCCAGCGCGGGGAAACTCAAATGGGCCCACGGGAGGACTAGCTCCCGAGCGGTCAGGCGGCGGGGAGGTGGTGCTTCCCGCCGCCACTTTGCGCCGACGACGTGAACGCCACTCGTGCACGCTTCGGCGTCAGATACATGCCAGCTTACTTGCAGCATTTCACAAGTGCGAGCGGATGCACTGACATGAAGTGAGGGAAGGCCAGTCCCGCGATCGACCAATCGCGAAACGGCTCAGGTGGCTCTGCGATAATGGCTCAGCTCCTGGCCGCTGCTAACAGACGTAGAACGGTTCGTTCTGTCCTGTCGGCACGGCGCCGGGCGACGAAGTGAGTGCGCAAGCCGGCCGCGCTCTTCGAGTGAAAGCGTCATGGAGATGTCTGTTCAGGGCTCGGTGTCGAGCCAGTGGACCTACACAAATCCGTTTCGAGCGGCCGCCTTGCCCTGGAACCAGCGCCGCGAGCGGCGTGCCGCGGCATCGACGAGTGAGCTCGATCGGCCCGCCGCCTGCTTGAATAGTCGACCGAAGCCGCGCACGGTTTCCACCCAGTTCGATCGATTGAGCCCGAGCCGCTCTACGATCGGGGCCAAGTGATCCGGAATCGCGCCGCGCTTGTGCGCGCGGAGTTCCCGGCCCGTCCAATCCAGCAGCAAGACATAGGGGATGTGAGACACCCACCCTTTGCCGTGCGTAAGGCACTCGCCTTCTGCGGGGGATTGCCAGACATCCATTTTCCCGGTCGAATCCTGTCGCGAGCGTCCAAGCGGGGAGAAGTGATTTGCGCAAAACCCGATGCGGCGTACTTGACTGGCGGAATTGTTTTGTTATTTTGTCCACTAATGGAATTGCGATCATGCCGTACCTCCGAATCCTCAAAGCCTGCACCTTGGAGCTTGCTCATGCCGGGCTATGCTCGATCTCAGATCGTTGTTGAGAATGTCGTTGGGGTGTATCACTGCATCACGCGGTGCGTGCGCAGGGCGTTCCTCTGCGGTTACGATCAGTATTCAGGGAAAAACTACGATCACCGCAAGAAGTTTATTCGGCGCCGCCTTCAAGAGCTCGCGTCGGTGTTTGGCATTGATATCTGCGGCTATGCCGTGATGAGCAATCACCTCCACGTCGTTCTGAGAGTGCGGCCCGATCTTGCGCAGGAATGGAGCGACGAGGAGGTTGCGCTGCGCTGGCGGCTCCTCTTTCTGCCGCGCGACGAGACGACTGGCGAAATCATCACAGCCGACGGTTGGTTTGAGGGCGTCAGATCAAGGATATTTGCCGATTACGATTGAGCGTTACTTGGAGTTGCTCGATTGGACAGGGCGCGCGCTGCGTGCCGGGAAGCGGGGAACGATCCCAGTCGAACTTTCGCCGATTTTGAATCGCCTGGGGCTGAACGGCGAATGCTGGTTAGAAACCGTGAGTCACTTTGGCCGATGGTTCAAGCGGGCCGCCGGTGGACGAGAATCGCTGGCATCCGCAGCATTGCGATGCGGACGTCGTTGGTTCCAGGGTCAAACTGCGGCGCGAGTCGCGTTTCAGTGAAAGACCGCTCGGTGGAGAAAGGCCAGTAGGTGGTAGGCGTGATTGTGCGAGTCTCGTCGTGGCCGAGTCTCGTCTTGGCGGTTCGGCGCGAAGGTGCGCTGAGCGAGTGATAACTCGTGTTGCGCAACGGCGATTGGGCGATTTGAAGATCGGAAGTAAACTTGCAGGTGTGGTCGTGCGCTCCCGGCTTGGGCGTTCGTGCGACCGACGAATAGGCCGGCGGGGCGAAAAGTGGCTGTCTTGGATTCCCGGATTCCCGTGCGACCGACGAATAGGCCGGCGGGGCGAAAAGTGGCTGTCTTGGATTCTTTGGTTTCTTGCGGCTTGGGCGTTCGTGCGACCGACGAATAGGCCGGTGGGGCAAAAGTGGCTGTCTTGGATTCTCTCGCCGCTAGGCGGTTACCCGGGGAACGACGACGAGGGCCGCGGCATGCAGGCGAAGCGCAACCCCGCCGAGATGATAGAGGACTTCATCGCCGCGGCCGAACTGCTCAAGGCCCACCCGAAGTCCGACGGCAAGGTGGGCGCGGTCGGCTTTTGCTACGGCGGGGGCGTGGTCAACACGCTGGCTTTCCGCATCCCCAAGACGATCGCGGCAGGCGTCCCGTTCTACGGCCGCCAACCCAGCGCGGATAACGTCCCCAAGATCGAGGCCCCGCTCCTGATCCACTACGCGGGCCTGGACACCCGGGTCAACGAGGGGTGGCCCGCTTTCGAGAAGGCGCTGAAGGCATCGAACAAGAAGTACGAGGCCTTCATCTACCCGAATGTCAACCACGAGTTCCACAACGACACGACGCCACGCTACGACAAGCAAGCCGCAAAGCTGGCCTGGACCCGGACGATCGAGTTCTTCAAGAAGCACCTGAGCTGACCTTGGCGGAACTTCCGCGGATTCGGGCGCGCCGTGTTTGGGAGTCGGACGGATCGGACGGATCGGGCGGATCAGACTGATCGGACGCGGCGGAAGGCGACGCAGCGACTTTCGCGTTTCCATTTCGTAGAGGATGTCGAGGATGTCGGACACCCACCGTTAGGATGTCGGACACCCACCGTTTGCCGGGCATCGGGCGCTGGCCTTCTGCGTGTTCGGAATGACCAAAGGCCGTGGCGTTGCACCGAACTTGCGTGCTTCGGGTGAATGGATGCGGGGGCCGTGACAAAAGGATGGGTGTCTGGAATTCCACCGTTTGCCGGGCATCGGGCGCTGGCCTTCTGCGTGTTCGGAATGACCAAAGGCCGTGGCGTTGCACCGAACTTGCGTGCTTCGGGTGAATGGATGCGGGGGCCGTGACAAAAGGATGGGTGTCTGGAATTCCACCGTTTGCCGGGCATCGGGCGCTGGCCTTCTGCGTGTTCGGAATGACCAAAGGCCGTGGCGTTGCACCGAACTTGCGTGCTTCGGGTGAATGGATGCGGGGGCCGTGACAAAAGGATGGGTGTCTGGAATTCCGGGAGGTGCGCTCCGACATGCCATCCAGAGGCGCGGCATATACCCTGAGTACACCGCCCCGCGGTGGTGACTGGATTCCGCCCGCCGCGAGGAGGGCCCCGGCCCGGCGGTCTGTCAAACGAACAAAGCCGGGCTCACTTTGAACCGCTTCGCCAGCGCCTGGCGCACCCGAGGGCTGATGCCCCGCTTGCCGTTCAGGACCTCAGAGATCGTGGCCACGGGCAAGCTCGTCTGAGCGCAGAGCTCAGCCTGGGTCAGCCCGTTCGCTTCCAGGAGGTAGCGCAGCGCCTCGACCGGGGACATCGCCGGCAGCGGATCGTGCTCGGCCTCGTAATCCTCGATGAGACGGCCGAGGACCTCGAGGTAATCGGCCTCCTCCGGCGCCAGTTCCATGCGATCGGTCAGGGCATCGACCATGGCCACGGCACGGTCAAGATCCGCATCACTGCGAAGCGGTCGCAGGGGGAAGCTCAGCACGAGTTTCAAGTACAACTTGCCGGCGGGTGCCTGGACGGTGAGGAGTTTGGCTGCGGGCGCGTTCCGGGATCGGTCAGCGCCGGTTCTGCGCTCCCTGCCGTGATCCAGATTATGTTTCGTCTTGCCAGTCGGCGTCATCGTATTCCTTGTGTGTCAGGACATGTTTGATGTACACCCAGGCGCCTTTTTTCTCTTTGAACTGGATGAATGCGATGACCCGGTACTTGTTCGCGCCGACGTTGAAGACGGTCAGGTGCTCGACCTGGTCAGCACTGGCAAACGTCCCGCGGAGGTCGGCGAACGTGGTCCAGATGGCCTTCTCCACCGTCTTGCACCAGCGCACGAAGACTGGTGCGTCCTTCTCCGTTCCCCTGTGCGTCGCCACGAACTCCCGGAACTTCTTGCGCGAGATCAAGTGATTCTTGAGGGGCTGGGCCGCTTCACCCTCGGCTGCGGTCTCTTTCGTGGCCATGGCGGTCGCCCGTGAGTGCGGTGACGCACTCGATCACAAGACGTTGAGTATCGTTCCGGGATGCGGAATAGTCAATTCCGGAATTCGGAACACTTTGCGCCGGTTCCGGGGCTCCATACCTCAACGGCCTGCGTGGCCGCTCGGAGCAGACGGAAGATTTCGAGGATATGTGGCACGGAGCGGGGAAGACGAACCACGAATCTGACGAATCGCACGAATAAAAGCAGCGACGGGGATGTCAGACGCCGCTTGCCGAGCGACGGGCGCAGCGACGCAGCTCGGCCGGGTCGCCGGACTCGTTGACGGCGAAACGATTGTGCCAGCCTGTCTTTTGGTCGCGGCGTGCGCAAAAAAGACGATTCGATCGAGTTGGTCGTTGCATCCGTTGCGATGCGAGAAAAATCTCAGGATTTCTGGTCGGCGAAATGGCCAAATCCGGGAAACCCGCCGCATACTACCTAAAGCCCGATCGCGATCGCCGACACCGAAGTCGGCGCGATCTGCACCCACGTCTCTGGAACCGAGAATGACTGCTTTGGCGACACGAGCGGACCTAACACAGATGCGATCAGGACTTGAGGGTAATAGCACTCTCTTAGTGAAAGCTTTGGGAAGTCTGGGGATATTCTCGAGGTCGCGGGACTTCGGCCCGGCCGCCCAAGCTTATTTGAATGGGACTTCACACTGATATGACCTCTCAACTACAAATCGATGCGAACCGGCGCAATGCTCTGCGCTCTACCGGTCCGATTTCTCCGGAAGGGCGTGCCAGAAGTGCTCAGAACAGTCGGAAACACGGTATGCGGTCGGAGCGGGAGCAGCTCGCGCGGGAGGAAGGCATTGCGTATGAATCGCGACACATACGCTGGTCCGCGAACTATGGAGTTGAGACCGACCCCGAGGAGTTTCTATTGAATGCCAACCTGTTCTTGGCGTCGGACATGGACCGGGTGAAGTTCGCATACCTGGAACTCACACAAAGGCAAATCAACAACGCCGACGACGAGGAAATCAAAGAGGCGTGCGAACTGGGCAATCGGTTGTTTTCCGATCCGCGCGGAGTGCCGGTTTCGTTGTGTGGCACCCGGCGCTTCAACGGCAACAAACCGGGCGGTCCATCGTGGGGCAGCAAAACTGCGCCTGGGATCAACCCCGAGGAACTCCTGGGGAAATTGGCTTCGAGCGCCATGGGGTGCTACTTCATATTGAACGTTCTCGAGGAACTGCTGGAGCGGGTGCGCGAATTGTTTCTCGGGCGCCGGCGATCGGCTGCGGATGGTCCGCTTGCTCGGGCGGAATCCTGTGGACTGCATCGTGGACCGGCGGGTCGCGGAGATCTTTGCGGCAAACCACGCGCTTCGGCCGGTGGGAAAGCCGTTCGACGATCTGCTCAGCGATATGACCGAGTCGTGCGCTCGAGGCCCATGTGAAGGAAATCGTGGCGAGCTGGCCTGACCTATCGCACAAAGGCGAAAAGGAGAAGGCCAGGCAGAGCCTGATCGAGCTGGTGGAGGGCGAGATCGAGCGGGTGAGGGCGATTGCGGCGGAACATGAAGAGAATGCCGGGGACGATGCTGCACGAAGCCGTGCTCTCAACGGCTTCGTTTTTAGCCCCAAGGCCGAATCGATGCGGCGGTGGTACGCACGGGCCAAGGGGTCGGTCGAGCGCGGAGTCAAGGGACTTCGGCAGGAGATACGCGCCGGAAGGCGGATGGCGATGGGCAGAATGTGGCACCGGTCCCCGGGAAAGATGTTAGCCCATATGATGGGCGGCCGGCGTCTTGGTGGGCGGAGAACGTGGGGGGTGGAAAGAGGGGAGACGTGCGGGAGGCAGGACGGAGGGCGGAGGGCGGAGGACGGGGTCTTGAAACCGGCGCCGAACATGCTGGCGAAGATCGCGGTCAGGAGACGATCGTCCAACACGCGGGGGACTCTGGTGGCGGCGGGCCAGGCGCGGCTGGTGGTTCGGACGCGGTAGTTGACATCGGCCGTGAGACTCAGGCGGACGGCACACGGCGTGTGCCTGCTACTCCGGATGGGAAGGGCCGCGGGTGGGAATCGGTCGTCGTCGAGGAATCGGACATTCTGGCGTGTGGAGGGTATCTTCCCGAGAAGTATTTGGGCGGTGCGGGTGAGAACGATCATGACAGTGAAGCCACGGCTGCGGCTGCGCTCCCGGATGATGCGCCGAATTCTGGAACGGCGAGCTTAGAATCTGAGGAAGGTGGGACCTGTGGCACGCATCTGAACGGGAGTGGAGGGGGTGAGGTCACGCCGGAGGGACTGGCGCAAAATGCTGATGGGGGGAGCGATGATGGGGTGGGCGACGTCGCCCTTGGCACGTTGACTCTGGACGTCCGCGAGTGCCCTCCCGTCGCCGCCGGAGACGGCGACTGCGCGAATGCGCCAAACGAACCCAATTCTTGTGATGACGTGTGCATAGCACAACCTCAAGAGGCTATTGAAGTTCCGACGAATTCCGGCGGTGTTTCGGGAGTTGATGGTTGTCAAGCGAACCCAATTTCTTTGGAGACGAAGCCAAATCCGGCAGGCGGTTCGGAAGCGGGCGGAGGCGGAGGTTCGACCAGGCCGGAAGCACGACCCCTGACGGAACGAGAGCGACGGGACGCCTGGGTGGAGAGACGGCGGCGAGAGTGGATTCGCGAACGTGCGGAGAAAGCGACGCTGGCGCGGGAGCGCAGGGCGAGGTCGGACGCCGGGGTGACGGACGCTGGGACCACGTCGTCGACTTCGGGGGAGGCCTTGCCGCCGCACGAAGTGCGGGGGCCGTGAGGCCCCGGATCGGGTCTTGTGAAGGGAGATTCAGCGCCGCGTGGTCTACCAAGAGTGCGCTGCAATCCTCATACTGAATAGTGCACGTAGCTTGAGGCTCGGTTTTTCGGGGGGTACGATGAGGCGCTTGGTAGCTAGTTTGACCGCCGCGGCGATGCTCGCGTGGCTGGCGCCGGCAATTCCGGCGCGCGCTCAGAACGCCTCCGCGCCCGCACAAGCCGATCTGGCCAAGCTCCGCGAAGATCTGACGACGCTCTCGCTCGACGTCATGAGGGCCGAAGCGCTTGCCGAAGAGCTCAGGGATGAAGATCGCGTGCTCTCCACCGAGCAGAAGGCCGAATCAGCCGATACGCGGTTCTTCCGGGCGCCTGAGAAAGTCTGGATGCGCGCGTTCCCCGGGAGCTTCGCCAAGGAAGGCGACGTGGACCGCGTGCTCGAGGACCTCGCAAAGGTTCACCGGGAGATCGAGAAGGAGCAGAAAGAGGCAACTAAAGCTTGGACGTACGCCAATGACCGGATGCTCGCGCTGCGTGAGAAAAGAGCGGAAACCGAGGGCATCATCGGCTGGAAAATGGGCTCCGAACCCGCCAAAGGGGCCGTGCCGCCGTCGCTGGTCGGGCTGGGAGTCGCGGCCGTACTGGGAGGCCTGGTGCTCCTGGCCCACGAGAACCGCGATCGCGTGCGGTGGCGTATGCGGGCGCTGGGCAGCCGTCCCAGCTCAATCGCCGCGGCAATCGCTCTGTGCCTGGCGGCAGCCTGCGTCGCCTGGGCGGGCCCGGCCGACGGGGCACCCGGGCCGGCCTCCGCAGCCGTCCAGCCTGGTCTGGGCACACCTGCGCTGGCCAGGGAGCTCGCGGACGAGCGCGATCGACTCAAGCAGCAGCTCGAAGAAAAGGAACAAGCCAACGCGGCCGCGGCCGAGCGGCTCGAGGATGCGCTCAAGGAAGCGCGCCATGCTCGCGCGGCTTATGCGCTCAAGCCCGAAGAGGCCCAGCAGAAGATCGTCGACGGAGCCGAGCTGTTCGAGGAGAAGGTTCAGAAGAGCTACCGCGAAATTCGCGTCGCGGCTCGCATGACGTCGCGGTGCTTGCCGAAGCCGAGCGAATCGAGAAAAAACTCAAGAGCGACCAGGCGGATCTCGAGACGTTCGTGGTCGGCAGCCGGGGCAAGGCCAGCATGCAGAGCCTCTTCCGCATCGGCACCTCGACCCTGTTCATCCTGGCTGCGGTCGTTCCCTTCGCGCTGGTCCGCCGCCGCCGTCGTCACGATCAAAGCGAGCAGGGCAGGAAGTGTCCCCGATGTCTCAACAAGGATACGCTCGACTTCGTGGCCCCTTCGTCCGATCGCGAATTTGACGAAGGGCAAACGATGTTTCGCCTGAAGGTCTGCAACGCCTGCGACTACGAGATTCGCGAGAATTACACCCACGAGAACCGGCTCTGTTTTCCCACCGTCGGCATCAGGAGCAGCGGCAAGACACACTGGCTGCTCATGCTTTACGACCAGATCAAGAACTCGAACATCCCGGTCGCCTCGGCGATCAGAAAGATTCCGTCGCGAGAAGATAAACAGTTCGACGAGATGGTGCAGCGGCTGCTCTATGCGGGCGGAGGCCTGGCGCCGACCGTCTACGGCTTGCCCAACCCTCTCACGTTTCACGTTCATGACGCCGACCGTGCCGGCGCCAACAAGTCGATGGTCAATCTCTTCGACTATTCGGGCGAGATGCGGAATTTTGATATCGACACCGACGAATTCCGCCGCCGGGCCTTGATGTGCGAAGGATTCACGCTCTTTCTTGACCCGACTCAGGCCTCCGAGGGCTCTGCCGGGCTGATCGCCTCGCAGATCGACTGCCTCTCCAAGTTTGCCGAAGAGATGCACGCGATCCGCAGCCTCTCTGCTGAAGTCCCCATCGACCTGCCGATTGCGGTCTGCGTCTCTAAAATTGACCTGCTGACCACCAGGAGCTCGATGAGCACCCAGGCCATTCCCCTGGTGACCGCACTCAGGCAGTCGATGACCAGACGCGTTGATCTGGGGCTTATCCATGAGCGATCGCAGCTCTGCGCCGCGGCGATCAGTCAGCTTTTCCCGGGCTGGAACGTCGAGCGCTCGCTGCGCGAGAACTTCGGCGGCAGGTACATGTTCTTTCCAATGAGCGCGGTCGGGCTCGAGGAGGCCGAGCTCGGCATCGAGGACCTCCGCAAGCGAACGATTGCCCCGTGCGGCATGATCGAGCCCTTGCTCTGGCTGCTCCACATGCACGGTTACTGCGTGTTCCAATGAGACCGAAGACATGAAGCGCTGAGAGCTTTCTCATGGGTTGGCCGAGCCCCGGCGATTTTAACGGTGCCATCCAGACCCCGCAGGCCGCCTTCCGCGACCCCAAGCTCAAGGAATGCGCTGTGGAGCTCAAGCCGAGCAAGAGCATGCCGCTGCCCTGGGCGCGAACCGGCGCCAATGCGATTGTCTACCGCCTCTTTAACGGATCGGGCTCGATTGCCGTGCGGGTCTTCCTGAACGCGCCCAAGACCGAGCGTCAAGCGCGGTACGAGATGGTTGGAGAATACCTGCGCCGCAAGAAGCCCAGATGCACCGTCGATTTTCACTACCAGCCCCAGGGAATCATGGTCGGTCAGTGGCTGCCGATCCTCACCATGGAGTGGGTTGAAGGCAAGACGCTGGGATCGTGGTTCCGCGAGGCGGTCGAGCGGCAGGACTCGCCCGGTATCAAGAAGATGGCGCACGAGTGGATCAAGCTGATGGGCGAGCTGAGGTCGCTCCAGATCGCGCATTGTGACTTGCAGCACGGCAACGTGATGGTCGTGGGCGACAAGCTGGTGCTGGTCGATTACGACGGGATGTACGTGCCCAGGATGGGCGAAGGGGAGGAGAAGAACCGCGTTGCCTGGGAAAACGGTCTGCCGGCCTACCAGCACCCGGGGCGCGCGGGCCAGCTCCTTTCGCCGGCGATCGACCACTTTTCAGCCTGGCTCATCCTCATCTCACTGCGGGCCGTGGCCGATGACCTTTCACTCTGGCATCGCACGATCGGCTGCACCGAAGAGGAGAGCCTGCTCTTCACCGAGCGAGACCTCAAGCAGCCGGACCGCTCGCGGTTGTGGCCGGAGCTCATCAATCACGCGCGAGACCGGAAGGTGCGCGAGTGGACGGCCGCCTTGCGGCACTCGCTGGATCGTCCCTTCGAGGAGATTCCCCCGTTTGACCTCGACATCTTTGACCCGGTGCGCGAGGTGATCAAGGCGGGCGACTGGCGGCAGATCCACGCGCTGGCCTCGAGCCAGCGGTTCGCCAGCGAAACGTTTCCGGCCGACGTCGCACCCAAGGTCAACGAGGCGATCACGCGGGTTGACTGCGCTCAGCTCTTTGAAGAAAGCCTGCAGAGCGGCAACCTGAAAGCGATCGCCAAGGCGTACCGCGCGGAGCTGCTCGACGACTGGCTTGACCCGGCGATTATCGCTCGGGGCAAGCAAGCCAGGGCCACAGCCGGCCTGATCGATGAGCTCGCCCGCGCCGAGCAGAAAGACCCCGCCGGCCGAGCGCTGGTTGCACTCTGGGATGCCCGTGCTCGCGAGCTTCAGGGAATTCCAGAGGCCGATGCGATCGGCAAGAAAGTCGATCTCTGGCGGAAGCGAATCGCCGCCGCCGCGAAGGTCGATCAGGCCGTGCGAACCGGCGGGAAAGAGAAGGAGATCTTCGCCTCATGGCACGCGCTCGAGAAGCTGGGCGGCCACCCTGATGCCGAGCCGCACCGGGGCCGGGCCGAGCAGGCCGCCAAATGTCTCAAGGCACTCGAGGCACTCGCCGCGCTGCCGGCGAGCGAAGACGAATCTTCGGACCGCACGCTGCTCAAGACCTGGGGTGCGAATTCCAAATCGCTCTCCGGCTGCGCGGAAGCCAACCCGTTCCTGGAGCGTGCCCGCGCCGCCAAGGGGCGCCAGCAGCACCTGCTCGAGCTCAAACAGCGGATCGAGGAGGCCGACCGCGGGCAGGGAAGTGAGCGCGCGGTCATAGACGCGGCCGGAGCCCTGCCGCCCAGGTATGGCGCGGGCTTCGCCGAGCGTATCCGCCAGGCTCGCGAGCGGCTGGCCGCGTCCACGGCACTCGATACCGCAGTCGCGGCCGCGCATCCCTCGGACCTGGCCATTGCCGATGCCGCCGAACGCGCCCGTGCCGGCGGCACCTGGCCGGTGAATGCCGCGATCGCCGCCCGCTGCCTGCTGGCGATCCGCCGCCGCGACATGCTGCGCGTGCTGGATGCGATCTCTGCCGAATTACCCCTGGACGAACAAGACTCGCAGTGGACCGCAGCGTGGGACAACGCCCTCCTGGCCGACTGCGGCGATGCCCGCGAGCATCGCGCACGCGCATCCGAGCGCCCTCGCGCGGAACGCGGCATTCGCCGAGCTCGAGCGAGGGCTCTCAAGCGGCGACGCGATCAAGGTGAAGCGGTTCGCACGCGATCCTGTTCTGGCGGAACATCCGGGCTTAACGCGCCGCAAAGCCGAGATCGACGCTCTGATCGCCAAGAGCGAACAGGTCGAGCGGCTGCTGGCAGCAGCGCGGTCGGGCCGTGC
Organism: uncultured Planctomycetota bacterium; assembly: GCA_963761445.1. Taxonomy (GTDB): domain Bacteria; phylum Planctomycetota; class Planctomycetia; order Isosphaerales; family Isosphaeraceae; genus CAVXHV01. The sequence continues at coordinate 2,719,054 of CAVXHV010000005.1, read as the reverse complement.
CGATGCGTTTCTCGCCGAGGCCGAGCCGGCACTCCTGGCCGCGCACGCGACCGAGTTTGGTCCTTACCGCGCTCAAATCGCTTCGTGGATCGACAAGCGGCTCGGGCAGGGTGACATTCTCCGCGCGGCTGACCCGATGTTCGTGCCCGATCCGGGCGGCAACGCGGTGACGGCTCGCTGGGCGTGGCAGCAGTCTCAGCTCGTGCAGCGCTGCCTGGTCGCCTGCGATACGCGACGATTCCTGGATCGCCCGGAGGACGCGACCCGTGGAACGGTGAACCTCGACCCGGACATGCACCGCCGCGCCAAGGGAGGGTCGCCGTTTGCCTTGCCGCCCGGGTCCGCAAAGTTGTATGTCACGGTCTGGCCGGTGGTCGATCTGGGGTGGGACCGGCGTGTCGGCCCCCCGTTCCGGATCGGGCCCTACAACGCCGCCAAGAGCGGGGAGATCGGCGGATCGGGGCAGAAAAAGAGTGCAGGGCAACCGCGACTGCGAGCCGGCCTGCGCATCTGGTTGGAGCGACTTCTGAACTCGTAATCGAACGTCGATGCATCTGGCTCGAGCGAACCGCAAGGTAACGTGATGACGACGCCTCTCTCGAAGAGCCTGGAACGCACGCCGGTCATGCCAGGGCCGATCGAGCAGCTTTACGTCATGCACTGCCTCAAGGAGGACAGCGTGCTGGGGCAGGAGGGTTTCAGCGTTCGCGCCGCTAGCCCGGGCGCAACCGATCCGGCGATCTTCGAGTGGGCGCTCAAGCTGGACTACTACGAGCTTCCGCTGGACATGAAATCGGGCGCGCTCCTGGTGAACCAGGCGCCGCGGCGGCTGGCCCGAGTCCCCGGCCCTCCCGGCCGCGTCGCTCTGGTGCACACAGCCTATCTTCCGCAGGACACCGTCGGCCGATCGCACAGCTTCCTCTCACAAATTGCGCTTCTTCCCGAGCTGCCAGTTCTCGCCGCCGCGACCGCGTGGGGATCAGCCGACTGGCAGACGACGGAGTACCCCCGCGGCGAGACCAAGGTGCTGCCGCCGCTGGATCGCCTGCCGCGCGGCACGCTGATTGATCAAGCGGCGCTGGCCGGATTCCTCGCAAGCGGAGCGGCGCAAAAGGATCAGAGCCTGGCGCGGACGATCTACCCCAGCAGGGTCGAGTCGAATCCCGAAGCGCGGCGGCGCTGGGTGCGGGCCGCCCTCCAAGGGTTCCTCAAGGCCGGCGAGCCGAATTCGCGCAAGGCGAGGTTGTGTATTCTTGCCGAGCCCGGGGCGGTGGCCCTCCTGGTCTACGCGATTGCCCGGCTGTTGCCGGAACGAATCGCCGGCGCCTTCCCGTTCTCGACTTATGAGCCGCACTACACGTCCTTGCGAGACAACAAGGTAGCCCGGGTGATCGGCAGCTTTGCGCGAAACGGCCTCGATCGGGCCGATCTCGAAAGCCTGAGGCGCCGGGGCTACGTGCTGGACACACTTCGCAATGAAGAAGACCCCGATTTGGCCGTCACGGCCGACTGGCCGCTGGAAGGGATCATCACGCTGGCGGCGGAAGGAAATTGGAACGGCGTGGATGAGATCCGCGAGCTCTGGGCGCGAGATTCGCGCGTCGCACCGGGAGTCTCGGCAGGGGCGCTGGGCGAGGCGCTGCGGGTTCGCCCGCTGGCGGCAGCGCTCAAGGGGGGCACGCTGGCGGCCGATGGCTTGCTCGAGCTGCGGCGCAATCGGTTTGGAGAAGGGCTGCTCCGCGAGGATGAATTCCGGCGTCCCACCTGGGAGACAGTGCGAAGGGTCTGGTCGCAGCCTGCAATCCGGCACGAGTTCGCCGACTTGCTTCGCGAGCACGTCGACGAGTTGATGGAGGAGGTCAAGCGCCGCGCGGAATCCGGGCCGCCCGGTGAGTGGCGCGACGGCTGGGAGGCGCTCAAGCCGGTGATCAAGGCCGAGCGGCGTCTCGACGAGTTCTCCAGGCTGCTTTCGGCGATGGAAACGACCGGCGCCGCGCTGCCCCCCGGGGAACGGGCGAGCTTGCTACTGGACTGGTGCCAGGCAGCGCCCCAGACGGCGGCTTTTCCAGCCGGGCTGCACTGGCTCCTGCATGCCGGAAGCGCCGATGCCTTCCGGGCCCTGCTGGCTTCACCGAAGGTCAGCACGCGTCTGGCGGGCATCGCAGCCTGCGTGGCGCTGGCCGGAGCGGCCGACTGGTCGACTGACCCGGCTTTTCTCGGAGATCTGCCGGAGGACCAGTTTCATGGGTTCGCCACGGCGCTGCCAGGCTTCGAGAACCGCAAGAGCGTGTATGACCGGCTGCGGTCCGCCAGGGGCGCGTGTAAGGTGCTGGTCGACCGGTTGATCCGGCTTCGGTCCAGGGTGCCTGATACTTGTGTCGAAGACGTGCTCTCCGCGCTGGGCTGCGACGATCCATCGTGGCACGATTACTGGCTGAAGGCCGGGGGTACCAACTTTGCGGCGGTGCTCGAACTCCTCGCAAGCGACTCGGCGCTGGCGCGGCGGATCTGGAATGGGCTGCTCGCTCGGGTTACACCCGATAACTTCGCCGATGCTGAGGCTTCCGGCATCGAGGCGCTGGCGGAGATTGCCGGTCGATACCCGGATTCGCTTTCCCGCGAACAACTCGAGCGGTTGGAAGGCTGGAATGCGATCAACCGGGAGTTCGTGAGCCCGAGTACGAAAACGCAGCCGGCGGTGCGGGCTGCGAATCTCGCGTCGGCCTGCCGGGCGGTGAACGTGAAGCGCGAGGAGCTGGCCGACCAGTGGTTTCGCACTCAGATTCTGAGTGCTTCCAGCCCGGCGGATTTAAAGCAGAGGTCAGAGCACTTCGGCCGTACGCTCGTGGGATTCTTCGAGACGGAGGATGCCGCGGCCGCGCAAGCACTCGGTCTGGCCAACGGCATCGAGAAGCGCGAGCAGCGCCGGCGGTGCATGACCGCGCTGTTCCAGGCGATCGTCTCGGGTGAGAATCACGATCGGCTGGCGCGCCGGTTTGAGAACTTTCTCCGGGAGACGGATATCCGGCCGGCGCCGGAGGTGGATCTACTCCAGAACGGGAAACGCGGAGGCCGAGGGGGAGGCGGCACGGGATGGGGTTTCGGTCGTTATCGGCTGTCGCGCCAGGCAACGCGGTATGTCGCGGTGTTCGCCAGCGGCGCGGCGTGCGCCATTTTGCTCATGCTGGTGCTGTTTCCCTGGGTGACAAACGTGATGAGCTCGTTGTCGAGCTGGCGGCAACCCAAGGAAGCGGCTGGTGCTGCTCTTGCAGAGAGCAAGGCGCAGCAGGAGCTCCTGGCGGAGCGTGATCGGAATAAAGACCTTCGTGCGAAACTTCGGGAGAAGGATAAGGAGATCGAAGGCCTCGAATTGAAGCTGAGTCAAATGACGCCGGAGGGAGGTGGGGATGCGCCCTCGCCAGCGAAGAAGCAAACGAGCTCGAACCATACGGCTGATAACAAACAAGCGAGCGAGCGCGAAGACAACAACGCGAGGCTGTATCCGCCGGAGGGCGAGAATTCCGAACTGACCAAGGCGCGGGGTACACCGACGCCGCCCTCGCCGGGGGATACCACGCGCGACAGCGGCGGGGCAGATTCGGGTCGACCGACGACGACAAACCGCGGGTGCCAGCCCCGGAAGCCGCAGAGGCCGGCGCAGCACAAACCAGCGACCCGAAGCGAAGTGTGGCCGCAGTCATCAGGGCGAAGCTCGACAAATTCATCCTGGACGTCCCGCTCAGTGAGGAAGAAATCCCACTTGCCAAGGATTGGGTGAGACGGCTTGGTGGGGACGACGCCGGAGGCCATCTTAGCCGGTCGGATCGGTTGGTCAGGCGGATTGTGCTGGGATTGTCGGTGCATGACGTACCGACCAGCATCGGCGATGACAAGGGGAGGACACGCCCAAGAATCAAAGACCTTGCGACGAAGACCGACTTCGCCTTCCTGGCCAGCGGCCTGAAGGACCGTGCAGCCATTGTAACTCTTACGTTCCGGCCCTCGGGTAGAACGAACTCGCTGACGGGTTACTTTTACAACCTGTCGGAAGAGCGTTTCTGGACGAATCAGGTTGGAACACCTAATTCTGATGATTATGTCATCCGCTCTGCGCAATCCGGCGAGTATCTCCTGATCCATCGTGAGGACAAAAAAGGGCTTGGAGTGGAGAATTACTTCCTGATCAACTCTGCTCGATTCTTCAGAGGCAATTTTGACAAGACGCATGGGAGGCTTGAGTGGACGGAAAAGGCATTACCAATTCCAGCCGATGTCAGCATGACGCCGGCCTTCAGTGACGACGGCAAGTGGTATGCTTTCGTAAAGCCTGACGTGAGCCGGTCGGGCCTACCCAACGTGGAGGTATTCTCAACGGCTGCTGATTCGACGCACCCATTACACCTCGATTTCAGCCCGGTCGAGAACGATCTGAAGCCCAAGTGGAAGATCTCTGGCATGTCATTCGCCGCGGGAGCAAAGTCACTGGTGGTGAGTTTTGAGGCGAAGCCGTTTCTGCTCACCTTCGCGGTGCCCGAGCACCCGCCCCAGCACGAGACGGAACCGATTAGCCCAACGATGATCCCTCTGAAGGGAGGTCCACCGCGCGGATTCGCCCACCGGTCCGATGGGAAGCATGTCGCTGTCGTTTCGAAAGATTCCATCTTCATCGACGATCTCGCGGCACCGGAACCGAGCAGGACAGAAACGGCCGTATCCGGCGATTCCTTGAAAGGCGCAACGTGCGTGACCTTCGGCCCAGTCGGGGTGGTTCTGGCCACGGGCGATCGCGACGGGGTCGTCGCGGTTCGCTCGGTCTCGATTGCGCCGGAGTCCGGTGGTCAGATTCGGACTGAACCGATCATACGGCTTAAACACGTAGGTCCGATCCAGAAGCTCGCTTTTAGCCCCGACGGCCGCGTTCTCGCGGCGCTGGCGTTGCTGCCTGACGCGTCCACAGACGTCGACAACGCAGGAGTTTGGTCATGGGAACGGAATTGGGATCGCCCCGGGTTGATCCGCCTCTGGGTCACCGACGGGTGGGAACGTACTGGAGAAACGAAAGAGCAAACCGGCTCGGATGTGGCGCCTGACGCAAAGTGACGAACGAAACTGACTCGAGGAATCTTGCTTCCGCTCATGCGAAAAAACCTGCTCATCTTGTTCTTGTGTGGTCCGCTCCTCTGGATTACGGGGATGGAAGGGACACGGCTTTACAACGTTTATAAGTGGTCGAGCCCGGAGCTCCAGTCGACCGACGATGAGCCGCCGCCGAAGCCCGAGGCCGTCGCGAAGGCCGCCAGGGCGGCCGAGGCAATCGTCGAACTGCCCGACGGCGTGAACGCGACCGTCGTCCGGCTCGAGCCGCCCCCGCCGGGCGCTCCTCGCGATCCGCAACTCGCAAGCGCGGTGCTCAACCACGCCAGGAAGCGAGCCGAACGGGCATACGATGTTGAAAAAGCCAAGGACGAAGGACTCATCGTCGAGAAGCAAATCAGGCAAATCCTCAAAAAAATGCGCGGCCCCGACGGCTGGCCAACGGTGCCGGACAAAGACCTCGACGGGGCTCTCGAGGAATACGTGGGGAAGGTCCACGACCCCGAGCTCGTGGCTTCGGCCCGCGCCCAGGCCGCCTGGGTCGCACGCGAAGAGAACTTTTCGCGGGCCGAGCTGGAACGGCGATTCAAGGCGATCGACCACGCATCCGCGGACGCCGCCGGCAAGGGAGCCAGGTTCGACGATTTCGTCGCGAGCTATCGCGGCTATTTGAACGACCATGAGCTGGCCAAGGAATCGTACGCGGCCAAACTGACCGGGGAAGCCAAAGCACGGCTCGATCTGGCGCAGCGCGGTGCGGGGCTTTTACGTATCCTCAAGAGCTCGGTCGAGCCGGGATCTGACGTGGACCCGATGAAACGACGCCTGGCCGCGATCGCTGCCATCGCGAAATTGAACGAGGACAATCCCCCGGAGCCGGTGCACTCGACGCTGCGGCACGTGGTGTGCGCTCTTTGCGACGACTATTTGAGGCCCGAGGCGCTTGATGAGTCGGTAAAGCTCTGGAGCGCAAACACAGAGGCGCACGAGCCGGTAAAGCGCACGGACATACAGGTGAACTTGAAGAGCGGCGGCGACCCCGTTGCGCTCGGGCTGGACGGGGAGTACAGTCTGCCCCCTGATCAGATCGAATCCATTACTCTGCTGTCGACGAACGAAGTTCGAACGCCTCCCGGGGCGGGCGTTCCACCGCTCAAGGGAACGGATTATAGTGATGCAATCAGGGAATTCAACAGCACGCGGGCGGCGATCAAACAGTGGTCGGACGACGAACTGGCAAAGCTCCTTGCCATCTGCACCAAGAACGAATCGAAGCTCAAGCAAGGCGGGGGTGCCAGTAAAGGAGGGCAAACGCTCGTCGATCGCATCACGAAACTTCGTGAGATCGTCCGCAGCCACTCGAGCCTGTTTCTGCCCGATGGTCCGTGACCGAAGTGTTTGCCGGGAGTGCCTGTTTCAGCCGGTTTCCTTTTACCCGAGTCGAATCCTAGCCCGAGGAGCCTTTCGATGCCCAGCGGAAAGTACCAGCAAAGTGCGTCGCGCGCGAATCCGGCGTGCATCATCTTCCTGCTCGACCAATCCTATTCGATGAACAACGGGATTGCCGGCAGTCCGCGGCCCAAGATCGACGCGCTGGCGACCGGGATCAACCGGTTCCTCGCCGATCTGATCACCCTTTGCGAAAAGGGCGAGGAGAAGCCGCGCAACTACTTCGAAGTGGGCGTGATCGGCTACACGACCGACCGCAGCGACCCGCCCAACCCGATGATCAGCTCGGTGCTGACCGGCGCAAATGGAACGCTCGCGGGCCGAGACCTGGTCTCCGTGAGCGACTTGTTTGACGACCCGCTGGCGATCGAAGACAAGCAGAAGATGGTCGACGACGGGGCCGGGGGCTTGATCAGCACCACCTTCAAGCTGCCTGTATGGTATCGCAAGCCGCCCGACGCCCAGATGAGCGGCACTCCCATGTGCGCGGCCCTCGAATACGTGCGGAACATCGTGGCGCCGTGGTGCGCCAGCCATCCCAGCAGCTTCCCGCCGGTGGTCATTCACTTGACGGACGGCGAGCCGACCGACGGCGAGCCCCAGGCGGCTGCCGATGCGCTCAAGGCGCTGTCAACCGACGACGGTGAGCTCTTGTTGTTCAACTGCCATATCTCGGAGTCTCAGGCAAGCCCGGTCGTCTTCCCGAACAGCGAGCAAATCTTGCCGGATGAGCTGGCGAAGTCGCTGTACCGGATGTCGAGCGAGCTGCCCGACAAGCTGCGAGGCGTCGCCGAGTCCAAGGGCGTGCTGGTGGGCCTGGGAGCGCGGGGAATGGTCTTCAACGCCGATGGAGCACAGATGCTGCTTCTCATCCAGATGGGGACCGTGGGGGCACAGCAGGCCGCGCCGACCGAGTCGTCCGCACCGACGTCGCCGCTCCACTACTGATGGCACAAAAGTTTCCTGAGACCTCAAGCGGTGATTTCTGGGCCATGAGCAGTCCATTCGAACACGACGAAGCGGCCCGAGCCGGAGATCACCAGCTCCGATCGCTCTTCGTGAACAAGCTGTCCGCCGCGCGAAGGCTTGGCGACTTCGTTCGGGGGCTATGGTCGATGCGCCCTAACCCCCGAGTCGCCGCGCGAGGTCGAGATACCCCCCGCGAGCGAATCGCCGCCCGAGGCAGTGCTGGCAGCGGAGCCCGTCACGGAACCGGCGGCCGCCCCGGAATCTGAGCCCGAGAGCGTTTGGGGGCCTCCAGAACCGGCGCGCCCGGCTCGATTTGAGCTGCGCGTGCTCTGGGGCCCGAAGGGAGGCAACGACGAGAAGGAGTGGGAGGACGGCTACGCCACAAATGCCGGCGCCGGCGTGGTGGCACTGGCCGACGGCGCCGGCGACGGCATTTTCTCCAAACTGTGGGCCGACCTCTTGCTGGAGAGTTTCGTCGCACAGCCCATTCCGCTTGACGATCCGGCAGCGGTCGAGCCGTGGATTCTCGCCCAGCGCCGGGCGTGGCTCGAAGCGATCCGGTACCCGGAGCAGCGCTGGTCGATCCAGATGAAGATCGATCGATCGTGCGGCGCCGCGACGTTCGTCGCGCTTGTGCTCGACCCCGCGAGCGACACGCTCGAGCAAGCGCCAGAGGCGACGGGCTGGACAGCCTGGGCCGTGGGGGATGCCTGTTTGTTCCACATTCGCGACGGTGCCTTGATCGGGTCGTTTCCGGTTGCCACGGCGAGCGACTTCGGCACGACGCCGTACCTCTATCAGTCCAAACCGATGCGGCCGACGCCGCTGGCCGTCGTCCAGCGCGGCGAGCTGGGGCCGGACGACCTGATCGTCCTGGCGACCGACGCCGTGGCGCAGCGCCTGCTGGCGGAGGTCGAGTCTGGAACTCCGCCGGACTGGCGCCGATTCTGGGATCTGGACCAGGAAGTCTGGCGGCGCGAGATCGCCGAGCTTCGCGCGCAGAACGCCATCGTGAACGACGACTGCACGCTGCTGGTGATTCGCCTCCCCGTCACGTCTGAGCTTCTCGTGGAACCTTGCGATATCGAGCAGGCCCGCTCACTCGCTCGTGAAACGCTCGCGGAAGAGGCTCCGACGGAGTTCGACATGCCGTGCGTCGTCGAGCGGACCGGGAACATCGATCCAGCACATACGCATGCGTCGCTGGGGGAGAGCGGAAGCGCGGGCTGGCCCGCGGAGATGCGACTGTGTGACGCGACGGACGAACGGCCTTCCTCCCCGGAGGACGATCATGATTGAGGATTACCCACGGCTAAGGCACAAGCTCCGCGCAATCGGGATGGTCACACTCGGAATCTTGCTGAGCGGCCATGCCGCGCCGGCCTTGGGGCAGGATGCGGGTAGGGAGCACGCAGCGACCACGTCGCAACAGCTTATCGCCAAGCTGCGGGCGGCCTGCGAGTCGGATTCCAAGCTGCGGGGGGCACTGGTCGAGGGAGATGAGCCGCGGGAGGGCGTCCTTTCGCTCAAGGGAACAATCGATCGGCGGGAGCAAGCGGCCTTGATCGAGGACGAGGCCAGGCGATTGCTGGAGGAATCGCCGGCGTGGAAAGCCGATATTCCGGGCGGCACCAGCGCGTCGAAGATGATCGTGTTCCCGATCAGGAGCGCGCTGCTGCCGAAGCTGCGCGCCGAGTTTGCAAAGGCAAGCGCCGATCCGGCCGGCGGTCCGAGCTTGTTCCGGCAAACCCGGATCGACGACCTTTACTTCGACGCTCAAGGGTGCCTGCGGGTGGACGCGCTCTGCATCAACCAGCAAGCCTATCTTGCGCAAGAAGCCCGCGGCATCATCGAAAGAGCACTCTGTGAACAGGATTGTCGCCGAGGTGCTCAAGCGGCTCAGCGGCTATCCCGCTCCGGAGCATGTTGACCGAAAACTCCTGGGAAGGCTGCTGCCGGGCCGGCTGACGTTCGAGCCCGACCCGGTGCGGATCCTGCAGCGCTTTGCCAACGAGGCAAAGCTTGATGACATTTTGTTCCACGAATCATGTTTCGACTCGGAGGGTGATCTTTCAGTCGACGGCCTGCTGGGTAACGACAAGCCGGACGAGCGAGCACTCGCCGTGGAATTCGTCGCCCGGCCCGAGATCGTCAAAGCGTACTCCCGCCCCGCCGATCAACCGGCGATGAAGCCCGCGCTCGTCGTCAAGCCGATGTCGGTTGGTCCCTGGCGGACCGCGCTCGTCGCGGCGCTGCAGAAGCGTTTCGCCTCCGACACGAACTCCAAGGGCTCCTTGAGCATCCTGCGTCATTGCCGGATCGATCGCGCCGATTCGTGTACGCGGAAGACGCGGGCCTCTTGCTCGAATTTGAGATTGTGGCGCTCGTGCTCGGCAACCAGCCGGTTTCGGCGGTCTTCGCGCCGCTGCTCAAGGGAAGCAAGGAGTCGATACCGTTCACGCCCGGCGTGCGACCGAGATTCACGTCTCTGAAATCTCCTCTGCCCGAGCTGCGACAGAAGGTTGCGAGCACTCAGGCGCTCGACGGCGTGCGGCTGGATGATCTGGTATTCGGTCCGACCGGCAAGGCGACGCTCGTGGGTCGATGGATCGGGCCCGCGCAGGCGGAGACGATCGATGCGGTGCTCCTGCCTCTGGTGGTAGAGCAGACGAAGGGCAAGGTGAGTGGTCCGCTCGAGCGAAAGCTGACCGAGCTGCCGACCGACCGGCTGCTCCAATCCCTCCGGAGGAAGCTGCTCGGATCGCCCGATGAGACCAGCCTGGATCGCCTCTTCTTCAGGCCGGCGGCCGATCGATCGGCCCTTCCCGAGATGGTGCTGCAAGGCGCCACGCTCGTCAGCTCGCTGCCGGAGACCGGGGGCCAGCTCGAAGGCTGGCTGAAAGCCGACGAGCTTGCCAGGGAGGTGGGCACCGCCGTTGTTGAGCTGGCGCCTCGACCCAGCAGCCTCCTCATCGAACTGCGAAAGCTGGTGGCGCGCGACCCGGCCCTTGACGGCGTGCTGGTCAAGAGTGCTGGCTTTGATCTGGAGAACTACCTTGTGCTGTCCGGCCGGCAAGACCACGAGGGCCAGGCGGCCGGCGCAATTGCGCTCGTTCCAAAAGCCGCAGCCGTCGCCTGGAAGGGATTGCCGCCTCCCAGGGCCGCGCCCAACGGGGCGTTCGCCGTTTTTCCACTGGCGTCGTTGCTCCAGGACTTGTCGAGCAAGCTTCAATACTACAGTGAATCTGATGGAATCATGTTGACACGCGCATACTACGATGCCACTTCCAAGCTGGTGCTCGCCGGCCGCGTATCCAAACCTCGGGGCGATTACTCCGCGCTCGAGCGTCGAATCAAGTCACTCCTTGGCGACGACGCCGATCTCAAGCTGGCGTCTCTGGAGCTCAAGCGTCAGGAGATCGACCCCGAGCGAAAAGACAAGATCGTGGGCCGTGGCGCCGACGCCCTTGCTTCGGGAAACCTTGCGAGTTTCTCTCCTGGCGATCTCGACCTGGCGGTCTACCTCGCTCCCGGGGAATCCACGACCTGGTACTTGCGCGGGGCCTATTATTATCTGAGCGGAGATCAAGCTCTTGCAAAGCGCGATCTCGGCCGGGCTCACGCACTTGAAAAGCGAGATCCGTCGCTGAGTCATGATCGGTCCGGAATCCTGGAGCGCTTTCAATCGCCCTTACGCACGACGCTCGAGGAGCTGATGGATGCACCGCCCTAGCGAGACTGATGTGACTCAGCCGGGCGCGCCTCGTCTGCGGGTGTGGGCCGATGCGTGCGTCGCTCTTGCCCTCGCACTTGTGCTGGGAGTGATCTACGTCGTGGATGCCCGGACGTTCTCCTGGGCACCTTCTGCGCTTTCCCATCCGGCGCCCGAGGAGTCAGCCCTTGAGCCCCCCGAGCCGCCCGTTCCGCCTCCCCTCAACGAGCGCCCTGCGTTCGATCCCGAGCCCAGGGTCGAGCTGCACACGACGCCCGACGGACGGTTCGGCCTGCTTTGCCTTTCCGGCAATCCCGACGACAGCGCGGACGACGGCAAGCGGCTGTTGTTCAGCCCCGACGGCAAGACGAACAACACGCGAGTGATGGTCGACGGCCGGGCGCCGGTCTTCGGCGGATCACAGGGCGAGACCCTCGAAACGTGGCACCCCGGGCCGGACGGATCGACGATGATGGACTGGTCCTACCATGATGTGCGTGTGTGCCAATCACTCCGGCTCGTACCCGGGGACGTGTCGCGCCGCCTCGACACGGTGCGCGTGACATACGAGCTCAAGAACAACGGGCAGAAGACCCGCCATGTCGGTCTACGAGTGATGCTGGACACGCTCATCGGCGACAACGACGGTGTGCCATTCATTGTGCCCGGGCGCGAAGGAATGGTCACCCGAACGCTGGACATGACCGGCGGCGAAGTGCCTGACTTCGTGCGTTCTCTCGAGCGCCCGAGCTTGTCGAGCCCCGGCGTGATTGTCGATCTCAACCTCGTGCCCCTTCAAGGGGATCCGCGACCCAGCGAGGTGTTGCTTTCTCACTGGCCGGGCGCGGAGGCGGGGTGGAGCTACGCTCGCCCTGTGTCGTTCGTGGACGACACCGCCGTGGCCATCTATTATGCTCCGGAAGCGCTCGAGCCGGGCCAGAGTCGCACGATCGGGTTCGGCTACGGCCTGGGAACGATCTCCAGCACCGCAACCAGGAATGCGCAGTTGAGCCTGACGGCCGGTGGGCCGATCCGCGCCGGCCAAGCGTTCTGGCTGGTCGCTCTGGTTGATCACCCCCGTCCGGGCCAGACGGTGAAGCTGGTGCTGCCGCCGGGCCTGGAACCGCGCCGTCCCGATTCACTTGCGCAGTCGGTGCAGGCGTCGGGCCCAGTCGCGCAGTTGAGCTGGCTAATCGGGGTCGCAGCGGAAGTACTCGGGGACGTGGAGGTCGCTGCCGTGCTCGAGCCTGGCGGCATCACCGAAAAGCAGTCGCTGGGTATTCTGCCCGCGGACGTGCAACTGTCGCTCGTGCCTCGTGGACCGTTCCGATCAGGCCGGCCGTTCTGGATCTCGGCGCTGGTGCACCACCCACATTCCGGTCAATCGGTGACGCTCGCGCTTCCCGACGGGCTGATGCTCGCGAAAGGCCACACGCTCGCGATGATTCCAGGTGCCGCGGACGCCGCCGGCTACGCCCAGATGAACTGGCTGGTGATTCCCCGAGCGGGCAAGGACGGCCGCGTGGAGGTTCAAGCGCAGCTCATGCCCGACGCAGTTCCTGCGCGTGCGATCGTCGAGATCAAACCGGGTGATTTGACTCATTAAGAGGTGCATATGTCTCTGGGAAGGCTGATTTATTATAGCGCGATGATCGGTGGGTGGTCGGCGCTCGTAGGCTGGCTGATCTCGGAAATCACACTCAGCCCTGGTCAGGGGAATCTCAGCGTGGCGCTGACCTGCGCGATCGTCGGCGCCGCGATCGGAATGGGACTGAACCTGCTTGCCGGCATGGCCAATGCACGGTTGAGCCAGCAGTTGAAGAGAGCGGTGCCGGGCTTGCTCGCGGGGGGATTGGGGGGTGCTGTGGGTGGATTTCTGGGAAATATCCTCTTCAGCGTGTTCAGCGTTTTCGGCGCCAATGTCAGGGCAATCGGCTGGATGGTGATGGGGGCCGGGATCGGCGTCGTCGAAGGGCTTTACGAGCGGTCGCCGGCCAAGCTGCGCAACGGGCTCCTGGGTGGTGCGATCGGCGGGTTTCTGGGCGGGATCCTGTTTGACCCGATCTCGCGCATGATGGCTTCGAGCTCTTCCGGCATGAGCAGCCGGGCGACGGCATTCGTGATCCTGGGCATGTGCATCGGCATCCTGATCGGGCTCGTGAAGGTGGTTTTCAAGGATGCGTGGCTCACGGTCCTGGACGGCTACCGCCCCGGGCGCCAGCTCATTATCTCGGACGCACAGACGATCCTGGGCCGGGCCGAGTATGCGGCTTTACCGTTCATGGGCAAGAACGATTCCATGCTGGAGCTGGTCCATGCCAGGATCGTGCGCCAGCCGAATGGACGATTCGTTCTCGAGGACAACAATTCCAAGGAAGGCACGCGGCTGAACAACGTGCGGATCAACGGGCCGGCCGTGCTCTCCGACGGGGATGTGATCCGGGTGGGATACAACTCGATCAAGTTCAGTGAGCGGCATCGCCGCGCCGGCGAGGCGGCTCCGGCCGCCGCGGCTGCGAGTGCGGCCGCCCCACCCAGGCCGCCGGTCTACACGCCGGCACCGGCACCGGTCCCTCCCTTGCCGAGCTCTCCGACCGCCGTGAAGCCCCCCGCAGCGCGGCCTTCATCGGGCGCGAAGCCTCCCGTCCGATCCGCTTCGCCGGCCACGAAGCCACCGGCTCAGGCGCCCGCACCGAAGCCCGTGACGTCCGCGCCGCTGGCTGCAACCGCGAGCGCTGGGCCCGCGGCCGGGCCCGATGGGTCATTGCTTTGTCCGAGCTGCAAGAAGCAGGTGCCCAAGGGCCAGCGTTACTGCATCGTCTGCGACATGTATTTCTGAGCGATCAATCCTGCGGCAGCGGGTCGTTTTCGTCTACGAGCAAGTCGAGAGCACGCCCGGCAGCTTGCTTGACCAATGGGTTCTGGTCGTCGCGCAGGGCACGGATTCCGGGAATGGCGATCGCCGCCTCCGTGCCGAAGTGCCCGAGCGCCTCGATGGCAGCGATGCGAGTGGGCAGGAAATCCGAGCGGAGGACGGCCAGAAGAGCCGTTACTGCTTCGTCGGCGGCCGGCGTTTCCGGGGCGATCAGGCCCAGCACTTGAGCCGCTCTTTGTTCAACCTCATTGACGTGCGCGGGGCCTGCTTCCCTGATCAATTGAATGAGAACGGGAATGGCCGGCACGGCGTCCAGGCCGAAATGGCTCAGGGCCGAGATCGCGGGTTCCTGATTGATGCGGTCGCCCGAACAGGCCGTGGTCGTCAAACGTGTGACGACGGCGTGCGCGGACTCGGATCCGGGCGGCGATTCGACCGAGAGCTCCGGCGGCTGCCCAGGCGAGGTTCACTCGGTCGTCATTACGCACGGTTTCGTCCTTGTCGATCGGGTCCGTCAGAATGTGCAGCAATGCGGGGATGGCTTCGCTTGCGAGCGGTCCGAGCCGGAACGCAAGATTCGTGGCCGCGAGGGCGAGTTTCCGATCGCGGCTTTGGAGACCCTTGATCAGAGCCGGCACGCATTCCGCCGTCACCGCGGGGGGCAGGATGTCACGGCTCAGGGCTTGCGAGGCCCTTGCGCGGACCGATTGGTCGACGTCGTGTTCGGCGAGCTCCAGCAGGGAGGAAATCCACGGATCGAGGCCGCGCCGATATTTGGTCAAGGCGCGGACGACCGCTTCTCGGTTCTCGGCGGATTCATCCTTCAAAATTGCCGCAAGAGCCCGAGGCGGCTGAGCCATAGAGCCCCCGGCCGCGGCCAGGGCGTCGACGGCCGCGCCACGAACCTTTGCCTCGGGGTCGCCGAGCGTTTCTGTAATCGCTTCGATCACCGTGCGCGAATCGACGGGCGTGCCGCCCGTGGCGGCGGGACGGGGCGCCGTTTTCATGGTGCCGGGTTGGGGCGTGCCGCCCTCGGGTAGAGGCTTCGCCGAGGCAATGTACCCCAGGGTGATCGCCGAGGCAGCCCGCACGCCCGGCTGGGGATCCTTCAGCAACTTGATGAGGGCCGTCACCGCTGCGCCCAAGGACTGCCGGTCAGCACCGGTCTCGACGGCACGCATGCCAAACTCGCCGAGTGCTTCGGCCGACGCGGCCCGGACTTCCGGACTCTCGTCGCCGAGCAATTCGGTCAACGACCGGACTGCAATCGCATTGTCCGCGAAACTCAGCCGGCCCAGGGCTTGAATCGCGGCCACGCGCGAGGTTTTGTCAGGCGACCGAAGCGACTGGCGCGCGAACCTCCAGCGCTCGCTCCTCGGCGACGAGTGGATCGCGGTTCTGCCACGCCTCGCGCGCCGCCCATAAGATCAGGGCGCAGCAAGCGACCAGGGCGAGCAGCGAGAGTAGACCGATCTGATAGCGCCTGGGCCGTTTGACTTTTGGGGGCTCGCGCTTGAGCGGTTCATCATGCTCGGGCATGCCAGCCTCCCGCGCCCTTGATTGCGCTCATGGCGGAACTTCGAACGCTCAGCATTTCATCATCATCCCACTGCGGCGGAGCTGCAATCCCGAAGATCGGGGGACGGAGCCCCTCCTACCAGAAGAGGTCTTGGACGGCTACCGCCCCGGACGCCATCTTGTTCGTCGGCGACATGTGTTTCTGATCGGTCATTCATGCGGCTGCGTCTCGCGTTCGTCCAGGAGTATGACGAGCGCGTGCTCGGCAGCTTGCTTGACCATTGGATTGTGATCGTCGCGCAGCGAACTGATTTTCGGAACGGCAATTGCGGACTTGGATCCGAAGCGTCCAAGCACCTCGATGGCAGCGATGCGAGCGGGTACGAAATCCGAGCCAAGGACAACCAGAAGAGCCGTCACCACTTCCTCTTCCAATGGAGTATCCGGGGCGATCACGCCGAGCGTTCGAGCCGCTTCTTCTTCGATCGCACCGGCGTGGCCAGAGCCAGACTCCCTCATCACTTCGATGAGGACAGGGATGGCCGGCGCTGCGTCCGCGCCGAAACGGAGCAGGGCCGAGATCGCGGGTGCCTGAATGATTCGGTCGCCGGAACGGGCCGCGCTCGTCAAACCCGTGACGACACGTCTGGCCGACTCGGAGCCGGGTGCGATTCGACCGAGAACCACGGCGGCCGCCGAGGCGAGGTTCTGTCGTTCAAAACCGGGGTCGGTTTCGTCCTTGTTGATCCGGAACGTAAAGATCTGGAGTAGCTCGGGAATGGCTTCGCTCGCTTCGAGACCGAGCCGGCCCAGAAGATTTGTGGCCGCCAGGGCGATCTTCCGATCGTGGCTCTGTAGACCCTTGATCAGAGCCGGCACGCATTCGGCGGTGACCGCGGGGGGCTGGATGTCACGGCTCAGCGCTTGCAGGGCCCTCGCGCGGACCGCTTGGTCGTCGTCGCGTTCGGCCAGCTCGAGCAGAGAGGGAATCCACGCATCGAGGCCGCGCCGATATCTCGCCGAGGTGCGGGCGGTCGCTTCTCGGTTTTCGGCGGATTCATCCTTCAACATCGCTGCAAGCGCCCGAGGCGGTTCGACCATCGAGTCGGCGGCGGCGGCCAGGGCGTCGACGGCCGCACCGCGAACCTTGACTTCTGGATCGCCGAGCGTGTCGGTGACCGCCGCGATCACCGCGCGAATATCGACCGACGTGGCGCCCCTGGCCGCGGGAAGTGACGCCGCTTGTATGTTGCCGGGTTGGGACGTGCCATCCTCGGGTAGAGGCTTCGCCGAGGCGACGTAACCCAGGGTGAACGCCGACGCAGCCCGGACGGCCGGCTGCGGATCTTTCAGCAACTTGATGAGGGCAGTTACCGCCGCGCCCAAGGACTCCCGGTCAGCACCGGTCTCGACCGCTCGCACGCCAAACTCGGCGAGTGCTTCGGCCGACGCGGCCCGGACGTCTGGATTCTGGTCGCCCAGCAATTCGGTCAACGACCGGACTGCGATTGCATTGTCCGCGAAACTCAGGCGTCCAAGGACTTGAATCGCCGCCACGCGCGATGTCGTATTCGGCGACCGGAGCGTCAAATGCGCGCGGGCCTCGAGCGCTCGCTCCTCTGCAAGAAGTGGATCGCGGTTCTGCCACACTTCGTGCGCCGCCCATAAAAGCAGGGCGCAGCACGCGACCAGGGCGATCAACGCAAGCAGACCGATCTGGTACCGCCCTGGCCGTTTGATCTTGGCGGGATCGGGCTCAAGCGGTTCACCACGCTCGGTCAT
This sequence comes from uncultured Planctomycetota bacterium, assembly GCA_963761445.1. Taxonomy (GTDB): domain Bacteria; phylum Planctomycetota; class Planctomycetia; order Isosphaerales; family Isosphaeraceae; genus CAVXHV01. The sequence goes on along the minus strand of CAVXHV010000005.1, from coordinate 2,701,655 downwards.
ATCAGCCTCCTCCGCCCTACCTCGCGCCCATTGGGGGATTCATACGATCCTATCATAATCGGGCTGCAAGCTCCCGAAAGCGGTCTGGCCACGGGCCGGAGCCCAGCTCGGGATGAAGCGATTGGAACTGCGCCCAGACGCGGTGAGCGCGGTCGCGGTCCATCTGAGAAAGCGTCTCGATTTGGTGGAACTTGGCCTCGAACCACGCGGCCGAGTTGCCGGGAAGCCGCTCGAGCAGCTCGCGCGAGCATTCCAGCGCGGATCGAAATGGCCGGCTCGTCGGTTCGCCAGTCCGGTCAGGGCAGGATCTCGGGGTCATTGGGTCTGGCGATCCGGAGCAGACTGAGATAGCGGAGGGCGATCTCGGGCTTGTCTGCGTCCACGGCATATCGCGCGATCCTGAGGTAGACGAGGCGAAGCGTGGGATTGGTTCGGACTCGATCGGGGAAGTCGGCGAGTGCGGAGGCCAGGCGGCGGTGCACGTCGAGGGCCGCGGCGGCCTTGGCGGGGCGGTCTGCGGCGGGTGCGCCACGAAAGTCCTGATCGGCCAGCTCGGCTAATGCGGTGAGGCACGCTCGCTCGTGCGTGGCGGCACCGTTCTGGACGAGCCAGCTCGCATGCTCGCGAACGGCTGCCGCATCGCCGTCGGCGCGGGCAAGCTGGAATCGGCGGAAGTGATATTCGACGATGCCGGGGTCGCCGCTCGGGCGACCGGCTGAGAGCGCCTGCGCCTTGTTGAGCGCGGGCGCGTGCGCGCTCTCGGTCGGGCGGGTCGGCCGCCAGCGCCAGGTCGACGCTGATCAGTAACAGGTCGAGCCGGCCGCCCGGGTCGGTGTCGCCTCGAACTTGAGGGAGCGCCTCGCCCAGCACGGCGGCGATGGACGCTGTCAGAGGCGAAGCAGCCCGGTCAGCCGCCTTGAGCTCAGCCCAGCGCCGGTGAAGCTTACGTGCGATCGCGAGCTGTGTTGCCGCGTCCTTCGCCCTATTCTTGGCGAGGTCTTCGGGCGAGGCGAACTCGCGGCGCAGGCGTGCGACCAGCTCGTCGGCCCGGGCCGCGCCGGGGTGGTCGGGATGAGCCCCGCGGAAAGCGCGTGCTTCGGCGGCGATGCGTTCGAGGCGCCGGTCAGGGGGGTCGTCGGCCAGGCTCCAGTCCGTGAGCAATGCCATCCACTCGGCATCGGCGGCCGACAGCTTGAGGGCCTTCCATTCCGAAGCGGCCTGGCGAAAGCCGTCGCGAGCTCGCACCGTTTCGCCCAAACGGTACAAGCACCATGCCTGGCCGAAGCGGCATTCCGCGCCGAGCGCGGGCTCGGGTTTCTCCGCGAGCGCCGCAGTGAAGGCGGCGAGCGCGTTCGAGTATCGCTCGGCGCCCCCGCCGTTTTCCGCAGCGGAGAGCATGGCCTGGCCGCGCAGCCAGTGCGAAGAAGCGCCTGGCGGTGCAGCGGCTGATAGGTCTCGACTGCCGAGCTGCGACCGAGCGAGATCGGAGCGGCCGAGCTGGATGAAGCCACGAAATCCCAGAACGGCCAGGCGGTCGAGGAGCTCGCCCGGGCGAGGCGCTCCCGAGCCGCCGGCGCCTTCCGGCGTGGGGCGCGCTCCACGTATGAGTAACGAGCACAAGGCCGCCTTGGCCGGAGCAAACGGGGGCGCCATCCGGTCAATGGCCGCCTGCGCGACGGAGACCGCCTCGTCACCCTGGTTGTCGCGCAGCAGCGCCCACACCTGCCAGCGGTCGACCCAGTCGCGCACTGGCGTAAAAACGTCGGGGCTGCGCAGGGCCGAAAAGGCCGCCCGCGCGTTTTCGCGATGACCATCGGCAAGCTCCGAGAGAGCGAGCCCCAGGGTGATCCGTGCATTCGTTTCCAAATCGAGGCCGTCGAATTCATCAGCCTTGAGCGTCTCGTCTTCCACGCCCAGCAAACGGCGAAAGCCCTGCCGTGCCACGCGGAATCCGTCTCCGCTTGCATCTCGCGAGAGGAGTCTCTCATAAAAGTTTGCCCACGAAGCGAAGTAGACGGCGCGACTGGCTGTCTGGGAGACCGCTCGGAGCTCGGCCTCGACCGCATCACGGCGCGGACCTGCGTCCAACCGGTCGGCCTCGTCATCGAGGCGCTTGACCTGGCCCACCAGCTCGTCGCGAGCGTGATCGAGCTCGGGCCGGCACTTGGCGAGACGGGCCAGAGCATCCGCGCGGGCGGCCTCGTCCGAAGGGTCACCGACCCATTTGAGCGCCTGCGGCTCGGCCCGGTTGTATTCACCTTCGAGCACGGTGAGCCGAACTCGAGGACTACCCGCCGTGGGGTGCGCGGCAATCAGCTTGTTCAGCCGCTCCGAGAGGTCGGCGAGCTCCTTCGCTTCGGTGACGGTCGACAGCCGATCGGCGTACACCTGGGCAAGCCGGGTGGCAATCCCCGTCGTACCGCCCGGTGGGAGAGGGCGGCTTGAGCTCGCGCTCAAGATTCCGGATCTGAAGCTTCGCGAGCCCCAGACGCTCGAGATAGCCGTCGAGCCGCTCGACATCGGGTGGAGGACGATCCTTGACTTGCGCAAGAGCGCGACCGGCGCAGAGAAGGAGCAGGATGCCCACGAGCAGCATCAATCCCGCCAGGCATCTAGCGCGCGGGCCCGCCGGGGACCAGGAAGACCGTCCTGAACCCCGCATCGCGGCAAGCCGCGATGGCCGTAGCGGTGTGGAAGAAGGGTCCGTCATGACTGATTCTCACGGAGATCGACACACCGAGCCGCGCCAGCGGCTCGAGCCGTTCTTTCAATTCGACGCTCGAGCCGGCGGTTTGACTCCCGATTCGAAAATGAACGCTTTCCCCCTGCGTGATGACCAGAACCGTCAGGGTCTCCAGATCCGGGTCGGTCTCGACATTCGCCCGCAGCTCCCCCGGCAGAACCTGCACGTGCTCATCCGTCGACACCGACTCGACGTTGAATGACGCGGCGAAGAGGACGGCGGCAATCACAGCTACAAATATTGAGCTTGTCAGCAATGACGATGTTTGCGCCGCCAGGAGCCAACGACGGTTCGTGCGTTTGTAAAGCTGCATGACAATGTTCGACCGTTTTAGCGGACTCGTGCCCTCGATGATTCCGGACCACTCGCCGTGGCCGAGGCCAGGTCGACCAGCAAGGTGCATTGCGAAACGCCTGAATCGCGCAGGCGATTGAGCAGCGCATCGACGGCGGCGCCCGTGCGCGAGGGTCGACGCTGAGCTCGATGCCTTCCTTCTTGCCGGGGGCACGTAGCTCGAGCGTCAAGTCGTCGAGCGTGATTTTCCTGCCGTTGCTCGCCACCGTGATCGAGCCGTCGGAGGCGACGGCCACGCGCACGAGGCGGCCGGCCGCTTGGCCGGGCAGAACAGGCGCGCTGGCGCGGCGGCTCTTGCACGGCACCGAGCTTCCAGCGCGCCGCGGCGGTCAGGGCCAGGAGTACGGCCAGGCCCAATGTCACTGGCCAATCTTGAATCGTCGTGACGTGGTCAGCTTGAAGGTTGAATCGCACAGTCAGGGTCCTTGCGGGGTTTCATCGGCGCCCTAGCGGCTGGAGTATCGCCTCGGCGCGTTGTCCAGCCTCCTGGACCAGGGTATCGAGCCGGGTGCGTAACAAGCTGGCAGCGATCAGACAGGGGACAGAGACCAGCAAGCCGAGCACGGTTGTGCTCAGGGCCGGTCCGGCGGCGGCGGCGATTTCGGCGGCACGGGCCGAGTTGCCGGCGTTTGCCACACGGCCCAGTGACGCCCCGAAAGAGAGCGCAGTGCCGAGGACCCCCACGAGGGGCGCGACCGCACCGAGGGTTCTCAGGGCTTCGACGCGGCGATACAGGCCGCCCGTCAGTCCCTCGCCCTCTTCCTGGCAACTGGACCGGATCTCGGCGGCGGTCACATTCGGATTGTCTGTGGCCCGCCTGACGCCAGCGGTGACCACGCGGGCGAGTATCGAGTCGTGGGCGGGATCCTCAGCGAGTCGAAGCGCATCGACAAAAGCGCGCGACTTGACCGAATGGGCCAGAGCTTCGGCGGTCGCAGGTGGAGCGATCCGCGCCCGGCGCACGGCGAAGAGCCCTTCGAAAAGAATCGCTAGCGCAACGAACGAAAGACCGAGCAAGAGCCACCAGACGACATTGCCGCCGGTCTCGCTCATTTCGGATTCTCCCTGGCCTTCGGTCGCGCCGTCCGCTTGCGAGGCGGCGGCTGATCATCGGACCGTGATGACCGGCCCGGGCCACGCCCCTCGGTCTCGGGGGAGTCGCCGGCGTCGGCTTTGGATTCGGCGGCATCGAGGTCCGCGGCGGCCCTGGCCACGGCTGAGTCTGGTCCAAGCTCGGAGATCATACGTGCCCGCTGATCGGTCTGCGGGAAGGAGGCGCAGGAGCTCGATTTGCACGGCGCGCGCCCCGGCGGCGTCGTGCTGCTCGAGGAGCGCCCGCTGGGCCCGATAGAGCGCTGCGGCGGCCAGGGCCGGCTGATCGTCAGCGTGCAATGCGGCAACATTGAGCAGGTCGAGCACGCCATCGCCGGGATTGCCTTTGCCGATCTCAAGCCGCGCTGCACCGGTCAAGTAGTCGACCAGCCCGCGGTTTGAAGGAAGACATCCTTCCCGCATCCGTTCCAGCCGCAACAGAGCGTCAGCTTTCTGGCCGCGCACCGCGACCGCCTGGGCCCGTAACGCGTCCGCGATCTCGGCCACGGGCCGTGCAGGAGACGCAAGAGCGGCAAGCGCGGCCTCAGCAGTGGCGGCATCATCTGCCGCCAAGGCCAGACCCGCGACGTAAAGCTCAATCGCCGGCGGCAAAGCGGTGCCCAGCTTTCGCACCCTGGCTCGAACCTGCGGCAGCGCATTCGCGGCGCGGGCGCGATCGAACCCCACAAGCGGCAGCTCGGGGCTCAATGCGGTCTGGGAGTCCGACTGGAAGCGGCGACGGCCGGGGAGCGAGCCCAGGTCCCTGACTGTCTGGCGCAAGGTCACGCAAACGAGGTACGGCTCGATCGCCGCTTCTGATTGGTGTAGCGCCAGGTTAGCCCACATGAGCGCCTGGGCCACCATGTAGGCCGAATTCGAGCGCCGGTCCGCAAACCTGGGGAAGAGCGCCTGGGCGGGCTCGAGGAAGGGCGCATAGGCCCCATCGGCCAGCCTGGTATGGATCTCATGGAGCGGCCCGCCCAGTTCCCGGCGCAAGCGGTCGAAGCGAGCCTGGTCCCTGGCCAGGGTTCCTCCTTCGATCTCTTCCCAGCCGATCGGCCGTGCCGCGGGACCAAGGAGCACGCCGTCTTCATCAAATGAATAGACCTGTTTATCCTTGAGCTTCATGCCCGGCCGCATGACGAGCTCGTCGCCCCAGGCCAGCGGGGAGATCGCGATCAACAACCACGCGGCGGCCGATCTGGAGAGCCAGATCCGGCGGCCGGTCGAGTCAGGGCGGCGCGAGGTCGACATGTCGATAGGTCCCTTTCGAAATCCTCAGCGATCTTGCGGAGCCACGGCTCGGCGCTCTTGTCGACAAAGGAAATTGTGTGGATCGGCACGACCCTGTGCGCGGAATCGAGCGCCGGAATCATCTCGGCGACTGTCGGCGCAAACAATCCATCGGTCATGAAGAAGATGGCGTCGGGGCGGGGGTGCACCTGCGTGAAGGCAATCTGGAACGCGGGGAGGGGATTGGTCGTGCCCCCGGCGTCCAGGCCGGCCATCCAGGCCTCGAGACTGGCCGCGTCGCGCCTCCCGGAAAGCCAGCGGGTGCCGGGAAAAGGCAGGGCCGTGTCGTCGTAGAAAATGACGTAGAACTTGGCGCCTGGCTTGAGTGCCTTGACGGTTGCGTTGATCTCGGCGACCACCCGCTCGTACTTTTCGCCGAACATGCTGCCGGAGCGGTCTGCAATGATCAGGAAGCGGCGGCCCGTGGCTTCGGCGCCCATGAACGTCGCCTTGCCCGGAGCTCCTGCTCCCGTGCCCGTCGGGTCCAGCAGCAAGCCGGTCTTGGAATCTCCGCCGGCGAAACCGAGGGGGACGAGGAAGTTGCCGGTGAGGTCGTCCTTGCCGTGAGCCACCATGCCCATACTCTCGGAAGCCGGCATTGCGGCCAGTGCCAGGGCGACCACGTCGCCGCGGTCTGATCCCACGAGCGGCCCGGGATCGAGCTTGCCTTCGATCGTGGCTGCCGGATCGAACGGGGCAGGGGGGCGTGCCAGGCGAACCTCAAGTGAGATCGGCCCAGCAGCCGCGCGGCCGGAGACCTGCTCGGCCATAGCGGCCGGTCGCGACAGCCGTGACGGCCGCGCCGCCCAGGCAAAGAGCGCGGTCACGAACAACGCGAGCAACACGACCGCAGAGCGTTCAATCAGGCGATCCATGCGGAGTGCCGCGCTCGGTTTCTTCGCGTCAGGTCTCGTCTTGAGAGCCCCTGATTGTGGCGCCACGGGCGAGGCGCTCGAGAGCGGCTGGGCTGGCTGCGGCCGAGGAACCGGCGGTGGCGTGGTTGGGGCCGGAGGAGCGGCCGATGAACCGAGCGGTCCGGGCCGCGCCGGCGACGATGGAATCACAACGGCCGTACGAGGCGCCGGCGGTGCGGGCATTCGAGGCGGAGATGCGGCGACTGGTGAGGGTTCCGCTACCGAAGAGCGGCACTTCGGGCAGAGCGAGCCCGCGCTGGACGCACCGGCTCCGAGGTAATCGGAACCGCAACGCGTGCACGTTCTGATGTTCATGGCTCAACCCCCGCAAATCGCAGTACTTCGGCTAGCTCTGGCACTTCTCCGGTGGAATCCCAACCAACATCGTCCAGCCCGCTCGCGGCGCGTCACTGCCCTCCGACGGAAAGCGAGAACGGAAAGTTCGGAAAGGGAACCTTCCGCGCCGTCACCGTGTAGGACCAATCTCCCGGCGCCGCGTCGGGGACGTCAACCGTGAAGGTCGACGCCCCTTCTTGCTCATATGTCTCCGAATTCGGCCCGCGGACGGCAAGCGCCAGCCGGGCACCCTGGTTGGCGAAGCTCAAGACGAACCGGAGCGGCCGGCGCTTGTCGTTCTTGTAGGTGCTCGTGACCGGCTGTGCCTCGCCGGAGGTGCTCAAGAGGCTTTCTTTCTGGGGAGAAAACCCCCCGGAGATCATCATCTTATGGGCGGCGGCGGTCTCCTTGGCGGTCACCGCGGCAAAAACCAGGAATTTCAGGAGCTTGGTCTCGAGCTCGCTGTTGACCTTTTCGTTGTGGAACGACGTGAAGATGATCGTGCCTCGCTCGAATGGAACCCTGGCAAGCAGCGGTGCGGTCACGCGCTCGCCGCCGGTCTTGGGCCGGTAATCGCCGCGGAGATAAAACGTCGCCTTGTCGGCTGCGAATCGCGCCGGTTTCCAGCCTGGCAGGTCGAACTTCAGCTCCACCTTGGACGTGCCGAGATGCTCGCGAAGCCCGTCATGGACGACGTCGGCTTGAACGGTCTGCGCGGCACCCTCGACGATGTCCTCGCCGTCAAAGAGCTCGGGAAAGCAGAGGTGAATGAGATTGAGCCGCCAGTCCGACGCATACAGCGTGCCGCCGCGACCGACGTACGCGCAGAGCGCCTCGCGGATGCGGTCCAGGACTTCGTCATTCCACTTTGCGATATGGACCCCGGGCCGATCGCCGGTACCGAGATTGGTCTTGCTCAGCCAGTGTTCAGCGTCCGTGCCGCAGGTGAAGAACACCACGTCATAATCGACCAGATTCGATACATCTTCGAGAGCTTCGAGTGGAATCGGCGCGTAGCTAAAGCCCGACCCGAGCTGGCCCAGCAGCTTGCCCATGTCGTCGTACTGGCGTGGCGTCACTGCCAGGCGGAGCGTCACGACCGGGCCGGGATCTTGTACGGGCTCTGACACGACCTGCACCGCAGGCGGCGGTTGCGCCGTGCGCCCTCGGTCCGCGATAAAAACGAGGCCAAGTGCGATGACCAGGGCGACGGCAACCGCACCGTCGAAGGCAATCGTCCGGGAGATCGACATGGTGAATTCCTCTCCTCCACGCACTTGGCATGATCGCTACAAATAAAGATCGCAGTGAATGCAGTAGCGCCGGCCGGGCACTCCGGGAACCGGCCGCCCGCACGACGGGCAATCGCCCGGCTTGGTTGCCGCGGCGAGCGGCTTTGGTGGTGGTGCTGGGCTAGCGGGAATCGAAGACGCCGGTCGCGGCGCAACCGCGGCGACCGAAGACGATGGTGCTGCACCTGCGGTTACGATCGCAGGCGCTGGCCGCGCCGCGGGAGCCGCAGCGACTGGCGGCGGCTGGGCCGCGACCCTCGTCTGTGGGGCAGCGTGCCGGACGGGCGGCGAGGGCGCGACGGCCGGCGCAGCGCTCTGCGCGGGGCGATGGCCGCAGGCGGCGGGGATGGATTCGGTGCGCCAGCCGTGGCCGCCAGAGCCGTCCGCAAGGTGACCGTGACGGCGCCGACGGAGTGGGGCTCGCCTGCGCAGCTCGGTGACTTCGTTGGTTGCGGCGTCCTGGCGGATGACCTTCCCTGCCTCGAACGAATAGCGGAATGCGACGGGCGTTGTGCCGCGGGCATAGATTGTCGCGGCGCGCGCGTCGCTGCCGATGCTGACCGGCGCCGGTCCGAGATTCACCGTCCGGATCTCGCAGCCGCCATAGCAGATCTCCAGCCATGCCTTGCGTGCGATGCGCTCAGCCAGGGCCAGTGTGAGGCCCAGTGCCAGGCCCAGCAGCGTCGCGCCCAGAATTCGGCCCGAAGGGTCAGCGGCCGGCATTCCGTGGATCGCAACGGTGATCCCGAGGTAACCGATTGCTCCGGCGGCTCCGCCGAGCGCTCCGCCCAGCAAGCTGCGGCCTGTTCGAAGATTGGGCACGAAGAACGACAGTACAATTCCGGCAAGGGCTCCGAGCAGCGTCCAGCCCAGAACGCGGAAAATCTCTGCGCCGGCGAGTGCACCGGGTGCGGCGAGAAAAAGGAGCTGGCCTGCGGCGCCTCCGGCAAGGCCGGCGAGTGAGCCGCCCAGCCAGCTTCGGGCCGCGGCGCCCGGTGGCAGGATGACTTCCTTCAAGTAGTGATGCTGACCGGCGCAAAGGGCCATGGCGATCATCGCCGTGATCATTCCCGTCCAGGCAGCGATGGCCAGGAGCAGCCGGCCGGAGCTCTCGACGGCGAACTTCTCCTGCGATTGCACCCCGCCGAGCACCGCAGGCGGCGAGATCGGCGGCAAATCGTCGGCCCGAGCGGCCGGCGGTGGGACCGGCTTGGGCGGGCGCGCCGCCGCGGCCGGCTCCAGTTGAGACGGCTGCGTGGCCGTCGTGATCCGGGCAATCTCCCGGCTGACGGTGGGTAGCAGCGACGCGAATTTGTTTTCACCGCTCGCTGCGCCTTGAAGATTGAAGATCGTTCCGGGTGAGTCGTGCTGGAGAACGCTGTAGATATCGCGACAGTGCTCGCTGATCACCAGGTGGAGCTGATCGATCTTGTTCTCTCGAATGATGTCGGCCGCTTCGGCGATCGACTCGGTCTCCTTGTCGGGGATCTTGGGCGGAGCATCGGTGATCAGGATGAGCACGCGAGCGGCATTGGCGCGGAACGGCTGGCGGGCGGCCAGGACGAGCGCGTCGAGGGAGCTCTCGGGAGTGTCACCCCCGCCGTCAGCTACCAGTTTGCGCCCGACCTCGCGGCCGAATTCCGCATAGTCCCGGGTGAAAACTTCACCGGCGACGTTGATCACGAACGGCTCCTCGAGTGAGCTCACCTTGTCGTCGGGAGCGTCCAGTGGTGGCATTGGATCGCTGCGCCCTCGCGTGCGGCTCCGGGACGACGAAGCTCGTTTTCGGGGAATCGGCCTTCTGAAACCGGCCATTCCATTCAAACGATCTCGGAACGCCACTAGCCCCACGCGAGCATCGAGCTTCCGCTTTTCCAGTTCCTGCGCGAATTCGATGATGCCGTCGCGCACGCCGTTGATCGCGAATTGCATGCTGCCGGTGACGTCGAGAACAAACATCACGTCGACGCCGCGCTCGTTCCTTCGGGTATTGACCGTCAGGCCGAATCGGCTCATTGCGACAGCGGGCTCGGGAGCTTCAGCCGGACCACGCGGTCCGGTGGCTTTGACCGAAACGTTTGTGGTGACGGCCTCCGCGTCGGGGGCGGCGCTCAGCTCGATCTCGATCCGCGAGGAGTCTGCCGGCACGGTCAAGCCGGTTGCTTTCACTCCGGCGGGAAGTCCCTCGAGCTCGAGTGTGACCGGTCCTGTGAAGTGGTCCCGAGCAATCAAGACTCCGCACCGGTTCTTGCCGGACGGGTCGATGGCGACTTCGGGCGACACGCTCAGCCGAAGCGAGGGTGGGGGTGGCAGCGTTTTCCGAACGGTAAGACGGGTCGTCACCTCGGCCTGCGGAGTGCCGGATCGGGCGAGGCCCTCGGCTTTGAACTTGATCTCATTCGAGCCTGTCGCGGCGTCGGCCGCTGCCGAGACCTGAACGTCGCATTCCGTTTGGTTTGCCGGGATGGTGATGGAATCGATGCGCACGCCTGCGGGGGGATTGAGCGCCTTGACGGTCACGGGCTCGGCAAATCCCTCGCGAGCGATCTTCACGCCGAGCCGATTTGTTCCCCCCTGATAGAGATCGACCTCGGGCGACGCCGCGAGGCGGAGGGGGGGAATCGAAACGGCCACTGGAGCGGGAGGACGGAGGAGCCTCCACACGGCCTCGCCAAAGGCTGTGGCGCCCAGGAACCCTCCCAAAGCGCCAAAGATTCCAAAGACGAGGGGCTTCGGCAGCGCGTTCCATAATGATCGAGCCGGGGCTTTCACGATTTCGACCTCCCCGCCGTGGAGTGAGCCAGGGTCCCTCCTTCAAATGTACCCGGATTCTCACGGCCGGTCGATTGGTAGCTCGCGGGCAAATGCGGGCACGTACGGTACGGGCTTCGACTGGCAGAACGAACGGCGAGCTTGAGATGACGAGACGTGCGGCTTCAGCGTCCCGGCGCATCCCGGTAATCAAGCGGCGGCTTCTGGTTGTCTCCCAGGAGGGGTTGGTACCTTCGTCCCGCGAGCTTGCGGCGGTGTTCGGCGCGGGCATCCTCGATCGTCTTCGGATCCTGGAATAGCTCACTGGCGGTGGCCGCGAGAACCCTTGCGGCCAGGATCATCCCCTTGCGGCCGATGCTCGTGCCGCCGGCGGCAACGGCCTGCCACGAATGGGCAGCGGTTCCCGGCACCCAGCACGCGGTGTTGAACCCGGCTGTCGGCACGACCCAGGAAACGTCGCCCACGTCGGTCGACCCTTTGCCCACCTGGCCCGTGGGCGTTTCGACCCGCCCGAGTGATTCGATCGGAAGCGGTTGTGCCAGGGTCGCCCGAATCTTGGCGGCGAACGACTTCTCTTCCTCGTCGTAGCTCAGGTCATTGAGCCGCAGCAGGTTCTTCCGGACGACTCGCGCCAGCGATTCATTCGGAAGGATTTCAACGATCCCGCCCAGGTACTCCGTTTCGAGCTCGGTTTCGGTCGCCAGCGCCCCGGCCTGGGCGCACTTGACGAGGCGCGGGTAGAGCGTGCGCACGACGTCCGATCGCGGGTGGCGGATGTAATAAAACGCCTCGGCGAAATCCGGGACGACATTGGGTGCATTTCCGCCAGAAGTGATGACGTGGTGGATTCGCGTATAGTCGGGAGTATGCTCGCGCAAGAGCTCGGATGCGTGAGCGCAGAGCTCGAGAGCATCGAGCGCCGACCGACCTTGCTCGGGGGCTCCGGCGGCATGGGCGCTCTTGCCGCGGAACCGGAACTTGACGGCAATCCGTGCCTGGCTCGCCTCGTCGCCCGCCGCGTTCCGGGAGGCTGGATGCCAGTGGAGCACGGCGTCGCAATCGTTGAAGAGCCCTGCGCGCACGAGAAACGCCTTGGCGCTGCCCCCCTCTTCGGCCGGGCAGCCGTAAAAGCGAAGCGTTCCCTTCAAGGCGCCGGATCGCAACTGTCCGGCCAGCGCGATCGACGCCTCGGCCGACGCCACGCCGAAGAGGTGGTGGCCGCAGGCGTGGCCGGCCGAGACACCCGGTCGCGGCTTGCGCTGCGGGACGCTTTCTTGCGCGAGGCCCGGGAGTGCGTCGTACTCGCCCAGGATCGCGATCACCGGCTTGCCCGAGCCGACAGTGGCGATGAAAGCCGTCGGAATTCCGGCAACACCGCGCTCGATTCGAAACCCGGCGGTTTCAAGCGATTCGGCCAGGAGCTTCGCGGATCGATCCTCGTGATAGCCGACCTCGGCCCATTCCCAGATCTTCAGGGCCTCTGCCCACGACTCGTCTGACCGTGCGCGAATCGTGTCATCGAGTGATTGCTGAAAAGCGAAGGCGGGCACGGTGGTCACGAGCATGGTCAGGACCGCGATACTTGAGGCTAACGGGTTCATCATCGGCTCCAAAGGATAGTTCGGTCGGTATTTCCGGTATCCTCACGATTCGGCTGAATCAAACCTTTCGAGATCGGCTCGGGATATCCAGAGCTTGCTCGAGGATTCGACCTGCCTCTTTTAATGTGGTGCGCTCCTCGCGGGACAGCGGCCGCAGCCATTCGGCCAGGAGACCCACCCGAGCGCTGCGACCCTGCCTCATGAGCTGTTCGCCCTTCGGCGTCGCATGCAGCCACGCGATCCGTCGATCGGATTTGTCCGGAACGCGGGTGATCAACCCATCCGATTCCAGCACCTTGACGATTCGCGTCATGCTCGGTGGCCTGACTTGTTCCGCGGCCGCAAGCGCGCCGAGCGTGAGCGGCCCGCCGAAGACGACGACCGAAAGCGCCGAGAGCTCAGCCGGTGAGATCCCCGTCGCCACATCAGCGCGCCGCACACGGCGCAGGAGATGGATCGCGACCGAGTGCAGCCGATCCGCGACTTCGTCGACTTCCGACATCCGCGAGCACCCCTGACTTGACTATCGCCCCAAAACGATTATAGTTAGCTGCGCTAACTAACTTCCAACCGCCGGCTCGGGAAACGGTTTCCTCGAGCCTGCCAATGGAGAGAAGCGTCGTCCTCGTCTTAGAATTGCCGGAGTTTCCTGGGATGGCAAGTGAAAGCGAAAAGGCGTTTGTGGCAGTACGTTCGGGTGACGTGGACATTCTGGCGGGATTGCTCGCGGGAAACCAGTCGCTGGCCGCATCGCGGGACGGGAATGGCGTGTCGCTGCTTTTGACGGCATGCTACCATCGTCGTCCCGAAATGGTGGAGCTGATACGGGCTTCCGCCGGTCCGCTTGACATCTTCGAGTCGTCGGCTGTCGAGAATGGGCAAGACCGCGGAGCCGGGTTGCTCGACGAGGACCCTGCGCTGGCTCGAGCATTTTCCTCCGACGGGTTCACTCCGTTGCATCTGGCGGCCTACTTCGGCCGCGAAACGATGGCCGCCGTGTTACTCGATCGCGGAGCGGAACCCGGCGCTGTATCGCGCAATGCGATGGCATTGCAGCCGCTTCACAGCGCGGCGGTAAGCCGGACCCTCGCGATCGTCAAACGCTTGCTCGAACGTCGAGCCGAGGTCAACGCCCAGCAGCACGGCGGCTGGACGCCGCTCCACGCCGCCGCATTCAACGGCGACGTGCCCATGGCCGAGTGTTTGCTCGCCCATGGTGCTGACCCATCACTGAAAAGTGACGATGGCAAGACCGCGATCGACGTGGCCGTCGAAAAGGGCCATGCTTCGACGATCGACTTGCTCAGGAGCAGGGGGGCGTCAGGTGGGGAACCGCCGAAGCAGAACCAGCGTTGAGCGCCGACGAATCTGCTGCGGTTACGGCTTATCAAACGGCACAGCGGCGCTACGACTGGTCCGGTCACCAGTCGTGGCGGGATCGAGCACGACCGGTGATCACTCCGATTCTTTCTTCCGCTCGTAGGTCACGAGGAAGAGCTTGGTATCCGGCTTCGTTTTGAACTCGGACGGCCGCGATTCGCCCGAGAGGTCGTAGCAGATCTTCAGCGTGTCGTCCTTGAGCTCGTAAATCGCCAGGGATGTCTTGCCCTTGTTGGGGCCTTCGACTCCCTTGATGTCCATCGTTTTTGGGTCGGCGGAGGCGTCGTAAGTGACTGTTCCCTTGTCCGGCGACTCGGCGACGACTTCATATTCCCCCTTCTTCAACGTCAGTTTGATCGCCTGGACCGCTTTCTTGGGCAGTTTCTTGCCGCTAATCTCAGCGCTTTTCGCCAGCCAGGTTCCGTCGATCTTTGGTTCATCCTTCTTGGCATCATTGCAACGGGCGTATGCAGGCAGCGTGAGCAAGATTGAAACGCAGTTGATCACGAAAGGCCTCATCTTGGTTCTCCGATTGCGCAGGAAGTTAAGCCCGAGTCGATGACTTTGCAGTATCTCGCGATGATCTTTTCCGGCTTCTAACGGCCGATCGCGCGGACGTATCCGAGTTCGCGCTGCGGCGCGGTCGCGAACACGCACGCGAAAGCGGTCCGGGTTTGCGGGCGCGGGCAACGCACCAAAACCATAACCGGCGTTGACCAACAGTTCTTGCCGGATCTTGCTCTTTTCGAGAAAGTCGGCACGGGTGTAGGAGCGTGGGCTGAAGCCGTACGACTGCTTGAATTTCGAACGGGTGTGAAGGACGATCGCTTGTGTCGCGAAGGCGTTATACTCAACAATGCCGGTTGCTGGTGCGGGACGCGGCGTCCGCGCGCGGCTCGACTTTTGGAACAGTTCCTTGCCACGCAACGAGCCCACAAAACGGCAACGGCCCCCGACCCAGGGACAGATTCTCCTGATGACGAGTCCAAGCCCGATTGCCGCATTCACGCGCAGCCGTCGGCCGATCATCGCCGCCGCTTTATTGATCCTGGTCGCGCTTGGCACGGCCGGGTTCTACCTGCGCAGGAACGCAATCGCCCGCCGCGAGGCGCACACGGTCACGCTGGCGCTCGATCAGGGGCGAACCGGCGAGGCGGCGATCGCGCTGGAACGGTGGTTGAACGCCTCGCCGAGTTCGGCCGAGGCGCATTTCTTGAAAGCCCGGCTCGCGTGGATGAATCGTGATCTGCCGATGGTCGAGCGGGAGGTCGATCGCGCCGAAGAGCTGGGATACACCGAGCAGCCCCTTGCCAGGCTGAAGGGATTGCTGCTGGCGCGAGGGACCCAGAAAACCGAAGCCGAGCTCTTCCTGCGCCACGAGCTTGAGATTTCGCAAGGGGCCGATCGGGAGGTGGCCGAGACCCTGGTCCGCATGTACATGGAGAACTTTCGCCTGATGGACGCCACGGTGGTACTGGACCGATGGATGAAGGTCGCACCTCGGGATGCGCGGCCGTACGTGCTTCAGGCCGACATCGATTTGCGCGTTCAAGCGAGTGCCGATGTCGTCATCGGCCGCTACCAAGAGGCGCTCGAGCGCGACGGGAGTCTCGACCAGGCGAGATTAGGACTGGCCAAGCAACTTCACATGAGCCATCGCTTTCGCGAGGCCGCGACGGAATACGCCACGTACGTGGCGCGGCAGCCCGAAGATCCGCTCGGTTATCTCGGGGCGGGCCAGAACGCCCTCGAGATGGGGGATGACAAGGCGGCCGAGCCGCTTCTGAATCGTGCGATTGAACTAGCACCTCGTGATTCCGAAGTGCTCGCCGCCTGCGCCACACTCGAGCTGCACCGGGGGCGACTTGAAAAAGCTCTCGCTCTGTTCGACCAGGCGATCGCGGCCGACCCCTTCGACCACTGGAACTGCTATCAGCGGATGCTGGTGCTCTCCAGGCTTCGGCGCAAGGCCGAGGCCGACGTCGAGCGCCAGCGAGTCGAAAAGCTCAGGCGCGACCAGGACCGATTCAGCGAGATCAGCCGGGCGCGTGGTGCGCAACCCGCTCGATTCCAAGCTCCGGGGCGAGGCCGCGACCTGGCTGATGGAACACGGTCACGAGGACGAAGCTGTGGACTGGGCAAACCTCGTGCTGCGAGCAGACCAGACCCACTCGGCGATGAACCGGCTGCTGGCCGATCATTTTCGCAAGAAGGGCCAGACTGGTCTGGCGAACTTCTATGAATCACAGATACGGCGCGTGAGCGAGTGAGGCTTCAGCCTACGAACCAATGTTCCATTCATCACCCACACAGAAATCGAGTCGATCGACCATGAAGAAACCTCGACGGATCGCCTGGATAGCCGCCGCTTTGCTCGGCCTGGTTGCAGGGAAACACAGCATTGCCGCGGCAAGTCAGGCCGCCCGGCGAGCGCCCAGCATCGTGCTGATCGTGGTGGACGATCTGGGATACGGCGATCTCGGCTGTTACGGCTCGAAGGATATCCGCTCGCCGGCCATCGACCGCCTGGCGAAGGAAGGAGTGCGGCTCACCGATTTCTACGCCAACAGCGCGCTCTGCTCGCCGACGCGAGCAGCGCTCTTGACCGGCCGCTATCCCCAGCGCGCCGGATTTGACTGGGCCATCGGCTACGGCGAGCGGGGCCGGGGGCTGGCGGCATCCGAGACGTCGCTGCCACGGATGTTGCACGAGGCCGGTTACCGCACGGCCCTGTTCGGCAAATGGCACCTGGGTTACGACGATAAGTTCAGCGCCATCGCACATGGCTTCGATGAATTCTTCGGTATCCTCGCGCCCGATATCGACTATTACGGCCATCAGGAAGCCACGGGCGAGCCGGGGCTCTACGAAGGGACCAAACAGGTCAACCGGCCGGGCTACATGACCGACCTGATCGCCGAGCGGGCGCTCGAGTTCATTGACAAGCACGGGGACAAACCCTTCTTTCTCGAAGTTGCCTTCAATGCGCCGCACTACCCGTTTCAGGCGCCGGGAAAGCCCGACGATGTGCGGACGATGCGGAATTACGGTCCCAACGTCGGCACCCGAGACGATTACGTAAGGATGGTCGAATACGTGGATCGCCGCATCGGCGATATCATTCGTTCGCTGGAGGAGCACCGGCTCGCGTCCGACACGCTCGTCGTCTTCATGGATGACAACGGCGGCGAGCGTCTCTCGAGCAACGCCCCGCTCGCCGGGGGAAAGGCGACGCTTCTGGAAGGAGGGATTCGCGTCCCTTGCATTATTCGCTGGCCGGGCGTGGTGCCACCGGGGCGGGTATCGCACCAGGTGACGATGTCCATGGATCTCACCGCGATCATCCTTGGTGCCTGCGGGGTCAAACCGCCTGCCGGCAGAGTGCTGGATGGCGAGGATCTGGTGCCGATACTGGCGGGGAAAACCGCCGAGCGCGAGCGCACCTTATTCTGGCGGATCCGTCATCCGGCAGCGCCCTCGGCGCAGAAGGCGGTGCGTCGAGGGCGGTGGAAATACGTGACCGAGGGACGCATAGCCTTGCTCTTCGATCTGGAAAGCGACCCCGGCGAGAAGCGCGATGTTGCCCGCGAGAACCCGAAGATTGTCGCGGAGCTCAAGCAGGCGCTTGCGGACTGGGAGAAGCAGGTGCCGGCCCCGAGGGGTGCTGTCCCGCTGCGATGACCCGAGCGAACGGGAGTCACGGTCCGCCGGTTCGGTCGAGCTCGGCAAGCCGCTGACGACGTGCTTCCCATTCCGGGGCGGTCAGAACGTGAACCATACTGTCGGAGGGCAGCTCCATGCGGGTGAGCTGTTCGACCCAGCACTTGGTGCGCTCCATTGTGCCCTGGGCGGGTGGTGGTACTTCCCAGATCCGGGCGGTGCCGTCGGGGGAGGCCGTGAGCACGGCGCGGCCGTCGGGCCGGAAGTCGACGGAAACGACTCGGCCACCGTGCTCACGCACAGGACTGATCGGCTTGGCGACGGCGAGGTCCCAGATTCGGGCCGTTCCGTCGCCGCAGCCAACCAGCACGGAGCGGCCGTCCGGCGAAAGCGCCAGGTCCATGATCAGACTCTGGAGCAAAAGCGGCGGTGCTGCGGACTTGCCGGTTGTGGGGTCCCAGAAGCGCAGGGCCTTGTCCCAGCCGCCGGTCACGATGAGTTTCCCGTCGGGCCGGAATGCCAGCGCCCGCAACGAGCCCTGATGCGTGAGCGGCTCTCCGAACGGCTCGCGGGTGAGGGCATCCCAGAGCCGGCCGGTCATGTCGTCGCTGCCGGTGGCGATCGTGCGTCCGTCGGGGCTGAACTTGACGGCCTCGATCCGCGTCGCTCGCTTCTGCTCGAGAGTGGGTCCGACTGGTTTGCGCGTGGCCATGTCCCAGAAGCGGACGACGCCGTCGTGATCGCCGACTGAGATCGTGCGTCCGTCGGGGCTGAATGTGACGACGTTGGCCGGAGCAGGCAGTGACAGCGCATCGCCGATGGGTTGCCCGGTTGCTCTGCTCCAGAGGCGGAGTGTCCTGTTGGCGCCGCCGGTGGCAATGATTCCGCCGTCGGGACTGAAGGCGATTGCGCGAATCACAGCCTGCTGATCAAGGGTCTCGCCGAGGGGGCTGCCGGTTGCCGCGTCCAGGAGCCGGGCTTTACCGTCTGCGCACGCGACCAGAATCGCGCGTCCGTCGGGGCTGAAGCCGGCGCGAGAGACAGCGCTTGTCTGCGAGAATCTGACTTCGCGCGAAAGGCTGGTGGCCGTGTCCCAGACCTGGGCCTCAGAATCCCAGGCTGCGGTGACGAGGAGTGATCCATCGCTGCTGAACGTGGCGTGATTCACGGTGCCCATGTGCTCGAGCGGGCTGCCCAGAGGGCGCCCCGTGGCGGCATCCCAGAGTCTCGCTGTGTTGTCGTCGCCGCAGGTGACGGCCGTTCGGCCGTCAGGACTGAATGTAACGAATGTGAGCTCGCTCTCGTGCCGGAGCGGTACGCTAAGGGGCCCGCCCGTGGCGGCATTCCAGAGCCTGGCGGTACGATCCACGCTGCCGGTCAGTACCGTCTTGCTGTCCGGGCTGAACGCGATGGAGAAAATGATCCCGCCATGCACGAGCGGCTTGCCGACCGGCTTGGCGGTGGCGACGTCCCAGAGGCGGGCGACGCCGTCCAAGCCGCCAGTCACAACCGTCTTGCCGTCAGGACTGATCGCTGCGCGGAGGATCTCCTTGCCGTGGGAAAGCGGCGGACTGGCCGGCTCGCCTGTGGCGGCATTCCAGAGACGAGCGGTCTTGTCGACGCTCGAGGTCAAGATCGTCCGGCTGTCGGGACTGAATGCCAGGTCGGTCACCCAGCCTTGGTGGACCATTGGCTTGGCCTGGGGCGCACCCGTGGCGGCCGAGTACACCCGCGCAGTCCGGTCCTTGCCGCCAATCGCAATCCGCGAGCCGTCGCGGCTGAACGCGGCACAAATGATCGGCTCTTGATGCGGGATGGGTGCACCGACGGCCCGTCCGGTGGCAATCTCGCGCAGGCGCGCCGTCGTCGCGTTGTCGGCGACGAGCAGAATCTTCCGGTCAGGGCTGAACCAGTCGCCGAGCTCGTCGCGAAACGCGGTCCGCGACCAGCCGGCGCCGCCATTCGCGTCGTTGATCCAGGCAAGCGGATCCTCGAAGACACTGGGCGGGCCCAGCGGTTTCCCGGTCGCAGAGTCCCAGAGCGTCACGTTCATTGAGGGGTTGGTGTCGAAGCAGTTCACCGTGATGATCGTTCGGTTTTCGGCCGCGAACACGACAGCGGCGACCCTGTTCGTCGGGTGGCGAAGAATCGCCTTGAGCGAGGTGAGCTGCCGGCTCCATGCGCCGAAGTTTGCCCGCAGCGCGCCCTGGAGGCCCTCGCTGTCGGCGGGAGTGACCTCGAGCGCGCGGGCCAGCCAGAGAAGCCCGCGGTTGACCTCACCGCGCTCGCAGAGCGAGAGTGCGCGGTCCATGGTCAGGTTTGCCGAGAGCAGCTCGGCGCGACGGCGCTCGCGGTCTGCCTTCTGAAAGTTGTCCACGGCAAGTCGGCGCTGCACGTCGGTCCGGTCTTTCTCGGCGCGAACCATCATGCCGTTGACTGCCAGGGCAACGACGGCCGAAGCGAGCAGCACCGAAGCCGCCGCCACTGCCGGCTTGTGGCGCCGCGCCCAGCGCGCGGCTCGCAGCGGCGCCGGCTCGCGGTAGACCCGCACCGGCTCGTCAGCCAGCCAGTGATCAACCTCCGCGGCCAGGGCCGTGGCCGACTCGTAGCGCTGCACCGGCTCAAGCGCCATGGCCTTACGCACAATCGCGTCGAGCGATCGAGGCACGCGGCGATCGATCTGGTGCGGCGGCGCGAAATCGCCGCGCTGCACTCGCGGCAAGAGCGAGCGGAAGTCAGGATCCAGGAAGGGAGCCTGGCCCGTCAAGATGTAGTAGAGTGTGGCTCCCAGACTGTAGACGTCGCTTGAAGGTCCGATCGAGGCAAGCCGGCCCTCGGCTTGCTCGGGGCTCATGTACGCCGGCGTACCAACGACGGTTCCTTGCACGGTCTCGCCGCTTGAGGAGCCGCTCGAGGGCATGAAGGTCGCCTCGGCGGACGGATGGCAGACCGCCTCGTCGCGGCCGACGACCTTGGCCAGGCCCCAGTCGACGACCAGGGTTTCGCCGTACCGGCCGAGCATGATGTTCGACGGCTTGAGATCGCGATGGATCACGCCCCGGCTGTGCGCATAGGCCACGGTGTTGCAAACGTCAATGAACCTTGAAAGGAGCTGCCGCAAGGAAAGCGCCTGCTCGCCGGGGCTGCGCCCTGGTGCCGCGATAGCAGTGCGATGACCGTCGATGGCCTCCTTGAGTGTCTCGCCGCGCACGAATCGCATCGCGTAGAACGGCCGGCCTGCCGCGGTGGTGCCCAAGCCGTAGACCGGAACAACGCCAGGATGCTCGAGCCGCCCGGTGACCTCGGCCTCCAGCAGGAACCTGGCGCGGCTGGCGAGGTTCTCGACCTGGTCGGGCAAGATTTCCTTGAGGGCGACCTCGCGGTGGAGCTCCTGGTCGAGTGCGACGCTGACGGCGCCGATGCCTCCGCGGGCGTGGGGGCGCAGCACGCGAAAGCGAGCACCGGCGGAAGTCGGTTGGCCCAGGCCGAGGCCGAAGTCAGTGGTCGCCTGGGGGTCGCTGTCCGTGCCGGCGACTATCCCATCACGGGTCGGGATGATCTCGGGCGGGGCGCCGACGTGCATCGAGAGTTGCGCCAGCGTGGCGTCCAGCTCCGGCTCGCCGAGCTGCCGAAGCCCGGTGACGACCGCCGGCGGCGGCGAGACGGCCGCGAGGCTTCGCTCCAGGTTGCCGCCATGCTTCGCGACATGACGGCGCACGAGGTTCTCGAGAGTCGCGCGATCGTCAATGGCCAGGACGCCCCGGTCGACGAGCACCTGAGCGAGTGAGCCGGCCCGGTTTTGCCACCAGCGCTGCACGCCATCGAGCAGGTCGGCTTGCTCGATCAGGCCGACCTGAAGGCCCAGAATGCCAAAGAGCAGGTTGGTGTCGGCTTCGACCGTTGCCATCACAGGTTTTCCAGGAAGTCATTCCGTCCGCCAAACGCGGGTTGCAGCTTACCACGCCAGACGCGTTCATGGCAAAATTGAGCGCGATGTAGACTGCTGACGACATTTGAGTGCAAGAGTGACCTCTTCCTCTATTCCGCGAGGATCAGCATGGCGAGCGACCTGTTTCCCGAAGGCTTCGTCTGGGGCGCGGCAACGGCTGCTGCTCAGATCGAAGGGGCTGCGCGATCGGCCGGCAAGGGCGAATCGATCTGGGACCGATTTGCCACGCAGCCCGGCAAGATCAAGAACGGTGATACGCCGGAGATCGCCTGCGATCATTACAACCGCTATGAGGCCGACTTTGACTTGCTCAAGGAGCTCGGCATTGGCCATTACCGGCTTTCGATCGCGTGGCCGCGGGTGTTTCCCTCGGGCGACGGACCGATCAACACACGCGGGCTTGATGATTACTCGCGGATGATCGACGCTCTGCTGGAGCGGCAAATCACGCCGTGGGTCACAGTCTTCCACTGGGACTTGCCACAGGCGCTCGAAGATCGGGGAGGCTGGCTTGTTCGTAGCACGGTCGATGCATTCAGCCGCTACTCTCAGGAAGTCGTCAAACGGCTGGGCGACCGCGTGCAGAACTGGTTCAGTGTGAACGAAATTCCTTGCTTCATCGGCAACGGATATGGAAACGGGTATTTTGCGCCCGGCCGGCAAGTCGGCGTGCGCGAGCTGAACCAGGCTTATCACCACGCCCTGCTGGCGCATGGTCACGGCGTCGAGGCCGTGCGGTCGCATGCGATGCCCGGCGCGCGGGTGGGCCTGGTGCACAACCATCTGCCCGCGCCGCCGATTCCGGTGACCGAAACCGAGGCGGATATTGCCGCGGCGCGCCGGAGTACGCACGGACCAACGGGCAACTGATGGGGCCCGTGTTCCTGGGGCATTATCCCGAGTCGTTTCTCCGCGAGGCCGGAGCCGATGCGCCGAAGGTCGAACCGGGGGACATGGAACGAATCGCGGCGCCGACCGATTTCCTGGGGCTAAATGTCTACGCGGGCAACTTCGTGCGCGCGGCGGCGGATGGGCAGCCGGAAGTCTTGCCCTTTCCCCGGGGATATCCCGAGGGCGCTTTGTGGTGGCTCAAGATCACGCCTCAGAGCATGTACTGGGCCGTGCGGCTCGCGGCCGAGGTTTTCGGCGTCAAGACGTTCTACATGACCGAGAGTGGCGCGACCTTCGATGACGACGTCACACCGGGCGGTGAAGTGCTTGATCTACACCGGCGCGAGTATGTGCGGAGCTATCTGGTCGAGCTGCACCGGGCCATAACCGAAGGCTACGACGTGCGCGGCTACTTCGTCTGGTCGCTGATCGATAATTTCGAGTGGGCGGAGGGATTTGGGACACGGTTTGGAATCGTGCACGTGGATTTTGCGACGCAGCGCCGGACACCGAAGTTTTCCGGCCGGTGGTATTCGGAGGTGATTCGAGCAAACCGGATTGTTTGACGCGTTGCAGGGAGCGCCGCCAGGAAACTCGGACAAGCGGCGATTGACCGGGCATGGCGATGCCACGATTGGGGGGGTACATCACGTTTAATCTGATCGGTTCACCCTACCTGCGGCGACGAACCGAGGGGAGACGTCGAGCGCCGGTTCAGCGTCGCCTTCGTCAATCGGGCTCGATCATGATCACTTCACCAGACTCAGAAATGTCGAGCCGCTGTAAGTGTCTTTTGGCATCGTTGCCCCGCAGCTCCCAGGCCGACTTGGTGCGGAGCACGCAGCGGGGCTAGCTCCCTCGAGTTTAGCTCGATCGGGAGTTGCGGGGGAGCGGCGGCGGGCGAATCGCCAAGGCCCTTCAGCCCGAGTACATCACGTCGGTTCGCATCACATACTTGCGACCGCGCGAAATTCAGACCTCCTGATCTGCGGAGAATGCGTGCACGAACACTAATCGCAGTAACTGCTGAAGAGCGCCTGGTTTGGGGGAATCGCTGACGGCGAGCGGCAGCGGCGAGTTAGGAAGTGGAAATGGTACCTTCCGTGATTGCTCAAATCACCTGGCACTCACCAGGAGGAAGGTACCATTCCCCAAGCATTATTGCCGCTCATACCGGACGGGGCCACCCGGGTTAGCGATGTCGTCAGCGTCGTGCGTCAGGACGGCAAGGTGATTTACCTTGTCGGCACGCAGGGACTTTTATGCCACGATGAGAACGATCACCGTAGCTTTCGCTTGTATACAGCCCAACTGATTGATCAGGACGCATGTCGTCAGATCGACGTCGCGCGGGCTTTCGGCGTCACGAAGAGCAGTCTCGCTCGCGCGCTTAAGACACTTCGTGCAGGCGGTGCCGAGGCGTTCTTTGCGTCTCGTCGGACGCGCGGTGCCTCGGTGATGACGCCGGAAGTGACGGCTAGAGCCCAGCAGTTGCTTGCGGAGGGTTGGAGCCGATCGGAAACTGCGACCGAGTTGGGCCTCAAGCCCGATACGCTCCGCAAGGCGATCCAGCAAGGACGATTGGTTGAACTCGCGCCGATTCAGCGTGAAGACGCCGCAGTCGACGCGACGACCGTTTCACAGCCGCCTGCCGCCACGGACAAGTCCACTCGGGCCGTCGAGGATGCTGTGGCCGAAATGGGTACGGGATGCACGCGACCGGATGAACGGGTTCTAGCAGCTTTCGGATTGCTCAACGGCGCTCCGACCCGCTTTGAATCCTGCCGCGACGTTCCCTTCGGCGGCGTGCTTTGCGCCTTGCCGGCGCTGGCGGAGAACGGCCTGTTTCGACATATCCATGATTGCTTAAAGACGTTGTCCGGTTACTACACCACGCTGCACGTGATCGTTTTGCTCGCCCATATGGCGTTGTGCCGGATCAAAACCGCCGAGCAGTTGCAGTACCAGGCACCAGGTGAGTTCGGCAAGCTCTTGGGCTTGGACAGGGTTCCAGAGGTCCGTTGCCTACGGCGGCAAATTGGCAGCCCTGAGCATGGCCAACGGACCGGAAAAATGGGCTGGTGTACTCTCCCGAGACTGGCTAGAGGCGACGCCAGAACTCGCCGGCACGTTGTTTATTGACGGGCATGTTCGTCTCTACCACGGCAGCCAAACCGAACTCCCCAAGCGATACGTGTCTCGACAGCGACTTTGCATGCGAGGGACCACCGACTACTGGGTCAACGACATCCAGGGCCAGCCGTTCTTCGCGGTTGAGCGGCCGATCGACCACGGGATGCTGGAGGTGCTGCGCAACGACATCGTGCCGCGACTTCTCCTTGACGTTCCCGGCCAGCCAACCGCGGACGAACTGTCGGCCGACCGCTATCGCGCGCGATTCGTGATTCTGTTTGATCGGGAAGGCTACAGCCCAGAGTTCTTCAAGGAGATGTGGCAGACCCATCGGATTGCCTGCATCAGCTACCACAAATACCCCGGTGAGGAATGGCCAACAGACGAGTTTGCGAAAGTGGAAGTCACGATGCCCGCCGGCGAGCCAGTATCGATGCTCCTTGCGGAGCGCGGGACATGGCTCGGTGATCGGAAAAACGGGCTGTGGATGCGAGAGGTTCGGAAGCTGACGGTGACCGGGCATCAAACGAGCTTGATCAGCTCGGCTTATGGCGCATCAGGGATGGAAGATTGTGTGCGATTGTTCAGTCGATGGTGTCAGGAAAACTTCTTCCACTACATGATGGAACACTTTGCGATTGACCTGCTTAGTGAATATCGGACGGAGGAGATTTCTGACACCAAGCGACCTGTGGTCAACCCTCGTTGGCGGAATTTGAACCGCCAAAAACAGTCCATCAAATCCAAGCTGACGACTCGTCGAGCTGGCTTTGCCGCTCTCACGATGCACCCGGAATCGGACGAGTCCGCGCAAGCGAAGTGGGCGAAGCGCAAGGCGGAATTGGTAGAGGAGATCCAGCAGTTCGAACACCAATTGACGGAAGTCGAAACCCAAATGAAAGCGACGTCGCATCATCTGGAGTGGAACGAAATGCCGGAGCCCGAGAAATTCCGGCGGCTGGCTCCGAGCCGAAAGCAGTTGGTCGATACCGTTAGGATGATCGCCTACCGGGCCGAAACCGCGATGGCATCAGTCGTGCGCGAGGCGATGGCGCGCGGGGATGACGCCCGCAGCCTCCTTCGCGACCTATTTCGCTCGGAGGCCGACCTGCTTCCCGAAGTGGAGCAGCAGATCATGCGAGTCCACGTTCACCCCATGTCGAACCCGCGATCCAATCGAGCGATTGCACACTTGCTTCAGCATCTCAACGATGCCGAGTTCACCTATCCAGGCACGAATCTTCGGCTCGTGTACTCAATCGTGGGCGCCGGTGATTCTGCCAATCCGGTAGCAACGCAAATTCCCCCAGGTCCGGAGGTCTGAAATTACGGCGCCCTCGTGGAGCAAGTGATGGGCGAAGAAAAGCGCCATCCCCACGACCGGGCAGATGATGGCATCCTCGAAACGCGTGTGGCCGCGGTCGAAGTCGTCGTTCAGGTAGATCATCAAAGTCAACCGGCTGCGCTCGCCGCTGGGACGCTCGAAGTAGCCGTCCCGGTGCCATCGAAAGGTCTGCCCGAGATCGTATCGATAGAAGCGAAATCGCTCGTTCACACCGATTGCACGATGGCCGGAGAGCTTCGTCGGAACGAACGGCTCGGCGCGGTCCCAGATGAGCTGCGCGAGCGTCGGATCATCAACCATGACTCGCGAATTGTTGCGAACGTCCTTCATCATCACTTGCCCGAAGCTCGTGCTGATCGGAGCATCGCCGAAGCCCCGTGCCTCGCTGAAGCGCACATACTCTTCACATTCGGAGGGGTGAGAAAGCCGGAACAAGTAAAGATGTCGTCCGTGATCCATTCGTAACCGGGCATTGGAGTACTCTCTTTCCGCGGGCGGTATCAACACGATCAAGAGATCCTGCATTCCGATCGCCGGCCCCTGGGCGAACGTCAGCGTAAAAGGCCAGACAAGCAATCACGTCCCGTGGTTCACGACTGGTCACTGCGTCTCGCGATCCGAACCTCGATGCGTTGACACCCTGGAGCAGTCTATATAATGGTGCCTCGTCGAGCGAGTCTTCCCGTGTGTGCCCTGCCCAACGAGCGTTGTCTTTCCAAAATGGACTCAGATCCGGCGGTCGTCCGCATTCAAATGAGTGCAGCAAGCTCCAGCCCCGACGTCAAGACGCGCGGCGGGCATACGCCCGGGGTGCTGATCGGGCGACTGCCGGGGATCGTGCTCGTCTTGATCGGTCTTGCTGTAATCGCGGTTCTTACCCCGCGGGTGGCGCGGGTGTATCCCGTCAGCTCGGACGACGCGACGGGCATTCTCGAGGCCGATGCCGTCTTACGCGGAAATGTCCTGCTGCGCGGGTGGACACTCTCAAACGTGTCGTTCACCACAACGGATCTTCCGTTCTATGTTGCCGGCGTTGCCTTGAATGGGATGCGGCCGTCGCTGTTGCGAGACGTGCCGGTGGCTGTCTACATGGCGGCGGTCGGGGTTGCGGCTGTGCTGGCGCGGGGGCCGGGGCGGAAGCGAGGCGGACGACCCGTGCTGGGAATGGCGGCCTTGGTCGTGCTGCTTTGCCTGCCGGCGGGAGGTCTGGCGGAAATCGTGACGAAGGGATACATCCGGGTGGGCACGACGCTCTTGCTTTTTGCCGCGATGCTCGCGCTGGACGCACGAGAAGGTCAGCGCATCGGCCCGGCGAGGATCGCGTTGTTCGCAATCCTGATGACGCTTTCGCTTGTCGCTGACTCGTTCGCGCTTGTCATCGGCGTGCTACCGGTGCTCATTGTGTGCGGGCTCGGTGCATTCTCACGCTTTCGGGACCGTGCGGCTGCGGGAGAGGCTAACGTCACCGCGGCTCGGCGCGCGCCTCGCCCTCCCGGCGAACTGAACCTGTGGGCCGTTTCTCTCGCGGCCATGGGGTCGGTGGCGGCGGTGCGCGGGCTTTCTTGGCTCATCGAGGTGCTGGGTGGGTATCGTGTGGTCCAGCCCGGCTTGCTCCAATTCCTCGCCCACCGTAACACTCCCTGGATCGTCAGCCGGAACGTGCTGGCGCTCGGGGAGAACCTGTCGATGCTCTACCGCTCCGGGTTTCCTGTCGAGTTCACAACTTATTCCGTCGCCGTTTCGCTGGCGTGCTTGATGGGTCCGCTGTTCGTTTGCATTGCGTTTCTGCGCGGGTCGCCCAGATTGTTTCGCGGCCCTCGATCCGGGGGCGCCGGCGAGGTCGATTTCGTTGGGAATGTCTTGTGGTTTTCAATGGCGCTGTGCGTGGCGGCCTATCTCGCGAGCAGCATTCCCAAGGACCGGACGACGGCGCGCTACATGGTTCCGTTTCTCCTCTCGTGCGCAGTCTTGACGGGACGAGTGCTGGCAGATCGCATTCGCGACACGCGCGTCGCGGTGCCGGGACTTGTGCTCCTGGGAATTGCTTATGCCTTCACGGTCTGGGACGACCTGCAAAGGCCCGCTGCGGTGGACCACGCCGTTGAGCTTGCGAACGCACTCGCGGAAAACGGGCTGCACCATGGGTATGGGCCGTTCTGGGACGCCTCGATCGTGACCGCGTCGAGTGGCGGCCAGGTTGCCGTCCGGCCGATTTTCGCTCGGGCGATCTCACCGGAGCGACACGCGATTGTGCCGCTGCAGTGGATGGCGGACGCGCGTTGGTTCACTGACGAGCCGGGAACATTTGTTGTCCTCGAACGCGATCCGGCTGCGGCCTATCAGTTCGGCGTCGACGAGTGGATTTGCACCGCGACGTTCGGGCCGACGACGAGCCGACACAAGATCGGGCCATACGTCGTGCTGACCTGGGATCACGATCTAAGGGCGCAGATCGGCCTTGAGGTGGATGTCGCCGCAGCGCTCGAGAGCGGCCGGAATGCACACCCTGAAAAAACGCCTTCCGAAGGGAGGGAATAGCAGCTTGTCGGACGACGCGGAGCGTCGGGATGAGCATTCCCACGCGGAGCGTGTGGCCTGCTCCCCAAAAACTGGTCCAGCCAATAAGGGAGACTCCCGGTAGACTAGCCCACGGAGGGACCCATGAGAAGGCGATGGACCGCCGACGACATTACGCGCTTCCTGAAGGAAGCCGACCGAGATCTGGCCAAGAAACTGACCGTGTCTGACATCTGTCGTAAACACGGCATCAGTCAGTCGATGTACTATCGCTGGCGAGACAAACGTGACCCTGAGAAGGTTGACGCAGATCGCCGGTGCCGCGAGATGGAAATTGAGAATGATCGACTCAAGAAGCTGGTCGCCGAGCTGCTACTGGACAAGCAGATACTCCAAG
Source organism: uncultured Planctomycetota bacterium (assembly GCA_963761445.1). GTDB lineage: Bacteria > Planctomycetota > Planctomycetia > Isosphaerales > Isosphaeraceae > CAVXHV01. The sequence continues at coordinate 2,672,986 of CAVXHV010000005.1, read as the reverse complement.
ACATTTCAAAAAAAAAGTGGTGAGCCCAAATCAGCAGCGAGCGGCCGCTGATTACGTCGGTGAACAGTACAATATCTCACAGCGGCGAATCTGCCGCATCCTGGGCCGGTCTCGCTCGGTGCTGCGATACCGTCAAACACACCGCTCCGATGAGCCGGCCTTGAATCGCGAGATCAAACGGCTGGCCCGTCGACACCCGCGTTTCGGGTACCGAATGATCCACGCCCTACTGTTGCGGCGAGGCTGGACGATCAATATCAAACGCGTGCGGAGGCTCTGGATCTCGCTGGGGCTGAAGCGGCCTGTAAGGCTGCGAAAAACCAGGAAACTTGGCCCGAAACCGGGGACCAGCGCGAATAGCTGCGTCAATCAGCCGGCCCAGTTCAAGAACGATATTTGGACCTGCGACTTCATCCACGATCGGACGGCCGATGGCCGCCCGCTCAAGTGGCTGACGCTGGTGGACGAATATACTCGTGAGTGCCTGGTGCTGCACGCAGCGACGTCGATCGCCGGACCCGAAGTTCGGCGGATTGTGGCCCGAGTCACCGGTCGGCGTGGAGCTCCGACGCGTATCAGAAGCGATAACGGATCGGAGTTCATTTGTGAGGCGCTGGTGAACTGGCTGCCTGACGTAGGGGCAGAGCCGCTTCCCGTGGCCGCGGGAAGCCCTTGGGAAAACGGATACATCGAATCCTTTCACAGTCGCTTGCGCGACGAGTTTCTGGAGCGAGTTGAATTCGAGGATGTAGCAGATGCCCGAGCGAAGGCGTCTTGGTACCGGCGAGAATATAACGCGGTCCGGCCTCATAGCTCACTTGGCTACGCGACGCCCAAAGAGTTCAGCACTGCCTGCGACGGAAGGAGACCTCATCAGCAGAGAAAGCGACATACGCGTGCTCGTATTTAAATGCTCAATGACGTCTCCCTTATGCGGTGGACCAAAAAATGGGGAGCGGCCCAGTGGGAACGAGAGGAAGGGCCCTCTCTCGGGGGGAGACGGGGAAGAAAGCGCGACGTCTGTCGTGCTTTTACACCGCGTCGCTCTTTGAGGTGAAGTGAAAGTCGTGAGCGCGGATCGCCGGGACGGTGAGCGCTGAGAACTCGCTGCCGGCGGGGACCGCGACGCTTGTCGCTTCGAGGTTCTTCAAGAGATTCACCGGGCTCTCATTGAATCGGAAGTTGTTCACCGGGTGAACGATCTTACCGTTCTCGATGAGCCAGACGCCGTCGCGGGTGAGGCCGGTGACCATCACGTTTTGCGGATTCACCGAGCGGATGTACCAGAACCGCGTGACGAGTAGAGCACGCGGGGTTTCGGCGATCAGGGCGTCGAGCGACTTGTCCGAGCCTTCCAGGATCATGCCGCCCGAGAGCGGCATGGGCTCGACGTTCGTCTTTTTGGCCCAGTAGCGGTCGACGGCGAGCGACTTGACGACGCCGTTTTCGATCCAGGTGGTCCTGCGGGCCGGCAGCCCGCCCGAGCCGCCGCCACCGAAACGACCGCCGCCGGCGCCTCGGCCGCCGCCACCGGTCCAGGGAGTGCCCGGGTTGCGCGGGTTGAGCGGGTCGGAACGAAGCGTGACGCCGTCGGCGAAAAGCTTTTCACCGAGACGGGTGCCGCCGCCTGGCTTCGATAAGAAGCTGCGGCCCTCGTCGGCGTTGCGGGCGTTCAGTGAAAAGAACATGAACGACAGGAGTTCGGCAACCGCCTCGGGCTCGAGGATCACGGTGTATGCGCCCGGGGCCAATTCGCGCGGCTTTGCGGACGACTCGGCCTTGCTCGCGGCAAGCTGCGCGAGCGACGACGCGTGAACATCGGCCAGGCGGGGACGGCCCGATCGCGCGTAGCCCGAGCCGGTGCCGTCCGAGGTGCGCATCGTGGTCGAATATTCGGCGAACGTCGCCCGGTGGAAGCCGAAGTTGCCTTTCTTGTTGGCGACGGCCAGCCAGCGGGCTCCGGTCTCGAAGAAACCCGATCCATTCAGGCCTTTGCCGCGCGCGAGATCGAGCGCAGCCTTGACGCCGTCGCGGCGCTCGACCGGACCGGCGGTGGCGGTGGCGTCGTCGAATGCCGGGATCGTGGGATAGTCTTGCGGGGGCAAGCTCTCGACGTGCTCGGGGTCAGGCTGGCCTGAGGCCATGCAGCGCCTCGCTCCTGGCCACCGCTTCACGCAGCAGCGACTCGTCGAGCTCGACGGTATTCGTCGAGCCGCTCTTGCCCGCCTCGTCGCGGCTGGTGATCGCGACCGAGACGTCGCGCACCATGCCTGCTGTCGTTATCTCATTGGCGGCGAACCGGGTGTGGCCGGTCTGCGAGAGCCGCAGGGATACTTCGCATTCGGGCGCCTTGGAGAAGGAGAGGATCCTTTCGGCGAGCGCCTTGGCCTGGTCGGGAGTCCAGCTCATCTCAGGATGTCCTCAACACGTTGACCCGCCTGAACCGCGCGGAGCGCACCCGTGGCTCATGGCGTTGATCTGTCCGGGCTGGCCCTTGCCGTCGGCATCAAGACCGACGTTTTCCCACAAGGCCTGGCCGCCGATTCCGTCGCATGCGGACCAGAAGTCGGGCGTGCGGCTCTGGTAGGCGACATCCGCGATCATGCCGCGGACCTTGCCTCCCTTTATTTCCCAGAACGCGTCGCCGCCAAACTGGAAGTTATAGCGCTGCTGGTCGATCGAATATGAGCCGCGGCCGTCGATCAAGACGCCGTTCTCGACCCCGGAGACCAGGTCGTCGAGCGTCACCGGCTTTTGGGACGGCTCGAGCCAGACATTGGGCATGCGCTGGAACGGCACGGAGGCATACGAATCGGCATAGCAGCAGCCCATCGATTCGGTCTGGCCGATCAAGTGGGCCTGGTCGCGGATGGTCTGATACCCGACGAAGATGCCCGCCTTGATGATCGGGAACTGGCGGGTCTTCACGCCGTCGTCGTCGTATCCGCAGGTGGAAAGGCTCTCGGAGCGGACGCGATCGCCGTTGAAATTGACGATATCGGAGCCGACGCGGAAGTTGCCGAGCTTCTCGGTTGTCAGGAACGATGTGCCGGCGTAGTTCGCCTCGTAGCCGAGCGCGCGATCAAGCTCGGTGGAGTGGCCGATCGACTCATGGATTGTGAGCCCCAGGTGAGTGGGCAAGAGCACGAGGTCCATGACGCCGGGGGAGACGGCCGGCGCCTTCAAATGCGCGACGGCTTCTTCGCCGACACGGCGAGCCTGGCCGAGCATGCCGGCCCGCTCGACGGCTTCGTACCCGGCGCAGACTGCATGCGGCATGTAGGTGCGCGACTTGACCTTGCGCCCGGCTTCGACGGCGGTGGCGGTGAACTCGGGTGAGATCTGGTAGACGTGCTGCTCGATTGTGCTCCCCTCGGAAGAGACGAAGAAGCGGTCTTCGACGTGAACGCCGATCGTGCTCATGACCGAGAACACACCGGCAACCTTGCGCGCCTCAGTGGCGACGGAGCGCAGCAGCTCGAGCTTCTGCTCGATGGGAACGGAGAAGGGGTCGATGACGACCTTTGTTCGATAGGTATCCCGGTATGCGGGGGTGGCCGCCAGCTTGATCGGCTGAAGACGCAGCGGGGCATTGGCCCGCGCGATCTCGACGGCCTCGGCGGCGGCGCGGGCGATTGCGTCGCGGGTCACTTCGTGTGAGGCCGAGAACCCCCAGGCGCCGTCGGCGAGCACGCGAAGCCCAAAGCCGAAAGAGCCCGTGTCCGAGACCGAGGGGACCTCGACGGGTTTGCCCGTTGCCCGGTCGGACTGCACGCGAAAGCTGACGCGCTGGTTGCGATAGCGGTTGATACGAATATCGGCGTAGGAAGCCCCGGAGGAGCGGGCCCGCTCGATCGCGAATGCCGCCAGCTCGCCGAGCTGGCCTACATCGAACCCGGCCGCCAGGGCCGAAAGACGCGACCAGTCGCCACCAGCCAGGGCGGACCAGACCGCCGCGCCGGCGCCGCAACGACCGAGAAATGCCCGTCGAGAGTGCATTGCGGTTGGCTCCTTTTCTTGGCGTTGCCCTGGGCGAGCGATCGATATCTGCAGGGCAAGGAACTGGTTTCCGTCGTGCGCCATCAGCGTCAATTCTGCGTCAAGCTATCATGGTCCTGGACGCGCTGCAATCGGGTGGTTTTTGGTATCATCCAATTTATGGAAAATGCAGTCGATGCGCTGATTCTCGATCTTCTCGAATGGGTGGCCGGTCGCGAGCGGACTTATGGCGAAGTGCTCGGGGCCTGGCGCACGTCTTGTCCCAGGCTGCCGGTCTGGGAGGATGCGAATGATCGAGGGCTGGTGAGGCGAGAACGCGTGGAGGGCCGATCGATCGTCACGGTTACCGCGAAGGGTTTTGCACTTCTGGAGGAGTTCGGGCGAGTGAGCTTGGGCGGCGGACGGGAGTGAATGTTTGCGGGTTCGCTCTTCTGGTCACCCTTTGGATTGGAGGTTCGGCCGCGAGCAGAGCCGTCCTCAAAGACCTTCATCAATATTTCACTTGTACACCGCTGGGCATACCCCGAAACTGCGGTGACAGCGCTGCTCCGTTCGGGCGTGGCGCATCGGGAGCGGTTTCGAACGGATTTATTTTGTGATCTCGCGTGAATTTTCTTGACAGTGGCCTGACACACGCTCTACTCTCCAGGGCATCTTCAATTCAAAGTCAAGTCGGTCTGAATGTCTTCAGCCGGGGTCGAACGTAACTTACTTCGTATTCGTAAAGGGGTAGCCCATGACCGGTGCACTTCGCGCGCTTGGGGTGATCAGTAGTGCATTCATGATCACATTAATTTCCTCACGCGGCGCCGAAGCCGGCCTGGTCACAGTGGACTTTTCGGGTAGTGTCTCGGTGGTCGATACCAGCCTGATAACAGGCACGAAGGTCGGCGATTCGTATAGCGGCACGCTGGTTTATGACTCCAGTACGCCGGAGACCTCGATGTCGGGGGCTGATCCGGCGACCTACACGGCTCTGCCGCCGCTTGCGTCGGGATTGGGGATCACACTCACGGTCGGCGGGAAGACGTACACTGCCGAGCTAGGCGACACGGAGCAACTGACGGTCGCATACCATTTCATGGGGACTTCTGATGTGTTCGCGGCGACGGCGTATGTGAATGTGGGAGGATCAGCGACGCTGGCCTCGTTCGGGGTCCGCGACACGACGGGAACGGTTTTCTCCTCCACGGCGCTGCCGACGAGCTTGGATTTGAGCAAGTTTACCGACGGTGAATTCACTCTGGCCGGCCCACCCGGCGGGACGAACATCTTCCAGGGGACGATCAACCTGCAGTCTGTACCGGAGCCGGCGTCGGCGGTGCTTCTGGGCGCTGGAGGCGCTGGGCGTGGCGGGTTGTTTGCGGCGGGCGAGACGGGTTCGAGTTCGGCGATGTGGGGCGGAGGGGTGAAATCGGGTCGGGTCGAGAACCTCAGCGAGCGATCGTGGCCGGAGCCATGTGACCTGCGCATGGGTGCGTGGGCGGACCCTACGGCTTGCGGGTACGCCTGAGCTTGCGGCGGACGTAGTTGGCGAGAGCCACGAGGGCGGTGATGAGCGCGATGAGGACGAGGATGGCGGTCAGAGGGATGATGAAGTAGATATGGTGATAGAAGATGAGATTGCCGGGGCCAGGGAAGTCGGGATCCCATTTTCCGGGCTCCAGGTCAAGCAAGATCACCAGGTTCGATCCGTCGATTCTGATCGACGTGAGGGCCACGCCGAAGTGGCGCGCGAGGAGCTTGGTTGCGCCCATCAAGACGGCGAGAAGCGCGATGGCGATCAGGATTGTGCGGAATCGGAAGCGAAAGCGCGACATTCGGAGTTTGCCTGCCCGGCGACATCAACGCGTCGTCTCATTGGATTCGATCAAGATCGAAGGAAAGAGATTCTAGTCACTAATGGAACACGCATCGAATGCGGATTGGAAGTTGCGACGAGTTGGCGAAAAATTTGCAGGCCGGGAAGCGCTTGCTTGAGCTGGGCTATCCCCACGTCATTCACCTTCGTACCGATGAGATAGAGTTTCCGGAGGCCGGTCAGGGTTTTCAACTGCGCGAGCCCGGCATTTGTGATGCGGGCGCTTCCCAGGTCGAGCTCCACGAGCTTGGTGAGACCCTTCAGATGCGGCAGCCCCGCGTCCGAGACCGTCGTACCGGCTAGATCGAGACGCTCCAGATTGCTGAGATTTGCGAGGTGCGGCAGGCCGGCGTCGCTGACCTCGGTAAAACTGAGATGGAGCCGGGTGAGCTTCGTGAGCCGCTTCAGGTGGACCAACCCGTTGCTCGTAATCTGGTCGTAGCGCAAGTCAAGGTCGGTGAGTTTGGTCAGCCGTTCCAGCGACGCCAGTCCCTCGTCGGAGACGCCGGTGTGTTTCAGATCGAGCACTGAGAGATTGGTCAGATTCTTCAGATGCGCGAGCCCCGCGTCGGAGACGAGAGTGCTGGAAAGCCAGAGATAGGTCAGGTGCTCCATCCCGGCCAGGTTGGCCAGGCCCGCGCTTGTGACCCGAGTGCCGCTGAGGTCGAGGTTCGCGAGCTTTGTCAGGCGCTCCAGATGGGCGAGGCCGGTGTCGGTCATTGCTGACTCGTCGAGGATGACGAGCTCTCGAACCTGGTGGAGCCGGCCGACGTGGAATGATGCGTCGTTGGAAGCAGTCGGTATAACGACGAACACGACGTCGCCGAAGTAATCGACACCGATGGCGTCTACAAGCCACCGCGGTGCCCAAGGCATGGCGCCGTCGATGAGTTTGCCGTTCTTCAACTCCCAGTCGTGGAAGGCGTAACCGTCCAGTTTCATGATCGCCGCCACGGCGTCGCGCCGGATTCTTGCGCTGCGCACGATCCAGCCAAGCCAGCAGCCGATCAACAGCACGAGGATGATCAGGCCGCGCAGGCTGATGCGCAGATAACGGCGCCAGGGACGGGAGACGGTTTGCGGCTGGATGGACATTCCGGCCTCGGGGAGGTCGGCCGTTTGATTAGGCCTTGATCGGTCAGTCTATCGCATGTCGCGCGGCGGTGGTACGGATGGGTAACGCATGATCAACAGCATCGGCAGAGTTTGGTTTAGCTTTTTCATTCCATCCGCGGTCGCCAGAGTGCCACCGAGATCGAGCTCCTTGAGGTTGCCCAGCGTCTTCAAGTGCAAAAGCCCAGCGTTGGTGACGCGCGTGCCGTTCAAGAAGAGCTTCGTGAGGCTGGCTAACCCCATCAGATGCGCCAGCCCGGCGTCGCTCACCCGCGTGTTGCTCAGGTTGAGGATGGATAGGCGGGTCATGCGGCTCTAGATTCGCCAGTCCGGCGTCGGAGACCTCGCTGCCGCTCAAGTCGAGGTTCGTGAGGTTGATCAAACCGCTCAGGTGCGCCAGACCGGCGCCGGTGATTTGAGCACCGTGGAGCTCAAGCTCGGAGAGATTCGTCATGCCGTTCAACTGCGCCAGCCTTTTGTCTGTAACCTGCGCCCCCGGCAGTGACAGCACGTGAAGGCTGGTCAGACCACGGAGCTCAGCAAATCCTGAGTCCGTGACGTCCAATCCTTCGATGTGCAATTTCTCCAGCGCCGTGAGACACCCGAGATAGGTCATCTCTCTGTCGGAAGCGATGCCACTGAAGTGGACGGCGACGATGTGGTCGATGTAATCGATTCCGATGAGATTCACGAGCCATCCCGGCGCACGAGATTTTCCTTTGGAATACATTTTACGCGCTTGCGACGTATAGACGACGCTGGCTCCGGTCTTCTCGAGCGCCACGACCGCCTCGTGCTGGATTCGCGCGCTGCGGACGAACCAGCCCAGCCCGGCGCCGATCGCCAGTACGAGCACGATCTGGCCGCGCATGCTGCAACGCAGGTAGCGACGCCACGGATGGCTGACGGGTTGGGAAATCACGACCAATGTGCGCCCCAGTCTTCGTGGGAGGAAGCCGATGAGATCAGCGCCTGATCGTCAGTTTCGGCAGAGCTTGATTTAGGTCTTTGATTCCCGCTTCAGAGACCCGCGTATTAATGAGCACGAGTATCGAGAGATTGGTCAGCCCCTTCAGGTGGGCGAGCCCGGCGTCAGTGACCGAAGTGTCGGCGAGGTAGAGAACTGAGAGGTTCGGAAGACCCTTCAAGTGAGCCAGCCCGTCAGAAGTCACCCGAGTGCCGCCGAGAGCGAGCTCGGAGAGCTGCACAAGGCCTTTCAGATGCACCAGGCCGGCGCTCGTGACCTTGGTATCGCGAAGGTCGAGGTACTTGAGATTCGTTAGCCCTTTCAGGTGCTCCAACCCGGCGTCTGTGATTGTGGTATTGTTCAGGACAAGCATGGAGAGCTGCTTCAGGCCCGCCAAATGCGCCAGGCCGGCGTCACCGGCCGGCGTGCTGCCGAGGTTGAGAATGGACAGCCTCGATTGGCCTTCCAGATTTGCGAGTGCGGCGTCGCTGACTGTGGTTCCTTGGATATCCAATCGCTGTAGCCGGGATAGGCGCCCGACCTCTGCCATCATCGTGTTTGATGCGGCTGTAGATGACCAGAAGAGATTGACGCTCGCAACGTGGCCGAAATAATCGACTCCGACGCGGTCAACCAGCCACTGTGGCGCCTGGGGCGTTGCACCCGGCCGCCAGTCATCATTGCTCCACTCCCAATCGTATTCGACCCAGGCACCGGATTTTTGCATGACCGCCACTGCTTGACGTTGGATTCGGGCGCTGCGGACAAGCCAACCGAGCCACGCACCGACGACGAGCACAATCAGGATCAGGCCACGCACACTGAGGCGCAGGTAGCGGCGCCAGGGATGCGTGACCGATTTGGGAGCCATGGTGAATGGGCGCCGCGGTTATCGTGGGGAGAAGCCACAATTCCGATACGATTGATATGAAAGAGAATAGCATTTAGCCACGGATCGAACACGGATCGGAAGGCGAGGTTGGCATTGGCGCTGCGGCGCTCTGCTGGGCGCGTGCTACGTCACATTTCAATATCCCAAGTTTATGACTAGATATGGCATAGTCGGCTCGAGCTCTCTGACGGAGCGACCGGAGCGCGAGACACCGCGGAGCTCGAGCGTTCGGAGATTTTTGAGGCGCTTCAGATGGGCAAGGCCCGAGTCGGTCAGATCGAGCTTGTTGGTAATGACCAGAGTTCGGAGCTGAACGAGATTTCCGATGTGGGATAACTCCGCTTCGGAGGGACCTGGAATGCGGACGTACACAACGTTGCCGAAGTGATCGACGCCGATTGCGTCCACAAGCCAACGCGGTGCCCAGGGCGTGCCATGCGGAATCCAGTGGCCGTTTCTGCACTCCCAGTCGTAAAGCACCTCGCCCTTGGCTTTGGTGATGGCTGCCACCGCGTCGCGCTGGAAGCGGGCGCTGCGGACGAACCAGCCCAGCCACAGGCCGAGCACGAGGACGAGGGTGATCAGGCTGGCGATGCTCAATCGGGGTTGTTGGCGCCGGGGGGGTTTCGAAAGCGGGGTCTGGTTTGCCGAGATCAGACATGGCAACCTCTGGCAAGCGGGGGCTATGCAAAACGAGCAATGGGACGGTCGAGGCGGACCCTACGAAAACCCGTCAACCCATCAGTCCGCCGTGAGTGGCAGACGCACCGGACTTCAGCAGCGCGGGCGGCACATGGAGTGTGCCTGCTACATCAGTATCGGGCGATCGGCTCGGGCGCGACAAGCCCGGCGATGGCGAGGCTCGAGGGCTGCGGCTATAATCCGAGTTTCAAGCCGACGCCACTGTCTTCTCGCGGGTTGACCATGAGCGATGCGGATCTCCTCGTCGCCAAGTATACGTGGTGCGTCGTGAACTCATCGAGCCGACTGCATCCGGTGGGGACTCTTCGCCCGAATGACTTCGGCCTGTTCGACATGCACGGAAACGGCTGGGAGTGGTGCCAGGAGCGGCGGGGGAGCGGTTCTGCAAACAGCCCGTCGGCGGCGGCGTTTTACGTCGTCTCCGACGCCGGTCACCGAGTCGCACGCAGCGGCGGGTTCAGTCGTGGGTTGCTGTCTGTGCAATCGGCCAGCGACATCGACGCGGTGACGACGCACCGCGGCGGCGACATGGGATTTCCGTCGGCGCGGACGATGCAGTGAGGGGTTGGTACGTCATCGATAGATCGTGAGCCCCGGCAAAGCCTGCTTGAGCGATTGCGCTCCGGCGTCGGTGACCTGGGTCCTCACGACGTTCAGCGTAGTGAGGCGTCGCAGACCCTTCAGGTGCGCCAGCCCGGCGTCGGTGACCTGGGTGCCGGCGAGATTGAGCTCGGTGAGGCTGGCCAGGCTTTTCAAATGCTCCAGGCCGGTGTCGGTGACGTGTGTGCCGTTCAAGACGAGCACAGAGAGGCGAGTCAGGCCCGTGAGATGCACCAGCCCGGCGTTCGTGATGGGAGTGTAGTCGATGTCGAGCCGCGAGAGGCTTGTCAAATTGCTCAGATGGGCCAGTCCGGCGTCGCTGATCGGCGAACCTGTGAGACTCAGCCGCTCGAGTTGTGCGAGACGCGCGACGTGTGTGAGATGCGAATCCGCTTCCGCGCCACCTCCATAGAACGCGACCTGGGTGACGTGACCGAAATAGTCAATTCCGATGCGATCCACGAGCCAGTCGGGCACCCACGGTTTCGCGGCTGGATAAGACTTGCCGTTGCGCCATTCCCAGTTGTACTGGACGATGCCGCCGGCGGCCATGATCGTGGCGGCCGCGCCGCGCTGGTCGCGTGCGCTTCTGACCAGCCATCCCAGGGCGCCGCCGATCACGAGCACCAGCACGATCAGGCCGCGGATGCTGAAGCGCAGAAATCGTCGCCTGGGGCGCGGGATTGGCTCGGGTTGATTGGGCATATGGTCACCGGGACGATGAACCATTGATTCTGGTTCGACGGGATCAGTGTATCCGCGGCGGCGGTGCGGCGGGAAGGACGGATACGAATGGGCTTTGGCAATTCGGGGATGGGGCGTTTGCTGCACTTGTAAGTGCCATCCGTGCGGAACTCTCAGCGGACGGCACACGGCGTGTGCCTGCTACACGGGAGCATTTGCCTGGGCCGTGCCGACGATCTCAGTCCCGTCACGACTCAAAGAACGTCGTATGCCGTGATCGACTGGGTGTTGCTCTTCCGCAGGGTCGCGGCATTGCCGAAGATGTTCGCTGAGCCCGCGCCATTGGTGAAAGTGGAGACGCTCGGTGAGGACGTGCCGCTACCAAAACTGGTGAAGTAGACCGTTCCCAGAGTGCCGATCGCAAAGTTGTTGCCGGTTTCGAATGCCGGCACGGCGCTCGCGAATGGCATTCCAGGGGCGGCGGTACCGGGCGCCGTCATGTTCTGCATGCTGGACACAGCGGGGTCGACCGTGACGGGATCGGAGTTGGTGTCGAACACGGCCGGGGCGGTGACTATGAGGATGATCGTTCCGGGGCTCGCGACGGAAAGGTTGGTGAACGTGGCGACGCCTGCCGAGGCGGTTACCGTGGTCGTTCCCAATAGCGGGCCGGTGCCTACGCGCAGCGAGACGGTCACCTGCGTGGTGTAATCGTCAGTCTCGGCGTTGCCGTTTTGGTCCAGGACGGCGACCTTGAGCCCGAAGGTACTGCCCACGGAGACGGTGGCGGGCGGCTGGGCAGTTATCACGAGGTGGGTACCTACACCGTATGAGACCAAGGCGGGGATGACGAGATTGGCAATCGGCGAGCCGAGTCCGGTGACCTCGTTGTAGGTGGGCAGGGGGCTCAAACCGTTGTAGCCGGTCGTGATTTGAGTGAAATCGCCGGGCGGTAGGCTATAGAGAGCCTGCAGGGCTTCTTGCGGATTTGCCGTACTATTGAAGAGCGGTTCGTGGGCAGCCACACGTCCCTGGTCGGCGATGGCGAACAGGCCTGCCCAGCAGGGAGTGGCCAAACTGGTTCCGAAGTAGTCGTATCCAATTTCGCCGTCCTGGAAACAGTATCCGCCGCTGTTGATACTGCCGTTGAACAAGACGTCGGGAGTCGTGCGGTACCCTGTACTCTGGACTCCGAGCTGGTACGAGGGTTCGGGCTCATACTGGCTCTGACCACCGGCGGTCGCCCAGGCTGGGGCGATGCCAACGGCGTCGGCGACCACGGTCCCGTTGGCGGAATGTGCGCTCAGGACGACTGTCAGCTTGCCGGTCTGCGAGTAATAATCGCCCAGTTCCTGGAACTGCGTATTTCCGTCACTGGTGCCGACAGGTGCTTTTGTTTGATTCACGGTCACCGTTCCCAGCAAGGTGCCGGTCGCCGCGCTGCCATCGTAGATCTTGTAAGTCGCGTTCGTGGCGTTGCTCGGGCTGGCCACCCAGGTTGCTGACACCTCGGTACCGCCGAGCCAGCCATAATCCGAGTTGTCAAGCGACGTCGTCCATGTCGCCGAGCTGGTACTCCCCGCTGCCGCAGTGCTATAGGTGCCGCTAAAGCCTCCCGATTGCGATGCCCAGGGACCGGTTTGGGAGTACGAGGCGCTGCCATTGTCGAGAGCGCGCGGGGTCGGGAAGCTCCAGGCGGTTTCGCTGCCGTAGGTGTCGCCGTTCATGGTGAGCTGCGACGCGCCGACGGCCACCACATTGGGTGAGAAGGCAGGATAGCCGCCAGGGGTTCCGCCATCACCGGTGGCCGCCAGGAAAGTTATTCCGGGATGGCCGCTCGGCGTCACAAAAAGGCTCGAATCGTAGGCCAGCTCGCCGCTCCCGTTGCTTCCGCTCCAGTTCGATTCCTCCCAGATCCAACTCATCGAAACCACCGTGACCGCAGGCAATTTGGCAGCGGTGGCCGCGCCGCCAAAGAGGCCGAGAAAATCACCGCTGCCAGTGGATTCAATCACGTCAATCTTGGCGCCCGGAGCGATCGCGTGGGCCCACTGCACGTCCAGCGTTTCTTCCGCTTCCCAGCTCCCGCTCGGGTCGACAGGTGGAACAGGGCCGGAGCCGCTGTTGCTGATCTCGCTCGTGATGTTGGTGCCACTCTGGTTGAACACTGTCAAGAAGGACGACGCAGGCCCGTACTGCTGGTACAGCGTCGGGCTCGAGTTTGTCGTCATATTCATCGATTCGTCGAAGTCGTCAAGGTCCGTGATGACAGTAGGGTCGTTGAAAGCATCGACGATGGCAATCGTTTGCCCGAAGCCATCGGCCGGCCCGGTACTGAAGTTGGGAATGCTGCTGATGCCATAGGCCGCGCGAATCTGGGACACCGTGTAGGACAAGCTTCCCACGGCGGGTGACAGGGCGTTGAAGCTGAAGCTCAGGGAGGTGCTCGTGCTGTAGCCGGCACTATTACCCTTCGCGGGCTGCTGCGATTCGACAGTGACCGTAACCAGGTTTGTGCCGGGCGAGGCGATAAAGCCACCCCAATAGTCATAGTACGAATTCGTCCCCGACTGGCCGGCACCAAGAGTCACGTCGCTGCTGTGTAGCGTGAGGCCGTTCACATCGTAATTGAAGGCGTACGAGGCGTTGACCGGCAAATTGTCCGTGTTGAAGTCAGCATGGATGAATATTCCTTGGCCGGCGTTCACAGCGTTCTGGGGCTGGTCGTTCCCACTGACCACGAAGGCATTGGTGATGGTAATGCCGGCGGTCAGCGTGAGCCGCTCTTCCAGGCCCTCGAGTTCCGGCCACAAGGCGCACCGCCTGATCTGGCGGGCCCTTATCGAACCACGTCGGGATGCCCGCGAACTGCGCTGACTCACACGGCGCAGATATGCAAAGAACATGCTCATAGGATGTAAATCCGGGTTGTAGCGCGGCAAAGTCGACGGCGGTAGTATCATCACCGGCTGTAAAAGCGACTTCTACCACGCCGGAAATGCTCGGGCAAGGAAAAACCTGGTCCATCCGAAGCTCTCGGCGGACGGCACACGGCGTGTGCCTGCTACATGGGACGACTCGGATGCTCTAGCGCAGGAATCTTCGCCGGGGCTGCATGACGGGACTGGGCTGCAATTAGTGTATACATTCCCGACCGCGGGTAAGATAAGGTATATCGTGATGGAAGAAGAGCTGCGTACTTGGGTCTTCAAACGCGGCTGGATTGAGATCCGATGACAGGTACGCGATCCCGAACCCTCGAATTGATCGCTCTTCGCGTGGCGCGGCCGCTGGCGATCATCGTGGGATGGTGCGCTGTGCTGGCGCTGGGAATGCGTTTTTTCTTCTCGCCGTTCGGCGCGGTGGACGAACCCACTTTTGGCGATCTCGTCGGGTTCGGATTTGGGTTCACGATCACCGGCCTTATGGCGGCATCGGTCGCGCTGGCGGTCGCCGGCAAGAGACAGTGGGCCCTGGAAATCGCGCTGGCTGCCGGGCTGATGATGGCCGCTCTGGCCGTGCTCGCCTATCTCGCTTTGTGGGGGGCTCCCTGGACTCTGCGCAGCCGGATGGACACCTGGTCGTTTCTGCGGCTTCAACAGGAGGTCCGCTATTCCGGCGCGCCAATCGGGAGTTTCTACGCGCCGGTGGGAGTGGGAGTGGGCGCTGCGGTTGGGGCGATCTCTGGAGGGCTGATCGTGCTTGCCCGCCGGCGGCCAGGACTGGCGAGATGCACCGCCCTGGGCTTGCTCGTGATCTGCGCAACCGGGGCCGTGCGGCCGATTCTTTTCGACGCGGTGGTCGTTTGGGGAATTGTCATCCAGTGGGTGTTCTGGACCGGCCCCACGACCCTTGCACATGTGTGGGCGACGGGCACCATTTTCGGTGCGATCACCGGGGCGTTTGGCGCGTGGCTGGGGATCCGCTTGGCTGGACGGTTGCGATCAGGCGGCGCTTCGCGTGCGGCGGGCGCGGAGGTTCCGGTCGTTTCCGCCGAGCCACGGAGCGCTGGAGGGTAGAAGCGCAGGTCGTGACCTGATCGGAGTGCCACGGTGAGTATCGAGACCCCGCTCACGCCCGAGGACGAGCGGAGGCTTGCGGAGCTGGCCCGCGCGCGAGGGATGGATGAATCCGGGCGACTATGGGGAGCTCGGCAGCATGCCGGGGAAGGAGGAATCCGTTCGCGGAGCGACGGGCGAGAATGAGAAACGAATGAAGTCGTTCGAGGAAATGCTCGCCCCAGATTGGGCGGAATTCGGGCGGAGCGGCGTGGCCGACGGCGCGGTTGACGACCAGTTCAAGAGGGAAATTCGATTTCTTTGGACCAAGGGGTGTCGGCCGATACGGATGCCGTGACGACTCAGAGCCTTGACCCGAACCGTGGGAAGAACTTTCCGGTGCGCTGGGCGTAGGCACGATATTCGTCGCCGAACCTCTCGATGAGCTTGGCTTCCTCGACTCGCGAGCGGATGACGAGCATCGTCATCACGGCGGCGCCCAAGAGGGCGAGAAGCCAGTTCGCACTCAGCAGGCTCAGCGACGTCAACCACAGGAAACCGACGACATAGAACGGGTGACGCACCCAACGGTAGGGGCCGTGGGTGACCAATGTGTGCTCGCGCCGGGTGACGACGGTGTCGGTGAGGTTCTTGCCGAGGCTATGAAACGTCCAGAACAAGAAGGGAGGCACCACAAGCAGGCCGAGGGCCGAACCGGCCCAGCGGGACCAAATCGGCAGTGTGAGCGAACACCAAGACACCCAGGTTGGATTGATCAGGTAGGCGGCGAACAAGAGCCAGGCCAGGACGCCGCAGAGGCGGAGGCCCACCATGACGGGGATGCCTTCTTGCGTGCGATCGAGCTGCTCCCCGGTGGCTTGCGACTTGATTCGGAAGTACAGACCGATGGGCATAAAGAGGGCGAGGCTTGCGACGGCGATGGCGCGGAAGGTTGATTCGGTGGACATGGGGGCCCGATCCTCGTCCAATCAGTGCCCAGCGCCGGTGAACACCGTATTGTCATCGACGAAGCTGATTGGATTGCCGAACGGGTCTTTCGCCCAGAACATGCGTTCGCCCCACGGCATTCGCTGGATGCCCCCTTTCACGATTGAACCGCCGGCATCGATCGCCCGCTTGAGGGTTGCTTCGAGATCGGAAACAGCGAAGTAAAGATACTGACTCGGATGATGCTTCCAACCGTCTTCCAGGCCGTCGCCATCGGCCACTGGATCGTAGCAGGCGAGGACAGTGCCACCGCACTCGAAGTAGTGCCGGCCCGGTGAAACGCGCTCGCCGGGAATCCCCAGCACCAGGCCGTAGAAAGTCTTCGCCTTCTCGATGTCGGTGACCGGAAGGATGACGCGGAATAGCCTCGGCATGTGGTTCTCTCCGGGAGGTGCATGTTGACCAGCGAAGTCTACCGCTTAGAATGCAAACCGCAAGTATGCAGTTCACCGAGAGGTGTTTGCACAGGTGCCGCCCAAGGTCGAGTATTCTCTCACTCCGCTGGGCCGGAGCTTGGGGCCGGTGTTCCACACGATCTACGAATGGGGTGTGATCTACCTCAGATCGTTCAGTCCAGCGCCATGTCGACTTCCCGCACGCATGAATTTAGTATTGTGGCGGGCGAAGCAGAGCAATCAGCCGTTCGATGGTTGGCGAAGTCTGCGCTGACACCAAAGCCGGAGGAGCAGCGGCCTCAACCAGAGGGTGGAAATGTGACCAATCCTACACGAGTCGATTCCGCTGCCAACGATACAGCAGCGATCCCGATTGTCCTCGGAGTGGTGGGACACATTGATCCCGCGCCGGATGCGAAAAACACTCTGGAGTCGTCGCTACGCTGGGTCTTCGAATTGATGCGGTCGCGTTACAAGAACTCGCCCATCGAAGTGCTTTCAAGTCTTGCAGAGGGTGCAGATCAGATCGTGGCGGATGTCGCCCTCGAAATGGGCTGTTCCGTTCGCGTGCCGCTTCCGTTCCCGTCGGAGGTCTATGCTCATAGCTCGTCCTTTCGTTCGCCGGAATCGCGAGCGCATTTTCTGTCGTTGCTCGATGACGCGCGGGTTGCGTCGTTCGTCGTGCCGCTGCCGGAGGATCTGGAACCCAGGGACCAAGCCGGATGGGAAGCCATTCGCGACGATCACACCGGGCGCGGGCGCTGCTACGCGAACGCGGGTGGATACATTGTGCGACACTGCGCGGTGCTCATCGCGCTCTGGGATGGGGAGGAAGGTGAGCCGTCCGGCACCGCGGAAATGGTTCGATACATGAGCGAGGGCAAGATCCCCGAATGCTACCCCTGGAGGCAGTACTTGCGTTCCGGCAGTGACACGGGCCCTGTCGTGGCCATTCAAACGCCCAGAAAGGGGCGTGATTACAAAGAGAAACCGAAGCCTGGTACGGTGAATATCCTTGTGCCGCCAGACGGGAAAGTGCTACCGCGAAAGATGTGGAAGCGGCCTCCCGGTGCGTGGCGCTGGCTCTTCCGGCGCTTGTCCGGCACGCTGGGGCTGCGGTTCGGCAGCCGAAGCCGGAATGAGTTCTGGAAGTTCCGGGAGATGCTCCGAAATATCGACGAATTCAATCGTGACGTCCGCATGCGCCAAACATCTCAAGGCCGGGATCATCAACGAAGCGACGTCGCGACTCTTGCGATCGACGACGTCCGGAACGCCGGACTGCTGGCTCCATCTCGGGAAGAGCGAGGAATTTGAACGCCTTGTTCGAGTGCGATTCGCGGCTTCGGAAATTGCAAAGTCGCTGGATCGGCATCTCAAGTCGTACGTGCGAACGCTCTTCTGGGGGCTCTTTCTGGCTCTGGTGTTTTTCCACGTCTACGCACACCTGTTCGTTGTCGAAGATCGGCATTCCACGCATGAGCCAATCTGGCTGGGGTTATTCCTGCTCGTGCTGCTGGTCATGGCCGGGTTGGTTTCCGTGGTGTGGTACGACCGGCTGGATGATCGCCGCCTGGATTACCGCGCGCTCGCCGAGGCCTTGCGAGTGCGTTACTTCTGGGCTCTCGCCGGTTTGACCAAATCGGTTGCGGGAAACTACCTGGGTCATCTGGAGGGCGAAATGTCGTGGGCTCGCCGCTCGTTGTACGCCGTGGCTCCGCCGCCTCCCCGGTGGAAGACGATCTTCGACTCGCGGCCGGATGCCGATCAGATCGCGTGTCTGGAGGCGGTGGCAGAGTGCTGGGTGAGCGGTCAACGGCGGTATTACCATCGGGAACATCGTCGTGCGCACCGTCGAAGCGTTGTGCTGCGGCTGATTGGACTCTTTCTGGCCTTGAGCGGGTGGGGTCTAAGTGTTTGGCTCGTGCTGGGCAGTTGGATGTTCCACCTGGGCCCCGAAGCTCGCCATCCCGAACATCTGATACTCATCGTTTCGAGTCTTCTGGTGATCGGCGGCGGGCTCATGATCGCGTACTGCGAACGCCGGAATTTCGATGCGCTGGCGCGGCAGTACGGCAGCATGCAGACGGTCTTCGAGCGCGGCGAGCGAGAGCTCGCCGCGTTGTTGAAGGCTGGTAACTGGGACGAAGCACGGGAGGTGATCGGGGCTCTGGGCAATGAGGCTCTGGTCGAGCATGTCCACTGGCTTGTGCTGCACCGCGTGCATCCGTTTGAGATGATCATCGAAGGGTGAGGAGCGGGACGGCGTCGGCGAACTCGGCCGTTGCTCGACGATCGTCGACCTCGGCTTGAGCACGCTCGGTCTTCAACTCGTCAAGAATTCCCATGAGCGCCGTGATCTGCTCGACAGAGTGGCGGCTCGTGGTGACGGCGTGGGTGTGTTGGTTTGATCGTTACGCGAAGAAGAGCTCACGCAAAAGGATGGTTGAGTGGGCGAATTTTTGAAGCGTAATTGCGAAGACGGGCTCACGCAAAGGCGGAAAGGCGCCAAGGGGAAATGGGGTTAAGCACTAGAGGGGAGCTGTTCGTGGATCGCCGAGAAGACTCGTCCTGGCAGTTGTTTTTGGCTGTCGCACTCTGGATGATGAGCGTGCTCGTTCCGTTGGGAACCGTGCTCGCTTGGGCTCACAAGGACGGTCTCGGTCCTAATCATGAGGAGATATTGGAAAGTCTTGGATAACGCGGGACGGCCTCGCCCTGCTCGGCGCGGGCGCTCTGGCGGAGCTGTGAACCAAAGCTCGAAGGCCGGCGGTGAGAGTCGGGAAGAGCGACGGTCGACATACCGGCCTCGAGCGATGGGGGGTCAGACACTCAGCACGCCGCTGCGGATCAAGTAAGCGAGGCGCTGGCGTTGTTCCGGCGTCAAGAGCGCGTGCATTTCCTGGAGAGCGCGGGTGAGGGCTTCTCGCAGCCGCGCGGCGCTCTGGACACGACGTTCGCCGGCGCTTCCGGCTTTGGAGCCATCGAAGGCGTCGCCCTCAACCGCGTCGGCGAACTCGGCCGTTGCTCGACGATCGTCGACCTCGGCTTGAGCGCGCTCGGTCTTCAACTCGTCGAGGATTCGCATGAGCGCGGTGATCTGCTTTTCGTCGAGGTCGAGCTTGTGGGCCAGAAAGCGCAACGGGCGCCTGACGCCGAAAGCCGATCGCCCCTCGAATCGATCCGAGTCGTGATGATGATGATGGTGGCGCATGAAACACCCTGCCTGCTCTTCCCAGTTCCAACCGTGGGGAGCAGAACGTTTGAAGTACTTGGACTTTAGCCAGTCGGAGGCGGCCAGGAAGGGGAAGTCTTCGAAATGACGATCGCGTCGCGAGGCATGAAACATGATTTTCTCTCCTGCTCGCCGAGGCGTTACGCACCCGGCGGGGACACAACACGTGGGCAACATACCGCACGCTCAGGGGGATTTTACGGTGGGGACGAGCGGGGATCAAGTGGGGGTTGTTGGCTGGCAGTGGTCAGTTGCTGTTGCGGGATCGATGGCGGTGGGGAGGCTCACGCTGGGGGACTCGAGGTCTGCGGGGGGTGGTAAACGTTCTGTCGGGTTTTGACGAGGTTGGGGATGATGCACCCTTTATCGCGGGAGGCGAATCGTCAGGCTGAAGCCTGACCTACTTGTTGCACCGATCGCCGTTTGCTCGAGTCAGAGCACTTCGTCGACTGCGACGACGAGGCCCGGCAGGGCGGCGATGTCGGAGCTTTGGCCGCGCACTAGCACCCGCGCTTCCTCATAAGTGCCGTCCGGCCGTGGACCGCGGTAAACTTCCAGGCAGTTGTCGCGGAGGTTGGCAATCCAGAATTCCTGGATGCCCGACTCGGCGTAGAGGGGCCGCATGATGTTCCGGTCGTCATCCAGCGATGAGTCGGATACCTCGACGACGAGGAAGATGTCAGCGGGTTCAGGATGCCTGGTCAAATAGCGTTCTTTGGGGGGACGCACCAGGGAGATATCCGGCTCCGGCTCACTGTCGGGAAGACGAATCGGATCCTGGATTCCGGCGATCGCCCTGCCGGCTACCCGCTGCATGAGGAGCTGGTTGAACGCTTTGACACAAGTTGAATGCCGAGGTCCAACGGCCATCTTGGGAACGATCTCCCCCCGGATGAGCTCCACCCGGTCTCGCTCGGTGAGGGCGCCGAGCCGGATCATGGTCTCGTAGTCGTCGACGGAGTACTTGATAATGGCCATGAGCGGCTCCAGACGCTGGCGAATGCCTGTGCCCGCCCGGTCGGCAGGGTCGGCAAGGCGCACTCCATTCTAGTCGTCGCATCGAGTGAGGGCGAGGTCAAAGAGACGGGTCGCCCGAGCGCTTGTGTTGGTGAAGAGTCGGGCTGAAAGCCTGACCTACTTGTTGTCAATTGGTGCTGCGCGCGGGAGGCGAATCGTCAGGCTGAAGCCTGACCTACTTTTCGACGATCAGTCCCAAACCGTAAACCTCTTTGCCCGCGCGTCCCTGCAGGCCCACCGGGATCTTGCCGTTGCTTGAGACGTTGCGGGGCGATCCTCCTTTTTCGTCGCCGAGCCACTGCGAAGTGTATGAGTCGTCGGAGTCGAGTCGATCACCGTCGATCTTCATGAACACCATCTCGAAGCCGTCGACGGTCAGGCCGGTGTGGGTGTTGATGGCGCCGACGGCATAGCCCGGCTTGGCGACTTCCGTCGTTTCCTCGCCCAGCAACCCACCCTGACGCTCGCCATCGACCAGCTTTTCTCCTACGCGGTAAATTGGCTGTATCGAGCTGATCTTGGGGCCGCCCAACCGCATGATGTAACTGACGCGAGCGCCTACGAGCACTCCGCCAGTTGGGGCGATGTCGTGAAACCGGTCGCGATCTCCGCCGCGAAACGTCGCAGGTAGATCGATCAATCCGTCAGGTAGCTCCGTCGTGGTCGCGGCTCGAGCTCGATGGCTCGGTTTTCCTGGTCTTGGATTTCGCCGGTGCCCTCGTGCCGCGAGGCATGGCCTTGGCGACTGATTTGGGTCGTGCGGTCGATGACTTTTTATTTGAAGCTCTGTTGCCGGCCGCCGGCGCGGCCGTCGAGCGAAAGCCCAGGCGGCTCTCGAGCAGCGATTTGACTTCCGTCATGTTGTCTGCTTGCACGGATTTCGAATGCAGCGTCGCGCGAGCTCAGGGGCATCACGGCCAGCTTTGTTACCTTCGAGTCACCGACGGGCAAGATCGTCCGATAAACGATCAGCGCGTCGTTTCCTTCGATGATATGCCCGAGCGGCTCGACCCTTGTCGCGGAGGTGTCGATCGCCCCGGGGGGAGGCCCGCCCTGCTTCGTCGGCCCAGCGAAATCATCGGGAATCACCATCTTCCAGGCTTGCCCGCTTTTGCGAAGCGTGGTCACATTCAACCGCACTAGGTCTGTTTCGCCGAGCTTGATCTTGGAGCGGTAGACGACGTGCGCGGTGTCGTCACCCTCGGTGACGTGGCCGAAGACGTCGATCTGCGTCCTGGCCAGGGACTTCTTCGTTTCCGGGTCGGAGGTCATTCTTCGAACGACGCCGGCAAACAAATGCGGGGCATCGAGAGCCTTCAGGGCTTTGACAGACTTCACCCCCGGGAAGGATTCGAGCAGCTTGGCCTCGCCGACTCGTTTGACAGCCGTGTCGATCGTGGCGACGACGGCAGTCCGGAACTCCTTGAGGGAGTCTGGGTCCATTGCCTTGGCGAACTCGTCGACCCGGCCGTGATTGACGGCGTCGATCGCCTTGCTGACGACCGCTTCGGGCGAACCCGGCTCTGGCTGTGACGCCGCGGCCCAACGCGCGGCGGAGCAAAGCAGAAGGGACGCCAGCGCCAGATGCGCACACGTGATGGCAAACGAATTCGCTCGCTTCATCTTCGTTGTCTCTGGGATAAGAGGTTGTGAGCTGATCCGACGGTCTTCGTTGGACGTTGCCGATCGGCGCCCTTGCTCGCATGACGCGACGAGACGTACGAATGAATGCGCCGCGTCGCGTCTGCGGAGCGACCTATCCGCGCGATCAGACATGAGTAAAACCTGCCGGATGAGGCGTGTCAAGCGATGGCGGGACGTGCGAAGTGGATACGGACCGGCCCGACGCGGTGATGCACGCGATCAGAGATCTGCTCGATCGAGTGGACGAGTGATCGAGCTGGTGTGGTGATGCGCAGGGGAACTCACGCAAAAAGTGGAGATGGCGCGTTCGGATTGTTTGAGACGAAAAGAGCGAAGATGGGCTCACGCAAAGGCGCAAAGTCGCAAACGGGGAGAGTGCAAATGGACATGAGTCATCGCGTGTCTGTGAGGGTGGAGAAGGGCGATGCGACAGCGACGATTCCAGGCGGGGTGGACGGGTGTGAAATCAGCGAGTGATCTCCACGCCCGGTAGAACTTGTTGTATCTCTTTTATTCCGTCGTCAGTGACTCGGGTACCACGGAGGTCGAGCCTGGTCAGCGTTGTCAGCCCCTTCAAATTGGCCAAGCCGTCGTCGGTAATCCTTGCGAATCCGAGTCCCAGCACACTGAGATTCTTCAAGGGCTTGAGCTGGGACAAGCCCGAATCGGTGACGGCCGAGTTGACGAGCACCAGTTTGCGGAGGCTCGTGAGGCCGTTCACGTCTTTCAGTCCCGCGTCCGTGGCTGGATCGCCTGAGAGAACGAGCTCGGAGAGTTCGGTCAGGTGTTCTAGCGGCGCGAGGTCTGTGTCACGAAGGCCGTGCCCGTTGATGGCGAGCCGCCGCAAACCGGAGAGCCGCGAGACCGCGGCGATGGTCGCAGGTCGTGCGTCCAAGAGCACGACAGAACGGACACGCCCGAAATAATCGACTCCGACCAAGTCGACGAGCCATCCCGGGGCCGCCGGACTTCCTCGCGCATCGGTAAGCCCTGCGCCTCTGTCCCAGTCGTAAGTGACCCCTCCGGTTCCGTCGGTCTCAATCGCCGCCACAGCCTCGCGCTGGATTCGCGCACTTCGCACGATCCACCACAGCCAGCCGCAGATCACGAATACAACGACAATCAGGCCGCGGATGCTGAAGCGTAGGAATCTTCGACGGGAACGCGAGGCGGGCTTGGGCTCTTCAGGCCTGTGGCAACCATCAGGGTCGGTCGCTCGTTTGGTTTGACGCAGTTAGTTTATCGCACACCTGGAGGCGCCGGGAAGCAAGATCGGAGGATTGGACCACGAGACTTCTTGCATAGACACGCAGGAGTCGATGGTCTGGGACCGCAGCCGCGGATCGAGAGGCTCGCTGGAACGCGCGTCGAACGGGGAGTGGGAGAGGAATCTTTAGCCACGGATGAAACACCGATGAAACACGGATAGGACAGTTTGCAGGCGTTGGCTCGTGGTGACTGTGTGGGTTTGCTAGCGTTCTGAGTCGCCCCGATGGCGCCTGATGGCCTCGTCGATCCTTCGCATGGCCTCTGGTGGGACGTGCCCGATTGCATCGATCACGTCGGCGGTGGTGAAATGGCCCGCGTCCTTCTTGTCTGCGCGGACTCCGTCAGTCGGCGCCGAACCAGGCGTCGGGGGGCGGGGATGTCCGGGCCAGTTCGAGTAAGGTGGTTTGATCGGTCGCCGAACTGGAAAGCCTGGCCAACTCCACGAGGGCGGTGGCAGATTCGTCCTCAAGACTTGCGAGGAAATCCCTCAAGCGCTCACCCAACTCACGCAGGGAACTGGCTTCCACAGGCCCGCCCGGCGTTTCGGCACGGAAGTGATCGTGCGCCGTTGCGGTGATCGTGATGGTGATCGGGAGGGTCATGAAATGACTCCAACGAATCTGAGCGATTGGCACGTCATCGATTGTATCTCTACGGCCGCCGATCGCAAGCTGTTCCGAGCCGTTTCCAGCACACACGGTATTGTTGAGACTGAGCGACACGAGCTCACTCAATCCACGCAGATTCGCTAACCCCTTGTCGCTAGCCGACGATTGCGATCGATCCGCCCGCGCACGGGCTCGATTCAGCCACGCACCCGCGAGATCGAGGCTTTCAGTCGATAGAACCGCCCGACGCCAGCGAGAATCGCGACAGAGACGATTCCAGGCCGGTGGGATGGGGATCAAATTAACGGCCGATCGCCATGCCCGGCGGGAGCGCTTCCCTTAGCTCTCGCACTCCGGCGTCGGTGACTTCAGTGCCGTAGAGTTCGAGTTGTTTGAGCTTCACCAGCCCCTTGAGTTGCGCTATCCCAGCGTCGGTGACATGAGTGCCGCAGACGTCGAGTCTGGAGAGGCTGGACATGCCCCGCAGATGCAGCAGCCCCAGGTCGGTGACAGCCGTGCGGTCGAGGCGTAGCCACTGCAAGCGTTCGAGTCGCGCGACAGGTTCAAGCGTAGCGTCGGTTCCACTCACACCGAGACGGCCCTCGGTGATGCGGCCGAAGTATTCCACTCCAATAAGTTTAACGAGCCAAGCCGGCGCCGCGGGTTCGCCCGATACCGCGCCATGGACGCTCCTTTCTTGCCAGTCGTAAAGGACCCAGCCGCCTGATTGCCTAGCCGCCTTCGCCGCTTCGCGTTCGATGCGAGCGATCCGCACGATCCAACCGAGCGAGCCACCCATTAGCAGCACGAGAAGAATGAGCCCCCGCACGCTGAAGCGCAGGAATCTTCGCCAGGGACGGGAGGCGGGTTTGGCTTGAGCGTTCATGACGGCCTGTTGTGAGCGGAGGGCCGATATCTCTTCGGTGGGCTCAGTGTATCCGTTCAGGACGTTTCTGCGAAATGCGGTCGCATGCCGAAGGTCCCTCACCCCGGCCCTCTCCCAGAGCGAGAGGGAGTGATCAATCGTCGCGCCCAATTCCTCAGCGGTCATTGGATCGTGCCGCACGTCGAACTCACAGAATAGCACTCAAACGCGATGCGGGGGATCTCGATAGTGTTTGCTGGCCGGTTGGATGGGCGTCACGTCAACGAATCTGATACCATTTGGCCTTCAGGCCAGGCAGTGCTTTGTTGAGGTCGTCTATGCCTGACTTGGTCGTACGAGTGCCCCAAGTGTAGAGCCGGGCGAGATTGGTCGATCCCTTCAGATGCGCCAGCCCGGCGTCGGAGACTTGAGTGGATGTGAGGTCAAGTTCCGCGAGGTTGGTCAGCCCCTCGAGGTGCGCGAGACGATCGTCCGTTACCGCTGTGTTCTTGAGGTACAGTTCCGCGATGTTCGTCAGCCCGGTAAGATGCGCGAGCCCGCGGTCGGAGATTTGAGTGGATGTCAAGTCGAGGACGGAGAGATTGATTGACCGCTTCAGATAGACCAAGCCGGCGTCGGTAACCAGAGTACCCTTGAGGTCAAGTTTCGAGAGTTTGGTCAGGTTTTTGAAATGCTCGAGCCCGGCGTCGGTGATCGCCGTGGCGCAAAGGTTGAGTTCTGTGAGATGCGTTAGAGCCTTCAGATTTGCCAGGCCGGCGTCGGTGACCCCAGTGTGGAAGAGGTTGAGTTTGGAGAGATTTTCCAGGCCCTTCAGATGTGTCAGCCCGCTGTCGGTAACCTCAGTGACACTGAGGTCGAGCTCCAAGAGGTCGGTCAAGCCCTTCAAATGGGCCAGCCCGGCATCGGTCATATCTGATTTTACGATGATGAGCTCGCGAAGTCGGCCGAGCCGGCCGATCTGGACTAACTCTTCTTCGGACGCGCTCGGTATAACGACCGCAACGACGTTGGCGAAGTAATCAACGCCGAGCGCGTCCACAAGCCATCGGGGAACACCTGGTTCGCCGCCCGCGATTGGGCTTCCATGCTTCCACTGCCAGTCGTACGAGACGGTGCCGCCTGCTTCCGTGATCGCCGCTACCGCCTCGTGCTGGATTCGCGCGCTTCGCACGATGCAGCCCAGCCAAACGCCAATCGCAAGCACCAGAATGATCATCCCGCGCACGCTGAAGCGCAGGAATCTTTGCCAGGGACGGGAGTGGGGTTTCGATTGATCGGTCATGCCGGGCTCTTATGATGGGGAGCCGATGGCTCTTCGCCGTTCTCAGTATATCCGCTCAGAGCGTGTCTGCCGATTGCGGTCGCATGCGGAAGGACCCCGACCCTCTCCCGCAGGGAGAAGGAGCGATGGATCGTCGCGCCCCCAAGCGACGGGACGGGACGCTGGTTCCGCTACCACACGATGTCTTGTTGTGGCACGTGGTGAACGATCGGAAACCCGCGCTCCACGGTCGCGTGTGGCAAAGCCTTTTTGAGCTCACGAATGCCATCTTCCGATACGCCGGATGGAAGAAATGCCCTACCGAGATCGGGCAAACTCCGCAAGTGTTCCAGACCCGCGTCGGTGACCCTGGTGTCGACCAAGAACAACTCCCAAAGGCGCGTCAGTCCCTCGAGATGCGACAGACCAGCATCAGATATTCGTGTTCCGTGGAGTCTCAATTGAACCAGGTTCGTCAATCCGCTCAGGTTTTGAAGCCCGTCATTCGTGATCGGCGAGTTGCCAAGGTTGAGATACCTCAGACGTCGAAGGTACGCGATCGGGATCAGATCTTGATCCGTTCCCGTGTTTCGGAGAACAACGCCCTCGACGTTACAGAAGTGATCAATACCCAGACTGTCAACTAGCCACTTTGGTGGCATGAGCCACCGGTCGCGCAACCACATTGCCTCGTCCATGTGCATGTTGCGTTCGTACAAGACGGTACCCCGGGCACGCCTGATCGAGGCAACCGCGTCGCGCTGGATTCGTGCGCTCCGCGCGATCCAGCCAAGCCACGCGCCAATGACGAGCGCAACGACGATCAGCCCCCGCACGCTAAAGCGCAGAAATCTTCGCCACGGGCGGGAGGCAGTTTTGGCTTGATCGAGCATGCCGGGCTCTCGCGAGCGCAGGGCCGATGAATGTTCGCACGATTCATCATAACGGCCCGGACCCGGCTCGTCGAAGGACAGTCGATAGATCCGATGTCCCGATGCCTGGCGATGCGACAGGGACGTTTCCAGGCCGGCCGGAAGAGCATCACATTAAATTCCCGTTCTTCCACTCCCAGTCGTAAGCAACACAGCCTCCAGCGTTCACAATCGTCGCGACCGCCTCGCGCTGGACTCGAGCACTCCGCACAATCCAGCCGAGCCAACCGCCGATCACCAGCACCAGGACAATCATCCCTCGCAGGCTGAAGCGCAGGAATCTTCGCCAGGGACGGGAGACGGGCTTGGCTCGGTGGTTCATGACGGTGTTTCGTGCGCGGCGGGCTGATGTCCCTGTCTTTCATACTTCTCCCGCTGCATCTACGATTGTCGACCGAGCCGGCCGATCGCCTGGAGATGCTTCCGAGCGCCATCGACGATCTGTGCCGAGGGCGTAGTTGCCAAGACGGTGTGAAACTCCGCAACCAGCGCCCTGGATTCTTCCACACTGCTCTCGGCGTCGCGCCTGTTGATCGGACGGCCCAGGTCGTAGTCGGCCCAAACGCGATGCGCCCGCAGGCCGTCGATTCTGCTCGCGATCGCGGCGACTCGGGGCAAACCGCAATTCAACAATCCGCTATAGAGATTGAAATGGCTCTGGCCACCCCGACCGACATCCAACCCATCCGTCAACAGGAATGCATGAAACAGGTGGAAAACAGCGTAATACGCGCGACTGATCGCTGAACGCCAGTCTCCCTCCGCTGCCCCTACAGCGAGACGCCCTGCGGTGTCCTGGAAGTCGCTCCACTGCATGTTCACTCCGAGCCGAATGCGATCACCAGTGCGAAGAGAGGACAATGAGAAAGCGGAAGCTGTTCGATCAGGCGCTCGTGGTAGTGTCGCATGCAGGCTTGAACCTGCTCCTCGGTAAAGAATTCGGGGAGCCTGGCGCACACGACGACCTGGGCATGACCATCCTCATCGGGATCTTGTTGCAGCATCACTTCGAAGCCAATCAATGCGGGGAACGACGCCCGAGCAAGCTCGCATACAGTCAGGAACTCGCGCTCGGCACCGTGCCGTACCAAGAAATCATTGACGGATGAGTCGACCGCGAGTTCTCGAGAGATCGTCGACGCCATGTTGGTACCTCAAAACGCGGAGCGCAGTACAAAGGAGTCGACCCGGCACTCTCATGTAGACAACTTCGAGTTCAACCGGGCTCGTGTGCCGCCTGTTCATTCGCACGACACAGTGCTGTGATGCTGTATTTCCTTCCAAAACGTCCGATGCCGAGATCGCCAAATCTGGAGTACCATTCTAGTCACGCTGCACACGCGTGGCCAATGCTGGAACCGAATTGACAATTCAGATTCGCCGCCCGGTTTCGCCACTGCTCCGCTCGAGTCACTCGGGGAAAATGCCCGTGGTCGAGCTTTGACTCATATCCCGCAGCGCCACGGGCCCGTTCTATCGTAGCGACGGCTTGCCGCTTGATTCGGGCGCTGCGAACGAGCCACCCCAATAGTCCTGCAATTCCATCGAAAGCAATAGGAAGCGCCGCGACCGAAGCCTAGAATATGCTGTGGGTCGCTTTAAGAAGGGACGGGAGACACAGTGCCAAACCACGCAAGGAGCGTCTGATGCCGAGCAAAAAGAAATCCAAAGGCGTGCTTGAACGGATTGGCGATGCGGCAACGTCGGCGGCAGAAGTCGTGATCAACGCTGGGTCCAAAGCCATGCACGCGGTGGGGGATATGATGCCGGCGCGCAGTACACCCAAAGGCGCGAAGGCTTCTTCCAAAGCCGTGAAGGCCAAGACTTCGAAATCTGCCCCGAAGGCAATGGCGACGGCTTCCAAAACCAAGAAGGTGGCGGCGAAGAAGAAAACTGCTGCGCTTTCGATCAAGAAAGCTGCGTCGAAAAAAGTCGTGCCGACTCGATCGGCGAAGCCCGCACCTTCTACCAAACGAAAGCGGCAGGCAGGTAAGAAGGGTTGAGCACGTAGTGGCTCCAGGCGGACATAACCGGGTAGAGGCTGGTCAGCCCCTTAAGATGCACCAGCCAGGCGTCGGTCACGTTTGCCTTTTCGAACGACTCGATGCAAAGTACTCCAACGTGGTCGAGTCGTCCGACGTGGCTTAACTCGTCCTCGGACGCGCCCGGCGTAAACACCGCGACGACGGTGCCGAAGTAGTCGGCACCGAATGTTTCGACAAGCCAGCTCGGGGCTCTTGGCTTGCCACGTTTGAACCGTCGGTTGTTCCTCCACTGCCAGTCGTAGACGGCCCTGCCGCCGGCTGTCTTGATCGCCGCCACCGCTTCATGCTGAATCCGAGCGCTACGGACAAGCCATCCCATCCAAGCGCCAAAGACAAGGACGAAGACGATGAGCCCCCGCACGCTGAAGCGCAGGAATCGTCGCCAGGGGCGTGCGACGGGAACTGGCGACTTGGCGGCGTGGAACGCCCGTCGAACGGGGAGAGGGAGAGGAATCTTTAGCCACGGATAAAACACCGATGAAACACGGATAGGACTGCTTGCAGCCGTTGAGATATCGGGTCTTCGTTCACACCCTGAGATCGCTCAATCGCGCTGAGAAGGAAGAACAACAAATCGCCGGTCAACGGATGGAGAAGAACGGAAAAAGCAAGGCAGGAAGCCAGGAACGAGTTGCAAATGATCGTTCATGCTGGCCTCTCGTGAGCGGAGGGCCGATGTCTGTTCGCTCCGATGAGTATATCCGCCGGGACGCGACTTGAGGGGTTTCCGTGGATTGGACGCGCTGACGCCTGGCGACGCGACAGAGACGATTCCAGGCGGGTTGGAAGGGCATCAACTCAACGGGTGACCTTCAGGCTCGGCAGCGCCTGCTGAAGGTTGTTCACTCCAGTATCGGTGACCTGAGTGCCGGCGAGTTCGAGTTTCGAAAGCTTGGTCAGCGACTCCAGATGCACGAGCCCGGCGTCGGTGACTCGGGTATGAGCGAGGTTGAGGTGGGAGAGGTTGGTCAGACCCTTCAAATGTGCTAGCCCGGTATCGGCGATGGGAGACCCGTTGAGGTTCAGTTCGGCGAGGTTTGTCAGCCCTTTCAAATGCGCAAATCCGGGGCCGGTGACGTGCGTCCAGCCGAGGTAGAGGTGGGCGAGGTTTTTCGAGCCCTCCAGGTTCACCAGTCCGGCGTCCGTGACTCTGGTGTCGTCGAGATAGAGGTAGCGGACCTTAGCGAAGTGCTTGAGATGCACAAGCCCGGCATCGGTGATCAGAGTATTTTGCAGGGCGAGCTTCGACAGCTTGGTCAGCCCCTTCAAATGCGCCAGTCCGTCGTCGGTGACCGGAGCTCCAACAATGCCAAGATCGGATAGCTCGGACTGCCGCTTCAGATGAGCCAGTCCTGCGTCACTTATGGACGATCTGACGAGTAAAACGCTTTGCAATCGTGAGAGTCGCCCGATCTGCACAAAAGTTGCGTCAGTTGTAATCCCTTCGATCCAGACAACGGTGGCGTGGCCGAAGTAGTCGAGTCCAACCAGATCGACGACCCATTTCGGTGCCCAAGGTTCGCCGCCCGATATCTCAAATCCGTCTCGACACTCCCAGTCATACTTGACCGTTCCCCCGGCTTTTGTAATCGCCGCCACCGCCTCCCGTTGAATTCGAGCGCTTCGCACAATCGAGCCCAGCCAACCGCCGATCACAAGCACAAGAACGATCAGCCCCCGCACGCTGAAGCGCAGGAATCTTCGCCAGGGACGTGAGGGACGGCTGATCTGATCGGGCATGACAAGCTTGCGCGACGGCTGGGTCGACGTCTGATCCGTTCGTTGATTATATCGACCCGCGCCGCGAGATTTGAACGAAGGTCAACAAATTGTGTTCCTGAAGTCTGATGCCATGCCGTGGCTGATTCCAGACCCGTGGATTAGCGATGAAAGATATTCGCCTCTGGTAAGACTTTCTGAAGGTGTTGCACTCCGGCGTTCGTGACCCTGGTGCGATTGACTGACAACCACTTTAGATGGCTGATCCCCTGGAGGTGCGCGAGTCCGGTGTCGCTTACCTGGGTGTTGTCGAGACTTACGAGTCTCCAGCGGTAGTTGAACTGTCCGACGTGGGCCATTTCCGGACCGGAGCCGCCGCCAAGTCGAACGTACGTGACGTCGTCGAAATACTCGATTCCGATCAGATTCGCCGCCCAGTTTCGCCACTGCTCCGCTCGGGTCACTCGAGGAAAGTGCCCGTGGTAGAGCTGTGACTCATATCCCGCAGTGCCACCGGCCCGTTTTATCGCAGAGACGGCTTGGCGATTGATTCGGGCGCTGCGAACGAGCCACCCCAGCCCGACGCCAATCACGAGCACCAGGACGATCAGCCCCCTGCAGACTCGGCAACGCGCGCTGTAGTTCATTCACTCCGTCGTCGATGACTTGCGAGCCGAACAGGTCGTGTCGCGAGAGTTTCGTCAGCCCCTTTATGTCCCTCGGCGGCCGAGTCACAGGACCGCCTCCAGGTACGGACGAATCATTCTCTCGACCCGGCAGGTCCGGCCGTAGCGGAGGATGGCTGCGACGTCGACCGGGCCCTCTTCGCGGTATCGCCGTAGCGCCTCGAGCGCGGTATCGAGCCCAACCACGTTTCTGCATTTGAAACAGTCGGCCAGGGTCTTCTCGCGTGAGTAGATCCGGACGAGGGCCGCGTCCAAGTCGTGCGTCTCGACCCCTTCCCCGAAGGCCCGCGTGCCGAACCGAAACAACCGGACCGGGGGGTAATCGATGCGGGGCGGCTCGCTGTTCCGAGAGACGGCCAGGTAAACTTCGTGCGGTACCTGCGTGGTCAAGCCGTGGAAGGCGAGCGCGGAGACGAGCGAAACGACCGCCCGCGGAGCCCGTCGGGAGATCGCGACCAAGTCCGGGTGAGAGAGTGGCGGGGCGCCGGCCAGGCGGTAGAGCCCGCGCCCGAGTTGCTCGAGCACGCCAGCGTCGCGGAGGGCGTACAACGTGCGGCGGTGGACGCCCGCCCGGAGGGCTTCGGCCATCCGCATGATCCCGCCCCTCTCGCGAAAGGCCGCGTCAACGCGGCGTCGCTGATTTTCAAAGAGATCGGTCGAAGTTGGCATGGTCCATGTTACCTCCAGTTTCACACATCACGAGGTAGTTTGTACGGGACATGGGGAATCGTCGAGTGGACTCGCCGTCGCGCCGGAGGCGGGAGACCGAATATCGGCCCAGAGCGGCAGGGTAGAGTCTTCCGCCGTAGGATCTCAGCGGCGTGCGCGCATCTCCGAGACCTTCGGTCGCGCCGGGGGCGGGGTCGGAGACCCACGACCAACTGAGAAGAAATCCCTTCGCGGAGCGAAGGGCGACTATCGGGCGGGGTCGGAGACCCGCGACCAACATTGCGGCCTCGCCGCGTCAGGACTTGGCGCGATTCAACTACGCTCTCTCGGACTCGGCGATCTCGTTTCGTTCTTCACGCGGCGGTACAAATCTCGACGACGTTTGATTTCGCACGCCGGCCAGCAAATCTACTACAAACGCCGTGACTAGAATGCACGCGCTGGTCGCGAACAAGACAAGCAATCCAAAAGAAATGCGCGCCAAAATTGGGCGTTGCGACACGAAGGGGACCAGCCTCGGGAGAACGGCCACCGCCGCGATGGCGATCATCATCGTCCGGATTCGGAAGCGAAAAGGCGGCATCGGCATTCCCTCTGAGCAACATTACCCGTTCAACTCGGTGCCGTCCAGGATTGTAACGACCGGAGACCGGCCTGGCATACGATGAACGGAGAGCAATTCGGCCCGTTCCAATTCGTCCAGGCCACGGGAGGCCGGGAACCGGGAGAGGCCGAACTCGGCCCGATAGTCCTCACGCTCGGCCTGACGTTGACACCGCTCGGCCTCACGCTCGGCCCGCACCATCGCTTCCAATCGCGAAATCAAGAGGCCCGACTCACCGGTCCCGAAGTAGGTCGTTTTTGCTCGGCCTCCCTCACGCTCCGACTTGTAGTAATACCGGCGTCCACTGATGGTTCTCCATTCGATTCTTAACCTACACTCTCTCGGCCTCCCCGCTTAGCGCTGGCGCTCACACGCGCAATCAGGCGGTCGAGTCCTTCCGCTGTCGTGTCGACTGGCGGAGACGAACCGTTACGTATGTGATAGCGGCAAGGACGAGGACGAAAATGGGGAAGATGACGCCGGGGTCATCGCGAAACGCCCATACAAAAAAGCCCATCAGTACACCAGACTCGGCGATCACAGCCATTGCCGTCTGGATTCGGAATCGAATAGGCGGCATCGACATTCCCTCCAAGTGACATCAACCGCGCGCCGCGCTAGCGTCCAGGATTGTAACGACCGGAGACCGGCCTGGTATACGGGCGACGGAACCCAGCTCGGCCCGTTCCAATTTGTCCAGGCCACACACGGCCGCGGACCGGGAAAGGCCGAACTGGGCCCGATATTTCTCACGGTCGGCCTGACGTTGATCATGCTCGGCCCGATCCTCCGGGTCCGAGAGCGAAATCAACAGGCCCAACTCATCGGCCCGGAAGTAGGTGGTTTTGACTCGGGCTCCGACCCGTTCCGACTTGTAGTAATGGCGACGGTCGTTGATGGTTTTCCATCCGATTTTTGACCTACACTCCGTCCGGTTCCCCGCTTTGGTTCGGTTCCGAACTGGCGATCGATGAACTCGCTTGATGAACGCCTGATCAAGCGTAGATAGCGTCGCCAGTGAACGGAGACGGATTGGGGCTCACCGGGCATGCCGGATTCATGGGGGCGATTCCGGGATGGCCGGTGCGGTGCGTTTACGGGCGAAATACGTGCAGCTTCGGTAGTGCGATCTCGAGGGCTTGCACTCCCGCGCTCGTGACCTTGGTCGACGAAAGAGACAAGGATTCGAGACTCGGCGTCCCTTTCAGGTGTTCTAGCCCGGCGTCGCTGATCTGAGTCGAGCTGAGTTCTAGCACTCGGAGGTTGCTCAGCGCATTGAGGTGGACCAAACCGGCGTCGCTTATCTTGGTGGAGTAAAGGGAGAGAAGCACGAGCTTGCTGAGTGTCTTCAGATGCGCAGGCCGACGTCGGTGATGTCAGTTGAGTCGAGAACTAGCAGCTCGAGACTGGACAGGTTTCCCAAGTGCGCTAATCCGGCGTCGTTGAGGTTCGTCTCGCTGAGGTGGACGTTCTCGAGCTTGCTCAACGCATTGAGCTGCGCGAACCCCGTTCCGGTGACTTTGGTAACGTCGAGGCTCAATGATTTGAGGTTGGTCAGTCTCTTCAATTGTGCCAGCCCGGCGTCGGTGATTTCCGTCTGTTGAAGATTGAGGTCTTCGAGCCGGTGTAGCGATTGGAGAGAGCTCAATCCCGCATCCGTGATGGCCGTAGCGGCGACCGACAGCTTCTTGAGCGACGTCAATTCTTTGAGGTGCTGCATTCCCGAGTCCATGATCTGGGTGCCGGCGAGGCCGAGCTCCTCAAGATGAGGGAATGCCGTGACCAGGGCCAATCCGGTATCCCGGATCTGAGCGAAATCCAGAACTAGCACTTTGAGTCGTTTCAGATTCTTCAAGTGAGCCATGCCGGCGTCGGTAACTTCGGTGTGGCTGAGGTCCAGCTCCTCGAGCTGTGTCAATCTCGCCAGTTGGGCAAGCCCCGCGTCACCGACTTGCGTGTGTGACAGGCTGAGCTGTCGAAGCTGAGTCAAATTCGCGACATTGTCGAGAGCGGAATCGCCGACGTGTGTGTTGGCGAGGCTTAGCTGCCGAAGGTGACTCAATCCCCGGAGATGGACCAGGCCGTTGTTGCTTACGGCGGACCAGTGGAGCTCGAGTCGCTCGAGCCGTGGTAGTTTTGCGACGCGTTTCAGAGCCTCATCGAGTACCGGGCGCTGGTCTGCCTCATCGAATGTGCGGCGCAGTTTCCAATAGAGTTCCACAGCGGTGACACCGTGGAAATAATCAACTCCGACGCGATTGAGCAGCCAGTTTGGCACCCAGCTCTTGGCCCGAAGGTTTGGCGGAGGAGGCGGAGCGAGGGGACGGCATAACGAGGGTTTCGCCGGTTCCCAGTCGTATTGGACCCAGGCCCAACAGTCAGGTGTGTCTTCGATCGCTTTCACAGCGGCGCGCTGGACGCGGGCATTGTGGACGACGAAACCCAGTGCGCCGCCCAGCGCGAGCACGACGACGATCAGAGTTCGGAGGCTGAATCTCAGGTGGCGACGCCAGGGGCGCGCTGCTACGCGAATGCGCGGACTGGACATACCGGCCTCGTGTGGGGGCGGACCGATGATGTTGTTTTGCTGAGATCAGTCTACCGGACCGCCCGATTGCTTGGGAGTTGGTCTCTGCGGACGAAGCGAGAACTCATCGACGCAATGTGGAGGGACTTGCCGGGGGCCGCGAGGCCAGGAGCCACTGAATGGCTTTTCGCGATTCCGGGACGACGCTTTGATCGAGCGTGCAGCTCTGGCGAAGACCGTGCACGCACCGGCAATTTCGGCGGACGGCACACGGCGTGTGCCTGCTACACCCGCCGGGCTATTCGACTCGCCTCCATGAGCGTTCGACCGGATCGAATGCGGGCGGGAATTTCGTTCTGGCGTTGTAGGTGGGCGGGTCCTTGAAGTAGCAACTGGCCAGATCGTCGTGAGCGATCGCCGAGAGATCGGCCCCCTCAAGCCTCGCGCCGCTGATGTTAACGAGCTGAAAGTTCCCCGACAGCTTCGCGCCGATCAAGATCGCATCCTCGAACGACGCCTGCTGAAACGAACTGGATACTCCGATGAGGGTCGCGCCGGTCAGATCCGCCCCGACGAACGACGATGCCTGGAACGAGCAGTCGCCCCCTTTCAGGCAGGCCCGGGCAAGCTTCGCGGCGTCGAAACGAGCGAATTGAAACGAGGCGGCTCCTCCTTCCAACGTTGCGCCTTCCAGGCGGCATTTACGGAACGAGGCGCGCTGGAACGCATTGCGGTCGATCGCGATCGTTATCCCCGCGAGATTTGAGCCTTCGAGATCCGCTTCCCAGAAGGATCGCGCGCGATCCGGCCGCGGGCCTCGTTGCGCGTCCTGCAACTCGTCCCTGGCACGGCGGAGCTCCTCCTCGGCGTAGCGCAGGCGGTGCTCGTACTGACGACGGTCCCGTTCGGCGCGTTGCTCCGAGGCACGCCAGCCAAGGAGCAGGGCCGCGAGCAAGATCAGGAAGAGCAAGCCGCGTATGGAGACTCGCGGGAGCCAGCGGGCGAGGGTGGAGGAGTCGGTCACGAATGCCTCGATTGGTTCCTTCCTTGAACTGAGGGGTGGTCTCGAGTTCGCTACAGAGCTTCAAAAAGTCCGATCTCTCGTCACGGGTGTCGACAGCAGCCAGGAAGTGAGCCACTTTCGCAGCCAGAATTGAGCCACCGCGGTTGTTGCCGGACGAACCGCGAGTATGCGCTGATTAGTGACACCTATGCCGGTGTTCGATGTCAACATCCAACGAGAATTGCAGCGTCGTCGATGTTATCGATCGCATTGGTTGATTCAAATCGGCCTTCACCCTTGGCCTGAGGCTGATTTGAATCAACCAATGCGATCCGACAGCGGAAGATTCGAACGCAGAGGATCATCGTCGTGGATGTCGAAGCTAATTGTCGCCCATCAATAAAGCCCGAGAACGCTCCGCCAGCGTTCCCTGGGCAAACGCACTCGTCGCTTTTCCGGGACGATTTGACCGCGCTGGCGAGTCGCGGCTTGTTTTATATGTACAGATATAATACTTCTTGAATGACAGAATCTGACAAAGCTGAGAGAGCCACTCTGCGATTTTGAATGTTAGGCTCGGGGTCGGCAACCCAGTTTTCACCGTCGTTGCCGGCCGGCAACTCCGGTTGGCATACGCCGACTTCCTAGAGACCAACGCAAAGTGATTCTAGAACCTCGCAAGGTGTCGTCAAGAATATTCCGGAGAAAACGCCGAAAAAACGAATCGATAGAGCCACTCACCGCGATCAACTGATCGCAGAGTGGCTCAAGTGGCGCTGCGATAATGGCTCACTCTCTGGTTGCTGCTGACACACGGGCATACTTATACGAGGCGGAGTACCTGCCGTTCAAGAATCCGACTTCGAAGGAATCGTTGTCGATCCAGCGGACGGGCAGGGGGCGCTGACCATAACGGACAACCGGCTCACAGTACCCTTGCGCGATCACGTACTCACGACCGTATCGATCTCGGTCTATGATCCACGTCCAGTGATGGCCACTGTGCATGGCGCCGCCGTCGTTGAAGCGGACTCGTAGCGTCCAGTTTTTCGCCGGCGAAACGAGCGGCAGTCCGTCATCGCCGTGCTCGAAAGCGGATGGTTTGTCTACGCCGCGGGGTACGCTGTCGCACGACCGGACGAATAGGAGTGCCACGCCGAGGAGCGGCATCGCGAGCATGATGGTGCGAAGCCGAAAGCGAAAACGCATCGGAGGCTCCGGATTTCCGTGGCAAAGCCGTTCAAAGTTTGCGCTTGAGTTGCAGAATGGCCAGCCAGAGCGCAATCGTCAAGCCAATGAAAGGCGTGATAAATACGATCGAGAACACTCCGATCCATATCACCAAATCGCCCGTAAATTCCAACCACAAGGGATCGAGTGAGACCATGAACCGCACGGGAATCATCAAAACGGCCAATGCCGCGATCACGATCATGATCGACAGGATTCCGAAACGAACTCGCGGCATTATCGCGTCCCCTGTCGATCGGCTTCATCCCTAGCATCAGGGGTCAAGACGACCGGAGCCCAGCCCGGCCGTGTCATAACGGAAACCAACCCGGCCCGTTCCAATGTATCCAACCCAAGGGAGGCCGAAAACCGGGAGAGGCCGAACTTGACGCAGTCGTCCAGCGCTCGCTCGAACTCGGCCGGACGATTCCAACCGGCCAGCAGTCGGGCCGCGGCGGCAAACATGGGTTCTGTAAAGTCTCGTCTATCGTCGATTCGTTTCGGTCCTGGAGGCGCGGATCAAGAAGGGAATCGCGTGGGGATTTGGCCGACCGATCGAAACCACGTTCTGTAACGGACACGTGAATTCAATGTATGGAAGCCACCCCAGGCCGCCTTGAGGATACCCCCGAAGACTCCATCGTCAAATCGATAAATGTCGGAATTACTTGGCTGTCGGTTGAAGTACTT
This sequence comes from uncultured Planctomycetota bacterium, assembly GCA_963761445.1. Classification (GTDB taxonomy): domain Bacteria; phylum Planctomycetota; class Planctomycetia; order Isosphaerales; family Isosphaeraceae; genus CAVXHV01. The sequence continues at coordinate 2,634,742 of CAVXHV010000005.1, read as the reverse complement.
AACAGGGTCTGGCCCATGCGAAAGCCGGGAAAGATGCCACTCCGGGCTGTCTCGCGGATGGCGGTAAAGCTCCAGGAGTGCCCATCGGACCTGGTTTTGGTCCTCGATCCGCGCCCAAGCCAGAGCAGCGTCGACGAGGAGGGGGCGGTCATCCTCTTGGGTACTCCATGCGAGTAATTCGACCGTGACAGTAGCTCGGCCGTGGAGGTCAACCACGTCTCTTACGGCGGCCTCGAATTCTCTCGCGTCCCAATCATCCGGCAATCTTTCGGAGACACGGAGTGCCCACCAAATGCACACGGAGGTAAGTGCGACAACGATGATCAGGCACCGGACACTCACCCGTAGCCAGAGAAGTCCCAAGAGCCCGAACCGAGGATTCGCAACCATGGGTGCATTCGTAGATAGCGGAAAGCCTCGATACCAGATAAACCCTTGCAGTCCCGATCCACCCTAAGTCTTGGTTCGATCGATCAATAACCACTATTCCGAGCAGAATGTTCACCCTTTAGACGTTGCGGCTCGCAGTCGGCGCGTTCGACGCCCACTCCCATTTTAACCTACAGCTCCGCGAAGTCCCGGCTTCGATCCGCTTTGCCTCCGCCAGACTTGTAGCGTTCCTTTTCGGTCGAACGGGAGAAACGCCGCATGACGAAAACGTTGATGATTAACTGGCAAAACAGCATTCCCTCTGTGTCAAACGCTTGAGCTACGATATCAGCGCCAGCACGGCCGTTTATTAGATTCGATAAAGCAGCGATCAGAGCGCCACACGCAGCAAGCGCGGCGGCGAACAGAAACGCTGTCCAGTTTCGCAAATGAAGAGGCGGCATTGGTATCGCCTGTAAGCGCCATTAGCGGGTCGCAGCGTCGACGTCCCGCATTGTAACTAATGGTTACCGGCGTGGCATACGGCCCACGGAGACCAGATCCGCCTGTTCCAATTCATCCGGAAGCCGGGAGCCCGAGAACCGGGCCAGGCCGAATTCCGCCCAATCGTCGAGCGCCAGCTCGATCTCGGCCGATCGCCTCCATTCGCGAGATCAACAGGCCCGACTCACCGGCCCCGAAGTAGGTGGTTTTGACTCGGCCTCCCTCACGCTCCGACTTGTAGTAATGGCGACGGTCGTTGATGGTTTAACATCCCATAGTTAACCTACACGCTGTCGGCCTCCCCGCTTTGGGACGATTTGACTGTTCAGGCCGAGGAGTCGCGATTCGCCCCATGGCGTGCCACCATCCGAAGCCAACCCAATCCGCGTTTAATCGACTCAAGAATCGCCGAAAGGCTCGACAGGATGACGATCGCCACGTACAGGAATGCGATGGGAGGAAGATCGGCGAGCTCGTGAGTGAAAGCCAGGGACCGAACGGTACTCAACATCAGCGTGAGCGATGCGATCAGAATCATGAGCGTCCGAATGCGGAAGCGGATCCGCAGCATCGTCAGCCACTCCCTATCATCCATTTCCAGTCGCAGCATCCAGGATCAACACGACCAGAGACAGGCCCGGTCCTGGGACCATCGCGGCAAACGTGGCTCTGTCTCAAATATGGATCACCCGACGCGTCCATCCGGTTCAATTTCAATCCTCCTCATAGTAGCACCATCCGCCGCCAAGACCCACATGCCACCAGTCTCCTCGAATGGGGTCAAAGCAGCCATAGCGGCCGGCGTCGTAGATCTTGTGCCGGACGAAGCCGCTTGGCCCGCCCGGGTTCGGGTCGATCAACAGGGCAACGCCCCCCGTTCGATCACCGACCGTTGAGCCGACTAATCGGTATATGCCAAAAGTCTGAGGGAACGAGACAGCTTGCCCCGCTTCAATCTGATCCGCAAGCCTATCCAGGGCGGGCCTTGCGGTGAGAAATGTGAGGTGGAATGGCCAAACTGTCCAGGCAGTGACTCCAGGCATCACTGCCAGGGCGATGAAGCAGATCCAGACCCAGCAACGCGATGCATGTGGGACTGCCCCGCGCCGTGTCAACAGGGCCGCCCATGTCGTCCCGAACGCCGCTAGCGTGGGCAAGATGATGAATAACCATATCACTAAAAGAACAAACGACAGCATCCCCGGAATCACGCAGAGGGCGGCAAACATGACGTTGACCGAGAGTGCAAGACCCCAGAAGGCAATTGCGGCGAGGCGCTCTTGACCTCCTAGAAGGAGACGCCGAGCCGCGAAGACGGCGACGCACGGTACCGACAGCAAGGCCGCGATTTCTCGCAACCCACGGGGCAGGGCGACCACACCCGCGACGATCACGACTGCAATCATCAGACCCCGGATCGTGAATTGGGCGCGGCGAAGCTGCATGGCTGGAGCCTCATGGTCCGGTCGTGTTCGCCTCTTCCATGGACAACCCTTTACTGTTCGACTCGCGGGGGGGCGGCCTCCGTCACGTTCTGATTTTTAGTAATAGCGGCGTCCGTTGATGGTTTTCCATCCCATTCTTAACCTACAGCTCCGGGAGCTCCCCGCTTCGATCCGGTTTGACATCGCGAAATTTGCAGTCAATACGCTTCGCCGCCCGACCAAAGTAGAGGACACAGCAAAATACCGAGATTTCGACGAAGTATCCCATCACCGTCGTGCGGAGAGCCATCGCCTGGGCGTCGGCAAGGATACCCAGCCCAGTGAAATTGACTATTGGGGCTAGCAGTCCTATCAGCAGGGGAATCGTCACGAGCACGACGATGGCAATACACTTTCGGATTTTAATTGGCGTCACCGGTGAGCCTCCGTCCCCAACTTCATTCGTTCGCGACGTCGGTACTCATGACTGTAACGACCGAAGACCGGCCTGGCATACGGCCGACGGAGACCAATCCGGTTCGCTCCAGTGTATCCAACCCCCGCGAGGCCGAAAACCGTGAGAGGCCGAACTCTGCCCAATCGTCCAGCGCCAGCGCGAACTCGGCCGATCGGCTCGAACCCGCCAAGAGCCAGCAGATGGCCCCGATTTGAAGCGATCGGCCTGGGAGCCGAAGGCGGGGAGCCAACAGCTCCAACGAATCGGCCCGAATAATGGCCAACGCCGTGCATCTGCCGCGATTCAAGAACTTCGTTCCACCGGCCCAAATTGCGAGACAGGCGGCGTTGTTCACTATGTCGAGTGACAGGGCGGAGAGTTGACCACGAATCTGACGAATCTTACGAATCGGGCTCACAACTATGCTTGTGATACCCTAGCGCGACCGTCGCCACGTCGGCCACGGACTGGACATCATCGAACCATTCCGACACGGCTTCTCCCTCAGCCACATGCTCATCACGTTCGGCCTGACGATGATTGCGTAATTCGTCTTTCTCCTCCCGATCGCCTCCATTCGCCGAACCAACAGGCCCGATTCGCCGGCGCCGAATTAGGGGGTTTTGACTCGGCCTCCGTCACGTTCGGACTTAAAGTAATAGCGGCGTAAGTTGATGGTTTTCCGTCCCATAGTTAACCTACAGCTCCGCGAGGTCCCCGCTTTGACCCGGTTTAGACTTTGCGTGTTTCCGGGCTTCCTTTTTTTGTTGTGCTCTTCCGACCCACCACAGGGTAAGGAACGCAGTCACGGTTGCCCAGTAGTTGAGCAAGGTCCAATTGATCGCGTTCGACACGGAATACGGAACCTGCCCCAAGATGCTGGCGATCAGAGCCTCTCCAAACCCGACGATTGACGCGATGCCCCCGCATAGGATCGCTATCCGGAGAATAAAGCCAATTCGCGACATGTTGCGACTCCGCTGCCCGGCCGTTAAGCCACCGCTGCCGTGGATTCTAACGTTCTAACGACGGGAGACCGGCCCGACCGTCTCGCAACAGAAGCTAACCCTGCCCGATCCAATGTATCCAACCGCCGTCAGGCGGAGAATCGGGAGCGGCCGAATTCCGGCCAGAGAATTGATGGTTTGGTCTGTAACCAAGAACCTTTTCCCACGTATCTGAGAAAACTCTGGCGCGCAGTAACCGGAAGTGGTCGGACGGACTGAACTCCCACCAGGTGTCGCGCAGGAAAGTTTCGACCTCGTACTTCGACGGTTGATGGCGAAACTCCATCGCTGGCGTAAAAGGTGCGTCGCGGACAGCGCTTAGGTTCCAGCGGAGAGCTCCTACATGTGAGTCTCTTGGGTGTCTGTACACGTGAGCCAGCCACCAGTTGCCCGGCTTCAATTTCACAGCGATGAGTACGCTCTCGACGAACAGAGGCCGCTCGTCGATCTCCGACTTGAACGCTAGCAAGTACGCCTTGTCGATTCCCTGATATCCGATGTCCTCCGCGATCGAGCGTGCAGTAGGGAAGCCTTCATCGCCGGCTTCGGACGGCAGATCGGCATCGGCGGCTCTCGAACTGCGCGTCTTGCGAATCGTGGAATGGGAGGAAAAGGAACGCGCTGGCGAAAACGGCAGCGGCACTCAAGGCCGCGACCGTGCACCAAAGGAGGCGAGGCTTTTGGGGAAATCGGAAGAATCGAGCTTGCATGCCCCGGCCTCCATCGTGCTCGCACTTGTAGTAGTAGCGGCGTCCGTTGATGGTTTTCCATCCCACTTTTAACCTACACTTTCTCGGCCTCCCCGCGGCGGTCCGGGTTCGACGTCGCGAGCGCGAACCGTTGAAGCACGATCGCTCATTGGAGCACCCAGGAGCCTGTAACGCTTCCTTCTATTCCTACGGCAATAAAGCATCAAAGCTAGCAACGCACTTGCTAGAGCGACGGTTTTTGGCAGAGGTACGCGAATTTCGTACAGATTGTGAGACGTAGACCATCGAGCGTGATCGGGCCGCCACTCCTCGACCAAGTCAGTCACGAACCGAAGATCCGTCCCATCGATCTCGACCCAACAGGGTGGGATGCGAATGTCGAGAATCGACTCCCGGAGAATTGCGATGAAAATGGCAATGGCCGCGATGACAAACATGATTGTCCGAATCCGGAAGCGGCCCGGTCCAACGCCCGATTTCGGAATGGAACGTCGGACTTTCTTCAGAAACGGCGCGGCGAAGGCTAAGAAGCTCACTCCATAGATCACTGATAGCACGAGCGCGCCAACGACTAATGTGCCGCAAAGGACGCTCAAGAAAACTGGATCCTCGTGAGGGTCCAGACAGCAGCAGGCCGCGGCAACGGCAGTCGCCGCGAGCGCGAGTATGATCGTCCGAGTTTGTATACGAATGTCTGGCATCGTTTGCGCACTCAGTCAACCGGCCGCCGTAGAAGCACTAAGGATTGTGACGACCGGAGGCCGACCGGGCCGTCTCGCAACCGAGAGCAGTCCGGCCGGTTCCAATGTATCCAACCCGCGGGAGGCCGAAAACCGGGAGAGGCCGAACTCCGCCCAATCGCCAAGCGCCAGCTCAATCTCGGCGGATGGGTTCCGACCCGCCACGTGCCAACAGACGGCTCCGACTTGGAGAGACTTACCTGGGGGCCGAGAGGCCGGGCGCCACCAGCGCCAAGGGATCGGCCCGTACAACGGCCGGCTGCCGTGCATCTGCGACGATTCAAGAACCTCGTTCCACCGCCCAAAAGTGCGAGAAAGGGCGCGTTGCTTACTATGTCGAGTGACAGGATGGAGAGTTGACCACGAATCTTACGAATCGGGCTTGCAACTATGCATGTGATTCCCGAGCGCGACCGTCGCCGCATTGGCCACGGACTGGACATCATTGAGCCATTCCGCCACGGCCTTCTCCTCCGCCAGATACTCCTCGCGCTCAGCCCGACGTTGGGGTTTGTAAAGTCTTGTCTATCGTCGATGCGTTTCGGTCCTGGAGGCGTGGACTAAGAAGCGAATCAACCCGGCGCCCGTTCGACGGCCAGCAACCCGGCTAGCTCGGGCGAATGGCGGCTCCGTCGGGCAGACGGTCCGGGGAGCCGCAACCCGTTGGTGATCGCGGAAGCAATCCGGTAGTGGTCTGAGCCTGCGCATTGCGTGTTCTTTGAGAATCGGCCGGAAAGCAATCCGGTAGCAATCGTTCAGAGGATTCCGCTTGGGCTGTAACTCGCTCAGACGCGCTACTAGACATCGCGGATTTCGAACCTCGTTTAGTCAGATCCATTGTGCTGCACGCGCGGTGCGCAACCAATCGAGCTCACACAATCGTTTCCATGCGGCACCGATCTGATGCGACGTGAACATCCTCTTGCGCTCGCTCCAGTCGTGAACCTTCTGAACGGCTTCATCTAGCGAGGCGGCACGATCCCGATCAGGAACCCAGTGTACTGTTGACAGCGCTCCATGCCGTACGGCGATTCGAATCCTTCGATCAATCGGCTTACTTTCGCGAATCTCGCCTGTGTTTCAGGATGGGCAAGGAGCACCTCACTCGCTTGCTCGGCGGCTCCTTCGATGAGCTCGATCGGCTTGCCTGGTATGTCGCCACCTTCGCCATACCCAACGATGTAATGCCCTTCCATATTGTTAATCATGTGGCTGAGACGTTCGGAATAAGGTCCGTAATGTCCTTTGGTGAACTGGAGTCCTAGAGGTTCGCCGGACACTTCGAGCAAGTACGCCGCCTTGTAGATTTCGAGTAGCGTAACCGTTGCGTCCATCAGGGCGCCAAGGTTACGATCCATCAGACCAATCAATGCCCCCTTCGCCTCGGTGAGCGTCGGTCGGTTAGTGCGATTGATCATCGCTTTCACATCGGGCACACCACCCGGTTCGAACAGGTAAACATCTACGTCTGGGATGGCCGAAAGAGACTCTTCAATGATCGGACGGACCACTTTCCAATCCAGTCCGCCCAAACCGCAACCCAACGGTGGTACTCCGATGGAGCGGATCTGTGTGTCACGGACCACACGTATGAGGTCCACCAATCCAGATCTGATGTCCTTTAGTTGGCTCCGGCCCTTCCAGTGTAGCTTTGTGGGGAAGTTAATGATCCATCGAGGTGAATCCAGGCTTGACCGCTCGAAGACGAACATTTGGCCCAAACGGATTTCCTTGCGGTGGCAGGCTCTGCGGTAGGCGTCGTAGTTGTCCTTGAAGGCGCGACGAAACTGGAGCGCAATCCCGCGACCCATCACGCCGACGCAGTTGACCGTATTGACGAGGGCGTCAGCATCATTTTTCAGAATGTCGCCTTCGGTCAGATGGATCACGACAAACCTCCCTTTTTGTTAATAATACCACTCGCGTTCAACGTGAACATCAAGCTCGAGTCCGGCGCCGATTAGGATGTCCCGTACTCGATCGGCGATCACTTCTTCCATTACGCCGATGGACCGCACCAGCGAAACTGGGAAGGAGCCGTACAGCAGGAACTCGGCCTGCTTCGCCTCCTTGACCACTGACTCCCGGAAATCGCCGGCGGTAATGTGATCCCAATTCAACTCGTCGAGTTGGTCCAAGTTCCTGAACGTCTGAAAATACCGGGTCCCCGCATTTCGGTCGGTAAAAGCCCAATGGCGTCGGTGTGAGTCCGCCCATGCCACGACCTGCTGCAAGTCAGCCACGAGATGCAAAATGGGCCGCTGGCCGCTCTTGTAGCTAAGTCCAGAATGGTTGCCGCAGTGAAGGATGTAGAGCATCACCGATCGCGGACAGAAATAAAATGGGACGAACTCCCCGACCTTGGTTCCCTGATGGCACGGAACGAACAGTTCCGTCAACCGCCGGTCCTTGATTTCGGTGATTCCGACCGTCGCAGGTGGCCCGCCTCGATTGCGAATCTCTGCATCTGACCAGAGACAACCGTCCTTCAAAATCCCGGCCAGCTTTTTTTCCGTGTGTGATATGATAAATCTTGGGCTGGGCTGGCTTACTCATGCGTTACTCCTAATGCTTTTAGCCGACAACGGGTGTCGTCTTGGAGTCGCAATTCAGTTGTTTCGAGAACTCCACATCGCGTTGAGCAGCGTTACCGGTAACTTGACACGACCCCTGTAAAGCGAGTGACGTCCGGGTAAGCCGTTCGTCACTAGGAAGATTTCTGAGTCGACGGTAACCGTCAAGCGAGTTCCCTTCAGCCCGGTCGAAAGGATATCTCGATCTTGACGTTGTGGCAACAAGCCAGCGATGTATTCAATCGGTGGCAAACGAACACACGCCCTCGTGTAGGACGGTCTCCGATCTTCGAAGGGCTTCGGGCGCGTGCGCGGTGAGTCAGTCGATACGACCGCTATGGGCTCGGAGCGGAATTCAGAATTCGCTGCGAGATACGGACGCGTGGTTGGTAATGGGATGAGATTCGAGCGCAGGGCCAACAAGCGCGATGGGGTTCGAAGCTACGATTTTCGGCTGCGTCTGTCGATCTGTACCGTCGGATGAGAGAAGTGATGGAGGAGTTGAACTTGACGGTGGAGTTCGCCGCGCTCAAGCGAGGGCCAAACATGGCATATATGTAACCACATGTCCATGCCAACCAGCGATGATCGGATGCGATTGTGGGTGCGAAATGAGATACCGCCGCAGTAGCAATCATCATCGTGCGGATGCGCAGGCGAATCGACGGCATCAACTGGTTTCCACGGTGACATCAGCCGTTGACCGCGTTAGCGGCCAGGATTGTAACGACCGGAGGCCGGCCCCGCATACGGCCGACGGAAGCCAGCTCGGCCCGTTCCAATTCGTCCAGGCCACGGGAGGCCGAGAACTGGGAGAGGCCGAACTCGGCCCGATATTGCTCTCGCTCGGCCTGACGTTGACCCCGCTCGGCCTCGCGCTCGGCCCGCCCCATCGACTCCAACCGCGAAATCAAGAGGCCCGATTCATCGGCCGCGAAGTAGGTGGTTTTGACGCGGCCTCCCTCACGCTACGACTTGTCGTAATACTGGCGTCCGTTGACGGTTTTCTATCTCATTCTATACCTATACTCTCTCGGCCTCCGCGCTTCGGCCCGGTCCAGGCTCGGATTCGGAGGACCGTCTCGAAAATTCCCGGCGCCGTGTTTTGCCAAGCCCGAAATACGAGGAAAGAACCACGAAAAAGAGGAGTACGGGGAGGACAAAAAAGATCGTTGCGCCGTAAAAAACGACGAAGACGGTTCCGTAGTCCGTGCGAGCAATCCAGCGAAGCCAAGCCATCAGCAGCGTGATCGACACGGCCAGCACCGCAATGGCGATCATGAGCGTCTGAATTCGGAATCGAAATCGGGGCATCGTCGACCTCTGGCGTCAAGGATTTCCCACGGCGGCGTCCAAGATCAACACCACCGGAGACCGGCCCGGGTCTCGAATCGCAGAAACCAATCCGGCCCGCTCCAGTGTATCCAACCCACGGGAGGCCGAGAACCGAGAGAGTCCGAACTCAGCCCGATCGTCCAACGCCAGCTCGAACTCGGCCGATCGGTTCCAACCCGCCAAGAGCCAACATGCCGACGCAGCTGGGAGAGACTTCCCAGGAAGCCGAGAGGCCGGGAGCCACCAGCTCCAAGGGATCGGCCCGTACAACGGCCGGCGCTTCGGCCCAGGCTTCGGGAGAGCCAAGACGGAGACCGCCAGCTTACAACCCGGGTCGCGTTCCACCATTTCGATCAGCACGCCGCTTTTGGCGTGCAGCCGCTCACTCGACCCGGCAGCAGCCTCGTGCTCCCTTGAGATCGCAGCCCGGGCGCGAGATTAGCGGTCGATGCGCAGCTTCGGCATGGCTTGTTTGAGCTGTGCGATTGCGGTGTCGTTGATCTGGGTGCCGCGCAGGACGACGTTGTTGAGTTTGGTCAGGCGCGCCAGATGCGGAACGCACGCGTCGGTGACCCCGGTGCCGAAGAGGTCGAGGTCCGAGAGGTTTTTCAGCGATTGCAGGTGCGACAGAGCGGCGTCAGTAACCCGCGTGGCGCTGAGGTCGAGCCTCGAGAGGTTCGTCAACGTTGCCAGGTGAGCCAGCCCGGCGTCGGTGATCTCGGTACGAGCCAACTCTAGCTCCGAAAGACGCGCAAGCCCCTTTAGATGCGCGAGCCCACTATCGGTGACCTGAGTGCCATTGAGGTCGAGCGCCCTCAGGTTCGTCAGGCCCTTCAGATGCACGAGGCCGGCATCAGTAACGTCCGTACCGAACAGGCGGAGTACGGAAAGGCTCGACAGGCCGTTCAGGTGCGCCAGGCCCGCATTTGTGAGAGGAAAGATCGAGTTGCTCGACGCGGGTGAGCCGCCCGATCTGAAGGAGCGCGGCATCGTCTTGCCCATTAAACCCCGCAGCGGTGACGTGGCCGAAATAGTCGGCTCCGATGCGCGCCACGACCCACCGAGGTGCCCAGGGGTTTCCGCGCGGAGTATCCTTCCCATTTTTCCACTCCCAGTCATATTTGACGGAGCCGCCGGCGTTTTCGATCGCCCACACCGCATCACGCTGGATCTTGGCCGAGCGGATCGTCCAGCCAAGCCCGGACCCGATCACAAGCACCAGGAGTGTCATCCCGCGCATGCTTAAGCGTAGGTACCGACGCCAGGCACGCGCGATGGGCTTTGGCTGAACTGGCATGACAGCCTCTTTTGGTTGAGCCGGTCATCATGCGCTCGTGAGCTTCGTCTCGAGGGTCTGGCGAATGCGTCCGGCCGCCTTCCATTCCTACTAACCAAAATGGAGAGCAATTCGGCCCGTTCCAATTCGTCCAGGCCACGGGAGGCCGGGGACCGGGAGAGACCGAACTCGCCCCGATATTCCCACGCTCGGGCCGACGGTGCTTAGTCCCTTGGTAATTGCCGGCGTCGCGCGCGGACAACCCAGTCATAGACTGCAATAAAAGGGAATAGCACCACTGGGCTTACGAGTAGGAGAAAGTACAGAGCGACAAAACTCAAAAGTGCGCTGCAGAAAAGGGGAGACCAGCGATACAGACCCATCACCATGGCCGCCACCGCAATAGCGACCATGATCGTCCGGATTCGGAAGCGAATAGGCGGCATCGGAATTCCCTCTCAGCAACATCACCTGTTCAACCCGGTGCGGTTCAGGATTGTAACAACCGGCGACCGGCCTGGCATACGGCCGACGGAGCCCGGCTCGGCCCGTTCCAATTCGTCCAAGCCACGGACGGCCGGGAACCGGGAGAGGCCGGACTCGGCATCGCCTCGTCCCGTGGTTCAAAGTCACGCTCGGCACTTTTCAATTCATATTGGACGGACTCATCATCACGTGTAAATATTCGATCCGAAATCGGCGGTTAATTGCTTTTGCTGCTTGAAGTTGCGTTTTTCGCAAAATCGAAAAGCGCGAACGAGAGAGTTGGTGGGGCCGGAAATATGGCGCATATTATGATAGGGGGATAGTGCAGGGCACGCGCGCCGCCGCCGCCGTCGGACCCTGGGGCGCCGCCAAGTCGGGAGTCGCCGAGACGACCGGGCTGGCTGGGACAGGTCGCGATTTTTTCATCTCAAATCCTACGGCTCAAATTCCAAATCCTGAGTCTCAGGCCTGAGTCCCAGTTTTTCGAACTCTCGAACGACTGTATTCCAATCGCTATTCTCGATGAGCAATTTCCAGCCATCAAACATCGGGGCTCGACCACAACTCTTGCGTCGCGGAACCACCACGCTCGAGGCCGGACGCGTGCTATTCGGCGGATTTGCACATTGCGCCGGAGGGGCAGCGCCCTTCGCGGGTTGGAGAAAGAGGAAATTCTGGCCAAAATGGCGGCAGAATGGCCTCATTTCGCGCCACGGTTGGAGCGTGATGCCGGAGCACGCAAATCCGGACCGGGCTTGTACTTGGGACTGGCGATTTCCTCGCGACCGCGAGGTGGGCCGGCTCGCACGCGAGAGAGGGGGCGAGTGAACCGTGCGCAACGGCGTGGGCCGATTCGTCGTGGCCGTTCCCTTAATGCTTGCGTGGAAAGGACCACCGTCAAACGATCAAAACGAACTGCGGCCAGTACACCCGACTGGATTCGAACCAGTAACCTTCGGTTCCGTAGACCGATGCTCTATCCAGTTGAGCTACGGGTGCGTCGCTTGAGGGCGCGGAGTCCATCCTTGGCTACGTATCGTAACCCGCCGGCAATCGGGCGACAAGACGACGGGCAACTGATCGATTGCAACGCGGGGGTGGTCTGCGCATAATGAACACATTCGGCCAATCCTCGTACAGGTGTTTGTGAGGGTTGCGCGCCTCTGCGATCGCACCAGGGTCTTCCTGCGGCGGACGGCCGGTTCCCACTTGACCGTGCCATTCCAGAACGGATTCGGCCAGTCGCGGTTGTTGGTGCGAGAGAAGTGTCAGCGGAGATAATTTGGAGGGACGAAGCGGTATGTCACAGGCCGTCAAGATCGAGGCCAATAGCCTTTGCAAGCAGTTTGGTTCGTTTCTGGCTGTCCGGGACGTGACGTTTACGATCGGCAAAGGAGAGGTAGTCGCATTCCTGGGTCCGAACGGGGCCGGCAAGACGACAACCATGCGGCTCCTGACCGGGTTCGTCGCACCCACGCACGGGTCGGCGAAAATCGCCGGAATCGACGTTCAAGCCGACCGGATCGCCGCCGCCGAACACCTGGGGTATCTGCCCGAAAACGGTCCCCTCTACACCGACATGACGCCGATGGGGCTGCTTCGTTTCTTCGGGTCGGCGCGCGGCATGTCACCGGCCCGGCTGCACGATCGCATCGATGCGGTCGTCACCCAGTGTGCGCTCGAAACGGTTGCCCACAAACCCATCGGTAAGCTATCGAAAGGGTATCGCCAACGAGTTTCGATGGGGCAGGCGCTGTTGCACGATCCCGAGGTGCTGATCATGGACGAGCCCACTAGCGGGCTCGACCCCAACCAGATCCGTGGGATGAGGCAGTTGATCCGCGACCTGGGGCAATCGAAGACCGTTCTGGTCTCGACGCACATTCTCCAGGAGGTTGATCCGATCGCCGACCGGATTCTGTTCATCCATGACGGCAAGATCGTCTTTGACGGCAAGCCGGCGGATATGGCGCGTGTGAAGGGAACTCTCGAGCAGACGTTTTACGACTTCACGGCTCAGCCGGTTTGAGGATTTGAATCGAGTCTACCTTATGAGAGGTGAAAAGCGGTGAGCACGCTGGAAACCAAGGCGACGAGCGAAGCGCGGGCCGTCTCCAAGCCTGCCTCTAGCCGATTGCGGGCCGGGCGCCTGCACGTGATCGGGGCGGTATTCAAGCGCAATTTCCTGAGCTACTTCAGCAACCCGGCCGGGTATGTGTTCATCACACTGTTTGTATTCGTCAGCTCGTGTGTGGCGTTCTGGCAGGCGATCTTCTTCACCAACAACCAGGCGAACCTTGACGAGCTGAACGAGCGCATGCCGTACTTGCTGCTGCTTTTCATTCCGGCGATCACGATGAACACCTGGGCCGAAGAGCGCAAGCAGGGGACCGACGAGTTGTTGCTCACTCTGCCGGCGCACGACCTCGACGTGGTGCTGGGGAAATATCTGGCTGCACTCGGGATCTATTCGGTGGCGCTTTTGTTCTCGCTGCCGCAGGTTTTCGTGCTCGCGTGGGTGGCGTCGCCGCCGGAGGTCTCGGTGTTCGGCTGGCTGGGCTCGCTGGACCTGGGGATGTTGTTTGCGACGTATGTGGGCTACTGGCTGATGGGTGTGCTTCTGATCGCGGTCGGCATGGTCGCGTCGATCCTGTCGGCTAACGTGACGGTTGCCTTCATCCTGGGGGCACTCTTCTGCGCAGTGCCGATTTTCCTGGGCCGCGTGGCCGAGGCGATGAAGAACACGACGCAGCGGGCGTTCGAGCAGTGGTCGATCGGCTCGCAGTTCGCGGACTTCGGAGCGGGCGTGATCACGCTCGACGGGATCCTTTACTTCGTGGGGCTGGCGATGGCCATGCTCTACCTGAACATGCTGCTCCTGGGGAGGCGGCACTGGGCCGGCGGCGAGGCGAGCACGAACCACTGGCTGCATTCGCTGGCGCGGATTGTGGCGGTGGTGGTGGGAATCGCCAGCTTGACGCTGATCGTGAACCAGTGGGGCCAACGCCTCGATGCCAGCTCGGAAGGCCTGCACACGCTCTCGAGCGAGTCGATCGAGCTGGCCAAGGGGATTCCGGCCGATCGACCGGTGCTGATTCAAGCGTTCGTGAGCCCGGTGGTGCCGAGAGAGTATGTCGAGATCCGGTCGGATTTGCTGGGGCTGCTCAGAGAATACCAGGCCCGCAGCGGAGGGAAGATCAGGCTGAATATCATGCCGACGGAGGTGTTTTCCGAGGAGGCCCGGCAAGCCGAGAAGAGGTTTGCAATCGAGCCGCACCGGGTTTTCAGCCTGGAGCAGGGGAAGCAGGAGTCCACCGAGATTTTCCTCGGGGTGGCGTTCACGTCGGGAACCGAGGAGGTGGTGATTCCCTTCTTCGACCGCGGCCTGCCGGTGGAGTATGAGCTTACGCGGTCGATTCGAGTCGTCTCAAAAAGCGGGCGCAAGAAGGTGGGCATCTTGCAGACCGACGCCAAGTTGATGGGCGGCATGGATATGCGGACATTCAGCCAGACGCCGGAGTGGTCGATCGTCACGGAGCTCAAGAAGCAGTACGACGTCAGCTCGGTCTCACCCGACACGCCGATTCCTTCGGACCTGAACGTGCTTCTGGTCGCGCAGCCCTCATCGCTCACGCAGCGGCAGATCGACGCGGTGACCGATCACGTCAAGAAGGGAGGGGCGACGATGCTATTCCTGGACCCGTTCCCGTACGAGCCGGTGATGAATGGTAATCCATCGCTGGCGCCGGAAGTGCCCAAGCAGCCTCCTGGAGGCATGTTCGGGGGCGGGCAGCCGCCGGAGCCCAAGGGAAATCTGAGCGGCCTGCTCGATGCGTGCGGGATCGACTGGCCAGCGACCGAGATCGTCTGGAATATGTACAACCCGCATCCCAAGATGTCGGACCTGCAGGCGACGCCGGAAATCGTCTTCATCGGGACGGGCAGCGGTGCCGCCGATGCATTCAACGAACAACAAAGCGCCACTGCCGGCATGCAGGAAATTGTGATGCTTTTCCCCGGGCTGCTCCGGTCTCATTCGGTCGGGTCGGGGCTAGAGTTCACCCCGCTTTTGCGAACCGGGCCGACCGGCGGAACGGTTGCCTGGTCGGATTTCGCCCAGCAAGGATTCATGGGATTCTCGGGCGTGAATCCGAGGCGCCGGCATCTTCGCAGTAACTTGAGCTATACGCTGGCCGCCCACGTCACCGGCCAGCTTGCTTCCGATGCATCGAAGGAAACAAAGAAGGCCGATGAGAAGAAGAAAGATGAAAAGGCGGCGCCCGCGAAGATCAACGTCATTGCGATTGCCGATCTTGACTGCATCGGCGAGCAGTTTTTCGAGACTGCGCCGGCGGAAGATCGAGGACCTGGAATTCGACAACGTGTCGTTCGTGCTGAATTGCGTGGACGTGCTGGCCGGCGATGAATCGTTCGTGCGGCTTCGCGGGAAGCGCCCGGTGCACCGGCGGCTCGAGGCGATCGAAGCCCGGGCCAAGGAATTTGACAAGGTGCTCGCCGACAAGACCAAGCAGGCCGAGCAGATGGCCAGTGACGAACTCGACCAGGCCCAGCAGGCGTTTCAGAAGCAGGTGGACGCGGTGCAGTCGCACACGGACTGGGACGAGCGGACGAAGGAGATTCAGCTCGCGAATATTCAGAGGATTGCGAACAGGCGGCTCGAAGTCGCCAAGCAGGGCATCGAAGACAAGAAGCTCAACGAGATTCGCGAGGCGAAGACGGATTCAGAGCAGCGGATTCGCGGCATTCAGAACCGCGTGCGATTTGCCGCGGCGATTGTGCCTCCGCTGCCACCGGCGATCCTGGGGCTGCTGGTCTTCTTCTGGCGCCGGACGCGAGAGAATGTGGGAGCCAATCCCAAGCGGCTGATGTATGAGCCGCGGCGTGGGACGTCCGCGAAGGGATAAGGGGCTTATCGGGATTCGGGGAGAGGGTCAAGCAACGCGGGCGGAGCCCGTGCCACCCGCACGGGTCTCCTGATCGAGCAATGCCATTCAGGAATCAATCGCTTTTCGATTCGCCAACAGGGAACTGCGATGAACGATCTGATCAAGACCACAGTTTTTGTCGGCGTGGCCGTGGTGCTGGCCGGCTCGGCCTTTTTCATCACCCGGGATCGCCAGCCCGCGAATGCGGCCGACTTTGAGGACCAGGGGCAGAAGTTTTTTGCCGATTTCGATGCGCTTTCATGCACGGACCTCGAAGTCGTCGACTTCGATGCTGGAACGGCCACGGCGTCGCGATTTCGGGTGATGTTCAAGGACAAGCAATGGGTGATCCCATCGCACTATAATTATCCGGCTGATGCTCGCGACCGGCTGTCACAGACGGCGGCGGCGATCATGGATTTGACCAAGGACACGATCCGCTCCAACAATCCCGGCGAGGAAGAAGCGATGGGCGTGATCGACCCGCTGGACACGAAGGTGATGACGCTCAAGGGGCGCGGCAAGCGGATCACGCTGCGCGATGGGTCGGAGAAGGTGCTCGCCGATCTCATCATCGGCAACGACATCAAGGGGACCGAACGCAGAGACGGCCAGGCCCAGCACTACGTGCGAGTGCCGGACCAGAAACGGATCTACGGCGTGAACATCAAGGCCGAGCCGTCGACGCGGTTTGCCGACTGGATCGAGACGAATTTGCTGAAGGTCGAGGCCAGCAAGATCCGCCGCATTTTCTTCAACAATTACAAGCTTCAGGAAAGTCCCACCAGTGCGGGCAGGCTGGAAATGCAGCGAGGGGACGAGCTGGTGATCACGCGGAAAGACTCAGCCGGACCGTGGACGATGGAGGGGCTCGGGGCGAACGAGCAGCTCAACGAGAACAACCTGCGCACTCTTTCGGACGCCGTGGCCGACTTGAAGATTGTCGGCATTCGCCCCCGGCCGGCGGGACTTGAGTATCTTGATCGGGACGTGAAGATCCCGGCGGTGGTGATGGCATCGCTGCAGAACAAGGGGTTCTTCTTGACGACGAAGGGGCTTTATTCAGACCAGGGCGATGTGTCGGTCGGGACTGATGAAGGGGTGGTTTACACGCTGCGATACGGTGGGCCGGTGTTCGCCGAGGGGGACGAGCTGGTTGTGGGTGCTCCGGATGATGCCGAGCCGAAGAAGGACGCCGGTGCCGCGAAGGACAAAGAAAAGAAAGACAAGGAGAAGAAAGCGGGAGGGCGCAGGAGAACCGGTACCTGATGGTGACGGTTGCGTTCGACCCGAGCTTGATCGAGAAGCCGGAGTCGATGCAGCCCAAGCCGAAGGCCGTCGTCAAACCGGGTGAGCCAGTGACACTGCCGGATAATGTGTTTGCCCCGGACCCGAAGGATCCGAAATTCATTGCCGACCAGAAGGTGGCTGAAGAGAAGAAGACTCGCGAGAAGACAGACTACGAGAAGAAGCTTGCCGACGGGCAGAAGAAGGTCGAAGGCTTCATGAAGCGCTTCGGGCCATGGTATTACGTGACGCCCGGAGAGAGCTTCCGCTCGATCAACCTGGACCGAGTTGCGCTGGTCGAGCCCAAGAAGCCTCCAGGCGCAGAAGGGGCAGAAGGGGCACCGGGCGGCGGGTTTCCGGGGGGGCTGCCCAAGGGATTTCCAGGGTCGCGGATGCCGCGCTAGGCTTGTCGAAAGCGAGCCGCCGGTAGCGAGTTGTCATTTCTGCGCGAACGGGCGCCGCGCCGGTCCACTCCTTGAACCGGCTGGTCTCGGTGGGCACGGAAAGGGTAGACTTTCAGTGCTCTTCGGGAGCCGAGTGGCGAAAGGCAGCACAACTCAATCACGGTGATGTCCATGGCGACTGTGCCTGGTCCGGGAATGAATCTACAGGGGACGCCGGCGGGGGAAAAGCCTGATTCGGGGCGCCGGCGTCATTTGCTTTCGGCGCTGGTGCAGAATCAGCCGGGTGTGCTGGCGCACGTTTCGGGGATGTTCGCGTCGCGCGGGTTCAACATTGAGAGTCTCGCGGTGGGTGAGACGGAGAACCCGCACCTTTCGCGGATCACGGTTGTGGTGATGGGCGACGACCGGCATCTCGAGCAAGTGCGCAAACAGCTCGAGAAGATCGTGACGGTTGTGAAGGTGCACGATATCTCGCGGGAGGATTACGTCGAGCGCGATCTGATGTTGATCAAGGTCAAGGCGCCGCCCGCGCTGCGGCCAGAGATCACGGCACTCGTGCAGATCTTCCGGGGCCGGATCCTGGACGTCAGCCCGGATCAGTTGATGATCGAGATTTCCGGTCAGGAAAAGAAGATCGAAGCGTTCATCGAGCATGCTCGTCATTACGGAATACAGGAGCTGGCACGCACCGGGCGGATTGCGCTGGTGCGCGGAGACGTGCCGCTCGAGGGCGAATCAACGGGTGTGACACCAGGTTCGGACGAAACCACCGAGCTGCCGACTGTTCAAGGTCACTCCGAGCTTTAGGCCGCGATTTTTGAATCATGTCAGGCTTCGCGCCTGAGGCATTTTGCAGAAAGAGAGCGATCGATGGCTGCCAAGATGTACTACGATCAGGATGCGGACCTGTCGCTTCTCAAGGGGAAGATCGTTGCGATCATCGGCTATGGCAGCCAGGGGCATGCACAGGCGCAGAACCTGCGTGATTCGGGCTGCGAGGTCGTTGTGGGCCAGCGGGCGGGATCGACGAATTACGACCTGGCCGTTCGGGACGGGTTCAAGCCCGTTTCAGCGGGCGAGGCGGCCGAAGCGGGCAAGCTTGTGAACATCCTCTTGCCGGACGAGGTGCAAGGAGATATTTACACGCGTGAGATAAAGCCCCATCTACGCCCCGGGGATTTGTTGCTGTGCTCGCACGGGTTCAACATTCATTTCGGGCAGGTCGTGCCGCCGGAAGGGGTGGACAGCGCGCTGGTTGCACCCAAGGGTCCGGGGCACCTGGTCCGTAGCGAGTTCGTCAAAGGGGGGGGAGTACCTTGCTTGATCGCGACCGCGGAATCGTGCACGCCGGCGGGCAAGGCACTGGCACTGGCCTATGCGAAGGGGATTGGCGGCACGCGGGCAGGGGTGCTGCAGACCACGTTCGCCGAGGAGACCGAGACTGACCTCTTCGGAGAACAGGTGGTCCTTTGCGGCGGCGTGAGTGCGCTCGTGAAGATGGCGTTTGAAACGCTCACGGAGGCGGGCTATCAACCCGAGAGCGCCTATTTTGAATGTCTGCACGAGCTGAAATTGATTGTGGACTTGATGTACCAGGGAGGGCTCAACTACATGCGATACAGCATCTCGAACACGGCGGAGTACGGCGATTACACGCGCGGCCCGCGGATAGTCAACGAGCAGACGCGTGCGGAGATGAAGAAGATCCTGGGCGAGATCCGATCCGGCCAGTTTGCGCGGGAATGGATTCTCGAGAACCGCGCGAACCGGCCGGTGTTCAACGCGCTCAAGCGGATGGACCACGAGCATCCGGTCGAGCAGGTCGGCAAGCGTCTGCGAAGCCTGATGCCCTGGATCGATGCCAAGAGCGTCTGAGGCAGATGGCCACGCTGAATTCGCGGTTATCACTCGGAACGACCGCCCGCGATTGGTTGAGAAATCGCGGCTCGGGAAAAAACGGTCGGCGGGATAAGATGTGCCCGATCAGTAGCCTGGAGGTTTTCAGACCATGGCCGACCTGTTTGATGAGATCGAGGAAGAACCTGGTGCATCCCTCTTTCTCGCATGCGGAATCGGAGGCGCTGGCTGCACTGCCGGGGAGCGGCGGGGCCGCACCCGGCTCGAGCATTCGGGAAGAGGACCTGTCTTGCCCGCGAGTGCGCACCTGGCGTGCGGCTTGCTCATTGCTGGGATTGTGTTGCTGGGCACTCGAGCTGCCAATGCTCAGCCGGCCTCCGGAGGCGGTGACGATCTCAAGAATGCGAGGACGGTTGAAGTCGATGTGCCAGGCTCGGCTGCGCTGCGCCTGAGTCTGCGGTGCAGGGGGCGGCGGGCGGGGGGCAGAGAGCTGCGGTCGATCGCTCCAGCATACTGCGACCGGTCTTGAATGCGAATCCGATGCTCTGGCCGCTGGCGATCTGCTCGGTGGTTACGCTTGGTTATGTGCTCGAGCGATGGCTCGCGCTGCGGCGCGATCGCGTGGTCCCGCGTGAATTTGCCGATCGATTTCTGGAACGGCTATCGAGCGGCAAGCTCGATCGCGAACGGGCGCTGGAGCTCTGCCGTGCGCACGACAGTCCGGCGGCGCGAGTTTTCGCGATGGTGGTGGGAGCGTGGGGCCAGTCGGGCGCGGCGATCCGGCAGATGGTCAGCCACGACGCGGCAGGCGAGGTGGTCGAGCTCAAGCGCAATCTACGGATATTGAGCGCTGTTGCGACGCTGGGCCCTCTGCTAGGTCTGCTGGGAACAGTGGTCGGCATCATTCAGTCATTCGATGCACTCGGCGGTCGGATTGGACCTGCGCGGGGCGAGATGCTCGCCCGAGGGATCAGCCTGGCGCTGGTCGCGACCGCGTTCGGTCTCTCGATCGCGATTGTTGCGGTCACGTCTTATTATTTCTTTTTGAATCGAGTGGATGTGCTCATCCGAGAGCTTGATGATCGGACACGCCAGGTGATCGAGCTGGTCTCGAGCGAATCGCAGCGGATGGTCGGGGCCGATCGGCGGCACGTGCCGCCAGGCGCAGCCGAGACTCATCGTCACGAGTCGCGCGTCATTTAGAGAAACGACTCCGCGCGTGTCTGTCTGCAGTCTGCTGGATTCCCGTTCATTCCCCACGGCCGTGAGCTCTATTTCGAGGAAATGTCCGATGCTCGCCAGCCGCATTCAGGTCGACGAGGCGCCCTTGATCAACATGACCCCGATGGTTGACGTCATTCTCTGCCTCTTGGTGTTTTTCATGGCGGCGACCCGGCTTTACGATTGGGACGAAAGCGAGTTCTTGGTGAGCGTGCCCGAGGTTGCGGGAGCCCAGCCGGCGTCGGCGGCACCTGACGACTTGATCCTGGTGATTTCAAAAAGAGGAGCCGTTTCGATCGATCAAGCGACTTACGACCTCGATCAGTTAGTCGTCAAACTTCGCGAGGCCAGGAACCGTTATGCCAACCAGGGCGTTGTGATCCGGGGCGACGCCGCGCTTGCCTACCAGGATCTGGCCGACGTGCTTGCAGCCTGTGACGAAGCCGGCATCCGAAACGTTCGCCTGCCCGTTCGGTCTCGCGACGAGGCGGCGCGTGATCGCTAGAGCACGTCGTACGGAACGCGGAAGCTTGCATACTCCCCTCATTCGATTGGACGGAAACTCTTGACGGTGGCGTCTCGCGCGACGGCGGCCAAGTGATCGGAGCAAGCATGAATTTGTTTTGGCAAGTCTATCAGTGGTTGATCGATGCATTCTGGGCTGTGTTCAACTTGAGTCCGGAGACGATCAACCAGTATGCCGATAACCTGGGATCATGGCTTTATGTTGTCTTGTTCGCGATCATCTTTGCCGAGACCGGGCTGGTGGTAACGCCGTTTTTGCCGGGTGACTCGCTGTTATTTGCGGTTGGAGCCGTCGCGGCGCACCCTGAGTCGCCGCTGAAGATCGGGCCGCTGGCAGCGCTTTTGGTGGTGGCAGCGGTGCTTGGCGACGGCGTCAACTACGCAATCGGGTACTTCGTCGGGCCAAAGGTGTTTTCGCGAGAGAAATCATGGCTTCTGAACAAGAAGCATCTGGTGCGAGCCCAGAGCTTCTACGAAAACTACGGGGGTGTCACGATCGTCCTGGCGCGGTTCGTCCCGATTGTTCGAACCTTTGCGCCATTCGTCGCGGGCATCGGCAAGATGAGCTACCGACGGTTTGCCGCGTACAACATCGCGGGAGGAACCGTCTGGATCCTTGCTTTTCTACTGGCAGGTTGGTGGTTCGGCGGACTGGAAATCGTCCAGAAGCGGTTCAAGCTCGTGATCGTCGCCATCATTGTCATCTCGGTGCTACCTGGCGCAGTCGAATTCCTCC
Source organism: uncultured Planctomycetota bacterium (assembly GCA_963761445.1). Taxonomy (GTDB): domain Bacteria; phylum Planctomycetota; class Planctomycetia; order Isosphaerales; family Isosphaeraceae; genus CAVXHV01. The sequence goes on along the minus strand of CAVXHV010000005.1, from coordinate 2,612,885 downwards.
GAGCGTGGCTCGCGCGAAAGAACGGAAAGCCGCCGCGAGATCCTTCGGACGAGGTTGCCTGAACCGCGCTTTAGTGAGCTTGAATCCGGCGCGATTCTGCCACCGCTTGAACCGTCGAGCCGGGCGATCAATCTGGCCGCTTCTCGAAAGCCTTCTCAAGATCATCGAGCATGAGTGCGTCGAGCTTTCCACCAAGAAGCGCTGTGAGCTGCAAGCTGACGAGGCCCTCGCTTGCCTGGCGACCATTGTTGATCATGCCCAGGTACGGCTCGGCACCGATCAAGACTGCGCGAGGCCGGCCGTGCACCGTCAAGACGTATCGGACGGTGTCGTTTTCGAGCTCTCTGAGAATCTCCGGCAAATTCTGGTGCAACTCGCGACTCCCGACGATCCGAACGGGAGAATCCGCAGACTTGTCCGCCATGAACGATGTGCCTCCTCTGAAGAAGCGTGCGTTGCACCGGCCCTCACCGATCGGCGAAAGTCCCCACCATCGGTTCGCCGCGCTCGATTGCAATCTGGCCGCATGTACGATTGGTCTCATGCAACGATGCATTCGCTTAGCAACTCGACCTGGCACGCCCCGAATGGGGTTTGAGACCAGACCTCACCGTTTGCCCAGTTCTCAAATGCTGCCTGCACCGAGAGTTCGGTTGAATCTGACGTGCTCGCCGCTCTCGCGGCTGGATCATTCTACGGGCAACTCAGTCGATTGCAAGGGTCGACCACCCAGCGAGCGATTCAGATTATTCGATCCATTCTCGCCTGGCCAAAAATGCATGGATGTCGTTGTTGATGCAATACGTCCTCTGTGCTTACAGAGCGTCGTTTCGATCAAAATCGTCCAGTGTTTTTGGATTCGCTCTGATTTTTGTCGTTGGTCGGTGGGTGGCACTCTGGTTTTTGGGCACTCGCGTTCAGTCGAATGTTTCAACGGCAAGCGCAATAGCTTCGCCGCCGCCGATGCACAGGCCGGCGACGCCGCGGCTTCCGCCTGTACGCTTGAGCGCGCTCAGGAGGGTGACAAGAATGCGGGCGCCGCTGCAACCGATCGGGTGGCCCAGCGCGACTGCTCCGCCGTGGATGTTTACCTTCTCGGCGGGGATGTTGAGCTCGCGCTCGGCGACCATTGTCACGACGGCGAAGGCCTCGTTGATCTCAAACAGGTCGACCTGCCCGATCGTCCAGTTGATCTTTTCGAGAAGCAGCTGGATGGCGGCGACGGGAGCCGTCGTGAACCATTCAGGCTGCTGGCTCCAGGTTGCCGCACCCTTGATCACGGCGATCGGTTTGAGACTTGCCGCACGGCACTGCTCGGGGGACGCGATCAGGAGCGCGGCGGCACCGTCGCTGATGCTGGAAGCATTTCCGGCTGTGATCGACCCGTCCGGACTGAACGCAGGCGCAAGCGAGCGCAGCTTCGCCTCGTCGAACTTTGCAGGTCCTTCGTCGACCGACACGCGAGTCGTCTTCCCTCTGGACGAAACGTCGACGGCCACGATTTCGGCGTCGAACGCGCCGGTGGCGATCGCCTGAGCGGCACGCGTGTGGCTTCGCACGGCGAAATCGTCTTGCTCGGTCCGGGTGAAGTGATATCTGGCCGCGCAGATCTCGCCGCAGCTTCCCATATGCTTGTGGCCGTAAACGTCCCAGAGGCCGTCGAGGATCATCGAGTCGAGAAGCTCGCCGTGTCCGAGTCGATAGCCCTCGCGGGCCTTGGTCAGCAGATAGGGCGCACGGCTCATGCTCTCCATGCCGCCGGCCACGACGAGCGTCGTGTCGCCGGCGCGAATCGCCTGGTCGGCGAGCATCACAGCTTTCAGACCCGAGCCACAGACCTTGTTGATCGTGAGCGCTCCGACGGAATCCGGCAGTCCGGCGAATATCGCCGCCTGGCGGGCGGGATTCTGTCCCAACCCGGCGGCGATCACATTGCCCATGATGACTTCGCTCACCGATTTCCCGCTTACCCCGGTTCGTTCCAGGAGAGCTCTGATGCTGGCAGCGCCTAGCTGGGGGGCCGGCACACTCGCCAGGGCACCGTTCATGGCGCCCATCGGCGTGCGGACTCCGGCCACGATCAAGGATCGGTCGCTCAACTCGTCGTTCCTTTTGATTCGTACCAGCGGCCTACTCGACCGTCTTGATATGCAGGTCTTTGAGCTGTCGCGGGTCGACGAGGCCGGGGGCTCCTGTCATCAGGTCGGTTCCCTTGGCGGTCTTGGGAAACGCGATGCAATCGCGGATATTCGTGAGCCCGGAGTAGAGCATCACCAGGCGGTCGACGCCCAGAGCGATGCCGCCGTGCGGCGGTGCGCCGTTGCGGAGGGCACTCAGAAGGAAGCCGAACTTCTCTTGTGCCTCTTCGGGCGAAAGGCCGAGCAAAGCAAAGATCTTGGACTGAATCACGTGGTCGTGACAGCGGATCGTGCCGCCGCCGCATTCCTCGCCGTTGACCACCAAGTCGTACGCCTGGGCGCGGATCGAGGCCGGGTCTGTATCGAGCATATGCAGGTCTTCGAACAGAGGCATCGTGAACGGGTGGTGCTCGGCGACATATCGCTTTTCTTCGGCGTCCCAGGCGAAAAGTGGAAATCGCACGACCCAGCAGTAGTGGAACGACTTGGGATCGTAGAGCTTGAGCTCGGCCGCGAGGCGACTGCGCAGGCTGGAGAGCGCCAGCCCCGTGACCGCCTGCGTATCGGCGACGATCAAGATGAGGTCGCCGGCGGCAGCCTGGAACCGCGCCCGAAGTTCATGCTGAGCTTCTGCCGGGAAGAACTTGGCGGTTGGCCCGGCCAGCGCTTCGGCCTCGACCTTGAGCCAGACCAGGCCCTTCGCACCGATGCCGGCAATCGATTCGGCGAATCCATCCAGGTCCTTACGGCTGTAGCGCCCGCCTCCACCGGGCACGCAGATTCCGCGGATGCGGTTGCCGGCCTCGCTCGCCTGCTGGAAGACCTTGAACTCGGTCTTGGCGGCGATGTCGGCCACGTCTTTGAGCTCCATACCGTATCGCAGGTCGGGCCGATCGTTGCCGAAGCGTTCGACGGCGTCGCGATAGTCAAGGCGGGGCAGGGGAAGCTTGAGCTCCTCACCGGTGAATTCCCGGGCCATCGCAGCGACCAGAGTCTCCATCGTACTGGTCACGTCGTGGTCGTCGACGAACGACATTTCGACGTCGAGCTGCGTGAATTCCGGTTGGCGGTTGGCGCGAAGGTCTTCGTCGCGGAAGCAGCGGGCGATCTGGAAATAGCGGTCGAAGCCCGAGACCATCAAGAGCTGCTTGTAGAGCTGGGGCGACTGGGGCAACGCGTAGAAATGGCCCGCATGGATACGGCTGGCGACCAGGAAGTCACGCGCACCCTCGGGCGTGCTACGGCCCAGGATCGGCGTTTCGACCTCGAGGAAGCCCATATCCGACATCGTCGCCGCATGAGCTGCACAAGCTTGTGGCGAAGAATGAAGATCTCCTGCATCGCAGGCCGTCGCAGGTCGAGGTAGCGATAGGTCAGCCGCAGCTCTTCGTTCGGCTCGGAACCGTGCATCTCGAACGGCGGGGTCGGCGTCGCATTGTAAATGACCAGGTCGCGGGCGCGGACTTCGATCCCCCCGGTCTTGAGCCGGGGGTTTTCCTTGCCGCGCATCCGCGGGGCCACCACGCCTTTGATGCCGACGACATACTCGTTGCGCAGCTCCCTGGCCAGCGCCTGCAACTGGGCCCCAGCGTCCGGTTCGAAAACAACCTGTGTGATTCCATAGCGATCGCGGAGATCGATGAAGAGCAAGCCGCCGAAGTCGCGCCAGGCGTCAACCCAGCCGTTGACCACGACGTCCTGCCCGACATGCTCGGCGGTCAAGTCGCCACAAGAATGAGTTCGTTTCAGTAGCATGGGAAAATCAATCAGTCCGGCGTGAGGAAGGAATTCGGTACAGACGCAAATCGTGTCTAAACCCGAGCATACTGCGGCCTCGCCACCTTACGCTACCCCTCCGATTTGAAGACCGTCAAGGAATGCAAGACTCAGACAGGGCCGCTCTCGCGTGGGTTCGTCATGATGAGGCCGGCGGCTCGAGTATGTATGATCAACGGTCGTGTGCGCCGGTCGAGAAAAACACTTGTGCGGGAACGCCAAGCCGATGAAGTTCGACGCCGCCCGGGCGATAGCGAATTTTGAGAAGCTGGACGATCCTGCCTTTGCGGGACCAGACGGCGAACACCAGATCGCCGACTTCGTCGCCGGCGAATTCCAGCGCATGGGTTGGAAGGTCGCGCGCCGCGAGGTGGAAGGCTCGCGTTTCCCCCAGCTCGTGGGTCCGTGGATTCTGTGGATTGGATACGGGGCGTTGATCACGATTGGCTTCTGCGTGATCCTTGGTCGGAACCCTCTCTTGCAGATTTTGGCAGTACTCACGACGTTTTTCGTTGGCGTGAAGTGGGTGCAGGCCCTGGCCTACAATTGGGTCCAGCCAGGCCGGCGGATGCGACCCTTGGAGAAAGCACCCGTCGTCATCGCCTCCGTTGCCGGCGATTCTTCGCCTCCTGAAAGGGTTATCTTCCAGACGGTTCTCGGCAGACTTGATACGGGATTTCTGGGATTATTCCGCGTACGCCGATTCTTCATCTTGACCATTCTCCACCTTTGTTTTTGGTGTTCTGCACTCTTGACGTTTTTAGCGACGTGGGGCAAGTCAACCGGATTACCGGTCATGATCGTCATAACCTGGCTGATTATTGCGTCCACCTGGGTCCTGATACTCTGCGTTCTTTCCTGGGAATATCGCCATTCGCGGCTGGTTGACGGGGTGCTTCGAACCGATCGTCTGAGCACGGCGCTTTTGCTCGAGCTCGCTCGAAGCTGGCCGCGCCATCGCTCCTCGGAGCTCGAGCCGGCCTTCATCGTCGCGGGAGGCCAGCGGCTCGATTACGCGGGATCCCGCGAAGTCATTCGCATGCTCCAATCGGAATTGCCCACGAAGCCTTCGCTCTTGTTGCTGTTGTTTGCTCCGGGTGCCGAAGGGGCAACACAGTCTCCCGAGTCTGTACTCCGCATCGCCGGGCTATTTTTTTCTGGCTCCGATCTCGCCAAGAAAGCCGCCGACAGCCTCTGGATCCCGCATCGCGATGAATCGGCGTCGCTTTTTCGCGCTCTGGCCATTCGAGACGATGAAGACGAGGACTGCCGAGCCCATCGCCTTGATCGGCTCGGACCTGGGTGACGATCCCGGCGCGCCGCTGCCGCCCGAATCGCTGCACCGCGCAGCCCAGCTTACGATGGAAATCGCCCTCCGCTGGGCCAAGTTGCAGAAAGCGATTACGACCATGATTCTGTTTATCGCACTGTTGGCGGGATCGGCGGCGGCCCAGGGAACCACCGCAAGTGGCCTCGAACCCGTCCAATGCGGTATCGACGTTCTCAAGGCCGAGGGCTTTCGCCCCCTGCACGGGAAGAAGATCGGCCTCGTCACCAATCACACCGGCATGACCCGGGACGGCAAGGCAACCATCGACGTCCTCTTTCATGCGCCCGAATGTTAAATTGATCAAGCTTTTCAGTCCCGAGCATGGGATTCGCGGCGAGCTCGATGAGGCGGTGCCCGATGGAAAGGATCGCTCGACGGGCCTGCCGATCGTGAGCCTTTACGGCAAGGAACGAAAGCCGCGGGCCGAAGACCTCGCGGACCTCGATGCGCTCGTCTTCGACATCCAGGATATCGGCACACGGTTTTATACGTACATTTCTACCCTTGGCCTGGTGCTCGAAGCGGCCGCGGAATCGAAGAAGCAGCTTTTCGTGCTCGACCGCCCCAACCCGATCGGCGGGCGCGCGGTTTCGGGACCGGTGCGCGACCGGGAATTCGCATCGTTCATCGCCTACCACGCGCTGCCCGTGCGGCATGGGATGACCGTCGGCGAGCTGGCGCTCCTGTACAACGCCGAGCGCAACCTCGGCGCATCGCTTGAGGTCGTTCGCTGCCGAAGCTGGAGCCGCAACGACCTCTACGATCGCACCGGGTTGGTCTGGATTAATCCCTCGCCCAACATGCGCAGCCTGACCGAGGCGATGCTTTACCCCGGCGTCGGGCTGCTCGAGGCGACGAATCTCGCCACCGGCCGAGGCACAGACACGCCCTTCGAGCGCATCGGAGCGCCCTGGATTGACCCGCAAGCATTCGCGGCGGCTCTCGCCAGGGCGGCCGTTCCCGGCGTGCGGTTCGTCCCCATCTACTTCACGCCCCGCGAGCGCCAGTACGCCGGACAACGATGTGGGGGAGTGCATGTGCTCCTGACAAGATGGGATGATTTCGACCCGCTCAAGCTGGGCGTGATTCTCGCGCTCGAGCTGCGCCGGCTCTACCCCGCCCAGTGGCAGCACGAGGGGCTCAAGCGCCTGCTCGCCGATCGGGCGACTTACGAAGCGATTGTTCTCGGCCGGCCAATCGGCGAGATCATGTCGCGCTGGGATGGCGAAATCGCGGAGTTTCATCAGGTGCGTTCGCGGTATTTGCTCTATTGAAGAGAAACCGTCTTGCCGGCAGAGGATCGGCGGGCCCTTGGGCCGGGCACGACCAAAGGCGGGTCCTCCCGCGGATCGTCGGCGACGTATTTGTTCCGGACCCACGTGCGAAACCGATCAGCGGAATGGGCCAGCCCGGCCCTCTTGAGCCAGGCGCCATACTCCAGCAGGGGCTCGTGCAGATGTTCGGTGCCGAAAAACGGGACGTGGCCAAACTCGATCGAAAACGAGTCAAGCGCACTTTCAGGAGCTTCACCCCGGCGCACCACTCGGTAGACCGCCGAGGCCAGCCCGGTCCGGTCAGCACCGGACTTGCAGTGAATAAGCAAGGGATAAGAGCAGCGATCGAGCAGGTCGATCAACTGCAACAGCTCGCGGCGCGTCGGCCGGCGCGTCGCGCTCAAGGGAAGATCGTAATACGTGATGCCAGTTTGCTTCGCGCACTTGATCTCGTTGCCGTACCACCAATCGCCAGGCCCCCCGCCTCGCAGGTTCAAGACCGACTTGAGCCGATACTGCCGGGCCCAATCCGCCAGTTGCGTCGTCGGCTGCGCCGAGCGCACGACCACACCGTCATCGACGACCCCGAAATTTCCTTCGAACCACGGGCGACGGAGCACCCACAGCACGGCGATGAGGCACAGCAAGACGACGATCGCCGCCATCTTCCAGAGTCGGAACCGGGCCGCTCGTCGGCCGGCTTCGCTCTGACCAGTTCTTCAGGCGAGGGTGCAGTCGTTGCCAAGCGTCCTTCCCTTCGGAATCCGTTGCACGAAACTAACCATAAATCGAGAATTCAGTCCACCGCGGTTCCAACCTACGGCGCCATCCGGCGGGCGACGCGCGGAACGGCCAGTCGCTCGCGATCTCATCGCGAGCAGCCGGCCGTGCCAGAATGCTGTTCTTGTTTTCACGCAAGCGACTCATGTGTTGCCGGAAAAATCCACCCACTCGCATCACCTGGCCCCGGGCTCGAGCGGCAAGTTGGTAACCGGCCCACGAGCCGCCGAGCTCGCAGCTCCACCGGCTCCAGAGTTCGCGGGAAGTGTCGCGAGCTTGGCGAACCGGATGGCGAACGAGGATTGCAAAACCGAGCCAATGACGGTCTGGAACGGCGCGGCCAGCCGGTCAATGAACACGGTCAACCTGACAATCGGGTCGCGATAGACGACGATTCGATCGCCCGGCATGAGCTGGTAGTTCGTCGTCGGGTCGCCACCGCTCGTGATCGCGGCCAGATTGACCGGCAGAATCTGTTCACAGCAGGCGCCCGGCGGTGCCGGGCGCACCAGACGGATGTTCTGAGGCGCGGCCGTCGGCATCAAACCATTCGCGTAGTTGATCGCGTCAAGCACCGTTTCGTTGCCCGTGATTGGCAACTTACCCGGTACAGCCACGTCACCCAGGATGTAGTAATTCTTGCTGTTGTAGGCGGTTACGTCCACGAACACCCGGTCGGAGTCCCGCGGTTCGATTCGGATGGGCTCACCATTCTTGTCTCTTATCCACTCGGTCGTCTCTTCGTCCGCCTTGATCAGGCCCAGTTCTTCGTCGTGAAGGTACTTCCGAAGATGCACGACGATCTTCTCCTTGACTTCCGGCACAGTGAGCCCGGCAACGTAGACGTCCCCATACCAGCCAAGCGAGATCTTACCGTCGGGCCTGACCAGCCGTTCGCCCGAGATCGGACGCCCCGGAAGGCCCTCCAGCAGTTCGACAAGGATCAGGTCCGGCGGCTCGACAACATAGTCCGGCATCGACACTTTCTTGAACTCGTTGGGAATGTTGCTATTCGCAATTTTCTCCTCCGGTGTCTTTACCGTCTGGCATCCACACGCGGCGAAGAATGCCAGAAGTGCCAGCCAGCCGGCTCTTCGGTAGACGATTCTTGCAGTATCCATGCAACGCTTCCTCCCGGCATTCTGACATCGGCCGAACACCCGCCAACGCCGCTTGAGCAACTTGAAGCACCCGGAGACAATTCCCGGATGCCCGACCCATCGCCAAGGCAGGCTGTTCACCGTCAAACTCGCTTCCGTTCGTACCGCCGATCCGAAAAGCGATGGATCGGTCTTGACATGAGATACAATCGGCACAATCACCCGTTCGCTCAAATCGAAAACACCCAGAATATTCTCACCGCACAACTTGCGGATAATGCTGATTCGGCCGGTTGTAGAAGCCTTGCGGGATGCGCGGCCTCTTTGACGTGCGGTTGAAATAACGAGCCGCCAGGCCACCAGGCTGACGGGTCGTACCCCGTGCGCCGGCGACGTTCTGCATCTGGCGCGCTCGTACCCCTCCCGCCCCTGGCCGCACGCCGCTCGCTTGACCGGACCCTAGCCCCAGCATCTGTGCCTGCGCCGCCAGCATCAACATACCCGTCTGCTGTGGCGTGATTCCTCCCGTCTGCGTTGACGTCCCGGCAGCCATGCTGCTGTAGAGGAAAGGCGCCGCCATCGGGCTCATGAACGGATTGCCCATCGAGTTGCCGCCCATACCCATCATCCCACCCCCGGACCCACCACCCATCCCCAGCGCCGCAGCGTCAGTCGCGCTTGGCGTGGGTGACCCAAACATCCCCGGCATCGTCATGGCAGCCATGCCCATCGTCGCGTTCTGGTAATTGGCGGCCGATTGCCGCCGTCTGAGCTGCCGTCGCGGCTGACGACTGTGCCCTGGCCTCCATTCCGGACGCCAGCACAATCGGGCACACCAACGCCAGCCAATTCATTCGAACAATTCTTACAATCATCACAACACCCTCCTCCTCTATACCCAGCCGGCGACCCCCACGCCGCACGTCGCCTCTGCTCATACTTTTCGACTCCGCAAACGACCCGAGAACACTCAAAAACCGTCTCTTCCGCGAATACCCTGTATTCGTCAACTACGTAAAACCCGAAGTTTTGCTCTTTTTCCCAGTTTCCCTGAAGCACTCCATGCAGGTGACCCGATCGAACGAATCAGGATCGATTAAGGAGACGGATTGCCTCCGCTCCAAAATCTCGGAGGCGCTCCAGGTCAATGCGACAGGACGAGGCGAGGATGAGAACCAAGTCAAGGATCCGAAGACGCGGGCTGGTTCTGGCTGTTCTCACGTTCATCGTGAGCGTGCCGGAGCTCGCGCGTGCGCAACAATCAGGATTGTTTCCGCTGTCCCCCATCAAGCGGCAGCGAGTTCCGTGTGACCAGGAAGACCCGGTCTACAAGATCTACAAGGAAAAATACTTCGGATACCACCCGCCTTGCTGGCGGCCGTTTCCCACGGGCTGGGGCTGCCCGAGCCCCGAGAAGCCGGACGTCGAGAAGGCGTTCAAAGAGATGAAGCTGGGTGCCGGCGGCAACGCACCGCCGGGCGATGCCGACGAGATGCAGCAAGGCGAGCAGCCCCTGGGTCGCCCAGAGATTCCAACTCTGCCCGGCGGCGGCCGCTCGCCGTTCGACCAACCTGCGCCACCGGGGGGTGACAGACCGGCCAATCCCGCGGCACCGCGGCAGGACCAGAGGCAGCCCGTGTCGCCCTTCGATCCGTCGGCAGGTGCCCCAGCCAGTAATCCGGGAGCAGCACAGGCCGCACCCCGCTCCGGACGAGTTCAGCCGGCAAGGCCTCTGACCGGCGAAGGCAGCCCGGAACTCTCCGCACCGGAGCAACCCGCTCGGCTCGAAGGTACGCAGACCAGCCGTTCCCCACGCAATGACGACGGGCCGCTCTTGTCTGTCGGAGACATCACCGTGCCGCCAGTCTCGGATCCGGACAATGTCTTCGGCGCCGGGCCCGCCTCGAGCGCCACAACCACGGCCGACGCGGCCCCGGCACAAGCGGCGCCCGCCAGCTCGCCGCCTCGCCGCGGCTTTCTGAGCGGTCTGTTCAACAACCTGGGTTTGAACTGGACTCGCCGCTGAACGACTCGCTGCCCTCGGCCGTCGATCTCGCGGCCCGGACCTCTCACCCTTGAGAACGGTCCGGGCCGCTTTTCGTTTTGTCCCTCCACCCGCCATCCTGCGTTTTCGAAGTCCGATCGCCATCTGTTGGTGCAACCAAGCGACAATCCTGTCACAATCAAAGTGTGACAGCAAAGCCCACGGCCCGCGGCCCGATTCCGAATCCATCTCTGCGATGGTCCATCGAGCCGCTAGAGCCGTCGGCCTCGGCCGCGAATCCGATCCAATCGCATGCGAACGCGACCCTCGTACCTGCTGCTCGGACTGACGTTTCTGGTCGTGCTGCTCGGCGCCGCCGGATGGCTGCTCAGCTCGCTCGTCGAGCTGCACGACCGGTTCTCGCGCCAATCGCGAGGCCTCGGCATCGCGTTCTTGATCGTGCTGATCGTGTTCCTCGCGCTCGCCGCGATCTGGATAGGCCGGCTGCTCTGGGTTTCCAGGAAACAAGCGACGACCGGCGCTGCGGCGCCTGCCGGCGTGATCGAAGCCGCCACGGTCCAGACCGAGCAAGCCGAAGGCGTCATCCGCCAGGTAGCGGACCCGTCCGCCCGCGCCGGGCTCAGCCACGAGCTCTCCGAGATTCGAGCCGGTCGCCATCGCCGCGAGTTCCGCGTCGTCATCTTCGGCACGGGCTCCGCAGGCAAGACGTCGCTCGCCAGCGCGCTCCTGGGCCGCGAGGCCGGCAAGAGCGAAGCCGTGATGGGCACGACCCGGCAAGCCGAAAGTCACACCTATTCCCTCGACGGAGTCGACGGCAGCCTGTTCCTCACCGACACCCCCGGCCTTTCCGAAATCGGCGAAGCGGGCTCGGCGCGCGAGCACGAAGCTCGCGACCTGGCCGCGCGCGCCGACCTCCTGATCTTTGTGCTCGACCACGACCTGGTCCGCACCGAATTCGAGCCCTTGTCCGCCCTCGTTCGCCAGGGAAAACGATCGATCGTCTTCTTCAACAAGACCGATCGGTTCAACGAGCCCGATAGCGCCGCCATCCTGGCGAAGCTCAAGGAGCGACTCCGCGGCCTGGTGGCGCCGGACGACATCGTCTCGGGCGCAGCCTCCCCTCGGCCGCTGAGCGTCCGCGTGCAAAAACCCGACGGTTCCGTCGAAACCCAGCTCGAAGCCGTGCCTCCCGAGCTCGGCGCTCTGCGCAGTCGCATCGCCAGGATCCTCGACCAGGAAGGCGAATCGCTCCGCGCGGGCAACCTGCTGCTGCGAGCCCACTTGCTCACGAAAAAGGCGCAGGAGCAGCTCACGATCGAACGCGACTCTCGGGCCGAAGACGTCGTCGAGAAATTCCAGTGGATCACCGCGGGAACAGTCTTCGCCAACCCGTTCCCCGCGCTCGAGCTGGTGGCCAACGGGGCCGTCCAGCTCCAGATGATCTCCGAGCTCGCGGGCGTCTACGGGGTGCAGCTCTCTTCCTCCCACGTCCGGATGGTCGGCGGCCAGATGGTGCAGATGCTGTTGAAGCTCGGCCTGGTCGAGACCGCGACCTCCCTGGTCGCCGGAATCTTCAAGTCGTCGCTGGTCGGCTACGCCGCCGCCGGAGCCGTCCAGGCCGTGTCGATGGCCTACCTGACTCACGTTTCGGGCGGGGCGTTTTCGGAATACTTCCGCCAGGGACAGACCTGGGGCGACGGCGGCATGCAGGCCGCACTCATCCGCCAGTTCGACCTGACCAGCCGCGCCGACTTCCTCCAGGATTTCGCCAAGCAGGCGGTGCAGCGCGTCTCGGCGAAGATCTTGCACGTAGCCGGAAAAACACCCGAGCAGCCCGCGAAAAAGCCCTAGGCGAGGATCTCCATGTCGAAATCGGCTTCCGAGTATCCCAGGCTTTTTCCGAAGGCCGATCAGACAATCGCAGGCGTCGGCCGCGCCCTGCGCGAAGGACGAACGACCTGCGTGAAGACCCTCGAACGCTGCCTCGAGCAAGTCGAGGAATGGGAGCCAAGAGTCCACGCCTGGGTGATCCTCGACCGGGAAAAGGCGCTCGAATACGCTCGCGAGCTCGACGACGAGCTGACGGCCGGCAACGACCGCGGGCCTTTGCACGGCATTCCAATCGGCGTCAAAGACATCATCGACGTCGCCGGAATGCCGACCGCCTGCGGCACCAAGCGTTTGTCGTACGGCATCGCCTGTCGAGACGCCCAAGTCGTCGCCAATTTGCTCGATGCAGGTACCATCATCATGGGCAAAACCGTCACGACGGCTCACGCCTGGATCGATCCTCCCGTGACCCGCAACCCCTGGATGCTCGATCGAACCCCCGGCGGGTCTTCGAGCGGCTCGGCCGCAGCCGTTGCCTGTGGCACGTGCCTGGGCGCGATCGGCAGCCAGACCGGTGGCTCGATCACCCGGCCGGCATCCTTCTGTGGAATCGCCGGAATGAAGCCCGATAAGCGCGGGCTCATGGCAGGTTGCCGACCGTTCGCCCCATGTTTCGACCAGGTCGGACCTCTTGCCCGCACGGTCGAGGATCTGCGACTCCTGCTCATGGCCATGCAGGGCGCTGACCCCGTGGAGAAAGCGTTCAATCGTGAGCTCCGCACGCGCGAGAAACCGCCCAGGCTCGCGCGGTTCCGTGGCTTCTTCGACCGACAAGCGGAACCGGCGGTCGTGAACGCACTCGATGAAGCTGAGCGCGCGCTCATAAGCTGCGGCGTGATGGTTGTTGAGATCGCCGATCCCATCGATTTCCCGCAGATCCTCAAAGACCACCGACTGGTCATGGCTGCCGAAGCCGCCCAGGTTCACTCCGCCAACCTCAGAGATTTCCCCGACGACTATCCCCCGCGAATCCGTGACCTCATTCTCGAAGGGGAAGCTGCGAAATCGGCAGATGTTCTGGAAGCCAGGTCCGGAACCGTGGATAACCTCGTCCCGTTCCTCGAAGCGCAAACTCGCGCGCGATTCGATGCGGTCATCACACCCGCAACCCTCGGCACAGCACCTGATCCATCCACAACCGGCGATCCCGCATTCAACTCGCCCTGGAGCTACCTGCGCTTGCCCACGGTCTCGTTCCCAATCGGCCTGGCGCCGGACGGTCTTCCCGTGGCGATCCAGCTCGTCGCCTACCACGGTCGCGACTACGATCTGCTCGAGATCGCTCACTGGTGCGAACAAGCGATCCGCACGGCGAGTCAATGAAAGGCTCATCCCATGCCCGACCCCGAGTTGAATGAAATCCTGGGCCAGCTCGAAACTCAAATCGCCGCCGAAGACGAATCCGTCGAACGCGCCAAGGCAAGCATCGAAGCGACCCTCGCCAGCTTGAAACTCACTCCCGAGGAAGAAGCCTTGCTTTCGAGTGAGCTCGCCCAGTTGCGCGACCTGAGCAAGAAGCTCGAGGAGTCCACAATCGAGATCGCCGCCTTCGGCATGGTCAGCCGCGGCAAATCGTCGGTCCTGAACGCGCTCATGGGCCAGGACGTCTTCGCCGTCGGCGCAACTCACGGCACCACCGTCCAGCGCACCGCCCAGCGCTGGCAGCACGACTCGGCCGGCCGACCCGGCCTCGAGGGTTCCCGCCTCATCGTCGTCGACACCCCCGGAATCGACGAGGTCGGCGGCGAGGTCCGCGAAGCCTTGGCCCGCGACGTCGCCCGCCATAGCGACTTGCTCCTCTTCGTCGTCTCCGGCGACATGCAGCGCAGCGAGATCGAAGCCTTGACCGAGCTCCGCGATGCCCAGAAACCGATCATCCTCGTCTTCAACCAGATCGATCGCTACCCGGAAGTCGACCGCGACCAGATCTACGCCAAGATCAAGGACGAACGCGTCAAGGACCTGATCCGCCCCGACGACATCGTCATGACCGCCGCCCGCCCCGATGCCTTCAAGGTCAAGATCCAGCTCCCCGACGGCTCCAGCCAGACCCAGTGGGAACGCCCCGCCCCCTTGATCGAACCGCTCAAAGCCCGGATCCTCGACGTGCTCGAGCGCGAAGGCAAAGCCCTCGTTGCCTTGAACACACTCCTGATCGCAGGCGACTTGCATAGCGAAATCATCGAGCGAAAAGTGCGGATCCGCGACGACGCGGCCAACCGCCTCATCTGGAACTTCGCCATGGCCACCGGCGCCGCCGTCGCCTTGAATCCCCTCCCTATGCTCGACATCGCCGGCGGCCTGGCCATCGACGTCGGAATGATCGTCGCACTCTCCAACGTTTATGGCATCCCTCTGACCAGACGCACCGCCGCCAGCCTGGTCCGCGACATGATGCTCGCCCTGGGAGCCATGGGTGCCGCCGGAATCGTCGGCCGCTTGATCTACAGCGGCATCAGATCCTCTCTGGCCGGCGTCACCGTCCTGAGCGGCGGCCTCGCCGCTCCCTTGACCGCCTTGGGCTACGGCGTCTTCGGCCTCGCCCAGGCCTCCGTGGCCGCCTCGACGTCTTACGTCCTCGGCCACGGCGCCAAGACATACCTGAGACAGGGCTGCCAGTGGGGCCCGCGCGGCATCAAAACCGTCATCCAGCAAATCCTCGCCGACGCCAAGGCCGACTCGGTCGTCGACCGGCTCAAAGACGATTTGAAGAAACGGTTGAAGAAGTGATTGCATCCGATCCTCCCTCGATGTCCAGGACCCGCATCGCCTCAATCGCGCTCGCCGTGGCCGCGCTCTTGCTCGGCGGCCTCGCGTACGAGATCATCTCGACCCAGCCGACCCGCGGCGCAATTCGAACCTGCTCTCAGCTCTTCACAATCGCCAATCGCCCTGACTTGGCGGATAGCCAGCGATTGGAGGCCGCGTCCCGTCTTTGCTCGCGGCGATACTTGGAGGCGCACCCGCTCCAGCTCGCGCCGGAGGGGGGCATCGTCAACATCCCGCGAAACCTGAACAAGAACTTCAAGCCCTGGCGAGAAGGAAATAATGTGCTGATATGCACGTCCAATCGAATCGGCCCGGTTTACCAGTTCGTCTTTGAAGACGGCATCTGGCGCTTCGATGGCCTGGTCGGAATCCTGCGGCCACGCGGTGAATTGGTGCGTACATCAGAGTTGCTGCCGCAATGACATTTCAAGGCAGCTTGAGCAAATAAACATTGTTATCCGACGCAGCCACCGCAAGCTGCGAATTGTCCGGGCTCCACGCCACTCCATAGGTCATCGTGTAAGGCGCAACGTGCTGGTGAAACAACGGCTTCGCACCGGCCACGTCCCAGACAAAGATGTTCCCGCCGTATCCCACCGACACCAGCCGCTTGCCGTCGGGGCTGAACGCAACTGCGTAAATGTCGTCCGGATGGCCATCCAGCTTGTGCAGCTCCTTGCCGTCAGCAACACTCCAGATCCGGATCGTCTTGTCGACCGAGCCCGAGGCCAGCTTCGTTCCGTCTGGATGAAAGGCGACCGCGTAGACCGATGCCCCGTGCCCGACGCTCTTGCGGAGCTCCTTGCCGTCGGCGACGTTCCAGTACCGGACGATCTTGTCGTCGCCGCCCGTCGCCAGTAAGTCCCCCTTGGGACTGAACGCCGCGCTGTACGCGACCTTCTCGGGCACGACCAGCGATCGCACCTGCGTGGCCTTCGCGACATCCCAGATCCGCGCAGACTTATCGTCCGCGGCCGTCGCCGCCAGCTTGCCATCCGGGCTGAAGGCCACACTGTAAATCTGCCCGGTGTGGCCCGTAAGTGTCTTCGGCCCGGCTGGCGGCAGCGCCCACAGTGCAACATTCTTGTCCGCGGCGCCGGCAAGCAGCGCACCCGAATCGGGCGTGAACGCGAGCGATCCCACCGCGGTGCTCGCCGTCTGATAACTCGCCAGCTCGGCCTTCTCGGAATCGGCGATCGCAATGTTGAAAACCTTCACCGTCCCGTTGGCCAGCCCAGCCGCCGCCATCATGTTATTGGCTGCCGCGGCCACGGAGTCGACGCTCGCGGCAAGGTTGGGAATCGCCAGCAGCGGTTTGCCATCGCCCGAGTTCCAGACGCGAAACGACTTGTCGTCAGATCCCGAAACGACCTTGCTCCCATCCTTCGTCAGCGCAATCGCCTTGACGGCCCCCGTGTGACCGGCAAGCGTCCGCACGAGGTTCCCACTGTTAAGGTCGAACACCTTGATCGACTTGTCCGCCGAGCCCGTAAAGAGTTGTGCCCCGCCAGGATGCACGGCCACGCTGAAAATCGGCCCCTGGTTACCAGCGAAGATCCGCACCGCGGCCGGGTTCCACACCCGCACCGCTTTGTCAGCGCCGGCCGAGACAACCGTCTTGTTGTCGGCCAGCACGGCGACTCCGGCTATACCCCGCCTTGTGCGCGGTCATCCGCTCGAGCTCGTGCCCGCTTGCAGCGTCCCAGAAGCGCACCGACTGGTCGGCTGAGCCCGTGCCGACCCGTTTGTTATCATCCGACAAGAACACCGAAGAAACAGGCCCGGCACAGCCACTAAGTGTCGCCAGGATCTTCCCGTCAGCGACGTTCCAGACCCGCGCCGTCTTGTCGTTTGATCCTGTGACAAGCTTCGCCCCATCTCGACTCACGTTCAAGGAAATCAGGGCATCCGCATGGCCCGCAAAGTCGCGGACGCTCTTTCCCTGACTGACATCCCAGAGCTTCGCGGTCTTGTCAGCCGAGGCCGAGAACAGCAGATTGCCGTCCTTGGGTGAGAAACCCAGCGCGGCGATCTTCGCTTGATGTCCCTTGAGCTCCTTGACGGTTTTCCCATCGGCCGGGTTGATCACGCGAATCGTATTGTCCTCGCCCGCAACCGCAAGCTGCCCGCCGTCCCCGCGGAAGGCGATGGCGGTAATCGGCGCAGCCAGCTCGATTTTCTTCACTTCCTTGCCGTCTGAAATCTGGTAGATCCGCACGCTCTTGCTCGCCAGCGCCGCCGCGAGCTTGCCGCCATCCTGCGGAAATGCCACGGCGACGACCGGCGAATCCGTCGTGATCTCCTTGATCGACTTGCCGTCTCCGGGGTTCCAGATCCGGACGATCTTATCCCCGCCCCCCGTCGCGAGCCTCGATCCGTCCCGCGAGAGCGCAAATGCGTTAACACCGTCCTTTACGTCAAACGTTCGCGGCGCTGGCATGCCGAGTTGCCACAACCGTCCCAGCCCGTCCGAGCCCGCCGAGACTATCTGCTGGTTGTTCGGCAGATACGCCAGAGCAAGAACCGCTTCGCCCAGTGCCTCGATCGTCGAGTCCGGGCTCAAGTCCCCTTTCCACAGGCGAATCGCATGGGCTTTATCCCCGGTCGCCAGCCCCGCGCCGTCACCGCGCCAGGCAGCCGACAATACGTCCCCCGCGTGGCCGTCTAGTTGCTTGATCGCCTGACCAGTCGCGAGGTCCCAGACCTTGATCGATTTCCCTGATGCCGCCGCGACAAGCTTCCCATCCGGCTTGACCGCGAGCGCCTGCACCGGCCCCGCGTGCCCTCCCAGTGTCTTGCTCGGGAGCAGGACCGGCCAATCCCAGATCTTGGCAGTATGGTCCTGGCTCCCCGAGAGAATTTGCTTGCCGTTCGGCGAGATCGCCACGGAAAGCACGAGCTTCGTATGTCCCTCAAATTTCTTGATTTCCTTCCGGCTCGTGACATCCCAGAGCCGAACGGTGTTATCGAACGCAGCCGTGGCAATACTCTTGCCATCGGGGCTCCAGGCCACCGAGTAAACCGGGCTCGTGTGTCCCTGGAGCTTGCCCACGATGGAAGCCTGCTGCGCCAGCGCGAACCCCACGGTCAACATGGCAGTCAGTAGAACGGCGAACAGGATATCGAGCGCGCGGCGTGATCGCTTGATGAACGGGTTCATGGTGTTCTCCTCTCGGCGGGACCAGACTCCTCGCGGGCGAGTGCCGTGATGGCGGCGTGAATCGTGTGGTGGGTTTTGCCCGATTTCATCCAGGCAGGGATTGAGGGCGAGTGCAAATCCACCCGCGGGCGTGATCCGAGCACTGCAAGTTGTAGCAGGCACACTCCGTGTGCCGTCCGCCGAATCATGCCAAGGCCTGATTCGACATTTGCTAAACATATTCCGTGGAACGAAGACTCGCAACACTTTTTTCAGCACGCAGCGGAGGATGCGATCTCAACAGACGCCGCAGCTTGCATGGCTTGGTGGTATTGATCGAGGTTGAAAAGGCCGGCTCGCATCGCTATGATCGGAAGGGTTGTGACGGCGTCTGCCAGACCGCCGTTTCGTTGATCAATCGAATCCAGATTGGTCAATTGCAGGGGGATTAGCTCAGTTGGGAGAGCGCTTGCATGGCATGCAAGAGGTCATGGGTTCAAGTCCCATATCCTCCACTATAAGCATAATCATTTCGATCACTTACGAAGATTATGACTGAATCACGGCTTTCGCAGCTTGATACCGCGGTCAATGAGCTTTCGCTTTCGGAACAGCTCTGGCTCATCGAACGCTTGGTTCATCGGATTCGCGAGCGGTCGCTCGGCAGCCCAAACTTTAACGATGGTGAATTTGAACGGATGGCGCACGACCCAGCGATCCAGCGCGAGTTGAAGGCGATCGAGACGGAATTTGCCCTGGCTGAATGTGACGGATTGGATGACCACTGATGAGCATCCAGCGCGGGCAGATCTACTTCGTAAATCTCAACCCAGTGCAAGGTCGCGAACAAGCCGGACAGCGACCGGTTCTCGTACTATCAGTTGATATCATCAATAGACTTCCATTAGTTGTGACTGTGGTCGTTGGCACGAAAGGCGAGAACTTGCCACGAGACTATGCCACGAACGTGCGCGTCACGGCCCAGGACAGTGGGTTGCCCATGGAAACCGTCTTCCTCTGCTTCCAGCTTCGATCGTTGGATCCGCATCGTTTTCCTGCAGCCCCAGCGGGACACCTGAATGGCCACATCTTGCAACGCGTGGAAGATGCCGTTCGGTATTGCTTGGGGCTGTAGGGCACCGATCGCACGCTCTGATTTCACCTAGAAGGGGTCGACGCAAGAAGTCCGCGCGTCCTGCACGCGCCGAAGGACACCTTGTAGCTCGACTGTCATGGTTTCGTGAGCGGAATATTCGTAATCGTCGCCGCCTGCGACGTCAGCGTATGCTGCTTCCCCTCGCTAAGGGTTTTCACCCGCTCCGTCACATACACATCCAGCTCCTTGAAATACACCGCCCCATCCTCCGACTTCCGCGCCTTCCCCTCGAGCCCCTCGACAAGCGCCACAGTGAAATACCCACTCTTGTGCTGGGAGCTCTCGAGCGATTTCTCAAGCCCCCTCGACGAGCACATCATCACGAGTCCGTACTCGTTGGAAGTCAAATCAAGGTACAGCCGGTCGGTCAGCCCCTCCGGTGCTCCTCGTCCAGGATTCTCGATCAGTGACCCGGAATGACAGGCGTCAAGCAGCAAGATCACGCGGCCGGTGATGGCCTTGACCAGAGGCTTGAACTCGCCCTCAGACAGCCCCGTGAACGGCAGCTCGCCTAGATCGGTATCAACAGGGAGAAAGTAAAAGTTGTTCTGATCGTCGCGCTTCCCGTGGCCGGCGAAATAGATCATCACGGCATCCCGCTGCGTCGACTCGGCCTTCAGCCGGCTCAAAGCCCGAAGGATGTTTCTCTTCGAGGCGTCCTGGTCAATGAGACGCACGACCGTCACCTCGCGATACAACAGCTTGCTCGATCGCTCGACCGTGTCGGCGAACTTCCGTGCATCGGCAGCGGCATAGTAAACGTCTTTGCGCAAGTCTTCTTTTTCGTAAGCGCTGATCCCGACGGCCAGCACAAATAATCGCGGCAATGACTCGACGAGCGCTTTGCGACGGATGCGGAGAATGTCGGAGCGCCCCTGACTGATGCTCTCGGCGATCACCTGGAGCGTGTGCTCACCTGGTTCGAGGTCGACAGCCTTGCTCCATCTCACCTTGCCGAGCCGAGGCTCTGGTACCTCGAACGTGGACAGGTTCCCTCGGTAAGGCCGACCGTCGAGGAGCAGGCTCATGCGAGTTACTGGGCGCTCGCCGACACTGACGGCGACCGCCTCCACGGTCAGAGTCGCACGGTCAGTCTCCCCGTCACTCTTCGGGTCGGTGATGATCACGATCGGGGGCAGCGATTTGGCTAGCGTCGTGGCTGCCTCGACAGGGCCGCCGCGCTCCTTGTCGGCGCGGGCCAAGGCGCGGGTCAGGTCACGTTCTCGAAACAGGTGGGGAAAGAGGTCGGGGCGATAAAGTGACTTGCGGAATTGCTCCGGACCGAAAATACGGTAGCCGCCAGGGGTTTCCCCGTCAACTTTCCATGCGATAAGCTGTTCACCTTTGGGAGAGCACGCGTAATAGCCTTCTGGAGTCCAGCACAGCCATTCGTCGCCAACGGATACGAAAGAGAAAAGCTGATCTCGTTTTGCCTCTGTCCAAATGCTGCATGCGCCATCTTCTGATGATGTTATTAGCTTCGACTCATCGAGAAATTTGGCGCCTGTCAAATGACCTCTATGGCCACTGAACGTTTGCAATAGCTTACCCGCTTTGACGTCCCACAGCATCGCGGTTCCGTCATCCGAGCCCGTAAGCGCCTTCTGGCTATCGGGGCTGAGAGAAACGCAGGAAACCGTCCCCGAATGCCCCTTGAGTGAATGTAGCGATTTTCCCGTGCGGGCGTCCCACACGATCGCGGTATTGTCTGACGACCCGGTGAGGATCCGCTTGCCGTCGGCGCTGAAGGCAACAGCCTGCACGGCGTCGGTATGACTTTTCAAAACATGAACCGATTGACCATTACTGACATTCCACAGAATCGCACTATTATCTAAAGATCCCGTAAGGGCAAATCTACTACTCCTATCGATCGCGACAGAAGTAACATAGCTGCGATGACCAGTAAAAGTGCGCACCATTTTCCCGGTCTTGGCTTGCCAGAGAATGGCACTCCCATCTTGATATCCGGCGAGCAGGAAATCGCCGGCTGTGTCGATAGTAAAGCGCGATAAGCCCTTTTTTGGCTCATTCAGGCCACGAACTGACCGGGCTGCCGCGACATCCCAGAACAATGCCGTTCCAGCCTTTGACGAAGTCGCAGCAACATTTTGTTCTAATCTAATATTTACAGAACTTATATCTCCAGAACGATAATATCTTTTCGTCGGATCGCCTTCGTCTACAGGGATATCGAAGGTCCTGACGCGTCTTGCATGCTCCACGTCCCATAGTATTGCCTGGCTTTCAGAATTCCCTAGAATCACGTGCTTCGCATCTTTGTCAACATCGATGGATACCACTTTGGATCTGTTTCCAGTATAAACCCGTATGCATTTGCCCGTGGCTGCGTTCCACAGTCGCGCAGTTCTGTCTCTGGAAGCCGTAAGCACACGCGAATTATCGGCACCGATCGCAACGGAAGTCACTTCGCCTGAATGACCTCTGAGCACATGAAGCGGTTCCTCGATTTCGGCATTCCATAAGATGGCTGTTTCGTCCAGGGACCCTGTCACTACAAACCTAGCGTCGCTGGACAGTGCTACCGCAGCGACCTCTCCGCGGTGTTTGCCATAGCGATGAAGCGCTTTCCCTGTATCACAGTTCCATAGAACAGCATACTTCTGCTCATTGAGCGCTTCGCCAGCTTGCGCGTTGTTGAGATCGGCAATTATTTCTCTGGATGGAACTAACACAGTTTTTCCATCTTGGCCCTTGGCCAGGAACGTATGACCTGAGCCGGTTAAGGCCAGCTTCCCATCTCGACTTATAGCGACGGGGCTAGCGAGTGCCCTCTCGGTTTTGAGGCTTTGAACTTGCTTCTTCGTTGTCGTGTCCCAAATGATGGCCATGTGATCCCACGAACCTGTTATGGCCCTGGTTCCATCGAGGCTGAGCGCCACTGAGGTTATCCCACGTCCATCAGCATCGAGGGTCTTCACTCCGGCGGCTTCCAGATCCATTAGAATGACGTTTGTTGTCCAAGTTCCGATTAAGATGCGTTTTCCCGTCGCGCTCATTCCAGCAGAGTGAACTGGTTTATGTAAGAAACCCAGGTCCATCATTTGCTTGCCTGTCCGAACATCCCACAAAAACAACGAACTGCTAAACGCCCCGGACAATAGCTGAGTATTGTCGGACGTAAAAACCAAACACGTAGCCAGTAATCTATGCCCCGTGAAAACGCGCATCGCTCTGCCGGACTCGGCATCCCACAATATGACCGTGCCATCGAAGTCTCCCGTCGCGATGAGCTTTCCATCGGGACTCATGGCCGCACATAAGATGTCGCTGGAATGCCCTAGCGGTAACAGTAATTCTGGGTGGCCACTTTCCTGGGCAGGCGAACTTGCGCCAAGTCCGAAAGCCACGCACGCGATCGCAGCGACAGAGAGGTTCCGCACGAAAGTGCCGAGTTTCTTGGCGTGCATCTTGGGGGCCACCGCGAGTCGGAAAATCTCAGGCCGCTGTAGTTGCATGACCGGTTTCTCCTATTCTCTTTTCCGTGAATCACCCGAGCTCAGGCTTGGGCACCTCATCGCTCCCTAGGTTTCCCTGGTAACGTCTCGTCGATGTTCTGGGGCGATTCGACCGACGTAGCTTGGAACATCACAGGTTCTCTTTGTTACGTTGGGAGTTGCCGGCAGAGCTGCAGACAAGCAACGACCAAGCGTACCTGAGCGATTCGTCCAAGCCAATCTGGAGATTCGACAAGTAATAACAGCGCGAAGAGCCAGAGCGGCTTCGACCGGCCCATCAAACTCGCACGACTGAACACGGTACACGGTAAATCCGCCCCACAGCCAACCGCTCGGCCATCGAACGCCACGATATCACCCCGCGAACGCCGCAGGTACTTAATGCTGAACGCACTCTGCGCCGAAAGCGGACGTCATTATACTTGAAAAAAATGCGTGAAGAATAAACCAGAACTTTCGGCGTCCCAGCCGCACCCGATCACGGCCCCGTCAGTGCACTCACGAAGCGCCGCGCAACCGAATAACGCAGAGCCAGCTCGACGGGTTATGCACTTCGCCGGCATGCAACAGTTCAGGCGTTCAAGTCCCCTATCCTCCACTATTACGAAATCTCCCGCCACTCGCGTCGCACGAGAGCGGCGCTAACACCTCTCAAGACGATTCGTGACCGCTCCCGCCTCGTTTGAGAGTCGCGCCAAGCCAAAACAGAACTCCTTCAATTTGGGTCTGGATGCAGAGTCGTTGTAGCTGATCGAGTTGATTTCCGGGATGATCACGTGCCCTGCCAAGTAGTAGCCGGGGGTCACCGGTATTCGTCACATGATTGTTTCGTCGGGATCGATCAACGTCGAGGTTGCAGCGATCCCGTCCACTCCGATTGCGTCCTAACGGTCCGGTGCCCAGACCGATTTGAAGACACCGTGTTTCGCGACACCATCCGGATCGACGAGCATCCACTCCGCGAGATATGGGTCCCTGATCTCGATTTCAAGATATACTAGAGATTCCCATGTGAACAAGATCGACCCGGCCGGCGTCGGCAGCACTGTAGTCGGTAAACCGAGGTCGGTCTCACTTAGCATTCTCGCAAGATCCGTCGCGCTATCTACGATGTCACGCGAAGGAGCAATCGCACCAGAATCGTCCCAGTCATCCCGTAGCTGGCGAAGCGATTCGATCGCACGAATCACGTCTCGCCACGCCGGTCGCGATTGATTTGCGACTCGGGATCGCGACGCCGTAGTTTTGACAATCGGCTCTACGGGCCGGGTGTAGGCGGTCACCGATTGTCGCGGAAGATCAAGAGCAATCATCAAATTCTTCCCCAATGCCGATGGGTGAACGTCGCGGAGTTCGGATACGTGTGAGTCTGCCATTGTTCCGCGCCAACCGGGCGAACTGAGGAATCAACGAAAACAGTGTTGGTCCCTGCGAGTTGCGCTAGCCAGTTGCGACAACTGGCTACGAATACTCCAGAGCCAATCGTTGAGTCTCCTTCACGACATCGTCGATCTCCCGCACGCGAAAATCGACGATTCGGTCACCGAAGTACTCCCGGTACACGGCAATCCGAAATGGTCGATCTGGGTAATCTTTATTCCAGCCGACATCGATAATCCAGCCGGAAGAAAGTTCTATCTCAAGAACGTCGCCTAACAAGTACTCGTGACCTGGATCTTCGTACAGAAACCCACGAACCTGCGTGTTCGCCGGAAAATCTATCAACTTCTTGGTTTTCATAATCTGCACCTTCGTCTCTGAGTTCTTCCCACGTTACGGGGTGGCCATGAAAATGGCCGCCCACGTAATGCTCAACTAAGATGAACTGTTAGGCCGAAAACGATGTTAGCCAAGCTTTTGCATCACACTCAGGAGGCCAGGGGTTCAAATCACGTATCCTCCATTCAGTCCGAGGTATAAATCGTCTTCCCCTCCTTGATCGTCTCCAAGACTTTGATGTCCTTGATCTTCGTCGGTCCCACCTTGAGCGGGTTCCGATCAAGCACCACCAGATCGGCAACCTTGCCCACCTCAAGCGATCCCTTCATCGCTTCCTCTCCATACTGATAAGCAACATTGATGGTCATCGCCTCAATCGCCTCAACCGCAGACACCCGTTGATCCGCCCCGATCACCTCGCCCCCACGCGACACCCGGTTCACCGCCGACCAAATCATGAACATCTGGTCAAGCGGCGCCACCACGAAGTCGGTGTGGTTCGTCGGCCGTAACCCCATGTCGATCGCCGCCCGCATCGGGCTCATGAAGCTCGCCTGCTCCCGTCCGCGATTCGCGATATGCGCTTCCGCAAAGTAAAACGTGTGTAATGTGTAGAACGACGGTCTCACCTTGTATTGAACGAGCTTCTCGAGCTGGTCCGGCCGCACGAACTGCGCGTGGATCAATGTGACGTGCCGGTCCCTCGTCAGATCACCGGCCGCCGCCAGCTCGTGCGCCCGCAGAAACACATCAATCGCCGCATCTCCGTTCGCATGCAGATTCAGCGGCACCCCCAGGTTGTAAACGCGCTTGACCATCCTCTGCACGGTCTCTTCCGGAAACGACAGCTCGCCTCGCCACGTGTTCTCGCCTCCCGGTCCACCATTCAAATACGGCTTCGTGAAATATGCAGTCTTACCCTGAGGCGACCCATCGATCGTGATCTTCACGCCTCCGATCTTCAGCCGCTTCACGTACCGGCCCCAGCCGCTCACCGGATTGGCTTCGAGCACCTTGTCCAGATCTGTGATAAAAGGGTAGGCGATGACGTCGATGATGTTCGCGCCAGCGCTGGCCACGCGCTTCATGACCTCCAGGTCGTCCGCGTGCGTCGCCCCTTCATGGGCCGTCGTGATACCCGCCCGGGCGTAGAGCATCTGCCCCGCCTTCGACCATTCGACTTCCTGTGCGCGCGTAGGCTTGGGTAGCGACGCAAAGATCGGCAGATACGCAGTCTCCATCAGCAAGCCCGCCGGCTCTTTGGATCCGGGCTTTCGTAGGATGACGCCGCCCGGCGGGGTCCGGGTCTCGGCCGTGATGTTCCACTTCTTCATCGCCGCCGAGTTCAGCACCGCCCCGTGCATCGACACGTGCCCGACCAGCACCGGGTTGTCCGGAAAATCCCTGTCGAGATCGTCTCGCAAGAGCCCAGCGCCATTCGGCATTGCGTTATCGTCGTACCCGTACGCCTGGATCACCTCACCGTTCGGAATTCTTTTCGCATCGCGAAACTTCACGAGCTCGGCCACGATGCTCGCAGGGTCCTTCCCCGGCCCGGCTGGTGGCGCGTAGACGTTGACCTGATTAGCAACCGAGAGCGAGCTGAAGTAGTGGCTGTGCGCATCGATGAAGCCGGGCAACAAGGCCTTCCCCGCCAGGTCGACAACCCGCGTCGCCGCCCCCTTGTGTGCCCCCTCAATCCCGGCACGCGCACCAACAGCCAAGATTCTCCCGTCCCTCACCGCGATCGCCTCGGCCGTCGGCTGCCGGCCGTTCACCGTGATGATCTCGCCACCCGCGTAGATCGCGTCGGCAACCTGCGCCTGGCTCGCGCGCACCGGCAAAAGCACAGTTACAAGGAGAACTGTCGGCCAAATCTTTATAAGCTTACATTTATTCATATAGCCTCGCTCCACGCACAAGCCCGCGGCCATCCCGTGACGACTCGACGTCGCTCGACGTCGGTCGACATGATTCGATGTCTTCCAGCGACCATGTTAGCCGTTTGCCGATCGCAAGGGCATAGCGAGCGAGCGTGCTGGGACGGGGATCGGCAACCCAGCCGTTCTCCAACCGGCTGAGCTGCGACTTGTCCATGCCCGAGCGCGACGCGACCTCATTGAGGGTCATGCCCGCGGATTTCCGCGCCCGGCGGAGCGATCTGACGAATGCCTTGAACGCTTTCGCATCCACTCCCGTGACACGTGCGCCTGAGATCCCCCCAGTTGCGCGGTATTCGCGATCAAGGCCCTCGCGATCCCTTCGTTCCCGCTCCTGATATTCAGGTGACTGGATGCCGACAAATGCCGCCTCGGCTCGCCCCCGTTTCTCGGGACTGAGCAAGGTCAGGGCTCGGCGCATTCGATCGGAAAGTCGTCTCGGGTCCATTGCGATTAGCTCCCATATTCTCGCACAAGGTAGGAAGTGACCGGCCTGATGATCATCAGCCCGGCGTCCGATTCGTCGTTCTACGCCCGTGGCCCCTCTGTTGTGGAATTCGACAACGAGAAGGGCGCGCCCGGAATCACACCCGACGAGAAGGCAGATCCCTGAAGCGCTTTCCTTCAAAAAATCCTCGACGCATGCACCCGCGGCAGGCCCGGCACGACCACGCCCCCTTCCGGTAGCGCGTCCCGAATTCCACCCCGCAGCGCATCCATCATGTCCTCCTCGGGATGCCCGTCAGCCGGCGTGTCGATCCATTCGCCCCCCTGCCGCTTCCGGCAGTAGTTTCCAAAGGCCTCCTTGAGCCGCACGCATCGCGGGTGAATCGTCAGGTTGCCCGTGTCCAGCAGCAGCTCGATGGTGTCCAGCCCATCCAGCACCAGGTGCACGGGCCACCGCGCCACGATCCGCGAGCCGAAGACCCGCTCGTACTCGCCGTATGCCGCCGGCCCCAGCGACGTCCTCGCCGTCGCAGCCGGGTCCATGCGCACCAGGTCGATCCGGCCGTGGCACGGCAGCTCATCCGCTACCCTCTTGATGCCCGTGGCATTCTTGTGGCTGAACACGTCAAAGGCATGATATTCGCCGAAAACCGTGATCCGCGGCCTGTCTCCCCTCATACTCGGACGAACCTGAAAGAAAACCGCCGCCGTATGCCGCGAGCTCCCCGCGTCGATCGCGCATCGCACCTGAAACCCAGGATGATACTCGGCCTCGATCGACATATGCTTGGCCGGGTCGAAGTTGGAAAACCACACACCATCCGTCGTGTCCAGGAACTCGGCGTGGATCTCCTGCCGCCCCAGCCTCGTATTCTCATACATCCCCACGATCTGGCTTATAAACGTCTTGGGCAGATGCGCCTGGTTCGCATACGTGGTGTCGGTGGTCTGCACGGTCGTCGCCTCGGCGAGAATCTGCTTGAGCACCGCCACGCGGCGCGGCGTGGTCGTGATCAGGGCCTGGGGATTGCCCCCGGCCCGTAACGCCAGCATCACCAGTTTCCACGTGGATTCGGCCCGCTGCCAGCATGCCAGCTCGTCGGCCCAGAGGGTGTCCACGTTCAGCCCGCGCGCTCGCTCGGGCTCCTCGCCGCTCAAGCAAATCGCCCAGGCGCCGTTGGGCCAGGTCACGCGGCGTTTCGAAGGTTCAAATCTGGGCCGATTCCAGGGCGGCGCGACCGAGAGCAGCCCGGATGGCCCTTCGACCAGCACGTCCCGGATGTCGTTGGCGGTGGGCGCAATCAGGCAGCCGAGCTTCATCGTGCCCGTCTCGACCCGTTCCTGGATCCACGCCGCCCCGGCCCGTGTCTTGCCGGCCCCGCGCCCCGCCACGTAGCCCCAGACCCGCCAGTCGCCCGGCGGCGGCCGCTGCGTTTCCCGCGCCCGGGGATGCACGCTGCATTCCCCGGGCGGAAGCCCGCATGGGCAGTCGGGCGCGTACCACGTCCACGGCGAGCGGTCGGTCACGGCGGCGCAAGCGGTGTCCACCGTCCCGGTCTTAAACTGCTCGACCCGCCTGTCCAGGCTGCGCATCACGCCACTCCTCGAGCTCGGTCATGCGAGATTCAAGCCCGCTGTATTTGGAAAGGGTGATCATGTCCGCATTGAGAGCGCGAAGCGCCCTCAGGCGCATCGCTTCCGAGTCGGACTCACCCGCGAGCTGCGTCATCTTTTTGACCACCCAAGGGGTACGCATACTCATCTGGCCTACCGCCCGATCGATCGCGCGGCGGCGAATTT
The DNA here is from genome assembly GCA_963761445.1 of uncultured Planctomycetota bacterium. Classification (GTDB taxonomy): domain Bacteria; phylum Planctomycetota; class Planctomycetia; order Isosphaerales; family Isosphaeraceae; genus CAVXHV01. The sequence goes on along the minus strand of CAVXHV010000005.1, from coordinate 2,584,143 downwards.
CCTGGGCCATCTTGCGGACCTGGGGATCATTCGACCACCGCTGTGCGGTGGCGCGGGGCACGTTACTGTCCCGCGCCCATGAGCGGACTGACTTCCCTCGCGCAATTGCAAAGGCGAGTTGGTCTTTCGTCGCTTCTACAAGTTCTTCAGACATGGCGCGAAATGATACCAATCTGATGCCAGATTCGGCGGTATCTTCCTATCGCCCCACCCGCGGTTCTCAGCCTGGGGCCCAGGCTGGCCGGCACGCCCTCGAAGGGCAAGGAAATGGTGTGTGGAGTGTCTCACGTTCAATGATTGAACTTCGCTCATGGAAGTTCGAGCTTGGAATACGGGCGCTCGAGACTCGAGTTGCGAGCGTCGGATTTCAGGCTTCGAATTTCGAGTTTCGGATTTCGTGCTTCGAGCTTCCAGTTTTGAGATGGTTCCGTGAGCCAGGAAGCAACCCGCATGGTCGTCCCGGCGGCTCGCGGTCTGCCGACTCCTTCCGCCCCGAGCCCATATTTTTTCCCCTATCTTAATATGCGCCGATTTTGGGGATTTGGCGCATGTCGCACGCAATATTTTTGTTCGATGAAAGCACAAGTTGAATCCAAAAAAGAAATTAGCCTCTGTTTTCCTGTCGACATTTACTTGTAAAATTGAGCCTGTTCACTCCTGAAAGTGGGGAAAAAAGCGCCGATTTCGACGCGATCTTTTGCCGCGATTCATCACAGTTGCATCGTTTTCTTCTCCCGCGGACCCTTCATCAACCACTCGCCCGCACCGCCGCCGCCCTCGCCTCCAGCTTCACCTGGCTCGCCGACGCAGTCGACGACATGTCGCTCGAATGATCCACCATTCCATCCGTCGGCACCCCCAGGAGGCCCAGATACGTCAGCGACGAATGCTCATAGCTAACCCAGCACGCGAAATCATCCAGCGTCTCCGCCTCCCTGGCACACGACGGCTGACCCGCCTGCGGTGGGTTGTTGTTGAGCGGCTCGCCGTTTCCCACCTGCACATAACTCGCACCGTTGACCTTGAGAACGGTCTGCACGACCGCCGCCATCGCGCTGACGGATAGCTTGAGTACCAGCGACAGCGGAATACCCGAGTCGGCGATCCCTTCGATGTCCGCATACGCGTGCGGCACCAAGTCCTGCTCGTTATTGACGCGAAAGGCCTGCCAGGAAAGATCCGTAAGCCCCGAGCGGCTGTCGTAATAATTCACATACGCCTGATTACCCGTCGTCGGCGACGCGAACGTATACGTCTTGATACTTACGGACGCCGCTCCGGCGTTCCAACTGCTCACCGAATCCGCCAGATACAACCCCAGGATCGTCGCCAGAGCGCCTCCCAGGCTATGACCCGTGACAAACAGATCCAGTCCCCCCGCTGCGCCCGAGCTGATCTTCCCCAGAAGCTGGGGCAGCGTCATCCCATCGGGCTGAGACGGCGCCGAAAGAACCGCCTGGAGGCCGTCCCACGAACCCTGGGCAACGCGGATCGCCGCATCGGGGGAGCGCGCCGTCGGCCAGTCGTGAGTGTGCAGCACGTCGAAATCATCCACCCAGTCGGTCAGAAAATTCCAGTCGGTGCCCCGGTTCACCAGCGCATAGCGGTTCGGAGCGCGATCGTCTTGCGCCACGTAGATGAGGTTCCCCATATCCGGGCTGATCGCCAGCCAAAGGAGGCTGAGATGGCCGCCCAGCACAGTCGACGAGGCCAAGGCCGCGATGATCGCAGCCTCGACTTCGTTATAGCTCCCCCCCTCGCCCTGATAAGCGACGGTGGATAAGGTCATCGCCTCCTGCGCCTCGGCAAGTACATAACCGCTCGGAAAAGCCATGAAGAATCCTTTACTTTAGTGATCCGACCGAAACGCCCCGAGCAACCGAATGCCACCCCGCACACCTTTCCCCCCCTTAAGAAGGGGGGGCAGGGGGGGTGCTGCATTCCGGCAGCATCCCCACATACCCAACCCCTCGCCGTCATCCCGAGTTCCGCCCCGGTCCCTTCACCGCAAGTGGCCCCCCGGCATCAGCTCGCTCCAGAGCTCTAGTCCCTGACCGTCCTGATTGATCGCCACAATCAGACGCCCGTTGAGATCGGTCAAGGCCATGGGATAAGAATCGCCATCCGCCCCGTCAATGTCCTGAACCAGCGTCGTCCCCGCGACCGTGCCACTGCTCTGCCAAAGCCCGATGTTGCCCTTGCTGTCCTCGCCTTGCAAGTAAAAAACCCCACTGATCGGCGCGATCGCTCCGTCACCGTCGCCCAGATAGCCGTATCCGCCGCTCACGTTGTGCAGCATCATCGTCCCCGCAACCGTGCCGTTGCTCACCCACAGCGGCAAGCCGGACCTGGGCGACGATCCGCTAAAGTCGAATTCGAGATTCCCGTTCGGCAGGCCGGACGCGTCAATCACGTCCGCGTTCGCGAATCGGTGCAGCGCGAACGTTCCCCTGGCAGTCCCGTCCGACTTGTAAAGAATCTCAGGCGCGTTACCGGATTGAGAGGTAAAAATGTAAAGGTTCTCTCCGGCGACAACGAACTGACCAATCGTCGCATTCGCCGCGCCCAGCTTCGCAACCATTTTGGTCCCCGCCGCCGTGCCGTCGCTGACCCAGAGCTCGGCGCCGCGGTGCCCGCATCGGTGTTCACCGAGAAGTAGACATCGCCCTTATACACGACCAGCGCATCGTTCGTCACGGTCACCGGCACCGTCGGAATCGGCATCGTCCCCGCGGCCGTGCCGTCGCTGACCCAGAGCGTGTAAGAACCCGCATTGGAGTCGCCCGCCAGCGGAGACGCCGTGAAGAAGAGCTTGCCGTCGGCGACCGCCATCCCGGGCGTCTGCGTGCCATAGTACGAGTTCTCGCTCGGGAAGCTCGCCACCTCCGTCGTCCCGCTCGCGGTCCCGTCGGAGAGCCACAGCGACGAGACAGTCCCATCGGGCGTGGACTCGATGAACGCGAGCTTTCCGTCGAACTCCACCGCTAGGGCGATGGTGCCGTCTGCCGTCGCGACCTCGCTCGTCCCGGCCGTCGTCGCGTCGGTCACCCACAGCTCATCCGTCGCGCCGACGTTCACGACGAAAAAGACCTTGCCCCCCACCATCGTGAACTCGCTCGGCGGATACGACAGCGGGCTCTCGGAAAGGACGTGAATCATGGTGGTCCCGCCGGCCGTGCCGTCGGTCCTCCACAGCGCGGTCGCATTCGTCCCGTCGTCAGCGGCAAAGACCATCGTATTGCCCAGCACCGCGAATGCATCCGGAATGTTCTCGAAAAGCGCACCGCCGACGGGCTGGGAATCGAAGCTCGCGACCATTCTCGTGCCGGTCGCCGTGCCGTTGCTCGACCACAGCGCGCTCGAGCCCCCGGCAGTCGTCGCGGAAAAGTAAAGGGCGTTCTCGACGACCTCCATGTTTTCGGGAAACGAGCCATCCGTGCCGGGATTGAGGTCGAGAAACAACCCCGTGCCGGCGGCGGTGCCGTCGCTTTGCCAGAGCTCGACTCCGTGCGCCGGGTCGTCGTTGGCGAAGAACAGCTTGCCTCCAAGCACCGCGAACTGGCCGCTTGAATTACCTGGGTCAGCGTAAGGACCGCCATTTCCCGGGTCGATGTCCGCGACCACCGCCGTGTCGGCCGCCGTGCCGTCGCTGACCCACAGCTCGGTCGCGCTGCCGGGCCCCGCCGCCTCGGTCGTGAAGAAGAGCCGGTTGCCGTCGACCGTCGTTGCCAGGATCGGCGGGCCCACCGTAGCGGGACCGCCAGCTCCCGCGGCCGGCAATCCGAACGCCGTCACGAGCGTGGTACCCGCCGCCGTCCCATCGCTCTCCCAGAGGCTCGGCCCGTCCGCGACATCATCCGCGCCGAAAAAGAGCTTCGACCCGACTGCGGTGAAATTCGAGAGCAGGTTGTACGGGAGGTTCGCGTTGACGAAGTCGTGCAAGAGCGTCGTGCCGCCGGCTGTCCCATTGGTTGCGTAGAGGTACTCGCCCTGCTCGCTTGCATCCGGGAATGTGAAATAGAGCAGACCGCCGGCGACGGTCAGATCGCCGATGCCACCGTCAACGATCGGCTCGTAGTGTGGCGGCCCAAACGTGCCGACGACCTTCGTCGTAATGCCGTTCGTCTTCATCAACCGGACACCCGCGCTGAAGTAGAGCGCGCCGTCGTAGTCCGCCAGGTCGCCGAAGAACGTGCCCGACTTGGCGACGCTCGCCGGCAATGCGACCGCCACGGTGCCGGCCACCGTGCCGTTGGTCTTGAAGAGCTGGTCCGTCGCGCTATTACCGTGTCTTGCCTCGAAGGCGAAATAGAGCACGTTGCCGACGACGGTCATCGGGCCGAACTGTCCGCTCGAGCCCGCGTTCTTGACCAGCTTGGTCCCCGCGCGCGTTCCGCCCGTCACCCAGAGTTGCTCGCCCGTATTCACGTCCGCAATGAAGAAGAGCTTCGAGCCATCGAGCGTCAGGTCGGAGATCGAGCTGTCTCTTCCGGAGAACTCCTTGACGACCGTCGTGCCCGTAGCATTCCTCACATCCAGATCGGCTCCGCCATCGGCCGCCTGGGTCACGAAGTAGACATTCCCCCCCGCACCCGTGATCTGGGCCGGGAATAGCGGCACCGGGTTGATGTCCTTGATCAGAGAGAGCGACAGAAGAGCGCGCTCCTCGAGCGCCTCGACCTGCAAGAGCGAGCGTGTACGGCGCCGCCGAGAAGTGCGAGCGCCACGGCGGCGGCGGGGCTGAGCCAGATCCATAGCCAGTTGCACCTCCATGTTGATGAGCCCGGGCGGTGGCACTCCAGCACGACCGACACAAACGTTTGTATCGATTTCGATCCGATACGGCAACAGCGATTTGCAGCAGGCACGCTCCGTGTGCCGTCCGCCTTCCGTAGCAGGCACACGCCGTGTGCCGTCCGCCTTCTGTAGCAGGCACACGCCGTGTGCCGTCCGCGATATCGATATTGCACGGCGCCGCCGCGCGCGAGACCATCAAGCGCTGATCCACCTGATCGAGCCGGCTCGCCCCAACCCGCGTTCCTGCAAAAATCGCCAAGGAGTGCCACGATGGTCCGCCGTCTCGACCTCGCGCTCGCCGCACCGGTCCTGACCCTCGCGGCCCTGCTCGTCGCTTTCGACCGCCCCGGCGCATGCGCTGCGGCACAGTCGCCCGGATCACCCGGCCCGACGATCAACGGCCAGTCGCAAGCCAATCCCCAGCCTCCCCCACAATCCGCCGAGGTCGTGCCACTCCAAACAGTCATCGCGGCACTCCGTGCCGAGGAACAGAAATACCGTGACATCGAGTACTCCCTCCGGCTCACCAGGAAGAAGCGCGGTACCAAGACTCCAGAAAACGAAGCGGACAGCGTGCAGTCACGAGAAACCCGTCGAGTCGTCCTTCAAGGAGACAGGGTCTGGTTCCATGGAGAATCCGACACACACGTTTTCAAGACAGACCTCCATCGCGAGGAGTTCTCAGCCTGCGACGGCCAGCGGTCTGTTTCGGTGATGATCGGCAACAGCGCGAATATCCATCTCGGCCGGTTCGAGCATCCTGACGTCTATCCCGTGCACACGATCCCCCTGATCCACTACCGCTTGAATTTCCCCTTGTCGGTTTATCTGAGCGGCGGCGACGCGATCCATGCCCATCCCAAATATGGCCGCTTCGTGCGCGAAAGCGGCTCGGTCTACGAATTCACCAAGGTCGAGGCCCGCGTCGAGGGCGAGGAACAGCTCGACGGCCTCCGCTGCTTGAAAATCAGGGTAAACCGGTGGTCTTACTCAAACGATTCGCCGATGCGGCAATACCTCTGGCTGGCCCCTGAGCGAAACTATCTTTGCATCAAGGAGCAACTCTCCTGGCCCGGGTCAATGTTCGGCGACCTGCTGCTGCACGAGATGCACGTTGACCACCTCCGCGAGATCGCACCGGGACTCTGGTGCCCCTTACGGATCAACGTCATCGACTATGATCCGCAAGCCCTTCGGCAAAAGCAATCCGTTGTCGGCAGCCGCACCGAGACAGTTGTCGCAAGGGCCGAATTGAGCCCGCGTCATGACCTCGCCTTCTTCCAGAGAGTCGAGATTCCCGCCGATCTGCCGGTCTTCACGATCAAGAACAGAACACTCCTCGGTTCCGCTATACCCGAGCCTATCGCGGATCCCGCGCTGGAAAAGGCAAAACTCGCCGAGGTCGTTGCCAGGGTCCACGAAGAAGAAGCACGCTACGCCGACCTCGAGGTCAAGGCCAGCGTCGACTACAAGCATCTCGACACGACCATGCTCATGGAAGGAATCATCGCCGAAGAGAAATACGCGATGAGCTCCGTCGTCCGCGCGGGCCTGGCCTACTTCACGGAGCACCATGCCTACGCGACACTCGGTGGCACGCGTGCCGAGGAAAGCCAGGTCCAGGCGTTCGACGGCCAGTGGACCCGCGCCCTGCACCGCTCGGCTCAGGATGGGCAGCCAGAAACGCGCTGGGCATCCTTGCGCAAGGGCGGAGGCGGCAAGGCCCAAGGCCGGGACGACGGCATCCCGGTGTTGCGGCCTCATGCATTCCTGGTGCGCGACGACTGGCTTTATGGACCCCTTGCGGACCTGCTCGTCTCGCCCTGGCACGACAAGATCAACAAATACCGTCTGCGATTCCGCTACTGCGGCGAAGAGAATGTTGACGGCCACCCCTGCGTCAAGCTCCGTGCTGAGGTGACCGCACGCGAGGGCCAGCCGCCAACCATTTCGGCTTTCTGGCTCGCCACCGACCGCAATTTTATCCCCATCAAGCTGGAACACCACGGTCGCGACTTCGGAGTGCCGCGAACGCCCACCGGCATCTACCGGTGTGATGACTTCCGCCAGATCGCCCACGGGGTGTGGTATCCGTTCCGGTCAACTCTGCTGGCGTTCGACCGCTGGCAGGAAATGGCCGGTCGCGGCATCGCTCTGAGCTGGAAACGGACCTACCACGTCGATTCCGCGACGCCTGCCCCCAAGGTCAACACATCGCTCTTCCACGATGTCGTCCTACCGGCCGACACCAAGGTGCAGCTCAACGACGAGTCAGGCAATCACGTGGGCCAGTTTGATCAGGAAAAGCCCGGTGTTGCCGAGATCACCCAGGCCCGCTTTCTCGAGCTCTTGTCGCAGGCGAAGGTGCGCGACGACGAGCAGAAAGCACGCCAGCGTGCGATCGACGCGCTCGTCGGCAAGCCCGCGCCTGAGTTCCCGGCGGGAGCAACCTGGTTGAACGGCAAGCCCCTGACCTGGTCGTCACTCCGCGGCAAAGTAGTGATCCTGGACTTCTGGGCCGAATGGTGTGGCCCCTGCCGTAACGACTATCCGCAACTGGCGCTGCTCCACGACGCCCGTGAGGCAAACGGTCTGACCTTGATCGGCGTCCATCCCCCAGGTAGCGCGCCTGAGGCGGTCAAGAAAGTCATGGGCGAATTCCATCTAATCTATCCGATCTGCATCGACGTCCCGCCGCGCCCGGGCCTGCGCGCGTGGGGCGACCTCTTCGGCCGGTTCGCGGTGCAGGCCATCCCGCACGCCGTCGCCGTGGACGCCCGAGGCACGATCGTCGCCTGCGGCCGCCTGCAAGACGTCATCACAAAAGCACGCAGCTTGATCGAGAAACGCCAAAAGTGAGGTGGACCCGGCAGTAGCGAGCACGGTATAAAACCCATGCCCCGAAGGGGCGCAACAATTCAGCCCAGGGCAACGCCCTGGGTGACTCGGTGCCACACGCCCCTCCGGCCTCAACGGCTCAAGAGCCCCGCATCCAGCACGAACTGTGACCCCGTGATGAACCGCGCTCGCTCGGAGGCCAGGTACACAACCGCCTCCGCCACGTCCTCCGCCTCGACCCAGGGCACCGGCAGCAAATTCCCCGCCGAGCGCTCGGCCACCTGCAAGGGCGTCATGCCCTCAAGCCCCGCCAGGCCGTCGTTCATGGGTGTATTAACCCCCGTAGGGTGGATCGACACCACGCGAATCCCGTGCGGCGCCAGCTCGATCGCCCACGACTTCGTGAGCCCGACCAATCCCCACTTCGACGCCGCGTAATGCGAAAGGCGGCCCATCCCGCGAAGTCCGGCGACTGACGAGTTATTGATGATCACCCCCAAGCGCCGGGCGATCATCTGCGGAATCACCCGGCGAGCCACGATCCAGGCCCCTTTCAAGTTGATGTCGAGCATCGCATCCCAGGCCTCCTCCGTAAGCTCATGCGCCAGGCCATAACCGCAGATCCCGGCATTGTTGAACAGGACGTCAATCCGGCCGAATCGCTCGATCGCGGCAGCAACGGCCGCACTCACCGCCGCGTCATCCCGCACATCGGCCGCAAACGTCAGACACTCGACCACGAGTGCTTTGCACGAAGCTCGCAACGAGTCGAGCTCGCCACTCGTGCCCAGCCCGTAACCGGGATACGCGAGCGGCCGCGCGACGTCGAGCGCAACAATATGCGCCCCTTCGCGTGCCAGCGCCAGCGCCGTGGCCCGCCCCTGACCGTGCGCAGCGCCGGTGACGAGCGCCACCTGGCCCGCGAGATCACCCGGCTGCTTGGGCAGCTCACTCATCGTCCTGGTTCCGGGTGAGCACCTTTGCGATACGCCCAGAGATACTCGTCGAGATCCACCCGCAGCGCATTGTTAAAGAGGTTGGTCGCGACCATCAGACCACCGAAAGCCACCAGCGCCACAATTTGATCCACAAGGAACGCTCCCGAGAGTCGCGCAAAGAGATCATCGCCGACGCCGTGTGAATCTTTAGCAAGCTGGCGGCCGAATTCGACCACGAGCGCTTCACGCTGATCAAGCCGAAGGTCGTCCGGGTCATCTCCTGAGTCAATCAAAAGCCGCCGAAAAAATGTCGAACAGATAAGGCAATCCGTCCCCGCCGAAATCGCATGCGCAAACAACAACGTCGCTCGGTCCCCCAGAAACTTCGCGACTTCGTCGCGGAGATCGTACCACGTCATCAGCGAGCGCAAGGCGACGGGCGACCGGGCCAGCGTCCGCTTCATATTGGTAACCCGTCCGTGCGCCGCCACGACCTCGTCCAGGACCTCGCGCTGCTCGCGGTGTGCATTCGCCTGATCGATCGGTTCAATACGCGCCACAGCCGGCCCTCCACCAACATGCTTGCCCGCGCACGACGTCTCAGTAGGTCAGGCTTTAGCCTGACGATCTCCCCCCATTCATTCCCGCCCGCGGACAATGCGTCAAGTAGTGATGGCGGTCCACACAGACCAACACGGCGTGACCACAGTCTCCCGTGGTTCGCACGGGGAACCGCTTACATCGCACGTGAGGCCACCGCCGAGGCGGATCGAAGTACGCCCGAGGCTGGCGCAGAATCGCGCACGACCAGGCGACTGCGCCTCGCCGTGACAAAGCCCCCGCGCATGCGGGGGCAAACACACATGCGCGGGGGGCAGAGCGGTCACCGACTAACAACCCGCTCTGTCTTACCTATAAGGAACCCGACAACCAGTTCATCGCCATTCCTCAAGAATTCACCCCAGATTCTCTTTCCCACGCCAAGACGGCTCATTGCCCACCCGCGGCACGCCGTTTGCACCAAACCAGTTTCGGCAGAATAATTCCCCCGGTGGTGAGTCGGGGTCTAACTCAAACAGGTGAGGATGTTTCCATGGCTGATACCATCAAAGGCAAAGCCCAGAAGGCTGGGCATAAGATCGCCGAGAAGGCAACCGAGGTCGGGCACAAGGTAGCCGAACGAGTGGAGGAAGGGAAGGATTGGGCGAAGGAAACCGCCCAAAAGGTGGGGCACCGCGTGCAGGAAGCAACCGAGAAACTCGAGCACAAGGCCGACGAGCTCTTCGGCCAGGCACACGGCACATCAAACTCGATCGCCGCGATCCGTGAGCATATGGATGTTCTTGGATCATGCGGCAATAAGCTGGGCCGCGTCGATCACGTCCAAGGGAATATGATCAAGCTCACCCGCAACGGCAGTTCCGACGGCCAGCACCACTTCATTCCCACAAGCTGGGTCAACCACGTCGACGACCACGTGCACTTGAACAAGACGTGCGTCCAGGCCAAGCAGGACTGGGATAGCGAATAGTGCTCGTTCGTCCCGAGCACGCAGTGCGCGGGCCGGGGCGCTTGTCCCCCGGCCTGCTGACCGAGATCCACTATCCTCGTTGCTTTTCGACAACACAGATTGGCAGACCCTGGCACCCGATCCCCGCACCCGCTATCATTTTCGTGCTCGGCCGCTACCAGTCGCGGCAACTCAACCGTGAAGGTTTTGTTAAGCACTCGAGGGTGAGCCCAGATGGTTTCCTTCCCGACAACGCAGTGGTGCAGCGTGGCGGAAGCCGGAAATCCAGATTCACCCGCGGGGGTCGCCGCCAGGGCCGACCTTTGCCGGCGATACTGGTACCCAATTTATTCGTTCATTCGTTCCCGTGGCCACTCGCCTGACGAGGCCGGCGATCTGACTCAGGACTATTTTTGCCGCCTTCTTGAGGGAGAGCTTCTGGCCGCCGCCGATCAGAGCAAGGGGCGGTTTCGTTCCTTGCTGCGGGTCGATTGCGGGTACTTCCTGGCCGATTGCTACGACCATCGCCGGGCTATGAAGCGCGGTGGAGACCGCAGACAACTCTCGCTGGATATCCACGACGCCGAGCGCCGCTATTGCCTGGAGCCAACCGACCACCTCTGCGCCGACCGTCTCTTCGACCGCAACTGGGCCCTCGAGCTGCTCGACCGCGCCTTGGCCTCGGTGGCCAGTGAAGAAGCGGCATCCGGTCGGGCTTCTACCTTCGAAACGCTGAAACCCGTCTTGACCGAGCTTCCGCGAAGCATGCCCTCCGGTACGCTCGCCGAGAAAATCGGCACCACCGCTACCGCCGTTCGCTCCGCCGTCCAGCGGCTCCGCCGCCGCTACCGCGAAGCGCTCCGAGCCGAAGTCGCAGCTACCCTCATCGATCCGACCGAATCCGACGTCGACGACGAGATCCGCGCCCTCTTCGCCGTGTTCGCGCAATAAATCCCGCGCTCAGTTGCTTCCCGGCATCATGGGCGTCATCGGTGCCAGCGACCCGGGCAGCGGGCTGGTGAATGCACCCCGATTGCCGTTGAACGGGCCCAGCCGTGGCGCGCCAAGCTGAGGATTGGGTGCACTCCCCCCTCCGCTGTTACTCATGCCCGCGCCGGTTGCGGATTGATTGATCACGCCCATCGGCACAGGCGGCGGCACCGGAGCCGTGTCGTGGTACGACTGCCCAGGCGGCAATACCGCCGAGCTCGAAGTCGCCGAGGCCCCGCCAATGATCGTGAACGTCGGCCGCTGCGTGGGGTCGGCAACCGTGTATAACCCGACAATGTTATTCGTCGCGCCCCCATTGGTTGGCCCGTCCGATGTGTCGGCTCCCGAGCCAACCGCGATGCTCACCCCCGCGCCACCCGCTGCTCCGCCGACGGCCCCGGCCAGACTGGGAAGCCCCGTGTAATTACCCGGCTTCAGACTCGAGAACCCGCCGGCGCCCGTGATGTAAAAACTCGTCGGAATCGCCACACCGCTCACCGCCGCCGCACTGCTGCTGCTGGGGCCGGTTGCTCCCGCTCCCGATGCGTTCGCTCCCGGAAACGGAATAATCATCGACAATCCACTCGTCGTCTGAATAATCAACGCGAGATTCTGTATCGCCAGCAGCACCCGATCTTCCAGAATGCAGTTCCTGAGATCAGGCCGGAACATCAGCGGGCTATTCATCTTGGCGGTCCACGCGAGACTAAGAGGTGGACGTCCCCCGAGGTTGCCTTTCCATACGGACTGACCAGTCAGTCAGTTTTATCCTTCCCCAGATCATACTGACCATTCGATGATTCATCAAGAGGAAGCCTCACGATTCTTGGACACCTATTCCAGGACATGGGTTCTCGACCGCGCCGACCTCGGCCGAAGTCGGTAGCAGAGCCCCACAAGCGCCGCCAGAAACAGCAGCGGAATCCAGAGTGCCACCTCCAGCGACCACACGATCAATCCGCTCGTATATTGCCGATGGTGATATTCGATTCCCGCGAACAGCCACGCCCGGTAGCGGTGTGTCGCCATCCAGAAACGCCGGCCCTTCTCGTGCGATACGGGTTTCCAATCTTCGCCCAGCTCGCTGCACAGGCAAAAGTTACCCGGGACGGTCTTCATATACACCCCCTCCCAAAGCGCCAGCGGCTCGCGACCCCACCCCGTGACCACCGAATCGGCCCACGCAAGCACGACCGAGATCAAGAAAACCAGCGAGATCGCGACCCCCCACTCCGTGATCACGCGCCTCATCATCGACCTGGCCGCCTCGCACGCGGGGCCGGATTCTGATCACTACGGAATCTGCATTCCGTCAATCAGCACGCAGCTACCTCGACCGCGAAAGCGGTCCTCTACCCCTCCTCATGATCGCCGGCTCTCCCGCGGCAAAGCATCGCACACGCTTTCCTCATTGACAACATCGTACCCTCTTTTAATAAGGCTCTTCGTGTGTCACAATTGCCCGCGGCCAGCTCCGAATGAGATGATTTCCACAAAAAAACATCTCGACCGTTCCATTCTCCTTCGATGTCGAACTGAACGAGTTGGCCGTTTCACACTTTTCCCGGCGCACACTTCATTTCTGCAAGAATAGTAGAGGAGCGACGCAATGGTTCCTAAGTTGATCGTCGAGTTCATTGGTACTTTTTTCCTGGTCTTCACTGTGGGCCAAACGGTGAAGGGCCCCGACACCGCAGCACTTGCACCACTTGCCATCGGCGCAGCTCTCATGGTCATGGTCTATGCCGGCGGCCATTTCTCCGGCGGCCATTACAACCCGGCAGTCACCCTGGGCGTCACCTTGCGCGGTAAGGCCACCTGGGCCCAAGCCGGACCTTACATGGTCGCTCAGGTACTGGGTGGCGCTCGCCGCCGCGGGACTGGTCATCTTTATCAAGGGTGATGCCTCACCGGCCGCAGCCGCCGGCCCCCCCGGCACCCAGTATGGCATTCTGTCCAAGCTCATTGCGGAATTCTTATTCACTTTCGCACTCGTATACGTCGTACTGAATTCAGCGACGGCCAAGGGCACTGCAAACAATTCGTTTTATGGCCTGGCAATCGGCTTCACCGTCATGGTCGGCGCCTTCGCGGTCGGCCCGGTCTCGGGCGGCGCCTTCAACCCGGCAGTCGCCGTCGGCGTGACGACCATGGGGCTTGTTGATCCGGTGACAAACATCTGGATTCCGCTGGTGGCCGACTTTGCCGGCGGGGCCGCGGCCGGTCTCCTGTTCAACGCTCTCGACATGGGTGGCGACACCCCGTGACTACCATGGTGCCCCGAGTCCAAGAACGCTGCCGCCGGCAACCCGGCGCGCCTGACTTATCGCTCGACGAGTCCATGATGGCCCGGGCTCTTGAGCTGGCACTCGAGGCCCGGAACCTGGGCGAGGTGCCGGTCGGTGCGCTGGTGGTGCGCGACGGCGAAATCCTCGCGCAGGCCCACAACCTGCGCGAGACCTTGAGCGATCCGACCGCGCACGCCGAGCGCCTCGCCCTGGCCTGGGCCGGTCGATCGCTCGGCACCTGGCGCCTCGAGGAGTGCGTCCTCTATGTCACTCTCGAGCCCTGCGTGATGTGTGCCGGCGCCATCGTCCTTTCCCGCATCAAGCGCCTGGTCTATGGCGCACACGACCCCAAAGCCGGCGCCTGCAACAGCCTTTTCAAAGTGGTCTCCGACCCACGGCTCAATCACCGCTGCGAGATCACCGCCAGTGTCATGGCCGCAGCCTGCGGCGATGTCCTCAAAGAATTCTTCCAGGAACGCAGATCATTTCGTAAAGTGTGAACGGTTGCGGCCGCGAACCTACGGGCACGCTCGACTCGAGTATTCCCGTCGCCGCACACCCGGAGGGGTGCCTGAGTGGTTGAAAGGGCCGGTCTCGAAAACCGGTGTAGGTGCAAGCCTACCGTGGGTTCGAATCCCACCTCCTCCGCTGTTGCCGGGTACGGCGCCAGCATCGTCTTGCTTTCGGACGGCCTTTTCCCGTCCGGACTTGCGGCAAGCGCAGGGCTCCTCTAAGATAGGCTGGCTTCATGAGCAGAGAGTGAGGAGGGGCCGGGAACGTATTTCCACAGGGAGATCGACCGCCGGCAGCCATTCGGGTCCTTCGGATGAATCCGGAAAGCGGGAACGGCGCGGTTGATCGGTGCACGGCCTCACTTTCTGGGGTCGACAGTGTTTTCCGTTGGTTCCTTCGTGAGCTATGATAGTGGCTGCGTCTGCTTGCCACCGCTCCTTGCAGCCGGGCCAAACGTGTCAGCTTGATGTCATTGCTCGCTGGGCACCGCTCCGGTGGAAGAATCCCTGATCGAGACGAAAGGATCACGCATGCCGTCGGGTAAGGATATCACGGGGGGTGGCTCATCGGGTGGGGGTGGCAAGCGCAATGGCGGTGCGAACATGAGCTCCAGCAACTCGGGCGGTCCCAAGAAAAACGCCTATTGCTCGTTCTGCCGCAAAAGCTATCGCGACGTCGGTCCACTCGTCGAAGGTCCTGGAGATGTCTACATCTGCGGCGACTGCATCGGACTCTGCCAGCAAATCCTCGACCAGGAGCGCAAGCGGCGCGGCGTGCCCAAGACGCTCTTCACCGATATCCCGACCCCGCGCGAGCTCAAGGAACAGCTCGATGCCTACGTCATCGGCCAGGAACGCGCCAAGAAGGTCCTCTCCGTCGCCGTCCATAATCACTACAAGCGGCTGGTCCACGGCGAAGATCCCGAAACCGACGTCGAGCTCGACAAGTCAAACATCCTCTTGATCGGGCCCACCGGCTGCGGCAAGACCCTGCTGGCCCGAACCCTCGCCCGCGTACTTGAACGTTCCCTTCGCCATCGGCGACGCCACCACCTTGACCGAAGCCGGATACGTCGGCGAAGACGTCGAGAACATTCTGCTCAAGCTCCTCCACGCAGCCGACTTCGACCTCGAATCTGCCCAGCGCGGCATCGTCTACATCGACGAAATCGATAAAATCGGCAAAACCACCCACAACGTCTCGATCACTCGCGACGTCTCCGGCGAGGGCGTGCAGCAAGCCCTCCTCAAGATGCTCGAGGGCACCGTGGCCAACGTCCCTCCGCAAGGCGGCCGCAAACATCCCGAGCAGCAGTACATCCAGATGGATACGACCAACGTCCTGTTCATCTGCGGCGGCACCTTCACCGGGCTCGAGCACATCATCGCGCGCCGGGTCGGCCGCAAGACCATCGGCTTCGGCAGCCAGTCCCAGGCCGAGCAGCACACCGACTTGGGCGAACTGCTGGGCAAGGTCACATCGGACGACCTGCTCGAATTCGGCATGATCCCCGAATTCATCGGCCGGCTTCCGGTGATCTGCCCCCTCATGCCGCTCGACGTCGAAGCCCTGGTCAAGATCATGACCGAGCCGCGCAATGCCTTGGTCAAGCAGTACCGCCGCTTCTTCGACATGGAAGGCGCCGACGTCGAGTTCACCCCCGATGCCCTCCACGAAATCGCCAAGATGGCCAAGGACAAGGACACCGGCGCCCGCGGCCTGCGCTCGATCGTCGAAGACATCATGCTCGACATCATGTTCGAGCTCCCCGAGCGCGCCAGCAAGGACAAAGGCAAGTTCCTGGTGACGGCCGAAGTCGTCCGCAAGGAGAGGAGCCTCTTCGACACGCCGCCGATGCCGCTGGCAGGCTCGAAATCCACCGAGCGCGAGCGGAAGAAGGAAAGTGCCTGATCGAGGCGCGTTGGCCGGTACAATGGACCGAGCGTTTCGCACCGCATTGGCGACCCAACTCAGGTGACACCATGAGCACGCTCGAGCGCGCCAAGCCGAAAACGGCACTCTCGCCGCTGGTCAACGGCGCGCGCCTGGACCAGCCTACCTTTCACGAATGCTACGAGGCGATGCCGCCAAGCACAAGGGCCGAGCTCGTCGGAGGAGTTGTCTACATGCCGTCGCCGATGTCTACCGATCATGGCGATGAAAGTCGAAACGCGGCGGGTTGGCTCTTTTACTATCAGTGGAAGACACCCGGCGTCGAGGGAGGCGACGGGCCACAGCCAAGCTCTTTGAGCAGAGCGAGCCACAGCCTGATCACCACCTGCGAATCCCCGCAGCGCTGGGAGGCCACACCCACGTCGACGCAGGCGGCTATCTGGCCGGCCCGCCCGAGCTGATCGTCGAAATCGCCCGTTCCAGCCGTTCGTTTGACTTGAAAGAGAAGAAAGCGGACTACGACCGAGCCGGGGTTCTGGAATACGTGGTCGTCGAGATCGACCCCAATCGCATCCATTGGTTCGTGCGCAGCGGCACCCGATTCAAGAAGCACTGCGCCCGGCCCTGACGGAATCTACCGCTCCAAGACATTCCCCGGGTTGTGGCTCGATGCCGTGGCGCTCTATGCCGGAGACCGCGACCGCTTGATCGAGGTTCTCGAAAAAGGTCTCGCCACACCCGAGCATGCCGCCTTCGTCGCGAAGTTGACGAAAGCCCGCCGCGGGGGCCGCAACGCCAAGTGACGAACGATCGGTTTGTCCCCTTCCAGCTCCTCCCTCGCCGCCCGCTTACTTCAAGTTTTTCTTCAAATCTCGCGCCTCTTCCTGCAGCATCTTCTGCACCCGATTCTTGGCCACGAAGACGTGTGCCACCGGAATCTGAAGTCGCAACCCGGCCGCGGCCCCGGAAAGACCCTCCACCGCCGTGAGTTGAAACGCATCCCATGTCGCCGCCTTGACTCGCTTCTTGACTCGGTGCATCGCCAGTTCAAGTATTTCCGCCTCGAAAGCGTCCTCCAGCCGTTGTTCGAGATCGGTCTTGGCTTCGACCGATTCAGCGATCATCTCGATCGGCGCCGCTGTCTGATTCGGATCCTTGCGCCGCGACGCCACGAAATCACTCAAGGCATGCTGGGTCACGGTCTTGAGCCATGCGCGAAAGCTGCGAGCAGGGTCGTACTGAAACTTGCGGATCGCGGCGACGAGCTTGATCAGAACCTCCTGAACCACGTCGTCGGCGTCCGAATCCTGAAGCTGCCACTTCAGGCACCAGGCGTGGATCATCGGCCGGTAGCGCTCGACGAACTCGTCCCACGCCTCCGGGTCGGCGGGAAACTTCTGCAATCGCATCATCAGCGTGACCGAAGTGTCTTCACCGGGATGGCCCTGCATGCGCACCCTTTTCACAGGCATGACGCGCAGGCGAGTCACGGAATTCGGCCTGACACGCTGGACCAAATTCACGTCTTTCCGGCGCGGCTTGTGCGAGCCAATCTACCACGCTGCGCGAATCGCGAGAAGTTGCTGGTGAAACTCGATCGCGCCAGCCTCGGCCGGGCGAGCGCGGTCCAGCCGGTCAGCATTGTGGCCGCGAGAAGCGGGAACGATGCCTCGACCAGCTCGTCCTGCCCAGACCTCGTGAGCCGCCCGAGAGCGGCGGAGAAACCGGTGACACCAGCGTCGCCGTCCGCGCACCCCGGGCCTCTAGTAACGACACGCAGCGGCGCTTTGCGTAGTGATGGTATCGGCCGGCCGAGCCGTGAATCGTCATCATGCCAGATCGAATCGATGCTCGAGTCCACGGCGTCGCCAGGGCTGGCCGGAAAAGCACCCTCGATGAGCCCGTCCGCGGAGCCTTTCGCCGGATTGTCCGAGCTCGGTAAGTAGCCCGTTGGTGCACCCGACGCCGGAGAATCCGCAGCGGCCTTCGGCTTGAGCCCTTGGCGATCGGCTTCCCGGCTTTGCGGTCCCGCGATCCGGCTCTGAAACTCGCGGCGGAATTCCTCGAGTGCCCTGTCCAGACCAAGCATGAACCGCTCCCACGGTGTCGCGGTTGACGAACCGGGAATGCCATCGTCCGCCGATTCGCCAGCTCTTTCGGCCTCATCACTCCCGGCAGCATCGCGTCCGGACTGGCGAGAGAGGCTCTGGCCCAGCGAGGCACTTGAACCCGATACGCGCGGCGACCGACGTCGTGGCCTCGCTCTGGGCCGATTCCAGGTTGACCTGGCCCTCCGACGTCGAGACCGTCAGCGTAAGCAACGAAGCGACCAGCGCCACCGACGATTCATTGAGCGGCACCAGTTGCGCGGCGCTGTTCACCGCCGCCAGCGACGTGTCCGACTCGGTCTGGGCGAGCGTTTCACCCCCCAGGGAAAGCGCCACCAGCGTGGCGGCCTCGTGTCCGGCCGTCGCAGCGTAGAACTGGACCTGACCCCCCGCAAGCGCCGAAAACGCGAGATCCGTCGGGCTGGGTAGATTGGGCTCGGTCGCCGTCGAGACCATCTCCAAACCTTGCTCACTCCCTTCGAATAGCGATAGCACCCCGTCGCCGGTGTTGCCCACCACCATGTCGTCAAAATTGTCGTCCGTCGTGAAAGCAAATGCCGTGACAGGATCGTCGCCGCCCGACGAGATCGTGCTCGTCGCCGGGTTCTGGCGGTCCAGTCCGAGAAGAGCGTCACGCTGTTCGAGCCGGCGTTGACGGTCACCAGGTCACTCGAGCCGTTGAAGTCACCGACGAAGCTGGTCACCGGATCATCGCCCACATGGTAAACCCGCGGGTCCTGGTCGTCGAAAAACCCCTGGCCGACGCCCGGCAAGAATGTCACATCGTTCGACCCGCTGTTGGTGACCAGGATGTCGGGATTGGGACCGCCCGTGAAATCGCCGACGACGGTCGAAACCGGGCCGATGCCGCCCGAAGAAAGCCGCGGCCCCTGCGTGAAATTGAAGTTCCCCTGGTTGAACAGGATCGACACTTCGTTCGAACCCTCGTCGGCAACCACGAGGTCCAGCCGGCCGTTACCTGTGAGATCGGCAACCGTGATGCCGACCGGGTTTGTCCCGGTGAAGATGCCTCTACCGTCATTGATCGCCGGCCCGAACTGGCCGTTGCCCAGACCGGGATAGATCAATACGTTGTTGCTCCCGCTGTTGGCGACGATCAGGTCCGGAATGCCGTCGCCGTTCAAATCCGCCAGCTTCACCGCGCCGGGGTCCAGCAGCCCTGTGGTTTGATTGGCCAGGACAGTGGAGCTCGTCGCGCCCTGATCCACAACCACCCGGTCAAGGCCCTGGTCCGCGTAGATCACATCCCTCGACGCCATTTCCTGAGAGATCGGCCACGGCCAGCGTGATGGTTTGATCGGTCGCGCGGTAGGGCGCGAATGTCCCATTCCCCTGGCCCAGAAGCACCAGGGCATCACCGTACGAGTCGCCGACAATGAGGTCGAGCGCACCTCCATCATTAACATCCGCGACAGAAAGCCCCGTGGCATCCGAGCCGGCGTCATACGTCACCGGATTCGAGAAGCCCCCCTTGCCGTTGCCCAGATAGATGCTCACCCCATTCGACGTCAATACGGCCAGGTCCGAAATTCCATCGTCGTTGAAATCGGCCACCCGCACCGCCAGGGCAGGGCCGTCGGTCTCAAGGGTGACCGGATTGGCGAACCGCTGACCTCCCAGACCGGTGATCACCGAAAGCGTGTCCAAGCCGGGGTTGATCGTCACGAGATCAGGCGACCCTCCGTCTGTAAACGTTCCCGCGGCAACACCCGATGTCGCGTCAACACTGGTCGACCCTTCGAGGAAGCCGCTGTAGTTGCTGATCGACCAGAAACCAGTGCCGCCGCGATAAACCGCGGGCGGGCTAAATGTCCCGTTGCCCTGGTTGAACAGCACACTGACCTGACTCGTGACTCGGTTGGTGACCACGAGATCGAGCCGGCCGTTTCCCGTGGTGTCGAGCGCCTCGACGTCCGAAACCCCCAGGCCCACGTTCAGAATCTCCGGCGGCAGGAAATTCACGGCACCGCCCGCGGGGTTGACCGGTTCCACGGTCTTGCCAGCCAAGAATACCGACAGAGTGCCGCTGCCGGCATTCTGGACCACCAGGTCGTCCAGGCCGTCGCCGGTCAAGTCGGCCGAGATGATCTGCGCGGGCAGCACCCCCGTCGCCAGCGACCCGACCCGATCGAAAGTACCGGCGCGCCACATGTACAACGTGACGGCCTGGTCCAGGGCGTCGACGCTGGCCAGGACCGGCCCATCGCTCGTGTTGAAAACCGCGATATCGCGCGACGGGTTGCCGGGATTGACCGTGACGGGCGGTAGGAACGAACCCGGCTTGCCGCTGATCCCTTGCCGGTAAAGTATATCGCCCGCCCCATTGATCACAAGCACGTCGGAAACGCCATCACCTGTCAAGTCAGCCACCACGGGCGTCGCATGAGCGATCTCGTCGAGCTCGTTCGCATTGGAAAACGTTCCATCTCCATTACTCAGGAAAATCACAGCGTTGTCGTTCAGCTCGTCGTCGACAGCCAGGTCATCCTTGCCGTCGCCGTTGAAATCGCCGACCGCCAGAGAAGTGAAATCAGAATTCACGTCCTGGGACTGTTCCTGGCCCAGCTCACCTGCGATTGGACCATATTCCGCACTCGCAGCCCCGAAACTGCCGTCGGGATTGCTCAGGAACACTTCGAACCCAGTGTAATTAATCGATTGTGTTTCCGACTGTTGAATCACCTCAACGACGGAGATCGCCAGATCGTCACGGCCATTGCCCGTGAAATCGCCGGCCACCATCGACTGCGGTAGCAAGATCCCTTCAGAATCGCCTACCTGGAAAGTACTGTTGCCGCCGCCCAGCAAGATCGTAAGGCTAGCGGTAGAAGCACCCGGCGCGGAGATCGCGGCAACGGCGAGGTCAAGCTTCTTATCACCGTTAAAATCACCGGTTGCCATGAACTGCGGAATGCCGCCGACCGGGTAGTCTCCGTTCGGAATAAGCTTACCGTCGCTATTGCCCAGAAGAATCGATACGTCGCCGGTGACGGAACTGACGAACGCCACGTCCTCCGCGCCGTCGCCGCTAAAATCCCCTGCCGCGAGCGGCCCGCGGCCTGCGAACTCCACCGGCGACTGGAACTTGCCGTCGCCGTTGCCCATCAAGATCGAAATCTCCGCCGGGCCCGGGCCGGCTTCGTTGACCGCGGCGGCCAGATCGAGCTCCCCGTTGTCGGTGAAGTCCCCTTCGACCAGATCATACGCCGCGCCGCCGGCGGGGTAATTCACCGCGGGCTGGAACGTGCCGTCGCCATTGCCCAGCAGCACCGACACCCCGGCGGCATCGGCCACCGCGAGGTCGAGCCGGCCGTCACCGTTGAAATCACCCGCCACGATCGCTGACGGATCAGCACCGACCGCGTAATCCCCGGCGAGCTGAAAAGTTCCCAGACCATTTCCCAACAAGATGGCAACCTCCGAGTCGGCGGTCGCGACGGCCAGATCGCTCGCGCCGTCGCCGGTGAAATCACCGGCGACAACGTCCATCGGTGTCGCACCGACCACATTTGTCGTGAGCGTCGCAGGAACAGCCACCGACAAGTCCATTGTGGCCGTCAGAGCGTAAGTCCCCTCGCCGCTTTCGCCCTCGACATCGAGGACATAATCGCCCGCGATCATGTAACCGCGCAGGAGGTCATCACCGTCCACACCCGACTCGCCATCACTGTCCAGGAGCACGTTGCCCTTGGTGTCCTCGAGCACGAGCCGCGTGCTAACACCCACGTCGTGCACCAGCGCCGTGAATTGCCCGCTCGCGTCGGCGTTGATCGAATACGACACGATCGAGGGCGCATCCCCAGGCGATGTCGCCTGGATCGGACCGGTGATCGCGAGCTCGTCAACAGCGATATTGTTGGGGAAGGCAAACGACTTGAGCATCCCCACATCGCGAATCGTAAGCTCATCTGAAATATAAAGTAAATTCTGTAGTTGTATATTAATGAGAGTAGATCCTTGAAAGCCGGGTTGCGACGAGCCGTCGATCAAGGTCGGTGTGCTCATGGGAGGCAGATTGGCGAGTGGCCCGATCGTTTGCACGCCCTGGCCCGGAAGGTCGAAATCGATCGTGTGCGTCCCGGTAGTTGTTGCCGCGTTGGCATCGGCCACCGCCTGCGCAAACGAGCCAAAACCGCTGGCCGCCGTCGTGGCCACCAGGAAGACGCCGGTCGTGTCCGTGATGATGAGCAGCGAGCTCAAGGGCGCCGCGCCCTGCGACGATCCGCTGAGCCGAAGCACGGCGTCGCCATCAAACCCCCCCGGGGGTGTAAATGTCATACCGTTTAGCGCGCTATCGAGTGCACTGAGCGCTCCGCTGTACTCCAGGCTCGCGGTCCCGTCGCCTGTCCCGGTCAATCCCGCGGTGCTTGAGAGCGTCAGCGTGCCCGTCGATACCGTCAGGCTCAGATTCCAGATCAAGTCATACGGGCCGGCATCCGGATCTTGCAGCGAGAGGGCCGTGCCCCATGCGGTAGAGAAAATGAGAGGCTGCCCCATGATCTCGCTGTCATATTGCAACGACCCCGGGATCGTGGCAGCGCGCAGCGGCGTCACCTCCGACGTGTTCCCCGATGGGTCAGTGGCCGTCGCTGTGACGACCGAGAGTCCAGCGGGCAGTGTGAACGCTGGCACCGCAAAGACAGCCGTTCCCTCACCATCGGTCGTCACCTGAAGCGATCCCAGGTAATCTTCCGCCTCCCCAGCGCCGCCGGGACCATAGCCGGCACTTGCAAAGAAATCGATGCGAAATGTCGTCTCGGGCGCGCTGCCGTTCAGCCATCCCTCGAGGTCGCCGTTCGGAAGCGTGACAATCCAGGGATAGTTCTGCAAATTGTTCGGGCCCTGGCGAAGCGTCGAGGCGTTCGGTGTCACTCCATCATTGCCCAGGTCGATCGCCTGTCCCGTATTGCCGAAGATACGATTGGCGGTGATCTGGTTGCGGACCGAGTCGATGAAATCGAATTGGCCACCGCCCGGGCCGACCGCGACGCCGGCACCATCGTTCGCGGTGATCAAGTTTCCGGCAACAGCCGTCGATCCGCCGATCGTGTTGCCGAACGAGCCCTCCTCGATCAGAACTCCGGGACCCTGATTGGGGAGTGAAATCGTGCCCGCGGCGTTCGTGCCGATCTCGTTGCCCGCGACCGCATTGTCATAGCTCATCACGGCGACCTCGACGCCCGCGGTCTGAGCCCCTGCGATCACGTTTCCAAGGTCCGAAAGCACTGGCCCGCCGTTCGGGCTGAACCCCACCCAGTCCCCCGTCGAGTTCCAGATACGGACATCCGCGAGCTGGCTCCCCAGGATTTTCATGCCGGTAACGTCCGTGCCGATGAAATTGCCGGCGACGATATTCCCCCCGCCGTCGCCGACAAGATCGACGCCATTGTTCTGGTTGCCCGAGATTACGTTGCGCTCGCCGGCATCGTCGACGCCCTGACCGTCGGTCCCGATTCTGTTGTCGAAGGCACCCCCCTCAATCACCACGCCACCGCCGATATAGGTACCGATGTCCTCATCCTCATACGCAACATACGCATACCCCGACGTCGGGACGAGACCGTTGGGCAGCGCTGCCGTGCCGGTGACGTCCGTGCCGATCAAGTTGCCCGCGACAACGTTGCCGCTCGTGTTACTTCCGTTGATTACAACACCCGCGACGAGGTTGCCGCTGAGTAGGTTCCTCTCGGATGAGTCGTCCGCGCCGTCGCCATTCGTGCCGATCAAGTTGTTGCTAGCCGCCCCGTCGATCTCCACCCCCGAATCATTGGGCTCGGGCTTCTCGCCAGTCGGATTGGTGCCCAGGTAGTCGGCGTAGATCCAGTCGCCAGTCGCGCTCGCTCCAGTCACGTGAATGCCGGCCCCCTGCGAAAAGTCATTGACATCGAGCCCGCGCACGGTGACGCCCGAACCCGTGACGAGCAGGCCGTCGCCTCCCCCGGCAAGGCTGCCGCTGATCTCGATAAGCGGCGTGCCGCTGAAGCCGGGCTGCGAATAGCCGTCGATCAGAACTGGACTGGTGATCGCGGGCAAGCTCGAGAGCGGCGCAATCAACTGAACCCCTTGGCCCGGAATCATGAACTCGATCGTATTCGTGCCGCCGGTGGCGGCGTTGGAATCAAGAATCGCCTGACGCAGCGAGCCGGGCCCGGCGTCCTTCGTATCGGTGACGACGAAGATCCCGCTCGTGATGGTCACAATCGTCTCGAGCGGGAACGTCCCGGCCGACCGGGCGGATACACTGAGCGTTACATCGCCCACGAATCCGGGCGGCGGCGTGAAGGACAAGCCCTCAAGCGCCGCGTCGAGTGACGCGACATCTCCCTGGTATTCCATCGTGCTCGTGCCGTCACCGGAACCCAAGAGTCCGTCGGTTCCCGAGAGCGCAAGCGAGCCGGCTGTGACCGACAGTGTCACGCTCCAGATCGCGTCGAGCGGACCCGTGCTCATATCTTGCAGCGCGAAGCCGTTTCCTGCAGGCGCCGCGAAGACCAGCGGCTCTCCAGAAGTCATGCGAACCTCTTGCGGCGGTGCCTGCAACGAGGTTTGCCGGGCCGCCGAAACTTCGGAGGTATTGCCACCCGAGTCGGTGGCCGTCGCGGTGATGACCGGCAGGCCTTCGGGCGCGGCAAATGGCACCGGAAAGACCACGTTGCCGTTCTCGTCGGTCGTCACTTCCAGAGATCCCAGATAATCCTGAGCCTGCCCCGCGCCACCGGAGGCAAAACCCGCACTGGCGAAGATGTCGATAAGAAATGACGAATCGGGCGTGCTTCCCCCCAGCCAGCCCTCGAGCCCGCCATCAGCCGTTTGGGCAATGATCGGAAAGTTCTGAAGGTCGTTCGGGCCCTGTCTTGGTGAGCTCCCATTGTATGTGATCGCGTCGGCACCCAGATCGATCGCTTCTCCACTGGCTACAACCCAGGTAGGCAGATCGCCGCCGGATCCCGACAACGTGCCGTTTTTGTCGTTGGATGTCACGTCGTGCGCCGTCGCGCCTTGGCCATCGTCCAAGGGGTAGTCGGCCTCGAGCCCCGGTGTCGTTGCAGCCGGAGGTGTGCTCATATCTTGCGCGACCCGGTCCGCGGGCAGCGCCACGCTCCAGAGCCGCACGTCCGCGATTTGACCGACGAACCCGTACCAACCGTTGTTCGTGTTGGGATAAAAATCGTACGTATATCCGGTTCCAATCTGGCCGAAGCTGCCGCCGAAATCGAACGGTGAGCCGCTTGAAGATCCAACAAGCTGACCGTCCAGGTATAGACTCAATGTCCCGGACGCTGCGTCGGCGACCAGAGCGACTTGATGCCAGTGGCCATCGGCTACAGTCTCCGTCGAAGTGAGCAGCGAAAAGCCAACCCAGTCGCCATAGAGGCGGCCGTCGGTACCGACGTACAAGGCGGGCACCCAGCCGCTGACACCGTAGTCTCCCGGGCTCGTAGTCTGATACCCCAGAATGACGCCGCCGCTGGTCGTCTCGAACGAGGCCTCGATCGTCTCTTCATCCTGGAAATTACGAACCAGGTTGTCAGGCAGACTGACGTAAGTCGAACCGTCGAATTGAAGCGATCCCTGAGTATCGTTGGAAAAGTCCTGGTTAGCAGTGATCTGGTTGCCCAGGGAGTTGCCTCCCTCGACTTGAACGCCAGGCCCCGTGTTGAACGCGATCAGATTGCCGGCGGCCGCGGTGGCCCCGCCGATCGTGTTCATGCTCGCGCCGCCCAGGATCTGAACACCGAAGCCGTTGGGCCGCGCCGTCGAGCCACTCGGATCCGTGCCGATATCGTTCGCGGTGATCGTGTCGCCGGTCGCCGCCGCTCCGCTGATCAGAATGCCCGCGCCGCTCAGGAAATTCCCGATGTCGAGACCGCGAATGGTCACGTCTGAACCGGTGATGATCAATCCATTCGCACCCGGGGCCCGCACTCCGTTTAGCTCGATGAGCGGCGTGCCGTCATATCCTGGCTGTGAAAACCCATCGATCAGCACCGGGTTGTTTATCGCTGGTAAGCTGGTCAGTAACGCGATGGTCTGCACGCCCTGGCCCGGTATGGCAAAGCCGATCGTGTTCACGCCGCCGCTCACGAGGTTGGAATCCAGGATCGCTTGCCGCAACGATCCGGCACCGCTGTCGGCGGTGGTCGTCACCTCAAAGGTGCCGTCGGTGATGTTCACGAGCGCAGAGAGTGCCGGCGCACCTTCCGAATTGGCAGATACGCTCACCGTAAACGTCCCTGTCGACCCGGCCGCAGGAGTATACAAGAGCCCGTCGAGGGCCGCGTCGAGTGACGAAAGTGAACCCTGATATTGCAGGCTCCCGGTGCCGTCGCCCGAGCCCACCAGGCCGGCCAAGCTCGACAGCGAGAGAGTGCCCCCGGTAACCGAAAGTGCGAGCGCCACTCCGCATCAAGTGGGCCGGCATCGGGATCCTCGATCGCAATGCCGTCGCCCGATGCAGCCGACAAGGTCACCGGCTCTCCGGCCGCAATCCGCACGAACTGCGTCGGCGCATCCAGAGTGGAACGGCGCGCCGCCGAAATCTCCGAAGTATTGCCCACCGGATCAGTCGCCGTGGCCGTGATGATCGGTAGACCCACCGGCGCCGTAAACGGCACGGCGAATACCACCTGACCCGTCTGGTCAGTCGTCACCTCAAGCGATCCCAGGAAATCCTCCGCCTGGCCCGCACCCTCGGCGGAATAGCCTGCACTTGCATAGACGTCGACGAGAAACGTCGTATCGGGCGTGCTGCCGCCCAGCCAGCCCTCGAGCCCGCCAGACGCGGTCGTCACGACACTCGGGAAGTTCTGATAATTGTTCGGGCCCTGGCGCGGTGAACTCGCGTTGTACGTGATCGCGTCGCCGCCCAGATCGATGGCTTCTCCGGCGGCCACGGTCCAGGTGGGAAGATCTCCGCCGAATCCCGACAACGTGCCGTTGTTGGCGTTTGACGTCAGGTCATACGCCGTCACGCCCTGGCCCTCATCGAGAGGATAATCGGCCTCGAGCCCGGCAGGGCGCCGCTGAGCCCGCTGCTCATGTCCCCGCCGATCTCACCGGCCGTTCGCGCCTCGCTCCAGATCCTGACATCGCTGATCTGGCCGACGAAGCCATACCAGCCCCCCGGTGTGTCCGGCCAGTAACCCTCCCCCGAAAACCCCGCAAAACCCATCCCGATCTGATCGGAGCTTCCCGGAATGTCCTGACCCACTCCCGCCACCGACCCCACCAGTTGACCATCCAGGTATAGGCTGAATGTCTGCGACTCACCGTCGAAAACGAGCGCCAGATCATGCCATCGGCCATCGTTGACAGCGGAGCTCGATGTGACCTGAACCAGAGAGTAATTGTTCGGGTCATACGACCCACCATACAGCCTTCCATCGATTCCGACATAAATCGACGGAATCCATCCGTAGTACGGAGACCCTCCGGGCGTCGACGACTGATAGCCAAGGATCACACCACCCGACGTGGTCTCGAATCGTGCCTCAATCGTCTGCTCTGGCGCCGAGCCGTCAACCAGGTCGTTGGGTAAGCTGACATACGTCGATCCGTCGAATTGCAGCGTGGTGCCGCTGTCATTGGAAAAGATCTGGTTGGCCGTGATCTGGTTGCCGACGGAGCCGTAGCCCTCGACTTGCGTGCCGGGACCCGCGTTAAAGGCAATCAGGTTGCCCGCGCCCGCAGTCGCCCCGCCGACCAGATTACCGCTCGCGCCGCCGATGATCTGAACGCCAAAAGCGTTGGGTAACGCCTGCGTGCCGGTCGGATCGGTGCCGATGTCGTTGGATTCGATCGTGTTGCCCGTCGCGCCCGTTCCCGAGATCAAAATCCCAGCGCCCTCGACGAATCCCACGATCTCCAGGCCGCGGATGGTCGTCCCCGATCCCGTGATCGGCAGGCCGTTGCCGCCGCCGGCCTGGCCCCCGGAAAGCTCGATGAGCGGTGTGCCGCTAAAACCTGGCTGTGAGAACCCGTCGATCAGAACCGCAGTCGTGATTGTGGGCAGGCTCGAGAGTGGGGCAATCGTTTCGATCCCCTGGCCCGGTATCGCGAAGTCGATGGTGTTCGTTCCGCCCGTGGCGGCGTTGGAATCGAGGATTGCCTGCCGCAGCGAGCCTGGACCGCTGTCGGCCGTCGTCGTTACCATGAACACGCCGTCGCTGATGCTCACCTGAGCCTTTTGGGACGGAGCACCTTCCGAACTGGCGCTCAGGCTCATCGTGAAGTTCCCATGCGACCCGTCCGCGGGAGCGTAGACAAGGCCCCCAAGCGCCGCGTTGAGGGCAGAGAGCGATCCGGCATATTGCAGTGCGCTCGTGCCGTTTCCCGAGCCGGTCAGTCCGGTCAAGCTCGAAAGCGACAGCGTACCCGACGACACCGAAAGCGTCAGGTCCCACATCGGATCCAGCGGTCCGGCATCGGAGTCTTCGATTGAGATCCCATCGCCCGAGCCCGCCGAGAACGACAGCGACTCTCCCGGAGCCACGCGGCACGATCTGCGTGGGAACATCCAGCGTCGGCTGCCGAATTGCCGAGACTTCTGAGGTATCACCTTGCGGATCAGTTGCCGTTGCCGTGATGACGGGCAGGCCCGCTGGTGCGGCAAACGGCACGTTGAAGACCGCTTGGCCCGTGCTGTCGGTCGTCACCTCGAGCGATCCCAGATAGTCCTGCGCCTGCCCCGCCCCTTCCCGAGAAAAGCTGTTGCTCGCAAAGATGTCGACCCGGAACGTCGTATTCGGCTTGCTCCCGCCCAGCCAGCCCTCGAGCCCACCTGCCGCCGTCGTGACGACGACCGGCGAGTTCTGAATTTCGTCCTCTCCAAGGTCGATCGCCTTTCCCCCGGGCGCGATCCACGTCGGCAGATCGCCGTTCGACCCGGAAAGCGTGCCATTGACTTGGTCTGGGGTTAAGTTATACGCCGTCAGGCCCTGGCCTTCGTCCAGGGGAAAGTCGGCCACCAGCCCCGGCGTCGTGGCGGAGGGAGGTGTGACTCGGTCTTGCTGAATCTGGTCGGACGAAAGCGCCACATTCCAGATTCGCACATCGTCAATCTGGCCGACGAAGCCATACCAACCGTTGTTAGTGGCGTAGTAATAATATGCCGTGTAGCCGGTTCCAATCTGGCCGTACTGGTCGGAGTAGGTGTTATAGCCGACGTACGACCCACTCGTGGACGCGACGAGCTGTCCGTCCAGATAAAGTCTCTCCGCCCCCGACTCCCCATCTTCGACCACCAGAGCGACTTGGTGCCACCTTCCGTCATTGACCGTTTCGGGTGAAGAAAGCAGATCGCCGTACAACTTTCCGTCCAGGCCAACATAAAGCGACGGAACATAGAGGCTCGAATAGCCTGAAATGCTCCCATTTTGAAAGCCGATGATAACGCCGCCACTGGTCGTCTCGAACGATGCCTCGATCGTGATCTCGGGATGTGCGCCCTCGAGCGGGTTGTTGGACAGCGCTACGTCCGTTGAACCATCGAAAGACAGCGAAACCTGGTCGTCGTTGTAATAAATCCGGTTCGCCGTGATCTGGTTCCCGGCGGAGCCGTTGCCCACGACCTGAACGCCCGGCCCCATGTTGTACGCGATCAGGTTCCCCTCGGCCGCGGTCGCCCCGCCGATCAGATTGTTGCTCGCGCCGTCCGAGATCTGAATGCCCACCTCGTTGGGAAACGGCTGCAAGCCGGTGGGATCGGTGCCGAAATCGTCGGCCTCGATCGTGTTGCCGGTGGCCGCCGTGCCGCTCAAGCCGATGCCCGCACCGCTTGCGAAGCTGTTGATATCCAGCCCGCGAATGGTGACTCCCGAGCACGCGATGTTGAGACCGTCCGCCGTCCCGGCTTCTGCACCGGAAAGCTCGATCAAAGGCATGGCACTAAAACCCGGCTGTGAGAAACCATCGATCAACACCGGGTTCGTGATCGCGGGCAACGCCGAAAGCGGCGCGATCGTCTGGATTCCCTGGCCCGGTATAGCGAAGTCAATCGTGTTCGCCCCGCCGCTCAGCGCGTCGGAGTCGAGAATCGCTTGCCGCAGCGAGCCCGGTCCGCTGTCGGCATCGCTCGTCACCGTGAACAGTCCATCGCTGATCGTCACCTCAGCCTGGAGTGCCGGCGCGCCAGCCGAAACGGCGTTCACACTCATCGTGAAGATGCCGTGAGAACCGCTCGCCTGAACATAGCTCAGATCGCCAAGCGCGGCATCGAGTGCCGACAGCGATCCGGAATATTCGAGCACGCTCGTCCCGTCGCCCGAGCCCGTCAGGCCGCTCAGGCTCGAAAGCGACAATGTCCCCTCCGACACCGTAAGCGTCAGATTCCACGCCGGGTCGAGCGGCCCGGCGTCGGGATCTTCGATCGCGATGCCATCGCCCAGGGCCGTCGAGAATGCGAGCGGCTGACCCGGGTTGACGCGCAAATCCTGCGCTGGTGCTTCCAGCGACGCTCGCCGCACAGCCGACACCTCGGAGGTGTTGCCATCCGGGTCGGTGGCCGTTGCGGTGACTACGGGCATCCCCTCGGGCGCGGTGAAGGGAACATTGAAAAGTGCCTGGCCCTGGCCGTCGGTCGTCACCTCCAGCGAGCCGAGGTAATCCTGCGCCTGGCCTGCACCCTCGAGAGAAAACGCAGCACTGGCATAGATATCAACAAGGAAAGTCGTGTCGGGCAGGCTGCCGGAGAGCCAGCCCTGGAGCGACCCGTCTGCGTTCGTGATGACGATCGGGAAATTCTGGAAGTTGTTCGGGCCCTGGCGCGGTGCCGTCGCGTTGTACGTGATGCCATCGTCACCGAGGTCGACGGCCACTCCGGCGGGCGCGGCCCAGGTGGGCACGTCGCCGTTAAATCCCGACAACGTGCCGTTGTTGCCGTTCGACGTGAGGTCACGCGCCGTCAATCCCTGTCCGTCGTCGAATAGGTAATCGGCCTCGAGCCCCGGCAGGCCGGCGCTCAGCCCGGTGGTCATGTCCCCGCCGATTTCATCGGCCGTTCGCGCCTCGCTCCAGATCCTGACGTCGTTGATCTCGCCGACGAAGCCATAAAAGCCACCTGGTGTGTCCGGCCAGTACTCCGTAAAGCCCATCCCGATCTGGCCGACCTGGGGGTTGAGGGTCTCGGCCGAGCCCGAAACCGACCCGACCAACTGGCCGTCCAGGTAGAGTGTCATCGTCCCACTCACCCCGTCCGTAACGAAAGCGACATTGTGCCACTGGCCGTCGTTGACGGTGGAGCTCGACGTGACCTGCTCGATTGAGCCGGAATCGGGATCGTACCCGCCGGCGTAGAGCCTGCCGTCGGTTCCGACATAGACCGTGGGATCCCATCCGTAGAAAGTCGACCCCAGACTTCCCCCCTGACGGCCGAAGATGACGCCGCCCGAGGTGGTCTTGAACCAGCCCTCGAGGGTCGTGCTTCCCTCGGAGCCAACGATCAGGCCGTTCGGAATGCTGACGTAGCTCGAACCGTCGAATTGAAGCGCTTGCGCGCTGTCGTCGTCGGAATAGATTTGATTACCAGCGATCTGGTTGCCCACGGAATCCGCGCCGATGACACTGACGCCGGGCCCCAGGTTGAACGCGATCAGATTCCCCTCGGCCGCGGTTGTCCCGCCCACGAGATTGTTGCTCGCCCCGTCCGAGATCTCGATGCCCAGATCGTTGGGTAATGCCTGCGTGCCGGTGGGATCGGTGCCGATGTCATTCGCTTCGATCGTGTCGCCGGTCTGCGCTGGCCCCCAACATCAAAATACCGTCGCCCTCGCTGAATCCGACGATTTCCAGCCCGCGAACGGTCGACCCCGAGCCCGTGATCTCGAGGCCGCTGCCGGCCCCGACTTGGCTGCCGGAAAGCTCGATCAACGGCGTGCCGCTGTAGCCCGGCTGCGAGAACCCGTCGATCAAGACCGGGTTCGTGATTGCGGGCAACGGAGAAAGGGGCTCGATCGTCTGGATCCCTGCGCGAGGAATATCAAACGCGATCGTATTCGTCCCGCCGCCCTGCGCATCGGAATCGAGGATCGCCTGGCGCAGCGAACCCGGCCCGCTGTCGGCAGTGGTCGTGACGGAAAACACTCCGTCGGAGAGGCTTACATGATATTCGAGTGCCGGCGCGCCCTCCGAGCCCGCGGCGAGCGTCAGCACAAAAACACCGTGAGTGCCCGGCGCCTGCACATAGCTCAACCCCGAAAGGGCAGCATTGAGAGCCGAAAGCGACCCTTCATATTGAAGCATGCTCGTCCCGTTCCCCGATCCGACGAGCCCGCTCAAACTCGCGAACCGCAGCATTCCCGAGGAAACGGAAAGTGTGAAGTTCCACTCCGGGTCAAAGGGCCCGGCATCTGGATCTTCGATCGCAATCCCGTCGCCGGACCCACCCGAGAATTCCAGCGGCAGCACCGGCGCCACACGCAGAATCTGAGTGGGCACTTCGAGTGACGCGCGCCGTTCCGCGGAAACCTCCGATGTATTGCCCTCGGGATCAGTCGCCGTCGCGGTGACGATCGGCTCGTCCTCGGGCGCCGAGAACGGGACGTCAAAGACGGCCTCGCCCTGGCTGTCGGTCGTCACGTCCAGCGACCCGAGGTAATCCTGCGCCTGGCCCGCCCCTTGAGGGGAATACCCGGCACTCGCGTAAACATCGACACGGAATGTCGTGTCTGGAACGCTTCCGCCCAGCCAGCCTTCGAGGCCGCCATCGGCCGTCGTGACGATCGTCGGGGAATTCTGTAAATTGTTCGGGCCCTGGCGAGGTGAAGTCGCGTTATACGTGATCCCGTCGTCGCCAAGGTCGATCGCGTTTCCAGCGGGTAGCACCCACGTCGGAAGATCGCCGCCCGCCCCCCCCAGCGTGCCGTCGTCGCCGTCGCCAGTGGTGTCTCTCGCCGTGAGCCCGTGTCCGTCATCCAGGGGATAGTCGGCCACGAGCCCCGGTGAGGTGACGGGCGGAGCCGTCGTCAAGTCCTGCTCGACCTGCTCGGCCGATAGCGGATGGCTCCAGATTCGAACGTCGGCAATCTGACCGACGAAGCCGTCCCAGGAGCTCGAAGGGGTGTTCGGGAAAGAGTAGCTTGTGTATCCCGTCCCGATTTGGTCGAAGCTCAAGCCATAGTTGTACGCTATGCCGTTTTCCGCCGCGACAAGCACGCCGTCCAGATAGAGATCCAGCGTCCCGGACGCTCCATCCTCGACCAGAGAAACCTCGTGCCAGCGCCCGTCGTCGACGGTCGCGGTCGAATTGATTGTTGAAAAGTCGAACAGGTCGCCGTAAAGCTTGCCATCAGTCCCGACGTAAAGCGCATCGACCGTCGTATATCCCGAACTGGCGAATGGGGCGGATTGCTCATAGCCGAGGATGACACCGCCACTCGTCGTCTCGAACGACGCCTCGATGGTCTCGTCGGCGTAAAAGCTCTGGACCAGGTTCGCCGGCAGGCTGACGTCGGTCGAGCCGTCGAATTGAAGTGCGCCTTGTCCGTCGTTGGAGTACATTCGATTGGCAGTAACCTGATTGCCCAGGGAGCCGTCGCCTTCGACCACGACCCCGGGCCCCGAGTTGAAGGCGATGAAGTTGCTGTCGGCCGCGCTGGCTCCGCCAACGGTATTGTCATACGCACCGGCCGTGATCTCGATGCCGGCGCCGTTGGCCAGGGCTCGCGTCCCGGTCGCATCCGTGCCGATCAGATTGCCCGCGATCCAATTGAATTGCGACCCGGCCAACTGCACGCCCGCAGCCAGGTTTCCGCTGATCAAGTTGCCTTCCCCCGTTCCGCCCGGGCCGACGTCGTTCGTGCCAATCGTGTTGACAGACGCGCCGTCCAGCAATTGCACGCCGTAGAGGTTGCGCACAGCCTCGGAACCAGTGGGGTCGGTCCCGAGCTCGTTGCTGTAAATCCAGTTGCCGGTGGCGCTCGCGCCGTCGATCAGAATCGCTGCGCCCGACGCGAAACCGTTGATATCAAGCCCGCGCACCGTAGCAAGGGCGCAAGTAATCTCGAGCCCGTTGCCTCCGCCAGCTTCGGCTCCGCTCAATTCGATCAGCGGTGTCCCGGTGTAGCCGGGCTGCGAAAACCCGTCGATCAAGACCGGATTGGTGATCGTCGGTAACGGCGAGAGGGGCGCAATCGTCTGCACGCCCTGGCCCGGAATCGCAAAGTCGATCGTATTCGTTCCGCCGGTCAAAAGGTTGGAATCGAGAATCGCTTGCCGGAGCGACCCCGGCCCGCTGTCCGCGGTTGTCGTCACCGAGAATGATCCGTCCCCGATATTGACCTGGGCCGCAAGCGCCGGCGCCCCCGGAGAAGCGGCACTCACACTGAGCGCGAAAGTCCCGTGTGTCCCCGCCGCCTGGGTATAGGAGAGGCCCGCCAGTGCCGCGTTCAGGGCCGACAGAGTTCCCTGATATTGCAGTGTGCCCGTGCCATTGCCCATGCCCACCAATCCGGTCAAACTCGAAAATGATAGCGTGCCGGACGCGACCGAAAGCGTCAGGTTCCACTCCGGATCCAGTGACCCCGCATCGGGATCGTCGATCGCGATTCCATTCCCCGCCAGGTCGGAGAAACTCACCGCCTGACCGGCGACCGAGCGCAACGCCTGCGTCGGAATCCCAACGCGCCGCCCGTCGCTCCGCCGAGACTTCCGAAGTGTTGCCGAAAGGGTCGGTGGCCGTGGCGGTGAGTACCGGCATTCCAGCCGGCGCACTGAACGGCACGTCGAATGTCGCCTGGCCCTGGCTGTCGGTCGTCACTTCCAATGAACCCAGGTAGTCCTGCTCCTCGCCAGCGCCCTGTGCAGAATAGCCGGCACTCGCGTACACGTCGACGCGAATCGTCGTATCAGGCGTGCTCCCCCCCAGCCAGCCCTCGAGCCCACCGTCCGCCGTTTGAACGATCACCGGGAAATTCTGAAGGTTGTTCGGGCCCTGGCGCGGTGAAGTCGCGTTGTACGTGATCGCGTCGCCGCCGAGATCGATTGCCTCTCCATTGGCCACGACCCAGGTTGGAAGATCGCCATTGTATCCCGACGATGTCCCATCGTTCTGATTGGGCGTCAGGTCAGAAGCCGTCAGGCCCTCTCCATCGTCGAAGGGATAGTCCGCGACGAGCCCCGGAGTAGTGGCGGCCGGGGGGGTGCTTATATCTTGCTCAACCTGGCTCGCGGAAAGCGCCTCGCTCCAGATCCGCACGTCGTCGATCTGTCCCACGAACCCATACCAGCCGCCGGAGGTATTCGGCCAGCCGTTCGTATATCCGGTTCCGATCTGGTTGAAGTCGCCGCCGAAGTCGGAAGTCGATCCGGAGCCGATCCCCAGGAGCTGTCCGTCCAGATAGAGACTCACCGTGGACGAAGCACTGTCCACAACCAGGGCAAGCGAATGCCATTGGCCATCGTTTACAGCCACAGTCGAGACGACCTGGTTGTATTCCCAGAGTGTTCCATAAAGCCTGCCGTCGGTCCCGACGTACAATGCGGGCACCCAGCCGTTGCCCAGGTAGTTTCCCGGGCTGACAGTCTGATACCCCAGAATGACTCCGCCGCTCGTGGTTTTGAACCGAGCCTCGATCGTCTCCTCCTGCTCGCTGCCGCGAATCAGATTATTGGGCAGGCTCACCCAGCTCGATCCGTCAAACTCGAGCGCGCTGTTGGCGTCGTTGGAATACACCTGGTTAGCCGTGATCTGGTCGCCAAGCGAGCTTTCTCCTTCGACGTCAACGCCGGGCCCCATGTTGAACGCGACGAGATTGCCGGCAGAGGCCGTTGACCCACCGATGGTGTTATCGCTTGCCCCGTTCAGGATCTGAACGCCGAAGTCGTTTGCAAGCGCCGTCGAGCCGGTCGGGTCAGTGCCGATATCGTTCGCTCTGATCGTGTCACCCGTCGCGGTCGCCCCGCTTAGCAAGATCCCTGCGCCCTGGGAAAACCCGTTGATGTCCAGGCCGCGTATCGTCACATCGGCACAAAAAACATCCAGCCCGTCGCCGCCGCCGGCCTGGCCCCCGGCAAGCTCGATCAAGGGCGTTCCCGAATACCCCGGCTGCGAAAAGCCGTCGACGAGCACCGCCTGGGTGATCGCAGGCAGGCTCGACTGGGGCAGAATCATCTGGACGCCGCTGCCCGGGATGTCAAAGTCGATCGTGCTGCTTCCGCCGGTCGCGGCGTTGGAATCAAGAATCGCCTGGCGCAACGAGCCGGGACCGCTGTCGGTGGTCGTCGTGACCAGAAACGACGCGAGCAGCGTGCGGTCTTCCATGATGTCGAAACCCGGCCGGAACCGGAAGCTCGCCCCCAGGTACTCGGCGGGGCGCGCACGCCGCCGACGCCGGTGACAATGCCTTCGATCCGAAGAGCCCGCGTTCCTGTTGTGGTTGTCACGGCTGTTCATCGCGACCTCCAGGGACCACGTTGGCCTGAAAGTCGAAGTCGCTCGCGCAGCCGCCGGCGCAGCACATTCATGGCCGGGTCGGGCTCGCTTTGCACGATCTCGCGCGAGAATTGCGCGCGCTCGCCCGCCGGAAGCCTCTTGAGTGCTTCGCGCAAGAGCGCGGTGCCGCGGTCCTGATACTGCTCGACCAGGCTAATGGACTCTCGCCCCTTGGTGCGGACCTGGGCACCGGCAACCGCGGCGGCTCGGGCGTAGATCCTTGCCGCGCTGTACAAACTCTGCCCTGTCCGCGGACCCAGACCCAGCGCCCTGTCCGCGTCCGCGACGCCCTCCCGATGCTGGCCCAGCCGCACCAGCGCGGCTGCCTGGCCGAAGAGAGCATCGGCGTTCGCCGGGGCGAGGCGCACGGCTTCTTTGAAGTCGTGCAAGGCCAGCTTGGGCGTGTCCGAGACCAGGTAGAGCCCGCCCCGCCGCAGAAACAGCACGGCCCGGCCCGGCTCAAGCGCGATGGCCTGGGTGTCGTCTTCGATCGCGCCGGCGTAGTCCCTCTCGAGTGCACGGGCCAGCCCGCGCAGCTCGTAAACCGCGGCCAGCGTCTTGTCCTTGGCCAGTAGCCTGTCGCAAGAGCGAATCACCGCGTCGTAGCGCTTCAGGTCCAGAAGCACCTGGATTCGCAGAAGATGTGCGTCCTTGTAGTCGCGGTCGACACCCAGAGCCGCATCGCAGGCCGCCAGTGCTTCGGAAAGCTGCTCGGCGTCGTACAGCAGCTTGGCTCGCCGCGTTTGATCGAGCGCCAGCACGAGATTGGCCTTGTCTTCCAACCGAATCGCTTGCTCCAGGTCGGCCAGTGCCTTGGCGCGCTCATCTGCCGTCGGGGCCTTCCGGTCCAGCATCACTTCCGCTCGCGCACGGTACAGTGCCGCCTTGCCGGGCTGTAGCGCAATGGCCTTGGTGAACTGCTCGATCGCCTCGTCCGGCTTGTGCTGCCGCCGGTAGACCACCGCCAGCCCCTCGAAGGCCTCCGACCGGCTCGCATCCAGTCCGATTGCAGCCTGAAAATCGAAGGACGCCTTATCCCAGTCGGCATGCTGAACAAAAAGATTGCCCCGGTTCGCCAGCAGCACCCAGCGCAGCAAGTCGTCCGGCTTCTGCTTGAGCATCTCGAGCACCCGGTCGTAATCGCCGAGCGCGAGCTCGAAGTGGTCGTTCTTTTCGTCCTTCGCGGCCCTGGCAGCAAGCTGCATCGTGGCCAACCCGCGCCAGACGTACAGCCAGGCATTATCCGGCTCGCTCCGGATACACTCGCTCAACCGATCCCACGCGAGCTGGTGCTGCCCGAGCTGCAGCACGCACAGACCCGACAGGCATCGCGCCCAGAAATGATCGGGCTGCCGCAGCCGGGTGAACTGGAAATGACGGTCGGCCAGGGCATAGTCCCGGCGTTTGAAGTCTTCATGGCCGGCAAGGAAATGGTCGACCGGAGTCGCAAGCGGTGTGGCGTCGGCCACGCTTTGTTCTTTCTCGGCCCCAGGCGCATCGCCCGCCTTTGCCAGGTAAGACGCGCGCCGCGAGTGATAGGTTTTGTCCGCCAGACGCAACGTGCCGGCGGCGTCGAGCAGCCGCAGACTTTCCGTGCGCTGATCGACCGCTTCGGCGAGTATGAGCAAAAGCTCGTAGCAGCCTTCCCGGACCTCGTTTTTCTCTTCCGCGGAAAAGCTCGCGGGCAGCGCTTCGAGCACCCAGGAATCGGGCGTTGCTCGTGTGCCGAAGACGTCCAGCGCCGCCCGCGCTGCCCCTCGGGTCGCTTCACGGTTGCTGGACAACACGGGCCCGGTTAATCCCGTGTCATGGGTAAACGCTAGCTGCCTGGTGCGCCGGAATTCGCTCTGGCGCTCGCGGTCCTTCTCGTGCAAGCTCTGCTCGGCCAGCCGCTCGTCGACCTGCTCGAGCAAAGCACGGGCACGAACCTCCAGGTCGCGCTGCTCGCCGGGGCGATCTTTGATCCTCTCGAGCACGCCCAGCAGGCTCGCGCGGGCTTTTCCGCTATCACGCCCCATCTCGCCCTGTGCCTCAAAGATCGCATCGAAATTCGTCTGGCGAGCGCTGGCAAGCTGCTGGACGCTGTACCGGTCATAAGCGACAAGAGCACAATCGCGCACACGGCCGCTGCCGTGCCCAAGAACATTGAAATCGCCCTCACCGGCCGCCGCCGCGCCCACTTCGCCCCGCGCTCCCAGAACGGCGTCGGCCGCGCCTTGATTGGCTCACCGTTCAAGTACCGGCGCAGATCATTCGCCAGCACTGCGCCGAGGCATAGCGTTTGTGCGGCTCTTTGTTCAGACATTTGAGGCTGATCGTCTCCAGGTCGCGAGGCAGCCGCGGCACAAACTGCGAGGGCGGCACGGGCTCGTCGTCGATCACCTGGCGAATGGTCTCGATCGGCGTCTCGCCCTTGAAAGGCGGGCGCCCGGTGAGCATTTCATAGAGGATGGCCCCCAGCGCATACACGTCGGCCGCCGGCCCGATGTTTCGCGTGTGCCCCGCGCCTGCTCCGGTGCCATGTAGCTGGGCGAGCCCATGACCTGGCCGGTCTCGGTGTGCATGTCGTCCGATTCCAGCCGCTTGGCCAGCCCAAAGTCGGTGACTTTGAGCACGCCGTCCACCGCAAACAAAACGTTCGACGGCTTCAAATCGCGGTGAATGATGCCGGCCTCGTGCGCGGCGACGATGGCCAGCGCTAGCGTCTCGAGCAGCTCGGCTGAAACTCGCCCAGCCTGCGGCGTGCCCCCGAGCCGATCCGTCAGACTACCCCCTTCGAGCAGCTCGAGCGACACAAAGGGCGAGCCGTCAACTTCCCCGATGTCGTAAATCTGAATGATGTTGAGATGTCGAAGCCGCGCGACCGCCTCGGCCTCGATCGCGAACCGAAGCAAATGCTCGGGCCGCGCCTGGCCTCCGCCGCGAATCATCTTCAAGGCCTCCAGCCGGTTGAGCGCCACCCGCCGCGCCTTGTAGACAACCCCCATTCCGCCCTCACCCAGCCGGTCGACGATCTCGTATCCGGGCACCCTGGGCCAATCCGTCCGGCCAATCGAGGTCGCGAATCCAAGTGACCCGCCAGGACGCCCGCTTGAGGTCAATGTTGCAGCCAAGCCTGGCGGCGAAAAATCGCCCGTCTGCTCGTCCGTGCTTCCTCGCGCCGGATCCGCTTCGCCGATTCCCTCCGCAATCTCGACCCCCACAACCGACGAATCCGGAATGGTCGATTTCCACCCTCGGCCGCGAGTGAGATCCTCCAGCAGCTCCTGGCAGATCGGGCAGATCTCAATGTGAATCACAATCTCTTCGAGCTCCGGCCCTTCAAGGCACTCGTCGAGCAGACCCTGGATCGAATCCCGGCTTGGGCATGAACTCATGGACGTCGTTCCCTGTTGAATGGTCTAGATCGACCAAAGAAATGAGAAAAACGGGTGCTCACCCACAATACTTGAGTTGAGTGCCCACCTAACACTCCTTTCTTCGTCATTCATCCAAATTGCCACATCGGCGGCCAAGCCAGCCAATTTAGGCGGTTGAAGCTGTGCAGCTCCTGGCCGACGGCCGTCACGAACACTCCGGTCCTTGGGAACGGCCGCCAAGCTGAACTGCGTGTGCCGGGCCCTGCGCGTGTTATCGGCGCCGCAGAGTCGCCTTTCGCTCAGCGAAAGTGCGCTCTGTTCTCGCCCCGACGTCACCGCGTCTGGAGCCGCGGCGGTTGTCGAAATCAGAGCTCCGCACTTTCTCCGCGAAAGCATGGCCTATCCTGAAGTTAGTGAGGCACGCTTGCCGTGGATCTCAGACGGTCGGTCGTTGACCGTCACTGCCTGCCCGAATTCTCCCTATTCCGATCGCGCAAAAATGACACACGAGGCCAAAGTTGGAAGACCGGCGAAGTCACCCGCGCCGGCTGGGCGTCCTCTACGTTGCGTCGTTCAGCATCATCGTCGTCATCTCAGCCGTTAACCAGGCGGTCACTCTGAGAGAAGTCTCCTGGCAAAGCAACGCGACGATGAAAGTTGGCGGCGTCGCCGGCGACCGGGCCCTCGGCAGCCCATTAAGTCTGGCCGCCCTGGCACTGCTCGCCGCAGACAACCCCAACGAGCGCAGCGACCTCCAAGCATCACTTCGGCACGCGATCAACGAAGGCCGGCAGGGTGCGAATCTGACCGCCTCTTCACGAGGCGGCCCCGAACCCGGCCGGCCACGTAAAGGGGCACAGTTGCCGGGCGACAAGCTGTTAATGCAGGCGGAAAGTCACCGTCTCGCGGCGATTCTGTCGGCCGAGACGCTTTTGTCGTTATACGACCAGAAACCCACGGCTCCGCCTCGACGCGCGGAAGCCACTCCGCTCGTTCGTAGCATCCTCGATCACGAAAAGGCGGCAAGCCATGCTTTGTCTGAAGCCGTGCGCAGTTACTCGGCACAGGCTGCCGATCATCTCAAACGCCTCAATTTATTTGAGCAACTGCTGTTCTTTGTGATGTTGCTTGTGCTTGCGATCGAGGGTCTCTTCGTGGTCAACCCGGCCGTCGAGAGGATTCAGCGATTCATGGATGACCTTCGAGTCTCTCATGCCGAGCTCAAGGACTACGCGCTCGAAGCTCGAGCGCAGCAACAGCGAGCTCCAGGACTTCGCTTCGGTGGCGTCGCACGACCTTCAGGAGCCGTTGCGGAAGGTCCAGGCCTTCAGCGACCGGTTGAGGTCAAGATGCGCCGCAACGATTGACGACCAGGGGCGCGACTATCTCGACCGGGTCCAGAGCGCGGCGGCCCGCATGCAGACCCTGATCAACGACTTGCTGACCTATTGCCGGGTCGCAACCAAGGCACAGCCGTTCGTTCCCACCGATCTCGTCTCGATCACCCGGGAAGTCGTTTCCGATCTGGAAGCGCGGATCGAGCAAGTGAACGGCAGCGTCCTGGTGGGCGAACTGCCAACCGTCGATGCCGACCCGCTGCAAGTCCGCCAGCTCATGCAGAACCTGATCGGCAACTCGCTCAAGTATTCGCGGCCCGAGGTCCCTCCGGTGGTCAAGGTGTGGAGCAAGCATCTGCCCCACGACCCTTCCTCCGCGGCCGCCGCACCCACGCGGCCGTTCTGCCAGATCCTGGTCGAAGATAACGGGATCGGCTTCGAAGAGGTCTACTCCGAGCGCATCTTCACCATCTTCCAGCGGCTCCACGGCCGCAACGAATACGAGGGAACCGGTGTCGGTCTTGCCGTCTGCCGCAAGATCGTCGAACGCCACGGCGGCACAATCACCGCGCGGAGTACACCCGGCGATGGGTCGACTTTCCTGGTCTCGCTGCCAATCCACCAACCAAAGGAGAATCTGGACAATGCGTGCGAACCGTGAATTGATCTCGATCCTGATCGCCGATGACGACGCCGACGATCGCATGCTGGCCAAGGAGGCCCTGGACGCATGCCGGCTGGCCAACCCCGTCGACTTCGTCGAAGACGGAATCGAGTTGATGGCTTATCTGCGCGGCCAGGGCCGCTACGCCGGCTCGACCAGGCGCAAACCGGGCTTCATCATTCTCGACCTCAACATGCCCAAGATGGACGGACGCGAGGCGCTTCGAGAGATCAAGGCCGACCCCATGCTGCGGCGAATCCCGGTCGTGGTGATGACCACGTCGAAGGCCGAAGAAGACATCTACCGGACCTATGATCTGGGCGTCAACTCGTTCGTCACCAAGCCGGTCACCTTCGACGGATTGGTGGCCGTCATGAAGACCGTGGGCGCGTACTGGATCGAGATCGTCGAACTTCCGGACACAGACGGATTGCGGGGATCGCGACCATGAGCCGCCTCGCCCTGCGTATCCTGCTGGTCGATGACGACGAGGACGACTACGTCCTGACGCACGCGGTGCTCAACGAGTGCTATCGCGACCGGGTCGACGTGGAATGGGTCTCATCCTACGAGCCGGCCAAAGAGGCGCTCTTGAGCGGCCGTCATGAGTTGTGCCTGCTCGACTACCACCTCGGAGCGCGCACCGGACTCGAGTTGCTCCGCGAGACGATGTCCATGGGTTGCACCACACCGGTCATCCTGCTCACGGGCAATGACGACTGGAACACGGACGTCGAGGCGATGGAAGCCGGGGCGGCCGATTACCTGATCAAGGGGCAATTCGGAATCTGCCTCCTGGAACGGTCGATCCGCTATGCCAGGGGCTTCGCTGCGGAACGCCAACACACGCTTCAGGCACTTCGCAGCAGTGAAGAACGGTACGCCCTGGCCGTGCGCGGGGCGAACGACGGGCTCTGGGACTGGGACCTGACCACCAACCGAATCTACTTCGCCCCACGCTGGAAGTCGATGCTGGGCTGTGCCGATGGGCAGATCGGCGACAGCCCGGAAGAGTGGTTCGGCCGAGTGCACAAACTGGACGTGGACCGGGTCAAGGCCGAGGTCGAGGCACATCTCGCGGGACGATCATCTCACCTCGAGACCGAGTGTCGCATCCTCCACGACGACGGAACCTATCGCTGGTTCCTCACCCGCGGCCTGGCCGTGCGCGACGACCAGGGACGGGCCGTCCGCATCGCAGGCTCCCAGTCGGACATCACCCAGCGAAAAGTGGTCGAGGACCGCCTCCAGCACAATGCCTTCCATGACTCGCTCACCGGTCTACCCAACCGCGCGCTGCTCCTGGACCGCCTGGGCCAGGCGATCACGCGGGCCAAGCGTCACCCTGATCGTCGATTCGGCGTCCTCTTCCTCGACCTCGACGGGTTCAAGTTCGTCAACGACAGCCTGGGACACCTGATGGGCGATCAGCTCCTGATCGCGATCAGCAGGAGGTTGGAGAGCTGTCTTCGCGACGACGACACCGTCGCCCGGCTCGGGGGAGACGAGTTCATCATCCTTATGCACGACGTCACCGACACGCACGACGTGTTCAGCCTTGCCGACAGGGTGCTCGAACGCCTGCAAACTCCGTTCTCGCTCGACGGGCATGAGCTCGTCGTGACCGCCAGCATCGGCATCGCCCTGAGCACGTCGAAATTCGACGGTGCTGAAGAGATGGTGCGGAACGCGGATATCGCAATGTACCGAGCCAAAGACCGGGGCAAGTCGGCGTACGTCGTGTTCGACGAGGCGATGCACGCCGAGGCGGTGACCCGGTTGCAGCTCAACACCGACCTGCGGCAAGCAACCGCACGAGGAGAATTGCATCTCTATTACCAGCCGATCGTGGCCCTCCGGACCGGAAAGATCAGGGGCTTTGAGGCCCTCTTGCGGTGGTACCACCCCGACCGCGGTCTGATCTGCCCGGACGATTTCGTCCCGCTGGCCGAGGAGACCAAGTTAATCCTGCCCATCGGCATGTGGGTGATCCTCACTGCGGCCCAGCAGCTCCAGAAATGGCAGGAACAGTTCCGGACGCCCGCCCCCCTCTCGATGAGCGTCAACATGTCGTGCCGCCAGTTCTCGCAGTCCGATCTCGTTTCCCAGGTCGAGCGGATCCTCCTGGCGACAGGGCTCGACGCCCGTTGCCTGAAGATGGAGATCACCGAGAGCGCAATCATGGAGCACGTGGAGACGGCAGGGTCGGTGCTCGCCAAGTTGAAAGCACTCGGGGTCAAGCTCGCCCTCGACGACTTCGGCAAGGGATACTCCTCGCTCAGTTACCTGCATCAGCTCCCCCTGGACACGCTCAAGCTCGACCGGTCTTTCGTCGCCAGGATCGGGCCCAATGGCGAGAATACGGAAATTGTGCGCACCATCGTCTCACTCGCCAACATCCTCGGGCTCGATGTGGTCGCTGAAGGCGTGGAGAAGGCCCACCAATGGGTGCAGCTCCGAGACCTCGGCTGCCAGTTTGGCCAGGGCTATTTCTTCTCGCCGCCGCTCACCTCAGGCGCCGCCACCGCGATGCTCACGGAGCCCCCCGACTGGCTCGAACGGTTGAGCCCGTAAAAGGTGTCAGGAACCGATTAGCCCGAATCTGGAGCATAATAGCCCGTAAAAGGTGTCAGGAACCGATTAGCCCGAATCTGGAGCATAATAGCCCGTAAAAGGTGTCAGGAACCGATTAGCCCGAATCTGGAGCATAAGCGAGGCCGGCCGCTGCTGAGGCTTGTGAATCATCATCGACGTTAATGAAGCCAGCCAGTTATCATCAGTTCTTGCGGGCGGCCAACTTCTTCACGAACGCCGCGTGCTCCGCTGATCGGAGGCCGCGCCCGAGAGTCTGCAAGAGGCGGGGCACATCGTACTTCCAGAGTGCCGGCCCATCGAGCCACAGGCCCGGAAACATTCGGGAGCGAAAAACACCCTTCGACGTGGGCCGGCACAATTGGTAAACGCCCTTGACCAGGCGATGCCAGCGGATTTCCTCCTCCTCCATCAGAATCACGACGTATTCACGCACCCCGGCCCGCTGATAGAGCGCCTTTTTTACACCAAGATCATAGGCAGCGCTGGTAAAGCAGATCTCCGCAGCCAATTCGGGCGCACCGATGTGATATTTCCCCTGAGTCGCCGACTGACCGCCACATTCAGGACGGATCCAAAGATAGGAATCAGGCTGCGGCGCGCTCTGGAGCATCAGCCACGTCGACTGAGTGCCCCCATCACAGCCCGGCGTATTGGCGACGTACGTAAAAAGCCAGCCGT
The DNA here is from genome assembly GCA_963761445.1 of uncultured Planctomycetota bacterium. Taxonomy (GTDB): domain Bacteria; phylum Planctomycetota; class Planctomycetia; order Isosphaerales; family Isosphaeraceae; genus CAVXHV01. The sequence goes on along the minus strand of CAVXHV010000005.1, from coordinate 2,539,187 downwards.
CGACCCTGAATTCGGCGCGCCCGTGGTCGCTGGTTTGCGGCGAAGGCATGTAGACCACCCCGTCGATCAGCTCCGCAAACTTGAGCTCCGGCATCGTCTCCCATCGGCGAAGGAACTCCTCGACCGTCAGTCGTTGTCCCGCGCGAAGCGGTTGGATAGCGCGTTCGGCAATTGACATGACCAGAGACTCCGGTGACGACGTAACCCATCTTACCGATTGGGACGTATCGTGTCACGAATTGACGGAAACCGGCATCTTTCAGGACCGCGGCCCAGCGCGCCACCTTCCGCAGCACCTCGAGCCCCCGAGCCAGCGTCCCGTCGTCCACGGCGTACGAAATGCGGAAGTGAGTGTCTCGCATCGAAAACACATTGCCGGGAATGATCAGCACGTTGTTCTTGATCGCCTCGGCCACAAACTCGCTCCCGCTGCCCCAGGGCGCCCGCGGAAATGCATAGAACGCACCTTCGGGACGTGCCAGCTCGAAATCGTCTTCGAGTGCCTCGACCACCATGTCGCGCTTGCGCCGATACGCCGTGAACTGCGAGCTCAAATCCTCATCGACGGCCACAACGCCCCCATGCTGCGCCATGCTCGGCGCGCACACGAAGCTGAATTGCTGAAGCTTGGCCATTTCCTGAATCAAACGGCCCGGGCCATGGGCATAACCCAGCCGCCAGCCGGTCATGCCGTGCGACTTGCTGAACCCGTTGACGACCAGCACATGTTCGTTCCAGGTCGCCGGCGTCGCGAACGGACGATCGTAGCAATACGCCTTGTAGACCTCGTCGCTGATCAAAAGCACGTCCCGGCGCCGGCAGACCTCCGCCAAGGCTGCGCATCTCCTCCACGCTGGCGACAGCCCCCGTGGGGCTGGCCGGGCTGTTGACAACGACGCACTTGGTGCGCGAGGTGATCGCCCGCTCGACCCGGGCGGCGTCGATGCGGAAGTCCGGATACGTTTCCACCAGGACAGTCCGGCCTCCGGCAAGCGTGGCCAGATGGCGATACATCATGAAGCAAGGGTCAAACGTGATCAGCTCATCACCCGGATCGACGACGCAGCAGATCGCCAGCAGCAGGGCGCCCGAGGTGCCCGCGGTCACCAGGACCTCGCGGTCGGCATGGTGCAACTCATCCTGGACGGCCGCCTGGATCTTTCCGCGCAGCTCGGGGATGCCCTGGGTGACCGTATAGGCATTGCGGCCGGCTTCGATCGCCGCGATCGCAGCGGTCTTGACCGGCTCGGCGACGTCAAAATCCGGCAGACCGATCGACAGGTTGATCGGGTCGCGCATGCTCTTGGCCATGTCGAACGCCTTGCGGATGCCCGACACGTCGATCTGCTTCATCCGGCCGGCGATCCAGGCGTCGTTCACGGCGAGCTCGGCTTCTTGGTTCGAAAGTGGACCAGTATCAGTAGGTGATCAAGCTGAAGATATCGCCGGGCGCGAGCTTGGCGCGCCCGCCCAGAAACGAAAGCTCGATGAGGAACGTGCAGCCCACAACAAGTGCCCCCGTCGACGTCACCAGATCCTGGCAGGCCTTCATCGTTCCGCCCGTGGCCAGGACGTCGTCGATCAAGAGCACGCGCTGGCCGGGCCGCAGCGCATCGCTGTGGACCTCGAGCTTATCGCGGCCGTATTCAAGCTGATATTCCTGGGCGATCGTCGCGTACGGCAGCTTTCCCGGCTTGCGAATCGGCACGAATCCCGCTTTGAGCTCGAGCGCCAGCGGTGCACCGAAAATGAAGCCGCGAGCTTCGGCCGCCGCGATCACACTGATCCCATGACTGGCGAAGTGGCCGGCGATCTGGTTGATCGACTCGGCAAATGCGGCGGGGTTGCTCAAGAGCGGCGTGATGTCCTTGAACATGATCCCCGGCTTCGGAAAATCCGGGATGTCTCGAATGTAGTCGTGCAGGTCGAGCTTGGTTGGACCGCCGGGCATGAAAGAAGAGCTCCCTCGCATGAAGGCAGAACCTTTTTCGCGCCGGGTGGGCCAACAATGGGGTCGGCCACCCTCTTTCGAGGCTGGCCCTGCCTTCCGACACGAGATTACCACTATCGGGGAAGTGCCTGGCAAAGTCTAGATAGATAGAGAAGGGGGCCGGCCCGGAGGCGGTCGGACGCCTGCGTCCCACCGCGATCTCGGCCGGCCCCCGGCCTTGGTCGCTTTCGTTCTTGCTGCGTGGCGCGGGCTCAGAAGGCCCGCGTCGTTCGACTAAGTCGCGATCGATTTCAGTTTGGAGATGCCGGTGTCCCGCTCGTGCTGTTGGCTGCGCCCGTGCTGTCGTCCGCCGCGGCCGGCGTCCGTTTTGACCGATTGATCCTCTCGAACTCGCGAGTCACTTCCGGCGACAGCCCAGGCGGAGGCTGCGTCGCCATCTTCTTTCGCGCCGCCGGACTCATCGCACCACTCGCGCTGGGAGCGGCCTTGGCATGCGGCGGGTTCGACATCAGCTTGACGTCGTCCTGAACGCTGTATTCCGTGTGCTTCTCTTCGTTCGCCAGCTTCACGGTACCAGTCAACTGGTTCTCGATGGCCGATGCCTTGATCAGCTCTTGCATCACCAGACCCATCTGTTCCTTGAGCTTCACTTCATAGATCATCTCGTACGTTCGCTTGCGAACTTCCTCATCCTTCAAGGTGAACCGTGTATCGGCGGGAATCAGCGTTTCGCGGCGCAGGACGATCCACACCATCTCGCTGACCTGGATCGGCCCCGTGACGCTGCCATCCTTCGGCTTGTGGCTCACGTCCTTGTCGGCTTTGTCGCCGTCGACAAGTTGCTCGAACGCCGCGTCGGAGATCGTCTGCGGATAGGCGTGCCGCGTGATCGGCTCGGCCAGCAGCCCGCCCAGGGAGCGACTGCCGGTGTCCATCGATTCGTCCATCGCGATCTTCTCGAAGCCGCCGGGATTGTCGCGCAGTCGCTCCCAGATCTTCATGGCCTTTTGCTGGGTATCGACCAGGATCATCCGGCAGCGAATCTTCTCGGCATACTGGGCCTCGAACGCCTGCTGCATGTCGTTCGTCGTCACCTGCACGCCGCCCTGAGCACAATTTCCGCAGTGCAAGAGCAGGATAAATGATGTCCCTGGCGTACTGCATCGGGCTGATGTTCGCGCTCTTTGTCCAGAGTGCGCAGCCACGCTTCACGGCCGATTCCGAACCGCTTGGCCACCGACTCGATCTCTTGATCGATTTCGGCCGCGGTGACTTCGAGCTTCTTGGCCCGCAGCGCCTGTTCGACCAGCGTGCGGTGAATCATGATCTCGGCGATTTCCTTGCCTTTGCGGGCGATGCACTCATCCGCAAGCTGCCGGCGTGTGATCACCTGGCCGTTGACTTTAAGAATCGGGTCGTCGAGGTTCACGGGAACCCGCGTCAACTGGAGCTGCGGCGCATTGATCTCATCGAGGCGCACAGTTTTCTTTTGCCCCTGGGCGGCGGGCGCAGACGTCGTTGTCCGCGGCGCCGGCGGCGGCACGTTGAATTTTTGCTCGGCATCGTCCTGCGCGATTGCCGGATGCCCCGTGCCGACGAGCGCAGCCGCCAGGGCAAACGCAAACAGCAGGTACCCGCGACCGCAAACCTTAGCGATCATCACGTGGCATCTCCCCAATTCCTTCGGTAAGAGCCGGTACACCCATCCGTGCCGATGCATTCGGGCCGGGACTTTAAGGTTTCGCACGGAAATGGTCAATCTCGGAATGACAGAAGCGAAAAATCTCACGGCTGATTCAATTTCAGGGCAAGCTTGCCGCTCCTGGAACCAGCCGGGCCGAGTCTTTAAGATGCTTGTTGCCCTGCGGTCCGCTCTGGCGGGCCTCGCATGGACTTCGACCAGGCGTCCCCCGTGGGGTCTGCTATTGCGGGCCGTCCCACGGTTTGCAACAGAACGGTCCTCAATGGCGGACCCTACGGAGCAGCATCCATGAGGACCAGAACGACCCTTGCCCCCGAAATCGTCATCTTGGGCGCGGCACTCGCGATCACAGGTTTCGCGCAGCCGGCCCTCGCCGACTCCGAAACATTCTCCAAGTACGCCGTCGTCGCCGGCGAAGGCCACGCCGCAGATGCCGGCCGCCAGATCCTCGCCCGCGGCGGCAACGCCGTCGACGCCGCGATCGCCACGGCGTTTGCCCTGGCCGTCACGCTGCCCGAAGCGGGCAACCTGGGCGGCGGCGGCTTCATCGTCGCCTACCTGAGCGACCGCCGCGAGGTGGTTACAGTCGACTTCCGCGAGATGGCACCCCTCTCCTCATCCGCGACGATGTACCTGGGCGCCGACGGAAAACCACTGCCACGCTACCGCTGCGGCGCCTGGTCGGCCGGCGTGCCGGGCACCGTCCGCGGCCTCGGTCTGGCGCACGCCCAATTCGGAAAAACACCCTGGGCCGAGCTCGTCCGGCCGGCCGCACAGCTTGCCCGCGACGGTTTCCCCATCTCCGCCGAGCTCGCCCGCTCGCTCAATCGCCAGCTCGCGCCGCGAATCCTGGAGCCAGGCCAACCCGCCCCGCGCAACGACTTCGGCCAGCTCGGCGATTTCCCGGAATCAATCGCCGCCTTCGGCAAGCCCGACCGCACCCCCTGGAAGGCCGGCGACCGGCTCATCCAGCCCGATCTCGCCGCTTGCCTCGACCGGATCGCCGAGCGAGGGGCCGACGAGTTCTACACCGGCCAGACCGCGGAGCTGATCGCCGGATTCATGAACGAAAAGAAAGGATTCGTTACCCTCGACGACCTGAAAGCCTACCAGGCCAAGATCCGCCCGCCGGTCCACACAACGTTCCGCGGCTCTGAGATCTATAGCATCGGCCCGCCTTCCTCGGGCGGAATCGTGCTGTGCCAGATGCTCAATATCCTCGAGCGATTCGATCTGCGCAAAGACGGCCGCGAATCGGCCGCAACCCTGCATCGCGTGACCGAAGCCATGCGCCGGGCTTATTTCACAAGGGCCGACAAGCTCGGCGACCCCGATTTCGTCAAGACCTCGGCCGGCGAGCTGACCTCGAAACCCTACGCGGACCAGCTCGCATCATCGATCGGCGAGCGCGCCACGCCAAGTCGCGAACTTGCGCCGTTCCCCATCTTGACCGTCGAAGGCGATCACACGACCCACCTCTCCGTCATCGATCAGGCCGGCAGCGCCGTCGCGCTCACTTATACGCTCGAAGACTATTATGGCGCCAAATGCGTGGTCTCCGGCGCCGGCTTCCTGCTCAACAACGAGATGGGTGACTTCAATGTCATACCAGGGCGGACGGATGCCTCCGGACGAATCGGCACGCCGCCGAATCTGATCGCACCCCGCAAGCGAATGCTCAGCTCCCAAACGCCCACGCTGGTCCTGAAGGGCGGCGCAGTCCAGATAGTCACGGGATCGCCGGGAGGCCGGACCATCCCCAACACCACGCTGTGGGTCGTGCTGAATTACCTTGAGTTCGGCCTGGAGCCCCGGTCCGCCGTCGACGCTCCGCGCACCCACCACCAGTGGTTTCCCGACGAAGTTGTGCTCGAAGGCCGATCGTGGCCGGACGCGGTACGCCAATCCCTCCAGGAGAAGGGACACCGTCTCAAGGTCGTGAATCACCAGGGAATCGCCAACACGATCGTTGTCGATCGCGCAGGGGCAAAAGTCTTCGGCATCGCCGACAGGCGCAGCATGACCGCTCGGGCCGCCGGAGATTGAGTCAGCCCGTCGGATTGAATCATAACTTATTAAAATAAAATGAGTTAGGGCATGACGCTGTCGGGCAGATGGTGATTTCGGTCGTGCCGGGTACGCTCACCGGGCAGATCTCAATTGGCGTTGAGTGGCTTTTCGGCAACGATAGCATGCACCTGAGGCACAACCCTTAATTTGAAACGTATTAATACTGAGGACGTAGTTAGAGGGTAGTCTCATCACAATTCAGGGGGCGAGCCGATGACATCCGGCTCTCCAAATATGGCGCAGAGCGGAAAGCACCCAGGGGTAGACTTGGCGACCCGTAGAATTGCTTCGGCGCGGGAGAAATCGCCGATGATGCCGCGCAACCATTCCGATAGCCCAACGATCTTGTTGCGAGTAAGCGACGGAACGTTTCACACCCATCGCTCTTTTAACGACTTCTCCCAGGCCACTCGAAGTGCCGAGGCGTATGCCGGGGCCGGCTTCAGCGTCGCCATGATTTCGGCGACCGGCCGGTATTTGATGGGCTTTGAGCCCCGCCTTCAAAGGGTAGCTGTCTAGAACTGGCCACCTGCTCAAGAGCCGTCTCGCCCGTGAAAATGGGCTAAATTCGGGCGCTTACCCGAAAAAAACCCGGAAAAATGAGGCAAGATCGGGCATTTTCCTGGTTTTGCAGCTTGTTTTCGACATAATCGTCGGGTACGAACAGCAGAAGCTGGAGGAAATCGCTCTCGTTGTGAGGGCGAACGAGTGCCAGGCTAATTGAAATCGTACGAGACGACTGACTGACTATTCACAGGAGGGTTCAGGATCCATGGCCAAGAAAGCCGCCACCGTGAAGGCTGCAACCAAGGGCGAGGTTTACACCAAGATCGCCGGCAAGACGGGCTTGACCAAAAAGCAGGTCTCCACCGTCTTCGAAGCGCTTACCGAGATGATCGGCAACGAGCTAGGCAAGAAGGGTCCCGGCATTTTCCAGGTTCCGGGCCTGCTCAAGCTCAAGGTCATCCGCAAGCCCGCAACCAAGGCGAAGCAGGGCATCAACCCCTTCACGAAAGAACCGATGCAGTACAAGGCCAAACCCGCACGCAACGTCGTCAAGGCGCTGCCGCTCAAATCGCTCAAGGAGATGGTCTGATTCGCTCGTTCGCCTCGCTGCGCAGGTAAGCGATCCTGTTGCCCGAGGACGCCAGATCGACCCGTGCCGGGCGCACCGCAACCATTGCCAGCGCCCGGCGCGGGCGAAAAACCCTCCGCCAAGCCTTCCCCGGCTAGCTCACGCTCCCGTCAATCCCGTCGAGTTCTGCGCCCGGTACCAGGCGATGTACCGGCTCAGCCCATCTTCAAATGTTGTCCGCGGAGCATAGCCTAGCTCTCCGGACGCCCGCTCGATCGCCGCGAAGGTCTGCCGCACATCGCCCGGCTGTTCGGGTAGGACTTCGATGCGCGGAGTTTTCCCCAGCGCCCGCCCGATCGAATCGATCAGCTCGCGCAGCGCGACTGGCTGCGAGTGCCCCAGGTTATACAGGTGATGCCTCGAGCAGTGCGCAATCGCGCGCACCACCCCGTCGACGATGTCGCCGACGTAGGTGTAATCTCGCCGGCTGGTGCCGTCGCCGAACATGGGCACAGGCAGGCCCTGGTCGATCAATCGGGTGAATCTGGCGATGGCAAGATCGGGGCGATTGCGCGGGCCATAAGCGGTGAAGAACCTCAGACCCGTGACCGGCAGTCCGTGCAGGTGATGGAAGGTGTGCGCCAGCAGCTCGCAGGCTCGCTTGGTCGCGGCGTAGGGGCTCACGGGCAGATCGACCGGGTCCGACTCTCGAAACGGCCCCGATGCCCGGTCGCCGTAGACGCTCGAGCTCGACGCGTACACGAACCGCGGGCGCGGCTCGAGCCGGCATGCCGCCTCCAGGTAGGCCACCGTCCCCAGCACGTTCACGTCCGCATAGAGCCCTGGCTGTTCGATGCTCGGCCGAACGCCCGCCCGCGCCGCCAGATGCACGATCACTTCCGGGCGAAACTGCTGAACAAGCGCAGCGGCCAGGGACGCATCCCTCACGTCGTGCTCTTCCAGGCGGAACTTGCCGCTCTTCCGAGCTTCAACCAGATTCGATTCCTTGATCGCACGGTCGTAGAACGGGTCGAAATTGTCAACGGCGGTGACGTCCGCCCCTTCGGCCAGAAGCCGGTCCACAAGCTGCGAGCCAATGAAACCGGCGCCGCCGGTTACGATGATTCTCATCTCGTCATTCGACCGTGAATTCCCAGTGGAAGGCGGCGGTCTTGCCGTCAATCTTGAGGATCACGCCCTCGCCCCCGGGCAAGCCCTCGAGGGTCACCGGAGCGACCCGATCGCCTTCGTTGTTCAGCACGAAACACCGTACTTGCCCTTTCCGCTTCCAGGTGACGGTGGCGACGACCGGCTCCTGCAAGAACGGCGGACGTCCGGGATTGGCAACCTCGCGCTTCCAGCCGTTCACCCAGCGAAAATCGGTCGGCTGCACCTGGGCGACCGCCGAGACGAGCAGGCGCTTGGTCGACGCGATCGGCTCGTCGCTGATCGACGTGGCCACCAGCACGGCAAACGGGTTCTCGGTCGAAAGCTCGAGTTGCGGGAAGAAAGCGGTCTCTCCACGGATCCAGCCGGCTGCTCCCTGAGTGAAAGGCGTCTCGAAGTAAAGCCGGCCGCGGGCGGGATCCCAGTCGCCTCCAGTTCGGCGGCGCCCCTTCGCCTTGCCCGCGGCTTCGCCGGCACGGCCTCTGGCTTCGCCCGCCTCCCCGCCGCGGCCGCGGAGAAAGAGCGAGGCCGCGTGCGGCAAGAGGGCGTAGATGTGCGGGCTGCCGTTGAGCGCCTCGGTAACCTGGAAGAGATCTTCACCGCCGACGGTTCCCGGCGGCCCCGCGCCCCAGACTTGCGGGTATAGAAAAACCCCGCGCCGAACCACGCCATCCCAGTCGGAATTCATCGCCATGTACACACCCAGCAGATAATCGGCGGCCTCATCAGGGAAGGACCAGGCCGGACTCGTCTGGTTGCACCACTGGCCAAGCACATAGGGCCGATTGGCAGGGCGCTTGGCGGCCGCGATGGCTTCCAGCCCCCTTGCGGGCGTTGCCCAGATCATCGAGCGGACTTCCGGCGATGCCCAGGGCAAGGGCGGCCAGTACACGCGATCGTCAATCAAGTCCAGCCCCGGCCCCGCGAGCGCCGCGCAGAACTCGCCTTCGCGCCGCCAGTGCGAGACACTCGCAACCGGGGCTTTCAGCTCGTCCTGCCGGAGCGTGTCCGCCATCTTCTTGAAATGCCCCGATTCCAGCGACTCCCAGAATCGATGGCCGGCGGCCGGCTGCGTCCGCCTCTCCAGCTCGGCCAGCTTCTTGGCATAGGGCTCCGGCAAGGCACGGGGATTGTCGAGAAGGTCGAACAAGGATGTTTCACCGGCGAAGGTCACCCAGGCCAGCGCGGGGTCTTCCTTGAGCGCCAGCTCGGTCTCCACGTTCTTGTGGCCCAGGAGCGCGGTCGCCGATTCGAGCGCGAGCTGCCCCATTCTGGTGTCGAAAATCGCCGCCGGCCCGCCCCCGGAAGGCAGCAGACCGAAAAGTGCGACTCCATCATCGACGCGAAACCGCCGCTTGCTCTGCAGCTCGACCGCCACGTAGATTCCCCGCTTCTTGAGCTCGGCGATCAGGTGGTCCATTCGCTCCACTGCTTTCGGGTCAAACTCCTTGGTGTCGTCTCGCGCGTCGTAGAACAAGCTGCGGTTGGGCCCATACGCCGCATCCAGATCGCCCAGCCGCACCAGGTTCACCCCCGATCGCGCCAGCCGGTCGGCAAGTGCCTCGGCCGCCTCGCCAGGCTGGAACGCCGCCGGCGGCAACAGGCAAACTCCGAAGAATCGAGCACGCTCCTTGCCGCCAAACGTCAGATGGCCGTTCTTGACGGTCACCGCCCCCCGTTCGCCGGCCGGTGCCCGCAAGAGAAAGGAAACATCGAGTGCGCTCGAGGCCTTGATCGAGCCCGACGGCGGCATCTCGAGCCAGTCGTCGGTGTCATCGGAGACATCAAACGGCGTCCATTCGCCGGCCGCCGGGTTGGGCGAGGCCGTGATGCGCACATCGTCGAACCGGATGGCACCAATCGAGTCGCCCTTCTCGATTTGAAAGACCGCGCGGTGCTGCGCCGGGTGGCACCGGCACCATGGCCCGCTCCACCCGCCAGTCAAAACTATCCGCCCACGACAGCAAGAACTCGCCACGTTGACCCGGCAGCGGCCGGCCGGTCTCGTCGAGGAAAAAAACGGTGGCACCGGCGCCGCCGGCCCCGCGCAGCCCCATCGCCCGCACGGCGAGCGAAACTTCGAGCCCCTCGAGCCCCCCGACCGAGGTCGCTATTCCCGCGAGCAGGCGAGAATTCCGCTCCCGGAGCTCGGCCGCGGCCGATGAATTGAAGCCGGGGAAGACACGCTTCGCGTCCCTCTCCGTCGCCCAGCAATAGGGAGCCGGGTCGCCAAGCTCGAAACCACCGTTGACGATCAGGTTCGTGCTGTTGGTCGGTCCGGCTTCGATCAGCTTGACCGTTAGCCCGTCGACGTCCAGGATGCCCGTGCAACCCATGAGCCCGATCGACATGATCGCGTCTTTGGTTCCGGGAGGAATCGGTATCCGCTTGACGACCCGGGTCCAGGTCCCCTTGACCGAATGGGTCCAGGGTCCCAGTGACCCGCGACCGACTGCCTTTCCGGCGGCTCCATGCGAATCTTCCGCCAGGAAATCGATGACCAGGGCCGGTTCGGACCCCTCACGCTCACCAAGCTGGATGTTGCTCTGCCGCACCCAGAGCCCCAGCTCGATCGCTCCGGTCGTCTTGCCGTCGATCCCGAAGGCCCGGCTGAGCGTTGTCAGCCTGCCGGGACGGCTCGATTCGAACCGAACGAAGTGCGGCCCAACGGCTCCGCCTTCGGGCAAAAGCTTTACTCCCTGCGCATTATACCATCCGTCGGGAAGTCCATCGTGATTCGCGTCGGTCTCCAGGTCGTCAAGGGCAGGGGGAGGCTTGCGCTCGATCAACTCTGCCTGACCTTCCTGCGCACGACTCCGGCCGACGCCGATCTCCGTCATTCCGGCCACGACGAAGAGCGCCAGCAAAACCATCGCTGAGCAACGATCGAACCCCCTCACGACGACTCCTCGCCGATTGAACGGCTATCGGGCTACGTGCCCGCGAGAGCAGCGAAACTCGAAATCTCAAAAGTGGGGCTTTCGTTCACGGTTTCTTTTCAGCGGCCCGCTTGGCGGCGGCCTCCTCGAGGGCCTTGCCGGTCATGGGCACAAATAACGTCGGCTTGAGCTCCTTCTTCGTCAGCTTGCCGTCCTTCTTGGTCACGAGCCAGACGCTCTGCGTGTAACGGTCTCCCAGGGGAATCACCATCCGCCCGCCTTCCTTGAGCTGGTCGACGAGCGGCTGCGGAATCGCCTGGGCGGCACACGTCACGATGATCGAATCAAACGGCGCCGCCTCGGGCCATCCTTCATAGCCATCGCCCACCCGGGCGTGAATATTCTTGTATCCGACCTCTTTATGGACCTTGGTGGTGCGCTCGGACAGCGGCTTGTGAATCTCGACCGAGTACACCTCCTTCACCAGCCGCGACAGGATCGCCGATTGATAACCCGACCCGGTACCCACCTCGTAGACGATGTCCGTGGGTTTGGGATCGAGCACTTCGGTCATGAAGGCGACGTCGTACGGGGGCGTGATGGTCTGCCCCTCACCGATCGGAATCGACTCGTCATCGTACGCCTGGCGCTGAGTTCCCTTGGGAAGAAACTTATGCCGCGGCACCGTCCGGAACGCATCGAGCACGCGTTTGTTCTTGATTCCGCGCTCGGCCAGGTGCCGCTCGACCATACGAAAGCGCAGCCGCGCGTACGGATCGGACGGGTCGGGTACGAGCTTCTTCTCCGGCGCCTCCGCCTTGTCGGCGGCCTTGGATTCTTGATCCTGAGCGCGCGCCGCAGGCACCGTGGCGCCAAAGCCACACACACCCGCCAACGTGGCCGCCCAAACCAGCTTTCGCGCCATTGTCGAGCCTCCCTACACAGGAAACAGATCGGGCCCCGATCAAGCAGTTCTGATTCGCCAATCATAGCTCAAGAAGCGATGGAACGTACAGGGCGGCGAGGGATTCGCGCGGTGAGTTCCGGGTTGCTCCGATCTCCGCCGCTCTACGTTGACGCACTGTGCGCTCGTAGGTTACCATATGGTATATACCATCAGACCTGGAGCCTTCGCATGCATCGAGCCAAAGTCTTCAAGAACGGTCGCAGCCAGGCCATCCGGCTGCCCAAGGAATTCCGAGTGGATGCAACCGAAGTGTACATCAAGAAGACACCGGAAGGCTTCCTGGTCATTCCTCGCGATCCCTGGGAGATCTTCTTTGAAGGCGTCGAAAAGCTGTCCGACGATTTCATGGCCGGCGGTCGAGAACAGCCCCAGCCGCAGAAACGATCCTGGAAGCGATGATCTACTTACTCGACACGAACATGCTGATCTTCATGGTTCGCGGCGCGAAATCGACGAGACCGCACAAAAATCAGGAGCGCGCCCGCAAATTGATCGACCGTTGCAAACAAGCTCAGGCCGCGGGCGATTGGGTGGGCCTGTCCGCAATCACGGTTTCTGAGCTCGAATTCGGAGCGCGAGCAAGTGGACAGTACGAGGCAGAAATCGAAGCCGTGCGGAATGTGCTCGCTCCCTTCGAGATTTACGAATACGACGCCATCGCTTGCCCCGGTCACTACGGCCAAGTGCGCAATGACTTGGAATCTCGAGGCGTCACGATAGGTTCCATGGATTTGCTGATCGCCGCCCATGCCTTGGCACTCGCCGCAACGGTCGTTTCGAATGACGTCGGACACTTTTCTCGCGTGAAGGGCCTCACAACGGTCGACTGGGCATGACCGGAGATCGCCGGGAACGGGTCATCCCACTCTGGCCAATGCCAAACACCGCTTGGTCGATTGCGCTCCCCGGGCTATAATCAGACGTGGAGGCGCGTTGGACTCGAACCGCAACGCCTTGTCGCCCAACGTCCCGGAGAAAATGGCCCATGCAGGCTCGCGCATTGTGCCTGTGGATCGGATCGGTCTTCTGGGCGGTCGCGCCGCCAGAGGCCACCGCGCCCGAAACCGTGACGTTGCACGGAAAAGTGCTCACCTTGACCGAGGCCCTCAAGGCGCGCGGGCTCGGCCTCAACGCGGACCCGGATCCGGCCGCCAAGCAGGCGGTGCTCCTGGCGAAAGACGGAACCATCACGCCGCTGCTCCCTGACGAGACCAGCCGCGCCTTATTCGTGGATGCACGATTGCGAGACCGCAATGCCCAGATCGTGGGGCGGCGATACGCAGGTTTGCCGTATCTACAGGTCGTGACGATTCAGGTCGAGAGCGATGGCAAGCTGCAAACTCCCGAGTACTTCTGTGACATCTGCACGATCAGCGTCGGTTACCCCCAGATTTGCCCGTGCTGTCAAGGCCCGATGGAACTTCGGATGAAGCCCGATCCGGGCTGATCGATTCTGGCGTGAGCGGCGTTTCCCGTTCCATCGCTCGCTCGGAAACAGCCGATTCTTGAGTTGCGAACGTGTTCCGTCGATTGATCACGGCTGCAGACCCCGCCTCGCCCGAGGACTCCCGGCATGTCAACCGCTGAAATCGCCAATCTGCTACTCGGTCTGGTCGCGATTGTGGCGGTGGTGTCGACCGTCGGGGGAATGGCGTGCGTGATGTGGGTCACCCGCTCCAGGAAGAATCTTCCCAGCCACACGCCGCCCGTGACCATCTTCAAGCCGATCAAGGGGCTCGACGAAGACATCGAGCGAAACCTCCGCAGCTTTTTCCAGCTCGATTATCCTTGCTACCAGCTTCTCTTCTGCGTCGCCGATGATGACGATCCCGCCATCGGCGTCGTCCGGAAGCTGATGAGCGAGTTTCCTCTGCATGATTCGCACCTGGTGATCGGCTGTGCGGCGTTCGGGCTCAACCCCAAAGTCGAGAGCCTGGCAGCGATGGAACCGCATCGCAAGCATGACGTGATCTTGATCAGCGATTCCAACGTCCTCGCCCGGCCGTCGTATCTGCGCGAGACCGCGTGCTATCTGGCGGACCCCGGTGTCGGGTTGGTGTCGAACATCTTCGCGGGTGCGGGCGAGGTGCACCCGGGCGCCGTCATGGAGAACCTCCAGCTCAACGGCTTCATCGCGGCCGGAGTGGCGGCCGCCTCGGTCTTTCGCGCCACGTGCGTGGTGGGCAAATCCATGCTCTTGCGCCGCGACGTGCTGAAGGCGATCGGCGGTTTCGTGGCCGTGCGCAACGTTCTGGCTGAAGACCAGGTCATCGGAATGCGCGTGCGCCAGGCCGGCTATTCGATCCGCCTGAGCCACCATGTCATTGAAAACGTGAACTCGCGCCGGGGCCTCAAGTGGTTCTTGAACCGGCACAGTCGCTGGTATAAGATGCGCCGGCGGCTCGCTTTTCCCGCGTTCATCGCCGAGCCGATCGCCAACCTGGCAACCGTCGGACTGGTCTGGGCCGTTTCGGGCGACTCTGGAATCGCCTGGGGCGGGTTAACAGTCTTGATCGGCCTGGGAATCGTCCGCGACGCCGTTCAAACTCGCTGGCTTCGCGGGTCGTATCCCAAGCTGAAGCACTTGCTCTATAGCCCCGCCAAGGACATTCTGCTCTTCCCCGTCTGGCTCGACGCAATCTTGAGTAATCGCGTTCACTGGCGCGGGCACCGATTCTCGGTCGGCCGCATGACGCGCCTCCGCCGCGTCTCCGACCTGCGGCAGAATTCGCCGGCGTGTCTCGCGTGTGCGCAAGCTCCGGTCGCGGCCTGCTCGCAATCAGCCCGATCAACCTCCGGAATGAGCAACCGCCGCAAATCCCCGGCCGAGACGGCAGGCTCGGTCTTGATTCTCTCGGCGCTTGATCGAATGATAAGCGCTGTACGCCCAGTTCATTCTCAGGCGCCTTGACCCATGGAGCCCGCTTGATGGAAATAGAATTGAGCGCATCGGCATCCGATGCATTTGAGTTTGACCCCTTCCAGGAGAAGCCCCTCCATCTCGATCCACCCAGGGGCGTTCATTCCGCTTCAACTCTCTTTCCCGCCGCGCTGGCGGGCTTGTTTCTCGCCTTGATGATCGCGTCTCCCGCGCCTGGTCAGGGCACGCCTGGGCCGCTTGGTCTCGAGCGAGTGCGCGCATCCGGCGAGCTGCGATATGGCAGCGACATGGAAGGGGGTGGTCCCTACGCCTATCCCGACCCCAAGTCCACGCGCGGCGTGACCGGCTTTGAAGTCGAGCTGATGGCCCTGCTCGCGAAGGAGCTGGGTGTAACCCCGCTCTACTCGCAGGGTCAGTGGGACAAGCTCCTGCAGTTGCTCTTATCGCGGCGAATCGACATCGTCATGAACGGCTACGAGTGGTCGGAGGCACACGGCCGCGACTACCTGGCGACGCGCCCCTATTATGTCTATCAGTTGCAATTGATGGCGCGGCGCGACAGCGCGATCCGCGGCTGGGCCGATCTCAAGCATCCCAGGCCCAAAGGCGGCCGCTGGAAGGTGGGCGTGCTCACGAGCTCGGCGGCCGATCAATTTGCCACTGAGCAAGGGGGCTCAGAAGTCGACGTCGTTCGATTCGACGGCGCGACCGACGCGATGCTGGCCGTCCAGAATGGCCAGTTCGACGCCACGCTGCAAGACCTGCCGGCGGCTCTCTTCTATCGCCGCCAGTTTCCCGGTCTCGCACTGGCCGGCGAGCCCTTGTCGCGCGGCTTCTACGTGATTTACGTCCGCAAGGAAGACCAATCCCTTCGCGATGCGCTCGACCTCGGTTTGGAACGGCTCATCAAGTCCGGCGAGCTGCGCCGTCTCTACGAAAAGTACGGCATCTGGAATGAAGCCCAGCAGGAGCTCTCGACATTCACCGGCCCGCTCGAGCTGGTAACCCAGGAAGCCGGCGTCTTCGGTTGGTCGCTCGTCTATCAGTATCGGGTGCGGCTCCTCGATGCGGCGATCATCACGATTGTCCTCTCGGTCGCGTCGATGCCGCTGGCGATGGCGCTGGGGCTCTTGATCGCCGTGGCGAGGCTTTACGGACCAAAGCCGCTGCAATCGCTGCTGGCAGCCTATGTCGAGCTGATCCGCGGCACGCCGCTGATGCTTCAGCTCTGGGTGCTTTTTTACGTGTTGCCGGAGATCGGTCTGACTCTCGAGCCCCTGGTCGCCGGGATTGCCGGGCTGGCGATCAATTATTCAGCCTACGAAGCCGAGATCTACCGGGCCGGCCTGCAAGCGATCCCCGCCGGCCAGATGGAGGCTGGCCTGGCACTGGGAATGTCGCGTACGCTCGCCCTCCGCCGGGTAATCATTCCTCAGGCCACCCGCATCGTGATTCCGCCTGTCACGAATGACTTCATCGCGCTCTTCAAGGATACGTCGGTGTGCTCGGTGATCACGCTGACCGAGCTGACCAAGCAGTATTCGATGCTGGCCCAGAGCACCGGCGGCGTGCTCGAATTCGCGCTGGCGGTCGCGGTGCTCTACCTGATCATGAGCCTGCCGCTTTCGTGGTTTTCGCGCTGGGCCGAGCGGCGCTTGTCCGGTGGAAGCACGAAAGGAGGAACCCTCTGATGATCGACGTCGTCGAGCTGGTCAAGTCGCACGGAGCGACCAGGGTCCTCTGCGGGGTAAACCTGACGGTGGTGCGCGGCGAGGTCGCCGCGATCATCGGCTCTTCCGGCAGCGGCAAGAGCACATTCCTGCGCTGCTTGAACGGGCTCGAGTCATTTCGAAGCGGGCTCGGTCACGATCGACGGCGTGTGCATCGAGCCTGCGGGCCGATCGCGCGATTGGCCGAAAGTCCATCGGCAGGTCTGCCTGAAGGTCGGAATGGTTTTTCAGAGCTTCAACCTTTTCCCGCATCGCACGGCGATTCAGAATGTGATGGAAGCCCCGATCCACGTGCTGGGCCTGAGCCGTGCCGAGGCAATGGAACGCGCCCGCACCCTGCTCGGCCGGGTCGGCCTGTCCGACCGTCTGGACGCCTGGCCGCGCCAGCTTTCCGGAGGCCAGCAGCAGCGAGTGGCGATCGCCCGCGCGCTGGCAATGCAGCCGCAGGCGATCCTCTTCGACGAACCGACGAGCGCGCTAGACCCGCGCATGACCGCGGAGGTGCTGGCCGTGATCACCGACCTGGCCGGCGACGGCCTGACGATGATCGTGGTGACGCACGCCATGCAATTCGCGAGGCGCGTTGCGCACACGGTTCACGTCTTCGACGCGGGCCGCGTGATCGAGTCCGGCCCGCCTGGACAGGTTTTTGACGAGCCGCGGCACGACTCCACGCGAAAGCTGCTGTCGGCGCTCGAGGCGGCGTGAATCGAAGTAGGTCAGCCTAAAGCAGAACCCACGGCGCTACCGAGGAACGAGGTCTCCCGGCGCATCGGCAGGCTTCGTCTGTGGAGCCTCACTCCCCTTCGGCTGAGCTGGAAGCGGTGCCAATTCTGTAGGCCCTTCGTCGCGTGGAACCGACTTTTCATTGCCAGTCACGTCGGTGGCTACTTTCGTGAACACTTTTCGACCTTCAGACGTTCCCTCACTTTGCTTGATCGCTTCGAGCAGGCGATCCCATCGCTTGATCCCGGCTTCGACCTTCGCCAACCGCGCCTTGAGCTTCTCAGCCTCTTCCTTCAGGGCCTTGAGCTGTGCCTCGGCGAATTTGTGGTTGTGCTCGAGAAAGTCGCTGGCGACCTTCTCCGGATCCTCCGCCTCAAGCGGCGAGTGGTCCGGGCCCACGACCACCGGTGCCGGGGCAGGGGGGTTCGTCGGGGCCAGCGCAGGTTCGTGTTCCGGCACACCAGCCGGGCGCGTTTCCGACAACGCGTCGGGGGGATCAGCGAGCGATGGCGCGCCAGGTTCGGCCTTGAGCGGTTCGGGATTCGGCCGCGGAATGGAAGCCTTGGGCTCTCCGCCAGGAATACCTCGTGGTGGCGCATCCTGACCGCCGCTCTGAGCGATTGAAACCCGACCTGCCCAGCCGACCAGACACAGGCCACCCACAACACAGCAAACAGCCAGTTTCGTCCCGATCTTCCAGGCGGTCGACATGATGCGCCTCCGTTGCACAAGAATACTGGGTCAAGCTCCGCTTGTGCTGGAGTGTAACCTATCCTCGGTTTTCGGCCAATCCATTTAGCGCTAGAGCTCTACTTCTTGAACTCGCCCTTGTCGTAACGAGCCCAGAATTCCGCCGGCGGCCAAACAGAGTTCCAGTCGCTGCCGATGGATTTGAGGCTCTTCATCTTGCGGAGCACATCGAAGCCCCTCGCGGTGATCTTCCCGGGGGTCACGCGGATGTCTTCGAGTGTCAGGCCCTGTATCGGCGTCAGGTCGGACACCTTGCTCCTTACCAGATTCAGGGAATTGAGAGTCTTGAATTTCGCGAGCTGGGCCAAACCCGCGTCGCTCACGGATGTGTCACTGAGGACGAGAACGGCCAGGTCCTTGCAGTTTCTGATCTGCGCAAGACTCGCGTCGCCCACCTTCGTGCCATAACAGTTGAGATGAGTCAGCGGCATCCCATCAAGCGGCGAGAGGTCGGACACGTTCGTGAAGCTGGCGTTCAGATTGGTTAGCTTCATGCCCGCAAGCGGCGACAAATCCGAGACCCGCGTCGCAACGATGTTGAGCGCAGCCAGTGGCATGCCCTTCAAGGGCGAGAGGTCGGCCACCCTCGTGTTCTCGAGGCCCAATGATTCGACCCTCATGCCCTTGAGAGCCGCCACGTCCTCGACCCTCGTCCCGCCGATGTCCACGGTTTCCAGCGGCATTCCCTCGAGCGTGGAGATGTCGGCAACCTTCGTGGCGCCAATGTGGAGAAACGAGAGCCTCATCCCCTCGAGCGGCGACAGATCGAAGACCAGCGTTTCATATGCCGACAAGCTCGTGACAGGCATCCCTCGCAGCGGTGTGAGGTCGGACAGTTGTCCCTTGACAACGATGAGCGTGTTCAAAGGCAGCCCGGACAGGGGCGACAAGTCCGTGAGCGAGCTCTTGTGAGCTCCCGTTCCGGAAAGCTTGAGAGACCTCAACCTTGAAAGCACGCGCAATGGCGTGATGTCGGTTATGGCATCCGTGTCGAGCTCCAGTTCCCTGACTACGCGGTTCTCGATGGTGGGCCGAAGAGCGCCATCGAACCCGGGATTGAGCTCTTTCAAGCGAACGCTCAAAGCCTTCACCTGCTCGCCGGCCGAGAGCGCGTTGACAGCGCGCTCCCAAGCCAGCGCGTCGGCTGTCCGCGGCGCGGGTGTCGTTACGGGCGTCGCCGGCTCCCGGCTCACGCGGACGGTCTCGCGGCCGTTTTTCGTGACGGTAATCAGTTGCTGCTGCAACAGCTTGCCGTTCTTGGTGGCTTCCACGTTGTAGCGACCTGGCTGCAGACGGATTTCTTTGACTCCCGCGCCCGTGATGACGATATCCGACCCCTCGATCTTGACGCTGACACCGGGGGGTCCTCGACTTCGACAACCAGTGTTCCCTCTGGAGAGAAGAGGCGAATCACGGTGCCGTGGAAATCGGTGACGCCGGTTGCATCAGCCAGTCCCAGGCATCCGAAGACCATCACGAGCACAGCCGCCGCGACCGAGAGGCGACGCTTGAAAAATCTGGGCCATCGAAGCCACCGCGCGAGTTTGGGGACCTCCTGTGCCGGCAGCGGCCTCGTCTCGTCGGGCTTCTCTCCACGCGCAACGCGAGGGGTTTTCCCCGATCCCTCAACCTCCGCCAGGCGCTCTGCAAAGAGGTCAGCCACGTCTTGTGCCGAGGTGATCCGGTCCGCTGGGTTCTTGGCGTGCAGGACCGTGATCAGCTCGCAGAGCCACTCGGGGACCTCCGGGATGATCTCCCGGATCGGGCGGGGCGTGTCTTCGACGACGCGCTTGAGCACGGCCATCGTGTTCGCGGCCCGGAATGGCGGGTGGCCGCTGCACATCGTGTAAAGCACACTGCCCAGGCTGAACAGGTCGGCCCGTCCGTCGATCGGCTCGCCCTGCGCCTGCTCGGGCGCCATGAACAGAGGGGTTCCAGCAACGATTCCCGACTGCGTGATACTGGCGTCATCGGCCGCGCGGGCGAGGCCGAAGTCGGTGATCTTGACCTGGTCGAGCCCGTCTTCCAGCAGGATGTTGGCCGGCTTGATGTCGCGGTGGACGAGCCCCATCGCATGCGCCGCGGCGAGACCGGAGGCGATTTGCCGGCCAATCCGGAGCACATCCGCGAGCTCCAGTGGACCGGTCGCGTCAAGCTTCTGCTGCAAGGTTCGCCCGGCGATAAAATCCATTACCAGGTAGGGGATCGGCTGGTCTTCGACCGCATAGATGGCGATGACATTCTCGTGGCGGACGGCCGCCGCCGTCCGCGCTTCACGCAGAAACCGCTTGCGGGGCGCCGAGGTCGCGGCCAGAAGCGGCGCCATGAGCTTGATGGCGACGGATCGGTGCAGCTTCTCGTCGAACGCCTTCACCACCGTCCCGAAGCCGCCGTTTCCCAGAACCTCCAGCACTTCGTAATGTGCCAGCCGGCCCAGCGAGCCGGGCTTCTCCGAGGGCTGCAGGAAGCTCAGGGCCCTCTCCACAACGTCGCCTCGCTCTTGGCCGAGCACCTCGTTCAGCTCGGTCCTTGCCCCGCGATCGCGCGGGCCTCTTTCCTCCTGGCCGTTCGCGGGAGCGAGACCCGTCATGTCGCAAGTGGCAGCGTCCGAGTCGAACTGCCCGCGATCGACGGCGGGCTCGGCCAGGAAATCCATCGCCTGCGGATGGGACTCCAGCAATCGCTCGACCTTGAAGCGAAGCGCCGGGTCAGCTCCACAGGCTTGGTCCAGATAATCCGCCCGCTCCGCCCCCTTCTTCTCGAGCGCGGCGAAGAAGATCGACTCGGCCCGCGAAGGGCTGCTCATGGTATCGCTCCGATGCCGGAAGGCCTGCCCTCAATGCGGCGAATTCCCTCGGAACCCCTCGAGCGAGGCACCGATTCTACCACATGTGCGGGGATCTGAAACAAAGGTTCCTGACCCCTTTGTTCGTTCACGGGAGGCGCCCACGCTACTTGTTGAACTCCCCCTGGTCGTAGCGAGCCCAGAACTCCGCGGCCGGCCAGCCTTGGTTCCAATCGGTGCCGATCGTCTTGAGGGTCTTCATGTGGCGAAGGAGATCCAGACCCTTCTTGCTGATATTCCTGGGGGTCAGGCGGATCTCCTCCAGCGGCATGTCCTTGAGCGGCGACAGCCCGGAAACCTTGGTTCGCTGGAGCATGAGTCTCCTCAGGTTCTTGTGGTCCTTGAGGTGGGCCAGCCCCGAATCGCTCACTTGCGTGTCGTTCAGGATGAGAACGATCAGTTCTTTGCATTTCTCGATTTGAGCTAGGCTCGCGTCGCTCACCTTCGTTTCGGAAAGGTTGAGATCCTTCAGCGGCATCCCAACGAGAGGCGAAAGGTCGGCGACGCCCGAGCGGCCACAGTGGAGATACATTAGCTTCATGCCCGAAAGCGGCGACAGGTCGGAGACCGCAGTGCCACACACGGAGAGGGCAGTGAGTTTCATCCCTTTCAATAGTGAGAGGTCGGAGACGTTCGTGCGTTCAAGCCCTAACTGCTCCAACTTCATGCCCGCGAGGGCCGTCAGATCGTCGACTTTCGTTTCGGTCAGGTCCAGAGTCTCAAGTGGCATTCCCTCGAGTGGCGAGAGGTCGGACACGTGCAACCCAACACAGTTCAGAATCCTCAGCTTCATGCCGGAAAGCGGTGAGAGGTCATTGACCCGCGTGCCATGGCACTTGAATTCCGTCAAGGGCATCCCGCGTAGCGGCGAGAGGTCGAACAATTCACCTTTGGCGAAGACCAGGGTTCTCAGGGGCAACCCGGAGAGGGGGGAGAGGTCGGTCAGGGGACTGTTGCGGTCTCCAAAGCCGGTGCACCGAACCGCCCGCAACCTGGAGAGCGCACGCACCGGCGAGATGTCGGTCACGTCATCGGTATTGAACTTGAGCTCTCTCACGACTCCGTTCTCGATGGTGGGCTCGACCAAGGCGTCAAAGTGAGGATTGAGCTCCTTCATTCGTGCGGTGAAAGCCTTGACCTGATCCACCGCTGACAGGACGGCCACGACCCGCTCCCAGGCAGATGCTTCGGCTGCGCGTGTCGCAACGGGTAGCGTGTTAGTGGGTGTCTCCCGGCTCACGCGGACAGTCTCGCGGCCGTTTTTCGTGACGGTGATCAGTTGCTGCTGCACGAGCTTGCCGTTCTTGCTTGCTTCTACGCTGTAGCGACCCGGTTGCAGGCGGATTTCTTTGACCCCCGCGCCCGTGATGACGATATCCGACCCATCGATCTTGACGCTGACAGCGGGGTCCTCGAGTTCGACAACCAGTGTCCCCTCCGGAGAAAAAAGGCGAATCACGGTGCCGTGGAAATCGGTGACGCCGGTCGCATCAGCCAGTCCCAGGCATCCGAAGACCATCACGAGCACGGCCGCCGCGACCGAGAGGCGACGCTTGAAAAATCTGGGCCATCGACGCCACCGCGGAGTTTGGGGACCTCCTGTGCCGGCGGCGGCCCCGTCTCGTCGGGCTTCTCTCCACGCGCAACGTAGGGGGTTTTCCCCGATCCCTGAACCTCCGCCAGGTGCTCTGCAAAGAGGTCAGCGACGTCTTGTGCCGAAACGATCCGGTCGGCCGGGTTCTTGGCATGCAGCCTCGAAATCAGCTTCGATACCCAATCGGGAACGTCCGGGATGATCTCCCGGATCGGGCGCGGCGTCTCTTCCACGACGCGCTTGAGCACGGCCATCGTGTTCGCGGCCCGAAACGGCGGGCGGCCGCTGCACATCGTGTAGAGCACACTGCCCAGGCTGAACAGGTCGGCCCGCTGATCAACGGTCTCGCCTGAAGCCTGCTCGGGCGACATGTACATCGGCGTGCCCGCGACGAATCCTGACTGTGTGATGCTCGCGTCATCGGCCGCGCGGGCCAGGCCGAAGTCGGTGATCTTGACGTGCTCGAAGCCGTCTTCCAGCAGGATGTTGGCCGGCTTGATGTCGCGGTGGACGAGCCCATCGCATGCGCCGCGGCGAGACCGGAGGCGATTTGCCGGCCAATCCGGAGCACATCCGCGAGCTCCAGTGGACCGGTCGCGTCAAGCTTCTGCTGCAAGGTTCGCCCGGCGATAAAATCCATGACCAGGTAGGGGATCGGCTGGTCTTCGACCGCATAGATGGCGATGACATTCTCGTGGCGGACGGCCGCCGCCGTCCGCGCTTCACGCAGAAACCGCTTGCGGGCGCCGAGGTCGCGGCCAGAAGCGGCGACATGAGCTTGATGGCGACGAGCCGATGCAGCTTCTCGTCAAACGCCTTGACCACGATGCCAAAGCCGCCGCTGCCGAGGACCTCACGGACGTCGTAATGCGCCAGTCCACCCAGCGAGCCGGGCTTCTCGGACGGCTCTAAAAAGCGAAGCGTGTGCTCCAGATTCTCGCGACGGCAGTCGCTCTGCGTCTCGGCCAACGCGAACCCTTGCGCATGACCCCCTGGGCTTGCTTCCCGACCACTCGTTTCTTCATCATCGGTCAAGTTCTCGGGCGCACGCTCGGTGCTCGGATGAAGGCGCTCGACCGCCGGTTGCGCCAGGAAATCCAGCGCCAGCGGATGGGAATCCAGCAGCCGTTCTACCTGGCGGCGCAGCGCCACGTCGGCGCCGCAGGACTGGTCGAGATAGGCTGCCCGCTCGGCCGCCGTTCTCTTCTCGAGCGCGGCGGAAAAGTTCGTTTCCAGTCGCGACGGACTGCTCACGCCAACACTCCAATCCCAAAGTTCCCCATATACTACCCGACGAATCTCTTCGAAACCCCTCACAAGGGCAGAGGAAATGGATCATTCGTCAGGTGTGAAACTTGCTAGATCTTGCTTCTGGCTTGGGCGCTGTGCTTCGCGGCCGGGCTTCCGCCATCGCGCTTCCTGGGCGTCCCCACCCCGGCGCGGCGACCCCACGGGACACTTGACACATGACGACATAGAACGGGACTGACCTGGTCGGGCTTGAGCGACCTGGGGGTTAACTCGAGGCCTCGGACACCGATGGCTCAAGACGGCGCGGTCACTTTGCTGTCTTCAACGCGACAAAAGCGCGCGAAACCCCTCATTCCTCTTGAAGAATTCTCAAGATTTTTTCGGAATGACCACGGTTTTTGAGCTCGGCAAAGAGCCAGGTGCGGGGCGTAACTTTGTTGCCCACGTCCACTTCGGATGAGACAATAACCTCGCTACGCTGAGTGGGGCGAGCGGTGTCTTCACGGCCGGACCGGGGGCTGACGCCCCCGCTCACCCGGAACCGACGATCACAGACAGGGGGCTGACGCCCCCGCTCACCGCGTTTTCTGCCCGGCGGTTCCGGCCGTTCGGAACGTAGCAGCTCAAATCGCTTCAACGGAGCCCCAAATGGATGTTGATCGACTTGCCATCGAGATCGACACTCAGCATCCCATCCAACCCGCTTTTCGGAAAGAGGGGAGGCCCATTCGGCGTAACCAGGCCGTCGCCCTCGGCTTTGAGATCCACCTTCTTCTGCCCGACGGTGAGGGTTCCCGCATTCGGGCAGGGTGAATAAAGCGTGGCGCCGTCATCCCTGAGGAAATAAAAGGAGATCTCGCCGCTGATCGGAGACTTCCCCGACACCTCTTTCTTGACGATTTCAACGTATCCCTTACCGCCCGAAATGGCGACCAGGTTCCCCTGGTGAGGCGGGGGCGGCCCGGAATAGGACGTCGAGGGAGCCCCCCCACCGCAACCGGCGAGGAGTCCGAGAAACACGAGACAACCCGAGCGCGCGATCTTTAACATTGAGAAAGTCCTCTCAGCCTTCGAGGCCAACGATCCTCAGTACGAATCGGAGCTGATCACCTCGGCGCCGGCTCGCGTCGAGAGCTGCTGGTAGACGCCGAGCGTCGCGCCAGTGTTGACGAGGTAGTGCCCCGTCTTCGAGTAAGGAGCCGTCGCAGCAATGGACTGGTAAAGCGTGCCGTCCGGCATGGAGTCTCCGGAGCCGTCGTTATTGCCGGTGTTGAAAGTCCAGGAGCTGATGGAATTCTTGATGAAGTGCACGGAACCGTCGCAGAACGCGAAGTTCGCACCACCGGGGTGGAAGCTCCCCGCCGCCGTCGGGCCGAAGTATCCGTAGCCGGTGCTGCCGATCGACAGAGTGGTGCCGTTCCCGATGTTGAGAGGATAGAGCGTCGCGAACAGGCTGTCGTACCAGCGGCCGGAGTTCCACGCGTTGTCCGAGATGGCATAGGTCGGATCAGTGATGAACAGGTGCCCCTTGCTGTGCTCGGCGAACAGGAAGGTGTTGCTGGTGCCGTCGGTGATACTCGCGATCTTGACGGAGCTCTCGTTGTAGATCACGCCGGTGTAATAGGGCAGTGGAGTGGGCGGCATCAGGTTCGAGAAGCCGAAAGTCCAGGTGCCCGCATTGCCGCCGTAGCTGGTGAATGCCTGGTTCCAGTTGCCGGGCGGCAAGGGATACACCTCATTGAAACTCCATCCGGGCGTGACGCCAGAGGACGCCTGCGTCGCGGCGAGGGGGATCGTCTGGTTCTGGGTGTCGCTCGGGCAGATCAGCGAGTTGACCTGCACGCCCGCGATCGTCAAGTTGCCCGGGTCGGCTGAACAGAGGTTGAAATTCGCCGCGCTGTACATCGGTGCTTGCTCGAAGAACGGCAGCATGCGAGCGAAGCAACTGAAGTTCTCCGGATACGTGGCCCAGTGAGGGGGGTTGAACAGTGTGCCCGAATACGATCCGCCGGGGAAGCAGCCGTTGGTCGACTCGTAGTTCATGGCGGCCAGGGCGATCTGCTTCAAGTTGTTGGTGCACTGCGCGCGGCGAGCGGCCTCACGGGCCGATTGCACCGCTGGCAACATGAGGGCGATCAAGACCGCGATGATCGCAATCACGACCAGGAGCTCGATCAGAGTGAAACCACGGACGAGACGGGGCGTCGAAGTGGAGGTCATGACTTTGGGCTCCTCGATTTGCGGGATCGGGCGGAACTCATGGGACAAAGGGAGATACGGCTGAATCAGGGACACGCGCTGTCGGTCGTGGATGGACCTTTCACCGCCCGTCCGCCGGCAGTGATTTCCAGGCCAGGAAAACGTCTCGATATTGGTCGGGGGCCTTCCGGAACGTGGATTGATCGACGAACTCAACACCCTCGGTGGGGTCGATCTGTTGCCCGGTCAGGAACCGCAAGAGCGCCTTGGAGACGTCGAACGGGACGTCGAACCGAGGGAGCGGGAACGTGAGCACCTCGGCTCCCACGGCCGCGTTCAACGACCGGCCGGCCGCGTCGAACCACAGGGCCGTCGGCCTGGTTCGGTTAACGTAGGGGATCGTGAGGAGCCGCTCGCCCCGCTCCACGTCGAACGTTCGGAAGCCGTTGAGGTGGTCGTCGTACACCGACAACCGACGGCCATCCGGGCTCACCCCGATCGCCAACTGCCCGCCCGGCTGGGTGACCGCCGGGCCCAGTGGGATGCCCGTGTCCGCGTCATACATCCGAGCCTGACCGTCACTCGAAGCCAGCAGGACCCGTCGTCCGTCGTTCGAGAACTGCACCTTCCGGAGATATCCCCGGAACCTCCGGTTGTGGTGGACGATCACGCCGGTGTCGACGTCCCAGACGGCCAGCGTGCCGGTCGACTCGATCCCGACGGCCAGCAGGCGTCCGTCGGGAGAGAGCACCGCATCGCTCACCCATCTTGCACGGCTCGGCTGCTCGAACACCTGCGGGCCCGGGTCCGGATGACGGGCCGGGCCGAACACGCGCATCCCGGCCGTCAGGTCCCACACCGAAAGCGTCTTCTCGTCATCCAGGCAGACGATCCGCGTCCCATCGCGGGACAGGTGATCCGGCCGGAGCAATCCCGGCGTGACACGGGTATTCTCTCGGGGGTCGGCCGGGATGGCGGCCGCGACCGGCGGACTGGACGAGATGCGTGTGTTCCAGCGCCAGAGCGGATCGACCAGCGTCGCTGCCGCCACGACCGGCCCGGCCGGGGAGACGGTGTCCGGGTCCCACACCCGGATGGCCCGACCGCCCGAAACGATCAGCCGCGAGCCATCGTCGGAGAAGCGGGCGTCCTCGACCGGGCCGGGGTGAGGCATCGGTCGCGGCGCGACGTCCGGCCCCGAATGATACGACGCTTTTCCGTCCGACGTCCATTCCACCCAGCGCCGCCCGTCCGGGCTGTAAGACCGGAATGCCGTCTGGTCCTTCATGACTTCGACCAGGAGGTTCGCCCGTCCGCAGTCGTATCGATACCGGTGGGAAAGCGGCGTGCGCGGCCCTGTCGTCCAGACCCGTACCGTGCCATCCTGGCTCGCCGCCAGGTACCGGGAGCTGTCCGCGGTGAAGACGACCGCGCTACAGAAGTCGCCGCACCGCTGCGGCGGACCGGCACGCAGACCAGTGGCCGCGTCCCACAGGCTGACCAGGCCCCCGCTGCTGCACGTGAGCAGCCATTTGCCATCCGGACTGACCGCGCCGAGGTTCGCTTCCCGCGGATGAGACAACTCGTAAACGACCTTGCCGTGCTCGAGCTCGACCACCTCCGCCACATGGCTATTGCCAGTCACCAGCACCCGGTCGGAATGCGGCACGAAGTACGTCTCGACCACCCAGTATCTCGAGCCGAAGGGGATCTTCCGCACGGCGTCCTTCTCGCCGCCGGCCCACACTTCCAATCCCTTGCCGTCGGAACTGAGCACGGCCCGGCCATCGGCCGCGAATTTGGGCCAGCTATCCTGGTTGAACGCGTACCGCTCGGTGTCCGTCGGCTGCCGGTAGGAGAGCGTCGGCGAGATGGCCTTCGGCGGATCGACATCCCAGACCCGCACGAGCTTATCCCGGCCCGCGGTGAGCAGCCGGGATCCATCGGGGGAGAACGCCAGATGCTCGATCACCATGTCGACGGGCAACCGCCAGGCGATCGGCTTTCCGTCGACGGCGGACCACATCCGTACCGTCCTGTCCTCGGCGGCGGTCGCCAGTCGCTTACCGTCCGGGTGGAACGCGACCCAGGTCAGCGGGCCGTCGTGTTTCAGGGTGTATCGTCTGGCCCCGGTGGCCGAATCCCAGACGCACGCGGTGCCATCGGCCGACGCCGTGGCGACCGACTTCCCGTCGGGACTGTACGCGATGTGCCGCACCCGTCCGGCGTGCGACAGGGCTGGGGCGGCGAGCCGGCTGTTCTCGTAATCCCACAGATAAGCCTCGTTCCCATCAGTCCGGGTGAGGACGCGCCTTCCGTCGGGCGAGAAGACGGCGTCGCAAACCTTCGTCTTGTGGAAACACGCCCCGATCAGGTCCGGCATCTCGGCGAGAGCCCCGGCGATCCGCGTCCGATGCGCGGCGTCGGCCGTCGGATCGGCATGGTCTTGCTCCCACGCGCGGTGGAACCAGAGGAGGGCCGCGGGGATTTCGCGGTCGTCCTGGTATCGGACGGCGGAGAAGACGTAGAGACGCGTCAGTCGTTTCCGCGCCTCCTCGGCCGATTCCTCGGCGGCCTTTCGCGCGATGGAGGCTCGGACCGAGGCGGTCTCGGCTTCTTTTCGCGCGAAAGTCGCCTCGCGCTCCCGGTCAACCGCCGTGCCGCGCTCGTTCTCCGCGCGAACGGCGTCGAACGATGCAAACCCGGCCCCGGTGAGCGTGGCGAGCTAGACCGCCGCGACCAGCGATGCAACAGCGGGGTTTCGCCGGCACCACCGCACTGTTTGCTCGGTCAGAGTCGCGCGACGGGCCCGGATCGGCTCGTCGGCGAGGAACCGCCCCAGGTCTTCGCCGAGCGCCTCGGCCGATGGGTACCGCGTCTTCGGGTCCTTCTCGATCGCCTTCAAGACGATCGTCTCCAGGTCCCGCGGGATCCGAGCATCGATGGCCCGCGGCCGCTCCGGTTCCTCGCCCTTGATCTGCTCGATCAGCTTGAGCCGGTCCGCGCAGTCGAATCCCGGCGCAGGGTCAGTAGCTCGTAGAGCGTCATCCCCAGTGCGTAGACGTCGGCCCGAGCATCCCCTTCACCCCGGAAGCGTTCGGGGGCCATGTAGCGAATCGTCCCCAGGATGTCGCCGCTCTGGGTCAGCCCTTCGTCTTCCGCCTTGGCCAGGCCGAAGTCGGCGATCCAGACCACGCCCTCGGTGTCGAGGAGCAAGTTCGCCGGCTTGATGTCGCGGTGCACGATCCCGCGCGTGGGCGTAGGCCAGGCCCCCGGCGACCTGCCGGCCGATCTGCGCCAGGCTGCGGAAGAACCCACGCCGGCCTGAGTCGACCGACGAGAGCTGGCTACCCCCGGGCAGGACCGCCGAGCTGGACGACGGCGAGAGGGGCGATGAACCAAGGAGATGGTTTTTCGTCGTTCCGGGAGGCGGCGGCCTTGTCCCAGATCCGTTATCGTCCGGCTCGCCTTGAGGTGCGCCCATGCGGAATTCTGCCCGGCTATCGAGGTCGTCAATTTCGCCTGCGGTCATACACTCGGTCCGGGTGTACGCCGCCGCGACGTCGGATTTGGTCGCGCGATGATTGGCCCCGGCCGCGGTCGCGGTTGCGAGGTTTCCGTTGCGTGTGCTGCCCATCATTGATGGTGAGGCTTGTTCCGGCTTCGAGGCTCGGCTGCCAGGTTCGAACCGACCGACCAGAATGGTCCGCAACACCTCACTGACCTCGGCTCCTGCGGCGATTGTCGGGGCCACCATGCCCCCCTGGCGCGAGCGCTCTGTGTGGCGGCGGCGCCGGAGCAACTGGCCCAGCGAGGCTGCCTTGGTCTTGTGCTCGGAACCCACCCGGTCGCGGAGCTGCTGCAGCTCGGTGATGACCCGATCCAGGCCCTGACCTTGGATGAACTGCATGGCGTAAAAGCGGACTTCCTCGTCATGCCCCACCTCGAAGACCGGCACGATGTTGGTGTGATGGAGTCGTGCCGCGGCGCGGGCCTCGCGGCGGAATCGCTCCTGGATCAGCCGGTTGCCGGATGCTTGCCGCGGCAAGACTTTCAGCGCCACGCGACGGCCCAGCGAGATCTGCTCGGCCTCGTACACGACCCCCATCCCGCCCCGGCCGATCTCACGGAGGATCCGGTAGTCGCCGATCTGGGCCAGGGGGGAATTCGCGGTCCGGGAATCCCCGGTCTTCTTCTCCTCCTCGACCTGCCGGCCGCCCTCGGCCTGCTCGACCTGGACCATCGCCGGGAACAGCTCGCGGATCTCCTGGGCCAGCTCCGGGTAGCGATCGGTGTATTCCTCGAGCGCCGGCCGTTCGCCGCGCCGGAACCGCGCCGCGAATTCCTCGGCCAGTTGATCCAGGATGTGATATTGTCCCGGTTCCGAGATCGACATGGCTCACGGTCCTTCCCGGCCACCTGGCATCGCGGCCAGGATCGACTTGAGCTTCTTGAGGGCCCGGATGTAACGTTTGAGGGCCGAAAAGGGCATGACGACACAGAACGGGACCGACAGGGCCGGCCTAGCGCGACCTGGGGATTGTCTAGAGACCTCGGACACCGATGGCTCAGGAGAGCGCGTTTATTCTGCTGTCATTAACGCGACGAAAGCGCGCGAAACCCCTCATTCGCTTTGAAAAAAGCTCAAGATTTTTCGAAATTGCCGCGGTTTTTGAGCTCGGCATGGAGCCAGGCGCGGGCGTAACCTTCTTGTCGATGTCCACTTCGGATGACACCATGACCAATGCGGCGTCGGCCGCCGGAACGCGCAGTTGTGCCGATCGCGCCAGGAGGCCATGCCGCTCGCGCCACCGCCGACGCCACGACCGCAGCAACCAATGCTCGGGTCAGGTCAGGAGACTGGGCCTCGGCCGGCCCGTCCCTGAATTCGAACCCCCTGCCGGCCAGCGGCCCGTCGGCGTCACGGTCCGCTGCCAGATCCTCCAATGCGGCGTCGATCGCACGGGGCGTACCCTCTTGTCCCCGATCAGACTTGCTACTTCTTGGCGCGGTGGGATCGACGGCTGCGGTGTCCGACCGCGAGGCGGGCTGGGATTGGACCTCGGTCCTGCGTGCCGCGGGCGCGGGAGCAGGTCGCTCGGGCGGGCGGCTGACCGCTGGTCGACCTGACGGCGCTTTGTCCTCCGCAGCCGGCGACTGGCTTTCAAGCTTCAGAATCCACTCGCGGGCTCGTTCCCATGCTCGCTCAAATCCCATCGACTGCCGCTGCCACGGCGGCATTTTCTCCACCAGGGACTGGACTGCTGGCTCGACACCCTCGGGATTCTCTGCAAGCTCGTCTCCCGCCGCGTCTGAGCCGCCGCCGTTGCCCTTGGCCTGCGACTGTCCCGGTCCTGTTGACGAGGCGGAGAGCGCAAGGTCGAGGGAAGACGGCCGAGCGTCCACGCCCGGTCGTCGTCTTGGCCGAGTCCTTCTTTGGTGACCGGCAGCTCGGGGTCGAACTCACCGGTCACTTCGGGTCCTGGTGCCGGATGGGTTGAGGGCCCATTCGTGCTGACCGCACCGGAGGAGACGAGGTCACAGGTCGGGTCGGGGTCGGGTCGTAGCCCGCGCGGGTGGGGCTCACGGTCGGTTGCGTCGCCCAAAAATCGCTCGATTGCGGGTTCGGCCAGGAAATCCTTCGCTTCCGGATGGGCGTCAAGCAGCCGTTCCACCCGGAGCCGCAGCGCGGGATCGTCGCCGCAGGCCTCGTCCAGATAAGCCACCCGCTCCGCCGCCATTTTCTTCTCAAGCGCGGCGAAGAAGATCGATTCCACACGCGAGGAAGGGGACATGGCGTCACTGCGATGGGAGATCCCCGGTGAGGGTCGAACGGGAGACTGCGGCGCCGGGACGGACGGGCACCGCCAGGACTCGAGATCCCCGGCGCGGGGCACGATCACTCCCGCGGCGGAACAACGGCCGCGATGCGGGACGACACGGTACGGACAGAGTTGGCCTTCCGCGACCTGGGGCTTTTCTCAAGAGCTCGGACACCAATGGCTCGAGTCAGCGCGTTCACGTTGCTTTCCTCAACGCGACAAAAGCGCGCGAAACCCCTCATTCCTCTTAAGAATTCTCAAGATTTTTTCGGAATGGCCACCGTTTTTGAGCTCGGCAAAGAGCCAGGTGAGGGCGTAAGTCCAGTGCCGCTCGGCGGTTGCCAGCGAGCTCTTGGGCACTTTTAGCCACGGATTTAACGCGGAAAAAATAAGAGAAACAGACAAGGCTTTTCGCATCGTGACGCCGATGCCCAAAGCCTGTTGGACGAGGCGATTCGCCGCGGGATGGCGGGAGCGCGACGCGGCGAATGGTCGTAGTCAGCGTGGCGTGCGCGGTTGATGCGAATTAGCCAGCGACCCATCCCGCGCCGAAGCCGCTTCGTCCAACGGAGCCGGGACTTCTCTGCATCCAGAACCACCGATTCGCGTCACATCCATACCACCATTGGACTTAAGTGTGACGATGGAATATTCGGAACCCGGGGGTTTATCGTCGTAAACAACTGCTCGGCTGGTATTTAGGGCGTGACGATGGAATATTCGGAACCATGCCCATATTGGATGCAACATGGTGTGGTGACTAAAGTTATGGCGTGACGATCGATTATTCGGAACATCGGCTTCTACATTGGCACTGAATCCGACTCCTCGTGGGTCGTTTTTCGGTCTCTGCCCACGGAGGAATTCGTTTTGTAGATTTGTCGCGCGTCCTTACGCCACAAGGCTTACGGGAACGGACGCCCCTTACTGCCAATGAATTCGAGATAATTCTTGACGTCGCCTGCCGGCACAGCGCGAATCGATTGCTGCCAGCATGTCTTCAGGGCGAGCGGGGGCGTCAGCACCCCGTCCCAGAATTCGCGGCGAGCGGGGGGGAAACGGAATGAATTCCGTTCTACGAGGGCCAAGCTGACCGCGACGCGGCGGGCTGGCCGCGTGCGGGCGCTCGCGGATACAATGACGGATCGGAGGACTGTGCTATGCCGTTGCGGGACCATTTTCGATCGCCATTGGATGACCTCCACTCCTGGGACGGACTTCATGCCGGATGGCCGATGATGATGGTTCGGCAATTGATCGAGGTCCTTCCGGAACCCTATTTCGCCGAACCGGGAGTTCACCTGGGGACGCTGTACGAGGTTGATGTCGGGACGTACCGCGAGCCGGTGCCGGATCCCCATGATGTCGACGTTAGCGAGGGCGGAGTGGCCATCGCGTCGTACGCGCCTCCAAAGCCTACACTGATCCTCGAACCGCGATTGCCGGATCAAGACGTTTACGAAGTCCGGATCTACGACAGTCGGCGCAATCGGCGCCTGGTGGCCGCCATTGAAATCGTCAGCCCGTCGAACAAGGATCGCCCTGAAACCCGGGGCACGTTTGTGTCCAAGGTCGCCGCGCTTCTCAAACACGACATTTGTGTATCGATTGTCGATGTGGTGAGCACGAACGACTTCAACTTGTATGCGGAACTGCTGAACTTTCTCGACGGCACCGACCCAGCCCTCGGCGACGACCCGCCGCCCATGTACGCGGTGAGCATGCGGTTGCGGTATGAAGGCCGTCGGCGCATCATGGATACCTGGTATCACCCGCTGGCGATTGGCCAATCCCTGCCGACGCTTCCCATCTGGCTCAAGGAAACCAAGGCCATTTCGCTCGTTCTCGACACGAGCTACGAAGAAACTTGCCGTACCCTTCGCATTCGGTGAAGCCCGCAGGGCACGATGCGGAGCGCGCCCGTTTCGCTTTCCGCGTTCTAACGCGTAACTGGTGCGAAGCAAACTCTGGGGCTCAAAAACCCTTCTCACGCTTTCACCAATCCGGCCCTGCCAGTATCCCGCTGCACGGCTGGAGTGGGCGATGGCGACCACGTAGATCTCATCGGGCTCAAAGCGATAGATCACGCTATACGGATAACGTCGTCCCAGCGCACTGGAGCAACCTGGCCGGACCGTAATTCCGCGGAGCGCCTGGCGACGACCTCGCGCCACGAGTCATCAAACGCCGGCTTCTCGTCGGACTGCAGCGATACGATTAGCGCTTCGACCAGCTCCAATCGGTCGCCTTCGGGTAGAGCGAGTGCAACGCTCAACAACTGCTCGGTCGTCGTGCTCATCAATCGGACCTCATTCGGATTTCCTCCCCAAGTTTACTCGCCGTGGCACTCACTCGTAAATCACGATCCCATAGATGTTGGCGTTGCTGGTCGACGCGAAGTTCTGCGCGACCGTCGATTTGTGCAGGGTGACCACCGCGCCGCTGGCCACGTAGAGGCCGCCGCCCGTGCCCTCGCCGTTGCCGAACAGAACGCTCAAGGCCTCGTTCAGGAGGATATCCGACTGGTCGAAGCTCGCAGAGC
Organism: uncultured Planctomycetota bacterium; assembly: GCA_963761445.1. Taxonomy (GTDB): domain Bacteria; phylum Planctomycetota; class Planctomycetia; order Isosphaerales; family Isosphaeraceae; genus CAVXHV01. The sequence goes on along the minus strand of CAVXHV010000005.1, from coordinate 2,505,036 downwards.
CGTCCGCGCCGACCCACGCGCCTCCACCCCAGGCATTGCCGCCTTTCGCTCCCGACCCGGCTCGGCCGCCCTGGGCGAAATCGCCGGTCACCAGGCCCCCGGTCATGGCCAGCGACGACGTGTCCGAGTTGCCGAAGACGTTGCCGATCGCCACGGCAATGGCACCCCCGATTCCATCGCCGCCATTGGCCCCGGCGCCGCCGGCACCCCCCTGGGCCAGATTGCGCAGGAAGAGCGAGTTGTTGACGGTCGCGGTCGCGTTATTCTCAAGAGCGAGACGGCCGCCGATGCCATCGCCACCGGCATCGCCGCTGGCCCCGGCACCGCCCTTTGCCGTGTTAACCATAACGTTGCTGCTGCTGAGCGCGACACCCCCACCGCTGCTCAAGATGCCGCCGCCGATGCCATCGCCGCCGGCGCCGCCTGAGGCCTGGTTATTGCTGATGGTGCTGGAAGCGACGTTCAGCGTGGCCTGATTAAAAATGCCACCGCCGGCAACCGCGGAGTTGACACTGACGCCGGTACCCGTCAGCGTGGTCGAGCCAAGGGTAGCGTTGTACAGGCCGCCGCCATTGCCGGTCGCGGAGTTGCCGCTGACGGGGCAGTTGGTCAGGTTGGTCGTGCCGTAGTTGTTGCCGTGATAGGCAAAGCCACCGGTGTACAACCCGCCGCCGCTCGCCGCGGTGTTGCCACTGACCGTGGTGTTGGTCGCCGTGGTCGTGCCGAGAAAGAAGGTGGCCAGGCCGCCGCCACTTCCGGTCGCCGAGGTGCCGCTGACGTGGCAGTTGCTCAGGTTGGTCGCAGCGTAGCCCTTGAGGGTGGTGCCTCCGAGGGTGGTGCTCTGGCCGGTCGTGGCAACTCCGCCTCCGGAGCCAGCGGTGTTACCGCTGATGGTACAGTTGATCAGAGTGGCCCTGCTGACGAAACCAGGGGGCAGGTCGCCGAAAACGGCGCCGCTGTTGAACACGCCGCCGCCCTCGCCGCCGGCGCTGTTGCTGCTGATGGTGCAGTCGTTCAGAGTGGTTGCGCCATAGCTAGCCACGCCGCCGCCGTTGGCGCTGGCGGAATTGTGGCTGATGGTGCAGCCATAGAGTGTGGTCGTGGCCGATCCGTCATAATTGCCGAAAAAGGCCCCGGTGTCCACGCCGCCGCCGTTGGCGCCGCCGAACGTGGTGCCGCTGGCGGAGTTGCCGCTGACGGTACAGTGCGTCAGCGTGGCTGTCCCCGCGTTGTAAACGCCACCGCCACAGCCGGTGCCCGAGGAGTAGCCATAGGTGGCGGAGTTGTCGCTGACGGTGCAGTTCGTCATGGTCAACATGGCTCCCGTGTCGTTCGCCACGCCGCCGCCGTTGCCGCCGCTGGCGGAGTTGCCGCTGACGGTGCAGTTGGTCAGACTGAGCGTGCCGTAGTTCAAGACGACGCCGCCGCTGCCGCCGCTGGAATTGCCGTCGGTGATCGTCAGGCCCGTGACGGATGCGGTGACGCCCGCGTCGACCTGGAACACGCGGCTGGCATTGTTGCCGCTGACCGTCACGCCCGCCCCCGGCCCTTTGATCGTCTCCGTCCCGGTCGTGTTGCTCGAGCTCGAGCTGGCCGGCGCCCAGGGTGATCGTCTGGTGCCCGGCGAAGATGGTCGGGGCGAAGCTGATCGTGGCGGCGCCGGGTGTGATGTTGGCGAGGCCGATAGCGCCGCTCAGGTCGAGCATGCCGGGGGGGCAGTCGCCGCCGTCGGCGGTCGTGTTGACCAAGAGCGGAATGGGCTGAACCTCGAAGGCGCCGATGTCCACGTTGCGGTGGACGATGCGCGGCGTAGCCGCGCTGGTCGGTGGTGACGCCGCCAGGGACGAGGGCGTTACTGCCCGCATCGATCGCCGGGCTGCCAGGCAAGAGCGCCATGGTCTCCGTCGGCCCGCCGTAGGAGTCGAGCGGGGCCAGCAAGGGTTCTAGCGGCGTGGCGATGGTGCCCGTCAGGTCGGAGCCAACCCAGCCGGAGCTGCCGTCGGTCTCGCCGATCAGGTTGTGGCCAAGGGAGGTAACGGCTCCGTAGACATCGGGCCCGCCCGAGTTACTCGTGTTCCCTGCCACGATGGTGTTGCCCAAGGTCGCCGTGCCGTCATTGTCCAGACCGCCGCCCGAGCCGTAGGCGTAGTTGCCGCTCAAGGTGCAGTTAGTCAGCGTGACCACACCGTAGTTCGCCACGCCGCCGCCCGAACCGCCGAAGGCGTAGTTGCCGCTGACGGTGCAGTTGGTCAAGGTGAGCGAGCCGTAAGCGGTGTTCAGCCCGCCGCCCGCCCCGTCGGTGGCGTTGCCGCTGATGGTGCAGTCAGTCAGTGAGGCCGTGGCGTCGAAGCCGTTCACGCCGCCGGATGAGGAGTAGGCGTAGTTGCCGGCGATCGTGCAGTTGGAGAGCATGCCCAGGGCACCGTTTGTGAGATCGACGCCGCCGGCTTTGCTGGCGGTATTCCCGCTGACGGTGCAATTGGTCAGCGTGAGCGTGCTGCCGCCGGTGCTGGCCACGCCGCCGCCGTAAGTGGCGGAGTTGCCGCTCAAGGTGCAGTTGGTCAAGGTGACGTTGCCGCCGTAGTTGGCCAGGCCGCCGCCGTAGCCGTCGGTGCCGGCGTTGCCGCCGGTGAGGGTCAGTCCCGATATCGACGCGGTGACTCCCAAGTCGACCTGGAACACCCGGCTCGCGTTGTTGCCGGAGATCGTTACCCCTTCCTGGCCCGGACCCTCGTAGATTGTGGTGGCATCGCTCGCGTTGCTCAACTCGAGCTGACCCTGCAAAAGCGTGATCGTGGCCGGCCCGGAGCCCAGCTCGAACTCGATGGCGCTGGGACTTGTCGCCGCATTGGCCTCGGCAATGGCATAGCGCAGCGTGCCCGCGGTCAGAGTGGCTGGATCGGCCGTGCTGGTGACTGGGAATGTCGAGAGCAGTTGGCGCTCCTCAAGTGGCAGGAGCGCCGGCTGCATTCGCCGCCGCCGTTTCCGGGACTCGACTGTTCCCCGTCCGCCTCTTCGCTGGTCTTTGGCTAAGTCAGTACGCATGATGGTGCATCTGCGTTGATCATGAATAGATTCGGATGACTCACGGATCGAAATCGGTGGGTTTCACCAACCCTACGAATTTATTGATATTTGCGCATGACTATTTATTGATTCGGAGCGTGGGACAGCGGGCTCACGCCCCCCGCTCGCCGCGGCCGGCATCGGACACCCATTGCTTTAGAGGGCGCGTTATTTTTGCTGTCCTCAACGCGACGAACGCGCGCGAAACCCCACGAGGGCACGACTCAGCGCCTCGTTCGGGTTCAAGTCGCCGGCATCGTGGCGTTCAAGTTGACCGTGAGGGTGAACTTCCCGACGGGCTTCGGGCTGCCTGGATTCCGGACCATGAAATCGAGCGAGCCCGATCCGCTGCCGCCGATTGCCTTAAAGTGCTTGGTGCCCTTGGTGATGGTGATCGACACCGGGCCCGGGAGTTTGCCAAATTCGGTCGTGTGCACCACCGTGCCCATCACGATGTTGCCTTTCGACGTCGTCAGCGTAAGCATGCCGGTCATCAGTAAGTCTGGGCCCGAGACAACTTCCGACCCCTTCACCGTCGTATGGCCCAACGGGCTGACAACGCTACTACCCGTGAGGTGGAAAAAGCCTCCCTGGGTAGTGAACGTGCCTTTGACCGTGCCGGACACGCTCGTTACCATGCTCGCAGCCGGCAACTTGGTCACTCGCGCCGGCGCAGCGTGGTGTGTGACTGGCGAAAAGCCTGACAACAAGACCATCGATTCGAGCAACTCGACACTGGGACGGCGGCGGTACGTTTTGCGAATCATGATGCAGGTCCTCCAGATAATGCAACGTGAGGGATCGAAACGGAAGGAAGTCAGCGATTGACATCGGGCGACACACTCACCCGACGACCGAGAAGGGTCGCGACGTTCGATCGGGCTCCTGCCGCCCGATTACGCCGCCACATTCACCCCGGCGCGGCGAAGCTGCAACCAAAAAGACACCAGGGAGTCGACCGGGTTTGCCCCCAGCGCCTGGGCGTTGTTCCTGCCCTCGGAGAGTGACGGCTCACGACGACGCGTTCACTCGATGTCATCAACGCGACGAACGCGCGCGAAACCCCTCATTCCTCTTGAAGAATTCTCAAGATTCTTTCGGAATGGCCACCGTTTTTGAGCTCGGCATAGTGCCAGGTGCGGGGCGTAAGGCCCGTGGCGATCCGCGGTTGCAAGCGAGAATTTGAGCACCTGGGCGATCATTGGTAAGTCCTCGGTCGAGACCGGAGTGCATCGCATGTCCTCGCTGCTCAAGATGTGGCAAGCCGAGCGGGCGAAGTATCCAGCGCTACGCGCGAAGCCGGGGGCGAAGAAGTGACGGCTGGTATGATACAATCTGCCGGGGAGGGGATAGCCATGCCGTTACGCGATCATTTTCGACCGCCGGTCTCTAACACCTCGTCCTGCGAAGAACTGCACGGGGGTTGGCCGATGATCATCGTCCAGCAACTGCGAAAGCTGCTCCCTCCCGGCTATGTTGCGGGGCCCAAGGTGCATTCCGGCTCGCAGGTGGAAATCGATGTATCCACCTTTGAAAAGGACCGTGATCCGTTTTCTGCCACGTCGGAAGCAAACGGCGGCGTGGCCACGGCTGTCTGGCTCGCTGAACCGGTCGTCCGAGTTGAAACGGAGCTGCCCGACGGCGACGAGTACGAGGTCCGCGTCTACGACGCCAGCCGCGGCCGGCGACTGGTCGCGGCCATCGAGATCGTCAGCCCCGCGAACAAGGACCGCCCCGACAAGCGCAACGCCTTCGTCGGCAAGTGCGCTGCCTTGATGCGGAAGGGAGTCGCGGTCAGCATCATTGATCTGGTCACCACACGCCAGTACAACCTGTATGCCGGGCTGATGACGTTCGCCGGGCATCCCGACCCGACCATGAAGGCCGACTCACCGCACGTTTACGCGGCGACGTGCCGGTGGCTCCTGCGAGAGCCGCAAGCAGTTCTGGAGTCGTGGTCGCACGCGCTTGCTGTCGGACAGCCGCTGCCGAAGCTGCCGCTGTGGCTGGCGGACGCCCTTGTCGTTCCGCTCGACCTGGAGCAGAGCTACGAACAGGCTTGTCGCGATCTGTGGATCACGTGAGCTATCGGCCCGTTTGGCGGGCTCTTCGGTGGGGAAGCAGATCCGGCGCTGGGGTTGCTTAAGACCGAACGATGGACGAGAAAAAGAACCGCTCCGACACCGAACGCTCGAGACAACCCGCTCTTGGCTCCGGTAGCTCCTCCGATGAGGCATTTTCAGGAATTCGCGGAATCGTCCCGGTCTTTGAGCTCGGCAAAGAGCCAGGTGCGGGCGTAAGTCCAGTGGCGCTCGGCGGTTGCCAGCGAGATCTTGAGCACCTGGGCGATCTCGGGCATGGTGAGGCCGGCGAAGAAGCGGAGCTTGACCAGCTCGGCCTTGTCAGGGTCTTCCGCCGCCAGCTTGGTGAGGGCCTCGTCGAGGGCTTCGAGGTCTACGGATGGTCCCTTCGCCAGGAAACCGACTGCCTCCAGGTCGACACGCAAGCGACCGCCACCGTGCTTGAGACGTTTCTTGCGGCGAGCCTTCTCGACCAGGATCCGGCGCATCGCCTCCGCGGCCGCGGAGAAGAATTGACCGCGGCCGTCCCACTGTTTGTCGTGACCTTCGCCGACGAGCCTGAGATAGGCCTCGTGGACCAGGTCGGACGATTGGAGGGACAGCCCCGGGGCTTCAAGGGCGAGCCGCTGGGTGGCCATCTCTCGCAGTTTCTGGTAGACCAGGGGAAGGAGCTTCGCGGCAGCTCCCGGATCGCCTTGCTCGATTGCTGAAAGGATTGTTGTGACTTCGCTCATTACCCGGGCATCACCAGAACGCCAAGACCCACCTCGGATTCGAGCGAAATCGATCGGATCTTCCCACGTCCTTCGCCGACCACGTCCGGATTTGGGAGGACATGTAGCGTAACGCCCGTGGTGCCGAACAGCAAGTGACACCGGGCGGCGTGTCTTAAACCAGTACGTAGATGAGAAGCTCTTGCCCGACCACAACCGCCGGTTCTCAAAGCCAGCAGCTAGTCCTGACGATCATTTAGCGGCGGCGAAGAACAATGTCGCCGAGATCGATGGGCTTGATGTCCTTCACCAGGAAGCTCTGCTCGACTGATTGGCTGCTGCCGTCGGATCGGTAGGCGAAGAGCCGGCAACGAGCATCGAGGAGAAGCCCCGCTGCGAGAAAGCGGCCGTCTTGATCCGTTGTGGCCGACTGACCGGCGCCGGCAGGACCTCCGGCGCCGCCCGGCAGGCCGTCAACAACCCCATAACTCCCATAGACGACACTTACACCTGCGGCGGGCTTTCCCGCCGCATCGACCACCCGGCCACGGGCGAGGGCCGCGGGCTGGGCGACGATGGCGACCTCGCCGTCTTCGTTTTCGTCGATCGTCGTGTAGCCCGCGAGGTTTCCCGCGGGATCTCGTGCGTAGACGAGCGCCGCTCCGAAAGGCCGGTAGAACTCGAATCGACCTTCGCGATCGCCAAGCCCGTGAATGGGCGGGACGCGGTCTCCGATCGGCTGGGCGACGACGATCGCGCCGGCGATCGGCGGCCCGTCGCCTTTGCCCGCGCGGACGACGCCACGCAGCGTGCGCAGCGGACGAACCTGACGGGCGAGATGGAAGTCTCTCTGGAAATCCTGTCCGTCGCCGACCTTGATTTGCTCGCTCTCGGTTTCGACGCCGGGCGAGCGCGGCCCCGTGAGCTGATAATGGCCCGGCCCGACGCGAATCGCGTAGCGGCCGTCCGAGTCGGTGTCGGCGACTCGGGTGGCTGCGTCCGACAAATTCGTGGGCTGATCGATCAGCGTTCGATCGGGGACGGCCGGCCCCTGTTCAGAAATCATCACGGTCACGCCGGGCGCGGGCTGCGACGCGGGACCGGCGGTGACACGCCCATGAATCAGGCTGCCCGGCTCGAGACGGATATTGACGTCCGGGCAAGGTTTTCCTTCGCGGACGACGACGCTTGTGCGGCTCTTCGCAGCCCATTCCGGGTCATTCACGTAGACCGTGTACGACTGGTTCGGCGGAAGCGCCATCTTGTAAGAACCGTCGGCACCCGTGCGGGCTCGGCTCGACCCGGCGGGATACGCCGGACCCACGCCCTCGGCGGCGACGAGGATACCGGCCCCCGGCGAACCATCCGGCCGCGTGACCTTGCCCGAGACCGGCGTGAACGGGAGGACCGTCAACTCGAGATCCTGCTTCCCGGCCTCAAGCACGGGCCACCTCGGCATCGAGTACGAGGTTGTCGCCAGCGTGACGCTGGCGCCGGCCTGGACGTCGCTCGGAAACCAGTCGAACGTCGCAACGCCCTGGTCGTCGGTCCGGACCCTGGCCGAAGATCCACAGAGGTTCGCCGACTGGAGCTTGCCACGCTTCTGGACGTTCCACGGCACGAGATCGACGCCCGGAACGGGCTTGCCGGCGGAATCCTTGGCTCGAACGCGGATGGCGCGGGCACCGTTCAAAACGAGGAGGGCACGCTCCGGCGGCGGCGAGAAACCGGCCGGCACGCTCCGGTAATTCTCAAAGTAGTCGAGCCCGACGCCCGATTTGTAGCCGAAGATCCACTGCGTCATCGCGTCAACCGGTGCCCGGAGTGAAACGACTCCACGAGAATCGGTGTGACCTTCGGCGACCGGGAAAATCACGTCAAGCACCGACACGGCCGCGCCTTCAACCGGCGTGCCGCCCCCATCGACCACAGTTACCATGACGTTGCGAGCCGGCTTGAGCACGATCCGGGCGAGCGTCCGCGGGTCTTTCGGACCTGTCGTCAGGTCGTCGAACCGAAAGATTCCCTGGCGAGCGCCTCCATCGGCGGTCGCGAGGAACGACAGGTTGGACAGCCTGGGCTCGTTGTTGGGAATCGCGAAGGTCCCGTCCTGTTTGGATGTCACAACGGGGGACTCGAGTGTCCAGAGCGAAGTGACGCGCGCCGCCAACGGGACGGCCAGTCGAGTCGACGACAAGTCCCCTGATCCACGGACCGACACGGGCCGGGGGTGTCTCGGCTGCCTTCCCGAACTGGATCTTGGCCTCCGAGGGCACTGTCTCGCGCCTCGCCGCAATGGCGATGCCAGCGCCCACAAGCGTGACGACGAGCACTGCCGCCGCCGCCACGCCCGCCGCGGCGAGCTTCAACCGCCCGATCAACATCATCGTGAGCACCCCTTGTGTCAACACCGTAACGGTCGAGGACGCCACTGCTGCAATCTGCTGGCCCGCGGCCAATCCGGAGGCCGCCCGCACCGTCGCCTCCAGCCAGGCTTCGGAAGCCGCGTGGGCCGCGAAGCCAGTGCCGGGGAACCCGACCGATGGATCAGCGCCCCGGCGCACCAGCCGCGCCCGCAGCCGCTCCCGGCCCTGCGCCAGCCGCCGCTGAACCGTTCGGACCGGCAGTCCGAGCTGCCCCGCGGCCTGTTCGTTGCTCAAACCTTCGAGGTGGCACAACACGATCGACGCCCGATATCGCTCCGGCAGCCGGTTCAGCTCCTCGTGAAGCTCTGGCAGGAGGCTCGCGGGGCCACTCTCCTCGGATCGCGCTTTCATCTCCCCTCCTCGACGCTCGATTGCGCGCAACCGGGCCGCCTGGGCCTTTGATCTGGCCGCGACCCGCAAGGCCACTCCAAAGAGCCAGCTCGCCAGCGACTCAACCCGCCGGATCGAGCCACCGTTCTTCGCCAGGATCAGGAAGGTCGCCTGCGCAGCATCTTCGGCGTCATGATGGTTGCGCAGCACGTCCCGGCAAACTCCAAGAACCATCGGCCCATGGCGCATCGACCAGCACCGCAAAGGCTGCCGACGAATCGGCATTGCCGCGGCCGGAGAGGAACCGTTCCAGGAGCACGCCGTCCGGCAGCGATCCGATCGCACCCGCCGTGAGCACGGTCTGAAGCTGTTTCAACATCCCGCCGCGGCCTTCGCCCTGCATCTCGCGTGGACTCCGGAGTGAATGTGTCATCCTCTTTCCTGATGGTGACAGACTTGATCAAACCACCGCCAACTTATTTTGACGAGCCGCAATTCAGCGCGGGTGTGTGATCATGTCTCCGAGGTCGATCGCCTTCGTGTCGACCACATCAACGCGCTTTCTCGGCGCAACGCCGTGGCCGAGGTTCGGGTCGACGGCGTATACCTCGCAGCGCGTGCCGGGCGGAAGGCCGGCGACCGTGAAGCGACCCTGGGAATCACTCATCACCCACTGCGCTGTGAATTCGAAGTCGTCGCGGGCCGGAACGCCTGGCAACACCGCGAGCACCACGCGTGCATAGCTCCACGGAACTCCCGCTCTGTCGACCAGGCGTCCATGAGCGATCGCGGACGGACGGACGACGACGGTTGCCTCGCCGCTCTGGCCCTCTCCCTGGACGGTGAACCCGGCGAGATTTCCCTCGGAATTGCGTGCGTAGACCAGGAGTTTTCCAGACGGCCGAGGAAGCTCGAACCGGCCATCGCTACCCGCGAACGCCTCCGACGCAGGGCCTTCTCCGTCGACCTGCGCCACACCGACGATCGCGCGGGCGATCGTCGGTCCGTCGCGGCCACCCGAACGTACCACCCCGCGAAACGTTCTCGTCTTCGCTGGGGCCTGATCAATCCGCAAATCACGCTCGATTTCTTGCCCGGCGCCCGCGTGGAGATTTTCCGGTACGGCCCTCGCACCGCGAGCAAATGCCTCTCTAAGCGAGTACCACCCTGGCTCAACGAGGAAGGCATACCGTCCGTCCTGATCGGTTTCGACCGTGGGGGGGCGCCGTTCCTCAGCGCCAGCATCCGCTCCCCTCCGACGGGCAGAACGTCCAAGCCCGACGCGAGAATGCGCACGACAGCCCCGGCCGCCGGCTGGGGCGGCTCACCGAGGGTAACGCGACCCCGGATGATGGCACCCTTCTCGAGGCGCAGGTTAACGTCCGTTGCAGGCTTCCCCTCGAGAAGCTCGACGACGTTCCGGCTTCGCGCGACCGTAGCGTCGTGGGCAACGTAAACTGTATAAGGCCGGCCAGGGGGGAGATCCATGGCGTAAGAACCGTCGGCGCCTGTCCGGGCCTGACCGCCGGCCGGGGGAACCGAGAAGACCGAACCCTCGGCATGAACGGGAATGCCCGCCGCAGGCGAGCCATCGGGCCGCGTGATCCTGCCCGAGAGCCGCGTGGCCCGCAGCACGTGCGCTGTCAGCTCCTCAGCCGGCGCGGCGGGGTCGAGGATGGGCCAGCGCAAGGCGGAATATCCCGGTGCGTCGACGATGAAGGTTGTCCGCGCCTGGATCTCCGCCGGCAGCCAATCGAATGTCGCGATCCCGTCGGCGTCGGTGCGGGCCCTTGCCGGAGAATCCCATACGTCCACCGCGCTGAGCTTACCGGCCTTGTGTATACCCGGCGGCAAGACATCAACGTCGCGCACGGGACGATTGCTCGAATCAACGACCCTCACCCGGACGGTCCGCGCGCCATTCAGGGAGAGCTTGACCCGCTCCGGCAGCGGCAGACCAGTCGAGCGGCAGGAACAGATAGTTCTCGAAGTAGTCGAACCCGACTCCCGGCTTGTACGCAAAGATCCAGTGCACGATCGCGTCTTCCGGCGCACGAACTGTCACCACGCCGCGAGCATCCGTCAGGCCGTCGTCAACTGCGGATGCCACGTCGAGTGGAACGACGTGCGCACCTTCGACCGCCACGCCTCGTGCGTCGACCACCGAGACCGTGATTTCATGTGCGGGCTTGAGCACGATCCGGGCCAGCGTTCGCGGGTCCTGGCGCACGCCCAGCCGGTCGTAGAACCGAAAGGTCCCCTGCCGTGCACCGCCGTCGGCGGTCGCCAGCAGCGACGCGTACCGCGCAGGAGTTTGATCGCTCCAGACGGCGAATGTCCCATCAGGCTTGGCCGTGACGACGCGCGGCTGGCTTCCCGTCTTCGACTTGATTCGCGCACCCCCCACCGGCTGCCCGGCCGTATCAACCACGATCCCTTTGATCCAGACGCCGGCGCCAACCCTATCCGGCTCTGCGCCGTTCGCGGGCTCAGTCTGCACCGGGGTTCCCGCCCCGGGACGTTTGGCTTCAACCACGCTGGTCGCTCCGGCCACAACCAGAACAACGGCTGCCGCGGCCAAGCCCGCCGCCACGAGCTTGAGGTTCTCGATCCGTGCGGTTGCCAGCGCAGCCTTTGTCAAGCTGGCAACCGCAGGCGAAGCCGAAGCCGCGATCTCTTGCCGCGCACACAAAGACGAAGCCGCGCGGACGGCTGACGCGAACCACAAATCCGGCGTCGAGTGCATCGCAATCCCGAAACCAACCGAGGCAAACGCGGGATCCGGATCTCGGCCCACCAACCGCGCCCGCAGCCGCTCGCGACCATGCGCCAACCGCCGCTGAAGCGTTCGAGCCGACAGGCCAAGCTGGCACGCCGCCTCCTCGTTGCTCAGTCCTTCGAGGTGGCACAACACAATCGGCGCGCGAAACCGCTCCGGAAGCCGCCTCAGCTCTTCGTGAAGCTCTGGCAGGAGGCCTTCGAGTCCACTCTCTTCGGACCGGGCCCGCATCTCCACCCCGCGACCTTCGATCACGCGCCGGCGCACCGCCTGGGCCTTCGACCTGGCCGCGACCCGAAGCGCCACTCCAAAGAGCCAGCTCGCCAGCGAATCAACCCGCCGGATCGACCCGCCATTCCTGGCCAGGATCAAGAACGTCGCCTGAGCGGCATCTTCGGTGTCGTGATGGTTGCGCAGCACCTCCCGGCAAACTCCAAGAACCATCGGCCCATGGCGCTCGACCAGCACCGCAAAGGCTGCCGAGGAATCGGCATTGCCTCGGCCGGAGAGGAACCGTTCCAGGAGCACGCCGTCCGGCAACGATCCGATTGCGCCGGCCGTGAACACAGTTTGCAAGTGCCGCAGCGCGACGCTTCGATTCTCGCTCGCCATCTCGCCCCCTCGACCACGCCGGTCTATACCCTTGTAGTACCGGCGTCAGGGGCTTCACCGCCAACTATTTTCGAAAAACTTCCGCTCATGGCTTGGACATTGAATCGAACGATCCCGCAGCCACCGCCAGCGCCACCCAGCCCGCGATCATCGCGAGTCCGCCGATCGGCGTGATCGCGCCCAGCCACCGCAGGCCGGTTACGGCGAGCACGTACAGACTTCCCGAAAAGATCAGTGACCCGGTCAGGAAGAGCCATCCCGCCGCCTGAAGGGCCGCGCCGCCGCGGCCAAATTGGGCCAGGATGCCCACGGCCAGGATGGCCAGCGCGCAGTACATGTGGTATTGCGCCGCCGTGTTGAAGTTCGCTTTGAGCCGCTCAGCCGGGAGGCTGCCCGGCATCCCTCCTACCGACGCGAACCGATCTTCGAGCCCGTGTGCCCCGAAGGCGCCCATCGAAATCGCCAGAAATCCCCAGACTGCTCCCACACGCAACCAGAATGCGGCACTCATCGATGTCTCTCAAAAAGATTTCGCGAGCCCGATGGCTCGTCATTTCGATCGCCTCTTGACGATGCTCAGGTCACGACCCGCGTGAATGTCGACGCGCGGGCGAGACCCAGCGCAATCGCCCGGGCCTCGGCCGCCAGGAAGAGCGAGCCGGTCACGCAGATCAGGCCGTCGCAATCCGTCAGCTCTCGCGCGACTGCCAGCGCTCCGGCCGGCTCGGCCGCGATGTGTGCCCTGCGCCGCTCAGTGCCAGCATCTCCTCGGCAATCGCCTCCGGCGGCACGGCTCGCGGGTTTTCCACGTAACGCGTCGCAATCAGCGTGTCGAAGCAGGGCAAGAGCGCCTTGAGCTGACCGGGTAGGTCCTTGTCGCGGGTGGTGCCGAAGACCAGCGTCCGGCGCGACGGCGGAAAGCACGTTCGAAGCGTGTCGGCCAGGCCGATCGCCGACGCGACATTGTGCGCACCGTCGATCACCAGCCACGGTCTCTCGCCGACAACCTCGACCCGGGCCGGCCACTCAAGCGCGGCGAATCCGCGCACAACGTCGTCGCGCTTGACGGCGAGGCTGGGCTCAACCTCCGCCAGCAGATCGAGACCCGCCAGCACGACGGCGACATTGTGGGCCTGGTGCGAGCCCAGCAACGGCAATGTCAGCTCGCCCCAATCGCGGCACCACGTTTGCACTTTCACATGCCCGGCGGTGGGGCGCACGAGCGGCGGTACGGGCGGGATGTCTTCGAACCAGAAATCCGAGTGGATTTCGCGCAGCAGGCAGCGGCGCTGGCGGGCCACGCGGCGAATCGCGATCCGCGCCTCGGCGTCGCACGCGCCGCTCAAACCCGGGCGGCCTCGTTTGAGGATCCCGGCCTTTTCGGTGGCGATCGACGCGAGCTGGTTACCCAGTTGCCGCATGTGGTCGAATGAGATGCTCGTGATGATCGAGAGCATCGGCCGGACGACGTTCGTGGAGTCGAGCCGTCCGCCCAGGCCGACCTCGAGCACAACAGCCCCCACCTTGCGGCGGGCGAAATGCAGGAGCCCCATCGCCGTGGTGATCTCGAAGAACGTGGGGCCGCGGCGACCTGCCGGATTGTCTTCCCGTTCGTGCTGTTCGACCGCCTCTCGGGCCACATCCACCAGGTCGATCAGCTCTGCCTGAGTGGCCGGCTTGCCGTCGACCGTGAACCGTTCCTCCAGGCGGTGCAAATGGGGTGAGCAATAAAGCCCCGTTCGCACGCCCGAGGCGCCCAGGGCCGCGGCGATCATGGCCGAGGTCGAGCCTTTGCCCTTGGTGCCGGCCACATGGATGATGCGCAGACCCACGTGCGGATCGCCCATCCGCTTGAGCAGCCGCCGCATCCGGCCCAACCGGAGCTGACCCGATGAGCGCGGCATCCCCAGCCACTCATAATTCAACCGGCCATACAGATAGCCGAGACGTTCCTGATAATCATCTTGCATGGCGCGTGCGTCGAGCTCGGCTTATTCGGGGAATGGAAGACTTTGCAAGCGAGAACAGCATAACCTGGAAGAAGAGCGAACCGCCATGCCAGGAATCAATCAACGTCCGATTTGCGGCGATGCTTACGCTCTGCGGCACGACCGTGCAGATCCCGCGAACGATCCGAAGTGACCGCGACTCGCTGTAGCAGGCACACTCCATGTGCCGTCCGCTCCTGATCTCAATCCCAATCAAACTCTTGATCCTGCTCCTGGCCTCCGCGTTCAACTCACCACCCCCACCCAGCAGTCCGTTTTGTAAACTCGTCGCGCGTCCTTACGCCACGAGGATTAGCGGAACAGCGCGGGTTAGTCCGGATCACTGCCACCGCTCACTGCCTTCCCGTCTGGTCGAAGGGGGCCTGGAAGGACCACCGCCTCCGAATGAGATGGTGAAATATGCTGCAAGCTGGAGTAATTCAGAACTCCGGGCGGATGAATCGCAAACGGAGGCGAACCTGAGTTGGCTTGCCGGTGACGTCGAGAAGATTGCGATGGCAGCGGCAACCTTATAATCGGCGTGGCGGGTGATCCCTACTCGGCCGGGGGTTGGGGGAGCTTGGTGGGATCGCCGATCATGTAGGTGTCGATCTTCCAATCCTTGCCCTTTTCGAGGGTCAAGATGACCAGCTCGGACCAGGTCTTGCCCCCGACGGCCCGGAATTCGGCGTAGAACCAGGCCTGGTTGAATCGGTCGGCGACGCCGGTCGCCCTCAGGTCGAGCCGCTTGAGCTTCCGGCCCTTGAGCTTGCCGGTGGCCGTGCGGACCTTGCCGACGTTCTCCGCCCAACCGGCCCGATCGATCGCCTCGTGGGCGACCGCCGACATGGCGTCCCAGCTTTCTGCGTACTTGCCCTCGTCGAGCAGGTCGAGGTAGGCTTCGGCAGCCTTCACGGTCTCATCGAGCTTCGGAACCTTATCGGCCATCTTGGCCTTCCCCTTGGCCGGCTTCTCGGCCTTTGCATCCTGGCCCTTCGAGCCGATCTGGTAGGCCGCGACTGCCCCGACGCCCAGGGTCAGCATCCCAGCGAGAGCTAGGCCCCCAACGATCTTGAGCTTGGAGAGGATCATGGTCTTCGACACTCCTTCCGCCAGGGAGGCGACTCCGGCCGAGACCGTCCCGGCCGCCGTCGCCGCCGCCATGCCGCCCGCAAACGCGGTTGCGGCTTTCACCGTGGAACTGAGCAAGACGGGCGACACGGCGGCCGAGGCGCCACGCCGTGCAGCCAGGGGCCGAGCCGATCCGGGTTGCGAATCGACCCGGCACGCTTCGCCAGAACGAGAAACGTGGCCTGGAAGGCGTCTTCCGACGAGTGCCGGTTGCCCAGGACTCGCCGGCAGACGCCCAGGACCATCGGTCCATGCCTGGCCACGAGGACCTCGAGCGCCACCGGGTCGCCACCGACAGCGAACCGCCGGAGCAGCTCACCCTCGTCCATCCCCGAGGCCGACCCTTCGCCGAACAGGCGAGCGATCAGCCCCCCTACATCCTCGATCCCCGTCGCGGTCGCCATAAGGTCGCCCTCCCCTTCGCCGCCACTCGCAAAGGTTCGTCAGGGTCTATTCTGCACCGGGCGAGCCGACCAATCGATCTTTCTTTGCAATTCCCGTAAAATCGGGCAAACAGCCCCAAGCAACGCGCAGAACCTTTCTTCTCGGGACATGATGGAGGCAGGTCGTCAAGGCAATCATCGCATAGTCGGCCTCCGCAGAACCCGGGCTCCGCATTTGGACGTTGACGCTCTACAACCTCGC
Organism: uncultured Planctomycetota bacterium; assembly: GCA_963761445.1. Classification (GTDB taxonomy): domain Bacteria; phylum Planctomycetota; class Planctomycetia; order Isosphaerales; family Isosphaeraceae; genus CAVXHV01. The sequence continues at coordinate 2,489,265 of CAVXHV010000005.1, read as the reverse complement.
TTCAACCTGCCGGCGAGCTGCTCACAAAGTTCTCTGCTTCGTCCGTGCTTCCGTTGCCTTTGTACTTGGTCACCTGCGGATACGGGAACAACGGACGGCTCCTGGTCACTTTGCCGCTCTGGTCCCGGCGCTCCCCCATGAGCTTTTCCGGGGACGTGCCTTCCTCAACCCAACGTATGATCGCCGCCATCTGGCCGACCGGCGTGACGCCAGGGCCACGGAACCCGTGATCGACACCCGGCGCCAGAAACAACCGAGCAAACCGCGCGACCTCTTCCCTGCCACCCATCCGCTGTAACACGCGCTTATAATAATCAACTGTTCCGTCGGCCGGGATGAGTTGGTCGGCCAGGCCGTGCATGATGATGATCTTGCCACCCCGGTCGCGAAATCGTGTCAAGTCCGGATCATCGGTCCCGATGACGGCTCCGAATTCCTCAACCGATTGCTTCCACAGAAGCTCGAACCCCGACGGCGTCAGCGTGGTGTAGTCCCATTTCGGGTCTTGATGCAGGAAGTATTGGCACCATTCCAGTGGTATGGAGAAGGGCTTTCCCAGGAGCGGCGAGCCACCGGTCCCGGCGAGGGCGGAAAGGTCCGCGCCGCGCGCCAGGCCATACCACAGGAAACGCCCATCTTGACCCCGGGGACCTTCCCAGATCTTCCGGACCACATCCGCGTCGGCTTCCGTGAACGTGCTGTCGCCGACCTTGGTGCCCACCAGCGCCTTCGGATCGTAGGTCGAGCGCGACGGATCATCAATCACGCCGTCGGCGACGCCGTCCATGGCGTCTGATGACGCCACGGCTGCGGCGGTTGCCGCATCGAGCTTGGCTCTCGGCAGGTAATTCCCGCCGGAAACCATGACCACTTGCGGCCAGATATCCGCGGGGAGCAAGCGATGCCAGTTGATGGCCGGACAAAGGGAGATGATGCCGTCGTAGTCCTCCGGGTAGCGCTGCGCTTCCATCAACCCCTGGCGACCGCCCGTCGAGCCGCCCACGAAATAGGAATACCGTGGGGCTTTTCCGTAGAACGCCTTCGCGAGCGCCTTTGCTACCACCGTCATCTCGTGGATGCCGAGGTACGCATTGTCCTGGACGGCGTGCCAGTCCAACCGACCGTCCGCGCCCAGCGCAAATTTGCCGCTACCCCCTTCGTGGCCGGTGTCGGTGGCGGCTGTCGCGTATCCCGAGCGTACCTGCCCGCTCAAAGCGGCGGGATGCCCGCCCAGAAAGCCCCCTCCACCAGTACCTTGGAATCTCCCATTCCAGCCCTTGCTGGGCAGGGCAACGAACACCTTGACCCGACACCCCGTCGGAGGATGCGTCACTGTCGCTCTGACGCGGCACGACCCGTCGGCGGCGTCAAGCTCGACCGAATCGATGGTCGTGTTCGGGAGGGAGACCTTGCTCAGGCTCTCCTGCGGGACCACCGGCGCATTGTCCGCGAAAACCGGTTTGGGCGGACCATCGCCGACCTGGGCATGAGCGACGGCCGCCGGGAGTGCGACCAGGATGGTGAGCATTCCAATGCGAAGTCGCGCGAGGCCGAACGTCGACGACAGGGCCACTGCAAGCGCTCGAGTTGCGTTCGATGGGATCATCTTGGCTGTACCTCATGAAGCACCCGACTGTCCACTATCGCGGGGCTAACTTGCTGTGCGCCTCGCGGCGAGCCGGGCGTTGTGTGGACTTTGGAGTCGGACGATGGCCAAGTCGCCAAGCTACATCGCGGGCTGGTGCGCGACAAGACCGACGAAGTCAAGGCAAACAGCACGGGCGACGCATGCCGCTTTCCCGTCGCCCCTCCGCGTGAAAAAAGGCGACGCGCGCTGTATGATCTGGGTAGGAGGTGAGAGATGCCGATTCACGACTGGACTCGGGCCGAAGCAGTTGCCTGATCCATCGCGGCCTTCATGGGCGAAAGCCAGGACCGAAGCGGAGCATCCCGAAAGAACGCACACGCCCCGTCCTGGCTTCCTGCGTCAAGCTCCGCCTTCATACCCTAGCGCGCTGCCCGCCCACGAGCCCGCGACACCTGTGAAACGCTGCTCTCAATGACCAGATCCTTGGGAACAATCTTGCCGTGATAATCGCTCCCCGGCGTGCCTGAACGCGCACCGTCCAGCAACTCCCTGGCCGCATCCCGCACACCCGTTGGGCTCGATCCATTGATGACAAGTGAATACCGCCGGTGCAGGTTCATCCGGTTCACCGGCCGCAACGTCACCGTATGCGTCCGATCGTCATAAACAGCCGACTTGAGCTTGATCCGGGCCCCGCTCGCAGTCGTGATCCGGTAGTTGCTCAAATTCTGTGCAGCCGTTGCGTCGAGCGCCCGGTCAAACGTCAACACCAGCCGCGTGGGCATCTCGTGAAACCCAAACCGTTGCACCATCACCAGCCTGGGCCCGCTTCCTCCCGTCAATGTCGCGGCACTCACGACCTCGACCACCGTGTTCGACCCACTCGACCCGAAGTTCGAGTCGCCGCTATACGACGCGCTCACATTGTGCGAGCCCACAGAGAGCGCGCTCGTCGTCAGCGTTGCACCCAGTCCGCCAGCATTCGCGGACACGGAAACCGGCGCCTGGCTCACGCCGTCGATCGTGAAGGTAACAAAGCCGCCCGGGTGAACACCGCTTGATGTCGCGGCACTCACAAGCGCTGTGAACGTGACCGACTGTCCCGACTTTGCGGAAATCAGGCTCGAGGCCAGCGCGGTCGTCGTGGGCACAACCGTTTCCGGAACTTGCACCGTCACGGACCGACTCGCCGAATTATTTGCGGAATTCGAGTCCGTGCTCGTCAGGGTGACTGAGGCCGAATTCGTGATCGTTGCCTGATCGACCACGTTGGAATTAACTTGAACCACCAGCGAGAAGGTTGCGGTCGCATTCGGGGCCAGGGTCGCACTCGCCGCGGAAATCGACCCAGTGCCCCCCGCCGCGGGCGTTGTCGCGGTCCAGCCACTTGGCGCGGTAAACGAAGTGAACGTCGTGCCCTGCGGCGTGAGATCCGAGAGCGAAAGCCCCGTCGCCGCATTCGTCCCGTTATTGGTCACGTGGATCGCAAAAAGTAACGTTCCTCCCGGAGCCACCGGATTCGGGCTCGCCGACATGGACACCGACACGTCCGAGCTTGTCGCGGCGATCGTTGGGCGAATTGCCGTCGAGAACCCAACCGTTGACAGCGTTGTGGTCGCGTTGTCGACCAAAGGCGTGATCGTCGCCGTGATGAACTCGTCCGCCGTGAGCGTCGCATTTGGCGTGAACGTGAAGTTGATTACGCCGCTTGGCCCTTCGGTCTCATTCTCGAAGCCCAGAAAAGTCTTTCCTTGCAAGTCGTTGCTTGCTGCGTACTTCGATCCCGCAGGCTCGACCGGTGTCGCGAAAAACTCCAGGCGGTAGTCGCCGAACGCACCCTCGTACGTGCCGTCAATCTCCGTCGCCGTGGCATTAGTCAAGTGCACTCCGTTTGAAGGATCAACGTGGCCACCCCCGGCCTCGACGTACAACCCATCCAATGTATTCGAATAGATCGAGTTGCCCAGGACCTTGCCGTATTGGGCGGCGTTTATAACCCCATACCCATCGACAAACGCAATGGTATTGCCCTCGCCCGGGTTCGTGCCGCCAATCTCAGGGTCTTTGGCGGTGTCTCCTACGGCTATTCCCACTCCGTTGCCTGGGCTTGCACCGGTGCCCAGTGCTATCGTTCCGGTGCGATCGGTGCCGACGAAATTTCCTTGAAACACCAAGCCAGTGGTGGCGTGCGTGTTTCCTGAGGCAATCTCAAAGGTCATCGCGAATACGTTCCCCGCACCGGCTGAAGTGCCACCAACGGTCACGCCCGCTGAACTTTCCACGGACGCGAATGCTTCTTCGACTGCAACGCGCGTCGTTCCCGCTTTGTCGGTCCCAACGAAGTTGCCCTGGATCAGTGCATCCGTTTGATTGTCAATTTCAAATCCCGAATCAAGCAAGTTTCGCTCGGCTTCGCTCTGTCCGCCGATGATTAGCCCGCTGTCAGTGTCGTCCAGTGTAACACCTTCGTCGAGTTCGTCTGTCGGTTCGACAGCCGTTTCGCCCGCCGCATCGATTCCGATGTAATTACCCACGATTGTCAGATTATCCATCCCGGTGGCTTCAGGTCCGCCGCCGGTGCCCAGGTCGCGGAAATTACCCGCAATGACGTTCCGATCGGCAGGGTTGGTGCCGCCGATCATCAGATTCGCTGCGCCGGTGTCGAGCCGGATCCCCTCGCCGTTGGCCTCACTCGTTTCGCCGCTTGCATCGGTTCCGATGAAGTTTCCCGCAATCGTCACGTTCGCGCCCGAGATTTCGACGCCAACTCCGCCGTTGGACTGACCTCGCCAGTTATCGATGGTCAGCCCCCGTACGGTCGCCCCTGCACCCGAAATCGTAAGGCCCATATCTGCGGCCGAATCATTCGCGCCGCTGAGCTCGATCAACATCACGGCGTTGTCGGCTTGATCCATCGTATTCGTGTTTGCTTGTGCACCCGGCTGCGTCGTCCCATCGATCGTGACCGCGGCCGTCACAGCCGGTAGAGCGGTGGTGGGCGCAATCGTTTGCACTCCTGACCCCGGGATCTGAAAATTGATCACGCTCCCATCGCCCGCGGCATCGGCATCGATAATCGCCTGCCGCAGCGACCCCGCCCCGCTGTCATTCGTGTTGATCACCGGGAAATTTGATAGCAATACCCGCCCCTCCATGCACAGCAGTTCGGGTGTCCGCCTCCGTGTGACCCGCGCGTTCTTTTTTGCAACTCGAGAACTGGCTGCAAACATGTCATGCCTCCCTCGCGGTGTTGGTCTGCGATATAGTGGAGGTCGGAAGCACTACCGGCGCGCAGACCAAGTGCGCCGGGCGCTGCCGGGCCGGTGGGGGGCTCACTTGGCGGTTAGAACCCCGCCGGCCGCTCTCGCTTGAGATTTTTCAAGATAACGATCGAACTTGGCTTACTTGCACAATGGTTCTGTCGTTGGCTCCCGGTCGGCTGCTCGCTGTTTCCTCTCCTCCATGATCCGTAACATTTCCGTTGCTTCCTGGCGGAAATCCCAGATTCTCTGGTCCACGATGTGGCTTGGCCTGGAGGGCCACCGCAAGTCGATTTCTTTGCTGGCTAGCTCGTAGTAGCGGCGGAATTCCCTCGCGTGCTGCTGGCGTTCTCTGTCGTCGTTCCCCGGCCGCAGCGCGAGCTTCCCGTGCGCGAGGGCCAGCACGATCCATTGACCGACTTCGCCTTTCCCGCCTTCTTGCAAGGTGCACGATTTCTCGAGGGCCGCAATTGTCTCGTGAAACTTGCCGGTGCAAAAGTGCGCCCACCCGAGCGCCCGCCACCCGATCGCGATCCCCGGCGACAGCTCAGTGGCTCTTCGACCGTTCCGCGCCGCAATTTCCGGATTGCGCGTGGCGGCGTCCGGGCTGCACAGGGCCAAGTGCACGATGTCGACACACGAATAAACTTCGTTCCCCTCAAGTGCGCCCCAGTCGACGCAGAGTTTCTTGGCCTCGGCCGCTTTCCCTTGCGCCAGCAGTGCATTGATCAGATTGAGGCGATAAGCCGGCAGCGCCGGATGAAGCTCGAGCGCCTGGCCCAATTCCGTCTCCGCCTCCACAAGCCGGCCCTGCCGGAACAAGATCATCCCCAGCCGCCCATGGTGGCTCGCGTAACCGGGCCTGAGCCGCAGCGCCTCGCGCGCCTCCGCCTCGGCCTCAACCAGCCGCCCCTGCTGCTCGAGAGCGGAGCTCAGGGTGAAGTGTGCACTGTATGACGAGGGATTGAGCCGGATCACCTCCCGGAATTCGGTGATCGCCTCGTCCAGCTTTCCTTTCAGTTTCAGCACAAGTGCCAGCTCGCGGCGGCTGAGCGTGTTCTTCGGGTCCAGCCGAAGGACTTCGCGCTGCCTGTCAATGGCTTCGTCAAACCGCCCCTTGTCCCGCAGCGCAATCGCAAGCTGGAACTGCGCACCGGCACTGCTTGGGCGTAGCGCCACCGCTGCGGTGAGGTAACGCAGCGCTTCATCCCACTCATAACGCTCATGGATATCATGCCCCAGCGAGAACGTAGCCCAGAAGTCATCCGGATGGGCGATTTGAATCCGCCGCAGCAAGTTGATTCTCGCTACTTTCTCCTCCACCGGCACAAGGGCCACCAGCCGCAGCAATCGCGCGGCCGGTCGACTTGCGGCGTCCTCTCCCGTCAGCATTCGCTCGAGCCCGGCCCAGTCGCGCGCCGCCACAGCCGCTCGCGCCCGCTCCTGCCACGGATCAGTCTCGGCCGCGTCGATCACCGAGCTCAGCCACGCGATCGCGTTCTGCTCACCTTTTGGCGCCGCTCGCCTGCACTCCGCAAACGCGTTGATCAAGATCTCCTGAATCGGCGGCGGCCGTTTTTGAATCAGCCGGAGCATCTCGTCTTTGCCCGCCGCGCCGAAGGCCAGCCCAAAATACGTTTCGATCTCCTGGCGCAGCTTGGGAAAAGCGTCCTCCTTGTGGAAGAACGCAAATTCTCCGCCGTCTACATACGTATCACTCACTCCCAGCCGGATCTCATCCACCCGCTGGCCAAACCGGCGGTCCTTCACGTCGTCCGCCAGCGTCCGGCGCATCGCGGCCATCCGTGTGGTTATATCCGCATTTAGAAGTGTAGTGTTCTGAGAGGCAATCACATCTGCGCGCTTGAAAGCTGCAAGTGCTTCCCCCAGCGCGCGCTCCCAGTCGCCCGGGTTCCTCACCACCAGGAGTGCCCGCTCGCGCGCCTCGCCCGCCTCCTCGGTCGCTAGCTCGAGCTCCCGGTTCACCGCACTTCGCCGCGATTCCCGGTCCCTCAAAATCCAGCCGAAACTCCCCACCACGAGCAGGCACAAAAGCCCGGTCACGCCTGCGGCGAAGAGCCATCCTTGGTTCCTGCGTACGAATTTCCGCACCCGATAGCCCGATGAGGGTGGCCGCGCCTTCACCGGGTCACCCGATAGGTAATGCTCCAGATCTTCCGCAAACGCGCTGGCCGTCACATACCGCCGAGTGCGGTCCTTTTCGAGCGCCTTCATCACAATCCAGTCAATGTCTCCCTTTAGCTGCTTCGTCAGTTTCGCCGGCTCCGTTTGCCTCTGCGCGGAAATTGACTTGAGCGTCTCCCGCGCGGCCGAAAGCCGCGAGCTCGGCTTCAGCGGCTCTTCCTCGCGAATGATCCGGCGAATCTCATCGAACGTCGCGGTTTTGAACCGCTCGCTGTCGAACGGCGTCGTCCCGGTCAAGAGCTCGTAAAGCAGCACCCCTAGCGAATAAATGTCACTTCGAGTGTCCACATCCAGCCCGCTCTGCCCGGCCTGCTCCGGAGACATGTAGAGCGGCGTTCCCAGCATCTGCGCAAAGCCGGTGAAAAGCGTCTTTTCTGTCAGCACCTGCCCGAGCGCTTTGGCCACGCCGAAGTCGATGATCTTCACAACCGGCGTCGTATCGTGCTGCGTGATCAGCACATTCGAGGGTTTCAAGTCACGGTGAATGATCCCCTTCTGATGTGCGTGTTGCACCGCATGGCACACCGTGATAAACAGCTCCAGCCGCCGCCGCGCAGGTAGTTGATTCTGGTCGCAGAACTCCGTGACCGGCACCCCTTTGATCAGGTCCATCACGAAGTACGGCCGCCCCGAAGGTGACACCCCGCCGTCAAGCACCTTGGCGATATTGGCGTGGTCCATGATCGCCAGCGCCTGGCGCTCAGCCTCGAACCGCGCAATCACCTGCCGCGTGTCCATGCCCGGCTTGACGATCTTCAACGCCACCTTCCGGCGCACCGGCTTGAGCTGCTCGGCCATGTAAACCACGCCGAAGCCCCCTTCGCCAATCCGCTCGAGCAGCTTGTAAGACCCGATCAACATCCCGGGGCCCTCCGCCCCCGGCGTGACTTCGGCCGGATCTTTCGGCCGGCCCACCAGCGGCTGGTCGTGCAGGAAGCTCCCCGCCGCCCGGTGTGAATGAAGTAGTGCCTCCACCCTCGCCTTTAATGTCTCATCCCCGCCGCATTCTCGCTCAATAAAGTCGGCCTGCGACGAGGCGCTCTCGAAATCCAGCGCGGCCATGAAAATTGCGCGCTCCCGCATCACTCGCCGCTCCCCGAAGCCAATCCGGGCGATGCCCCCACTAGACAATGCGCCATCGCCATCCGGATCACGCCATTCGCATTTCAAAACACGAAATTCAGTCGTGCCCGAGCTCCTGGTGCAGCCAGGCGCGGGCATAGGCCCAGTGGCGGTCAACCGTGCGTGGGGCAATCCCCATCACATCCGCAATCTCGGGAATGGAGAGACCCGCGAAGTACTTGAGCTTCACAATCCCCGCCGCCGTGATGTCCACCTTCGCAAGTGCCTCGAGCGCATCGTCAAGCGCCACGAGGTCGCTTACCGGTGAGGCCACCGCATAAATCGCCTCTTCGTCATCCACCCGGTGCTGGTCCCCGCCCCGCTTCGCCCGATGCTTGCGCCGGTAGTTTTCGACCAAGATCCGCCGCATCGCTTCGGCGGCCGCTGCAAAGAAATGCCCTCGGCTGTCCCAGCGCCGCGCGCCTCACTGTCGACCAGGCGCAAGTACGCCTCGTGCACGAGCGCCGTCGCCTGGAGCGTTTGCCCCGGCGCCTCGTTGGCCAGCCGCCGCGCCGCCAGCTTCCTCAGCTCGTCATAAACGAGCGGCAAAAGTTGTGCGGCCGCGTCCGGATCACCCTGCTCGATCGCGGAGAGGATGCGCGTCACGTCCGTCATCACCACCTCCACGAACGCGCGGCGAATCATTCGACCGCGCCAATCGCGAATGCTAGTCTGACCCGTGAAATACTCCCGCCGGCGATATCCGCCCTCGACCTGAGTTAAGCCTATCCGGCTTGGCTAAACCCAGCAACCCAGAGGGCGTTCTCCAAACACGCCCACGTCACCGGCCCACCATGCCCGTGAAAGCTCGGCAAGAATCCCGCCGACCAATCCGGCCACCTCCAAACCCGAATCGTGATGCGTGTCCTAGCTCTTCTGTCCGGGCTCTTCGCTCGCCGTGCTCGAATCGCGCCCCCGCAGACCTTCTGCTAATCCTCGCCTCTCGGCGTCCCTCCTCGCCTCGAGTACCACGTAGTTGAAGTCGCTCGGGTCCGACTCAAGTCGATATTCCAGAATCAAGCAACCCTCGTCGTCCCATCGATTGCGCTCCAGGCAGATCCCGAGCTCAAAGGTCGCCTCCTCTGCGACGCGGCCGTTTTGATGCCAGCTCTTGCATTGGCCCGACAGACCCCCGCCGCGGAACGACTCATCGGAGGCGATCTGACCATCCGCGTACCACTCTCTCGCCGGTCCCTCCTGGACGCCGTCGACGATATGAACCTCGCTCCGCAAGCTGCCCGCCGGATAATGCTCGGTGGCGACCCCCGTATACAAGGAGCCTTCGAGAGTGAACCTCTGATACTCGTCATCAGCAAGCGACCCGATGTCTACAGTTTTCATGAATTCGTCTGCCGGGGGGCTACGGATGCTGATGAAAATGATGGAAAAGCCCGGCGGGGACTCGGGACCAATCGTGGATCGGCATGGCGAAAGCCTCCTGGCGAACAAATTTCGGACTAAAGTCCAACAATACCGACTAAGGTCGGTGGCTTAAATCCAAGCCTTGGAAAGTAAAACGCTTATCGTTAGCAGATCTCGTGGTGGTGTTCAGCGAGGAGTGTCGCTTTTCTATCGGGCTTTCCGCCACTCGGAGCGACACGCTAGAATGACTCGGTCACGTGTCCAGGAGGCGGTGGAACGACATCGCCGAATCGATGAGAGAGTCTCGAACATCGTGGTCGTTCTATGAGTGAAGGCGCGAAACGCCGGCGTCGCTCCCCTCTCCGCCTGGAAGACCTGGAGAACCGCTACCTTTTGACGACGTTCACCGTCTCCACGACGGCCGATGATCCCAGCGATCCGATTGCCGGCTCGTTGCGTGCGGCGATCATCCAGGTCAATGACGACCAGGACCCCCAGGGAACAGACCAGATCGTTTTTTCGATTCCGGGGGACGGCGTTCAAACCATCGAGCCGACGGCTCCGCTGCCAACGATCGAAGCCCCGGTCATTGTGGACGGGACGACGCAGCCTGGTTATACCGCCAAACCGCTCATTGAAATCAGTGGCGCACTCGTTCCGAACGATTTCGCTGCCGGCCTGGGCATTGAGTCTAATAGTCTCGTACGCGGGCTCGTCATCGACCGATTCCCGGGTGATGGGCTGGATGTGTGGGGATCGGACGACGTGATCGAATCCAACTACATTGGCACTGATCCGACCGGCAGCGTCGCCGAGGGTAATGCCGGCGACGGCATCGAGCTGGATGGCAAGAACTCAACCATCTCGGGGAACGTGGTCTCGAGCAACGGAATTCTCGCTGGGGCGTTCCACGCGGAGATCGGCGTCCAGCCTAGCGGCGCAGGGGCGCTAATTGTCGGCAACCTCATCGGCACCGATTCGACCGGTGCGGATATCCTGGCATCGTCGTCGCACTACGCACCGGGTGAATCCCTCACCACGGGGATCTGCGTGGATGATGCCGCCGCCACGATTGGCGGCACAACGGCCGCGAGCCGCAACGTCATCGCGGGTGAGAACGTCGGGATCGTCCTTGCCGATTTGGGGCTGCCCGGCACAACCGTGGGCGTTCTGGTCGAAGGAAACGACATCGGCACGGACGCCACGGGAATGAATGCGCCGGGAACAGACCCTGGCTCCAAGGACGGCCCCTACCGTCAGTCGATCGGGATCTCTGTCGGCGATGTCAACGGATTCACGATCGGCGGCACGGCGGCTGGGGCGCGCAATCTCATCTCAGGAAACATGTACGAAGGAGTCCAGATCGGTCAGGACGATGGGTCGATCAGCACGGGCCTGGTGATCGGCAACTGGATTGGAACGGACGCCACCGGAGAGGCCGCGCTGGGCAATGGGATAGGGATCAGCATCGATCAAGATGGCGCGACGATCGGCGGGTCGGATCCGGGTGAGCCAAATCGCATCGCTTTCAACTCCACCGCGGTGGAAATTCACGGCAATGACGACAATCTTCGGAATAATTCCATCTACGCGAATACGTCGAACGCGATCGCTCTCGATAGCACCACACACGCCAACGACGGCTCCATGCCCCCCGTCCTGGACTCGGTCGAACTGGTCGACGGTTCGACGGTGGTCGAGGGAACGATCGACTCGAAGCCGAACACCGAGTACTCCATCGATCTCTTCGACAACCCCACGTTGCCGGCGACGACCGAGCCCCAGGCCGAGAAACTGCTGGGCACCGTCACTGTGCTCACCGATACCAGCGGCCATGGCGAGTACTCGGCCACGCTGCCCGCGGTCGACGACGTCGGGCGGGTTGCGGCCTTCGCCACTGACCCGAGCGGAAACACCTCGGCGATCGGCTACAAGCTCAATGCTTCGCCCACAGTTTTCCAGAGCTATACATCAATCAGTATAAGCAATATTGTTGCGACGTTCACCGATAACTACCTTGGCCTCAATTCCAGTCAGTTCAGCGCGATCATCGATTGGGGGGACGGCGCGATCTCGACGGGCACCGTTGAGAGCTTGCGCCAGGGGGTCTTCCAGGTCAGCGGAACTCATTTGTATAAGTTCCCGTCGGCGACGAGCGACGGGACTCCGGTGAGCGTTTCCATCGCGACGATCGATGAAACCGCAACGGCGGACGTGACGTCGACGGCGCACGTTTCACCCCTGGGCCCGATCACTTTCTCGTTCGTGTTCAACGATCCGCAAGGACTCTTCGCGCCTTTCCCCTATCTGCTGACCGACCTCGAAGCCGCCGGCGACGCACTCTCGCGGTTGCTTTTGGGAGCGCCAACCGAGATCGTTGTATCGGCAAGAACCGATATCGATACGGCACGAGGCGGGCCCGGAGTCGTCTGGCTCAACCCTCGATACCTCTCGACGCTTTGGTTCGATCCTCTGCGCGACCGCCTCGACGCGATCCCGCCGAATGTCATTGATGCCGTATCAGTATTCACCCACGAAATGGTTCACGGACTGGGTTTTTACAGCACCCGGGTGCTTTCTGGGCCGAATTACGGCCAGTTGAGTCCGGTTCCCAGCGTGTTCGATGGATTCACCGCCTTCGGTACTGGCGGCGTTCCCTCGATCCTCTACTTTAGCGGCCCGAACGCCGCCAAACTGTATGGCGGCCCGGTTCCACTCACCAGCCTGGGCGCCAACAATCGGTCACCCGACAACGAAAGCTTCAGCCATGTGGGCAATCCGCCAGGAAATCCCGGTTCGAACTTGCTGGGCGACCTCATGAATGGCGTTGCATTTCCCTTCGGCCGGGTCTGGCCGAGCTCGCTCGACCTGGCGATTCTCGAGGATATCGGCTGGTTGACGACGGGCGCGTCGGCCGGCCCCCCGCCTGGTTTCCAGACGACTAGCTCAAGCTCGCCTCCGCACGTCGCGAGCGATACCGCCCAGTTCACGGTCAGCCATCGGCGTGTTCTTTTCGTGGCCGTTGTTCTTGTGTTCGACGTATCCCTTAGTCCCACCACCGCCGGAAATATGGCGAGTTATTCGGTTTCGCTGCCTGGCGCCAGTCGTCGCAGCCGACGCAAGGCTGTCCGGCTGGCGAGTGCCGTCTATGACCCGGAAAACTCGACCGTCACCCTGCGATTTGCGAAGCCGCAGTCGCTGATCAAGTCGCTCACGGTCACGCTTACGGGAATCGAGAGCTCGGAGTCGCAACCGCTTGCGGGCAAGACGTCGTTTGTCATCAACCCGAAAGAATCGCCCAAACCAAAGGTCAAGCCGCCGCGGCGCTAGTTCTACAGCGGAACGAATTTCTCACCCCGAATTCCATGCTTCGTTCCGGGGACACCATACCGAATCGCACGCCAGTCTAACGGGACGGCACTATCGGCAAAGGCAGATTGGCCGACTTGCACAGGGCTGAGCTTCGCGCATGTTCGGAACGGCCGACGACCTTGTGCTAAAAAGGGCATAGGGCAAGGAAAGGGCACAAATGGCAAGGACATGCATTGCGTTCTTGACGACCAACGGACCTCTGGGTAACTTCCGCCGATCACACTGAGAAGAGGACTCCCACCATGACGATGGGGAAAGCTCTTCCCACCCCGCGACAAATCCCGCCAGCCCCTGCCGGTCACCAAAGCCTGGGTCGAGTGGCGCTTGCAAGACCCTCAGTGGGTGGCTACCGCACGTGAGCGATTGCAAAGCCTGAGTTGGTTCATGAAATGCCTGAAAGAACCACTGGCACGACTCGCCAATCGCCAGGACAACGCCCGCGGTGCCTTCTTCGAAGAACGCTTCAAAAGCATCGCGATCCTCGACGACGAAGCACTCCTGGCCACCTGCGCCTACATCGACCTGAACCCCCTTACCGCCGGCATCGTCGAAGTCCCCGAAGCAAGCCCGCACACGTCCATCACCGCAAGAGTCGAACGCGTCAAGGAACAAGGCCGAATTCCTGACCTGAACCTGAACGCAGCAAAATCCGGCAGCGTGGCCGGATCAAACGCCGCCGCCGGCCTGGAAGAATCCATCTGGCTTTGCCCGATCGAAGATCGCCGTTCCCTCGATTCATCACGTGAAGGAATGATCGAGGGCTTCCCGCTCAGAAGTTATCTGATCTTGGTCGAATACACAGGCCGTCTGTTCCGCAACGGCAAGGCCAAGATCTCGGCCGAGGTCTCCGGAATCCTCGAACGAATCGGCTCGAACGCCGAAACCTGGTGGGCTCGCATCGCGAAACTGAGCAAGGGTCAGGGTGAGGGTCAATTGCTCGGCTGCTTCTTCGCCGCCAGCCGCGCCCGCCTCCGCGAGGTCGCCGTTCGGTTGGGCGTCCACCACCTGGCGAATTTGAACGGATGTCGGGCTCGATAAGAAACGAACGCCCACCGGAAAGTCGCCCGTCGCCCGCCCTTCACACTTCAAGCGTGATCGCTGGGCTCTGCACTCGTGTCGGGCGGACGGATTCGCACGCGGCCTGGAAGCGCGGGGACGAGAGGCCCCGCTAGCAGCTCGGGGCCGTGTGTTGACAGGATGTGCTGGAGATAACAAGGGCCTGCTGCCGGGCCGCGAAACCAGCGATTCTGAGGGGTTCGATACGCTCATGGCCGACGTGTTTCCGCGCGAAGATCAAGCAAGCGCGAATATCTTCGGGTTCGAGCCAAGGATACCCCTCCAGAATCGTTTCAGGCGTATCTCCGGCCGCCAACATGTCCAGCGCGTGTTCCACGGCAAGTCTGCGGCCGCGGACGATCGGCTTACCGCCGAATATCTGCGGGTTGACAGTAATTCGACAAAGCAGGTCGTGTTCGTTCACAGCAGAAGCTCCGCGGATTTGAATCTCCAATGTCGCGCAATCTCGAAAACGTGGTCGAACTCAAGGTCATTCTATCCTTCCTGTCACCCCGAAGCACACGCAAACCCACCTTGACCGCCACGCCAGGGCCGGTAGGCTGACGGCTCGCTGGACTGGAAACGATATCGAAACCGGTTCTGCGTTCTTCACACCAGACCGGCTCAAAACCTCTTTCCTCTTGACGAATCCGCCGACCAGATCATACGTTACAGCAAAATCAGGTGGCTTGCCTTTGCCGGGTGGGTGTAACCCACCATGTCGGAGCGGCGAGCGGTGGCAGGGCGTGGAGGGTTGGGCCGGAGGTAACCGGCATGGAGAATCGGTGGGTTGCACCCACCCTACGGAACGCCGGTTTCCTTGCTCTTGACGTGGCGCAACCCAGCGCAACAGGAAAGGATTGCCGCTTCCGCGGTAAGGGAGTACCCGGGGCATGAGGCACGATTTGATTCGGCGGCTTGAGGGGCTCGGTAGTCCCCGCGTCGTGGTCATTGGCGACCTGATCCTCGACCGCTATATCTGGGGATTCGCCGAGCGAATCAGCCAGGAAGCGCCTGTGCCCCTTTTGCGGGCCGATCACCGCGAGCATCGCCTGGGGGGCGCAGCCAGCGTCGCAACCATGCTGCGGGCACTCGGAGCTGCCGTTCAGCTCATCGGCGGCGTGGGATGCGATGGCGAAGCAGACCTCGTTCGCAACATGTTGACCGTGCAAGGCATCGACGACCGCCTGGTGCTGCCCCTGGACGATCGGCCGACCACGCTCAAGGAGCGGTACATCGGCCGGGCGCAGGACCGGCACCCCCAGCAGATGATCCGGGTTGACTATGAAAAGTGCGACCCGGTGCCCGCTCTGTTTGAAACGCGCCTGCACGGCGAGCTCGATGCCGCGCTGTCCCAGGCGGAGATCGTCTTGATCTCGGACTACGGCAAAGGCGTCTGCACGCCGACGCTCTTGCGCGCCGTCATCGAAAAATCCCGGGCGGCCGGCCTGCGCGTGCTGGTTGACCCGATCCGGTCGAACGACTACAGCCGCTATCGCGGCGTGCACTGCATGACCCCGAACCGGCTCGAGGCCCAGCTCGCCACCGGAATGACGATCGCTCGCGCCGAAGATGCGATTCGTGTGGGCCAGAAGCTGGTGGAAAGCCTCGAAATGGAGGCCGTGCTCGTCACGCTCGACCGCGAAGGAATGGCACTCGTGCGCGCCGACGGCCGCGCCGAAGTGCTGCCGACCCGACCGCGGCAGGTCTACGACATCACCGGAGCCGGCGACATGGTGCTCGCCGTCGTCGGTCTTTGCCTGGCCAGCGGCGCCGATTACGTCGAAGCGGCCGCGCTGGGCAACGTGGCGGGTGGGCTCGAGGTCGAAAAGTTCGGCGTGGCGCTGCTAACTCGCGAGGAGATTCACCAGGACCTGATCGAGCACCACGCAACGGAAGGCGCCAAGGTCCTGGACCGCGATCGCCTGAAGGCGGAGGTGCTCAGACGGCACCGGGCCGGCCAGACGATCGGCTTCACCAACGGATGCTTCGACCTCCTGCATCCGGGCCACGTGCGTCTGCTGCGAGAGGCCGCGGGCCATTGCGATTTCCTGGCCGTCGGCCTCAATTCCGACGCCAGCGTGCAACGATTGAAAGGCCCGAGCCGTCCGATCAATCCGGCCGAGGCGCGCGCCGAGGTCTTGAGCGCGCTCGAGGCCGTCGACGCCGTGACGATCTTCGACGAAGACACACCGCTTGAGCTGATCAGCGCCATCCGGCCGGACGTCCTGATCAAAGGCGGAGACTACCGGCCCGATCAGGTCGTTGGACGAGACGAGGTCGAAGCCACAGGGGGCCGACTGGTGATCGTGCCGCTGTTCGAAGGCCATTCGACAACCGGCATGGTCGACCGCGCCTCCGAACGCGAAGCCACACCGCATGGGGGCAGCCCCGTCCCACCGCCGCACCACGCTCGAGCCGCGGCGCAGACCCCGGCCGGTACTCCCGTGGAACTTCGCCGTAACCGGGGCTAGAATAAAGTCGCGTTCGCTCCGCGAAAGTGCTCCCCGATCGTTTGCTCGTCATGATGGCCGTGCGTGAAGCCGATCTCGCGAATTCGACAGCCCCGGACAAAACGGCTCTCCTGGCTCTTGCCCGGCGCGGCGGTAGTTGCCGGGCTTGTCGGTCTGTCACTTACGGTGCGCTGGATCGGCGGTTCCCGGGAGAAATCGCGCAGCGTTGCCGAGGCAGCCGCGCGCAGCGGCGATTGGGACAGGGCACTCAAGATCTGGCGGGAGATCAATGCGAGCGACGCTGCGAATGGGCTATCGCACCTGGGCGAAGCGCGGGCTGCCCTGGCACTGGGCCGGGCGTTCCAGAGCGAACGGGCCTTGCGGCGCTCTGTCGTCGCCGATCCCGAGAACATCGAGCCCTGGCAACTGTTGCTCCAGATCCTGCGGGTTGAAGATCGAACGCTTGATGCCTCACGAACGGGATGGGAGGCTTATGAACAGCGTGCGCCCGATTCGCGCCCGGCCGTGCTCAAAGAGCTCACGCTCGCTCTCCTGGCCGAGCTGCCCGACGATGACGTGAGGCGAACTCTGCGCCGCTGGATCGATGCCGACAGCAGCGACCTTGATGCGCGGATCGCACTGGTCGAGCGGATGGCAAGTCAGCCGCGCGCCGCCGATCCTGATCGGGTCATTTTGCTCACGGAACTGGAAATGGTCGTTACGGCGCCACCCGGACCACATCAAGGCGCGGGAGGCGCTTGTGACCGCCCTGGCCGACGCGGGCGAGCCCGAGCGTGGACGCACGATTCTGGGCGGCTGGCCCTCGAGCGCTCGCGATTCTCGCTACTGGCGTCTGCGCGGCGCTGGGACCTCGAGTACGACAACCAGCCCGAGGCAGCAGCCGCTGCCTTTCACACCGTTCTCACGGAGATTCCGCAGGATTGGCGGACGTGGTACCGGCTCGCCCGCGCCCTGCACACTCTTGGGCGTGACGGAGAAAGCCGGCAAGCCGCGGAGACCGTGAGTCGAATCCGCGGGGCACTCGATCCGCTTGTGCTACGGCCGCTACTGGACGAAAGCCTGGGACACCTGAGTGAGCCGGCGCCGCTTGAAGAAATCGCCGGGCTTTGCAAGCGCGTGGGTCTGGCTCGTTTGGGAGAGGCGTGGCACAGGGAGGCTCAACGTGTGGAACGAGGCTCGGACGCTTCAGGCGGCAACTCCAAGTAATCGCTCCCGGCCGTGGCCGGGCTCTTGTCTTCCTCAGCCAGCTCGCGCAGGAACTCGAGCGCCTCGTCGAGCTCGCAGACGGCCGCCCCGCGCACGCGGCCGCGGCGGTCGAGCTCATTCAAGAGCATCAAGTCGTCGTAGTATTCCGATTCCTGGATTCTGGCCCGCGCCTTCGCGCCTAAGGTGCCGCGCGCAGGGCCTGGGCATCCATGTGGTGGGCGATCAGCCACTCGGTGCGCTCGGTGATCGACCCCTCGAGCGCCTGCAGCGCCGCGGCCACGTGGTCAGACGGGTCGATCGCCTTGCCCACGTCATGCAAGAGCGCTGCCAGCAGGAACTCCTCGTCGTACGCACAGGTTTCCCGCGCCAGCTCGAAGACTTGCAGGCTGTGGTAGAGGGCGTCGCCCTCCGGGTGATGCTTGGCGCTTTGCTTCACGCCTTCGAGCGGCTCGAGCAGCATGCGAAAGAGCAAGTACGGGTCGATCTGGTCCTCGATCCGCTCGACCTCGCTTTCCAGATCGATCTCGGGATATTCCTCCTTCAAGAGCGCTTCCAGCTCGGCGATCGAGGCCCGCTCGATGGCTTTGCCCGTGATCGAGCTCTTGAAGACGTAGGAAAGCTTGTCTTCCGGGTAGAGCGTCAGCTCGAAATTGTTAGCATCATAAATATGAATATGCGTAAACGACCGCTCCTCGCCATGCTTGACGATTCGCTTGTGCTCGACGTCAAATTGCAGGCCCAGCTCGTCGAGGATGTCGGTCACGAGGGCCTGGCTGTCGCAGAAAATGTGGATGTCGATGTCCGAGCCCTTGCGCACATGCCCGGTGCGCACGCTGCCGATCAAGCGGGGGCGGAACCGGGCCAGGAGCCGCATCAACCGGAGGGCGTCGAGCCGCATGTCGCGCAGGGTCTCGAGCCGCTTGGGCCCCTCGTGCATGCGGGCCATGGCCTGGATCTGGTCGCGGATCTCACGGTTGCTCGGCAGGTCGGCGGGTCGATGACGGTACTCGACGCCAAGCTGCTTGGCGGCCTTTCTCTTGGCAGTGAAGTATTCGGATTCGGTCCGGTGATACATCATCTGCGCAGCCAGAAAGGCGATCTGGCGGCGAATGCGTTCGTCGGCCATGGGGAAAAGTGCGCCGATATTAGCCCATCAAGGCGGCGCCGGGCGATGCAAGGCGTGGCGAAAGGTTGATTGCGATCAGACGAGATCGCATCGTGGAACAAAATGACGAGTCAGATTCTTCATTTGCTAGGATAGGCGCCAATGGGCCTGCGGGTCAAGACCGTGTTTGTCCGCCTATCACACCGGAAAATGGCAGAAAACGGGATCGGAACGGTCACTTCGAGGAAGTACATGATAGATCGGTTTTGCTCTTGCATCCGGCCACCGAAAGTGGAGTTTCGACCATGTTCGCCCAGACGATTCGTACGCTTTTCGAGGTGGGAACGGTCGCAGGGCTCTCTGATGGCCAGTTGCTCGAGCAGTTCGCGTCAGGAAAGGACGATTCCGGCGAAGCCGCGTTTGCGGCGCTCGTGGCCCGGCACGGGCCGATGGTGCTCTGCGTGTGCCGCTGCGTTCTGGGCGATGCGCACGACGCCGAGGATGCCTTCCAGGCCACGTTCCTCGTGCTGGCGAAGCGCGCCGGCTCGATCCGCGACCCCGATCTGCTGGGCAACTGGCTCTATGGGGTCGCTCGCCGGACGGCGCAGAAGGCGAAAGCCCGCCGGGCGAGATGGACGGGCCGTACCGAACGGGAGGCGAGCATGTCATCGATCGCAGGCGAGACTGGAGCGGCCGAGCTAGGACCAATTCAAGGCGAAGAGAACGCCGCACTGCACGAAGAGGTCGATCGACTGCCGCACCGGCTCCGGGTTCCGATCGTCCTGTGCTACCTGGAGGGCCTCTCCCATACCGAGGCCGCCCGGCGCCTGCGGTGGCCGATCGGCACGGTCCGCAGCCGGATGGCCCGGGCGCGGGGCCTGCTCAGGAGCCGGCTGGCGCGGCGCGGGCTGGCCTATGCCGGCTTCTTGATCGCGAGCGAAACCTCGCGCGCCGTCATGGCGGAAGTGCCGCAGGCCCTGGCCACGCGGACCGCGCGATCGGCGATGGGGCTCGCTGCGGGTGCGGCGACTGGGCTCGTCTCCACTCCCGTTGCGAACTTGATGGCCGACGTGCTCAAGGCCATGGTCACGAGCCAGCTCAAACGGGCCGCGGCGGCGCTGCTCGCGGCTGCTTGCCTTGCCACCGGTGTGGAGTTGATCGCCTCGAGCGCGTCGCAGGCCCAGCATTTAAACAAGCAGGCCAATGGCATAGCCCCACCGCCCGGCGATCGACAGCAGACAGAGCGCGACCGCAATAAGGTAGAGGCACAGCCCGGCGACAACGCCGAGCCCAAGATGACGGTAGCGGGGGTAGTGCTCGATCCGGCCGGCAAGCCGGTCTCCGGCGCCGCCGTGGCCGTGTTCGGATTCCCGCGCCGGGGGCGATGGGGTGGCGACTATTCGGGAGCCCACCCGGTGCTCGGACAGACGGCGAGCGATCGCGCGGGCCGATTTCGCATGGATGTGCCGCGCACCTCTTCGGAACGCTTCTTCAACGTCGACGTGATCTCGGGCGCGACCGGCTATGGCATGGGCTGGCGAGCGCTGGACCCGGATGCCGAATCACCGGAGATCGAAATCCGCCTGCGACCCGAGCAGCCTGTCCATGGGCGGCTGGTCGACTTGCGGGGACAGCCGGCGGCCGGGATCGCGGTGTCGGTCGTCCAGCTCGCAGCCAAGTCCGATGGCGAGCGGGACGGCGTTGGAATTCGAGAGCCTTCGGCGAATCTGACGCCATGGCCCGAGACGGTCAAGACCGATGAACGAGGCCGCTTTCTCATCCGCGGCGTGGGCCGGGGTGTGGCGCTCGCCGTTCACATCCGCGACGAACGATTTGCCCGCCAGGAAATCTCGATCGAGCCGCAGGACCCCGCGGAAACCGAAGGAAAAGTCTATGTGCTGACCGCTGCACATCCCATTCTTGGTCGCGTGACTTACGCCGATACCGGAGCGCCCGTGCCGCACGCGCGCATGGCCGCCCAAGGCGGCCATTACATCAGCGATCAGGCCGACGCCCAGGGGCGCTTCCGTCTCAACCCGTACGCCGACACCCCCTACACGTCGATGACAACCGGCGAGACGCTTTTCACGGTCTACGCCTATGCGCCCGACGGCCAGCCCTACCTGGGATTGCAAAAGGAGATCACGTGGACGAAGGGCTCGGTGCGCCAGACGGTTGATTTCGCTCTGCCACGCGGCGTACTCGTTCGTGGAAAGGTCACCGAAGCGGGTTCGGGCAAGCCCGTCGAAGGCTGCCAGATTCTCTACGCTCCGTTGCATCCAGCGCCGTTTGATCGGTCGTATTCCGTGCTCACCGGGGAGTGGTCGACGGTGGTCAGTCGCGAGGATGGCACCTATTCGATCCCGGTCCCTGCCGGCCCCGGGCATCTGATCGCGACCAAGGCCTCGCCCGAGTACATCCTGTCGGAATTTGGCTCGCAAATGCTCGCGGGTGGGGCAGGGGGCCTTCGCAAGTACGCCCAGGCGCTGGTGCGGATGGATGCCGCGCAAGGGAACGATCCGGTTGATGTCGCGATCTCGCTTCGCCGTGGCGTCACGCTCACGGGCCAGGTCGTCGGACCCGACGGCAAGCCCGTTGCCGAGGGCGCAATGGTCACTCGTTTCAACGTGTCGGCCCAGGCGGGGCGCTGGGGCGGATACCTGGTTTCGCTGCACGATGGCCGGTTCTTGTTGCCGGGCCTCGAGCCGGAGCGCGTCTACACGCTGCTTGTGCATGACACAAAACACCTCTGGGGTGCCGCGATCCAGGTCTCGGCCAAGGCGACGGGCAACGAGCCGGTGACGATTCGCCTGGCACCAAGCGGACAAATCAAGCTAAGGCTCGTCGATTCAGCCGGCAAGCCGGTCGCCGGCTACCGGGCGGCGCTTCAGTTCGTGTTGACCCCAGGACGATTTCAGTGCGACTTCGACGGCAGCGTGCGCGGCGAAGACCTGGCCGCCGACGCCGGTCCGGGACTGGGATACACCAATACCTCGGGTGGGCCGCCCACAGACGAGGACGGAAAGGCCACATTCACCGGGTTGATCCCGGGCGCGACGTACCGGCTGCTCACCACCGAGAATAACTACATCTCGATTGATTCGAAGGTCTTGAAGGACTTTCAGGTCGCAGCGGGCCAGACTCTTGAGCTGCCGGCGTTTACGATCGAGAGAGACTGAATGGAGACTTCGGTCGACGTTCCCGGCGCGAGCGGCTAAGATCGCGGTTCGCATGAACAACTGGATTGCTTGCCAGGGAGGGTTGCGCCATGAAGGCACCACGGTTTTCGATCTTCACGTTGATGGCCATCGTCGGCGTGGTCGCTGTCAATCTTGCCGTCGGTCGCGTGCTGTGGGATGACGAGTCCGACCTTTCCGGCCTGTTGCCCTGTGTCGGATTGAACGCGATTGTAACCCAGCTCGCGGTGTTCTTCCTGATCCGGAGCCGAAACGGCGCGCGTGCGTTTTGGATCGGCTTCGTCGCGGCGAGTCTCGTCGCGGCGCTTTCATGTTCCGACGCGTTTCTGACCAACTCCGAGTCATTCAACGCGGACGTCTGGTATGAGTACATCGGTCTCACCCAAGAATTCACCGGGATCGTCATCTTTCAAACGGGCTTCGTGATCCACACGGGTACGTCCAGTCCCCCCAGCCCGTTCGAGCCTTTTTTCGATTTCATCGAAGCGGCCAAAATCGGCATCGTCTTCTACGCACCCCAGTTCGTTCTCGCGATATCAGGCGGAGCGCTGACGTTTTTCCTTGCAAGGGTCGCGCAGGTCATCCATCGTCGCGTGGCGCTCCGAACCGCCCCAGCGTGAGCCTTGCCGCAGTCCAACGCTGTCATCAAGCGGAGCTTGAACGTCGAACACGTCCGCTACTCGTTTGTGTCCGCCCCGCCTTTTCGCTATCCTCGAATCGGTTGCTGGAGATGTCGTACACTCGAATCTTGGTGCTCGAGTGAATGAACACTGATGACGTGTGAGCATTTTGCAATGGCCACGGCGGAAACGATCCGCGAAGTGCAACGCAGTCAACCGTTTCGGCCGTTTCGGCTGCGACTGATCGATGGCACTGAATACGAAGTCGCGCATCCGGATTGGATCGCGATCCCGCCGGATGCGCCGCGCGAGGGAGGTGCTTTTGTTCTTCGTCGGCGATGATGATGATGCCGAGCACGAGAGACGCTGGATCGACGTGGGATTGATCTCGGAAGTTATTGTTCCGCCTTTGCCGTCGTCCGCGCCGCGCCCCGGCTCGGGATCGAACTGACCTGGCGGTGTTCCTCCTGATTCGGAGCCGAAACGGCGCACGGGCGTTTTGGATCGGCTGCGTCGAATCGAGTGTTGTCGCGGCGCTTTCATGCTCCAACGCGGTCGTGTCCGACTCCGAGCCATTGAACGTGGCCGTCTGGTATCAGTATGTCGGTCTCACCCAAGAAATCACCGGGATCGTCATCTTTCAAACCGGCTTCGTGGTGCGTTCGGTTACGCCCATGCCTCACAGCCCGTTCGAGCCGTTTTTCGATTTCATCGACGCGGCCAAGATCGGCGTCGTCTTTTAGGTGCCCCAGTTCATTCTCGCGATGTCAGGCGGAGCGCTGACGTTTCTCCTTGCGAGGGTCGCGCAGGTCATCCATCGTCGCGTGGCGCTCCGAACGGCCCCAGCTTGAGGAACCGGGAGGCGAAGCTCGCCGGCGAACCATTTCCCTCTCTGGCGAGTCACCGTATATTCACCAGAGCCCGCAGGACCGCGAAGTGCAATTGGGAGTTCTGGGAGGTTTGGCAACCGCTTACCGCGTCTAACCAGTTGACGATCATTCGGAAGCTGCCCCATCTGCTACAAAACTCAAGGTCGTTCGGACCAAAATCCGACTTGATTCAAGAGACAGCGGTCGAAACCGCATCGCGAGAATTTGCGAAATCGCATAAAATCCCGCGGCACTTCGAGGACTATCGGCCGCGGCGGATGGTTGGACGCCACAACGCATGCCGGGCCGGATGGAGCGAGATCAACCCAGGATGGGTAAATCGGGGCTGACGACCCACCGCAGGGGGGCGATCTGGACCGAGCGAATGCTCCTCGGGCTGATCCTCGTCAGCCTCGGCGGAACGCTGAATCTGCTCGTTGCCATCCATCGGCGGGCGGCGGCCGAGCACAGGGAGGCGATTCCGGCGGCGCCCGAGATCGCGCAGGCCGCGGAACGGGGTCCCGCGAGTGAACCGGCGTCACAGTCCAGCAACCCGGTCGAGAGCCCTGCCATCGCTCAGAAGACCGAACCGCCCGCACCGCCGCCGGAGGAAGAAGACCCCACACAGAAGGCAATCGCTCCCCTGGCGGCTGCGAAGGCGAAAGAGATCGAGGCCGCCGAAGCAACGGACAGCCGCACCGCTTCGCTGGAAGCGGCCTACCGGTCGGCCGTCGCCGAGTCGCAGCTCTGGAAGCGGCGCGAGATGCTGGTGCGCCAGCAGATTGCCGGCATCAACGTCCAGGCCGAGAAACTGGAACGCGACGCCGATGCCCTGGACGCCGAACGGGACGTCCTCGAACGCGAGCGCGACGCCACCAAGGCCGCGCTGGCGAAGGCAGGCAAGCGGTCCGGCTTCGCCGTGCTCCCTTACAAGGGGCCTAACGGCACCTGGCGCAGGCCGATCGTGATCGAATGCACCCGCGGCGGCGCGAATCTCCAGCCGCACGGGCCGACATTCACCCCGCTGGAACTCTCGCCACGCATCCACCCTCGATCGAGCACGTTCATCAAAGCCATCGCCCGCGAGCTCTTTCACATTCAATCCGCCGACACTCCGGACGGTACTCCCGCGGTTCCTTACATTGTTTTCCTGGTTCGGCCGGACGGTATCGCCCCTTATTATCTCGCCCGTACGTGTCTCGAGCCCCTGGGGATCGCATTCGGCTACGAGCTGGTTGCACAGAATCTGGCAATCAACATCCCCGATTTCGACGATCTGACGAGTTGGGACGGTAGCCTGCCGCTTGACGTTCCGCTTGAGCGAGCTCCCGTCGCCGGATCAACCAACAGACGCCTGGCGCAAGCGAATCAGCCCGATGATCAAATGAGAACCAGTCTGGCCGGCCTGCCGCCGGGAGACTCCGGCTCGATGATCGGGGCGATCGACGGCAACGGCCGAGGAGGGGGAGGGCAGGGGATGTCCTCATCCGGCAGCTCGGAGCCACAGGATTTCGTCTGGCCGGGCCGCGGGCGACCGGCCACTCAGGACGGCCAGCGATCTGCCGGTGCCTCCGGCGCCGGCGAATCCGGGAGCCTGGCCGGCCGAGATTCCGTGAATCCATCAACAGACCGAGGTGCTGGCGGGACCAAGCCGGAAGGCGGCGCGGGGGCATTGGGACCGCTCACTGGCCCGGACCTTGCGAGGGCCGACCAGAACGGACTCGTCGGCAGCCCAGGAAAAAGCGGGACGACGAA
Organism: uncultured Planctomycetota bacterium; assembly: GCA_963761445.1. GTDB lineage: Bacteria > Planctomycetota > Planctomycetia > Isosphaerales > Isosphaeraceae > CAVXHV01. The sequence goes on along the minus strand of CAVXHV010000005.1, from coordinate 2,464,074 downwards.
AGCCGGCGGCAGTGATGAAGGCGTCTCGGGCGGCCTTGCCGGTGGTTCGAGCGTTGGACGAGGTTTGGGTGATCAAGCGGGTGGCGGCTCGGGAGATCTCGCCGTCGGTTCGAGCGGCGGACCCGGTTCTGGCGGTCAACCCGGCGGATTGGGCTCAGGTATGACCGCAGGCGTGGTCAATGCGGAGGACGTCGGAACGGGCGCAGGTGCGGACGCCGCTTTCCAACCATTTCCTGGAAGCGGTGCCGGAACGGGTGGGCTCAACACCGGCGGCGGCGCGCTCAACTCCGGCGGCGGCGCGCTCAACACCGGCGGAAGCGGTTCCGGCGGTGGGTCTGGCAGCGCCGACAGCATCTTCCAGGTGCCGGCCTTCGAGCCTGCGAACGATCAGGCGGGCGGATCAGCTTCCCTGGGGCAGCCTGGACTATTGTCGGGCCGAGGATCTTCTGGAGGCAGAGGCCCAGGCGTTCAAGCACCCGCCTTCGGGTTAGGTCAGACGATCAAGGGTTCCTCCTCCACTCCCGGCGGCGACGATGGTTCCGCGGGGATCGGTGGAAGTCTCCCGCAGTCAGGCGGGGGAGCCATGTCGGCCGGCGGGGGCCGCTCAGGACTGAGTGCAGCGGGCTCAGGATCGGGCTCGGGATCGGGCCAGCCCGGCGGCGGCAATGCGGGCACAAACGGTTCCGCTTCCGGCGCCGGATCAGGCGTACCATCGACGGGCAGCGATCCGGCTTCCGGCGGTGCACCAGACGCGAACTCGACCGGCACCGGCGGCCGGGGTACCGGCCAGGGCGGCCGGGGCTTCGACTGGAGCGAAGCCGCCAAGGACGGCCCACCGCCGAGTGGGTCTGATGCCGCAGGGCTCCGCCCCGCCGCAAGGCTCCGAGCTGACCGGCACCGACGCTGGTCCCCAATCGACCGCGGCTGCCGCTGCCGCGAATGTGTCGGCCGGCGGTGCGCTGAACCGATCGAGCCTGCCGGCGAACGTTCAAGTGGACCCGGCGAACATTCCGTACCAGCCCGGCCAGATTTCGCAGGACGACATCGATCGTGCCCGCAGCTTGAGCGGACTCAGCTCGTTCGTGAGCCCGGGCCTGGCCCAGAAGCTTTCGGGCGTGGCTTCGGCGTTAGGTTCCCCATCCGGAATGCCGTCGAGCTCCTTGCCGAGTGAGACGACCCCAGATTCCCCATCGGGCGGATTGGCTTCGAGTCCATCAACGAGCAATAGCTCGAACAATCAGTCCGGCGGGATGCCGCTGGGGGGCAACACACAGCCGAGCAGTTTGGTTTCGCCGGCGTCGCCGATGAATTCGCTTGGGCTGAACATGAGCCCGAGCTCGAAATCGGACGACGCAAACGACTTGATCGCTCCTCCCCGGCGAAAGGAGACATTGCCGACCGGGGCGATCGAGGCCCGGTTCGAGATTGTGGTGGTTTGCCGGAAGGATGACATCGTGCTCCAACCGGGAAGTTATCGACTCACCGGCGACGTGCTCCGCAGTACCGGTCAGAAGTCCGATTTCATCCTGGCCCGCGAGATTCGCGCGATGGTGCGCCAACCGGGCGATCGTGGACCCGCTCATCCGCCAGAAGCCGGCGATCCGGTTCCTGGTCGAGCAACAGGGGGCCGAGACTTTTGCGCTCGCGCGGCGCCAGCTTCTCTTTTCGCTACCGGACTGGCCGATCTCGCTGCAGGTCGCAGGATCGCAGGACGCGGGCGTCTTCAGCAGGAATCCGTGGTGATGAGAGCAGAGAGAGACGACCCTGGTGGCAACCGTTCCCGGCCCGGCGATCGACGGCCGGTCGAGGGCGCTGCCGGTGGCGAATCTCAGGGGCGAGCCCTTTTTGAGGAGCCGTCGCTGCGGCGGCATTCCATCGCCCAGGTGGCGAGCGTCCTGGCGTGCGTGGTGGCGATCACGCTGTACGTGCAGCTCGGCAACCGCGGCAAAGGCAAGCCCTCGGCTCCGGCTGTCCCTGAGGCTGTTGCCGGTGTTCCTTCGGCTTTGAAAGAGAAAAGCGAGCCTGAGCCGGGCCCCGTGCCAAGCGCGGCCGCGGTGGACCCGCCTGCCGCGCCGAAGGAGATCGACCGTGCGGCCGTGGCGCAGGCCGAAGCCGAACTGGACGCAGCCAGCCGCGATCGAGCGCGGGCGGACGAGCGTGCGACTGCCGCGACCCGACGGCTCAGCCAGGCGACGGGCCAGGCGGCCCTCGATGCGGCGCGGGCGCGCAAGCTGGCCTTTCTGGTGCGCGACCCGTCGACGCGAATCACCCAGGCTTCGACCCGAGGCGGGTTTCTGCGGGGCGAGCGCGACAAGATTCAGAAGGAGATCTCGACCCTGCGGCAGCTTCCGCGGCCCAAGTCGGTTTCAATCCTCTCCAAGGCACCCGTCGCCAAGCCCGCCTCCGGCAATGAATATCATTTCGAGCTGCGCCGGAACCGGATCACGTTCATCAATCTGGACCGGCTGATGGAATTGACACGTGCCGACGCCCAGATTCGGGTGCGCATGTCGGACCGCTCGCCGGCCGTGAGCAACAAGGTCGGCCCGGTCGGGGCATTCTCACTGGAATATGAGCTGGTGCGTGCCGTGCCGGGAAGCATGGAAGAGCTGATCGAGCGCAAGAACATCCGCTACGAGCTCAGCGGCTGGGAGCTCGTGCCGGAATCGGACGTCCGCGGAGAAACATATGAATCAACGCGCAATCCGTTATCCGAGTTTTCGCGCACGATCAACCGGCTCAGCCCCGAGCGATCGACGGTGACGCTGTGGGTCTATCCCGACAGCTTCACCCTGTTCCGCCAGATCCGCAACGACCTCACCGAGCACGGATACACCGTCGCGGCCCGGCCGCTGCCGGAAAGCATGACCATTCGCGGCAGCCCGATGGGGACGCAGTCGGCGGCGCAGTGAGTGGAGTCACAGAATCCCGCAAAACCGCCTATCGGCGGGGGCGATGCGCAGCACGTCGCGCAGGAGCATGAAGATCGTGTCGTACCGGGCCCGAGCGGTCTTCCACGGACGGGTGAAACAGTGGCCCATGCCCTCGCGAGAGAAGTCGGCTGCGTCGGTCATGTAGACGACCTGCCCTTGTTCGTACGGCTTCCGCGTGACAAATGCATCGGCGGCGGGGACCTTCACGGGTTGCATTCCCCCGCCGACGTGCACGTGAGGCCGCCGATTCCCGTCCTGGCCCTCTGCGCCGTGATACGTGATCGTCGCGTCGAAGAGGCGGAGAAAATCCTTGGCGCTGCCGCGCGCTCCAATCCTGATGTCGTCCAGGACGATCAAGCTGCCGCCCTTTCTGACGAACTCGTGGAGACGGGTCAGCGTTTTCGCGGGCGGCGTGTTAACCGGTGCCACGACGAACATCGCGCGCGTTTCGGGTGCGAGGAAGTCGTCATCGAATGTATTGGCCACGCGAGGCACCAAACCAAGGCGCTGAACTGAGACCAACAGCGTGTCGAAGCAGCGATCGGCGGGCAGCGAGTCCGGAGTCCCGAGTACGGGCGGAAACGCGCAAGCACCGCCTTGCCACAGAAACGTGACTTCCGTGATCGGGACATTGGGCTCGGGCCACGCGTATAGTGCGCGATGGAGCGCCTCCGACACCGCCGCGCCCGACCAGAAGCCCGCAAGTGCGAAGATGACCGCAGGCAACGCCATGCCGGACCGCACCATCCAACTGCCCACTAACACCGCCGCGAGCGCAGCGATGGCGGCCGCGCATCGTACTGGTAGCTCGTACGGGCTTTGCTCGCGGTTGAGCACGCGGATAAGATCCATCGCCAGCTTCTCGCGGTCTGCGCTGAACACCGCGAATGACGACCAGACTGTGCTGTCCGTGAACGCCGCGATCCGGCCGCGGCCGACCTGAACGATCCCGGCGAGCACGGTCCGCCCGTGCTCCATCTCGGGGTGCGGGCCGCGCCGACCGAAAAAGCTCGAGCCGGCGTAATCGTGCGGCTCCCGCCGACAGTTCTCGGCGGCGAGGACGGTCTGCGCGTTGCCGGAAAGCAGGAGGGAACACGATGTCATGAACTGGAGCTTCCCGACGTGCAGCGCACCGGGATGGCGGCCGATCAAAGGCGGCGCCAGTCGACAAACCCGCCGGTCACGCCGTCCGAGACCGAGTCGTAGCGGAATCGGATCCCGTGCTTGTCGGAAAGGGCGTTCAAGTGGGTTCCCATGCCGAGGAGGTTGGTGTGGTCGCCAACCAGCAGTAGCCCGCCCCCCCTTCGGACGAATCGCTCGATCGCGGCTTGCTCTGCATCAGGGATCGGTTCTTCAGGCGTCTTGATGATCAGCACCTCGTAATGCGACAGCAATTCGTCGTCGTAAGGGCGCGTGGTGTTGGCGTCGACCGAATACCATTTTCCCAGCCACTCGGCGAGCGAGGTGAAGCTATACGTCGGAAAATCACCGTACCATTCCGTGTCCAGTTGCCGCGCCGTCGGTTCCCAGATGCCGCAGAATCGGTCGTCGATCAGGATTCGGCCGGGCTTTTCCGTTCCGGGTGGGACGAAGCAGAAGGCGAGGCCCGTTCCGGCGCTGAGCAAGCCGATCACGGCAGCGGAGTTGACGATCCGTCGGGCTGGCAGACGGGCAGGTGCCGGGGTCTCACCCCCTTTTGCCAGCAACCGGCCGGCACGATCCGCCGTGAGGCCTGCGACGACGAGGAAGAAACACGTGATCCACGGGGAAGTAAACAGGTCCAGTGCCGACTGCCCCGCGCCTCCGGACAGGATGCCGTCATGTTCGACGTACGCCGCGACCAACGCGATGTAGCGCGTCAGTCCAACCAGCAAGGTCGTTGACAGCACGACAATGGGACTCACCATCATTCCGCGGTAATTGCGCAAAAGCTGCAAGGCGACCCAGGCAATCCAGAAGAGCATGAGCGGGCGCACCGCAAGCTTTTCCATCGAGGGGACGATGGTCACGAGGCCCTCGGGGTGGTTAAGGAGCAACATCCCTCGCTCCGCCGCCACTTGGTAGCCAATCGCGTTCAGTGAGATCGACGCGAGCGCGGAGGCAGCGGGGAACGCGGGTGCGTGCTCCTCCCATGCGGCCAGCGCCCGATCGGCACTGAATAGCGCGGTCAGCACGACACCGATCTGGAAAGGGGCGAGACACATACGCTGGAACAGCTCGCGCCGCTCGATCGGGCGAACCAGCAGCACGAGGGCCAACACCGCCGCGACGGACGTCCAAACATAATGCGGGTCCACCCAGCGATCCGCGGCGAACAACCAGCCACACATGAACATCGCGCCCGCCGCGCCGCACCGGGCGCCATCGCGGGTGACCGCGAGACATGATGAGATCCGGGCAATCCTGCGAGGTTCGTCAAGCGTTGAAGTCATGCTAGCGGCGGCGCTGCTTCCTTTCTCATTGGGGTTTCTCCGGCGAGCGGAACAATGGGGTGACGGCATCCGGATCCGCTCCGAGATACCGCTGGAACGTATCGTGAATTAGGGCGAGGTTGCCGATCCAGAATCCGGATTCGCCTTCTATGTTCATGTCAGAGAAGAATCGCGTGTCTGCGAACACCAGGAACCCCCCGCGACCGGTGCGCCGGAAAAGCGCGACAACCTCGTCGCCTTGCCGGTAGATCACCTCGACGCCGGGAAGTGTGGCCGGATCACGATCGCCAGGGCCCACGATCGGCCAAGCATCAAGAAAGCGAGGCTGCTGCTCCCGCTCGCGGCGGGTTGCCGTCGGCTCGGCGGACGTGACCATTCCCAATGGTCGCGGGACGAGGGCCAGGCCGTGGGCTTCGAGCAGCGGGCGCGAGCCGGCCGAATCGGGCTGACCCGCAGCCAACATGACGATCGCGCCGTCTTCTTCCGCGCAACAACTCTTTGACCTCCCAGCGAGTGAAGGACTTCTGCGGAGCGACGAATGCAACCCCTCGAGCGCGCCCGATGGCCGCCGAATCCCAGCGTTCGATATCGAAGACGCGGAAGCCGGACCGGAACAGGTTTGTATAAAGCGGGCCGATCGGGTTCACGCGTGCCTCGTAATGGCCGGTCGCTTCCATGTGGGATCGATCGATCAGGATGGTGTCACGGTCGACATGCGGCCGCACATCCAGGTTTCGCAAGCTCAAAGCCCAGGGAACTGCGAGCCCGAGCAGCAGACTTAAAGAAACCGCGGCGACCTGTTTCGGCGTGACCGGGACGAACGACAGCCAGAGCAGGACAGCCAGCAACGCAATCGCGGCCGCGATGCGGACCGGCGGCCGCTCGGTCCAGGCCGCGGGCCGTGACAACCAGGCGAGCATCGGCCCTACAACTTTTTGGTAGTAAGAGCTCAAGCCCCCCTGAAACGCGGAGGTGTCGCCCCAGACGACAACCCGGCCGCGGCCGTACGTGACCGTCGCGACCAGAACAACGTCGCCCAACTGTTCGCCGCGATCGTAGTGGTAGTTTCCCAGAAAACTGCCGACGAAATTCTCCCGCGCACCGGTGTCGGAAAAAGCGTACCGCCCCAAGAGCAGCGACCTTGCGTTTCCGCTGAGCTCCAGCGATGCCCCGACGGCGACACCGGGATTCTCATCATCCCAACGCCACGCGACGGCGTCGGCCGCTGCCTTCTGGCAGCCGCGCCAACTCTCCCGTGCCTTGTATGCCGAGTCGAACCTGAAGCGTATACCGAGAGGCCCGAGCAGGCTGTTGAAGCCGCGCATTAAACCGAAGACGTCGGTGTGGTCGCCCAGAACCAACAGGCTTCCTCCCCTGGCGACGAAATCGAGTATTGTGCGCCTGTCCCCGTCCTTCCAATCGGTGGGTGAGTTGATGAGAACGAGGATTTGAGTTCGCTCCAGATCACCCGGGGCGATCCGGTCCTTGTCGACGACCGCGAAATCGTACCCTTCCGCTCGGCAGTAGACGGGAAGGAGCCCAAACATTCCGGTACTGAAACCGCCGAACCGACCAAACACGGGCCGATCCCAGTCTAGGCCGCCGCGGTTATGGACGAGGATCGATTTGCCAGCCGCCGGGCCGATGAGGGCCGTGCCTACCAAACACATGGCGGCGAACGTGGCCGCGAGACAAGCAGCAACGAGAGGGAGCCGCGGCATGGGTAGAACAGCCGCTCCCGCCTGTCGAAAAGTCAGGACAACCGCACTCGGCCGTCGGTGACGGATGGCATCGACCACCGTGGCAACCGCCAACCAGAAGAGGCCGTGCAAGGCACCTCGCGCAAAAGCCATGATAGGCCCCGCCGCGACTTCGGGCGTTACCACGGGCAGCAGTGCGAACCAGACCACCGGCACGCCGGCGGCCACGATCAGTCGCCTACGCCCGCCTGTACGGCGCCAGCTCGCGAGCAGGTACAAAACCGCCACGGCGACTGCGGGCCCACCCAGAGCGGTGAAGCTCATGCGGACTTCGGTACCCCGGGCGCGGCCGATGTATCTGGAAGCGGCCTCCCCAACGGCTATGACGATCGCGTTGGCCTGAGGTACCAGGTCGGACGCGAAGCGGACCCCGACGTACGCGAGGCATGCGGGAATGACGCCGGCGGAAAACAGTTCCGCCACCCCCGGCTCGCACAGAACCTGGATCGCCACGAGCGTCAGGAGAAACCCGACGAGTAAGATCGGCACAGACGGCGCCCGGGCCACGAGCACGAGCGCCGCGATAAGTCCAACCCAACGCGCGGTCCGCCAGTGCCGAAACCGCAACAGAATTGGCGCGGCGATCGCAGCCGAGACAAACAGTACAATCGTGCGCCGAATTGTGAAAGAGCCGGGACCGATCTGCCCGTCGACGCTGAGTAGCGCGACCATGGCCGCAAGCGACGTTGCAGCGCGTCATCGCGCGCCCAACCATCGCCGAGCGGGATGTCTCGTTCTCCGTGTCGACCCTACCAACGGATACCAGCGGATGTCGCATGCAAACATCACCACGACGAACGGTCCGGGAACTGCGTACCAGCATTACGTACGCTGGTTTCAAACCGCAGCCCAATGACTCGATCAACTTGGCCGAGACGGTCGCCGTTTCTTGCCGGGAGTCGCCGGCTTCCGATCGCTGGTTCCAATAATCTGATCGAGTTTCCGTAGCTGCGCTGGGGTCAGAACGCTCCAAACCAGCCAATCCGCCTCCGATGAAGTCCGTGCCTTCTCCTCGGCGGCCAGCAAGCCGATATCGCGGCCGAACCGATCCTTCTGGCCCTGAAATTCCATCAAACCCGAAAGATGCGCAACGGTCTCCTCGTAAATGATGCGTCTCTCATTCATCTGCTCGACTAACATATCACGCTGTGATCTCGCCAGATGTAAAAGGGACGCGAGATCGGGATCAGTCAAAGCGACAGGCCCAAACGTTCGCCAGTGGCAGGCGAGCAAGGCCTCCGCCTGTGATGGCGACAGGATGGCTCGCAACAGTAGCGATTCGGCGTGCGCAACGAAGCTGTCCGCCAGTCGAATCCTCGCGTCGAACCAATCGGCGGCGCCATCGTCCGGCAGTTGAGCTTCACTTCGGGCGAACTGCTGTGAGAGCGAATACACCAGGATTTCACAGTTGAGCCGATTGAGCCGGGTCGCCAGGTCGAGCTCGTCGCGGGAGAGCTTGAGATTCTTCCCGAGTTGGATCTGCTCCTTGGTCGGCTTGTCGGCTGCCACAATCTGAATGATCGCGGCCCTAAAAAGGTGCGAGGACATGCCGCCGGCGCCCGTGTAGAGATTCTGCACTTCCTTCACCGCCGCCTTCAGCTCGCCTACGGAATGGATCACCGCTGAACTCGGATTGCGTGTGAAGCGGTAACGGCCGGGAATCATGGGCGTGGGCTTGCGTCGGATCTCGTTCCGCAAAACACGGGCCTGATCGGATCTTAGGATGCCTTCCAGTACCATCGCGTCAGCGTGTGCGATGACGGCCTGACGATCACGTTTGCCGGAATCATCCAGCCGCGCCGCCAGTTCGTCTGCGGGCGGGCGCGGCTCGGAGTTAAGACCCCGGAGCAACCTAGATTTAAGGACGGCTTTTACGATCTCGTCGAGGCGACGACTGAATTCGACTTGTTTCTTGGTAAGTCGAAGCGGTGCCGTTCCAACATCCCCGGTCAGGGCGGCGAACACGTCGGATATGGGACCCTTAGTAAGTCGAGTCGCCTCGGCCTGAATTCTCGCGACCAGATCGTCAGCCGAGGCGAAATGACTACTGCCAGAGACGAAAAATGCGCACAGGAAGCAAATTCTGGCCCATCCTTGACAGTATCTCATCCATACTCCTTTCCAACCTGAGCTCGATCGCTCTGGGCATTACGAAAGCCCCGAACGGCTCTGAAACGATGGTAAGGTGAATTACGGCTATCGGCTGGAACATGTTCCGTCCGCGTGTGAAACAGCGCCGCTGCACTGCGTTGGAGCTGCAGTAGAGGGCGGAATAACGCTGCACGTGCCGGCCGCCGCCTGACCGGCAAGCGTGGTGCATTGATTGAAGTTGTTGGGGTCCGCCTGGACTGAGCAGAAATCACCAGCGTTGTTGCTTCCGACTGAACAACTCTGACCCGCGACTGTACAACTGCAATTACTACCTTGCGAGTCAGTCTTGACGGAGCATTGAGCCGCGGGATTACCCTTTGGAGTAGCACCGCTCTGGAACGTCGAACACGTGCCTCCGAGCCCGTTGGGTGCGGCTGTGACCCCCGTGCTGCACGTAGAGTTCCCGCCGGTATTACCGACCGAACAATAAGAGCCCACGTTTCCAGGGCCCTGAAAGGCTGAGCACTGCGAGCCCATGCCAGCGGAGTCGGCCGCGGTACACGACGTGGCGTTACCGGCGCCAGCTACTCCCTGCGTGGCGCTACAAAAAGTCGTGTTGTTGCCGTTGCCGATATTGACTGGGCTACCACTGCCTGCAGAACAGGGGCCGTTTCCGCCATTGGCAACAGAGCCAGTGGACGAGCAATTTGGGGTATTGACCGGCGGTGGATTGGGATTCGCGAATTGGACCGAACATTGTCCCAGTGCATTGGGCGGTGGTCCAGCGAAAGACGAGCAATTTGCGGTGTTGGGCGGGGGCCCTGTTACGGAAGTTGCGGCTGGCACGGCGTAGTCCGGCCCTGCGCCACACGCCTCGAGCACCGAGGTCGTGCTTCTGAGGGATACCAGACTTAGCCTCGCCCCTGTTGGTTGCAATTGGGCGGTCAGAGCCTTACCCGGCGCGTGCGCGGCGTGCGGTCGCTCCCATTTGGAGAGCGTTTGGGCAGTGCTCACGCAAGCCCCCGTCTTGGGGTAGGGGCTCGTTCCAGGATGAAATAAAGCTGACTTCGATTCTCGCGAATCCCAGCAACGGCCGGATTGCAGCCCCGGCACGAGAAGCGCGACGCAGATCCCCGCGCTGAGGGATGCCGAACAAACATGTAACCGGATCATAGTCAACTCCTGGTGGTCGATTTCTGCTTTCTTCCCTTTTCGGCTAGGACAACACATCCAAGCCTCGTCGAATTGAGAACCTAGGGCTCTGGCCAACTGACGGGGACCTGCGCCTGACCATCCACGACATCGAACGGGCTTGAACGGACCCGCTCGCCCCCCCTGGAATACGGAAAAATCTCAAGTCGATAACGGCCGTGAGGCACGTTCGTCAACTCAAACCGACCGGAAGGATCGGCATGAAACGCAAAGAGCGACTGCTCCGCCTTGGAGTCGATGCTGATGAGTTGCAAGACAGACCCAAGAGTGGAATTAGGGACGTTTCCGGATGCCCGGTGTGGATGTAATGTCAACTCTCGCCAGACCTCCCTCTGCGAGAACAGCACGTGAAAGTACTCGAAGTTCCTCATGGCGTTTCTGTCCCCGGGCGGCACGGTGAATGCAAAATACGACTCATTGCCGGGAACACCGGCGATTCGGAAAAAGCCGTTCTCGTCGCTCTCGACCCTGCGCAAAAACCTCCGAAAGTTGGTGGTGTCTTGCATAATCACAACGGCTTTCTTGACCGGAACGCCGCTTTCCCACCGAACAAATCCCATCACCTCGCGGCTTTCCGGCTCATCGAGTTCGAGCTTGGCTCCAAGATAAACAGCCTCCTTGTTGATCGCGCCGGGCGCCACGTATTGTCCCCGCGCATAGGTCACCCGACCGAACAGGTCCAGAGCACGCACGCGATACGGCCCGGAGTGCAGACCAGCCAGCTCAAACTCCGAGGCATCATTCGTCCATGTCAGCCAAGCGCCATCGGAGCGCGACTCGACCAGTACCGGCAGGAACGGGTGAGGCGCGAAGCCGCGGGCCGTTCCCAGCTCACCGGGTTTGTAAAGGGCCGGCAGAAGACCGGAAAGAGTCGATCGAAACGATCGCACGTCCGCGAGTTCTCGCCAGAAAAGCGCGATCGGAGACATCGCCGCGTAGAAGAGGCGCTGCTCGGCGGTCGGCGGGTCATCCCAGGGCTCGATCCCGGCCGCCTCGGCCAGGTCGAGTCGCGACGCGGGCTCGCCGGGACGGGGGACAGCGATGTTCTCCGACCGATCAAGGTCGTAACGCGCGATCACTCGCAACGGCGACGAGCCTTCGGATCCCGAGACGGCGATCAGCCCCTTGCGGAACGGACCACCCAGCCCTCGAAACTGAACCGTGCTCGCTCCTGGCGGCGCGGAAACAGTCGCCATCTCCGGCCACCAGCGATGCGGGATAAGATGAAACCGCGTACTTGGGACGATAAACGACCACCCGAGCTCGACGCGGAGGACCTTAGCGCGGGCTAGGAGCACGTCCAGTTGCGCTGCCCAAGCCGTCTTGGACAACAACCAAATCCTGGATCGCCGGCGCAAGATCGCGACCTGGGGCCGAATAAAAAAAAGTCCTCGCTCCCACCGGGAGATGCCCGAACTCGTATCTACCGTCCGCCCCGGTCGTTATCTCCGCTTCGATCGGCAGCTTCCATCCGGACGCATCCGGCGTCCCCGCCTTGGCCACATCGACGAGCCTTTCGACCCGTACGCAGCGAACAAGCGCTCCCGAGACCGGCTTCCCGTCTTCGTCCGTCACCCGGCCGCGGATGGCCCGGAACCGGTCATAATGATAGAGCGACTCGGGCAGTTTAGCGATCTCAGCGCGATGAACCGCCCAGCCCGCATTTCGAATTCCTCTTCCCCCCCCGAATTTCCGCTCGCGACCGGGAACGCGATGAGAGCCGCGAGCGATATCGAGGCAGTCGCAACCGCAAGCACGGCGGCGCGAACAACGAGGCGCCGGCGAACCGGCCGGTCAGAACGATTGATAGAGCGTCGCGCGTCCACAGGTGCGAACACCGAGTCGTTTCTAGATTCGTATATCGACCCAGAACAGGCGCGTGAAATGCCGCGAACTCGGAACCAGAAGGGGCTCATTAGAGAGATGAGATGCGCCGGTGTCAAGTGCGTGTAAAAATAATTCAAAATATTTTTGTCCGATTCTTGTCTCGACATACTTCACGATTGGCAATATTCCCGATGCCTGCATCAAAATGCTGGGCGCTGGTCTCGGACCCCGCCCCGGGGCGCGACCGCAGGTCTCCGAATCAGGGCAGGGCGCTGAATCATGCAGACGAAGGCTCTATCGGTCGGGACGACGCGGGGGCCCGAGCGCGTGAGTGTGGTTGAGCCACCGGCCATGAGGCCATGCGAATGGCAATCGAGTGCCCGATATCGACAAGTGTCGTGCGGAAATCGGTATGCAATAGCGTACCCTACGGATTTGCGATGTCGTGTGCGCTTTCGATGGGCCTGGCCCCGATCGATTGAGCATCGCGCTGTGGGCCTATCCATGCGAGCGCGCCGGCACACTGTTCTCCTCAAATGGCGCTTGAGAATGGGAATGCAAGCCGCCACAATGGGGACTGTGCCCTCGGAATGCTCAGACAGGAAGGATCTGAAGATGGCAACTCAAAGCCTGATCGAACCCTTAAAGGAGGGAACGGTTGTCAAGATTCTCAATTCCGGTTACGACCGCGCGAGAATCGCAGAGTACCGCGGACCGCTCGGCCCGAAGGGTGCCCGCGTCTATCGCGTGCTTGTCCAGAAGAAGCCCAGGCGCGTTTATATCGAAGTTCTGGAAGACCAGCTCGAGCTGCTGGACGACGCAAGACGCCTGCCTGCCACGGGCCGATGACCTTGAGCCGTACTCCGCAGTCGTTCAGGAACCTCGCGTATTCTTGAGCGAGAACCGCGGCTCGCTGCGCTGTGCGAGCAAGTGACCGAGCGGGGTAACGCGTGAAAGACTGAACGAGATGCCTGGCACAACGCTCGACGCCTTGCAATCGGAGTTGCAGCAGAAGGGCCTTCGTGTGTCCTTGCGAGGCGACGGCCGCGCGGCTTTTTTGTTCGTCGAGCACGACGGGAAGGCGGTCGAGATTTCCGATCATGAAGGGCAATGGTGGGTCGAGTTCTGGGATGCCAGTGACGACGAGGACGCTGCCCCGGCGAAAGATCGGTTCTTCCCTACGGCTGGGCAGGTGATCGACGCGGCGACCATGTTGTCTCTTACACTCAGGCGGAGCGGAGTGTCGTAACGGAGTTTGAGCATCGAACCAGATTCGGATCGACGTTAACGAATACGGATTCACGGCCTCATGCGATTGCCTCAGCTTCGGCTTTGGATGGTCATGGTTACAGTCGCGGTTTCAGCCAGCGTGACGGCTGAGCTCGTCAAGCGGCGTGAGCGCCTTGCGCGTCTTTGTGATGCGCATTATCAGCAAGCTTTCGATTGTTTGGGCGAGAATAAGATCGTCTGCAAATTCGGAGAGACAACTCAGTCGATCGAGGCTCTATACCGCCGGATGGGACCGAATGCATGGCGCGACTACCAGACGAGCGTGTTTCACTCGAAGCTCTCCAGCCAGTACCTCGACGCCGCCAACCGACCGTGGTTCCCAACACTCGCCCATCTGCCTCCGCTCGACGGGTTCGGGAGATGCGAACCCTTGGCGGAGTGGGGCCTGGAAGCTCTACTGGAGGCCACGCCGTTCTTCGGGGTGCTCGTCATGCTACTGACTGTTCGCGCAGAAGTCGCCAAATCGAGACGTTTACGCGCGAATCAGGAGAGCATCCGGCGTGCCGGTTAAGACAAGATCGGTAGGCAATGGCGTACCCTACATTTTTCGGTTGGGCCGTGCGGTGTCGATTCTGGTGCTGTCGCCGCGGTTGATCGGTACGCAGTGGCGTACCCTACATTTTTCGGGTCACTCTGGCCTTCGTTGCTCACTCCGTTCGCAGCGCCTCGACCGGGTCGAGCATTGCGGCGCGGCGCGCGGGATACACTCCGAAGACGATGCCGATCGTGACGGCGATCAGGAAGGCGACGATCGGCGACCAGGGGCGAATCACCACCGGCATGCCCGAGAGGTACGATACCAGCGGAGGCACGGCGACGCCCAGGAGCACGCCGATCAAGCCGCCGGATGACGACATCACCGTCGTCTCGATCAGGAACTGCTCGATGATGTCGCGGCGGCGCGCGCCCACTGCCCGGCGGATGCCGATCTCGCGCGTGCGCTCCGAAACCGTCGCCAGCATGATGTTCATGATGCCGATCCCGCCGACTAACAAAGAGATGCTCGCGATCGAGCCCAGCACGAGGTTGAAGATCCGCTGGGTCGCGGCGGCCTTTTCCAGCAGCTCGAGCGGGACCGTGATCACGTAATCCTTCTTGGTGTGGAACTGGCCCAGCAGGCTCTCCAGTGCGGTCGCTGTCTTCTTCACATTATCCATCGAATCCACGGCGACCGTCACTTGCGAGAGCTCGATCTTCTCGGCCGTGAAGCTCCCCTGCTTCTCGCTCTCGATCACGTCGCCGAATCGCGCGCGGTTGGTCGTGAGCGGAACATAGATGTCTCGGTTGAAGTCCTGTGCGGCCAGGCTGCTGCCCGTGCCGGACGAGGGGGCCTTGAACGAAGTCACGCCGACAACGCGAAAGTAATGATCCTCACCGACTCGCACCGTCTTGCCCACCGGGTCGCCATAGGCGAAAAGCTTCTCGGCTGCCTGCGAACCGAGAACAGCCACATTGGCCCGGGTGAACAAATCCGCGTCCGTCAGAAACCGCCCGTCTTCGGTGTGCTGGCCCGTCAGCTTCAAAAAATCGGCGTCGACCCCGACGATTCTTCCCTCGATCTCCCGATCGAGATGCCGCACCTTCTGGACGAATTCCCGCACGGGAGTGACGCTCTCGACCGAGGGGATCGTCATGATGCGCCGGTAGTCGGCGTAAGTTACGCCGAAGGAGAGAATAAAACCTTGATTGTTCTCCTGCTTGGTCGGGTTCTCGTCGTTGGGCGGCTTGTTGCTGCGGACGATGATGTTGGTCGCACCGAGCGAGGCAATCTGCCGCTGGGCTTCAAGGCTCGCTCCCTCCGCGATCGCCAGCATGGCGATCACCGAGCCCACGCCGAAGATCAACCCCAGAATGGTCAGAAGCACGCGCAGCTTGTGCAGCGAGAGGTTGCGGACAGCGAGGAGGACGGTGGTATAAAAACGATGCATGACAGAAGTTCCCGGCCGTTGCGATCGCGCTTCGAGTGAGCAGTCTCAGTGTGCCGTCGGGCTAGTCGCGGAACCCGAGGGTTGCGCGCCTGGCAGCTTGGCGTCGATGCCCTTCTGATCGTCGAGTTTGAACTCGGCGAGGGCCCGCAGCCGCGCGTCGAGCGCGACCCGATCGCCCTGGACGAGCCCCTCGAGGATCTGGACGTGGGTCTCGTTGTTGTCGCCGATCTTCACTTTCTGAAGTTTGATCTGTCCCGCCCTGGCGACGAATGCGAAGAACTCGCCTTTGTGCTCGGCGACCGACTGCACCGGCACGACCAGCACGTTTTCGAGCATGCCTACGAGCACCTTGGCCTCGGCGGTCATCCCGGGCTTTACTTCCTGCGATTTGAGGTCCTTGAGCTTGACGACGGCCGGGTACTGCTTGACGCCACCGTTCATCCAGGGGCGCGTCGAGTCGGCGAGCTGAGACACCGTCGTGACGGTGCCTTCGAAGACGATGCCCGGGAATGATTCGATGCGGATCTCGCACTTCTGCCCGACTTTGATCTTCTTGATCAACGACTCGTGAATGTTGAGCTTCACCTGCATCTTGGTCATGTCGGGAAGAGTGAAGACTCGCTGGAGCGAATAGACCGTTGCACCCTCTTTGATCTGGCGGCTCGAGTCGTACCAGGCGTCGTTGGCATAGGCGACCACGCCGTCCTGGCCGGCGCGGATGACGGTCTTGTCTTTCTGCTTGATGAACTCCTTCAACTGCCGCTCCTCGATGTCGGCGGTGCCTCTGGCTGATTCATTCTCGCTGGTGGCCTTGGACATCTGCGCCTTCAAAGTGGCCACGGCCTGCTCGATCTTTTTCGACGCCTGCTCGGCCTTCGAGCTGAACTCGGTGGTCTTCTTCTTGTAGTCGTATTTCTGCTTCACCTCCAGCTCGAGCTTGGCACTTTCATACTGGAGCTCGGTCTGGGCCACGGCCGATTCTTGAACCGTCACCAGCTCCTGGGCCTTCAGCCCCTTCTTGAAGAGCGCCCGATATTGATCGAGTTTGTTCTTCGCCTCTCGGAGATCTTTCTCCTTGAGCCGGATCTCGCCCTTCTGCTTGGTCGTCTCGGCCTTGTAGTCGCCTTCGACGTACTTTTCCAGGTCGAGCTTGGCCAGGGTCATCTCGACTCTGGCGGCGATGATGTCGCTTTCTCCCTTGTTGCGCTGGATTTCCAGCTCCTGCTGAGAGGTTTCGATCTTGGCGATGGCCTGCTTGACCTTGATGTCCTGCGCGGCGAGGTTCTTGTCGATTTCGGAGGAGTCAAACTTGCAGACGATGTCGCCCTTCTTGACCTTGGTGCCCTCGGGAATCAGGCTGATGATCTTGATCTTCTCGGCGTTGACCTCGCAGATCCCATCGACGGTGACGCAGCTTTCCAGGTTGCCGCGCTCGGTGACGGTGATCGTGAGCGTGGCCTTGCGAACTTCAGAGAGCAGCGGCGCGTCGCCGCTTGACGAGCCCGGCCAGGGGAGCATGGGGCCCAAGTAGGCGAGAACGCCGACCAGCACCACGCCGCAGGCCAGGCCGATCAGCCGCTTCGCAATCCCGGATCGTCTACGGAGCGGCCCGGGGCGGGGCGAAGGGGCCGGGACCACCCGCTGGCGCTGGGGGAGGAGGGACTCCGGGTCGATCAGGTTCGGCTGCGCCTCGCCCTCCCGGGAGTGGGGTGATGTCGGGCTCGTCTTCGATGGGAGCCCGTCCTGCGTCGGGAGGCTCGTTGGGTTTCCCGCCGGGCTCGACGTCGATGTAGAACGTGCTGTCGGAGGGAACTCCGGGTGAGAGGTCGGGGATTCGTGCGGGAATGGTGAGGCTGAAGGCTGGAGCGGATTTTGCATGTTCGAGAGCGATGTTGATGGCGGTCGGGTCGTTTTCATTGGTCCACACCCCGTTGGCGTCGATGTCCATGAGGTCAAAGTCGCGATAAAGGCTCAGTCGGTTTGTCTCGTAAAAGACCCAGGTCGAGATCAGCGAGTTCCGGGCGGCGAGCACGGCGTTGAGTGCATTCAAAAGGCTCAGAGTGGCGGAAGGGTTGGCGTCCACGGGAACCCGTACTTCCTCCTCGGCCGACTCGAGCTGGGTCGCGGCCGAGAGGATTTGCTCGCGGTTGATCTCGAACGTCCGCTGCCACAGGACGAGATTACGCATGTCGCTGCGGATCTCCTGGACGATCTGGTCGCGGTTGAGCATGTAGGCACGACGCGCCCGCTGGTACTGGATCTGGTCGGAACGATACTGGTTTCGCTCGGCCCGGCGGTTGATCGGGGCATCGAATTGCAAGCCGAAAGTCTGCACGTTGTTGCCGGCATCAAAGTGGAACAACCCATTGTGGTTGGGAGTTTCGCTGAAATTGCCGTTGTAAACGAAATTCAGGAAGCCCCGAAGCTGATTAGCGTCGACCTCGACAGCGCGCCACGCGTCGGTGACGAACGCGAGTGAGTTCTGAAGATCCAGGCGATTGCCCAGCGCGATCTGGATCGCCTGGTTGACCGTCAGATCGACGGGGGCAAACTCGATCAAGAAAACGCGGATCCGAGTCTGGGTGACCGAGACGGCGGAGAAAACGGCACGGAATTCCTTGCTGACCAGCCTGTAGAGCTTCTGAGTCGCATCCTTGAGAGCTGCATTGTCGAGCTGGGCAAAGAACGTTGCGATATTGTCCTGACCCTTGTCGATGTCTTCGTTGATCTCGGAGAGCGTCTGCTTCAGTTTTGCCGACAGCGTGCGCTCCCGCTCGAAGATCTCTTTCCTGTGAAGGCCATCCGCGCCTTCAAAGCCCTGCTTGCTGGCCGCGTCAAGTTTCTTCTGCCATCGCTGCGACTCGAGCACGACCTGGTCGTGAATCGTCTCGAGCTCTTCGTACATTTTTTGGAGCTGGCGGGCCACATCGGCGAGCTCGGTCCGGGGAAGCTCTTCGGTTTGAACGACCCGCAGCAACAGCGCATCGGTGCGGGCGCGCATGGCGTCCAGACGCTCGTCGTTGAGCTCGAACTGGTCCAGGGGTGAATCGTCGATTCGCACTTCGACCTCGGGTGGCACCCCGAGATTGATTTTGAACAAGTCGAGCTGGGTCATCAGTTGTGCCTGCGCGGAGAGGAGCGAAGCCTGAAAACCCTGGTACTGGTTGGCGACGAGGGAAACATCGAGGGCACTTTTCGACTGCGGAAACTCCGCCTCGAGTAAGGTGAGGTTTTGCCTTGACGACTTGACGTTCTTCTCCAGGTTGCGAATGCCCTGAAGCTGGTTGAGCAGAGCAAGGTACCCCGTCGATGGGCTATACGAGGATTCGAGCGTGGATCCACCGGATCCGGTAACCAGGCCGACGTAGAACTGACGGCGGAACTCGGCGAAATAACGCAGGTTGTAAAGAACGGTGCGCTCCTGAAGCGAGAGACCCTGAGTGACGATGCGTGCCCAGGCCCCGCGCAACAGCGGCTGGGCGAAAGCGACAGTCAGGTTCGGGCTGACCATCTGCACGCCCTTGTTCGAGTATTCAAACACGATGCTGTTGGCCAGGTTCACCAGAAGTTGGCCACCCGACATCAAGTTCAGGAGGAAGCCGTTGGCGGCGGCGAGTTGAAGCTGATTGTTCAAGTTCGGCGTGGGCAGCTTGGGTGTGGGTGTGGCCGCGGCAGCCACGCCGGCTGAGCCCTCCTGTGCGGCCGTGGCTGCGGCAGTCGTGCCGGATGCTCCGCCCGCGGAGACGTTGCCAATCTCACTCGTCGGACTCGTCGAGATGATCGATCCTGCGGTCAAAGGCGAATAGAACGCGCCCCCAATTGCTGTAGCCCTGAACCATGAATTGAAACCGCGCCAGCGTGAGCGAGAGCGCCGACAGATAAACGTTCTCGAACGCGAACTGGTAATCCCGGCTGTTCACCATGGCGATCCGCATGATCGAATCTTTGCTGAGCAGGACTTTGCCGTCGGATTCGAGCGGGACATAAGGCTGCCACGAAAGGTCTTCGATCGGTGTAATGCCGCGCTTGTTCCAGCCGCGGTATTCGAACGGGAACCGCGACGAGACCTGAAACTTCCGGGCGGCCACTTCGTCGGTGATGAGCGGCTCGTGATTGGGGTCGTTCAGGTCGGCCATTCGGGAAATGGGCGGCGCCTCCACCGGCCGCTCGGGGACCTGCCACCGCCAGTCGAAGAGCCGCTCCTTGAGGATGTGGTAGACGTCGTTATCGGCATAATTGTGGTAATACGAGCGCGTACAGCCGACGGTGGCCACGAGCGCGGCAAGCGCCAGTAGCGGTCCAATCCACAGCGATCTCGATCGGGCCGCGCTTGCGCGGGGTCCCGATTGCACGTGCAATCGCCTGCATCCGGCTTCCTGTCTGATCGAGCTTGAGGAGGGGCTCGGCCCCCGCCGGGGAGGTTATCTCCCCTATTCTGACAGAGATGGCGCGGCGATTCTATCGCAAAATGACAATTGTACAAGACGAGTCCCGACATCGAGGAACTGGCGTGCCAAGGCCGTCTGGCCAGCGCTGGGAAACCGAGCCCACTATCATTGTAAGTGCTTATTCATTAAACGTTTACATCCTGGATAGACGTCGAGAAGTCGTTCGGAATCAACGGAAGTGAGCGTGAGGTCTCACGCTCGGTGCTTCTCAGCACGAAGGGCGGTTACAACCCAACGGTTGAAATGCTATGTGCGCTGGTGGGTTGCAGCCACGCTACGGAGACACTGGCTGGGCGGTTGCACTTGAGGCGTGTCCAGGGCTGTTACCTGCGTCTGAACCAGGCCCAAGAGGGCGATCGGCCGCGTTCAGGCGAAAGAGAGCCTTTTGAGCCTCGGAGTCGAAGGGGTTGGCGGCGATCACCAGTCCCAGCCAGGCTCGCGCCTCGCTGTCGCGGTGGAGCGCGGCGCAGGTGATGCCGAATTCGCGCATGAGGTTCAGGTCTGTCTTGGCCCCTTCGGCGCAACCGCGCTGGAGCAGCGTATTGAGCCTGGCGAGATTGGCCGCGGTTTCCTTGAAGGATTTAGCTTCGTTTTCGTCTCCGCTTAACCAGTACGCTACGCGCAGCCCATTGAGCGTCTCGGAGTCGTCGGGATCGGCGGCATAAGCGATCCGGAAATCTCGAATGGCGGCAGGGACGTCGCGGATGGCAAGCGCCTTGCGGCCGCGTAATCGTGCCAGTGTGGGGTTGTCGAGGGGCCCGGCCGCGAGCAACCGATCGGCATCCTTGCCGTCCTGCTCATCGAGTGCGATCTGCGCGCGAATGGCGACGGCTTCGGGGTCATCCTGCGGCAGCACACTGAGGGTTGATAAGGATTGGGCGCCACGACCCATTCGCCGAAAAACATCCGCGAGGGCCAGCCGCGACCAACGGTCGTCGGCATCGGCGGCCACGAACCGAGTCAGGTCATCAAGGACTGCCGCAACGTCCCAAAGGTTGTTCCGTCCCGCCGTCCAGTGGTACACGTCATCGAATGGCAGGCTCATCAAGCTCTGGAGGGCTTGAAACTGGAGGTTGAATTCGCGCCGGCGTACTTGAATCCCGTAGATGCGTATCAGCTCGCGGTGCGCCAGCGCCATCGATGGGTCAAGGCGCAGGGCGTCCAGAAAGGCGCGCTCCGCATACCGAACCCGGTTGCGCCGGTGCTCGATCTGGCCGGCGATCAGATGCCCTTCTGCGGCAATCGGGTGGTCGTCCGGTACGTGCTCAAGATCGGCGAGCGCTTCTTCCAGGTGGTCTTGAATTGCCGCGAGCTCGGCCCGCAGGAACCAGTCCAGCGGTGTGGGCGGCCGCAGTTGGCCGAGCTGGGCCAGGTCAGCGGCGACCTGTTCATATCGGCGCTCGCGGAAGCTTTGCTGCGCCCGCTGCCAGATCTCATCCGGATTCGCTGCCGGATGAGTCAATCTCCAAAGCGGCCATGCGCCGACCGCAACGAACAAAGCGACGCAGCCGGGAATCAAAAGCCATGTGGCTCTGCGCCGATTTCCCTGCGGCTTCGCAAGATTCGGCCTGGCGCTCGATTGCTTGTGCGCTTGCACGAGACTTTGCAGGTTGCCGGCCCATGATTGGCTCACGACCCAAGCCGTCGCCCAAAGTGGAAAAAGAGAAAGCCAAGGCGTGAACCTTGGCTCTCTCTGGTCGGGAGTTAGCTCGTGCTCGATGTCGAGCCGGGCTTCGTGTCAGTACTGATCAGCGCTGACAACTTCGCCGCCGTTACGCGTCGAGAGCTGCTGGAGCACGCCGATCTGGGTGCCGATGGGAATGATGTAGGTGCTTGCATCCGTGGTGCCCTGCGACACGCCACGCGGGAGGCATGCGTAGGACGGGGCACCTGGACTTCCGACGGTGGACGGATTGATCGTCCAACTGGAGATCGAATCCTTGATGAACTTGACGGACCCGTCAGCGAAGCCGATGTTGGCGCCGCCGGGGTGGAAGCTACCCGGCGAGGAGACGAACTCGTCGGGGCCGGTCGTACCGGCGCAGATGCCGGTGCTGGCGGAGGCGGCGGTGAGGTTGAACGGTGGTTTGAACCACACGTTGATGCCGTAGAGCGTGCAGAACATGGTGTCGCCGTAGTTGCCGGAGGTCCACCAGTTCCAGCAATTGACGTCACCAGCGGGGAATCTTCCGTGGCCGCGCTCCGCGGCAAGGAACGTGTTGCTCGTGCCGTCGGTGATGCCGGCCAAGCTGACGTGGCTCAGGTAGTAGACGAGCCCGTTCATCTGCTGTTCGCCCGGTGCTGCGTCGGCCGTGGCCTGGCAGTTCGCCTGGACGACGGCATTGGTCTGGTCGAAGATAAAGAACTCACCCGAGTTCATGCCGTAAGACGTGTAGTGCATCGGCAGTGTCGAACCGGGCAGCGTGCCGACCGCACCAGCGGGATACGTGTAAAGGTTGGCGACGAGGGGGTCGCTCGGGCACCACAACATGGAGATGCCGACACCCGAAAGCGTGGTGTTGGCCGCAGCGTACATGTTCTGGCTGAAGTTGGCGGAATTGAACACGGTTCCCTGTTCAAAGTAGCCCGACATGGCCACCAAGCAGCTTCCGCTCGTCCAGCAGCCGGAGCCCGGGACGACTTGCCACTGAATTCCCTGAGGGAAGACGTTGTTAGCCTGGAGATAGTTATGAGTCGCCAGCCCAAGCTGCTTCAAATTGTTGATGCACTGGGCGCGGCGAGCTGCTTCGCGAGCGGATTGAACCGCGGGCAGAAGCAGTGCGATCAGCACGGCGATAATCGCGATGACGACCAGTAGCTCGATCAGGGTGAAGCCACGCGGCTTCAGCCGACGGCCGATGGGTTTAATCATTGAGTTCACTCCTCAAAAGAAAAAAAATCGGAAAAGACTGAAAAACGACTGTGAAATTGGCTGTGTTCACTCCGCTCCCGGGGTTTTGATGGCGCCTTTGATATTCTTCACAGAGGTTGCGCCCTTGCCCCCCTTGGAATTCTTCTTGAGCTGTTCGCTGGCCGCCGCGTCGGTCTTCTGGATGTTCTCTCTGCTGGCAGCAATGGCCTTCTGGGCCTCGGGGTTGCTCGGGTCGCCACTGGAGTCGCAGCCGACAACGAGGGCGGCTGCGAAAACCAACCCAAGCGGCAGAAGCCTCAGCGCCGGCCTGGAAACGTTACGGAGAAAAAGATGACACATGAAACTGAAGTCTCCAAAGAAAAGTTCGCGCCCTAGTGGTGTGGTGCAATCAGGCCCAACAGCGAAACCGGCACGCCCAAGCGAAGCACAAGAAGCCGGTCAAACTCTGACCGGCACACGGCCGCGAACTGGATCTTATGTTTGAGTCGGCCCGGCCGCGTGCTCGAAATTCCTTCGGCTCACATCGGATGCGCAACCATGCCGCCAATGTCGCCAGGTGTTGCCGAGCAATGCGCCGAGAGTCAAAAGCCCAGGGGAGCTGCTAACGAGTGGTCGAATGACGATTTCGTGGTTATTCAAAATATCTACTGTGAAGCACCGGAGTCAATAGTCTTGTGGCATCTAACCGATTTCCTATTGCAAACCCGATACCATGATCGAAGGAACTAGGAGATGAAAAACTATAACTCGTTGCTATGACAGGAAAGAAACGCACTTCTTTCTCGAAGGTTTGTAAATGGCGATCGCATGCCTCGTCGCCCCGACGCTCGCGGATTGGGCACTCCCGCACAAAGATCGAACACGATTTATTTTCGACCGAGTGCTTGAAGCGCCTCGGTGGCGGCCTTCTGGAGGTTGGGATCGGGGTCGGTTTTCAGAGCCTCGATCTCGGGAGCGGCGCTGGCCGCCTTGGGCCCGAGCTCTCCAATCGTTTCGACGACGGCGACGCGCGACGCTTTGGGCCCGGACCGGAGCGATTCTTTGAGCGCGTTCAACACGGTCTTCGATGTTGATGCGTCAGCGGCAATGTCGCGAAGCGCGCTTGAGGCGGCATCGGCGTCGGTGCTCCCCGTCATGCTTTTGCCGTCACTGGCCTGCTCCAGCATCTTGACGAGGTCGGGGACAGCGGGTGCGGCGGCCGCGCCGAACTTGCCCAGCGCGTCGGCAGCCGAGGCGCGTCGCTGGCGGGCCTCGCCGCGCACGACCCGGGATAGAGCCGCGACGGATTTATCTGCCAGGGGCGAGCCCGGCACGATTTGGCCCAGCGCCTTGGCAGCTTCGTGAGCGGGGCCGGTGAACCGCACGAGAGCCGAGCGCCCACCTCCCATGGTCGTGCCGTCGCTGGCAAGCGGCTCGTCCAGCACGGCGATCAAACGAGGGACCGCATCCTTGGCCGCTTGGCCGAATCGTGTCAGGAGCGTGATCGCTTGAATCCGAACCTGCTTGTCGGGGTTATCGAGGCCCTCGATCAAGGCGGGGACCGCGGCGGGCGATATGGCCGTTTTCTTGATCTTATTCAGGGCCCCGACGCATGCCTGGTGCACGGTCGGATCGTTCTCTCTGGCCAGCCGGATCAAGGTCGGCAGGATGGGGTCGAGGCCGCGCTCGAAGCCGGGAAGGGCAGCGCCGGCGGCCGCGCGTGTCACCGCGGATGGGTCTTTGAGCGCCGCGACGAGCTGCGGGGGCGGTTCAGGGGAAACCTTGGGCCCGGCCGCGCCCATGGCCGCGGCCGCGGCCGCGCGGACGGCGGCATCGTGATCGCCCAGGGCCGTGATCGAGCGCCGCCACGATGGTATTGTAGTCGACGGGCGACTTGACCGGCGCCTTGGCACTGGCCTTTCCCCCTTTTTTCGACGCTCCCTTGGACGTTGGCGGCCGGGGCGAAGTCGCCGCGATGTTGCCCAGCGAGCCGGCCGCCGCCGCACGCACCGCCGAGTCAGCATCGTTTGCCAGCGCCGTGAGCAACGCCTTGCTTGCGGCATTGAGCGGCTCGTCATCGGAGCCCGGGGACGCTACGCCCGACATCTTCGCCCATACGGCATACGAGCCGAGCATCCCCAGCGATTGGGCTGCCTCGGCTCGAACCGACCACTCCGCATCACTCATGGCTTCCACCACCGCAGGGATCGATTTCGCGCAATCGGCCATTCCCGCCTGGGCGAGGTCGCGGAGCGCCTGCGCACGCGCCCCGGGATCGCCGGATCGCAATGCCCGAGGCACGCCTGACTCTGCCGGTGACTGGCTCGCCACCGGCTCGCGAAGGAACCAAACCGCGATCAACACGCACGCCCCGGCGGCGACGACCACGAGGACAGAGTTCCGAAAAAAAGCGAATTTCGTATGACGTGCCGCAGGGTGACGCATCTCGGCCGGGCTTTTATCATCGCCATCTTCGCGCATGTTCATCCAAAAATCCTCTCACGTTCGCGGCAGTGTGCAAACAGCAGGAAGGCTTGAAAGGGAAAAGGACACAGACAACGGGTATTCTATTTGCTCTCCTCGAGTGACGCCAGATGAGGGCGCGGTAGGGCGCCGGTCGAGTGAGGTAATGGTGCTCAATTCGGCGGCCTGGCTCGTGCGCTGCGTCGCTCCAGCTCAGCGAGCTTCGCGTCCAGGTCAAACAACCGCCTCTGAACATCGGCGGCCAGCGGATCGCGGGCCAGCGCCAGGCGGTACCAGCCCTGGGCCTCCGGGAGGCGTGAGAGGGCCAGGCAGGCGTCGCCGATCGCGATCGAGACCCTGGGGTCATCGTGCTCCCGGGAAGCGCGGGCGTTCTGGATCAGCCAATCCAGGTGGTCGCGGGCGCGAGCCGCCTCGAGATAGGGGCCGGCCTCCGCTGCGTTTCCGGCCGCGCGGAGGGACTGGCCCAGGCCGAAGAGGGTGTCGCGGTCGTCAGGGTCCGCCGCGAGGGCCGATCGAAAATGGCTCACGGCGGCGACATCGCCCCGGCCCAGCGCCAGCCGGCCGCGAAGGCGCTCGAGCGCCGGATGGCCGGAGGGACCCTCCGCGAGCAGACGATCGGCGATTTCCACCGCGCCGCGGTCGATCGCCAGCCGGGCGCGAGCCGCACGGGTGGGAGGGTCTTCATCGCTTAACGGGGTGAGCGCCTTTTCGGCCGCATCGAGCCGGCCGAGCCGTCGCTCCATCTCCGCGAGAGCAAGCCGGAGCGTGGGATTGCCAGGGTCATTCCGCAATAGCGGCTGGAGCTTGGCCGCGACCTCGGTGGGGCCGACGTCCTGGCGGCGGCCCAGGCACCATAGATAGAGGTCGTCGAAGCTCAGCGCGGTTGTGCCGGCCAGGGACCGGAGCTGGGAGCTCAAATCGGCTTTTCGTCCTTCGATGGCATAGAGATCAACGAGCCCGCGGCGGGCCTCGGGCAGTTTGGGGTTCAAGTCCAGGGCGTGCAGCAGGGCCGACTCGGCGGGCCCGGCCCGTTCGCGGGCGAATTCGAGCAGGCCGCGCGCTTGCCAGACGACGGCGGCGTCGGGATCGGAGTCGGGCACGCCGTCGAGCGCGGCCATGGCGTCGTCCATCCTTCCCCGCTCCCTGGCGATCTGGGCGCGAAGCAGCCGCTCGGGAAGGGTCACGTGGTGTTTGGTTCGTGCAAGTTCAGCGAGCACTCCTTCCGCGAGCTCGTGGGCGCCGTTGGACCAGCAAGTGCGAGCGTATTGCACCTCCCACTCGACACTCTCCTGGCTCAGCTTCTGTTCCGGGCGACGTTTCCGCCACTCCGCGAAGGCAATCCCGGCGAGCGCGAGCACGACCAGCAGAATCCAGATTCGCCGCGGTACGGCTCGGGCGGCTTTGTGATGGTCTTGCGCAGGGGGCGACGTCGTCATTCCTGGGGTTCCCGGATCTCGTGCGTCTGATTGGTCGCGACCTTGTCGAGCCGCGTCAAAGCACCGAAGGCCACTTGACCGTGACGCGGGCGAACTCGGCAGGGGAACCAAGTCCAATCAGCAGGCGGGGATCGTGCGATGACATGAGGCTGCCGCCCCCTTTTCGAAGGCGGTGGATGGTGCGGCCTGCGGCTTCGACGATCACGGTCGCGCCGATCGCGTCGCGGTTCGAGCGAGTGCCGACCAGCTTGAGTCGAATCCAGCGTCCTTGCTGCGGAGTGTCGTTACGAAGAATAGCGGGCGGGCCGTCTTTGTGGCTGATCACGATGTCCAGGTCGCCGTCGTCATCGAGATCGCCGCAGGCCAGGCCGTGGCCGACGTGGTTGGTCTCGAAGTAGGGACCGGCGCCGGCGGTTGCGAGGCTGAACCGCTTTCCGCTCAGGTTTCGGTGCAACAGCGGGGGCTGTGCGTATCCCGACGGTTGGCCCAGAAGCTGAGCGTTGTCGTCGATATGGCCGTTAGCGACGACGATATCGGGCCAGCCGTCGCCGTCGAAATCGGCCAGGGCACAACCCCAGCCGATCCAGGGAAGGCTATCGACCGCCAGACCGTAAACCGCCGTCACGTCCAGGAATGTGCCGGGCCGCAGGTTCTTGAACAGCGTGTTGTATTCCTCCTGGAAGTTGGTGACGAACAGCTCGGGCCCGCCATCGCCGTCCAGGTCTTCGGCGTCGACGCCCATGCCGGCGGAGGTGCGGCCCTCGATGTTCAACCCGGCGCCGGACTCGTCGGTGGCGTCGCGAAACGTGCCGTCGCCGTGGTTCAAGAAGAGAAAGTTGGGGTCCTGATCATTGGCGACGTACAGGTCGACCCGGTTGTCGCCGTTCAAGTCGGCGGCGACGGCACCAAACCCGTGGCCGTCGGCGCGGTCGATACCGGCCTTGTGAGTGACGTCGGAAAACGTGTGATCGCCATTGTTGCGAAAAAGCGCGTGCCGCACGGGCCGCAGCTCCTTGGGAGAACAATAGCGGCGGATATTCCGTTTGGAATCACCGCAAAACCGGTCATCACGGGGCCACTGCCAGTCGCCATAGCGGGTGACGTAGAGGTCGAGATTGCCGTCGTTGTCGAAATCCAGAAACGCCGCGCTCGACGACCAGGTCTCCTTTGCGCTCAAACCGGAAGATCGGCTGATGTCGGTGAAGGTGCCGTTGCCGTTATTGAGGAAGAGGGCGTCGCCGCCAAAGTTAGCGAGAAAAACGTCCTGATCGCCGTCGTTGTCGATGTCACCGGCGATGATGCCGTGGCAGTAGCCACGGTATCCCAGGCCTGAGCGAATCGTGACGTCCTCGAAACGGCCGCCGCCCAGATTGCGGTAAAGGTGATTGGCAGCGGCCCGTGCCGGGTCGATTGGCAGCGGGTTGCCCGTTGCGAAACAGAGGTCCATCTTACCGTCGTTGTCGAAGTCAAAGACCGCCACGCCGGAGCCGTTGGCGGTCGGGAACTGCTTGGCTTCCGTCATTCCCGAGACGTGAACGAAGTCGACGCCGGAGCCGGGCAGGATGTCCGTGAACCGGAAGGGACCGGCCGGGCTAGCCGTCTTTTCATCGACCGCAGTATCGTGGGGTTTCGCCTTGCTTTGAGGATCCGGGGCGGCCAGGTCTTCCGGCGCCGAGCGCGCGGTGCCGGCTGGTGAGCGGACGGCTGACGGCTTTCGCAGCCGGCGGACAGAAGGCTCATCACGGCGATGCAGGAAAACCAGATGCTCCGGGTCGAGGCATCGTTCACAATCCCATTTGAGCGTTCGAACAAAAAGAGAGCCAGGGCAATCCCTGGCTCTCGTTTGAAGCGGACGGACGGCGATACGCTCGAGTGCGATGTCATTCAGTACTGGTCGGCGCTCGTGACTTCGCCGCCGTTGCGAGTCGCGAGGGCTTGATAGACGCCCACGAACATGCCGGGTGACATGGAATAGCCGCCGTACATATCGCGCGACAGCCCGATGGGGTAACCATTTGAGCCGGCGGCCGCGGGCGGGTTGCTGGAGATGCCCGTGCCGGGGATCGGAGTTGCCGCGCCGCCGGCATTGGTGATTTGCCACGAACTCACCGAATCCTTGAGGAACTTGACCGAGCCGTCGGCGAACCCGAAGTTGGCCCCGCCGGGGTGGAAGCTCGAGGCTGCCGCGACGTAGGCGTCGGGACCGCTATCCAAGCAGCAATAGTCGGGAATCTTGTTGAATGGATTGATCGGGTAGAACGCGGTGAAGAGGGTGTCGCCGAAGTTGCCCGAGGTCCACCAGTTCCAGCAGTAGATGTCCTGCGAAGGGAACTTGCCGTGGGCTCGTTCGCCGGAGAGCAGGGTGTTGCTGGTGCCGTCGGTGACGCTCGCGAGCGAAACCGCGCTCAACATAAAGATCAGGCCGTTGGTCTGGGTGTTGGGGTAGCCCGTGCCGAACTGGCAGGCTGCGCCGGCGGCGGCGCTTGAGTCGGTGAGCCCGTACCACTGGTACCATGATCCGGTGTTGCCGGCGTAGGACGAGTAGTAGATCGTCAGTGGCGTGGCCATCACGCTGCCGGCGGGGTAGGTGAACTGCAGGTTGGTGATCACCGAATCGCTGGGACACCACAACATCGTCTGGCCGACCGACGAGACCGTCGCGTTTTGCGGGGTATAGACATTCACCATGAAATTCATGGCGTTAAACGCGTTGCCCTGTTCAAAGTACTGCGACATCGCCAGGAACCAGCTACCGCTCGTGTAGCAAGGGTTCTTTTGCCCTGGGTTGAACTGGTACATGATCCCCTGCGGAAACACGTTGTTGGCACTCAGGTAGTTGTGGGTGGCGATGCCGATCTGCTTCAGGTTGTTGATGCACTGCGCACGGCGGGCGGCTTCGCGGGCTGATTGCACGGCCGGGAGCAGGAGGGCAATCAAGACCGCGATGATCGCAATGACAACCAGGAGCTCGATGAGCGTGAAACCACGCATGCGTTGATGTTTATTTGACACTAATATCATGTACTGTCTCCTTTGCGCGACGAAAAAACGGATCGATGATGGAATCTGCGTCCACGCGCAGAAACAGGAGAGGATGAACGAACAGGAGGGCTACTCCCTGGCAGTGTCTTTTGCGATCAGGCTCTTGACGCTCTTGGTCACGATGGGCCTGCGCGCTTTGTCGCCTGGTTGACTTCATTTGAGTAGGTTGACTTCTGATTCTTCGCTGATGAAGCGTCGATCGTTTCTGAGGAGCAGCCGGAGAGCGTCAAACCGGCGGCGACGGCCGAGAGTGCCAGAACCCTGGCCGCAAGTATTTCGATCGACGTGGGAAAGGTCATCGGCGGGGTATCTCCAAAGGGGGAATCTCAAGGATGCGTCGCACTTCCTTGTTGCAGGGAGCGGCGACACGTGGATTTTTTTTGGCGGCGCTACAGGGCACTGAAATCAGGTCACTAAGCCAGAGCCAGTCGCGCCGAAAAAACTCGAGGCGGATCAAGGAAGCGCGACGAGTGGCCGGAGGAATGCGGCGGCCGCATGGACGGCCTCGACCGCGCTGTAGCTATGACGGCTCAATTCGACGTGCAAGCCGCCCGAGTAGCCGATCTCGCGCAGGGCCTGGCAGATGGGGGGGAAATCCATCGTCCCTGCGCCGAACATCAAGTGTTCATGGATGCCCTGGACCATGTCTTCGATATGAACGTTCACAATCCGAGGGCCCCACGTCCGCAGCAGTGCCGGAATGTCGCCTTCCTGCAGGCAGTGGACGTGCCCCAGGTCGACGGTGAGCTGAAAGAGGGGATGATTGATTCGCTCATCGAGGCGGGCAAACCGCTCGAGTGTGTCGATGAACATGCCCGGCTCGGGCTCGAATGCCAGGGGAATGCTCATTCGCTCGGCATGGGCCAGAAGAGGTTGCAAGCCATCGGCGAGGCGGTCGAGGCCGTGGCTCTCGGGGGTGGCATCCGGAGCGCGGCCGGACCAGAGCGAGACGGCTTCGGCCCCGAGGGCTGCGGCCAGATCGATTGCCCGGTGCAGGAAATCGGATCGAACGGCGCGGCGTACGGGGTCAGGATCCATCAATGTCGGGTCGTGTTTTAGACGCGGATTGAGGAGATAGCGAGCGCCGGTCTCGATGACGCGTGAGAGGCCGCGGCGGTCGAGGGCCGAGCGGACATGCGCGATCTGGCGCGTGAGGATCTGGGGATCGTCGTAGGGGTCGAGCACGCCGGCGTCGAGGGTGATCGCCACGCTCTGGTAGCCCAGGTCGGCCAGAAGCTCGATCGCGTCGACCAAGCGGTGGTGGGCCAGGCCGTTGGTGTTGTAGCCGAGTTTCATTCGGAGTCGGGGTCGAAGCCGAGTTCTCGCAGCTTTGCGGCGTAGCGATCACCACGCTCGCGCTGCGCGAGTTCTTCGGCCGCGAGCGCACGTTGAAGTCTCATCTTGGCTGCATCGCGAGCTGCTCGATGACTTCGCAGAACGTCAGAAATCGATTCCCGTCCGGGCCGAAGAACTTCAGCTCGGCAGATTCCTCACCCGGCTCGAATCGAATCTGAAGACGAGGGCTGACAAAACCGTTAATATCGGGGATCTCTTCCAGTTGTCCGGCCTTCCGAATCCAGCCTTCGAAATGTCCCGTGTCCGGCTTGTAGATGTAGAGTTCTTCCACGCCATATTGTTGATAAAACTGAAACTTGCGGAGCGTTTCTCGAAATCGATCGCGGGTGGGAAGGATCTCAAAGACGACCTGGGGCGCGACATTTCCTTCGAGCCACTGCTTGTAGGAGCCTCTGTGACCTTTGGGACGACCAAAAGCGACCAGCGCGTCGGGCGCGGTCCGAATTGTGGGCTCACCCTCGATTGGATACCAAAGCAGGTCGCCTGCAACGAAAACGTTGGGATCGTGGTAATGGTGCGATTCCAGCCACTGTTCGACTCGAACGATCCAATCGAAGTGTAGGGTGTCTTCGCCGATTGGCTGGCCGTCGCAATCCGGGTACTCGATGGCTGGCTTCGCAGTGGATTGGGTCGTGCTTGTCATGGTTGTCGAGACCTCAAATGCTTTGGACATTCCCATTGCACAGCATGC
This sequence comes from uncultured Planctomycetota bacterium, assembly GCA_963761445.1. Classification (GTDB taxonomy): domain Bacteria; phylum Planctomycetota; class Planctomycetia; order Isosphaerales; family Isosphaeraceae; genus CAVXHV01. The sequence continues at coordinate 2,432,293 of CAVXHV010000005.1, read as the reverse complement.
CAACTATCCGAGGGATAGCTGCACTCGGACAGAACAAGTCAGTCGGACTCAAAGCCCAGCTCCCGAAGTTTGGCGGTGAGGCGATCGGCTCGTTCGCTCGCGGCATCAGCTCGTTCGCTCGCGGCATCAGCTCGCTCTCTCTCGGTGACGGCGAGCTTTTCGGCGTCCTTCCGTCGATCGATGTCCACGGTGTGAGTCTGAAAGAGCTCGCCATCGGGCCCGAAGATCTTCAAGCTGTCGGGACCCGAGCCGGGCTCGAAGCGAATCTTCAAGCGCGGGCTCACGAAGCCGAAAACATCCTTGACCTTTACCAGCCGTCGCCCTCTCCGAAGCCATGCCTCGAATTTGCCGTCATCCGGGTCGTAAATGTAGTATTCCTCAACACCGTACTGCTCGTAGAACTTGAACTTTCGTTCCATTTCCTCGGGTCGATTGCCGGGAGACAGGGTCTCGAAGACCACCTGAGGCGCGACGTTCCCCTCTTCCCATTGTTTGTAAGATCCTCGTCGGCCTTTGGGGCGTCCGAATGCGACCAGGGCATCCGGCGCAGCGCGGATGGTTGGTTCACCTTCGATGGGATACCACAAGAGGTTGCCCGCTACGAACACGTCGGGATCAGCATGAAGGACCGCTTCGAGGTTTCCCACGATCAACACGATCCACTTGAATTGCAGCGTATTGTCCGCCATCGGCTCGCCGTCGTCGTCGGGGTATTCGATCGCTGGATTTGCGGTCTGCTGTATCGCCGTTGTCATGGTCGTCGCGACCTCATTTTCGTGCTACGGCTCGCTGTGCAGTCGACGAAACCGATTATCGCGGCGACGCCACTGCTAGTCCAGAGCTACGAGAGGTTGCAAGGCGGGCGACCCCGCGCAGCTTCGGTTAGATTCCTGACGAACGCCTTTCGGATTGGGTTGCCCGAGCGTTCGAATGCGTCCGAGATCCTGTGACGCGCCTGTAGAGCACCACGGCAAGCAGGGCCGAGCAGCTCGTCGCAATGGCGAGCAGCAGCGACCTGTGCGCGGGCCAGTGACGACGCGCCACGAGCACTCGGCCGGTCCAGGATTTCGCTTTCAGCACGCGGTCGTAGTCGGCGATGAGTGGGTGTGATGGCGGATCGATCACTTGAACCATGGTGCCCGTGGTGCCGACGGGTCGAACTACCGCGAAATGTCCCCACGCGCCATCTTCCAGGTATGCGATCGCGGGGCGCGTGATTGGTCCGCCTCCTTTCTCCAGTCGCACGCCTTCGAGGTCCACGCCAAGCGCACGCGACGCGGAGGCGAGCTCTGCCATCGAGTATCCAGCCTGGTTACGTCGCGGCAATGTCGATTCGATTTGCTCCACGGTGCTGGGCTTTCCTTCGAGGCGCAGAAGGATGTAAAGCGCGCTGACGCCGCAGTCCGGCCCAGTTGAAACGTCTTCACCCGAGACGCGCAGTTCCCAGTCCGATCGTGAGGAGCGCAATGACTGCGAAGCGAGGGCCGCCCAATAACGTCCTATGGGACGGGGGTTTGGCACGGCAGAAACTCCTCCGGTTCCCGCGTTAGTCCGCTACGGCGGCCGCCTCGCGAGCTCAGCGCCTGCGTCGTTGGTTCCATAAGGCGAATGTCGACGTAACTACGAGGGCTGCGAGGGCCCATATTGCCCACGAGAGCCAAGCGGATCCAGCAGTCGGAGGTGCAACGACCAGCTCCGTCTTTTGGGCCTGCGCCATCGCGACCTGTTCGTCTAACATTTTCTTGACCTCTGCCCTGGTGGGTTCCGGGGTGGTCTGCTGCTGCCCAAACTCATATTGTAGCTTCCGGAGCTTGTCCGACACTGGCGTGCCGGGTTTGTACTTGATCGTGAACACCTCTTGTCCGGGGTGCTGATTAAACTGCATTGTTCCGGCGACAAGGTAGATGTTGTCGAGGAATTGGCGATCTTTCTGGACAGCAGACTTCTTGTCCACCCGCGCGACATATCCGCTTAGCTCGCCGGCCACGGGCATCCAAACGTCATTGGTGCCGACCTTGAAAGGCGGCTAGCTTGATGTCAAGGCGACCTGCCATCTGGCCGCCCGGCACGTAGTCTTCCTGGCGCACGACGAGTCCGCCTCGGCTAAGGTCGATCCAGTAGCGGCATAGGAGCGAGCCTGGGACGCCGGTCACCCCGAAAGTGAGAACGCTGACTGGACGACCGTCCACTGTGCCTGAGGAGACCGCTGGATCGAGGCCTGGATCGTCCACGTCACGCTTGATCTTCTCCAGCAGAAAAATGTTGGCGAAACTTCCTGCCCACACCCTGGAGACATCCTTTGCCTTCGTGATTTCAACATGGCCTACCGTGGCGTCATTGATGCGCCTGTAGGTCTCGGCCTTCTGGTCTTGGGCGCGAACGACAATTATTTGGTTGGTGATGACGGTCGAGGACCCACGGCGCAGCATGCTTTCAGAACGTACGTCCCCGGGCGCGGTCCAGATGAAAACTCCGCTATACGACTCGTACACTCCGCCTTGTTCCGTGCCCATGGCTCGGGCGACCTTGTCAAACGCTCGTGATGTTCCTTCGAACTCGCAGCGAAAATCCTCGAGTGGAAGCTGGAGCGATTCAATGGTGTCCAACAGTCGATGCGCTTCTGTCCTTCCGGCGTCATCCGCAACCGTGTTGGTCACCAGCAGCGTAAAAACTGCAAGCGCGATCACCGTTGCCGTAGGCTTCCGCTTGGGACGCTCGGCCGCGACGTCAACTCCAAATAGTTTTTGTATTCTCGTGACACCGAGGTCATCACCGGGAACCGATTCGGCCACCGTCGCTGCGCCGCCGGTGCCGCAAGATCGTCTGATGTTGTGCACATGAAAGATCATCGCGCACACCCACATTCCGGAAGGAGGAGTCTCACGTTCCGCTCGCTCTGTCCGTCACAGCCCCAATGCCCTGCTACTGCACTTGAATTATGATCCCCGGTGCACCGCATACTCCGATGGGAAGGCTTGAGAGGCAATCGAGAGTCGGGCTACACGTTCCGGACCACATAGTGCTGCAAGCGGTGGCATTGACTCCCTTGTATGCGTAGCCCCGAACTGGGTTCGGATTGATGGACACGTACGTGGCATATTGGCAAACGTCGCACAAAGCGCCAGGAACGGTGCACCAAGGGATGCCATTCCAGTCGATGCAAAATAAAGTGCCGAGCGAATTCCCGATGCCGCGCCCCCTGGAAGTTGAAAGCAACTCGGCGCGAACTGGGGTCTCACTTTCCGTTCCAGTCCAGGCCAGCAACCCAGACACCACGACAATCGCGAAAAGCACTCCGGGATGAAGTATCCGCAGTGACCAAAGTTGTTTAATCATCTCTCAAGCTCGTTTCTTAATTCGGGGGTTAGAGACTTTCGATACCGACAGACGGTTGAATGCGCGGGATCGCGACCGCGCACGGCTACTCGACGACTTCATCCCAGTTGCGCGTGCCAAGCGCGCACCACACGGAGCGTGCGATCGAGTCATTTACCCAGCGCACCGAACCGTCTCCCATCAGAGCGTTCACGCCGTGATTGTGGAAGCTGCGCACTGTGGCGATGCCAAGCCAAGGATCGGTCGCAATCGCGTCAGGGATACGTCCGTTCGGTTCTTGGGCGTGGTTATACGCCGCGGCACCGTAATCGCCGAAGAACCACGTGGTGCCCGCGTAACGGTAGTGCGGAAAATCTTTCGACGAGGCTAGGCGGCAGCATTGAAGCGCATAGTCCGCATCGCGGTCGAAGCACGACGGCAGGACCATGAGATCACCAAAGTCCCGTGCCGGCGACGGCGCTACCGACTCTCCGCTGCCGCGAATTCGCTCGCTGTAAGCGACCGTGTGAGACAGTCCGTCGGGGAAAGCTGCGGGCCCCAGAACACCGGGAAACGTGTAGAACCCGACACCGCTGTCGTAAGTTTCGGTACTCGTGTAGATGTGAGGTCCGATGCCATAGTTGCCTCGGTAGTTGCAGTCGTGCCCCGCGGAGACCCCATCGGACGGGCAGAGGAACCCGGCAACACTCGAGGCGAATGCCGTCGCGTTTTGCGGAAACGGGAAAGCGGTACCCGGAATGTGAGTAGGAAACGTTTCTACGCTGAAATTGATCGAGGCGAAGAGCGGCTGATTGTCGAGGTACGGAAGCAGTCGCGTTAGAGCTGAATAGGGGCGCACGGCGATGACGAAAGGGCCCCCGCGCTCGGGATCGACTCTCGGTTTTCGCCAATTTAAGGGATACGACTGATTTGAGGCTTCGTAGCCGTGCAGAGCCAGGCCGATTTGCTTCAGATTGTTCGCGCACTGCGAGCGCCGCGCGGATTCGCGGGCGGCCTGCACAGCCGGGAGTGTAATTGCGACGAGCAGGCCAATGATCGAGACTACGACAAGACCTTCGATCAGGGTGAAGCCGGCCGCCACACATGCTGGGGATTTACATTTACGGCTATCGAGTGCTTCCACGACTGACTCTCCCTTACGAACGCGCTCCTACTGGATCACGATCAGTGGCACTTCGATCTTTCCCTGCGAGGGGTGATCGGTGTGGAGCGTGATGACGCCGCGCGTGTTGCCCTGGCGATCCACATTTTCACCCCTGATCCGCACGGTCTGGCTGGTGGCGGGTTCGCCCTCAGGGATTTCCCCCCGTATTCCTGGAGTACCGCATTCAACGCGCGTGACGCGAAACTTTTCTTGATCGTGCGAATGCGCAGACTAATAAGTAATCCTTAGCTACTCCGGACGTCACGGCCAATACCTTAGGCCTCGTGGTGACCGGCGGCACTACTATCCAAGCAACCGTATGGGCGTAGGCCGTCCGCCCGCCGATCTCCAGCAGGATCTGAGCCTTGCGATCACCATTCGGGCCCTTCGGGTCGAGCAGGGCGGAGCATCGACGTGATGCGAGCCACAAACCATCATCAAGCTGGCGCTCCGACTTCGCGCCGGCCCACTTGACAAGTAGTTCCGAACGAAGAGCCAACCTATCCAAATCGGCGACCGGATCGGTTGCCGTACCGTAAGCTAATACATTGAATTCGACGGGCTTCGGACCGCCCGTACTTAACACAGTCGATCCGCTCGCCGGTGTCACTTCATCGATTTGAATGGGAGGATAAACCTTGGCGCAGGTTCTCAGGATGATGTCGCCAGATTGAGGTGGTTCAGTGAGCACGACGGTCTCATGAATAATTTCACCGAACTCCTGCCTCACGCTCAGGACAACGTCAACCGTGGCTTCATCACCTGGTTCGAGAACGTTCTGCGAAAGCCGCAACTCGCCGCAACACGGCTTGCGATTTACCAAATCGACGATTTCGATGCGCCGCTGCGCGCTATTTCGCAATCGGTACGAATGGGTAAGCTTCCGATTTGCGTTACTCACCACTGCGCCGAAATGATGCGTTCGCGATTCTGAGCCGATCAGCTCGGGCTCTGGGGGGCGCGCCGGGGGGGGGGCGATAATCGCCACGGCTACACCCGGCACCGGACGAAAGCGCGAGGACCAACGCGACGAATAGCGGACAAGCCTTTGACATCGCATCGCTGCCTAATGTAGCGATAGTGACCTCAGGTTCACCGCAAACTTGTAGGAGAGGTTACATTCGGCCGATCGCGCAAGTCAAGAAAAAAATTCATATTATTTTGAGCCGACGGATGCGAGCACGAATTAGGTCGAATACAACCAGCGACCGAGGATGAATGCGGGAAACCAGAGAGCGGCGATCGGAAGTGCCAGCGCGGGGCCGCGGACCGCGGCGATCACGCCGACGTGAAGCCACACCAGGCTCAGGATTCCGGTCTTGATGTACTTCTGGATGAATTCGGGAAGGGGGCGCTCCATCGCACGCGAGGCCGCGACGCTCACGGCGAACGCGACCAGGGCCAGGACGAACAGGCCCTCGAGCGGAATGATGGGCCGGCCCGAAGCCGGCGCAGGAAATCGCTGGCGCGAAAAACCGACGGCCGCCAGCGTGACGATGGCCGTCAACTGAAAGAGCAGTCCGGTTACCAGCGAGGCACGCGCCTCCCCCTCCGACGGCCTCGGAACGGCTCGCGATGGTGATGCCGGCAACATAGATTGCATAAGCGACGACGGCGAGCCACGCAACCTGGCCGCCGAGCGCCGCGGCGTGCGTCATTCCCAGGAGAAAGTTCAAGCCCCGGCATGTGCCCATCGCGCCAGGACCGAGCCAGGTGTGCTTCAACCCCGCATCATAGCTCAGGATCGTGAATGCGAGCAGGGCCGCCAGGAGTCCGCTCGTGAGGGAGCCGCTGGCAAGAGCCAGGCAAGGGCCCAGCGCCATGGCGAGCCCGCCCAGCCATGCGGCACTACGCCTCGAGACGCGTCCTGACGGCAAGGGCCGGCCGGGCCGTTCGAGGCGGTCGACCTCGAAGTCGAAGACATCGTTGAGCATCGTGCCCGAAGCGTATAGCACCATCGACGAGGCCAGGAGTGGAAGCCAGCGCCAGGGAGCCTCGAGCGAACCAGTCACCAGCACCCAGCCCGCCAGGCTGTCGGCCGCGGCGGTCACGACATTGGGCAGCCGTATCAGTTGAAGATAAGCCAGGGTTGTCTTCGACATCGGCGAGTGGGGCTAAATCGGGCGCGGCTCGAGTTTCAGGAGCGGACGCAAGACCGCGAGGGCGTCGCTCGCGGCGCGATCGGGATCGTCAAGGAAAGGATAGAGCTCGACGGTCAGCCAACCGTCGTATCCCGTGGCGCGGATCGCCGTGACGACCTCGGTGAAGTCGATAGCGCCCGTGCCGGGGACCATGTGGTGGTGGACGCGGCTGGACGCGATATCCTCGAGGTGGTAGTGGCGGATGTGCGGGGCGAGCTTGGCGATGCTCCGGGGCAGGTCCTCACTCACGGAGAAGGCGTGGCCGACATCGAAGTTCAAACCGATCGACGGTGCGTTTACGCGCTCGGCGACCTCGAGGTATTGATCGGTCGTCTCCAGGAGCAGGCCGGGCTCGGGCTCGATCAGGAGCAGCACGCCCAGCCGCTCGGCGTGCTCGGCCAGCGGCTTCAAGACTTCGACGAAGAGGGTGATGGCCTCGCTGCGTGAGTCTCCGGGAGCAAGCGGGCCGCCGGGCTCGGTGGTGATGTGCGGTGCGCCCAGCTCGGCGCAGAGCGAAAGAGCCCGGCGAGTGTGATCGATCCTGACCTGGCGATAGTGACGCTCGGGCTCGATGAACGAAGGATGCCAGTAGGGCTGACGGGCATCGGCCACGGCATTCATCATGAACGCGTTGATATTGGAGAAGGCGAGTCCGGTGTCGTCCATCACCTTCTTGATCGAGCGCTTCTGGACTTCGAGCAAGCCGGCCGGCCAGGCATGAGGAACGTCGGCCAGCAGCTCGAGGCCCGGAATAGCCCAGGCGTGCGATGCGCCTGGCGGCCTCTTCGAACGGATGTTTGAGATAGGCGTTGGTGCTGAAGGCCAGACGCATGTGGCGAGGTTCCTTGGCTGTGCTGGTGGTGGGGTTGGGAGTAGCAGCGAGGTTAATGTGAGTGTGTGATTAGGATTAAGATTTAGATTAGGATTGAGATTAGGATTAGGATCGGGGATTCTCGTGCGCGGGCTCTTTGGCGTGGGCGAGGTAATCGGTCAGGAAGGTGAATTGCTTGAAAAAGTCGTGATCGGGATGACCCTCGGGGCTCTTGAAGAAGCAGGCGAGGTGCGGCATCGGGCCCGAGCCGCCGCGGCGCTTTTCGAGGTCGGCAAGACGAGCGAGGTCGATGGCCAGCGGGGCTGCGAGCAAGCTGTCACAGCCTTGCCAGGTGAACTGAAGCGCCATCTTGGTACCCAGAAATCCCTGGAAGTGGATGTGGTCCCAGGCGGTTTTCCAGTCGCCCATGTCCGGAAGATACTCGATCGTCACGACCGAGCTGGGACGGTAGCCCAGAATCTCGTTCAGGACTCTGTCCTTGGTCTCGACCTTCGAAGACTTGTTGGCCGGGTCGTCCAGCACCAGTCCGTCGCGATTGCCGAAGATGTTGTGGCCGACCCAGCTCATCACCTTCAAGTTGCGGGCGGCGAACATGGGAGCGAGCACCGTCTTGAGCAGAGTCTCGCCGGTCTTGCCGTCCTTGCCGGCAAAGAGCGAACCCGTGGTGCGCGCGCAGCTCCTCGATCGCGGGAAAGGAGGCACCCAAGCTTGGCGTGAAATTGATGTACGTGTCGCCCCGCTCGATCGCGGCCAGTGCATAGATGGCGCTGGCGGGAAGGAGGGGGGGCCGCCGCCGGCAAGGGCGGCGCTCAAGACAGCCCAGCGCCGGTGCACGTCGGTTAGCTCGAACGGGGGCTCGGTGCTGGCGACGTTCAAGACGATCAAGTGGTCGAGCGATTCCGCCTTCTTGAAGCCGGCCAGGTCGGCCGAGATGCGGTCGACGGCCTGGCGGGCCGATTGATGCAGTCTGCGGGTCCCCAGTTTGCGAGGCTCGAGATGGTCTTGCCGGCCCCGAAGTGCGATCCGGGGCGCACCCGGGCGGTTGCCGCGGCCAGATCAGGCTCGCAGGCGGAGAGCAAGCCCGCCTCAAAAACTCCGGACGCCTGCCGGAATTCCTCGGCCGACTCGGCGAAGGAAGTCGCTCGGATGTCGTGGCCGCCGACGACGAAATTACCGAGGTCCGGCAGCCGCAGACCGAGGAAAGCCGGCAGCTCGGTGACGAGCCCTGTACGGCTTGCCAGACCTCGATTCATGGCGGCCAGCCCCACGGTGATCGCCGTGCCGACGCCTCCAAAGGCTCCAACTAACCAGAGGCCGACGCGATGACCGCTCATGTGGGAAAGAACCTGTGGGGTGAGTTGAAAGGCCGCAACGGAGGGAGGGAGTGGACACATTTGGAAATCGAGACCCTGGCCGCCTCGGGACACGGCCGGCGGGTGGCCAAACACAACAAATTCATTATGGCGCGGTACGCCGGGGCATTCAACCGTCGCGCAAACGAAACGGGCCTCAAGCGCCTGGGGCGGCTTCAGGGAAGGGTCGAATAGATCACGATGTTGCCGGCGATCTTCACGGCGCTCTCATAGACGTAGCCCTTGCACTCGATGCCGGTGTGGCGCTCGAGGGCGCAGCCGATGTCGTACCTGGAATAGATGATGGCCCACTTTTCGTTGATCCGCACCCCCTCGAGCTGAGGGAAGTCGACCCCGCCGCCGGCTGCCTTGGTGTATTGCACTTTTGAAAGGTCAGCGCCGACCTTTGTCGTGTAGAGATCATCGTCGCGTGGAATCGGCACCAGGCGATTCTTGGGAAGCAACTGGGCGACAAACCGCCGGAATGAGGCGTCGAAGGCGGCGCTGCCGCACGCGGCGTCGGCGAAGAGTGTTCCTGCTCCGGGGTCGAGATGGCTGCGCAGGGCATCGAGATCTTCCTCGGGAAAAGAAAGCGATGCGCGGCCGTGGATATAGATCAAAGGATAATAGACCAGGTCGGGGTCGCGGGCCAGAAGGTCTTTCTGCTCGAGCACGACGTTCAAGCTATAGGGGGGCCTGCGAAGGTTTTCCATCAGGTTGGGAATCGCCTGGCGGGCGATGTTCCAGTCGCCGGCGTGCATGAGCTTGGCAATCTTCGAGCGCTCCGCGCTTGGGGGGTTCGGACCGGCGGTTATGGACCTCGCGGAGCGTGAGCTTGTCAGCGGGCATTTCACGGCCGGTCGCGTAGTCGATCACGTTTTCGGCGACCTTGACCGCGCCGATGACCCCGATGTTCTGCGGGCTGCGCTCGCACTGGTTCCAGTAGCAGGACAGGTCGTTCGGTGAGTAGATGACGACCGTCCGGCAGCCGTGCTCGATCCCCCAGAGAGGAAATACCTCGGGGCTCAAGAGGTACTTGCCGCGCCAGATGGGATGGTCGGTCGAGAGCGGGCGCAGCTTGTAGGCTTCTTCGGGAAACACATCTTTCATGAGCTGCTTGAACCCGGTGTCGAACTCGCGGCTGCCGCAGCACGCGTCGGCGAAGATGAAGCCCCCTTGCTCGACGAACTCCTTCAAATTCTGGCGTGCCAGAGCGGTGAATTCGGGGGCCTTGTGGCCGTTGAAGAAGATGATCGGCGCCTGGAGCAGCTCCGGAACGCTGGCGATGTTGGGATCAACGACCTGCCAGGTGAGTAAATTCTTCCAGTTATGCGAAACGACGCTTGTGATGTTGCGAATGTCGTCGGGGTCGTTTTCCCAGTCAGGGCCTGGTCCATGGCGAAGCTTGTTGATCAGGACCGGCGCGCGGCCCTTGGCGAGGAAGAGGAGCGCGAAGCTGGTTGCCAGCACGGGGTCGTTCTCGACGAGCTGGCCGCGCCAGGAGCCATTGCGCTGATCTTGGTCGTGCACGAGCTCCTCGGCGCCCAAGCGGTACCAGTCGTGCTGGCCGAAGAAACGAATGCCGGCGAGCCGGCCGGCGCGCTCGAGACCGTAGAGGTAGTAGAACTGCCACTGGTGTCCGGCGCCGAAGTTCTGTCCGACCTGAAAATGGCTGGCGAGCCAATCGATGCCGTGCTGAAGGCTCTTGTTCATGCCGCCGGAGCCGCATTCCTGGATCGATTCACCTTGCAGGTACTCGCCTCCCTGGAAGCGCCTGAGCCCGGAGATGATCAGGCTGGATATGCCGGCGCAGGTCATGCTCGCCGTGGGGTTGTTGGATTCCGGCGTGTAAGCCCAGCTTCCATCACGTTTCTGGCTCCGCTCCCAGTAGGCGCGGGCCAGCTCCCAGACGGTCGGTTTCACGGGGATGCCGACTTCACTGGCGGCATGCAGGCCCAGGAGGGCGTACTGGCTGTTGGAGTTATCGCCGGGGCGGCCGCGCTTCGACTCGGAGTAGCTCCACGACCCGGGCGAGTACTGCGGATCACCGGGCTTGATCTGGGCTTCTTCGAGCCATTCGACGTTGGACCTCATGTGCCGCTCGTCCTTCGCCGGATCAGCGGCCGCGAAGACCATCGTTTGAAGCGAGATCGCGTAGGTGCTATGCAGATCGCTGGGCTCGAATCCGCAGGTATTCGAGTGCCTTCTTGATCGCCGGCGAGTCGGGCCGTTCGCCGGCGGTGAGGAGGGCCAGGGCCACCATGCTCGTGACGCCCGTCCTGGCGTCGTTCTCCACGTCGGCCCAGGAGCCATCGTCGCGCTGCTGGGTCTTCAAGAACCGAACGCCATCGCGAATGGCGCGTTCGACTTCTTCGCGAGTGACCGCGGCTTTCGAAGACGTTGCGCCGGCGAGCGCAGCGGCGAACACGATGACGGTGACCCATAACCAGCGATGGAGACGCGAGATCGGGTGCAAGTAATCGCCTCCCACGGCCCTGACGTTTCCCGGCCGGCAAGATGGGTGTTCCCTCATTCAGCATGCCATAGGATGTCCGTGGGGGGCAAGACGAATGGGCGCTTTAGCCGCTGGGAAGGACGGTCTGCAAGCGCGGGCCCTACGGGGTCTTGATCATTGCCAGCGCCTCGCGGAGAACGCTCATGGAGCGGAGCCAATCGCTATTTCCCTTGACCGCGCCTTCGTGTTTCCAGTTCTCGTGCTCGGCGTCGATCCTGGCCCGCGCCTGCTCGAGCGTTCGTCGCGCGTCATCTTTCCGTCCTGCTTGATCGTAGGCCATCGCCAAGAAGAGTTGTGTCAACGTGGTGTGTGGTGGTTCCGCAAGGAACGGGTATTTCAGGCAGCGCTCGAGGCGCTCGACAGCCTGCGCAGACCGGCCAGCGCGAAAATCGGCAATCCCTTTGGCGAGTTGGAAGAACGGATAGAACGGATGTTTGTCCGTCCCCGTGGCGACACGATCGGCGAGTTTTTGAACGGCGCGTCTGGTCGCGCGAGAGAACGGGCACGAGGACGCACGTCTTGAGGATCCGTTCCTGGACGATCGGATCGTCGGACTGGCCGAAGCGGTCGAGCAGCTCATGGCAGGTTCGTTGATAAGCTTCCTGGTCGCCGATGAAAAGCGCCAGAGCCGAGCTGTCGTACCACTGATAATGATCGTGGGGCTCGAGCACCAATCCCGCCCGAAAGGCGATGGCGGCTTCTTGCCACTTGCCTCGGTCGCGATCGAATCTGGCCTTTTCGAACCAGAATAGCGGTATCTCGCGGCCGGCATCGACCGCTTTCGCATAATCCGCGGCCGCCTCGTTCAAACGATTTCGCTTGATGCAGGCGCGCACGCGCTCCTGATAGAGAACAGCGAGCCTGGGCCGGGCTTCGATCATGTGATCGAGATACCAGAATGTGGCTTGCCATTGTTCCTCGGCGGCGTGACCGGCGGCGAAAGCGCGAAACCAGCAGAAAACGGGCTCGCCTGGGCTCAAAGAGATGGCCCGAGCGAAGGCGGCGGTGACGGATTCGAGATCTCCAAGCCGCATCTTTACCTCGGTGCGCAGCACATGACAGAGCCAGTTGTCCGGCTGAGCGCCCAGAGCACGGTCAATGTGCCAGAGCGCGGCGTGCCAGTTTGCGGTCTCCATACAGGCGAGTGTTTCTTGAATCTGCCACAAGACGGCCTCGCCCGGCGGCGGATCGATTGCCTCGGCCGAGCCGGCGAGCTCGAGATCATCGCTACCAGGCGACGTGCGGCGGCGGAGGTGCGCCGGGCCGTTCGCCGGTTCGAGCGTGATGATTTCGCCCTCCGGGCCGAGGGTCTCTCCACTGGCGGCTTCGATCGCAGACTTGATGCGGTCGACGGCGCCCTCCAGGGGCCTTGGCACGCGCCAGAAACGGATCATGCGGTCGGCCCCGCCCGTCAGCAGAGTCGACCCGTCCGGACTGAAAGCGAGTGTAAAAACGGCTCCTTGATGATGGAGCGGCGGACCGATCGGCAAGCCGGTGGGCACATGCCAGAGGCGGGCGGTTGCGTCGCTTCCGGCGGTTGCCGCGATGGTGCCGTCGGGACTGAAAGCGACTGCGTTCACGCCTCCTCGGTGGGCAAGAGGCATTCGGAGGGGTTTGCCGGTCGCGGCATCCCAGAGGCGGGCCATCCGGTCTTCGCCGGCGGACAAGACGAACTTCAGGTCGGAGGTGATCGCAACGGAACGCACCGATCCTTGATGCCTCATGGCCTGACCGATCGATTTGCCGGTTTGAGCATCCCACAGCCGGACTACACTGCCGGAACCGCCGCTCCTCGATGCGGTCACGATTGTGTTGCCGCCGGGGCTATACGCGGCAGCATCGACCACTCCGGGAAGCTCGATCGGTGGAAAGAGCGTCTTTCCGGTGGTCGCATCGACCTGCTGCGCACCACCGGGTGTGTTGCGTGAGTACCGTCTGCCGGCCAGGAGAATGCGGTGCCCGCTCGGGTGCGCCGCCACGGAGTACGGTTGGATCGGTGATGCGAAGGGCTGTCCCTTCGGTTTGCCGGTGGCCGCGTCCCAGAGGCGAAAGACGGGGAGGGCCCCGAGAGTCGAATCAACCGTCATGGCGATCGTCGCGGCTCCCGAGTCGAGCGCGGTTGTGTCGACATCGCCCCGGTTCCAGAGCGTCGGCCCGATCGGTTTCTCGCCCGAGGCTTCCCACAGGCGGATCTCGGCGCTCGACTCACTGCGGCTCTCGACCAGGAAGCTCTTTCCATCGCGGTAGCATTGCAATCGCCGGACTTCGCCTGGCTGGGCCAGCGGAGGGCGAGTTTGCCGGCCCGCGGGCACCGACCACAACCGAGCGGCTCGATCCGGGCCGGGGACCAGGAAGCTGCGACCGTCGGCACTGAACCGCCCGCTTGCAAACAGGGTCGACGACTGCACGAAAGCTTCTCCGCGAGATTCACCGGTATCAACATCCCAGAGCCGCGCGTAGCCGCCGCCCGCGGTAACCAGAGAACGTCCGTCAGGGTGATATGCAACGGCATAAACCTCGTCCTGATGCTCGAGCGTCTTACCGACCGATTTGCCGGTGGCGGTGTCCCAGATCCGGGCGGCGGATCCTTCGCCGGTCGCGAAGGTCTTGCCGAGAGGATGGAACGCTACGGCGTAAACGGTTCGTGCGTGCGGAAAGCGGCGCTCCTTGCCCGTGCCGATGTCCCAGAGATGAACCGATCCGGGGATCCCCGTGCCCGAGGCCAAAAGACTCTTGCCATCGGGACTGAAATCCAGGGAGTAGACCGCGCCGCTAGCGCGAAATTCGGCCACTTGTCGCCCGTTGGTCGTGTTAAAAAGTCGGACGACTTCCCCAGAAGAGGCCGTCGCGATGAACTTGCCGTCCGGGCTGAAACGCGCGGCGTAAACCGTCCCTTGCTGGGGCAAAGCAACCGATTCGAGCGATTTGCCCGTGGCGGCATCCCAGAGGCGAACCGAGCTCGCGCCTGCGGTCAAAATGGTTTTCGAGTCCGGGCTGAAGCAGAGAGCAAAGAGAAAGGCCGACCCTACGTGCTCGAAAGCCTGGCCAGTGGGCTTTCCGGTCTTGAGCTCCCAGAGCTGCACAAGGGCACCGGTAGACGAGCGGCCGGCGACTGCGACGGTATTGCCGTCAGGGCTCGTGCACACCGCGGTGACCGGGGTCGGATACGGGAAAGTGGCCCGAACAACGGGGACCTCGCCCCGGAAGCTTGCCAGGCTGGTGCGGATTGCCTGCTGCAGCTCGTTCTGTTCGGGGGGGGCGAGCTCCAGCCCGCGCACCAGCCAGAGCAAGCCGCGCCGGAACTCGGCCTGGTCGATCAAGCTCTGGCCGCGCTGGGCCGCGGCCCACGCCGAGTTCTTCCTGAGCTCGATGAGCTTGGCATCCACATCGCGTAGCGCGGCCTGCGTGCGCTCTTCGCTCGAGACGAAGCTCCTGGTTGGACCGCGACTCCTGGGTGGCAAGCGTGTTCTGTGCGACGGCCAGGAGAGTGGCAACCACCGTGGCGGCGATGAGCGCCGCGGCTGCCAGGCCCATTGCCCCGGCCAGGAACGGCTCGCGACGACACCAGCGCCGCAACCGCTCTGCGCCGCTCGCGCACCGCGCCTCGATGGGCTCATCGTCGATGAACCGCTGTAAATCTGCGGCGAGCGCGGCCGCGGAGGCGTAGCGCTCTGCGGGGTCCCTGGCGATCGCTTTGTGCACGATCGTTTCGATGTCCCCGGGAACTTGCCGGTTCAGCTTGCGCAGCCGGGGCGGCTCTTCCAGGGTCACTTGCTTGATCAGTTGATTCCGCTGCCGTTCATCGAATGCCGGCCGGAATGCGAGCATCTCAAAAAGAGTGAGCCCGAGGGAGTAGATATCGCCACGAACGCCCGCCTTGCCGTCAAATGCTTCCGGCGGCATGTATCGCAGGGTACCGAGCACGTCGCCGGTGTGCGTCAAGTTCTGTTGATCGTCGGCTTTGGCCAGACCGAAATCCGTGACCCAGACGGTTCCCTGAGTATCGAGCAGCAGGTTGGACGGTTTGATGTCGCGGTGATTGATCCCGTGTTTGTGCGCGTACTCAAGGGCGTGGGCCACCTGCACGCCGATCAAGGCCACGCTTTGCCAGTAGTTCTGTTTCCGGTTCTTCGACTTGCTGCCGTCGCGGCTTCGTGCCGGCAGGACGACGGACGACGACGACGGGCTGAACGAATCAGACTGGGCCGGCGCTCGAATGAGGGATGCCGGAAACCTGTTCGGATGCGCCCGCGTAAGCCGGCAGGCCCTCTGTAGCATCGTCGGGTTGGGGGAAATCACCCGTTCGCTCGAAGCCTCCGGTCAGCAGCGAGCGCGCCACCGTCGCTGCCGAAAGTTCGTGACGGACGACGTGCTGCTCTTGTTGCAGCTTTTCCGAAGGATGAGAGTCTTGTCTCACGTTCCGGGAAACGCGCAGCTCGCCGTCGGAATGCCCGCCCGTCTTGGCCTGCGCCAGCTTCAGCTTTCTCAGCTCTTCGAGCACCTCATCCAAACCCAGCCCCTGGATGAACTGCATGACGTAATAGGGCATGCCGTCCTGCTCGCCGACGCCGAAGACCGGCACGATGTTCGTGTGATGGAGTTTGGCGGCGGACTTCGCTTCGCGCTCGAAGCGCCGCTTTGCCTTGGCATCGATCAGCATGCTGGCGGGAAGGACCTTGAGCGCGACGTGCCGCCCGAGCGAGACCTGCTCGGCCTCGTAGACGATGCCCATCCCACCCTTGCCAACCTGGCGGATGATGCGGAAGTCACCGAGCTGTCGCAGCGCGGGAGCGACGGGCTCCGTATGTTCCTCCAGGTTTTCGTGCCGATCTTCCTTGACCTGCTCGATCTCGACCATCGCGGGCAACATCTCGAGGATCTCGGCGGCGAGCGCAGGGTAGCGGTCGATGTACTCCTTGAGTGCTGGCCGCTCGCCGGCGCGATAGCGCGCGGCGAACTCGTCGGCGAGTCGATTGAGCAGCACGTAGTTGGCAGAGCTATCGGCGGATGGATCAGACACTGTCGAGTCCTCCGGGCATGCTGGCGAGAACCGCCTTGAGCCTCTTCAGAGCGCGAACGTAGCGCTTGGCGGCGGCCGACTCTTCGATTTCGAGCGAGAGCGCGGTTTCGGCGAGTGTCATCTCCTCGAAATGCCGCAGGGATAAAACTTCGCGATCGATCGCCTCCAGGGAATTGAGTGCTTCCTGAAGCCGCATCATTCGCTCGGCGCGCACGGCGGCCTGAGTGGGCGAGGTGTGCTTGCCCAGGAGCTGGGCCGCCAGCGCCGCCGATGACGCAGCCGGCAATGCGCCGCGATAAATCGAGACCTCGAGCCCGGCATCGCGCATTTGGGTTCCCAGGTGGTGGCGATGGAGTTTCAAGAGCCGCTCCCCGACGATCAGTCGCAACCAGAGGAAGAGCGGGTAGGCCGGCTGGCGCAGGTATTCTTGGAGACGGCCCACCACATCGACGTAAGCCTCCTGGATCACGTCAGAAGCGTCGACGCGCGATTGGAGACGCCGGTCCATGCGCAGCTCGACCATCCGGCGCAGCCTGGCGCGGTGGAGGGCGAATAGCTCGTTCAAGGCCGCCTGGTCGCCGGCACGGGCGAGCTCCAGCAGGCGGGATGTTTCAGCGGAATTGTTCTCCATCTTGGCCCCTCATATAGGAGATTAACTCCGAACAGACCGATTTTCAGGACAGCTTCGACAAAAATTCTCGCTGAGATCCGGCGCGACGTGCTAGATTGCCGGGACCTTCGCTTGAGGGAACTGCGATGCCGGACACCGTGCCCGCGGAGCGCCAGACACCGTTTCCAACCACCCGATGGAGTCTGGTGGTGCGGGCTGGGAGTGTACCCGGGGCGGCGACCCGCGAGGCGCTTGAAACACTGTGCGGGGCGAAGCGGCACTTGAGGCAATGTCAGCCGAGGAGCGTGGGGAGTGGAAGCGGCTGTGGGAAAAGGTCTCGTCCGTAATTGAGGGGTGCGAAGGCTGATTTCGGACTGCCTGACCACGCGCGTCGCTTTATCCGTGGTCAGTGTTCGCTCCCAGCAAAAAAGTCACCGTGTTCAACTTCGGCGAGCACGCGATCTCGCGCCGCGTGTGCCTGGGTGATAGCCCGGCGCGTCCGGCCGCGTCCGGCCGCGACCTGGTTCTGACGGCAGCCCTTGGTGTCGACAGCCGCACCAGCGCCTCGACGTCTGGGTGAGCCTGGCCGCCGGCTGGTTCGCCGGCACTGCCCACGTCTACACTCGCGCTGCCGATGATGGACGGGTGAGAAAAATCGTACGCCGTGATGCGCTGCATCCCGCTCGTCCGCAGCGTCACATTGCCGAAGGTATGCACTCCGTCATCGCCGCTGGTGAAAGTGTAGATGTTGGGGAGGGCGGCGCGGGCGTCAGAGCTGGTGAAGCGGATCGTGCCCTGGTAGCCCGTCGCTATGTTATTGTAGGGATCGAGCGCCGTCACGGTGATCGTGAACGCACTTCCGGCGGTCGCCGTTGACGGCGCAGTGATGAAGAGGCTGCTTGCCGCCGCGGGATTGACCGTGGTGGGACTGGATTGGGCCTTGACCAAAGCCTGGGCCGTGAACAGGAGAATGAGCGTCTCGGCCTTGTTGTCCTCGAGGTTGGTGAATGTCGCGATGCCTCTCGAGACCGTGACCATCGTCGCGCCGAGCAGCGGCCCGGTGCCGACGCGCAGCATGGCGGTGACCTGGGTGGTGTTGTCGTCAGTTACGAGATTGCCGTACTGGTCCTCGACGTACAGCACAGGCTGCGTGCTGAAGACCGACCCGGCGGTCGCCGTTGCGGAAGGCTGGGTGTGGATCACCAACTGAGTCGGCGGCCCTGGGAGGTTGGTGAGGCTGAAGCGCGCGCCGCTGGCAGCACCACTGGCCGAGGCGAGCGCGGCGAAGCTGCCGACGATGAGGTTGGCCGTCAAGGCGCTGCTGGCGTGGCCCGAGGCGTCGACGCCGGCCGCAACAGTCTGAGTCCCGCCCGGGAAGGTAGCCGAAGGCCCGCTGGTTGGGGCGGTGAAGGTGATCACGCCCCCTGCGACCGGCTCGTTGTTGGCGTCGCTCGCCACGGTCACCAAGAGCGGGGCCGAGAAGGTCGTGCCGATCGGTGTGCTCTGGTTATTGCCGCTATAGACCGAGATGGTGAATCCGCTCGATTCGAACGCACCGATATCGACCGTGCCGTTGACGATGCGCGGGAAGCCCGGGCCGCGCTGGTCGGTGGTGATGCCGGGGGGGATGAGGGCGTTGCTACCGGCATTGATGGCCGGGCTGCCGGGAAGCAGAGCGAAGGTCTGGGTGGGCCCGCCGTAATTTCCCGGCGGCTCAGGAGAGGATTCACGTTGAGCAGGTCGGAGGGCTGCGTGAAGCCGGTGCTGCCGGAGGTGTTGCCGATGAGGTTGTAGCCCAGGTCGTCGTCACCGTCCCGTCGAAATCGGGGCCTGCTTGCCCTTCGCCGCTCACGCTGTTTCCGGCGATGATCGTGTTGGCGAGGGTCGCCGGCGACACAGGCGTGTTGTAGATGCCGCCGCCGAGCGCGAGAGTCGAGTCGTGCCGTGGGGCTTGGGGCATCTTTGCTCCGCAGAACACGCAGTTGGGCGCGCTGGCGAGCCGCTTGCGGGCGCAGGAGGGACAGAGGGATGGTTTTTGAGGCAGCAAGTTTTCCAAGGCGCAGAAAAGGTTCGGGCCACCGATATCGAAACGCACACTGCGTCGAATGGGTACTATTTCTTATTGTTCTCGGAGCGGGTCGCGGATTTCCGCGGGCGGATCGTCAAGTCCTCATGCTCCTCGGCGAGACCGGGATGCCGGCCAAGTTGTCTGCCGTAGGTGTTCGCTCGATGGTGTCGGGTGCCGATGGCTCGCCGGCACCCCCACGGGTGCGGCTGACCTGAGGACTTCGCAACCGAATGGTCGGGGCATCCTCCTCAATGCACGCGGGAACGCCAGCCAGGTCATCGGCGGTGGGTCTCGTCGAAGGGGCCATTCTCAACCTCCTTACATGTAGACACGCACACGTCGCGCGGCGAGTTCTTGATCATCTGCAGTCAGCACGAAAAGGTAGCTACCAAGGGATTCGTAGATTAATTTGCGAATACGAAAGCACAGGTTCACAATTTGGAGCGGATCGGGAAAGCGCACAGTCAGTTTCTGCGAATAGACCTCTTCATTCGTCTCAAGGTGGACTACGCTCAATGTCATTGTAACATCGCCGAGGCCGTCTGTGAGCGCCACGAAGATATCGAAACGCTGAGGAGGCGACGGTACGGCGTCAACCGCGACCCCGGTAAACACTCCCAACAGATACGGCTGCGGAGCAGAAGATATAGACCGGCAGAACAAGAACCGGCCAGAGGATATTGGCCGTGATGATCTGGCATGCGAGATACTTGAGGAGAATCCACCGCGTGCAGCCTGGGCAGGCTTCGTTCGGTTCCGTCTCGAAGACCTGATAGTGGACGATGATGGGAATGAGAAAAACCTTCGGGAGGTTGAATGCCTTGAGACTGGGCGTCAACTCGTCGCACCAGGAGCATCGCCGCAGGTCGATCTGCTCACCGTTTAGTTCGATCTGGGACGAATCGGCTTCGTGCTCGGGTTCTTCAAATGGATCAGTGCCGGGAGTGGGGCTGATGACGGCCGGTGTTTCCTTCGATTCATCGGATTGAGCGATTTGATCAGCCTTGCTCCAAGGAGGGTGCGACTTGCTGAAGACTCGGATCAGCGGGGGTGCCGCGGCGCGGGATGTGAGCGTCGAGTGGTGCCGTGGGGCCTGGGGCATTTTTGCTCCGCAGAACACGCAGTTGGGCGCGCTGGCGAGCCGCTTGCGGCCGCAGGAGGGACAGAGGGATGGGTTTTGAGACAGCGAGTTTTCCACGGTCGATGGCCTGGCGATCCTCTCTCCGGCTGCCCGGGACACGGGGCTCGGCTCTCGCTATCCCCCGGACTGGCCTCGGGCCACGCGAAACCCCAGGCTGTTGTACCGTTCCTCCGGCGTGACCTTGTTCCGGAACGACGCCCGCGAATAGCTGGCGGGGCTGATCCAGCTCCCGCCCCGAATCACGCGGTTGCGGACCGCCGAAGCGCCGGTCGGATCGACGGCTGGCGACTTCGCGTCGTATTTCTCATATCCATCCCAGCACCACTCCATCACATTCCCGTGCATGTCGAACAGCCCCCAGCCGTTTGGCAGTTTGCTCCCAACGGATGCAGTGCGACCGGCCTGGAACACTGCGTATTTCCGCAGAGTCTCTTCGTCGCTGCCGCTGGCAAATTCGGTCGTCGTCCCGGCGCGACAGGCGTATTCCCATTCCGCTTCGGTCGGCAAGCGGTAGCCGGGCGCATCGGCAACCAACCGCCAGATCTCGTGTTCGTATTCGTTTTTCCCGAGCTTCACTTTCACTTGCTTTCCGGTCCGTTCATAGCACGGCGTGCGGCCGTCCTTGCGGCTCAGCCAGTTACAGAAGAGCACGGCGTCGTACCAGTTGACTTTTTGAACAGGGTGTTCGGAGGTCGGGTTGAGCTCTGCTTGGGCACCTGGCCAATTCTCTGGTTTCTCTTTGGTCGGGTAACTTGCATCGCCGATGAACTGCTGGAACTGCCCGACGCTGATCTCCCGGTCGCTCAGAAAGAAGGCCCGGGTCAGTTTCACCGTCTGTTCTATTGCCTCAGGGGTTTGGTCTTTGCGCACAACCGCGTCGGGGTCGATCTTGACCAGCGTCATACCCAGCGAATTGACGACCCACTGGCGGCCCGCGCTCGGCTGGCTTGATGCCGGCAGTGCGGGCGGGTTGACGCCCCACTGGCGCAACGCCCAGCCAGCCGCGCTGTGCGTGCCGCCGTCCGATGCGGTTTTGTACCACCGCGTGAACACGGGCTGCCAGGCTCCGTGTTCCTGTCCGGTCAGATTTTCCAAGGGAATACTACCCACTGCAAGGCAGAGGCCAGACCGCAGGGCGGCGTCGGGTTCCGCCTGAAAATACATCGCCAATCTGTTGTGTCCGTGCCATGCCGGCAGCTCATCGATGAAGATTGTGCGCTCGATCGGATCGGGCCGATCGTCGATGCGGCACATGTCGGCGGCGATGCGGTCATCCTGGAGGTAGAGCGCAACGACAGCCATGCGGGCCTTGAGGCGCCAATTCTTTTCCGCCGCGGCTTTCTTCGCGAGGTTGTGGATCGCCTCCAAGGAGGCCTCTCGCGCATGCCCGAAAGCCGCGACAAGGTTGTCGACTTCTTCCGGCGCTGAACCCTGGATCCGCGCTGCGAGAAACGGGACATCGACCCGGTCGAATGCGGACATCGCATACGCGTACCCCAGCTTGTATCGCGGTTCGGCAGACGCGTAGCGCAACCTTAGAGCTGGCACGAACAATTCGCCCGGCAATCGCTCCAGTTCGCGCAAGGCCAACGGAACCGCGAGCGCCGCGGCTGAGCTGCATCGCATTCAATGCCGTATCTGCCCGCCAACCAAGGCTGCGCCGCCGCTCGGCCGCGATCATGTTCCCGATCACGAATCCGATCAGCAGCAGAACCGCCAGGGCGCTGCCCCAGCGGACCGCATGAATGCGCCCGGCCTCGCGCAGCATCGTCTGCTGAATCGCCGCGCGGCTCCTCGCCGGTACGAGCCAAACGGCGGTCAGATACTCCCACCACGACGGCAGATGCCGATTCTCGGGCTTCGCCTGCCAGAGGGCGGCCCGTTCCGCCAACCGCAGCTCGGCCCGTCCGCGGCGCGTTTCCTTCTGCTTGCGCGTCAACCAGTCGCGCAGGGAGTGGACGAGGTAGTCGTGCGTCAACTGGTAGTAGCGGGTGGCGGGTGATGGGCGGCAGGTGGTGGGAGAAGAGGCTGCTGGATCGTTCTTACTTCCCGCCACGTGCCACTCGTCAGCCGCCACCCCTTCCGGGTCGGTTGGCGTGATCAGTCGGATTCCGCTGTCGAGAATGCGGATCACCTCATCGAATTCCCGGGGGCGGTTCCCGTAGCCCGACGCATCAAGCAGCTCGGCGTATGACCGCATGTGCCCCTTGATATCGGTGCCGGATTCGGGCAAGAGAGCCTTCAGTACCGCGCGTGCCGCCTTCTGGTGGTAACGATGTTCGGGTGGAGAGGTCGCCGCACTGAACGTCTCTTCAAGAAACGTGACGCCGACCCCCTCGGTGCCGCCCACTTCCTTTAGTGTCGCGGGCGCCCATGCTTTGCCTTTCACCATGTCCGCAAACAAGGCCAGCCGGACGCAAATGACTTTGCCTTCTTGAGCTAATCCCGACACGGCCTGTTTCAAGAAGTCCCTCTGGTCTTTACTCGTTTCGC
The DNA here is from genome assembly GCA_963761445.1 of uncultured Planctomycetota bacterium. Taxonomy (GTDB): domain Bacteria; phylum Planctomycetota; class Planctomycetia; order Isosphaerales; family Isosphaeraceae; genus CAVXHV01. Next base: position 2,409,641 of record CAVXHV010000005.1, on the reverse strand, counting down.
GGGAGCTGTCGGGGAGTTTGCCGAACGCCCGCCCAAACGCCACCAGCACTTTCCTGGCGTGGTCCGTGTCGAAGAGATCGACGGCGGCCGAATTCTGGCCCTCGACAAGCCGGATCTCCAGTTCCCGCAGGAATCGCGTGATCGCCATCCAGAAGTCATCGCGCACCATCACGAGGCACTGCACTCGCCCGCCGTCGCACTGCCGCAGGGCTTGAACCAGCTCGGTGTTCGTTTCCTCCTTCCTGGCGTGCAACCACTGCTCGAACTGGTCGAGAACGATGAGGACCTTCTTGCCCGTGGGTATGCCGTGTCCCCGGCGCAGTGCAGCCAGCGTACCGTGCAGCGACATGTTGTCCGCCGGAGCCAGACAGCGTTTCTGAAGACCGGCCAGCAGCCGCGTTTCCGTTTCGAGGGCCGTGGCTTCGACGTAGACGGTGATCACGCTCGCGGACAGGCGGGGCAACAAACCTGCCTTCACCAGCGAGGACTTGCCACAGCCCGACGGTCCATAGATGAGGCCGACCGTGAACGTATTGTCGGCATCCGTTTCTTCGACTCGGGTCTTCCAGAACCGGAGGCTATCGGGCAGTCCGTCCCGGTCGCGAGGGCCGGGGAGCAGCTCGAGGAAAAAGTCGGCGTCGTGGGCATCAAACGACCGCAAGCCCTTGGGCACGATCTTGATGGGCTGGTGGTCCGAGGTCGGCGTTGCGGCCGCTGGCGCCGTGTTTGGCGGCTCCGACGCCGGCGTGAACGAAGGCGCGCCGCGGCCCATTGCGCGTGAAGGCTGCTGGCTGATGTCCTGGTCGGCGAGAAAGAGACGCAGATCGTCGGCCATGTCTTTTGCGGTCGAGTAGCGCTCCGTGGCTCGCTTCGAGAGTGCTTTCAGGCAAATGCGGCTCCAGTTCTTTCGGGATATGATCGTCGTACTGGCGTGGTGGGCGTGGCTCGAAGCTCGTGATCTGCTCCAAGAGGTCCCGTAGCGACTCAGCGCGAAATGGCTGGCGACCCGACAGCATCTCGTAGAAGGCCACGCCCAGGCTGAAGATGTCGCTGCGGCCATCCACCCGATGCCCTTCGCCACGGGCCTGTTCGGGACTCATGTAAGCGGGTGTTCCGGCGTAGCGTGGTCCCTTGCCGAGATCCTGCTCCCGCAGCGCCAGCCCGAAGTCGGCCACGAACGGCTTGCCGCTCGAGTCGAGCAGGATGTTGCTTGGTTTGATATCGCGATGGACCAGGCCTTGCTTGTGAGCGTGGTGCAACGCCTCGGCCACCGTCGCCACCAGTTCGACCGTTTCGTGGATGGAAAGCCGTGACTGCTTGAGCCTGGTCGCGAGGTCCGTGCCGTCGATAAATTTCGAGACGACAAAGCACGGGAACTGGTCGGTGCTGCCGACATCGAAGACGGGGACGATGTGCGGATGATCGAGGTTCGCGACCGTGCGGGCTTCGGTCAGGTAAGCTTCGGCATCCTCGAGTCGATCCACCAGTTTGCGATGAGGCACCTTGATGGCCACCGGGCGGCTCAACTGGTCATCCTGGGCCAGGTACACCAGCCCGAAGCCGCCCTTGCCAAGCACTCTTTCGATCCGGTAGCGACCGATGTGTTGAGGAAGATGCGCCGGGGCCATGTCGGCAGCAGCGGGCGCACCGTCAATGGCGGGCCACTCATCCGCGGCCGCATCATGGTTCGCCGTCGCTTCCAGTGGATCGCCGTCGCGCATGCCCGGTGGTAGTCCTCACGTTCCACTGCGTCATCGCCCCGCACGCGGGCACGAGTCGCGGTCATTGTAGCCGAACGGTTGCCGAACATCATCGCTCGGCGAGAGCCATTGTCTTGATTCACCGATCCGCACGGCGGACATTGGCCGGGTTCTTGATCGGGTTGGACATCAAGTTGCCGTACAGGTCCAGGTTACTGGCCTCGGGCCACGCGAAAACCCAGGTAGTAGAAACGGCAGACCGGCGTGTCCCTGCCGCGGTACGACGTTCGTGTGAAGTCGGCGGCGCTGCGCCAGCTCCCGCCTCGAGTGACGCGGTCGGGGCCGTCGTGCGCAAGCGTCGGATCGACCGCCGGCGACTTCGGGTCAAGTTTCTCATATGCATCCCAGCACCATTCCCAGACGTTCCCGTGCATGTCGAACAGCCCCCAGCCGTTGGGCAGCTTGCTCCCACCGGGAGCCGGGCGACGGGCTCGAAATACCGAGTAGTTCCGCAGGGTGTCTTCGTCGTTGCCGCTCGCAAATTCGGTCGTCGTCCCGGCGCGACATGCGGCCACCCATTCCGCCTCGATCGGCAGGCGGTAGCCGGTTGCATCGGACACCAGCCGCCAGGAATCGTTCTGGTATTCGATATTAGCGACTCTTACTTTCTCTCTGTTTCCGGTTCGCTCATAGCATGGCGCTCGCCCTTCCTTTCGGCTCAGCCAGTTGCAGAAAAGCACAGCGTCGTACCAGTTGACCTGTTGAACCGGGTGGTCCGGAGTCGGGCTAATTTCTTTGTGGGGGCCTGGCCATCTGTCGGGTTTATCTTGGTCCGGGTAACTGGCATCGCCGATGAACTGCTGGAACTGCCCGGCGCTGATCTCCCGGTCACTCAGAAAGAAGGCCCGCGAGAGTTGCGCTGCCTGGTCTTTTGCCTCAGGGGCTTGATCGTTGCGCACGACCGCGCCGGGGTTGATCTTGAGCAGCGTCATGCCCAGCGAATTGACGAACCACTGGCGGCCCTCGCTCGGCTGGGTGGTTGCGGGCAGAGCGGGCGCCTCGATACCCCACTGGCGCAATGCCCAGCCAGCCGCGCTGTGCGTGCCGCCTTCCGGTGCGGTTTGGTACCACTGCGTGAACACAGGCTTCCAGGCTTTGCGCTCCGCTTCGGTCAAATCTTCCAACCGAATACTACCTACCGCGAGGCAGAGGCCCGACGGCAGCGCGGCGTCGGATCTCGCAAGAGAATAGGTTGCCAGATTGGTGACGTCCCCGTGCCATGCCGAAAACTCGTCGATGAACGTTGTGCGCTCGATCGGATCGGGCCGATCGGCGATGCGACACATGTCGGCGGCGATGCGGTCATCTTCGAGGTAGAGCGCCACGACCCCCAGGCGAGCCTTGAGCCGCCAGTTCTGTTCGGCGGCCGCTCGTTTCACGAGGTCGCGGATCGCTTCCATTGAGGCCGCTCGCGCCCGCCCGAATGCTGCGGTGAGGTTATCGACCTCTTCGCGCGGAATCGTGGATCCGCGAGACGAGAAACGGCACATCGACCTCGCCAAAACGGGCGAGCGCATATGCCAACGCCAGTTTATGCTGTGGGTCGGCACTCGGGTACCGCGCCGTTAGCTCTGCGCGGACCAATTCGCGCGGCAGCCGCTCCAGATCGCGCAGCGTAAACGGAACGGCAACGCCGCGGCTGCTCTGCACCGCGTTCAATGCCGTCGCTACCTGCGAACGAAGGCTGCTCTGGCGCTCGACCGCAAACACTTTCCCGATCACGAACCCGATCAGCAGCAGAACCGTCAGGCGCATCCCCCAGCGGACCGCATGAATGCGCCCGGCCTTGCGTAGCATCGTCTGCTGAAGAGCCGTTCGGTTCCTCGCCGGTATGAGCCATACGGCCGTCAGATACTCCCACGCCGGCGGCAGATGCCGGTTGTCGGGCTTCGCCTGCCACAGGGCAACCCGTTCCGCCAAGTGCAGTTCGGCCCGTCCGCGGCGCGTTTCTCTCTGTTTGCGCGTGAGCCAATCGCGAAGCGAATGCACCAGGTAATCGTGTGTCAGTTGGTAATACTTTTGACCGGAGACGACCGTAGTCGGTGAACCGTCGGCGGCCCCTTCGGGATCGGTGGGGGTGATCAGCCGGATTTCGCTGTCGAGAATGTGAATCAGATCATCAAATTCGGCGGGACGGTTCCCATATCCCGACGCTTCGAGCAGCTCGGAATATGACCGCATGTGGCCCTTCAGGTCGGTGCCGGATCCGGGCAAGAGAGCCTTCAAGACGCCGCGCGCCGCCTTCTGGTGATAACGATGCTCGGGAGGAGCCGTTGCCGCACTGAACGTCTCATCAAGAAAAGTGATTCCAACCCCCTCCGTGCCGCCCACTTCCTTGAGTGTCACGGGCGTCCATGATTTGCCTTTCACCATTTCCGCAAACAAGGCCAGCCGGACGCAAATGACTTTGCCTTCCTGGGTCAATCCCGACGCGGCCTGTTTCAAGAACTCATTTTGTTCCTTGCTGGTGCCGCCGGGGTTTTCTGGAAGCTTGCCGAACGCGCGGCCAAATGCCGCCAGCACCTTCCGGGCGTGGTCCAAGTCAAAGAGATCGGCGAGCGCGCTGTTCTGCCCCTCGACCAATCGGATTTCCAGATCCCGCAGGAATCGGCTAACAGCCAACCAAAAATCATCCCGCACCATCACGATGCACTGCACTCGCCCGCCGTCGCACTGCCGAAGGGCTTGCACCAGCTCGGTGTTCGTTTCATCCTTCCTGGCGTGCAACCATTGCTCGAACTGGTCAAGTACGACGAGTACCTTTTTGCCCGCGGGGACGCCCTGTCCCCGGCGCAATGCGGCCAGGGCTTCGCGCATCGACAGGTCGTCCGACAGGGCCGGACAGCGTTTCCGGAGTCCGGTGAGCAGCCGCGTTTCCGTTTCCCGGGCGGTGGCTTCGACGTAGACCGCGATGACCTCTGCGGAAAGGCGCGGTAGAAGCCCCGCCTTCACCAGCGATGACTTGCCGCAACCCGATGGTCCATAGATGAGGCCGACGGTGAACGTGTTGTCGGCATCCGTTTCTTCGATCCGGGTCTTCCAGAACCGGAGGCCCTCGGGCAGTCCCTCTCGGTCCCTTGGCCCCGGCAACAATTCGAGGAAAAAGTCTGCGTCGTGGGCATCAAACGACCGCAACCCTTTGGGCACGATCTTGATGGACTCGTGGTCCGAGGTCAGCATCGTGGGCGCGGTCGAAGCTTGCGCGGGAGTCGCGGATGGCGGCAGCGAAACCGCCGTGATCGAAGTTGCGACGAGGCCCACAGCGCTTGAAGGTCGCTGGTTGACGGTCTGATCGGCGAGACAGAGACGCAGGTCGTCGGCCAGGTCCTTTGCGGTCGAATAGCGCTCGGTGGCTCGCTTCGAGAGCGATTTAAGACAGATGCGCTCGAGTTCTTTCGGGATATGGTCGTCGTACTGGCGTGGTGGGCGTGGCTCGAAGGTCGTGATCTGCGCCAGGAGCTCCGGTGCCGACTCTGCGCGAAAAGGCTGGCGACCCGACAGCATCTCGTAGAGGGCCACGCCCAAGCTGAAGATGTCGCTACGGCCATCGACGCGATGCCCTTCGCCACGAGCTTGTTCCGGACTCATGTATGCCGGTGTCCCGGCGTAGCGCGGTCCCTTGCCGAGATCCTGCTCACGCAGCGCCAGCCCAAAGTCAGCCACGAATGGCTTGCCGCTAGAGTCGAGCAGGATGTTCCCCGGTTTGATATCGCGATGGACCAGCCCTTGCTTGTGAGCGTGGTGCAGCGCCTGAGCCACCGTCGCCACCAGCTCCACTGTTTCGTGGATCGAAAGCCGTGACTGCCTGAGCCTGGTCGCGAGGTCCGTGCCGTCGATAAATTTCGAGACGACAAAACAGGGGAACTGCTCGGTGCTGCCGACATCGAAGACGGGAACGATGTGGGGATGATCGAGGCTGGCGACCGTGCGGGCTTCTGTCAGATAGGCTTCGGCATCTTCAATGCGATCCACCAACTCGCGATGTGGCACCTTGATGGCCACCGGGCGGCTCAACTGGTCGTCCTGGGCCAGATAGACCACGCCGAACGCGCCCATGCCCAGCACGCGTTCGATCCGGTAGCGACCAATGTGTGCGGGGAGACGTGCCGGGGCCACGTGGGCGGCAGCGGGCGCACCGTCTTTGGTGGGCCACTCATCCGCGGCCGCATCATGGGTTGCCGTCGCTTCGAGCGGATCGCCGTCGCGCATGCCCCGGGGGTGGTCCTCACGTTGTACTGCGTCATCGCCCGACACGCTTACACCAGTCGGGGCCATTGTAGTCGATCGGTTGCCGAACATCATCGCTTGAGCGACGGTCGTGGCAGGACAATCACCTGTCCCAATCTTTCTTGCCGAAAGGGAATCGCTCCCCCTGAGCTCCGACAGACCCAGATTTGCCCGCCAAAGAGCCACCCGGCTACTCATCTCATGACCTCGCCACGCCGCCCGCCAAACCGTGCATCACGCGGGCGAGGGGAAGATCGTGCCGCTCCTCCAGACCAAGGAAATGCGGCCACGTTATCGAACCGCCGCGGCGACACTGGGACAGCCGGTGTCTCCAAATCCCTCACCCGTCGTCCCGAAGTTTCTGACCATCGGCGGCAGAAATTGACCGAATCCAGCGCGGCGAAATGATGCGTGCCCGCGTATAATACCTCCATCGGAAAACGGGGCGAACCACCATGTCGGAACAATACTGTTTCCGTCAAGGCGTACCAACATGGCAACCATCGGCGTGAGCGGCCCGGAATTGCTGAAAGCGGTCCAGCAACTCGCGCCCGAGGAGCTCGACGCATTCCTGGAGAAAGCATTGTTGCTGCGGAACCAGCCGACGGCGGACAAACTCTCTGCCGAGGAAAGCAGGCTCATCAAGCGAATCAACCGAGGAGTGCCCGAAGCCATTTGTAGCCGTTATGCGCGACTGTCGCAGAAACGGAAAAAGAATTCCCTGAGCGACAAAGAGCGCGCCGAGTTGCTGAAGTTGACTCATGAATTCGAAAGCCGCGATGCCGACCGTGCCGCCGCGTTGCTAGAGCTGGCCGACCTGCGTCGTATTCCAATCCGCCTGCTGATGAAACAGATGGGAATCAAGGCCGCGCCGGTCAATGGCTAGACCGAAGAAAGCCGTACGTGATTTCGTCTTTCGGCGTGCTCACGGCCGATGCGAATTCTGCCGCAGTCCCGCAGCTTTTGCCCATCAGAGTTTCTCATTAGAGCATATCCGGCCTCGCAGCCGCCAAGGCAATGAACGGCTCGAAAACCTGGCACTTTCGTGCCAGGGATGCAACAACCATAAATACAGCCGAACGACAGCGCGAGATCCTGTTTCAAACGATCGGGTCAGATTGTTCAATCCTCGGCGCGACAAGTGGACCACGCATTTTGCCTGGACCGATGACGCAACACAGCTCGTGGGCCTCACGGCGATTGGGCGCGCCACCGTTGAAGCCCTGCAGTTGAATCGGGAAGCGCCGATCAACCTCCGTCGCGTGTTGGTGAAAGCAGGCGAGCATCCGCCTCAGGATTAACGAACGCAAGACGGCAGCCCGCCTCGCCCATCGCTCAAGCGGGCAGGGGGCTCCGCCCTTCGCTCCACTCCACTCCGCCCTGCACGCCAGAGCGATGGGCTAGCTTCCGTATCGCCCGGACTGGCCTCGGGCCACGCGAAAACCCAGGTAGAAGTTACGGCTCTCCGGCGCGGTCCGACGACGGTCCGACGACAGCGAGAAGCCCGCGGAGTAGTTCCAGCTACCGCCCCGAAACACGCGGTTCGGGACCCACGATGCACCGGTCGGATCGACGGTTGCCGACTTCGCGTTATCTTTCGTGTTTCCATCCCAGCACCACTCCCAGACATTCCCGTGCATATCGAACAGCCCCCAGCCGTTCGGCAGCTTGCTCCCCCCGGGGGCGGCGCGACTGGCTTGAATCACTGCATATTTCCGCAGCATCTCTTCATCGCTTCCGCTGGCAAATTCGGTCGTTGTCCCGGCGCGACAGGCGTACTCCCACTCCGCCTCCGTCGGCAATCGGTAGCCGTTCGCACCGGCGACCAGCCGCCAGGCTTCGTGTTCCACAGTCCCGGTTCTCTCTTTCTTCCCGGTTCGCTCATAGCATGCCGTGCGTGCCTCCCTGCGGCTCAGCCAGTTGCAGAACAACACGGCGTCGTACCAATTGACCTGTTGAACCGGGTGGTTGGGAGTCGGGCTGGTTTGTGCGTTCGCGCCTTGCCATTTCTCTGGTTTCTCTTCATTCGGGTAACTTGCATCGCTGATGAACTGCTGGAATTGCCCGACGCTGATCTCCCGGTCACTCAGAAAGAACGCCCGCGTCAGTTGCAGCCGTTGGTCCTTTGCCTCAGGAGTTTGATCCTTGTGCACGAACACGCCGGGATTGATCTTGAGCAACGTCATGCCTAGCGAATTGACGAGCCACTGGCGGCCCTCGGTCGGTTGGCTTGTTGCCGGCAGTGCGGGCGCCTCGATACCCCATTGCCGCAATGCCCAGCCAGCCGCGCTATGCGTGCCGCCGTCCGATGCGGTTTGGTACCACTGCGTGAACACAGACTTCCAGGGTTTGAGTTCCGCTTCGGTCAACTGTCCCAAGGGAATACTACCGACCGCGAGGCAGAGGCCAGACCGCAGGGCGGCGTCGGATTCCGCCTGAAAATACACCGCCAATCTGGTGTGTCCCGTGCCATGCCGGCAGCTCATCGATGAAGATCGTGCGCTCGATCGGATCGGGCCTATCGTCGATGCGGCACATGTCGGCGGCGATTCGGTCATCTTCGAGGTAGAGCGCAACGACAGCCAAGCGGGCCTTGAGTCGCCAGTTCTTTTCTGCCGCGGCTTTCTTCGCGAGGTCATGGATCGCTTCCGATGAGGCGTCTCGCGCATGCGCGAAAGCCGCGACAAGGTTGTCGACTTCTTCAGGCGCTGAACCCTGGATTTGCTCTACGAGAAACGGGACATCGACCTGGTCGAATCGGGCCATCGCGTACGCCAACCCCAGCTTGTATCGCGGTTCGAGCATACGAGCAACGAAACCTCAGCTGTGCGATGACCGATTCGCGCGGCAATCGCTCCAGATCGAGCAAGGTAAACGGAACGGCCGCGCCGCGGCTGGTCTGCATCGCGTCCAATGCCGTGGCTACCTGCCGACCAAGGCTACTCCGGCGGTCGGCCGCAATCACGTTGCCGATCACGAATCCGATCAGCAGCAGAACCGTCAGGGCGCTCCCCCAGCGGACTGCATGAATGCGCCCGGCCTTGCGTAGCATCGTCTGCTGAACCGCCGTGCGGCTCTTCGCCGGAATGAGCCACACGGCAGTCAGATACTCCCACCACGACGGTAGATGCCGGTTCTCGGGCTTCGCCTGCCACAAGGCGGCCCGCTCCGCCAACCGCAGCTCGGCCCGTCCGCGGCGCGTTTCCCGCTGCTTGCGCGTCAACCAGTCGCGCAGGGAGTGGACGAGGTAGTCGTGCGTGAACTGGTAGTAGCGGGTGGCGGGTGATGGGTGGCGGGTGGTGGGAGAAGAGGCTGCTGAATCGTTCGTGCCTCCCGCCACGCGCCACTCGTCACCCGCCACGCCTTCCGGGTCGGTTGGCGTGATGAGCCGGAGTTCGCTGTCGAGAATGCGAATCAGATCATCAAATTCGCCGGGACGGTTGCCGTATCCCGACGCTTCGAGTAGCTCGGCGTATGACCGCATGTGGCCCTTCAAGTCGGTGCCGGATTCGGGCAAGAGAGCCTTCAGGACGCCGCGTGCCGCCTTCTGGTGGTAACGATGTTCGGGTGGAGAGCCGTCGCCGCACTGAACGTCTCTTCAAGAAACGTGACGCCAACCCCCTCCGTGCCGCCCACCTCCTTGAGTGTCGCGGGCGTCCACGGCTTGCCCTTCACCATTTCCGCAAACAAGGCCAGCCGAACGCAAATGACTTTGCCTTCCTGAGCCAATCCCGACACGGCCCGTTTCAAGAACTCCTTCTGGTCTTTACTCGTGTCGCCGGAGTTTTCTGGAAGCTTGCCGAACGCCCGGCCAAACGCCGCCAGCACTTTCCGGGCGTGGTCTGTGTCGAAGAGATCAACGGCGGCCGAATTCTGTCCTTCAACAAGCCGAATCTCTAGCTCCCGCAGGAATCGAGTCACCGCCATCCAAAAGTCATCCCGCACCATCACGATGCACTGCACTCGCGCCTCCGTCGCACTGTCGTAGGGCTTGCACCAGCTCGCTGTTCGTTTCCTCCTTCCTGGCGTGCAACCACTGCTCGAACTGGTCGAGAACGATGAGTACCTTCTTGCCTGCGGGAATGCCGTGTCCCCGGCGCAATGCGGCCACCGTTCCGTGCAGCGACAAGTTTTCCGCCAGGGCCGGACAGCGTTTGCGGAGACCGCCCAGCAGCCGGGTTTCCGTTTCCAGGGCGGTGGCTTCGACGTACACGGCGATCACGTTGGCGGACAGGCGGGGCAACAGACCTGCCTTCACCAGCGAAGATTTGCCGCAGCCCGATGGTCCATAGATGAGTCCGACCGTGAAGGTGTTGTCCGCATCCGTCTCTTCGATGCGAGTCTTCCAGAACCGCAGGCTGTCGGGCAGTCCGTCCCGGTCACGAGGGCCTGGGAGCAATTCCAGGAAGAAGTCGGCGTCGTGGGCATCAAAAGAACGCAACCCCTTGGGCACGATCTTGATGGGCTGGTGGTCCGAGGTCGGCGTTGCGGCCGGCTGGCGCCGTGTTTGGCGGCTCCGACGCCGGCGTGAACGAAGGCGCGCCGCGGCCCATTGCACGTGAAGGCTGCTGGCTGATGTCCTGGTCGGCGAGAAAGAGACGCAGATCGTCGGCCATGTCTTTTGCCGTCGAGTAGCGCTCCGAGGCTCGCTTCGAGAGTGCTTTCAGGCAAATGCGTTCCAGTTCTTTCGGGATATGATCGTCGTACTGGCGTGGTGGGCGTGGCTCGAAGCTCGTGATCTGCTCCAAGAGTTCCGGTAGCGACTCAGCGCGAAATGGCTGGCGACCCGACCAGCATCTCGTAGAAGACCACGCCCAGGCTGAAGATGTCGCTGCGGCCATCCACCCGATGCCCTTCGCCACGGGCCTGTTCGGGACTCATGTAAGCGGGTGTTCCGGCGTAGCGTGGTCCCTTGCCGAGATCCTGCTCCCGCAGCGCCAGCCCGAAGTCGGCCACGAACGGCTTGCCGCTCGAGTCGAGCAGGATGTTGCCTGGTTTGATATCGCGATGGACCAGCCCTTGCTTGTGAGCGTGGTGCAACGCCTCGGCCACCGTCGCCACCAGTTCGACCGTTTCGTGGATGGAAAGCCGTGACTGCTTGAGCCTGGTCGCGAGGTCCGTGCCGTCGATAAATTTCGAGACGACAAAACAGGGAAACTGCTCGGTGCTGCCGACATCGAACACGGGGACGATGTGGGGATGATCGAGGTTGGCGACCGTGCGGGCTTCCGTCAGGTACGCTTCGGCATCTTCGAGTCGATCCACCACTTCGCGATGAGGCACCTTGATGGCCACCGGGCGGCTCAACTGGTCGTCGTGGGCGAGATAGACCAGGCCGAAGCCGCCTTTGCCGAGTACGCGTTCGATTCGGTAGCGACCGATGCGTTCAGGGAGCTGCGCCGGGTCAGCGTCGCCCGCGGGCGGCGCACCGTCAGCAAGCCACTCATCCGCGGCCGCGTCATGGCTCATCGTCGCTTCAAGCGGATCGCCGTCGCGCATGCTCGGGGGTGGTCCTCACGTTGTAATGCGTCATCGCCACACACGCTGGCATCAGTCGGGGCTATTGTAGCCGAGCGGCTGCCCAAGGTCATCGCTTGAGCGACACCCATTATGGTGCTCAAGTTCACAAGTGGGCGTTCAGCCGTGTGGAGACCTTCGGTCGGTCAGGAGGGCGGGGTCTGGAGACCCGCGCCCAACAGAGAAGAAATCCCTTCGCGGAGCGAAGGGCGACTATGAAGAAATCCCTTCGCGGAGCGAAGGGCGACTATGAAGAAATCCCTTCGCGGAGCGAAGGGCGACTGGGCGAGATCGGAGCGCGCCGAACAGAGAGCTCGCGGGCCACGCCGACATCCGGACGAATGAGGTCGACTTCGTCCGCAAGAGAGTCGACGCCGACGCGGCGCTGTGGCGCATCCCCAGATCCGCCGCGGGGGCTCTTGGGCTCGAGAAAGACGTTTCGCCATTCCTGCCGGGCCACGGTTCAGGAAGTTGAAGTGGACGCGCCCTTCCACGACCACGTCGCGCTCATGTCCTTGGGCGTGAAGGAGCCGTGCTCGCCGTGGTGCGCGAAATCAGCCGCCCCTTTGCCGTCACTGCCGTGCCAGCTCTTGCCGTCGAAATGGCCAATCTCCGCCGCGGTGGGGGCAGCTCCTGACCAGCTATGCGAGGATCCCCAGTCGCCCGATGACCGCGTACCCGACGCCGCGGTGCTCGCGGCCGTGTTGAGGAGCTGACGACCCTCGAGGAGCTCGCAGACCGGCTCGCGTCGGACCCGTGCCCGAGACTCGGTGGAGCAGATGGACTTGTTACGGAGCGGCACAAGGCCGACAATGGGGTCCGTCCGCTGCTCGCATCGACGTCGTCCTGAGTCGACGGTTGCCCGCCTTGGCTGCGCGGCAAGAGAGCCGCTTTTTCAACTGGAGCCGGTTGCATGAAAGTCTTCGCTTGGTTGGTTGTCGCCTTGGTGCCCGGACTGGCCTGGGCAAACGATAACGCTCCCGCCACCGGCACGAAGGTCGCTTCGTTTGCGCTGCGCGACTACCGAGGGGCAGAAACGTCGCTCGACCAATTCGCGGCGAAAAAGGCGGTGGTGCTCGCGTTCGTGGGCTGCGAATGCCCGGTTGCCAAGCTTTATGGACCGCGGCTGGCCAAGATGGCCAAGGACTTTGAGGCCAAAGGCGTGCAGTTCCTGGGCATCGACGCCAATCAGCAAGACGGGGTTACACAGATCGCCCGCTTTGCCAAGGACGCGGGCATCGAGTTTCCGATTTTGAAAGACGTGAATAATGTCCTGGCGGATCAGTTGGCGGTGCAGCGCACAACGGAGGTTCTTGTCCTGGACGCCGAGCGAGTCATCCGCTATCGGGGCCGGGTCGACAACCAGTACAACGTCGGGATTTCGCGCACCAAGTCGACGCAGAACGATCTCTCGGAGGCACTGGATGAATTGCTGGCAGGCAAGGCGGTCAGTCAGCCGGCGACACCGGCGGTGGGCTGTTACATCGGCCGCGTGCACAAGCCGGCGGCGACGGGCACGGTGACTTTCGCCAAGGATGTCGCTCGCATTTTCAACAAGCGCTGCGTCGAGTGCCACCGTCCCGGCGAAATCGGGCCGTTCTCGCTCACCTCGTATGACGAAGCGGTTGGCTGGGCCGATACGATTGGCGAGGTCGTGCGTGAGGGGCGAATGCCGCCCTGGCACGCCGATCCCAAATACGGCCATTTCGCCAATGACAGCCGGCTTACCGGCGAAGAGAAGAAGACGATCGGCGACTGGATTGAGGCGGGCACGCCGCAAGGTGATCCCAAGGATACTCCCGCGGCCCCGACATTTGCCGCCGGCTGGCGGATTCCGAAGCCGGACGTCGTTTTTCGGATTCCCAAGCCTTACAAAGTACGCGCGACGGGCACGATCGAATATCAGTTTTTTGTGATCGATACCGGCTTCACGGAGGACAAGTGGATTCAGGCCGCGGAGGTGAAGCCGAGTTGTCGAGCGGCCGTCCATCACGTACTCGTCTTCACGCAGCCGGCCGACGAGCCGCTGGTTCTCGGACCGGACGCCTTCAATCCCGGGAGGGGTGGCGGTCAGCGGGGAGCCGGGGCACGGGGGGGTGGCGCGCGGGGCGGTGCAGGCAGGGCGCGGGTGGCCGAGGCGGCGGGGCGCGGGGTGGGCTCCGGGGAGGCAACGGCGACGGCGGGTTCATCAGCAAGTGGCTTGCCGCGAGCGTGCCCGGCGCCCGACCGATGTGGCTGGCGGAGGGGTTGGCCAAGCGCGTGCCGGCGGGCTCGCGGCTGGTGCTTCAAATTCACTACACTGCCACTGGCGCCCCGCAAGAGGATCAGTGCGAGATCGGGCTGGTGTTCGCCGATCCCAAGACGGTGCGCAAAGAAGTTGTGACGGACATGGTGGTCAATCCACGATTCGAGATTCCGCCCGGCGATCCGAGTTACAAGGTCGATGGCGAGCGCGTGCTGGAGCAGGATGAGGAAGTGCTGGAGTTGATGCCGCACACTCACGTGCGCGGCGTTGGCTTCAAATATGAAGCCATTTACCCGGATGGCAAGAAGGAAGTGCTGCTGGACGTGCCGCATTATGATTTCAACTGGCAGAACTCTTACGTCCTGGCAGAGCCCAAGCTCTTGCCCAAGGGGACGACTCTGCATTGCGAGGCCTGGTACAACAACTCGCCTTCGAACGTGGCCAATCCCGACCCCACGCAGACCGTGCGCTGGGGCGAACAGACCTGGGAAGAAATGATGATCGGTTATTACGACCGCACTCTGGCGGGAGAGGACCGGATCGCGCACCCGGTGGCCGCGGCCCAGGCGGCTGCACCCAAGGCACCGCCGAAGCTCGACGCCGAACTGGTGAAACTGGCGCACGCCGCGCTGGATTCGCAACCAGCGTTTGAAGCGTTTGCGAAGGCCGTGCACGAGAAACTGCCGCAAGTCGATCGCGTCTGCGTGACGAGCGTCGACGACAGCAACTACTGCGTGCGTCGCTCGGCTTACCCCGGCAAGAAGATCGCCCACTTTGCGGAAACCGGGTTCAAAGCACCGTCCAGGATGGTTCCGCTCTCCAGGTTTTCGGTGTTCAATCGCGTGATTTCACTGCCGGACCTGAATGCCCTGGGCTCGTCGCCTCAGTTGAAGATGATCACGGCGGCGCTCAAATCGAGCGTCCACGTGCCGGTGTCCGTGGACGGCCTGCCGAGCAATGTGAATTTCTGGAGTGCTTCCGAGAAAGCGTTCCCGGAAGAGAGCCTGGCCGTGCTCCGGAGTCTGGCTGCGGAGGTCGTTTCGGCGAAGAGGTGATTACATGCCGATGCACGATTGGTCGCGAATCCCGGCGGGGCTGTTCCACGATTTCCACCAAACGTGGTCGATCCAGCTCAAGGTGGCGCTCAATGCCGGAATCCTGCCGAAGGGTCTCACGGCCTTGGTCGAACAACGGAGTGGTCCACGGGAATCGGACGTTCTGGCCATCGAGAGCCTTGGCAGGCCGCGCTCCGAATTCGGTGATGACCGCGGCGTGGCGACGGCGGCGGCTCCGGTCGCTCGATTCGTGGGCCGGAGCTCCAGGCAAATCTACGCCACACGCGCGAACCGTGTCGTGGTCAAGCACCGCCTGGGGCGAACGATTGCCGTGATCGAAATTGTCTCGCCGGGAAATAAGGACAGCCGTGCGGCGCTGCGTGACTTCGTTGAGAAAGTCATCGACTTCCTGCGGGCGGGCATTCATGTCCTCGTGATCGACATGTTTCCCCCGACACCGCGCGACCCGTTCGGCATTCACAAGGCTATCTGGGACGAGGTTGAAGAACAGGCGTTTGCGTTCCCCGATGGGAAGGATCGCATACTGGCGTCATACGAAACCGGAGAGGTGCAAGCGTATTTCGTCGAACCAGTCGGCGTCGGTGACGTTCTGCCGGCGATGCCACTTTTCCTGGGAAATGGCTGGCAGGTGCCGGTGCCGCTGGAATTGACCTATCTTGCAACGTGGAGCACCGGCTCCGAGGAATTCCGCGTGGCAGTCGAGACTGGCGTGATGCCGGAGGTGGATGTCGAGTAAGGCACCGCAAGACTCGGCGCCGCAGTACACGCGCCATGCCTGGAGAATCAGCGTGAAAACTAGCTGCGTCCCGGTTTCACTCCGCGGGGGCGGACGGTAAGGTCCTGGCCACACGAAAACCGTCGTAGACGCTCCGGTCCGGCCGGTGGATGCCGCGGTAGGCGGAACGCAGGTCTGACGCTTGCCGGAGGAACGTGCCGCCTCGCAACACGCGGGCGTTTGAGCCCAGGACCACGAGGTCACCCTCTAGGTCCTCAATGATGGCGCCGGTGGCTCGCTCGGGATACGGTGCGACTGCCTGGCACCATGTGTAGACGTTGCCATGGACATCGAAGAAGCCGAGATCGTTCGGCTTCAGGCTGCCGACCGGCCAGGTTTGTTCCTGCGCGTTTCTCGCGTACCACGCGTATTTGGGCAAGAGGTCTTCGGTTTCCCCGAAGTGCCGGCTGGTGACCGCTCCGGCGCGCGTCGCATACTCCATCTCGGCTTCCGTGGGCAACCGATAGCCTTTCAAACTCAAGAATTCTTCCTTCATCCCCGTCACATCGCCCTTCGCGTCGGTCACGTAGCACCACTGGGCCTCGGGAATGGATTCTTGTTTACTCAACCAGTTGCAGTAGCTCGCCGCGACGTACCAGCTTATTCCCAGGGCCGGCAAACCCGGCATGCGCGTGTACATAGCGGGAGGACTGTAGCCCTTGTTGAACTGTCGGAATTGCTCGACCGTGACCAGTTTGGCGGCGAGTGCGAACGTCCGCCCGATCCGCTTGTTGTGCTGGGTCTCGAGGTTCAGCCTGAACGGCTCCGTGACCGGCGACCCCATCACGAACTGCACCGGGCCCCTGATCACCACCAACGTCTGCCCCTGGCTGTTCACGTACCATTTGGGGGTGGCGGGTGGAGAATCCTTGTCTTTTCCCACCACCCACCACCCTTCACCCTTCACCTTTTCTTTCGCCCACTCCTCGTTGACCTGGTTCAGCCAGATCTCTTGCTTCCACGTCCGTAACAGCCATTCCGCCGAAGCGTGAAGACCTGGATCGGCAACCGTACGGTAGAGTTCCTGCAATTTCGGCAGCAGCTTCTGGCGATCCGTCCGCGGAAGGGCTTGCTCGCTAAACTCGCCGAGGCTGAGGATCAGCGCCCGCCGTACCGTCAGATCCGGCTCGGGATCCAGACGCTCGATGAGGGTCTTGGCATCGGCGCCCAACTGGCTGAAGCGATGGATCAGATAGCTCCGCGCCCTGGGATCGGGGCTGTGCTTGAGCAATGACCAGACCACAAACGGCTTGTTCATCTTCAGAAGCACCACGGCAGCATTCGCCTGCCGTTTGGCCAGTCTCTCCTTGGCCTCGTCTTTCGCGGCGGACGAAAGTCGCTGGTCGATCGTGCTGGCCAGGATCGGCAGGCCGTGCTGGCCCTGGTCCTTGAACCTGGGATAGATCACGGCGAACTGCTTCTCGTCGGCGTCCATCACCAGATCGGCCAGTACGTCTGGCCGGTCGGCGGCAAAGTCGGCCAGGATATCGGTCGCCAGGGAACGTTCGGTTGGTTCCCGTTTCGGGTCTCGATAAATAGCGGACAAGGGATCAAACAGCTTTTCCCTCACGGGACGCAGCGCATCGATCCACACCACCAGATACACCGGAGGCACGCGCACGAGGTCGCTCGAGACGGGCTCCTGAACGGTGGCCCACTTCCGGCTGTCCGGGTCGTACGCGGCGAGTGCTGCCGCGGCTCGCAGGCGCTCTCCGCTGTTGCCGACCTCCCTGTTGACCACGACGTGCCACAGTTTCTCGATCAAGGCGTTCTTGTGCGGGGCCAGAGCGTCACGGATCACCGGCACGTCGCGCGGCTCGGCTCTGAGGAGACGGGTGTAAAGAAATGCCGTCTGGTTGGGGTCCACGGGGAGAAGGGCCAGGCTGGTGTTGAGTTTCTGCCGGGAATCTGCTGCTGCGCTCGAGTTCTCCTGCCGGAGCAGGGCATCGGTCCACCGGCGAAACTGGTCAATCTCACCGATGACAGCCGGCACCTGAGCCGTTTCCGCCTTGAGAAGAGTTTGCACCAGAGCGGCAGCGTAGGTCGCCTTCCGCTGCTCGACGACCTGCGCCCGGATGGAGAGACCCGCGAACGTGGCCAAGCCCAGCACCACGGCAAGGGCGGTACCCCGCAGGGCGTGAAACCGCCTGGCTTTGACCATCATCTTTCGTTGCTGCGTTGTCCAGTTCTTCCTGGCGGTGAGCAGCTCGATCTGGAGCCACTGCAACAACGAGGGGAGCTGCCGATTCTCGGGGCGGGCATTCCACACGGCGGCGCGATCGGCCAGCAGCAGCTCGGCCCGGCCCCGGCGAGATTCTCGTTGCTTGCGGGTGAGCCATGCGCGTATCGAGTGAACCAGATAATCGTGGGTGAGCTGGTAGTAACGGAAGGATGAAGGATGAAGGATGACGGATGACTCGGACGAAGGCTGCCTGCATGTAACTTCATCCTTCATCCTTCCGCCTTCATCCTTTCCCTCCGGGTCGGTCGGCGTGATGAGGCGAAGTTCGTTGTCGAGAATTTGGAGCAGGTCGTCAAAGTCCTTGGGACGGCTCCCGTAACCTGAGGCTTCCAGCAAATCGGCATAGGATCGCATGTGGCCCTTGATGTCGCTGCCGGTTTCCGGCAACAGGGCGCGCAGGTCGGATCTGGCGGCCTTCTGGTGGAAGCGGTGTTGCGGGGGAGCAGTAGCCGCGCTGAATGTTTCCTCGAGGAACGTAATGCCGACGCCTTCCGTGCCACCGACCGCCTTGAGGGTAGCGGGCGTCCAGGTTTTGCCTTTCATCATCTCGGCGAACAGGGCCAGCCGCACGCAAATGACCTTGCCTTCCTGAGCCAACCCAGAGACAGCTTGTGCCAGAAACTCTTGCTGGTCCCTGGTGATCCCGCTTGAATCGTCGGGCAAGGCTCCGAAGGCTCGCCCAAACGCCGCCAGGACCTTCTCGGCGTGGCGAATTGGAAAGAGGTCGACAGCCGCCGTGTTTTGCCCGTCGAGGAGGCGAACTTCGAGCCCTCGCATGAACCGGATAATGGCCATCCAGAAGTCGTCCCGCACCATCACGACGCATTGCACCCGGCCCCCGTCGCATTGTCGCAGCGCTTGCACCAGATCGTTGTTTTCTAGTTCGATTCTCCCATGAAGCCACTGCTCGAATTGATCGAGGATGATCACGACCTTGCTGCCGGCGCGAATACCCTGGCCACGGCGCAGTGCAGCCAGCATTTCTTTGAGGCCCAGGCCCTCGGGGAGTGCAGGACAGCGTTTGCGCAGACCATTCAACAGCCTCGTCTCTGTTTCCAGGGCGGTCGCCTCGACGTAGACGGCGATCACGGCATGGGCGAGGCGAGGCAGCAGTCCTGCCTTCACCAGCGACGACTTGCCGCACCCTGACGGCCCGCAAATCAATCCCACCGAGAAGGTCTTTTCCGCATCCAACTCTTCGATGCGAGTCTTCCAGAACCGGATACTGTCCGGCAGCCCGTCACGATCACGGGGCCCGGGAAGCAGCTCGAGGAAAAAGTCGGCGTCGTGGGCATCAAAAGACCGCAACCCCTTGGGCACGACCTTGATGGGATAGGTGTCCGAGGCGGTCGCTACCGTCGAAGCGCCGGATCGATTAGAGGCAAGCGGAGTTGATGGCGGCTGAACGACCGGCGTGGCCGTAGGCGAGCCGCTGCCTTGCCCCAACGGGCCGGATTGCTCGGAAATGATCGACTCGGCGAGAAAGTGCCGCAGATCGTCGGCCATGTCTCTTGCAGTCAAATAGCGTTCGGATGCTCGCTTCGCCAGAGCCTTCAAACAAATCCGCTCCAGCTCCTTGGGAATGTCTTCATCCACCTGCCGCAAGGGACGAGGATCGTGGCTCGTCACCAGCTCCATCAGCTCGGTTCGCGAGTTTGCGCGAAAAGGCCTGAGTCCCACCAGCAACTCGTAGAAGACAACACCCAAACTGAAGATGTCCGATCGGCCGTCGACTCGATGCCCTTCGCCGCGTGCTTGTTCGGGACTCATGTAGGCGGGTGTACCGGTATAGTGTGGGCCCTCGCCCACGTCCTCGTCGCGCAGGGCCATCCCGAAATCCGCCACGAACGGCTTCCCGCTCTTGTCGAGCAGAATGTTCCCAGGCTTGATATCGCGATGCACGAGCCCTTGCTTGTGAGCGAAGTGCAGTGCCTCGGCCACTGCCGCCACCAGCTCCACCGTTTCCCGGATCGAAAGCCGGGACTGCTTGAGCCTCGTGGCCAGGTCACTGCCGTCGATGAATTTGGAGACTACAAAACACGGGAACTGCTCGGTGCTGCCGACATCGAAGACGGGCACGATGTGGGAATGATCGAGGTTGGCGACCGTCCGGGCTTCGGTCAGGTAAATTGCGGCATCTTCGAGTAGATCCACCAGCTCGCGATGAGGCACCTTGATGGCCACCGGGCGGCTCAACTGGTCGTCGTGGGCGAGATAGACCACTCCAAACCCGCCCGTGCCCAGCACGCGTTCGATACGGTAGCGACCGATGCGCCAGGTAGCTGCGCAGGAGCGATGCCGGCGGCAGCGGGCGCAGCTTGAGTGGACCACTCGTTGGTGGCCGCATCATGGCTCTCGGTCGCCTCAAGCGGATCGCTCTCGCCCATGCTCGGTTGGTGGTCCTCGAGTGATACATCGTCACTGCCACACACTGGTATCAGTTGCGGCCATTGTAGCCGCGCTGATGCCGATAATCATCGAGGATCAGGTCGATGGATGAAGTGCCCGCGAAAATCTCGCTCATCGTGCCTGCGCCGAGAGTTTCGGTATACTTGCAGGAATCGATAACCGCGCCAGGATTTCGAGGAGAATCCCTGTGATCCGCTTCCGTACACCGTTCTTACCGCTGGCGGCGGCTGGCCTCATGGTGGCCACGGTAAGGGCGCCGGGGCAGGGGCCAGAGTCAAAGGCCTATCTGCTCGATGTCAGCAGGATGCAGACCTTCACCGAGATTGGCTCCGAAGACAAAACCAAGCCGGAGCACGTCGAGGAAATCAAGGAGCTCGGCGGCGAAGCCCTCAAGGTCGCTTTTTTCAAGGGCGATTCCGTCGGCGACCGCGTCGCAAGGGTCAAGAACTGGAAGCCGTTCGCTACCTTGCGCCTGAGTGCCTTCAACCCGGCAAAGGTCACGGTCACGCTCGGGCTGAACATCTTCCATGCCCGCAGCACGAACTACGCCACGCGCATCGAAGTGCCGGTCGAGCTCAAGCCCGGCAAGAATGAGATCACGATCGGGATCGGCAAGCTGCGGAACACGAACGGATCTGCCCCGGTCTTGACCGACATCCGCAGGTGGTACTTTGCCGACGCGGAAGGCAAGGGGCCGACGGTGTACTTCGGCGAATTGGTGCTGGAACGCGCCGTGGGGCAGTCGCCGGTTCACGGCGACCCGGCGCGGATCAAGCGCATCTGCGCGGCGGTGATGCCGAAGATCGACAGGCCGATGCTGTTCAACACGCCGGAGGCCGACGCGATCATGTCGGCGCTGGAAGTGTTCCCGCCGGACAATTCGTGGAACCTGGTCATCGAGGACTGGCCGGTGCATCCCAACTCGAAGAACATCATCGAGTCGATCGGCGCGAGCAAGAAGTTGCGCTACAACCACGACATGGGATACGTCTTGATTCCGCCCGGCCAGAAGAAGGTCGACGTCAAGCTGGGCTCGGCCGCCGCCGAGTCGGAGCCGGGCCCCTACCCGGTGCCAGACAACACGCCGATCGAAGGTTACCCGATCAATTACCAGGGGCTAACGCTCGAGGAAGTGCAGCGCAGGGATGAGCCGGATCTGGACCGGCACGCCATGGTCGTCGATCCGACCAGGGGGATGCTGTACGAGTTTTACCAGATGCGCAGGACCGACACGGGATGGGTCGCCTCGGGTGCGGCGATCTTTGATCTCAAGTCGAACAAGCTGCGGCCGGATAGGTGGACCTCGGCGGACGCCGCCGGCCTGCCGATCTTCCCGGCGACGGTGCGTTTTGATGAGATCAAGCGCGGCATGGTCGAGCATGCCATGCGGATGGGGGTGAGAAGGACGCGCCGAGCCTACGTCTACCCGGCGACACATTACGCCAGCAGGGAAACCGACGAGAATTTGCCACGGATGGGTGAACGGCTGCGGCTGAAGAAGAATTTCGACATCCGCGGGTTTTCGCCGGGGGCGCAGGCGATCCTCAAGGGCCTCAAGAAATACGGCGTGTTCATCGCGGACAATGGGTTGGAATGGACTCTCTCGGTCGCGCCTGATTCGCGGATTCCGCTGTTGCACGAAGAGTTCAGCAGGATAAAGGGCTCGGCGTTCGAGGTGGTGGAGCCCAAGCCGTAACTCGAATCGGGAAAGACGACAATCGGCGCGGCGTGGGCGCGGGCGAACGGGTTTTGCCGGAGTGGTAGCCGGAATTCTTCGCCGCGAAAACTAGCTGCGTCCGCGTTTCACTTCCGAGCTGCTGACGTTTGCCACAAGTGACGGGTGGACGAGTGAATCCGTGCGTGCTATGATGCAAATAGGCCTGGTTCCGTGTCGCCTTGAGGCAGCAGATTGCCTTCGACTCCGCGATGGGGGGAGAATGGGCAAACGAGGCAAGTTTCACCGAACGAAAGGTCTTTTTTTTGCCATCGTAAGACAAATTGTGGAATTCGTCCCATTGTCTCATGTAGGCGAATCGGGCTCGGTGTTGAGACGTCTTCGCGTTTTACGAACTACCGACCAAGTACCAGGAGATCTGGCCATGACGCTCCGTTCATCTGCGAGACCGAAGTCCGGTTTTCGCCCAGAGGTCGAACGATCCGAACCGCGATTTCTCTTGAGCGCTGGCGGTTTCGCTCACGCCGACGTGAGTCGCTCGGTTGCAACCCCTGCCGTCGTCAAGGACTGGTATGGGTACTACATCAACGGACGAATCGACCACCCGCCGACGACGACGATCTACTCGATCCTCGTGACAAACGACACGGGAGATAATCTCAGGGTGACCCTCGGTGCGAACAAGACTCTGGTGCGCAACTTCAAGAACGGGGAGAGCCTCCCGTCGGGGGACGATATTCTCTTGTTCACGGACGAGAAAGCGGGCAAGTTTGCCCTCGACCTGACAACCACGAGCCTCCGCGGGAATTACTCGTTCAAAGCCACGAAGGGCAATCAAACCAGCATATCAGGAGGATACGTGTTCTCCCCGACGGTCGGTTGGTATAGCACGGATTCCGATCTTTCAAACCAGTTCAAAGTTCAAATTTCAGGGACAGGCAAGGACAAGAGACTGGTGATTGACCCGCCGCTGTGACCGGCGATGCCTCCTCAGATCAGGATGTCTCCTTTTCGCCGGTCTAACGCCCTTCATCGCCGCCGACCCATTCGACGGCGATGCCGGCGGGTCGGCGCAGGCGGGTCGCCAGAGCGGCCGCGTGATGCTGGGTGTGGCGGATGTTGAGGATCTGGTGATCGAGCGTCGGCATTTTGTACCAGGGAAAGCCGCACTGGGGGGCGGAGAGATCCAGCGCGTCTACGCCGCGGTCGATCATGTCATCGCAGACGCGCCAGTATTCCAGTAGCTCGTCGCGCGTATACGGGCTACAGGGCTTGGGAGGTCGTGGGTTATCACCGGGAACGGCATCGAAGAAATTCGCTTCTTCGCGATGATGAGCCCACGGGATGAACGAGTGCATGTCCTGTTGCAGGTAGAAGTGGGTATAAAATAGGGTGTGATAGACGACGCGCCAGAACGGGGCGGGGCCGTCGGCGGGGTCGTTCCAGAGCGCATCGGGGCACTTCTCCACCGCGAGGCGCAGGGTCTTCAGGGCAGCGTGATACTGCGATTTGAGGGCGGATTGAATGTTCATGAGTTGGGGATCGCTAGATAACCCACCCCTTCCGCGGTTCACGACGGAGGTACTGGTTGGCCTCGGGGACGTTGGTGATTTTCCCGGCTTTCCCGTCAAAATCGATCCGCTTGCCCTGGCCCGTGCGGAGTGCGACGATTCCCAGTAACATGGTCTCCACGAGGGGGCCGGCATATTCGAACGGACAGGTGGTTTTCGAACGCTCGCGGATTGCATCGATCCAGTTCAAACGGTGCGGCGCCGACCTCTTGGGACCGTCCGCGGTCTGGATGGGGGGATGGGACTTTGGTGCGCGCTTCGCTTCTTCCATCAGCGACGCAGGGAACAGCCTGGGCTTGGAGCCGTAGGTCTCGTGGAGGAGTATGCCCTTCGCGCCGATCAGAATGACACCACCACCGCGGTCGAGCGTGACGCTCTCCGGCAGCGCGTCGGGACGGCCGGGCATCAGCCCTCCGTCACACCAGGTCATTTTCACTGGTGGCTGCGAGCCGTGCGCGGGAAGTGGTAGACGGCCTGGGTTGCCAGGGGGTAGCTGGCCGGCTGATTCTTGCTGTCCATTCCCCAAGGCGTCGATGTTGCCTCGATGCTCGAGGGGTATTTCAGCCCCAGCGCCCAGTAGGGATGGTCAATCAGGTGCGCGCCCATATCGCCCAGCGCGCCCGTGCCCCAGTCGACCCAGCCGCGCCAGTTGAACGGATGATAGATCGGGTGGAATGGCACCACGGGGGCGGGACCGAGAAAGAGATCCCACTCGAGGCCTGACGGTGCGGTTTCACCTCCACTGATCGCGGACGCGATGGCGGCGTTCAGTCGTCGCGAGTTCCACTGGTTGCCGGCTCCGCCTCCACCTCGGCGCGGCCGGGCCTGATCGGCGGCGGGGTTGCCCGGGCGTGGAATGCCCTGCGGCCAGATTGGGCGGTTGGTCCAGACATGAACCTCCGTTACCGGGCCGATGACACCGGCGCGAATCCATTCGTTGATGAGCGCGGCTCCCTCGCTGGAATGGCCCTGGTTGCCCATCTGGGTCGCGACCTTGGTGCGCTCGGCTGTCTCGCGGAGCACGCGGGCCTCGTGGACCGACCAGGCCAGCGGTTTCTCCACGTACACGTGCTTGCCGAGCTCCATCGCCGCTTTGGCGATGATCGCGTGAGTGTGGTCGGGCGTGGCGACGACCACACCGTCGATGTCCTTTCGCTCTTCGAGCATCTTGCGATAGTCGGCAAAGCGCTTGGCCTTGGCGAAGGCCTCTTGAAGCTTGACAGCGGAGGGGTTTGGCCGGCCGTCACGGCTGCGAACTCGCCCGGACATGGCCGCATCGACGAACCCGAAGTCCACATCGGCCAGCGCGACGATGTTGTGGCCGCCGTCCACGATCTCGTTTGCGTCGGAGGCGCCCTGACCGCCGCAGCCGACCACGGCGACGTTGACGGTCTCGCTGGGGGCCAGATAGCCGGCCCCGCCCAGGACACGACGCGGAACGACCATGGCGCCGAAGGCGGCCCCGGCCGTACCTGCAACAAAACTCCGTCTGGTGACCTCGTCCTGTCTCATGTCAATAGCCCTCCCGAAGATTCGAACTCGATGTCCGTAGGCATATCGTACTCCTTGCGCACAGGCGAGCAAGAGGCGAGCGGTGGCGGGCTCCTCCGCCAGTCGTCGCCACATTCTTAAAAACATAAAACGATCGGAGTCGGCCGGACACTCGCCAAGTGCGTGACCACGCGAGTGCTGTGAATCCACCCTGGAAACGGTTTCGAATGCTTTCCTTATGGGCTTTGGTGCGTTAGCGTCATTGAGGATGGCATCCCGACGGCGTTCCTTGTGGAGTGAGTTTGCCGATGAGTTTGCTCTGCTGTGCATCGCTGGCGGCGAGTCTCTGTTCGATGGCTCAATCCGGAGCCATCGATCTGACGGCGGCGACCGTCGTTGCGCGTGAGAATGCGGTTCCTCTTGCGGAGAAGACCGCGGTCACGGTACTGGTCGAAGAGGCCGAGAAGCGCACGGGGGTCCGATGGACACAGAGGGCCCGCTGGCCTGAATCGGGCGCGGTCGTGGTGGCGACTTCGAATCTTGACGACGTCGCCGGCGGAGCAGTGGCTCCGGACGAGGTCCGCAAAAGCGTGGCGCGATTGAAGCGGGAAGGTTATGTGATCGCCGTCGACGTCACCCGGTCGAAGCAGCCGGTCGTCTGGATCGTTGGGGCCGATGCGCGTGGGGTGCTCTTCGGGGTCGGCAAGTTGCTGAGACAGATGAAACTGACGAAGGGCGCGGCGACGCTCGACGCAACGACAAAGCTAGTCACATCGCCTGAGTATCCGATCCGCGGACACCAGCTCGGATACCGTAATCGCGCCAACTCCTGGGATGCCTGGGATACGCGGCAGTTCGATCAATACATTCGCGAGCTTGCAATATTCGGCGCCAACTGCGTCG
Source organism: uncultured Planctomycetota bacterium (assembly GCA_963761445.1). Classification (GTDB taxonomy): domain Bacteria; phylum Planctomycetota; class Planctomycetia; order Isosphaerales; family Isosphaeraceae; genus CAVXHV01. The sequence continues at coordinate 2,383,750 of CAVXHV010000005.1, read as the reverse complement.
AGAACATCCCGTTCCAGGATGACTCTCCCGGCCCGCTGATGCGGGTTCCGCGGCAGGAAATGAACGTCCGGATGAGCGAAATTTGCCAGCGCTACGACCAGGACTACTGGCTGTGGACCCCGGCAGACTTCGACCTGACGGAGCCGGCCAGGCGGGCGAAGGCACTAAAGGATCACGAAGCGTGTTACAAGGCTTGCCCGCGGCTGGATGGCATCTTTATTCCCGGCGGAGACCCCGGGGAAAATCACCCGTCGCTCGTGATTCCGTTCATGAAGGACCTGGCGGTTGTGCTCGAGCGGTATCACCCCAAGGCGAAGATCTGGCTGTCGCTGCAAGGTTTCCGCGGTGATCGCGCCGAGTATGTTTATCGGTTTCTGGATGAAGAGAAGCCGGTCTGGTTCGGCGGAATCGTGTGCGGACCGAGCAGCCCGAGCATCCCGTCCACACGCAAGCGGCTCGACCCGCGCTATCCGATCCGCAGCTATCCGGACATCACGCACAACGTGCGCTGCCAGTACCCAATCCCATGGTGGGACACAGCGCTGGCTGTCACGCTCGGTCGCGAGGCAATCAACCCTCGCCCCGTGCAGTACGCGGAGATTCACAACGCCTCGGCTGCCGAAACCGCGGGCTTCATTTCCTATTCCGATGGCGTGCATGACGACGTGAATAAGGTCGTCTGGAACGTGCTCGCGTGGGACTCTGACACGCCGCCGCGTGAGATCCTCATTGAATATGCCCGATTCTTCTTTGCACCCGAAGTCGCAGAAACGGCAGCCGACGGGATCCTCGCGCTGGAACGCAACTGGATCGGTTCACTGCGCGACAACGGGGGTGTCGATGCTACGCTTGCGCTGTGGAATGGCCTCGAGAAACAAGCGCCGGCGCTGGACGGCAACTGGCGCTGGCAGATGTGCCTGGTCCGCGCGGTTTACGATGCCTATACCCGGCATCGTCTGATTTATGAGTCTGCCCTCTCAGAGCAGGCAAACGCGAAACTGGCGGAAGCCCGAACCCGAGGTTGGCAGGCAGCGGTGGCCGAGGCAACGGCTGTGCTGCGCCGAGCGGAGACCGAGCGTGTCCGCCGGGATCTCCGGGAACGAATCGACAAATTGTGCGAGGCGTTGTTTCGCTCGATCGGTCTTCAAACCAGCGTGTCCAGGTACAAGGCGAGCGAGGCGGAGCGAGGGTGCATTCTCGACTTTGTCGATTATCCGCTCAACAGCCGCTGGTGGCTGGAGGACGAATTCAAGGCGATTGGCGCGCTGCCGTCTGAGCCCGAGAGGCTGGCGCGGCTCGAACTCGTGCGGACCTGGGAGCGCCCTGGCGCCGGCAGCTTCTACGACGATGTCGGCAATGTCGGCAAGTCGCCGCATGTGGTTCTGGGGGATATCAGTCCTCTGGGATTGAGGAGGGCGCGGACGCCGATCCCCGAGGTTCTCTGGTGGGACGAAGGTGCAAGCCGCAAGCGCCTGGCCTGGATGGATGTGATGAACTGGCCCTTGGCGATGCATTACACCGGCCTCGACCCGAAGGCGGATTATATGATCAGGACAACCGGGTACGGGACCTGCCTGCTCTCAATCGACGGCGAGCGCGTGCGGCCGACCGTTCAACACAAGGGGATCGGCGAATTTACGGAATTCCCGGTTCCGAAAGCTCACCTGGCCGACGGTGCATTGCATCTCACATTTGAACGGCCGGTTGAGCGGGTGAACTGGCGGTACGAATCGAGGCTGTCGGAACTCTGGCTGCTGAAGAAGTGACTGGTGTCCGAATTCTCGATCAGCGCGGCTTCAAGTGTTTGGCGAAAAATGCTTCGACCAACTTGCGGTTCTCGTCGCTGGAGAACTGGCGGCCGCCGTGGCCGGCGCCCTTGACCGGCTGAAACGCCACATCCACGCCGGCCTTTTTGAGTTCCTCCGCCAGCAGCTCGCTTTGATTGATGGGCACTGTTGTATCGTTATCACCATGAAGGATCAGGAATGGCGGGTCGTCTTTCGTGATATAGGTGATGGGGTTGGCCCGCGCGGCCTTTTCCTTGTTGCTCTGCACTGCGCCACCCAGGAGCTGCGCCTCAGGGGAGCTGGGTTGATCGTGGCTGCCGCCCATTGCCGTGAAATCAGTCGGGCCGAACCAGTCGACCACCGCCTGGACGCGGCTCGACTCGTCCGTAGGGCCGTCCGGTCCTTCGAGCTCCTTCACGTCGCCGGAGGTGCCCAGCAGCGCGACCAGGTGGCCGCCGGCCGAGGCGCCCCAGACGCCGATGTGGGTTTTGTCGAGGTTGTACGTGTTGGCGTTCGCTCGCAGCCAGCGGATCGCTGTTTTGCAGTCCTCGATCTGTGCGGGGAACTTCGCGTGCTGACTGAGGCGGTAATTGATGCTCGCGACCGCGTAGCCCTTGCCCACATAGGGCAGGGCAGGGCCTGCGCCGTCTTTGCTGCCGGCGAGCCACGCACCGCCGTGGACCCAGATGATCAGGGGAAGAGGGCCGTTTGCGTTTTCTGGGACGTACAGATCCAGCCGCTGGCGCTCGTGGCCGCCCTTGACGTATTCCAGGTCGCGGTGGATTTTCGTGCCATCGGGGACCTTGGCCTGTGGGCGCTGCTGCGAGAAGGAGGTCGACGTGAGAAGCAGGACGAGGCTCAAAGTGCTCAGGCTCGTGTGATGCGCCATGTTTGCTCTCGTCGGTTAAACGTCTCTGCCAGCGAAGACGGGGATTCACACGCTATCCTAACGTGGTCGGAACGTCCGCAATAGCGCACCGTACACGATTGGCGAGCGAATTGCGCTGGGAGGACGGTCCGCAATGGCGGACCCTACGAAAACGCAAACGGCGATTGCTGCTGCTGCCTGGGGCGCGTGCTCGTCAATGGAGCGCGACCGGCTTGCGCGGGGCGGGGGGTGGGGCGAGGGAGTACTTCTTGATATGGCCGTCCCCGGCCGAGGCAAAGACGGACCGGCCGTCGGTTGAGAACGTCGGCGGTAGCGGAAGCAGGCCGTCCGTCAGGTCGCCCGTCGGCGCCGGCACACCGGCGATTCTGGGCTTGCCCGTCTGCTCTTCAAGCGATAGGGCCGCGGTACAGAGGCGCCATGAGGGCTCGCCCTGCGCGGCGTGCCAGATAGGCGAGCGCGAGCCGTCCGGCGGGGCCGACGGAGACGCTGGGCGTGCGCTCCGTCATGGGCTGTCTCTGGGCGGAGCCGGCCGCCGCCGGCAGGGTGAGCCGGCCGGCGGATAGAATTTCATCGCCGTCCTCGGACATCTTGAGCCACCAGATCTGCGCGGGGTCATTCCGCGGCTTCCCCTGGAGCCGAGTCTGTATGCTGAGCGAGACGAACACAAATGAACGCAATGGCTTGTCGGAGGGCCAGACCGGGTCAGCAATGAAGACATTGCCCGCACCCGGAACGGTGCATCGCCATGTCACCGGATAGGGCGCGGCGGACCGCGAAGAACTCGCCTGAGTTCCGCCCTCTTCGCGAGTCCGAGTATTCGCGTTTCGATCACGAGTCAAACGGCAGCGATAAAGCTTGCCGTCACCCGCGGGGAAGAGAAGGTCGCCGGAGGAGCCGGGAACCCAGCAGGGCTTTCCGGTGGGGAGGACATCCAGATCAATGCTGCGAACGACCGTCGAGTCAGAGACGCGGAATAACCCCAGCCCGTAGAAGGACTGCTCGCCAGCGGCGTCGGGCCGGCTCCATCGCCCGACTGCTTCCAGGTTGCCGTCGGAGTCGCGCCAGGGCGAAACAGTGACGAACCCCCAGGTCGCATCCTCGGGGAGCGGCAGCGGCGCTGCCTTGCCGATCGATCGATCGACCAGGCGATACTCTTCCTTGCACATGAGCGGAGAGCGAGAGACCGCGACCGCCTCGTGAAGGGCGGGCTCGGGCAAGAAGAAATGCGCCTCCTCGGCGGGGGGGCGTAGATTGGTGCGGCACGCGCCCAAGCCCAGGGCCGCGACGATCCAGCCGACCAACAGCAATCCACATAGGCGAACCATGTTCATAAGGCTCATCAGTGTTTCATCCTCATCTCAGTCCAGGCGGGCAAGGCACCCGCCGCCAGAAGCGGCATTCCATGAGAGCTATTTGATCCTCAACGACGGGAGAGGCGGGCCGATTTTTGGGGATTCGGCCTGGAGGATCGCGAGCGACGCAGAAAGAGGCCGGCGAGTGATTTTTTTTCGCCAGGCACTCCCAGGGGAGGAAGATCGGGAGGCGTCGACTGTCGTTGCATGCACTCTGAGCAAGTCTGGGGCCAGAACGCTCGTTTAGCGTTGCCAACGTGGAAATGCGGTCGCCCGCGGGCACACTGACGCTTGACTTAAGCCGGCCACAACGAATAACTTCGGACTCGCGTGCTGGACGGATCAGCGCCTTCGAATTTCGATTATGCGTGGCTGCTTGAGAAGGCGAAACGTTGTCGGAGATCCGGGCACGGTGCCGCGCGAAGTTGCAGATGTGCTCGATCAGTCACTTCGCGAATTCGTTGTGCCCTATCCGCGAAAGATTGTAGCCGACGGCGAAGGCGCAGCCCTGGCCCTCGCGCTAGCGGCAGAGACGACGGGGGCGTCCGGCGGAGGAGCTGCGCCTGGTAGGCGTTATTGACCCACTGCTGGACATGCCCCGCCAAGAAGCGGGGCTTTACTCGCGAGGCATCCTCGAAGAATGATCACTCTCGTCGGGGCGAATCGGTTCCTGACACCTTTTTCGTCATGGCCGCGCAACGAAGCTGATAATGCGACGGTCTTGCGGTGGCGAACCGACAAGCACTAACGGCCTGCTGGGTTCGCCGAATCGCAGCGTGTTCAGGAATGCAATCAGCTCTTCTTGCTGGACGTCGGAGAGACCCGTGAAGCGTTTCGCAGACGGATCCGCCTGACCGGCGTGCAGCTTGATGGCGTCGGCCAGGGTCGCTGCTCGGCCGTCGTGAAGATAGGGAGCGGAATCTGCGGCACCCCACAGCGGCGGCGTGCGCCATTCGGTAGGGGACGTCGAGCCACCGTCGGAGTCCGGCGGCTCTTCTAATCCATAGGATGATCCACCGCCGCCGAGCCCCTCCCCCATCTGGTGCAGCAGCAAATCGCTGTAGATCCCTTCAGCCTCGCCCAAATCGGGAGTATGGCAGTTGGTGCAGCCGATCTGATTGAAGTGCTTTTTGCCTGCGGCGGCGCGGGCAGCCTCGGACGCAGAGGCGGGGATCACTTCCCGGGGCCGCGGCAGCGAGGCGATGAAGGCCGTCATCTGATCGCACTGCTGGTCCGTAAGATCGAGTCCGCGGGGACGATAATCCGGTTGCGACAGCGATGCCGGCTGGGCCTGCAAAGGATTGCCGAGCCCCAGCTCGTTGGCGCACGCGACCCGCACGAATTCGGGCAGGTTTCCGACGTTCGCCTTCCAACCGAATTTTCCGACTCGCTTGTGGGAGAGCCTTGCGGCGCGTCCCGCGGGGACTGCTTCGCCATTGAGAGCCGACAGGCGGAGCTTTAGCCGCTGATTCCGCTCGTTGGCCAGGATTGCCTCGTCCGGGATGGCGTCGATGACACTTGCGCCGAAGAGCGCAGGCGTGTTGCGCTGGCCCATGTCGATCTCGGGGACCGCGTTATTCTGGATGGTTTGGACGAGTGAGGGCGGATTGGTGGGCTTGGGCAAAAGCGCCGCCAGATCGGCAAGTGCCGGCCGGCTCTTTTTGGGGAATTGCGCGGAGACGTTCTGTAGCGTTTCCTGAGATGCTGCGTCGATTGCAAACTGATGGATCACGCCGTTGGCGGCTGCTGCGCCGGGTTTGGTGCGCTCGGGTAAAGACGGTGACGTTATGTTCCAGCGACCCGCTGCCTCCGACTCCGCCTTGCTGGTGGCAAGCGACGCAAGAGGACGCATTGAAGACGGGCCCCAAACCGTCGCCTTGGGGGGCCAGCGGATCGCCGGGCGTCCACTCGTGGAGAAACAGGTCGCGTCCGGCTTGCGACGCCAAGGCGTCCGCTTTCGGTTGCGAGTCGTACCGCAGCAGCCGCCCGGTTGCCCGGTATCCGAGGGGCGCGACAACAGTCAGCAGCACGATCCAACACAGCGGGCCACACAACCGTTTCATGATGTGGTCTCCCCTCAATGGTCTCGCGAAACCTGGTTCCCACCGGCCATCGACTAGTGTAAGATACTCGCAACGCGAACAAATTGCAACTATGTTGCGGAGGCGGGTCGAGGTCGAGGGTTGATGGTGGCTTGTCCGTTCATTTCGGGATTTAATGAATTGTCAGGAATTGCTTCGCTGTGGCCTGGAGAACGGCCGATGAGCAAATTTGACGCGCGGATCTCGCGGCGTGGGCAGCGAAGGGTTTATTCTTCCGCCTTTCGTGCGCCCTGCATCTTGTTCTTGCGGGTCCTCGTCGTTGTGGCTTTGGTGCTGGCCGTGCCGCACCTGGCTTTCGCGTCCGGCGAGCAGCGGACGACGGTCGGGGATGACCTGTCGATTCGCACGGACACGCGCTGGGCGGGAGGCACTGTCGGTGGCTATCTTCCCGTGCGCGTGGAGATCGCAAATCAGGCTGGGGCGCGGACGCTGGTACTCGAAGTCACGCCCACCGACCGGACGCATGGGGCGACGGTCAAGCGGGTCGTTCGCGTGGATCAGCACGCGACGGTCCGGTTCACGCTTTCCATTCCGCTCACAGCGTTCCGACAGGGGCTGCTTCGCGTCTACGACGGGCGAGGCGAGCTGGAAGCGCACGTGCGTCTCATCGGGGGCGCGGCGCCCCTGGACATCGACTTGGCGCCCGTATTTGGAAGGACGCAGCTCTCGGACGTCGAGACGGCGCCCGCAATGCTCGTGGTCTCGTCCCGGCCGGTCGATTGTACGGGTTACATCAGCGCGGCCGAACTCGCGCGCGGCGGGGTGGGCTCCGGCGTGTTGCTCGCGACTGACGCGTCCGCGCTTGCGGAAGTGGTTCCGCCCGACAGCTTGCCCGATTCGTGGATTGATTACAGCGGACTCGATTTCGTCGCGATTTCGCGCGACGACCTTGGTGACCTGAAGCCCACTTCGCGATCGGCCCTCTTGAAATGGGTCCATTGCGGCGGAAACCTGATTGTTCACCAGGCGGGCGAGACCTCCAAGGACGTAGAGACGCTCGAACGTCTGCTCGACTTGCCCGAAAATGCGGCGGTTGGTGCGAAATGGAAAGAATCGGATGGGCGCAATACGCCAGCGCCGTTTGCGACGCGCCAACTGATGCTAGGACTGGTCTGCGCCTTTCCCGATCAATTGCCCGATTCGCCGATCGCCTGGTCCGCGTTCTTGAGTGGCGTCGGCCAGCCTCGCTTCTCATGGTTGCAGCGGCACGGAATCGTGCCCCATGTCGGGACCAATGAATTCTTCAATTTCATGAATCCCGGCATCCGCGGCGTTCCCGTCTACGGCTTCATGGTCTTGATCACCGCTTTCGCTGTCTTGATCGGGCCCGTGAACTATTTTTACCTCCGGCGCAAGAGGTTGTTATGGCTGCTGCTTGTTACGGTGCCGGCCATGGCTCTCGTGACGAGTGCGCTGCTCGTTGGATATTCGGTGGCTGCGCACGGGTTTAGCATCCGATCGCGGATACGCAGCCTGACGGTGCTTGACCAGAAGAGCCATTCTGCGGTGACGGTCGCGCGTCTGGCTCTCTTTGCGGGCGTGGCGCCCGCGCGCGGCATGGAGTTTTCCCCGGAAACGGCCGTCTATCCGGTGTTCCCGCCAACGGCCGAGCCGGGCGCGTTCACGGTCGACTGGACCGAGAAACAAGCGCTCACGTCGGGCTGGCTGTTGTCGCGGACGCGAACGCAATTCTTGACCATTCGCCATGCCGAGCAGCCAGAGCGGGTGGAGATCAAGCCGGGACAAGACGGGGGTCTCGCGATCAAGAACGGCTTGCCGTGGGAGCTGGAGGCCGTGATTGTGGCGGATGAGTCGGGCCGGCTTTTGTGGGCGGAGAATGTTTTGCCCAACGCCTCCGAGCCGCTCGCCGGCCTTTCGGAGAAGAATCGGTCGGACTTTGTCGGGCTATTGGGCCGGAACCGCCCTGAGCTTCCCGACAATTTTAGCTCACCCGTTTTCAATCCGCTCATCGGTCGCCGCGGGCGGAGACCGTTCAATGGGATGGCGTTTCTGCGGGCGCATTTCGATTCGAACCTGATGGAGCGGCTGATTCAAACGTGGTCCAGAGATCTCAGGGCCAAAACGACGTGCCTCTTGCCGCGATCCTTCCTGGCGGTCGTCCGCCAGAACCCCGGGGTCGACACGGGAGTCGGACTGACAACCGAACAAGCAGGCTACCACTTGCTGCTCGGCTACTACTGACCTGAGTGTGGACGATCATGACGGCATCAAACGGGAACGGCGACACGCCAGCGATTGAACTGTGCAACCTGCACCGGCATTTTGGGCGGCTGCGCGCCGTCGATGGCGTCTCGTTCAAGGCGTATCCGGGCCAGGTGATGGGGTTTATCGGCCCCAACGGCGCGGGCAAGACGACCGCGATGCGGATCCTGGCTACGCTCGATGTTCCGACGGACGGCGAGGCATTCATAGGTGGCTATTCGGTCGTCGATGATCCGGACAAGGTGCGCCGCATTCTGGGCTTCATGCCGGACAGTTTCGGCAAGTACGCGAACATGGATGTCGTGGAATACGTCGACTTCTTCGCGAGGGCCTACGGACTTTCGGGGAGCAGCCGGCGAGACGCCGTCGAGCGCGTCCTTGTTTTCACCGAGCTGCGGAAGCTGGCGGACAAACCGATCAAGACGCTCTCAAAAGGGATGTCGCAACGGCTGGCGCTGGGGCGAACGCTCGTCCACGATCCCTCGGTGCTGGTGCTCGACGAACCGGCCGCCGGGCTGGACCCGCGGGCGCGGATCGAGCTGCGGGGGCTGATTCACGTGCTGGCGACCGATCTGCACAAGACGGTGCTCATCAGCTCGCACATCCTCACCGAGCTGGGCGAGATCTGCGACTCAGTCGCGATCATCGAGGCGGGACGCCTCCTGGCCAGCGGGACCATGACAGAAATCAATCAGGCACAACGCGCCTCGGAAGGGCGCTCTCACGGATCGGCTATTTCGGTGCGCGTGCTGCGCGACGCCGAGAAGCTGGAGCACCTCCTGTGCCAGGAGCCATTCGTGCGGAACGTTGAGCTCGCAGACCAGGTCGCCACGTTCGAGTTCACGGGAGATGAATCCGAGCTGTCAGCGATACTGAAGCGGCTCGTTCGGGCCGAGCTTGATGTGATCGAGTTCCGCGGTCGGGTGGATAGCCTGGAAGACGCGTTCATGGCCATCACCAAGGGGATCACGCAATGAACGTTTTGTCGGCGCTTGTCACACGGCTGGAACGCCTGGGCGACCGGTTCAATCCCATCGTCGTGAAGGAGGTGCGCCAGGCGCTCAAGAGCCGGCAGTTCGTGGGCACTTTTCTGCTTCTGCTTCTGGTCGCGTGGGCCGGATCGATTTTCGGCGTGTCCTATCTGGGGGAGTCGATCGACTACGGGTCGTCGGCCGTGACATTCTATGCGGGATTTCTGCTCGCTCTGTGCGCGGCGACGCTCGTCATTGTTCCGTTCTCGACTTTTCGCAGCATTGTCGAAGAGCGGACCGAGACGACGCTTGAGCTGTTGCAAATCACGGCGCTTTCGCCGCGCAGATCGTCCGCGGCAAGACCCAAAGCGCGATGGTGCAGGTGCTGGTTTACTACTGCGCGATCGCTCCTTTCATCGCGTTCACGGCGCTGTTGCCGGGCTTCGACGTCGTGCACGTGGCCTTTTCGTTGGTCATGCTTCTCATCACCGCGCTGTGTTATTCGATGGTCGCCCTGGCAATCGGGGCCCACGCCCGCAAAACGACGTTTCAGTCTCTCTCGGCGCTTTTCGTGATCGCGGTGTCCTTCGTGGGAATGATGGTCTTTTTCAGCTTCATGACGGCGGCCGGCGAAGCCATCCGATTCGACGAGCCGGATGTGTGGTGGGCGCTGGCCCTGGTCGTGTTCCTCGGCCTTTCGACCGGATATGTCTGCGAGCAGGCGGCCGTCGCACAGCTCACTTTTGAATCTGACAACCGCAGCACGCGGATCCGGCTGGCCTCCGGCGCGCAATGGCTTCTCTGCTGGATTGGATTGCTGACATTTCTGATCGTGCGCCAGCGGCCGCCCTTAAGTTCGGACGCGTCGACCGCCATTTTGACGCTGACCGCGACGTACATCACCCTTTCGGGGCTGCTGTTCGTCAGCGTGCCTGATTCTCTGTCGCGACGCGTCAGCCGCGGGTTGCCGCGCTCGCGCGTGCTGAGGGTACTCTGGGCCCCGTTTCTGCCGGGTGGGGCGCGCGGCCTGCTCTATGCCATCATGTCGCTGGTCGTGCTGGGCTTGTTTGTGACGGTCCTGCTTCCACAGCTTACGCAGACCAAGATCTTGAACGATCGGCAAACCACCAGATACGCGATCGCCCTGGCCGCCTATTCGGTGATTTATCTCGGAGCGGGCACGCTAACGGCGCGACTGCTGCGGCGCGTGGTGCAAGGGATCAATTCGTTGCAGGTGCTGGCGATTCTGGTACTGGCGAACCTGCTCTTGATCGTTGCGGCCGAAGTGATCCACTTCCTGTACCACGAGCCCGTGCCCACGCCACAGCTCTTCGATCTGGTGAATCCGGCTACGACGCTGCGCACGATCGCCGATGCCGATCGCGGCACCGTCGATTTCGTGGCCTGCCTGGTGGTGGCCGCGGGTGTCGCGATTTTGGCGAACCTGGGTGCGCTGTGGCGCGGGGTCCGCGACATTGTGAAGGACCCGGTTCGGGCGCAGATCGAAGGCCAGGCGCAACCTGCCGGGGTTGTCTATTGACGGGCGTGAGATATCGGCCCCGGATCGATCGTCGGATCTCAGGTTTTCTCGGGTCAAGGAGGAGGGCTGCCTAAGACCATCTGGTCGGACGCACGTGTGCGGCGGTCCCGGCGGCGTGTTGGGGTTGGGATTGGGAGAAAGAGCAGGACTCAAGGTGGCGACGTTCGCTTGTCATATTGATTGGGCGGAGGGCGGGAATCAGGGGACCGAGTAGGAGTAGGAGTAGGAGTAGGAGTACGAGTACGAGTACGAGTAGGATCAGGACTGCGCCCGATCGAACGTCGCCGTACACCCATATCGGACGAGACCGCTATTTCGTTCTGACCCAGGAGTTTCCTCTGCGTCCGCTCCGTTCCGACGGGGAACTGGATCGGGCCATTGCGATGATCAATCGGCTCCTGGCCCGGGGTGGGTTGGCACGGGATGAGGAGGACATTTGAAGTTGCGAGCTCACGGTCCCGAACGGAGTACTCGTGACGTTGGGCCGCCATGCTGTTCGACACCGGGCGGGCGGGTTTGCGAACGAAATGGTCGGCGCGGGCGAGGCAAGCCAGTCTGCCGTGCTCAAGCTGACCCTCTCAGGTGCTGCGCGCGAGGGCCTTTCGGACCGGTCGCAATCGAGCTGGGCGTCACGGAGCAGGGTGCCCGCGCCGTGCTCAGCCCCGTGTGTGTCTCGTGCAAAACCAAGGTCGGCATGCGTAAACTGGATGAGACTCGGAATTCGCGGTGACCAACGAAGATAAGAGAGTGCGCGCCATCTAGCGGATGAGCAGCGGCGTGCTCGGTGCGTGAGGTGCCATTGATGGCAGATGTGATGAGGTGCACGCAGTGCGGCTACGAGATGCCCGCGGGCGGTCCGCGGGATTGGTGCCCACGGTGCGCGCTGGGAGTGGGGCTCGGGAAGGGCGCGTTGACTGACTCCGTCGTCACCGATGCACCCCAAATCGTCACCGGTCACGGCGGAGTGATCGATTCGATCGAGGCGACGGTCGGGCCCGTCCCTCGTGTCTTGCTGCGCGACCCGTCGTCCATCGAGTTCCCTTCACCGATCGTGAAGCCAACCGGCAGCGAGCCATCCGAATCGAAGGCGACCGCCCGGCGGTTGCATATCTTCGGCGAGATCGCGCGCGGCGGGATGGGGAGCGTGCTCAAAGGGCGCGACCCGGACCTGGGACGAGACCTGGCCATCAAGGTCTTGCGCGATGATCTCCGCGGCCAGCCCGAGATGGTCAGCCGGTTCGTCGAGGAAGCACAGATCGCGGGTCAGCTTCAGCATCCGGGGGTGATCCCTGTTTATGAGATGGGTCAGTTCTCCGACGACCGGCCGTTCTTTTCGATGAAGCTGGTCAAGGGGCATACGCTCTCGGCACTGCTCTCGGAGCGAGAATCTCTGTCAGCCGACCGCGCGAGGCTGCTGGGAATCTTCGAGCACATCACGCAAACCGTTGCCTACGCCCATTCGCGTGGGGTGATTCATCGCGACCTGAAGCCGTCGAACGTGATGGTCGGCAATTTCGGCGAAGTGTTGCTCATGGACTGGGGCCTGGCAAAGCTCTTGTCTCGGGGCGGCGTGGTCGATGACGCCCGAGCCACCAAGAAGCGTGACATCGAAACGGTCATTGCCACGGCGAGAAGTCTCTCCGACAGCGACCTTTCTCAGGCCGGGTCCGTTCTGGGGACGCCGTCGTACATGGCCCCGGAGCAGGCTCGCGGGGAGATCGAGAGTCTCGACGAACGATCAGACGTCTTCTCGCTGGGGTCGATTCTCTGCGAAATCTTGACGGGTGAGCCCGCCGTGGTGGGTTCGACGTCGGCCGAACGCCTGCGGAGAACAGCGCGGGGCGACTTTTCCGAAACTCTCGCGCGACTTGACGCGTGCGACGCGGACGCCGAGCTGAAGGCCCTCTGTGTTCGCTGCCTGGCACCTGAGCAAGGGGACCGGCCGCGCGACGCCGGACATGTTTCCGAAGCTTTTACTGCATATCTGGCTGATGTGCAGCAACGGTTGCGGGCCGCGGAGTTAACCGCCGTCGAGGCACAGGCAAGGGCCGACTGAATGCGCTCTCGGAACGGCTCACCCTCTACGACCGCCTGGGCGCACTGCTCACTCAAATCGATGAAACGATACCCTATGGTTTCGTTGACGATCGCCGCGCCGCGGAGGCAAGCTACGCGGCCGCGTTCCGCTCGCTCGACCTCGATCCTACCGTTGTGTCTGAGGATCGCTTCAGGCAGACCTTCGCCGGACGAGCGATTGCTCGGGAGGTTGCCGCCAGCATGACGGTGTGGGCGCGGCTCCTCTCCCGATCCCGTGACAGCACCAAGGATCGCGCACGCTCAAGCCGGATTGCAGCGCTGGCAAGCGCCATCGACCCGGATCCTTGGCGAGATCGGCTGCGATCGCTTTTGAATCAAACTCTACGAGAACAGCGGGCCGAACTGACCAAGCTGGCTGCGGGCGGCAACCAGCTCGACACCCAACCGGCCGCCAACCTGACCGCGCTCGCCGATCAACTTTACACGCTCGATCAATACAGGCTTGCCGTGGAGGTGCTGGAAAGGGCTTGGCACAGATTCCCCAACGATTATCGGGTCAATTTCTCGCTCGGCTTGTGTTGCGGGGCGTTTGGTGATATTGACCGAGCCGTCGCGCACTCCGCGGCGGCGGTTGGCCTGCTTCCCGGAACTGGTGCGGCATTGACCTTACTTGGATTAAACCTGCAAAGACAGGGCAGGCTCGAAGACGCCGCTCGCGCGCTGCGCGAAGCGATCCGCGTCGCTCCCTCCAGCGTAACTGCTCGTCATTGGGAGCTTGGCGAGATTCTTGAAGCTCGCGGCGACATCGATGGGGCGCTGGCCGTGTATCGTGAAGGTGCCAGAATCGAGGCTCAGCAAGAAGCCAGCGACTATGAAATCATCAGGAATTTCGCCGTTTTTTTGAAAAGCCATGGCCTTCCCGATGAAACCGCGGCGATCTTCGAGGAAGTGTTGAAGCGTGATCCGAACCGATTGCCAGCCCGCCTTGGCCTGGCCTTCGCGTTGGACACGCAAGGCAAGCGAGAGCTCGCACTTGCGCAGGTAGAAGAAGCAGCTCGACGAGCACCTGATTCCTTCGACGCGCACATCGACGTGGGTGAGTCCTGGGAAAGGCTGGGACGACGAGAACTCGCGATTACGGAACTCGCCAAGGCGACCAAATTGAATCCGGGCGGCGCCGTAAGCCACCGTCGCCTCGCCGACGCCCTCTCGGGGTCAGGAGAATACGATGAGGCAGAGCGCGAGTATCTACAGGCTTTGCGAATTGAACCCGACGACGCCAAAATTCGCGAGAAATTCGGCAATATGCTCCGCTCGCAGAAGCGGCCAGACGGTCGGACGAGGGTAGACGAAGCCGTCGCGCAATACCGCGAGTGGGTTCGGCTCAGGCCTGATGACGCGTGGGCATTCAGGTTGCTAGCGGAGGTCCTCAGAGAGTCTGGCGAGACCGAAGATTCATTGCCCCATTTTCGCAAATCGCTGCAACTCAACCCTAAAGATGCCGGGACACACCGGCTTTTCGCCGAGGCACTCGATGCGAGCAACGACATGGAAGCCGCGATGTTCGAGTATCGTGAGGCGGCCCGGGTGGATGCCGAGAACGGCCACATCTCCGGCGCGCTCTGGGCACTCCGGAACAAGTTAAGATCGCTGAATCGGCCTGATGAAACGCTGGCAATCGGCCGCCGCGCCCTCGAGCAATCGAAACGCCTGAAGCCAAACGATCCATCGGTCTACTACGAGCTGGCGAAGTCCCTGGGCGCGGCGGGATTTCCCGACCAGGCGAAGGCCGAATACGACGTCGCGCTCTCGCGCCTGGGAGAGGCGATCCGGCGCGAGCCCGGCAACGTGCCGGTGCGCCAGCGCCTTGCCGAGCTCTTGAAGGAGACCGGAAAACCGGACCTGGCCGTCGCGGAGTACCGCGAGATGGTCCGGCTCAGTCCGGCGAACCTGCCGGCCCATCTGGACCTGGCCGATAAACTCCGGGAAGCAGGCGATCGCGAGTCAGCCATCGCTCTCTGCCGCGCGGTGGCCGAGCGCGAGCCGGGCAACGAACGAGCGCATTATTCCCTGGCGCTGGCGCTGCGAGATTCGGGCCAGACTGACCAGGCGATCATCGAGTACCGCGCGGCGATTGGTTGTAATCCGCACGATATAAACACGCATTTCTGGCTGGCTTCGCTGCTGGAGAAGCGGGGCGATCTTGAAGGTGCGATCGTCGAATATCGTGCGACTGCGATCCTGGACGAGCTGGGGGCAAACCTGGCCGGCTGGGCCATCGGCCGCCTCGAGACGCTCTTGAAACAATTGGGGCGCCCGGACGAGACGGTTCATCACTTCCGGGTGATCGTGGCGAAGGTTCCTGACGATCCCGAAGCACGCGCTCGACTGGCAGTCGCCCTCGAGCGGCAGGGCCAAAAGGAGGAAGCCGCCAGCGAATTTCGCGAGGCGAGACGGCTTTTGACCAAAAGCGCCGACGGCCAGATCCCGATCGAAGGCGCCAGGGCCTACGAAATGCTCGGCGGGTTTTTGAAATCGCACGGGATGCTCGAGCAGGCCCTGGTCGCATACCGCGAGGCGGCCCGGCTTGCGCCGGAGAATGCCGGACCGAAAAACGAGGTCGCCTGGCTCTTGCTGGACCTGGGACGGTTCCAGGACGCGCTTGATCAAATCACCATCGCCGTGCGTGCTCACGGCGACACAGCCTGGATCTGGAGCAACCGAGGAGCCATGATGGCCCGGCTGCGCCGCTGGCGCGAGGCCCGGGATGATTTCAACCGCGCCATCGAAATGAACCCGGCGGATCACTTTCTCTGGTTTCACGCGCTCACGGTTGACCTCTGGCTGCGCGACCACGAGTCTTACGGGCGCCGCTGCCGAGCGCTACTCGAGCGGTTCGAATCGACGACCGATCCGGTGATCGCCGAGCGCGTGTCAAAAGTCTGTTTGCTCGGCTCCCCTCCCAGCGACATCCGCGCCCGGGCGGTCCATCTTGCCGAGCGGTCGGCGGCGGCGAACGCCGAGAAGTGGAAGGAAGCCTGGCACTGCGCGAGCCGAGCACTTGTGGCCTACCGAGCGGGCGACCGGGACGACGCGGTCAAGTGGGCCCTGGCGACCCCTGATGGATCGTGGTACGGCCCTGGGATGATCGCCGAGCTCGTGATCGCCATGACCGTCTACCGCGAGGGCCGACCCGATGAGGCCCGGCTGTGGCTCGAACTGGCGCGAGTGCGCCTCGAAACACACCTGCCGGCCGTCGAAGAAATTGCGCTGCCAAACAACTGGCACGACATCCTGCATTTCAGACTGCTCTTGCGCGAATCCGAGCAATTGATCGGCACCGGCTCCGGTCTGGGGGAAGGCAAAGGGGATGATCAGGCATCACCAAAGCAGGTCAGGTTTTTCGCGGAACTGGCTCGCGGTTACTCGCTCTTGGGGGTGGCGCTTCAGGAACGACGAGAGTACGAGCGGGCCGAAAAAGCGTTTCGTCGCGCAAAGCGGCTCGCGCCTGGCGACGCGGGGGTCGCTCAGAAGCTCGAACGGACCGTCGCGGACTGGAAGGCCCAGGCCCGGCGGCTGGAGGAGGCCATTGGCCGACTGCCGGCCATGCCCCGAGGCCGCCGACGACCAACAGGAGCTGGCGCAGTTCTGTTTCGAGGCCGGCCGGCACGGCGCGGCGGCCGAGCTCTGGACCGCGGCTTTTGCAGCCGATCCCAGGATGGCCGAGTCGCGCAAGCCGCTCTACCGTGAAATGGCCGCCCACGCGGCCGCGCTGGCCGGTGCCGGCCGAGGCAAGGACGCCCCCTCCGACCCGGAGGCAAGAGCACGGTTGCGTCGTCGTGCCAGCGACTGGCTCACTGCCGAGCTCAACGCGTGCAGGACGATTCTCGCGATTGGCCCATTCGAGCGGGAACACGTTGCCGGGCGGCTGCGGGGCTGGCTGGCCGAGGGCGACCTGGCCGGCATTCGCGACGCCGACGCGCTGGCTACTTTGCCCGAAGCCGAGCGCGCGGAATGGCGCACGTTCTGGGGCGGCGTGACCGACTTGCTCAAACGGGCCGAGCGGGATTGAAACGAGATCCCGGCGGAAGTGCCACCTCACGAGCCTGGACAGTGCGATCATCTCGTCGAAAGTTCTCACCAGCCAATGCTTTAAATTGCGGCGACAGAATTTGAACTTGCGACCTCACCGGAGGACACATCGGGACGCAAAGTCGCCGCTTCGCCAGTGGGAAGCCGTCGTCAAACGGGCCGATTGGCGGGATTGGGCCGACCTGAAAGTGACCTACGGTAGCGCCGATAAGCTTGAGGAGTACGTCGTCTTCAACGTCGGCGGAAACAAATATCGGCTGATTGCGATCGTCAGTTATCCGAAGGCGGGGCTGCCCGAGTCGACGCTGTCGGAGGTTCTCCTGGGCAGACGCCGGCTCAATACCCGGCACATCGGCATTCTGGCCCGCTACTTCCGGATCGATCCCGGCGTCTTCCTCGACGCGCTAGCCGAGTAGGTTGGGTCGGGCTTGCAAGTCGTCGATCGTTACGCCGCACTTCTTTAACCGCGCTCTGGAGGAAACAGTGGCTCGGCTTGACGATGATGAAAGCGATCGGTCGTTGTCTGGGATCGAGCGATGGATGAGACGAAGGGCGCGCCTGAAACGGAAGCCTGTCAAACGCCGGGTGCGGCTGCGAGTACTTCCTCTGCACTCGTCAACGGAAGGCGGGGATGTCTTGGGGAAGCCCAACGCGCATGAAGTAGCGAGCGACAGGGCACCGGTCGAACAGATCATCCTGCGCGAGTTCTTCGCCCTGGACCACTTGGTACCAAGGGTATCCAGCGGGATCCATGCTCGCCTCTTCAAACAGCCCAGGGGTCATCCGCCGGGAGGGGCGTACTCGGCCCAGCATACGCCAACCTAACGCGGATTGTTCCGGCGGGGCGATCCGGGGCGTTCTCGATCATCAATTCGTCGTTAAGGACGGCCGTGTCTTCGGTTACCAGCCGCGCCTCGATCGGCTCACCTTCGGGCGGATGGGACATCTTGATCGTGTCATGAGTCAACGGCAGGGATTCGGGCATGACGGGTGCACTCCTAAGTCATCTCGTTTCCATACCGCTCGCGAAGAACAACGTAAGCCTGGGCCAAGTTCAGGCATTCCCTGGAATCGCGTCTCGACAACCAGGGTACCCAACATTCCTTTATGGCGATGCTGTTCTTGCGCAGGTCGCAGAATTCCATCTCATCAAGTGGTATCAGACGGTACCTTTTCCCCCTCGGCGTGAGATCAAATGCCCTGGCGTTTCGTAGCAGCCTCCTGACTCCTTCGAGGAGCGACACCAAAGCGTCCTTGTCCAGTTGTGCAGCTTCGTCCAAAAGTTCATCGAGCGTCTTCATCGCGCACCACGAATACTCGAGTTTGCAAGGGGAATGAAACCGGGGCGCAGCTTGATTTTACCACCTCCGAAGTTTCGCCCGACAGGGGAACGGGAGCGGGGATTCGGCCTCGTCGACGTGATCAGCGCGCGTGAGTACGAGGAGCTCCGCGCGGGCGGTAAGCACGCCGAGGCGATCAAGAACGCCGCGAAGACTGAACTGCCAATCAGCGACGACGCGCGGCGGCTGAACCGGGCGAGGGCGCGGTAGCGGCCAGCAGCTCGGCCTTCCGCTCGAAGCCGGTCTTGGTCACGTGGTACACGCTCGCTTCGCCTTTGGCGAAGCTATTGCCGACGACCATCAGCCCGGCGCGGGCCAGCTCGCGGTACGTTTCGCGGTTGGAATCATCCACCTCAATATCCCCGTGACGCTCGATGTGCTGCCGAAATAGGGCCAAGGCTTCGTGAGAGAGCATAGGGCACCTCCAGCGGCATCATATCCCCGACCGTCACGGGCGGGAATGTCAGTTGCCCAATGGCCGCGGCAAGAGCGGAGTGTGTAAGACCACACGGTCCCGAACCAGGCGCTCCTCCGATTGGGCTTCGTCGCTTCGTGATACCTGCGATAGCGGCGTCGCTTCGATTTGCAAGCTCGAATAATCGCCGGCCGCCGCGCTAGTCGCTGGCTGGTTCAGTCGGCGTCGGGGGAATGAAACACGGACGCAGCTATTTGTTCTATGCGCTCAGCGCCGCGCGTCCAAGGATGCGCGGCCGTGAAGATCGTCATGCGGTGCATCCGAGCTTTCGCCACGGAGCTGAAGCGTTTCAGGGTGCCGCTAAGTACGCTTAGGTAATCAGACGGGGACGCAGCCTGTGGTCAAGTCGTACCAGTATTCTGGTTGTGTCGCATCCGTGCCAGCGGTATCCTCGTTAGAAGGCAGGCACACGAAGCCGCATGATCCCAGATTGCAACGATGATGGCTATTTGCCGCCGGGGGTTCATCCGGCCACGCTGGACGAGATCGCGGCCCGGTTTGGGCGGGAATCCGAACTTCGGCAGGTGCAAATGGAATCGCTGCGCTGGCTGGTTGACCTGGCGCGTGCGCAGCGGCGTGCGGCGAATCGTGGTAAACGGCAGTTTTGTGACTGACAAGTTAGAACCGAATGACGTGGACTGTGTCTTGCTGATCGGACCGGATTTTCCGCACGATACCGCGGCGGAAGCGGAACTGCTCGCCGGATTGCCGTTTATCAATATGGAACTGGTCGATCCACGAGCCTTCCAACAGTTCACCGAGCGGACTTTTGCCACCGACCGAAACATGGTGCCGAAGGGAATGGTGGAGGTCGTGTCATGACTGTCGACAGTCCGCGTCAACTTGAGAACACGCGGCTGAAACTGCAAGAACTGGAGCAACTTTACCTCGAAACGAGGCAAGGGGCCGCTGCCAGCGAGCATGTTCGGGAACTCACTTTGCGCTCGCTCAAGAAACGGATCAATCAATTCAAGGAAGAGATCACGCGGTTCGAGACTCGCGCTGGTTCGATTGCGTCGAAAGGTTAGACCGTTGCAGGATCTTTGTTCGCGCGTCATCACCTGCACCGGGGAATGAAACGGGGACGCAGCTCGTTATTTGGCTGCGATCAGCGGCTCGCGTCAAGGTTGTGGGGCCGAGCTTCGATTGCCAAGCTCGAATCATTGCCGGCCGCCGAACTAGTCGCTGGCCGGTTCAGTCGGCGAAGTATCCTCGATCAGCGCGATCGGGTCGATGTCCGGGAACTCGAAGAGCGAGAGGTAGGCGTCGTAGCGGAAGCGACTCTGAGAGGGACACGAACGAAGTTCGGTATCGTGTCCACGGCTCCATAACTGGGATCGTGGCGCATTCTGACGCGTGGGGCGGGGGGCGGTCGGGAGAAGAATCGTCAGGCTAAAGCCTGACCTACTACGGATCGTGCCGCAGTACGAAGCGTGGGGGGGGTCGTATGAAGAAGAATCGTCAGGCTAAAGCCTGACCTACTTCGGCGCAAAATTCACCGCGGTCGATGTGGCCTGGGGGGATTGGTCGTCGGGCGCAAAAAGAATCGTCAGGCTAAAGCCTGACCTACTTCGCGCGGAATTCACTGCGGGCCATGTGGCCTGGGGACTTGGTCATCGAGCGCATTTGGGTGGGGGTTGGCTCGATTCGGAGATCCGGGCATGTTGCCGCGCGAAGCGTGCAGCAGACACGCTCCGAGGCGGCCGAGGATCCCGCCGGGGCGACAAGGTTTCTGTAGCGTCAAAGAGTTCCCAGATCGACCGGCGGCGCCGGCGGCCGCCTCCCCCGCGGTGACGGCGCGCTTGCCGCGGATGGTGAAGCGAAACCGGCCCGCACACCAACGGCAACGACCGGTACGGCCGATAATCGGTGTCCCGGTTTGCGTCCCACACGCTGCAACAAGATCGATCAGGGCAATTCGCGACGACGATGCATCAGCCCAGTAGCCGGTGGACGTCCTTCAATTTGGCGGCGATGTCGATTTCCTGCACGCAGGTCGGCAGGCAGTCGCCGCAGCCGACGCAGGACGTGCCGTTGCGCGTCGCGGCGGCGTATTCCTTTCGCGCCCGGTCGAGGTCGTGATAATCACGGGCATACCGCTCGTATCGGAAGATGTCCGCAATCCCGATGTGTTCGGGGCAACTCGAGACACACTGAGCGCACAAGATGCACGTCAGTCCCTTGTTGTAGCCGGACAACAGGGTCAGGGCCGCGCGGTCGTTCTCGCCCATGGCGAAGCTCGTGGCCGCACCCGCATTCTCTCGGAATTGATCAAAATTCTTGGTCGCGATCACCGCCGCGGTGAGGTTCTCGTTTGACTTCAACCACTTGACCATCGCTGCGGCAGGCGTGCTGCCCTGGTATTTCGGATCCGCCAGAAGCTTTTTCATCCTCTCATCGGTGGCCGCACGTCCCACACCACCCATCGTCTTCATCGCGATCGTCCCGACGTCTTTCTTCTTCGCCACCTCGATCCATTCCTGGATTTCCTTGCGGTCGCCGTAGGTGTAGAAGAACTGGGTCGCCTCGTAGGGCCGATTGTCAGCCAGGAAGCCCAGGATTTCCCAGGCCATGTCACCACGGATCGAGTTGTAGTGATGCTGTGAAATCGCCAGATGCTTGACCAGCCCCTCCTTCTTGAGCCGCTCGAACGCCCGGACCATGCCCGGATTCTGCTTGGCTTCTTCCACCGAATGATAGCCGAAATGGAATTTGAAGACGTCGTAGTATCCGACGCCCGATGCTTTCAGGCATTTCTTGACGAACTGGTAGTGCTGCTCTTCATCAATCTGGCCGCGGTTATGGTCACCGTTGACCCGGTCGACGACACACTCGAGATAATACGATTCCCTCGGCTGACTCTTGAGGGCTGGCGGAATAGTATCGGCGGTCCACCGCTGGGCCTTGTGCCAGTAATTGACGCCGGCGTTCACTGCCCTGGGAACCAGCTCCTTGGGCCAGTCGGACGCACCCACGAGCCAGCCGATCTCAAGACCAGTGCGGCCGTATCGCCGCGTGGGCAGTTTGTCAGCGGCGGCTTTCTCAGCCGCCATCACCGGCAGGCCGGCGACGCTCGCCGCGGCCACACCCGTCGCCCCGAGCCGCATCATGTCCCGGCGAGAAAGGTCCTGCGAGTCATGACTCATGGCCGTAATCCTCTCCTTGTGCCGTTCAGGTATCAGGTATGTAGAGCAGCGCGGTTCCCACGTCAGGTTCAGTCTACAGTACAACCAGTGGCGGTCAACAACCAAGTCTTCCACTCAAGTGTGGACTGGCTATCACCGTCACGCCGTAGTGCTCCCCAAATGATCACACATTGATCACAAATTGATCACAAATGTCGCTTTGTTTTTGACCAGTTTCAAAACTAACAAAGAAATCGCGCAAAGCCGGAACTCCTGACGGCGCAGCCGTGCCGATTGAGTGATTGCACTTTTCTTTGGGAATTTTCTTGCCGATTCGACAAAGTCGGCGCATATTATTACATGAGGGGAGATCAGGCGCGCAATGCAGGCGCGATCGGCGTAGTTCCCCTCGGCAACCCAGGGCGTTGCCTTGGAAACCCAGGGCGTTGCATAGGGAACCCAGGGCGTTGCCCTGGGCTATTTTGTGACTGCCCCATTCGGGGCGAGGACTAAAACATTTCAACTTCAAAACTTACGGTTCGGGGTGTGTGGTCACCCAGGCGAGTGCGCAACCTGTTACCCGAACGGCCGATTCATCGAACCAGGCCGCGAAATTCGCCCACGGGGTGCAATAAAGTGCGATGGGTAAAGCAGCTCAAGCCAACACCGAAAGCCTGGTGCGCTTTGCTGTTGCGTGCAGTGGCGCCGGCGGCTTCACGGGTTTCTACTGTCGTCAGTCGAGCGCGGGGTTCTCTCCCTGGACTCCGAATTGGGAGGAAGGCGGGGATTTTCACTGGATTGGCGGCACTTTGGTATCATTTCGCGCCGGGGGGGACGAATCTGATGGATCGACCGAAACGGGTTGCATGTGTGCACTTGCGGCGAGCGGCCGATGCGGAGCTGGGGTGTGGGCCAGGTCGCGGGGCCGCGCCGTGGCGGTTGGGGACCAAAGCCAGGTGCTTTCGGGGGAGGTTTTTGGCTTCGGATTCCGGCCGTGGCTCGCCGCTTAGAACGAGCGAGTGCGTTCCCGTAGCGCTTGTGGCGTAAGGATGCGCGACGAATGTACAAAACGAGAATCAGGGCGGAGGACGGAGGATGGGAATCAGGACGGAGGCGCGGAGGAACCTCACTCGGAAAGGAGGAATTCTTTTTTCTTTTGGCAACTGAATTGTGGATTGTGCAGATCATCTTGGTAGGAGGAACGGGTGCGCCGGCGGGTGCGGGCGCGCGAACAAGATCAGAGGCAGCAACCACAAACTCGAGGAGCGAATTCGCGTCAAGCTGAATGAAAGCCTGACCTACACAACATGCCTGACCACAACGTTCGGATCTTGATGTCTCCTTGCGCTTATTTTGCGCCTCGGGTTCATCTCGAGCGTGCCGCCGGATGCGCCTCGCCCACTTCGCACCAAAAGGGGGAAGCCGCGGCGTATCGGAATCGGGTTCCGGAAGCGGCCAATTTACACCAGTGTACGGATGCTGAAAACACGGCCCAAAACCTGCCACTTTTTGCCACTTTTTGCAGGGCGCGGCCGAAATCGGTGGCACAATCTTCGCGTCGTATGTCGAATCGGCGCAAGAGGCTCAGAAATGGTCGGTGCGTCGTCGGGCGATGCCAGAAAAAAGTGGCAAATGTGCGCGGGAAAGTGGCACAAGTCAACCCCGTTGTTGTTCACTATGTCTAGCGCGGGGGTTCTTGAGTGTGAGACCGATCGGTGCCGGCAGATAGAATCTGTTACCTTAATGCTTGTAGATAAAGGGACAGCGTCAAATGTACAAAACGAACTCCGGCAGACATCAGGGCGGAGGGCGAGAAGGGCATCGCCTGGGGTCAGGTGGCACGATGACACCGTCCGGAATTCAGTGCGCCGTCGCCTGAGAGCGCCGAATGTCGTCGTGCTTGAATCGTGCGTCGTCCAGACCCTAGAATGGAATCCGCCGCCGAGGCGTTGCGCCGGGTTGATTTGTTGGGCCCTTCCAGGGCACGAAAGTAATCTCATCTCAAACACGCCCTAACACTGAGGTCGACTCTACGCATGTCCACTCCGGGTGATCGGATCACGCAGCTTCTTGACGAATTCCGGCATTCGCGCGATGTGATGGTCAACGAGCTCAACAAGGTGATCATCGGGCAGCGTGAGGTTATCGAGCTGATTCTGGCCGCGATTTTCACGCGGGGGCACGTGCTCCTGGTAGGTGTACCGGGGCTGGCCAAGACCCTGATGGTCAGCTCGATCGCGAGGATCCTCGACGTCGGCTTCAAACGGATTCAATTCACGCCGGATCTGATGCCTTCGGACATCACCGGGACGAACGTGCTCGAAGAGCCGGAAGCGGGGCGCCGGGCGTTTCGATTCGTGGCGGGGCCGTTGTTTTCCAACATCATCCTCGCGGACGAGATCAACCGGACGCCTCCCAAGACCCAGGCGGCACTCTTGCAGGCGATGCAGGAACGGGAAGTGACCGTCGGGCAGGAGACGATGCATCTTCCCGACCCGTTTTTCGTGATCGCCACCCAGAACCCGATCGAGCAGGAGGGAACGTATCCGCTGCCCGAGGCCCAGCTCGACCGGTTCATGTTCGACGTGCGAGTGGGGTATCCGACGCTCGAGGAGGAAAAGAAGATCCTCACGTCGACGACGCGCGGCGAGCAGCCGGATCTCAAGAAGGTGCTGTCGGGCAAGGCTATTGTCAATCTTCAGAAGCTGGTGATGTCGGTGCCCGTATCGCAGTACACGGTCGACTATGTCGCACGGCTGGTGCGGGCGACGCGGCCGGGGGACGAGAAGGCGCCGCAGTTCATCAAGGATCTGGTTGATTACGGCGCCGGGCCTGCGCCGGGCAGAACTTGATCCTGGCGGGCAAGGCCATGGCGGCGATGGACGGCCGGTTCAGCGTCTCGCTGGACGACATCAGGAAGGTGGCCGTTCCCGTGCTAAGGCACCGCATCAGCACCAACTTCCAGGCTCAGGCGGAAGGGCAGTCGACCGAATCGCTGGTCCACAAGCTGATCACGGAAATCCGGGAGCCCGAGACACCCAAATATGAAGCTTGATCGGAGGGCTTAGCTTGGCGGGGCCTGCGGAAAAGTATTTGAAGCCCGAGGTGATTCGCCAGGTTGCGCGGCTGGACCTGCGTGCGCGGTTCATTGTCGAGGGGTTCATCTCGGGGCTGCACGCCAGTCCGTTCCAGGGTTTTTCGGTGGAGTTTTCCGAGCACCGCAAGTACACGGCCGGCGACAATATCGGGGACATCGACTGGAACGTGTACGCCAAGACCGACCGGTTTTACATCAAGAAATTCCAGGCCGAGACGAATCTGACGGGTTACCTCGTGATGGATCTCTCAGCCTCGATGGGGTACACTTACCGGCAGGAGCTGACGAAATTCGAATACGGGATCAGCCTGGCGGCGGCCCTTTGCTACTTGATGATCCGGCAGCAAGACCCGGTCGGCCTGGTGGCGTTCGACCAGAAAGTGCGGCAGAGCCTCGCGCCGGCGAGCAAGCGGTCGCAGCTTGGCAACATCCTGTCCATGCTCGCCAAGCTGAAGCCGGCCGGAACGACGAACTTCGAGGCGAGTTTGAACCAGGTCGCCAGCATGATCCGGCATCGCGGGCTGGTGATGCTCTTCAGCGATCTTCTGGCAGACCAAGAATCAATCTTGCGGGCGATTCACCGGTTGAGATTCCGGGGGCACGACCTGATCATCTTTCATATCCTGGACGAGGCCGAGGCGGAGTTTCCTTTTCAGGGGATGCTGCGTCTGGAAGACAACGAGACCAACGAGATACTCGAGGTCGACGCCGATGCGATCAAAGCTGATTATCTCGACGAGGTTGCCAAGTTTCGGGCGACGTACAAGCAAGACTGTGTTCGGACGCGAATCGACTACGTTCCGCTGCACACGGGGATGCCGTTCGACAAGGCACTGATGAGCTATCTGCTGACGCGGCAGGGCCGGGCTTGACGGAGTGGAGTGACATTCGCCATGGAACTGTCGATGCTGCATGTGGGGCTGGCCGCCGGGGGCGCTGCGCTTGCGGCCTTGCCGGTCATTCTCCACCTGTTCATGCGGCAGACTCCGAAGCACGTGATCTTTCCGGCGCTGCGGCTGATCCGCGAGCGTCAGAAGCAATCCAAGAAGCGAATGCGCATCAAGAACTGGCTGTTGCTGCTGGCGCGGATGGCGCTGATCGCGATCATGGCGCTGGCGCTGGGAAGGCCGTCGGTCCACTCCGACGTTCCTCTGGGATCCGAATCGCAACCAACCGCGATGGGGCTTGTTTTCGACACGACGCTTTCCATGGGATACATCGAGAGAGACAAGACGCGGCTGGAGGAGGCGAAGGAGCGTGCGCGAGAGCTGCTGCACAAATTGCCGGAGTCAAGCCAGATCTTCGTGGTCGACTCGGCCGATCCGCCTGTTCCGATGGGGACGTCACCGGCGGCGGCGCTCAAACGCATCGACTCGCTTTCGATCCGGGCGGTCAACCGGCCGCTGAATTCCGCGATGGGGCAGGTGTATGCGGCGGTGGCGCAGTGCGACCGACCGCTACGTGTCGTGTATGTGCTGACGGATCTGTGCCGCACGTCGTGGCTGCCCAATCGACCGGCGGAGGGGCTTGACCAGGTGGAGAAGCTCAAGAAGAGCAAGGGGTCGCGGATCGTCACGTTCATTCTGGGCGTGGCATCCAAGGAGGTCGTCAACGTCGCAATGGACACGGCCGAGCCATCTTCGGCGGTGGCGGTCCAGGGCGAGCCGATCGAGATTCGGGGACGGATTCGATCGGAAGGGACGAAGCCGACGACTCGCGTGGTGGAGTTCACGGTCGACGGCAAGAAGAAGGACGAGAAGACGATCGAGGTTCCGCCCAAGGGAGTGGTCGAGGTGAATTTCTCCGCGCTGCCGCGAAACGATGAGAGCAATTTGCATCAGGGGAAGATCAAGTTGAGCGGTGCGCCCGACCCGTTTGCGGTGGATGACGAGCGGTTTTTCAGCTTCCGGGTTCGGCCGCCGCTCAAGGTTCTGCTGGTCTACGACGAGCTTTACGAAGCGGGGTTCGTCGCGGCGGCGCTGGATCCCAATCCCGAGTCGGCCGCGATGCGACCGATCCAGGTCGAGAAGGTGGCGGCCAAGGAGCTGGGGGCGCGTCATAACGGCAATCTTCAAGATTTCGCGGCGATCTTCCTGCTGAACGTGAAGCGGCTCGAGGAATCCGACTGGAACGCACTGACGCGGTATGTGCAGAGTGGAGGAGGGCTGGTGGTAGCGCCGGGGCACTTGAGCGAGCCGGGGAACTACAACACCGCGAGCCAGCTTCTGCCGGCACAGCTTGCGGCTGAGCCGCACAGTGCCAATCCGCCGACCTTAATGGACAACGTGACCAGGCTGACGCATCCGCTGTTCGAGCGGTATGGCAAGGATCTGGCGACTGTGCTGGCACGGCCGCCCGTTTACAGGTACTGGCCGATTCGCGGAGAGGCGGGGGGGGCGGGGCTCGTGCTGGTCCGGTTCAACGACGGATCGCCGGCGCTACTCGAGCGGACGTTCAAGGGGCCCAAGGTGGGCAAGGTGCTGCTCTGGACGCTACCCTTGTCGCGGTGGCCCAATCAGGGCGGGGCGATGGCGCGGCCGGCGAGGGCCTGGAGCGAGTTTCCGCTGGCCGACCCGTATGGCTGGTCTTTCCTGGCGATCATGGATCGCACGGTGCCGTACCTTTCCGGCGGCACGGGAGAACAGCTCAATTTCGACGTGGGGGAGAACGTGCTGCTGCGGCTTGATCCGACGGCGCGGCTCTCGAAGTTCGTGATCAGCGGCCCGGACCAGAAGCCCAAGCCACTGCCCTCGCCCAGCGGCGAGTACCTGGAGGTGCCCGCGCCGCCGGCGCTCGGTGTCTGGACGGTGCAGGCGATGACGGCCGACAACCGCATGGCGACGCTGGGGTTCAGCGTGAACATGTCGAGGGACCCAGACCACGACGAGAGCCGGTTCGCCCACGTGGAGAAGAGCGATTTTGACGTGATCTTCGGCAAGGACGGCTATCTGCTGGCGGAAGACGCCGCAGCGCACCAGGAGAAAGAGAAGCTCACGCGATATGGATACGAGGTCTTTCCCTGGCTCATGTTCTTGATCTTGATGATCGTCACGGTGGAGAGCATTCTGGCCAACACTTTCTACAAGGAAGCGCCCGAGGCCAAGAAGCCCGCGGCTGCCGCGTGACGAGTCGGTCGAGAGCGCTTTCCTGGCTGGATCGATCGAGCTAACACCATGAATCATGGCATCAGTGTGAGCTTCAGTCCGATCGGGGGTTCGTGGCCGGTTTTGCTCCTGGCCATTGCGATGGTGACGGCGCTGACGCTCTGGGCCTATGCCAAGCGGTTCAAGAACTCGACCGGCAGGTGGCGCTGGTTCCGCGCTGTCCCTACGGCTGCTGGCGATACTGCTCTGTCTCCTGGCGGCGCTGCGGCCCAAGGTGACGCTCAACGAGAAGAAGAAGCAAGCCGCCTCGCTGGTGTACCTGATCGACTCGAGCAAGAGCATGACCCTGGTGGACGAGTTGAACGGGCAATCGCGGTGGAGCGTGGCCAAGCAGATTCTCAAGCAGGCGCAGGAAGAAGCCAAAACGCTGGGTCCGGACCTGAACGTGAGGATCCACTTGTTCGACTCGGGCCTTTCCGAGCCCAAGGCCAACGATAAAGGGGATTACGACGACCCCAAGGGGCTCGAGACGAAGCTGGGCGCGGCAATCCTGGAAGCCAACAAGGTCGAGCAGAGCAACTCGAAGCGGATTGCGCGGATGGTGATCGTCTCGGACTTCACGTCCAACAGCGGCCCGGACCCGATGGAAGCGGCCCGTCAATTGAAGGGGTCGGACCAGGCGGTCAAGATCATTGCGGTGGGCCTGGGCTCCGAGAGCGCAGGGCCCAATCAGCGAGACATCGCCCTCAAAGACATCGTCACGAGCCCGACGGTGTTCGTGAAGAACCAGGTCGAGGTGCGGGGGACGATTGTCGCTCACGGATACGCCAGTCAGGATCTGGACGTCGAGCTGTTCGTCGAGGGCCAAGCTCTGCCTGTCGCCAAGACCACGGTGAAGGTGAAGGAAGGCTCTGAAATAGCCTCGATCACCGGGCTCAAGTTCGTTCCGCAGACGCCGGGCGAGAAGCTGCTCACGCTCAAGGTGGCGCTCAAAGAGAACGAGATGGTGAAATCGAATAACGAGATGAGCACGTTTGTCTCTGTATTGAGCGGTGGCTTGAACGTGCTGTTTCTGCAAGGAGCGAACTCGACGTGGGACTACCGCTTCCTGGGGCGATCGATCATGCAGTCGATGGCGATTCAGATGGATGGAATGGTCATCCGGCGGCGTGCGGACGGTGATAAGAGCGAGGTGGAGGACACGGTGTTCGCGCCTGGCAAGTACAACGCGTATGTTTTCTGCAACCTGCCGGCCGACTATTTGACACCAAAACAGCAGGCGCTCTTGGTCGAGGCGGTGAAGAAAGGGGCTGGATTCATCATGCTGGGGGGTCACGCGAGCTTCGGGCCCGGCGGCTGGGCTGATACGCCGGTCGCCGAGATTCTGCCGTGCGCGATCCACCCGGGTGACGGCGAAATCGAGGAAGGTCTCAAGCTGATACCGACGCAAGTGGGGCTGGATAGCTTCCTGCTGAACGTCGGTGCGAACAAGGCTGAGACGACGAAAATCTGGGATTCGATGCCGCCGATGCGCGGCACGAACCGGTTCGGCGAGCCGAAGCGGGGCGCGGCGATTCTGGCGACATCTCCGGCGCCTGATGCCGAGCCGGTGATGATGAGCATGGATGTGGGGCAGGGAAGAGTGATCGTCTTTGGCGGCGAGACCTGGATCTGGGCGCGGCAGACGGAGGAAGGGCGGCTGGCGCATCGGAAGTTCTGGCGGCAGTCGATTTTCTGGCTATCGCATAAAGAGGACGACAGCGAGAACCAGGTGAAGCTGACGCTGGACCGACGGCGGATCGGGGTGGGTGAGAAGCTGGAGCTGGCCGCGACGGCCCGCGATGCGAAGGGTGCATCGATTCTTGACGCTGAGTATGAGTGCAAGATCCAGCGTGACGGGCCAGATGCGGTGACCGAGCCGGTCGACCTTTATCCTCAGGGCGAGCAGGCGCGGGCGACGCGATATGCGACCGAGCGACTGGGCGTGCCCGCGAATTACACGGCGACGGTGATCGCGCGGCGCGGCGGCAAGGAAATCGGCCGTGATTCGGCCCGATTCCTGGTTTATCGAGACGACCGAGAGCTCGAGAACCCGTCAGCCGACCTGAAGCTGGCAAAAGAGATGGCCGAGCTCACCGGCGGCGAGCTGGTCACGCCGGAAAAGCTGGCCTTGCACCTGAAAGGAATCGATCGATCGGCGTACACCGAGTACGTGACGGACTCTCAATACGAGGTCTGGGACAACTGGCCTTTCATGGTGATTTTCGCCGCCATTCTCACGCTTGAATGGTGGCTGCGCAAGCGCCATGGGTGGGTTTAGCCACCGGAAGGGCTTGCGCGGAAACCGGCATTGTCCGATCACGGCATTTCGATTATAGAAATGGCCTCCGATGATGTTTCTTCGAAATCTGCCACTCACGGATGAGATGAACTACAAGCGCTTCCTCAGTGCTGGCCGATTGCCGCTGCTCGTCGCGGCCTGCGTGATCTGCGCCATTGGATCGATCAATATATATCGGTTGACAAGTGCGATCGCGCCCGGAATCCGTGGGAATCGCTCGAGGTGGTCGAGGCATGGCGAAGCCTCAAGGGGATGCCGGTCTACGAGCTTCCCCCCGAGGGGCATGCGACGCACATGTACGGGGCGCTTGTGCCCTGGGTGCAGGGAGAGATCTTTCGCTGGACGGGGCCGAATAACTTGAGCGGGCGGTTGCTGTCGCTCGCGTCGTCGCTCTGCCTGGTGACGATGCTTGCGGTCTGTTTCGCGGGGGAGCGCTCGATCTGGGCGATTGTCATCGCCTGGGCTGCGCTTCTGGGAGTCGACCATCGTTCGGGGCACTATTTCGCCGAGAACCGGCCGGACATGCCGGCTCTCTGCCTGGGCGCGGGGGCACTGATCCTGTTCGGTTGGGGAGTCGAGCGAAGGCGATTGAGTGTGGTCGTGCTGGGAACGGTGTGCCTGGTGCTTGGTTTCTTTTTCAAGCAGACGGTCTCGATCTTTGCGGCCGTGCCGCTGGTCGCGCTCCTCCTGCGCGGGCGTTCGCCGGCGCGAAGGGACGTTGTGCTTGCGGGGATTCCTCTGGTTGTGATGGGGGGCGTGATTGGCGGCCTGGGCTTTTACAACAAGGCGATTCACCATTACATGATTGCGGTGCCCGGGGCCTATTCCATCAACTGGGCACGGGCCGTCAAGTACTTGTGGGAGCTCTTGCTCGATTCACCGCTGTTTCTGGTTCTGATCGCGGAGCTGGTGATTTTCGGCGAAGGGCGGCGGAGCGAGGACCGGCGGGTGCGCTGGGTGCTGGCGACGCTGGCGATCACCATTCCGTTTAGCGCGATCTCGCACGCCAAGGTTGGGGGCTGGCCCAACAGCCTGCTCCCTGCGCTTCTGGCGATGATGGCATTCTGCGCGCTGCGAGTGACCCAGATCGTGGCGCGGCTGGAGGGGCGCGCTCAAACGCGGGCCGGCCGGCTGGGGCTGGGAACTTTCGTTGCGGTGCTCTTGCTCATGACAACGTATCCGCATTTGACGTGGGGAAATGGGCTGGTTGTGCCTCGATCGCGGTGGGATAAGGACTACCGGGAGACGCTGGCGGTTGCCGGGGGATTGCCGGGCCTTGTCGTCTGCCCCGAGGATCCCACGATACCATTCTATGGGAACGGCTACGTCGGTCTGAGCTTGTTCTCGGAGAAGGACGCGCGGTCCGACCACGGGAAATGGCCGATCGAGACGCCCGAGCCGGTTCTCGCAGAGATGCGGAGGGCGGAGTTCGTTGTCGACGTGCGGGAATACTGGGGAGAAAACGTCGACGACGCTCTGTTAGAGAGCCTGGGTTTTCAGCCGATGGAAGTGAGATCGATCGACCCCGACTGCTACCGGATCTGGCGAAAGGCGAACCGCTTGATGACGGACGTGAGCCGGGCGCCCCTGGACCGGGTCGGGCTCAGGGAAGACGCGCAGCCAACACCCCATCGTTGACCCTTCGTGTGGCATGCCCGAGGTTCCTTGGCGGGTGAGAAACAAGCGGGAAAGGCGGCCGGACATGGATGCTCGGCGAAGAGAGCGAATCGACTCGGGAAGAGACCATGCGCTGGCCGCGCCGATTTCGGGGCGGCCGGGCGGCGGGGGACGGCACGATGTGCGCGAATCGAAGCCGAGGAACGAACGTCTTGCGCAGCCGCACTCGGAGGAAATCGTCGTCTTGATTCCCGTTTTCAATGACTGGGAGTCACTCGAGCGGCTCTTGCCGACGCTGGATCGCGAGCTGGCGCGCAGCGGGGTGACAGCCGACGTGCTGGTCGTGGACGATGGCTCGCTGATAGAGGGCGAGGGTGCCCAAGACTCGAACGCCTTCGACGCGATCCGGCGGATTGACGTGCTGCGATTACGACGCAACCTGGGTCATCAGCGGGCGATCGCCATCGGCCTGGCATACGTCGAGGACTGCTCGAGTGCGAGCGCGGTCGTCGTGATGGACGGCGACGGCGAGGACGACCCGGCCGATGTGCCCCGACTGCTCGGGCGACTCAGAGACGAAGCCAATCGTAAGATCGTGTTTGCGGAGCGATCTCGAAGGTCGGAATCGATTGCATTTCGCATTTTTTATATGTGTTACAAGGTCCTGCATTACCTGCTCACGGGCAAGGGGGTGCGGGTGGGCAATTACAGTGTGATACCCCGCCGGCGGCTGTCGAGCCTGGTGGTGGTCGCCGAGATGTGGAATCACTACGCGGCGGCGGTTTTCCGTTCGCGGCAACCGTACTGCATGATTCCGACGCAGCGGGGCAAGCGGCTGTGCGGGCGATCGTCGATGAACTTCGTGGCGCTGGTGACGCACGGTCTGAGTGCGATTTCGGTTTACAGCGACGTCGTCGGAGTGCGGCTCCTGGTGCTGTCCATACTGATGGCTGCGGTCACCTCGGGAGGAATTGTGGCTGCAGTGATTGTGCGGCTGGCGACGAACTGGGCGGTTCCGGGCTGGGCGAGCTACACGGTGGGCATCCTGCTGGTGCTCCTGGTGCAGGCGGTGATGGCGGCGTTCGTCTTCAGTTTTGCGATCCTGGGCTCGCGGCACGGCTCGACTTTTCTGCCACGGCGAGACTATTCCTTTTTCATCGGCGCGCTCTGGACGCTGTACGGCCATGAGCAATCGCTCGAGCCGCTGCCGGTTCCGGAGCTTCAAGGCGAATTCATCGAGTCGGGGATCTCGCGATGACCTCTTACGTATACTGCGGTGCCGAGCTTGACCTGTTTGCCGCGGCAGAGAACTGGAAATCGTACGTTCGCGCGGCGGTGCAGCGGTACCTGGGCCGCGACGTGCTTGAAGTGGGCGCGGGGAACGGGAATACGACGCGGGCGCTGTGTCACGGCGAATTCGAGCGATGGGTGTGCCTCGAGCCCGACGCGACGCTTGCCGGCCAGCTCAGCGCGGCCTCCGGCCGGAGCGAATTACCAGAATGTTGTCGCATTCGCATCGGCACGCTGGCTGACCTCGACGAGCATGATCGATATGACACGATTCTGTATATGGACGTGCTCGAACACATCGCTGATGACCGCACGGAGCTGGCTCTGGCGGCGAGTCAGCTCAAGGCTGGCGGGCATCTGGTCGTGCTGGCACCGGCGCACCAGTGGCTTTTCACGCCATTCGACGAATCAATCGGACACTATCGCCGCTACACCAAGCGAACGCTGCGCGAGGCGGCGCCGGAGGACCTTACGCTCATCAGGCTGGCCTACATGGATTCGGTGGGGATGCTGGCTTCGCTGGGGAATCGGCTGGTGCTCAAAAGCGCGATGCCGACGCCGCAGCAGATTGCGCTCTGGGACCGGATGATGGTGCCTTTCTCGCGGGTCGTCGATCGGGCGCTCTTGTATACGCTGGGGAAGTCCGTGCTGGGTGTGTGGGAACGCGGGTGCAGGGGATCAATCACTCGGCCGAACGGTACGCAATAGCGATTCCTGCTGGAGTGCGGCCAGGAGACAACGCGAGAGAACGGTACGGAAATAGCGTACCCTACCAGAGCATTTCACCGACGTGCCTTCACCCGCGCGGGGGTCGACCGCGGCGGTGGGGATTGTGTAAGATGAAATTGTCAATTCCCCCATTCCTCTCCTCATGAAAAGAGGGGGTTTATCCCATGACGACGGCGACCCAGAAGGACATGGTTTCTCCGCGGGTTCTTGATCGGCTGCGGCGGGGCCAGCTCACGCAACAGCAGGTGGATGGCTTTCGCGATTTTTTGGAACAGGTCGACCGCGAGCTGTTTCACCACCGGATCATTACCAACAATGCGTACACGCGATGGTTCCGGGCCGGGCTAGCGAGTGATCAGGAGCTGGTGCATTTTATCCGCCAGTTCTCGGTGTTCTCGAATCAGTTTCTGGTCGCTGCGCGATTGCGCGTGATCAACGCCCCGACACTGGCGCAGGCGCGGTCGGCCAAAGAGATTCTCCTGAACGAGCTGGGGGTGATTTACCGGCGCACGAGCGGCGAGGGACCCGCGGCCGGTGCGGTGGATGAAGACGCGAAGGACCGGGAGGGCGACCCGGAGCTGGTCAGCACGGAGGGAACGGTCGACGGCGGCATATTCCGATTCAAGGCGGCGCATTTCGAGTGGCTGCTGGCGGTGGGGGAGGCGCTGGGGCTGGGTTTTCACAACCTGGGCAAGCGCAAGCAAGGGACGGCGTCGACAGTTCATTTCTGTGACGAGCTGATCCGACTTTTCGGGAATGAAGACGATCGCATCGCGGAAGGAGCGAGCTTTGCGGTCGAGAACTGGGCGGCGGCGGGTTTCTGGCAAGAGCTGGAAGACGGGCTCCTGCACATCAAGGCAACCCGGATACCGAATCTCAAGGTTGCATTCTTCACCTGGCACAATCGGGTGGAGGCTCAGCACGCCGGACACACGATGGAAGAACTAGAAGAGGTGTTTTTCTCGCCGAAATTCGATCAGGCGCGGTTCTTCCAGGGCGCGAACGAAGTGCTCGACTCCATCGCGGTTTTCTGGAGCGGCCTGGAGGACGACCGGCTTCGGTGCGTGGTGAACTGAGAGGCCAAGCTCGCATGACGACCGACGACATCGCGCTCAAGCGCATTGACCACGTGCGGATGTTCGTGGGCAATGCGCGCCAGTCTGCTTACTTTTATCGAAACGCCTTCGGTTTTCAGGTGGTCGCCTACGCCGGTCTGGAAACGGGCGTGCGGAATGAAGCATCGTACGTGCTGCGGCAGGGGCAGATCACGTTTGTGCTTTCGTCTCCGCTTTCCGGGCAGCACCCGGACGCCCAGCGGCTGGTCGTGCACGGCGACGGCGTGCAGTCGATCGCGCTTGAAGTCGGCGACGTGACTGCGGCTTATGAGTGTGCCGTGGCCCGCGGGGCACAGCCGGCCAGTGCGCCCCAGACGATTGAAGATGAATACGGCGTATATGAAATTGCCGAGATCAAAGCATACGGGGACACGACTCACGCGTTTGTCGACCGCTCGCGTTACAAGGGGGTCTTCGCGCCGGGCTTCCAGCCGATCGATGCCGACCGGTACAGTCCGGACTCGTTCCATCCGGTCGGGCTCAAGGCCATCGACCACATTGTCGCCAACGTCGAGGAGGGCAAGATGGGCGACTGGGTCGACTACTACAGCAAGATCATGGGGTTTTCGGTACTCGCCAGCTTTGACGACAAGGACATCAGCACGGACTATTCGGCGCTCATGTCGAAGGTTGTTGCCGACGGGCGCGGGCGGATCAAATTCCCGATCAATGAGCCTGCCAAGAGCCGGCGCCGGTCCCAGATCGACGAGTTCCTGGAGTTCTACGGCGGGCCGGGCGTACAGCACATTGCGATGGCGACGGGGGATATCATCGGCAGCGTGCGTGCGATGATCAAGAACGACGTGTCGTTTCTCAAGGTCCCGCCGGCCTACTACGAGGTGCTGCCCGATCGAGTGGGCACCTTGAAGGAAGACATGAAAGAGCTTGCCGAGCTGGGTATTCTGGTTGACCGCGACGATGAAGGGTACTTGCTGCAGATCTTCACCAAGCCGGTTGAAGACAGGCCGACGCTCTTCTTCGAGATCATTCAGGCAGGGGTGCGCGCAGCTTCGGCAAGGGGAACTTCAAGGCCCTTTTCGAGGCCATAGAGCGCGAACAGGCCCGGCGAGGAACGTTGTAAGATATGAGCCGAGGCGGTCGATGAAGTTACCATTACCTGAAGTCGCCAGCATTCGTGACTTCTACGCGTTCGAGCAGCATGTAATGACCTGCCGGCGCCATCGCGGCCTGGGCATGGCCGACGCGTGGTACCAGGTGCCGGTGTTTTATTTTTCGAATCCGGCGAGCGTGGTGCATGAGGACCAGGACGTGTGGGCGCCGCGAGGCTGCGCCCAGCTCGATTATGAGCTCGAGCTGGCCTGCGTGATCGCTCGGCCCGCCCGTGACCTACCGGCAGACGATCGGGCGCTCGAGGCGGTGGCGGGATTCACGATCATGAACGACTGGAGCGCGCGCGACCTGCAGCAGCTCGAAATGTCCGTCGGCCTGGGTCCGAGCAAGGGCAAAGACTTCGCGACGTCACTGGGCCCTCAAGTTGTCAGCATGGACGAGCTGGCGGACAGCTACCGTGACGGCCGCCTGCATCTGGAAATGACGGCATCCGTCAGCGGGCGCTTGTTATCGCGGGGAAACTCCGGTTCGATGTACTGGACGTGGCCGCAACTGCTTGCACACGCCAGCCGGGATGTAGCTTTGCGTCCTGGCGACGTGATCGGCTCGGGGACAGTCGGCACGGGCTGTATTCTTGAGCTGACGCCGGAAGCAGCCGGCGGCTGGCTCAAGCCGGGCGATCTGGTCGAACTGTCGATCGAGCGGCTAGGGACTTTGCGCAATCGTGTCGTGCCGCATCCTTGAAGAGACAGGGTCTCGGAGCGTCGTCCATGCCTCAGTATCTACGACTCGGCGCGATACCTCCCAAGCGGCATATCGCCCACGCGCATACTCCGGGTTTCAAGAACGAGGGAATCTACTACGAGGAGGTGGTCACGACGGCCGGATTTTCGCGGGCCTACAGCGTGGTCTACCATCTTCGTCCTCCGACGCGAGTCACGGGGCTCGAACCCGCCGGCAGCATACCCTCGGAGCTGGGCGAACAGCCCACACTCAGGCACCACCACATCAAGACCGGGGGCCTACCGCGCTCGGGTGATCCGATCGGCGGCCGGGTCGTGCTTTTCGGCAACGACGACGTCACGGTCGCACGCTGCCGGCCCGAGGCTCCTCAGGAAGAGTTGTTCCGCAACGCCGACGCGGACGAAGTTGTGTTCGTGCATCGCGGCCGCGGGATTCTGCACTCGATGTTCGGCCCGCTTCCTTTTCGCGACTTCGATTACGTGGTGATTCCCCGCTGCACGACGTATCGGTTCGAGTTCGAGGCGGGCTGTGGGCCCGACTTGCTCGTGATCGAGTCGAGAGGCAGTCTGACGATCCCTGCGAGGTATGTGAATGCCGACGGTCAGTTGAAAATGGGTGCTCCGTACAGCGAGCGCGACCTGCACGGCCCGAGCGAGATCGGTGTGGTCGATCGCAACGAGGAGACATCGGTGCTCGTCAAGGACGGCCGCCGGTTGACTCGTTACAACCTGGCGAACCATCCGTTCGACGTCGTGGGGTGGGATGGATTCGTTTATCCTTACACGTTCAACGCCGATGATTTCGAGCCGCTCACCGGGAGGGTGCACCTTCCGCCGCCAGTGCATCAGACCTTCGATGCGCCGGGCTTTGTGGTTTGCACGTTCGCGCCCAGGATGCTCGACACCGACCCACAGGCGATCAAGGTGCCGTTTGCACATTCAAATGTCCAAGCGGACGAGGTTCTGTACTACGTACGGGGGCGTTTCGGCAGCCGCAGAGGAGTCGAGGAATCGTCGTTCACGCTGCACCCACGCGGCATTCCGCACGGCCCGCACCCCGGGACTATTGTGGCCAGCCGGGATGTCCGCTCGACGGATGAGCTGGCGGTGATGGTCGACACGATCCGGCCGCTGCAACTGAGCCGCCAGGCGATGCTGCTCGACGACCCGGCCTATCCCTTGAGCTGGATTGATTGAGGCTTTGCATGATCATCGACGTATCGACGGCGGACGTTGTCACGGTTTACCGGGCCCTGGTGGGGTTGGTTGTTCCGCGGCCGATCGCCTGGGTGACTACAGTTGACTCATCGGGACGCGTCAACCTGGCGCCGTTCAGCTTCTTCAACGCTTTCGGCGCCAATCCGCCGATCGTGGTCTTCTCGCCGACACTGAGCGCGACGGCTCCAAGAAGGACACGCTGCTCAACGTGGAAGATGTCGGTGAGTTTGTGGTGAACGCCGCAGTCGAAGAGCTTGCCGAGAAGATGAATTCCACCTCGGCCGAGCTTCCTCGCGGCCAGAGCGAATCCGACCGAGCCGGCTTGACGCTGGCGCCGTCGGCCAAGGTTCGGCCGCCTCGCGTCGCCGAATCGCCCGTTCACCTGGAATGCATCGTCAGGGGAATCATGTCGATGGGGGATGGGCCGATCGCAGCGAACCTGGTGATCGGCGAGGTCGTTCTGATCCACATCGAAGAGCGCGTGCTGGACGGCACCGGGCAGGTTGACCCGCGCAAGCTGCGGGCGATCGCGCGGCTGGGCGGCAACGATTACTGCCGGATCAGCGATCTCTTTCAGATGGAACGACCTTGAGCGATCGATTCACCGAACAGGGTATCGCACCAGTGCTCACATCAAAACGCGATGGCACAGCCCGCGTAGAAGATGGTTGTCGGAGCTTCCTTGCTGACGCCGCCGTTGTAGCTCGCCCAGAGGGCAAACCGCCTGCTGATTGTCCACCGCACGCCACCGCCGAGCTCAACACCGTCGCCATATCGAGGCAAGGTCGGCCCATTGAAGTAGCCCTGGAGGAAGCCGTAAAAGTCCTTGACGATCTCGTGCTCGAAGACCCATGCGGCTGCAGGCTCGATGGCCGAGAAACTGTTGTTGGGAGAAGGGTCGCCGACGAGACCGACGTTCCACTCAAGCTGGATCTTGAACGGAAGTGTGTGCGCAAAAAGCAAGTTGATGGAGGGCTGAGTTCCCTGGTTGATCTTGGCCGATCCACTTGGTGTGAGCAGAAAGACTTCCAGTCCGACTGCGGGGATGTGGTATTTGAGGTTCTCTTCCCAGAGGTTTGTCTTGATGTCCCACGCCAGCGGCGCCATTCCGTTGGAGGCATTCGGACCACGCTCGAAGGTCGGGCCGTTGCTGAAGAGGCGGAGCTCGACGCGGTCGGTGAGTCCATATCTGAGGAGGAATTCGGCGTTATAGGTCGCCGGAGTTCCTCGACTCGGACCGGAGATGAAGACCGGGGACGTCTCAAGGTAAAACCGGCCCTGCCGCAAGGTGAACGGACTGTCCGGGAAGTTGGAGATGTCGGGGCCGGGATTGCGGATGCTCCGCATGCCCGCGTCCTCTTCGGACAAGTCTCCTTCGCTGTCCTCGTCTGTCGAATCATCGAGGAGCTTGCCGATCGGGAACCCAAACAACGGCCGCCGCTCGCGATCCGTCGGGTCTTCCGGCGAGCTTGCGTCTGGGTCGGAAGCGCCACGAGGGTCAGAGTCGCCATCGCCGTCTTCTTCGGCCGATGGCAGCACCGGCAAACGCAAGTCATTCGAAACAACCGAAGACCGATTGGCCGCGGGGAACGACTGACATCCCACGCAAACGGCTGCCAAACTTACAAAGACGAACGAAACGCGGTGTATTGCGAGTGGATTTCGCTCGTGATACGCCGGATCTGCGGGAGACCGCGTGCGAATACTGTTCGTTCCAACTGGCATTCGCGCGCTCGCACGTCCCGACCGCAAACCGCGCAGAGATTTCCCCTCTCTCTTATCGGCAAGATGGGCGGAAGACTTTACGCGATCGACATAACCCGCAAAACCGCGCTTGTCGGAACCATGGAGGAAGGGCCTGTATTGGTGCTGCCCTAGCGTGTTATCAGGGAGTCGCAGAGAGCAGAGGGAAATGTTCGAGCGATCTTCGACCTTGGAGTCCGGCATGAATCGATCGTTGTATCTCATTGCATGCGGCATCTCGATCTTTGTCTTCGCATCGGCGTCCGCCGTGAACGCGGCCGCCCCACCGGACGAGGGCCCGGCGTTTCGGCCGCCGGCCGTGCCCCTGGTGACGAGTAACCCGTACCTGAGCGTCTGGTCCATGGCCGACCGGCTCACCGATGACGAGACCAGGCACTGGACGCGCCGCGAGCACCCGCTTTCTTGCTTGATCCGGATCGATGGGAAGCCGTATCGCCTGATGGGGAAGAAGCCCGAGAACATCCCACCGCTTCCCCAGGTCGGCCTGCGGGTGTTTCCAACGCGGCACGATCTACGACTTCGAGGGCGATCACGTCCACGTCCGGCTGACATTTCTCACTCCGGCCTTGCCGGACGACCTGACCGTGATGGCCCGGCCGCTCACTTATTTGACGTGGGAAATAAACTCGACCGGGCCGGAAGCGCATAAGGTCTCGATCTTCACCTCGGCCAGCTCCCGGCTGGCGGCGGACCCACCAGGGCAGCAAGTGGCCTGGTCGCACGAGGCGATGGATCCAGTGTCGGCGCTTCGTGTGGGAACGGTGAGTCAGCGAGTGCTTCAGCGTGCCGGCGATGACACCAGCATTGACTGGGGCTACCTTTACCTGGCCGCTCCGAGTGCGGGCTGTTCTCACGCCGTAGGCTCAAGTGCGGCGCTAGCGGCAAGCTTTGCGTCCCAGGGCGTGCTGCGATCCGATCCCGTGCACCGGAATCGTGAATCGGGCACGGCGAACGGCTCGGATTTCGTTCTCGCGTTCGGATTCGACGAGTTCCGGGCCGCGGAGCTGCCGGTCTCGCGGCACCTGATGGTCGCGTATGACGAGGTGTACTCGATCAAGTTCCTGGGGCAAAAGCTGCGGCCATACTGGCGGCGCGACGGCGCCGGCCCGGCCGATCTCCTGCGTGAGGCCGAGCGCGACTACGTGAGCCTGGTCCGGCGCAGCTCGATTTTCGACACGGAGCTGATGGCCGACCTCGCACGCAGCGGCGGCCAGCGCTACGCACAAATGGCGGCGCTCGCCTACCGGCAGTCGCTCGCGGGCTGCGGCCTGGCCGCCGACGCCAATAAGCAGCCGTTGCTCTTCCCCAAGGAGAACAGCAGTAATGGCTGTATCGCCACGGTGGACGTGATCTACCCCGCAGCACCCCAGTTTCTGCTGATGGGACCCACCTACGCCAGGGCGCTGTTCGCGCCGGCCTTGATCTACAGCACTTCGCCGCGCTGGAAGTTTCCCTTCGCCCCTCACGACGTCGGCGTGTATCCCCAGGCGGGCGGCCAGGTGTACGCAGGGGGAGAATCCTCCACGAACGAAGCCGATATGATGCCGGTCGAGGAGAGCGGCAATCTGATCCTCCTGTGCACAGCAATCGCCAAGATGGAAGGCAACGCGTCCTTCGCGGAGCTCTGGTGGCCGCAACTCACACGTTGGGAAGCGTATCTGGAGCGCTACGGCAGAGACCCCGAAGATCAGCTCTGCACCGACGATTTCATGGGCCATCTGGCTCACAATTCCAACCTGTCGGTCAAGGCGATTCTTGCGATTGCCGCTTACGGCGAGCTTTGCGGAATGCGCGGCGATGCCGCAGCCGCAGCCAAGTACCGGAATCGAGCAAAGGAATACGCAGAGCACTGGACTGCGGCCGCCTCCGATGGAGACCACTACCGCATCGCATTCGACCGAGCGAACACGTGGAGCCAGAAGTACAACCTCGTCTGGGACAAGCTCCTGGGCCTGGACATCTTTCCTCGCACGGTCGCCCGGAACGAGGTCGCCTACTACAAGAAGGTGATCCAGCGCTACGGGGTTCCGCTCGATTCACGAACCCGGCTTACCAAGGCGGATTGGTGCCTCTGGAGCGCCACTCTCGCCGAAAACCGCCAGGATTTCGAGGCCATCGTTTCGCCGATCTTCGACTACCTGAACGAGACAAGCGCCCGGTTGCCCTTTGTTGATTCTTATCTGACCGACAACCCGAAGAGCGACGGGATGCGAGCTCGACCAGTGATCGGCGGCGTGTTCATCAAGTTGCTCGAAGACCCCGCAATCTGGAAAAAGTGGGCGAGCCGCGACCACAACAAACCGGGACGCTTCGCGCCACCACCGCAGCCGCCGCGAATCACCGACGTCATCCCCACATCGCAGCGCCAGCCGGCCAACTGGCGTTTCACGTTCGAGAAACCAGCACACGGCTGGGAGCGGCCGGGGTTTGACGATCACGCGTGGCTCGAAGGGCGCGGCGGCTTTGGTACCAGCGGAACTCCGGGGGCCGCGATCGGCACCAACTGGAGCACTCCGGACATCTGGCTGCGCCGCGAAATCACGCTACCTGCCCGCATCGATCACACGCGTCTTCAACTGCTCATCTATCACGACGAAGACGCCGAGGTCTACCTGGACGGCGCGCTGGCGGCGAGCGAGACGGGCTACGTCACGAGCTATCAGCCCGTCGAAATCCCGGCGGAGGCACAGGCCAGGCTCAAGCCAGGTGCGAAAGTGCTGATCGCAGTTCATTGCCATCAGACGGGAGGAGGACAAGGGATCGACGTCGGCGTGATCGACGTTGTCGAAAAAAATCGGTGATCGCCACACAACAGAAGAACGCCCAGACGACGGCGGAAACAGCCGTGACCGCACAGCCCAGGACAAACCCTGGCGGTGTGTACTTCAGCGCGATCGTGTGCCGCCCGGGCCTGACCATGGGAATCACGCGCTGAGAGTGGTTGCCCCGCAGCACCGGTGCAGGCAATCCGTCCACGAGGGCGCTCCAGCCGGGCATCCAGGTATCGGCAACAACCAGCAGGCCAGGCGCGGTTGTTGCCACGCGCAGGACCGGACGGTCAGGGTCGTATGATGCCCATAAAGCGGGAGTGAACGGCTGCCGGGGGCCGGGCGCGACGTCGCCGAGCGGATCGACATCCATCAGCACCCAGAGCCGCGGGTCCACCCGACGAAACTGGCCGACGTCGAATCGTCCGTCCGAGTGCACTTCGAGCGCGCGGGGAACAACATACGCCCGCGGCAATCGCCCAGGATTCGACTGAATGACAAACTCACCGCCGTTCCAGCTCCCTCGCGCGACGACCGGCCAGCCCGGATCGGACTCAAAGCGATCGGATACAACGTGGGACACGCTCATCCGATTGAAGACCTCCTGGCGAACTTCGCGCTTGAAATCCTCGACCGGCTCAGTCATCACGTCATCGCGCTTCAGTCGCCGGCGCGACGCCACCGGATAGAGCTTCTCGTAGAGGCGCGCTGCGTGATCGATCTGGAACACGTCATTCACGTTTGTCTTCTCAATCCCGTGAGCGGTTGCCCGCAGGTCGCCGTAGAAGTTGTCTCGTGCCTTGATTCGCACCGGCCGGCCACCGGCGGAATCGGCCTTGATTCGTTCGAGCGCGGCACTTACCGGGTCAGCGCCCACGAACAACTCCGGCGGCGACACCTGCAAGAGCGAGTTGCCGTACCACGCGAGCTCGCAGAGCGCGAGGATTCCCAACAGGCCTCCCGCCCACCGCGGACCACGAGAAGAGGCCAGCGGCAGAGATCCCAGGACGAGCAGACCGCCCAAGCTGGCGAGCGCGAGCCGGAACCGATCGTCGTCGAGCACTCGTCGAGCGGCTTCGGGCGCTTGGGAAGAGCCCCCGGGCCCACTCGCTGCGCCGATCAGATAGAGAGTCGCGACGACCAGAAC
The DNA here is from genome assembly GCA_963761445.1 of uncultured Planctomycetota bacterium. Classification (GTDB taxonomy): domain Bacteria; phylum Planctomycetota; class Planctomycetia; order Isosphaerales; family Isosphaeraceae; genus CAVXHV01. The sequence continues at coordinate 2,339,813 of CAVXHV010000005.1, read as the reverse complement.
GATGAGCACACCGCAGCGCAAGGCAAACCGTCGCCAAGCTTGCGGCTGAGCGAGCCGCTTCGCCATCGTCTGGACACCAAGCCCGGCGAGCACCGCCGCGGCGAGATTGGCAAGGAAAAGCGTTCGCGCCGGCACGCGAAACCCGTTCATACCGGGCACGACGAGATAAGCAGCCGTGTAGAGCAGGAGGTGGCGCCCGCAGGCGAACCAGACTGCAAGTCCCAGGAGCAACAACCACCCGCGCACCCGCCTTCGGTCCGGGTGCCAGCCCGCTGCAAGCACCCCGAGCAACAGAGGAATCATCCCAATCGAGAACACGGTTTCCCAGTAGTTGTCGCTGCCGAAGTAATCGGCCGGCCCGCCCAGAGCCGTGGGGCTGAGCAACTGAAACCCGTTCACGGCTTCGAGGTGGTAGCGCCTGGGAATTCTCACGTGTCCGGTCGGATCGGGATCGCCCAACAACCAGGGCCGCACGGCAAGCTGTGGTGCCAGGTCCAGCGCCGTCAATCCCAGCGAAAGCGCCAGAGCGCCGCCCCATACGATGATCCGAAACGCAGCTTGGCGCGTGTGTTGTGCACGCCAGAGAGCCACAGCATCGGCCGCGCTCCAGGCCGACAGCGCCAGAACCAGCAGCAGCCATTCCTGGGGATGACCTGCCAGGAATGCAAGTGCCAGCACCACGGGCAGGATCGCCCATCCGCGTGGGCGCCTCGCCGCGCCTCGCCGAATGACCAGAACGCCCAGGGATACCAGGCCGCCGCCCAGACGTGTGGATAGTGCCCCTCGAACGTATGTGCAAGCAAGAATGGCGATGCCAGGTAGACCGAGCCCCCCACCGTCGCCGCCCATTGACTCGCGGCAGCGGAGCGCAAGAGCCGGTGAACCCCCATCCCACCCCAGATCAGATGGCCCAACGTAAGCCAGCCCAGCACAGAGGGCGGCCCCCACCAGACCACCCAGACGAAGGGATAGAAAAGGCCAGCTTGCGGATTGCCGACTGATGGTCGGCCTCCGAATCCCCTGGCATCCCAAAGCGGCAGATGGCCGAACGCCGAGATCGCCATGCTCTGGGCGATGTGGTGCGGAAGGAAGACGAACGTCAGGTCGTTGCCGATCGGGCGCGCGTCGCCCGGGTTGGCGCGGTCGATGCTGGGCCGGCGGCCATCGACCAGCAGCGATTCAGGATGCATGATCAAATGACCGAAACAGACCGCCGCAAGCGCGAGCATTACCGCTGCCGGTAGCCACGGAACAGCGCCGGCTCGTGCCGGAGATGCGGACACATCCCTTATCAGCCTGCGATTACCCAAGGTGCCGTCTGCTCCACCCGGCGAACCCGTTCCGGTACGCCGCGACGAAGGATCATGATGCTTGCCTTACTGCAATGTCCTGCTCGGCGTGCGCCTGCCCAGGAGGTGCGGCCGCGGGATGATCGAGCTTTCGCGTGCCGTCCGGGCGCTCGAGAGCAATTCAAAGTACCGTTCGAGATGCTCGGATTCCGACCATTCGCCCATGCGCACCGCAAACCCTCGTGCCGCCAGGTCGCCGTGCAGACGATGATCGTGCACCATCCGCCTCAGCGCGGTCAAAAGCTCGGTGTCAGTGCGAAAAGCCAGGCCGCCGCCGCTCAGGAAGCCAGTCTCATAAAGGGCGCCCCACCCTCATGAACGACCACCGGCGTCCCGACCGCAAACGCCTCGAGGACGACGTACCCGAACGTCTCCGGGAACAGCGAGGGCACCACCACGGCGCGCGCGCTGCGGAAGAGCCTCGCCAGAGACACGCCGCCCAGCAGTCCCTCGAAGCGCACGTTGGGCAGGCCCGATGCGAGCGCTTTCAGCTCGCCCTCATAAGGGCCGGTTCCGGCGATCCGGAGGTCGACCTCTGGCAAGTAGCGCAACAGCGGAATCAACCTCTGAAAACCCTTCATTTTCACCAGCCGGCCGGCCGCCGCGAGGTAAGGCCGTTCCAGCGCCAGCGGCGGCTCGCTTTCGACGCCCTTGGACCAGCCGTCGGGCAGGAAATAGGGCAGGTGAACCAGTCTCGCGTGCGAGCCGATACCGCGGCGGCGATGTTCCTCCAGGCTGTGCCGGCTGGGGAAGACCAGGGCGTCGAGAGAGCGAAGTCCTCGCTCGATCGCGCGCGTCGTGCGCCAGACCTGGGGTGGCCGCCGCCCGTTCAAGCAGCAGCTCACGCAGTTGGGCGACTCGCACAGCTTTCGATCGTACTTCCAGAGAAGATGCATGGGGCAGATCAGCCAGTGTTCGTGCGCCGTCATGATCCGCGCGGCGCGGCGATTCGCGCCGAAGGAGAGCAGCCCCGGCCCACCCACCAGAGAAATATTGTGGAAATGGATGACGTCGGTCGCCGGATCATCGAGCGCCTCTCTGAGCGCGCCCGACTTGAAGAAAGGCATTCCCGTCGCCTGAGTCGCCAGTGGCGAAAGCATTCCGAAGCTGCTTTTCAACGGATGAATGTGCAACCCGGGCGCGGGCTCATAAGAGCGCAGGGGGTGCCCATTGCGCACGGCATTGAATGCGTCGACACAGTAGTAGACATGAACCTCGTGGCCGCGCCGGCAGAGCGCCTTGCTCAGGCGCTCAACGTACGCGGCATCCCCCCCGAAGCTGTGCTCGCCGAAGAACGTGGTGATCATGGCGAATTTCATGGGCGACCTCCGTGTCGCTACGGTGCATCGATGTGTCGGCCGCGATGGTGATCACGAACCCGAGCTCGACCGCGCCAGCGGCCCCAAGACTCGCCTCCAGAGCTGGGTGTGCCGAAGACCACCGAGTGCGACCCAGAACGCCGCATACGTGATCGCCCCGCCCACCACAGCCAGAAGTACATGGAAATGCTTGAGAGCCAGGCAGACCGGGATCATCGCCAGCGAGGCCAGAACCGGTCGCGCGAGATGATGATGCCACGCCGGCTGACGTCCTTCCCGCGCCAGACATCCATACCCCGTGAGCACCAGCCCCAGGCCAATTAGCAGTACGCCCAGCGACGCCCCGGCCAGCCCCAGTGGACTCACCCGCAGCAAGCCCACGAGAGGCACAATTCCAATCGCCCCGGCAACCAGCGTGCGCACTCCGACCGACTCGCGATTGAGAGCGATCAAAGTCGTCTGGTAGAGGTAGGCCAGAATCAAAAGCGGCGCTCGCCAGATACCCAGCGCCAAAAGCGTGCCGGCGCCCGCATATGCCGACGGCAACACCAGATGCACGAGCGGATCGGCCAGAACCGTGCAGCCGACGGCCACCGGCACCAGCCCCGTCATCAACACCTCGACCAATGAATCAAGCGCTTCACGACCGGCCCCGGCCTTCTCTCTCCACATCCGCGACAACGCCGGAAACGCCGCTTGCTGAAGGATTAGCCCAAACGTGAGCAACGCCGTGACCATCCGGTACGGAGCGCCATAGAGCCCGACGTCTCCCCACGAGCTCAGAAAACCGACCACGAGCAGGTCTGCCGAGATGATCACGGCCTGCGAGAGCTGAATCAAACATACAGTGCGGCCACGCTGCACCATGATCGAGAGAAAGCGCAAGCCAATCCGCGGCCGCGGCAGCCGGTAATTCTTCAGGTAGCCCATCCAGACCAGACTGATTCCCAGCAACTCGCCGCCCGTGAGCCAGACCGGAACCCAGGCAATCCGGCTCGCATCGCGAACGCAAAGAAGTACGCCGAGCGCGTAGACGCCGGTGCGGATGCAAAGCGACAGCGCCACGAGACCCATCCGCTCGGTGCCTCGGAAGACGAAGTCAAGACCGATCGCCGTCGTGAAGAGCATCGAGCCGTAAAGCATCAGCGTCCGCAAATCGGACCGGTCGGACAACGTCAATGAGCCAACGAGTGCCAGCAACGAGAAGAGCATCAAGGCAAACAGCGTCTTGTACGCCAGAACTTGGTCGACCAGTGGCCGGATCAATCGAGGATGCCGCGATAGCTCGCGTGCAACGATCACATCGCTGCTATCACGCAACAGCAGCACCAGCCAGAACACGACGTTGAACGCAAACTCGATACGACCGTATCCATCCACCCCGAGGCGCTTGGCAAGCGACAAAGTCACAATCACCGAGGTCGTGCGGCATACCAGCTCGGCAGCACTCAAAAACGCGAAATTCGACGCAATACGACGCCGCGTCGGGCTGTCAACGCGTCGCGAAGTACACGGCTGCTCAGCAGACCAGGGCGCGCCGGCCTGGCCTTCCCTGGTCGGTCGCGGTCGCGCTTTGACGGATGCGCTGGCCATTCGAGAGAGCACTTCCTTGCGCAGTTAAACCAAGGCCTGCGGCACAACGAGCTTTACCCGCTCGCTGACAACCTTCCCAGGTTAATCGGACTTCCTGCCTTCGCCACCTTAATGCGATTAGCCCTTTGAGGCGGTCGCGCTACCGACTGACTCCCTATGAATCGCAGGACCGGCATTACCCGCGACGACGAGATTCGAACGGAAAGGCGCAAGCCCGGGCATGGTAGTGCTGTGCCGCAAGAGTGTCAATTGAAGCTTCTGGTGCACGCGATGTTATTCTGTTCAGTCAGTTCCCGCTGCGACGCCTCAGCCGGTCGAGCGTCACGGCGGCGATGATGATGATGCCGATGAAAATGTCGCGGCTCGAGTCCGAAATATCGGCGTGGATGCATCCGTTCGTCAGCACCGCCATGATCAGACATCCGATCAAGGTGCCCAGCACGGTCCCTTCTCCGCCGCTCAGGCTGCCGCCGCCGATGACCACGGCCGCGATCACTTGCAGCTCGAGCCCGGGAGCCGAAGTCGGGTCGCCCGTGGCGGAAAGGTAAACGAATAGAAGAACTCCCGCTAACCCCGTCGCCGCTCCTCCAATCGTGTAAACGATCATCTTGATCAAAGGTACGTTGATCCCGCACAGCCGCGCCGTCGCTTCGTTCGAGCCAATCGCATAAACGTATCGTCCAAGAAGACTGTATCGTAGGGCAAGTGCCACCACCACGCTCAGGAAGAGCACCAGCCAGACTCCTGGCGCGAAGATCAACCAGCGAGGCTCGGGCTCGACCTTCAAAATCCCGGCGAACCACCACGGCTTCACGTCACCCGGAATATACACCGTCGTGTTCGAAGCCAGCCACTTGGCCAGGCCGCGATAAATCGTGTAGGTGCCCAGCGTCACGATGAACGGTACCACCCGAAGCGACGCGATGAGAGCCCCGTTGATTGCACCGCAGAGTGCCCCGACCGCCACTCCCATCACCAGCGCAACCGGCAGCAAGACCTTCCATTCACGCAAAGTCTCGGGGAGGACCGGGTCGACCTTCTTCACCGCCAGAGCGATGCAAACCGTTACGAGCGCAGCCGTCGACCCGACCGACAGGTCGATCCCACCGGCGATCATGATCATCGTCATGCCCAGCGCGGCCATCGCCACGATGACCGATTGCACCGCAATCGACTGCCAGTTGTACAACGTGAGAAAATGGCCCGTCGTACGCGTCAGTGCGGCAAACAGCAGCGTGATGAGTACCAGCCCCAGAAACGGACCAAAAACATTCCACACCCTGCCTAGCGCGCCACGCAGCGCGAAGCCGGAACGACCTTGCTGTCTGGGCTCGACCTTGGCGTTCAATTGGCTCTCCCCGCTCAATGGCTAAGAGATTCGTGCGAGTGAACCGCTGACATCAAAGCCTACCCACCCTGGCTTGCAACGGACGGCTCGGTGCGGGTGGCGACTTCCATCACTTCATGCTCGGTCCACTGCGATGTTGCTCGAGCTTCACAAAGCTCCCCACGCGCCATCACGGCGATGCGGTCGCAGATTCCAAACAGCTCGGGAAGATACGAGCTGACCACCAGGATCGCCTTGCCCTCGGCCGCCAGCTCGCCGATCAATCGGTAGACCTCGGCTTTGGACCCGACGTCGATCCCGCGCGTTGGCTCGTCGAGAAGCAACACGTCTGCCTGCTGGTGCAGCAACCGCGCCAGTGCGACCTTCTGCTGATTCCCACCGGAGAGCCCGGCCACGCTCTGGCCCGGCCCAGCGGCGCTTACGTGCAAGCGGTCAAGCCACTGAGCCACTTCGGCCCGCCGCTCCTTGAGCCGGAGCCAGCCGTGCCGGGCGTGCCGCTTGAGCGACGAATACGTGACGTTGTCTTCGATCGAGCGCGCAAGCGCCAGGCCCTCCGTCTTGCGATCCTCACTCAGAAACCCGACGCCCTCGCCGATGCGGGCTCTGGGTGGAGCATAGCCTCCTTCAAAGTGATGGATCCGGATCAGCCCCGAGACAACCGGTGCGAGCCCGAATAACGCGCGCAACAGCGTCGTGCGGCCCGCGCCGATTAACCCCGCGATCCCGACAATCTCGCCGCGCCTCAACACCAAGCTCGCCGGCCTGCCCGTCTTCCACACTTGCAGCTTCTCGAGCTCCAGGATGGGCTCGCCAGGCGAGTGTGGCACATGTGGAAACAGCTCATCCAGATCCCTCCCGACCATCTGGGTAATGATCGACTTCATCTCCGTGCCCTCAAGCTTCCCATCGGCGACAGCCCGGCCATCGCGCAGCACCGTGAACGTCTGCGCCACCCGGCGCACTTCCTCGAGGAAATGGCTGATGTAGATGATTCCCAGTCCGCGCTTCCTCAGACGATCGATGATGGCGAAGAGGCGCAACGCGTCCCCTTCGGCCAGACTGCTGGTCGGCTCGTCGAAGACGATGACCTGCGCGCTCGACACCAGCGCCTCGCGCCACCTCGACCAACTGCTGGGCTCCCACCCCCAGGCTATCGACCCGCGCCTCCGGGTGGATGTCCGGGTGATCGAGCAGGGCGAGAGCCTCGGTGACCACCCGCCGATGCTCGCGCCGGTCGATCAAGCCCGACCTGACCTTCTCCTGGCCGAGCATCACGTTGGCTTCCACCGAAAGATGCCCGGCCAGGGCCAGCTCCTGATAGATCATCGCCACACCGCGCGATAGCGCATCACGCGGGCCACGGGCGCATAGGCGGCTCCGCTCAGATTCATCAAGCCCGAGTCCGGGCGTACGGCTCCGCTCAAGATCTTCATCAGCGTGCTCTTGCCCGCGCCGTTCTCGCCGATCAAGGCGCGGACTTCGCCGCTTTCGAGCTCGAGCGAGACGCGATCGAGTGCCCGGGTCGCTCCGAACGACTTGCTCACGTCCCGCATTTCCAGAAGCACGGCACCGCGCCTTTCCACCGCATGCGTCACGTCAGTGTCACGGCCCCGCGGAGAGCATCCCGGCGCCATCCAGGGCCCGCAGCATCCCGAAGGTGCTCGACTCGTTGGGACAGAAAATCCCGTCGACCTGCCCCCGGTATCGCGTCACCAGGCCCTGGGCTTTCTGCTGGGCCGAGTCAGAAGTCGGGCCGGCATATTCCGAGTCGGAGATCAACTTGATCCTGGGATACTCCTTGGAAAGCGTATCGGTGAACCCCTTCTCGCGTTGTTCGGTGCTCTCGGACCCGACCGCATACCGGAGCAAGATCACGCGTCCTTCTCCCTTGAGCAGCTCACCCAACCGCTGTGCCGCCAGCACCCCGCCGTGATAGTTGTTGGTCGCCACATAGCTGATCGGTTTGCTCGATTCCAGTGCCGAGTCATAGATCAGCACGGGCACGCCCTTGGCAATCGCAGCCTCAATCGGCTCGACGAGTGCCCGCGAATCGAGGGGGGCGATCACGATTCCGTCGACTCCCGCCGCAATCGCGTTCTGCACGAGCTGGATCTGCAGCACGCGGTCGTCTTCCTTCTGGGGTCCCTGCCAGATCACCTCGACGTTCCCCAGTTCCTTCGCCGCCTGCAAAGTTCCGGCGTGCAGCGTCTTCCAGAACTCGTGCGTCGTTCCCTTGGGAATCACGATCACCCTGTACTTCTTGCCCTTGCTTCCAGAGAGGCTCGCATCGCTCACGTTATCAACCTGAGGGGGATGAATGAGCGGGGCGACGTCCGGATCATTCATGTTTTGAGGCGTAACCAACGTCTCACCGGTCGAAATCTGTTTCTCGACGGCCTGTTTGTCGAGGTGCTTCACCATGGTCTCGACGCTGAGTTTCCCCATACGCAGCGGGTTCTGCACGACGAGTCCCTGGATTTTCCCCTGGCGCATCGCGTCCACCAGCACCTCACTTGCATCGAAGCCGACAAAAACAAGCGACTTCCCCGGGCCTGCGTCCTTCGCCGCCTCGCGCGTCCCCGACCCATCCCCCGACCCGCCGCAACCGGCGATCATCCCGGCCAGCAGCACCAAACAGACGCCGAACACGCCTTTCCAGTGTCGCCCTTCGCTCCGCGAAGCGATCTCCCCTCTCCGCAGTGACAAACAGGCGCCCCACTTGCGATGTAAGGACATGATGTTGTTCCCTGGCTCGACCCGGCTAGCAAAAGGTGAGCATCATCGTAAGAGCCGTGGTTTTGCCGAGTCAAGGCGGTAGGCGCATTCGCTCCACACCGCGCTGCGCGTCCCTCACTAACACCCCGGCGCCGCCCGCTGGTCCGGCGGGAGTTCGTTTTGTACATTTGACGGTGCGCCTTTCCCGGCAAGTGTTAAGGGAATGGCCCGCTGATACCCGCCGCTCTACGCCCTCGGTGCGCCCAACGACCAAGCCCCCAGGCCACGTCACCCGCAGTGAACTTCGCCCCGGAGTAGGTCAGGCTTCAGCCTGACGATTCTTCTTCGAACCGCGCCCGCAGCACGAGTCGTTCTGCGGCGCCGTCCCATCGTAGGACCGGCGGAATCCCCCCCTTGCCTCGTCGCGAAAAGTGCGCGCGCACTCGCGCCCCCCAAATTGCTGTCATCGCTGTCATGTCCTTACATACCTTGGACTTAACGATGACGGCTGAATAATCGGAACGGTTTTTTTGAACCCAACACGTGACGCCCCTGCACCTTACGCAATGACGGCTGAATAATCGGACCTTCGACCACTCGGGACGGGAAAGGTCCGGATCTGACGATTTCGCGCGATCACCGCAGCGCGTCCGACCGAAGTGCGCTCACCTGTCCCGCTCCGCTTCATCTCCGTCATGTCAGTGGGACAGTGATACCGCGTCACCGAGACCGCCCGCGCGATCGCTGTAAGTTTCCTTCCTGACAAGGCCGCCGAGTGAAAGAAAACGCCCAAGAATTGACCGCGATTCCCGCCCAGAACGACCGTCCGTTGATCGGCACAGGGGGCCGCTCCTCGTTCCGATGCTCCCTTCTAGACATATGTCAGGACCTTCCCGTCGGAACGTCCCGCGTGCCGCTCCGCGGCGCGCTCGGCGATGACGCCCGCGTGTCGCTTCCAGCCGCCCCTCCTCCGCCCTCCGTCCTGCGGTTCAGCCCCCCGCCCGCCCCCCATCGCTCACCATTTCGTTTTGTATATTTGACGGTATTCCTTACTCTATAAGCGTTAAGGGAACGGCTCAACTCCGCCCGCAGCTCCGGGTTCTACGGTCCAAAAGCCCCGGCCTACTGACATAAACGGCCTGATGAGCAAATCATCTCCTCGCAGGACCGCCAGCATGTCCGCTTCAGTTCGAGCGTCCAAGACGCGTCCACTCAACCGCGAATCTTCCATGTGACAACACCTCAAGAAACACGACGAAGCCTCCGTATGACGACGCGACAACCGCCCGCCCGGCCTCTAACCCAATGATCAGCACATCGGCCTTCCCAGTTGCCAAAAGAAAAAAGAATTCATCCGTTTCGGGTCGGAATTCCTCCCCCGCCGGACGGTCGAAACCGGGACAGGTCCAGTACTGGAAGGATGGCGAATGTCGGGCACGGTTCTCGGACGCCACATTCGCTTGGACGCCGGCGGTCACCCCGCCCATCTTACCAAGTGCGAACCTGTCCCCTTTCTGCCGCCTCATTCGTCGCGCCTGTCAACGCTGTACCCGTTGCCTCAGAAGCAGATTCTTGGCCCCGGTCTTCTTGACGAACTCGGAGATCTGGGTCTCGGGAACCGGCACCGTCCGCTGCTTTGAGCCGTCGTCCAGGAAGTACTGGATCTCGTAGCCTTGGTCCGACATCTTATGGAGCATGGCTTCGGGGTCGTAACCACTCTGCTGGAGCCAGCGTGGCGTGAACTCCATGAAGATCACCGTCTCCGGGTGCGCGCGAAGCGTCTCACGCATCCCCTCCAGGATGTACCCCTCTGCCCCCTCCGTGTCGATCTTGATCAGCGCGATCTTGCCGGAGTAGTCCTTGAGGTATTCATCGAGCGTCATCGCCTGGACATCGATCGAGTCGGGCCGCTCCTGGGCTTCCAGCATGCTGTGATTGCCCAGATTGGTGCGGTTGAGGTGCATGGTGATCTTGCCGCTTTTGTTCGAGAGGGCGATGGGCTCGATCTTGGCGTTCGCACATCCATTGCCCGCCACGTTTCGCCTCAGGAACTCCAGGTTCCGCGGCACCGGCTCAAACGCAATGACCCGGCCTGTCGGCCCCACGGCCTTCGCGCCGATCACCGTGTACCAGCCGAAGTCGGCACCGATGTCGATGAAGGTATCTCCAGGGCGTAGGATCGCGCGTGCCTCCAAGGTTTCGTCTAGCTCCCAGTAACCCGATGTGAGCAGCTCTCTCGTGATCACATCATCTTCGGGCTGGACATAAAAGGTGCTCCCCAGGGCAGACACCTCTACCGCCCCGAGTTGGTGCTGTATCTTGCTAAGCTGGTACTCTACCTCGCCAAGCTGGTGAGCCATTGCTCGGTTCAAGTCGCCAATTCGGTGAACCATGATTCGGTTCACGTTGAGAATGACGGCTCCCCCGAGCACAAGAAGGCCGATGTTGATGAGACCTATGGCAGCCGCCCACGCCCATGCCCGGCTCCCGGTCCGTCGAGATGCGATCGGACGACTCTCCGCCAGAACGGCCGATGCCGGTTCCGAGATTTCCATTCAGACCCCCTTCGGCAACACGATCCGTGGTTGGACGGCATCATTGAACGGCGCAATCGATTCCTAACGGAATAACATGTGCCCCATGAGTCATGTCAAGTTGTCTTACACAGAGGCTTACCGAATCTGGTCCCAAAACTGGGAGTGGATGCCCGCCAACGAATCTTCCTCATCGACCGGAAGAATTCAGCAACTCGCCCGTTTCCCGTTTCAGCCGGCTTGAGTCCATTCCAGCGGATGCACCACAACGAAATGGAGGCGGCCAGTTTCTGATTTGACCAACGTTCCGCACCGCCGCCACCGTGCCAGTCATCCGCCTGTGGGGCGAAACGACTTCACCGTGAGCACCGTAGCTGCTCCCCGAGCCACGCGAAGGCCCGGCTCGCCGCCGGTCACTCGGATCTTGATCGATCGCTCAGATCAATGCACACTCGGTGGATGGCGTCGACTGTGCCCGAGACCGAACAAACCGATGATGACCTGGCCGCCGTGGTCACACGCCGCGGAGAGTCCGCAGGCGCGCTGCACGCGGCCCAAATGGCCTTCGAACAGCTCTATCGCCGGCATGCCCCTCTTCTGCTGGCTTTCGTCGCCGCGCGCGTCCGGCCCGCGGACCGCGACGACCTGCACCAGGAGGTCTGGGAGCGGGCCTGGAACCATCTCCCCGACCAGTTCCACGGCGGCAACGTCCGCGCCTGGCTACACCGGATCGCCCGCAACGCGATCGTCGACCAGGGCCGGAAAGCCCGCCCGGAATCGCTCGCCGGCCCCGAAACCCAGCTAGACGGCCGCGGCCACTCTGCCCACGACCGGCTGATCGAGCACGAGCGGAGCGAATCGCTCCGCCGCTGTCTGGAAAAGCTCAATAACACCGCCGCCGCGCTGGTGCGGGCCCGCCTCTCCGGCGACGGTTACGCGGAGATCTGCCAGCGCCTCGGCCTGGCGCCCCAGAAAGCACATAAGCTGTTTCACACCTCCAAGGACCAGCTCAAGACCTGCGTGGAGCGAGCCCTGCGATGAAGCTGATGGCCCTCGAAATCCCTGACGATGCGGCGGCAATCGCGAGTTGGCTGGAAGGCCACCTCGTGGGCATGGACTTGGCCGCGCTTGTCGCCGAGCTCGAGGCCGTACACACGCACGATCCGAAGCAGCAATCCTCGTCGCTCGATCAAGTCTTGGGCAACCTGCGCGCGGCGGTCCAGTCGCGCGGTCTTGAAGCACTCCCGCCCGATCGACTGAAAGTCCTGCTAAAACACCCGCGCCTTCTGCTCGAATTGCAAGAGTGGCTGCTGATCGAGGGCGGACCATACTGGCGCCGCGTGGCTCCGAGACACGCCGGCCTCGAGCAGCGCGTAGCCCTCGAGCGCGGCTGGCAGCGCCTCGCCGCCAGCCTGACCGAGGATCGCATGCCGGCAAGCGCCATCCCATTCCCACGCGATGCTGCCCTCCGCTCCCCGGCCCAGCCCGCGCCCGCCGGAAGATGGCGGCGACTGGTGGGCAGCGTGGCCACGATGGCAGCATCGGCGGCGGTGCTTGTGGCGGTCGTCATCGCCATGCAAAGCTTGGCCCCAGAAAGCGAGAACGATGCCGCTGCAAGAGCGGCGTGGGGTTGGAACAAACGCGGCGCGCTTCGCTACGAACTCTCGCGCGACGCTTACTTGAGCAGCCTGGCCGACTGCGCCGGCGAGTGGTTCAACCAGCGTCCCGACAGGCCCCAGGCACTCGCCCGCCGGATCGCCGAGTTTCGCCAGGGCTGCTCCGTCCTCATCCTCTCCGTACACAAACCGTTGCCCGAGGAGGATCGCATCTGGCTGGTCGAAAGATGCCGAACCTGGGCGACAAAGCTCGACGCCCACCTCACCGCCGTCGAAGCCGGCCAAGATGTCCTCAAAGTCCGAGACGAGGCCGACACCACAATCGACCGCCTGGCCACCGCATTGCGCGAACGAGCTGCAAAGCCAGCGTGAGAAACCACGACATACTCCGTCGACCAGCTTGGCCCACACACCAACCCGACGCGCCAGCGAGGACCTCTTCAGTACGTCATGCCGGTGCGGCGCCAACGGGCTCCCGCGACGGCCGGGGCGGAACACCCGGCCAATCCCTTCGCTGGAAAGCGGCGCGTGGGTGCAGGGCCTCGATCGCACAACCGGATTCTCGCCTTGCTCAGCGCCCAGACTGTCCCCGGGCAAGGCGAAAGCCCAGGTGGATGAATCGGTCGCCCGGCACGAACCAGTCCCGGTACGCCGACCTGGCGCTGCCGGGCCCCCAGTCCCAGCCGCCCCCGCGGACCACCCGGTGTGAGGACCCGTCGGGCCCGCGGATCAACCATCGTCGACTTCCCGTAATACATCACGTCGAACGAATCCCAGCACCATTCCCGAACATTGCCATGCATGTCGAAGAGGCCAAATCCATTGGGCCGCTTCTCGCCGACAGGATGTGTTCGGTTGTCTGAAGTACCGTCGAACCAGCCAAACTCAGTCGCGCTCGCATCCCCATCGCCGAAGCTCCACCGCGTCTTCGTCCTTGCCCGGCAAGCGTATTCCCACTCCGCCTCGGTCGGCAATCGGTAACCGGCGCCGCTCCGCTCGGGGACCCGCACGGCGTCACCGTCGAGTTCGTAAAACGGGCGCACTCCGTCCATCGTGCTGAGTTTGTTGCAAAACCTCACGGCGTCGAGCCAGCAAACTGTTTCAACGGGATGAAGATCCGTCGACCGGCCTGCGACGCTGCTCTTCAATCGCCCAGTTGAAGAGAACGAACTTGGGTTCACGCCCATCACCGCCTTGTACTGCGCCTGGGTGACCTCATAGAGTCCCAGGTAAAACGGACGAGAAATCCGGACGCGATGTTGTGGCTTTTCGTCCTCTCGAGCTTCTTTGTCGTCATCCGGCGAACCCATCAAGAATTCCCCGGCCGGAATCAATTTGAGCTTGATCTGCCCAACGCGCGTCGTGATCACCTCCGTGAGAGTGGGCACGATAATCGATGGTGGCCTGCTCAAGATAATCGATGGTTTGTCGTCGAAGTGGCTGGCCGCTTGAATCGTCGCGTTGCAGCGTGATCTCCAAGGCACTCCGACTGGCGCGGCCGACCCGTGTCGGACATCCTGTCCCGGATGTCGCGGCTCCTACCGCGAAGGTTTTTCGCATTGGTGCCGATCCCGGAGCTTCAATTGCGACATCGCAACGGAGCCAGGCCGAGCTGGAACACTCGGCCTGGGCTCCCGTCGCGGACCCTGGGTCGGCGCTCGGGTTGCGCCTCGGCAGCGCCCTATCCTCCGCCCAGGCCGTTCCTCAGTGAGGCCGTCGTGTCTTTCACGCAACCTCTTGCACCGCGCGACCGGCCAAAAGCCCAACCGTCTCGCGTCGCCCGCAATCGGCGATCGCGCACCAAGGCCGGCGTGACGTATCCGATCGTCCCGTTCACGCGGCAAAGCCCACCGACGCCGTTCCGTTCCCAATTATCTCTATAGGGGGAACGGGAACGACCCCTCCGCGCAATCGATCGAGCCGCTGCCATCCCGCGGCCGTTCGGCTTAACCGGCCAACAGGCTCTAGCGACTCGAGCACCTCGCCCAGACGCTCATTCTTGACCTCGAGGCAGTCACGGAGCTTCGCTCGTGTGGGCATCATGCCCCGGGCCAAATTGTACAGCACTCGCTCCTCGAGACTGTGTCGCCGTGCAGAGGCCACTCGATGACCGGCGGCGTCCTCACCGCCGGTCAATCGACTGGATCTCGCGCCCAAGACAATGGCAAGGATCAATCGTGGCCTCGGGCAGCGGCTGATGCGCAAGGGATCGCTCTGCAGAGCTCGACGCGTACGCTTGCTTCCCAGGCGGCCCGGTGCTCGCCGACCGTTCCGTTCCCTCCCAACTCTTTATGGGAAACGGGAACGGCCCGGTCGCTCGGGTTTTCACGAGGCAATCGGCTGCGCAGCTTCGACCATATCGGTTCGAGCCGATCGGCAAAGAGTCCGGCGCGGTATGCGGCCGTCGCAGAATCAGGGCCACTTTCAGATGTCTTGGTCGACTTACACTGCGTGAAAGCTCCTGGTGAGACGACGGGAGCTTGATCAAAACCTTCGGAGACGCATCCTCTGCGGGAAAGTTCTGGTTATCGCGAGATGTTGATCGAAGGAAAGTTCGGGAGAGTCAGGGGCGACAGAAAACGCAATAGCCGCACCCAATCCTGATAGGGATCGTTGCCGCGCCCGAACGCCTCGACGAGCGATAGCGGCAACGTGACAATCTCGACTACGGGTACGAGGCGAGCACGCGCCGACTTCCAGAACGGCGTGCTGGGAACGTGGTCGCGCCAGAAGGTTTGCCACCGCGTGATGGTCGTCCGGTCAACGCCGAACAGGTTTGAAAGCTCGCGGACCCGTCGTGGTGCTGGCCCCTGCCGCATCGCGCTGACAAGGACGACGACGACACCAAGGTAGACCTTCCTGCCGAGAAAACGCACCGACGGCGGTGTTACACGCTTTCTGCATCCGTCGCGATCGCAGCAGAAGCTGAACCGGTAGCGACACTCATCGGGCAGATGATCGAGGCCGCTCCGGGGTGAGCGCGGGTAGTCGGCACAATGCAGGCGACCACCGCAAGAGCAGCCATCTCTTCGAGCGCATTCAGCGAGGTCCTTGTCGACCGACGACAGGAACGACCAGAGACCTCCCGTTTGGTGTAATTCTTGCGCTAGCATCGTATGCTCCTTGGAGTGGGGACATCCAAAGAGGACAGACGCTGCTAGCGCTCTCGCCTGATCACGATAACTGATGGTGATCCACCGGCGACCATCAAATAAGTTGCTCACAACTCTTGAGTTTCACATCAGCTAGGTTGCGCACGCTCACGCTCCCGGCGCGACGCGGCCCTGTTTCCCTTCACGCCTGCCGCGAGGCTGAATCGCGTAACAGTCGCCGAGCCCACTCGCCGCCTCTCAATCACTTCAGCCTGCGTCTCACCCGCCAGCTCAGTCTCGCCGCCGTGCCCGTTGGCTTCATTTCGTCGGGGCGTGACCTCGTCCTTCTCGATCCTGGCAACCCCATTGCCGCGGCCGTTGGCTTCGTTTCGTCGGGGCGCGAAATCCTCGCGGCTCGCCGAGGAATCGCCCCCGCCATCATTGTCGCCCTTCGCTCCGCGAAGGGATTCCCGCCCGGCATCGCCGTAGCCGCTAAAACTCGCACAATCGGCAGTGTCCATCCAATCGTCGCCTTTCGCTCCACGAACGAGCTCTTTGAGTCCGCCCGTTCCGAGGATCGTCGCCTTTCGCCCGACCCGCCACCCGCTCCGCGGCGTGCGCGCGTTTGATCGGGCTGTGACCCAGCCATGAGGCCGTTGTTGGGTCCCACCCGGAGAGGTGCTCGAACACGTCTACGATTCAGTCGGCTACGCCGACTTAATCTACGCCACCCGCCACGGGCCTCGCCTGCCCGCAAAAACCGCCGCCTACTCCCGCGCATTCGTGCCCGCCAAGTAGGTCAGGCTTCAGCCTGACGCATTCTCATCAATCCAGGAGCACCAGAGCGTAGGTCAGGCTCTAGCCTGATGCATGAAAACGCGGTCCACGCGTCAAACCCCGGGGGGCTTGTATTGCGGGATCTTGTTCGGATGCAGGGCGAGCTCCGTCTCCCACGTCCGGGGTCGAGCTCTTTGGCGGGTCATCGAAACAAGACACTCGTCGGTTAGCTTGAACGCTTGACTCGCCGGCTTTTCGCTGCGGGCGTTTTTCGTTCTTGCTCGCGTTTGCGAACAGCGTCCCAGAAGTCCTCCTCGGACAAGCCCTTCCCGTTCTTGATGCTTTGCCTGGAGCGGTTGAGGAGCGATTGAAATCGCGGTGAACGCTCGAGCATGAGTTGTTCCAAGTGTCGGATCGCTTCCAGCGCAAATGAAAGCGTGAAATTCTACCGCTTCGTCATCGGCTAACGCTCTGTTGCATTTGGTGGGGCCGTCAATGCCTCGTTCGGAAGGAGGCGTCCACCACCGGCTGGCAATAGTGTTATGCGGTGCCCCGCTGATCTACTGGAACTCGGCCGGCGATCATTACGTATGGCGTCCCCGGGGATGCCGTTATGCCGGCGGCGGCGGCGAAGCTTTGTTTGTTCGTTCGCAAGGTTCACCGCCATCCCCGAGCGTGTTGGGCGGACTCTTTGTTCGTTCGGTCGCGCGTGCGAGGGCAAAGGACATGTCGGCGGATTGGTCAAAGCCGGGATCGTCACAGCGGGCATGAGGCCGTCACCGTGACGAGAGAGACCGGCTGCGTTCCCGATCGCGGTCCCCCGACGTTCTATCAGCCGCAGTGAGGCCGTCGAGGACCCAATTTAAGGCAGGCCCTCTCCATTTTCCCGACGATAGGAGCTCCTCTAGCAAAGACTTCACGAGAGCGCGATCCTGCCACTCGGGAAGGCACGAGCGGTGAAATTGGGCAAAATTGTAGGGCCACAGGGCATGGTCCTCTGCCGACACTAGATGCCCGAGCGTGAAATAGTCGTCGGGATCAACAATCAATCGTGTGCAAACAGAACAGCGGCGATTGACCGGTGCAGTCTTTTCGTGCATCTCCTCAAGACGCCTCGTTGCAGCCTTCGCCAGAGGATGACGGCGAAAACATTCCTCATGGAGGGCTGAATCATGAAATAGAAACAACGGGTCCAACTGGTTTGTGACGATTGGTGGGAAGGAAATAACCTGTTGCTGATCTGTTATCACCCGCTTGCAAATCGGGCACACAGTCTTGCCCAGAATCACGATGGCCATCGTCAATTCCCTCTCGAAAAGCGGATCAATTGGCCGTGCTCAAGCAAGTAAGAACTACGCTGGTCCAGGAGTTCGAGGGCAGCAAAATCAGCGTCAGAAGGTCCAGTGGGTGGTAACTGATATGGGTGCGTGTGGGCAAAGATCCGTGTGATTTGCCCTTCTGCAAAAATAATTCCGCCTTCGCCTCCGGATACGATGGCACGTGTCCCATCAGCCAGCGTAACAAGCGCGTGCTCGTTGCGGGTTGTATAGGTTAGTGCTTTAGCTTCGTTGATGAGATCGCCGATTCTCTCGCCTTTCGCAATCGTGCGGACAACTGTTATGCTCTGAGCGCCGGCACCCATTCCGGTCGCCACTTTAACGCCAGCCTTTGCGGCGACAACACCGCCTGCGGCGTCGTCTCCCGTCTTGGCCGCCGTCGGTAACGCCTCATCGGCATTCTTACTTAGGGCTGGAGCGTCGTCAAGCATCCGCATGCCAGCTTGCGTTCCCTCTTCTGCCGCACCGGATGCCGCCCTGCCGAGTAGTTTCCAAAGTGTCCGGCCGCTCAAGAAAGGAACCGCACCGGCCGCAATATAGACCGCAAGCTTGAATCTCGCAGCCTTGTTGTCAGGGTTTTTGTTGACCTCGTAGATAAGGGCCGAAATGTCGCGCGCGTCAGCAACCGTGTCCAGAGGGGTACACGACACCACAAACTCCCCAGCGGTTCCGACGGCGTTATGCTCGGTTGAAAGCTCGCCGCCGACGATCTGAACTTCGGCTATGTAGAGCCACTCGAAAAGCGCGGCTGCTTGGTTCAGGCCCGCATACGGATCGGGAGCGGGAGGCTGAATCCGCGGCTCGGAGGCAGGAGCGTTAACCGAGGTTGCGCAGTTAGTGGCGAATTTTACCCCAAAACGGGTGCCGCGCAGGCGAATTTCCCGGGTTTTTCGTAGTGGAAAGGGCCTCAGATCGTTGTAGTGAAGACCAACTTGAAACTTTAGACCTTGATCCCGCGACAGCCTCCGATCATCCTGTTGGTCAGGAGGCCGGCATGTTCCTGCGCCGCTATACCCGCAACAAGGGCGGAAAGACCCACACCTACTACGCCCTGGTCGAGAGCGCGCGTACCGACGCCGGACCACGTCAGCACGTCGTTGCCTATCTGGGCGAACTGAACCACGACGAACAGCGCCGTTGGCAGCGGACCGTGGTGATCTACAACCGCCAAGGCGATTCCCAACAACTCCGGCTCTTCCCCGATGATGATCAGGTTCCGATTCCCGATGACCCCGATGTCGTGCGCATCCGACTGGGTTCGGTCGGCTGGACCAACGGCCGGCGGTTCGGCGACGTCTGGCTGGGGCTCTGGCTCTGGAAGTTCCTCGGTCTGGATGAGATCGTCGAGCGCCACGTGCCTCAAGGTAAAGAGACAGTCCGGCCGGCGGACATCGTGGCTATCGAGGTGATCAATCGTCTTTGCGGTCCCTGCAGCGAGTTCGCTCTGGCCGAGCACTGGTATGCCTCTACCGGTCTCGAAGACCTGCTCGGCGTGCCCGACAGCGCGGTGACGAAGGATCGGCTCTACCGGACCCTGGATAGCTTGCTGGCCGCTCACGAGTTGATCGAGCAGGACCTCAAGACCCGGCTTGGCACACTCTTTCAGCTCGATTACGACCTGTTGCTCTACGACCTGACCAGCACTTACTTCGAAGGCCTGGCAGAAGAGAACGACCTGGCTGAGAGGGGTTATTCGAGGGACCATCGCAGCGACTGCAAGCAAGTCGTTCTGGCCCTGGTGGTGACTCGAGATGGTTTTCCTCTGGCCCATCGCACCCTGCCGGGAAACACTCAGGATCTGCAGACCGTCGAGACCATTGTGACGGAGATCGAGTCCCGATTCGGCAAGAGCCAGCGGATCTGGGTCATGGACCGGGGTATGATTAGCAAGGAGTCGCTGGCCTTCCTCAAGGGTTCTGGTCGCAAATACGTGCTGGCGGCTCGGCGCGGTGAGCTAACGAAGTTCCAGAGCCAACTGCAAGGCAGCGGGTGGCACCAACTGCCCAAGAATCCCGAGGTCTCCGTCAAGCTGATCCGCCGGAAGCGGGAGCATTATCTCCTGGCCCGCAGTCGCCCACGGCGCCAGAAGGAGCGCGCCATTCGTCGCCGCCAGCGTCGCGGACTGGCTCGGGGTCTGAAGCGCCTCCAGGAACTTGTCCGTACAGGGCGTCTGAAAAACCGCGACAAAATCCTGGAGCGTGTGGGGCGCCTTACGGGTCGTTATCCCAAGGCCCGCCGCTTTGTGACGATCACCGTCAGTAAGGCCAAGCGCACGAGTTAAGCTACTCTTGGAACGTCGCGAAATTTAGGGAGGCCCTGGCCCGTGACGGGGCCTACTTGCTCCAGAGCAACCAACCAGGCTGGTCGGTTGAGGGATTCTGGGAGACGTACATGCAGTTGACGGTTGTGGAGCACGCGTTCCGGGTGCTCAAAAACGAACTGCTGTTGCGTCCGGTGTGGCACCACTACAGCGGACGAACACGGGCACACGTGTTCGTCTGCGTGCTTGCGTACGCGCTTTGGAAGACCCTGGACCACTTGTCCAAGCGAGCGGGATTGGAGACGGAGATACGCAAGCCTGATCGCCGGCGCCCAAACGCCTCACCGAAACCACGTCCAATGACCCCGGAGGTCATCTTGCGGCAGTTGGGGGAGATCCAGATCGGCGATATCCTCTTGGAAACGACTGATCGCAGGAAACTGGCCCTCCGTCGGGTTGCCCGCCCCAAGCCTGAGCAGGCAAGAATTCTTGCCGCGTTGAAGTTGCAGATCCCCGAGCGGCTGAGTCCCGACCGCGAAATGTAGTGAAGACCGGCGCCCCTCGCGCGCGGTTTTCCCGCAGAAATTGAATTCGCTGCCCCGCCAACTGCGCAACTTCGGTTAGCTTGAGCGCTTGACTCGCCGGCTTTTCGCTGCGGACGTTTTTCGTTCTTGCGCACGTTTGCGAACAGCGGCCCAGAAGTCCTCCTCGGACAAGCCCTTCCCGTGCTTGATGCTTTGCCTGGAGCGGTTGAGGAGCGATTGAAAGCGCGGTGAGCGCTCGAGCATAAGCCGTTCCAGGTCATCGTCGTCGTGGCGCAATAGACCGTGATGCTTGGACTCGATCAGATCCAGATGCTGGATGGCCTCCGGCGCAAATGACAGCGTGAATCTGGGTCGCTTCGCCATTGACTAGAATTCTAGTCCGTTTGGCGGAGCCGTCAATGCCTCGGTCGGAACGAGGCGTCGTCACGGCTGTGCACAGGGGCTCGCGCTGTTCGTGGCGTCGACCCGAGTCACCAATACACAACCTATCTTAGCATTATCGGACCTGACCCCGTTTCCACTTCGGACCTGACCCCGTTTCCACTTCAATACACAAGCTATCTTAGCATTATCGGACCTGACCCCGTTTCCACTTCACACTTCACAGCGCACGACGCAGTGATACCAGCGAGTTACGGCGGGGTCGACGAGCTGCGCGCAGCACGGTCATGGGCTGAGGCTCCTGGGGTGATTGATCGACGCAATTCACCTGAATTGCCGTTTTGCGTCAATGGTGCGATGCCTGCCCTTTCTCTTTCAGAAGATTGCCTGGGCAACGAGCCGAGGCCCGGATCACACGACCGGCTGAATCAGAGCGAAAAGCTGGCAAAGCGACAGTATGACACTCGTCAGGAACAGGACGGCCTTGCCCACCATGTCACCGCGCACTCGCCAAAACTCCCACGCCACGAGCGAAGGGAAGAGCAGCGCCGACGCGATAAGTAGTGCGATAAGGGTCTTATAGACGGTTAGAAGAGGCTCGACGTCTAGAGGCAATCGCGGAGCAAAAAACCAGTCGAAACCAAGGATGACTGAAGCACCAGCAGCCACACTCTGGCTGCAAATCAATCCCCAACTTCGTGCAAGTGGCTTCCGCACGTCTGCTCTCGTTCGCTACGGTTTCGGCGGCGGGCCTACTACCTCGAGGATCTTGCTGAACAGGGACGTACCATTCTCGTCTTTGGCCTGGTGCAAGAAATTCCAGAACCGGGTAAATGCGTCTTCGCCTGGCCCATCGTCAGGCGGTTCTATGGTCGGCAGGAGATTGCGCATGCCTTTATGGGTGTAAATGAAGTCGTGGAGCGGTTCGTGAATTATTGTATGCAATACAACGTACAGACCACGGTCTCTGTCATAGTCACGGAACATGTCCGGATTCAAAAGAGTCCATGGCAGTCCGGTGTAGCACAACACGTCTCTGAGGTTCAACCCATTTTCTCCCAAGGGCGAGACGATTGTGTAGTCAGCGCCTATAAATATATAGTTGTCGATAGAATAGTTGATTGCTTTCGAAAGCTCCGGCCAAAGCACCGGAAACACGACGGGAGAATTTGGAGGTCCCGTGTCCAGAGTTCCGTTGTTCTTCCGGCCGCGAATATTGGAATAAACCCCCTCGTAGCCAGGACGCCGCTGAAGTTCCGCTACGCCCCCTCGCTGAAGCGCATCCCCGACGGCAGCCATCTCGCGGAGGACCTTTCGATACCACTCTAATAGGCGCTGATCGTAGGATTGGGTCCCCCGGACGGGAGAAGAATTGTAGACGCGAGGCGGTTCGTTCATCGCCCGCTGAAAGGCTCCGTGGACCCGTTCCAGTTCCGTCTGCGCCTTCGGTTGCTTCGGCGGGTCGAAGAGATCGGCGAGTTCATTCCGCCTGTTCTCGGCCTCGGCTTGCGCGAGTATTGGGACAAGATCTTCTGGGATATACTCCGGCGGTGGCTTGATCCGCTCAATGGTCACTTGCTGGCCCCCCTGGACCAGGTTTGTGCCGACTTCCTCGTCGTCGTCATCCGTCGCGGCGTGGAAAGTCCCGCCCGCAGTCGCGCTCCCGCCCGCCCGCACCACATCATCATCTTCGCCACCGGGAGCCTCACTGCCCGTCAATATGGGAATCATGATATCCGCCGGATTGCGTCCCGCCGCAGCAAGGGCCGTAAGCGTCGGGGTCGGCGGCAGCGGGCCGTCGTCCGCCACGCCGTCGCCCAGCTCGAAGTTCGACACAAAGTTGGCGAGCTTGGCCTCGACTTGCCAGGGCAGGCCTTCGGGCGTTGCGCTATCGGTGTCAGCCGCCACGGTGCCGATGCCGAGATTGCCCGTCGCGTTGAAACCGACGCCGGAACTACCGCCGGTCAACTCCATGCCGCCGCGGTAGACGATCACCGTCAACGGCGCCACGTAGTCCATTTCAATCCGGTAGTCGACGAGCGGCACGACGTAGCTGCCGCTGTCGCCGGGCGTCACCGGCACGATCCGGTCAAAGCCCCACGGCGCCACTTCAACGTTTGCGGGAACACACCATGCGACGTTCGACTCGATTGTGGCAAACAAGCTTCCCGAGCGCGCTTCGCCCGGCACGAATTGGGTGGCCGAGTATTCTGCGAGCTGGTACTGGCCGGCAGTTTCCAGGCCCACCGGCGGGCCGCCGTAGCTGCTCGCGCTTCCCCCGCTCTCGCCTGGTATGTAGGTGCTCGAGTACCCGCCGGTATCGTTGCCCGATTCGGTCGACGTGCACTCGCCGCTGTAATAGCTCCCGCTCGACATCCAGGAGCTGTAGGTGCCGATCGTTTCGCCGAAAGAGGGTGGAGTCAGATACGTCCCGATATCTTCGCCGTCCGTCCAGACGCTGGCCAGGGAGGTGTCCGCGAACGCGTCGCCCCCAGCATTCTGCGTGCACCACCCGTTCTCGACGTCGGATTGGGAAATCGACCAAAAGTCGTTGTCGGTGTATGGGTCGGGGAACGAGGAAGCCGAACTGGAACAGGTCCGCTTTTGGCAATCTAGACGACCAGTCTAATCTTCTCGTGCCTTGCTCGGATCGTTCCCGACCTTGCGCGGCCGCCGCGCCGGACGATAAGCAGGCTCCAGCCCAAGCCGCTTCGCGATCTCCTTCAGCCACTCTGGCCGGCCGTAGGGACGGCCTCGCTGTACGGACCGGCGAAGTGCTTCCAATTCCCGCCCGTCATCGGGCGGATTGACTCGCTCGACCCAATTCGGTGGCACATCAACGGGCCAAGCTGCCAATAACGACTGCTCCTCCCGTGTTCCGTGGCGCCGTCGCCACAAACTGGACCAGCGCCAATCCTCTGCTCGCGAGACCAGATTCGCGCGCAACGCATTGCGCTCGACGTACCGCGCCACAACCGAAAAATGCTCGTCGCTGTCCACAGGAAAAGATTTGTACCGACCCTGGTAAACATGGCCCAGCCCGGCATAGCCCCGATACTGTTGCCACCGTCGCACATGGGTGACCGTCAGCCGCTGCATGAAGGCTGCCAACTCGCCGTCGTTCGCGGGCCAAACCAGAAGATGCCAGTGGTTCGCCATCAGCGCATAGGCACAGACCCGCATCGGCGATTCGTCGAGCGTTTCCCGCAAGACGTGCTCAAACGCCTAGTAATCGGTGGGCTTCTCGAACAACTGCATGCGCGCCGCACCTCGATTCAAGGCGTGGAAAACCATGCCGGCTGGGGCGAGCCGTGCTGTTCTTGGCATCGACCCAAGTTACTAATAGACAACCTATTCTGCCAATATCGGACCTGACCCGAATGGTACAAGGATAAGCTAAAGTGTCCTCGCAACAGGACTTCGGTTGTGCCTGCCGTTGTTCCATCAATCAAGCCGCGACGTGTACGCATGAGTGCGTGTTCGTCGGATGTATCAAACTCAGGATGAAGGCGACCGCCTTGGGCGATAACTGGTGTTGTTGAAGGACACTTCATCACCGCGCCAAGGAGGGCGCCATGGCCAAGTCTACCGGTTTGCCCGTTCGCCTCCAAGTCGAGGCGTTCCGCGATCAACTTGCCCGAGATCGAGGGTTGCCATTCCTCAGACTTCTTTCCAGGCCCATGGTCGAGGCCGCTTGTCATCAAATTGGTCATCAGTGGCGAACTCGCGTCTACACGCCATGGATCACCTTGGTCATCTTTCTTTCCCAGGTCCTGTCTACTGAACAATGTTGCGATGAGGCCGTCGATCGCTTCCAAAAATGCCGCTATGATCAAGGTTTACCAAAGGTCTCGGCAGAGACTTCGAGTTATTGTGGGGCCCGGCAGCGCCTCCCCGAGCAACTCGGCTGGGAGCTGATTCGGCAATCCGGAGATGCAATCCATCGAAAGGCGAAGTCGTCCTGGCTGTTCCAAGGGCGATCGGTCAAGATCGTGGATGGCTCAACTGTTCTCGCGTCAGACACCGAGGAGAACCAGGCAGCTTATCCCCAACCGTCCAGCCAGGCGCCCGGCTTGGGGTTCCCGATCGTGCGCATCCTCGTGATCTTCAGCCTAGCTGTGGGAAGCGTGCTCGAAGCCGCCATTGGTCCCTGCGAGGGTAAGGAGACCGGCGAGCTCGCCCTGCTCCGATCTGTCGTCGATCGATTTCAACCTGGCGATATTGCCCTAGCAGACCGCTTGTTCTGTTCCTACTGGTTAGTCGCGGATCTGAAAGCGCGCGGCGTCGATGTCGTGGTCCGGCTTCATCAGCGTCGTTCGGCCGATTTTCGCCGCGGACGGAGATTGGGTCGAGAGGATCACATCGTCACTTGGCCGAAGCCGAAGGAACGCCCCGGCTGGATGACCCAAGCCGAATACGATGCGATGCCAGCCGAACTGACGGTTCGAGAATTTCGCGTCCGGGTCAAAGACAAGACCAAGCGGGTTCGCAACATAACGGTCGTCACGACGTTGTTGGATGCCAAGGATTACTCGGCGAAAATATTGGGTGATTTATACCGCCAGCGGTGGCACGCGGAATTGGATCTGCGGACGCTGAAACTGACGTTCCGCACATCTGCCCCTTATTATCTCCGAATTACCGCCGCCTGAGCCAGTCGACTATGGCTGAGTAGCCCCGAACAGACCGAGCTTGGCTCATGGGCGCGATGACACGCGCGGCCTCACGGCTATCGCCTCGCGCAGGTTGCCGGTCTGATCGTTGCGGATCGCGCCGGCTCAGCGGTAGGCGGCTACACCAAGACTCATTGCCTGACATCGACATCTTCTCGTCAGGTCAAGTCTCACCGCAGTGTCCGATTCCCCGAGCGGGAATTTTTGAAATTCTTCAATTGGCTGCTCTTCGACGTAAGTCTCGCCGAGTGTGACAACCCAAGAATCCAGTCGAGCACTTCCTTGCCCTCCCTCCAGGGAAAGAGCCGTTTTTTCTCGGGAATATCGCTTCTCCAAACCACCGAGCGCGATTTGACACACCGTTTGTTGAAATCGAGCCTCCACGTAGGGCTAGTTCGACGCGACTTACGACAAACTACAGCATCATAGTTCATGTAGGGCAATCCGTGGATGCCTTGAAGATTTCTTTTCCAGGACAATGATGTCCCCAGGAATCGGGGCGACGGAGCCGCTCTGCTTCATGTGTCCAGAGCGGCTCCAGCGTATCTTGTGTACGCCGCTCACACTCGTTCGTCAGGAGCAACTCGGATGCAGAAACCCAAGAAACGACACGTCCCGTCTTCGACTACTCCCCCACGCCCTGGTGAGATCGCTCGCGCCAAGGGTCAGGCTCTTAGCTCGTATCGCATCGATGCCTTGCCGATCATCAATCAACTCCTCGCACGCATGCGGCTCGACAATTTTCTCCGGTCGTATCTCCCACGCGCCGATCGCCGCTGCCGGATCGCTCCCGCCCTGGGCATCTCACTCCTGCTCAAGAACGTGCTCCTCTCCCGCGAGCCGTTGTACGGCATCGGAGAATGGGCGGCGAGGTTCGCTCCCGAAGTACTCGGCTTCGCCGAAAGCCAACTGCCATCTCTCAACGACGACCGGATGGGCCGCTGTCTCGATCGCTTGTTCCAAAGCGATATCACCTCGTTGGTCCTGGCGCTCGTGGCTCATGTGATCAAGGAATTCGATGTCGACCTCGATGAGCTCCACAACGATTCCACTACTATCACCTTTCATGGCGCCTATGCTGACGCGGCCAAAGAAGAAATGCGGGGCAAACGGACCAGGATGGCAATTACCTGGGGTTACAACAAGGACCATCGCCCGGACCTCAAGCAACTGCTTTATATCCTCACAGTGGCCAAGGACGGCGCGGTTCCGTTGTACTTCCAAGTTGCCAGCGGCAACGTGGCGGACGACCAAACTCACCGTGCTACCTGGGACCTTCTCTGTCGCCTGACCGGAAGACGAGATTTCCTTTACGTGGCGGATTGCAAGCT
Organism: uncultured Planctomycetota bacterium; assembly: GCA_963761445.1. Classification (GTDB taxonomy): domain Bacteria; phylum Planctomycetota; class Planctomycetia; order Isosphaerales; family Isosphaeraceae; genus CAVXHV01. The sequence continues at coordinate 2,312,943 of CAVXHV010000005.1, read as the reverse complement.
CGCCAGCACCGAGAACATGGCCCATATCCATCAACGCCAAGGCCGGTTCTTAACAGTACTGCCGCGGACCCGGTCAGAGGATAGTGCCTTTCGAGATTTACTCGGCAGTGGGCAGATCCAGTGGCGGCGCATCCATGACAAGCGAAATGACGACGGCAAGATTGTGGATGAGTACTCGATCTCCGAGCAGGCTTCGCTGAGCGTCGAAGGATACCGACTGGTTTGGTACCACAGTACACGCAAAGCCGAGCAGGATTCCCATGCGCGTCATCAGCAGGTCGAAAGGGCCTTGATCGAATTGTCGGAGCTGCGGTTGAAGCTGTCATCTCCGCGGACACGGTTTCGCCAAGAAGCGAAGGTTGCGGAAGCCGTCCAGGAAATCCTCCGGGCCCGCGGTGCTGAGAGTTGGATCGTCACGGAAATCAAGGAGCGAACTGAGGAGAAGTTCCGCCAGGATCGGCGAGGTCGACCGAATGATAAGACGCGATACCTCAAGAAGACGAGCACTCGCTACGAGCTGGCGTATCACATCGATCACGAGCGACTCATCGCGGAAACGGCGGGTGACGGTGTCTTCCCTTTGATCACGAACGACCATTCACTGTCGGGTCTGGAAATGTTGCTAGCTTACAAGGGCCAGCCGGCACTTGAGAAACGATTCTCGCACTTGAAGACGGACTTCGAGGTTGCCCCGGTCTATCTCAAGGAGGCCAGCCGGATCCAGGCGTTGCTCTGTGTCTATTTTCTGGTGCTCTTGGCCGAGTCGCTGCTTGAACGCGAGCTGCGTCGCGCCATGGACCGCGAGGCGATTGAAAGCCTGCCGATGTACCCCGAAGGCCGGAAGTGTCGGCGTCCCACAGCCCGACGGCTGATTGACCTGTTTGAGGACGTGCAACGACATGCGCTGCAAGTTGAGCGGCGATCACCTCTGGTCTTCACAACACAATTGAGCCGGCTTCAGCGTCGGGTATTGCGCCTGCTTGGAATGTCGAAAGTCTACGACGTCTGACCTGGCCCGCCAGCGTGCCGCTATTCTCGACCACGTTGAAGCACCAGGGGTGAGCGTGGGAGGTCAACAGCCGTTGCGATGACTAAACCGCCTGACGATGCGACCGCACACGGGTTGCAAGTGCCGCCCGTCTACCGGCTCCTCGCGATAGTCCCTCCGCCTGAACGGTTTGATACCGAGCGAAATTCCGGGATAATCAGGGGCAGATGTGCGGAACGTCAGCTGAAAATCCAGATGCGAATGGAAATGCTGAGAACAAAGACGCCAGAGATGGTGCATAAGGAGATCGCCATGCACTTGTTGGCGTACAACTTGATTCGTGGACTGATGGCCGAGGCTGCGCGGGAGCAAGACGTGAAGCCGCGGGCGTTGAGCTTCATGGGAGCTGTACACACGGTTCGCCAATTTGAGCAGAGCCATTTGTATGATCCAACCTGGATTGAAGCCGACCTTCCGCGGTTACTGGAGTTAATTGGTGAGAAGCGGCTGGACGACCGTCCAGACCGCTACGAGCCGCGAGCGGTGAAACGGCGACCAAAGCCACACCCACTCTTGACTATGCCGCGCCGGAAGGCTAAGCGCCTGATCGAATGCGGCAGGAAACCATACGACAAGCAAAAATAAAAACGATTATCAATTACATTGGCGCAACCGATTATGCGGCAGGAGGTTCCGTTATCCTCGTACCATTCGGACCTGACCCCGTTTCCCCCTCCGTGGTGACTCGTCGGTCGTCTCCTCGGTCGTCTCGTTCGGGTTCGTCGTCGAACGGAGCTCTGAGAATCAGGCGGTCGTTCTTTCTCACCGGCGGTCTAAAGCGTTTGGGAAGTTCGACCTTTGTGTTGGTGATGTCGATCGCGGCGATACGGGGTTTGGGTTGATCGATCAAGGCAAGGATGCCTCTTGTGGTAACGGATGTGCCGGATACGTCGAGAAAAGCCAGCCAGTGATCCCGGAAATGGATCAGGGTTTTGTCGGTAATCCGCGTGTGCCCGAGGCTGAGGTATTCGAGCGAGTCGCACTCGACGAGCGGTCGCGCTCCTTCGTCGCTGACAATCGTATCGTTGAGAGACAGGGTGCGCAGGCATTCGTGGCCGGCGAGCAGCTTGACCCCGGCGTCGGTGATGGCCGTTTTAGAAATGTCGAGGAGTAGAAGTTCGCGCAAGCTGGAGACTGTGCGGAGCGTGCCGTCGTTGAAGTTTGTTCCGGCGGCTCGTATGGTTCGAAGGGAGCTGAGTCGTTCAAGCGCGTGTGATGTTTGTTCACCGCCGGTGCGCGTGCGAGAGATGTCCAGCGAAGCTAGGTTGGTCATCGTCCTCAAGGAATCGACCCCGGCGTCGGTGAGGCCGGTGCCAGACAAATCGAGTGTTTCGAGCGACGTAAGGTTCTTGAGGTGCCTGGTGCCGACATCCCCGACGCGTGTGGTGCCGAGGCGCAGGTCGACTAATTGCACACATCTTCCGACGGCCGGCATGGCGCCGTCGCCCACACTCGTGGATGTGAGGACGAGGGTCGTGAGTTTCCCGAGCCCACCGAGCTCGCGGACGCTTTCGTCGCTGGCACGAGTGTGGGAGAGGTAAAGCACCACGAGCTCCCGGCAGCGAGCCAGCGACTTGACTCCCTTGTCACCCACAGCCGTACCGTCCAGATACAGGTAGCGCAGATCGCGCCACGAGAGGCTTGTGAGAAGATTGTCGTCTGCTCCCGTGTTTCGGAGATCCGCGGTCACCAGATTTGTGGCATTCCTGAGCCCGAGCAAGGCTTTACCCGGAATCGCGGTATCTGAAAAATCGACTGACCTCAGAGACGCGGGCTTTTCCAGGAAGCCTGCGAGGTCAACGAGTCGTGGGCATCGGCGCAACGAGACGGACTCGACGAGCCCGGGCGAAGGGAGCCAGCCCAGCGCTTCCCCGGTGATCGCCGTGTGGCTGAGGTCAAGGGAAGTGAGACCGCCCAGCTTTCGCAGGAAGGATAGGTCAACATCCCGTATTGCCGGTGTGTGGATGCACAGGCTCCGTAGCGATGTAAGTTTGGAGAGCGGGCTCAAGTCGATCCCCGGCGGCACACGCGTTGCGATGGTAAGGGTTTCAATTGATCTGCATTGAGCGAGGGCGTTAATCACTTCGGGGTTTAAGCCGTCGCGGTGCAGCACGACCCAGGTGACTCGGCCGGCTGCGTCGCGCTCGAGTACAGTGGCGAGAGGTCGAATGATTTCGGCGGCGCGTGCGTCCGGCGCCTGGTCCGCCGCGTTTTGGTTTTGCGTGTCGCCTGCGCTCGGGTGCAGGCTGAGCAACAATGCTCCCATAAGTACGCTTTGCACTTGTGCGCTCCGGTGGCGAACGGGCCGCGGATGTATCACAGTCTCCCAAAAGTGCTGCCCGAGATAAATGCGAGGCTAACCGCCTGCGCATCACTTGGGAACACGTTTCTTCTGCTCTGCGTCGTAATCGTCTACTTCCTTGAGGACGTCACGAATGTACTGGCGAGATTTCTCGCCGATATCCAAGTTGCCGTAGTTTTGCCTTCGCCAGTCCCTGAGTTTGTCTCGGTTCTCCTTGTCGGGGATTTTGTCGAGCGGGTACAGCTCGTTCATCCAATCTTGAAGGGTTGCGGTGTCAGCGGGTCCGCCTTTGCCAGTGGGATCGGGTGCATCATCGACCATGTCCGTTTTCGGGTGATTGTATCTGTATGCGTGGATCGTTTCGTGAATGATAAGGTCCATCAGAAAGCGCTTTCTCAACGCGGGTGGCAGATATTGGAGTTCAGGGTGGTTTTTGTAGATTGTGATGAGCGCGTAGAACCCCCGGGCGGAGTTGTCGCGGCTGGGCGGGACCCATTTGCCTGCCAATCCGCTGTCGAACTGCTCCAAATTCTTTCCGAACGGGACGCCACTTATGACATACTTGTACCTAAAATTGTACGTCCTCAGACCGTTCTCCCCGCGCTGAAGCTCTTCGAAGAGCTTTCTGAACTTGGGACTCTTTTCGATCAGTTCCTTAAGAATGCCCCTGATCTCTTCTTCATCGGCTGCGGTTGATGCAGGGCCCGATCGCGAGACTTTATAAGGTTCGAGGTAGTCCGGGTCGGGCGGCACTTGCGGATCCTCGCTCCCCGTCGGTATCGAAATCAACGTAGCCGCCGGGTTACGCCCCGGCGCAGCAAGGGCCGTAAGCGTCGGCGTTGGCGGCGGCGGGCCGTCGTCCGCCACTCCGTCGCCCAGCTCGAAGTTCGACACGAAATTGGCGAGCTTGGCGTTGATTTGCCAGGGCAGGCCTTCGGGCGTCGCGCTGTCGGTGTCAGCCGCCACGGTGCCGATGCCGAGATTGCCCGTCGCGTTGAAACCGGTGCCGGAACTACCGCCGGTTAATTCCATGCCGCCGCGGTAGACGATCACCGTCGGTGGCACCAAGTAGTTCATTTCAATCCGGTAGTCGACAAGCGGCACGACGTAGCTCCCACTGTCGCCGGGCGTCACCGGCACGATTGTTAGCAGCGGCCAGGAGCTGAGCCATTATCGCAGAGCCACCTGAGCCGTTTCGCGATTGGTCGATCGCGGGACTGGCCTTCCCTCACTTCATGTCAGTGCATCCGCTCGCACTTGTGAAATGCTGCAAGTAAGCTGGCATGTATCTGACGCCGAAGCGTGCACGAGTGGCGTTCACGTCGTCGGCGCAAAGTGGCGGCGGGAAGCACCACCTCCCCGCCGCCTGACCGCTCGGGAGCTAGTCCTCCCGTGGGCCCATTTGAGTTTCCCCGCGCCTGGCGCCGGGTCAACCAGGCGGCTGTCGCCGTTGGCACCCTTGCTGTCGTCGGTGCCTGCTTAAAGATTGCGAACGCTGGTTCCTGCCGCCTCGGCCACAAGCTCGTTACTGTAGCGCGGCTTGTCGAGAAGCCGCCGGGCATTGGCGGTCCTGGTACGCCGGCCAGACTTACAGAGCTACCATCCAAGGCAAGGAACGCCGCCGAGAACAGGCCCGACGTCGTCGCGAGCGGCAACGGCAGCAATCAGCTCTCGCCGAGTCGGCGGCGCCAACACCTCCCATCGATCCGACTTTACCGGTGATCGAAGCCCAGACCACCTCCGATTCGATACCGATTATCCCCGCAGGTACCCAGAGCGTAGGCCAGCGCCCAGACGAAATTCTCCCAGAATCTTGCGGTTTACCGTGCGGCAGGCCTGGGTGCTACGTCCTCTTCTTGCCCTCGCCTCGTTCTCCTGATCAGCATTTCTGTTCCAGCTCATGCCGCCAGGCGTTACGACGAGTTCGCCAGCGCGAAGCCCGACTCAGACGCCGACGCCGCCGTGGTGCCCGGCCTATCCGTCGCCCTCGAGGCGGACCACCCCCGGCCACACCAGTCATGTCGTCACGTCCTTGAGATCGCCATTCCTAGAACTTACTTTTTCATTGCCCCCAGAACCGAGGAGGAATCGGGCGGGCCGGGTCTTCCGGTCCCCCGTTTCCTTGCTCGGAATTGGGGCTGCGGTGACGAGGCCATCGATGACTGACTTGCGTTTCGGTGATGTTCACTTTCTGAGCCTGGCCCAACTGGGCGAGCGCTACCGACGCTATCGGCTACCCGATCCCGACGCCGAGGCGGCCATGGCCGGATCGTTCCAGCGTTACGGGCAACTCACTCCCGTAGTCGTCTGCCTCCGCGACGAGTCGCACGAAGTTCTCGATGGTTTCAAACGCCTCGCCGCCGTGCGCGTCTTGGGCCTGAAGACACTTAATACCCGGCTGATGGAGGCTGATGAGCGTATGGCCAAGGCGGCCATCCATGGGCTCAACCAGACCGGCAGTCGCCCCCGGGAGTGGGAAGAAGCCTGGATCGTTCACGCCTTGGTGCGCGAGGACGGCATGACCCAGGTCGAGGTGGCCGAGCTCTTGGGCCGGCACAAGAGCTGGGTGTGCCGGCGATTGGCTCTGGTTGAGAAGCTTACCAACGAAGCACGAGAAGACCTGCGTCTGGGGCTCTTGTCCACCACCGCGGCGCGGGCGCTAGTGCGGTTGCCGGCCGGCAACCAGGTCGACGTACTGGCAACCCTGCACCGCGACGAGTTGACAGCCGCCGAGCTCGACGGAGTGGTGGAGCTGGTGCTCGCCGCGCGGAGCCAATCACAGGAAGCGTACATCCTGGACCAACCGCGGCCTGCCTTGCAGCAAGCGCGGCAGCAGGAGGGATGGGCCTGGGACCCTCGACTCAGCAGCGCGGGCAATCGCGTTGCGCGACGCCTTACCGGTGTGTTGGACGGCCTGGGCCGCATGGAGGTCTGGCTACAAAGTCAGGGCCGCGCCGGCCTGACGCCCTGCGATCGTCTGGTGCTGACGCCGGCCTTTTCCCGGCTGGCTCGCGATGCTCACAACGTGGCCACTCTTGCGGAAGACTTGATCGGAGAGCTCCAAACCCATGACCGAGCCAAAGCGCAATGAGATCATCAGTCGTTGGCGAGCCGGTTCCTCGATCCGGAAAATCGCCCGTGATTTGGGAATGGCCCGGAACACTGTTAGCGGCGTGCTGGCTCAGATCGAAGCCCAGCGGATCGGTCGTGAAGGCTCGCCCATTCGGAGGCGGCCCAGCCGTCTCGATCCTTTTGAGCCGTTCATCCAGGAACTGCTGGGTCGATATCCCGACCTGACCGCCGTGCGGCTCCTGGAAGAGTTGCGCGAGCGAGGTTTCACGGGTGGATATACCCTGGTCCGCCAGCGGCTCGGGGTGTTGCGTCCCCGCTCTACGCCGCTTCCGGTGGTCCGCTTCGAGACGGCGCGAGGCGCCCAGGCTCAGATGGATTACGCCGTCTACGACCTCGACTTCACTAGTGAAGGCCGACGTCGCATCAATCTGTTCAGCTACCTCTTGGGCTACTCGCGGCGGCAGTACCTCCGCTTCGTCGAGTCCCAGGACATGACGACTACTCTGCGTGAGCACTTGCGGGCCTTCGAGCATTTGGGGGGCGTGGCAGCCACCTGTTTGTATGACAATATGAAAGTCGTCGTGACGGGCTACGAGGATGACGTGCCGGTCTACAACTCGCGGTTCCTGGCGTTTGCCACCCACTACGGCTTCCGACCGGTGGCCTGCCGACCCCGGCGGCCCCAGACGAAAGGGAAGGCGGAACGCCCCTTTTACTATGTGGAAACCAGCCTGTTCAACGGCCGCACTTTCTCCTCACTCGATCACCTAAATGAAATGACCGTGTGGTGGTTGGCCCATGTCGCCGACGTGCGCCGACTGCGGGAAGCCAAGAAGACACCCTTACAGTTGCATGCGGAAGAGCAGCCTCATCTGATCCCGCTGCCAGCCCAACCGTATGACGTTTCCCCTGTGGTCTATCGCATGGTCAACGTCGAGGCTCTGGTCACGTACTGTCAGAACGGATACTCGGTGCCGTGGCGTTACATCGGCAGCATGCTGCCGGTGCGGATCACCGAGAAGGAACTGATCGTCTACGGTCCGCAGGTCGAGGAGATCGCTCGACACGTGCTGCTGCCGGCCACGGCCACTGGGCAACGGGTTGTGCATAAAGAGCACAGACCCGTCGAGGATGCTCGACGGCGGCAAGCACAGTTGGAGGAACGGTTCGGCGAACTGGGAGAGCCGGGCTGTCGATTCCTGGAGGGTTTGTTCCGCGTTCAGCGTTACGGCAAGGACCAGGCGCAGCGGGTGCTGGCCTTGTTGGGAACCTACGCCCAGGCGGACCTGATCGCGGCGCTGGAGCGAGCCGTGCGGTACGGCGCGTATTCCCACGCGGCCGTCGAACGCATCCTCTCGGCTCAAGCTCGTCCTAGAACCATCCTGGAGGTGCTGGCCGAAGAAGAACGGCGGCAGATACCCCCCTGGCTGGGTGAGGACTTGGTGTCTCCTCGGCCGACGTCGGTCTACCAATACCTGTGCGAGTCGGAACCCCACGATGCTGAGAAACCGCCCACCGCGTCCGGTGACGCCAGCTCCGACGGAGCTGCGCCGGCAGATCATTGAAGATTTTCAGGCGATGCGCGTTCCTCTCCGGCTCGAGGATCTCGACGCCGCGTTAGGGCGAGCCGAGACCCAGGGGATGTCGCACCTGGAATTCTTGCGGGCGCTGATCAACGAGCAGGCGAACGCTCGCCGCGAGCGGAGTCTGGCCCACCGCGTTCACATCGCCGGGTTCGCCCAGAGCAAGACGCTGGCGGACTTCGATTGGCAGTTCAATGCCGAGGCCATCGATCGGGTGCGAATCGAGACGTTGGCCGGGGCCGAATTCATCGGTCGTCGGCAAAACCTGGTCTGGGTGGGACAAAGCGGTGTCGGGAAAAGCCACTTGATCCAGGCCATTGGCCGCTGCGCCTGTGTCCTGGGTTATCGGGTGCGGTACGAGACGAGCGCCTCGATCCTGCAAGCGTTGACGGCTGCGCTGGCGGACCACACACTGCCACGGATGTTGCGGTACTACGCCAAATTCGACCTCGTGATCCTCGACGAATTCGGCTTCGACCGTGTGGAACGACTGGAATCGCCCCAGGCGGCAAGCTTGTTGTACAAGCTGATCAACGTCCGCGATGATCGGTCGACTGCTCTGGTGACGAATGTCGATTTCGAGAAATGGGGTGAGTATTTGGGTGATCCGCCGCTGGCCGGCGCGTTCATGGATCGAATCGTGGACGGGGCGGCGATCCTGAAGATCAACGGCAAGTCGTACCGAGCTCAGCGGGCAGAGCGAGCCTCGGCAGTGAAGACGTCCAAGAAATAATACGCAGTCGAGCAGCGATCGCCGGCCCAGTAACTTCCCCAATCATCCCACGGTAGCTTCACCCGGCAACGACGCCGGTGGCTCAATTTGGCCGCGATAATGGCTCAGTTTCTGACCGCTACCGACACGTTCTCGACGTCGGATTGGGAAATCGACCAGAAGTCGTTGTCCGTGTATGGGTCGGGGGTGGTGCCGGTGTCCGCGAGCCAGGGATGGTGAAACTAATCGAGTCCCTGTTTCTCTCTCGCGGAATTAGATCTGCGTACGTTGAAGACACACATGCGGATGGAGATGCTGCGGACCAGGAGCCCGGAGACGGTGAGGAAGGAGGTTGCGGTGCATTTGCTGGGGTACAACCTGATCCGCGGTCTGATGGCCGAGGCGGCGCGAACGGCGGCGGTCTCTCCGCTGCGGTTGAGTTTCCAGGGTGCGCGACATGAGGTGCGCTCATTCGAGCAGATGCATTTGTACGATCCGGCGCGGATCACGGCCGACTTGCCCCGGCTATCGGAGCTGATTGGCCGGAAGCACCTGCGGAACCGTCCGGACCGCTACGAGCAGCGCACCGTGAATCGGCGTCCCAAGCCACATCCCCTGCTGTGCATGCCCCGGCGAGCGGCCAGGCGGTTAATCGAGCGCGGCATACAGGCTTATAACAAAGCATGAGACAAGTTCATTCATGTTATTCGACGTAAGTCCTTGCAATCAAATCCCGTGCGTTATCCTTGTGCCATTCGGACCTGCCCCGTTTCCCTCGGACCTGACCCCCGTTTCCTCCTGTCAGGAGCGCGATGCATGTCCTTTTGCTGCTTGCTTCTTGGCAGCATCTACTGCGAGGCTTGTCTGAATTCTTCGAATTGGGTTGCCCCGGTCCAATCATCGTCAAATGCCTTGAGGACGTCGTTCCAAATGCTGCTTGATCGGGCACCATGCTTCTGGACGTCCTCGTCTCTCTTCGCCCTGATGAAGTCTTTCAATTCACACCACCGCAGCTCATGTATGCAGAACTGCATAAATTCCCAGGGTTCCCACTTCATGTGAAACTTGTCGCTGAACGAGTCGACAAATAGCCCGACAACAAATGAACGCTGGTTTGGATGGCTCTTTACCATTTGCAGGAACCGAGCCATTTCCGGTTCGGCGTCATCTTGATTGATGACAGCCAAACTCATAGCCGCCGCCGAGTTAAAAAGTTGTCGCAGCAGATCCTTGATTTGCATATCGTCGTCAATTGTTGGCATTGACAGGTTCCCATAACTGGGTTTGCGGATTCCAAACCTTCTCCACGTACACACTGTCCGGGAGTTGAAATCCCTCGTTTCCGAACGCTTGAACCGCCGCCTGGCGTGCGCCAGGGCCTGAAGGCAAGTAATGCCCGGAAGCATTGTCAATCTGTACTATCTGCCCTCCGCTCACTTGTATCTGCCCAGCCGCTCGTACGGGCTGGCCCTGGGCCAGGTCTGCATGTCCCTGGCCTGCCGTTCGTTGCCCAACGACCAACGAACCGTCTTCCAGCACGACGTAATCATACCATTGTGCTCCACGTTGACGTAGGAACGTCGAGGGTCTGATTTGTGCTGTATGTGGAGGTGTTGCCTCTTCAGGAAATTGATTCTTAAACAGTGCTGGGTTGTTTGGGGCGAGAGTCTCAGTCACGACACCATTGCTATCAAGAGCGAATGATCGGGCGGAGGATGACGGCGTCTCTGGAGGGCCCGGCAAGGGCGTTGGCTGGGCCGCTGCGGCGGGCTCGAGCGGCCCACCGTCGGGGACGAACTGTGACGCGGCCTTTGGTGCCGGTGCCGCTGGCTCGGTTGCTCCGCGCCCGGCACTCGCGCCGGCCGATGCCTCAAATGCCTTGGCGGCTGCCGCCCGAACACAAGTCCGCCTGCGTACTCCTGCGTCGCCACTGGGTGGCCGGTGCGATAATACCGCTTGACTGATTCTACGAATCCTGGGATGCCCAGGCCAAGAATGTTCCCTGCAACTTCCTCCCGTATTTCGAGGTCGGACTTTCCCTGCCGCAACATTTGGGCGGTACCCGATCCATGATAGCTGTGTTCTGTTCCGGCGACGAGATCATAGGGAACCGCGACCACGTCGTACGCGGGCTTCCCGAAGCCGACGACGATGTGGCCCATGCCACGAGTCAGGCTGGAATCGGAGGGAGGACTCTCGAGTACGGAGGTGCGAAAGCGTTTGGGAATTCCGGCGAAGACGGAAGGCCGTACGAGCCGTCCAAGGCCTCGGCCGAAGGGGCGGCGGGGATAGTCGGCGGTTCGCCAGGGCCACTCGTGAACTGTGCACGTCTTTGCCGGGCGCACGTCCGCCGGGCTAAAGCCAGTGATACGCTGGCGCGTGTCGCACCGGGCGGAGGAGGGCACCTTTATCAAGGACGGTTCAAAAGTTTCCCGGTTTAGAGTGACGACCAACTGCTGGGCGTTTTGCGGTATGTGGAGCGGAATCCTTTATCAGCGGGGCTGGTCGATCGAGCGCAACCGTGGCCGTGGGGCAGCCTGTGGTCGAGGACGCGCGGCATTGACGCGATCAAAGCTTTGTTATCGCCTTGGCCAGTGGACCGCCGGCGCACTGGACGGCTCGCGTCGGTTAGCTTGAGCGCTTGACTCGCCGGCTTTTCGCTGCGGACGTTTTTCGTTCTCGCGCGCGTTTGCGAACAGCGTCCCAGAAGTCCGCCTCGGACAAGCCCTTCCCGTGCTTGATGCTTTGCCTGGAGCGGTTGAGGAGTGACTGAAAGCGCGGTGAACGCTCGAGCATAAGCCGTGCCAGGTCACCGTCGTCGTGGCGTAACAGACCGTGATGCTCGGACTCGATCAGATCCAAATGCTGGATCGCCTTCGGCGCAAATGAGAGCGTGAATCTGGGTTGCGTCGCCATTGACTAGAATTCTAGTCCATTTGGCGGAGCCGTCAATGGCTTGCTCGGAAGGAGGCGTCGTCACGGTTATGCACAGGGGCTGGCATCGACCCGAGTCGCCAATACACAACCTATCTTACCATTACCGGACCTGACCCGAATGGTACAAGGATAAGCTAAAGTGTCCTCGCAACAGGACTTCGGTTGTGCCTGCCGTTGTTCCATCAATCAAGCCGCGACGTGTACGCATGAGTGCGTGTTCGTCGGATGTATCAAACTCAGGATGAAGGCGACCGCCTTGGGCGATAACTGGTGTTGTTGAAGGACACTTCATCACCGCGCCAAGGAGGGCGCCATGGCCAAGTCTACCGGTTTGCCCGTTCGCCTCCAAGTCGAGGCGTTCCGCGATCAACTTGCCCGAGATCGAGGGTTGCCATTCCTCAGACTTCTTTCCAGGCCCATGGTCGAGGCCGCTTGTCATCAAATTGGTCATCAGTGGCGAACTCGCGTCTACACGCCATGGATCACCTTGGTCATCTTTCTTTCCCAGGTCCTGTCTACTGAACAATGTTGCGATGAGGCCGTCGATCGCTTCCAAAAATGCCGCTATGATCAAGGTTTACCAAAGGTCTCGGCAGAGACTTCGAGTTATTGTGGGGCCCGGCAGCGCCTCCCCGAGCAACTCGGCTGGGAGCTGATTCGGCAATCCGGAGATGCAATCCATCGAAAGGCGAAGTCGTCCTGGCTGTTCCAAGGGCGATCGGTCAAGATCGTGGATGGCTCAACTGTTCTCGCGTCAGACACCGAGGAGAACCAGGCAGCTTATCCCCAACCGTCCAGCCAGGCGCCCGGCTTGGGGTTCCCGATCGGTGCGCATCCTCGTGATCTTCAGCCTAGCTGTGGGAAGCGTGCTCGAAGCCGCCATTGGTCCCTGCGAGGGTAAGGAGACCGGCGAGCTCGCCCTGCTCCGATCTGTCGTCGATCGATTTCAACCTGGCGATATTGCCCTAGCAGACCGCTTGTTCTGTTCCTACTGGTTAGTCGCGGATCTGAAAGCGCGCGGCGTCGATGTCGTGGTCCGGCTTCATCAGCGTCGTTCGGCCGATTTTCGCCTAGGCGTCTAGATAATCCGCGATGCCGAACGTGGAGATGCTCCTGTAGGTGTCATACGTAATGTCCTCTACCGAATCACCTCGACGCAGCCGCTGGGCATTTGCCTCTGCCGCGTAGCTGTACTGTGTGCCCGTCGCTGCGTCAATTGGCATGCAGACCGTGTCGTGGACCATGACGTAGGGAGCCCGAACGAATGCGACGCCAACATGCCACAGGCCGCTCAACAATGCGGAACCCGCGCCTTTTGCAGCCTCACGGACGGGCGACGCCCAGCCCTGGTTATTGAATCCCGCTGGCACTTCATTGCTACCCGCTGCGCCGGCGCCCCCACCGGCCAGTGCCTCGAATGTCCCGCCGCCCGTCGAGCTTCCACCTCCCTTCAGGGCATCCCCTTCCTCGCCACCCGAATCCTCACTCCCCGTCGGTATCGAAATCAAAATATCGGCCGGATTGCGCCCGCCGCAGCAAGGGCCGTAAGCGTCGGGGTGGGCGGCAGCGGGCCGTCGTCCGACACTCCGTCGCCGAGCTCGAAGTTCGACACAAAGTTGGCGAGCTTGGCCTCGACTTGCCAGGGCAGGCCTTCGGGCGTTGCGCTATCCGTGTCAGCCGCCACGGTGCCGATGCCGAGATTGCCCGTCGCGGTGAACCCGGTGCCGGAACTACCGCCGGTCAACTCCATGCCGCCGCGGTAGACGATCACCGTCGGCGGCACGACGTAGTCCATTTCAATCCGGTAGTCGACGAGCGGCACGACGTAGCTGCCGCTGTTGCCCGGCGTCACCGGCACGATCCGGTCAAAGCCCCACGGCGCCACTTCAACGTTTGCGGGAACACACCATGCGACGTTCGACTCGATTGTGGCCAGCAGGCTTCCGGAGCGCGCTTCGCCCGGCACGAATTGGGTGTCAGAGTACTCCCCGAGCTGGTAATAACCCCAGCCGTCCAGCCCCACCGGCGGGCCGCCGTAGCTGCTCGCGCTTCCCCCGCTCTCCCCTGGTATGTAGGTGCCTCGAGTACCCGCCGGTATCGTTGCCCGATTCGGTCGACGTGCACTCGCCGCTGTAATAGCTCCCGCTCGACATCCAGGAGCTGTAGGTGCCTATCGTTTCGCCGAAAGAGGGTGGAGTCAGATACGTGCCGATGTCTTCGCCATCGGACCAGACGCTGGCCAGCGAGGTGTCCGCGAACCCGTCGCCCCCAGCATTCTGCGTGCACCACCCGTTCTCGACGTCGGATTGGGAAATCGACCAGAAGTCGTTGTCGGTGTACGGGTCGGAGGTGGTGAGGCTGTCCGCGAGCGAGAATGACTGCGTGTAGATGCTGGTGTTGTCGTAGGTCAGGCTCGATTGTGAAACTCCAGACGGGCCGATCGAGTTGGTTTCGGTGGCGCCCATGTCGTATTCGAAGGAGACATCGTCGAGGTGCTCCATCACTCCGCCGTCGGTCGACGCCGAGATATACCACACGCGCTCGTAGCCGTTGCCCTGGCTCAGGTCAAAGTTGTTCTCAGCGTGGCTGACCGTGCCGGACTGAGTGTCGGAACCAGTCTCGAAGAGGTCGAAATAGTCGCTGCCGTCCTCCGCCACGATTTACTCGGCGGAGACTCCGTAGGAATTGTTGTCGAGGCCCGCGCTGTCGGTGAAGCAATCAAAGATGGTGAAACTGTCGCCGCCACCCGCGGTTGAGGGAGTAGCCCCGCTGAACGAGGTCGTCACGACCCAGGTGCCGCAATTCGTTTCCAGTCGAGCTTGCGGTAGTCCCTGGCGAATTCCTTCACCTCGATCGCCTGGTCGGCTGCGATGTCGCGGAAGATCTGGGTCGTTCCGCTGGTGGGCCAGTGGATCTCGAGCAGCGCCACGCGTTGTGCGCCCGAGAGACCGATCGTCTGCTCGAGCGGATTCGCGCCCCAGCTACTGCCCGAGGTGACATGACGATGAATCTCGAGCGGGTGCTCTCCGGCAGTGACGACCTTGATCCGCGCCACCGATGGCCGGCCGGTTCGTCTTCACGCCCTGGAGCTTCACGGTGAGCCAGTGATTGCCCTGCCCGGGGTTTTGAAACAGGATGTTGTGATACCGGTCGCCCGCAAGCGCGCCGCCCATCTCGATGAAAAGGTCGACGTCGCCGTCGCGGTCCCAGTCGCCGCAGGCGACTCCGTGGCCTTTCTGGAGATGGCCAGTCCCGGAGCTCGCCGAGATGTCGGCGAAGCGAGTGCCTCCCACATTCTTGAACATCCGGTTCGGCACCAGGGTGCTCAAGTCCGGATCGCCGGTCCCGAGATAAAAGTCGAGGAAGCCGTCGTTGTCGAAGTCGGCGAAGTTGCTGCCCATGGCGGCGAAGACCAGGTCGAGGCCCGCTTCCTTCGTCTTGTTCTCGAATCGCTGCCCCTTGACGTTGTGCCAGAGCCGGTTGGACGGGCGCTTGTGGTCCTGGCCGATCAGCCCCTTCACAATGTCTTCGATCGAGTAGTCGAAGCAGGTCGCGAAGATGTCCTGGAAGCCGTCGTTGTCGTAGTCCCAGGCCCAGCATGAGAAGCCGGCCTGCGGCCCGTCGATTCCCATCGACTCGGTGACGTCGCTGAAAGTCCCGTTCCGATTGTTGTGGTACAGCGCCGCGGTTCCGTTCAGCATGGCGACGAACAGGTCCGGGTAACCGTCGTTGTCAAAGTCGATCCAGTTGGCGCCTTTGCAGTATCGCTGCGAGTTGCTGCCGATATTCGCCTTGCCCGTCAAGTTCTCAAACGTGCCGTCCCCCCGGTTGCGATAGAGGCGGTTGCCCTGGAGCTCCGTCAGAATGAGCACGTCGAGCAGGCCATCGTTGTCATAATCGGCCCAGCACGAAGCTGTGGAATCGACGGGCTCGCCGAGCCCGGCTGCTCTGGTCACGTCGGTGAAGGTGCCGTCGCCGTTATTCCGCAAGAGCGACGGAGGCATGGGATAAGGAAACCACGCGCCTCGGGAGATGAACAGGTCCATCCTGCCGTCATTGTTGAAATCGGTCTGGGCGAGGTTCTTGCCGCCGAGCTGCCCTTTGAGCCCGGCCGCCTCCGTCCGCTCCTGGAACGTGCCGTCGCCCTTGTTGCGGTACACGGCCATGGGCATCGCGGGGTCGAACTCAGTGATCGCCAGGTCGAGGAGGCCGTCGCCGTCGAAGTCCTCCATCACGGCGCCTCCGGCCATGTTGAACCGGTCGACTCCCGCGGCATGGCCGATATCCCGGAACTTGCCGATATCAAATTCCGATTTCAAGAAGCGGTCGAGCTTCACCAGGAATCTGGGATCGACTTTCTCGGGGTATTCTCCCAGGGTCATGTGGGCCAGGTTCAGCAGCCATTTGACCGCAAGATCGTCGGGAAACTTCGTGAGATACTCCGTGAAGTGCCCGATTGCCAGTCGAGACCCTTCCGGTAGCGTGTGCACCGCCGCAGGTACGATCGGCAGGATGCACGAGCTTTCGCCGCGACACATGACGCAGTTATCCGTCTCACCGCGTCGCAGCGCCGTCACGCCCTGAAAAAAAATCAGGGTGTAGAGGCCCATCTCGGCCGTTCGATGAGTCGTTTCGAGCCAGGCCCGAGTCTGAACGAGTGCGTCGTAGCTGGCCTTGGGATCACCCTGAAAATTCAAGATGGTTGCCCGCTCCAGCCGGAGCTGCAGCTTCTCAAGGTCGTTCTTTTTGGGATCGGCTAAACTGCGATCAATGCGCTCAAGGTTGCGAGCGGGTTCGCCGCGCCAGCTCTCGGCGATTTCTTGAAGCGTTGCGCTGGCATTCCAGCGTTTCAGCCGGCCCAAGATTGAGAGAAATCCGGCGGTATCGACCACCCTGCGGGGTTGATACACCAGCCCGCGGCGTGCCTCAGGCTTCAAATCAGGAGCCGTGCGAGGAGAGGATTTCTGGTCCCTCGCCGATTGCTGGGCAGCACGGGTCGTTCTGGAGCGGGCATGGATATTCCGCCCCACGACCACGGCAATCAGCACGAGAACCGCCGCCAGGGTGATCGTGCCGAGCAACATCCTTCGATTGAGCCACCGGCCGCCGGAACGGGCTGAATCGATCATGATCGTGGCCCAGCGTTCGATTTCGAAGCGACCTGAAAACACACGAGCCCGGCGGTGGTTGCCGCCGGGCTCGTTGAGGTCCAACCTCGCGCCATCAGTTCTTGGGGGCATCCGGAGCGGCCGCTCCGGGCTTCGTCGCGTCTTTGGCGGGGGCGCCGCCGGTGGGCATTTTCGGACCCTCAGCGGCGTTTGCCTTAATCGTATCGAGCGGCATGTCTGTCTTCTTGGGGTCCGGCGGCATGCCCTCCTGAACGCCACTCGACTCGCAGCCGGTCAAGCCGAACGAACCGAACACAAGACAGGCACCCAACAACACTCGCTTCATCTAATCGTCTCCGTTTTGTATGAACTGTCGCCGAAACAATGATCGCTTCGGGCAATCAGTTCTTGGGGGCATCCGTAGCGGCGGGAGTGCCCGCGCCGGCCTTCGGCGTCTCCTTTGGCGCAGCGCCCCTGCGGGCATCTTCGGGCCTTTGGACGCGTCTGCCCCAATCGTATTGAGCGGAATGTCGGACTTGTTCGGGTCCGTTGGCATGCCCTCGGGAACGCCTCCTGATTCGCAGCCGGTCAAGCCGAACGAACCGAACACAAGGCAGGCACTCAAGAAAACTCGCTTCATCTGATCGTCTCCGTTGAATTATAAAGTCACGCTGATCATGGACTTGCTTCGTCGTATCCCCGGCAAAGCAGCCTATACAGACGAAACCGGCTCCGCCTGCGGCTTCCGCTCCGGCGGAGCCCGGCCTCGTTCGATTTGCTGTATCAAAAAACTCAGTACTGGTCTGCGCTCAAGACTTCACCCCCGTTGCGGCTTCCGAGTGCCCACCAGGTCGACGCGGCGACCGAGTCCTTGACGAACCGGACCGAGCCGTCGGTGAAGCACACGTTGACGCCGGCCGGGTGGTTGCTGCTGGCCGTCGACATGCCGCAAGTGCCGCCCCAAAGGCCCCCCTGGTCGGCGGGGTTCAAGCAGGTGAGCTTGTTGGGCGTGTTGTAGTGATGATACGAATTGACCACGGTGTGCCACTCGTACCCCAAGGCCCACGAGAAGCCGTTGAGCCAGCCGTTGTTGTTCGTCGCTTGTGACGAACCGGCCGGAATCGACTGGCAGGCCAGAACACTCGCCTGGGCATTGGCCGTGCTCTGCCCGTTGTAGGTGATGTTGATCGTGGAGATGGTGTAGATGCCTCGCTTGGCCTCGGAGCTGGTGGTCAACAGTGCGGCGCCGTTATTTCCAGCCGACCAGCCGAGAAGCTTCTCGCTGAAGAGGCCGGTGTTGGCGGTGCCGTCGGTGACGCTCTCAAAGCCGAAGAAGCCCAGGTTGTTGTCTGCTCCCCACCAGTAGGTGCCAGGCGCCCAGCCGTTGACGTTATCGCCGGGGACCGAACAGGTCAGGAACTCGACGATCGTGCCGGACCACATGCGGATGGTGCCCGGGCCGCCATGGTTGGCGACGTAGTTGGTCGGCGCCCAAGGCTGGTCGGGCCGAACTTTCTGATTGTCTGAGGGGCACGAAAACGTCGGAATCGCCGAGTAACCGACCGTGGTGTTGATCACACTGTCGGCGTTCACGGAGAAGTTATAGGCATTGTACAAGGGGCTCTGCTCAAGGTTAGGAAGCATGAACACGGCCCAGCTTGCATTCCATCCCCAGCCCAGATTGAGTGTGGGCCCGAGAAACATGTTCTCGGCGGGGAGACAGTTCTGTTGCTGATGATAATTGTGGACCGCCAACCCGAGCTGTTTCAGGTTGTTGGTGCACTGGGCACGGCGGGCCGCTTCGCGAGCAGCCTGCACGGCCGGCAAAAGCAGGGCAATCAAGACTGCGATAATCGCAATAACAACCAGAAGCTCGATCAGGGTGAACCCCTCCGAACTTCGTCTGCGCATGGGACGCATCGATCTCCACTCCCTCTTAAGTAAGTCAAAGAACGAGCACGACGATGGAAATGAATACTCGCCATCCGATACTAAGCGCATATTTCCCGCTCATCGCAAGATCCTACTCCTCTAATTCACATTTTTTTTTCGCAAAACCGATTCTTCCGCCCGAGAAACGCTCGCGCTACGAGCCCGCGGTGAAACCGTGTGTCGTCACGACCTCAGCGGACCATGCACAAGCGTTTAGTTGTGCTTGGCGACGATTCGATCAAGCGTCCGGCGCCTTCGACCGCGACGTACTGAGTGTCGACTGCGACGTCGTCGAACTGGTCAACTTGTCCCCGCGGCCAGCGAACCTCCACGCGGTCGATCCTGGTCGCCGATCCCAGTCCGAAATGGAGGCGGGGATCACCGGCCGATTGGTAGCTGCCCCCGCCGAATCGCTGGGCGACGAGCGTGCGTGCTCCCGCGGTGACGGTCACCGACGCGCCGACTCCGTCCCGGTTCGATCTGGTGCCTTGCAGTCGAAATACCGCGAAGTGGGCGCCGGGGCTTTCGGTCCGGTTGTGGAGGTAGACCGGCGGCTCGTTGTGCGCGATGAGCAGTGCGTCGACTCGACCGTCATTGTCGAGGTCGCCTGAGGCCAGACCTCGCCCCACGTGAAGCTGCGAGAACGGCGGCCCGGCGGTGGCGGTCACGTCGGTGAACCGGCCGTCCGCCTCGCCCCGATAGAGCTGCGCGGTCATCTGAAAGGGGAATTGGGGCCGAAGGTCGTTGACATGCCCGTTGGCCGTGATCAGGTCGAGCCGGCCGTCGTTGTTCGCATCCAGGAACGCGGCCCCGAAGCCCAGCACGTACCGGCTGGGGGCAGCCAGCCCGACGGCGGACGTGTGATCGACAAAGAGTCCCCGGCCCAAGTTGTGAAAGAGCGACGTCGACTCACCGTAAAAATTAGTCACGGCCAGGTCAATCGTGCCGTCGCCGTTCGAGTCGCCGCACGCGACTCCCATCCCTGCTTGGTAGCCGCCGCCCGAGTTGGCGGCGACGCCGGCGGCGTGCCCCACTTCCTCGAACCGAAATCCACCCAGGTTGTGGAAGAGAAAGTTGGCTGTGCTGTCGTTGGCGACGAAAACGTCGGTCAGGCCGTCGCCGTCGAAGTCGGCGGCGGCGACACCGAGCCCACGCCCGTCATGGTCGATGATGCCGGCCTGCTCCGTCACGTCGACGAATCGCCCGTTGTCGTTGCGGAAGACGTGGTCGGCCAGGGGTGCGATCGATCGAGGGTCGCACGAGATGTTGATCCGGCCGCTCGGGTCCTTGCAGATGGGTGGGTTCTGGGCGTCCCAGACTCCGTAGTGGCAGACGTAGAGGTCGAGGTCTCCGTCGTTGTCGAGGTCGGCGAAGGCCGACGACGTCGGCCAGTCACGGTTTCCGGTCAGGCCGGCTCGCTCGGTGGCATCCTCGAATGTGCCGTCACCGCGGTTGCGGTACAGGGCGTACGATCGCCATCGCGTGAGGAAGATGTCAGGTTTCCCGTCGTTATCGAAGTCGCCGACGGAGATTCCGTGGCCATAGCCGCCCTTCAGGGTGCTCAACCCGCTGGGACGCGACACGTCGTCGAAGGTCCCGTCGCCGCGGTTGTGGAACAGCCGGTCGCGGTTGGGTGGCCTGGCTTCTTCCGGTGGAAATCGTCCACCCTGGATCAAATAGACATCGAGGAAGCCATCGCCGTCGAAGTCGATCAGGCCGGCTCCGCCGCAAGACACCTCGGGCAACTGGTGGCTCGGGGACAGGCCGTTTTCGAGAACGAAGCCCGCAAGCCCTGAGGGGCCTGCGTTGTCCTCGAAATGGAACGCAGGTGCGGGCCCGCCCCCGCCTTGCGGTCGCGTCGTTCGGGCGAGCTCGCGTGAGAAGAGGCCGGCGAGCGACTCGCTTCTTCCCGATCGCGCAGGCCGGGAGGGCCCGAGCCGGTTCACCTCATCTGAAAGGGCTTGATTGCCCGGCTGCGCCCGCGTGGCCAGCGTCATGAACGCCCGGGCCTCGAAGTCGCGGCCGAGCTCGGCGGCGAGGCGTGCCATTTCGGGGGCGTTCGATTCGAGCTGGCCTTCGAAGAACAGCCGATGGTAGCGGTCCTTGCTGGCGTCGAGCTTGGATTTGCGACCGCGCAGGCGGCGTCCTTCGTCGGCATTGCCCTCCCGGAAGTTGAGCTCGGCCAGACGCTCGAGGGCCGCGAGGTCGCCGGGGTTGGCCTCGAGCAGCTTGCTCGAGTGCGTGCTTTTCCGCCTTGACGTCCCCTTTGCGCTCGGCGATCCAGGCGCCTAAGCCGGCGATTTCGTCATCGCCGAACTCAGCGGCCTTGAGATGGGCCATCGCCTCTCCGGCCTGATCGAGCCGGCCGGATGCCCGCGCCCATTCCAGGCGAGCGCGCCAGACGGCCTGGTCATCCCCGCGGCGCACGGTTGCGGCATCCAGCCAGCGCGAGCTTTCTTCGAGCCGGCCGGTCTTCAAGGCCAGGTTGGCTCGGGCCAGCCAGAGCCCGTCGTCGTCCGACTCGGTCGCGCTCGTTATTCCCAGGAATTCGAGGTTTCCGTCCAGGGGCATCGTCTCGAAGTCGAGTGCGATGTGATCGTGAAGCAGAGACAGCCGCTCGGGCCGGGAGAGCCCATCCTCTTTCCAGCGTGCCTCGATCAGGTTGCGGGCCTCACCGAGCCTCCCCTGCTGGACCAGGATCATGAGCATCAGGTGGTGCAGCTCGCCGGCACTGGTCCGGGTTGTTCCAGAGCGTCTTTCAGGATGCGCTCGGACTCGGAGAAGCGGCCGGCCTGGAGCAAGATTCTCGCGTGCTGGAGCGCGGCCTGCCCTGCCAGCGGCGAGCTCTGGGGAATCTGCGACCAGGCGTCCATTGCCCGATCGAATCGGCCGCAGGCCAGCTCGCTTTCGCCCAGCGGAAACAGAATCTCGGCCCGGCCGGGAAAGCGCCCGGCGAGGCTGCTCAAGCGCTCCCTGGCTCCGATCGAGTTTCCGGCGGCCATGTCGCGAGCGGCTTCTTCGAGCCCGGCTCGAAGCCGGCGTTCCGAGAGGGCCCGGTAGCTAAACCATCCCAGCAGAACCAGCAGCACGGCGGCGGGCCCGAGAACGTAGCGGTTCTTGAAAAATCCGGGAATCATTGCGGCGCCCGCCGAGCGGCCGAGGCGCGTAAGCGATAGTAGTTTGCCAGCCCCGCGTCATTGGGCCGCGCGCTGTAATAGCCGGCCAGGAGCGCGTTGGCTCCCGGATGGTCGGGATCGCTGGCCAGCACCGCCTGGGCCCAGCCCAGCCCGTCCGAGTCGCGGCCGTGGGCCAGCATCCAGGCGGCGACCTTGCACCGGACCGAGTTGTCGTTCGGGTTTGTCATCAAGTGGCCGCGCAGCTCGAGCAAGTCGGCATGGTCGTTCGTGTGCCGCTTGAACGAGTCCATGTCTTGTTTGGCTCCGGCGGAATCGCCGAGCATGGCGCGGATTCGGCCGCGTGTGTACTCTGCCTCGGTGTCGAACGGGTCGATTTCGAGCGCGCGGTTCAAGCGTTCGAGGGCCTGCCTGGGTTCTCGGCGGGCGACGTCGATCTCGGCCCGGCCCTTGAGCGCGCCGGATCACGCCCGTCGATCTCAAGCGCCCTGTCCAGCCGGCGGGCGGCTGAGTCGAGATCGCCCAGCGCGAGGTCATTGCGCCCGCGCCGGCCAGCGCCGCTGAGTCGGACCGGTGGCGTGCCAGATAGATCTCATATTCCGGGGTGGCTTCGGCGTTGCGGTGCACTTTCCTGAGCGTCTCGGCCAGCCCCAGCCGGGCGGCGTCGAGATTGCTGTCGCGGTCGAGCGCCGCGCGGTAATGGTCCTCGAGCGCCTCGGAGTTGTCGACTTCCATCCTGCGGTCATACTCCGTCAGCCACAGGAACGGGCGCGCATCGGACGGGGCGTCGCGGATCCAGCGGCGGATGACCTGCTCGGCCTGGCCCAGCCTGTAGGTCATCAAGTAAAGCCGGGCGAGTGCCTCGTCGACGGCCGGGTCGGGCGCGGTGTGCGATTCATACAGCCGCACGAGAATCGGCTCTGCCTCGGCGAACCGGCCGATTCGCGCCAGTGTGATCGCGTGCAGCCGCTCGAGCTCGCTTTTGGGCAAGCCCAGCGCCTTGGCCTGGTTGAGCTCATCGGTGACTTTCCCCAGGTCGCCTTCTTCGAGCGCGACCTGGGCGAGCAGGGCGTGCGCAGGAGCCGCGCCCGGCTCGGCTCGAAGCCACTGCTTTAGCGGCTCGCGAGCCTCGCGGTGGTGGCCCGAGGCGATCGCCAGCCGGGCCGCCTGGGCTGCGCGCCCGGCCGTCAGAGTGCCCCGGATCTTGAAGGCGAGAAAAAGCGTGAGGATGATCCCCGCGATGGCGACCGCAATCCAAGCGGCGGCCCGCCGGCGCGACCGGTCAGCCACAATCACTGTCTTCTCGGACAACGCCTTGACGACCACAGAGCTGACCCATTCGAGCCGATCGTACCCGGATGACCGCCGGCGAAATCCCGCGAGCCGCTCGATTCATCCTGTTCGAAGCATAACCCGCGCGAGCCGGGCACTCAAGTCACGCTGCGCACCGCAAGCCGGGGGCTTCCGCCCGTTTGACTGGTCGAGCTGGCGCGACGACGACGGATTGCCGGCGGTGCGCTACCGCCTGGCCGATGATCGGCCGAGGCTCTTCGTCGGGGCCACTTGCCCGCTCGACTCCTTTTTCGCGATGATAGCGCAGGGTTGTGTCAGAAGGGGTTCCGGGAAAGGGCAGAATGGCAAAGCGATGGGGCGGCCGCGCGTTGTGGGTGCTGGGGGCACTCTTGCTGCTTTTGCTTTTGGGGGCGGAGTGCGCCGATTTGATCCGGCAGAGATTCTTGCAATCCGAGCTTGAGCAGGCCCGCGCGGCGCTCGAAGCGGGCCATCACGCGCGCGCAGCTTGCGGCTCTCGCAACTGGCCGATCGCTGGACGAATGACGGCGAGGTGTATCTGCTGCTGGGACAGAGCGAGCTGGCGCGGGGCCGCAACGAGCCGCCGGAGCGGCGCGCGGAAGCCCAGGCGGCGGCGACCAGGGCGCTCGAGGCCTGGTCCAAGGTGCCGCGCAGCAGCCCGTATTTTGGCCGCGCCAGCTTGCTGCGCGCCACTCACCTGATCAACACCGGGCACTACACGCCGGCCGAGGAAACGCTGCTTCTGGCGCTGGGGAGCGCGCATGTTGATCCTCGCTACGAGCTCGAGCGCGCGCTCAGCCGGCTCTACCGCTTCCAGGGCCGGTTCGACGAGGTTCGCGAGATCGTTCGCGGCGCCTGGTCGCGTTCGCCCACGCCGGCGGGCGACCTGAAGGAACTGTGGACGCTGGACCACTCGCCGATGCCCGTCGAGGCGTGGAGGAAAGCGCTTGCGGCCGGCGATCCGGAGGACGACCGGGTCTGGCTCGGGCGCGCGAGCGTGGCGATCACGACCGGCAACTGGGACGAGGCCGCACCTTGGCTCTCGCGCTGCACCCAGCGGCGCCCCGACGACGAGGCGGTCTGGCGTGCCCGCCTCGAGCTGGCGGAGGGCACCCAGGACGAGGCCGGCTTCTGGTCGGCTCTTGCCCATCTTCCCGCGTCGAGATTCGATCCGGCCGCGGTGCTCGAGCTGCCGCGCCTGGCTGATGGGCGTGCGCCGCGACGCGTCTGCCCTTGAGCGCGAGCTCAGGGCTCTGGTCGCAGCCGATCCCGGCAACACCAAGGCCCTGGAACGCCTCGCCGCGCTCATGGTCGGGTCAGGCCGCGCCAAGGATTCCGAGGAATTGCACCGGCGCAAGGCCGTGATCGACCGCGCCCACGACACGTACCGCAAGACCCTCTTCGACGGCGACGACCTCTCCAGCCGCGCGGAGCTAATGGCCGGCCTCACGACGACGCTGGGCCGTCCCTTCGATGCCCAGGCGTGGTCGATCCTGGCCGAGGCCCAGCTTCGCGATCCCGCTCCGACGGCCGCCGGCTCCTCCCCGGCGGCCGCGGTGTCTCCGCTGCCAGCGAGCCTTTTGTCAAAAGCGACGGAGCTCTCCTCGCCCTACACGTTTCGCGGTCGCACAGCCCCATCGACCGGCGGGTTGACGCTCGCCGATCAGCTTGTGGCCCTGCGGCCGGCGGAGGGAGCTGCGGCATCGGCCGTCGCCTCATCGACGGGCACAGATACCTCCAGGGCCATACCCGCGTTCGTCGACGATGCCCACAAGGCAGGCCTTCGCTTCGTGTTCGACAACGGCAAGACCTCGCAGCACGAGCTGCCCGAGACGATGTCGGGCGGGCTGGGCATCTTCGATTTCGACGGCGACGGATGGTACGACGTCTACTGCGTTCAAGGGGGGCCGTTGCACGCCTTGGAGAACGCACCTGTGGAATCCGAGCCGCCGCCCTCCGACCGTCTCTTCCGCAACCGTGGCGATGGGACATTCGAGGACGTCAGCGAAAAGTCCGGCATCGCCAGGATCGCCAGGCGCGGAGGATACGGCCTGGGCATGACGGTTGGCGACTACGATAACGACGGCCATCCCGATCTCTTCGTCTCCCGGCTCACGACCTACGCGCTTTACCGGAACCGCGGCGACGGCACGTTTGAAGACGTGACCGAGCGTGCCGGGCTGGCCGGCGTGCGCCACAACCCGACGTCGGCGGCATTTGCCGACCTGGATCACGACGGCGATCTCGATCTTTACGTTTGTCACTACATGATGTGGGACCCCGAGCACCCGCGCCTCTGCACGAATGAGCAAGGGGGCTACTACTACTGCGACCCCAGCAAGGTGGACGCGGCACCGGACCACGTTTTCCGCAACGACGGCGGCCGGTTCGTCGATGTCACGGAGAGCTCCGGCTGCAAGGAGACCGGCGGGCGCGGGCTGGGTGTGGTCGCGTCGGATCTCGACGGTGACGGCCGCATGGACCTGTACGTCGCCAACGACGGCACCGCCAATTACTTCTTCCGGAATCTGGGGGGCTTTCGCTTCGAGGAGGTCGCGCTACAGGCGGGCGTCGCGGGCGGTGCGGAGGGAGGCTACCAGGCCGGCATGGGGGTGGCTTGCGGTGATTTAGACGGCGACGGCCGGCCCGAGCTGATGGTGACCAATTTCTACGGCGAGGGGACGACGCTCTATCAAAACCTGGGCGAGGGCCTGTTTGCGGACCGCAGCGCCGCTTCGGGCATCGGGCTGGCATCGCGCTATCTGCTTGGGTTCGGCATCGCGATGGCTGATGTCACGAATGACGGGCTGCTGGACGTGATGATCACCAACGGCCATGTCAACGACAATCCGCGATTCTATCTCTACGCGATGCCGAGTCGTCTCTATGAGAACCGCCCCGACGGACGGCTGGTTGACGTTTCCGCTCGCGCCGGGGCCGCGTGGGAGGTCTTGCGCGTCGGCCGCGGTCTGGCCACCGGCGACCTGGACAACGACGGCCGGATCGATGCGCTGATCCTGGCCCAGAACGATCCGGTCGCTTATTTCCACAATCAGACGAGTGGCGCGGGACATTACTTGATCATGAAACTCGAAGGCACGAAATCGAACCGCGACGCCGCGGGCGCGCGGGTGACGCTCGAGGCCGGCGGACGCAAGCAAGTGTTGCATGCGCCAGGGGGGCGGCAGCTACCAATCGGCCAGTGACCCGCGGCTGCATTTCGGGCTGGGCAAGAGCGAGCGCGTGACATCGATCGAGATCCGGTGGCCATCGGGGAAGGTGGACCGATGGACGGACGTGGCGGCCGATACGGGATATCTGGGCGCGAGGGGGAGGCGAAGCTGGTGCCGTTGCGGGGATTTGTCGCGGGCAAACCAGGCTCTGGAATTCGCTGAGGAATGCCGTGAGTGGAGGGCTTCCGATGGCAAAAGGCAAAAGGAAAGTCGCCGCGAGGGACGGGCCGGTTCCGTCGATAGTCTTCGACCCGACTCTGGCGCCCTTGGTGAATGCGGTTCGCGCTCGGCTTGGCGTCAGCCGGAAGCTGTTCTCCCGGCTTGCGGGGTGTTCTGAGCGAGCGATCGCCGACTGGGAGAGTGGAAAACCCGTGAGCGTACCAGGGCTTCGTCGAGTGAAGGAACTCGACCGTCTTGGGGATCGGCTCTGCGAGGTGGTCAACGAAGAGGCTATTCCCGGGTGGCTCGACTCGCCCAATGAAGCATTCGGGGGTCTGAAGCCCTTGGAAGTGATCGAGCGCGGCCAGGTCGATCGTCTCTGGACGATGATCTACCGCCTGGAATCGGGCGTCACGAGCTAAGAGAGCACCAAGCGCGTGGTGTGTGACTTGCAGCAAACTACGGCTCAGGCTCGCTTGCCTAAGCGGTCCAGCGTGGATAGAATGTTATCAGCCTTGATAACACTGTCTGAAGTCTGAGCGGGGGAAGCGCGATGGATGAGTTTGGACCTTTTCTGAGGGACTTGAGGCTCAAGGCGAATCTTGGCTTGCGTCGATTTGCCGAGATGATCGATATCAAGCCGTCCAATTTGAGCGACATCGAGAACGGGCGGCGTCACCCGCCGGCTGACTCGGAGAAGCTTCGGGTGATCGCGGAGGCTCTGGGCCTCGCCGAAGACTCGGAGGAATGGCGGCGCCTGTGCGACGCGGGCCGCCGCCGCGGTGATCTTCCGGCTGACATCCGTCACATGGCCGATCGAAAACTGGTTCCCGCGCTGCTCCGTACGATCGACAATCAGCAGCTCGGCGACGACGAGCTCTCCCGGCTCATAACGGACATCGAGAATGGATCAAGGACGACCGAGCATGGCGGCTGATCGAGTACGGGTCTATACCGTCGCCGAACTGGAGCCGCCTTTCGACGGACTATCTCGCCCGGCATTTTGGGGCGGACGTTCTGATCCCGGTTGATGTGGACCTGCTGGTCGAGAAGGCCGAGGGCATCATCCTCGACGTCTGGCCCAAGTTGCGAGCCAACCACAACGTCATGGGAATGGTCTTGCGGGACGTGGGCTCGGGCGAGATTTTCATCTTCATCGACGAGGACCTTGCAGATGACGACAGTCCGAATGGCCTCGCCCGATACCGCATGACCGTTGCGGAGGAACTGGCCCATGTGCGTCTGCACCGCGCACTTATCGATGAGATCCAAAGCCCTGACGATTTCCGAAAGATCCAGACCCACTCTCACTGGAACGACATGGAGCGGAACGCGAAGAAATTCGCGGCGATGATCCTGATGCCGACGCGGGCGCTCATGGCCGAGGCGCGCGAGGTTTTCCGTCAGATCGTCGGTCAGCCTCAGATTCGCGAGGAATTGACTCGAAGCGCCAGCGCCTCTAGCCGCTGGGAACCACACATCAAGAAGCGCATTTGTATGGAGATGGCCAAGCGGTTCGAGGTTTCGGAGATGGCGATGAACCACCGGCTCGGAGAGTGGCCGGCGGAAGTCTACAAGCATGTTGAGCGGGCGCTTGAGTCAGGTGCTGACACTCTGCTCTGATTGCCCCCGGCGCTCGGCGTTGATCTCCCAGCCGACAAAGCCTGGAAGAGTCAGACATAAACCTCGCGCAGCAGTCGGGCCGCAGTCTCGTCGAGCTGGTCGGAGCGCCTGAGCTCCTCGAACTTCTCGAGCAGGTCGTGGGGGCGCAGGCGGTGCTTGGCGGCGCTCGAGACGTCATAGATCATGCGGCCCTGGTGGGCCATCAGCAGGCGGTCGCCCAGCGATGTGGCGTGGGCCATTGAATGCGTCACCATGAGCGTCGTGAGGTTCTCGCGGCGGACGACCTGATCGGTCAGCTTGATCACCTGCTCGGCGCTCCTGGGGTCCAGCGCGGCGGTGTGCTCGTCGAGCAGGAGCAAGTCGGGCCGACGGTAGGTGGCCATGAGCAAGGTCAGCGCCTGGCGCTGGCCTCCAGACAGGCTGCCGATCGGGTTGTCCAGGCGGTTTTCCAGGCCCATCCCCAGCGGTCGCACCCGGTCGCGAAGCTCGGCCAGGATGCGCCGGGATACCACGTTGCCCAGACCCCGCGGCTGGCCCCGCCGGGCGGCCAGTGCGAGATTCTCGGCGATCGAGAGCGACGGCGACGTGCCGGCGAGCGGATCCTGAAAAACCCGGCCGATCAGCTTGGCCCGGCGGTGTTCGGGCCACCCGGTGATGTCGCGGCCGGCGAGCTTGATCGTGCCCGAGTCGACCGGAAATGATCCGGCGACCGCGTTGAGCGTCGTGCTCTTGCCCGAGCCGTTGGTTCCGATCACCACCACGAAGCTTCCCGGCTCGAGCGTCAGGTCCACGCCCCGCAGCGCGCGCACTTCGTCGGGCGTGCCCGGGTTAAATGTCTTCTCAACCCCTCGCAGCTCCAGCAGTGCCATGGTCAGACGCCCCCCGCAGTCACGGCCGCTGGGGTGCTGCGCCTGGTGCGGCCGGCAAAGAGCTTGGGCAGCACCAGTGCCGCGAAGACGAAGGCAGCGGTGACCATTTTCAGATCGTTGGGGTCGAGCCCCCAGCGCAGGGCCAGGGCCACCATCAGCCGGAATAGCAGCGAGCCGAAGACCGCGCCGCAGATCGAGAGGCCCAGGCCGCCGGAACCGACCAGGGCCTGACCGAGGATGACGCTCGCCAGGCCCCAGACGATCATGCCGATGCCCATCTGGATGTCGGCAAAGCCCTGATACTGGGCCAGGATCGCCCCGGAAAGTGCGACGAGCCGCATTGGACATCATCAGCCCCAGCGTGATCATCCGGCCCACGTTCACGCCTAAAGCTCGGATCATCCGCGGATTATCTCCGGTCGCCCGCATGGCGGTTCCCAGGCTCGTCCCGAAGAAGGCGCGGAGCATTACGGCCAGCGCCGCGACAAGAAGAACGATCGCGCTCAAGCTCACCGCATCGCTGAACCGGATTTCCCTGCCCAGGAGCGAGACCGTCTCGACCGGACCTGATACCTTTGAGACGGCCCTCGCCAGGTCGGTGCCGACCGTCCGGGTGTCGAGAAGCGGGATGTTGCTTTTCCCCATCACGTGCAGATTCACCGAGTACAGTGCGGTGGCGACGAGGATGCCGGCGAGGAGCCCGTTGATCTTGAACCGGGTGTGCAGAACGCCTGTTGTGCCGCCGGCCAAGGCGCCTGCGACCATCGCGGCGGCGGTGGCCGCCCAGGGCGAATAGCCCCGGACGATGAGCGCAGCGGCCACCGCGGCGCCCAAGGTCAAGCTGCCGTCGGCCGTGATGTCGGGGAAGGCGAAGATCCGGAAGCTGATGAAGACGCCGAGGCGCGAGTATCGCCATGATGAGCCCGACCGTCCAGGACCCGATGAGCAGCGTCATGGCCGAGTTGTCCCTCCTTCGGCGACGAGTGGAACGTACCAGATCACGCCGCGGGTGAACGTGCTCTCGCCGGCTCCCACGATCGAGCGCGAGTCACCAATCAGGTGCAGGATCGAGTCGATCCGGCCGGGTTCGAGCAGGTGCGCGACCGTCGAGCCGAGCTCGATCGCGCCGCCGGCGAGCGGCCGGTAGGGGACGACGGCCGCGTGGAAGTGGCCCTGAAGGTCGGGCGAGCGCCCGGTCAAGACCGGCCGGACGAATGGTGCCAGCGCCGGGCTCACCTCGCGGGTTGCCACGCCGACGACCAGGGCCGTGCTCCGGCTGTGCTCGGGCTCGGGCGTCAGCGATAGCCAGTCGCGTACATCGGGGTGAGCGAACGGGTCAACGCCATTGCGAATGCTCGCCGGCGATTTCCGCAGCGCCGCCCCGACGAGCCCCTCGGCTTCACCCGCGAGTACCAGGCCGACCGCGTCGGCCTCGGCCAGGTCGAGGCAGGCCAGCGCGATCTGGCTCAAGGGAACGGGCGCGCCGGCGGGCTCGCCACTGGCCTCGAAGCGAACAACGGCCGCCCGTCCGGCCGGGAACGCCAACCCGTATAGCACGCGCACCTTGGGGACGAATGCCCCTGCCGATTGCTCGAAATCCGGTCGCCCCGGCCCCGCGGTCGGCCGGTAGGCCGCGACGCCGCCGGCCGCCAGGAATTCTCCGAACCGCCCGCGGCACTCATCGAAGCATGGGCCGAGCGCGCCCAAGCCAAAGGCAACGGTCTCGGGGACCGCGCTCCAGGTGATCTCATCTTTCGCGTCATATCCTCCCGCGCAGAACCGGGCGGGGTCGCCCATGAGCTCGAGCCGTTGGGCCTGGCCGCCACTACCTTTTGCGAAGACCTGGAGGATCATGCCTTGGCGATCAATTGTGTAGCATTTCTCCGGGGGCGCTGATTTGAGTTCAGGCGACGACCCGTCGTCGTGGAGGAGCTGCCAGACGCCGGTCAGCTTGAGCACGTGGCTGACCGCTTCCGAGTCGGCCACGATCCGGAACCGGCCGCCGATCTTCACCAACTGCCGGTGGTAGCGGACCAGGATGCCGATGCCGTTGGAGCTGAGATAGGACACGCCCTCCATGTCGACCCGCACTTCGAGCGCGCCGCCGCGAATCACCTCGTCGATGCGGTCCGAGAAATACGACGACCAGGATGAATCGAGACTGCCGATGAGCACCAGCTCGGCAACATGGTCAGCGCGGCGGATCTGGCAGTCCATGAGGCGTCCTCTAGTGCGCAGACGATGGTGCTGGAACGACGAGGTCAGCGGTCTTGATCCATTCGGGCGGGATCTTCACGCCGAGTCGCCGGGCGTTATCCAGGTTGACGGAGCGGCGGATCTTCTTCGAGGCGTGAAACGGGATTTGTGACGGCTTGTTGCCGCGGATCACCTGGGCCGCCAGGAGGCCGGCATCATGGCCGTTTTCGGCGAAGTCAGAGCCGAGCCCGAGGATTGCCCCGCTCTTGACCAGCGAGGGCGAGAATGTGAAGAGGGGCATCCTGGCCATCTCGCACGCCCGGGCGATCGCCGGGAACGACGCGTTGCTCAGGTTGTCCGAGGTCTGGCAGACGACGTCGACCCCCGACTGGCAGAGAGTCGAGCGCCGCGTCGCTGACTTCAGCCGGGCTGCTCACCGGCAGGCTCACCAGCTCGAGGCCCGCAGCCTTGACTGCCCGCGCGAACCGCTCCTGGGCCAGGACGGAATTGATCTCGCCGGGTGCAAAGAGCGTGCCGACCTTGCGAGCCTTGGGAAAGACCGCGAGCACCTGCTCGGCCATCGCCGCGACGGGAAAGGTCAAGTACGCCGCCGGTCACATTCGGTCGATGGTCCGCGTCGGACTTTCCTGCTCCGGCTGCGAACGGATCGAGCACGACCGCGAATACGATAGGCTTCCTGGCAACCTTGCGCAGGGCAGACTGCAAGGCCGGCGTGGAGAAACTGATGATGAGGTCGGTGTCATCGCCGTCGAGCTCGTCGAACATGGCGTTCAGCGTCGCGATATCCCCCTGAGCGTTGCGGTGGACCATCTTGAAGTCGCGGCCTTCGACGAGGCCGCCATCCTTGAGGCCGCGGCGGAGACCGTCGACGGCCTCTTCGAGGATGCTCGAGTCGCTGAACGCGGCCACGCTGACTTTCCAGGCTCGCGACGGCCGCGCAGATGCGCCCGAGAGCGATGCAGATTCCTCACTCCGAGGGCGCCGGACCGGGCCTCCCGATTCAACCACCACGTCGGCCTTGGCGTCGATCTCGGCGGGAAACGACCAGTCTGGGCCCACCAGTTTGAGCGCGACCCGGTTGATCCAGAGCTCGGGCGGGACTTCGTAAAGAATGGGCATATCCGCGGGCGACTCGCCGTCGAGCACGCGGCCGGCCAGCCGGCCGACGGACTCGCCGACGCGACGATAGTCGGCCCCGAGGTCGAACAAGGCCCCCCGCTCGGCGCAGCCCGGCACGCTGGTAAAGACCGGGACGCGGGCCGCCCGTGCCGGGCCGATCACGGCGTCGAGCGAGGAGAGCACCACGTTGTCGCCGCCGACCCAGATCGCCAGGGCGCCGCGGCCGACGAGCGAGCTGACGGCCTCGCGGACGGCCGCCGAGCCGTCGACGTTCGCCTCGATCAGCTCGATCCCCAGCTCCTTGCAGACGGTGCGGGCGACCTTCGTGCAGGCTTCCGAATTCGCCTCCGACGGATTCCACGCGATGCCCACCTTCTTGAGCGAGGGAGAAAGCCGACGGGCCAGCTTGAAAGTCTCGGCCACGGGCTGCATGGTTCCCAGGCCGACCATGTAGGGCGGATGCTTGCGCGGGTCGTCGCGCGAGATTCCCACGCCTGCCGCGATGGGGTCGCTCACCAGTCCGAAGACGTGCAGGCGCTTGGCGTCGCGATTGGCCGCAGCAATCGCTTGAAGGCTGGGTGTCGACAGCGTGATCACCAGGTCGGCGTCGCCGCCCAGGATCTCGCGGGCGATCGTGCTGGACGTCGCGGCATCGCCCTCGGCGCAGTACCGTCGAACCGAAAGCGTGCGGCCTTCGTGGTAGCCCGACTGTTCGAGCCCCGCGAACACGCCGCGGGCGCCCTCTTCGAGCGTCGCCTGGGACACGTGCTGGAACAGCGCGACGGAGCGCGCTTTCGCGGGCAACCCCGCTCCCGACCCCGACGATCCCGTGCCGCCGCGCGGGCGCTGGCGGTCTGTGAGCAAGAGCACGGCCGACGCCGCCAGGATCAGGGCGACCGCGAGCCACAAGCGAAGCAAGACCTTGATCATCCAGAAATCCGCGAGTAGGAAGGGGGTGAGCGAGGGAAGCAAGAGGGAGCATGTACCCGATGCCGGACGGATCAACGGAGCAATTAGATAGTGCCCTTTTGTGTTTGTCCAGCCTCAAGCTTTTCAGGGAGCGCGAGGCGATGGGGGCACGACCAGATCCGCCGTCTTGACAATTTCGGCGGGGATCGCGAACTTGAGCCGGCGGGCGTTATCCAGGTTAACCGCGAGACGCAGCTTGTCGGACGGGTGGAACGGAATCTTCGCTGGGTCTTCGCCGCGGATCACCCGGGCCGCGATCGCTCCGGCGTCGTGACCGTTCTCGGAATAGTCGGAGCCCAGCGCGAGAATCGCCCCGCTCTTGACCAGGGACGGCGAGAACGCGAAGAGCGGGGTCCTGGCCATCTCGCACGCTCGGGCGATTGCCGGGAATGACGCGGTGCTGACGTTGTCGGCGATCTGGCAGACAACGTCGACCTTGGACTGGCAAAGTGCCAGGGCCGCTTCGCCGACATCGGATGGACCATTGACGGGAACGCTAACGAGCTCGAGCCCAGCGTCCTTGAGGGCCTGAGCGAACTGTTGCTGGCCCAGAACGGAATTGATTTCGCCGGGCGCGAAGAGCGTGCCGACGCGGCGAGCATTGGGAAAGACCGCGAGTACCTGCTGCGTCATCGGGACGACGGGGTAATAGAGGTAGGCGCCGGTGACGTTAGGCCGGTGGATTTCATCAGACTTTCCGGCGCCCGTGGTGATCGGATCGCTCACGACGGCGCAGACGACCGGTTTTTGCGCCACTTTCGAAGTCGCGCACTGGAAGGCCGGTGTCGAGAGCGTTGTGATCAGGTCGGTGTCGTCGCCGTTCAAGTGGTCGAAGATGGCGTTGAGTGTGGCGATATCGCCCTGGGCGTTACGGGACGTGATCGTGAAATCTCGCCCGTCGACGAGGCCTGAGTCTTTGAGACCCCGACGAAAGCCGTCGATCGCCTCGTCGATGGAGGACGACTCGATCAATGCCGCCAGACCGATCTTCCAGGTTCGCGCCGGACGGCCGGGTTCGGTCGGTTGCCACGACTCTGTGCCGGCCCGGGGTCGCTGCCGATCGGTGAGCAGCAACACGGATGACGCCGCCATGATCAAGGCGACCGCGAGCCACAATCGAAGCAAGAGTTTGATCATGCACGAACACCGTGTGGGAGTGAGGGAGGCGCCACGTAGCGGCCGTGATCGTATCAGGCCGCCAGCGTTTCCAGTAGTTCTAGCGAGAGTCGCCGCTGGGAGGGGACATTGTGGGCTCGTCAGTGGCCCGAGATGCAGGCCAGCGCCATCGACGGCGAGTCAGAGGCAAGTTCATCGAATTCAACTTCGTGCGCGGCAGACCCCGGCGAGCGCCGGTGGCGCAACAGGTGCTCCTGGATGGCAGCCATGCCGATCTTGCCCGGCGGGATCTGGGCGGCGAACCGCTCAGCCTCGCGGAGTAGCTCAGACTGACCAAGCCCACAGCCGCGGTAGAACCAGAGGTACAGGCGGCGTGCCTGGTCGGGCGTAGCATAGCCCAGCTCGATCTTGCGATCCACTCGCCCCGGGCGAAGGAGCGCCGGGTCCAGCCGTTCGGGATGATTGGTGGTCAGGAAGAGCACTCGTCCGTCGCGCGAGCTGACTCCGTCGAGCGCATTGAGCAGCCCGCTCAGAGTCACGCCCGACGCGGCGGGGGTATTTCTCCAATCCTTGAACGCGCAGTCAATATCCTCGATCAGCAGCAACGCCGAAGCCGGCAGTCCGTCGACGAGCGCTCGAAGCGATTCGTCGGACATGAGCCGGTTGCTGAGGTTGAGCGTGGCCACCGGAAGCTTGAGCTCGCCGGCGAGTGCGAGGACGAGCGTCGTCTTGCCCGTTCCCGGAGGGCCATGAAGCAGGTAGCCCCGCCTGTACGGAATACCGCGATCGGCGTACCAGACGCTCGAGCGATAGAAATCTCGCAGGTCTTCGAGAGTCTCTTCCAGAATCGAGTCGGCGAGGATCAATGAGCCGAGGGGACGCTTGGGCTGCCATGAGGACGGGCACCACAGTTCATTGCGCGCGGTCAAGATGCTCACGCCGGGTGTGCGGGGGAATGAGGTTGCATGGGCTTCGGCGAGCAAGTCGTCGATCAGCTTGCGGGTGCCGCCGAGGACCTGAAGGACCAGGCTTTCCTGGAATGCCGTCGATCCTCCGTTCTGAAGCTCGCGGCGGTTGCGGCGCACCACGAGAATCCGGCCTTGAAAGGTCGTGAGGTGAACACCCGGCGCGGGTGAGAGGACGAATCTGGCCTGGGAGGCAGGCCCGGACGGTTGGTCTCCATAGGGGCTGATCTCCGGGTCCGGCTCGGAGCAGGTCCACTCGGTTGACAGGGAGAGGTCGCGAGCCCGCTTGGCATAGCGGCTGGCCGCCAGCCAGGTCTGGACCCAGCGGAAGGCTGGATCTCGATCAGGCACTTCGATCGAGATCGAAATCCTCCGCTCGAGAAAACGCATGACCTGGCCTGGAAGGCGGCGCAGGATCGCCCCAACCGCGCCGATCGCCATGAGCGACAGGCCGCCCGAGAAGAACGGATTCTGATCGAGTGAACCCAGCAGGTCCATTTCCATGCTCCGATGGCGGTCGAGCGAGTGAACGAACGAAAGGAACGCCTTATCGCACGATTCGGCGGGTTTCGTCCGTTGCTCTCGGACACGATTGCGACGGAGGAGGTTCGCTTGTGCGGTACGCGGCTGGAGACACTGGCCAAGCCTGTGCCACCAAGCGACAAACTTCAGCGGACGGTACACGGCGTGTGCCTGCTACGGTGGATCACTCTAACTTTCGATGACCGATCGCCAGCGCCGCGGGACGGCTTCCCAGGCGATTTGATAGGTCGATTCGAGGTCGACGGGGACATGTCCACCTGCTCTCAGGAAAAGCGGCATCTCGGGCAAGGTGTCGCCGACGGCCACCGCTTCGACGAACGCTCGTACTCCCATCTCCGCTTCGTAGGCGGCCAGTGTCAGGGGCTTTCCGGCCGGCGCCTGGTATTCCTCACCGGTCAGGGCTTCCCAGATCGCTCCGTGAATCCCGTGAGGATCCCTGCGGGTCGGAGCGACCAAATCGAGAACGAGCAGGTGAATGTCCTGGCTGAGCAACTCCACGGCTTTGTCGACGAATTTGCGGAAGACGGCCTGGCTCGACTTGTTGCCGGGCGAAACGAACTCGACAATCGCCACGAGTCGATCTCCGCTCACGTGGCGCACGGCAACGACGTTCTGCTTTCGACGGTAGAATTCGAGGTCAGTCTCGCCGGCGAAGCGCGCTCTTGGGCTGGAGACGATCACCCCGCCGTCATTGGAACCGGGGCCGTTTCGGCCGAGGCGCTGCTCATCATCGTCTGACTCGCCAATCGATCTCGATTGGAGTGTTAAAACGTCCGGGCCGAAGTGAGACGTGTGCTGCTCGGCCATCGCGTAGTAATCATCCGGCAGCACGCCACCGTTTAACGCGCGGGCAATTTCCTCGATCCAACCGTGGTGGAAATGGTGAAATATTCCGGAATCAACCTTGGACCAGTCGTGAATGGGCATAACCGACCCCCCTCGCATCATTGCCGCGAGTCCGGGTCGATTGTACACCGCAGTCGCGATCTTTCTGCGCACCGAGTTGAAATCGGATAACTCTTCTAGTTCTACCTCCCTAACCGCGGTCGTGCCGATCGGCTGGACGCGACCCGGCTGGGGAGCCAGTGCACGCCGAACCGGCGTGATTCGGCCATCGCAAGGTGAAGGCCGCCGGCGACGCCGACTGCTCCGAAGAGCGCCGGGAGCACCTGCCCATCTGATGAATTCGCGGGGATGTGGGCCCAAAGTGTGTTGTCCGCTGCTGGCCCCACTTTGCGTTCCACGGATGGAGAAATCGGGACGGGCAGAGGAACCGCCGGCCACCACCACATAGGCTGTGTGTCCTGCGCGGGGGCGCCTCCTCAGGGCGTTTCGTCCCGTCGGTCGGCTGATCGGTTTTGGGTTGCTCGATCTTGGGTTGCTGTGTTTTTGGGTGATCCGCCTGGGGCGGGGTTGTCTTGCCTGAGCCTGCGTCTGCCGGCTTGGGCGCCTGGGGCGGCACGATGACATCGATTCCTTGCTGGTCCTCATCGGGCTGTGGGCCGAGTAGTGGTTTGACCTGTTTTTGAAGCTCTGTTTCGCGGCTCTGTCCGATGTGTTGGGTCGGGATGACGGTCGCCGGTTGATTCTGAGCGGCCGCCGCCGAGATGTTTGTTTGCGCGCTCACGGGTGCATTGATCGGATGTGGGATCATCGGCGAGAGGCTCATTTGCGGCGCGCCCGGCGCGTTTATTGCTTGCAGCTCCCCAGTCTCGATGGAGAGCTCGCTGATATCCGAGTCGGCCATCGGAACAATAAACACTGGCTCCCCGGTGAAACTGGTGAAGCCCAATGTGTTCGGATTGGGAATGAGCGCGGTGATTGCCGACGAGGGGGTGGTGAGCACGCTCGCGCCTCCCGTCGGTTGCGGTATCGAGAGGGGCAGGGTCCATCGGACTGACGCCGGAAGTGTTGGTGGACGAGCTGTTGTTGGTCGGCAAGGCGGGAATTCCCGTGGTCGAGCTCACCACGGGCGCGGCCGTGTTCACGGGAGGGGGCGTTGATATCGCGCTGCCGGATAGTGCGCCGGGGATTGTCGAGGCGGTGGTGATGTCGGCCTCCGTGGCTGGGCTGGGGTTTGCGCTGGCCGCACCTGCGGCCTGACCGCCGGACAAGAGCTGGCGAGGCTCCAGTGGATCGGCGTGAAAGTCAAAGCGGTGTGCACGCCGCGACAGATTTCGTGACTCAAACCCGATGCGTCCCGAGTAGATGCGGTTCAAGGTGCTCATGTACCCACCTCGACGGGTTGAAGATGCTGGATCGATGTTTTGGCGGAAGAAACTCCCCGTTCTGGAGTCATACGGGCAGTTTCGATACCGGTGGGATGAAATTCGGTGTAACTTCTTGTAAGAAAAAGAAACGCACTGGGAAGACGCACGGCTGCGGGCTATCAGCCGCGTCTGGATGCATGGGCATCGCGTCGTGTCCGGGCAAAGGCGTCGTGGCGTTGGTCTGGTGGGTCATGTACGATGGAGCCTCGCGACCGGCTCGACGGTGCCGTTGGTCTCGCCGAGCGAGCCGGAACTGGCTTGTTCAGTCAACGACATGATCGCGGGGGAGACTCGGAGTGAAGAACGCCGTGGTGCTGGCGGGATTCCTCATGATCGTTCCGATCGCATGGGCGGATGCCGATCTGCCGGAAACGCCGGCCCAGCGGTACCACGCTCTCGCTGCCGAGTATGAGTCGGCCCTCCGCGCGTGGCTCGGGCGACCGCGGACGGCGAACGTGGGCGAAGGGCCTTCCGCGCCGAATTTGAAGGCCCCGGATCCACGTGGCTATGCGGCTCGCTTCCTGAAACTGGCCGATCTCTATCCCGCCGATCCGGCCGCCATGGACTCCCTGGATTGGGTTCTTCGACACGTGCGGACTGGCCCCGAAGTGGAGGCTGCGCTCAGGCGGCTGGGAGAACGGTATATCCAGAGCGACCGAATTGGGGACTTGAGCTCGCTCCTCATCGGTTCGGCCCTTCAGGGGACGGGTGAGGCGCTGCTTCGCCGGATTCTGGAGGAGAGCCCACACCCGGCGGTCCGGGAGCAGGCGTGCCTGAGCCTCGCTTTCTACGAAAGCCGGCTGGCCAACGAAGCCAGGCGGCTCAAAGCATACAAACCCGAGCAGAGGGAGCGTTTCAACAGGGCACTCGGCCAAGCCCGAGCCGGGCAAGTCTTGGGCCTCGATCCCACGAGCCTGGACCAAAGTGCCGACCGGCGACTAAGGCGCCTCGTCGATGGGGACGCCAAGATCCTAGGAGGCGAGAAAATTGGAGGCGCCTACTTATCGTTGTTGAGCAACAATTCTTCGCCGGCCGCCGATTCGGTCCTCCGACGCATCCTCGAGACCAACCGTCATCGAGGGATACAGGACGAAGCGCGCTGGGTCTTGGTCCTCCGTCAGATGGAATCGGCCCGGCTGTCGGCGGAGATCGCGACAGCCTCGCCCGAGCGTCGGCTTCAGCTCGTTGAGGATTGGGGGCAGGATCGCGTCGCGCAACTCGAGGGGAGCGACCCATCGACCCGGGCCGCAGAGATTGAGGGACTGTTAGCACGGCTCACGGATGACGACGCCGACAAGGCCCTCCCTCGCTTCTGCGTCGAGTTCATGTCGATTTACACGAGGCTGGCGGCCGGCGCACGCGAGGCGGCTTACCACAAGAACGCCGAGCGGCTTCTCCGTCGGATCGTGGAGTCCAACCCGGACAGAACGTCGCGAGGGAGGGCCTCTTATTCCCTAGCACGGTACCAGATCGGGCTGGCGAAGGAAGCCTCGCGGCTGAAGCTCGACCCACGCGGCAGCCTGAGGTACTGGGTCACCCGATTGGGACGAGAACGTGCCGAGCAACTGAACGGGCTCGATCCGCTCCAGTTGAACGGGGATGCCGAACGACTGCTGGAACAAATCGTCCGCGACTATGCGGACGTGACGACTCCCTGGGCCGCCGCGCCCCTGGGTCAACAGGCGAAGTCGGCTCTGCTCGAGTTGCGGGGCTCGTCGATCGGCCGCGTCGCACCAGAAATCGTCGGAGATGATGCCGAAGGAAAGGCGATGAAGCTCAGCGATTATCGCGGCAATGTCGTGCTGCTCAATTTCGGGTGCCACGAGACGTGCGCCCCTTGCCGAGCGATGTATCCCTACGAGAAGTCACTGGTGAAGCGCCTCGAGGGGAAGCCATTCGTCCTGCTCGGATTCGACATCGATGCGGAACGAACAAAGCTGGAAAAGGCGATGAGGGCTGAGCGGCTCACGTGGCGCTCCTGGTGGGCGAAGGGCGATGGCTCGGTCGCTGGCCGATGGGGCGTTGCGGGTTTGCCGACGCTCTACCTCATCGATCCCAAGGGCGTGATCCGTGCTCGGTATGACGGATTTCCGGGCGCGGACACTCTGGATCGGGCGATCATGGCGTTGCTGGCGGAGGATCAGGAGAGCGAGTCGACCGCGTCGTTGCAAGCAAAATTCGGCCCTCAGTTTGTTGTCGGCGTGGCACTCGGCGGACGGGTGCCGGACGATTACACTCCGGCCGAGCGGATGTTGATCCTCAAGCAGTTCGGCAGCGTGACGCCCGAGAACTGCATGAAGATGACCGAGATCCAGCCGAGAGAGGGTGAATTCCACTTTGAGCAGGCCGACGCGATCGTCGCCTTTGCGCAGCAGAACCGGCTGTCAGTTGTCGGCCACACGCTGGTCTGGGCCAAGGATGAGCGGACGCCCGGTTGGGTGTTCGTGGATGGCGACAAGCCCGCATCGCGCGAGCGCGTGCTCGAACGCATGCGAACTCATATCCGCACGGTCGTGTCGCGGTATCGGGGCAAGATTGCCACGTGGGACGTGGTCAACGAGGTGCTCGACGACGGCGAGCCATACCTCCGTCCTTCGCACTGGCTCACGCTATGCGGCCCGGACTTCGTGGCCCGCGCATTCGAGTGGCGGCATGAGGCCGACCCGGATGCCCTGCTCGTCTACAACGATTACAACGTGGACATGCCAAGGAAGCGCGAGAAGCTGCTCCGGCTGGTGCGTGAGCTGCGGGATAAGGGCGTCCCGCCCGGCGCTGTTGGAATTCAGGGGCACTGGGAGGTCGACAAGGTGCCATTCCGCGACATTGAAGCCTTGCTCGACTCGATGAAAGAGCGAGGGCTCAAAGTGATGGTCTCGGAGCTGGACCTGGGCGTCGTACCGCGGGGAGTCTGGTGGGCCGACGGTGGCGCGCACCGCGACGAAGTTGCGAAGACCGATCCGTTGGCCGCGGGGTGTCCGCCCGAATTGCTCGAGCGGCAAGCGCGCGATTACGCCGAGCTGTTCCGGGTGTTCGGCAGTCGAGCCGAGTCGATCGGGCGTGTAACCTTTTGGGACCTGCACGACGGGCGAAGCTGGTTGAACGGGTTTCCGTGGAAACATAAGGAGTATCCGCTCTTGTTCGACCGTGAAGGCGTTGAGAAGCCTGCTTTCAGGGCGGTGATGGGTGTGCGCTGAAGGGGCAGTGGACGATGGCCGCGTAGATCAGAACGTTGGTGTCGACGAAGACCGGTTCAGGCGCCACGACCGCTGTCGTCATACATATCCTCGCGGCGGAACGTGTAGGATTCCGGCAACTGGATCTGGACGTCGTGCCGCGGGAAATCTGCCATGATCGACGTCTGCTGCGCTCAGCGGCGCTTCGCCGATTACCACCACCGCGTCGTGCTCACCCGGCGAGATACCAAGGGGCAAGCGCAACGTGGCCAGACCTTCCTCGTTCACCGTGATTCGCAATTGGATCGTGATCACTGTGTGATTGCTCCGGGGTCCGCTTGTTGGATGTTGGCGGCGCCCGCCCTTATTGTTCTGGAGGAAGGTTATTGTCAAGGCAAACGGTCAACTCGGACAGCGTTTGTGAGAGGGTATCCGTTCCCGTTGCTCTCGTTGAAGCTCGATTTCGATCGATTACTCGATCACTGCTATCGTATTGTAGCGAATTTCGTTTGCTGTTGTTCTGAACGAGTAGAAATTCTGTGAGTGGGCCTATCGTTTCGGGCATCTGCCGAGGTTCGTTTGATCCATCTAGGTGAATGCGGGCGCGCGGAGCAAGCAGCATGGTGGATTGCGGGCGCGCCAAATTTTCTCCCGGCCTGTCGAATGAGCGGCGAGTCGTTCGACCAGATTGCAGATCTGGGAGTCAGCGGTCGAAGGCAACCGTGTGCACTCTGAGTCCGAACTTACAAGGGGATCAAGTAATGAGATTCGTGGTCAATCACGCGATTGTGGCCTTTAGCGCCCTGGCGCTCGTCCTGGTTGGTGGGATAACTCCTTCGGCTGTCACGGCCAAGCTGGGACTGACGGGCCAGAACGACGATGGACCAACTTCCAAAAAGGGAAACGAAATGACCGAGAAAGCAGCGGGGCGGTACGCGACGGTGAACGGCCTCAAAATGCATTACGAGATTCACGGCGCGGGCGAACCCTTGATCCTGTTGCATGGTGCCGTTGGTGGAATCGAGATGCTTCGTCCCATCCTGCCTGCGCTTTCCAAAGGCCGGCAGGTCATCCTGGTTGACCTGCAGGGCCATGGGCACACAGCGGACATCGATCGGCCGCTGCGCTACGAGCTCTTGGCGGATGACATTGCGGGGCTCCTTTTGCAAATCGGCATCAAGAAAGCCGACGTTGCGGGCTTCTCGCTCGGCGCCGGTGTCGCCCTGCGCGTTGCGATTCAGCATCCCGCGGTGGTGCGCAAACTGGTGGTCATCTCCACGCCGTTTGCGCGCAAGGGTTGCTACCCCGAGACCCTGGCGGCGCTGGCCGGGCTCGGGCCCGAGGCCGCCAAGGGCATGAAACTGTCGCCCCTCTTCAAGCTTTACCCGGACGTCAACTGGGAGGTGCTGTTCACGAAGCTCGCCGATCTGGTCTCGAAGGACTACAATTGGTCGAAGGAAGTCGCGGCGATCAAGGCGCCGACGATGCTCGTTTTTGCGGATGCCGACGTAGTCCGGCCTGCCCACATCGTGGAATTCTTCGGCCTTTTTGGGGGTGGACAGAAGGATCCGGGTATGGATGGTTCGGGCCGGCCGGTTGCACAGCTCGCGGTTTTGCCGGGGCTTTCACATATCGACATGATTGACTCTCCTGTGCTTGCGGCGGTGTTGACTGCGTTCCTCGATTCACCGTTGCCAAGAAGCAAGTGAGGCGTGGGGGGAGAGGGTGACTGCGATCACCTGGATTGGCCCACGACCTGGAGCACCTTCGCGACCACCTGGTGCAGCGGAGCGCTGGTATCGACTTCGTGTCCCGCGACTCGTCTCAATTTCGGCTCGATGGTTTGCAGGAGTGCCAGCACGCGAGCGACTTCCTCGGGACGTTTCCCGTAGGCGTTGTTCGTCCTGGTGGCCAAGCGATCAACGATCAAGCCGGCTGGAGTGGTCAGCAGAATGATGTGGTCGAACTGCGGGTAGAACTTCGCCATATTCGCGGCACATCCGCTCATGAACAACACGTCGGTGTCTTCGGTGGATAAGACGTCTCGAACGCGATCCTCTCGCCAGATCCAATCCCTGCCCGGTTCCACGGGCGACTCCCCTGACGCGGGATTGCCGCTGAACTCGACCTCGACCCGTTCGGACCAGTCGTCAGCTTGCTTCGCGGATTGCGTTCACGAGTTCGTTGTGCATGCGTCCTGGATTGCGTGCCACGGACTTCAATACGACGTCGTATCGACCCCTTAATTCCCGAAGGAACCAATTGTCGGCCTCGGATCGGAGCGGC
This sequence comes from uncultured Planctomycetota bacterium, assembly GCA_963761445.1. GTDB lineage: Bacteria > Planctomycetota > Planctomycetia > Isosphaerales > Isosphaeraceae > CAVXHV01. The sequence continues at coordinate 2,269,262 of CAVXHV010000005.1, read as the reverse complement.
GATGAACTCTCAAAGAAAATGCGACGAAGGAGGGTATGACGATCTTCGGCAAGGACCTCTTGTTCGTAGCAATCCCTATAGAATTTTGGCACACCTTCAAATAAGTTCCAGAGAAACAGTAGTCGGTCCGGAGTCGGGTCTGCGTGTTCTCCCAGAATTGAAAGGACCGAGCCAATATCAAGGTGCGTGAGATCGATTGCGTCCGTGATCCGGTTGTAAAGCGGTGCCGTGCGGTCTTCGAGCAGAGCCATCAGCTCGGTATGAATCGAACCGAGGACGATCAGTCCCCCTCGAACGTGGTCGCCCTTGGCAGCTAATCGATCGACTCCGGCTTGCAAGAACGAACAGAACTCTTCGTAACCCTTACGGGTAAAATACTGAAACTCATCCAAAATAAGTACATATCCACCTTCGGCCATTGCCTCCAACAGTTTCGATAGAGCCAGGAGGTTGTGAGGTCGAGGATATCGCTCAGGAGGAACTTGAAAGGTTTCCAAGCCGTCATTTACGGCAGATAGAACACCGGCTGGTTCTGAATCTGGAATCTGCACGTAGAAAACAGGCTGTGTACTACCCAGAGCCTGCATCGCCGTCTGAATTAACGTCGTCTTGCCGATTCGGCGACGACCTGTGACCTTGGCGAAAAACCTGTCAGCAGCAACCAGAGAGTGAGCCATTATCGCAGCGCCACTTGAGCCACTCTGCGATCAGTTGATCGCGGTGAGTGGCTCTATCGATTCGTTTTTTCGGCGTTTTCTCCGGAATATTCTTGACGACACCTTGCGAGGTTCTAGAATCACTTTGCGTTGGTCTCTAGGAAGTCGGCGTATGCCAACCGGAGTTGCCGGCCGGCAACGACGGTGAAAACTGGGTTGCCGACCCCGAGCCTAACATTCAAAATCGCAGAGTGGCTCTCTCAGCTTTGTCAGATTCTGTCATTCAAGAAGTATTATATCTGTACATATAAAACAAGCCGCGACTCGCCAGCGCGGTCAAATCGTCCCGGAAAAGCGACGAGTGCGTTTGCCCAGGGAACGCTGGCGGAGCGTTCTCGGGCTTTATTGATGGGCGACAATTAGCTTCGACATCCACGACGATGATCCTCTGCGTTCGAATCTTCCGCTGTCGGATCGCATTGGTTGATTCAAATCAGCCTCAGGCCAAGGGTGAAGGCCGATTTGAATCAACCAATGCGATCGATAACATCGACGACGCTGCAATTCTCGTTGGATGTTGACATCGAACACCGGCATAGGTGTCACTAATCAGCGCTACTCGCGGTTCGTCCGGCAACAACCGCGGTGGCTCAATTCTGGCTGCGAAAGTGGCTCACTTCCTGGCTGCTGTCGACATGCCGGGCCGTCGATGATTAGGAGGTCATATTGCTTGGCTACTTTAATCGCCTGTGCTGCTGTTGAGAACGCTTCCACGGCTACAGGCGGCTGCAACTTCTCGTTCAAACGGATTCGTCCCCAATCAACGGAGGTCCCTTGCTGCGTATCCAGATCAGCTATCTTCGTGGCTAGCCCACCGTTGGAGGCTTCCCGTGCCAACGCGCGGCATAATGTGGATTTGCCAACCCCGCCCTTTTGGGAAACGAACGCAATGATGGTTGTCATGGATAGCCGATTGCTAGCTGCTAGAATCTTAATAGCTGATAACTAGCAGAAGTATATATAATATGCAATAACGATATATAGTCTAGCTAGAAGTCAGATAGTATAGACATATAAGATAACTAAATGCTACCTCCCAGAGAGATAGTTACTATCTAACTGCTAGATAGCTGCCACATGGTTACCTGGCCTGCATGGCTATCAATAGCGGGCTGCTAACAAATAGATAACGCGTACATAGCATCTAGTTATCTGTCAGATACAATAGAAATAGCACATAACTAGATGCTAACTGGAATATAGATAACTGTTCTCTAGCTGCTAGATAGCTGCCATATGGTTAGTTGCTAAAAGCGGGAGTCCAACCAGCCCGCCTCGGCAACAATCGGTCGAGTTCCTCTGCGCCCGGCGATCCCTCAAGGAAATTGGGGTGAACCCAACACCGTGAAAGGACCCTGCAAACCAGGCGGAAGAGTTGCTCTTCAGCGGCACGAAGCGGGAATTGCCCGGTATCGTACCCCAAGGTGAGTGTCTCTGGTGCTCAAGGTGAGTAGTGGACACAAACCCCAAAGTGAGTGAAAGCCGTTGATGCCATCCGTGAATGGGGTAGGCCCTATGACGGACAATCACTGACTGTGACTTCTAAAAATGCCGAGGGGCGAAAAAATCGCTGGCGGATCGCCATCGGACGCGCTATCATAGTCTAGACAATCTAGACATATGTGGCTTTATGGACTGGCAGATCGCCGAAGCAAAGAACCGATTCAGCGAATTGATGAACCGAGCGTTGAGCGAGGGACCGCAGCGGGTCCGGCGGCGGAAAGACGCCGTCATTTTGCTCGCTGAGGAAGAGTATGAGCGGCTTACTGGCTCCCGGCCGGACTTCAAGCAATACCTGATTCTTGGCGAAGGCTTGGACGGGCTTGACCTTGCCCGCGACCAAAGCTCTGGCCGCGACGTCGCCTTGTGAGGACGCTGCTCGATACCTGCATCCTGACTGAGCTGCGAAGTGCGGATGGCTCGCCTGCGGTCAAAGCCTTCATCAGCCCTTTGCCTGCGAAGTCGCTGTTTGTGAGCGTCATTACCATCGGCGAGATCGCCAAGGGCGTTGCCCTCCTGCGAGACGGTCGGAAGAAGCAATTGCTCGGTGCGTGGCTGCTCGGCCTATCTGATCAATACGCGGATCGCGTTCTCCCGATCGATCAGGAAACGGCGGAGCTGTGGGGGGAGCTATCCGCCGCCGGGCAGACACGTGGAAGAAGCATCCCGGCGGCCGATGGGCTGATTGCCGCCACGGCCCTGCGGCATGGCCTGCACGTGGCGACGCGGAACACGCGGCATTTCGAGGCTGCCGGGGTAATGGTGATCAATCCCTGGCTAGCCTCAGGCGCATCCGTTCAATGAACAGCAACCAGTGCGTTTTCCGGGCGGCAGGCATGGCCTATGACAAAGACAAAGTAGATGAGATGGTGCTCGCCCTGCTGCACCTGACGTCGTGGCAAGACGGACCGGCTACGTGCACCTGGAAGACTCTCGATTGGGAGGCTATGGATCGCCTGTTTGCGAAGGGCTACATCTCCAATCCGAAGCGGAAGGCCAAGTCGGTCGTGCTGACCGCGGCGGGTCGGACGAGGGCGGCGGAGCTATTTCGTCAACACTTCGGCGTGGATGAGGACGACGATCCGGCCGCAAGGCGCCCGATCGGGCGTGCCGGCCAGTCAGTCCGTCCGGCGGCGATCGCGGGGAAGGGGTATCGGCTGAAGATCACGCTGGGGGAAATCCGGCCCCCGATCTGGCGACGCATCCTGGTCCCCGACATCTCGTTTGCCCGGTTGCACGAGATCCTTCAGGCGGTGATGGGCTGGCGGAACTATCACCTGTACTTGTTCGAGATCGATGGAGTGAGTTACACGGACCCGGAGAGCGCGGCGGAAATGGGCATGGAAGTCGCGGACGAGGCTGCCCTGGGCTCAGTTCTGCGGCCGGAAGGCGGCCGGTTCAGGTATCTCTACGATTGGGGCGATCGATGGGAACACGACATCGTGGTTGAAGCCGTCTTGCCGCTCGGCGCGGAGCAGGTGACTCCGGCATGCCTCGCCGGCAAGCGGCGTTGTCCGCCCGAGGACTTGGGCGGCGACACCAGATATGACTGGTTCCTTGAGGTGCTCGGCGATCCTCGGCACGAGGAGCGTGTGGAGGTGATGAGGTGGATGCGCGTGTGCAATTACAGGCCGTTCGATCCCGAGGCTTTCGATCGCGATGCGGTCAACAAGGCATTGCGGCGGCTGGGGTAGCGAGTGTGGCGGAGAGGACGATCACGATTACGCGGCTGGAGGTTGCCTCGCGATGCCAGGCAATGGTAGTCCTCCTCCTTACGGCCGCCCCCCGTTTCCCCTTCAACCGCGAGGGGAAGGGGATGGAAGGGGAAGGGGAGAAACCATCAACACGCAGCAGCCGCGCAGCGGCCACCACCTCAAAGACCTTTTGCCGGCTTGGTCCCCCCAATAATCGATTCTGGGGGACCGAGCCGAGCAAAAACAATCGACGCTTCCATCAGCGAGCCGTTAGCGATCCAGCATGAACGGCGCGAGTTTTCGAGCGCCGGGCGTGCCGGTCGCGGCGAGCGACCCGCATCAGCGGGTGTGAGGGCGGCGAAGCCGGTCCCTTCAGGGACGGAAGCGAAGCGGACCCCGGAAGCACGCGGCCGCCAGGATGGTGGGATGCCTGGAGAGGCTGGATAGAGGAATCGATGGCACGGGCAACGTGATCGTGCGGATGAGTAGACCTTCAAATAGCCGTTGACACGATCATTTTATGTTGTATGGTGCGCAGCTCATTTTATGCATTTGTGTACGATGTGATTGAATATTAAGAGAAAGGTGACAACTATGACTTACAGACTTTTTGAAAAGAAGCACGGAAGTGCTGCGGGTGAACCGGCCATTACGGTGACTGGCGATTCATTTTATATTAACTCGGCGGCTCGTGAAGCGTTCGACGTCCAGAGCCATGATAGCGTTGAGTTCTTGGTGAACGAGGACAAAGGGATAATCGCCTTGAGGCTGCTGGACAAGCCTTCTTTGCACTCCAATAAGATCCCTAAGAGTGCCGGGAGCTGTTCGGTATCTGCGAAAGCGATTATCGAGTTTTATAAGCTTGAGCGCGGGGTGCACCCGTTGGCATTGAATGAAAAGGCCCAACTGCTGGAATTCTCCTACCGGGCAGAAGACGATTCTGAGAATGAGAAATCAGAAGAGAAGCATTCAGGCAAACGCGGTCGGCCGCGCAAAGCCGCTTAGCTAAGTTGAACGGCGGTGGGGTCGTGCACCGCGTTCAGCGGCAGGCTCGCATTAAGGCTGCTGGCTCCGGGAGCCTGTCAGGCGGATCTGGATGCGGCGCGCAGCCACCTCGGCGTCTTCCTCCTTCCGCACGAAGTAAAGCTCGGTGGTGCGGATGTCGCTGTGACCGGCGAATTCCCGCACCTCGTGCATCGTCGCTCCGTTGCGAATCGCGTCGTTGATCGCCGTCTTGCGTAAGCTGTGGATGCCGATGCCGCGAGCGCCCAGCGCTGGGGTCGATCCCGGCCGAGATGCAATACTTCTTGACCAGCCGCCAGGGGGTTTTGCGGTCCAGGTGCCGCCGTTCCAAACCCAGGCCGTCCGGCGTCATCGGGCGGAAGAGTGGGCCTTCGCGGTCGGCCTTGATGCCGGCGCGCTCCACATATGCCAGGACAGGCCGGGCCGCGTCGAGCAGGATTTTCCGGCGCTTCCTGTTCCTTTTCTCGGTCACGTTCAGGTAATGATCAACGCCGTCGGTCTCCAGATGGCCGACGCAGGCGCCGGTCACCGCCGAGACCCGGCAGCCGGTCAGGAAAAACACGCTCATCATCGCCAGGTCGCGGATGCCTTGCACGGTGTCGGTGGGAATAGCCTCCAGCAGCGCAATGGCCTCGCGCTGGGTCAAGGACGGCGTGGCGTTCTTCTGTACGCCGGGCGCCTTGACCGCGGCGATGTCCTGGGCGGTCTCCCATGAAATTAACCGCTTGGCCGCGAGTTGCTCGTAAGCGCCGCGCAGCACAGACAGGCGCCGCGCCACGGTGGCTGATGTCCTTTTGGCCTCGAGCAGGGCGCGCTTGTAAAGCTTGACATGATCGGCGGTCACGTTTAGGGCTGTCACCCCCTGGGCATCCATGTGGCGTACGAAATCGATAAAGTCGCGGCCATAGGCTTTGACCGAGTGATTGGACAGCAGCGCGTCGCAGATCCACGGCACCAGCGCCGCGGCGACCTTGTCCGATCCGTCGCTGGCCTCCAGGGCGCGGGTCAGGAAAGCTTCGACCTTGTCGGCGGCCGGTGCGTCGCCTTCAAAAAAGTCGCAGCGCTCGGGGACGAGGGGAGGGGGAGCCGGCGTGGGGGCCGGGAGTTGGTGAGTTTGACCATCGCTCTTTTGCGGAGCCTGCCCCCCACTTGTTGCGGGGGTCGGGAGTTCTTGGCTCGGCGGTGCCTTACGGCCGTGCCATTTATCGGGAAAAATAACTTTGGAGTCTGAGTCGGGGTGTCTATCCATGGATGATTACTCGATGAAAGGTTGGAACATAAAGCAGATTATGTTCCATAGCATGTTCACGCGATACGCGCAAGCGAAAGGCGCAGGCTCGGCGTTTCGCGGTGAAAGGTCAGGAGGTTAACGCGCCTCCGGGGAGAGGAAAAATCGGTCTAGAGTCCAGAGCAAAAGCGACGATGTGGACGGATTGGCTGGCTGCGGAAATTGCTTGCGCGGCGCGTCACCGTGCGCTAGGTGTAAAGTCTAAACGGAAATCCGGTCCCTTGGAGGGCCGGTGCTACCGCGGGGGAGACGCCATGCCTGCCACAACCAAACGCCGCCGGAGGGGAGCCCCGCACAAGGTGCTTCGCCTGACGACCTACGACAAGCTCGAGCAGTACCTGCGGGCGTTTGCCGAGGGGCATTTTCACCTGCTGATCCTGGTCGGCGACGGGGGACTGGCGAAAAGCCGCTCGGTGCGGGCGGCGTTGAACGGCCAGGCGTGCTGGATCGAGGGCAACGCCAGTCCCTTCGGCATGTATGAAAAGCTCTACCGGCACCGCGACCAGTTCGTCGTCATCGACGACGTGGATGCGCTCTATGCCGACCGCAGCGGCGTGCGGCTGCTCAAATGCCTGTGCCAGACTGAGGAGGAAAAAGCCGTGGCCTGGCATTCCGACGCGCGGCGCCTGGAGCGGCAGGCCATCCCGAGGGAATTCACGACGAAGAGCCGGGTCGTCATCATCTCGAACGACTGGCGGACGCTTAACAAGAACGTGGCGGCACTCCAGGACCGGGGGCATGTGATCCTGTTCGAGCCGACGGCCGCTGAGGTGCACCGGAAGGCCGGGACGTGGTTCGGCGATGCCGAGATTTACGGTTGGTTCGGCGCCAACCTGCACCGGGTGCGCGAGCCGTCCATGCGCCACTACGTTCGGGCCAGGGAGCTCAAGGCCGCCGGCATGGACTGGACCGAAGTCCTGGCGGAAAAGGATGACAACCAGCGCGCGCCGGCTCGCCCGCGAGCTGCTCGGCAGCGACGCCTATGGCAGCGTGGCCGCGCGGGTCAAGGCGTTTGTCGAAAGAGGGGGAGGTTGCCGGGCGACGTTTTTCAACTACCGGCGAAAACTCGCGGGCAGCCTGAGCGGTGATGAGGCTGGGTAGTCTTATCTATCCTGAGTGTATCCCGCAGCGGATCCGCCACGGCTTGACAGCAACTGCGCGATCACGCGAAGATGAGGCACGGAGGTAGCTGCCGTGTGGCGTCTGACGATGTTCCTGATGTGCCTGATCGCCGCCCTGTCGGGGACTCCGCTCCGGCAAGCGGAGGCGGCGAGCGACTTTGCCCGTTCGCACGGTGAGTCCGGGCAACGGCACGTCATCGAGATGATCGATGGGGGCGTCGGTGATGACTCGGGAGCGACCATCTTGAGGGCCAGTGGCGATACGCACGCACTTGCGGCAACGATGCTGCTGGCGGCGGCTGACGGTTTCCTCACTCCGCTCTTGCCTGCCTTATCTCTTCCGAACATTGATGATCGACGCTGGGCAGATCGATTGGCGTCGCCCCCGGCGGGCTCGGCCCGACGGCATGCCTGGTTTCAATGCTTCCTGATTTGATTCGGGTCGGAGAGACACTTCGTTGTTGTCCGTCCGAAACCCAAATCATCAAGAAGGAGCATTCCCATGCATAGCATTTCCACGCCTCGCGGCTACCGTGCCTTCACGCTCATCGAGCTTCTGGTGGTGATCGCCATTATCGGCGTCCTGATTGCCCTGCTGTTGCCCGCCGTGCAGGCGGCAAGGGAAGCAGCGAGGCGGACGCAGTGCCTGAATAACCTGAAGCAGATTGGGCTGGCGATGCACAATTACCACGGCACGCACGATACGTTCCCGCCTGGCTATATCTCCAACACGCAGGGCAACCAGCCGACTGGTCAGGACATCGGGCCGGGCTGGGGTTGGGGGGCGATGATCCTCAATAACCTGGAACAGGGGCCGCTTTACAACTCCGTGAATTTCAGCCTTCTGACCACCGATCCCGGATCGCAGACCGTCCGCAGGGCGAGCCTGTCGGTGTTTGTCTGCCCCAGCAACACGGGCGGCAGCGGTCCACTGACGATCAAGGATGGTACGGGCAACATCCTGGTCAGCGATCTGTCGCCTGGCCAGTATGTCGCCGTGGCCGGGCAGTGGGAGCCGGAGGAATTCCCCGCACCGAATACCGGGATCTTTTACCGTAACAGCAGGATCGGCCTGCGGGACATTACGGACGGCTCAAGCACGACATTGATGGCAGGCGAGCGGTCGCGGAACGTCGCCAACGCGACGTGGGTTGGCATGATCCCCTTCGGCCAATCCTGCAATAACCCGAACTGGCCGGTCCAGGACTGCGAGGCGTCCAATGTCCTCATCCTCGGGCACACCGGGCCGTCGCCCGACGAAGCGTGGATCGATGTGCCCAATTACAAGAAGGCGGGCGCGGACGACTTTCACAGCCTGCATCCCGGCGGCTGCAATTTTCTGTTCGGCGACGGCTCTATCCGGTTTGTCAAGGAGACGATTAACCCGCACGTGTTCAGCTTCCTCTCGACACGAGCCGTGGGTGAGGTGGTCAGTTCCGATCAGTTCTAGTCTCGGTTTTCCCTCTCGGCATGGTGCCAGGAGGAAAGACCAAAGAAGAAACGGGACGTCCTCATTTGAGACAACGCCTCGGCTCGATCGGCGGTGATCGGACCGGCCGGCAAGTCTGAAGGGCCGGCTGTGGCCGGCCCGCATTTGCTTATTCGGAAGCTGCTGCCAGTGGCCTGTTGCCATCGGCGGCTCGTGTCGATAAGCTCGCGCGTAAGCGGCATGAGGCGGTTGAGACATCGCGCTCACTCGCTAAACCGAATCGCCAGTTCAGGATGTAACACGAGGTTTCTGAAGAGGTTCTCTGTGAGTTTTAGAACCCAGGCCGCGGCACTTGCCGTACTGAGCACGATCGCGCTCTGCGCGACAGCCGCGAACGCAAGCGACGGGGCCAGCAAGGTGACGACGGTATCTGTCCCCGATGGCGGGAAGCCCGTGGTGGCCAAGACCGACGAGCAGGGGACGATTCATCTCCTCTTTGACGCTGTTGACGGCCCAAAATATGCGAAATCTTCTGATGAAGGGCTGACGTTTGGCCCGTCCATCTCAGTCGTTGGCGAGGGGCCGCGGATGAAGGGCTTGGAGTATTCCGCCTGGGACATGGCCGTGGGCAAGGGCGGCCGTATCCACGTGGCGATGGGCACGAACGCCTGGAAGCTCAAGCTGCCCCAGGAGGATTGGGGGTTCTTCTACGCGAGCCTCGACAACGGGGCGGCCACCTTCTCGCCCGTGCGGAACATCAACCGGAAGCCAAGTGAGGGCTTCTCCCTGGCGGCGGACGCCAAGGGGAATGTCACCGCGTGCTGGCTGTCTGACAAACTCTACGCCAACGTCTCCCACAACAACGGTTATACGTTCGAGCCGTACATCGAGATAAATACGCGATTCAATCCGTGCAACTGCTGCACCACGAGTGCCGCCTACGGCGAGAACGGCAGGTTGGCTGTGCTTTATCGCGAGGAGACGAATAACGAACGGGACATGTTTCTCGTCTTATGGGACCAGGACCGAGGCCAGATGGCGAGGAAGCGGCTGAGCCGCACGCTGTGGAAGATTGACGCATGTCCCATGACCTACTACGCGGTCATTCGAGATCGAGCGGGATTCGTGGCGGTTTGGCCGACGAAGGGGCAAATCTACTTCGCCCGCTTGGACGGCAACGGTGATCCGTTACCTCCGGCGGAAACCAAGACGCCCGGGAGGTCGGGCATGCGGTCCGGCATGCTCACGCTGAGTGCTCCCGACGGGAGCACGCTCGTGGCTTGGAAGCATGACGGCCAAACTGGGTGGCAGATCTACGATGTCGAGGGCCAACCTTTGGGTTCGCCCGGTTCCGTGAAGAGTTCCGGTAACGGCGTTGCCGGTGTTGTGGGCAGGGATGACCGCTTCATCCTCTTCCGGTAATCGCAAGCGTCACGGCAAAATCCGCTGACCGACGGCGGTATTCAGCCGGAGCATGCTCCGGCGGTGACGGATGAGTGTATCGCGATACTGACGGATCGCCTCATTGTAGTCGCGTTGGGCACTCAAATACGTGATGATATTCTCCTGTCCTTCGGTATAAAGGCGGTAGCGTAGATCCCGGAGCCGCTTTGCCCTGGGTAGGATGCTCCGCTCGATCCGCTCCACGGCCGATTTGGTGGAGCCGTATTCGAGCCCGGCTCGCTCGACCTCGGTCACCACCTGCCGCTCCAGCCCGGCTAGCTCGATTTGCGTCTGGGAGAGATTCCCCTGGGCGCGAGCGATGTTGCCTTGGTTGAGATTGAACAGCGGCAGGGAGACCATTGCCCCGATGCCCCAGGATGTGGCACTCTTGTCGCCCTGTGGGGCGTAATTCGTGAAGCCATAGGGGGTGTACAGCACGAACACGTCGGGGAACCGCTCGGCCCGCTCGAGGCGGATTGCCGCCTCGGCCCGGTGGACGCCGAGCCGGTAGGCGAGGATGTCCGGGCGAATGCAGACGGCCAGGCGGATTAGGTCATCGATCGGCGGCGGCGATGGGACGGTATCGCGGATCGTGCCGCGAACTTCCAGCGGGTCCGCTTCTTGGGGAGCGAGATGGATGAGCGTCGCGAGCGACCGTTTGGCGAGCCGCAAGGCCGTTTCCGCCTGCTCGAAAGCGACTTCGGCAGTTTCAAGCTGAATCGCCGCACTCTCGACCTCGGATTGCGGTTCTTGCCCTTTGCGGTATTGCTCTTCGGTCGTCTTCACAAGCTGCCTCAGACCTTTGACGCTCGCTCGTGCATAGCGCGCAGTCTCGCGGGTGTCGAGCAGATCGACGAATGCCGAATAGAGATTGTCGATTTCGAGGCGGACCGCATCCTGATATTGGGCTTCGATGACTTTCTTCGCCTGCTGGGCTAGGATAACCCGGACCTTTCGCTTGCCGTTGACGTCCACGGCCTGGATGAGCGTCACGTCATAGTTGTTCTGGCCGGGCCTCTGAGTTGAGTAGCTGCCGTAGGGCACGTTTCCGGCGCTCGCGAAGACGAGCGGATTGGCCCGCAGACCGGCCGAGAGGATGTCGGCCTGGGCGTTCGGAATCTCCTGAAACTTGTGCGCAGACCGGTGTTCGTGCGGACGAGCCGTTCGATTGCCATGTCGAGGGTGAGTCCGTCCGGCGGTCCCTCGTCATCGCCGGAGGGAAGCTCAAGCCGTCCGTAGAGGGGAACAGGATGGATCTCGGCCCTGCCAGCCGGAGCAATCGCGGGCGGCGCAGGCTGCCAGAGGCGGCCTCGCTCGTAACCGGACGCCGCGGACAAGATATCCGCGCGAGCGGCCGAACCGGCTCTTGGTGCTGGCTCCCCGAGACGGCTTTCGGCGGCACCCGGTGAGCGAAGCCGGCTACCGCCGGCCCCGGGCGCGGTGCCGAGATGGGTATTTGTCCGGGACTTCTCCTGCTCTGTCTGCCCCTTCGACAAGATGACGATTTCGTCGGCGAGCATCGCCTGAGCGTCGGCCCGGCGGGCTGCGAATGTCAGCATGACGACGGAAAAAAGGTATCCGAATAACATTCTCCGCCGCATGGTCTCGACTCCGTTCGAGGTCGGAAATCCCTGTCATCGGACGGCTACCGCTACCTGGCCGATATCCACGGCACTATTTTCCGCGTGTCGAATTATCGCCGTCATAACCGGTTCTGGGCCTTTGCCGAAAAGCAGATAGAGCACCGGCAGGGCGAGCATGGTGAGGAAGGTGTCACACATCATGCCGAAGAAAACGACTGTCGCCAGCGGTCGTTGCACCTCGGCCCCGATGCCGGTAGATAACATCATCGGCAGAAAGCCGAGGGCCGCAACCGTCCCGGTCATCAGCACCGGCCTGAGCCTTGCCAGACGGGCCTGCTCGATGGCGTCGACTTTGGGGATGCCGTGGGCGATCCGGTCGCGGATGGCACTGACCAGGATCAAGCCTTCAAGCATCGACGCCCCGGCCAGCGCGACGAAACCGACGCCGGCCGAAATGGTGAAGGGAAGGCCCATGAACCAGAGGCCGAAAACCCCGCCGACACGGGCGAACAGCACTCCGCTGGAGATCATCAACGCATCGCGAAGCGAATGAAACGTCAGGTAAAGAAGGCTCAGAATGAGTGCCAGGGCGAGCGGCACGACGATGAAGAGACGTTTTTCCGCGCGCTGCATGTGCTCGAATTGCCCACCCCATTCGAGCGTATAGCCGTTGGGGATGGTGACCTGACTACTGATGCGGCGGCGGGCATCTTCGACAAAGGAACCGAGGTCGCGGCCCCTGACATTCGTTTGCACGACGATCCGCCGCCGGCCCCAATCGCGTTGGATGGTCGACGGCCCCGTCACTTCCTCCAGGCGGACAAGCTGCGTGAGCGGCAACCGCTGGCCGGAGGCGGTGGCAATGAGCACCTGCTCCAAGGCGTGCGGGTCATCGCGGTAGGATTCCGCCAGCCGGACGACAAGCGGGAAGCGGCGGCCGGGCTCCAGGACTTCACCGACGGCGATGCCGCCGGCGGCCTTCACGGAATCGAGTACCTGCCTGGCGGAAACACCGTAGCGGGAAAGTGCGTCCCAATCGGCTTCGACGCGAAGGACGGGCTGCCCAGTTATCTGTTCGGCACTGACATCGGCCGCGCCTGGAATCTGGAGGACGACGCGGAGGATTTCTTCCGCCTTGGCTTTCAAGGTTGCCAAGTCGTCGCCGTAGAGCTTAATGCCGAGATCGGCGCGGATGCCGGAGACCATCTCGTTGATGCGCATTTCGATTGGCTGGGTGTAGGCCGCCCGCATGCCGGGGAGCTTTTCGGTCAGCTCGGCCATCGCTTTGACCAAGGCGTCTTGCGTCCTGGCCCGCTTCCATTGCTCGCCGGGCGTCAGTGTGATGAAGATGTCGCCAACCTCCAGGCCCATCGGATCGGTCGCGACCTCGGGCGTGCCGACGCGGCTCCAGATGGCGTTAATTTCGTCGGGGAACTCACGTTTCAGAAGCTGCTCGATTTTCGTGTTGTAGCGGGTCGATTCTTCCAGGCTGATGCCGGCGAGGCGTACCGCGTTGATGACGATGGTGCCTTCGTTAAGCCGGGGCACGAATTCGGAGCCGAGCCGCAGCCCGAGGATGGTCGTCGCGATGGTGACCGATGCGACGAAAACGAGCGTTGACCACGGGAAGCGTAGGCCGAGATGCAGGAGCGGATGAAAGAAGCGGTGTGCCAGGCGGTCGATGAAGGTTTCCTTGTCCGATGTCTTCCTCGCCAGGCCGAGCGAAGCCAAAACCGGCATCAACGTCAGAGACATGACCATCGATCCGGCCAGGGCAAAGATGACAGTCAACGCCATCGGCCGGAACAGCTTTCCCTCGACGCCCTCCAGCGTGAGGATCGGCAGATAGACGATCATGATGATGAGTTCGCCGAACATCGTCGGCTTTCGCACCTCGGCGGCGGCGTCCCGGACAATATCGAGCTTGTTGCGTCCGCTGCGGTCATGGGCCATATGTCGGACGCAGTTTTCGACCACCACCACCGAGCTATCGACGACCAGCCCGAAATCGATCGCGCCCAGGCTCATCAGGCTGCCGGCGATGCCGATCCGTTCCATCATCGTGACGGCAAAGAGCATCGAAAGCGGAATGACCGAAGCGACGATCAGCCCGGCCCGGAGATTTCCGAGGAAGGCGAACAGCACGGCGATGACGAGAATCGCTCCCTCGAACAGGTTTCGCTCGACGGTTTTCAAAACCTTGTTCACCAGGTCGGTCCGCTCGTAAACCTCGCTAACCGTGACGCCCTTCGGCAGGGCCGCCCGGACGTCCGCCATCGCCGCGTTCAGGCCGCCCGTGACCTCGCGGGAATTTTCGCCCATTCGCATGAAAGCGAGGCCGAGAACCGCCTCACCCTTGCCTTCGGCGGTGACGGCTCCCCGGCGGATCGCATGGCCGATGGTGACATCGGCGACATCGCGGATGCGGACAGGCACGCCTTTGTGCGCAGCGATCACGACACCGGCGATGGTCTCCAGCGACGCGGCCCGGCCAACGCCTTGGACAAGGCTCGATTCTCCGGCGGTGGTGACGTAGCCGCCGCCGACATTCTGATTGTTGTCGCGGAGGGCCCGGCTCACGTCGTCGAGCGTGAGCGCGTACTTGGCGAGCGTCCTCGGCTCGATCCTGACTTCAAACTGCTTGGCCAGTCCGCCCCACGAATTGATTTCCGCGACGCCTGGAACCCGCCGCAATCGCGGACGGATGACCCAATCTTCGAGCGTGCGGAGTTCGGTCAAGTTATAAACATCGCTCGTAACCACGTAGTGATAGACCTCGCCCAAGCCGGTCGCGACCGGCCCCATCATCGGCTTTTCGATTCCTTCCGGTAGCTGGGCCTCGCCCAATCGTTCGCCAACCTGCTGTCGGGCGAAATAAATGTCGGTGCCGTCGCCAAACGTCGCGACCACCTGAGAAAGCCCGAATTTCGAGATGGAGCGGATGTCTTCGAGCCCTTTGAGCCCGCCTACGGCCTGCTCGACGGGAAAGGTAATCTGCCGCTCGACTTCCTCCGGCGCCAGTTCGGGGGCCACGGTGTTGATCTGAATCTGAACCGGCGTCGTGTCCGGGAAGGCATCAAGCGGAAGTCGGAGGGCGGCACGGACGCCGAGGGCGACGAGGATGCCCGCTAGGAGCAGCACGACGAAGCGGTTTTTCAGGCTGAACCCGATCAAGGCATTGAGCATGGCAAGGCCCTCCGCTGGTGCCGGGTCAATCGTCCGTGCAGCCGGCACCCAGGGCATCCTTCATGGTCTCGGTCTTGAGCAGAAACGCTCCGGTCGTCACCACTTTCTGGCCGGGCGTGAGACCGGCGATCACCTCGACTGCATTCCTGCGGGCAAGGCGGCTGACCCGCACGATCTGCGGCCGGTAGGTTCCATCGGCATCGGGGATGAAAACTAAATCTTGGCGGTTTCGCCGTTGCACGGCGTCTTTCGGCACGATCACCGCGTCATGGGGCTCGCCGGTCTGGATCTCCGCCCGGCCGAACTGGTGGGCACGAAGCCTGCCGTTCGCGTTGGCCAGTTCCGCCCGCACCTTGGTCGTGCGCGTCGTCGGATCGACTTCGGTCCCGATCCAGGTGATTTTGCCGGTGAACGTCGGCGAGTTTTCGGCGGCTCCAGCCCCCGAGATGGTGAAACTCACCCGCTGCCCGTCGGCGATGGAGGCAATATCGGATTCGTAAACGTCGATCCACAGCCACATGATCGAAGTGTCGGCGATCGCGAAATTCCGCGTGGTCGGCTCGACGGCTTCGCCGCGTGCGGCGGCCAGGGCGACCACCGTGCCGTCGAGGGGGGCGGTGATCGTGAGCATGCCTTTGGTGTCCTTCGTGCGGGCGATGCGCTCGATGTCCACGTCGCTGAAGCCGAAGTTTTTCAGCCGCTGCTCGGCTTCGGTGAGATTTGCCTGGGCGTCGTTTAGTGCCGTGAGCGATTCGAGTTCCATCCGGGAAGCGATCGAGCCAGATTTGGCAAGCGATTGCGTCCGGTCCGATGTCGCCCGGGCGAGCTTCACGGCGGCCTGCGTGGTGAGATAGCGGGCCTTCGCGGTGCCGATCTCGGCGGCATCGACCACGGCGAGCAGCTCGCCCTGGCGGACCTTTTGGCCAAGGTCGGTCTTCACCTCGCAGAGGAATCCGCTTACACGCGGCCGGACTTCGGCATAGCGGCGCCCATCATAGGCGGCTTCGGCGTTGGCCGCGAGCGACCGTGCAACGCGTTCCTTGGTCGCGGTGGCGGTCTCTAAGCCGATGTCGCGGGCCATGTCCGCTCTAGAGAGCCGGACGGGAGCGGGCGGGGCATCGCTCGATGACGTCGCCGGTGCTGTCTCGCATTGGTAGCAGAAATGCTTTGGCAGCCCGTGGCCTTTCGGACACATTTCGATGCCGTATTTTTTCGCCAATTCGGGATGGCAAAGGGTGCATAAGTCCTCAGGGATACTTCCGTGCTCCTTGCAGAGCATGAGGCTGGTTTTGAGCTCCTTGTGGCAGAGCGTGCAGAATTTCTCCGGCACGCCGTGCTCTTTGCACCGGAGTGCGGTCTCCTGAGATCCGGCCGGTGCCTGCGGCCGTGCCCAGGCGGGTAGGTGGTCGGGGCATAACGCGGCGAGCCCAAGGCCGATGACGATTGCGCCGGCAAGAGCTGCACCGACGCCGATGAGCGTGCGTTTCATGGTGGTCCTTCCACGCGAAAAAGAATGCCTGGTCGATCGCCTGCGGTGTCCGGCTGGAACCGAAGGGCGGATGTAGGACGGAGGTGACATGCGGCCGGAAGAAGCGGCCGAATAACGGTCCGGGCCACTCAGTTGAGCAGCTACGCACCGGGCGTGGCAAGGGGATCAAAATCGGAAGTTTTGCAGGAACGCGCGCACCGCGAGAGCGTTGCCGAAAATGGCGAGGCCTGCGGGTGGTTTGTCGAAGGCGGGATACCGCGTGCCGGACGAAAGCGGCACGACGGCTAGAGGGAGGAACCAACCGTCGAAGCACGCATGGAAACCCGGCGATGCCAGGTCGCCGACGCGGAGTTCGCCGGTCTGGGTGGCACCGGCACAGATGCAGCAAACGCCGTCGTCAGGACAGGACGGCGGGATGTGCGAGCCGTCGTGCGGCTCGCCGGTCGCCCCGCTCAGCTCGTGGCTGCACCCCGCCTCAGCCGCCCGGCACAAAAATGGGCAGCCGAGTAGAAGGCAAACCAGAAGCGAGGTGACGATCGCTCGCACCGTTACGGGCTCCAGGTAAAAACGTAACACCAATCCTATCAGAGTACGGCTCGGCGCGGAAAGGGCAAGCGGCATCGCCGGATGTGGCGATCGGGACGGCTTTCCTTGTTATCTTGATCGGATAGTCCGCACCGATTCTGAAGCCGGTATCGCGATCTGAGGACGTTTCGGGCAAGAAGCACCAAGCATACACGCTTGCAGTTTACTCGCGAGAGCGGTGCATGGTGCTTGGACGTTTCGTCCATCCAGACTAACAGCAGGGTGCTGCAACGAACGAAAAAACGAATGCGAATCGGTCAAGCAGGATGGCAATTACAGTACTCTGCGATTCGAAGCCGTTAGGGGAATAGCAAAGAACCTGCCGATCCTCTATAACGGATCGAAAGCCGGTCCGAGGAATTAGCGGACTCCCCGGGAACCGGCCATGGTCCGGCATCCGGGCCAAACAGGGGACGGGATCATGCGAGCGTTATGGCGGGCATTCCTGGCGGGCGGCGTCCTGGTCGGGTCGCCGTTGGGCATTGGCACTCCGTCAGCCTGGGCACAGAGTTTCGGCTCACGTTCATCGCTGGGCGGCTACGGCGCGACTTCGGGCAACTCTATGGCGAGCATGGGGGTTGGCGGCCCGATCATTCCTTATGCAGGTAATTTCGGCGGCTTCATGCCTTATCGCATTGGTGGGGGAAGCACCCTCTCCTTCCAATCGCGTGGAGCATCTGCAATGGAGTCCACGCGGACGCCGTTCAGCCTGTCCCCGATGACTGGCGGGATGACGTCGATGTCGGGCGGCATGAGCAATGGTTTTGGCGCACGGATTCGCGCCTTTTCGTCCTTCGGCTCGTACGATGGGATGGGGCTTGGCGGCAGCACGCGGCAGGTATTGCCGGGCGCGGGCGGAATGAGCGTGATGCCGCCGAACTTCGGCTATCCCTTCTACCAGCCGCCGCGCTTGCTAACGCCCTCGTCCTCAAGCGGAGGTATGTCGATGTGATCCATCGGAGCGAACGACATGATAAAGCCGGAACTGGACCAGCCATCCCTCGAGAACTTGATCGAAAAGGGGGATTGGGGCGTTGAGGTCTTTCACCCTGGTGGCCTCGATATCACAAGGGAACTCGCGGAGCTCTGCCACGTTGGTCGCGACGTGCGAGTTTTGGACGTTGCATCCGGAACGGGCGAGGCGGCCTGCTTTCTGGCGGAAACCTTTCATTGCCGCGTGATCGGGCTCGATGCTTCCGAAACGATGGTGAAGCGGTCTCAGGAAAAAGCAACAAGGAAACACGTTAGTGCAGAGTTCGAGCGCGGAAATGCGCTGCGCCTTCCGTTCGACTCGGACAGTTTCGATGTCGTGATCTCCGAGTGCGCGGTTTGCCATCTGGACAAGGAAACCATGATCCGGGAAATGGTGCGTGTTGCCCGTTCCGGTGGGTATGTCGGCATCCACGACCTCTGCTGGAAGGACGCAGCCCCAGAGGATCTGAAACGCCGCCTCTGTGAGATTGAGGACGAGCGGCCTGAAACCCTCGCAGGGTGGCAGGTCTTGTTAGAGAGAGCGGGCCTCCTGGATGTTCGGGCATGGATAAGTCGCACCTGATCCCGAGCTTGACGAGGGACTTCAAGAAAAAACTTGGAATCTTGGGCCAGATCTCCGTCACCTTCGCCGTCCTCAAACGATGGGGGCTCAAGGGCCTCATGCGGATTCGAGAGTCGGAACGGATCTTCCGCAGTGAGCACCTGGGGTACGGCCTTCTGGTGGGGAAGAAGCCGTAACCCACGGATGTCCGGCCCCGGATAGCCGGTTGCGTTCCGCGGTGCTTGCTTATTGTGTCGATGTGATCCGCTCGACACGGGCGAGCCACCTCAATGCGGCTCGGGCGGTCCGGCCCGAGCGCTGTCCGCTGCGTCGGTCGGCTGCGACCGGAAGGGACTAGCGGAGGCCGGGGATTCTGGCGGCGACTCCGGCGTCGCGGTTACGGCTCCGGTCCGCGCGGGGGCGGGCGGGTGTTCGTTGATCTGGGCTCCCACTGCCCGCTCCAGTGCGGCCAGGGCTTTGGCCAATTCCGCCTCGATCTGCGCGATCTGGAGTTGTACCTGGAGCACCTCCCGCAAGGCTGATTGCATCGTCGCGTAATCGACGTTGCTCAGGCCATAGTCGCTCCTGGCAAGCTCGAAGGACTTCTTCGTGCGGGGCAGGATGCTGTCGCGGAGCAGGGTGAGAACGTTCTGCTGGACTTTGGCCTGTGTCATGAGGTCCTGGATCTCGCTGAGGGCCTCGTCCCTTTGAGCTTCGTAAAGATTGGCGTCGGCGCGGGCGCGTTCTTCCGCCTCGCACACCCCGGCACGGTATTTCCGCTGGTTGACTGGAAGGTTGAAGGCGACGAATAAGCCGACGTTCGGGAACCCGCCCGCTGTCCTGGGCGACTGGGCGTTCGTCTTCTCCATGTCCATGTACGTCAGGCCGAGAGTGTAATTGGGGTAGAACCGCTTTCGGGCCAGCTCGACGGCTTTTTCGTCGCGGGCGATCGCGGCGAGGCGGCCCTTGAGCTCGGGACGAGCGGCGATGGCCAGGTCATTCAGGCGGTCGATTTCGGACGGGGCGACCCCTGGCGTGAGCTCGGGCAGGGTCCGGAAGTCGGCATCGGGCTTGACGTGGATCTGCCGGGCTAGGGCTGCCTTGGCTGCGGCGATCCCTTGCTGGTTGTTGGCCAACTCGCGATCGAGTTCGCTGATCAATACCTCGGCCTTGAGCACGTCCTGCTGGGTGCCGCGGGTGGCCAGCCGTTCGCGGGCAATCGCCCGGAAATCCTCGAGGATCTTGCGGTTCTCGGACAGGATCTCCTCGGTCCTCTGGCTGGCGTAGAGGCTGTAATAGGCCCGTTTCACGGCTGCGACGGTGTCGAGTTGGGCAGCGGCAAGCTCGGCCAAGGCTATCTGCACGTCCCTCTCGGCCGCCTCCCCCCTCAGTTTCAGCGTCCCAAACCAAGGGAATTGCTGGGCAAGCGTCAAGTTATAAGGGTTGTATCCCATCAGGAAGTATTGTGGCGCGACGCTTGGGATGGGGAACACCGTGTTCGAGGCGACCGGGTCGTCCAGTGCCGTCACCTGGGGGATACGGTGCTTCAGCGACTCGACGTTGTGGTACGCGGCCTGAACGGTGCGATTCTCGGCCAGCGCTCGGCGAATGAAAACGTCCACCGGCTGCGCCTCGATGAATTCAGGTGTAGCCGGGCCGCGTTCCAATGGCATGGCTATCGGTTGGGCAAGGTGCGCGACCTCTGGGCGTTCAAAGCTCGCGCGAATCACTCTCTGATCGACATGGGCAGACTCCGGCTGCCGGGTCGTGTGGGCGCAACCAATCACGCCGAACAACAAGCTCGCCGTCAGGGCGGGGCACCATGGTCGCTGCATCGCCGTCCTCCTCGGAAGCCAACTTTGGCGCGCACCGCCTGCGCTACCGGCAAAGCCGATCCAATGAGCCCAGGTAATGCTTCGGCAACACGCTCCCTGTCGCTTCGGCGAAATGTCCGGAACGTGACGATTTTCCGGATTTGAAGCGGATCTCGCTGGCTTTCCCTGAAATCCTCAACGTCCGAACAATCCCATTCGGCCGACGTAGTGTTCACGACAGGCTTTCCGTGCGGGCGAGTTTAAGATTGCCGTGCTGGACCTTCGGGGTATAATGCTCCTAAGGCGGCAAACTGGGCAAGTTTCACGCGGCGATACTATGACCGGACTCCGTTACCACTTCCGACTGACCTGGATCGCCCTGGCGGCGATTGTGGGGATGTTGTCGGTCGTGGGTGATGCCTCGGCGTCCACAACGTCGGGTGTGCCCCAGAACGGTGCCCGTGCCTGTTGCCTCAAGCGCGTCTGCACTGTCTGCTGCTGCACGCCAGCGTCTGCCTCTTCAGGTCTGTCGACGACCGGGCGATCGGTGGCTCTTCCTTCGAGAGAACGTAGCTTCTCTTCCCCCGCCCGGCCCTGCGAATGCCGTTCGGGTGAGCCAGCTTCTCCGGCTTCAAGGCACGAATCACGCTCCTCCGATTATCGCCCCGATCAGGTGCGTGGCGAGTCGGTTCAACTCAATGTCCACGCTCCCACTGCGGTCACATTCGCCCGGCTCATCCTGCCCACTGCCAGCCCGCCGAAATCCCCTCTCTACCTCCGCACTGCGCGCCTGCTGATCTAGCTCGCTCCCCTGCGCCGAGAATTCTCGGTCTCGCATCCGATTGGCGTTTGCGCCCCGGTCTTCAACCCCGGCGCTGAGCCGTTACCTATCTCGTCATCATCACGGCGTCCCAGTCACGGGTTCTCATCGCGGATTTCGCCGGTCGGGCTGCGCCTTTGCCGGTGGGGAGTGAAAAATCATGTCGTCCAACGGTCTTTCGGACCGGGCCAGCCCGGCAGCGCCGCAATCCGTCGAAGCGGAAGAGGCGATGCTGACGCGCTGGCAGAAGTTCCGCCTTGGTCGTCAAGGTCGTGGAACTGCGGCTCCGGTTCATCGCGCTGATGGCGGCGACCGGGCTGATATTCGCCTACTGGGACACACTCTGGAATCGCTACGACAAATGGATGCGGCCCGCTGCTGAGCGTTATGCAGCGGTCTCCGGCATCGAGTATTACTGCCCGATGCACCCGCAGGTCGTGCAGGATGAACCGGGCACATGCCCCATCTGCGGCATGCCGCTCGCCAAGCGGAAGAAGGGGGAAAAGGCGACGCTCTCCGCTGGGGTCACCGCCCGCGTCGAACTCGCCCCGTTCCGCGTGAAGCAGGCCGGAATCAAGACCAGCGAGGTGGGTTACGCACCGCTGACCCAGACCCTGACCACTGTCGGATACGTCGCGTTCGACGAGCGTCGCATGGCCAACATCGTGTCCAAGGTCCCCGGGAAGTCCCGGGTCGAGAAACTCTTCATCAATTTCAACGGTCAGGATGTTGAAGTTGGGCAGACGCTGGCCGAACTCTACAGCCCCGAATTGAACCAGGCGATCCAGGAGTTACTCACTGCGTCCCGGCGCGCCGACTCGTCGGTCCAGCCGCAGACCGCGGTGGCGCGTTCGCTCCTGAGCGATCGGCAAGAGATGGTCCGGGCGTCGGCCGAGAAGCTGAAGCGGTGGGGGATCACCCCGGCCCAGATCGACGAGATTCTCAAAAAGGGCCAGACCGACTTCAAATTCGCGATCCTTTCGCCGGCCCGTGGCCATGTCTTCAAGAAGAACGTCGTCGAGGGCGATGAGGTGCCGGAAGGCTACGCGATGTTCGAGATCGTTGACCTCCACACCGTCTGGGTCCAGGCCCAGGTCTACGAGAACCAACAGGGCTTGGTCCACGAAGGGCAGGCCGTCGAGGCCATCGTCGACTCCTTTCCGGGGGAGATCTTCCGAGGCAACGTCGAGTTCGTCCAACCGCACCTCGACCCGGCGACCCGCACGGTGGAGGTCCGGTACGCCCTGGTCAACCCCGGCCATCGGCTCAGACCAGGGATGTTTGCCACGGTGACGCTGAAGACACCGATTGCCGACACGCCGGCGTTTCGGACGCGCATGGCCGCGAGGCAACCCTCGAAGGGCGAGCGCCCGAACGTGAGCGTGACCGCAGATGAGCAGAAAACCTGCCCGGTGACGACCCTGAAGCTCGGGTCGATGGGCGGCGCCGATTGCCGTGGAGGTCGAGGGCCGGAAAGTCTGGACCTGCTGCAAGCTGTGCCCTCCCAAGCTGAAGGCAGAACCCGCCAAGTACCTGGCGCGATTAGTTCCACCGCCGCAGGATGAAGTCCTCAGTGTGCCGGAGTCGGCGGTGATCGACACCGGGAGCCGCAAGGTCGTGTACGTCGAGAGCGAGCCGGGCGTCTTCGAGGGGCGTGAGGTGGTCCTCAGTTCGCGTATCGGCAGCCGCTTCCCGGTGCTCGACGGCCTCGCACCCGGCGAGAAAGTGGCGGCTACGGGCGCGTTCCTGATCGACGCCGAGAGCCGCATCAACCCCGGCGCCGCACCGGCTATGCGCGGCGGCTCTACCAAGATCGCCGACGCCCCGACCAAAGGCACCCACTCACACTGAGTCGAAAGGACAGCGGAACATGATTGAATCGATCATCGAGTGGTCAATCCGTAACCGCTTCATCGTGATCCTGGCCTCCCTCGTGCTCGGAGTCGCCGGTGTCCGCGCCATGCTGACGATGCCCGTCGATGCGATCCCCGATCTGTCGGAGAACCAGGTGATCGTCTTCACCGACTGGATGGGCCGCAGCCCGCAGGAGATCGAGGACCAGATCACGTACCCGCTCTCGGTCAACCTACAGGGGCTCGCCGGTGTCAAGGTCGTTCGGTCATCAAGTGAGTTCAACTTCTCGATGATCACCATCATCTTCAACGACGACACCGACTACTACTTTGCCCGCCAGCGCGTCCTTGAAAAACTCTCGATCGCCTCGACGTTTCTGCCGCCGGGAGTGACACCCTATCTCGCCCCTGATGCCACGGCGGTCGGTCAGATCTTTTGGTACACCGTTGAGGGTGACGGCAAGGATCTCAGCGAGCTGCGATCGATCCAGGACTGGTTCGTCCGCTACCAACTCAACAGCGTGCCTGGGGTGGCTGAGGTGGCCAGCGTCGGGGGTGCGCCAAAGGAGTACCAGATCGACCTCGATCCCAACAAGCTCAGGGCCTACGGCATCAGCCTTGGCGAGGTGTACGCGGCTGTTGCCCGGTCCAACTCGTCGGTCGGTGGCCGGGTGATCCACCAGGGAAATGCTGAGTATCTTATTCGCTCGATCGGTTGGATCGAGAACATCGATGATATCCGCGATACGGTCGTTACCCAGCGCGGCAACGGCACACCGATCTTCGTCGGCATGCTGGGCACGGTCCAGGTTGGCCCGGCCTTCCGGCGTAGTGTGCTGGAGAAGGACGGTAAGGAGGTTGTCGGCGGCGTGGTGCTGATGCGATATGGCGAGAACCCGCTGGAGGTCACCCGCCGGATCAAGGAGAAGATCACGACGCTCCAGGCCGGACTGCCCGAGGGGGTGCGGATCATCCCGTTTTACGACCGCACGCCGCTGATCCACAAAGCGCTGGAGACCGTCAGCGGCACGGTCAAGGAGGAATTGATCGTCTGCACGCTGGCCATCCTCCTGGTGATGGGGCACGTCGGCAACGCTTTCGTCGTCGCCGTGACACTGCCGATGGCGATCCTGTTCAGCTTCCTGATGATGCGGATCTTCGGGATGTCGTCAAACATCATGAGCCTGGCCGGGATCTCGATTTCGGTGGGCATCCTGATCGACCAGGCGGTCGTGATGGGCGAGAACGCAGCTCACCACTTGACGCGCCACTTCGGCCGCGAGCGGGTGACCGGCGATACCACTGAGATCGTCATCCGCGCCTGCCGCACGGTGGGGCGACCGATCTTCTTCTCGGTGGTGATCACGATCCTGTCGTTCCTGCCGGTTTTCGCGCTATCAGGCCGCGAAGGGAAGATGTTTCACCCGCTGGCGTATACCAAGACCTTCGCCCTGGTCGGGGTCGCCCTGTTGTCGATTACGCTTGTGCCAGCCTTGATCCCGATCTTCCTCAAGGGGCGGATCAAATCGGAGGACGAAAACTGGCTGGTCCGGACGATGATCGAGATATTCAAGCCGATGCTGGCCTGGCTCATGGATCGGACAACGCTGGTCTGCTGGCTGTTCCTGATCATCCTCGGCCTGGGCTACGTCGCCTCGACGAAGCTGGGGCGCGAGTTCATGCCCGACTTGAACGAGCAGAGCCTGATGGACATGCCCACCACCGTGCCGCGAGCCTCGATCGCCGAGGCCGAACGGGACCTTCGGGTCCGCGACGAGGTCCTCCGCGGCTTTCCCGAAGTTTGGCAGGTCGTCGGCAAGGCGGGCCGGGCCGAAACGCCGACCGACACAGCCCCGCTGGACATGATTGAGACGGTCATCAACCTGCGCGACCACGATGTATGGCCCAAGCGGAAACTCCGCTACGAGGATGCCGTGGCCCAGACGCGGGTCGTGCTCGACAGCCTGGAGGCCAAGGGCCTGCTCCGCCGCCCGGCTTCGGCCGGGGAGCGGGATGGTGTGGTCAGCGAAGCGGCGATGACCGTGGTGAACACAGTCGATGAAGTGCTTCGAGACCTGGCAGTGCGGCAGTTGGCGGAGTTCCGCCCCGAGTTGGGCCGCGGCTTGGTCGGCGAGGCGATCGACGTCCTCCTTTCACGTGTCGAACCCTCCGCCATCGCCCGCACGCCGACATCGGCCGAGCGCGAGGCCGTGATCGAAGCGATGGCTATGATCTATGGCGATCGGCTTGCCGTCCGGGTCCTCCCCGATGACGTGACTCTGTTAGTCAACGACGCCGCCAAGCGGCTGATCGAGCTGGGCGTGCTCCGGGATCGCCCCGACCTGCTCTCGCCGCATCCGTCCCTCCTGGACAGAACCACCGCGACCGTTGGCGACGTGCTGGGCTTCGCCAAGCCGACGCTCTTCACGCGGATGGCCGAGCACCTGGACGCCGACCATGCACATCGGTTTTCGGAACGGGTGAAGTCGCTCAACTGGGAGCTCTTCGACCGCGCGGTCGGTGCCGCCAATTGGTCGGCCATCGAAGAACTGTCAAAGCTGGCCAGTGACCGGAAGTTAGCCGCCCGTGACGCCGCGCCGGAGGAGTTAGCGTCCGTCCGGGCCGAGTTGGATAAGCCGTTCGCCGAACGGCTCCTGCTCTGGAAGAAGACGAAGACCGACATTGTCGAGGAGATGAGCACAGCCCTGGACATGCCCGGCTGGGGCAACAGCTTCACCCAGCCGATCGCCAACCGGATCGAGATGCTATCGACCGGTGTTCGTCTCCCGGTGGCCGTGAAGGTCTTTGGCTCTAAGCTCGACGACATCCAGCGCGTCAGCCAGGAGATTGCCGGAGTGCTGCGCGGGGTTCGCGGGGCGGCGGACGTTTTCCCTGACCAGATCGTCGGCAAGGGGTACGTGGAGATCAAAATCGACCGGAAGAAGGCGGCCCGTTACGGTATCAACGTGGGCGATATCCAGGACGTCGTCGAGGTGGCGATGGGAGGCAGGCCGCTTACGATGACGGTCGAGCGTCGCGAGCGCTACCCGATCCGCGTCCGCTACTCCCGCGATTACCGCGACGATATCGAGGCGCTGAAGGGCATCCTCGTCTCCGCACGAGGGATGGCCGCCGACGCCGGGCAGTCCGGTGGGATGGGCAGGATGGGTGCGTCGATGCCTTCTCCCGGCGCGCCGAACCAGGCCGCTGCGATCCAGATCCCGCTGGCCGCTGTCGCCGACATACGGGTGGTCGAAGGGCCGTCGATGATCAAGAGTGAGAACGGACTGCTCCGCGCGTATGTCCAGCTCCGCGTCCGTGACCGCGACGAGGTCGGCTTTGTCGAGGAGGCCAAGCGCGTTGTTGACGCCAAGGTGATGAAGACGCTCCCCGCCGGGATGTATATCGAATGGACAGGCACATTCGAGCACCAGGTCCGGGCCAACAAGACGCTGCGAATCATCTTCCCCGCTGTCATCGCTGTGATCGCGCTGATTCTCTACCTGACTCACAAAAGCTGGATCGACGCTCTGCTGATGATGACCAGCGTGCTCGGCGCGCTCGCGGGTGGTGCGATCTTTCAATGGCTCTTCGGCTTCAACTTCAGCGTGGCCGTCCAGGTCGGCTACATCGCCTGCTTCGGAATGGCCGTCGAGACGGGCGTGGTGATGCTAGTCTACCTCCACGAGGCGATCGATGAGCGCGGTGGCCTGGAGCGGATCGCCTCGATCGCCGAATTGCGGCAGGCGATTTTGGAAGGGGCGATCCACCGCCTGCGGCCCAAGCTGCTGACCGAGGGAGCGGCGATCATCTCGATCGCCCCGATGCTCTGGGCTACCGGCGTCGGCGCCGAGGTCATCCGCCCGATGGCGGCGCCCGTGCTCGGCGGCCTGCTCATCGCCGACGAGGTCATCGACGTGTTCTTGCCGGTGCTCTACTTCGCCGTCCAGAAACGGCGATGGTTCAAGGTCCACGGCATCGGCTTCTGGGACAGGATGATTTCGGACGGACGGCCCCACCAGCCGATCTCGGTCTCGCGAATGGCGGCCGCGTCGGGATCTCAGCACGGGTCGGAGACGAGTTGATCCACCGGTGGTGGGCTCCGCCCCTCCCTTGGTCGGACGTTGCGACCGGGTCCTTCGTTGCGTGTTGAGCCCCGCACGAGGAATTCGCGTTGTATCCAAGTCGGGGGAGGGAGCGGACTCATCGGGATTCCATGCTGGGAAACCCAACAATTCGACCAGCAGCCACAAAGTAGTTTTCTAAGCGATTGGGAATTAATTATAAGACGTGATGTAGTAGCAATCGACCGAACATCCATCAGGCCGCCATCCGCAGATACTGGTATAGCGTCTCTCGGCTGATGCCGTAATCGCGCGCGACCTGCGACTTCTTCTCGCCGGCGTCAATCCGGCTGTGCAACTCAGCGATCTCGGTATCTGAGAGCGACCGTTTGCGTCCTCGGTAGGCACCGCGCTGCTTGGCCAGAGCTATTCCCTCACGCTGGCGCTCGCGGATCAACGCCCGCTCGAACTCGGCAAAGGCTCCCATGACGGAAAGCATGAGGTTGGCCATGGGCGAGTCTTCGCCCGTGAAGTTCAGGCTCTCTTTGACGAATTCGATGCGCACGGCGCGCTTGGCCAGCGTTTGCACGATCCGCCGGAGGTCATCGAGGTTGCGGGCCAGGCGGTCCATGCTGTGCACGACCACAGTGTCGCCGTCGCGCACGAAGGCAAGGAGCGCATCCAGTTCCGGCCGCTGCGTGTCCCGGCCGGACGCCTTGTCGGTGAACATCCGGTCCACCTGGACTTGCTCCAGTTGCCGTTCCGGGTTTTGATCTAAGCTGCTGACACGAACGTAACCGACCCGCTGGCCCTTCAAAACGCCCTCCCTAACCGATTTTGTCAGGAAGAAATCTATAACCCTTGAGCTAAACTGTCAATCAATGAAAATGATGGGTAGTGGGTCAGTTTGAAAGTTAACGGCGTAACTTGCTGCTAGAAACTTGCCTCACCTGTGCTATGCTGTCATAGCATGGCGAAAAAGCGCATTAAACGACCCCGCGACCCGATTGCCTTGGCTCACCTCATAGGCCAAATCGCAACAGGTCAAGTGCAGGATACCGTCGAGGATGGCAAACACCCTGCAGCCGTAGAATTAGGCCGACTTGGCGGCAAGAAGGGTGGCAAAGCCAGAGCCACCAAGCTCTCGAAGGAGCGGCGGACGGCTATCGCGAAGAAAGCCGCCAAAGCCCGTTGGAAAAAACATAAGTAAGCACTTCGAGAACATTCTCACAGACTTCTTGACACTCCTCCATCCGACATGCTACCGCTCGTCCCTTCAATAAATCGACGAGTAGTTGCCATGTATTCAGATCTTGACCATCTCAGAGCGTTAGAAACGGCGTATTGGAATGAGATCGTTGCCTATTTTGAGGCGATGCCCCACTCCAACAGACCACCAGCGTACAAGAAGTATGCGGGTGTTCGGGAGATCATGTCTCTGTCGCAGTTAGACACTATATCAGCGGCGCTAACCGTTACGCCTAAACCTCGCCCGACCCTACCTAAGCCTCGTTGCCTGACAAACGATGCCGCTAAGGAAGCCATCCATGAAGCGGTGGCAGTCTATTTTGTGCGCCGACAGAATAAGGCGTCATGAGCGTGGCCGAGATAATCGACGCGAAATCCGCGAGTCCTGAGCAACGTCGCTGAGGCAATCGAAATAATTCCCCTCGGAGACTGCGATCACTTGATCGAGGTTCCCGAGGGGTGTACTCCGTAGTTTATCACGACCCGGAGTACCCACTCATGTATCACGATTTGCCTTCCACTGCCAGCTTCTGGTCGTTCCTGCTGGCTGTCGATGAAGATCTCGCGGAGACCGTTCGCAACCGAGGATGTCGCTGCGGGGGACGCCTGCACTCAGCCGACTACCTTCGGAAGCCTCGGGGATTTGCCGTCCGGCTACCCCAACTCCAGTGCTTCAGATCGAGTTTCTGCTGTGATCGCGACGGTTGCAGGAAGAGAGCCACGCCCCCATCAACACGCTTCCTGGGCCGGAAGGTTTACGCGGGTGTCATCGTCATCTTGATCAGCGCCATGCGGCAAGGGCCCACGCCACGGCGAGTCCGTGAACTCTCCGAACGCTTCGGTGCCGACCTCACCACCATCACCCGCTGGCAAACCTTCTGGCGCGAACACTTTCCCAAAACGCCCTTCTGGAAGATCGCACGCGCCGATTTCATCACCATTGGCGAGATTCTCAGCCTTCCCTACTCGCTGGTCGACGCCTTCCTCTGCCATCATCCGCCGCGCGAAGGCTGGATGCTCCTCTTGCGGTTCCTCTCGCCGATCACGGTTGCCGGGGGCCTCTCAATCAAGGTCTCCTGATGACCGCCGCCGATCCGCAGAAGATGCTCTTTGCCTCCGCTATCTGGTCGGTGAAAACGGATTGTCAGAGTCCTTTCACCCCATCTGCGAGGAGGCGTGATGATCCCAACAACCCCCAATGCGACAGGCGCCCGCTGGGCGCGATTTCGGTTCTCCGTCGTGGGCTCACTCTTGAGCTCTCCCCCTGCGCGGCGCACTCCAGGCAGCGATCGATTCTCTTGCCCAGAAGGCCTGGTCGCATCCTTTGACCGGACATGATGTCCGGTTCTCAGCCGTCACCATCGCGCGATGGTATTACACGGCACGCCGGAAGGATAACGACCCGGTCGGCGCCTTGCGCCCCGCGGTGCGCAAAGACCGCGGCAAAATCTCCCTGGCGCCGGCATTGGCTGAGCGGCTGACGTTCCAGTACCGAGACTACCCGCACTGGAGCTATCGACTGCATTACGACAACCTGGCTGCTCTGGTACAGGCCAGTCCCTCGATCGGACGGCTTCCTTCTTACTCTACGCTCAAGCGCGTACATGCAGGCGCACGGCTTGATGCGAAAGCCGAGGCTAGAGTCCCGGCAGCGCCCCGGTGAGATCGCGGCGCAACAGCGGCGCACGACCCGCGAGGTTCGCAGCTACGAGGCCGAGCATGTCGGGGCTCTGTGGCATCTCGATTTCCACCACGGATCGCGCAAGGTGGTCACTCCCGCCGGAAAGTGGCTGCACCCGATCGCGCTGGCGATCCTGGATGACCACTCGCGACTGTGCTGTCACATCCAGTGGTACCTGTCGGAGACAGCGGAGGTCCTGGTGCACGGCCTCTCCCAGGCGATCCAAAAACGGGGCCTGCCACGTGCTCTCCTGACCGACAATGGTGCTGCGATGGTGGCCGAGGAAGTCACCCAAGGCCTGCTTCACCTGGGAATTGTCCACGAGCGAACGCTCCCCTACAGCCCGTACCAAAACGGCAAGCAAGAGGCATTCTGGGGAACTCTCGAGGGGCGGCTGATGAACATGCTCGATGGCATGTCCGAGTTGACCCTCAACGTCTTGAACGAGCTGACCCAGGCATGGGTCGAAATCGAGTACAACCAGGCGGTTCACCGTGAGACCGCCAGCGCACCGCTCGACCGGTTCCGCCACGCGCCGGACGTGCTCGCGCGACAGCCCAAAGAGCGAGTCGCTGCACGACGCATTTCGCCTGGAATGCAAGAGGAGCCAGCGTCAGAGCGATGGAACGATCTCACTCGAGGGTGTGCGGTTCGAGGTTCCAGCACGGTACCGTCACTTCCGCATGGTCACCCTGCGTTACGCCCGCTGGGACCTCGGCCGAGTCGATCTCGTCGACCCGCAGAGTGGGATGATCCTGGCTCCCATTTATCCAATCGACAAAACCGCAAACGCTGATGGTCGGCGAGCCGTGATCGAGCCCGGCGGTACGGCTCGACCGACCTCGCCGAGGTCCGACCCACCGGAACCAGATCGGCGCCGCACCAAGGGCGAGTTGCCGCCTCTTTTGAAACGCATCCTCGAAGAGCATTCGGCCAAGGGCATGCCGCCAGCATACCTGCCCAAGACACCACCAGAAGGGAACGGAGAATCATCATGAACAGCAAGAAACTACTGGCGCTCGATGGGCTCAAATGGGACCCGTTTTCACCGGAGATTCCCCATGAGGCATTGCTGGTGACACCCAAGATCGACCATTTTGCCTGGCGTGTCGAACAGTTGGCTCAAGAAGGGGGGTTCGCGCTGATCACGGGTGAGTCAGGCACGGGCAAATCGGTGGTATTGCGGATTGTCGCAGGCAGGCTTCAATCGCTGCGGGATGTCACGATCGGTGTCCTCGAGCGACCCCAGTCAAAAAGCCCTGACTTCTATCGTGAGCTGGGTGACATCTTCGGGGTGAAGCTCGCGGTGCACAACCGTTGGGGTGGATTCAAGGCGCGACGCGAGCGCTGGAAGGCTCACGTGGCCTCGTCGCGGATTCGCCCAGTGCTTTTGATCGACGAAGCGCAGGAGATGAACCTTGACGTCTTGGCCGAGCTGCGGATCCTCTCCAGTGCCGACTTCGATGCCAGGGCGCTGTTGACGGTGATCCTCTCGGGAGACAGGCGACTCTCAGAGCTGCTGAGGCAGGAACAACTTGTACCACTTGCATCGAGAATCCGCACACGGCTGGTAACTGAGACCGCGCCGCGTGAGGAACAGCTAGAGCTGCTTCGGCACTGCGCTTGCGAAGGCCGGCAACGCCACGCTTATGACAGTGGACCTCATGGAGACGCTGGCCGATCACAGCGCCGGTAATTACCGGTCGCTCATGATCATGAGCGCGGAGCTTTTGGCCCACGGCATGGCCCACGACATGGCGCAGCTCGATGAGAAATGTTACCTCGAGGCCTTTCAACCGAGAGGTTCCCACTCCGCGTTGAAGAAGAAAGTGAGGGGGTGAAAATGCCTGCGAATGCAGAGCAAGTACTGCCGGTCGTGCGGGTTTCCCAGATTGCTGAAGATGAGCTCGCCGAGCGTTGGCTAGTGGAAGAGCTCTGGTGCGCTCTGCGCGGTCGGCGTGATCGGCGGCGCCCCCAAGTGTGCCAAGACGTGGCTGGGGCTGGACATGGCCCTGAGCGTGGCCACTGGGACGCCATGCCTGGGCAAGTATGCCGTGCCGGAGCCGGGACCGGTTCTAATCTATCTGGCTGAAGACGCACTGCCGGTCGTGCGCCAGCGCGTCGACGGAATGGCAAAGCATCGTGGTCTTGATCTGGCTGGGGTCGAGATCCACGTGATCACTGCGCCAGTTCTCCGGCTTGATCGCGACCCGGACCGAATGCGACTTCTGGAGACGACCCGCCGGCTGCGGCCTCGGCTGCTGCTTCTGGATCCGCTGGTAAGACTTCACGGCATCGACGAAAACAATGCCAGTGAGGTGGCCGTGCTCTGGCGTACTTTCGTTCGTTGCAGCGGCAGTTCGACGTTTCCGTGTTGCTGGTGCATCACACACGCAAGAACGCCGCTGGAGGTGCCGCCGCCGGATTGGGACTTCGCGGCTCCAGTGACATCCACGCCTTCGGCGACTCCAATCTCTACCTGCGGCGAGGCAAGGAACACCTGGTGCTCTCCACTGAGCACCGGGCGGCGCCCGCATCGTCGCCGATCCATTTAACGCTTGTCACAACCAATCCGGACACGACGCACCTGGAGGTTTTAGGCAGCAGGAGTGCGGAAAGCCACGCAGTCTCGAGGAGCGCGTGCTGGACAATTTGGCCGGCGGCACGGTGCTCACGCGAGCGAAGCTTCGCGACTGTCTTGCCGTCAAGAACGAGCGTCTGGGCGAGGTGCTCGAGTCGCTAGAGCGTGCTGGCCGGTTGAGACGAACGGCCGCCGGTTGGCAACAGCTCGAGTGATTGCTCGGAAGGACCGTTCCCGTTCCCCCTATAGAGATAAGTGGGAACGGAATGGTGCTGATGGGCTTTGCCGGGTGCGCGATGCGCTCGGATACCATCACACCGGCGGACGGAGTCGCCGGTCTGGGTGTGCGGATCCTCGCTGAGCGCGATCGCCTGTTGCGGGAGGCACGAGACAGTCGGGCTGTTGGTCAGTTGCGCGGTGCAAGAGGTTGGGTGAAAGGCACGACGGCCTCAGACTGAAGAACGGCCTGGGCGGAGGATAGGGCTCTGCTGAGGAGCAACCCGAGCGCCGACTCAGGGGCCGAGACCGGAGCCCAGGCCGAGTGTAGCAGCTCGGCCTGGCTCCCGTTGCGATCTCGGTCAGTCCAAGCTCCGGGATCGGCACCAATGCGAAAAACCTTCGCGGCAGGAGCCGCGACATCCGGGACAGGATGTCCCACACGCGTCAGCCGCGAACCGGCGCGTATTTCGAGATCACGCCGCAACGCAACAATTCAAGCCGCCCGCCGCTTCGACGACGGACTATCGATTATCTTGATCACGGTGCTATCGATTATCGTGACCACTCTCAATCGCCGGGCGAGGCGGCGGGAGATGCGGGAGCGGAACCGATGAGGAGTGGGTCGGGAAGGACTGACGGAAATTGGCGGCAAGCGCACCGCAGTGACTGGGTTGGGGATAACCTCCTCGAATTTGCGCGACCAGGTCCGCAAGGGCGGGAGACCCTCGGTCTCGCGGCAAGCTGGTTTCGGTGCATGGCCGATTGCCGGGCTTGGAGCCCCTTGCCGCTCTCCGTGATGCTGAGCACAATGGCCAAGACCCAATGACAGTGTGACCGGGCGTGTGGAAGAGGCTTACGATCTAGCAGAACATAGTGAAAATGCGAGTTGAAACCAGCGAACACCACCTCCCGGAAGAAGGGCGGGGGCCAGCCTCGGCGGGTGCGGGCGCGCCTTCAGGAAGCGAGCCGCAGTCCGTCCGGGCGCCCACAGCCGGCAATGCCAGGGCCGTCACTTCTGTCGCGCTCGTGTTTCTCACGTTCATCGCATTCATTCCCGTACTCGACAACGACTTCGTCTATCTCGACGACGTCGCGAATTTCGTGAATAACCCCGACTTTGTCGGAATTGGCTGGCGGCAATTCGCCTGGTCGTGGCGAGCTCACATCATCGGGATTTATCAGCCATTGGGCTGGCAGCTCCTTTCCGTCCAAAGCGCGCTCTGGGGACTCAACCCGCACGGCTACCACTTCATGAGCCTGGTATTTCACGCCGCGAATACCGTCGCTTTTTTCTTCGTGACCGTCGAGTTGCTGGCCCGAAGCCGGCCGGATATTCCGTCAAGCGATCGGACGGCCGGTGCCGGCGTGGCTGCCGCGCTCTTCGCGGTGCATCCGCTCCGCGTGGAGGCCGTGGCCTGGGCCTCGTGCCAAACGTACCTGCCCTGTGCCCTCTTCTGGCTGCTAGCGGTCCTGGCTTACCTCCGCGCTAATCGAGGCGACGATCAGCGACCGTGGCGATTGACGATCTGCTGGCTCATGTCTCTTGCCGCCATGCTCTGTAAGGCGACGGCCGTGAGCCTGCCGATTGTGTTCCTCATTCTCGATGTTTACCCGTTGGGGCGCCTTCGCGGGGACGTGCCTGGTGGAATGTTGGGGCCGGCGGTGCGCAAGGTCTGGCTCGAAAAGCTGCCGTTCTTGGCGCTGAGCGTACCACTGAGAATACTCACGGTCCTCGCACGCCGGTGGGAGTACGGACCAGACCTCCACGGTATTGCACTTTCCTGGCGTTTCGCCAAGGCGTTCTACGGCATTTGCTTTTATCCCGTGAAAACGATCCTCCCGATCGGGCTAACCCCCATCCGCCCGACCCCCAGCCGGGTCAGCCTGGCCGATCCGGCATATTGGCCCTACGCCGCGATCGTCATCGGCGTCTCTCTGGCAGTGATCATGCTGCGGCGACGGTGGCCTGCTGCGCTGACAGTCTGGGCTTTATACCTGGTCCTCCTCGCGCCCAATTCGGGGTTGTTCCCTCTGGGCCGGATGATGGTCGCTGACAGGTATAGTTACATGGCCACACTAGGTTGGTTTGTATTGCTTGGCGCGGGCATTGCGGCAGTACGTCCGCAGGCGCTCAGGCAAGCCGCCGTCGCCGCAGGATGGGTCGTCTGTTTGCTGATCATCCCGGCCACCTGGGGTCAATGCTTGATGTGGCGTGACCCGGAGGCCCTTTGGGTCAGGGTCGCTGACCGCCTGGCGGCAGAGGTTCGATCCGCCCCGAATTCTGCAGACGCGCACCATAGCCTGGCCATGGTGCTGAACGCGCTTGGGCGGCGCGACGAGGCTTTGCTGGAAGTGCGGTCGGCTGTGTCGATTGACCCGGGCTCGTCCGACTCGCACTGTTTGCTGGCGTCCATCCTGAACGAACAAGGCGGTCATGACGAAGCGCTGGCTGCGATGACCGAAGCCGTTCGGCTGGACCCGGATTCGTTTGATGCGCGTTATGGTCTGGCGAAGGTGATGTTCGCGGTGGGACAGCTCGAGGGGGCCGAGGCCGAGGTGCGGCAAGCGCTTTCGGCTGCGCTCGCACTCTCCGACCGCAATCGACCTAGTTGGACGGATCATGGATGCCAGATCGAGCCGAGGCGGCCCTGGTTGACCGACTCACGCCTGTGCAGTCGTCACCTCCTTGCCGAGCACCACTGCGAGCCAGCAGCTCTCCGATACTAACCCGACGCGCCAGTTTTGATGTCGCGCAGTTCTTCTCCTCGCCCCGATTGTGTCAGCAGCAACCAGAGAGTGAGCCATTATCGCAGCGACCACTTGAGCCACTCTGCGATCAGTTGATCGCGGTGAGTGGCTCTATCGATTCGTTTTTTCGGCGTTTTCTCCGGAATATTCTTGACGACACCTTGCGAGGTTCTAGAATCACTTTGCGTTGGTCTCTAGGAAGTCGGCGTATGCCAACCGGAGTTGCCGGCCGGCAACGACGGTGAAAACTGGGTTGCCGACCCCGAGCCTAACATTCAAAATCGCAGAGTGGCTCTCTCAGCTTTGTCAGATTCTGTCATTCAAGAAGTATTATATCTGTACATATAAAACAAGCCGCGACTCGCCAGCGCGGTCAAATCGTCCCGGAAAAGCGACGAGTGCGTTTGCCCAGGGAACGCTGGCGGAGCGTTCTCGGGCTTTATTGATGGGCGACAATTAGCTTCGACATCCACGACGATGATCCTCTGCGTTTCGAAATCTTCCGCTGTCGGATCGCATTGGTTGATTCAAATCAGCCTCAGGCCAAGGGTGAAGGCCGATTTGAATCAACCAATGCGATCGATAACATCGACGACGCTGCAATTCTCGTTGGATGTTGACATCGAACACCGGCATAGGTGTCACTAATCAGCGCGACTCCGCGGTTCGTCCGGCAACAACCGCGGTGGCTCAATTCTGGCTGCGAAAGTGGCTCACTTCCTGGCTGCTGTCGACACGATTGGGGCAGTCACAAGACCGCCCAGGGCAACGCCCTGGGGAACTACGCCAACAAAACAGGTCATCGCCCTGAAAGGGCGAAACATGCCCTCCGAACCGCATGGTCACGATTTCCGCGAGCGATCTCAGCATCGCGCGTGGTTCTCCGATTGTGCCGCCCTTACAGGGCTTAAATATGGTTTGAATTCGGGAACCCAGGGCGATGCCCTGGGCTGATTTGTTGGGCCCTTTCAGGGCAAGAATCAAGATGCGGAACATCAAAACGCGCCAGAACCCAGGGCGATGCCCTCGTCCTTACCCACAAGTCTGAACCAGTTATGGCTCATTAAGTTACGGCGACAGAACGGAGCTTTGATTGGAAAATGTGTACTACATGTACACCAGGTGCATTCAAAAGGCACTCACATGACGAGCCGGCCAATATTGAGAGTTCCCCGGAAAAACCGAGAAAGTGAATAGTGCGCATAACATCACAATTGTGTATGTCGATCGATAATGCTTCCGTATCTTATCGTAAACTCTTGTTAAATATCGTGTTATGACTTGTGGGTAAGGACGAGGGCGATGCCCTGGGCTGATTTGTTGGGCCCTTTCAGGGCAAGAACCAAAATGCGCGACATCAAAACTGGCGCGTCGGGTTGGTATCAGTTCGGCGCGGCCACACGCTCCGGTCGCGCCGATCCTTCGCGCAACAGCCAGCGCGTATCGGCGGCGAGATCTTTGAAACTGTCGACCGCGCCGCTCGGCCATCGGATCGTCACCGTGCTCGCCGAGGTCGCGTCTCCCAACCCGATTGTCAGCCGGGGGTCATGCGCAGAGGCGTAGCTTGCGCCACCCTTGCACTGGCGCACAAGCGTGCGAGCGCCCAGGCCGATTTCCACGCGGGCTCCGATCGCGTCGCGATTGCTGCGCGTGCCTTCCAGGCGCAGTTGAATCCAGTGGTTCTTCGACGTGGTGTCATTTCGCAAGAGCGCCGGTGGCGCATCCTTGTGGTTGACGACCAGGTCGACGTCGCCGTCATTGTCGAGATCGCCTTGAGCGACTCCTCGGCCGACGTGATCGGAGTCGAAATACGCACCGGCGGCGCGGGTCGCCAGGATGAATTTCTTGCCGCCGTCGTTGCGATGAAGCAAGGGCGGATGGGCGTACTGGTGGAAGTTCCGGTTCATGAGGCGCAGGTTGTCGTCGATGTGGCCGGTGGTGGCGAAGCAGTCGGGCCAGCCGTCGCTGTCGAAATCGGCCAGGGAACATCCCCAGCCGACCCAGGCAACGGAGTCGTGAAAGAGACCGGCGGCTCGCGACCGATCCTCGAAAAGCCCGCTGCCCAGATTGATGAAGAGGGCGCTGCCCTCGGCCCAGAAATTGGTGACGAAGATGTCGGTGCGGCCATCGCCATCCACGTCTTCGGCGTCGACGCCCATGCCGGCGCGGGTTTGCCCCTGCGGCCCGAAGCCGGCGCCGGAGCTCTGGGTCGCATCGTCGAAGGTGCCGTCGCCGCGGTTCAGGAAGACGAAATTCGGGCACATGTCGTTGGCGACGTAGAGGTCGATGCGGCCGTCGTCGTTCAAGTCAGCCGCGACAACCCCGAGTCCGCGGCCGTCCGACCGCGCCAGTCCAGCCCGTTCCGTCAGGTCGCTGAAGGTGAGATCACCGTTGTTGCGGTAAAGCGTGTGCCGCGCCGGGGTGATGGACCTGGGCGAGCAATAGATCCGCACCTTCTCGGGTCCCGGCGAGCCAGCCGCCTTTGGTCCGCCGCAAAACACGTCATCTTCGGGAAGCTTCCAGCGTCCATAATTCGCCACGTAGAGGTCGAGGTCGCCGTCGTTGTCGTAATCCAGGAATGCAGCGGCGGTTGACCAGCCAGGCCGATCCAGGCCGGCGGACCTGGTGATGTCGACATATCGGCCGCCGCCCGTGTTCAAGTAGAAAACGTTCGAGCCGAAATTGCAGAGGAAGACTTCCGGATCGCCGTCGTTGTCGATGTCGCCGACGGCCAGTCCCTGGCAGAAGCCTGTAAAACCCAGGCCGGAAGAAACCGTGGCGTCTTCAAACTGGTTGTTGCCGCGATTGCGATACAGCCGGTTCGGTCCGGACCGGAACGAGCCGACGGGTAGCCGCGTTGCTGTCGCAAAATAGAGATCGAAGCGGCCATCGTTGTCGTGATCGAAGACGGCGACGCCAGAGCCATTCGCCGTCGGGAAGTGTTTGGCCTCGGTCATGCCGGAAAAATGGACAAAATCGATGCCGGCGGACCTTGCGATCTCGGTGAATTGAAATGGGCTAGGAGGCTGGCGCACGGTCGGGTTGGCACGTCCCGGCATGATGTCGGGTGAGCCGGCGAAATCGGGCACAGCCGACACTGCCGCATCGACCGCGTGTGACGGCGCCGGCTCGCTCAGAACGCGAATGCAATACGAGGCGGCATAGGCCGCCAGGAGCACCGCCAGGAGCGCGATCCGTTTTCGCGGAAATAAGGTCTGACCCGGGTTGGGGCTTTTCATTACTCGCAGAGTTGGTAAGATTGCAATTGGCTGAATGTGTGCGTGCGGGCCGGACGGACGTGGAAGTCAAGGAATCGTTTTACCGCGATCGCCATCAAAAGTCCTGCCGTCGCGCCGGCAATCAGCGCTTATGATAGAGTAGAGTTGTTGGATGGTGGATGCAACGTCGTCGAGTTTGTGTCCGTCCCCAGGGAAGAGTGAAGATTTGCGCTCGACGGGGCGAATTTGGGTCTGGTCCCGTGCCTTCCAACGGCTTAAGTTCTGTTTTTTGCCGAGCGATTGTTTGTCTGTTCGGTTTAATCCTGTCGTCCCATTGTCTTCTCTTGGAGGGTCATCCATGGTGATTTCACGCAGGAGGTCAGGGAGAGGCTTCACCCTGATCGAACTGTTGGTCGTCATTGCAATCATTGCGGTTTTGATTGCCCTACTTTTGCCGGCGGTACAGGCTGCCCGTGAAGCCGCCCGCCGTGCCCAGTGCACCAACAACCTCAAGCAGCTTGGGCTGGCGGTGCACAATTATCATCAGCAGCAGAACTGTCTCCCCGCCGAGAACATGTTTCTCGGGCCCACAAACGGTCTGGGCTGGGGCTGGAATGCAAGCTGGGCGGTGTTCATGCTTCCTAACCTCGAGCAGAGCCCCTTGTACAATGCGTATAACTTCTCTGTGAACGCTGACAGTGTGATCAACACCACGGTCGGTTACTCGGCGATTCCGACGTTTTCGTGCCCCTCAGACAATCAGAAAGTTCGGCCCGACCAGCCTTGGGCGCCGACCAACTACGTCGCCAACCATGGCGGCCCGGGCACCATCCGCATGTGGTCCGGCACGATCGTCGAGTTCCTGACCTGCTCCTTGGCCACCGTCCAGGGCGCTGCACCTGGCAGCTACTGGTGGGGAGCAGACAACAACCTGGGCTTCTTCGGCTTTGAGAGCGTCACCGACGGCACCGCCAACACCGGCCTCTTCAGCGAGAAGCTTCTCGGCTGGTCGGCTGGAAATAACGGCGCCGCACTGTTGACCACCAGCTCCGAGGCCAAGCGAGGCATCTACACCATCTCCACGATCAACATCACCTACAACGGGCAGAGCACGGCCAATGCCCAGGCGAGTGTTCTGGCCTGCCAGTCGATTCCGGCCGGTTCGTCACAAGCGACGAACAACAACGGCTGGCTCAACGGCTTCTCGTGGGCCTTGGGGTACGAGTGGCACACCGTGGTCAATTCGTATCATCACTACAACACGCCCAACAAGCTCACCTGCTTGAACCCCAGCGACGCCGGCGGCCTGTGGGGCGGCACTTGCGGCATGTCGACGGCCAGCAGCAATCACCCGGCCGGCGTCAACGTGTGCTTCACCGACGGCTCGGTCCGGTTCGTCAAGGACTCGGTCGCCGCGTCGACCTGGTGGGCACTCGGAAGCCGCAACGGAGGTGAAGTCTTGAGCGCAGACCAGTACTGAGGTGCTGTCTGCGGCATCGAATCGTAAATCAGACTCCGGGCTCCGCCTCGCGGTTACCCTCATCGAGGGGAACCGCCAGAGCGGAGCCGGTTCATTTTCGCATCTCTTCATGACATGACCGCCCAAGCAGGCATTCGCTGGGGAATTATAGGCTGCGCGCGGATCGCCCGGCGCGGGCTCATTCCTGGCATCGCACGGTCGACCTCCAGTGTACTGCAAGCGCTTTCCAGCCGCGACGGCGCCGTCGCTCGCTCGTGGGCGATCGAATTCGAAGTGCCCAGGGCGCACGGCTCTTACCAGGCACTTCTAGCCGACCCCGAGATCGACGCGGTATATATCCCGCTTCCAAACGAGCTGCACAGGCCCTGGGTGATGGCAGCCGCGGACGCGGGCAAGCACGTTCTGTGCGAAAAACCGCTCGCACTTGAAGCGCGCGAAGCCCTGGCCATGGTCGAACACTGCCGCAATCGCGGCGTTCTCCTGATGGAAGCCTTCATGTGGAGGCACCAGGAGCGCACGCTCGGCATCCG
This sequence comes from uncultured Planctomycetota bacterium, assembly GCA_963761445.1. GTDB lineage: Bacteria > Planctomycetota > Planctomycetia > Isosphaerales > Isosphaeraceae > CAVXHV01. The sequence continues at coordinate 2,228,415 of CAVXHV010000005.1, read as the reverse complement.
CAAGATGATACAAGACGGCACGATCGGTGAGCTTCGGCTCGTTCGATCGTCGTTCTCATTCCCGATCGCCCCGGATGACTGGCGGCTCGATGCGTCTCGAGGCGGTGGAGCACTCTGGGACGTGGGATGCTACGGTGTGAACACAGCCCGCTTCTTCACCGGCGAAGAGCCCAGCCGATTCAAGTCTTTCGTGCGATGTGGACCGACGGGCGTCGACTTGAGCCTGACGGCGACTCTGGAATTCCCCAGCGGCGTGCTGGCGATCGTTGATTGCAGCTTTGAACAACCGTTCCGCTGTCACTTTGAGCTCTCGGGCACTCGCGGCCTGATTGATGTTCCGCTGGCCTATCTGCCCGCGGCCGGCACGAAACCCACTGCCAATCTCGTCACACTCGGCTCGGAAAAGGATGCCGATAGCCGGCCTCAAGGATCAAGGCTGCTGGAATTCGAGCCGGTCGACCAGTATGCAGCGATGGTCGATTGCTTCGCGGACTGCGTGTTTGCCGGGAAACTCGTGGATCCGGCCGAGGATGGACTTGCACAGATGGTTGCGCTCGAGGGTGTTCTCTCGGCTGCCTTTTGACGCGGATTTCCGCGTGGGACTGATCACAACTGCTGGCACCCTTTTCTCGCTACGGCGGCGCGAGCAGGGCCTTGAAGCGCTCAAGCGAGGATCGCTGCGCTCTAGTGAGGCACTTTTGCAGGCCGGTCTCGCACGCAGCCAACGCAGGCGTCGGCTCGCCTCGCTGGACGTGAACCAAAGCCAGGCAGAACCATGCTTCCCCGAGGCCGGGGTCGCACTTCAAAGCCCGTTGCAAGGTTTGCATGGCCGTCTGGAAGTCGAGCGCGGCCAGCAGCGCAGTCGCGATGCGAGTCATTCGGATAGCGCGTGAAGGGCGCCGGGGGCAAGCTCCCACACCCGACGCGCATTGGCCGTGCGGCCAAGGTGCAGTAACTTCGCGGCTGCGCGATCCCACGTCGTCCAGTCAGCGTCGGTTCGGCGCCGCAGCGATTCAATGACGGCCGCCGATTGCTCCGAATCAGTCATTTCACGAGCCTCGAGTGAACGGAAGAGCGACGCGAGAGCGACCGCGTCGTTGGGATCCAGCTCGAGCGCGCGGCGATAACAGAACGTGGCCTGGGCAGGGAAAATACCCCGCGCCGGGTCCCACGTCTCGCGCGGTCCGGGTGGCGGGACGGTCAGGTCGGCGATCAGGTTCCAGCACGACATTCCGAGCATCGTCCAGTGCTCCGCCGCAGCGGGATCGCCGGCGATCGCTTGCCGGAAGCGGTCGCCGGCTGAGAGCATGATCGAGTCCGGAAGCCTGCCGGACGCCCCATCGCGAAGCCGAAGCGCAACCCCAAGGTTGAACAGGGCCTTGCCCTCGCCGATTCCGAGCGGTTTCGGTCGCACCGCTTGCCATTCCGGGTCGCGAAAGTGCCGCGAGGCGAAGTCGATGGCAGGGAATTCGTCGCCGAGTGCAGGCGCGCCGCGTGCCAGGAATACCGAGGCGACAGCGTCGAAGTAAACGCAGCGCCACCCGGCCGCGCCCAATAACGTGGCTTCCGCGCCGAACTCATTGGCGTGCCCCAGAAGGATGAGCGGGTTACCTCCGAGGCGTACGGGCTCGGCCAACCCGGCCCGTCCTTCGTTGAGTCTGTTCTCGAGCCGGAGATAAGTCTCGAACGTCTTGCGACTCGGCACTTCCAGGCGGCAATCCATGAACGGCTTGCGCTGCGGGCCATTGTGAAAAAGGTAAACGCCGGCCTGCTCCAGGGGGAGAACTAGCGCCCGGTCTGGAAGGCCCGCGCGGCCGGCGAATCGTGCGGCCTGGTGGGCGTACGCCAGCGGCAGCTCACCCAGCCCGAAGCTTCTAGGCTCGCCCGTGGCCCGGTCGAATCGCCCTGTGACGATCGAGAAGATCAATAGCCCGATAACCCCGATCAGCGCAACCCGTCCGGCCAAACCGCGGACGATCACAGACAAGCGGCGACGCGTTATCGAGACGTCCGCGGCCGCGATTTCCGTGGCCCATCCTGCGAGGTTCGACGTGAGAACAAAACCCGCCGCCAGCGCGAACAGGTTCATGTTGCGGACGGCCTGTAGTGCGAGATAGCTGAACGCCGCCGCGATGATTACCACGAACAGACGAGCTCCGGCACGGACGACCAAACCGGCCGTCGCCATCAGCACGAGCACCGTCCCCCAACCAAGAATGTGCGATCCGGCGCCCAATCCCTGTATGCAGGCGGCTGGACCGGTCTCGGGACCGAGAACATGCGCACGCAGCCAAAGTATCGACGACGCCGAGGACACGCTGCCGATCAAAGCCAGTAACGCAGCCGGTCGCGACGTTCTGACCAGAAACGCCGCGCCAACCCCGCCGAACAGGACCAGACCCAGTGGGGCGGCGCGGCTGGTCTGGAGCACCCAGGCTGAACTCCCCGGAGCAGGGAACCCCAGGACGCTTATCAGGATCAAAATCAAAATAAGACCCAATGCGCCGGAGTACAGCACGGTCCGGGCCGTTCGCGCACTTTTCGGCCCGCCACAGTGCCGGCACGATGAAGCTCGGCAGCATCGCCCAGAGCAAGAAGCACTCCGTACGCAAGTAGAGGTTCCCCGCGGCGACCGGGCCCCCCCTGCGCATCAATTCGCCCAGATCAAAGAACTCAGTATTATGGAGTTTGTACGGCCCACCCCAGGCCGTGATTTTCGGGAACAGCTCGAACGGGAACAGGGCCCCATGCACGCCGTACGGGTTCGCCAGGCAGGCAACCCCGACCAGCGCCGAGGCACCGCCGAGATGAATCCACCATCGCTCCTTGGCCGGACCTTCTTCCGCGCGGCGCCCAAGATGCGGTGACTCGACGCGAACAGGCGGTCGGCCAGGAACGCGACAAGAATGATAGGCCCCAGAAGAAACAGGCCGTGGGTGTTGACCCAGAGTAACTGGACTGGTGGCAGCACCCACGCCGCGGCTGGTGTACCGTCTGCTCGCGTGAGCACCATGAGGTAGATCGCCATCCAGAGAAGGGAGAAAACCTCGGGTCTTGGGACAAAGCGGCCACTCATGACCAGGAGCGCTGGCAGCCAGCACGCCACCACCAGTTCGACCGGCCATCTGCGGTCTCGCAGCGCCAAGACGACCGCCAGCACGGTGGCGCACACCGTGGCGGCCAAGAGGATCACGCCGCGCACGCCGCCGCCGGCAAATGCCGCCGCCAGGATCAGTTCGAACAGCCATTGCAGGTCGATCCAAAGCCGATCACCGGATGCATAAGTGAACGGGTCAAGACAGGGAACCGCCCCGTTTTCCCAGATCCACTGCCCGCGCGCAGGTGCCACCACACATCCGCGTCCTGTAGCTCGTGGCAGCCGAGCAAGAACGCGGCCAAGACCACCAAGAACACGAGGGCGCCGTCAGCCAAGCGGCGTGCAGCGCCGGTACAATCGGTGTTTGACAGCCTTGCCGGCGCATGCCGGCCAAGTAAGGGCGTCAACATCGAGCGTTTGTCCCCAGGTGGAAGGCGGGTTTCCGTCTTGGTCCTTGCCGGCTGGGAATTACACCCACTGAAGACCAGCAGTTTCCAAACGGCGCGCAGTAGCTCTGACCGCCTGGAGGGCGGTCTTCCTTGCCCCGACGCAGTCGGGGCGCGATGATGGGGCGATGGGTGGCGTCCAGCGAGAAGTCGCTCGGCCGCTCAATCATCCAGCGCGCGCCGCTCCTGCACGCTCTTCCGGTTGGCTTTGGCGTTACCCTTGGATTCAGGGGCCGGCTTTTGACGTCGCGGCCTCGTCATCGTCCGAACCCGATGCCTCGGCCTTGCCGGCGGCGCTGGCTCGATCCGACTGATCCTCCCCAGGCGGACGGTCAAGAGGCCCTTGCCCCGGACCGTAGCGAGTATGCGAGAGGTCCAGCGGCGCACTCAGCACCTTCTTGTAAGTGGCGGACTGGCGCTTGCCGAACACGCGGCTCGAGGAGCCGCCAAGTGCGTTGGGCATGGATTCTTCCTGCGGAGAAAGTTCACCTGAAGTCGGGTGCGCCCACTCTCGGGCGCGGCTGCCGACGCTTCTTTGTCCTTGCGGCACCTGATGCCTCGCGCACCCCGAATTCTTTAGGAAATATATATCTTTACAAAGAACTTCATGTTAAGTCATTTGCGCAGCCTGATCGCGACGGGCGCCACCGGCAAGCGCGATGGCGGCGGTACACCTGTGCGGGGTTCAGGCGCCGGGATGGGCGGATGATCCGCGGTGCGGCGAGCGTCTAATGTTAAAGATGCGATTCGCGAGCGAGTGAGGCGCACGAGGATTCGAATTCTTTGGTGGCGGGGACGAATGGCCCTCGGTGATTTCGTGGTCGGCCAGGCGGGCGATTGTTGTCGCGCGGTGAGTCGAAGGACATGGGGACGGGACGGCGCGGGACTGGTCGCCCAGCGCGATGAGACTCCATCACGGGGCGCCACCCGGCGCACCGAGCCGGCGGCGCACGCGAATATCGCCTGCTCCCTCGGTGACTTCGATCGCCTGGTCAGCCCGTAGGTCGCGGAACGTCTGGGTCGTTCCGCTCGTGGGCCAGCGCACTTGAAGCTCGGCCACACGCGACGAGTCGGACAAGCCGATCAACTGCACCAGGCTATTGCCGCCGGAGCTGGAATTATTGCCGACGGTGCGCATGATCGAGCGTCGCCGGCCGTCATTCGATTCCACGACCACGCGGATCCTGGCCCCCAGACCGGCACGGTTCGTGCGGCTGCCGGTCAGCCGAACCTTCAGCCAGTGGCGATCGTGGCCGGCACTCCGAAAGAGCAGGTTGCGCGACCGGCCGCCGGGTACCAGACCGCCGGCATGGACGAAAAAATCGAGATCGCCGTCGTCGTCAAAATCAGCGCACGAAATGCCTTGCCCCTGCTCCAGGTGGCCAGTGTGCGATGATATTGTCGCGTCCTCGAACCGCTGGCCGTCGAGATTCCTGAGCATCATGCTGGGAAACAACCCCGAGCAGCCCCGCCATCCGTTCCCCGCGTAGAAATCAAGAAAGCCGTCGTTGTCGAAATCGCCGAAGTTGGCGCCCAGTGCCGGAATCGGCCGGGCCAGACCCGCTTCGCGGCTGATCTCCCGAAAACCGCCTGGCCCCAGGTTGCGGTAGACAAACGGATGACTCACCGTTTTAGCGGCAGCGCCCAGCGCCAGCGCGACGGTCTGCGCGAAGCCGGTCTGGTTATCAGCGACGAACAGGTCGAGCCATCCGTCGTTGTCCAGATCCCAGAACCAGCAGGAATGACCCGACTGCGGGCCCGTCACGTCGAGACTCGGGGCCACGTCCCGGAATCCACCCGCGCCCTCGTTGTGGTAGAGCCGGCCGCCGGCGTTTTCATTTGCAACGTACAGATCGAGCCGGCCGTCATCATCGTAATCGCCCCAGGCCGCTCCCCTGGCGCACCGTTCATTGACGACCCCTGCGGCCGCCGCAACGTCTCGGAACGCGCGGCCTCCTTCGTTGTGATAGAGCCGGCAGCGATTGCGCGGGTCGGGCTCTGCCGTCTCGCCGTCGAGCTTGCGATACTCGCCGCACACGAACAGATCGACCCAGCCGTCGTTGTCATAATCACCCCAGGCGGCCGCGCCGGCCGCAACTGGCTCGCCCAGCCGCGCTGCCTTCGTCACGTCCTTGAAGCGACCGTCCCCTTCGTTCGCAAGCAGCGAGAGCCGCATCGGCCTGTCTCCCGCGCCGCGCACGAGTACGACGTCGAGATCGCCGTCGTTATCGAAGTCAGCGTGCACGACATTCGCGGCGTGGACCTGGTCCGCGAGACCGGCCCGGTCTGAGCGATCCTCGAACGTGCCATCCCCGCGGTTGATGAACAAGGAAGCCCCCCGAAGAGTGTCGAGCGACGCGATGAACAGGTCAGGCAATTGATCGCCGTTGAAATCATCGAACACGCTCCCGCCCGCCTGGTTAGGCCCCCTGACGTTCAAGCCCGCCGTTTCCGCGACGTTCTCGAATCGACCAACTTCTGCCCGTGATTGAAAGCCGTCGAGCGTGATCAGGAATTCGACCGGCACCTTGGCGGGATACTCGCCGAGCTTCATGTAGGCCACGTTCAGCAGCCATCGCACGCGAAGATCTTCCGGCCACTCCTGGAGATAGAGGCTGAACCACTTGATCGCTTCGCGTGAGCCCGATTGCAGCGTGTGAATCGCCCGGGGCGCGATCGGGAACTCCGCGCTCGCGAACCCAGGGTTCTTGAGGGCGTTCTCGACTTCACCCCGGCGGAGCGCGACAACCCCCAGCAGTGCCGTCATGGCCGCTCGGTCGCGCGCGGCAATGTCGCCCGGCCGCCCGAGCTCCCTGGCTTCTTGCAGTGCGAGCGACGCTTCGGCATACCGCCCCTCGTACAGGCTCATCAAGCCGATCTGGTGCAAGAGCCGCGCCGCCGCGGCGACTTCCTCTTTCGGCGCCCGGAATCGGAGCTGGGTTCGATCAGACTCCGCCCGCAAGACCGCGAGCGCGAGGCCGCCCCTCATTGCGACGGCTTCCCGAAGCTCTTCGAGCGATCCACCGTCATGGATCGGAGGCGTGAACTCGCTCGCTAGCTCCCAACCGCTGTCCTCGAGCACGTGCTCGTCCAATCCGCTCATGCGATTTCCTTGCCGCACGGGCGCACTCAGTGGATGAGCGTTCGACTCACCGCGCATGCGGGCGTCGTTGAGCAGCCAGCCCACTCCGCCGAAGAGCGCCAGAAACACACAACCAAGGGCGACAGCGATGACCCTGTGCGCACGACCTCATCGAACATTACCCATGAGGCTGCGGTAGCCGACTCGATAGTTGTCCGCAGCGATGTTCTGCCACTCGTTATCGTAGAGATTGGCATTACGGCCGTTGAGCGGAAGCGGCGGCAGCCAGAGATCGGGTTTCGCCTCGCTCAGCCGGAAGACCGACGCCAGATAATCGAGCGTGGTTTCCCGGGACCCCGATATCTCGGAGAACAGTGCCGTCTCGCTTGGTACATCGGGGTCAATCGGGAATCGTCCGGCGCACAAGACCGTCTTTCCGCTCCACTTGAACCGGTACCCGACTGGCGCGACTCCCCGCCCGCGAAGCTCTACCGGCGTCACGTCAAACCATCGCTGTTGCGGCAGCTCGTGCGACGAGAGTACAGCCGTACCCGGCGGACACAATTTCCGGATCTTCGCTTGGCCCTCCGGCGCGACAACCACCGCTGCGTGGCATTGCCCGACCAGGGCAGCGAGCCCGGCGGTGCTCGAGGCGTCGCACGAGGTGAGCAGCACGGCCGCCGGTTCCTCGGGCGAGTGCCCGAGCTCTTGCAGACGTGCATTGACGAAGGCGAGCAGCCCCGGACCTCCCGGCGCATCGATCAAGAAAAGCTTCGACGTCGCGAACAGGCCGTAAACCGCGGCGCCGTGGAAATCACCCAGGTAGTACAGTCCCGGCAGCAGCTCCTTTGCGTTGCCATCCAGGAAGTCGGCCCCGTCGGCGTCGTATCGGGCCGAGAGTCGTGCCATCTCGGCAATGCCGTCATCGAGCAGTTTTTCCCACCTCGCTTGCGAAAGGCGAGGCTCCTGCGGGGTCGGGTCGGACCGTGGATGGCCAGGCAGCACCAGGTCCGGCAGCGGCAGCGCCCGCAACTTGCGCAAGGATGCGAGGTAGGTTTTGGCATCCCCGCGATAGCGCGGGGGCATGTAAGTGGAATAAGTCCCCAAAGGTCTGGCGATCCGCTGGTGTGACTTCTCGGCGCCCACGAAAGTCGAGATCACATCTCCGGCAAAGAGCGCCCGCAGCGTGCCGCGCTCCATCAGGTAACAGACGCTTCCAGGCGTGTGCCCAGGCGTCGCCAGCACCCGAAAGCGAACATCGCCGAAGTCGAGCGTTTCACCCCCTTTGAGCGCAACATCGACGTTGGTCGCGTGCGTTGTACCTTCGGGCAGCTCGAATGCGCTGAAGAGCGCCTCGCGGGGCCCGCCCGCCCGCAAGACAGCCGCGTCGCCTTCCCCGGCATACACGGTCGCTCCGGTCTCGCTCCGCACGCATTGGGCTCCCCCGGTATGGTCCACGTGCGCGTGGGTTAGCAGCACGGCACGCACACGCCCCCAGTCGAGCCCGGCGCCCGCCATCTGCGACTTGAGAAGGCGCGCGTCGCTTCTCAAACCCGAGTCAACCAGAACAATGCCCTGAGTTGTTTCCACCGCGTACGCGCAAGATGGACTGAGCCCACCGAGAAGGTACAGCCCGTCCGTGATCCGCACCGTGAACGGAGCAAGCGGCGGCAGCGGACCGTCCGCGCTGCACGACGCCCCGGCATGTCCGGGCCCGCCTGCATACAGAAGGAGCAGGAACGGCACCACGATCCACGGCTGACTCTTCGCAAGCACCTCGCGCCGGTTCCGGAAAGCGGTCGTCATCCGATGAATCGCCACGATGGATTTGAACAAACCCCTTGGTCAATTTACTCCTTGCGTCTATTCTTTGCGAGCTGGCCCTGGGTGGGCGGCCGAACTTGACAGAACGCCGGTTTCCGAATGGATCTCAGCACCCGGAACTGATCCCGAGTGATCCGGAGACGAGACACGCCGCGTGCCCAAGGATCACCTGACCGTCCTGCATCGCCGTGGCCGTCGGCGCCCAGCCGCGCGCCAGGCGTGCTGCCAGCAGCTCATCGGCTGTCGGACGATGATTCCAGACGGCGACCGCCGTCACCACGCCGAATCAGGTGGTGTCATAAACGAGCCAGAGCCCGCCGGGATAGGCCACCAGGATATCGTGGCTGAATTCGTCTTGCGTGACCATCCCCGAGGGGGAAAGTGGCGCCCTATGTCCGTGCAGCCAATCGACGGCGTGCTTGATGGAGCGATGGCTAGCGACGGCCTCTGCAATGCGGGCGAAATCGTCCGGAGAGAGCGCTGCGCGGTTCTCGATGGGGAAAGCCGTCACCAGTTTGGCTCCTTACGTAGCGCACCAAGCAGATTGGTCGTCGATAGCGGCGCCCGCAACCATCAACGAAAAAACTGCAAGCGCCCGACGGCTTCGAAACGCGCCTCGAATGTGCTCGACCTCCGGCGGACGCCGGTCGTCGGCCCACACGATCGCCACCACGTCGAAACGGCAGCGCTGTTCGAGCAAGTTGCGCACGCGCAGAAAGTGAAGCGCCGCCAACGTCAGCCTCCGCTGCTTCTCCGGCGTGACCGCCTCAGCCGGATCGCCGGTTCGCCGCGTCTTGACCTCGATGAAGACCAGAAAGTCGCCCTCGCGGGCGACCAGGTCGATCTCACCCCAGAGCGTACGGTAACCGCGCGCGAGGATTCGCATCCCTTCACGCCGCAGGTATCTTGCCGCCGCGCGCTCACCCCGGTCGCCGAAGAACCGATTCCACAGAGGAGGTACGAACGGTCTCATGAGCTGTGACCACCACCGCTGCCGCGCACCGCCCCTCGATCCTGGGCTTTAATACACGCCGAGGTCCCTCTCGATCTCGCGCGATTCCGAGCTCAATCCGCTCCATCGCCGGCTGTTCGAGAAGAATGGCGTTTGATTGTTGGAATCGGAGTTCACACCCATGATCTTCGATGTATCCGTCTGCACGGCCGACGGCTTGTAAGGATCGTCCGACTTCGACGACGGAACCCCGTCGTCGTCCTTGTCCCTGTGCCACGATTTGAGCGTGTCGCAGCCAGTAATTCCAGCCAGCACCGCGACTGAGCACAGAACGCGGCACAGCACACCGGCTCTGCCGGTGCCAGCGGTCGATCGACGCGTCATCACAATCCCGCCTTATCCTACGAGATGGGCCGTCAGGGCGGCGACCCGAAATGGAAAGGAGTCGATTCGCGCAGCGCGTCCGGAGAAGTGGTGATGGAAGTGTTATCGGAGTTTCCCAAAATAGAGCGACAACGTCTAGACCGGCCTGCGGCGACATGAATACTTCCATACATCCATCCAGACTGTGTCAGGCGCCGTTCGCGAGCCGATTCTGTCCGTCACGCTCCTTCTCATTCCAACCCAGAATCAACACGCTCAACCCCACGACCGGTGCCAGGCCTACGATCAAGAAGTTGACGATCAAGCTCCCCGTCCAGTCCCGGATCGCGCCTGCGAACGGCTGATACGCGGCGACCGCAAGATTCGCCAAACCGCCCAGATAGCCCACAACGAGCCCTATGTGTTTGGATGACACGTCCTGCGTGAACGCGAAGAAGTTGGCCATGAAAGCAGCAGTTCCCGTGGCCATGAGGCAGAGCAGGACGATTGCGGAGATGTCGCTTTGGGGCATGATCAGACCGGTGCCAGCGAGGATCAAGACGATGCAGAGACCAAGCACGGTGAGCCGTGCACGGACCACCGCGACGCCGGCTGTCGCGAGCCAGAGCGAGAGAGCGCCGCCGCCCAAGTTGCCGAGATCGGCGGCCAGGAATGTCGCGGAGGTCAGGTAGCCGCTGGCCGATCGGCCGAGCCCGCGATCATCGCGGAGATACGTCGGAATCCAGTTCACCAGGAAGTGCCAGCAGATATTGATCGAGATGGACACGACGGCGAGAAGCCAGAACCGCTTGAGCCGGGCGATCTCGTGCAGGCTATTCGCCCAGCCCACGTCGCCCAGTGCGTTCCGGGAGAAAAGCCCCGCGATGACGAGCGGCCCCAGCATGGCCACTGCGATTCCCAGCCAGACTGCGGCCAGGCCGAACCAACGCGAGAAAATGCACGCGGTGATCGCCGTGACTGCCACGAGGGCAAACGCGATGCCGGCCGCCGGCGAAAGCGCCGATGATCCCGTGGCGCTGGCCGGCTCAGCGGCCGTGGCGGGCTCTTGCCGGGCGAGCATCCCGCTGCGCGGGCCGCGAACGAGAAAGATCCACACAGCGACCCAGATAAGACCGAGCGAGCCGATGACGAGGAACGTTCCCTGCCATCCCAGGCTTGGGCTCAGGAAGGTGACGACCGTCGGCGTGAGCACTGCCCCCACCGCGGCGCCGGAATTAAAAATGCCGTTACCCAGGCTGCGCTCCCTGGGCGGCAGGACGCGCGCGGTGACGCGCAGGGCGCACGGCCAGTTGAACGACTCACCCACGCCGAGGAGTGCGCGGCAAGCAAACAGCCAACCCAGAGTAGGGACGAAGGCAGTCGCCATGGCCGCCAGCGACCACCAGGCGACCGCGGCGGCGTAAGTCCAGCGAATATCCCATCGATCGACAAGGTAGCCGGCCGGCACCTGGAAGAGCGCATAGGTCATGGAAAACGCGGCGAGAATCCAGCCGAAGTCGGTGGAGTCCGGAATGGAAAACGACTGGCTGATTTCGTGTTTGACCAGGGTGATCGCCTGCCGGTCCATGTAGTTCAGCACGGTCGAGGCGAACATCAGCCAGCAGAGCACCCAGGCCCAGGTGGTGGCGTGCGATGGAATGCTGGACTCAGAGGGCAGTCCATCGCCTGGCTGGTCTGCCGGCGTTGTCGATTGATGGGCTGGGGGCAACGGGAGCAACCTTCGCGAGGAGCTTTGCTCGGTGGGACTTTCATAACTTGATTACCCTGGACAAGATCACAGAATGAATCGAAGTTCAAGGAGGGAGGAGATTTTGGGGTCGGGCCGGGGCGGTACTTAGCGGAGATAACGACGATGCCGGTACTAGACGAACTAGAAAGCTTGCACCGACACGGAACAAAGAACGGCGAGATCCTCGCGGCCATGAAAAGCGGCGGGATGACGATAACGGAGGCGATCAAGGCCTCGATGCAGATATTCGGAATAGGTCTTGCCGAAGCCAAGGATCTCGTGTCGTCCCATCCGTCCTGGATTCAAACGGCCGAGGCCGCCAAGCCGTTCCAAGAGGATCTCATCCGAGCATTTCGTGACGCGACCGAAGTTGAAACGGGCCAGGTGTAAATCGCTGGCTCTGATCAATCCGACGCCCTGGAACTCTCCCGTTGAGCCAGTTTCGTGACAGGCTACCTGAAACGATTGCTGATCTGGGAAACAGATTACGGCCGGGATTGCGGTTGGATCATCGAGTAGAAGGGAAAGCCAATCGCGATTCTCTCGGACGCTCAATTCCACGGGATATTCTGAGCATGGGAAACGACGACCCGGAACGGCTTATGCCGCAGCGCTCACCGCGCTTTCAATCGCTGCTCGACCGCTCCTGGCAGATCATTTAGACTGGGAAAGGCTTGTCGGCGGCGGCCTTCTGGGACGCTGTTCGCAAAAGCGCGCACGCAGGAAAGCGAACTCGAGCGAAGGGCCCAAAAGCCGAGCGAGACGAGTGATGACGCTTACCCTTCCATTCGTCACGGTTCAGAACGAGTACGGTGTTGCGTTGCTTGGATTCGCCGACGAGCAGTTCAACACCACACAGTATCTTCTGCTCCAGCGAACATTGGAGCCTGACGATCAGGACCGTGCCTTGGGGCAGGATCGGGTTCATATCGAGCTGAACGATCGTTCGGCTTACGGCGACGTGGAAGAAGCCCGGCTTGAGAATGGACGGCTGGTGCTGCGGCTCGACCCGCTGACGGCCAGTCAGATTAGCGGAGGCGAGACGATTGAAGTCGCCTTTGGCGAATCCATGGGCCTGGACATCATCGCTACTCAGCTTCGCGTTTTAATTGGAGGCAAATTCTGCCATGACGGCGGTCGAGGTGATTGAGCACATGAGTGTGCAGCTAAGGAAGCTCGCAAGGCTCGACCTGAGCTACCCGCCAGGCGAGAACGTGATGAGGGTTCGAGGCTTGGTACGGCCAGGCATCATTCCCTCGGAAGAACTTCCGCTCGACGTCGCCAGCGATCTGCAACGACGCAACACCGAACGGGTGCGAATCCGTGGCGCATCAGGCTTGATGGATCATCGAAAGAGCTTGCCAGCGAGACGATTCCAGACTGAACTCTGCTCATGCGATGCTTGACGCGCCAGACACCCCTCTGACACGATGATGGTAGGAGGTAGTCCGAACTCTCGCGTTGAGCGAAGCGCCGTTGTGCGATCCACTTGACAACAATACCTGGTTGTATCGGGGAGTGCCGGAACAGTCTCGAGAGGTCGCCGACGTGGCGGCCAACGGGGAAGTGTATCCGCCGCGGCCGGACCTGACCGGCGAGCGGTATCGCCATGCGCATGTCTGTGGGATGACAGAGAGCGGTTACACCAGTTGGACCACCGATCGAAGTATCGCCGAAGCTGCAGCGAACTTTTGTATTGATGACGAGGGCTTGAGCGGCAGAATGGTCATCTTTCGGGTTCGGATAAGCTCTCTGACGCGAGAGCGGCTTTTCCCCGGACGAGATGATGAAGACGAGTATCTGATTGAAGGTACGGTCGAAAACGTTGAGAATTCGGAAGATCCCTCGGATGAAGAAGACAATGGCTGAGAAGAGACAATCATCTTGGCTAAGTTCAATTGCTGAGGCTGCCAAGGAACAGCGCGTTCCGCTTCCACGCTTCGTCCCCCAGGAAATGGGTAGCGTGCGGTCGGAAAGTACCGCAAGCGGCCGGTTCGTCACGATCAAGCGACGGTTTGTGTCCGCGACCGAAGCGATTAACGATGGAGTCGAGCTCACGCTTTGGCGGATGGATGACGATTCTCCGCTCCCGGCACTCACGTTTCGCAACCCGCTGCACCCCAATAAGGAGCAGACCGCGAGCGTATTGTCTGTTCTCAAAGGCTGGCTCCTCGACGAAATGACACTCGAAGAAGCGCGAACTGCTGTCGAGAGCCCGCGGGCTCATGTTGAGCAGATCGCTCCTCCGAGCTCCGAGAAGCATGACTACTGGTTATCCAATGACGGTGCGGTAGGAATCGTCGTGGAGAAGGACCGCTGGGCGCTTCTATCCCGCGGGAAATCGGTATCTTCCTGGCGTGCAAGAGACAATCGTTCCGGCAGTGACCAGTTGTCGGTTGACAGCCTGGACCATCTCTGCTGGTGGGTCGCGGCCCAGTGGCCGGTTGTCGCTTACGGAAGTGATTATCGGCCTGACCTGCTTCGCGGTTATGGTGCGGCGGCGAGCCGGGCCTATGAGAATGCCGAACTTGCCCAAGCTCCGAAGAACGACAGCGAAATCCTGGCTTGGTGGTCGAGACACGCGTTCCGAGCGGCAGATCCCGAGCTCCCCAACGTTTTTATTGAGCGGCAGGGGGATAGCCTTGTTGTTTCCTGGGACGCATCCCCAACCCCATCGAGGTTTTATAACGGTCCGAATGGGGAAGAATCTCTCGATCTAGCCACTGCCATCCCGGCGCTCCGTCGGCTCGTCACCGATCGCCTGAAAGTTATGAACGGGCAGGACACTGACCGGCCGTGGGAAATGGCGACGGTATCGTGCGACGCCGAAGCCGGGTACAGTGCGCTGGCCGAGTACAATCAGGGTGTCAGCCAGGAATGGCTTACTCGTCACGGTTTCAGTCGCAGGGACGCTGAAGACGTTGGATTGTCCGGCACATCGCGGCATCCGATCGTCGGTCTTCTCCGGACCAGCCGACGAAGCGCGATCTCTATCGACGATTTCGACTCCATCTTGGGGATGTTAAAGCCAAGTGATTTGACGAGCTTCCACCGACTCCGCGAGGTTGCGAAGGGCCTGCGTTCCCCCATTGACATCCGCGAGCCTTGGGAATCCGGGTATCAACTGGCCAGGCTGGTGCGGGAGCGATTGGGGAAGAGAGCGTCGGAGCACATCGACGTTGAGAAGGAGATCTTGGATTTGGGGGTCGAAACGCACGACATCGAGCTTTCCGACACGAACATCTTTGGTGTATGCATAGGCACTCCATCCTATGTCCCGATGATACTCCTCAATACGAAGTGCGATGATTCCAGAGGAGTGAGCGGACGCAGGGTTACGCTTGCGCACGAGCTGTGTCACTTGCTGTTCGATCGAGCAGGCTTACGCAGCCTCGCCCGTTTTGAGGGCGGAGCCGCGGCGGACAGCGACCGGCTCGTTGAAATGCGAGCGAACGCGTTCGCTGTTGAGCTACTCGTGCCGATGGCGACGTTGGTTGACCAATCCGGAGCGGTTTTCGGCGAAGAACAACTGGCCGAAATCTCTCGTGTTCAGGCGGTAAGTCTGATCGCACTGCAGCGGCATGCGAGAAATCTTGGAAACCGGCTTTTGAGACGCTGAGCGGCTGCCTTTCGCATCGTACACTCCATTCGCCTGGAACTCGCTCATTCCGCACCATTAAAGACCATGACGCCCGGCTCGTCCACCGCGATTCGCTTGCCCGTTTTCGGGTCGATTGCCACCGCAGCCAGTGTGCCGCGCAGGGCCGTGGCGGTTCCGGCCGGTACTTCGGTCACGTTCCAACCGCGGGCCTTGAGCTTCGCGATGAACTCGGCACTGTACGCTCCCTGCGGTATCGACACCCGCTCTGCCCGGGCGATCTCAGCGGCGTCGCTCGGGCCGATCTCCGCAATCAGCGGCGGAGCCGCCAAGACGGTCGCAAGTTCCTCGTGCCCGCCCAGAACTCCAAGCAGCATCCGGATGCTCTCCGGGATCAACGACGCGCCGATCGAGCCTGTCGCCAGCACCGGCTTGTCGCCGTCAAATGCGATGGTGTCAATAATCTGATGTGGAACGCGTTCGCCCGGCTTGAGCGCTGCGAGCGTTGTCTGCTGAAACCCCGCCGAATCCGGGATAGGTACGCCGCCCACAACGATGCCCGTGTCACCCCAGATGACAGTATTGATCGTGTGGGTCACGGCCGCGATGTTGCCTTCCTTGTCGATCGCGACGACCGCATTGGAGTGTTTTGGGTCGTTGCTGCCAGACGGGGCCCCAAAAATTTGCCCCAGAAGCGGCGCAACCGCACTGGCGTATCCCTTCCCGAGTTGTGCGCCCGGCGAGATGTCGACGCCCTTGCCCCGCAGGAAACTAGACGTATTCTTCTCGAGTGCGGGAGACGAGGCGGCGAGCTGGCTGATGCGGGTGATGGCCTCGAAAGTTTCAGGCTCGCTCCAGTAAAGACCCTTCTGGTCGAGTTTCAAGGCCTCGGCCAGATTGAGCCCGACGAACAAGGCGTACCCACCGAGATGCGGGGGACCGTTGACATACACCGTGCGGCCGAAAACCGTCTCCTTGTAGGGCTCGCTCCATATCGGTTTGTAACGCTTCATGTCCTCGTCAGTCACCTTCCCGCCTTCGCGCTGGATGATCCTCACGAATTCTTGCCCCCACGCACCGGTGTACATGTACGCGCGATCTCTGCTCGCCGACGGCTTTGAGGGTTTTGGCCAGCTCGGTCTGGACGAACAGATCTCCGGTCTTGGGAGTCTTGCCGTTTTCTTGGCCGCTGAACTGGCGGCCTTCAACCGTGCGGGATAGAGCCTTCGCTCGAAAGGTGAAGTAATACTCAAGCGCCGGCGATATCCGGATGCCGTGCTCCGCATACCAAACAGCCGGCTCGAGTAGGTCGCGGAAAGGCAAACGCCCGAAACGGCCGTGCATGGCCTCAACACCCGCCATGAATCCCGGCACCAGCGTCTCACGCCCCTTGGCGCCCCCGTCGGTCGGTTTGGGCACAAACTTCGCCAGCGCGGGGCCCAGGTCGGCTACCGGGATGCTCGCCGGATCCGTCTCTTTGAGATAGGAATTGAAGCCCGCATCCATCGAATAAACTTTATGGGTTTTGGCATCGTAATAGATCATTGCGAATACGCCCGCATACGACACCACGGACCCCAACTGCGTCGCAATCTGTGTCAGTGCAGTGGCCGCGGCCGCATCGGCCGCAGTTCCTCCGAGCTCAAGCGCCTGGATCCCGGCGTGAACCGAAATGGGCGACACCGTCGCCGAAACAAGACCGCGGGTGCCTTCAATCCTTCGCTTCTCGAGCGGCGAGACAACCTTGCTCTCGAGTTTCTCGATGCTCTCCCTCTCGGCTTTTGGCCACTTCGACGGCGACAGCCCGTCCGCGTGGCAAATCGATGCGCCCGCGATCATCAGCAGGACGCAACTCACGATTGATTTCCATAAGAAAAACATGGGCACTCCTTGGTACATGTAGCACTCCTGGACGGCGTTCGAGTATAACCCGCCCACCAGTCCCATCGTAGAGTGGGTGTAACCCACCATCAGATATAACATTACGACCGGTGGATCGCACCCACCCGACATGCCGAGGCCCAATGACGGAGTTGCCTCACGGTGGATTTCGTTGAACCAGGCCCGAAAATCCAATTCGTGCGACTACGTACGCATCACAACGATATCCATGCATGAGCGCGACTCACGCGGCCGAGCGTCTGATGCTAACCCAAGCACCAGTTGGTGTTCCGGCGATCGACAGCCGGTAACTCTCAATCGGCCTCGCTGGCGCGTTCTGATGTCGCGCATTTTGGTGATTGCCCTGAAAGGCCCTGGGAACCAGCATCGCCCCGGGTCCCCTCAAGGGATGCGCCTTTTCTGGGCCGTTCGGGTAAGATGATTCAATCGATCGTCATCGAGAGCGAAATACTTCGAGGCTGCAGACCAGGGCACAGGAGAGGCGTGGCATAAACTCAGGCCCGGCTTGGCGAAAGGATGAGCATTTGCGATGAAGCCCACAAGCCGTAACCGTACTCGGCGCCTCTGGCGGAGCGGGGTGCTTCTGGTGCTGCTCGCCGCGATGGGGCTCATCGCGGCGCTGCCGTGGGTGCTCGGCTTACCGTTTGCGCAGCGGCAGCTTGCGGCCGCGGCCAACCGGATTCTCGCCCCCAGCCACGTCGAGTTCGGCTCGATCGCGCTTTCCTGGAACCATTCGACCACGATCAAGGAGCTCGCCCTCCACGACGCACAGGGGGATGAGCTCCTGGTTTCGCCCCGCGCGGTTTTCAACTGGAGCCTCTCGCAAATCCTCTTCGCACAGCCAATCGATGCCACGCTCCTGATCGAAAAGGGTGATCTGGACATCGAGCGGTTCGCCGACGGCTCGGTCGACCTGTACGAGACCCTCAAGCCGGTTATCAGCGACCATCCCAAGAAACGGCTGGTCATTCGCGTTCCAAGCGGAAGCCTGCGGTTCCGCGACCCCGCTTTCGCCGAGCCGGTCGTCGCCGAGCAGGCGGAAATGACGATCAATCTCGGCATGCTCAATGAACCCATCCGCTGGGACATCCACCTGATCCGGGCCGATCAAGAAAAGCGGCTCAACCTGGTCGGCATGTACAGCCGCGCCGACATCGATCCGCAAGGTGAGCACGATCTGGCGCTCTCGCTCAAGGCCACAAAATGGCCCTGGACGCTGACGAGCCCCTGGATCGAATCGCGCGGCCAGTTGAACGGCGCGCTCGACGGCGGGCGAAAGCTCGGGCGCATTTCCGTCGAAGGCGACGCAAGCGTGAGCGAGCTCGTCGGCCTCGGCCCGGTCCTGGGCTCGGACACGCTTCACGTCGAGAAAGCGCACGCGCGGTGGAAGATCAACGGAGACGGCAAAGCCTGGACCGTCGAGCAGCTCGAGATCACGTCGCCGCTGGGAGCCGTGCAAGCGGAAGGGTGCGTGCCGCCGACTCCCGATCGCGGCGCATGGTTCCAGGGCAACCTCGACCTGGCCGCCCTGGCACGCCAGCTTCCGGCGACGCTGCATCTGCGCGACGACTTGCGAGTCGAGCGCGGCGCGGCGCGGCTGCGGGCCGACGTCGAATCGAATGCAACCGGGGATGTCCACGTCTGTAACGTCACCGGCAACGTAACCGATCTGGTGGCGCATCAGGGACAAAAGACCTTGACGCTCACCGAACCCGCGAGCTTGAATGCCAAGATCCGGAAGTCTGGAGAGGCAGTCGCGCTCGAGCGGTTTCAGATCCAGACGCCATTTCTGACCGCTCTGGGGCAGGGGGACCTCGATCGCGGCATCGCCCTCGACGCGGGCGTGGATCTTGCCGTCTTCCGCGAGCGGTTCCGCGACTGGGTTGACCTGGGAGGCATCGTGCTGGCGGGCAAGGGAAAGCTGAGCGCTTCCTACCGGCGGCAAGGAGACGCGTTCGAGGCGCGGGCGACCGCCGAGCTCCGCGAGCTGCGACTCGACGGCTTGCCGGTTGTCGGGCAAGTAAGCCGCGAGCTGGTGACTCTGTCCGCAAGCGCCGAAGGTGGCACCGTGGGCTCGGGCTGGCCGCGCGACTGGCAAAACGTGACGTTCGAGGTCAAGAGCGGCGAGGCCCAGGGCAAAGTCGCGGCGGCCAACGATCGCTCGGGGCGTGTGAACCTGAGTGCCACGGGCCGAGCCGATCTGAGCTGGAGCGGCCGCCACGACCGCGCATTCGCCGAGCTTTCTGCGCTCGGAGACAAAGTAGGCTGGACTGCCCAGCAGATCGTTCTTGGTCTCGCACCGATCAAGCCTGGTGAAGCGAGCGAAACGGATAAACCAACGGTGCGCTGGAACGGCCGCGGACGCTACGACTGGGCGGGCGACGTGCTGACTGTCGAGTCGGCGCCGCCATCAGCTCCCCGCGGTGAGGAAGCCGGACAGGAGACGTGGATCGCCGGTGACCAGAAAGTGAAGATCAGCGGGATGCGAGCCTGGCCTGCCACACAGGTCGAGGCGGCCGCGAAGCTCGATCTGGCCTCGGCGGGCAGGCTGCTGGCTCCCGACCAGGAAGCCTGGACGGGCGAGCTGGATGCCATGGTGCGCGTGCATCCCGATCGAGAGCTCTGGAACCTGGGCGCTCGCGTCGACCTCCACGAACCGGGGCAGCTTCGCTCGGGCAAAAGATGGCCGCGGTTCAAGATCGACGGCGACGTGAGCCTCACTGTGAACGCGAACTACGCCCCGGCTCCCGATAAGCTCGATGTGATCGAGATGGGGCTCAAGGCGCCGTATGTGCAGCTCGACGGGGCAGGATCGGTGCTGAATCTGGCCGCGGAGCGCGAGCTCGACTTGAAGGGAATGCTCAGCCTGGACTGGCCGGCGATCGAGAAACAACTGGCGCAGAAGGTTGAGCCCGGTGTGCGGATCACTGGCCGGCCGCGGCAGTGGCGGCTCTCGGGAAAGGTGCCGAGCGAGCTCGGCATCGACCGGCTCGGTTCGCTTCAGGGCGATATCGGGGCTCAGATCGACTCGCTCGACATCTTCGGCATGCGGCTGAGCCAGACACCGATCGTGGTGCGCGCCTCACACGGCCGGCTCTTGATCGACCCGATTGATGCCAAACTCAACGGAGGCGTGCTGCACGCCGATCCGGAGATCACGCGGATGAAGGACAATTCGACCTGGCTGAAGTTCAGCTCCGAGACGCGTCTGGAAGGGGCGGTGATCAACGACGAGGTGTCGCATCGAGTGCTCTCGTTCGTCGCTCCGGTGCTGGACGGGGCCACCCGGGTTCAGGGCCGGGTTTCGTTTGAGCTGGCCGATGCGGTTTTCGCGATCGCCGGTGCGCCCGATGCGCCCTATCTGGCCCAGGGAAAACTGCTCTTTGACGACGTCCGGTTCATGCCGGGAGAGCTGGCCGATCAATTGCTCGGCGCAATCCGCCTGGAGAGCAAGCCCTTGGTCGAGCTGCGCGATCCGGTCTCGGTGCGAATCACCGAGGGGAGGGTCTATCAGAAGGGGCTGGTCGTGCCGGTGGGCAACGTGGCTACGGTCGCGCTCGACGGCTCGGTCGACTTCAGCAAAAACCTGGATATGGTGGCGCGGTTCGCCCTCAATCCGCCGCGAACGCGAATGCCGGTGCTCTCGCCTCTGGTCGAAACTGCCCGGTTTGAGCTGCCCATCCGGGGAACACTCGCCAAACCGAAGATCGACGGCGAAGCGATGAAGGAGAAATGGAAGACGTTCGGCGGCGACCTGTTGCAAGGCTCACTGGAAGCCGGGGTGAACGGATTGCAAAAGCTGCTTCAAGGCATGCCGGACCAGCCGTTGCGACGACTGTTTCCGCTGTCGCGAGAGAAGGCGACCACTCCCGAGGAGCGGCGGCGGCTGAAAGAAGACCGGCGGCAAGAGCGGCTCGAAAAGAAAGCGGCGAGGAAGAAGGGTTCGGCGCGGACGGAGTAGGGCCCGGTCATGTTTGATGAGTGTTTGCAAACTCGTGTGTGATGCGCGAGCTGGCTTCTTGGTTTGAGTAGAGATTGGCGCATGTGGTTATCCGGATAATGTTCTGGTGTTCCTTATCCCTTGCGTGTTGGAGGGTGCGTTGCTACTCTATTTTCTGCGAGGCTTTCGGGCACCAGTCTCGTCCAACGCATGGGCAGGTGGAGAGCGCGCCCACTTTGCCATCGCGCCTCCAGCGGTGCGAGGGACGGCCGCTCGCTCAGGACATCTGGTGACGGAACTGGCCGATGGGTGATTATCTACGGCTCCTGACTACCGACGACAAGGATATCCCGCTGGCCACGCTGCAACGGGCAGTGCCGTCGGTTGCAATCTGGTCCGTCGATCATCCCGGCGTGCTGGGCAATTACCTCGCGATCGGGCCGCAGCTCGGATCGATGCAGGACGTGTGGGTGACAATCGAGCGGAACCCCGTCGGCCCCAATACGCTGGGCGCCGAAGAGGTTGCCGAGTTCATCGACGGCCTCGACTCGGGTGGGCCGCCATCCGCCGTGCGATGGCTGAGTGATTTTCTGGAGACGATCCGGGCCATCTACGCGATGCGTCTCTATCCCGAGGCAATCGCCGGGCACCCCGAGGCGGAAGACGCGGTCTATGCCGTGCGCACAGCCTTGCGCGACGCGGTCGGCGGCATCGGCCAGTGGGACGGGCACGGCTTCACCAATCAGGACGACCGGCTGATCTGGTGCGACCCGGGCATGGATTTGTCGGGAATCACCGAGGCTGCGCTCCTGGACGAATCAACGGGCGAGTGGATTCCGATCGAACTCAATCTGGGAGATCCCGAGGAATTAGCGGGGTTCCTCCGCGGTGAGTTTCCCAAGCGATCGAAGCATCGCATCCCGCCGAAATAGCAACCCGTCGGGCGAACGGTTGCATCGAGGGCGAGCAGCACCGGCAGAACAAAGTTCGCGCCAAACAAGTGGCCCTGGCTGTCGCCACCAGGCCCACCGAAAACGTACGGGCCAAGCGGATGACATCACCTCAGGGTGTTTCACGAAAGTTGGTCTTTGGCGGGGCGGCCGTTTTGGTCGCGGTCGCCGGACTGGCGTTCTGGATTCGAACGGAAGCGATCGAACGCATCTACGCATCCGTCAAGCCAGCGCCCCCGCGCCGATTCAGCCCGGCCGCTCGAAAAGCCGCGATCGATCCGCGAAGCCCTTGTGGGGTCATCACGTGTCGCTGGACTGGCGATTCCGAGTATATCGGCAAATGCGTGTCGAAGACTGGCACGCAACGGACTGCTACATGCTCGCCGAAACCCTTTTCAGAGAGGATCGTCCCGCGCTGGCGCGGGCAGCGCTTGAAGCCGCTCGCCGAATCGACAGCAATCATCGTGAAACCATCGAGGGACTCGTCCGGTTGAAGGGACTCGAGGCCGCGGCGCCACCGCGGCAGCGTGCGGAGCTGCACGACGCACTCAAACGAATCGAGCCGCTGCAATCGGTTCCGACCGGCCCGTCGCTTGGACTTCTGGTGCTTGCAGTGGATCACTACGCGAACGATCGTGTTCAAGAGGCGGAATTCCTCGATCGGCTCCGCGCACGCCACAATGCGTCGCTCAAGCAGCTCCAAACGCCCCATGACGTCGTCAAGATCGTGGCGCGGCTCCTGCTGGAAACCGGGCGTGCTCGCGAGGCGCGCGACCTGCTCGAGACCGTCATCGAGCCCGGCGGCCGCGGTGCGCCGTCTGCTGAACCTCCCGACCCGGAAGGGGCGTGGTTATTGAGCCGCGCTGCACTTCAGCTTGGCGAACATGAGACCGCAGACGAGATGCTGGCGCTGGCGGGAGATTTCAGTAAAAGCCCGAATGCTGCAGTCGAGCCTTCGCCGTTTGCGGGCTCGAGGCGCTGCGCGGAATGTCATCGCACGATTTATCGCGCACAGCAGCGTGGGAGCCGACATGCCCAGACGCTCCGGTTTGGTGCCGACCTCAACGATGTGCCGCTCCCCGGGGAGCCGATTGCGGACGAGGCAGTGTCCGGCATCACGCACTCGTTCGAGCGGACGGGCAACGGCGAGATCACGATGCTGTCGCAGAAAGATTCCCGTGTTTTTCGCGCGATCGTCGACTACGCGGTCGGGTCAGGGCGGCACGGCATCACGATGGTCGGCCGGGATGAAGAGGGGATCGAGCGCGAGCTGCGAGTCTCGTATTTCGGGCTGGACGGAGCGTGGGGCCAGACCAAGGGGATCACTTTCGCCCCGCAACGGCCGGGAGATCACAATGGCGTGGCGCTCGGACAGAAGGAGATCAACCAGTGCCTTTCGTGTCACACGACCTGGTTTCGCTCGGTCCAGAACGATCACGCCGGTGCGCGACCGCCGGAAGGAGACGACCGGGGAATCGGCTGCGAGCGGTGTCATGGACCCGGGTTGAACCACGTCAAAGCGGCCGAATCGGGGTTTGCTGAAATGGCGATCA
Source organism: uncultured Planctomycetota bacterium (assembly GCA_963761445.1). GTDB lineage: Bacteria > Planctomycetota > Planctomycetia > Isosphaerales > Isosphaeraceae > CAVXHV01. Next base: position 2,204,958 of record CAVXHV010000005.1, on the reverse strand, counting down.
TGCTGACCTCGCGCACTCCCTTGCGGGCGCAGCTCAGCTCGTGTGCGGAATGTCACTCCGAAGACGGCACCGTGCCCCCCTCGGACCCCGAATTCACGCGATTTCAGGGAACGACATTCCTCTTGAGCCGCTGCTTCATCGCGAACCAGGAGCGCTTCGCGTGCACGACCTGCCACGACCCGCATCGTGCTCTGGTGACCGAAAGCTGCGCACTACGAGGCAAAATGCCTGCGCTGCCATGCACAAGAGCGTCGGGTCGGGCCCGCCGTGGAAGCGACCGCGCGCCAGGCGAGCGGACTGAGCTCAGGCGGCGGAAAAGCATGCCCGGTGAACCCGAGCACGAATTGCATTTCATGTCACATGCCGAAAGTGGCGGATGCCTCGCGCCACTCGCAGTTCACCGACCATCACATCCGCGCCCAGCGGCGCGACAGCCAGGTCGAAAACCGGGAATCGAGCCAGCGGCGAGTTCCCAACCACGGGGTGCGGCTCAAGTAGCCGAGATGGCCGCCGTGCCGCACGAGATCGACGTCGAGCGCCGGGGGAGACTCGATGTTGAGGAACGGCTCGGCGCCGATGAACGGGTCGTCCAGCGCATGGACAACCAGCCCCGACACTGCGATGCGGCCGAGCTGGTCCTTGACGCTGCACCGAGTGTAGTAGTCGTGGGCCGAAGCAAAGCCACTTCGCGGGGCTGTGTACTGGTCGTCGAACTCGTAAAGCGTTCTCACTCCATCCAGTCCCGGCGGTCCCAGCTCGGGAAAGCGTCGATGCAGGCGATCGACCATCGCGCGCAGCCAGCGCACGAAGTTCCAGTTGTACATACGATTCTCGGGCCGGCGCATCTGGCGAGCGCAGTGGACCAGATCGATGGGGGCGTTGGCCGCCAGCAAGCAGTCGAGGCCAGCGACAGGGTTTTCGGCCGCTTCGATGCCGGCCTTGAGGACCAGGCTGGCGCCCAGGGAGAAACCGACCAGGGCGATGGGCGAGCTTTCGATGCGCCGGTGCAGCCAGCGCACGACGTGGAGGAGATCGTCGCTGCGGCCGGCGTGGTAGATCTGCCGCGCCAGACCGAACCCGTCACCGGAGCCGCGCAAGTTCATCCGCACGACCCGGACACCCAGTCCGAGCAGGCGGCGGCTGAGGCGGACCATATAGTTGGCCTCGGCGCAACCGGCCAGCCCGTGAACCAGAACGGCGGCGGGCATGGGAGGCTCCCAGCCGTCGGGAACCGTTTCCAGCACGAGAAGCTGGTCGCCGTCAGGCAGCTCAACCTGATAGGGTAGAGCGGCGAGCTTCAAGCGCTCGCCGCCGATGTATCGTCCCACGATCGTCTGGACGTGACCGCCCTTCAACAGCGGGTGCGGCTCGAACCCGGGAACACCCATTTCACGCACGACCGGCTCGAACCGGTCTCGGTGGCTTTGCACACTCATCTTCGCATTACCGGCATAAACGAGCCGATCCTCAGAAATCGCTAGGAACAACTACCATACTAGGCTAACATTTTGTAGTAAGCTAGGTCAGCGTGTACTGACTTCACTCGGCATCTTCGCCCCTCGTCACCTTGAAAAATAGCCCTTTCGGGAGTTCCGCTTGAGATGGCCGACATCGTCCTGATCAATCCTCGATTCGAGGTATCGTATTGGGGAATGGAGTACGCGCTACCGCTGCTAGGGAAGCGGGCCAACTTGCCGGTCGCGTGCCTGCCTCTACTGGCCGCACTAACACCATCTGAACACACGATCACAGTCATCGACGAAAATGTCGAGCCGATCGATTGGGAGCGTTGCGAGCGGGCCGACATCGTCGGCTTGACGGGCATGAGCGTTCAGCGGTTCCGCATGAAGGAAATCATCACCGAGTTGAAAGAGCGCGGGTGTTTCTGTGTGGTGGGGGGGCCGTGGGTCACCGTGCAAGAAGACTATTTCGGCGAATTGGCCGACGTGATCTTCGTCGGCGAGGCCGAAGAGACCTGGCCGCAATTCCTGACTGAGTGGAAGCACGGGCTGCACCAGATGCGGTACGAACAGCTCGAAAAGACCGATATGACGAAGGTGCCCACGCCTCGCTTTGACCTGCTCAAGATGAAGCATTACGGCTTCGGCAGTCTGCAGTTTTCGCGCGGCTGCCCGTTCCAGTGTGAGTTTTGCGATATCATCGTGACGTTCGGCCGGCGGCCGCGAATCAAGACGACCACGCAAGTGCTCGCCGAGCTGGACGCGATTTTTGAGTCGGGCATTGATCTGATCTTCATCGTCGACGACAACCTGATCGGCAACAAGAAGGCAATCAAGGACGTGCTGCGCGCGATGATCGAGTGGCAGGAACGCCACAATTTCCACCTGACTTTCTTCACAGAAGCGTCGATCGATCTGGCCGACGACCAGGAGCTGATGGATCTGATGGTGGAGGCCAACTTCATTGCGACCTTCGTCGGAATTGAGAGCCCCGACGAAGATGCGCTTCGCGAGGCCAAGAAGTACCAGAACGTGCGCAAGGGAGGCACGTTGATCGAGAAGGTACATCGCATTCAAGACGCCGGAATGGAGGTCTGGTGCGGGATGATCATGGGATTTGACAGCGACGACGACGGGATCTTCGACCGCCAGGTCGATTTTATCCAGCATGCGCGAATTCCCTTCTCGATGAGCGGAATGCTCGCGGCGATTCCCAAAACGCCGCTCCACGAACGGCTCGCCGCCGAAGGCCGGCTGGATCGGTCCGACGTATCCGAATTTGGCACGAATGTTGTTCCCCTGCAGATGACCCGTGAAGATCTACGCGCCGGGTATCTGCGCGTGCTCAACGAGCTCTACGATACCGGCGCCTACTTCGAGCGCACCGAGGCCTTGTTCCTCAAGCCGGACTTCGAGATCGGCATCAAGAAGAAGAGGCGGTGGTACGCCCCGCGGTTCATCGCGAAGGAGCTGGGGTTCATCGTCAAGGGGATCGGACTTTTCCTCCGACTGATGACTCAAGTCCGTGACGCAGAGCTGCGCAGCGATTACCGAGCGCGGCTCTGGCGGTTCTTGAAGGTGCACCGCCGCCCGGGGTTCGTGCTCTTTTATTTGTTCCACATGACGATGCATTATCATGCACGGTCTCTCGCCCGGAAGATGGTCCGCCACGAGCTCCAGCTCGTGAATTCGTTCTGAACGACCGCGGAGAGCCGCAGGAGTGACCGGTGAGCGGTCTGGCAAACGGTCGAAACGGCTTTCCCGAGCTTCCCATCCTGCACTCGGTGCCTGCTCCGCCGCGCACCCAGCGCGACAAGTACGGTGGTCTGTTCTATTTGGGCGCCGGCGGGCTCGCCGTGCTCGTCGTTTTCATTACGTGGTTCGGCTATCGCGTCTGGCAGCTCCGCGACGTCTGGGCCCAGGTCTACGCCCTGCACGACCAGACGCGATCGGACGCGGTGCGCATCGAATCGGCGATGACGCTCAGCCGCGACAAGCGAGTCACCGACCACCAGTTGATGGAGATCTGCCTGAGGCGCGACCTGCCCGATCGTGCGCGGTACGTGCTGGCCGAGGCGGTCTCGACGGAAGCGGTGGCGCGCGACCCGCGCGCTACGCGCTGGGCGTGGCCATGAGCCCGGACTGGCCCGACTGGCTGCGCCTGGTGCTGGCGCGGCGGCTGGCTTACGGTGCGGGCCGGGGCTATGCGATTCCCGAGTCGGCACTGGACAAGCTGGCAAAGCATTCTGATCCGATGATCCGGATCTGGGCGAACTACGCGCTGGCAGTCCTGCCGGGCGTGAAGAGCGAAGCGGGGGCAAAGCTCGCCGCAGCCGCGCACGCACCGGACTCTAGCGGAAAGCTTGCCACGATGCTACTGGCGGCGCGTGACGGCCCGGCGAGTGAGCGGGAGCGACGACTGGACGAAGCGACGATCTGGATAAGAGAGCATCATTCGCAGGCGGCGAAGATATGGGGGAAGACAGGGGGCTGAGACGACTCACCACTCTCGTAAGAGCGCCAGCCTCGCCCAGTTGATGGCGGCCTTGGAGGCGCGGTGCTGAATGATGGCCCGCGGTTGGTCTGACCCGATATCAATCCGGCGGGTCTGTGTTCCTTTGGGCGTCGAGAGGCCGAGATAAACCAGGCCGATCGGCTTTTCCGGCGTGCCGCCCGATGGGCCGGCAACACCCGTGGTCGAAAGGCCGATGCTGGCGTTCAAGCGCGTGCGAACGCCCTCAGCCATCGCCGCGGCGACTTCGGGGCTGACGGCGCCGTGCTGTTCGATCAGAGCTGGCGGAACTCCGATCAGATCGGTTTTGGCCTCGTTGGCGTAGGTCACGACGCCTCCCGGGTAGTACGGGCTGACGCCCGGCACGGCGGTGATCATGTGGGCGATCAAACCGCCGGTGCACGACTCGGCCGTGGCGAGGGTCGCCCCGGTGCGCTCAAGTTCGGCGAAGAGGGCCTCGGGGACGTCGGTCGAGCCTTCACCGACAATGAGCGTTCCAAATCGCTCGTAGATCAGCCGGGCGGTGGGTTCGATCAGCTTCGCGGCTTCTTCCTCGGTCGACGCGGCCACGGTGATACGAAAGCTGATGGTAGCCTCATGAGCGGTGATACCGACCTCCGGCTCACGGCCCCGGACCGTCAGGTCCAGCGCCTGCGATTCGATGTCGGACTCTCCCTTGCCGAAGAGATTGATCTTGCGATGCACGATGATGTTCTTGATGAAGCCATCCGCACGCAGCCTGGGCACCACCTGCTCGCGGAACATGAGCTTCATCTCTGATGGAACACCGGGAAGACAGGCGAACGAGGCACCGCCGATTTTCATCCAGACGCCGGGAGCCGTGCCGACCGGGTTGGGAAGCGGAACGGCCCCTTGGGGAAAGAATGCCTGAGTGCGGTTTCGCTCCGTCATGACCCGGTTGCGGCGGGCGAACATCGCGGCGATCGCGGCCAGCGACTCGGCATTCTCGACCAGAGGAACGCCGGCGCAACCGGCGAGGGCCTCGCGGGTCAAGTCATCCTGAGTTGGGCCCAGCCCTCCCGTGACGACAACGAGATCGGATCGCTCGGTGGCGGCCCGGAAGACGGCCACATGGTCTGCCAGCACGTCGCCCAGCGCGGTGTGCAAACCGACCGAGATTCCCAGATCGGAAAGCTCGCGACTGAGCCACTGGCTGTTTGTATCGAGCGATTGACCGCACACCAGCTCGCTGCCGATGGAGATGATTTCAGCCCGCATCAGTCTTATTCCCTCCGTCGAGCGGTTCATGAAGTTCTTGCAAACATGAGGGTATCAACTGCAAGACGCTCTGGCACCATTCCTTTCCCGTTGGTTAAGATGTTCAAGACCAGGGATCACGCACGCAGCCAGGGAGAAATGCTGGATTTCTCTTTCGACCAAGAACTGAGCTGAGAGGTTGCGACCCATGAGAGGTAGTGTCCTGCAACGGCCGACTCTCGTCTTGAATCGCCACTGGCAGCCGGTTCATGTGGCTCCGGTGGCGCGGGCGCTCGTGATGGTCTGGAATGACGCGGCCTACGTCATCGACCCCGACGATTTCCAGCTCTACACCTGGTCCGACTGGGCGAAGCTCGCGCCGCGCGAAGGCGAGCCCTTCATCAGGACGGTGCGATTTCACCTTCGAGTGCCGGAGGTGCTGGCGCTCACTCGTCACGATCGAGCCCGACACCAGACTGTCACGTTTAGCCGTCGGAACCTGTTCAAGCGAGATCACTCGACGTGTCAGTACTGCGGCTGCCAGCCCGGCACCGAAGAGCTGACGATCGACCACGTGATTCCTCGAGCCCAGGGTGGGCAGACCACCTGGGAGAACTGTGCGCTGGCCTGCGTGCCCTGCAACGCCAAGAAAGCGAATCGAACTCCGGACCAGGCCGGGATGAAGCTGCGTCGAGTGCCGGTGCGGCCCTCCTGGAAACCACTCTATGACGCGGCCGGGATCCGGATCGCAAGCTGGTCGCGATTCCTGTCCGACGCCTACTGGAATGTGCCGCTCGAGAACGGGCGGTGAAGTCATTCACTTCGCCACCGGAATGTCGTCGACCCTCGCATAGGTTTTCGACTGCCAGATTGCCTTGTTTTGACGGGTGTAGATGACAAGATTGCCGTCGTCTTGACATCTCAAGAACGTGCCCGGATTTCCCTTCGTACCGGTTTGAAAGCAGACCTTGTCGTCTTCGTCGTAAACGACGAAGTTGCCGTCGTCTTTCATTGCGGCAATAAGCGGCCACGCCCGCGCTGGGGCCGGCAGCGTGGGTGTTCGTCGACCAGATGGCGTCGTGATAGATCTCCATCATATCCAGCGAATGCAACACGATCTCTGCGGCATCGCCCGGAATCCTCGTGTCGTCGATGACGTAGAGAGCGAGGTTTCCATCGTGCTGGAAGACCAGCCTGAAGCCGGCCAGCGGCGAGAACAGACTGTCACCGGGGTTCAGCCGCCACCCGGGCCTCAGGTCTCTTGAGAAGGCGCGGGCATTCCCCTGTCGGGCCGCATGACCCGGGCTGGAGCGGCTTGCGCCGGGGTCACCGCTGCGCGAATCACCGGCCTGGCGGCGGTGTTCGTTGACCAGGCCGGCTTCATGTCATGGGTATAGACGACCAGATTGCCGTCGGTCTGAAGTCTCAACAGAGAGCCGGGATGACCTCTGGTGCCGGTCTCGAAAACGGGACGCCCGGCTTGATCGTAAACCAGGAAGTTACCGTCCTCGCTCATCTCGCAGAACGACCCCCGGTCTTTCCCTTCCTTGGGCAGATGGGTACCCGTCGACCAGATGGGCTTGGCGTAGAGCTTCATGACGTCGGGCGTGCAGGCAAACACGTGCAAGATGTCAGCGGGAAGCTTCATGTCGTCGATGGCGTAGAGCACCAGGTTGCCGTCGTTTTGCATGACGAGCCGGAAGCCACCCAGCGCCGAGAACAGGCTTTCGCCCGAATTGAGTCGCCAGCCGGAAATGAGATCGGCGCACAGGTTGACCGATACTTGAAGCTCGCGTTCGCTCGCGATCGCCGAGCCGGCGTGGAGCGCATGCTCGAACGGAGCCGTTGACCTCGCAGCGCCAAGCGCGAGCATAACGACCGCGGCTGCCGCAACGGTTTTCCGGGTGGCGGTCATCGTGATCCTCCCCGCGAAGGAGTCTCGGACCGACCATCATAAGAGTGGCCGTGTTCGTCGTGGGTCGTCGCTCCCGACGATCATACCCGCGGGGTCCCGGTCGTGAAGCTTGATTGGCGTCAGGGTGAAACCCTGACCGAGTTGGCGGCTTCCGGCCCAGCAGCTAGGGGTCGCATTATCGCCGCCAGAGAGCCCAGACGATCACGCTGCCGATTCCCACGAACAGGACCGGCAGGAACCACTTGTCAAGAAAGCCTTGAAGTGTCCGGGGTTGTTTCTTGACGGGCGCAACGGCCTTCGACGAGGCGTTCTTCATCGGAGCAACCGGCTCTCTGCGGAAAATGCCGCTAGAAATGTCCGTGCGGATGCGGGGGACAGTTGTAATAGGATAAGTCTACTTCGCATGAGCCGATCAATCAAGCGCATGAAGTTCTAAATTTTTTGAATTTTTCAATTTTTTGTATACCGATACGATTGGCGCTTTTCTCGCAGCGGGCTCAAATCAATGAGACAGCCTGTTGCTCGCGCGCGGCCGGGAGTGTAGCCCTGGCGGAAGGGTCAGTGCTGACAAGCCCCTGGCGCGGTGGAGCGTCTGCTCATGCCGATCTCCGTCGAATGCCCGACGGGCCGCTCGAAGTTTCGAGTGAAGGAAGAGTCGGCGGGGAAGCGCGGGCGGTATCCACTGCGCGGCTGCTCAAGGCCGAGGTGGCATGGATCATGCTGAAGTGTGATGGGCCGGTGAACGCCGAATCTTGGGGCTTGCCCGCGGCGACGGTCAGAGCCGCGGAAAGGGCTCGCGACATTGCGGGCGACGAGTTTCGAGAGCTGACGGACGAGATTGCATCCTGCACCGAAGTGGCGGCGCGGCAATCCGACATCGGCGGTTTGCTCGCGCTCGCCGAAGAGTCCAGCGACCGCCTGCTCACCCTCTATGCGCGAGCCCTCGGCCGCCTGACTGTAACCGCCGAGGAGGTTGAGCGCGCGCTTGGGCTCGAGCCCATCCGGTTCGAAGACTCGGATTAGCCAGGCACGGAGGAAGCGCACCGGAGGCAGCGCTTGCTATCTGGGCTCAAAGGTCACGTCCGTCTTGACCGAGCTGGCGATGAAGCACGCGTGATGAGCTGTCTCATGGATCTGGGCGATCTCTTCCGCCGACGGAGTTTTCTCGCCTCCGAACGTGACCTTCGGCTGCAAGGTCACCTTCGTGATGGCGAGCCGGCCCTCGGCATTCTTTTCGAGCAAGCCGACGGCTTCGTCTTGGTAGTCGTCGACAGTTAACTTTTTCCGGGCAGCGATCGCCAGAAATGTCAGCATGTGACAGCTCGAGAGGCTGGCCACGAATGCCTCCTCCGGATCGACGCAAGCCGCACTGCCGAGATAGGCAGGGGCTGCAGACGCGCGGATCTTGATTCCCGCATCGAAATCCCAGATGTGGTCGCGGTTGTACGTTTCGTACTGGAAGTCGGGCGTTTCTCGCCGCCAGTGGATCGTTGCCTTGTGTTGGGACATGGTGGTGGTCCTTGAACCTGGTTGCGACGATTCGTGATCAGGGAGTCGTTTCCCGCGGCCCGACGATGATAGCCGGGAATTCAGGGTTGTCCAATACAGGCAACAAATCCGCGACGCTCTCGATGACGGCGTGCGCGCCGGCTCGCCGAAAACCCACCGCAGCGGATTCCAGGCGGGCCGCCAGCACGGCGCGATCGGTTCGCGCAAGCTTCCTCGAGCGAGAGTCCCAGGGAGTTTCCAGTCCTGGTGACGGCGACTGTCCACGCACCGGCGTTCAGCCCAGCCTCGATACCGACGGGCGTGTCGTCAACGACGAGGACCTCCGACATCGGGTACACGTCGAGCCGTTCCGCAGCGCGGAAGACCATCCAGGGCGCGGGACGGCCGTTCTTAACATCGTCGGCACAGACGATCACATCCGGGTGGTAGCCACCGGCGCGGGCGAGGGGTGCGGCCACTTCCATCAGTGCCCTTGTGTACCCAGTCGTGGCTCCGATCTTCATGCCTCGTCTTCTGCATTCCGCGACGACCTCGGGCACTCCCGCGATCACGCCAGCGTGTCGTTCGAGGACTAGGCGTTGCAGCGGCAGGAAATCGTCATAGAGCCGGTCGATATCCGACGTGCCGGCGGGCTGGCCGTGCCTCGTGCGCCAGGCCGCGGCGACTCGCGGCTGCGCGAGAAGCTGCTCGATGTGGTCGCGCTTTGCCCTGCCCATGGGGCCGCGCGCTTCATCCGCCGAGATTTCGACACCCGCACGGCGAAAGACCTCGACGAAGACCTCGACCGGTGCCCGACTGCCGTGGTCGACGGTCGTGCCCGCCCAGTCGAAAAGGATCGCGCGGATGCGCGGACGTGCGTTGCTCATGGCAGAGTCTCCCAGAATCTTTCGGCCAGGCCAAACGACATCGTCATGCCCGCCCCGCCGGTTCCTGTTTGCACATGGACTCGCGGCAGAGGCTCGGCTTCGAAGAGCGGTCGCGTGCCGTTCTTGGCGTAGATGCCATGCCAGCGCTCGGTGATTTCCCAGCTCGGCAGACGGATGACTCGGCCGAGCTCTCGTAAGATCAGGTTGTCGATTCCCGCCTTGTCGAAAGGATCGATGTCCGAGCCATATTCGTGCGAATCGCCCAGGATCACTTCACCCGCGTCGTTCTGCGACGCCATCACGTGGATGCCGAAGCGGTCGAGCTCCGGCGTCTCGGCAGCGATCCGCTTTTTCAGAGAGTCCAGACTCGTCGTGACGGCGAAGTTAGCATAATGCCGCAGCGTCAGTCCGCTCGCCAGGTGGGGGCCGATCGAAAATCCTTGTGGCTGCGACACCGTCTTGAGCATCTGGAGTTTGCAGCGCGAAAGGCGGGCAGTGCGGAACAACTCCGGGAAGAGCGTTTCGAAATCGGCGCCGCCGCACACGACCGTGCGGTCGAACGCCCACGTGCGGCCGTCCGAGTTGCGCACCCGGCCGGGCTCGACGTGTATGATCGTCGTTCCGAACTCGAAGCGAACGTCCAGGCGGCGAGTGAGCCATCCGGGCAGGTCGCGCACCGCCGTGCGGGGGTTGATGGCAAGCTCCGTCGGGCTGAACAACCCGCCGAGCAAGCCCTCCGGGTTGGCGGCCCCGGTGCGGTGCAGCACTTCCCCACGCGTGAGAAGCTCACACCTGTAGCCCAGGCCCGGCGCTGCGCTCGCAAATTCTTCGAGCACGGCCCATTCGTCGTCGCGGTGGGCCAGGTGGATCGAGCCGCAAGCGTTTACAAAGAGTCCGGCGTCGCGAGCCAGCTCCAGCCACGCCTGGCGGGTGCGCAGGGCGAGCTCATGTGCAACGCCCGCACGCTGACCGATCGGCCAGACCATCCCGAAGTTGCGGATCGACGCACCGGATGCGGCGGCGCCGCGCTCGAAGACCGTCACGCGGTGACCGCGGCGTGCCGCCGACCATGCGTGCGCGAGCCCGACGATTCCGGCGCCGACGACGCCGATTTCCTCGATCGGGCGGGCAGGTCCAGCGGTCGACGGGTCGTTCATCGCGTGAATCGCGCGGCGGGAGCGGCACTCGCCAGCGCTTCCTCGATGGTGGGGATGTAATCGTCAAGCCCTGCGACGCACAGCGTTGGATCCTTGGCCGCGTCGTCCCAGCGCCTGAGGGCGACGGCCCCAACCGCGTGGGGAGATCTTCGGAAGGCCTCGACTTCCGCGTCCGTCATCGGGCCGCCCTGAAGCGCCAAGCTGACCAGAGAGGCGGGGCTGAGCTGTCCCTGGTAGGCCGGCTCGACGGCGCAGAGGTACCTCTTGGCCTCGACGTGCATGCGGGCGGGCTCAATAACCTCGGCCCCGAACCAGCGACCCAACCAACGGCCGGCGAGTTCTTCGTGCAGGTCGTCCACTCCCTCGTCGGGCGCATCGTCGGGTAGATGGTGCAACAAGTGCCCCACATCGTGCAGGAGCGCAGCCGTGATAAGAGCGGCCGTCGCGCCGCTCTCGCGCGCGAAATGGGCGGCCTGCAGCGCGTGTTCACGCTGAGAGACTGCCTCGCCCCCATACGCGGAATCGCCGCGCTCCGCAAACAGCTTGCGGATGTGTTCGATCGCGCCAACCGGGTTGTCCGCCGCCATTCTCTCGGTCTCCACAGATTTTTGACAGGAGCGCGCTCGCCGACGACCGCTGGTAAGGCATGGCGACTGGCGAGACACTCAAGGATACTGGCTCCCACGCGGGTTTTTTCTGAGGGTCGCCATGCGGGAGCTGCACGAGAATTATCCCATGACGTATCGCGAACCACAATCAGCGATGGCGCGGCCCAAGCTTTTCGCGCCCGGGCTGGCTGTGTGGTCATTCGTCGCCGCGGTCGGGACGTACCCGGAACTTGTCGAGCGTCTCCCGGTTGAGTTCGATCCCGAGCCCGGGAGAATCAGGGAGTAAGATCAGGCCGTCGACAACCGGCAGTTCCTCGATCAGCAGCTCGCGGCGTAGTGGGGACTCTGCAAGCTCGATGGGCAGGAACTCGATGTACGGGCAGCACTCGCACGCTGCGGCGAGATGCGCGCTGGCCGCGATTCCGATCCCGCTTTTCCAGCAGTGGGGGACGATCAAGCGTTTGCGGTCGGCGGCAATTCGGCAGACCCTCATCGCTTCGGTGAAACCGCCGACGCGGCCTACGTCCGGCTGGAGCACGTCGATCTCTCCACGGTCGGCCAGGTCGAGGAACTCAAAGCGGGTGTTCTGCCACTCGCCCGCGGCAATGCGCACCGGTGAACGCTGATGAAGGTGTGCATAGCCATTCAGATCATCGATATCGATCGGCGTTTCGACGAAAAAAAGGTCGAATCGAGCGAGCCGCTCGAGGACGCCGAGCGCCCAGAGCGCGTCAGGCCAGGCGTACGCGACGTCGACCATCAGCACAAGATCGGACCCGACCGCGCGACGGCACTCCTTGACGAGCCCCACGACCGCATCGTCGCTCTCCGCTAGCCCGTGATGACTGTAAGGTCCGTTCAAGCAGACCTCGAGCTTGGCGGCACGATAGCCGAGCGCTTTTGCCGCCATCGCTTTATCGACGAGCGACCCGGCGTATTCCTCGAGCGTCCTTCCCGTGGGTAGAAGCGACGCGTACGGGGTGACATCGTTCTGCTGACCCGTAGAAGAGAGCAATGCGCACACCGGAAGCCCCAAGGCCTTGCCTCTGATATCCCAGAGGGCCATGTCGATCGCGCCCATTGCGACAGATCAGCGCCGCGCCGGCCGGTCATCTTGGATCCCTCGTACATTCTCTCCCACAAGAGCTCTGGTTGCATCGGGTCTGCGCCGATCAGCATCTCCTGCAAACCCCGGCTCATGCAGTGCGTGCCGGTGCGCGGATGCACTCCCGCGCAATCCACGGATTCGTGTCCGTTTCCCCGATGCCGACAATTCCTTCGTCCGTGTGCACCTCGACGACCAGGTCATCTTGCGCCGACGAACAGGCTGTAACGTCATAATCGGGAATGAGCAGCACGTGCAAATCGATTCGCGTGATTTTCATGGGGTTGGACGTTTCCGATAGAACTGGCGACGCATGGCTCAAGACGGCATAATAGCCTGCCAGATCGCAAAATTCATGCTCGGCAACTTCGGCTCCTGTCTTCTCTCTCCATGGATGCTCACCATGCGGCGCCTTCGCACCTGGGTTGTTCTAGGCATCCTGATGGAGCTCAGCGGTGCACGCGGGCAGACGTTGCGCGCGAACGAGCCGCCGGTGTATGAGGTTTACGCGGTCCGGTTTGCCAGGCTGGTCGGCTATCCGGTCGCTTCGCTTGTCAAGGGGGCGGACCGCGGGCGCAAGCTTGATCTTGCGATGACCTTCTGGGTGCTCAAGGGTCCGGAGGGTAAAACGATCTTGATCGACGCGGGCTTTTATCGGCCCGAACATGCGAACCGGAAGGACGTCGCTGACTACACTCGCCCCGACAAAGCACTCGATCGCCTCTTAATCAGAGCCGATCAAGTGACCGACATCATCATCACGCACATGCACTGGGACCATGCCGACGGCGTCGACCTGTTTCCAAAGGCGCAGATCTGGATCCAGAAGAACGAGTACGACCATTCCGCCGGCGCGGACAGGAAGACAGCCGCCAATGACGACGGCACCCTGCCGGGCCATTACCAGGCACTGATCAAGCTCAAGGAGCAGGGCCGAGTCCATCTGGTCGACGGCGACGCGCAGTGAGATCATCCCGGGAGTGACCGTTTATACCGGCGGCAAGCACACCTTCGAGTCGCAATATGCCGGCGTGAATACGAAGGCCGGCGTGATGGTGATCGCGTCGGACAACCTTTATCTGTACGAAAACCTCGACAAGCACGTTCCGATCGCCCAGACCCTCGACGCCAAGTCGAACCTGGCGGCGCAGGACCGGATGAAGCAGCTCGCATCGAGCCCCCGGCTCATCATCCCGAGCCACGACCCGGAGGTGTTCGTTCGATTTCCGAAGCCGGGAAACGGGGTGGCGCGGCTGGACTGAGAAGAAGGCTGTCGGGCATCTGGCTTGCGACAGGGCTCGATTTCTCGCTACGAACCCGGAGCGATGTGGCGTTGGTTCATGGCAGGGCTTTCTGGATCTCAGCCCAAAGCCCAGGTGAGACGTCGCTCGGGCCGGATTCCGTCACGGCGATCAGGCCCTCGGCGAACGAGCAGCCGCGCGTGATCGAAAGCGCCGCGCCGGCGACCGCGGGAGAACGGCTAATTCCGGCGCTGCAATGGACCAGCGTCGGTGTCCTCGAGCGCAGCAGGCACGCCACTGTTTGGACGGCCACGCGGAGAAGCCACGCGGGATTGCCGGTGCCGTCAGTCAAGGGGAAGCGGCAATAGACGAGCTCGCGCGGCAGAGCTGGCGGCGGCTCGGTTTCAACCACGCAGACGACGGCCGAGATTCCGGCCTCGAGCAGGTTGGCCGGATCGCGGACATCGCCGGCATGGCCAATCCAGAGTGGATAACCCGTGACTTTTCGCAACGGTTGGGGACTCCAAGTTCACATCAGGCTAAAGCCTGACCTACAAGCGATTGGGCTCGGGATTGGTTAGCGGAGTTCGGATGTATCCTGAATCTACGGGCGGCTGATAGTCGATCGTCGCGAGTTCCGGTGTCTCGATCCGGCGGTGATCGCGGACGCGGCTTTCGAGCGCGACGTCAAGAATGCCGCCGGTGAGCAGCGTTCGCTCGACGGGGTAGGGGGGCTTTCGTGTCCGGAAGAAGTCCTCGATCCGCAGTACCAGCGGGTCGAAGAAGCATGCGCCGGGCGGCGCGGGCAGATAGGTCAAGGTCGAGACGGTCGTCTCGCCGCCAGTCGAATCGTTGATCCTGGCCGCGAACGTCGTATCGTCGACGTGACCGTTCAAGATCAAGACCGTCGCGCGCAGGCCGTCGACATATTCGACGATGAAGGCGACGGGGTGCCGGAACTTGGTTTGTTCGTCGCGTCCGGGCGATTTGGGGGGCATGTAATCGCGAGTGTTCTGCTTGATATCGCCGACGTTGCGGCTGTGGCTGCGGCCCAGGGCGGCTTCGAGCAGATTCCAGGACCACACTCCCTGATCACCGGCTTTCCATACGGCATCACCGTCCAGGCAAGTGACAGCGGAAACGCCCTGCGGCTTGCCGTTTCGCCTGCGCCGCTCGACCATGCATTGAAGCGTCTCGAGTGCGTGGAAACCGTAGATTTCCAGGTCGCCGCGCGAGGCCACCAGAACGTCCTTGAAGTCTCGGTCGAGTGGGATTTCAAGCGCAGGGAACCGCCAGGTTAGCGGTAAGCTCGAGCCAGCCATGAGCGGAATTTGCAGGGCCTTCGCCTGGCCGACCATCTCGCTCGCCTCAGCCCGGCTGTACGACAGGTGCTTGTCGATAAACACGGGCACGGCCGAGCCCGTTGCGCGGATCACTTCGAGGACCTCCCGAAAAAACTTTCCGCGCGGATAGAGCTTCTGGAGCTTCTCGTTGTAGGGGTACTCGCCATGCTCGGCGATCAGCAGCACCGCGTCGACGGCGAGCTTGCCGGTGCCCAGGGTGAGGGCGTCAGCGATCGTGCGGCACAGCCTGACGTCTTTCTCTGCACCGTGAGCACGGCCCAGATCGGTCGCGGGCGAGACCTGCTCGATGAACAGGCTGGCAATCTCGAATGGGGGCTTGTGCAGGCCGTGGCCGTCATGAACCACGAATCCGTCGAGGAACCGTCCCACGATGTGATAGGCGTGCGACAGGTAGTAATAGGTGCTCGCAAGCGCGGCGATCCTGGGGCGCGGGGGAGCCAAGACGGTTTGGCCTGCGGCCGCCGCCGGAACGCCGGCCATGCCGGCCGCAGCGCCGGACATTTCGAGGAAACGACGACGAGTGGGACGAGAAGTCATGGTGGTGGCCCTTCAATTGGCTGTCAGGGTGAGTTGGTTTTCGAGGCCTTCTCGGACTCGGCCAGCATGGTCCCGATCTCGAGCAACGACGCTTTGTACCGGGCGTTCTCGGAGTTTGATTGAGCGAGTTTCTGATACATCGTTTGCGCCTCCTTGAAAGCCTCGTGCGCCTCTCGGCGCAGGCTGAGCTTGGAGAGCGCGTAGCCGAGCAACTCACACGCGTCGGCAAGATTTTCCTGATACGTCGTGACGTTCGGCTGCTCGATCACGACTTGGTGGAGGAGAGCCCGACTCTCCTGCAGGAAAACCCGAGCGCTCCTGGCTCTGCCCCAACCAGAGCTGATCGTGACCCAGGATATGGTACGTCCGCGCCAGGTGGCGCCGGAATACGGGATTGGCCGGCATGGCCTCGACAAGCTGTTTCCGGAGTGCGAGTGCCTGTTCCAGGAATGCTCGCCTCTCCTCGCCCGTGTCCGCCAGGAAGGCGAAATTGTGGTAAGTGAGCGCCAGGTCGTTCTTGAACCCGACGTCAGCCGGATGTTGCTGGACCAGCTCCCTCTGAATCTCCATCGCCTGGAGGTAGGCTCGACGCGCCTCGGTCTTGTCCTTCGCAACCAAGCAAAGGTTGGCGAAATTGCCTAATGAGACGGCCAGCTCGTGCTTGAGCTTGAAGTTGCCGGGTTCGTTCTGGACCATCTTCTCGAGGACCCGAAACCCGCGCTGGTAGTCACGCCGGGCCGATTCGACGTCGCCCAGGTCGGACTCCATGAGTGCCATGAACTGGAGACTTCGATGCAGCCCAAACTGAACTCGGCGGTCATTGCCGGCACCTGAGGGCAACTGCTCGAAGTATTGCACGGCTTGCCTGAGCACGTCGAGCGCGTCTTTCTTGTTTCCCTGGTCTTTGGTCAGGTCTCCCAGCCGCAGGCAGGTCTCGGCGAGCTCGAGCCGCAGAGCCGGGTCATTGCGATGCTGGTCGAGGAAGTCCTTGTAATACTGAATCATCTCGCCGAGCACGTCGCGGCGGACTTTCTCGAGCCCGGGGACGGCCAGAATGCCTTGCTCGTAGAATCGCGTATAGAACTGATCGACGGCCCGGCGGGCACGCTCGAAGTTCACCTGAGATTCCTTGAGATTGCGCTCGGCACGTCGCCATTGCCAGACGACACCGAGAAATCCAGCCGTGAAAACGATCCCCAAGGCCGCGGCGAGCCCGGCCACTCGCGGGTTGCGGCGCACCCAGCGATAACCGCGCTCGAATACGCCCACGGGCCGGGCCTGGATCGGCTCGCCATTGAGCCAGTGCCTCAAGTCGCTGGCGAGGGCAGCCGCCGACGGATAGCGGCGGGCGGGCTCCTTCGCCATCGCCTTGAGACAGATCGTCTCGAGATCGCGCGGCACCCGATCGCTGAGCCGTCGCGGCGGCAACGGATCTTCCTCGATCACCTGGCGCAGCACCAGGTGCGGCGCTCCGCGGAACGGAATCTCACCGGTCAGGGCCTGATACAACGTCGCGCCTGAGCTGTAGACGTCGGTGCGGGCGTCGATGCCGGCTGAACCACGCGCCTGCTCGGGGCTCATGTAGGTCGGTGTGCCGGCCAGGAAGCCTTCACGAGTCAGGCTGCTCGGCCCCGTTTCGGTGCGTGCCAGGCCGAAGTCGGTTATCTTTGCCCGGCCGGTCGCCTTCTCGATCAGGATGTTGCTGGGTTTGACGTCGCGATGGACGAGCCCCACAGCATGGGCCGCATCGAGCGCATCGGCGACCTCGGCGACCCAGGTGGCTATCGCCCTGGGCTCGGGACGCTCCGGCGTTTCGATCAATTGAGCCAGGGTAGGGCCCAGGACATACTCCATCACCAGGTACGGCAGACCATCGTCCGGGCAGGCGACCGCGTGGATCATCACAGCGTGCTCGTGTCGGAACTGGGCCGTGACCCGCGCTTCTCGAACCAGCCGGAGCCGGTCGGTCTCGTCGGTTTGCCCGGGCTTGAGCACCTTGAGCGCGACCAGCCTCTGCAGAGATTCGTCCCAGGCGCGATAGACGATTCCCATGCCGCCGCGGCCCAGCTCATTGAGCAGGCGAAACGTCGCGATCTGGTTGATGTCGCTGATGGAAACGGCGGAAGGTGCGACGGTAGACGAGCCACTCGAAGGTAGAAGACCAGGCCCGGCTTGCGTTGCCGGCAGTGCGAGCTGAATCCGATCGATCAGGCCGGCCAGCGCCGCAGCATCGAGATCGGCGGCGCCGTTCTCCGGACCACGCTCGAGCCAGCGGCGGAGACCGGAGTACTCGGTCTGCTCGTCGAGCAGCGACTGGCAGCGTGCACAGTCGTGGACGTGGGCGCAGACGGTGTCGGCTTCGGCCGGCTCGAGCAAACCGGCCAGCCAGCTTTGCAACGTCTCTTCCGCGAGGCAATTCGTCATGGTGGTCAACCGCGGGAAAGGGTGGCTCCGGCACCGAGCGAGCGAGTGAAGCGGGCAGGCGCATGCGCCGGTCGCGCTCGGCAGCCTGCACATCCTCTCTCAGTGTGATTCGAATGAGTCCAGCCAGGAGAATTCTTCGACGATCTCGTGCACTTCTTCGGACAACCGCTTCAAGACGCGCGACTTGGCGATGTAGATCTGCTCAATCCGCAATGACAGCTCCTCGGCCGCCTCGGCCGCCGACCGGTGTTCGACCCAGACGCACTCGAACGCTCGCCAGGTGAACGGCTCGAACGAAGGCTGGATCCGTTGCATCGCCACCCGTAAGACCCGGGCGTTGAACGCATCGTCCCAGTCGACGTCGGCCCGATCATCCTTGAGCGCTCCCAGCACTTCGATGTCGCAGGCCCGTTCCGGCCGCCGGGCGATTCGTTCATTGAATCGCACCAGGAGGTGGCGAGTCACGGTCAAGAGCCAGTGGCGGAATCGGCCTCGTTCCGGCCGATACTCGAACGACCGAATCGCCCGCGCAACGTCCACCATCACATCCTGGGTCAAATCGGCTGCATCGGCATCCTGCGATCCATGGCGAATCGCGTACTGGTAAACCAGTGGCGCATAAATGGTCACAAACGTCTGCCAGGCTTCAGCGTCCTGGGCATCGCGAATCCGCACGAGGAGACTCGGTCGCGTCTGGGTGCTGGAAATGTCTCCACTCACGTAAGAATGCCTCCACTCCGTCGTGGCTCATTCTTTCATAACATAAGAATCCAATCAAGGAGCGGCAAGCCGGACCGGAAAACAGAATATCGGTTGAACCTCACCCAAACCGCCCCGCCGGCAGCGAAAACGCGATCATAACCCATTCCTGATGCAATCATTACGTCTGACCCGGTTCGGCTGCGTGGCGATTGGGCAACACCCTCGGTCTTCAAGAAGTTCCGACTTTGTTTCCATCTCCGTGCAAGAACCATCACTGAAATGCCTATCCACTTCCAGAGAAAACAACCGTGCGCGGGCCGGAGTGTTCGCGTGAGCTGAGTCACGCTGTCTGTGGCCGTGTGCATCCGTAGCGATCGCGGTTCGTCTTCGATCGCGACTCCATCTTTGTAGCATCAGACCACGCAAGACGAGGGGTCGATGACAAACAACTGTTCAACACATCATTTTCCGGCTTCCGTCCTCCGTCCGTTCCTGGTCGCGATCGCGATCGTCCTGGCTTCAGCCAGTTCGGTGCGGGCGGGATCGGTAACGATCAGCAACTCGGGGCCGGGCCCAGCCGCCGAGCTCGACCCAGCGACCAGAAGCTTCCTCGAAATCAAGGATGCGATCAAGAACTTCGAGAAACGCGACTTCGACGCATGCCTCAAGCAGCTTGCCCAGGCCCGGATGGCCCATCCTGAGCTGCCTCCGCACCATGCGCTCTTCGCGAAGCTCGCATTCCTCTCCAACCAAGGCCCGCTGATCCGGCCCGCGCTCGAGTCGGCGATCGGTGAAGATCCGGAACATCCGGAGATCTTCATCCTTTTCGGCAATCTCGCCCTGGCCGAACGCCGGCTGACCGATGCCGCTGTGCACTTTGAAAAGGCCAAAACCCTCGCGGCAGGGAAACGATGGACCGCCGAACAGCGGAATCGCTTCGACCGTTTCGTCCTTCAAGGTAACGCGGTCGTTGCGGAGAGCCGAGGCGACTGGAACGCCGCGCGGGCGGCCCTGGGCGATTGGCTGAAACTCGAGCCGGCTAACGCAGCCGCCCACCAGCGGCTGGGCAAGGCGCTCTTTCAACTCGCAGAGCACAAAGCGGCCTACGAACAGCTCGAGCTCTCAGCCAAGGCCGACGCCGCCCTCGAGCCGCCGGCGATCACCATGGCGTGGCTCTTCACGCGAAGCGGCGACCTTAAGAAGGCCGAAGAGTGGATCAACTACGCGAGCAAAACGGCTCCTGAGTCTGTTGCGGTCCAGATGGGATCGGCCGCATGGCTGCTCGAGCAGGGCCGCGGCGAAGAAGCGGCAAGCCATGCCGAGTCGGCGGCCAAGCTCGATCCCAAGTTGACCGCGATCAAGCGGCTCATGGGCCTGGCAGCGCGGCAGCGAAAGGACTTCGGCCAGGCTGAGCAGATCTTTGACGGGCTGGCGCACGACGCGCCCGCCGATGCCTGGGTTCGCAACCAGTTGGCCCTGGCCCTGGTCGAGCAAACCGATGAAACCAAACGCCGCCGGGCCCTCGAACTGGCCGAGTTGAGCGTCCGCCAGAACCCCAAGGCTCCCGATTCGCTCGCGACGCTCGGAACCGTCTCCTTCCGGCTCAATCGGCTCGACGACGCTGAGAAACTGCTGTCGGCCGTATTCCAGAATGGCCAGTCCCAATCAGACGACGTGCTGGCGCTGGCTCGCGTCGAGGCTGCTCGAGGAAAGAAAGACGTGGTCGTCCCGCTTCTCAAGAAAGCACTGGCCGCGTCGGGGCTCTTTCTCGAACGTGACGAAGCCAGGCGATGGCTCGACGAACTGGAGAAATCCGCGAAGAAGTAGTCCCATGGTCCCGCGCGGCACTGCCACGCCGCCGTTTCGCTTCCTGGAATGTCGTCGAAGCTGTTAAGAAGTCCGAATCGTCAGAGTCAACCCCATGGAGTGAGCAATGGCCAATCGCTTCGTTTTCCCTCGGCTCCCGCGAACAACGGTTGGAGCTCTGATCGCCATCGCTGTTCTGGCGCTCGGGGTCCAGAATGCGAGCGCGCAGTCCAGTTGGAACGGCGGAACCGGCAACTGGAACGTCGCCGGCAACTGGACGCCTGGCGGCGTGCCCAACAGCAGCACGACGGACGTGACAATCACCGGCACGAGCACCACTGCGTCGGTGGTCACGCTCGACAACCTGAGCGCCTCGGTGCGCAACCTGTCGCTGGACCAGTACAGCACGCTCTTCATCCAGGGAACTCAGAATCTCAACATCTACGGTTCGAGCATCGCCAATTCCGGCCAGATCCAGGCTGGCAACGATACCGATATTTTCCTGATCGGCAGCGGCGCGACCTTCAACCTCACGGGAGCTGGGACGGTCAGTCTGGGCGCTTCGAATACCATGCTTGAGGGTTATTACGGCAACGAAAACCTCGTCAACCAAGGAAACACGATCCAGGGACAGGGCTCCATCCAGTACCTGGCCTCGTTGAACAATCAGGCCACGGTCAATGCCAACGTCTCCGCCGGGAAGCTCACGATCAACGAAGTATCCACCACCAACACCGGGTCCCTCGAGGCCACCGGCAGCGGCACGCTCTATATCAACGTCTCGACGGTCAACAACGCGGGCGGGACCATCTACGCCGGGGCCTCCTCCACCGTGACCTTCTACGGCGCGACGATCAACGGCGGCAACCTCTCCTCCTCCGGCAGTGGCGTGATCCAAGGCCTTTTCACCGACACGCTGAACGGCGTGACCATCACCTCGGGCTCGACCTACTTCCTCAACAACAACGACACTTACCTCACCGGCGATCTGATCAACAAGGGAACGGTTGATGTCGGGAATAGCACTACAAGCTCCGGCCTCCTGGTTCAAGGCACTGTTGCCAATAACGGCACGATCAACCTCTCTGGCGGGGGTACGATCAACCTCAACAACTCCGGCTCCGAAATCGAAGGCGTCAGCGGCAACGAGACCCTGATCAACTACGACAATTTGATCCAGGGACAGGGCTCCATCGCGTTCCTCGGCTCGTTCAACAACCAGGCCACGGTCAATTCCAACGTCTCGGGCGGGACGCTCTACATCAACGGCATCAACAACGTCACCAACACGGGAACCCTCGAGGCCACCGGCGGCGGCACGCTCTATATCAACTCCTCGACGGTCAACAACGCGGGCGGGACCATCTACGCCGGACCCTCCTCCGCCGTGACCCTCTACGCCGCGACGATCAACGGCGGCAACCTCTCCTCCGCCAGCGGCGCGATGATCCAAGCCCTTTTCAACGACACGCTCAACGGCGTCACCATCACCTCGGGCTCGACCTACTTCCTCAACAACAACGACACTTACCTCACCGGCGATCTGATCAACAAGGGAACGGTTGATGTCGGGAATAGCACTACAAGCTCTGGCCTCCTGGTTCAAGGCACTGTTGCCAATAACGGCACGATCAACCTCTCTGGCGGGGGTACGATCAACCTCAACAACTCCGGCTCCGAAATCGAAGGCGTCAGCGGCAACGAGACCCTGATCAACCACGACAATTTGATCCAGGGACAGGGCTCCATCGCGTTCCTCGGCTCGTTCAACAACCAGGCCACGGTCAATTCCAACGTCTCGGGCGGGACGCTCTACATCAACGGCATCAACAACGTCACCAACACCGGAACCCTCGAGGCCACCGGCGGCGGCACGCTCTATATCAACTCTTCGACGGTCAACAACGCGGGCGGGACCATCTACGCCGGACCCTCCTCCGCCGTGACCCTCTACGCCGCGACGATCAACGGCGGCAACCTCTCCTCCGCCAGCGGCGCTATGATCCAAGCCCTTTTCAACGACACGCTCAACGGCGTCACCATCACCTCGGGCTCGACCTACTTCCTCAACAACAACGACACCTACCTCACCGGCGATCTGATCAACAAGGGAACGGTTGATGTCGGGAATAGCACTGCAAGCTCCGGCCTCCTGGTTCAAGGCACTGTTGCCAATAACGGCACGATCAACCTCTCTGGCGGGGGTACGATCAACCTCAACAACTCCGGCTCCGAAATCGAAGGCGTCAGCGGCAACGAGACCCTGATCAACCACGACAATCTGATCCAGGGACAAGGGCGTATCGAGTACCTGGGCTCGTTCCAGAACGGCGGGACGGTGAGCGCCAACGTCTCGGGCGGGACGCTCTATATCCAAAACGCACCGACCACCAACAGCGGGACGTTTCAGGTCGGCAGCGGGAGTAGTCTCGTGGTCAATGGCGCATTCACGACCACGGGCACGGTGAATATTGGTGAACTTCACAGCCCATCAGCGAGCCTCTTCCAGATGACTGGTTCGAATGACTACGTCCAGACGCACGGCACCACGACCCTTTGGGCTTCGAACAGCACCCTCACCGTTGCTTACGGTCAGGCGGTCAACATCCAGGGCGGTCTGCTCCAGGGATTCGGCACGATCCAGGGTAACGTGATCAACGCCGGGACGGTTCACCCAGGCGACGGACCCGGTACGCTCACCATCAATGGAAACTACACGCAAAGCGCGGGCGGTGTCCTGGACATTCAGATCGGCGGAACAACGCCGGGTACTGAGTTCAGCGTCCTGAATGTGAGCGGCCTGGCCACGCTGAGCGCCGGGAGCGTCCTCGACGTCAGCTTGCTGAATGGATTCATTCCAACGTCCAACGACACTTTTGTGATCCTGACCTCCGGCGGCCTCAGTGGGACGTTTACCGACGACACGATCCAGCTTGGCAATGTGATCTTCTCAGTCGAATACAGTCCGACGGGCTACCTCAACGACGTGGTCCTCGGCGTTCAGATCTCGTCGGTGCCGGAGCCGGCGTCGCTGGTCATGCTCGGAATCGGCATTGCCGGCCTGGGGGCTTATGTCGCGCGGCGGCGCCGTAATGCCTGACAGGGATGCATTGCGAACGATTGATACCGGCAACTTCAGGCCTGGCGCGGCGCAGTCTTAACCATTCCGCCCACCCCGACGGCGACGTTTCCCGGCAACTGCGGCCATCGATGGGTCGCCGGCGAGACTGTCAAGAATCGCTGACTTCGCGACCTGTCCGCACGCGCCCGGATCCCTCGAAGAACGAACGGAATGAGGTTGACGAAGGCGATTC
This sequence comes from uncultured Planctomycetota bacterium, assembly GCA_963761445.1. Classification (GTDB taxonomy): domain Bacteria; phylum Planctomycetota; class Planctomycetia; order Isosphaerales; family Isosphaeraceae; genus CAVXHV01. The sequence goes on along the minus strand of CAVXHV010000005.1, from coordinate 2,181,220 downwards.
CCGTGCAGGTCACCGGGACGTAGCGAAACCCGCGCCGGATGAGCCAGAAGGCGATCGTCGCCGCCATTCGTCCGGACATCAAGCCCGATCCCATACGGGAACGAAACGCCGATGGCACGACATGGCGATAAAGAACACCGGGATCATTCGTCAGCCTGGCGGCTGCCCGAGCAAAGGCTCGCTTCGAGAGGGCGTAGGATCGCAAGCCCGCATTCCCGAACGTGGGATGACACTCGATTTCCGAACCGACGGCCCAGACCTCCACCGGAACCTGCCGATGCAAGGCGAGGCTCTTGAACCGGTCGATCAGGGCCAGGAACGAGTCGCAGTTGGCCTGCATCGCCTGCTCGCCCTTGGCGCCGTGAGCCAGGACGAGAATGTCAGCCGATTCGAGTGCGGCGTCGGCACCGGAGTAGTCTTCGTAAGTCCAATCGACACCGAATCGGAGAGGGGTCACAGTGGCTCCGGCATGTTCCAGCAATTCTTTGATTGCCGAACCGAACGACCCCGAAGCCCCCGTGAGTGCGACGCGACGCCCTCTGACCTGACAGGCTGTGCCCATCAGGCGGTCGAACAGCGTCGTGTACGAGCTCAGGTAACTGTCGGGATAAATGTGATGCATGGCGTGGTACGGCGCCCGCACGAATAGCGTTGCTCGCGGCACCGGGATGATCGCGAACGGAATGTGGTTGTGATCCTTGCCCTGCAGGATCATCGCGCTGGCAAAGAGCGCCGTGAAGATCGACACCACGACGATGACCGGGGGTGGGCTAAGCACGACGAGCGCCAGGCCGCAGACGACCAGTTGGGTCGCATACTCGGGAATCACGTGATGCAGCAGGTTGGGCAAAGTCGCCTCTTCGTCGTACCGCAATCGATGGTCGAAGAAGGCGTGATGGGCCTCGTGCGGGCTGGCCAGTCTGCGCAGCCAGCGATAGCGCGAATTCAGGCAAAGGTGCAGCGAGAAATGAATCGCGTCGAAGACGAACGTTGCGACCACGAAGAGTCCCGCGGACTTGAGCATGACTCCTGACAATTGCTCCAGCATGATCAGCGTCGATATCAACATTTCGGTTTCCTTCCCGAGTTCAGCTCGTTCGTGGCGACCGACGGAGGACCCGCGCTCGCTGAGATCCAGACGCGGAAGGCTGGCGGTGGTCGGCGGCGTCGCCGGGACAACCTCGACGTTCACGAAAGCTGGCGGCTCCGTCGCGCGGAGATCATATTCTGCTCCAGGAAAAACGGGAAGGCCGTCTGCGTCGCAGGGCCGGGCGCCCGCAACGGTTGGGTGCCTGACAAGATCAAGATTGGCCGTGGCAACGAGGTGATGTACGGGGGAGGGGGCATCTGGAGGGAGCTTCCTGCACGGTATGCAAACGGCGTCCGTTCTACCACCGTGATCCGAGCACGATCGCTCGAGGTTGCTCAACTTAATAAGATACAATCCGGGCGAAACCGGACGCTGATTTTTCCGGGTCACGCGGCAAAACGTCGCAAAGCGAAGGAGGGTGTGGCGTTAGCGCCAGGCGGTTCGCAAAGTTTTCGGGAGCTTGGTCACTGCAGCCGTCTTCTTGGGCGAAGCCCGCCACAGCTTGATGGCGCCGTCGTGGCTGCCGGTCGCCAGGATCATGCCGTCGGGTGAGAACGCGATCGCCTGGACCGGGGCGCTATGCCCGTTGAGCGTCAATAACTCGTGGCCCGTGACCGGATCCCAGAGTCGGACCGAGTGGTCTCGGCCGGCTGAGGCCAGGGTGAGGCCGTCGGGGCTGAAGGCAACGCCGAGCACGTCATCGACGTGGCTCTGCAAGAGATGGCCGGGCTTCTGCTGGGCCACTTCCCACAACCTGACTCTTCCTTTGCGCTGCGCCATAGCCAGGATCGCGGCGTCCGGCGAAACCGCCAGGGAGTAGACCTCTTCCTCGGCCCGCCAGGCCGCACGAAACCGGCCTTCCTCCCAATCCCAGACCCTGACGGTCCGGTCCCCGGCTCCTGAATACAGCGTCTTTCCGTGTGGTGCGAAGAGCAGCGTGAACACGGTACCGGTGTGGCCGGTCAATGGCGATCTGAGCTCTCGCCGGGTGGCCGCGTTCCAGGACCGGATCGTTCGATCATCGCCCGCGGAAGCCAGCGTTTTCCCGTCAGGCGAGAAGGCCACGGCGCGAACGTGATCGGTATGGCCCTCAAGCGTGGCAAGCAGGGCTCCCTCGGCGGTCTTCCAGAGTCGGATTTTCCCGTCCCAGTCCGCGGCAGCGAGCAACTCACCGTCCGGGGAATAGGCGACCGCGGTGACGAGGGACCCGTGACCTTTCAGCGTTTTTTCCTCGAGCCCGGAGGAGGCATTCCACATTTTGAGCGTATGATCGTCGCCTGTTGATACAAGTGTCCGGCCGTCGGGTGAGAACGCCAGCCCCCAAACCTCCTTGCTGTGCCCGTTCAGTGCGCCCGGCGCGCGCCAACGGCTGAAATCCCAGAGTCTGGCCTCGGTGTCGCGGCCGACGACCAGGAGGGCGTCTTGGTCGGGAGCGAACTCAAATGTGCAACCAACCCACACGTCGCCCCAGGGAGACTCAACGCCGAGGCGACCAGTGCCGACGTCGATGAGCCGCAGTCTGCCATCAGGGTGACCCGGGTACGGTTCGTGGACGGCGGCAGTGCGACCGTCGCGCGAGAACCGCGCCCACAGGACCGTGCTTCCCTGGCCGATTGGTCGTGCGCGGCCTCTTCCCGTCAGTGTGCAAGCCAAATGCCCGATCTCGTCGACTTCGGCTTGGGTGTAAGGAACGCTAAGGTCGGTGCGGGGAATGAAGACGACCTCGGGCTCCTGGACACGGCAGACAGCCTTGCAGTAACCGCCGGCAGTCGTGTAGAGCCAAATCTCGCCGCTCTCGGCTGAGACCGAAATGGTTGAGGCGTCCTCGGGCGTCACGGCGAGAACGTCCGAGAGTCGGAACGACCCTCGTGCGGAACCGGCCGGTCGGCTAGCGGCAGACAGGCGAGCTTTGAGCTCTTCCACACGCAACGATTCGTCGAGGGTGACGCGTTTCCGCTTATCGGAAATCCTCCAAGAGCGAACCGGCGCAGCCGGATGGCTGAGCGCGGCATCGAGCGTGACGAGCGTGCCTCCGTCCGGGCTGAACAGGATTTGATAGCAGTAGCCGAAGTCCCCGGCCATCCCGTCCAGCGTAGCGCCGGTGGCTACATCCCAGATCTTGACCTCACTCTTGCCCCGTTCATTGAAATTGTCGCCGTGCGACAGCGACGCGAGCGTGCGGCCGTCGAGCGAGAACACCAGGCGCGTACAAAGCTTGAGCTTGTGCTTGGCTGGAAGCTCTCTCAACGTGCCGGTATCGAGATCCATCACGAAGGTTTTGTTCGTCTCATCCGCCAGGGCGATCGTGCGGTCGACGAGCGCATACGCGACGGCCCTGACCCTTGCCGGCAGTGGTGGCAGCATCGTTACGCGAGGACGCACGAGCCGGTCCAGATAGTACCAGGCGAACCCGCGCGAATCGGGCAGACCTTGCGGCGGAGCGAGTGTGTCGAGGATCGATAACGCGGGCCCATGTTCTCCCCGCTCGAGTAGTGAACTGGCGCGCTTCAATTGATTGGCGGCCAGGTGCTGGTAGGCCAGAAGGCGATGCTGGTCGGCCAGGGCGGCGCTGGTCACGAGCCTCGATCTGGGCGGCGCGAAACTGCTCGTTATGGTGCTTTTCACGCACCCGTGCCCATTCGAGCCCACCCAGGACTACTGACAATCCCGCACCGAGCACGACCAAGAGCGGCTGCGTGGACGGGCCGGCGCTTCGCCCACTTGGCGGCGTGCTCCCAAACCGGAACCGGCCGGGCCTGGACGGGCTTGCCATCGAGGAATCGTTGCAAGTCGGCCGCCAATTCCGACGCCTCCGGGTAACGCCGGGCAGACCGCTTCTCGAGGCATTTCCGCACGATCGTTTCGAGGTCGCGCGGCAAGCCCGGACGCAGGCCGCGAGCCGAAGGCGGTTCCTGGTCCGCGACCAGGCGGAGCGTCTCCAGATCATTCTCACCGCGGTGGGGGGGCCTTCCCGTCAACAACTCGAAAAGGATCACTCCCAAGGCGTAAACATCCGTCGCCGGCCCGTGTTCCCGAAGTCGTCCGGCAGCCTGTTCGGGCGCCATGTACTCGGGCGAGCCGATCGGCATGCCGCTGCGCGTCTCCTGCGAGACCTGGTCGAGCAGCTTCGCCAATCCGAAGTCGCAGATCCGCGGGAGAAACGGCAAGTCATGGCACAGCCCGCCGTCTGCCGGTTTGTCGCCATTCCGGTTCTGGAGCAAGATGTTGCCTGGTTTGAGATCGCGGTGGAGAACGCCCCGCTGGTGCGCGTGCGCAACCGCCGAGGCAAGGACCGCAGCCAGGCGGCAAGCCAGCCGGATCGGCACCGACGGCGTCTGCAAGCGCAGCCACTGGGCCAGTGTCAGCCCTTCGCAGTATGCCGAGGCGATGTAACAAATGAGCCCTTCCTCACCGACCTCGTAAACCGGCACGATGTGCGGATGGTCGAGGCGGGAGGCCGCCTCGGCCTCACGCAGGAACCTCCGCCCGACCTCGGGCGTGACCAGCACTTCGGGGCGAGGGACTTTGAGCGCAACCTGCCGCCCGAGGACCGAATCCTCGGCCAGGAAGACAACTCCGAACCCGCCACGGCCCAATTCGCGGACGATCGAGAAGCGCCCCGAGCTGCTTCGGCAGCTCGAACGATGCTGGAACGCTTCGGGGCCAAACCGTCTCCAGGAGACGCTGGCACTCGTGTACCGGCTGCAAGAGCGAGGCGGACGTGGCGCTCACCGTCGGGTCGTCGCCGGTGGCCAGCGCACGATCGAAGGCCAGCAGCGCCGCTAATTCGGATTCCTCGATCGCCGGCGTCTTGCTCGCGGGGTTCATGGCCGGGTCGTCACTCCTGTCTCCTGGTCCGTCAATCCGGGCGAGGCCCTCCAGAGCTTGATCGCGCCGTCGTAGCTGCCCGTCGCTAGGATCGTGCCGTCGGGCGAGAACGCGATCCCATGGGCGGGCGCCGCATGCCCCTTGAGGGTCAATACTTCTTGACCGCTCGCCGGATCCCAGAGACGGACCGAATCGTCCCGACCAGCGGACGCCAGCGTGCGGCCATCAGGACTGAACGCGACCCCCAGCACGTCGCCCACGTGGCCACCCTGCAAGAGAAGACCGGCCCGTTGCCTGGCCACGTCCCACAAGCTGATGGCTCCGCGGTGGTATGCCGCAGCCAGCGTTTGGCCGTCCGGCGAGCATGCCAGGGAGTAGACCTGCTCCTCCGCGCGCCACGTCGCACGAAGCCGGCCATCCTCTCGGCCCCAGACCCGGATGGTCTCGTCGCCAGAGCCTGAGTAGATTGCCTTCCCGTCCGCTGCGAAGACGACCGAGAACACTGTGCCGGTGTGGCCGGTCAGCGTCGCTCTGTGTCCGTTACCCGTGGCCACGTCCCATAGTCGGATAGTTCGGTCCTCCCCCCCCGACGCCAAGGCTTTTCCGTCGGGCGCAAATGCCAAGGTACGGACGCGATCGGTATGACCTGACAGTGTGGCGAGATGTGCTCCGCTTGCGGCCTTCCAGAGTCGGACCGTCTTGTCGAAGCCGGCGGAAGCCAGCAATTCGCCATCCGGGGAATACGCGACCGCGGTGACGAGCGACCCGTGGCCCTTCAGCGTTTTTTGCTCGAGGCCGGTGGCGACATCCCACATTTTGAGCGTATGATCATCGCTTGCTGATACGAGTGTCCGGCCGTCGGGTGAGAACGCCAGACCCCAAATCTCTTTTTTGTGCCCGTTCAGTGCGCCGGCGCGCGCCACTGGGTGAAATCCCAGCGCCGCGCCTGGTTGTCGACGGCGGCGACGACCGCAGCGTCTCCGGCGGGCGAAAAGTCGATCGGTAGCGCCACCCCATTCCGAGATCCACGCAAGCTCGACTGCGACTCCTCCGGTAGCGACGTCGATGAGTCGTAATGTGCCCGACGGGCGCTCAACATTTCGCATCTGGACGGCGGCCGTGCGACCATCCGGCGAGAACTGCGCCCACCAAACCGCGACATCGTGACTGATTGGCCTCGCGCGCGCACAGCCTGTCAGTGCGCGCGCGATCTGGCCGATCTCGTCGACCTGCTTCTGTGTAAATGGATCGGTCTGGTCGGTCCGAGGGATGAACACGACCTCTGGCCCCACGATACGGCAGATGGCTTTACAAAACCCGCTGTGGGTGTCTCGAATGTCGATTCCCCCGCCGTCCATCCAGACCGCCAAGTTTGAGCCATCCTCTCGGGTCACGTTCAGAACGTCGGAGATCTGGAAGGGCCCTCGAGCGGATTCGACCCGCGGATGACTCCCCGACAACCGGCCCTTGAGTTGATCGCCCCTCAAGGATTCGCCAAGAGTAATGCGTTTGCGATCAGCCGAAAGAATCCAAGATCGCGCCGGTGAATCCGGGTTTCGGCCCACAGGCTGAACCGTGACGAGCGTCCGTGAGTCCGAGCTGAACAGAGCTTGATAGCAATGGACGAAGCGTTCGGGCATTCCCACGACGGCAGCCCCGCTGGCGACATCCCAGAGCCTCACCTCGGTCATGGCTCGGTCTGTGTCCGTGCGGCCGCTAGAATGTGACGCGAGGGTGCGGCCGTCGCGCGAGAACGTCAAGCTCCAGCATAGCTTGGACCTGCTTTTTCCCGGCAGCTCTCTCAGTTTCCCCGTGTCGCGATCCAGCAGGAATACTCTACTCGCGTCGTCGGCCAGCGCGATCATGCGACCGTCACGCCGATGCGCAGCGACCCTGATCGTGTTCGGAACAGTCGCCAGAATCTTGACCTGACGGTTGATCTGTCGGTGCAGGAAGTACCACGCGAAGCCGCGCGCCTCGGGCAGACCCTGACTTGGCCTGAGCGTGTCGAGGATCGACATTGCCGATTCGTGCTCGTTGCGCTCAATAAGCGAGGCCGCAACCTTCAACTGGTTTGCCGCCCGGTGGCGGTACGCCAGAAGACGATGCTGGTCGGCCTGGGTACGCTGCTCGAGAGCCTCGGCCTCGGACCGGCGCGATCGATCCACGACCGTGAGCATTTCAGTGTGACGAGCTCTGACCCATGCCAGACCGGGCGGCACGGCTAGCACGCTTGCGCCGAGCACGATCGCCAGTGCCGCGTGGACCGGCTGGCGCTTGGCCCACTTGGCGGCGTGCTCCCAAACCGGAACCGGCCGGGCCTGGACGGGCTTGCCGTCGAGGAATCGCTGCAAGTCGGCCGTCAATTCCGATGCCTTCGGGTAACGTCGGGCAGGCCGCTTCTCGAGACATTTCCGCACGATCGTTTCGAGATCGCGCGGCAGGCCCGGACGCAGGCCGCGAGCCGAAGGCGGATCCTGGTCCGCCACCAGGCGGAGCGTCTCCAGATCAGTCTCACCACGGTGCGGGGGCCTACCCGTCAACAGCTCGTAAAGGATCACTCCCAGAGCGTAAACATCCGTCGCCGGCCCGTGTTCCCGAAGTCGTCCGGCAGCCTGTTCGGGCGCCATGTACTCGGGCGAGCCGATCGGCATGCCGCTGCGCGTCTCCTGCGACACCTGGTCGAGCAGCTTCGCCAATCCGAAGTCACAGATCCGCGGAAGAAAGGGCAAGTCATCGCACAGCCCGACGTTTGCCGATCGGTCGCCATCCCGTTGCTGGAGCAAGATGTTGCCCGGTTTGAGATCGCGGTGCAGGATGCCTCGCTCGTGCGCGTGAGCAACCGCCGAGGACAGGACCGCGACCAGGCGGCATGCCAGGCGGATGGGCACCGACTCCGGCTGCAAGCGCAGCCAGCGGGCCAGTGTCAGCCCCTGGCAGTACGCCGAGGCGATGTAGCAAATGGGCCCTTGCTCGCCAACCTCGTAAACCGGCACGACGTGCGGATGGTCGAGGCGGGAGGCCGCCTCGGCCTCGCGCAGGAACCGCCGCTTGAAATCCGGCGTGACCAGGACCTCTGGGCGCGGCACTTTGAGCGCAACCTGGCGCCCCAGGACCAGATCCTCTGCCAGAAACACCACTCCGAAGCCGCCGCGGCCCAGCTCGCGGATGACCGAGAAGCGTCCGAATCTTGTCGGGAGCCCGTACGCGCACGCACCGGCTCTTGGCCAGACGGCCTCCAGGAGACGCTGACATTCGTGTACTGGCTCTAATCGCGACGTGGACCTGGAGTTTGCCGGCGGCACATCGCCGGCGACCAGCGCGAGATCGAAGGCCAGGAGCGCTTCCAGCTCGGCTTCCTCGGGCGCCGGCCGGTCAGATGCCGGGATCATGGGCGGGTCCTGACTCTTCCGTGATGCGGTTCAATGCCCGGGACCAGTGCTTGCGTACTGCCTCGGCCGGATGAAGTAGATATAGAGTTGCGATCAGTAATAGTCAATGTCAGTCCACAGCGACGACGCCTTCCGGTCCACCACGCGGCTTGCGACAACGCGAAGGCTTGGCTTATGCTGACTCGTGTACACCGCCCGTCGATCGAAGACATTTCGGAGTTCGCGCTCCATGCAAGATGTTCTGAAGGCTGCCATGTCTCTGCACCAGGCGGGTAACCTGGCACAGGCAGCCGCCTTATATCAGAAAATTTTGGTAAGCGAACCTGAGAATGCGGAAGCGATGCATTTGCTGGGAGTACTGCACCATCAGCAGGGGGCACACGCTCGTGCGGTCGAGTTGATGGGGCGGGCGGTGGCTCTCCGGCCGAATGCTGCTGCGTTTCACGCCAACCTCGCGGAGGCTTATCGTGCACTCGGCGAGTATGATCGGGCGGCCGGAAGCTGCAGGGCGGCCCTGGGGCTCAAGCCAGACTATCCCGAGGCGACGGCGAATCTCGGCCTGGTGCTGCAGGCGATGGGCCGGCGCGGGGAAGCCGCTGACCAGTTTCGTGAAGCGATCAAGCTGCGACCCGGCTTCGCCGCGGCCCATAGCAACCTGGGCAACGTGCTGCGCGAGAGCGGCCGGAAGGATGAGGCGATGGGGCACTTCCGCCGCGCGGCCGAGCTTGACCCGCGCGACCCGCTGTCGCGCACCAATCTGGGCCAGATGCTTCTGGAGCTCGATCGAGCGGAGGAGGCGCTGCCACATTGCGAAGAGGCGGTCAGGCTGCTGCCGCACGCCGCGGCGCTGCACCACAATCTGGGAAACGCGCTGCGCGAACTGCAACGTTACGACGAGGCCCGCGCCGCCTATCTCCAGGCCCTGCGGCTCGATCCACGGTTGGCCAAGGCGCACGCGCAACTGGGGCTCTTGCTCAAACGCGAGGGACGGCTCGACGATGCGGCGGTCTGTCTCAAGCGGGCGATCGAGCTTGACCCAGCCGACGCGGACCTTGCCGAATTCCTCGGCGACCTGTGCGTCGCCCGCCAGGAATTTGGCGAGGCGATCAACTATTACACGCGGGCGATCGCGATTTCGCCGGTTGAGAAAGCCAGCGCGGCACATTTCGCTGGGGTGGGCGCTTCAGGAAGAGGGCCGGCTGGGCGAGGCGCATGCGCGGTACCGAGAAGCGCAGCGGATTCAGCCGGGCTCGCCGGCCGTGTTCATCCATCTGGGAAAGTACCATGAAGAGTATGGCGCGCTTGCGCAGGCGGAAGCCGACTATCGCAGCGCGCTTGAGCTCCAACCGGGTAATCCACTGCCCCTTGCGCTGCTGGGATCGCTCTTGCGCAGCCGGCTTCCGGCTGAGGACCTGGAGGCGCTCGAACGTCGCGCGACTGATTACTCGGGCAGCCTGGAAGTCCGCACCCGGCTCGCCTTTGCCCTGGGGCACGTGCTGGACGCTCGCGGCCAGTTTGCTCGCGCGGCCGCCTGCATCCGCCAGGCCAACGCTCTGACCCTCGAAAGCCGCCGCGGTCAGAACAGTTTTACTCCAGCCGACCACGAGCGGTTCGTCGACAACGTCCTCAAGCGATTCGACCAGAGCTTTCTGGACCGGACTTACCAGATGGGCTCGGAATCGCGCCGGCCGGTCTTCATCTTCGGCCTGCCGCGATCTGGCACCTCGCTCATCGAGCAAGTGCTTGCGAGCCACTCGCGCGTGCACGGGGCCGGTGAGCTGCGGCTGGGCAGGCAGTCGTATGAAGCCATTCCACAAGTCATGGGCCGCAGCGATCACCCGATGGAATGCATCGCGGACCTTGGGCCGCACTCGATTCGCCGGCTCGCCGACTTGCACCTCGAACGGCTCAGGGTGCTGGCCCCGGCCGGCGCGGGCCGAGTGATCGACAAGATGCCTGACAATTATATGTATATCGGTCTGCTCGCGACTCTCTTTCCGCGGGCGGTTTTCATTCACTGCCGGCGCGACTTGCGTGACGTGGCGCTCTCGTGCTGGATGACCGATTTCCGCAGCATGACGTGGCCGTTCCGGACCGAAGACATCGCCGCCAGGTTCAAGCAATACCGTCGGTTGATGGACCACTGGCGCGCCCTGCTGCCGGTGCCCATTCACGACGTCGACTACGAATCGACCGTGAACGATCTCGAGAGCGTCGCGCGGCGGATGGTCGCTCTTTGTGGGCTGGAGTGGGAGCCATCGTGCCTGGAGTTCCACCGCAACAACCGCCCGGTCCGAACGGCCAGCCTCGTTCAGGTGAGGCAGCCGGTTTACACGAGCTCGGTCGGGCGCTGGAAGAACTATGAATCCGAGCTCGCAGAACTGTTTGCGGCGGTCTCGCCGCCGGACTGATCCTCGGTACCGGCGGCTTCTGTGCCCCCACTCCTTGTCAGCTCATCGAGACGCCAGGAATCCGCAAACCGCTTCATGAGGTTGCGAAACGTTGCCTCCAGCTCGTCCAGGCCGGGCGGTCGTAGGCTTCCCGACTCTCGCGAGAAGGGCACAAGACCGAACCAGGTGAGCCGGACCGACCAGTGCGAGACCTCGGCTGCGCGGTTGAATCGCTCGAGCACGCGCAGGGCCCAGACCACGCCCCAGTTGTCGCGGAACCAGAACCAGAGCCGCTCGCAATTCGACCGGGCTTGCGGCGATCGGCGAGCGCCCGAGCGCGCCAGCGCGATCACCAGAGCCATCGTCCAGCCGATCCACAAGCCGATCACCGGACGCCGCGAGTACAGCCAAGGCGCAGGCGCCAGCGCGAGGTACTCGAGGACGAAGATCACCCCGGCCGCCGTAGCGGCCCACCCGAAGCGCGTCGGCAGGTAGTTCGTCACAGCGATGGCGACGAGCAGTCCATAGAAAATCGACCAAGGTGCGTCGAGATGGAGCGGGGGAAGTGAGGCCGCCCGGCGCAGGAGGGTTTGGTCTTCGAGCCAGGGGATCAGGAAGACGACGATCAGGAGAGTCATCAAGACGGCCCACGCCTTCCCTCCAGGCGTGCGCGCGCGTTGAGCACCGAGCCCAGCGCCGCCAGCACTGCCAGGACGCAGACATAAGTGAAGCGCTGCGCGATCGGGCGCCCGCTTGCCAGCGGCTCACTCAACGCCACGGCCTGGGCAACGAGGCCGAGCGCATACGCGAGCAGTGCCCAGACCAAGGCGGGTCGAAGCGCCGTTCCGCGGACGACTCGCCGCGCGTGAAGCAGCGGGCGGGCCAAGGCGAAGAAGACCACGATCAAACCAAGAGGGGCACGTGACGGGTCAATGACGATCAAAAGCGCAGAGAGGGTCAAGAGCAGAACGATGACCATGGTTGAGCCGCGGAGCTGAAACTAAATGGCTTGTTGCGATTCCAGAACGGTGGGCCGGGCACGCGGCACCGGCAACTGGCTACTCGCCAAGCCAGTGCTACGTGCCACGTACCTCATTGTCGTGATCAAGCAGCGTTCCTCACGGTTCGCCAATCTCGCCGAACTGCGGTTTGTCGGCACCGGAGGCCTCACCCACAACCGGACGCTTCCCGAGCAATGCAACCGCGACGAGAGCAGCGACCAGGACGCGCGAATGCCAGCAGCGCGGAAACCGCGAATGACTCACCCGCGCCCGCTCCCTGTGTTGCGAAGTCGAGCTTCGCCTTCAAGTCAGGGACGAAGATCAGAAACGCGGCGATGATTCCAGCGATCGACCCGCCGGCGATCAAGCCGGTGGACATCAACGTGCCCGGGCTCATATCTGCCTCTTCGTCCGTGAGCCTGCGAATCTTGTCGACCAGCTTGCGGACCATGCCGCCGACAAAAATCGGCAGCGTCGTCGATAGCGGCAGGTAAACGCCGACGGCGAACGCAAGCGCGGAGACGCCGCAAAGCTGCATCACGATCGCCAGCACGGCCCCGATCAAGAACAGGCCCCACGGCAGGTCGCGTTCCATGATCCCCCGGATCAGCGTGGCGAAAAGCTCGGGCTGCGCCGGCGTGAATTTCTGGATCTTGCCCCCATTCTCATCCGTCGTCATGCGGCCGCCGATGCCGGGATCGACAAACTCGCGGGCGGTGAAGGTTTCATCGACCAGATACTTGCCGGCCTGCACGCCCGGACGCGACTTGAGAACCCACCAGACCTGGTACGACTTGCCATCCTTGCCCATGGCGGTGCCTTTGAGCTCGCCGGCGGGTGCCTTCACTGTAGGAAGCAAGCTAGCGTCGGTGTGGCGCGTCGTATATGCGGAGTTAAGCGCGTACAACGTGCCGCCCATGACCAGGGCCGAGCTGAGCGCACCAATCAAGATCGCGACCTGCTGCTTCCATGGAGTCGCTCCGACCAGGAAACCGGTCTTCAAGTCCTGAGACGTGGTTCCCCCGTTCGATGATGCGATGCAGACGACGCCCGCGATCGAGAGGGCCGCCAGGCGGTACTCAGGGCCGACCCAGCCCAGAACCACGAAGATCAGGCAGACCAGGAGCAGAGTGGCGATCGTCATCCCGGAAATCGGGTTCGACGACGAGCCGATCACGCCGGTGATTCGTGAGCTCACCGTGACGAACAGGAAACCGAATAACAGGACCATTACCGCGCCCAGGAGCCGGCCCATGAAGGTGGTGGGTATCAAGTACGAAGCGGCGATCACCAGCACGAGACCTAGCGAGCCGAGGAAGACGACCGAAGGGGGCAAATCACGCTCGGTGCGGGGAACGCCGCCCGTGAGCGACTGCTTGCCGGAACCCAGGTCCTTGAAGCTGCCGGTGATGGACGAAATGATCAGAGGGAGGGCGTTGAGCATACTCAAGATGCCGCCGGTTGCCACCGCGCCGGCGCCGATGTAACGGCCGTACGTGGAGGCGAGCTGGCCGGGCTCCATTTCGGCGATCCGCTTCAGCTCGATCGGTGCCAGAGGACCGGGAAGGCCGTCGCCGAAATACGCGATCGTGGGAACGATCAGAAGGGCCGTCGTGATGCCGCCGGCGACCATCACGGAGGCAATGCGCGGCCCGATGATGTAGCCCACGCCCAGAAGCATCGGCGACGGCTCGAGAGAAACAACTGCCTTGTTGTAGCCCGGTACGCCGCTTATTGCCGTTTTCCACAACTCCGACCAGAACTTGAGGGCCTGCATCGCGAGCTGATACACGAATCCCAGGCCGACGCCCAGGAAAACGGTCTTGGCGTTCGAGCCGCCCTGCTCGCCGACGATCAAGACCTTGGCGCAGGCCGTCCCTTCGGGATAGGGGAGCGTGTCATGCTGCTTGACGATGAACGCACGCCGCAACGGGATCATCATCAAGATTCCCAGCAGCCCACCCAGCACGGCCACGAGCATGATCCGGGGTAGCTCAAGCTCGTAGCCCAGGAGCAGCAACGCCGGCATCGCGGCACCCACGCCGAACGCGATCGATTCGCCCGCGGAGCCTGCTGTCTGCACCACGTTGTTCTCGAGGATCGTCGCGCGCCGGATGCCGAAAACCTGCGACAGCCCGCGAAAAATGGTGATCGACAGCACCGCCACCGGTATCGAGGCCGAGACGGTCATCGAGACCTTGAGAAAGAGGTACAGCGATGACGCCCCGAAGATGATGCCCAGCACCGACCCCAGGATCACGGCCGAAATCGTCAATTCCGGCAGGTCGGCGCCGTCGGGGACGTAAGATCGGAACGGGGTCGTGCCGGAACCGGAGGAAATCTCGCCGTCAGAAACCGACATGAATGTGATGACTCCGTGAGAGAATCAGGCTTTCTTGATCTGGGCAAGCCGGTTGGCGATGCTGCAGAGGACGTCGATCATCCGCCTGCCGCCGTCAACATCAAAGATGATCTCGGTCGGGTAATAGCTAAGCGTCTTGAACGTCTCGTCATAATAGGTTTGCAGGCGGCGGCGAATGACATCCTCGCTCATGTCGTCGAGCCGGTTTTCTCTCAAAGCTCGGGCCCGCAGCCGCTCGATGGCCTTGGCCGTGTCGTTGATCTGCAAGTGGAAGATCTGCATGACGTCGATGAAGCCGCTCAAAGTCTCGGCCTGCGCATAGCTTCGGGGAAGGCCGTCCAGAATCAGGATATGCTGTTCCGGGATGATCAGCTCCTGCATCTCCAGGATGTTCAAATGCCGCTCGAAGATCCGGACGGTCAGATCGTCTGGAACCATGAGCCCCTGCGAGGTGTATGATTCGATTTCGCGTCCGAATTTGCCGTTTCGAGGGATCTTGCGGAATATATCGCCCATCGAGATATGGATCCAGTCGGGAAGCTGGCCCAGCACCGTCCCCTGGGTGCCCTTGCCACTGCCTGGCATTCCGAACAGGATGATTGAGCGATAGCGATGACGTTCTTCTACCATCTGATTCCTCCGACACACGCGGGCCCGATTATAGTCGACGCTTCGATAAGACTGGTGAACGGCCTCCCAAGCCTGCCCCGCGTCCGTCGCGGTGTCAACCGTCGGCCTTTGGGAAAAGTCTGCCGGTGAACGGGCGCTGGTCGATCCGGAAAAAGCTATGCTACTCCACCATCTTCGGCCTTCGAAGGCAAGGAGCAAATTGGTGCTGCATACTCAAATACTGCTGGCGAGACACGCTGAAACCGCGGCCCCGAACCGCTTTCACGGCGCCGAGTCGGACATCGGCTTGAGCGATTTCGGAGCCCGCCAGGCCGAGCAGCTCGCGGTGTATCTGCGCACGCAGGGCGCGGCGGCCATCTACAGCTCGGCGATGCGCCGGGCCATCGAGACCACGCGGCCGATCGCGCAGGCGTGCCAGCTCATTCCCGTTCAAATCGCCGAACTTCACGAACGGCGAATCGGTCCTCTGAGCGGGCTCGCGCGCGAGGATGGCTGGGCCGTCTACGCGGCTAGCAAGACGCGGTGGATCGGTGGCGACCTCGACCACACCCACGAGGGCGGCGAATCGTACAATGACGTACGGCGCCGGGTCGTACCCGTCTTGCAAGATCTGGCGACCCGCCACGCCGGCGAAACGATCATCGTCGTCGCCCACGGAGTCGTCATCCGCGTCGCCCTGACAAGCCTGCTCGCCGGCGCACACCATTCCGATTTCGACCGGTTCGCGATCGACTTCGCCTCCGTGAACGAACTCCGTTTCGATGGCACGACCTGGACGGCCGAGAAGCTCAACCATGTCGTCGCGCCCTCGGCAGCCCGGCCTGTCGGATGAACCTGAGCTGAGATGTGTTCCTTGACTCGGTTTCACCGGCATGTTGGGATGTTTGTGCAAATTCTGCGGTTGCGAACATTGAAACGACCGGCGGATTGGTATTATCAGCCGCGTGCGCCCCGATCCGCGGCAGGTGTACGGGTGCGATCAGCGCGGGGAAGTTGTCGATGGCAGGTCTCAAACGGGCAGGTGCTACGGCGCGCTGGTGGTGGCCACGGCCAAGGGCGCGAAGCTGCGTGAGGGCGGTGATTGCGATTGAGCAGCTCGAGTCACGCACGCTGCTCAGCGGGTCGAGCAAGGGGCTTCATCTCCTCGGCGCGAGCCCGGCGCACGAATCCCGCGTAGTTCCGGGTAGCCGGAACCCCGCGCTTTTCACGTCCTTGATGGGATTGCTGCAAGCTCGGGCGACCAATGGACCACTGGCTGCGCTGGCTGGCGGGAAGATTGGCGGCAGCACCTTCGTCGCGAAGCTCTCCAATCTCATTTCGGGGTTTGACCAGAGTGCGGCGCGGTTCTTGAAGCCGATCGCACCACGGTTGATCCGGCTAGTTGTTCTGCAGGGAGACGCGCTTGCGGCCACCGAGAGCCAGTGGAACCAGCGACGGGTCGCGGGGCTGTATACCGGCAGCAACTCCACGTATTTCTACGTGAAAGACGCGACGACGACGATAAGGGAGTTGACCCTGAGCCGGCCCCTATGGCCAATGGGCACGCCCAATCTTTCGCTTTACCAGCGTGCCGACACGCTGGCGCATAACCTGGAATTCGACGTCGTGAATCCGCTGGAAAGCCAGAATCCGCCGAGCCCGGCAACTGCGAAGGCTGTCGGTTTGGCGGAGGCGAAGGCGTTTCAGGCCGATTTCGACGCGACACTCACGGCTCGGCCCTTCTTGCGATTTCTGGCTGATGCCGCCTCGTCCTCTCTCAAAAAGAACCTGGGCGTGATCGGGCGGCCCGGCATCAACCCGGCGTCCCAGGCGCAGGTCGCTCAATTGCAGTTCGCGACATCGATGTTCGCCGGCCAAGGCTTGTTCGGACCACAAGGTCCACTGAGCGCTGTCTTCACCGCGCCGGTGAACCCGTTCCCGTATAACCAGTATTACCGGCTCTACACGTTTGCGGGCGCGCAGGTGACGGAGAGCGTGCTGACGCAACCGACGACGTACTACCGCACGTTCAGCGACCCGGTGAGCAATGTTCCCTCGGTCGTCGAGAACAACTACAAAGGTGCATATCTTTCGACGCAGGACACCTTTGCCTCGAACGTGGCGATCCAGCAGCTTGCGCTTGATCAAAGCTGGTACCATCCCAATCTGGCCACGATGAAAGTGAACGTGACCGTGCCAGCCGGGACAACGATCTACATTGGCACAGTGGCGCCGATCTACCAGGGAGTCTATTCGCCCGAGCCGATTGCGTCGCTCTACCCCGGACGTGCCAATCAGACCGTCGTGCTGAGCCGGAACACGACGTATACCGATCCCAGGCCCATCAGCGCGCAGCCGTGATGTGAACCACCGGGATTTGACGGCCGCCTCGGCTGAGTCTACTCTACGGAGACCGAGACTTGGGCAATCGCTGCCTGTTCTTACGCCCAGGCTCGGCGCGAGGAGACCGACACCCAGCCCTGTTTCCCACGAACAAGGAGAATCACCATGTCCAAAACCTGGTTGATGCTTGCGCTCATCGCTCCGGCAGCCGTCATGTCGCTCTCGGCCGCGCGAGCGGATGATGACGCTCGAGCACGGAAGATGATGGAGGAGGCGTTCAATCACCGTTACCGCTGGAACGAAGGGTTCAAAGGGTTCTCCGCCGATTTTTCCTTGGTCCGCGAGGGAAAAACGGTCAAGGGGACCATCAAGGCCGACGCCACCAAGCCACACGGAGGCGTGGCCGTGGAATGTGACGACGCCGATGTCAAAAAACTGGTGAGCGATACTGTCGCCAGCACGGTCACACACACTCGCGCGTCGAGCTTCGAGAAGGCGTTCGGCTCCTGCTCGTTCGCGATCGCCGGCGAAGGTTCTCACGGCGGCAGTAAGATCGCCATCACAGACCATGGCTTCTTCAAGGACTTCACAATCAAGGACGGCAACATCATCGAGAACCACGGCGGCCATGAGGGGATGTCCAGCGAGGTGAAGGTGGAGCAGATCGTCTGGCTCGTGAAAAGCGGCAAGACGCTTCCTCGCGCCTATGCCTTCACGATCAAAACCAGCGATCACGAGCAGTCGGGAAAGAACATGGAAATGTGGCGCGAGATCGACGGGGTCTGGCTGCCCACGCGGTGGCACCTCGTGCGGAATGAAGGAAGCGCGGCCGCGGTCGAGAGCACGCTTAGCCTGGAGAACGTCAAGATTGAGCAAGCGGGAAACTGACAAAAATCGGAGGAACCGGCCATGTTCAGGACCGCGCGGCGGCGGTCCTGAACGAAGGCGCCGAAAGAAAGACATAATAGTTTGAGGACGACGTGTGAATGATGAGCTAGCCGTTCGCAACGCGACTAGCCTGGACTTAACCTTGCTCGGAGGCCGGTTTGACGCCGTATCGTCCCACGGCCTCCAATTCCTTCCGCTCCATGAGTCGCTCGACCTCATTGAACTTGAACACTCGCTCCGTCACCTCGCCGATCTCTGTAAGCGGACGGATGAATACGCCGTCGAGAACGAAGTGTTCTGACCACACGTCGATGCGAGGATTAAAGAAACGAACCAACGGACCGATCGCCACCTTGACGGATCCCAGATCGCTTCCCTTGTAACGATTGCATGGAAGACAGCAGTAGGCCAGATTACCGGCGATTGTCGGTCCGCCGTGCTTTTCACTGATGATGTGATCGACCTCGCAGCCGTAGAAAGTGTCATCCTCGTGGATGAGACAGTATTCACAACGTCCCGCAGCCCTCGTAACAGTCAGTCGACGCAACTCGGCTGGGACGTGGCTTCGACTCATTGTGCCAGGCGCGTACGTGCGCGCACCTTGGCCAGGCGCATGAGATGTTCAAACTGGAGGTAATGGTCTAGCTCCGACGTCTCCTCGACGGACAAACCCGTCGTCTTCTCTCGCGCAACTAAGCCCGCAACGTGCTGACGCGTGGCCTCAGAAGGCTGAAACGTCGCGACTAGTTCGGACGAGGGCCCGGCGGCAATGAAGTTGACGAATTCCTCATAAGCGCGAGATTCTGTCATGAGAAAACCCCTCTTCGGAGCTCGAGCCACCACGCGTGGATAGAACACGCGGAAGACTCTTCCCTATCCCGACATCGATCTATTCTAACGCAGCATGCTTCCTGCAGGAACGGGTATTCATGACGTTCACCCAGCCCGTTGGGGACCAGAAGATCGCAACACAGTTACTTTCAGATTTCGCGACCGCAACTCACGCCGCCGCGTCGCCCTTGGCCTCGCCGCCGTTCTTGAGCGCTTCCCATTCCTCCCAGGTGTAGAGCACCTCGCGGGCAGAGCCGCTCTTGAACTCACCGACGATGCCATCCTCCGCCATGAAGTCGATCAGCCGGGCGGCGCGGCCGTAGCCGATGCCGAGAGCACGCTGCAACAGCGAGCAGGAACCACGCCCTTCGCGCACGACAACTTCGATCGCCGGCTCGTAAAGCTCATCGCGATCCTTGAGCGCTGTCCCACGTTCCTTGCCTCCCGGTCCTCCGCCTGAAACCTGCATCTGCAGCAGCTCGCGGCTGAACTCGACGGGGAAGCGCTCGAGATACTGGCAGATGCGAACGACTTCGGCATCCGACACAAACGTCCCCTGGGCGCGAACGATGTGCGAAGTGCCCGGAATCAGGAACAGCATGTCGCCGTTCCCCAGCAGCCGCTCGGCGCCCATCTCATCGAGCACCACTCGCGAGTCGCTGCGGTTGGTCACCTGGAACGCAATCCTCGCCGGCAAGTTGCCCTTGATCAAGCCGGTGACAACGTCAACCACCGGCTTCTGAGTCGCCAGGATAAGATGAATGCCGACCGCACGCGCGAGCTGTGCCAGGCGAACGATGTGCTGCTCGACCTCTTTCTCGGCCGTCATCATGATCTCGGCCAGCTCGTCGGCGATGATCACGATGTAAGGCATGAAGGTCGGGATGCGCTTCCGCTCCTCGTCGTCTTCCGGGGCGAGCCGCGAGTAGATCTCCTGGGCTCCCAGCCGGTTATAGGCCTGGATGTTCCGCACCTCGGCGCGGCGGAGGAACTCGTAGCGCTCATCCATCTTTTCGCAGGCCCACGCCAGCAGCGACTCGGCCTTTTTCATGTCGGTGACGACCGGGTGCATCAAGTGCGGAATCCGCTTGTACTGCGATAGCTCGACCTTCTTGGGGTCGATCAAGATCATCTTCACCTCGTCGGGCCGCTTGGTCATCAGGATGGAAAGAATCATGGCGTTCAAGCACACCGACTTGCCCGTGCCGGTGCGGCCGGCCATCAGCAGGTGAGGCATCTCGGCAAGGTCGAAGATGAGCGGCTGTCCCTTCACGTCTTTGCCGAGGAACAGCGGGATCCGGCACTCCTTGGACCGCCCGGCTATGCCGGCCATCACTTCGCTCAAGCGCACCATGTTGCGGTGGTCGTTGGGCACCTCGATGCCGACCGTCGTCTTGTTGGGAATCGGGGCCACAATGCGCACGCTTGGCACCGCCAGAGCAATCGCCAGGTCGTCGGCCAGGCTCATGATCTTCGAGACCCGTAGTCCGGCCTCCAGCTCGATCTCGAATTGCGTGATCACCGGCCCCGTGTCGATCTGGACGACCCGCACTTGATAGCCGAAATCCAGCAACGTTCGCTCGAGCAACATGGCCCGCGCACTCACCTGCGCCTCGTGCTCTTGCACCGGAAAAGAACTGAGAGGCTCAAGAATCTCGATGGGCGGCAGCTCGAACGGCGCGCCAGGTTCGAGTGCGGGCGCCACGTATCCCCCTGGTTGCCCGCAGTCTGTGGAACTGCCGCCGCCACCGGGGGCAAGAGCCTGCGCATTCCGGGGTCACCACCGGTTGCCGCCGCACCAGGCGCCATGAGCGAGGGAGCAGGGTGCGAGGATGACGCCTGAGCGTACGCCGGATGATCGCGATCAGGCAGATCCGAGAGTACGATCATCGACCCTGCACCGCCCTGATGGGCGAGGCCGGAGCCGCGCCTGCGCCACCGCCGCAAGAGCCAGCCGCGCAGCTCCTGGAACGGCCAGACGAAGAGCACCTCGTGACAAAGCGCCAGCCCGAAAACACCGATCGCGGCGAGAATGAGGATCATGCCGGTCAAGTGGAAGTACGCTTCGAGAAAGATCGCGACGGTCGCCCCGATGTAACCGCCGGTGCCGACGGTCGGGCTGGGGGCGAGTCGAGGGGCCAGCCGGTGGATGAAGCCGGCGGTTGCGACGAGCGTGATCACGAAACCGACAACCGGTCCCAGTCGATCGGGCACCGCTCGTTTGGCAATCAAGAGCACATTGATCACAGCCAGCCCCAGGAGCAGCAGCCACGAGGACCAGCCGACACTGATAAAGAGGATGTGGGCGAAAATCGCGCCGACGGGCCCGCACGGGTTGGCCGGCGGGTTGTTAAGCGGATCCGCACCCCAGCCCGGCGGATCGGCCGGGCTGTAACCGCCCAGGCTCAAGCCGAGGAACACCACGGCCAGGGCAAAGGCAACAAGGGGTGCTGACTGCAGTACTCTTTGGCGCACAGACATCGAACCCCCTCGGAGCGCCGACGTCACGGGTGTACTCGCTCGCCGCTGGAGACCGCGCCCCTCATGCAAGGGGAGCGGCGCGCGCTAGCACCTAATCATCGGCCAGCCCGTGGGCAGGTCTTGCGAGTTCCAGAGCGGCAGACCGCAGAACTGGTCGGGCTCTGTTCAATCTCCCGGTTGGGTAAGATCGACGGTTTCGCCGTTGGCGAGAGGCTCCTCGGTGGGCTCGACCGTCTGGAGCTTGCCCGACAGATCGAGATAGATCTTGTCCTGGACGATTTCCTGGATGACGATTGTCATCCGGTCGACGCCCCTCAAGTCCACCAGGGCCCGTGCGCCCTGATTCAGCGCGATCATCCGCTTCTGAATCAACGTGGAGAGCTTGAACCGCCCCCCAACTTTATTGACAATTTCTTCTTCCTTCAGCTCATCAATCATGGTCGTTCCTCGCTCCACACCCGGTTCGAGTCAAGATTGCGGCGAGATCGCCGACGGCCCGATCGAGGTCGTCATTGATCACGCGAACATCATAAGACGCCGCGAGCTCGAGCTCCCGGCGCGTGCCGGTAAGCCGGCGCTGGATTGTGGGCTCATCGTCGGTTCCCCGCGCACGCAGACGACTCTTGAGTGCCTCGGGGCTTGGGGGCTCCACGAAGATCAGCAGGGCACCGCTTACTTTCTGCCGCACCTGAAGACCTCCCTGGACATCGATCACCAGCAGCACGCAGTTTCCCTCGGTCATTGCCCGGCGCACCGGCTCTGCCGGAGTGCCATAATCATTCCCGTGGACATGAGCCGATTCGAGCAGGTCGCCGCGCATCCGCTCGAACTGCTCTCTGGTCACAAAAAAGTAATCACGCCCGGGTTCTTCGCCCGGCCGCGGCGAGCGAGTCGTCGCCGAAATGGAGACTTTCAGGCGCAGGCTTTCCAGCGCAAGCAGGCGCCTGGCAAGCGTGCTTTTTCCGGACCCGGAAGGCCCCGAGAGCACGACCAGCCGCCCCGGCAAGTCCGCCCAATCGTCGCCGTCACTCGACATTTTGAACCAGCTCACGAATCTTTTCCAGAATGGCTTTCACCTCCACAACCAGGCGGCTGATTCGCACGTCGCTCGCCTTCGAGCCGATCGTGTTGATCTCACGCCCGATCTCTTGCGCCACGAACTCGAGCTTCCTTCCCGCACTCTCACGCTCGTCGATGATCTCGTTGTACTGGCTCAGATGGGCCCGGAGCCGGACGATTTCTTCGCTGATGTCGCAGCGGTCGGCCAGAATCGCCGTCTCTCGGACCACGTCACCGGGCTCGATCGTCACGCCGCTGTTCTTCACGAGAGCTTGAATCCGCTCGCAAAGCCGGGCCTGCAAGCCCTGCACGACAGATGGGCCGCGCTCGGCGATCGCGTTCAAATGATCGAGGATCGCGCCTCCGGAAGCGCGCAGCTCATCGGCCATGGCCTTGCCCTCCGCCGCGCGGCTGGTCTCGAGCTTGGCCAGTGCTTCGGCCACGACGCGAGCAATCTCGGGCCAGTCGTCCAGCGGGGCAGCCGCGGCTGTCGCGGCGTCCTCGACGACGCCCGGCAACGCCAGCAGCCCCGAGACGTCGAACGCTCGATCGTCAAATCCGCGCAAGCCCTTGAGCTGATCGCGATAACTCGCCAGGGCCGTCAGGTTCAAGCGATAGTCTTCGGGCCGGTGCGGGCGCTCGATTCGCAAGCTGGCCTGCACGCTGCCGCGCCGCACCTTCTCTCGAATGAGCTGTTCGAGGGCGGGCTCGACCATCGCATGCGAATCGCTGATCTTGGCAGTCAACTTGAAGTGCCGGTTATTGACGGTGCGCAGCTCGACCGTGATCGACCAGCGCGCGTCTTGAAGCCGGGCCTCTCCAAATCCGGTCATGCTCAGAAGCAAGGGAGCCTCACCGATTGATTCAACTTGGCTGATTCTCTGGATCGGAACGAACACGACACCGTGCGAGGAAAGCGGGCCAATCCGGCAACGGACGCCGTCGCCGGAGGGCGATCGGTCGGTCCACGCCGCCATGAGCATGCGCTCATTGCTTCTTGGACGGGATCGGCAGTGTTTCAAGCGGGTCGGGCAGCTCGGAGAGCCCTTTGACGTCGGCCGGAAGCGTGGTTCCCAGCGGCTCGGGCACATCGCTCTTGGAGGTCGATCCCGTGCCGCCAGAATCCTTTGACTTCGACTTCGAGTCAGTCGTCGTCGCGGCGGGGGTGTCCTGCCAGTCGGATGGTGGCTTGCGGTTGGTAAGAACGACCATGAACATCGACAGCCCGATCCAGGCGAAGGCAACCCACACGGTCACCTTGGTGAACACGTCGCCCGTCCTGGCCCCGAAGGCACTCGATCCCCCCATGCCGCCGAAGGCGCCGGCGAGCCCGCCGCCCTTGCCGCGCTGGATGAGGATCAGAACGATCAGAAACAGCGTCAAGATGACGATCACAACGTTCAGAAATCCCAGCAGGATGTCCATGGAGAAGCCCTTCCAGTTATCGAGTCAAGCCGTCTTCCGCTCCCGTCACGTCCTGTCCCGCCCGCACGATTGCCAGAAAATCCGTCGATTTCAAGCTGGCGCCGCCGACCAGCGCCCCGTCGATGTCCGGAGAAGCCAGAAGCTCGGCCGCGTTGTCCGGCTTCACGCTCCCTCCGTACTGGACAATCACTCGGGCCGCCGTCGCCGCCCCGAACTGGTCTGTTAGCCAGGCTCGGATGAATGCATGAACCGCTTGGGCCTGCTCCGGTGTCGCCGTCAACCCCGTGCCGATCGCCCACACCGGCTCGTACGCGAGCACCGTGCCCGCCATCGTTTCGGGCTGGAGACCGGCCAACGACCCCGTCAACTGAGCCAGGAGCACACCGTCCGTCTCGTTCGCCAGCCGCTGCTCCTTCGTCTCGCCGAGGCAAACGATTGGAATCAATCGCGCGAAGCGCCGCATGAAGCTTACGATTTACCTGAACGTCTGTTTCTCCCAGGCCGTGACGCCGCTCGCTATGGCCGAGGATAACATGTGTGCAGCCGGTATCTTGGAGCATCGCGGAGGAAAGCTCGCCGGTGTAGGCGCCGCTGGCTTCCCAGTGCATGTTCTGGGCACCCAGGCCGATGGGAGAGCCTTCGAGAACGGTATCGATCTCGTTCAGGAATACGGCCGGCGGGCAAATGACGACGCGCACGACCGTCGACGAGCCCACACCCGCCTTCACCGCTTGCGCCAAGGCGACGGCCTCGGTGCGAGCGCCTGGATTCATCTTCCAGTTTCCCGCGATCAGCAAGGTGCGCACGTTGCGGGTTCTCCTTTGCACACATCGATCGACTTGCCGAGTAGCCCGGCAAGCTGGCGGATTTCGTCCATGAGACGGTCGAACTGAACGGGCACGAGAGCCTGCGGCCCATCGGAGAGCGCCCGTTCCGGGCAGGCGTGCACTTCGATGTGAATGCCGTCGCAATTCGCAGCGACCGCCGCCTTGGCCATGGGCGGAATCAAGTCGGGACGTCCGGTGGCGTGGCTAGGGTCAACGATGATCGGCAGGTGGCTTTGCCCCTGAATGTTGGGCACAACCGACAGATCGAGAGTATTGCGAGTCGAGTCTTCGAAAGTGCGAATGCCGCGCTCGCAAAGGATGACCTGGCGGTTCCCTTCGGAGAGGACATACTCGGCCGACATGAGCAGATCTTTCACGGTCGCGCTCATGCCGCGCTTCAATAGGATAGGGTTCCTGGTCCGCCCGCATTCCTTGAGGAGGTCGAAGTTCTGCATGTTGCGGGCGCCGATCTGGAGGATGTCGGCATATCGCTCGACGTCGGGCACCTGGCGGGGGTCCATCACTTCGGTGACGACGGGCATGCCGAAGTGGTCGCCGGCAGCGCGCAGGATTTTGAGCCCATCGCGGCCAAGGCCCTGGAAGCTGTAGGGGCTGGTGCGGGGCTTGAACGCGCCCCCGCGCAAGATGTTGGCGCCCGCGTCACGCACGCGCCCGGCGATCTCGAAGAGCAGTGGCTCGCTCTCAATGGCACAAGGCCCGGCGATAACCGCGAGGTGGCCGCCGCCGACCTTGACGCCCTTGATCTCGAAGACAGAGCCATCCGGATGAAACTCACGGCTGGCGAGTTTGAATGGTCTCAGGATGGGAACCACCTGCTCGACGCCCGGAATGGCCTGGAGCGGTTCGGTCTGCAGTTTCCCCTCATCGCCGATGACGCCGATGATGGTGCGTGAAACACCGCGGCTCAGATGAGGCGTGAAACCCAGCGCGGTGATGCGATCGAGAACGTGGTCGACAACCTCGGCTGAGGCGTGCGGCTTGAGTACGATGATCATCAGTGATTTTCTCGAGAGGTCGGGAGTCGGCAGTCTCATTTCCGCAAGACGGCCGGACCCGGCGCAGCACGACCGGTTCCCTTGGGTGAGCTTTCTAGTTTATCGTCTCGACCGGTGATGGGGAAGGGTCTTCCTCCCTCGTGGGATGTGACAAGCGAACGTCGCCAGCTTGGGTCCTGCTCGTACTCCTACTCCTACTCGTCCTCCTACTCCTACTCCTACTCGTGCTCGTACTCCTGAATCTCTGCTTCCGCCCTCCGTCCTGAATTCCGCCCTCCGCCGCGCAGTTCGTCTTCAAAACCACCCCGCTGCTCCCCGCTCTTCGAATTTCGTCCCCAAGTTCGTTTTGTACATTCGACGCGCGCCCTTACGCCATAAGGACTACGGGAACACTCTGGGTGACCGGCCGCGCCGTGCGGCGGCAGGAGGAGCGGGCAGGCGGGCGGGTGCGGAGACCAGCGGTATTCTCGTCGCTGCAAGCCGCGGGTGGAGGGCGAGTACATTGTGAGGGCCGCCCAGGTCAGCCCTCCGCCCTCCGCCGGGCAGCTCATTTTCAAAAACCACCGCTACTTTTTGGCACTCCCTGGGGAAAAATCTTGAGCGAATGTCCACTAGTGTAAATTGCCGGCTCTCGGACTGGCGTTGCATTCCTCCGCCCTCCGTCCTGATTCTCGTTTTGTACATTTGTCGCGCATCCTTACGCCACAAGGACTACGGGAACGCCCCCGCTTGGTCGGGCTGGTGAGCAACAGGCCCGAACTCGAAGCCGAAGCCTCGCCCGAAAGGACCTGGCTCTGGACCCGAATCGCCACGGCGCGGCCCACGACCTTGACCCATCCCCCAAATCCAGGTCGCCCGTCCTCCGCAAGTGCCCATGCGAAAACGGCTTCTCTCGATCCATCACGGTCGTGCCCCCCGGCGCGAAATGATGCCAAAGTGATGGCAATCAAGCGAAAATCCCCGCCTTCCTCCCCGTTCAAACTCTTGGGAGGAATCCCCGCGCACGACCGGCGACAGCGCACAGCGGTCAGAGCGGCGGAGCCAACTCCGCACAACATCAAATCCTGCCTGCCTTTCGGTATTGGATGCACGCTGTTTACCCATTGCGCTTTTTGGCACTCTGTGGCCGAATTTCGGCCCTGGTTCATCCGTGCGGCTGACTGGGTGACACGTTGCAGACTCGACCTGGCAACCCCACCGACCCGAAGCGTAAGTTTTGATGTTTCGCTGTGCATGTCTTCGCCCCGAAGGCGCAGTCACAAAAGAGCCCAGGCATCGCCCTGGGTTTCCGAGGCATCGCCCTGGGTTTCCGAGGCATCGCCCTGGGTGTCTGATCGCGCCCGCAGCGCGCGATTACTTTCGCTCATGTCTTAATATGCGCCGATTTTCTCAAAACGGCAAGTTTTATCCCCGAGAAAAGTGCAATCACTTAATCGACACGGTTGCAGTGTCAGGAGTTCCGGCTTTGCGCGATTTCTTTGTTAATTATGAACACGGTCAAAAAATGAGCGACCTTCGTGATCAATTTGTGTTCAATCTGTGATCATTTGAGGCGTGCCCTGGCGTGACTGGGATATCCTCCCTTGAGTGGGCACTGGCTTGATCGACGGCTCAAGGCGCCGTAACATCGGTCAAAAACATCGTCGGATCCTCGTCAAGGGAACGACTCCATGTTCAATCCGACTTCGGCCTTTCGTGTCGCCGTCGGCCCTTGGTCCTGCGTCGCGCGGGATCGACCGAGTCGGCAGTTCGTCCCGAGCCTCGGGGCGCAGCTCGAATCCCGGGACTTGCTGAGTGGGGCGCAGCCGGCGGTTCTGTCGCCGGCCGGAACGTTGCCGCACTACGCTGTCGGCTCGACTTTTGACATCCCGATCCCAGGACCGAAGCTGGGCAGCACCCACGAGATCACCACCGGACCCGACGGCGACCTCTGGATTACGCAGATGCTCCAGAATCGGGTCGTGCGCCTGAGCCTCGACGGCCAGTTCTCTTTCTTCCCCACCGGCGCGGGGAGCTTGCCTCACGGCATCGCGTTCGATTCTCAGGGGCGACTGTGGGTGACCTTCCAGGGCTACAACGAGATCGCGCAGATGAACATGAACGGGCAGATCGTGGCCACCCACACGATCCCCTATCCCAACTCGAACCCACATGGCCTGACGGTCGCCAGCAACGGCGACGTCTGGTTCACCGGCCGCGAGGGAAACATCGTCGGGTACTTTGATCCGACGACTGATGGTTTTCAGATCTTCCCGCTACCGGACCCCGACCCGAACTCCAATCCCGAGCTGAACGGCAACTTCCCGATCTACATCACCCAGGCCCCCGACGGGTCGATGTATTTCACCAACCTGCTGACCAGCAGCGTCGGCCGGATCACGCCTTCGGGCCAGTTGACGATTTACCAGCTCCCTTCCAAGTATGGGCCGCCCAACAACGCACGCCCGATCGCCGTGGTCGTCCAGCCGGACGGCGTGGCAATCGTGACCGAGGAGGCCGGACACGCCTACGCCACGATTACCCCCAACGGTACGGTGACCGAGTACCCGTTGACACCGAGCAACGCCGAGGGCGCCTCCTTGACGTTTGACACGGCGGGAACACTGTGGATCCAGTACAACACTCCAGACGCGATCGCCGAGCTACAGCCCGACGGGAGTTTGACGACGTATCCGATCCCGACGCTGGGTGCGGTCCAGCACCGCATCACGATCGGGCCCGACGGCTCCCTTTGGTTTACAGAGCTCAAGGCCGACAAGGTCGGGCACATGGTGACCGGTCACGAAGACGGCCCGCCGATCGATGGCGTGTACAGCCAGGCATTTCAGGCCAAGCATGGTGCGATCGCTTACCGCGCCGCATTCAAACAAGGGCACGCCACCTATGACGCCCGGTTCGAACAGACTGTGACCGGCGCCGGCAACGGCGTTGCCAGATGGAAGGCGATGATCGATTTCGACGAGAACCTGCAAGGCGACATCAACAGGCTGTCCGGCACGGCACCGACGTACGGCTTCCAGGTCCCGCCTCTGAAGGGTCGAACTATCCGGACGAGCTTTCGCTTCACGGGCAATCGCGTCTACTTCAAACAGACAGAGCGGATTGGCAGCGCGGTTTATACGAGCTCGTACTTGATGTCGATCGGCCAGTCGAACACCTCGTCCGTCAATCCGACCAGCCTTTCGAGCGCCACTGCGCACTATCTCGAGGCGGTCAGGGTGCTCACAGGCGAGGTCGATCCGACGAATCAGTTCGCTACGAGCTGAGGCGTTACAGCAGCTCCCTGATCGCTTCCCCCGACGGCTATCATTGCTGCGCGCTTCGGATCCCCTCGACCACACCGAGGAGAGCATAGGCCCGGAGCACCGGCGACGTCTCCTTGGTGACCCAACCGAGGGCACGCGAGAGGTCGGTCGAATGACTCTCGGCTCGGGCAAGCTGCCGAACGACATCGGGGCTTAAGGTCAGGCCGCCGTGATCGTCGTGCGCATGGCGGGCGAGCTTGAGTGCACTGTCAAAATCGCCAAGGCTCAGAAAAGCCTGGGTCATGAGGTCATCGACTTGGGTATTGTGATCGCGTCCCGCGATGCGCCCGGACGCTTCGTGCAAGCTCTTTCGGGCGGCGGCCTCATCTCCGGCCTCCCATTGGGCCTGAGCGACCTTCGCCAAGCATTCGGCCGCCCTGAAATCCTCAGCGTCATCGGCGTCGCGGAGGGCTCGTTCAAAGGTCGCCCGCGATCCCGCTCGGTCATCGGCTTTGGCCTGGGCGAGGGCGATCCTGGGCAAGATCGTCGGATCGCGACTCTCCTGCCGCATACGGTCGAACACCTCCAAGGCGCGTTTGGTTGTCTGATTCGCCGTGCCGCGATCCC
This sequence comes from uncultured Planctomycetota bacterium, assembly GCA_963761445.1. Taxonomy (GTDB): domain Bacteria; phylum Planctomycetota; class Planctomycetia; order Isosphaerales; family Isosphaeraceae; genus CAVXHV01. The sequence continues at coordinate 2,151,806 of CAVXHV010000005.1, read as the reverse complement.
CCGACCGGACCTGGGCCAAGGCGACCTCGGGCAGGACCCGCACGGCCGCCCAACGGAACTTCTCATCGTCTTCGGCCCCGACCGACTTCAAGGTGGAGAGCGCCCCGGACGTGTCACCGGCCTTCGCTTGCCCGGCCGCGAGGTCGGTAAGCACTCCCACACATTGGGGACCAGATGCCCCGGCCGTCGCCCGACTGCCCTCAACGTCACCGGCATCGGCCTGGATGTGTGCAATGAACTGCATAAGGTCATGCCGGCTAGCCGCGTGCTCGATCTTGTCCGCGCTCGGAATCGCTCGCTTCAGCGATTGCCTGGCGGCGGCCCGATCGCCCGCCTCCACCTGGATCAGCGCCAGTCGCACCAGGAGATACCCTCGCGACCTGTCATCCTTCGCCGAGTCGACCGAGCCCTGTGCGAGTCCGATCGCCCGCTGGAAAATTGATCTGGCGCCGGCCTCGCCCTCGGCTTTGGCCCGGGAGGCGGCGACGCGGCTCAAGACAGCAGCCCGCGCTACCTGGTTCGGGATCGCCTCGGCGGCCTCAACGACTTGGTCGAATCCCGTCGTGAGAGGCGGGCCTGGCTCGGTCAGGCCGCGCCGCAGGGCGCCGGAACCTGGCGCATTTTCCTGATCCCGCTCCTTCAACAGCGCGTCGACGGCCATCGCCATCCCGTCGCTGACGAGACCCTTGTAACGGATGACGCCCTTGTGATCGATAATGAAGATGCTGGGCCATCCTTTGACGTTCCATCGGGTGGCGATGGGGCCCTCGATGCTCCCGCCATCCCACCAGCAGCGCCAGGTGATCTCCCCCTCATCCCTCGCCTTGCAGACGGCGTCGCGATGGTCGTCACATTCGACGCCCACGAATACGAACGGTCGGCCCTTCAGCCGCTCCACGAGCGATCGCTCAAACGGGTAATATGCCCGGCAAATGCCGCAGTATTCGTGGCTCGAGAAATTGAGGACGGCGACCTTGCCCCGGTAGTCGCTGAGTTTCATCGGTCTGCCGTCGAGATCCTCACCGCTGATCTCCGGAGCTTCTCGTCCAATGGCGAGCGCGAGAAACGCGTCCCGCTCCCCGCGCGAATCTCGCCGAGACGGTCGCCGTGATACTTGAATTCGGCATACTGCTCGACGACGCGACTCAGCAGCGTCACCGCCTCGCGGCCCATCGCTTCGGGATCGGCATCGCGGAGTCGTTTCACGAGCGGCCAGTCGATGAGACCGCCCGTACGCGGGTTCAGCCGCCTCATGAGTTCGGATTCGGAAAGTACAACGAGAGAACGCGCCAGGCTCAAGCAGGCCAGACCACGGGCCTCTCGTCCGGGATTCTGTTCGATCACTCTTCGAAGGAGATCCTCGGCAGCCTTCGTACGGACGTGGAAGGTCAGGTCAAGGCAGACCGGTCCGACAACCTCGTCCTGGGCGTGATCTCGGGACAGGATCTCGATCGCCGTTTCGACCGTGGCATTCACCTCGGTTCGGCTACTAACCGCGGCGTCAGCATGAGGACCGCCGGGGCCGTGGCCGATGATCCAGCCCAGAGCGGCACACGCCATCGGGCTTCCGGGATGGTCCTTGGCGAGGGCCAGGAACCGTGCGGGGAATTCCCGCAGGGGATTATCGGGGCCGCCCTTGGCGCTTCCCTGACGAGCAACCTCATGCTCGCGGAGCAGGGTGCGGAGTGCGTCCTCGGCATTGCATTTGTGGGTCCCTTCTGCCACCCCTATCAACGGCAGGATGAGCCCGAGCCAGGCTGTCCACGACCATCTCATGGGGACCTCCCCAAATACGAGTCGGTTGGGCGATGCTGTGACAACTGTAACAGACGAGCTGATCCGCGTCGACGGACAAACGTCGTATTGGAGATCCCATGTGTCCCGGAAACGGCCGTTTGCTTCAGCGCACGTCAGTGCAGCAAAATAAGCCGTCGGCAAGTCCAGTAACTTGCCTTCCCGCTTGCTATCAAGACGGCAGCAAATACACAGCTCTACGAGAACATCGAGGGAGGCCACGGCGCGGCCGCCGACAACAAGCAAGCCGCCTTGATGGACGCACTGGCGTTCTCGTTTCTCTGGAAGGAGTTGAAGAAGTAACGCTAACGAATCGAACAAAGTCGAACGCGGGACGACGTTCTTTCTCACTCAGCAGGCAACTGGACCGTAAACGATGTGTGGAAGACATTGCTAGGATCCACCTTCTTCTTCAACTGCTGCAGTCGAGCGTACTTACCGAGGTCGTCATAATAGAAGTCTCGCACCGGCGGCTTGGCGATGTCCGTGTCGCCGAAGGAGCCCCAGAAGAGCCGCTGCTCTCCTCCAGGGCTGAATTCCGTCTCGACGATCGATTGCATCTCCGCCTGGAGTTTCACGGCATCTTCCTCGAAGCCCTCTGCGTAGAAGAGATCGAAAACGAAAGTGAAGACGAAATCTCGTCGCGGAATCGACGTCGCCGCCGGAAACGGCGGAGTCCGGAAGCGACCGCCTCCGATGATCATCTGAAAGACAAGGTACACGCCGTCCGTGTTCTTGACGACCGTCTCCACCATGTCGATGAATTTCTCGAGAAACGCGTCTGTGATCGCACTCGTGGTGCAGTTGATTCGTTTCTTGTAAGGGTATTTGAACTCACGCCCATCCCATGTCGTGTCCGGAAACCGACGCACGAAAAAATCGGACCAGAACGAAAGCGGCTTGGTGCCTTTTGTGGTTGCTAGCAACCCCAATAAAATCTCGTCGGAAGCCTGGATGATGGATTTGAACACCTCTTCTCCATTGACGGGTTCCGCTGGCCCACCCAGATTCGAGTGGACCATCTCGACGAGAAGGATTGGGAACGGAATCAGCCCGGAGCTCGACTCGACAGTCATCGTGAAATCGATGCCGTCTGGCTGGGTCCCGAGTTCGACGGCTTGCGTCCAGATCTGGACCTGCTTCATCAGGTTCGTGTAGCGATCCTTCCCGTAGATCCGGGTCGCCGCGTAACCGTAGGAATTGGGGTGGTCTCCATCGATGACGCACTCGATCCGATAGTTGATGACGATGCCGAAGGAGCCCGCATTGCCGCCCAGCACACCCCAGAAGAGCTCATCGTCGTCCGTTGTGGGTGTACCCCCGGGCGCTGGACGGTTCGAACCGTGCCGTCCGCCAGCACAATCGTCAAGGCTACAATGTGGTCGAGCGCCAGTCCGAATCCCCGGAGCAAATGCCCGAAACCGCCGGTCTGTCCGTGACCTCCGATATTCACGAACGGACATTCGCCGTGCGGAATTGTAATTCCCAACGCCTTGAAATTGGCCGCGAGGTCGGTAAGTCGGACAGCCGGTCCCACGTCGACAATGTTCCCGGTGACCTTCTGGAATTGATTGAAGGCGTCCATCGCGAGAACGATGGTCGAGTCGTCGCCGGAGGACTTGCCGCAATACTGGTGACCACCACTACGCGCGGCGATGGATTTCTTCTGTACTTTCGCGAACGCGAGCGCAGCCTTGATATCGTCCACGTCCTCAGGAAAGGCAACCATGAACGGGGTCATGTCTTCCACCGGGAAGGACGACGTCGCGTACTGGTCCGCGTGCAACCTGAACAACAAGTCCGATGGTATGAAGACTTGCCCTTTGAAGTCGGGAATATGTGGCTCAGACACCGGAAACAGTTCGAGTGCCACCGTAGAGGCTTCAGGCGCCGGCCCTGCGGAGGCGTCAGCAGCCGGCGCTGGAGAGGCTTCAGGAGCCGCGGCCGGGGAGGCCTCAAGAGTTAAAGAGTGCGGTGGTGGCGAAGGAGCGACCGAAGCGAGAGAAGCAAGACGAGTGGGAAAGGAAGAACCAGCGTTCTTGGACGTGAAAGCAAGACCGCTGAGCTCGAGCCGATCGTCGCGGTTCAGTTGAAGACGAATGAATAGGTTCAGGTCCTCGTCGATCATGCCGGTATGGTCGTCTTTGACACCAAGCCCACGATGGACGTAATCGGTCACGAGGTCCAGAATCTCGTTTACATTATCGTTCTGCTCGACGATCCGGGGGATTCTGTGCGTATCGATCTGAGGATCAAGAGGTATGCCGAACCCCGCGTCCGCGATGGTGTGAATGACGTCGGAATTGTGGTGTTTTTTACCGACGATCACATCGGCGAAGCTTGACGGCAGGCCTTCGAGGGCATCGTTGATGATTTTCTCCAGAGTCGACTCGTCTTCCTTTACGGAGCCGAGAGCCGTGACCTGGACGAGCGAAATATCGTGACGGCTGGAGAAGGCATCGAGCACGAGATCTGACTTCCCCGGAATCTTCGCATTCAAAAAGAGGGCTTTGGTGATGGCCGAAAACTGTTCTCTGCCTGGGTAAGGGAATGTCTTCCGAACCATCCACAGGTTCTCGGCCGAAGCAGGTTCGAAGTCGAACTCAGTGATTACAGCGTTCAAGTCGCGTGTCTTCGACAAGGCCGATTTCCCCGAGACGGTCATCGCCTGCCCGTCCGGAGTCACGATGCTGAGCGAGACGATGTAGTCGGGTAGTCTGCCAAGCGTCCGCATCAGGCACGACGGCTCGTCGTAAAGTACGTTGGACGCAATGCTCTGATTCGGGTTATCACCGAGAGGAAGCGCCAACTCGTGATCCGCCAGTTCCTTCGCTACCGCTCCAGTCGTCGTCGCTACTTCGGCTTTCACAACGCCGCTATCGATGTTCACTTTCTTGAGCTCAGCGAGGTTGAGGACGACGCCGCCCGCCGCGTCGACGACGTCCGTCGCGGCTAAAGGCTGGGTTCCGCTCCTCACGAACATCCTCTGGTTCCGACGCCGAGCAAGCGCGCTGGCAACATCCTCCTTGGATATCGGGAACCAGACTTCACGCGCGTGCTTGAGCCCGTGCGCGGCGAGCAGCGCTTTGAGTCGGCGCACGACCCTACCCTGAAACGGGGGGGGAACCTTCTTATCAGCCATTCTCAGATTCTCCTGCCTTGGGGCCATCGCTCGCCGCTGTGTTATCGCCTACACGCCAAGATCTGCTCTGTGACCCGGCCGATTTCGGCCACAAGGTCGCCGACACCGGGTTTGCCGTTCTCCTTGTACAGGTCGATGACGACGGGTCTGATTTGCTGAAAATCGGGCTGACCCACGAGCGCCAGCTTGACCTTGACGGATAGGAGCACGAGGGGATCTTTGCCAGTCGAGAACGAGTCGGCGAGAAATTTACTGTCTGATTCGGGGGGGACAAGATCCTGACCGTCGCTGGTTGCCTTGAGATTATCGTAGAGAGTGATAGTGCCCGCGCTGGCCTCAGCGCAGATCGGCAGGAACGTCGCGGCGACGCAAATCGAGCGAGTGATCCAGTGCGTCATGGCGTTCTCTCGATACGGGGATTTGCCCTGCGTACGCAGCGATCAAGCCGCGCGGCGATTGGGTGAAGAATCGTGACGAAGTGCGTCATCCGACTCATCGTCACACCACCTTTCGTCGTCACGCAGTGACGGAAACGGCTCGGCGCGCCGAGCGTATTGTACGCGCGGCGGGGTGGAAGCGAAACGGAGTTGTTCCGCGACCGCACCGGCCGCGCGTGGCAACGGCAAGCGACGCTGTTTGCATCTGCAGCCCTCGCCTGCGCCGGACTGGACTGATCACGCGAATAAGAGAGGTATTTTGTCCGCGGCGGCGTGAGGGAGTGGATCGACGGGTCGTGAACGGTTCCCATTAAATACTGAGCGTACATTGACTGGCATCGGATGTACTCCCTTCGATGTTGACAGACAAGGCTTTGCCGCGACAATACACCTAGGGAGGTAACGATGGCAACCGTCGAACACTCACCGGTTACGCAAGAGCAGGAAGACCGCGAAGAAGTCACACGTCTCGTCTCCCAAGGGCGGCGCGTGACTGACCCAGAGTTGCGTAGGCGAATCACCGAACGTGGCGATGCCGCGCGACGTGTGATGCTCGAACGCCATGGCGTCAGAGACATCGCCGTTGAACTGCTGCGCGAAGCACGCGACGAACCTTAATGGATATCCTCGATGCCAGCGTCGGCTTGAAATGGGTCCTGACCGAGAGCGACTCGGACAAAGCGCGGCAGATCCGCGACGACTCGCGCAACGGTATCCGTGAATTCCTCGCGCCGGATATCTTTGCGGTCGAATGTGCGCATGCACTGACGAAAGGCGAGCGGCGTGGTGTGGTCGTCGACCCGCATCTCCTTTACGACGAGATTATGCTCGACGCCCCACCGTTCTCGCCGTCGCTGCCCCTGATGAACCGGGCGATCGCCATCGCCCGAACGGCCCGTATTAGCGTTTATGACTGCGTTTACGTTGCTCTCGCCGAACGCGAAGGATGCGAGCTAATCACAGCCGACCAGAAAGTGATTAACGCCCTTGGGCCTTCATTCCCGTTCATCCGGCACTTGTCGTCCATTTGAAACCGCGTAATGTCAGCAGATGTCCCAGAGCTCGATCGGCAGCGAATTGGTTCGCCCGTGGATGATCGGTGTGAATCGACGCGAACGTCGCTCCACACCCGCGAAATCGATTCCCTCGAATTTCAGGCCAGCGCCAACCCGCCGATCCTCCACCGCAAGGAATCCTTCCGCGCCCCCCTGGACAAGTCGCGGCGGGTGCTGTGGAATTCTTGCTCGGAGACGCCCGGCCGCGTCCCCTGGCCCGAACCAATTTCTCGGAAGGCATCATCATTTCACGCTTCCGCACATCAGGAGAAATGCAATTATGTCCGAACTAAAGCGCCGGGAATTCTTGACCGGGGCCGCCGCCTTCGCCACAACCGCAACACTCGCCGCGGCCGGACAGGTCTCGGACGATGACAAACCGCCACAACCGGTTCGCGGCACCGCGGGGGCGCCGATCATCGGCCCGTCCAACCCTTCGCGCCAGGCCCAGAGCCCGGACAGGCTCAGTCCGCCGGCGACGGACAGCGGCACGCTGCCCACCTTGAGATGGTCCTTCGCCGACAGCCATATCAAGATGCGGGATGGGGGCTGGTCACGGCAGACGACGATCCGCGAGATACCCGCCTCAACGGACCTCGCCATGGTCAACATGCGGCTCAAGGCCGGCGGCGTTCGCGAGCTGCACTGGCACAAGCCGGCTGAGTGGGCCTTCATGCTCAAAGGCCGGGCGCGGATCACCGCGATCGACGCCGATGGTCGCGCCTTCCAGGATGATGTCGGCGAAGGTGACCTGTGGAACTTCCCCTCGGGAATCCCCCACTCAATCCAGGGCCTCGAGGGCGACGGCTGCGAGTTTCTGCTCGTCTTCGACGACGGAAACTTCAGTGAAGACAGCACGTTCTCGGTCACGGACTGGCTCGCCCATACTCCCCGGGACGTCTTGGCCAAGAACTTCGGCGTGCCCGAGCACGCCTTCGCAAGCATCCCCGAGAAAGAGCTGTTCATCTTCCAGTCGAAAGTGCCCGGCCCGCTCGCGGCCGACCGGGTCCAGGGCGCCGGCCCGCTGCCGTCGTCGTTCAGCTACCGGCTCCTGGCCCAGGAGCCGATCCGCACGAAGGGTGGAACGGTCCGCATCTCCGACTCGACCACGTTCCCGGTGGCCACGACCATCGCCGCCGCGTTCGTCGAAGTCGAGCCCGGCGGCATGCGCGAGCTGCACTGGCACCCGAACGCGAACGAGGCGCAGTACTATATCGCCGGCCAGGCACGGATGACGGTCTTCGCCGCCGATGCCACCGCGGGCACCTTCGACTACCAGCCGGGCGACGTCGGCTTCGTGCCACGAAACATGGGCCACTACATCGAGAACACCGGCAAAACAAAACTACAGTTCCTCGAACTGTGGAGGACCGACAAGTTCGCAGACGTCTCGCTCCGGCAATGGCTGGCATTCACGCCGTTCGACTTGGTGCAGGCGAATCTGAAAATCGACCGCTCGGTCCTGTCAGACATCCCGACCCACAAGACGCCCGTCGTGCCGGCCTGAGAACCTTGCGCGATCCCTGCGTGCGAGATGCCCGCGGCCTTCATCCAGGCAGTAGGCAACCGGCTGCTCGTCGAGCACCCGCATGCGCTCCACGTCGGGTGTCTTACGTCGATGCCGCGCCGGCGACAGGGAACGACGCTGGCCGGCCTCCAATCCAATCGAGCTTCGCGCCTGCCCCTGCGTTCAGGGCTCGCAAGCGCTCGTCACCAATTTGGGTTCGAGGGGATCGCAAGGCTGAGATACTTGCCCTCTTCACTGAGCATCAGGCGCGCACGACAGAAACCGTCCATTGCATCGCGCACTTCCTCGGCAGAGTACTCACACTCGTCCGGTGAGCTCCGCAGTAGTGCCACGACCTGTTCGACAGTATGCATCGTTTCAACGCACGACTCATATATTAACGCCAGTGCTCCGGAGAGGTTGTATGTGCCCCGTCGATCGTGCCCCCAATAGTAATCAATCCAGAGGCTGTCGGGCGTGCGCCGGTATGTCAAAGTATGCCGTTCGTCCGAAGTCCAGAGCCGTTGCCATAGAGAGATCCAGTCTTGTGTCTTTCGATGTACGTCCTCAGGCACCGTCTCGCCCATCTCGTAATCAAAGAAGTAAGCCGCTTTATCGAGATTGACGTGAGATGGATAGACGAAGCGGTAGCTCGCTTCTGGCCGGACATCCCGGACCGGAAACGAGTCTCGATCAAAAAAATACGGTGAGAAGCGCTCAAGCCAGATTCGGTTGGCGCCGACGGGTGGCTCGAGATGGCCGATGAACTCGAGTACTTCAAACTGTTTCTCGTAATCCTCTCGCGTCTCACCCGGAAAGCCCCGAAGCAAATTCCAGGCTGCACTGATGTTATAATAGCGACACCATTTCAGACAGCGCACGTTCTGAAGCATGGTGCAGCCCTTCCTCATCAGTGAAAGGACATGCGTGCTCATACTTTCGATTCCGGGCTGAATGCGGCGAACGCCGCCCCTGTACAGAGCCTGAATCTGGGCTTTTGTCAGGTTGGCTTTGACCTCGTAGAAGAAGCGGAAGTCGGTCTTGGCAGTCTCGATTTTTGAAAAAAAGCTGGTAACATATTTTACATCGACAATATTGTCAACGGCTTCAAACGAGCTGATCCGATATCTGCGCGTCTGCTCGGAGAGCTCAGCCAGCACCTTTCCAGGCGACTTGGCGCGAAAAGTCATTCCTAGACCGTTCAGGCCGCAAAAAGTGCAGTGATGTTTCTGGCCCCACCAGCAGCCGCGTGAGCTCTCGAACGGCAGGATCCATTGCCTGCGGTACTCGGGCTCCAGGCCGAGTTGAGTCACGCGACTAAAATAGGCGTCGTAGTCGGGCGTGGGAGAGCCCTCCAGAGTGGCGACCGGAGCGGCCTGGTGCTCGAATATGAGCCCCTCGGGTGCCCGTGCTACCAGGCCGGATAACGTTCCGGAAAACCCACCTTCGGACAGGGCGCGCAACAAAGCCGGAAATACCAGGTCTCCTTCCCCGACGACAACATAATCGATGAACGGAAAAGCTCGCGCGTACTCCGGGCCCATCTCTCCTTCCATGTTAGCGCCGCCGAAAACAATGCTGACGCTCGGGTGTGACATCTTGATCAGCCGCGCCAGCGCCAGGCATGCCACGTTTTGCTGGAACGTGGAACTGAACCCCACCACTCGATAGCGGCTCCACTCGACGGCCCGGAAGCAGTCCTCGATGAACCGAGGTAGACCCTCCCGGCGCAAATCAATCAAATAGGCAGGATCGCGACCAATTCCGCGGGACCACTGGGCCTCACCAGGGAATGCTTGAAAGTAGTCGGCATCGTCTGCCAGCTCCGGATCGCCGAACGCTGCGCGGCCGAATAACCACTCCCCTGTCATTGGTCCTCGTTGATCAGACAACTTCTCGTACAGGTCTGGCCCGAGCAGGGCCGCAAGCTCCAGGTTGAAATAATGGGTATCGGTGGGAAACCCCGCGTTCAGAGCGATCGCATGCATCAGGCCCACTTGAATCGATGGCCTGTTTGCCTTGGCAAAGGGCATACAGACTAGCGCAACCCGAAAGTCGGCCGTCGCCGGGCCCGGCTCGTATACCTCGCTATGCTCGTGCATGACTGGCTCCGCCTGGAATAAGAAGCCCGATCGAAGAGAAAGTTCTTCAAACTCAAGGAATTGTTGTAGTGAAGGCGCCTTGCCGCACCGCCTGCCGGCGCGCTCGCGTTTCTTCCACGGTGACCCCCAGGCGTTCTCGAACATGCGCGAACAGCTTCAAGAGGTCGGCGCACCAGGGCGCTCGGATTGTCAAAACCATTATTGCTCGAGTATCGGTGGGGAAGGTTACCGCCGGCGCACGTGTCGCCTTCCGGACAGGCTCGGCAGGCGCCAGCCAACGGCATGCCCTCGAAGATGGCTCGAGCGTGCATCGTGTCCGACCCGACGATGTCGCGGAAATCGTTGTCGCGCACGTTCAAGTTGATTCTGGTCATCCCTTCACGGCAGATCCGCAGGCTGTCCAGCCCTTCGAGCTCGCCGTCCGTTTCCACGAACACGTACCGAGGTGGGTGGTTGCCGAAACTTTCGATTCTGCTCTGCCCGCCCAGGATAATGCGCGAGATATTCCACAGGTCGCCGATGCGTACGTCGATCGTGCCGTTGAACCACCAATCGTCAAAAATCGGGATCAGAAAATCAGCGCATGGTGTCGGACCAAAGCGACCGCGAATGGGTGCGATGGTGTCATGCGTGAAGTCTGGAATCAAATACATGATGGCGTTGCTGCCAAGCGCCGTCAGCTCACGATGAACCGCGAGCGGATCTGCACCAAGTGGGATCACACAGAGGATGCAGTACGGTACGTGCGCGGCTTGCAGCCGGCTGAGCCCGCGCATCACATGGTCATACGAGCCGCGGCCTTGGTGGTCCACTCGGACAGCGTCGTGGATTTGCCTGGGGCCGTCTACGCTGACGCCGACCCGGACATCACTTTCGCGGAAGACCTGCGCCCAATCGTCATCGAGAAGTGTCGCATTTGTCTGAATGGCGAAATCGGCCGCCACGACGTCCTCGAGCACCTGGCGGGCCCGCTGGCACCACCTGTCAAATTGTGTGACACCGATCAAGCACGGCTCGCCACCGTGAAACAAGATCTGCACCCGCTTCTGGCCACTCCACAGGCAATGCCGTCGAACTCGCTCGAGCGCCGTCTCGAAGATCTCATCCGACATGAGAGCAGGGCGGTGTTTCCACAGAGAATCACTTTTATTGTAGACATAACAATAAGAGCAATTCAAATTACATCGCGATGCTACCTTGAGCACAACCTGATCAATACGAGGGGTTAAGGGTTGCAAGGTCGTTGTTCCTGTTGGGTCCCCATGAACAAGCCCATGCCGCACGGCTCTCGAGTCGCCGCGGCAATCTTCCTCCCTCGGGTACTCGCCAGCCGGGCTCGGTGCGTTCAAAGCGGTAGAACACGAACGAACGATGATTTTCCCCAGTCGACACGTTTCTTGGGGAACCCGAGGAAACCCCGGGGAAAATCGCACGACTAGGGCGCAACGACAACACGGGAATTAAGTGGGAACTGGTCCTTTAACATGTCCCGAATAAGTGACGCCGCCGGAGATTTTCCTCAGCTCCTCATCGGAAAGACCACGCGTCTCACTCTCTTTTTCGAGTTCCTTCTCGAGCGTCTCCTTCAAAGACTGATGGGTTTTCTTCCCCGTCGCGGGAGACACCGGATTTGCACCGGCCGTGTCATCGATCGGTTGGTCAGCCATGTTCATCTCTCCTGCTCTTTCGTCAATTGTCTCGATGAGCTCCGGTCGAATGGACCGGGCCAGCTCGTCGAAAACGACCACGAACCGTCTTCAAGCCGCCGATTCGAAGCAAGATTTGCCTCCCCGAGATCACCGGAGGTTCGCGGGACACGACGTTCGAAACCCGAGCAACCCCGGGGAGAATCGCACGACCAGGGCGCAACGACAACACGGGAATTACTGGCGAATCGCTGAGTTGGGAGGACTTACCGTCCCAGCGGAGATTTTCCTCAGCTCCTCATCGGAAAGTCCACGCGTCTCACTCTCTTTGTCGAGTTCCTTCTCGAGAGTCTCCTTCAGACTCTCATTGGTTTTCTTCCCCCTCGCGGGAGACACCGGATTCGCACCGGCCGTGTCATCGATCGGTTGGTCAGCCATGTTCATTTCTCCTGCTCTTTCGTCAAATGTCTCGACGAGCTCCGGTCGAACGGACCGGGCCAGCTCGTCGAAAACGACCACGAACCGTCTTCAAGCCGCCGATTCGAACCAAAATACGCCTCCCCGAGATCACCGGAGGTTCGCGGGACACGACGCTTGTGTCGACCGCCCTCGAATTCGGAGCGCACTCCGAAAACCGGTCACCGAAACCGCCATGACCCAGACACCCCGAGCAAATCGCGAGAGGCGCCGATTGTCCGACAGTTGTTGGTACCGAAACTTTTCCCGAAATCTGACTCCGTCGCTGGAGAATTTCTCCGGAGAACGTGGAAGACTGGGCGTAAATCAAGGCGACCAAAGGACATGAAAGCGTGAGCTTCACCCGCGGCCCAGCACTTCACCCTCATGGAAATGCCTTGTCCCGCCCCCCGGCCCGTCCAATCGAGCGGTGAGTGTCTTGCCCCCTACCCGACGGAGAAGCAGATTTCATATAATCAATCGGCAAGAGACCGAACGACCAGGAGAGCCGATGACGAGCAGTAGCTACAACCTGACCCATCTGAAATTGCTCGAGGCCGAGAGCATCCACATCATCCGCGAGGTAGCCGCCGAGTTCGAGCGGCCCGTGATGCTCTACTCAATCGGCAAGGACTCCGCCGTCATGCTCCGGCTGGCGCAGAAGGCGTTCCACCCTGGTCGGCTGCCTTTCCCGCTCTTGCACGTCGATACGCTGTGGAAGTTCCGGGCGATGATCGAGTTCCGCGATCGGTACTGTCGCGACCTGGGCCTCGACTTGAAAGTCTGGACCAACCCGGAGGGCCGGGCCCAGAATATCAACCCGTTCGACCACGGCTCGAAAAAGCACACCGACATCATGAAGACGGCGGCGCTCAAGCAAGCGCTCAACCACTTTCAGTTCGACGCGGCGTTTGGCGGTGCCCGTCGCGACGAGGAGAAGAGCCGGGCCAAGGAGCGTGTCTACAGCTTCCGCGACCGCCTGCACCAGTGGGACCCGAAAAACCAGCGGCCCGAGCTCTGGAATCTATATAACTGCAAGGTGAACAAGGGCGAGAGCATCCGCGCTTTCCCCTTGAGCAACTGGACCGAACTGGACGTCTGGCAATACATCCATCTGGAGAGCATCCCCATCGTGCCGCTCTACTTCGCTGACTTCCGCCCGGTCGTCGAGCGCGACGGCACGCTCATCATGGTGGACGACGAGCGGATGCCATTGCTGCCCGGCGAGGAGCCGATGATGAAGCGCGTGCGGTTCCGCACGCTGGGCTGCTATCCGCTCACGGGGGCGATCGAGAGCAACGCGACGACGCTGCCCGAGATCATCGAGGAGATGCTGCTGGCGAGGAACTCCGAGCGGCAGGGCCGGGTGATCGACCACGATGAGACGGGCTCGATGGAGCAGAAGAAGCGCGAGGGGTACTTCTGAAATGCAAGCCGTTGACCTGAGTCAGGAAGACATCCACACTTACCTCGCCCGCCACCAGAAGAAGGAGCTCCTGCGCTTCCTCACCTGCGGCAGCGTCGACGACGGCAAGAGCACGCTCATCGGCCGGCTGCTCCACGACACCAAGATGATCTACGAGGACCAGCTCGCCGCTGTGAAACGCGACAGTGAAAAGGTCGGCACCACCGGCGCCGGCGAGATCGACCTCGCCCTCCTGACCGACGGCCTGAAGGCCGAGCGCGAGCAGGGAATCACCATCGACGTCGCGTATCGCTACTTCTCGACCGACCGCCGCAAGTTCATCATCGCCGACACGCCGGGCCACGAGCAGTACACCCGCAACATGGCCACCGGCGCCTCGACGGCTCAACTGGCAATTATCCTCATCGACGCCCGCCATGGCGTCATGACCCAGACCCGCCGGCACTCATTCATCGTGTCGCTACTGGGTATCCGCCACGTGGTCGTCGCCATCAACAAGATGGACTTGGTCGACTACTCTCGCGACGTCTTCGAGCGCATCAAGGACGACTACACCGGCTTCGTCGCCAAGCTCGAGTTGCGCGACATCACCTTCATCCCGATGTCGGCGCTGAAGGGCGACAACGTCGCGTCCAAGAGCGACGCCATACCGTGGTATTCCGGCCCGCCGCTGCTGGATCACCTGGAGACGGTGCACATCGCCAGCGACCGCAACCTGACCGACTTGCGTTTCCCGGTCCAGTACGTCATCCGCCCCAATCTCGACTTCCGCGGCTTCGCCGGCACGATTGCGTCCGGCGTCCTGCGCAAGGGCGACGAGGTGATGGTGCTGCCCTCGGGCAAGCGCACCAGGGTGAAGTCGATCGTGACGTACGATGGCGAGCTGGAAGAAGCGTTCGCGGCACAGGCCGTGACACTGACGCTTTTCGACGAGGTGGACCTGAGCCGCGGCGACATGTTGGTGATGCCGGACAACCCGCCTCACGTCAGCAGCGAGATCGAGGCGATGGTGGTGTGGATGGCCGAGCAGCCGTTCGTACCTGGCCGGCCGTACACGCTGAAGCAAACCACGCGACAGGTCTCGGCGGAGGTCGCGTCATTCCGCTACGGTGTCGATGTCAACACCCTGGAGCACCGAGCCGTCACACGGCTGGAGCTCAACGAAGTCGGCCACGTTCAGCTTGGCCTGACCCAGGCGCTCGCGTGCGACCCGTACCGCGCCAATGCCGCAACCGGGGCGTTCATCCTCATCGACCGGCTGACGAACAACACGGTCGGGGCCGGGATGATCCTGGAGACCGGAAGCGGCCGCGCTCCCGGCGACGTGTGGGCGGCGCAGCCCGCAGAGCGTCTCAAGCCGCGCGAGAGCCTGATCGCGCCGGAGGAGCGCGAAGAGCGTTTTGGCCAGGTGCCTATGACGGTGCTTCTGGTAGGGATGACGGGGAGCGGCAAGAGCCGGATCGCGTACGGGCTCGAGCGCCGCCTGTGGGACGAGGGCCGGGCGGTGACGGTGTTGTACGGCCAGAGCATGCGACAGGGTCTGAACCGCGACCTGGGGTTCACCGCAGACGACCGCTCGGAGAACCTGCGGCGGTCGGCCGAAGTGGCGAAATTGATGAACGACGCGGGGGTGATCACCATCGCGGCGTTCGTGGCACCACACGAGGCGGTGCGCGAAAAGGCCAAGCAGTTGATCGGCCGGGGCCGCGTGCTCGAGGTGTACTGCACGGCGCCAATGGAGGTACTGCGGGCGCACGACCAGAGCGGCGCGTACCGATTGGCAGATGCGGGCATGATCGCGCAGATGCCGGGTGTGACCGCGGTTTTCGAGGAGCCAAAAACGCCCGACCTCGTGCTGGAGACCGACCGGATCAGCGTCGAAGAGAGCGTCAACCGCATCGTCGAGTTGATGAAGTCGAGGGGATACCTGCTCTAGCCGAGGAGCGAAACGGGGACGCAGCTAGTTTTCCATCCCAAAGCGGCCGGCAATAATTGGGTATGGTGTCCTCCCGCCAAGAAGTAGCGAGGAATTCCGGAACCGCATTCCTCTCGCCGCGGGCGTTCCCCCGCGAAGGTGAGAGAGCACACGCGAATTCCGTCGACCTGAATCGCTCGGACCTTGACATGCAACCAAAGGGTTGCATAATGGGTTCCGTGGACGCAGAGATGGACAAGGTGTTCAAGGCACTCGCCGATCCTGGCCGCAGGCAACTGCTGGACCGGCTGCACGCGGAGAACGGGCAGACGCTGGGCGAGCTCTGCGAGCACATGAGCATGACCCGACAGGCCGTGACCAAGCATCTGAAACTGCTGGAAGAGGCCAACCTGGTTGCGACCGTCTGGAGGGGCCGCGAGAAGCTGCATTTCATCAACCCGGTACCGATTCTCGAGATTGCGGATCGCTGGATCGGCAAATTTGAGCGCGGACGTCTGCGCGCTCTGGCCGAACTCAAGAACAACCTCGAAGGAGAACCCAATGGCTAAGTCGCGATTCGTGTACGTGACCTACATTCGCACGACGCCGGAAAAACTTTGGCAGGCGCTCCTTGGTCCCGAATTCACACGGCAGTACTGGAGCGAGACCTGGCACGACTGCGAATGGAAGCCGGGTGCTGCCTGGCGGCTCATGCTGCCCGACGGGCGCGTCGCCGACAGCGGCGAGGTCCTCGAGATCGTACCCGAGAAGCGACTCGTCTGGACATGGAAGAATGAATTCAAGCCCGAGCTGCGCGAGGAAGGGCATTCGCGCATGACCTACGAGCTCGAGCAAATTGGCGACACGATGAAGCTCACGGTGATTCACGAGATGGACAAGCCCGAGTCGAAGTTCATCGAAGCGGTATCGAACGGGTGGCCTGCCATCATGGCGAGTCTCAAGAGCCTGCTCGAGACGGGCGATTCGCTCGAAATGACCAAGCGCTGGCCGAAAGGCGTTTGAGCGCGTGTCTGCAAATTGCGTTCGTTGTGAGCGTGGGCCGAGGGATCACTGCGCGTGCTTGCACCACGCACGGCCGTCCACCGATACCAACCCGACTGCGCCAGCAAGGGCCCAATTGATTTCCTCGCTCGCGCTTCGCGTTAGTGTGCAATGTCTCATTCCTCACTGCGCGCGTTTAACTGCCTGTACCGGGGCGGGAGTCTTGCGCGTCTGGTCGCCGCGCCCGGTACAGGACGTGACGCGAGAGCGGGTGGCTCGCGGCCAGCGCCGGATGATCGAAATCATCGGCGGGCGCCCGCGTCATCCCGATCCGTTCCATCACGCTCCTCGACCGCAAGTTTGCCGGCACCGTGAATGACAGAATCTCGGGCAGGGCGAGACGCCGGAAGCCGAAGTCGAGCACGGCGCGGGCGGCCTCGGTGGCATAGCCGTGGCCCCAGTGGTCAAAGGCAAGGCGCCAGCCAATCTCGACGCACGGCGTGAAAGCAGCCCCGAAGCTGGGCACCGACAGGCCGACGAAGCCAATGAACCCGGCGACGCCGGGAACCTCGACGGCCCAGCGCCCGAAGCCACGGCTGGCGACCTCAGCGCGGATCCGCGCTGCCTGAGCATCGCTCGCGGAGCGGTCGAGTGGGGCGGGGAAGAACTCCATCACCCGGGGGTCGGCGTTCATTTCCGCGAATGGCGTCAGGTCTTCGTCGCACCAATCGCGGAGCTGAAGGCGTGCGGTCTGGATGATCGGGACGGACATCATGACGTTCCTCTCTGACCGCTCGCGAGGTTAAGCTTTGACGAGGTCGAATTCAACAGTGTGTGAGCCATCGGGCGATGCAAGCACATGTGACTTCTCGTGTGAGCGCCATGGACCAGACGCCCCGTCAGATCGAAGCTTGTTACAACGCCGTCGCGCGAGAATACGCCGAGCGGTTCATTGACGAGCTTACGCACAAGCCGCTCGATCAGGAGTTGCTGCGCCGCTTTGCCTCTGACGTGGCTAGGGGTGGGCAAGTCTATGACCTTGGCTGCGGCCCCGGGCAAACGACCGCGTTTTTGCACGGGTGCGACGTGAGCGTGCGAGGCCTGGATTTGTCGGCTGAGCTGTTGAGAGAGGCCCGGCAGCGGCATCCAGGAATTGAGTTTGACGTGGGGAATATGTTGTCGCTGCCTCTTGCCGATTCATCGCTGGAGGGGGTGATTGCGTTTTACTCCATCGTCCACTTTTCGCCGGGTCAGATTCGAAGTGCGCTCGCAGAGATGCACCGGGTGATTCAGCCTGGGGGGCGGGTGCTGCTGGCCTTTCACATCGGCGCCGGCTCCGTTCATGTCGAAGAGTTCCTGGGGCACGCGGTCTCATTGGATTTCGTCTTCTTCGATCCGCAGTTTATCAGCGATGAGCTCGTCCGCGCGGGCTTCGCGGCGATCGAAGTGATTGAGCGCGATCCTTACCCCGACGTGGAACATCCCAGCCGGCGGGCGTATGTGTTCGGGTGCAAACCAGCATGCGGCGAAGAGGCGGAAAGGAATTGGTTCTGATGCGGTTCCTCGTCCTGGGCGGCACGCGGTTCATTGGTCCGGCTGTCGTGCGTCTCTTGGTGGAACAGGGGCACGCGGTCGCCGTCTTTCACCGCGGTCAGAGCGAGGCCGATCTGCCTTCGGACGTCGTCCGGCTCCTGGGCAATCGCAAGTGCCTGGCCAGTTTCCGGGCAGACTTTGCGCGCTTCGTACCCGACGTTGTGATCGACACGTTCGCGATGACGCAGCGGGATGCCCGAGAGGTCGTGGAGGTGTTTGCGGGGATGGCAAAGCGTCAAAGCGGGGGGCGAGCTTCAGCGTGTGCCGCTCGACACGGGACCGTCGATGGTGGCTCCGGAGGGAATGCCCGGCGAAGATCTGCTGGGCCTGGACGATGCGCTGCGAGAACTCGAGGTGCACGACCCGGTGAAGGCGCGGCTGGTCAAGCTGCGATTTTTCGCCGGTGTCTCGCTTGACGACGCGGCCAGGATGCTCGAGATCTCGCCCGCTACGGCCAAGCGCTACTGGATCTACGCCCGTTCGTGGCTTTACGGCAAGCTGCGCGGGGAATGAGCGGCGTTTCGCTCAATCCGGCGGCCGAGCACGCGGCTGAGCGAGCTCAAGAAGGGGAAGTTGTCCACGATCAGCGAGCGCCGAGGAACTCATCCGCGCAGGCTGAACCAGGAAGTACGCGGGGAGCTGGACTGGATCGTGATGAAGTGCCTGGAGGAGGATCGCGATCGGCGGTACGAGTCGGCTGGTGCGCTGGCGGCCGACGTTGAGTGTTACCTGCTGCCGGCGCTCGCGATCCGGCAGTCCGCACTGGTCGCTTGAACACCGAATACGTCGTCGCAGCGGTTCGCGCCAAGAAAAATATTGCCAGGCGTGAGCCCTCGCGCGGCTGGATTACGCATAGGACATCGAAGTCGAATTCGTTTCCTGTTCCATGTGCGAAGGAGAAACGACTCAGGTCGCTGCAAGATCAGTCTCGCACCGGCGACTTCGTCGAGGCGAGCGACGCACAACTTCTGATGCCTTCACGACTTCCGGTTTCCGCTAGAGCCGCCGATCAACGTGGCGCGGGGTGCGCGATCCGATGACTCGGAGCCGGAGCGCTGCGCGCATTCAGCCGGCCAGTGACGGCGGTTACGACCACTGACGATGATCACACCGTTGATTCCGCAACAGGAGTGTTGCTCCATGAAGTTCCGCTTCCCTGGCAAACGTCGCGGCCACCATGCAAGGCCGATGAAGGCCGCCGATTCTCGCCGTTGGCGGAAGTTCCTGACCGTCGAGAGTCTCGAGAGCCGAACCCTGTTGGCGAAGTACGCGGGTTTCGCAGAATTCGTCGCGTCGACGCTCGAGAGCCTCGACACGATCACCACGACCGCCACATCCACACCGCTGCCGGGGATCGCTACGGCCGTCAACGAGTATCTGACCAGCAATCCGCTGCTGGCATCTGATGTCCAGGCCCTGGCTGCGATCGACGACTCGAGTGTCGACACGGCCACCGCCGAGGCTGCTTTGCTTCAGAACGCGCTCGGCGTGCCAGTCACTCCCGTCGGCGACACCTTCGAGCTGGTGCTCACGGGCGGCACCGGCACCACGCCGCTCGACGTCCCGGTCTCCGGATTCAACGCCGGCTTGCCCTCCCTGGGATTTACGACTGCGGGGCACCTATAACGCCCAGCTCAGCTACTCGCTCGACATCACGGTGGGGACGACGGGCACGACTCCCGCCGGCTTTTTCGTGGAAGCGACCCGGCCGGGCAACGACCCGCTCGATGTGAGCGTGACGCTCCCCGCCTCGGCGCTCCTAACCCTGAGTGGAACGTTCCTTCCCTCTCCGACAGACCAGTTCTACGTGCAGGCGGTGCCGACCGCCGGCGCCACTCTGCTCGACGCCACTTACTCGATCGACCTCGACAACCAGACCTATGTAAATGGGACGCAACTTGCGGCGAACCCTGTGCTCAACGGCATGGCCGATCTCAAGTTCGGCTTGACGCTCAGCTTCGCCAAGCCTGACCCCAGCTCCAGTGAGCCGAACCCTGACCTTACGAGCGACTTTGAGCTTTGTTGGCCTTTGAACAACAGCATGACCAACATCGACACGACTCTTTCTCAGCTCGGGAGTAATCCGACCCTTTCGCTCACCGACGTCTCGATTGACCTCAAGCCGATCCTGGACGCTACGGCTGAAAACCTCTTGAATGCCCTGCTCGCCAAGATCAGCCCGCTGGTCACCCTGGCGAACTACTTCTCGATGCCGATTCCCGCACTGCAGTCGCTGGGCAAGCAGATCGACGGAGTGCTATCCGGTGTCACGGATTCGAGCGCGAACAACGGCAGCAACTATGAGGATCCCATCTCCACGATCGTCAACTTTTTCAAAGATCCATCCCTCGACACCCTGATTTCGACCGGGGCGCAGATCGCACAGACAATCGACACAGACCCAGACGACAGCGGTCTCTACGAGTACGCCCAAGAAATTGTCTCTGCGTTCGAGGGCATCAGTTACCTCTCCAATCTAGCCTCCGAGCTGAAGACCCTCGAGTCTCAGCCGCCGAGCTTCAGCTCAGTCACGCTGGGGGGCTCGGCGGGCACCGACTTGCGCCCGCCCACGGTCGATCTCGCTAGCCTGCTGACGCCAGCCGCAGAGCAGCTCGCAAATCCGGTAGACCTTTCCCTGCCCACGAATCCGCTCGATTTGACGCTCGACGACGACTTCAAAGTCCAGCTTCATATTCCCGTGCTGGAAGATCCGCAGGAGGTATTGCAGCTCTTGCTCGGCGACAAGACCGTCCACCTCGCAGAGCTGGACCTCAGCGACAATATTGCGAACTCCGCCGAGATCACCCTTTTCAACATGGAGTTCGTGATCGGGGTCGTGCCGTTCAACTTCCGGGTCCAATTCTCGCTGCCGTCAATTCAATTCAATCTGAATATGGGCCTCGACTCGAGTCGGCCTGGGCACACTCGATCCCTTGCAGGGACTCTACGTCAGCTCGGGCTCAAACCAGCCCGTCCTTTCGGCTGACCCCCAGTTCGATATCAAGTTCGGTCCCGGAACCGCCGAGGAGCTGGCGACGGTCGTTGCCGGCGTCAAAGGCAACATCATCGGGACCTTCGAGGTGGGATTCCCTTCGAGCGACTCGAGCCACCCCGGCTACACCTATCTCGACCAGTTGTCGCCAACCTGTGCGCTTTCAGGCTCAGCGACTCTGTCGGCAACAATGCAAATGTTCTACGAGGCGGGCATAAACATCTCTCTCCCAGCACTCGAGCAATCGCCAAAGTCGCTGGCAGAGTTCGTCGTCCAGGCAAACCCGGGGCTTTACCCGGACCAACTGCTCTACAACGCCATCATGATGCAGTACCCCGGCTTCACGCTTTCGCCCCAGGCGCAGTTGATTCTGGGCGATCCCAGCGCGAGCAGCATCTCCTTTATCTCAGCCGCCTTCAGCGGCACCGGTTACACGCCCTCGCAGTCGTTTAACCAGTTTGTCGACGATCCGATACCAGGCGGCGCGAACGTCGCGAGCCAGATTACCAGCCTTTCGCCGCCCGGCGCGGCCGCCGTCACGTCCGGGCTCAGCACGGCAACTGACGGCCTGTTTCTCACCGAAGCGGGGGGATCAACCGAGACGGATGGCAAGCCATTTTTCGACAAAACGATCTACACATTCACGTCTCCCAATCCCGCGGTCATGACTGACAGTGATCCGGCCTTGCTCCTGACCACGCCGGGGGATGTAACCAGCGGCGTCATTGCCTCGCAAACCGGCGGCACGCTCACGCTCCTCATGGGGCCGCTCGCCGACGAGAGGACCGTCGGTCAAGGGTCGACCGACGAGATTTTCCTCATCCGCCCGACTGATTCGAATAGCCCGAACGACGGGGCGGTCAGCGTCTCGGCCTTCGGCGCCGTGCAGACTTTCACAGGCGTCTCGCTGATCGTGGCCACTGCCGGCGCAGGAGACGACACGATCGACGCCGCAGGCACCGGAGTCGCCGTCGACTTCACGGGGGGAACCGGCAATGACCAGTTCATCGCCGGGGCGGGCCCGGCCACACTCGAGGGAGGTACAGGCGATGACACCTTGATCGGCGGCCCGGGGAACGACTCGCTTTTCGGTGGCGACGGCAGCGATTCAATCGAAGGCGGCGGGGGCAGCGACTACATTTCTGTCGGCAACGGCAACGACATCATCGACGGCAACTTCCCCGAGGGTAGCGACGACGACGTCACGAACGATCCAAGTTTGATCGGCAATGTCACGATCGTCGCGGGCGACGGCGACGACACCGTCTACGCCGGCGCGGGCAACGACAGCGTCGTCACGGGTAACGGCAACGACCTGATATGGGGCGGATTGGGCAACGATACCATTACCAGCGGAAGCGGCAACGATACCATCCACGCCGGCCAGGGCAACGACACGATTCAGACCGGCAACGGCCCCGACGCGATCACGGCCGGCGACGGTTTGGACTCCATCACCCGCGGCGACGGCAACGACTCTGTCATGGTCGGCGCGGGCAACGACCTGATCAGCGCCGGCGACGGGGCCGACACCGTCACGGCCGGCGACGGCTCCGACACCGTCTTCGCCGGCGGAGGCGCGGACGTCATCAACGTCGGCATGGGCAACGACGTGATTCAGGTCCTTGGCGGCAACGATCTCATCACGGCGAGCGGGGGAAATGACTTTATCTCCACCGGCGACGGCATCGACACGATTGGTGTGGGCAACGGGACGGACACGATCTACGCAGGCAACGGCAACGATCAGATCCAGGCCGGCGACGGGGCCGACGGCGTCGATTGCGGCAATGGCGATGACACCATCCAGCTCGGTCAGGGCAACGACACGGTCTTCGCCGGCAACGGATTCGACAGCTTCGCCGCGGGCGACGGCGCTGACTTGATCGTGTGCGGCTGCGGCAACGACACGATCGCAGTCGGCGGCGGCGCCGACTACATACAGGCAGGCGGCGGCAATGACTTCATCTCGGCCGGCAAGGGCAACGACTCGATCCAGGTTCTTGGCGGCAACGACGTGATCACTGCGGGCGGGGGGAAAGACTGGATCCTCGCCGGCGACGGCACCGACTTTATCCGTGCTGGCGACGGGTCGGACACGATCACTGCCGGCAACGGCAACGACTTTGTCGTTGTGGGCGATGGCAACGACAGTATCTCCGTCGGCGCCGGAACTGACACCATCCAGGCCGGCAATGGCAGACTGGATCACCACCGGAAACGGTAGCGACGTGGTCCAGGCCGGCAACGGCAACGACACGATCACCACCGGCGATGGCAGCGACTACGTCGTCGCCGGGGATGGGAGCGACAGCATCACGTGCGGCTCAGGCGTTGACGTCATCTACGCCGGCAACGGCAACGACACGATCAATGGCGGTGATGGTCCGGACTTGATCACCGCCGGCAACGGCAATGACAGCATCTTTGGCGATGCCGGCAACGACACGATCTATGCAGGCGGCGGCACTGAGTTTATCGACGGCGGAGCCGGCGCTGATCAACCCGCGCTCGGTGACACGCTCATCGGAGGCACGGGCAATGCCACGATCTGGGCACTCAATGGGAACGACTCGATCGACGGCGGCGCAGGCAACGACCTGATTCACGGCGGCACCGGCAGCGACACGATCACCGGCGGGGGCGGCAACGACACGATCTACGCCGGATCCGGGCCTTTCGACCAGGTCTACGGTGGCACCGGCAAGGACGCGATTTACGGGTCGACGTCCGGTGGCGCGCTTCTCGAAGGAGGCAGCGGCAACGACACGATCATCGCCGCCGGGAGCGGCAATACGCTTTCGGCCGGCTCGGGCGACGACACACTCGTGGGCGGGCCGATCGGGGGCGATACGCTCCTGGGCGGACCGGGCAACGACGTGCTCTACGCCATGGGGACGATCGCCGACAGCCTTTACGGTGGAAGCGGCGACGACGTCCTTTACGGGTCGGCCGGCAACGACACGCTCGACGGCGGCACGGGCAACGACCGCCTCTATGCCTACGGCGGCAACACGCTCATGGAGGGGGGCTCGGGCAATGACACCCTGACCGGTGGGAGCGGCAAGGACATGCTGATCGGAGGATCGGGCAACGATTTGCTGATCAGTGGGACGGGCGCGAACACGCTCTATGGCGATACGCCGGGCTCGCCGGGTGCACTTACTGATGTCGACACGTTGATTGGCGGTTCGGGGCATTCGACCCTCTACGGCGGCGTGGGCAACGACGTTTTGCTGGGGCAGGGCGATTCGATCGTGCCGGGGGGTAGCGGCTCGCAGGTGAACGACAACTCGGGAGTCAGTGCGCTCTCAGGCGAATTCACGCCGCCGCCGGCACCGACGATTCCGCAGACCTCACCTGAGACACTCCCCTCCGGTACTGATGAAGCGGGACGCTGGGGCGAGCTGGCGGGGCAATCCGCGACGGGGCAGGGACTGGGCGGCAACGGCCTGGAGCTTGAGCCTAGCGTTGCGGCCACGGCTTCGGCTGAATATGTCGCCTGGGCCGATGCGAGCTCGGGCACATTCCAGATCGACGTGGCGGAGCACGTCGCCGGGGCGTGGCTGCCGCTGGACGGATCAACCGCTGCGTCAGGGATCAGCGACACAAGCGGATCAGCGCGGCGGCCGAGCATTGCGATCGACTCGTCGCGCGAGCCGATCGTAGCGTGGACCGAGTTTTCCTCGGGGGGTAGCGCGATCAAGGTCGCGGAATACGATGGGGGTACCGGAACGTGGGTCGCGCTGGGCGACTCGCTGGGCGCGGGTGGGATCAGCGGGCTGGGTGCGTCGGACAACGCACACATTGTGGTTACCTCCATAGGTCCGGTGGTGGCGTGGATTGACGAGACGGGTGGAACAGCTCAGGTCAGGGCGGCTCGAGTTCAACGGCTTGAACTGGGGACCGCTGGGCGCCAGTGCGAGCGATGCCGTCGGATCAGACGCGGACGCCCACGCCTTGACGCTGGCGACGGATGGGACGAATGTCGCAATCGGCTGGGTGCACGGCGACGGTGCGGTGCGAGTGTTTGGGTTCAGCCGAGGCGCCTGGCAAGAGGTCGGCGGTGACGGGCTCGGCGGCGTGGCGAGCTCCGGCGCAGCGCGCCGGCGCTGGCGTACTACGGCGGCTCGCTGTTTGTGGCCTGGGTTGCGAGCGATGGCTCTTACAACCAGGTTTACGCGGCGCATTTTATCGGGTCGTCGTGGTCACCGGCCGGTGCGGGCGCAGCCGACGGGAGTGGCGTTTCGAACTCGACCGTTGGCGCGGCCGATCCCGTATTGGCGGAGTCGTCCGGTGGACTCGTCCTCGGCTGGAGCGATGTGTGGAACACTGCGGCCACCACGCAGAGCGTCGTCTACGTGAAAAGCTGGAACGGCACGTCGTTAGTGGAAAACGTGCCGGGCGACGCGCAGGAAGCGGGCATCAGCCCGATCAGCGTCTCGGCTCAAGCGCTGGCCCTTGCTGTCAACCCAGCCGGCCAACCTTTCGTCGCCTGGAACCAGGGAGCGGCGCAATCGCCGACGGCTTACGTCGTCGGCGATACATTCGAGGCGAACCGCGTCTTCTATATCAACGGGGGCAGTTCGGGCAGGATTTACACAACGGCACCGGGCAGCGACACCAACAGCGGGCTTGACCCGGCGGAGCCGCTGGCATCGATTCAGGGCTTGATGGACGAGTATACGTTGCAGCCTGGCGATTTGATCCTCATTGACCCGGGTGTGTACGACATACCCGCGACATTTGCGCCGCTGGCGACGGATGTCACGGTCATCGGGGCGCCGGGAGGTGGGACCACGCTCGTGTCGCAGGGCTCGGACGTCGCGATCGACGCGGTTTCTGATCCGGGTTTCGAGACGCCATCCGTCGGAGGTTACGAGTACTCGCCAAGCGGGTCTCCCTGGACGTTCTCGAACAGTGCGGGACTTTCCGGCAACGGCAGCGGCTTCACGAGCGGCAATCCCAATGCGCCGGAAGGAACGCAGGTCGCGTTCCTGCAGGGAACCGGCTCGGTGAGCCAATCGATCAACCTCCCGGGCGGGACTTACACGCTCGGCTTCGTGGCCGCCCAGCGGGGGAACTATCAGGCCAGCTACCAGACCATCGAAGTGTATGTCGATCAGCAGGACCTGGGGACATTCAATCCCGGCGGGACGAGCTATTCGAGCGAGTCGGTCCAGTTCACGGTGTCGTCGGGCGAGCACACCTTGGAGTTCGTCGGTAATGATCCCAACGGGGGCGACAACACCGCGTTCCTCGACGAGGTTACCATCTACGAAGTGGTGGTGCCGGTCCCGGCGGCTGACGGCATCACGTTGCAGAACGTGAGCTTGATGGGTGGGCTTGCCATCTCGGGCGCCAGCGAATTGACCCTGCGCGACAGCACGGCCGACTCGGTCGACATTCAGGGAGGATCGGGCGACCTGCTGGCTGACAATCAGATCGGGGGGCTCTCCATCGCCGGCGGAGCGAGCGACACGGACGTCGAGTCGAACGCGATTGGAGCGATCTTCATTGGCGGGGCCACCGGGCTCATGGTACGCGACAATACGGCCGACGGGATCACGATCGGCAGCGCCTCGGATGGGACGATCACGGGTAATGACATCTCAACCAACCCAGGCACAGCGGTGGCCATCGACGCACCATTCGGTGGAACAATCACGGGCAATGCGATTCACGGGGCTGCCGTCGGGCTCGCCTACAATGCTGCGGCGGCAGTCGGCGACAACCAGATTTTCGAGACTGACATCGGCGTGATGGACACCGTGATCGACCCGGCGTCGGCGCTGGGGTTTGTGGGCTCGGTGGGTGCCAATCAGATTTTTGACAACGGGACCGGAGTCGATTTGCTGGGCCAGATGCAGGGTCAGCATATCTTCGACAACCGCACCGGCGTCACCGGCGACGGAATCCTGGGCGGCAACGATTTCTCGGACCCGAATCTCATCGAATCCAACGCCGTCGGCGTCGACTTCGCCGGGTCGATCCAGTTCAACCAGATTATGGGGAACGCGATCGGCGTGGAGATCGTGGTCTCGACGGGGCAGGGGAGCACGAACCTGGCAGCGGGGCTGGGCAACGTGATCAAGAACGACGGAGGCGACGGGATTGTCGCGAGCGGCAATGTGCTCGTGGCAGGGAATTTGGTCGAGGACAACCTCACCGGCACGGGTATCGAGACCGACTACGGCGCGGCGAGCGACAACGTGGTCTTCGGCAACGCGACGGGGATTTACGCCTTTTCGTCGAACATCACCGATAACCGGGTCTACGATAATTCGGGAATCGGCGTCTACCTCAACGGCAGCGACATCGCCAGCGGCAACGTCGTGTACAGCAACCAGATTGGCATCGAGGGCTATTCCTCCTACGGTAGGTTCACGGGAACGCTGGCGAACAACCTCGTCTACGCCAACGCGGAAGACGGAATCATCCTGAACGGTGCCGACGGCGTCCTGATCATCAACAACACGGTCGACGAGCTGATCGGCGATGCCATCGTGATTGATGACGCGTCGGCGGACGTGACGCTGCGGAACAATATCCTGTGGGTGCACGACGGCTATGACGTGAACGTCGCGAGCGACAGCCAGACCGGTTTTGCCAGCGACTTTAACGTGCTCTACGCGACCGATTCCGGTCAGATCGGGTTGTGGCAGAACGTGCCGCGACCGACGCTCACGGCCTGGCAGAGCGCGGACTTCACCGACTCAAACAGCATCTCGGCGGACCCGCTGTTTGTTAATCCCGGCGGGGCAAGCGGCACGATGGGGTACTTGAGCCCCTCAGAGGATGGGAGCGACAACGACTTTCACGAGGAGAGTCTGTACGGCAGCGATCATGGCGGATCGCTGGCGCCTTCGCTCTCGCAGAGCACAGGCCTGCCCGTGGCGCTCTTGGGCACTTACACGATCGACGCCGCGGAATCGCCTGTCATCGACCGCGGTGCGCCGACTGATTCGTTCAGCAACGAGCCGGCGCCGAACGGCGGATATATCAATATCGGAGCGTATGGGAATACTGCCCAGGCTTCAAAAAGCCCCGCATCGTACGTCCTGGTGACAGACCCTTCCGGAGGCGAGAACTGGCCGCAGGGTCAGACGTTCCCGATCCAGTGGCGGAGCGACGTGAGCACGGCGAATGCCCTTTCATTCAACGCGTCGAGCCAATACGCGGAGATTTCCGACTCGCCGACCATTGACAGCGCAAGCCTGACGGCCGAGGGCTGGTTCAACTTTGCCTCGACGAGCGGCACGCAGGCCTTGATCACGAAGGCGGCAGGGAAGGGGAGCTCGAGCTCGTTTGCGATCACTTATAGCGGATTGTACCTGACTGCGTGGATCGGCGGACCGGGCGGAAACGGGTCGTCGATCTCGTACGGGTGGACGCCTCAGCTCGGGACGTGGCATGAGATTGCTTTCACGTTCGACAGCCCGTCGCAGACCGAGACGCTTTATCTCGACGGTCTACCAGTCGCCTCGGGGAGCGCGAACCAGACGATCGGATACGATTCGAACCCGGTGTTTCTGGGGGCGCAGTCGCAGAACGGGGCGCTTGGCAACTGGTTCGATGGGACCATGGACGAAGTTCGGTTCTGGAACTCGGCGCTGCCGCAGGCCACGATCCAGGCCAACATGAACACGACGCTCACCGGCTCGGAGAGCGGGCTCGATGCCTATTACACGTTTGACAGCATCACGAGCGGCACCGCGGCCGACATAACGGGCAACGGCAACACCGCGATCTTGGGCGGCGGCGTCCTCGCCAATGAGCCGGTCTCCGTCGCATCGCATGCTCCACTGGCCGACGTGAATATCGACCTTGTGGCGACCGACGGAACGACGCTTGTGGCGAACATTGCCACGGATGTTCCCGATGACGGCGAGTTCCTCTGGACGATCCCATCATCGCTCGCTCCTGGAGAGTATCTCGTACGCGTTACGCGGGCGGATAATACAGCGCTATCCGGATTGAGCGATTCGCCGTTTGCCGTCACGGCCCCGGTGCACATCTATTATGTTGCGACGGCCCAGCCCAGCGGCGACCCCAATTGGGCGACCGCGCCAGGCAATGACGCGAGCTCTGGGCTGGATCCTGCCGATCCCAAGGCTTCGATCAGCGCGGTGCTCGAGGCATACCAGCTTGGGCCCGGCGATGTGATCAGGGTGGATGCCGGTACGTATGAACTGAGCACAAACATTTTGCTGACGGCTGCGTCATCGGGCTACACGATCGAGGGGTACAACAATCCCGACAACCCAAGCCTGGTCACTGTTCTCGATCGTGGCAACATGAGCAATGGCAGCTACGTTTTCGAGCTCGACGGGGCCACGAACGTCACGCTCGATCATTTGCAGATGACCGGCGGCTATGACGGGCTTTACGGCGACTCTGGATCAAATAGCACGGGACTCTCAGTCACGAATTCAACATTCTTCGGAAACGCCAACGCGGGCGCGGACCTTGAATCTCAGAACGACGGCGCCAACTTCGACGGCGACACGTTCTACGGAGTTGCCGGCAACCAGCAAACCGGTCTTCTTCTCAACAATGTGAACGACGCCACCATCTCCGACAGCGTGTCCTATAACTCAGGCCGCTACGGCTACGCCATCGAGGTCACCGGTTCTCGAGACCTCATCGAGGGCAACACTGTCTACAACTGCTCCAATGGAATCTACCTCCAAAACACCAGCAACGCCGGCACTGACCTGGACACGATCAGCGACAACGTCGTCCGCGAGATCACCGGGACCGGCATCTACGTCTCTGGTAACGGGGGTGTTAACAACACCCTCGTCACCGGCAACTTCGTCTATAACAACACCACCGCTTACGGCATCGAGTCCTACTACGCCACCATCTCCGATAACAGCATCCACGACAATGCTGTCGGTATCCTCGCCTACTTCTCCACCACCATCACGGGGAACCGCATCTTCCGTAACACCGAGCTCGGGATCTATGCCTTAGCGGAGCGCTGATCCAAGGCAATACCGTCTATGACAACGAGGCCGGAATCCTGGGCAGCTTCTATTATTACCCTGGCGACTTTCACGCCACCATCTCCAACAACCTCGTCTTTGACAACAACAGCGACGGAATCATCCTGAGCGGAGCAGGCAGCGCGAGCGTCGTCTCCAACACCGTCTACCAACCGGCCGGCGATGCGATCTTGCTCGAGAATTCCTCGCAGAACGTCTCGCTGCTCAACAACATCCTCTGGACCCAGAGCGGCTACGACATCAACGTCCATCCCGACAGCGAGGTCGGAATCTCCAGCGACTACAACGACCTCTATTATACCGGCGCCGGCGCGATCGGCCTCTGGGAAGGAGTCTCGTTCACGGCGCTCGACAACTGGTACTACGAGCTTGGCCTCGACGCGCACAGCATGGACATCGACTCTCAGTTCAAGAATCCTGCGGGTCTCGACGGCGTGATCGGATTCAGCGACGTGCCGGTGGGAAGCCCCACCATCCTCGACGACTCGACAGCCCGACCGGCGTCACCTTCACCGGCAACTGGACCACCGAGTACTCCGGCGGCTACGACGGCGAGTATGCTGTGAGCGATGACTCTTCCGGCGACAGCGCCGCGTACACGTTCACGGGCTTGACGCCGGGCTCTTACGTCGACATCGCGGCCACCTGGCCGGCGCTCGGCTCCTACGCAGACTACTCGATCATTGACGGCGGCGAGGTGATTGCAACGGTTGAGGTCAATCAATCGCAAAGCCCGGTCAATCCGAGCGACCCATCGTCGATCTGGCAGGACCTGGGGATCGTATCTACGTGACCGACTCGACGCTCGAGGTCCAGATCAGCCAGGCTCAGTACTGTTGCGGCATCTACTATCAGGCGATTACCGATGCCGTTGCGGTGCAGCCGATTGTGGGCGACGCCGGCGCCGATGACAACTTCCACGTGCGTGCGAGCTCTCCAACCATCGATGCCGGCGACCCGGATTCGCCCGCGTACAATGAGCCGTTACCCAACGGCGGACGTATCAACCTCGGATTTGACGGAAACACTCCCCAGGCCACAACCAGTCCGGCCCAGTTGTTTCAAGTGCTGGCGCCCAATGGTCTCGAGAAATACGTTCAAGGACAGCAAGTCGACCTTCAGTGGCGATCCGACGGACTGGCCGATCTGCAAAACGTTCTCGACATCAACACCGGGAATGCTCCGGCCATCGGTGATTTCCAGGCCAATACCGACCAGCTTGGCGGCTACAATTTCTATGATAGCTCATTCACGAATCCAGTTGATTTGAGCGGCGTCGCCAACCCCGCTCCGGAGGCCGTCTACCAGACTTACGCCGGCGCCCCATACGGTGCCGGCAATACCCTTTCCTACCTGCTGCCGGTGCCCGACGGCACCTACACCATCCGCCTCGACTTCGCCGATGATAGCTCGTACGGCGAAGGGCAGAGGGTCTTCGACGTTCAACTCCAGGGCACCACGGTCCAGGCTGGCTATGACATTTTCAAAGCCGCCGGCGACGTCGCCGACAAGGCCACCGAGCTCACGTTCACCGTCACCGCCTCCGGCGGCAGCGGCATCGCACTCGACCTGGTCAACGACACGTACTACCCGGCCATCCTCTCGGGTATCGAAATCACGCGCACCAATCCGGCTGGCATCGCGAACCCCTCCGTCGATCTCGCCTATTCACCCGACGGCGGCGTGACTTGGATGCCGATTGCCTCGGGCATCTCGATGGACCAGTTTGGAAACGGCAGCTTCGACTGGACCATTCCCGCGAACGCCGCCACGGGAACGGATTACCTGTTCCGCGTGACCTCGGACCAGGTCCCGACTGTGAATGGAGTGTCGACCGGGGCGTTTACTGTGGCCAACTCGGGCGATCTCTATTATGTGAGCGCCACCGGAAATAACGCCGATGACGGTAAGACCGAAGCGACGCCGATGGCCAGCCTGGGGGCGTTGCTTAATGCCTACGTGATGCACCCCGGCGATATTGTCTATGTCGAGTCGGGCAGTTATCAGATCCTCAAGAACATTGTTCTCGGGCCCAATGACAGCGGCATCACGATCGAGGGAACGGGGGCGGCAGGCGTCACGCTCAATCGCGGCAACACAATCAACGGCAGTTACGTCTTCGAGCTCGACGGCGCGACAAACGTCGCGATTACGGGGCTGGAAATCACCGGCGGCTATGACGGGTTGTATGGCGACCCGGGCACGACGAGCACGGGACTGACGGTCACCAATTCGTCGTTCTATGCGAACGCCTATGCGGGCGTGGACCTGGACGCCTATTACAGCGGCGACTTTGACGACGCCACGTTCACGAACGACGCGTTCTACGGCACGGCAGCGACGGCGCAGGCTTACGGCCTGATGTTGTACAGCGTTAACGACAGCGAGGTAAGCCAGAATGTGGCCAACGATGAGTCGAACACGGGCATCTACGTGTATGGGGTGCGAGAATTGATCGAGGGCAACGAGGCCTACGACGACAACACGGGAATCGAAGTCGATGCCGGCGGCTCGGGCCCGGCTGATCTGGCCACGGTGACGAACAACATCGTGCGAGAGAACAGCAGTTACGGAATCTTTGCCTCGGGTGATGTGCTCGTCACCCAGAACCTGGCTTATGACAATGTGACCGGCGTGGGCATTTCGGTGCCAAACGCGACCGCGTCGGATAACCAGGTTTACGGGAATTTGATCGGGATCTCTACGCTCGACAACTCGTCCACGGTCCTCGGAAACCGAGTCTACGACAATTCCGGAACCGGCATTTACGCCTTCGGAGATTCGAGCATCGAGGGCAACTATGTTTACAGCAATGGGGTCGGCATTCAAACCGCCTATGCCTACAATGCTTTTTCGGGAACGGTGTCGAACAATCTGGTCTACGTGAACGTTGACGGGGGAATTGAGCTTTCGGGGTCGTCTGGCGCGCTGGTGGTCAACAATACCGTCTACGAAGTCGTCGGCGATGCGCTGGGAATTTCGGGCGGGTCGTATAATATCCGAGTCGAAAACAACATCCTGTGGGTCGATTCGGGATACGACATCGACGTCGCGGCCGACAGCCAATCCGGACTGAGCAGCGATTTCAACCTGTTCAACACGGGGAGCGATGCCAACGCCAATGTCGCTTACTACGGAGGCGTACTGGCCACGCTGGCCCAGTGGCAGACGACAGGCCAGGATGCGCACTCGCTGGCGGGCAATCCGGGCTTCGTCGAGATCGATGGGGCCGACAACGTGCTGGGCTACGTCGCGGCCAACGGTGGTTACAACGGCGGAAATGACGACAACTTCTACACCGTGCTCAACTCGCCGGCCATCAACGCGGGTGATCCGTGGTTTGTGCCGGCGACCGACATCGCGGGCAGCACGCGGGTGGAAGGGCCAGCCGTGCCGGGTGAAGGCCGCGTCGATTACGTCGAGTCTTCCCTGGGATCAAGCAGCTTCGCGCAAACCGGCACCGCCATGGGCTGGAACGGCTTACGAAACCGACTGGACGCTCAACCTGCCGTTCTCATTCCCGTATGCCGGCAGCAGCTACACACAGGTTGACGTTTCTTCGAGCGGCTACCTCCAGTTTGGCGGCGGGCCTAATAACGACAGCTTCAACAACAGCGACGCAAACCTGGCTCCCTATCCCCGGATCGCCCCGTTATGGGCCGCGATTCGTACAGACCTGCCGGGCGACGACATCTTCGTCGACACCTCGACGGCCGGTCAGATCACCATTCGCTGGCAAGGCTCCGAGTGGCAGGACGACAGCCCCGTCAACTTCTCGGTGACGCTCTTTTCCAACGGCAACATCCGGTTCGATTACGGCACCGGCAATGCGAACCTCACGCCGACCGTGGGCCTGTCGCTCGGCGTGAACAATGTCCTGCGCCTGTCGCAGTATGATGGGCTGGAAAACCTGTCGAACGTGGCCTGGGTCGAGTTCAATGCCGAGCAAGAAGGCGTCGACATCGGGGCCTACGAGTTCCTGGGCAACCCCAACGACACCACGCCGGCCGTGGTCGTCTCGACCACGCCCGGCGCGATCAACAGCGACGGGACCGTCGACGGAATCTCGGGCACGATCACCGTCACATTTTCCAAGCAGCTCAACCCGATCGATGCCAACGCCCCGGCTGAGTACCAGCTCGACTGGGCAGGCCCCGACGGTATCCTCGGCACAGCCGACGACGTGATCTATCCGCTCACACCCAGCTATACGCTCGGTTCGAACACAGTGACGCTCTCGTTTGCGGTGCCACCCGGGGGACTGCCCGCGGGCGAGTACAGTTTGACCATTTACAGCGACGCGAACCGGAGCCTGCACGACCTGGAAGGCATCGACCTCGACGGTGACGACGACGGCACACCTGGCGGCGATTTCGTACGGATCTTTGACGTCGAGCCCGCCGGGTTCATCGTCACGCCAACTTCGGGACTGATCACGACCAATGTCGGCGGCACCGCGACCTTCGACGTGTCGCTCGCGAGCGAGCCGACGGCCGACGTATCGATCGGGTTGTCATCGAGCGACCCGGCGGTGGGTACCGAGGCACCGACTTCGCTCGAATTCACGCCTCTTGATTGGAACGTTCCGCAGGTGGTGACCGTCACGGGCCAGTCGGGACAAACGGCGGCCGATGTCGATTACATGATCGTCCTGGCCGCGGCGGTGAGTGATGATCCGAATTACTCTGGTCTCGTCGCGAATAGCGTGTCGGTGACCAACCAGCTCATTCCTCCTCCGGGTGCACCGACTGACCTGGCGATATCGCCCGATACCGGAGCGTCATCCTCCGACGGCATCACCGACACCGGGACGCTCACCCTGACCGGCAGCCTGAGCGCTTCGGGCCTGACGGTCGAGGTCTTCGACGAGACGGCGGGCGTGCAACTTGCAAATGCGACAGTCAAGGGCACGAGCTTGAGCGAGTCGCTGTCGCTTGCCGGAGGCACTCACGACCTTCGGGTCATCGCGGTGGATTCGTTTGGCCAGAAGTCTGCCCCTGCGGACCTCATCGTGCAGGTGGTTCTGACGCGACCTCAGGTCACGGCCCTCAGAGCAGTCACCGGACCACGGAACACACCCGTGTCGTCGGACGTGGTGACTTTCTCCGAGCCGATCGATCCGGCGACGCTGGAGACCGCAGGGGCCGTCTCGCTCACACTCAACGGGAACGCGGTCACCATCACGGGTCTCACGTTCACGGCAGGTTCCGGGAACACATACCAGATCGGCGGGCTCGCGCAGCTCACGACTGCGGAGGGCTCGTACGATCTGAGTTTCGACGGAACCAAGATTGCCGACATCGCCGGGAACGCGGGGACCGGCTCGGTGTCGACCTCGTGGCTGATGGACACGACATCGCCCGTGAGCAAGGTTGGCTCACTGCCGGCTCAGACCACGTCCACCAGCTTCCTCGTCACGGTGAGCGCAAGCGACCCGAACGGGTCGGACGGCGGTGCGCCGTCGGGTGTCGCGTCGATGGCGATCTATGACTCGGAGGACGACGGGACTTTCGGTTTCTTCGCCACGGTGACAACCGCCGATCCTTCTGCCGAGTTCACGGGTCAGGCCGGCCATACTTACGGGTTTTTCAGCATCGCGACCGATAACGCCGGGAACGTCGAGGCCACGCCGGCCGCACCCCAGGCAACTGTCCAGATCCTTTACCCGCTGTCGATCTCATCGATTGCCGCCGTTTCGCCCAACCCGCGGCACACACCGGTCTCGACCATCGACGTCACCTTCAACCTGCCGATCGACACGAGCAGCCCGACAACGGACGCCGTGACACTGACCGATAACGGCAATTCCGTTCCGCTCAGCGACCTCACGTTCACGCTCGTTGCGGGCACGACCTCGACGTACGAGGTTGGCGATCTATCGGCGTTCACCGCCGCTTCTGGCACCTACCAGTTCACGATCAACGCCGCCGGCATCCAGGATCAATACGGCAACGCGGGCGCCGGATCGCTATCCACCTCGTGGGTACTGAGCGGAGCGGCGGTGCCGACGATCTCCTGGTCCGACCCGGCTGATATTGTGTACGGCACGGCCCTGAGCGGGACGCAGCTCGACGCCACCGCCAACGTGCAGGGGACCTTCACCTACACGCCGGCCGCGGGCACCGTCCCGGGCGCCGGCAACGACCAGACGCTTTCGGTCACCTTCATGCCCACCGACACGACCGATTACACCACGGCCTCGGCCACGGTGATGATTAACGTAGCGCGTGCGACGCCCTCGATCTCTTGGACCGACCCGGCCGACATCGTCTACGGCACGGCATTGAGCGGAACTCAGCTCGACGCCACCGCCAACGTGCAGGGGAACCTCACCTACACGCCCGCATCCGGAACCGTTCTCGGAGCAGGCATTGATCAGACGCTGTCCGTGAGCTTCGCCCCAACCGACTCGACTGATTACACCACGGCCTCGGACACGGTGATGATCAATGTCGCGCGAGCGACGCCCTCGATCTCTTGGTCCAACCCGGCGGATATCGTTTATGGGACTGCCCTCAGCGGTACCCAGCTCGACGCGCACCGCGAATGTGCAGGGGACCTTCACCTACACGCCTGTCGTGGGGACCGTGCTCGGCGCCGCCAACAACCAGACGCTCTTCGTCAGCTTCGCCCCCACTGACTCGGCAGATTACACCACTGCCTCCGCCACGGCGATGATCAACGTCTTGCGAGCGACGCCCACCATCGCATGGGCCAACCCGGCGGACATCCCGTATGGTACGCCGCTGGGTGGCAACCAGCTTGACGCCACAGCCTCCTGGACCGTTGCGGGAATCTTCGGGAGCGTACCTGGCGCCTTCAACTACAACCCGCCCACCGGCACCGTTCTTGGTGCGGCTAACAATCAGGCCCTCTCGGTGGCCTTTACACCCAGCGACTCGGCGGATTACACGGATGCATCCGGCTCGGCAAAGATCAACGTCTACATCCCCCTGTCCGTCTCATCGTTTGCCGCCGTCTCGCCCAACCCGCGCAACTCGGCCGTCTCGTCCATTAACGTCACCTTCAACGAGCCGATCAATACCAGCAGCCTGACTGCGGGCGCCTTGACGCTGACCGATAATAACGGGCCCAACCTGATCACGGGCGCGGTCCCGATCAGCCTGGTCTCGGGCTCGACGTACCGGATCAACGGCCTCAGCACGCTCACCACGAACAACGGTAACTACAGCTTGAGCGTGAACGCCGCCGGCCTCGACGACCTGAACGGCCACCCCGGTTTGGGAACCCTCTCGACCGCGTGGTTGATGGACACAACGCCCCCCACAAGCACGGTGAATCCGCTATCGCAGCGCGGCACGAGCCTCACGTTCGCAGTCTCCGTCACCGGCTCCGACGGCGGCTCACCTCCCTCTGGCATCAAGTCCTACAATATCTACTCAAGCATCAACGGCGGAGCATGGACGCTGTGGACCACCGTCCCCGCCTCCAGCCCAACAGCGAATTTCACCGGCCAGAGCAACACCACCTACGCGTTTTACAGCACGGCGACAGACAACGCCGGAAATACCTCGGCTTACACTCCGAAGATCGAGGCCAGCACGTATCTGCCCGACTTGACACCGCCGGTCACAGTGGTCGACAGTACGACCGGAACCAACCCGAGCAAGGTGAATACCACCACCGGCACGTTCACGCTCAACCTCACGGGGAGTGATCCCGGCGGTGGTGTTGTGACGTACTTCGAGGTCTTCGTATCGGTCGATTCCGGGTCGTACACGCTCGTCGGACCGGCGATTCCCGCCGGCCCGGCAAATAGCGCGGGGAATGTCCAGACGACCATTCCCTACCAGGGCCTCACCGACGGCGCCAAACACACCTACGCGTTCTACAGCATCGGGCTCGACAGCGCGGGCAATGTGCAAACGGCACCGGGCAGCCCTGATCTGACGCTCACAGAGACATTCGCAACTGTAACGCCATCGCAGCTCCAGACGACGGCCCTGGTCGTCGAGGACGGTGCCGTCGAGCGGTCGTTTATCCGTTACCTGCAAGTCGATTTCAACGAGTCGGACAGCCAGTCCGGCGGCGAGCTCACACACATCGCCAGTTCCCTCAAGACGGCATCACCCGAGATCCAGCTCTACCAGTACGACTTGAACGACGATGCGTCGAGCAAGACAGCCGTCTCGCTCGCGGGGATATCCGTCACGGTCGTCGACCACGCGATCGAGCTCGACTTCGGTGCAAACGGCCTGGGCGGCAGCCCGACCACCACGACCGCCGACGGCTATTACGAGATCGATATCAAGCTTCCGAGTGGAACGACCGCCGTGCACAACTTCTACCGGCTGCTTGGCGACGTAACGGGTGATGGAACCGTGGACGAAAACGACCTGAATGAAATCGCCGCCGAAATAAATCTGTCGAACCCGGCCGGGTTTGCACCCCTGGGCGCGGACGTGACCGGCGACGGCACCGTATCAGCCCTCGATCTGACGCTGGCAACCCGCGCGAAGGGGCACAAGCTGAAGTCGGGGCTTTCGCTGGGATGATCGAAATCCAGACCCGATCGAAGATTACGGGAGAGGAGGCCGTTCCATGACCGATGAAATGGTTTTTGCCGCAGCGGATCTTGGCGTGTCCGTC
Source organism: uncultured Planctomycetota bacterium (assembly GCA_963761445.1). Taxonomy (GTDB): domain Bacteria; phylum Planctomycetota; class Planctomycetia; order Isosphaerales; family Isosphaeraceae; genus CAVXHV01. The sequence continues at coordinate 2,113,118 of CAVXHV010000005.1, read as the reverse complement.
CTTGTCGCGACGGCGAGTCGCCGGCTCACGCGGCTGACGGGCTGACCGCGTTTGGTGTTTGAACTGTCGATCCAGGACTTGGTAAACTTGGGCTGCGAACCTGAGATCGTCTCAAAGTTGAGCCCTCCGCGCTGTCGATCGCGAGCAGCTCACCATCAGCGATCGGCTGGACCTGTTCGTACTCGTCTGTCGGGCTGTGCAGCACGCCCATCAGAAGGGAATCATGCCTGGCAAGCGATCCGGGCGACGAAGGCAGAGCAACGTGCAACGGGCCAGGCGTCGCGAGCCCTGCGGGCCGAGGCGTACGCCCGCGTTGAGGCCGAAAACGCGAAGCGCTCGGCTGCGGAGTCAGACGCCGTGCGGAAGTTCCTGGAAAACAATTTGCTTGCCACTGCCCGTCCCGAGGCCGAGTATGGCGGCCTCGGCAAGGATGCCACCATCCGCCAGGCGCTCGATTCTGCTCGGGGCCGAATTTCCGAGGCGTTCAAGGGCGAGCCACTCATCACGGCTTGGCGCTGCGACGACGCGGTGAAGAACGCTCTCGAGATCAACAGCGGGAATGGCGCGAGGTCGCTTCGCGGAGTCAAGGGCGACGCTGGGGAGCTTACCGGCTCATACCATGGTTACGGGTGTTGCAGTTCATTGCGAAAGCGGGCGACCAGTTCAGGGTGCTCGATGGCAACGTTGTAGGTTTCGCCGGGATCAGTTTCGAGGTCGTAGAGCTGAGGCTCGGGGGCGTTGCCTAGCTCGGAGTTGGTCGGGACATTCTTTTTCGGGCCATTCGAAGGCGGGATGAACTTCCACTTGCCTTGACGCACGGCGAGGCCGCCGGCGTGCTCGATCAGGGTTTCGCGGCCGACGCGGTCTTCGCCGAGGAGTGCGGGTAGGTGGTTGCGGCTGTCGACGCTCGTTGGGATGGGATCGGGAGAGCCGGTCAGGGCGGCGAGGCTGGCGAGGAAATCGACCTGGCTGACAAGTGCTTTCGAGGTTCCGGGTTTGACCTTGCCCGGCCAGCGGACGATGAAGGGGACTCGTGTACCGCCTTCGAATGTGCTGTACTTGCCGCCACGGAATGGGCCCGCGGGTTTGTGGCTGCCGAGCTTCTCGGCGGCCGAGTCGCGGTAGCCGTCGTCGACGACCGGGCCGTTGTCGCTGGTGAGAACGACCAGCGTGTGATCGGCCAGGCCGTTTTCGTCGAGGGCTTTGAGCACCTCGCCGACCGACCAGTCGAACTCGACGATGGCGTCGCCGCGAGGGCCCATTCCGCTCTTGCCCGCAAACCGTGGGTGCGGCACGCGCGGGACGTGGATGTCGTGGGTTGCGAAATAGAGGAAGAACGGTGCGCCCTTGTGCCGCTTGATGAACGCCACAGCCTCGCGCGTGAAAATCTCGGCCATGGTTTCGTCGTTCCAGAGGGCGGATTTTCCCCCTTTCATGTAGCCGATGCGGCTGATGCCGTCGACGATCGCCATGTCGTGGCCGTGGCTGGGGTGGAGGCGCAGCAGAGCTGGATCGGTCTTGCCGGTCGGCAGGCCATCGTAGGGTTTGTCGTAACGGACCTCGATCGGGTCGGCCGGATCGAAGTCGACGACGCGACGGTCTTTGATGTAGACACACGGGACGCGGTCGCCGGTGGCGGCCATGATGAAAGACTCGTCGAAGCCGAGCTCGAGCGGACCGGGCATGATCTCAGCGTTCCAGTCAAGCTTGTCGCCGCCTAAGCCCAGATGCCATTTGCCGACGACCGCCGTGCGATAGCCGGCGCTTTTCAGCACGCTGGCCAGGGTGATTGTTCCGGGCTCGATGATGAGCCGGGCGTCGCCGGGCAGGACGCCGGTGCCGCGTTTACGCCACGGGTATCGACCGGTGAGCAGGGCATATCGTGATGGGGTGCATGTTGCGGAGCCGGAGTGGGCGTCGGTGAAGTTCAGGGCTTCGCTTCGCAGCTTGTCGATGTTGGGTGTGAGGCCGGGCTTGGCGCCGTTGCAACTGATATCGCCGAAGCCCAGGTCGTCGGCGTAGATGAGGACGATGTTGGGGTGGTCGCCTGTGGCGTGGGCGAGCGAGGTAAACGAGAGGGCAAGAAGAGCGACGACGAATCGAACCATAAGATACGCCTCCGCTGCCCGGGGGGACTGAGCGGCACCGGCAATCCCCTGGGCCACTAAAATTCGCGCTGGATCGTCGAGACAGCGTGATTTTCCGGCACCGCGGAACGCGGGACAAGATGGGGGCGGTCGGCGGGGCGACGGTTTCCAATCGAGGTCTGGGTCATTTCTTCGATCGACCTAGCACTCGATCCGCTTCGGCACGAAGAGACGGCACGTTTGGGCCGGGTAGTCGACGCGGGGACGATATGTCGAGTGCCTGGATGTACCAATCGAGGGCGGCCTGTTTCTCGCCGCGGCGCCAGGAAATCATGGCCATCAAGAATTGCGGGGAGGCGTCCGTGTCTGGAGACCGGAGATCGATCGACTTCTTGGCGGTCTCTGAAGCGAGCGGCAACTGGCCGCAGCGCAGGTAGGCCAGCGCGAGCGTGCTCAAGGTGGCGCGATTGTTCGGCTTCGTGGCGAGCGCCCGCTTCGCAAGGTCGATCGCTTCGGCTGCGTCGCCGGAGGGGAGGTCGGCCGTCACTACGAGTGAACGGGCGAGGTCACTCTGCAAGTCGGGGTCGCCAGGGTCGAGCTTCAGGCCGCGACGCAAGGCTTCCTGTGCCTCGGAAAGTCTGGCCACCTCTTCGAGCTTGTGTGCGAGATGGCGGTACGCAGACCCCCAGTATCGGGCACGGTCCGGGGAACTCGACGCATCGGCTGAATGCAATTTGACAAACTCCAGAATCTGATTCCAATCGTTGCCCGATTCCACTGTTCGACCGGCACCCTGGCGCCACGTGGCGATCTGGATCCAGTGCTCGATCAACTGCTCGAGGTTCGCAGGATCGGCAGGCAATTCGGCAAAAAGGCTGTCGTCGATTGACCTGACGCGCTCGAACGCCGGTTCTGCGGCTTTTATTCCGCGGGTGAACATCAAATACATACTCAAATGCAACTGAACATCGCCGACGCCGCGTCGGAGGCCGGGATCGTGCGGCGAAGCGGCGATCAGCTCGTCGTAGATCTTGAGGGATTGCTGAAAATCGTTCTCGGCTCGAAGATCTTGCATGCCCACCATGCGAGCAAACCCGAGACGCCGATACGCGAGCGCCTGCATCGGTTTGGAGACGTCGGGCTCGTGCACCAGCCGTTGGTAGAATTCGACGGCTTGCCGGAAAAAATCGGCGCGAATTCTGCTCGTCTCCGGGGACGTGGCAGATTCGGCGTATCGCATCATCCCGCTGGTAGTCAACTGGTCGGAGAGGCGGATGATTTGCTCGAATTGCGCGAAGCCTCGGTCTGCCTGCTGGAAGGTCAATCGGAGATTTTCATTCACCTGTGCCGTGGTTCGTTGTTCCCACCAGAGCACCGGAGCTGCAATGGCCAGCGCGAGGAAAGCAACCGCGGCGGTTGCCCTGAGCACCGTGCGGTGGCGGCGAGCCCATTTGGCGGCGCGCTCGGCGGAAGTCGGACGGCGGGCGCGGACCGGCTTATCTTCGAGGAAGCGGCCCAGGTCATCGGCGAGCTGCTGTGCGGTCTGATAGCGGCGCTGGGGATCCTTGTCCATGGCCTTCAGAACGATTGTTTCGAGATCGCGCGGAATCGCGCGGTCGAGCTTGTTTGGTGCGAGCGGTTCGTCCTGGGCAATTTGCCGCAGCAACTCCTGGCGGTCGCGACCGTCGAATACCGGCTTGAGCGTCAGCAACTCGTAGAGCGTGGCGCCGAGCGAGTAGATATCGGAGCGCGGGTCGTGGACGATCCGGTGGCCCAGGACCAGCTCGGGGGCCATGTAGCGCAACGTGCCGAGCAGGTCGCCGGTGCGAGTGACACCCGGCTCGTCCTGAAAGCGAGCCAGGCCGAAGTCCGTGACCCAGAGGTTGCCTCTGAAGTCAATCAGAAGGTTCGACGGTTTGATGTCGCGGTGGAGGATCCCCATCGCGTGAGCGTGGGCGAGAGCGTCGGCCGCCTGGATGGCCAGCTTCGCAATTGCCCGAAAGGCGCGGCGGCCACGGACGGAGCTCGTCCCCGTCGGACTCACTATCGACGGCGAAACGTCGTGCGCTCCCTCGCCGAACCCATTCACCATCAGGCCGCTCGAGCCCGGACCTTGTTCTGGGCGCTTGGGCCGCTTTCGAGGCGGGCCCTGTTCGCCGTGCGGCTCGGCGAGCGGCGAAGAGCCGGCCGCGCGGTGCTGATGGATCAGCTCGGCCAGCGTGGGTCCCTCAATATACTGCATTGCGTAGAAGTGACTGCCGCGTTCGCTGCCCACAGCGAATATCGGCACGATATGCGGGTGGTTGAGCTGGGCGACCGCCTGAGTCTCAACGCGAAATCGCTGCAATTTGAGCGGATCAAGCGCGGCGGTCCCCGCCAGGACCTTGAGCGCAACGCGACGGCCCAGCGAAACCTGCTCGGCCTCGTAGACGATGGCCATCCCACCGCGGGCGATCTCGCGGACGAGCCGATACTCGCCCAGCGCCGTCTCAGGCGGCAGCGCATCCTCCGACGGTACTGGCGAGCGGCTCGAGTAGCCCGACTCCGCCGCGGAGTGCACGAACTCGACGATGTCGAACCAATCGCCCAGCGTTTCGGCGATCTCCGGGTGTTGCTCGAGCCACTGCTCGCGCGAGGGCCGCCTGCCGGCTTCGAGCTCGGCCAGATACGCTGCCAGGGCCGATGCCACCCGCGGGTCGTCCTGCGCGGCGAGCACGCCCGACTGCCCCCTGGCGGCGCTCACGTGATTGTCTGAGCTCATTACAGGTCTCCCAGCACGCCGCGGAGATGGCGCAGCGCGCGGAACCACATGTTCTTGACACTGTCTTCGGTGCGTTCCATCCGGCGCGCCACTTCGGCGAAGCTCAGGCCCTCGAGATGCCTGAGGACGATCACCTTGCGATACGGCGCCGGTAAGTGCTCGATCGCTTCGGCGAGGCGTGAGGCGCGCTCTTGCTTCATTGCCCGCCCGCTCGGCGATGTGTCGGGCGCGACCGGATCGAATGCCCGATTGCCCGGCGAATCATCCAGGCCGGTCACGGTCAGTCGCTGTTCCCGCCGCAGGTTGCGCCTCGCGGTGCCGAAATAATGACGCAACTGATTCATCAGGATCGTGGCCAGGATCTTCCGCAGCCAGCAGAGGAACTCGCGCTCGGTGCTGCCGCGGAACCTGCCGATATCCCGGTATGCCTCGAGCGAGACGTCTTGCAGCAGGTCTTCAATATCGAGCTTCACCCGCAGGCGACGGCCGAGGCGGCCCTGCACCTGCTCGACGAGCGGATCGCGGCAACGGTCGAGCAAACGAACCAGGGCGGGGCTGGAGCCCGCCTTGGCGAGGGTCAACAACATCTCGGGGTCTGTGTGCATCTCGAAGGTCACGCGCGAATTCATAAGTGATTGAGTCACCGCAGGAACGAGATCGCGCCGCATGCGCGAGAAGTTTGCGCGGTTTTCCGGCGCAACTCCCGCCCGTGGCCAGGACTTGCGGTTCCAAGCGCGATTCGAGGATTTCCCCATTGCCGCACGCGCAGCGCGAAACCCGCGCGAACCGTGACCTCTGGCTCGCCCGAGAGAAACATCCCGATTCGACCACTTGAACCAGCTTTCGCGGGGCGAGTGCCCCGTGCGCGCAGCGACACCCGGGAGGAACGAAGATGGCCACTCGCAAGTCACCTCGTATTAGTCGGTCTCATCACACTTCCGGATCTGCGCACCGCAAGCGGCTTCGCCTGCTGCCACTGCTCGAGGGACTGGAGAATCGCGTCATTTTGAGCCGCACACTCTCGATCATGCCGCCGAACGTGGCCGTAGTGGCCGCAACGGACGTCGTGTCGACGACAAATATCCGCGACGGACTCGTACCGGTCAATCTCGCGAATGGAACGACTGCCTGGATGGAGGGCTCGACGGTTTCGACTCTCCGGCTGCCGGCGAGCGCGGGCTCGTCCGCGGCAGCGGGCCCTCCCGCACAGCCGGCGCTTGAGTCCATTCCGGGCGCGATTCTGGGCAGTCTGCCGGTGAGCTCGCCATTCGATAGCGCTGGATCTCAATACTCAGCCGGACCGGCCGGATATATCCCGGAGCAACTTCAGACCGCGTATGGTCTCAGCACCGGAAGCGGCTACAACAACGAGGTCAGCTTCGGAGCCATCAAGGGGAACGGTGCCGGCCAGACCATCGGCATTTACGAGGAGGGCTACGACCCCGCTTTCGTCGATACGTCCGACCCTACGTTTAGCTCGAGCGCGCTTGCAGTTTTCGACAAAACGTTCGGCCTTCCGGACCCGCCCAGCCTCACATTCGTCGACCATACCGGCGCTCCGATGTCGGTCACCAACAACAGCTCGAACAACCCCGATTTCCAGAATTACGGTGCGGGTGTCGAGATTGCGCTCGACATTGAATGGGCCCACGCGATGGCGCCCGCTGCCAGCATCGTCGTTCTTTGCGCCGTTCCGGAGCCGAACAACTATTACGAGGACATCCCGCTGGGAATCGCCACATTGGCCGGTTTACCCGGCGTCTCGGTGATCTCGGCGAGCTATGCGTGGTATCTCGACGACTTCGGCGTCGAGTCTCTCGAGCAAAGCTGGGACAGCACGATCATCGCGCCGGCGCTCGCAGCCAACCCGAACGTGAGCGTGTTCGCCGCCACAGGCGACAACGGGGCGTATTATGGTGCGACCTACCCGTCCTCGTCGCCGGAGGTGGTCGGCGTGGGAGGCACGAGCTTGTATCTCACTCCAGGCGGCCAGTGGAGCGAAGAGCTCGGCTGGGACGAGGGCGGCGGCGGGTATAGCCAGGCGTTCACCCTGCCGGCATACCAGCAGGCTGATGGCTTCGCAGGCAATGTCTACGACCAGCGAACGACGCCCGACGTCGCCGCGGATGCCAACGCAAACACCGGTGTGGCTGTATTCGATCCCTACGATTTCGGCAAGGCCACGCCCTGGGCTGAAGTAGGCGGCACCAGCCTGGCGACTCCACTCTGGGCCGGGATGGCCGCAATCATCGATCAGGGGCGCGCCGCAGCCGGGGGCAAGTCCATCGGCTCGACGACAATGCTCTCAGACCTTTACGAATTAGACAATCTTGCGCCGGGCGATTTCCACGATGTGACGCAGGGGAACAATGGCTATCAGGCAGGCCCGGGGTACGACCTGGTGACCGGTCTGGGAACGCCCAAGGCTAATCTGCTTTTTCCTGCGCTCGCCGCGCTCGGGCAAGCCAGCAAGGCGAGCATTTTCACCCAGCCGCCGCCCAGCGTGGTCACCGGCGCCACTTTCGGCATCATCGCGGCGGCGACCGATTCTCTCGGCATTACCGATCAAGGTTACAACGGCACTGCGACGCTCACGCTGGCGAGCGGGCCGAGCGGGGCGACGTTCAAACCGGTGACCGTGCCCGTCACGGATGGCCTGGCTGTTTTCCCGAATCTGTCGCTGGGCAGCAAGAAGGGAAGCGGCTATACGTTCCGGGTTTCCATGACGAGTTTGGCCTCGTCCCTCACGACCCCTACCGCGGTGGTCGCGCCGCAGTCAAACACAGCCTACTTTTACCCGTTCCCGTTTTCGAACGGGCTCAACACGGCGATCGCCGCGGCTGACTCGAACGGCGACGCCAACGAGGTCATCACGCTTGCGGTCTCGAGCGTTCCCTATGAGGTGACGGCGGGCCAGCTCTTGATCGAGAACAGCTCGAGCCTCAAGAGCAAGTCATTCACCATCACGGGACAAGGTGAGACGAGCTCGGTGATTGCCGCCCTGTCGACCAGCCGCGTTTTTGAGATTGTAGGAACGAACTCGCTGTCGGTTTCGATGGGGAGCCTGGCGATTTCCGGCGGCCGCGCCGCAAACGGCGGCATTCTGGGGGGGAGTGCGGCCCTGGGCGGCGGCCTGTTGATAGACGGAGGCAACGTCGCGCTTTCGAACGTCGCCGTGATGGGCAACGCGGCCAGCGGCGCGGCCGGGGCGGGAGGGGCTGCGGGCATTTCAGCAACCGCGGGGCATCCGACCGGCGGGCCAGGTGGCAAGGGGAGTGCCGGCAGTAATGCGCTCGGGGGCGGTATCTATCTGGGAGCGGGAACGCTCACTCTCACAAGTGACGTCATCGAGGGGAACGTCGCCCAGGGCGGAGCGGGCGGAGCAGGGGGCCGCGGCGGTTATGGATTCACTGTGTACCAGACGTCGGCCGGTTCGAGCTTCATCGGTTCGTTCCACGCGGGGAACGCCGGCAATGGCGGCGCGGGCGGGGCCGGAGGCAATGGCTACGGCGGCGGACTCTACATCGCGGCGGGGAGCCTCGCTCCGCTAGAGAGCGGCGTTGTGATCGAAGGCAACTCTGCGGAGGGCGGGGCGGGAGGCGACGGCGGCACCGGCGGCCGCGCGGGCTTGTACGGACATTATCTCGCCGGCAACGGTGGCGCGGCCGGGCCAGGAGGCGACGGCGCCGGCGGTGGGATCTTTCTCGGTAGCGCGAGCGTGCAGATCTACCGACCGGCTGTGATCGAGAACAACAATGCCGTCGGAGGGGCGGGCGGGCATGGCGGTGATGGCGGGTCGGGAGCCCTCGGAGCTCCCGGCGCGTACGGTGTCTCAGGTGGGCCCGGCGGGAATGGCGGCAACGGCTACACGGGCGGAAACGCGGGTGCCGGGGGCGCAGGTGGGTGGGGGCACGGCGGCGGGATTTATGTGCCGGGCGGCGGAGTGCTTGAGCTGAACGCCGGTTCCAGCCTCACGGGCAATGTTGCGTCTGGCGGAGCAGGAGGCGATGGGGGCGACGCTGGATCGGGCGGACCCGGCGGAGCGGGCGGAGCGGGGGGCTTCGGCGCGGCCGGGGCGCTTGGCGGGGGTGTTGGCCAACCGGGCGGCAAAGGGGGCGACGGTGGTAACGCCGGACACGCCGGCCTAGCAGCCGACGGCGGTTACGGCGGCAGCGGCGCGGGTGGCGGCGTTTTCATCGGTGGTGGCCTGGTTCAGGAGAATGCCGGCGCGGCCATCGCATCGAACATCGCGCTGGGCGGAGCGGGCGGAGTCGGCGGGCATGCGTACGAGGGAGAGGCCGGCTGGCCCGGCAGCGGCGGACCGGGAGGCCCGGGAGGCACAGGCACGGCCCACCATCCGACCGGCGGCAAAGGCGGGGCCGGGGCGCAGCCGGAACAGCGGGATTGATTGCGCCGGCCGGCAATGGTGCCAATGGAGGAGCCGGTGGTCCGGGTTACGGGGGCGGTGTCTATCTTCAATCCGGGCTGTTGACGTTCGACGGTGGCTCACTCGGCAGCAATCAGGCGATTGGCGGCGCCGGGGGCGCGGGTGGCGTCGCGGGCTATGGCGACTTCGCCGGCTACGGTGGCCGGGGCGGTGGCGGCGGCGCCGGAGGGCCTGGTGCAACCGGAGCGAAGGGAGGAGCCGGCGGCGCTGCCGGGCCGCTCGGACATGTCCAGAACGGCGGCCGCGCGGGCAAGGCGGGCAACGGGGGCGGCGGCGGCATCGGTGCCGGCGGCGGCTTTTATTTCGGGGGCGGTCTCATTGTGGATTACGGCGCGGCAATCACGTTCAACATCGCTCGCGGAGGGGCCGGAGGAGCTGGCGGTTGGGGATTCTCTGGCGGCGAGGGCGGCATCGCGGGATTTGCCGGCCAGGGCGGGGCCGGCGGAGCGGGCGCTCCGCCGACGGAAGGAGCCACGGGTGCCGTTGCGGCACCGGGCGGCCTGGGCGGTGTTGGAGGCGTCGGCGGAGCCGGTGGGGCCGGTGGGGCCGGACTTGGAGGCGGGATGTACATATCCTCGGGAGCAGTTGCGCTTGCCGATGACTCGATCACGAGCAATCAGGCAATTGGCGGGGCCGGTGGCGCAGGTGGCACGGCAGGCGGAGGCGGTTACGGCGGCAGCGGTGGCTATGGCGGCTTCGGCGGGTCTGGCGGGCAGGGCTTGGGCCGCGCCGCGGGCGCGACCGGGGGCCCTGGCGCAGCGGGTGGGGATGGCGGGAATGGCGGAGCGCCCGGCACGCCTGGAGTCGCGGGAGCAGGCGGAATGGCTGTAGGCGGAGCTATCTACTTCGGAGGAGGCACGCTCGTTGACGGAGGCGCCTCAATCGACTCGAATGTCGCTGTCGGCGGCGCAGGCGGCACCGGCGGCGCCGGCTACATCGGCGGGCGTGGCGGCTATGGCGGCGACGGCGGCGGGGGCTTCAACGGAGGCCACGGCGGTAAGAGTGCCGCAGGGGGCAAAGGCGGCGCGGCGGGAGCCGGCGGTGCCGCCGGCAATGGCGGGACCGGCGCGGCCGGCGGCGTGGGCGCGTTGGGAGGGAGCGCGTTCGGCGGTGGCGTGTACATCGCCTCCGGCACAGTCACTTTCCTCGCAGGCTCGATCGATGGCGACCAGGCCGCCGGCGGAGCAGGCGGTGCCGGCGGCCCGGGCGGAGCCGGAGGAGCTGGCGGCGAAGGAGGGCGTGGCGCGAGTGGCGGCCCCGGCCAGCAGGGAGCATTCGGCGTCTTCGGCGGCCCGGGCGGCGACGGTGTGAAAGGGGGGCATGGCGGTAATGGCGGAATCGGAGGCAACGCCGGCGCCGGCGGCGCCGGGGGTCAGGGAGGCGTGGGAGCCGGCGGCGGAGTGTTTGTCGGCGGTGGAACCGTGAACGCAGGCAGCACCGTCGCGGCCAACGACCAGGCCATCGGCGGCGCGGGGGCGCGGGGGGTGTCGGCGGCAGAGGTGGCGTGGCATACCGGGCCGGAGTTGGCGGCAACGGCGGGCATGGCGGCGATGGCGGCTGGGGAAGCAACACCGCAGCCGGCAGTGGCGGCAAGGGGGGCAACGGCGCGACGGGCGGCAGCCCCGGCATGAACGAGCCGGGCGGCAATGGCGGTGCCGGTGGTGCCGGCGGCCCCGCCGGCAACGGGCTGGGGGGCGGCGTCTATCAGAACGCCGGCGTTCTCATATGGACGGGGGGAAGCATCAGCAGCAACTCCGCCGTTGGAGGGGCAGGGGGAGCGGGGGGCGCAGGCAGGATTGGCGGAACCGGAGGCGGCGGTCATTCCGGATTATTCAGCGCCGCGGGTGGCAATGGAGGCTACGGTGGCCGCGGCGGACCCGACCAGTCCAATGGACACGGCGGCGCGGGCGGAAACGCGGGCAACGACGTCAACGGCGCCAACGGCGCCAATGGCGGGAACGGAGGCAAGGGGGCGAGCGGCGGCGCGGGGGGATTGGGTGCGGGCGGTGGTCTCTACATCAATGGCGGCATCTTGACGCTCAACCAGGGGAGCGTCTTCGGAAATGAAGCTGGTGGCGGCGGCGGTGGACCCGGCGGCGAGGGGGGTGCCGGCGGCATCGGGAACTTTGGCGGCAACGGCGGCGGCGTCTATCAGTTCACGATCGGCAACAGCTCCGCGACGAGGACCGACTCGGGCTTCAACGTTCATTTCGTCGCAATTAATTCGGGCGGGCAAGGTGGCACCGGGGCGCCTGGTGGCGCCGGCGGAAATGGAGCCAACGGCGGAAATGGCGGAAACGGCGGAAATGGCGGAAATGGCGGAAATGGCGGCAACGGGGGCAACGCTGCCGGTGGTGGGATGTACTTGAACGCGGGGCTGGTGACGGTGAACGGGACGGTGTTCAGCAAGAATACGCTGATGGGTCCGGCTCTGGGCGGCCCGGTCGGAGCAGCAGGAGCCGGGGGTGGTATTGCCACGTCGCAAGGTGTACCGCTGGTTGGAACGGCCGGACCGGGCGGGTCGGGCGGGCTCAGGAATGGGACAGAGTTCGGCTCAGTTGGGACCGTGCGCGGGCCGAAGGGGCACGCGGGTAAGGCGGGGGCGCTTGGGCATGCGGGAGCGGCAGGGGCCGCTGGGACGGCGGCCGGAGCTGCTGGGAGCAATAGTAAGGACACGAATTCGGGGGGGATTTATGTGGCTAATGGGAAGCTGGTAGTTCATTAGGTGATGGACTGAGGCGCGAGTTGGTTGCTTCCGCGCCGGCGTTCGCCTGGTCTGGTACGTCGATCCGGTGAAGCGGAGTGTTCGCGTCTACACGAAGCGGGACCAGTCGACCTTGCTTCGTGAGGATCAAACGCTGGAGGGCGGCGATGTATTGCCGGGGTTTTCGCTGAAGATTCGCGAGTGGTTTCGCCGGGCGGAGCGGAGTGCGCCGCGTTAAGCCGTCTTGATCGGAGTGATCTATACATTCCAACTGGAAGTGGACGCACTTTCGCGGAGCGAAAGGCGACTCTGCGCGTCGTCCGACGAGGGAATTGGCTCAGCAGGAGCCTTAACCCCCGGGATCATTTTGCGGCTTGAGAGTGCAAATATGCGCGGATTGCAGAAGTCGGCATCGTCGCGTAATGTGGGGCGTCGACGGGTCGCCGATCCGTTTCTGCGATTGGAGCATCGATCGAGACACACGTGTGTCAAGTTCTTGGAACGAATCTGCCGTGATTCCCTACCATCTCAGCGTGTTTGTGGGGAGCTCGACCGTCCCTGCCGGGATCCAAGAGTATCGGTGGGCGGCACGAGATGCCGTTCTTGACGCCCGCATGAACCCGGTCATGTACGAGCATGTGCGCGGGCAATTTCCAGGCGGATCACCAAAAGACCTGTCCAGGCTGATGATCGATCATGAGTGATATTTGGGCGGCAACGTGCCGCGCAAAGATGGTGATCGCGGATTGCACGGGAAAGAATGCAAATGTGTTTTACGAACTCGGAATCGCCCATACGCGTGGGACTGAGTTCATTCTCCTGGCTCAATCTCTCGATGATGTTCCTTTCGACGTGAGTCACCTCAGGTGCATTTTGTATTCACCGAATAAATACCCAGCCCTGGAGCGAGAGCTGAGGAGATCGCTCGCAAGTATGACGCCCAAAAAGAGACCGAGCGCGGTGCGCATTTCGAAAGATCGCGACGCCTCGCCTTCACTCCCGAAAAGCCAAGTCCGAATGCGCACCGCGGGCTGATCCATGACACGTCTCGCGATTAACGTGTCACATCACAGGCGTATCTCGGCGGCACCCGAGGCCGTGGCGGTCGCCACCTGGGTGAACGTCAGGCTGCCGAACAGGCCATCGTTTTCATCGTTCAAGCCGGCGCTGAAATAAAGCGTCCCGGCGGGTCCGGTGCCGCTGGGGAAGTCGATGAGACCCCAGAGCCCATGGGTATCAGTGCCCATGAATCCACCGTTGGCGACCAATGGATGGCCGCTCGCGTCGTTGAGCTGGCCAAGGAACGCACCGGTAGTCGGGCTGAAGGCACTGATGTGGCTGTCACCGAAATTCCCCACAAGAACGGCGTTGCTGAACGGGCCGAAATCGGCCGGCGCCTGGACGATGCCCCACGGTGAGTTGAGCTCGGGCTGGAAACCGCCGCCGCCGAGTCGCTCTAGCAAAGCTCCGCTCGGCGAATAGACGTCGACAAAGCCGTTGCCAATGCCCGCGACGTCGTCGTGCTTTGCGCCGTCCTGTTTGGCATAAGTGACGTAGAGATTGCCATTCAACGTCTGGATGCCGAAGGGAGCAAAGCCCGCGGGGATCGCCGGGTCTTGGAATGCTCCTGCCGGCAGGGTCTCCCGCGCGAAGCTCGAGGAGTAAGCCTCGATGGTGCCGGCGTGGAAGTTTGTGACGACCAAGGTCGGGCCGGCGGTCAGACCGGTGCCCGCGGGAACGGTCAAGATCGTCACGCCCTTGTAGACCGCCCCGGACGCCGAGTTGTCGACCGCGAGCACAGCGTTCGTCGATGGGCCCGTTCCAGTCCCGGCGACCTTGGGATTCCAGCCCGAAATCGTGCCGTCTTCGGTCACGAAGATGAACGCCGCCGGCCCGCTGGCGCCGCCCTGGCTGACGACAAACGAGCTGGTGCTGTTGCTCACGATTCCCGACGGGGCCGAAGGGCCGGGCGCCCGGCAGGTGGGGGCACATTCACCGCGAAGAGCGCGGCGCTGATGTTGCCGGCGTTATCGAAGACGGTGGAAGTTCCCGTGCCGTTGTTGCTGTCCCAGAAGTCGGTGATCTTGGGCGCGGCGAGGCCCCAGGGGTTCACGAAGTTGGGGTCGACATGGTCGGCCGCGACCGCGCCATCGGAAATGATGTTCGACGGCGTGAAGAACGAGCTGACGGCGCCGTTGCCCTGGGCGATTTTTGTAGTAACAGCGAAAGTCTTTTTTGTTCTGTACTCGTGGGTGCCGACGACTTTGAAGCCTTTGACTGCCGGATCAGCCAAAACCCGGCCGACGGTCGTGTGCCCATCGCCCCAATTGATCGTGGCGCTGAAGGCGCTCGCGGAAAGGCTTGGGTCGGCGTCCGTGAATGTGGCTACGGTAATGTTTCTCAAGTCGACGTTTTTCCGCCCGTGAATCGCAAGTGCGGTCGCTCTGATTGGAGCCTCCTGCACGACGTTGGTCGTCGAGACCGATGCCGTGTCATTATCGGTGTCGGCGATCTGGGCCGTCGCGCGGAACGCACCGGTCATCGCGTAGGTGTGTGAGCCCACGACGTCGAAACCGGAAGTCGGGTCCTTGACGACTGTTCCCTGCGTGGTCTGCCCGTCGCCCCAATCGATCGTGGCGGAATAGAGGGCAGGGTTTGTGTTGTCGTCGGAATCAGTGAACTTGGCGACGACCGCCGTGAACGCGGCCCCCTCGACCAAGCCGGCAGCGATTGGTGCGCTGCTGGCGACGAGCGACGAAGCCATCAACTGGCGTTCTTCCAGCACGTCGAGATGGAACTGGCGCATGCGGATGGAATTTCGACCCTTGTGACGAACGGTGCGCCGAGTGCGCGCATTGATCCCTAGCCGAAACATCGGTGTAACTCCTTGAGAAACGGATTGATGGACTCGCAGGCTAAATCGCACGATGGCACTGACGAGCGGAGGGGCATGCGATACCAGCGAGCGCCGCAGCGCCTGCGCTGGTCTGGTTTGCCCGAGCGGCATCTACGGAGAAGAATGCCGCCGGCACCCGCGATGACAGTGTTGAATCCCGCCGATCAGACGACCCCTTGCAGAGATGAACGTTCAGAATGGCCGGCAGCCGAGTGAATCAAGTGCGCATTGGACTTCACGAATGGTTTCCGATTTCCAAGCGACCTGGCATCCGGCTGCCCTGCCTCGGCGGATCTACATCTAGAGTTACGCCTGTGCGCTTGCGGTTACAGATTTGGTCAAGTCGCGGGTGAAGGGTGGCGGGTCGTCTTCGGGAAGCCGGTGGCTCGGTGGACGGTGAGGTGCTGGTTAGCCACGGATGGCACGGATCTCACGGCTCGAGATCGCGCGGAGGATACTGCGGGCTTGCCACGGCTGGTGGAGAACCAGTCTTGAACAGAAGCGAGCCAAGGGAACGAAGCGGGAGATAAGAAGAAAGCAGTCGGAGAGCTTAGCCACTGATGAAACGCTGATCGAACACGGATCATACTTCTGGTTGCTCAAGGGTGACTGATCAGGACTTCCCGAAATCGCGTGGGCCAGATACTATCCGTTTGAAGATGTTGTCTTTTGGGACGAGCGGGATATCAATCTGGGCGAGGCGGCTGGACGCGTGAGCTCGCTTGTGGTTTCTTTGGGAGGGGATGCGCTTGGCGATTTGGGCTCGACGTTACCGTCGTTGGCTGGGTTCTGAATTAAATTGAAAATAGGTCTGAGCTGTTGGATGACCCGTTGGACGAACTACACCAGCTCGACCCACGCCAGGAGGCGATTTGAGATCGATGCACCGTTTGCAAGAAGCCCGGCGTGTGTCAGATCGCGACGGACCATTTCAGGGATCGCGACGCGAACCAACTCGATGCGTTGGCCTGCGTCGAGAAGCCCTTCGTGGGCTGGAGCCAGGTGCCGCAGTTTTTCGGCTAGCCGTTCGGCTTGCCGTGATCGCTGCCCCTCTTCGTTGATCCCTATGGTCACGATCCGTTGGTGGTACTGGCCCTTGCCGCCGTGAATCTGAACGTGCCAGATGCTGAGGGCACCACGAGTCGCCGTCTCGCCCGTCACCCTTGCCGACCAGGCATCGCTGCGCTGCCGGGAGGTTTCGTTGCGTTTGCATCAGCAGACGCACGAGCTGATGTTCGACGCCCAGCAAGGTCAGGTTTTCGTCTTGCTTTGCTCGGTCTCGGTCGGTCGTAAAACGAACCTGACCCCCTTCAATCGTCGTTTCGTACATCGTCGGACCCTTGCAGGTTACCGTGCCGCCGACGGCTTGCACGCCCTCTTGAACAAAACGCAGGAGGCGCTCAATTCCTTTTCCACCATCGTCGAATTGCTTGTAATCGTCGAGGCGGAATCCTTCCAGATCTTGGAACAACTCCGAAACGACCTGGCGTGCTGTCCTGGCGTTTTCGAGCGCAACGTCCAGTTCTTGACGTGATCGTCGCAGTGTTGGATCGCGGACCGCGTCCTGGTAGAGCTTGTCGTAAGACAGTCGTTCCGAGAGCTGACCGAGGACCTGCTCACGCAAGTCCTCGCTGATCTGGCCGCGCTCATCCACTTTCCCGAGGGCCTTGGCGATCTCGAGAAGCTTTTCTTCGAGTAGCAAGAAAATCTTGCCCTCGATCGTGTCGGCGGAGACGATGTTGTAGACTTGGGCTGTGTGAACCTGGCCATAGCGATGGATGCGGCCGATGCGTTGCTCGACGTCCATCGGATTCCACGGTAGATCGTGATTGAACAACACGCGAGCAAATTGCAGATTGATGCCCTCGCGACCCGCAGCGGTGCAAATCAAGACACGCGGACCGTTTGGGCGTCGAAACCGGCGCTCTGCTGCGAGCTTGGCTCCCTGATCGCCCCCCTTGAGCACTTCAACGCCAACTCCTTGAAAGCGTGTCTCGATCGCGGTGCGCAGGGCGTCCACGCTGCCGAGGTAGGTTGTGAAAATCACGATCTTTTCCTCGGGACGAACCGCCCAGAGAGCCTCGACGCCGCGAAGAAGCTCCAGGGTCTTCGATTCATCGTCTCTGGGCAACATCGCTAGTAGTTCCTGAATTCGGCAGCGTTCGGCCGGGATGGCAACGGAGACCAGCGCTGCTGCGATCTCCTCTTCACCCGCGGATTCGGACTCGCCGTCTGCGTGATCGTGCGGGGTGGCGGAGAGTAAAAGAAGGTCGCGACTGTGGTTTCGCAGTTCCTCGCCCAGGCGGAAGTTCTGGGTGCGCGTGACGCGATTACCGCTGCGATAGGCCGTCAGGTGGTGGGCCTCGTCGAAGACGATCAGATCCCACAGGGGGGCTTCGAGCAGGCGTTTGACCCGGGCTGGTCGCTTCAGGGTGTCGATACTGGCGATCAGGCGGTTATGCTTGGCGAACGCATTACTCTTGCGGTCGGTCACGTCGCCATCCGAACCGAAGACCTCGAAGTCGAGGTGGAACGTATCATTGAGCTCGCGCCGCCAGTTCTCCACAAGCCCAGCCGGTACGACCATGAGCGCACGAGTCAATTCGCCACGCGACGCCAGCTCTCGAAGAACCAGTGCCGTCTCGATGGTTTTGCCCAGGCCCACGCTGTCGGCCACGAGAAACCGACGCGGCGAGGCGTTGGCAATTCGATAAGTGAGGACAATCTGGTGGGGCAGGAGATCGACCTTGGCGGCCGTGAGGGATGCGGCATTCTCCAGCAGGGGCAATTGCTCGGCCTCGATCGCGAGCCAAAGCCGCAGAAGGGCATCCGGTGTGGCGGGATGTGCGTTGGCGACGACCTGTTCTTCCCAAGATCGCTCCGGAGCCAGTGCCGTGAGCGGCACCTGGCGTTCGCCGTGGCGCTGGAAGAAGACGCGCGCATAACCCTCCGCCCCCAGGCCGACAAACACGCCGGCGCCCATCTCGGCGTGTGCCACGCTTTGGCCGACAGCCAGTTCAGGAGAGGTGCTTGACATGGTATCCGCCGACTTCCTTCGATTGGGGCACCAGGAGGCGGAATGCACCTTCTCCTTTCGCCGCACCGTTCCACGTCGCCAGGGTGAGCTGCAATTGTTCCGATCGGTCCTTCGCACGGCCGAAGTAGACGATTTCGTCGGCCTCGTTGAACGTGAAGAGCTTGTCTGGCCCATCCATCGCGAAAACGAGGCCGACGCGTGCCCAATGGCTCTGGAACGTCCGAATCAACGGCTTGATGTTGAGACGGAGCCACCGGAACGTCTCATCGGTCGCTTGGGGACGAAAGGACTCCAGGACGGTCTGCAAACCGCCGATCAGAACCGTTGATCGTCCACCCGGTGGCGACTCAGGGAAGCCGTGTTTCGTCCAGCCGAGCGCCGCGCGCAGCGGAACAGCTTCTCCAGCCAAGACAAGTGGTCCCAGCAATTCGGGCGACCAAATGATGCTGCTTCCCGAACGCTGCCATGCTGTTGAGGTCATGTCTTTCATGGGATCTGCCTCACGATGCTGGCAGCTCACTCAGGTCCATCGTGCGAGTGAGTTGAGACAGCTTGCTGGTTAGCGCCGCCGGCGAGACGCGTGTATAAAGGCTCCCTCGCTCTGCTGTACAATGCCTGACGACCGGCTCTTCGAGTCAATCAGCACGCGGTACGTCTTCTCGCCCATCAGGGCGGTTGCGAGCACATCAGGATTGCTTGGTCCGCTGATGAGCTGGGTTTCGAAGCCGAGGAACTTGAAGGCGGCCTCCGTCGCTTCCTCAAAGTCTTTGCCGTCGCCTCCGGCCATGGCCATTTTGTCCAGCCGGTCGGCGATCTCGGTTGCTCGTTTGGCGAGAGGCGAATGGTCGACCGTGCCCGTTCCCGCGAGCGGCGAGGTCGGAACCGTGACGCTCGTTGCCGCTTTGTCGTTTAGCTTCTCGAAGATGGCTTTGCCGTCGTTGGTAAACTTGTAATCCCTGCCGTCCTTCTCGACGTAGCCGAGGCTGCGAAGCCAGTTCACGCGAAATGTGGTCTGGTTCTTGCTCTTCCAATCTACCGCTAGAGCCTGTTTGAGGTGCTCGTGGATGCCGTCGAGTGTCTGGGGTCCTTCACGCAACAGCCTAAAGAGCACGTCGTATCCTAAGAAGTCGCGGTACTTGATCTCGATCACCATGCGACGAGCTTCACCGGGGTCTGACTCGGCGTTGTTGACCACCGCCGTCCCCTCGGGTGTCAGGCGAAACAGATCATCCTGTTGCGACCACAAGCGCAGGCGGCTGAGCGTGGCGATGTAACCGTTAACGGCGATCTGGCCCGAGGCATTAGGGAAGCTGTCGAACATCCACTTCGACAGATCGTCAGGCGTGACGTTGTTGTCACGGATATAGCGCAGAATCGCAACAAGGGTGTCGAAGTACTGCTCGACGCCGCCCGGGAGTGGGTACTCCGAGGCGTATTTGTTTGCGTTGTTCGCTGCGTTTGCCATGTTGCTCTCGCTCAAACGGTGAGCCTGATGTCAGGTCACTCCAGGAAATCGTCCTCCAGATCGTCGAACAATGTGAGTTGTTCGGGGGCGGTTCGCGTCCTGAGTTGCTCGATGCCGCGGGCCAGAAGAAACTTTGCGCGGTCCGCGGCTCTGCGGATCTCCGGGTCTGGGGCCGTCTTGGCATACCACTGGAGGACGGCCTCGACACTCCGGCGGACCATCCAGGTGTCTTTCGCGAGTTCTTCCTCCAGGTTGACGCCGCTCCCGGGCATCGCGGCCCCGATCAGGAAGTGGGCCTGGTCGATTTCTGTCTTCATCTCCTTGCGAGGCCGCAATCGTGCCGCCTCGAACCGCTTCTGAATTGGTTCGCAATGGACCATTTTGCTCTCTTCCTTCGTCCAGCCGCGAAGCTCGAAATCCTTCCTTGTCACTCCGGTCCCTCGAAGGCTTTTTCCGATGTCGTCAGCGCGAATGGCCCACTTGTCTGCAAAGACGCGCAGGTACTGGTAGGCCAATGGCTGGACCACGCTCGGGGGGCGGGTCTCGGGACTGCCGGTGTCTTCATCGAGCAACTGGTTTATGCCCAGCAGCGCATGGTTGATGGGCAACGGTTCGTTTTCGGAGGTGAACACCTGGCCGTAGTGGCGGCTGTAGAACTCCAGTGCCTTGCCGCGCAAGATGAGGCGAATGTCGAACACTGAAAGCTCACGAGCCCTGTACGGCTCCAGCAACTGGCGTAGTCGGTGCAACTCAGACCGCACCCACTGCCGCATTTTGGGCCAACTGACCGGCGCCGGCTCTTCCAGCCTTTTGCGGCAGATGTGGATGATGTCGTATTCCGTGCCTTTGGCTCCAAACTGACCTCCTTCACCTTTCATCTCGTCGCTCGCAATCGGGAATGTCTGTTCGAGGATGAAGTCGGCGTCGAAGAGGCTGAGCAGAACGATAGCCCACTGCTCGTCTTCGCTGTGGTGGAATGTGAACGCGAGCAGCCCTCCGTCTTTCAGTACGCGATGTGCTTCGATCCAACAGGCCGTGAGCAATGATCGGTATTGTTCGTTGCCTTCTTCCTCTGGCAGCCAGCGTGGCTTGACCGCCTCCTGTGTGCTTGGAGTCTTTGACGCGTTCTCCGCACCGCTGTTGTCAGTCAGTTTCCGGTCGAAAAGGTCGGGGTACCTTGCGCAGCGGCAAGCGGAGCCAAGCGTAGAAGAAGTTGGCGAGGTCGGAGTAGTAGATGTTGTCGCCGAAGGGAGGATCGGTAATGACCAGATCAAACGAAGCATCCTCAAAGCAAGACAGGTCCGTCGAGGATCCGCATCGAATATCAGCACCCGCGGCTATTCTGTCTTCGAGGGGAATGCGCGACTCGCCGCTCACGTCGCGGCACTCTGGTGGGGACGCTTCCCAAGGCTCGTTTACCCAGGCCAATCCTTCAATTATCCCTTCGGTGGTGCTTGTCCAGTTGCCGCGCCCAAGCGTACCAAATACGCTGTTCTCAACCGAGCGCACCTTTGGGGCGTAGTTCGAGTTGCTGAAAAACGGCGCCAGCTTGTCGAAGCCTACGTCGCAGATACAGAACATGTTTTGATTTCGCAGATACTGCTGTACGGCTCCGATGGCTTGAAGTTGCACGCTCTCGTCCCCTTCGTCCGCCGCTGCCCTCAGCAGGAGGGCATGAACGAGCAGTTGGCGTGGATTGAACATCTTCCACCAGTGTGTGTAACCCTGTTTTGGCAGGGCGAAGTTAGCCCGGTGGGTCATATAAGTGTCGGGGATCGTTTCGCGCGGCCAGAATGTTGACAGATCACCGTCGCGGCGTTGTGTCCACTCAGCTTCGGCCGAATTCAGACGGTGTGAATCCGATGAGCTGACCTCGGCGAAAAAGCACCGCTGTAGACGTGGCTGGCCGCAGCGCACGTGGGGCAGATGCCCTGGATGGCATAGGGGGCGACCGGGGCGGAACGGTTCGTGCTTTCCACCGAAGCGCGAAAGTCCTGCGGATGCCCACACTTTCCACAGGTGAAAAACGAGTTCTTCGGCACGGTGTTGGCGCGAGTATCGATGATTCGACGATCGGCGAGTCGGATATAGCGCGGGATGCCGTATTGCTTACGGTCTTCGGCAGCGCCGTCGCTTTCCGTCGTCAATTCTTCACCAGCGTCGGCAGCTTGCTCCTCTTCGACGCTTTGGGCAGCGCCCTGCGTTCGGGCGGCCCTGTCCTCAGCCAGCTTGATCCGGCCGCGAACCTCAACCAGCTTGAGGTCTTTCAGCCGCTGGGCATACCAGAGGGCGTTCTTCTCGGGCGTGGCGTCGGCGTGTCCGCCGAGTTCCTGCCCCTCAAGATTGCTCTGCGAACCCTTGAGCCAGTCGGGGTGGATGAGCAAGTAGGCGTGGACTGACTTCGTGGTGTTACGTGACGGCTGGATGTTGAAGTGCTTTTTTGTAATATCGGCCATTCGTGAGGCCTGCTCATGTCGGCGCACGACATCGCGAACCCACTCACCCGCGAACTCGCCGCACTTGGGGCATCGCAGCCCCGGCTCCGCCTCGACGAGCTTGTTGAGCTCAATAACCCGTCGATTCCTGTCCTCTTTGCGCCCTTGGTCGTACTCATTGAGGAGCCTGGCAAATGGCTGAGATAGTTCCGTGAACGGGAACTCATTCTCAAGGGCGACGCGTTATGCGCGGGAGCCATTCGTGCGCTGCCCAACTCGGCATGAAAGGTCGTCTTGCAACTCTTGCAGGTCAACTCCATGTACTTGACGCCGAGCTCCTTCTCTGCGATGACGGGCGAGCGGAACACCGGTGTCCGATGATTGCAGTCTGGCCGCGCGCAAGGGCCGTGTTTGGACCAGAATGTATAGATCACCTCTGGACTTTCGTAGCGGAAGTGCTTGCGGTCGTCGGCGAGCAACGTTGCCGGATTAACCTCGGCTTTTTCGCTGGTGCGTTGATCGAACCACGTCCCCTTGTGACCGCGCGGACACTCACTGACGTAGAAGGGTTGGATCTGCGGCTTGACCTCGGCCTAGATCCTGTCGAAGAGCTGTTTGACCTTGTCGGGATCGGTGCAGGCCATCTCGTTCTTGACGATGAACCACGCGACGGGGTTGAGATCCACGCCCGTCACTTGAAAGCCGAGCCGCGAACCCTCAACGAGCGTGACACCCCCGCCCATGAAGCAGTCAAGCACCTTGAGATTCTTAAAGTTTCCCGCTTTCTGGTGGTTAGCGTAGTAAACGTCCCAAACGGCTTTGTGTGCCTCGCTCTCGTCGGGCGACGACGGGCCGTCGGGCTCCGTCTTGTGGGTGGGTGCCTCCATCGCGGCGGCGATCATCATGGCGCGGAAGACGCATCCGTGACGCCGCGCCCACCACTTGCTCATTTGATAAATGGGCTTGCCCGCGTTGCCTTCCAGGGCCGACAGGGCGTTGATCGGGACGATGGGAAAATCGACTTCCAGGCGCGTTTTGGGACGGTTCGGATCACCGAAGTCGGGCACTTTGACTTTAACCGCCTTGCCGAGGTTGAGCGGCTGCTGATCTGTTCGGACCGGCTTTGGTTTACGCGCCGTCCCGGGGGTCGCGAGCGGGCCGTCTTCGTCACCGGCTATAAGGGAAGTAGGCCGGTTTGTGCCGAGTGCTTCGTTTTCAAGTAGTCGCCTCGTTTAGTGCCCGACAATCCGAGACATCGAGGAGATGCCACCGTCGACCGATTCGGTCTAGGGTCCCGGTGACGGAGACGCGTTTGCCGTTCAAGTGAGCGATGCCGGCGTGTTGATATTGCTCGGGGTCGAGAGCCATTTCGACGTTAGGTGGGGCGCCTTCCGTTTCGATTGCCAGGAGGACCGTCAATGGACCCGCTTCTCCGTAAAGCGGGTCTTTGCCAGACAGTCGAACAATCTTTCCTCGAAGCTGGTGCGGGCGGGGCTTGTTGCCCGTGCGCAGAGCCCGGCCGATTGCGTTGATCTGCTCGAACGAACGATCCTCGAACCGCACGGATTTAGGTAGCGATTGGTCATCAACCGGCCACGCGGGACTCCATGACACGCTGATTTCCCAGCTCACGTCCCGGCTGTCGGGCTTCATTCCCAAAATCGCCTCGCAGATATTTGCGTTGATTCGGCGAGGGGGCTGCGCCAGCAGTTTCGAACTTTGCCCGACGTCGATCGCATTTTGCAGTTCTGCGAGCCCTGCAATCAGGGAAGTCAGCACGAGCCGTTCAGTTGGATAGTCCCCAAGCTGGACTTGCATGTCGTTCGCCGGCGGCGTTATCGGTGCCTCAACATCGGCGCGGAAGCTTCCCATTGGAACGGGTCTGTACCTACACCTGTCGGCGAACCGCACTGCTCGTTTCAGGGCGCGCGGGTAGAACGCCCTCGGCTCGAACTGGGCGCATGCGGCGAAAACGAGCATATCCTTCATGCTCGAGAAGAATCGCTCGACGAAGCCCAACTCGAGCGTACCGGTGCGTGTTTCGGGACTTTCGAGACGAAGATGCAGGATGTCTGAGGTTGGTGTCAGGATGTTGCGGACGATCTCCGCGGCGGGGCGGTTTTCGACGGTGCTCAGTGCGCTCAGAATCTCGTCGACGCGGAGTGGATAATCTCGGAGGTTTTCCGAAGCCGGGAGTAGTAAGACGAGAGGGCGTCCGTCGTCGTTTAGCGGGCTTTCAAAATAGATGACCTGGGACCGTTTGAATGGCTTTATGCTCCACCCGTTCGAAAGTAAATAGCGCGCAGGTCAGCAACCCGGACCGCTCGTTCGAGTGACTGCGTTCCGTTCAGGAGTGTCATTGCGGGTCCTCCCCGTTTCTCAATCGCTCCATGATCCCCTGCAGGGCTTCCACAGAAAAGAGGTTTGCCCTTGGTATCGACACTCGAACCGAAGAGGCGTTAGGGGTCGCTGCGTTACCTCTCAACGATAACCAATAAGCACACCGCCGAAGCATCAGTTCCGATTCGGTCATTCCGGTCCACTCCGTTTCGTTCTCCGGTTGAACAAGAAGAACCAAGATACGCGGCGTTCCCACGTTTGGGTCGCGGAGGTCGTCGTAAGTCTTGACCTCCATGTCGTACAGTATTTCGCTGTCCGTCAACGTGGCAGCGACAGTGCTCTTGGCCTGAATGTCGAGGTTAAAACCCGACTCGATGTACCGGTTCTCTCGCCGCTGGATCAGATGCACCGTGACGTCAATGCCGTAGTCGAACTCCCGAAAAGAACAGTTCAAGCCGCAACGTGATGCAATGGCCTGAATGTAAGCTGGTGAGAGCGACTCCTGGCGATGAGGTCGGGTCAGCAAGATCGATCTCCTACAGCGGCGGAAGCTCGACGAAGGGCACTGCTGCTTCGAGCAGGGACAGCCCGCGATGGCAGAGATGCGGGAAGCCACCTTGCACGTCCCACTTGCGTTGTCCCATCACCACGAGCCAGCCGTTGTGCCGGCATACGAGCGGCGGTAGGTGACGACAGGGCCAGGGGTTGTCAGGATTCTCGCGCACGCAGCGTTTCGCGCCAAAGAACTTTCGAAGTAGCTTGACGGTGTCCGCGTCCGTCACCTTGTTGGAAAACGATTTGCTAGTGGCGTAGCCGTGGTCGCTGGTGATGACCAACCGCCTCCCCTTGCGCATCTTGTTCACGAAGTTCCAGAAGTCATCGCTCGAGAGCTGTTTGTTCGTCTCGTCGGCGGCGACGGCTGGTCCTTGCTGGTTGTCTTCATGGAGGTGAATGAGATCCTCGTCGGGCCACGTGTGCCAGAGAAAGAGGCGCGGTGTTGCGGGGACCGACCCGACACAATCGGCAAACGGGGTCTGTTCGAGTACGTCGCAGGAAACGTCTGGACCGTTGAAGATGAACGTCGATGGCGGCTGATTGTTCGCCAGTTTCGAGCGGCCAGCAACGCCCAGGGCCGCAGCGAACCGGTCGGTTTCGGTGGGAACTTCGGCGGCGCGGACCAAGACGCGGGCCGGGGTGACGCCTCGGTCACTCATTGCGGTCATCAACGGCGGTAACTCTCGTAGCGAAAGTCCGTCAAGAATCAGAACGGCGGTCCCGACTGAGGTCGCAGTTACCCAGAACTGCTTCAACTCGCTGATGACGCTCGGCGCGTGCGATGCGAAGTTTTGCCATAGGTTCCAAGCACTTTCGGCCAGGAGCCGGTCGGGCACAACGGTCTCTTGATGCAAGGCCGCTGATTTCAGCGTGCGCAGCGCGAGGTCGCCCAGCCGACGAAAGATTTCGGTCCAGATCTCTCCCGGATCCCGTGGGTCGAAAACGATATCCAGCCATCCAGCCTCCATGGCGGTGCTGCTCATGATGGCTTGGCCCCTTCAGGCGGGAGAATGACCTGTAATTCCGCGAGAAGCCTGGGAAGCAGCTTGATGCAAAGATCACGCACGTCCTTGATGGAGTGGAAATCGGCCGGGGTGATCAAAGGTGTTTCGGGGCCGCGGGCGCGAAAGAGCTCTGCAAGGACGCGAATGAGGTCGCGAGTGTCTTGCGCGGCGGCCGCCATCAAGATCTGGTCGTCGATCAAGTCGAGTAGTTCTGGGGCGAATGGCCAGCACTCGGTGACCTCCCGCTGCAATCGCGCCTTGTCGGCGTCGATTCTATCGGGGTATAGCAGGCGTATTCTTGCCGAGGCGTAGGGTGCGACGACTCTCTCTATGTCGCGGTCGGCAAAGTTATCTCGGTTTTCAAACAGCCGGTGGAGCACCAAGCGTTTGCGGTCATCCTTGGAAGTTTCACCCTTGAAGTCCACGACCAGTGGCCCCACGCGCCAGACTTGCTGGTATGCGTCGGTGGTGCTGCCGAGCACGGAGACGATGAGAACCAAGAGATCTGGCCGCCCCGTTGCGAATTCGGACAGGATCTGGACGAAGTTGAACGCCCACTGGCGGCGTTTCTGACCCTGGTCGCCGAGCTGGTCGATAAGACCGTCAAACCATGTTTGAAATTCGTCGAGGACGAGAGCCGTCGGCTGTTCGGCGAAGAGGTCTTGCATGAGGGACTTCGCGGGAACGGATTTTCCGGACTGCTCAAACTTGCCGCGGTAGTACGGTCCCTTGGGATGCAAGTCGAAGATCACGTCCCAGAGATGCAAATATTCCTGATTGGAAAAAGCTTCCGTCGAGGGCATGAAGCCGTGCTGCAACTTCAGTCCGGCGAGTCGCTTCGCGTCCAGCTCTCGCGCCGCGAGGCGGCCAGCCCATTCCATCGACCATCCTTGAACCAGTTCAGGAGATTTGAAGGCATGGTGTAGAAGGGCCATGATGTGCGACTTGCCCCGACCACGCTGGCCTTTGAGCACGACCGGCCTTCCGGCGTGTGCCTTGGAGATAGCTTCCAAAGGCCGTTGCACGTCCGCCGTTGGATATGTCATCCGCAGCAATTCTGTCGGGTCGCGTTGGGCCCAGCCGGTGTTCTGCTTGTTGCGCAACTCAATCGAAGTTCCGCGCATGTGAGCGGTGCGAAACTCCTGGCGCAGCTCAAGTGGCAACATTGGGGTTCTTTCTCTTCTCCGAGTCGAGTAATCGTTGGCGGCTGTGCTGGACGCCATCATGCGCCGCGAATCCTTGGTTGGTTGTCGAGGCAATGGCGGTCCAATCCGCGGAGACTAGCGCGGGGCTCGCGGCACCGCTAACGGCCTTCGGGTGTGAATGGCAGCCGCCATCGTTTCCGGTTGTTGCGCTGCGCGCCCGGGCGGGTTTTCAGTAACGTCGACGGACATCGGTTAACCCGTGACGATCAGTTGGAATGGCGGACTTCGCCAGCGAGGCGAGATTCTCACTCCCTGCGGATCGGCAAAACGGATTCTACCAAGAGCGCGCAGTGGTTTCTATTCCTTTGTCCACCGGGCGCGATATTTTTAACCTCGTTGGGCCGGGGTTAATTGGCGCGCGGGCGTACCTCTGAGGGAGTGCGGTTTTCCGTTACGATCGACTCATCGGGTTCGGCCGGTGTCCGTCGTGGTGATGCAAACGATCAATTGTCGAAGCCGTCGAGCCGGTTGAAATCGGCGAAGAGCGTCGGTTACGTTTCCTGCGTGCGTTGCGTTCTCTGCGTCTGCTCGCGCCGTTCATTGATTGCGGTCGCTGTTACGCGCTGTAACCGCTGGGATCCGGAATACATCTGCAGATTTCGCGATCGGCTGAGCCGCGAATCTGGGAACACGCCCGATTGAATCTGTGTCGATGCGCGGCGTTCGGGCGGTGCATTGGAAATCCAGGGTGATGGCTGGGGAAGAGGCCAGATTGTGTCCGAGCGGGTGGGACTGGTACGGCCGAGTGGAGGGAGACCTCTGATCGTGGTCAGTCGGGCGGGGTCTAGAGAACAGAGCCGTGCCCAACGCGCGGGGCCCGATGAATCTGTCCCTCGGTCCGTGAGTGGAAAGGACACTAAGCGAATTATCGAAACAAACTCCCCCGGAGGACCCAGGGCGGGGTCGGAGGACGGAGGGCATCGCGCGGAGAGGAGCGCGGTCAACGACGTGAGGTACATGCAAGCTCAGGGATTTCGCCGGTCTCGCGTCATTTGGTTGGCTAGAACGTACTCGTCGGCAAGATCGAATCGAATGTCGGCGGTGGGATTGATGATCTTGTACGCCGAATTCATCAGGCAGACCATGTGCAGGCCGCTGAATGGTCCCGGCATGCTGCGGAGCTGGGTGTTCCTGGGGTTCACACCCCGGGCTACGTGATGTCGCGCCGTTCCGGGGCTCGGAAGATGGATGGGCGGCGGGATCGGTGTTCCCGAGGTTCACACCATTCCCCGGGGTTCACAGCATTCCCCGGGATTCACACTCCGGGCTTTGTGGTGTCGCCCCGCTCCGGGGCTCGGCGCATTGGCCGTCGGCGCATCGAGGTTCCCCGATGTTCCCGAGCCGGACTTGCGGTACGAGGCGACCGGATTGTGGACGGAATTCGCTTTGCCCAAACACCGCGCGCGGAAGACTACCCAAGAAACTACCCAAGAAAGAATCCTGGCGGTGTTGCGATCCGAGCCCTCGATCACGCGGCGAGAGATTTCCAAACGAACTGGCCTTACGCCGGACGGGGTCAAGTACCACCTGGATAAACTTAGATCCGCCGGCTCGATCCGCCACGTGAAGCCAACTAAAGCAGGGTATTGGGTTGTAGGCAGCGCCGACAAACTGTGATCGTCGAATTCACCCAAGTATTCGCTGATGAAGCAATTGTCGCGGTCGGGCGGGCGGAGGCCTTGGTCGAACTGGCCCGGCTTCGCGGAGCGACGGTCCAATCGCTGATGAACGACCTCGGCCTCGGGGTCGCGGGCTGTGGCTAAGGGTCGCGTGACCGGAGCGATGCGGGCGCAGGTGCGAGCACGGGCGGGCGGCTGCTGTGCATACTGCCGGAGCCAGGACGCGTTTTCGCCGCAATCCTTCTCCGCGGAGCACGTCGGCCCCAGTAGCCGAGGGGCGCGACGTCGCCGGAGAACCTCGCCTGGTCATGCCAGGGATGCAACGCGCACAAGTACACCAAGGTCGGGGGGTGAGACGCAGCCACCGGGCGTATGGCTCCATTGTTCCATCCCCGGGCCCATCGCTGGCGCGAGCACTTCGTCTGGAGCGACGACGCGACCGTGGTGCTGGGGACAACTCCCACGGGACGGGCGACCGTGGAGGAGCTGAAGCTCAACCGCGGGCCCCTCGTGAATATCCGACGGTGGAGGACATCATTCGCTCGCGCAGCCGTGATGTTCGATTGATCGAACGGACGCTGGATGGCTTGCTCGATTTCTGCGGCTATGATCCTGTTCTGCAATTGTACCGAAGGCTCTGCCGGTACTATTGGGATATCGATCCGGCCGCGACGGCTTCGTACGTGGGATTCTATCGGGAGATGTGGGATTCCGAGACGGACGCCGAGGGTCTCGGATGAGTTCCCGGGGTTTGCACCTCGGGCTAGGTGATGTCGCCCCGTTCCGGGGCTTGAAACATACGCGGGGGGCCGATCGAGGTTCCCCCGGGTTCACACCCCGCGCTATGTGATGTCGCCCCGTTCCGGGGCTCGGCACATGGGCCGGCGGATCCAGGTTCCCCGGGGTTCGCACCCCGGGCTCTATGATGTCGCCCCGTTTCGGGGCTCGGCACATCGGCGGGTCGCGCGTTCAACGTTCCCCGGGGTTCACACCCCGGGCTATACGATGTCGCCTCGTTTCGGGACTCCGAGGATGGAACACGCTCATGGGACGTTCGAGGCCGTTCCGGCGCGCTCGGCGGCCCGATTTTTCGCTTTGTGCCGTACGACCCGCAGAATCGGACGTCGGTTCTTCAAAACAGAAGAATTCTTCGCGGGTTGGGGCAACTGGATCGCAGTTCTTGCAGATCATCTTGGTAGCTGGGAAGAGTGCGCCGGCGGGTGCGGAGGCGCGAACAAGATCAAAGACGACAACCTGAAACTCGAGGAGCAAATTCGCGGCAGGCTGAAAGCCCGACGGACTACACAAAATGCCATACCACGTAGTTCAAATCATGACGACTCGACGGGGAAGGCGTGGGCCCGGCCTTCCGTGTGGGCCGGCCCCCTCCGCCACCCGCGGTGGCACCGACCCCGCGGCGGGGGAGGAATGCTGGCCGCTGTTTTACACCGGTGTACGAATGCTCGAAAATCTCTGCAGGAGTGCCAGAAAGTGCCAAGAAGTGCCACCTTGCGAGATCCGAGACTGGGCGTCCAAGGCACAACGCAAGTCGAACATTATTCAGTGGATCGGAGATGATGAGTGCGCGTCACCCAGCGATGGGAACACTGGAACCGGCCCGATCGTTAGAACCCGAAGTGGGCCCAGAAATATATAGACATTCTTCGTTGCCGATTGCTGTCGGATGACGTATACTAAACGGACAGAGAATGTACGCGCCTCATTGTCAGAGACGTAGCCTCATTCTCGTTTTGTTTCCCACCATCTTTGCCCTGCTTCAATGAGGGGGTTTCAACCATCGATCTTTCCGTCTCGAACGAGTCCGTTCCTTGGCCTGCGAGGGCGTGCCGGATCAGCCGCGGCGATGCCGAGATCCGCGAGTGGAGCCGGATGAAATCTCGCTGGAAAGTGATCACGGATTATCATTTTTTATCACGGCCCGTGAAGCTCGTGACCGCAAGGAAATCCAACTTGCAGTTGGACTTGCGCAAGGAGCTTCGACCTTGGCGCGGGCGCGATACAACTAAAGCGCCAAGGCCGTCGTTTTATCGGTGGGCGCACGCCCCGATCGCGATCTTTCATGAGCGACATTCGACGATCGAAGGTCCGCTCGTTGGCGCGGGGGATCGTGAGAAAGCCTGCCCGCTTGGGGGGGGGGTGCGGGGGATCGTCAGGCTGAAGCCTGACCTACACGCGGGCATTGCCATCCGGGCGTGGAGGCGGGGAGATTGTCAGGCTGAAGCCTGACCTACTTGGGGGCATTTGACAATCCGGTGCATCGTGAAATGCGCCAAACGAACCCAATTGGATCAGGTGGCTGGAAATGCGATAAGATGAGACTGGAATTATGATTGGATCAGAAAATGAACACGAGCCGGCACTTGACAACCTGGCTGGAATTCGCAAAACGAACCCAAATTGGGGGAGGGGCGAAATCATGACGGAGGGCGCGTTCAATCGGAACAGCGGCTGGGCTGCGACATCGCTTGCGCCTCACCCCCCCTGCCCCCCTTTTGCAAGGGGGGGAAAGGTGGGCGGGGGCGGCCGTTGAGGCTACGAGCAGCAGGACTCAAGATGACTACGCTCGCTGGTCGCATTGGTCAGGCGGGGGAATGCCCTCACTCGAAACGGACGAATTCTTCTTTCTTTTTGGCAACTGGATCGCGGTTTGTGCTGATCATTCTTGTAGAGAGGGTATTCGTTGTCGGATGCCCGGTTTCCATCCTCGTTCGATCAGCGAGTTTTCAAACTTTGATCGTCAGGTCGCGAACACGTCATTTCATTGCCCTTCCAGGACGTGCGGGTCCAGCTTGGGTTGGGCCCCGGGCTGGGAATCGCCAGGAAGAGTGGGGAATTTCTCTGTGGGAGTGCAAAAAAGCGGAGTGCACCATGTCTGGAACGACGCCGTCGCTGGCGCTTCGGGTTGGTATGGTAGAGACGTCCTCGCTAACGCTTCGGGTTGGTATGGTAGAGAGGAGCTGAATCTTGGAATCATCCAACTACGTCTGGAAACCTTCGCCGGAGATCGTCGAGAACGCGAATATCACTCGCTTCATGCGCCGGCATGGGATCGCCGGATACCGCGAGCTGATCTCGAAGTCCATCGACGAGATCGAGTGGTTCTGGAAAGCGGCCATCGAGGACTTGCAGATCGAGTTCTTCCGGCCGTTTGACCAGGTCATGGACGCAAGCGGAGGAATTGCCTGGACCAGGTGGTTCTGCGGCGGAACGATCAACCTGGCCCATCAATGCCTGGACCGGCACGCTCGTTCACCCCGCCGCAATCACATGGCGGTGATTGCGGAAGGAGAGGACGGAGTTGCTCGCTGCCTGTCGTTTGGAGAGTTGCACGCGGAGACTTGCCGGCTGGCCAATGCGCTGGAAAGTCTCGGCGCCCAACAGGGTGATGCCATCGGGCTGTTCTTGCCCATGATTCCGGAAGCCGTTATCAGCTTCCTCGCGTGCGCCAAGCTGGGAGCAATTGCCGTACCGATCTTTTCGGGCTTCGGCGCGCAGGCGGTCGCGGCGCGGCTGGCGGATTGCGACGCCAAGATCCTGCTCACCGCGAGCGCGAGCTACCGGCGCGGGCATCTGATCGACATGCAGGGCGTCGCGGTCGAGGCGGCCCGGGCTTGTCCCAGCGTGCGGCAAGTCGTCGTTAGCTCGCGACGCGATGGCGGACGCGATTCGATCGCTCGCGAGTCGGGTTGTCTGGATTGGGGCGAGCTTCTCTCTGCAGCGTCGCCGGATCGAGCGTCGGCGGCGCTCGACCCCGAGACACCGTTCATGATCGCCTACACGTCGGGCACGACCGGGCGGCCCAAGGGTGCGGTGCACGTGCACGGGGGGTTCCTCGTCAAGATCGCGTCGGAAGTCGCTTATCAGGTGGATATGCACGCAGATGATCGATTGTTCTGGGTGACGGACCTGGGCTGGATCATGGGGCCGTGGGAGATCACCGGCGCACTGGCGGCCGGCGGAACGGTCGTGCTGGCCGAAGGTGCTCCGGACTATCCCGCTCCGGACCGGATCTGGTCGATCGTCGAGCGGCATCGGGTGACGATTCTGGGCGTCTCGCCGACTTTGATTCGCGCGCTCATGAGGCACGGCGAAGAACCCGTCGCTGCACGCGATCTGAGCCGGCTGCGAATCCTCGCCTCGACAGGGGAGGCGTGGGATCCGGAATCGTGGCGGTGGTTGTTCGAGAAGGCCGGCAGCCGGCGCTGCCCGATCATCAACTTGTCGGGAGGAACGGAGGTCGGCGCGTGCCTGCTCTCGGCGTTGCCGATCACCCCGCTGAAGCCGTGCTCGCTTGTGGGGCCGGCACTGGCGATGGCCGTTGACGTCTTTGATTCCGAAGGCAAGCCGTTGCGGGAGGGGGTCGGCGAGCTTGTTTGTACCAAGCCGTGGCCGAGCATGACGCGTGGAATCTGGGGTGATCCGGATCGGTACATGGCCACGTACTGGTCGCGCTGGAGGGATGTCTGGGTGCACGGGGACTGGGCTTCGATCGACGCGGACGGCGACTGGTTCCTTCATGGACGCAGCGACGACACGCTCAACGTGGCGGGCAAGCGGCTGGGACCGGCTGAGATCGAGTCGATTCTGGCTGAGGACCCAGCGGTTGCTGAGTCGGCGGCGGTCGGAGTGCCCGATGACCTCAAGGGGGAAGTCATTGTCTGTTACGCGGTGCTGAAGCAGGGCCACGTCGGGAGTGTCCAGCTTCGAATCGAGCTTCGTGAGCGGGTCGCTCGGGCGCTGGGGAAATCGTTTGCGCCCGAGGATGTGCGGTTCGTGAGCGAGCTGCCCAAGACCCGTAGCGGCAAAATTGTCAGGCGCGTGATCCGGAGGGTGTCACTCGGTCAGGATCCCGGCGATCTGTCGAGTATCGAGAACCTGGAGGCGCTCGAAGGGATTCGGAATGCGACGTGAGCGAGAGCGTCCGAAAGATGCGGGCGGCACACGGAGTGCGCCCGCTACATCAGATGACCATGCTGGGAGTCAGTGATCCTGGGGGAAATCATGCATGAAGCGGGCGGCGTAGTTGGTGCCCTCGACGAGGTGGGCGTCTTCGCCGGTCTGGTGGCCGCGGGGAGCGGGGAAGTAGCTGTAGAGGATCGGCATCATGTACCGGGTGAGAAAAAGGGTGCAGAGCATGGCCCCGACGACGACGATCGCGAGGGGTTTCTGGGCTTGCGAGCCGATGGACGTGGCGACGGCGGCGGGGAAGAGGCCCAGCGCGGCGGTCAGCGAGGTCATCACGACGGGCCGCACGCGGAGCTCGGGGCCGCGGAGGCAGGTCTCCCACACCGAGTAGCCGCGGGCGCGCATCTGGTTGCAGTAAGTGACGAGCAGGACTCCATCTTGCACGGCCACGCCGAAGACCGAGACGAATCCAACGGCGCCGGAGATGCTGAAATGGGTGCCGGTGAAGTACAGCGCAAAGACACCGCCCATCGCGGCCTCGAGAACGTTCACCATGACCAGCAGGCAGTCCTTGATGGAGGAGAACATCGAGTACAACAGCATGAGTATCAGGGCCAGGGAGAGCGGGATGATCCAGAGCAGGCGGTCGTTGGCTTCCTGCATCTGCTCGAATTCACCGGACCATTTCAGGTCGTAGCCGGGCGGCCGCTTGACCCCGGTCTTGGGATCGTTCACCTTGCTCATCGCTTCGGCGATGGCCGAGGCCAGGTCGCGGTCGCGGACGCTGAACTTGATCGGAATGAATCGGCGGTTGTTCTCACGGTAGACGTAAGAAGCGCCGGGTTTGTGGGCGACCATGTGTGTCAACTGAGACAGCGGGATCCGGTAGGCGGGGCTCGTATCGCCTGCACCGGGAACGTCCACGAGAATCCGGTTGATGACCTCGGGATCGTCGCGGAGCTCCGGCGGCAGTCGCATGGTGATGTCGAAGAGTTTCTCGCCCTCGACCATCTGGGTGAACGCCTCGCCGCCGATGGCGGCCTGCACGACGCGTTCGACGTCGTAGACATTCACGCCGTGGCGAGCACAGAGAGTGCGGTCAATTTCGATCTCGAGATTGGGCTGGCCGACGATGTGAAAGAGGCCGACGTTCTCGATGCCGGGCACGGTTTTCAAGGTGTTGGCGATGAGCTGGCCGAGCTGTTCGAGCGTCTGCAGATTCGAGCCGACGATCTTGACCGAATTGGCCCCCTTGACGCCGGAGAGGGCCTCTTCGACGTTATCGCGGATGTATTGAGAGAAATTGAAGTTGATGCCGGGATAGGCCGCGAATTTCTTCATGAGCTCCTTCTCGATGTCCTCGCGGGAGATCGTCGCATCCCAGAGCTTGTAGCCGAAGAGATGGACGGGCGTTTTTCGCCAATCCTCCATGGGCTTCAAGGGGGCGCCCATCTCCAGATTGAAGAAGCCGGTCACGTCGGTGCCGTCGTCGGGCCGGCCGACCTGGGAGATGACGCGACTGACCTCGGGAATCGACGCGACGACTTCGCGCAATTGAGGCGCCAGCTTGGCGGCGGCTTCCATCGAGGTGGTACGGGGCAGCGTCGCTCTGATCCAGAGATAGCCTTCCTCGAGCGGAGGCATGAATTCACCGCCCAGGTGAGGAATCAGGAACATGGTATAGACAAACAGTGCGATCATGACGGCAAGCGTGACGACCCGATGCCTGAGCACCCAGCTCAGGGCCTTCAAGTACCTGAGCTTCATGAGGCGGTCGAGCATCGTGTCGGGGGCTTCCTTCTTGTTGACGAAGAGAAACGAGCAGAGCACCGGTGCGAGTGTGACCGCCATGAGCAGGGCGCCGCAGATGGCGAAGGCGTAGGTGTTGGCCATCGGTCCGAAGAGCGCGCCTTCGGGGCCGGACATCGAGAAGAGGGGGATAAACGCACACACGATGATGGTCGTCGAGTAGAAAAGCGCTCGTTCGATCTCACTGGAGGCATCGATGATCCGGTCGATCAAGGATCGCGAGCGGTCGACGCCCGGCGCGGTGATGTGGCGATAGATGTTCTCAACGATGATCGTGGAGCTGTCGACGATGATTCCGAAATCAACGGCGCCGATCGAGAGGAGATTGGCGGACTTCCCCTGCGCGTAGAGGACCGTGATCGAGAAAAAAAGGGCCAGGGGAATCATGATGCCTACGATGGCGGCGCTGGCGATATCGCCCAGGAATATGAAGAGAATGCCGATGACAAGACCCATTCCCACGAGCAGGTTATGAAGCACGTTGTGCTTGGTAATGTTTACCAGCTCGCTGCGCTCGTTGAAGATGGTGATCTTCATGTTGGGCGGAAGGATGCCGGTCTTCTGGATCTCCTTGATCTTCTCCTTGACGGCGTCGGAAACGATGATCGACTTTTCGTACTTGCGCATCAGTACGATGCCTTCGACGACGTCGTTCTCCTTCGTGACGGGCAAATGGCGGCCGACGATGCCGAGCCGCGGCTGGTGTCCCTCCAGAACCTTGGCGACGTGGCTCACCAGGATCGGGTTGCCTTGGTATTGCGCGACGACGACGTTGCGGATATCGTCGAGCTTGTCGTCGACGAGCACGGCGCGGTTTGGCGAAAGGGAGGGCTCGAGCGGGTCGATGCCCTTGCCGAGCAAGCCGATGCCGCGAACGATGTGGGACTGGCTTCCGAGAGTGAGGATGTTTCCCGAAACGTTGGCGTTCGACTTCTGGATTGCGTCCTGCACTTGCTGGAGGGTGATGCTGTAGTGGTTCAGCTCCATGGGGTCGACCAGCACCAGGTATTGCTTGACCGTGCCGCCGAACCCGGTCACGTCGATCACGCCGGGAACGGTCTTCAAGGCCCGCTGAATGACCCAGTCCTGGACGGCCTTGATCTCGTTCAAGGTATAGCCGGGCCCCTCGAGCACGTAACGCACAATTTCGCCGGTCGGGCTCCACGGGGAGAGCCCGGGGTTGACGCCCGCCGGCAGGTTGGAGAGGGAGTTCAGGCGGTTGATCACCTCCTGGCGGGCTTTCCAGTAATCAGTGTCGTAGGTGAACTGGCACTTGACGTCGGTGAGCCCGGCGATCGACGTGCTGCGGAGGTCTTCGAGGCCGGGCATACCGTTGAGCGCGATTTCGATCGGAATGCCGACGAGCCGCTCCATCTCCTCGGGGTTGGCACCAGGGTTTTGGGCGATGACTTCGACCAGTGGGGGGGTCGGGTCGGGATACGCCTCGACGTTCAGGTTCCGCGCCGAGTGAATGCCCGCGACGATCAACACGATCGTCGCCAGGATGACGATCAGGCGGTTGTGGAGGCTCCAGGTGATGATCGCACGGACCATTTTTCGTCGACCTCAATCCAAGCGGCGCAGGGTTTTATTCGGGATGACAGGTTCGGGAGAGGACCGGGCTCCGGGAGTGTGTGGACTGCCCACGGTGGCGGGCGCACGGTCTCGCCGCTTTTCTTTACGACGACGGAGGCCTGTCGGATCGATCAACCGTTCAGCATACTTGGCAGCGGGAAGGGGGACAAGGGAGAACGACGTCCGACCCGACCGGGAGCCTGAAGGTCCCCACGAGGCCGGATCGCCATGGCACCCGGGTTTATCGTTGGGAGCAGGGGGGCTTCGGCCGGCGCTACCGAAGGCGGCCTGCCGCCGCGTGCCCCTTTACAGGACGGTCCGCATCCTCGATAATGCTAGTCTGTCAGCGAACGGTTCGTTCACTTCGATGAACAGGAATCCAATCCTCCCCTTCAGCGGGCCGCCACGCCGTGGGTGATCGCTCGTCTTGCCGTTGGGTTGTCGCCTCCTCGCCACCACAATGGGCTGGCCGAGGTCGACGTCCCCGGTGTCGAGCGGGAGACAAGCCCGGGTGTGCGTGCGGAGCGCAGATCAGGTCGCCAGGTCAAACGAGAAACGGTCGCACGCCGTCAATCGCAGAGCGGGGCCAGAGCGACAAGTGAGCCCAGTGGATGGAGTACTGGACGACAAAGGGGCAATCCTGCCGGAGGGGTCGGAGGCAAGTTGATGAATACTGTGGGAACTGAGCCGATGCATCACACGGATTCAGGACCAACACCGCTCGCCGCTCTCACGCACCCGGAAGCGAGCGAGGGGGCGGCCTCATCACGGCGGCGAACGGGCGGTAAGATCTGGTTGCTGCTTTTCGTGCTGGCTCTCGCGGGCGCGGGGGGCGTTTATGTCTGGCAGGTTGGGCCTGAACGGGCCCGACACGACGCGGAACGCGTTTTAGCGTACGTGCAGCAGCACAATCCCACCAGCACGCACAGTAATGCCTCCGCGCCCCAACCGCCGGAGACCGCAACGGCCGAGGCGCAGTGGGACGGCTTCGTGCGGATTTCCCTGGAAAACGCCAAGACGATCGGCCTGGTCGTCGTGTCGGTACATCCACAGGCCGATCCAATCAGGCTGCCGCTGATCGGGCGCACGGATTACGACCCGAATACCCTCTCCAAGATCCGGCCGAGGTTCGATACCCTCGTCGAGAAGGTCCGCGTCGAGAGGGGCCAGAAAGTCACCATCGGAGCCCCTCTGGTTGACCTGTTCAGTACCGAGCTGGCGGCAGCGAAGAACGACTTCCAGACCGCCTACGTCCAGTGGGTGCATGACCAGAACCTGTTGAAAATGAAGAAGAGACTCTTGAACGAGAAGGCCGCGTCGGAGCAGCAGGTGATCGATGCCCAGAACGACGAGAGCAAGAGCCGACTCACTGCGTCGACCGCCAAGGAGAAATTGAAGGTATTTGGAGTCGCCGAAGAACAGATCGAGCTGCTGACCAAGAACCTGGGCAACGCGCTGCTGCCGGAAGAGCTGCACGTTATCAGCGACAAGGCTCGGATGACGCGCATTTCACCGGTGGAAGGGAACGTCATTCAGCGCGATGCCGTTCCCGGCAATCTTTACGACAACAACGACGTGCTCCTGACGATCGCCCCGCTCGACCACCTGTTCGTGTGGGTGAATGTGTACGAAGCCGATCAGGCGAAAGTTGCCGTAGGCCAGGAGATGGAGATCCGATTCCCGTATCTGGATAAGACGGTCCCGTCCAAGGTCGAATATATTGCGAGTGAGGTCTCGAAGGATACACGCGCGATCTTGCTGCGGACGTCCGTTCCGAACATCGACGGCAAGCTGAAGGCGGACATGCTGGTGCGGGCGGCCCTGATGATTCCGCCGGTTGCAGGCCAGACGGAGATCCCGCGTCAGGCAATGGTCGTCATGAACGGTGCGGAATATGCGTTCGTTCAGAAGCCCGAGCAGGCCGGCACAGGGACCGAGCAGTTCGAGCGCCGGCCGCTGGTTGTCGCGGAGGAACGCGACGA
Source organism: uncultured Planctomycetota bacterium (assembly GCA_963761445.1). Classification (GTDB taxonomy): domain Bacteria; phylum Planctomycetota; class Planctomycetia; order Isosphaerales; family Isosphaeraceae; genus CAVXHV01. The sequence continues at coordinate 2,074,271 of CAVXHV010000005.1, read as the reverse complement.
CCACGTCGTGGTCCAGAGGGGGTTGAAGCCAGGTGACCACGTTGCGTCGAACGGAGCTTTGGTTCTGGCCCAGCTCTACGAAGATCAGCAGATGGTTGCGACCGGAATGCCGCTCAAATGAACCGAGTGTTTGACCCGGTGCTCCGGGCGAAGTAGGATCGCGATTATCGTGTGCATTCTCGAAGTTCGGCGCTGCTCAACTGACCCTTCCGGCCGATAACCCCGTTTCGGGAAAGGGGGCGTTTCATGCCATTGTACGAGGTCGAAACAACATCGCACATCATGATTGCCTGCGTGGCTGACGAGCCAACGGCTCGCGAATTCGCGGCAGCGCATTACCCCCAGGAGGAGATCATCCGGGTAGCGCATCGTCCGCGAGACACCTGGGTGATTTCGAAGAAGCTGCTGGGCATTCCGTCTTCGACAGACCCGTGCTCGGTGGCGCGCGACTGCCTGTCGAAAGCGGCGGGAGACAAGCTGCACGCGATGCGTCTTTATATGCAGACAACCGGGAGCGACCTCGAAGGAGCGCGCAAAGTCATTGAGTCGAACATGGTGCTCGGCTGGTGAGCGTGCCGATTGAAATATGGACGAAGCGACGTGGGCCTCCGACTCGTTGACGGAGGCCCGGCATCCATGAATACCTTGGGGAGGAGAACAATGCCTCGGGTCATCTCATTGATCCTGGGCGGTGGTCGCGGCACTCGGTTGTTTCCGCTGACCAGATCGCGCAGCAAGCCGGCTGTCCCGATCGCCGGAAAATACCGGCTGATCGACATTCCCATCTCCAATTGCATCAATTCGGGCCTCAACCGAATCTTTGTGGTGACCCAGTTCAACTCGGTCAGTCTCCATAGACACATTTATAACACTTATAAATTTGATCCGTTTGGCGGCGGTTTTGTCGAGATTCTGGCTGCTCAGCAGACGATGGAGCATGAGACCTGGTACCAGGGAACTGCCGACGCGGTGCGGCGGAATATTCCCTATTTCACCGAATCGGCTTATGACCTGGTGCTGATTCTCTCGGGTGACCAGCTCTACCGGATGGATTTTCAGGACATGATCCGCACTCATCTCGAGCACAAGGCTGCGGTGACGATCGCCGCGCTGCCGGTTCCAGAGAAAGAAGCGATGTCGTGCGGCATCATGAAGATTCTTGGCGACGGTCGCGTCCAGGAGTTCGAGGAGAAACCCAAGACTCCTGAGAAGCTCGCACGAGTGCGCACCGAGCCTGGCGGGCTGGAACGGCTGGGCTTGAATGCCGCCGACCGGCCCTACCTGGCGAGCATGGGCATCTACCTCTTCAATCGTAGCCTTCTGGTGGACCTGCTCAGATCGAGCACTGTGACCGATTTTGGGCACGAGTTGTTGCCACGGACGATTGCCGATCATCGCGTTCAGGCGCACCTGTTCGACGGCTACTGGGAAGATATCGGGACGGTCGGAGCATTTCACAAGGCCAACATCGATTTGACCTGCGAACAGCCTGCGTTCGACTTTGCCTCCGAGGCCGGTCCGATCTTCACGAGGCCCAGGTTCTTGCCTTGTTCGCGCATCTCTGGAGCGGCGGTCAAGAACAGCTTGGTATGCGATGGGACCGTGATCGGCCGCGGCTCGGTGATCGAAAACTCGGTGATTGGAGTGCGAGCTCGCGTCGGCGACAACGCCACGATCCGGAATTGTTACATCATGGGGATCGACGTCCTCGACGATCGAAACAGCCACGCCGAGAACATTCGACTGGGGCGCCCGCCCCTGGGTGTGGGCGATCATTCGGTGATCGAAGGCTCCATCATCGACAAGAACGCCCGCATCGGCCGCAACGTCCGTGTGATCAACCAGCGCGGCACGGCAGACTCCGAAGAGCATCCGACTCACGTGATCCGTGACGGGGTGGTGGTGATCCCCAAGGCTGCCATCTTGAAAGACGGAACGGTCATCTGAGGCGGGGGCTTCGCGCCATGCCAGAATGGGCGATACGGGTCAAGGATCTGCACAAACGATATCCCGGGCGGCAACGGCCCAGTGAACGCCGTGAACGGGATTGACCTCGAGATCAATCTGGGCGAGTGTTTCGGGCTCTTGGGCCCCAATGGGGCGGGCAAGACGACCACCGTCGAGATCGTCGAGGGGTTGAATCAGCCCAGTTCCGGGGACGTAGAGGTCCTCGGCATGAACTGGGCTACCGACGCCGTTGGAATCCGAGAAAGGATCGGCGTCACGCTTCAGGAGACACGGCTTCCCGACAAGGAGACCGTTCACGAAATCGTCACTTTGTTCCGCAGTTTTTATCGGACCGGGGCCGAGCCGGACGAGGTCATCGCGCAGGTCTCCCTCGACGGCAAGGCCAACGCATTCATCGAACATCTCTCGGGTGGTCAACAGCAGCGTCTGGCCGTGGCACTGGCTCTGGTTGGCGATCCGGAGGTCTTGTTCCTCGACGAGCCCACGACCGGTCTGGACCCGCAATCCCGCCGCCAGCTCTGGGAGGTGATTCGGGACTTCCGTGCCCGCGGCCGCACGATCGTACTGACCACGCACTACATGGACGAAGCCGAGCGGCTCTGTGACCGGGTCGCAATCATTGATCATGGCAAGATCATCGCGCAGGGCTCACCGGCTGAGTTAATCTCGCGCCTGGGGGGCGATCACATCGTCGAGTTTGCCCTGGAGGAGAGAGGGGAGGGGAGGCCGCTCGAACTGAACAAACTGCTGGGTCTTGAGTCGGTGCTGGCGGCGAGGGTCGAAAACGACGGCTTTGTCTTGACCGTCGCACAGCCTCACCGCGCGATTCCCGCTTTGCTCAATGAGGTTGACCGCCTCGAGCGGTCGCTTGCTCGCTTGACAACAAGGCATGTCAGTCTCGAGGACGTATTCGTTGCGTTGACCGGCCGGCACCTGCGCGATGAGAACGAGGACGGCGCGGCTGTACGCGGGTCCCTTGGGCGAAAAAGCCGCAGGAAAACCCGGGCTTGATTGACCGGACTCGCTCTCTCTCAGCTCTCGGAATTGACACTCTCGAGGTGCAAAGCACTTTATGTTTCGATCGTCTCCACTCTTCCAGCTCTACCTGGTGCGTCTCCGCGACTTCTACCGTCAGCCAGCCCGCGTGTTCTGGGTCTACGGCTTCCCGACGATCATGGCGGTCTGTCTCGGCTTCGCGTTTCAGAATCGGCCGCCGGCCCCCATTGAAGTCGATCTGACGACAGAATCAGGGGCAGACGAAGTCAGCTCGGCTGTCCGGCGCACAACCTGTCACTCGAGAGTGCCAGATCAGCGGGTAAGCCACGACTCAACGTGCCCGCGATCAAGCTTCACGAAGCACCCAAGGATGAATCGCTCGAACGGTTGAAGAACGGTCTCACGCCACTCGTCATCGAGCCGCTTGGCCCACGCTCGACCGTGTACCACTACGACCCAACGCGACCGGAAGCCAGCGCGGCCCGCCAGGTGATCGACGACGTTCTTCAGCGCGCCCTCGATCGCCGTGACCCGCGTTCAACGAGCGACGTATATGTCATCGAGCCGGGCTCCCGGTACATCGATTTTCTGATTCCTGGCTTGATCGGGCTCAATGCGATGGGCGGGGGTCTTTGGGGAATCGGGTTCCTCGTGGTGAACTTCCGGATCGCCAAGCTTCTGAAGCGGTTCGTTGCGACGCCGATGCCAAGGCGCGATTTCTTATTGGCTTTGCTGGGCGCGCGACTGACGTTCGTCCTCCCCGACTTGACCGTGCTGCTCCTGCTCGGGACCCTCATGTTCAAGATGCCGATTCGCGGCAACATCGCGCTCATCATCGCGATCGATATGCTGGGAGCGCTCGCCTTCGCCGGGATCGGGCTGCTCGTCGGCAGCCGCGCCACGACCACCGAGGCCGTCAGCGGCTTGATGAACCTGGTCATGCTGCCGATGTGGCTGCTCTCCGGTGTTTTCTTCGCTTCGAGCCGCTTTCCCGGCTGGATGCAGCACTTCATCAGCGCGTTGCCTCTCACTCAACTCGTGAACGCCTTGCGCATGGTGATTCTCAAGGGCGCCGGGCCGCTCGAGGTGGCTCCCGCCATGTCGATCCTCGCCGCCTGGGCCATCGTGACGTTCGCGCTCGCCCTCCGCTACTTCCGTTGGACTTGATAGAGACTCAAACTGCGGATGTTTGAAGACTCGATTCCAGTCGGACCACCAACCCTCGTCCCACGACTCGCAGGGCAGGGGGGGTACCTCGACTTCATCGATCAGATGCCCCAGGAACGTCGCCTTCGCCAGGATCTCGGTGTCGAGGAACGACGACTTCGACTGGAGCACGATGGCGAGCAACTTCTCGAATCGATGAAGCCGGCAAGGTGAGTGAACATCGTCCACAGGCACGGCGAAGATCAATCTCCGGAGGAATTTCGCGATCCAGTTCAAGGCGCCACCGCGACTCGTTTTGGGGCGCCGGCCGATGACATGGTCGCTTGCGTCGATGGCCTCAAGCAGCGGATCCACGTGATCTGCCGACCACGGCTTCACCGCGGTTGTAACCAGCACCAGTGGCATGTCGGCATCTAAGAAACCACGGCGAAGAGCTTCCGCCAGACCAAGATCGGCGACCGCGATGATTCGATGCTCGACTGGCCGTCCCAGTTCGGCGATTCGTTGCCAGAGCGGGGCGATGACGGCTTCGGCCTGCTCGTACGGTAACTTGGTAAGGATGACGATTCGGATGCCCGCGCCAGGAAGGCGATCGCGCTTGAAGTGAGCGGAAAAGGGGTCGTCAGGTTCCTCGCTCGTTATCATTCGAACTCCAACGGATGTGCCGCCGGCACAGCGGAACGAAGCACTTAACCGGGCGACTGCGGCGCAGCCAACCAGCGTTTGACCTCTTGGCGATATGACTCGCCCAGTCGCCGCGCGAGCGGGCCGGGTGCTCCAGAGCCGAGGGTTTGTCCGTCGATCTCGATCACGGGCATGACCTCGTACGTCGTACCGACCAGGATCACCTCGTCAGACGCCAAGAGCGTCGGAAGAGTCACGCGAGTCGCGGCAAAAGAAATTCCCATTGGCTCTAACATTCGCAGAATGAGCCCTCGCGTCATTCCAGGCAGGATTTCATGGCCCTCCGGCGTGCCTTCAAGACGGCCTTCGCGATTCCAGAGCAAAGAGGAGTGGGTCGCTTCTGTCACGAAACCTTCGGAATCGATCAACACCGCCTCGTGGCAGCCGGCGCGGCGGGCCGCCTCGCCCGCCAGCACATTGGCGAGGAGGTTGGTTGACTTGATGTCACAGCGCTTCCAGCGAAGGTCGGGCTGGCTGATCATGCGCGCTCCTGACTCGCGCAGTCGGGCGGCCGGTCCGTCGTCGTACGGACGAACCACGATCAGCTCGGTTGGAGTGACGGGAGGATCTGGGAAAACGTGTGCCCGGGGTGCAACGCCGCGCGTCACTTGCACATAGACGGTTCCTTCCTGAATCCCGCTCTCGACAACCGTACGATCAATGCGCCTTACGAGTTGTCCCAGATCATACGGACGAAGTTCGAGCTCGTTGAGGCTGCGTTTCAAGCGTGCGAGATGCTCTGCCTCGAGCCATCGTCGACCGACGTACATGCGAAAGACTTCGTACACCGCGTCGCCAAACAGGAATCCTCGGTCCCACACCGGCACCTTCGCATGCTCAATCGGCATGATTTCGCCGTTGAGACAAGCCAGAACCTCCATCAGCGGGTGTCCTCTCTGGCGATTCGGTTGTTCGCGCTATCCTACGACACGGCGGATTCGCTGTCGAGAGTCCGAGGAAGTTCTTTCGGAGTACGCTGACTCGGCCGCCGAACGCTTCGGCGACCGAGGCCTCCACGCCTCTCTCGAGCGATTTCTCGTTGCTCTCTTACTCTTTCCGACCATCCGCCACGCTGGCCGGTTTGGTCGCCAGCATCTTCGCGAGCTGGCGCTCGACTTCGCCGGAGGTACGCAGGTTGCGATTCACAACCTTGCCTTCGGAATCGACCAGGAACATGCTGGGCAAAAGAATGATTCCGTAGTCCACAGCCAGGCGACTGTCCATTCCGCCGGACTCGAAGATCTGAGGCCACGCGATCCGATGCTCTTTCACAAAAGCGGCAAGTTCGGCCCGATCGTTGTCGAGATTGATGCCAATGATCTCAAGGCCGTCCTTTTTGTACTTGTCGTAAAGCTTGACGAGCTCGGGCAGGTCTTGCTTCACCGGCGTGGCCCAGCTCGCCCAGAATACGACCAGCACCGGTTTGCCTCGATATTTCGACGAATCAACCGTTTCATTTGCCAGACCCGTCCCCGCAATCGCTAACGGCTTGCCCGCAAGATCAAGCCGACGCAGCGCACCAGCCGCTTTCTTGCCGGCCTCGGTCGCGGCGTAATCCTTCACGAGTCGTTCATACTGCTCGTGGGCCTTGGCCTCATCGGCATTGAATTCATTGGCATTGGCCAGGTGGAACAAAACCGGCGCGGCCTCCTCGGCATCGGCGAACTTCTCCAGGAACTTCTCGAGCTCGGCCATCCACTTCTTCTGATTGGCCACGAAATTGGCGCCGTCCTCATCGTTCTTCATCGCAAAATCGGCGTCGATCAAGCTGTACGCGGCGTACGACGCCAATCGATCTCCTTCTTTGATGATCGCCTCGAGTGGTTTCCTCCCCTCTGGATACAGCCCCGTCCGCAGCGCCGAAATCAGGCTGTCGACCACCTGCTTGTTATAGGAGACCTTCTCATCGGGGTTCTTGGATTTCTTCACGAGTTCGCGCAGAAAAGGAATGCGACTGACGTGGTAGCGAGCGATGCCTTTCTTGTCGCCGTTCTGCAGCAGCGGGGCATTCTTTGCGTCGTAATCGGCGAGCGCCTTCAGCGCGAGCTCCATTTCCTCGTCCCGAGGCTCGACGTTGCTCGCCCGATCGAACAGCATCGAACGCAGGCTGCTAGCGGCGGCGACGATCGGTTTTTCAGGATCGATCGCATGCGGCAGCTCGATAAACTTCCACGTCGATCCCAACTGGATCATGTCGGGAACCTGCAAGAACGCCATCTTGGCCGCGTTCTGCTGGGTAGCCGTCGTCCCGGGAATCACCATGGCGTTCTCGTAGAGCATCACATCCTTCGCCAGCCCCACCGCGGGATCGGCCGGAATCACATGCGGAAACGTCCCGTCGAATCGGTTCCAGATCGTTTGGGCGTTCCACCCGATCAGTTGTTTTCGCAAGGCGGCGAGTTGCTCGAGCCGCTTCTCGACGGCCGTCGCAACCTTCGCGACCACGTCCTTCGGAACACCGCTGTCGGTGAGCTCCGCCGGGCTCGCCATCACCGTCTCGAGCAGGCCCGCATCACCAGCCACGAGCGCCTGAACCAAAACCTTCGACGCTTCCTCCGCGGATATCTGCTTCCAGCCCTTGATCTTCCCCCCTTCGACGAGCGCAATCCGACTGCCACCCGAGTTCAACCAGCGACACTCGTCCAGATGCTTGTCGCCGTCGAGGTCATCCTCGCGATAGACCTCGAATCCGTCCTGGTAATAGCTCCACTGATCCATTTTCCTGCCCCGCTCAGCCACAAACCGACGCAGCATTTTCCCTTGCGGATCGCGCAGCGCGTACCCGATGTTCTTGCCTTCGGCATTCAACACCTGCTCAACCTTGCACGCGTTTCTCGTTGCCTCGTCGGCCGGCGTGTCGTACTCGACACCAACCTGGCTCGGCTTGAATTTGAGCAGCGCCGCCGCGGGCGTTTCCTTCGAAGCACCCTGCCCCAGGGCCGACCCGCTCAAGAATCCCAGAACTGTCAGTAGGGCCAAGGAGTGCCCAAGACTTCGCATCGCCGCCCCCTTTGCAGCCGAGTTCACCGCCCGGCCTAAGCACCCGTCGAGCGATCCGATCGACCCGGCCAGCTCGCGATTTCTCATTCCCGTTTTGCCCATCTTCCGCTTCGATTCGAATTCCCACTCCTGTGGTCGAGTCTCATGCTTGTAACTCTTACCACCCGAGTCGGCAATATCGGTCAATTTCTCAAAATCGTCCCACGACCCATAGCGCGAGAAATCGCCACCATCGTTGTGATCGGCATTCTGATCGCCCGGCTCAAGTCCTTCCGCGCCGAAGCCGTACGTCACCATCGACCCAACGCCTTTCTCAAAAAAATGCTGGCGAAGACTGGGAAACTCAAGTGATCTGTGCAAGGAATATGCCATGGCGACCGTCGAACCCCAATATCGATTGCGTTTGAACGTCATGGCCCGTTTCCTGCGCACCTTTCGCCGGCCCCCAACAAGACCATTGGAGTGGCTCGTGGCAATGGTTGCGTGCGGGTTGGCAATGACCCGCGCAAGAGGTCCCGGCACCGGCTTCCAGGCAAGCGCCTCTCTATCCCGACCATGCCCGGCTCATGGTCGTCCGCGACGGGCTCGGTCGCGAACGTACAATCGAAACACTGGCCGATTGGAACGTCCGACGAGACCATATCCTGGCGCATTTTCAGGAAGTCGCCGGGAAACTCCCCGGCGGCGAGCGCCGGGTCCCTCTCGACGTCCAGGTGACCGCGACGATCAAGGAAGCCCGCTTCACCCGCAAGAAGATCTCGTTCGCCACCGAAACCGGAGACCGCGTGCCCGCCTGGCTGCTTCTTCCGGATCCTGTGCACATGCCCTCCGCCAGATTCCCGGCCATGCTGTGTTTGCATCAGACAATTGCCATCGGCAAAGACGAACCAGCCGGGCTCGGCTCCAACCGTGAGCTGGCTTACGCACGCGAGCTCGCCGAACGAGGCTACGTCACGCTGGCGCCCGACTACCCCAATTTCGGGGAATACAAGATCAACGTTTATAACCTGGGCTACACGAGCGCGACCATGAAGGCCATCTGGAACAACCTCCGCGCCGTCGATTTGCTTTGCGACCTGCATGAAGTCGATCCGTCTCGAATCGGCGTCATCGGCCACTCGCTCGGCGGCCACAATGCAATCTTCACGGCGCTCTTCGAAAAGCGTATCAAGGCCGTCGTTTCGTCCTGCGGCTTCAACGCCTTCCCGTTCTACTTTAAAGGCAATATCGCGGGCTGGTCGCACCAGGGTTACATGCCGTCGCTGCGAGCTCGCTTTGGGCTTGATCTCAAGCAAGTCCCCTTCGACTTCCCCGAGTTGATCGCGGCACTCGCGCCCGCGCATTCTTCACCAGCTCGCCGCTTCATGACGCCAACTTCGAGGTCGAAGGTGTGCGGGCGTGCATCACTGCCGCGCGGGCGGTCTACGAACTCGAGCACACGCCCGATCGCCTCGTCGCCATCTATCCCGACGCCGCACATTCTTTCCCAACCGCAGCCCGCCAGGACGCTTATCGCTTCCTCGATCGCTTCCTGGCTCCGCCCCCTTGACGCGTTCGCCCGGCCCAGACTCCTTGACAAAAAAGGAAATGCGCGTAGTCTACGATACGTTCCCAATGGTGGACGGATCGTGGATGAAGTCGCGTCGAGACGATGAGTACAACGGCTGATGATTGACGGTTCGACCTGGATCACACCACTCGCCAACGCACGGATGAAGGCGCCATGGAACGACGCATCCTCGTGGTCGATGACAGCGAGCTGATCTGCCAGCAGCTTTCCCAGTTGCTCGCGCTTCCCGACCGGCAAATCACCTTCGCGACCGACGGCACGGCCGCTCTCGAATGGCTGGTAGAGCACCCCTGCTCGCTGGTGCTCACCGACTTGCGACTCCCCGGCATCAGCGGTCTTGATCTGATCAAGGAGGTCCGGAAAAAAGACTTGCCGGTCACGGTGATCGTCATGACCGGCTTCCCGACCGTCGAAGACACCGTCGAAGCCATCAAACTGGGTGCTTACGACCTGGTCCAGAAGCCGCTCGATACGGTCAGCCTCGAGGTCCTCGTGAATCATGCGCTCGAAGACCGGCGGCTGATCGACGAAGTCGCCGATCTCCGCTGCCGGCTCCAGCGAAAGTCGGCATACCATAACCTGGTCGGCCAGAGCCCGGGCATGACCGAAGTCTTCGAGCGAGTCGCACGCGTTGGCTCCTCTTCCTGCACCGTCTTGATCACCGGCGAAACCGGCACGGGCAAGGAACTGGTCGCGCAGGCAATTCATTTCAGCGACGTCACTCGCCGCGGGCCGCTCCTGGCGGTCAACTGCGCGGCACTGCCCGAGCACCTGCTCGAAAGCGAGCTCTTCGGCCATGAGCGCGGAGCCTTCACCGGAGCCGAACGCCAGAAAAAAGGCCGCTTCGATCTGGCCGAGGGGGGAACTCTCTTTCTCGACGAGATCGGTGAGATCCCGCTGGGAATGCAAGTCAAGCTGCTGCGCGTGCTCCAGGACGGCCGATTCGAGCGCGTGGGAGGAACCGACCCCATCCAGACCGATTGCCGCGTCATCGCGGCCACCAACATCGTTCTCGCGGAGGCCGTCGCCGCAGGCCGGTTCCGCGAAGACCTCTTCTATCGCTTGAACGTCGTCTCCATCGACGTGCCCCCCTTGCGCCAGCGCCTCGAAGACATCCCCCTTCTCGTTAACCATTTCCTGGACAAGATCGCCGAGAAGGGCCTCCCCATCAAAACCCTCTCTCGACACGCTCTCTCCAGACTCATGAGCTACGACTGGCCAGGCAACGTCCGCGAGCTCGAGCACGCACTCGAACAGGCAACCGTCACCACCAGCGGTCCCTTGATCGAGCCCGAAAACCTGCCGCCTCAAATCGTCGCGAGCCACGATGAGCCTTTCCATCTCGAATTCGACCACCGCCGGCCCCTTTCCGAGATCACCGCCGATTTCACCAGCCGGATCGAGCGAGCCTACCTCCAGCGCGTCCTCGAGAAATACCGCGGCCGTGTCGAGCTCTGCGCTCAACACTGCGGCCTCTCGCGCCGAAGCATCAGCGAGAAACTCCGCCGCTACCAGATCGATAAGCGCGACTTCAAACTCCACCCCTTTCGCACCAGAACTGTCGCACTCTCTGCCGAATAGCCGCTTTTTCGGAACGAGCCATCGAATCGAATCACCACGTGATTGACCGACCGCCGCTGTTCGTTGAGGATGGGCGCCACGCCGGACGAGCCCGAACAGCGCAAATCCATCGGCTGGGTTGTCGTCGTCCTCTGGATTGTCATGAAGAAGATCGAACGTGAGCTCAACTCCAAGTGACCGGCGATCGTTCGCCGCATAGCCACCGAAATATCCCTCCCAATCCACCTGATCCTCGAGCGAGAGCCTCCGATGACCGCGCAAGAGCTGGAAATCCTCTGGCAAGATCACCTCGCAGGCGAATTCGTCAGCAAAGACGTCGAGGCCACCCTCGCCACCATGGTCGATGACGCCAGCGTCGACCACGTCCCCGTCCACACCGGTGGGTCCGGCAAAGCCGCCCTCCGGGCCTTCTACCGCGACGTCTTCATTCCATCGTGGCCGGCCGATCTCGTGCAAACCCCCTTGAACCGCGTCATCGGCCAGGATCACGTCGTCGATGAAATCCGACTCGAGTTCACCCACGAGCGCCCGATGGACTGGCTGCTCCCCGGAGTTCCCCCCACCGGTAAGAAAATCGACGTCACCATGGTCGTCATCGTCCAGTTCCGCCAGCGGAAGATCGCCTGCGAAAGAATCTACTGGGACCACGCAACCGTCCTGCGCAGGCCGGCTTGCTCAAAGAATGATCGTATGTTATAGACTATATTAGTGTTCATGACTTTGCGGAAGCGTAGGCTTTTGCGAAATCCGCACGCTGAGGTTGCCCATCCCATGATCTTTTCATTGCTTTGTTCGCTGGGGCTGCTCACGTTTTGCCAGGCATTACCGGCACAAGAACCAGGCGCGGCCGTTCCAGAGGCCCCTGTCGCCGCGCTCAAGAGAGAAGCGATTTCCCTCGAGCCGCTCGTCTCCTGCGCACTCGCCAGGGACTTCTTGAAAGCAACCGCAAGTCTCCCGTCCATCGCCCCTCGCCCGGTCTACCTCGACGAATCCACAAAAACCTATAGGAGCGAAGCGGCCGCAGCCAGCTTGAGCCCTGAAGAGAAGTCCAGGCTCAAACGCGTCGATCTCGATGCCTCGTTCTACTGGAATACAAAATACGGCTCGCCTCTGGCGTACGCCCGCCCCCTCGACGTGCTCGGCCGGGCTGGATTGGAAAACGTCAGCGCCCTGAAGATCCTTGACTTCGGCTACGGCACGGTCGGCCACCTGCGGCTGCTGGCAGGCCTCGGTGCCGACGTGACCGGTGTCGACGTCGACCCGCTCCTCCGCGCACTCTACTCCGCCCCCGCCGACCAGGGCCCCGTCAAGAACCTCCAGGGCCGCGACGGACACATCCGCTTGATCGACGGCCGTTTTCCCGCCGACCCTGCCACAACAACAGCCGTGTCCGGAAATTATGACCTGTTTATCTCCAAGAATACCCTGAAAAAAGGATACGTTCATCCCGAGCGGAAAGTCGAGCCGCGCCGACTACTCAATCTCGGGGTGGACGACGACGCCTTCGTCAAAACCCTGCACCACGCATTGAATCCCGGAGGCTGGGTGCTCATCTACAATTTCTGCCCGCGCCCAGTCCCCCCGGCACGCCCTACAAGAACTGGGCCGACGGCCGATGCCCCTTCTCAAAAGACGTCTGGGAAAAAGCCGGCTTCCGCGTGATCGCCTTCGACCACGACGACTCCCAGGCCGCGCGAGCAATCGGCCGTGCCCTCGGTTGGGACCAGGGTCCTTCGCCAATCGACCTCAACTCCGACCTCTTCGCCATGTACTCGCTGATGCAACGAATCATCGAAACTCCTCGCTGATCATTCACCACTTGAATTCTCACGCCGAGTCGAAGATGATCTAAGAGGATCGGCTAAGCCCCCACCTGCATGGATGCATCCTGGTGTAGCCTGGCGATCTCTCGGCTCTGATGACGGCAAAGTTGGAAGTGTTACCCCGCCGAACTTTCAAGCTTCCTTCTCCACTAACACCGTGTTGGCCCATCATGAAATCAATCGCCTTGACTCTCGCGCCCGCCGCCCTGGTCGCTTGCTTCGCATCGCATTCAAGTGCTCAAACCCAAACCGCACCAAAGGCAGATTCAGCCACGACCGCTTCGACTCCAAAAGTCCAGACGCCCGCCCCAACGCCTTCCAATCGAACCGCGGCCACCCCGAAAACCAGCGTCTCGAAGTCGGCTCGGCAGCCCACGCTCTCTCGCAAGTCGCGCCGAATTCCACCGCCGCCCCCGCTAACCGCTCGGCACACCCGGTCCGCGAAAAAGGGACATCTCGGCGCGGTCACCGACACAGCCACCGATCTCGACGCGTACGGCCGCGTCGACTCCGCCGGCAAACAAGTTCCGTTCTATCCGGGCACTCGGGGAACCACTTCGGCTAATAAGCAGAAGCCCTCCGCCTACAGAAAGGGCGCACGCGCGAAAGCACCCAAATAAGGCCCCTGACCGCAAAATCCGGGGCCTACATCCCGCCGGAAATCACTTTCTTTCGGTCTCGCTGCGCACGGCCTTGAATGTGAAGGCTGATCCGTCGTAGTCGACTTCGACAACGTCTCCTTCGTGCATCTGGCCTTCCAGGAGCGCATTGGCCAGCGGGTTGGCCAGCCTCTGCTGGATCACTCGCTTCAGCGGTCGCGCGCCGTACGCCGGCTCGAAACCCTCATCCCCCAGCCGCGCCCGAGCACCCGGCGTCACCCGGAGCGACAGACCCGCTTCCGAAACCTGCTTCTCCAACCTGCGGAGTTGGATGTCCACGATCTGAGAGAGCTCACGCCGCCCCAGCGGATGGAAAATGATCGTCTCGTCGATTCGATTGAGAAACTCCGGCAAAAACGCCGATTTGAGCACGTTCTGGATTTCCAGGCCCATCCGTTTCTCGTCGCCCGTTTCCGCAAGCTCGGCGATGATCTGGCTGCCGAGGTTCGAGGTCATGATCACAACCGCATTGCGAAAGTCGACCGTACGCCCCTGGCCGTCCGTCAACCGCCCGTCGTCCAGTATTTGAAGCAACACGTTGAACACGTCGCGGTGGGCCTTCTCGATCTCGTCGAGCAGCACCACAGAATACGGCCGCCGCCTGATCGCTTCCGTCAGCCGCCCGCCCTCTTCATAGCCCACGTACCCCGGCGGCGCGCCGATCAGCCTCGCCACGTTGTGCCGCTCGCCGAACTCGCTCATGTCCAGCCGCACCATCGCCGTTTCGCTGTCGAACAGGAACTCGGCCAGCGCCTTCGCCAGCTCGGTCTTGCCCACGCCCGTCGGTCCCAGGAACAGGAACGACCCGATCGGCCGGTTCGGATCTTGCAGCCCCGCCCGGCTACGCCGCACGGCGTCCGCCACCGCGCGCACCGCTTTGTCCTGATCCACCAGCCGCAGGTGAATCTGGTCCTCGAGCTTCAATAGCTTTTCACGCTCGGTCGCCAGCATCCGGCTCACCGGTATGCCGGTCCACTGGCTCACCACCTCGGCTATCTCTTCCGAATCAACCTCTTTCTTGAGCAGCCGGCTCGATTCTTTGGGCTGACCGTCTCCCTGCGCTTCGGCCTCGGCTATGCGCTTCTCGAGCGACTTCCGCTCGGCGTCGAGTGCCCCCAGCGCCTGGAACTGCTTCTCGTCCGGCCGCTCGCCGCGCTGCTGCATGTGCCGCACGTCGTCGAGTGCCCGGTTGAATTCCGCCTTCACGGCCTCGAGCCGTTCGCGAACCTTTTGAATATCGCCCAGCCCTGATTTCTCGATCTCCCATTGCCGGCGCAGGTCCTGCAGCTCTTTCTCGACGCCCTGGATCTCAGCCTGCACGTCGTGCAACCGCTCCAGAGCATGCTCTTCCTCCTCACCTCGCAGCATTCGCTCGGCAAGCTGGAGCTGAACCCGCCGCCGCTCCAGCACGTCGATCTCGTTCGGGACCGATTGCAGCTCCATCGACAGCCTGCTCGATGCCTCATCAACCAGGTCGATCGCCTTGTCGGGCAAGAACCGGTCCGTGATGTAGCGCGATGCAAGCTTGGCCGCGGTGACGAGCGCCGAATCCTTGATCTTCACCTTGTGATGAACCTCGTACCGCTCCTTCAGCCCGCGCAGAATCGCTACCGTGTCCTCCACCGTGGGCTCGCCCACGAACACCGGCTGAAACCTCCGCTCAAGCGCAGCGTCCTTCTCGATGTGCTCGCGATATTCATCAAGTGTGGTCGCACCGATACACCGCAGCTCGCCCCGCGCAAGGGCCGGCTTGAGCAGGTTGGCCGCATCCATCGCGCCGTCCCCCTTGCCTGCGCCGACTAGAAGATGCAGCTCGTCGATGAACAGGATGATCCGGCCTTCGGCGCTGACCACTTCCTTGATCACCGCCTTGAGCCGGTCTTCAAACTCGCCGCGATACTTCGTGCCCGCCACCATCGCCCCCAGATCGAGCGTGATCAACCGGCGGTTCTTCAGGCTTTCGGGAACGTCCTCCGAAACGATGCGCTGCGCCAGCCCCTCGACAATCGCCGTCTTCCCGACGCCCGGCTCGCCAATCAAACACGGGTTGTTCTTGGTCCGTCGCGAAAGGACCTGCACCACCCGCCTGATCTCCGAATCGCGGCCGATCACCGGGTCGATCTTGTCGTTCTTGGCCAGCGCCACCAGGTCGCGGCCGTACCGCTCCAGCGCCTGGTACTTGTCTTCCGGCGTTTGATCGGTGACTCGCTGCCCACCGCGAACCTTCTGAAGGGCCTGCAAGATCTCCTTTTCGCCGATCCCGAGCGCCCCCAGAAGCGCCTGGGCCCGCGTCTTCACCTTGACAAGCCCCAGCAGCAAATGCTCGACCGATACGTACTGGTCCTTCATCCGGTCGGCATCGGCCTGCGCTGCGTCGAAGACCTGCGAAAGCTCCGGGCTGATCGTGAGCTCGCCCCCGGAGGTCTTGGGAAAGACGTTCAGCCCCTCCTCGGCGGCTTTCAGAATCTGGTCCGGATTCACGCCAAGCTGCGAGAGCAGCGACCGAACGACCTGCTGCTCCGGATTGAGGAGTGCGACCAGCAGGTGCATCGCCTCCAAGCGCGGATGCCCGCGCTCCTGAGCCAGGGTCTGCGCCTGCTGCACAGCCTCCTGGCTCTTGAGCGTGAGCCGCTCGAATCGAAATGCCATGAAAGGCTCGCGAAAAGAGGGTTATTTCTTCTCTTCAAATTCGACGTCGATCACGTCCTCGGGCTTGGGCCCGCCCGGACCGTCCGCCCCCGGCGGCGGCCCTCCTGCGCCCGGCGGCGGCCCTTCGCCGGCCCCCGACCCTGGTTTGCCGCTTGAGTACAAGTGCTCGGCCATCGCCTGGCTCGCGCGCTGAAGCTCGTCCAGCGCCCGATTGATCGCGGCCGCGTCGTCCTGGTTCTTTACCTGGTTCACCTTCTCGATCGCCGCCGTCACCGCCGCGCGATCCGATTCGCTGAGCTTTTCCTTGTTCTCCTCGATCAGCTTCTCGAGCTGGTAAACCCGCTGCTCGGCGTTATTCCTGGCCTCGGCCAGCTCACGCCGCTTCTTGTCCTCAGCGGCGTGCGCATCGGCATCGCGCTTCATCCGCTCGATCTCGTCCTTGTCGAGCCCCCCCGATCCCTCGATGCGAATCGACTGCTCCTTGCCCGTCCCCTGGTCGCGCACCGTCACATTCAAGATACCGTTGGCGTCGATGTTGAACGACACTTCAATCTTGGGAATACCCATCCTCGCCGGCGGAATGCCCTCGAGGTTGAATTCCTTGAGGAACCGGTTGTCGCCGGCCATCGGCCGCTCGCCCTGGTACACCTTGATCGTCACCGCGGTCTGGTTGTCGTCGGCCGTCGTGAACGTCTCTTTCTTCTCGGTCGGAATCGTCGTGTTCCTGGGAACCAGCACCGTCATCACGCCTCCCTTCGTCTCGAGGCCCAGCGATAGCGGCGTGACGTCCAGCAACAACACTTCCTTGACCTCGCCGGTCAACACCGCACCCTGAATCGCCGCGCCCACCGCAACGACCTCGTCCGGATTCACCCCCTTGTGAGGCTCTTTCCCGAAGATGTCCTTGACGATCTGCTGCACCCGCGGCATCCGCGTCGACCCACCCACGAGCACCACTTCGTCGATCTCCGACGCCTTCAGCTTGGCATCTTCCATCGCCTTGAGCACCGGCCCTCGGCAGCGCTCGAACAGGCTGTCGGTCAACTTCTCGAATTGGGCGCGACTGATGCTCATCGCCAGGTGCTTGGGCCCCGCCGCGTCGGCCGTGATGAACGGCAGGTTGATGTCGGCCTGTGCGTGGAACGACAGGTCCTTCTTCGCCTTCTCCGCCGCCTCTTTGAGCCGCTGCAAGGCCATCTGGTCCTTGCGCAGGTCGATCCCTTGCTCCTTCTTGAACTCGCCGGCGATGTGGTTCATCAGCGCCTCATCCCAGTCGTCGCCACCCAGGTGAGTGTCGCCGTTGGTCGACAGCACTTCGAACACGCCGTCCGCCACGTCGAGGATCGAAATGTCGAACGTGCCGCCGCCGAGGTCGAAGACGGCGATCTTCTCGTTCTTCTTCTTCTCGAGACCGTATGCCAGGGCCGCCGCGGTCGGCTCATTGATGATCCGCGCCACTTCCAGTCCCGCGATCTGCCCCGCGTCCTTCGTCGCCTGCCGCTGGCTGTCATTAAAATAGGCCGGCACCGTGATCACGGCTTTCCGGATCTTGTGCCCGAGGTAGCTCTCGGCCGCTTCCTTGAGCTTGCGCAGAATCATCCCCGAGATCTCGGGCGGCGTGTAGTCCTTCTTGCTCGTGTGCACCTTCACGAACTCACTCGCCCCACCCAGCACCTTGTAGGGGACCATCGTCTCCTCGTTCTTCACCTCATCATGACGCCGCCCCATGAAGCGCTTGATCGAGTAGACCGTTTCCGCGGGGTTCGTGATCGCTTGTCGCTTGGCCGGATCGCCCACCAGCGTGTCACCCTTGGGCGTGAACGCCACTACCGACGGCGTCAGTCGACTGCCGTCCTGATTCGGAATGACCGTGACGTCTCCACCCTCCATGACCGCGACCACGCTGTTCGTCGTCCCCAGATCGATCCCAATTATCTTTTCACCTTCCGACACGACGCGTCTCCTTTCCCAGGTTGCGCGCTAACTCGCCCGACCAAATTTGCCCATCACCTCGCCGTCGACGCGACACTCGCATATCGCCACCCCGGCCCCGCAGATCACACGATCCGCTTTTCCACCATACCCAATCCGGTCTCCGTTTTCTCTCCGCCACCGGCTCTGGTTGTTTGAGCCATTTCCATTAGCAAGCACCATGCCACAAGCATTGAACTCCGCGAACAAACGATCTAACACGAAATTTCAACCGGAGTTATCATCTATAGTTTTCACGCCATCGCCCAGCGTGCTCGATCGAAGACTGTCAAATCGGCAGTAGCCCCTTCCGCACTCCTCCCGCACTGCAAAAATGGCAGTCAACTCCTTCCGAAGAAAGGAATGCATTCATGCACGCGTCGTCGATTATTCCGTCCGTTCCTGTCGCAGGGGTCCGGGGGGGCTCGGGGTAACCGAGAACGCATAGAATCTGCTTGACACAGTTGGTCCTTGTCCTTTAATGACTTACTTGAGATAAACTTGCGTCGGTTTATTGTGTATGCGGGCTCCTCAGGTGCAGGGCGGGCGTCCTGAGAAGCCATTCGCGTGGAAAGTGCATGGAACGATCCTTCCGACCGTCTCTTGCCGAGTTGACAAATGAATCGGAAGTCATCAGCACGCAATCAGCCTTCCCGTTCTTCGAAGGATCGGGCTCCCGCGGCCAAAGCCGCTGACTCCAAGCGTCAGCCCAGTCTTGCAAGCCTGCGGGGCGAAATTGACCGGCTCGATCAGAACCTGGTCAGCCTGTTGAATCGCCGCGCCGAGGTTGTCTCGCAGATCGGCCAGCTCAAGCACGACCAGGGGCTCGAAGTTTGGTCGGCCGCGCGCGAAGACGAGGTGATCGCTCAGGTCTTGGGAGCCAGCAAGGGACCGCTCCCGCAGGAGACCTTGCGTATCATCTTCCGCGAGCTCATGAGCGGCTCGCGCGCCCTTCAGCGGGCGATCCGCGTCTCGTATCTCGGGCCCAAGTACAGTTACAGCCATCTCGCCTCGGTCGCAAAATTTGGTGAAGGGGTCGAGCACGTTCCGGTCGCGTCGATATCGGCGGTCTTTGAGGAGGTCAATCGCCGCCACGTGCAGTTCGGCCTGGTCCCTCTCGAGAACTCGACCGACGGGCGGGTCGCCGACACCCTCGACATGTTCATCAAGCTTCCCAACCTGAAGATCCGGGCTGAAGTGCGGCTGCGCGTTCATCACTGTCTGCTCGGCCGTTGCGAGTGGAGTCAGATTCGCCGGGTTTATTCTAAGTCGCAGGCGCTCTCGCAGTGCCGGAACTGGCTGACCAAGAACGTTCCCCAGGCAACGAAGGTCGAGGTGGTCTCGACGGCCGCGGCTGCCGAGCTCGCCCAGCGCGAGGAGTTTGCCGCCGCCGTCGCCAGCCGGGCCGCCGGCAGTGCCTACCGCCTCGACGTGCTCGCCGAGAACATCGAAGATCAGCCTCATAACGTGACCCGCTTTGCTGTGATCGGTGACCGCGCTGAAGAGCGCACCGGCCGCGACAAGACAACGCTGATGATTCGCCTTCCCAACCACGCCGGTTCGCTCGCCAAGATGATCACCCCCTTCGAAAAATTCGGCGTCAACCTCACCTGGATCGAGTCCTTCCCGATTCCCGGCTCGGGTGGCGGCAAGTCCGGTGAAACGAACCCGTCCTATCTCTTCTTCGTGGACGTCGAGGGTTATCAATCCGACAAGGCCGTCCACCAGGCGATAGAAATGGTCCGCAAGCGCTGCGAGCAGCTCGACATCATCGGCTCATATCCTCGCAGCAGTTGCATCGAAAGTTAGTTAGTCGGCCCCGGGTTCCAGACGTTGCCCGCGATGGCGGCGTCCCGCGCATCAAGCTTGTCCTCGATCGCGGTCACGCGCTCTTCCATTCCCGAGAACTTGGCAACCTTGATCATGTCCGAAAAAACAGCCCGGGCCGCCCTCAGCCGGACGGAGTAGGTGTCGGCTTCGTGGGCGATCTTGAGGATTAACTCGGCCGCGTCGGTGGTACCCTTGGCCATTCGGCCGACCGCCTGATCGATCACACGACGGCGACAACCCTGAACGACCTTCCGAACTTCGGGGTCTTTCGCCCAAAGAAACGCCGTTCGCCGGGACACTCCGCTCGTTTGCGCCCATTTCGCGACGGTCACGCCCTGCGCAATCGCAAGGGCGAGTTGGGTTTTCGTATTTTTGCGAGGTTCCTCGCTCATTGCACTATTTTGCACTTTAATGCACTCCCTATAGAAAAATTCCCCACTCTTCTTCTTGGCGGTTCCCAGCCCGGGGGAGAAGGCTGGCCGGCACGCCCTGAACGGGCAATGAAATGACGTGTTCGCCAACTGGCGTTCAACGGTTGAATCTCGCTGATGGATCGAGGACGGAAATCGGTCATCCGACAACGAACGCACTCTCTCCAAGAATGATCAGCAGAACCGTTGATCAAGTTGCCAAAAGAAGGAAGGTTGCACATCGTGGTCCGTCGCCTGAAAGGCGCCGAACAAATCAGCCCAGGGCATCGCCCTGGGTTTCCAAGGCATCGCCCTGGGTACATGCTGCCTCGCGCCGACTCCAGTGGCAGCGATCGAGACACTGTCATAATATGCGCCGAGTTTTGTGGTTTGGGTCACTCTGTCGATCAGGAAATCTGAAAATTCTTTTCCGGTCGCATCCGTTGCACCGTTCAGCGCGATCGCAATAACACATCTAGGCAAATAGCGCGAAAACGCCAGGCATCGTGCGCCGCCGACTGCATTCTATTCCCAGTGCGACCGCCAACTCGCCGGTCGAAGACCCGCCCGAAGAGCCCACCACACCCTCCTCGCCCTCCACCGCGACGAGGTCATGGCAGACTACGCTGAGATGCTCGAGCGCGATGCGCACGGAAACCCGCCCGAGCTCCAGGCCAAGCTCGACGCAGCGCACGAGAAGCTCCAAGCCAAAATGCGCGAGATCCGCGAAGCCAAGAGCCGGGAGACGCAGGATGCGCGGCATTCTGGCCGACATTAACGTCATTGCGCAGTGCGTCGCCTACAACCCCCGCCCGATGGCGCGCCGCAGCAGGTTGTGAGTAATCTTTTGCAGCCGCTCATCAGGCCCATGCGGCCGTGACCAGTGCGACCACGGCAGCGTGTGGCCCGGCGGCGAGGATAGCCCCTGCGCCGAGAATATCGTCGATGCATTGAAAACAAAGTTCCCTTTCGGACCCGGGTAAATCGTGGCGGCCCACTTCTGAGGGGTCTCCCCGCCAACCCACGCCGTTCCCGCGGCAACGACCTCCAGCCCGACGAGCTTCGGCGGGTCTCCGTGGTACTCCCAGCCGATCAGCCCCGGGATCCGATCGCCGATTTTGACCCCGCTGCCTTCAAACATCCAGTGATCGGCTTTTGCAACGATCCAGTCGCCGCCACCATTGACCGGCTCAACGTTTGCGCCCCCATGAGCAACCCCTCGTCCGGTCCGTGCTCCGGGAACGGCCCGTGCTCTTTCTCCCGGCCCCTGGCGTAGTCGTTTTGAGCGCCATACGGGCCGCCCCGAAAAATGATCCGGTTGGGCCGGCCATCACGGCTGTCGCGATAAGGCGTCACCCAGCAAATAGCATTGCCCGAAAAAAAGAGCAGGCTCACGCCATCGTCCCGCAGCCGCTCGACGCTGCGGAATTGCCGGATGTCCCAGTATTCGTCGTGGCCGACGCTGAGGAACGCCTTGCAGCGAAGGCCCCGCTCGGTCGTGATCATATCGCTGTTTGAACAATACGTCACGTCATAGCCGTGCTGCTCGAGCCAGTAAGCCAGCGGAAACTCGAACGGCAGAAATTCACCCGATCCGAACGTGAGCGGATCATTCACCACACCGTCATGCTGGGCCTCGCGCCCATACGGCCGATCAAAGCTCACGTCGGCCCATGGCCCCTGAGTTCCGCGCGGATGGGTATAAAGCGAAAAGTGGTTCGGCCAGCGGTTGTAAGCCTGCCAGGTATTGTCCGAGCACTGGAACAGGATGTCGGCGGGTCGATCGTCACGTACGATGAAGATAATGTAGCTCTGCCAGTAGGGCTCGTTGTCATCTTCGACCAGGGTCGTGAGCCGCCCCAGGTAGACACCACTGACCCAGTCGCCAGGGATGGTGAAACGCACGGCTGGCGGCCACTGGCACTCATGAAGGTTCTTGGTCCCGGGAGTCGGAACCGTTTGGTCCTTGCCCTGGAAAGGCCCGAGCGTCATCATGGCCCGCGCCCGCGCCCGCCATAGTACCCCATTCGAAACATCTCGATCCGGAAAGGCCGCGGCGGTTGCGTCGAGACCATGATGTCCACGGTTTCGCCCGCCTTCACGCTCTGCTTCGAGCAGTATCCTTCGATCCACGGAGAGCGGAACCCGTCTCGGTCAGCGCGAACGCGGGTTAACTGCCAGTCAGTCGCTCCCGGCCTACGGTTCTCCGCCACGACCAGGTCCGCGGCGCCTCGCTCGGCCACCTCCGGTTGTCCCGCCAACACACGTTGACTCTTGGGCCACGGAAACCAGACCACTCCGAACCCAAGAGCAACAACGGCAAAGCTGAAGAATTCACGCCGTCCGCAAGTCAACGACCAGCACCTCAACCGGATCTGCCTGGCTGTGTTCATCATGGATACGATCCCCGACCCGAGTTGCCTATCGATCTGTAAGCAACTTATACACGACACGAGTCGAGGCGGCGATTCGGTAGTTCGACGAGCACCAAGACTAGTTCATCGCGGACTTCGCCCTCTGTTGCCCCGCGGCCCGATCGGCTGGGGCGTTCGGGCGACCAGGTGAGTGCCTCGCGGCCGCCGGAGGGGCTGGGCCCCCACGATGCTCGGCGATGACGCGGGAAAGGCTCGTGCCGCGCGGGAGGCCGCGGCGGCCATGCCGGAACGCCACATCGAGGTTGATCCATTTCTCGCCGGGCTCGCCGCCAACCGCGCCCGATGTGTTGCTCGGCCACCGGCCTGTTGCGGCGCGGTGAGCGTCGGCCCAGGCGAGGACCTGGTCGACCGTAAGGTCGGGCCGCCTGCCCTGGGCCGCGGGGTCAATCGAGCGCCCTAACAGCGCGGTCAGGGACGAGCCGCCGGGCAGACCCCGGCGGCCGTACCTCAGGGCGCCGTCGACCGCCGACCACGTCTCGTCGGGAACCCCGGGCACCGGGCCGGCGTAGGCGTCGGGCCGGCGGCCGGTGGTCTCGCGGTGGGCACAAGCCCAGGCGTGGATCTTCCGCAGCGATAGACGCGGTCGCACCGGCCGGTGCTTCGCCAACACGCGGGCGAGCGACGAGCCCCCGGGCAGGCCGCGGAGGCCCTTGTACAGGGCCGCATTGACCCGCGCCCAGGTCTCCTCCGATCCCTCGGCCACGGCGTCGGAGCTCGCCGATGGCCAGCGGCCCCTCGCAGCGTGGTGGGCGTCGGCCCAGCCAAGGATCTGCGCGATAGTCAGACGAGGTAGGTCGCTCGGGTTGCGGGCGCCGAAGTGCTCGGCCAGTAGCTGCGCCAGCGACGAGCCGCCGGGCAATCCGCGACAGCCCCGGCTCAGCGTAAGACTGATTGCTTTCCATTTCTCTCCAGGTACCCCGCGGATCGGCCCGGAATCTTCGCCGGGCCACTCGCCCGTGGCCTCGTGGTGGGCGGCGGCCCAGGCAAGGACCTGCTCGACGGTCAGCATTGGGCGCGTCCGATATGCGTCTGGACCAGCGTGCCCGCGGATCACAGTGCCGAGCGACTCCCCTCCAGGCAGGCCGCGATAGCCCTCGCGCAGTGCCGTGTCGATCGACCTCCAGTGCTCGCCCTCGGCGTCGCGCACCGGGCCGCACACCGATGACGGCCAGCGGCCCGTGGCGGCGCGGTGGGCCTCGGCCCAGGCGAGGATCTTCGCGACCGAAAGCCGTGGCTCGGTGTAGATGTTAGGGGCTCGGCGGTGCAGGGCGAGCAACTGGGCCAGCGTAATACTGCCCGCGCAGGCCGCGGCGGCCCCATCGCAGTGCGCCGTCGAGCCTGGGCCACGTCTCGAGGGGAACGCCCAGGACCGGACCGGACGACCACGAATTTGGCCAGCGGCCGGTCGCCGCGTGATGCGCATCGGCCCAGGACAGGATCAGGTCGATCGTGAGAGGGCTTGTCGCGCGCGGTGAAGCCGCCCAACCCCGGCGCCTTGGCCGCTGCGGCGGGAAGTTATCGGCCTCCCAGGCCCGTAGACGTTCGCCCGGCGACTCTGGGTTAGTCCCGTATCTGACTCCGCGCTCCTCGGCCAGCAGTCTGGGCAGGGACGATCTGCCAGGCAACCCTCGCCGGCCCCGCTTCAATGCGCTGTTGATCGCTGACCAGGTCTCTTCGTCGGCCCCGGCGACCCGCCCGGAACGCCAGTTGGGCCATTCCCCGGTCGCCGTGCGGTGGGCATCGGCCCAGCGCAACACCCGCTCGACGTCGAGTGCCAATCGCCGCTCGGATGTCGAGCTCGGCGCCGCCGCTGTATCCCTGCGCCGATCGCGGCGCCCTGTACTGCTCGTTCATGGTCGCCCCCCCGTACCATCCGTCATGCTTATGTTTCGGCTTTCTTAAGCCTCAACATGAGCCGTGGCTGATCCGGATCGTGGACAAGCTCCGCAAATTCGGGCAGCGTGTACCACGCACTAGCGGTTTATGTAAACCGCTAATTGCCCGCGCTGCGGTAGTGCGTCGGGGCCATTCAAAGCCAATTCACACATTTCGATCCATAAAGCGACGTAACCGCATGACCTTTGTTCAGGGAGGCACCGTGACGAGGTCATGGCGGACTACGTTGAAATGCTCGAGCGCGACGCGCGAGGAAATCCGCCCGAGCTCCACGCCAAGCTCGATGCAGCGCACGAGAAGCTCCAAGCCAAAATGCGCGAGATCCGCGAAGCCAAGAGCCGGGAGACGCAGGATGCGCGGCATTCTGGCCGACATTAACGTCAGAGCGCAGTGCGAGGCCCTCCTCGCGATCTGGACATCCGATACATGGGGCGAGCTTTGGCGCGATCTCGATTGGTCCGTGGCCAGCTTCCCATCCCTGGGACTGGCCGACGACGCCTCCGATGCGATGATTTGGAGAATGCGCCCGAGAGAATCTCTCGTACTGATCACCGCGAATCGTAACCGGCGAGGACGGGATTCCCTCGAAGCCGTGATCCAGAACGAGAACCAGCCGGTTTGCTTACCCGTCGTAACGATCTCAAACTCCAACCGCCTACTCCGAGATCGTCTGTACGTAGAGAAGGTTGCCGAACGCTTGCTCGAAAAGCGGATAGCGATCGACGACTTCCGCGGCGCGGGTCGAATCTACGTCCCTTGATCACGCCGTCGAGCAGCCGGCGAGACCGGAACATCTCTACCCCGATCGGCCGAAGGCCGGGTGAAGGGCCGGGACCAAGTCGTCACCACCGGATTCCGTTCAGTGACAGGTCACCTCGGCCATTGTCGCCCTTCGCTCCGCGAAGGGACCTCTTGTCATTGACGTCGTCCGTGTGTCCTCACACTCAGACTAGCCCTGAAGCCATCGTCGGCCTTCAGCCTCCCATCGCCGGGTCATCCAATCCCCAGTGCTGCCTTCAGGCACTCATCCAATTCAGCGAGCATCTTTCCTGACAGGTTGCCGACCTTCTCGGTCAGCCGATCCTCGGCCATCAATGACAGCAGCGTGCAGCAGATCAAAACCATCTCCGTCCAGCAGGTCTGCTGTTTCCGACGCCAACCAGTCCATTTCTTCCTTCGTCCATGGACTATAGTCGAGCTGTTCGCCGCGCTCGTAGATATCCTTGCGAAGCACGACGCACTCCGCGCTGCCGACGGTGACGGCCACCGCTTGACCGTCTTGAATGGCCCGTTCCTGTTCAGCAGTTAGCTCCATAAGCCGTTCCTTCTTCGCACGCGACAAAAGTAATTACCCCCGTTTGTTCCCTTCGACTTTATCCTATCACGACCAGCCGTCGAACCGATCACTAACTCGTCAGATCCACCCGCTCTCCCAGGCTCACCTTGCGGTTCAATCGCCCTCAAGGCGTTAGCTGCTTACGGAACGAACTGAGGGTTCGAGCCGTGGCGGAGAGCTTGATCAGCTCCTTCAAGCGGGATGCATCATCGATGGCCTTGAACTCGGCCTCGAGTGCCCCGGCCTTGGCGCCGAAGCGCGCCACCAAGACCGTCGTGAGGTCTTCGATTGCCGCCTCCCGCGTCGCCTCCCGCGTCCATTCTTCTTTCAACTCCCGAAGCACGGGTGATTCAATCATAGCCTTTCGTCCTCCCAGGATCTGGAACAACTTCGGATCATTATACCGCAGTCCGGCCAGAACCTGCGTTACGGCCAGCATCTGCCGATGATACTGAATCAACCACGTGCCGCTCTTCTCTTCCCAACCAGATCCACAAGCTGCTGAAACCGACTCGGTACCCATGGATCTTGAGATCCGAATGCCCCTTGGCTTGATTATGACGCCTGTTAGTTGCAGTCGCGTTTCCCGAGTCACAGCGCCCATCCGACGTATAGTGCTCCGCCGTCACCACCATTCAACTGCCGGATCGTCATAAGCTCGCGTGTAAACATCCCTGATGGAAGCCAACAGGCCCACGGGCATGTATCCCACGGTCTTCCTAATGCGTTCGACTTTAATGCACTCCGCGCCATTACACTTTGCCCAACATCGCTCTGGCAGCGCCGCGCATTCGCTGCTCGCAATGTCACCATTTATCTCGACATGGTAGTACAATCGTGGGACTGGCTCCGACGTCGAAATCGGCACGATCAAATTCTCTCCGGTGAGGTCGTAATCATCGTCCTCGTCAATGATCACCACAGGGCGAGGTTTGGTCTTGCGCCGCTTATCGTGAACCGACGCCAAAACAATCTGGCCATAACGAAAGCGAGATGTCCGCACGGCTGCATCGCTCCGGGACGCTTCGCTCTGCCACGGCTACGCATCCCCGCGGCCCGCGCGTGCGGCATGGATCGCCCGAAGTCGCTCTCGATATGGGGCCATGCTCGCGGAAATCGCCTTCCGGCCTTGAAAGCGGAATGACCTCATCGGCCACACGGGATTGTTCCCCGCCGCTTGGCCGCTTCTTCCAGCTTCCACGACAGTCGTGAAGAACTCCGCCAGCAACTCAGGCGGAATAACCCTGCTCTGCGGCGTCGCACGCCAGGGCGGTTCCTCGTGCGTCATATCTTCGAGTTTTTTCGCGCTGAACTGCCCGTAATTCGAGTAAACGGCGTCCAGAATCTCACTCGTCTCAGGGGGGTATTTGTCGACTTGGAGCCTTGCGGGCGGATCAATCGGCCGATGCTCGAACTTCCGGTAGCGCCTGTAAATCGACCGAACAACGGGCCCGTGCTTCCACGCGCAAAGCGACTCCGCAAATAACGGCTCCCCATCAGCCATCGCAAGATGAAGGCCCTGCACGTAGTACAAGAGCTTCTGGAGCTTGAGCGGCGTCATCACATCGCCGCTCTTTACGTCCACGCGGGCGAGGAAATAGTCGGCAACGTCTTGAGCGGTAAGATTGGCTTTGAGCACGATTTCTGCCTGCACATAGAAACACTGAACACCAATGAAATATACCGCACCAGGCCCTCCGTGCCAAGAAACCGCTCGAGCGTCCTCGCGATACATCGACTGCGTGCACAAATCTCGTCGCACCAGCGACATCTCGCATCACCGTCGGAACGGATGCCGATAGTGGTTCAATCAGCCTCAAGGCGTTAGCTGCTTACGAAACGAACTGAGGCGATGCAGCGGCCGTCGGCGCCAAACGCTGCGCCATGGACGTCGTCCGTGTGTCCTCACCCTCAGGCTAGCCCTGAAGCCATCGTCGGCCTTCAGCCTCCCATCGCCGGGTCATCCAATCCCCAGTGCTGCCTTCAGGCACTCATCCAATTCAGCGAGCATTCTTGCTGACAGGCTGCCGACCTTTTCCGTGAGCCGGTCCTCGGTCATCAATGACAGCAGCGTGCAGCAGATCAAAACCATCTCCGGCCAGCAGGTCTGCTGTTTCCGACGCCAGCCAGTCCATTTCTTCCTCGGTCCATGGACTATAATCGAGCTGTTCGCCGCGCTCGTAGATATCCTTGCGAAGCACGACGCATTCGACGCTGCCTACGGTCACTGCCACCGCCTGACCGTTTTGAATAGCCCGTTCCTGTTCAGCAGTTAGTTCCATAAGCCCTTCTTGCGTCGCACGCGACAAAAGTAATTACCCCAGTGTGTTCCGTTCGACTTTATTCTATCGCAGCCAGCCGTCGAACCGATCACCGACTCGTCAGATCCGCTCGCAGTCCCAAGCTCGCCCTGCGGTTTAATCGACCTCAAGGCGTTAGCTGCTTACGAAACGAACTGAGGGTTCGAGCCGTAGCTGCGAGCTTGATCAACTCCTTCAAGCGTGATGCATCATCGATGGCCTTGAGCTCGGCCTCGAGTGTCCCGGCCTTGGCGCCGAAGCGCGCTACCAACACCGTCGTGAGGTCTTCGATAGCCGCCTCCCGCGTTGCCTCCCGCGTCCACTCCTCTTTCAACTCCCGAAGCACGGGTGATTCAATCATGGCCTTTCGTCCTCCCAGGATCTGGAACAACTTGGGATCATTATACCGCAATCCGGCCAGAACCTGCGTCACAGCCAGCATGTTTTCGAGTTCGCCGGGCGGTGCGTCGCGATCGATACGAGTGCGGCACTCGCGCACGATCGCCTCTGGTGATCGATCAAATTGTGCGAGCGGCACCCACGGTATCAAGCCGACATCACCCGCTGCCAGCAATTGCTCGGCCGGCACTTCCCAGAGCTTCACAGCCCTCCACGACACGTCCCATTTGATGAGACGCCCACGGCTGCGCAGCGTCGCCGATCCGGCGGCCGTCGCCTTTCCGCGCGGACGCAAGAAGAGAACCAAGACATCCGGGACAACCCGACGATCGAGAAACACGAGCGCCGTGTCACCGACGACTTGCTCGGCCACGCGAGCCTCGGGGTAAGTCGCGATCTCGAGGACAAACGGGTCAGACATGGCACGTCCGCGACACCGCACCTCAATGAGTCCATCCCGAAGCCGTCGGGACTGGACAATCTCCGCCTGGAGCGGCGTCCACGACTCAATCTCGCGAATCCCCCCGAGCCGTAATATGGAATCGCCATGATGCTGAATCAGCCACTTGCTGCTCTTATCGTATTCGTGCATGAGCGGTACCCCCGCGCGAAATCCAAGCGCTGCATGAACATGACCCATCGCCCCCCAATGCGTCAATCGATAACTATTGCCCTGGGAGAGGTCGGCCGGAGGCGGGGTGAGGGTCCGGCCCACGCCGTCGCAAGCCACCGCTTTCCCGCCTCTCCCTCGGGGAGAGGTCGGCCGAAGGCCGGGTGAGGGTTCCGGACCAAGCCGTCGCAACCTGGTTCCGTCCAGTGACAGGTCACCTCAGCCAGTGTCACCCTTCTCTCCGCGAAGGGACCTCTTGTCGCAACTCTTCCGTCGGGCAAGTCGAGTGGGCGTCCACTGACCGAGCAATCGCGATCACGCACGCTGAGCTCTCTGGCGCCGCGCAATCACTCGGCAAGCTGCTTGCGGAACGAACTGAGGGTTCGAGCCGTAGCTGCGAGCTTGATCAGCTCCTTCAAGCGTGAGGCATCATCGATGGCCTTGAGCGCGGCCTCGAGTGTCCCAGCCTTGGCGCCGAAGCGCGCCACCAAGACTGTCGTGAGATCTTCGATTGCCGTTTCCCGTGTCCACTCTTCCTTCAACTCCCGAAGCACGGGTGATTCAATCATGGCTTTTCGTCCTCCCAGAATCTTGAACAACTTGGGATCATTATACCGCAATCCGGCCAGAATCTGCGTTACGGCCAGCATGTTTTCGTGCTCGCCGGGTGGTGCGTCCCGATCGATCCGCTCGCGGCACGTGCGCACGATGTGCTCAGGCGATTCCTCAAATTGCGCCAGCAGCACCCAGGGTATCAAGCCGACATCACCCGCCGCCAGCAATTGCTCCGCCGGCACTTCCCAGAGCTTCACAGCCTTCCACGACAAATCCCATTTGGTAAGACGCGCAGGGCTGCACAGCGTCACCGACTCGGCAGCCGTCGCCTTTCCCCGCGGGTGCAGGAAGAACACTAAAACGTCAGGCAAAACCTGCCGGTCTAGAAAAACAAGTGCCGTGCCGCGAAGAACTTGCTCGCTCACGCGAGCTTCGGGGTACGTGGCGATCTCAAGGAGGAACAGGTCTGCCTCGGCCCGTCCGCGATACAGCACCTCAATGAGTCCATCCGGAAGCCGGCGCGTCTGAACAATCTCGGCCTGGAGCGGCGTCCAGGACTCAATCTCGCGAATCCCCCCGAGCCGTAATATGGAATCGGCATGATGCTGAATCAGCCACTTGCTGCTCTTATCGTATTCGTGCATGAGCGATACTCCCGCGCAAAATCACGCGCAGCACCAATATGACGGATCGCACCCGCGCGTCAATCACCACCATCTCCTCCGGCCCTCAATTCGCGGAAGGCGAGAGATCGGCCATCAGCCCGTTGAGCGGCCGTCACATCACCAGCTCGATCGCGGCCCGAGCAGGCAAAGAGCGCTCGCTCATGTCTCTCGGCGTTGGTACCATCACGCCACATCACAAACGGCCCTTAACTCGACGGCTTGCCCAACAGCCCGTCAAGGTGCGGCCCGATCGGCTGATCGAGCGGTAGGAACCAGACCGCGGGTTTCCCTTGCTCGCGGTACTGTCGGTCGAGTGCGTCGAAGACCTCCTGCGTGGACCGGGCCCGGCCAAGAACCTGGTCGAGCAAGGGAGCCGCCTTCTGGTCGAGGGGCAGCTTGGCCAGCGCAGCGCGGGCTCGACTGCGAGCGCGGGCGTGCGCAAGTTCGGCGGGGGCGTCGATCTTGGCAAGGGGCGGAGGGGCTTTGCCCGCCTTCACGGCGGCGAGTAATTCTTCCGTTTGCCGGCGGAGCGCGGGATCAACCGTGTCTGCTTTCGGCGCGGCGTCGTAGGCGGCGAGCGACGCTTTCGCCGATTGCTGTGCCAACGCCAGATCGCCCAGGCGCCACTGGCAGAGACTGAGATGGTAACGGGCTCGCCCCCTCATCACGGTACCCAGCGCCGGAGTTTGGTCGAGCTCAGGCATCAACTTGACAAGCTCGTCGCGTGCCTGAGTGATCAGTCCCAGCTCGCGCAATGCCGCCGCGCGAGTTCATGCGCGCCGTGAGCTTGGCCGGCGCCTGCGGGTTGGTCGGCCAATAGCTCCAGCGCGGCTTCGGCAAGCACCGCCGCGTCGGCGTGCGCACCTCTGCGCAAGGCCCGGTCCGCCAGTGCGTTCAATCCATCCGCACTGGGCCGGAGCAGTTCGTCGAGGTGTGGCGCAATCGGTTCGTCCAACTTGAGGTAATAGACACCCGCCTTGCCCTGTTCCTTGTACCGGCGATCGAGAGATGTCAGCACGTCCGCGACCGGTTTGGCCGGGCCGAGGAGTCGCTCCACCTCAGGGACGATCGGCGAAAGCTTGCCCGTCGCCTCCGTCGCCGCCTCGATTCGCCTGGCGATCTCGGGCTCGGCTAGCTTCAGCTCGGTGAGCAGTTGGCCGTAGTATTCGAGAACGTCGCGCAGATTCGGATGTTCGTGGCCAGTCGATCGCTGGAATCGCGAGAGGACGCAAACGGCGCGTGCCATGAGCGGCTCGGCCTCCGACAGACGATTCGTAGCCTTGAGCAACAATGCCAGGTTCTTGAGGCGGATCGCGACCGTGGGGTGGTCGGGGCCGTACGATTTCTCGTCGGTGGCCAGGGCGCGGCGATAGAGCGGCTCGGCCTCCGATAGACGATTCGTATCTTTCAGCAACGACGCCAGGTTGTTGAGGCAGGTCGCGACCGTGGGGTGGTCGCGGCCGTACGATTTCTCGTCGATGGCCAGGGCGCGGTGATAGAACGGCTCGGCCTCCGACAGGCGATTCGTGGCATAGAGCAACACCGCCAGGTTGTTGAGGTCCATCGCGACCTCGGGGTGGTCGGGGCCGTAAGAATTCTCGTCAATGCCGAGGGCGCGGCGAAAGAGCGGCTCGGCCTCCGACAGGCGATTCGTGGCATAGAGCAACATTGCCAGGTTGTTGAGGTCGACCGCGACGTCAGGGTGGTCGGGGCCGTACGATTTCTCGTCGATGGCCAGCGCGCGGCGGTAGAGCGGCTCGGCCTCCCACAGGCGATTCGTGGCCCGGAGCAACTCCGCCAGGTTGTTGAGGCTGATCGCCATGCTCGTGTGATCGGGGCCGTATGATCTCTCGCCAATGGCCAGCGCGCGGCGAAACAGCGGCTCGGCCTCCGACAGGCGATTCGTGGCCTGGAGCAACAACGCCAGGTTGTTGACGTCGATCGCTACGTTGGGGTGGTCGGGGCCGTACGATTTCTCCACGATGGCCAGAGCGCGGCGAAAGAGCGGCTCGGCCTCCGACAGGCGATTCGTGGCCTTGAGCAACAATGCCAAGTCGTTGAGGACCACGGCGACCCCCGGGGAGTCGGGCCCACTCTTGGCTTCGCGAATTCGCCCGCACTGTCGCAACAGCGGCTCGGCTTCGGCATAACGGGCAAGATCTCGCAGCACCGAGCTGGCCGATACGGCCGCGTCGGTCCAGGCTTGCCAGTCCGCCGGCGAATTCGGGTCGGCCAGGGCCATGGCTCGCTGGAATGCGGCGAGGGCGCGACCGTTCCATTCCGGTTTGGGCGATTGACGAAACCGAGCCAGGGCCGCCGTTCCCTCCAGCATCGCCAGCTCGCGGCCCTGCAGCGTCTGTTCGTCCGCCGCCTGGAACACCTCGTCGTAGTTCCCCTTCGCCAGGGCCGCGCGTGCCCGCTCGAGAGAAGAGAGACTCTTCTCGGTGGCTCGTGGCGCGATCTTGCGATCGATCAGCGACTGGATCTCCGCCAACGGAAGCTTGACCAGTGCTGGTAACTCCTTGAGAGCACGCTCCCGGGCGTCCTCCGCCTTGGTCTCCTTGTTCATTAACAGTTGCTGGAGGAACCGCTCGGCAAATTCCTGCTGCACCTGCTGAATCGTCTGAGCTTCCTTGCGAGCCGCTTCGGCCGCCGTGCGTTCGCGTTCCTGCTTCTCGCGCTCCGCCTGCTGCTTCGCCTCTTCTCGCTGGCGCGCCCGGTGTTCAACTTGTTGCCGCCAGCCGAGGTAAGCCAGCGTGCCCAACCCGGCAACAACCAGGACTGCCACCGCGACCAGCCATCGCCGCAACCGCCCGCCGTGGACGTCCATTTTCTGGTCGACCTGCTCGATCTCATCGGTGAGCCGCTCCACCTTGAGCTGCAAGCTGCGGATCTTCTGGTCGAGCTGCTCGATCGATTCCGACGGGTTGCAATCCTGGCCGGTCGAGATCAGGCGCCCGCGATGGGCCGCTTGTAACTCCCGAAGCTCGGGCGGCTCGGGCTCGTGCGGGTCGGCCGGGAACCCGGCGCCGGTAATGAAGACATAGACGGGCTTGCCCAGCTCGACGGCGATGTCGTATTCGAGCTGCGTGTAGCTGCGTCGCGGCGCACTCGTGGGCCGTTCGGGAGGCTCGGCCCCAAAACACTGGGCGGCGATGTGCACCACGGCGTCGCACGACTTGATCCTGGTGCGAAGCTTGGCCACCAGGTCCCGGTAATCGGGGGGGAAGTTATCTTGTTCAACGGCGTGATAGTCGTTGTCCTCGAGCCCGCGCTTCACAAGCTTGCGCACCGAGCCTAGCTCGCGCGTGACCGCGCTGATGAAGACCCGAATGTCGCGGCGGATGGTCCGAGGCGAATTGCTCATGGCCGGCGTCGCCCTGCGCGTTCGTGATGGAGCAGGACTCATGATAACCGACGACCGTGGCCCGTGCATCCGAGTGGTTCATCGAACCCCCGCGGGAATGCTCCCAGCGCCTGCGCACGTCAGACCCACGAAACGGACAGGTTCGCGCACGGACCCTGCGATCTTATCGGCGTCGGCACGTTGACGAGACTCGGTCGGGTGCCACTGGCTCCGCCAGTGCTCCGGTGTAGCAGGCATACGCCGTGTGCCGTCCGTTGAGAGCTTCGCTTGTGTGTGGCACGTGCCACTGGCCCCGCCGGTGCTCCGGTGTAGCAGGCACACGCCGTGTGCCGTCCGCTAAGAATTTCGCTTGTGTGGCACGCGCCACAGCTCAGTTGAGTCGTCCGCTGCGCGTTGCACGCGCATCCCCTCGACGCTCCCGCAGATGGCACTCTCCGCTCAAATCACATCGTGTATTAACGAAAATGGCGAAAACGATTAATATGGCCCTGTCTTCGAGGTCCATGTTAAACGATCGCATATTACGAGCATGAGATGCCCGTCCAAACGCGAGCGGGTGCGCCACGTCCGTCAGATTCAGGGATACCGAGCATTTATACCAGCGCCGCTACCCCCGGTGCCGCCCCTCCATTTCGACTCGGAGTTGATCAATCTTCTTTTGTCTCAATCGAGATGGTCAAGCGCCGGCTAGGATGCAGTTTCCCCGCAGCAAGTAAACACGTGAATCAATTCGTTCGAGACGGCGTACTGCGCGAAACAACAGGTTTCGCACGAAACCGCCGCTTCCGTTACGACGCCTACCTCTCTTTGTTCGAGCTCCCGGACATCGACCCACTCTCGTCGATCGAGGACACGTCGCCTGATACCCCGCCGACTGAAGCCGCAAGCGGCTAGCGCGGCAACGCAACGAACCCGACGCGGCCGAGTGGCCGAATGCCATCAGGGCGAACCCTACAGCTTGCCCGGCGCCGCCTCCGGTGCCAGCGTCTTTCGCAGCACAGCGCAGAAGGTCGCATGCCGCAGCGGCTCGCTCAGCGCCTGATCGCTCCGAAGTGCTTCCACAACCTCGTCGGGATTGTTCTTCTGCCGCCACAACTGCTCGACCAACCGTTCCGCCTCAGGCCCCAACATCTCCGCCTCACGGCGCGCCTCGTAGCGCCGCCTGGAGCGGAGCCGTGTCCCACAGGCGGATCGTCCCGTCGCCCGAGCCCGAGACCAGCGTCTGGCCGTCCGGGCTGAAAGCCAGTGACATGCCTGGACGGGCCCGAGCGGCGCCAGTTCGGCGGCGGAAAAGGGCCAAATCCAGCGGTGCGGAATCAGGCTGGCTCCGGTATAATGCCCCCATCGGAATTCGAGGAGAACCACCATGTCGGAACTGACCCTGGAAAGCTTGGCCCGCCGCCTCGAAGAAGTCGAGCGCCGCCTGAACGAGAAGCAACCGTCGATCATTGCGCCGACCAAGGATTGGCGAAGCGTCGTCGGCATCTCAGAGGATAACGAATTCACGCGGCTCATGCTCGCTGAAATCGAGGCCGCCCATGAGGCCGATCGTCAAGCCGCGTTGGCTGAGGAAGCTCCGTGATTCCGCTGGACACCAACCACGTCAGTATTCTGAGGATGCCTCCGAGCGAACGACGGACTCGGCTCGTCGAACGGATGACCCTTTCGCATGATCAACATTTTGGCATCCCGATCGTGGCTGTTGAGGAAACGATGCGGGGATGGTTGGCGGCCATCGCGAAAGAACGACTGGCCCGACGCCAGGTGAACGCTTATCGAGAATTGAGCAGCTTGTTCGAGTTCTTCGCTACATTCCTGATCGCACCGTTTGATCAAGCGGCCGCGGATCTGTTCGACTCACGTCAAGCGGCCATGGTTCGAATTGCGACGCGCAATCTGAAAATCGCGGCGATCTCGCTGGCCAGCAACGCCCTGTTGCTCACGGCCAATCGGCGCGATTTCGAGAAAGTCCCGGGACTGCGATTCGAGAATTGGCTCGAATAGCGACAGGGGAAGTTGCGCGGCTGAATGCCCAAACCCATCAGGGCGAACCCTACCGCTTGACCGGCGCGGCCAGCACCTTTCGCAGCACAGCGCACAAGGCCGCATGCCGCATCGGCTCGCTCAGCGCCTGATCGGCCCGGATTGCTTCCACAACCTCGTCCGCCGTGTTCATCTTCCCCCACAACCGCTCGACCAGCCGTTCCGCCTCAGGCCGCAACCTCTCCGCCTCTCGGCGCGCCTGGTAGCGCGCCTTGAGCGGGGCAGTGTCCCACAGCCGTACCGTCCCATCGCCCGAGCCCGAGACCAGCGTCTGGCCGTCCGGGCTGAAAGCCAGCGATTTGATGTAGCTTCTGTGCCCAGCGAGCCGGGCGACTTCCTGGCCGGTCGCCACATCCCACAGCCGGATCGTCTGGTCGCGGCCCCCCGAGGCGATGCGCGTGCCGTCCGGGTGGAAGACGGCCGCGAACACCTCACCGGTGTGCCCCGCCAAGATCGCCTCACACTCGCCCGTTTCCACATCCCAGAGGCGGACAGTCTGATCCAGGCCCGCCGAGACCAGCCGGCGGCCGTCGCGGCTGAAAGCGATGGCGGCGATGGTCCCCGTGTGCCCGGCGAAGGAGCCGGCCCTGCGGTACGTGGACGTGTCCCACAAGGCAACGGTCTTCCGATCCTCCCCGTTGCCGGCGAGCCAGCGCCCGTCCGGGCTGTACGCCAGCGCGCCGAACCCGTCCTCGGATAGCCTGACCGAGAAGAGCTCCCGGCCGGTCGCGACCTCGAACACCGACAGCCGGCCCACGCTGGTTAGCGCGGCGATGCATGCCCCGTCCGGGCTCACCGCGACCGCGTGAAGGGTGGTCGTGACGTCGATCCGGGCGGCCTTCCGGAGCTGCCCGGTCAAGACGCTGCGGAACTCAAGCCGGCCGTGCTCGTCGCGGGTGACGAGCCACGAGCTGTCGGGGCTGAAAGCCAGCGTCCGCAAGTAGGGAGGGTGCGGAAAGGTCGCGACCCGCTCACCTGTCCGCGCATCCCACAGGCGTACGGTACGGTCCCAGCTCCCCGAGGCGATCCACTGGCCGTCCGGACTGCACGCCACCGCGTACACGTAACTGGTGTGTCCGCGCAGCACAGGCAGTCCCGCCTCGGAATCCGCTTCCCACAGCCGCATCGTGTGGTCCTCGCCGGTCGAAGCCAGCCTGCCCCCGTCCGGCGTGAACACTATCCCGTTCACGGTCCCGGTGTGGCCACGCAGCACCGCGACTTCCCGCCGGCCCGCGGCCTGCCACAGCCGGACGGTGCGATCGGTACCGCCGGAAGCGATCCACTGCCCGTCCGGGCTGTACACGGCCGTAAAGACTTCGCCGGTGTGCCGCTCGAAAGGCGCCTCGACGGGCTCTCCGGTGCGCGCGTCCCACTGGCGGACCGTCCCGTCCGATGAGTTCGTCAACACGCGCGCCCCGTCCGGCCGAAAGGCTGCGCCGATCACCTTGGACGTATGGCCGCGGAGCTCGGCAGTCAGCGAGCCCGTGCTCACGCGCCAGAGGCGCGCTGTATGGTCATCGCTGGTGGAAACGAGCTGCGTGCCGTCCGGGCTGAAAACCAGGACGGAAATGCGTTCGGCATGGTTGGCCAAGCGTGCCAGCTCTTTTCCAGTAGCCGTGTCGTATAACCCGATTCCCGATCCTATCCAGGCGATCGCCAGCCGCGTCCGATCCGCATCGACGGCGATGGCGGTGTTGATGGGATTGGCCGGCCTGTTCAGAGTGGCGCTCGTGTTCCCGTCTTCATACCGCAGGCGCACGGAGCTTGGGGAGGGCGCTTCCAGGACCCAAGGGCCGCGACGCGACAAACTAGCCCCCAACGCGGGCAGAGGGCCAACGGGTAGCGCTCGCAACGCGCGACCGTCCAGGTCAGTCACGAGCAGGCTGGTGTGGGTCTGCGTCGCGACCTGCACTCCCTCCGGCCCACGGAAGAGATAGTAACCGATCCCCGCGGGCAGGGCCAAAGTGGCGGAGCTGTCGTCGAGCCGGCTGTTCAGGTAGCGCCATGCCCAGTCGCGCAGCTCCTCCGGGGTGTCTTCCAACTGACTGGCGGCGTCGGCAACGTCGTTGTTCAGCAGCGCCGCGCCGGCGGCGGCGAGGCGCGCCCGGTACGTCTGGTACTGGGCCTTCCGCGCGTTCTCGTTCGCCTGACGGCCGTTCTCGCGCGCCTCTCGCGCGTTCTCGCTCGCCTCGTGGGCATTTTCCGCGGCGCGGATCGCGTACACGACCGACACCACCGAGCCCGCGGTCAGCGCCAGCCCAATTCCCAGCACGGCGGCCACCACCGCCTTGTGCCGTCGCGCGAACTTGCGAAGCTGGTACAGCGCCGACGCCGGCCGCGCCAGGATCGGCTCGGCGCGGAGATGCCGCCGTATATCGCGAGCCAATTCCGCGGCGGAGGGGTAACGCCGCGCCGGGTCTTTCGCGAGCGCCTTGGCCACGATCGAAGGTCCGGGCGCCGACGTGCTGACCATCGACGGCCAGGGCCAAAGCGGCATCCTGACCATCGACAGCGAGGCGAACGTCACGATCTCCGGGCTGACACTGGCGGACGGCAACGCGTCCTTCGGCGGCGGCATTCTCAACGACGGCGGCACGCTCACGATGACCGCCTGCACCATCTCGGGCAACACAGCCAGCGGCGGCAATGGCGGCGGCCTCTTCAGCACCGGTACGGTCTCGCTCTACGACTGCACCATCTCGGACAACTCCGCGTTCGGATCCGGCGGGGGCTTCTACAGCATCTTTGGCACGGCGACGCTCTCCAACTGCACGATCAGCGGCAACACGGCCGGCTCGTCCGCCGGGCTCTACCTGTACCTTAATGTGAACACGCTCGTCGCCTGTACGGTAGCCGCCAACACGGACACGTCGCCCTCGAGCGGGCTCGGCGCCGGCCTGTATTTCGTTGGCAGTGCGAAGCTCAATGATACGATCGTCGCGGGCAATTTCGGCCCGTTGGGCTCAAGCGACTTGGGCGGCCGGGGGGGCACGGCGTCGGGCTCGAACAACTTGATCGGCATCGGCTCGGGCTCGGGCTCGAACAACCAGGTCGACGTCGTCGACCCCAAGCTCGGCCCGCTCGCCCTGGAATGGCGGACCGACGCAGACCATGGCCCTGCTCCCCGGCAGCCTGGCCATCGGCGCGGGCGCCGCCAGCAGCGTCGCCCCCGACCAGCGCGGCTTACCGCTCGACTCGCCCAAGCCCGACATCGGCGCCTTCCAGTACCAGGGAGCCCAGCCAACCGTGACGATCACCGGGCCGACGACGGCGACCGTCCAGGTCGCGGCGACCTTCACCCTCACCGCCACCGACCCCGCGCCCGCGGACCAGCACGGGACCTTCACTTACATCATCGACTGGAACGGCGACCGCAGCGATGTCCAGACAATCCAGGGACCCGCCTCGTTGCAAGTCACGCACGCCTACCTCGCCGCAGGCTCATTCACTCCGATCGTGACCGTGCTCGACCAGGACAACCGAAGCAGCAGCCCGGCGGCCCTCGCGGCTCCGGTCGTCGTGACCGCGCTTTCCACCAGCAGTTTCGACAGCGCAATCGTCAATGCCTCGGTGACGCTCCTGGCCTCGACCACGACCCAGGCAACGACCGCCCTGGACAACATCAATGACGCACC
Source organism: uncultured Planctomycetota bacterium (assembly GCA_963761445.1). Classification (GTDB taxonomy): domain Bacteria; phylum Planctomycetota; class Planctomycetia; order Isosphaerales; family Isosphaeraceae; genus CAVXHV01. The sequence goes on along the minus strand of CAVXHV010000005.1, from coordinate 2,034,722 downwards.
GGCGTCGGCGTGGAACTCCTCGAATTCCGCCACTCTCCTGGTCCAGACCGGGTTGGTGGACGCCGAGATCGACCCCACCAGTCCCAGCGCCCAGGTGGATCTGGCGGCGTCGAAATACCAAACTTTAAACTTGGGACAACTGTTCAGCGTGAGCAACCCATACGCCAGCGGCGGCAGCGAGGGGTTGACAATTGCCGCGGACGTCCTCGGCGCCATCGCGGTGGGCTTTGTCGCGGGTGCCGCATTCGCGCCCGTGGGTGTTCTCGCTGGAGCTGCCGGCGCTGCCGGCGTTACTTTCGGCAACTGGGTCGTGTCATCCGGTCTTGTCGCGTTAAGTCTTGGCGCGGGCGTCGTCAGCGGCCTCGCCGTGGGAGCCACCGTGGGGGGCGCCATCGCGGTGTTGGACTCGACTCAATACGCCGACGCGGGGGCCTCGCCGGCCCTGATCGTTGACCAGGGGACGGTCACTGCGTCCAACGGCCTGTTCAGCACGGCGACCGACTCGCCAACTCTCGTCGTGAGGGGCGGCACACTGATCCTCCAGGACGACTTCATCACGGGCAACTTCGCCGGGAGCCAACCGCTCGCCGAGGTCGACGGCGGGACGCTGGTCCTGGGTGCCTCGGACGGCACCGACCCAAATGTGTTCGCTGCCTACGGCACCGCACCGTTCTTGGGCGTCGCGGGCACCGGGATGGTGATCGTCCAGCCGGGCAACTTCTTCTACCAGATCACCGACGATCTCACGGCCCAGGCCGCCGGGGCGACCGGGACTTCGCTCGCCTCCTCCGAGCCGACCGCCTCGCCCGGTGACACGGTTACCCTCACAGCCACCGTCACCGCCCAAGGCGCGCCGGCGACTGACGGCTCGGTCGAATTCTTCGACGACACGACCGGCACCTACCTGGGCGCCGAGAGTGTGAACAACGGCTCAGCCGCGATCCAGGTCAGCTTCAGCTCATTCACAGCCGGCGACACGATCTACGCGACTTACCTGCCGACGACCGGGGCACTGGCGCCGAGTTCCGGGCACGTGACGCAAGTCGTCGCGGCCGCCACCATGACACTCGTGACCGGCCCGAGCACGCCCCTCATCTTTGGCCAGACCGCGACCTTCACAGCCACGGTCACCAACTCGAGCGCCTTGGGCGGAACACCGATCGGCACCGTCGAATTCTTCGACGGCACCACGGATCTGGGTCCCGACTCAACCCTGAGCGGAAGCGGCGGCACGCCGACCTCGACCTTCTCCACGGCGAATCTGACCGCAGGAACCCACGAGATCCAGGCAGTCTTCACGTCTACCAGCGACTTCCAGACCAGTACCAACGCGCCGACCTTTACGATCCAGGTCGTTCAACTCTCGGTCAGCTCAATCGCCTCGGTGACGCCCAACCCCCGCAAGACACCCGTCTCGACGATCGACGTCACGTTCGACATGCCCATCAACACGACCGGCCTCGCGACTGCCGCGGTCACCGTGACCGACAACGACAAACCCGTGCCCGAGAGCGGTCTCACTTTCACGCTCGTCGCCGACACGACTTCAACCTACCAGGTCGGCAATCTTTCGACATCAACCGCCGCACAGGGCAACTACGTATTGACAGTGAACGCCGCCGATATCGACGACACGTACGGCGGACCCGGTGCCGGGTCTTTGTCGGCGTCCTGGCTGATGGACACAACTCCCCCCACCACCAGCTCCGTCAACCCGCTCCCGGTGCGGGGCACGAGCCTGACGTTCCCCGTCTCGGTCACCGGCTCCGACGGCGGCAGCCCGCCCTCGGGTGTTGCGTCCTACACCATTTACGTCTCGACCAACGGCGGGACATGGTCGCTCTGGACGACCGTCCCGGCCTCGAGCCCCACGGCGACCTTCACGGGCCTGAGCAACACAACCTACGCCTTCTACAGCACGGCGACGGACAACGCTGGAAATACCCAGGCTTACAGCCCATACATTGAAGTCAGCACATATATGCCCGACCTGATCCCGCCGGTGACCGCGGTCGACGGTTTAACCGGCGCCAACCCCAGCACACTCAACACCTCCACCGGCACATTCACACTCAACCTCACCGGCAGTGATCCCGGCGGCGGTGTCGTGACCTACCTCGAGGTCTATGTGTCGGTCGATTCCGGGCCGTACACGCTGGTGGGACCGGCGATTCCCGCCGGGCCGGCCAGTAGCGAGGGGAACGTCCAGGCGACCATTCCCTACCAGGGTCTGACGGACGGCACCAGCACACCTACGCGTTCTACAGCATCGGGCTCGACAGCGCGGGCAATACGCAGGCACCAACTTCCCCCAATCTGTCGCTGACGGAGACATTCGCGAATCCGACGGCGCTTCAGACGACGACCTTGGTCGTCGAGGACGGTGCCGTCGAGCGGTCGTTTATCCGTTACCTGCAAGTCGATTTCAACGAGTCGGACAGCCAGTCCGGCGGCGATCTCACGCAGATCGTGAGTTCACTCAAGACCGCATCGCCCGAAATCCAGCTCTATCAATTTGACTTGAACGACAACGTGTCGAGCAAGACGGCCGTTTCGCTCTCGGGGGTGACCGTCTCGGTGATCGACCATGCGATTGAGCTCGACTTTGGCGCAAACGGCCTGGGCGGCAGCCCCACCACAACGGCGGCAGACGGCTACTACGAGCTCGATATCGACCTTCCTGGTGGAACGACCGCCGTGCACAACTTCTACCGGATGCTCGGCGATGTCACGGGTGACGGAATGGTCGACAACAACGACTTGAATGAAATCGCGGCCGAAATCAACCTATCGAGCCCGACCGGGCTCGCACCGCTCGGCGCCGACGTGACCGGCGACGGCACGATCTCGGCGCTCGACCTGACGCTGGCCACCCGCGCGAAGGGGCACACGCTGAAGAAGAGTCTTTCCCTGGTGTGATCGATGCACCCGGATAAGGAGTTCACCCCGCGCCCGGTTTTCGGTAGCGGCCCGTTCTCCGCCCGGGTATAACCAGACAGCATGGCCGATGTCACGCAGATCTTGGCCGCGATCGAAAAAGGCGACCCTCACGCCTCGGAGCAACTGCTGCCGCTCGTCTACGACGAGCTGCGCCGGCTCGCGGCCGAGAAGCTGGCCCGTGAACAGCCCGGCCAGACCCTGCAAGCGACCGCGCTGGTGCATGAGGCGTACCTGCGGCTGCTGGGCGGGAACAAAACCCAGGACTGGGACGGCCGCCGGCACTTCTTCGCCGCCGCCGCCGAGGCCATGCGCCGCATCCTGATCGACCGCGCCCGCCACAAGCAGACCGGCAAGGCCGGCGGCGGACGCCGCCGCCTCGACATCGACGACATCGAGCCGATCCTGGACGAGGAAAACGGCGACCGCTTGCTCGCATTGGACGAGGCCCTCCGGCAGCTCGAAGCGGCAGACCCGCGCAAGGCCAATCTGGTCAAGCTCCGGTTCTTCGCCGGCCTCACCGCCGAACAGGCGGCCGCAGCGCTCGGCGTCTCCACCTCCACCGCCGAGAAAGACTGGGCGTACGCCCGAAGCTGGCTCCGGGTGGCGATCGATCGCATGTCGTCCGGTCACCAGCCCTGACCGACCGGGAAGAAAAGAACTTTACGGGTTCGGCCCCGGTATCCCGCATGATGTTCTGGACGGACCTCACGGCCCGCTTCTGAGGCCTTCATGACCGATTCACCACCCGACAACGAAGCGATCTTCTACGCCGCTCGCCAGGTCCCCGACCCGCACCGTCGCCGCGAGTACGTCCGGGAGGTGTGCGGCGCAGACGAGGCCCGGATCGCCCGCATCGAGGCGCTGCTGGTGGCCGCCGAAGGCCCCGACAGCCTGCTGGATCGTCCGGGGGCGGCCAATCATCCCATGGCAACCATCGGCCTGCCCGCCACGGAGAGCCACGGCACGTTGATCGGACCGTTTAAGCTCATCGAGCAGATCGGCGAAGGCGGCATGGGCAGCGTCTGGATGGCACAGCAGACCAAGCCGGTCAAGCGCCTGGTCGCCGTCAAGCTGATCAAGGCCGGTATGGACTCCCGCCAGGTCATCGCGCGCTTCGAGGCCGAGCGCCAGGCGCTGGCCCTGATGGACCACGCCAACATCGCCCGCGTGCTCGATGGCGGCACCACAAGCGCTGGCCGGCCCTACTTCGTCATGGACCTCGTCAAAGGTGTCCCCATCACCCGCTACTGCGACGAACACCACCTCACGCCCCGCCAGCGCCTGGAACTGTTCGTCCCGGTCTGCCAGGCCGTGCAGCACGCGCATCAGAAGGGCATCATCCACCGCGACTTGAAACCCTCCAACGTGCTGGTCGCCTTGTATGACGGCAAGCCGGTGCCCAAGATCATCGACTTCGGCGTCGCCAAGGCGGCCGGCCAGCAGTTGACCGACAAGACGCTGGTCACCGGCTTCGGGGCGATCGTCGGCACGCTGGAATACATGTCGCCCGAGCAGGCTGAGGTCAACCAGCTCGACATCGACACGCGCAGCGACATCTACTCGCTGGGCGTGCTGCTTTACGAGTTGCTGACCGGCAGCCCACCGTTTTCGCGCAAGGAGCTGGAAAAGGCCGGCATGCTGGAGATGCTCCGCGTGATCCGCGAGCAGGAGCCAACGAAACCGAGCACGAAGCTGAACACCTCGGACGGCTTGCCGACGTTGGCCGCCAACCGGGGGACGGAGCCGGCAAAGCTCAAGAAGCTGGTCCGGGGGGAGCTCGACTGGATCGTGATGAAGGCCCTGGAGAAGGACCGCAACCGCCGATACGAGACCGCCAACGGCTTCGCGATGGACGTCGAGCGCTACCTGGCCGATGAGCCGGTGCGGGCCTGTCCGCCGTCGCCCGGGTACCGGCTCCGGAAGTACGCCCGGCGCAACCGGGGTGGGCTGGCGGTGGCCGCGCTCTCGCTGTTCTTCCTCGTGCTTCTGGGTAGCGGCGCCGGCTGGGTGGTGCGCGATCGGTCGGCGCGGGAGACGGAAGCGGCCCGGCAACTGGGCGAGCGGCAGGCGAAGGTGGCCGGACAGGTCATTTCGGTCTTTGCCGAGGTAGATCGGCTTGAGAACGAGCAGAAGTGGCCCGAGGCCCTGGAGGCGGCCCGGCGGGCCGAAGCGGCCGTGGCCGTCGGCGAGGCCGACCCGGTAACCGCCGGGCGGGTCCACCAGCAGTTGAGGGAACTTGAGTTCATCGACCGGCTGGAACGAATCCGGGTGGAGAGAGCAACGCACGCTGAAGGGTTGTTCGACATTGCCGGCGCGGATCGGGACTACACTCGGGCCTTCCGCGAGTTTGGCGTCGACGTCGACGAGCTGCCGGTCGAGACGTCGATCGACCGGCTCAAGGCCCGCCCGGCACTCGCCATCGTCTTGGCGGTGGCACTGGACGACTGGGCTCGCGCCGGCGCCAGGTCTCGCAAGACGATGCCGGCCCCTGGAAGCGGCTGGTGGCCGTGGCACGCGGCATCGATCCAGAGCCCTTGCGCGACCGGGTCCGCTCGGCCTGGGGCCAGCCCGTCGCCAGCGTGCCCGACGACCTCCGCCGGCTGGCTGACTCGATCGACGTTCGGGCCCAACACACGGCCACGCTCGAATTGCTGACCCGCACGCTCCAGCAGGTTCAGCTCTCGGACTCCGCCTTGCGGATTCTGCGGGAGGCGCACCTTGTCCACCCGGGGGATTTCTGGCTCAATTTCGAGCTGGGCTCTGTGCTCAAGCAGCAAGGTGACTTTCAGGGCGCGGTTCGGTTCTACACCGCGGCCGTAGCCAGCCAGCCGAGCTCGGCTGGCGCCCACAACAACCTCGGCAACGCCCTGTTCGCCCTGAAGAAGCCCGACGAGGCCATCGCCCGCTACCGCAAGGCCATCGAGCTCGACCCGAAATTCGCCGGCGCTTACCGTAATCTCGGCCTCGCTCTGCGCGACCAGGGGAATCTGGACGAGGCCATCGTCGCCTTCGAAGAACTCACCCGGCGCCAGCCTGATTTCCCCGAGGCGCAATACGGGTTTGCTTCCGTCCTTGCTCAGGCGAAGCAATGGGATCACTCGGCTCGTGTCTACGCAGCAGCACTGAAGCGGTTTGGCGGCGACCAGTGGCCTGGGCCATGGTTTGAAGCCATCCGCTCCAACGAAGTTTTCACGAGCTTGACAGCCCAGCAACCGGATGATCGCCTCCCTTGGATCATGCGCGCTCGCCTCCATGTCTTCGAGCGCGACTGGAAACGCGCAGCGGCCGACTATTCCCGCGTGAACGATTCGTGGGCAACCATGGGCCCGGCTCAGCTCGCTCCCGAGGGCGATGACCTGCTCAGCTTTGGCTGCCTGTTCCTCTTGCTGGGCGACCAGCACGGCTTTGAGCAGTTTTGCAAAAAGTGGGCGGATGCAGTGGGCGACCACCCGGCTTGCCAGTACAGCCTGGCGCGCGTCCGGGCGATCAGCCCCCGGCCGCTTGTACCCGCGCAGCAGATCGTCGAGCTGGCTGGAAAGATCCTCCAGGCTGGTAGGTATCCCTGGGATCTCCACATCCTGAGCCTCGCCCACTACCGCAATGGGGAGTTCGAGCTGGCGGCCGACCGCGCTCTTGAGTCGAACGGGGGAAACTGGCGCGGCAGCGCAAAAGCTCTCAACTGGGTCGTCCTGGCGATGGCCCACTCCCGCCTGGGTCACGCGGCGGACGCGCGCAAGTCCCTGCAGAACGCCCTCAAACTGGCCGGCCGGGCGAGCCCCCTGCAACGCCCGGGAGTGGAATGGCCCGACATGGCAGTGCCTGACGTCGTGGAATTCGAGCTCCTCCGCCGCGAGGCCGAGGAGCTCATCAACTCCCAATCGAACGAAAAACCAGCTAAGAAATAAGGCTGACCATTCGCCCGTTGATTCGGTTTACGGGTTCGGCCCCGCTTTCTCGCATTGTATTCTGGACGGGCCCCGCGGCCCGCCGCGGAGGCTCCCATGACCGCATCACCACCCGACAACGAGGCGATCTTCCACGCCGCTCGGCAGATTCCCGACGCGGACCGTCGCCGGGAATACGTCCGAAAGGCGTGCGGCGGGGAAGAGATCCGGATCGCCCACGTCGAGGCCCTGCTGGCGGCCGGCGACCGCACCGACAGCCTGCTCGACCGTCCCGCGGCGGCCGCACCGTCGGCAACCATCGACCAGCCTACCACGGAGCACCCCGGCACAATCATCGGCCCGTACAAGCTCCTCCAGCAAATCGGCGAGGGAGGCATGGGCGCCGTCTTCATGGCCGAGCAGCTCGAGCCGGTTCGCCGCCGCGTCGCGCTCAAGATCATCAAGCCGGGGATGGACAGCCGCCAGGTCATCGCCCGCTTCGAGGCCGAGCGGCAGGCCCTCGCCATGATGGACCATCAAAACATCGCCCGCGTCCTCGACGTCGGCACGACCCAGAGCGGCCGGCCCTACTTCGTGATGGAGCTGGTCCACGGCGTCCCCATCACCCAGTTTTGCGACGACGGTAAGCTGACCCCGCGCCAGCGGCTGGAACTGTTCGTGCCGGTGTGCCACGCGATCCAGCACGCACATCAGAAGGGGATCATCCACCGCGACGTCAAACCGTCCAACGTCCTGGTGACCATGTACGACGATCTTCCGGTGCCCAAGGTGATCGACTTCGGCGTGGCCAAGGCAGTCGAGCAGCGGCTGACCGAAAAGACCATGTTCACCCAGTTTGGCGCCTTTGTCGGCACGTTCGAGTACATGAGTCCCGAGCAGGCGCAGATGAACGCCTTCGGCGTGGACACCCGTAGCGACATCTATTCGCTGGGCGTCCTGCTGTATGAGCTGCTCACCGGGACGACGCCGCTGCGCCGCGAGCGGCCGCGTCAGGCGGCGATCGACGAGCTGGTGCGGCTGATCAACGAAGAGGACGCACCCCGGCCGAGTGTCCGGCTCTCTAGCTCCAACAACCTGCCCAGGATCGCGGCGGCGCAACACCGACCCCGCCCGGCTCTCGGGAATCGTCCGCGGTGAACTGGACTGGATCGTGATGAAATGCCTGGAGAAAGACCGGGCACGGCGGTACGAGAGTGCCAGCGGTCTGGCAAGGGACATCCAAAGGTTCCTCGCGGATGAGACGGTGGAGGCGTGTCCGCCCAGCGCGGGCTACAGGCTGGGGAAACTCGCGCGAAAGTATCGCGCGCCGTTGCGCGTCGCCGGCGTGTTCCTGGTCCTCTTGATCCTGGCGGCGATCGCCAGCACCTGGCAGGCCATCCGAGCGACAGTGGCCGAGAATCGCGCCAGCGAGCAACGCGACGTCGCGCGGAGGAAAGAGGCGGAAGCGATTCGCGCCCGCGAGGAAACCGGCAAGGCATTCGAGCAAGTTGCCGTAACAAACCAGAAACTGCAAAAGACGACGGGCGACCTGCGCGCGGCGCTTTACGTCTCCGACGTGAACCGGGCATACCAGTTCTGGGAAGCGGGAAATATTCAGCGAGTGGAGGAATTGCTCGGGCGCCACCGGCCTTCCGACAAAGGAGATGACCTGCGCGGCGTCGAGTGGCATTACCTGCGGCGGATCGCCAGCCGATTTCAAGCCGGGCGGATCGCCGATGCAGAATCGCCGGTCATGTCTCTGGCGATCTCGCCCGACGGCACTTCAGTCGCGGCATCGAGCAACAACGGCACCCTCACCGTCTGGAATGCCGCGACCGGGGCTGTGCGCCTTCGTCTTCCCGATGCGTCGGCAGGCCAGGTGGCATACACAGCCGATGGCAGAGCCCTGATTTCGTCATCTGCCTACGCTGCGCCGGAAAAACGCCCCCGCGCTTCGACCATCCGGGTCGTGGCCAGGGATGCCTCGACCGGCAGCGAGATCGCCGCGAGAAGAATGGAGCTCGGCGTTGGTGAAGTGGGTCAGCACGTTCTGACAGCCGACGGCGCCGCGCTTCTCGCATTCACTTTGGACGCCAAGCTCCGTGTGTGGGACCTGGTGAAGGGCGGCCAGATCGCGACGCTTGATGCACAAGCCGAGGATCCGAGCATCGAGCGCGCGGCGATGCATTTCATGGCGCTGGCGCCCGATCGGAAGACGCTCGTGTGGCAACTGGGCCCAACGACTTTGGTTTGGGACCTTACGGCCAAGAAACTCCGGCTTAAACACTATCGATCCCATCCGTGGTCCTTCGCGGTGGCGCTCTCACCCGACGGCAAATTGCTCGCCTGCCACCGCGGCGGCCCGCCCCACGTCGTTCAGCTTTGGGATTGCAACGCCGGCAAGCAGGTGGCCGAGCTTCAGGGCTTCGCGGGCCATGTCTACGTCATGACTTTCTCGACCGATGGCAAGCTGCTCGCCACGGGGGACGAGTTCGGCACGATTCGCGTGATCGATGTCGCAACGAGGAACGAGGTCGCGGCGCTCAAGGGACATGGCGCGAGGCTTTTTGCACTCGTGTTTGACCACGACGGGCAATGGCTGTACTCGGCGGGTCGGGACGGCTTGATCCGGCGCTGGAAACCGATCCCCGAGCCGGACCCCGATCAGATCGACGGCGACTCGGCACTTTATGTGACGGCGGCCGGAGTCGCGCGGGACGGTCGCTCGTTCTTCACATATTCGACATCCAAAGGTGGGGATCGGCGGTGGGAATTGATTCACCGCGACATTGCCAGCTTGCGGGAGCTAGCTGGCATCCGCGCAACTGGCCGCGCCGTCTTTTCTGACGATGGCAAGCGCGTCGCATTCCAGAAACCGGACGAGCGAAGAATCAGATTTTGGGACGTTTCTGCCAACCGGGAGCTCGCGTCGCTGGAAAGCCAAGTCTGGCCCGAGGGCGCAAGGGCTTTTCAGCAGACGGCCAAGTATTCGGCCTGAGCGCGCCCGACCGGATCAATCTCTACGATTCTGAGACAGGGAAGCAGCTCACGTCGCTCTCGCTTGCGAAAGCCAGTGCACTTGCGTTTTCGGCCGACGGACGGTTTTTTGCAGTCTCCGCCACAAGAACCGGCGAAACCGTCCCGGCCGTGACGCTGTGGAAGATGCCCGAGATCGCGGAAGTTGCCACGCTTTACGGCCCCGCTAGCAGCCTGACATTTTCGCCGGACGGTGCTACCCTGGCCGTCATTCACTCGGACTTGGTCAGGCTGTGGGACACTGGCTCCCACGTCGTGCGTGCATCGCTCAATCCGTCGCAGCCGGGCACTCGCCACATTTTTGTGACCGCGCCGCCCAACGGCTTCTCACCAGACGGTAAGCTGTTTGCGATTGCTGATAATATGCACGTGCGACTCTGGAACACCGCGACAGGGGAGCTTGTCGGTCCGCTGGCCGGGCCTCGGGACTTCGTTCGTGCCGTTTCGTGGTCGCCGGACGGCAAAACCCTGGCAACCACCAACGGGCCCAAGGTAAAGCTCTGGAATGCGACGACCCGTGAGGAGCTGACCAGCCTTGTGATCGGAAACGACGTCGGGCGCAACGCCTTGGCACCCGATGGCAGTCTGGTCGTGGGCGATCTCCTGAACAGGATTCGAATCTGGCGGACAGGGCTGGACCAGAACCCCCGGTGACAAAATGCAGGCTGTTGCAGAAAGTCGCTGCTCCTTCGGCACGTCGACGGACCGGACTGTGCCTACGCCCGAAGCTGGCTCCGGCTGGCGATCGACGGCAAATCCGGCCACCACCCCTGACCGGCCGGGAAGAAAAAGCGCTACGGGTTCGCCCCGGCTTCTCGCATTGTATTCTGTACGGGCCCCGCGGCCCGCCACGGAGTCTCCCACGACCGCATCACCACCCGACAACGAGGCGATCTTCCACGCCGCCCGCGACATCCCCGACCCGGACCGTCGCCGGGAGTTCGTCCGGGAAGCATGCGGCGGCGACGAGGCCCGGATCGCCCACGTCGAGGCGCTGCTTGCGGCCGCCGAACCCGTGGATTCGGTGTTCGGGCGAAGCAAGCAGCGAAGCCGTTCAACACCGAGCTCACTACCCCAAAGCAAAGCGGCCGGCGGGGTCGTTTCTTCTTTGCCGCGCGGCCCAACGCTCCGGACGTGTCCTTAAATGGCCCATTTGGCGTGATCCAGCCGGCCCGGGACCAAGATCTTTCCTCCGTCCTACGTCCTACCGCCTGGAGGAACATGATCGACCGACCGGGAAAAAGATTTACGGGTTCGGTCCCGGTTTCTCGCATTGTGTTGTGAACGCACCGTCCGGCTCGCCGCGGCGGCAAGCAAATCCGTCCGTCATGGATCAAGAAGCGGTCAACGGGGGCCCTGACCGCCGAGCAAGCGCCGCTTGCCCGGCACCTCCCCGGCGCTCGCTCTGCGCGACGGGCGGCGTTACCGGAATCGCATCGCATCACAAGTTATCCCAGGGCATTTCACTCGAGAGCGGAGACAATCATGGCCAGCCGTCGCAGACTCCTGGAGCGGTTCGCATCAGCATGCCGCGCAACTCACCATCACCGCAGCCGCCGCCCAGCCCTGGAGGTCCTGGAGGGCCGCGCTCTGCTGGCCACGTTCACCGTCAATAGCTTTGGGGATGCGGGGCGTGGTTCCGGCGGCGCGGGCGACCTGCGGTATTGCATCAATCAGGCCAACGCCAACAACCAGGCGAACACGATCGTCTTCGATTCGATCCTGTTCAGCGCGCCCAAACGATGGACCTCTCCGATGGCCCGCTGGAGCTCAGCGATACCGCTGGGACGCAGACGATCACTGGCCCGACCGCTGAGCTGACCATCAGCGCCGGGGAGGGCAACATGTTTCAGGTCGACCTTGGTGTGACCGCCTCGATCTCCGGTCTGACTCTCGCCGGCGGCTTTGATTCTCCTCGCCATGGCGGCGGTCTGGCGAACTACGGCACGGCGACGCTCACCGACTGCACCTTGAGCAGCGACTACGAGGGCTTGGGCGGCGGTGTGTTCAATTCCGCCACGGGCAACCTGACCATGACCGACTGCACCGTCAGCGGCCTCATTTCCAGCGGCGTGTACAATCTCGGCATTGCCAACCTGACCGGCTGCACGTTGAGCGGCAACTACGCCTACCAGCAGGGCGGCGGCGTTTACAATAATGGCACGGCCACCCTGACCAACTGCACCTTGAGCGGCAATTACGCCCTTGTTGGCGGCGGCGTGTTCAATTCCGCCACGGGCAACGTGACCGTGACCGGCTGCACCATAAGCGATAACTCCTGCGTCAGCGGCGATGCCGGCGGCGTGTTCAATTCCGGCACGGCCACCTTGACCGAGTGCACCATCAGCGGCAACGAAACCTCCGGAATAGCCGGCGGCGTGTCCAATTCCGGCAACCTGACCCTGACCGACTGCAACGTCAGCGGCAACACCGCCTACAGATGCGGCGGCGTTTTCAATTCCGGCACGGCCAGCCTGACTAACTTGACCATCAGCGGCAACTCCTCCTACTACGGCGCCGGCGTGTCCAATTACGGCACGGTCAACCTGACCGCCTGCACCATCACCGGCAATTTGGGTCTTGGCGGTGGCGTGGCGAACCAATATTCCTATGGCTACCCGGACTCCGGCATGGCAACCCTGACCGACACCATCGTTGTCGGCAACGAAGGTGCCTCCGCCAGCGCAAGCGACATCACCGGTAGCGGAAACGTCTCGGGCAGCTTTAACTTGATCGGCACCGGCGGCTCAGGGGGGCTGACGGATGGGGTCGACGGCAATATCGTCGGGACCAGCCTCGACGACCTGGGCCTGGCCTCGCTGGGCAACTACGGCGGTCCAACCCAGACGTTTGCCCTGCTCCCCGGCAGCCCCGCCTTGGGCGCGGGTGCCCTCGCCGACTACCCGGGAACCACCACTCCGATCACCACCGATCAGCGGGGAGAGCCGCTCGACGTGCCCAACCCCGACATCGGCGCCTTCCAGAGCCAGGGCTTCACGCTCACGCTCGCCACCGGCAGCACCAATCAGGCCACGGCAGTCGGCACCGCATTCGCCAATCCGCTGGTCGCCACCGTCACGGCCAACAACGAGGTCGAGCCGGTGTACGGCGGTATCTTGACGTTGGCTGCACCCGCCTCCGGCCCCTCGGCGGCGCTCTCCGCCACCACCGTGTCGATCGGCTACAATTACAATGGCGTGGCCTCGGTCACCGCCACTGCCAACTCCTCTGCCGGCTCATACATCGTCACGGCCTCAATCGGCGGCGACACCGCGCCGGTCGACTTCGCCCTGACAAACACCACGGGATCCGGCAACAACGGATCGCTCACCACCTTCACGGTAAACACCTTGGGGGATGCGCTCTCCGGTTCCGGCGACTCGGGCGACCTGCGGTACTGCATTAACGAGGCCAACGCCGATGACGGGCCGAACCAGATCGTATTCGATCCAACCGTGTTCAACACGCCGCAGACGATCACGCTTTCACTCGGCCAGCTCGAGCTGAGCGACACCGGGGGAACGCAGACGATCATCGGGCCGACCGCGGGGGTGACCATCAGCGGCGGCCGGAACGGCCGCGTTTTTCAAATCGACGATGGTGTGACCGCCTCGATCTCCGGCGTGACCATCTCCGACGGCACGACCGGGTATCCTGACAGTGGTGCCGGTCTGGCGAACTACGGCACGGCGACGCTCACCGGCTGCACCGTCAGCGGCAACTACGCCTACATCGACTTCTCCGGCGCCGCCGGCGTGTTCAATTCCGCCGCGGCCAACCTGACCATGACCGACTGCACCGTCAGCGCCAACTACGGCCTCGGCATCGGCGGCCTGGCGAACAACGGCACGGCCAACCTGACCGACTGCACCTTGAGCGGCAATTACGGCAGCGGCCTGCAAAACTACGGCACGGTCAACCTGACCGGCTGCACCGTCAGCGGCAACTCCACCAAGTACGCGGGCGGCGGCGTGTTCAATTTCGGCACGGTCAATCTGACCGACTGCACCGTCGCCGGCAACTCCGCCGCCGAAGGCGGCGGCGGCGTGTCCAATTACGGCACGGCCAATCTGACCGGCTGCACCATCAGCGGCAATTCCGGCGGTTTCAACGGCGGCGGTCTGGCCAGCTACGACTCCGGCCCGGCCAACCTGATCGACACCATCGTCGCCGGCAACACCGATTCCTCCGGCGCCAGCGACATCGGCGGTTCCGACGACTCGGGCAGCGACAACTTGATCGGCACGGGAGGCTCCGGGGGACTGGTCAATGGGGTCGACGGCAACATCGTCTTGACCGGCCTCACCGGGCTCGGCCTGGGCGCGCTGGGTAACAACGGCGGGCCGACCCAGACCATGGCCCTGCTCCCCGGCAGCCCGGCGATCGGCGCGGGTGTCGTCACCGACTACCCGGGCACCACCACTCCGATCACCACCGACCAGCGCGGCGAGCCGCTCGATTCGCCCAATCCCGACATCGGCGCCTACCAGACCCAGGGTTCCGCACTCACGTCGCTGACCTTCACCGGAATCAGCAACCAGAGCATCACCTACGGCACCTCAAACGTGACCGTTTCCGGTACGCTCTCGAGCGGCTCGCAAGCCCCGGTGGGCGAGACCGTCGCTGTGACGCTCGACGGCGACGAGCAGCCGGCCACCATCGGCTCAGGCGGCGCCTTCTCCACCACGTTCAATGACGACGACCTCATCGTGTCCAGTTCGCCCGACACGATCAGCTATGCGTACACCAGCGACGGGACCTTTGCCTCCGCCAGCACCACCAGCACGCTGACGGTCAACCCGGCGACGCTCACCATCGCGGCGAAGCCCGAAACCAAGCTTTACGGTACCGCCGACCCGGCGCTGGCCTATACCGCCAGCGGATTTCAGTTCAATGACACCGCCGCCTCGGTCCTGACCGACGCGCTCGCCCGAGCGCAGGCGGGCACCTTGGCCGGCGAGCAAGCCGGCAGCTACGCGATCGGCCAGGGGACGCTCGCGGCCAGCAGTAACTACTCCATCAGCTTCACCGGCAATACGCTGACCATCACGCCGGCGCCCTTGACCGTCACCGCCGGTGCCCAGACCAAGGTCTACGGCACCGACGACCCCGCCCTGACCGACACGGCCACCGGATTTGTCGATACCACGGTCGACGGAGTGTTGATCGACGACACGGCCGCGACGGCGCTCTCGGGCCAGCTTCGCAGGCGCCCGGCGAGACAGTTTCCGGCGGCCCCTATGCGATCACCCAGGGCACGCTCGCGGCGAGCAACTACACGATCAGCTTCACCGGCAGCACGCTGACGATCACCCCGGCACCGCTAACCGTCGCGGCCAATTCCCGGACCAAGGTCTACGGCACGAGTGACCCCAGCTTGACCGACAGCGTGTCCGGCCTGGTCGACACAACAGTCGACGGCGTCACGATCGACGACACCGCCGCGACGGCGCTTTCGGGCCAGCTTGCGCGGACACCGGGCGAGACAGTTTCCGGCAGCCCCTATGCGATCACCGAGGGTACGCTCGCGGCGAGCAACTACACGATTACGTTCACCGGCAGCACGCTCGCCATCACCCCGGCACCGCTAACGATCACGGCCAATCCCCAGACCAAGGTCTACGGCACGAGTGACCCCAGCTTGACCGAGAGTACGACGGGCCTGGTCGACACAACAATCGACGGCGTCACGATCGACGACACCGCCGCCTCGGCTCTGGCGGGCCAGCTTGCGCGGACAGCCGGCGAGACGGTTTCCGGCGGCCCCTACACGATCACGCAGGGGACGCTCGCGGCCGACAGCAATTACACGATCAGCTTCACCGGCAATACGCTGACCATCACGCCAGCGCCCTTGACCATCACGGCCAATCCGCTGACCAAAGTCTACGGCACGGACGATCCCGCCTTGACCGATACCGCAACCGGCTTCGTCGACACCACGGTCGATGACGTGGCGATCGACGACACCGCCGCGACGGTGCTGACGGGCCAGCTTGCGCGGACAACCGGCGAGACGGTATCCGACGGCCCCTACACGATCACGCAGGGGACGCTCGCGGCGAGTAGCAATTACACGATCGGCTTCACCGGCAGCACGCTGAGCATCACCCCAGCGCCTTTGACCGTCACGGCCAATCCCCAGACCAAAGTCTACGGCACCGCCGACCCCGCCTTGACCGATACCGCAACCGGATTCGTCGACACCACAGTCGACGGGGTGACGATCGACGACACCGCCGCGACGGCGCTCTCGGGCCAGCTCGCGCGCCCAACCGGCGAGACGGTTTCCGGCGGCCCCTACGCGATCACCCAGGGCACGCTCGCCGCCGATGCCAATTACACGCTGCGCTTCACCGGCAGCACGCTCGCCATCACCCCCGCTCCGCTCGCCGTCACCGCCAATCCCCTGACCAAGGTCTACGGCACCGCCGATCCCGCCTTGACCGTCACGCCGGCAGGACTCGTCGACGCGTCGGTGGACGGCGTGGCCATCGACGACACGCCCGCGACGGTCCTCACCGGGTCGCCAGCCCGGCGCAGGCGCGCACCCTCGCCGGGGAACAGGTGGGCCATTACGCAATCACCCAGGGCACGCTCGCCGCCGACAGCAATTACACCCTGAGCTTCACCGCCAGCACGCTCGCCATCACCCCGGCAACCTTGAACGTCACGGCCAATCCCCAGACCAGAGTCTACGGCACCGCCGACCCCACTCTGACCGATATGCCGACTGGACTCGTCGACACCACCGTCGACGGCGTGACGATCGACGACACCGCCGCGACCGCGCTGACGGGCCAGCTCACGCGAGCACCCGGCGAGACGGTATCCGGCAGCCCCTATGCAATCACCCAGGGCACGCTCGCCGCCAACAGCAATTACTCGCTGAGCTTCACCGGCAGCACGCTGGCCATCACCCCGGCGACGCTCACTGTCACGGCAAAGCCCGAGACGAAAGTCTTCGGCTCAGCCGACCCGGTGCTGGCCTACACCGCCGGCGGCTTCCAGCTCGACGACTCCGCCGCGACCGTGCTGAGCGGTCAGCTCTCTCGCGCAGCCGGCCAGACAGTGGCCGGCGCTCCCTATGCGATCACGCAGGGCACACTCGCGGCCGACAGCAACTACACGATCCAGTTCACCGCCGGCACGCTGACAATCACCCGGGCGACGCCCGTTGTGACCGAGAGCGCCCCGAGCGGGACCTACACCGGCGCCCCGATCGCGGCCACGGCTACGGTGACAGGCGTCGGCGGCACGGCGACCCCGAACCTGGAAGGCGTGACGCCGACCCTGACCTATTTTGCCGGTTCGGGCACCTCCGGCACGAATCTGGGATCCGTAGCCCCTTCCGCCGCCGGGACCTTTACCGTCGTCGCCCGCTTCCCCGGTAGCGCCGATTTTGTCCCGGCCCAGTCCAAGCCCACCACCTTCACGATCGCGCCGGCCACGACGACGATCGCCCTGCAGCCGCACGCGGTCCTCACGCGAAAGAAGGTGCTGAAGGGCGTCGAGCTCACGGCGGCGATCGAGCCGGTGGCCCTCGGCGGGGGCGTGCCGACGGGCACAGTCACTTTCGAGTTCGTCAAGAAGCAAGGGAAGAAAATCAAGGTGACGAAGCTCGGCACCGCGGCCTTGAGCGGCGGCACGGCCACGCTGACGTTCAAGCCGACCAAGGTGCTGAACCAGCCGGTGACAATCGTCTACAGCGGCGATCCCGACTTCTTGCCCAGCACGATGAGCTCGCCCAAATTGACCAAGTCCGATGTCGCAAATTCACGGATTTGACCGGAGGGTAGCACCATGAACTCCAAGACAGACGGTTTTGCGATTCGATTCGTCGTGAGGCTCAGCGTGATCCTCGCCTCCTGGCTCGCCGCCGGAGCAGTTCGGCGCCGGCCCAGGAAGGCCCCTCGCATGCCGAGGACCCGGCACTTTCTCCGCGGCTCAAGAGGATCGATCAGGACAAACTTCTTCTCGGTGAATACACACTCCGCGAGGTCACTGAGAACGGCCGCCACCTGTTCACCACACCCTTCACCAAAGCCGAAGGCTATGGCGAGGGAGGCAAGCCGAATGGTTCAGGCGCGTTTCTGATCGGTCCGCGGGAGACGACCTTCCGCCAGAACCTCGATGCCTTCCGGGTCCAGACCCACTCTACCCTGTCGAACGACCAGCTCCGCCAGTTCCTGAACTTCCCCGTGCCGGAGGTCAATCCGAATACCCAAAAGATCGTCTACCCGTACCTCCGGCTCAACGGGCTCGATTCTCAAAGTTGCTGGGAGTGCCACAACTTCATCGGCTCGGAGCGTTTGCCCGACAGCCGCACCTATGCGCTCTCACGCAAGCAGAGCTCCAGCGGCGGAGCGGGGGGGTTCGCCGGCAACGCGTTCATCAATGCCAACTTACCCAACCCGATCTTCATGTTCATCCGCAACGCGCCCCACGTCTTCGGCAGTGGCTACGCCCAGGAGCTTGCGGAGGAGATGACTCTGGATTTACTAGGGCTGAGAACGATCGCCTTGAGAGACGCTCTCGCCAATCCCGGCGTTGCGGCTTCGCAACCTCTCCAGGCCAAGACGATTGACTTCGGCCTGTTTGTCGTCACTTACACTGGCGACCCCGCCACCAAGCCCGCTCTGAAGACAGTCATCGACCAGTTGAACAATCTCCCGGGCCAGAACCCGCCCGGCTTCAAGATAGAGTGGGACAAGATTCAGGGTGTAAGTTCCGACCTGGTTGTCCGGCCGTTCCAGTTCAAGGGCATCGCTTCGACTCTGCGCAATTTCATCCGCGACGCGTGCCAGTTCCATTTCGGAATGGAGCCACGCGAGATCAATCCCGGCTTTGACACACCAAGCGAGAACCACGACTCGGACAACGACGGCATTCCTGATGAGCTCAGCCTCGGTGACATCTCGGCCTTGACGGTTTACACGATGGCGGTCCGACCCCCGTTCGAGGTGCAGTCCCGAGATGAAGTTGAAAATCGTTTGGCCAGGCGAGGGCGGAATATCTTCGAAGGCAACGAGGTATTCACAAAGGCCGTATCCTGCGGGCGCTGCCACACCCCCTCGCTCCGCCTGATGGATTCCATCGCCGTTATCACGGACCCCCGCAAGCAGCGCGCGAATTTCGGACCGGAGGAATTGGCCGGCAACGGAATTGGGCTGCCGGCTCAACTGAAGTCGAGCGGTCAGCTCCCGGTCGTGCGGCGATTCATGGACCTCGACCCGGTCGCGGCGGTCGCGAATCGAGACGCCGGCTCGGCACTGGGCGGCGTTGCGCCAGGCATGGACGACGCATGAGATGTCCCTCTTCGAACTGCCCAATAACCAGCTCGACGCCTATGCGTTCAACATCACGACCCTCATACCTGCGAACCGGCTGGCAAATTCACCCCCGGAACCGAGGGCACTCTCGGAGACGCAACCGAGGCTGCCCGCCTCCGGCCAGTCCATCGAGGTCCCTCTGTACAGCGACCTGCGCCGTCACAAAATGGGTAAGGGATTGAAGGAACGCGACGGCTTCCGCCAGCCAACCGACGTCGCAGGACTCGTTGTGCCGGAGGACGAGTTCCTCACCCGGCCGCTGTGGGGCGTCGGAGACACCGGTCCGTGGCTGCACGACGGTCGCGCCCAGTCCCTCGAAGAGGCCATCTTGTTGCACAGGTCGGAGGGAAGCGAGGCCAACGATGTCATCGATGCCTTCACGAAGCTGCCTCGGTACGATCAGGACGCCGTCATCAAGTTCCTGCTCACCCTGAGGCTGCCGCTCGACCCGCGCTATGATTTCGACGACTACCGTTAGTCTTGAGCCCCGAGCCTCGTTTCTAGCTCTGCAAGTAACTTCTGGAAATCGGCGCGATCGCGGAGCGCGTCGAGATCGGAGTCCTTTTGCATGAGCGCCAAGTTGTCGTAGCCAGCCGCGATGGCCTGCTCGAGCCATGCCATCGCTCGGTCCGCATCGGCGCTGGCTTCCTGAGCGGCTGTCGGTGATTTCTGCGCGGCGAGGCCCACGGCGGCCGTTACAGCCCGGTAACAGGCGGCGTTGTAGAGGCTTCGAGCGTCGGAGCGACGCAGGCTTTCCCACAACTCGGCGGTTTTTCTGCAACCCGCGACATCATTCTTTTTCCGGTAGTACAAACGCTGATTATTGAGCAGTCCTACCAGATCCGGCTGCACCTTCAGCCGCAGGGCGCGGTCCACCACGTCCTGGATCATCGGAAGAGCCTCGGCGCCACGGTCTAGCTTGAAGAGCTGTGCTGTCACACCCCAGGTGCTCCACAGCACCGAAGGATGGTCGGGGCCGAACTTGGCCTTGCGCAGGTCGAGGGTCTCTTTGTGAAGTCGGAGCGCGTCTGTATAACGCTCCAGAAAGCCATAGCTATTGGCCAGCAAGTACATCGTTGTGAGCAGATCGGGATGGCCGGCCGGGAGCTTTGCCTTCTGGAGCTTCAAAGCTTCCTCGCGAAGCTTGACGGCCTCTGCGTGACGGTCGAGATCGCTGTACGCGTTGGCGAGTCTGATCATGCCGCTGAGCGTTTCGAGGTGGTCGCGGCCGAGAACTCGTTGCTGGATAGCGAGCGTCTTCTCGAGCAGCGCGGCCGCCTCGCGAAATCGCCGGACGTCCCTGAAATCTTGTGCCAGGCTGGTCATGGCTTGAAGTGTGTCGACGTCATCAGGGCCGAGTGTGGTCTCCATGAGCTCAGCCGTCTGAATATCGAGCTTGAGGGCGTCATCAAAGCGGTTGAGGATTCGGTAACTTCGGGCCAGAGTGAGCCGGCTTCGGAGAGTGTCGACGTGCCTGGGGCCGAGCGTCTCCGTGCGTCGCATGAGCGTTTGTTGGCAAAGCTGGAAAGCCTGCGACTCGTCGCCAAGCGCGGCGCACGCATTGGCCAGGTTGTGCATGCTCTCGAGAGTGTCCCGGTGATTCTCACCCAGCCGATTGATGAAGATTGCGCGCGCCCGGCGAAACTGATCTGCGGCGGTCCGGTCATCGCCAAGATACGAGAACGAAATCCCGAGCGTCATGCGCAGGCGGGCTTCGACGAGCGGCTGGGTGGCGAAGCTTCGCTCCACGACTGGCAAGGCAGCGTCAAGCGCCTGCCTTAGCATCACGTCCGGGCCCAGGCCGTTCGGCCGGCCGACCGGCCGTGCGGCGGCGAAGACCTGGTCCTGCACGAATCTGAGCACAGCTTCCGCTTCCTTCCGCTGTTCGGATTCGCCCAGCCGGGCAGCGTCTGCTGTTCGCTCAGCCGCTCTGGCCTGCAAGGCTTGCCAGATGCTTACGGCGGCACCAGTTATCAGCAAAACGGCAAAAGTTGCCGTGGCCAGAAGCACGCGACTGTGCTTCCGGGCAACTTTTCGAAGCCGATATGCGGCAGATGGCGGGCAGGCCTCCACTGGATCATCCTGCAAGTAACGCTCGATGTCTCTCGCCAGCCCGTTAGCCGTTTCATATCGTCGTGCGCGGTCTTTCTCGAGCGCCTTCATGACGATCCAGTCAACTTCGCCGCGAACCGCTTTACTCAACCAGACAGGCTCTAGCCCGCGCTGGGCGAAAATCGAAGGGAGTGAATCTCTGGACTCGCTAATTCGTGAGCTCGGCTTCGGCGGATCCTCTTCGCGAATCAATCGCAGTACTTCGCTGAACGCAGATTCCTTTACGCGTGCCCTGGTGAGCGGAGTCGTGCCGGTCAGCAGCTCGTAGAGCAACACACCTAGACTGTAAATGTCTGCGGCGTATCGATGTCTGCAGCGTCGAATTCGGCCTGCTCGGGACTCATATACTCGAGTGTGCCCAGAATCGCGCCGAAGTTGGTAAAAAGCGTACGTTCGGTCAACCGCTGGTCGACAGCCTTGGCGACGCCGAAGTCGATGACCTTGGGTACGGCATTGCCGTCTTGAAGGGTGACCAGAACGTTGGTCGGTTTGATGTCACGGTGGATGATCCCCTTCTGGTGGGCATGCTGGATCGCCCGGCAAACTGGGAGAAAAAGCTTGAGCCGTTCTTTGGGAGTCAGTTGGTTCGCATCGCAGTATTCCGTGATCGGCACTCCGCTCAC
The DNA here is from genome assembly GCA_963761445.1 of uncultured Planctomycetota bacterium. GTDB lineage: Bacteria > Planctomycetota > Planctomycetia > Isosphaerales > Isosphaeraceae > CAVXHV01. The sequence continues at coordinate 2,012,795 of CAVXHV010000005.1, read as the reverse complement.
CAGTTCCATCACGAAGAATGGCCGGCCACTCTCCGTCGCGCCGGCGTCCAGAACTCTCGCGATATTGTTATGGTCCATGAGCGCCAGGGCTTGTCGCTCTGCCTCGAACCGCGCGATGACGAGCGCGGTGTCCATCCCCGGCTTCAGGACCTTGAGCGCAACTTTGCGATGAATGGGTTTTTCCTGCTCGGCCATGAAGACCACGCCCATCCCGCCTTCACCGATCGACTGCACAAGCGTGTAATGCCCGATTCGAGTTCCGGCCGCTTCGACGATCGGCCGCGCCGCGATCGATCTGGCAACCAGGTCGGCGGCGACGGCGGAATCGGCGGGAGTCTGCGGTGTTCGCGATTCCAGTGGGGCATCGAGCAGGTCGCCCGATTCCTGGTCGGCGCGGCAGAAGCGCTTCGATTCGCCGGCGCATTTCGGCGTTGCCTGCACACGCGGCTTCGAGAAACGACGCTTGTTCACCTCGCGCCAATAGTTCGCGGGCACCGAAGAAGATCGATTCCTCATCCATGCCAGCCTCTATCAGAGATCGAGCGGCGAACCGCCTCGACGAATAAACGCGTCTCGGTATCGCCCTTGCCGTCAAACAATTCAGTCATCGCATCGCCAGTATACCGCAGTGGTCTATATGCACCGCTGGCTGCATCGCAAAATTCAACTCTCTGTTGCTCGTCGCAAAACTCTCGCAGTTTTGCGCACGCGTGTTGCACTCGTTCTTTCTCGAGTGCAACACGCTCCGGAGCCGATCAGGTCTTGATGGTGCCGTCGACGTCGTTGTCGTTCGTCGACGCCGTGTTGCCGGTGATGGTCACGTTGTCGATCGTCGTGTTGCCAAACGTGGCGATGCCGCCGCCGACTCCGACGGTGAACGTGTCGACCGTGCCGTTCTGACCCGCGAGGACCGAGCCGTTGGCACCGTTTGGCGATCCTCCCAGGCCCGGGCCGACGCTACTCGCTTGGCCGGGCGTGCCGGCGCCCGAATCAAAGGCTTGGTTGGTCGTGATCTCCCCGGTGGCCTTGGCCTGCTTCGAGCCTTTCTTGGCACCCAGCCTGGGGTTCATGCTCAGAGTGCCGGAGACGTCAACCAGGATCCCACCCCCAATACCGATTCCGCTGTCTCCTCCGTTGCCGCCATCGCCGCCGAGCGTTTCGCCGCCAGACCCGCCGGTCAGGCCGTTGCCGCCGTTGCCACCCTTGGAGTCGCGGCCGCTGCCACCATTGCCGCCGAAGCCGCCGCGGACCTGATTGCCCGTGAAATTCACCGTCACTCCCGTGAAGGTTGCGACCCCGGCGTCGTAGAGTCCGCCGCCAGCACCCTCGTTCGCCGCGCCGCCCGCGCCGCCGGATCCGGCGTCGCCAAGACCTCCCTGGCCGCCATTGGCCGCACCACTGCCCGAGCCCCCGTTGCCGGCAAAGCCGCTGCCTGCAATGCCCCCCGCGCCGCCGCCGCCGCCGTTCGCCGCATTCGAACCGAACGTGCTAACCGCCTGCGTCCTGGCGTTTTTGAGGGCGGTGAGCGCGACCGTCGCCCCCGCCGAGTTGAACATGCCACCGCCTGAGCCCATTCCGCCGATCCCGCCGGCGCCACCATTACCCCCCAAGCCTGCACCGCCGAGTCCGCCGGTTCCGCCCTGGTCCGATCCGCCCGTACCGCCGGCACCCGCGTTGCCGAAGCCGCCTTCGCCGCCGATTCCGCCATGGTTTCCGCTGGCTGTGTTGTCGAACAGCAAGACCGATGGGCCGGAAATCGACCCACCCGATCCGTTGAAAATGCCGCCGCCGCTGCCGTCGCCTCCGCGGCCACCTCTACCGCCGGCACCGCCGTCGCCCTGGCCGCCGGTTCCTCCCGCGATGCTTCCGCTGCCGTTGCCGCCGAGGAAGCCAGCACCGTTATCGCCCGAGCCGCCAACGCCGCCCGTGCCGCCAACCGCCAGATTGGACTGAAACCCACTGGCCGCGCCAGACAGCGTGACCAGGCCCAGGTTGTACAAGCCGCCGCCGTCGCCCTGGCCGCCGTCGCCTCCGGCCCCGCCGGCTCCGCCGGTACCCAGGCCGCCGGAGCCGGCGGCTCGCACCTGGGCATTCCCCCCTGTGCCGCCGGCTCCGATGTTCCCGCCGCCTCCCGCGCCGCCGTCACCACCCTGAGCCGTGTTGTTATAAAAGAGAGTGTTGATCAGCATCAGTCGTGCGCCGGTCTCGTTGTACAAGCCGCCGCCCAGAGCTAGGGCGCCGTCGCCACCGACTCCTCCAGCGCCGCCAGTACCCGGCTGTCCGTTTGCACCGTTCGTCCCACCGGCTCCGCCTCCGAACGCGCCGTTACCGCCGTTGCCACCGCCGCCACCAAAAGCCAGGTTCGTCGAAATGAAGCTGTTCTTCAGGGTGAGCGAACCAGCGGCGTTCATGATGCCTCCCCCCTCTCCAACAGTCCCTTCGACGCCCGCCCCGCCCGGGTTACCAATCGCCCCACCGCCCGATCCGTTCACACCGTTTCCATTGTCGATTCCGAAGGCGATGTTGTTCTCCAAAGTCACATTCGTGAGCGAAACCTTGGCCCCCTCGTTCATGAGTCCGCCGCCGGCGACGAAGGCGCGACCGTGCTGAATCGTCAGGCCGCTGATCGAGACATTGCCACTGAAAATGTCGAACACACGATCGAGATTATTGCCGTCGACGATCGTCACGCCGGCGCCCTTCCCCTTGATCGTGACGCTGCCATGAATGTCCAGATCGCCAGTAGCCGCGTTGTTTTCGCCGGCACCCGCGATGGTGAGAGTGATCGTCCCCGCCGGAAGGATGATCGTGTCGGCATTCGGCTTCGCAGTCCGCTGCCTCGAAGGGCCGATCGCAACGAGATGTGGCCCGAGGCGTCCTTACCCGTCTTCAAGTTGACCGCTACCGTGTCGAGGAGGCTGTTCACATGAAACGTGCTGGGTGTCTCGCGGCGCTCGAGTGTTTCGAGTTCCTGGGAGCGACCGATTGACCCGCCGCCATGCTTTACCATGCTGCCGATTAACGAAGCTAGACATCGGACTGCCCTTTCCTGAACTGCAGCTCTGGCCACGTGGTTCGCCGAACCACGGCCAGGCCGTGAATGTGGAGTCGTGAACTGCTGCCGCCCCCAATGCGCCAACGCGTGGGCCAACGCCTCAAGGGAGCCCGATTTTTTGGGGGACGTGGGTTTCAGTCAGCAGTGGGCGCATCACGGCCCGCTATCTCGACGCGGAGCCAGGCCCGGGCGTAAGCCCAGTAGCGGTCAGCCGTTGATTTCGATAGGCCGAGAATCTCGGCGGCCTGGACGACGGTCAAACCAGCAAAGACGCGGAGCTGAACGAGTTGTGCCTTGATAGCGTCTTGTTTGGCCAGACGATCTAGTGCTTCGTCGAGGGCCAGCAAGTCGTCGTCGGTCTCCGGAGCGGTCGGTTCTGCTTTTTGCAGGTCGACCCGTGCGCGGTTGCCCCCGCGCTTGAGCCGATGTCGGCGGCGGGCGTTCTCGACGAGAATCCGCCGCATTGCCTCGGCCGCGGCCGCGAAGAAATGCCCGCGCCCATCCCAGGGCCGATCCGGCTGGCTACCGACCAATCGCAAGTATGCTTCGTGAACGAGCGCGGTTGCCTGGAGAGTCTGCCCCGGCGCTCTCGCGCTAGCCGTTGTGCAGCGAGCCGCCGCAACTCGTCGTAGACGAGCGGCAGCAACTCACGAGCGGGGCGGGGCTCGCCTTGAACGCTCTCTGACTGGTTACCGCCGACGTCATTTTGGCCGTCGTCTGAGTGTGCTGTCATCTGCGGTCACCGCTTGCGGCGTCTGGAGCCGGTCCGAAGACGCATATCATTCTAACGGTATCTGGTACGACTCGCCCCGTCGTCAGTGACCTTTCGGTAGCGGAGGGCTCGCTCGCCATCGGACGGAGCCCGAACCGGGCTCCGCATGCCGATCGACCGCCGGTCCGGCCGCCGGCCCTGACCGAACGAGAAAAAACGTTACGGCTTCGGCCGCGGTTTCTCGCATACTATTCTGGACGGGCCCCGCGGCCCGCCCCGGAGGACCCCATGACCGCATCACAACCCGACAACGAGGCAATCTTCCACGCCGCCCGCGACATCCCCGACCCGGACCGCCGGCGCGAGTACGTCCGCGAGGCGTGCGGCGGCGACGAGGCCCGGATCGCCCACATCGAGGCACTGCTGGCGGCCGCCGAAGGCCCCGACAGCCTGCTCGACCGTCCGGCGGCGTGCCTTCCCATGGCAACCATCGACCAGCCTGCCACCGAGAGCCCCGGCACGCGTGATCGGCCCGTTCAAGCTCATCGAGCAGATCGGCGAGGGCGGCATGGGCAGCGTCTGGATGGCCCAGCAGTCCAAGCCTGTCACGCGCCTCGTCGCCGTCAAGCTGATCAAGGCCGGCATGGACTCCCGCCAGGTCATCGCCCGCTTCGAGGCCGAACGGCAGGCGCTGGCCCTCATGGACCACCCCAACATCGCCCGCGTGCTCGACGGCGGCACCACCGGCGGTGGCCGGCCATACTTCGTCATGGATCTCGTCAAGGGTGTCCCCATCACCCGCTACTGCGACGACCACCACCTCACGCCGCGCCAGCGGCTGGAGCTGTTCATCCCGCTCTGCCAGGCGGTCCAGCACGCGCATCAAAAGGGCATCATCCACCGCGACTTGAAGCCCTCCAACGTGCTGGTCGCCCTCTATGACGGAAAGCCCGTGCCCAAGATCATCGACTTCGGCGTGGCCAAGGCGGCCGGGCAACAGTTGACCGACAGGACGCTCGTCACCGGCTTCGGGGCCATCGTCGGCACGCTGGAATACATGTCGCCTGAGCAGGCGGAGATCAATCAGCTCGACATCGACACACGCAGCGACATCTACTCGCTCGGCGTGCTGCTGTACGAGCTGCTGACCGGCGGCCCGCCGTTTTCCCGCAAGGAGTTGACCCAGGCCGGCATGCTGGAGATGCTCCGCGTGATCCGCGAGCAGGAGCCATCGAAACCGAGCACCAAACTCAGCACGGCAGACGGCTTGCCGGCGCTCGCCGCCAACCGCGGGACGGAGCCGGCGAAGCTGACGAAGCTGGTGCGCGGCGAGCTCGACTGGATCGTGTTGAAGGCCCTGGAGAAGGACCGCAACCGCCGCTACGAGACCGCCAACGGCTTCGCGATGGACGTAGAGCGCTACCTGGCCGATGAAACGGTGCAAGCGTGTCCACCGTCGGCGGCATACCGGCTGCGGAAGTTTCTGCGGCGGCACAAGCGGCCGGTGCTCGCAGGGTTGTTGATCTTGCTTTCCTTGGTCGCCGGCGTGGTCGGCACGACCTATGGCCTGTTTCGGGCGGAACAGCAACGCAAGGTCGTCGAAAAACAACGCAACGAGCTGGCCCAGCGCAACCAGGCGCTGCAAGCCGCCCGTGAACAGGAACGCCTCCAGAGCGAGCGCGCCCGCCAGGCCATCGAGACGGTCACGTCCGAGGCGTCCGTCGACCTACTCATGCGCGAGAAGGAGCTGCGCCCGGAGCAAAAGGACTTCCTGGACAAGATGATCCAGTACTACGCCGAGGTCAGCCAGGACGGGGGTACCACCGAACAGGAACGGACCCGGCAGGCGCGAGCCTACTATCGGATGGGGCGCATGAACGACATTCTGGGCCGGTCCCGGGATAGTCAGAACGCTTATCGCCGGGCCGTGTCGCTTCTACAGCAACTCGCCGACGCGTTCCCCACAAGGACCGAGTACCGGCAGGAACTGGCCCTCACCCACAGTGCGCTTGGGAACCTGCTCAACCACGGCTTCGGGCGGCTGAAGGAGGCGGAGTCGGCCTACCTCGAGGCCCTGGCCATCCTGAAGAAGCTCGCGGCCGAGGTCCCCGGCCAGCCCGAGTTCGGGCAGGCGTTGGCCGGCACTTTTAACAACCTGGGCAACCTGCTCGTCCTCGACACCGCACGGTTGAACGAAGCGGAGTCGGCCCACGCCGAGGCCCTGGCGATTCGTCAGCGGCTTGCCGCCGCTTTCCCCGGCCGGCCCATTCTCCGCCGCGCCCTGGCGATGAGCCACAACAATCTTGGCTGGTTATTCCAGAGCACCAGGCGGCCTGAGAAAGCGGAACCGGCCTTTCGCGATGCCGTCGCCGCCCAGAAGCAGGCTGTCGCCAGCTTCCCCGACCGGCCCGAGTTTCGTCTGGAACTGGCGAGCTACCTCTTCAACCTGGGCAACCTGATCCGCGACAAGGGGCTGCTCAAGGAAGCGGAGGCGATCTATGGCGAGGCGCTGCCGATCCACAAACACCTCGTTGCCGTGTTCCCAGGTCGACCCCAGTTCCGCGAGGAGCTGGCGGCCGGGCACAACAACGTGGGCCTTCTGCTCCGGGACAAGGGGCTGCTTTCCGACGCAGAGGCGGCCCAGGCCGAGGCCCTGGCCATTCAGAAGCGGCTCGCCGCCGAGTTCCCCGAGGTCATCGATTACCGCAACGCGGTCGCCGGCACACTGTTCAACCTGGCGAACCTGGCCGGCAGGCGTCGCGACTTCGCCGCCGCCCGCCGATTCCTCGACGAGGCGGTCCCCCACCACGAGGCCGCGCTCCAGGGCAATCCCAAACGCTCGGACTACCGACAGTTTTATCGGAACAACCTGCTTGAGCTCTCGCGCACATACGCCGGCCAGGCGGACCGTCCCGGGGCGCTCGCCGTCGCGACGAAGGGGCATAATCTCGGTTGGGACCCAGCCGTCGATGCCTACGGGGCCGCTTGCATGTTGGCCCAGTGCATACCGATTGTCGAGAGAGACGACAAACTCCCTGCCGCAAGACGACAGGCCGAGATAGCGTTCTACGCCGACCAGGCGATGGCCATGCTCCGCGATGCCCTCGCCAAGGGCTACAAGGACGCCGGCCAAATGCAGACGGACAAAGACCTCGATCCGCTCCGGGCACGCGAGGACTTCAAGACGGTGGTCGCGGAGCTGGAGGCGAAGGTGAAGAAGAACTAGCGATACGGGTTCGCCCGCAGTTTCTCGCATGATGTTCTGGACGGGCCTGACCGGCCCGCCGCGGAGTCTCCCATGACCGCATCTCCACCCCACAACGAGGCAATCTTCCACGCCGCCCGCGCGATCCCCGACCCGCACCGCCGCCGCGAGTACGTCCGCGAGGCATGCGGCTCAGACAAGGCCCGGATCGCAATCGTTTTCGGGATGCGGCCGTATGGCAAGACCGCACGGCCCTGGAACGTCTGGCCCGCGATGCGAAGGGTTCCCGCCTGGGTCATGTGGCGCACGCGCGCACGCCCCTGCAGCGCGCTCTCGAACTGGCCGGCCGAGCGAGCCCCGAGCAAATACCGGGTGTGGAATGGCCCGCCATGGCATCGGCCGATTTCGTGGAATTCGAGCTCCTTCGCCGCGAGGCCGAGGAGCTCATCAACCCCAAATCGAAGGAGAAACCGGACAAGAAATAAGGCTGACCATTCGCCCGTTGACTCGGCGTTCCGGGAGGGCGAGGCTCCTGCCGAGCCGCGGTGACCATTCGCCCCTTGATTCGGTGCTCGGGCGAAGCAGGCAGCGAAGCTGTTCATCACCGAAGTCACTACACCCAAAGCAAAGCGGCCGGCGGGGTCCTTACCGCCAAGCAAGCCCCCGCCGGCCCGGCACCGCTCCGGCGATCGGTCTGCGCACCCGGGCAATGGTGATTTCATTGTATCGCAGACCAGCTCTCGAAAGGAGAAGCATCATGTTGTTCCCTTCCTGGCTGCGAAACGTGAAGCGCACAGCGCCCGCGGCGCTGCGCACACAAACGTCCTCTCGTCCACGGGCCAGATTCCGCCCGAGGATGGAAGCGATGGAAGACCGCTGCTTGCTCAGCGGTTATCAGCAAACCAATCTGGTGGGCTACCAGACCGGCATTGCGCACTTCACCGACACCAACTTGAACGGCTGGGGCATGGCTTCCATGCCGAACGGGGATTTCGTTGTGGCCAATACGTTCACCACCGGGCTGGCCACGTTCTACAGCAGCTCCGGCCACGTGCTCCCGCATACGATCACCATCCCGGGGTCGGCATCGCCGGCCATCGATCAGGCGCTCGGGCTCGGGCCCGGCGGCCACCCCACGGGCGTCGTCTACAATCCGACGAATAACTTTGTGATCTCGGAGCATGGCAAGTCCGCCCGGCCCGCCTGATCTTCGATTCGATCGACGGCACCATCAGCGGCTGGAACCCCAAGGTCGATCCGACGCATGCGATCGTCATGGTGGACAACGGCGCCTCAGGCGACGCCTACACCGGGCTGGAGATCGCCAAGAACAGCCAGGGGCAGAATGTCCTGTATGCGACCGATTTCACCCAGAACCGCGTGGAGATGTTCAATGGCGACTTCAAGGCCATCGGCTCCTTCACCGATCCGACCGTGTCGAGCATCGAGCCAAGCTTTGGCGCCTGGTCGGTGCAAGCCGTGGGCGACAAGCTCTACGTCACCTTCGCCTCGCTCGCGAATACGCATGGCGGCGTGGTGGACGTGTTCAATACCGACGGCCAACTGCTGACGCCCAACCATTTCGCCGCCAACGCCTTCGACTCCGGCCCGCTGGAAAACCCCTGGGGTATCGTCCAGGCTCCGGCGAACTTCGGCGCGTATAGCCACGACCTGCTGATCGGCAACGTGGCGGGTGCCGGCAACATCAACGTTTTTAACCCGACCACGGGCGCCTACCTCGGACAGCTCGACCAGCCGGACGGCACCCCGATCGCCATCACCGGCCTGTGGGACCTGGAATTCGGCGACGGCAAGCCGACGGCGGCAAGACCAACCAGCTCTTCTTTGCCGCGGGGCCCAACGCGCCGGGCGTGTCCATCAACGGCCTCTTCGGCGTGATCCAGCCGGCCGGGGACCAGGGCGGCAACGGCGGCGGCGATCCCGCGCGAGATCGCTCGAGGTAGTTCTGGCTCGACGACATCGCCGCCGGCTGAGGCCGGCTCGTCGATTCGAGAAGCCCTTCGACCGCCTGGCCGAAGGGCTTCATTCTGAAGAAAGGACTGGGCAGTACGCCCGGCGCAGGCTTCCGGCCGGCGATCGACTACATGTCGCGGCCACCAGGCCCTGACCGACCAGGAAAAAACATTACGGGTTCGGTCCCGGTTTCTCGCATTGTGTTCTGGACGGGCCCTGCGGCTCGCCGCGGCGGAGAGCCCCGGCGTGGTGAATCGGCCTTATCACACGGCATCCCGACTCGAGAGAGGAAACATCCATGGCCAGCCGTCGCAGACTCGAAGAGCGGTTCGCATTCGCCTCCCGCGCAGTTCACCATCACCGCCTCCGCCGCCGCCCGGCCCTGGAGGTCCTCGAGGGCCGCGCCCTGCTGGCCACGTTCACCGTCAACAGCCTGGGCGATGCGGGGAGCGGTTCCGGCGACGCGGGCGACCTGCGGTACTGCATCAACCAGGCCAACGCCGATGACCAGGCGAACACGATCGTCTTCGATTCGACCATGTTCGGCACGCCCCAGACGATCACGCTCAGCGGCGGCCAGCTCGAGCTGAGCAGACACTGGCGGGACGCAGACGATCACCGGGCCGGCCGCGGGGGTGACCTTCAGCGGCGGCGGGATCAGCCACAGCCGCGTCTTTCAGGTCGACGACGGTGTGACCGCCTCGATCTCCGGCCTGACCATCTCCGGCGGCTACGGGGTTGGCACGGGCGGCGGTCTGGCTGAACTACGGCACGGCGACGCTCACCGACTGCACCATAAGCGGCAACTACGTCAGCGGATCAGTCAACTACGGCGATACGGCCAGCATGACGTTACCGACCAGGGCGGCGGCGTGTTCAATGGCTACTCGGCCAACCTGACCCTGACCGACTGCACCGTCAGCGGCAACACCGCCTTCACTGACATCAGACGGGGAGTACCAGGCGCCTACAGCACGACTTACAATTATTACTTACGGCAACGGCGGCGGCTGTTCAATTCCGGCAAGGCCACCCTGACCGACTGCACCGTCAGCGGCAACGACGCCGGCTGCCGGATCGCTGGCGGCGGCATGTACAATCCCGGCACGGCCACTCTTACCGCCTGCACCTTCAGCGGCAACTCGGGCGGCAGCCGAGTACAACCGCGGCACGGCCACCCTGACCGACACCATCGTCGCCGGCAACACGATCGGCGGCGACATCGGCGGTCGCAACAACGTCTCGGGCAGCTATAACCTGATCGGCACCGGCGGCTCGGGCGGGCTGACCAATGGGGTCGACGGCAACATCGTCTTGACCAGCCTCACCGGCCTGGGCCTGGCCCCGCTCGGCAACTTTGGCGGGCCGACCCAGACCATGGCCCTGCTCCCCGGCAGCCCCGCCCTCGGCGCGGGTGTGATCGCCGACTACCCGGGCACCACCACCCGATCACCACCGACCAGCGCGGCGAGCCCGCTCGACACCCCCAATCCCGACATCGGCGCCTTCCAGACCCAGGGATCCCACGCTCACTCGCGCTGACCTTCTCGGAATCAGCAACCAGAGTCATCACCTACGGCACCCCGAGCGTGACCATTTCCGGTACGCTGGCCGACGGCTCGCAGGCCCCGGTGGGCGAGACCGTCGCCGTCACCCTCGACGGCGTCGAGCAGTCGGCCACGCATCGGCTCCGGCGGCGCCTTCTCCACGACCTTCGACACCACCAGCCTCACCGTGGCCAATTCGCCCTACACGATCAACTAGTGTATACCGAGCGACGGCACCTTCGCCTCCGCCGGTGCCACCAGCGAGCTGACGGTCAACCCGCGACGCTCACCACCTTCACCGTCAACAGCCTGGGGGATGCGGGGAGCGGTTCCGGCGACGCGGGCGACCTGCGGTACTGCATCAACCAGGCCAACGCCGATGACCAGGCGAACACGATCGTCTTCGATCCGACCGTCTTCAGCACGCCCCAGACGATCACGCTCACCGGCAGCCAGCTCGAGCTGAAAGACACCGGGGGAACGCAGACGATCACCGGGCCGGCCGCGGGGGTGACCATCAGCGGCGGCGGGAACAGCCGCGTCTTTCAGGTCGACGGTGGTGTGACCGCCTCGATCTCCGGCCTGACCATCTCCGGCGGCACGATCCGGTAGCCCGGCGCTGGCGGCGGTCTGGCGAACTACGGCACGGCGACGCTCACCGACTGCACCATCAGCGGCAACGCCGCCGGCATACGGCGGCGGCGTGTTCAATCGGCACGGCCAACCTGACCATGACCGACTGCACCGTCAGCGGCAACATCGGCCAGGACGGCGGCGGCGGCGGTCTGGGGAACGACGGCACGGCGACGCTCACCGACTGCACCTTGAGCGGCAACTACGCCAAGCAGCGGCGGCGGCGTGGCTCAATTAGTCCGGCACGGCCAACCTGACCCTGACCGACTGCACCGTCAGCGGCAACTCCGCCGAGGCCGGCGGCGGCGGCATGATCGAATTATGACGGCACGGCGACGCTCACCGACTGCACCCTCAGCGGCAACTCCGGCCGCCTCGCTACCAGCGGCGGCGGACTGTGCGAACTACGGCACGGCCGACCTGACTCTGACCGACTGCACCGTCAGCGGCAACTCCGCCATGCACGGCGGCGGCGTGTACAATGACGACACGGCACGGCGACGCTGACCGACTGCACCGTCAGCGGCAACTCTGCCGCCGTCGGCGGCGGCCTGGACAATTATGCCGGCCACGCCATCCTGACCGGCTGCACCATCAGCGGCAACTCCGCCGCCTACGGCGGCCTGGCGGACATCTACCGGCACGGCCACCCTGACCGACACGATCGTCGCCGGCAACACCGATCCGCTCCGGCGCCAGCGACATCGGCGGTGATCAACGTCTCGGGCAGCAACAACCTGATCGGCACGGGCGGCTCGGGGGGGCTGACCAATGGGGTCGACGGCAACATCGTCTTGACCAGCCTCACCGACCTGGGCCTGGCCCCGCTGGGCAACTACGGCGGGCCGACCCAGACCATGGCCCTGCTCGCCGGCAGCCCGGCCATCGGCGCGGGTGTGATCGCCGACTACCCGGGCACCACCACTCCGATCACCACCGACCAGCGCGGCCTTCCGCTCGACTCGCCCAATCCCGACATCGGCGCCTTCCAGACCCAGGGGTCCACACTCCTCGCGCTGACCTTCTCGGGATTAGCAACCAGAGCATCACCTACGGCACCCCCAGCGTGACCATTTCCGGTACGCTGGCCGACGGCTCGCAGGCCCCGGTGGGCGAGACCGTCGCCGTGACGCTCGACGGCGTCGAGCAGTCGGCCACCATCGGCTCCGGCGGCGCCTTCTCCACCACCTTCGACACCACCGGCCTCACCGTGGCCAATTCGCCCTACACGATCACCTACGTGTATACCAGCGACGGGACCTTCGCCCCCGCCAGCACCACCAGCACGCTGACGGTCAACCCGCGACACTCACCACCTTCACCGTCAACAGCTTGGGGGATGCGGGGATCGGTTCCGGCGACTCGGGCGACCTGCGGTACTGCATCAACCAGGCCAACGCCGATGACCAGGCGAACACGATCGTCTTCGATCCGACCGTCTTCAGCACGCCCCAGACGATCACGCTCTCCGGCGGCCAGCTCGAGCTGGAAGACACCGGCGGGACGCAGACGATCACCGGGCCGGCCGCGGGGGTGACCATCAGCGGCGGCGGGAGCAGCCGCGTCTTTCAGGTCGACGCTGGTGTGACCGCCTCGATCTCCGGCCTGACCATCTCCGGCGGCTCGACCTACGTCAGGGCATGCTCCGGCGGCGGTCTGGCGAATTTAGCGGCACGGCGACGCTCACCGACTGCACCTTAGCGGCAACTACCGCCAGCGACCCGCACGGCGCCCTCAGCAACGGTGCACGCCGTGTCAATGGCCAACGTCGCCGAACTACTACGGCAAGCTACGGCAACGGGCACCGACGTCTGACCGACTGCACCTTCAGCGGCAACTCCTCCGTCGGCGGATCGGCCGGCGGCTGCTGATCGAATTACGGCGGCACGGCCGACGCTGACCGACTGCACCCTCAGCGGCAACTCACGGCCGGCCCCGCACGGCGGCCTGGCGAATTTAACTGATCGGCACGGCCACCCTGACCGACTGCACCGTGAGCGGCAACTCCTGCAATCGCAACGGCGGCGGTACGGGTGCAACTACGGCGGCACGGCCACCCTGACCGACTGCACCATCAGCGGCAACTCCGCCGAGTCGGCGGCGGCGTGTACGATTCCGGCGGCAACTCATCGCTCACCTAGCACACCGGCGGCGGCTGTACAACTGCCGTCCGGCCCGGCCACCCTGACCGACACCATCGTCGCCGGCAACACCAATTCCTTCGGCGCCAGCGACATCGCCGGTGTCGCACGTCTCGGGCAGCAACAACCTGATCGGCACGGGCGGCTCGGGGGGGCTGGTCAATGGGGTCGACGGCAACATCGTCTTGACCAGCCTCACCGACCTGGACCTGGCCCCGCTGGGCAACAACGGCGGGCCGACCCAGACCATGGCCCTGCTCCCCGGCAGCCCAGCCATCGGCGCGGGCGTGATCGCCGACTACCCGGGCACCACCACCCGATCACCACCGACCAGCGCGGCGAGCCGCTCGACTCGCCCAATCCCGACATCGGCGCCTTCCAGACCCAGGGTTCCACACTCACCACGCTGACCTTCTCGGGAATCAGCAACCAGAGCATCACCTACGGCACCTCCAGCGTGACCATTTCCGGTACGCTGGCCGACGGCTCGCAGGCCCCGGTGGGCGAGACCGTCGCCGTGACGCTTGGACGGCGTCGAGCAGTCGGCCACCATCGGCTCCGGCGGCGCCTTCTCCACCACCTTCAATGCCGACGGCCTCACCGTGGCCAGTTCGCCCGACACGATCACCTATGCCTACACCAGCGACGGGACCTTCGCCTCCGCCAGCACCACCAGCACGCTGACGGTCACCCCGGCGACGCTCACCATCACGGCGGACCCCGAGACCAAGGTCTACGGCACCGCCGACCCGGCGCTGGCCTACACCGCCAGCGGCTTCCAGTTCTCACGACACCGCCGCGTCGGTCCTGACCGGGGCCTGGCCCGGGCGCAGGCGGGCACCCTGGCCGGCGAGCAAGCCGGCGGCTACGCGATCACCCAGGGGACGCTCGCGGCCGACAGCAACTACACGATCAGCTTTCACCGGCAGCACGCTGACCGATCACCCCGGCGACCTTGACCGTCACCGCCAATCCCCAGACCAAGGTCTACGGCACCGCCGACCCCACCTTGACCGACAGCCGACCGGGCTGGTCGACACGACGGTCGACGGCGTGACGATCGACGACACCGCCGCGACGGTCGCTGACCGGTGCCCTCGCCCGGGCCCAGTCGGGCACGCTGGCCGGCGAGCAGGTCGGCGGCTATGCGATCACCCAGGGGACGCTCGCGGCCGACAGCAACTACACGATCGACCTTCACCGGCAGCACGCTGACCATCACCCCGGCGCCGCTTGACCGTCACCGCCAATCCCCAGACCAAGGTCTACGGCACCGCCGACCCCAGCCTTGACCGACAGCGCGACCGGCCTGGTCGATACGACGGTCGACGGCGTGGCGATCGACGACACCGCCGCCACGGTGCTGACCGGGTCACCTGGCCCGGGCAGGCGGGCACGCTGGCCGGCGAGCAGGTCGGCGGCTACGCCATCACCCAGGGGACGCTCGCGGCCGACAGCAACTACACGATCAGCTTCACCGGCAGCACGCTGACGATCACCCCGGCGACCTTGACCGTCACCGCCAATCCCCAGACCAAGGTCTACGGCACCGCCGACCCCGCCTTGACCGACACGCGCAACCGGCTTTGTCGACACCACGGTGGACGGGGTGACGATCGACGACACCGCCGCCACGGTCCTGACGGGCCATCTCGCGCGGACAGTCGGGCGAGACTGGCCGGCGAGCAGGTCGGCGCTACGCGATCACCCAGGGGACGCTCGCGGCCGACAGCAACTACACGATCGCCTTCACCGGCAGCACGCTGACCATCACCCCGGCGACCTTGACCGTCACCGCCAATCCCCAGACCAAGGTCTACGGCACCGACGATCCCACCTTGACCGACACCGCGACCGGCTTCGTCGACACCACGGTGGACGGCGTGACGATCGACGACACCGCCGCGACGGTGCTGACGGGCCATCTGGCGCGGACCATCCGGCGAGACGGCGAGCCGGCGGCCCCTATGCGATCACCCAGGGGACGCTCGCGGCCGACAGCAACTACACGATCGGCTTCACCGGCAGCACGCTGACGATCACCCCGGCGACCTTGACCGTCACCGCCAATCCCCAGACCAAGGTCTACGGCACGGACGATCCCACCTTGACCGACACCGCGACCGGCTTGTCGACACCACGGTGGACGGCGTGACGATCGACGACACCGCCGCCTCGGCTGACGGGCACTGGCCGGCCTCGGCGAGACGGTAGCCGGCGGTCCCTACGCCATCAGCCAGGGGACGCTCGCGCCGACAGCAACTACACGATCAGCTTCACCGGCAGCACGCTGACCATCACCCCGGCGACCTTGACCGTCACCGCCAATCCCCAGACCAAGGTCTACGGCACGGCCGACCCCACCTTGACCGACACGCGACGGGCTGTCGACACCACCGTGGACGGCGTGGCGATCGACGACACCGCCGCGACGGCGCTGACGGGCCAGCCTGCAGCGGACACGCTCGGCGAGAGTACGGTGGCGATACGCGATCACCCAGGGCACGCTCGCGGCCGACAGCAACTACACGATGACTTCACCGGCAGCACGCTGACCATCACCCCGGCGACCTTGACCGTCACCGCCAATCCCCAGACCAAGGTCTACGGCACCGCCGATCCCACCCTGACCGACACCGCGACCGGATTCGTCGACACCACCGTCGACGGCGTGACGATCGACGACACCGCCGCGACGGCGCTGACGGGCCACTCTGCGCGGACACCCGGCGAGACGGTATCCGGCGGCCCCTATGCGATCACCCAGGGCACGCTCGCGGCCAACAGCAACTACACGATCACCTTCACCGGCAGCACGCTGACCATCACCCCGGCGACGCTCACCGTCACGGCGGAGCCCGAGACCAAGGTCTTCGGCTCAGCCGACCCGACGCTGGCCTACACCGCCAGCGGCTTCCAGTTCTCGGACACCGCCGCGACGGTGCTCACCGGACATCTCGCGCGCGCGGCCGGCGAGACGGTCGCGGGCAGTCCCTACGCGATCGGCCAGGGAACTCTCACGGCCAACAGCAACTACACGATCCACTTCACCGGCAGCTCGCTGACCATCACCCCGGCCACGCCGTTAGTGACCGTCGCACCCGGGCGGGACCTACACCGGCGCATCCGATCGCGGCCACGGCCACGGTGACAGGCGTCGGCGGCACGGCGACCCCGAACCTGGAAGGCGTCACGCCGACCCTGACCTATTACGCCGGATCGGGCACCTCGGGCACGAATCTGGGCTCCACGGCACCTTCCGCCGCCGGGACCTACACCGTCGTGGCCCGCTTCCCGGCAGCGCCGATTACGCCGCGGCCCAGTCGAAGCCCACCACCTTCGTGATCGCGCCGGCCGCGGCGACGATCGTCCTGCAGCCGCACGCGGTCCTCACGCGAAAGAAGGTGCTGAAGGGGGTCGACCCACGGCGGCGATCCAGCCAGTGGCCCCCGGCGGGGGCGTGCCGACGGGCACTGTGACTTTCGAGTTCGTCAAGAAGCAAGGGAAGAAGGTCAAGGTGACAAAGCTCGGCACCGCGGAGTTGAGCGGCGGCGCGGCCACGCTGACGTTCAAGCCGACCAAGGTGCTGAACCAGCCGCTCTTGATCGTCTACAGCGGCGATCGCGACTTCCTGGCCAGCACGATGAGTCCGCCCAGATTGACCAAGTCCGAGGTCGCAAGTTCCAGGATTTGACGGCATGAGATTGGGTGACGAGCGCAGGGTGAGCCCACCAGTTGATGTAACCTGAGCCTCTGGTGGCGGGGTGACGGGCGTCGGCTTCCGGTAGCGGCCCATTCTCCGCCGGAGTATAACCGGTCGCCAGGGCCTGGTGCGACGCAGTTACGGGTCCGCCCCCGGTTTCTCGCATTGTATTCTGGACGGGCCTCGCGGCCCGCCGCGGAGGCTCCCATGACCGCATCACCACCCGACAACGAGGCAATCTTCCACGCCGCCCGCGACATCCCAGACCCGGACCGTCGGCATGAGTACGTCCGGGATGCGTGCGGCGGCAGACGAGGCGCGGATCGCCCACCTCGAGGCGCTGCTGGCGGCCGCCGAAAGCCCCGACAGCCTGCTCGACCGTCCGGCGGCGGCCACTCCCATGGCGACCATCGACCAGCCTGCCACGGAGAGCCCCGGCACGGTGATCGGCCCGTACAAGCTCATCGAGCAGATCGGCGAGGGCGGCATGGGCAGCGTCTGGATGGCCCAGCAGACCGAGCCGGTCAAGCGCCTGGTCGCCGTCAAGTTGATCAAGGCCGGCATGGACTCCCGCCAGGTCATCGCCCGCTTCGAGGCCGAGCGGCAGGCGCTGGCCCTGATGGACCACGCCAACATCGCCCGCGTGCTCGACGGCGGCACCACGCAGCGCTGGCCGGCCCTACTTCGTCATGGATCTCGTCAAGGGTGTCCCCATCACCCGCTACTGCGACGAGCACCACCTTACGCCCCGGCAGCGGCTGGAACTGTTCATCCCGGTCTGCCAGGCCGTGCAGCACGCGCATCAGAAGGGCATCATCCACCGCGACTTGAAACCCTCCAACGTGCTGGTCGCCCTCTATGACGGCAAGCCGGTGCCCAAGATCATCGACTTCGGCGTGGCCAAGGCGGCCGGGCAACAGTTGACCGACAAGACGCTGGTCACCGGCTTCGGGGCGATCGTCGGCACGCTGGAATACATGTCGCCCGAGCAGGCCGAGGTCAACCAGCTCGATATCGACACGCGCAGCGACATCTACTCGCTGGGCGTGCTGCTGTACGAGTTGCTGACCGGCAGCCCGCCGTTTTGCCGCAAGGAGCTGACCCAGGCCGGCATCCTGGAGATGCTCCGCGTGATCCGCGAGCAGGAGCCAACGAAACCGAGCACGAAGCTGAGCACGGCCGAGGGCTTGCCGACGCTCGCCGCCAACCGCGGGACGGAGCCGGCGAAGCTGACCAAGCTGGTGCGTGGCGAACTGGATTGGATCGTGATGAAGGCGCTGGAGAAGGACCGCAACCGCCGCTACGAGACCGCCAACGCCTTCGCGATGGACGTAGAGCGCTACCTGGCCGATGAGCCGGTGCAGGCGTGCCCGCCGTCGGCCGGGTATCGGCTGCGCAAGTTCGCCAGGCGAAACAAGGGCGGGCTGGCGGTGGCCGCGCTCTCGCTGTTCTTCCTCGTGCTTCTGGGCAGCGGCGCCGGCTGGGTGGTGCGGGATCGGTCGGCGCGGGAGGCGGAGTTGCGTGAGGCGGTGACGGCGGCGCTCGACAAGGTGACGGATTTGCGTCAGCGGGCGCGATGGGGCGAGGCCCAGGCGGTGCTCGAGCAGGTGCGGCAGAGGCTGGGGCCCTCGGGTGCGGACGGATTTGCGGCGTCAGGTGGAGCAAGCGGAGGCCGATCTGGCGCTGGTCGACCGGCTGGAGGCGGCGCGGCTGAAAGCGTCGGCGTGGCGGACAGCCGATTTCGACACTGCCTCGGCGGCTCGGGAGTACGCGGCGGCGTTTCGGGAAGCGGGTATCGGAGAGGAGACGGAGGCGGCGGAGGTCGTGGCGGATCGGATTCGATCAAGGGCGGTGCGGGAGCAGTTGGTGGCGGCCGTGGACGATTGGGCCGTGCGGGTGGGCAAAGAAGAACCAGCGCGACGGGCCTGGTTGTTGGCGGTGGCGCGGGCGGCGGACCCGGACCCGTGGCGCAATCGTTTTCGGGATGCGGCGGTGTGGAACGACCGCACGGCCCTGGAACGTCTGGCCCGCGAGGCGAAGGTCAGCGAACTGTCGCCGCAAATCCTATCTGCATTGGGGATGCTATTTGGTGCAGCGTGACGCGGACGCGATGCCGTTGTTGACGGCGGCGCAGCGGCGTTATCCGAGCGATTTCTGGTTGAATTCTGATTTGGGTTTGGCATTACATCGATGCCAAGCGATGGGAGGAGGCGATCGGTTACTACCGAGCGGCGCTGGCGTTGCGTCCGGCAACCAGCGCCGCTGTACAACAATCTCGGCCTCGCCCTGCATGAAAAAGGCCGTGTGGACGAGGCCATCGCCGAGTACCAGCAAGGCTCATCGAGCTCGACCCCAAGAATGTCTACGCCCACATCAACCTCGGCAGCGCCCTCCGGCGGCAGGGCCAAGTGGATGAGGCCATCGCCGAGTACCGGAAGGCCATCGAGCTCGACCCCAAGTATGCCGTTGCCCACAACAACCTCGGGATCGCCCTGCTGGAGAGAGGGCCGTGTGGACGAGGCCATCGTCGCGTACCAGAAGGCCATCGAGCTCGACCCCCAAGTATGCCAGTGCCCACATCGGCCTCGGCAACTCCCTGCGGCTGAAAGGCCGTGTGGACGAGGCCATCGCCGAGTGGACGAGCAGAAAGGGAGCCATCGGCCCAGTGGCCTCTGGCATGGCCCACTGGAAGTCGGCGAGAAGGCACATCGCCAGTGTACGAACGGCCGTGCAGTGGACCCCAAGAACAGCGCAGGGGATTCACTACCGACTCGGCATCGCCTCTGAAAGCCAAGGGGACCTGGACGAGGCCATTGCCGCCTTCGAAGAAGTCATCCGCCGCAAGCCGGATTTCACCGCGGCGCATTTCGGACTCGCTTCCGCCCTTGCTCAGGCGAAGCAATGGGATCGCTCAGCGAGTGTCTACGCAGCGGCACTGAAGCGGTTCGGCGCCGCGCAATGGCCCGGGCCGTGGTATGAAGCCATCCGCTCGGACGAGGTTTTCACGCGATTGACGGCCCAGCAACCGGATGACCGCCTCCCTTGGATCATGCGGGCTCGCCTCCATGTCTTCGAGCGCGACTGGAAACGCGCCGCGGCGGACTATGCCCGCGTGAACGATTCTTGTTATCAAGCGTCGACCCGGCCAAACTCCTTCCCGAGGCCGATGACCTCTTCGGCTATGGCTGCCTGTTGCTCTTGCTGGGCGACCGCCCCGGCTATGAGCAGTTTTGCAACGGATGGGCGGATCGCGTCGGCGACTCCCCGGCTTGGGGGTACATCTTGGCGCGCGCCTGGGCGGCCAGCCCTCGCCCGGTTGTCCGCACGCAGCAGATCGTCGAGCGGGCCAAGAAGACCGTTCAGGCTGGCCGGGCTCCCTGGAACCTTCACGTCCTGAGCCTCGCCCACTACCGGAATGGGGAATTCGAACGGGCGATCGAGCGCGCCCTTGAGTCGAACGAGGGGAACTGGCGCGGGAGCGCAAAAGCTCTCAACTGGGCTCGTCCTGGCGATGGCCCATTCCCGCCTGGGTCATGCGGCGGACGCGCGGATCCCTGCAGCAGGCCGAGAAGCTTGCCGGCCGGGCAAACCCCGATCAACTCCCGGGAGTCGAATGGCCCGAGATGGCACCGGCTGATTTCGTGGAATTCGAGCTCCTTCGCCGCGAGGCCGAGGAACTGATCAACGCCCAATCGAAGGAAAAACCGGACAAGAAATAAGGCTGACCATTCGCCCGCTCACTCAGTTTACGGGTTCGGCCCCGGTTTCTCGCATTGTATTCTGGACGGGCCACGCGGCCCGCCGCGGAGGCTCCCATGACCGCATCACCACCCGACAACGAAGCGATTTTCCACGCTGCCCGGCAGGTTCCGGACCCGGACCGCCGCCGCGACTACGTCCGGGATGCGTGCGGCAGTGACGAGGCCCGGATCGCCCACATCGAAGCGCTGCTCGCCGCCGGCGACGGCCCCGACAGCCTGCTCGACCGTCCCGCGGCGGCCCCTCCTTCGGCAACCATCGACCAGTCCACCGGGGAGAGCCTCGGCACAATCGTCGGCCCCTACAAGCTCCTCCAGCAGATCGGCGAGGGGGGAATGGGCGCCGTCTTCATGGCCGAGCAGCTCGAGCCGGTTCGCCGCCGCGTCGCGCTAAGATCATCAAGCCGGGGATGGACACCCGCCAGGTCGTCGCCCGCTTCGAGGCCGAGCGGCAGGCCCTCGCCATGATGGACCACCAGAACATCGCCCGCGTCCTCGACGTCGGCACGACCCAGAGCGGCCGGCCTTATTTCGTGATGGAGCTGGTCCACGGCGTCCCCATCACCCAGTTTTGCGACGACGGCAAGCTGAACCCGCGAGAGCGGCTCGAACTGTTCGTGCCCGTGTGCCAGGCGATCCAGCACGCGCATCAGAAGGGAATCATCCACCGCGACGTCAAGCCGTCCAACGTCCTGGTGACCATGTACGACGATCAACCGGTGCCCAAGGTGATCGACTTCGGCGTGGCCAAGGCGGTCGAGCAGCGGCTGACGGAAAAGACAATGTTCACGCAGTTCGGCGCCTTTGTCGGCACCTTTGAGTACATGAGCCCCGAGCAGGCCGAGATGAATGCCTTCGGCGTGGACACGCGCAGCGACATCTACTCGCTGGGCGTCCTGCTCTATGAACTGCTCACAGGGACGACGCCCCTGGAGCAGAAACGGCTGCGCGAAGCAGGGCTGGCCGAGATGGTGCGGCTGATCAAGGAAGCGGAAGCGCCGCGGCCGAGCGTGCGGCTCTCCAGCTCGAACAACCTGCCCAGGATCGCGGCGGCGCGGAACACGGATCCGGGCCGGCTATCGGGAATTGTCCGCGGCGAGCTCGACTGGATCGTGATGAAGTGCCTGGAGAAGGACCGCAAGCGGCGGTACGAAACCGCCAGCGGCCTGGCGCGGGACATCCAGAGATACCTCGCCGACGAGCCCGTGGAGGCGTGCCCGCCGAGCGCGGGCTACCGATTGAGCAAGGCGGCGCGCAAGTACCGCACGCCGCTGCGGGTGGCGAGCGCATTCCTGGTGCTGCTGGTCTCAGGCGCGGTCGCCAGCGCCTGGCAAGCCGTCCGCGCCACCGTGGCCGAGAGGGTGGCCGAGAGCCGAAAGCGTGAGGCCGAGAGCCGCAAGCGCGAGGCCGACGACGCCCGGGCGCAGGCCGAAGAGCGGCGCGACAAGCTGGCGGCCGTGAACGACACCCTGCGACGGGCCAGTTACGTCGCCGACGTGAACCTGGCCCGCGTCGCCTGGGATGAGAACAACCTGAGCCGGGCCCACGAGTTGCTGGAGAAACACCGGCCCCGGCCCGGCGAGACCGATCTCCGCGGCTTCGAATGGCATTACCTTCGCCGCCTCTTTCAGCGCGATCTGCTGACCGTGAAGGCGCATCCCGGCGGGGTTACGGCCGTCGTCTTCACCCCCGACGGCAAGCGGCTGGTCACTTCCGGGTGCGAGCCGCCCACGACAGAAGTACTCGGACCCGAGGCTCCGGCGATTTGAAGCTCTGGGATGCGGCTACGGGCCAGCAACTTCGCTTCCCGCTCGGCGGCCGCGCCGTCAAAGTGGAAAGAGCGGCCTTGAGCCCCGACGGCACCCATCTCGCCGCGACTTGTTTGAATCACACGGTCCTGGTATGGGAACTGGCCACGGGCGGCCTCGTCTCGCTGCAAGGGCCCGCGGGAGCGGTCGCCCGCGAATGTGGATTTCAGTCCCGACGGCAAACGACTGGTCTGCATGTATCAGCCCCGCTGACGACGATCCGACCAAGGATTCGCCGCGTTCGATCTGGATCTGGGACCTGGTAAAGCGCCGGGCCGTCGTGACCATCGATCGGCTCCCCTACGGGATGGTACGGCACCGTCCTTCAGCCCGGACGGCAAACTCCTGGCCGCCGACTCACGGGAGGAGCTCTCGTCAAGGTGTGGGATGCGGCTACGGGCCACGAGGTCTTCTCTTGCAAATACGCCGAAGGTCACGTCGTCTGTGACGCAGCCTTCAGCCCGGACGGCAAACGTCTGGCCACCTGCGGATATCAAGGGGGTTCGCATCTGGGACGTGGCCAGCCGCGAGATGCTGGCCACCTGGCCGTCCGACTCCCCGGCCTGCGCATGCCTGGCCTTCAGCCCCGACGGCAAACGCCTGGCGGCAGGAGGTTTCTAGGGGATTGTGGAGGTGTGGGACACCGCGACGGGTCAGAAGGTCCAGACCTTCAAAGGGCACTCCGGACCGGTCGAGACTATTGCCTTCGGCTCCGGACGGCACGCGCCTGGCCACGGGGGGCGCCGACGGCACCTTGCGCCTCTGGGACATGACCGCACCGCGGGATGCCATCTCCATCACCAAAGACGGGGCCTCGGCCAGGGAATTCCCCGACCTCGAGCCCCGACGGCCAGACGCTCCTGACCGATCTCGTACTTCGGGCGAGCGAAGGCCCCTCCGGCTCTGGGACACCGCGACGGGCGAACCGCGCTGCGGCCCGATCGAGCTCCCGCAGCCCATGGTCAGCGCCGGCCTGGACAGCCGACAGGAAACGCCTGTACATCGCAGACTCCGGCAAGACCATCCACGTGGTGGATGTCGCGACGGGCAAGGTCGTCCGCACGTTCCCGGTCGACGCCGAAACCAAGGCCACTTAACATTATCTGCATCGCGATCAGTCCCGGTGAGAGATGGTGCGCGCGACAGCGGGCCAGGACGGCACGATCCGGTTCGGGATGCCCGGACAGGCGCCCTATTCCGCACGATCGGGGAAGCTCGAAGGCGAGGCGGCGGCTGGATCTTGGCGTTCAGTCCGGACGGCTCGCGGCTGCTCGGAGCTGATGACGGCGGGGTGCTCAAGATCTGGGACATTGCGACCGGACGCGAGATCGCGGCGACACGTTGACCGGCGTCTTGATCAAGGTCGCCCGGTTCAGCGCGGACGGAAAGCGCCTGGCCATCGGGGGACTTTTCGGTCAATTGCTGACCGGTGAGGTCCGGATCCTGGACGCCGAAGACGCCCACGAGATCCGGTCGCTCAAGGGTCACACATCCGCAGTTGGGGACGCGGTCTTCAGCCCGGACGGCGCGCGCCTGGCTACCGTGAGCGGGGACCGGACGATCCGGATCTGGGACCTCGCCACCGGCCAGGAGATCCTCAAGCTGAGCGGCGACCCGAGGGTCTCCGCTGTCCGGTTCGTCGCGGGCGGCCGCCGATTGATCGGCGCATCGGCGGATCGGTCCATCCGGGTCTGGGACGCCACGCCGCTGCCGGAATAGCGTGCCCGACCAAGCCGTTGCACGCCGCTCCCTTCCCACATCTCCCCATGGCTTTCAATTCCGTGTGCTTCGACCCCCGGGCGCTGATAGACTCGGCCTCATGCCTGAACTCACCCGCCTCCTCGAGGCCGCCAAGGCCGGCGACCGCCAGGCCGCCGCGCAATTGCTACCGCTCGTCTACGATGAGCTGCGCAAGCTCGCCGCCGCGCGCATGGCGGCCGAAGCCCCCGGGCACACCCTCGACGCCACCGCCCTCGTTCACGAAGCCTACCTGCGGCTGGTCGGGGATCAGCAGTTCGACGGCCGCGGTCACTTCTTTGCAGCCGCCGCCGAAGCCATGCGCCGGATCCTCGTCGACCACGCCCGGGCGAAGCACGCGGAAAAGCGCGGCGACCGCGCGGCCCGGGCCAACCTCGACCCGGATCAGCTTCCGGCCGGCGGCTTCGACCCCGACCGCTGGATCGACCTCGACGACGCGCTGACCCGTTTCGCGGCCATCGATCCGTCGGCCGCCGAGCTCGCGAAACTGCGGGTCTTCGGCGGTCTCTCCATCGAAGAAGCGGGAAACACCCTCGGTCTTCCCCGTGCAACGGCGTTCCGAACCTGGACTTACGCTCGGGCCTGGTTGACTTCCCGTCTCGCCGATGGATCGGGAAGATAATTTCAGATTTTGTTGAGACTCGACCGGCGGGCAATCCGCATTGAAGGGTGAACCAGGAAGTCAAGCCATGCCCGCCGACCCGAACCGCGTCCGCGACGTCTTCCTCGCCGCCGTCGAGATCTCACCCGAAGAGCGGCCAGGGTACCTGGCCGAGGCCTGCGGAGGGGATGCCAACCTACAGGCCGAAGTCGAGCGACTGCTGATCGCAAACGCCGACCCCGACAGCATCCTCGAACCCGCATCCAGCCATCCCGGCACCGTCGATCTCCCCGATAGAACTTCCGCCACTGAAGCGTTCAACCCGGCCGCACCGACCCCCGCGGCGATCGCGAGCGAGTTGCACCGGCCGACAGAGACGTCCGGCCAACCCGATCCCGATGCCACCACGGCCGCGGAATCGGCGTCCCCAGCGGTCCGCGCGGCAAGGTTTAAGATCGGCGAAGGGATCGGCACCATCATCGCCGGCCGGTACACGCTCGTCGAGGTGATCGGCGAGGGGGGCATGGGCTCGGTCTACCTCGCAGGCCAAACCGACCCAGTCAAACGTCAGGTGGCGCTCAAGCTGATCAAGACCGGCATGGATTCGCGGGCCGTGCTGGCCCGGTTCGACGCCGAGCGGCAGGCCCTCGCGCTCATGGACCACCCCAACATCGCCCGTATCTACGACGGCGGCCTCACCCCCGCCGGCCACCCCTTCTTCGTCATGGAGCTGGTGCACGGCGTCCCGCTCACCGATTACTGCGACCGGCAGCGGCTCACGGTGAAGTCCCGGCTGGAGCTGTTCGTCGCGGTTTGCCAGGCGGTCCAGCACGCCCACCAGAAGGGGATCATCCACCGCGATCTCAAACCGGGCAACGTGCTGGTCACCGAGGTCGACGGTCGGCCGACGCCCAAGGTCATCGACTTCGGCGTGGCGAAGGCGACCGAAGTGAAGCTGACCGACATGAGCTTGGCCGACGTCGGGGCGATCGTGGGCACGCCGGCGTACATGTCGCCCGAGCAGGCCGACCCGACCGTCGATGGACATCGACACCCGAACGGACGTGTACGCCCTCGGCGTGATACTCTACGAGCTGCTCACCGGGTCGCCGCCGTTGAGCGCCAAGCAGTTCGAGCGCGGCGCGATCCTGGAAATGCTGCGGATGGTGCGGCGAAGTCGACCCGCCGCGTCCGAGCACCAAGCTGAGCACGGCCGACGCCCTGCCCAACATCGCGGCCAACCGGAGCATCGAGCCCGCCAGGCTGTCGAAGCTGTTGCAAGGCGAGCTCGACTGGGTCGTGATGAAGGCGCTGGAGAAGGACCGCACCCGGCGCTACGAGACGGCCAACGGCTTCGCCCGCGACATCCAGCGTTATCTCGCCGACGAGGTCGTCGAGGCGCGGCCGCCGAGCGGCGGCTACCGCTTGAAGAAATTCGTCAAGCGGAACAAGGGGCAAGTGATCGCGGCGAGTCTTCTCCTGCTCACGCTCCTGGCCGGGATCGTCGGTACGTCGTTGGGAATGTGGGAGGCGAACCGCGCTCGGGTGGCGGAACGCAAACGGGCCGATGGCGAACGAAATGCCAAGATCGACGCCCAGCAGGCACGTGATGCAGAAGCCAAACAGCGCGCCGTAGCCGACGACCAGCGCGACAAGGCGATCGCCTCCGAAATCAAGGCCCGCGACGAGGCCGCCAAGGCCCAGGCGATCAACGACTTCCTCACCCAGGACCTGCTCACCCAGGCCGAGCCGGCGAACAATGCGGTGGAAGACAAGGTCACGCTCCTGGAAGTCCTCGACCGCGCGGCCGAAAAGGTCGGAACGCGGTTCGCCGGCCAGCCGGAACTCGAACGATCCCTCCGCGCCACGATCGCGACACCTACCACGGCCTGGCGTCGTGGGAAAAGGCCGAATTGCAATGGCGAGCTGTGCTCGAAGCAGCGCGGAAGCGCGATCCCCAGTCGGCCGACGCCTACGAAGCTCAAGGCTTTCTCGCGCACATTCTTCGCCACCGCGGTCGACGGGACGCCGAGGTCTTGGCGATGGCCGAGGCGGCCGCCAGGGACTCGAACGCACTCTCGGCACCGACAACCCCGTAC
The DNA here is from genome assembly GCA_963761445.1 of uncultured Planctomycetota bacterium. Classification (GTDB taxonomy): domain Bacteria; phylum Planctomycetota; class Planctomycetia; order Isosphaerales; family Isosphaeraceae; genus CAVXHV01. The sequence continues at coordinate 1,985,801 of CAVXHV010000005.1, read as the reverse complement.
CCTGCGGACGCTCGACAACCTCGGCTTGGTGTACCTTGAAGCCGGCAAACTCCCCGAGGCGATCGCCGTCTCCGAGCGCGTCCGCGACGCCCAGATCGCCAAGCTCGGCCCCGACCACCCCGACACCCTGACCACGCTCAATAACCTCGCCAGGGCGTACCAGGCCGCCGGCAGGCTCCCCGAGGCGATCGCCCTGCTACGAGCGCGTCCGCGACGCTCAGATCGCCAAGCTCGGGCCCGACCACCTCGACACTCTGGGCACGCTCAACAACCTCGCCGTGGCGTACCTCGAGTGCGTCAGAAGCAACTCGACAAAGCCGATCGCCCTGCTCGAGGACGTCGCTGACGCGGACAAGAGGCCAAGCTCGGCGCCCGACCATCCGCCACACTCGCAAACGCTCAACAACCTCGGCGTGCTTGTACCTGCGCGGCCGACTCGGGTTCCCCGAGGCGATCGCCCTGCTCGAGCGCGTCCGCGACGCCCAGATCGCCAAGCTCGGCCCCGACCACCCCGACACCCTGGCCACGCTCAACAACCTCGCCGCGGCGTACTGGCGCACAAAGCAACTCGACAAATCCGTGCCGTTGTTCGAGGACGTGCTCAAGCGGCAAGAGGCCAAGCTCGGCCGCCAGCACCCGGATACGCAGACGACGGTGGCCAACCTCGGGGTCAACTACAAGGATGCCGGCCGGCTCAAGGAGGCGATCCCACTCCTCGAAGAAGCACATCAAGCCGCGAAAGGAGTCCCATCGCTTCGCTGGGTCGCCACCCCATTGATCGACGCCTATATGAAGGCGGGCGAGAACGCCAAGCTCGCCGACTTGCTCCAGGAGCAACTGGCCGAGGCTCGCAGAGTCCTGCCCAAGGACAGCCCCCAACTGGCCGGCATGCTCGGCCAGTTCGGTCTGATCCTCCTCCAACAGAAGAGATGGACCGAGGCCGAGCCGCACCTCCGCGAGTGCCTGGCCATCCGCGAGAAGGCGCAGCCCGATGTCTGGTCCACCTTCAACACCAAGTCGCTGCTCGGCGTCGCCCTGCTGGGCCAGAAAAAATACGCCGACGCCGAGCCGCTGCTACTGGCCGGCTACGAGGGAATGAAGCAGCGGGAGAAGACGATCCCCGAACAAGCGAAGATCCTCCTGACCGAAGCCGTCGCCCGCCTCATCGAACTGTACACCGCCGCGAACAAGCCGGACGAAGTCAAGAAGTGGCAAGCCGAACGGACGAAGTACCCGGAGGCGGCCCCGATGCCGCAAGAGGGGAAATGACCGCCGACATGCGGCGGGCTCTCGAACCGTGGGCCAACGTACCAAACCACACGAACCGGCCGGTGTGGTCTCTTCACGGGCGGCGATCGCCGGACTGATGATCGCCATCACGGTGTGGAGGGAATATGTTAAAAGAGGCGCAGTCTGCCACCATACCGAAGCCGGGTACCGGGCTTGGGATTTACTTTGTCGCCGGCCCCGTGGTCGTCTGCATCGCCGGAATCGGAGGCAAATTCGGAGAGCGGCTCGCGGGAGGGCCAGGATACTGGGTCGGCTGTTACCTCGCCGCGTTGGTGGCCGCCGCGTCCGTCGGGCTGCTTTGCGCTCGCTTGTTCGGCGCGCACCCGTTGTACATCGCGTTCGGGGCGCTCGGGTTGTTGCTCGGCGGGCATTTAACCTGGGCGTTACTCGGCGGCAAGGCGACCGAAGCCCCGCTGAGCAGCTCCGACCAGTTCCTCGTCTCGGTCGCAGCCCTGACAGGCACGTGCGGGCTCCGAGGATCCCTCTCTTCAAGAGAATGCGCCGAAACGGCCCCGAACCCCTCGAGCGGATCCATTTCTCGGAGAGTTCTTCGCTCTCGGCGTCCGCCAGCCCGGCGGAATGCCAGGCGCACGTAAGTCCAATGTGATTCTGTGATTGCGAACGAGACGTCGAGCGCCCACGAGTTCTCTGGCGCGGTAAACTCGGCGAAGAATCGTGCCCGACCGGGAACAACGCACCTTTTTGCTGATTACTTATTGTATCATTCGACCAATGAGATCGTGACTTGCGCGGCTTTGATGAAACCTACCGGAGCGTGCCATGACGACTCGATTCTCGCGCCCTCGATCCCCTTACGCCATCGCCGGTCTTGTACGCCGCGACTGGACGCGCTCGAAGTGCGCCGAGCCCTGTCGCACGTCTTGCCCGCGGATGGCACGATCCTCGTCGCCACCCAGGGGGTTTTCGAGGAGCACGCGCGCCACGGGGATCGTCGAGGTCAACCCGGCGACCGGGGCCCAATCCGTACTCTCGTCGCGCGGCCTCTTTGGGGAGTCGGAGCCAGTCGATCTTCGCGAGGCGCCCAATGGCACCCTCTACGTCGTCGACTCCACCTTCAGGAATTCCGGAGCGGTGATCTCCGTCAACCCCAAGACGGGCGCCCAGAAACTGATCGCGTCGGGCCATCATATTTATAGCCCGCTCGCTATCCAGTATGTGAACGGCGATCTCTTCGTAGCGGACTCTGGAAAAACGAGGTCGCACGCCGCGCCAAACGTGATCGAGATCAACCCGCGCACGCACAAACAGACGATCGTCACTCAGGGAGGCTCGCTGACCTTGCCGGACGCAATCCAGCCCGGGCCTGGGGACACGCTCTATGTGGCCAACGCTCCTTTCGACAACGCAGGCGCTATCTTCCAGGTGAATTGCGCTACGGGCCAGCAGACTCTGATTGCGACCGGCGGATACATCAATCAACCGGTTGACATGGCCCTGAATCCGCAGGGCGATCTCATTGTGGTGGATCGCGCGGGCGGTGGTGCCCCAGGTCTCGGCAACGTGGTGAGCATCAATCCCGCGACGGGCGAACAGACCCTGATCTCCACCGGGCTGCGCGCCATCAACGGTGTCTCGGTCGACGCCTCAGGCGACATCTTCGTATCGACGTTCGGATATCCCCCGGTTATGCTCCAGGCCCGCATCGTCGAGATCAATCCGTCCACCGGCGCCCAGAGCACCGTCACCACGGGCGGTCTCCTCGACTCCACCGCGGGCGAGGTGGTCTTCTCCAGCCCAGCGACTTGAGCGCACCGTAGCTGGTGTTCGGAGATGCCAGGCACGCCCCACCCTCTGTCCGCGTGTTTCGTGCTGAGGTTCCCCACCCATGGTTCCTCTCCTTCGCACCGCGATCATTGTCGTCTCGATCGGCCTGGCGGCCCGGCCCGTTCGTGCCCAGGATGCGCATTCCAACGCGTCGACCGCTTCCCAACCGCTCTATGCCCTGGTCACCACGTCCGCAAAGCACGTCCGCGCCGAGCTGACCTTCGAGTATGTTGCTCCCAGGATCAATGCGAAGGAATGGGTTGTCTACACCACTCGCCTGCCTGCGCTGCCATCGCAAACCGAAGTTCGCTCCGCGCTCGCTCCCGGAGGCCACGCCACGCGAGAGCTGAGTTCCATGGGCCGGCCTGTCCTGTTCGCCCGGATCCCGGTCAAGGTTTCCGAAGGCGCGCGACGGACTGACCCTCCGGGTGGAGTACGAAGCGAACCTCTTCGCGCGCAACCTTGTTCCACGCCCGTCCGGCACCAAGGCTCCAGCCCCCGTCGCCGCGCTGCCGCAGAAAGAGCGCCGGCTTGCGCTCGCGGAAGGCCATCAGTTCGACTTCCGGTCAGCGCCCTTTCAAGGCTGGCTCGACGGCCACAAGCTCCGCCGCGAGCCGGACGAAGGTGAGATCGATTTCGCCCGCCGGGTTTTCAGCGAGATCAAGCGCGTGTTCCAGCCGGCTGCCCACCATCTCAAGCTGGTCCACCTGGCCTCGCACCTCTGCGCGTCGGGCAAGTCGGACGGCCCCGGGCTGTCGATCGTCTTCGCCGCGGCTCTCCGTGCCAACGGCATCCCCGCGCGGGTCTTGAGCGGCCGCTGGGCGCGCGATCCCCAGCCGGGCCGGAACGCAGCCGACGATTCCCACGTCAAGAGCGAGTTCTTCGCCGCCGGCGTCGGCTGGGTGCCCGTCGATCTGGGCTCCGCCATGAAGCTCGAAAAATCGTCCGACGGTCTCGTGTTCTTCGGAACCGATAACGCCGATTTCCTGATCATGCATCTCGACACCGATCTGGAATTCGATACCGTCTTCTTTGGCAGGAAAACGGTGGAGTTCGTCCACGGCCCCGCGTTCTGGGTGACCGGGTCCGGCTCGCTCGATGATTTCAAGGAAATCGTCACGTCCACGATCCACACCGAGCCGCTCGACCTCTCCCGGCCGCCTTCCAAATCCAGCGCCCGACGACCGTCCCCGCCCACGGCGACGCCGTCCACTTCTCTTTCGACCCGACCAAAGACGTGATGCCCGCGTCCGTACCGGCAAGGCCTCCGCACGCAACACGGCCGAGGTCGCCATCAACTCGTCGGTCCTCGCCGGCGAGAAAAACTTTCGCCCGCCTGTCCAGCGAGTTTCAACCAGCGCAGGTATAAGGGTATGGTAACCCTGATGGAGAACAATTCGGCCGATTCCGCGTATCTGCTCGAGCGGGCCCGTGCGGGGGACCGAGAGGCCCTCAACATGCTGCTGGCCCTGCATCGCGAGCGGCTGCGCCGGATGGTGGAGATCCGCCTCGATTCGCGCCTCCAGGGCCGCCTCGACGCCTCCGACGTGATCCAGGAGGCATTCGTCGACGTCACCGAGCGCCTCCAAGATTACATCCATGACCCCAAACTGCCGTTCTTCCTCTGGCTCCGCCTGGTGGTGGGCGAGCGGCTGGTGCGCCTGCACCGGCACCACCTGGGCGCCCAGATGCGCGACGCCGGCCGCGAGGTTTCGCTCTACCCCGGCGCACTTCCCGCAGCCAGCTCGGCCGCGCTGGCGGCTCAGCTTCTCGGCAGGCACACCTCCCCGACGCAGGCCGTGGTTCGCGCCGAGCGCATCCTCCGCGTCCAGGAGGCGCTCAACGCGCTGGACCCGGTCGACCGCGAAATCCTCGCGCTGCGCCACTTCGAGGAGTTGACCGCCGCCGAGGCGGCCCGGGTGCTTGCGATCGAAGAGTCGGCCGCGGCCAAACGTTACTTCCGTGCGCTCAAGCGTCTCAAGGGCATTCTCGCAATCTTGCCGGGCGGACAGGAGGGCATCTGACATGGCCTCTGACAGCTCCGAACGCTTCGTGCTGCTGAACCAGCTCGCCGAGGAATTTGCCGCGCGTTACCGGCGCGGCGAGCGCCCGTCCCTCCAGGAGTACGTCGACCTTCACCCGGCCCTGGCCGACGACATTCGCGAATACTTCCCGGCCATGGCCGAGATGGAGCAGGCCAAGGACGATCGCCGGGAGGTCGTTCCTCCGCCGGCCCGCGGTCCGCTGCCGGCGCTCGAGCGGCTGGGCGACTTTCGCATCCTCCGCGAGATCGGCCACGGCGGGATGGGCGTCGTCTACGAGGCCGAGCAGGTCTCCTTGGGCCGCCGCGTCGCTCTCAAGGTGCTGCCCCAGCGGCTGCTCGTCGACGACCGCACGAAACAGCGTTTCGAGCGGGAAGCCAAGGCCGCGGCTCGGCTGCACCACACCAACATCGTGCCGGTCTTCGGCGTCGGCGAGCACGACGGCCTCCCCTACTACGTCATGCAGTTCATCCAGGGCCTGGGCCTGGATGAGGTCCTCGAGGAGCTCGAAAAACTGCAGCCGGGCGGAAAGCCGGGCGAACACTCGTCCCGGCCCAGCGCCGGCCAGCTGCGCGTTTCGCGGCGCGACGTCACCGCCGTCGAAGTCGCGCGCTCGCTCATGACCGGCGCCTTCGTGCCGCTCGCGGGAGCCGAGACCGACGAAGAAGAGGGCACCGTCGCCGACATCACCGTCGATCACGCCGCGACGGCCGAGCCCGCCGGGCCAAGAGCCTCCGCGACGCCTTCCGCCGGGCGGCTCTCGGACAAGTTCACCCTTTCTTCCTCGTCGCTTGTGCTGCCGGGCAGCTCCCGGCAGGCCGGGCGAAAACCCCCCTCGTACTGGCAGAGCGTCGCCCGCATCGGTTTGCAGGTGGCCGACGCCCTCGACTACGCCCACAAACAGGGAATCCAGCACCGCGACATCAAGCCCTCCAATCTTCTCCTCGATACGCGCGGCACCGTCTGGGTCACCGACTTCGGCCTGGCCAAGGCCGACGACCAGCAGAACCTGACCCACACCGGCGACGTCCTTGGCACCCTCCGCTACATGCCGCCCGAAGCCTTCGAGGGCCGCTCCGACGCCCGCGGCGACATTTACTCGCTCGGCTTGACGCTCTACGAGCTGATCGCCATGCGCCCCGCGTTCGACGAGAAAGACCGCAACCGGCTGATCAAGGAAGTCACTTCGAGCGAGCCGCCCCGCCTGGATCGCCTCAACCGCGAAGTCCCGCGCGATCTGGTCACGGTCATCCACAAGGCCATCGACCGTGACCCCGCCCACCGCTACACCAGCTCGGACGAGCTGGCAGCCGACTTGCAGCGATTCCTCGACGATGAGCCTGTCCTCGCCCGCCGCCAGACCCAGGCCGAGCGATACATCCGCTGGGCACGGCGCAATCCCGTCATTGCCACGCTGGGGGGCGTGCTCACATTCGTGCTGGTTGCCGTTACCGTCGCCGCGCTCCTGGCCGCCGGCCACTTCAACCGGCTGCGCCTGCACGAGGCTCAGACCGCGCAGAGCGAGCGGGCCGCGCAGCGACGCGGAGCTTGCGCGGGCGCGGCTGAGCGTGCGCGGCTGGCAGCCGACGAGAGCCGCGGGCGGGCCGAGGCGGCACTCGCCAAGGCCGAAGAAAACTACGCCAAGGCCCGCGCGGCGGTCAACGACTACCTCACCGCGATCAGCGATGACCCCCGGCTCAAGGACCCGGGGCTCTCGCCCCTGCGCGCCACGCTCCTCCAGTCGGCCCTCGGGTTCTACCAGCAGTTCCTCAAGGAACGCGCCAGGGACCCGGCCCTGCGCAGAGAGCTCGCCGACGCTTATTACAAGGTCGGACAGATCTATCGCGACCTCGCCCAGCAAGACTCGGCGGGCCAGTCCAACGCCCAGGCCCTGCGGTTGTACGAATCGCTCGCCGCGGAAAACCCCAACGACCCCACAATCCAGGATGGCCTCGCCAGAGCCCTCCACACGCATGGCCAGCATGAGCGCGCGATCGCCCTCTGGGAAAAGCTCGTGCAGCCGGATGACCCTCGCTACCAGGCCGACCTCGGCAATGCGTACAACGATGCCGCGGCCCATAACCCAGGCGATAAGACGAAGAGCCTCGACTATCTGCGCAAGGCCCTTGCGGTCCGCGAGCGGCTGGTCCGGCTGCGCCCCGACGACCCGGAAGCCCGGCTGGGATTATCGGCCAGCTTGAACAACATCGCGGTGCAACTGGGAAATGAGCGAGCGGCGCGCAGGTAGGACTCGGACGCAGCCACATCGCCGAACAGAACCTCCTGTTCCGCCGGGCCTCGGAACAAAGTGAAGCAGCCTACCGCCTCAGGCCAACGCACGCGATGACCATCAAGTTCCTTTCGATCCAACTCAACAACGTCGCATCCACGGCCAGTAAGCTCGGCCGCGCCGAAGAGGCCGTCGCCGCGCTAGGGCGTCGCCTCGAGGTGCTCGATCGCCGGGCCCGCGACAACCCGGACCTCCCCGGGGCGGCCGCCGACATGATCCTGAGCTACTACGCAGTCGTTGCGCATCTGAAGGAGCTGGGCCGGCTCGATGACGCGGCCCGCGTGGTCAGGCAAGGCCGCGATCGCGCGGCCGAGGTTTCCACCGACGAAGGCCCGTTCTTCATGGCGCTTTCCAGCTTCTACATGGAGGCCCGAGCGGTGGCCGAGGCAAGGGCAAAGGACTCGGCTCTTGCCCGGCCCGACGTGGAATCGGCCGCCGCGGCCGCCGTGGCTACAATGCGCAACTATATCTTGACTGGTTGGCGCGACTCGCGCTGGATGAAGACAAACCCCGCCGCCGCTCCGCTTAAAGAGCGGACGGATTTTCGGGAGCTGATCGCCCGGGTCGAAGCCCTGATGAAGGCCGAGCAGGTGGCCAAGAACGCTCAGTCCTCACCGGCCGAAAAGTTGATCGCCCGACAGGAGTGCCTGGCCGTACTTGAGACCTTGGCCGCCCCCGAGTCGACTGCCCGCCACGTCCGCCGCGCCCTCGCACAGGCGCGACAAGACCTGGCGCAGGCGCTCCTGGACGCTGGCCGCGCCCTGGACGCACGTTTGGCGTTTGATGAGGCTCTGGCTCTCCGCCAGAGCCTGGTCGAGGAATCACCCTCGAGCGAACAGCTTCTCGCCGACCTGGCCGAAAGCCAATCAGCCGTCGGCGATCTCTTCGCCGCCGCCGGGAAACTGACCGATGCGAAGAGAAGCTGGGAAAAGGCCGTGGCAACCCTGGATGACGGCCTCAAAAAGAACCCTAACAGCATACCGTCGAGGACAGCGCGGGCCGCGCGACTCACTCACATCACCGACCAGTACGGCCAGCTCGGACTCTGGGACCTCGCGCTCAAACATGACCGTCTGGCTTTCGGGGGCCAGCCGCCTGCCAGGTTCGACACATGGTATGAATTTGGCGTTCTGCTCGCCGCCGCCGGCCGATCCAGCGAGTTGCAATCCTTGGCAAGCCGAGCTGTCGTCCCATTACGCCTCGAGAAGGCTGACCGCGAGTTCCTGCACCTGAGCCGCATCTTCCTCTTATCTCCTGAGATCGCGTCGAGCCACCCCGAGGCATTGCGTCAAGTAATCGAGCGGGTCAAGTACAATGAGCGCGACTGGCCGAGCTGGTGCCAGGGGTTCGCCCACGTTCGGCTCGGGCAAGCCGCCAAGGGACTGCCTCTGCTGGAAAAGGTCAAGGAACCCGTTCAAAAACTGCCGGCGCTGGCCATCGCACTCCTTCAACTGGGAAAGGCGCAGGCGGCACGAGAGGCACTCGAGCAAGCCGATGCCGCCGCGGATGCTCTACTGCGCGACAGCCTCGCGGCCGATGTTCTCAGAATACCCGATCCGTGGTGGCAGGACTGGTTGCTCTTCCGTGTCCTCAGGCGCGAGGCCCATCAAGCGATCCACGGCAAGCCAATGCCCGAGTCTCCCTATGACCGGTTGTTCCAGGGCCGACTGCTTTTTGCCCTGAACGAGCCCCAACAGGCTGAGGCCGAGTTCACCGGCGCGGCCGAGCTCCGGCCGGGCGATCTCGACCTCTGGCTCACGCGGGCCCGGATCTTCGCCAAGCTCGGGCTGAAGGATCGGGCCACCGCCGACCTGGCTCGAGCCCAGCAGAAGGCCGACGACCCCCGGCCGTCGATCGAGACCGGCCGGCTCCTGGCCGAGCTCGGCGAACGGACACAGGCCGACGCCGCCTTTGCCCGGGCCTCCGCGCTCGCAAAAGGTGAGCTGAACCGCTTCCTGGAATCCGGCTGGTGGGTCGCCGGGCCTTTTCCGGTGGACCTCGACCTGCGATGCCCGCCCGAGGTGGAGGCAGACCCCTCGAAGTCCGTGCCCGCCGTTGGCCGCACCGGCAACCTGAAGTGGCAGGCCGTCTCGACTGAACCCGCCAACGGCGACATCAATTTCGGCACCCTGTTCGCCAGTCTCGACAAGTCGTCGTTCTCCGCCGGCGACATCAATTTTGGCACCGCTTTGGCCGGTAACGGCAAGTCGTCGTTCTACGCCATGGCATACGTCGACGCGGACCGTGACCGCACCGCGAGCCTCTATCTCTCCACCCGCGTCGACAAGCGCCTGTGGGTCAACGGTCAACTGGTGTTCGCCGGGCGCGGGGGCTCCAAACCCGAAGGAACCCTCGAAGCCTCGATCCCGATCGTGCTGCGGGCCGGCCGGAACCAACTGCTGATGAAGACATCCGGCGACGCCTGGTGCCAGTTCCAGTTCGACGACGCGCCGGGCCGCCGGGCCTACGCACTCGAGGACCTGGGCCTCTGGGCCGAGGCCGCCGACCAGTTCGCCGAGGCCGACCGCAGAGGTCCGCTCGAGCCCTTCCGCGCGATGCAATGGATCCGGTGCCTGCTGGCCAGTGGGCGGAACGACGAGGCCCGGCGGGTCTTCGCCGAAGCGGCGCTTCGCCACGATCAGACCACGAACGAGACTGCACGCGACCATCTGGGCTGGGCGTGCCCTCTGCCGCCGGAGAAAGGTCCGGATCGAGACCAGAGGGTTGCCCTCGAGCGGAAGTTGATGGATCAGGAAAATGACTCCCAAAAGCATTTCTGGCTCGGACACGCTTTCTACCGGGCCGCGCGGTTTGATGAGGCAGAGAAGAGCCTCCGTCGTGCGATTTCGCTCGAGGACAAGGTCTGCTTTCACCCGCTGCTCGCCGCGACCCTCCACTATCTCGGCCGCGCCGACGAGGCTCGCAAGGTGCTGCAAGCAGCCGAAGAGCGATCCGCCAAGCTGGTCAAAGATGCCCTCACGGCGAGCCATTTTCGGACGCCGCAGCCGGCGTTCGATGAGCTGCTCTTCCGGTCTACACTCCCCGAAGCCCGCACCCTGATCCGCGGCAAGGATTCCGGAGCGACTGCCGATGAGGCAGCCTTTCTCAGAAGGGCCCGAGAGCGGCGCGCCGAACTGGACAAGGCCGACGACTTCGCCAGGCTGACCGAGCTGCAACCCGGCCAGCCCCGGTTGTGGATCGATCGCGGCCGCCGCCTCGGACAGTTGAAGCGCTGGGACGAGGCGGCGACCGTGTTTGCCCGGGCGATCGAGCTGGCACCCGCTGACGCGCAGGTGTGGCAAGAGCGTGGCCGCGCCTACGCCGATCTCGGCAAGTGGAGCGAGGCCGCGGCCGACCTCTGCAAGGCCATCAACCTGACCGCCGAGCCCAGCCTGGGCCCCCCGTACTATCCCTGGGATGCAGGCCGGGGCCAGGCCGACGAGTTGATCGCCGGGTCAACTGAGTTATTCGAGCGTGTGACGAAAATGCGGCCCAAGGACGCCACGATATCGGCCCGGCGTGTCGAGCATTTTGCTGCGGCCGGACGGTGGCCCGAGACCGCGGCCGCCCTCAAGGGCCACCTCGCCCGGTTCCCGGACGACTGGTGGGCCTCGTGCCTGCTCGCCAAGCTGCTTTTGAGCAAGGGGGACTTATACGGGCACCGCGACATCTGCCGGAGTACCCTCGAGCGATTCGCCGGAACGACCGACTACTACGTCCCCATCAACATCGCCCGGGCCGCCCTGCTGGCGCCGGCTGATTTCCAGAGCGATCCGCTCGTCGGGAAGCTGCTCGACCAGGCCGACAAGCAGGTCGAGCTCGAGTTCTGGCTGCAGGCGACCGCGGCCCTGGCTGAGTGCCGCTGGGGAGACTCAACCGCCGCGCTCAAACGACTCGATGCGCGAGTCATTCCGCACCCGAGGTTCTCCAACCAGCAGGCGATGGCCGACGCGATCCGCGCTTTGGCGTGCGAGACGGCCGGCCGGAAGGCCGACGCCCGGGCTGCCCTCAACCGCGCCAGAGCCGTGTTGGCCCGCGATCGACCCCGGCCCGACCGCGGCTGGAATTTCAACTGGGACTGGCACAACTGGATTCAAATCGACATCCTGCTCCGCGAGACCGAGTCGCGCATCCCGACAGACATGGCCGTTGCCGCTTCGCCGGCGCAGGACGAGAACGCCCGCCATGACCGGCAGACGCGGGCCGATCGTCTCTCAACCGATTTCGCGCTGGCCTTGATCCAGGTCGACGTCGGCGCCAGGACCGAGGCGGAGGTCGAGCTGCGGGCCGTCCTCGCCGCTCGAGTGAAGATCGCCGCAGAAGAGCCATCCAATCGGGACTTTCTGGCCGACCTGCTGGCGGCCCGCACCGGGCTCGGGCGGTTCCTGGCCGATGCCGGGCGCAGTGGCGAGGCCGAAAAGGAGCTGACCGAAGCCATAGCGATCGGGAAGAAGCTCGTCGAGCAGTCGACCGACCGGCGCATCCGCCTCGATCTGGCCGCCGCCAGCCGTGCTCTCGGTGACCTGGCCTGGAACGCGAACCGGCCGGCAGAGGCGATCCGGGCCCTGCGGTCCGCAGTCGACTTGCTTGACGGCGTTCAGAAGGAAGACCCAATAAACGCGCAACTCGCAACCCAGATCGCCGCCGCGGAGTACGACCTGGGAGCATGGTGCGCGCGGCACGGGCTTTTGCAGGAGGCGGCAGCGGTCATGCGGGTCGACGACTGGCCGAGAACGGTGGATCGCTGGCGGCGGATCCGCGCTGGCCAGCTCCGCCAGATCACAGGCAATCCCAGCAGCATGGCCAAGGTTGCCGACTCGGCCTATCTCGTGCCCGGTCGGGAAGAGAGCGCGACGTCGACGTCGTGGATGCGTGCGTCGATCGCGGTGGCCCACATCATGGCCCCCGGGCCAGCCGACGATCCCGGCTATCTGCTCGCATTGGCGAAGAACGCGGCGGAAGGCGCGCCCGCCACCGATGGAAGACACGCGCTCGTCGGGGCCTGGGAATTCCGGAGCGGCCGGTATGACGACGCCATCCGGCGGCTCGATACACCGGGCCTACGAGAGAACCCGTGGGCCAAGGCCTTTCTTGCCATGGCATTCCATAAGCTGCACCAGACCGATCGAGCACGCGAGTGGCTCACGCGGCTTGCGGATCACCTGACCAACCACCTTCGCACCCAGCTCGCCGCCGGCGGGCCGCGCGGCAACCCGGACTGGGAGGGCTTCCTGGACGGCCTGTGTCTTTATCAGCAGGCTCACCAGCTCATCACCGGGAAATCGCCCGCGCCTCTGCCGCTGCTCGAGCTCCATCGCGCCGTCGGCTATGACTGGACCGGCGAGCCGAGCAAGGCCGATGCCGCCTTCAAGGTCGCGATCGACTCGGGTCCGGACGACCCGGCGGTCTGGTTGGCCCGGGGCCGCGCGCTCGCAGCGGCCGGCCATGCCCAGCAGGCAGCAGACGATTTCGCGAGGGCCGAGTCCCTCGCGAGCCGGGCCGTGGCCGCGCAGCCCGCAAGCCTTGCGGGCCAGAACCTGTCGCCCCGCGCCCTGCTCGGTCTCATCCAGCTCGAGCGTGGGAACGCCCGAGCGGCGGCGACGACGCTCGGCCAGGGGCCGGCCGGCACTCCGGCCCGGCCCGCTGACGAGCTCCTCGTTCTCGCGCTGGCACACGGTCGGCTCGGAGAAATGGACCAGGCCCGCAAGGACTACTGCCAGGCAGTCGCGGCCGCCAAGCCGGCCGGCGCGAACGCGTTGCTCCGCGATCTCGTGCTGGCGGCCCTACGGGACGACCTGATGCGGGCGGCCCTTCGCGAAAGCGCCGCGTCCGCGGCCTCGGATGACGAAGACATGCTCGCGGCCGCCCTCGGCGAACTGCCGGAGGCCCTCGGCGACGCAATCCGCAGGCAACCGAATCAGCCCGACGGTTACCTGGCCCGGGCCGACTGGTACGGGCGCCGGGGCCTCTGGCGCAAGGCAGCCGATGACCTCGCCCAGGCATACCGGCTGGGATCGAACAGGTACAACGCATTCCGGCGCGGGATCTTGCTCGCCCGGACCGGGGAGGTTGACCGCTACCGTGACCTCTCTCGGCAGTTACTCGACCAGTTTGCCGGAACCTCCAATAGCTTCGAAGCCGACAACACGCTGAAAACGTTCTGCCTGCTCGGGCCAGACCAGCTCGGCGGTCTGGCTTCGCTCAAGCGGCTGGCGGAGGTGGCCGTCTCGGGCGATCCTGCCGGGCCCTGGTACGAATGGTTTGTTCTCGGCAAGGCGTTATACGAGTACCGGGCCGGCCAGTTCGATGCCGCCGTGGCATCCTGCCGCGCGTGTCGCAAACGAGGGGCCGCGGGAAACGGTGACGTGGATGCTCTGGCCGTCACGTCGCTTTCGATCGAGGCGATGGCGCGTGGGCGCTCCGGAAACCCCACCGGCGCTCGCGGTTTGCTGGCCGAGGCCATGAAGCTGATCGACGAGAAGCTCCTGCCTCAAAACGGCGCTGACTTCGGCGAGTGGTGGCACGACCGCCTGGCCGCCCTGATCCTCTACCGCGAGGCCGAAACGCTGCTTCAGAGCGAGAAGAATGGGCCGAAAAAGTAAGTGTTTCCGCGACGTGCGCTTTTGGCACGTCGTTCGCGAGTTCGACTCGAGTTGCGCGACATCGAGAGTTATCAGCCCTGCTCGGGCGTGGTCGCACGTATCGTGGACGAGCGATCAACCGACAATATCGCGCTTGGAGGGGAGGCCTGCCGTGCGATTTCTTCAGTTACTGATTTTCCTGGCCTTTTTGGTGGTCGTCGGCATCTTCGCAGCACAGAACACCGACGTGCTCACATTTCATTTCTTGAAGTGGAGTATGACCGGGCCGGTTGCACTCGTTACGATTGGCACCTATCTCGTGGGAATGCTGAGCGGCTGGACCGTGGTATCGTTCGCGATGCGTTCCATGCGCCGGGTCGGCCAGCGCTCCTGACGATCCGGGGAACACGGCCCTGCTCGGCGATAACTTGTGGCATTCTGGAATGTCCCTTTCCTGACCGCTGACTCGGTTGCTGAACGCCCACGCTTGCACTCGGTCCGCCAACACACGTTGACCCACGGACCACGGGAGTGAGAGCACTCCGAAGCTCTGCCCAGATCGCATCGTGGGCTTCGGAATGGTTAAGTGCTAGAATGATCGAACTGGAGAAAGGTCCCAATGCCGACCGACGCCGAGGATCTCACGACGCTGACGGCCGACCCAGTAGCCCGGCTGTTACTTGCCGGCAAGGCGCAGACTCTCCACGAAGCGGAAGAGCTCTACCTCGACTCATGTCTCCCTGAAGTTCTCAGGTTGCTCGAAAGCGGCCTGTCCGACGAAGACCTCGGCCGGCACCCTCTCATGTGCATGCTCCGGACGCACGGCAGTCGGGCGTGGGAGGAGGCGCTCGATTGAATCCCGAAGAACGCCTCGGCGCCGTCGTCTCGGCGCTCGAATCAGTAGGCCTTCGCTGTCTGGTTATGGGCGGCCACGCCGTTCGATACTATGGCTTGCAGCGATTCACGAACGACTTTGACTTTGCCCTTGCGCCTGAAGGTTGCGACAGCCTGCTGGACCGGCTCGCGAAAACCGGCCTCTTCCCTGATGCCGGGCCAACCGAGGGCAATGGGTCGCCGGTGAAATCACGATCGCACATTCACTCGCGCAGATGCGAAGTCGGCGCGGATTCGATACGATGATCGCCGAAACTGGATTCCGCGACGAAACCGAAATTCGTGCTGCGCTGGGCCGCACAACAAATCCAGTCACACAGGCGTTCCTCTTGCCGTGGGCGCCCGACGCGGTCGCTCATCCTCCTGTCCTCGCAATCGAACCTTTGATCGAGAGGAAGATTCGCTCGACCCTTCCAGCCTCATCTCTCCACTACGCGCTTTTAGAAGTTGTTCGCCGGCAATACAAGGTCTTCTGCCAGGACTAATCGATCCGTCTGAGCAAGCCCGTCTGTCCGCCCGCCATTTCCGATTCCTCCCGTGACCAGCACTGCCTCCCTATAATGCCGGGAAACGACTCGTGCCTCACGGTTTTTCCGGATAGCTGCGCTGATTCTCTCAACAACTGACCCCGTTTCGCGTCCGAGTTTGGTCTTTGACTGCTGCTACCGAGCTCGTCATACTCCAAACGAGGAAGCGGACCGATGCGTTTTCGGAAGTTGCCAAGGGCCAAACGCAATCCTTAGGCAGTTCAGCTTTTGGACGGACGCTCTCGAGTACCCGCTGCTTCCTGCCATTCGGCCCATCCAGCACGCTTGAGACTGGACATCGCCTCCGCCCGTTCCGGCCGATCGCCAATGACGTGCAGGTACATTGCATGACCGAGCAGCAATTCTGGGATCTGATGAGTCTGGTCGACTGGAAGAAGCTCGGCAACGACGATAGCGTCGTGCGGCCGCTCGTGAAGGCCCTTGCCAAGCTGGCGGAGCGGGAAATCGTCGCATTTGACGATCTGCTGGCGAAGAAGCTCCATGCCCTGGATACAGAGGCACATGCCAGGCACATGGGCGAGTATTCCTACAACGGGGAGGACGAGTTCTTCTCGGTCGACGAATTCCTGTACGCGCAATGCGCCGTGGTGGCCAATGGAAAAGAGGTCTTCGAGGAGATTCTCGCTGATCCAAACCAGTTTCCCGAAGATGCGGAGTTCGAAGCAATCCTCTATGTCGCCGGCACCGCTTATGAAAAGAAGACCGGCAAGGAGTATTCACATAAGCCCACTGTCAGCTTCGAGACCTTTAGCAACAAGAAAGGTTGGTCCGCGAAACGTAAGAAAGTTGTTGCCCGTCCGGGACCGTTGGTTCCACCTTGGTTGTTTCGCCAAGGCTTATCGCGGAAATCTCCAGACTGGCAGGAAGGTGACGCCGCGGCCTACATCGAGAAGTGGACGGCTTGGTTCAATGGAATCCCAGCCGAGGCGAGCGCCGACTACAGAAAAACCTATGCTGAACCCAAAGGTTGGCGCGGCTTCTACAAATCAGTCGGCGGCTGACCCTACATCGCCCACAGTAAGCTCGCCATATGAGTCGTTTCTCGATCCGGTCGACCTCATGCAGCGCGGAATGTCTTCATCGGCGAGCAATTGCACGGGCGGCAACCTTCTCAGGCACTATTGAAAGATGCATTCATCCATCGCCACCAAGTCGGCGGCGTACTGATGCGCCGCCTGAATGTGTACGGGCTTGAGCTTGGGGTAGTTATCAAGAAGATCTTGGTGGCTCATCCCTGTCCCGAGCTCACGAAGAACGTGCTCGACAGTGAGTCGCGTCCCCTTGAAGACCGGCTTGCCCAGCATCACGTCCTTGCGCTCTTCGATATAGTCCTGCCACTTTAGTGCCATTGCGATTCTCCTACTCACGTGCACGTCGGCTTCAAAGAGGAATTACAACACTTGGCCCGCCCCCAAACGACCACAAGCTCCATACCAGCGTCAAATCCCGAACACTGCGCCACCTTGAAGATTGCGATAGCCCCACCCCGCCGATACGATGACGCGATCATCCCAGTCCTCTCAGGAACAAGCGCGGAACATCGCTTTCGAGTCAACCAAGGATCAACCATGGTAAACCCCATTCGCACCCTCCTCCTCGCGTGCATCGCAACGCTTCTCTGCCTCACCTCCGCCTCGGCACAAACCCCGTACAAGCTCCCCCCCAAAAACGTCGTCGCCATCCTCGACGCCCCGCCGCCCCCGCTCAAAATGCTCAGCCCGACGCGCGACGCGCTGTTGCAGGTCGAGGTCCAGGCCAACCCCTCGATCGAGGTCGTTGCTGCACCCATCCTGCGAATCGCGGGCCTGCGAATCAATCCACGGGTAGGCGGCTTGCAGCGCCTGGTTGAGTACACCGGTCTGAGCATCCAGCCTCTGGACGGCTCTCCCGCGCGCCGATCGCGCTGCCGCAGGGAGCGAGTATCCACCGCCCCGAATGGTCCTATGACGGCAAGAAAATCGCGTTTGCCCGCGACGTCGATGACGGCATCGAGCTCTGGATCGCTGATGCGGCCAACGGCCAGGCCAAGGCGGTGGCCGGCGCGCGCCTGAACGACGTGCTGGGCAACCCCATCACCTGGCTCTCCGATAACCGCCATATCCTGGCTGTGCTGGTGCCCGAAGGCCGAGGTCCAGCCCCCGCCGCGCCTAAGGCCCCGATCGGCCCTGACATCCAGGAAAGCTCCGGACACCTGAGCCAGATGGCAACGTTTCAAGACATGCTGACAAATTCGCACGATGAAGACCTCTTCCAGCACTTCGCCACGAGCCAGCTCGCGCGGATCGACACCGAAACCGGTCAAATCACGCGAATCGGTCCGCCTGCTCTCATCCACCGCGCCGACTTTTCGCCCGACGACAAATCTCTGCTCGTGGAAACAATCCGCCGCCCGTTCTCCTATCGCGTGCCATACATTTACTTCACGCGCAAGACCGAAGTGTGGGACTCGACCGGCAAACCCATCGTCACGATCGCCGACCTGCCCGTTTCCGATGATATTCCCCGCCAAGGCGTGCCCACCGGGCCGCGATCAGTAACCTGGCAGCCGCTGCACGACGCCCGGTTGATCTGGACCGAGGCACTCGACGGCGGCGACCCGAAAAAGAAGGTCCCTCATCGCGACAAGGTCATGGCGCTCGAGGCCCCATTCACCGCCAAGCCCGGCCTGGTGATGGAATTCCAGCATCGTTTCAACGGCTTCTCCTGGCTGCCGGCAAAAGATCACGCCCTCGCCACCGAGTTCGATCGCGACCGCCGCTGGCGCACCACCGCGCTCGTCGACCTCACGAAACCCGCCGACTCGCGCAAGGTCTTGTTCGATCTGAGCATCAATGATGCCTACGGAGACCCGGGTGCCCCCATGTCCGTCACCCGGCCCGACGGCGTCAGGACGATCCTCCAGGACGGTGACTCGATCTACCTGGTCGGCCGAGGCGCCTCACCCGAAGGCTCGCGGCCTTTCCTCGACAAGATGAACTTGAAGCACCGCCGAAAAGAAACGTCTCTTCCGCTGCGGCGAAGGGATGTTTGATTCCGTGCTCGGCTTCGTGGGCGATTCGCGCTCGACCATCGTGATCAGTCACGAGACGAAGACCGACCCGCCCAACGACTTCACCTTCGATCTCGAAACCGGCAAGCGCACCAAGCTCACCGATTTTCGCGACCCAGCCCCCGAGCTTACCGGCCTCAAGAAAGAGCTGATCAAATACAAGCGCGACGACGGCGTCCCCCTCTCCGGCACGCTCTACCTGCCTCCCGCCTTTAAGGAAGGGACTCGGCTGCCTCTGATCATCTGGGCTTACCCCCTCGAGTACAACGACGCCGCCACGGCCGGCCAGGTGCGCACGTCTCCCCACACGTTCACCCGGCTGACCGGCCCTTCCCAGTTGTTCTTCGTCACCCAGGGCTATGCCGTGCTCGACGGGGCGACCATGCCGGTCGTGGGCGACCCCGAGACGATGAACGACACCTACGTCCAGCAGATCTCAGCCGCCGCCCGCGCCGCGATCGAGACGCTCGACAAGATGGGCGTGATCGACCCCAAGCGCGTCGGCGTCGGCGGCCACAGCTACGGCGCCTTCATGACGGCCAACCTGCTGGCCCATACCGACCTCTTCGCCGCGGGAATCGCCCGCAGCGGCGCCTATAACCGCTCCTTGACCCCCTTCGGTTTTCAAACCGAGCGCCGCAGCTACTGGGAGGCGACCGACCTCTACACCAGGATGTCGCCATTTACGTATGCACACAAGATCAATGAGCCGATCTTGTTGATCCACGGCGAGGCCGACAACAACTCCGGCACGTTCCCGATCCAGTCCGAGCGGCTGTTCCAGGCGATCAAGGGCAATGGCGGCACGGCCCGGCTGGTGCTCCTGCCGCACGAGAGCCACGGCTACCGCGCCCGCGAATCGGTCCTGCACGTGCTGGCCGAGATGTTCGACTGGGCCGACCGCTACGTCAAGAACCGCCCCGACTCGACCGCCACGTCCGCGCCCCCGGCACGTCCGGCGTCCACGGCCCCACCTCGCTTTGGCCGATAACTTGGGAGGTCACGATCATGCGAAGGCGTACCTGGCTTCTCGTTTCGGCCCTTTCCGTCGCCTCCGGGTGTAACGCCCGCTTCACCATCGGCACGCCTGCCTTGCAAGGCAGCCGCGTCGCCAAGGACGAAACTCGGCCTGTCGAGGCGTTCCACGCGCTCGAGGCCGAGAACGCCCTTCAAGTCACACTCGTCGTGACGCCGGGAGCAAAACCGAGCCTGAAGGTCAGTGGCGACGACAACCTCGTGCCGCTCGTCGAGTCCGTCGTCCGCGATGGCAAGCTCATCCTGGGGATCAAGGAAAACACCAACATCCGGACGAAACTCCCGCTCCTGGCCGAGGTCGTGACCGATCAGCTCGACCAGGTTCAGGCCTCCGGCGCCACGGACGTCAAGGTGACCGGCGGCTCGAAGGTTGAGCAGTTTACCGCGGAAGCCAGCGGCGCGGCCCGGCTCTCTGTCGCCGGGCTCCAGACGCCCAAAGCCATCGCCACGGCCTCCGGTGCCTCCCGCCTCGTGCTCGCGGGCAGCGCAGCATCGCTGAAGGTCGACGTCGCCGGCGCGAGTGAAGTCAAAGCGGAAGACCTCAAAGTGGACGACGCCGACGTGTCGATCAGCGGCGCCTCAAGCGCGGACCTGCGCGAGCAAGAGCGTTACCGGTGAGGTCTCGGGCGCCTCGCACCTCGACCTCCACGGCACGCCGGAGAGGCAAAGCGTCTCCATTTCGGGCGCCTCCCGCGTGACCGCTAAGTAGTTGTAGCGGCGGGCGTTTCCACCGATTATAATCCTTCAATCCAATTTCGTCCCCGGAGGCTTACGCCATGCGTCGACTGCTTGTGTTCGGTTGGGTTTCCCTGGTTGGGCTCAGCGTCACGGCGATGGCCGATCCGCCCGCCAAAGTCGCCTCGATCGAGGGGGTGACGGAGTACCGGCTCGCCAACGGCGCTCGGGTGCTGCTGTTTCCCGAGGCGTCGCGGCCGACCGTCACCATCAACATGACCGTGCTCGTCGGCAGCCGCCACGAAGGCTACGGTGAATCCGGCATGGCCCACCTGCTCGAACACCTCGTCTTCAAGGGCACGCCCTACCACACGAACGTGTCGAAGGCGCTTCGCGATCACGGGGCTCAGTTCAACGGCAGCACGACCAACGACCGCACCAACTACTACGAGACCATGCCCGCCACGGATGCAAACCTCGAGTTCGGCATCGCTCTCGAATCCGATCGTCTCGTCAACAGCTTCGTCAGGGGCTCGGATCTTCAGTCGGAAATGACCGTCGTACGCAACGAGTTCGAGCGCGGCGAGAACAACCCCGGCTCGGTCTTGAACGAGCGCATCTATGCCGCAGCCTACGAATGGCACAACTACGGCAAGGCGACCATCGGCAGCCGGACCGACATCGAGCGCGTGCCCATCGAAAACCTCCAGGCCTTTTACAAGAAGTATTATCAGCCGGATAACGCCGTCCTGATCGTCGCCGGCAAGTTCGAGGAAGCGAAGGCCCTCGCCCTCGTCGAAAAATACCTGGGCTCGATCCCGAAACCGGCTCGCAAGCTCGACGCCACCTACACCGAAGAGCCACCTCAAGACGGCGAACGTGCCGTCACGCTGCGCCGGGTTGGCGCGGTGGGCTCGGTGGGCGTGGCCTATCACGTGCCCGCGGCCTCGCACGCCGACTCGGCACCGCTGAGCCTCTTGGGCGGCCTGATCTCCCAATCGCCCAACGGCCGGCTTTACAAGGCCCTGGTCGAATCGAAGCTGGCCACAAATACGATGGCCAGGTCGGAACACCCGCACGATCCCGGCCTCTTCTTCGCTTCGGCATCCTGCCAGCCGGAGGCGCTCGACTCGGTGCGCGACGTTTTGGTGAAAACGCTCGAGTCCCTGGGAGACGTGCCGTTCACGGACGACGAAGTAAACAAGGCAAAGACGCGCAGCAAGCGCGCCGCCGAGATGCTCCAGTCGAACAGCCAGCAGATGGCACAGGCTCTCAGCGGGGCATCGAGCCATGGCGACTGGCGATTGCTGTTCATCGAGCGCGACCGCGTTGCCGCGGTGACCGCGGCCGACGTCAACCGGGTCGCCAAAACCTACTTCCAGAAGCCCAACCGCACGGTCGGTATCTACATTCCCTCCAAGGAATCGACGCGACTGCCGGTGCCGAGCGCTCCCCCCATCGACGTGGTGGTGAAGGACTATAAAGGCGGCACCGTCGCGGCGGCAGGCGAAGCCTTCGACCCCTCGCCGGCCAATCTGGATTCCCGGATCAAGCTCGTGAGCGGGCCTGGCTTCAAAGCCGGCCTGTTGCACAAGAAGAATCGCGGCGAGACCGTCTCGCTCGTGCTCACCTTGCACTACGGCAATGCAGAATCGCTCAAGGACCAGACCACCGCGGCCGGAATGCTCCCCGGCATGATGATGGCCGGCACCAAGAAGCACGATCGCCAGGCCCTGCGCGAAGAGCTCGATTCCCTGGGCGTCCGCATTGGAACCGGCGGCGGTGGCGGCGGCCGCGGCGGGCGTCGCGGCGGCCGCGGCGGCGGCGGCGCAGGAGTGAGCGGACAGCTCACCTTCTCCGTGGACGCCAAACGCGACACGCTTCCCCAGGCGCTCAAGCTCCTGGGCGAGATTCTCCGCGAGCCGGCCTTCCCCCCTGCGGAGTTTGAAACCTCGAAGCTCCGCATGGCCACCATGCTTTCCTCCGGTCGCACCGAGCCGGCCGCCCTCTCCCGGAACAAGCTCAGCCGCGCCCTTTCGCCGTATTCAAAAGACGACGTGCGCTATGTGCCGACCCAGGAAGAAACCATCGACCGGATCAAGCAGGTCACCCTCGACCAGATCAAGATCCTGTATGAAAGGCAGATCGGCGGCTCGCACGCCGAGCTGGGCGTCGTCGGCGACTTTGACCCGGAAAGCACTCTCCGCCTCGTCAAAGAAATGCTCGCCGGATGGGAAGCAAAAGTCCCGTACGAGCGAATCGACCACAAAGTGGCCGACCACGGCACGGGCATGAAGGAAGACATCCTCACCCCGGACAAGTCGAACGCGGAATACCTCGCGGGGCTTTCCTTCCCCGTTTCCGACAGCGACCCCGACTACCCCGCCCTCCGCATCGGCAACCTGATCCTGGGCGGCAGCACCCTCGCCTCGCGGCTCGGTGACCGGATTCGCCAGAAAGAGGGCCTTTCCTACGGCGCGACCTCGTCGTTCGCGGCCTCCTCACGCGATCCGGTCGGTTCGCTCACCGTGACCGTCAGCACCAACCCGGCCAATATCGACCGGGTCACCACCGCGGTCATGGAGGAAATCACGCGGTTCGTCAAGGACGGGCCGACCGAAAAGGAAGTCGCCGACGCGAAACTCGCGTTCGTCGAGGCCCAGAAAGTGGGCCGCACGGCCGATGGGGCAATTGCCGGCCAGATCGTTTCCAACCTGAACATCGGCCGTACGTTCGGCTTCGACGCCGACCAGGAAAAGGCAATCCTCGCCCTCACCCCAGCGAGGATCACCGAAGCTTTCCGCAAGCACGTCGATCCCCAACGGCTGGTCATCATCCGCGCAGGAGATTTCCACAAATAGCGCAGGGCATTTCCTGCCGGCCCCAAAGTGAGAGCGCGGTTGTAACTCCAACCCTCCGCGAATGGTGCGCAAAGCTCCCCCCTTCTTGAAAAGGGGGGGCCAGGGGGGGTCCGTCCCGGCGGCCGACATCACAAAACCGTCGCGCAACAGAATACGCTGAATCGTCGAGATGGAATCTCTCAATTACGGCCCGGTTTTTCATCATGCCAGGGTCAGGGGGGTCTGCCCGCGCCGTCGTCGTCACAAACCCATCCCGCAACGAAAAATGCCGCGTCATAGAGCGCGAGGTTCGTCAACGATGTCCAGTTTTCATCATCCAGGCTGAGGCTCCGTCCGCACACGTCCGCGTTTCCAGATACCGTGTAAGTCTGCAGCGCCGCGCGATGACCGCCCAATCCACATCCCCCGCCTGAGTCATCAACCCATCTTCAGGCACGCCTTTTGCAGGCAATTAGACCTTTCCACGTCGTCGGTTTTTCGATGCACCAACCAATGGGAGTTGTTGCCATGTCGTCAGTCACAGCATACGAGAGCCTCATCGCTTACGAGTTGATCGAAGACGACCATCACCCGGAAGTGACCGTGATCGAATTCTCCAGCGGCGATATCCTCGGGCCGACTCAAGCTCGGGAGCTCCGCGAAGAGCTCGACATCTTGACCTCTTCCGGCGTGCCCCGCAACGTCGTGATCGACTTCAAGCACGCACGCATGCTGGGAAGCTCGGCTTTCGGGGTAATCGTGAGGTTTGTGCGCCGGCTCGCGAGTGTGCGGGTCTGCAATATCAGTCACAGCCTGCGGCTGGGCGCGGCGCTGATTGGGCTTGATGACTGGGTCCACATCGCAGACAGCCGCGACGCCGCCATTCAAGACGCTCTTGGTGACGCCAGGCGAGCCCGTGAGGAGACTGCTGACTATCCGTGCCTGACAGGTTAGAATCGCGCCGGTTGTCGAACGTGTCCCGAGCCTGGCCGGAGGCGATGCATGTCCCGCGTGACGCTGAGTCTCTTGCTCGCGGTCTGCGCGTGCACCGTCTGCGCCGACGCTGAGCCCAAGGAAAAGGTCGCGAAGGACGAGCCCAAGGAAACGATCGCCGCGCTGACTGGCGCCTACTACAAGGGTGATGGCCTGGGCATGAACTGCCGCCTCGAAGTCCTGCCCGGTGGCCGTTTTTCGTACTCCTCGCGCGGTTGTCTCGGGCTTTATGGCCAGAACAAAGGTACGGCCAAACTGGCCAACGCTCACGTGATTCTCGCGCCCGAGCAGCCCAACAAGAAGGACGATTTCGGCACCGCGACCAACTTCATCCCCGTCAAATGGGGACCGCGGCGCTACCTGGTTGCTCGTGAGGAAATGAAGGCATTCTGTAGCGCCGTCAATCTGGGCTTCGAGCCCAGAGACAATGTTCACGGGCGGTTCTATCTCAAGCTTGGCGATGAGAAGAACAAGGTCACCGGTAGGCCCAGCGTCCCCAAGGACTGGGAGGCCTTCCTCCTGAAAGAGCCACTCCACGCCAGGGTGATCAAGGTCCTCGCCGGCGACCGCGCCCAGATCGACTGCGGGTCCGAGCGCGGCGTATGGAAAGGCATGGAGTTATGCACCGACGACGTGGACAGCGTTGAGGTCGTCGAAGTGGAGCCGAAGACTTCAATCGTCCGAGAAATGTTCACCCGCGATTCCCTCAAGACCGGTCAGCAACTCCATTCCAGGCTGCCTCGTGACGACTAACCGCGCTTGCCGCGCATAGCTCCCGACCCCGCCGTCCTGAATGCGGTCGCGTGATTCCGGGACGATCCGGCTCCTCCGGCGAGGCCCTTTCACGCGTCAACACGCGCCCGCGCCACGATTTTGCCGCGCGCGGCCATTGCTTCCCGACGAGTTGCCGGGAAAATGAAAACTCCTCATAATCTGTCCGTCTGGCTGCAGGCAGCAAATGACCAGGAGTAAGCGAAGTGCGAATCGATCGGCGCGACTTGAAGGAACCCGCTCCTCGCGCGACCGCTCCCGGTAAAATCCAGCGCCTTCACTGGTGCGGCAACGACGACGTGTTGACCGCGAAAAGCTTCCTGCTCCGCGCGCCGATGGTCTACTACTCGCTGCGAGCTGCCGCCGATGACGAGCCCTCATGCATTGACTTCAGCCTGGACATTGAGACCTCCAGCCGGCTCCTTCAGCCCGCCCCAGAGACTTATCCCACATACGCCGGGCTTAGCCCCGAATATCGTGCTCGGTACCTCTATTGGCTCTCGAAAGATCGCGCTTCGGCAATTGAACACATCGGATTTGCATTCTTGTATCTGTGCGGATTGGAACGCCGCCTATTCTTGGAACGAGCAGACCTTCCGCATGTTGTCAAAGAAATCGTTCGACTCCGCGCGGCCCACTCCTCAGCCCGCGTATTCGGATTGCGTGCGAACCAGTTCCTCGCGTTCGCACTGGCTGGTCGTGGCCTCGAACCGACAAACTCTCCGCTCATGGAGCTGGCCTTTGAGAAGCCACCGGCACACTGCACGAAAGACGATATCGCCGTCGCCTTGGACTGGTTCTGCGCGGCTCAGGTCCCTTTGCCGGCGTCGTGGGCCTTGGCGATTGCCACCCGGGACCGCCGCCTCCCCAAAACACATCAATTCGCGGCAGAAATCGAACAGCCGGCGTCGCTGTTCAACACGCGATACCGTGAACGCTTCGATCGTGGCATGAAACTGAAGAATTCGTCGGTCGATCGTCAAATCTCGTATCAGCCTGTCAACGCCTCTTTACAATATCATGATCATTCGAGAAGCAGCCCAAACTGGTCGATCAGGATCCCGGATCTGCTGAACGACGCGGCTCAATTCGCACCGCTCGGCGAGTTGCTCACGCAGACGGTCGCCGATTTGCCGCCGTCGCCAGCCATCGCGCGGCCAGTCGCGCAGCCTCCCACCCGCAAAGTCGCCGTCAGTAGCAGCTCCCGCACTCAGCCGCTTGAGCCCACCACCGCGCAGACACCGCAAGCTGCAGTCGCTGATCCCGCCACGCTTCGCTGGCACGGCCCCTCAGACCCTCTCAGCGTCAAGGGTTACCTGATCCGTAATCCGATGGTCTATATATCCGGCAGAAACTCCGCGGAACCCGACGCCTCCAGCATCAACCTGAGCTTGGAGGTCGGCACGCCGGCATGGCAAGCCGCCGGCATATTGGGTTTCCGCCCAACCTACGCGACGATCACACCCACCTACCGCGCCAATTATCTCTCCTGGCTGGCCAATAGCCGCACCCGTCCTCTCACCGACATCGGCTATGTGCTTCTATTCTTCTACGGTCTCGAGCGCCGGCTGTTACTGGACCGCCGCGACCTGGTCCCCATCGTCACAGAATGCCTGAGACTCATGGAGAACTATACGTTTTCAACTTACTTCGACGGCTACGTGAGCCGTTTCTTGGCTTTCACTTTCGCCAGAGCCGGAATCGACACGCTCGAGGACAAATGGTTGAATGCCGTGTTCCAGAAGTCGCGATTGCATCGAGACGAAAACTTCCTCGCCGTCGTGCTGGCGTGGTTCTTCCAGAGAAATGCTCCGTTGCCCGTTTCCTGGGCCATGCGCCTCGCCCAGCAGCATCCGCGCTCGCCGACCAGCGTCGTGACCGACCGCCTCGCCGAAGAACTCAGGTTGCTCTTCGAAACCCGTTATCGCGAAAAGTATGGCGCCGGGCTCATCCTGAAGACCGCCAAGCGCGACCGGTCCCTCTTTTACCAGGCCGCAAGTCCATCGCTTCTTTCAGAATTCGGCCGCTTTGGTGAAATCATGGACGACCCACCGGTCAAGGTTGCGAACGTGCTCGGCCTCGAGAGCCAGTTCTCGCCGCTGGTCGAGATCTGGTCAAGCTGTACCGAAATGCTCAAGCCCTTGAGGCGCATGCTCGCGCGCGGATTCGACCTCCAGAGCCGCGAGGCATACAAGACTCTTCCCGACGAGCTGAAGACCACGGTAGAACATCCCGACAAAGAAAAGTGGAATCAAATCGCCTCTGATTACATTGGCGAGGATGGCTACGTCATCCTGGCGATCTCCAGTCTGGCCGAGCTCCATGACATTCCCGCGCGTACCAAGCTCACGCGTTTTCAAAGTGAGGCGCTGGCGCAAACGGCTCAGCTCGTCGGCTTTGTCATCGAGCCCGATGCGCGACGCACCGGCCGGACCTATGCCTGGAACGACCAGGTCTCATTGCTCAGGTGGGAAAACGAAGACGAAGCGGGTCGGCCGGGCGACGGTTCCCGATACCTCGCGGCATCCCTGATGCTCGAGCTGAGGAATCTTTATCGCCGTGGCGGATGGCGTCGTGGACGATACCGAGCTCACTCACGTGGCGCGGTTCATCGAGAGCCAGTTCCTGCTCGCTTCCCAGGAAGTGCGCCGGCTCGAGGCGCTCAAGCGAGTCTTCATCCGCCGTCCGCCCACGCTCTCGGGCCTGGGAAAGCGGCTTCAGTCTGCCCTGTCGCGCGAAGAGCGCGAGTCCGTCGGCCGGTTTCTGACTGGCGTCGCCGCCGCGAGCGGCATCATCGGCCGCGACCAGATCTCGGCGCTCCGGAGTGCCTATCGCGCGCTCGACATCGGCGTCGACCAGCTCAGCGTGCTCATTGAAGAATCGCGCCTCACCAACCAGGAGCAGGAGCCCGTCGAAGTCGAGCGCGGCGAAGATTCCGCCTCGCTCGGTGAGATAATCCCACCCAGAGCGCATCCGGGGAGGCCGGCGGGCCTCGTGCTCGACGACCGCCGCTTGAGCGCCATTCTTGCAGAAACCCAGATTGTGATTGAAACGCTGGGCAAGGCAATGATCGACCCAGTTCTGGCCGACGAGCCGCCGGAAGTCGAGCTCCCCGCGCTGCCCGCTAATGACCCTCGCTTCGAATCACTCAACGCCCGCTATCACGCCATGCTCGCCCAGTTGCTCGGCCGCCCCGTGTGGGAGCGGCTTGAGTTCAACTCTCTCGCCCGAAGCCACAACCTGATGCCCTCGGGCGCCCTGGACGCCGTCAACGATTGGGCTTGTGAGCTGTTTGATGATCCGATCGTTCTCGAAGAACGCGACCAGATCCAGATTCAAATTCATCTCCTCGAGTCGCTTTGATGGTCGATTCGATCAAGCCGCGAGAGCGCGATGCGATCATTCAATCGCTGCGGGCCGGCGTCGTCCCCCGCGTCGGGCTCCGTCACCTCCAGGTCCGATCTCTCGCTGAGGTGGCCACCGTCCTCGATGACCCGGATCGCATCGCGCGTAGGCGGATGCTCGCCACACGATCCAGCCAGTGTCGCCTTTCGCTCCGCGAAAGTACGTCTTCGTTGGACCACGCCTGAACGGTCGTCGTCGTCCTCGTGAGCCAAATTATCCCGACGCCGTCGAACGAATCATTGAGTTTGAGTGCGCCGATCCCTTCACGCAGACCAGAGCTTTTTTTGGCACGCGTGGGCATTGATTCGAGGCGATTCGGTGAGACAATAGAGCGACCTGCGCAGATTCCCGCCCGCTCACGTAGCAGGAAAATGAATCGATGCTGCTGCCCGATCGCGGCCGATGGCGAACACAACTCGTCGTTTTCGGCTGCGCGCTGCTGGCGGCACTTTGGATTCTCGCCCGATTGACGGGGCGCTCACTTTCCGCGCCCGAGGTAATCGGTTTAGCCCTCGCCGTCGCGACAGTAATCGTCGCCTTCTCTTGGGCACGCCATTCAGGACAACGAATACAGAACGCTATCGGAACCGCTCCATCGTCCGCTCTCAACACGACCAGCACGGAAGCGCCACAACGCAGGGCGAGTGAAGCGCAATTCGCTGGAATCAGCACGGAGAACCTCGAACGTCTGACGAAAACCGCGGGCCCGCCTACCACACTCCGCTGGTGCGGCAATGACGAAGTCTTGCCTGTGAAATGGCTGCAACTTCGTAAGCCGATGGTGTACTACGCGTTGAACGCGCCACCCGAAGACGAGCCATCCTGCATCGACTTGAGCCTCGAAGTGAGCCAACCGATGCGCGACCTCACGCATGGCCCAGGCGTGTCTCCATCCTACGCGCTGCTCAGCCCGGCTCAGCGTGCTGTCTATCTCGCCTGGCTCGCGAATGATCGCACTGGGCCGCTTGAACATGTCGGGTTCGCTTTCCTGTACCTGTGCGGACTGGAGCGCCGGCTTTTATACGATTGCCTCAATCGAATCGAAATCGTCAAAGAGGTGATCCGGATGCGGGCAGAGTACGGAAGTTCCACGACTCTGGGAGTGCATCTCCATCGCTTCCTCGCATTCGCGCTGGCCCAGCCAGGTTTTGATAAAGCATATTCACAGCTCGTGCCTGATGCTCTCACCGAGCCTCCCATACACTACAAGGAAGACGACCTGGCGCTTGCGTTGGCTGTCCTTTACGAATGGAACATCCCGCTCCCAACATCGTGGGCATTTGCCGTAGCGCAACACGACCGTCCGGCCTCACTCGTCGCAACCAACGCTTCTGATGGCGAACAGCTAATGTCTCGCTTCGCGACGCGATACCGGGAACGATTCGGCAGAGGACTCAAACTCGGTGCGTCGACTGTTGAGCGTCTAATCTCCTACCGGCGTGTCAACAGTTCTATCGCCTGCCGTGGTTCATCGGACAACTCCAGCCTTGGCTGGTCTATCACCGTCAAGGACGTCTTGGGCTATGCACATCAATTCAAAGCTGTCGCGGAGCTACTTGCACAGGACAGCCCGGAACAACCTCGAGCTAGGGCGTTTTCTCCGGCGAAGTCACAGCCCCCACCGCGCAGCCCGCCTCCGACGGCCCCCGCGCCAGCGCAACCCCGCCCAACAGCGGCGCCTCCATCCTCAGCCGAAACCACTGAGCAGCCGGCCATCGCGATGCTCGATGGGCTGGCACACCGCATTCAGGCCGCTTCGCTGAACAAGCGGAAGGCCATTCGCTGGTACCCCGCGCGAGAAACGCTCAGCATTCACGGTTACGTCATCCGGAATCCCATGGTCTACGTCTCGGCGGGAAACCCATCCGAAGCCGAAGCCTCCTGCATCGACTTGAGCCAGAACGTCGGTAAGCCTGAGTGGGAAACTGCGCCCGCGCTCGGTCGATTTCCCACGTACGCGAGCATGACACCCGACCAGCGCCGCCAATTACATCTCTTGGCTGGCAAGAAGCCGCGTCCAACCGCTGCAAGACATCTCCTACGCCTCACTTTTTTTCTTCGGATTAAGAGCGCCGCTTTCTAATAGACGACCAGGATCACGAGGCGCTTGTGGCGGCAGCCGTTCGGTTGCTCGAAGCCTATCCGTCATTCGCCCGGTTCAGCGCGTATCTCAGCCTGTTCGTCGCCTTCGCGTTGGCAAGAATCGGCCTTTCCTCAATCAGTACTCCGACTTTCGAACGTGTATTTGAACAAACCCCGCTTAAGTGGGATGACAACTCTCTCCCATTGCTCAAATGGGACGAGAGCCTATTGGCTGTCGCACTCGCGTGGTTTTACGAGAAGAAATTACCCTTACCCACAAGCTGGGCCATTCGTGTCGCTCGCAGAGATCCGTACTTCCCGAAGAGCCTTGCAAGTACCGTGGATCGTGACGAACTGAACTCACTGTTCACGGCCAGGTACCACGAGCAGTTCGACGAGGGTATCACACTCCACGCGAGCGCGACCGACCGCCCGATGAACTACCAGGCCGCGAGCCCCTCGCTCACCTCCGAATCGCACCGCCAAAAGATCTCCAACCAGATCGCCAGCATCCCAGATGTGCTCGGAGCTGCGGACCAGTTCATTTCGCTGACAAACATCCTGTCGCACTGCGTCAATGAGCTGCTCCAAAGCGGACTCACCTCATCCGCACAAATCACCCATCCCGAACAGAGCACGACGACAGCCACGAGTGCGGCGACACCAGACGTCGCCGGACCGAGCAGCTCTTCTGGGCACGCGGAGAATCGAAGCGAGAATAGCTACGTAGGTCAGACCATTCGCGGCGTCCACACCGAGCGCACTACGTGCACAATCCACTGGCACGGTCTCGGCGAATCGCCGACCGCGAAGGGCTACATCCTTCGAGATCCCATGGTCTACATCTCCGAAGGACGCCCAGCCGATGATGAACCTTCGTGCATCGATCTGACCCTCGAAGTCGAGCAGAATGCACGAATTGCTGAGGCAGATCCGAGCGCCTGGCCAGATTATGCCCAGCTCACTCCTGGGATGCGCACGAAGTATCTCGAATGGCTGTCAAAGGGCCGAGCCGTGCCACCCGAACATAGCGGTTTTGCATTCTTGTACGTGTGTGGCTTGGAACGCCGCCTGTTTCTCGAAAGAGCCGATCTTGATGCCATCGTGAAAGAGGTTGTTCGCCTTCGGACTACATACGCATCGGCTCGCGTCTTCGCCGTGCGCGCAAATAGATTTCTCGCTTTCGCCATCGCTGGACGCGGCTTCGAGGATGCGAACCCTCAGCTCCTGCTGACGGCGTTTGAAAAACCGCCCCCCCATTACACGAAGGACGATCTCGCCGTCGCTCTGGCATGGTTCTGCGAGCACCAAATACCGCTGCCGGCACCGTGGGCGATCGCAGTCGCGAGCCAGGATCCCCGTCTCTCCAAGAATCTCGCCTTCGCTCTCGATGGCTTGCAGTCCAACCCGCTGCTGCAACATCGCTATCGGGAACACTTCGGCACAGGGCTGCTATTGAAACCGTCGTCGTTCGTGCGGCAAATAGATTATCAGCCGATTAACGTCTCCCTTCAATACCGGGACCGTTCACAGCGACTTCCTGAGCTGGTCGATTACAATTCCTGACATCCTCGGATACGAGACGCAATTCTCTTCCTTGGCCGACTGGTTCGTTCATGGGATCAGCGATCCGCCGGCACGGCAACACGGCTCAGGGCATCTCCCAGGCCGTTGTGCCCGTCCCGCTGGCCCGGCCCGAGGTCGTCTGGTCACCCAAAACCTCGCGTGCGCCGTCGCCCGCCGCGTTGCCGCCCGTTCTTCGCTGGCATTCGAGTTGCGAGCCGCTCAACGTGAAAGGATACGTGATTCCGGACCCGATGCTCTATATCTCCTCAGGACATCCAGCGCAAGAAGAAGCGTCATGCATCGACCTCAGCCTTGAAGTCGGGAAGCCAGCGTCGGAACGCGCCGGCGCCTTGGGCTACTACCCCACTTACTCAAAGCTCAGCTCCGAGCAGCGCAGCTAATTATCTTTCGTGGCTGGCGAATGGCCGAGCCGGGGCACTGACCGACATCGGGTACGCATTCCTTTTCTTCTATGGTCTCGAACGGCGCCTGATCGTCGAACGTCAGGATTTGAGCCCGATCGTCAAGGAATGCGTCAGGCTTCTGGACACCTACGCCTTTTCGGGGTCGTTCGACGGCTATCTCGGCCGATTCCTCGCCTTCTCCCTGGCAAGAGCCGGCATCGAGACGCTCAAGGATAAATGGTTCGCC
The DNA here is from genome assembly GCA_963761445.1 of uncultured Planctomycetota bacterium. GTDB lineage: Bacteria > Planctomycetota > Planctomycetia > Isosphaerales > Isosphaeraceae > CAVXHV01. The sequence continues at coordinate 1,953,304 of CAVXHV010000005.1, read as the reverse complement.
GCCGTGTTCGAGAAATCGCGTCTCACTCGGGACGAAGATTTCTTCGCCGTCGCGCTGGCGTGGTTATACCGAAAAAACGCGCCATTGCCCGTTTCCTGGGCTCTTCGGATAGCTCGCCGAGACCCGCGCTCACCAAAAAGCATTGTGCTCGACCGCCTTCCGGAGGAGTTCAAATCTCTCTTCGAGAAGCGTTATCACGAACAATTCGTAGAAGGTCTCGTCCTGAAGATATCCAAGCGAGAGCGATCGCTGGCTTATCGGCCGGCAAGTCCGTCGCTCCTGTTCGACGCTGGCCTTGCAGGCCGGTGCTCTGAGCCGATCGTGGTCCCGAACGTGCTGGGCATTCAGAGCCAGTTCGCTCCGTTGGCGGCAATCTGGTCGAGATGCATCGAAGAACTCCGGCCCGTAAGCCGAATCCTGGCAAAGGGAATCGAAGTCGGCAGCCGTGAGGCGTTCGAGGCCTTGCCGGACGATCTCAAGGCTAGCGTCGAACACCCGGAAAAAGACCAGTGGGACCGGCTCGTCACCGAACACACAGGCGAGGATGGGTACACCCTTGTCGAGATCTCGAAGCTGGCAGTTCTCCATGGGCTCGAAGCGCGAGCCAAGCTCACACCGAAGCAGAGCAGATCACTGGCCCAAACTGCGGAATATATGGGGCTTGCGATCGAGCCCGACGCGCCGCCTGACAACCCGTTCCTATAGCTGGGACGACGTGGTCTCGTTGCTCCGCCGCGACGAGGCAGCAGGGCACCCGTCGGACGCCCGATACCTCGCGGCGTCCTTGATGCTTGAGCTCGGGATCTACATTGCCGCGGCTGACGGCACGGTCGACGACGTGGAAGTCGACCAGGTGGCACGATTTCTCGAGTCCCAGTTCCTTCTGGCCCCGCCCGACGCACGTCGCCTCGAGGCCCTGAAACGTGTCTTCACTGCCCGCCCTCCGACACTCGCGGGGATCGGCAAACGGCTCCAGTCCGAGTTGTCGCGGGAACAACGGGAGGCAGTTGGACGATTCCTCACCGGGATCGCAGCCGCAAACGGTATCATTGACCGCAAGGAGGTGAGTGCGCTGAGAGCCGCCTATCGCGCGCTCGACATCGGTGTTGATCAACTGAACGAACTTCTCGAACAATTCCACCGTTCGTCCGACGACCCGATCGAGGTCGATTCCGGTGACCGATCGGACCGTTTCGGGGAGGCGATACCCGCGAGAGCGCCAGCACAGAGCACTGTTGGTCTTACATTCGACGAAGGGCTCCTAAAACGGCTCATGGCCGAGACTGAAGAAGTCGCCGCGATGTTAAAACAGGCGATGCTCGACGATACAATTCCTGACATCGCCGAACCGCAACCGGTTTTGCCCGCAAATGATTGTCGCTTCGAGTCGTTGCATGCCAGGTTCCACGCAATGCTCGCCCAACTGCTAACGCGACCCGCTTGGCCGAGGACGGAATTCGAGCTGCTCGCCCGATCTTGCAGCTTGATGCCGGACGGCGCCCTTGACGCTGTCAACACGTGGGCCTATGAACTTTTCGACGACCCGATCGTCGTCGAGCAAGGCGATCAACTAGAAGTTCAAATCCACCTTGTCGAGACTCGTTGATGACCAATCCGATCAAACCACGCGAGCGTGACGCGATTATTCAATCGTTGCGGGCCGGCGTCGTCCCCCGCGTCGGCCTGCGCCACCTTCAGGTCGGCCGACTCGACGAGGTGAGCGCGGTCCTCAAGGACCTCGAGCGCGTTGAGCAGGGGGGCGCAGGCGTGCGCTTCATCATCGGAAAGTACGGCGCCGGCAAGAGCTTCTTCTTGAACCTGACTCGCGCCGTCGCACTCGAGCGCCGATTCGTCGTCGCCCACGCCGACATCACGCTCGAGCGCAGGCTACACGGCTCGGCCGGCCAGGCCCGCAACCTTTACGCCGAATTGATGCGCAACCTCTCAACCCGCGCCAAGCCGGAGGGCGGAGCAATCGCCAACGTCGTCGAGCGCTGGGTTTCTGACCTGGATCACGACATCCGCTCGTCCGGCGGCAACGATTCTGATGTGTTCAAGGAGATCAAGAATCGACTCAAGCCTCTGCAAGACCTGGTCAGCGGCTTCGACTTCGCCACCGTGGTCGGCCGCTACGTCGAGGGCTTCCAGGCTCACAACGACGATCTGATGTCTTCCGCCCTGCGCTGGCTGCGGGCCGAATACCGCACCAAAACCGAGGCCCGCCACGACCTCGACGTGCGCTCGATCATCGACGACGCCCTGTTCTACGATTACTTGAAGCTCTTCGCCGCATTCACGAGGCTGGCCGGATACGCGGGCCTCCTGATCAACATCGATGAGATGGGCGTCTTCTCCCACCGCTTGAACAGCTCTCAAGCCCGTACGGCCAACTACGAGGTCATCCTCCGCATCGTGAACGATTGCCTCCAAGGCAACGTCGACGGCCTCGGGTTCTTCTTCGGTGGAACGAACACGTTCTTGGAAGACCGCCGCCGCGGTGTCTACAGCTACGAAGCACTGGCGACTCGCCTCGCCGACAGCACATTCGCAAACACAGGCCTCAAGGATTTCTCCGGCCCTGTCCTGCGGCTGGCAAACCTCTCGCCCGAAGACCTCTTCGTCCTCCTGCACAATATCCGCGTCGTCTTCGCTCTGGGTGATTCGGCCAGATTCCTGGTCGACGACAACGGCATCAAACAATTCATGGGCCATTGCGCATCGACCTTGGGCGCCGAGTTCTACCTCACGCCCAGAGACGCCGTGAAAGGTTTCGTGCAGTTGCTCTCCGTGATCGAGCAGAACCCCGGCTCGACCTGGCAAACCGTCCTGAACGAGATGCGCATTGACCGTACCGTCGATCCAGAATCCGATCCGCCTGAGGCGGACGAGGAACCCCCTTCCGTTGCCCCCGCTGCAAAATCCGGCGACGACGACCTCGCCTCGTTCAAGCTCTGATTCCCACGATGTCCCCAAGAACCCCCGAACCCGCGTTCGCCCGCCTCCACCCGGCGCTTCAGGAAGCGCTCTACCGGATGAAGTGGACGAAGCTCCGCCCCATCCAGGTCGAGGCCATCCACGAAGTCTTCGACGGCACCGGCGACCTGATCATCGCCGCTCGCACCGCCGCCGGCAAAACCGAAGCCGCATTTCTGCCGATCTTATCGCGCATACTGGCCGAGCCCGCACGCGGCGTACGCGCCGTCTACGTTGGGCCGCTCAAGGCGCTCATCAACGACCAGTTTGCGCGTCTGGAAGAGCTCTGTCGCGAAGCGGAGATCCCCGTCCACAAGTGGCACGGCGACGTCGCCGCATCGCCCAAACGCCGCTTGCTCGAAAATCCCTCGGGTGTGCTCCTGATCACACCCGAATCGATCGAGTCGCTCTTCGTGAATCACCCGCATCGTCTTCCCAAGGTCTTTGCCGCACTCCCCTTCATCGTCATCGACGAGCTGCATTCGTTCATCGGCACCGAGCGCGGCGCGCACCTTCGCAGCCTCATCTGCCGCCTGGCGGCCAAGAGCAGCGAAACCGTCCGCCGCGCGGGTCTTTCGGCGACGTTCGGCGACGATAAGGCCGCGGTCTGCCGCTGGCTGCGTCCGCGTGATCCGGAGAACGTCCGGGTCATCGAATCAACCACAGAGCAACGCGCAATCCAGTTGAAGATCTACGGTCATCTCAAGTTCCCCGACCGCGGCGAGACCGAGGAAGACGCGGACGCCGAAGCCAGGTGCGCTCCTCCACGCGCGGGAGATCTCGAGCGCGCCGTGTTCGAGGCGTTCTACGGCAAGACCGCTCTCATCTTCATCAATGTCAAATCCTACATCGAGCAAATCGCCGATTTCACTCGCCGTCTCTGCGAGCGCCGCGGGCTGCCCAACTTGTTCCGGGTGCACTACGGCTCGCTCTCCAAGAGCGAGCGCGAAGAGACCGAAGATTCCTTGAAGTCGACCAACGCCACCGCGACGTTCTGCTCGAGCACGCTCGAGATGGGAATCGACGTCGGCAGCGTCAAGGTCGTCGGCCAGATCGGGCCTCCCTGGTCCGTGAGCTCTCTATCGCAGCGCCTGGGCCGAAGCGGCAGAAAAGAGGGAGAAACCTCGATCATCCGGATCTATGTCGAGGAGCATGAGCTCGAACAAAACTCCTCGCTCTTTAACCGGCTTTATCTTGGCTTGCTGCAGGCGACGGCCATGACCAACCTGATGCTCGAGAAATGGTGCGAGCCCCCGGATGCCGGCCGGTTCCATCTCTCCACCCTGATTCAGCAGGTTCTCTCCGTCATCAAAGAACGCGGTGGAGCACAGGCGGACGCGCTCCATCGGACGCTGGTGGCGAACGGCGGGTTTCCCGGTGTCGATCTACACACATTCTCACGTCTGCTTCGCTGCATGGGCGCGGCCGATTTGATCGAGCAGGCTCCGGACGGCCTCATCATCACAGGACTGCACGGCGAAAAGATTATCGCCCACCACGGCTTCTACGTGGCGTTCGTCGTCGAAGAAGAATACCGTGTCACCCACGCAGGCCACCACATCGGCAACGTGGGTTACGTCCCTGATATCGAAGAGGAGGGCTACTTGATCCTGGCCGGGCGCCGCTGGAAGATCCTCGCCGTCGACCACGACCGCAAAAGTATTTTGGTCGAGCCATCCACCGGCGGCCGTGTGCCGCGCTTTTTCTCCGGTCCAGGCAGTGACATTCATCCGCGCGCTGCACAGGTCATGAAGGCGCTTTTGGAAACAAACGAGCTTCCGGTCTACCTCGACCCGACTGCGCTCCAGATGCTCTCTCAAGCCCGCTCAACGGCCCGCGATTCGGGCTTGTTGCGCAATCCGTTTCTCCAGGACGGCCTGGATACGATCTGGTTCACCTGGACTGGCTCGCGCATCGAGCGCACCCTTCTGGCACTCGCAAAACTCTCCGGCGTGCCCAACGTGCACGACGAGGATGTGGCCCTGGTCTTCGAGAAAACCCCCGTCGCCCGGGTTCACGAGATCTACACCGGCTTCCTGGCAAACCCCCCCGACCCCGTCTCATTAGCCCGCCAATTCCCCTACCGTGTGGTCGAGAAATACGATCGCTATCTCTCCGACGACCTCACCGCGGATGTCTTCGCGCACGAGCGCATGGATCTCCCGGGTGCTCTGGAGAAAATCCGCGACGATGTTCCACACCCCAAGAGCCCTTTGTAGCAGGCACACTCCGCTGTGCCGCCCGCAGAATTCAGCGACCCCCTGTCCCCACTTCCTTGCTCACCAGCGTCCGCAAAAAGAACTCATCCACAACCGGCCGCATCGTCGGAACCCGGATGAGCGAATACGGACAGTGATCAACTCTCGCGAGCCGATAATAACTCACATCCTTCAGGCCCGCGCGCCGAGCGCCAGCACGAACCGATCGGCCGTCTCGACCGGAACCTGCGCATCATCGACGCCGTAGATCAAGAGCAGGGGGGGTATCTTGCCGGAAATCCGATTTGCCGGTGACGCCCGGGTGTACGCGGCGGTTCGCTCGCCCTCCGGCGGCCCTCCCATGAGCTGAGTACACACCTGCCGCAGCACCCCGCTTCGATGTTGCTCAATCAGATCGATAGGCCCGCTGTCACTGGCGACCGCCTGCACCAAGCTCGACTGATCTCGATACGGGCCGTCACTCGCATCGTCCGAATCCTTACCCGGCATCCCCAACAGCAACGCCAGGTGGCCGCCGGCCGAGTTGCCCCATGCGCCGATACGGTCCTTATCGACGTTGTACTCCTTCTCGTGCGCTCGCAGCCACCGCACCGCGGTCTTGCAGTCATCAAGCTGAGCCGGAAACCTCGCTTCGCTCGACAGCCGGTAATTGATCGTCACCGCGACGAACCCCATCCTGGCGAAATGCACGATATTTCCCGGAACGTCACCCTCCCGTTGACTGAAGCTCGATTTGTCTCCTTCGATCCAGCCGCCGCCGTGGATGACGACGATCCCCGGCCGCGAGCTGGCCTGCCCCTCTTTCTTCATCGCCAGGTCCAGCTTCCAATGCCGGCTGGCCCCTTCGCGATACGCGAGATCGCGGAGCACGACGATGTCACCCTCCGCTCCCGGCTCGCCAGAGCTGCGAGTTGGCGCCGTGCCGATAGCCACAACCGATGCAAGAATGGCAAACGCCGAACGTAAGAACACGGCGCGGCCCTCCGCTTGACGGCCCTTCGTAATGGGATGGTGCGTAGTTGCCTGGCTATTTACCCTGGCTCTCTTCCGGGCGACCCTGAAAGCCTTCGACCGTTGCCTGGGCCGGATGACGCTCAAGCAAGCAGGAACGCAAGGGCTGCAACCAGCGGGGAGAACACCACAGCCGAACCCCCGGTGACCACGCCAACAAGAGCCCAGACACCACTCTTCCGCGAGTAAATACCGAGCGCGATGCTCAGCACGCTACCCAGGAGCACGCAGGGGATCGAGAAAGCCGCTCCGATATATAACGGGAGCTCCGAATTAAGAGCAACAGCAGTGCAGTAGCTCAGGATCAAGATCATGAGTGCAAACAAAGCACCCAGGCCGAGAAATCCACTGGTGCGAGCGACTCCATGATGCCGATCGATCGTGGGCCTCGTGGGCTGCCGCACCGACGTGCGCACTTCCGCGTGCCCCTCGCTCTCGAGCTCGTCCGGCAAATACGCTTCGGGCGGATCAAGTCGCCCCAGGACAGCCAGCACGTCCTCGCGGCTAAGCTCATCCGTCTCCCGCTCGCCCAGCAGCTCGTCAATCTGAGACTCAACCTCCCGTACAATCGCGAGACGCTCGCCCCGGCCCACCCTCCCGAGCAACATCCGGTCAATCGTATCGAGCCGGCTGTCGATCAGACTCTGCAATCCCGTCGACAGTTGAATCCTCCGATGCGTCGCTACGGTCATGCCTGCGCTCCTACAAGTAATTCCTTCAGTGAATCCGAAACCGTTTTCCAGCACTCCGTCATCCGCCGCAGCCGCTCGCGGCCAGCCGCTGTCAACCGATAGTAGCGCCTGTTCGGCCCCGACGGCGACTCCACGGCCCGAATCGCCAGAATACCATCCCGCGCCAGCCGCGCCAGCACTGGATACACCGTGCTCTCCGTGAGCTGAAACCCATCAAGCCGCTGCAAGTCAGAGACGATTCGATACCCGTAAGTCTCCGCACGCCCGATCGCCGCCAGCACCGCCAGCTCAACCACTCCTTTCCGAAGCTGCGATTCCCAGCCCGTCATCGATCGCCCCCAATCTGGCTACTACTATGCTGCACATAGTAGCGATTCATACGCGGCTGTCAAGCAACAGTTCGGGATCCAGACGAATGCGCTCGATTCCGCGCGGCGTTTCTACGAACCAGGGTTCAGATCGATTTCCGTTCGACCGGCATCGCTCACCGGCCCAACATACACGTCCATACCGCGTTTCGAAGCCGCCACGTACGTCGCGCCGAGCGCCTCCAGAAGCGGCACTTCCCCACGCCAGAACGGAAACCCCCCCAGCCGCCGAACCAAGGGCGCAGCCTCGCGCGGAATCTCCACGATCGGCGCCGGTTCTTCATTCGCCACGTTCAGACCGTTCCAGAACTCCTCCATGCCGGCGCCCAGCGGCTCAGCCGCCCGAACGCTCGCCGCCTGGGAGACGTCGCTATTCACCTGGCTGCCGCTCTTCGTCCCCAACCGCTCCAACAGCGTCTCACGGCTCATCCCGCGTAGCGCAAAGATCAAGAACGGATCGCGATCAAATTCCTCGCCAAGCAAGTAATACGCCGCCGCGATGTGCTTGCACGGGTTCGACCAGTCCGGACACGAACAGCCGGTCTTCAAATCCTGAAGCTTCGCGGGAAAGAGCGACAGCCCAACCTCCGCAAAGACCGGCTCGATGTCTTGCGGCATCTCGCCGGCCAGCAGCTTCGCCGCAAAGAGCGCCTGACGGCCCAGCGCGTCGACCACTTTCGACCAGTCGCCTTCCGACAGCGTCTTCACCTCGATCGCGATGTCATAAGGCTTGGGCCGTGAACCCTGCACTTTCGCCGTGACCCGGCCCTTGTCGATCGCGATCGAGAGCACCTGCCCGTTGCGCGCATACGATCGTCCGCGCGAAAGACGCGCTCCGATTTCAAAACTCTCGAGCACCTGGATCCAACGCTTGGCCCACCAGCTCTCGCCGAAGGCGCCGCGCTTCGACTGCGCCTTGATCCCACCTTCCGCCTTCCGCGGCCGCGACGGCGCAGAATACGGCCCACCCCACCGTTCTTTCCGCCACCGTCTGTTCGCCACCGCTTCCCCTCCTCTTTTTTCCGTTCTCGTCACCCCGTCATTCGCCAAACGCATCGGCCCGAAGCGCAAAGAGCTCCCTCAGCTCGGCGTTCGAGAGCTTCGTGATCCAGGCTTCGCCGCTGCCGATGACCGAGCCGACAAGCTCCTGTTTCGCTTCGATCATGGCGTCGATCTTTTCCTCGAGCGTGCCGGTGCATACGAACTTGTGCACCTGCACGCGCCGGGTCTGACCGATCCGGAACGCCCGGTCGGTTGCCTGATTTTCCACGGCCGGGTTCCACCACCGGTCAAAATGGAATACATGGCTCGCCGCCGTCAAGTTGAGCCCGGTTCCGCCCGCCTTGAGCGAAAGGATGAAGATCGGCGGGGCGCTGTCTCCGGCCGCCTGAAATCGCTCGACCATCGCATCGCGCTGGCGCTTCGTCGTCGCCCCGTGCAGGAACAGCACCTCGCGGCCGAACGTCTCTTGCAGGTGCTTCTTGAGCATCCCGCCCATCTCGGCGAACTGGCTGAACACCAGGGCGCGGTCGCCGGCTGAAAGGGCTTCTTCCAGCATCTCGGTGAGCCGCGCCAGCTTGCCGGATCGTCCGCCGATGCCCGACTTGTCGTGGAGGAACTGGGCAGGATGATTGCACACCTGTTTCAATTTCACAAGCGTTGCCAGCACGACTCCCCCGCGCGCGATGCCTTCCGCCGCTTCGATCTGTTTCTGCGAGTCATTGACCACGGCCTCATAGAGCGAGACCTGCTCCTTGGTCAAGTTGCAGAAGACCTTCATCTCCATCTTTTCTGGCAAGTCCGCGATGATCGTCTGGTCGGTCTTGAGCCGTCGCAGGATGAACGGCGAGGTCAACCGCTTCAGCCGGGCGGTTGCCTCGGGATCGCGCTGGGCCTGGATCGGTATGTGAAACCTCTGCTTGAACTCCTTCTGCGAGCCCAGCCATCCCGGATTAAGAAACTCGATGATCGACCACAAGTCGCCCACGTGGTTCTCGGCCGGCGTGCCGGTCGAGCGCGATCCGGTGGTCGACCGGAATCGCCCGCGCGGCCTGTGCCTGCTTGGTCTGCGGGTTCTTGATGTTCTGCGCTTCATCGAGCACCAGAGAAGCCCACGACACTTGCTGCAGCAGCTCGAGCTCGCGATGCAGAAGCGAATAGCTCGACAGCACAAGCGCATGCTTCGCGGCCCGCTTCTTGAAGTCGGCACCCCGTGCCCGATCAAGTCCATGATGCACCATCACAGGCAAGCCGGGCGTGAACTTCGCCGCTTCCTTCTGCCAGTTGCCCACGACGGACATCGGGCAGATCAAGAGCGTTGGCTTGCGCTGGCGGGCCGGGCACGATTCCCAGTCGCGCTGAACCAGCGCCAGCGTCTGAATCGTCTTTCCCAATCCCATGTCGTCGGCCAGGCAGGCACCGAATCCCCAGCGCCGCAGAAAAGCCAGCCACGAAAAACCGCGTGATTGATACGGGCGAAGCGTCCCCTGAAAGCCGCCGGGCGATTCCAGCATCGCAAATCCCGAGGCGCCCTGGAGCTGCTCGAGCAGGTCCGACAGCCAGCCCGTGGCCTGCACGCCGCCAAGTTCCAGCACCCCGGGCGCCTCACCGGCCCCGAGCGCCATCTTCACCGCGTCGCGCACCGAGATCACGCTGTCGCCCTTCTTCTTCCAGAAATCGAGCGCCGCATTGATTTCCTCTGCGGAGACCGTCACCCACTTGCCCCGCACGTTCACCAGCGGGCTCTTGAGCTCAGCCAATGCCTTGAGTTCCTCGTATGTCAGTTTCTCGTCGCCGAGCGAGACCTCCCAGTGAAAGTTCAGAATCTCCTCGAGCGAAAGCATCGACGTGCTTTTCATCTTCGGCGACGGAGCGCTGACGACCGCGCGCCGCCAAGCGCAAATTGGCCCCCTTCCGCGACCACCACGAGGGGAGGAACACCCCGAAGCCAGCCTGCTCGAGCGCGGCTGCGCGCTCCGAGAGAAATTCGTGCGCGCCGCCTGTGTCGACGGCATAACCCGCCGGTGCCGCCGTCTTGAGGCTCTGTTCGATCCGCGGACAGATCGTCGCCGCCTGCCCCAGGGCAGAGAGCAGGAATTCGCGCGGCTGGAACCCGTCGCGATTCAAGACGACGGCTTCATTGCCGCTTGCCTTCCAGGCGGTCTTGACCGGGACGAGCAAGCTCTGGTCGTCCATCGCTTGAAGCAGATAGTGCACGCGCCATTGATCGTGCTGGCGCTGAGGTCCCGGCTTAGGCTCCTCCAGCCGCAGACAGAGCCGGAAAGGCGCGGACGCCGCCAGCTCGATCGGCCTCCGCCACTGCCGCACCTGGTCGTCTAGCCGGGCGAGCTCAGTGGCGTCTCCCGTCATGCGTCCGCTTTCCGAGCGCAGCGCGTCGATCCATTGATCGTGCTGGCTGATGAAGCCCGTGGCAGCTTTGCCCGCCGCGGCGCCGCCGACCGAACAAGGTGATCGACCAAAGTGTTCACGACGGGAAACAACACGGTGCCAGCCGCTGTCTGAGGCGGTTCTGCCTCATCCTGGCAAAGTGCGCGGCAGGCATGCGGCATCGATCGCGCCAGCCGCTCGGCCTCAATCCGATCCTGGCCGACGAGCACCGGCTCCCACCGGGCGAACTCGCCACTTCCATCGTGAAGAAGGTCCAGACCGGGCAGATATTGTTGCCGGGCCACGAGGCGCCGGCAAACCGGAGCACGCTCGACCAGTAGGCCAGCGTCTTGCCGATCACAACTCCGGGCGCGCACGTCGTCCTGCCTATCGCCGCAAGCAGAAGCGCGATGGCCTGCTCGCTCGTCAATGCAAGAGTGGGCGTCGTCCACGGGCCAAGCGTGACCTCACCGGGCTCCTCGGGCTCGTCCACCAGCAGTGGGCTCGACGGCAGCGCCCCGCGCTCGCTCGACGGGAGCCAAGCCGTCCATTGCTGTTTCTGGTCTTTCGAGACCCTCGAGCCGGCCTCGCCAGCAACGATTTCCACGAGTCGGTCGGCGTCGAGCGCGAATCGCGACGGCCCGAGCCGAAACTCCCCATTCCTTCTTTTGGCTTTTTTCGCTGGCTTTCCGGCCGGCTCGAGCGACGTCTCTCCCCAGAAAACCAATCGTCCGTCGCTTGCCGAGGCGTGCAGTATGATCATGATGTCGCGAACTCACCATCCTGGCGGTCGATTTCCACGGGCTCATGGTAGCGGGCGAGCGTGAAGATTACCACGCGATTCTTACTACATTTGCCGGGCAGCCATGCGATCTATTCAGCAGATCAGGGGTAGGTCCTGGCCAGGCGGACGCCGTTGGTCCCGTCATGGATCGTCATGTCGCTCTGTCTAAAATACGCCGAGCGAAGGCTCAAAGGTCGGTCGGAAAACGCCCCGCCGCGAACCACGCCCACATCAATGACGGACAGAACAAGCCCATTGTAATCATCATATATTACTTTAGTGCTGTTGCCGGAGTCGTTTTGATGCGGTCCCTCCTGGCACCATTCGCATACGTTCCCCAGCATATCGAACAACCCAAGGTCATTGGGCAACAAGCTTCCGGCGCGCCAGGTATGGTCCGATGACGACTGTCCGTACCAGGCGTAGGCCTCGAGCAAATCCACGCTCGCGCCGTAGTAACGGGGCGTCACCGCACCTGCGCGGCAAGCATACTCCCATTCCGCCTCGGTTGGCAGCCGATATCCAGACCGGCGCAGCGCGTCGGCACGGAGCGTCATGCCCTTGGCGTACTCCTTCCGCGCCTTGGGCTCGTAGCATTCCTCCAGCCCTTCCTTGCGGCTAAGCCAGTTGCAATAGGCTGCCGCGTCAAACCAGCTCGTTCCGTTCCTCGTGCCCGAGCGATCCGGACTGGACCGGAAGAACAAAAGCTGGTGGTCCGGATTTTCCTTCACGAAGGACTGATATTGCTCGATGGTAACCTCCGTGTCGGCGATGGCGAAATTGCGGGGAATCACCCGCCGATGCAGCGTTTCGTTCCTGGACATGACACGGGTCTCCCACGGCGGCGAGCCCATTTGGAACTCGGTCGGCCCCTCGATCTTCACAAGGGTCTGCCCCTGGGTGTTCAGGTACCAACGCGTCCCCTCCACGTCCCCGAGCCGCGCCAGCCGGGTATCCGCCTCCGCGAGCTTCGCATGCTGGCCCCATTTTCGCAGCGCCCATCCGGCGGCGCCGTGGATGCCCGAGTCGGGATCGTTCTCATACACGTCGAGCAGCGTCGCGAGGAGCGGTTCCCGCTCACGGAATGATAATTCCTCCGCGCCGTATGTTCCCAACGCCAGGATCAGAGCTCGCCGCATCGAGGTGTCGGGATGGAACAGGATGTCGTCCATCTTCTGAGACGTTCGGGCGGGCGTGGCTCCGGCGGCGGGCCCGATCCGATTCAGCTCGGCGGCGATCAGCCCTGGTTCGGCGCCCAGTGGTCTCAGCCAGTTGATCATGTAGCTGCGCAGCCGAGGGTCGGCGCTGTGACGCAACAGCCGCCAGATTGGATCCGCTTTCCCGAGCCGGATGAGCGCGATCGCGGCCCGGGCCTGACGCATGGCGAGCTCGTCCTTCACCTCCTCGCTCACCACCGGGCGATGCCAGACCGAGGAAGTCACGAGAGGCCCTTTCGGCACGGCCCTTGTCACGGAGATGGACACGGGACGAAAGCCCTGGCCAATCAGCTTGCGGCACTGTGCTTCGTGGGCAGCCGGCTCGAGGCCAAAGACCGGAACTGTCTCGAACCCGGTGTCGCCGCTCCAGACGGCTGCGTAGCGGCGATCGAGGCGACCCGCCTTGATGATCTCACCGAATGCCGGAAGGCTGCGAATCGCTTCGAAGTCGTTATCCTCTTCCATGTGATTGTAGTCGGAGTAACCATTGCGGATCGCCTCCTTGAGCAATTGAACCGCTCTCTCGCCATCTCCAGACCCCTGGCCGGACTCGCCGACATCACGGCGCGCGCGGCCAGCGAATACGCGCAGGCAGCGTTATAATGAAGCTCGGAATCCCGAGGGTTTGCCTTCAATGCTGATTCCAGCGCTCCGCACGTCCGTTCCAGGTCTTCGCCGAGCTCCGCGGCAAGCGCGACAGACAGGTAGAGACTCAAGCTCTCCGCGACGCCGGCGTTGCGGTACGCGGCGGCAGCTTCGAGTGCGCCCTTCCTGTGGTGAAGCCGTGCGAGGGCCCTCGCTTGATAATCCAGCAGCGCCGGGGCCTTTTCCGGGGCCTTTGTCATGATCACCTCCAGGTCGTCTAGACAAGCCTGCGAGTTTCCGAGCTCAAAGTTGGCGATGGCGCGAGCTAATCGAGCCCGCTGGTCCTCGGGGTTGGCTTTGATGGCCGCTTCGGTTTCCCTCAGACGGGCGGCGGCACGTTCTCGGGCCGCGGGGCGGCGCAGGTCCGGGCGCCACCGCCAGGTCGATCAATGTTGCCCACGCATTCCCGGGCAGCCAGCCCGAAAGGTTGCCCTCGCTGACATCCAGCAGCGGCATGGGAATACCCGACGTCTCGACCTTCCTCCAAACCGCGCAATAGCGGTTGTGCCCGTCGGCACCCTGGCTGCCTTGCACCGTCACAGACATGAAACCGGCGGCAAGGAGCAGACGCCGCGTCTCCGGATATTCGCCGGCGGTCAGGCCAGCCCGCAGTTGGCCATCGTCCTCGGCCAAGCTCGATTCGAGCCAAACGGCCGCGAAACGATCGGCCGGCTTGCGGTCGATTCCCGCGGCCATGTAGCCGGCGGCGTCCACCGGGAAGAACTTTTCTGCCCGATTTGCTTCGTCGCGCTGCTCGATCTCGTCTCGCGTCAGACCCGAGGCCATTCGCCAGCTCCGTCCGTCCCGCGTCCAGGCCGCTGCGACTCGAACCACCCCACCGTCGGCATAGGGCCGAAACCGCACGGGCCGGTAACCGGCCTTGCGAAGCCCTTGGGCCAGGCTCGTGGCTTCATCGAGAGGCATCGTTTGGAAAAAGATGAAATGGTCGTCCAGGAATCCATGGGCCGATTCGACCAGGCTCTTCCAGCCCGGATCGGGCCCGGCCCAGCTCGCCTCGAGTGGTGGGTCGTTCCATTCGAAAACCGCTCGCTTCTCCAGCTCGCTCTGCAAGAACGGCGAGACCTTCGCCCCCGTTTTTTCCGCTGCGGAGAATAGCCTCGCGTATTGCTTCGCCTCCGCAGACATTAACAAATCGGCGAGGCGGGCGGGGTCGTCCGCGGCATACTCGGCCAGGATGCTCGTCGCGATGAATCGCTCGGCATCCGGTCTGGCCCGATCGCGAAATGTCACCGCCAGCGGCGAAACGAGCCACGTGCGCAGCGGGCGAAACGCCTCGAGCAATACTGTGTAATCGTCGGCGTTCTTGATCGCAGCCGCAAGAAAACGGCCCGCGATAAAGGGCGCGACGATCTCCCATCTTTTGTCGCTCTTTGCCGGGCTCGTGCCCGCGAGCGCGCTGCTGCCGCGCGGAATCGTTTCTCCGCGTCACCCGCCGGGTCTTCGAGCAGCTTCCAGAGTCGCGGCTCGACCTCGCGATCGTGCTGACGCAGAATTCCCCAGATCACCGGTACGTCACCAGGCGGCCGCCGTCAGCAGGCGATTGGAAAGATACGCAGCGAATGTCGGATCGCGCGGCACCAGGGCAAGGCTCGCGTGCAGCCTGGCCCTCGAATCGGCTGGCGCATCTCGAGCGGCCGCCGTTAATTCCGGGTCGGCCCACTGCCGATAGCCCGCCAGGGCCCGGATGTTCTCCGGCACCTGAGCTGTGTCGGCCTTGAGCAGTTGCTGCACCAGCCCGTGCGCAGCAGTCAAGCGGTTGGCCTCGACGACGCGATCGCGAATGATAAGGCCCAACATCAGGAGAGCAGCGGCCGCGGCCGCGATTGCCAGCCCGCGCAAACCGTGACGCCGGCCGGCGCGTTTCATCATCCGCCGCTCGGTTTCGGTCCAGTCTCGCTTCCTGGTCAGCAGCCGGATGCCGGCCCATTCCCCGACCGAAGGCAAGTGACGGTTCTCGCGTCGGGAGCTCCACAGCGAAGCGCGTTCCGCAAGCCTGAGCCCCGCCCGCCCCCGGCGGGTCTCCTTCTGCTTTCTCGTCAACCATTCGCGAAGCGACGGGACGAGGTAATCGTGTGTCAGTTGATAGTAGCGACCAACCCCCGGCGAGACCGGCGTCTCGCCGGCCGAGCTCTCCGGATCCGTAGGTGTGATCAGACGAAGCTCGTTGTCCAGGATCTGCAAGACCTCGCGAAAGTCCCCGGCACGCTCGCCATAGCCCACTGCGTTTCGCAATTCCTCTTCCGACCTCATCCGGCCCTTGATGTCGGTGCCGGAGTCCGGCAGGAGAGCCCTCAAAACATCCCGCGCGGTCTTCTGGTGCAGCCGATGCTTGGGGTTTGCGTGCGGGGAGCTGAACGCTTCTTCGAGAAACGTCACGCCCACGCCCTCTGTCCCGCCTACATCACGCAGCGCGGCCGCATTCCACGACTTCCCTTTGACCATTTCGGCAAACAGCGCAAGCCGCACCGGTACGACATGACCATCCTGCGCAAGGCCGTCGATCGCCTGATCGAGAAACTCGCTTTGCTCCTTCGTGATCTTTCCCATGTGCTCCGGCAAGTTGCCGTAGGCGATCCCGAAGCGGACGAGCACGCGTCGCGCGTGGCGGATGTCGAAGAGATCGACGGCGGCCGTATTGCGCCCCTGGGTCAGCTCGACCTCCAGCTCGGACATCAGCCGCGTGGCCGCCATCCAGAAATCATCGCGCACCATCACAATCGCTTGAATGTGCTGTCCATCACACTGGCGCAAGGCCTCGGTCAGCTCGGCATTCATAACGCTTCGGTTCGCATGCAGCCACTGCTCGAACTGGTCCAGGACGAGTATCAGCTTTTCATCGGCGCGAAGTATTTTCCCCTTCCGCACCGTGGCCAGGCAGTCCGCCAGGCCGGGCCCGCCCGGCAGCTCCGGACAGACCTTCCTCAATTCGTTGAGAAGCCTTCCCTCGGTGTCTTCGGCGGTCGCTTCGACGACGGCGACGCGCACCCGCTTCTCCAGCCGAGGCAGCAGCCCCGCCTTCACCATTGACGACTTGCCGCAGCCCGAAGGGCCATACATGAGGCCCACTCGAAACGTGCGGTCCGGGTCAAGCGACTCGATCTGCGTCTTCCAGAACCGCACGGTATCGGGTAGTCCAAAGCGGTCGCGCGCGCCGGGAAGCAGCTCCAGGAAGAAGTCGGCATCATGCTCGTCGAATGATCGCAGGCCCTTGGGCACGATCTTGATCGGGAGCAGGTCGGAATCCGATCGCGCGGATACGGCCGGCGCGGGTGCATTTTCTTGCTGCCCTTCGTGGGTTGCGCTCCGTAATGGCGCGATCGACGAGCCGGCGCTGGTCACCGCGGCGGTGCGCACGCAGGCACTCAGGTCGTCCGCCATGTCCTGAGCGGTCGTGTATCGATCGGTTGCCTTCTTGGACAGCGCCTTGAGACAGATTCGCTCGAGCTCCTTGGGAATGCCATCGTTAACCTGCCGGGGCGGACGCACCTCCATCTGCTTGATTTGATCCAGCACCTCACCCAGCTTATCGCCCTTGAACGGCCTTCGACCCGTTAAAAGCTCGTACAGGACCACGCCGAGGCTGAAGACATCCGACCGCCCGTCAACCCGATGTCCCTCGCCGCGAGCTTGTTCGGGGCTCATGTAGGCCGGCGTTCCCGTCACGCCCGACCCCCGGCCGAAATCCTCGTCCCGCAGCGCGAGCCCGAAGTCGGTCAGACAGGGACGTTCCTTCTCGTCGATGAGGATATTGGCCGGCTTCACGTCCCGGTGAACAAGCCCCCTGGCGTGGGCATGGTGCAACGCTTCCGCAATGGCCGCGGCGAGCTCGGCCGATTCAAGAAAACCTGGGCGGCCCACGCGAATCTTCTCCCTCAGGTCGCGCCCTGGAACGAACTTGGAGACAATGAAGCAGAGGCCGTCCTCCGTTCGGCCCGCGTCGTACACCGGCACGATGTTGGGATGCTCGAGCTTGGCCAGTACCTTTGCTTCCTTGAAATAAGACTCCAGATCCGAGGCCGCCAGAACGTGCGCAGCGTTCGGCACCTTGATGGCGACGTCGCGATCGAGCTCGTCGTCGCGCCCGAGATAGACCCGGCCGAAGTTGCCATTTCCCAGCGGCCTGATCACGCGATAGCGGCCGACCTTGATGGGATCGCCCGAGAGGAACGGACCCGACTCGCTCGGAGTGAGCGTTGGCGCCAGGTTCTCGAATGCCTCGTTGTCCTGATCCATTGAATTCACAGCGCTGCCAACCTCCCCGCCTTGACCAGCCCGCCCTGAATCACCGCGATGAAGCGCGACCGGTCTTCCAGCAGGGCGATATCTCCCACAACGTCGCCGTCAACGACCAGAATATCCGCCAACTTCCCCGCCTCGAGCGTGCCGAATTCGTGGGCTCGCCCCATGATCTGGGCGCCGGTCCTGGTCGTACACGTGATCGTTTCGAGCGGCGTGAATCCCACATGCTTGACAAAGAACGTCAGCTCCTTGGCGTAATCACCATGCGGGTTCCAGGCGAAGCCGTAATCACCCCCCATTCCCA
The DNA here is from genome assembly GCA_963761445.1 of uncultured Planctomycetota bacterium. Taxonomy (GTDB): domain Bacteria; phylum Planctomycetota; class Planctomycetia; order Isosphaerales; family Isosphaeraceae; genus CAVXHV01. Next base: position 1,935,444 of record CAVXHV010000005.1, on the reverse strand, counting down.
GCCTCCCGCCGGCCTGGAGGATCATCCGGGCGCTCTCCGCGCCTCCCTCAAGTGTTTCCTTGTGACCGTCCACGACCGCCTGCGGCATGCCGAATTGCGGGCCGACCTCGATGCTGGCGTATTCGAACTGCAAGGCGGGAACGACGGGAGTGTCTCGCTCGAGTAACATGTCGAGCGCGTCGCGATCCATGAATGTCCCGTGCTCGAGGCAGTCGAAACCGGCCTTGAGTGCATTCTTGATCCCCTGCGTCGCCCGGCAGTGGCCCGTGACCTTGCGGCGATAATTGTGCGCTTCGGCCACCACGGCGGCCATCTCTTCAAAGGTCATGCACAAGGTGTGATGGTCGGCCGTATCCGGGGCCGCGGCGTCTCCGGTGGGATAGGTTTTGATCCACTCAACCCCGTCTTTCACCAGCTTGCGCACGGCCGCGCGGGCTTGCTCGGGTCCGTTGATCAAGAGGATCAACCCCTCCATCCCAAGCTTCAAATGGTCCGAATTCCAGTCCATCAGTCCGCCGGCTCCGCAGATCTCGCGTCCGTTGGCGGCCAGGCGCGGGCCCGGGATCAGGTCTTCCTCGATCGCTTTCTTCAGCCAGACGTCGATGTTGTGCAAGCTGCCGCCGGAACGCGCGGCCGTGTAGCCGCATTCAAGAACCAGCTTGGCGTTGCAGGCTGCGAGAATCGTCACGTATTCCACGGGATACTTGATGTCGAGGTCGGCAAGCTCGGCCACGTTGAAGTAAGTGGCATGAAAGTGCGCCTCCACCAATCCCGGCATGATCGTCCCGCCCCGGGCGTCGATCCGCCGGGCATCGACCGGCACGACCGGCGCGCTCTTGGCCGGCCCGGCATAGACAATTCTGCCGTCCTTTGCCACCAGCGTCGAATCAGCCACGGGCGGCGTTCCGGTTCCATCGACCAGTCGCCCGTTCGTGATGCACAGTGTTCCCAGGGCGGTCTTCATGGCGCAAGCCTCATCAATCATATTGACGCCGCATGGCGCCTCCCCATACGCTGCACTTACTCGCAAGATAGACGCAGCCGGCACACCCCGCAACTCAGTAGGTCGGGCTTTTGGCCTGACATTGCTGACAAACCTCACCCGCCCAACGTACTCGCACGTGGTTCAATTACAAAAGGCGTTGTCGATGCAACGTTCCGCCAATCGTCTGCCGTGGCCAGGTCTCTCGATCATTGTTGCGTGCGTCGTCCTGTTTGCACCACCCGGGTCGCGCCTGCGGGCCGCGGAGCCCCAGAAGCCAGTCGAGCCGACGCCCGAGCAGATCGCGGAATCCGCCCGCCGCGTTTTCGCTCGTGACAACCTGGTCGCCTGGTGCATCGTCCCGTTTGACAGCAAGAAGCGTAGTCCCGCGGACCGCGCGGCCATGCTCGAACAACTCGGTTTCAAACATTTCGCCTACGACTGGCGTGCGGAACACATTCCCAGCTTCGACGCCGAGGTGGAGGCCCTCAAGCGAAAAGATATCTCACTCGATGCGTTCTGGGCTCCGGGCGAGCTCAACAAGGACACGAAGATCATCCTCGACGTTCTCAAGCGGCACCATCTGAAGACGCGCCTCTGGGTACTTCTCGACTTCGGTCCCGACCGCGCCAAAGGCGCCGAGCAAGAACGACGGGTCACCGCGGCGGCAGAAAAGCTCCGTCCTCTCGCCGAAGAGGCCGCCAAGATCGGCTGCTCGCTCGCTCTCTACAACCACGGCGGCTGGTTCGGCGAGCCTGAAAACCAGATCGCGATCATCGAACGATTGCAGACCCAGGACATCAACAACGTCGGAATCGTCTACAACCTCCACCACGGCCACGATCACCTCGACCGCTTCAAAACCGTGCTTGGGAAGATGCTGCCCTATCTGCGCACGATCTGCCTCAATGGAATGGACGTGCAAGGCGATCGCCACGGGCGCAAGATCTTGCCTTTGGGGCAGGGTGCCCTGGACCTCGAGCTCTTGCGCACGATTTGTGCCAGCGGTTACAACGGCCCGATCGGCATTCTGGGCCACACGGAAGATGACGCCCGGGAACGGCTGCAAGATAATCTCGACGGTCTCGACTGGCTCTTGCCCCAGCTCGAGGGCAAGCCGCCCGGGCCGCGCCCAGGCCACGCACTCCGGTTCCACCGCCGCCGCCGGCCGCCAAAGAGACGACGGGCGCCGGGCCCGCCTCGACCTTCAACCCGGCCGTCATCGCGGGTCTTCTCGCCGACGCAAGGACCTCCGGTGACATCGCTCGCGGCGCCCTGGTATTCGCCTCACCGCAGCTCGCCTGTCTCTCTTGCCACCAGATCGGAGGGCAGGGGGGAAGCGTCGGGCCGGACCTGTCGACCGCCGGGATCTGCTTGAAGCCCGAGGAGCTGGTCGAGTCGCTGCTCTGGCCTCGACGCCAGGTGAAAGAGGGCTTTAACGCCTTCACCGTGGCCACGGTCGACGGCAAGATCCGCCAGGGCTACAAGCTTCGCGAAACTACCGATCACATCGAGTTCCGTGACCCCGCCACCGGAGAGAAATTTCAGATCGCGAAATCCGGGATCGATGAGCTTCGCGATGATGGCTCGCTCATGCCCGAAGGGCTGGCGGAGGCGATGTCGCAAACCGACCGCCGCGACCTGGTCCGCTTCCTGCTCGAGCTGGGCGCCCGGAAAGCGCAAGTGCCAGCGCGATCATGCGGCACGCCCACACTCTCGCTCTTTTCCCGTTCGATCGTGCGCCCCTCGTTCCCGACCGATGGCCGTCCTGGAAGCTGCCGGTCAACCGTGAACGAATCTATGATTTTTATGCCAAGGAAGCCGATTACTTCAACAAGCAAAAGGGGCCGCTTCCGCTCCTTCCGCAGTTCCCTGGCCTGGACGGCGGCGTCGCGGGCCACTGGGGCAACCAGAATGAAGGCACCTGGGCCGACGGACGCTGGAACGAGACCGACCTGGGAACGCTTTTGTGCGGCATTTTTCGGGCGCGGGCGTGACGGTGCCCAAAGGCGTTTGCGTGCGGCTCGGCGACCACGGCGAGCTCTCGGCCTGCTTTAACCCCGAAACGCTTTGCTTTGAGGCCGTGTGGAAAGGCGGCTTTGTCAAGTTCTCGAACGTGCGTCACGGCCTGATGGACGGTTTGATTCTCGATGGCACCCCGCTGCCTCGCCCCGAAGGCAAGCCCCCCGCACAGCCGTTCCTCTACCACGGATTTTACCGGCACGGCAAGCGAGTCGTCTTCTCTTATCGAATCGGAGATTTGGAATACCTTGACGCACCCTGGGTGCAGGGCGGCGAGTTTCTGAGGCAGCTCGCCCCGGCTTCCCAGCATCCGCTTGCCGCACTCGTCGAAGGGGGCACACCCCAGTGGGCGAATCAAGTGATCACGCGCACGGAAAGCTTGGTCACGCCGGCTCGTGGCCCTATGTGATCGATACCATCGAGCCCCCCTTCGACAACCCGTGGAAGACTCTCTTGTTTTTCAGCGGCCACGATTTTCTGCCCGATGGATCCGCGATGCTCTGCACCGTGCAAGGCGACGTCTGGCATGTAAGCGGCCTGGACTCGAAGCTTGAAAATGTCCACTGGCGCCGCTATGCAAGCGGCTTGCATCAAGCGCTGGGGCTGGTCGTTTCCGGCGGAAAAGTCTACGTCCTGGGCCGCGACCAGATCACTTGCCTGCATGATTCTGACGGCGACGATGAAGCCGATTTTTACGAGTGCTTCAGCAACGCCTATGCGACTTCCGTAGCGGGCCACGATTTCATCTGCGGCCTCGAGCGCGATGCTTCCGGCCGGTTTTACACGGCCTCGAGCAAGTTCGGACTCTTGCGAGTCGCCGCCGATGGGCGATCTCTCGAAACCATCGCAACCGGCTTTCGCAACCCCGACGGCCTGGGGCTCGCGGCCGACGGCACGATCACCGTTCCCAACTCCGAGGGGGAATGGACGCCGGCCTCCATGATCTGCGAGATCCGGCCCGGCGGCCATTACGGCTACAACGGGCCCAGGAACGGCCGCGCGCCGGATCTGCCTCTGGTTTACCTGCCGCGCGGGCTCGACAATTCGAGCGGCGGTCAGGTGAGCGTCCCCGCCGGCCAGTTCGGCCCGCTCGCGGGCCAGCTTTTGCATTTCAGTTTTGGCGCGGGCACGCATTTCTTGATCCTGCGCGAGACGGTCAAAGGGCAGCCCCAGGGCGCGGCTGTCCCGTTGCCCGGCGAGTTTCTCTCCGGCGTGCACCGCGGCCGCTTTAACCCCAAGGACGGCCAGCTCTACGTCACCGGAATGACCGGCTGGGGATCGTACACGCCCGCTGACGGCTGTTTCCAGCGCGTGCGTTACACCGGTGCGCCCGCCCAGCTTCCAACGGCGTTTCACGCCCATGAAAACGGCGTCCTGCTGACATTCTCTCTTCCACTTGAAAAGACGATCGCTGAAGCCGCCGATCGCCACTTCGCGCAGGTGTGGAACTACCACTACGCGGCCAGTTACGGCTCGCCCGAGCTCTCAACCCGCCACCCCGGCCAGCCCGGCCACGATGCGCTCGCGATCAAGTCGGCCCATGTGCTCTCCGGTGGCCGCACGCTCTTTCTCGAGATCCCCGAGCTTCAGCCCGTCAATCAGCTTCACCTGCGCGTGCAGCCCGGCAACGAGGCGCCCATCGACATGTTCGCGACCGTGCACAACCTGTCGCCCGCGTTCACCGGCTTTCCCGGATTTCATCCCGCGTCCAAGACCATCGCCGCCCATCCGATCCTGGCCGACATGGTCGCGCTCCAGCACCCGCCGGCTCCCAACCCCTGGCGCGGCAAGATCAGGGGTGCCGCGCACCGTCACGATCGAGGTGGACAAGAACCTGAGCTACAAAGTGCGCTCATTCGAGGCCAGGGCCGGCGAGGCGATCGAGGTCTTACTGATCAATCCCGACGCCGTCCCGCACAACTGGGCGCTCGTGAAGCCCGGCACGCTTGCGAAAGTCGGCGACCTGGTGAACAAGATCATTGCCGAGCCCGATGCCGCCTCGCGACATTACATCCCGCACTCGAGCGACGTGCTCTTCTACACCGACATCGTCGGCCCGCAAGAGCAATTCTCGATCCGTTTCCGGGCACCCAAGACGCCCGGGCGCTATCCCTATCTCTGCACGTTCCCCGGCCACTGGATGGTCATGAACGGCGAGATGATCGTGAAGTGATGGTTTTCACTTCAGGTCGATCGTCACCTTCTCGAGCTTTCCCGGAAACCGGAAGGGCACGTCATAGCTCTCATCGAGCGGCGTACCGGTGTCCTCTCCGACGTCCAGGCTCTCGTCCAGGCTGACTCGAACCGGAATCGTGTGCTCAATTCGGCCCTGCGCAACCGCGTTTCCATTCACCGAGAGCACCGCTGTGCCTCCCTTTCCCATCCCTCCGCCGTCGAATGAGAAATCGACCTGCAGATTGTGCTTTCCCGCTGGCAAAGGATCGTTCCCGGCGATGCGATAGTGCGCAACGCCGACGAAGTTGTAATGAAAGATCGGCTTCCCCTTCTCGAGGTAGAGACCATACCCGCCGAAGTAGCCGCCCTGGGTGATGATCATCCCCGACGCGTTTCCATCCGGCACTTCGACGAGAGCCGTGATCGAAAACGACTTGTTCTTGATGTCGGGGCTTGCCCCCTCCGGAATTCGGGTCATGCCCTCGAAAAATGTGAACGACTTTCGCCCGCGCGTCAGACTCGGACGGATCGCCGGGTCCATTCGCCCGGTGCGGCTGTTGTCGATCGGCAGCACATGATACCTGGCGGCATCCGCGTAGAAACGGAGCTGCATATCCTTGAGCAAATCCGGCTCGCTCGCCGCCAGGTCGTCGGCCTGGCTGAAGTCCTTGGCGACGTTGTAGAGCTCCCAGCGGTATCCGGTGATCGGGTCCACATCTGCGCTGTTGGGGTCCCACGGCGCAATCGGCGGCGTCGTGCACGCCATCCAGCCGTCGTGGTAAAGGGCGCGATTGCCGAGCATCTCGAAATACTGAGCGGTGCGCCGCGGTGCGGCCGCCGGGTCATCGAAGGTGTAGACCATGCTGACGCCTTCGATCGGCTTCTGCTCCGCGCCGTTGACCATAGCCGGCGCGGCGATTCCGGCTGCTTCGAGCAGCGTCGGGGCGATGTCGATCACGTGGTGGAACTGGGAACGAAGCCCGCCCTTGTCCTTGATCCGCCTGGGCCAGGAGATCACCATGCCGTTGCGAGTGCCTCCGAAATGACTGGCGACCTGCTTGGTCCACTGAAACGGCGTGCACATCGCGTGCGCCCAACCGACCGGGTAGTGATTATATGTTTTCCATGTTCCAAGATCGTCCGCGTGAGAGAGCACCTGCTTGAGGTCCTCGGGCACGTGATTGAAAAAAGTGAGCTCGTTGAGCAGACCCTGCATGCTGCCTTCGGCGCTGGCGCCGTTGTCGCCGACGATGTAGATGATCAGCGTGTTGTCGAGCTGGCCGGTTTGCTCGATTGCATCGATCACCCGGCCCACGTTGTGATCGGTCTGCTCGAGGTAGGCCGCGTAGATTTCCATCATCCGGGCATAGACTGACTTTTGCTCGGCCGAAAGCGTATCCCATGCCGGGATTTCTTTGGGCCGCTGGGTGAGCTTCGCGTCGGGCGGAATCACGCCGATCGCCTTCTGCCGCGCAAACGTCTCTTCGCGTACTTTGTCCCAGCCCTGGTCGAACTTCCCCTTGTACCTGGCAACCCACTCCTTGCGAGGATGGTGCGGCGCATGGGTCGCACCCGGAGCGTAGTACGCGAGGAACGGACGGTCGGGCGAGATCGACTTCTGAGCGAGAATCCACTTGATCGCCTGGTCCGCGAGGTCGTAGTCGAGGTTGTAGTCGGGCTTTCCCACATAGGGCTCGATCGGTTTGGTCCCTTCATAAGCATTGGGCCGCCACTGGCTGGTGTCGCCGCCGATGAACCCGTAGAAATGCTCGAAGCCGAGCCCGTTCGGCCAGAGGTCAAACGGCCCGTTCTGGCTGGTGTGCCAGTCCGGGACATTGTGGTTCTTGCCGAACCATGATGTGTTATACCCGTTCTGCTTGAGAACCTCGGCGACCGTGGCCGTGTCTTTCCCCATCAAGGTGTCGTAGCCGGGAAAGCCCGTGCCCCCCTCCATGATGCAGCCTGTATGCACCGAGTGGTGGTTGCGCCCGGTCAGAAGGGCGGCGCGCGTGGGCGAGCACAGAGCCGTCGTATGGAAGCGATTAAAGCGTAGCCCGTTGCCGGCCAGTTTTTGCGCCGTCGGTGTGTTGCAGGGCCCGCCGAACGTGCTCGAGGCGCCAAATCCGACGTCGTCGAGCAACACGAGCAGGATGTTGGGCGCTGCCGAGGGAGCGTGCACGGGAACTGGAAAGTCGGACTTCGAGTCCTTGGCCCGCAGGTCGATGCGCCCCCGGAACGGCTCCGGCGGCCGCGGCAAGACCGAGCGGCCGTCGTCTTGCACAGACTGCTCCGCTCGCGCTTGGGCCTCGCCGTCGCGGGGCGGCTCGATGTAGCCCATTGCGCATGACAGAGCCAGAACCAGCACCCAACTCAGCCCGCTTCGACCGCTCATCATCACGCCCCTCCCCTCAAGAAAGCCCGGATCGCGGACCATCTTAGACGGCCTGGCGCTGGATCAACACGCTCGTCGTTGCAGAACTTACAACGCGTCATGTTTTTATCTACTACTGACAATAGCCCAAGTCGCGCCAGGAGATCGACCGTATGGGTCTTCCCGCGACTGCCGCGGCAACACCGTCGTATCGGGGGCTGTCAGGGTGTATGATCTTGGTGGATCACTGCTACCCGGGAGCTTCTCGCATGAACCGCCGTCGCTTTATCGCCGCTTCCGCGGCAACTTCCGCGCTTGCCGCTGCCAGCTCGGCAAGCGCACGCCCCGCAAAAGACCTCAAAGTCGTGATCCCCCCGACCAAGCCCGACGAGCTCGCAGAGCTGAAGACCGTCGCCCCTTCGGTGCGGCTGGTCGAGTGCCAGAATGAGCAGGAAGCCGTCGCACAGATCGCTGATGCCGATGCGACCTACGCGTTCCTGTCTCCCGCCATCTTCCGCGCCGGGAAATCGTTGCGGTGGGCTCAACAGCCCAGCGCCGGCGTCGAGCACCTGATGGACATTCCCGAGCTGGTCGAGAGCGACATCATTCTGACCAACATGCAGCGAGCCTACGGCCCGGAGATCGCCGACCAGGCGATCGGCTACCTGCTCTGCTTTACTCGCAGTCTCACCCACTTCGTGCGCGCGCAGTCGAAAGAAGAGTGGCGCTCGAGCGGGCCCGGGGTGGTCCTCGATGAGCTGGCCGGCAAGACCCTCGTGGTGATCGCCCTGGGCGGTATCGGCACGGAGATCGCCAGACGGGCCGCCGCGTTCGGCATGCGCAGTTCTGGCCACTGACCCCAAGGTCATCGAGCGCCCGCCCTTTGTCGAAGAGCTTCATCGGCCCGATGCGTTCTCCTCCCTGTTGCCCCGGGCCGACGTGGTCGCCAGCGCCGTCCCTCTGACCAAGGAATCGCGGAAGATGATCGGCGCCCCGCAATTCGCGATGATGAAACCGGGCGTCATCCTGATCAATGTTTCTCGAGGCGGCGTGATTGACACCGACGCTCTGGTCCAAGCACTCGACAGCAAGCGAGTCGCCGCGGCCGGGCTTGACGTGACCGACCCCGAGCCGCTCCCCAAGGGCCATCCCCTCTGGTCGCGCAACGTGATCATCACGCCCCATAGCGCCGGCCAGTCACCTGGGGGGGACCGACGAAGGCACGAGTATTTCCGGGAAAACCTCCGGCGGTTCGCCGCCGGAGAGATGCTGCTGAACATCGTCGACAAGAAGGTCGGCTACTGAATTCCTTCGTGGAGCGGGTTGACATCACTCTGACGCGCGTAGTAGCCTCGTGTGCAAAGCATGTCCGTTCTCCGAGGTGCAAGATGATGCAAGCAGAACTTCAGGGTTTGCTTCGAGGATTCGTGCTCGCTGTCACGATAACGTTCGGCTGGGCCACGGCCGGATCCGCGGCGGACACCGTCGTCGTCTACTCGGCTCTCGATCGGGAGTTTTCCGAGCCGATCCTGAAGGCGTACGAAAAATCGAGCGGCGTGGGGGTGCGTTCGAAATTTGACGTCGAGAGCACCAAGACCGTCGGCCTGACGAACCTGATCATCGCCGAGGCCGGCCGCCCGCGCTGTGACCTGTTCTGGAACAACGAGATCCTGAACACGCTCCGGCTCAAGGAGAAGGGGTTGCTCGCGCCGTTTCAGCCGGGCAAGGCCGCTGACATCCCGGCGACCTTCAAGGACAAGGACGGGATGTGGTTTGGCTTCGCGGCCCGGCGCGGATCATCATCGTGAACACCACGCTGGTCCAGGAGGGCGACCGGCCCAAGGGAATTCGCGATCTGCTCGACCCGAAATGGAAAGGCAAAATCGGAATCGCCAAGCCGCTTTTCGGCACGACCGCAACCCATGCGGCCTGCCTCTTCGCCGCCTGGGGCGATCAGAAGGCCAAAGCATACTTTCATGACTTGAAGGCCAACGGCGTGCAGGTTTTGTCGGGCAACAAGCAGGTAGCCACAGCCGTCGGCTCCGGCCAGATCGCCTTCGGCATGACCGATACCGACGACGCCATGGGCGAAATCGACGCGGGCAGTCCCGTCACGATCATCTACCCGGACCGTGCCGAGGGATCTATCGGCACGTTGTTCATCCCCAACACGCTCGCGATCATGAAGGGATCTTCACACCAAAAAGCCGCCGAAGCGCTGGCAGACTACCTGCTGTCGCCGGAAATCGAGTCGACGCTGGCGCGGGGCCCAAGCGCCCAGATCCCCCTGCTCAAAAGCACCGAGGTTAAAGCGCGGGTCGAGACTCCCAAGACGGTCCACGCAATGGAAGCCGACTTTCAGGCCGCAGCGAAACTCTGGGACAAGGTGGCCGCGTTCCTGTCCTCGGAATTCGCCGTCGAGTGACCCAAGTCGTTCAGGCGTTCAGCCTGACATCCCCAACCAACTCAAGCAGGTCGGGCTTCAGCCTGACGTCCCCATGAGATGAAAGCATGAACGTGACAAAGCGGCAGCAATCTCGTGTTATTTCGTTACTTTTCGCCTGCGCCATCCCGATCGGAATGGCCCCATCGCGAGACGGGGGCAAGCGCTCGTGGGACTTTGAGTCCGACGAGCCCGGCGCAATCGCCAAGGGGTTCAGCAACGAGGTCGGCGACTGGGAGGTCGCCAAGGAGGGCGACAACCGCGTTCTATACCAGAAAGCCAAGAACGACGACGCGACGTTCAACGTCACGCTTGTGGGAGGAACGAGCTACAAGGAGGTCGACTTGAGCGTGAAGCTCAGGGCCGTGGCCGGAGAAACCGACCGTGGCGGCGGGGTGATCTGGCGGGCCAAGGACAAGAAGAACTACTACATCTGCCGCTACAATCCGCTCGAAGACAACTTCCGCGTATACAAGGTTGCCGACGGCATCCGCACCATGTTCAAGGGGGCCAAGGCACCGGGCGACGAAAAATGGCACAACCTCCGCATCACCATGGTCGGGGCCAAGATCACGTGCTATCTGGACGGTCAGAAGCTGCTCGAGGCCGAGGACGCAACCTTTACCGAGGCCGGTATGATCGGCCTCTGGTGCAAGGCCGACGCTCAATCTTACTTCGACGATCTGACCGTGAACGACATCGCCCAACCATGAGTCGCAGCGCGTCGTGGGTCGTGCCCGTCACCCTCCCGCCGCGAGATAGCGCTCGATCGGCGGCCGCTTGAGATGGTCGCCGGTGGCGTGCTGGAACGCACGAGCCACCGCCAGAAGGGTCGACTCCCCATAGAGCCGCCCGGTAAGGACGACCGATCCGGGCATGTCGCGTCCATTGCGGTCGCGGAATCCCATAGGGAACACCACGCTGGGATGCCCCGTCAGGTTCGTGATCGTCAGGTCCTGGCCCGAGCTGACGTAGAGGTCGACCGCAGCCATCCGCTCCTCCATCGCGTGCATCAGCTTGGTGCGCACACGTGCGGCCCGCAGGTACTCGACGGCCGGAACAAATTCCCCCTGGCGAAACGTGTCGGGCCAGGAGTTCAGGCCTTCGGTCACGTGCTTCCGCGTGAGCTCGTCAAAAGCGGCCGAGGCCTCGGTTCCCAGCATCAGCGTGATCGCCCGGACAGGAAGCTCGTCGGGAAGCGTGATGGGAATCAGCTCGAACCCGAGCTTGCGGAGGATTCTCAGTTCTTCACGGTCTTCGCTCGAGCGCCGAGAATCCTCGATGAAGCCGACCTTCAGCGCGGCGAGATCGCTGCGCGGCGGCCATTCGAACGGCTGGTCGACCGCGGCGAAGTCAAGCCCGTCGGCGCCGTGGATCGCGTCGAAGACGAGCGCACAGTCCTCGATCGAGCGGGTGATCGGTCCCAGCTTGTCCATGGTCCAGGCGAGTGTCATGCAGCCGTGCCGGCTGACGCGTCCAAACGTCGGCCTCAGCCCGGTCGCTCCGCACGCCCTGCACGGCGACACGATGCTGCCGAGCGTTTCGCTGCCGATCGCAAAGCCGACGAGGCCGGCCGCGGCGGCCGACGCTGATCCAGCCGAGCTGCCGCTCGACCCGGTGCGCGGGTCCCACGGGCTGCGGGTGCGGCCGCCGAACCATTGATCGCCCATGGCCAGGGCGCCCAGCGACAATTTGGCCAGCATGACCGCGCCGGCTTCCTCCAGCCGTGCTGCGACCGTGGCCTTGCCGTCGATCACGCGGGCCTTGAACGGCGTCGCTCCCCACGTGGTGGGATAGCCCGGGTAACTGATCAGGTCCTTGGCGCCCCAGGGAATGCCATGGAGCGCGCCTCGAATGTGGCCGGCGGCGATCTCGCGATCGGCCTGGGCCGCCTGCTTGAGGGCGACGTCTTCGGTGAACGTCACGACGCACTTCAGGAGCGGATCAAACCGCTTGAGCCGCTCGAGATAAAGCTTGGTGAGCTCGGTCGAGGTCACCTGGCGGCTTCGGATCAGCGCCGACAGCTCGACGACCGACAGAAAGGCAAGCTCTTCCGCAGACTCGGGCCGGCGAACGACCGGCGTCTCGACCGGAGTCGCCTGATTTCGCTTGACGGCGGCGGCCGGCCGGGGCGGCACCGGGAAAAACGTCAGGGCAGGGGCGACATCGTAACCCACGTCGACCTTGCGCAGCTCGGCAAATGCGGCGAGGCTCTGTTGAACTGAACGGGCCGTGCGCGTTCGCTCGTCCTCGGTCAGCTCCAGTCCGGCGATCCACTCGGCTTGCTTGATCATCTCCTTCGTGACTGACCCGGCCTGAGCCGCCTGTGCCGCAAGAGCCCGCCGAAAAGTCACACTGCCGGCCCCAACCACCGCCAAACCTTTCAGAATCGCCCGCCGTGAAGGGCCTCGATGAACGTGGTCTTCAAGACTTGTCACGAACCTGCCCTCGTTTGATTGGTGCATCGAATTCGCCCATCGGAGCAATCGTGATTCAGAGTTGTGACATCCTCACTTCATCCCCTTCTCCTCCCACCACCAGAGCTTCGGCATCGCCTTCTTCTCGGGCCAGATCCGCTCCAGCGTATCCCCCTCAAAAAGCTCGCCGTTCTTCATCACGTAACGGATCGAGCTCGTATTGTGGATATCCTTGAGTGGGTCAGCCGAAAGCACCACCAGGTCCGCGAGCTTGCCCGGCTCGATGCTCCCCAGGTCCTGCGCGTAACCGATTGCCTCGGCCCCGTGCAGCGTGGCGGCACGCAAGACCTCGAGCGGTTGCCAGCCGCCGCTTGAGAGCGCCCACATCTCCCAGTGATAGCCGATGCCCTGCATCTCGCCGTGGCTGCCGATGCAGACGTGGCCGCCGGCGCGCGCGATCTTGGCCGCGGATTCGGCAATCAAGGGAAAGACGTGCTCGTCTTTGTGAAACCAGGCCGAGCGCCGGACCGTTCCATCCAGGATGTCGTGCGGGATGAACCGCCGGATCTTGGGGTCGTCGTGAATCGCGGTCGTCGTGAAGAAATACGTCTCTCCCCAAGGCCCACCGTAGGCCACCAAGAGCGTCGGCGTGTACGAAATTCCGGTGCTCGCAAACAGCTTGACTACATCGCCGAACAGCGGCACCACCGGCAGCGAGTGCTCATTACCGCTGAATCCGTCCAGGGCATGAGTCAAGTTCAGCTTGAGATCGAGCCCTCCCTCCGTGGTCGGCATGACCTCGTTCTTGTGGCAGGCTTCAATCATCCATTGCCGCTGCCGACGGTTGCCGACCATGTACGACTTCAGCGTGTTTGTCCGGTAATATTTTTTGTAACGAGCAACGACTCCCTCAACTTCTTCCGCCGATTGAAAATCAGTGTTGGAGAAGACGCCAGGGCCGGTCGAGAATGCGCGCGGGCCGGGCAGCTCTCCGATATCGATCAAGTCTTGATACGCGAACATGTCGTTCGTGCCGGTCTGCGGGTCGCGGCCGGTCGTCACGCCATAGGCGAGATTGGCGAAGAAGCTCCAGGTCTGAGTGTCAAGAATCGATCGTCGCACCCGCCAGTGCGCATGGGTGTCGACGAAACCGGGGACGATCGTCATCTTCGACGCATCAACGACCCTCGCGCCATCGGGCACCTTTGCCGAGCCGGCCGCACCAACCGACGTGATCCGGTTGTCGGTCACGACGATTTCGCCTTCCGGAATGATCTCATCCGCTCGCATCGTGATGATCTTGGCGCCCTTTAACACGATCGTGCCCCGCGGCCGGCTCCTGGGCCGCTCGACGACGATCGCCACCTCATCGGCCTTTGGTTTCTGCTCCTTCTTCTCGGCCGCGGCCTTGTCCTTGTCGTCATCCGCAACAGCCTCTTCGGGTTTGAGCGATTCGAAGACAACCGAATCGAACGGCACGCGAAAGACGCTCGAGCCGACGGCCCAGGTGATGGTCTTGCCGCCGTCAGCCCAGCCGGCGTAGTCGGCGCCAATATCCGTGAGTTTCTTGAGAGGCAACGTTGCCTCATGCACCGATATTTTGGGGGCCTCGCCGCCGAATCGGGGCAGCGCCAGCAGATAGAGCTGGTTCGTGACGAGTGCCAGCGCCCATTTCCCGTCGGGCCGCGCGACGATCATCTGGGCGCTGTCGGGCATATTCGGTGAATAGCCGTTCTTGCCGGTGACCGTGATATGCGTGCGACGATCGGTGCCGTCAAACCGCATCGAGACCAGCCCTCCGGGCGTGGTGAAATAAATGCGTTCCGGGTCGTCTGCGAAATGGGGCCGATTCGCGCCTCGCGCCGGGCTGATCACCGTCGGGTCTCCTCCCTGCGACGGCACCCAGACCAGGTCGAGACTTGTGACCGAGTCAAACGCACTCTCGTTGCGCTCGCGTCTGGGTGCCCGCAGCGCCACGATCCGCTTGCCGTCCGGTGACCAGACCGGATCGCGGTAGAAGGCCGGGATGCGCGTGAGCTGCTGCGCTTCGCCGGTTCCGTCAGCAGACCGTTTCCACAAGTACCCGCCTTCGGGCGCCCAGTTCACATAGACGAGCGTCTTGCCGTCCGGCGACCAGCTCGGATGAAACTCGCGCGCTTCACCCGAAGTGAGCTGCCGCGGCTTGCCGTCCTGCAAATCGACCGTGTAGAGCTTCGTGAGCGCCGAGAAGGCAAGCTGTTTGCCGTCGGGAGAAAGCTCCGGCTCCTGAATCAGCCGCGCCTTGACGGGCCCATCGTCGACCCGGATCGGAAAATTCAGCCTCGAGCCGACCGGCAGGGAAACGCGCACCGAAATCGGGATCACGGTATCGGCACCGCTCTGCGCATCCAGCCGGTGGATCTTGCCGCCATAGCCGGCCAGCACGAACTTGCCGTCGGGCGTGAAGGCGAAGCCGGGAATAATGTCCCGCGTGAACCGCGACTCCTGCTCGTCGCGCTGCACGGGCAGCTTGAGCCACTTCTCTTCTCCACTCGCCAGATCGCGGATGCGCAGACCGGTCTGATTGTCGACCCGAGTTCCAAACACCAGCTTCGAGCCGTCCGGGGAAAGACCGGGCCGGAAGCCACTCCCCGGCGCGTCCGTGACCGTATCTTCATCGCCGGTCGTGCGATCGCGCCGCGCAATCTGGGAAAGTGGAAAGCTGAGATTGTTATAAGCATTGAATAGCTTGTTTCGCTTCGTGTAATACACATGCTTCCCGTCGCGCGACGAGACCGGGCCGATGGAATGCACATAATCGTCACGGTCCGCGTCAGGCTTGGTTTTTCCTTTCGTGATCGCGACTCCGGCCCCGCCGCGAACGTGGTACATCCAGACGTCGAATGCACCCCAGGGCGACTGCGGCTGGCGTGAGACCAGCACGTAGTCGCCGTCAGGAGTCCAGGATGGCGAGACAAATAGAGACTGCTTGTCCTTGGAGAGCGGCCGCGGCCCCGAGCCATCTTTGGCCGCGATCCACAAGTTCTCGGCACCATCGTGGTCGCTCACGAAGGCGATCCACTTGCCGTCGGGCGAATACCGCGGCGTGCTGTCGTACGCTGGCCCGGAAGTGATCGACTTCGCGTCGCCTCCTTCGATCCCCACTGCATACAGGTCGCCGAGCAGGTCGAACAGAATGGTCTTGCCGTCGGGTGAAACGTCGAGCGAGATCCAGGTTCCCTCATCGGTCGTGAACTCGATCGTCCGGTCCAATTTCAGGGGCAAGGGAGGTGTTTTTTTCTTGGGCTCGTCTTTCTTTTCCTTGTCTTTTGGCTCTTCCTTCGGTTTGTCCTTCTCCTTGTCCTTGGGCTGCCCGTCCTGGGCTGCAAGGATCGGCTCGGCTCGAGACGATGGGAGCAGTGAGGCCGCTGCGATCACGAAGACCAGGAACAAACCCGCGCTCTTGCCCGCCACGATCACACGCCGTCTCAACATGGTGGAATCCTTCTGAGTTAGACGTTCAGCCTCTGCGACCCTTGCAAGAGCGGCTCACGCCGCAGCGACATCAGGCCTCAGCTTCGATGAGCTGCTTGAGCGCCTTCATCTGCTTGTCGATCACGCTGCGCATGAACGGGCCGGAGAAGGCCCCGGCGAGCATCTTGAACGCAATATTCTGGAATGTGACCTCGGAGATAAACTCAAGATGTGTGTGCTTCTTGACCTTGGTGAGTCGATAATCGACCTGGACCGTCACCCCTTTGTTATAGACCCGGCGCCGAGATGATGGGGCCGGTTAAAAGCCGTCACCACGCCGTCATAGACCTCGACCTTCTTCCCCTCGCGAATCTTCTGCTGGAATTTCGAGCCCACCGGGTGCTTCGACTTGTATCCCGGCTCACGGATCGTTTCCTCGAGCCCGTCCACCCAGAGCTTGTGCTTGTTTTCGTCGTTGATGAAGTCGAAGACCTTGGTGATAGGGGCTTCGATGTCGATCGCGCACGTGTTCTTCATGTCGGGAGTTCGATCTCACGAATGATCGGCTGTGTCTCAGTCTTCGCCCGATGGTCTAGTTCGCCGGTCCTGCTTGGTCGCGCCGCGCCGGCGTTTGGAGTCGAGCCTGCGCTCGCGCGAGCCCGCCGTCGGCCTGGTCGCGCGCCGCGGGGTGGGTCGAACGACAGCGCGCTCGAGCAGCTCGACGAATCGCTCGATCGCGTCGCGGCGGTTCGACTCCTGCGTGCGGCCGGCCCGCGCGAGGATTGTGAGGAAACCGTCGTCGCCGCAGCGTCTGCCGGCCAGACGAATCAATCGCGCTCGCACATCTTCCGGCAAGGAGCTCGAGCCGCGTGCGTCGAATCGGAGCCGGACGGCCGTTGAAACCTTGTTGACGTTCTGGCCGCCCGGACCCGAAGACCGTATGAAGTCGAACTCGAGCTCACGCTCGTCGATCACGATGCCGCGGTTGAGTCGAATCATGGAGAGTATTTCAGGTCAGGCGAGGTGCTTCTCGGCTTCACCCAGAAGGTGGGCGAAGTTGAGCCGGCTCGGGCACGCCTGGCGGGCCGCCTCGAGATCGGCGCCGGACCAGTCGCGCGCTTCGTCCGAAAGCTTGGCGTACTCGGCTCGGGCAATCTCACGGTCGCCGTAGCCTTGATGATATGTGAGGTATCGCGTGATGTTGCCCAGCTCGGCGCTGGTGCCGGCGGCCACCATGCAGCGGCCGTCGCAGTCGGTGCACATCGTCGGGCCCTGGGCCAGGATCGCGTCGCGAAGCTGATGGATGTCGGCCGTTTTGAGGGGCTCGAACCGCCGCGCGGCATCGGCGTTTTCGCGCAAGTGGTCGGTGTTTCGCATCGAGACGCACGAGGCAGTGATTCGCTCATCGGTCCAGATCGCGTGCAGCAGCCCCTGGAACACGGTCAGGTTCTTCTCCGCGAGCGTCGGCACCTTGCGCTTGACGTCATCGAGGATATTCCCCTTCGGCTTGTCGCCGAACTGCGCGGTGGCAATCTGTTTCATCGTGATAAGGCCGACGCCCTTCTCCCACGCGACGTCGAGGGCCTTGTTGAGCGGCGAGTCCTTGTCGAGCCAAGGGGCGTACTGCAGCATGATCGCGTCTACAGTTCCCGCCTCGGCCGCGGCCTTGATCATCGCGGCGCGGTCCTTGTGATGGGCCGAAAACCCAATGAATTTGGCTTTGCCCGATTTCCGGATTGCGTCAGCCGTTTCCCGGAATTCCTTGCCGGTGATGAAGTCGATCGTCTTGTCGAGCTTCCATCCGTCGCCCAGCCCATGGACGAAGAAGAGATCGATGTAGTCGGTGCCCAGCGCGACAAGTCGCTCATCGACCATCCGCAAGAGGTCTTTGGGCTCCTTCGGCATGTCTTTGGTCACGAGGAAGATCTGCTTGCGCACCTCGGGAGCCTGTTCGAACCACTGCTTGAAGAGCCGCTCGGTGCCGTACACCTTGGCCGTGTCGAAGAGGCGGATGCCGTTGGCGAACGCTTGGCGGAGAATGCGGTCCTGCCCACGCACGGCCCCTTGCTCGAGGACTGTCACCTCGACGCCGGTCTTGCCCAGCTTCCGTGTCATGAGCGGGGCCGCCGCTTTCGAGGGTTCCTGAGCGTGCACACCCGGCTGGGCGCCCGGAGCGACGGTCGCCGCACCTACGGCAGCCGTTGCAAGCGCTCCGGCCTGGAGAAACTTGCGACGATCGGTCCGATTCATTTCGTCGTGGCTCATCTCGATCGACTCCTCATCACAAAAGAATGGAACGCGCGTGTCTTCCCAGCCTGATGCGTTCCGATGCCATACACGAAGAGAGCGAGCGCGAGAGTCCTCACGCTGTCACGGCCCGAAATCGCCGAATGCACACTGTAACCATTCCGACGGGTCCTGGGCAATGGATCGGCCGTGAAAACCGAGCTGGTTTGGCATCCGAGTTGCGAAGTAATCGGTACACGAACAGGACGGCCGGCGGTTCAGCACGCCGGGGGGATGCCGCCGCTCGCCGGAGAGACTCGCGCCTGTTCGCAGAGTCACCAGTCTCTGCTCTGTGGCGCCGAGTAAGTGCTCGGTTTGTAGAATTCGGTTCGAACCTTTTCCTCCTTTCCGTCGATCTGAGTATGTTCGAAACACGGGATCATCGGTGGCTCGGGGGGCAAACTGGAGAGTCACTCGACTCAAGGAGCTCCACAATGAATCCGGCCTACAAGACGCTGGCAACCGCGGGCACAGTCGCGATTGCGTGCATGCTTTTTAGCAATACGTCCGCACACGCTCAGGCATTTTCATTCGGCTATTCGGGGCCGGGAGTGTCTGTCGGCGTGAACACGGGCAACTATGGCTACTTCGGCGGTGGCGGCTATTATGGAGGCGGCTACTATGGCGGATATCCCGTCCTGGCGCCGCGAGCATTCATTGCCGGTCCGGTCGCACCGGTTTACTTGCGGCCGCCGGTTTATTTCGGTGGACCGGGATTGCTTCCCCGGCCCTACGCCGTCGCCAGGCCGTATGGCCGGTATCGGCCTTACGCCGGATACGGCTACTACCGGCGTGGATGGTAAGAGGTGAACTCGCTGCGTTCATGGTCCGCTGTCGGTGGCCGCGCGTATTCGATCGGGACAACCGGCTCTGACAACGGACCAGGGACCAATGCCTCTCCTCTCACTTCTCGTCTGGACTGCGATCGCGCCCGTCGTTTCTCCGCCTGAGCTTCGCGCCGGCGCGGCGGCGGTCGCGATCAACCCGCCACCCGGCATTCCCATGGCCGGGTATTACGCCGAGCGCGGGGCCCAGGGAATCCATGATACTATCTATGCCAAAGCGATCGTCATCGAGCAGGGGGGCGCCAGGGCTGCGCTCGTCGCGCTCGATCTGATCGCCGCGCCGCGCGATCTTGTTGACGACACGCGCGCTGCGATCGACCGCACCTGTCATGTGCCCGGCGCCAACGTGATGATCAGCGCCACGCATTCCCACACGGGCCCGATCGTCGATACGAAGAACCGCTTCGGCGGTCAGAACGACCTTGTAAAGAGCTATCGAGCAGCGCTGCCGGGAAAGATCACCGAGGCCGTGCGCCAGGCCGAAGCACGGCTGGCCGCCGTCACGCTCAGCGCCGCGCGCGGCCGTGAGTCGTCGATCGCATTCAATCGGCGCTTTCACATGAAGGATGGAACCGTCGGCTGGAATCCGGGCAAGGGAAACCCGCTCATCATCAAACCTGCCGGCACGATTGACCCTGACGTGCCGGTGCTCTACTTCGAGACGGTCGACAAGAAGCCGGTTGCCACGTATGTCAACTATGCGGTTCATCTCGACAACATCGGCGAGCCCTTGATCTCGGCCGACATGCCGGCGACGTTGAGCCGGTGCCTGGCCGACTTTACGGGCCCGGAGATGGTCACGCTCTTCACCGCCGGCTGCTGTGGCGACGTGAACCACATCGACGTCCACTGGAACGCTCCACAGCGCGGCTTCGCCAACCCCGCCCGGATGGGAATCATCCTGGCGGGTGAGGTGTTGCGCACCTGGCCGCGGTTGAAATCGATCGATCCCGCACCGCTTCGGATCAAGGCCGAGAGAGTCACCTTGCCTCTCACCAAGCTCGCGGCCGGCGACGTCGAGAAGGCGCAGGCCACGATCGCACGCATGAGCGGCGAGGCATCGAAGCGGCCCGCGTTCATGGAGATGGTCCAGGCGTTCAAGGTGCTCGATGTGGCCGAGCGAAATGGCGCGCTCTATCAGGTTGAAGTCCAGGTGATCGCGCTGGGAAATGACGTCGCGTGGGTGTCGCTGCCGGGTGAGGTCTTCACCGAGCTGGGGCTGGCTATCAAGCAAGATTCTCCGTTCCCCGTCACCATCATCGCCGAGCTGGCCAACGGCTTGCTGGGCTACATCCCCTCGCGGCGTGCCTACGCGCAGGGCAACTATGAAGTTGTGAGTGCGCGTTGTGGGCCGGGATCAGGCGAGCTGCTGGTCGACGCGGCCGTCAAGATTCTCAACGAGCTGCATGCGTCGTTGCCTGGCGCTGCGCGAGGCCCGCAAGCACCGCGATAAAACTCTGGGAGCAACGCCATGTTCATGCTCGTGCCGGGCCTGTTTGCCGTCGCCCTCATGGCTCAACCCGCAGACTCTGTCGTCCTGTCGGGCACCGTGGTTGACGCTGCGGGAAAACCGGTTCCCGACGTGGAGGTGCTGTTCGCGGCCCGGATTCCCGCGGATGGATCATTCCCCGCGCTCGCGCGAACGATGTCCGACGCTCAAGGCACGTTCCGCCTCGACATCGCCCGCCAGCGGTTGAAGGGCATCGGGCTGATTCAGTTCATCTGGGCCTATCGCCCAGGCCGAACAGTCGGCGTGCAGCAAGTCAACTTGTCGGGGAACGGGGCGTTGCCGCCGGTTCGAGTGACTCTGGCTGAGCCGTTGAAGCGGACGATTTCCATTCTCGATTCCGGAGGCCACCAAATCGCGGGAGCTCGTGTTGCGCCGGTGCTACACACGGTGGGACCGCGCGGCGAGTCGTTCACTACCCCTGACGATCATGTTGAGAGCATGACGGTCACGACCGATGCGCACGGTGTGGCCACGCTTCCCTATCTTCCCGTCACGATCGATCCGCTGACTGTGCGGGTCAGCTTGCCCGGCTTCGTCCCGCACAACCTGCCTCTGCCCTATCGCCCGGGCAGCGATCGGTTCGAGCTGACGCTCGGGCGGGCGGCACGATTGGCCGGTTCCGTCACCTATGACTCGGGGCAGCCGGCTGCAAACGTCGCGGTCGAAGTCTGGGTGCAGAATCGGCACTGGCTTCCAGAGGTGCCGTCCGAGCATCTGGCGATGGGTGCGCCAAGTCTCATGAAGTTCGGTTCCAAGCCCGTCCGCACGCAGGCCGATGGCTCGTTCGAAACGCCCAAGGAGCTGATGACGGGCTCGTCCTATCGGGTTGTCATCAGGCCCGACGGCGAGCCTTCCGTTGCTTCGGACTTTCTCACGGCGAAGAGCGAGCTAACGACCTTTTCACCGCTGCGGTTGCGGCTGCGTCGCAGACTGGCCGGCATCGTCCAGGACCGCCAGGGTGCGCCGGTCGCGAGTGCGCGCGTTTTTCTCCCCTGCGGCACGCCTGTGTCCACCACCGATGCTCAGGGCCGCTTTCTGCTGGAAGGCGTTCTTCCCGAACGGACCTATCTGCTGGTGCAGGCCAAGGGCTTCCGGCTCCACGGCTGGCCGGCAGTCCCCAGCAGGCAGCCTGAAGAGCGAAAGCTCGTCCTGGCGCGTACGACTGAGCCCCCCGACGGCGCGCTGACACCCCAGCCGCCGCCGATTTCGCGTGAGGAATCGCGAGCGCTCGCCAGGCGCGTGCTGGAGCCTTCTTTGCAAGCTGCCCTCGACAAAGGCAACGACACTTCTCGCTTCAATTGCCTTCGGCTCCTGAGCCAGTTTGACCCCGTCCGCGCCCTCACGTTGCTCGAGACCCATCATTTCCTGAATCCCGATGTCGAAGCCGGCCTCCGATACAGGATCGCCGCCGAGCTGCTCGGCGTCGATCCCGCGGAATCCGAATCGATCGTTGCGGCGATCGTTAATCCGCACGCGCGAGTAATGGGCTACGTGTGGCTGGCCGAGGTTCTCCCTGCTGCTGAACGAGACCGGAAGCTCAAGCTCATGGAGCACGCGAGTGCTCAAGCGCGCGCGGGCGGCGGGCAGGGGATCGACCCTCAGAGCCGGCTCTCGGAGTTGGGACGAGTCGCCGGAGGCTGGCTCGACCTGGGCGAGATCGACAAGGCCCGCCCCTTGATCCTTGAAGGATTGAAGATCTGCGACGCACTCCCGCCTCGCGAGCGTTATGACACCGATTTCCTGGCGATCGCAGCCCGGATCGAGCTCGATCGCGTGTTGTCGCTCATCCGCGATCAGAGCAGCGCCAGGCGCCGAATTTGCTACTTCGCGATCGCCGAGGCGCTCGCGACCGAGCATCCGGCCGAAGCGGAGCGCGTCTTTCAGCTCGTCGACGACTCGGATTCGAGGGAAGTTCCTGCCCTTCAAGGTAAGAATCAACTCACGATCCGCCTTTGCGGGCTCATGTCGAAGTCCGACCCGGAACGAGCACGACGGCTGATCGCCGGCCTGAAAACACCCCACGAGCAAGCCTGCGCGTGGGCTCTGCTGGCGCTCGGTCTGGCCGATCGAGATCTGCCGGGCGCACGCTCGGCCCTGGCCGAGTCGATCAAGCTTATCGACGGTCTGGAGGGTTCACTCGCCCGCACGAACCGGCCGTTGCTCCAGGTGACGGTTGCCGCCAATCCCGCCGCGTCCATTCTTCCCATTGTGGAAAAACTGGCTCCGGATCGCCTTGCGGGGGTCTTCTGGAAGGCCGTTGCGTTGATGCCGAAGGATGACACCGCCCGCGAACGAGGCGCCGTTGACACTCGCGTTGTGAACGCTGCAATCTTCCTCGCTCGATACGACCGCCAGTTGGCTGACGTGTTCCTCACGCAGACAATGCCATCCGCGTCACGCGGACCGTTCGGAATCGTTTCAAACGTCGCGACGATCATGCGAGCCAAGGCAGACGTAGACCCACGCGGCGCGATGGCCATGTTCGAATCGCTGCCTGCCGTCGAGCCCAATCAGCGTCTCCTGGCAAGTCAAATGGCCGAACAAGTGCGCGATTCGCTGATTACCTGCCTGGTCGAGCCATTCGACGAGCACTGGAAGCTCGTTTGGCATAGCTCGGGAATACCACGCGACCGCCACCGTTATCGGTGACATATCAGGCTCGCTGAGTTTGGCGCAGCGTGTGCTAACACTGCACCACCCCGGCGTTTTTTTTGGAGAGAGTTGCTCAACGAATGATTCTGTGACAGATTAGTAGTGGGGCGGTGCCTTGCGGATGGAGACAGAACTGGTGAGCGCAGTTGAGTTGACGCCGGCGGATATCGCCAAAGAAGACGTTCGCCGCGGTGCTGCACGGCTTACCCGGGGTGAAGTGGCTGCGGCGCGCAGTGATTTCGATCGTGCGATCGCGGCCGCTCCCGAATTCCCCGAGGCGTACAACAATCGCGGAAAGAGCCGCCGGATACTCGGGGATTTCAAAGGGTCGATCGCCGATTTCAATTGCGCACTCGAGATCGACCCGCGTTACGCGCAAGCGTACAACAATCGCGGAGTGAGCCGCCGAATACTTGGGGATTTCGAAGGCGCGATGGCCGATTTCAGTCGCGCACTCGAGATCGCCCCTCGTTACGCCCAGGCCTACAACAACCGGGGATCGCTGCGGCACGCCCTGGGGGACCTCGCCGGGGCGAGCGCCGACTGCGATCTGGCCATCGAGATCGATCCTGATAACGCCACATCGTATAACAATCGCGGCGCGGTGCGGCACGCGCGTGCGGACCTCATCGGGGCCGTCGCCGACTTCGATCGCGCCCTTTCGCTCAAGCCGCGCTATGGGTCTGCATTTTGCAACCGCGGCGTCTCGCGGCACGCTCTGGGCGATTTTTCAGGTGCCGTCGCCGATTTCGATAATGCGCTGGCATTCTCGCCGCGGCAGGATTGGGCTCCGATCTACTTCAATCGCGGCACAACGCGGTTCGCGCTGGGAGATTTCGCAGAGACCGTGGCCGATTTTGATCAGCGCTCTTGATCAAGCCCGATTGGACCGCGGGCTACATGGGGCGCGGACGGGCACGGTATGCCCTGGGCGACTATGACGGCGCCGGCGCCGACTTTGGTGCGGCTCTTCGCCTGAGCCCACCTCTGGCCAGGGCCAGGATTTATCACAGCCGCGGGGGGGCGCGGGCCGCCGCGGCCGACTTCGACGGCGCGATCGCCGATTACAATCAGGCCCTCGAAATCGATCCCAAGATGTGCGCGGCCTATGTTTCGCGCGGCCACGCACGCTTCCATCGGCGCGACCCCCTGGCTGAGACCGATTACGTCACGGCATTCTCGCTCGACTCGAAACTTGCCGCATCAGAAATCATCCGCGTCGTGTCGGCCGATTTCCAGCGCGACCCCGCCGCCGTGCTGGAAAACTGCCGCAAACACATTCGTATTTCCCCAAAGGACTTCCTCGCTTTTGGCCGGCGCGGTCTGACCCGGCTGTTCCAAGGCGACGATTCCGCGGCTGAGCTGGACATCAAGGAGTGGCTCAGGCTGGCCCCGGATTGGCGGGAGATCATTCCGCTCTTGATCGACGAGGCAATGCGACAGCGAGCCGTGTAGCCGCGAGCTCCATCCGCGGCCTGGATTGATTCACGCTCGTCGTGTGCGACTGAGCAAGTACCCCACACAGCCTCCCAGCGAATTGAGAATCAGGTCGTCCACGTCCGGCGTCCGCCGGCCGGAGTACAGTTGGCCCCCCTCGATGACCAGGCTCAAACCCAGGCTAAAAGCAAGGACATGCCAGAGTCTCACCCGCCGCTCGAAGATGAACGGCGGCAACAACCCCATTGGCACGAATGCGACAAAATTGCCGACGAAGTTGATGACGAACGACCATCCTCCAATGTTCCAGTCGCGGATGATCGAGCGGAATGGGACAAGGTTCGCCGTTGGATGAGCTCCCAGAAATTGGAAGAGGGCGATGTCGAGCAGGAAGATCAGATAGGCGATCAGAACGATGGCCAGGATTTTCCGGCGCGACATACTCTGTTTTCTCCTTGATCGATCAACCCCCCGCGAGCGGAGTCAGCTTCACGAAGCTCACGAGCGTCCCGTGGCCGATGACGAACTCTTGATCCAGGCTCTCGGCCTGCTTGTCGTCGATCAGGATGAAGAAGCCGTTGCGATCAAAGGCTTCGATCGCTTTCTCGAATTGCGGTTTCCATTCGATCGTGCGGTGGGCTTTCAGGCGGAACTCATTCGGCTTGCCGTTCAAGACGTGCTCGGTCTCGGTGGGCTGGACCAGCCCGCGAAAGACCCGCTCGTCTCGCTTGCGATTGAAGTCCTGGACTTCCTGATAGACGCGCTCCCGGATCAGCTCGCGGACCGTGATGCGCTCGGTCGGGAACTCGAGCGGCATCTCGTGATAGACGGCGCCGGAAGTGGATTCGTCACGGATCGTCAGGGTCATCGGCATGCATGGTCTCCCGTTTAAGTAGCAGTGATTCTGCCCGAAGAAGGGCGGCACCGCAATCCGTCTAGATCCCCTTGATCTGGCGCGTGATCGTCGGATCCTTGATCTTTGTGTCGTCGGCCAGGAGCAGAGCCTTGCTCAAAATGATCGAGAGAGTGCTGTCGCCCTCGAACGGCAAGAACAGGTCGCCTTGCTTTGCTATCGATCGAGAGTCGGGAACGATGCACAGATACTGGTCATTGGGCTCCATCAGGATATTGCCCGAGCCGAGGTGGATCTTGTACGTGCGCCTCCGGCCGCGTACCACCAGGAAGCGGTCGGCGAACGAGCACCGATCGGCGATCTTGAGGCGGGGAATGAGCCGCTCGAGAACCTGCTTCCGCGTGACGGCCGTGCCCGATAGCTCGCCGAAGGAATAGGCCTGCCAGTAACTCTGAAAGCGACCCTCCGGTCCGCCGTCCTGCCACGTGGGGTCGTTGCCTACCGACGCGACTCCGACGAACAGGTCG
Organism: uncultured Planctomycetota bacterium; assembly: GCA_963761445.1. Lineage (GTDB taxonomy): Bacteria > Planctomycetota > Planctomycetia > Isosphaerales > Isosphaeraceae > CAVXHV01. The sequence goes on along the minus strand of CAVXHV010000005.1, from coordinate 1,909,471 downwards.
ACGTCGCGCATGATTTCTGAGAACACCAAAGCCGGCACCTGTTCGAGCGGCACGGGTTCGTTGATTTCGCCGGCTCCCGGCCCGGCAGCGCGGCTGGTGTAGCCACCTCCGCCGGCGTGGGCTGCGTGCTGTGCCGCTTCCAGTCGATGGAAGCGTACCTGATCCGTCGCCAGCCTCAGGAAGACGCCCGAATCGTTCGTGTCGTCACCAAAATCCTGGCCGATTCCCTCGATCCAGAACTCGGCGCGCAGCCCCCACTGGGGCAGCTCCTTGAACGCCGGCGGGTAGTCCGCGTCGACCATCAGCCGCAGCTTGTTGTTCCAGCCCCGCGTGCCGCGCACAACGCATTGAACTGGTGCTGCCGGATGATGTGGGCCGCGAAACGATTCGAGTAGGTGCCGGTGCGGCGCTCGGCGTCGGTCAGCAGATAGAGTTCACGATGGGCCTGCTTGAACGGCTGGGTGATTCCCAGCTCTTCGAGCCTTCGTCGCCACGCGGTGATCTCGTTGATGCTGCGTCCGACCGGATGCCAGAGCGTGATCTCGGCTGCCTCTTGGTGAGCAATTGGAACGGCCTGGACGTCGGTAGGTCGCCCATCGACGAAAAGGGCGGCCGTTCCGTCGACGCACCAGATCAGTCGCCGGGCAATCGTGCCGACGAGCGGGTGGTCCAGGTATCGTTCGCGCCAGGGCTCGAGCGGCCAGGTTTTTTGCAACAGGAACATCGAGTCGACGCGGTCGCGCTGGGCGGGCAGCATCGCCTGGATGTCTTTCATCGCCTGCTGCAGCTCGCTCCATTCGTCCTTGCGATCAGTCTTGACCTTGGCCGGGACGGCCTTTAGCGATTTGTCATTCGCGTCGAACCATTTCAGTTCGGCGTCGGAGCCGGTGACGATCAATTCCGCGCGGTAGCCGTCGAACGATTGGCGTCGCAGGCCGACTTCCTCCAGGCCGTACGACGGCACGCCCATTTCTTCGATCTGGTCGCGCGGCAGCCCGAGTGCCTCGGCCGCGGCGGTGAACGCCTTCGCGATTTCCTTCTGCGCGGTTCCAAACCGGACACGCACACTGAGCATGGCGAGCTGTCCGACGGCATCGATCGACGACATCTCGGAAAGCGCGTAGACGGCCGCGTTGCCCACCTTCACGGCGCGGGGGCCGACACCGGGCACTTTCTTGTAGGCCGAGAGTGCCACCGAAGTGATCAGCCGCAAGAGCTCACCATGCCGAGGCAGCGTTTGCACCAACCATAGCAGTCCTCGCAAGCACGTGGCGTTGTCTTCGTTCATGACGTCGGAACCGCCGCGCGTATCGCCGGGATAAGAGCCCAGCTTGCGGATCGACTGGCCCTTCGTCACCAGGGGCAGCCACCGTAGCAGTGCCTGGTGGACGTTTTCGGCGCCAAGCGAGTCGACGAGCTTTCGGGACGCCGCCAGCCATTTCGTCGACGGCCTCGCAGCGGTGGCGGAGAGCGCGTGCCGCAGGAGCGCTGACCAGCTCGTTTGCTGCGGCGGATCCAGACGCGTCAGGTCGGTGTTGACCATCTCGCTCCACGCCTCGCCTGGCAACAGGTAAAAATTCGCACCGTCATCGATCAAGCGTGACAGGCGCTCGACATGCTCGGATGGCGTGCCCAGGGGTGGCCCGGAGATCAGCGACGCGCGAAACAACCAGAGCACGTATCGTTCACCCTCCGTAAGCGGTGAAAGCGACGCCTCACTTTCGGCTTGAAAAATCGCCTGCTCGATTGCGTTTCCGATCGCCGCTTGCACGTGCGTGGGCCGCGCCGAGAGATAGAGAAGCAGGTCGAAGAGCAGGTCACGCGGCGCCTCGAAATGAGATTGCAGCAGCGGCGTCACGGTGGCGGCCGCGGTGGAACGCGACTGCCAGACTCCCGTTTGCATGAGATCGCCGGTCGGAGTGAGGAGCGCATTGATGTGCCGCTCAGCGGCCGCCAGGATCACCCGCGTCAACTCCACCGGCGGAGGCGCCAGAAGTGCTCGCCCGGCATCGCGATCATGGAGGTCGGCTTGGTGATAGGCGACCGTTTCGACGACCGCCTCGAAGAGCGCGCAGAGCAGCTTGTGTTCACGCTGCATCGGCGAATCGCGGGTCATGGCGAACTGGTCCGGATCGAGCACCGTGGCCGCTGGCGCAACGTCGTCCGGCAACATTCCTCGGAATTTTTTTAGCTCGGTGAAGAGACCCGCGGAACCAGCCGGCGCCGGCTGGGGAGCCGGCCTGCTCTCGACGGCCGCCGCCGAATGGGCAGCCGTGTCAGACCCGGCTTGAGCAGAAAGCTGATCCACGGCGGTACCGATGAGCTTGGGTGGCTTGGCCACGATGCGTCTCCTCATGAACCAGGATTAGCGATGCACGCGGAAGCCAGCGTAATGGCACTCGACGGGAATCACAACGGCGCCGGGAAGAGGCGTTCCGCGAGAGCCAGCAGGCCTTCACTTGACGTCAACCCCAAGCTCCGTGCGGTAGGGCGCTGCCGGCGCAGCTCAAGCTCAAACCGACATGCTTCTCACGCATACCCCGTGAACGCGTTGAAGATGTCCGAGAACACGAAGGGCGTCTGGACGAGTGAGCTTGAATCATCCTCGGCAAAGCTGAGGGCTCCGGCCGGGTCTTCCTGGTCGCGGCCGAGCGACCACATCGAGATCTCACCCAGCCCCACTTTCTCGACGAACGCAAGGAGCTGGCTCGCGTCTGAGAACCCGAAAACCTCGTCCGACTGATCGTTCACGCCGATCATCGGCGTCACGCCGACCATGCCCCAGAGCTGACTGGTCGAGAGCGTCGTGCCGTAGTGTGTGCCAAGCTGGGTGAATGTGCTCTGAGCGGCGTCGATGGCGTAGGTGCCCATCTGGCCGCACGGGTTGGGTGCGGCGCTGTCGCCGTAGTCCGTCGCGTCCCGTGGCAACCCTGGTAAACTGCGAAATGCGTCCACCTCTCCGCGCGGCGGAGCGCCAGCAGTCCCATGCTTGACCACGCACGACTGCATGTTTATGACACGTGCGCTCGGCCTCGTGGACGTGACGCGTTTTTCTGGATCCGAGAGTTGCCGTTGATATTTCGAAACGAAGGGCCGTCGCATGATTCGCAATCGCAACACGCTCGTTCTTCGGTTGATATCAGGCAACAGCCGGCCATGGCCGGCACTGGGGTGCACGCATTCACCGCACGGGTTAGAATGACGCGATCTGGCTCCGCCAACAGAAAGGAGACCGATCTCTCATGCACTCCTCTCCCGGCACTGAGACGATCCGCCTGACCATGTCGCAGGCGGTTGTGAAGTATCTGCAGGCTCAATACAGCGAGCGCGATGGAAACTCGCGCCGCTTGATTCCGGCCATGTTCGGCATCTTCGGTCACGGCAACGTCTGTGGCATGGGGCAGGCACTCGAGGAATGCGGCGAGGGCCTGCCGTACTACCAGCCCTGCAACGAGCAGTCGATGGTGCACACCGCCATCGGCTTCGCCAAGGCGAGCCACCGACTGGCCACGTTCGCTTGCACCGCATCGATCGGGCCCGGCTCGACCAACATGATCACGGGTGCGGCCGCGGCGACGATCAACCGGCTGCCGGTTTTGTTATTCCCCTCCGACTACTATGCAACCCGGCATCAAGGGCCCGTGCTCCAGCAGCTCGAGCACCCGGTTTCCGCCGATCAAAGCGTCAACGATTGCTTCCGCCCGGTCAGCCGCTTCTTCGACCGCATCACCCGGCCCGAACAGATCCTGACCGCTCTGCCGGAAGCGATGCGCGTGCTCACCGATCCGGCCGAGACCGGCGCCGTCACGATCGCGCTGCCCCAGGATATCCAGGCGCATGCGTATGATTACCCGCGCCACTTCTTCCGCGAGCGACGCTGGAGGGTCGAGCGGCGGCCGCCTGACTCGGAGCGAATTCGCGAGGCAGTCGCTCTGCTGGCCGCGGCCGAGCGGCCTGTGCTTATCGCCGGCGGCGGCGTGCATTACTCCGAGGCGTGGAGCGAGCTAGAGCAGCTCGCCGAGTCACTCGGCATTCCCGTCGGTGAGACATTCGCGGGCAAGGGTGCGCTCAAAGAGGTCTCGCCGATCGCGCTGGGCGGCATCGGTCTGGAAGGTACGGGAACGGCAGCCGAATTGATCGCCGCGGCCGATCTGGTCATCTCGGTCGGCACCCGGCTGACCGATTTCGCCACCGGAAGTCAGTCCGCTTTTCGCCATCCCCATGTGCGGTTCATCAGTATCAACGTGAGCCCGCACGACGCGTACAAGCAAGGGGCATTGCCGATCGTGGCCGATGCCAAGCTGGCGCTCGCCGCTTTGCGCGAAACGGCGCTGGCTGCCGGAGTCAGGCCTCGTGAGGCGTACAAGGCCGAAGTCAAAGAGGCCCGAAGCGGCTGGGCTGCGAAGATGCGGGCCGAGGTTTACGCCGACCGCGAAGGCGAACTCATGAGCCAGGGCCAGTTGATCGGGCTGCTCAATCGCGAGGCCCAGTCGGGAGACACGATCATCGCCGCTTCGGGCGGCCCGCCCGGAGATCTCCTCAAGCTCTGGGATACCGCAGGTGGGCGAGGCTGTCATCTTGAATTCGGTTACTCGTGCATGGGCTACGAGATCCCTGCCGGAGTGGGCGTACGCCTGGCTCAGCCTACGGGTGAAGTCTTCGTGTTGATCGGCGACGGCACCTATCTGATGAACCCGACCGAGCTGGCCACCGCGGTTCAAGAGGGCCTCAAGATCACCGTGATCGTCGCCGAGAATCACGGGTACCAGTGCATTCGCCGGCTTCAGATGTGGCGCACGGGCAAGAGCTTCGGCAACGAATTCCGCACGCGCGATCGCGCCACCGACCGGCTCGAAGGCGATTACCTCCGGCTCGACCTGGCTGCGAACGCGGCAAGCTTCGGCGTGCGCGCCTGGCATGCAACAAGCCTCGATGAATTCGCGCAGGCCCTGCGCCAGGCCCGCGGCGAAACCCGAGCGTGCGTGATCGTCGCCGAGATTGAAAAACACCGCGTCCTGCCCGGAGGCGGTTGCTGGTGGGACGTCGCCCCGGCCGAAGTCAGCCTCGAGCCCAAGACCCAGGAGCTGCGGGCCGAGTACGAGCGAGACAAAGCGCGGTTCCAGCGGCTGCATTATTGAGGAAGAATCATATTGAGAAAGGATTATCATGAATATCCGTCTAGGCAGCGCACCGGATTCCTGGGGAGTCTGGTTTCCCAGTGATCCCAAGCAGATCCCCTGGCAGAGATTTCTCGACGAGATTGCCGAGGCGGGCTACGAGTGGACGGAGCTGGGGCCCTACGGCTACCTGCCGACCGACTTGCCGACCCTGCGCGCCGAGCTGGCCCGGCGAGGACTCAAGGTGACCGCGGCCTTCGCGATGGGGCATCTGGAGGATCCCGACGCCTGGCCCGCTCTGGAAAAACAAGCTTGCGGAGGCGGCGAGCTGGTGGCGGCCCTGGGCGGGCGCTTCCTGGTCTTGATCGACGATACGTATTCCGACCCATTCACCGCGCAGCTCACCAGGCCAAAACGCCTGGATGGGGACGCGTGGAAGCGATTGATCGAAGCCACGCACCGGATGGCAGACCTGGCCAAAGACCGGCTCGGCTTGCAACTGGTTTATCACCCTCATGCCGAAACGCACATCGAGTACGAAGACCAGATCGAGACGTTCATCGCGCAGACTGACGCTAGCCGCGTGGCGCTATGCCTGGACACCGGCCACCATGCTTATCGCGGCGGCGATCCCGTCGCCTTCTTCCTCAAGCATCACACGCGCATCCCCTATCTGCACTTGAAGAGCGTCGACCGCGAGAAACAGGAATGGGTTGAGCGCGAGCACGTTCCGTTCGCCATCGCCGTCGGCAACGACATGTTCTGCGAGCCCGACAAGGGCGCGGTCGATTTCATTGCGTTTCGCGATGCACTCCGCAAGGTCGACTACGACGGCTGGGCGACCGTCGAACAGGATATGTACCCGGCTCCGTTCGACAAGCCGTTCCCGATCGCCAAGCACACTCTCGAGTACCTTCGTTCGATCGGACTCGATTCGAATGCCCGTCGACGAGCGTGAACCAGATGCACCGCTTTCGTTCGCCGCGCAGCACCATGCTGCTCGCGAGGCCAGAGGATGAGCGAGCTGAATGTGGAGTTCGAACCGCACGCGGCGGCTCCCTGGGAAGCCGGCCCGGCGCCGCCCGAGCCGCGTTCGCTACCAGGTGCTGGCGTTCGCCTGCGCGCTGGCTGTGGTCACGTACATTCATCGCATCGGCTTCGCCGTCGGTGCGCCGAAGATTGGCCAGAGCCTGGGACTCGACGAAGCCCAGGTTGGCAATTTGATGGCGGCCTTTCTGCTGGCATACGGTGCCTTTCAGGTTCCCGGGGGCTTGCTGGGCGACCGGCTGGGAGGCCGCCGGGTCCTCACGATCCTCGTGCTGGGCTGGTCGCTCTTGACGGGTGCCCTCGCTCTCGCCACGTTTCTTCCCCGCGCGATGACGGTGACGTTCGTTCTCGTGCTCGTGCTGCGATTTCTTTTCGGTATGTTCCAGGCCGGTGGCTTTCCCACGCTGGGACGGGTGATCGCCGACTGGATGCCGCTGTCCGAGCGCGGCAGTGCGCAGGGGGCCATCTGGATGTTCAGCCGATGGGGCGGTGCGCTGATTCCGTTTGTCTTGAAGTGGCTTTTCGACAAGTGCGGGGGCTGGCCGATTCCATTTCTGCTCATCGCCGTGCTCGGTCTGCTCTGGTGTGGCGCGTTCTGGCCGTGGTTCCGCGATCGCCCCCAAGAAATGCCTCGGGTGAATCGCGGCGAGCTGAAAGTCATCGAGGCCGGCCGGGTGAAGCTCGACGACGCGAGCGGTCGCGTGCCCTGGAAAGAGATGGCCGGCTCGATGAGCGTCTGGTCATTGTGTTTGATGTATGGCTTCACCGGCTTCTCGGGCAACTTCTTCACCAGCATGCTGCCGTTGTATCTGACCAAGCAGCGGCACCTCTCCGACGACGAGATCGCCTGGCTTTCGGCGCTGCCGCTGGCGGCGGGGTCGGTAGCCTGCATATTCGGAGGCGCCGCTTCGGACTGGGCAATCCGCCGGTTCGGCAATCGCAAGTGGGGCCGCCGATACGTCGGCTTTATCGGACTGGCGCTGGCGGGTCCGTCGCTCCTGGCGGTCAACTGGGCCGAGGGCGTCTGGCTGCTGGCTGTGCTCCTGACCGCAACATTCTTCTTCAACGACCTGAGCATGGGGCCGGCCTGGGCCGCCTGCGCCGACATCGGCGAGCGATTCGCGGGCACACTCTCCGGTACCATGAACACGATCAGTTCCGTGGCCGGCGCAGCGGGCGCCGCGATGGCGGGCTACCTCTTCCGGGCCGGTCATCCGGAACTTGTGTTCATGATTTTTGCCGCAGTCTATGTTCTCGCGGCGATCTGCTGGCTGGGGGTCGACGTGACGCACCGCCTGGCCGGCCGACCGGCCGAGGTCGATCTCGAAGCTGGAGAGCTCATTTGATGGCAGAGCTCAAGGTCGCGATGGTGGGCAACGACCTGAAGCCCACGCCTTTCTGGGTGGGCCCGCAACTCGCAGAGCAGGGGATCTTGCTAGTCGAACGAGAATGCGCACTCCCATCCGAAGTCGTCGAAACGGCCGGCGACGCTGACGTTGTCTGGACGATGGGCGGCTCGCGCGTGATCACGCCCGAGGTGCTGCCGCTCTTGCGGCGCTGCCGCGTGATCCTGCGCACCGGCACCGGCACCGACGACATCCCGGTCACCCTGGCGACGCGCCTGGGCATCGTGGTGGCCAACACACCGGAGGTGACGACCCACCACGTCGCCGAGCACGCGATCGGTCTCTTGTTTGCCGTGATCCGCCAGATCGCTCGGCAAGACCGGCTCGTCCGGCAAGGTGTGTGGGACCGATACGCGGCCTGGCCGGACTGGCACCTCCACGGCCAGACGTTCGGGCTGGCCGGCTTCGGCCGCATCGCCCGCCTGGTCGCGCGGAAGGTCTCGGGCTTCGAGATGAAAGTCATCGCCTGCGACCCGGCTTTCGACGGCCCGGTCATGGCCGAGCACGGTGTCGAGAAGGTCACGCTCGATGAGCTGTGCTCGAGATCCGACTTTCTGTCGGTCCATGTGCCTCTTTCGGAAAAAACCCGCCATTTGATCGGCGAAGGCCAGTTGCGGCTGATGAAGCCAAAGGCGGTGCTCATCAACACGGCGCGCGGAGAGATCATCGATCAGCGGGCACTTGTCCGCGCCCTCTCGGAGCGTACGATCGCCGGCGCCGGTCTCGACGTGCTCGATCCGGAGCCGCCCGCGGCCGATGACCCGATCTTCTCGCTGGAAAACGTCGTGATCACGCCGCACATCGCCGGATACTCCGACCTCTTCCGCGAGGGTTTCTGGAGGCATTCCGTCGAAACCCTGGTGGCGATTGCGCGAAGGGGCATGCCGATCTGGATCGTGAACCGAGAGGTCACTCCGCGGTGGAACGCCCCGTGAGGCCCGGCGATTTCTTAGATCGCCAGAGAGCCGGCAACCGCAGTTGAGCGTCTTTTCGCCGAGCGCAGCTCGCACGGTGTGAGCACGTCGGACGCCGTGTCGTAGACAGCACACCAACCGTCGCAGACGGCGGCCACCACGACGAGATAGCGAACGGCGGGATCGAGCTGGAGCGGGCGATCGCCGGGCCAGTCAAGAGGACCGCCGGGCGTCACGGCGAGCCAGCGATGGAAATGCCCCACGAACATCCGCCGGTGGGCAAACGCCGCAAAATTGCGGGCGGCCGCCTGAGCGGTCGTAGGTGCCCGCTCGACGTACCACGGCTGCTGGATGTCGGTCGGGTCAAGACACGGCAGCACGTGACCGAAGAGCACGCCTTCGATTTCGTGACGCGCTGTTAACGTTCTCATGTAATCAAGCGTACGCCAGTCGAATTGACTCTCGACCGAGTCGCCTCGCCCGGTATAAAGTGCGAGCTCGTGGTTTCCCCAGACCCCCGAGACGTCGGCTTCCCTGAGCAAATCCACGGCTTCGGCAAAATGCTCGCCGGTCGCGAAGATGTCTCCGAGAGTGACCAGGCAGTCGGCGCCTTCGCTCCGGCAGCGAGCGATCGCCGCCTCGAGGTGGTCGACTTCCTCATGAATATCAGCCAGGAGTCCAATTCGCATTAGCCTGATTCCGTTGAAGGAGACGGATCTCTCTAGCCGTTTGGCCGTCGCTCTGATCTATACCTACTACGATCGCCGAAATCCTGCGTGACAAGTTCGCCGGAATAAGCGGCCATGCGGGCATGCACCGAGCAGTCGACTCACCGCCCGGGAAAGAGCACACGCAACAGTGTGGATGTCGCCCAGACGACCACGGCCAGGGCGGCGATGAACACCATCGTCTTTTTCAGCGACCGGAAGCTGCCTCGTTCGCGCAGCCAACAGAATCGCCAGTCCGAGTCCGATGACGGTGCCGATGACGCCTCCCGAGGCGACCTGGCTCACCTGGAGCAATTCATCGGACCACAGAATCTGTGACTTCATAAAACCGAAGCCCAGACCGGCCATCATGCCGCCAATCGTGAGAATCGCGATACCCGCAGCGTTTCCCAGCAGTCGCGGTTCGGTGTTTTGCGTCACGGCGATACCTTTCTCAATGTAGCCGGCCGCCATCATATCACAGCGGGGCAGGAAGACTTGCAATCCCGCCGTGCTAAAGACGATGCTGATTGGCTCGCCGGCTCGATCGGCTGCGTGCTGTGCATGCCGGCCGGCGCCGGCTGAAGGGGATTTCCGGGTGCGATTCGATGAATGAAGTCGATCCAGAGCCGGCGCGCTGGTACGACAGAGTCCGCGGCGGCGCCCAGCGCGCGGCGCCGCTTGCGCTGGCGATGGCGCTTGTGGGAACCGCGCTAGGCGGGTTATTGATCGGCTATGAGCCGGTGGGCGGCGATCCGGATCGCCTTTACCGGCCGCTCAAAAGCGAGCTGGCGCGCAGTCTCGCTTCAGGCGAGCTTCCGTTCTGGAGCAACCGCTTCGGGCTCGGCGTTCCGCTCATTGCCGAAAGCCATGTTGCCGCGTTTTATCCTCCGAATCTGATTTTCTACCGTTTGTTCGATGTCTCGAAGGCCTATCGCCTGTCGATGTGGCTGCATTACGTGGCGCTCGTTGCCACAACTTACGCGTACGGCCGAAGCCTCAAGCTCTCGCGATGGGGAAGCGCTCTGGCCGGTATCGCGTTCAGTCTCTGCGGATTCCAGGCGATCCATTCCAGCCATGAGCCGTTCTACTGCCTCATGCCTTACCTGCCGCTGGCGCTGGCCCTTGCCGAAAGATACATGGCCAGCGGCCGGCTGTGCTGGCTCGCGCTGCTGGCGCTCTGCCTGGGCATTGAGTGGACGCTCGGTCATTTTCAAATCCAGGCTTGGACAAACGCTCTGGTGATCTTCACCGGGATCTGGCGGTGGATCGTCGATCGGGGCTCGTGGCGACGGGCGCTCTTGCTTGTGCTGGCCACGGTGTGGGGCACGATCCTCGCGGCCGTCCAGCTCGGCCCGAGCTGGGAGTTCTCGGACCTGGTCGGCCATACGAGGCGCGCGCCGAGCGAGCTACTTTACTATCATTTCCCACCGGTGAACTGGTTCGACCTCGTCCTGCCGCAGCTCATCCGGGATTTGCGCGATGGCCCCGATGACCGGTACTGGTATTTGCATCAAACCGAGGCTTACGAGGTCGCTCTCCATATCGGGACGATTCCGCTCATTCTCGTTTTCCTGGCGGTCGTCTCACGGCCGATGAGCCGGGCGACTCTGCCATGGAAAATCGTGATCCCGATCAGTTTGGGGCTGGCCACCATGATGGCGTGGTGGCCTGAAGGCTACCTCGGTTTGGTCCGTCTCCCCCCGTTCGGGTATTTCCGCGTGCCGGCCCGGTACACGCTGCTCTGTAGCTTCGGGCTGGCGGTCCTTGCCGGCGAAGGCCTCGATCATACGATAGCGCGGGGCCGGTTCCGGGCGGGGCTGTTATCGGCAATCGTTTTCGCAACGCTCGCAGCCGCCGCAGCCGTATTCTGGGCCAACCGGCCCGAGGTGCATCTTCGGGCGCTTCTGGGCCGAGTACCGGGCGGGTTTCTCTGGTGCGCCCTGGCGTGGTCTTGCTCGCTGGCGGCGGTCCTTGGCTGGCGCAAGGGGAGGCTTCCGCCCTGGGCACTGCTGGTCGTCGCGGCCGGGGAGCTGGGAATCCTCTTTTATCATGGGACGACCGAATGGGGCGCCGCGGTCGAGTTACCCGGCAAGAGCGCTGTTTTGACCGAGCTGGTCCGGCGCGCGCCGCATGGGCTCATCGGGGGCGATGCGGGGAACCTGCCGGTCCGGCTCGGACTCAAGACCGGGCGTCCGTACCTGGGGTTCGCGCACGCGCCGCTCAATCGATTGCTGCTGCGGCTGCAAGATCGACCGCTGCGAGGCGGTGAGATCGGGATCGACGAACACACACGCGGGCTCACTTACGTACAGATCAAACGCTGGCTCAGGCGCTGGCGGGTGTCGGTTCTGGTCGGCTCGCATCCCACGATACGGGAGCTTGGAGAAAACGTAGGCCACTGGCGCGACCCGGTTCTGGACGAGCTCGTGGCGCACGACCCGTTTCAGCCGGCACCGCGTGACTGGTCGATCGTGCTTCTGGCTGACCCGATTCCGGAAGCGAGGGCCGCCGTGCGGGCTTATACCGCGACCACCCTGGGCGACCTGCTCAACCGTTTCACTCGCGAAGACGACTTCGACGTGGCGTGGTTCCTGGCCGAGGACGATGTTCCGGGCCGGCCGGCGGCTGAAATAGCCCGGGTGGTCGCATGGGATGGCGCTGCCGCGACGGTCGAGCACAAGGGAGCGTGCGACCTGGTGATCGCCCGGTCATTTGATCCCGGCTGGACGGCGCGGATCAACGACGGAGAGCCCAGGCGCGTGCTGCACGTCGACGGAGGGTATCAGGGAGTCCGGATCAATGGCACCGGCGTCGACCGGGTTGTGCTGGCGTATCGACCGCCCGGCTGGGTGTGGTACGTCCGGCTGTCGTCGGTTGCGGCCGGGGCTGTGATCCTGGTGCTACTGCTGTCGCTGGCCGGAGGGGCTCGGCGTGGAACAGCGGGCGCGGGTTCTGTCAGGGACTAAGTGTCTCGAGCTCGGCGGCGATCGTCTCCATGAGCGGTCCGATGATCTGCTCGCTGAAGTCGAACCGGATTCCGGCGGCGGCAAAGAGCTCGGGCAGCGGCCGTGAGCCGCCCAGCGCCAGGGCTTTCTTGTAGTCCGCCACGGCTCGGGCGCGATCGGACAGAGAGCGTTTCCAGACCTGGAGAGCACCGAGCTGGGCTATGCCGTATTCGATGTAATAGAACGGATACAAGAAAATGTGGAGCTGACGATGCCAGGAATGGTCGCGGGCTTCTTCAAAGCCCGAGTAGTCGACGATGCCGCCGAATCGTTCGAGAAGGTCTCTCCACGCGGCGGAGCGATCGTCCCGGGAGTGATCGGGATGGTTGTAGATCCAGTGCTGGAAGGCGTCGACGGTGGCGATCCAGGGCAGGATCAGCACGATGCCTTCGAGCAGCTTGCGGTTGGAGCGCTCGCTCTCGGCCCGATTGTAGAATGCGTCGACTCGCCGGGCGCCCAAGAGCTCCATCGACATCGAGGCGACCTCGCAGAATTCGAGCGGGCTCTCGCGATAGGACGACAGCGGCTCTTCCCGGCACGCGAGCGTATGGAAGGCGTGCCCCCCCTCGTGGAGCAAGGTGCGGAGGTCCGAGTCCAGACCGACGGCGTTCATGAAGATGAACGGTAGACGGGCGTCCTCGAGCGTGGACTGATACCCTCCCGGGGCTTTTCCCTTGCGATTGGCCAGGTCCAGCAGCTCGCGCCGGCGCATGAACGCGAACTGCTCGCCCAGCTCGGGGTCGACGTCACGGAAGATGGTCTCGGTTCCCTGGGCCAGCTTCTCGACGTCGTCAATCGGAAACGGCTTCAGCGGCGGGCGCCCCAGCCGATCGACCGAAAGATCCCAGGGGCGAAGGGGGTCGACGCCGAGGGATTGCTGCTGCTCTTGCTGGATCTGCTTGGCGAGCGGGACCACGACTTTTTCGACGGCTTCATGAAATCGAATGGTGTCCGCGGGGCCGTAGTCGAAGCGTTCCCGGTTGCGAAACGAATACGCGACAAAGTCAGCAAAACCGGCCTCGTGGGCGATTTCAATGCGGAGCGCCTTCATCTCGTCGAAGAGACCGTCGAGCGTTTCGCGGTCCTCCAAGCGGCGGCGTGCCGAGAGCTCCCACGCCTCCTGGCGAACCGATCGGTCGGTCTCTTCGAGGAACGGGGCCATCTGGGGCAGGGTGCGCTCCTGGCCGCGGAAGGTCACGGTCATCGCACCGATCTTTTTCTGATACTGCTGTTCGAGCTCGGCTAACTGTGTTTCGCGGGGAATATTGGCCTCACGGAACAGCGTGCGGCGATTCTCGAGGGCGCGGTCCATGACCGCGTAGCGGGCCTTGCTCAATTGCGAGCGCTCTTGCGCGTCGAGATACCGGTTGCGGATGTCGTTCAAGACGGGCTTCAGCTTGGGCTCGATGTCGCGGACAAAAGCCAGATAGGCCGCTTCCCGTTCGGGGTCGTCGGTCTGGCAGGTCATTGCGATGTAGCGTTTGGCGCCCTCTTCGCCTACGGCTGAATTCAGCTCACTGGCGGCGAGGAGCCACTGCTCCAGCTCGGCAGCCGTGCGAAATGGCTGGTCCTTGAGCTTCTGGTACCAGGGTTCGATCTGTTCCCAGGTTTTGAGCTCGATTTGCTCGGGCAGCCATTTGTGAGGATATTTCTCCGGCTCGTAGGGACTCAAATGCATGTCTCCTTGGGTCGACCCGTGCTCAATATGGGAGCGTGACCTGGACGAGCCAGGCGCCGGCGAACAGCCAGAAGGCCATGACCGCCGTGGCGATCACCACGACGAGCGCAGTGGTCGCGACAGCCTCGACATGGTTAAAGAGCCCCTTGGCTTCGCCAATTCCGCCGATGGTCTGAAAGAGTGCGAGCACGGCCGTTGTGCCGAAGATCGCCTCGCCGAGTGCCGTCACGAACACGATCAAGGCGATTCGCCCGACCTGATCGCGCGCGATCGCCAGGATCACACCGATTGCCAGGATCACGACGACGAGGTGCCACAAACGCATCGGAGCCAGACATCCTACGATTCGGGGTGGGCGAGCGAGCCACCAGCCTCGGCATTTTTATGGATCATGACGCCCCGCCGCCTCGCCTGTCAACCATTGAGCCCGCCCGCGAGTTCGGGTATCTCTATTCCTTCGTCGCGACCCGTTTCCCGTGGACCCTGGGCGTCATGGCCGCTCCGGTCCAACTCTTGCCCGCGGAGAAAACCGCACCATGGCTTCCCGTAAGACACCCGCTCAAGCGGCAAAGAAGACGCTTCCTCCGTCTCAAAGCAAGGCGCCGACCCAACCCCTGATGAAGACACCCACTCAATACAAGTTCTCATTCGGGCCGTGGAACATCAGTACGGGGGCTGACCCGTTCGGACCGCCGGTCCGCAAGGAGATGGAATTCGCACAGAAACTGAAGGCATACAAGAAGTTAGGATTCGATGCGGTGCAGTTTCATGATGACGACATCGTGCCGGCCGATCTCGACTGGCCGAATACGAAGAAAGGGGTCGCCGCCGTCAAGAAGGTTCTCGATGGCGAAGGGCTTTTTGTCGAGATAGTCGCCCCGCGACTGTGGGAAGATCCGCGCACGGTCGACGGTGCGTTCACCTCGAACGACCCCGGCGACCGCAAGTACGCGTTTGATCGCGCTCGCCGCAGCGTCGACATCGCTCGCGAGATCGGCTGCAAGAATTATGTGCTCTGGCTGGCGCGCGAAGGCTCGTACATCCGAGAAGCCAAGTGCGCCAAGACCGCCATCGCGCGGATCGTGGAGGCCTGGAACGCGATTCTCGAGCACGACCGGGAGATCAGGGTCCTGGGAGAAGCCAAGCCGAATGAGCCGATGGACCAGGCGTATCTGCCCACGGTCGGCCACATGGTGGGCGTGGCCTACTCGTCGATCGACCCTGCGCGTTCGGGAGTCTTGATCGAGAGCGCCCACTCGATTCTCGCCGGGCTCGATCCGGCCGACGACATGGCCTATGCGCTCTATCATAGCAAACTCTGGAGCGTGCACCTGAACGACCAGAATGGGCTGAAGTACGACCAGGACAAGGTGTTTGGCTCCGTCGAGCTGCGGAGGGCGTTCAATCAGGTCTGGGTTCTCGAGAAGAACGGCTACGGCCGCGGCGGCGAGTGTGTGGGCCTGGACGTCAAAGCCATGCGCACCACGACATTCGAGGAATCAACCTTTCACCTTTCGCACTCAAAAGCGATGTTTCTGCGGCTGCTCGACATCGTGCGCGGAGTCGACGAGCGAAAGGTCGAGGAGCTGCGCTCATCGCAAGTATGAGCAACTGGACATGATGATCTTGAATGCGCTCATGGGGCGGAAGGATTGACGGGAAGTGACGACGCGCTGCCCCATTCCGGCCCTCTGCGTCAGGGCGATAGCTGCTTGCGGAAGGATTTCAGACTGCGGCACGACGCTGACAGCGTGATCAACTCCATCAGTCGATCGCCATCTTCAATGGCTTTCAGATCGGCTTCGAGCTCGGCGGCCTCGCTTCCGAATCGCGACGTCAGGATTGCGACGATCGCTTTTCGCATCGTTTGTCGCTGGGCCTCTAGTCGTTCTTCCGCGAGAATCTCCTGAAGCAGTGGTGATTCGATCATTGCCCTGCGTCCTCCGAGAATATTGAACAACTTGGGATCATTATACCGCAAGTGGGCGAGGAATTGCGTTACTGCCAGAAGGTTTTCGTGCTCGTTCGGCGGCGCGTCTCGATCGATTCGCTCGCGGCACTCCCGCACGATTGACTCCGGTGGTCCGTCAAATTGAGTCAACGGTACCCACGGGATCAAACCGACATCTCCGGCCGCTAGCAATGCTTGAGCCGGAAGTTCCCAGAGCCGGACGATTCGCCAGGAAAGCGGCCAGGTTGTCCAGCCTTGCCGGCTGCGCATCGTTGTCGCCCCCGCTGCTAGAGCGTTTCCCCGGGGATGCAAGACCAGGACCAGAACATCGGGAACGACCTGGCGGTCCAGGTAAACAAGCGCGGTGGCCGTGACCACATGCTCGACGACGCGGGCTTCGGGATAGGTGGCGATCTCCAAAACATACGGGTCGAGGTCAGTCTCCCCGCGGCGTCGAACCTCGATCAATCCGTCAGGCAGGCGCCGAGGCGAAATCAGCTCAGCCTGAAGGGGCGTCCAGGTCTCGATGTCATCCACGCCCGCCAGACGCAGGATCGAATCGCCGTGATGCTGGATCAGCCACTTGCTGCTCTTGTCGTATTCCTGCATCAGTCCCTCAGAATTACGGACCGTTCCGCCGCCCGGCCGGAGCTGGGGGACCGACCAATTCCTTAGGCGGTGCCGGCGGCTCGCGGCGATCGCGGGGCACCAGGCACCAGTGGATCGTTTCAAGGCGAGATAGTCCCTGCGGTATCGGCTCGCGGCCGCCACGCGTCGCCGTGATACGCTCGTACATCCGCTCCAGCAGTTCTTCCTTGACGGAGGCGTGCGCAGGATCCTCACTCAGATCGATAGTCTCTTCCGGGTCAGCAGCTTCGTCGTACAGCCGCTGGTAGGGCCCAGGCCGGCGCCATGGCTCGGCTGTTCGGTAACCATCCTCGCGCAGGCGAAAGCCGGTGCAGACGATCAGCTTGTGCCGGGCCGAGCGAATCATCGCTTCCTCGTTTTCCAGATACTCGCTGAAAACGAATTCGTGCGCTTTCGCACCGGGCTTCTTCTTCAGAAGCGGCACCAGGTCGATCCCCTGAAGATTGGGAGGCACGGGCAAGTTCATCAGGTGCAGCACGGTGGGCATGACGTCGACCATCTCCACCAAGTCGGTGATTCTGCGTCCGCCTTCGATGTGGCCCGGCCAGCGCATGATCATGGGGATGCGAACGGCCTGCTCGAAGAAACAGTGCTTCTCGAACCGTCCGTGCTGGCCCAGCATGTAACCGTTGTCGCCGACGTACACGACCAGCGTGTTGCGGGAGAGGCCCAGGTTATTAATCGCCTCGATCAGCCGGCCGATTCGCGAATCCACGAACGAGAGGGATGTGAAATACGCAGCCTGGATGCCTTTCACGTCAGCTTCTGACAGTGATGCGAAGATCTCGGGCTGCTGGCGGCGGTCCTGCTCCGAGATCGGAGAGGCCGAAAACTGGCCGGGGCGAAATCGACTGGCCCAGCCGTCGGGGAAATGAAACGGGCTGTGGGGCTCATACAAGCTAACGACCAGTGCGAACGGGCGGGTGCGCTTTTCTTTCAGGAACTCGATGGCGCGGTCAACGAAGAACGTCGACCGCATCGAATCCGGAGGCAAGCCCATCGGATGCGCGTCCGCGTTGAGCCATTCCCGGGCCGGGTCGAGAATGGGCCGCCAGGGGCGGCGATGGTCGCCGCCTCGCGGCTGGTGACTGCGCAGGCCGAGTTCCCAGGCCGGTGTGTCGATCAGCGTCGAGAATCCGTGGTTCGAGGAACCGTTAAAATGCATCTTTCCGATCGCTGCGGTGTCGAAATCCAGATCGTGCAGCCATTCGCCGAGCGTGAGCACCTCGTCCGAGAGACGGGTTGCCAGTTGCGTCACGCCGATCGCGTGGGGCAGCCGCCCCGTGATGAGCGATTGCCGGCTGGGGGTGCACAGGGGTGAGTTGCAGTATGCTTTGCTGAAATACGTGCCCTGGTGCGCCAGTGCGTCGAGGTTCGGCGTGGCGCGGCGGGGGTCGCCGTCGGTGCCCAGCGTCCAGGCGGCGTGATCGTCGGCCACGATCAATAACAGATTCGGGCGATCGGCCAGGGCCGGGTCGTTCTGCGCCGCAGATACCGCCGCGGCGGCGAGCCAAAGTGCGATCAGCGAAGTGACGACGAATCGATACCCACGAGCGAGCCTTGCCATTGCATTCAAGAACAGCTCCGGAAAGACTTCCCGATTCGGCCGCGGGCACGCCGCAGAGCGGCACGAGGGACGTTCCCACGCAGAGCGTGGGAACGAGGTATTTCCGGGGCGCGCCACGTTCAGTCTCGAACAGAGGGAAGTTATGCCGGGCCTCTTCCTTAACTTTGTAATCATGTGGGAAACCATGGTTTAAGTGCTTTCCCGGTCAAGCTGTCTTCATTTTGCGCGATCTCACTCGGCGGTCCCATGGCGACAAGCCACCCGCCGGCTTCACCGCCGCCTGGTCCGAGGTCGATCACCCAGTCGGCTGCGGCGATCACGTCGAGCTGGTGCTCGATCACCAGCACGGAGTGTCCCAGGCCGACGAGCTTTTCGAGAATCACGAGCAATCGCTCGACGTCCGCGAAATGCAGGCCGGTCGTCGGCTCGTCGAGGATGTACAACACGCGGCCGCCAGAGGCCCGGCCCAGCTCGGCGGCCAGCTTGATGCGCTGGGCCTCACCGCCCGAGAGAGTCGTGCTCGACTGTCCCAGGGTCAGGTAGCCCAGGCCGACGTCCTGAAGCGCCTCGAGCGGCCGACGCACCCGGGGAATCGCGTCGAACAACTCCAGAGCTTCATCCACTTGCATTCCCAGAACGTCCGCGATCGACTTTCCCTTGAATCGGACGGCCAGCGTCTGGCGGTTATATCGCTTGCCGCCGCACGCGTCGCACGTCATGTGAAGGTCGGGGAGAAAATGCATCGGGATCTTCCGCTGGCCCAGCCCGCGGCAGGCTTCGCAGCGGCCTCCTCGGGCGTTGAAGGAAAACCGGCTGGCGCCGAACCCGCGTGTCTTCGCTTCGCGCATCATCGCGAAGACCCGGCGGATTTCGGCGAAGAGGCCCGACGGCGTGGCACCGATCGAACGGGGGCTGCGGCCGATCGGCGACTGGTCGACTTCCACGAGCTGATCGATGGCACTCAGACCCGAAACACGCTCGAACATGTCTCCTCGATCGCCCCGGCGATGAAGGTAGCGCCGTACGGATCGTGCGAGCACGTCGTGCACCAGCGTGCTCTTGCCCGAGCCGCTGACACCCGTCACGCTGGTCAGTGCAGCCAGCGGAATGCGGCCGTCCACCCCTTTCAAATTATGAAGCGACGCACGGTGTATCTCGATCCAGCCCGGCGTTCGTGCCAGTCGCGTTCCGGCATCTGCCCGGAGCTTCGGCCCGCGAGATAGATACTCCCCGGTCACTGAACCCTGAAACGCGGCCAGATGATCGGGATGCCCGGCAGCCACGACCGAGCCGCCCAGCGGCCCGGCGCCCGGACCCAAGTCCAGCACCCAGTCAGCCGCCTGGATCACCGCCAGGTCATGCTCGACGACCAGAACGCTGTTGCCTTGCCGAAGCAGCCTGCGCAGGGCCGAGATCAGCCTGGCGGTGTCGCTCGGGTGCAGGCCGGCGGTCGGCTCGTCGAGGATGGTGCAAACCCCGACCAACCCCGATCCGAGCTGGGCCGCCAACCGGGCGCGCTGGAGCTCACCGCCGGAAAGCGTATCCGAGCCCCGGTTGAGCGTCAGATAGTCGAGGCCCACCTCGATGAGGCATTCCAGCCGGCCGACAATCTCGGCGACCGGCGGTGACACGACCTTCTCGAGCCCGGGCTCGACCGTGAGCGACCGGAAGAAAGGAATCAGCCCGCCGATGGGCTGCGCACCGACCTCGGCGATGGTCTGACCCTCCAGCCGGACCGCGCGGGCCAGCGCATTCAGCCGCGACCCTCCGCAGGTCGGGCAAGGCACATCATCCTGATAGACGGCCAGGGCTCGCCGCAGACCCTCATTCGAGACGCGCTCGAGGTTCTGCTCGAGCAAGGCCGACAGTCCCGGAAAGCCTCCGTGTGGCTCGCCCGTCCAGAACGCATCCCAGACCGGCCCCGGCCACGACACGATCGGCATCTCGGCCTTTACGCCATGACGTACCAGGAAATCGCGGACCAGAGCCTGGTCCGACTCCGGGGCGATTCTTTCCGAAATCAAGAGCGACCAGGGCGGGGCAGCGTCTCGTTCCCATGGGCGCGTTCGGTCGGGGACAACCAGCTCGGGCTGAAAACTCGGGCGAGAGCCCAGACCGTCGCATGCCGGGCACGCACCGTGGGGGCTATTGAAGCTGAAGGTGCGAGGATCGATCGCCGGCAAGCTGGTGCCACACTGGGGGCAATTCAGGTTGATGGAAAGCACCTGCTCTTCCCACCCAGCGGCTGAATCCACCAGGGCGACGATTCCACCGCCGGAAAGCTTGAGAGCCAGGTCGAGGCTCTCCGACAGACGCGGGCGGATGCCCTCGCGAATGGCCACGCGATCGACGATCGCCTCGATCGAATGGGCCTTCGTCTTCGCGAGTTTGGGCGGCGTTTCGGTCACTTCGATGATCTCGCCGTCCACCCGCGCCCGAATCAAACCGGCGGTGCGGATGGCGCGGAAGACGTCGGCATGCTGCCCCTTCCGGCCCCTGACGAGCGGTGCCAGGATCTGCACCTTGCGCCCCACGTTCATCTTCATGAACTGGTCGACCATCTGCTCGGGGGTCTGGCGGCGGATCGGCACATCGCAGGCCGGGCAATGGGGAACGCCGGCTCGTGCGTAAAGCAGCCGCAGATAATCGTTGATCTCGGTGATGGTTCCGAGCGTGGTCCGCGGGTTGGCCGTGCCCGCGCGCTGCTCGATGGCGACGGTCGGGGGCAAGCCCTCGATCGAGTCGACATCGGGCGATTCAAGCTGATCGAGAATCTGGCGGCCGAAGCTGGACAGGCACTCCAGATACCGGCGCTGTCCTTCGGCGTAGATCGTGTCAAACGCCAGCGAGCTCTTGCCCGAGCCGCTCACACCTGTCAGCACGACGAGGCAATCGCGGGGGATGTCGACGTCGATGTTTTTCAGGTTGTGTGTGCGCGCTCCGCGGATCTGGATCATCGGAAGGGCCGGCGCGCCGGTTCGTTCACCGCCGTCTTGTGTGTTCGACGTCTTTTTCGCAGGGGTCTTTTTCATTCGTGCTAAGTCGTGCGTTCGATCATCTGGAGAATCACTCCGACCTGTCTTTCTTTTCTTGCAGCTCGGAACTTTCTCGTTGCATGACTCAAACCCAACTTTCCACGCTCCGAGTGAATCCCGGTGCGTATTCTTCTCTTAACTGCTCCAACCGAGGAGCAAATCCCGCCGCCACACACGAGCGGATCGATCGATCGGGCGCAAAAGAACCGCGGAAAGGACCTCCGTTTGACATAGTGTACAGAAGCGGCGATCCACAATGGCAGACGGCAGAGGCGTCTGCCATACTGTTTTTCGGCGATGTTTCTCCTTCACGCCGATTCCTATCCCACGGTCTGAATTCAAGATAGGGCGTGAAAAATTCCTTCTTCGACGATCGCCATATGTTTCGAAAGCATGGCAGTGGGTGGCAGGTTTTCGCGACCATTTAGCATTCGTACACCAGTGTAAATCACGCCTTTGAGGAGCGGCTTCCACTCGTAATCCGAATCCCGATCCTGGTGCGATTCGCAACGCGGCAGAGCGGCACGACCCAAGTCCGGTGACGGCCGCGCGCACGATGGCGCCCCTGGGACACCCGTTCTGGTTGCTGTCGCGACGCATTCCGCTCTCCGGCCTGAAAGGCCAAAACAAAATAGCCCAATGGCAACGCCTTGGGTTTCGAAGGCAACGCCTTGGGTTTCCGATGCACTCGCCCTGGGTTCCCAAGGCGATCGGCCTCCCTTTCGAATTTCGGAATTCGAGCTTCGGGCTTCCTACCAGACATGATCTACACAAAGCCCGAAAGTTGTGCGCATTTCTCCAAGTTTTTTCAGATTTTTCTTAGGTCGTTATGCCAAACCACTTTATGTCTTGAAGATAAAGCGGCCAGGAAACGTGGTTCAATGACGGCTAACACCCGCAGCACACTAGCCCCAAGCGCGAGCGAGGAAGCTCCCTTCCAGCCCAACTCGCCCTTGCTGTTGCGATGCATCCTGCTCTCCGGACTGAAAGGCCACAACATACCAGCCAAACGGCAACGCCTTCAGTTCAACCATTGGTTGACGCCTTATTGCATCCCGTCGCCTTTGGCTTCGTTTCCGACCGAATTGGCTTCGTTTTTGACTCTGTCAAGTCCCCGATCGATACTCATTTTCGCTCAAACCTCAACAGTTTCTTGGACTTATGTCTTGAACATGTTTTTTCAAAATTGAAACTATGAGAGGGGCGTGAAGGTCGACGGCGAGAGTTTGCATAACCCCTCGGCCCGGGGAAAACTTGAAGAGTCTTTCCCGTTTCCTCTGTCCCCCCGTTTTGGAGCTTTGCAATGCACTTCATCGGCGCCGACCTTCACAAGAAGTCTATCACCGTATGCGTCATGAATGAGAAACAATCCGTCCTCGCACGGAAGACCCTTTACTGCGACCAGCCCGACCAGATCGTCGAGTTCTTGTCGACAGCAGCCAGGAAGTGAGCCACTTTCGCAGCCAGAATTGAGCCACCGCGGTTGTTGCCGGACGAACCGCGAGTACGCGCTGATTAGTGACACCTATGCCGGTGTTCGATGTCAACATCCAACGAGAATTGCAGCGTCGTCGATGTTATCGATCGCATTGGTTGATTCAAATCGGCCTTCACCCTTGGCCTGAGGCTGATTTGAATCAACCAATGCGATCCGACAGCGGAAGATTCGAACGCAGAGGATCATCGTCGTGGATGTCGAAGCTAATTGTCGCCCATCAATAAAGCCCGAGAACGCTCCGCCAGCGTTCCCTGGGCAAACGCACTCGTCGCTTTTCCGGGACGATTTGACCGCGCTGGCGAGTCGCGGCTTGTTTTATATGTACAGATATAATACTTCTTGAATGACAGAATCTGACAAAGCTGAGAGAGCCACTCTGCGATTTTGAATGTTAGGCTCGGGGTCGGCAACCCAGTTTTCACCGTCGTTGCCGGCCGGCAACTCCGGTTGGCATACGCCGACTTCCTAGAGACCAACGCAAAGTGATTCTAGAACCTCGCAAGGTGTCGTCAAGAATATTCCGGAGAAAACGCCGAAAAAACGAATCGATAGAGCCACTCACCGCGATCAACTGATCGCAGAGTGGCTCAAGTGGCGCTGCGATAATGGCTCACTCTCTGGTTGCTGCTGACAAGTTCTTCCGCCAGTTTCAGCCTTTTCAGGTGGTTGTCGAGGCGACCGCCAGTTACGTCTGGTTCGCCGAACTCATGGAGCCGCTAGCCGACAAGGTTGTGTTGGCCCATCCCAAGAAACTGCGGGTGATCGCCGAGTCCACCCAGAAGACCGACCGCTTGGACGCCTTTGTGTTGGCCAAGTTTCTCGCCCTGGATATGATTCCCCGCGCCTACATGCCTACGCCCAGGCAACGTCAGCACCGCAGGTTGGTCCGCTACCGTCACTACTTGCGCAGCCGAACGACCTCTGTCCGCTGCAAGATCCGTCACATCCTCGCCGATTACAACGCCGACCGTAAGGACGTCTTTTCCGCGAACTGTGGCGCGACCTACTTCAAGCAGGTCCCACTCAGCGACGCCGACCGATTTGTGATCAAGCAATTGTGGTCGGAATTCCAGGATCATCAGAAGCGCATGCAGAAGATAACCGCGAAAATCAGGGCGTTCGTCGCCAAGGCACCTGAACGCGAGAAAGAAGCCCGAGCGATCATCAAGACAGCTCCAGGCGTGGGGTTCGTGACCGCTGAAGTGGTTATCAGTGAACTGGGAGACGTCAGCCGATTTTCCAGCGCCAAGAAGATCTCCGCTTACGCGGGACTGGTGCCCAAGGTGAGGCAAACCGGCGGCAAGAAATCCAAGGATCTCGCGATCACCAAGGAGGGCTCGGGATTGTTCGCGCTGGGCCCTGGTCGAGTCGGCCTGGCGGTTGGTCAAGACCAGTCCGAGGTGGACCGCCTTTTTCTCCCGACCGCGAGAGCGCAACGGCAGCAAGCGGGCCATCGTCGCCGTGGCCAGGAAGCTGTTGTGCGTGCTCTACGCGATGCCCAAGACGTCGACTCCTTACAGCGTCATACCCACGCAGACCAAGACACCCAAGATAAAGCGACTGAAATCGCTGAAAAAATCGCCCGCGTAACAAACCATGCCCAGAATGGCGGGTCGGCTCCCGACCCCGGAGAAGGATGGTGAACCAAGAGTAAACGAAACCCAGCCTCTGTGAGAGCGAGCCGGTTCCTTGAAGTGCGGGCTCGCGTTGGCTCCACGCTCTGATCCAGAATTCGCGAGCAGCTTCCTGCGGGCAGCTTCGTCCCGGTGGCCTGATCATCCTGTTTGTGGCCCGTGGCGGTCCGCGGCGAGGAATTGGCGGTGGCCTGTCCGCCACGCCGGACTCAACAAGCTCGCACGCCTGGCCGGCCCGTCCGTGCCCAGCTCACCCACGCGATATTCCTGGCTCGATCTGACTCCGCGCTTTTCGCAGCGTGCCGAGCGGCGCTGGTGTATGCGCTGCACTCGCCGTATAGCCCGGGTCGAACGAGGGCGCTGCCATCCTCCTGCCCAAAAATGACCCCAAACTGTTGCTCGGTCCCATGACATTCGAATACTATTCTGATTATGGCGAAGAAGTTCTGAATTGCGATCTGTATGGGAATCGATCTTTCAGGTTTCCTATTGGCCGCTCCAAAAACTCCCAAGACATGGCAGCAACGAAGAGACTGAGAAATAGGGATGTGGCATGGGCTGACAAAGATCCGGGCATAACGCATCGCTCGACGACTTCGATAACAAGGAGGTGATACAGGAAGATCCCATAGCTGATGCGGCCGAGATAAACGAGAACGCAGCTGCGCAAGAGTGCGAGCGCTGGATGCTTCGTATGCAAAATCACGAGTCCGACTATGCTGAAGTAAAGTGCATTGATCGCCAGGAGTGAGAATGGTCCATAGCCTGCGATACCAGGGATTGGATCCTCAAGGGCGGACGCGGGACCTGAAATAAAAACCACGGAAGCTAATCCGAGCGAGATTAGCATGCAATCTAGCGGCTTGGACTTCCGGCGGACCCAAGCGTTGTCACGGAAGATCACGGCCAAAATCGCGCCGAATGCCAATCCATCTGCTCGTCCGAGGGCCACGATGGGGTAGAGGCCATGTAGACGTGTTGCTACACATGTAAGGATCAGCCACACCGCCGTCAATACAATTCGCACCCGACCCGCCGACGCAATTATGAGGGGCCATAACACGTAGAACTGTTCCTCCACAGCCAAACTCCAAGTTTGTATGGCCGCCAGTTCAAATCGAGGCACATGCGGTGACCAGTAATACGGACAGTTCTGCGTGAACGATAAGTGCGATACTAGGCCAGCAAGCTCGAGCGGTCGACGCTCGAGAATCGCTCGCACACACAAGATGAGAATTAGGAGATAATAAGCTGGCCATATTCGGAGGACGCGACGGATCCAAAAGCATAATAAGAATCGAAGATTGCAGTCATGTTCGATAATAATAGATGTTATTAAGTAACCAGAGAGCACAAAGAACAGATCTACGCGCGTCCACGCGAAAAAAAATGGCGACGGCCATAGGTGGCAGGCGAGGATCGTCAGTGCACCGATTCCTCGAAGCGCATCGAGTTCAGGAATACGAAGCGCGTGAGACCCTTTGATTCTCGCTGAACTCCACTCGAAAGCAAATGCGCCGAAGGGCGATCTGAACATCGAGGCCACCTACCCGACACTACGAGTTTAGCGTTGCCGGTCAGCATCAAAGTATGAAGGTGGGAACTGACCCCGCGAAGCGTGCTTAACGCGACATGGGTCTTGCTGAAAGTACTCGAGATTCCAATTTGGCGCGTAACATTGCCGATTAGATGGATCGCGACGATAAATCTCGCGCGAGACCGAGAGGACGGTTCCAGTTCTTGAGCTCGTTACAAACGACGGCCAGCCACACGAGCGTTATGACCCAATAGAGCGTCGTCGACGTATTCGTTTACTTGCCTTCGTTCGTACGTACATCAACGCGACTACCGAACCGCTCAGTTCCCATCGGTCTTCGAAGGAATTCCGTTGTAAAAACGCGAGGCTCGATATTCACGTTTGGCTTGAAGTCGGTGTATTTCAACACACGGCGCATTCTCTTCTTTTCGTCGTTTATTCGCCAATCTTCTTGTAGTGACCTCACGTACCACAATCCTGTTTCCGCTTGTTTCCACTCGACCCGTATCTCATAAGTTGCTCGCTCATTACCTGGGTCGAAGGATTGAAGCGTGCCGATGTTGAAACCGAACCTCCTCGGGCATTCAAACCGCATTGGAAAACGACCTTGTGCATCCCGTGAATAACTTCCAACCAAGTCGCCGACAGCGGTTTCGACGATGTTGATCTTCTGCTGGGGAAGACGTCTGATAAGTTGGTCAACGTTCCATACATTTTCTGATAATCTTGAAACATCCCATGCGATATCGTCAAATGGCGGCCGCGCGAGCCCGTCGCCATAATTCGTGGGTTTAACCTCCCTTGCGGGAGCGCCGGTGCGCCAGCCAGGCGAGAACTCTGCCGTTCTCATCGATCGTTCATCTTTGAGAATTCGACGACATTTTAGACCGCGGAACTCAGGATTGAAGATTAATTCAATATAATATATTTTCCCGACAAAATGCGTGTTGATTTCAGAATCGAACTTAAGTTTCCATTCTCCCTCACCAATCGCTTCGTAGAGGCGAAGCATCCCTGTGCCGCTCCCGGACCGCAGACTACTTGAAGACGCCGCGGACGCATTGTGGAGAGTTTCTAGATGGTCCTCTCCGTTTACTCGGACAGAAGTGGTGAAGACGCCGACAGCTAACACGCAGAGTATCAACACGAAGCTATGCAAGGACCTTTGAAAAATCCAAATTCGCGTCCGGAAGTCCCGAAATCCGACTGAGTTTCGGCGAGCATTCAAGCTCCTTAGGTCATCTTGAAGAGTGTACCCGCCAAATGGCTTATTTCGCCGAAGTCCACCGAATTCTGTTACACACATGATTCGCTCCTTCACATCAATCAGTCTGCCAGTTCACATCTTAGCCGATTTATGCAGGTTTTCTCGCCCTTCGAGTCGAATACCGTGCGACAGCCGCGATTATGATTATGATTAATACAATTGCATTAAACCAGAGGATCAATGACAGCTTAGATCGGCCCCTGGCGCCCACTCCGCTTCTAGCCGAGTAGCGTCGAGGTAGTGATTTGATTCTGGCCATGCGATGAACCACTTATTCTGCCAATACTGGACCTGTGCCGATTTTTCCAGCTCCCCTTCAAGATTGTCCCAAGCCACTCCCAACTACGCGTGCGCCCGACCCGGGCCGTTCCTTCCCCGAAATCATTCGTGAAGATTTGTACCACTCGTGATTAACCAGCATTTCATTCCCCCCAAATTCCCAACGCCCTCGCATCCTCATCGCCCGTGCCGTCTCATCTGCGTCCTTCCGGCGTCATCTGCGGACAAGTATCTTCGGCCTCATTCGATTTCACATCGGCGTTCGGTCGCTAATCCGCCGCCTTCCGTTCGCTCAGGTTCCTTCGGTGGATCAGGCCATTTCGCCCGCGCATCCTTGAGCGCCGCGATCGCCAGCGCCGGGCAATGGAGCTTATCCGGCGGTCCGCCATCCAGCGCCGCGATCAGATTTTCGACCGTAAACTCCCTGCATTCCGCGATCGATTTCCCTTTAATCGTCTCCGTCAGCATCGACCCACTCGCAATGGTCGGCCCGCAGCCGACCGTGTGATACCTCGCCGCTGCGATTCGCTCGTCCTCAATTTTCAGATAAAGGATCATAAACGCACCGCGCCAGGGTGAACCGGCGCGACCCGTGAGGTCGGCGTCTTCCATGGCGCCACCGTTCCGGGGCGCCATGACGTGCTCGGTCAGCGTTTCGGAATATTTGGCCACGCGATAAGCTACCTATCTTGCCAATACAGGATTTGGCCCCGTTTCGCTCTGCTGCGGCCCCGTTTCTCTCTGATCATCTCTGTCACTGTCACCAACGAACCACTCGCAATCGTAGGCCCGCAGCTAACCGTGTGATACTTCGCCGGCAGGATTCGCTCGTGTTCAATCTACAGGTAGAGGATCATAAACGCCCCACGATCGGGTGAGCCAGCATGACCCGTGACGTCGGCGTCTTCGATGACGCCGCATTTCGGGGGCGCCATGGCGTGCTCGGCCAGCGTTTCGGAATACTTGGCCATACGATAAACCACCTATCTTGACAAAATCGGAGCTGGCCCCGTTCTGTCCACGATCGCAGTTACAACCGGAGCTCATCGAGGATGCACGTCTTGCGGCCTGTCCGGCGTACGCACGGGCTCTTTCGGTCGTAAGCCTTGAATCCCCCAACGGGGAAGACCGGAGCTTGATTTACGTGCTTTAATCCATTCTCGATGAGACTAGCGCCATACGGAGTTATTTGATATCCGATACGATTTGTGAAGTCGACGCCTTCTTCGAGTAGACGCCACCGGATCGCTGGTTCATGCTTGCGATGATCACACCACGCGCGAATCCTTAGCCCGATCACATTGGCTGGGTACAAGTTAAACAGTTGCCGCGCGCTTTCGTCTCTGAGCATGCGGACGGATATTTCAATCAGGCGCGTCCATGAATTGTGAGCGAGCGAGCTTAGTAGGAATTGGTCAAATTCGGAGAGGCGCATGAAAGTAGTGGCGTTTGTTCGCTGTCGCGGAACGGTCCAACAGCAGAGCGTGTCCAACACGTCCTTATCTTGGCGTGAGATGCCATCATTTCCCCGCAGTGCCGTGAGTTTGCGTGGAAAGCCGGCCGCGAAGTGGTGCCAGAGCAAGCTGAACACGCGCCGTTCGCTCGAACGGAGAGGTCGCACGGATGCGAATGAGGACTCGAGCATCTGCGCCGAATGGCCGTGCAGTGGGCTGTCGCGGTGGGTTACCGGAAGTGATTCTGCGATCCATAAACGCTCAATCGGCAAGTCCGTGAACGCGATGGCGTGCATTACCCACCAAAGACTCAGGCGATCATTGCTATTCGCACTAGTCCAAATTACGATTGGCAATCTTGTTGAGTATCTCGAAAGCGCCTGCCTAAGCAGTTGCGGTGACGTGATATTGCGACCTAGCAATTCGCGCAACCAGAGCGGGCTTCCAAGCGAAACCCTTGTCGGACCCAATTCGATAGCGCGCCACAGGCGAGTGTGATGTTCTGCCCTCAACCGCCTGTGTCTGCTCACGTCGGTATGAGACAGCCCGGCGGACAGCAAGTCTCGCAGTCGAACTGTCCGCCCGGCACCCGGGATCTCGGCATCGCCAGGAATAACGTGGATCGCGGCGGTAAACGAGGAGGGTCGGCGGCCCTGCATGGACATATGGCACCACCTCAAGTCTGCATCACCACCCGCTCAAACTGATACGTCGATTGGGACCCCGATCAACGACGCGGCCGGAATGGTCCTGGTCGCCTCCACGGCGGTGCGGGAGGCCGCGGAAAACGCTCATAGTCACAGTCGGGTGAATCGGGCCATTTCTCATCTATGAGACACTTGGACAGGCAAACCCCGCATTGCCCCCATCCATGCGGGCTCCGTCTCCGCCGTCGACGCGGAGGGTCGCCAACGACTTCGATCGAACCTGGCCCTCCGTCGCCCCACTTTTCGTTACAGCGGACAAAGTGCTCCACGCAGTCGAAATCTTCAATGCACTCGATAAATGCCCCAGGCCCGTACCAATTCGGTTTGCAGTTGTATAGCTTCATGTCCTCCGTCGCGCAGCACGCCTTCGCGCTCGCGATCTGAGAGGTCGTACAGCACCCCGTGCACGCCCACTGAATCCAGCCGCAGTAGGTTCCGGGTTTCGGGCCGGTTTTCGGAGGTACTGGGCCACACAGCGCACCCCAGTCGAGCTCGATTACAATCGGACCCGGGTACGCGTCGCGCCCGCTTGCGTCCTGTAAGTTTACTGGGTCGTTATCACAGTACAGCCGATCTGGAACAATGTACTCAGGGTCGAGACCAAGGAAGAGCCCTGCGGAAGCGGATAAGTACCGCGCGCGTATGTAGAAGAGAGAAGTGTCAAGGTCAAAATAGTATCCGAGCCGTCCGATGTACTGAAACGAGTTTGTGGTTGACCCGTTTTGAAATAAAAGGTTGCCGAAGGAATCGTAAATGTAAGTGTCCGATACGCTTCCCGCGATACGTGTTAGCTGGCGCGTCGATCCATGTGCGTCGAACAGATAAAAAGAGTCAGTTGCCCCGCGCAGCAGTGAAATGAGGTTGCCATACAGTCGAGGCTCCAGAGAATACACAGCTTGTATGATGTTGCTGCCGCTCGTCTCCAGCAGGACATTCTGGTCGTCCCAAATCTGATTCGTTGTCCCGATCGGACCTTGCTGCCGCACGCGCTGACCGTCCGCGTTGTACGTGAACGTATCGACCACGGTCGGAAGCGAGACTGCTGTCAGTCGATTCTCGCCGTCCCAGGTGTTGGTTGTAAGTTGACCGGCTGGAGCGGCGGTCGTCAGAAGGTTTCCATCACCATCGAACGTGTATGTGGTGGTACCCCCGCCCGTCTGGCTCGTGAGAAGCTCGTTCGCAACGTTATAACTGTAGGTCGTCGGCGTTCCATTATTTACCATGAGCGTTCGGTTACCGATGCCGTCGTAAACGTAGGTGATGTTGTATGCTGTCGTCCCGCTCCGTTGCTCGTTGGTCAATTGGTGAGTCGGGTCATAGGACCACGTCACGACCGAACCGTCAAATTCGACAACCTGCGTTCGGTTTCCCATTGGGTTGTAGGTGTAAGCAAAGCTCGAGAGAGTTGTAGCGCCTGGACCCACATTTGCGAGGAACAACAGTCGATCGGCTTTGTCGTAAGTGTTCGAAACTGTGACGCCGTTGGCCAGGAGCTGTTGCGTTACTCGGCTCGCTGGGTCGTAAGACCACGTCGTTGTTTGGCCCTCAGGATTTGTCAGGATGCTCATGCGCCCAGCCGGGTCGTACACGTAGGTAAATGTCCCAGTCGGCTGCAACATCGTCGCTCTCCGCCCAACGGTATCGTAGTTATACGTGATGACGATCCCGGCCGGATTGACAACCGAACTCAGACGACCGCCCCGGTCATAGCTCGACGTATACAGCCCGGTCCAGTCGCTGAGAACAGTACGGCGGGTGTTGGCATCGTAAGCGAACGTCGCCCGTGTGCCGTCCTGATACTGCTGTCCCGTGAGCCTGCTGGCGGCGTCATACACATAGCTCGTCGCCAGCCCACGGCCATCGATTCGGAGAATTGGCCTGCTCTGTCGACAGCAGCCAGGAAGTGAGCCACTTTCGCAGCCAGAATTGAGCCACCGCGGTTGTTGCCGGACGAACCGCGAGTACGCGCTGATTAGTGACACCTATGCCGGTGTTCGATGTCAACATCCAACGAGAATTGCAGCGTCGTCGATGTTATCGATCGCATTGGTTGATTCAAATCGGCCTTCACCCTTGGCCTGAGGCTGATTTGAATCAACCAATGCGATCCGACAGCGGAAGATTCGAACGCAGAGGATCATCGTCGTGGATGTCGAAGCTAATTGTCGCCCATCAATAAAGCCCGAGAACGCTCCGCCAGCGTTCCCTGGGCAAACGCACTCGTCGCTTTTCCGGGACGATTTGACCGCGCTGGCGAGTCGCGGCTTGTTTTATATGTACAGATATAATACTTCTTGAATGACAGAATCTGACAAAGCTGAGAGAGCCACTCTGCGATTTTGAATGTTAGGCTCGGGGTCGGCAACCCAGTTTTCACCGTCGTTGCCGGCCGGCAACTCCGGTTGGCATACGCCGACTTCCTAGAGACCAACGCAAAGTGATTCTAGAACCTCGCAAGGTGTCGTCAAGAATATTCCGGAGAAAACGCCGAAAAAACGAATCGATAGAGCCACTCACCGCGATCAACTGATCGCAGAGTGGCTCAAGTGGCGCTGCGATAATGGCTCACTCTCTGGTTGCTGCTGACAGATTCGCGCCATTCGTGGTCAACCAGCATTTCGCACCTTCATTTTCCCGACCCCATCGCACCCTCATTGCCCATGTCGTCACGTCTGCGCCCCATCGGCGTAATCTGCGGACAAGTGTCCGGGGCATCATTCGTTCTCTCATTCCCGTCCACTCACTGATCCGCCATCTTCCGTTCGCTCAGGTCGGTTCCGTGTGTGGATCAGGCCAGCGTGCCAGCGCATCTTTGACAGCGCCCGATCGCCAGCGCCGGACAGTGCAGCTTATCCGGCGGTACGCCATCGAGGGCGTCGATAAGGTCTTGCGCGGTCAGCCTCCTGCATTCCTGGATCGTGCGCCCTTGGATAATCTCCGTCAGGATCGAGCCACTCGCGATTGTCGGCCCGCAGCCGACCGTCTGATACCTCGCCGCCGCAATTCGATCATCATCGAGCTTTAGATAGAGGATCGTAAACGACCCCCGACCGGGTGAACCGGCGTGGCCTGTGAGTTCAGCGCCTTCGATGACGCCGCCGTTTCGGGGCGCCATGACGTGCTCGGTTAGTGTTTCGGAATAATTCCCCATAATTGGAACCCATGCCACGTGACTCCGATCCGATCCTCCCGCGTTGCCTAACCGAACGACGCTGAGCCCAACCAGTTGCGGATGCTCTCAGCCTAAGCTGTATTGAACCCTGAGTTTCATGCGACCATCTCCGGCTTGCCCCAATTGAACTTGGTATCTCCGGAGCTCAGAGGAACTCGGGGAACTCCCGGAATCCTCTCGGAATTCCCTCAAGGTGACTACTGGATGGACAGGCACTATTTCAACTCCTGAGGTTTGGACCCTACGACCTTCCTCGTGAAATATCTGAACTCGGGGTAGAAACCAAATGAGCACGGCGCTGCGGGAATCGCGTACCCCGGCAACTCGCGAAGGACGCTCGCGGGAATCCCACAATACGTCCCGACTTCAATACCGCGCATCTCCCAAATATCCCCAGCAGATGGAAGCAGCGGTTTAATCAAGTCCGGCAGAAGACCCGACACGAAATGTCTCTCAAACGCAACGGGAGCCTTCACAGGTACACTGTCGATAGATGACACAACGAAACAGAGCGTCTTCGGGTAAACGATCTCACCGAATTCGTTACGTTTAGACCATTCTCCCCGAATGGTTACGACCTGACCGAGCCGGGCGCCGAGCGTACCGATTATCGCGACCTTGGTGCCGACCTCCGTTGCGCGGATTTCCGGCATGACAAACACCTCGCGTTCATGAGAATAAAGATCGCGCGCGCCTGACCCAGTACCGGTCGGCAGGTAGAGAATCAGACTGAGAAACATAGCACAGGCCAGATGCTTCCAGCGCGGAGTTCGGGTGGCCCGAACCGGCTCGTTTCCTCGCACAATTGACATCGCACTTTCTCTCCACCGGATATAGCGTAATAAGTGACCGAATTCCCGCGCTCGACATTCTACTGCGCCCCCCGCATGGAACGGAACTCAGGCAAACAGCCTTCACGCGGTCCAAGCCGTCTCTCGTGGGCGTGTCCTGGAACTGCTCACAACGTAGAATGCCCGCCGGTCGATCACGTTGACGTCCCGCTATCAACTCTTGCAACATGTGACGCAAAAGAGTTGGTCTGGGTATTTCCTGTCCCCCCTCCCTCCACCCACGCACGGTTCGCCCGACGGGTTGGGACATATTGTGAGCATAGCCGGGTCATCCGGCGTATCGAACTGCGTCGCATGGTTTACGTGGATACAGTACCCCCTCTGGTTTAGGACATAATTGAAGGGATGGTTCAAATCGATCATCCTCCGATCCCAACTGCCGTCTGGTCGCGCTTCCTCGTACTTGGCCCAGTCGTAGAACGTGCCCGCAACAGTAAAGTAAAATGGCTGTTCGCCGTTCTTGCAGACCCTGTGCAATGCGTCCTGAGCGATTTTGTAGCATCTGGTTCCTTGGGCAAACTGCGGCCATGTCGCCGGCGCGGGCTTCGCGCACCAAACCATCTGAGCATGTCCGACGACTCCAACGCAGCCACGCTCGAGGTTCTTCCAGTGCTCCGGTTCCTTTCCAATTCCGCCAGGGCCACCCGGCGGCACATCGTGAAGGTACGCTCGGAATTCCTTCCAAAGTATATCAACACAGTTTTTACCTTTTTCACAGTTGGTTTTCTCACAGACCAAATTGTACAGCCAATCCCAGACCGAGCGGGGCTGGTGACCGGATGGGTCCGTGTGCGACGTTGGGGAATTTGCTACATAACAGTAAGCGTTCGGGTCCGAAAGCAGGGCCAGGGAGTCTCGACTCAAGAAGCGGCCAGTGATGGGGTCGTAGTGCCTGGCTCGGAGGTAATAGAGCCCGATTTCCGCGTCCTGATAGTAGCCGTTGCCGCCAACGTACTGGAAAGGGCTGGCGATGGGTGGCTGGCTTTGGACTATCGTATTTCCAAACGAGTCATACGTGAGACTGGCCGCGATCAACCCATTGCCGTCGCTGAGCTGCCGAGTCGACAGTTGTGCTTCAAATAGGTAGAACAAGACATTGCCCGCGCGGTTCTCGGAAATTAGCGATCCGTACAGTTTGGGATCGAGTGTATAGACGACCTCGATCGAACCACTCGCGTCGGTCTCGAGCACAATGTTCTGCCCATCCCACGTGTGGTTCATGGTACCCGTCGAACCCTGCTTTTCTACTCGCCGGCCGTCACCGTTGTATGTGAATGAATTAACGACCCCTGACGGAATCGTGACCATCGTGAGCCGATTCTCTCCATCCCAGGTGTTCGTGGTCAACTGAGCTCCGGGAGCCAGAGCGGTGAGTAGATTGCCGTCGCCGTCAAATGTGTAGGTGGTTACCCCAGAACCGTCTTGCGATGTCGCGAGCTGGTTGGCTCGATCGTAGGCGTAGGTCGTGGGGGCACCATCGTTTGCCAGCAGCGTGCGATTGCCTACACCGTCATAAACGTACGTAATGTTGTAACTCGTCGAGCCGGCGCGCTGCTCATTCGTAAGCTGATAGATGTGATCGTACGACCATGTGACGACAGATCCGTCGACCTCCAAGACCCGCGTTCGATTTCCGACGGAATTATAAGTGTAGGCGAAGCTAGAAAGCGTCGTGCCCCCTGAACCGAGGTTCGCGAGCAGCAACAGTCGATCGGCATCATCATAAATGTTCGACACCGTGACGCCGTTGGCCAGAAGCTGTTGCGTCAACCGGCTCGCTGCATCGTACGACCAACTGGTTACGCGACCGTCGGGATTCGTCAGGTTGCCGATTCGGCCGTCGGGGTCAAACACGTACGTGAATATTCCCGTCGGCTCGGTCATCGTGGCGCGCTGCCCTAGGGCGTCGTAGGCATACGTGATCGCTATCCCCGCCGGATTGACGACCGACTTGACTCGTCCATCCGGGTCATAGGTCGAAGTGTAAGAGCCCGTCCAATCGCTGAGCACCGTCCTACGACTATTGGCATCGTAAGTGAACGTCGCCCGAGTGCCGTCGTTGTACTGCTGGCCCGTCAGCCGGCTCGCTGCGTCATAGACGTAGCTCGTCAATAGCCCGCGTCCATCGATCCGTAGGACCCGCCTGCTCGCGGCGTCGTACTGATAGGTAATGACATTGCCGACACCGTCCGTAACTCCACTCTGCCTTCCGTCAGCGTCCCACGTGAAGCTCGTGCGATTGCCGTTTGCGTCGATGATCGCCAGGCGCTGGCCAAGAGCATCGTACACTTGCGTCGTGGTGAATGCGTTGGCGTTCACGCTTGCAAGGACTCGCCCATCTGAATCATATATCGTCGTCGCAACGTTACCCAAAGCGTCCACGGCCGTTATTTGGCGATTGGCGGCGTCATATGAAATCGAGGAGCGGTTTCCGAGCGGGTCGACGGTGGCGATCAATCTGTTGGCTGCGTCGAACACTCTGGAGACGGCGTTGCCAAGCGGGTTTATTGTGACCACGGCCCTGCTAGCCGCGTCGTACGCCGTCGTGATGGCGTTATCCAGTGGGTCGATCGACGCGACGACCCTGTCGGCCGCGTCAAACACATTTGAAGACACGAAGCCCAGCGCGTTCGTGGTGCTGACGGGCCTGCTGGCCGCGTCAAATCCGAAGGTCGTGCGGTTCCCGAGCGCGTCCACAGTCGCGACCACGCGGCTGGCGTTATCATAGACTGTTGTATTTGTATTACCGAGGGCATCAATCTGGGCTATGCGGCGGCTTGCAGCATCGTGTACCGTGGAAAATGTGTTTCCCAACGGATCGATGCTCGACACGGGGCGATTGGCGTTGTCATATAATGTCGTAGATATATTATTTAATGGGTCTACGGATGCAACCGCACGGCTCGCCGAGTCAAATACCGTCGTGCTCGTATTGCCGAGCGCGTCGATCGAGGCCACGGGCCGGTTTGCCGCGTCAAACACCATCGTCGACACAAATCCGAGGGCATTCGTGCTCGTGATTGGTCTGCTCGCCGCGTCAAAACCCGTGGTCGTTCGGTTACCAAGTGCATCAACGGTTGCGATCATGCGGGCCGCATTATCAAATACGCGCGATGATGTGTTCCCCAATGGATCTGTTGTACTCACCAAACGGCTCGCCGCGTCGTATCCCAGGCTGCTAGCGTTGCCGAGCGGATCGACGGTCGCCACCAGCCGGTTCGCGGCGTCGAACACATTGGTGCTCGTAAAGCCCAAAGGATTGGTTGAGCTCACAAGCCTGCTGGCGGCGTCGTAGCCCATTGACCAGCGGTTACCCAGCGGATCAACCGAAGCCACCAGACGATTGCTTTGGTCAAATACGTGTGATGATACGTTGCCAAGTGGATCTGTCCTGCTGACCAGCCGGCTCCCGGCATCGTACCCGAACGAAGTGGTGTTGCCCACCGGGTTCACAGTGGCCACGACGCGCCCAGCCTGGTCATAAACCCTCGAATTTACGTTGCCCATTGGGTCCGTGAAGCTGACCGGCCGGTTGGACGCGTCATACCCGATGCTCGCGGTGTTCCCTAGGGGATCAACGCCGGCGCTGGGCCTACCACCCGCGTCGTACGTTGTCGACCACACAGCCCCGAGCGGGTTGGTCACCGCGATCGGGTTGCCAGCATTGTTATAAGAATACGAAGATATGTTACCTAGTGGATCAGTCGACGAAATCCGGCACTGCAACGAGTCATAGCTCGTGGTCCACACGTTCCCGAGCGGATTCGTCATAGCCGTCGGCAAGTTCGCCGCGTTGTACGAAAACGAGTTGCGGTTCGAAAGCGGGTCCACGCTCGCGATGCGCCGGTACTGGCTGTCGAAAACTCCAGTCGTCCGGTTCCCGAGGGGGTCAACCCACGCAATCGGGTTGTTGGAAGCGTCATACACGTATGAGTTCCTATTGCCAAGTCCGTCCACCCTGGCAATAAGTTTGCTGGTCGCGTCGTAGACCGCGGTGAAAATGTTGCCCAACGGATTGATCGTGCTGATCAAGTTCCCCAGCGCATCGTAGCCGTAGCTCACGATGTGCCCCAGCGGGTCTGTCTGCGCAATAAAGCGCCCGCTCAGGTCATAAATCATGGACCAGGTCGCAC
The DNA here is from genome assembly GCA_963761445.1 of uncultured Planctomycetota bacterium. Classification (GTDB taxonomy): domain Bacteria; phylum Planctomycetota; class Planctomycetia; order Isosphaerales; family Isosphaeraceae; genus CAVXHV01. The sequence continues at coordinate 1,871,861 of CAVXHV010000005.1, read as the reverse complement.
CCAGCGGGTTGGTTACGGCGATCAGTCGACTATTCGCATCATATTGATATGTAGTATTATTACCAGCCGGATCGATATAGTTCGTCAGCCGGTTCACCTGGTCGCTGAGATACGTTGCGATAGCCCCCAGCGGGTTCTCCACGGTCTGCAAGATCCCATTCGAGTTATAGCTATAACTCGTCGCATTTCCCAGCGAATTGATCAACGCGACCTGCTGACCAAGCGAATTGTAGACGAGAGTGACGAGCTGCCCGAGCGGGTTCTCCACGGATACGAGTTGTCCCATGCTATTATAAGTATACGACGTCGCGTTGCCCAGTGCATCGATCGCCGCGCTGCGCAACCCCGACGAATTCCAGGTGAGCGTCGTGGTCTTGCCCATCTGATCCGTGATCGAAGAAACCTGCCCGCTACTGTTGTACGCGTAGGTGAAAATGCCGCCCTGCGGCTGCGTGATCGACGTGAGGTACGAAACCTTGTTCGTCGCGTTCTGCGCGTAGCTGAAGCTCGTGAGGTTGCCCAGGCCGTCGCCGATGAAGAGCAGTTGCCCGTTCGTATTCCAGTTATAGCTCGTGATGTTCCCCAGCGCGTCTGTCGCCCCGATCAAGTTGCCGCTCGAATTAAAGCCGACCGTCGTCACATTCCCGAGCGCGTTCGTGATGCCGCCTCCTCCGACACCCACGGCCATGTTGAGCACCGTCGTTTCCGCCCCGAGCGGCGAAGTCACGCCAACTTGGGTGGCAGTATAGGAATAGCTCGTAGTGTCACCGAGCGGGTTAATCCATGCAATCATGCGGTGGCTCGTATCGTAAACCATGCCTCGAGAGGCACAGCTCCGGGCTGAGCAACTGCACCAAGTTGCCCGAGCTATCGACCGTGATCGTCGACAGCCTGCCAAACGGGTCTTGAACGCTGCTGATCTTGCCCGAAGTCGCATTATATGCGAACGTCGTCAATCGTCCGATCGGATCTTTGACGAAGCTAACACGTCCAATGCCGTCATACGTCACCGTCCAGCGGGCCCCAGCCGGGTTCTGAATGTACTGCAACGACAGACCGCCGCCCGATGTGCTGTATTGATAAAGAGTTCCATCCGGTTGCGTCTCGGTCGCGGTGCTTGCGTTCGACGGCGCTTGCAGTGAGTTGACCGTGTTGGATGTCGGGGCGTTGAAGCCCCCAAGCGGAGTCCGGCTATACGTGAATGACTGGCCGGCGCCGGTGACGACGGTCAACGTGTGTGTTGCCACCTGGACCTGTCGCTTGAACGTGTGAAACCAGCCCGTCCCTAGTTCATTGACGGTGCCCGTGTTCAAGCTGCAGTAGGAAAACACCGGCCTGATGTAAAACAGATCCCCCGCCGGCGGCGAAATCTGCATCGCGACACTGGGATTGGCCGGATTAATCACGCACGACCCGCCCAGCGAATTGCACCCGCCCACCGCAAACGTGAGCGGCGGCAGAGCGCCGCTGCGGCCAACGCTCGGCATGCTCGCCGCACGCTGGAGCGCCGCCTGGCCGCCGCCGAACGGTGTCATCGCGATCGGGGGCGTGAGACCTCCCTGGCCGCCACCACCGGTGCCCCGCGGGATCGGCGGCCAGTACGTCCCGCCCCCCGGTGGTCCGCCCGTTCCGGCACCGGTGCCGGTGCCCGCAGGCGAACAAGTCCCGCAGCTTCCGCTGGCCGAAGTGGTGCCCGTTCCGCCGGGGCCCGTTCCTGTTACAGTTCCCCCGCCTGATCCGCCCGATTTCCCGATCGGGCCAATCGGCCCGTCCATCGGCGACCAAATGGTGCCACCCACGCCTCCGCCCGGGCCGCCGTTACCCCTCAGGGTCCAACTCGGCCCACTTCCAACCGGACTATTGCCACCTCCACCGCCCGGCAAGCCGCCGCCGCCACCCGGGGCGCCTCCGCAGCCGCAACCAGCGCCCCCCTGATCGATCGGGCCAGGCATCGGTGCGGGGCCGATCGGACCATTCATCGGCGACCAAGTGATCGCACCGCCCGGCCTTGGAGATACCGAGCCGCCTCCGCCCGGCCCGCCGTACGGCGACCACCCGCGATTAATCGCACCGCCGCCGCCCGCCGTTCCACCCCCGCCGCCTCCTGCCGTACCACCAGTATCGCCGGCCGCCGTACCGCCGCCGGCAGTGGTGTCGCCGCCACAGCCGCAATCCCCCGCGCCGGCAGTTCCTCCGCCTGCCGTGCAGCCCGAACCCTCGTTCGACCCGCACGACGAAGCCTGCGAACACTGCGCCAAGAGCGTGATCGGCGCACTTCCATTGCCGCCAACCTCGCCGGTATTGCCCAGCGCCGGCGGAGTCGGCTTGGTATTATCAGGCGTGAACACATTGGCCATGGTTCAACCTCACTCTCGATCAAACAACCAATCTCTTACGTTTGCCGTTGGTCGGTCGAAAAAAATTCGTCCTGCATGATCTCCCGAACAATCTGCTCGGCCCGTTCCATTCCCACGAACCGGGCGACCTCCACCTTGAACGCGTTTGGGGTCATCGACCGCCGCCCGTCGGGCCGGATTGGCGGAAGATTATTCCACAGTCCGGTCGTCCCTGCGATGCCGGTCTTACCGTCCCGCGTATCGGTGAACGTGATTCCCCCGCTCTTGGTCCGGTTGACGCGAAACCAAACGGACTTGCACTTCGGCCGGAAAACCTCGACGAATAGCGACCACACTCGAACGGTCTTGAAGAACTTCACCACCGTGAAGGGGCTGTACATAAATCCGGGCCGGCCAGGAATTCCGTCCCTTTCCAGCTCGGCAGCGGCCTCTTCCGCCTCTTCCCCGCGAAGCTCGACCTCCACATCGCGTTCGCTCAACCGCACCCGGGCTTGCCAAGCGGGCATCGCGTTTACGCGTTCGGTCGTCATCGCCCACCACCTTATGCTACTATATATAGTAGCATTTTACGCGCGGAATCTTGGTCACCGGCGACTGCGTTCGTCTCGCGGCTTAGCAAAGTGAAACAACGAAACCCCCTCGCCCAAGCTGCCGCGCCAGCAACCCGGCGATCACCGCGTTTCGCTCAAAAAACCGCGACCGGAACCTGCAACGGCCCCCGCGGCAAACCCCGACCTCCATGCGAAGCCGGCCGCATCCCCGGCGCGGCTCCCCGCGCCACATTCAAAAACATCCAAACTCTTATACAATTGCCATTCTAAGCTTCTGATCAGCGATCCTACTGACGGCAGAGTCCTCGACAAATGGGTTGCCTGGCGAAGATGTAACGCGGCGAACCACGCCGGCCGCGCTCGCCTTTGCTGCCGCTCCTGCCGCGTCCTGAGAAAAGGTTTCGATGGCCTCCAAGGCAAGGTTCGAGAATTCCTCGAGCGAGATCCCCTTTCGGGTCGCCTGTTCATGATCGCTCTGGTCGAGCTGAACCGGCTCGAACAACAAAAACCCGCCAAACCCAACCCCTGACGCCAGCGGTGGATCGATCGACCCGGTGCAAAACCGATGAGTTCGGCGCGGGAATTGCATTTCTGTTTCGAGCAAGCCCCGTCTGCCAGTGCAAAGCCGGGGCGGTCGCTATTCAGGCAGGAGCAAAATTATGATGATTCGTGAAGTGATGACCCACAACGTTGAATTCGTCAGTCCCGACGAAACTCTTCAAGACGCCGCACTCAAAATGAAAGAGCTGGGAGTGGGCACGTTGCCCGTGTGCGCGCACGCCGGCGTCGTGGGGGTGCTCACCGACCGCGATATCGCCATTCGCGCGGTGGCCGAGGCCAGGAGCGCACAGACGACCAGAGTTCGCGACGTGATGTCCGGTGAGCTCATCTGCTGCTACGAAGACCAGGAAGTCGAGGTCGCCGCGAATCTGATGCGATCCAAGCAGATCCGCCGCGTCCTGGTTCTCGATCGAGACAAGCGACTGGTGGGGATCGTCTCACTGGGCGACCTGGCACTCGAGTCACCAAGCCCGGAGCGAGCTGGTGAGATTCTACAGGACGTTTGCGGAGGCGCGTCGCAGGTTTGACTCGCCGCCCGTCAGACCAGAAACTCTCCCAGTGCTTTCAGGATCTCGCCCAGCGGAATGGAAGTTCCCAAGCAGCGGGATCATCGGCAGAATTGCGGCGAGGACGAGCACCAGCGATGCCTTCTTGTCGAAGGGCATCAAGAGCATCTGGTCGATGTGTTCGAAGACGCGCGCAATAGCACCCAGTGAGGCCACGTCGCGACTGCCGAGCAAGCTTTCGCGCTGGCTGGTCGGGTTCTTGATCCACTTCTCGTCGAAGTCGTGGTCGTGGGCCCAGATGAGCGCTCCGAAATCGAGAAGGCCCCGGAACCGGCACCGCGCCAGGCGGCCGGTGTACACGAGCAGCGGGGCGTGCAGCACCACCATCACAATCACCACAAAAATGATCACGTGATATTTGATGTCTCCAAGTGACGAGCCTGCGTGGATGATCTCTCTCGCCAGGCTGCCGGAAAGCACGGCCGAGATCGCCAGGACGACCAGCGCGAAGCTCGCCATGCCCCAGCCGAGAAACCCGAGCCCGCCGGCGCGGTCGGGGTGGGTGGCGGTCAGCTCGAGATCGAGCCGCGAGGTGCGGAAGAGAAACCAGGCCCACAAGAGAAACAACCAGGCCCAGCAGAGCAGAAAGAAGTAAAGAACCGGCAGGCTGACAAGGACGTACCACCAGCCGGCCGGCGTGAGTGCGTCACCCACACGCTGCCAGTTTGATCCCTGGATACGGACATTTCCGACCGCCCGGATCAACATCGAAAAGACAACCGCCAGAATGAGGAGGGCCACCTCGACGAGGTGGGCGTTCCGCAGGCGCGTGACATCGGCGACGACAGACCGGTATTCCGGGCGCTGGCGCTGGGGGATCAGGCCCGAGCTGAGAAAGTGGCGCATCTGCACGCGCAGGCTCGTCTCGACGACGATCTGTGCAAGCTCGAGCACGGGGACGACGAAGAGAAAGCGGCTGTGCACGACGGGGTCGAGCAAGAGCGGGATCGCCACGCGGCCGCTCCATGCGTGACCACGGAGCGCCGCCAGGATCACGAGCGGAAGCCAGGTGGCGATGACGAGCAACGTGACCTTGATGAGCCGCCGGGCCGGCGTGGGAGGCTCAAGCCCCAGCCGCTTTGCCAGCGCGTGGGCAAACCCTGCCCGGGCGAGCAACTGATCGCTGAGTTCTGGATCCGAAGACTCTGTCGTCATGGTGACGAATCATCAATGAACGGTCGAGCCCGCGAATGAGTCGCCGCGGGCTGGGCTTACTTTACTGGTTTGACGCACCGGAATCCCAGGTGATTGCTGGCGCTCGAGACTTCTCCCTTGCCCCGGGTTCCGATCATGTAGCGCGTGCAATATTCGTCGGTGCAAAGGAACGAGCCGCCGCGGTGCACGCGCTTGCGCTCGCGGGGCTCGGCGGGGTCGAAACTGCTGTCGGGCCCCATTGGGTTGCGGACGACGGCTCCCTTGTCGGCGGCGGCCGCGCATTCGGCGTAACCGTCGGGGCGGTACCAGTCGGAGCACCATTCCCACACATTGCCGGCCATGTCGAGGAGGCCATAGCCGTTGGGCGGGAACTTACCGACGGGCGCGACGCCGGCGAACCCGTCTTCGCCCGTGTCCTTCACGGGAAACTTGCCCTGAAAGGTGTTGGCCATCCATCGGCCGCCGGGCTGAAACTCATCGCCCCAGGCGTAGGGCTTGCCGGCGACCCCGCCCCGCGCGGCGAATTCCCATTCGGTCTCGGTCGGGAGCCGCTTGCCGGCCCACTTCGCATATGCTTCAGCATCTGCGTAGGCGATGTGGGTGACCGGTTGGTCTTCGCGGCCCTCGATGCTGCTCTTCGGTCCCTCGGGATGCCGCCAGCTCGCGCCTTTGACGTAGCTCCACCACTGGTAGTGATTGTCGAGCGGAACTTGCTGCGGAGGCGGAGAGAATACCACCGAACCCGCGACGAGATTCTCGGGCGGCGCATCGGGAAACTCGGCCGCGGTGGCGGCGCGCTCGGCCACGGTGATATACCCGGTCGCCTTCACAAACGCCGCATACTGGCGGTTGGTCACTTCGGTGCGATCCATCCAGAAACCGTCGACGGAAACCCGGTGAATCGGGCGGGCGTCGGGCATGGCGTCTGGTCCGCCGTGGGGTAACTTGCGCGGGTCGTCGCAGCCCATTGAAAACTCGCCGCCGGGAATCCAGACCATGCCCTCGGGGGCAGGGCCCGGGGGGGCAGGGGCGGCCGGCTTGGTCTGTGCAAACGCTGCCGGCGCGGATTGAGCGGCCACTTGCGGCGGGTGAATCGATTGACTGAGACGAGGACGACTTCCAGGCGCGGACCGATGCGTACGCCACGCCGGCGCTGGCGAAGAGGATTCCCGCGCGCACCAGCCACGTTTGCAAGCGGTGTTCTCTCGGCTTTGTTTTCGAGGGCGGCGCGTTTTTCTTACTCATCGTGTCTCAACATCTCGGTCGGTTGGCGGCACTTGAAATGTGCTCGATGCTAAATCCCCCATGGTAACCGGTCGAGGGTGGCATGCACGCCCCGACCTTAGCCAGTTGGCTTTATCGGCAAAGACGTCTTAAATCGGCAGGCATGGTCTCACCGCCGAGCGACGTCAACAGGGATCTCAGTTGGCTGGCAGTGACGGAGTCAGGCAGAAATTGATAACGGCGTCGCCGCGTATGACATTGGCCCCTCCGGGATGTTTGCTCGAGATTGCCGGGTTCGTCTCGATCGTTGACTTGCAGGCTCATCGTGCGCAGATCCAGATCCTCGGGCTTGGTCCACGGTATCTGGGTGTTGCTTACCTCGACAAGCATGAGTGTATTCGAAAGACCGTCGGTGACCTGGTCGAGCCGAATTGCCTGTGGCCCGGGGAACATCGTGTCCGGACCGCTCACCACGACGTAGCTCGTCATTGCAGGCAGCCTTGGCCACGAGCGTTACGCGTGAGACATGAGAAAATGTCCGGCATCTGGCTCAGCAGCTTGATGTTGCCGGGTCCGTCCCACGGCTCGCTGAAATCATATTGGCGTAAAGGGTGTCTTCGTTGATAAACGGCAGAATGAGCACTCGCCAGCTATGCATCGGGCGGCCATGCTCGTCGTCGACGTGGGCGGGAGGTAATACGCCGTAAACATCACAGTAATTGTGGAGGGCCAGCGCGAGCTGTGAAAGTTGCCCGCTGCAACTGGCGCGTCGAGCGGCCTCGCGAGCGTGCATGTAGGGCCGGTTCAGGAGCGTCACGCCTCCAAAGAAGCAGCCCATGAGAAGGACGATTTTCATCATCCTTCGTATGCTCAACGTGAATGGGCGTCTCGCCTCTGGGCTCGCCACCCAATCGATCTCTTCGGATTCGCTGCTTCATGAGCTTTGTCACCACTGGTTAGTCGGCGTTGGATGAGGGCCGCGCTCATTCCGTGGCAATATGCTCACCGCCGGCGATTGTCACGAGGGACCTCAGCCCCATCCCGTTGATCGAATCAGGCAGGAAACTGACAAGGCGACCGTCGCCGAATGAGGCGATTCGGCTCCGCCTGGATGATTGCTCGAAATTACTCGGGTGATCGCGATCGTTGATGCGCGATGCCATCGTGTGCGCAGATCGAGATCCTCGGGCTTGGTCCAGGGGATGCTGGATGTTCGCGACTTCAACAAGCAATGAGTGTCTGGGCCGGACCGTCGGTGACCTGGTCGAGCCGGATCGATTCCGTGCCGGGGAACATCGTGTCCGGGACCACTCATCGCGACGTAGCTGGTGAATGTCGAAACAGCCGGACCTAGCGGCGTGACTGCTGGGACACTCGAACAAGGTCGGCATCTTGCCCAGGAGCCTGATGTTGTTGGGTCCGTTCCACGGCTCGCGAAAGTCATATTGATCGTACAGACTCTTTGCTCCAGAAACGGCAGAATGAGCACTCGCCAGCTATGGAGGGGGCGCCCTTGTTCGTCGGCGATAACGCCGGTGGGAGTGAACCGTAAACCGTGTAGTATTGATGCAATGCCAGGGCGATCTGCTTGAGGTTGTTCATGCACGCGGCGCGCAGGGAGCGTTGCGCCCCGGGTTGTGGGGTACGAGTATGGTCAAGAGCCCGAAGAAACACGCCGCGACGAGCATGACTTTCATCATCGTCCCGATGGTGAACGTGAAGCGCGGCCGCCTGTTCGCGGGTGGGCTAAGCACGGACGGCGGGGCCGATGAGTCATTCATGGGCGGGCACCTGGGGGCTGCTTCCTCGATGGTGGCTTCTTGAGTCATCGGCATTATACCGGCTTGCCCAGGTGGAGAACGCCACCTAAGATTGGTTCTGACTTTCACCGCCTGCCACAGCCGGGCCCTCTGCGAGGAGCCAAGTACGCTATCATGCCGAGATCGAACGTCACTGCTTGCGGGTTTGCTCGTCTGCCTCGTCTCGATCGCTCCGCTGTCATCCGCGGCGAGCTCGGACACCGAATTCGCGTTCTTTCCACGAAAACGTGCTGGGCACGTCGCTCGAGCTGCGGGTGCACGCAGAGAGCCGCGCGGCTGCGGAGGCCGCTGAAGAACGGGTGCTTCGCGAAATCGATCGATTGGCCGCCATCTTCAACGGCTACGATCCGGCCAGCGAGCTGTCGCGCTGGCAAGACCGCCGGGCGCTCGTCGCCGAGAGTCTCTGCGCGAGCTCTTCGAGGTTCTGCAGGCGTTCGGATTTCTGGATCCGGAAGACGGCCGGCGCGTTCGACCCGCGAGCAGAGGCCTTGACGCGGCTCTGGACTGCCTGCGCCCGGCAGGACCGGCTTCCGACCAGGGATGAGCTGGCGAGCGCCCTGGCTCTGATGGGGCCGCCGGCCTGGAAGCTCGACGCGACCGGCCGCACGGCCGAGCGGCTGTCGGACTGCCCGATCAGCTTGAACGGAATCGCCAAGGGGTACATTGTCGGCCGCGCCTGTGATGCGGCTCTGGGAAATAAGGAAGTGCACGGCGTTCTTTTGAACGTCGGTGGCGACATGCGGGTCTGCGGCGACTTCACCGGAGCAATCGGGGTCGCGGCCCCGTGGGCCGACTCGGAATCGAGCGATCCGCTGGTGTTCATCCAGGTCAAAGACCGCTCAGTCGCCACCAGCGGCAGCTCTCAGCGCGGGTTTCGGATCGGCGGCAAGTGGTACTCGCACGTCTTTGATCCGCGGACCGGTGAGCCAGTCGAGCGCGTCGCGAGTGCGACCGTGGTCGCCCGTGGTGCCGTCGACGCCGATGCGCTCGCAAAGGCTTGCTGCGTGCTCGAGCCCGAGCAGAGCCTGCGACTCATCCATTCGCTGCCGGACACCGAATGCCTGATCGTCATGGCCGGCGGTGAGCTCAAAAAGAGCAGGGGCTGGCCGCTCCTGGAGAGCCCCGCGATTGTGCCACTGGGCGGAGCCGACGATCCCCAGGCCAAGAGTAAGCCAGCCGCGGAGTCGACCAAAGAAAAAGTCGCGAAGAAGGCGGACAAGAAACCGCGTCCATCGGTTCCCTGGAACAAGGAGCTCGAGCTGCTGATCAATTTCGAGATCAATAATCCGTCCAGCGGCGACGGGGACGAGGACGAGGGAGGCGGAAGGCGAGGGAGAGGCAAAGGGGGCCGGGGAGGGCGATACCGGCGGCCTTACGTTGCCGTCTGGGTCGAGGATGCCGACGGACGCCCCGTGCGCACCTTGACGCTCTGGGTCTCGTCGGGTGGCGCGGGGCCGTTTCAATGGCTGCCGGACCTGAAGCGCTGGTACCAGGCCGATCAGGAGCGGAAGCGCACCGACAAGAAGGAGATCCTGTTCACAGTCTCTCGACCCACACGGCCGCCCGGCAAGTACAAGGTCATCTGGGACGGCAAGGACAACAACGGGAAACAGCTTGCCGGCGGCGAGTACACGATCACGATCGAAGCGGCGCGGGAGCACGGAACGTATCAAAGCATCCGCAAGGAAGTGGTCATCGAGGGCAAACCGTTCACCGAGGAACTCAAGGGGAATGTCGAGATCAAGTCCGCCTCGATCGAGTATCGCCGCAAGCCTGCGGCAAAAGAGTGACCCGCTCTTGACCTCGAAGCCGCCGCGCGCTCGTTCAAGCGCCGGCTCAGCATCCGGTTTGCCAAGCTCATGCGCTGGCTGCACATCTATCTGTCGATGTTCAGCCTGGCGGTCGTTCTTTTCTTCAGCGTCACCGGGATCACGCTCAATCATCCCGACTGGTTCTTTAGCGGAGCGGAGAGCACGCACGAGGCCGAAGGGGAAATCAAGCGGGCGTGGCTCCACGTCGCCGGGGCCGCGGCGGCCGAGCCGCCGGGCGAGGCCGATCGCGGGGTTTCCAAGCTCGAGATCGTCGAGCACCTGCGGAACACTCATGCGATTCACGGAGCGCTGGCCGATTTTCGAGTCGACGACGGTGAATGCGTCGTTTCGTTCAAGGGACCCGGCTATGGCGCCGACGCCTTCATCGACCGCGAAACCGGCACGTACCGGTTGACGGAGACAAGTCACGGATTCATCGCCGTGATCAATGACCTGCACAAGGGGCGCGATACGGGGCCGGTGTGGTCGGTCTTGATCGACGTGTCGGCCGTGCTCATGACGTTCATCTCGCTCACGGGACTGGTCTTGCTCTTCTACCTCAAGTTGAGACGCATTCCCGGGCTGATCGTCGCCGTGATCGGGACGGTCGTTGCCTTTGTGCTTTATCGGATTGGGGTGCCGTGAGAGAGTGCAGGGGCAGCGGCGGCATCGGCCAGAGCCTCCAATTCGTGGACGTGAGTGGGCCGATGTTCTATGATTGAGAATGCATTCCATTTCGAATTCGTGCGGAGCGGGCCCATGATGTTTCGGTTCAACTTCGAGAAAGCCTTGCAGGGAGCAGGAGTTCTGTTGAGCCTGGATGGCGACCAGATGGAGCGGATCCGGCTCTTGAAGCTGCTTTACATCGCCGATCGCGAACTACTTGCCCAGACCGGGCGAACGATCACCGGAGACCGAGCCGTCGCGATGGACCACGGACCCGTCCTTTCTCACGTTTACGATCTTATCAAGGGAGAGGCCTCGCGAGCGGGGGAATGGAACCAGTACATCCACACGGTCGGCCATCGGCTGGAATTGAAAAAGGACCCAGGGCGAGGAGAGCTCTCGCGAGGCGAGGTTCAGAAATTGAACGAACTGACGGATCGCTATCGTAATGTCGACGACTGGTCACTTTCGGAAATGACACATGACTTTCCGGAATGGCGGAGTTGTTTTCTCGAGGGAACCTCGAATGCGATACCATGGCTGAGCGTTTTGGCCGCGCAGGGCAAAGCAAATCTGGTCGAAGTCATCGAGCGCGATGAAGCCGATCGGCAGTACCTCGACCAACTGTTCGGGACCTGAACAAAGACATCAAACAAAAGTATATTGACTTGATGCTAGAGCAAGGCCTGCTCGACTGAAGCCCTTCTTGAAAAAGACGGCGGCTCACGTTGCTCGATCGGAGTTGATCGTGCGGCGGATGCTGGGCGGCTATAAGCCCGAGGAATATCGTTGATGAGTCAGAATGGTCGCTCGCACTTCTGGCTTTCGGCCTGGGTGACCGCGGCGCTGGTGCTCGGCGCCGGCACGGTCTTGCCCTGGTTCGTCATGGCGACGGAGCGAGACGACGTCGAGGCGAGTGAGTCGCCGCTTTTGCTTGCGGTCGCCAGGCAGCTCACGCACGGGCCGCGGGAGCTTTACGGGCCGTATGGCGCTCCTGAATCCGCTCGTTCTCATCCATCCGCCGCTGTATTACCGCCTGGCGGCGCTTTGTGCGTGGCCGATCGCGCAGGCAGGTAGCGACGCCGAAACGGCCGCACGAATCGCAGGCCGCTGTCTCTCGCTCCTGGGATGGATGGCGACGCTGGCCGGTGCGTTCGTGCTGGCTCGCTTGCAGAGCGCGCCGCGAATCGCGGGGTGGTGGGCTGTGCTTCTGGCCGCGGCAACACCGGTCTACGGCGGGCTGCCGCTGGAGGTGCGTCCTGACCTGATCGGAGTTGCGCTTCAGACGTGGGGTGTTCTCCTCGTCCTGCGCGAGCTGCTGTCGGAACGGCCGGGTACGGGGAAGATCCTGCTGGCCTTCACTTGCTTCGCGCTGGCCGGCTGCGCGAAGCAGCATTTCGTGGTTGCGCCGGGCGTGAGCGTCCTCCTTCTCCTGCGCGCCCGTGCCCACGGGCGCATCGGATGGAAAACGATTGCCGGCGCAGTGCTGCTCGACGCGATCGTTCTCTTTTCCTACTACGGACTCGAAGAATGGGCGACGGCGGGGCGGATGTCTCGTTCGATGATGGCTGCGCGGCAGGCGTCGGTCATCCACCCCTCAACCTGGCAAAGTGCCGGCGAGTTCATGCTGGTGCTCTGCTGGAAATGCGTCGGGCTGATCTTGCTGCTGGCGGCTGCGGGGCTGGCGGCGGGATCGGTTCTCCCCGGGGTGGGGCGACGCCTGCTGACTCTGGCGGGCACTACCCTCATCGGCCTTGTGGCTGCCCTGACCATCGCGCAGATCTTCGCAACGACCCCGCTCATCAGCCGTTTGATCGTGCTGGGCTTGGTCGCCACGATGCTGTGCTTCACGCCGTCTTGTGCGGTCGCTCTCTTTCGGAGCTGGCGGGTCGACGGGATCGATGTTGCCTTCGCCTTGTACCTGGCGGGCGAGCTCGCGGCTACGGCCTTTCTGGTGCGCCAGAGCACCGGCGCGTGGTACAACTACGCCGTCCAGGCGATTGTCTTGGCCTCGGTACTTGCCGCCAGGGCCCTGGCGCGGACCGTCGAGGGTGCTCTGCCTGCTCCCTGGAGCCCCGAGGACGGCAAAGTGTGGGCCTTCCTGGCGCGGGCCCTCGAAAGACCGCTGCCTGCGCGCGCCGTTCTCGCCGTTGCACTGGCGGCGCTGGCCATGCCGGCTTTCGCGCTTACCGACACGAAAGAGACGATCGCGCGCCGGAGCGCCGAGAGCGCGCTCATCCGCAGATTGTTCGAGCGAATGGATGCGAAGCCCGATGCTGTGTTCTTCGCCGAGAGGCCTGGCCTCAACCGGGTGCACGGGCGGGCCGACCTTGTTTTTGATCCGTGGCTCTACCCCGTGTTCGAGTCAATGGGGCTTGCCGAGCCGCGATCGGAATGGCTCGAGCGCGCGATCGAGACCGGCCCGGTGAGGCTGGTCGTGACCAGAATGCCGCAGACACGAATCGACGGCATTGCGCGCACACTACCGGAGCTGGGATACAGCTTGCGGCTGCGGCTGGGCCCCTGGCTGGTCTGGACGCGAAGGCCCGAAGCAGACCCGCGTCGCGTTCTGACCCTTCGAGCCCGAGCTGGACGGGATCGGCCCGTTCTGGTGCCGACCCTATCAGTCAAACGGCCGACCTGCTACACTCGTGGGAGCCGACTAACGAATTCGCCGATAGTCGTTTCCGGCCGGAATTCGACCAGGAGAAAGCGAACGACTTTTGATGCGCGACCATCATCGAAAAAGGCAAGCTCTGATCGTGTTCCTGGCAGGGTGTCTTGCACTCGAGGCCGCCGGTGCGGCACGGGCCCAGCTTCCCACGTCGGAAGAAGAGAGGCTGCAGATCCTGACGGACCCCGATGCGCTCAGGAAAAAGCTCGAGGAAAAGAAGAATCGGCCGCCGTTCGAGTTCTTCCGGTCGCAGGTTGCTCCATTCGACATCCTGCCCTATGTGAAGGTCAATCACTGGTCGACGCTCACGTTCGAGCTGAGGGCCAACGACGATAATTACGAAGGCCTCCTCCAGACCGAGGCCGTGAAGCTGGCGAATATGCCGCACGAGGTATACTTCCGTCGTGCGGGCGTGTTGATCAAGGAGCAGCGGGCGCGGCTGGCCTTGCAGTTCATGGTTCCCGACGTGGAGACGGGGCAAGTCCGGAAGCAGTTCATGGTGGACTTGCTCCGGCGCGGGGCTCTCCGTGCCGACTCGACGTGGCAGGCGAATCTCTCGACTCTGCCGCCGCATCAAATGCTGGTCATGATCCTCTCGAAGGACTCGACCACCAAGTTCGCAGCCTGGAGCCGGATGTCGGCGACGCTGCCCGGCTCGGCCGAGCGTGACGGTGGTGACCTCGAAAAAGTGCGCTATTACCGGCTGGTTCTGCCGATCGGGACTGAGGGGGTGCCGCTGTCGTCGCACCCCTTGACCTGGACGACGATGAGCCACCTCGTGTGGGATAATTATCCGCCCGACTCGCTGTCGGTTTCGCAGCAGCAAGCGATGCTCGACTGGCTGCACTGGGGTGGGCAAATCGTACTCTGCGGCGGGGCGGGACAATCGTTTGCGGTGTTGCGGGACAGCTTTCTGGGGCCGTATCTGCCGGGAGAAGCGACGGGCGCCACCGTGCCGCTTTCCGAAGACGATCTGCGGCCGCTTTCTCAATCTTATCCGCCACCCCACTATGCTTCGGCCGTCGATAATCAGAGCGAGCCGGTGAACGTGGAGCGGCGGGGAACGATGCGGCGCGCGATGCGGGTGTACCGCGGCACCGGTGCCGATCCACACGGGTCCGAAGCGCCCGATTTACCTGGCGGTGCTGAAGCCGAAGGAGGGGGCTTCGACGATCCCGCTGGGGGAGGCCAGCCCCCACGTGCTGGCCGTCGAAAGGCGCGTCGGCCGGGGGAGGATCACGATGCTGGCGGCCAACCCCAATGAAGAGGCGATTCTGGCCTGGCCGGGGATCGACACGCTCATTCGCCGCGTGGTCCTGCGTCGCCCGGAGGAGAGCCTGGGGGAGTGGAGCGGCCCTGAAGGTTCGATTCCGAACTCGCCGGCGCGGGTGCGACTGCTCAGCCAGGAGCTCTCCTGGTACCGGATCACCAGCCGCGACCTCGTGGTCAAGGGGGTCGAGCAGTTACCGCCCAAGGAAACGACCAAGACGCCAGCCGAGCTGGTCGAAGCAGCCGCGACCGCCGCCAACAACCCGGCGGGGGAAAGCGACCTGCACGAGTTCCCGGCGGTTGCCGACTGGCGCGACACCGCGAGTTTGCCGCGTTTGAGCCGCGACCTGCTCGAAGAGGCGTCGGGCATCACGATTCCCAGCTCGAACTTCGTCATGCGGGTGATTCTGGCTTATTTGCTGGCCGTGGTGCCGCTCAACTGGCTCATCTGCCGGTTCGTTCTCAACAAGCGCGAGTGGACCTGGGTGGTCGTTCCGCTGGTGGCGCTGGGATTCGCGGTCGGAGTCGAGCGAGTGGCCGCGCACGACATGGGCTACGACACGGCCGCCGATGAGATCGGTCTACTGGAGCTGCACGGCGACTATCACCGCGCCCATCTGACGCGACTGGTTTCACTGTACACGAACGGGCGATCGCATTTTACCGTGTCTTATCCCAACAGCCCGACGGCGCTGGCGCTGCCGCTCGACAACGGGCGATCGATCCGGGGCGAGGACATTGCCAAATCGTGGTGGCAATCAACGCCGGTGCCGGCACTCATCGATTTCACCGTTCAGCCCCGCAGCCTCGCCATGTTTCGAGCCGAAGAGATGCTGAGCTTGAACGGTAGCATCCGGCTGGCGGAATCCGAGGGGAAGCGGCACGTCGAGAATGGAAGCGAGCTCGAGCTCAGGGACGCCGTGTTGATCGAGTCGACGGGGCCGGGCGAGCGCCAGGAGCGCTGGCTGGGGACGATCAAGGCCGGCGAGTCGGTCGAGATCGGGCCGGTTCCGGCCGGGGCGAATCCACCGCTGGCGCGGGTCGACTCCGGGCCGGGGCCGGACGCGAATCCGTTCCTGGAAGCGCTGCGGTCGACGTGGGATGACCGCGAGGAGAATCACGGAGAGCTTCGGTTGGTCGCCTGGGCACGAGACACGATGCCCGGCCAGGTGATCGAGCCGCCGGTCGACCGCAAGCGAGGGTTCACCGCGGTGCTGGTGCACTTGCGCAGCGGTCCTCCCCCCAGCCCCGACGGCAGACGATACAACCTGATGGCTGCGGGAAACAACGAAGGCACGCCTCAAGTTGAACAGACCGCCGTCGAGGGAGCGGCCTCCCGTCCGGCGACCAAGGGGGCTCGAAGGATGGGGCCGCCGCAATCGGCGAAGACGGGTGTACCGGCCAAAGGAGCACCGGCCAAATGAATTCCAGGATGTTCGATGCGAGTGAGCTGGAGACTTTTGATCGATGATCGAGGTCAGTCATTTCACCAAGCGCTACGGTGACTTCGTTGCCGTCGACGATCTGAGCTTTGCGATCGGCAAGGGGGAGATCTTCGGCTTCATCGGGCCCAACGGCGCGGGGAAGAGCACGACCATCCGTTTCCTGGCGACCCTGTTGCGACCGACGGCCGGAGAAGGGCGGGTCGCGGGCTTCTCGGTGACTTCCGACCCGATGGCGGTGCGCCGCGTCATCGGCTTCATGCCGGATGATTTCGGGGTGTACGACGGCATGAAGGTCTGGGAGTTCCTCGATTTCTTCGCGGTGGCGTACGAGATTCCCCGATCGATTCGCAAGAAGATCATCGGCGAAGTGCTCGATCTGCTGGAGCTGACGCACAAGCGGGACGACTACGTCAACGGCCTCTCGAAGGGGATGAAGCAGCGATTGTGCCTGGCCAAGACGCTGGTCCACGACCCACCGGTGTTGATCCTCGACGAGCCGGCCTCGGGGCTGGACCCACGGGCCAGGCTCGAGATGAAGGCTCTCTTGAACGAGCTCAAGCAGATGGGAAAGACGATCTTGATCTCGAGCCACATTCTCTCGGAGCTGGCCGACTTCTGCACTTCGATCGGCATCATCGAGCGGGGAAAGATGCTGGCCGCCGGCAGCATTCAGGAGATCCAGCAGCAGATCCGGTCGCACCGGGTGATCAAGGTGCGCGTTCTCGATCAATCGACGGAGCGGGCGGCGGCCATGCTCGCGATGACCGGTCGATCCGCACGGTTGAAACGTACGATCACACGATCACAGCCGAATTCGAAGGCCAGGACCCGGACATGGCGCGGCTGCTGGAGGGGCTGGTGCAGTCGGGCATCGTGGTGCAATCGTTCGCGGAAGAGCCTCTCTCGCTCGAGGAGGTCTTCATGATGATCACCA
Organism: uncultured Planctomycetota bacterium; assembly: GCA_963761445.1. GTDB lineage: Bacteria > Planctomycetota > Planctomycetia > Isosphaerales > Isosphaeraceae > CAVXHV01. Next base: position 1,854,828 of record CAVXHV010000005.1, on the reverse strand, counting down.
AGGGCATCGTCAACTGAGAGACTCGCACGCATGCTGCGCGACAATCCGGTCCTGACTCGCGAGCTGCTGGTGACGCTGCGATCGCCCCGATCGTTCGTGCTGCAGTTGCTCTACGTGTGCGTGCTGGGCGCGCTGGTTTATTTCCAGTGGCCCGCGGGCGAACAAGGGGCGCGCCAGGTGAGCCCGGGCGTGGCGCGTACACTCTTCGACATTTTCTTCCTGGGCCAGTTTTTCTTAGTTGCGCTCATGGCCCCCACGTTTGCGGCCGGCAGCATCACGGGTGAAAAGGAGCGAAAGACTTATGAGCTGCTGCTGGCCAGCCCGCTGCAACCGGGAACGATCTTGGTCGGCAAGCTGCTCAGCTCGCTCTCGTATCTGGTGATCCTGATCGTTTCGAGCCTCCCGCTCATGATTCTCTGCTATCTGCTGGGCGGGCTCTTGCTGTCGGAGATCACTCGCAGCTATCTGGTCTTGATCCTGGCGGCGGGTACGTTCGGCCTGTTGTCGGTCGCCTGTTCGAGCTATTTCCGGCGGACGAGCTCGGCCCTGGTCGTCAGTTACCTGGTGATTCTGCCGCTGGCGGTTCTCTGCGTCGTGCTTACCCGCACCGACAACGTTGTTGCTCGCGACTTTGTCTCGCTGGCGATTTTGCCGCCCTGGTGCCTGGCGGCGTGGACGGTGCTGGGCATTCTGATCAACCGCCGGCTGCTGCACCCCCCCGACGTCGGCAGCGAAGGCAAGGATGTTGTCGACGAGGAAGAAGAGATGAAGTACGCGATTGGCGTCGTGATCGATCGCGACCTCTTCCCCGACAAGCTTTTCGCGCCGGCCAAGCGCACGGATTTGATGCCCGACGGCACGAATCCCGTCCTGGACAAGGAGCTCCGCAGCGAGATCTTCAGCCAGGGAACGCTCATGCTGCGCGTGGTGATTCAGGTGAGCATGGTGCTCTCGATTCCTTTGATGGCGATCTTGCTCTTCCTGCGGTCAGACATGGCGGCCTATTACGTGGCTTATGTCCTCACCTTCAATCTGCTGGTCGGGCCGGTGTTTTCGGCGGGAAGCATCACACAGGAACGCGAGCGGCAGACGCTGAGCCTGCTGCTGACGACGCTGTTGCGCCCGGGCCAGATCGTCTTTGCCAAACTGATGGCGTCGCTGCGCGTCTCGACCGTACTGACATTCCTGCTCACCGAGCAGATGCTGCTGGCCTATGTGCTGCTGCCGGAGCTGCGGGATCGATTCTGGACGCTCTTGGCGTACCTCTTGATCATTGCGACCACCTGCCTGGCCACGTCGACCATCGGGCTCTTGTGCTCGGCTCTGGCGCGGAAGACTTCCACGGCCATGGTCGTGACTTACCTCACTTTGCTCATTCTGTTCGTCATGCCACTGGGATTGGAGCTCTATCTGCGCGGGATGTCATCGGTGAGTGAGGAGCAACTAGCCGCCTTCACGGTGACCAGCCCGTTTTCCGCGGCCATGGGCGTGCCCATGCATACCACGCGAAGTGACGTCTGGAGTGATAAACCCCTGTCGGTTCGCGGCGCCGGTGCTGGTGTACATCACGCGTGACTTTGGCTTGCCGGTCTGGTTGCTTTTCCTGTGTATCTACCCACCGCTGTGTCTGGGGTTGCTGGGTGTGACGTATCTGGCGTTTCGCTGGCGGTGGTGGCGGGCTGGGGGGCTGGGGTAGAGCTTCATCAAGTTTGATGTCCCCGGAACTTGATCGCATTCTTCTCCCGGACGCGCCGGGGCAGGAAGTCTGTATCAGAGTGACTATTGATCTCATGGTGAATGACTCACACCAGATCAAGCGACCGCGTACAGAATCACGACGGAGCGGGCTTTGACTCGATAGGAGCCGCCGGAGACGGTCGGTGCCGTCTGCCACGGGACGATGTCGTGCGGCGAGTCGAGGGCTGTGTCGATCCATCGTCGCCACGAGTTCCCTTCGCCGACCCTCGGCAACTCGAACTCGAGCGGCTCCCAGTACGCGTTCAGGATGACGTGGAGCAGCAGCCCCTCGCCGCGAAGCTCCAAGCCCAGGACAATGCTGTGTGAGCAGTCGCCCCAATCGGGCTCGTGGAGCTTCACGCCGTGCCAGGCCCTGTTCGCCTCCCGCAAGAAGGAGCTCAGGCTCACACGCTTCAGCTCGTGCTCCACGTCGCGCTGCGATCGCCTCGCGGCGAGAAGGCTCACGAAACGATGCAGATCGGCGTGCTTTTCCAGGAGCGACCAGTCGAACCAGGTGGAGGGGTCGTCGTGGCAGTAGGCGTTGTTATTGCCCTGTTGGGTGCGCCGGACCTCGTCTCCCATGAGGATCATGGGCACACCCAGCGACACCAACGTGGCCGTGAGGTAGTTCTTCACCTGCCGGCTCCGCAGGCTCTCGACCGCGGGATCATCGGTCGGCCCTTCGACTCCGCAGTTCCAGCTTCGATTGTCGTCGGCGCCGTCGCGGTTGTCCTCGCCATTCGATTCGTTGTGTTTCTGGTTAAAGGAGACGAGGTCATTGAGAGTGAAGCCGTCATGGCACGTCACGAAATTGATGCTCTGCTCGGCCTCGCGGCCCTTGTGGCCGTAGATTTCGGGGCTGCCGATCAGGCGGTCGGCCACGCGGCGCACTGATCCGCGTTGGCCGCGGAAGAAGTCGCGGATGTCGTCGCGGAAGCGGCCGTTCCATTCCCTCCAGGCGTCGCCGACGAAGGTTCCGACCTGGTAGAGCCCGGCCGCGTCCCACGCCTCGGCGATGAGCTTCGTGCCGGCCAGTACGGGGTCTGACTCGATATCCCAGAGGACCGGCGGGTTCGGCATCGGCAGCCCCGAGGGGCCGCGGGCCAGGATCGACGCCAGGTCGAACCGGAAGCCGTCGACGTGCATCTCCTCGACCCAGTAGCGCAAACTGTCCACGATCAACCGGCGGACGATCGGCTGGTTTCCATTCAGGGTATTCCCACAACCGGTGTAGTCGGCGTATCGCGAGCCCCCGTCTTCGAGGATGTAGTAAGTCGGGTTGTCGATCCCGCGGAGACTGAGCGTCGGCCCCGTGTGATCGCCCTCGGCGGTGTGGTTGAACACCACGTCGAGGATGACCTCGATGCCCGCCCGGTGGAGGGCTTTCACCATGTCGCGGAACTCATCCACGGGGCCGAGAGAGTCGCGGCGCGAGCTAAAGGCCGGGTGCGGCGCGAAGAAGGACACGGGCTGATAACCCCAGTAGTTCACCACGCCGAGCGGGCAAGCCTGCGGGTCGAACGCAAACACAGGCAGCAACTCCACGGCGGTGATCCCGAGTTCTTTCAAATAGGGAATCTTCTCGATCAGCCCGGCGAAGGTACCGCGGGACTTCTCTGTGACCCCAGACTTCGGGTGGCGCGTAAATCCTCGGACGTGCATCTCGTAAATGATGGTGCGTGAAGAAGGCCGGCAGAGCGGGAGGTCTCCCTGCCAGTCGTACGCGCTGGGATCGACGACCACGCTTTTCATTGCCATCGCCGCGTTGTCGCCCGCATGTTTCGCGGTTTCGCGGTCGTAGTTCTCAGGGATGACAACCCCTCGCCCGTAGGGATCGATCAGGACCTTGGCGGGATCGAACCGCAGACCCCTGTCGGGGGCCAATGGGCCGTCGACTCGATAGGCATAAATCTGTCCCGGCGGTACGCCTGGCACGAACGCGTGCCAGTAGTGGTAGGTCCGGTTCGTAACCGGATCGATCGGGATCACGTGGGACGGACTGGCATCGTCCTCCCGGTCAAATAGCAAGAGTTCAACCCCGGTGGCGGTGCGCGAGAACAGGCTGAAGTTGACGCCGCCCTCGATCACGGTGGCGCCCGGGGGGAGCTTCGGCCGATGCCCCCGGCGGAGGCACTCGGGAGGGAACCGCGCTGGATCTGCTTGGCGACCGTCACGACCCTGCTCCCTTCTGCGGCCGGTCTCGTGTGGCGGGACGACTTGTCCGATAGTCTGCTCGAATTACTCGCGCGGGTGAGTGAGCTGGTGCCAGACTCTAGAGGTTGTCGCCTTCGGTGGTCGTGGCCGCGCTGAGAGCCGCCCCCGCTGAACCCCACTTCCAGCCGCTGATCGAGGGCATGTCATCGCCGTGGCGTTCGATGTACTCCTTGTGCTCGATGAGCTTCTCGTGGATGGCCTGCTTGAAGTAGGCCGCGCGGGAGCCGAGCTGCGGAAGTCGATCGATCACGTCCTCCACGAGATGGAAGCGGTCGAGGTCGTTCAAGACCACCATGTCGAATGGTGTTGTCGTCGTGCCCTCCTCCTTGTAGCCGCGGACGTGCAGGTTCTTGTGGTTGGTGCGCCGGTACGTCAACCGGTGGATCAGCCAGGGGTAGCCGTGGAAGGCAAAGATGATCGGTTTGTCCTTGGTGAACAACGCGTCGAAGTCCGCGTCGGAGAGCCCGTGGGGGTGCTCGCGCGCCGGCTGCAGCGTCATCAGGTCGACGACGTTGATCACGCGGACCTTGAGCTCGGGCAGATGAGAGCGAATCAGTTCGACGGCCGCCAGCGTTTCGAGGGTAGGAACGTCTCCGCAGCAGCCCATGACGACGTCGGGCTCGCTCCCCTTGTCGTTGCTGGCCCATTCCCAGATTCCCAGCCCTTTGGTGCAGTGCTTGACGGCCTGGTCCATTGTCAGCCATTGGGGCGCCGGCTGCTTGCCGGCGACCACGACGTTGACGTAGTTGCGGCTGCGAAGGCAGTGGTCAGTGACCGAGAGCAGGCAGTTCGCATCGGGAGGCAGGTAGACGCGGACCACCTCCGCCTTCTTGTTGACGACGTGGTCGATGAAGCCGGGGTCCTGGTGGCTGAATCCATTATGGTCCTGGCGCCAGACGTGGGAGCTGAGGAAGTAGTTGAACGAGGCGATCGGCCGGCGCCAGGGGATGTGGTTGCACACCTTCAGCCACTTGGCGTGCTGGTTGAACATCGAGTCGATGATGTGAATGAACGCCTCGTAGCACGAGAAGAAGCCGTGCCGCCCGGTGAGCAGATAGCCTTCCAGCCAGCCCTGGCACTGGTGCTCGCTCAAGACTTCCATGACGCGGCCGTCCGGGCTGAGTTTATCGTCGTCGGGGCGGATTTCGGCCATGTAACAGCGGTTGGTCACTTCGAGCACGTCCTGCCAGCGGTTCGAGTTGTTCTCATCCGGGCTGAACAGGCGGAAGTTGCGGCTCTCCAGGTTCAGCTTCATGATGTCTCGCAAGAACTTGCCCATCACGCGGGCTGATTCGGCCGTGGTCGCACCGGGGCTCTTGACCTCGACGGCATAGTCGCGGAAGCCGGGCATCTTGAGGTCACGCAGCAGCAGGCCGCCGTTGGCTTGCGGGTTGTCGCTCATCCGGCGATGGCCGGTCGGGGCCAGGTCGGCGAGCTGCGAATTGAGCCGGCCCGTGGCGTCGAAGAGATCTTCCGGCCGGTAACTCTTCATCCACCCTTCGAGAATGCGAATGTGCTCGGGCTTGTCCATGTCGCCCATGGGTACCTGGTGGCTTCGCCAGTAGTCCTCACACTTCTTGCCGTCGATCTCCGGGGGGCACGTCCAGCCCTTGGGCGTGCGGAAGATGATCATCGGCCACGAGGGCCGTTTGAGGTTGCCCCTGGTGCGGGCGTCGTCCCTGATCCGGCCTATCTCCGCCACGACCTCGTCGAGCACTGCGGCGAGCCGCTGGTGGACGGCTGCCGGGTCGTGTCCCTCGACGAAGTAGGGACTGTAGCCCATTCCCTCGAAGAACTTCCGGAGCTCGTCGTGCGGGATGCGGGCGAGGAAGCAGGGGTTGGCGATCTTGTAGCCGTTCAGGTGGAGAATCGGGAGCACGCAGCCGTCTCGGGCGGGATTGAGGAACTTGTTGCCGTGCCAGCCGGTGGCGAGAGGTCCGGTTTCTGCCTCGCCGTCGCCGACGATGCAGGTGACGATCAGGTTCGGGTTGTCGAACGCTGCGCCGTAGGCGTGGCTCAAGGCGTAGCCAAGCTCGCCGCCTTCGTGAATGCTGCCCGGCGTCTCAGGCGCGACATGGCTGGGGATGCCTCCCGGGAAGCTGAACTGTTTGAACAGCTTCCGCATCCCGTCGGCGTCCTGACTGATCTCCGGGTAGACCTCGGAATACGTCCCTTCCAGGTAGGCGTGAGCGACCAATGAAGGGCCACCATGCCCGGGCCCGATGATGTAAATCATATCCAGATCATCACGTTTGATGACCCGGTTGAGGTGCGTGTAAAGCATGTTGAGGCCCGGCGACGTGCCCCAGTGCCCGAGAAGGCGCGGCTTGATGTGCTCACGCTTGAGCGGCTCCTTCAGGAGCGGGTTGGCGAGCAGGTAGATCTGCCCGACCGAGAGATAATTCGAGGCACGCCAGTAGGCGTCGAGCTTGCGGAGCTCGTCTGGCGAAAGCGGTGGCGCATCGGCACGGGAATCGCCCGAAGGGGTGGTGGCCCTGGGGGGAGCTTGGGTCTTGTGTGTCGCGTCCATCGATTGGCTCCGTTACGGGTTTACCGTGGTTGACTTGATCGACATCGTGGCTTACGGCGACGGGAGGCCGAGCCGATGTACGGGCGAGCGCAGGCACACCGACGGCTACACTTTCAGACTGGCAGCCGATATGGTATGCGTCGGGAATCAGAATTAACATGGCGCTCTCGGATACCCCGTCTCCTTTGTGGTTTTCTTCCCCGGCCCGCTGCCTGGCCGGACGATCCGTGATGTCGAGGGTTGAAGCGCGATGGGGCTCAGCGAGGAGGAACCGAGAGTGGTCGAGGGAGGCGGCAGGGCTCGATTGCGGCCGGACCTGGACCCGCTGTACGCGGTGGCCGCGGCCGTGGTGTGCGGGGCGGGAGGCTGGTACCTGCTCAAGGAACTGGCTCCGCTCTTGCGTCCCCTGATTCTGGCGGTGTTCCTGGCCTATACGATTCTGCCGGCGCACCGAGCCTTGCGCCAGAGGGTGCCCGCGAAGCTCTCCGGTCCGCTCCTGGCCCTGCTCGTGGCGGCGGTGATCCTGGGGCTGGCCGCGGTCATTTACGGCAACCTGGTGGATCTCAAGTCCGAGCTGCCCGTCCTGATCGAACGAGCCGCAGCGATCTTCGAACGACTGCGCACATGGGGCCAGGGGCACTTGCCCGCCTGGCTTCTCGACCCCATCCGAGGCACGGCTCGAGCCGAGGGGGAGACGACCGCGCAGCTCACGGCAGTCGCGTCCAGCCTGGTAAACATCGCGGCGAGTTTCTTGGCCGAAGGGCTCATCGTCGTGTTGTACCTTGTGTTTCTGATGCTCGAAGCCCATCGTTTTCCCGCGCGGTCCGGAGTGGGTTCCCTGAGGAGCGGGCTGTACACGTGCTCGCGATCATCGCGTCGATCAACCGCGCCATGGCTTCCTACCTCCGAGCCAAGGTGCTTTCCAGCCTGGCGATGGCTCTACCCGTCGTGGCGATCCTCTGGAGCTTCGGTGTGTCGTTCCCCGGCACGTGGGGCGTGCTGGCCTTCATCGGCAATTTCATCCCCTACGTCGGGAGCGTGATCGCCCTGGTGCTGCCGGTCTTGCTGGCGATTCTCGAGCTGGACTCGCCCTGGCGGCGCTGGCGGTCCTGGCGCTGCTCCTGCTGGCGCATTTCGTGACCAACAACTTCATCGAACCGCGGCTGACCGCTCGCGCCGTGGACCTCAGTCCGCTGGTGGTCCTGATCGCGCTGGCGTTCTGGGGCCTGTGTTGGGGGGTGGTCGGGATGGTACTGGCCGTGCCTTTGACGGTTATGGTAAAGATTGTGTTCGAGAACGTGCCACTCACACGTCCCCTGGCTCGGCTGATGGCCGGGGATTGAAAGCGGACAAGGCTCGCCCGGCTCGATGAGTTCCAACAACGACCCGGAAATCAAGCAAAACCAGGCAAAACCCGCGACAGGAAAGAAGGCTGACATGCAGCACGACTGGACGAAGCCCGCTGCCAAGGCGCTCCCGAAAGGGGGATACTTTGAGGAAGAACAGGGACGCTATGGGCCGATCTTCCCCAAGACTCCTGCGTGCTATGGCTTCACGATCATCGCGAAGATCAAGCCCGGCACGGAGCAGACCATCCGCGCGTATGGAAAGAAGATCGAGGAAACCATCGCCGGCCTTCCCGACGCGCTCGAGGTGCTCAAGCTGCACTACCTGCGCTGGGTGCTCTTCGACATTGGTACGGACACATACTTCATGTATCAGGGCATCTTCGACACCGATTTCGATAAGTACACCGAGGACGCCGTGGCGCTCTTCTCGAAATACGGCATCAATACGGTCTTTGAGAACCTCGAAGGGTTCCCCGAGGATTGGAAGTCGAACCCCGCGGCGTTCGTCAAATTCGCCCGGGAGCACCAGTGCCCGAGCTTCCTCGAATACGGGGAGTATCCCTACGTGAGTGCCGACGAGATCAAGAAGGCACTGCGGCTCAAGGCGGCATTCTCGACGATGCTCGACCAGATGCAGTAGCTCACGGGGGCGATGCGACATGCTCGAACTCGACGACATTCAACACATCCTGCTGGCGCGGGCACCGGCGCTGGCGGCGCGCTATGAGTTCCTGTCCTTTCGCAATCCCTCCGCCGGGCAGGCGTGGCTTGCGGGTATCCTGCCGACGGTGCAATCGGCCGCCGTTGCGCGCGCCTCGGTGGCCGAAGACAAGCGCTGGGTGACTGTGGGCTTCACCTGGAACGGTCTGCGGGCATTGGGCGTAGATACGGCGTCGCTGGACACGTTTCCGGAAGAGTTCAAGCAGGGGATGGTCGCCCGGGCGGCGATGCTCGGGGACACGGGTGCGAATCAGCCCGACCATTGGTTGGGAGGACTGGCCAGCCCGGAGCTCCACGCGATCGCCATACTCTTCGCCCGCGATCGTGCGGAGCGCGAGCGCTGCCAGGGAGAGCATCGAGAACTCGTCGCGCGCTGTGAGGGAGTGGAAGTGCTCTCGTCGCTCGACCTCGACGCGACCCCGCCGTTCGGCTACGCGCACGACCACTTCGGTTATCGTGACCGGCTGTCGCAGCCGATCATCGAAGGCTCTCTCGACGAGCCGACGCCTGGTTCAGGCGGTCTGCTCAAGGCGGGTGAATTCATCCTCGGCTACCCCGACGAAGACGGCTACGTGGCGGGCCAACCCGAACCGGAGATCCTCCGCCGCAACGGTAGCTACGCGGCCTATCGTCGGATGGAGGAGCACGTGGGAGCGTTCCGAGACTTCTTGCGCGAGCACGGCCAGACGGCGGAAGAGCAGGAACTGATCGCCGCCAAGCTCATGGGCCGCTGGCGAAGCGGAGCCCCGCTTGTGCTGGCGCCGGAGAAGGACGATCCTGTCCTCGGAGCCGATCCGCAGCGGAACAACGATTTCAATTACAAGGAATCGGACCCGCACGGCTACGCGGTGCCGCTGGGATCGCACATGCGCCGCATGAACCCGCGAGACACGGCCGCCAACATGAACCGGCGACGGATGATCCGGCGCGGGGCCACCTATGGGCCGCATCTGCCGGAGGACGCACCGGAGGACGGGCAGGAGCGCGGGATCGCGGCGTTCGTGATCTGCGCGAGCCTGATCCGCCAGTTCGAGTTCGCGCAGAACGTGTGGGCCAATGACAAGAACTTCCACGAACTCGCCAATGAGCGCGATCCGATCATCGGCACCCAGGACGGGACACTGGAGTTCAAGATACCGAAGCGACCCGTTCGAAAGACGATCAAGGGTCTCCCGGCTTTCACTACCGTACGCGGAGGGGCCTACTTCTTCTTGCCTGGCATTCGCGCGCTCCAATGGCTCGCCGCACTCGGCTGAGCCGGTCGACTCATACGTACATTTTTCACTAAAGAATCGCGTCAGGCGCATCGCAGGAGGTATATCGAAGTGTCTGATCATGGTGCGGGACCAAGGTCGATCGCCAATCCCGAGATCGACATCACGGATGTCTTCGCATTTCCGAGCCCCGAGCGGCCGGGCCATCTGGTGCTGGTGATGAACATCTTTCCATTCAAAGAGATCGAAGCCACGCGGCTTCTCTTCTCGGACGCGCTCGACTATCGCATCCGCGTTCGTCCCGTTCGCGTTGCCTCCACGGGACCAAGCGCCGGGTTCACGGTTGGCGAGGAGGAGCGCGCGTTCAGCTTCATCTTCGACGTTCCTCAGGCATCCGGCGACAGTCTCGTGCAGTCGGGCACCTGTCACGGACCGGCCGGCAAGATTTCAGTCCGCGTCGGCGACGAGTCGGGAGCGCATTCCGAGGGGCCCCACATTTTCGCCGGTTGCCGCCTCGATCCGTTTTTCATCGACCAAGGGTTTTCTGGCGGGATCAGGCTCAACCGGCGGATTCCGGAAGTCAACGGCGTGAATTCGGTGGAGGGCCAGAACGTACTCAGTATCGTCGTTGAGGTCGAGCACTCGACGTTGTTCGACGCGCATGCTGGACCGCTCGTCGCAGTGATCGCCGAGACGGCGACCAACGGATCGCATCGTGCGCGGCTCGATCGCGTCGGTCGCCCCGAGATCAAGAACTTCATCATGATGGACAAGGCCTCCGACGCGGTGAATCGCGACCTCGACGTCCGTGATCTCTACAGTGAGGAGGACGGCTTCAAGCTTCGGCCGGATTATCTCGGCGCGTACCGCGCCCGCCTCAACGGCAGCATGGCGTTCTATGACAGTCTTGACGGCAAGACCGACTGGCCGCTTGATGCGAAAGGTGCTCATCCGCTGACCGAGATGCTGCTCGCCGATTTTCTGGTCGTCGATATGTCGAAGCCGTTCAACGAGGACGGCTACCTCGAAATCGAACGGGCGATGCTGCGCGGCGAGCCCCACGGGACCTGCGGTGGCCGATGGCTGAACCACGACATTGTCGACTCACTATTCACGATTCTGATCAACAACGGCAACGGCCCGCGCATCTCGGACGGGGTCGAGGGGACGGCGGTGCCGGCGTCGCGCAAGTTCCCGTATCTGTCCCGCCCGAATCCGATGCCGCCGAAGCCGGCGCCATTTGTCGGAATCCCAACATGACGCAGGCACTGTCAGCAGCGAGGATGATCCGCACGACAAATGGCACGATTGCGTTCGCCAACCTGGCGGCGCAAATCGACGGCCTCGAGCTCCATGCCGTCCAGGGGTGGCTGACCAGCCGTTCATGGGCAGAGCTGATCGATCTCCTAATTATGCGCGCCCACTTGCTCGGCCGAATCGCCGACTATGAGCGCGCTCTTGCGTTAGCCGAGCTGCGTCTGCGCGAAGCCTCCGCAGAAGGCATCTCATTTCTGTCGCTGGCTCGGGCACGCGGCAGCCTGCATCTATTCAAGGAAGCGCTGAGTGAGCTCGATGTCGCTGAGCAACTCGGCATTGAGGACGCCGCGGCGCAGGCAGAGAGGGCAGCAATCCTCCAGGCGGTCGGGCGCGTATGACGAGGCGCTGGTGCTCCGCCGGGCGGCGATCGAGCGCCGCGCTGACTTTGAGAGCGTCGCGGGGCTTGCCGCACTCCATGCCGAGCGTGGCGAGACCGCCGAGGCTGAACGCTTGTTCGACGAGAGCTATCTCCGCTATCGCGGCGTGTCGCCGTTTCCGCTGGCGCAGCTTGAGTTCCAGCGTGGCCATATGTGGCGGGAAGCCGGCCATCCTCTCCGAGCGCGCGACTGGTTCGACGCCGCCTGGCGACGCCTGCCGGCCTATGCGCAAGCCGAGGGCCATCTTGCCGAGGTGGAGGCTGAGCTTGGGGAACGCGAGGACGCCATCGCCCGGCTCCGCCGGCTGGCGCGCGAGTCCGATGACCCGGATTACGCGGCCCAATTGGCCCGCATACTGGATGAGGATGGCAACGCGGCCGAGGCAGACCGGTGGCGAGCGCGAGCGGAGAAGCGATACGACGAATTGGTTTCCCGCCATCCCGCCGCTTTCGCTGACCATGCCGCCGAGTTCTGGAGCTCGGCGGGTCGCGACCCACAGCGTGCGGTAGGGCTCGCGCGGCTCAATCTTGAAGTCCGGAACACGCCAAGAGCGCGCGCCCTTCTTTCTAGCACGATCGCGGCTTGTCCGGGTGCTCCCGACACCGGTGGCCGTTTACCAACGCATCGACCAGGCAGGGTACAAGCTCCCGATCGATGAGAGAGGTCTTGCAGACACGGACACGTTGATGGTTTTCGGCCTGGACCACCTCGTTTCCGAGCAGGAAGCCGAGAAAGGGGAGATCGACGCCATCCGAGAGTGGCTCGATCGGCAAGGCACATGCCTGATCCTGGCACCGCATCACGATGTCGGCTTCACGAGCGACATGAAGCAGCGTCAGATGGAGTACAAGCCTCACGGCGACGAGCTCGTGCCGCGCCAGCAGCGATTCGGGCAGTACACGCGGTCGCTGATGCACGGACTCGAACTGCCCGTGCTCAATCAGTTCGGGCTGCGGCCGGCCGTCGTGCCGGGAACCGATCAGATCGCGCCTCTTACCATCAACAAGGATTTCGACGGGCTGGGTTTGCTTAATGGAGTGACGTCGTTCAACTTCCATCGGCGTCTGCCGCACTATGCGTTGACAACAGAAGGTACGAGGTCTATTCGTGTTCTGGCCAGGTGACCGATCGATCTGTCCCGGCCGCATCCATTCACCGCTGGGGGGAATCGAGAGTTTAATTCCTTCATCTGGATGCCGCCGACAGATACGCGCGGCGGCGATATCTTTCTCGCCGACTCGACAATCTTCACGACTTTATTCGGAGGCACCGAAAGCCTCGAGCATTTCTGGTTGAACATGGCCAAGCTGCGTTCTTCTTGAGAGCACAGCGATCAGAAGAGACCTGGCCCTTGCCGAGGTAGGATCGGCGCCTGATAATGTATCTGGTTTTGCGGTATCACATCGGCACTTGTCGTCCAGTCAACAAATCGTTGGGAGCTTGCGCGATGAAGGGAAAAACATTCTGGGTCGTCGCGCTCGCCGTTGTCGCGGGGGGCGGGGTCCTCTTCTGGCAGTTCTACCAGGCCCGAATGAACGCGCTGCCGCCCGGGTTTGCCTCGGGCAATGGGCGGGTTGAATCGGTGCAGGTGGACGTGACGACCAAGGAGCCGGGCCGGGTGGAGAAGATCCTGGTGCACGAAGGGGACATGGTCCATGCCGGTCAAGTCGTGGCCAAGATGGATACCGTGACATTGCAGGCGGAGCTGGCGCGAGCCCAGGCGACTGTGGCCGAGCAGGAGGCCAAGGCCCTCGAGGTCGACGCCGACATCGTGCTGGCTGACAGCCAGCTCAAGCTGGCCGAGGTCGAGTTCGAGCGCGAGCGCAGCCTGCTGCGCGCAAGGCCACGTCGCGCGAGAATTACGACATCAAGGAGACTCTGGCCAAGACTCGCCGCGCGGCGCTTGACGGCGAGAAGGCAAGGCTGAACACGGCGAAGAAGTCGGTCGAGGCGGCCAAGGCCGAGGCGGTGAAGGTCCAGTCGCGGATCAACGACATGACCCTTTACTCGACCGTCGAGGGGCGAGTGCTGTACCGGCTGGCCGAGGAGGGCGAGGTGCTGGGCAGCGGCGGCAAGGTCCTCAGCCTGGTGAATCTCGGTGATGTGTACATGGAGATTTACCTGCCGGCTCAGGACGCGGTGAAGACAAAGCTCGGCGCCGATGCACGGATCGTGCTGGACATCGCCCCCGAGTACGCCGCGCGCGCCAAGGTGACGTTTGTGGCGCCTGAGGCTCAGTTCACGCCCAAGCAGGTCGAGACCCGGAGCGAGCGCGACAAGCTGATGTTCCGCGTGAAGCTGAGCGTGCCGCCCGAGCGCATCCAGGCCGTCATCGAGCGAATCAAGACGGGCATACGCGGCGTCGGATATGTGCGGCTGGACGACTCGGCGGCGTGGCCCGAACGGTTTGACCGCCCGTTCCCGGGGCTGCCCCCCGCCTCGCCCGCGGCGGCAGGAAAACCGGCGGGCGCCAGCGTCACCGAGGGCCAAGCGGCCCCCACACCCGGACCGGAAACGCCGGCCTCCCGACCTTGACGAGGGCGACGCGATGGCCTCCCGCAGCGTGGGCAAGTCTAGCCCTGGGGACGATGGTGACGAATCCCTTCGCGGAGCGAAGGGCGACTTTGGGGACGAATCCCTTCGCGGAGCGAAGGGCGACTTTGGAGGGACCGGCGTGGGCGGGTCTACCCCGCCGGGGAGTGACGTGGCGCCGGTGGCATCGGTCCGCGGGGTCTCACACACTTATGGGAAAACTCGCGCGCTTGACGCGCTCGATCTCGACATCCCTGCCGGCGTCATGGTCGGCCTGATTGGGCCCGACGGCGTGGGCAAGTCCACGCTCATGGGGCTGATCGCGGGCTCGAAGAAGATTCAGGCCGGCAAGGTCAACGTCCTGGGCGGCGATATGAACCTAGCCGCGCACCGCGACGCGGCCTGCCCGCGCATCGCCTTCATGCCCCAGGGTCTGGGCAAGAACCTCTACCTCGAGCTCAGCGTCTTCGAGAACATCGACTTTTTTGCCAGGCTCTTCGGCGTGCCTGATGCCGAGCGCGCCGGCCGCATCCGCGCGCTGCTCGACGCCACGGGGCTGGGGCCGTTCCCCGACCGGCCGGCGGGCAAGCTCTCCGGCGGGATGAAGCAGAAGGTCGGCCTATGCGGCGCGTTGATCCACGACCCCGACCTCCTCATCCTGGACGAGCCGACCACTGGCGTCGATCCCCTCTCGCGCCAGCAGTTCTGGTCCTTGATCGACCGCGTGTGCGCCGATCGGCCGGGTATGAGCGTGCTGGTTTCCACCGCCTACATGGACGAAGCCCAGCGGTTCGATTGGACCATCGCCATGGACGCGGGCCGCGTCATTGCCACCGGCACGCCCGGCCAGCTCATGGAACGCACCGGTGCCGCGAACCTGGAGGACGCATTCGTCGCGCTTCTGCCGGGCGCCGCGCCGGGCGGTCGCCACGCCCTGGAGATCCCTCCCCGCGTCGACCCCGGGGGAGAGCCGGCGATCCAGGCCACCGACCTCACCAAGCGGTTTGGCTCATTCACCGCCGTGAACCGCGTCAACTTCGCCATCGGCCGCGGCGAAATCTTCGGTTTCCTGGGCTCCAACGGCTGCGGAAAGTCCACCACGATGAAGATGCTGACCGGGCTGCTGCCCGCGACCGAGGGCGAGGCCAAGCTCTTCGGTGATCAGGTGGACGCCAACGACCTGGCCACGCGCAAGCGCGTCGGCTACATGTCGCAGGCCTTCTCGCTCTACGGCGAGCTCACGGTCCGTCAGAACCTCGAACTCCACACGCGCATCTTCGACATCCCGCGCGACCGTGCCCGTGCCCGGATCGACGAACTTGTCGATCGGTTCGGCCTCCGCGCCGATTTCGAAGCGGCCTCGGAGGAGCTTCCGCTAGGGCTCAAGCAACGACTGTCACTGGCTGTCGCCGTTCTGCATGAACCCGACATGCTCCTGCTCGACGAGCCCACCTCCGGGGTCGACCCCGTCGCCCGCGACGAGTTCTGGGAGCTTCTCATCGACCTCTCCCGCCGCCAGGGCGTCACGATTTTCGTATCCACTCACTTCATGAACGAGGCCTTGCGCTGCGACCGCATCTCGCTCATGCACGCCGGGACCGTGCTGGCGTGCGACACCCCGGCGCAGCTCATGGCGAGTCGCAGTACCGACGACCTGGAGGCCGCCTTCATCGGTTACATCACTGACGCGACCCGTGACGCGCCGGAATCGAAGAGCAAAGATGGTGCCGATTCGGGCGTGGCGGCCGGCGCGACTGCGGCGGCGAAAACCCCCGCGCACGACCAAGGTGGCCGGGGCGGGTTCAGCCTGGGGCGGATGCTCGCCTACAGCCGACGCGAGGCGCAGGAGATCGAGCGCGACCCTGTGCGCCTGCTCTTCGCCTTTGTCGGCTCGGCGCTCGATGATGCTCGCCTTCGGCTTCGGCATCACCACGGACGTCGAAAACATCCGCTTCTCGTATCTTGACCTCGATCGCTCGCCCGAGAGCCGAGCGTACATCGCGGCCTTCGAGGGCTCACGATACTTCGTCCCACACTCACCGGGCCAGACCCCCGACGAGATGCAGCGCCGGCTCGAATCGCACGAGATTGAAGTCGCCCTGGAGGTCGCGTCGAACTTCGGCCGGAACGTCCATAAGGGCGATCCGGGCGAGATCACGGCCTGGGTCGACGGTGCGCCGACCAACCGCGCCGAGAGCTTGCGGCAGTACGTGGTGGGCGTGCACGACAACTTTCTGCACGAGCAGGGGCGGAGCAGCTCCAAGGTGCTTCCGGGCCAGGCCGCGTTCGAGGTGGAGAACCGCTTCGTCTACAACCCCACGTTCGAGAGTGTCTATGCGATCGTACCCAGCGTACCGGCCATCTTGCTGATCCTGATCCCGGCGATTCTGATGGCCGTCAGCATCGTGCGCGAGAAGGAACTGGGCTCGATCATCAATTTCTATGTTACTCCGACCCGGCGCATCGAGTTCCTCACGGGCAAGCAACTCCCTTACATCGTGATCGGCATGATCAACCACGTCCTCCTGCTGCTGATGGCGGTGTCCGTCTTCGGCGTGCCGCTGAAGGGGAGCGGTTGGATGCTCTCGGTCTGCGCGCTGCTGTACGTCACGGCGACCACCGCCCTGGGCATGCTCGTTGCCACCTTCACGTCCAGCCAGGTGGCGGCGGTGTTCATCACGGCGATCCTCACCATTCTGCCGACGACACAGTTCTCGGGCATGCTCCAGCCGGTCTCGACGCTCGACGGCGGCGCCCGTGTGCTGGGCACGATCTGGCCCACCAGCTACTACATGCACGCCAGTGTCGGCGCGTTCACCAAGGGCCTGGGGGCGGATGGCCTCTGGATTGACGCGCTGGCGCTGGCCGCCTTCATCCCGATCCTGATCGGCTTGAGTGTCGCGGGCCTGCCGCGCCAGGAGACCTAGCCATGGGCCTGCGCCGCCAACATCCTGTGGCTGGGTTTGAAGGAGTTGCGCAGCCTGTCGAGCGACCCCGTGCTCGTGGCCTTCATCCTGTATGCGTTCACGCTGGCGATCATCTCGCAGGCCCGCGGCGTCAAGTCCGAGGTGAACAACGCCAGCCTCGCTTTCATCGACGAGGACCAGTCGCAGCTCTCCAAGGAGCTGATCGCCGCGTTCTACCCACCGCGGTTTCAGCACCCGCAGATCATCGCGGCCGGAGACGCCACGGCCGCCATGGACCGCGGTCAATACATGTTCATCGTCGCCATTCCGCCCCGGTTCGAGCTCGACCTTCGTCGGGGCCGGCCCGGCGAGATTCAGGTTGATGTGGACGCCACGGCGATGCAGCAGGCAAGCATCGGGGCCGGCTACATCAAGGACATCCTGATCGACCGCGTCAACTCGTTCATCCGCCGGACGGACGCGAAGCCGGAGCTTCCGCTTCACGTGGTCATCCGCAAGGCCTTCAACCCCAACGGCGAGGCCTCGTGGTTCGGCGCCATCGTGGCCCTGATCAACCAGATCACCACGCTCACCGTGGTTCTGACCGGGGCCGCCCTGATCCGAGAGCGCGAGCATGGCACGATCGAGCACCTTCTCACGTTGCCGCTGACGCCGTTCGAGATCGCGATGTCGAAGGTTTGGGCCAACGGCCTGGTCATTCTCACGGCCGTCACTGCCTCGATTTTCGTGGTGGTCCGCACGCTGCTGGACGTGCCGATCGCCGGGTCACTGCCGCTGTTCCTGCTGGGAGTCGTGCTCTACCTGTTCTTCGCCACGGCGCTTGGGCTCTACCTTGGCACCATCTCCCGGTCGATGGCGCAGTTCGCGCTGCTGATCATCCTGGTCATCATCGTGCTGCAACTTCTCTCGGGCGGTAGCACGCCAGTGGAAAGCCAGCCGCTGTGGATGCAGCGCCTGACGCTGTTGCTTCCCTCACGCCACTTCGTCGGCTTCTCCCAAGCCATCATCTTCCGGGCGCGGGGATCGAGACTGTCTGGCCGCAGTTCCTGGCGGTCGCTGCCATCGGCATGGCCTTCTTCGCCTTCAGCATTGGCCAGTTCCGCAAGTCCATTGCCGTGACCAAATAGGTGACGAGAACGGGCCGAAGAGGGCTACGGCATCACAATCTGCGCGCGAATTTGCTGAGAGAAATCTGCGGCGTCGCCGGCGGCCAGGGCGCGTTCGCGAATTGCGCAGCGTGCTTGCAATTCCCGGTATGGCAAACTTTTGTCCAGGAAGCCGAGCCGATACATCGCGCGGGCTGACAATCCATTCAAGAAGATGTGGGGCTTCAGCCACCACGGCACGTTCGCGTGGCGGTTATAGAACAGATTTGTGGTGCAGTTACTGGTGACCGAGTTGTACCACTCGGGCTGGGCGGCGAGTTTCTCGATCCGCGTGACGTAGTCGAGAACCCGTCGTCGCAGATCTTGCGGAAGTAATCGCAAACGATACATATATACTTGTTCGCGACGGATATTTGTCCGCAGCCGCACGATGTCGCGTTCGTCGCCCAGGACGAACATCAACTCATACGAGCGAAACAAACCCCACAGCGGCGAATACGATTGCCAGCGCTTGCGGCGTGCTTCAACCGATATACAGAGGAACTGCCCGTCGTCGAACCCGTAGCTCACCAGCGTGTGAGCCATCACCGGTCCGGACCAGTGCGCCAAGAAATAATCGACTGAAGAGAGTCGCGCCAGATCGTATGTCCGTTCCTCATAGCGCAGGATTGTTTCGCCGCTCGAAGTGTAACTGAAGTAGCGAAAGTTCCGCACATGCAGCGTGTTGTCGACGATCTCGGCGCGAGGCAGAACTTCCATTCCCTCGGCCCAATCACCGTCCGGTCTTGGGCGCAGCGAAATCCACCACGCGATCGTGATCACCACGAGCGCCAACCAGATGGTGAGCGCCCAGGGCACGAGAGGCAGCATTCCCAGGCTTGCTGCCACAACGGCGAGTGGAACGAAAGACACGAACCAGCGCAGCCACGGCCGACGCGCATGGCAGTGAAACGCGAGTGCGATCCAGATCGTGGTTGGGATGACGACGAGCCCGACGAACAGCCATGCGAGTAAGATCATGAAACCATACACTCTTCGATGTGGTGCGATGCAATATCACCGGGGCGAACAGAGCGCAATCAGGTGCGCGACCTGCGCTGCTCGAGCAATCGGCTTTCCAACTCGACCAAGCGGTGCTTGAGTTCCGCAATCGTGTCGTGCGCTGCGGCCTCGCCTACCGCGGCGATCTCGGCTGTGCGGTGAAACTCGGCCAGGCCGAAGGCCGAAATGTCGGGTTTGATCCAGAAATCGACCGCTCGATTGCGAAGTTTACCAATGTCGTGCGCCTGTGACTCGAAGATGCGAAACAGCGTATCGAGAGCGCTGGCGTCTCTCATTTTTCCGGTGGGCATGTCGGGACGATTGCCGGCAAATTCAGGTCGGATGTGGCTTGAGACATCAACGCCCACGACGAAGTCGACGCCGCTTTCGGCAAGCACGTCGGCCGGCAGGTTGTTGAGGACGCCACCGTCGACCAGGGCCATGCCGTCGCGCAGAATCGGTTTGGAGACGATGGGCAAATTGATGCTTTCGAGGATCGCGTGGACCGCGTCTCCTTGGCGCCGCACGACAGTGCGCACTTGCACCAGATCGACCGTCACGGCATTGAACGGAATCGACAGTTGCTCGAGTCGCCAATCGTGCAGATACTTCCGGAGCATGCCATCCCAGGCGCGGCGGCGGTACTGCGACACGAGGTACCAGTTGGGCCACTTGGGCAAGGAGCGAAAAATTCGCGTGGGCGTCAGATCGTACTGAAAGTGCTTGATCGCTTGTTGTGGAGGCATGCCCGACGCATAAAGAATGCCCGCCATTGCGCCGGCGCTCGTGCCTGACATCACGTCGAATGAGAGTCCTGCCTGTTCGAGCGCTTGCATCACGCCGAAGTGGGCCATACCTTTGGCGCCGCCGCCGGCCAATGCGAGGCCGATGGAAATGCCGCGCAACGCTCGGACGAGGCGGTCAAGTCCCTGCCGTTCGTGTCGAGTGAGTGCGCCACCCGTCGATTCGACGGCGACTTTGACATCGGCCTTTTTGAACTCGCGGCCACTCAGCAGGGGCGCCACGGGCGTGCCGGCGTCGAGCAACCAGACAATACGGACTTTTTGTACCAGCTCTCCTGGAAGCGAGCTCAACGAATCAATGGCCTGGATCACATTTGCCGCGTCGCGCGGCTCGAGCAGCCACAGCACCTCGTCGCATCCGAGTAGTTGCTTGAAATCGGGCGCACCGCCTGAGTCGGGCGACCAGATCACGATTTGCCGATCGACGTCGAGGGCAGGTGGCTGCAAAAGCGGCGTATCGTTTGCCGTGAGCTCTTGAACTGGCAAGGCGGCGGGCCAACTTCCCGTTGACGTCAAGCTGGACGGCTGGCGGGCCCAAGCTCGCAATCGTTCGCCTGAGGCGAGCAAGCGGGCTGCCAGGCGTCCAGCCAGCACACAGCCGCGCGGCGACGTGGCGACGATTCCCAGCCTAGGCGACGGCAAGCTTCGCGCCGCCACACCGGCCACGATCTTGAAGCGATTGCTCAGCGTGTGAAACAGGTTCTGCATCATCTGGGGATAGGTTTTGACCCACTCGTGCAAGAGCGCTGCCGGCGCGACCAGCAGCGTGCCATGGGTCCGCGCAGTAAAGCGAACGGGACGAGTCGGCGTTTGCTCGAGGATGGCGATCTCGCCCACCGTTTCGCCTTGTCGTATCGTCGCGAGCCACTTTTCCCGTCCGCGGGGATCTCTCAAAAAGGAGTCGAGCTCGCCTTCGACCAAGATCCAGAACTCGGTGACGTCATCGCCGGCTGACGCGAGCGTCTCTCCCGCGGTGAACGGTCGTATCCGAGTTTCGCTGGCGACGGCTGCAAGTTGTTCGGAATCCAAGCCTCCACAAAATGGAGCCGTCATCAACCAAGCCACCATGCGCTCGGCGTCTGCTGTCAAAGTTGGCATCTGGAACCTCAATGAAGTAGAGGTTGTTCTGAGGAGACTACCGGGGGCGACGCGAAGATGTGACCGGCCGTCGTGTCAGGACAAGTCGCCGCGGACGGTGCGACGCGCAAGCACCGGGAAAAGTGTTCCAGCGGCTACAGCGGCTCCCATCTTCAGCATAACACGCAGCGGGCGGGGCGATGCGCAAGCATCCGAAAAAATGTTCTTACCGCTACGGCGGCGGCTCCCGTCTGCGGGCGCGGGACGTTGCGCCTTCGGGCTCGGCTCTACGGCCCTGCCGGCCGCAGGCTTGATCGAGGTGGCACCGGTGCTCCTCGGCTCGGATACGAGGGGCTTGGCGGCCAAAGCGGAACGGAAGGCTATCCTGGCCGGGGCGGGTTTGGTGGATCGACTCGATCGAACGGCCGAGGCGCCAGCGGAGTGACGCCTGGCCGTTTTGGTTGCAATGCGGATCTGTTCACCTGCGGCCGGCCGCACGAAATCCGGCCGCAGTTCCCAGTTGCTTGCCGCCGCTGACACCACGCTGAGTGAGCCCACAGGTGTCCAGTCCGGCGCGCCAGCACAGGGTGATTGCACAATTTGTTGACGGTCAGCGCCCCGGGCCGAAGCCGCCGGCGCCCAGGCCGGGCCGTACTCCGATACCGGATGCCGGGCCGCCGAGGCCACCCGGGTTGTAGCCGGGCTGGCCATAGCCGTAGCCGGGCTGGGCGTAGCCGGGCTGGGCGTAGCTGTACCCACCCTGATAGCCGCCGCCAGTTGTGGCGTAGCCGCCCTGGCCAGAGGCGTAGTAGCCTGCCTGGCCACCGTAGGTGCACCCCGATTGGTAGTGGCACTGGTTGCAGGACCGGCGGCGCCAGTGGCATGCCTCCGACGATGTCGTCCACAAAACGAAGAGCATCGATGCGACCAGCAGACTTATCTTCCAGTTGCGTGTCATGATGCTTTCTCCCACGGGAATGTTTGCGCTCGCGCAGAAATGGCACTCTCCGTGTGCAACGCGATGTCGCCTAGGTCCCGTAAGCGGCAACCTAATCTGCCCCATCGTCAAAATCTAGCCAGTCGTGACGAATGTCAATACTTGTGGCATCGAGCATGCTATCAGTTGGCGCCTTCGCCTGGGATCGCTGTGAGAAGAAAGAGCTGCGGGGGACAGGAGTTTCCCCCGGGCTCGTTGGCTCGCACGGGTTTCGGTGCAGCTCACCACGCTTTCATGAACCAGAAGATCATGCCGATGTCGCCGACTCGCTGCGTGGTCAGCGGCGTCGGTAGCCCGGCGAGGAAATACCAGTCGCGGCCGACGTGCGTACGCATGCCGGGGGTCAGCGTCACGCTGGTATGTTGCCCGTCGCGAAGGGGGGTGTTCGCGACCGCCGAGACGTACCAGGTGAAGTCGCCGAAGAGCGGCACGTCGTGATCGGTCAAGGTCTGACCGATGGCGAGCTGGCTGATCAGATTGTCGCTTCCACCGCCACCGAGCGGGACGTAGTCACCGAGGCCGCCTCGGATCACCCACCGGCCCGCGAAGTTGTTCCAGAAGCTGATGGCCGGGATCAGGGCGGTCTTCCCCGCAAGGGACTGGTTGCCGGTCGGGACCACCGCCGCGACCTCGGCCGTGAGCGAAAAGTCTTGGGTCTCGTGCAGCAAGACGCGGGGCGTGAACGAGATATCGCCGAATGTCGTCTGGTTGTGCGACTTCGGATTCGTCAGCCCCGACGGGGAGATGGTGGGTAACCCGTCGCTAGCGTTGTTGCGGAGCACGAAGGGGATGTTCGTGATCAGGAGCAGGCGACGGCTGAGCGGCGTGTAGAGGGTGTAGGCACCGATGTAGGCGTTGCTTTTGTCGCCTTGGTTGAACGCTTGGCCGAACGTGAAGAACCAGAGCCGGTACATGTTGCCGTCCGCGGCATTGATCCATCCCTGACGCGGTGCGCCGCCGGAACCGTTGGGCGACGGTATCCAGGATTCGTCCCAACCCTCGCTGAAGAGGGTCGAGCACGGCAACGGCGTCCAGGTATCCGGATCGGGATGGCCGAAAACCGACGAGGCGGCGGTGCCGAAGATCCCTTGTACGACGCGGGGCCCCGCCGGTCCTGCGCCAGGTACGGGGTAGTACAACGGCTGGGGAACGGTCAACTGGCCGGCGTTCGGGTCAGGCGGGGGTGATTCAGACTCGAACAGATCGGAGAGATTCTGGCCCGGCATTCCGGCCGGTGGTACCGGTGGCGACGGGTCTTGCGCCCGAGCGCCAGCGGCTAACGTAAAGAACGAGAGAGCGAGCGCGGCCACGAACGGGACGCGTCGCAGGCGGTGAACATGGCTTCGTGCCATCGGTCGACCCTCAATGTACGGATCACGAGCATCCCGGCTATTGAAGGCGGGATACCCGCATGTATGCTCTCGTCCGGAACCCATCGACGCGCAGTCGATGCGACCAGGTGAGCACATGATCTTTTCGACCGAAGGCATGTTCCGCCTTTATCCGAGTTTCCTCAAAGTCGCTAATTTCCAATTCCTTCGTTTGTTCCGCAGAATCCCGCAGGTTGAAAGTCGTGAAGTGTCAGTAAGACGCTCCGATGGCTTTAGCCAATGCTTCGGCAGGGTGGACAAGTATTCCGCCGAGTACACCCGTGGATCGCTTGTGTCAAGCGCTGGGCGTCAGTCTGGTGCGTCATGGTGGCAGACCGGACGGAGATCTCAGCGCGAAGACGGACGCCCGCCAGGGCCCCAGATCGACAAATAAACCCTGGTGATGAAGTTCATTGCCGTCCCGCTGATAGGTGTCGGAGCTGATCTGGTCGTGCAGTAACCAGGACTTGCCGCTCAGTCCGGAAAACGGCAGAAGCAGGCGACATTGGCTCTGATTCGGGGCGTAATTCACCGCGACGACCAACCGCTCTTCGTCGGCCCCTTGCCAGCAAGAAGCCACGAAGCAGTCGTTGGTCCAGTTGCCGTCCCAGGCGGGGGGCGCATTCGAGTAGTTGCCAAGTGCCATCGCGAGCGACGTTCTGGCGTAGGATGGCCAGGAGCCTGTCGTAGAACTGACGGGTCACGGGATCGACGGGCTCGTCCGGGCCGCGACAGAGATGGGGCGAGATTCGTTTCTTCTTCCCATCGAACTGTCCCTGATGGAAGAACCTCAGCCCTGGCGACAAGAAAGCGATGACGGCGGTTGCTTGGTGAATGTCCGGCGAGAACGTGGACGCGGCAGTTGGCTCATCGTGATTCTCGAGGAAGCGGGCGAGCTTGTTCTGATATTCCAGGTTCGCATGGAAATGCTCCCGAACCGGCCTGGCATGCTGGTCGCGCAGGCGGTCATAGAGCCGCTTGTCGTAGGTGTAATCGAAGCCCTGTAGCTGAAGCGACCATTCGAGGTCCCAGTAGACCTCGGCCATGAAGAGGAAGCCGGGAACGCGCTGCCGCACGCGCTGGATCGCCGTGGGCCAGAAGAGGGGCGCGCTGGCCCCATGTCCGCTCGAACACGTCGGGCAGAACGAGCATCGCCATGTCGCATCGCACACCATCGCACTGACTGGAGATCTTCATCAGCTCGCCGATCATCGCTTCTTGCGTGGCGGGATTCGCGTAGTTGAGTTGCAGGGTGTCGGGCCATCCGGCGAAATACGGATCGCGGCCATAGGCGAGAAGAAGATCTCCTGCCTTGCGTTTCACCCAGGTGTAATCAAGCGGTGCGCGGGCAAGATCCAGTTCCGTGCCGGCGATGAAATACTCGGGATGTTCCTCCACCCAAGGATGATCCAGCCCCATGTGATTCGGGACAAAATCGAGCATCAATCGCAGCCCGCGGTCGCGAAGCCGGGCACGAAGGCGAGCGAGGGCGGCATCGCCCCCGAGACCCTGGTGAATCTTATAGCGAGTGATCGCGAAACCCGAGCCGGCGATGTCCTCCTCGCGCAGGTCCGGCAAGGTCTCCCGAAATTCGCGGCGCCACTCGGGATTCGAACGCGAGACTCGTTGCGCAGCCCGGGCCGGTCTGCCAGACGCTGAGGAACCAGACCCAATCGAAACCCATCTCAGCCAGAAGGTCGAGCTCGCTGTCCGGAATGTCGTCTAGCGTCGCGGCGCGGCCGAGCTTCCGGGACAACTCCGTCAACCAGACGCGCGAATTGATCTGGTAGAGCGTAGGGTAACGCGGTGATGCCATCGGCTTCGTCTCTTCTTCTACAGAACGCAGGGATGGACGAGGCCGCGTTCCGTAACCACCACTTGGCCGGGACGCCGTTTCAAAGGGGAAACCAAGTCCGGGTCTGGGAACTGCCTGTGACTCCTCAGCTCAGGAGTTATAAGCGGAAGGATTCGTCGATTCTGCGGGCAGAAACCGGCCGCACAGCGCGGCGCCGGCGAGCGTGCCAAGGATCGAGATCACGCCGTAGGCGACGACGGCCGTGACGGCCTCGGTTCCGGCGAAGTTGCTACCTGCGATGACCAGTCCCACGGCCACGTTGCGCGCGGCGGTGGTCAGCGCCAGAGCCTTCCGGATCGCCCGATCGCGGCCGCCGGAAAACCAGCCAATTCCCAGACTGGCCAAAAGGAGCAGGCTCATTCCGGCCCAGCCTCTCAGGCGGATGGCGGTCAGCATCTCATATTGGGAGACGACGATCATCGCCACGAGCGCGAGCAGCAAGAGGTTGGCAAGCAAGCCGATTGGTTTGGCGATCTTTTCGGACAGCGCCGGGGCCCTGCGGTAAATGACCAGGCCGACAGCGAGGGGTAGGAGTTGCGTGAGGAGCAAGGTCTGTACAATAGTAAGATAGTCGATATGAAGGTTTGCTTCCGGCGCGATCCGGGTCAGGAGAAAGCCGAGAAGGGCCGGCGAGAGAAATGCGGACATTGCAGCCAGGATCACCATCAACCCCGTCGCGGCCGCGACGTTGCCCTTGGCGATGGCGGTGAACGTGGGACCAACCGGTGCGCCGGGGCAGACGGCAAGGATGAGGAACCCCGCCGCAACCAAAGGCGCCGCATGAAAGCCGGCGAGCAAGCCGACCGTGACCAATGGAACCAGCGCGAAGTTGGCCAGGACAGCGAGCACGACGAGCCGGACGTTGCGGGCTGAGGCGATGACTTGCTCGATTTTCACAGTCATGCCGATCGACAACATCATCGCGAGGAGCGCGCCGATGTTCAGGACTTTGATCAAGAGGTGCGTGTTCATATGATGGGTGTCGCGCGCGAAGAGGCGGCGAAAAAGTCCCAGGCCTTTCGATGACGCTGTGCAGGAGTCAGTCAGCGGGAGGCGGGCGCAACAAGCGCCGAAGCTGTCTCCACGACAGCGGCGACTTTGCCGAGCGTCAGCGCCTGCTCGGCCGTCGTGGTTGCAAAAAGGTGCATGATCCGTGCGATCACACCGGTCCATCCGGTCTGATGGCTCGCGCCGAAGCCCGCGCCGTTGTCACCGTGGAAATACTCGTAGAACAGGATAAGGTCTCGCCAGTGCGGGTCGTCCTGAAACTTGGCGGTCGAACCATAGACCGCACGACTGCCTGCCTCATCCTTCAGAAAGATGTTCTCCAGGCGGCGGCCGATTTCTTCGGCCACCTGATACAGATTCATCTGTAGACCGGAACCCGTGGGGCATTCCACCGTGAAGTCGTCGCCAAAGTAGAGGTAGTACTGAAGCAAGGCTCGGATGATCAGGGCGTTGACCGGCATCCAGATGGGCCCGCGCCAGTTTGAGTTGCCGCCGAACATGCCGGTATCGGACTCTGCCGGCAGGTACGAAACCCGGTACTCTTCCCCGCCGGCATTGATGACATACGGATGATCGACGTGGTAGCGCGATAGCGAGCGGATGCCGAACGGGCTCAAGAACTCGTTTTCGTCGAGCATCTTCGCCAGCACTGCGCCGAAGCTTGGTTTCGTCGAGGATTGACCCGAGCCGACGACCTTTCACACCGGGCTTCATCGGATCGTGGATCGCCGCGTAGAGCTCGGGTCGAGCTTCGAGGAACCAACGAAGCCGCTCCCCGAGCTGGGGGCTCTGCGCCAGCAGTTGCCCCTCAAAAGTCGTGACCGCGCAGAGGGGCAGCAGGCCCACCATGGACCGGACCTTGAGTCGCTTGGCCTGGCCGTCGGGAAGTCGGAGCACGTCGTAGAAGAAACCATCTTCCTCATCCCACATGCCCGTGTCCTGGCCGAGGTGGGCCATCGCAGACGCGATCCAGAGGAAGTGCTCGCAGAACTTGAGGGCCATGTCCTCGTATTCGGGATCACTGATCGCTAGCTCGACGGCGATTTCGAGCATGTTCTGGCAGTAGAGGGCCATCCAGGCGGTGCCGTCGGCCTGCTCCAGATAACCTCCCGTGGGCAAAGGCGCGCTGCGATCGAAGACCCCGATGTTGTCGAGGCCGAGAAAGCCGCCTTCGAAGACATTCTGTCCCGAACGATCCTTGCGATTGACCCACCAGGTGAAGTTGAGGAGCAATTTCTGGAAGCAGCTCTTGAGCCAGTCTCGGTCTCCCTTCCCGGTTTGCGCTTTCTCGAGGCGATACGTGAAGATGGTGGACCAGGCGTGCACGGGGGGGTTGACGTCGCCGAAGTTCCACTCGTAAGCGGGAATCTGGCCGTTGGGGTGCATGTATCGCTCGCGCAGCATGAGCTCGAGCTGCTGCTTGCCGAAATCGGAATCAACCACGGTGAGGGCGAGCACGTGAAAGGCCAGATCCCAGGCGGCATACCAAGGGTACTCCCACTTGTCCGGCATGGAGATGACGTCGCCGTTGTACATATGGTGCCAGTGATCATTGCGCGGCGCCGCCTTTCGGGTCGGCTTGAACGGGTCGGACCCGCGCTCGTCCAGCCACTTGTCGACGTCGTAGAGGTAAAACTGCTTTGACCAGAGCATTCCCGCCAGTGCCTGGCGCAGGACGTTGGCCGCGTCGGCACTCAGGGCTTCGGGCGTGATGCCCGCATAGAACTCGTCAGCCTCCTGCGAACGAGTCTGCAAAACGCTGTCGAAATGGCGCCGAACGGGCCACCCTCGCCGTAGGCGCGGGAGAGGTTAGCCGGCTCGACGTCGGTGAGCCGGAGGCGAATCGTAAGCTGGTCGCGCGGGCCGACCGTCAGGCAATAGTGGGGAGCTGCTTTGGTACCTTGCTTCGCCGGGTTCACGGCGCCGGCTTGCCCTTGTACGACGTAGTTGTTGATGCCGTCCTTGATGTAAGGGGTTCGGTTCGGGACACCGAAGATCCGCTGCGTGTTCGTTTCGTTCTCCGTGAACAGGATCGGGACGTTGCCTTCACAGTAGAGGAAGTAGTCACCAAGCGTGGGCTCTGCCGCTGCGATCACCTGGTATCGCTGGGAGGCATCGGCCTGCCGTAACGCGGGCCTGTCGCCGTCCGTCGACCACGACCAGAGATTGCGAAACCAGAGCGTCGGCAGGACGTGGATCTCCGCCGGATCGGGCCCACGGTTGTGGAGAGTGACCTGAATGAGCGTATCCTGCGGCGATTCCTTGGCATATTCGACCACCACGTCGAAGTAGCGGTCCTGATCGAAGACTCCCGTATCGAGCAGCTCAAACTCGAAATCCTGCTTTCCGCGGTTGCGGTTGGTCTCGACCAGCTCCGCGTAGGGAAACGCACATTGGGGATATTTATACAAGTACTTCATGTACGAGTGTGTGGGCGTGCTGTCCAGGTAGAAGCAGTACTCCTTGACGTCCTCGCCGTGGTTGCCCTCGCTGTTCGTCAGCCCGAACAGGCGTTCCTTGAGGATCGAGTCCTTGCCGTTCCACAAGGCCAGGGCGAAACAAAGCCGTTGCTTGTCGTCAGAGATGCCCGCCAGACCGTCCTCGCCCCATCGGTAGGCGCGCGAGCGTGCATGGTCGTGGGTGAAGTAATTCCAGGCGTCGCCGCCCTCGCTATAATCCTCGCGCACGGTCCCCCACTGTCTTTCGCTGAGGTAGGGTCCCCAGCGCTTCCATCGGGTGGATCGCTCCCGAGAGTCGAGGAGCCGAAGTTGTTCGGGGTTCATGGGAAACCGCGGTGGATAGGATGGCCAAGTAAAGACCAGAAGATGGGATGTGTAGAGTATATCCGACGAAAGCCCGTCAGGTGGAACGCGAAACGTGAGTTTTTGATCATGGAAGGAGGATGGCCCTTCTATCGCGGCCGTCACGTCCGGTAAAATCGGACTCCCCGCCAAATGTTGGATCGGGCCGTCGCTCGGATGACCCCCCGTTAATCTACCCAACCGGGTGAGCGATCTGGCCCTTGTGCCATGGCTAAGCGGTTACAGCAGGAGCGAGGAGGAACGATGGTCATTACCAGGAAGCCGGCCATGAGCCTGTACGTCGACAGAGGGTGCCCTGAGCACTGGATCGTGCGCGACCCGGAGGGTCGTTTCTGGGCTGTCCCGCCCGGTGACGGCGCCTGGACGAAGCGCGAGCCGTTCCACCCGAGTGAGGATGCCGAGATCGAACCAGTCCCGAGCCATTACCTTTACTTGCTTGATATCGAGGACTGATTGGCAGCCAGAAGTGTCGACTGGACGACTTGCCGTTCACCACGCTTTCATGAACCAGAAGATCATACCGATGTCGCCGACTCGCTGAGTGGTCAACGGTAAGGGT
This sequence comes from uncultured Planctomycetota bacterium, assembly GCA_963761445.1. Lineage (GTDB taxonomy): Bacteria > Planctomycetota > Planctomycetia > Isosphaerales > Isosphaeraceae > CAVXHV01. The sequence goes on along the minus strand of CAVXHV010000005.1, from coordinate 1,825,273 downwards.
AGACCGGCGAGGAAATACCAGTTGCGGCCCACGTGCGTACGCATGCCGGGGGTGAGCGTCACGCTGGTAAGTTGACCGTCGCGAAGGGGAGTGTTCACGACCGTCGAGAGGTACCAGGTGAAGTCGCCGAAGAGCGGCACGTCGTGATCGGTCAAGGTTTGACCGATGGCGAGCTCGCTGATCAGGGTGTCAGGCCCACCGCCACCGAGCGGGATGTAGTCACCGATTCTGCCTCGGATCACCCATCGGCCCGCGAAATTGTTCCAGAAGGCGACGGCGGGGGTCAGGGCGGTTTTCCCCGCGATAGGCTGGTTGCCGGTCGGGATCAGCGCCACGACTTCGGCTGTGAGCGACAAGTCTTTGGTCTCGTGCAGCAAAACGCGGGGCGTGAACGAGATATCGCCGAATGTGGTGTGGTCCTTCGTCGTGGGTATCGTCAGCCCGGTCGGAGAGATGATGGGTTGCCCGCTGGAAGCGCTGTTGCGGAGCACGAAGGGGATGTTTGTGACCAGGACCAGGCGACGGCTGAGCGGCGTCATGAGGGTGTAGCTACCGAGGTAGGCGTTGCCCTTCGGGCCCTGGTTGAACGTCTGGGAGAACGTGAAGAACCAGAGCCGGTACATGTTGGCGTCGGCGGCATTGATCCAGCCCTGACGCGGTGCGCCGCCGGAACCGTTCGCCGACGGTACCCAGGCTTCGTTCCAGCCTTCGCTGAAGAGCGTCGAGAGTGGGAGGGGGCGCCAGTCGTTTGGATCGCGCTGGCCGAAGATCGACTCGGTGATCGTGTCGAAGAACCCCAGTACGACCCGGGGTGCCGCTGGTGCTGCGTCAGGGACGGGATAGTACAACGGCTGGGGAACGGTCAACAGGCTGGCGTTGGGATTGGGGGTGGGTGATTCAGAATCGAATAGATCGGAGAGGTTCTGAGGTATTTCGGTTGGTGGTACCGGTGGCGACGGGTCCTGTGCCAAAGCGGGTACGGCGAACAGACAGAACGACAGGGCGAGTACGGCCGCGAACGGGCGAAGTCGGAGGGGGCGAATATGGCTTCCTGCCATCGGTCGACCCTCGGTGTAGGAACACGAGCATCCCGGCTATTGGAGGCGGGACACCCACATTTGGGTCGTCGCCCGGAATCCGTCGCGCGCGGTCGGAGAGAACGGGTCAGCGTATTACCTTTTCGACCGAACGCTCGATCCGACTTAATCCGAGTTTCCTCAAAGTCGCTAAATTCCAATCTCTTTGTTTGTTCCGCAGAGCCCACCAGGTCGACAGGCACGAAGTGTAAGTCCAACGCTCCGACGGCTGTTGCCAAGCCCGCCAGGGGCAGCAGCCTGCCGAAGGCCAGCGCGGCAGCCGAGAGGGTGGATATAATCGTTAAAATAGGAGGGTGCGGAAAACGGGATAACGGTTGACCGTCAGGGTTTTTGGGGGTACATTTAGGTTCATATCCCCCCAACCACTTCGGTGGTTGGGTAGCAGGGCCGTCCGGAAGGGCGGCCCTTGCTTTTTATGGTTAGGCCGGATGACTCTCAACGTCTACGTGGACGCGTTCAATCTGTATTACGGCTGCTTGATGGATACCCCATACAAGTGGCTAAATCTGCGCACGCTTCTGCGAGTTGTCGTTTCCGGCCGATCATGTCAAAGATATTCAGTATTTCACGGCTCGCATAAGACCGAATCCCCACGATCCGGATAAGCACGTTCGGCAGGACACTTATTTTGCGCGTTGCGAACGGTGCCTGGGCTGCATATCCACGGCGGAAGGCGGTCGGGATGCGTGGCGGCAGTAAGCCGCTTGTGATTCAGGGCACGCACCTTGCGGCCAGCCAATTTCCGCCGACGATGGCTGACGCTCACGGCACGTTCCACAAGCCAGCGGCGTGGTGATCGAGCATTGATCCCGGGTCAGCTTGGTTGGGTCAGGATGATGTGGCCGGGTGCAGGCCATACTTCCCGACCCTGATCAGCGACCGGGCAAAGCAACCAATCGAACCAACAACAAGCCCTGATCTGGCGAAGGCCAAGCAAGGCGGACCCGATTGATCCAGGCCGGATCGCCCTAGCATTCTTGTCGGAATGATAACCTGCAAATCGTGAGGGCGCCACGACGGTGATGAGCGTGCCAGGTGGCCCGCTGGGCCTTGATCGCTCGAGGGACGGCCGAATTCAGTGCGTCATTTGCGTGACGGATACGTGGCCTACCTCTCGCACCGTTGTGGGCAACTCGTCCACATCCTGCACGTTAACCGCGATTGGCGGCAGCCATTTCAAGACCACGGTTCGAGCGTCAGGATCATTCCATTTGCCAACCCAATACGAGTGCCAGTGGGCCCGGCGGATGTGAGGCCGCGGGCGCGCGTGGGATCCGGTCGGGTCATCCGCCGAGCCCCGCTCTGTCGAAGCTCGCCTCAAGGCGGCGCCCAAGCGATATCCGACCTCCCAATGCGTCGGACGATCCGCGGCATACAGACGCAGTCCCTTTTTCTTTTTCTCGGGTTGCGGATAGGCGGGACGGCGATCGCCGCCGCCGCTTTGTCGGATCTCTGCGTTTTCTGAGCACAGATAAAGAACCAGCGACACGAGCGATGGCACTTCCTTCATCTCCATCGCCCGTTCCTGCTCGGTCAGTTGCTTCGTGAGGGGATTGGGTTGCGTGCTAAACTGAAGCGCGTAGGCCAAGCTTTCGGCAACGCCACCCCGGCCCAGAACGATCGGGATTCCGACTGCGTCGTAGGTGCCGTCGGGGAGCGAGATGTCGAGCAAAAGGCGCAGCTCAGTTCGCCGCATTTTCCGATTCTGGTTGAGATGTGCGAAGAAGCCGTTGAGACGACTGCCGTGCCAGGTCTTGTCGGGCGTCGGGATAAAGACGCACCATTCGGGCAGGCAATACAGAACGTCGATTGGGATCTCGCCGGTAACGGGAGTGTTCCAGAGAGCATCGAAAGTGGAAGGGTCGAACCGGTAGATCCCTTTCGTCCACCGCCAGGCAGCGACCGCGGCAAGAAATGGAAGAGGCCTGTACTGCTCTACGGTCTGGAGCGGCAAGCCGTTGCCCACAATCGTTTCGAGAACGTCTGCCGGCATGAAACACCAGCTCGGCCAGTTGCCGAGCTGCCTGCGCTGGGCAAGCAAAGCCTCGACCTGTTTCCAGACCTTATCATAAGTCCGGCTCAGGACCTCCAAAGTATGTCGAGGACGATCGTAAATGTCGCTCATGATCGCCGCCTCCCGGGGAGTTGGGCGGGCCGGTGTCGGCCGCACACGAAGCCGAGAACTCGGCCCGTTGGCGTTATTGTGCGCTCAAACTTTTGGAAGTTCCAGGAGTGAGTGCGGGCCATCGCACAGCGTTTGATCTGGCTGTCTACGCTTCGCAGTGAGAGTCGCCTCTTCCCAGGCAAGACGCGCTACCGGCTGCTGGCCCGGCTCTGCCGGGCGGGATTGGGTACCCGCAGCGTTCCAATAGGTGGTGAGGTCCGAGCGCTCGAGCCGCTGCCGGCCGACTGGCGAGACGGTCAACCGTTGCGAATCGAGAAGGCGGATGACACGGAGATGCCCGTTGAAGAAATCGACCGTGATTTCGCGATTCTGGCCGATTTGTGCTCGAAGAGCGATCCCGCGGACGAGGATCAGTTGCAGCAGGCGCTGGACGACGCGCACGGCCAAGCCAAGGAGCAGGTTCGTCGGCACATGGGGCTTGCGTAGTGCCAGACTATCTGCTCGACTGCAACCATCTATCGGCAGCATTGCGCAAGGTCTCGGCGGTGCGCGAGCGCATTCACGCGGGTCGCAGGGCAGGTCATCGTTTCGTTTCTTGCCATCCAGTTCTCTGCGAGCTGGAAGCCGGAATTCAGCAGACCTCCACGCCGGATGAATACCGTCGCCGGTCGGGCCACTTGCTGCGCCATGTGCGCTTGTGGCCCTTGGATGCCGAGACGACACGACGATCGGTTCGTCGACCGAACTGTAATTAGCCCGGTCGATCCGGACGAAATTACCCTCTAGCTCGTCTAGCGCCTTCCGGAATCCAGTTGGATAGGCGCAAAAACCGTAACGGGACGCTCTTCTCGTATGAAATGCGTCGAACGCGACTTTCAAGTCCGAAAGTACAACCCTAGCGCCGCAACTCACGAGCACCAACAGCAGGTCGCGGGAGGCTTGGTCGATCTGACAGTCAAACGCGTGGGACCACAGCTCCGACGGATTGTCAAAGTGCGCAAGGAATGTCCCCGCGTATTGCGTCGGCTCGCATGATGAAATGGATTTCGAGTTCGTCATCCATTCAATCAGGCGGGGACTGTAGTTGCTATGTGAAACTATTTTGCGATACGCGTCGTCCTTAACGATGTCCGCGATCCGATCCTGGGGCACGTCTCTGAAATAGAGATGGTTCGCAAGGATGCAAGACGAATAGGCCGAGCCGCTTTCGAATTCGTTCCTCACTGATCCAGGATTGAACGAACGCTTCGTTGTGAAGCACGCGAGAAAGAACGGCAGCGCTTGTGAGCCAGAGTTTTGGATGCGATCGCTCGATCTCGGAGTGCGCACGTAAGATCGCGTTGAGATCTTCTCGCCCGAAAATGTCGTGCTTGGATCTGCAATGCGGGCTCAGCGTGTTGTACAGCTTGTCGACGTTGGTCGGGCTAAGACCGACCGACGTGCAAAGGATGTAGCGGCTAACGTTAAGCCGCCTAATTGTAGGTAGCTCTTTAGTCTTTATGTGTGAAAGCAACGAAGCGTAGCCCGAACGCACGTAATGCTTGCACTGCGCAACCAAGTCTTGGCCAGAGGCGGACGCGTGTCGCCTGTCGACGAATTGCGGATCTGGCCGGTTGTGGGGTCGTAGACGTCAAGGCCTTTGATCTCGACTGTTACTTTGCCGTTCTTCGTGCGGACGTCTTCTTCGATCGAGGCGTCGCCGAATTTCCTGGCGACATCGTTAATGTAGATGATCGTTTCCAGGGCTTCGATCTGGCAGAAAAAGAGCTTGCGCTCACGCTCGGGGTCGGTCCAGTATTTCAGGAGCGCGGCTGTCGTGGGGTTGACGCCGATGTGGCCGCCTTCGCGCCACATTCCGACTCGGCGGCGGATGTGGTTGACGCTCTTGTTTTCTTCGAGGCGGTCCTGGGTCCATTCGGTGTCGAAGACGAGCTGCCTTCCCTTTTTCTTGGGGCGGGCGATGGGGATGAAGTCGGAACTGCTGCGGCGACCGTCGACGATCTCGTTGGTGATTCCCTCGTCGGTGAATTTGAAATGGCGCGCGGGCGCGGCGAAAGGGGAGTTCAGGATCGGGTTTTCGATCAGGGCGTCGGGCATCGGGGAACCCTTTCACCGGAGCGGCGGGCTTCGCCGGCGGGGTGGGGCGTTTGTTTGGCCACCACCATGCGCGTGATCGATGAAGGGGGATTTTACCGTGCGAGTGCGCTCGTTTCTATTCCTTTGTCCACTGGAGGAGGAAATCGGGAAGGGGACGGGAATCAGGGCGGAGGGCGGAGGGCGGAGGGCGGGGGTCAGGAAAACGAGTACGAGTACGAGTACGAGTACGATTAGGACTGAAGACGACGCCCTTCGCTTGTCACGTCGGTGGGACGGCGTCAGGGCGGAGAACGGAGGGCGGCGGGGCGCGGCGGCCTTCGCCTGGGCGCGCGCTTTGACCGGTTTAGAGCGTGATTATCGGGCTCATCGTTGGAATGCAAAAGTCGGCCAAAAATATCTTTATTTTTAAGACGCTTTTCGCTGCTTTTTGCCAGCCCAGGTTACATATTATTAGTAGAGACGAGATTGGGCGAACATCTTCGCTGGAGACGCGGCCGCATTGTCTTCACTTCTTGAAGGGCGCCCTTGCTCTGGTTCTATGCCGAACCAGAAATCTGGCGCCGTGGCCGGCGAAGGAGGAGTGAGCGCCGGCAGGTCATTTCCATTCGTTCGTTGCGAGAACACCGCGTGATGCCGGCATCATTGAGCGAGTTTCGATACACAAGCAACCGACGACGGGCACCGGCCGGTTTCGCGTTCGCTTCTACTTGCGCAACGCGCCGATTTACACTGGTGTACGGATGCTGAAAACACGGTCGAAAACCTGCCACTTTTTGCCACTTTTTACCGCGCGCGGTGGTCATCGACGGCCGAATGTTCATGCCGCATGTCGAATCGGCACCGGGAGATCGGAACTAGCCGGTGCGAGATCGGGCGGTGCTAGAAAAAAATGGCAAATGCGCGCGGAAAAATGGCACAAGTCAACGCCGTTGTTGTTCACTATGTCTCGGGGATGGGGGAGGACCGAGTGCGGAGGGCGGGGATCAGGAGTACGGGTACGAGGACGAGGACGAGTAGGAGCACGATTAGGATTAGGATTAGGATTAGGAGTAGGAGCACGAGCAGGGCTCACACTTGGCTGCGCTTCCTGGGAACTCGGGGCTCGCGCCGCGAGCTTTACGATGATGCCCCCAACCAAACGGGGCTTGCCTCGGTAGTCGATCGCCTACGACTTTTTCCAGCGCCGGCTGGGGGGCCGGGCGTTTCGCGTGCGACAGCGCGCTCATTGAATGAATTCTGTTCCTTAATCGATCCAGTCGCTGGAACCCGGAATCTTTCTGGAAATTTCCCGGTCGGCGGCGCACCGAATCGGCAAAGTCGTCACATATTATAGATAGACGAGGACGTCGGGGGCGGGCGACTTGCGGCCCGCGGGAGCCGGTTCGTGGCAGCACCTGCGTTTTTTAGAGGCACACCGAGAGCCCGGTGGAATTCATTACCCGGGAAGTGTCCCCGGGGCTCGAAGCCCTTGGCTAATGACCTGCGCCGGTTGGGGCGGGACACGGCCGGGGCGTGGCCGACAGGTGTTTCGGACCTGCGGCGGCTGGGCCGGGGGGCGGGAAGAGTGCGACGGATGATGGCTGCGGGCGGGTTCTCTGAGTGGGAACGAGATTAAGATTACGATTAGGATTAAGATTAAGATCGGGACGCTCGAACCGAGATCCGCGCTGCTGCGGGCGAGGGTACGCAGGGATGCGCGATCTGCCCTGCGCGAGCCCCTCCGCCGCGTGCGACGGGACCGCCCCGACGCGGGGCGAGGAATGCCAGTTTTGTTCCCTTAACCCTTGTGGGCAAAGGACGCGCGTCGAATATACAAAACGAACTGGTGGGCGCTGAAAGGAAAGTGGAGGGGGGCGAGCGCGTGACGACGTTGAGGTCGCCGCGGAGCGGGCCGGGGGACGTTCCGACGCGGAGCGTCGCAACGAGAGGAGCTTCTGCCCGACGCCGGGCGAGGAATGCCAGTTTTGTTTCCTTAACCCTTGTGGGCAAAGGACGCGCGTCGAATATTCAAAACGAACCGGCGGGCGCTGGAAGGAACGTGAACGGGGACGAGCGCGTGTCGACGTTGAGCTCGCCGCGGAGCGGCCCGGGGGACGTTCCGACGCGGAGCGTCGCAACGAGGGGAGATTCGAAGTGCTCCGGTGGACGCGCGAATGGCTGGCTCGCTGACTCTCCGGGTTTCTGCGGGGGACCATTCGCTCGCCACCGTTAATCCGCGGCGTACTTCATTCGAAGACGTATTAAAGGAACGATCGCTACAATGCGGAAGTTTGGGGGTGGGAAATGACTCAGATGACGCAGATGACAGGGGGCTGCATCTGCTATGCGCGTGCTTCCGCGACGGCGAGGCCGTCATCTCAGTTGAGCTGCCGACGAGGAAACGGGGCCGGGTCCAAGATGGGCGTTCTGTTGCTCTAACTTGGGGCGAAGGCGAGAACAGACCGGGTCGGCCGCGGTCGATCAGGGACGTGCCGGAAATGATTTCGCAGCGCGCGGGCGGCACGCGGAGCGTGGGTGCTACGAAAGTGCTCGCCGGTTAGCGTGCTTCGCTGCGAGGGAGCGTTCCGTTTTCGAGATACCACATGTTGTCGGGGCCGCGAACCAGGGCGATCGCGGCTGGAATTGTGTGGATGGCTCCGTCGTTGCGCCGGCCGCGAACCGAGACGCGCACGGCATACTTCGCATCAAGGCGGGTTTTGCCCGCGCTTTTCTCCGACTTGAAATCGGTGACTTCGAACACCAGCGGGGTGAGCGGACCGGAATGTCCTTTGCGTAGGTGATCCAGTTGCTCTTTCCAGTATCCTTTAAATCCCTCGAACGACCCGTAGGCGCCAGAGATCCGCCCGGCCGCGCTGAGCAATAGCCACATCCGGCGGAAATGGGGGACATGGTGCGATAACGCACCATAATAATCCTTCAGGGCTTGCTCGGGCGTGATCCGAACCGGGCGCTCGAGGGTGATCAGCATGGGATAGGAAAGCACGACGGCAACGAGCAGGCCGACGATGAGTAGAACGAACGCCAAGCCGTAGAAATCCTGGCCGAAGACGAAATAAACGAGCAGCAGGAGCACCGTCAACCAGCCACCGACGACCATCAAGTTCGTTCCCCATTCGGCCCATCTGGACCACGGCTCTTCGACGAGTGCCCTTGGGTCGAGACGCGAATCATCGCGCGGGCGGGTGGGCGTGGCAGACGTGGGCGAGGGCGTGGCCGCAGAATCAGACTGGGCGGACGGAGGATCGTTTGGGCGTGCTTTCGGCAACGAGGGGAACTGTGCGGGCGCCCAATCAGCCGCCCAATCGGGTGCGTCGGCCAGAGCGAATATTTCGCCCGAATCGGTTGCGGGCGCCGGCGGAGGAACTGCGGGCCCGGCCGCGGGCGAATCGCCTTTGAACAGCAGGCCGGCATCCCCGACCTGTGGCTGAGGATCACCGTGACCGGCATCTTCCAACTTGTCCTCGGGCATGTGGGACTCTCTCCTCAAGTGAAGCCAAGCCCAAGTTTCCGCCCGGATAGGCCTGGAGCGACCGATCGCAAACTTCGCGCCGGCCAAGACGCCGGATTGTAACCGCTGTCCGTCCAACTTGCGACGGGGTAGTAGGATACTGCATTCCGGTATCGGGAATGGTAACCTGAATCGACTCTTAACCAGTCAGAGCGCCGAGCCCGTGTCTTGGCCGCTCGACGAATGCCACAAGACGAATTCTTCAAGGTGCCGTTCATGGATCAGAAAGCTGTCAGCGCGCTCGAGGAAGACCTGGAGGGCGCCATCCTGAGCGTGATCATGAAGGCCGTGAAAGGCAGGCGCATACCGCTGTTGCCCAGCCATCGCACGATTCACCTGATGTCGAAAGCGGCCGTCGTGGTGTATGAAACGGCGGTCGACGTCTCGGAAGCCGAGTCCAGGGATGCACCCGTGCGGAGCAGCTAGACTGTCGGTCTCGTTCAGCCTCGGAAACCGCCGTCCACTTCCAGGACGTGCCCCGTGACGTAGCTGGCCAGGCCCGAGCACAGGAAAAGAACCGCGGAGGCGACCTCTTCAGGCTGGCCCATGCGTCCCAGGGCGATCGCCGAACTGAGGTGCTCGCGGGCTTTCTCGGCGACAGACGCCATCATCGCCGTATCGATCGCGCCGGGAGCGACCGCGTTGACCCGGATTCTTCGTTTGGCGCACTCTCGCGCCAGCACCCGTGTCAGCGCCTGCACGCCGGCCTTGGCCGCGGCGTAGTTGGACTGGCCGTGAGCACCGAGCTTGGCGGCCAGGCTTCCCACGCAGACGATCGCACCGCCGTCGCGCATGACCTCGAGACCAAATTTGCAGCAGTGAAAAACACCGGTCAGGTTGACACTCAACACGCCTTGCCACTCCTCGAGCGTCATCTTGGCGATTGAACGGTCGCGGAGGATACCGGCGTTGTTCACCAGGATGTCCAGGCCTCCCCAGTTCTTACGAACTCGGTCCATCATCGCGTGCACCGCATTTGCGTCGCTCACGTCCGCCACCTCGACAGTCGCGCTTCCGGCCGCTCGAGATTCAGAAAATCGACCAGCGCGAGTGCGTCCTGCCGGGTTTTGCCGTCGGGTGAATCGGGGTGGTTGATCACCACTTGCGCTCCGGCGCCGTGAAGCGCCTGAGCAATCGCGGCCCCGATGCCCTGGCTGGCACCCGTCACCAGTGCGGTCGAGCCGGAAAGATCAATGATGGCGGGCATGAGATTGTTGCCTCCGGGAGCAGTCAACCAGGTCGCACTCAACTAAATACAAGTCCTTGATCGTTGATTCGATAAGGGATGATCTCGTCGCTGCATGAGCTGCCGCGATGCTTGGGAATCACCATGGCCCGGCCGAGTGAGCCGTCCTGGCGAGTCCGGCCCATCAGAATGATCGTGTTGGCCGTCGCGAACAGGTCGCCCGACGCGATCGGGTCTGTGATCAAGTCTTCAAGCATCACTTGCGGAGTCGTGTACAGACAGAGACAGCCGATCGAGCGATGATCGTAACGGTGGCTCAGGACGGATTGCTGGTGGGCCCGAAACTGCTCGCGGAGCCATTCCCGGGCAGCCCATTCGTCGTCCTGCGCAGAACGTGGTGGTAGACATATTCGAAGAACTCGAACTGGATGGATTCACTTGACCGCTCGGTTGGCTCGATGCCGTCGAACACGGCGCGGCGGCAGCCGCGTGCAAAATGCTGATAAAAAAACTCGGTCGCAGACCGGAGCACCCGCGCGAGATCGCTCTTCCATTCGTGCCACTGTTGCTCATCCAGATCGGCGCGGGTCACCCGGCGGCCGGCGCGATCGACCGGATGCAAGTAGTCGCCGAGCGGCCGCGCGAAGTCCCACGCATTCTCGACGTCCGGCACAAGCGAGAGCGGGTATTCGCGTAACGGCCAGCCGAAGAGCCGCAAGGCATAGGGCGCGTGATTCTGAGAATCACCCCGACTGGTCAAATCGCAGAGAACTCCGCGGTGACCCTCGGCCGCCAAGCCGGCGTCGGCCCAGCGCAGACCCAACTGGGTCTTGCCGGCACCCGTCGCGCCGGCCACCACCGTCAAAGTGCCCGGGAGCAATCCGCCGCCGAGCCGTCGATCGAGCTCTTCAATTGCGAAACACTGGCGTCCAGTCAACATTCGTTCCTCAGATGAACCAATTCGTTCCGAGCAGCGACAGCCGCCGGCGCTGGTGGCAGTCAATTGTGGAGGCTCGACCGCAACGGGGGCAAGAGCGTGTCTGGCGACAGGACGCACTTTTCGAAGAGCGAAAGGCGACTGTCGAGGTTCGACCGTGACGGCGGTAAAAGCGGGCCCGGCGAGTTTAAGCGGTCCAATCTTCAGTCACGTGCGCCCCAATGCCGATGATGCCATAGAACCGGCACAATCCGGAGATCCTATCGTTTCGGTGCCTTAAAAAACCGGAACCGGCGCGGCTCGGAACTCTCGCACGAATCCGGCACATAAGCAATGCTATTGAAAGCTTTTACGATCGATCAATCCCAGATTCAGGTCGCCGATCGCTGGCGATCGGGCGGCCTCGCGGACCTGCCATTCGAGCAGCCGTGCATGCAAGCACATGGGATGAATGGGTTGAGGACGCGACGGATCGCGCCGGCTGCGCCGGGAGTTCGTGATCGAGCGGCCGGCGGCGAAGTCGATCAGAAGGTCGGTGTGTGCGGCCGGTGGGGGCGTTGCGCTGCTGTTTTTCTGGTGGTGGCGCTCCTCGGATTTTCCTCGGGCACGCTGGTTCGGGCTCAGGATGCGGACGCGATGGGCGGGGCCGGATCGACGGTCGCGACCCAGCCTCAGCCCGCTGCACCGAACCGAGACTTGACCGACATGATCGCGCGGGGGGCTCCGTCGAGTCGTTTTGGACCGGTGCAGCCACAGCAAGCGTTCACGCAGTTGCCAGTGCCGCAGCCCCCGGTTCCGGGGATCGACCCGATTCCGCGAGTGATCCCGCTCGAGCCAGCGGCGGGACCGGGCTCGTCGCCGGAGAGTGCCCCGCGGCCGCGAATCATCCGCTTTCCGACGGATAACACCGGGCTGCGGCCCGACCGACCGCCGCTTGTCAGCCCGGTGAGGTCGCGGGAAGACGTGAGCAAGGACGTCTCGAACCTCGTCGAGGTGGTGCAGGACGCCGAAGCGGAGATCAGCCTGGTCGAGGGTCAGACGAAGCTTATCCAGCTTCGCCGAGCGGTCAGCCGCATCGTGATTGCAAACCCGAATGTTGCCGACGTCGAGATTTTCACCGACCAGCCGGAGCCTCGCCAGCCGAATGCCGGGCGGCTGTTGAACCTCTCCGGGCGCAGCTTCGGTACGACGACGCTGACGATCTGGGATGATACGAACCGACCCGTCACCTTCCTGGTGCGTGTTTCGCTGGACACCAAGGATCTCGAGTCGCGAATTCGCCAGTCGTTTCCGGGAGCCGAGATCAAAGTACGTCAGGCCGGGCCGCAGATCATTCTGGACGGTCAGGCGCCCGATTCCAAGACGCTGTCGGACATTCTTCAGCTTATCACCATGAACGTTGCGAGCAACCTGTCGTACCAGGCGCTGCTGCGGAGCTCGATGGGCGGGACCGGCGGCATGGGGGGCGCGGGAGGCATGGGCGGCGGTGGGGCCGCAGGTGGCGGCGCGGGAGCGGGTGGCGGGATGGGGGGTGGAATGGGAGCCGGCGGCGGCATGGCGATGGGCGGGATGGCTGGAGGAGCAGGGGGGCTGCGTGGGTTTGTGCTGATCAACCGTGTCACGGTCCCGGGTCCTCGACAGATTCTACTTCACGTCAAGATTGCCGAGATCAACCGGACGGCGACGCGGAACATTGGCGTGAGCTGGGTGTATGCTCGCGGCAACTCGATTCTCGGGTCTTTGCCTGGCGGCACGAACGCGAGTGCGGCCACGATGTTCAGTGCGACCTCGGCGCTATCGCAGACGACCGGCACCGGCGGGTTCGCGAAGCCCGGGCAGTCAACCGTGGGCGCGACCAACTCGGTTGCGCCGACTGGAAACACGCCGCTATTCGGCGTGTTCAACTCGGGGCACTTCTCGCTCTTCATCGAGGCTTTGCGCATCAATGCCCTGGCCAAGATCCTGGCCGAGCCCAACCTGGTTGCGCTTGAAGGGCAACCGGCGCGGTTTCTGGTCGGCGGGATGTTCCCGTTTCCGGTCCCTCAGAGCTCGTCGCTGCCGGGTGGAACCGCGGTCGTGACGGTTCAGTTCCAGCGATTCGGCACGATCCTGACCTTTCTACCACAAATCTTGCCCAACGACGTGATCAGGCTGGATGTCGAGCCCGTCATCAGCAACCTGAACTTCGCGCAAACGACGACCGTGAATGGAGGCACAGTCCCGTCGATCACGGAGCGAAGCGCCCGCACGGTAGTCGAATTGCGCGAAGGACAGACGCTGGCGATTGCGGGGTTGCTTCAATCGCTGACCAATGCCACCACGACGCGAATTCCCGGGCTAGGGGACCTGCCGATCGTCGGGAACTGGTTCAGCGCGGTCCAGCACCAAGTGGTCGAGACGGAGACCGTCGTGCTGGTGACGCCGGAGCTGATTTCGCCGCTCGAGAAGAACGAAGTGACCGAAGCGCCGGGCGACCGGATCTATTCGCCCAACGACGCCGAATTCTATTTTCTGGGGCGGATCGAAGGAAAACTGGGAAGCGAGTTCCGCGCCACCAAAGGCGAACAAGACCCGCTCAACCTGATGAAGCACTTCCAGAGCGAACAACAGTGGGTTGTCGGGCCCCACGGACATTCTGACTAGAGGAGATTGTTGCAGACATGAGAATTCTTCAAAATCGGATCGCGTGCGTGTGGGGCGTGGCTCTGATCGTGAGCCTGGCGGCGAGTGAGTCAGTTGCACAGACGAGCGATCTTCCGGCTGCGCAGCCGCCGTGCCCGCGTCGCGGGCGAATTCACCGGATGTTCCATCATGTGGCTCACACGGTCCAGGACAAGTTCGTCGGCTATCCCGACACATTCGCCGAGCCGCCGATGGGCTACTATGTCAACGAGCAGTTTGCGGTTCAGGTGGCAAAGGCCGATACCCACCGGTTCACGCTCTACCGCAGCGATTTCCTGCCGGGCACGAGCCAGTTCTCTCCGAGCGGCGCATCGCGGCTCAATATCATGGCCAGAAAGATTCCGGGCTGGATGGGACCGATCACGATCGAGTGGACTCCCGACAACCCGGCGCTGGCCGAGGAGCGCAGGGTGGCGCTCGTCGAGACGATGCAGAAAGCCGGCATGCCGGTGCTGGCCGAACGTGTCGTGATCGGGCCTTCGCCGTACCCGGGTGCCATGGGAGTCGAGGCCGTCAGTCATTCAGTAAGCACCATCGTGCGGAACGGGGCTGCCGCTCCGATGTTCCCATTGCCGCCGACTGAAACAGCCGCGACGGGAGTTCACTAACGATGCCGCCGCGCACACTTGCGACGGGAGCGAGCCGGGATCATCGTGGCGGATCGGCGCGCGCGCGGCCGATCTTGCTGGCAAGCTGCTTCGTTGCCTGGGCGGCCACGTGTTCGGGCTGCCTGGTGACTCCGCGGCAAACGCAGAGCGCGGCGCAGGCACCTCCGCCCAGGTTCCCGAAGGTGCTTCGAGCCCCGAGGTCGCGGCCGGGATCGGGTCATCGGCTCCGACGACCGACTTTCAAGCCAAGGCCACGGACCGCCAGTCGTTCCAGGTGCACATCGACTTCGGACGAGTCTTCGAGTCGCAGGGCAATTTCGAGGCGGCCTTGCAGGAATACCAGGAGGCGCTCTCCGTGGTCGAGACCAAGCGGCACGGCTCGCTGGGCCCGGCCGATTCCGCGCTGGCGCACCGGCGCATGGCGGGCAGCCTCGACCGCGTCGGGCGGTTCGCCCAGGCCGAGGTTCACTATCAGAAAGCGCTCAAGCTCTCGCCCAGAGACTCGAAGATCTGGAATGACGTGGGCTACAGCTACTATCTCCAGGGCCGCTGGGCCGACGCCGAGCGCGGCGCTCAAGACGGCCGCCAAGCTCGCGCCGGACGACGAGCGGATTCGAATCAACCTGGGCCTGACCCTCGCCGCGGCAGGCAAGGCGACGGAAGCACTCCCGCTTCTCTCGCAGACAACCGGCGATGCCGCGGGCCATGCGAACCTGGGCTATTTGCTGGCGGCGACCGGTCAGTTTGAGCTGGCGCGGGGGCAATACGAGACGGCGCTGGCACAGCGGCCGGATATGGAACTGGCACGACGGGCGCTGGCCCGGCTCGACCGCCAGCAGCGAAGCCCGGCCATGGCCGAGGAGACGCGCGGACTCGTGGCTCAGAAGCCGCGCGCTGCCGCGCATCCGGTCGATGCCCGTGTCCAGCCGGCGGGGGCGGCAACGAGCTCGACTACAGTTCCACCGCCGCGGTCGTGGAGCTTCCCGGAGAGCGCTCGAGCGCCGCGAGAGCGGATCGATCCTGCTGGGGCAGAAGCGGCTCAATCGGCGCTGATCGACGTGTCGAAGCTGCCGACACCGCCGCCCCCGTAGTGAATCCGGGTCACTTCGCGGGCTTGCTCTTTTCGGTTTCGGCGGCGGCCAGAGCGTCTCGGGCGCTGGCGGCGAGGATTTCGAGGTTGCCCGTCATGACTCGCTCGGTGCCGTCGAACTCGGGCCAATCGATCGTGTTGGCCGCAGTGGAGAATTTCCTCAGCACTTCGGTGTGGGTGTCGTCGGACGGACCGACGATGACCGGAGTGCGAACGGGCTTGCCGTCGACATCGAAGAAGACGAAGGAGTTCTGCCCTTGCAATCCGATCGCGCTCGAGGGAAGCGTCCAGACCTGCTTGCGCTCGATGGCGATATTCACGGTCACATACCAGCCGGGGTGGAGGTTGTCATCGGAGTTGGAGACGTCGATTTCGGTCTGGAGCGTACGGGTGGCGGGATCGAGCGAGAAGGCCGTGCGCACGACTTTTCCCTGGCGGGTGGCGCCGGAGATCGCTTGCATGCGTATGATGGCCGTGTCGTTGGGATGGATGAAGAACGAGGCCAGCTCGGGCACTCCGACGAAGACGCGCAAGGGGTCTGTCTGTTCGAGCACGAACAGAGGCCGGCCGCCCGAGCCGGCGCCGGGCTGAAGGTAGTCGCCGGGGCTAACGTTGCGCTGGGTGATGACGCCGTTGTACGGGGCTTTGATGTTGCCGTATTCGACGAGAACGCGCGCATCGCGTTCTTCGGCCTTAGCGACCTCCAGTTGGGCGCTGGCGGACTCGACGTCAACTTCAGCGCGGTCACGGTCGGCAATGGACTGGTCGTATTCGGATGAAGTTTCGGAAACCATGGCGTCGGCCTGGTCGCGTGCGGCGGCGGCCTCCTCGAACTGGCGGTAGGTCTCGTCACGGACCTGCACGTCGAGAACTCGCTGGGCCACCAGGGTCTCGAGCCGTTTGTACTCGGACTCCCAGCGGGTGTAGCTGGCCTGGGCCCTTTTTACGCCGGCCTTGGCCGAAGCGATTCTTGCCTTGGCCGTTCGCACCTTGGCCTCGGCCGCCTGGAGGGAGCTCTTGGCCACGCGGATCATGACCTCGGCCTTCTTGACCTCAGCGACTTTCTGGGAGTGCTGTTCGACATAGTCGGGAATCCACATCTCGATCAGGACATCGCCTTTCTTGACCCGGTCGCCAATGTTGTAGTTGTACTTTTGCACGTATCCGGATATTCGGGAATAGACCGGCGTGACTTCGAAGGCCTGGATCGTTCCGGGCTGAACGACGCGTGTGTTCAAATCGCGGCGCTCGGCGTGGATGACGGAGATTCCCGCGGTCGACCCTGCCTCACTCTTGCCGGAAGCGCTGTTGGCCCCGGGAGAGGGGCGCCATCCCTCGAGTGACTGCAGCCAGCGGCCAGGATCAGCCCGAGCAGGACGAGCGAGAGCGCGGCACACATGACTGATGAGAGCTTCGAGACAAATGCTGGCGGCAACATGATAGTGACCTCCGAACTAGGGATGCGGCTCCGAGCCGGCGGTATCTTCGTGATCGGAATCCGGGCTGGCCGACTCTGCGTCCGTCGACGGGAGCGGGGCGTGCGACCTTTCGCCGGGTGTCGATTGGACCGGGTCGAAGTGAGTGCTGGCCGGGTCATCGGGATCGAGCGACGGCGATTGGCTCGAAGCCCGCCTCAAGAACAGGGTGAACACCGCCGGCAGGACCAGCAGTGTGGCGACGGTCGCCAGTGCCATGCCGCCGATCACTGCGCGGGCGAGCGGGGCATTCTGCTCGCTGCCCTCTTCCAATCCGAGCGACATCGGGATCATGCCGGCGATCATGGCGCAGCCTGTCATGATGATGGGACGAAGCCTACCCTTGGCCGCGGTGATGGCCGCGCGGCCGGCGGGCATTCCTTCTTCGCGACGATGGCGATCGGCGAAGCTGACGAGCATGATTGCGTTTGAGACAGCCACGCCGACGGCCATGATCGCCCCCATGAACGACTCGATGTTGAGCGTCGATCGCGTGAGCGCGAGCGCCACCACGACACCGCAGAGTACGGCGGGCACCGAAGCCACGGCGGTCAGGGCCAGCCGCGCTTCCTGGAAGTATGCGGTGAGCATGATCAGGATCACGGCCACGGCCACGAGGAGACCTCTCACGAGGGACCAGATCATATCTTCCATGGGCCCGACCTGGCCGCGGAGCTCGACCTCGGTTCCCCTGGGAGGCTGGCCGGCGCGGATGATGGCGGCGTGCAGACGATCGATCACTCGGCCCAGGTCCTGGCCTTCGATGTTGGCGGTGAGGCTCAGATAGCGCCTCATGTTGTAGCGGTCGACCTCGCCGATCATCTCGCCGCGCATGACGCGGGCGACGTCGCGGATCAAGAGCGGCGGCTTGGGGGTGGATGGGGTGCCCGCGGCTTGGGCGGCGTGATCGTGGCCGGCCTGGGGGAGGAGCGGCACGAGCTCGACGTCGGTCGCGTCGGTCATCCTGGGCGGGGGCACCTGCACCTGCACCTGGTATGAGTTTCCGCTCACGTCGTCGCGCCAGAAGATCCGCGTGGTGTAGCGGCTCGAGTAGGTGGCGGCGATCAATGACTGGCCGATGTCGCGGGCGGTCACGCCGCTCAAGCCGGCTCGCTCGCGGTCGAGCGTGACCTGTACGGTCGGGTAGTGCAGCGACTGCTGGATCTGGACATCGCGGAGGGATTCGATGCCGTCGAACTGTTCTCGCAGCTTGTCCATGAAGGTGCTTGCCTCGGCGAGGTTCCGACCGGTAACGACGACCTCGATCGGCGCGGGGGCACCCATGCTCATCGTTTCGGAGATCAGGTCGCCCGGCTCGAACGCGAAAATGATGTCGGCCACGCGCTGGTCGGCCTGTGCGGCGGAGAGCCCCATCAGGAGCAGCTCGTGACGGAACCAGGCGCCGACTTTCGCCGGCAGGGCCTTGCGCAGCCGCTCCTGCAGCTCGAATATCTCGACCTTGCTGCCTTCCCGCAAGGCGACGCGCAGCAGGCTGTCGTCGGAACCACGAGTCCAGAGGTAGGCCGTGTTGATCGCGAAGTTCGGCGGGTTGCCGCCGGCGTAACCCATCGTGACGCTGACCTTATCGTGCCCGACTTCTTCGGCGATGACATCGAGGGTCTTCTGCGCCATCTTGGTGGTGAGCTCGTAGTGGGTTCCCTGCGGCGGTCGAACGCGAAGCTGGAACTGGCCGGTGTCGACCCTGGGGAAAAGCTCGCGGCCAAGCCTGCCGCCGACGAGGACCACGACGGCGGCGGTTGCGAGCAGGTAAGCGAGAACCGCGATGCTCCCGTGCGCGACGGTCCATGAAACGAGGTGCTCATAGTGATTCTGCATCCGCTCGAAGAAACCCGGCCGCTTGGCCGAGGCGTGCGGGTCATGGCGGTTCGCGAGCAGCCAGACGCAGAGGACCGGCACGAACGTGCTCGAGAGCAGGTAGGAGGTGACCATCGCTCCGCCGACGGCCAATGACAGCGGCACGAACAAGGCGCGCACGGCCCCGTGCATGATAAATGAAGGGATGAACACCGAGAGGATACAGAAGAGCGCCAGCAGCCGTGGGACGGCGGTCTCCATGTTTCCCTGGCGTACGGCGCACGACATCGAGGCGGTGTGTTCCATCTGGGTGTGGATGTTCTCGATCTCGACGGTCGCTTCGTCGACCAGGATGCCGATCGCGAGGGCAAGACCACCGAGCGTCATGATGTTGATCGTGTTGCCGGTCAAGTTGAGGACGACGATGGAGCCCAGGAGCGCGAGCGGAATATTCAGCACCACGACGATCACGGCCCGCAGGTCGCGGAGGAAAACAAGGACCATGAGTCCGGTCAAGCCGGCGCCCAGGGCTCCCTCGACCCCGACGCTTTCGATCGCGCGATAGACGATGGGCGACTCATCGAACTGGTACGAGACCTTCACGTCGTCAGGGAGTGCCGCCTGGAAGCGTCCCATGTTCTGCTTGATCGCATTGACGACGGAAAGCGTCGACGCCGAGGCTTGCTTCACGACCGGCAAGAAGACGGACTTCCGGCCGTTGACGAGCGAGTATCCGACGGGGACATCGGTCGCGTCGGTGACGGTGCCGACGTCGCGAACGTAGACGTTTTCCCCGAGTTTGAGCGGGACGTTGCGCAGCTCCTGGGGGTCGACGACCATGGTGTTCGAGGGGACGATGGTCAACTGATCCTTGATCGCGACGTTGCCGGATGGGCTGATGAAGTTGCCGCGGTCGATCGCGTCGACCACGTCCTGCGGCGACAGGTTGTAGGAGCGCAGCCGGTCGGGATCAACGTTGACGACGATCGATCGGATATTGCCGCCGAAGGGGGGAGGCGACGAGATGCCCGCCAGTCCGGAGAACATTGTGCGGACACGATACAGGGCGAGGTCGTTGAGCTGCCCGACGGAGCGAGTTTCGCTTTCGAAGACCAGGTATCCGACGGGCAAGCTGCCGGCATCGAGGCGAACCACGTACGGAGGCAGCGACCCGGTGGGCATGATGGAGAGCGCGCGGTTGCTGTAGGCGACGGTCTGGGCGGTCGCTTCGGCCATATCGGTGCCCGGCTGGAAGAAGAGCTTGAGCATCACCATGCTCTGGATCGACCGCGACTCGACATGCTCGAGGTTGTTGATGTACTGGAAGAAAAGCTCGTACTGGTTGGTGATCAAGCCTTCGATCTGCTTGGGGTCCATGCCGCCGTAGTTGTGAATCACGTAGAGGATCGGCTGGTTGAGCGAAGGGAAGATGTCCTTCTGCATCTGGTAGATGCTGTAGGTGCCGCCCAGGCCCAGGGCCAGCACCAGCATCATCACGGTTACAGGGCGGCGAAGTGCGAAGACAATCGGGTTCATTCAAATCCTGCCCGCGGGACGATGGAACCAATACGGGAGCGGATCGCTCGATCAGCGGTCACACTTTAGCACAACGAGTGTCGGTTCACACGTATCTCAGGGCGGTACCGGGCGGGGTGGGGCAGCAGCGACGGGCGGGGGAGCTGAACCTGCGGGGGCGTGATCGGCCGGGGGCGCAGGCGGCATCCATTTGAGCGAGGTGACCCACTGCGCCGGCTGGCCGAGAGCGCGGTACAGATCAAACTGGGCGGTGTTGTACTCGTTCACGGCCGCGGAGTACTGTTCGTAAGCGGTTTCCAGCGCCGAAGATGGCCTGGACGACTTCCTGAGGACGTACGATCAACCGCAGCAGCTCGCCGGCCGGACGGGCCGTTTCGCGGAGGCCGATGAAGTTCTTGTCGGCCGATTCGATCGCCTGGATGACGCCCTCGGCGGTTTCGACCACTCGCACCCTTGCGGTCTGCAATCGGGCCACGGCCTGAGCGACGTCGGCCTTCACGCGGAAGATGGTCCGAGTGAACTCGATCGCGGCGAGGTCGCGATCGGCCCGTTGCTCGCGAATGCGGCCGATGTTGCCGATCCCCAGGTTCTGCAACTGCCAGACCGCGGCCAGATCGATGGATTCGCCGGACCCGCTGGTGTTGATCTGCGCGTTCGGGCCGCCTGCGAGGAAGCCCCCCGTCAGCAGGCCGGTCGTCGTCGATGGGCTCGTGATTACCAAATTGGGAAGGAAGGGACGCTTCTGCTCGCGGCGTAAGAGTTCGCCAGCCGCGGCGACGAGCTCGCGGTGCGAGGTGATCTCGGGCCGGTTATTGACCGCGACCGGCACCAGCTCCTTGGCCGACTGGTCGCAAGATATGAGGGTGATCTGCAAGAAGGGCGGTTCCACGGGCTCGAGCAATGTGTCGGGCTCGAGGAGCAGAATCTCCGCCAGGCGGGCACTCGCAACTCTCCAGTCGCGGATGGCGAGCTGCTGCGTTTGCCGCAGGCTTTGAAGCTCCGTTTGGGCACGGTTGATTTCCAGAGGTGCGATCAGGCTCGGTGCGAGACCTTTGGCGAAATTGACCAGTAACTCGGCCCGCGCAATCGTTGCGCCCAAGCCCAGCAGCCGCCCGCGTGCTGACTGAAGTTCGAAGAACGTCCCGGAGACGGCGAACAAGACGTCATTCCGTGCAGTCTGAACATCGGCCTGCCGCGCGGCGACCACGCGCCGGGCGGCGAGCGGATTGAAGATCGCATCCGTGAGCCCGACGAACAGGCTCGGGCCTCCGCCTACGAATATGGATTGCCGGTCTTTCTGGAACATGTTGCCGTGAAAGAGGTTCTGCGCCACCCCGTCGTGCCTGAAATAATCGAGGCCTGCATTCGCGGTCGGAAGCAAGAGTGCCTTGGCCTGAAGCTGCTGAGCGAGAGACTGCCGCACCTGGACGATCGCTGCTTCAATGTCGAGCGGGCGCACGCCCGCAAGCTGCATGGCCGTCGCCAGGTTGATCGGTAGTCCGCGCGGGATCTGCGCATCCATGCCGCCGACGGGCAAGCCAGTCTGGGCCGGCCCTGGAATCGGTCGGGGAGCATAGGGCATTGACGACTCGAGACTGCCTGAGGCGGCGGCCGCCGGCTGGCCGGGGGGAGCGATAGCTCGCGGCCGTTCATCCAAGGCTGACGGCAAGGGCGCGGTCTGAGCCAACGCGGTTCCGCTGGTGCACAGCGCCGCGATCATGATCTGCAACAGCCAGCGCCCCGACGCTTTCCCGCGCATTCTCCCTCCGGGCCGCGGTGAGCTGGATGCTCGCCGGTTGAGTGACTTTTCCGTTCAGGCTGAGTTTGCCGGTAGACGGGGAGCAAGAGGCAATGCCGGATAATCCACGATGATTATCGGCTGGCGGCGGGAGTGTGGCTTAGAGTCTTCGAAATGGGCTAGTGGGACCTGGGGAAGGGCGGTCCGAGGCGGTCTCCGTTCCGGGCGAGCGCGTTCAGTCTCGCCCGTTCGGCTCCGTGAGCAGCTTGTAAAATCCCGGGCGGCGGTCGGCGATGCGATTGATCTCGTGGCGTCCCGGCACGCGAACCAGCCGCTTCTTTCGTGCCAGCGCCGGGTCGATCTCGGCGAAGAGCGTCTCCTCGGAATCGGGCGCGGCCTGGGCCAATCTGCGGCCCGTGGGGTCGACGATCGAGCTTCTTCCGATGAACCGGAAGCCGCTTTCTTCGCCGACGCGGTTCACGGCCATCACGTAGACGGTGTTTTCCATCGCACGCGTGGGAATCATGTGCTCGGCGGCACATTCGGAATGCGTCGGCCAGTTGGTGGGCAGGACCAGGAGATCGGCCCCAAGAAGCGACAAGACGCGGGCGGGCTCGGGGAACGCGCCGTCATAACAGATATGCATACCCACCTTGATGCCGCTGGCGTCGTGAACGGTGAATGGAGTGTCACCGGGGTCGGCGAACATGTCGATCCCGAGAAAGGGCAGGTGAACCTTGCGGTAAGTGGCGACCAGGCCCTCCGGGCCCGTGAGTATGCAGGCGTTGAACAGGCGCTGGCCGTCGCGTTCGAGCAGTCCGAAAACGCAGAAGCAATCGAGCTTGAGGCAGGCGGCAGCCACGCGTGCCACGGGCGTACTATCGACTGCGACGGCGTGTGCCAGGCCTTCCTCGCGCGACGCGAAGCCGTAGCCGGCCAGGGCGCATTCGGGAAAGACGACCAGACGAGCGCCCTGGCGCGCGGCATCACCCAAGCGGTCGAGGATCCGCTCGAGATTGGCCTCGATCCGCCCCAGCTTCGGCTCCATTTGAACCGCCGCCACGCGGATTCTGGCAGGGCGCTGGTCGTCCTCCGGCATCCTGGCTCCTCGATCGGTGGTTTGTTTCAGTCCAGTTTGATGGTGACGGTCTTGAGCTCGGTGTAGTGCTCGAGCGCGGCCTCACCGTTCTCTCGGCCCTGGCCCGACATTTTGAAGCCGCCGAAGGGGGTTGTCGTATCGACGACGTGGTAGCAGTTCACCCAGACGGTGCCGGCCTTGACCTTCTTGGCATACAGGTGCGCTTTGTTGATGTCCTTGGTCCAGATGGCGGCGGCCAGCCCATACTGGGTGCGATTGGCGCGTTCGACGACTTCATCAACGCCTTTGAACGGAAGCACGCTGACGACAGGGCCGAAGATCTCGTCCTTGGCGATCGCCATGTCGTCCTTGACGTTATCGAAAATCGTGGGCTGCACAAAGAAGCCTTTTGACCCGACGCGCTCGCCGCCGGTCAGGAGCGTCGCTCCTTGCTTTTCGCCGAGCCGGACGTAGTGCATGATCTTGTCGAGCTGTTCCTCGGAGACCTGTGGACCCTGCTGGGTCTTGGGATCGAGCGGGTCGCCGACCTTGCGGCTCTTGGCCTTCTCGGCGAGGCGTTCGACGAATTCTTCGTGAATCTTGTTCTCGACGAACAGGCGGCTGCCGGCGGTGCAGCACTGGCCACCGTGGAAGTAAATTGCGTGGAACGCGCCCTCGACGGCGGCGTTCAGATCGGCGTCGGCGAAGACGACGTTGGGGCTCTTGCCGCCCAGCTCAAAGCTGGTTCGCTTGAGCGTGTCGGCGGCGGCTTTCGTAATGATCTTGGCCGTATCGACGTGCCCGGTGAAGGCGATCTTGTCGACATCGGGATGGGTGACGATTGCGGCGCCGGTGGTTTCACCCATGCCGTTGACGATGTTGAGCACGCCTGGCGGGAAGCCTGCTTCGCGAGCGAGCTCGGCCATGCAAAGGGCGGTCAGCGGCGTTTGCTCGGCCGGCTTCATCACGACCGTGTTGCCGCAGGCGACGGCCGGGCCCCATTTCCACGCGAGCATCAGCAGGGGGAAGTTCCAGGGGATGATCTGGCCCACCACGCCTACCGGCTGCCGCAAAGTATAAGAAAGGAAGTTGCCGCGAACGGGTACGGTGCGGCCCTCGACCTTGTCGGCCCAGCCCCCATAATAGCGCAGTGTGTTGGCCACGCCCACCATGTCGCCCTTGGAGTCATTGATCGTCTTGCCGCAGTTGAGCGATTCGAGGGCTGCCAGCTCCTCGGCCTTCTGCTCGACGAGATCAGCCAGCTTGAAGAGGAGCCGGCCGCGATCGGCGGCGTCCATTGTGCTCCAGGGCCCGGATTCCAGGGCCTTTCGCGCGGCTTTCACGGCCTTGTCGACATCGGCCTTCTCGGCCGCGGCAACCTTGGCGAGCACCTCGCCGGTGGCGGGATTGATCGTCTCGAACTCGCCGCCGTCAACCGGGTCGACCCATTTGTTGTCGATGAAAAGCTTGGTGAACGGAATCTTGGGCTTGGGCTTGCTGGGAGCGGCCGCAGTTTTGGTGGGCATGATCGTTCCTCATCATGGATTCGGAGAGGTTCCACTGTTGAAAACGATCGTCGTGCGCGGGCGGGCGGATGTCAAGTGGTTGGCAGGGCACGACAAATGTCTACCGGCACGGGCTTGCGGAGTCCTGTACGCATTCCGGAGGCGACTTGAACGGGCGCAGGGGGGTGGTGTATGCTCACTCTCGCAGATCCAAGTCCATTCTCGACGGAGGGTATTGATGATGGCACTCGACGCCCGA
This sequence comes from uncultured Planctomycetota bacterium, assembly GCA_963761445.1. GTDB lineage: Bacteria > Planctomycetota > Planctomycetia > Isosphaerales > Isosphaeraceae > CAVXHV01. The sequence goes on along the minus strand of CAVXHV010000005.1, from coordinate 1,800,537 downwards.
AACTCAAGCTTGAGACGGACTTGAACAGGTCCGTATTCCCGGTGGAATTCATGGATGCCTGGATACCTTCTTGGGCGATCTCAAACTTTAAATCCTGGAGCCGGCGAGTCGCAGAGCCGCCATGCGTGCAACCGAAGCCGAATCACCCATCGTCAGCGTGGACGACATCTTGCACTTCGCTCGAGCAATGTTTGCGGAAGCTTCTTCCGATCTCGAGAAAGCCATGAGACAGCTTGAGAAACGTCATGTCCGAAACGCCTCGTGACTATGATCTGAGTTTGGACGCGGCCTCCGAACTGGAGGCGCACTCGCAGCGAGCAACCGAATATGAAAATACAAACGCGAGAACAGGAAGACGAGCTCGTTCGTAAACTTATAGAGATCTGTCTGCAATAACTTTCTTCCCGCTTGCCGGTGCTTTGCCGTGTTGTTGCCAGGGCCTCGCAACCGGCACGGATCCACTCCCCTCGTCACCGGACAACAGCCGCCCTGGGCATCGCCTGGCCGGGCATCGCCTGCTCGAGCATCTGTGCACCGGCCTCTGTTACTCGGGTGTCGCGCACATCGAGTCTTCGCAGCCATAGCCGTTTCAAGTGTTCCAGCCCCGCATCGGTGATTTCGGTTCCGTTCAGGTCGAGCACCGTCAAGCTCGTCAGCTTTGCGAGATGCACGAGCCCGGCGTCGGTGACCTTGGTTTTCGCGAGGTTCAAGCGAACGAGATGCACTCGTTCGTGCAAAGCGACGCCAAGCCGGCATCGGTGATTTGCGTACCGGCGAGCGAAAGCGAATGCAAAGCGGGCCCGCGACGGAGCGCGAGCCCATCCCCTTCGATTTCCCGCAACTGCACCATCCCCGCATCGGTCACGGCGGTGTTGTCGAGATCCAGCGACTTGAGTAGCCTCAGTCCCTTGAGGTTTGCCAGCCCGGCATCGCTGATGGCGGTATCGCTCAGGTTGAGTCGTTGAACGTTTTTCAGCCGGGCGACGTTGGCCAGGCCGGCATCGCTGATCTTCGTCCCGGCGAGCGATAACAATACAAACCGCGGCAAGCCTTCGAGCTCGGCCAGCCCCGCGTCAGTAATCGCCGTGCGGTCAAGAGAGAGCTCCACGAGCCCTGGCATCTTCCTTACGTGCGCCATTCCCGCATCGGTCACTTTCGAGCCATCAAGCCTGAGCTGTGCAAGGCTGCTCAACTGCTCGAGGCTCGCCAGGCCGCGATCCGTGACGGGCGTGTCCACCAGCGACAGGAATTCCAGGTTCTTCAGTCTCATCAGATGCGCAGGCCCGCGTCGGAGACCGGTGATTGATCAACGTTCAGAAAGAACAGCTCAGAGAGTTGCCCCACCCGTTCGAGCTTGGCGTCGGACGCGCTTCTGGGCATCTCGACGTGGTCGACGTTCGCGAAATGGTCGATTCCCACATGATCGACCAGCCACTGGAGCCCGGCGCCGCGGGAGCTTCCATTTTTCATACGGGTATACCGGCTATCATACATCACGATTGCGCCACCGCCGCTCTGGATCGCCGCGACAGCGTCGCGCTGAACATTCGCCCGCCGTGCCAACCAGCCGAAACCTCCACCGAGCACAAGCACAAGCAACATCAGTCCGCGCAGGCCGATCCGCAGGAAACGCCGCCGCGGTCTCGCAACAGACTTGGTTTCACGGCTCCTGGAAACCTTGCCCGCGCCGCCCAAGCGAAGGCCCATTTCGAGGAGTCTCGCAACGGACTTGGTTTCACGGCTCATGGCAACCCCCGACTCTTCAGGCTTGTCGTGCTCGGTCGAAAACCAGTCTTGAACAGAAGGTAGCAAAGGTAACGATTTGGGAGTCGACCTCCTGGAACTTGACCGCTGGCAGGGTGGCCAGCATGATCGTTACGCAACACGATCATTGTGATGGTCCGGGAGACTCAAACGGGCATGCCGTGGTATGATATCATCTGGAATTTTGAGCCCGGCGGAAATGTCGAGCACATCGCCGAACGCGGCTGAAGCCCCGAAGACGTCGAAGAGGTGATATGCAATCCTTTGCTACTCAGCGGATAATCCGATGACTCACAAGATTCGCAATTGCATTATTCGAGACGCCACACCCGACGAGAAAGATCGGCACGGTAAGATTAGAACAGAAATCGAGCAAGAATTGCCAGCCCTGAAAGAATGGGCTCGAGCGGCGGCGAGGCGACACCCTGATCGTATCCCGGTTGGAACTGTGTTCTCGGCTGAGGAGACCGGGGTGGTTGAAGCGATCGACAGCTACGCTGCCTCGCACTCGCTGACAAGTCGGGGCGCGGTGGTGCGCGAGGCTCTGTCCAAGCTCTTGGGGGTTGAGATTGCACCGCAGTGAGTTGTTGGAGCCGCGCGCCTCGGAGACCTGCGGCCGGGCGGCGGCGGAGACACTCGCCCAACTGGGAAACAGAAGAAATCCCTTCGGAGCGAAGGGCGACTATGGGGCGGCGACGCTCTGGGTGCCCGAGAACCGCACACAACAGAGAAGAAATCCCTTCGCGGAGCGAAGGGCGACTATGGGGCGGCCCGGGGTCAGCGATGGATCGCGATCGTGGGAAGCGCGCCCTCGATCCTCTGCCGACCGGCGTCTGTGACTTTGGTGTCCTGCGCGCTCACGTACGAAAGACAGGGTAAATCCCTCAGATATGCAAGACCAGCGTCGCTCACGAGCGTGCGGTCGAGAAAGAGCGCCCGCGACTGCGGCAAATCACCCAGATTTCTCAGGCCGTCATTTCCAATGCTCGTCCCAGAAAGCCAGAGTATCTGCAGTTCTTTCAGGCGATTGATGGTGGTCGCACCAGCGTCTGTCACTCTCGTGGCTCGCAGGCGCAGTTTCCTCAGACCCGTCAGCCGTGCCACGTTTGTCAGTCCGGCGTCCGTGACAGCCGTGGCATTCAGGTTCAGATCCCTGAGACTGGTCAGTCCGGCGATATGGCGCAAACCTTCGTCTGTGATCTCCACCATGGTCTCGCAACGGACCTGCCTGTGCTGTGCACGGCTCTGCCCATTCAATGATTTCTGACTTGCCGGGCCAAAACGGCCGCACCACAATGGTCAACGCAACACCTGTGATTCTGGCCAGCCCGGTTCGATTTCCTCAAGGCGCCATCTGATGATCCGGCAAGTCATTCGAGCGGTACTTATCGCGGCGATCGCGCTGCACGGATTTCTGCCCGAGCCCTGCTGGCGAGCTCACGGTCACACGCGTCTTCGGCCCAGAGATCCCGACCGGTCCCTACAAGCACCCCGCGAGCATGACCGAGCTTGCAAACGGCGACCTTTACCTCGTGTACTACGGCGGAGCAGGGGAGTATGCGATCGAGACTGCTGTCTTCGGCTCCCGGCTCAAAAAGGGCGAGACGAAATGGAGCGATCCCAAGCCGATCGCCCGCGATCCGTTTCGCTCGGTTGGCAACGGTGTTATCTGGGAAGCGCCCGACGGCGTCGTGTGGCTCTTCTACGTCGTTCGCTTCGGCGAGACCTGGTCGACCTCGCGCGTGGAAGTCAAGATCTCACGCGACGGCGCGGAGACGTGGTCTGATGCTTCGGTGCTCTCGCTCGAAGAAGGAACCATGGTGCGGAACCGGCCCATTGTCTTGTCGAGCGGCGACTACTTGCTGCCCGTCTACCACGAGACCGGTCACGATCCCGAAAAGGTCGGGGCCGACAGCACGTCGCTCTTTCTACGATATGAGCCTGCGAAACGGATCTGGACCAAGACCGGTCCCATCCGGTCGCCGAAAGGGAACATTCAGCCTGCCGTCGTCGAGCTCGAAGCCAACCACTTGATCGCCTACTGCCGCCGGGGCGGAGACTACGACCCCAAGACGATCGGCTACATCGTGCGGGCCGAGTCGCGCGACGGCGGGCTCACCTGGAGCGAGGGGAAGGATTCCGCGTTTCCCAACCCTAACGCGGCCGTCGAATTCCTCAAGCTCAAGAGCGGCCGGCTGCTCCTGAACTTCAACGACAGCATGACTCGACGCACGCCACTCACTGCGGCGTTATCGGAGGATCAGGACCGCACCTGGACGGCGCGCCGGAACATTCGCGAAGGCGACGGAGACTTCGGTTATCCGAGCGCGTTTCAAGCGCGCGACGGCCGCATTCACCTTGTGTTCACGTCCGAGGGGCGGACGGTCGTGAATCACGCCGTGTTTGACGAGGATTGGGTTCGTCATGGGCCGTAAGCTCTCTCCCAAGACAACCCGCATAAGAAGCTGTGCGCGTGGCAGCAGCTTGGGTCGGGGAGTCAGGCTAAAGCCTGACCTACTCGATGCACGGTCCTCTTCGCGCGTGCACACACGCGGATCATTTACGTTTCAGAGCGACGCGTGGGATCTGGACCTCTTCGAAAGGCCGGCTCTGAAGCTGGAATTCCTTGATTTGATTGGGGGGCTGGTCGAACTCGACCACAAGCTGCTGGAAACCAGCGGTACCGCCGCCGGACCGGATCTCAGCGGGGAGCTCCTTGCCGTCGACATCGACCGCGATGAGGCGCACCGGCTTGTCCCGGATGTTATGAGTGAGCGAGATCAGCGTTCCCTTTTCGGTGGCAATTGGTCCACTGTAGATGGAGGTCAGACCGAAGCGGGAGCTGGCACGCGCCGGATTCTTCCCCCAGGTCCCCACGGTCTTCCAGGGACCGGCCGCGACCTTGAAAACAACCGTGCACGAGCTTGCATCAGCGGGGAGCAGAGCGGTGGTCTCGCTCAAGCCGGGTAGTGGTTTGCCGTTTCGCGTGGCCGTATCCCAGGCTGCACCTCGGGCCTCGGCGATCGACCACTCGTGGTCGGCTCCGTCGGGAATGCGTGCCAGGCGTACCAGCACCAGCATACGGATGGTGTCGTCACCCGAGATTCTCGGCTCGATCGGATCGCATGGCGCTTTCTGCAGCGGCGTGCCGTCGGGACGCCACCAGGTATCGGGGCCGGAGGGGAAGGAAGAAATCGCGACGACCTCGATGAGGGCTCCGCCGGGCAGGCTGCGGACCCAGCGGCGATCACCGTCTGTCTTTTCGATCGGTTTTTGGGCCGGTTGGGCGGTTTGTTGCCGCGGCGCTGCGTGAATCTCCTCGTTGGTCGCCTGCTGCGACAGGGCCTGGGCCGTCGTCAGGCCGGCGGCGACCAAGACGCCCGCCGCCGCCAGCTTGAGCTTCTTCCACATCATCATCTTCAGGACTCCCTCGGTAAGATTGGTGACCGCCGCCGGGAACGCGCCGGCGGCGCACGCTGTTGCTGCGCGGGCGGTGGCTTGAGCAAGCGCAAGAGGAACGGCGGCCCGGGATTGAGCGGTCAGGGCAGTGGCCACACCGACTGCGATTGCGCCGGGGGCCAGCCCTCGCTGCGCCAGCCGCTGGCGCAACCTGAGACGGCCCTGACTAAGGCGGCTCTTGACTGTGGCCACCGGCCAGTCGAGCTGGCGGGCCGCGTGGTCGTAGGTCATGCCCTGAAGGTGACAAAGCTCGAGGGGGCATCGGTACTTTGCGGGCAGCCGGTCCAGCTCCTCGCCGACGGCGCTGCGGAGGTCGCTGAGCTCGGCTTCGGCGACCGGATCATCGACAGATGCGGGCGCAAACCGGGCGATTCCGGACTTTCGTCGCTGGGCCTCGGACCGCGCTCGAAGTGCGACGCGGTGGGCGACGCCGTAGAGCCAGCGGCCGAGGGAGCCGTCGACCCGCACCGAACCGGCCTGACGCACGAGCACGAGGAAGGTGGCCTGAAACGCGTCCTCTGCCTCATGGACGTCTCCGAGCACGCGGTGGCACACGCCCCAGACCATCGCTCCGTGACGATCGACCAAGGCCGCGAAGGCGGTTTCGGCCGCGGTCGCGGCTTCGGCCGACTCGGCGTGACTGGTTTTGTACTGGTCGAGGAGCTCGCTGTCGGACAGCCCCGTCGTCGTCCCGGCCGCGAACAAGGCTCGCAATTGCCGTAGCGCGGTGTTGGGTTGCCCTTTTCCCATGGTCGTGAGTCTCGCCGTGGTGTTTGATGCCCTCGTCACTACTATGCAGGATGTGACACTCGCGGACCGGATTTTTTTTCGGCGTGCCCGAAACCCTTCAGCCCGGCGGCCTCGTAGAAACTTCTATCACGGCGCGGTGTTTAATCCTACAGATGAGCTTCATGCCGAGGAGAACGTCATGCGTACCATGGAAATGCTGCTGCGGGCGATCCGAAACACGTCGTTGATTCTGGCGGCCCTGGCTTTGCCGGCCACAATGGCCGAGGCCAAGGGAGGCCATGGCGGGGGACACCATGGCGGGGGCGGACACCATGGCGGCGGAGGGCATCACGGTGGGGGCGGGCATCATGGTGGGGGTGGCGGACGCCACGGGGCTGGGGGCTCGGGACGCGCTGCACACGGTGGAGGCGGTGCCCGTCACTCGTCAGCCGGCCATCACGCGGCCGCCGCACATCACTCGAGCAATGGTCGCGGCTCAGGTCAAATCGCCAGGGTGAATTCGAACCACAATGGTGGCAATGGCCGGTCTCGATCCCACACCTTCAACAACTCGGGTGTCAAGAACAACTCGGTGAGCAGAAACTCGTCGCGGAACAATGTCGCACTTGGCGGGGGCGGATTTGGAACGCCGGGCATCGGCCGCCTCGGATCGAACCTTGGTGGGGGAGGGGGCTATGGAGGCTCGGGCTATGGATACGGCAATGGCGGAGGTTACGGCTCCGGCTACGGTAACGGGGGTTATGGCAATGGCGGCGGATATGGAAATCGAAATTCGGGGTATGTCATGGCGTACGTCCCGAGAATCGGTTGGGTGAGGGTTCCGATCCGGGCCATTCGGCGGTATTGAGATCGAGGGAATCACTCACTTCAGACCGTCGACACCAAGGATCGTGGTGGCCTTTTTCAACTCGGCAATTCCCTGGGGGGTGACCCGAGTCCCCGTGAGGTCCAGACGCAGGGCGACGGGGACTGATCCCAACTTTTGCAGGCCGGCATCGGTGATCGCCGTTCCGGCGAGGTCGATCGCGCCCAGTCCCTTGAGTTCGGACAGCGCGGTCATCCCCGTGTCGTCGATTGGCGTCTTACCGAGGTAGAGGGTGCTCAGGGACGGGATTCCGGCCAGGTGGACGAGTCCTGGCCCTCGGACTCGATGCCAGCCAGATTGAGGACCTCCAGCGATCCCATTGCCCGAAGATGGACGAGGCCCTCGTCGGTGATCGACGTGCCTGAGAGATTAAGCGTGGTCATCTGCGTCATCCCGGCAAGGTTCGCCAATCCCGCGCCGGTGATGGATGGAGTTCCGTAGAGGCCGAGCGTTTGCATCTTGTCGAGCCCTCGCAGCCTCGCGAGTCCGGTGTCGGTGAGCCGAGTCTTGCCCAGGCCCAGCCTTTGCAGCGCCTTCAGATCTTCGATGCCTGAGTCGGTGATTTCGGTGCCGGTGATGTTGATGGTCCGTAAGCCGTCCAGCCTTCCGACGTGTTCCATGACGTCGTCGCCGTTGTCGTCGCGTTGCAGGGTCACTTGCACCGCGGTCTGCACATAGTCGGGGCCGAGCCATTTGAGGAACCACGACTGGCCAGGAGGCTTGGGCGAGGGGTTGCGCCGACCATCGGGCAGGAACTGCCAGTCATATCCCACGAATCCGCCGGCCTTCGAGATTGCCCGGACCGCCTCTTTCTGAGCCCGGGCACGAACCGCCAGCCTCGCCAGAGGGATCGCCAGGAGGACGATCATCACCATCGCCATCCACAGCGAAACTCGGAGTTTGCGCCTCGGGCTCATGGTCTTCGTCGGCATCGGCGTTATCCCCTGACAAGTGTCGAATGTTGAACCCTGAGCATATCGAGGTTGGGCGCGTTGGGCAAGGCTCACAAAGCCTTCGGAAAAGGCCGGCAACCCTCGCTCAACGGGAAAAAATCCGAAACTCGTGCTAATGAAACGTGGCTTGCTGCGTCTAAGGCTGATAGAGACGCGCCGGGTGCCCCGCCACGTTCGGTGCCGGGGTGACCTCACGGTCGGGTCGGGAGCTTGCGTGCACTTAACAGGGTGAATGGCGAGGCGGCTCGCCCCGTTTGCGCACTGTGCCGGAATTCCGGAGAGGGGCAACGTGCCACGGGAGCGGAAGCCGTCGGGAGGAACGACGATGTGGACAAAACGGGGTGGGTGGATCGGCTTGGTCGCGGCCCTCGTTTTCTCGAGCCTGGTTATCTCCGGTGCCAGGTCGCAGGGGATCATCATCGATCGTCGTCCCACGATCCCGATCAGCCATTTTTATGAGATCCGCGAGGTCAGCATCGACGGGCGGGTGCGCGACCAGGTCGCCGAGGTTCAGGTCTCACAGACGTTTCATAACCCTGGATCCACACAGCTCGAAGCCGAGTTTCTGTTTCCACTTCCCGAAGAGGGGGCCATCCAGAATTTCGTTCTCATGGTCGACGGCCGCGAGCTGCCCGGCAGGCTGATTCCCAAAGATGAGGCCAGGCGGATCTACGAAGACATCGTCCGCTCCAAGCGAGACCCGGCCCTCCTCGAATACATGGGGCGAGGGCTCTACCGCACGAGCGTGTTTCCTATTCCCCCAGGGGCCGACCGCAAGGTAACGATGCGGTACACGCAGCTCTGCAAGCGCGAGCGCGAACTTGTCGAGTTTGCCTATCCACTCAGCACGCAGAAGTTCACGAGCAAGCCGATCCAGCGGCTGGTGGTGAGTGTTTCGCTCCAGAGCAAAGAACCGATCAAGTCGATTTACTGCCCGAGCGACGACGTCAAAATCGACCGTTTTGGCGATCGCGACGTCAAGGTGAGCATGGAGCACCGGGATGTCGTGCCCAGTCGGGATTTTCGTCTGGTCTACACGCTTGCCGGCGGTGCCTTCTCTGCCAACATCATCAGCATTCGCCCGACGGAGTCGGAAGACGGCTATTTCCTGCTGCTGGCGAGCCCGGAGGTGAAGCCGCCCGACGCACCACCGTTGCCGAAAACGGTGATCTTTGTGATCGACCGGTCCGGCTCGATGGCGGGCAAGAAAATCGAGCAGGCGCGGAAGGCGCTCAAGTCCGTGCTCAATAACCTGCGCGAGGACGACCTCTTCAACATCGTGGCCTATGACGATCGGGTCGAAAGCTTCAAGCCCGAGCTTGAACGTTATAGCTCGCGAGTGCGCGAGGAAGCCGAGCGGTTTGTCGACAACATCCGTGAGGGGGGCAGCACTAACATCGACTCGGCGCTCAAGACCTCGCTGGCAATGATTCACGATTCGACGCGCCCGAGCTACGTGCTTTTCCTGACCGACGGCTTGCCGACGGCGGGCGAAACTCGCGAGCTAACGATCGCCGAGAACTGCCGGTCGGCCAATGCACGGCGATCGCGGGTCTTCTGCTTCGGAGTCGGCTATGACGTGAATGCCCGATTGCTGGATCGGTTGAGCGGCGGCAACAGCGGCACGAGTGAGTATGTCAAGCCCGATGAAGATATCGAGAGTCACGTTGCTGCGTTCTACTCGAAGATGACCCGGCCGGCACTTTCGGACATCCGCATCGAGCTTTCCGGCGTGGACATCAACCGCAGTTACCCGCGCGACCTTCCTGACCTGTTCGAGGGCGGGCAGATCGTCTGGGTGGGCCGGTACCGGCAGTCGGGCCGGACGAACATCCGGGTGACGGGCAAGGTTGGCGGCGAGAGCCGGAGCGTGGAGTTCCGCGCCGAGCTGGCCGGTGCCTCGGGTGGAAGCAATTACGATTTCGTCGAGCGGCTCTGGGCGGTTCGGCGGCTGGGCGACTTGATCGATCAGATTGATCTGCACGGGCAGAGCCGTGAGCTGATCGACGAGCTGGTGTCGCTCAGCACAAGGTACGGCATCTTGACGCCTTATACGTCGTTCCTGGCCGATGAACGGGTACCGCTGCAAGCGCTGGGCAATGCCACTCGCGCCGAGCGCGCGCTGACCGAGCTTCAGGTGGTGACCGGCGTGCAAGGCGTCGAGCAGAGACGCGGCAAGCAGCTCATGATGCGTGCTGAGCGCGAAGTGACCAGCGATTACGCGTATGATCCTTTCCCGGCCATGGAAAGCCGCGAGGCGCTCGCTCCCGCAGCGAGCGCCGGTGCCGGCCCAGCAGAGCCGGCACAGCGATCGAGGGCGGCGAAGAGAAGTGCGACCGCTCAAACGGGCGCAGGCGGTGCGATGGGCGGGCGTTCGGCGTCGGCACTTGGCGCGCGCAGGCGGCATCTTCACCGGCAACCCCTTGTCCCGCCCGGCCAACGGAGAGAGCAAGGATGGTGCCGCCGTGGCCAAGGTGCGGCGGATCGGGTCGAAGACGTTCTACTGGAAGAAAGAACGCTGGATTGAATCGTCGCTCACGGAAGAAGAAGCCGAGAAGGCGACGGTTATCACCCAGTTGAGCGATGAGTACTTCAAGCTCGCCCGGGCTCAGAAGGCCGGAAATAACCAGTATCTGAGCCTCGACGAGCCGATCACGGTCAAGCTCGACGGCAAGGTCTACCGCATTGAGCCGGCCAAGAAGGATGCGGCCGGCTGACTCGCTGGGAGACGGGGGGGGATCCCATCGCGGAGCGATGGGCGACTCTGCGGGGAACTTGTTGGGAATCCCATCGCGGAGCGATGGGCGACTCTGGGGGAAATTTGTTGGGAATCCCATCGCGGAGCGATGGGCGACAATGTTTCGGGTTAAGGCTCGATTCTATAGTCGATCCAATCCGGAGTGACGTCGGTCCGCGTGAGGAATCTGTCCCATTCGGGAGCGTCCGACTGGTCGTCGGGCCTTGGCGGTAATCCGGTTTCCAGGTCCAGAAGTCGTCCGCCCGTTTTCTCCTGGAGGCGACGGTACAGCGTCGGGAAGGGCATGTTCCAGTCCATCTTCCTGGCGGTTATGCGGTCCACGGGCAACATGGCGGCCAGCTCGCGGCTGGTCATGAGCTCGAGGCCAAGCTCGCGCAGGGTGGCGTTGTGGCTGCCGTGATGGCTGATTTTGTAGAGCACCGTGCGCGCGAGCAAATCGGCAGTGGTGACCGTTCGCGGTGCCGATCCGGTCGCGACGTTCCATTTCAGTCCGGACCAGCTCGTCCAGTTGCCTACCTGGGCATCGCCGGGGAACAGAAGCACCCGGCCGGATGGGTCAAGCTCAAACGCAAGCGCGAGGCTCGTGTTGTTGGTGTTCGAGTCGAGCTGGAGCGCCAGCCGGCTGGCCACTCCAAGCCAGTCGTGCTCGATGCGTCGCCATCCCTGGTCGTCCTCGCCCTCAAAGCCATAGTGCTCACCGAAGAAGTCGCTTTCCCACGCTTCAGCGTCGGAGATCCGGAACCACCGGTCGAACGGCGCTCCAGAGGAGCCGCCCCCGTCGGGAGCGGTGTCGAGGGCGGCGAGGAATCCCAGGTCTTCACCGCTCAAGCCGGCAAGCTCGTAGACTTCGCTCGACCGGGCGCTGGGGTTACTTTTCCGGAGAAGCTTCGCGTCGCGCGGGGGACCGAGTACGAACACGCTGCGCATTGTCCACACCGGGCACCTGCACGGGATCGCAGCCGGGGGTGAAGTACCGCACGCGGGCGTTCTGGCGCGATTTCACCCAGGCGAAGGCCGTTGCTGTCGTCGCCCGGCTGTTTGCTCCCAGCTCGCCGTGGAACGCGAGCAGCCCGTTCAGCGCTTGCACGGTGTGCTGCTGCGCTGGACTCGGCGGCGCCGGCGAGTCGCATTGCGGCACTTTCAACGGCGGCGACGGCCTTCCGCCGGCGATGGGCCAGCTCGCCGGCCAGCTCGTCGGAGGGATCTTCAGTCCAGGCCAGCCAGACCTCGGCCACAGCGATCCGGTTGAAGACGTCCTCTGCCTGGAGGAACCCCGAGACATGGTCCCAGTGCTGGTGGGTGACCACCAGGGCGTCGAGCCGGCCGCCGGTGGTTGAGAAGATCGATTCGGCCACCCGGTCCATGCGGGCGGCGGAGTCAGCGGTTCCGGTCAGCACGCCGCAGTCGATGAGCACGTGGGATTGGTCGCCGCCGGGCCGGGGGAACGACAGCAGGAAGCAATCACCCAGCCCCTGACGATACATCCGCACCCGAACGGTATTCATGCGAATGGCTCCATGCGATTGAGATGAGTCACAGTCGGTGCAGCACGGCGAACGGCTCAGTTCGTGCGTGGGCGACCCCGCCGAAGTAGGTGGCTGCCAGGCTTTCGTTGCCGTCTTCCAGCAGGTATTGCCGCTGACGCTGCCGCCGGGCGTCGTTGAGCGTTTTTCTGATGCTATAGCGAACCTTGCCGGTTTCCGCGTCCACCACGAGCGTGCAGCCGCCGCGAAACCAGTATTCCGACTCACCGTCGGGGTCGACCCAGCGTTCGGGGTCGGTGAACTTGCCGTCGCGCTGGGTCAGCTCGATCACCCATTGAAACCGCGGCCGGCCTTCCCAGTCGGTGCGAAACGACGGGCGAATGGAATGCACCTCAACCGGCAAGTCAAAGTTGATGCCGCTGAGACCGGACCCGTGCTTCTTGAGCCGCGCTTGCAAGTAGCTGTGCAGTGCGGCTCGTTTCTTCTTCATCAGGTCGTAGAGCTTTTCGCGACTCCTGGTGAGGCTCCATGAGGCGATGTCGGGGGCCCATTTCCGGACCTCGCTCAGGACGGCATTCTCGTCTTCGTCGGGGACGTCGACGCTCGTGCGCCACAGAAGACCGTCAACGGACAAGGTGCGCACGTCCTCCGGCACGATGCCATGGCGGCGGAAAGCTTCGGCAAAGGCCACGCGGCAGTGTGTTTCGTCCACGGGGTCGAATTCAAAGTCGGCGGTCACGATTGCGCGGAGGTAGTCGCCGAAGGTGAGGTCGACGGGCGGGCAATAGTCGAGCGCGCGGATGCACATGTTTAGCACGTGCGCGGCCGATCGCGCGGCCTCGTCGGAGAGCCGGTTCACCAGGTCGGGATGCAAATGTCCGGCCGGGAGGACTCCGGTTCCCTCGCTGGCGATCCGGAGCAGGTCAGCCACCGCCGCCTTGTAGATCGTGAGGAACGCGTCGAAGACGGCGGCCACCAGCAGAGCGCCGCGATCGTGGGGCTCCTTGAGCCTTCGGTATGCATCGGGATCGGGCTTGGCCCGTTGCCACTGGCCGGTGATCGGATCGGTCGTGCCCAAGGCGCTGTGCAGGGCACCGCGCTTGCCCGTAGCCTGACCGAACTGCTGCGCCAGCTCACCCAGGCGGTTCTGGCTCTCGAGGTCGCCCCGGGTCTGGGCCACCTGGTGCCGCAGAGCATCGGGCAGAGAAAAGTGCTGAAACAGGGCCACGATATCAGCAAAGGCCTCGTGAAACGCGAGGACGTCGGGATTGCTGGGCTCGTTGAACCGGCGGTGCATGCCGTCGAGCAAAGCATGGGTGGTCTCGTGAGCGATGATGTCGTGCGACAGGCAGGTGAAGACCATCATGGCGCCGTCGCGCGGCCGGCCCGGGAACCCCGGATCGGGAAAGTAGCCGAACAGGAGGGCCTTCTTGGCCGGGCTGTAGTAGGCGTTGGCCTCGCGCAGCGCGTGCGGGTAGACCCTCAAGCGCTGCACGTACTGTTCCTTGCTCCACTCTTCACCCGGTCCATCGAGGCGCACCGCGGGGCGGGGCGACCACAATGCCAGCCGCCCCAGGGCCCGCTCGAATGTGCGAATGGTGCGCATGCAAACCGCGTAGACCATCTGCTGGTGAAATTGCGGGTTCGACTCGGACGGGGCCAGTCCCTGCTGGGCCAGCAAGCGCGGGTCATTGAGATCAATCGGGGCATAGAAGGCATTGCTCGCTGGGTCACGGTCCACGACTTCGACGTATTCGCCGACCGGGCCGGGGCCGAGCGCATCGCGGCCGGAAGAGTCTCGCTCCCAGGGCACGTGCAGCACCACTTCGTTGATGACGGCGGTTTCGGAAGCGATGCCCATGGTCGGATCGAACGCGAATGTGCGGAGCCGCCGCTCATCGAGGGCGGCGGCTGCGCCGCCGCTGGGAGCGGAGAGCGTCGGGGCAGGCGCCGAAACCTTCCGGCGCGGCGGCGGCGCGGGCGCTTCTTGTCGATCTGGTAGCGGACCAGCCCGGAATCGGCTTCGACGAGCAACGTGCAGCCGATCTGATTCAACCCGGGCGACTGGTTCGGGGGAGTGGGGGGCTGGAGCAGCTTGATTACCCACTGCGACTGGAGAGTGCCCGGCTCCCCGGCCCGCTGGCGGGGATGAACGGCTTGCACCTCGAACGGCTTGCGAAAGTCGATTACACCGAGCCGCCCCAGGATTTTGAGATCGGACAGGTACCGATGCAGCTCGATCTTCGTCTCTTCCAGAACGTACCAGAGCTCACTTCTGGAGGGAGGCAAGTTCCAGTAGGCGAGTCGCTTCGAGAGCTTGTGCACGAAGGGAACGAGGGCATGGGCGACCTGGTCATTCTCGGGTCCCGGCCAGATCAGGGTGCGCGCCGAGACGGTACCGACGTCCTGGGGACAAATCCCGAACTCGCGAAACGCCTGCATGAAAGCCTGCCGGTAGCGTCCGGGGTCATCGGGGTTGACGTCATGATCGGCGGTGATCACGGCCCTCAGGAAGTCGCTGAACGTCACGCCCACCGGCGGCGTGTAGTCGAGAGCACGGATGCACATATCGAGCACAACCCCGGCCAGCCGCGAAACCGCGCGTGTGAGCCGATTTACCAGGTCGGGATGCAGGCTGCCGGACGGCAGCTCGCCCGTTCCCCGGCTGGCGATCCGCCGTAGGTCGGCGACTTGTGACTCGTACATCTTGCGGAATGCCTCGAAGACGGCCGCGACGAGCAAGTCGCCCCGGGCGTGCGGCTCGCGCTCGGAGAGGGCCGCCTGCGGGTCTGGCACTCGCGGGGTCCAGGCTCCATTGATTGTCTTGCCGAACGGATTGCGCAGACCGTCCGGCTGTCCGAGGGCCTGCCCGAACTGGAGGGCGACTGCCCCGAGAGGGCCCGGCACGTCAAGCCGGCCGCGGGCAGCGGCGATGAGATGCCGCAGTACGTCAGACTCCCAGAAGTGCAGCAAGAGCGCGACCAGATCGGCGAACGCCTCGTGGAAGGCCAGCTCGTCCGGATCGCCCCTCGCGTTCACGTCGTAGCCGACGATCGAAGTCACTCGCTCGAGAATCTCGGCGGTCTCGGAATCGGTTGGGTTCGGCGCCTGCTTCCAGCGCGCCAGCCGGCGATTGAGCTCGGCGATCGCCCGAGCTTGCCGTTTCACACGCCGTTCGTCGGTGTCCACGGCAACCTTGCCGTCGGAGTCGAAGATGCGGAAGCGCAGCGCCTTGTTCATGCGTGCCACAACGACCAGGTTCGTCCCCGCTTTGGGAATCGCGTTTTCGCTCTGCACGGAGCCGAGCCACTTCAGGTCGTACCAGGCCGTGCGGAACCGGTAATTCATCCCCCACAACACCGCGTGCATCATCTCGTGCGTGACGATGTCTTGCGACAAGCAAGTGTAGACTTGCGTGCCTTCAAACGGCGTTCGGTCAGAACCGAGAAAATAGCCGAAGCGGATGGACCTGGTGTCACTCGAGTAGTAGGCATCCGGCTCCTGCTTGAAGTGGGGATGAAGCTTGAGCTGCGCTTCGTACTGGACCTTGCGGGGATCTCCCTTGAACTGGCGCTGCGCCAGTGCACGGGCCGGCCGAGCGCGAGCTCGAAGATGCGAATTGCGCGCATGGCAACGGCGTAGACCATTTGCTGATGAAACAGCGGATCGCCGTCCGATGGGATCCTGCCGTCCTGGGCCAGCAACTCGGGCTGATCCAAGTCGAGCGGATCGTACAATTGCCTGCCTTGCTCATCGACGTCGAGCACCGACACGTACTCGCCCGAGGGGCCGGGCTCTAATTTCTCCCAGGGGACGCTCAGTATTGTCTCGTTGACGACGGCCGTCTCGAACCGGGCGGTCAAGCCGGGGTCCCGGGCGAAGACTCGAAGCTTGCGGAAGACGGGTTCAAGAATCCTGTGCCGCGCCGGGGCCGTAGCCGGAATTTTCATTTTGTCAAACGTCCTCCGACGGGTCCCAATCTCCCGTCGCATGATTGGTCGGGATGGCGGCCGCACCGGCGGTTGCCCCGGTCCTGGGATAGATCCGGCCGGCGAACGCAAAGTCGGTGGGGTTGATGTCCGTCCCGCCGATGATCGGCTCGCCGTCCTTGGTAATCGATGCCGGCAACTGGTAGCACATGATCGACGTCTGGTCTTCGGGCGTTCCCATGAGCGACGCGTCGTCGAGCGGAGTGAGTACCTGGGTGTCGACAGCGGCTTTGTCCCACCCCTGATCGGCAAGAAAGTAAGGATATGCCTTCTTGGGATCGATGCGGGCGACCAGGCCTTTGCGCATGTGCTCATGCGGGAAACCCAGGGTGTGCCCGGTCTCGTGCCGGACCACGCGCCGGTATTCTGACTCGGGCATGCTCATCGAGAATTCCTGCAAGTTCATGGTGGGCTGACCTTTGGGAACCAGTTGGATGTCGGTGCCGAGGTAGGACCAGTAACCGACTCCCTCGCGCGAGATTCGAACGTCGCCTGTCTCTCTTGTCTCGACGAACGAGATGCACGCGGTCTGCGTCCACGCGTTCATGTGCTCGAGAATGCGGCTCCGCAAATCGGCCGGGGTGCTTTCCATGAAGCTGACCGTCAGTCGACGGGGAGTTGGGCCCCAGTACTTCGCGGTGAGAACCGCGATCTGCATGGGCTCGAGCACGCCCATGCCCGCCTGGCCCGCCATCGGGGCGCGCATTGGCGAGTTGACGGGATTGATCCGCGCGGCGTGATTTGCTGCCTTCACGAGCAACCGCTTGGGCAGCGACTTGATCGCGCATGCGGGCACGTCTTGTGGCGCCGCGTAGGCGCTCTCTACCGTGGCTGTGGCCGCGGTTCCAAGCTTCTTATTCAGGTCGGTCAGGACGGCAGCGATCTTCTCGCACGCCTCTCTGAGCGCGTCGATCTCGTTCATCAGATCGTCTCCAAAGTCATGGCGTCTTCGGCGAGAACGACATCAATTCTCATTGCAAACGACCGAAGCGACGAGATCTCAGTGCGACCGCAGAAACAAACTGCGCGAGACGGGCGGTGCTGGCGAGGGGAGTCAGGCTAAAGCCTAACCTACTCAATTCACAATTGGTCCCGCGGGTAGACCTCGATACGATGCCCCTAAAGTCAGCGTATATTACCTCATCTATCCAAATCACCTGGATCGACCGTGTCAAGGACAATCTGAGGCTGCTCGCGAACCGATGCGGTGAGCTTTCGCCACAATTATTCGGCTTTTCGGAGGACCTCCAGGGCTCGCAGGCTGGCCAATGGGAGTCGCACGGGCTCGCTGAATCCCGGTGTCTTCAATTCCAGGATGCCGTCGCCGGCCTTGACCAGATCGCCGCTGATTCGTGAGCCGTCCTGAAAGACGACTCGGATCAAGCGCGGCATCGCATCCTCAGGATCGGGGAAGAACGCGGTCGAGACCTGATCGGCGGGAACTCTCAACTCGCCGGTCTCGGTCTTGAGGAGAAACGCCTTCGAGCCTGCGTCGAATCTGATCACCTGGCCGTAGACGATCGAGCCGTCCACGCGGTGGATGCGCGGCTCGCTGGCGCGTACTTCGGAGGGAATCTTGCCGTTCCAGCGGGCGATCCGCAGGCGGTCGAGGCGAACGTCGCCGCGGCGGTTTGTCAGGAAGAGTCCGGGCAGCGCGGGCGAGCGGCCCTCGGCGACCGCGAGAGTGGCCAAGCGCTTGCCGTCTGCCGAAAAGAACACGATCTGTTCTCTTTTTTGGTCGAGGTATGCCTGGAAATGAACCCGTCCGGGGCCGCGGCCGAGCTCCGCTATAATATACAGGTCGGCTGTCGTCTTGAGCTCGCGCTGGACGATCAAGTCACCTCCCCACGCCTCGATCCTGAAGGCGTGTTTGACCGAGCTTTCCGTGTCATCGACGCCCAGCGCGAATACGAAATCGGGATTGGACCGCCAGGAAATCCCGAACTCGATGCTGGCGAGATCGGGTAGGCCAAAGTCACCGCGGATCGCGGAAGCTTCGTGGTCTGTCGCTGGGCGGCCGAAGTCGTCGCGCCAGCGGTTCTGGTACTTAGCCTGTTTCCACCCGAGGAGGCCGTTCGGACCGAGATAAACCAGCTCTCCCCCACCGGTCGACCGGTCGATGCGCTCGAGTTTGGATCGTTGAACGTGGATGCGCCCAACTGCGGAATCTCCAGCTCGGCCTGTTTGTCGTCCAGGGCCAGCAGCGAGCCGAACAACAGGTCGCCGCCGGCTAACTCGAAGGTGAAATCGCCGGTGCGATTGGGCTGCGGTGTCGCCGCCGGCCATTCGATCGAGCTGACCTCGTTCCAGACGAGATCAACGGGCGATTCGGCCGACGCGGACTTCCAGGACAAAACGCCCGATTTGGTCGAAGGCCGGATCTCGCCGGCGGATTGCCCACCGTCGGGCCGGTGCAGTACTGCCCGCGATGGAGGTCCGCCCGGCTGGCCCGCGGCTTTACCTGCGGCGGCCAGCATGGCCGCGAGCGCGATTGCCGAAAGGCAACTGATCCTTGGAGTCCGAGTCCCGATCAATGACGGCCAATGATTCTTGCACATCAGTGAGGCACCTTTCTTGGAGCTGAGGCTCAGCGATGGTACACACTGGAATGCTTGCCGATGACTGACTTATTTACCGGATCGATGGTGGATGGGGCAATCGAGCAGAAAAGGACTCTCACAAACCGTTCGTCAACACCCATCGCGCTGGTATCACCACCATCGCCAGGAGCAGTACGGCGATCACGATCGCCATCATCAAGCCGGCGAGTGTGACGCGACCACTGGACGAGTCGCCGCGGGCTCGCCGCCTCTTGACGACATACACAAACCACAGGCCGGCCTGGCCGGTCAGGAAGATCGTTGTGAGAGCGAGAACGATCCCGGGATCGTGGTGGCACGTCATGGCCAGATCCGCGCGGTCCGCGGGATTGGTCATGGCCATCGTGTCCAGGCTGAGTAGATACTGCATGATCAAGATCGCCGGCCCGACCCATTTGCCGATCGGCCGGTGTGCGAAGGCGATTGCCACTGCACCGGCCGGCCAGAGGACGAAGCCGGGAATCGAGACCGCAAGGAAGAATCCCGATCCATGCCCCGCGCCTGCGAGTCCCAGCGCGAGCCACCCGAGCACAAGCGAGTAGATCAGCGCAATCAAGAACAAGCCCGCGGCCTGGTCGGTGGTTGACCACTTTTCGGGATGGGGGTTGCGATTCTCGCGATGGGTCGCGGCAGATGGATCCGGATGCTGTGTCGCTCCCGCAGGACGTTCCATCTGATCAATCGAGGTTGAATGCGATTCGTAACGGAATATCGGGGACGAAAACCGGAAGTGCGCTGCGTATATTGTAACGGGGCAATCATTCGATGCGAGATGCCGCGCGGAGCCGAATGTGAAATGATGGTGGGATCGCTCTGTGGCCTATCCTGTTCCTCGTATCTGCTGGCGGCTCGCCAAAGCCATTCTGAGTCGGTCCAATCCGCAGAGTTCCCACCGCGGTAGCTGGTGCTGCTCAGGTAGCCGTAGGTCGCGGGGGCCATCTAGGCTCAGCTTCACGACCCGTGCCCGCCGGCGGCCAGGCGCGCGATCCGGGTCAGCTCGCGTCTCGGCCCTGGTTCGTTGGGGGCTAGCCGCGCTGCTTGCTCACACGCGGCCCTGGCCTCCGCCAGCCGGCCGCCATCGGTGAGGGCGTAGCTGAGATTGAAAAAAGTCGGCCAGAAGTTCGGGCGGTACCTCAGCGATTGCCGATACACAGCCACCGCTTCCTCGTGCCGCTGATTCCTCATCAAGACCACGCCCAGGCTGTGGTATGCCCCGGCGTCGGCTGGCTCACGCGCTAACAACGCCCGAAGCGCCTTTTCCGCTTCCTCGTCCGTTCCGTGATGAAAGAAGAAATTGCTGCTCTCCCGTAACGTCCCAAGGTCGCCAGGATGTTCCGCAAGTGCCATTTCCAGCGCGGCGCGCGCCGCGGCGAGCTGCTCCTTGGCCAGCGCCACCCGGCTCTTCACCAGGTACCCTTCGACGCGAAGATGCGGTTTCGTCAGCAGCTCGCCGGCCAATTGGTCCGCATCCTCCAGGCGATGAAGCAGGACCAAGGTCTCGCCCAGCTCGCGCCAGCCCATGCGATAACGCGGCAACTCGCGAACGACTTCGCGCCACTGCCGCTCGGCCCCGGCCAAATCACCCATCGCCTTCAGGATCACCCCAAGATTCTGGCGGGCCAAACAGCCCTTCATGCCGAACATGACGCTCGAAAACTGAAACGCCCCGGTCGTCCGGTCATCAATGAGGGCCATGTACGCGTCGCGTGCCTCAGCCAAACGGCCCAGCTCCTTCAGTGCACCGGCTTCGCGGAACCGAAGCTCCACGTCGTGCGGTTGCAACTTGAGCCCCTGCCGGCAGGCCGCGAGCGCTTCCTCATAACGCCGTTGCTGCATCTCGGCTAATGCCAAGAGCGCAAAAGCCTTCTTCACATGAGAGTCACGGGAATCGGCCGCGCGCAGACTTCGGCGCAGATAGTCAGCCGCATCGGCTGGACGGCTGAGGTGAAGCTGTGTCATCCCCAAGTTAAAGAGCGTAAACGTGTGTTCGGGCCGCTCGGCCAGCTCCATTAAGAGCAGCCGCATGTCGCGCTCGAGCTTCTTCGCCTGCCCGGCGGGGCTTCGATCGGACCCGGAATGAACGACGTACAGATTGGTCGCCTGAATGCGGACGTGCTCCTCCATCCTGTTGATCGCGGTCAGAATCTGCTCGTGCATCCGCCCATCGAACCGCAATTCCGGCAGATTCCGAAACAGCTTGACGTGATCAACGGCCTCCAGGCCCATCCCGGCCTGCTCTTCCTCCAGTGAGCCCAGGCAGTGAACCTGCATGACATACGCAATGACGCTCGGGTCATACTGATTCTCGACCAATTCCCGCAGCCCGCGCCCGCACTCGGGCGGGATCGTGTCGTCCGAATCCATCCAGAACAGCCAGTCGCCCGTCGCGTGCCGCAGCGATTCATTGCGTGCCGCCGAGAAATCATCGCACCACGGAAAGTGATAAAGCTTGGCGCCGAACGACTCAACAATCCGCGGCGTCTCGTCGACCGAGCCGGTGTCGACAACGATCATCTCGTCAACCCACGGCCTGATGCTGGCGAGGCAGGGCGCAATCGTCCGCGCGTTGTCGCGCACGATCATGCAAAGCGAAATCTTCGGCCGCGCCAGATCCAGCCGCAGCCGTAGCCCGCCCTCAGGCGCAACATCCACGGCAAATGGCCCCGGCCCCACGCGCGGAGGCGCAATCTCAACCCTCGCCCGGCTGGCCGGGATAGGGTGGCCGAACGTCGCAGACCCGCCGCGAAGGAGGGTCGCAGATCCGCCGTGGCGGGCCGGGTGAGGGTCAGGGCCATCGCCGTTGGCCGAAGCCCCATCCGCCGCCGCACCGTTCCCGTTCCCACCCCACTTCTCCAAGAACCGAGCGTAATTCTGGCGCAACAGCGCAACAAAATCGACGCCACTCCCAGCAAACGTCCGGCTCCCAAAATGGTGCACGAACGCGTCACCCGCGATCACTGCCCGAAACCCCGCGGCAACCGCCCGCAAACAGAAATCATCATCGTCATAGCACCCGATGCCGAACCGCTCATCAAGCACCCCAATTGCGTCAATCACTTCCCGCTTGATTAACAGACAGAACCCAACCAGCCGGTTCACGTCGACACTGACTCCGTTCTGCGCCTTCCCATAATCCCAAGCAAAACCATCCAACTCGGCCAAATTCTCGTACGCCACATCGATCTGCTGCGGCCCACTCACAGAATTCGACCGAGGCCCCACCAGCCCAACCTTTGAATCACCACCCCGAAGCACCCGTAGCATGCACCGAGCCACCCCGTCGTCACGACCACGTCATTATTCAGCAAGAGCACCTGCTTGCCCGCGGCGACGGCCATCCCCTGATTGGCCCCTGCCGGGAAGCCCCGGTTGGTCTCGTTCTCAATCAGCCGCACATCCGCCATCGCCCGCAGGTATTCGACCGTGCCATCGGTCGACCCGTTATCGACGACGATCAGCTCGTACGGCTCGTCGGTTAGCAGGCGGATGCTATCGAGGCATTGGCGAGTATAGGAGATCTCGTTGTGTGTGACGATCACAATCGAGGTCAGCCCGTAATCCGGCGTTTGCAACGCCCGGGCGCGGACGAGGAACTGATACGTGTAAAATTCTTCCACGTCGCTTGGGGGCAGCCCGTTAATGTGCAATTGGCCCAGGTGAACAGTGCCCGTCGATCCGTTGCGTTTCGAGGGATCGTCTCCCGGCTGGTTCACGGACCACATGCCGTCGATCGCGAATCCTGCGCGGTGAAACAGCTTCTCGATCTCGCGGCGGGTAAAGAATCGCAGGTGCGTCCGATCAAGCAGCCCTGCTGATTCATACGTCCAATTGCCGCTCAAGAGCGATTGAATGACGCTGTGATGCCGCACGTTAGGAATGCTCGCGACGATGCACCCGCCAGGCTCGAGCCAATCGCGAATCTGCTTGAGTACGCGCGCCGGCTCGCGCAGGTGCTCGAGCACATCGGCGCAGACGATCGCATCGAATGATCCGGCCGGAATCTCAAAGTCGAGCTGCTCGATATCTCCCGCCCAAACATGGTCGAGCCGCTCTCGCGCCGAGGCGGCCGCACGCCCATCAAGCTCAATGCCCGAGACATTCGCCCCCTGCCGCTGCTTGATCGCCTCACCAAGCCGCCCCGCGCCGCACCCAATATCAAGCACGCGCCGGGCAGCCTCGGGCACGAGCACCACGACCTCGGGGCGGGGGTATCCAAAGTAGAAGGGGTCAGGGGAGGCACTCGAGTGTGGAGTCGGGGAGACCTGCGGTCCCGCGGACGGCGGGGTCGGGAGACACGCGCCGAACGGGGGTGCTGGGAAAAACGGATCAGGACATGCGTCCCCGTAGGGTGGGTGCAACCCACCATCTTGTCCCAAAACCGCGCTCTCTCCGCCAACGGCCTCCGCCGGCTCCGCGTGGGTTCCGCTCCGCTCCACCCACCCTACACGAGTTCCAGTCGTCCCACCATCCGACTCCCCGTAGGGTGGGTGCAACCCACCATCCGACCCCAAAAACGCCCGCTCTCCGCCAACGCCCTGCGCAGGCTCCGCGTGTGTTCCGCTCCGCTCCACCCACCCTACACGAGTCCCAGTCCGCGAAAGCGATTCTTCCGCTCGCCGCAGGATCGTCTCCATCCGGTGCCCATACGTATGCTTGGTAATCGCCTCGGCGCGCCCAGCCGCCGCAACTCGCTCACGCAGCTCCTCGCGCCCAAGATAAAACGCGAGCTTGTCGAGCAAGTCATCGCCGTCGCGATAGGTTGCCAGGTGCACTCCGTCACGAAACAGCTCTGCCAGCCCATTCTCGCCCAGGTCATTGGTCATGAGCATCGACCCACAGGCCACCGCCTCGAACACGCGCATATTGACGTCATTCCGAATGCTGCGATTGAACGCAATGCGGGCGGCCGAATAGGTGCGTGCCATCTCTTCGAAGTAGCACTGGCCGACGAACGAGTTGTGATACCGCCGCTGAATTATCCCGAGCAAATCAGCACGCGGGCCAGGAAATACATTGCCCACGAACGCGACGTCGAACTGCTTGGCAACGTCGTCATGCTTGCGATGGACGTCAGGATCACAAGCCAGTGGTAGCCACGAAGCCGACTGCACTCCAATGCCCTGGAGCAGCTCGACACCGTCGCGCTGCGCAGCAAACACGACATCAAACCGCGGCGCCTTCTCGCGGCAGCGGTCAAAATCCAGGTGAGTGTCAATCGCCCAGAAAGCACTCGGCCGGCAATGAGGGGGAAGGTGGTAGCGCAGCCCGTCATCGATATTCAAGTAGAGCTCGAAGCCGGTCGTGGGCACCTGGTCGAGCTCGTGGGGCTGAAAGTGTTGAACTTGAACGTGGCGCTCGAGGGCGCGCTTGCAGTAGACGCCACTGGTTTCGGGGCGGAGGGTGGTGTCGAAGATGATGGCGACGCGTTTGATTTCCATAGCCGGTGTCCAGTTGCTTGGGCCACAGATCTGAGTGAGTTCGTGTCAGTACGGAGAGCAGCCGCAGATACAGCCACTGATGAAACCTGCATCCCTGAGAACTGGAACAGGAGGGCGCGAAGGACGCGAAGCGTGCACAAATACCGAGCCCGATCGGTTGGCGTCCCTCGCCTACCTTCGGATTCCCTCCGATCTTCGCGGCCTTCGCGACCTTATGTTCAAGGCTCTCTCCCCCGTCCAGCAGTCTCATGTAGCTCAGCAATTGTGCCTTGTGAATGGGGTGAACATCCTGGACAGCCTTTAGCTCGACGAGCAGACAATCATCGACCAGCACATCGAATTGGAGCGTCACCTTCTACCCGAGTTCTTCCCGTCCCGTCCAAACCGCCCCAATCCGTGGCCCGACCCAATCCACTCCTCGCCGCCGACTCGGCCCGGCGACACGCTCGAGGCCCACGCCACGCCTACCGCACGCTCGCTCGGCACGGCAGCAGCGGCCGCCAGTATCGCTTGATGACATCCGGCCACATGAAGTCTTCTTCGAACCGCTTTCGACCAGCCAACCCCATACTGTGGCGAAGCTCGGGATCATCCAGCAGCCGGTTGATCTTCGCGGCGAGGTCGAACGGATTCCCCGGCTCAAACAGCAGACCCGTGAGGCCGTCGGTGACCGTATAGGGCAACCCCCCAATCCGGCTGGCAACGACGGGTTTTCCAGCCGCCATCGCCTCGACCGACGTGATGCTCAAGGCATCCTGGGCGACGGTTGGTACCAAGCAGATATCCGCGGCGCGATAATGCTTGGGCAATTCGGCCTGCGAGCACCAGCCCACGGAGCGGGAGAATTCATCGAGTTGTCCCGGCGGGTCATTCGTGATGACAAACTCGAAATCGGAGCGTGTTTCCCGCAGGATGCGGCAGGCCGCGTGAGCGATGTTCAGTCCCTTGATAAGCTCGCCCGCGACGGCGGCCATGAAGAGCGTCACGACCGATTTTGTGGGTTCAACCTGCGCGGCGCCGGCTTCGCCAGTTTCTCCCGGGAAGACCGAAAGTTCCACCTGCGCACTGCCGTCGGCCTCAGTGCCATCCTGAAGAATTCGAGTGCTACTGGATTCGCCAGCGTCTTCCGCGAGCAGGGCTGGTCGCAAGAGTGGAAGTTCGCCAGGCGCAAGCCGGCCGGTTTGTGGGGCCGGGCCATTGCCTGCCGCATTCCCTTCGCAACCCGCCGGCCAGGGGAATCGCGCCGGATCAATTCCCCAGGGCACGATGCGTACTCTTTTGGCGAAAGGCTCCATCATGGCCGCTGTAATCGGATTCAGCACCAGCACCGCCTCTGCCTCAAGAAACGCCCGCCGCATCAACCCGTCATATTCAGCCGTGCCGACGCCGGCGAGAACCCGTTCGACCTGATGCAGCGCGCCCGAGGTATTGCCGCGTTCAGCCACGCACTGGTGGCACACGTGGGGGCTGGCGAGCTGGTTGCGCGGACATTGCTCGGCCTTCACCGGCTCGAGCTTGATTAACCTTAAGTTGTTCAGCGGGCACAAGCACTCCTGTGCCTGCATCAGCAAGATGGTCGCGTACCCGCGCATGGCGTCAGCCAAATGCGGCTTCATGTTCCACGCGTCGGAAATGACGACATAATCGGGCGAGAACGAATCGACCGCGGCGCGAAAGCGCTCGCGAATCGTCCGCACGTTCCATTCGTTGTCGGCGAATTCGATCGCCTCGCTGGCGACCAGGCCCGGTGTTCGGCGCGGGTCTCTGACCCCGCCGTGTTCGGGACCGAAGGTCTCCCCATCCGCTGCCCCGGGGTGCCCTTCACCCTCGACCCGCCCAATCCCCCAAGCCGGATACCGCGCATAAAAGTGCCGCACCTCGAACTCATCGCGGCCCAGAAAATCGACCAGCCCGGCGGTATGCATGTTCCCGCCGCCGGTCGACGGCCAGTTGAACAAGAAGCTGAGAACCGCGACGCGAGGCGCTGTATACGCGCGGAGTGAGCGGCCGTCATCGACGCTGGGCTCTCGGGCCTCCGTTTCCGGTTCATCCGCCGTGAGCTCTGAAGAAGACCCCTCGATCGGCCCGGTAGCATGGTCGAGCTCGGTCGCGCCCGGCGTTGGCTCCCTCCCGCCGTCCTCCTCTTTCGAATTTCGAGTTTCGGATTTCGAGCTTTCCGTTCGCGCCCAGCTCATTTCGGCCTCGACCAGCGCGAGATTTAATCTCGCCGGCAGGCACCCGAGGTCACCTTCGACCACCGCCCGCCACCCCTCGCAAGCCTCCTCAAACTTCCCCTCCATCGCGGCGAGCACCGCGAGATCATTCTGAACGAGCGCCCGAAGCCGCGGGTTCGTATTCTTCGAGAAACCCCGCGCGAGCCGGAGATAGGCAGCCCGAGCGTCCTCGTGCCGTCCCTCGCGCGCAATCTCACAAGCGTCCCAATACCCGGCCGGCAGCCCATCTCGAGAGGCCGCGCCGCCGGCGCCATGTCCATTTCGAATTTCGAGCTTCGAATTTCGAACTTGGGCACCCAGCTCCTTCGCCTTCTTTCTGTCCAGCCCACGTGCCTTCCCACGCTTAGACATCGCTTGGTTCCTTACGGAACAAAACCCATTGTCTATCCATGCTTGTCAGTTCCCGATCCATCCCCGAATCACCGATCGATGCCCTCGACCGTATCCCGATCGTTTTCATCTGCGTCCGTCCGCGACATCTGCGGACGGCTCCGCCCTCCCCTGCTGCCTCAGCTCTCCGGTCGTCGCACGTCTACTGGGTGTACCTGGGACCTCCGATTCTCTCCGAACCTTGTTACTTTGTGGCCATCTGTGGATCGGGCCATTTCGCCAGCGCATCCTTGAGGGCACCGATTGCCAGCGCCGGGCAATGCAACTTATCCGGCGGTACGCCATCGAGGGCGTCGATTAGGTCTTGTGCCGTCAGCTTCCTGCATTCCTTGATCGTGCGCCCTTGGATAATCTCCGTCAGGATCGACCCGCTCGCGATCGTCGGCCCGCACCCAACTGTGTGATACTTCGCTGCCGCGATCCGGCCGCCTTCCACTTTCAGGAAGAGGATAATAAACGCACCGCGCCCGGGTGAACCGGCATGCCCCGTGAGCTCGGCGTCTTTAACGCCGCCGTTCCGGGGCGTCGTGACTTGCTCGGTCAGCGTTTCGGAATACTTGGCCATGCAATCGATTACGTATTTTACCAAAATCGTACCTGACCCCGCTTCCCTTGTTGATGGACGCCCCGGGGTGTCACTGCTCCCCATCGGAGTCCTGCTTACCGCGGAATTCAATCCACGCCATGAGCGCGAACGCGAGAAACGGTAGCAGGAAGCATCCCGGAAGAATGGCCAAAGAGAGTAACGCACCTGGCAGAAACGCCCTACTAAATGAGTCGAGTCGCCACCAGTACCTGGCGATCGCCAGCGCAACGGCGACAGCCAGCACGACAACGAGCATAGTCCTCAGTCGAAATTGACGCCGCATTTGCCGGGTCCCGAAGCAACGCGTTCAAATGGCAGATTGCCGTCCACGACTGCGGTATCTGGTGCTGGAAACAAGCGACAGCAATGCAGAGCCCAGCAGTCGAGAAACGGCCGAGCCCTGGAACAGAATTATGTTCGGTTCCCCTTCCCGCTGCGGGCGTCCCACCAATGCCTGGTTCCGATGCCACACGGTCGCGACAATTAGCACGGATCGCTACCGTTGGCGAATCCTCTGTCACCCTCCGACCCATTCTACACTATCGGGTCCAGCGCGTGCCGGGAGATTCGCCGCGGCAGCGAGCGAATGCCTAAGACCTATCGTCGAACGCTCGTAGTCGCGCGCCAATCGCCAAAATCGGCCGAGCCAGCCGGACGCTCGCCCAACGACCCGACGTCTCAGCAGCGAAAAAAACTGCTGTCGGCCTCCGCATGCTCGAAGACTTCCAACGCGATTCCCTGTTGCTTGGAGCGTAGTACTCCTTTTTCGCCGGTGTAGCCCTGATCAACTAGCACGATCTCAATTCTGCCATCTGTAGCCTCTTCGTCAATTGCGGGATCTGCGCTCGCTCCTGCCTGTTTGTCCTTCTGGTCCTCAAGGCCAAAGGATTTCTCAGCGTGCCCGCGGTTGCGTGCATCCTCGGTACATTGCTCTTCCTGGCGCAGTTATAACTCGTGCCGTCGGCACTTTCTGGAATCGTCGAAGTGTGTTTGCCTCGAGAATCGCTGACGACGCTTCGAGATCTCGATCGTTGAGAAACTGAACTCAGGCCTGGCGGTCGTGCGCAATGCGCTTGAAAGCGCTCCCCTGAAGATCGCGAAGGCCTTCTAACTTGCGGCGCACCCTCGCGCACCAAACTCGAACAGGCACGACACAAATCCCATTCGCCATCCGAAACGCGGTTTTGATACCACCTCCGTTCAGTGTTCGGGCCTTAGAATGGGCGAAAAGCTAAATACAAATCAATAACAGCTTCCAGGGACGCTTCTAATGTGTGTGCGTCCGAGCGAATGTTTACCTCAAACGTACGGTACGGGATTTGGCGGCGCAGGGAAGCGCACGGGCGTCCCCGACCCAGGCGGCAAGTGCCGGATGCCATAACACGGTGCTGAACTAATGCAATCGCCCTGAGGCACAGTTGGGTCTCGTGTGGGCGGATCGGGCGGCGGAGGACGCTTGGTGCACTTTGCGGCAAGCGTGAATGCCACGGTGTTAGAGTTCGGACAATTCCTCGCGTCGTAGCACAAAAGCTCTGTGTTGAACCAGTTCGCGATTTCCTGCAGGCAGTTAAGAACCGAATCGGGCCCCGCGCAGTCGTGGGCACCCATGTCATAACATTCCGTCCCCCGAAGGAAACATTCCGCGCCCGTGCCGTATCCGCCTGAATGGACGACAAGTGCTTCCTTGCAGTTCTTAGCCTTGCGACCCGGTTGCCCGCTATAGTAGATTTGCGCTAAGTTGTCAGTTGTCACCAAGATGAAGCAATGCTTGTAGCCCCACGAGCTTAGTAGCCAACTGCCGCAGAGCCCGCGACAGCAGAGGCTGACGTTGCAGGTTCCGGGAGCCACGTCCGGGACGTATGGTGAGGTCGTTACGGCAGCGACAGCACAGTCGAAACACGGATTGTCCGGCGGAACGTGCTTGTCCTTGCCAGACTTCCTTCGCCCGGAGGCGCTTGCTCGATTGACGGGATTATTACCCGAATACAGATATGCGTTGCTATGGATAGTCGGACTCAGGTCTCTCAGAACAAACCGACCCAGTTGAGAATCGTAGGCCATTGTTCGAATGTCAAAAAGCGCGGTATCGATGTCGAAGTAATATCCAAGTCGGCCCAAGTAACGGAAGGGGTTCGGCGTCGAGCCGCTAAGTTGGACGCTGTTTCCGTACGAATCGCAAGCGTAGCTGTCAGTTGTCGATCCTCCGCCACTAGCTAGTTGTCTCGCCGAGCCCAGCGCGTCGAACAGGTAGAAAGAGGTCACACCGCTGCGCACCTGCGAGATCAGGTTCCCGTGGCGCGCGGGCTCCAGTGTGTACACTGCCTGAGTGAGATCCCCACCATTGGTTTCGAGCAAGATGTTCTGACCATCCCAAATGTGATTGGTAGTGCCCGTCGAGTCCTCCTTCTGAACTCGCTGGCCGTCGCCGTTGTAGGTGAAAGTATCTACGATGCCGGATGGCAGCG
Source organism: uncultured Planctomycetota bacterium (assembly GCA_963761445.1). Taxonomy (GTDB): domain Bacteria; phylum Planctomycetota; class Planctomycetia; order Isosphaerales; family Isosphaeraceae; genus CAVXHV01. The sequence goes on along the minus strand of CAVXHV010000005.1, from coordinate 1,770,802 downwards.
CCACGTTGGTCAGCCGGTTCTCCCCGTCCCATGTGTTCGTGGTCAATTGAGCGCCCGGCGCCAGCGTTTTCAGCAGATTACCGTCGCCATCGAACGCATATGTCGTTACCCCGCCGGTGTTCGTCTGGCTCGTGGCAAGCTCGTTCGCCGCATTGTACCTATACGTGATTGGTGAACCACTGTTGTCCAACAGCGTACGATTTCCCACGCCATCATAGGCATACGTAATTTTATAACTAGTCGATCCACTTCGCTGCTCGTTCGTCAACTGGTACGTCGGGTCATAGGACCATGTCACGACGGACCCATCCGCCTCCACGACCCGCGTTCGATTGCCCACCGGATCGTACAATGATACGGTGTTCAGATGAGCGTTCGGCGCGCAAATCATTGGTGCGCACCGGTAGCGCGAGAGCAACGGTGGTGCGCAAAATCATTTGCGCGAGGGTGACGAGATGTACTATTCCGCTCGACCAAACTCCTGCGCAAACAGCTTAGCGCGAACATCAATTGCCATGCTCATGAATCGCTGACCGGCGCGCGTCACGCGGTAACGCCTCGAGCGCGGATATTTCGCAACCAAGCCGTGGGCACGCAGCAGGCTGATCCGGCGACTCACCCGCCCGGACCGCCTGCGCCGTTCCACTTCATCTTTTGGTCTGGAACCGTACAACCGTTCGGCCACCTCACCGCTGCGGAAGCCTGCGCACGGCGTGTTCACCACGCAGCACGGCTTGAAACAGGGCCTGATCGTCGCGTGAAAGCGGCTGCAAGCCGCGACGTTTCCGCCCTTGAAAAGATACCGGCGCGCATCTCGAGTCTAATTCCCTCTGGCCGACGCCCACGTCATTTACGACCGCGAGCCCCTCCAGATAACGATCGTTAGCCCGCTGGCTAACCTGCGCGTACCGGTACATATTGGCCACACCCTTATTCATCTCAAACCAACCGACGACCTTGCTTCCATCATTCTTGAGCCGGGGTCGGTGCACGAAGAATTCTTTGGGATCGTTGATCACTGTCTCGATCCGCAACACCCGGCCCGACTTGTCGTACATCTTGATGGCGTTGCTCTTGACCCAATGCTTGACGGCCGCACCCGGCTCGCGTCGCCGCCAGTGCGTTCGGACTTCCCCCTTGAACGTCGCACGGTACTTCCGTCCCAAAAACGTCATCATCTGATCCTGCGCCAAAACAATGAACTGCGTGCTCGTACAGACCACGGCGCAATGATGACAGCGCCGTCTTGTTGGCAAAAAGCACATCCGTTGAGAACTCGGCCTGGTCGATCACCCAGTAGTAGTTTTGCCCGGCTAGCCAGTCCTTGAGCAGGGGATTGACCCGGCCGGCCAGGCGATCGAGCAGTCTAGGCCAATCGCGCCGCCAGAAGCTCCGTGCGCAGCTCGTTGGCCTTCTCGACATCAGCCAGTTCCACGAACGCGTTGTCGTGTTTCTCGAAGGCGATCCCGCGAGCGGTGAGCTTCCGCGCCAGCCATTCGTGGCCGTTGACATATACTTGCACCGTGAAGGGAAACCAAGTTTGGAGCTTCACGTGCATCAAGCCAAATTCGCGGTCTATCCAGTAGAAGTAGATGACCAAACAGACGCGTTGGTCCGAACGTACCTTGGGACCGTCGTCGCTATAGTGCACGCGGAAAGTACGGCAGGTTTCCATCGCCCCATAGACGCATACGAGGCCCTCGGTGATGCCGTCTCGCTGGGCCAGTTGGCGAGCGTTCTCCTCCATCGGCTCCGGCCGCGATAGATGACGGTAGGTGCGGCCCGCCTTCTCAGCCAATTCGCGAGCGTGTGCCTTTAAGGTCTCGGCAAACCACGGTGCGGCGTGCTTGAAGTTCCACCAACCGTCCGAGAGCTCCCTCATATTGAGAGCGATCTGCTTGGAGAAGAGCCAGGTCGCAAAGTATCCCACGCCGGCGATGGGAAGATGGCCGCGCAAGATCACGCGGTCAAAACATTCGAGAACCCCGTTGATTTCCGATCGATGCTTGGCGACAAATGAGTTCACGGTGTTGTTCCTTGCTGCTGGTATGGCTAGCCCTCGCAGGCTGGGCCAGTGTCCGTGATCCCAGCGAGGGGCAACACCGTTTTACTTGGTCTGGGCCAAAAACCAAGTGGGCAGGCGCCGGAGATGAGCCCGGCAGCTACGCATCGCGGGACGCGACCGGGTTTGCCCAAGCGAGACAACTTCAACGGGCGATTGGCGCCGAGCCAAGGCGCAGCGACAATCGCCATTGGCCTGGACGGAGGATAGGGCTCTGCTGAGGAGCACCCCGAGCGCCGACCCAGGGGCCAAGACCGGAGCCAAGGCCGAGCCCGAGTGCCCGGCCTTGCTCCCCACATCGCGAAGCTGGCCTAGGCCGCAGCTCCGGGATTGGCACCAATGCGTCAAACCTCCGCGGCACGATGCCGCGGGCTCCGGGTCAGGACGTCCCTCACGCGGCGAGACGCCGCTCGAGCCCAGTGAATCCTTTGGTTGCGGCTATGCTGCTATAAGGTAAGCGTTCGAGATCACCAGGGGCGCGCACCGCAACGCCGGTCGCCCGCATCCTCAGCCAACCGAGGACTCTCACCAATGCCAGCTCGCGCCGCATGGACCCGCCCGCCCGCCGTCGACTTGCCGGGCTCTGCTCGTTCTCGCAGCAAGCGTCCGAGTTCGCCGCACATGCACGCCGTAGTCCGCGCGCCCACGAGGTGCTAGCAGCTACTTGGCCTCTCAGGCAACATCGCCCCGCCGTGCGTCAGTTCGACTGGCGTCGGCTCGCGCGGCGTTGATCCCGGCGCCGCGCCTTCTCTCGAGACTCTTCAAGACGGTGGTTCAGCACATGCTCAGGGTGCGCCGCCGCCCACCGGTCCGGAAGCAACTTCGCCAGTGACTCCGGACTCACCTCCACCGAGAGCTGCAGAATCACATCGTGCAGGTACGCCCAAGGCTCAATGCGATGCCGCTTCGCCCCCGCAATGATCGTGGACAGCATCGCCGCACGCGGCCCCGCCTCAACACTCCCCAGGAACATCCAGTTCTTCCGACCGATCGCTTGGTCTCGTACACGTCGCTCCGACGTGTTGTTGTCGATCGTCAGTCGCCCGTCCTCTGTGTATCGGCACAGCGCCCGCCATTGATTCAACGCATAGGTCACCGCCTGCGCTAACGCCGACTTCGGCAAGAGCTTCACTGACAGCCGATTCAATTCGTCATTTATCCGATCCAGGATCGGTACCGCTTCCGTTTGACGCAGCACGCGTCGCGCATCATTGTCGAGCGGGCGAGCCCGATCCTCGATTTCATAGAGCCGAAGAATCATCTGGATGATCAACGAGGCCTCAGCGGGTGACGACGATCTCGCCTCGTAGAACTTGCGACGCGCATGTGCCCAGCAGGCCACTTCGAGAATCTGACCACCAGAGCCCACGTAAATTGCGTCATACCCGCTGAAGGCATCGGCCTGCAGATAGCCAGCAAATCCCTCCAGAAACCGAGACGGACCCTCACGCTTGCGATCCTCTGTGAAGTCGTACACGTCATAGGGCAACGAGCTCGGACCAATGTAAACCCAAAACCGCCCCTTGCGGCTTCGAGGTTCATCGTCGTGCAAGACCGTCACAAACGTGTCATCAGTCCAGATCACCATCGCCGTCAGTACCAATTCCTTTTGGAGCTGATACAGCGGTCTGACCAAGTCAGCAACATAGCGGACCCAGTCACACAGTGTGCTCCGCGGCAGATAGAGGCCGTAACGAGTCGAGACGTCCTCGAAGCGATAGAGCGGCTGATGCTCCGCGAACTTGGATACGACCACCTCAGCGAGCACGCCCGCTCCCGCAATGCAGCCGCTCACGGGACGCTGAAGCGCTTCGGGAGACACGACACTGTCTCGACAGCCTGAGCAGGCATACTTGGGTAACACATGTACGTGAAGCTCGAAACGCGCCGGGACGAACTGGAGCACGCGTGCCTCGTCCTCGCCGATGCACGTCTTCGCTGCTCCGCACTGATCACAGACCTTGTCGGCCTCTGGCAGATCATGCTCGATGCGGACCTGTGGCAGCCGATCGTAATCGGGCTTGCGCGACTGCCGCCGTCTCGCCGGCATTTTGGGCTCAGGAACTGGCGGCTCGGGCGGCAAGGCAACACCTTCGATTGCCTCGGCGTCGAATAACCGGCCTTGTCCCGGAGCATCCACGTACCGTTCCCGTCGCGGGCCGAAGACGTAGCGGCGATAGAGCTCGATCTGCTGGCGTAATTCTTGGACGAGTTGATCGTGTTCTTGGACGGTATCGTCGTGCAACTTCGCGGCTTCGTCGAGTGCGGCTTGGAGGTCTTCGACCTGCTGAGCGAGGCGGCTCAGCAGGTCGTGACATTGCTGCGGATCAGTCGGCCATGACTCGAGAGTGATCATGGCAGAGATTATAGCGCCAACATACGACGTTACAAGAGGGAACCAACCGATTTTCCGGCATGGGGCGTCGGAGGCTGGTATCGCCTGCGTTGGCGGGCCGATCTGAGGTCAATGCCGGAGAGAATCAGCGTCAATTGGGTCGGGCTCATTTCCACCGATATGGCACCGTGCGCGACCGCGGGAAGCTGGAACGAGCCTTTCTCAAGTCGCTTGTACCAAATCGCCAGACCATCGCGATCCCAGTAGAGAATCTTGAGGCGATCGCGGCGTCGATTGACGAACAAGAACAGGTGGCCGGACGTTGGGTCTTGAGCAAAGGCGGTGGTCACCAGGCCGGAGAGTGCGTCGAAGCCTTTGCGAAGATCGGTTGCTGGTGTGTGAAGAAACACGCGGACGGCATGAGGGAGGCTGATCATTGAGAGCCTCCTGACTCGGTCTTGGCTGCTGCGATAGTCCGAATGATCCGGCAGGCCAGGCGGGGGCTTGTTGTGGGAATACGAAGGCGAATTCCATTGGGAAGGTCGGCTTCGATCGGGGTGGGTTGGTAGTCATTACCCTCGACGAGACGCACAGTGACAGGCAAGAAAGTCGACGGAGCCGGTAGCGTTGGGCATGGGTCTGGACTCTGCACGAGCTCGAAGCGACCTTTCCATCGATAGAACGCCGAGACGGAGCACGGTTCTCGGCGAGAGACTGCGCGATTGACAGTCCGCTGAGTGACTGCCGGCTGACGCGAGAACGCCAGATGGCCCGACGGGTGAGAGAAGCGGTTCTTGGCATTCGGGGTCTCCTGAGAAGGGACGTAGTGGTCACCTTCGCAGGCTATCACCCCCTGGAAGCCTGGGTACTCTCGAACGCTTACGCTATAGTGTAAGCGAAGCTCGAGAGCGTTGTGCCGCCCGAACCGAGATTCGCGAGCAACAACAGTCGGTCAGAGTTGTCATAAATGTTCGATACCGTCACGCCGTTGGCCAGAAGTTGTTGCGTCACCCGGCTCGCTGAATCGTGGGACCACGTCGCGACCTGCCCCTCGGGATTCGTCAAGCTCCTGATCCGGCCGGCAGGGTCGTAGACGTAGGTGAATGTTCCGGTCGGCTGCGCCATCGTCGCCCGTTGCCCGACTGCGTCATAGGCGTACGTGATCGCGATTCCAGCCGGATTAACGACTGAGCTTACGCGTCCATCCCGATCGTAGCTGGACGTATACAGACCCGTCCAGTCGCTCAAGACCGTGCGCCGGCTATTGGCGTCGTAGGTAAACGTCGCCGCCGTACCACCCTGGTATTGCTGGGCCACGAGGCGGCTCGCTACGTCATATACGTAACTCGTCAACAGCCCCCGTCCATCGATCCGGAGAACTCGCCTACTCGCGGCGTCGTATTGGTAGGTCATCAAGTTGCCGAGAGCGTCGGCGGTGCCGATATGCCTTCCGTTCGCGTCCCACGTGAAGCTCGTGCGATTGCCATTTGCATCGATGACCGCCAGGCGCTGGCCAACAGCATCGTACACGTGCGTGGTTGCAAATCCATTCGCGTTGAGGCTGGCTATAGTTCTCCCATCTGAATCGTAGATCGTCGTGGCCACGTTGCCTAATGCGTCCGTCACCGACACCCGGCGGTTATCGGCGTCATACGAAACCGAGAGCCGATTTCCGAGCGGATCCACAGTAGCGATCAATCTGCTCGCAGTGTCATATACGCTGCTGACCGCGTTGCCGAGGGGGTTTAACCGTGCAACAACCCTGCTCGCCGCGTCGAACACCCTGGTCGTCGCGTTGCCGAAAGGGTCGATTGACGCAATGGCCCTATTCGCAGCATCGAATATTGTCGAAGAAGTAAATCCGAGAGCGTTCGTCGTACTCACTGGCCGACCGGCCGCGTCAAATCCGAAGCTGGTGCGGTCCCCAATCGCGTCCACCGTCGCGGCCACGCGGCTCGCGTCATCGTACACCGTCGTGTTTATGTTGCCGAGCGCGTCGATCTGGGCTATCCTCCTGCCCGCAGGGTCATACACTGTAGAGAAAATGTTTCCGAGCGGGTCAATGCGCGCACCGGCCGATTCGCCATATCATATACGACTGTTGCCCTGTTATTATTTGGATCTATGGTCGCGATTCTACGGCCCGCCGAGTCAAGAACCGTCGTGGTGGCATTGCCGAGGGCATCGATGGAAGCAACTGGCCTGCTAGCCGCGTCGAAGACCGTTGAGGAGACAAAGCCCAACGCGTTGGTGGTGCTCACGGGTCTGCTCGCCGCATCAAATCCGAAGCTCGTGCGGTTCCCAAGCGCGTCCACGGTCGCGGCGACGCGGCTGGCATCGTCATAGACATTTGTCTTTATGCAGCCGAGGGCATCGACCTGGGCGACGCCGCGCCCCGCAGCATCATACAACGTGGAGAACGCGTTTCCCAGCGGATCGACGCTCGAAACTGGGCGATTGGAGACGTCATACAGCACTGTTGTTATGTTAAAGAGCGGATCGATGGATGCCACCGCACGGCTCGCCGAGTCAAATACCGTCGTGCTCGTATTGCCGAGCGCGTCGATCGAGGCCACGGGCCGGTTTGCCGCGTCAAACACCATCGTCGACACAAATCCGAGGGCATTCGTGCTGGTGATTGGTCTGCTCGCCGCGTCAAAACCCGTGGTCGTTCGGTTACCAAGTGCATCAACGGTTGCGATCATGCGGGCCGCATTATCAAATACGCGCGATGATGTGTTCCCCAATGGATCTGTTGTACTCACCAAACGGCTCGCCGCGTCGTATCCCAGGCTGCTAGCGTTGCCGAGCGGATCGACGGTCGCCACCAGCCGGTTCGCTGCGTCGAACACATTGGTCCTCGTAAATCCCAAAGGATTGGTCGAGCTCACAAGCCTGCTGGCCGGGTCATACCCCAGCGACGAGCGGTTGCCGAGCGGATCAACCGAAGCCACCAGCCGATTGCTCTGGTCAAACACAGTTGTCCATACGTTGCCCAGTGGATCTGTTCTGCTCAGAAGCCGGCTCCCGGCGTCGAATCCGAATGAGGTGATGTTGCCCACGGGGTTCACAGTGGCCACGATGCGCCCAGCCTGGTCATAAACCCTCGAATTCACGTTGCCCAGTGGATCCGTGAGGCTGACCGGCCTGTTCGCTGCGTCATACCCAATGCTCGCGGTGTTCCCCAATGGATCAACGCCGGTGCTGGGCCTTCCAGCGCCATCGTATGTCGTCGTCCAGACGGCCCCGAGCGGGTTCGTCATCGCGATCGGATTCCCGGAATTATCATAAGAATACGAATGCACGTTACCAAGCGGGTCCGTCGACGAAATCCGGCGCTGCAACGAGTCATAGCTCGTGGTCCAGACGTTGCCCAACGGGTTCGTGATCGCCGTCGGCAGATTTGCCGCGTTGTACGAGAACGAGCTGCGATTCGAGAGCGGGTCCACGCTCGCGATGCGCCGGTATTGACTGTCGAAAATTCCGGTCGTCCGATTACCGAGCGGGTCGACCTGCGCAATCGGATTGTTCGACGCGTCATATACGTATGAGTTCCTATTGCCAAGTCCGTCGACCCGGGCAACGAGCTTGCTGGTCGCGTCGTAGACCGCTGTGAAAATGTTGCCCAACGGGTTGGTCGTGCTGATCAAGTTCCCGAGCGCATCGTAGCCGTAGCTCACGATGTTGCCCAGTGGGTCCGTCTGCGCAATCAAGCGCCCGCTCAGGTCATAGCTCATCGACCAGGTTGCGCCCAGCGGGTTGGTCACAGAGATCAAGCGACTATTCGCATCATATTGATATGTAGTGTTGTTACCAGCCGGATCGATGTAGTTCGTCAACCTATTGACCTGGTCGCTCAGGTAAGTTGCGATGGCCCCGAGCGGGTTCTCCACGGTCTGCAAGATCCCATTCGAGTTATAAGTATAGCTCGTCGCATTTCCCAGCGAATTGATCAGCGCAACCTGTTGGCCGAGCGAATTATAGACGAGGGTAACCACCTGCCCAAGCGGGTTCTCAACCGATACGAGCTGGCCCATGCTGTTATAAGTATACGACGTCGCGTTGCCCAGTGCATCGATCGCCGCACTCCGCAACCCCGACGCGTTCCACGTGAGCGTCGTCGTCTTGCCCATCTGATCCGTGATCGACGAAACCTGCCCGCTACTGTTGTACGCGTAGGTGAAAACTCCGCCCTGCGGCTGCGTGATCGACGTGAGGTACGAAACCTTGTTTGTCGCGTTCTGCGCGTAGCTGAAGCTCGTGAGGTTGCCCAGGCCGTCGCCGATGAAGAGCAGTTGCCCGTTTGTATTCCAGTTGTAGCTCGTGATGTTCCCCAGCGCGTCTGTCGCCCCGATCAAGTTGCCGCTCGAATTAAAGCCGACCGTTGTCACATTCCCGAGCGCGTTAGTGATGCCGCCTCCTCCGACCCCCACGGCCATGTTGAGTACCGTGGTTTCCGCCCCGAGCGGCGAAGTCACGCCAACTTGGGTGGCAGTATACGAATAGCTCGTAGTGTCACCGAGCGGGTTAATCCATGCAATCATACGGTGGCTCGTATCGTAAACCATGCTCGAGAGGCACAGCTCGGGGCTGAGCAACTGCACCAAGTTGCCCGAGCTATCGACCGTGATCGTCGACAGCCTCCCAAACGGGTCTTGAACGCTGCTGATCTTGCCCGAAGTCGCGTTGTACGAAAACGTCGTCAATCGTCCGATCGGATCCTTCACGAAGCTAACACGTCCACTGCCGTCATACGTCACCGTCCAGCGGGCCCCAGCCGGGTTCTGAATGTACTGCAACGACAAACCGCCGCCCGACGTGCTGTATTGATAAAGAGTTCCATCCGGTTGCGTCTCGGTTGCCGTGCTCGCGCTCATCGGTGTTTGCAGCGAATTCATCGTGTTGGATGAAGGAGCATTAAAGCCCCCAAGCTGCGTCCGACCATAGGTAAATGACTGGCCACTGCCGGTGACGACGGTCAACGTGTGCGTTGCCACCTGGACCTGGCGCTTGAACGTGTGAAACCAGCCCGTGCCCAGTTCGTTGACGGTGCCGGTATCCAAACTGCAGTAGGAAAACACCGGCCTGATGTAAAACAGGTCCCCCGCCGGAGGCGAAATCTGCATCGCGACACTGGGATTGGCCGGATTAATCACGCACGACCCGCCCAGCGAATTGCAACCGCCCACCGCGAACGTGAGCGGCGGCAAAGCGCCGCTGCGGCCAACGCTCGGCATGCTCGCCGCCCGCTGAAGCGCAGCCTGGCCGCCGCCGAACGGTGTCATCACGATCGGGGGCGTGAGACCTCCCTGGCCGCCACCACCGGCGCCCTGGTTGATCGGCGGCCAGTACGTCCCGCCCCCCGGGGGTCCGCCCGTTCCTGCGCCGGCGCCGGTGCCCGGAGCCGAACATGTTCCGCAGCTTCCGCTGGCCGAAGTGGTTCCCGTTCCGCCGGGGCCCGTTCCTGTTACAGTTCCCCCGCCTGATCCGCCCGACTTCCCGATCGGGCCGATCGGCCCGTCCATCGGCGACCAAATGGTGCCACCCACGCCACCGCCCGGGCCACCGTTACCCCTCAGGGTCCAACTCGGCCCACTTCCAACCGGACTATTGCCACCTCCACCGCCCGGCAAGCCGCCGCCGCCACCCGGGCCGCCACCACAGCCGCAACCGGCGCCTCCCTGCCCAATCGGCCCCGGCATCGGCGCGGGGCCGATCGGACCATTCATCGGCTGCAACTGAATATTCAGCGATCCCCCCATCCGGGGTGAAACGCCCCCGCCACCCGGTCCGCCGTACGGCATGAGCCGCGGAATCGCCCCGCCGCGCCCCGCCGTTCCGCCCCCACCGCCCCCTCCCGTACCACCAGTACCGCCTCCCGTGGTGCCGCCGCCGGCAGTAGTGCCCCCGCCACAGCCGCAATCTCCCGCGCCGGCAGTTCCTCCGCCTGCCGTGCAGCCCGAACCCTCGTTCGACCCGCATGATGAAGCCTGCGAACACTGCCCCATGAGCGTAACCGGCGCACTGCCATTGCCCCCAACCTCGCCGGTATTGCCCAGCACCGGCGGGGTCGGCTTGGTATTATCAGGCGTGAACACATTTGCCATGGCTCAACCTCACTCTAGACCCAAATCCCAGCAACTTAGGTTCTGAGCGCAACTCCCTCGTCCGCGAGGGCGCGTCCTTTCGCGATTGATTGAATCGAAACAGCGAAACTCAATCGCTCAGGCTGCTCCGACAGCGACGCGGGCGATCAATGTGTTTCGCTAAAGACGCCACGACTTCGGGCATACAAGGCCCCCGCGGCAAACCACGACTTCCATGCCAAGCCAGCCGCACCCTGCGGCGCACCTCCGCGCGCCACGGATCGACTTTCAAAAACATCCAAGCCTTATACAATTGCCATTCTGAGCTTCTAATTTCGGATGATACACTCGCAAAAGATTTCGTCAAGGGCTTACAACCACAAATATCTAGAATTCCCGTTTTTTGGGCTTTCCGTGCATTTTCGGCGAAGGAATTCTGACCATTGACGGCAGGGCCTTCGACAAATGGGTTGTGTGGCGAAGATGTAACGCCGTGCCTCCTCCGTGAGCTCACGCTGCGGGGCATTCCCGCTGTCAGCCAGCGCATCGTTGTCATCAATTATAAGGACGAGCAGTTCGAAGAGCCGCTCAAATTTGATGTGCTGGTCGATGATTGTCCGCTCGTCGAGCTAAAGGCTGTCCAAGACGTTCACCCCATTCACAAGGCACAATTGCTAAGCTACATGAGACTGCCGGAAGTACCCCTGGGATTGCTCTTCAACTTCCACGAGATCAAGCTCGTCGATGGAATGTCGCGCCTCGTTCTCGCCGGCGCGAGCAGCCGGGTAACATAGGGAGGAGAGAGCCGCACGGACAAAGCGGTAAGCGGGTGCGGGGAAACCGCGAACATGGGGGAGAAAGCCTTGAACAGAAGATCGCGAAGGTCGCGAAGGTTGGAGAGAATTGGAAAGCAGGCGAGGGATGCCAACCGCTCGGGCTCGGTATTCGTGCATTCTTCGCGTCCTTGGCGCCCTTCTGTTCCAAGACGAAATTGGATCTTCCATGTTCTCGACCCGTTGAACACGCTCGAATGATCTCGCCGGCGGTTGCCTGGGGCGGGTCTGAGTTGGTGGCGGCGGACCCGCTTGTACCCGGCCTTGACATTGGCCCCTGGCTTGACAAGCCAGGCTATATGATATCGCCGCGGTGTTGGTCCACGGCGTTTACACGCCGAGCTACGTGATGTCGCCCCGGTCGGGGCTACGGTTGATTTGGTCGCTGTCCCGGCGTTGACACGCCAGGCTATATGATATCGCCGCGGTGTTGGTCCACGGCGTTTACACGCCGAGCTACGTGATGTCGCCCCGGTCGGGGCTCGGGTTGTTTGCGTGGACGCATTGGTCCCCGGCGCTGACACGCCATGCTGTATGATATCGCCCCGGTCGGGGCTGGAGTTCTTTGGGACGGACGCGCTCGGCCCCGGCGTTGACACGCCAGGCTATATGATATCGCCCCGGTCGGGACTCAAAGAGATTGGTCGGGGACCGTGTGCCACGGCGTTGACATTGGCCCCTGGCGTTGAAACGCCAGGCTATATGATATCGCCCCATTCGGGGCTCGCAGAGTTTGGTGCGGGCGGGGTCGGGAGACCGCGCCCGACAACGCGCCTTGAGAGATTCGCGTGCGCCGCGTTTGGGATTTGAACGGATCGGGCGGATTGGCCCTGGGCCAACTGGTCTGGGACGCTTTCGTCGGGTGCGGCAAGCTCGAGGTTGGCTTGGTTCGGTATGGCCAGGCTCGAAAAAGACGAATTCTTGTTTCTTCTGGCAACCGGATCGGGGAGTTTGCACATCATGTCTAGGAGGGAGATCCGCGGCTCGGCGGGACCCTCGACCTTGCGAGATTCACGCGCGTGCGCTTCCTCGCTGGCGCTTCGGGTTAGTGTGGGCGGCACGGCGGTTCGACAAGCTTACCGGAGGCCGGGCGCTTCGCCGTTTCGGCCAAGACAACCAGCTTCGCTACATCATGTGCTGATCCAAGCTGTCGCTCGGGTTCCTGGCCCTGCGGATGCGCCGGCGCGAGAGTTCGAAATCCGAAATTCGAAGAACTGGAGGCCGTGGTGGGCCGGTGGTCTTGGCGGTTTTCAATTCATATTGAACGGTCTCAACTTTACAAAATAAAAATGGTGGTTAATTGCTTTTATCGCTTGTATTTGCGCTTATACGAGACTTGAGCACTTTCCGCGGCTAATCTGTCTGGCGGAAAAATCTGCGCATATTAATACATAGAGAGGAAGTGCGTGGCGTCGCGGTCGCGGGGCCGAGCTGGAAGGGGTCGCGGAGCTTGCCGACGTGTGGATGACCGACCGTGAGTGGTTGGGAGGAGGCGGCTTGGGAATCGTCAGGCGGAAGACTGCATCGGGGGCCCAAGGCGTTGCACTGGAAACCCAAGGCGTTGCCGTTGGGCGGTTTTGTTGTGGTCTTTCAGGCCGGACAAGCACCATGAATTGGCCTCGAGTTTTGAGCTTTCGCGAGCGTGGGACAGGCGCGGGCCTTGGCGACGGTTGTTTTTATCCGGTGAGCCGACTCATCGCCGTTGGGGACTGGTGGCGTTATCTTCTTCGCCTTTCTGCTTTTGCGTGCTGCGGGAAGGCGGTCTGGGCGGACATCGCTGGGGTTCAAAACGGCGATCAGAATAAGACTGTTTTCGGCCCCAGGAGTCTCATTTCGTCTCATTCACTTCTACTTATTTAACGCATGCGAGACCTACTCATTTTAGATTTTGGATTTTGGATTTTGGATTGGGTTGCGGACCCCTGGGCGAAACGGATTCGGAGGCGGTGCGCCGGTCTCGGTGGGCGCTTTGGGGGTGAGCGGATTACCCAATGAATCGAATCGGGGGATCCAACCGGCGGCGTGCGATCGCGTTTCATCGGCGGGACGACTTGACAGCGACGAAGCCAAAATGCGCCGAACGAACCCATTTTGGTTCAGGTGGCTGGAAATGCATAAGTTGTTTTCAGGAACAGGAGTCGGTCGCGAATCGGAAGCAAACGGGCACTTGACAACGTGGCTGGAATTCGGAAAACGAAGCCAAATCAATTTGGATTTTAGATTTTGGATTTTGGATTTTGGATTGATGGACGGGGATTGGAGACGGGCGCCGGACGCGGGATGGACTACGTGCAGCTCCCCGGTCCGCACCAGCCCCACCGCCGGGTGCGGGGGAATCTCTCTGACGGAGGGAGGAGGGCGGTGGGCGGGGCGCGGCGCCTGTTTGCCATCCCCCGAACGCGGGCTGCGGCGACACCTCGGCCATGGACGGGGAGGAAGGCCCCTCCGGCGCCGATTTCCGGGCATTCCCAACAATAAACCGAGGAGAAAGGGCTGTATGTGCTCAATTAACAAAGAAATCAGCTATACGCGTATCCTGTTATGTGGAAAACATATCGATTGGGTGTTTGCATTTTTTTGGACGCGGATTGATCGATTTCGAAAAACTCTTCACATATTATATATATATAGAGCAGGGCGGGGGCGTTGCGGGCGACGCTTCGCTGAATGAGACGCTGGAGTCGGGTCTGGTTTATGATTCGAACGCTGTTATCGTGGTTCGGCACGCGTGTCGTGGTCATCCTGCTGACCGTGGTTGTTTTCCTGGTCGCCCTCTTGTTGATCTTTCTTTGGCATCGGCTTTATTTCCTTATCCTGCCGCACTGGGCGGTCAAGAAATTCAAGCGGGGTGATCCGGAGCGGCTGAGGCGCTACCTGGAGTTCGTGACGGCCACTCCCTCGCTAATCGGCCCCACGGACAAGCTCTTTGTGCGGGGCGCGCTGATTGGAATCTACTTGCCCCAGGGCCGGCACGCGGAGGCCGCGGCGCATTGCCGCGCGAAGCTGGCCAGCCTGGATTGGGCCAGAGGCCGGCACAAGTTGGACTTCGCGGCGCTCGAAGCCGACGCCCGCCGTCGGCTCGCTGATTGCCTCGACGGACTGGGCCAGACGCAGGAGGCCGAACGCGAACGCCGGCTCGCCGAGGCGTGCGTCGAGCGGGCGCCTGGCGACGCCGTTCGCCATTTAACGCAAGGCACGCTCCTCGAGCGCCAGCACCGATACGCCGAGGCCTGCACGGCGTTCGAGCAGGCGCTGTCCTACACGCCCGAATCAGACCGGCAAGTGCGGATCGAGTGCATGAGCCACCTGCTCCTCGCAAGCTTCAACGCCGGGCGGCCCGCCGAATGTCTCCGATGGGCGGAACAGGTAATCGCTTTGGGTGCCGAGGGAATACACCTGCGCGGCGCCCACCGCATGGCGAGCGTGGCCTGCGGAAACCTGGGTCGGCTCGATGAGTCCGAGGACCATTGCCGTCGGGCCTACGAAGTCGCCGCCGCCCTTGGCGATGCGGGCGTGATGGGCGAGATTCTCAGCAACCTGGCGAACATCCAAAGCAAACGAGGAAAACTCGCGGAGGCTTACGAGGCGTGCGCGAAGGCTGCGGCCACGGGTCCCAAGGCTGAGCGAATGGCCCATGCGGTGCAGTCACAGATCTTGAGGGCATGGGGAAGGTACGACGACGCGCTCGAGCTCATGAATCGATACGACGAAACGCCGAAGCTTGTGATCCCGGCGCACGAGCGCCGGATTCGCGCTGTCTTCGCTCTGGATACATCCCGCATCGAGGCGGAATGCGGACGGGCAGACGATGCCTGGGTACATATCCAGGAAGCCAAGGCCGTGCTGGCGAACGACGCCAAACTCGGCCTCAAGTGCGAGGGCGCGGTGGCGTGGGTCTTCGCGGCACGTCGGCTCGCCGACGAGTCACGACGGGTCGCCGGCGAGGTGGAGGCACGGCTCGTCGATTTCGAAAGGGACCCGAGCACCTGCCGCGGAGTCATGTACGATCTGGGCATGGCCGCTTGCACGCGCGGGGACCACGAGGCCGGCGAGAGGTGCTTTAGCCGCTACCTCGAGCTGAGCCCGGACCCGGTCCACCACCCTACGGCGCTCTACTTTCGCGGCGAGTGCCGCCGACAGCGCGGCGATGCAGCGGGCGCATTAGCCGACTTCCGCGCGGCGGTCGCGATGAATATCGACTCTCATTACGCACAGCTTGCCAGGCGTGGGCTCGACGAAATGGTGGGGACACAAGCATAGCCATTGCCAACCAACGACAGAATTCAGCGGACGGCACACGGCGTGTACCTGCTACATTCAGCGGACGGCACAGGGCGTGTGCCTGCTACATTCAGCGGACGGCACACGGTGGGTGCCTGCTACATTCAGCGGACGGCACACGGCGGGTGCCTGCTACAGCGAACCGACCGCTGGCGTACTCGTGCGACGCAGGGCTGGAACGGTAAGCGCTTGCGGGAATGGCGGTTGCCCGAAGCAGACTTCGGATCTACGGCCGTGGGGCGCCCCACAACGATCTGTGGGAAACGCCGCGAGTTCGTGAAGATTCTTTAAACCTCCCGCGAATCTGTCTGGTGCCGGGCGCCGTTTACGTTAGGTTTCCCAGTGAAACGCGACGAGGAGTCGCCAGCATCGGGGAAGGGCTCAGGTACAGTTTTTTAGACCGGGTGAATCATCAGGATGGTGATCCATCGTCCGGATTTCATCGTCGTCGGCGCCATGAAAAGCGCAACGACCACGCTGCACGAGCAACTTGCGCGCCAGCCGGGTGTGTTCATGACGCGCTCAAAGAACCGAACTTCTTCAGCGACGACGCAAACTATCGCCGGGGCTGGGATTGGTATTCATCGCTCTTCAGCGCCGCTCATCCGACAACCGCTCGCGGCGAATCGAGCACGCATTACACCAAGCTTCCAACCTTCCCTCGAACTGTCGAGCGGATGGTGCGCTGGCTGCCGCGCGTCAAGCTGATATACGTGATGCGGCACCCGATTGACCGATTGGTCTCGCAGTACGTGCATGAGGTCACGGCGGGCGGAATTCGCTCGAGCCTGGTCGGGGCCGTGGAAGAGCATCCGGCGCTGATCGAGTACAGCCGATACGCCATGCAGCTCGAGCCGTTCCTGGCCGCCTACGGCTTCAACAGCGTGCTGCCAGTCTTTTTCTCCAGGCTGGTGACCGAATCGGGGCAGGAGCTGGAGCGCATCGGCCGCTTTCTGGGTATTGAGAGCCCGCTCGTGTGGGACACGTCGTTGACACCCCAAAACACGCGCCGCGATCGGTTGCGGCCCAGCCCGTTTCGCCAGGCACTCGTGCAATCTGCGGTGCTTGGTCGCCTGCGGCACCGGGTGTTGCCGCGGCGCTGGTCGCAATCGGCCAAGGAGTTCTGGCGAGCCGAGGTTGAGCCTCCGCGGGTTCCGGCGGACCTGACCGCCCATTTGCGCGAGGTTTTTGACGCCGACTTGAGCCAGCTCGGATCGTGGCTCGGCATCGAGCTCGCCTGCGAGAACTTTGACTCGGCGACGAGGAGCG
This sequence comes from uncultured Planctomycetota bacterium, assembly GCA_963761445.1. Taxonomy (GTDB): domain Bacteria; phylum Planctomycetota; class Planctomycetia; order Isosphaerales; family Isosphaeraceae; genus CAVXHV01. The sequence goes on along the minus strand of CAVXHV010000005.1, from coordinate 1,753,936 downwards.
TGTCCCATTCCTGGGTAGCATGCGGCTTGTAGGGCTGGAGGCTCACGCCTCTGGGACCGATGCGGACTGGCATAACGTGAAGACACTCACGAGCTCGGGTCGAATCAGCTTCTCGCCGGCGGCGAAACCCTTGCGAATGCGGGCTGCGACTTTCTTGCTCTGCGTGGGATCTTCGGTTGGCGCGGTGGAGATCGCTCGTTGCCGGCGCGGGTCAAACTCGTCTGTTTCGAGGGAGAATGGCTCGACTCCCTGGCGGTAGAGGATGTCCTCGATGGCGGTCTGGATGGATTCCATCAGGCTGCGAAATGAGGCCGTGCCAGGGGCTTCGGAATCGGCAGTGGCGCGTGCGACCGCCATCTTTCCCACATCGTCGTGGAGCTGGATCAGATCGATGAAGATCGGCCGCTGGACCTTGAGCAACAGGTCCTGTTTGTAGTCCTGGAGCTCGGCGTGAAGGCGGTCGACGATCCGCTCGCGGCTGGCCTCGCCCCGGAGCTCGCGCTCGAAGGTTGATTTGAGGGCGTCGATACGCACTCCGAGGTCCTCGCCCAGCGCGGTGAGTGCCTCATGCAGGGACGGTTGACCCGGCGTTCGGGGGTGGGCCGCCGGAGGCAGCGGCAGCGGCTCGAGCAAGGCCGGTTCCGGCCCACCGTCGGCCTCTGCCAGACCCTCGAGCACATCCAGTCCCAGCGCACCCTCGAGAACCAGGAACGCGCCGTCTGAAGGAGGGCGCTCGTCTTGAGTGGTCGTCTGGGCTGCGTTGGTCGCCGGTCGATTGCTTTCGGGCATGGTGGGCTCCTTGATCTTCGCGGGCCATCCTTGAGTATTCGCGCCCGTTGTCCTGATGTTAAACTGAATTGTTCGCGGGCCGCCAGATCGCGGCCCTTTTGCCCGCCCTCACCGATCACGCCCCGCCGAGAGGAGAAGACCGGCCATGAGGCTCCGAACGAACTGCTACGTGTACGTGATGACCCTCTTGCTCGCCGCGCTGCCTGCAACGAGCCACTGCGCGACCGGCCAGAAGCCTTCCGACGAGACGCTCGGCGCCAAGCCGGCCGAAGGAGCCGTGATGTTATTCAACGGCGAGTCGTTGTCGGGTTGGGTCAGCCGCGACGGCAAAAAACCGGCCGACTGGCCCGTGGCCGACGGCGTCATGACCGTTCGCGGCGGTGATATCATGACGACCGCGCGGTTTGGCAACTTCCAGCTCCATGTCGAATTCAATGTACCGTACATGCCCAGAGCGCACGGGCAAGGACGCGGCAACAGCGGCGTGTACCTGGGAGGCATCCACGAGCTGCAGGTGCTCGACTCCTACGGGCTCAAGCCCCAGGACAACGATTGCGGCGCAATCTACAAGCAGATTGTACCGGCTGTGAACGCGTGCAAGCCACCACTTCAATGGCAGACCTACGATGTCACGTTCCACAAAGCGGTCGTCGAGGACGGCAAGGTCGTGAAGAAGGCCCGTTTGACCGTCGTTCAGAACGGCCTCACCATCATCGACAACGCCGAGATCTCACCCACGCCGGGCGGAATCGATCTCAAACCGGGCGACGACGGACCGCTGCTCCTTCAAGATCACGGCAATGCGGTAGAGTATCGTAATATCTGGATCAAGCCGTTGAGTTAGCATCGAGGAGGCGATCGCCGGCGGGGGGGACGCAGAGCGTCCGAATCATGCGTCCCCACGCAGAGCGTGGGGACGAGGAAAGGTCTGTTCGGCGCAGGGTTCCGACTCCATCGAATCCGGAACTCGGCCGAAGGTCTACCAGGTCGCATCGGGTCAACCGCCAGCCGCTTCCTTCAGCGCTTTGAGTGCGGGCTCGTAGTTGGGCTCCTGGGCGATCTCGGGGACGATCTCGGCGTAGCGGACGGTATCGGCGGCATCGACCACAAACACTGCGCGGGCCAGGAGGGGAACCGGGAGGTCCTGGATCAGCACGCCGTAATGTTCGCCGAAGCTGTGGTTGTGGACGTCGGATAAGTTCTTGAGGTTTTCGATACTGGCCTCGGTGCAGAACCGCGCCTGCGCAAAGGGCAGATCGGTGCTGACGGTGTAGGCGGCCACCTTGTCGCCCAAGGCTTTGAGCTCTTCGGCAAATCGCTTGGTTTGGCGGTTGCAGACCGGCGTGTCCAGAGACGGGACGACGTTGAACAACCGGGCCTTGCCGGCGGTGTTTTCCAGGGAGAGGAAGACCAGACCGGCCCCGACGCACTTGAAGTCAGGCGCCTTGTCGCCCGGCTTGAGCTTCGGGCCCACGAGAGTAATCGGATTTCCCTTGAAGGTCACTTCGCCCTTTCGCGTTTCAGCCATGAGAGTCGCACCTCGGAGAGTCAAAAGGTCTGTCAATCGGGTAAGATCAATGTGGCCATCAGCGTATCAGCGGCAGATGGCGATCGGCTAGAGGCCAGCGATCCGACTTGACGCTCGCCTGCCGTCGATACTCGAGTGGCCCCAGGAAACCAAGAGTGAACAGCCCATATTCGTTTGATGTTGTGGTCGTTGGTGCCGGCCACGCCGGGGTGGAGGCCGCGCTTGCGTCGGCTCGCATGGGCCTGCGTACGGCGCTTTTGACGATCAACTGCGACACTGTGGGCCAGATGAGCTGCAACCCGGCGATCGGGGGGGTGGCCAAGGGGCAGATCGTCCGGGAGATCGATGCCCTGGGGGGCGCGATGGGCGTGCTCACGGATGCGACGGCGATTCAGTTCCGGTTGCTCAATCGCGGCAAGGGCCCGGCGATGCACAGCCCGCGGGCGCAGTGCGACAAGAAAGCCTATCAGTTCCTGGCCAAGCGCACGGTCGAAAGCCAGCCGGGGCTTTCGCTGCGGCAGGAGATGGTTGACTCGATCTGGGTCGAGAACGGGCAGGTCGCGGGCGTGATTTGCCGGGGGAACGCGCGGTACCAGGCCAGGGCCGTTGTGTTGACGACGGGCACGTTCCTGCAGGCGCTGATGCACACCGGCGAGGTGAAGACGCCGGGCGGCCGGGGCGGCGAGGGGGCTGCGGTGGGGCTATCGGAGAGCCTGCGCTGCCTGGGATTTGCGCTCTTGCGGTTCAAGACGGGAACGCCGCCGCGGCTCAATGGACGCACGATCGACTTCCATCGGCTGGAGCCCCAGCCGGGAGACAGCGAGCCGGTGCCCTTCTCGTTCCTGACCGAGGGTTTGAGCCAGCCACAGCTCGACTGTCACATCACGTACACCAACCCCGCGGTACATGAGCTGATACGATCGAACCTCCATCGCGCGCCGATGTATTCGGGTCAGATCCAGAGCACGGGGCCGCGTTACTGCCCGTCGATCGAGGATAAGGTCGTCCGGTTCGCCGACCGCCAGGCGCCACCAGATTTTTCTCGAGCCGGAGGGGCGAAACACGCTGGAATACTACTGCAATGGCATTTCGACGAGCCTGCCGCGCAACGTTCAGGAGGCGATTATCCCCATGATTGCCGGGCTCGAGCAGGCCGAGATCATGCGCTATGGCTACGCGGTCGAGTACGACTTTGCCCCTCCCACCCAGCTTGCACCGACGCTCGAGACCAAGGCCGTAAGCAAGCTGTTCTTCGCGGGACAGATCAACGGCACGACCGGGTATGAAGAGGCCGCCGCCCAGGGGCTGATTGCCGGGATCAACGCGGCTCTTTCGGCCCGAAACGAGCCGCCATTCCTGATTGATCGATCGGAGGGCTATATCGGAGTTTTGATAGACGACCTGGTCACGCGGGGGGTTGACGAGCCTTACCGAATGTTCACCAGCCGCGCCGAATACCGGCTGCTGCTGCGGCACGACAACGCGGACCTGCGACTGACGGAGCGGGGCCGGGCGATCGGGCTGGTCGATGACGTGCGGTGGGAAAAATTCGCGCGGCGGCGGGATCGGGTCAGGTTGCTGCGGACCCGGCTTCTTGACACGCGAGTTTCGGGCGCGTCGCTGTTCCAGGCTGTGGGGCGGCCGGGGGCGGGGTGGAGCGACATCGTGCCGCCTTGACGAGTCGCTGGCGCAGGAGGGATTCGACGAGGGCGTCATCGAGCAAGTGACGATCGACGCGAAATACGCGGGGTACATCGGGCGCCAGAGCGAGCAAGTCGAGCGGTTCCGTCGTCTGGAGAACAAGCGGATCCCGTCTGACTTCTGTTACGGCGGGATCGCCCAGCTCCGCGCCGAGGCTCGGGAGAAACTGGAACGGGTGCGTCCAATTTCGCTGGGCCAGGCCGGGCGGATCAGCGGGATCAGCCCCGCCGATATCGCCACGCTGCTCATCTCACTCAAACGCCGTGAAGACGAATTGCCACCATAATTCTCTGTCTTGCCGGCGTCACAGTTGCAGCACGAGCATGCGCAACCCGCCGACAGTCACTTGATGGGATAACCCTCCGAATTGCCTCGATCGACGGCATTTTGAGGCGATCGCGAATATGGATAAGGAAGGGGCCTCAATTCACCATTCCTTCGCAAAACTCTGTCAAGCTGTCACCTCCTCGCGCATGCCTATTAGGTGACAATGCCACTCTTTCGCGTCGCACACTTGTTCTTTCGATCCGTCCGAGTCTCGCCACCTTCCGATCCGGCCCCGGAACGCCACTCATATTTTTTTTCCTATTCTTCCTGGCATTAATCCGCCGGAGTCGGTAAAACTCTCTCAGGCTGGTGACCCACAGAAGTTGGGGAGAAGCGGCGAAAGCCATCCACACCGAATCGAGTGCATTGACAAGGTGGGGCCATGTCCTACAATTGGGTATATCGGCAATATCGGTAAACTCCAGAGGTTTCGCTGACTTTAACAGTCACGCGTAACGTACAGCTTGGTGGGTCGACAGAGGAGGCAGAGGTGCAATGAGAACTGAGTTGGGTTCACGTCGTGAGAAGGACTAGCACGGAGGCCGATCGGGCGGCATCTTCCTTTTCCGCACGAGTTCCCACTGACTGGGAGAAGGAGGGCCTTGTCCTTGATCGCGCAAGATGGGACCTACACAACGATGAAGACGGTTTTCACGACAGGCGAGGCGGCCAAGATATGTAAGGTGAGCCAGCAGACGATCATTCGCTGCTTTGACTCGGGTCAGCTCAAGGGCTTCCGGGTTCCCGGCTCGCGATTTCGTCGTATCCCACGTGATGCGCTTTATCGTTTCATGAAGGAAAACGGCATCCCCACGGACGCCTTGGAGAGCGGGCGGCGGCGCATCTTGATCGTCGACGACGATCAGGCTGTGGTGGACCTGATTTCCGAGGTATTCGCTGCTGACAACCGTTTTGAGACGAAGGTTGTGAACAATGGATTCGGTGCTGGCATGCTCGCGAAAGAGTACCACCCGGATCTTATCATCCTTGATGTCATGTTACCAGACATCAATGGACAGGCGGTTTGTGAGATCATTCGGGGCGACCCGGCGATGTCGGACATCAAGATCATCTGCATATCGGGGATGATCGAAGCCGACAAGATCCAGGAGCTGACCGATTCGGGTGCGGACGACTTCCTGCACAAACCGCTGGATATCGATGAACTGATGCGCCGCGTCTGCCGACTGTTGGATATGGAAGCCAGCGTGGTGAGCTGATCGTCTGCGCTAGAGGCAAGCCCGAGGTAACTTGGGCGGGATAGCGTGGAGGAAGTGTGCGCGCACGGGTCTGGCCGGGTGTCGAGCGAGCGTGCTCGGTCGGGAAGCGAACGGGAAGGAGCCCGTTTGGTGCGCATTCATCGTAAGCAGGTTGGGAGAGCAGCGGAAGGGCTGGGCGATCGCATCGGGCGGCTCGAGCGATTGCCCCTGCGCGCGGCGACTGCTCGCGCGGTTTTGAGCGTACCGGAGGAGCTGGACGACGAGTGGCACGACATCCTTGAGAAAGGCAAGACCCGGTCGATTCTGGACCTTGATGCTGGTTGGGCGCAGGCGAGCGCATCGTCGTCGAGGCGATTGAGCCCGCTTGAGATCACGTCAGAATCGTCATGGTGGCCCGTGCCCGGGGCGGGGGGGGCGGCGGCGGAAATGATTGCGCGGCTCTGGCGGCACTCGGTCGCCATGAGCATTGCCGCTCGATGGCTGGCGCGCGATGCGGGCGATCCGGATCCGCAGGCAGTGGCTCGCGCGGGGTTGCTGTGCCGGCTGGGATGCTGGGCTGTCGCGTCGATCGACGCGGACTGGCTGCTGCGGTGGTGGCAAACCGCGGGTACGCCGCTGCGCCGCGATCGCGAGATCGCCGATCTGGGAGCCGACCTCGACGACGTTGGCCGCCGGTTAGCGGAGCGATGGGGATGCGAGCCCCTGGTGATCGATGCGGTGTGGCTGCACTCCGATCATTCGCGCAAGCTGTGCCGAGCGGCTGCGCAGCCGGAACGACTGGCCTACATCCAGCAAGCGGCCCGCTGGGTCGATCAGAGCCCGTGGTCGCTCGGTTCGAACGCGATGGAGGCAATGCCCTCGGAGCCGCGGCTGCGGATCTTGATTGCCGAGGTGCAGGCGCGGTGCGGCGGGGCGTTTGCGGCGACCGATGCGACGCCCCACGAAGAGAAGCTGGCGCGTCAGAACGCACGGCTGCGGGTTTCTCTCGCCGAACTTCGGCAAGCTCGAAACCGCGACGATCGCTTCTTGCGAGCGCTCGCCGCTTCCGACCCGGGGAGCTCGGCTGAAGAATGGGCTTCGCGAGCGGCCCTGGCGTTTTGTGAGGAGCCCGATGTCAGCGGAGCTCACGTGAGCTGGGTTGACGACACGGAGTCGAGGTCAGCTCCGCAGGGTTCTCAATCGCATGCGCACCTGGCTCAGCAGGAGCTTCGCGGTTCCGGGGACGGCGACGCCGAAACGGGCACGGACAAGCGAAGTCCGGCGGTCGTCATTCCGATCGAGGTGCGCGGGCGAACTCGCGCGCTTGTTCGGCTCTATAGCCATCATGAGGCATCGGAGATCGAGCGACGGTTTGCGGGCGAGACGACGAGAGGAGCCTGGGCCGCCTGGGCTGCGTTGGTTCTCGACCGCGCACGGCTCGAAGAGCGGCTGCGTCTGGTGGTCACGGCCTTGCGACAGGCGGACGAGAGCGAAGAGACTCGTGTCGCGGAGCAGAAGCTCGACGCGCTCAGCGAGTTTGCGGCTGGCGCGGGGCACGAGCTGAACAATCCGCTGGCGGTGATTGTGGGCCGGGCCCAGCTTTTGCTGTCGCGCACGGACGACGCCGAGACGGCCCGCTCGCTGCGGATCATGATCAACCAGGCCGGACGGGCTCACCGCATTTTGCGAGACTTGATGTTCGTGGGGCGCCCGCCGGCGCGAAGACCCAGAGCGTGCCGGCCGTCGGAGCTGCTGCGCGAGTCGGTGCGCGACTTCCAGGAGGAATGCAGCGCGAAGGGAATCCGGCTGACGAGCGAAATCGACGAGACTGCTTCGACAGCCTGGACCGACCCCGACGCGTTGCGCCATCTTGCCGACATGTTCATCCGCAACGCCGTGCAGGCCACGCCGTCTGGCGGGAAGATCGAGGTCGGCTCGCGGGTACAGAAGGACGAGCTTCAGTGGTGGTTCCTCGACAGTGGCCGTGGGCTCGAATCGGGCGAGGCTGCCCATCTATTCGACCCTTTTTACTGCGGGCGCCAGGCCGGCCGCGGACTGGGAATGGGCCTGCCCCGCGCCGCCCGGATCGTCAGCAATGCGGGCGGCCGAATTCGCTGGACGTCACACGCGGGGCAGGGGACCATTTTCCACGTCAATCTGCCGCTACTGGTGCCGCCGGAGGAACAGCCGAAGCCGGAACCCGTAGCGGCGCGGCGGCCGACACCCGAGGCGCAGCGCTCGTCCAGAAGCGAGGGGGGTCCACGACCGGCGCTGGCGGCCCCCGAGGCGCCCGCTTCTTGAACGAGACTAGCGATCGCGACGGGTGCTCTGGGCGAGGTTCTGCCCAGGGCCATGGAACTGGCGCGGCATGATCATTGACTCGCTCAATGGTCTTTCACGACGACGACTTCGGCACGAGGGTAACCGTCGACATTCACGCCTCTCACGCCTCGGGGTGGCGTGCCATCGCAGACTCGGAGCAGCAGGGTTTCCGTGGGGTCATTGTTGTAGCCCTTCGTTTCCTCGACGGACCGAAAAACCAGCACCGTCCGGCGCGATGGCTCGACTGTTCCGAGGGGATTATTCACGAAGGTGGCGATACCGCCCTGTTTGCAATGAGTGCAACTCAGTCGATACTCTGCCTCTCTCTCGGAGCTCATCAGACACGCTGCCAGCTTTCGGTCAGGTCGAAGGAAGCTCACACCAACGGTCACGGGTTCATCCGAAGTCTTCTCGAATGAGAAGCCGAGGATCTCGTGGGCCGGGTAGTCCTTCCGTTCTACGTATCGGAGAACGACTCTGAATTTTTTCCCGTTGGCGACGTCGATCCGGAATTTGTAGACGTCAAGGCCCGTGGCCTCGACCAGATCGTCGGTGGAGAGCGGGAGCTTCTGAAACGAGATCGCGTCTTGATGGTTCGTTTCGGCGTCTGGTTTGGCTTGCGGGGCCTGGGACGGCGCGGCGACCTTTCGGTTTGCCGGCTCTGCGATGGGTTTTGCTTCCGGCCCTTGCGGCGGGGGAGGCACCGGTTTTTGCTGGTATGTGAGTGCCGCCGCCCCGAAAGCGAGGCCGCAGCCGGAGAGCGCAACGATCGCTCCTGCCCTGAGTTTAGAAATCAACATGGCGTCAAGGACTCCGGTGGCGAGGGCCGCGGGCTTGGTCGAGCCCAGGGCCAGCGCGGTTGATGAATGTGACACAAAACTCAATGACGTCTTGACCGTGGTTTCGAGCAAGGCCGCGGGCATTGCTGTCGCATCGGGGAGCGTCCCGGCGGACAAGAGGACCGAGGGCGATGCGATGCCCCGGCGGATGAGCTGCGCTCGCAACCGGTCTTTGGCCCGCGACAAGCGGGAAAGAACGGTGCCGCGAGGACAACCGAGCCGCTGGGCTGCCACGTCGGCGGTGAGCCCCTCCAAATAGCAGAGCACGACCGGTTCTCGATAATGCCTGGGCAACCGGGCGATCTCCTCATGGAGCTCTGGCCAGGAATCGGGCAGGCCTTCCACACGCTCTGGTTCCCTTGCTTTCATGAGAGCGCTCCGCCGCTCGTACTCGGCGCGCCGAGCAACCTCGGACTTCGCTCGCTTTGCCACTCGAAGCGCGACGCCGTGCAGCCAACTGGCCACGGACTCGGCCTTGCGGACCGAGCTCGCTTTCCTGGCCAAAACCATGAACGTGGCCTGGAACGCGTCGTCCGCGTCGTGCGAGTGGCACAGCGCGTGACGGCAGACGCCCAGGACCATCGGCCCGTGCCGCTCAACCAGGACCGTGAAAGCCGCCTGAGCTTCCTCGTCCTGCTTGTGGACGATTTGCTCGAGGAGCGAGCTGTCCGAGAGATTGCCCACCACGCCCATTCCGGAGAGCCTGTCGAGCTGCTTCCAAAGGTCGGCGCTGGCCGGTTTGGCTGTCACTGCTGGGCCCTCCTCGCAAACGTCTGACTGTTAGTGCAAGCAGATCGGTCGTTGATTCCCATGTTAACGGAAATTTCACTGGACCGATTTGCCGGCGCGCATGATGATCGAGGGATTGCCGTGCGGAATCAGAACATCGAGATCCAGGGGAGTCGAATTGATGAGCCGCGACGGAAGAAACCGTCTGGAGGAACGCCTGCCTTGGTGGACACGGGCGGGAAAGGCCGGTAACTGGCTCGTTCTGCTGGGTTTGGCAGTGTGGCTGGGACTCGCGGGCGCCCGGCCCACGCCACCACCGCAGACGCCGCCGCCGGACGGGGAGTGGACGGCCGACGCGGTGCTCGCTGAACCTCGCGCCGTCACCGACTCGGGACTGGGAGCGGTGCAAGGTGTCGCGGTGCGCGACGGCAAGGTCTACGCCTACGGCGATGTTGCCTCGGCCAAGCCCCGCGTCGGCGTGATTCGCGAGTACGACATGGAGTTGAAAGCAAGCGGGCGGCGTGGTGTGGCTGCGTCGCGACGGGAAGCCGTTGATCCTGCACCCGACTGGTCTCACGTGGGACGCTCGCCTGGGAACGTTTCTGGGCGACACCGTGCTCAAGAAGGCCGTGATTTACCGGCTGGACTGGGCACGTGCCTGGCAGGACGGCAACCTCGACCACGCCGTGCTGGATGTCATCGACGACGATGCCGCAATCAATGGCTGCCGCCCGACGTTGGTCACGCTCGGAGGGCGGATGTTTCTGGCGACCTCGGATTACGGGAACGTCCGACCCGAGGTGCGTCTGTACGACCCTGATACCTTGATCGCGGCGAAGCACTCGAGCTCTCCTGGCGTGATCATCCATCGCTTTCCGTGCGGGCCGTTCAATCAGAACATGCAGTGGGACGCGTCGACGGGGCGGTTGACGTGCGTGCAAAACGTGATCGAGGGACGGGGTTGGCGGCTCGACGTGCTGGACCTTGCGAAAGCCGTCGCGGCGGGAGACGCGGCGGGGCCGGGCGTGCGCGTGCGGAGGTACACGTTCATGCCGCACGACGAGCTGGAGGGTTACTGGCCGCTGGACAAGGAGCGATCGCTGCTGGCGGTCGCGCGGCGGAGCGACAATCTGGTTGCGGGCATTATCCGGGCCGTGGAGCCACAAACTTCGCCCGCTGTAGCGAAATGAGACGGGGATCAGCGTTTGGCGAATTGTTCGCGCGCGAGCAAGGCTGCACCCAGGATGCCGGCGTCGTCGCCCAGGGCGGCGCGTTCGATTTTGATCTTGCCGTCGGGATCGGTGAATGCCTGCGATCTGGAGGCGGTGCGCACCAGGTCGAGATAACGGTCGCCGAGGGCCTCGGCGACACCGCCGCCGACGATCACGATTTCCGGGCCGAGGGCGTTGATCAAGCTGCCGAGGCCGATGCCCAGGAAGTGAGCAGCTCGTTGCATTTCCTTGAGTGCGACCAGGTCCTGGGCGGCGACCGCCTCGGAGAGGTCGCCGCTCTTCAATCTGCCGCCTCTGCGGACGATTTTTTCAGCCAGGACCGTGGGCAGACCCTTGCGAACGGCCTTTTCGACGCGGCGGGCGATGGCCGTCTTGCTGGCGAGCGCTTCCATGCAGCCGCGGTTGCCGCAGCCGCAGCGCGGACCTCCTGCTTTGATGATCATATGACCGATCTCACCCGCGTTTCCGGTTGCGCCGGCTACAATATCGCCGCCGCGGATCACGCAGCCGCCAATGCCGGTTCCCACGAACGCGGCGATCATGTCGCGATAGCCGCGCCCGCGCCAAGCCGGAACTCGGCGGTGCCGGCGACCCGCACGTCGTTGCGCACGAGCACCGGGCGGCCCAGCGCCACGCTTAACTCCGGCCCCAGCGGGAAGTTCCGGACGTTCATGTTGGCGCTGAAGAGGATCGTGCCGGTTTTGATGTCGAGCGGGCCGGGCGAGCCCACGCCGGCGCCCAAGACCTGGCCGCGGGATAAGCCGGCCGATTCGAGGGCATCATCCACACACGCGATCATCGCGGCAACGATCGCTGGTCCACCCTCCTGGGCCGGGGTGGTTCGCTTGCGCGCGACCGAGAATTTTGTGATTGCCGCTGACGACGCCTACCAGGATCTTGGTCCCGCCCAGGTCGATCCCCAGGGTGGGGGCCCCGTCGTTGCGAGACGCCATGATCGCCGGCTCCGATTCCAGGCACACTGAGCTCATATTTCTTCTCCCGTCTTGAGTCGGTGATACTATACTCGGCGGGGGTGCGGTTCGACCACCCGAGGATGGCGGGGGGTAGCGCGGCGGCGCAAACTCAATGCGACCGCCGAATGAACTGCGCGAGAAGCGCGGTGCGGAAAGAGGAACATCAGGCTAAAGCCTAACCTACTTAATGCGCGATCCGTTCCACTCGCAATTTCGCGAAACGCCGATTAGTCGGCTACGTTCCTTGCCTAGAGCTCGGCGAGCGCCCACTTGGCTAACCGATCTTCCCAGCTCGAGCGGTCGATCGTGTCTTCGCTCTGAAGCCAGCGGCGAATTTCAAAGTGTCGAACGGGCAAAAAGCTGCTCCGCTCGACGGGCTCATAGACACCTGCGTTATTCAACCGCTCGATCACCAGGGAAATTCCGTCGAATCGCCAGATTTCAGGAACCCGAAGCGCTGCATAAATCGCACTGCGATCGAGTTTTGGCGGGCTCAGATCGACTTCGGCCGCCAGGTCGGGGGTGGGGTAATCGGCTGGATCATTTGAGCGCCGTGCCAGCGCGGCGGCAGCAAGGGTGATTTTCTCCTGGTCGAAATAGAAGCACTCATCGGCCTCAAGGCCTCGATCGGCCGTGATCGATTCCCATGTGGTCGAACCCATGTCGAGGCGAGGTATACGCAACGTCCTCGCCACGATCCGTCAAGTCCCCAGGGCGATGCCCTGGGCTGATTTGTTGCGCCCTTTCAGGGCAGAATCCCCAGGGCGATGCCCTGGGCTGATTTGTTGCGCCCTTTCAGGGCAGAATCCCCAGGGCGATGCCCTGGGCTGATTTGTTGCGCCCTTTCAGGGCAGAATCCGCAGGGCGATGCCCTGGGCTGATTTGTTGTGCCCTTTCAGGGCAGGGTCAAGGCTTTGCTTCAGTCGGGGGTTCTTGGTGCAGCCGCTCGAGCAACCCCACAGCCTCATCGACGATCAGCTCGCCCGTTCCGCGCTCCAGAAAGCTGTGCAGGCCGGTCCAGGTCTGGTAACCGCCTCGGTCAAATCCCACCTTGTCTGGAATGTAGCCGATGTAGTCGTTGGCCAGTTCGAATACATAAGTATACCGAAAGGGTGATCGCCGCTTGATCTCCTGGCCCAGGACTGTGAAAAACTCGCCGGGGACGCCGACCACAGCGATATCGCCGATCATCATGGCCTGGACCCAGGTCTTGCGAGATTCGCCCTGGTGCGGAGCCACCTCCTTGCGCATTGCTCGAAACGTGGCGATCACTTTCTCGGCACTTGGCGGGTCCTTGATCCGCTTTGTGCAGTAGGCAGTCACCGCCCGTTCATCGGCCGCTTCGTCAAACCGGCGGACTTTCACCGTGACCTCTTTCTTCACCGACTGCACGCGATCGACTGTCCGCGGCTTTGCGCTCTCGAGCGCCCGCAAGACGGCCTGTTCGATCCGGTGGGTCGCCTCGGGGATTGCCACGTCGAGGTTGTGTGTCGAGCCCGAGGCACCTTCGAAGAAGATGACCGTTCCGCCACGGTCTTTTTCGATGGCTTGAGCGGCCAGGCCGTAGAACGCCGGTGAGCGAACGCCGGGCTTGTGCGTACCGATCGTGTGGGTCGAATGGTTGAAGAGGATCGCTTCGAACTTGCCGTCGCCGCGGCGGAAGCCCAGGACGGGAAGCTCGGGATCGAACGGGCCGGTGGGGCGAACGGCGTCGTCGCGGCTGCCAACCCAGTAGATCGTGCCGTCGCCCAGCAGCAGCCGGCTGTTCTTGCCCACGGAAGACTCTTCACCAAGCTGGAAGAGGAACGTGACTGCGGCCAGGCGGTTGTTCGCTTTATTGGCCGCTTGCACGATTTTTTCTTCGACCTGCCGCGTGAACGCCTCGTCGCGCGCATAGCCGTGGATCGTGACGGTCGTGGGTGCGTGATGGGTGTGGGTGGCGTTGATCAAGACATGGTCGAAAGGAATTCCGGTGGCTTGCTCGATCCGGCGGGCGGCGCGGTCGAGCACGTCGCGGTTGACCATGAGCACGTCGCAGGCGATGAGTGCGACCTTCGCGCCGCGCGGGTCTTCGATCACTATGGCGCTGGCTCGCAGCTCGCCTTCTTGGCCGCTGGCCTTGCCGGGGCCGATGCCACCGCCGATCACCATGGAATCGTCGGCAATCAGTGGTTCGAAGGCGGCGCCGGCTTTCAGGTCGGCGGCGGCAAATGCGGGATTGCACGCCAACGACAGCCAGCCGACCGTGAAGAGCATTTTGACGTATTTCATGGTCAAGGACAGACTCAGTGTGAAGTCGAAGAAGCAGCTACACGGGTGGCGCCGGGTTGGGTCGGGGCGTCAGGCTAAAGCCTGACCTACTTGGGGAGTCAGGCTAAAGCCTGACCTACTTGGGGCGCGGTCGCTTTGCTCAGGTGACGGACGGATTGCGCTTGCGGCTGCGGGCGGGATCGATGGGGTCTCCTTCGGGGGGGTTCGGGACGGGCGTGCGGTTGATCGCCAGTTGGGGAAGGCGGGGGTGAGGGTCGACGCGCTTGGCCTTGGTGAGATCGATTCGCTCGTCGGCCAGGGTCACCTCGAACTTGCGGTTGCCGGGAAGCAAGAGCGGTATGCGCACGGTGAATGTGCTGCCCTGGCCGGCCTGACTCTCGAGCTGGACATCGCCGCCCAAGAGCTTGGTGAGCTCTCGAACGATCGAGAGGCCCAGGCCGGTGCCGTGATATTCGCGGGTGAGGACGTTGTCTGCCTGCCCGGGGAGCTTTGCCTGGCGGAATTTCTCGAAGATCGTTTCGCGGTCTTCCTCGGCAATGCCGATGCCGGTGTCCTGGACCTCGATCACCATGAAGCGCGCCTCGGCGCGGGCGCGCAACGTGACTCGGCCGCCCTCGGGAGTGAACTTGATGGCGTTCGAGAGGAGGTTGTAGATGATCTGGCGGAGTTTTCCCGGGTCCTGGCGGAGCAGGGGAATCGCCTCGTCGATCTTGCATTCCAGGGTGATGTTCTTGCGCTCGGCGACCGGCCTGGAGAGGTTTGCCAGGGCCTCGCAGACGTCGCGGATCGAGAAGTCCTCGCTGCGAACTTCCATCTTGCCGCTCTCGATCTTGGCGAGGTCGAGAATGTCGTTGATCATCGAGAGGAGCATCCTGCCCGAGGACTGGATGTTGGCGGCGTAGCGGCGATGGCGCTCGTTCAACTGGTCGGCGCCGGAGAGGACCTCGGAAAAACCGATGATCGAATTGAGCGGGGTGCGGAGCTCGTGGCTCATGGTCGCCAGGAAATCGCTCTTCAAGCGGTTCATCTCGAAGAGGGCCAGGTTGGCCTGGGCCAGCTCGTCGACTTTCTTGTCGAGGTCGTTATTAAGCTCGCGCAGGGCCTGCTGCATGGCGACCAGGTTGTAAAGCATGCGGTTGAACGCGTGGGAAAGTTCTTCGAACTCGTCGCCGGTTTCGATCCGGCTGCGAATGGTGAGCCGGCCCGCGGCGATGGCGTCGGAGACGTCGCGAAGGTGCTTGACGGGCTTGACGATCACGTACCTGACGATGATGTACGAGGAGAGCATGGCGACGATCGCCGTGATGAGCGCGGCGGTGATCAGCATGGCGCGGTTCATGTTGATGGCGTTGATCGTCTGCTCCATGGGCAGGGTCACGACGACGGCTCCGGCCAGATCACCCACCTTGGCCGGGACCCAGTGCTCGCCGTCGGCCGCGAGCCGGCTCAAGTGATTGTCCAGGGGAATATCTTTGCCGTCGTCGTCACGACCGTGGCAGGCCATGAGGCAATTGGCCTTGAAATAGACGGCCTGGATGTACTGATACTCCTTCTTGCCGGCGATGTTGCGATCTTTCCATTTGGGGAGTGCGTTTTCCAGCGACTTGCCCGCCTTTTTCTTGGCATCGAGCTCGCCTGAGGGCTCGAGGAACTTCTTGAGGGCCAAACGCTCAAAATCGTCGGCGGGCTGGCGATCTTTATTCTTGAAGGAGTCAGGGCTGAGAACTCGTGCCTTGTAATTGGGAAAATCCTGGAGCGGCCGGAAACCCGCGGAGAGCGACTCAATCACCAGCTCGAAGTTCGAGTTACCGACGGTCTTGACGTGGAATTCAAATAGCGTGGGGTCGACCAGCATCCGTGCGGATTGTGTGGTCTGGTTCATGACCAGATGCTCGGTCTTCTGCCCGTACCAGAAGAAGCTGCCCGACACGAGCACGAGGATACCGAGCCCGAAGATGAAGCGGCATTTGCGCTCCAGGCTGGTTTCGCCGAGCAAGTGTTTGAAGCTACGGTACGACACGGGCCTTTTACCCTTGGGAGTGAGGGTCCACGGTCAGAGAGAGGCGCGCCCTATCGCGTCCGGGCGCAACGACATCGACTGAACGGCCCCGCGCGCATCAAGGAGTGGAATCTCTTTTTTACACGAAATTGGCAATTGAGGCCAGAGAGAGTGGACCGGGCCAGGGTTCCAGCGTATTTTCGGCGTTGGTGAGACTGCGCGGCCATGTGTTGCGCCGACCGAGGTGGAATTCAGCCCGTTCCAGGTAATGCTGTCATGCCCGTCGATCCACGCTACGACAGCGAACAAACGGCGAGCCGTCAGGTGGAAGCGTCTGAGCCGGCTTCTGTTGTCGGCACGGTGATCGGCGGGCGTTACAAATTGCGCCAGGAGATCGGTGAAGGGGGCATGGGGTCGGTCTACCTCGCCGAGCAAACTCAGCCCGTGAAGCGGCAGGTGGCCTTGAAGCTTGTCAAGCCGGGGATGGATTCTCGAATGGTCCTGGCCCGGTTCGAGTCGGAGCGGCAGGCCCTGGCGCTTTTGGACCACCCGCACATCGCCAAGGTGTTTGACGCCGGCACCACGGAGACCGGCCGGCCGTTCTTTGTCATGGAGCTCGTCAAGGGCATCCCGCTCACCGAATTCTGCGATCAGCACCGCCTGGGAGTGCCGGACCGCCTGGCCCTGTTCCGCCAGATCTGCTCGGCCGTGCAGCATGCGCACCAGAAGGGGATCATTCACCGTGACTTGAAACCCACCAACATCCTGGTGGAGAGCCACGACGGACAGCCGGTGCCCAAGGTGATCGACTTCGGATTGGCCAAGGCCACCAGCGGATTGCAGCTCTCGGAGCACAGTGTGTTCACGGCATTCGGGACGGTCGCCGGGACGCCGCTGTACATGGCGCCTGAACAGGCGGTTTTCAACGCGCTGGACGTCGACACGCGGGCCGATATCTATGCGCTTGGGGTCATTCTTTACGAGATCTTGACCGGCAGCACGCCGATCCGTCGCGAGACCTTCCGGCAAGCTGCGATCGACGAGATGCTGCGGTTGATCCGCGAAGTCGAGCCCCCGACGCCGAGCAGCCGCATCAGCACGTCCGACACGCTGCCGAGCATTGCCGCGACGCGGCAGATCGAGCCGGCGAAGCTGAGCCGGTTCGTGCGCGGCGACCTGGACTGGATCGTGATGAAGGCGCTGGCCAAGGAGCGGGACCGCAGGTACGAGTCGGCGATCGCACTGGCGCAGGACATCGAGCGATTCACCAACCACGAGCCGGTGACAGCAGGGCCGCCGGGGACGGTTTACCGGTTCCGAAAGTTTGCTCGCAGGCATCGCTTCGCGCTGGTGACAGGTGGAGCATTCGCCGTATTGCTGGTTGCCGCGGCGGCCGGCGGGACGGGTCTTGCATTGTGGGCCGACCGGCAGCGGGTGCGTGCGGTTTCGGCCGAGCATCTGGCGGAGGAGGAGCAAGCTCGCGCCGAGCAGCGTGAACAGATGGCGATTGACGCCGTGCGGCGATACGGGGACGTCGTGGGCGAAAATCGCGAGCTCAAGACGAACCCGGGTCTGACCAAGCTCCGCGCCACGCTGCTGAAGGAGCCCCAGGCGTTCTTCAAGCGGCTGCGAGACCGGATGCAGGCCGATCGAGAGACGACATCCAGGTCGATGGCTCGGCTGGCAGAGGCGACTTATGCCCTGGGCTACATCACGAATGAAATCGGTGACAAGGAAGAGGCGCTACGTGCCTTTGAAGAATCACTCAGGATCCGGGAGAAACTGGCGACAGAGAATCAGTCCGACGCCGCGTTCCAGAGCGACCTGGCTGCGAGCCATTACTCCGTCGGCATGTTGCAGGGGCTCACGGGCCGGCCGGCGGAGGGCCTGGCGTCGTGTGAGCTGGCGCGCACGATCATCGAGCCACTCGCGCGCCAAAACCCGTCGGACACGCAACGCCAGAAGGGACTAGCTCGCTATTACAATGGCATCGGTTTCCTGCAAAGCAAGATGGGGCGGTTGGCCGAGGCGCTCAAGTCGCACGAGCGAACCCGGGAAATCCAGGAGCAGCTCTGTCGCGAGAACCCGGCCGCAACCGACAATCGTAGCGCCTTGGCCGGGAGTTACAACAACATCGGCCTCATTCAGATCAACATGGGCCACCTGAGCGAAGCCGCCGAGTCGTACCAGAAGGCTCATGCGATCTGGGAGCGGCTGGTGCGTGAGAGCCCAGCGGTCGCCGCATTCGAGAGCGACCTTGCGGGGTGCGACTATGCCATCGGCGCTCTGGAAAACCGCACCGGGCGGCCGGAGCAAGCGCTCGATTCGTACCGACGAGCTCGCGAGATCCAGGAGAAACTGGTGAAAGAGAACCCGGCGGTTACCGAGTTCGGGCAACAGCTTGTGCTCACGCTTAACGGCATCGGGGTACGTGAGCGTGAATCGGGCCGGCCGGCCGAGGCGCTTGAGGCGCTCGAGCAGGCCCGAGCGATCGAGGAGCGGCTCGCGCGCGAAAATCCGTCGGTCACCGACTTCCAGAGATACCTGGCCGGAAGTCATCTCAACATTGGGATGCTGCATAGCCAGACGGGTCGCCCCGCCGACGCGATTGCATCACTGGAGAAAGCCCGCGCGATCTTCGAGGGGCTGGCGAGAGAGAACCCCTCGGTCACCGACTTCGGGCGGGACCTGGCTTCGGCTCACAGCAACATCGGCCTCATCAAGATCGGGACCGGCCAGTTGGCGGAGGCGGTTCGATCGCTCGAAGAGGCGCGAGCGATCCTGGAACGGCTGGTGAGAGTGCATCCCGAATCGGCCGATTTCGCGGGCGAGCTGGGCGGCACGTTGCACAACATCGCCGCGGTCGATCTGCAACAGCGGCAATTCGACAAGGCGCGGGCTGGGTTCATGGAGGCCATCACGTGGCAGCGGAAGGCGCTTGAAGTCAACCCGCGCAACCCGACGTACCGGCAGTTTCTGGGAAACCATCTGACGGGTTTGAGCCAGGCCGCGCAGGCGCTGGGCCGCACCGATCTCGCCGAGGGAGCCCGGCGTGAGCTTTTGGAGCTGACCGCCAGTGACCCGGTGAAGGCCGCCCTTGACGCACGACTTTCCGCCGTGCTCAAGGGGCGGGAATCACCCAAGAACGACGCGGAGCGAATTCAGCTTGCTCTTCGAGCGTACGAAAAATCGCTGCACGCCGCATCGGCGCGACTCTTCCGCGAGGCTCTTGTAAATGATCCCAAGCTGGCCGGCGATCGGCAGACGCAGCATGCTTATAACGCGGCGTGCGCCGCCGCGCTGGCCGGCACGGGCCACGGCAAGGATGACCCGCCGCCGGACGAGGCCGCCAAGGCCAAGCTTCGCGGCCAAGCTCGCGAATGGCTCGAGGCTGAGCTGGCGGCCTGGAGCAAAGTCCTCGATGGCGGGACGGCCGAGGCGAGGTCTGTTGTGACGCGGGTGCTCAAGCATTGGAAAGCCGACAGTGATCTGGCCGGCATCCGCGACGACATTGAATTGGCCAAATTACCTGAAGCCGAGCGCGCTGCGTTTGTGCAGCTTTGGAAGCATGTCGATCAGATCCTCGCCAGAGCCGCCGGGGGCAAGTAGCCCATAGCACTTAGCATTGCATCTAAGGCGACGCCGGGTTCGCTTCTGGTGGTGAGCCGTGTTCGACGAAGTACTGAAAATCCCTTGGGCAGACGTCCCATGCCGCCATGTACGATATTTCGAGCGGCACGTTGACGTACAGATCGGGGTCCAACCAGGCGGGCATGTCGGGTAGTTGAGAACCGACGCGGAGCGGTTCGATGAACGCTTCGGGCGCGAATTCAACGAGCGGCGCGGCCGCGCGGTAGGAGACGAGAAGGAGCGGTTCGTCAGCGGGTAGCGCAAAGGGTGTGTCTTCGTCGAACTCATCCCAGACGAGTTTATGCAGGCTCTCCGGGTCTTGCGTGCCTGGCGGGAATGGATCGACGATGAGAAGATTGATACCGCGTCTCAGGAAGTCGACCGCTTTGGCAACGAACTCCCGAGTGGCGAGTTTGCCGTTCTTATTCCCCGGGGAGACGACTTCTATCAACGACACGACTTCGCCGAGCCGGTGGCGGATCGTGATCCGGTTGGCTCGCTCGTGAAACCTGCCCTCGCGGAGTTGAACGACCATCCGCGTGCGTGGGGGCGCGAGCGTTATCGTCACTTTTTCTGAGCGAGAGGGCTTGGCGCTGGGACGTTGCACGGTCAACACGTCGGGATAAAGCCCGGACGAGTATTGCTCCACGAGCGCGGAGTACCCTTCGGGCAATATACCGGCATTGAGCGCGTTGCAGATCGCGATCGTCCACTGCTGGTGAAAATGATGGTATATCGTGGGCGGAACACGCTTCCAATTGTGCATAGGCATGGCAGAGCCTCCACTTGAATCATACCAACGCGGAGGGCTTAATTCACGGGGTTCTTCGGCGTGGCATCGCGATATTTCATTCGCGAAACTTGATTTGCTGTGGCGCGATCGCCTCACAGTGAGCCGGAACAACTTTCGTTCATGGCTGCTTGGCGACCGCCGCGCTTCGCTCAGCGACAAGGCGGTTCATCGCTTCGCCAGCCGGCCGGATCTCGAATACGACCCCCATCAGTCGGATTGCCGGATGTTTCGACATCAGCGCGATCGCGTGGTTCAAGTCGCAGGCTTCCAGCAGCAGTATGCCGCCGAGCGTTTCCTTGGTCTCCGCGAACGGACCATCGGTCAGTGCGATCGCGCCATCCTTCATCCTCAACGTGACCGCATTACGGACCGAATCGAGTGCTTCACCTCCGAGGAAATGCCCGCCACGACGAAGTTCGTCATCATAGGCAAAGCACTCTTCCATCCTTCTCTGTGCTTCTTCTTGCGGAAGCTCAGCAAACTTTGCCTCGTCGATGAACCCTTGACAGACGAATTTCATGCGAGGCCTCGTTCCATGGGTGCCCAGCTTGTCTCGCTCAGCACTGACTGTTGCCAAGCTCTCGCAGATCAGTCGAATGAGCCAGGCCGCAATCGACAGTAGAGCAGGAATTCTCTCAAAAAAGTGTTCTGATCATTTGTGCATAATGGTTCGGGGCATTCGAGCAGCTTTGGCTGGAGCGGGGAGTCAGGCTAAAGCCTAACCTACTGAACGCATAATCGCTTCCGCGAGTCCACTTCGCCCGAACCGCGACGCGATTGTTCATCGCGCTTCTATTGAAGTTCGGGTAAAGGGCGCCGAACCGGACTACTTCTATAGAGATATTAGCGTAACGCCTGTGAAGCGATTTTCCGATGGAGTCGATGATGTCGAGGCGCATGCTGTTGTTGGGCGTAGTGCTGCTTCTCGTCGTTCCGTGCCATCCACTGGCCCCGGCGGCCACCGATGATCGGCCGGATTTGAAGGCTCTCGCCCTGGTGCGATTGCAGTCGTGCGCGCGAGCTAAATGACGAAGCGTGGATCATGTACAAGCGAAAGATTCAGACCGAGGGCGCCGTCTACATGTTCTCGCACCGGCTGATGCTCTCCGAGCTCGATTGTGCCGCCACGATCTCGTGCGCGTCGCCGCGTGCAAAGGGCATCTGGATCGGATGAAAAAGATGGAAGGGATGGTCATCAAGCTTCGCGACCTCGGATTCGCGAAGAAGTTCGAGTTGAAGGAAGTCGACTACTTCGTCAAGGAAGCGAGGTACTGGCAGGCGCGGGAAGAAGAACGGCGCGGGGATTTTGGGATGGAGTGAGTCGGATTCACGGTCGGACTTCAGGCGGCACCGGCAGGCGCCGGCGTTGCGTCTCGCACGGCGTCCGACAATTCGTTATAGTGGCGCACTCCACACTGGGCACCAGGATGCGTCATGACCAAGTGAGCACCGAGCGTTGTGAGGCCGGAGATCTGGCGGCGCTGAATGCCGTCGCCGAGGCCATCGCGGGCTCGCTCAGGCTGAGGGCTGTTCTCGATGCACTGGGCCGCGTCCTGGCTGATCGGCTAGGCATCTCCGGAGGGGCGGCCTACCTGCGGTCCGGGCCGAACGGCCGCCTGACGGCGAGGGCCAACTGGGGCGTGCCCGCCGGGGTACTCGCTGCGGTCGGGGCCCGTTTGCAAGCCGGCTGGGACGACCCCGCGGGAACGGACGACGAGCCGCGGCCGGCGGACATCGTCAAGGGGGGTATCGGGCCGTTCCTGACGCTGAGTGTGGAGCACGCGGACCAACCGTGGCAGTGCTGCGTGTGTATCCCGTTCTGGGGCGGCGCCGGATCCCCCGGCGTGCTGGTGCTGTTCGGGCTGGCCCCTGCGGGCGACGAAGCGGCGCGGACGGTCGCGCTCGAGTTGCTCGGTCGATTGGTCGGGGCTGCGGTCCGCAACGCCCGGCTGCACGCCCGGGTGCGTGCCGACCGCCGGCGGCTGGCGGACGTCTCGCGCCGGCTGATCGGAGCTCAGGAGGAGGAGCGGCGCCGGATCGCCCGCGAACTGCACGAGGAGATCGCCCAGACCCTGGCCGCCGCGCAAATCAATGAGATGCTCGCCGTCGACGGGTCGGGCGGGCTGGACGTGGAGTGCCCACGCGCCAAGAACATCGGCGTACTCAGCAGAACGATCGAGCAGATCCGAGATCTGACGCACGACCTCCGGCCGATGACGCTCGACCGTAGCGACGCGGAGGCGATCGCCGAGAGTTACCTTGCCGATGGCGGCAGCGTCGAGGGCCTGTATGCTGACGTCTTCATGCCCGCGATGGACCATAGCGGACGCCAGTGGCAACTCGGCCGGATCACCGTGGCGCACGAGCACTACATCAGCGAGGTCACCCGCGACCTGGTCGGCCGCTATGGCCCCCGAATGTACGCCGGCGTGCCGGTGCGGGGGCCTGTCGCGGTGCTGGGCTGCGTGCCGGGTGAGCGGCACTCGATCGGCCTGATGATGATCGGCGACGTCTTTCGTGCCGGCGGGCTGGTTGTGCACGCCCTGGGAGAGGGCGCGCCCTCCGAGGCCATCGCCGAGTTCGTGGCCGAGGTCGGGGCCGATCTGATCGGCCTGTCGTGCGCGCTGGATATCCGCTTACCCGACCTGGCCGACCTGATCCCGCTGGTGCGTCATGCCCGGCCGGGCATCGGCGTGGCTGTCGGGGGGCTGGCGATCCGCTGCGGTGGCGAGTCGCTCGGTCGGCGCCTCGGGGCCGACTATCATGCCGCCGATGTGCGCGAGGCAAGCGATCGGATTCCCGGCTGGATCACGAGCCTCGCGCGTTCACGCGACGGATCTCCAAAGTTCCCGCATTGAACAGTCGGGCGGTGGCCCGGAGAGGAGGTCGAGCTTTCATGAACCAGCCGCCCAAGCTCCCGCATGGCGGGACCCGTCCCAAGCCGCCGGCGGAGTTGCGTAGCCCCGTGCTGAAGTCCTGCGGGGAGGCGATCGCCAAGGCATGTGTCGAACGGATCTACGCCACGTGGCCGGACCTGCTGGACCGCTACGGCGAGCGGGGCCGTCAGTTCACGGCCGAGGACAACTTCTGGCACCTCAACTTCCTTGACGCGGCACTCGCGCTGGGCGATCGGGAGCACTTCCGCCGGTATGCGACCTGGCTGGTCGAGTTCTTCGGCCCGCGTGGACTTGGGCCGGAGCATGTCGCAGGGGCCTTCCGGTTCCTGGCCGAGGGGCTGGCTGCCGCCCAAGTCCCACCCGAGCAGGAGGGGCAGCGGCGGGAGTTGATCGAGGTTCTGCGGGACACGGGGGCCCGGATCCTCGCCGTACCGGTCGAAACCGGTGACGGTGTGCCGGGGCCGGACGAGAAGAGCGCCGCGGATTAGAGTCGGTTGTGGGCGAGGCTGGGCGGCTTTCGGCTTCCATCCGAACATTTCGCAGCCGCCGGGTGGCGTCCCATTATCTTAACCACAACATTTAGTGAAATATCACTTTAGGCGATCATTACGTGTGCTTTCGTCCTCGATCCGCTCAAGTACGTCAACTATGACGTACGATGACTTTGACGTACGTCGAAATTGACGTATGATTTGCCAGCGTTTTAAGGGGGAGGGGATGTTCGTGATGAAAGCGAATCCGGGCGGGGTTATTGATCCGCACGGAGATGTTTTCGGGCTAATTGGGAGATCCGTCACCCCGGCCCGCGCCGGGCGATGCGGGGACAGGAGGCGAAACGCGAAGCGCTCGTCAAGGGCTTCAAACACGTTGTCGGGCCAGGCAATTCTCCCTCCGGGAGAGGCGGCCGCAGGCCGGGTGAGCGCCGCGCAGATGCGGGGCGCTCTGCAGTTGCGACCCGTATGAGGCCGTGCCGCCCGCCGATGCGCGCTGGGGTCGTTCGAGGTCGAAATTCCCCCAGCGCAAGGCCACCGGTTTCGGGCTGGCCGGATTTCGCCCGTTACGCACGGGCGGGAATTCGTGGCTTTTTTTGAAAGCGCCCGCCGTGATCCTGAGCAGTCAATCCCACGAGTCTCCGTTGCTGGCTTCCGGGATTCCTCATTCAAGAGGATCCGATTCTTGTGACCCGGAGACCAGAGATCGGGGATGTTCAGGGGTGTTAATATTGAAATTGGGTCTGACGCGGTGGACACGCGTCAAAGCGGCAGAAACTCGATGTGGCCAGCCCATTCTTCCGCTTCACTCGCGGCCCAGATCAGGAGCAGGCTCTCGATGATCTGAGATACAGGAGTGCGCTGGTGGGCAAGAAGCAAACCGCTCATCGGTAGTCCTGCCGCCAGGCGTGTGGTGGCCGCTTCTCTCATGGTGTTGACGTCGTGGGAGACCACGATCCAGTTCTCCCGGGCAGCAAAATCTAAAACGTCGGGGTCGCTCCGTGTCGCCAGGCCGAGGTCTCGAAGCGACGCGAACTCGGCTGGCGGCTCGCGGCGGCGCGCACCGACGACGATCGCGTGGTTCAGATCATTGTCGGCCAGGAAGCGTGGTCGGCTCATGGTGCCGCCGGGCCGGGAACCTTGCTGAGCGCACGAAGCCGTTGCACCACCGGGCTTGGATTCTGCGCTGCGCGGTCGCGGACTTGATCCCAGAGCTGTTCTTGCCGCTCCAGGTATTGATCAACCTTATCCCGATTGGCCAAGTAGAAGGCGATCGCTCCGTACACTTCCTCCAGGGTCAGAGTGGGATAGAGCTGCTGAATGGTTTCCGGGGAGTGTCCCTGCTGGAAGGCGATGACGACAGAGTCGAGTGAAACGCCGGGCAAGCCCACTCGCAATGCACCTTGGGAATCCTGCGCCATGTACGTTTTCGAAGAGATCATGCGTTCCTCCAGACCAATCTTCGCGAACGCTTCGCCCGATTGCAGACTTCATTGTATCTATGCGGGTCGACGCCTGGTATCGGGAAAGTGGTCCAGGGGGAGGCTCTTCAGCACGCCGAGGACGTTGAGGTGAGCGAGGGCTCGGATCGGCGAAGTGTTGCTGGCGACGATTGATCCGGGCACGCGGGCGAAATCTGGCGGCTTCAAGAACCTATCGCAGACGGTGCTCGATCCGTTGTCGCCCGTCGGCCGGGCTTTCGCTGGGTCGTGTCCGCATCCAGATACGGACATACAACGGAATGGCTCGCCGCCACAAAGACGGACCTTCACGTCGAATTTGACTTTTCGCACGGTCGTGATGATCGCGCCAGGTTTGCCGCCGGCCATTTATTTTAAGTGCGGGAATCTATTTGCCGATTCGGGTTATTCATCCCATATTATTGATGAACCCTGGAAGATTAGGGATGCTGGGTCCGTTCGCACGGTTGTTCGTGCTGGGGCGTTCCTGATCGACCAACGATGGGCGGTGCGCGAACAGGATCATGGCTATGAGCTTGCACGGTGCGAATTTGGTTAATGCGGACGATGGTTGCGGTTCACCAAAAATCGGCAGCGCCTCACGACTGAATGCTATCAAGCATGGGCTCACGGCGAAGACGCCGGTTTTGCCGGGTGAGGATCCGGAGGCTCTTCAGGCCAAGATCGATCGGTACAAGACGGGTTATGAGACTCGGGACGAGGTCGAGCACGATCTGGCCGAGATGGCGGCGATGGCGTTCTGGCAGGCGAAGCGGGCCAACCGGCTCCAAGTCACGAAGGTGACGCGCGACATTGTGACACGACCGCAGGCCGATACACTTCGCGCGGCGCTGGACGTGGTGGGGCTCGGCAAGCGATTGCTCTTTGACCGCCGCGGGCCGGAGGCGCTCTATCCGTCGGGAGATGAATATGAGAACGGGCAGCCGCGGACCTCGTCGTCGAAGGAAGCCGAAGACCCTCATGATCCGGAAAAGATCGTGCTCCAGCTTGAGGCAACGCGCGACGGACGTCGCTGGCTTTTGAAACGCTTTGGCGAGCTGCGAGAACCGCTTGAGAATGAGTCTGAATCGGGGTGGATTTCGTGCCAGAAATTCCGATGTGTGCGATTGCTCGGCAAACAGCCTCTTGATGCCATCCACGATAAGGAGGTCGCCCTGGTGTTCCTCGCGAGCCATGCGCTCTCTCCGAATTACGGTGATGCCTTTCACGAGCTACGGTGCGAGATTCACGAAAATCAAGAGGAGAACACGATGGCGGAGCTCGCGCGAGCCGAGCTGGAAGCGATCACGCCCGCCGATGCCGCGACTGGACGGGCTGCGTTGCTGGCGATCGTGGATAAAGCCATCGAGCGGCTGCGGAGGCTGGAAGCCGAGCACGGGGAAGTCGCGGACTTCGTCGATGAGATCGATACCGATATGCCGAGCGACCAGGGGATGAAGTCGGTCGAACAACTCCAGCGTCATATGGGGAGCTGCAACCGGCTGATGCTCCGGAACCTCGACACCATCGACAGAAGACACCGCTATGAGGCGGAAGGGTGGGGGACGACGAGAAAGGAGCGAGAATCGAGGAAAGACAAAGTACGACGCACCAAGGCATCGATGTATTCGTTGCTCGTTTTGGACGAGCACGGGACGGTTCGCGAAGCCGTGGACTACGACGGCAACGTCGAGGAGGGACTGGCCCGGTACAAGGCCAAGCATGGACGGCAACTGTACGAACATATGCTCGCGGAGCGGCAGGGGGAGCATTGCGACGCGGAGCATCGCAACGAGGGGCGAGAGGGGCACGCGGACGAGGGTTTTGTCGTTCGCGGAGTGCGTAATCTCGATGTTGTCGGTCTCGTCGCTGACGATTCCTTATTGCTTATGGGGAAAGAAGAAAAGGCAAATATACAAAACGAAACTGACCCGGCGAGCGTGATGGTCGATCGGGGCGAGCGAGGGAGCCCGAACTTGGTGGGCGCTGACGGGAGATCGGGGCGGGCGGAGGAGGGCGACGCTTTTGGTGCCCCAGGGTCGGAGCGAACGGAGGAGGAGGACGGCGGGGGCGAAGAGGAGACCTTCGGTCATGGGGACGGCGGGGTCAGAGACCCGCGCCGAACAGAGGGCGTCGCGGAGCGGCAGGGGGAGCATTGCGACGCGGAGCATCGCAACGAGGGGCGAGAGGGGCACGCGGACGAGGGTTTTGTCGTTCGCGGAGTGCGTAATCTCGATGTTGTCGGTCTCGTCGCTGACGATTCCTTATTGCTTATGGGGAAAGAAGAAAAGGCAAATATACAAAACGAAACTGACCCGGCGAGCGTGATCGTGGATGGGGGTCAGGGAGTGGGTCCGGACGAGGCGGGCGCTGACGGGAGATCGGGGCGGGCGGAGGGGGGCGACGCTTTTGGTGCCCCAGGGTCGGAGCGAACGGAGGAGGAGGACGGCGGGGGCGAAGAGGAGACCTTCGGTCATGGGGACGGCGGGGTCAGAGACCCGCGCCGAACAGAGGGCGCCGCGGAGCGGCAGGCGGAGCATTGCGACGCGGAGCATCGCAACGAGGGGCGAGAGGGGCACGCGGACGAGGGTTTTGTCGTTCGCGGAAAGCGTGATCTCGATGTTGTCGGTCTCGTCGCTGACGATTCCTTATTGCTTACGGGGAAAGAAGAAAAGGCAAATATACAAAACGAAACTGACCCGGCGAGCGTGATGGCCGATCGGGGCGAGCGAGGGAGCCCGAACTTGGTGGGCGCTGACGGGAGATCGGGGCGGGCGGAGGAGGGCGACGCTTTTGGTGCCCCAGGGTCGGAGCGAACGGAGGAGGAGGACGGCGGGGGCGAAGAGGAGACCTTCGGTCATGGGGAGAACGTGGTGGGCGCTGACGGGAGATCGGGGCGGGCGGAGGGGGGCGACGCTTTTGGTGCCCCAGGGTCGGAGCGAACGGAGGAGGAGGACGGCGGGGGCGAAGAGGAGACCTTCGGTCATGGGGACGGCGGGGTCAGAGACCCGCGCCGAACAGAGGGCGCCGCGGAGCGGCAGGCGGAGCATTGCGACGCGGAGCATCGCAACGAGGGGCGAGAGGGGCACGCGGACGAGGGTTTTGTCGTTCGCGGAAAGCGTGATCTCGATGTTGTCGGTCTCGTCGCTGACGATTCCTTATTGCTTACGGGGAAAGAAGAAAAGGCAAATATACAAAACGAAACTGACCCGGCGAGCGTGATGGCCGATCGGGGCGAGCGAGGGAGCCCGAACTTGGTGGGCGCTGACGGGAGATCGGGGCGGGCGGAGGAGGGCGACGCTTTTGGTGCCCCAGGGTCGGAGCGAACGGAGGAGGAGGACGGCGGGGGCGAAGAGGAGACCTTCGGTCATGGGGACGGCGGGGTCAGAGACCCGCGCCGAACAGAGGGCGCCGCGGAGCGGCAGGGCGAGCATTGCGACGCGGTGCATCGAAACGAGGGGCGAGAGGGGCACGCGGACGAGGGTTTTGTCGTTCGCGGAGTGCGTGATCTCGATGTTGTCGGTCTCGTCGCTGACGAGTCCTTATCGCTTACGGGGAAAGAAGAAAAGACAAATATACAAAACGAAACTGACCCGGCGAGCGTGATCGTGGATAGGGGTCAGGGAGGGGGTCCGGACGAGGCGGGCGCGGAGGGGAGATCGGGGCGGGCGGAGGGGGGCGACGCTTTTGGTGCCCCAGGGTCGGAGCGAACGGAGGAGGAGGACGGCGGGGGCGAAGAGGAGACCTTCGGTCATGGGGAGAACGTGGTGGGCGCTGACGGGAGATCGGGGCGGGCGGAGGGGGGCGACGCTTTTGGTGCCCCAGGGTCGGAGCGAACGGAGGAGGAGGACGGCGGGGGCGAAGAGGAGACCTTCGGTCATGGGGACGGCGGGGTCAGAGACCCGCGCCGAACAGAGGGCGCCGCGGAGCGGCAGGCGGAGCATTGCGACGCGGTGCATCGAAACGAGGGGCGAGAGGGGCACGCGGACGAGGGTTTTGTCGTTCGCGGAAAGCGTGATCTCGATGTTGTCGGTCTCGTCGCTGGCGATTCCTTATTGCTTATGGGGAAAGAACAAAAGGCAAATATACAAAACGAAACTGACCCGGCGAGCATGATGGCCGATCGGGGCGAGCGAGGGAGCCCGAACGTGGTGGGCGCTGACGGGAGATCGGGGCGGGAGGAGGGGGGCGACGCTTTTGGTGCCCCAGGGTCGGAGCGAACGGAGGAGGAGGACGGCGGGGGCGAAGAGGAGACCTTCGGTCATGGGGACGGCGGGGTCAGAGACCCGCGCCGAACAGAGGGCGCCGCGGAGCGGCAGGGCGAAAATTGCGGCCAAGGGGCACCCCAGGTCGTTCGGTCAGGTGCGGGTCGGGAACAGGTTGTTGCAAGCGAGAATCAACCAGAGTGGCGCCGGGTGCAGACGGAACGGAGGCGGCGGGAGTGGATGCGGAGGCGCGCGGCGAAGGAGGGCGGCGGGCGGGAGCATGCGTCGCCCGGGGAACAGCGGGTAACGAATGGAGGGGCGGCGCCGGCTGAGGCGGGGACAGCGATGGAGTCGCAGGATGCGCGGGGGCCGTAAGATGGCTGCCGAACGGAGGGGCGCGGCGATCGGATCAGCGGCTGGCTGCGACTTCGCTTGCGCCCCACGCCCCCTGGCCCCCCCTTTGCAAGGGGGGGGGAAAGTAGGGGCCCCCCCTTTGCAAGGGGGGGAAAGGTGGGCAGGGTCGCGTTCGCTTTTTTGCGGCGTTTCGATCGGATCGCAGCGTCTACCGTAGCAACTGGCAATGCGGACAAAAGTAAGTCGGACGGCCGATCAATCCTGCGATCCGGGTTTTCGTGATCGGCTGCGAACATCTTCGGCACGGCTGGCTCTCGCGGCCATAAACCGAATTCTGGGCCAGAAATCCTCCTTCCAGACCCAGCACCGTGCGATAACCGGCGTCGAAACTTGATCCCTCGAGCGCAATCGCGGTGGCGAGAATCTCACCAATCGCCTGGTGCAATCTGCCGATCTCGCGAGGCTTCAGCGTATGAGCGCCCCGCTCGGGATGAATCCTGGAGTGATGAAGCACCTCGTCCGCATAGATATTCCCGATGCCCGAGAGCACCTTCTGATCCATGAGCGCCGGTTTGATGCCTCTCGTCGTCCGCGAGAGGCGCTTCGCCAGATCAACCCGCGTGATTTCCAATGCATCGGGGCCGTGGGAGAGAGCGAATGCAACGGCCGCTTCCGCAGCACCGGGGTACCAGCCGATCCTGCCCAGGCGCCGCGTGTCGCAATACCAGACCATCGCCCGCGGCTTCTCCACGTGGAATACCAGGCGGATGTGGTCCGGTCGATCGGGCAGGCGCAGCCAAAAGCCTCCCGTCATCCTGGGCTGGATGACGATAGTTCCTCGATGTTCGGCCAGGCTCACGACGACCCACTTCCCGCGCCGCCCCACGTCGACCACCGTCGCACCCCGACCGAACCGCATCAACTCGCCGGCGGAGCAACCGTGAACGAGCGACGCGTCAAGGACCTCCAGCCGCCGCAGGCGACTCCCTGCGAGCACGGGCCTCAGCCCGCGCACCATCGTCTCCACCTCCGGTAACTCCGGCATTTTATTCCTCCATCACTTTCACCCCGATCCTACCGATAACACCCCGCCACAAGCCATTATCCGCACGAAATCTACCAAATTCCTTCATGGTCAACCATTTTCTTTGAAGTCTCTTGACAGATAGAGACGGATGGTGGAGAATAGTGGCGGGTTATAGGAAGGCTTTCGCGCAAGGGTGTCAATGCTCGCTGAGACGCGACGACGACGACTGCTGGAGATGATCACTCACCAGGGTTATGCGACGCTGGATGAGTTGGTGCGGGGGCTTGCTGTTTCGGAGAGCACGATACGGCGCGATCTTGAGGCGCTCGACGTTGCCGGGTCGATCAAGCGCACGCATGGAGGGGCCATCTGCACGGGCGAGGTGCGATCGATGCCGGCTTTTGACGACCGCACGGGGACGGCGGCGGCGGAGAAGCGGGCGATCGGGCTGGCGGCGGCGGCCTTGATCGAAGACGGCGACACCGTTCTCTTGGACGGCGGCACGACAACGCTCGAGGTTGCCCGGGCCCTGGTGGGGCGGCGAGTTCAGGTGGTGACCAACAGCTTGCCGATTGCACAGCTTCTGGCATCGAACCAGCAGACCGAGCTGATCTTGATCGGCGGATATGTTTATCCGCGGACGGGTGTGGCGCTAGGCCCGCTGGCGATCGCCACCATGGCAACGATCCGGGTGCGGCTGGCGGTGCTGGGGGCGGGTGGGATCATGCCGGAGGGGATCTACAACTCGAATTCGCTGCTGGTCGAGACGGAGCGTCAGATGATGTCGTGCGGCCAGGAGATCATGATCGTCGCCGACCACACCAAGTTTGGCCGGCTGGCGCTGGCGAGATTGTGCAGCCTGGAAGAAGTCAATCAGTTCGTGGTCGACTCCGGCGCCAGCGAAGAGAACCGCGCGGTGCTGGAACGGACGGGCGCGGCCGTTCACCTGGCGCCGGTCGTGGAGAGCCGAAGCAACGGGGCCGTGCTCGAGCCGGCCCGCGGCGAAGAGCCGAGG
Source organism: uncultured Planctomycetota bacterium (assembly GCA_963761445.1). Taxonomy (GTDB): domain Bacteria; phylum Planctomycetota; class Planctomycetia; order Isosphaerales; family Isosphaeraceae; genus CAVXHV01. Next base: position 1,722,154 of record CAVXHV010000005.1, on the reverse strand, counting down.
ACACTTGCATGAGCACAACATTGGAGAAGCGTCAGGCTGAAAGCCTGACCTACCTGGCACCCAGTCGCTCGCAGGTCGAATCCGTCGTGCGGAGCATCTTGCGCAAGCACGCGACGGCGGAGGGCAGAGCAAATGGCAGGGCGCACGCGGTCGCCGCGCAGCCCAAGCTGGTTGTGAACATCTCGGCGCGGCATTGCCACTTGACGCAAGCCGATGTGGATATCCTGTTCGGTCCTGGTTATCAGTTGACGGTGATGCGGAGGTTGTACCAGGACACCGACTTCGCCTCGAACGAGACGATTGCCGTGGTGGGCCCCAGGCAGCGGATGATCCCGGGCATCAGGATTCTGGGGCCGTGTCGCAAATTCAGCCAGGTCGAGCTGGCGTTCACGGATGCGATCAGCCTGGGAATCGACGTGCCGGTGCGGCTTTCGGGCGACATCGAGGGGACGCCGGGGGCACTCTTGATCGGCCCCAAGGGAAGCCTGGTGCTCGCGCAGGGGGTGATCCGAGCGGAACGGCACGTCCACATGGGCACGGCCGACGCGGAGTTTTACGGCGTCAAGCATCTGGATCGGATGAACATGCGAGTCGAGGGCCCGTGCGCGACGACGCTCGAGGGGCTGCTCGTCCGCACCAATCCGGATTGGAAGCTTGAGGTACATATTGACACAGATGAAGCCAATTGTTGTGACTTGCCGCACGCAAGCCGGGTGACACTCTCCAAGGCCTGAAACAACCCCGGGCGGGCCGATTTCTCTGGAGACCGCGTTTCCTTTTGATCGAACCTGAGCCGACCCGAAAAGAAGAAGGAGGGCTTGATGGCCTCTACAGCACACGAAGCACTGGGAATGATTGAAACCAAGGGGTTCGTCGCCTTGGTGGAGGCCAGCGACGCGATGGTCAAAGCGGCCAATGTGGAGCTGGTTGGGTGGGAGAAGATCGGCAGCGGGCTGGTGACAGCGTTCGTGGCCGGCGACGTGGCGGCCGTGAAGGCGGCCGTCGATGCAGGAGCCGCGGCCGCAACCCGCATCGGGGAGGTTGTGAGCGTGCAGGTGATTCCTCGGCCGCACGAGGACCTGGGCGGCGTGTTGACGTTCGCCAAGGCGGCAGCGGCGGCGACTTCTTCCAAGAACCCCAAGAGCGACGGAGCTTAAAACACCATGGCAACATTACAGCGAGCGACGGGCGGGCGCGCCAGCGGCAACGGCAGTACGAGCAATGGCGATGCGCTGGGGTTGATCGAGACCAAGGGCCTGGTGGGCATGATCGAGGCGACCGACGCGATGCTCAAGGCGGCCAACGTGCAGCTCGCGGGGCGAGTGCAGGTGGGGGGCGCCTATGTCACCACACTGGTCAAAGGCGACGTCGGCAGCGTGCGGGCGGCGGTCGAGGCCGGCGCCGAGGCGGCCGGCAAAGTCGGCGAGCTGGTGAGTGCGCACGTGATACCTCGTCCCGATGAATCGGTCACACGCTTGTTCCTGGGATCTTGACCAAGCCGCGAAACAAGAGCGTGCACGCGCGAGATTCGCGTCCGCCGGACGAGGATCGCGCAGAAGAGCCGGTAACGCCAGAGTGGAGCTTTCAATCATGAATGGGAATGCCCTGGGCCTGGTCGAAACACTCGGCCTGGTCGGGTTGATCAGCGCGGTGGATGCGATGCTCAAGGCCGCGAGCGTCGAGGTGGCGAGCACAGTGATCAAGCTTGACGGCGGAGTCGTGAGCGTGATGGTTCGGGGCGACGTGAGCAGCGTGCGAGCGGCCGTCGAGGCCGGCGCCGACGCGGCCGGCCGCGTCGGAGAGCTGCGCAGCCCATGTGATTCCGCGGCCTGATCCCGCAGTTGTCCGTGCCTTTGGTGGAGGAGCGTCGCGTTGAAGGTCCTGGTCGCCAACCTGGGGAGCACGAGCTTCAAGTACCGGCTCTTCGACCTGAGTGATCCGGCCGAGCCGGTGCTGGCGCGCGGTGCGATCGAGCGCATTGGATCGCAGAGCGCAAAGGTCGTCGTCCGGTCGGGCAGAGGCGAGCGCGAGCTTGTCTGCGCCATTGCCGACCACGGCGAGGCCGTGCAGCTTTGTCTGGACCAGTTGACCGATGCGGAGATCGGCGTGCTGCATGACGCGGGCGAGGTTTCTGCCATCGGTTTCAAGGCGGTGCACGCGCACGGGCTCACTGGCGTGCATCTCGTCGACGAGAAGGTCCTGGCCGCGATGGAGGCGTTCGCCTCGGTGGCGCCGGCTCATAATCCGCCCTACATCAAAGCGATGCGCATGCTAAGCGGGCGCTTCCCGCACCTTCCGCTGGTGGCCGCGTTTGAAACCGGCTTTCACCGGACGATACCGGAAGCGAGTCAGCGGTACGCGATTCCCGACGAATGGGCGACCAAGCTGGGGGTTCGCCGCTGGGGTTTCCACGGTGCCAGCCATCGCTACATCGCCGGACGAATGGCCGAGCTTCTGGGCAGAAGCGACATCAAATTGATCTCGTGCCACCTGGGCGGGAGCTCGTCGCTGTGTGCCGTGCGCAACGGAGAGTCAATCGCGAGCAGTCTGGGCATGAGCCCGCAGTCCGGGCTGCCGCACAACAACCGGGTCGGCGATTTTGACGTTTTTGCGCTGCCGGTCATCCTGCACGAGACCGGCAAGAGCCTGGAGCAGGTGCTGGATATCCTGGCGAAAAAGTCGGGCCTCGAAGGGCTCTCGGGCGCCGGGTGCGATCTGCGGGATATCGAGGCGGCCGCCGCCGCGGGAGATTCGAGGGCCCAGCTTGCGATTGACGTCTTCATCGCATCGATCCGGCAATACCTGGGCGCCTTTCTGCTCGAGCTGGGCGGCGCCGATGCGATCGTCTTCACCGGCGGAATCGGCGAGAACTCCAGAGCGATTCGTGAGGGGGTCTGCCGCGACCTGTCGTGGTTCGGGATCGAGCTTGATGCGGCGTCCAATGCCGCCGGAGCTGCCGAGCGGCGAGTTTCGACACCTGGTTCGCGCGTGCAGGTGTGGTGCGTGCCGACGAACGAAGAGATTGTGGTCGCGCGGCAGGCGAAGCAGTTGCTCGAGCAGTCAAACCAGAGGTGAGGAAAGCGATGTTCCTGGCCCGAGTGACCGGCAGCGTGGTGGCGACTCAAAAGGTCGCGTCGATGACGGGGCAGAAGCTCTTGACCGTCGAGCCTTATCGCATCGACGAGAAGGGGCGAGACCGCCTTGTACCGACCGGCCGCACGTTCGTGGCTGTGGACACGCTGGGCGCGGGCATCGACGAAATGGTCCTGATCTGCCAGGGGTCGAGCGCGCGATTGACGCCGGAAACCGAGAAGCTGCCCATCGACGCGGTGGTGATCGGGCTGGTCGACACCGTCGACCTGGGCGGTCTGGTGGTCTTTGCCGCACATGGAGGAGATCGGCGCAGAGTACTGACGTGGTTTTGATCCGGTGTCACGAACCGGGGCGGCCTCGAGCCGCGTGTGCAGCCAGAACAGGGAATTCAAACGGTCCGGCCATCCTTCAAACTGCAACGGTGCCGCCATGCAAATGACCGAAGATCTGATCCGAAACGTGGTCCAGGAGGTCCTTTCCCAGATGGGAAGCGGGACTTATCCGACGAATGGCAAAGCTCCATCCCGCACGTCCGGGAACCTGGGTGTTTTCAGCACGGTGGACGAGGCCGTGCGAGCGGCCGAAGCCGCCTTTCAAGCGTTTCAGAGCCGGCCGGTGGCCGATCGTGCCAAGGCCGTCGAATGCATTCGCAGCATCTGTGTGAACCAGGCCGAAGAGCTGGGGCGGCTCGAGCTCGAAGAAACCAAGATCGGCCGGCTGGACCACAAGATCGCCAAGCTGCAAAACGCGATCGCGGTTGTTCCGGGGGTCGAGTATCTCCGCACGGATAATGATTCGGGCGACGACGGTCTGACGCTCACGGACTACGTTCCGTTCGGCGTCATCGGCGCGATCACTCCGGTCACGCACAGTCTGCCCACGCTGGCGGGCAATGCGATCAACATGCTGGCCGCGGGGAATACGGTCGTGTTCAATGCACATCCTTCCGGCGCGCGGATCGCAGCAGAGGGGCTGAGACGGTTCAACAAGGCGATCCGCGAGGCGATCGGCATCGAGAACCTGATCACGATCATTGACCCGCCCACAATCGAGACGGCTGCCGCGTTATTCGACCACAAGGCGGTGAGGCTGCTGGTGGTGACGGGCGGGCCGGCGGTGGCGCGGGCGGCACTGGCGAGCAAGAAGCGGGCGATCGTGGCCGGGCCGGGTAATCCGCCGGTGGTTGTCGACGCGACGGCCTGCCTGGAGAACACGGCGCGGTCGATCGTGACCGGCGGAGCATTTGACAACAACCTATTGTGCATCGGCGAAAAGCAAGTCTTCGCCGTCGCGCAGATATTCGACTCGCTGATGGAGGTGATGACCCGGTACGGGGGCTTCCGCCTGTCGGCTGCGCAGGTCGACGCGCTCACACAGGCCGCCGTTGAGAAGGGATCGGACGGGGCACTCCACATCAAAAAGGAATTGATCGGTCAGGACCCGGCGGTGCTGGCGCAGCACGCCGGGCTCAAGGTGCCTGGCGGAACTCAGCTCCTTTATGCCGAGACCGGCGCCGAGCACCCGTTCGTGCACCTCGAGCAGATGATGCCGTTCGTGCCGTTTGTGCGGGTTTCCAACGTCGAGCGTGCCATCGCACTTGCCAAGGAGAGCGAGCACGGGTTCGGCCACACGGCGATCTTGCACTCGCGCGACGCTTCGGTCATGTCGCGGATGGGCAAGACAATGGACTGCACGATTTTCGTGATCAACGGGCCCTCGACGGCCGGGCTGGGCTTGGGTGGCGAGGGCGTGCTGTCGTTTTCGATTGCCGGCCCGACCGGCGAAGGCGTCACGACACCGCTGACTTTCTGCCGGCAGCGGCGGACCAGCGTCATCGGCGGCATGCGATTCGTTTGACGAGCAAGTGGGAAACTTGACCAACCAAGGACCAACGTCCATGCAACTCGGCCGGGTGATCGGAACAGCGACGGCCACGATGAAACATCCGACGTTTCAGGGGGAGCGGCTCCTGGTGGTGCAGCTCGAGACGCCCTCGGGGCAGCCTGACGGTGAACCGATTCTGGCGTTTGACCGGTTGGGGGCGGGGCGGGGCGATAGTGTGCTGGTCACGAACGACGGCCGGGCGCTGCAAGAGATGCTGGGCGCGACGACACCCGGGCGCTGGAGCGTGATGGGTCTGCCTGATAAGGGTTCTCACACGGGGCTGGGGCGATGAGGATTGCGGAAGTGATCGGTCGAGTGACTCTCTCACGCGGGAACGCGCGGCTCCGCGGCGGCCGGCTGCTGCTGGCGGTGCCCATGCCGCTGCGGGCGATCGTGGAATCTGCGCCGGATCGAGGAGAAGAGCTGGTTGTGTACGACATTCTGGGCGCCGGTGTGGGCAGCTTGATCGGCGTGAGCGAGGGGCGTGAAGCGGCGAATCCGTTTGGAAAAACCAAGACGCCCGTCGACGCTTATTGCGCGTGTTTGATCGATCAACTGGATGTGGGGAGGGGTTTGGGCTGACATTTACAACGTCAGGCTAAAGCCTGACCTACTCGGAAACGTCAGGCTAAAGCCTGACCTACTTAGAGGGACTTATGATCGGCAACGGATCCGTGATGAACGAGTGGAAGCTTCGCGAGCAGATGTGTGAAATCGGCCGGCGGATCTACGCCAAGGGATTTGCGGCGGCCAATGACGGCAACATCAGCTATCGCCTGAGCGAAGACCGCGTGCTGTGCTCGCCGACGCGCGTGTCGAAGGGATACTTGAAGCCCGACGACCTGTGCATTGTAGACCTGGACGGCGGCCAGGTCTCGGGCAAGCGCAAGCGGTCGAGCGAGATTTTGTTGCACCTCACGATCATGAAAGCGCGTGCCGACGTGCGGTCGGTTGTGCACTGTCATCCGCCGCATGCCACGGCGTTCGCCGTTGCCCGCGAGCCGGTGCCGAAGTGCATTCTGCCGGAGATCGAGGTATTCCTGGGCGAGATCGCGATTTCTCCGTACGAGACACCGGGTTCCCAGTCGTTTGCCGATACGGTGCTTCCGTTCGTCAAGGACACCGACACGATCCTGCTGGCGAATCACGGAACCGTTACTTACGGCAGCGACCTGGAGGACGCGTATTTCAAGACGGAGATCATCGACGCGTATTGCCGGATCTTGATCCTGGCGAAACAAATCGGCAGGGTGAATTATTACACGGACGAGAAGGCTGCTGAGCTGATCAAGTTGAAGCCGAAGCTGGGGATCGCCGACCCGAGGTTAGAGCGCGGGCTGGAAAACTGTGACCTGTGCGGCAACAGTCTTTTCCGCGAGGGCTATGGGGAGCCGAGCCCCGAGCCTCGGGTATTCGTGCATCCCAAGATTGCGGGCAGTGTCAAAGATGTCTCGCCGATCGAATCGGTATTGACGCCGCTGGCTTCCGACATGGCGCGAGCGGCTTCGGGAGCTTCTGCGCCGCAGAGTTCCCGCCTGGGCGGGCCTTCGGCGAACGGCAGGGTTACAACCCCGGCCGAAGAGGAGGCTCTGGTGCAGACAATTACCGACCAGGTGATGCGGGCTTTGAACGGCATGGCCAGGTAAGGGGAGATCAAGCGATGAAGGTCAGCATCATCGGCGGTGGGGGACTGGTTGGGTCTTCGGCGGCGTTTGCGCTGCAATGCGGCGGGGTTGTCAGTCACATCAACCTGATCGACTTGAACGCCGACCAGGCGCGCGGGCAGGCGCTGGATCTCTTGCATGGCGCGTCGCTTGTCGCCGATCAGCGCATTCGCGCGACCGGTTACGAAGCGATTCCCGAGAGCGACGTGGTGATCATCACGGCGGGCCTGCGCCGCAAGCCGGATGAGCCGCGGCTGGCGCTCATCAACCGCAACGTCGATCTGTTCGTCGATATTCTTTCCCAGGCCTCTTCGGCCGGGCTCAAGAGGGATGCGAAAGTGCTGGTCGTGTCCAATCCCGTTGATGTACTCACTTATCTGGCTGTGAAGCGGCTCGATCTGCCGGCGGGCCAGGTCATCGGGCTGGGAACTCAGCTTGATACGGCGCGATTTCGCAGTCTGATCGCCGAAGCCATCGACGTACCGCCGACCCAGGTATCGGGGCTTATCCTGGGCGAGCACGGAGACAGCATGGTACCGATCTGGTCGGCCGCCCAGGCCGGCGGGCTGCCGCTGGAGCGATTTCCCAAGTGGAGCGCGGGCCTGGCGGAGTCGATCATCAAACGGACGCGCGGCAGCGGTGCCGAGGTGATTTCGCTCAAAGGTGGAGCGGGGTTCGCCGTGGGCATCTCGATTCGTGAGGTGGTCCACTCGATTGCTCTGGCTCACAACCGCATCCTGCCGGTGTCGTCGCTGGTGAGCGGCCCGTACGGGCTGCGCGACGTGTGCATCTCGGTGCCGACTGTGGTGGGGAGCAAGGGTGTGGTCGATCATCTCGAGATCGAGCTGTGGCCCAGGGAACTGTCAGCGCTCCAGCATTCCGCCGGGGTACTGCGCGAAACGATCGACGCGGTGGCGAAGAGCAACCCCAAGGCCGCGGCCGGCTCGGCGGGTGCGCCGCGGAATCGGCGCCCTGTAGCGAGCGGCTCGAACCAACGCGTGGCGAGGGTAACGATGGGATCAGGAGGGGGCAGCGGGCAGGCAGGTCATTCGCGCGTCACCGTCTCGGGACAGGCCGGAGGAAAGCGGTAACGCCATGAAGAAGTCGCTGGAGACCAAGCTGGCCGCGATCCACGAGGACCCGGGCTGCCGCGAGTTCATCATCGCCGACGCCAAGGATGCCGACATGGCGCTGGGGATCGGTGCGCCCGGGTTATCTCCCGAGAGGCATTCCGGCGAGGTTCGCGTCAGGACGCTCGAGGAATATCGCGAGCAGATGAGGCTGATCACCCGTTCGGGATTAGTCGACATCATGCTCATGTCGGCAAGCACGAACTTTGCACTGACCGTCGTCGAGCGCATTTTCGACGATTCGCCGGTTACACCCGCCGTGCGTGCCAATGATACGACCGATATCCATCTGGCCCGCGGGGCCGTGTATCATGAGCAGCCGTCGCAGCCGTTTCGCACTGCCAGCATCGATCACATTCAGTGCGGGCACATGGATTGTGCGCCGGAAGAGCGCAAGCGGGGTGCGAATCTGGGCCTGTACAGCGTCACGTTCAACAACAACCTCGAGCGTGATCTGGCGACGCTCGAGCACTTTCACGACTTTCGTGAGGAAGCCGAGCGCAAGGGCTTCCGGTATTTCCTCGAGGTCTTCGATCCCAACATGCCGGGGGCAGTCAAGGCGGACGTGCTGGCGGGATATACGAACGACATGATCGCGCGGATGCTCGCCGGCGTTGCGCCGGCAGGGCGCCCGTTGTTCCTCAAGATGGTCTATCACGGTCCCAAGGCGATGGAAGAACTGGTCCGGTACGACCCGCACCTGGTCGTCGGCATCCTGGGCGGTTCTGCGGGGACGACGCGCGACGCCTTCCAGCTCCTGCACGACGCGCAGAAATACGGAGCCAGGGTCGCGCTATTCGGCGCAAGATCAACAACGCCGAGAACCAGTTGGCGTTCGTGCATTTCCTTCGCCTGATCGTGGATGGTCAGCTTGGCCCCGAAGAGGCGGTGCGTGCCTACCATGCTGTCCTGGGCAAGTTGGGAATCCGACCGAACCGACCGATCGAAGAGGACCTTCAGTTAACCGACCAGGCGATGAGCTACGCCGGCGGCTCTCGCGCCGTGGTCCCCAAGAAGGAAACGACAGGGGCGGGTTCGAGCTGTGCCTGCAATTCTCATGAGACGGCGCAAAAATCGGTTCCCGCCAATGGTGTTGCAGGGAAGTGTGGCTGCGAACGACCGCGGGTCACCGAATCAAGGCCTTCCGCGCGGCAGGTTCAATCGTCACAACCGCGAGCAGTTTTCTCGGCGAACGGCCATCCCGACTTCGCGCGAATGAGCCCGGCCGAGCGGCTGGCCTACCACCGTGAGCGGCTCGGCCTGGGGCGATGATTTGAACGAGCCAGTCGTTTATAGTGGTGGTCACATCGCGCGCATTCAACTCAAGATTCAACGAGAACATGTCTACAGCCCGATCAGGAAACTCTATCATGATTCGCCGACCTACGACGTCGTTCCACCTTTTGATCGCGGTCGTCGGTTGTGTGCTGGGGAGTGCCGGGCCGGCTCACGTGTTCGGACAGGGCCTTGACCATGTCAAGGCGAATTACACGAAGTACGAATATCGTATCCCGATGCGCGACGGCGTCCGTCTCTTCACGGCGGTTTATGTCCCGAAGGATGAATCGCAGCGGTACCCGATCATGCTCTCGCGGACGCCGTACGGCGTGGAGCCCTACGGAACTGACTCGTACAAGAGCGACCTGGGGCCCTCGCCTCTTTTCGGCAAGGACGGCTACATCGTGGTCTACCAGGACGTGCGCGGGCGTTTCATGTCGGAAGGCGAGTTCGTGAACATGCGGCCGTATCGTCCGGGGAAGAGCGGGCCGCAAGAGATCGATGAGAGCAGCGATACGTTCGACACGATCGATTGGTTGATCAAGAATGTTGCTCTTAACAACGGACGGGTCGGCCTCTGGGGCATTTCTTATCCGGGCTTTTATACGGCCGCCGGCATGATCGATGCGCATCCGGCGCTAAAGGCAGCATCTCCCCAGGCGCCGGTGACGGACTGGTTCACTGGCGACGACTGGCATCACAACGGCGCGCTCTTGTTGCCGCACGCGTTTCATTTCATGGCTGGGTTCGGTCACCCGCGTCGGGAGCCGACCAAGCAGAGCGGCCAGCGATTCGACGCGGGCACGCCCGACGGCTATGACTTCTTTTTGCGGATGGGAGCGCTCTCGAATGTGAACACCCGGTATTTCAAGGACGATGTGCCCTTCTGGAACGAGATCATGCAGCACGGCACTTATGATGATTTCTGGAAGGCTCGCAACCTGCGTCCGCACTTGAAGAACATCAAGCCGGCGGTGATGACGGTTGGCGGATGGTTCGACGCCGAGAACCTCTTCGGGGCGCTCGAGACCTACAAGAATGTGGAGGCTCTGAGCCCGGGTGCCACGAACGTCCTGGTCATGGGCCCCTGGCGGCATGGCGGCTGGAGCCGTGACGACGGGTCGGCGCTGGGTCCGCTCGGATTTTTGTCGAAGACGAGCGAATTCTACCGCGAACAGATCGAGTTCCCGTTCTTCCAGTACTACTTGAAAGGGAAGGGCTCGCCCAACTTTCCTGAGGCCTGGGTTTTTGAGACCGGGACCAATGAGTGGAAGAAATACGAGACGTGGCCTCCGAGGAACCTCAAGCGGCGCTCGATCTATCTGCAGGCGCACGGCGGGCTTGGTTTCGAACCACCGAGCGACGACGACAGTGCTGGTACGCGCCCTTGCTCAGCACGACGAGTACATCAGCGACCCTGCTCATCCGGTCGAGTACATCGATCAGATCGAGATCCGAATGACGCCGGATTACATGACCCAGGATCAGCGCGTCGCCGCCCGGCGGCCGGACGTCCTGGTTTATGAAGGGCCGGTGCTCACCGAGAAGCTGACGATCTCGGGCCCGATCGACGCCCGGCTTTTCGTGTCGACGACGGGAACCGACTCGGACTGGATCGTGAAGTTGATCGACGTCTATCCCAACGACTATCGCGGCAACGAGACGGGCTCAGCCGGGGGGAAGCTCGGTGGCTTTCAGCAACTCGTCCGCGGCGACGTGATGCGCGGCAAGTTCCGGAACGGCCTGGATGAACCCGAGCCGTTCGTCCCCGGGAGTCCGACGCCGGTGAGCTTCCGGCTGAGCGACGTCGAGCACACGTTTCGAGCGGGGCACCGGATCATGGTGCAGATCCAGAGCACGTGGTTTCCGCTGGTCGATCGGAATCCGCAGAAGTTCGTCGACATCTACAGCGCCAAGGAATCGGATTTTCAAAAGGCGACCCAGCGGGTGTACCGATCGAGCAAGATGCCGTCGCATCTGGAGGTGCTGGAGGTGACTGCGCCGCCCAGTAACCTACCGCCACAATCAGCGTGCCTGGCGCCCCATTTCTGAATATTCGTTCAGATATCTTGGCAAGGCGCTTGTTTGAGCCGATGAAACGGTCGATTTCTGCCTTACTGAATAGAGGGGGCAGGGCGGGCGCCGCGGGAGAGTGGTGCGCGCTGTTTTTTTCTGGCCGCTTCTTGGGCGAACGGCGGCCTGCGGGAGGATGAAACTCCCCGGAGGGGCCGTTTGTTGCGATTAATCAACTTGAGCTTCGTCATGAACGGATCTTTCTAACGGCAGATTTAGCGGGTATGATTGTGATGCCTTCGAGCGAGCCTATCCACGTTTCAAACACTCGCAGGCGAACCTCGCAGTCATGAGGACAGACGCTCTTCAAGGCTTCCACTCGCGCCCGCCGGTGGGAATTGAGTTTCATGGGCCCACGAACCCCCTGCCCACACCCGACACGTCTGCGACAGTTCTTGCGCGATCGGTCTCAAGGTGCCGCGATCGATCGCGTGCGGGAACATCTCGCGCAGTGTGAGACCTGTCGCGCGGTGGTGGCCCGGCTTGAGTCCGAATCCGAGGTGGGGACTCATCAGCACCGCGCTGGTCGACGAGAGCCTGGCTGAGTCGAACCAGACGGGTTTTTTCCACGATCCCCGGGAAGATCTCCGGCAGAAGAGCGACGGTGCGACGCTGGCGACGATCCAGATTGCGGTCGACAGCCCGAAAGAGCCAGCCGACGGTGAACTGGGTTTTCAGGTGTCGAACGCGACCAAGGGAGCGAGCCTGCGAATTGCTTCCGATTCCATGTCGACGTGTGAGATCCCGCCGGGTGGCGACTCCGACACCGAGTTGATGGAGCTGGCGAACTCCCCCACACTGAGCGACGCGGAGCCGGGGCGCACAATCACGTCCGATTCGATCACGACGTGTGAAATACTCCCGGGCAGCGGAACGGACACCGGGTCGTTCGAGCTGGCAGGTACGCCCGCTGTACCGGACGCCTTATCGGAGACCTGCGTACTCGAGCCGGGCGCCGGATCGAGCCGGACCGGCCGATCCGACCTGCCGTTTGCGCCCACCTTGTTCGACTCACGGTCGGACGCGGTTTCGAGCCCGGCCAAGCTGGGTAACGTCGGCGTTCCCGGTTACGACATTCTGGAGGAGCTCGGCCGGGGTGGCATGGGTGTTGTATATAAGGCCCGTGATCGACGGCTGCATCGGCTGGTCGCGCTCAAGATGGTGCTGGCCGGGGCGCATGTGGGCGCGGTGGGGCTTCAGCGGTTTCGTGCCGAGGCGGAGGCCGTTGCGAAGCTTTCCCATGCAAACATCGTGCAAATCTACGAGACCGGCGAACACGAGGGGCGGCCGTATTTCTCGCTCGAGCTGGTGGAGGGAGGCAGCCTCGACCAGCGGATTCTCGACAGCCCGTGCAGCCCACGAGCAGCGGCCGGGTTAATCGAGACGCTGGCGCGCACCATGGCGGTGGCGCATGAGCGGGGGATTGTCCATCGCGATCTCAAGCCGGCGAACATCCTGCTGGCGAAGCTGGGCAGCCAGTCGCCGATCGTGAAGAGCCGGGACGCCGATTCGACCTCTCTACCCGCGGACCACTGGTCGCGCAGCGCGATCCCCAAGATCGCGGACTTCGGCCTGGCCAAGCAAGTGGACGACGATTCAAGCCAGACCAAGAGCGGCACGATCATGGGCACGCCCAGTTATATGGCGCCCGAACAGGCGGCGGGAAAGATCCGGGAAATCGGCCCGGCGGCCGACATCTATTCGCTCGGTGCGATACTGTACGAGCTGCTGGTCGGCCGGCCGCCGTTCAAGGCCGGCAATCCGATCGACACCATCCGGCAGGTGATCGAGCAAGAACCGGTCCCGCCCCGGCATCTCGAGCCGCGGGTGCCGCACGACCTGGAGACGATCTGCCTGAAGTGTCTGGAGAAGGAGCCTGCGAGGCGATTTACCAGCGCGCTCGATCTGGCCGACGACCTGAGCCGCTTCGCTCTCGGCGATCCGATTCAAGCCCGGCCGACGCCGACGTGGGAACGCGCCTGGAAATGGGGAAAACGGCGGCCGCTGGCCGTGGCACTTGCCGGCGTGATCGCACTGGGGGCACTGAGCGCCGTGCTCTTCATAGTCTGGCACAACGGCGTGTTGCAAACCAGGCTCGACGTCGCACTGAACGAAGAACGGCAGGCGCGGCAGCGTGAGATGGACGCGCGAGACGAGCAGCGGGTGGCGCTTTTGCAGCAGGAAGGGCAGAAGCTTTTCGACAGCGCCCGCCTGGGCGTGGCGGCCGGTGATTGGGCTCGCGCTCGCGTCGACCTCGAGAAGACACTCACGACGATCGGGGGCAACCCCCGGCTGGGCTCGCTCAAGGAGCCCGCCCTCGCGCTGCTCAAAAAGGTCGAGCAGGAATTGCGTGTTGAAGCGGATCGGCGGGCATCTCGGGGCCGATTGCAGTCGTTCGCCGGCTTGCGGGACGAGGCGCAGTTCCTCGGCACTCTGTACACGGGCATGGACCTTGCTGCAAATCTCCAAGCCGCGCGAGTCTCGGCCCGGAAAGCGCTTGCCGTTTATGGTGTTGTCCCGGGAGAGGCGGCTCTACCGAAGTTCGACGCGTACTTGAGCGATTCGGAGCAGGCCGAGATCCAGGCGGATTGCTCGCAGCTTCTTTTGATTCTTGCCGAGACTGAGGCGCAGTCCACATCGAGCGGGAAGCCGCTCGAGAAGGAAGCGTATTTGCGCAGAGCGCTGGGCTATCTCGAGCAGGCGCGGCGGCTGGGAGCGCCCGTCCGAGCTTTTCACCTGCGGCGGGCACGCTATCTGACCTTGCTCGGCGAGACCAAAGAGGCCGCCCGAGAGGATCAGGCAGCCCAGGCTGCGGCCCTCGACGATATCTTCGATCACTTCCTGATGGCGGATGAGCTCTATCGCCGGGAGCAGTTTGCCGAGGCGATCAAGGAGTTCGATCGGGTGCTCGAGAGCAAGCCCGGCCATTTCTGGGCACGCTACTTGAACGCGCTGTGCCTGCTGCGCCAGCAGCGGCCCGCCGAGGCGAGGGCCCTCTTGAGCGCCTGCCTTGCCAGCCGCCCTGATTTTGTCTGGCTCTATCTGCTGCGAGGCTTTGCCCACCAGGAGCTGCAGGCCTGGGCCGCGGCCGATTCCGACTTCGGGCATGCCGCGCAGATGGTCCTCGATGAAAACGCTCGCTACGTGCTCCTGGTCAATCGTGGCGTGTTGCGCGTGCGCACCAACCGAATCGACGACGCGATCACCGATCTGAAGGCAGCGATCGTGCTGAAGCCGAGCGCCTATCAGGCGTACGTCAACCTGGCGCAAGCGTACCGCCGAGGAGGCAAGCTCGAGCTGGCGCTCTCAGAATTGCATCGTGCCGCCGGGCTCGAGCCGGGTCTGGCCCACATTTACCGGCTGCAATCGCGGCTCTATCTGGAACGCGACGAACCGGGGCTGGCGCTTGAGAGCCTGAACCAGGCGATCGAGCGCGAGATCGCGAATTCTCCCTACCAGGTCGATGACCACATCGAACGCGGGCGTCTGCTGTTGCGTAGCGAGAAATACGCCCTGGCGCTTGAGTCATTCGACGCGGCCCTGGCATTGCGCAAAGACCATTCGCTGGGCCAGCGGCTGCGTGCGGAGACCTTGTTCCGGCTGGGCCGTTTTGCGGAAGTGATCGCTGCCTTTGACGGCTACCTGGAGAGAGGGAAACCGCTCGAGTCGGTCTATCGCGGCCGCGGACTGGCACGCACCGAGCTGGGCCAGTACCCGGGCGCGATCGAAGACTTCACGAAGGCGCTCGAGCTGCACCCGACGTCGGAGGTGCAGGCATATCGAGGTTGGACTTACCTGGTGGCGGATGCGCCGAAGCTGGCCCTGCGCGACTTCGAGCTGGCCGTCGAGCTTGATCCCAAGAACGCCGACGCGTACAGCGGCCGGGGTTTCGCTCGGGCCAAGCTCGGCCGCCACGCCGAGGCCGTTCAGGATGCCGCGGAAGCGCTCCGGCGCGGGCCGACCACACCGCGCTTGCTCTACAATGCGGCGCGGATCTACGCCCAGTGCCCTGGCCCTTACCGCGAGCGCGCCACGGAGTTAATCGAACAATCGCTCGGCTTGCTTCCCGCCCTCGAGCGTCGCGCCTTCTGGTCGACGCACATTCGATCGGATTCGGCCCTGGCCAGCCTGCGCCGGCATCCGTCGTTCGCCAGACTCTACGACGAGCTACCCCAGGGGAAGTGATTCATGGCTTTTGACGTGCGGGTCGCTTACTTGCGCCGTCCAGCGCGCCGCCGGTGGTCTTTCCGGATGCTGGATGGGGATTGGCTTGAACGGCGCACCCTGCTGGCCGCTTCACCCCTGGAGACGGCTATCCCTCTGCAATTGGGCGCTTTTAACGATGCTCAAGTGTCACACTTCCTGTCGAGTCCGGACGAGTTCGACCTCTACTCGCTGACGCTACAAAAGGGTCAGACACTTGCCGCCAGCATCGAATCGCTAGACGCCGGCAGCGGACTCTTGAGCCTGCTGCGTGTCTTCAATTCGGGCGGTGCGCCGCAGGCGCTCGACAATCAGCAGGGCGGCGATCCGCATCTGACCTTCCAGGCGGCAATCACGGGCACCTACTACATTGGTGTCAGCAGCGCCCCCAACGACAACTACAATCCGACGGTCGCCAATAGCGGCAGCGCGGGTGCCACCACGGGGCGGTACCAACTGGACGTCGACGTCTCGAAGGCGACTCCGCTTCTGCCCGACATGGCCGGCAGCTCGTTCCGCAGCGGAGTGGGTATGGCGGCGCCTGGCGACTCAGTCCCAGTCAACTTTACCGTTGAGAACCGGGGCGGCGCCGACCCCGGCAACTTCCAGGTGCAAGTGCTGCTGGCCGACAGCAACCTCTTCGACGGGACTTCGCAAGTTCTGGCGACGTTTCCGCGCCGACCTGATAAAGTCCGCGACGGGCACAGCGTTCTCGTCGCCTTCAGCTTTCAGCGTCACGGTCCCGGCGGGGTTGTCGCCGGGGCAAGAGTACATCGGATTGCGGATCGTACCGGACCCTGCGGTACCCGAGTCCGGCTTACATGACAAGAGCGGCGTCCATCGCGGTGTGGACTGGGAACCCCTGACGATCGTTTCGCGGGCGGCCACAGGCGTGACTGATTTGTCGCAGGTCGATCCCGGCCTGCGCACGGAAGCTTTGGGAACGGCCGGCCCGAATCAGGACGGGGCGTACACGTTCGCGGTGACCAGCAGCATGGGCACAGGGGAGCTCTTGGCCGACGTCGCTAGCAGCAGCGGCCTGCTCCCGCGATTGACGCTGTCCGGGCCAGCCGGTCAAACACTGATCCAGTCGGATAGCGATCAGATCGTCCAGGCGCTCGAGCCGGGTCTTTATTTTCTGACCGTTTCGGCGCAAGCCGGTGCGGGTAATTTCCGGCTCACGACCTCATTCACGGCGACCAGCCCGCTGCTGGCTCCGCTGCCGAATCCGCTCTCAGGCGGATTCGGCCAGGTCAGGATGGCCATGGGCGACTTGACCAACGACGGAATCCTGGATCTCGTGGTTCCCGACCAGCTCGACGACGAGGTCGACATCTACATGGGCAACGGCGATGGCACATTCCAGCCGCCGGAAGTCATTAACGTTGGCGCCGAGCCTCGTTTCGTGACGCTTGCGGACCTTACCGGCGATGGCAAGCTCGACATCGTCACCTCCAACTGGCGGGCGGGGACGGTCAGCGTCTTGCTGGGCAACGGTGACGGCACCTTCGAGCCCGCGAAACAATACACGGTTGGGCAGGACCCCGGTGCGATTGCGGTGGCCGATCTCACCGGCGACGGCATTCCCGATATCGTCACGGCCAACTACCTCGACGACACCGTGAGTGTGTTGCTGGGCAACGGCGACGGCACCTTCGTGCCCCAGCTTGTTGATCCCGTCGGTCCGGGGCCAATTGGACTGGTCGTGGCGGACTTGACCGGCGACGGCATTCCCGACATCGTGACCGCTAATACGTTCGGTGCTGATGTCAGCGTGCTCGTCGGCAACGGCGACGGCACTTTTCAAACCCAGCATACCTTCCCGGCGGGCGACGGGCCCGCTTCGATTGCCGTGGCCGATTTGAGCGGGGACGGCAAGCCTGACCTGGTCGTGAGCAACAACTACTACGGCACCGCCAGCGTATTGCTGGGCAACGGGGACGGCACGTTTCAAGCCCCGGTATCGTATGCCACGGGGCCAGGGCCGGAATGGGTCGTGGCCGGGGACTTTACCGGCAATGGAATTACCGACCTCGTCGCGGCCAACAGCGACGGCACGATCAGCGTGCTCCTGGGCAATGGTGACGGCACGTTCCAGCCGAGGCAGGTATTTTCGGGCGACTTCCCGGGTGAGCCCGTGGTGGGGGACTTGAGCGGCGACGGCGAGCCCGACATCGTCGTCGCGGGCGACGGGGCGGTCAACGTGCTCCTCGGCAATGGCGACGGCACGTTTCAGATGCCGTCGGCCGCCGCCGCCACCGCCGCTGCCGGTCTGATACCGTATGGTGTGGCCGTGGCGGACCTCACTGGCGACGGCCGGACCGATATCATCACCCCCAACATCAACGACGACAGCGTGAGCGTGCTGCTGCAGAACAGTGACGGCACGTTCCAGACCAGGCAGACTTTCCCGACTGGGGCCGGAACGGGCCCGGGGGCGGTGGCGGTGGCCGACCTTACCGGCGACGGCATTTCCGACCTCATCGTCGCCGACTACCACAGCAACAGCGTGAGCGTCTTGATGGGCAACGGCGACGGCACATTCCGGGCCCCGGAAATCTTCGCTGTGGGCGACTCGCCCAATGACGTGATCGTGGCAGACCTGCGCGGCGACGGCAAAGAGGACATCATCACCGCCAACAAGACCGGGAACTCGGTCAGCGTGCTGCTGGGCAATGGCAACGGCACATTCCAGCCGCAGGCCGTTTATGCGGTCGGGCCGAGCCCCAGCGCGGTCGCGGTGGCGGCGCTTGCAGGTAATGGTATTCTCGATATCATCACTGCGAATCATCATAATGGGACGGTCAGTGTGCTGCTAGGCAACGGCGACGGCACCTTTAAGTCCGCGAACACATACGCGGCGGGAGGGAGTGCCGGGAAGGCTGGTGCGGTGGTGGTGGCGGACCTGACGGGCGACGGCATCCCCGACATCGTCGTGGCCAACAGCGGCTCGAACAGCGTGAGTGTATTGATGGGCAACGGGGACGGCACGTTTGGGCCCGCGCAGGCATACCCGGTTGGAGACGACCCTCGTGGGCTGGCGGTCGCGGACCTTACCGGCGATGGGAAAGACGACATTATCTCTACCAACTACGGCGACGCGACGGTGAGCGTTTTGCTGGGAAGCGGGAACGGCACCTTCGCTCCGCAGCAAACCTTCGCGGTCGGCGCTGGGGCCTACGGCGTCGCGGTGCCGGACTTGAACGGTGACGGCAAACCCGACATTGTCACTGCCAACGAAAGCGCCGGCACGCTAAGCGTGCTGCAGGGCAACGGTGACGGCACGTTTCTACCCCAAGCGGCCTTGCCGCTGGGCGCGAACAAGTATTCCGCGACAGTGGCAGACCTTACCGGTGACGGCGAATCCGACGTCATCGAAACCAGCCGGCTCCAAGGGACGGTGAGCGTGCAACTGGGCAATGGCGATGGTACCTTTTCGCAGGCAGCGAACGTGGCCGTCGGTGACGAGCCCACGGCCTCGGCGGTGGCAGACTTGAACGGCGACGGCCGGCTCGACGTCGTGACGACCAATTCGGCTGACGACACGGTGAGCGTGCTCCTGGGCAATGGCGACGGCACGTTCCAACCGCAGCACACCTACCGCGTCGGACGAAGCCCGCGCGGGTTGGCAGTGGCGGACCTGGCGGGCGACGGCATCCCGGACATCGTCGTGGCCAACTACGACGATAACACTGTGAGCGTGCTGCTGGGCAACGGCGACGGCACATTCCAGACGCAAGCCGTTTATTCGGTCGGAGCCAGGCCCTACGCGGTCGCGGTGGCTACGCTCACGGGCGACGGCATTCCCGATATCATCGTCACCAACTCAGGCGGTGACAGCGTCAGCGTGCTGCTGGGACGGGGCAACGGCACGTTTGAGCCTCAGAAAACGTTCGCGGTCGGACGGCAGCCCTTCGCCCTGGCGGTGGCGGACGTTACCGGCGACGGGATCCCCGACATCGTCACCGCCAACTACGCCGACAATACCGTGTCCGTGCTTCTGGGCGACGGTAACGGCACGTTCCAGACGCAAAGAGTTTTCAGCACCGGCAAGCAACCGTCGTCGGTCGTTGTGGCGGGCATCATCGGCGACGGACTGCCCGACATTGTGACCGCCGATGCGGGCGCCAACACCGTGAGCGTGCTGCGGAACAACGGCCAGGGATCGTTCCAGGCCCCCCTGAATTTCCCGACTGAAGAGCAGCCGATAGAAGCCCTGGTGGCCGATGTCAATGGCGACGGACTGCCCGACTTGCTAACCGTGAGCAACCACGACAACGCGATCGGCGTGCTCCTCGATTCAGGGGACAACAACTTCCTGCCCGCGTCCGCGGCCGTCGCTGTCGGGATCACGAATACGCCGTTCCTGGCGGACCTCACCGGTAACGGAATTACCGACAGTGTGGTCCTGGATCGCTCGGGCAACATCCTTTTTCGCGCGGGACTTGGGGGCGCGGGCAACTCGTTCGCCTCGCCCGTGATTCTCAACCCCGACCGGCCGGCACGCGACATCGCAATCGTGAACGTCGGGGCCGGATTGGCGGTCGCCGCGGCCGACGCCGACTTCGATCCAGCGCTCTCCTCCAGCCAATTCGTCTTCGCAGTCTCGCTGTACACAATTAGCGACGATGGAAACATCTCCATTCTTGAATTTGGACCACGCCCGCTGCTGGGCTCACCATCCACGGTAAGCGACGACGTCGATTTCCTTCGCAGCACCGCCTTCACCTCCACGGCCCTGCCCACCAGCCTGATCGCCGCCGACCTTACCGGGAACGGGCTGGACGACCTGATTGCTGCCAACGCGCTCAGCAATAGCATCACCATTGCGTTGCAGACCGCGCCGGGACAATTCGCGGCGCCCCTCACGATCCCCGTCGGGAACACGCCGTCGGACATAACAATCGCGGACTTGAATGACGATTCTTTGCCGGACATCGTGGTCAGCGACCAGGCCTCCGGCGACGTGACCGTCCTGCTCAACGACCCCACGCACTCCTTCAGCCAGCAGCTTCGCTTCAATGCCGGCACGGAGCCGAGCACGCTGGGCTCAACTTTGGGCAGTGTATCCCGAAGCTCGGTCACCCTGCCGGTCAGCGTGGTCGCCGGGGACTTCCTCGGCAATGGCCAGGCGGACGTCGTGGTGGTCGATCGCGGCACGCACAGCTTGACGGTCCTACCCGGTGACGGCCGCGGCGGCTTCTTGAGCCCTGAGCTGTCGTTGACGACGTCGACCAGTGAAGGCCTCAACATCAACAACGAGCCCGGCCCGGTGGTCGCCGGAGACTTCAATCGCAACGGCACGCTGGATCTCGCCGTGTTGATGGAAGACACCGGAGAAGTCTGGATCTTTACCAACCTTGGAAATGGCACGTTTCGTCACACGTTCAGCATTGCGGTTGGGGACCAGGCCACGGGGCTCTCTCTGGCCCCTGGAAACGGTCCGGGGCTGCTGAATCTCCTGGTCGGCAACAGCTTCGGCGACTTCTTGATCCTCGAGGGCAGGGGGGACGGCACCTTTCAGATTCAGGGGAGCCGCGTGTCGCTGTCGGTCGTGCCCGACTTGCTGGGCCAGGGTCAGGCCGGCGTGCTGGTCGGGGACCAGCAAAACGATCGAGTCACGGTGCAGGCACCGTCGGGCAACGGCAAGCAGTATGCACCGGTGGCGACGCTGGCGAGTGAGTCCGCCGCGTCTGAGGAGCTCGCACCCGGCGATGTTCAGTGGGCTTTCCTCGATGACGGGTCGGCCTTTCCCGATGCGATCGTCGTGGGCACCGGCAGCAACAGCGTGGAGATCTATCGCACGATTTCCATCACGGACGGCGTGCCCACCTTCGCGCTTCGCCCGAGACCTACTTCGTCGGAACCGCCCCGGTGAGCGTCACCGTGGCCCAGTTGAATGGCAACGGCATTCCTGATTTGCTGGTCGCCAATCAGGGAAGCAACGACGTCTCCGAGATTTTCGGTTCCGACAATTCAAGCGGCGACTGGGTCGGCATTCCTGGGCCGCGTCTGAATTCCGGCGGTGATGGACCGATCGCTGTGATCGTGGCCGATCTGACCGACAATTCCATCCCCGACCTCGCGGTCGTCAACGGCGGCAGCGGCACTGTGACCATGCTGCCGGGCGTCGGCGGCGGCTTCTTCGACGATCAGGATCCTCTGGTCCTGTTCAACCTCGGAAGTGCCGTCGTCCAGCCACCCACCTTTACGGGCACGAGCGGCTTGGGCTACGCGGTTACAGCCGGCGGGAACCTGGTGCGCTTCGACCTTGCTAACCCCGCCGCCGGTGCCAGCGTGGTGTACTCCGGTGAGCAGGTGGTGGCGGCCCAAGCCCTCGCGAACGGGCAAGTCGTGGCTGCCCTGGCCGATGGAGCTGTCGACCTCTTGAACACGCAAGGAAACAGCCTGAACTTGGCGTCCGTGCTTCAGGCGCAGGCGGGCGTTCCCACATCACCGAGCTCAATCGACGTCGTGAGCAAGCCGAGCGGCCAGTTCAGTGTCCTCGTCAGCAGTGAGGGCTCCGACAATCTCTTTGTGTTCGCACCGGCAACCGCATCGCCAGAAGGGGAAGGCGGTGGAGTTCTCCCGGCGACCTCGTCACCGCCGGCTTTGAACTCGATTCAGACGCCGACGCTCTCCAGCGCGACCGCAAGTGTCACATCCGCGCTGACAACCAGCGCGATCACTACCAGCGCCTCGGCGACAACGTCAAGCACCAGCTCGTCCTCCTCGACGAGCGCGGCCTCTGTGTCATCGACTGCGACCTCGTCTGTCGGCCTCTCGCTCGGCGGTTTCTCCTCGCTCGGCAATCGGTCCGTGGGAGGCAGCAGCAGCACCATACTGGTTCCAGTCGAGGGCAACACCTATCTCAGCGTACCGATTCTCGACCTCAACGCTGGGAATGAGGACGAAGACGCGGCGGGCAAGCGCCGCATGCCCGGGCTCTCCAGCAAGTTCAGTTTCGGTGACACCTCTCCCTTGACGCGGTTCGTGATCGGTCTTGACGAGGCGATTGAGCGATTCCGTGGCGCCGATCAAGCGCCGCTGCTCAATGGCCCCGGCGCACTAAGTGATCCATGGAACGAGGATTTATTCCATCAGCACCTCCCTGCCTTGCCGCCGGCTCACGGCACCGATGGCGATGACCCGCACGCCATGCTGCCCGAGCCACATTCGCACGCGCAATTTGCTCACTCCCGGTTCGCGCGCGAGACGAGCAATCGCCCAGATAATCCGCCGCCAAGACCTGCGACTGCCAGGGGCGCCAGCTTCATGGCTCTGGCCGGTCTGATCGTCGCGATGCGGCGGCCTTCGACCAGGGCAAGGGGGCGAAAACTCGAGCGCACCAATCTCTCGGTGGAGTCGAATCAGGTGTTCCAACGTCGACCGCAGCCCATTCCGCCTTTTCCCGAATTCAAGCGTTGACCAATGCCTTCGGATTTGCAGCCCAGGCGCGTGTGAACCTTGCTCCCAGACGAGCGGCTCACCCCGTTCGTGTAAATGGCTGGCTGACCAGCGACCGAGTGCATTTGGCGAGCGCGATTCGCTCTGATGCCGTTTTGGCCTGCGTTCTGGATCATGTGCCCGACCGACATCAGCGCGTCCGACGCGAATCGCCCTCTTGACGGGCTTCATTGTAACGCTTTCTAATGAGTGCAGGCCGAAGTGGCGGAATTGGCAGACGCGCTAGGTTCAGGTCCTAGTTCCCTTAATTGGGAGTGCAGGTTCAACTCCTGTCTTCGGCATCTATCTTGTTCATTCGCCTCAGTTGTTCCCGCGCCGATTGTTCCTGCTGTCCCGCCGATCCTGCATCCTCTCTCGCGCTTTCTGCGCTGCCGACGGACGCGATCCGGCCGCCGCCCCCGCCCCGCGCTGCGATAAACTCGGGCGGCTCCGCAGCCGCGACTGCACTCGCTGCGGCACTACCTGCGTCACCATCGTCTGCGCCTGACCGTCGCTCGCTCGCGCCTTGAGCAACGCAACCAGATTGGCGGGAACCTCCATCTTCATATCCTTCTGGAGCGCCTCGACCAGGCGAAGATACTTGCCACGGAGCGCCTGCACTGCCGCCGCATACTTGTCGGCCGGCCGATTCGTATTCGCGTAGAGCCCCTTCATCGAATTAAAAGACGCCGACAGATCCTGAAACCTGGCCCGTGTCGCCTCGGCCAGCGCCGTGTCAGCCTTGACGTCTGGTATCTCATCGTCAACGAGCGAGAACAGCTTCTGATCGAGCATGGTCAGCAGCTCGTCGAGCTTCTGGATCCCTTCGCTCGGCAGCAGGTTGGGCTTCCCGCCGCCGGCAGCCGGCTTGCTCAAGAGCCCGGCGCGAATGTCGAGCCCGATCCCATAAAGAGCGCCCGCGGCGGTCAGTAACCGGAACGCAACCTCGGCGCGATGGCGCGAGACCAGATCGGGCCGGGCCGGACCAACCTTGGCCAGGGCCGCCTGCAAGTCCTCGACCGGAACACAAAAGGCAAGCGCTTCCGCCTTCATCGACTTGAGTGTCACCACCCCGATAACACGGCCGCTGGAGTCAAAAACCGGGCCCCCGGAATTGCCAGGGTTGACCGCCATGCTCAGTTGAAGATAAGTCATGCCCTCGAGCACCGCCTTCGAGCTCATCACCCCACGGGTAACCGCGTTCTCAAGCACCACGTCGTCTCCTAACCCTGGATTGCCGATCACCATCACATCCTCGCCCTTCACGAACGAGTACGCCGGCGCAATCTCGAGCGCCGAGTGATCGGAAGCCACACCCAGGAAAGCCAGGTCGCGCCTGCCATCCTCGAACAGCAATTCCGCCGGGAACGGGCCTTGTTTGCCCTCCGGCGCCGAGGGGAACCGGATCTCCAGGTTGGAGATGAATTCGCCATCGATGACGTGAGCATTGGTCGCGACCACTCCCGGCTTGACAACAAAACCGGTTCCACTCGACGCATGCCCCTTGATCAGGGCTACCGACGGCTCACAGCGCGCCACGATCTCGGCCGTTGTCCCCGGCGCGCCTTTGGCCGCCGGAACAGCCGGCGAAGCCGGCGGTGGCGTGCTCGAAGCCGTAACCGACGACGGGGGTGAAGCATGGGAAGCTGCGGGGGAGGACGGTGTCGAGCCTTTGGGATCATCAGACACGGCGGCAAGCGTCGTCGAAGCCACGACGTTGCCGGCCCCGATCGGCTTCGGCTCGCCCGCCGGCGCCGCGACGGATTCGGCCGGCTCAAGCCCCGAGACAGACGCGACACCGGCAACCACGTCGAGCCCAGGATCCGGATAGCGGCTCGAACTTGACCCGCCAAGAAATCGGATCATCACGCCGGCGACGACGAGCGCCATCACGCCGCCACCACCCATGGCGGCATAAGCCCACGGCGGCACGCCGGCGCGCTCGGGCTTGACCGCGGGGCGAGCGCTCACAGGCGCCGGCTTCACAAATTCCGGCGCTGGCTTGGTGACAACCGGCGCGACCGCCGGGCCGACCTCGTATTCAGTCGCATCCGGCGATGGCTCGGGTTCTGTCGCTGCCGATCGGGCTCCGGCTACCGCGGCCGCGCCTGGAGCGCTCGTCTTGGGTGCGGCCACGCGAAGCGCGGCATTGCACGACGGACATCGCACCTTCTTGCCCAGCACGTCGTCGGACACTTGTTGGGAATGACCGCACGACGGGCATTTCAGCTTGACGGGCATGGGCGGCTCCTCCGTTCTCAAAATCCGACGCAAGGCACGATTCAAACTCTTGCCGATATCAGCACGGTATGACCGTTCATTCCGCGACCAGCAACCCCAGACCGAAAATCACGCGGCCGTTGGTGCGGCCGTGAATTCCGACGACCAGCTTGCCTTCCCCCGTAGCACTTCCAGGACCGCCACCCCGCGAGTCGCCGAGCCAGTCCGTCGTGTAACTATCGCCCGGATCGAGCTGCCCATCCTTGAATCGCATGAAAACGACCTGAAAGGCGTCGACCATCATCCCGGAGTGGGTGTTGATTGCACCCACTGCGTAGCCCGGCCGTGCCACTACCGTCACGACTGCACGGGGGGCGTCTTTTCCAAACTGCGTTCCCTCGGAATAAGCGCTGCCGACCTGAAAGATGGGCTGGATCGACGCCACCTTCGAGCTCCCCACCTCCCTCTCGAATCCGACCCGAACGCCGACCAGCACACCACGCTCCGGCGCGGCCTCGCGGAAGCGTTCTTTCGCGTTGCCCGAAGCCGCAGGTCGCTCGATCACGGTCGCAGCCACCTCACCGGCCTCGACGGCGATCTCGGCCGGCTTTGCAGGATCAGGTCCCGCGTCCACAGTCTGCATGACCCGATCGCCGTCCGCGGCGCGAGTCGGACGAGGCGTTTGAGCCCGCGTCGCCCGAGCAGCCTTGCCCGAACCCGGCGGCGGGGACTGCGCCACTCGAGCCGGCTGCGCTGGCGCGGCGCTGGACGCCGAATTGAGCTGCCCGCGTGAGCCGCCGCCGGCAGCAGGCCGCGGCGCCTGGGATGGTGGCTCCGCTGGCGCTGACTTGCTCGCTGCGACAGTCCCTTCGCTGTCCTGGACGCTCTTCCGCGGTTGTGCTGCGGCTACAACCGGCGCGATCTTTGTGAGCAGCTCGAACGACTTCACGAAATGGTCGAGCTCTTCTTCGCTCACCTTTGAAGCCGCCCCCACCATGATCGCCTGGTAAAGCCGGTTTCCAACCAGGAAAATCCGCGCCGCTCCCATCCCCTTTTCAGACGATTCCGGGGACTTGACCGTGAACCGAACCTCGCGGCCGGGGTGGCCGTCCAGCGTGATCTCGCCCTTGCGCTCGACGGCCCATTCCGATTTGCCGCTCAGGGCGCGAACACCTCCGTCGAGCAAGGCGCTCGGACTGCTCGACTGGATGATCGGGGCGGGGATGTCGCCATAGACCACAATGCGCCTGATCTGATGGCCGTCGACGCTCTCCATCGTGTTCACGGTGAACTCGCCGGCCGGCGACGCCATCGCCTTGCTCGAGCTCGCCGGCTTTCCCGCCACAAGGACGCGGAAATTCCCCGATTCGTTCGAGTAGAATTCCAGCTTGGTGCTCCCGCCGCAGCCGGGCATGAGAAGGAGCAAGCCCCCGACGAACACTGCCAGGTGTCGACCTGAAATGCGTCTCGATCGATTCGCCATGAAACGAGCCTCCGCGCTCGTACAATAACTCTCGGGGTCCCCGCACGCGGCATGCACACCACTGACATCTAAGGATGCGAGTCTAAATGAACACGCGAGGCTATCTCAAGCCCTCGCTCCGCTAACTTTTCTTTTCGCGCCGCTTCGCGCTTCGCCGCCTCGTTAACCTTCCGAACATAGTCGCCCTTCGCTCCGCGAAGGGATTTCCTTCCGCGCTCAGCGCTTCGCCGTCTCGTTAACCTTCCGAACGGCCTCCACCTCGGCGTCCCAGTACGACGGCAGGCGGTCGTACGGGTTGGGTCCGACATCGTCCGTGATGAACACATAGCCGATTTTCAAATCAGCCGCGCGGCGGAGTGACTTCTTCATCTGCTCCTCCGTGCGGACGTTGTGCGCCTGGACGCAGAACCTGGATCCCGAAAATCGCGACGTCCAGGCCGGGAGCTCCAGTTCATCGAAACCCCGCTCGCGCTCGAACACGCTGATCACATCCGAGGCCGGCCGCGCAGCGTAGCCGCGGTCGCACGACGTGCCCGGGTTGGTCAAAACCACCGCGCCGTCGATTCGCTCGTGCACGTAACGGTAGAGCTCGGCATAGTAATCCACGCCGCGAGCGTCACTGCTCTGCTCATCAAAATGGAAGCCCTGAAGATCCGGGTAGAACCTCAAGAACGTGTCGACCTCCTTCTTCACCTGTTCCAGCGGCTTGCGTGTGTATTGCGTGCCGATGTAGCCGACAAGTGTGACCCCACCTTTGCGGGCGCGGGGAAGGACCGCTGCGAAATTGGTGTCAACGTGATCGCCAGGCCCGCTGGCCGGGTTCACGATCGCAACGATCGGTACGGTCTTTGCCGATGCAATCAGCCGGTTCCATTCACGCAGGCCCGGCCCGAAAGGATAGTAATAAGCCGGCACCCAGAGCCGCATCCGGACCGTCTGCGCCTCGGCGTCTGCGTTCTTCTTGCTCTTGGGCCGCTGAGCCCAGGCGGGCGCCGAAGCACCCAGCCAGACGGCCATTACCAGGGCGATCAGCAGTGACTTACTGAACAAGACAACCGGCAGACGCACCGTGGAAAGACGCATGATCGGAGCCCCCTTCAGTCAACGCCCGTTGGAGAGGCCAGATTGTATTCCACGATCCCGGAAAGGCGGAGCTCCCGCTCAGCCGCCACGCGCGATCTCGGGGCCGGTTCAATCGTTCGGCCAAATGCGTAACACTCCGCGCACTCGCCTCGGCGACCACACCAATCCGAAGCGTCAGCGAGTGAACAACCCCGGCAACTCGCACTGCCACTTTTGCGCTCGTCTATGCCACGAGATTTTTGCAGTCGCCGAAAGTCGCTTATCTCAGTTCCGATCCTCTGGCGGCGATTCGACATGTGGAATGAGATTCTCATCCTTGGATGACCACCGCGCATCGCGAAAAGTGGCAAAAAGTGGCAGGTTTGCGGCCGTGTTTTAGCATCCGTACACTGGTGTAAATCAGCCGCTTTCCGAAGCGTCCAGCGGCCATTTGCCGTCGCGTGCCGAGCTTCGCTGAGCGCAATGGAAGTTGAATTTGGATTCATGATCAGTTCTCGCAACGAATGGAATGGATTTGTATGGGGAGTCTCGGGTTGTGGCATTCCATCTCCGCGGTTCACGCCCCGTTACCTGCCGGCGTACGCATTCCTCCTACGAACACGATCAGCACAAACCGCGATCCAGTTGCCAAAAGAAAGAGGATAGAAACCGGGCACCCGACGAGGAATACCCTGCCTGCAAGAATGATCAGCACAAACCAGGACCCAGTTGCCACAAGAAAAAAGAATTCGTCCTTTCCGAGTGCGTATTCCCCCCCACCCCGTGCGTGGTGCGGCATGTTGTGTAGTAGGTCTGGCTTTCATTCAGCCTGACGCGAATTTGCGCTCCTCGAGTTTGTGGTGGTCGGCGTTGCGCCCAGCAGTTCGCCCATGCACCCGACCCACGGGCCGGCGCACAAAATGCTCCTCTACCATCGGTGTAAACAACGCCCGCGTTCCAGCGCAGCCCCTGGCTTCGTTTTCGGCCGGATTGGCTTCGTTTTTGACTTGGTCAAGTCCCCGATCGCCGCGAGTTCTTGCTCAAACATAAACAGCCTCTTGATTTTGCGTCTCGAACAGGTTTTCCCAAGTTTGGCTTCGTTCGGCGCATTTCACGCTGCACCGGGTTGTCAAATGCCCCCAAGTAGGTCAGGCTTCAGCCTGACAATCTCCACGCGGCCAACCACCACGGTCGGTCATCCAGACAACGGAAAGCTTCGCGACGCCTTCCAGCTCGCCCCCGCGCGTGCCACGCCACGCGGTTTCCCCCTACACTAATATGCGCCGCTTTTGCGGCCCCTCGGGCTTCCCTGCGAACTTCTTAAATTCTCGGAAAAACGCAAATTCAAGCAAGAAAACGAATTAACCAGTGTTTTCGTGTTGCACATTTACACGAAAGATGAGTCCGTCCAATATGAATTGAAAACACCCACGGCCACGTTCGTGTGCCCGCGCCATCAAATCCCGCGAGGGTGAAGCCCCTGCACAGCCACGACGGACGCACGCACCCCTCGCGCGTTCGGGCGCGGGTCTCCCGACCCCGCCCTGCTTGCGACCGCCGATCGCGCGTGGTGATCGTGTCCACCGCCCGGGCTGTCTTCGTGATCCGGCCGAGCCCCTGATCGACCGCGCGGCGCCGATAAGCTGGACCGTCGTGCTGACCCCTCTTTCGCCCATCGGAAAGCCGTTCGCCGTGGCACTCCCATGGTGCGCGCCCAGATGGCGACGGCCGCACCGTGCGCAACCGCAAGGTCGATTTGGGTTTCCGTACTCCGGCGAAGTTCTTCGCTCATTGCACTATCTTGCACTTTCCTGCACTCCTATAGAGAAATTCCCCACTCTTCCTGGCGATTCCCAGCCCGGGGCCTTTTGCTGGCCGGCACGCCCCACCCCGGAAGGCCAAAGAAATGCCGTGTTCGCAACCTTTTCGATCAATGGTTGAAACTCGCTGGTGGAGTGTGCATAGAAATCGGGCATCCGACGACGAACACCCTGCCTACAAGAATGATCAGCAAAAACCGCGATCCAGTTGCCAAAAGAAAAAAGAATTCGTCCCTTCCGAGTGGGTATTATTCCCCCCCGCCGTGGGGGAGCTGCAACCGCCGCCGTCTGCTGTTCGCCGCGGGTCTCGGGCACCCGAAGGGTCGCCGCCGTCCCCCCGACCGAAGGTCTGCTGTTCGGCGCGGGTCTCTGACCTCGCCGTTTCCCCGACCGAAGGTCTGCTGTTCGGCGCGGGTCTCGGGCACCCGAAGGGTCGCCGCCGTTTCCCCGACCGAAGGTCTCCGATTTTCCTCCGTCCTCCGTCCTCCGCCCTCGATCCTGATTTCGGCCCTCCCCCCCAATTGGCTTCGTTCGCGAATTCCGGCCACGCAGTCAAGTCCCAGTTCGTTTTGATTCTCTGATGCAATCACAATGTTGATCCCAACTTATGCATCTCCAGCCACCTGATCCGCTCGGGTTCGTTCGTCACATCTTGATCCTTTGAAGACGAGAACGTGGTTGGCAAAATGGCGCGCGGGGTAATTCGGAGTCGTTGGCTCTCGCCCCTCCAATCCGAATTGAATTCGAAGCCGAAACCTCGCCCGAGAGCACATCGCTTCGGTCCCGAATCGCCACGGCGCGGCCCCGCGACCTGGCCCACCCCCCAAATCCGGATAGGCCGCTCTCCGCAAGCGCACATGCGAAAACGGCTTCGGTCGATCCATCAGCTTCGTGCCCCCCGGCGCGAAATGATGCCAAAGCGCGGCCAATCCACTGAAAATCCCCGCCTTCCTCCCAGTTCAAAGTCCGGCGAGGAAACCCCGCACCCGACTGACGACAGCGCAAAGCGGCCAGGGCGACGGAGTCACCCCGCGCAACGCCGAAGCCTGCCTGCCTTTCGTTATTGGTCTCAGCGTCTGTACCCATTGCACTTCTTTCTGGACTCGGTGGGCGAATTTCGCCGCGGGGGGTCAATCATTCGGCTATTCGGGTAACACTCTGCGCACTCGCCTCGGCGACCACACCAACCCGAAGCATAAGTTTTGATGCTGCGCTGTGCATGTCCTCGCCCCGAACGGGGCAGTCACAAAACAGCCCAGGGCAACGCCCTGGGGACTCCGCCGATCACGCCCGCATCGCGCGCTCGATCTCCCTCTACGTATTAATATGCGCCGTTCCTGTGAGTTCGGCAACAATCACCGCCAAAAAAAGTGCAATCACCCAATTGATACCGTTGCAATGTCAGGAGATCCGGCTTTGCGCGATTTCTTTGTTAATTATGAACACGGTCAAAAACAGAGCAAGAATCGTGGTGATTTACCTGGGGAGTGCGCGCGACTGGAATGTCCTTCCCTCGAGTCGTCCCGGCCATCGTGTCGGGCCATTCGAGCGCGCCCGTGGCGGCCCCCGGCGAAGAATCGCCGCGCCGTCACAACGCCAGCCCATCAAGCTCGAAAGTCTGGTTCGACCAACGCGACAAGCGAACGCAGTCAGCGTGAGTCCTGCTCGTACTCATACTCATACTCGTACTCGTATTCCTAATTCCCGTCCTCCGTCCTCCGTCCTCCGTCCTCCGTCCTGATTCCCGCCCTCCGGCCTCAGAGCCCACAACAAACCAGCCCAGGGCAAGGCCGGTTGATCCCGCGGTTCCGAGCCCCGGAACGGGGCGACATCACGTAGCCCGGGGTGTGAACCCCGGGGAATGGTGTGAACCTCGGGAAACCTCAATCCGCCGCCCGCCCATGTCCCCAGCCCCGGAACGGGGCGACATCACGTAGCCCGGGGTGTGAACCCCGGGGAATGGTGTGAACCCCGGGGAATGGTGCGAACCTCGAGAGTCTGGGAAAACCCCCACGCTCCGAGGATAATGGCGAGATGGATTTACCCATCGGCGTCGAGCGCACTGAGGAACCGTCCATGACGAAGACGATTCACGGCAAGATCCACGGCAAGACCATCGAACTGGACGAAGACCTCGGTGACGGTTGCGCCGGCCTTTTCGAACGCCGAGAATTGAACATCCAACACAGACGAACCTTTGTCACCTTGGACACAATCTGACTCACCGGATACCGCGACGCCTGGTCTCATCTACCGATCTGCATTTGTGACAGGTGACCGACTAAGCACCACCGTGTCGTTGATACGGACTTTTCCGGTGCTGCTGTGTAACTTGCCTGTCTTTATCAGTTCGGTAATCGCTGTATTGTAGTTTTTAGTCTCGAATCTCCCAAAATGGAGGCGCAGACCTTTCAAACGGAGCGCGCGCCGAGAGAGCGACGTCCCCTCTGGGATCAAGGAAAGGAGGCTATTCCGAAGTCCCGATAGGTCCGGAACCTCTTCCTCGGGCGTGAGATCAAAGGTAAGCGTTCGAGATCACCAGGAGCGCGCGCCGCAACGCCGGGCACCCGCATCCTCAGCCAACCGAGGACCCTCACCAATGCCAGCTCACGGCGCAAGTCCCGCCCGCCGTCGGCTTGCCAGGCTCTGCTCGTTCTCGCAGCAGCGTCCGAGTTCGCCGCACATGCACGCCGTAGTCCGTGCGCCCACCGGGTGCTAGCAGCAGCTCGGCCCCTGAGGCAACATCGCCCCGCCGTGCGTCAGTTCGACTGGCGTCGGCTCGCGCGGCGTTGATCCCGGCGCCGCGCCTTCTCTCGAGACTCTTCAAGACGGTGGTTCAGCACATGCTCAGGGTGCGCCGCCGCCCACCGGTCCGGAAGCAGCTTCGCCAGTGACTCCGAACTCACCTCGACCGAGAGCTGCAGAATCACATCGTGCAGGTACGCCCAAGGCTCAATCCGATGCCGCTTCGCCCCCGCAATGATCGTGGACTGCATCACCGCACGCGGCCCCGCCTCAACACTCCCCAGGAACATCCAGTTCTTCCGGCCGATCGCTTGGTCGCGTACACGTCGCTCCGACGTGTTGTTGTCGATCGTCAGTCGCCCGTCCTCTGTGTATCGGCACAGCGCCCGCCATTGATTCAACGCATAGGTCACCGCCTGCGCTAACGCCGACTTCGGCAAGAGCTTCACTGACAGCCGATTCAATTCGTCATTTATCCGATCCAGGATCGGTACCGCTTCCGTTTGACGCAGCACGCGTCGCGCATCATTGTCGAGTGGGCGAGCCCGATCCTCGATTTCATAGAGCCGAAGAATCATCTGGATGATCAACGAGGCCTCAGCGGGTGACGACGATCTCGCCTCGTAGAACTTGCGACGCGCATGTGCCCAGCAGGCCACTTCGAGAATCTGACCACCAGAGCCCACGTAAATTGCGTCATACCCGCTGAAGGCATCGGCCTGCAGATAGCCAGAAATCCCACCAGAAACCGAGACGGACCCTCACGCTTGCGATCCTCTGTGAAGTCGTACACGTCATAGGGCAACGAGCTCGGACCAATGTAAACCCAAAACCGCCCCTTGCGGCTTCGAGGTTCATCGTCGTGCAAGACCGTCACAAACGTGTCATCGGTCCAGATCACCGGCGCCGTGAGTACCAATTCCTTCTGGAGTTGATACAGCGGTTTGACCAAGTCAGCAACATAGCGGACCCAGTCACACAGTGTGCTCCGCGGCAGATAGAGGCCGTAACGAGTCGAGACGTCCTCGAAGCGATAGAGCGGCTGATGCTCCGCGAACTTGGATACGACCACCTCAGCGAGCACGCCCGCTCCCGCAATGCAGCCGCTCACGGGACGCTGAGGCGCCTCGGGAGACACGACACTGTCTCGACAGCCTGAGCAGGCATACTTGGGCAACACATGTACGTCAAGCTCGAAACGCGCCGGGACGAACTGGAGCACGCGTGCCTCGTCCTCGCCGATGCACGTCTTCGCTGCTCCGCACTGATCACAGACCTTGTCGGCCTCTGGCAGATCATGCTCGATGCGGACCTGTGGCAGCCGATCGTAATCGGGCTTGCGCGACTGCCGCCGTCTCGCCGGCATTTTGGGCTCAGGAACTGGCGGCTCGGGCGGCAAGGCAACACCTTCGATTGCCTCGGCGTCGAATAACCGGCCTTGTCCCGGAGCATCCACGTACCGTTCCCGTCGCGGGCCGAAGACGTAGCGGCGATAGAGCTCGATCTGCTGGCGTAATTCTTGGACGAGTTGATCGTGTTCTTGGACGGTATGGTCGTGCAACTTCGCGGCTTCGTCGAGTGCGGCTTGGAGGTCTTCGACCTGCTGAGCGAGGCGGCTCAGCAGGTCGTGACATTGCTGCGGATCAGTCGGCCATGACTCGGGAGTGAGCATGGCAAGGATTATAGCGCCAACATACGATGTTACAAGAGGGAACCAACCGATTTTCCGGCATG
The DNA here is from genome assembly GCA_963761445.1 of uncultured Planctomycetota bacterium. GTDB lineage: Bacteria > Planctomycetota > Planctomycetia > Isosphaerales > Isosphaeraceae > CAVXHV01. Next base: position 1,688,319 of record CAVXHV010000005.1, on the reverse strand, counting down.
GGGCGTCGGAGGCTGGTATCGCCTGCGTTGGCGGGCCGATCTGAGGTCAATGCCCGAGAGAATCAGCGTCAATTGGGTCGGGCTCATTTCCACCGATATTGCACCGTGCGCGACCGCGGGAAGCTGGAACGAGCCTTTCTCGAGTCGCTTGTACCAAATCGCCAGACCATCGCGATCCCAGTAGAGAATCTTGAGGCGATCGCGGCGTCGATTGACGAACAAGAACAGGTGGCCGGACGTTGGGTCTTGAGCAAAGGCGGTGGTCACCAAGCCGGAGAGTGCATCAAAGCCTTTGCGAAGATCGGTTGCTGGTGTGTGAAGAAACACGCGGACGGCATGAGGGAGGCTGATCATTGAGAGCCTCCTGACTCGGTCTTGGCTGCTGCGATAGTCCGAATGATCCGGCAGGCCAGGCGGGGGCTTGTTGTGGGAATACGAAGGCGAATTCCATTGGGAAGCTCAGCCTCGATCGGCGCCGGACCGTGAGTCTCGCGATCGACGAGATGCACAGTAACGGGCAAGAAACGTGATGGCGACTGTGAAGGGGTCCGAGGTGCTGGGAGTTGCTTCGCTCGGCTCGTCAGCCCGAGCTGGTGTCTCCATCGATAGAAGGCCGACCGCGCAATCTGCCCTTGGGCACAGAACTGCTCGATTGACAGACCGCTGGTTAACTGGCGTTGGATCCGATCACGCCAGACTGCATGAAGCGCTGGGTTTGGTCGTCTCGCCATGCGCAAGGCTCCTGATTGGGTCGAATTTGATCCGACCGACAGGCTACCAAACCGCACAACATGGATATCTCGAACGCTTACATTGCGCGAGCACGGATCTGCGGGGGGTCTGGGTGGTCAACCACCCAGACCTACCCAGCAACATCCACGATTGGTGTTGTCAAGCAAAACAAGGCGATCGCTCAGTAAATGCGGGAAAACTGGCCGTTTTCAAGCCACACATAATACGTTTGATGCTGGCTCCCAACCTTCGTGTTGCCCTTTGGCCTTTGAAGCCTCAGATCCGGGATATCGTCGGGGTAACCGAACCATTTCTCAAGATCCTTGTTCATGCCGAGTTCGCCCAATTGTATGCGGGCTTTCTTGTACTCCCCCAAAAGCTCGAACCACCTCTTCCGATGGTTTACAAGATGCGGCCGATCGAGTCCTAGGATCTCGATGTACATCTCGCCTTGGTCGCTTAGGCCCGTGACCGTGCCATCCGCCTCGAACCTGTAGTGATCGGCATAAGCGAACTCGCACGGATTGGGGAGGATGGTGTCGGACTCGTGCACGTTGCAGGAGTCGCAAACGTACAGCAGATTCTCGTATGATGTTACCTTCGTTTCGTCCTGGGATTGTGGAACAATATGATCGACCTGGAACACCCGCCAGCCTCGCCTTTCCCACTTCTCCCTGTGCAAGCAAAAGACGCACCGAAATTGAAATTCATCTCGTAGCCAGTCTTTATATGATGTATAATGCAAATATCCATTTGGGCCGTGACGGCGAGTGTAAGGCGTCGCCGGCATGGCAAACGGGGCGGTTAACATTACACCTTCTTCCTTCGCTTGGCGACCGCTCTCTTCTTGAGCTTCCGAACGTAAGCATCGAATTCGTCGACGACCTCCATAGATCGCGGCGCAATTCGTTCGGCATGCTCCGACACCTCTCGCTTGAGCTGCTCAAGAACGATGGACTCTTCTGCCGTCAATCCCTCTCGGTGCTTCTTCTGGATCAAGCGGATTCTCAGACGATTCTTAACAGTCCAGAGACCCGTTTCCGCAATTCTAGCTTCATCGCCGGAAAGCATGCTTATTCGTCGAGGGATCTCTGATGCCAGTCCGGCCAGACCTTCCAACCAACCTCGGAGACGATCCGTGAGCGATCGTGACGACTGGGATTGCCCAGTAGATTGGGTCACCAGCACCATGTTCTCCCCTACCTTCACGTCGTGTGCGGCGCCCTGGATCGGGGAGCCCAGAGGGACCACGTTCGCCCACGTCTGCGACTCGAGCTCGTGGACACCGAGCGTTTGCGATCCGGGCGTAGCAGTCCATCTCAACAGTAGTTCAGTCGGCATCAAAGAGCCTCCTGGCCTCATCCGTGATCAGCGATTCGAATACTTTGCTCTCCCTGATCTTCATGTCGTGGACTAGTCCATCGAATTCGTCGAGTAGAATAGGGTCGTCTGGAGTAATCCAAAGAATATCAATATCTAATAGATAAGAAGAGCTTTCAGGCAGCTTTGGTTGCAAGTCTGCGAAAGTCACCACAATTCGTATCGGCTTGTCTGAGAATTCAGCCTCTTTTCGGTTATAGAACGAGTGCATCCGCGTATCCTTTACCGCGTCGGCAAATCGCGGCGGTATGGCGAAGTAGTCCGCGAGAGCCGGCTCACGTGACGGAATTGTGATTCGATTGATGAACCTGAGACCTATCCGCGTCACGCTGCCCGGGCTCGCGATTGCTTTATATGCACCGAGTGCCTGTCTGATCATTCGGCGGAATTTTTGCCATCCGGTATACGGGCGCAACATGTGGACACTGAGTTGATCTGCGCTAATTCCGACGATACGAGTCGCATTGTCGGCCAGTAATTGCACCCTTTGCTTGAGGATTCCTTGCACAAATGGCGGCCCCGCCAACCCCTCGCTCTTCACCGGGTGCACCGGCGCCTCGAAGAACTGAACTTGCCTCGGCTTTTCATTGTAGGTTTTCTTGAGCTTTTCGTACAACAGGCCTGGCAAGGTCGGGTCCCACTCGGTCTTTGGCGCGAATTGTATATCGCACACCGCTTCCTCGACGGGAGAGTTGCGATACTTCCGTACCTCCATTAGCGCGTACCCGCTGTCGATTGTTCCTAAACCATGTCAAATGATAACCCAATATACCCGCGGCGGTCCGAGTTGCCAGCAGCTTGGGATTTTTCGTCCGCCACTTTGCAGTTCGGACACTCCCTCCAATCGCCGGCGAGACGCCCGTCTCCGCGCGGGGAGCCAGACACCCAATCTCTGGACTGGGTTCCGGGGGACCGCAGGGGTTCCAGACATCGCGCGAAGAAGCTCGGAAAAGGGAGATCATTCCAATGTGAAACCTTTTAATGGAACCCTGCGGGTACCCAATCCCGCCCGGCAGAGCCGGGCCAGCAGTCGGAAGCGAGTCTCGCGTGGTGGAGGGGCGACCCTCCCTGCGAAGCGCAGACAACGAGATCAAACGCTATGCGATTGAGCCCCGACGAAATTTCCCATTTCGTCCTGAGCCCTCGTCCTTGTCTGACGCGGGGGCCGTACCGGGCATTAGCGACACTTGGACCCACTAGTGTGCCCGGTCAGACCGGGGTCGGAGAACATGGCGAATGTCGGGTTCCCCGGGAACTTGGGAGACCTTGTCGTCTCCATCGTGACGGCCGGCTGGAGGACCGGCTTACCAACTCCAGGGTGATCCACAGCTCTGTCCCGAGCTGGGGATCGAGGCAGACACCCACTCTCCGGGTGACCCAGCCCCACTCTCTGGACTGGATTGCAAATGAAGCCAGGCTCTCGCGACTCGCACCGGATCGCCTCCCGCGATTCCAGGGTGTCCCGCGGCAAACACCGCGCACAGCAGGTGGACACCCTGGCCCACGCGCCCTCTGCCACGACGTGAAAACGAGCCAAAGAAACTACGGGCCGTTCGGGCGAGCAACTGTTAAAATAGGGATGTCCGTGTTGCATTCGGATCGGCGGTAATCCACCAGCGCAGGAACGGACTCATGACCGTACAGCAACAGGCTGATTTGGGGCTACAGGCATTGCGGGCCTTTGAACGCGACTTGCCGCGGCTCTGGGCCCAGCGTCCGGGGCAATGGGTCGCTTACCAGGGTGAGCACCTCCTTGGCTTCGCCGCAGAGCAACACGAGCTTTATCACGAGTGCTTCGAAAAAGGGCTAAGCCGCGGGGAGTTCGTCGTTTTCTGCATCGAGCCGCTGGAAACCGAGATATTTACCTAATCGTCAGGACCGTCGCGGGCCGGCTCACCGTCCCGGCTCGGTACGCCCATTTGTGGTTGGTAAGCAATGTGCCCGCGTTTCGCTCGACCCCATACCGGATGGTCCTCCGTCGCGGCTTGCCTTTTCATGATGTACCGACTCGACCGGATCCTCAATTTCAGCGCCCAATCATCGGTATCCGAGCCCTTCGCGCGGCCGGATTGAAGGTCGAGATTGAATTCGCGAACGACACGATCTCGGTCTGGACGCCGGATCGTGACCCCACCTGAGGAAGCGAAACGTTCAACACGAAAAGCCAGACACCCACCGTCTGGAGTATTCGTAAGCTGTCCAAGGGCCGCAGCATCGGAAACCAATCCGGCTCCGCCCTGTCGAAGTCCAATGAAAGCAGGATTCATCACGCAAAGGAACGCTCCAGGCATTCTCGCCGGGTGGAACCGAGCAGGAATTGAGCTCCAGTTTCGAGCATTAAGGCGGCGCCACGCGTGATGAGCTGGGCGAACTGGTCGGGGCGTATACCAGGAGGGGGCTCCGTCCGCCAACCGGCTCGATCACGGGCAATCCGGCCGTCACGTGCTCGAGATGGACCCGTCCGGGACCGGGGCTGGGGCCCTCATCAGCGGGAAGACCTGGACCTGGACCTCGGTCAACACGAAGTCGGTCATCACCGGGCCGAGCACGACGGTGATCGGCTCGGGCGAGCTTCCCGCAGGTGGGGTGCTCGACGACGCGGCGCCCGCGCTCGCGGTGTTCGAGGTGGCCAGAGCCGCGGGTGCGTGGACTCGGGCCGCCTGCACCTGGTGGTGGACCGCCTTGTGGACCTCTGCCCGAGCCATCGGCCGGAGCAGCCCGGCATGAGGGCTCACGACTGAGGGCACGTCCCGGGCCTCGAGCGGCTCGAGCTGAAGCCGGCGGGTGCGATTGCGTCGCTGGATCGTCATCAGGTCATCCTTACCGGAACGGGTCGTGGTCGCCTCGGCGGTGGTACCGCGCTCGCTCGAGTCCCGATGTGCAACTTCGTCGACGATGGCGGCGGTCAAGCCGGTGTTCTTGGCTGCCTCGGCGGCGGCTGTAATCGTCGGAGTGCCGCCGGCAGTTCCCGTTCCGGTGGGCGTGTTCGCCGTGCTCCACGGTGTTGTCGAAGAGCCGTTGCATGCCGGGTTGATGCCCAGGATTATAATCCGAACCGTCGGGTTGGGCGAGATGCTGGGGAGATCACCATTCCGCCAATGCCCAGGCGAAGACCAACGCAAGCCCGATTCACCCCGCCAATGGATCTTCGCCCACGGGCTCAGACCTTCCACGGGGCAGGCCCAGTCTCAATTTAATCCAAATCGAGCCCCGGAACCCGCGCCCTCCGCGCGACGAATGCGACCAGCGAACGCGCGTGACACCCTCGTTCACCCTACGGTCATTGACCGGCGCGCCCTGGCCATGACCGCATGCAAGTCCCAAAATAGTGTTGGCAGATTATTTTCCTGTCCCAAACCTGTGGCAAGGCGCAGATCTTGATCATTATGGGGACGAATCACGCTTCGAGCAGTTTTGAGGAGGGTGCACCGCCGGGCCCGAGTGCCTCGATTGAAAATGATCACGCCGACTGGGGACAGTTTCTGTCGGCACATCGCAGCCGATTGCGGCGAATGGTCGCACTGCGCCTCGATCAGAGGTTGCGTGGTCGGATCGACCCCTCCGATGTGATCCAGGAGGCCTTCATCGAGGCAACCGAACGACGTCCGGAATGCGTCCGTCAGGCCGACGTGATCCCGCCGTTCTTGTGGCTGCGGCTCTTGACGCTTCAGCGCTTGCATCTCGTCCATCGCCGGCAACTCCGGACGAGGTCGCGACATGCGGGGCGCGAGATATCGATTCATGGCGGTGCATTTCCCGCGGCGAGTTCGGCGGCACTGGCGGCGCAGCTTCTCGGGCGCGACACCAGGCCGAGCGAAGCGGCCATCCGGGACGAACGCAAGCGACGACTGGAAGAGGTGCTCGACAGCATGGACCCGATCGACCGGGAGGTCTTGGTTCTTCGCCACTTCGAACAGCTTCGCAATTGCGAATGTGCGCGGGTGCTGGGGCTGGGCGAGTCGGCGGCCACCAAGCGCTATCTGCGCGCCTTGCGGCGGCTCAAAGACATCCTCTCCACCCGCGATGGAGGGCCGCTGGAGGCCTGGACATGAAGGACGAATCAATAGCAGCGCCCGACGATGATCAGCTCGGCGCAGTTGTCGAGTCATTCCTGGACCGGTTCCGTCGCGGAGAACGGCCCCCGCTCACCGAGCTCATGGCCCGGAATCCCGAGCTGGCCTCACAGATTCGCGAGCTGATTCCGGCACTGGTCGAGCTCGAACATCACCGCGAGCAGTCCGCAGACCTGAGGCCATCGGCGGCGGGTCGGAGAAATTTCAGTGCTTCTTGTGCCGAAGGCCCTTGGCCCGAGCGATTGGGAGACTATCTCATTATCCGGCGCATCGGCGGCGGCGGCATGGGGGTGGTGTACGAGGCCGAGCACGAGTCTTTGAAGAGCCGGGTCGCGCTCAAAGTCGTGCACCCGCGATTCCGGGCCGACCCGAAATACCTGCGGCGGTTCCACGCCGAGGCTCGCGTTGCGGCCGGCCTTCACCACACGAACATCGTCAGCGTCTTCGATTACGGGGATCACGACGGAGTTTGCTATTACGCCATGCAGTATATAGAGGGCCAGCCCCTCGACCACGTGCTCTCTGGCATCCGTCGGCTTCGTGACGAGGGGACGCAGGCTAATTTCATCCAGGCCTCGCAGAAGATGCACACCATTGCGGCCGCGGCATCGGCGGCCCGCCCTTCGGCTGTGATCGATGGACTCTTCACCGGCCGCTTCGCCGCGGCCCCAATAGTCGAAGCTACACAGGATTTGGAACCGATCGACGGGTGCACTTCGGCTCCCTCGCATTCCGCCGGCACTGTCGCGGACGCGGACGCGCTCACCGCGCGAGTCGCGGACGAGCCCTCCTCACCCGGATCATCGTCGCTCTCCGGCTTGAGCGAATTGCGGTACTTTCGCGAGATTGCGCGAGTTGGCGCCCAGGTGGCCGACGCCATGGAGTACGCCCATCGCCGCGGCGTCTTGCACCGCGACATCAAACCGTCGAACCTGTTGCTCGACGCTCAGGGCAATGTTTGGGTGACCGACTTCGGGCTGGCCAAGCTTGAAGACGGAGATGACCTGTCGCAATCGCGCGAGCTGGTGGGAACGTTGCGATACATGGCACCCGAGCGGTTCCGAGGCGCTTCCGACCGCCGCGGAGATATCTACTCACTCGGGGCAACGCTCTACGAGCTCGCGACATTGCGCCCGCCGTTCGAGGGTGCCGACCCGATCGGGTTGATCGAGCTGATCCGCAACACATCGCCGGCCCCACCCAGTCATCTTGACCGCGACATTCCGCGCGACCTGGAGACGATCGTCCTCAAAGCACTCGCCCAGGACCCGAAAGACCGCTTCGGATCGGCGGGCGAGCTAGCCGGCGAGCTGCGGCGGTTTGTAGAGGGGCGACCGATCCGGTCGCGGCCGGTTTCGATCGTCGAGCAGTTCTGGCGCTGGTGCAAGCGCGAGCCCTGGCTCGCTGGGGCGAATGTCGCCGCGGCCTTGCTCATCACGGTTTTGGCGGTGGTTTCGATGGCGGTGGCTGTTGTCTACCGCAACCAGGTAAGGGCGCTCTCGAGCCAGGCAAGGGCGCTCTCGAATCAGGCCCGGTCGCTCTCGGACGAGCGCGGTCGCTCGGATGCGGCGTCGCTTGATGCCCGGTGGCGTGCGGTCGACGCCTACTCCTCGCAAGCCCGTGCTGGGCGGTTCAGCGGCCGGCTCGGCCAGCGATTTGAAAGCCTCGAGGCCCTGCGCCAGGCCATGACGCTGCTCGAGGGCCTCCCCCAGGGCACTGAGGCGGCCTCACGCCGCGACTCGCTGCGCGATCTGGCGATCGCTTGCATGACTCTCCCCGACTTGAGGCCCGCCGGTCGGGTCATCAACCGGCCGCCCGATACAATCGCAACGGCTTTTGATTCTCGAATGGCAAGGTACGCTCTCCGATTCCGCGACGGCAGCGTCTCTGTCCGCCGCTGCACCGACGACCACGAGATCGCCGCATTCAAGACGGCCGCTGACCACGACACTTGGAGATTCAACTTCAGCCCCGACGGCCGCTACCTGGCGCTCGTGCAATCTGCCGGAGTTGGCTTGACCGTATGGGACCTGGAACAGTCCCGCGCTCCTCTGGAGCTTGAGGGCCCGGTTTATGCGGCAGCGGATTTTAGCCCGGACAGCCGCCGGATCATCGTGGGCGGCCCGAGCGAGGTTCTTGATTACGATTTGCGAAGCCGTCAAATCGTCCAGCGCTGGCCTGGGCGAGCGGACTTCCTGGCCTTTCGCCCCGACGGAGTCCAGATCGCCAGCTATAACAAAGAGTCGAGCCCCCCGGTGTGCCGGATTCTGGACGGGAATACGGGCCGGCTCATCCGAAAAATTCGCCTGCGGACGGAACCGACGCACTTCGCCTGGAGCCCTGACGGCACCACGCTCGCGGTTAGCGCCTCGGACTTTAAAATCGACCTTTGGGATGCGGCGACGACCACTCGCCGGGCAACGCTCGAAGGTCATTACAACCAGGGAATCCGGGTCGCCTACCATCCTGCCGGTACAATCCTGGCAAGCACCGACTGGTCGGAGCAGTTACGTCTCTGGGATTCCGCGGTGGGACGGCACCTTCTGAATCTCACGAGCGACGGCGAGACCGCGATCATCGCGGATGGCAGGATCGCGGTTTTTCGACACGGGCAATTAATCCCATTTGAGGTCAACCCGGCCCTCGAATATCGAACATTGGCCCACGCCGCGGCCGATCAGATGTACTACTCTCGCCCATCCGTCCGGCATGACGGGCGCCTGCTCGCGGTTGGCACAAACCAGGGTGCGGTGATCTGGGACCTGGCCCACGGCACCGAGCTCGCGTTTCTGCCGATCGGCTATGCCGCGCACCTCATGTTCGACAATTCAGGCAACCTGATCACCAGCGGCCCGATGGGCGTCCTTCGCTGGCCAATCAACCTCGACGCCGGTCAGGGACGATGCGACATCGGTCCTCCACAGACACTCCCCCTGGGCGCAGGAACGTGCGGTATCGCTCTCGACAAAACAGGCGCGATTGTGGCCAGAACCGATCGTGGCTCTGCTTACGTCGCGACACCAGAAGGGACACGCCGCATTGGTCCCCTCGACGATTGCCGGAGCATCGCTGTCAGTCCCGACGGAAAGTGGCTGGCGACCGGCAACCACGTGCGGCGTCACGACGCCCAGGTCTGGCGCATCGCCGACCGTGCACCTGTGGCGGAGCTTGCCGGCACATCTGGCACGGGGGTTGAGTTCAGCGCCGATGGAAAATGGTTGATGACGACAGTTCCCCCCTGCCGGCTCTGGCGAGTCGGCACCTGGCGCGACCCGAGGCGAATCGGCGACGCTGGCGGTTGCTTCTCGCCCGACGGCCGGCTGATCGTGGTCCACGACGCGAGCAAGGTGATTCGCCTGGTCGAGACCGAGACCGGTCGCACGCTGGCGCGTCTCGAAAGTCCCGACCCCTCTTTCGGCTGGCCGGTCTTCAGTCCCGACGGTTCACGCCTCGTGGTGACGACACTGGCCGGCCCGGCCGTACACGTCTGGGATTTGAGGTCGATCCGCCGCCAGCTTCTAGCGATGGGCCTCGACTGGGATGCGCCCCCCTATTCCGATCAGGATCCGGCCGACCCATCGGCCCCACCGCTACGGCACATCGAGATTCGCGATTTCGCTCTCTCAATCGCTCGGGGAGCCGCGGCCGCCGAAGAAGGGAAATGGGAAGAGGCGGAAATCGCGTACAAGCGAGCGTTTGCCTATGGCAAGTCGGACCAATCCTATCTCTGGTTTGAGCGGGCGGCACTCGAGCTCGCGGTGGGCGATCGCGCTGCCTACCGTGCGACCTGCCGACAGATGCTCGACGTTTTAAAGCGCAACAACGACCTGACGTGGCTGCTCTTTGCGGCGCACGCGTTTGTCCTCCATGCCGATGGTGCCGCCGAAGCGCTCGAGTCGCTGCGCCTGGCCGAGCGCCGCGCCGCGTCTTTTCCCGGCGTATTTTCTGAGCACGTCATGGGGCTGGCTCTGTACCGAAACGGCCGGTTCGCTGAAGCCGTTGCCCGGGAACTGGCCAACATCGCGCGTAATGCTGGTTGGACATGCGAGGTTCTCGATCGCCTGGTCTTGGCCATGTCTCAGAAAAGGCTCGGACGGTCGGACGAGGCACAGAGCTCTCTCGCAAAGGCCGAGACCTGGATCGGCGAACACCTGCGCGATCGACCAGGCGGGCTCGACCGCGGCGTCCCCGAAGGCTGGCACTGGCGTGACGCGATCCTCATGCATATGCTGGTTCGCGAAGCCCGCGACCTGATCGGTGCGAAGTTGCCGATGTTGCCCGAGGACGTCTTCGCCCCCGCGACCTGAGCGCCGCAGTCACCTCATCATTTTTTCGACTCGTCTGCGAATTCTGTCCCAATCGCCTCCCCGCGCAGATCTCACTCTTGTCGGCCAGCGCGACCGGCATCGAGTCGAGGCCGGTACGAGGTCAAGATCCGAACGGCGGGCGTTGTTCGTTCGCACTCCTGAGCCTAACTTCGCACATCAAGAGGAAAATCCCATGAGCGTCACCCCCTCCTTGGCAAACAGTGCTCCGCGCCATCTGAAACGGCGAACTGTTGCGTGCAATGTTCGTATCGAGGCGCTCGAGGGTCGCTCCCTCGCCAGTTCGCTCTGGGCGAGTCCGAGCGCTGCCGTACATCGGCTCGCGCAGTCGAGGACGAGCGAAGCGCGGGTCGCTCCCGGTCTGCTTGAGGCGAGCAAGGCCAAAGCTGTGACATCGACGCTCCTCGAAAATGGTTCTTTCGAATCGATCGGCGTCAAGCTTCACAGTAAAGCTGCGACGATCTCGGCGGGGAGCCTTGCCTTGCACGGCTGGCAGATCGTCTCTGGGAACATCAACGTCCAGGCTTACTGGCAGACGGTCTCGGGCAAACTGAGCCTCGACCTCAACGGCACCACGCCGGGCACGATCACTCAGTCGTTCGCCACCGTCGTCGGAAAAAGCTACCAACTCTCATTCTTCTACGCGAATAACCCCGACAGCCCGGGCCTGACAGCGAGCGCCAACGTGACCGTCGCCGGCCAGACCACGGCGATCACTCATTCGGGGTCAACAGCCACAGCAATGAACTACACGCACTCGAGCTCAACGTTCGTTGCCACCGCGACTTCGACCTCGCTCACGTTCACCTCCACGACGTCGGCGCGTACGGCATCGTCCTCGACGCCGTCTCGGTGAAAGCTCTCGCCTGAGCCGCTCAAACCAACCTCACGCCTGGGATCTGGAACAGGCGTGGGGAGTCTCGACTTTCACCAGCCAGTAGAGAACAACCATCCTGCACCTGCCTGCAACATCGAGGAGTGCTTTCCATGCGACGATCTCAACAATTCCGTCCTGGCGCGATGTTGTCGTTAGAGGGGCGCATCGCCCTGAGCTCCTTCGCACACCCTGCGAGCTCTGAGCACGCGATCGTCGCTCAGACGACACTCACCCCGCCCATCTTGAGCATCTTTCCGCGGGAGGCGGCGACTCTCGCGGCCGGCAATCCCGTTTACGAGCGCTGGACGACCACCTTTTACGACGGGCTGAGCCAGACGGACAACGAGACGTTCGTACTCAACAACCAGACCGTGACAATTACCGAGAACATTACCCTGCCTGGAACGGACGGAACGGAGACCGTGATGGATCACTACACCGCGATCCAGGGCGGCGTTCTTTACCAGAACACGGTCACCGAACCGAACGGTCAGACCGAGGCCGAGACCCGTACGGATACCTTCGAGCGTTCCGGCAAGATTCTTTATAATGGCTCGTTCGAGCGGCCCGACGGTGTCACAGTCACGTTCACGGGTAATTCGGTCACCCACGGGGCGCGAACGGTCATCAACAAATCGTACCATGAGACGAACGGCATCTCCTACACGACGCATGAAGTGGATATCAATCAGAGCGCTTGGCAATTGAGCGCGACCGTGACGACCAAATGGCGCGACGGCTCACTCCAAATCGACAAGGACACCGCTTCCGGCGTCCAGCTCTCCTCCCCCCAAGCTGATCCGGCGACCAGTCTGGCGAGCCCGGCGGCGTCCGCGCTTTGCTTCCGTATGGTGTGGGCGCCGGGCGTGCCGAGCATAATAGAGGCAGGACGCCTCCAACCCGTGTCGTGAGAGGAGCCGAAAGCCTGGCGATGTCCTCCTTTGACTTTGATGGTGACGAATGGCTTTTCTTTCTTGCCGCCGCTGCAGGCGTATTCGGCCTGATCGTAACATATTATCTACCGTTGCTAAGAGTCCCACCCATCAAAAGGTCGAGTCTCGAGCGTCTCGCCCTCGCGTGTCTCCCATTGGTGGCGCTTATCCCGACTTACGTAGTATTGCAACGATGGGCAGATCCCCGAGTCGTGGGCCATCTTGATTACACCATTCTCTTCATGCTCGGTGGCGGCATGTGGATCTTCGTCGCGTCCCGGCTCCTCCAGGTGCTGGGAATCAGTATCCGCGATGATGCCATCGAGCGGGATAATCTCGCGGCGCTGCTGCGCCGTGTGGGGGATATTGTCTGGTGTCGGAATCGTATACGCCGTCTCCAACATCGGCACGGGAGCGACAATCTGGACAACCCTCCTTCCTGCGTTTGTCGCAACCGTTGTTCTATTGTTGATGGCGTTGCTTGTTGAATTAAGCGGCGGATCCGTGGCCGACGCGATCACGATCGATCGTGATGTTGCCTCCGGGCTAAGATTGGGCGGTGCAGTGCTTGGCTGTTCGATCATTCTGGGGCGCGCCGTGGCGGGCGATTGGACGTCGTGGAAACATACATGGAGTGATCTTGCCAATCGTGGTTGGCCGGCGGTCCTGATCGCCATCGCTGCCGGAGTCTTGCAGCGGATGCTCGGACCTACGGCCCGTCGTCCCCAACCGGGCATTCTTGAATTCGGCGTCGTCCCGGCAACACTTGTCGTCGTGGCGAGCTTCCTGGTTGTCGTCATTTGGCGATAGCGATGGGAATTGCAATCAATTGCGATGCCAGAACAACTGACCTCAATGGCAGACACGGTGCCCCTTCGAGCAGGCGATGAATTGCCCGATGATCTCTTCCAAGGTGTGCGCCAGCGGTTGGTCCTGGATGCCTTCAAATGGGATCCCCAGGTGGGCGATGTCTCAACCATCAGTCGATTTCCATTGATCCTCAGCAAGACGCACTGGTGTCAGCTTTCCGATCTTACAACTCTTCTCGCTGCGGAACTGATCGCAGCCGAACGGAAGCTTCTCGGGCGACCCGATTTGCACAATCGACTTGGTCTGCCGCGCGGTATTCGGTCGGTTTTGAGGCAGGCGGGAAAGGTCGGCGCCACGCACTCAGCGGCGCGTGTGCTGCGATTCGATTTTCATTGGACGCGGGATGGTTGGCGCATCTCCGAGGTCAATAGCGATGTGCCTGGCGGTTTCAGTGAAGCCTCAGAGTTGCCTGCTTTGATGGCAACGTACAATCCAAGAACGCAACGAGCCGGCAATCCGGGCGCGGCGTGGGCCGACGCAATCGCGGCTTCTGTCCCGACCGGGCACCCCGTCGCGCTGGTCGTTGCCGCCGGATTTCTGGAAGACCAACAAGTCGTCGCGTACCTGGCTCACTTGCTACGCGAGCGGGGAATCACATCGCTTTGGGCCACGCCAGGAGATCTTCGCTGGAGACTGGGCCATGCGTACCTTCAGTCTCGATTGAGTCTCGGCCCAGTAGGCGCAATCATTCGCTTCTTCCAGGCCGAATGGCTTGATGCGCGCTCGTGCGCACCTCTATTCGTCGGTGGTCAAACGCCGGTGTGCAATCCGGGCATCGCGGTGCTGACGGAAAGCAAACGGTTTCCCCTCGTGTGGGACCAATTATCCACCGCCCTGCCGACGTGGCGCCGGCTTCTCCCAACCACTGAGGATCCTCGCAACGTCGACTGGCTCCGGAATGACAGTTGGCTCGTCAAGTCCGCGTTCTGCAACACCGGCGACGCGGTCGTGATTCGCTCGCTGCTTAGCAATGATCAATGGCGCAGCGCGACGCGAGCCGTTCAAAGACACCCGGCTAAGTGGGTGGCTCAAAGGAGATTTGAAGCGTGCCCGATTCAAACGCCCGCCGGGGCAATTTATCCATGCATCGGCGTATTTACAGTGAATGGGTGCCCGAAAGGAATATACGGTCGATTAAGTTACACTCCGGTGATTGACTTTGCCGCTATCGACGTTGCCATACTGATCGCGGATGACTAGGACAAACGAACCATGACCAAGCAATCCCTATTCGGAGTCTGGGCACCTGCGAGAGCGATCTGGTCGCGATGGGCGAAGCCGGTTTTGTTTTCCCAGATGGATTCAATCGCGCGAGACGAGAAGATGGCCCCCGAACTGCCCGTCGATGTGAGGTGGGCCGTCGACTCCGATCGCTCAACGGCGATCGTTGTCGATCTTCCAGGCGCACAAGGAGTAACTGTGGCGTTGTCGCTGGCCGCCATAGGCTATCGTCCAGTCCCGCTATACAACGCCTGTCCCGCACCGGCAGGCGACACAGCGCTGGTAGCCGTTCGGCCGATCATGATCGCCCTGGCGCGTGCCGCATCAACGCTGCAAAGCTTTGGACTTCCTGACGACGCGCCACCGGCATTTCTGCTGGACGCCATGCGCAACCCCGCGTCGGTCGCACCGCCGCCGGACAGGTTCGATGTTGAGTCTGTCAGGTGGCCACCATTTCTGATGGATGCCAAAGGTGACACCGCAGTGGTCGCGTCGTCTCCGCGCACATTCGATAACCGATCAATCAGCCTGCCCACCGATTTTCCATCGGCGAATCTCTTACTATCTCGTGGCATTCGACGCATCGTCTTGATTCAGTCACGTCATTCTGAGCCTCAAGCCGATCTTTCCCATTCCCTGCTCCGCTGGCAGCAAGCCGGCCTGACAATCCTCGCCGCGGCGATCGACGAGCAAGACCCGCCACGGCCCATAACAATCAAGCGCCCACGGGCCTACCGCTTGCTCTGGTATAACCTGCTCGCGAAATTGGGGCTTCGCTCCAATCCACTCGGAGGCTTTGGCGGTTTCTTGCCGATGCCATCAACGGGGTAGGGGATGCCAACGGGGACACAGCTACTCATATGACTCCCACCATTCCTCAGTCGACCCGCCGCCCCTGGCTCGGCCACACCAGTCTGGCAAGACCGTGGCGCTTCGAGTACGGTTTCAGGATCGACCATCGGATCCGCCGGCGAAGCGAACCTTCTCCTCACTCCCGGATAACCAGCATGAAAACCCTCATCACGCTTGCACTGATCGCTTGCAGTGGAACATCATGCGCGGCCCTCGCCGCCGCCGAGCCATCATCGCTGCCGCGCAGCCAGCCCGAAGCACAGGGCATTTCGTCCTCCGCGATCCTCGCCTTTGTCGACCAGGCCGACAAGACCATCGACGCCCTCCATAGCTTCATCCTCGTCCGCCACGGGCACGTCGTGGCCGAAGCGTGGTGGTCGCCGTACAACGCGGAATCGCCCCACGCGCTTTATTCGCTTAGCAAGAGCTTCACCTCCACGGCCGTCGGTCTGGCTATCGCGGAAGGGAAGCTGAGCATCGACGACGAAGTGCTCAAGTTCTTTCCTGACGATGCTCCCAAACAACCGAGCAAGAACCTGCAAGCGATGCGCGTGAGCGACCTCTTGCGCATGTCCACCGGCCACCAGGCCGAGCCGCGGCGCGAGCCCGGCGCAGTCTGGACCAAAACGTTCCTGGCGCAGCCGGTGCCTTTCAAGCCGGGCACTCACTTCCTCTACAACACGTCCGGGACTTACATGCTCTCGGCCATCGTGCAGAAAGTGACCGGCATGACCGTGCTCGACTACTTGAAGCCGAGGCTCTTCGAGCCACTGGGCATCGAACACCCCACGTGGGAAACCAGTCCCCAAGGAATCAGCCTGGGCGGCTACGGATTGAGCATCCGCACCGATGACATCGCGCGGTTCGGCCAGCTCTATCTCCAGAAGGGAACGTGGCAAGGTAAGCAGCTCGTTCCGGCTGCCTGGGTGGAAGCAGCCACCGCACGCCAGACTTCAAACGGCAGCAACCCCAAGAGCGATTGGGACCAAGGCTATGGGTATCAGTTCTGGCGCTGCAAGAACGGCGCATTCCGCGGCGACGGTGCCTTCGGCCAGTATTGCATCGTCTTGCCCGAGCAGGACGCGGTGATCGCCATCACCAGCGGAGTGAAGGACATGCAGGCCGTGCTCAACCTGGTCTGGGATCAGCTCCTCCCCGCCATGAAGCCCGCGCCGCTAGCCACGGATCAAGAGGCCCACGCGAAGCTGACCCAGAAGCTATCCAGCCTGATGCTGCGTCCCGTGCAAGGAAACGGCGTCTCGGCAAGTGCGGCAAAACGCTCGATGGGGATGTATGAATTTCCTGCGAACGACCGCAAGCTCGAATCGATCACGCTCGTTGGCGACAACAAGGAAGGCCCCGTCATACTCGCTATCACATCAGGCGGTGTGCATCAAAAGATTTCCTGCGGCAACGGCAAATGGGAAAAGGGACGACTGGCCTACGGAATGTTCCCCGAGCAGCCCGTCGCCGCAAGTGGTGCATGGACCAGCGACGACACATTCACCGCGAAGATCTGCTTCTACGAAACCCCGTTCTGCCTGACGATGACGTTGAAGTTCTCTGGCACGCAATTGCTCTGCGACACCACGCCCAACGTCGCTTTCGGGCCGACCAAGCCGCCGCAACTGGTGGGGAAGGTCAAGTAGGCAGAAGGCAAACTTCCGTGGGCACGCCAATCGTCATGGAGTCTTACTCAAGGGAAGATCCGGAGGATGGGCCCCAGCAGAGAGCGGACGAGGTCCAGCAGGTTGAACGAGACCGCGGTGAGCAGGCCGAGAAGTGGGACAATGTAGGTCCCAACGCTGCTGAAGAGCTTCGAGTTCCAGGTGATCCGTCCCGGCGTGGTGCCGTCGATCTTGCTGATGACCTCGTTGCGACTCGAGCCGAGCGTCACCCTGAGGATCATGATGACCAGCGCGGCGATTGCCAGCCCGACAATGGCCATCACCCGCGACTGCTCCGGAAACGGGTACGAGGTGATTGCAAACAGCAATGCCACCGACGAAAAGCTGAGAAATCCGATGGAAAGCCACACTCTTGCCAGTGCCCCGCCAATCCACCTTGCCGCTTCGAGCGCCAGCAGGTCCTCGAGATACTCGGCGATCTTCTGCTCCCGCGTCGGCTGGGCCGGCGCGTCGTTTACACTCTCCGTTCCCGGGCTCGCGGTTTGAGCGACCGGCGCGCTGGCCCAGCTCGCGGCCAGAGATCGCGCGAAGTAGCGCACGCGCCGATAGCTCCTGCTCGCTGTTCTCGCGGGCTGACGGGTTCTGCTCATCCAAGTGTTGTGCGAGCATCGAAAGGTGGCCCAGGGCCAACGAGATCTCCCAGGCCACTTCCGTCTTGGGTGGTTCAGCCTTGACGTCCCACCCGGAGAACAGGCTGCGAAGCGCGTTGATCTGGCGTCGAATCAGGTAACCGTATTCCGCCTCGCAGCTCCGCGTGTCGGTCAGCCAATTCGAGATATTCTTGGGAATGCGCTCGAACGCCCCGCTGAGGATCTTCGCAAAGCCGTCCAGCGCGGCGCTCAGGTCTTGCCAGGCCGAGTGGAGGCGAGCGAACGAGAGTGCATAAAGCGTCAGGACGAGCCCAAAACCGACGCGAAAGAAAACGTCGAACATCAATCCTTCATCGGAGTGAGATATCGGTCGAAAAACGAGCGTGTCCAGGAACGTTCCCAGGAGAAAGGCGGCTGCCACGAGCGTTGGCATGAATTCTCCCCAGGACGGCTTCCGGAGCGCGACAGGGCGAAAATGCGCCATCGGTTCGACAAACCAGCGGTCGAACCGCGCCCGGGCAGTGGCGATTCGATCCAGGACCGCCCAGTCCGCCCCGACCGAGGATTCTGCGAGCGAACCATCCTTTGGTCTGAACGCGAGAGAATCGTTGATCGTCGAGATTCGCCGGCTCGCGATGAGCCAACCGCCGAGTGCAGCCATCAAGAACAGGGCCGGGACGAAGGCACTGACCCCGCCTGTGATCGCCGTCGACCGCTCGAGGCTCAGAAGCCACCAAGCAGACTTCGAGCAAGCGACTTGGACGTAGCCGGCGACCACGATGACAACCACTATGCCGACCACCTCGACAAGACGCCAGTACGCTCCTCTCGTCCGGAATTCCACGATCGGAGCAGCCAGCGCCGCTGCGGTAACGGCGATCGGCAAGAGCACAACCGCCAAAGGGACCCCGCGCCACGCGAGTGTCGCGAAGTTCAACCGGACGGTCCCCGGGACAAGCTGGGCCAGCCCGGGCGATGCGATGAATAGATAGCCACCCAGGATCAACACCCTGGTCAGCGTGAGGGCGAATTGACCTGCCGGCTCGCCCCACTCCCCTTTGCGCACAGCCGGCCTGAGAGCCTGCCTGAATCCAATGATGCGGCGCAGGAGCGAGATCGCAATTGCGAGCGACACGGCGAAGAGCGACATGGCCCATGCCAGCCCCCGATTGATCAGCAGCCCGTCCGCCTTCCCCAAGGAATATGGAGCTGAGTACAAGTAGTCGCGGTCGAACGTCCGCGCGCTTGCGCGTCCCCAAGGCTGACAGTTCAGCGGGTACAGTGCTTGCTCACCGACGACGCTCACCCATACCGGTGGCAGGTCTGCCTCCAAAGTGCTGCCGCCGAGCAATTGGGCTGGCATACCGTATTCAAGCAGTTTCGTTCGCTCCCGCCCCGTGTTGCCGTCAGGCCGGAGGGTCAGTCGGGCTATCTGCACGATCGCGGCATTGTACACTCCTTGAGCAAATTCGCTGGGGAACACCTCCAGGCGGCTCGCGGGGTCGGAATTCGTCCAGGAGTGGTTGGGAGCATAAAGAGGATAGGTTGATCCGATGACCATCCCCCGTAGATCGGCGATTGACTCGGCGTCCAGATAGAGGAGGTCGCTCCCGACCGTGAAAACGCGCGCATCGGGGCAGTAGCGCCTGATCAGTCGCGCCAGAAAAACGATGTCTCGCGGGTCGGTGCCGATAATCCCGACGACCTTGATCTTGGTGTCCTCGAGGTATCTCAGCGCCTGCGTGAGGACGCGGTTTTCCGAAAGTGCCGTCCAGTCCGGCGTCTGGTCCGGAAACACGTCTCGCGTATTGCGTTCGCCATCGCCCCGCGCCCGCAAATCGTCGGCAGATCGCAACACATCGGATGCCTCGTCCTGCATCAACCCCTGCGACTCGTACCGTCTGCGGATCTCCGCGACTTGCGACGGATACTGGAGGCTTATCGACCAGACCTTACGTTCGGATTTTCCGCGGTTATCGGTCGAGAAGCTGCTGACAGTTTGTCCAAAACCGGTATCGATCTCGCTGAGAAACGCGACGTCTTCCAGGTTCGGCGATGGACGCAGGAACTCGAGAACAGCATCGAGAGAATCTTCAAAGCGGTGAGTCATCGAGTGGAAATCTAGCGCGTGGAGGTGAGGGCTGGAGCGCTCGAGAATCGCCTTGAGAAACGAGCGTCGATCGAATGCCGACGCGGTGCCTGACACGACCTCGATATGGAACTTCTCCTGGGTGGGATGAGGGCCTTCGAGCCATTCCAGCACGGCGTCTCGCAGCGATGGCATCGAGCCCGAGAAGCACGGAGCGATGATATTGATGGGAATCGGCGCGGAACTGTTCGACTCCCTCGGCTCTCGCAGCGCTAGGGCGAGCTGCAAGCTCTGCTTGAAAGCGAACCGATCAATGCCCTGCGTCGGCGTTTCCGTCACGAGAAAAACCAAGAGCAATTCCGTCGAGCGTGGATCCAGCGGTGGTGCGAGCTCCGACTTGCGGAAAACGAGAAGCCCCGGGGCACGTCCTGCGCTAGGGCTCGAAGTCACCGCGGGCCGCGACCGGCTCGCAGCCTCCGGCTTGGGCCCCGGCTTATCCTCAAGAGCCGTGACCTCTGGCTTGGCACTTTCCGATTCTTCGGACCACGGCAGCCGCCACCGCTCGAGCACATAGCCTTGCGACCGCGCGGCCCCTTGGATCGAATCAATCGTTTCGTCAAAGCGAAAACCAAGCGAGGCCGAAGGATCCGGAACAGCGGCAACCAAACTGTGAAGAGTCATCGGCCGGACTCCCTTCAGTGCGGTCCGAAGGTCTTCCAGGCTATTCTTCCCACGCTCGGAACCCTCGCCAAAGACAGCCTCACGCAACGGTCTCAGAGCTCGAGAGACTTCGAACGCCGGAGCCTGGCTCGACTTGACGACTCCCGGCTCGTGTTTGGTTGAATCTACATTGGCCTGGGGCCCGCGTGGCGCACGCCCCGGAGCGGAATGCGAAGTGTACTTGCTCACGGTGGACCAGCCGAGAATGGCTGTCGTCATCACAGTAAACGCCGACGCAACTGTTACATTTCTGGCGGCGGAATCAGGCATGCGGGTGCCAACCGTTCCTGCTCTTGGCCCGAAATGCGTCGAGCGAGCCTTGCGAGTTTCCTGCCCTTGATTCCGATCAACGCGAGGATCTGGGCTCGGTGGATCAGTCCGAGAAGCTAAGTGTAGTGCCTCGGCGCTGGAAAGGGTTGCAATTTCTTGCTATCCCGCGGAATCTGTTGAGAAGGAATGTCGCCAGAGGAACGAGGGGTCGCTCCGGTGCTGAAAGTCGGACTGAATAAGACGATTCGCGCCGCAATCATTGTCGCAGTGGCCATCTCGCTCAACATGAACCTGGGCTGCACAAAGGATACAGCTCCCCTCTCCCCGAAGCCACTCGCTCCGCCTGAACCACTCCTTTTCCGCGAGCAGGACCTTCCGTTTCAGTACGATCGCGGCGAAACCGGCTCGGCCTGGCCCGTAGAAACCACGGGTGGAGGCGTGGGACTGCTCGATTTCGACGGCGACGGCCGGCTCGACATCTTCCTCGCGCAAGGAGGTCCGCTCAAAGGGCCCGTTGACCCCCGAGCGGCAAGCGATTCGCTGCTCAGAAACTCCGGCGACGGCCGCTTCGAAGACATCTCCCAGCGCGTCGGGCTCACCGCGAAGGGATACGGCCAAGGAGTGACAGTCGCCGACTACGATGGGGATGGCGATCCCGACGTATACGTGACGCGGTACGGTCGAAACACGCTTTGGCGAAACGACCGTAAAGAAGGCAGATTCACCGACGTGACGGCAGAAGCCGGCGTCGGCTGCGGAAGCTGGAGCCTCGGGGCCGCATTCGGCGATTTTGACTCGGACGGCGACCTCGATCTCTTCGTGGCCAATTACTTCGCCTTCGACCAGTCAAAAGCACCGTTCCGGCGCGACCCGGTCACCG
The DNA here is from genome assembly GCA_963761445.1 of uncultured Planctomycetota bacterium. GTDB lineage: Bacteria > Planctomycetota > Planctomycetia > Isosphaerales > Isosphaeraceae > CAVXHV01. Next base: position 1,666,820 of record CAVXHV010000005.1, on the reverse strand, counting down.
GAGCCGCAGACTACGGCCTGCCTCGGGATTTCGCCGGGTTGCCCGACGTCCTGTTCCGGAACGAGGGCAACGGCCGGTTCAAAGATGTCACGAAGTCGGCGGGAGTCGCAGGGACGGGACGCGGCATGGGAATCGTGGCGAGTGACTTCGACGGCGACGGCCGGCTCGACTGGTTTGTCGCCAACGATGCAGAAAGCAACTCGCTCTGGCGAAACCGCGGCGACGGCACATTTGAAGACATGGCTGACCCGCTCGGCCTGGCGGTGAATGGTCAGGGGCTCTCTGAGGCCAACATGGGCATCGCCTTTGGGGATACCGACGGCGATACGCTCCCTGATGTCTTGATCAGTCATCTATATGGCGAGCACACGACGCTCTGGCGCACCGCCGGCCGCCCCGAAGGGGGCATTGTTTATCAAGATCAGACCAGCGAGGCCGGGCTGGCCGTCGATTCCCGCCCGCTTACCGGCTGGGGAATGGTCATGGCCGACCTGGATCTCGACGGTCATCTCGACGTGCTCACCACCAACGGCCATATCCGCCGCGAGCCGTCACAGCTCTACCGCTACGAGAACCCGCCGATCCTCTGGCGAAATCTCGGCAATGGCCGCTTTGCCAATGCGACCGCCGAGGCCGGCCCGTACTTCACCGCACTCCACATGGGCCGGGGCCTGGCCTGCGGTGATCTTGACTCGGACGGCGACATCGATTTCGTTGTCGTCCACCATCACAAGCCCAGCGTCGTGCTCTGGAACGAATCAACTCGCCGCGGAAATTACCTGATCGTCAAACTACGAGGCTCAGGCGCAAATCGCGACGCCATCGGCGCGCGGCTCTTGGCCCATGCCGGCTCCCGTACGTTCGTGCGCACCATCGACGGCGGCGGAAGCTACATCTCCTCGAGTGACCTGAGCGTCCATTTCGGACTCGGCGAAGCAACCCGGATCGATCGCCTGGAAATCCGCTGGCCCTCCGGCAAAGTGGACGTGAAGACCGACGTGCCGGTGAATCAATCCATTGAATGCGTCGAGGGAAGCGCGGGCGCCGCCTCGCATAAGTGACCGAAACGCCACTATACGTCTTCGGCAACAAAGCCACTCTCCCCGCGCTGGAACACGCTCCCGACAGGCGCACCCAAGATTCCGCGCACGGCACCGTCCATCTCGAGAATCGCCTGGATGCTGACCACTGCCAGGTTCTCGGCATCGCTCATGTAGTCATCATTTTCGGTCCCCGCGCTGAAGAACCACCCACTGTCTTCGGGGCGACTGGGTTCGAGTCGTTCAGCGAAGCGAATAGGCTGTCGTTCGTCCAGGATCTTTCTCGAGACGATCGCACCTTGCCGGCGGACCCTGACCGCTCGCATCAACGTCTGCGTCTTCTCGCTGCCGACATCCAGCCGGATCCGGATCAATCGCCCGGTTGAGTCGAAATCACGGACGACTTCAAAAATGCCGTCCCCCCACCGGTTGGAGAATCCACAGGTTTTTGCCTGACCCAGAAGCACCTGTCCGGCTTCCAGATCATTCTCGCGGATCTGCCTGTTGAGTTTCTCCAGGTTGCAATGCGGACGATAATCGACCCCCACATTCAGACCATTCTTTTCGATGTGATTCTGAACTGCTTGCGCGTGCTGGTCGATTTCCTCGATCGGCAAATCCTTCCAACCGTATTCGCGCTCCCCAAGCTTCGCTGCTTGGAAAACCGCAGCAACACCCACCGCCTCTTCGCCCCAAAACACGAAATCCGCGAGCCCATCGAGCGATTCCCACATCCGAAATTCGCCGAATGCCTCGAGGTCGGAGCAAAGCAATTGCCCGTGCTCGACCATGACACCCTCTGTGGATACCGATCGCGACGCAATCGCTTCCGCATCGATGACGATGTCGATCGTGCGCCAGCGCCCCGTGAATTCACCGTCCGGCATCGGCGTTGCAAAGATCGGCAATGAGCGATCCCTCGGCACATCCGCGACCGCGACGGCCCACAAGCTGTTGTACCACACGACACCGGCGCCCTCACCGATCTCGATGGCAAGACGCGCTCGTTCTAGATGAGGAACGCGCCTCGAAAGAACTTCCAGGCGAGCTTCTTTGTTCAGCGTTTTCACAAAGTCGGCGAGCTGGTTTCGACAAGCGTCTACGTTCACGACATCGAACAGAAAACGCGGATCGAACTGGCGATCGTAGACCCGGCCGACCTCGATCGCATCGGCACCCGTAATAGAAAGGTCAAACGTTTCGGGATCTGTCCGTCGCGGAGAGCGAGGTTCGCCGTCATGCCGCCAGAACCGCGCGAGTCCTGGATCAAGGACGAGCAAGATACCAGAGGGAACGTCCACTTCCCCTAGAAGAACCGGTTGCGGCAATGCCTCAGTTCGTGGCACGGCAAACTCCCCCAACGGCACACCGGACCCATCAGCCCCTGCCGACGTAGGGCATCTTGGTCGCCATCACGGTCATGAACAACACGTTCGCATCAAGGGGAAGGCTCGCCATGTAAACAACAGCCCGCGCCACGTGGGTGACATCAAACGTCGGCTCGACGGCCAGCGCACCGCTCGGCTGAAGGACGCCTTCGTGCATCCGCGCCGTCATCTCGGTGCCGGCGTTGCCGATGTCGATTTGCCCGCACGCAATGTCGTACTTGCGACCGTCCAGGGCCGTCGACTTGGTCAACCCCGAGATCGCATGTTTGGTCGCCGTGTAGGGAGCCGAGTTCGGCCGCGGCGTATACGCCGAGATCGATCCATTGTTGATGATGCGGCCGCCCCGCGGATCTTGCATTTTCATCACGCGAAACGCCTCGCGAGTGCAGAGGAACGCGCCCGTCAAGTTGACGTCAACGACGCGTCGCCACGTATCGAACTCCAGGTCTTCGAGCGGCACCGGCGGCGCACCGGTCCCGGCATTGTTGAACAGGACGTCGACGCGGCCGAAGGCCGCCGTGGCGGCGCCGAAGAGAGCCGCGACCGACTTCGGGTCAGTCACGTCGCAAGGAACGGCCAGCGCCAGCGAGCCGTCGCTTCCCGCTTGAGCTTTCGTTTCTCCAAGCGCCTCGGCCCTGCGGCCGGCGAGCACGACCGAATACCCTTCTTTGAGAAGCGCGAGCGCAGCGGCCCGGCCGATGCCTGAGCCCGCGCCGGTGACGATCGCTGTTCTTCGTGGCGAGTTCATGCGGAAATTGCCCCCACCGCGCCGTTGAGCCGGCATGGCTATTTCGAGCTTCGGGCACCCTTGCGGGCCGGTGTCGTTGTTGATTTCGCAAGCTTCGCCGCCTTCCGCGCGGGTGCCTGCCCTTTGGCCGCCTTGAGCCCGGCCTCGCAGTGTGTAATGTATTTCTTCGCGGGCACTCTTTTGATCGCCTCGCCGATCACGTCGAGCGCGAGATCCTCCACCTTCTTGAAACGCACGCACGACTTACCCATGTCGAGCTTCTTGCCTGTCTTGGCCCACGCTTCCTGAAACCATTTCGCGAGGTCTGTACTGCCGTAGACGCACATGAGATAAAGTGACATGTGGTTCTTTTGCGAGCCCAGCGAGGCAAAGGGCAGCGGCTGCTTCGGGTCGCAATGGTACCCAGCCGGGTAGACCCGGTGCGGCACGTAATACCCGATCATGCCGTACTGCATTCCTTCCTCGTAATCCTTGTCGAGGTTCTTGAGCACAACCTGGCGAACCGCCTCGATCGCCTTCCGTCGATCTTCGGGTAAGTCCGCGAGGTACTGTTCAACTGACGTCGCTTTGCTTTGCATGGAACAAGTGTCTCGTCGAAGCGTGTCGATCCCGCGCAGGCGTTCGGCCCGGCGCCGACGCACAAACTCGGTATTCTACAAGCTTGCCGTACCGGTTGCAGCAACGTTTTCCAGGTCAGACAGGAAGCCCCATGAAGCGACTGCGCGTGTTGAATTCCCGGTCGCCCGCCGCGGCGGGCTTCTCCCTCTTGGTCCTGTTCTCAATGGCGGGGCGGGTCCACGCAGAAGAGCCAAGGCTGGCTCTGACCAAGGACCAGGCGTCGGCATTCGCGCGGCTGGCGCGTAAAGGGCTTGAACAAGGAATATCCCAACAAGCCCGAGCACGTCATGGCCGGCCCGTCGGACGTGGTGGCGCCGCAGGCGCTCCACCCCGCGTTCTTCGGCTGCTACGACTGGCACTCGTCCGTGCACGGCCACTGGATGCTCGTGCGCCTGCTCCGGCTTTTCCCGGACTTGCCCGAGCGAACCGAGATCCGCGCGATTCTGGCCGCCCATTTCACGGCTGAGAATCTCAAAGTTGAGTCCGAGTATTTCGGTCGGAAGGAGAGCAAGTCGTTCGAGCGGCCCTACGGCTGGGCATGGCTGCTCAAGCTAGCGGAGGAGCTCCACGGGTGGGATGACCCCGATGCCAGGGCGTGGTCGAAGAACTTCCAGCCGCTCACCGACGTGATCGTCGCGCGGTATCTCGATTTTTTCCCCAAGCAAACGTACCCGATCCGAACCGGCGTGCACCCCAACACGGCCTTCGGCCTTGCCTTCGCGCACGATTATGGTCGCGCAGCAGATGACAAGCGTCTTCTCGCGCTGGTCGAAGAGCGTGCCCGCGCCTACTTCGGCGCAGATGCCGGCATCCCAGCGGCCTGGGAGCCGGGCGGCGCCGATTTCTTCTCCCCGAGCCTGATCGAGGCTGACCTGATGCGCCGCGTCCTCTCGCCGGCTGAATTCCGCGGTTGGTTCGAGAAATTCCTGCCCGCGGCTTCCCGGAGTAAGCCGGTCGCTCTATTCGCACCCGCGACGGTCACCGATCGCACCGACCCGCAGCTCGTTCACTTGGACGGTTTGAACTTGAGCCGAGCGTGGTGCATGAGGAATATCGCAAGCGCGCTTCCGCGCGATCACCCGGCCCGCGCCGCTCTCACCGCGTCGGCTGCCCGCCACGCCGAGTCCGCCCTTTCACACGTCGCCAGCGGCGACTATGCGGGCGAGCACTGGCTGGCCTCGTTCGCGGTGTATTTGCTCTCGACGCCGAGCCCTTGATGACGGGCCGTTCCTGCTCCGAAAGAATTCACTGAGCGATGGCATCGCACGCCGCTCCCTGATACCATTCTCATGAGCTAGAGACCGGGTTGCCCGCACCAGCCCGGCAACATGTCGCAGTCTTTCACTTCAACTTCAGGAGCCCGACGATGAATCGATTGATGGCCTTCGGCGTAGCGGCTGCGTTTTCGTGCCTGGCGCCGCCGATAAATGCCCAGGATTCCAAGTCTGACGACCAGGCAGCCTACAAAATATTGGCGATGGAAGAAGGTGTCTGGGACGCCGACATCACCACGATGATGCCAAACGCTGAGGGAAAGGTGGAAACCCAGACCTGGAAGGGAGTCGAGACCAATCGGATGCTCGCCGGTAAATGGCTCATCAGCGACTTCAAGGCCGAGATGTTCGGCACGACCTTCGAAGGGCACGGCACCAACGGCTATGACGCCAAGAAGGGCAAGTATGTCGGCGCCTGGGTGGACACGATGGCCGCGCGTATCGACATGCTCCAAGGATCGTACGACGAGAAAACCAAGACGCTGACATTGAATTCCGAAGGTGAAGGCCCCGACGGAAAGCAGATGAAGTCGCGGATCGAGAACCGCTTCAACGACGATGGCACAAGGACCTTCACGATGTTCATGCAGCACGAAAGCCAGAAGGAATTCTCCAAGGCGATGGAAATCAAGTACACGAAGCGGAAAAGCTGAATTCCATCTGACTCTGAGCTGTGTGGAGTGCCACAAGCTCGTTCGCGACGCGGGGAAGTAGTAAGGTCTCTCGTCCTTGAACGAACTTGAACTGAGCGAGACAGTCGGCAGGTTTCTCACCCCGCGGCCGAGCGTGCCAACTGCACGGGACGAAGAGCTTCTCGGCCGGGGTAGTGCGCTTGAACTGACTTGCGGTTTGGCGGCGACCTCATGGGGAACCGGCCCGCCGGTCCTCCTCGCCCACGGCTGGGAAAGCCGCCGCACGCACTGGGGAGCGTTTGTGACGCCGCTGCTCGAGGCGGGATTCCGGGTGGTGGCCGTCGATGCGCCCGCTCACGGCGATTCGCCCGGAACGAAAGCCAACGTCTTGCAATACGGCAAGGCGCTCACAGAGGTTGGCCGAGAGCTTGGTCCCCTGGCCGGAATCGTGGGTCATTCGTTCGGCGCGGGCGCATCGGTGATCGCTCTGCACCGCGGCCTTCAGGCCGATCGGGCCGTATTCATCAGCGGGCCAAGCTCAGTCGTCTCGGTGATCGAACGCTGGGCGAGGCACGATGGCGTTCCGGAAAGCGAGATACCATCGTTTGTTCGACTTGTGGAACGGGAAGTGGGTGACGAGGTCGAATTCATGGATTTGAAGCAGATCCTACCCCGCCTGACGACCCCCGCGCTCGTCGTCCATGACCGCAGCGACAAGGAGATCCCCCTCGAAGAAGGGCTGGCCGTGGCGGCAGCCTGGGCGGGAGCCACGATGCTGGTCACCGAACGGTTTGGCCACCGTCGAATCATGCTCGCGGGTGAGGTGGTGCAAGTGGTCGTCGAATTCTTATCGGCCGATTGAGACTCAAAATATGGGCAGAGCCCGAACCATCTCGGTCTTCAAGGGTGCAAATCGTATTCGCGGATCTTGTCGAAGAGCTGACGATGGCTGATTCCCAGCCGTTCGGCGGTCTTGGTGCGGTTGCCATTGCAAGCGGCCAGTGCTCGGAAAATCGCTCGACGCTCGACTTCGGCCAGGAGCGCCCGTAGCGGCACGGGCTCCCCTGGTTGCATGGGCACGCAGCTCAGAGCTCGTTCCGCAGTCGCTGGATCTCCTCACGCAACTGCGCGATCTGGTCTTCGAGTCGCCTTCAACCGGCGCTCAATCTGATCGTTCGTTGCCCGTGCCGGAGCGAAGTCGGCTGAGCCGTCAGGAACGGGGCGCGGGCCGAGCGGGCCGTCGTCGTTGGTCGCAACGCCGTTCGTGCGGAGGTTAGTCGCGGTCTGAACTTCGAGGTGGGTGTCACCTTCGGGTCCCGTCTCCGTCCAGCCGCTCACCTTGACCCGCTCACCACGCGTGACGACGGCCGCGAAACGGTCAGCCAGATGCGGCGGCCAGTGGATCGCAGTGCCGTCATCGAGAATCGCTCCGTCCACCTCGCCCATCGGAGCGGTGGTCATGGATCGAACGCGCCCCTCGGCGGTCTTCAGCGCGCCAGTCCGCGGATCGAGCAGTCCCTCACGAGCGAGCGGTCGGCGCGGAGGCGGCCCCACTCTGCGGCCCGGCCTCGGCGGAGGCGGCGGCGGACCAGCGCCATTCTCGGCCGAGGCGTTCGTCCGAAGATTCGTGACGGTCTGAACCTCCAGGTGCGTGTCACCTTCCGGGCCCGTCTCCATCCTGCCCGAGGCGCGAATACGATCTCCCGCCACGGCGACCGCCGCGAAACGGTCCGCCAGGTGCGGCGGCCAATGGATCACTGTCCCATCGTCGATCAGGGCGCCATCCACCTCGCCCATCGGAGCGCGGGTCAGGCTCTGCACGCGGCCTTCGAGCTGCTTTGCCTCCGCCACGCCGGGCTGGGCTTTGCTCTCGGACTGCAAAACGAGTGCGACGGCGAGGACCGCTGCGGCACGCGCCATCATACGGCAGGTCCGAACAAGTTCCACCTTCACAACATATCGCGTGTTCATGTTCCAGTTCCTTTCGAGTCGAAACTCCGAGCTGAGCCTTGACTACGGACATCTTGGAAAGGACCCGGCCTGCGAGATTGCACATCCGAGTCCCTTGGCTCAACAGTCGAATAAGCACTCGGGATACCAAAGGCGCGAGCGACCGCGGCGCGAGCGTCTACTGGCCCCTTGCCAGATCAGAAAGCCGCGTCGCAATCCCTGGTCCCTACGCGACATTCAGCCACTTCCTCACGCCACAACCAAGACCATCGCACAATCGGATTCATGAAGACGCGTCGAAAGAGGGCCTGTCTGGACAGGGCGATGCCTCACCGGTCGGGCACTTTCCCCCCCGTTACATGAGGCTATTTCGCCCACCAGGATTTTCGATTCTTTCGCGCCGCACCGGGGGCTCGCCTCGTTCGGGCGCCGCAGCCCCGATCCAGTGGGTTGATTCCGCCCAGATCTGGCATGAATCCGGCAAACGAACCGGAATATTCGCAGATTTCTGAGCATTTCTGGTTCTTGGTACGCGTGCTGCATTGGAGCGAGCGCATGGTGCTCCACTGCGATTAAATAGATATGTTCATGTTTAACTCCAGCGGAGGTACAACCATGACCAGCAATGCATTGGATGTCCTGATCGTTCCCGTCACGCACGCCACGATCGCGACGATCGTGGCGTGCGCAATAATTTCCATGCTCTCCAGGTGGCTTGAATCGCTTCTGGGCGGTCCTGCACGCAAGCCAGAGAGCACGAAGCAAGCAGTCCGCAGCCTTCGCATTCACGGCCGCAAGTCGTATTCGCGGATCTTGTCGAAGAGCTGCCGGCGGCTGATCCCCAGCCGTTCGGCGGTTTTGGTCCGGTTGCCGCCGCATGCAGCCAGCGCGCGGGCAATCGCTCGGCGCTCAACCTCGGCGAGGTGCGCACGAAGTGGGACGGGCTCCACGTCGTCCTCGCCCGGCCCGTCTACAGCGACGAGCCTCTCCTCCGCATCCAGGTGATCGGGAAGGATGGCTCTCCCTCGCGCCGAGATGGCAGCCCTCGCCAGTGCGTTCTCGAGCTGGCGGACATTCCCCGGCCATGATCGCTCGCTTATCGCCGCAAGTGCGTCGGGTGAGAGTGAAAGTGATTGCTCGCCCCAGCCATGCCGGCGCTCCACGCGCCGCAAAATGTTCTCCGCCAGGAGCGGAATGTCTCCGGCACGATCGCGCAGCGGAGGAATGACGATCCGCCCCACGTTCAATCGATAGAACAAATCCTCGCGGAAACGGCCGGCGGCAACCTCCCTGGCCAGATCCCGATGCGTCGCCGAGATCACTCGAGCATCGGCACGCAGCGTCTCCGTGCCACCCACACGTTCAAATTCGCACTGCTGAATCACACGCAAGATTTTCGCCTGCGCCGATTGTGGCAGCTCGGCCACTTCGTCCAGGAAGATGGTGCCGCCAAGGGCGCGCTCGAATCGGCCCGGCTTCTGGCGGTCGGCGCCGGTGAACGCACCCCGCTCGTGGCCGAATAATTCGCTCTCGACAAGACCCTCCGGCAGCGCTCCACAATTCACCCGGATGAACGGACCGCTCGCGCGATTGGAGTGGCGATGGAGCGCCGCCGCGACCAGCTCCTTCCCCGTACCGCTCTCGCCAACGATCAGCACAGGCGCATCGGTGGCCGCGGTAAGGCCGATCAACTTGAAGACCTCTCGCATCGCCGCACTTCCCCCGATGAGCTCCGGCTCAGACTCGGCGTCTTCGTCTGGCACATCGTCGGGGTTTCGATCGGACCGCGCTCGCAGCGCCCTCACCTCCGATGCCAGTGCTCGCTGTGTGAGAGCTCGTTTCAGCGTCAGCAAGAGCTCGTCCAGGTCAAACGGCTTGGTCAAGTAGTCGTACGCACCGCGGCGCATCGCCTCGATGGCGGCGGCCGAGCCCCCGAAAGCGGTGACGACGATCACCGGAAGGTCCCCGAGCGTCGGCCCCAGCTCTTGCAGGACTTCGAGGCCATCGCGTCCAGGCATCTTGAGATCGAGCAGCACGGCGTCCGGACCATTCGAGCGGATGGATTTCAGGGTCCCGTCGCCGTCTGATGCTTCGAACGCACGATAGCCTTCGGACTCCAAGAGCTTGACGAGGTTTCGCCGAATCGTGCGGTCGTCGTCGGCGACCAGGATCTTCGCAGGTGCGTTCATCAGAGAGAATCTCCATTCCGGCCAGGAATGTATGCGGGCAGGGTCACCGTGAAAACGGCGCCGGTCCCCTCGGTGCGGTTGCTGGCTCCCATCTCGCCGCGATGTGCCAGCACAATCTCGCGAGCAATGGCAAGGCCGAGCCCGGTGCCTTCGGGTTTGGTTGTGAAGAATGGCTCGAAAAGATGACCGAGTACCTCCGGCGGCAGCCCCGGCCCGGAATCAGCCACGCTCGCCGTGACGGCGGAACGGTTCAGGTCGCCGCGTGTCGAAAGGCGAAGAATTCCTCCCCTTGTCATCCCCTGGATCGCGTTGCTGGTCAGGTTGCGAAAGACCTGCAAGAGTGCAGGTGCAGCCATTGCCACGGCCGGCAGATTCGGGTCGAGCTCGATCTCGACGCGCACGCCGCTCTGCTCGGCCACGCTCGTCGCCAGCCGACCCGCTTCAGCCAGGACCGCATTTAAATCGCCAGGCGCAAGTTCCTGGGCGTCGGCTCTTGAGAACTGAAGAAGCCGCGAGACGATTTCCTCGAGGCGGTCAACCTCATGGACCAGCCCGCCCAGCGATTCGTCATCCAGCCCGACCACCCCGCGCTGCCAGAGCTGGGCCGTCGATCGAATGCCGGCCAGCGGGTTGCGAACTTCATGCGCAACCCCGGCGAGCAGCTTTCCCAGGGCGGCCAGCCGCTCACTCCGCCGCAGCTCGGCCTGTAATCGCTCGCGCTCGACCGCCTGACGGCGAACGGTCAGAGCCAAACCGGTGGTCAGAGCGAACGCAAGGGCGATGCCCGCCAGCGCCAACCCGGAGGCGAGCCGGTAGCCCTGGAGCGAAGCATCCACGAACAGCGGATCGACCAGGCGAGTCGTCACCCAACTTGCGCCGACAACGCGCCCGTCGACCTCTAGCGGTGCGGTGCGGATCGCGACGGTGACCGGGCGTTCGCCTTCCAGCTCTTCGACGGAAAAAAGCACCTGCTTTCTTCGAATCGCAGCGTCGACCTGGATGTCGATCAGGTCGGCCTCGAGCTCCGGCAGAGCCGTGCCCAGGAAACTCTTGAACCTCAGGACGAAGTAGCCCCCCTCGATGTCGATGCCTGCGAAAGTCGCCAGCGTCTGGGTGGTCGTCGCCGAAAGTTGCCGGTCTAGCTCCTGACGCGAGGGTTCTTCCGGGAAGTCCGGGAAATCGCCCGCCCGGGCGATGAGCTCGCGACCGCGAGCCGCCATGTCGTTGCCCGCATGCTCGAGCAACTCTTTGGCCTGGGACCTGCGGCGCTCGCGCGCGACGACCGCGGCGCCCGTCGTCCAGAGCACGATCAGCGCCGCGACGAACAGAGCCGCAACCATGCTGACCTGAAGCGCGAGAGGCACCCGGAGCTTGAACCGGGCCAGTGACATCATCGCTACCTCATGTGTTCGATAGGCCGGGAACGCCCGAGAATCTTGTGATCGCCTATCTTCGTATCTTCGCAAAACATGCGCCGCGGTTCCAAGATGTCGTCTCCGCAGCGCACGGAACCACACAACGAGGCCTCAGTGCGATGCGTTGCTGTAGGGCGTTCGATCACCCGGTCTACGGATTGGTCGGATGCAAGTTCGCCGAGTTGGGCGGAATTCCCCCAGCGCGTTGAGCGGAGTTCCGCCGGTCTCGCGGGTTAGAAAGGGCAAAACCCAGCAGAATTCGGGATTCCTCGAGTTGGCATCCGCCGTGCGTTATTCGAGCGTCGAACGCTCGGCGAAAGTTCGTCGTGGGCCGAGACAAACCCAGACCTGTGAGTTGCGGAAAGGAAGAACGATCATGACCAAGCTGATCGCCACTGTTGCGTCAGTGGTAATGAGCCTCGGATTGGCGGCTTTTGTTGCCGGACAGGTGCCCCCGCCCGGCGGCCCGCCGATCCCCAAGGCCAAGGGAAAAGCCGCGGGAAAAAAGAAAGCCGAACGCGAGCCCGGCGGAGAATTGAGAAAGGCTTATGACCTGCTGCGCCGATTGCGGGCGGATGACGGCGTCGCAGGGCGGACGGAGGAGCGGTTGCGTGAATGGAGCAATCAAGCGGCAAAGCTTTACCGTGACGGGTTGAAGGCCCAGAGCGCTCGTGACTTGTTCCTCGCACGCGAGTATGGGGCGGCTGCCCATGATCTGGCAAGGGCCGTGGAGCACGCCGCAATGCTTCGCGATTCGACCGGCCCGATCCCGACCTTCCCGCGCCCTCCGACGACTTTGGCCTGGAGGACACCCGCGAGCGAGCCCTGCGCGACCTGCGCCGCGCGTATGAACGGATTGAATGGCTTGGAACCTGGCAGGCCGCACCCGGCTCGGATGTTTATATCAAGGCGGCTCGCAACCTGTATAACGCCGCGAGGCGCGACCTCGAAGCCGGCCGCGACGAGCGTGGCGGCGAGCTGGCCCGTGCGTCGGAGGCGATGACTCACGTACCCGAGCACCTCGCCCAAGTCTCAAACCGCGGCGGATCTGAACTACGCCCGGCGGCTGTGCCACCGCCCGAGCTGCCGGAGCCCAAGGGCAAGCGTTCCGAGCCGCGCGCACCCCTGGCGTGGGTTTACCTCCGATCTTGCCGTCTGAGTGAATTGCACGCCCGACAGGCAGCACCGCGCGTGCGGCGCACCCCATAGAGATTTCTCGGCGAGAAAGGCCATTCGTATCATGGACTGGCGCAACCGGATCGGGCTCTACGGGTCCTACTTCTTCGGCGTCGCAGGAATCGGCTTCACGCTGCCATTCCTGCCGCTTTACCTCGGTCAGGAAGGATTATCGGACTCGGCGATCGGCCTGGTCTCGACATTCGCGGCGCTTGCGGGGCTCACCCAGTTCCCGGTGGGAATCTGGTCCGACCGACTCGGCACACGCAAGCCGTTCCTGATCGCGGCGCTCGGAGTTCTGACCCTGGCAACCGGGTTGCTCCTTGGAACTCATCACGCTGTCTGGCTTGCCCTGCTGGTCATCCTGTTCGCTGAAAACGGAATCTGCCGCGCGGTGGTCGAAAGCCTCACCGGCGCCGAGGCGGCCGCGCTGGCCCGTGCGGGGCAGGTCGGCGCGGCGCTCGGCGCACTGCGGATCTGGAAGCCGATCAGTATCGTCGCCGTCGCGCTCGCCGGGAGCTGGCTCGCCGAGCGGTACGGCGTCGGCTCGATCCTGATGCCCCTCACGGTTGTGCAAGGGCTCGGTTTCATCGCGGCCTTCTTGATTCGCGAGCACGGGAAAACCGCCGCATCGACCGCGCCGCGCATTCGACGCGCCCAACCGAGCACGGCTTTGGAGTGACCATGCCGTCTGGACGTTCGTGGCAGCGATGGTTTTATTCCACGCGGCGAATGCACCAGGCGGTGTGTATCTCGGTCTGTTCCTGAGTCGCGACCTCCATGCGCCGCGCATCGATCTGGCGTACGCCTTTTGCGTGAGTATGATCAGTTGGGCGCTGGTCGTGTGGCCGGCGGGATGGCTCGCCGATCGCTGGGGCCGTCGTCCGCTCCTGATCCTGGCTTGGGCGGGGATGACTCTGCGCCTGGGAGTAGTCGCCGTGGCCCAAACTGCCGCGCAAGTGATTGCCAACCAGGCGCTCGACGGCGCATGCAACGCCATGTTTGCGGTGGTGGCCGCCGCCTGGGTTACCGACCGGCTCGGCGACCAGAGACGCTCCGGCGAAGCCCAGGTGATCGTGGGATCCTGCCTGGTCTTGGGCTCAGCGATCGGCCCGGCGGTCTCCGGCTATCTGGTCGGCGCGCTCGGCTACCGCGGGCTTTTTGCGGGTCTGGCGGGGGCAGGCGCAGTCGCGACGGCGATCGTCGTCTTCGGCGTTCCGGAAACGGTGGCCAGGCTCCGCGACGAGAGCAAACGCCAATCGGTAGGTCTCGTGGCGGCGGGGGCAGAGCTTGCCGATGTTCCATGATAGATACGAAAGTCAGACCGTTCATCGATCCTTTGCTTCATGTTCGATTCGGAGGAAGCATTGTCACCGACGACAACTTCGGCCTCGGCCCCCTTGGTTTCGACGATCTTCGGCCTGACCTACCTCGGGCTGGCAGCCGGAAGGATCCCCGGCCTGCGTATTGACCGTGCGGGCATCGCCCTGGTTGGTGCGGCCGCCATGCTCGCCACCGGCGTGCTCTCGATGCGAGAAGCCGCCAAGGCCGTCGATTACGCCACGATCGTGCTGCTCTTCGGCATGATGGTCCTGGTCGCGCATTTGCGCCTGGCGGGCTTCTTCGCACTGGCGACGGAGCGCATCGCCGGACGGTTCTCCGGCCCGCGTTCGCTTCTCGCTGTAACAATCACGCTTTCGGGTGTCCTCTCCGCATTCCTGGTCAACGACGTGGTCTGTGTGGCACTCACGCCGCTGGTGCTCGAATTGTGCCGGCGGCTCAAGCGACCGCCGATCCCTTACCTCGTCGGCCTGGCCACAGCCTCAAACGTCGGATCCGTCGCCACGATCACAGGCAACCCACAAAACATGATCATCGGGTCGCTTTCACAGATTTCTTACCTCCGCTTCGCCGGACGGCTGGCGCCCGTGGCGCTCGTTCGGTTTGCTCCTGGACTTCGCGATTGTGGCGCTCGTCTACCGGCGGACGCTCGTGGCAGCAGCCCGAGCCGCCGACACGGCGGATGACACGAGTCGCCCCAGGGTGCATCGCGCGCTCCTGGCAAAAAGCCTGGCGGTGACACTCGTCACAGTCTGGCTTTTCTTCGCCGGGCAACCCATCGCACTCGTTGCTCTCGTGGCAGCGGGCGTGCTGTTGCTCGGCCGCGTGCGCCCCGACAAGGTGTACAACTCCATCGATTGGCCCCTTCTCGTCATGTTCGCCGGCCTCTTCGTCGTTGTGAATGCATTCGAGACGACCGTCGTGCGAACCTGGGGGCTCGAGCGCTGGCGCGCCGCTTCTGGAATCGCCTGTGGTGCTCGTCAGCGGGTTGTCGGTGCTCTTGTCGAACCTGGTGTCGAATGTGCCGGCCGTTTTGCTCTTCAAGCCGCTCATGGAAGTCATGCCCCAGCGCGAGCAGGCGTGGCTGGCGCTGGCAATGTCGAGCACGCTGGCCGGAAACCTGACAGTTCTGGGATCGGTCGCGAACCTGATCGTCGTCGAGAGCGCCCGACGCTCGGGAACGCACCTGGGATTCCTCGAATACCTCAAGGTGGGCGTGCCGCTCACGATCTTGACAACGCTCGCGGGCGTGGCCTGGCTAGCTTTGACCCACTACTAACTGAAAGAAGTGAGCCGCGACATGGACAACGGGAAAGCGCCCCCCTCGCGCGAAAGCTCACGCGCACTCGACATCGTCAATTTCTTGCTTGCCGACGTCCGGGACGGGCTCGGCCCGTATCTGGCGATCTATCTGAGCGTGCGCCGCTTTGACCCCGCGGCGATCGGGATTGCCATGTCCGCCATGGGCATTGCGACCGTCGCTGCGCAGACGCCCGCGGGCGCATTGATCGATCGAATCTGGCATAAGCGGCTCGCCGTCGTGGCGGCATCGCTCGCCGTTGGCGCGGGCTCCCTCGCCATGGTCCTGCGGCCGACGTTGCCGGTCATCGTCTCCTCTCAAGTGGTGATCGGGATCGCGGCGGCCGTCATTGCTCCGGCGATCACGGCAATCAGTCTGGGGCTCGTCGGCCATGGAACGCTCGCTCCGCGCACCGGCAGAAACGAGGCCTTCAATCACGCCGGCAATGTCGCTGCTGCAATCCTGGCCGGTGTGATCGGCGATTTTGTCGCCTATGAAGGTATCTTCTATCTCCTTGCCGCGATGTGCGTCGCGACGATGGTCTCCACGCTCTTCATCCGCAAGGAAGAAATCGACCACGACCTGGCCCGCGGGTCGAACCGGCTTGAGAATGGCACGCCTGCGCCGGGCGAGCCCGCTCGAACCGGCAAGGACAACCCCGGACACAGTCGTGTTGTCGCCATTCGCGAATTGATCGCGGACCAGCGGATTCTCATCTTTTCGGCGTCCGTCGTGCTGTTCCACTTCGCCAATGCGGCCATGCTGCCGCTCGTAGGCCAAAAGCTCACGGACGGACACAAGGACGGCGCAGCGGGTTATATGTCTGCCTGCATCATCGCCGCGCAAATGGTGATGGTGCCCGTCGCGATTGTGTCGAGCCGGTTGGCCGAGTCATGGGGCCGCCGCGCTGTTTTCCTCGCCGGGTTCATGGTTCTGCCGATCCGCGGATTGCTTTACACGTTTACCACGAATCCCTCCGCGCTCGTGGCGATCCAACTGCTTGACGGAATCGGCGCCGGGATCTTCGGCGTCGTGGGTGTGCTCGTGATCGCCGACCTCACGCGCGGCACCGGCCGGTTCAATCTCGTTCAGGGCGGCGCTCGCCACGGCAACTGGAATCGGAGCGGCGCTGAGCAATCTCATGACGGGCTTCGTGGTCAAGGCCGCGGGATACAACGTTGGTTTCTTCACGCTTGCGGCAATCGCCGTGGTCACGCTGGCGTTCTACGCTCTGGCCATGCCCGAGACCCGGCCGCTTCCTGTTACCATTGATCGCGCTCGAGCGGAAGTCGCCGCGAGCCACACCAGTGTCTCAATCGACCCGACATTCTGAGGAATTGATACCAATGCCAGCAGAACCAGTCGTCGTGGTCATTCCCGGAGACCTTCACCTGACGGAGGAAGGCCTGGAGAATCACTGTGTTGCGCAGTGGATGGTTCAAGAGGTCAACGACATGATCCGGCCCGACTTCGTTCAGTTCATCGGCGACAACGTCCAGAACGCAACGCCCGAACAGTTCCGGCTGTTTGACGACCTGCGTATCAGGCTCAAAAGGCCGCATTTCGCGCTGGTTGGCGACCACGACGTCAAGGGCGACCCTTTCGCTGCAGGATTCCGGCGCCACGTCGGCGCCCCCTACGGCTCACACTCCCTGCGCGGCTTCCGATTCATCCGGCTCAACACGCAGGAGTCTCGCCCGGTTGGGATCTCGGCTGAACAGATCGCCTGGTTCGGCGACGAAATCGAGCTGGCACTCGCTGCGGACGAGCGGATCGTGATCTTCCAGCACAACTACCCCTACCAGATCTGGGAGAACTTCAGCGGACCGGGAACCGACGCATGGCGCGAATCGTCCACATGAGTCGAGTCGAAGCCATCATCTGCGGCCATACTCACTACTGGCAGATCGCCAACGACGGCTGGAACGTGACCATCGCCACTCGCTCGATCGGCGACCCGGAAGGCGGCCTTCCTGGCTACACACTGCTCTACCTGCATGAAGACGACCTGGCCGTGACCTACCGCACCGTGGAAGATCGCACGCCGCTCGTTCTGATCACGCACCCGAGAGCTCGTATTCTTGCGACGAGTCCGCGTCACGTCGTGAAAGCCGCAGACGAAGTGCGCGCTGCGCACTTGGTCCGACAACCGCGTCTCCTCCGTTCGCTACCGAGTGAGTGATGCCGCGTTCAGTGACATGGAGCCACGTGGTAACGGCGTCTGGTCAGGGCCGCTAGAATCGGATCGGCTCTCGAAGGGCGTCCATGCCCTCGAAGTCATCGCGACCTCTGTGGATGGCACGGAAGCTTCAGAGCGTGTGGGATTCATGTTCGACCCGACAGGTCGCTACACAGCCGTGCCCGAGGCGCAGCCCGCCGTGGTGTCCACTGCGTTCTGCTGAGTGCGCGCTTGCGCATTTCTTCGCACCGCGATCCGATCCGATCGGCGATTTGGTCTGCCTTCGGCATTCGGAGGCGCGTGGTACTCAGCTTCGCCGCGCCGCTCTTGATCATGACGACCGCCGCCGGCGTAGCTTGGCTTTGCCTGACGCACTATTGATTCCCACTGGCTTTTGAACACCGTGCGAAACACGAAAAGCTCAGCGCGGGACGAAGACGTCGTCCGGCAAATCGACCTGGGCCGGAGCCGCGTTCCTGATTTTCCGGGTCCACTCCGCCGCCCTTTCCGGCTTTCCCCAGGCCGTGAAAAGGCGAATGACCCGCTCGCCGGATTCGCCCAGGCAGTGTTTGGAGAGCACAGGAATCTTGGCCTCACGGGCTTTCATGCCTTCGTAACCGCCGACGATGAGCCGTTCGGCCTCGGCGAAGTTACTCTGACCGAGCAGGCAATCACCGAGCAGGCAGCGGGTGTAAAACGTCGACCAATCATCGGGCTGGATCTTCTCGCGCAAGACGAGGCATCGCTTCAAAGCTGACTGCGACTCGGCCCATTTCCGCTGCTTGAGCAGAGCAGTGCCGAGCGTTGCGATCATCCCCGCCGTGCGGGGATCTTCCGGGCCGAATTGTTTGCCGGCCCGAGGCAGGCTATCCCGGACGAGGAGCTCCGCGGGCGCAAAGCTGCCGGCAGCAAGATACGCATCGGCGAGATCCTGGCGGAACGCGAGCGATTCTGGATGATCCGGCGTCAGCTTTGAATCCGCCAGCTTGACGTTTTTTTCATGCATCGCGACCGCCTCGGCGATCTTGCCCGAGACGAGCAGGGCGTTGGCGAGACCCCTACGGCAATTGAGCGTCGTCACGTTGTCAGGACCCAGGATCGACTCCATACGCTTGATCGTCGGCTGGAAGAGAGCGATGGCTTCGCTCTGGCGCCCAGCGAATGAATAAGACAAAGCGAGCGCGAAGCGACTGAACAATGTGTCGGGATGGTCGTGCGGTAGTGTCGCCTCGCGCTGCTTGAGGTTTGCCTCGTGCAGAGCGACCGCCTCGGCCACCCTGCCGACACGTCTATAGGCCGAGCCAACGTTGTTTCGGCTCAGAAGTGTGGCAGGATGATCGAGCCCAAGTGTCGACTCGTTGAACTTCAGTACCTTCTCAATCAAAGGGAGCGCATCCGAAATCCGGCCGGCGGCGTGATAGGCCGCTGCGAGATTATTCCGGATCATGACCGTGTCGGGATGCTCTTGCCCGAGAGTCCGTTCGCGTCCCTTGAGTGCTTCCTCGAGCAAAGCCGTCGCCTCGGCAACTCGGCCGGAATCGAGATAAGCGTTGGCGAGATTGTTACGGCCAAGAAGAGTTTCGGGATGGTCCGGCCCGAATTTCGACTCCTGGATCTTGAGGATGGATTCAAGCATTGCCACCGCCTCAGGCATTTTCCCCAACGCGAGGTAATTGAGAGCGAGATTATTGCGGAGTTGAAGCGTGATCTGGTGGACGGGCCCGAGCGTCGACTCCGCGATCGCTACGCTACGCTCGTTCAGAGCCAGGGCCTCAGGGATCCTGCCGGTCTCGCCGTATGCCGTACTCAGATTGACACAAGTCGCGAGTGTGTCGGGATGTGACGGCCCTAGCTTCGCCTGCAGGAGCTTCAGTGCCGGTTCCAGCAGCGCGATCGCTTGCGGCAGCTTGCCGGCGTCTGTGTAGCATGCGGCAAGATGAACGCGAGTGCGCAGCGTTTGGAGATGATCCGTCCCGAGCTTCGCCTCGTGAAGCGGCAGCGCGCGTTCGAGAAGCGCGATCGCTTCGCGCGTTCGTCCTGCATCCTTGTAGGCCATCGCGAGATGATTGGTATGGGCGAACGTGACGGGATGTTCGGGCCCTAGTTTCGCTTCCACGAGCTTCGAGTTCAGTGTCTGCAGGGCGATTGCTTCGTCGATCTTGCCCGCATCGCGAAGGGCTGCCCCCAGGTTCTGGCGTGTGACAAGCGTGTTCGGATGGGTGGCGCCGAGCTCGGCTTCGGTAAGCTTGAGAGTCGACCGGAAGAGTGAAACCGCTTCGGATATCCTGCTGGCAGCCAGGTAATCTCTCGCCAGATCGTTACGGTTGCCGATCGTTGCCGGGTGCGTCGGCCCCAGCTTTGACTCGCGCGCCTTGAGCGTCTCTTCGTGCAGCTTGATCGCATCGTTCGTTTGGCCGGCGGCGAGGTAGGCGTCGGCGAGGCCGCTCAGAAAAATGAGCCTGTAAGGATGTCCGGGGCCAAAGTTCGATTCCAGATCCCGTCGCGCTTTCTCATAGAGTGCCACGGCTTCGGTGGCCCGGCCGGCGGCGACGTAGGCGTCGGCGAGGTTGCCGAGGCTGTGACGTGTATGCGGGTGCCCGCGCCCAAGCGTTTGCTCCCGAGCTTTGAGCGTCATCTCTTGCAAGCGGATCGCATCGGCCGTGCGGCCTGCTGTGAGATTGGCCTGGGCAAGGCCGTTGCGGAAGAGAAGCGTATCAGGATGCTCGAGCCCGAGCATCGATTCCGATTCTTTGAGCACCGCCTCATAAAGTGCGATCGAGTCGGAGATACGACCCGCCTGAAGGTAACCGAGGGCAAGATTGTTACGGATCTTATGCGTGTTAGGGTGATCGCGCCCCAGCCTCGATTCCATCAGCTTGAGCGTGGACTCGTACAGCTTGTTCGCAACGTCTGTACGTCCATCTTCGAGATAAACACCGGCGAGGTTATTGCGACTGGTGAGAGTTTGAGGGTGCGCGGGGCCGAGCTTCGCCTCCCGGAGCTTCAGTGTCGCCTCATGCAGCTTGATCGCATCAGCCGTGCGACCGGCGGCGACATAGCAAACTGCGAGGTTGTTGCGCGTAACCAGCGTACCGGGATGGTCCGGGCCGAGCTTCAACTCTTCCTGGAGCAGCGTCGCCTCGTGCAGCTTGATTGCCTCGCCCGTGCGTCCGGCGGCTTCATAAGCCTGCGCGAGGTTATTGCGACTGCTGAACACTCGAGGATCGTCCGGGCCGTGCTCCGCCTCGAGCATCTTGAGCGTGGCCTCATGCATCTCGATCGCGCGCGCCGTCTGGCCGTCGGCCAGGTAGGCTTCGGCGAGGTTATTGCGGCTCATGAGTGTCTCGGCGTGCAGGGCGCCCCGCAGTCGC
Source organism: uncultured Planctomycetota bacterium (assembly GCA_963761445.1). Classification (GTDB taxonomy): domain Bacteria; phylum Planctomycetota; class Planctomycetia; order Isosphaerales; family Isosphaeraceae; genus CAVXHV01. Next base: position 1,646,199 of record CAVXHV010000005.1, on the reverse strand, counting down.
TCGTTCAGCTTGAGCGTCGCTTCATCCATTTCGATTGCTCCGGCGGTACGGCCCGCCTCGAGATAGGCGCCCGCAAGGCCGGAGCGGCTGCTCAGCGTGTCGGCATGCTCCGGGCCGAACTTTGATTCCCGCGCTGCGAGTGTCTCCGCATGCAACTTGATCGCAAGAGCGGTGCGGCCGGCCGCCCGATAGGCATTGGCGAGGTTATGGCGACTGCTGAGCGTGAGAGGGTGGTCGTCGCCGAGGACCGCCTGACGCACCTGGCTCGCCCTCGTGAGCTTCGAAACCGCGTCTTCATAAAGCCCCAGGCCGCGATATGTCTCGCCCAGTGCGTCGAGGAGCGCCCCCTTGGTCTCCTGCGATCCCGTGAAATCCTGGTCGAGCTTGAGAGCTGCGCGATCCAGCAGGTCGGCCACCTGCACGGTCCGGCCGTCCAGAGATGGGTCCGGGCTGCGGAACGCATCCGTGAGGAACCCACTGACAGCTTCGGCCTGCCTGCGCGATTCTTCCGCCTGCACGAGCGCCTGCTCGGTCGATCTCTTCGCCGCGCGGGTCTCCTCCAGCCGCTCGAGCGCCAGCCCCTCGGCGTCAACCGCTCGGTTCCGATCCGCGAGCGCTTTCTTCTCCGCGCCTGCGCACGAATTGCCAGAGCAGCGCTCACCACCGCCGCTGCAACGAGCAGCAGCAAAAAGGAGCCCGCGGTGATCAGGCCCGTCCGGTGCTTGCGCAAGCTTTCTCAACCGGTACACCGCGCTCGGTGGGCCGGCCTCGACCGGGTCGCCCGCAAGATGACGCTCGATGTCGCGCGCGAAGCCGCTGGCCGACTCGTAGCGGCGCGTCCGGTCTTTCTCGAGCGCCTTCATCACGATCCAATCGAGGTCGCCCCGCATCAGCCTGGTCAATCTCGCGGGCTCGGTCTTACGCAGGGCAGCGACCGAGGCCAGCGAATCGCGCGATGCGCTCAGCCGGGTGCTCGGCTTGGGAGGCTCCTCTTCTCGAATTCGCCGCAGAATCTCCGAATACCCGGCCTCTCGCAGCCGCGGCCGTTCGAGCGGCGTCGAGCCCGTGAGCAGCTCGTATAGCATGACTCCCAGCGCGTAAATGTCGGCGCGGGTGTCAATGTCCATCGCCGAGATCTCGGCCTGCTCGGGGCTCATGTATTCCAGCGTGCCGATGATGGCCCCGTGCTGGGTGAAAAACGTCTGCTCGGTAAGCCGCTGGTCAATCGCCTTCGCAATGCCGAAGTCGATCACCTTGGGAGTCGGCTTGCCGTCCTGCATCGCGACCAGCACGTTCGACGGCTTGATGTCGCGGTGGATGATCCCCTTCTGGTGGGCGTGCTGGATCGCCTGACATACGGGAATGAACAGCTCGAGTCGTTCCTTGGGTGTCAAATGCACCGCGTCGCAATACTCGGTGATCGGCACTCCCTTGACCAGCTCCATCACGAAATAGGGGCGTCCGCTGTCGGTCACGCCGGCGTCGAATACCTTGGCGATGCTGGCGTGGTCCATGATCGCCAGCGCCTGGCGCTCGGCCTGGAACCGGGCGACGACCTGTTCCGTGTCCATGCCTGGCTTGATGACCTTGAGTGCGACTCTACGGCGCACGGGCCGCTCCTGCTCGGCCAGGTAGACGGCCCCCATACCTCCTTCGCCAATTCGCTGCAGCAGCTTGTAGGGCCCGATGCGCGAACCGGGGCCCTCGACCAGGTGTGGTGCGCCTGGCGATCCAGTTGCTTCGTGCGAGCCGGCGGACGCAACATTCGTGCAAGTGGCGTTCTCTTCCCGCCGCACCGGACCAGACGGCGAGGTGGAAATCGCCGCCGCGTCCGACTCCGGATCACCCGCCGCCAGAAGGTCGGGCGACTCCTTCGAGAAATCCACCGGCCTCACCCAGGGCCCGAACCAGCGTTTCAACCTTGCGCCGCAGGTCTTGATTGCCTGCGCAGGCGACATCCAGATAAGCCGCTCGCTCTTCGGTCGACGCAATCTCGACAGCCTCGTCGAAGATTGCTTTCACGTTACCGCCGGGGCGTTCGCTGGGCACGGCGTGGATCTCCGTCTTCGGTCAGTTGGACGACTTGCTTCGTAATGCGACGACTGGCATCGATCTGTGCCACGAACGCCCGGTTTTTTTCAGACTGGCTCATCTTCGTGCGGATTGAGCTCGTGGTAGAGCCAGGCGCGTGCATACACCCAGTGGCGATTGGCGGTGCGGAGCGAGACACCCATGACCGAGGATGCTTCAAGCGTTGTGAGCCCGCCGAAATAGCGAAGCTTGACGACCTGGGCTGCGGCCGGCTCTTCCTGTGCCAGCCGGTCGAGGGCCTCGTCAAGCGCGAGCACGTCGTGGGCGGCCCCTTCTCCGGCCGGCACGAGCTGTTCAAGGTCGAGCCCAACACGCGCTCGCCCACCGCCGTGCCTTCCCCGTCGTTTCCGCCTGGCGTTCTCGACAAGGATCCGCCGCATCGCCTCAGCCGCCGCCGCGAAGAAGTGTCCGCGACCATCCCACGGCTTCTCGGGATCGGACCCGACGAGACGTAGATAAGCTTCGTGGACCAAGGCGGTGGCCTGGAGCGTTTGGCCCGCCGCCTCCTGGGCCAGCCGGGCGGCGGCCAGCCGGCGCAGCTCGTCATAAACGAGCGGCAAGAGCTGCTCGGCCGCGCGCGGCTCGCCGTTCAGGACCGCATCGAGCGCCCGCGTGACTTCCGTGCTTGGAGGTTCGAGGTCTTTCCGCATCGGCGCCATGAAAAGTTATGAGATTCTCGATCTCACATCCGGATTGTCAAAACCGAGCACACGCAGGGTCCTTGACCGCCACGAGTAGCGTTTACCACCGTAGCGCCGGTACGACTAGCCGGTCAAGGGCCCGCCTGAGAACGCCGATCGCATCCGGCACACCGCCTCACGAAGAGAAGATGTCGTTGTTGCTTGTCGAAGCGCGATTCATGCGGACGACGGTCGGGGCGTCAAACGTGAATGTGCCGAGGTAATAGACCCCGCCGCCGATTCCCTGGCCTGCGCTGCCGCCGGTCTCCGGGCCGCCGCTCGCCTGGTTGCCCGTGATCACACTTCGGGTGACACCGGCACCCGAGCCGATGTCCACGTAGATGCCCCCGCCAAGACCGTTACCACCGCTCACGCCCGAGCCACCACTCGCCGAATCGAGGTTCAACTCGCTGCCCTCGACAGTGGCTGTGTCTTCACCGACGACTGCAATTCCCCCGCCCAGGGCGTCGCCGCCGAACCCACTCGGTCCACCGGCGCCGCCAACGGCTCGATTGCCCGAGAGTGTACTCGCGCTGAGTGAGAGGGTTGAGCCATCCGGCGCAAAAATAGGAATCAGGAAGATTTCGAACCCGGCCGAGATTCCGCCGCCAATCCCGACTCCCCCCTCGCCTCCAGGGCCAGCAGCTCCACCGGCGGCGCTATTATTCACGAGCGTCAATCCGATCATGTCCGCGCTCGAAAACACTTCGAGGTCGATTCCACCGCCGGCACCACCGCCCCCCTGGCCGCCGGGGCCACCCTCGCCGCCGAGCGCTGTGTTTGACGCGAGTGTGACTTCCGCGAGATTTAGCGTCGAGTAGTAGCCTTCGATGCCGCCGCCCGCTGCGAATCCGCCTAGGCCAGACGAGCTGAAGCCACCGACCGCCCGGTTGCCGATCAAGATGCTACCGGAGATCGTTGCTACCCCATTCAAAGCAGCGATCCCACCGCCGGCGGCATATCCGGAAAAGAAACCAGCACGCACGCCTGAATTCGTACCGCCGCCACCACCCGCTGCCTCATTGCCGTAGAAGACGCTGCCCATGACCGTGAGATCGGCTTGAGCATCGATGCCGCCGCCTTCGCCATAGCCCGCGCTGCCGTCGGCAGATCCTCCGATGGCCTGGTTGCCGATGAATGTGCAGTTGGTGACGCTCAGCGGGCTGCCTGCGAAGATGGCGCCCCCTGACCCCGGGCCGGCAAATCCGGGCCCAAGTTCGCCATCAGTTGCTCCTCCACCGACGGCCAGGTTGCTGATGAAGGTCGAATTACTAAAGCTGAGACTTCCGCTTAGCCCGGACACAATGTTAAAGCTCACGGCGCCGCCATAAGAAAAGTTCCCGAACCCCGGCGCGAGATCCTGGCCGCCGCTGGCCACATTCCCTGTGAATGTGGAGCCGTCGACGGTGAGGAATACGCTCAACGAACTGAAGGCGGAGGCTCCGTTATCGATGGCCCCTCCACTCGCGTAGGAGCTCGCGAATGTAGTGGCCGGCGCCATGGCAGCGGCTTCATTCCTGGCAAACGTGCTGCCGCTGATCCGGATCGTCGTACCGGCCAGGTCTTCGATGGCTCCGCCGAAGCCTCCCTGGTTGCCATTACCCAAGTTGATGCCCGAGATGGCCTGATTGCTGACGAACGTGCAGTTCGAGATCGACACGTGCACGCCGAGAGATACCGAGGCCGACTCGTTGTCGATCGCGCCGCCAAGAGCATCCCCACCCTCGTCGCCAACCGCTTCGTTCTGAACGAAGCTGCTCTGGCTTGCGGTCATGGTCGCACCGTCGTCATTCAGGATCGCGCCGCCTAGACTACCACCCGGCGGCGATAACTCGTCGAAAGACGTTGTGCTGCCCAGAGCCTGGTTGAGTGAAAAGCTTGACGAAGTCACCCTGAGGCTGCCCTGGTTGTAGACCGCCCCCCCGTAACTCTGGTTCCTGCCATCGGTCTCATTACCGGAAAGCCCGCTTTGCGAAATGTTCAGGCTCGCGCCCCCCTGGTTCCAGATCGCGCCCCCAAGGGCGTTGCCGTTCGAGTCGCCAAGAGCTCGGTTAGCAGTCAGCGTGCATTGGGTGATGTTCAGACTGGAACCAGATTCGACAAGCACCCCTCCTCCAGCGTTCGAGGAGCCGTCGGTGATATTAAGCCCACGAAACGTCACGTTCGCATCGCCGCTGATGTCGAACACCCGCGAGACGTTGCCGCCGCTGACGGTTACGTTCGCCGCGGCGCCGCCATTGATGCTCAGGCTCTTGCTCACCACCAGCTCGCCGCTGGTCAAGTTGATGGTACGTCCCTTGAGCGTAGGAGAAAACGCAATGGTATCGCCACTGGTCGTGGCGGCGATCTCGGCGCGCAACGATCCGGGACCGCTATCGGCGTTGTTGAGCACGGTCAGCGTGCTCAGGACGATGCGTCTTTCGAGGGCCTCCAGAGTCGGCTGCCTGCGGCTACTATGAGTTCGCCGCTTCCCTCGGCAATTTCGATCGTCGCGGGTCATAATCTGACGTCTATTCAATTGATACAACATTGCGGGTGTGTCCTGGGATAATAAGGCCTGCGGAGGCGAGTAGATGCGTATCGGAACGCCGTTTCCGAACACAATGCGACGTCCGGAGGTGGGATGTGCCAGGCCGAGCGATTTTTTTTTCCGGGTGCCGATCCCAGACGATGCCCGAAGACCAACATCAAAGCCCGATATGCCCGCCAGGCCTTCGCCGTAGCCGGAACCGGGCAATGGCAAACAAATGGATTGGCACCAGCGGCCAAGCGATCCAAATGCTCATTTCAAGCCAGCGTGGCGCCGGCTGCGCGACCTCGACGTCGAAACCAATCGGCTCAGACGAATCGACGCCTTCCACACACACATCGAAATGCCACCGTCCGGGCTCGGGAAGCTCCAGCCTCGCCGCGCGCATCAGCTTGTTGGTGGCCGCTTCGGTCGTGGCCGGCATCCGGATTCCGGATTCCGCGCTGCCGATCCGCTGCCCGCGCACCTCGATCGGCAAGTGCGTGATCGGCCTGCCGGTTTTGGCGTCCAGCACGAGCACGCTCAGATCGACCGGCCCCGCGGAGAGCGGAGCCGGGGCGGTGAATACTGTGATCGACCGATCGCCGCGCCTACCGGAGAACCTCAGCGTGCCGCCGTCACCGAACGCGGGAGCCCAGGCAACTCCCAGCCCGATCCAGATCGTCGCCAGCGCGATTACGCCCTTCTTGCTCATGACCTCACCCCGCCATCTGCATCGTTCCACGCATTTGCATCGGTTGAAACACAATCCAGATCCCCAGGGCGAACAAGAGCACGATCAAGATCGCCCAGGGCGTGAAGGCGCGAAGCGGTTGTCTGGCGCACTGGTCCTCTGAATGGGCGATGCGATGCGCCGTGTAGAGCGAGAGCAGCAGACCGAGGTCGAGAACGACAATCTCCAGCCGCAGCAGCCAGCCGGGGGCTGGAATGCACGCAGAACAGCTCCAATCGGGCGACCCCAGACCCGCCCAACCCCGATCGGCCAGAAATCGCTGCACAGTCGGTACCAACCCTTCGTAGCTCGTCACGAAGTGAAAGCCGTAGTGAGCCAGCCACATGGCGAAACCCAGTGGAACCAGCGCAAAGCTGAATCGCGTCGCCAGCGCGATCGAGGCCTCGCCCGAACGACCCCACGTGCGAGAAACGATTGCCGTGCCAACGACAATCAAAAGCGGCAGCACCACCAGTGTCAGCAAACAGAGAGCGGTCGTGGCAAGAAAACCGGACTGGAGCGGAATGGCGGATGCAACGCGATTCTGCAAATCCACGAACGGCGCCGTCATCAATGCCGCATTGGCGAAAGCGCCGCTGGCAAGAACAACAACCAGCGCCGCCAGATCGAGCCGCCGGCTGAACCTGCCGACTCCAGAACGGCGCGGATCACGCCAGAGCGCCGTGCCCGGTACCCCGGCAATGATGCCGACATTCTGGTGCGGGCAAGCATGAATACAATCCAGGCAGAACGTGCAATCCATGTTGCTCGACTTCCGCGGCTGATAGAGGCCCAGCTCGCAACCGGCAACTTCGCTGCTCCCGCGAATGCACTCCTTGGTGCGGCACGATGAGCACACGTCCGGCTCGCGTACCTTGACTTCCAGCGGCGAGACCAGCGATTGCACGAAGTTGAACTGGCCAATCGGACAAACATATTTGCAGAAAGACGCACCGCGAAAGAGACCATCGATCACAAAGGCAGCGCCGAAATATGCCAGTACGATCGCGGCTGTGAGCACAGGGCTGTCCCAGAGAGCAAACGCCTCGTAAGCCCACAGAAAGACGACGAGCAGCACCACCGCCGGCCATTTGTTCTTGAGCCACGGCGGCCAGGGGCGAGTCGCGTTCCTGTCAGCGCCGCGCGATCGCCCGCGGCAGCATGAACGGGCAAGCCATGCAAAAGACATTTCCGGAGGCGAGCAGTCCCAGCACCACGAGCCCGCGCCAGTGAATCCAGGGAAGTACTCCCGCGAGATTCATGCCGGCGATCGGCGGCCCGAAGAACCCGTCGAAGACGATCAAGAGCGCGAGCACAAAAAGCGGAAGCTGCAGGCACACGCGGGCGTGCCTGAAGCGGAGAAAGCGACCGAGCACCGGCACGCGCAGGAGATCAAACGGCGCCGGCTCGGCCCGCGGAGCGGGCTGACCGATGATCGGTAGCGAGAGTCGAGCTGGTAATGCAGAGCGGCGTCTGACACGCTCGGGCATGGATCTCAGCCGGTGGTCCGGTCTGCGGACATTGCCGAAGTGCAGCCGGACACCGATCACAAAAAGCGGAATCAGGTAAATCAACGAGCCGGGCACCCACATCAGCACTCCGGCGGCCGCCTGGTCCTCCAGGGCCGAGAGATTTCCCAGCCGCGGCCGTGTGACGTAATACGAGTACAGGGGTGCATCCGAAAACGTCAGCCAGGCGGCAAGCAGCGTGTTCTGCACGTCGGCCAGGATCAAATACGGGATCAGCAGCCACGGCGACCAGCGCGGGTGGCTGGGAAACGGCCGGATGACCGGGTACCAGAACAACAGCCCCGTGACGAGAAAACAGGCGTGCTGGAGATAATGCCACGTGTTGGAGGCAAGCGCAAGCTGATAAGTCGGTGGAAGGTGCCAGATCCAGGTCGCCGCCGTGAACAACAGCCATGCCGGCAGGGGTTGTGCAAGCCACCCGAATGCCCGGCGCAGGTTTCTGGAGCGAACCAACGGTGAAAGCCAGAATGTCCGGATCGACCGCGGCAGGCCCAGCAGGAGGGGAAACACGGAAGCGCCCAGCCAGAGCAAGGGCGGCACGATCATCATCAGCAACACGTGCTGCAGCATGTGCACCTGCAGGAGCAGCGCCGTGAACGGTTCGATCGGCGAGGCGATCGCCAGGAAGAGCGCGCCAAGACCAAGAGCGAATGCGCCAAGCTTGCCCGCGGACCATCGTTCCGGATCGCGGCGCCGCAGCACGAGCCAGCCGCGCACGTACAATACGGCCGTCACCAGCAGCGAGAAGAGCACCCACGGCTCGAACGGCCAGGATCGGATGACGGCTTCGAGCGTGGGGTCCATCGCGAGTTCCGATCAAGCTACGGTTGGGCCACGGCGGCCGGCCGGGCCGCCTCGCGGCCCGGCGGTCGCAAGCTCACCAGGAAATCGACCAGCGCGGTCATCTCGGCCGGCCGAATCTGCTTGCCGTACGCCGGCATGTTGCCGCCTCCGGGCGTACCGTTCGAGATCTGATCGATCAACTGATCGCGGGTGAGCCGCGTGCCGACCCCGCTCAAGTCAGGCCCGCGCCGGCCGCCCGATCCCTCGAGCGCATGACAGTTGCGACACTGCTTGTTCTGAAGCACGACCGCTCCCTGAAGCTGCAACGGCGAGCTTGCCTGCACAAGGTCTTCCGGCACTGGGGCGCTGCTCCACGCTCCCATCACCGGCGACCAGGGCTCGGTCGCACCGTAATAGGTCAGCACGCCGAGCACGGTGCCCATCACCACCACAGACAGGACCGCAACCGGCCGCCGGCTCGGAGCGCGTTCCCCGCGATTCGAGACGAACGGCACCAGGAACAACGCGCAAAGCAACACCACCGGCAACCCGAGAATGATCAGGGTCTCTGCTGACGGAGGGCTCAAGGAAAGGAGAGCAAATAACCACAGAAACGGCCAGTCGGGCTTGGGGTTAGCGCCGGTCAGAGCCGGCTCCGGCAGTTCACCCGGCCCCTTGGGCCCAACGATCGCCGCCAGCAAAACCACCACGATTGTCGTCAAAGCCGAGAAGAGCGCAGTCCTTGAGCATCGCTTCACCAAAGAAGGGAACGCCGCGCTCGTGGAGTTCCTTCTCGTATCCCTGCTGGTAAGTCGCAGGATCAACGATCTCACCGGGCACCGGCGGTGCGCTGATTCCCCGCTTCAAGACCAACCAGAGATGCAAGCCGAGCAACCCAAGCAGAGAGCCAGGGATGATGAAGACATGGAGGGCGAAGAACCGGCTCAGCGTATCCGACCCGATGATCGGACCGCCCAGCATCAAATCGACCACGTATGGTCCGATCACCGGCACTCGGCCAGCCATGGAAGCCCCGACCCCCACACCCCAGTAGGCGTCGGCGTCCCAGCGCATGACCTGACCGGTAAACGCCATGCCCACCGTCAGTAGCAGCAGAAACACGCCCGAGACCCAGTTCAACTCGCGTGGATACTTGAATGCCCCATGCAGAAAAACCTGCGTCATGTGCACCACCACCATGACCACCATGGCCGAGCTGGACCAGTAATGCAACGAGCGCAGGAACCAACCGAACGGTTGGTGTTCATTCAAATACACCAAACTCGCATAAGCTTCGCTCGTGGACGGAACGTAGACGAGTGCCAGCCCGATGCCGGTGAGTATTTGGATCATCAGCAATGTCATGGAAGCGCTGCCGAAAACATACCACCAGCCCATGGGGCCGGCGGCTCCGCGCGGTATGGGATGCAAAAGCATCGGGCCAACCGTCTCGCGGAGACTCAGTCGAGACTCAAACCATTGCAGCAGTCGCTTCATTGCCGATCCTCAAGCCTTATCCGACTCCTGGAGAACATTCTGCAAAGTCGGCAGGTGCGGCGCCTGGATTTCCAGATTGCCTTCCCGGATTCGCCACGCGCACGTAAACAACCCGCGCGTTGGCGGGCCCGAAGCGCGCTGGCCATCTTCGTAGTAGACACCACCGTGGCAGGGACACATGAATAGCCCCGATTGCGGAAACCACGTCACGGGGCAACCGAGGTGTGCGCAATTCATGGCGAAGACCAGGAACTGATCGCTTCCAAGATTTCGTACGTACACTCCCATGCGCGCGGCCATTCCATCCCAGGGTGTGCCCAGCGGATTGTCGAATGTCTTCAGCTTTGTCTCCTCGACTGCAAATGCAGTTGCCGGCCCCAGGTTGATCCATTCGACCGTTCGTTTCCTGATCGCTCCCAACAGATAGCCGACGAACGGAATCGCCACGAGCACGCCGGCAATGGCGCCGATCGCGAACGTGAGCCACTTGAGGAACCCGCGCCTGCTGCCGTTCGAGTTTTGGGTCATGTCTCATTTCCCTGTCTGCTTGATCGTCGGACCGACGCCTTCTCTCCACGAAGTCAGCAATGACACCAGCTCCGTGACTTCCTGAGATGTGAGCGGCTTATATCCATCCGGTCGGCCGTCACCGTCACTACTGTCAGGCATGTCGAGATCGGGACGGCCGGTTATGATCAGCCGCCGCAGCGCCTGGTCGCTCAATAGCGCGACGACGTCCGAATCGTGGATCGCGCCGGCGGTGTCGCTCCCTTCGCCCTGATCGCCGTGACACGAGGCGCACGCTCGCGCAAACACTCGTAATCCGGCGTCCGTCGAACTTGCTCGATCGGGACCGCCCGATTCCGCTCGAAGTGGAGGTGTGCCCGCCGGAACGGCCTCGACTCGCCCCCAGTGTGACTTGATCCCCTGCGCGAGAACCAGCACTTGCTCGGCCGTCAGTTGGCCCCCGCTGCTCTGGGCGAAAGCTGGCATCAGCGTACCAGGGCGTCCTGCCGCGATGATTCGCTGCAAGTCGTCCTCCGAGATCAGGCTCCGGAAGAGCTTGTCGTTGAGCGGCGGCGCCGGTCCCAGCTTGCCGTGTAGGCCGTGGCAACCCACACAATTCCGACGGTAGAGAGCCTCGAACGATCGTTCGTTCTGCGCCCCAACGGATTGATCTGCCGCTTTCGGGCGCCCCGGGAGATCACAGCCATTTGTGCAGATAAAGAGAACTGCGCATGCAAAACACCAGAATCGGAGTCGTTGGCCCGACCGGCGAGAGTTTCCACGGAGCGAGCTCACGAGTGACCTCCGCCCGGAGCGGGCTCCGGTGAACCTGGCAGCGAGCTCGGCCCGCTCCCGGCCGGGGGCACGATTACCTTTTGCGTTCGTACGACGACGATCGACATGGCCAGCCCGTAAACAGCCTGGGAGACGACAAACCAGAACCAGTCGACGTGCCGCTGGAGCGGAGGGTTGATGATCCCCATGAACCCGTGACAAAGACCCGTCCAGAGAAGCGGCATCAGCACGCCGCCGGCGATCACCGGGCCGCCCGGAATGGGAGGAAGCGTCGGCGACACAACTCCGAACAGAAGACCGAACGTCGCCGAGAATATGGCGTGAACGACGATCGCAACAATCAATGCACCCAACTGGAACTGCTCGAGCTGGGCAACCGTCTCGCCGGTGATGCCCGGCACGACGATGCCCGCCAGGAGGTTGACCGGAAACCAGATCCCGTGCCCGCTCAGAATACCGTACAGGAGCGCAGGTATGGGCATCACCAGCCCACCGACAATGCCGCCTTTGACGCCGGCCGAGATGGGATGAAACGCTTCGGGAAGCTGAAACCGATATCCCGCCATGCCGGCCCGAAGCTGGTCGACCGTCCCGGGCTGGCCGACAATGGGCCTGTCCCTTCACGCCGGCGCGACCAGCGGCTCATGCAAATGCCCTTTTCCGGGCAGCAACTGGCTGATCCAGCCGCCGAGTCCCAGAACGAATAACACCGCGCCGACTACGGAGAGCATCGGGTGCGTCGCCCATCCGGCTCCGAGCATGGTGACTCCCAGCGCCACCACGATCGGCCAGATGGTCGGCCGCGGCATCTCCAGACCCGGTGCTCTTGCTGACTCTTGTGCGGCGGGATCGCCGCTTGCAGAATCGGTGATGTTCATGTGATCTCCAACTCAACGCCCGATCAGATACACCAGCGTGAAGACCACCAGCCAGACAGCGTCCACGAAATGCCAGTACCACGCGATCACCTGCACTCCAATCTCGTTGCTGGCCGTGATCTGGTTCTTCACTGCCAGGCCGAAGACGATGCTCATCACGGCCAGACCAATTGTGACGTGCAAGGCGTGGAACCCTACCAGAGTAAAATAGGTCGTCCCGAACAGGTTGCGGCTGATGGTCAAGCCCCATGTCCCGATCAGGTCGCTCCACTCCCAGACCGTGCCGCAGAGGAAGAGCACCCCCAGCACGATCGTTAAACCCCACCACGTGAGAAAAGCACGCTGCTGGCCGCGATGGAGCCCTTTTTCCGCGAGGTGAATCGTGGCGCTGCTCGAGAAGAGACACGCCGACGCGGCCAGTACCAGGGGCAGATGAAACACCTGGCGGGGCGTGGGATCTCCTTTGCCCGTCTGCGAAAGAAAATACACATACGCCATGATCAGCGTGCCGAAAAACGCCGCCTCGCTGAGCAAGAACGAGATCATCCCTGACTTCGCCGGCGGCAGCGCAGTAGACGAGTGATATTGCGGTAACGAAGCCTCGGACACGTCAGACATGAACTGATCCTCTTGCGTGCTGTGCCAGGGTCGATTCAATCATTCGTAGTGCCAGTCCGGATCATCCGGGTGCTTCAGATCCCAGAGGGGGCGGCGGCTGCGCACAGTCGGGATCGTTTCAAAGTTGTAAGACGGAGGAGGTGAAGTCGAAGCCCATTCCAGCGTCCAGGCATCCCAGGGATCATCGCCGGCAGAAGCGCCGTTCTTGAGCGAGATCAGAATGTTCCAGACAAAGATCAAGAAGCTGGGTGCCTGGATCAATGCACCCACACTCGAGAGCACGTTCCAGATCTGCCAGGGGCGATCGGCCTGGTAGGTATAGACCCGCCGCGGCATGCCCAGGATTCCGGAGACGTGCATCGGCCCGAAGGTGAGTATGAACCCGATCAAGAACAGCCAGAACTGCCACCGGGCCAGCCGCTCGGAATACATCCGGCCGGTGGCCTTGGGATACCAGTAATAAAGTCCGGCAAAGAGGCCCATCAGAATGCCGCCCACAATGACCCAGTGAAAATGCGCAACCACGAAGTAGCTGTCGGTGAGCTGATAATTGACCGGCGCAATGGCGAGGATGATGCCCGTCAAACCGGCGATCACGAACATCGACAGGAAGCCGCAGCAGAACAGCATCGGCGCGGCCATGCGAATGCGCCCGCCATAGGCCGTGGCCAGCCAATTGAACATCTTCACACCCGTCGGTATTCCGACGACCAGGCTGGCCGCGGCGAAATAGACGTCCACGGTCCGGCTCATCCCGACGGAGAACATGTGGTGCGCCCAGACCCCGAAGCTCACCAGGGCGATGGCCACGGTCGAAGCCGCCACGAATTCATAGCCGAAGATCACCTTGCGCGAGAAGACCGGGATCACGTCCGAGACCATCCCGAAGGCCGGCAAGACGAGAATGTAAACCTCCGGGTGACCGAAAAACCAGAACAGGTGCTGCCAGAGGTAAGGCGAACCGCCGCCCTGGGCATTGAAAAAGTGCGCGCCCAGATTGCGATCGAACCAGAGCATGCAGAGCGCCGCGGTCAGCGGTGGAAGCGCGAAGAGGATCTGAATGTTTGCCCAGAACGCCATCCAGGTGTAAAGGGGAATCTTGCGCAAGGTCATGCCGGGACAGCGCAGCGAAAGCACCGTGGCGACCATGTTGATCGCTCCCGAGACGCTGCCGATGCCGCTGACCAGGAGGCCCAGGATCCAGAAATCGGTTGCCGCGGAGCGTGCGAAGGTGCGCTCCGTGAGCGGTGCATAGGCAAACCAGCCGATGGCCGGCACTCCCCCGTGGCAAAACTGAAGTACGCCAGCACCCCGCCGAAGACCGTGACCCACAAGCCGAACGCATTGAGCCGCGGAAACGCCATGTCGCGGGCTCCGACTTGAAGCGGCACGATAAAGTTGGCCACGCCGGCCAGAATCGGCATGGCCACGAAAAAGATCATCGTCGTGCCATGCATCGTCATCATCTGATTGAACAGATCGGCCGAGATCACCTTCGCGCCGGGCCACATGAGCTGCAGCCGCATCAAGAGCGCTTCGGCCCCGCCCACCAGCAGGAACACGATCGCAACCAGGATGTACATGATGCCGATCTTCTTGTGATCGACGGTCGTCACCCAGTCGTGCAGCACCTCGGTCCAGGGCGGGCGCGATAGTGCGGGTTCCTGCGCTGCAATCGTCATCTCGTGCATCTTCTGGTCGCAGACCGGTCGATCCGTTTTATTTCAGAGTCGTCAAGTAGTCCACGAGAAGATCAACGCGTCTTCGGTTCAATCCAAATCGAGGCATGAGGCAGCCATCTTTGATCTGCTGGGGATCATTCATCCACTGGCGCAGGTTCTCGGGTGTATTGCCGGTCATCCCGGCGGCGATGGTCTGCCGGCTCATCAAGTGGGTCAGGTCGGGGGCGTAGGTCCCTTGGGCCGTGGTGCCCCGCACTCGGTGGCAGTTCACGCACGACTGCGAGAGGAACTCCGCTTTCGCCTCACGCATAGCGGGGTCCTCGATAGCCGGCCGTTGCTGGTTTACGACCCACGCTTTGAAATCGGTCTCGGTTTCCACTTTGACCCGCAACAGCATGTTGGCGTGCTGGGTGCCGCAGTACTCGGCGCACTGCGCCCAGGAAAACCCCGGTTGTACTGGTCTGGAACCACATCTGATTGGTCTTGCCCGGAATCAGATCGGTCTTGCCGGCCAGGCGTGGCACCCAGAAGCTGTGGCAGACATCGGCCGACAGAAGCGTCAAGTAAACCGGCCGCGGCGTCTTGTCGTCGCTTGCCGGCACGTGGAGCTCGTTGGCAGTGATGAAGCCAAGCTTCTGATCGTCATATTTTTCGTAGACGTATTCCCACCACCATTGATGGCCGATCACCGTGACGTACAGCGGCTTCGCCCCCGCCGGCGGCGATTGGGGGTCAACGCGCACCAGGAACTCGGTGCGGGTGAGGATGAGTGTGAGCACGAAGGCGGTGAGTGCCGGCGCGACCGTCCAGGCGATCTCGATCGGCATGCTGCCATACACCTGCGGCGGCTCGGCTTTCTGGGCTGCGCGGCTGCGAAAGCGGACGATGCTATAGATGAGCACGCCTTCGACGACAACGAGGATCACACCACAGACCGCCAGGACGAGGATGAAGAGCGAGCGGATGGCGTGCGCAGATGGTGAGCTCGGATCGAAGATCGATAGATTCTCCGCCGCACCGGCTCGACTGGCAAAGACGATGAGTCTGCTCATACGGATCGCGTCCTGATGCGAGCTCGGCTTGCGACAACCTGATGGCACCTGGTGGCCACCCGCCCTTGCGCTGCCAAGACGAGAATATAAGCGGAACCGATGGACTTCAACCATCTACGCCATCAATTCCGGCGAGTCGAATCGAAACAATAAACAACTTTCCCGGGCGATTCACTTGGAGGCGGTTCATTGAATGGAAGGGTGACGGGCAGTACTCTGTCGTAGAGGAAAACCCTTCTAGACACACAAAAGACAAGATAGAACCTCTCCGCTTCCCTGATCGACGGAGTCTCGCAAGATGGCTGAACAACCCAAGAGCGGTTTTTATATTGCAGTCGGGCTCGTAGTTGCTGCGCTGATTGGCTTTGCAGTTTATCGCGGTCGGGATGTGATCGCTCCTCCGCCCGCTGCCCCGCCTGGCGGCGGTGCCGGCCAAGCGAAGATCGACCCCAAGGAACTCGCACAACCCGCCGAATCGAGCCAGGACACGTCGAGCCCGACCACCGTCAAGGAATACACGTTCAAGCCGGCCGAGAAGCTGCCGCCGGTGAAGGGAACCGCCGCTTACAAGCCGCTCGTCAACAATACGGTGCGATTTGCTCTGAACATATGGGCAGGTTGGGCGCCCATCGTGTTTGCGAATAACGGGTTCCAGGCGGGCAAGGAATGGACGGCTCCCGGAGGAGAGAAGTTCAAGGTCGATCTCGTTTTGATCGATCAGCCGGTTAACATGCGCGACGCCTATGCGTCCGGCGGAGTGCACATCGGCTGGGCCACGCTCGATATGGTGCCGCTGTTCATGGAGGGCTTCGTCGACTCCGAAGGCAATCCGACCGACAGCCGGATCATGCCGCGCATCTACCAGCAGGTCGATTTCTCGAACGGCGGGGATGGCATCGTCGTGCGCGAGAACATCAAGACGGCTGCCGATCTGCGCGGCAAGAAGATGGTGCTGGCGCAGAACTCGCCCTCGCATTACTTCGCGCTCAACATGCTGGTTTCAGGCGGAGTGCAACCGGAAGAGGTTGACATGACCTTCACCGTCGACGCCTTCGCGGCCGCAGCCGCGTTCAACGGCCAGAAAGACATCTCGGCGTGCGTGTCGTGGGCGCCCGACATCTACAACCTCGCGAAGATCAAAGGTAACCGCATGCTCGTGACGACGCAGGAAGCCAACCGGCTGATCGCCGACGTGTGGTTCGCCCGCGCCGACTTCGCCCGTGACCACGCACCGATCATCGAGGGCCTCGTGCGCGGAATCTTCGACGCAATGGAGCAGCTCAAAGACCAGGCCAACAAGCAGAAGGTCTCCGAGCTCATGGCCGCCGGTTACAGCATTCCGCAGGGCGACGCCCTCGCGATGCTGGGCGACGCCCACAGCACCAACTGGGCCGAGAACTTCCAGTTCTTCATCAATCAAAACAACCCGACGAATTTTGAGCGAACCTGGCAGCGTGCTTACATGCTGTATCGCCGGATCCACTCAATCACCCACCGGCCGGTGCCCTTCGACCAGGTGATGGACTACTCGGTCATTCAAAAGCTTGGGCAGGAAGAAAAGTACGCCAAGTCGAAGGTCGAGTACGAATCCAAGGTCGCTCCCAAGGACGTGCAGACTGTCCGTGCCGAGAGTGGCGGCGAGATTCTGACCAATACGGTCGTGATCCACTTCTTCCCGAACAGCTTTGACCCGATGGCCACGGTAGAGCGGACGGTGAATGGCAAGAAAGTGGAGGAACGGTACGACCCGAATGTCGAAAACGTCTTGGACGAAATTGCTCAACTGGCCGGCCAGTTCGGCGCCGCTCGAATCATCATCGAGGGCCACACGGACAGCTCGATGAAAGGCCAGGTGCCGGTCGAGGCCGTCAAGGACCTCTCCCTCAAGCGGGCCAATGCGATCAAGGAAGCGCTGATCAAGAAGTATAGCGAGCTCGATGCGAATCGATTCAACGCCGACGGTATGGGATGGGACCAGCCGGTCGACCCACTCAATCAGACCAAGAATCGACGCGTCGAGATCAAGGTGCTCACCGCCGAGAAGGCAAACTGATGAAAGGTTTCCGTTTCGCCTTGCGGCGGCGATTGCCGGCCTGGCAGGCGGTGCTCATGGGCATTCTGGGCGTGGGCACCTGCCTGGCGATCTGGTGGTTTGTGACGGCGGGCCCGGTCGAAGAGCGGATCATCTCGCCTTCGAAAGGGCTCCCCAGCCCGGCTGAAACCTTCGCCAGCTTTCCCAGCCTGTGGTTCGATCGGGCCCTCACGCGCAACCTCTTGATCACCTTGCGAAGGCTGTCTCTCGGCTTCGGCCTGGCCACGCTCGTCGGCGTGCCGCTGGGGGTGCTCTGCGGCTGCTTCGGCCGCATGCAAGCCTTCTTCATGCCGATGACCTTGTTCGGACGCAACATTCCCGTCGCAGCACTCATTCCGCTCACATTTTCACTCTTCGATATCGGCGAGACGCAGAAGGTGATGTTCATTTTCATTGCCTGTGTGGCGTTCGTCCTCTGGGACACCACGCGTGCCATCGAAGAAGTGGGCGGCCAGTACATCGACACGGCTTACACGCTGGGCGCCGGCACCTGGCAGACGATCGGCAAAGTGCTCTTGCCTCTGGCCCTGCCCAGCGTGTTCAATTCGCTGCGGCTGCTTTTCGGCCTCGCGTTCGGCTACATCATGCTCGCCGAAGTGGTGAAGTTCGGCTCGGAAGCGGGCGGACTGGGCGATCTGATCAACACATCACAGCGGCTGGGGAAAAAAGAGCACGTGCTGCTCATCCTGCTGATCATTCCGGTTGTCGCACTGTGTATTGACCGGTTCTTTTCCTTCGTGCAGGCTGAGCTGTTTCCGTACCGTTACGGCGGAATGGGGCTCCTGGACCGGCTCCTGCGCAGCGTGTTGCACGCCTGGGAAGACCTGCGGCTGGCGATCTGGAGAGCAGTCACGGGGCAGCTTGGGCGGAAAGCGGCCGGCACGTCCGCGCCGGCCAGTGCTCCGGCCGATGCCAAAACACCATGACTACCACTGATCCAAAACCAGGTACGGTCGTCAGTCCCGGAACAGGCCAAGCGGTTGGAGTTGGGCGAATTCTCGCCGGCGTGCGGCAGCCGGGTGAGGTGCGCGAGCCGCACGTCGTCCAGTTTCGCGACGTGACCAAAACCTTCAACGCCGGGAAATCCAACGAATTCACGGCAATTCGCAATGTCACATTCGTGGTCGAAGACCTGGTCGGCAAGGGCGAGTTCATCTGCGTGCTCGGCCCCAGCGGCAGCGGCAAGAGCACGATTTTGCGGCTCATCGCCGGGCTCAGTCCGCAGCATCCGCCATCCAAGGGCGAAGTCCTCGTGATGGGGGAAAACGTCCGCGGCCCCGGCGCCGACCGCGGCATGGTCTTCCAGGACTACACGAGCTTTGACCATCGCACGGTGCTCGACAACGTCGCCTTCGGCCTGGAATGCCAGGGAGTTCCGCGACGAGAGCGGTACGAGCACGCAAAGCGCTGGATCGCGCGGGTCGGGCTCGACGTCGCCATCGACCAGAACAAGTACCCGCACGAGCTCTCCGGCGGCATGCGACAGCGCGTGGCGATCGCTCGCACCTTGATCCTGCACCCAAGAATCATTCTGATGGACGAGCCGTTCGGTGCGCTCGACCCGATGACTCGCATGGCCATGCAAGACCTGGTCCTCGAGCTCTGGCGCACGACTCAGGCAACCGTTTTCTTCGTGACCCACTCGATCGAGGAAGCCGTGTTTCTGGGAGACCGCATTTATGTGGTCTCGAATTCGCCCGGAACAATCCTTCACGAGCTGACGATCGAGCCTTCGGATCGGCCGTCCAAGGAAATGCAGCGCGAGGAACGGTTCCAGCAAACGGTATATTATCTGCGTGATCTGATCAGCCAGCTCGAAGAAAGTCGCCGGGCGGGCACTTGAAACATCGTGCGGATCATTCTGGGAAGGATTAGTGGAGCGGTGGGCCTGGGCAAATACATCAAGAAGGCATTCCTCTTCCACTGGAACCTGCTCGCGTTCGCTGGCGGCATGGGCTTCGCCTTGATCTCCGGGCACCCCGACGTGTTCCTACCGCTGGTGCTCGCCGGTGAAGCGGCGTACCTGGGGTTCATCGGCACGCATCCCCGATTTCAGCGGCACGTCGACGCCCAGGATCACAAGGCGGCCCGCGCCCAGGCGAATGCCGAGGCGGTCGTGCGCTTGATGCGGGCGCTTCCACCGGCCCAGCTTCGCCGCTTTCAAGCCCTGAAAGAGCGCTGCCTTTCCGTGCGGCAGATCGCCGAGCAGTTGCGCGCACCGACGGTGAGGCGCCGCTGCGCTCACTTGATGAGCTGCAGCTTGCCGATCTGGACCGCCTGCTCTGGATCTACCTGCGCACGCTCTACACCCAGCACATGCTCGAGCGGTTCTTCCAGAGCACGAGCATGCAGGAGATAGAAACCGAGATCAAACGACTCGAGGAGCGGATCCGCCGGCTGGACAAGGAACCCGAATCGGCCAATCGCACACGGATCAGGCAGTCTCTGCAAGGCAGCCTGGAGACCGGCAAGTCCCGGCTCGCCAATCTGGTAAAGGCCCGCGAGAACTACGAGTTGCTTCAGGCCGAGATCGAGAACCTGGAGACAAAAATCCAGTCGATCACCGAACTGGCGATCAACCGCAGCGATGCCGAAGCCATCACCGGGCAGGTTGAGCAGATCACGCAGGGCTTGGTCCGCACCGAGCAGACCATCAACGACCTGGGGTTTGCCACCGGCGGGGAATCCTTTGATATCGCGGTCCCGAACATCCTGTCGCGCGAAGTAGCTGGAGCAGCTCCGATCGAGCAAGAGCCGTCCCGGCCGCGACGTCGCCAGGACGAGATTCAATTCCTCTAAGCTGAAGTTTGCTCGAGGCCGCTCATGGCTCTCGCAGAAAAACGGCTGGTGCTGGGAATCAACTGCGCCTATCACGAAAGCTCAGCGGCGCTGCGTGCGCGGCGATCAGGTCATCTTCGCCGTCGAAGAAGAACGCTTTTCCCGAACCAAGCACGCCAAGCAGGCCCGAGTGACAAACCCCGATGAGCTTCCCTGGAACGCGATTCGTGCCTGTCTCCGATTCGTGCCGCAGGAGCAGCTCTCAAGTATTGACGCCTTCGCTTATTCACTCGCGCCGGGACGCCGGGTCGCCTTGGTCGGGGTCGATCCATACCCCCTCAGTGACAAGACAGGATTCGGCACGTTACAGGGCGAGGTGGAATTCAATTCCCGACTACTCGCGATTCCGCAGATCCTCGCCCGCGAGGCGAATGACAAAACCGTCGTCGATCGATTTCATTTCGTATCTCATCACCGCGCCCACGCCGCGAGTGCATTCTACGCGTCACCGTTTCCATCGGCCGCAATCCTGGTAATCGACGGAATCGGTGAAGAGTCGACCGTCTGGCTCGGTCGAGGCAGCGCCGGCGGACTCCAGTTGCTCGAAGAGATCCCCTATCCGCACTCGATCGGCATGCTCTGGGAGCGGGTATCCGTCTATCTCGGCTTCACCGAGTTCGACGCCGGCAAGGTCATGGGGCTGGCCGCCTACGGGCACGATGACCGATTCGCTCCCGAACTCGATCTTCTCTTCCCGATCCTCGATCAAGCTGGCGGGGTGATCGGCAAGGACGCGCCGCCTTTCCGCGTCGAGCCCGAGATTGCACGCCTGCGCAGCGATGACGTCTCCGGACTCGAATCACTGTTTGGACCCAGACGGCAGCCCGGAGAGTCGCACACACACACGCGGTTTGCCGATCTCGCCGCGGCCTTGCAACGCCGAACCGAGCAGGCGGTGCTCGCGCTCGCTCAGCGACTTTCATGGGCCATTGACGAACGCGATCTCGTTTTCGCCGGCGGGCTCGCGCTCAACTGCGTCTCGAACGCCCGCCTCGAGCGCGAGGGCATCTTCCAATCGCTCTTCGTGCCCTGTGCGCCGCACGATGGCGGCACCGCGATCGGAGCAGCGCTCGACGTCGCGTTTCAAGAGGATGTGACTGCTCGAGAGATGCGGATCTACCAGCCCGATGTGCACTCGCCGTTCCTGGGCCCGGAGTATGGGGCTGCCGCAATGGAAGCCGCTGTTGCTCGGTCAGGCCTTCGATTTCAAGAAGTAGACGATCGTGCCGCCGCCGCCGCGGCTCTCATCGCCCAAGGCCTTCTGGTGGGATGGTTTCAAGGTCGAATGGAATTCGGTCCTCGAGCTCTGGGCAACCGTTCGCTCCTCGCCGACCCGCGCAACGCCTCGATTCGCGATAGGCTCAATCGCACAATCAAACACCGCGAGGAATTCCGGCCCTTCGGCGCATCGGTGCTGGCCGAAGAGGCCGAATGCTGGTTTACGATGCCGAGTCGCTGGCCGCGCGCCTCCTCCTGCCGCACGTTCATGAATCTGGCCTATCCGATCCATATCGAGCAGCGCGACCGAATTCCGGCCGTACGGCATCGTGACGGCACCTGCCGCGTACAGTTAGTGGACGCCACACAAAACCCGTTGTTTCACGCGCTGATCACCCGATTCCGAGACCTCACCGGCGTTCCGCTCGTTCTGAACACGTCGTTCAACGACCAGGAGCCGCTGGTGGCCACTCCCGACGATGCTCTGCACACATTCGCACGTTCGCACATTGACGCCCTTTTTCTGGGAGATCGCCTTGTCCGACGCCCAGACTAATGCGCACGCGCCACGGTTCGAATCGAGCCGCCGGAATCCATGCGCTTTGAACCGGTGCGCGATCGATACGGGCCGCGGCTGGCGCTGGTGTTCGGAAATCACGCCTGGGGCGGCATGTGCCCGTATTATCTCGGAAAGCGGTGTTTACACTGCGACATCGGGGCAGGGGAGGGGGCAGCCTTCGATCTGGAATCGAACCGCGGCCGCCTGGAGTGGTTTGCCGATTATTATCGGTCTTGCCTGGGTTCGATTGGGCACTTGGTGCTCTACAATTCGGGCTCGGTCCTGAATTCGCGGGAAATGCCGCCGGATTTTCTGGACGAAATTGTCATCTTTGCACGGTCCTTACCGGCCGTTCGCGTCCTTTCGCTCGACTCGCGCGAGGCTTTTGTCAAGCAAGGAAAACTCCGCCAGATTCTTGCTCTTGCTGGCCAGCGTATCACGGTGCGACCGATACTTGGCGTCGAGTCATCGGACGATCGGATTCGCAATGATATCCTCGGGAAGCTGATGCCGCGCGCGACAATCATCCGCGTGTTTCGGGACCTCGGTGAGCTTGCAGCCCAGTACGGGGCGGACCGGATCGGACTTGATGTGAATATCGTCATCGGCGCTCCGGGAACGACGAGTGAGACCGCCGTGGCCGACGCCGCGGAAACGGCACGCTTTGCGTTGAGAGCCGGGGCTCGGCACGGCCTGCGCGTCGACCTGAATCTGCACCCGTACTATAGTGGAGAGCGCGGGCGTGCACTTTTTCCGGATCTCCTGCGGTGCTCGGTCGCGACAACTGTGGCCGCGGCTTCGACAATCGCCAAGTTGGTGCAATCGGAGGGTGCCCAGACGAACGTCTTCATCGGATGGCAGGATGAAGGTCACGACCGCGAGCAGGATGAACGATATCGAGAGCTGAAACGGGCCAAAGCCCGGTTTGACCGATTCAATCAGACGAATGATCCTCGAGCGCTCATGGAAAGCCAGATCACATGAATGTCTTTCGCGACAATATGTTTACGGGAAAAGTTGCCCTGGTGACCGGCGGGGCGACGGGCATCGGCCGCGGCATCGCCGAGGCGCTGGCGCGGCATGGCGCCTCCGTGGCGATCGCCAGCCGAAATGAAGAGAGCTTGCAGGCAGCCGCGCAACAAATCAGCGAATCGACTTCGCGGCGATGTCTGCCGATTGTCGCCGATGTTCGTCAGCCCGAAGCGGTCGGCGCGGCCGTTGGCGCGTAGTGCAAGAGCTGGGCTCGCTCGACCTGCTGATCAATAACGCGGCCGGCAACTTCTTTTGCCCATCGGCCAAGCTGAGCCCCAACGGCTTCGGCACGGTCATCGACATCGATGCCAAGGGCACCTGGAATGTCTCTCGGGCTGCCTATGACGCGTGGCTGGGTGCCCACGGTGGATCGATCCTGAACATCAGCGCCACACTGCACTACGGCGGCACGCCCGGGCAAGCGCACGTCGCGGCCGCGAAAGCGGCCGTGGACGC
The DNA here is from genome assembly GCA_963761445.1 of uncultured Planctomycetota bacterium. GTDB lineage: Bacteria > Planctomycetota > Planctomycetia > Isosphaerales > Isosphaeraceae > CAVXHV01. Next base: position 1,622,650 of record CAVXHV010000005.1, on the reverse strand, counting down.
GCTCACGCGCACGCTGGCCGTGGAATGGGGTCCACAAAATATTCGCGTGAACGCCATCGCGCCCGGCCCGATTGGAGACACCGAAGGCGTGCGCCGACTCTTGCCCGGCGAGGCTGCGGAAAAAATGCGCTCGGTCATCCCCACCCGCAGGCTGGGCGCAATCGACGACATCGTCAACCTGGCGATCTTCGTTCTCAGCGAAGCGGCGGCCAACGTGAACGGCGCCATCCTGGTCTGCGACGGCGGGCTGTCCCTGGTCGCCCGTTTCTTCGAATAATCAAACGTCCCTCTTGCGATCACCTACGACTGTCGGTAATATTGCCGACGGTCGTAGGTATTGTCCTGGAGGGTCACAGTTATGGACGCCCCGCAGGGGCTGCCCCCGCTATCGGAGGCGCAGCTCGAGATCATGAACGTCGTCTGGGACCGCGGCGAGGCGACGGTCGCAGACGTGTGGAAGGCTCTCTCCGCAGAGCGGAAAGTTGCGCGGAACACCGTTCTGACGATGCTCACGCGGCTGGAGGAGAAAGGCTGGCTCGTGCGCGACTCGGTCGAGCATGCGCATCGATACCGGGCCGCGGTCCCCCGTGAAGCGACGCTAGGGACGATTCTGAGCCGGCTGGTGCAGACGGCTTTCGGCGGATCGGCCGAGGGACTAATGGTGGCCTTGTTGCATGGCCGGGCTGTGTCGAAGGAAGAGGCCGCTCGAATTCGCATGATGATCGACCAGGCAGAGAAACGAGGGAGGCGACGGTCATGATGGTGCTCGAACAGCTCGCACCTGGGCCTGATTCCGGCTGGCTGGCCCTGGTGGTGATCGTTCAGATTACGATTGTGATTCTCGCGGCTGAACTGGTTGCCCGGACCGCGCTCGCGCAAAGGCCCGCGATCCGGCATCGCCTCTGGCTGTGCTCTCTCATCTGTATTCTGCTGGGCCCGGCGGTTGCGGTCCTTCTCGATCGGGCTGGGCTTGGGCTGGCGATCATACCATGGCGCTCGAGCGCAGCCGCGGCGCCGATTGCTCCCGGCCAGGTCTCTCTGGCTGACCGGACGATCGCCGATGATCGGGAACTGCGAGCGCATGTGAGCTCGGAGGCCGGACCTGAACTGAACCCTCAGCAGTCGAACGGCGCCCAACGGCGATCCGACGAGCTCCCGAGCATGGCAAGAGCGGCGGCGTACCGCGATACCCCGGCGGCACCGGAGCCAAGTTTCGAACAGGAAGTTCCGAAGGCAGCCAGATCTGAGCCACGGCCGTCAAAGGATGCCTACGGTAAGCTGCGGCCCTTCACCGGCGCGCTGGCGCTTGTCTGGGCGATCGGCGTCCTGATCGGCCTGGCGCGGCTGGCTCGCGGGTGGCACGAGCTCAGGCGGCTCAGTCGTTCGCTCCACGAAGTCGAATTTGGCACCGACGGCGATTTGCTCGGCGAGCTGCGAGGGGCGCTGGACCTCGCCAGGCTGCCGGCGGTCTACGCGTCGCCTGCGGTGCCGGGGCCGGTCGCGATCGGCGTGTTTCGAGCGCGGGTGGTCCTGCCGGAAAAGCTCGCAAGAACACTCTCGACGCGTCAGCTTCGAGACGTGCTGGTTCATGAATTTGCACATATCGCGCGCCGTGATCCGCTCATCGCGGTCTTGCAGCGCCTGGCGGGTGTGCTGTACTGGCCGCATCCGCTGGTTCACCGCATGAACGATCAGCTTGCGCGTTCGCGCGAGGAGGTCTGTGACAACTTCGTGCTTCGCTGCGGCGATCCCTGCGATTACGCTCGGACGCTCTTGCAATTAGCGGAAATCTCTGGCCCGAGCAAGGCACCTGATATCGGGCTTGGCCTGACGGACAAGCGGTGGACACTACGGCAGCGAGTCGAAGGGATTCTTGATCCGCGCGGGACGGGCTGACCAGGGCCAGGGCATGGCCGTCGGCTGCTCTGGCCCTCGGGGCCGCCGCGATCTGCGTGGCAATAGCGGCTTTGCGACCGGTCCAGGCGCATCCGTTGGTTGCGGAATCCGCGGAACAAGCGATTTCGTCGAAACGTCTCGAGCGGGTTGTCCCGGGCATGGTTGTCGACGAGAACGGCCAGCCGGTGCCAAACGCGAGCGTTGCAGCCGTATGGCTCGCCAGGACGCCCGAACCCGCAATGACGGGCGCAGATGGTTCGTTCAAGCTCAAGATCAAGGGGTTCATGCTCGTCGACGAAGACCTGGCGGCCACAGCCGATGGCAGCCGGCTGATGGGATTGGGCAAGTATGTCGAGCCACGGCTGGCAGGGTCCGTCGAGCCGGTGCGAATCGTCGTGAAGCCGAGCCGGGTCACGAGGGTGCACGTCCAGGGCGCCGGTGATCGGCCCGTTGCCGGGGCGACCGTCGCTGCCAGCGGTTTTGGCTGGAACGGTTCCGCGACCACTGACGCAAACGGCGAGGCAGCGCTGCACGTTCCCGCGGACGCCGAGGTGCGCTGGGTCGCGGGGCTGAAGGCCGGCGCGGGTTTCGATTACTTCGAGAACTTTCATTCGCGCCCCGCCGGCAAGATCGGTCCGCTGCCGGCTGAGGTGACAATTCGACTGGATGGATCGCACATGGTCCGCATCAAGGCGGTCGATACCGCGGGCCGGCCGGTGCCCGGGGTCGAGTTCGCGCCCTGGTTTATCCGGTTGCCGCAGAGGCTCGATGCGGCCAACATCGAATTATTGCCGGCCGTGATTGCGCACGGACGACTCGGGGGTCGCGACTTTCGACTGGCTTCCTGCAAACGTCGAGGACGACGTGACAATGATGGTCCTGCCGGGTGAATACTCATGTCCGTCGCTTCCTTTGTATCGCTCCGGCGAGGGCGGCAAGGTGCTCGAGGCCCGAATGCTGCGAAACACGCGGATCGGCGGATTTGTTCGTCACGCTGCCGGTCGTCCTGCGGCGGGCATATTGATCCGGGCCGAGGGCCGGGGCGCGACCAATCACTACTGCCGGAGGCACACGCGAACTCTTGATGACGGTTCGTACTCATTCGACGTCTATCCCGATCAAGCGTATATGATCGCCGTGCTGGACGAGCGCCTCTCGGCCAGAAGCCTCGCCGGCGTGATCGTGCACGAGGGAAAGGCGATCGAAGGCCTGGACATCGCACTTGAAACAGGCACGCTGATTCACGGTGTGGTCACGAAAGGCCCCGTCGGGCCGCCCCTCCAGCGCGAGGACATCGCGGTCATCGAGCACGGTCCGAATCTGCCGCCCGCACTCGTGGCTCGTCAGGGGGGCGAAGACGCTGCGAGCTTGCCTCGATGGGCCACGACCGATCAGGCCGGGCGCTATCAGCTCCGGGTCGGTCCGGGCCGGTACCGGCTCATGAGCCCGGATCATCAGAGTTCCGAAGAGCTCGTTGTCGAGCAGCAGACCGAGATCGTGCGCGATTTCGCTGTGACGAGATCCGCCGAGTGGAAGTCACTCTCCGGCGTGGCGATCGAAAAGGCGCCGGCGGGCGAGCGGCCGATCCCCGGCGCTTTGATCGAAGCGGCGCAGATCGGTCGTCCAGGTTCAGAAAGCAAGACGCTTGCCGATGCCCTTGGGCGGTTCCAGCTCTCGGTGCCGTCGGGGAGTGCGGCGACCATTCTGGTGCGCGACCCGAAGGGGACGATCGCGGGCTTCAATCAGATCGTCGCCGATGCCAACGAAGTGCGGGCTTACGCTTCACCGGCCGCGCGGATCTCAGGCAACGTGCTCGATGAGGCGGGCCGGCCGGTTTCTGGCCGCCCCGTCCGGCTTCAGGTCGCCACCGGTCCAGATTTTCGGACGTCCAGTCAATTCCGGCAGCGAACAAAGACAGATGCGGCCGGGCGGTATGAATTCCCTGGCGTGGTTGTCGGCTCAAGCGCCGAAGTGTGGGTGAACATCGATGACGATGACTTGATTCCGGGCCGAGTGAAGGTCGAGCGCGCTCTCGTGCGCAGCCCCGATCCGATCGCGTTGCCCGATGTCGTCATTCCCAGGAGCCCGGATAAAGTCGTCGTGCAGGCTCGCGCCGTGCCTGCGAATGCGGCAGCGGCATATCGGCCGGTGGCGCCGGGCCGGGCCGCGCTCGAACGCGTCCTGCGCGAAATCGGCCGGGACGCGGTCACGCCAGAGATGGTTGACCGCGCGTGGCTGCTCACTCGCCCGCAATTCCACTGGCACGCGAACCTCGACGAATTGCGAGAAAGCCTGGCCGACGGCGACTTCAAGCGCCTGATTGATCAGGCCGCTCGCGAGATTTTCGGAAAGCCCGCCGGCACGCTGCCGGTCTTTCGCGGGGCACTCTATTTTCGCCCGAGCACGGAGCTCGGATCGATCAAGGCGCGTACTGAGCGAATCGGTGGCCGACGCGGCGAGACCCCCCGTTGCCGGCGCGGAACCGTTGTCGACGCCCAGTCCGGGAAACCGATCGCGGGAGCCCTCGTTTATTCGGCGGACACATTGACGCGCACCGACGCAGCCGGAGCGTTTCAACTCCCGCGCGGCCACACTCGGCCGGCCGGCATGATCTGGATCGAGGCCGACGGTTATGGGCTTCGCGAATATCCAGCGCTCGACGACGCCTCCAAGGAACGTGAAGCTCAAATCCGGCTGGCGCACGAGGAGCCGGCCGCCGGCCAGGTTGTCGGTCCCGATAACCGGCCCCTCCCTGAGGCGATCGTCAAGATATGGGTCAAGCACTTTCAGTTCCTCGTGCCACAGCCCTCCGGTACGCCCGTGAACCCGAATTATGGATTTCCGCTCGAGGTGAAAACGGGCGCTGACGGCCGGTATGCGTCACGTGGGCTGCCAGCCGCCTTGGAAACTGACTGGTACGAGATCAGTCATCCCGAGTACCGAACAGTACAGGAAGGCCGTCGCGTACTGCGAGCGGGCGAAACAAACAATTTCAAGATGGCGGCAGCATGCAAAGTCTCGGGGGTCGTCGTTGACGAAGCCGGCCGCCCGCTCGCCGGCGCCGAAGCTCAGCTCCGGGAGCTTGGCGGCGGGGGAGGGATTTCCCGCTCATCTCGAACCGGCGTTGACGGCCGGTTTCGATTTGGAAATGTCGCACCGGGCCGTTGGATGGTGGTGATTCAGCCGCGCCGGCACGCGCCCGTGCACGGGAACATCGTTGCCGCCGTGGACCGACCGGTCGAAAACCAGTACGTCGCGGGACCAGGCTCCTACATCAGCGGCAGAGTGGTCGAGGCTGACGGGAAACCGGTTGAAGGCGCCCCAGTGGGATGGGCCAAGCCGGTCGATCAGCGCGGCGAAGAGCTCGAAGAACTGGTGCTGAACCGGATCACGTATACCGCCAAGGACGGCACGTTCCGGTTGGGCCCTCTTGCGCAAGAAGCCTATTCACTGACGGCAATGGCCAGCGCACCGCCACGGCGAATCGGCCACGTGACTGCGAACGCCAATTCACCTGACGTGGTGATTCAGCTTCAGCCTGAGAAGAGGTGACCGCTGTTCCGGGACGGGTGACTTACCGACGCGCGAGCAGTATGCTCGAAGCCTGTCCCGGAGCAAACCATGGCGCGGCGTTTATCCTTCGAAGAGAAGCTGGCTGCGATTCGCGCGATCCGCGATCAACCTCCCTGCGCCACCGACGTGATGGACCTGCGCCGGTTCCTCGGCGACCGTTCAAACCTGATCGTGGCCCGCGCGGCGACGCTCGCCGGCGAGCGAGCGCTTCTCGAGCTTGCAGGCGACATGGAAGCTGCCTTCGAGCGCTTTCTCGTCGACCCCGTCAAGAACGACAAGGTGTGCCGCGCCAAGATCGAGATTGTGCAAGCCCTTGATAAGATCGAGCATTTCAAACGCGACGTCTTCGAGAAAGCCTCGCGCGTTACATTCAGCGCGAACCCGCCTTCGGCGGCGACGTTGACACAGCGGTTCCATTGCGTGGCGCGGCCCTCTTTGCCTTGGCGCGCATCGGCGGAACGGACTACCACTGCCTCCTCGTCGACGCGCTCACCGACCCCGAAAAGGACGTTCGGATCGCGGCGGCCCAGGCGCTGGCGTACGTCGGCAGCGAAGCCGCGGCAATGGTGCTGCGGCTCAAAGCCCAACTCGGCGATGAAGCCGACGTGCTCTCCGAGTGCCTTTCGGGCCTGATGACGATTGCGCCCGAGGCGAACCTCGCTTTCGTGAGTGAATTCCTGAATCCGCTTGCGCCCGACCAGTGCGAAGCAGCCGCACTGGCGCTGGGAAAGACCAAACTGCCCGGTGCCCTCGAGGCGCTCAAAGCGTGCTGGCAGAGATCCCACCAGCAGGCGCTTCGTGACCAGATCCTGCTCGCAATTTCCATGATGCGGCTTCCCGCGGCCATCGACTTCCTGCTCGAATTGGTTGCGTCGGACTCGGAAGCTTCGGCGCTTTCCGCCATGACTGCGCTCAAATTCCACCGTTACGATCAAAAGCTGTGCGAACGGCTCACGCAGACGGTCAAGAAATCGGATAGCGGTGCACTTCAATCTCGGTTGGATCGAGATTTCCCGGCAAGCCCGTAGGACCAACGCCAGCGCCAAACCCACAAAGCCGATATCTTTACGCTGCAACGATTTGCAGCGATGCGCCGCAATGCGCAAAACGCTCCTGAGCCTCGCTCGCAATCCGTGCCTCGCGAGTCTCAGCCGCCACCGCAAAAGAATTGTGTCCAATTTGGGACTGGTTCGGAGCCTGGTGATTAGCGGGGCCCACGAACAAGCTCTCACGAATCGCCAATTGATATCAATCGTACTTGCATATCGAAGCGATATTAGAGGCTGACTGCCGGTCGCGATTCCCCATTCCATTCACTCCGAGTTTCACCACCGATTCTCGGTTGAGGAAGTCGATCATGTCATTTGCTCCATCGCGCGCGTGGTCGATACCTGGCTTGAACGGGAAACTTTGGACGCATCGAACGCTGGAACGGCATCGCGGGCGCGCAATCCCTGTCGCGCGAAGATTCTTCGCCCGTGGCTGGCCGAGCTCGAGGCCCGCGTGATGCTGTCGAACTGGTCGGGCCCCCTCACGAGCAACACGACCTTTGTCAACACGCAAGTCCAGAACATCGTGGGCGACGTCGACGTCGAGCCGGGGGTCACGCTGACGATCCAGCCCGGCACGATCGTGCAGTTCAACGGCGGCAAGAGCCTCACCGTCGATGGCACTCTGCTCGCGCAAGGGACAGCCTCGAAGACAATCTTCTTCACCTCCGTGCACGACAACTCGGCTTCGGGGAGCAGCAACACGGCGTCGCCGGCAGACTGGGGCAACATCACCTTCGACAGCGACAGCACCGGCAGCGTCGTCTCGGACGCTGCAATCTCGTACGGCGGCAGCTTCGGTGGGCCATCGGTCGAGGACCTGGGAGGGCCGCTCAACTTGAGCAACAGTTCGGTGCGCGACTCCGGCGGATCCGGCGTTCGGCTCCAGCAGAGTAGTGCGACACTCGACGCCCTTGTGTTCGAGAACAACAGTGGACCGGCGGTGAGCATGGACCTGGATTCGAACCCCACCATCACCGGCGAGACGGCGGCGAGCTTCACCGCCAACAGCACCAACGGCCTGCTGGTCGATAGCGGCAGCCTCGTCGCGAACTTGACCTGGAACAACCCGGACATCGTCTACGCGCTCAGCAACACGGTCACGGTCCCGGGCGGCCGCACGCTTTCGATCGGCGCCGGCCAGATCATCAAGTCGGGCAGCGGCGGGCTTTCGGTCGACGGCACGCTCGAGGCGCAGGGGACCGCAGCGGCACCCGTGGTCTTCACTTCGATCAAAGACGACTCGCAAGGCGGCGACACGAACAATGACGGCACAAGCAGCTCGCCAGGACGAGGAGACTGGAGCAACGTGCAGTTGAATGCCGACAGCACCAACAACGTCTTGAGCCATGTTGACGTGTTCTACGCCGGCTCTTTCGGCGCGCCTGCGCTCTTTGACGACGGCGGGCCGCTCTCGCTTTCTAACAGCCTGGTCAGCAATTCCACTGAGGCCGGCCTGCGGCTGGTTCAAACGACCGCCGCTGTGAGCGCCATGACCTTTACCAACAATGCGGGACCCGCCGTCAGCATGGACCTTGATTCGACCCCGACCATCACCGGCGAGACCCCGGCAATGATCACCGGCAACGGCGATAACGGCGTCCTCGTGGACAACGGAACCCTGGCCGAAAACCTGACCTGGAACAACGCAGATATCGTCTACGTGCTCAGCAACACGGTCACGGTCCCGGGCGGCCGCACGCTCACGATCGGCGCCGGCCAGATCATCAAGTCAGGCGGAGGTGGGATTTCGGTCGACGGCACACTCGCCGCGCAGGGGACCGCAGCGGCACCAGTCATATTTACATCATTCTATGATGGCTCTTTTGGTGGCAACTCTGGCCCGGACACCAGCCGCATGCCGCAGCCGGGGGACTGGTCAGGCCTGGAATTGAACAGCGCCAGCACGGCCAACGTCTTGACCCAGGTCGAGGTCCTTTACGGGGGGTCGTTCGGCACGCCGGCGATCTTTGCCAACGGCGGGCCGCTTTCGCTTGCCGGCGGCGGCGTGAGCCACACGTACGCAACCGGCGTGCGGCTCGTCGACTCGATGGCCACGCTCAGCGCGATCACGTTTAACGGCAACGGCGGTCCCGCAATCGAAACCGACGTGAATTCCAATCTGGTCGTCACCGGGGAATTGCCCACGAGCTTCTCGGGCAATGGCAACAACGGAGTGCAGGTTGACGGCGCCACCCTCACGCAGAGCGTTACCTGGAACAGCCCGGACGTCGTCTACACGCTGGGCGGCAGCGTCAACGTGCCCAAAGGAATCACGCTCACGATCGGCGCCGGCCAGATCATCAAGTCGGGCGGGGCGTCGCTCACGGTAGATGGAACGCTCGATGCCCAGGGGACGGCGCTGGCACCCGTCGTCTTCACTTCGCTGCGGGACGATTCCCAGGGCGGCGACACCAATAGCGACGGCAGCACGACTTTGCCGAGCCCGGGAGACTGGGGCGGTCTGCAATTGAACGCCGACAGCGCGAACAACGTCCTCGACGACGTGGATGTGTTCTACGCGGGATCCTTCGGCAGCCCGGCGATTTACGATGACGGCGGGCCGCTTGCAATCAACGCCGGCACGTTCGAAGACAACGAGAGCGGAGCGATCGAAACCACCGCCGGCTCCGATCTGGTCGTCACCGGTGAGACGCCGGCGAGTTTCACCGGCAACGGCAACAATGGCGTCGTCGTGAATGGGGGTACCCTTTCCCAGAGCGCGACGTGGAACAACACGGACGTCGTCTATACGCTGGGGGGCAACGTCAACGTGGCGGCGGGGGTCACGCTCACGATCGGCGCCGGCCAGATCATCAAGTCGGGCAATCGGTCACTAGTGGTTGACGGAACACTCGATGCACAGGGGAACGCGGGGGCGCCGATCGTCTTCACTTCACTCAATGACGATTCGCAGGGAGGCGACACCACGAGCGGCGGCGGCTCGCCCCATCCAGGCGACTGGGACGGCGTGCAATTCAACCCCGACAGCTCGAACAACGTCATGAACAACGTGGAGCTCTTTTACGCGACCACGGCGGTCGACGACAGCGGAGCGGCGCTTGCGATCAACTCCGTCACGTTCGAGGACAACGCGAATCGAGCTCTTGAAGCGACTCCTCAATCCAATCTGGTCATCACTGGCGAGACGGCGGCGAGCTTCACCGGCAACGGTTCGAACGGCGTCACTCTGGACTCGGGTAGCCTCGCCCAGAGCGAGACCTGGAACAACCCCGGCGTCGTCTACATCATCAACGGCGATGTCACGGTGCCGCAGGGAATGACGCTCACGATCGACCCGGGCCAGGTCATCAAATTCACCGGCAGGGCGCAGTTGACGGTCGCCGGCACGCTGGCTGCGCAGGGGACGGCCGCTGCGCATGTCATCTTTACTTCCCTCGAGGACGACTCTTCCGGTGGCGACACCAACAACGACGGCTCGAACAGCAGCCCCTCTCCCGGCAACTGGAACGGCATCCAGCTCACCTCCACCAGCACGGCGAGCGTGATGGACTACGTCGAGGTGCGCGACGGCGGCAACGCCGGCATCGACGGGATCGGCTGCATCGAAATCGACGGCGTCCAGCTCACCATGACGAACAGTATCGAGCGCGACGGCGGCCACGCGGGTCTGTACTCCCTGCCCGGATCGAACGTGAAACTGACCTGCGACCTGTTCGTTGGCAACAGTGGCAACGGCGTGCAGCTCGAGGCTGGGTCAACGGACACGCTCATCAACAACACCATCGACGGCAACGCCAAATTCGGCGTCGTCCTGGACTCCCCGACCGCCACTCTCGTCAACAACCTGATCACCAACAATGGCGGCGCCGGTGTGGACCAGACCGGGCCCACTAGCTTGACGATGAGCTACAACGATGTGTACAACCCGGCCGCCGGCACCAACGACTATATCGGGCTAACCGATCCGACGGGTACGAACGGCAACTTGTCGGCCGATCCCAAGTACTTCAACGAACCCAGCGGACAGTACGAATTGCACCCCGGCTCCCCGGCCGAGGACGCAGGCACCGGCGTTGGCGCTCCGACCACAGACTTTTTGGGCAATCCGCGGTTCCAGGATCCCAATATCACCGGGCGCGGCGACGGCTCAGGTGTCGACATAGGCGCAATCTGGGTGGAGCAGACCGCGACATCGAACATCGACCTGGCCACCACGGTCGTCGCCGGGCCGGCGACGGGGCTGGAGGATCAGCAAGCGACGGTCAACTGGACCGTCCAGAGCGTGGGTACCGGCACGGCGACCGGCTCGTGGCACGACGCCATCTATCTGTCGGCCAGCCCCGTGTTCACTCCCGACGCCATCCTGCTTGGCGAGGTGCAGCACACCGGCGACCTGGGGCCCGGCCAGAGCTACAACGCCTCGCGCACCTTCACCCTGCCGGGAGTAACACCGGGCAACTATTACTTCCTGGTCCGCTGCAACTCGGAGAATGAGATCTTCGAGGGGACAAACCTGGCCAACAATGCGGCGGCCAGCGCCACGGTGGCGATGGACCTGCCGGCGCTCTCTATTGGGACACCGCTTGACGGATCGCTGGCGGCGACGGGTTCGAGCGAGCTGTACAAGGTGGCGACCACCGCCGACGGCAATCTCAACGTGGCCCTGACGGATGCCAGCGGCAACACCAACGAGCTGTACGTTTCCTTCGGCGACGTCCCGACGCGGCAGGCGTTCGACGCCCGTAGCGTTCAGGCGAACTCGGCGAATCAGGTCGTGTCCCTGGCAAGCGTGCAGGCTGGGACCTATTACGTCCTGGTCTTTGGCTCCAATGTCCCCTCCGGCGAGAACTTCACGCTCACGGCTACAACGCCCGGCTTCTCGATAGCGAGCGTCAGCCCCACCCAGGGCAGCAACACCGGCCAGGTGACGCTGTCGATCAGCGGGGCCCAGTTCGACGGCAATTCGAAGCCGCAGCTCGTGGACAGCGCGGGTGTCACGATCCGGCCGCTCAGCGTGTCTTACACCGATCCGGGCTCGATCTCGGCGACCTTCAATTTAACGGCTCTGCCGACGGGCCCGGCCAACGTGCAGGTCGTGAACAGCGGCGGGGCGATCACGTCGCTGCCGGGGGAATTCAGCATCATTGCTGGAAACTCCGGTGAACTGACAACGAGCATTGTCGTGCCGTCGGCGGTGCGCCTGGGTCGTGAATTCGCGGTTACCGTTGTCTATGCGAATGACGGTGACACCGACATGCTGGCTCCCATCATGAACCTTTCGAGCTCCGGGCCGGCAGAGCTGAGTTTTTCATCGGATCTCAGCGATCCAGCCACGACGCTGGACTTGATCGGCGTCAATCCGACGGGGCCGGCTGGTATCCTGCCGCCCGGCGCCCACGGCACGATTACAGTCTATGCTACGGATACCACGGCCGGGACCGCCAATTTCCACCTCACCATCGGCGAGTACCCGGCAACGCCGATCGACTGGTCCGCGATCGAGCCGTTGCTCCGCCCCGCCGGCGTGAGCGACGCCTACTGGAACCCGTTGTTCCAGCAAGTGAAAGAGGACATCGGGACCACCTGGAACGCCTACCAGCGAGTTTTGGCGGAGGACACAACGCTCATGCCGGCCGGGAACGCGCTGGCCGGACTCAATTACTCCCTCAACGACGTGCTGCAATTGGAGTACAACAAGGCCCTCGCTCTGATCGACCCGTCGGTGACCGGCCGCCTCTTCCTGGGCGACACCAATCACCCGCTCGCCAACGTGACCCTCACGCTCGATGATGCGTCGCAGGACCTGGCGGCTTTCGCGGTTTCGAACAGCGACGGGTCGTTTGTCATTCCCAATGTTGGCCCCGGAAACTATGACGTATCCTATGAAGGCTTTGTCCCCGATGGTGCAAGCACGCTCACCGTTGGATCGACAGGTCTCGCAAACGTCCAACTGTTGGCTGCGCCCGCCGGGATGATCGAGGGCAGTGTCGTGGGTCCTGGTGGCGTCCCAGAGACCAGCCTGGCAATCACCGCCGTCTCCGATGCGGGCACGTTTTCGGGCGCGACGGACGCCAACGGTCAGTTTGCCATCGCCGACCTGCCGCCGGGGACCTACACGGTCAGCAGCGGAGGCGGCGCGCTGACGCAGGCCACCGTCTCGGGGATCACCGTGGCTGCAGGACAGCTAGTCCCGAACGTCGAGCTCGCGGTCACGGCAGCCGGCTCGATCAGCGGAATCGTGACCGGACCGGGCGGGCCGGTGGCTGGTGCCAGCGTCGACGCCATCGGCGCCGACGGTACAAGCGACGGCGCCACGACGGCTGCCGGCGGCACCTACACCATCACCGGGCTGTCTGGCCAGGTTTACTCGGTCAGCGCAGCCGCGGACGGCCTGGTTGGCCAGCAAACAGATGGAATCACGGTGGCTTCGGGAGCAACCGTCTCGGGAGTAAGCTTCGCGCTGGTGCAAGCCGGGAGCATTTCGGGCACGGTTACGTACCAGTCCGACGGCTCGCCGTTTCCGCTCGTCCTGCTCGACGTGGAAGGCACGGCCGGGTCGTTCTCCGCGGAATCAGACAGCAGCGGGAATTTCAACGTTCCGGACTTGCCCGCAGGCGACTACACGATTACGTCCATCGGGACCGACGTCATGACCACCACCGTCAATGCGACAGTCGTCGCGGGAAAGGGCACATCAGTATCGCTCGCCCTTTCGCCACCCGGCGAGGGGCAGGGCACGGTGAGTGATTCACAGAGTGGCGCACCGGTGAGCAACGTCGAGGTCTACGCCGCCAGCGCTGGTGGCTTCGTGACGATGACGACTACCGATTCCTCCGGCGCCTATCAGCTTACGAACCTGGACGCGGGGACGTATGAGATCCTTCTTGGCGATGATACCTCTCCTGGCATCGCACAAACGCAGGTGACTGTCGTCCCCGGCATTGCTAATGCGCCCGTGAATTTCTCGGTTCAAGTCGCCGGGATTGTTTCCGGGACCGTGTTCGAAGCGGACGGGGCAACGCCGCTCGCTGGCGCCAGCGTCAGTCTTGCGCTAGGCAGCGTACCGATCCTGACGATGCCGAGCGATTCCGCGGGGCATTACTCTTTTGTTCTCATCAAACCCGGGACCTACCGGGTGGAAGCGGCAGCCGCGGGTTTTGCCTTTCCGCAGCCACCGGCAGTCACAGTGAGCGGCGATACCACTATCACGGGCGTCAACTTTCAGGCCGGCGCCAATACGCTCACGGGCCTGGTGCGGGATGCGGAGAGCGCAGCGCCGATCGGTGGCGCGGCAGTCGGCATCTACGTTGCAACTTCCGGCGCGCTCCCGAGTGAAGTGGCGACGTTAACAACGGCCGCCGACGGCAGCTTCACATGGAACGGCGCGGCGGCCGGTTCTTATCGCGTTGTCGTTCAGGCCGATAGCTACGGTCTTGCAGAACAGATAGTGAACGTCGCGAGTGGCACGCCTGCAAGTGTAACCTTCGCTCTCGGAGCACAAGCAACGATAAGCGGCATCATCGGCGACGCCGTCAGCGACGCCGTACTACCAGGCGCGGAGGTCACGCTCACGTCCAAGCAGGACTCGGAAATCACCGCGACAACCTCCACTGACGCGAACGGCACCTACACCATCGCGGGACTCGCGCCGGGGGATACCATCTCGTTGTATCAGCCGTTAACTACCAAACGGCAAGCCTGGATGTGGTTCTCGGTGTGGGCAATCAAGTGTTCAATGAGGCGCTCGGTGCCACAACAACACTCGTGGAAGGATCTGTACAAGATTCGGCTGGGCCTCTGAACGGCGCCCTGGTGACCGCGATGGATTCCGCAGGGAATGTGGTTGCAACCACGCTCAGCAACGCCGACGGCTCCTACAATATCGATACGCTTGCCCCCGGCAACTACACCCTGGTCGCTTCCGCCAGCACTCATCTCCCCTCCTCTCAGGCAAGCGTCAGTCTCAACCAGGGTGGGACAGTAAGCGGCCTCAACCTGGTCCTGAGCGGCATTGCGGTTTCGGATGCGAGCGTGTTGGGAGGCATCCAGCTTGCTGACGGCCAGGTGGACCTGAGCTATTTTCAGCAGCCCATCCCCCCCTGAGCAGCTTCGTGACTAATGGGCTGCCAAGTGCTGATAACCCGCAGTGTCTTGCCTGTCTTAATATTCCTAACAACCTTTATTTCGACATCGAGGATGCGCAGGCTGCGTACAAGGAATGGACAGCACAACGCCAAAAGACGAACAGCGCGGTCGCCGAGATTCCTGGACTGCTCCAGGACTTGGTAGCTGCCAGCAATGCAATTATCCGTCGGACGCTAGGTGTGATCAGCGATATTACCAATTCGGGCACGGCGGACCAGAAGGCGCTCCTCGAAAATGTGGAGAGGCTGCTCCCAGTGGTCCAGGCAGGTTTGCAGTCAACTTTGAGCAATTTCACGGTCGCCGGCGGATCGGTAGGTTACGGACCGTATGACGGAGTGGTTCCTCTCGAAATTGCCAACCTTGAGTCCGCGATTTTCTCTGCCGCCGGCGTAAACATAGTCCCCCTCGTAACTACACTTGTTGGCCTGAACACAAAGCTCAGCCAAGATTTCGACGCTCTGACCCGTGATTCCACCGACCAGGGAACCTACGCAAACCTGCTTTACACGATCACAAAGCGAGTAAATGAGGTCTTGGACTGCGACGGAAAACCGTCGCTGCCGTCGGATCCTGTTGGCAACCCGGTGCGCGGCAATCCCCGGCCCCCTGACGGTTCGCCCGGAGAGTATGATGGTGGCGACGAAAGTGGAGTTGTCGAAGACTCATTCGACCCCAACAACCTGACCGGCCCCGCCGGCTATGGCCCACAGGGCTTCATCCAGCCCGAAACGATGCCCTACCGCATCGACTTCGAAAATAAACCGACGGCCACCGCCGCCGCCCAGGTCGTCACCGCCACGCTCACGCTCGATCCGAACCTCGATCCCAGCACCTTCGAGTTCACCAGCTTCGGCTTCGGCGCATACAACTTCACCATACCCGCGGGCCTGTCGGATTACTCGACGACCATCGACCTCCGCCCCGACGACATCGATCTGCTGGTGCCCGTCACGCTCGACCTGGACCAGGCTACCGGCGTCGTCACGGTGACTTTCCAGTCGCTCGACCCGGCGACAATGGAGCCGCCCGACGGCATCAACGCCGGCTTCTTGCCCGTGGACGACGCCGCCGGCGACGGCGAGGGCTACTTCACCTACAGCGTGCAGCCGAAGCCCGGACTCCCCACCGGCACGACGATCTCCGCTCAGGCGTCGATCGTTTTCGACACCAACGCCGCGATCCTGACACCGACGTCGCTCAACACCCTGGACGTCGGCAACCCGACGAGCGCGGTCGCCCCGCTCCCGAGCAAAGTCAACACGCCGGCGTTCACGGTGAATTGGTCCGGCCATGATGATTCCGGCGGCTCCGGCATCGCCGTTTACAACGTGTTTGTCTCGGACAACGGCGGGGCATTCGTGCCGTTTGTGACCGGATCTACCGCGACCTCGTCCCAGTTCCAGGGCGTCGCCGGCCACACATACGCGTTTTATTCGGTCGCCACCGACAACGCCGGTAATGTCCAGCCGACGCCGGCCGCCGCCCAGGCGACGACCTCTGTCACCGGCTCGCCCACCAGCACGGTCAAGCCGCTACCGGCCACAACGTCGACCGCCAGCTTCACCGTGAGCTGGAGCGGCTCGCCGGGGCCAGGCGCCACGAGCATCACCTCGTATGAGATCTTCGTCTCGGATGACGGCGCCGCGTTCACGCCGTTCCTGACGCACACCACGGCGACCTCGGCAACTTTCACCGCCCAGCTTGGCCATACGTACGGGTTCTACAGCGTGGCCACCAACAACCTCGGCATCACGCAGTCGGCCCCGACAGCCGCGCAGGCCACGACCACCTTGCCGAGCCCGCCGCCGGTACCGCCGGTGATCGTCGGCGAGCAAGCCATCTTCACGCGCAAGACGAACAAGAAAGGCAAGCCAACCGGCAAACCAATCCTGACCGGCTTTGCGCTCGACTTCAGCGCCCCGCTCAATCAGGGCAACGCCAGCAATCGTGGCAATTACCAGCTCGATAACGTCACGACCAAGAAGGTCAAGAAGAAGAAGACGATCGTTCTCAAGCCGATCACGGCCTTCAGGGTTTCTTACAGTGCCGGCAGCGAAATCGTGGACCTGAACTTGATCGGCACGCAAGCGTTCCCGACCGGCGGTCAGCTCACAATCGAGAGCGGAGTCACCGGCGCCACGGGTGCTCCGATCGGCGGCACTACCGTATTTGCCATCTCGAAGAACGGAAAGGCAATCACGCCGTCAAGGTAGACGGTTTCGGCTCTGCGAAAGGCTCGCGGCGGCCGTCAAGAAAACCGGCAGCCCCGCACTACAAGCTCGATTGGATCGAGACTTCCCATGAAGCCCGCGGTGCAAACGCGCGCGCCGTACAAATCATGTCCGATGCCCAGAACGTGTGCGATAGTTAATGTGTGGCCGACGTTGCGAAAACGAATCGCCGACATCCACGCAATAATCCACCTAATCGTGACGTGTTGATCGAATGCTATCCCGTACGATAGACTGGCTTCTCGGCGTAACGAGACCCGATGTGGGGACGCTGGCTAGGGGTATGACCGATGGCGGAACGTGGCGAGGTCGATGATCGTCTGCTTGTGGCGGCACGGCGCGGTTCACGTGAAGCGCTGGGGAATGCACTTGAGGCATGCCGGCGATATTTGCTTGCGATCGCATCGCGCGAGCTGGACCCGGACCTCAAGGCCAAAGGAGGGGCTTCTGACCTGGTGCAGGAGACGTTCCTGGAGGCCCAGCGAGACTTTGCGCGATTCCAGGGGTCTACGCCGGAAGAGCTGCGTGCGTGGCTTCGTCAGGTATTGCTGCACAACCTCGGCGCCTTCACCCGGCGGTTTTGCGCGACGAGCATGCGGGCGGTAGAACTGGAAATCGCAATCCAAGCTGGAGCATCTTCCGCGGGGCGGGACGAGCCGAAGGCCGCCTCGAATCTCTCGCCCAGCCAGGTTGCCATCGAACGCGAGCAGTCCGCGGCGCTCAGGAAGGCGCTGGCGCTGCTGCCGGAAGATTACAGGCGGGTCGTCTGCCTTCGCTTTGACGAAGGTCGATCATTCGAGGAGATCGGTGAGTTGACCGATCGATCTCCGGCCGCCGCCCGCAAGGTCTGGGCGCGCGCCATGGAGAGGCTACGACAGGAATGGGAGGCACGGTTGTGACGCCCGAGGCGCCCGCCGCTCTCCCTGGAGATGACGACTTCGCGTCGTGGCTGGCTGAGTGTGACGAACGCCTCGCATTGGGCGATTCGATCGCTTCGCTTGACGAAGTGGGGGTTCCGGCCGCGCTCTTGCCGCGGCTGGAAGTAGAAGCGGCGTGGTGTCAGCTCGTGCGCCGGATCTGGCCGCATTCTGACCAGGTGGCGCTGCCCGGGAATGAACAATGTGGCTGGAATGGCGCAGCGACTCGAGAACATCCGCCGGAGGAGCTGGGCCGTTTCCTGATCCGGCGCGAACTGGGACGGGGCTCATTCGGCGTCGTCTACCTGGCGTATGACCCACGGCTGCGACGCGAGCTGGCGCTCAAGGTGCCGCGCGGCGAGGTGCTGCTCGCGAGCGAGCTCCGCGCCCGGTTCCGCAACGAGGCGATGGCCGCCGCGGGCCTGGACCACCCCAATATCGTGCCGGTCTACGAGGCAGGCGAGGAAGGGCCGTGCTGTTTCATCGCTTCGGCGTACTGTCCGGGCATCACGCTCGCGGCCTGGCTCCGAGGGCGCACCAGGGTCGTCCCGCATCAGATCGCTGCAAAGCTGGTAGCCACACTGGCCGAGGCGGTCGAGCATGCGCATCGGCGCGGGGTCTTGCACCGAGACCTCAAGCCGAGCAATGTCTTGCTCGAAATGCCCGCCGGCTGGGCCGAGGATCGGCAACAGGATAACGACATCCGCGATCTGGTTCCCCGCGTGACAGACTTCGGGCTGGCCAAGCTTCTGGACGACGAGCTGGCTCCGGGCGCACCACTCAACCCGACGCAGTCCGGCGTGCTCGTGGGAACCCCCAGCTACATGGCGCCCGAGCAGGCCGAAGGAAAGCGCGGCGCGGTCGGCCCGGCGGCCGACATCTACAGCCTGGGCGTGATCCTTTACGAGGTGCTCACCGGCCGGCCCCCGTTCCAGGGGGATTCGGTGCTCGATACGCTTGTACTCGTGCGTACGCAGGATGTCCTGCCCCCTTCGAAGCTCCGCCAGCGCCTGCCGCGCGACCTCGAAACAATCTGCCTGCACTGCCTGAACCGGCAGCCCCAGGCGCGCTACAGGGCGGCTGGGGAGCTCGCGGAAGACCTGCGGCGCTTCCTCGCGGGCGAACCGATCCGCGCGCGCCCGGCCCACCCGGTTGAGCGAGCCGTCAAATGGGTTCGCCGCCATCCGGCGACGAGCGCACTTGGCGGCGCAGCGGCCACGGCCACGCTTGCGATAGCGATTGTCATCGCGATCGCCACCGTCCGCCTCAAACACGAGAGAGACCTGGCCGAGAGCCGCCGGCTCGAGGCCGTGGCCAATCTGCAAAAGGCCCGCCAGGCCGTCGACCGAATGTTGACCCGGGTCAGCGAAGAGCGACTCAAGGATATTCCCCAGGTTGAGCCCGTGCAGCGCGGCGCTGCTGGAAGATGCCCTGGAGTTCTACAGGGAGTTCGCGCGTGACGCCCACGGCGACCCGGAGATTCTGTTAGAGGCGAGCCGGGCTTATCTCAGGCTCGGGCGCACCTACCATGGTTTCGGCAGACTGCGGGAGGCCGATTCTTGTGTCCGCGAGGCGCTTGTGATCCTGGAGAAGCTGGCGACCGCTGCCCCGGCGATCGCAGCCTATGGGCATGAGCTTGCTAATACCCGCATCGCGCTGGCCACACTCGCGCGCGACGGCGGCCAGCCCGCGCTCGCGCTCGAGCAGTTGCGCAAGGCGACGGCACTCCTCGACACAATCTCGGCCGCCGATCCCAGCAACGGCAGCTACCAATCGCAGCGCGCGAATCTGGCCAACGTGCGCGGAATGGTTCTCGAAGACATGGGGCAGCGCGACGCCGCCGAAGCCGATTATCGCCAGGGCATCGAGTTGCACGATTACCTGGCCGAGCGCTTCCCGACAGAGAACGAGCATCGGACGCGTGCGGGCGTGTGCCGCCACAACCTGACCATTCTGCTGGAAGAATCCGGCCGGCTTCAAGAGGCCGAGCTGCTGTACCGGCAGAGTATCAAGCTCTGGCAAGCTCTGGTCGCCGGTGAACCCGCAAATGTCAATTACCGATCCAAACTAGCGCTCACCGAGGCCAATCTGGCGATGCTGCTGGAAAAGACCGGCCGTCTGAACGAGGCAGAGCGGAGCGGCCGGCGCGCCGCCCTGCTGCGTGCGTCGCTGACGAAAGACTTCCCGAACACGCCCTGGCATTTCCTCAAACTGGCGGAAGCTCAGCGCGGATTGGCCAGGCTGCAAAGCCTTCGCGGTGACTTTGCGGAAGCCCGCCGGCTGCGAGAGCAGGCCGTCGCGGCCACGCGAGCAGCACGGGCGATCGCCCCGGAGAACACCGAGTTCCGCCGGCTCCTCGCAGCGGAGTGCGCCAGCCTTGCCGAGACGCTGATCGTGCTCAAGAAGCATGACGACGCGATCAAGTGTGTGGCGGAGTTTGCCTCGCTCGATCACGATTCGGCAGAAGCAACACTCCGTGCCGGAGCCCTCGTGGCGCAGTGCGTGCCGCTGGCGATGGCCGATGGCGAGCTCTCCGAAACACAGCGCGCCCAGGTTGCCGAGGTTTACGCCACGCGAGCGATTGGGCTCGTTCGCGAAGCAGTGGCCAGGGGATACCGCGATGAAGATGCCGTGCGCAACGACCGAAGCTTCGACTCCGTGCGCGCGCGCAGCGAATTTGGCGCGTTGCTGGCTGGATTGAAGAAACCGCGAGGCGACGTCACGCCTTGAGTCCGCGCCAAACAGCATCGACAGAATGCAAGCGCTTCCGTATCCTGTCGAAACACGCCCGAAGGATCGGGTCGTCGCCGCGTCGGCCCTGAGTTTGCTCACCCGCCGGCCTAGATGAAAGCAATCGCGTCAAGGAGGACAGCCATGTCTCGCCGGCTCCGAGGATCCGCGTCCGCCCTTCGTTTGGGATTCGCCATCGCGGGTTTCACGTTCTTCTGGGCGGGGCAAGGCTCGTGCATCTGCGAGGCTCAGGCGCGCGATGACGTCGCTCGTGCGCAGCGTCTCATCGACGAAGTCGAAGAAACATACCGGTCACTTCCTGCCTACGTCGACCGCGGGCAGGTTTCCGAAGTCTCGAGGTTCCGCGGCAAGCAGCGGACGAAAACGTCATTCGTGAGCCTTGCGTTCGCGCGGCCGAACCGATTGGCGGTTCGCTTTCCGAAATCGGAGGTAGTCTGCGACGGCAAGAAGCTTTCGATCGGATGGGCACTGTTTCGGCGATACGTCGTGATCGAAGCACCCGAGTCGGTTACTTACTCCACCTTTACACATCGAATGGACGACACGACGAGGAACGTCGCGTTTTCGGACCGTCAGACGCAGCTCCAAGTCGTCATGGCCCTGCTCTCGGGCACAGCTCGAGCGGCAAAGATTCTTCCATCGCTGGGCACGGGTCCGGTCGCCGAGCCCGATCGCATGCTCGACGGGAAGAGATATCATTCAGTGCTTTATACAAAGCCCGTCGACGTGGACATGGCGGCCAGCATGCGGCTGCTCATCGATCCGGACACGAAACTTGTAAAGCAGATTCACCAGTTTTACCGGATCACACCCGAGCAGCTCGCGTTTGTGGACAAAGAGGAGCCAGCGATGCGCTGGGACATCTCGACGACATGGACCGCCTTGAGCATTCAGACCGCAGCCGCTCCGGCGGAGCTATTCACTTACCGGCCGCCTCAGGACTTCATTCGTGTGGGGAACTTCAAGCACGTTACTCTGCTCGACCGGGCAGGGTTCGACCAGCCGACCATGGTTCGCCTGGGCAGGCCGGCCCCCGATTTCACGCTGACCATGGTCGACAACACGCCATCGAGCCGAACGGTCTCGAAGTCCGACCTGGCCGGTAAGGTCGTCGTCATCGCGTACTGGTCGATGCACACTGAGGCATGCTTTGAAGCGCTCCGCGAAATCCAGAAAGCCGTTCAGTCTGCGAGCGCGAATGAGAAGGTCGTCCTTGTCGCACTCAATGTGGATCAAGATCCCGAGGATGTGAGTGCGCTCAGTGCACGCGTGCGCGAGGTTCTCCTGAAAAAGAAGATCGCGCTCGATGGCTCGCGCGGCTGCTCGATCGCGGTAGATCCGACGGGAGCCATCTCCGACCTGCTACCTGTCTCCGGAATGCCGGCGGTTGTTCTGCTCGACGGCAAGAGCATCGTGCAGTCGTTCCACTCCGGAACGGGGGCAGAACTGACGGGCAAGCTGTCAAAGGAAATCGAAATGCTGCTCGCGGGCACGCCACTCGAGACACCCGAGCTCAAGGCGCTCAATCGCGTCGACGCCGATGAGTCCCGGCCCACAGTCTTGATCGCGGAGCCGGCCGCGTTCAAGAAGATCGAAGAGCTGGGCGGAATCGTGATTCGCGCCGGAGGCGAGGGGACCACGGCGGAGATCGACATCCAGCTCGGCGGCGAAGAACCGGGCGACGAGTCGCTCGCGAAACTCGTGCCGCACCTCAAGCAGATCGAGCAGATCACGTGCCTCGATCTAAAAGACACAGGTGTCACCGATGCCGGCATCGAGCAGTTGAAGGGGATGTCGAACATCGGCTCCATCAACCTCGAAGGACATTCGATCAGCGACCGAGGGATGGATCCCCTCAAAACCGTTAGTGGCTTGAAGTACGTGGCTTTGACAGGAACTGCGCGTTACCGAAGACGGAACCCTGGCCTTGAGGCGGGCTCTGCCTGGTTTGCGGGTCAATCGCTCAACACCGGTCAACCGCGATCGATCGACGAAGTGATCATGTGCGACGTGCCGGAACGCTCGACTGCCGAGCCGAATCGTCCTCGAGCTTTTCAGAACCCCGGTGGCGGCCCGCCGAACCTCGGGCTCGGGATCGGTTTCTTGTCGTGCGCGAATCGCAGGGATCGCTGCCGCGGCGCCTGGCCCGAACCGCACAAGGCTCATGATCGCAGCAAGTCGTGTATCCTTCGAAGGCGCTGCAAGACCGGCTCTTGCAAGCGCATTCACTACAATCGCGCTCGACTTTGTGCCAGGACCGATCTCGCCCAGGGGCGCGAGCGGCCGCGGTTCCGTTGCGAAATGGCGCCTTCTCGCCGTTTGACTGCTCCAGCACGCCGATCAGGTCGGGAATTGTGATCTCGGCCCTGGGCCCGAAGTTTTGCAGCGCGTCAATTGCCCAGAAACAGCTTTGGGAGCGCGACGAGATGGATTCGCGCAAGACTTCGATTACCTTGGGGGCCGCTTCGGTCCTGTCTGAGATATAGCTGAGCGCGTGTGCCGCGGCCGGTCCGTTCTCAAACGGATCTTCGATCGATTCCATCTTTTTCATGAGGCGGACTAGCGATGGGATCGCGGCGGTGCTGGCGGCGCGGCGGCCGTATTTGAGTGCATGAATCACGGCAAACTTCCGCGCCGGATGGCCCGATTCGAGGACTCTTAGCAGCGACGCGAGGATTTCACGCGAAAGCTCCTGATCTGTCGCGGTATCGTCCAGCGTGGCGAGGACATCACCCAGTATTCCGGCGGCCGCGCATGCGGGGTCCCACCACGATGGGTCGGGCGGCTTGCCCGGGCCGAGCTTCTCGAGATCGAGCGGTTCCTTCTCGAGAATCTCAATCAAAGCGGGGACGGCGGTCCGGCATTGCGGGCTGAAAGCGCGGATGGCCAAGGCCGCCTCGTATCGCAACTGGGCGTCGGGGCTCGTGAGCCCGGCGACCAGCGCCGGGACGCTCGCGGCCGTAACCACTGGCGGCCGCAGTGTGCGAATCGAGTGAACATATGCCTCTCGCTCGGGCGTACCGGCGCCCGAGCGTTCAAAACCTCGAATAAGATGCGGGAGCACTCTGTCGATCCCACCGTGAAACCTCGTCAGGACGTTAATCGCGGTTGACCGGTTTGACCCCGATTCGTCATCAAGGGCCTCGAGGAGTTTTGGCGGAGGATCACTTTGTCTGGCCGGAGCAGCGCGGCCGATCGCGGCGATGGCCTCAGCGCGGACCATGGCCTCTCGATCGTCGAGCATCCGTATGAACACAGCGATGAGCGGATCCGGCTCGATCACGCCGGACTGGCTCTTCGTGATCGCGATCGAGCCCACCGCGTTCACGGCGCTTGACCTGACGACGGGATCGGGATCGTCCATCGCGCGAGTAATGCTTCAATCGCGGTCTTGACTTCGGCGTCGTTCAGGCCCCGGAATGCAGACGCGCATGCCGCAGGCCCCAATGCTCGCACCGCCTCGATCCGGACGGAGCCATCCGCATCATTCAAACAGCTAATGAGCGCCGGGATCGTGAGGCGCCCATCCTTCGCCCCGTATTGAACCAGATCGCGGATCGCGCTCACTCGATCGGTGGGTCTCGCCGCGCCTTGCAGCATGCGAGCCGCGGCCATCGCCTCGCGATGGTCCCGATCGCCGACCGTCTTCCAGACCCAGAAGAGCACGCCGCAGCCGGCGGCCGCGGCGATTGCGGTTGTCAACCGGGACCCGAGAATGAACCTGGACACCTTCGCGGGCGTCAGCTTGGAGCCGTCGGTGGTGGCATGCGACGCATCCTCACCGCGTTCACTCACTGCTCGGCTCCCACAGGCGGTCGATCTCAGGCTGACCAGCTCGCGAGTTATCTTACCAATCGCGGCTTGCCAGCAGAGCCGCTTTTTTGCGAGATTCATCTATTCTTAACACACCCGAGGAAGGACCGTTCATGTCTGAGTTCAGCAACTCGAGCGAACGCTCAACCGTCAAGCGCCTTCCGGCACGCGGCGTCTATGACCGAGCCGTCATCCACGAGATACTCGACGCCGGGATCGTCTGTCACCTGGGGTTCGTGGTGGACAGTCAGCCGTTCGTGATCCCGACAACGTACGTGCGGGTTGATGAGACGATCTACGTGCACGGATCGCCCGCGAGCCGCATGCTCCAGACGCTCGAGCTGGGAGTGGCCGCCTGCCTCACTGTCACTCTGGTAGACGGGCTCGTGCTGGCTCGCTCGGCGTTTCATCATTCCATTAATTATCGCTCGGTTGTCGTCTTCGGAACGGCCACGCTCGTGAATGATCCCGATGAGAAACTCGCCGCGCTCCATGCCCTCACAGACCATTTAATTCCGGGACGATGGCAAGAAATACGCCAGCCAAGCCCGCAGGAGTTGAAGAGAACGCTCGTGCTTGGCCTGCGCATCGATGAAGCATCAGCCAAGATCCGCGTGGGCCCGCCCATCGACGAGGAGGAAGACTATGAGCTCGACATGTGGGCCGGTGTTGTTCCACTCAAACTGGCAGCCGCGGAGCCGGTGCCTGATCCCAGGTTGCCAGCGGGGATTTCGGCACCGGGATACGCAACGGATTACACCGGACCGCGGTGAAGGCTCAATTGATCACGCCTTGCTCAAGACCGCGCTCTCGGCCTCGATCAAAGCCCGCATGAACTCCGCTGCCAGCTTGGCATTCTGATCGGCGTATTCGATACCGACGGTCTGGCCATTCTCGACCGGCAACTGATGGCACAGCTCGTAGCCGATATAGCCGTCATAGCCGATTTCGTTCATCGAGCGTACGAAGTCGCGGTAATACCGCTCGGTGTCTTCACCCACAACGCCGTCATTGCGCTCGAAGCCGCGGATCGAGCCGTCGGGCTTGCGCTCGAATTCGCCGCCGAAGTGTGACAGCACCTGAAGCTCGCCCACGGCCAGGGCTCCCTCGCGGATCCCTTTCGTGCTGCGATCGGGCATCAAGGGCGCATCGAGACAGAGCTTCAAATGGGGCGAGCCGACTTCCTTGGCCATCCGCAGGATGTCGTGATGATCCTTGATCAGGGGCTTGTGGTTCTGGAGCGTGAGCGTCACGCCGGCATCCCCGGCGTAGCGGGCGCATTCGATCAGGGCCTCGCGGCACCAACCCCAGATCTCCTCGGTCGAGAACTTTTCATGGACGATCGGCCAGTAGCCTTCGGCGATGTCGTAGGTCGCAAGCTGAGGATGGCGGGTGATGCCCCACCAGGCCAGGAAGACGCGCAGGTGGGGAGCACCCAGATCGGCCGTCATGCGAATCAGCTCGCGCATATAGCAGATCTGGGCTTCGCGAACCTCGGGCACCGGGTTCGAGAAGTCGTTGTTCGCCGCCACGGCGTAAATGTCGATGCCCTCGCCTTCGGCTTGAAAACGTAGCTCGCGGCACTTTGATGGCGGCAAGTCGAGCGGGTTGCCGTGCGGGCGCTTGCCGTCGATCTCGATTCCGTCGTAGCCAAACTCCCTGGCTCTGGAAATCATCTGCGGAAGCGTGAGAGCTTCACCCCGGTACCAGAGGCCCAGATACGTGATGCTGTAGAGGCCGATTTTCATGGTTACGCTCCTTGGAAAAACGTCAGGCTAAAGTCTGACCTGCTTTGGAAAAATGTCAGGCTAAAGCCTGACCTACTTGATTGTGCCGCCGGCTGCCCAGCGGATCGCGTTGTGAACGAGCGTGCGATAGGACGCGTTGCCGTACGCGGTGCGGCCGTGGCCGAGCTGGATCGCGACGACCCGAAATCGCTCGCCGGGGCCGATCCAGGCGAGATTCGTGTCGCTTGCGGGATGATCTGTAGTCAGCAGAGGATGCACCCCTGGTGAAAATCGCATGCTCTTGTACGTTTCATCCTCAATTTGAAAGGGAGCGATTCCCGCGGTGATCGGGTGCTTTTCTCCGAGACTGACGGAAATGTGCTGATTGTTCTTGACGCTCGATGACGGACGATCGCCTTCGCGGCTCAGGCGATAACTGCCGCCGACGGCCTGATCAGTCCACCAGTCCCACTTCTGATAGTCGAGCAGCGCGTGATGGAGCACGACGACCCCGCCGCCGCTCTCGACGAAGTCACGGAGATTCTTCATGCCTGTTTCGTCGAGCTCGCGGGTGAAGTCGTACATGATCAGGACGTCGTACTTGCCGCGCAGGTCGGTCTTGAACGCGGCGGCGCTTGTGACAACCGGCAGCGACGCGAGGTCCTTACATCCATCAAAGATCGAATAAAAAGCCGCTTCGTGATCGTGGCCCCCGGTGATCAGCAAACCTCGTATCGATCCCGACGACCCGCGCGAAGCGCTCGCATTCAACTCTTTGATATAGATGTTCTTGAACTGGACCAGGCTGGGGGGCCCGGTCCAGGCGCCGTCCTTGTTCTTGCTGCCGTGGTGTTGCAAGGCGATGCGCCCCGAGTCAGGGAGGTCGGGAATGTTCGCCCCGGTGATGACGATCTTGCCGTTCAAGGCCACGCGGACGGTCTTGCCCTTGACCGTGATCTCGAAGTGATTCCACTGCCCGACGGGATTATCGGCCTGAGTGGTGGGCGTGGCGGCCGCACGAAGCTCGGGCGACGCTTTGGGATCCATGCGAATGCTGTAGAGCTCACCCGATCCGATCGGCCAGCACCAGATGTTGGCCTGGAACCGGCCGTCGCCGCGAAGATAGACGCCGGAATCGGCATCCGGCAGAGCAAGTCTCAGCTCTTTGCCGTGAATATCCTTGGCGTGGGTGCCGTCGGGAAGGATATAGGGGATGTTCTTGTTGATGAACGGCGCATCCTTGAGCCGCCAGTCGATCTGGAGAATGAAGTCGCGATACTCGACGTCGCTCCAGAGTGCCTTGTCTCCGGAAGCCTCGCTTGAGGCATCGTAGTCGACGACCCCGTCCAGCACCTTCCAGTGCCCGCCGTCACCCTCCGGTATTTTCCAGCCGGTCAAATCTTTTCCGTTGAAGAGCGACGCGAAACCCGCGGGTGCGGTGTTGTCGTCGGCCCGAACCGGCGATGGGAGGAACAATGCCAACGCGGAAGCGATGACTAGCCGTTTGATTTGCATTATGGTGCTCGCAGTTCTCAGCGTTACGGAGGAGGAGGAAGATCGAGTGCCGGGTTGGCGCCGAAGAACCCGTCGGGCCGGAGGAGAAAGCCGACCGAGCTGACCGGCATGACGGGCCAATCCTCGATGCGCGGAATATGGCTCTGGCCGAAAGTGTACCAGACAACCAGATCCGTGGCGGCCACCTTGCGGTCGCGCTTCGTCCAGTGCGGCAGGCCCTCGCCGCCGGAGCTCTGGTTGGGATAATCGCCAGCCGGGTAACGTTCACCGGGATCAAAAGGTGTCACCCAGAAGTTCCTGGTCAGAAAGCCCGCCCGGGCGAGGATGGCGGCGTCGGGTTGTGCAAACGGCAGGACATTTTCACCCGGAACCAGGCGGTAGCCGACGGGTCCGTTCAGGTCGTTTTTTCGCGAATCGTTCACGATGCGCCAGAAGCGCGACGAACCGGGATTCGTGTTTCGCTGGGCCGCGGCCTCGGTCGCGAGCGGGGTCGCCTGCGCATAGAACGCGTTGCCGTGCGGATTTTCCTCTCCGGCAGGAACGCTCACGGTGTTGACTTCGACGGCCGTGTTTTCCCGGCCGTCGATATCCAGGTCCAATCGCGCGCCAAAGAAGTGCTGATGGTTTGGCGCCATTAATCGCGGCGCGACCTCCGTTCCAAACCGAGGCGACTCGCCGGGCTTGAGAGCCATGGTGTTCACAATCCCGGTGAGCTTGACCTCCAGTTGGATCGTGCCGTCCTGGTAGAAGTACCAGTAGAACCCGTAGTCATAGTTGCCCACCGTGGCGATCATGGAAACGGCCAGCCGCCGCGAGCGACGCACTTCGGACTGGTTGGTGCGCCAGTCCGTATGTTTCCAGAGCATGCCGAAATCTTCTTCGTGCAGGCAAACGGCATTCTTGATCGTGATGACACGCCCTTTGCCGTCGGCCATATGGCCATCGAAATAGTGGATTGTTCCCAGGCAGTCGCATCCCAGCGCGAGCGAATTGGCCATCATGCCGACACCATATTCTCCCAGGTCGAATGCGTTTTTACGGTACGACGACTCGCGAGGGTCGCCATAAGGAACGATCATCTCGGCGATCGAGCCTCGGTGCAAGATCGGGCGGTTGTCATACGCAACCGTGTGGAGCACCAGGCCCTCTCGCGGGTTGAATCCGACGCGAAACGCCCACTTTTGCCACCGCACTTCGTGGCCGTTAACGGTGAAGCTCGGCCCCTGGGATTGCGTTACGTCGAGCGGCTTCAAGTCGGCCCGGGGATTCGGAAACGCCGAGCGGACCCAGTTACCGGCCTTGGGAGGAAGCGGAACGACACCAAAGTCCTCGACCCGAACGACTTCCATGCGGTTCAGGTCGATGACCGTGACCACACCCTCGATGGGCCGCGCGTAGCCGTTATCGAGCGGGTCTGACTTGACCCAGGAGAGTGAGCGGACGAGCCTCTTGCCTCGATCCTCGGCCGGCTCATTTCCGTAATGGCCCGCCGACCAGGCATCCACCATGACAAGGCTCAAGTCCGTGATCCCGCGCTTCTTGAGTGCTTCCTGAAACGCGGGCGATTTCCGGGCGGCCTCTTCGCATTCCACGAATTCATCGAGCGTGATCGACGGCTGTATCCCCGGCGGGAGCGCATCAAACCGCGTGACCGACTGTTTGGCGAAATCCACCACGGCCTCGTATCCCCGGCCGGTGGCGTTGTCGAGCAAGACCATGAAAACTTCGCGGGGAATGAAGACGCCCGCTTCGGGACTAAGGAGGGCAGCCTTGGCGGGCTCGTTGAGCGTGACGGTGACAAAACGGAAGCTGTCCGCGAGCTTTTTCTCGCGGCGGCACGATGTCGACGGCCCGGCGGATCTCATCGGGCTCGAGGGGATCGAGCGGGTGGCCCGCTGGGGTTTTGGGTAACGACGCGTCCGGAGCGTGCTCGGCTCTTTCCCGAGTTCCGGGGGCCGGGGGAACTTGCGGCCGTGCTTGAGCAGGTGATGGCCCCGGCGCGAGCGTAAGCGTCAGGATGAGGAGGAGAATCCCCTCGATCACCGATCTCGCCTTCGGTCTTGCTGTCGGCACTTTGATGATCCTTAACAGAGTTGAACGCCGATCATTTCTTCCGCTTCAATTTCACTGACCGCCTTGGTAGCTTGAGCGACTTGGCCGGACCCGCATATTGTGCTACCTGCGCGGCCGTTGTGCCAGAGCCGAGATCGCCGTTGAAAGGTATGCTGCGATGCCCCCTGTTACAAACCATGGCGTCGATATCGAGGAGCCTCCGCGCGGCGACCACACCGTCACCGGCGTGGCGACGTCGATTGCCGCGTTTGTCGGCTGGGCGCCTGAGGGTCCGACGAGCGAGGCCGTTCTGGTGCAGAGCTGGACGGACTACGCTCGCCAGTTTGGAGGACTGGATTCTCGCAGCTTGCTGGGTTACTCCGTGTCGCAGTTTTTCAGCAACGGGGGCGGGCAAGCGTATATCGTCCGTCTTGTTTCCCAGGGAGGCGGCACGGACGGAGCCGTGCTGGACCCAACGCTGGAAACCGAAAAGGGGGGGGCGTTCCGGACGGCCCTTAACGCCGACGGCAGCGGTTCTGGCGGCGTCCACCTGCTCGACACGGTGAAGATCTTCAACTTGCTCTGCGTGCCCGGTGAGACGGAAGCCGCTGTGATCCAGGACCTGCAAAAATACTGCCATGATCGCCGGGCCTTCTACATCGTTGACGGACTCGGTTCCACCAACTTGCCGGCGCCCTCGAACTCGACGCCTGCGAGCGTGATCGATTCGGGGCCGGTCGGCAATGATGCCGGCAGCTTGACCGGCCAATATTCCATAAATTCCGCATATTATTATCCGTGGGTACAGGCGGCCGATCCACTGGCCGGCAACAGCCTGCGGTACTTCCCGCCGTGCGGCTTCGTCGCGGGCATTTACGCCTCGAGCGATACCGCTCGGGGAGTATGGAAGGCGCCGGCGGGCTCCAACGCGAGTCTCTCGAGCACGTCGGGCCTCCAGTACAACCTGACCGACCTGCAGGTCGACAGTCTGAACGCGCAGGCGGTCAACTGCCTGCGTCAGCTCGAGGTCAGTGGCAACGTGGTCTGGGGTGCTCGAACGCTGCAAGGGAATGATCAATCGGACTCGCAATGGAAGTATGTTCCCATCAGGCGGCTGGCGCTGTTTCTGGAATCGAGCTTGGTCGAGGGCACCAGGTGGGCGGTGTTTGAACCGAATGACGAGGCGCTCTGGGGGCAAATCAGGCTCAGCGTCAGCTCGTTCATGCAAGGGCTGTTTCGTCAAGGAGCGTTCGAGGGGACGACACCCCAGCAGGCTTACTTCGTGAAATGCGACTCGGAAAATAACACTCCGTCCAGCATCGCCCAGGGGATCGTGAGTATTGTGGTGGGCTTTGCTCCGCTCGTTGCAGCCGAGTTCGTCGTGATCCAGATTCAGCAGTCGGCCGGTCAGAGTCAATTTTAGAATCGCGAGTCGAGGGTGAGCCCGACGATTCCGAGTGGCATCGGGTTTGCTTGAATAACTGTGGTCGGATCTGAACCATTTGAAGTCACCTTTCCGAGAGACGGGAGCGCATCATGGCAACGACCAAAGACAAAGTGAAGGAAGCGATCAACCAAACGGCTGAGAAGGCCAAACAAGCGACGGACAAGGCCGCTGAAAAGGCGAGCAAGGTGTCGAAGGACGTCGGGCAGAAAGTTCAAGATGCCGGCGCCAAGATAAAGCAGATGGGCAAGTAACCACCAACCGAGAGCGGGGGGGATCATGCTCCGTTATGCGTTGCTTTTCGCGATCCTGGCACTGATCGCCGGCGTGCTCGGCTTTGGTGGGCTCGCCGGTGATTTCCAATATATCGCCAAGGTGTTGCTGTTCATTTTCCTGGTGCTGTTCGTGGTTTCGTTGATCATGGGCCGCGGCCGGGCTCCGGTTGTTTAGGTTGCGTCGATGTTTGTGCGATTCGTCGTCGGGGCGGATTTTGAGAACGCCGCTTGGCTCACCGGCGTAGTCGCCGAAGCGCGCCTGCTTGGCGACGAAGGGGAACTCTACGAATACGAGTCGGCGCGGCTGGATGCGATCTATGACTGGTTCAACGAGCATCTACCCTGCCCGCCGTTCGAGATGAAGCTCCGCACCGGCGAGTGGACGCCGGATGCGGTCGCCTGGTTCTGCGCGGAGGCCAAGGCGCCGATCCAGCGCACTTGGGACATCGTCGCCATCTTGAGGGAGCACGGGATTGCCGTCCGGATGGTTACCTCCGAGAAGCCGGGTAGAATAGTCTATGAGGACGAATACCAAGTAGTCGCCGAGACCCCGTACTGGGCCTGACGAGGCGATCCATGGAGCTAATTGCCGGGGTGCGCCACTTCGAGGTAAAATCCAGTCGTGGCGCGCCGGTCCGGGAGGTTCCGCATGCAGACCATAAAGTTCGTCCACTGGCAAGACGGGAATGCGTTCCTCGGGTACTTGCTCGACTATCCCGACTACTGGACCCAGGGCGACTCCCTGGACGATCTGAAGGACCATCTAGTCGACCTGTACCGGGATCTGACGAGCGGCGAACTACCTGGCATCCGCAAAGTCGATGAGCTAGTGGTCCCGTGAAGCGGATCGACCTGGTCCGCACGATCGAGGCGCTCGGATGCGTCCTTTTCGTCATCGGCGGCGAGCCGGCAGTCGAGGTGATCGCCGATGTATCGGGCAGGCACGCGGGCGTCGAGCAAACGTCCGCGTTCGTGATTGATCTGCTCGGTCGATTCAGCGGGGTTGCAATGCACGAACATTGTTCGCACCTGTGGTCGCTCACTGAGTTGCGGGCTGGTCATCGTGTGTCTGGGCACAGATTCTTCGATTACAACAACTGATTGATCGAGCCGGACGCCGACGCCTGACGTCGCAATGTTGCGGACCCGCCTGCGGCGGCCCGCTGACGCTGGGTGCAAGCCGGCGGAGGACCGATGCGACTGAACACGCTGGCCATCGTATCCCGCGCTCTACGCCGCCGGCCCCTTCTGGTTGCCGGCGACCTCGTCATCGACGGCACGCCCCTCCTCGACCACGTCGAGCGGTCCGCCAAGTCGGAGTTCGATTTGGCCTCGCCCCTCGGCTGGATGCCCGCTGGCTACGTCCGTGCCTACGCGGAACGCTTGGTGGGCGCCGGGCCGGCGGTCCTGCCGTCGGGCCGATGCGAGTTGCTGGTCTGCCCGGAGTGCGGCGACCTGGGCTGCGGCTGCGTCTCGTGCGCCGTCAGCCGCGACGGCGACCACGTCGTGTGGTCGGACCTGGGCTGGGAGACCGACTACGATCCAGGCGGCTTGTCACTGTTCCCGATGGGCGGGTTTAGGTTTCTAGCCCCAGCGCTGGCCGGAGCCCTCGGGCTCGCGAGAAGCATCTAACGATACGATCCAGCGGACCCGCTGCGCGGGCCGCTGATCCGGGGCGGTAGGCCGCCCGGGAGTAAGGCTTGGCCCTCCGGCAATACGACATGGTCCATATCCGATGCTTACTCCGATCGCCCAAATTGTACGACGGCTGGCGCATCAGCCAGCGACCTCCCAGGATCGGCGACGTGGGCACTATCGTCGAGGTTTTGCGAGCACCCGGCCTGCCCGATCGTTACGTGGTGGAGTCCAGCGGTCCAGATGGCATCACGATCTGGCTCGGCGACTTCGAGGCCGAGGAATTGGCGGCAACCGTGACCTGACAGGCGGTTCCAGCGGACCTGCCTGCGGCGCACCACTGACCTTGGGCGTCAGGCGGCGCGGATACCGCAGTGAAGCAGTCCGGTCCGCTGAATCGTCCTGTTCCGCTGACCGAATCTCTGCTGAGAGCCGCCCTTGCCCGGTCGAACGGACTAGGCTACGCTGATTCGATGGAATTCGAGTGGGATCCCGAGAAGGCCAAGGCAAATCTTGCCAATCACAGCGTCGCCTTCGCGGAGCCGGCGACGGTCTTCGGCGACCTATTGGCCATCACATATTCCGATCCCTCAATCCGAAGATGAGGACCGTTTCTTTACATTCGGGCATTCGAGCGAAGGCCATCTGCTCGTGGTGTCACATACCGATCGCGACACGCGCATTCGCATCATCAGCGCCCGCCAGGCGACGCGCAAGGAGAAGAGGCTCTTTGAAAAAGGCTCGTGACACCGGACCCGACGAGGACGACCTGCGCCCCGAATACGATGCCTCTGTTCTCAAAGGAGGTGTTCGCGGCAAACGTTTGGAGCGTTTCCGCGCCGGGACGAACTTCGCCCTGCTCGCCCCCGACGTCCGCGCTGCGTTCCCGACGGATGAATCCGTCAACGAGGCGCTGCGGTCGCTCATCCACGGCCATAGCCCGACCTAACGTTCGGTTACAGCGGATCCGCCTGCGGCGGACCGCTGATCGATGGCGTCAGGCGGACCGGAGATCACCACGTGTTCGTCCTCCCGGCAGGATTGATACGCCTCATCGCCACAGGCGTCTGGCCTTCGGCCGAGGGGCCTTCCATGACCGAGCAGCAGCTTCGCCCGATTGTCCCCGCGGATCGAGTGCGGCGGTTTGCAGAGGAGCAGTCGCTCATCTGTCTTGAACCCCCGCCTTTCGCGACCATCGCCCAGGAGCGGGCTGCAGGCGGTGCGGGCGACTTCTGGGAGCGATTCGGTGGCGCTGCAACAGATGGTGCCCGAAAGGCGCTCGTCATCGCCGACTTCGGTCTCGGCTCCGACTCGCCGGTGGTTCTGGATTTCGGCGGCAACGCTTCCAACCCGCCGGTGCTTCGCCTACGCTGGGGGCCGTATGGTCACGGCAACGAATGGGTGCAAGGCGCGGTCGACTTCGATGACTTTGCTGCAATGCTCGGCCTCGGACAGAGGCCCGCCGGACATCGCGCCAGAGCGGGCTCGGCGGCCGCGGGCGTTTTTCGTAGAGTCATCGTCGCTCTTCGGCGGGCAGTCCGCTGAGCTTTGGCGCTGGGCGCCGGAGAGCCAATCCCGATGTTTGTGCGATTCGACGTCGGGGCCGATTCCGAGAACGCCGCATGGCTCACCGGCGTGATTACCGAAGCCCGACTGCTTGGCGACGCGGGGGAACTCTGGGGGCAAGTCCTTGAGCAACTCGCCACCGAGGATGCTGAGACCCTACTCGACAAATTGCCGCCCGAGGCCCAAGATGTGCTGCGCGGCGCCTATCATGAACGCCCCTTGTTGCGGTCCGGCGGGGGCTATGGCGAGATCCGCCGTGTGGTCGAGGAATGGTGTCGGCGGAGTTGACGCCTAACCTCGGCGTTAAGCGGAGGAGGCAAAATGCTTCCACTCGACAGCCCAAGATGGTCCGAGTTGGCTAGCGCCTATGGCTCGTCGTCTCGCATCCCGGCGCTGCTCGCAGACTTGCAGGCCCTGCCTCCCGACGAGGGACACGAGGCGGAGCCTTATTTCTCGCTTTGGAGCGCCCTATGCCATCAAGGCGACGTCTACGCCGCTTCGTATGCGGCCGTTCCCCACATCGCGAGCGCCATCGCTGGCGCCCGGAACGAGCACCTTGGTCCTTGTTCCAGATGTTGGCCTGCATCGAGATCGCTCGCATAAAGGGGCACGGCCCCGAGATTCCGGCCGAGCTGCAGGCGGATTATTTCGCGGCCTTGGGCCGGGTTCCTGAACTTGTGGCACGCGCGGCAGCCGCGGACTGGGACCAATGGTATTGCGGCGCCGCGTTGTCCGCGCTGGCGGCCTCCAAGGGCTTCGCGACAATAGCTGAAGCGGTCCTTGAACTCGATCCAGACACGATCGAAGATATGCTGAGGCGCAAATTCGGCGAAGACGGCGCGTAACCTTCGGTTCCAGCGGACCAACCTGTCGGCGTCCGCTGATCTATGGAGGCGTGCATGTTGCGTGAGGAGGACCTCCGGTTCGATCGAGGCCGGGCGTCGCACGGCGGCGACTTCATGCACCTCACGCATGTGCCCACGGGCCTTTCGCGATCCCACCCAGGCCCGTTGCAGGGCCTTGATCGGCAGTCGCTCGTGGAGGCCTGGCTCGGCGAGATCGGGGCTGAATTGAGGTCGAAGGGGCTCTCCCAGCATGTCGTGCCAGCCTACCGGGCAAGGAACACTCGACAGAGAAGGCGCGGTGGCTAACAATGCGATGCAGCGAATCCGCCGCCGGCGGGCCGCTGATCATGGGAGTCAGGCGGCGGGGGATGCCGGAGTGAATAGGAAACTTGATCCGATCGAGTCTGTTCCCGAGGAAATCCGCGCTTTCTTTCGCGATGCACCGACCCTTCGTGACCCTGACCTGCGTATCAACCCGCTCACGATCGATGAATCTCGCCGGTACTCGATCGCCCTTCAGCTAAGCCCGGTCGGCCGAGACCTGGGACTGATTGCCCTCGATGATGCCAACGACTCGAACCCCTACTGCTATATCAGTCGGGGCATCGCTCAGGGCATGGTCATCCACTTCAGCCACGACACCGAGCCGGAGATCGAGTTTCGTGACCTTGAGAGCTTCAAGCGAGGCGTGATTGCCGCCTTGGAGCAGGGCCTCGACATCGACGAACTGCCTCGTGAACCCATCGAGCCACACGATGACCAGCCGGGCGTCGTCCGAACTCTCACCGACCTGATGAGCCGCGACGACGACGATGCCGAGTTCTTGCTCTGTCTCTTTATTGCCCTACTGGCCCCCGATCAGACCTCGGTGATCGAACGTCTCGCCGTTCAGGAGAGCTTCTTCGTGCGAGAGCGACTTGCGAAGTTTATCGCGGGTCATCCTCTCGCAGGGCATCGCTCGGTCGCCCAGAAGCTCGCCGATGATCGGTATCCCCAGGTCGCTCGAGTCGGGCAAGGCGGCGCTGAGCCGAGTCATTGCCGTCCCCTCCGCGAAGATGCCGGACTCCTGACCGCCCGTCGGCCAATCAATGCTTCAGGATGCTCCCAACGACAGCGATGGAACAGATCGTCGCAATGCCCAGGAAAAAGATCGTTGGACACCACAGCAAAAGAGACCAGATGCCCCAGCCGAGATAGGCACGCGCGAACGGATTGACCCGTTCGCCTCTGGTGATCTTTTGTTTGACGCGATCTTTCATCTGAAGCACCAGCGCGATCAGTCCGCCGGCGACCGCCGCGAACACAACCCCGATGATCCCCACTCTCCAGTACGTCGCGCGATCTGCGCCTTTTTCTTGCCGGAGGAATACCGAGCCGGTGATGTAGACCGCAACGATAACGCCGCACCCGGCCTTGAGCCAGGTCGATCGCCCGCCACGAAAAACCTCGTCGAACTTTCTGTGGAAGGGTAAATGCATGGCGCAGCCTCTGGGCATCTCCAGATCACAAATGCTCTGAGGATAGCTTTTGCGAAAGCGATTTTCCAGAATTCTCGAGCGGTGATGGCACACCTTCAGAGCGAATGCTCATAAGGAGGTGGGGAATGGAGTCTCCCACGTAGGCCCTTTTGGAGTAAGGCCATGGATCCCATCATGTTCGGCGCTGGAATCTTCGCCTTCGTGCTGGCCGTCGGCCTCGTGGCCGCACTGACTCGCGGACCGCAGGCGCCAGGGCATTGTCGCATCGTTGGATCCGTTTTCCTGCTCGTGGTTTCCGCGTTCTGCGTCTTTGGAATTCTGGCAACTTTTAGGCCGGCAGACTTTCTGATCATCCGTTTAGCATATGGCGTGGTTGGCATCGGCAGTTTGATCGGGGCAGGGTGCCTTGTGGCGTCACGAACGACCTCGATCGCCAGTTCAACGTGAACACAAGGGAGGTGGTCCGGCTATTCTGTCGCGTTCGCGCCATGCGTTTTTCTTCGCGAGCTCGCCGCAAAGGGCCGAGCGGCCTCTGTCATTCAACGGGTCACGGGCGGGATTGGTGATGCGGGGTCCAGACCCGTAAGCGTGCCGGTGCTCGACCCGAACCTGTCTGTTTCCACGCCAAGTCGCTCGAGCATCGTGACAAACAGGTTGCAAATGCAGTCGCCGCAGCAACGAACGCACAACGCATTGAAGTGTCACATCGACAAGTGGAATGGCGCGGATGATGAACCGGATCGGTCTTTATCGCTGTCTCAACTCAAAAACCAATCTTCCGATTGCCTTCAACCAATCTCTCTGTTCTGATCGGATCGTGTTCATCCTCGATGGCGTGCTCCATCGGAGAGTGTTCTCCTCAGCAGGATTGGCGGGAATCATCGCTATGCTTTGGCGAAGACAACGATCAGCCCGCCCGGGGCGAGTCTGGCGTGGCCGGCGAGATTCGCAAGTGTGCTGGCGCTCGAGTACCTGGAGTTGACGCGGAGATTCACCGGCTGGCCGACGGAGTGCGTGGTACGGGCCGCGATGACTTTGGCCAGGGTCCGATCGAGTGATCGATTGAAGGCAATCTCGACGCCGATCACGTGCTTGGTCTTGCCGGTGCCGGCGGTCAGCACCGTCTCGATGAGCATCGGTTGCGCCTTCATGACGCTCGCTTGCCTGACGGTCGCCCTGGCCAGGCCGACGGAATTGGTGACGAGCCGGTACGAGCCGCCGTGCTTTTTGAGCGTCAGTCCGGAATACGTCGATACTCCCAACCCGGTCGACACGGTGAGGGTATCGCCTCCAGGGGCATCGGCCAGCGCGAACGTAACGCTACCGCCTGAGTCGGCCGCGGCGACGGCCGGGCTGGGCTTGACGGAAAGCGTGAATCCGAACGGATCGCCGAGGGTGACGGGGGAGACCGGTGGGTCCAGGACGCCGATTCCATAGCCGTTCGTGTCCGCGAACCAGACGTTGCCGTCGGGACCAGCGGTGATTCCTTGGGGCAACGCTCCGGTACCATTCGCGGGGTGGTTGACCGGGAATGTGGTCATGGCGAACGTCGAGGGATTCATCATGCCGATCGCGGCGGGATTAACCATCGAGAGCCAGATGTCGCCACCGGGCCCCGCGGTGATCCCGCCCACCGGGGCCGGTGTGGGAATCTCGGTGATGACATGGGTTGTCGGGTTGATCATCACGATCTGAGATGCAAAGATTTCGCTGCACCAGAGGTTGCCGTCGGGACCAACCGCGATCTGGGCGGGCCCGGCGGCAGGCGCCGGCAGCGCGAATTCGGTGACGGCGCGTGTCGTGGGGTTGATCATCGCGATTGAGTTGGTAAAGCCGAGCGCCACCCAGATATTGCCGTCGGGCCCGGTGGTGATCCCCGCCGGCCCGCTCGACGCGCCTGGAATGGTGAACTGCGTGATGGCACCCGTGGTCGGGTTGATGATCCCGATCCTGTTGCTCCCCCAGTCAGTGAACCAGAGGTTGCCGTCGGGACCCGAAGTGATTCCGGTGGGGACGGCGCCGGCGACCGGGTCCAAGAACTCGGTGATCGCATGGGTCACCGGATTGATCGTCCCGATTGCGCCGCTCCAGACGCCATCAGAAGAAATCATGTCGGTGAACCAAAGA
Source organism: uncultured Planctomycetota bacterium (assembly GCA_963761445.1). GTDB lineage: Bacteria > Planctomycetota > Planctomycetia > Isosphaerales > Isosphaeraceae > CAVXHV01. Next base: position 1,583,647 of record CAVXHV010000005.1, on the reverse strand, counting down.
TTGCCGTCGGGCCCCGTCGTGATCCCGTTGGCCAAGATGTAATTGCCTGGAAGTGTGACATCACTGACAACGTGCGTTTCCGGGTTGATGATCCCGAGCTCGTTCCCGAGCCCCTCGGTGAACCAGAGGTTGCCGTCGGGCCCCAGCGTAATCTGAGTCGGCAGGCAGCCGGGGCTCGGCACAGGGTATTCGACGATCCCCGAAAGCAACTCGCGCGACTCGAGGCACTCGAATGCGGGCCGACGGCGTCTCTTGCCGGCTGTTTGTGGCGACGTGCTTTGTGCTCCGAAGCCGGAGCGTGATCGATCCATCGTGCCGAAATTCATGGTGAACCTCCTGCGCCATGAGGCAGCTTGGCGGGCTGACACTGAACGGGATTATAACGAGCCGAGAGGGTTTCTGCGCGAGAAGTATTTGCGACTTGGCCGCCGTTGTCGGAGAATCTGGAAAGGTTCCCATCGAGGCACGCTATATACCTATGGATAACGACGCCTCCTCGTTGCACACACGCCCTAGTTTGCTCGTACGCATTCGTGATCCCCAGGACGCTGAGTCGTGGAGGTCGTTTGTGGAGCTGTACACCCCGCCGGTGCTCAGGTACTGTCGGCTGCGCGGACTGCAAGATGCCGACGCCGCGGATGTGACCCAGGAGGTGATGGCCCAGGTGGCGCGGTCGATGCGTTCGTTCCGCTATGCTCCCGAGCGCGGCCGCTTCCGCGACTGGCTGGGAACCATCACGCGCCGAAAGGTGAACCGCCATTTGACAAAGAGAAATCTGGGAACGGAAGGCGGCGGTGGCAGCGATACGCCCGAAGCGATCAACAACCCGAGGGTGATTGAGGCTGACTCCGATTGGAGTGCCGAGTTCAATGCGCAGATCCTTCGGGCTGCGCTCGAGAGAGTTCGTCCCTTATTCGGTCCGGCAACGTGGAACGCGTTTGCCGGTGTCTGGCTCGAAAATCGAACCGCGGCCCAGACTGCGTCGGCACTTGGCGTGTCTCTCGAAGCGGTCTACGTCGCCAAGTCGAAAGTCTTGAAGCGGCTCGAAGAAGAGGTGCTCACGCTGGCGGAAGATTTCCCAGTGGCGCATATGAGACCATGACCTGTCTTTCCTCGGAAGCGCTCGAACAATTTCTGAACGGTCATTCTCCAGACGGTGCGGCCGTCGAGGCCCACGTTTCCGTCTGCCCGGATTGCCGGTCGGCCCTCGATCGAATGTCAGATAATCCCGAGCTCAAGCGCTGGGTGGAACGCGCAGTGGCGCTTCCCACCGAGCTGGCGGAAGATTCGGTGCTCAAGCAACTCCTGACCGAGCTCGGGTCAGCCGATGGCGGCCCTCCAACGCACGAAAGGATCGGTAAGCGGGAAAGTCACTGGCACGCCGGTCGCGTCCTGGGTCAATATCGTGTCGAGGCAGAGATCGGCCGCGGCGGGATGGGAGTCGTCCTGCGCGCGTACGACGAGCTGCTGCGCCGGACCGTGGCGCTCAAGGTTTTGCGGTCGCTGGAGATCGAGCCCAAGGCACGTGCGCGTCTGGTGCACGAAGCCCAGGCGGTGGCGAAGCTGCGCCACGACAACGTGGTCACGCTCCATGCGGTCGTGAATCCGCCGGATGATGCGCCTTATCTGGTGATGGAGTATGTCGCGGGGGGCACGCTCGCGGCCTTGATCAAAGAGCAAGGCCGGCTCGATCCCAAGCGAGCAGCAGCGATCGTGGCGGAGGTGGCCGACGGCCTCGAGACGGCCCACGCCGCGGGACTGATCCATCGCGATATCAAGCCGAGCAACATTCTCGTCGACGCCGTTTCGGGCCGTGCCAAGATCACGGATTTCGGCCTGGCACGATCCGCAGAGCAAAGTAGCGGTTTGACTCAGGAAAGCACCGTTGCCGGCACCCCGACGCACATGAGCCCGGAACAGGTGCGCGGGGGCAAGGACCTTGATTCCCGGTGCGACATTTACAGCCTGGGCGTCACACTTTACGAAGCGCTCACGGGAACGGTGCCCTTTCACGGCGCGCCGCACATGGTCTTTCAGCAGGTGCTCGCCGAGGAACCCCTTCCACCGCGGCGGCTCAACGACAAAGTGCCCCGCGACCTGGAAACAATCTGCCTCAAGGCGATGGCCAAGGAACCGGCTCGGCGATACCAGAGCGCGCACGACCTCGCCGCGGAGCTACGCCGCTGGCTGCGCGGCGAGCCGATCCACGCCCGGCCGGTGGGCCGGCTCGAGCGAAGCTTGAGCTGGTGCCGGCGCCGGCCTCTGGTTGCGGGGCTCGTGCTTGCCTTGACGGTGGTGGTGATCGGCGGTGTCACCGGCATATCCTGGAACTGGGCCGAGGCCGTGCGCCAGCGGCAGTGCGCGGAACTGGAGCGCGACCGTGCCCAGCGCAATTTCCAGCAAGTGCGCGAAGCCGTCGATACTTACTTGACGCAAGTGAGCGAGAACAGCGAGCTCAAGGCGCAGAACCTTGAGCCGCTGCGCCGCGATCTCTTGCGCACCGCCAGAGATTTTTATGAGCGGTTCGTGCAGCAAGAACCCAACGACCCGGAACTTCAAGCCGAGCTGGGCGCGCGCACGAGCGGCTCGGCCAGATCACTTCTGTGCTCGATTCGGCTCCCAAGGCGTTCGAGCATTATCAGAAGATGGGGGCGGTGTTCGAGCGCCTGCATCACGATTATCCCGCGAACTCCGAATATCAGAAGGAGCTGGCGGAGAGCGCCCTGAGGCAAGGCGAGAGCCTTCGACGGGGAGCCGGATCATCCTTACAGGCAGCGGCCTCGCTCAAGCGCGCCGGACTCATCTACGAACAGTTGGCACGCGACCATCCGGACGAACCTGCGTACCAGCATGGCCAGGCCCGAGCATTGCGCATCCTGGGCAATCTCTATCTTTTCGTCGATGGTGATCGTGAACGTGCCCGAGGCGCACTGCTCGCGGTGCGCGAGATTGACGACCGGCTGCCCACGAGCTTCAAGGAACAACCCACGGTGCAGTTCCAGCGCGCACTGGTCGTGCTCCAACTGGCCAAGCTTTATGCTCACACCGACCGTCCCCAAGAGCATCGAGCGGCCGCGATGGCGGCGATAGCGATCCTCGAGCCGCTCGCGAAGGCGGCACGCTGAGAATCCCGAGTACACGTTCTATCTGGCCGATTCGTTTAGCGAGCTCGGGGAGTCGTATCGGCGGCTGGGTCAGCCGGAATCGGCCCGGTCAAACCTCGAGAAGGCGCTTCGGGTTTGTGAAGACGTGGAGCGCGCCCATCCCGCAAACGCCTACAACCGCCATCTCGTCGCGGATGTTATCTACAGTCTGGCGTCGCTCCATTACCACGAGCTGCACGAGACGGAACGAGCTCGCGTGCTGCTGCTGCAAGCCCTGAAGATCGAGCAGGAGCTGTTGTCTCAATATCCCGGCATCGGCGAGTACCTGTTCTATTTCAACAACATCCTCCGCGATCTTCGCGATTGGTTCGGCGAGAAAGCGCTTTACGCCATTCGCGATCACTACACGGCGGCGATCAACGATCAAAAGGCGCGGAACGTTGCCGGGAAAGACGACGTGGCTCGGTTGCAGAGCTTCTATGTGCACCGAGCAGAGATTCACCGGCTACTTGCTCAATTTCGCGAAGCGCTCGCAGATCAGGAGAAGGCCGGGCACAGGGAGGTGGAACCTTTCTTATCGGCCATGCACCTCGGGCAACAAGGCGACTACGATCAAGCTGATCGCGCCGTCGCGGCGATGGCGAAGAACGCTTCGGGCTCCGACTCAAACCTGTACAGTGCGGCGCAGTGCGCGGCATTACTTGCCGCAGTCGCCAACAGCGACCGCTCGCTCGCGGCAGTGAAACGCCATGAGCTCGTGGAGATGTTCGCCGAGCACGCCCTGGAATGGCTGAGAGCATCCCATTCTCGCGAGTATTTTTCGAAACCGAGCACCCGCTATCTCCTGGCCGACGACCGCGACCTCGAGTCACTGCGCGGGCGAGCCGATTTCCAGGCGTTCCTGGCCGAGGTGAACCGGCCGCCGACAACCGGGAAGTAGGAGCGAACCGGAAGCAAGGTGGGGTGGGCACAGCGCGCCCGAGCTCGCGGCGCTACGCCACATCGACCGGCGTTGCGGAGCGATGGAACGCCATTTTTTTTGAACGCCGCCGAAAGGTCGATCGGTCACCTGGCTATTTATTGTTGGAGCGTGCGTGCTCGCGTGCGAGCCATAGCATTCAAAGCCAGTCCTGCGCATGCGCTTGAAGACGAGACGCGGAGCACGCATCACGCGAGAAGAGTGTCCACTTAGAGATCCTGGATCTTCCAGATCGTGGAGTCGCCCTGATGCCTTCGCGCCGATCTCGTTCGAGGCCGTTGTGCGCGCCCGCCGGCTGTGTCGCCAAGAGAAAACAGCCCCTTCTCGACCTGTCAAAGAACCTTGCCAGGCGGCTTTTCCGTCCGGCCGTGGAGGGCCTTGAGCAGCGCGTGGTTCTGGACTCCGTGGTCTGGAACGAGGCGACTAGCGGCAACTGGAACGTCGCCGCCAACTGGCTGGATACGACGACCGGCCAGCCCAAGGTGCCCACTGCGTCTGACCAAGTGTCCATCAACCAGACGGGTGTCACGGTCACGGTGAGCAGCGCGGATACGCGCCGAGACGTTGACCACCGCGAGCGGGACCGTACTTGACGTGACTGCCGGGTCGCTGACCGTTGCGGGTGCCTCGACGGTTTCCGGCAACTTCAATCCGAGCGGAGGCACGTTTACAACCGACGCCGCGACGACGCTGGCGGGGGCGAGTACGTGGTCTGGTGGCGTGCTCGATGGGACGGGGAGCGTGACGAACACCGGCACGCTAACCCTCGCGGGAACGTCAGCGACCAGCCCGCTCATCGACGCCGTCAACCTGACCAATTCCGGCACGATCACTCAGACCGGGGTGGGCAACCTCGGTATCGAGGCGGATAGGACGCTCGAGAACGAGGCCCTCGGGATCTACGACTTGCAGTCCGATGCTGGAGTGACCGCGATTCCCGGAGCGGGTAATGCGCCAGAGATCCTGAACTTCGGCACGTTTCAAAAGACAGCCGGATCGGGCACGGCCGCAATCAGCGGCGTCACTTTCGAGCACGCAGACGGCATAGTCGATGTCGAGAGCGGCACACTGGCGATTCCGAACAGCGGCGCAGCCGGAACCGGTGCCGAGGGTGCATCCTTCTCCGTCGCGGAAGGGTCAGTGCTCGATCTGAGCAGCCCCAATCTCAGCAACACTCTCGAGGGGACGTTCACCGGCTCGGGCGCAGGCACGATCTTGTTCGCCAGCGGTTTTCTGAGCACCGGCGCCTCCGGCGCGACGTTCGACTTCCCCGGAAGCCTCTTTCAGTGGGAGGGCGGCACGATCGTGAATAACGGCGGGTTGATCAATCAGGGAACGATCAACCTCTCCCGCAGCGGTAACGAGGCATTCGGCCCTGGCCTCCTCGACAACGCCGGAACGATCATCGAATCTGGCGGAGAGCTCTCGCTCGATCCCGACACGACTCTCTTGAACGAAGCCGGTGGGGTCTACAACCTCGAGATTGACGCCACGCTGGGCACGAATGCCTCCGGCGCCGGCGCAAACCCCGTGCTGGTCAACGCCGGGTCGTTCAAGAAGTCTGGCGGAAATAGTAGCACATCGATGGCGTGGGATCTGGACAACACGGGCACGTTCGAGGTTGATGCCGGCACGCTCACGCAATCGGGCAACGTCGTCGAGGCCGCAGGTGGGGCACTCACCGGCGGCGACTGGGTGGTTTCCGGCGGCGCATCACTCACCCTGTCCCAGCCAGGCAACTTGACTTCCAATCAGGCCGATGTGAGCTTGTCGGGCGCAGGGTCAGCCTTCACGAATCTCGCGTCGCTCAATTCAAACGCGGGCACGCTCGCGATCACGTCGGGAGCCAACCTGGGCGCGCCTGCGGGCTTAACAAACACGGGCACCCTCGAGATCGGATCCGCGAGTACGGTGGCCGTCACGGGCAGCTTCACCCAGACTTCCGCAGGCACGCTCAATGTGCAACTCGGCGGTGCGCGAGGGTCTGGGCAGTTCGGAAAGCTGACGGCGAGCGGGGCAGGCACGCTGGCGGGCACGCTCGAGGCCAACCTGGCGGGCACTTACAGCCCAACGCCGGGTGACAGCTTCAAGGTGCTCACCGATGCCAGCCAGTCCGGCAGCTTCACGAGTTTCAATCTACCCGAGACGGTCGCAGCGTTTTTCCAGGCCGGCGTGAGCTCGACCGGTGCGACGCTAACCGCGGTGGCGACCCAGACCAACTTGGCACCGGTCTCGATCAACAGCGCCCTTCCATCGAGCCTCGTGATCGGGCAAAACCTGAGCGTGAGTTTCACGGTCAAGAATGAAGGCACACAGACCACGCCGGTCTCGAGCTGGGTCGATTCCGTTTTCCTGTCAACCTCGGCGACTCTCGGCTCCTCGGCCGTACTGCTCGGCCAGGTGACGCACTCGGGCGCGCTGGGAGCGAGCGCCACCTACCAGGAGACGGTGACCGGCGCGGTTCCGACGCTGCTGCCCGGCGAGTACTTCGTGATCGTCCAGGCCGACAGCGGCGGCGGCGTGCCCGACACCAACCGCGGCAATAACGCGCTTGCTTCGAGCGCAGCCATTCCGGTGAGCGTTACAACCCTGACCCTGGGCACGCCGGCGTCCGGGACCATCAAGAGCGGGCAAGATCTCTATTTCGAGATCAATCCGGCGGCGGGCGAAGACGTGACGGTGGCGGCTTCGAGCAGCCTCGCTGGATTCGCGTCCGTCTTCGAGAGTGCTGGTAGCATTCCCAATACCACCACGTTTGACCAGTCAGCCTCGATTGCCGGCCAGGCGACACAGACGGTCGAGTTCTTTGCGCCCGAGGCCGCGGCGTATTTCGTTCTGGTCCAGGGAACGACGGCGGCCGGCACCGGAACATCGTTCACGATAACAGCCCAGCCGGCGGCGCTGGCGCTCACCGGCTTCGGCGCGACCACTGGGAGCAACGCCGGAGACGTGACGGTCCCGATCTTCGGCAGCTTCTTTCAAACGGGGCTCCAGGCGAGCCTCGTGGCCAGCAATAACGCGGCACAGGCCGCGGTTTCGGTTCTGGTCACGTCATCGACCGAGGCATACGCGACGTTTAATTTATCGACGCTGGTGATCGGAACGTATAGCGTCAAGGTGAGTGTCGCCGGCGAGAGCGCCACGCTTCCCGCCGCATTTTCGGTGGTGGCAGGCACTGTCGGGCAGTTCCAGGCGCAGGTGTCGCTGCCAAACGCCACGTCCTCAGGCGACGGAGCCGTCCAGGGCGTGATCACGTACAGCAACACGGGCGGCACCGATATTGTCGCGCCGCTTTTGGAGCTCGACGGCAACGGACAGGCCGGCCTGAGGCTGGATGCATCGGACCCCTATTCGGACGATCCGCTCTTGCTGGTGGCCGCCAGTTCGACCGGACCGGCGGGCGTGTTGTTACCGGGTGAGCAGGGGCAGATCACGTTCCAGGCGCAGCCGTCGGCGGCCAGTGACATGACGCTCAACGTGAGTCTTTCCGAGGAGCTCTCGACGAGCACCACCCCGATCGATTTTACTTCGCTTGAAGCGCAGGTTGAACCCGCCGGAACAAGCGCCGCGGAGTTCAGTCCGGTCTTCCAGCAGTTTGAGAATGAAGCCGGCGCGACCGAGGGCGGGCTGGTCGCGCTGCTCTCGCAAACGGCCACGGAACTTGGCGTGCAGGGTTCCGGTCAGGGCAACGGCAGTTTTTATTCCGCACAGGACGTTTTCGCCAAGATCTTTCGCGACGCCGGTTTGACCGTCAATGGCGCGGTTACCGGCCGACTCTTTCTGAATGACAACTCCAACCCGCTCGCGAATGTGACGCTGTCGATCGTCTCGTCAGACCAGTCTCAAGCCGATACGGCTGTCACGTTCGACGACGGAACGTTCGCTTTTCCGGCGATGCCCGCAGGGACTTATACCGTCAGCGCAAGCGGTTATCTCGTGACCACCCCGCTTCAGGTGGTCGTGCCCGCATCGGGGTCTTCAAGCGGAGTGAACGTCACGGTCTCGACCGGCGCGACCATTGCCGGCACGGTTGACCACTCAGGGACAAATGCCCCCCTTGGGTCGGTCACCGTGTCGGCGATAAGCGACCAGGATGTCAGTTTCACGGCGACAACAGCCGACGATGGAACGTACGAGTTCGCCGGCCTACCCGCGGGGACGTACACCGTCACGGCCTCCGGCTCGAGCTTCGACTCGCAGACGCAAAGCGGCATCACGCTCGCGAATAACCAGAGCGAAAGCGGCATCGATTTCACGCTCGACGATGCCGCGACGCTCGACGGCACCGTGACAGGCCCCGGCGGCGCGGTCGTTGCCCAGGCGACGATCGTCCTTGTTGACAGTAATGGCGCCGATTTCTCGGCGACGACAGACGCAACCGGCGCTTACTCGATCGGCAATCTTCATCCGGGTAGCTACAGCGTTACCGTCACCGCGTCGGGCTTCGCGACGGGTCAATCGAACGTCACGCTCTCCGAGGGGAGCACTTTGACGACGACGCTTTCCCTTGCTCTCGGGGCCAACATGGCGGTGACAGTCACGAGCGCGGCAGGGGCGCCGGTTGCGTCGGCCGACGTCGAAATCACCCAAAACGGCAACTACGTGACCTCGGCTGATACCAATTCGAGCGGCCAGGCCACGCTCTCGGGGCTTTCGGCTGGAACGTTTCAGCTCGAGGTCGACGCCAGCGGATTCGCAAGCGCGACCGATAGCTTCACGCTGACGGCCGGGCAGATCTTGTCACGCTCTTACACACTGGGAACGGCGGGAGAGATCCAGGGAGTGGTCACCGACGGCTCCGGCAACCCGCTCGCGAATGTGCCGCTCTTCTTGCTCGAGCAGAACGAAAATCAGCAGGTCGCCATCAGCGGCAGCGATGGCGGTTACGAGTTCGACACGCTGGCGCTCGACACCTATTTTCTGACGGTCGGTCAGACCCCCGGAATCGACCGGCAGCAGGTTGTTATCAGCGCGAGCGACCTTGACCAGACATTCAACTTCTCATTGACAGGCGCGATCGTAAGCGGCACGGTCGTTGCGTCTGACGGCGCGACTCCGGTCACAGGCGCCTTGGTCGCGCTCGAGCAAGGCAATAACGTGATCGTCACGACCGAGACCGACTCGAACGGTGCCTACGAGCTGGAGGCGGTCGCTCCCGGCACTTATACCATCGCGACCGGCGGCCCCACGGGGTTGGCGCCGGCACGGTCGATCACCGTCGGTACGTCGAATCTCACGGTACCAGCTCTGCAACTGGGTACGGCACAGCTCTCCGGCACGGTCGTCGATCCCTCGAACAACCCCGTTTCGGGAGCGAATGTGCTGCTGGTGAACGGCCCGCTTGCCGATTCGGAGCTGGGCTCGTCCGCGTCGACCGACGCGAACGGCGATTTCACGCTCACGAGCCTGGTTGCGGGATCATACTCGTTGTACATCGACGCGCCCGGCTTTCCCGCCATGATCGAGCAGGTGACCGTTACGGCGACTGGAGCGCCCGTGAGTATCAAGCTGGCGGCCGGTACAACGGTCTCCGGCACGGTCACAGACGCGACGACCGGCACCGGCATCTCAGGCGCGACCGTCGACCTGTTTTCAGTCAGTACCAAGCTCGACGTCGCCACGATCGTGGCGGGTTCGAACGGCGCTTTTCAGGAATCGAATGTGCCACCCGGCACCTACGATTTGCTCTTCGCCGATCCCTCCGGCGCCCACGCCCTGAAAGAGCTCTTGAACGTCGTGATTGGAGCCGCGCCGCTGGTTGAAAACGCCGCAGCTCGCCGTCACTTCCACCCTATTGCAGGGAACGGTTACCGACACCAAGGGGCAGCCGATCACCGGCGCGAGTGTGCTCGTCTTCGATGCGCAAGGCAATCTGCTGACCGTGGCCAGCACCGACAACAACGGCGACTACTCCGTCACCGTCTTGCCGGCAGGCACCTTTGGTATCCAGGTCGAGAGTACCGGATATCTCCCCTCTGCCATTAAGAATGTGACGGTACCTGCAACCGGAACCGTCGCCGGACCTAACGTCAGCCTGAGCGCTTCGGGCGTCGATAGCATCAATCCCTTCGACGCGCTGTTCAACGGCGTCAACGCCATCTCCGGCTCTCTTGTGACGAACCAGCTCACACAATTTAACCCGACTACAGAGCCCATCACTCCGCTCGACGAGCACAACCTCGCGCAGCCGTTTCTCAACATTGCCGAGAACGACCCGAACGTCTGTGTGCCCGAGATTGATGCCGACATCGCCCTTCGCCTTCGCCTCGGAACGCTTCTTGACCTCTCCGACAAATGGGCCAGCGACTACAACGACCTGATCCTGATCGAAGGTAAAGGCATCAATATCATGTTACGGGATATCGCCCTGCTTGGTCTTGCCCTTCTCCCCGTCGTCGGGCAGGCCAAGCAAGCGGCGGGCGCGGTGCAGATCTCGGTGGAGGCAGCGAGCTTTGCATCCGCTTTCGCATCCGCTACCGCCACGCTGCTGGACAGCGTCTCACGCTTGGTTAGCACTGAGCTCGGCCCGAGCCCGCCCACGAACTTCAAAACCATGATCATTGGGGACCTTAATACCTATGTCAGCTCGCTTGCGACCGCGGCAGGCCTGAAGAACGGGTCCTTTGCGAGCGTTCCGTTCATCAAACAGTTCTTCGATTCACACCCCGGCCTGTTCAAGTTTCTTGGGCCCTTCACGGCGATCGTCAACCTGGCCGTCAACATCGTCGGCACCGGCCAGTCGATCGTCGCCCAGGAGACCACGGTATTAAACGACAAGACGGCCTATCAGAACGCAGTCACTGATACCCAGGTGAAGCTTCAAGCGCTCGTGAAGGCTATCGCCGATTGCCGCGACCAGAAATCGAACAACCCCAAGAACACCCCCACGCCCACTGTTCTCCAGCCGGTTGCCTGGTCGCATGATGATCTTCCGAACGTGATCTTCGTGACCAGTAACGGCGACAGCGCGGGCGGCGGTACGCTCCGCGCGGCGATCAGCCAGGCCAACAGCTCGACCGCGACCGGTCCGGTCGAGATCGACTTCTCGCAGCTCACGAACCCGACGATCAAGCTCCTGTCCGCTTTGCCGAACGTTCTCCATCCAATTTACCTCTACGGCATGACGGGGCCAAACTGCGTCATGCTGGTCATCGATGGCAGCCAGTACCAAGGCGATCCCCAGCCTCAGTTTGATGTGGGCGAGGCGATCAATCTGGTCGCAAGCGACAGCATCATCCGCGACGTCGACTTCGTGAATTTTCCGGGCAACCCGGTGGAAATCTCGGGCACCAATGACACGATCGACCAGACCTATCTTGGCGTCGACACGACCGGAGAGACGGCCGCGCCAATCGGGGGCGCAGGCATCGTTGTCACGGGATTGAGCGACATGGTCGGCAGCCCGATACCGGGCAACGGCGATATCGTTTCCAATACCGGGCTCACGGGCATCGTCATCGCGGGGAACGGCGACCAAGTCGTCGGCAACTTGATTGGCGTGGACAAGTCGGGCACGATCGCAATGTCCGACGGTGCCCAGGACGCCAGCAACGACGCTGGCAGCGGCATCGCGATTCTCACCGCGGGCAACACCATCGGCGGCACGATCTCAATCGAGCGCAACGTGATTGCCGCGAGCGCTCAACAGGGGATCGTCGTGGGTGGAACCTTGAGCTTCACCGGATCCCGGGGCCTCTTCAGCTTCATTACTTTCGGCGGCCCCGGCCAGGCCAACAATAACGTCATCGAGGGCAATTATATCGGCACCGACGCCACCGGGGAAAATGCCCTGGGCAATAAGCAGGACGGAATCCTGATCGCCTTGAGCGCGACCGGCAATACAATCGGGGGCAGCGACGGCACCGACCCGACGTCGGGGATCACCGGCGCGGGCAATCTGATCTCGGGCAACGGCCTGCGGGGAGTGGAAATTACCTCTTCCGGCGCGACCGGCAACGTCGTGCTGGGCAATTACATCGGCCTCGACGCCACCGGCACCAAACCGCTGGGAAACAAGGCAGACGGGATCGCGATCGATACCAACGCCACCGGCAACACCGTCGGTGGCAGCTCAAGCGGTGCGACGAACATCATCTCGGCCAACGCCGGCAATGGGATCTCGCTTGTTCTCGGTGCCTCCGCCAATTCCATTCTCGGCAACTGGATCGGCACCGACCGCACGGGCACGGTCTCGTTCATTAACAGCACGACCAATCTCGGCAACTCCGGCGCCGGCATTGAAGTCTTGAGCTCAAACAACACGATCGGCGGCGCCGACGTAGCCACGGCGGGCAACGCGTTATCCGGCGCCGGCAACCTGATATCCGGCAACGCCCTGGGCATCTTGATCTCACAGCCCAATAGCACGATCTCCACCGCCAATCTGGTGCTTGGCAACTACATCGGCACCGACTCAAGTGGCAGAAATTCGCTGCCGAACCAGGACGAAGGCATCCTGCTCAGCTCCGACAGCAACACAATCGGCGGCACAAGTCCGGCCACTCGGAACATCATCTCCGGCAATGTGGGCGACGGCATCACGCTCAGCCAGAGCGCGACCGTGGCCGGTGCCCCGGCGCATGCGCCGTTGCTCAATATCATCCAGGACAATTTCATCGGCACCGACGCGAGTGGGACGAACGCTCTCGGCAATACCAATAACGGTATCACGATTACCGGCGGATCGAACAACACCATCGGCGGCGCGACCACGGCCGCCTCGAACTTGATTTCCGCAAACGGCGGTCAGGGTATCCAGATTGTCGGTACCTCGACCGCCCCGGCGACAACCAACGTCATCAGCGGCAATATCATCGGCACCGACTTCACCTCTTCGATCGCTCTGGGGAATTTCAGCGACGGCATCGGCATCCTGAACTCATCAGGGAACTTGATCGGCGGTCTGGCACGGGGCAGCTCAGTCGGCAATCCGCCCGGCAACGCCATCGCGGGGAACGCTGGTAACGGCATTTTCATTCAAGGCGCTTTATCAACCGGCAATACGATCAGCGGGAACGTCATCGGATTGGGCGCACGGGTCAATGGCCAGCCCACTCCGCTCTCCAACAGCGGCAGCGGAATTCAGATCGATAGCAGCTCAGGCAACCAGGTCGGCGGCACCACGGCCGGGGCGGCCAACGTGATCGCGGGGAACACCGGCAACGGCATCGGAATCAGCGATACGCTCTCCACCGGCTCTGCGGACAACGTCGTGCAAGGTAATTTCATCGGAGTCACCGACGACCTTTTGGCCGCGGGCAACGGCGCCGCCGGCGTGTCGCTTCAGGGCGTCAATAGCGAAGTGATCGGCGGCTCAATCGCGGCCGCGCGGAACGTGATCGCCAGCAACTCCGGCAACGGCGTCGAACTACTCAACTCCGCCTCGGGAAACCAGGTACTGGGCAACTGGATCGGCTATACCGGCACGGCCGTCTCGGGCAATTCGAGTGACGGCGTCTTCGTGAGCGATTCGGGCAACAACACCATCGGCGGCATCACGGCCGGTTCCGGCAATGTGATTTCGGGCAACTTGCTCAACGGCGTCGAGCTGCGCGCTGATTCCAGCAATCCGGCCAATTCGGCCGGCATTGGGTTGATCGGCAACTTTATCGGTACTAACGACAAGGGAACGGCCACGACGGTTACCACGACGTCGAGCTCTGGGTCAGCCGTTACGACGATACTGGGCAATGGGGAAGACGGCGTGCTTGTCGAGGGTGTGCCCCAACTCACGATCGGTGAGCCCTTGGCCGGCGGCCCGGGGCCGATCAACCTCGGAGGCAACCTGATCTCCGGCAATCTTGCCAATGGCATCCAGCTCGTCGGCGAGGGGGCCGCGCAGATCACGATCCAGGCGAATTTCATTGGCACCGACGTCAGCGGAACACTGTCACTGGCGAATTCGAGCGACGGCATCTTCATCGTCGACACGCCGGACCCAAGCCAGTCGAGCACGTCATCGAGCTTCGGCCCGGTCAACGTTTCAATCGGCGGCAGCGTGCCGGGAACGGGAAACCTGATCTCGGGCAACGCGGGCAACGGCATCGAGATCACCGGCCGCGGCCAGACGGACGACACGATTCAGGGCAATATGATCGGGACCGATCTCGCCGGCACAACCAATCTCAATAACGGCGGCTCGGGCGTGCTGCTGGAAGGTGTCTCGGCCAACACCGTCGGCGGCACGACGGGCACCAGCCCGGACGCAGGCCTCACGGGTGTTGGTAACTTGATCTCGGGTAACCTCGCCAACGGCATCGCGCTGGCAACCGTCGCCGATTCGCTCGGTAGCGCGATTCCGGACAGTAACATCATCCAGGGCAACTTTGTCGGCACCGACATCACCGGGACGAAGCCGATCTCCAACGGCACAGTCGCCACGTCGAACGCCACCGGGGCTGGCATCTTCCTGGACGGAGCTACCAACACAACGATCGGCGGCATCGTCGCGGCCGCGCGGAACTTGATCTCGGCCAACCGCGCCGGCGGCATCGCCGTCGAGAATGAATCATCGAGCAACGTCATTCTAGGCAACTTTATCGGCACCGACACGACGGGCAGCTTCACCGATCCCGAGGGCAAGTTGACGGACTCGGACGAGCTTTCAAACGACATCCAGTTGGGCAGCGGGTCAACGGCTTCTGACTTCGGCGGTGGCGTGTTGATCGTCAATTCACCGAACAACCAGATCGGCTCACCGGCGGGTGCGAGCCCAGGCGGACCGCTTTCCGGCGGCGGCAACTTGATCGCCGACATCATGGGGCCGGGCATTCAGATCGAGGGGAACGGGTCTCAGAACAATCTGGTGCAGAATAATTTCATCGGCACCAACCTCGTCGGCACGAAGGCCCTGGTTGCGCCGGTTGCGGGTATCCAGACCGGCAATGACGGCATCGTGATCGTGCTTGCATCGTCCAATCAGATCGGCGGCAGCGTCCCGGGAACAGGCAACCTGATCTCGGGCAACCTCGAAAGCGGCGTCGCGATACTGGGCTCGCAGTCAACCGGCAACGTCGTGGAAGGGAATATCATCGGGTCCGACGTGACCGGCACCAAGGCGATCCCGAACGCACAGGCCGGAGTCTTGATCGGTGGGGCGGTCGGTAATCTGATCGGCGGCCCATCGGGCGTGGCCGGCGGCAACGCCGCCAGTGGTCCGGCCAACTTGATCTCCGCGGGCGGTGCGATCGGCGGCGTCGTGCTTGAACGCTTTACCCTGTCCGGCACAACGTCGACGCCGACCGGCAACCAGATCGAAGGCAACTTGATCGGTACCGATTTGAGCGGCACCAGAGCACTTTCTTCGTCGCAGCCGGCGGGCATCGAAATCGAGGCCGGCGTGGGTGCGAACACGATCGGGGGGCTCACCGCGTCAGATGGCAACGTGATCGCCTTCAGCTCTGGCTCTGGCATCGCTTTTGACGGCCAGCCGAATGGCTCGACCTTCACGGACGCCCCGGTGGACGTCACCATAATGTCCAATTCGATCTTCTCGAACGTATCCGACGGCATCGACTTCAAGCGGAATAACTGGCCGGTAGCCACACCGCCTAACCTGGGCGAGGTCGCCCCCACGATCACGGATGCCTTCTTCGACGGCTCGGGCGATTTCGAGGTTGACGGCACACTTCAAAGCTTGCCTAACACGACGTTTCTCTTGCAGTTCTTCGCGACCCCGGTCGCGAATCAAGCACAACTTTCTCCGCAAGGGCAAATCCTGCTCAATGCCACGCCGATATCCGTCACCACCGATGGCAGCGGTCTCGCCACCTTCACCGCCACCGAGCTAACAGCCGTCCCAGGCGACATGGCCTATACAGCCACGGCCACTGATCCAGCCGGCAACACGTCGGATTACACCACGCCCGACACGACCGTACAGCCGCAACCGCCATCGGATGCGGCCGTCGATCTATCGCTCACGGGGACGGCCAAGCCGAACCCCGTGGCGCAGGGCGGCCAGTTGACCTACCAGTTCACCGTCACCAACAAGGGTCCGTCTGAGGCCACCGGCGTGCTGTTCACCGACACATTGCCGGCCGGCGTCACGCTGGTTTCGACCAGTCCCAGCCAGGGGTCGGTCACCGGCACGACGACGCTATCCTGGCTCGTGAACAGTTTGATTCGGGGCCAGCAGGCGACGCTCGACTTCGTAGTGAGCACATCCGCCTCGGGTACGCTCACAGACAGCGCTATGGTGGTTTGCAGTCAAACGTTGCTGAATCCGGGCGACAACCAGGCGACGCTCAGCACGACGGTCGGGCCGTCGGCCAACCTCGCTGTGACTGTGCCGAGCCCGCCCGCGAGCGCCACTCTCGGCGCTCTTGTGACGTACACGGTCAAGGTGACAAACGAAGGGCCGGCGCCTGCCACGGGCGTCACATTGACGGAAGCGTCCCTGGCGGGCCAGGGCCTCGTCATCGCAGCGACGGCGAGCCAGGGAACCGTGAACGTGGCCGACCCGCTTGTGGCCGAGCTGGGCTCGCTCGCGGTGGGCGCCTCGGCGACGGTGACGATCACCGCCGCCCCCACAAGTCCCGGCACGTTTTCTCCGAGCTTCTCGGCAGCCTCCGGTCAAGCCGACGTGCTGCCGGCAGAGGCCATCGCCACGGTGTCAATTCCCGTCGCCCTTTACCAGCCGGTGAGCGCCGTTGCCCTCAGCTCGCCGAAAACCCTGTTGCCGGCACCGCTGGACCCGACCGCGCCGCTGCCGGCGATCACACCGAACGGACAGTTCATCGCCTTTTCCAGCACCGGCAGCGATATCGTGCCCGGGATCGTGGATACGGCTGGATATGATAATGTTTACGTTCTCGATGTCGAAACGGGCGTCACGACTCTCGTAAGCTCGAACGCTGCGGGCACGGGCACGGGTGACGGTAACTCAACCGATCCTTCGATCAGCGCCAATGGCCAGTTCGTGGAGTTCCTGAGTGACGCGAACGACCTTGCAACCGGTTTCGGCGACGGAAACGGCAGCGCCGGCGGCTCGGGCATCACGAACGTTTACGTGCGCAACCTGCTGACCAGCAAGACGACTCTGGCGAGCGCAACGACTACCGGCACACTGAGTCCGGCCGGCATCGTCACTTCGGCAATCTTGAGCCCGAGCGGCCAGTTTGTTGTTTTCGACAGTAACATTCCGAATCTCGTGGCAGGCGAGAATGACCCGACGGGTGTTACGCAAACCTTCGTGTACAACGTGCAGACCGGAGCGACCCGCTTAGTCAGCGAGAACGCCGCGGGGACCGGCGGAGGCAACGCGGTCGCGAACGTGGACGCAATCAGCGGCAACAGCCAGTTTGTCCTTTTCTCGAGCAGCGCGACTGATCTCGTCTCGGGCGTGAGCACTCCAGGAGGGGGTGTGTTTCGACAAGACCTATCAACCGGGCAGACCGAGCTTGTGAGCGTAAACAGCGCCGGAACAGCCGGCGGCAACGGCACCTTTGACTTCGGCGAATCGATCAGTGACGACGGCAACCTCGTGGTCTTCGACAGCGACGCCACGAACCTCGTGGCCGGCACCATCAGCTACAGCAGTTCCGACTCGGAGATCTCGAACGTGTTTGTCCGGAACATGGAGACCGGGACCACGCAGCTCGTGAGCATCGACTCAACCGGCACGGAGGCGAACAATGGGGAGGCCATCGGCGTCTCGATTAGCGGCAACGGCACGGAGGTCGCGTTCTTCAGTGATGCCACCAATCTCGTTAAAGATCTCGACTCGCCGTTCATCAGCACCCAGTTGTACGTGCGGAATCTGACGACGGGGACGACGTCACTGGCCAGCATCACCACGACCGGCGGCAGCGATCCGAACGCGTTTCCGATCAACTCTCCCTCGACCGCGTCCTTTAGCGATGACGGTCGGGACCTGGTCTTCGTGACCGCATCGAACGAGCTGGTGCCGGGCAGCTTCGAGAACGCCGGCGACTTGATGGTCGTGGTCCGCGACCTGGTCGCGGGAACGACGACCTACGCCGACCTAGGCCCCACCGGCACGCCGACCTTGGGAGCGACAGGCGGCGAGATCAGCGGCAACGGGCACTTCGTCGTCTTCGGCACGAGTGCCAGCGGCGTGGTGCAGGATGAGAGCAACGGCGGCCTGTTCGTCCGAGACCTTTTGATCGGGCATACGCAAGCCATCGCGCTTGTGCCCGACCAGGTCAACGTCGAGCCGGTCCCCGCGCCCTACGACCAGATCACCGATGGTGGCGAGGACCCGACCTATGCTCAGAATGTGGCCGTCAGGCGCAAGGCAACGAGGTGGCCTACGTGAGCACCAGCTCGGACCTGACGCCGGGCATTATCGAAGCGACCGGCGGCGGTACGAACGTGTTCGCGACGAATCTCTCGACCGGCGCGACCACCCTGGTTACCGCCGGGCCCGGTGGAACAGACGAGGAAGGGGCTGATCCGTCGATTTCAGCCGACGGCACGGAGGTCGCTTTCGCGGCTGTCGGCCAGGTCTTTGTGCGCAACCTGACCACCGGAGTCGTCACCCTGGTTAGCGAGAACGCCCAGGGCTCCGGGGGCGGCAACAGCGTCTCACAATTGCCTGCGATCAGCGCCAATGGCCAGTTCGTCGCGTTCGTCAGCCAGGCCACGAACCTCGTGAGCGGCATCAACACGGGCTTCATTTCAGGCGGTTCCAACGTCTACCTGCGAAACCTGGCGACCGGGGTGACGCAGCTTGTGAGCGTCGACAGCGCGGGAACGGCGGCTGGAAATAACATCTCGGAGATGTTCAGCGACCAGACAGTTCCACTCACTGCCCCAGAGGTGAGCGCGGACGGCCGGTTCGTGATGTTCTTCAGCGAAGCCACCAATCTCGTCGCCGGTGTGACAGAGACAGTTCCGGTGAACAACGTGTTCGTCCGCGACATGCAATTGGGCGTGACGCAGCTTGTGAGCGTGACCGACGCCGGAACCCCGGCGGGAGTGAATGACCCGACCCCGGGAGACAACCTCGATCCGGGCGTGCTGGCCGTTCCGGCAATGTCGCCGAACGGCAGGTTCGTGGTGTTCGTGAGCAAGGCAAACAATATCGTGCCCGGAATCAGCGATTCGAGCGGTGCGGCCAACGTCTACCTGCGCAACCTCCAGACGGGCGTTACCACGCTCGTGAGCGTGGATGCCGCCGGCACAGCCGCAGCCAACGGCAACTCGGGCTACGATAACTTTTTTATATCGGGCTTAACCCAGTCTGCGTCTGCGGTCAGTCCAGATGGAGAGTTCGTTGCTTACTGGAGCAACGCGACCAACCTGGTTGCGAGCGGGCCTACCGCCGGCCTTTATGTCCGCAACATGCAGACCGGGCAGACGACGCTGATCACCGACGTTCAGAGCTTCGACTCGACACTCGCGTTTTCGAGCAACGATCAGCTCGTGTTCGCCTCCTCGGGCGCGCTGGTACCGGGCATGCCCTCGAGCGCATCGAGCGCCAACGTCTTCGTGTATAACGCGCTATCCGGTGCGCTTGGCCTGGCAAGCTCCACGCCTGCGGGAGATGGCGGCGACCTTGACTCTGTCGCGCCGGTGATCAGCTCCGACGGCAGCACCGTTTTATTTATGAGCAGCGCGAGCGATCTGGTACCGGGCCTCACGCCGAACCCCGGCGGCGCCGTAGATGACACCGGTCTTTATGTCTACCACACTGTCGGTCCCAGCGAGGTCCAGCAGTTCGCTTTCAGCTCGCCGACTTATTCTGTGCTGCAAAATCAGACGACCGCCACGATCACCATCGAGCGTCTTTTCGGAAGCGCGGGAACCGCCAGCGTCACGGTTTCGACAGCCAACGGCACCGCGATTTCCGGCACGGACTACACCGGCGGGTCGCAAACAGCCACATTCGCCGCGGGCCAGTTATCAGCGACCGTGACGATCCCGATCGACAGCGAGACCGACTTTGCAGGCACCCGCACCGTCAAGCTGGCTCTCTCGAATCCGACGTCAGGCGCTGCGCTCGCGCTTGAGGGGACTGCGGTTCTCGACATCGAAGGGAACGGTCTCTCGGGCGGGATCGCTCAGTTGGCCGGGACCGTTTCCAGCAGCGGCAACACGTACGAGTACACCGCCGTGCTAGACGGCGTGCTCTCGGTGGGGCTCGAACCCACCCAGGAGTCGCTATTCAATTCTCCGACCTGGACGCTCACGGTAGCCGATGCGAACGGGAATTCCTCGAGCTCCAGCAGCACAGAATATCAGCAGGTTAATCTGCTCGCTGAGGCCGGAGAGGTCTACACGATCACCGTCTCATCGACCAGCCCGGGCAGCGGCTTCACCCTGAACGTCATCAACGTCTTCAGTCGCGTGCACACGGCGGCAGGGGACGTGCTGCAAATTAGTGGCGGAGGCACACCGGTCAACGTCGGCATCGGAACGAATTCCTTTCAAGCTCCGGGCACCGGAAATCCGCTGGACATCTTGATCAGTTCGCCTCTCATGCAGGCACAAACAACCTTTTCCGCGTCGAGCCTGAGCGATAGCTCGCTGCTCGGAACAGCGCCTTTTGTCGGCGTGCAGGCGATCGACTTCTTGAGCGATGACAGCGTGTTTCTCGATCCTTCGGTGACCTTGCCGCTCTCGATATCGGGCGTGGGCGCGGTCACGGCAAGCACGACGGCGGGCGCGCCGGTGACGATCAACCCGCTCTCAAACGACGGGCCCATTCCGCTTACCGTGTCGGCCGTCACGACGCCGGCTCACGGCAGTGCCAGCGTCAATGCGAACGGCACAATCGTGTATACGCCCAAATCCGGGTTCACAGGAACTGATACGTTTCAGTTTACAGTCGACGATGCGTATGGCGGGAGCGGAACGGCGACCGCGACCGTCACGGACACAGGGCAGAGTAACCCCGGGCTTCCCACCAGCAGCGTCAATTCACTGCCGGCGACGGAGCCGTCGGCTTCGTTCACCGTGAGCTGGTCCGGGACAGACGTCTCCGGTGGCGGCGGCATCGCCAGCTACGATGTATTCGTCAGTGACGACGGCGGACCGTTCAAGGCGTTCGAGACGAACACGCCGCTGACTTCGGCGACGTTCAACGGCGTCAATGGGCACACGTATGGGTTCTACAGCGTCGCGACCGACAAGGCCGGCAAGGTTCAGCCCACGCCGGCGGCGGCCCAGGCGACGACGACCGTGTCCGCGGCCAACCCGTCGGCACCGAGCAGCTCGGTGAATGCCTTGCCGGCAACCACCACGAACCCGAGCTTCACCGTGAGCTGGACGGGGTCACCCGGCACGGGGGCCACGAGCATCACGTCGTATGAAATCTTCTTCTCCGTCGACGGCAGTTCGTTCATACCCCTGATCGCGAGCACCACGAGCACCTCGACGACCTTCACGGGACAGGCCGGCAACACCTACGGCTTCTTCAGCGTGGCGACCAACAACCTGGGCCTCGTCCAGCCGACTCCGAGCGGCGCCCAGGCGACGACGACGGTTACAAGCAGCAGCTCGTCGTCCGCGCCGACAAGCTCGGTGAATCCTCTGCCGGCTATTACAACGACCACAAGTTTCACGTTGAGCTGGAGCGGCTCGCCGGGCGCCGGGGCGAGCAAGATCGTTTCGTATGAGATCTTCGTCTCCGTGAATGGCGGACCATTCACACCACTCTTGAACAACACCACGCTGACATCGTTGACGTTCACCGGGGTAGCCGGTGATACCTATGGCTTCTTCAGCGTGGCGACCAACAACCTGGGCCTCGTCCAGCCGATGCCCACGACGGCCCAGGCGATCACCGCGGTGATGGCCTCAACGCCCCCGCCGCCGGTGTCGCCGACGATCATCGGTGAAAAGGCGATCTTCACACGCAAGACGAACAAGAAGGGCAAGCCGGTTGGCAGCGCGTTCCTATCGGGCTTCAGCCTTCAGTTCAGCGAGCCGCTCAATCTGGCGAGCGCGAAGAACGCGACCAATTACGAGCTCGATACCGTCACAACCAAAAAGGTCAAGAAGAAGCTCACGACCATTCTGCATCCGTTCACGAAGTTCACGGTGTCTTACGTCGCGTCCACCGATACGGTCGACCTGACGTTGATCGGCAAGCAAACGTTCCCGACCGGGGGCCAGCTCACGGTTGTGAATCGGTCGCCTGGCGGCGTTGAGGGGGCCACAGGCGCGTTCTTGTCTGGCAGCACGGTATTTGCCATCGCGAAGAAGGGAAAGACGATCACGCCGTCGAGTCTGTAGTGGGGCAGGGCCATAAAGGGTCTCAGGATCTCAAAATGCCAGGGGCTGGAAGCCCCTGGCTATTGACCGCCGCCCCGTTGGGGCGGAGAAGATGCAGCGCGACATCAGACCCTGCGACCACGGGGTGTTTCTTCCTTGCTGGACGCCGCTTATGATGGGCCAAATGGGCGGCGTGAAGCCCGCGCTATTTCTTCGATCGCTCGAGGTTGCGCCATGCGCATGCGGGTCTCGCTCAGCATGATCGCCCGGAATGAAGCGGCTTCGCTGCCGCGGTGTCTGACCTCGGTAGCCGACCTCGTGGATGAGATGATCATCGTCGACACCGGCTCGGTTGATGACACCCGCGCGGTGGCCGAACGACTGGCGCTTCGGTCCACGACTTCGCCTGGGTCGACGATTTTGCCGCGGCGCGGAACGAGAGCCTCCGACATGCAACGAGAGAGTGGATCCTCTGGCTTGACGGCGACGAGTACCTCGACGCGGAGAACAGGGCACAGTTGCGTGCTCTTCTTGACGCGCTAAAGGACGAGAACGCCGGCTATCTCATGCATCAGCGTTCGAGCGTCGTCTCGTCCGACGAACAAAGCGTCGTCTTTCCTCAGTGCCGGCTGTTCCGGAACCATCCCGCCATCCGCTGGCAGTATCGCGTGCACGAACAAATTCAACCCGCTGTCGAACGCTCTGGTGGAATGGTGCATCAAACGGGAATTCACATCGAGCACTCAGGCTACGAAGACGCCGCCTTGTATCGTCGCAAGCTCGAGCGCAATCTGAGGCTGCTCTTGCTCGAGGACCGAGAGCGGCCCGGCGATCCGTTCACGCTCATGAACCTGGGCTGGGCATACAAGGACCTGGGACAAACCGCCACCGCCGTGGCCTATTGCCAGCGCAGCCTGGCGCGGAGCAAGCCGGGGCGATCGGTCGCCTCCAAGGTCCACACCGTGCTGGTGCGCGGTCATCGCGCGCTTGGGCAGCCTGAGCAAGCGCTCGAGGCATGCCGGGCTGGGCGTGCGATTTACCCGGACGACGTGGAACTATCGTTCCTTGAGGCGGTGCTCCTGAGCGAAGCCGGCGACTTACCCGCTGCCGAGGCCTTGCTGCTCTCGCTGCTCGACGACCGGCCCGGCAACGGGTATGCGATCGCGGCCCAGCCCGGTATGCGCGGTTTCATGGCCCGGCACAATCTGGCGCGAGTCTACCGAGCCCAAGGACGCGACGCCCAGGCCGAGGCGCAGTGGCGAGCGCGCTGGCCGAGCGGCCTGAGAACGTCCAGTCGTGTTTTGAGCTGGGTCGCATGTACCTGGAACAAGGCCGGACCCACGAAGCAGAGCCGCTGATCCGGCAACTCTCCACGCTGGGACCCATCGGCGGGCTCGCGGCGACAATGCTCCGCGCCCAATCGCACCTGAGGCTCGGCGAAGTCGACGCAGCCCGGCAGGTGCTGGAGACGGCCATCGCCGCCGGGCCGCCCGCTTTGGAGCCGCGCGTCATGCTCTGCCGGCTGCTTGTGGAACAGCGTGCCGATCGTGAGGCAACCGAAGCAGCGCTGCGCGGCGTGCTGGCACTCGACCCAAACAACGCGTGGGCGCGGCAACATCTCACCGCGCTGCGCGACAAACAAGGGCAAGGTCCGATACAGAACTCGGCGTCCTTGAATTTCAAGAATCAATCGGAGGGGCAGGCCATGGCCGGAGGAGACCCATCCCAAGCAGCGAACGGAGCCGCGGCGATCTATAGCCGCCAATTTTATATGGACATTCATTTGGGCGCTTACCGCTCGGCGAAGGAGGTCGTGCCCAGCGTCCTCGAGCTGCTCCGGCCCAGGTCTGTCGTCGACGTGGGCTGCGGGATCGGAAGCTGGCTGGCGGTCTTCCGCGAGCACGGTATCACCGACGTTCTGGGCTTGGACGGTGCCAATGTCGACCTCGGTCTATTGCAGATTCCCCGCGAGCAGTTTCTGGCCGCTGACCTCGCGCAGCCACTGCACCTCGACCGCCAGTTCGACCTGGCGATGGCGCTTGAGGTCGCGGAGCACCTGGCCGAGGATCGTGCCGCAACCTTCATCGCCTCGCTCGTCAAGCTGGCCCCGGTGGTGTTGTTCTCGGCCGCCGTGCCAAACCAGGGGGGCCATCATCACGTTAACGAACAATGGCCCGGATACTGGGTCAACCACTTCGCGCGACACGGCTATCTCGTGCTCGATTGCCTGCGCGACAAGGTGTGGCTGAACGATCGCGTGGACTGGTGGTATTCTCAAAATATGCTGCTGTTCTGCTCGCCTCAGGCGCTCGTCCATAGCGCACGCCTGCAACGCGAGCTGGCGTTCACCCAGGCTCCTCGGCTGTCGATGGTGCATCCGAAAATGTTTTTGCAGGCCGTGGCGGTGATCCAGGATCTGCGGCGGCAGGTGGCGAGTTTGCGCGAGCAGCAGTCGCCGCCGGAGAGCCGGTAATCGGGATCCGGTTATTCCGGCAGAGCCGCACTTCGGGCAGGGCGCGCGACCAGCCGCCCCAGCGCCGGATCCCACTCGAGCACCTTTGCCCCCGCGGGGGCGGCGACTCCGAAGTAGTCGAAATGGACGCGATAATTGGTGCGGTAACCGACGGTCGCTAGACCGGTGTGTGCACGCGGCACCTGCATGTTTTTGATGGTCTGCCAGACGACGCGGTCTCCCGCGAGCTCTTTGCCCTTGGGCACGAGGTACCAGGCCGCCACCGCGGGGAAGGCCGGGGACTTGAGGAACAAGCAGTTGGTGTCGACGAACTTTTCGCCGTCGACTTCCGGGCAGCGGCCGAGGAGTGTGCCGTCGGGGTGGAAAAGGTTTCGCGTCGAGCTGCACACGGCGGCACCGGAGGCCTGGCACATGACGGTCAAGGTTTCCAGGTGGTTGGGTAAGTACCAGTTGTCGGCGTCGAGGTAAGCCAGGGCATCGAAACCCTGGCAAATCGCCGTGACCGAGCCGATGGCGCGGGCCGCGTTGCCGACATCGTGATGGGGCCGCGGCAGGTGGACGACTTGCAGGCGGTCGTTAAATTCGGCCTCGGGGGGCTCGCCGCCGTCGTTGACCAGGAAATGCGTGCAAGGGATTGTTTGCGCCAGGACACTCTGGCGGCACTGGTCCAGCCAAGCCCGCGGCGAGTTGTGGCAGGGGGTGATCACAGCGATCCGCAGGTTGGCGGGGTTCATGGTGTGGGCTGATTGGTTCGTGGTTCGTGAAAGACTTCGCCGGGAATGAGTCGGTCCGCAAGAGCTGTTCACGGAGGAGGAGGCGAGATCGCCTGGCAAGGGGGAGAAGCAGTTACCCTCTCATGGCGCGGACAAATTCTCGACGCTGACCCCGGGCACTACGGTCAGGTCGTTATCAGCACTGACCACGGTCGTCGCGCCGAGGCTCAGGGCGATCGCGGCGATGAGGATGTCAATCTTCCCAATCGGGCGGCCGATCCGCCGCAGTTCTGCCGCGATCCGCCCGTTTTCCTCGGCCGCTGGCTCATCGTGCTCTGACGTATTGTTCCACCATTGCCCTCGCCTTGGCAAGCCTGCCGCCTTACGGCTTTTCCGCACCCATCTCCTTCACGAGCATGTCAATGGTCGCCTCGATCTCGCCCGGCTGGAGGAACCCCTTGTTCCGGATCACGCCCTTCGGGTCGAGCACGTAGAAAGTCGGCATCGCCCGGATCGCCCAGCGCGCCGCGAGCGGTCCCTGCAGGTTCTCTCCGTCCCACCAGATCGGCCAGGTTGTCTCGCCCTTCTCCGCCAGCGCCACGAGTTCCTTGACGTCGTCTTCGACGCTGACGCCGAGCAGGGCGACCGGCTTGCTCTTGTATTTCTCGACCATGGCGCGGAGGTAGGGATACATCTGCCTGCACACCCCGCACGAACGATGGCTCCCGAAGTCGACGACGATGACCTTTCCGCGGTAGTCGCTCAACTTCATTTCCTTCCCGCGGATGTCCTTCCCCTCGATTTCGGGGGCCGTCTTCCCGATGCTGAGGTTGCGGAGCACGAACAGTTGACCCTTCGCCAGATCACCCGCGTTCTGGGGATAGTTGCTTTCGATCCGCAGATCGGCGTAATGGTCGATGACCTCCTGGAACAACGCCGCTGACTCGGCCGCGACCGCGTAGAGACCTCGATCCATCATCGCCTGCATGTTCTTCGTCTGGCGGCCGCTGAGGGGCAACCCGCCTCCGAGCGCTACCGTGAGCTCGCGGCTCTCCGTTTTTTCCTTCGCCATCTTCAGGTAGTCGGCTAATGCCAGCTTCGCGGCGCCTTTCACTTCCGGGTGCGGGTTGTCTTTCAGGATGGCCCGGAGCATATTCTCGTAGGCCGGGAAGGGCTCGCCGTACCGCCCGCATTGCCCGCAGAAGTCCTTGAGACGCTCGCTCCTGCTATGGTCGCGGGCGATCATCGCCAGCGCTTTCTCAGCCTGGGGGCCGAAGACGCATTTCGACGCGATCCAGTCCAGCGCGTCGAGTGCGACAGGATCTTGTGGGTGCTTCTCGGCCAGAACGAACAACCGGAGGGCGAACTCATGCGGCTGGGGTCGCATGAGCGACGCCCTCACCCGTTCGTCGTCCGTGGCGGCCTTGGAAGACGCCTCAATCCAGGATTTGATGGCCGCGTCGAATTCTCTAACAACTGCCTCGTACTGGTTCCGGGGCGTTTCCTCGGCAGGTCCGAACGCGGTGACGACGAACAAACCGATCACGACGCTTCGCATGCGGCGACCTCCTGTCTGGCAGGACCGATTTTGGAGTCCTTCAGTTGTCTTACAATTGTAGTCGGCCCGACGCCGAAGGGCAATCGGGCAGTTCCGGCCAGGCGTCCGTGCCGGCTCGTTGCTCGCGTTGAAACCGGCCTCGCAAAAAACGCCAAGCGAGGGCCCCTCGACTAGGGGATCCGAGAAACCCATCCTCTTGTCGCTGTTCCCCACATCCATTCTCTCGCGGCTCGCTCATTCAGTGCAAAATTCGGACTCTGGTCATTTCGAATTGCGCAGAAGGCGAGTGCCTGAGCTCGGCAAAAGGTGGGTGTCTCACATCGCTGTGCCTCGCATCGCTGGAACGTGATCGTGTCGCATTACAAAATCAGCACCGACTACTTGACACCGCTGCCGTCGCTGCTAATCCTTTAGCATGGTGCTATTTTTTTAGCCGAGACGGGGAGGGACAAGCATGGGGGTATCGAGGGCGCCTGAGAGGGGCCTGAGCCGTCGCGAGCGGGAGATCATGGACGTGATCTACCGCCGGGCCCAGGCGACGGCGGCGGAGGTTCTTGAGGATTTGCCGGACCCGCCGAGCTATTCGGCGGTTCGGGCGATGCTGCGGATCCTGGAGGAGAAGGGGCACCTGAGACATGACCAACGAGGCGCGCGGTACGTGTTCCTGCCAACGGTCCCACGCGAGCGGGCGCGGCGATCGGCGCTCGGGCAGCTTGTGCACACCTTCTTCGACGGCTCGACCGAGCAGGCCGTCGCCGCGCTCTTGGACCTGTCGTCGGGCAAGCTCTCGGACGCTGAGCTCGACCGGCTCGCTCGGCTGATCGACCAGGCCCGGAAGGAGGGACGCTGATCATGAACGCCATGTTCCTCGACGTGCTGGCCGGATCGACACGCGACGCCCTGGCGGTGGACATCGCGATCAAGGCGACGCTGGTCCTCGCCGCGACCGGCGCCGCCGCGCTCGCCTTGCGCCGGTCGTCGGCCGCGGCGAGGCACCTCGCGTGGTGCCTCGGTCTGGATGCCGCGCTGGCGCTGCCGGTCCTGAGCCTCGGCCTGCCCGGCTGGTCCTGGCGCGTCCTGCCGGCGGGCGGAGACGCCGGCCGGCCCGCGCCAACGTCGGCCGCTCGCGCCGCGGCCCTTCGCTCTGAGCGGTCGATCCCCTCATCGGAATCCCTCGGCGAGATCGTCTTCGGAGAGGACGACCTCTTCCCAACCGGACTGGCAACCCGGCTCGCCCGGCCGTCCGCCGCGGAACCGGTCTTGCTGCCGTCCAGCCCGTCGTGGCAGATCCCTGTCCTGTCGTGGCCGTGGATCGCATGGCTGGCCGGGTTCCTGGTCGTCCTGGCGGGCCCGGTCGTCAGCCGGTTCGCGCTGCGGCGATGGACGCGCCAGGCCGGCCCGATCAACGACGCCGAGTGGACGGCCCTGCTGGACGATCTCGCCGCGAGGCTCGGGCTGTCGCGGCGGATCCGCTTGCTCCGCGGCGCCCGCGCGGCCATGCCGATGACCTGGGGCTGGCTCCGGCCGGTCGTGTTGCTGCCCGCCGAAGCGGACAACTGGGACGAGGACCGGCGCCGCGAAGTTCTGCTGCATGAGCTGGCGCACGTGAAGCGGCTCGACTGTCTGACGCAGGCCATCGCCCGCTTCGCCTGCGCACTCTACTGGTTCCACCCGCTGGTCTGGGTCGCCGCGCGTCGGATGCGGGTCGAGCGCGAGCGCGCCTGCGACGACGTCGTGCTGCTGGCCGGCGCGCGGGCCAGCGCCTACGCCGGGCACCTGCTCGAGATCGCCCGGGGACTCCAAGCCCCTCGGGCCGCGGCCCTGGCCGGGCTGGCGATGGCACGACCGTCGCAGCTCGAGGGCCGGCTGCGAGCGATCCTCGACCCATCTCGCCGCCGCGGCCGTCCCGGGCGCGGGGCTGCGGCGATCGCCCTGTGCGCGGCGATCCTCCTGCTGCCGCTGGCGATGGTCCGCTTCAGGCGCCCGGGCCGCGGCGATGCCCGTGCGCCAGCCGACCGCCGATTCCGCCGGGCGGATGACGATCACCGGCCGCGTGCTCGACCCTCAGGGCAAGCCGGTGCCCCGGGCGGCCGTGATGGTTCTCGTGCGGTCGAAGCTGTCCGACCGGCCGATGCTCTTAGCGTCAATCGGCACGACGACCGCTTTCGAGCGACGGTGCGACGGCTCGGGAGGGTTCCGCGTCGAGCTGCCGCGCACCTCGTCGGCGCGGCATGAGGCGCTCACCGTCACCGCGCTGGCGCCGGGCTACGGGCTGGGCTGGGCCGAGCTCGACCCCGATGCCGAGTCGCCCACCGCCGACGTCGCCCTGCGGCCCGAGCAAGTCATCCGCGGCCGGCTCTTCGACCTTCAGGGCCAGCCGGCGCGGGGCATCCGGATCGCGGTCCGGATGGCGAGGTACGTCGTCCGCGGGGCGTTCGCGGACATCGCCCGGCCCGATGCCTACGAGCGTCCCTGGCTGGATTCGCCCGCCTGGCCCGCCTCGGCGATCAGCGACGACGACGGGCGCTTCACCCTCCGCGGGCTGGGCCGGGGCCCGATGTACTCGCTCTCCACCGACGACCCGCGCGTCAGCCTCCAGCCCGCGACGATCCGGACCGACGACGGCGCCGCGCCCCGGGCCGCTTGTCCCAATTCGTCGGATCCGGGGTCCGGGTCGAGCCCGGACCGGACCCGAAGCCGATCACGATCGCCGTCCAGCCGGCCCGGACCTTCTCCGGGCGCGTGACCGACGCCGACACCGGCCGGCCCGTCCCCCATGCCCTGGTCGCTGCGCTCGGCGCGTTGCCTTCGAAAGCCGATGGCGACGGGCGGTTCCGCGTCGCGGGCCCGGTCGCCGGTCGCCTCAATCGGTTCCACATCCGCGCCGCCTCCCCCGACGGCGCGCCGTACCTGATCGCCGAGAAAGAGGGCGAATGGCCCAAGGGGGCCCTTGAGCAGTCGGTCGACCTGGCGCTGCCCCGGGGCGTGGTGGTCCGGGGCAAGGTCACTGAGGAAGGCACGGGCCGACCCGTCGCCGGGGCAGTCGTGCGCATCGCGCCGTACCGCTCGCCCCAGCAGATCGCCGGGGGCTCGTGCGTCGCCGCGGCGACCAGATTGGACGGCACGTATCGCGTCGCCGCGCCCCCGGGGCCGGGCTATCTGGTCGTGCAGGGCTCCGATGAGTACGTGCTCCGCGAGTTCGGCGGCGACGGCGACGGGGCCTTGATCGAGTCGGGGCCGGGCCACCGACGGTTCTATGCGCATGCCTATCGCGCCGTCGACCTGAAGCCCGACGGGCCCGATCAGGAGATCGACATCGCCCTGCGGCGGGGCACCACGATCCGCTGCCGGGTCGTCGGCCCGGACGGCCGGCCCGTGCCGGACGCCCTGGTCTTCAGCCGGATCATTCTGCGAACCAGCCCGCGGGGCGGATGGAGGAATTTCACCGTCGCGCCGACCGGCGGCGGCCGGGGCCAGGTGCGCGACGGCCGCTTCACCTTGCACGGGCTCGATGCCGATGTCGAGGTCCCCGTCTTCTTCCTCGAGCCCGAGCGGAAGCTCGGCGCCACCGTCCGGTTCTCGGGCAAGTCGGCGTCGGGCGGACCGGCCACGGTCCGGCTCGAGCCCTGCGGCTCGGCGAAGTTGCGGCTGGTCGATCCCGAGGGCAAGCCGGTGGCTCGTTATCCCGCTGCGGCCTTTATCACGCTGGTCGTCACGCCCGGGTCGCTGAAGCGGTGGAAACCGGCGAAGGATGACCCGCTGTTCGCCGCCGAGAGCGCCCGGCCGAGCACGACCCGGTGAACCACAGCGTCGACTCCCAGTCCGACGCCCAGGGCCGGATCACTTTTCCCGCGCTGATCCCGGGCGCGACCTATCGCGTCGTAGACCGCTCGGCGTTCTACGCGGGCGGCGAACAAGAGCTGCGCAAGGAGTTCACAATCAAGCCCGGCGAGGCGGTCGACCTGGGCGACATCCTCATTGCCAAGCCCCGGAGGACGAACCCACCATGAGCCACGCCGGAGCACGCGACCTCGTGATCGCCCGGCCGCGCCCGGGATAAAACAGGCGAGGGCCGGCACAGTATCCCGACCATGGGCCACTTGACCCTCGCCGATCTCCACTCGAGCTCCGCTCAACTGTATGTCCCGAAAATATCGGGATCACTCGTCGAGGCGAAGTTGAGCATCACCAGCGTCTTGCTCAGCGTGGCAGTCCCGCCGGTTCCAAGGTACAGCCCGCCACCAATCCCCTGGCCGGCAGTGCCCTCGGTCGGGCCAGGGCCGCCCGAACCCGCGATCGCCGCATTGGCGATCACCACGTCATTGCTCAATGTGAGCGTGCCGGCCGGTAACGGATAACCATAATAGCTGCCGGGGCCGCTGTAATAGACGCCTCCGCCGGAGCCATCACCGCCGGCGCCGCCCGCTCCGGTCGAGCCTCCGGCGCCACCGTTTCCGCCATCGGCCGCGTTCAAGCTCAGCAGTGATCCCGCAATGGCCAGGCTCGATCCGGTGTCATCGATCGCAGCGCCACCTGCGCCAAGACCCCCCGCGCCGCCTGATCCCGCGCCGTTTCCGGCTCCGCCGCCTCCGCCCTGCGCGACATTGCCAAGGAACCCAGAGCTCGTCGCCGTCACCGTCGCCGAATAGAACGTCTCGATGATCTGGTTGTTAACGAATGAGAAACTCACAGCGCCCAGGCTGTACAGGCCGCCCCCCTGCGCCGCGCCCCTGCGCCACCGTTTCCGCCGGTGGCGCCATTGCCTCCAGACCCTCCGACGGCGGAATTGCCCGTGAACGGCGTGCCCGTCAACGTGACGGCACTCCCCAGCACGTAGACTCCGCCGCCCAATGCGCTGCCTGCTTGCCCGCCGTTGCTGGATGCGCCCGTGCCGGTCCCCGCGCCGCCTGCGCCGCCTTCGGCCAGATTGCCGGTCAGCGAGCTATTCGTTGCGGTCACCGTCGCCGGAATCTCGGTTTCGACGAGCTGGTTGTTAACAATCGAATACTCGATTGTGTAGGTCGCGAACAGCCCACCGCCGTCGCCCGCGCCGCCGTTTCCGCCCGCTGCGCCGCCACCCCCGGCGCCGCCCGTCGCCGAATTCCCGCCGATCGCGGTATTGGTGAGCGCAACGCTGCCGCCAAGCGTGAAGACGCCGCCACCGGCTGCGTTTCCGGCAGCTCCGCCATTCCCGGAGCTCGCCGAGCCGCCCGCGGCTCCGACCACTTGATTGCCCGTGATCAGCGTGTTCGAGAACGTGACGCTTCCCAGGTCGTTGTATAGCCCGCCACCCTCGCCGTAGCCGGCAAATCCGGTTGCGCTCTCGCTGCCGCCAATCGCCTGGTTGTTGCTCAGCGTGCTCGACGTGATTGTCAGGATCGCCTCGCTATAGATTCCACCGCCGCCGCCGTAGCCTCCGTTCTCCGTGCTGGTGGGATCGCTACCTGCGCGGGCAACGTTGTTCGTGACGGTCGTGTGGGTGATCGAAATCGGCGTGGCGCCCGCGGCTGTCGAGCTACCCAAGTTCAGCGCTCCACCGAATGCGGTTCCGCCGCCGCCGCCGTCGCCCGGTCCGCCGGTCGCCTGGTTACCTGTGAAGACACTGTTGCTCAAGGTAGCGGTCACAGCGGGCATATCCGAGGAGTATTCCAGGGCCCCACCGTAGCCTTCGCCGCCGGCGCCGAAGATGCCGGTGATCTGGGAGACGCCGCCCTTGGCCTGGTTGTTCTTGAACGTGCATCCCGTGACGATGAGCGGATCGTCGTAGCTCGCGATCGCGCCGCCGCTGCCATCCGCGCCCCTGGCGAACGCGCCGGCGAAGGAACTCGTCGCTCCTCCGATCGCCTCGTTGCCAGTGAATGTGCACGCGTTGATCGTCAGCACACTCGACTCGCCCGAGGACATCGCACCACCAGATGCCTGCCCGCCGCCGGAGCCGCCGATCGCTTGATTGGCCTGGAACGTGCACGCAGAGAGTGTGATTGCCGAGCCATCGCCGTCGGAGATGGCACCGCCCCCGGCTCCTCCACCTTCAACGATGATAAAACTTCCGTCCGAGCTGCCTCCCACGGCCTGGTTTCCGACCAATGTGCTGCCGGTCATATTGAGCGTTGCCGTGTATTCGACGCCGTTCAATTCTTCGGTCGAGATGAACATCGCGCCGCCGTAGGCCTCTCCGCCGATGCCGGTCGTGCCGCCGAGAGCCTGGTTGTCGGAGATCGTGCTGCCCGAGATGGTGAGCGCGCCGCGCTGTAAATACCGCCGCCAAAACTCGACGCGGCGATGATGAAACCAGGGCCGCCAATGGCCGAGTTGTTCGAGACGGTGCTGCCCGTGATCGTCGCGGTTGAGCCGACCTCGTTGTCGATTCCGCCCCCCTGGACGCTCTGGCCCGTGGGGGTGACGGCCTGGTTATTGGTGATGATGCTTTGATTGATCGTGAGCGTCGCGCCGTAGTCGTTCTCGATCCCGCCGCCGCTACAGCCGAAATTGCCGCTTGCGACATTGCCCGTCACCTGGGAAAGACCAACTGTCAGCGTGCCGCTGTTATAGATGCCCCCGCCCAGGGCGCCGCTGAATCCAAGTGCGAGCACCTGGTTGTCGGAGACGACGTCGCCTTCGAGCGTCAACTTGCCGGCATTGGCGATCCCGCCACCGAAAGTCTGGGTGTTCACGCCGTCGGTGATGGTGAGGCCCGCGATTGACACCGTGGCACCGCTGCCGACATCGAAGACTTGGCTCGCTCCGCCCCCGCTGACGGCGAGCTCTGATGCACCTGGCCCGTCGATATCGAGGTTCTGAGTAATCGAAAGAGGACCACTGGAGAGCGTGATCGTCTTTCCCCTGAGGCTGTTTGCGAACGTGATCATCGAGCCGCTGGGTGCGTCGAGGATTGCCTGACGCAGCGACCCCGCGCCCGAATCCTTGGTATTTGTGACCACGATGTTGCTAAGCAGCGCCCGGACTTCCAGACCGTCAAGCACGGGCGCGAACCGCATCTTCCCCCCGCGGCGTCCGTTAAAGCGTCTTGCTGATCTGGCACTCCGCCATGGCGCAAAGCGACCGATGAGAGACATGCGTGTCCTCCGTCTGTGTGCGTCCCGGTTGTAGCGTGATTGAGTTCTCCCCAAGAGAGAGGCGAATTCCGCGGGGAGATGTCACGCACTGGGAAAGCCGGAACGTTTGCGTGTCCGGAAGCCACAGCGTTACCGGACCGGCGTGCGAGCGATCCAATGATCCGAGTTGCCCTCATCATTGAACCCGCGGGATCCGAGACACCCATCCTTTTGTCACGGTCCGCCGCATCCATTCATTCGCGGCTCGCTCGTTCGGCGCAAAACCACGGCCCCTGGTCATTTCGAACACGCAGAAGGCGAGTGCCTGAGCTTGGCAAAAGGTGGGTGTCTCACATCCCGTGGATGACCTCGGAAATCGTCGACATCGGCATGTCGACATCGGCCGACAGTTTCGCCTGCGTAATACCCCGAGCTTCGATTAAATGACGCAGCATATCCGCATCTGACACGGGAGACATCGGACAATGTTCGGTCTCGTATCTCTCAACGATATCGGTGAGGACGTCAAGGTAATCTTGTTCGCCGCGGGAGAGCTTTCCGCGGACGATCAACGAATTGATCACCTTGATAGCTTCGTCAAGTTCGCAGTCTGACCGCAGATGTCTGAGGGGAAACGCCTGCACGAGCTCGAGGTAGCGGTGTTTTCCGTCCTCGTCGGTTGCAGCGCGCTTTCTGGCTGCGACGCTCATATCACTTTCCATCAGAATATAATTGACGGACGCTATTTGTATCCTTAACCTAATTCGGAAGCCTTTTTCTCCTTCTCGATTTGTTGGTCGCTTTCCTTGAGATCCAGCTTGTCGTATTCCGCGTGCGTGAAAACGCCAAACACGTAGACGATACGCCGTTCGTAGTCTACGCGAACCACGAGCCGGTAATCATTATTTCGCAAATTACGAAAGTCAACGTCGCGTTTCGTAAATCACGAAAACTGGAACCGACCGAGGCGCAGCCGGCGGAGTGTATGACACCGGCGATTGCCAGTGTCATGACACTGCTCGAGCTCAGGTCTTTCCCGCCAACCGCCGCTGTCGATATCGAGCCGTTCGCAGCAACGGACGCATGCAAGCGCTTTCGGCCGACCGCAGCGCACACGATTGCTGGTCGGATCGGACATCGGCGCGAGATCCGTAGTCTGGCATTGAAACGGCCCTGTTCAATCCGCGGACTCAGCGTTGGTTCGAGCCTTTTTGCTGGTCCGCGGATGGCATTCGGGTGGTGGGCCGGACGCCGACGGGGCTTTACGATGTCGCCCCGTTCCGGGGCTCGGAGTGGTGTTCGTTCGAGGGAACTCGGGCGCGTTCGGATGCCCATTTTTTCGCGCCATGTTCTACGATTGGCAGGATCGGATCTTGGTTGAGCAACAGAGCCGAACTTCTTCCGATTTCTGGCAACTGGATTGACCTTTTTGTAGATCGTTTCCGGTAGAGAGTGCCACGCGCACGCGAGGTCAGGGCGAGCGCCCTGGGCTGATTTATTGTGGGCTGTCAGGCCGAGGACCAGGATGGGCAACAGCGCTGGAAGGGCGGAGGGCGGAGGATAAGAATCGGCGCGGTCGCCCCTGTGTGCCAGCCCCCCTTCGACCAGGCTCAGGGCGGGCCTTCGACCAAGCTCAGGGCGGGCCCACCGCCTTTCGACGGCACCTCGTGCGATTGCGCCGTTTTAGCCCTTTCGGCGAGGTTTTTCTCTACGATAAATGGCAGAAATGCGCGAGTGTTCATGAGTAACACAGAAATCGCGCACTTCCGTATCTTCTTTTGTTGCAACCGCATCGATTGAGTGATTGCACTTTTTTGACCGCTCTTGTTGGCGATTTGCAAAAACCGGCACATATTAATAGTAGACGAAGAAGAGAGAGCGCGATGCTGGCGCGGGACGATTCTGCCGTAGGAAACCCAGGGCGTTGCATCGGAAACCCAAGGCTTTGCCGTTGGGCTGGTATGTCGTGGCCTTTCAGGCCGGGAACTCGAATGCAGAGCAAGAACACATGCGTCTTATTGACGTTTCTTCGCCCTTCGAGGGCGCGCCGTCCGGCCGGCCCCGGGCTGAGACGCGCGAGCGAGCAGGAAGAGATGGGGATATGTGGGTCCAGAGTACCATCGAGTACCAATTCGTACCATGAGATTGCTTGACCGAACTTGAGGCAACGCTCGATTTGGTTGCGGCGTTTCGATCGGATCACTGGCGAATCACGGGACACGGTGGTCACGACGTTGTGTTTCGCGTCGAGTGTCATTACATCGGTTTGCCCTCGTATCGATGCCAGTCCCTTCGCGACGGCAGGCACGTACCGAAACATCAAAGATCCCTTCGCGGAGCGAAGGGCGACTATGGGGTGGAGCGGGCGGGACTTCGTCGGGCGATCGCTCAAGTTGAGATGGACCGAATCCCTTCGCGGAGCGAAGGGCGACTATGGGGTGGAGCGGGCGGGCCACACCGAGGTGGCTCGAGGACCCCGGGGCCACCTTTCTTTCCAGAATGCTTTGCGCGATGATCGCATGGAACACGTTGCCATCGACAGCACATTCATCAGCCTGGGAACATTCATCATGCGAAAACTGTTTCATCCTGCCCCTTGGTGGAAGATCATTCTGGGCGGCCTGGCCGGCGCGGCGCTCGTCAGCGCTTCGCCCTGGGTGAGTCGTGGCTCGCAGCAAGCCGCGCAGGGCCCGCTTCCCGAGAAGTTCTGGCCTTCCGAGTTCGGCGCAGACGACCAGCGCGGAGCCGCGAACCGGATCACGCCCGCGAAAGTCGCCGGCGCGGCACGCCTGGTGAAACGCGGACAGATCTATCAGTTGGGACGGCTCTACGAACACGGCATGCCCATCCCGGGTAAACGGCACTTCAGCCTGACCATCCCGGGGCTGCCGACTGGGCCGCCTATGGGGTCCAACCACATCGTGTCCAATGACGAGCTGGTCAGCGGTGAGATCGGCCAAGTTGGGACCCAGTTCGACGGGCTCGGGCACGTGGGCGTGCGCTCGGGCGGTGAGGATTATTTCTACAATGGGAACAAGCTGTCCGAATTTGGTGATACGTACGGACTGAAGAAACTTGGGGTCGAGAACGCCGGTGCTTTCTTCACGCGTGGAATTCTGCTTGATGTCTGCGGGCTCACGGGCAAGGACCGACTCCCGGCAGGATATGTCATCTCGCCGGAGGAGATCGCTGCGTGCCTCAAGATCGCGAAGCTGGAGATCGAGGAAGGCGACGTCGTCTTGATTCGCACCGGGCACGGCAAACTGTGGATGAAAGACAACGCGACTTACGGCGTGGGCGAACCGGGGATCGGTCTGGATGCGGCCAAGTATCTGACCGATCGCAAGGTCTCGCTCATCGGGGCCGATACCTGGGCCATTGAAGCGGTTCCGCACGAGCGCGCGGATCTGGCGTTCCCCGTGCACCAGTGGGACCTCACGAAGAACGGCGTGTATCACCTCGAGAACCTCGACCTGGAACAACTGGCCGCGGACGGAGTGCACGAGTTCTGTTTTGTGTTCAGCCCGCTTCGTCTCAAAGGCGCCGACCGGCTCGCCGGGGAACCCCATTGCCATTCGCTGAGCAACTCATGAGCCGGTTATATCAACCAGATTCTGTTTTGCAGCTTGGAACCGCGCTCTTCACGGCGGCAGGGGCGACAGCGTACGAGGCCCGCACGACCGCGAGCGGGCTCGTCACCAGCAGCCTGATGGGGCACGACTCGCACGGGGTGCTCCGGATTCCCGAGTACCTGGGATTCGTGGCCGAGGGGTGGATCGTCGCGGATGCGCCACTGGCCGTGCAGCACACGGGCCCGGCGACAGCGGTCGTGGACTGCGGCCGCGGATTTGGTCCGGTCGGCGCGGAGAGGGCCATTCGCGAAGGGATCGATATCGCGCGACAGCAGCGGACGGCTTGCGTGATCACTCGGCGCTGCAATCATGTGGGACGGCTGGGCGCTTACGTTCAGCTTGCAGCCGACGAAGGGATGCTCGCGCTCGCCACGTGCAACTCGCCGGTTCACGGACACGATGTTCTGCCATGGGGCGGTCGCGATGGACGACTGGGCACAAACCCGATCGCCTACGGCATCCCAACCGGCGGTCTTCCGGTGGTCGCGGACTTCTCGACCTCGGTTGCGCCCGAGGGCAAGATCAGGTTTTACCGCAACGAGCAGAGACCCGTGCCGGACGGCTGGATCCTCGACGCCCTTGGCAAGGCCACGAATGACGCCAGCGCGTTCTACGGTCCGCCCCGCGGGGGCATCCTGCCGCTGGGGGGCGGCGCGGGGCACAAGGGCTTCGCCCTGGGCCTACTCGTCGAAATACTGGGCAGCGCGCTGGCCGGAATCCACACACAAGACGAGCAAGCGTTCGGGAACGGTGTCTGTTTCATCGTGGTGGATCCGTCCGCGTTCTGCCCGCTCGATCAGTTCCGGCGCCTGATGGACGAAACCATCGCGTACGTCAAGTCCTCACGGCCAGCGCCGGGGATTGACGAAGTTCTGGTACCCGGCGAGGTGGAGTTCCGCACGCTCCTCAAGCGGCAGAAAGACGGCATCCCGATCGACGGCACTTCGCTCGAGGCCATGCGGGAGCACGGCCGGCGGCTGGGGGTCGACGTCGACGGACTGCTCAATCCGGGAGGTCATGAATGAATGATCCTCAACCGCTGCGACTCGGTATGTTCGTCATGCCGATTCACGACCCGGCCAAGCCGCTCGCTCAATGCATCGACGAGGACCTCGAGCTGGCCGTGCAATGCGAGGAGCTGGGCTTCGACGATTTCTGGGTCGGAGAGCATCACTCGTCGAGCGTCGAGAACATCGTCATGCCGGAGATATTCCTGGCGAAGGTGCTCGGCCTGACGAAGCGCATTCGCCTCGGTCCGGCGCCGGTGTGCCTTCAGTACCACCATCCGGCACACGTGGCGGGGCGGCTGGCGTTTCTCGATCACATGTCGCACGGCCGGCTGAATGTTTGCTTCGGACCAGGAGCGATTCCGACCGACATGGAGGTCTTCGGCGCGCAGGCAAGCGAAACGGGGGCGCGGGTGGCCGAATCGATCGACATGATCATGCGGTTGTGGTCGGGCGAGTTGCCGATCGACATCGAGGGGCGGTTCTGGAACGTGAAGATGAAAGACAAGTTGAACCCGAGGTTCGGCGTCGGGCATCTGCACAAAACGTTCCAGCAGCCGCACCCGCCGATCTGGGTTCCGAGCATCAGCCGTGCGTCGGCCGGGCTGTCGAAAGCGGCCGGGCGCGGGTTCCGCTTCATCAGTCATCACATGATTCACGCGAGCGCTTTGCGGGCGCAGTGGCAAGCGTATTCGCAGGCCGCGGCGGAGGCAGGCCGGACCGCGATTCCATCAGACTGGGCGGTGGCGCGGAACGTGTTCGTGGCCGACACGACGGACGAAGCCCAGCGCCTCGCCAGAGGCAATTCGCTGGGTTCGTGCATTCAGTACATCCTCGACTTGACCCGGGCGACTACGCCGACCGGCGTCGCGATGTGGAAGCGTGACGAGCGTCAAGCCGATTCGGATTGCACGCTCGATTACTTTATGGATGACGTGATCATCGCCGGCGATCCGGAGCATGTGACGCGCCGGCTGCTGGAGTTACGCGAAGAGATCGGCCCGTTCGGCACGCTCGTACTGACCGCACACGACTGGGACGATCGCAAGTCGTGGGCTCATAGTCTCGATTTATTCTCCCGCGAGGTCGCTCCGGCATTCAAGAAGGCAATCCATGCGGCATGACAAAGCTCCCATGCCTCCCGTCACTTCGTGTGGCCATGTTCGGGAGTTGCTGTCTCGTAGTGCTTCTTGAGCAAGTCGACGCCGAAATCGTTCTCGAAGTCACGCCACACGCTGTGGACGTGGTTGGCGTTGTTCTGGGTGTTGTCATATTCGATCAGGAAGGTTGGGCCCTGGATGCGGTAGTAGTGGGGCTGGCCCCGCTCGAATGGTCCGGCCCAGGCGAAGCCGACCTTTTCGACGCCCGCCTTGAGGATCTTGCCCAGGTCGTTGCCGGCCAGCTCCGGGCGAAGGCGTTCGGCGTAGAGGACGATGATCGAATTCAAGAGCTCCTTTTGCTGTGCGTTCAGATCGGGCATCATGATCCCGGCTGGGTCCAGCGGCGTGGCCTTGCGGGCGGCGAGGGAGAGGATTTCCTTGGGGGCCTCTTTTTGAACGACCGCCTTCTTGCGCTGGCCTTCGTCGAGCGATTTGACGAGCGTGCGCGCCAGGTCCTCTTCTTCGCCCAGGATGCGAAGTCCCTGGCGCGGCCCGGATTTGACCTCACCGGGATTGCTGCCCATGAATGTCGGTCCACCGACGACTCCCTCGTTACCGACAACCGTGAAATTCAGTGCGAGGTGATGGCCTTCGACGCGCCAGCCCCAGGGCTCCTTGGAACCGAGCCCTTCCGGGTTGCCGAAGATGTTAAAGAAGTAGAGCTCCGGGTCTCGGACGGGGCCTTTCCCTTGTTCGATCGATGCCAGCACCTGCTCGAGGCTGATGATCGTCTCCGCCTTCATGAAGCCGCTCTGGCTCAAGCCGCTGGCGAGCAGTGCGTGCGCCAGGGCCTTTTGTTCGCCGGACATTTCCTTCAGCGACAGCCCCTTGCGCGGCCGCGGTACGAAGTGCCAGTCGAACCGGAGCGCGTCCTTGAAATCGAAGGTGATCTTGAGCTTCTGATCGGGAGTGAGCGACGCCCAGAGGTTTTTGGCGGCCGCCGCCATCTCGCGGGTGGCTTTGGCAGCGGGTGCTTCGTGGGTGTGTGGCCCGAGACCGTCGTGCGCGGAGGCGAGGGTGGAATGACCGTAGATCGTTGCGATCCCGAGGGCGAGTGCGAGGGGGAAGCGTCTGGCGGGTGACATCGCGGATGTTCCTGGTGAGGGTGGGTTGTCGAACATCTCCGGCGCTCATGATACCACAGTGGCCGGCGAAATCATCCCCCACGCGTGATCGGAAAGGTTGTCGCCCACGAGGCTGGGCTCGCCCTGCGCTCGCCCGAGCAACCCCAGGCTCGCTCGCTTTTGGGGATCGAGCGGCATGTAGACGCAATATTCCTCTTTATTTTCCTGCGCCGTGATTCGACAATCAGGCTACGGCGTTGGCAGCACCTATCCTCCGATTCTTGGGGTAGATCCAATGAAGTTGCACCCGCGAACGGCATCCTGGTTTGTCTCGGGCTTGCTCCTCGTTACCTTGGCCTCGGCCGGTTTCGCTCTGGTCGTCGCTCAACCTGAAAATGAGACTTCAAAGGCCGCCTTCGACTCGAGCGCGGCAACTTTTGAATTGCTGGGCGAAACTCAACATGTAAACATAAATACTATCACTTACTCAAGCGACGAGGACAGGGTGTTCGATATTTACTTTGCATGCTCATCCACAAGAGGATCAGATCCTTTACGGCTAACCGATGCAAAGGATATAGCAAAGGCAAAATCATATTTTAACGACGAGAAACGATTTGGAAAACATTTTCTAAAGATCAACAAATACTGTATCAATGTGCAGAACATTGCATACATCGAATCCAACGCTGATTCAGTAGTTGTAAATTTCAATGCCCGGATATCGGATGCTTTTGTGCGGTTGACGTTATCTGGTGCAGATGCGGAGAGCTTCCGGAAGAAAAGTCGAGGGTTTTAGTACCTCAGCACGTAGGCCCGGCTTTCGCCGAGGCGGTCGCGCGAAGCGGAGGTATATGACCAAGACGAATTCGCCCCCGGTTGACTGTCGGGGGCGAATTGCGCGTCCAGATCCTTTCGCATACCGGACCTCACGAGGGGATGATCGTCTGCGTCTCGTCCCCCGCTCCGGTCACCACGTCGTTTCGAGTGACGATGAACCAGTTTTGGTTCGTCGCCTGGTGGGTTCCGTCGCTCACCATGTTCACCTTGCTGTTGGACTTCACCGTGGTGGCATTGAGCGCGTAGCCCCCCGTGGTCATCCCATTCAGGATTTTGTTGATCCGCGTACCATACGCATCGGTCGACGTCCATTCGGCCAGAATCGTATCCAGAGCCGTGATATTGGCGGGCGTGTCGCCGTCATAACTGGTTGTGCCGCTGATCAGGATGTCGTTGCCGTTGCCGTAGATCGTGTTGGGCCCGCCACCGCCGATCAGGATGTTTTCGCCGGTGCCCGAGTCGGTCAGGCGGTTCGAGCCTGGGCCGCCGATCAAAATGTCTTTGCCCGTCGACGTGTTGTTGAGGGTCAAGGTGGTGGCTGTGCCCGGGCTGCCGCCGCCATAAAGGATCGCGTTGCCGGGGCCGCCGGCCGTCAGGTTCGTGACCCCCGAAAAAGCGCTGGCGTTCACGATCACGGTGGGACCGCCGCTCGAGGTGTTCGCGGTCAGGTTGGCGATGTTGATTCCACTCAGCGTGACGTTCATGCCGTCGGTGGAAATAAGCGACGTGCTGGTCAGGGTAAAGCCGGCATTCTTGGTGGCCGACACGGTGCTCATCGTGCCTGAGGCGATCGGGGCGGAGAGCGTTGCCGTGCCCGTGAAAGCGCTCGCATCGAATGTGTTCGCGGCCCCCTTGGCATCGATTTGCCGTCCGATGCTGCCGATGAACTGGATTGTAGCTCCCTTGAAGACATCGGCGGATGTGAATGTCACCGCCGGGTTTGTGAGGGTGAACGCATCGGTCTTGGGCTGGCCATTGATCGTCACTTTGCCGCCGGTGCCGGAAAAGATGACGGTGCCTGCCGGCGTGACGCTCCACGAGGTGTTCGCGAGGGAGACCTGAAGGATGGGGCCGCTTGCTATAGGAGTTACCGTGTACGAATCGCTGCCGGTGCTCGAAAAGCCGAGGGAATCGGGGGTTGTCAGGTTCAAGCTTTGACTGTCGCCCAGCCACGGGCTGAAGTTGATGTTACCCCGCGCAGGCGACCCGCCCGGTGAGGTGGGCCCGCCACTGCTGCCCCACCAGTTGTAAGTCGCAGCGATCTGATGGGCTCCGCTGTTGTAAATGCCCGCCGAGGTGTTGTTCGCCAGGTCGTCGTACTGGGCCGTCACGGCACTGTCGGCACCAATGTTGTCGATACCAATGCCGTTGTTGGCGATTGTGCTATGGGTGATCGTCGTGGTGCCGGTTCTGACCAATATCCCGGTGGTCCACCCGGTGACCTGACTCTGGCTCACGGTCAGCGTTCCGCCCTCGACATCGATTCCCTCAAAGCCATTACCTTGGGCAGGACCAATGAACTGGCAGTTGGTCAAGGTGGTGTCGCCATCGCTCGTCAGGCCGATGCCAACCGAGTAAGAAGTGGCAGGCTCGATGGTCAATCCCGAGATGTGCGCCGTGACATCCGTCTCGACCTGGAAGACCAGTATGCTGCCGTTGATCGTGATGCTCGATCCGGCCGTGAGTCCCTGAGTGGTGATCGTCCAGAGCGGAACCTGGCTGTCCAGCTTGATTGTGCTGCCATTGCCGCTCAGAGTGATCGTCTGCTTCCCCGTGAAGACGGCAGGGTCGAAGGTGATCGCGACAGGTCCGGCGAACGAATTTGCCAGACTGACCGCTCCGGTGAGAGTCAACTGCGCCGGTACGGTGTCGACCGGCCCGGCCGGCGATTCGACGACCAGGCTGTACTGGTAGGCGCCGATATCGACCGAGGCGCCTCGAGCCATCCCGCGCTGGTCGGTCGTCACGCCGCTCACAGAAGTGCCCTTGCCGATGGCCGGACTTCCCGGCAAAAGCGCCATCGTTTGAGTCGGCCCGCCGTAGGACCCCAACGGGTCCAGGCCGGCGCTCGAAACCCCGACGATGTTATTGCCGAAACCGTTTGTGAGCCCGCCCGATCCGCCGGTGCCGATCAGGTTGTAGGTGCCAGAGACGTTCTTCGAACCGCCGATGTCGCTCGGACCCCCGGGGTAGTTCCCGTTGCCGGCCACGATCGTGTTGGTCAGAGTCGCTGTGCCGAGATTGTACAGGCCGCCCCCCTTGTTCGCGTTGTTCCCGCTCAACGTGCAGTCGATGAAAGTCACCGTGCCCACAGCAGAATTCTGCACGCCGCCGCCGTTGCCGAGAAAGGCTTGCTGGCCAACGCTGTTTCCGCTCACGGTGCAGTTCGTCAGGGTCGCCGATGCATAGTTTGCCAGGGCCCCGCCATTGCCGTAGCTCCCAACCCCGTCTTTGCTCAGGTCGCAGTTGGTTAGTGTCAAAGTACCGTTGTTGACCACCCCCCCGCCGGCCCCATGGACTGCGGTGTCGCCGGTGATGGCGCAATTGGTCAAGGTCATCGTACCCGCATTGCCGATGCCGCCAGCCTGGTTCCCATGGTCGTTGGTGATGGAGCAACTGGTCAGAGTCGCCCCACCGCTGCTGAACAGGCCGCCATCCTGGGTTGCGCCGTTTCCGGTGACGGTGCAACCCGTCAGAATCAGCGTGTTTGTGCTGAAAAGACCGCCGCCCATGTTGGCGCCGTTTGAGCTCAGGGTGCAATTGGTCAGAGTCGCCTGGGCGTAGCTTGCGATGCCGCCACCGTTGTTCGAGTTGCTTCCGGTCACGGTGCAGCCCGTCATGGTCAGCGTGCCGAGGCTGGCGATGCCGCCGCCATCCTTCGTCGCCTTGCCGCCGCTGAGCGTGCAGTTGGTCAGCGTCAAGGTGCCGGAATTGAGCAAATCGCCACCCTGGTCGGCCGAGCCTCCGGTGAGCGTCAGACCCGAAAGAGATGCTGTGACACCGCCGTCGACCTGGAATACCCGGCTGGCGGCGGCGGC
Organism: uncultured Planctomycetota bacterium; assembly: GCA_963761445.1. Classification (GTDB taxonomy): domain Bacteria; phylum Planctomycetota; class Planctomycetia; order Isosphaerales; family Isosphaeraceae; genus CAVXHV01. The sequence goes on along the minus strand of CAVXHV010000005.1, from coordinate 1,538,844 downwards.
CTTTATGGTTACTCCAGCCGCGGGGCCGGTGATCGTCTGAGTGCCGCTCGTGTTGCTGAGCTCGAGCTGCCCTGAGCTCAACGTGATCGTCTGAGGTGTCGCGAAAACCTTGGGGTCAAACGTGATGGTGTGACTTCCTGGCTCCAGGTCGGCTAGCCTGACCGCGGCAGCGAGGTCGAGCGCGCCGAACGGCACGCCCGAGCCCTCGAAGGGCGTATTCACGACCAGCGCGTTCGAATCGACCTGGAACGCGCCGATGTCGACCGGGCTGTCGAGCGGGAAACCACGCTGGTCGGTCGTGACGCCCGCGACCTTGGTGCCTTTTCCGATGGCGGGACTGCCTGGCAGCAGGGCTACGGTTTGAGTCGGCCCGCCGTAATAAGCGAGGGTGGCGAGCCCCGGGCTGGCGACTCCGACAATGTTTCCAGCGACGCCGTTTGAAAGCCCGCCGGAGCCACCGGTGCCGATCAGGTTATAGGTGCCTGAGACGTTGATACCGCCCCCAATGTCGCTCGGTGCTGCTGAACCATTCGTGTTGCCCGCGACGATCGTATTGGTCAGAGTGGCCGGATTGTGGGCGTTGAAGAGGCCGCCGCCACCCTCCGCGCCACCTGAGTTGCCGGTAACGGTGCAGTTCGTCAGGGAGAGCGGGCCGTTGTTGTAGATGCCGCCCCCGCCGTCTGCCGAGTTGCCGGCGACGGTGCAGTTGGTCAAGGTCACCGTGCCGCCGAGTGTCTCCAAGCCGCCGGCGATTCCACTGGCCGTGTTGCCGCTGAGAGTGCAACCGGTGAGCGTTGTCGGTCCGCTCATGAAGAGACCGCCGCCCGCGGCCGCGGTGTTGCCGGTCACGGCACAATTGACGAGCTTCGTCGTGCCATTGCCGGCCAGACCACCACCTTCGTTACCCGCCGAGTTGCCACTCAATACGCAGTTGGTCAACGTCGCCGAGCCGTAATTCTCGAGGCCACCGCCCGTGCCGCTGGTGAACGCTGTGTTGCCTGTAACCAAACAGTCTGTCAGGGTGAGGTTCCCGGAATTGACCAGGCCGCCGCCGTCTGCCCCCATCGAGTTGCCGCGCGTGATCGTGAGCGCCGAAAGGGAGGCGGTAACACCCGCATCGATCTTGAACACCTGGCTACTGCCGCCGCCGCTTACGCTCAGTCCAGCGGTCGAGCCGATGATCGACTGTGTGCCGCCGGTGCTATTGAGGTCAAGCGGGCCTGAAGCCAGTGTAATAGTCTGGGCCGTGGCGAAAACCGACGGGGCGAAGGTAATCGTGTGACTCACTCGTGCCGAGTTTGCCAGATTGACAGCCGCCGACAGACTGAGGTCACCGGACGGCACGCTGGCGGTGCCGAGAGTCGTATTCACCACCTCCGCGCCAGCCAGTGTCTGGAATGCGCCGATGTCCGGGTTTGGGCTCCGCAGGAAACCGCGCTGGTCGGTCGTGATGTTGAATACCGTTATGCCGTTTTCGATCGCGGGGCTTCCCGGTTGCAGCGCGACGGTCGCGGTCGGCCCGCCGTAGAAGCCGAGCCCGGCCAAGCCTAGCGAACTCTCGTTGACCTGGTCAGTGCTGCCCCAGCCCTCGCTACCCGCTGTATTACCGATCAAGTTGTGGCCTCCGAGCTGTTCACGGCCACCGCCGGAGTAGACCGTGCCGTAGACGTCGGGCGCTCCACTTGTACCCGTGTTGCCGCCGACGATCGTGTTCCACATGATCGGACTTAGATTGCAGTACAACCCGCCGCCCTGCGCCGCCGAGTTGCTGGTGAACGTGCAGCTCACCATAAATGCACTATCATCGTTATTGTAAAGGCCCCCTCCGTAGTAGCCGGTCCCGGCCGAGTTGCCCACGAAGGTCGAGTTGTAAGCTTTGAGCGAGAAGTTGTTGTACACGCCTCCGCCGTATTCGCCCGCGGTGTTGTAGCTGAAGGTGCAACCTGTGAGAGTTGCACCACCGTCGTTGTACAGGCCTCCTCCGTAGTAGCTGCCGCCCGACTTGTTGCTGGTCACGGTGCAGTCGACCAAGTTCAAAGTGCCGATGTTGTAGATGCCGCCGCCGTGCCCGGAGGACGTATTGCCGCTGATGTCGCAGTCGGTCATGGTCAGCAGCGTACCGTCGTTGTACACGCCGCTGTCGCTGCCGTCGGTTATGGTCAGGTTCGAGATCGCGGCGGTGACCGCGCTGTAGATCGAGAATACGGCGCCGTTGTTATTGCCATCGATCACCAGGCCGGAGGCCGGGCCGGTGATGGTCACGTTCTGTGTAATGTTCAGGACTCCGCTCGTCAGGTTGATCGGCCCCGTCACGCTCGTGGCAAATTCGATCGTGGCTCCAGCCGCGGCGGTGGCGATCGTGTTGCGCAGCGAACCCGGCCCACTGTCGTTGCTGTTGGTCACGGTGAGAGTCGCCAGCAGCCGGCGCTCCTCGAGCTCCATCAGGGCCGGCTGAAGCCGGCGCCGGCTGACATGCGACGATCGTGATCCCGTACCAAGCGCCTCGCGGTGTGACCCCCACCACTTGAACCCGACTGTGCTTCGACGCATGATGCACCTCGCTGTTGAACAGACGCCAAGATTGCCAGTGCGGTTGCCCAGCGGGCCATTCATTCCGCTCAAAACCTGGCCCGCGAGCACGCTTTTTCTTCGCGCTCCCAAATCACCATCTGAAAACGGGCCTGGCCGAGGCTCAAAAATTTGCGATTGATTCTGGCAACGTCAGTCCGCACGAAGTCCCCTCCGCCAACGAGCGCGGGTTCGTCGATCGAGATTTGCATCTTCAGAAGTGCAATCCCCGGGCAGACCTTTTTTTGCGGAGCGTCTTCATCTGACGTATGTTTGAGTAATATGGGAGAGTTGCACAATCTAGATGGAGGTTGCCCGGACGATATAATGACTGCGTGATAGCAAATCACGGTGTGGCGGACGTTGGGTCGATTTCTTCGTGCGGTGTGGCAGAAGTCGAATTGAAGCCGCTGCCTGAGGACGATGCGTCCCGAAAGGTTGTGATGACGCAGCAAAACGAAGATGACCGTGCCATCGAGAAGCTGCCGGCGGCGGAACTGTTGCCGATTCTTTACGATGAGCTGCGCCGTCTGGCCGCGTCGTTGACAGCGGGCTTGCCGCCAGGCCGGACTCTCCAGCCGACGGCGCTGGTTCACGAGGCGTACCTTCGCCTGGTGAAAAGCAAGGACCCGGGCTGGGAAGGCCGGCGCCATTTCTTCGGCGCGGCCGCGAACGCAATGCGTGAGATTCTGATCGAACAGGCTCGCCGCAAGGCAAGTTTCAAACACGGCGGCCACGCGCGGCGCATCGAGTTGGCCGAAGGAGTCGCCTGGATCGAGCCGCCGAGCGGAGACCTGCTCGCCCTGGATGAGGCAATCCAGCAGCTCCAGGCAGAAGACGCGAGGTTGGGAGAAATCGTCCAGCTTCGCTATTACACCGGGCTCACCATCGAAGAAACCGCTGATGTGCTGGGCGCATCGGCGAGCACACTGAAGCGCGATTGGCGGTTCGCGCGGGCCTGGCTGGCGCGGCGGCTCGGCGAAAACCCTCCTTGAAAACAAGCAGATGCAGAAGAAGGGCGAGCGATCGGCGAACTCATGAATGAGCCCCATCACGAGCGAGTCAGATTCCTGTTCGCGCAAGCGGCTGGCCTCGCGCCGCAGGAACGCAGCGCGTTCCTCGACGACGCCTGTCGCGGCGAGCCCAGCTTGCGCGGCGAAGTCGAAGAACTCATCGCTTATGACGCCGCCTCGGGAGGCGATGAGGACGAGGACGGCTTTCTGAAAAGCCCGGTGGTCCGCATGCCGGAACAAGGGCCCGCTGAATCATCGTGTCCGCCCGATGGAGAAGCGTCTGGCCTGCCGGTTCATATCGGCCGCTATCGCATCCTCCGCCGTCACGGCGAAGGGGGCATGGGCACGGTCTACGAGGCCGAACAGGATAACCCGCGGCGAACCGTCGCGCTCAAGGTGATCCGGCCCGGACTGTTCTCACCGGAGGTCGTCAAGCGGTTTCAACATGAAGCTCAGATCCTGGGCCGGCTCCAGCATGTGGGAATCGCCCAGGTGTATGAGGCGGGACTGGACGAAAAGGGCCGGCCGTTCTTCGCCATGGAATTCATCGATGGCATGCCGTTGGATGAATACGTTCGCGCTCGCGGTCTGGGCGCGGCGGCGCGGCTTGAGCTTGTCGCGCTCGTATGCGACGCGTTGCAACACGCCCACGACAAGGGGGTCGTTCATCGCGACTTGAAGCCCGGCAACATCCTGGTTGATGAATCCGGTCAGCCCGAGGTGCTCGACTTTGGCGTCGCCCACGTGACCGCGCCCGACCTGCTTTCGACCATCAGTCAAACCCAGACCGGCCAGCTACTAGGTACCTTGAGCTACATGAGCCCGGAACAGATCGCCGCCGATCCGTCCGCTCTCGATGGCCGCTCGGATGTCTATAGCCTGGGAGTGATTCTCTTCGAGCTGCTGGCGCATCGTCTGCCTTACAACATCGAGCATTTGCCGATGCACGAGGTTGCGCGGGTGATCCAGCAACAAGAGCCGTCGCGGTTAGGCTCGGTCGATACGCTCTACCGGGGCGATATCGAGATCATCGCAGCCAAATCGCTCGAGAAAGACAAGGCGCGGCGCTATGCGACCGCGGCGCACCTGGCGTCGGACATCAGGCGCTATCTGCACGGCGAGGCGATCCTGGCCCGGCCCGCGTCGGCCCTCTATCAGCTCCGCAAGTTCGCTCGACGCCACAAGGCGGTGGTGGCGAGCACAGCCGGCATCTTCGCGACGCTCTTGATTGGAACAGCGGTCTCGATTTTCTTTGCAATCCGCGCTGCGGAGAACGCCCGGGTCGCGAGCGAACGAGAACGCGTCGCCACCTATCAGACCTACCAGGCCCGCATCGGGGCCGCGGTGGCGGCGCTCTCGCACCACGACGTCGCCGACGCCGCCCGCCAGCTCGAGGCGGCCCCGCAGGCGCTGCGCGGCTGGGAATGGCAACACCTGCGCTGCCGGCTCGACGACAGCACGTCCGTCTTTCGTGCAGCCCCCGGGGAGTCTCTGGTCGTCTGCAATCTGGGCGACGACATCCGGATCGCCGGCGTGGCGCCAGCCGGTGTTCGCCTCACCGACCTGGAAGGCAACGTGCTCTTCAAGCACGCTTTCTCTGCGGGCGGTCACTTGTCGGATCACCCCACCATGCCGAGCTGGAATGGCCTCCAGGTCGTCGACTGCGCAGGCGCCACCTGGGCTCGTGAACCCGAATCGCCACAACCGAGCCCCCATAGTACCGGCGTCTCGGCGCTCCGGGATGCCGGGGGATGCGTTCGAGCGCCGCTTGACGGGCCGCTTGGAGCGCATGCCTATATGGTCGGCGGCAGCCCCGACGGCGCGCGAGTGGCCGTTGTCTGGCGTGGCCCCGAGCGTTGGGATTTCGCAATTTATGAATCTCACTCGGGCAAGACCATCGCGACTTCCGCTCAAGACATCGGCTACACCTGGGCCATGGCCGCAAGCCCTGATAGCTCGCACTTCGCCACCGGGGGCGAAGATGGGATTGTGCGATTGTGGCAAACTTCGTCCGGTAAGCTCTCTGCCGAGTGTCGGGGGCACGCGCGCAAGGTGCTGGGCCTGGCGTTTCGCCCCGATAGCCGGCGCCTGGTGTCGGCCTCGGCGGATGGGACCGTGCGGCAATGGGACGCCGCGACAGGCCAGGAGATCGGGCCACCGTATGAACGCCACACGGGGGAGGTTCTCATCGCGGTCTACAGCCCCGACGGCAATCGGGTCGCCTCGGGAGGCACGGATCGGACAGTCCGCGTATGGGTAGCGGGCAACCGGCAGGACCTGACGGTCCTCGACGGCCATACCGGCACCGTCAGCCAGGTGGCATTCGCCGCGGATGGCCGTCGGCTGGCGTCATCAAGCAGTTGGGGAAAGCGCAATTACACCGAGGATCAGACAGTGCGCGTCTGGCAAGTCGGCGAGCGGGCCGGCACCTCGGTACTCCATGGCCACACCAGCTATATTTACCCGGTCGCGTACAGCCCGGACGGGAAATGGATCGCATCGGGCGGTTGGGACAGCACCGTACGGTTGTGGGACGCAGTGACCGGGGAAGACTGCGCGAACCTGCCTCATGCAGGATTCGTGCGCGCGCTGGCATTCGGCCCGGACAGCTCGTGGTTGGCCTCCGAGTGCGAGGGGGACAAATCGCTGCGCATCTGGAACACTGCGACGGCGCAGCTCGAGAAGGACTTCCCCGGGCCTGGAGGAACGCCGATCCAAGCCATCGCTGTCAGCCCGGACGGGGCCTGCATCGCGGCCGCCGACGGCGAAGGCAATGCGACGATCAGGGCAACCGCCACCGGCGCGGTCGTCCACTCGTTCCGGGTGAACTCGCGCGGCGACAAGAAAGCGCTGGCGTTTAGCCCGGACGGACGACTTCTGGCGGGGACAGGCCAGGACATCACGCAGATTGACATATGGAATACGCGGACAGGCGAGCGGTCGGCCCGGCTTGCCGGTCATACGGGGGCAGTCAATGGCGTCGCGTTCAGCGCAGACGGCCGCTTGCTGGCCTCGGCGAGCAGCGATTGGACGGTGCGCATCTGGGACGTGGCCGCGGCGGAATGCGCTCTCGTGCTCACGGGGCACACCGATCAGGTGTACTCGGTTGCCTTCCATCCGGACGGGAAGAGGCTGGCGTCGGCCGGGCGCGACCGTGCCGTCTGGCTCTGGGACCTGGCGACCGGCCTGGACGTGGCCCGGCTGGACGGTCACGCAAACTACGTCTTCTCGCTGGCCTTCAGCCCCGACGGCAAGAGCATCGTCTCCGGTTCTGGCGACGGCACGGTGAGGCTCTGGGACTCTGAGCCGCCCGGTCCGCGCTATCGAGCGCGTCGCGAGGCGGAAGCCCTGCGCCCCGAGGCCGACGGCTTGGTGGAGGCGCTGTTCAAGAGAAACGGTTCCGATGCGGCCAAGGTTGTGGCCGCCTTGCATTCGGACCGATCGATCAGCGATCCTCTCAGAAACGCTGCGTTACGCGCCGTGCTACGACGGTCCATCGGCAGAACCAAAGCCGCACCTCGCGGCAGCTAACCCGAGCTGGGTGAAACCACGACCCACGCTGTCAGGACTGCCACGGCGAGTTCCCGGTCTTGCCGGCATGGTCGAGCAAGGCGTCGATGAACCACGGCTGCGGCGCGTGCGCGGGAGTTTCACTGGCCCGGACGAGCGGTGGGAACGCTTCGGCATGAAGTGGGGACCCCGCGCCTCCCGGGTGAGCAACCAGCACGACCTTGGGTTTCTTCGGCTTCTTCGGAGGCTTGGGCGGCTTCGCCGGCTTGCCGAAGTAAAACACATCGTTTGCCCCAGGCGGCTCCGCTGGAGGAGGCATTGAGCAGCTTTCCTCCGGCACTTTCCAGGCCCGAGGGCGACTGCGCTGACCGTGAGCCGGATCGAATCCTTCAGGCTGTCCGTCTTCTTCAAGACGAGCGTGACCGAGTCGTCCGCGCTCGTGTACGTTGCGCTCGCGATCTTGACGAGATGATTGCCCTTGCCGCCGAAGATGTGAGTGGATCCCGCATCCAGCAATGTATAGTTACTGATTTTCGTCACGGAGCTCGGGTTCATGGATTCACTGAATGTCAGGGTAATCTTGCTCAAGGCTCCCTTCTTTTTGGTGACTTGCGGGGCACCGACGATCGTCGGCCCGGGGCCGCCGGTGGTGCCGGTGCCGGTGCCGGTGCCGGTGCCGGTGCTGCCGCTGCCCGTGCCGGCCGATACCGAGAAGGTGCCCACCGTCGCCTTTACCGCGTTGCCGGCCAGATCGGTCGGCCGCGCCGAGCCGAATGAGACCGTGTACACGCCGTTGGGGCTCGTGGTCCAACTGCCGCCCGGCGGCGTGATCTGGTAGGTGACGGTCTCGACCGGCGCGTCGCCCGAAGAGTCCTGGGGCGATCCCGATGGCGTGATCGATAAAATGGTGGCGCGCAGCGCCGCAGCGCCGCCGGGGGGCAGGACCAGGACGACGGCTTCCGACAACGAGGGCTTGGCGACGGCGACGTTATCCGCATAGGTGATCGTGAACGTGTATGGGACGAGCGCAGAAGCATTGGCGGAGGTCACGGCGGGCGCGCTCGATAGCGCGGCAGTGGGAGGCGTGGTGTCGGGAGTGGCGAGGGTCTGGTATGCGCCAGACTGGGGTGGTCACCGCCTGGGAGGACAAAGCCTCGCTCGTCGGTGAAGAGGCCCGTGGTCGCGGCGGCCTTGCCGATGGCGGGGCTGCCGGACTGCAGGCTGAGAGTTTCGGTCGGTCCGCCGTTGTTCTGCAAACCGGCCGTTGTGAAAAGCGGGTTGACGCCCGTAATGTTGCCGGAGCCAGTGACGGTGCCGGTTGGCGCGGTCTGGAACAGGCTGTTGCTGGCCGTGACTTTCCCCGCGTAATCGGCGCCTTTGGGCGCGGAATTGCCGCCGAAGATACAGCTCGCGGCCGTTACCGCCCCGGCGCCGGACTGGTAGGCTCCGCCGCCGGCAATGGAGGGGTTGCCGGGTGGGTCGACGGCGCTGTTGTCGGCAACGGTGACATAGTCGATCGTGAGGGAGCCTCCGCTCACGAAGATGCCGCCGCCGAATGCGCCGCCTGCGTCGCCGGGCTGGCCGTCGCTGCCGGCGGCGCCGGTCGCGCCATTGTGGCCAGCCGCGCCGGCTGCCCCGCTGGCTCCGGGGTTGCCGAGCATGCCTCCGCCTTGTGAACGACCGGGCAATCCACCGTGGCCTCCGCCGCCGGCTTTGCCGGCGAGCCCGTAATTCCCTCGCGTCGTGAAGCCGCCGTTGCCGTTGGCCAGACTCGGGTAGACGACCTTTCCGCCCGCGCCCCCAGCGCCCGAGGCGCCGGCTGCGACGCTGTTTTCGAAGAACGTACTGTTCAGAACGTCCACGTTGCCCGCGCTCAAAAAGATCCCGCCACCGAGTCCAAACCCGCCGCCGCCGCCGGTGCCGCCGTTGCCACCGCTGCCACCGGTGCCGCCGGTGGCGCCCGCGCCACCCTTGCCGCCATTGCCACCATTGCCGCCCTTGCCGTTTTTGCCCAAATTGCCTGACGGGCCGCTGACGCCGCCGTTGCCGCCGCTGCCGCCGGTGCCGCCCTGGCCGCCGTAGCCCCCGGTCCCGCCAGCGCCGCCGTGGCCACCTGCGCCGCCGATACCAGCGGCGGCTCCGTTCGCTTCGTTCTGGGCAAGAGTGTCAGCGGTTAACGTGAGCGATCCGCCGGCGACAGCGATGCCGCCGCCGTCTCCGCTGCCGCCGGCACCCGCAGCACCACCGTCGCCGCCCCTGCCGCCGACACCTCCCTTGCCACCTTTGCCGCCGGTGCCGCCGGTGCCGCCGGCGCCGCCGGATAGGCCGGGGCCAAAGTCATCGCCGCCATTGCCGCCATGGCCGCCGGCGCCGCCACGACCACCCTGGCCGCCGGCGTTCAAGATGATGGCGCCGCCAATGCCTCCCTCTCCTCCGTTGCCGCCGCCGCCGCCGCGCCCGCCCGCGCCGCCGGCGGCGGTGTTTGCTGTGAGCGTGGAGGCGCTCAGGCTCAACTCTCCGGCCGCGATGTAGATTGCGCCGCCGGCACCGACGCCGCCATTGCCGCCGTCACCGCCGAAACCACCGACGCCGCCGGTACCGCCGCGACCGTCGTTGCCGGCCAAGCCACCATGGCCGCCAGTGGCGGCCTTGCCACCGGCCCCGCCCACACCGTGCAAGTTGTCGCCGCCGCCACCGCCGCCACCGCCGCCACCGCCCGCGCCGCCGCCGCCGCCGCCGCCGCCGTTCGTTCCAATGGCCGCGGTGCGGCCGTCACCGCCGTCGCCGCCGTTACCGCCCTGGGCCGTATCGTTCTCCAGAGTCGCGGCGCGAATCGTCGTGCTTCCGCCGGCGAGAAAGATGGCGCCTCCGAAGCCGCTTCCCCCGTTGCCGCCGTCGCCGCCGACCGTGCCATTGACCCCGTGACCGCCCGGGCCACCAACACCGCCGACTCCGCCGGCTCCGCCCTTGGCGCCATTGCCACCGACGCCGCCCGCGCTGCCATGCCTACCGCCGCCCCCGCCACCGGCACCCCCCATACCGCCAGATCCGCCTGCGCCGCCTCTGCCCGACCCGCCGCCGAGTTGGCCTTCGGCTCCGTGACCGCCTGATCCGCCCGCGCCGCCGTAGGCACTGTTTGACTGGAACGATGACTGAAAGATCGAGACCGTGCCGGCGGCAACGTAGATCGCTCCCCCCTCAGCACTGCCACCGTTGCCGCCAGGGCCGCCAGGGCCAAGTTGCCTGGAAGTTGGGGCGCCTGCGGCCCCATTGCCGCCAGAATGGCCGTTCTTCCCGGGCTGGCCGCTGGCGCCCGAGGCTCCGGTCGCGCCGGCCTGGCCCGATTGGCCGGCTTTCCCCGCAGCCCCAGTCTTTCCGCGGCTCAAATAGATCTGGCCCCCGGAGCCACCAGGTCCACCAGGACCCCCGCGAGCGATATTCCTCGACAGCGTCGAGCTGATGACGGTCAGGCTACCGGATGCAAGGTAAACGCCGCCGCCCTGGGCGTTGCCGCCGGCCCCCCCGTGCCCCCCGCCGGCACTGCCGGTACCGGCCTGGCCGGGGACGCCGGACAAGCCCGACGCGGTATTGTCCGCCAGCAACACGGAGCTCAACACGACGTTTCCGCCGTCGATCAGCATGCCGCCGCCCAAGCCTGCGCGGCCGCCGAGTACGCCCCCATCGAGCCGCACGGCCGCCCTCAAGAATGACGTTGTCGAACACCACGGAAACGCCCGCCGACGGCGTGCCGACAACCTGCAAGATGCGAAATGCCCCCTGCGGTGTGATCGTCGACTGCAAGCTCCCCGCGCCTTCGATCGTGAGCGACTTGTTCGCAACGCTGCTCGCTAGATCCTGGATGAGCAGACTGCCGCCGCCGGCCTCAGTCAGTGTATATGTACCGGGACCAAGCTCGATCGTGTTGCTTGCGTCGGCGTTGGAATCTGCTTCATTGATTGCAGATCGCAGGCTGTTCTGCGCGCCGTCGCCGACTCCCGCCGAGATCGTGAAGACCGCCGGCGACAAACGTGGCTCGAGGAACTCCAGCAGATGCCGGACCGATCGGTCACGTCGACGGCGAGCCCGCCCCGCCCAACGGCTTGGATGCGCCATTTTCAATCTCCTCGACGACGAAACTCAGTCTCGACGATTCATCGCGCCCCACATCCCATTCCGCGTGCCAGCACAATATCAACCATGGTATCACGATTGCGTTGGACTTCAACCTGGCGTTCCATTCAAGTGCCGAGCAAGGTAACCGCGGAATTATTGCACTCCGGAGTGCCGATACGTACTGGCCCCCTGCGTAGTCTGCGTGGAAAGGTGCGCGGTGCCTTGATGCTTTTTGTTAACGGTTGCCTCCGATCTACTCGATTTGCTATAAGGGATACTGGTCAAGAATTCCTTTTCTCAGGGAGCCTTGCCTAAATTCAACAAGTTCGAACCATCTCGTCGAGGGGCGCTGCGACGGCACGCATGGGCGTTCCTGCCAGGCTCGCTGGGGTGGATCATCACTGTGTAACTGCGCCGTTCATCGTTTCAGGAGACTTTGAACGTGACCGCCGTTTCACAAAAACCTGTTGCTTCGAGCGACTACCACGTTGCCGACATCTCGCTTGCCCCCTGGGGCCGCCGCGAGATTGCCATTGCCGAGACCGAGATGCCGGGCCTCATGGCCATCCGCGAGGAGTATGCCTCGCGCCAGCCCCTCAAAGGCGCGCGCATCACCGGCTCGCTCCATATGACCATCCAGACAGCCGTCCTGATCGAGACGCTCAAGGCCCTTGGTGCCGAGGTCCGCTGGGCCTCGTGCAACATCTTCTCAACCCAGGACCATGCCGCTGCCGCAATCGCCGCCGCCGGTATTCCCGTTTTTGCCTACAAGGGTGAGTCCCTCGAGGAGTACTGGGAATACACTCACAGGATTTTCGAGTGGGCCGATGGCGGCCACTCGAACATGATCCTCGACGACGGCGGAGATGCGACCTTGCTCCTTCACCTGGGCGCCCGTGCCGAGGCGGATATCCACGTCCTCGACAAGCCCACCAGCGAGGAGGAGCGTGTCCTTTATGCGGCGATCAAGAAGCGTATCGCCTCGAAGCCCGGCTGGTACGTCGAGAGACTCGCCGCGGTCAAGGGTGTCACCGAGGAGACCACCACTGGCGTCCACCGTCTCTATCAGATGCACAAGCGCGGCGACCTGAAATTCCCCGCCATCAACGTCAACGACTCCGTCACCAAATCCAAGTTCGACAACCTGTACGGCTGCCGCGAGTCGCTGGTTGACGGGATCAAGCGCGCCACCGACGTGATGGTCGCCGGCAAGATCGCCGTTGTCTGCGGCTACGGTGATGTGGGTAAAGGCTCGGCCCAAGCCCTGCGGGCGCTCTCGGCCCAGGTGTGGATTACCGAGATCGACCCGATCTGCGCGTTGCAGGCGGCCATGGAAGGCTACCGCGTCGTCACCATGGAGTACGCGTGCGACAAGGCCGACATCTTCGTGACGGCCACGGGCAACTACAAGGTCATCACGCATGCCCACATGGCCAAGATGAAGAATCAGGCCATCGTCTGCAACATTGGTCACTTCGATAACGAGATCGACGTGGCGTCGCTGGAAGACTACCCCTGGGAGGAGATCAAGCCGCAGGTCGATCACGTCATCTTCCCGGATCGAAAGCGGATCATCCTGCTCGCCAAGGGGCGCCTGGTGAACCTGGGCTGCGGCACAGGCCACCCTTCGTACGTGATGAGCTCTTCGTTCGCCAACCAGGTTCTGGCCCAGATCGAGTTGTGGCAGCACAACGCGAAGTACGCTGTCGGCGTCTACGTCCTGCCCAAGAAGCTGGACGAGCACGTGGCCCGCCTGCAGCTCAAAAAACTGAACGTGGAGTTAACCGAATTGACGACGGAACAGGCGGCGTACATTCACGTCGCCAAGGAAGGCCCCTTCAAGTCCGACCATTACCGCTATTGATCGGCTTTTCCTGGCAGCAGGGAGGGCAACTCCCTGCTGCCTCCCTGGGTAGATCAGCATCGTCTCCACCTACAATCCCTGGATGGAAGTCCAGATGGTGGAGAAGACGATCAACACAGGCATCGCGGTCATCGTCAACGCCGGAGGCGATCACCGAACGTTGAACGGCGGCAACCGGCTTTCGAGGGCGGGTGTACCGGTGCAGCGATTCGGCGTATATTGAATCGCAGGAGGACGAACACCATAGCCCGGCCGATCTTCATCGGCGGCGGCGGGCAGTCCTCGGCTCGGTTGATTTCAGGGAGCCGTGAACATGTCTGTCACTGAGGCCCTGACGCACTCAATGACGCATTGGCTCGACGGCGTTCCGCCGGATAAACGCGTCGTCATCGTTGACGTCACGTGGGACGACTATGAAAGCCTCGTCGAGCAAATGGGCGAGAGCAGGAACTGCCGCGTCGCGTTTGACGGTAAGGACATCGAGATGATGACCCTCGGGCCGTCTCATGAACGGCAGAAGTCACTCCTTGATTGGTTCATCATGATCGTCGCCGGCGAACTGAAGATCGAGCGCCAGCCCATGGGCTCAACTACCTGGAAGCGGAAGAAGCTCAAGCGTGCGATCGAGTCCGATGTGTGTTATTACTTCGATCGAGCCAAGCTGGCCGCAGCCGCGGCGGCGGCCGAGTCCGACAACATCGACATTTATCCCAACCCCGACCTGGCCGTCGAGGTCGATATCTCACCACCGAAGATCGATCGCCCGGGAATCTACGCAGCGCTGCAAGTACACGAGTTCTGGCTCGTACGCAATAAGGCAGTCTCCATCGAGCAGCTCGGTCCCGATGGAACCTACGTACCGGTGCCGCGCAGCCGTTTCTTACCCGTGCGGGCCGAAGACGTCACCCGCTGGATCTTTAGCGAAGATTCGAGCAGCCTGGTGGCGTGGGAGGCACGCCTGCGCCAGTGGGTACGGGATCAGCTCGTTCCCGAAGCGGGCGCGTAGGGTTTACCGGCACGAGCCCTCTGAGGTGGTCTCACTTAAGTGGGCGATGAGGGATTTCGAACGCCCGACATCCTGCGTGCAACGGAAGCGCTCTAACCGCTGAGCTAATCGCCCCGGGGAATGATTCCTGTTCAGACGATGGTCGTCCATAAGCGGGCGTCGCAATAGCGGGCGAGGTGGCCGACATTCTGCGTCCCGACGATCACCTGATCACCAGGTTCACCGGTTGTGGCTGCGCACGCCGCAAGGATGACGTCCGCTTCTCTGCCGCGGCAGAGAAAATCTCAACGTCGCGTAACAACTTGGTCAGGGAATGGGGCTCTAGGGATAGGGGGATCTCGTGAAACCCCAACGGGAGATTCTGTGGCATGGCACTTTGGGAGCAACAACACGATGAGTCACATCTTGAAGCGGGATCAGCGCAGCGGCGGGCGGGGTAGGTTCCACGGACGGCAACGGTGGCGAATGCGGCCGACTTGTCTGGAACTGGAGGGACGCGCGCTCTTATCCACGATCGTCGTCAACAATCCCACCGACACGCCCGTCGCCGGCAAGACCGACCTGCGCCAGGCGATCGCCCTGGCGAATACGAACGGAGGAGCCGAGACGATCACGTTCAACAAAACGGTGTTCAACACGCCGCAGACGATCAACCTTGATCCGGCCCTGGGCCAGCTCGAGCTGAGCGACCAGACCGGGACCGAGACGATCACGGGCCCGAAGGCAGGCGTGACCATAAAGGGCAACTACACGACGTCGGGCGTCACCAACAGTGTGTTCGAGATCGAACAGGGCGCCACGGCAACTCTTTCGGGCCTCACCATCACGGGCGGCAATAACGCGATCTGGGGCGGTGGCGTCGACAACTACTACGGCACGGCGACGCTGATTGACTGCACCGTCAGCGGAAACGCCGGCGGCGGTTTTGTCAACAATTTTGGCAGTGCGACACTCACCGGCTGCACGATCAGCGACAACTCCACAGGCTATTACGGATTCGGCGGCGGCGGCGGGGTGTGGAGCTACGGAACAACCACGCTCAGCAACTGCACGATCAGCGGCAACTCGGCACCCGTCGGGGGCGGCGGGTTGGCCAACTATGGCGGCACGACCACGCTTACCAACTGCAACGTCAGCGGCAACTCCGCCAAATACTTCGGCGGCGGGGGGGTTATTAACGAGGCCGGCGCGCCCGAATACGCCACGACCACGCTCACCAACTGCATCGTCAGCGGCAACTCGGCCCCATGGGGCGGCGGGCTGCAAAACATCAACGGCGCGATGACGCTCGCCAACTGCGCCGTCGACAACAACCAGGCCCTGGCCACCTTCGACATCGGCACGGCTGAGGGCGGCGGCATCTTGAGTGAAGGTGGGCGTCTCTCGATCTCCAGCAGCACACTCGCGGGGAACACGGCAACCGGCGTCGTTGGAGCTAATTACCCTAGCGGTCTCATTGCCGGTTATGGCATTGGCGGCGGGATCGCTCTCGACGACAACGCGACCGCCACCATTACCAATACCGCGTTCCTGGGTAACTTCGCCCAAGGCGCTGCCGGCGCCTCGGGATTGATTGGCGGAGAAGCCAAGGGCGGCGCGATCGCCGTGGGCCTGTTCGATACCAGTTATGACGGTCTCAATTCGTTAACGATGAGTGGGTGCCTGCTGATCGGCAACGTGGCTCAAGGCGGCGCCGGCGGCTCGGGAGCTGACGGCGGCAACGCCTCCGGCGGTGGAATCTTCGTCGCCATGGACTCCTCAGCGACCCTCGATCAAACGGTCGTCAGCATGAACCTTGCCTTGGGCGGCCTCGCCGGAGCCGGCGGCAGCGACGGCGACGGCATCGGCGGCGGCCTCTACATCTCGACCGGCGGCGTGGTGACCCTCAAGAAAACGACGGTCGCGCTGAACTTCGCCTCCACCAGCAACGACAATATCTACGGGACCGTGACCGTGACGTGACTCGAATCGTCAGGCGCGGGCTCAGTGGAACCGCCGCAATCGTCGCGCTGCGTAGGTCGGGCGTTCTCACCTGACTGGCTTCACGATCAGCTATAGAATCTCAGGTTGGAAAGCCCGACTTACAAAAAAGGTGTGTGCGAAGACGCCGGCGGGGGATGGTTTCCGCGGGCGTGGCCTTGCTCGCCGCGGTCGCCGTGCTGGCCGGCAGTATCGGCTGGATCATGCGTGACCGGGCCGCACGCCAGTCCAAGCTGAACGACGACCTTACTGCTAGTTAGCTTAAGTGGGCGATGAGGGATTCGAACCCCCGACATCCTGCGTGTAAAGCAGTGCTCTAACCGCTGAGCTAATCGCCCTGGGGAATGATTCGAGCTTGATGCATTCCTTTGGGAATGACTGTCTTCACGCGAACCGGATTATAGCCGAAAACCGTTTTCGAGGTCATTGCTGCGCGGGAGTATCGTGCAGCGAGCCCAGCGGCTCGCCCGGGGAGCGAGCTTGCGTCTTGGACGCTGACGAGACTGCCGACGTGGAGGAAGCGGTCGGCTTCCCTTCGCCGCCGGGCAAAATTCGACGGACGGAGACGACTTTCCATCCCGAATCGATTGCTTCGAGCCGGAACCGGATGAGCGTGAGGCTAAGCCGGGTCGGGGGATCGCCGGAGGACGCCAGACGGTCGGTGGCCGTTGCACTCACCTCGGCGTGGTCGAGGATGAAGGGGCCGTCGGCTTTGAGCGTATGAAACGATCGCTTGAGCAGGGCTGCCCAGTCGTTGGGGGCCACGCTTACCTCGAGAGCCAGCGACTTGGCGTCTTCCGGCAGCGGCGGTTTCGCTTCCAGGACGAGCATTCTGTACGTCGGTAGCAGTTTCTTGGGCGCAAGGGCGCCGTCCGCGAGCTGCGTCATGACCTTGCCGAATTGCTCGGCGGCATCAAAGAGTTCGTTCGGGTCGCCACTTTGCATTTTCTTGTACAAGCCGGATTTCTCGGCATCGTCCTTGGCCTCGTGCAGCTTGTCGGCCACCTCGGCCGCGATGCCCAGCTCGTTCTTGGGTTTGAACCGTCCTGCGATGCCGTCGTACTCATACTCGCTGTCGATGCGTGAATGGAACTTACCCAGGGGTTCGAACGAGCCTTTGAGCTGTCGATCGCCAGCACGATTTCGGGTGACGCTTCCAACCGAGCGAATCGCGGGCGGCTCTTCGACGGTGCCGAGCCTCTTGATCGTTATCGAGTCTTCGGTGGACATGGCTTTCAAATAGTCGGCGGCGACTCGTTCGACCGGGTCAAGGGTCCGAGGCTTCAGGCGAGGCCAGGAGACCATGATTCCAACGGCCGCGACCGCCGCGACTGCCAGGACCGCCACCGCGAAGAACGGCCAACGCCGGCGGGGCTCTTCGCTGGCCCGGCCGGATGGCACAAAAGTCGACGGTTTCTCACGAGGTTCGGGTCTCGATCGGCTCATTTCAGGGTCGCTCCCGAGAAGTTGTTCGATCGCGCACGGTCTCCCTGGCTTCGAGCGCATTCGCGACACGCGCCATTGTCGGAATCAGATGTTGCTCGAGCAACTCATTGGTCCGCCAGGCGGACTCGGCACCGTCGGCGAGGACGTCCACCAACTCCGCCGCCACCTTGATCAGCCGGCCGACGATCCACGCGGCAAGACCGCAGCCGCCGAGCGACATGAGAGCGATGATCCCCATGACCTGGCGCTCACCCCAGGTGAACTGCGCATCGGACAGGAGCGAGCGCGACTGGTCCAGGAAGATCGTGAGGCCGAGTCCCACGAATCCCAACTGAACGAGCGGAGCCAGCAGTGCAAGCGTCCGCCGGCCGCGCCGGAGCTCGTCGTACCGAGGTCGATCGCTTGGGTATCGATTCATGAATCGCGGAAGTCTGCGAAAGGAAGGACAAGGACATCCGAACGGCGACATTATAGTCGCTCGAGCACGTAAAAGCCTCTGGGGAGAACCGAGGAATGATCTCGCACAAAGTGCACGGCGCTGAAACGACTTTTCGAAGGCTCGCTCGAAAGCCAGTGCGACCAGGGATCGCCAGGTCTCGGCAACGGCAGGGTCTTCACTGCGAAGCGCCAGGATATCGATCGGAATCTCGAGCAGGAGCCGCGGCTCAGTGCCCTCGGAGATGGGTCTTACCGCGACGGGAACCAGGCTATGGCGAGGGGCTTCTTTCAGTTCAATCATGCGGGGAAGGTCGGCTAAGGAATCGAAGGAAAGCGGGGCAGGGGGCTCAGCCGCGACATCCCACTCGGCGATGAGCCGGTCAGAGGGTACGCCCGCATTGAGCCGGTCGGTGCGCTCGCCGTACATGTTTTCGACGTAGTCGCGTGGCGTGGCGCCGAGCCGGCTCAGGTTGAAATGGGCGTTGCCGGCTTGAAGCGGGTCGAACGCCCACGCGATTCGCTCGATGCCTTCGGACCTGGGCAACCTGGCGCTGGAAAAGCTTGATCTCGACGCCGAGACCGCGCGACTGGTGCTCGGGCACGACGCCAGTCAGTTGGGAGTAGAGGCACAGGCGGCCTTCGATCTTGCCGAGGAATGCGAACGACATCGCGACGGCTTCGCCGCCGGGCAGGAAAGCGCCGCAGACCAGACCACCGTGGAGATTGGCGCCGACCATGGTTGCCACGGGGATCAAATAGCCGTCCTCGCTGATGCCCCAGGCGAGCCTTTGAGCCTCCTGGCAGGCACGATAGTCGGCGATGGATCGGGCGCGGCGGATGGTGATTCGCTCGCTCAATTCCTGGTGCAACGTCGTGTCGGACATGATTTGACCTACAGACCCAGGAGCAGGCAGAGAATGAGAGCGGCGCGGTGCGGGAGCGAGTCGATCAGAATATGCTCGTCGTCGGCATGGGCGCCCGATCCGCGAGGGCCGAGGCCGTCCAGGGTTGGGATTCCCAGCGCGGACGTGAAGTTGCCGTCGCTGCCGCCGCCGGTCGATCCCTCGGTGAGCTCGAGGCAGAGAGGCTCGGCCCGGGCGAGCTCGCGGGCTTTCTCAAAGAGGGCCTTGTTGGCGCTTGTCCGCTCCATCGGCGGCCGGTTGAACGATCCGCGCAGCGTCAGGCGAACGTCGGGATTGACCGGGCAGAGTGCGGCCAGGGCTGATTCGATCCGGGTTTCCTCGGCGCGGGTGGCGACCCGGACATCGATCTCAGCCGAGGCGTGCGCGGGCACGACGTTGGTGGTGGTGCCGCCCCGAATGACACCGACATTGATGGTGGTTCCGGCCGAGATGTCCTGCAGGTCCTCGAGTTTCAAGATCTGATGAGCGAGCTCTACGATCGCGTTGCGACCTTGCTGGGGTGCCACGCCGGCATGAGCGGCCTTGCCTTCCACGTCGAGATGGAATCGGCCAACGCCCTTGCGCGAGGTCTTGAGCCCGCCGTCGGCCAGCGCCGGTTCGAGTACCAGGGCATAGGCTGAATCGACCGCGAGTGTCTCGATGAGCCGGCGCGACGTGGGACTGCCGATCTCTTCATCCGAGGTGAAAAGCGCCCAGACGGGCCGAGGCGTGACATTCCCAAATTTCTTGAGCTGTTCCATGACCGTGAGAAAAACGACGAGGCTGGCCTTCATGTCGAAGACGCCGGGGCCGTGGGCTCGACCGGTTTCGTCCAGGCGGAAGAGCATTCGCTCGAGCGTTCCAATGGGCCAGACGGTGTCGAAGTGGCCCAGCACCAGAGCCGGCCGCTGCCCGGCTGGTCCTGAGAATCGGCCGATCAAGTGGTCGCCTCCGTGGATGTTGGAAACCACCTCGACAGCGGCTCCGGCCTCGCGCAGCAGGCCGGCCAGGAGTGTGGCCAGCCCATCGAGGGCCGGCTTGTCATGGCTGGGCGACTCGATGCTCACCAGCTCGGCCAGGCGACGGACCATCGCCGGAACTTCCCCGGAGAATTCAGATACTCCCGCAACGGCCACGTGATCTCCTTTATACCGAAATCAGGAACTGACGAGTCGTTCGAGCCCGGATGCGGGCTTCGATCGGCTCGACGCCTGAGCCGGCGGACAGTGGAACGGCGATTGCTCCTTGGTGTGCGAGAATCGGCGGTGCCACAAGATCTTCGGCGAAATACTTGTCGGAGCCGGAGACATCGCCCGGAATCGTGAACCCTGGCAGCGACGCGATCGCGACGTTGGCCGCTCGGCCGATGCCGAACTCATGCATCCCGCCGCACCAGACGGGAACTCCGCGCGCATAACAATGATCGTGAACACGCTTGGCTTCGAGAAGCCCCCCTAACCGGCTGACCTTGATATTGATCACCCGGCAGGCACCCAGGTCGAGGGCCTTGCGGGCGTCAGCCACGCAGTGGATGCTCTCGTCCAGGCAGATGGACGTCTTCAGAGACTCTTGAAGCCGGGCGTGATCGATGATGTCGTCGTCGGCCAAGGGTTGCTCGATCAAGAGCAGGCCGAACTGGTCGAGCTCCTTGAGCGTCGGCAGGTTTTCCAGCGTGTAGGCGGAATTCGCATCAACCTGAAGCGCGATGTCCGGGTAGCGGTCGCGCACCCGCGCGCACCACATCGACGTCCCACCCCGGAGCGACCTTGAGCTTGATGCGGCGGTAGCCTTCGTCGAGGTAGCGCGCGATCAAGTCCAGCAGGGTTTCGATGCGGGCTTCGATTCCCAGGCTGACTCCCGAAAGGATTTCCGTGCGGGTCCCTCCCAGGAGCGCATGCAGAGGTTGGCCGCTGGTTCTGGCCAGGAGGTCCCAGCATGCCATTTCCAGACCCGCGCGTGCGAAGCGGTTGCCCTTCACTCGCCCGTAAAAGTCGGTGAGCTCCTGGATGGTCGACCAATCGCGGCCGATCACGCCCGGGACCAGGAAATCGCGGAGCAGGTGCCAGCAGGTTTCGGTGGTCTCGGGGCAGTAGTACGGGTCAGACGGACTGGCACATTCGCCCCATCCGGTCACGCCTCCGGCGAGCGCCTGCACGATGATGTGGTCGAGATAGTCCTTCCGGCTGGAGCTGGTCTGGAACGGGCGGACCAGCGGAAGGCGCACGATCCTGAGCTCGACCTGCTCGATCCGCATGGAAGTTCCGAACCTCCCTGCACCAGCCGCCGGCGGTCGTCCCGCAGGCAGAAAAAAGTCGCGCGACTGATCAAGATAACGCCTCTAACTTGGGCATTTCCGGCTTCGTTTGCAAGATACCGAGCCGCGGCAGGCGTTGGCCGGGGCGATTCTTCCGGCAGGAGATATTGGTGCTGTTCCGGTCCCGGAGATGACGGATTGGGCGGTTGTTCGGGCTGGAACCGGCGCGGAACGCGCTTGAGATCCCCGGAGCGGATGTTAAACTAGTTATTAACGTCAGAGGCTTCCTCACCGTGCGTGACGGCGAGCCAGTCTTGCAGATCCTGCCACGTACTCCCTCCCCCCCTTCCTCAGGAGTTGACACCATGACCGAGCCGAATCCGACGACTTCGCGGCGCAGCTTTCTGGGAACGACAGGCCTGGCCGCTGCGGGTTCTGCCCTGGCAGGCGTTGCGATTCCTTCAGTCCATGCGGCCGAGGACAACACCATCCGGGTGGCGTTGATCGGCTGTGGCGGACGAGGAACCGGGGCTGCGGGTAATGCACTCTCGACTCAGCAGGGCCCGATCAAGCTGGTCGCGATGGCCGATGTCTTCGAGGACCGCCTTGCCTCGAGTTATGAGACGCTGGTCAAGGAACATAAGGACAAGGTTGACGTGAGCTGCGACCACAAGTTCATCGGCTTCGACGCGTACAAGAACGCGATGGACGTCTTGAAGCCGGGCGACGTGGTCATTTTTGCCACACCGCCGGCATTTCGCTGGGTGCACTTCACCTACGCGATTCAGAAGGGACTGCACACGTTCATGGAGAAACCGGTGACCGTGGACGGACCGACCACGCGCCGGATGATCGCTTTGGGGGAAGAGGCGAAAAAGAAGAACCTCAAGGTGGGTGTCGGGCTCATGTGCCGGCACTGCGAGGCGCGCGGCGAGTTGCTGAACCGCATCAACGACGGCGCGATCGGCGACATCGTCATGTTGCGGGCCTATCGTCAGACGGGACCGGTTGGTTCTGCCCTCACTGGCCCCAAGCCCGACGGCATCAGCGAGCTGCTCTACCAGATCAAGCGATTCCACGCGTTTCTGTGGGCCAGCGGCGGCTGTTTCAGCGACTTCCTGATCCACAACATCGACGAATGCTGCTGGATGAAGGGGGGCTGGCCGGTTTCCGCGAAGGGCTCCGGTGCTCGCTGCTATCGCGGCGACTACATCGACCAGAACTTCGACACCTACTCGGTTGAATACACGTTTGGCGACGGCAGCAAGATGTTTCTCGAGGGGCGGAACATCGACGGCTGCAACCAGGAGTTTGCCAGTTACGCTCACGGCACCAAAGGATCGGCCGTCATTTCTTCCAACTCGCACAGCCCGGCCCATTGCCGCATTTACAAGGCACAGAACATGCGGCGAAGCGAAGTCACCTGGGCGTTTCCCCAGCCCGAGCCCAATCCTTACCAGGTGGAATGGGACGACCTGATCCACGCCATCCGCAAGGACAAGCTTTACAACGAGGTGAAGCGCGGCGCCGAGGCCAGTTTGGTGACATCCATGGGCCGGATGGCCGCGCATACCGGGCAGGTCATCACTTTCGACGACATGCTCAACTGCAAGTGCGAGTTTGCCCCCGACGTCGACAAGCTGACCATGACCAGCCCGGCGCCGTTGCAGGTCGATAAGCTGACCAAGCGCTATCCCGCCCCGCAGCCAGGAATCATCCGAGACAGGGAATACCTGGCTTGAGGCAGTCGACAACGAGACGAATCCCGCCCCGGTAAACAAGCTACACTCCGCTTCGCCGATCTGGTCCGAAGCGGAGTGTACGCGCACTGCGCACGCCGTCAATACTGGCCGAGAACCATCTCGTCGGCATTTCGAGTCGACAGGGCCTGGTAGATTCCCATCTTCATGCCTGCCGGCACGATCGGAACGCAGTTCGCCGTGCGACCGATCAGGAGTGAGTTCCACGAGCTCACGGAATTGGCGATGAAGCGGACCGAGCCATCTCCCATCGCGAAATTGCAGCCGCCGTTATGATAACTTGACGCCGAGATGGCAACGATCGAGCCGCCCGCATCACATGGACCGGGCAGGATGGTGAGATCGGCACCTTGCAGGTTCATCGGCCAGAATGTGGACATCAATCCGTCACCGAAGTCCGAATCAGCCCACCAGCCGCGTGTGCTAAAAACGCAACCGCCGGACGGATTGCAAGCGGCCGGGAAAAACACGCTGAGCTTGGCATGGGCGCTTTCGCCCAGCATGATCGTGTTGCTGAGCCCGTCCGTCACGCCCGCGAAAGTAACGGGGCTTTGACTCGGCGTGCCACTGACCCAGCCGGGCCCACCGACGTCAGGAAACATCCCCGTCTCGGCGCTCAGGACTGCGGAATTGATCGGGTAGTACATGAACGTGCCTGCGATCCCACGGTAGCTGGTAAACGCCGTACCGATCGGCGTGCCATCCAGGCTGGTTCCCATCTCGACGAATTTCAGGCCTTTGGTGCCAGGGTCGCTCGGGCAGGTCAAGAGGGCTGGACCGATGATAGGCACTGTATTGTTACGAAGCTGGTAGGGACCGAGCGATTGATTGATCGCGTTGTAGACCGGACGTTCCTCCGTGAAGGCCAGGAGCGCGGCGAACTGCCCCCAGCCGTCGGCGAACTGCTGAAATGCGCCTCCGGTGCTGATGTACGTCTGGGAATTACGGGCGATGGGGAGGCATCCGAAGGCGCCTTCATACTCATGGGAAGCCAGGGCAAGCTGCTTGAGATTGTTAGTGCACTGACCGCGCCGGGCCGCTTCGCGCGCGGCCTGAACTGCGGGCAGAAGGAGGGCAATCAAGACGGCAATGATGGCAATGACGACCAGAAGCTCGATCAGCGTGAACCCTCTGGAATCGACTCGCGAGTCTCGTTTCATGTCGGGCCCTTCCGGAATGGATTAGACAGAGTCCAGGGCGCAGACGGCCACTTGACCCAGAATTGGATTCGGCGCACGACTCTCATTCGAGTTTATAAGCCGGTCGTTGCTGCGGCAAGCTGAACGCCTTTAATTGTTTGCGAAGCGCGAAACAACTATTTCTCCGTCGCCTTTTCACGCTCCTGACGGGAGCTGAGTTTCGGATTGGGCTTCGGAGTTTTGGGCTTCGCCTGCTCGGCAGCCGCGCCGCCTTCCGGCGATGGAAGCACATTGTCAGAAGAACCGCAGCCCGCGGCGGTGATGAACCCGAGCAATACGGCGACCCGAGCCGATCGATAGCAACATTGGGACAGACAAGACATGCGTCTCATGAACGATCCTGATCCCCTGTAAGAACCGAGAACTTGTATGGAAACTCGCGTGGTCGCCGTCGCTGGATTGAACGCAGTGGAGGACGCACCTGTTTCACGATTGTCACACCGATCGCCGGGGTTTTCCAGCTTCCGAGTACAGAATCGCGAATTCCGCGTGCTCGTGGCCGAAGCTCGATCATGCGTCCTTCTGGCACGCCGCCAAGAAAACAGCCCCGCTCACACCGCTTGAACCAGAGACTTCATCTTTTCCAGACCCGTCTGAATGACGGCGAGTGGGTCTTGACTCCACAGCTTGCGGTTGAACAGCTCGAGTGAAAGAGTGACGTGGAAGCCGCCCGCCGCGAGGGTTCGCAGCAACTGCTTGAGTGGCGCGACGCCGTCTCCGGGATAGACCCTATCGGCGTCGGTTGCTTTTTCCCGCGGCGGATCGGCCGGGTAGTCGTTGAAATGAAAAACGTGGATCGATTCAGGTCCGAGCAGCTTGACGCCATCAAACGCTGACCCACCACGGTAGAGATGATAAACATCGGGCAATATGCACGCTTTGGGATGCTGCGCTTCGAGCGCCACCTGTACGGCCTCGCCCAGGCGACTGAGCGTCTTTGAGCTTCCCCAGACTTCGACCTGGGGAACCACGCCAATCCGATCCCCGAGCTCGAGCAAGCTTCGATAACGCTCGGCAATCGGAAGCATGTCGGGCATTCGTCGATCGGTTGCGCCCGCCGGCGGCGCAGCCAGGCGCTTGCCGCCGATCTTGCGGACCAGGTCCATCGCGCGGCGGGCTGACTCAAAGCCTTTGCGCCGGCGATCGGCGTCATCAACCACCCAATCGAAAAACCCGATCGCGCTTTCCACGGCGATGCCGGCATCGCTGAATCGCTTGGCGAGGTCTTCGAGCGACCCGCCCGAGCCGGCGTACCGCTCCAGCTCGTCGATCCACGGCTCCATCGCCTGGAAGCCTGCCTTGCGGGCCAGCTCGATTTCTTCGACGATCGAGAGTTTCTGTCCGCGAATCGTACTTGTGTTCAGCCCGAGCAGGAACTGGCCTTTGCCGGCTGCCGCACGAGTATCGCCCTGACCGGCGGCCGCCACGCGCCCCTGCGATGCACAAACGTCGCCCCCGCGCGCGGTTGCCCCAGCCACAAGCCCCGCCACTCCACCCACAATCAAATCGCGCCGCTTGAACTCATGTGCCACGTCGCCACCCTCCCGATGAATTGTATCAAAACTCCATGTCATTCCGGAGCGCTCGCCGGGCTTCATCGTGGATCGCCTGCATCCGCCGCCGGATCAACTCGGTGATGACCTTGGGATCGAGGCCGGCCAGCTCGCCGGGCATGATCGGCGGTCCGTAGTGAATCCGGACGGGATGCGGCACCGGAATGGGGCGCGACCGCGGCCAGCTTTCGTGCAATCCAGCGATGGCGGCCGGCACCACGGGTACTCCCACCCGGGCCGCCAGGACCGCAATTCCTGGCTTCAAGGGCCCGAGCTCGCCGTCGGGGCTGCGCGTTCCCTCGGGAAAGAGAGTCACGATGCCGCCAGCCTTGAGCCGCCTGAGCGTCTCCTTCATGCCGGACGCACCGATCCCGTCGCGCTGGATGGGAAATCCGCCGACCGACCGGATGAACATTCCCAGCACCGGCAGGAACAACGTCGATCGCGCCACGTAGTTGAGCGGCCTGCGCAGCGGAATCCCCACAAAAAAGACATCCAGAAAGCTCACGTGATTGCAGACGAGAAGAACTCCTCCCTGAGCAGGAATATTACCCTGCCCCTTCGCTCGCCAGCGCATGACGCAGAGGGCCAGGGTTGAGGAAACGCACTGCACGACCCGGTACCAGATCAAGCTGCTGCGCGAGCGGTCGCGGCGCGTCGGCTGGCGGCGTTGATCTTTCTCGGGCGCCTGCGCAGCAGCCTCGACCGGCGGGCGCTCGCCAGGCTGAGCCGGTACATTGCCGCCTCGTTTTTCTCGCATTTCCGCATCTTGCCCTTGGTTTTGCACGTCGGCCGCCAGGCGTTCGACAACTCTTTCAATGGTCAAACCGGTTGAGTCGACGACGACGGCATCGTCGGCTGGTTTCATGGGGGCGATTGCCCGGTCTGCATCGCGGGCGTCTCGTGCACGGATGTCTTCCAGCACAGACTCGAAGCTCACGGGCTCCTGTCGCGCTGCGTAGTCAACCAGCCGGCGGCGCGCTCGCTCCTCGGCGCTGGCGGTGAGGAAGTACTTGCGAAACGCGTCCGGAAAAACCAGCGTTCCTTGATCCCGACCTTCGGTCACGACGTTCTCGGCGGCGGCGAACTCCCGCTGCCACGCCGAGAGCCGTCTGCGCACGCTCGGACTATCGGCGATGAACCGCGAAGACTCTGTGACGGCGGAGCTGCGAATCGATTCCGTGACGTCCTCGGCGCCCAGCAAGACTTTTCCGGGCGGCATGCGCACGTCGAGCTTCTCGACCAAAGCGCAAAGCTCGGCATCACTATTGAGGTCGACATTCGCGCGAAGCGCAGCGAGGGTGACGGCCCGGTACATCGCGCCGGTGTCGAGGAAGCGCCAGCCCAGCCGGTCGGCTAACTTCCGCGCAACGGTGCTTTTCCCGGCGCCGGCCGGTCCGTCGATCGTGACGACGCGGTGCATGAGGTGGTCTGGAGGGAACTACTCGATAATCTCTTGGAGTTTGCGACTGGGGTGCAGGGGCTTTCTGCCGGCGTAGCCGGCATCCAGGTCGTGCCAGAAAGACACCTCGGGCTCGCCGAGGCGCCAGCACAGGAAAACTTCTCGACCGTCCATCATCGAATAGAAATCGCAGAGGCCGTCCGGCCCTTTGTATTCCACACCCAGCTTTCTCAATTCCTCGAAATAGGCGACGAGCTTCCTGTTCTCCGCATCAAGCTCGGCCTGAAACTGAGCGATTTCCTCGGCATACAGGTCGTTCGACGGGCGGCTCCGTTCCTTGGTGAGCGTCGAGAGTCGCTGCTGCAAATCCTCAACGATCCGATCCTGGCGCACGATATCGCTGACGATCATCTTGACCAGCGGCAGGGCTTTATTGGCCTCCTCGACAGTGTAGTACTTCCGTTTCTTCCCGGCGGACGGCTTGGCTGGGGCCATATCTTTTCCCCTGGAAATTCGATGAGTGCGATCAATCGGACAAGACTCCCTCCTGGGAGACAGACAACCCCCTCCTGGGTGCACGCTAGTCCGAACCGATAATACGTTCAAGACCATCGCACCTGGATTGTCGTCAAACTCGCATTTTTCATCCCAGAACCTTCACACGGCGGAACCGTTCCGCGGGGACAAGGGCGAGAATGATCCACGCACCCATCCCTGTTCGCTCATAGTTATTATAGGATGCCGCCGACCCCCCGCAAGTGCTGGTCAATGACTCGCGCGGAACTACCGACCCGATCACTGACTGCGGTGACGTGATTTCGCGACTTGCCGCGTCATGGATGCCAGCCCAACGGTGTTCCAAACGTCCCCCTTCGTGAGCCAGCCACGGCGAGCCACGGTCACTCCATATTCTAGATCGTCCAAACCACCCGTCGAATGTGCGTCTGGATTAATCACAATCATCACGCCTTTCTGGCGCGCCCGCCGGCAGTGGGTCGCATCCAGGTCGAGCCGGTGCGGATTGGCGTTGATTTCGATCATCGTTCCGGCCGACGCGGCCGCATCGATCACCGCGTCGAGATCCACGTCATACCCGTCGTGCGCCAGCAGAAGTCGCCCGGTGGGGTGCCCGAGCATCGTCACCCGCGGGTTCGAGGCTGCGCGGACGAGCCTCCGGGTCATCGCCTCTCGCGCCAGCCCAAAATTCGAGTGAACGCTCGCCACGACATAATCGAAACCATCGAGTAGCTCGTCCGGATAGTCGAGCGAGCCGTCGGGCAGAATGTCGCACTCCGTGCCTTTGAACAGATGAAACTTCCCTCCGAACGATCGATTGAGCTGGTCGATGGCCTCCCATTGCTCGCGCACTGCGCTCGATCGACAGTCCGCCGGCGTATGCCGCCGACCGCGAATGATCGGCGATTCCCAGGTACGACATTCCCCGGTCTCGCGCGGCTTTCGCCATCTCCTCCAGTGTAGCCGCGCCGTCGCTCCAGTCGCTATGACAGTGAAATGTACCCGTCAGATCGCCGAACTCGATCAATTCCGGCAGCTTACCGGCTTCGGCCGCTTCGATCTCACCACTGTCTTCGCGTAGCTCTGGCGGAATATCGCCGAGTCCAAGCGCCTTGAAAACGTCCGCCTCTGTCTTGCAGGGAACGTCTCCTTTTTCGCCGGAAAGGGCATACTCATTCAGAGAAAGCCCTCGTGCGATCGCCCGCTTCCGCATCGCAATGTTGTGGGCCTTCGAGCCGGTGAAATAATGGAGCGCAAACGGGAACTGGGCGTCCAAAACCCCCCGCAAATCGCACTGGACTCCCTCCGCGAGCCGCACACTCGCCTTCGTGGGCCCATGTGCCAGCACAGTCGCCACCTGGGGCAGCTTGACAAAGGCGTCAAGCACCGCCGGAACCTCTTCCGAGCTGATCAGGATATCGAGATCGCCGATCGTTTCGGCCCGCCGCCGCAGACTCCCACACACCTCAATGCGAATAACGTCACCGCGACTCTTCAACTGCTCCACGATCGGCCCCACCAACCGCCGGGCGGTGCTCTGCAAGATTCGCTCGCCCGCCTTCTCGACGAATTCGATCCCGGCAACGATATTCGCCTGGGTCTTCTCGCCGAATCCCTTCATCTTGGCAATCTTGCCGGACTGGGCCGCCGCGCAGGTCCGCCAGACTGTCGATCTTGAGCTCTTCGTGCAACGTCTTGATTTTCTTCGGCCCCAATCCGGGTATGCGCAAAAGTGCCACCAGGCCTGGCGGCATGCTGCGCTTCAGCTCGTCATACGACGCAAGCTGCCCCGTCGTCGCGAGCTGAACGATCTTGGCGTACATCGTCTCGCCGATGCCGGGGACTTCTTTCAAGCTGCCGTCGGCGATCATGTCCCGCAAGTCGGCGGGCAAGTTCCCGAGCGACTGGGCCGCCGTATGGTAGGCCCGGCAGCGAAATGGGTTCTCACCCTTGATCTCGAGCAGGGTCCCCATCTCATCGATGATCTGGGCAATTCGCGCGGTTTCCATCGATCGTCCCCCAACGTCTCCTCACCTTGATTTTGGCGGATGCGGAGTCATCCCCAGTAGCGTCTGAGGAGTCTGATACAGGATCTGGCGTGCATACGCCACGGCCTGCTGCTGGTTCAAGTGCCCCAGCTCGATATGCTGGGCCAGCACGGTGGCCATGACCTTGCGCGCCATCACAACCTTGGCATAAGACCACTCGGCGCAATAAGCGTCGGAGAAGAACCCGACCTGCTTGTTGCCCGGCACCATCTCGAGCCGCTCGTGCATCACCTGTGCAATCGTCGACGGAAAGAAGTTATGCCACCAGTATCCGGCCAAGCTCAAGTTCGGCAGCTCGCGCACCAGCGTGCACATCGAATGGTTGGCGTGGCGAGAGCCGAGGAAGCACTGGAATTGCAGCTTGGGGTGGCGCCGATGAGCTCCGCGACTTGCCCGATGGTGCGCTGCGAAAGGCGGCTTGCCGTCTCGAACGGAAGCGGCTCGGCCCCGAAGCTGAACTGAAAGACCAGTTGCTCGCCGCGTGCCTCGAGCATCGTCAGTAAGAGCTCGTTCACGTACGACGCGTAACAATCCCGCTCGGCCTGGCCCGCGTGACTGCGTTTCTTGAGCGCGGCTGTCATCTCCGCATCGCTCACGATGCGGTAGTCGATATCGGTCGAGAGATGGGTCGCCGTGGCGATGATGCGATCATACGGGATGCTGTCCACATAGTGCTTGACCGCGTGGTGCACGTCCTCAAGACACTTGATCGTTCGCTCGGTGGCCGGTCTCGGGCCTGCTCCGATCGGGGCCGGGCTCTCTGGCGTCTTGCCCCAGCAACGCTCCAGCTCGTAGAGTGCCGTATCGAATTCGCCCCACTGGCAGCGCGTGAAGAACCCCCACTCCAGCGAGTATTGCAAGCGGCGGTCGTCCGATCCATTGCCGCGTCGGGCTAGCTCGGTACCGGTGCGTTCGATACCTGCGCGGTCGAGCACCTGGTATGCCCACGATCGATCGTCGGCCCGCTCTCGAATCATCGCGTCGAGCTGCTTCCAGTTCGACTGGTCCAGCGGTGCCGACCATCCGTAGTGGTGGCGGAGAATGATGCGCAAGCCCCAGTAAGAGGAGGTGTTCTGGATGAACGGCAGGTAAGGGAGGGCTTCTTCGATCCGCGCTGTGGCTTCGGCGCGCGAAGGCCAGCCAGGGAACTGAGTCAGCCGCGCTCCGTTCGGGCAGCCCGCCGCATAGAGATCGCTCACGACCATGTGATACAGCAGCAAGTCGTGCAGCCCTCGAGCTGCGAGCTTCCCGCCGACCAGGTGCGTGTGCACATCCAGAATCGGAATCTCAGCCAGCGCCCGTTCGAGTTCGAGACTCATGACCCCTCCAGCCAGGAAGCGCCCGGCGCGCGTATGGAAGCACAAACTCCGCGTGCATTCTACTCGGTGGGCGAACACCGCAAAACGACTTGGTGATTTGAGCAGACGGCCTCAAATCCAACGCGACGGCTGCCTTGCGATGCTCGGGGTGGACGAGTTGACCAACCCGGACCTTGTCGGCCCCCGGACCTGGAATGAGCGTCGTTCAAGAACAAACCGTTTTCGGCGCTGGAGCCACGCAGTCATCGCGGGTCCTCGTCCCAACGTTTCCAGAGCTGGAAACAAGCCAGGTACACCCTCGCGTCGTCGGTTTTCCTGACCCGCTCCCAAGCCACAAACGCCTGCCACGCCGATTGCACAAAGGCCAATGCTTTCTGTCGGCTCAGGGTCCGCGACAGGTCGTAGTCTGCCTCGTGACGGGCCTGCTCTGCAAGGTGACGAACGCGTTCGCCACCACTTTGAGGTCTGGCGGCGTTCTGTAGCCCCCGCCGGCCGGTTCAACACCCTTGGGCAGTTTGTCGTTCGCGATCATCGACGACGCCTTCTTCATCTCGCCGTGGCCGAGCGTCCGGTTGATCCGCGCAGCCAGCCCCGGCTCAGCCGCGTACATGGCCGACGCCTCCGACGTCAACAGATGGAACAGCGCGTAGTAGGCCGCCGAAACGGCGCGGCGAAGGCTCGCCTGCTTGGGTCGCCGGAGATCGAGTTGGGCGAGCTGCTCGGCCTGAGCCAGAAGGTCTGCATGCAGACTCATCACGCCTCCACCGGCTCGGACTGCTCAGCCATCGACCGGAACGAAATGTAAGGCCACCGATCCGGGGCCACCCGGCGTGCGATCGGGTCCAATAAATCGCGCAGCCCTTGAGCAGTCTCCAGGAACTTCTCATCGCTTTCCGAGACGTCAGCGAAGAGAAACGCCCAGATCCATATCGCTGGATCGCCCGAGTGGTCCGATCCCGTATTGAACCGCAGCTCCGCAAGTTCCGGTGGCCGGCATGAAGCAATTGCGCTTTCGATGAGCTTCCCCAACCGGAAAGCCGTTGGATCGCCGAAGCGATCAAACTCGAGCGCCTGAACGATGCCACGGAATGCGGGCAGAATCTTGTCAGCCAGCTCGCCTGCGGGATCTGTTGCGTGGTTCTTCGTCATGACCGCAGCGAGAAAGTCACGGTAAAGTCCCACCAGCCGCGAGCGCTCGGCGTCGGCGAGGAACGAGATATCCCCCTCGACGAATCCGGCGACCGCGCCGGGAGATAGCCAAAGATTCGTTTTCCGCAAAGCGCGATCGATCGCCGCTGTGTCAAGCCGGGGCGCGTCAACAACCGATTGCTGAACGGGCAGTCTGGCAGCTACCCTCACGCTTATCCAGAAATCGTCCAAGGCCATCGAAATGTCCTCCAGAAGACGAACTTCGCCGCCAACTAGCCCGCTTCAGTATACCGCGAGCCAGTCTCTTCCTCGACGATGCCGAGCTTAGCGATGACATCCGCCGCAGACCTGCCGCGACACGCCGCCCGATAATTCGCCCCGACGGTAGTCCCTGCGCACAACAATTGCCGCTCAACAAGATCGGCGATCTTCGAAGCCGGCAGGGTCTCCACCAACCGAATCGCGCAACGCCAGCCGTTTCGTCCGATCTTTGAACTCACGCTTCGTCCACGCCGGTCGTTCGCGATCTGGCGTCGGTTTTCCGTCGGTTGACTGACCGCGCGGATAGTCTGTCCGCGGCGACGAGCGAGGCGATCACCATGGGCAGAACCATGAGCGTACTTGCGAGGACGATCCCACCGATCCACGGCTCAGCCAAGAACGGAGGGAGACTCAGTGCGACGAGTGCGATTAACCCCATGAGCCTCGCAATTGTCAGACGCCAGGGCGGCCCGCGCAACAGCGGCCAAATCGCACCCAGAAACGCGCCCGCGATTCCATAAAGGGAGGTGCCAAAGACCGCATAGACAGGGACAAAAATGATGGGCGGGTTTCCCCCTTCCAGTGCAACGATGGCCAGAAAGAATGCAAGCGTCGTTCCGCCGCCGGCCCAAAAGCCGCAAAATCCGCCAACGAAGCCCCCGACCAAGATACGCATCCACCAAGGCGCCCGGCGTTTGGTCTTGTCGTCTGGCACGAGGTACAGCCCGCTTCGTGGATCTGGTCGTCAAGGACGCCCCACTCGGTATAAGTAGACGGCGTTCAGCGGGTCTACTTAAAATTGGCGCAGCCACTCCCGCATCGCCGCCGGATCCTCGCCAAACATCAACGACCCCGGCACGATCCAATCACCGCCTGCTTCGGCAATCTGCGGAACTGTGTTCCGCCGAATTCCCCCGTCAAGCTGAATCTCGACCTTCGCCCCGTGTTCTTGAATGGCCCGGCGCGCGTCGCGAATCTTCTCGAAGATCGCAGGCTGCATCGTCGTGCCTTTTGTGCCCATCGGCGTCCCCACGATCGTCACCTGATCGATCAGATTCCAGTACGGCTCGAGCACGCTCACAGGCTCCGTGACCAGGAGTGAGATCGCCACGAACTTTCCCAGGTCCTTCACCATCTTGATCGCAGCAGTCGGGTCCTTCAGCGAGTCAAAGCAAAAGATCACGCCGTCGGCGCCCGCCTCCACGAACGGCTCGACCCACGCCAAAGGATCCGTCGTCATCAAGTGCACCTCGAACGGTTTGGCCGTGTGCTTTCGAATCGCTTTCACCAGATCGGGGAAAAACAGCATGCTCGGCACATAATGGCCGTCGGCGACATCGAGATGAAACCTTTCCGTATATGCTTCAACTCGCCGGATCTCCGCGCCAGATTCGAAAGATCAGCCGACCACAGCGAGGCAGAACATTTCAGCATCGGATCACCTCGATCAAGGGATAATATTCACGCCCTGGAGAAACCGGCTCATCAAAAAGCCATCGACCGCTTTCTTTACATCCGCGCCGTGCTGGTCCACACTCACCGATTTCGGCGTGATTTCACAGAATTCGCAGCCTGGAATCAATGCCGCCAGTGACTGGGCCAGCTCGAGCGGATGAATCGGATCCTGCCGGTTGCCGAGAACGAGCGTCGGGACTTTGATCGTGTTGTAAAGCGCCCGGAGAGGGCAGGGGGTGTCGACAACCAGACGTGCCAGCCTGGCGGCGCACTCCTCGGCTCTGGGCTGCTCGAACTGGCCGATCAGCGATTTGGCACAATCCGGCGAATCGCGCTCCATTGCCGCGTATTCATCAGTCCGGTGAAATCGCTCGAGTCCCTCCTTGGCGCCCACCGTGCGCAGCAGCTCGGCGATCGTCGTGAACAGCCAGACGTTTTCCGGAAGCGGGTGGTCAATCCACGCCGGTCGAGAAAGCACCAGCGCGAGCACGCGCTGCGGATACCGAAGCGCCAGGTTCACCGAAACCGCCGCACCCAGCGAGATCCCGCCGATCACGGCCTGCTCAATCTGAAGATGATCAAGAAGGGCGACAACGTCGTCCGCCAGGCACTCGATCCTGAGCTTCGTCTCGTCACCGAGAGGACGAGTCTCGCCGTGGCCGCGGAAATCCATGCCGATCAATCGCACGCCGGCCGCCGCGTTGTACACCGCCAGCGCAGCGACGAGATCACCGCCCAGCCCATGCTGAAACACGAACGGCAGGCCGTATCCCTCGTCGCGGTAGTTGAAATTCAGGCTGTCACGACTTAACACCGGCATCTGACGCACTCTCCCCCAGGATCGGCTTCAATATG
Source organism: uncultured Planctomycetota bacterium (assembly GCA_963761445.1). Taxonomy (GTDB): domain Bacteria; phylum Planctomycetota; class Planctomycetia; order Isosphaerales; family Isosphaeraceae; genus CAVXHV01. The sequence continues at coordinate 1,504,233 of CAVXHV010000005.1, read as the reverse complement.
TTGCGAAGCAACATCACCCTTTGATCCACGTCCGCCTCCTCCAAGCCGTGAATCAAGACCGCGCCGCGATAACCGATTCTTCTCAGCCGGACGAGGTAAGGGTAATGGAAATGAAATGAAGGCTCGTCAAGAAGTCGCCTGCTCGGACGTGCTCTGCTCGGTTCGCTGAATCGGTTCGTTTTTCCCTTCGAGGCAGCATCTTCCATAAGAGCGAGAATTGACTTCCTGGTTTGAGCACGATGTGCCGTTTCCTTCATTTCGGCCAGGCAACGCTGATCGACGTCATTAAGGCTCGGCACTGCGCGTGGGCCAACACGATATCAGGACCAATCCAATCAACTACTTCGTTCAAGGTCGCAGTCAACCGGCCCAGGTCTCCTGGACGGAACAAATTGGCAGGATTGATCACCACTTTCAACCACCGCGAATCAATCTCATCCAGCAGCCTCCGCGCCCTCATCACCGAGCTAACCACACTATAGATATCCGGCTCAAAAGCCAGCGTCACCTCCTGCCGATCCGCAATCGCCACCGCCGCGCGCATTGTCTCAAGCAATCGTTCCCACGTGCTCTTCCGCGCATTGTCCGGATGCCACTTCCGCATGTCATGTGGATCGATCGAACCGGTGCAAAGCGTGATGACGCGCGTGTCGAGCCAGCGGCACGCCCTGGCAAGCACTTCCAGCCGGTGCAGGTTATTCTCGATCCGCGAGGTACTCGGATCGACCATGTTGAACGCGCCCGAGATCGCCGCCATGACGATTCCACGCTCACGAAACGTCTGGGCGATCCATACGCACGAGCCTTCGTCGAGTTTATCCGGCAGCGTCGCCAGCTCCATGCAGGACATATCGAACTGAATGTGCGTCAACCCGTGAGAAGCAACGGCATCCAGCGTCTGTTCGAGATTCGGCCGCGAAAACGTCTTGGCAAGGATCCCCAATTCCATCAGACGCCTCCGCCTGAGCCCGAGTTTGCACTCACCAATCGCTCGCGACTGCGTCCTGCCGCGTGACATTCCGTTCCTGGTGTTCATCACGAACCGCTTGCCCTGTTCAATCCCGTGCCGAGGACGACTCCAACATCTCACGCAGAAACGACGTGCTGAGTTTAACCTCGTCTTGATTCAGCCCGTGCATGATCAGCGCTCCGCGGAACCCAACGTCCTCCAGGCTGTTTATGTACGGTTGATAGAACGGCCACCAGGAGCTAGTCTGCTGATACTCCTTCCTTCCCACTTCAGTTTGGAGCTTCGCGATCAAATCCTCCATGACCGGGCCCCCATAGCCTTCCTGTGACCGGATCGAGGCCACGACGCCGGCAATATCAATAGTTGCTTCGATCCCCGAAGGATTCTTCGCGTGTGCGAGGACGATTTCCGCTCCAAGCCAATCAAACGCCTCGTCGAGCATCGCAATATACCGCCCCTTATCGAAAATCGATTTCACGCCCGCTTTCTGCGAAATCGTGAACAAGCTGGCCGCTTCCAGCATCTCTTTGAGCGCGGCCGGATCGACCGCTGGAATCAAATTCGCCGGGTCAATCACCACTTTCAACCACGGCGAGCCAATCTCATCCAGTAGCCTCCGCGCCCTCATCACCGAGCTCACGACATTGTTGGTCTCCGGCTCGAACGCCAGTGTCACTTCATGCCGGTCCGCAATCGCCACCGCGGCTCGCATCGTCTCGACCAGACGTTCCCACGTACTCTTCCGCGCGTTCTCCGGATGCCACTTCCACATGTCGTGAGCGTCCATCGACCCCGTGCAGAGCGTGATGATTCGCGTGTCGAGCCAGCGGCAGGCTTCGGCGAGCACTTCAAGCCGCCGCAGGTTATTCGCCATCCGCCCACTATTTGGATCCACCATGTTGAACGTGCCCGAGATCGCCGCCATCTTGATCCCGCGCTCGTGCAGTGTCTGGGCGATCCAGACGCACGAGCCTTCGTCGAGCTTATCCGGCAGCGTGGCCAGCCCCATGCACGACATGTTGAACTGAATGTGCGTCAATCCGTGAGAAGCGACGGCGTCGAGCGTTTGCTCGAGCGTCGGACGTGGAAACGTCTTGGCGAAGATCCCCAGCTCCATCAGACACCTCCGCTCAATCCCGCCAGCTCGACCCTCTCGCCGGTTTCCACCGAGCGCGCGATCGCCACCATCGCCTGCACCGCGGCCAGGCCGTCGTCCAGGGTTGCGCCGATCTGGGCGCACACCGCTCAGAATGGTCTCGGCAAACGCTTCGATTTGCAGCTTGTAGGTATATGCGTCTTCACCCAGCACGCGATGAAACTGGCGATCACTTGCCCGGAAGCACTCGACGTCGCTCGACTTGTGAAACCACGGCAGATACACGCGGCCCGAAACGCTTCCGTTCTCACCAAAGACCTGAAAGCCCTCTTGAAAGTCACCCTTGATCGGGATTTGCAAATCAAGATGGCCGAGTGATCCATCTTCAAAATCCACGTCGATGAACCAGCAGTAGCAATCGAACCGCGCGAGCAAGCGCGCACGCACGGCCGCGATCGGCCCGCCCAGGAACCGCGCCGTATCGACCAGGTGGCTGCCGTGCGTGAGCAGGTAATAGCGGCGGCGATCGGACTTCGGGTTCCCCTCCGGACGCAACGCCTTGGCGCTTGTGAATGGAATTGGCTGGAGGTTATCGGTCATGGTGTACCGATAGGCGGAATCGTAGTACCACGATTTGAGCGCAATGCGCTGGCCGATTTCCTCAGCGATGAACTTGCGGGCAAACGCAATACCGGGGTCAAAACGCCGGTTATTGCCCACCTGCACAATCACACCGGCCGCGGCCGCCTTGTCGCGCAGGTCGCGGCACGATTCGATCGTGGTGCCCAGCGGTTTTTCGACCAGCACGTGCTTGCCGGCTTCGATCGTTTTGAGCGCCGCGGCCACGTGGAACTGGTCGGCGATCGCGATGATCACGGCCTTGACCTTCGGGTCCGCGAGCATCGCGTCAAAGTTTGAATACACGACCTTCGGCTGATGGATCTCGGCCATTCGCTCGCGCAGATCATCGGCGAGGTCACAAATGGCGTATAGCTCGGCGCTAGCCGCCTTGCGGCAGGCGTCGAAGTGAGCGAATTGCGCGATGGGCCCGCAGCCGAGAACGCCAATCCCGACGCAGTGATCATCCTTGACAATCATGCGATCTTCCCCGGATACCGCTGCCGGAGCGCCTCGGAGAGCGCGGCCAGTTTCTTGCGCTGGGCGAGGGCCGCCAGGGCCGCCAGATGGTCCTCGATCGGAATCCCCCTGACCTCGCCCGACTGATGAATGTCAATCGCCTGAATCATTGCTTCGAGCCCAATTCGCGGATCGGGCTTGCCATCCTTTCCTTTGATGGAGTTGATCGCCGAGCCGGCGAGGAAGAGCACGTTCTGGGCGATTCCTTTTGATTGCAAATCCTCGAGGTTAAGGATGATGTTGCCCTGGTCGAGCGCTCCGGCGCGGGTGATCATGGTGGGGTTGATTCCCTTGATCGGCCGCGTGAGAGCGGCTTCAGAAGCATGCCACTCTGCCCCGTATGGGCGGATGAACGGCGAGCCGGGCCGGAGCGGGGCTGTCTGGCGGAAGTCGATGCCGTCGAGCCGTGCCAGGAGATCGATCACTTCCCGCCAGATACTGCGCGTCTTGACGCCGATGCCCGCGTTGTGGCCGTAGATGGCAGGCGGATTCTTGAGCGTGCTGGTCGCCTCGCGGACCATCCTGACGGTCCCGCCGGCGTAGGTCTCACTGAACATGACACCCGAAGCGCCGGCTTCGACGACGGCCAGCACGAGGTCGACGATCTGCTCGGGCCCGGCCGTGACATGGGGCGAGTACACCAGTCCCAGCCCCCGGCGCTGATCACGCACGCGCTCGATCGCCGCCATGGCGCGCTTCGTTCGCTCTTGGACCGGCGAATAATCGAGGTCGGGATAGAGGTCTTCGTCTTCCTTGATGAACATCAAGAGCGGGCTGCCGGCGACCTCGGCGACCAGGCGTTCGACGTCGTCGGGCGTGATGCCGGCCGTTGGCTTCAATATCGTGCCGAACGCGGGCTGGTCGAGTGCGAAGCCTGTTTTCGTGCGGATGTTGATCGGCCCGTACGCCGGCCCGGGGAATCCCGCGAGCACGTCGTCGGGAATCTGAATCGAGATCAGCCGGGCGTCTTGGTTCTCGTAGACGTCGAAGATGACGGCGCCGGCGATCGTGTGCAGGATGTCCGTGGACGTGAGGCGCCCGTTCGGGTGTCGCATCATCTTGAGTGGAAACGCAACGTGCAGTAGCCCGATCCGTCCAGACGCGTCGAATGCATCGACACCAGCCTGCTGAGCGGAGCATTGCGCCAGTAGCGAGCCCGCCGGCGGGTTCTTGACACCGCTGGTCGCGTGATAGCTGATCTCCTCAACGGCGTGCTCGAGTGTTCCCGACCTGAAATGGAAGTAATAAGTGGCGACGATATGTTCCGGCACAATCGGCGCGGGCCGTTCGCCCAGCCGATCCGCAACCACCTTCCGCAAGACTTCCTCGCGAGCGTCGAAATCATCATGAAGCCGGTCCAGAGTCGTGGAACTCAAGAATTCCATTCGCAGTTTGTCCTATGTGAAACGCTTGATACACCCGCCTGACGGCGGCACACCTCAATTGGTCGTGATCTTCAAGGCTTCTCCACCTGCTCGTCGGAGAAACTGACCCTGGCGTAGATGTCGCGGAGTGGTATCGAGCAGTCGATTGATACGAGCTTTAGCGTGCCGTCCAGATCGTCAAGCGCGGAGAATACCCAATCATCGCCTTGGCGAACATAGCGCTCGACCAGAACTCGGTCCTGGGCGATGAGCACATATTCTTTCAGAGATGGCAGTCGGCGGTAGTGCGCGAATTTGGCCCCACGGTCGTACGATTCGGTCGTCGGCGAAAGCACCTCGATGATCACGGTGGGATTCAAAAGCGTATCCACCTCGTCGTCCTGAAACTCGGCATCGCCGCAGACAACGATGACATCGGGGTATGTGTACAGCCCGGTCGAACTGACGCAGACTCGAAGATCGCTGATGAAGACTTCGCATGGGCGATTCTCGAGCTGATCTCTGATCTTGTAATGAAGGTTGCTGGCAATTCGGTTATGCTCGCGGCTCGCGCCCGACATTGCCGTGATAAATCCGTTCAGGTACTCGCTCTTGAACGCGGCTTTCCGCTCCGCGGCGAGGTACTGTTCCGGAGTAAAACGCGTTCTCAGCGCGGCTGACGACATGACATTCTCCACACGACGATTGGGTCAAGCACTCGAACATTCTACGAAGTTTTCCCACAGACTTCGACTTTCCTTACCGCCGCGACTTGTGATCCGGCCCGTGCCCGTGATTCGCCTCAATCTTCAGAAACACACACCCATTACCGGCCACCTGCGTGGTGACCCGCACCGCCCCCTCGGCTCCGCGTGCGATATTCACGAGTCGCGTCGCATGGCATTCGCACTGCTTCCGGATCGCCTCGATCTCGGCGCGTGAATAGGCTTTCGGGGCGAAAACGGTCTTGATCACGTCGTTCGCCAGATCACGCACCGCTTGGTCCCCGGTTTGCCCGACAAGCTTGAGCACGGCCGGCAGCGCCGCCAGGCGTGCGGTCTCGTCGAGCGTGTTCAGCGACGCCAGGGCCGTGCGCGTGCGCGGCGTGGTCGCGGGATTCGAGACCGCGGATCAATTCCGCCAATCGCGCCGGGCCGTGCTCGCCGGTCGCCGCCGGCCGGTCCCGAACGGCTCGCATCGCCTTGAAGGGGGAGTTACGCTTCTGGTCGAAGGCAACCTCCTCGACGCGCACCGGCCCCTCGCCAGCCAGCGATTTGAGTTCTAACGTGACGTCGAACGCTGCCTCCGAGCGCGACTGAGTGTCTTCGGGCTGATGTGTGTAGAGGACCACTCGAAGAATACCCTGATCATCGCGCGAGGCGAATCCGCCAATCCGATGGCCCCCGGCCTGTTGCGCGGGCATCACCCAGTAGCGATCGCTGAGATCTGACAGCAGCCCCAGAACGTGGAAGACGGGCATCGGCACGGTCACGGTTTCGTCGCCGCGGCCATCGGCGTTGTCGTCGACTTGCAGCACTCGCGAGACGGCGTTGAGCCCGGTGAAATTCGCCGGCGGCGGCCAGACCGTGAGAATTGTTTCGCCGTAGGCGAAGCGCGCGTCTTGGGCCGCTTGCGAAAGCTGGCGGTGCACGACGTCGAGGCACCAGGTGGGAAAGAACCCATTGCCCAGGTACGAATCGGCCGCGGCCTCGTCGGGAGGCGGCATCCAGTCGGGGCATGCCTCGTGCGAATTGACCCAGAGCGATCGGTAATAGTCCGGGTCGATCTCGAGCGCCATCTCCTTGGCGCGGATCAGCTTGGCGGCCAACAGCTCGGCCTTGTTGTATGAGTGGATCGAGATGAAGTCGCACGGCGCGCCCTTGCCGGAATGCTCTTTGCAAAGTGCCTCGACACGGCGAGATCGCTTGCCGTCGAGCCGGCTGTCGGCGAACGCGGCATTCCGTGGCAGAGCACCTGGGTCAGTCGCGGTGGGCGAGCAGTGGGCGAGGAATTCCTTGAGCCTGAGATGCACGCCGAAGATCCCACCGAGCTCGAGCCCGCCGATGAATACGTTGTCGGATGAGTATCCCCGGTCTTCAAACGCTCGCAACACCGCATCGGTCGTGTAGTCATAAAACGTTTGCAGCTCGTTCCAGTCCGCCCGCCAGAAGAGCGGGCCCAGGTCGGGCTCGTTGAAGATGCTCCATGTGAAGCTGAGCGCGTCCGCACCATAGCGGTCGATGATATGACCGGCAATCGTGCGGGCGACATCGTGCCACTGGGCGTAGTCCTTCACGGTCGTCCAGCTTCGTCCGTCGCGGGAGAGATCGCCGGGCGCATCCGCCAGGTTGGGCAACAGACGCCGGCCGAAGCGGCGATGGGCGAGGTCCCACTCCTTGTCGAGCCGGCCCCAGTAGTAGCAGGCGGTGCCGTGCGGCTTGAGCTTGCGGAGGTAGCAGCCGCCCGGGGCAAAGAGCCCCGGCGCGTCCGGGTCTTCGAGCTGGGGCAAGGGCCCCTCGTAGGCGATCTTCCACCCGCCTGATGGAGGTGGAACCGGTTCGACCGTCACCGTGCCGGCCGTGCTGTCGGCGGCGATGACTTTGGTTCGAGCGTCATGAACGCCGTCGGCAATGAGGACTTCGTCGCCTCGGTGGTAATCGTCCGCCACGGGCCGGCCGTCGGGTATGCCATATTGCTGGTGCCCGAAGAAGTCTTCGACGCGGAGAACCAAGGTCTTGTCGCGCGGCTCGATGGCGGCGATCCGGCGAGTCTCACGTTCGCGAACGACATTGGGCAGATTCACGGCGAGGAATCCTTGCGGCCGGTACTCCGTGCCCGTCATCCAGAAATCGCGCTCTGAAGCTCCAGGCCTTTGGGTGCTGCTTGCGAGCTTCGGCCATGAGCTCGAAGGTCGGTTCGTAGCTCGCGGCTTGCGTGCAAAAGATCACGTTGCAAATGCCCGAGAAGAACCGGCCGTGCCACGGGATTGGCTCGGTCTTCAGATCCAAGGCGAGCCGGATCGGATGAACCGCAGGCGCCGCCTCGGTCGTGAAGCTCCATTGATGCGTGGCGGCGAGCGCAGGCTGGCCCGCGCTGGCCGTGACGACAACATCGTAAGTCTTGCTCGCGATCAGTGGCCTGGCCGGCTCGAAATAAACGGCGAGTGATTTCTTGCTTTGCAGGTCCTGCTTCGGCCGCAGCCAGCCGCGACAGCCGTCGGCAAAAAGTCCGCCCGATCGAAGCACTTCGACTCGAGCGCCGCCGACCGGCTGAAGGCTGACCGACACCGAATCAGCGCGAACTTCGCCCCCGTGCACGCCCTGCGAACCTTCCAACTCGAAATAGATGCTGGTGCGCAAAGGCACGTTACGTGCGCCGCGTGCCGGCCGCGGGCTGCCGTGCGGGTCAGGCAGCCGCTCGGCCAGCTTGATTTGCTGCGCAACGACCGGAATGGATGCAGCGATTGCGAACGCAAGCCCGATCAGTGGGGCAAACGAACGACGTTGTGTTTTCATCTCAGAGTCTCTGGCCCGCCATGAATCAACACTCAGGCCAGAGTACCGCTGATAGAGGCGCGACGCTATTCAACTTCAAGTGGAAGCTTCGCCCTGATCGATCGCCAGAGCCGCTTCCACCGTAAATCGGGCGGTAGTGAAAAGGCTTGTGCCAAAAGCAGTCGGGCCTCATTCCAGCCGTCAGCGGGGGATAGCGCCTGGCCCTCGGGGAGCTGCTCGAGCAACTGAACGCCGGCTCGCGGGTCCAGGCAGGCTTTGGCGGCGAGCCGCACTTGACGTCAGCTCGCCGCTTCGACTCTTTTCCGCGACGACCGATCGAATATAAGCATTCATCGGCTCGAACAACACGGCTGCCGCCTCGCGGTTGTAATGTGAAAGCAACATGCACTCCACGCCGATCGCGGACCGCTGGAGCCTGTCTTCTTCGTCAGCGTCGATGCGCGCGTGCAGCGCCACCGCTCGCCAGAAGAACTCGGCCAAACGCTCGGGAGCGACCTGCTCGACGACCGGCAGGATCACGGCCGTCGGGTTGGTCGGATAGAGGGTGTCCATGCCATCCAGGTTCGTGATGGGTTCAACACCCGGGCCGGATTCCAGCAGGTTGTCAATCGCCTCGAGTGAGCGATCGAGCGACTCGAGGGCAGCCGCCTTGTCGTGAGCGGCCGCGCCGAGCGCGGTGGACGCCCATGCACATGCCCGGGCCCCGGGCGTTTCGATGCCGGCGGCGATCTGACGGGCGCGCGGCAGATCGACTTCGGCCAGCCGCCGACAAAGTCGCACGGCGGCGCCGTACATCAAGAAACCGCTCCGTTTTTCGATCAATCCAAAAAACCGTTCGGCTTCGGCCGGGTGAGAAGACGCCATTTCGACGGCGGCGTTGCCGTAGCGCATGTCTCGGTCGCCTGAGTTCGGCATCTTCTCGATTCGCGCCAGAGCCTCCGCGGGATCGAGCCGTGCAGCCTGGTCCATGAAAGCGGAGGCGAACGTTGCATTGCCGATCGGCCTCGAATTCAGGATCTTGAGCCCCTCTTCCACGAGCGGCTTCGCCGATTCAAGCATGGCAAGATCGAGCAACTCTTTGACTACAGGTCCGAGCGTACTGAGTTTGATCGGGACCGCCGGGATCGCCCGCGCCTGGACGATCGCTTCATCGAGCAGCGCTCGCTTGCGATCTTGGGCCGGCTTCGGAAGCCCTGCCGCCAGCCGGACCAGGAAATGAACCCTCAAACGCGGTTCCGAGATTGCCGCCACCTCCGCCCGGGCGTCTGTTGCGTCCTGTCCAGCCGACCGGATTGCCAACTCGCCGCGCAACTGCTCCACGATGCGGGCATTCTTGATCTTGCCCTCGTTCAGAATCTGGCGAACACGGTCGGGCTCGAATTCTACCACATTCATGAGCGGCAAATACTTGGCGAAATCGTCGTCCCCGGCCATTACCGATTTGAGGGACTGTTCAAGCAGGCGCGAGCCCAGGGCCTTTAATTCGGCGGCGGGAAGTGGGTCAGTCAGTGGAGTGATGACTTGTTCGGGAGGTTCGGTTGAACGCGCGAGCGTCAGCCGCATCTCGCCGAGGGTCGCCGACGCATCAAGCGGCCAACCCTGGAATCGGAAACCCGCCCGCTGCACCAGGACAAACGTCTTCTCCGGCTCGATCCCGCCCAGCTCAAAGCGCCCCTGGGCGTCTGTGGTCGCAGTCGGACCACGCGCAGGCAGGAACACTCTGGCTCCAGCGACCGGCTGACCCTGTTTATCCCGAACGAAGCCGTTCAAAAGTCTTAGCGCCCGCAGGCGGATCGCGGGGACGGCTGTGCGCTCGCCGTCCAGCTCCACCCACTCGGAGACAAACGGCGCGTACCCTTCGTGGCGGATCGAGACGCGATAGCTCAACCCCCCAAGCAGCGCCGCCGGAGTCCGGAATGCCCCTTCCGGGCCTGTGCGCATCAGCTCGCGCTCCAGTCCAATCGCCTCCGTTCGTGTGGCACGGCGCCGGCCGCGTGGCGCGCCGACCGCCGGCGACCGCGTGCCGGACGCCCGAACCCAGACACTCACCGGCACATCGACCACAGGCTCACCCGACTCGTTTCGCACCACGCCGACCAATCGCCCGATCCGTCCCAGCTTGATCAAGTATTTGTCCTTGGCAAGAGGCGGGGGAACTTCAAGCGTGTGCTGCGCAATTCCCGCCCCGACTACGTTAAACGTGAGCATGTTCATGCTCCGGGGAACGCAGGTAATCGCGACTGCGCCGTTTTCGTCCGTGGTCCGTGCGAGTTCCTGGAGCCACTCGTCAGGTATCGAGGCCGCGCTGCGAGTCGAGCCGATTTGAAGCAAACGTGGAACCACCTGCACGCGTTCGAGCGGCCGGCCGTCATGCCCGACCACGGTCATGGTGCGATTGACGGGATCCTCAATTGTTAACCGTACCGGCGCCGGCGATTTCGCCGTGATCGGCACCGTCACCCAGGCCAGGGACCGCCCGGGTTTGTAGGCCCAGATGGTTGCAGCCTGCGCTTGTTCTCCGGGCGCGACATCAACTCTGGTCGACATCGCTCGACCGTGTTCGTCCGACACGGAATTGTGCATGCTCGATAACTCCCGCGTACGCCGCGGCGAATAGGAAACCGAAACGCCGACGTGCGCTCCCGCAAGCGGCTTTCCCTGCGAGTCGATTGCTTCCACCTGAATGACGATTGGCTCGGAACGCTTCATTGGCGTCTTGCCCACCGCTTCCTGAACCTCTGCGATCGGTGCAGATGCACGCTCGGCCGCTTGCCTGGCACCATTTTCTTGCCCGACCGATTCCCGCAGAACGGCCCCGTCATCGGGCAATCGACCCGGCGCGGCGTTGTTCTCACGCGCCAGCGCCGCATACACAATCACCCCCGCACCCACGGTGACGAACCCCGCGGCCAGAACCGTCGTGACCGCAACAACAACTCGTCCGATCATCATGTTCTTCATCGTTCCCTCCATTAATGCGATCGCCTCCGCGGAAGCAGCACCGGCGATCGCCGTCTTTCCGACGACCGCGCGAATTGACGCATGCAACGTCGCCTCTTCGAGGGCAGCCGGCACAACGGTTGAGATCGCGTCGGGCGACGTGAATGCGGGAATCACCGCAGGCGCCAGACCGCGGCGCGTCAAGCGTGCTTTCAGTCGTTGCCGCGCTGTGGCCAGCCGGCTGCGCACCGTGCCGACCGGCCGGCCCAGCCTTTCGGCGGCCGCTTCGTGCGTGAGACCTTCGAGATAGCACAGCACCACGGCCGAGCGATATCGATCCGGCAGCCGCCCGATCTCCTTGTGGAGTGCCCGCGCTGCCTCTTCGTCAGGTGCCGTGCCTGTCGTCGACTCAGGATTCAGCATGGCGAGTCTCCGCTCGTGTCGGTTTCGCCGCGCCGCACGTGATTGCTCGGTCCGGGAGACCCGCAGCGCCACGCCATAGAGCCACGACGCAACCGAGACCTGCCGGCGAATGGATCTGGCGCGACCCGCGAGAACCAAGAAAGTCGCCTGAAACGCATCCTCGGCCTGATGTTCATCGCCGAGCACGCCCCGGCAGACCCGGAAGACCATCGCGCCATGCCGCTTTAGCAGCACCGAGAACGCGAGCTCGGCGGTGTCATCGCGCTCGGAGCGCGCGGAAATGAACTGATCGAGAAGCTCGGAGTCGCTCTTGTTGGAAAGCGTCCCCGCCCGAAACAGTGCTGTCAGATACTCACTTGCCGAGCCTGATGATCCACCGCTCACGTTACAGAACACCTCCTCAAAGATCGGATGCGATTCTGTTATCCTCTTGTTAGTAGTAACACGAGCAGCGAGAACCAATCGATTTTTCACTCAGGATTTTGGTGTGAACCGATGATTTTTATCAAAGCATCGCTCCCGCCAATTACCTGGTTGGCAGGGGCTCTGGCTCTCCTCGGCTGCCCGATCTCTTCCGCCGTGGCGGACGAGCCTGCGCCCTGCGCTACACAACCTCCTGGCTCGGCAACTCCTTCGGCGGCGGGCCGGAATGGGTGCAGAATTTCGCCGAGAGCCTCTGCGTGCTGCCCGACGGCACCTGCGTGGTGGGCAGCTTCTGGGACGAGGCGGGCCGTGAGGTCGGACTTTACAAGGACGGCAGGCCCGTTGCGAAGCTCGAGGACACCCACATGCGCGGCGGCAAGGCGATCGCCGCCGGTGAGAAGTATATCTTCTATGCTCATACGTGCGTGCGCGATAACCATCCCGAGGTCGCCGCGGGTGAGGCGCGGCGGGAGGCGCCGATTTGTTTGTTCGGCGTCTCCCGCTACACACTGGACGGCAAGGTCGCGCCGTTTCCGGGCGGCAAGACGCGACACAAGAACATGGTCGTGTTTCGCGAAGCCCCCGACAACCACGATTTGATCGCTCGCGGCCTGGCGACCGACGGCAAGCTTCTCTACGTGGCCGACACGCTTCAGGACCTCATTCGCGTTTTCGACGTCCACTCGATGGCGCCCATGCATGAAGTTGCGGCGACGATGCCCGAGCGGCTGGCGCTCGACCGTTCGGGAAATGTCTGGGCGATCCAGCACGGCGGCAAAACCGTGCTCTCGTTCACGGCTGGCGGCAAGGCCCGGGAGATCAGCGTTCCTCTTTGGGAAACCTCCGTCGCCACGTCGTTGGGCTTCGCCCCAGACGGGCGTCTGGTCGTCACCGATAACGGTCCGAGGCAGCAGGTCCTTTTCTTTGATGTCACGGCGCCCACAGCAAGGCTCATCGGAACGTTTGGGGAACAGGGCGGGATGTTTGCCGGGCCCCATCCGGGCCGTGTCGGGCCGCTGCGCCTGGCGGGGCCGGTCGGTGCGGGCTTCGACGCGGCGGGCAACTTCTACGTCGCCTGCAACGTCCCACGGGGCGGGACGGTGCTGCGTGCCTTCTCGCCGGAACAGACTCTCAAGTGGGAAGTGCTCGGTCTCGAGTTCCTGGATGTAGCCGATAGTCTTCCCGGCAGCAACGGCCGCGACGTGTTCACGGCCGATGACCACTACGCGTTCGACCCCTCCGCCGCGCCCGGCAAAGGCTGGAAATGGGTGGCCCACACGCTCGACCCGTTCCGATTTCCCGACGACTTGCGGCTGCATCTGCCCGCACTCCAGTGTGGCACCAGCCTGCGCGTTCTGGGCGGTGAGACTTTTCTTTGTCAGCGCGGTATGTGGCAGGGCGTTCTGGGGCTCTATCGTCTGGAGGATGACCTCGCGATTCCTAGCGTCGTCTTGAGCTCCGGCCCCGTGAAGGCCGAGAAATCCGACTGGCGTCCCGCCGGGCAGCCTGCGAGTGGTCGGTGGCTCTGGCGAGATGCCGGTGGCGACGGCGGTTTCGACCCCGGCGAATACACCGCGACCGACGGGCCAACCGGCGAATACTGGGCGTGCAATGTCGACCTGGCCGGAAACCTCTGGCAGGCAGGCCGTGATTCGGGCATCTGGCGATGGAAGTTCCTTGGCCTCGATCCGCACCGGAACCCCCGATACGACCCAACGCCCGAGCAGCGAGAGATGCCCGCCCCGTTCACCGATCTGCTCCGCACCGAATACGAGCCGGCCTCCGACGTCATGTGGCTCACCGGCCAGACAGTCGACCGGCCCATCTCAGGCGGTGAATGGGGAACAGCGGGAACCGTCGTGGCCCGCTACGACAACTGGTCCAAAAACCCAAAGGCACCGCGATATCGCGTCGACCTCCCTTACAAGGCGGGTGAGCGATTCATGGTGTCGTTCTGCGTCGCCGGAGACCTGTTCTTCACCGTCGATTGCAAAAGCGCCGGGGTTTACGTCTACGAAAAGCTAACCGGACGGCACCTGGGCACACTCTCGCCCGGGCCCGAGGTTCACCGCGAAAGCGGCTGGATCGACTTCCGCGACGCCCTCCGCGCCACGCGGCTAGAAGATGGTTCGTACCTCATCTTCGCCGAAGAGGACTTCAAGGCAAAAATCCTCGTCTATCACCTGCAAGATCCGTTGCGGAAAGAACCGTAGATCAGGCTTTAGCCTGACGTTTTCTGGTAAGATCCGAAGGATGATCTTTTGCTCGAACTCGCGGTCGCGGCAAACTGTGAGGGTATCGTCACGTTCAATCGCAAGGATTTTGTTGGGGTCGAACATCCGTGAGGCTATCTCCTATGATCCAGAACATCGGCCCTAGCCTCGCCAGGTCCGTACTCCTGGCACTGTTGATCATTCTCGACCCACGCGCGGTCATGGCCCAACCGCCGAAGTCGACAGACAATCCAAAATCGCCGCCGCGCATCCTGGCCCACTACATGCCCTGGTATGAGGCCAAGCCGCACAGCCCGCACTGGGGCTGGCACTGGACGATGGGGACGTTCGACCCCGAGGGCAAGCAGACGGGCAAGCCCAGGATCGCCTCTCATTATCATCCCCTGATCGGGCCGTACGATTCGGGCGATCCGGATGTCATCGAATACCACGCTCTCCTCATGAAAGTGGCCGGAATCGACGGAGTCATCTTCGACTGGTATGGAACCGTCGAGCTTTTCGATTACGCAAGCATTCATCGCCACGCGTCGGCGTTCGTCGAGCAAGCGGTCGAGACCGGACTCGAGTTCGCCGTCTGCTACGAAGATCAAACCATCCCCAAGCTCATCGAGGCAGGTAAAGTGAAATCGAGCGAGCGCGGCCTGCACGCCCGCCGCGAGATCGAATGGCTCCGAACGAACTGGTTCGGCAGGCCATCTTACGTCAAGCTCGACAACCGTCCCGTGTTGCTCTCGTTTGGGCATGACGGGTTGACCGACGCGGAATGGGCGAGTCTGCTCCGTGGCTTGGAAAACGCACTTCTTTATCTCAGCGAACACTTGCGGCGCACGGCTGCCTCGGGTGCGTTCGACTGGCCGGTCCCGCAGGCCGGCTCGAAGGCCCAGGACTCTTTCAACAAGGAAGCAAGAAGCTGGCCCGCAGCGATGGCCGTCGCGTTTCCTCGATTCCAAGACATTTACGAGCAGGCCAAGGTCCACAAGAGCTGGGGCACGATCGACGACAATGGCGGCAAGACGTTCGCGTCCACACTTGAAGCCGCTCTCAAGAGCGGCTTGCCGCTGGTCCAGATCAGCACCTGGAACGACTGGGGCGAGGGGACGGTCATCGAGCCGTCCATCGAATTCGGCTACCGCGATCTCGAAGTCGTTCAGCGGCTTCGCCGCCAGTTCATTGAACGGGAATTCCCGGGTCAACCCGCCGATCTTCGCCTGCCGCTAAAACTCTACAAACTTCGGAAACAGGCGAGAAAGCGCGGCATTGCGGGCAAGGAGCTCGACGAGGCCGCCGCGCTCCTGGCCAAGCGGGGGGCTGGAGCGGCAAGCGATCGCCTGGATGAAATCGAGAAGATGATGCCGCGGGAGTCTTGATCGCTGCCGGGATGCGATTTCAGCAGGCGGATCGCATTGCCCCGGTAAATCTTCGCCGGTTCGCTCGCCAGAATTCCGCACAGACTGCGGCGCGTCCCTCGTCGGAAGGCGACCCGAAATGACCGTACCCGTCGAACTCATGCTCCCCTACTTGCCGGCCCTGGTCGTGCGTCAGTGCCAGGCGAGGGCGGACTGTTTCGGCGAATCGATGACGCAAATCGAGGCGGCCGTCGTCTACGCGGACATTGCGGGGTTTACACCGCTCGCCGAGACCTTGGCAAAGCAAGGTCCAGGCGGTCCGGAAGAACTCGGTCGGTTACTCAACTCGTTCTTTGAGCCGCTCATCGAGGAGATCGCGGACTTTGGCGGCGACGTCGTCAAGATGGCCGGCGATTCCCTCGTCGCGGTATGGGCTGCCCTGGGTGACCAGACTCTGACCGAGGCGACTCTGCGCCAGCTCGATGTGCCCTCGCCGTGCAGGCACGAGTGGCCCGCCACGAAGCCGGCGACGGACTGCGTCTCTCATTGAAAGCCGGCGTTGCCTCCGGCGTGCTGCAGGTGATGCACGTCGGCGGCGTGCGCAATCGCTGGGAATTCGTGATCGCGGGCAAGCCCCTGGTCGACATGGGCATCGCCGAACATCTGGCGAAGGCCGGCGAAGTCATCGTCGCTCCCCATGCGTGGAGTCTGGTCGGCGCTGCTTGCGAGGGTGCTCTCACGGAACACGGCTGCGTTCGTCTGGCCGAAGTCCGACAGTCCATCGCGCGAAACAGGATGCCTGCCCCCGACGTGCCGGAAAGTCTCGCCCAGGCTCTGTGGGGTTATATGGCGGGCGCAGATTCGCCCACGACTCGAGGCCCGGCAGGTCGATTGGCTCGCGGAGATGCGCCGGGTCACCGTCCTTTTCATCCAGTTGCCCGATCTCAACGAGGCAAACGCCGATCGTCTGCCGCGCAATCAAGTCATTATTCGAGAACTCCAGGAAACGCTCTATCGCCACGAGGGGAGCGTCAACAAGATCAGCGTCGACGACAAGGGAATCACTCTATTGGCCGCGTTCGGCTTGCCTCCACTGGCCCACGCCGACGACGCGGTCCGGGCCGCCCTCGCGGGTCTTTCTATTCGCGATTCACTGGCAGAACTTGGCGAGCGCGGCTGCATCGGGATCGCCACGGGCCGGGTCTACTGCGGCGAAATCGGCGGGTTCAGGCGGCGTGAATACACGATGATCGGCGACGTCGTGAACTTCGCCGCCAGGCTCATGCAGGCATCCTGCGAGTTCGGCAACCTGCTCTGTTGCGAGTTCACGGCGCAGGCCGCGCGAGCTCGCGTGGACTTCGAGCAATTGCCGCCGATTTCGCTCAAGGGGAAGCCGGGCCCAGTCCCGGTCTTTCGACCGCGATGTCCGGCATCGGCTATGGCGCCGGCCGGCCATCTGTTTGGCCGTGAGGCCGAGCGTGCCGCGCTCGCGCGAGCGCTCGAAGCACAGGCCGCTGGACGAGGCGGCCTGGCGATCATCGAGGGCGACGCCGGCCTCGGCAAGACAATACTCATCGTCGACATGATCGATCGGGCGAAGAAGCGTGGTTTCGTCGCCGTGATCGGGCGCGCGAGCGAGATCGAGACAAGGACGCCTTACTTCGCATGGCGGCCGATTTTCCGCGAATTGCTGGGAATCGATAGCACCGCGACGGCCGAAGCCAATCGAGAGCGAGTTCGCGCCAGGGTCGGCTCGTCGGGCCCGTTTGGTGTGATGACTTCGCTGCTCAATGACGTTTTGGCCCTGGATTTTCCTGCGACGGAGATCACCGAGCGCATGACCGGCTTGGTCCGGGCCGACAACACGCGCGACCTCCTGATCGAAATCCTGCGGACCGCCGCGAATACCGCCCCGCTCACCGTCGGCATCGAAGACGCGCAGTGGCTGGATGCCACGTCGTTGAACTTGATCGGCAAGGCCGCCGAGCTCATACCGAGCGCTCTGCTCGTTCTCACCTCGCGGTCTCGGGATCAATGGCCTGGCGAGATCGCGGCCCTGTTCGACTCATCGAGGACGACTCATGTGCGGCTCGGCCCCCTTTCCGGCGGCGATCTCGTGGCCCTGGCCTGCAACCGCTTGAACGTCTGCGAATTGCCGGAGGCCCTCTCCGACGCCCTGCGAACGCGAGTAGACGGCAACCCATTCTTCGCCGAAGAACTGACACTCTCGCTTCGCGACGCCGACTTCATCGTCATCGACGGCGCGACTTGCCGGCTCGCTCCCGGCGTACTGGCCGAGCAGATCGCGATGCCTCACAGCATGCAAGGTGCGGTCCTGGGCCGAATTGACCGGTTAGATCCATCGCAACAGCTTACGCTGAAGGCGGCGAGCGTGATCGGGCGCCTGTTTCCCGCCCGCACGTTGCGCGACGTTTACCCGATCGAATCGGAGCGAGAGCAGGTTCGTGGCTATCTCCGAAACCTGGACCGGTTGGACTTCACGCGTGAGGAGTCGACGGCCCCGGAAAAGCCGCACACGTTCAAGCACGCGATGATCCAGGACGTTTCGTATAGCCTGATGCTCGAGGCCCAAAGACGCTCGCTCCACCGCGCCGTGGCCCTCTGGTACGAGCGCGAGGGTGGTCCCGACCTTGGCCTTCACTTCGCGTTGCTCGCGCACCACTGGGACTGCGCGGCGGACGCCGGCCGTACCGTCGACTACCTCGATCGGGCAGGCGAGCGAGCGCTTCGAGGCGGGTCGTACCACGAGGCGATCGACTTCTTCACCCGCGCGGTCACGGTCGAAGCGGCTTCTGACGGCGCCCTTCCGGATCGATCGGCAAAGCGTGAGCTGGCGCTGGGCGAGGGTTATCTCGCGCTGGGAGACCTCCCGAACAGCCGCACGCACACGTCGCGGGCATTGACGTATCTGGGTCGCCCCGTCCCCTCAGGCCGGCTTCGCCAAGCAACAAGCCTGGTCATGGAGATCGGTCAACAACTGCGAGCGCGGTTGCGACGATCTTCCTCGCACCAACCAGAATCGCAAAGCGCCAAGATGGCGTCGGCGGCCGACGCGGTGATCGGCCAGCTCTGCTACTTTGATCAAGACCTGCTGCTGGGCCTCCATTCGGCGGTTCGCTCGTTGAACTCGGCCGAGCTTGCCGGTCCATCGCCCGAGCTGGCCAAGGCCTACGCAACGGCGGCAGTCGCCGCGAGCCTCGTACCACTCCCCTCGGTCGCGAAGTTTTATGCCCAGCGCCGCGAGACGTCGCCGGAGGCCTCGACGACATCCAGGCCAGGGCCTGGGTGCTCGAGCTAGTGGGAATGCTGGAGCTGGACGCGGGGCGGTGGGGAGTGGCACGGAAAAGTCTGGAGGAGGCCGTGGCGATTGCCGACCGCACCAACGACTGGCGAAGGTGGTCGGAGTCGATTGGCGAGCTCGCCCGCATTGACATCCATGAAGGGAACTTCGAACAGGGCCGTCAGCGTTTCGCTCTGCAACACGAGCGAGCGCTAGGAAGAGGCCATGAGCAGCCGCGGATCTGGGGAATACACGGCCAATCGCTCAATTGCCTTCGACTGGGCCGGGACGCCGAAGCTCTGACACTGCTGAAGGATTCTCCGGTCAACTCGGGCGGTCCGATCGGCGTGACCGACGCGATTCTGGGCGGAGGTTTGTCGGCCGTCGCCCACCTGCGTCTGGGAAACCTCAGTGAGGCGCAGCAAGCGGCCGAGTCGACCCTTCGCCGCATCGCCTCGACGCGCCCGATGGTCGGCTATAGCTTGGACGGCTACGCGGGCGCAGCGGAGACGCTCCTGGCGATCGCCGAGCGATCCCCGACACCAGAGGCAGGCCGAAGCTCAGCTTCGGCCTGCGCCTACCTCCGCGGATTTGCCCGGGTATTTGCGGTCGCGCGACCGCGCGCCGCACTCTTGACCGGCCGAGAGCACTGGAGCCGCGGAAGGCGCTGGAGGGCCGTTCGCGCCTGGCGGAAGGCGCTCGAGCTAGCGGAACACTTCAGTATGCCGTTCGAGATCGCCCTGGCCCATCGAGCGCTTGGAGTTCACCTGAGGGTTGGGTCCGCGTCGCGGTCTCACCATCTGACGGAGGCCGACCTAAGGCTCACGCGGATGGGTGCCCTGCACGACATCCGGCAGCTCAGGTTCGAGACCGTTGTCACCGAAAAGAACAAAAGCTGACGTGCACGCCGCAAGATCTGCGGAATACGCGCACGCAAAGCTGGCCTTGCCGGCTTTAACACTTTCGTTATCGTTTCGGGGCGTGAACGCAAGAAACACTGGAGTCGGCGTCGCGTTCGAGTACGTAAAGCGGCTCGTTACTCCCCGGATCGATTCATTGTTCAGGAGCCGGCCAGATGCGCCCTAAATCGATAGCGGCCGCGGTTCTCATGCTCATCGCCGCGCTGGCAAACTCCGCAAGCGCTGACCCCGTGACCGGAACGATCGAGCTCACCATCCCGCCCGGGACGCCAAGACTTGCGTACACCTCCTATTCCTCAGGCTCGGTCGATTTGAGCACGCTGCCGCAGAGCATACCGCTGCCCGGCCCGCCCCTTGGGCCCAACAGCGCCGGCCCGTTCACGCAGACCATCGACACGACTTTTAATCTTCGGATCACATTTGATGGTGCGTCGGGATTCCAGCCGGTGGTCGACATCAGCGGTCCCCTGGTCGGAACGATCGGTGGAGATTCGATCTCTGAAAATATGGGCGGACAGTTCACGGCCACGCCCACATCGGCGACCCTCGAAAACTGGTCGCCGGATTCCGGCATACCTCTTTCGCTCGTCAACCAGTACTTGAACACGGCGAGCTACCAGATCAACGGCGCGATCGAAGGAGGCGGAACGAACCTCTTGGGTTTCTTGATGACCGTCAACCCTTCCACACCCGGCTCGCCGGTACCGGCTCCCGAACCGGCTACCATTCTGGTGTTCGTGGCGGCCTTCGCCGGAATGGGGCTGCGGCGCGGCCTGCGCCGGAACGACCGATGCGCCGTCGAGCCCCGTTCGCATTGACAGATTTCAGACCCTCCGCTACAGTCCCGCACGCGGTCGGGCGGATGTGATGTCCAGCACGGCTTGATCGTATGGGCTTCCCAACTTTTTTGATCGCTCAACTTCAAGAGAGCAAAGGATTTTCAGCCGACTGATCTCGCTCCGCTGCATCGGGCCACATCCACGAACCCACATCTCGATTCCCCCGACACCAACACCGAGCGGACCAGAACTCTCTGAACGGCCGAAAGGACGTTCTGATGCAATGGATGTGCGCCGCAATCGTGAAAATCGGCGGTTTGTTTCTCCTCGCGTGGTTCGTGGCGCTAACCTCGCACGCGCGCGGCGATCTGATCCGCCAGAATCCATCTCGCTCGTTTCCAGACATTGCCGGCGACATCGTCGGCTCTCAGACGTATACATATGACCCGACCACGCAGACCGGGTTGTTCCAGGTAGTGAATGCGCCGCACTTGATCTCGCTTGGTCCGACACCGAAAGACATGTTCCAGATGCTGCCGGAACATGACGGTACTCTGACTCAATCGCTGCAACTCAAGCTCGACCGGAACGGGAGGCTGATCAACAGCCCGGCCAATACGTTCGAGATTCGCGGCACCGTGGTGATCGGAGACCAGACTTACCAGGGTGTTTTGCTCAGAGGTACACCGATCGCGTTCGGGGCAGTGCCACCCGATGGTTCAGGGACGGGGGGCAAGAAGGGCGAAGTGTTCGATCTGAACATGAAGATCACGGAGGGCAAGCTGAAAGAGGCGTTCGGCAGCGAGGCATACCTGCGAATCACGCCTCAGTCCGCCAGCACGTTCGACGGCCGGTTCACGATCGATTTTTCGAGCGACAAGCCGCTGACGAACCTGCGACCTGCGCGGTCGGGCCTTCCCGCAGCCGTTCCCGAGCCTTCGGCCTTGATCACATTCTTGACCATCGGGGCGGGCGTGCTGCTCTACCGCCTACGCCGGCGGGCGGCGTCTCGAGCCTCCCGGCGGTGCGAGAATCGCGGACCATCATCGCGCGAAATCACGCCGCTTGAGAGTACGATTGTCCTCAATTAATCGGTCTGCATCGACGCCGACAGCTTCCCGAGCGCCTCGTTTTCGATCTGGCGGACGCGCTCGCGGGTGAGACCGAGCGACTCGCCGATTTCCTTGAGCGTCTTGGGCGGAGCGTCGTTCAAGCCGAACCGCATTCGCAAGACGGTTGCCTCGCGCTTGTCCATCTCGTCGAGCCGGTCGAGAACCAGCCGCAAGTTGTCGGCTTCGACCATCATCACGTCAGGCGCACGGGTGCGCTCGTCCATGAGCATCTCGCCGAGGCTCCAGCCATTCTCCGGCTGGTCGGTCTGAGGCACGAGGTTGTAGACCTTGATCGCCTTCTTGACGATCGCGAGCTTCTTCTTGGGCAGTTCGAGCGCCTTGGCAATCTCTTCGATGGTGGGCGAGCGTCCGAGCGATTCTTGCATATCAGCGGCGGTCCTGCGCCACTTGAACAAGAGCTCGACCATATAGGCAGGAATTCGGATCGGCTTGGCCGTGTTGACGAGCGCCCGCTTGATCGACTGCTTGATCCAGTAGCTCGCGTAAGTGCTGAACCGCGTACCGACGGCCGGGTCAAAACCCTGGACGGCACGCAAGAGCCCCAGGTTTCCTTCTTCGATCAAATCCTGAAGCGACAGGCCTTTACCTATATAGCCGCGGGCGATGTTCACCACCAGGCGCAGGTTGGCGCGGACCATGCGGTCGCGTGCCAGCTTGTCGCCGTCGGCGATCCTGTAGGCCAGCTCTTTCTCTTCGTCGGCAGTAAGCAGAGCCACTTCGTTGATTTCCCGGAGATAAGTCTCCAGGGGGCTCTGCACAATATCACGTCGGTGTCGGCGAATCCGGGCCATGAAAGTCCTCGTTGAGTCGATCGAAACAGGGGTCGCTCACGTCGGATGGGCTGGACCGATAACAACCATGCCGGATTTCGCACACTCTCGGCGTTCCAATCCAGACGCGGCCAGCTTCGCCCGCATCGGGAGATCATTCCGGGCCCGGTTGTCGCACTCGGCACTCACCCCCCAAACCGTGATCTGTGACTTCTCCCGGCAAAGTCTCGGCGTCCCAACCGAAGCTCAGCCCTTTCGCCGCGTCCAAGCAGCCGCGAGTACGGTTGTCGACGCGAATCACCGGCTGAAAGGGCGAGTCAAGCCTGGCCAGGAAGCCACAGTGCGTGCTCCAGGCCAAAACCCACTGCTCCTCTTCAACTCCCCTCGCCGCTCACGCTCTCACACATTCCCTATCGGACCGCCCCCTTTGATAACTTAAGGCGACTTGTAAATCTAGGGCATATTGGGGATTTGAGAAGTTTAGGAATATCGAAGATGTTGCGGGTAATGGGAAATGCGGCAATCGTGCGACATGCGGGCGACGTAATGGCTTGTTCGATAAAGACGTAGGTGCTTGGGCCCGGGATCTTGCGAATTGCGAAAAAAAAGCCGCCGGCCCGACGGAGTATTCGGGCGGCGGCTTGCGGATTATGGAGTCGCTAGAGCGGACTGCGACGATTGCAGCGGTTATGACGAGGCTACTCGGCTGGCGAGTTGCCGGCTATCGCCTCCGGCAGGTCACGATTCCGAGTTTTCGTCGGACGGAACTTCGGCGGGCGTGGGCGATCCTCCCATGCTGAAGAGGGGTCCGCCGCCGCCCAAGCCGCCTTTGAGCTCTTTGGAAGGTTCTGCCGCGGGATCGGTCGGTGCTGCGCCTTCCTCGCGTTCGCCGTCGGCTTTGTTCCAGTGGGCTTTTTTCCGGGACAGGCCGATCTTGCGCTCTCCGCGGTCGACCCGGAGGATCTTGACCTCGATCTCGTCGCCGACCTTGACGACCTCTTCGGGGCTGTCGACCTTGTGGTCAGCCAGCTCCGAGATGTGGAGCAGCCCTTCCAGGCCCGGCTCGAGCTCGACGAAGACGCCGAAGTTGGTGAGCTTGGTGACCTTTCCTTTGACCATGTCGTTAGGCTCGTACCGGCCCGGGATGTCGGTCTCCCACGGGTCATCCCTGAGCTGTTTGAGCCCGAGCGCGATCCGTTTGCGCTCCTGGTCGACGTTGAGAACCTGGCAGGAGATGCGCTGGCCTTTCTCGAGGATCTCGTTGGGGTGTCCGATCTTCCTGGTCCAGCTCATGTCGGAGATATGCAAGAGGCCGTCGATTCCCTCTTCGATCTCGATGAATGCGCCGTAGTTGGTGAGGTTGCGAACGGTTCCCTCGACCATGGTTCCAGGGGGGTATTTGCCGGCGACCTGGTCCCAGGGGTTGACCTGGGTTTGCTTCATTCCCAGGGAGATCTCCTGCTTGTCGCGGTTGATCCCCAGCACAACCACTTCGATCTTGTCGCCGATGTTGACCAGCTCGCTCGGGTGGTTGATGCGCTTGGTCCAGCTCATCTCCGAGATATGCACCAGACCCTCGATCCCTTCCTCGAGCTTGACGAAGGCGCCGTAGGTCATGACGTTGACGACCTCACCGGTGACACGGGTGCCCACCGGGTATTTCTTCTCGACGTTTTCCCAGGGGCTTGCCGACTTCTGCTTGAGCCCGAGCGCGATTTTCTCGCGGTCCTTGTCGACGTGAAGCACCATCACGTCGACCTGGTCGTCGATTTTGAGCATGTCGCTGGGATGGTTGATGCGGCCCCAGCTCATGTCCGTGATATGGAGCAGGCCGTCGATGCCGCCCAGGTCCACAAAGGCGCCGAAATCGGCGATATTCTTGACGGTTCCCTTGCGAACCTGGCCGACCGTGATTTCCTCGAGCAATTGCTTCTTCTGGTGCTCGCGCGTGATCTCGATCAGCTTGCGCCGGCTGACCACGATGTTGCGGCGGCTTTCGTCGATTTTGAGAATCATGCATTCGATTTCTTGATCGATGTAGTCGGCGATATC
The DNA here is from genome assembly GCA_963761445.1 of uncultured Planctomycetota bacterium. GTDB lineage: Bacteria > Planctomycetota > Planctomycetia > Isosphaerales > Isosphaeraceae > CAVXHV01. Next base: position 1,479,830 of record CAVXHV010000005.1, on the reverse strand, counting down.
CGAGGGGCGGCGGATATCGACCTGGCTCGCCGGCAGGAAGACGTTCACGCCGATATCGACAAGCAAGCCTCCCTTGATCTTGCGTGTGACCTTGCCCTTGACGACGTCTCCCTCGTGATGGCGGGTGATGACTGTTTCCCAGGCGCGCATCCGATGCGCTTTCTTGCGCGACAGCACGATCTCGCCGGTTTCGTCTTCCATGCCCTCGAGGAGCACTTCGACGTTGTCGCCCGTAACGGGCGGCGGCTCGTCCTCCCACTCGTTCAGGGGAACCAAGCCCTCGGACTTGTAGCCGACATCCACGACAACCTGGTCGCCGACAATCTCGACGACTCTTCCCGAGACGATCCTGCCGATCTCGAAACTCTGACCTTCGCCCAACACTTGATCGAGAGTGTTCGAGCCATCTTCCGCTGTGACCAGGGCCGTGAGCTCGTCCTCATTGACATCGAATTCGCGGAGCAGATTACGATCTACCATGTTCCCGTTTCATCTCTCTTCCGCCCCACTAGAAAACCAGCGGCAGCGGAGCATCGACTCAGCCTCCCTCTCAATACGGACGGAACGAATGCAGAACCATCCTGGCTCCGCGGTTCACACGGGCACCGTTTGACGGGCGAAAAGGTCGACGCAAACCATTGTGATGGAAAAATAACCGCCACTCCTCAACGCAAGGAGCGCATCGGTACAAGCAGCTATTATAGAGCCCGCGTTCATGAAAACAACACGCACTCGGCGTACCGGGCTTTTACACCATGGCGAATCGCGCTCTTGACCGAATTCAGAGCGCCGGATAGCCTTCCGCATCGGCCTGGTAGGAAGCCAGGCGAATCGAATTCCCGGGTGGGTCGAGAATGGACTCGAGATCCGCGGTCTCGCGCGAGGAATCGCGATCGTCGCGGCGGCGGCGTGCTGGTTGTGCTCGTGCGGTTGCGCGACTGTCGCACCCAAAGTCGAACATACCAACACGCCTGCGGGAGGCTACGGCGGGGGGCGGGCGCTTCAGGATTTTCCGCGCGATCCCAATGCTGTCAGTCTTGCCGTCGCCGAGTCGCTCGAAGACCTGAAGATGACGGACATAAGGCGCTCGCGCGACGGCAGCGTGGTCAAGCTTGAAGCCAAGACGGAGGACAACCGCGCGATCCTCGTCACCGTGCGGCCCCACCAGGATCAATCGCGCGTGGGGTGCCGCGTTGGCTGGTTCGGCGATGAACCGCTGTCGAAGGCCATCCTGGAGCGAGTCGGAATCCGGCTGGAACTCCTTCCCCCGGCCCCGATCCCCGACAAAGCCCCCAGCTCACCAGCACCCAATCCGTTCTTGCTCCCCGACGAGGCCTCCAAAGAGAACTGGATCCGCGACATGGTCGAGGCCCCGTACCGCGATCGCTCGGGTGGTCCGTAGAAGTCGCTGTTCGACCGATTGCCGGAAACGACCGATCGCATTCATGCCGGCGAAGTGAGCATGCGAACGAACCAGCGTCCGCCGCGCGGTGCGAGACCGACAAACGAGTTTAATTTAACCGATCGCGGCCCGCGGCGATTCGAGCATCCTTGTCGAATCAGACCGCGGACCGTGAAGCCGGATGGCGGGGTCTTACAGTCCACGCAAGCGCAGACCGACTCCGCCCGAAACAAGGCCCAACCAAGCCTTGGCGTCCCTGCCGCCTGGAAAAAAGGGCCTTCAATTTTCGAGTGATTTTATCCGGACCACTGTGAACTCGTGACCCGGCCCAGACCGGATGGAGACTGGCAATCGAATCAAGCTAGAATCAAGGTGCGTCATGAACATCTGTGCGAACATTGGTGGCTCGCATCGACTGTCGAGACACAAAATACGACGATCTCCTGGAACAGTCAACCCACCCCGCAAGTTTTTTTTGAATTTGGCCCGCCGAGTTTGCGCTAGAGCGCGAGCCAGAGGTTGGCCCACTGGAGCACCGCGACATACCGCCAGGATGCAGAACTTGTGCTTGCGCGATCCACCGGATAGATTCGCGCGGCGGATCGAGCGTTCGATTGCGTTGCCCCTGGAGGTCATGGCAGACTCAAGCCCGCTGGCGATCTCTCCGCAGATCGCTTGAGCTATTCGCGGTTGGCCCGTGCCGCGCCCGACGGAGAGACGCCATAGTAGACAGGCAACTTGCGTTCAGCCGTTATCCTTACAAGTGAGGTTTCGTTGATGCCTGAAGCGTCGCCGCCGCGCCGCATCGTCTCGTTGGACCAGTTTCGCGGCTACACCGTGGTGGGGATGTTGTTCGTGAATTTTCTGGGCGCCTATGCGGTCGTACCGGCGATATTCAAGCACCACAACACGTATTGCAGCTATGCCGACACCATCATGCCGCAGTTCTTTTTTGCGGTAGGTTTTGCCTTTCGGCTGACGTTCACCCGACGATTGGCGACGAGTGGGGTTTGGGCCGCCAGCCGCGCCACGCTTCTTCGAGCGTTTGCGCTTTTCCTGCTTGGGTTCGTGATCTACCACCTGGACGGCGAAGTGAAGAGCTGGGCGAAGCTCGAGACTCTGGGCCTTTCGGGCTTCCTGGCGCAGGCCTTTCGGAGCAGCTTATTTCAGACCCTGGTGCACATCGCGATCACCTCGGTCTGGATCTTGCCGGTGATCGCCGGCGGAGCCGGACTTCGCGTGGCGTACCTGATCGCTTCGGCCGGTTTGCATCTGTGGCTTTCGGCGCGGTTCTACCACGACTGGGCTTGGAATACCCGGGTGATCGACGGCGGTCCGCTGGGATTCCTGACGTGGTCGATTCCGACGCTTGTCGGCTCACTCGCGTGCGACGCCGTGTCGCAGAGCACCCATTCCGCGAAGACGCTCGCCAAGCTCGCGGGCTGGTCGGCACTGCTCTTGCTGCTCGGCTACGGGCTCTCGTGCGGCGGCGGTCACGTAGCGACTCCGCCGTTTGTGGATCCCGGGATCAAGCGTCCCGAGCTCTGGACGATGAGCCAGCGCACCGGGAGCGTTTCGTATCTCACGTTCGCCGCCGGTTTCTCGCTGGCGGTCTATGCTTTGTGCTTCGAGATTTGTGATCGCCGCGGCGGGCAGACCGCTCTGTTTCAGATCTTCGGCCAGAACGCCCTGGCTGCGTATGTGATCCACTCGATGGTCTCGGATGCCGTGAAACCGTACTTGCCGAACGACAGCCCGCTCTGGTACGTGGCGGTGGGGTTCAGCCTTTACTTCGCGATCTGCGTCGCGTTCAACGCATACCTCGCCCGACACAGGCTGTTCGTCCGGCTGTAGAGCAGGGGCTCAAGTGGGGTACTCGTTGCCCTTGGGAGTTACCTGTTTGAAATTGGGCTCGATGTTGGCTTCGGCGCGGCCCGACGCCCAGGTGAGCGCACCCAGCAGGAGAGCCTGGTACATAGGCTCTGACCAGACCTCTTCGCGGTGGCCCATCGAGGTGTAGAACACGCGTCCTTTGCCGTACGCCCGCGCCCAGGTTATCGGGAAGTTGGGCCGCTGGTACATCGTGCCCTTCATTCCGTCGGTGACTTGATACATGATGACGTGCAGATCGTCGGGCATGTGTTTCAGCGCGTACCATTCATCCTTGATCGTGAACGATTTTCCTTTCTTGCCGAAGCCGGCGGCGACCCCGGGAAACTCGGGATCGGCGATCGCGATCTTGCAGTCTTGCTGGTCGCCGTGGGTGATGAATTCGCCGCCGATCATCTGGATGTAGGGATCGTCGGCTCCCTTGTTGCGCCTGCCGTGATGGCCGAACGTGTCGGTAGCGCAGTGCAAGCCCATGAAGCCCTTGCCGGCGCGAATGGCCTCATAGAAAGCCTTTTCGCCATCGGCGGAGATGGGCGGCTCTTTGTGATCGCCGGGAACCGTCAGGTCGCCGGTGGTCTCGAAAACGAAGACATCCCACTGGCCGATCTGGTCGGGTTCGAACAGCTTGCCGTCCTTGGTTGCGACAACCTCGAAGCCCTGGTCTTTGCAGAGGTCCGTGAGGATCTTGGTGGCGTGTGACGGGTTATCTCCCTTCTGCGCGATGACCGGGTGCTGGAAACCCGAGCTCTTCGTGAAGAAGAGCACCTTCTTGGTCGGTCCTTTGGGCCCGGCCATGGCGCGAGCCAGGGACGGGGCGCCCAGCCACGCTGCGGCACCGGCGAGCAACAAGTCACGACGATTCAGGTCGGGCGACATCGCAATTGCCTCCTGGGGCAGGTTTGAGTGGGGGGATGTTTTCTACTCCGTTCTTTTACACGAGCCGAGGGGCGAAAGGAACCGGCTAGGCACCCGCCGAGCACCGTCGGCGGCGGAGGCCCGCTCCGTTTGGGGCAGAGTGGGAGATTCGCTTCGGCCCCGACAACCGTTTTCGCGTACTGTACGATATAGACGAAGAACAACGCGCAGTAGAGATCGCGGCGATTGGTGAGAAGGTAGGCAATCGCCTGATCGTCGGCGGCGAGGAGGTCGACCTTTGAAAATCGCATCCGTGGCGGAAATCAAGTCGCAGTTCAGTTCCTTCCTCAAGGCCAGTGAGACTGGCCCGATCGTAGTGACCCGGAACGGCAAACCGGTTGCGGTGATCGTCGGCGTTCAAGATGAGGACGAGATCGAGCGGCTGCTGATGGCGTATTCGCCGCGTCTACAGGCCATGCTGGAAGAATCACGAAAACAAATTCGTACAGGAGACGTGCTCAGCCATGAGGAATTCTGGGCAGCGGTAGCAGCCAACAGAACATTCGAAGCAGCGCAGCCGAAAGAAAAAAGCTGGGACTCACGCGTAGCCCAAAGCGGCTTTCCGCTTGCGGACTCGCGCCAACGTGAGTAATCTAGCGCAGATGCGCCCGTCAAACCAAAAGGCGCATCGGGAACTCACGCACGCGTTCCCCTGCGAGGCCAGGGGTTGCTGCACGGAACGGACACCCGGCATGGACGCTTTTTGCAGACTTTGGCGTCCAGCCATTTGGTTGGGGACGCGACCAGGATGTCTCAACTCACTTCAGAACCAGAAACGGCGGATCAAACCCAGCTTTCCAGGCTGTGTGTCTCGATCCGCGGCAAGCTCCAGTTCATGGATTATTTGATCCGTGCCGCCCTGGCGGACGCCGAGCGCTACCGGGCCGAAACCGACCCGGGCACGCGCATCTTCATCAGACAGTTGGTTGAGATGCATGCGGCCAACCTGCGGGTCGAAAGCCAGAATATGCGTCTGGTCGGGGACGTGTGCGAGGCTCTCGAGGCCATAGTCGACGGGTCCTCAGATGGGCCGGATGATGAGGGAGATCTGCCATGAGCGGTGCGAAGAACGGAATGCTCCAGGCAACCGGGGCGCATGACGGCGATGAAGATTCCGCCTCCTCGCCCGAACCGGCCAACCGACTCTCACCAGGCCGAACGAGCTCGCCGGCCACGGCGGCGCTGCAACGATCGCTGGCCGACATCAAGGGGCAGGCCCAGTTCCTGCTCTACCTGGCCGATCAAATCGAAGATTCGCTCGAACAGCTCCAGAGCGAGGCTGACGCCTGCCACAGCTCGTTTCTGTGCAAGGTTCTGGGGATGTACTCGGGGCAGCTCGAAAGCAAGCACCAGGGCCTGGGCGAAAAGATCGCCGAAGCGTGCCAGGAAGTGTACGTCACCGTCCGGGAACGCGAGCTGGTCTGAGCCCACCTTCACTCACTTGCGTCGGCGCTGCTTTGCGCCGAAACAAGCGCGAAACGGCGAGCTGCAGCAGGATCCAGAGTGCCGAGGCCGCCTCGCGGATGTTGATCTTCGAGCTGCCGGCGCGGCGATTCTCGAACAGGATCGGGGTCTCGCCGATCTTGCAGCCGACCTTCTGGCACCAGTACAGAATCTCTTCCTGGAACGAATACCCGCGCGAGCGCACCCGGCTGAAGTCGATCTCGGCGAGCTTGCTGACGCGATAGCAGCGAAACGCGCCGCTGTTATCCTTGCTGGAGAGGCCCAGCAAGAGCCGGGCATAGAGATTGATGCCGCCGCTCATCAGCTTGCGCTTGAGGGTGAAGCCCCCCTCGACTCCGCCGCCGGGAACGTAGCGGGAGCCGATCATCACGTCGTGGTCTGCCATCCCTTTGAGCAAGTCGGGGATGAACCGCGGCGGATGGCTGAAATCGGCGTCCAGGTTGAGCAGGTAGTCATACTTGCGCTCGATCGCGAAACTCATGGCGGCCAGCGTGGCCGTCCCGAGTCCGAGCTTGCCGGGGCGATGAATCACGTGGAGGTCGCTCAACGATGCTCGAAGCTCGTCAGCGATCTGGCCCGTGCCGTCGGGCGAGTTGTCGTCGATGATGAGAATGGAAGATGTCGGCGCAAACTGGCGGACGGTTTCCACCAGCGGTCGGAGATTGCCCGCTTCGTTAAACGTCGCCAGCGAAATCAGCAGCGTGCTGGGCTGGGGGGACGCGTTCGCGGATCGGTCAGACACGTTGGGGTCAACCTCGAGGCGAGCAGTCGTTGAAAAGCAGGTGCCGCCGCCGGAAGCTCCTGTACCGAAACGTCCTTCGAACGCTCGGTCCAGGTCGACCGCGGTCGCCGTACCTCCCGGGAAGAAGAACGGCTGGGAGCACCAAGATCTGCGTCGGCGACACCTGCTCGTCAGTGAAAAAACGGAAAACGTTCCCCGCACGCCGCTCGAGCGCCGTGGCAAGGCCGTCAGGAGAGCATTCGACCCCGGAACGGCGATTTCATCAGTTGTTTCCTCAAGTTTTCTTGGGCCTGGATCCGTGCGGCGTGCCTGCGACGATTCGGGAGTCGGAGCCAATTGTTTTGCGACTACTTCGATTGACGGAAGCGTGTGAATAGCTGGCTGTACGGGGCAAACTCGTGCTGGCCCTCGGCCCGGATGCCCCCCGGGGCACTTGCACCCGGGGAGGATTGTCCGGTCGCCGCGGGCTCCGCTTTTCCGCCGAGCTCGAGCCGACATGATCCGGAAAAGTCTCACGAGTATCCGCGGCAGGCCTGGTTCTCGTCAACCGGGCTTCGCGCTCGGAAACTTCCTGAAGCGCCGCGTAACGATCTTCGATCAACTCTTCGCTCGGCGGCGAATCGTGAGAAAGGAAGTTCGTGGGATCGCTGGGACTCATTTCCACTGCGGAGAGCTCATCCTCGAGGTCACCCTCCCAGCCCACCTCGACCAGGCCCTCCTCATCTCGAATCGGGGGCTTGGAGGGAACCAGAGCCGGAGCCTCGGCTCGCACGGGCCCCCTCACGGTGGATCGAGTCGAGCCGGTTTCTTGTTTCACGACTTCATGAGCCAGGTCCGGCGGTGCCTCGGCATCGAGATCGTTTTGATCGACCGCCCTCGGTACCCCCGACTGCTCGATGCCCCGGACAGTGAACTCGTCGCGGAATCCAGGCGCTTGTCCCAGGCTCTGGAGCGGCCTTTGGCCCGACTGCTGGGCCAGGCGGAGGAGCACCGCCGGGTTGCCGCGTGACTTGCGGTGGAGCGCCTCGAGGGCGAGAGCGTTGGCCGGCGCGATAAAATCGGCATTCTCGAGCAAGTCGCGCGCCTCGTCGAGATCGATCGGTTTGAGATGAATATGCAACGCGATCTGAGCCGCCAGGCCGATCGAGCTCCGACGGGCGACGAGCAAGCGAGTCAGATCGGTTGCGCCCACGACGAAGAGCGCGGCGAATCCGCGCGGCCGTCCGAGTTGATTCGCGATGGCCTGCACCTCGTCCCAAACTCCCGAGCGGCCACGGTGCGCCTGGTTGACGACGAGGGCCCAGCGGCGACCCTCGGTGAAATCGTCGGCCAGGGCATCCTGGATGCGAATTCGGGCCTTGCCCAGACGGCTGCTCGCCGAGACTCCGAGCGAGTGTCCCGCCAGGCGAAGGAATTCGAGGGCGTTCATTCCGGCCGCCAGATCGACGCTGGCGATGCGCCATCGAGTCGGGGCCTCTGCGACGAAGCGGCGAATCAACAGCGTCTTGCCGGCACCCGGCTCGCCGGTGATGAGAACCGGCCGTGGTGAGGCTATGGACGCTGCCGATTGGAGGGATTCGAGGGCCTGCCGGCGGCTGGCGACCAAATGGATGCAGGCATCCGAATTGGCTTCGCTGGCTTGTTCGGTCGATCGGTCATGATCAGACAGCATCGCCAGGCGGGCTCCCTTCTCTTAGCTCAACCGTCACATCATGCCCTGGCAGAACGTAATGTATAAAAAGCCGCGCGCATTGCTGCGCCTCGCAACCAATTCATCGGTGGGGGCGAGCACCGGTCTTGAGCGCAGCGTCGCACAAGAAACTCACCCCCTTGACATCTGGTGACGACGCCGGAAGTTCTCAGAAGCTTCGGCCTTTGGTAAGATGATTTGATTCTGTTGGATGTCGAAGCGATGGGTCTGTGACGAGATGCGGTACCGCCTGGCGAGGCAATCTGAGCCGTCCGCTTGACCTGCTCAGTTTCGGAGGGGGCCTTGGCGACTGAGATCAATGCGGTCAGCGACGATCGAATTGGCGAATATCGCTATGTCCGGACGATCCATCCCGGCGCCACATCCGTCGTCATGGAAGTCGTGAAAGAGGGCACCCAGAAACGGTTCGCCCTCAAACAACTACTCGCTTCCCGGGCCGAAGAAAGAGAAGACTACAGAGCATTCATGCATGAAGCCAAGCTTGGTATGGAGCTTCGGCATACGAACCTGATCCGGGTGTACGAGATGGTGAAGGATCCGGTTCAGCCTTATTTTGTGATGGAGCTTTTCACGGGGCACCATTTGAAGATGCCGATTGCTCGACCGAGCATTTACCCGATGCCCAAGAAGAACTTGCATCGGATCATCGAGCAGGCGGCGTCGGCGCTGGCATACATGCATGATCGTGGGTGGGTGCATCGTGACGTGAAGCCTGAGAACATCTTGTTCAACAAGTCTGGCGAGGTTCGGGTGATTGACTATGCGCTGGCGAGGCGCCAGGCGGTGGGCCTGATGAAGATGTTTGAGGGGCGGATCCCGCGGCAGGGAACCAAGACGTACATGTCGCCCGAACAGATCCGGTGCGATTCGCCGACGCCGCTCGCGGATATTTACAGTTTCGGAATCACTTGCTATGAATTAGCTTGCGGCCGGCCACCGTTTCGCGCGAATTCGTCGCAGGAGCTTCTGGAGAAGCACATAGGCGAGCGACCCCTTCCGCTGGTGACGCATAACAAGCTGGTGACGCCGGAATACAATGAAATGGTCCTGAAGATGATCTGCAAGAAGCCCGAAGATCGGTATGCGAGCCTCCACGAGGTGTTGAGCCGGTTCCGGCGGGTCCGGATCTTTCAGGACGACCCCGACCCGCTCGCCGGCGACGGCGCGATGATGTGAGAGCACGGCCCGCCGTTTTGCTTGTTGCGTGCGAGCGTCTTTCACGGGCCTTCCTTTCCCAACTCAAAAGCTGATTCGAGATGCCACCGCATGGCGCAGGAGCCCCCCCTCGTTCGTCTGAGCCGCGACTGCCGTTTGAGGCCCCGATTTACGAGATGGAAGCACGCCTCGCAGATCTGGAGGCACACTACGCCAAGAACCGCGCCGCGGGGGATTCTGCCAAGATCGCCGAGCAGATTCGCCGGCTCAGGCGCGAGCTGGTGGCGCTCGAGCGCGAGATCTTCTCCCGGCTCGAACCGTGGCAAACTGTTCAGGTATCGCGGCACCCGCTGAGGCCCCATACTCGCGACTACATCGACCTGATCTTCGAACAGTTTCTCGAGCTGCACGGAGACCGTGCCGTGGGCGACGACAAGGCGATCGTCACCGGTCTGGCGCATCTCGATGACGTCAAGGTCATGTTCATTGGCCATCAAAAGGGAAAGAACCTCGCCGAGCGCACGAAATGCAACTTCGGATGCGCGCACCCCGAGGGCTATCGCAAGGCGCTACTGAAAATGCGGCTGGCCGAGAAATTCGGGCTGCCGATCGTCTCGTTCATCGATACGCCGGGCGCCTATCCGGGCGTTGCCGCCGAGGAACGCGGTCAAGCGCTGGTGATCGCCGAGAACCTGATGGCGATGAGCCAGATCCGCACCCCCATCGTAGGCGTCGTCATTGGTGAGGGCGGTTCGGGTGGTGCGCTTGGAATCGGCATAGTTGACCGGCTGGCGATGCTCGAATTCACGTATTACTCCGTGATCAGCCCCGAAGGCTGTGCCACGATCTTGTGGAAGGGAAGCGAACACGCCCCGAAGGCGGCCGCCGCGCTCAAGTTGACGAGCCGCGACCTGCTGCGGTTCGGCGTCATCGACGAGATCATCACCGAACCCCCCGGGGGGGCCCATCGCGATTACCGCGAAGCCGCCGCGGGCTTGAAGAGTTTTCTCGTTCACTCGATACGGCAGCTCAAGGAGATTCCCACCGACGAGCTGGTGGCCAGGCGTTACGACAAATACCGCAAGATTGGCGTCTTTCTCGAACCGCCGGCCCCTGAACCCGAGCGAAATGGGCCGCCGGAATTGGAGGGATCGGGCGAATCGGAGGAATCGGGCGGCATTTGACTGGGTCGGAAACGGTGGCGACAACCGAATCCTGACCGGCGAGCGCACGTCTATCTTCGGTCGAAAAGTCTCCGATACCACGACGCTTGACGGCAGGAGGGTGCCCATGCGAATTCGCGCCCAGTGGCGCATACGCACAGGCCTGGTCGGGATCGCGGTTCTGGCGATCGTCATGGCTGTTGCGTCCGAGCCAAGACGGCGTCCGGCTGCGCAGGAGCGGGCGATCGCTGCGATCGAGAAGCTCGGCGGGTTGATCGGCGCACGGCCCTTCGCGTGCGTCATCGATTCCGCCCGGCGCCCCGTCGTCGCCATCTGCCTCAACGAACCCGACGTCACAAACGCTGACCTTGCGCCCCCTGGCCCGTCTGACGGAGCTCGAGACACTGAGTCTCTCCCATACCAAAGTCAGCGACGCCGGGCTGGCTTTTCTGGAGGGGCTTACCAAGCTGGAAGAGCTGGATCTCGTCGGGACTCAGGTCACAGATGCCGGCCTCGTCCATTTGCGTGGGATGGTCAACCTCCGGTCTCTGAACCTCGGCGGCACCAAAGTCGCTGGCCTGGGCCTCGCCCAGCTACAGGAGTTGAACAAACTTCGGTCGCTCAGCCTCGTTGACACCCGAGTCACGGACTCAGGGCTCTTTTATCTGGAAGGCATGACCGGGCTGACCGACCTCTCTGTCTCGGCGCAATCACGGACGCTGGCCTGATCCATCTTGAAAAGCTGGTCAACTTGCGCGAGCTCGACCTGTTCTCCACACGGGTTACCGGGGCTGGGCTGTCGTACTTGAGCGGTCTCTCACAACTCCGGAGCCTCAGTCTTGAGTCGACCCCCGTGAGCGACGCAGGTCTGGTTCATCTGCGTTCGCTGACAAACCTCGAGTCGCTGGACCTGGGCGGTACCAAGGTCGCTGGTCCTGGCTTGGAGCATTTGAGGGGGCTAATCCACCTCAATTCGCTCAGCCTCGACGGGGCTCCCGTGGGCGACTCCAGCCTCGCGTATCTGAAGGACCTGACCCAGCTTGAGAGCCTGCTTCTGGCCTGCACTGATGTGACCCGCATCGGCTCACACGAGCTCATGCGGGCGTTGTCCAAGACGGAAGTGCGCTGGATGGAGAAGTAATTGCTCCAAGATGGGAAACTGGCGGTCAGTCCGGTTCACCAAGGCGTGAGCAGGTCAGCCTATAGCGCCGAGCCCTCAGCTAACTTTGCTCGGTACGCGGCCAGTTTCGTGCGAGTTTCGTCATCACCGTCTTTCTCGGCCTGCGCCAGCAGTTGCTCAACCAGCTTGCACTCGGCAAGGAGCTGTTTGCGGCGGGAGGCGACGGGGTCAGAGGCTTCCAATTGCCTTTGCTTGGTGTCACACGCGCGACGGTGATATAGCGCCAGCGCGATGAAGCGGCCCGTCAGGTAGCCGACGATGGTGCCGCTCACTACGACCGCAGCAGCAACGCCGCGGGTTGGCAGGCCAATTTTTGCAGCAACGCCGGGAAGAACCATTCCGAGAAGGCTTGCTCCGAGAAACCCGACCACGGCTCCCAGGCAACCGATTGCTCGTTCGGGTGCGCCATATGGCAGCCGGGACCGATGCATCAAAATGAGGCAACCGATCACAATGACCACAGCTCCCAGCCCCATCCGGACGAGCGCAAGAATCACGCCGATCACGGCAATGACAACCGTGAGCTGGCCAATGGTAAACTGCGGTGGACGGCGGAGCCGAGTCATCGGTGGAATCGTGGTCGCGGACGGAGTTTTGACGAAAGACGGCGGCATTTTGCGATGAAATCCGCGTCTTGGAAGAGCGAGTATCGGCGCGTTGGCTTGGTCTGCATCGTACCGAGGACGCGGTAGCCCCGCTATCAAGAAAAGACGTGGAGACGGAACGAGCGCTCAGCGGATACACCGGCGAACGCAGGCCGAACGGTCGAGCGCGGATGATTTCGGAGCTGCGTCAACGGTGAGACGGGAATCGCGAGCGAAACGGACCGGTGGAAGTGGAGAAATCTGGCCAGTCGGGCTAAATCTGGCCGTTGCGCTCGCAGATGCGGTGGGCGACGAAACCGGCGATGGCAACGAGCATGACGGCTAGCGCGCCAGGCTCGGGGACGGGTACCTGGATCGGGTCGGGTGAAAGGCCACCTGGGTTCAAGAGGAGCTCCGTTTGGTGAGGACCGACTCCAGTGCTGCCGTTGGCAACGGCTACCGCACTCAATAGGATCCGCCCATCCGCGTCAATTGCGAGCCCTTGAGGTTCGATATAGCCGTGCACTCTGAAGCAACGTGCCGAGATTTGTCGTCGTTTGGTTGTTCACGTCGTAAAGAAGTGCGTTGGACGATTGTAGGCCGGACACGTTGAAATTGTTGATGAGGATTTGGTTCGCGTTCGTGATGCCGACAATACCGAGCTCGGCCTGTGTCGACCCTGCCGCGGGCTGTCCGGGTCCTTCTGCGATCACAATAGGTTGTCCCCATGATCCATCCGCATTGTGCTGCACGAAATAGGCTGTCTGAAAGTACGTGATGTCTCCCACACCCGAGTTATCGACTGCTGCAACGAGCCCGCCGGGTTGCATCACCGCGCTTGCGAGATTGACATAGGCAGCACTGGGATTGGGAGGATAGGAAAGCGGGCTGAGCAAAGGAATTCCGGCCGCATATCCCTGGCTCGGGGTCAAGTTGGTTCCAGACGGCTGTTGGAACGCATAAGATTGTCCGTTCGGCGTGTTCAGAATCCCGTTGCCGCTCGCGCTGGTCGAGAAAGTGGAGGTGCCGAAACCGACGTCTGTGACGGTATAACCTGGGATCGTGATGGGGTCGGCGCTCGCCGTCGAGGCGACGAAGCACAGCAGCGCGGCCAACGGAACGGCGTGAAAATTCACGCGACCGCATAACTTTGGCATCCGTGCCGCCCTCCGTGGCGATTAAAGTCGGCCATCGCTTGGCCAGTTTGTGCCGTAAGAGCAGGGAAGCCTACGCAAAACGAGGGTTTGCGTCAATGAAGGTCAATCGCGCGTCGCGCGTGTTTCCGTGGTGTTGCAGCGCGCCCGCTGTGCCTGCGCCAGTGACGCTCGATCAATGCAATGATTGCCATTTGAGTGGCGACGGATTGGTGGCGACGGAGTCGCTCGGCATTTCGTCCGCAGAGGCGGCCGGTTTCTCCGCGCCTCCAACGTTCGAAACGGAGCGTGATCCCCGCCTTCCGCGCCAGCCATCCGCCGAAAAGCGCGATGACCAGCTCAGGAAGCGAGAATATAATCGCTCCGCAGCCTAGCTCGACGGAGAGTTGAATCCACCCGGGCGCACCTTGGAAAAGCGGTTCGAGGACGGGTCTCGTCCGGGCTCCGATCCACTCCGTGGAGGCCAGCAGTGCCGACGGGGCGACCGAGTAAACTGTCACGAACGCGAACACCGCCAGCCAGCCGAAGGCCTCGAAGCCGAGGGCAAACGACGAGAAGCGGTTGCCACGCAGAAGGCTCGGGGTCGAGAACAAGGCGATCAGGAACAGCACGCTCGCCATCGGCATGACGCCACAGGCGAAAAATAGGTGCCCAAGGAAATCGGGTTGGGACTCGTTGAACGACCTCAGCACCGTAAGATTGATGGCGATCGCCGCGACGACGGCCATCAAACCGGCGATCGGAAAGCGCGCGCTGTTCATGACATTCCTCCGTGAATGGGCGATCCGGACGAGCTCTTATACCTTCGCCGGCACCACGAACGGCGCCCGATACTCGCGTGTGAGCAGCGCATCGGCCTCGGAATCGCCTTCGAACGACTCGGTCGAGGGATGGATTCGCAGTTTTCGGCCGAGCCGGTAGGCGATGTTGCCCAGGTGGCAATAAGCGCTGGAGAGATGCCCCTCTTCGATATCGGCCGCCAGGATTTTGGAGTCGCGCGCTTTGACGGCCTTGATGAAATTGGCGAAATGGTCGCCGCCGCCGGAGCCGCCCGGGCCTTTCTCGAGCTTGGGCCCGAGGAACGACTGCCAGTCGGTGTAGCTCGAGATCGCGAGGACGCCTTCCGTGCCGTAGAAGATGTCGCCGATCTTGACCTTGCCCTCGTCGTTGGTCAAAAGGCCACGTACCTCGAACTGGAGCTCGCAATCGTCGAACTCGAAACCGACGTGGAGGGTGTTCGGAGTCTGGCCGTCATCGGAGTAACCAAACCGGCCGCCGGAGGCGACCACCGCTTTGGGAAACTCGTTCTTGCCCAGGCCCCAGCGGGCGAGGTCCATCTGGTGGATGCCCTGGTTGCCGAGGTCGCCGTTGCCGTAATCCCAGTTCCAGTGCCAGTTGTAGTGGAACCGATTGGGGTTGAACGGGCGCTCGGGCGCCGGCCCGAGCCAGATGTTGTAATCGACATCGGCAGGAGCCGGGCCGTCCTTCTGATGCCCGATCGAGCCTCGCGGCTTGTAGCACAGGCCCTTGGCCATGTAGATCTTGCCGAGCTTTCCCGAGCGCAAAAAGGCGATGGCGTCTTGAATGCCCTTGTGGCTGCGGCATTGTGTGCCGGTCTGGACAATGCGGCTCGTGCGCCTGGCGGCCTCGACCATCCGCCGGCCTTCGCTGACATTGTGGCTGACAGGCTTCTCGACGTACACGTCCTTGCCCGCCTGGCAGGCCCAGATCGTCGCCAGAGCATGCCAGTGGTTGGGCGTGGCGATCGAAATGGCGTCAATCGTTTTGTCGTCCAGCAGGCGGCGAATGTCTTGCACGATCTTGGGGGCAGACTTGGAGTTTCGCTCGACTGTCTTGGCGCCGCGGCCGGCGGCGCGGAGGTCGACATCGCAAATCGCCGTGATGCGCACGTCTTTGAGATGGCTCCAGCCGGCGATGTGGTCCTTGCCGCGGCCGTTGACACCGCAGACCGCCATCCGCACGGTGTCGTTCGGCCCGGGCGGCTTGGTATCGCCATCGCCGTCGTCCGGGGCCGCGACGGCCCTCGCCGCCGGGATTGCGGCCATTGCCGCGGCGATTTTGGCCGTGTCTGCAAAAAACTCTCGGCGAGGAAGCGAGCGCATGGGCGGGACCCTCTCTTGGGGGGATGCGTGGGCGGGAAGCGATCGCACGGAGATCCTCTTATCTAACCGCGTTCCGGATGGGGGCGTCAAGAAGCAGGCGCTCGTGCGCCATCTGCCGGGGCCGTGCGACCCTCATCTAGAGCCCTACAAGGTCGGTGGGTTGCACCCACCCTACAAGAAGGCTGTTACTGCCGTCTGAGACAGAACCGCCGCTCGTCAATCGACCGCCGAGTTCCACGAGACCCCCTGGTTGGACGCTTCCCGGCATCCTTCAAAATAAACTCTTGACACAATGTCGATCATTCCGATAGACTTAGCTGATCGAACGCTGAAACTGTCGATTCGCGGCGGGCCAATCGGTTTGCCGCGTAGGAGGGCAAGGTCAGCGGCACTTCCTAACTCTCGGAATCGCTGCACCTAGCGTCATTTATAGGTGCTCGTTACCTGAAATTCTGCTCGCTGGCAACGACGTCGATCGATCTTGATTAAAACGATCTAGAAAAGTGACTTTGCTGGTTGAAAGAAGGGGGGCCTTCCGTGAGACGACGTTATCTGCTCGCTTCGGTAGTCGTGATCGTGGGCGCCACGTCGCTCGGTTGCGGTCAGGGCGAGTCGCCACTGGGGCGGCTCAGCTCGCAGGTGGTGAGCAACCGTGAAACGGAGATGAAGAAACTGCGGTCATCGCCGTATTATCGACCAGCAAGTCGGTCGAGTGCCGACGTGCAAAGCGATCTGGCAGCGCTGGCGCGGCCCTGAAAGAGGTGAAGTCGTCGCCCGCGCGCGGGGGGCGGTCCCGCGACGATAGCACGCGGCGAGGGACTCCAACCCTCGTCGCCCGTGCGCACGGGGTGGTCCCATCGCGGAGCGATGGGCGACAATGGGAGCACAGTCGGCTCCCTTGCGGAAGACGTGGTCCCATCGCGGAGCGATGGGCGACAATGGGAGCGAAGCCCGCCGCGCGGAACGGGCATGAAACTCGCTGACGAATTGTCGAAGGGCGGCACGACAATGGGCTGCGAGTACTCATTTAGCCTGGCGTTGCCAGCGTGCCGAGGGGCAGCACGCTGGCAATTGATTTTCGGCCCGTGCTCAGCAGCCGCAGCAGACCGGCGTGTTGTTGAACATCAGGCAGCAGTTGCAGCCCGCTTTCATCATCGAGGTCATGCACGCGCAGCACGCCTCGATCATCGCGCAGCACGACGGATCCCCGCTCGTGCACGTGACGCAAACCCCGTCTTCGGTGGGCTCGCATTTGCACATCGCCATGACCAGATTGCACGCGCACACGACCATGCCGTTCATGATGCAGCAGCAACTGCAGAGGCCGCCGGGCATCATCGTGCAAAGATTCTGGAGCATGGTCGCCGAGACTTTGTCTTCGCAGGTGCAAACGATCTTCATCCCGCCGGCACACTTCTTGAACGTCATCGTGCAGCGAGGGACCATCAACACATTCATGCCGGCCGGCGTCGCCCCCGGCGCGCCCAAGAGCCCACTCGGATTCGACACGGGCATACCGGGCATTCCTACTCCCGAACGTTCCATCATGATTGCTGAACTCATCCTGTTCTCCTTTGGTGACAACCCCCTGTCGCGAAGAGCGAGGAACTCGGCCTAAAGGTTGACGGACGACCTCTGAAAAATCAAGTCGTTTTACAAGAATTTAAAGGGATGTGATTATGACCAATTTGATAAACAAAAGGGCCGTCAAATCCCATCAGTCAACAGCGAAGCTGGGGATTGCGGTGATCTGAGTCCGATAAAGAATCTGGAGAATCTGGCTGGAAGCCGGCATCGACTCGACCTAACTCATTTCGCGGTTCGAGTCTATGGTAACGACTTTGACGAGAAGATGGCAAAATCCGGCAGATGTTGCAAAAAAGATGGTGTCATTGCCATACCTCAGCATGTCGATAATAATAGTCAGGAAATCGCTCCTATTCGTTCCGGGGCCACAAGTCTGTCTCGAGGTGTTCGATGCATTCAAAGAACTTTACGGGGGGCGAAGGAGCGTCGACCCTTGTGTTCGACACGCGCACGGTCGCGCCGGCGCTAGTTGTTTTGCCGGCCATTTCACCGTGGAATCCGACGATTCAGGCATCGCAGGAGATGTACCAGCTTGCTTATGAATGGGCGATTGCGATGATGCGGCCGGGAGGATACGAGCTGGCCAATCGGATCGTTCTGAACTGAGCGAACGCGAGCCTTTCAGGCGCGGTGACGTCATACGACCGATGCACACGTAACCCACAGTGCGTTTCGGGCTGTGGACGTTCGTGTCCTACCACGGCAACCGTTCTATCATTGTAGCGTGGGTGTAACCCAGCGGCCTGACGGCGTTTGCGGTGGGTTTCACCCACCCTACAACTGGCTCGCCAGTGCCCGCTGGCGGTATGATCTGTGCCAATCGCTCGCGCCCGTGCCCAGCACCGAGGAGATCCCCATGCGCCGTGCGCTCGTTGGTTACGCAGTCGTCGCTTCGCTCCTGCTCTGGGCCAGGCCCGCTTGGGCGAGCGACGACGAAGCGGCACTCAAGGCACGCGTCATGAAGACCTATCCCGCGGCCTTGAGCGCCCTTGAGGCCCGATTCACAAGTGCGTTCGGGTCGGTGACGGGAGTCGAGGAACACTTCGTGGGAAAACCGAATCACATCCGGATCAACGGGCAGTTCACCTTCGCATGCAAAGGCCCGCATTTCGCCAAGGTGGCCAGGATCGCGACGTTAACAAGGATGAACGACCAGAAGCCAGGTCCGCCGAAAGAAACGGTATTCTGCATCAACCCGGAGAATGCATTCTGGTTGGTAAAAGCGGCGGGCAAGAACGAGTTCACCGTCCAGTCATTTGCTAAAGACAAGAATGACCGGGTCTTCATCCGAGACCAGATGCCGAGCTGGTTGTTCTCCTACCTGCACGCTCCATTCTCGCTGGGCGGTCCTTCGATGAGCTCGGTCATTGCCGACGGGGGCGCGGCCATCGATCACGTTTCCGCCGTGCAGCAGGAGGGGAAATCGTATTTGAAGATTGCCTTTGACTTCAAGAACGGAAAGTTCCGGACGCTCCAAAACACTGCGGGCTGGGTGCGTGTCGCGCCGGAGGAGAAGTGGGTGATCCACGAATACGAATTCACGGATTTAAGAAACGTTTTCCACGGGCGCGTCGAGTACGCGCCACCGCAGGATGGATTTCCTGTCCCCAAGCGAGTCGTGGTCACGCATTCGCTCGCTGGCCAGCAGCAACCGAGCGGTATCGACACCTACGAATTCAAGGAGCTTCACTTCGGGGCCGTGCCCGACGATCGTTTTCAAATCTCGGCCTTCGGGTTGGCCGAGCCTCAAGAGGGGAAGTGAAGGTTGCGTTCGCGTCACGGGTCGCGGGCCCGAGCCGCCCAAATCCCGACACGCACCATCTCCCCATCGCATAGACAACTGAAGACGCTGACGCTCAAGAAGAGCCAGGCGAAGGCGGAATTGAAGGCGTTCACGTGCCGGGGATCAGCGTCACCTTGCGAAACTCGACTATGCCGTGATCGCCTTGCAGCATGACGGGACCGGGCGAGCCTTCGGCGCTGTCGAGTGCTCCGCCCGTGATCCCGGGAATGGCCTGGCGGTCGATGACTTGCTCGCCGTTGAGCACGATCGTCACTGCGCGGCCGACCAGAGTGATCTCCGCCGTCTGCCACTCGCCGGATTTTTTCGCCGCGTTCGTGATCGGCGTCAGAAAACCGTAGATGCCGCCGATTCCGTGGCTTTCGGGTTCCTCGCCGAAGTTGTCTTCGATCTGGACTTCGTATCGACCGCGCAGGTAAATCCCGCTGTTGCTGCCGCTGGGATAGCGAAACTCGACCTGGAGCTTGAAGTCCGTGAACTTTTCCTGGGAGATCAGGTCGTTGCCGGGCTCAGCGTTTATGAGCACGCCGTCGCGAACGAGCCAGCCGTTCTTGGAGTCCGTCTTCCTCGTCTGCCAGCCGGTCAAGTCGCGGCCGTTGAATAGCTCGACCGCCGCCCCCCATTGCGGGCTGCTGGACCGCTTGAGGGAGGGAGCGCGGCGCGCTTCCCAGGCGACGCGGCGGCCTTGATCGTTGGTTGTTTCGCCGCGGAGCACGTCGCCCTCGAGCTGGCCGTCGAAGTTCTGGAGGTCGGTGCGCTTTTCGAACTGTGGGGGAATGGAGAAGTGAATGTGGCCTTTCTGAAACTCAACCAACGAAATCGGCCGGGCGCTGCCGGTGCGCCCGACGAATGAACCGACCAGGGTGCGATATCCGGACAGCCGCACTTCCAGCCACGACGGATAATCGCCCTCGGGTCCGTGCACGGTCAGGTCCCACCGCCCCACCACCGGCGGAGGCTCGTGTTTTGTGAAGGGGTCATCTTGGCCCGCGGCGGACGAGATCATCGCGACGAGCGCAAGGGTCACAGCGGCGGCTTTTCGACAGAGCTTATTCGACTTCATTGCCGTCTCCCGGGGCGATTTGTGTTGCCATCGAGCTTTGCTTCCGAGTGTAAGCCCACGCCCAAGCGATCAACAGTACCTGCAAAGGCAGCCGAAGCAAGAGGACAAGCGGCGGTATCTGAAATAACTCGCGGTGCTGGTACATGTAGATGTTTGCCGGGAACACCGCGACCAGAAGAGCGATCAGTCCCCATGCCGCGACGCGCAGTGGTTTGAGGAAGAAGCAAGAGCACCGCCAGAACGACCTCAAAGACGCCGCTGGCGAAAACGAGCTCTCGAGGAAAGGGTAGATAGGGCGGCACAATCTTGACGAAGGGGCCGGGCGAGACGAAGTGCCCGGCGCTCGCGACGAGGAAAAGCATCGCGAACACGCATTTACCGGCAATTTTCAAGTATCTCATGGGGTGGTCACCGAGTGCGGGTCGCGTGGCACGCCGATCGACTTCTCATTTCCGTGGCTGCGTCGGTTTATCCCCAATAATCACGATTGCATCCTCGCCAGCCCTGTTTCGGATATTCCTTCGGATCGAGAGCGCGATCCTGCGACCATCGGTTTGCGGCGAGCCCGTGATCTCGGCCCCCGGCACGGGGCAGAATCGCCACCGTAACTTGCCGTTGTCGATGTTCAGGCAATAGACGTAGCCGTCGAACGATCCGAAATAGACCGAGTCGTCCGTGCAGACTGGAGCTGAATAGATCGCCGGACTCGCTTCGGAGGCAGGCGTCTTATAGCTCCAGATTTCCTTTCCAGTCTCGGCGTCGACGCGGTAAACTCCGCCGTCGCATGCGGCGCAGTAAACCGATCCGCCCTGGTAGGCGACGCCGGCCTCGATCCGCGCCTTTGTCGGAAAACTCCAGAGCGTGGTTTTGCGCGCCTTGTCCAGGCAATAGAGGTGGTTGTCCTGACTACCGAAGAAGAGCTTGTCTTTGGAGAGCGCCGGCACGCCGTAAATCGAACCTTTCGTGTCGAATGCCCATCGCCTTCTGCCGGCTTTGAGATCGATTGCGAATATCCGTGACAGGTCGAAAACCGGCTGGTAAACGATGGCTCCGTCACTCGCCGCTGTGCGTGGGCGTACCTCGGCACGATCTGGCTCGTCAGGATCCGAACGCTGGCGGTCGTCGGCAGTTACCGAATATTTCCAGATCACCTCGCCATCGATACTCACGGCCGTGATCGTGCCTGCTGTGTCCCCGACAATGATCCGATCGTTCACAATCAAAGGGGACGACTCGATCGCGACACCGAGTCCAATGTGCCAGAGAACCTTGCCGTCTGCTCTCGACAGCGCCTTCAGACCGAACTGGGAGGTGACGTAGATCGCATCGCCGCGGCGGGCCGGGGCGCAGTAAACGAACCCGATACCGGGAGCCCGCCAGAGGACCGTGCCGTCCGCACTCCTGATCGCATAGATCGTTTCCCCGCGGTCACCGACGTAAATCACGCCGTCAGCGAGAAGGGCTTCCCCGGGGTCGCCCTTCGTCCGGATCGATGACAAGAGCTCGGGACGTTCGATCGCGATCCGGCCCGCGATTGATCCCGTCCGCTGCGGCCCGCCGCGAAAGAGCGTGACGTCCGCGGGGGCGCCCGGTGGTGTCGCTTGCACCTTGGCCCCGGTCTGCCGCAAGAGCTCTGAATAGGGTTCGCCACCGGCGGCCGCCATCACCGCAACCAAGAACGACCAAATCGTGCAATTCATGGCTTCGTCTCGCTGTTTCTAATTTCCTGCGCGAACTAACGTTGCCGCCGTCACTCGCGGGGAAGCGGTTGAGCCGTGCGCTCAACCGGGATAAAAAGGAGTTGTCTTTGAAGGCGAATACCTCTGCACCGGTCTCGACTAAAGGGTCCCTGAGATGCCCTCCACGGTCAATGGTATCGGTACACACTATTACGGCAAGAAAAACCTTACCGTGCGAGCCGCCGTTTGCAAGTCGTGCTCTCGCGCGGGGAATCTGACATCTTATGACACCCGGCTCTGGTTCGTGGTCGTGTTTATTCCGATCGTTCCTCTGGGACGCAAGCGAATCATCGACGAGTGCCCCTCGTGCACGCGGCACTATGTCTTGAAAGCCGATGTTTACGAACAGGCCAAGCAGCTTCAAACGTCGGGGAGCCTGGAACGCTTTCGCCGCGAGCCTTCGGCCGATGCGGCCCTTCAAGCGCACGGTCAGCTCCTGGCATTCCATGAACACGAGCAGGCGGCCGAATTCCGCAAGACGGCGCTGGCCCGGTTCGCAAACCACGCCGGTCTGCGCGCTGGAATGGCGGCCCAGCTTCGCGATGCGTCCTCGTTTGCGGAATCGGCCAAGCTGTTCCAGGAATCGTTCGAGCTTGATCCGACGCTGCCGGAAGCGCGGGCCGGCGTGGCCCAGCAGAAGATGGGAGCAGGGAAGCTCGAGGAAGCTCAGAAGCTGCTCGATTTTCTCATGGAGCCGGGCGCGGGCGGGCGATACTCGCTGGCGCCGCTCGACTCGCTGGCGGGATACTTTCAAACCGCAGGCCGGCACGCCGAGGCGATCAAGATCGCCGAAATACTGCTGCGTGAGATTCCCAGTCTGAAGGATCACCACTCGTTCCGGAAGTTCGTGAAGCTGTCGGAAAAGGCCCTGGACCAGGCCGAGTCGATACTGCCGCAGCGCCGGTTTTCGCTATCGGGTCTGTTCCGTTCCGAAGGCTCTGCTTACGCTCCCTGGCAGCGGAAGGTGGCGATCGGAACGCCGCGTCCAAGGCGAGCCAGCTCAATATCAGCGAGCGCGACCAACTGGGTGTTTTGACCCACGAGGCGCGGATGGCCAAGGGAGAGGCCGCTGCGCTCGTGCCGCAGTACCGGGCTGCCATCGCCGCCAACGTACAGGACCTCTCGTCATTGTTCTACCTGGTGGATGCCCTGGCAGCCTCGGGCAAGACGAGTGAGATTGAGCCGGCGCTCAATTCCTGGGTGATGCGGCTGCCGACGGGAGTGCAAGCCCAGTTCGCTGGGCAATTGAAGGCCCTCGGGCTCTACTACGCGGGAAAACTCAGGGAATGCGCGGACTATTGCAACACGAACTTCGCGGTCAAGTCGGCGCCGGCGCATCTGCACGCGCTGCTGGCTCTGGGCCGGATGAAGGACGCGACGGACGACGCGGTCTTCAGCACGCTCTGGAAAGACCCGCTGTGCCTGCTGGCGGTCAGCGTCGGCCTCGCGCTCGACGGCAAGACTGAAGAATCTGCACGATGGCGTGAAAAGGCTGCGGACGCCATGAAAAAGCTGGGTGGGCAGACCGACTTCGGGCAGGCTGCCGAGCTACTTTCCGCCCGCGAGCCGCCCTCGATCAAAGAAGCAGAGAAGCTGTACTTGCCGATGGAATACCGCGGCGTCTTCTGGGCCGCTCTCGCGGACCGATTTCCTGCGAAACGAGAGAGCTATCTGGCAGAGGCGGCAAAGTTCAACATCTGCCGCAAGCCTTCCTATTACTTGATCGAGCGCGTCTCCAGGAAGAACAAACCCGTCCAGCCATGAAGAGAGCCGCATTCGACGCGCTGGTTTGCCGGATCGGTGTTCTCGAGCGTGACCCGAACCACGACGGTGCGGCCGTGATCCTGGGCCGGCATCTTGCGGTCGCGGGTGACCCAACAGGGGAGGCGCTGCTGGCCGGCGTGGTGGCCCGGAACGACGAGGTCTGGTTGCCCCGCGCGTGCGAAGCGCTGCAGGAGGTTTATCGCGCCAGCGGCCGGATGGATTTGCTCCGCGAGATGCATGCCCGGCTCGACCGACACGAGTCCGACCTGCGCGCGGCAGAGCGCGAGCGATCGACAATCACCGCACGGGACACATTCGTTGCACATGGGCTCTCGGAATTTCAACTCGAGTCCCTGCGCGAATTGCTGGGCTCAGTTCCAGCCCTGGGCGCGGCCTGGTTGATCCGAAAGACCGTCCAGTGTTTCCCCAACCGACGATTGTTCGTGCTGTGCGTTCGCGGGCCGTCGAGCGGCTGGTGGTCGGGTAACTCCGAGCAGGAGCAAGCCCTGGTGCGGCAGCTCGTGCGGAAAGTCGAGCTCCCCGGTCAGGTGCTGGTGACCTCGCGGGCAGGCTCGTTCCGCAGTCTGGCCCGAAGGTGCATGAAATTCGCGGGGAGCGAGGTATTTCGGAAGGGATGAGGGATGAGGGATGAGGGCCAAGCACGGAAAGTCGCCGACAGACCGTAGAACGGCACCGCTCTTTTCTCAGCGTGATTGCAGCGCGCCGCGGCCGATGGCGCCGGGATCTCTTGCGACCTTTTCGGCAAAGACCCGCAGGTCGGCGAGCACGGCCCGAAGCTGGGCGAGGGTCTGGCTCGCCGAAAGGGCGACGTTGTTGAAGTTGTCATGGAGCTCGGCCTGGGTGAGCATCTTCTGAAGCGTTCCGTCGGTGTTCAGGCCGCCGCGTCCGTCGCGGAGCTTGCTGGTCAGGAGCTCGAGATCGGCGGCGAGGACGTTGATCCGGCGCACGGCCTGGCCGATGTCGGTTGACGGCGGCATGGTTCACCGGGGCGCTCGAAGTCTTTGAGCACGGGATCGAGCTGGGCGAGCCCGGCGTCGAGCC
Source organism: uncultured Planctomycetota bacterium (assembly GCA_963761445.1). Lineage (GTDB taxonomy): Bacteria > Planctomycetota > Planctomycetia > Isosphaerales > Isosphaeraceae > CAVXHV01. Next base: position 1,455,331 of record CAVXHV010000005.1, on the reverse strand, counting down.
GTTTCGCTGCCGAAGAAAAACGGTCGAGACCGGCCTTGAGAGAGGCCTGGGTTTCCGGGTCGAGGGTCTTGTTGAGCTTGCCGGCAACCTCGCGAAGGTCGGCAAGGGCAGGCTGGAGGTTGGCCTGGTTGGTCTTCACGAGCTCATCAATCCCTTGCGCGGCCTTCGAGACACTCTTGCCCGCGTCGGCGACAGAGGTGAGGAAGTTGTCGAGATTCTGAGCGCTGTCGGAGATCTTGGCGATCCCGGCGGCGGCCTTGTTGATGGAGGTCAGGGTGTCGCCGACGCTGTCGAATGCCTTGGTTGCCGACTCGAGCGCCTTGGCGGGGTCAGGGGCGACCATGCCCGCGATGATCGTCCCTTTTTCGCGTGGCGACTTGGTTGTCTCGAGGAGCGCTGGACCCTTTCCCGGCAGCATATCGATGGTGACGTCTCCGATCAAAGAGCGTGTCAGGCGCGGGACTGCACCTTGATGCAGCTTATATTTTCGTTCGATTGCGAGTGTGACGATCACACCGTCGGGCGGATCGGAACTGTCGTCGAACGCGATCGCAAAGACCTCGCCGATGCGAATGCCGCTCTTGCGCACGGCGACGCCCTCGAGAACACCGGGCGCTTCGGGATAGCGCACTTTGAGATAGACCTGGTCGCGCAAGATTCCCGGCGACTCGCCGAACCAGATGATCATCATGGTGAGGACCAGGCCGGCCACGATGACGAACATCCCGAGCCGGAACTGCATGAGTCGTTCGTTCATGATCACCCTCGTTTTTGCGTGCCGACCCTAGCGGGATTGCGGCACCCGCCTTCCGGAGGAATTTGTGGTGCGGTACAGCGCCATCTCGCGAAGGCGTTCGCCGGCCTCGCCGCGCACGAACTGGCCGACCCGCGGGTCGGGCGAGTTTTCGATCTGCTCGGGCGGTCCGTCGTACAAGATCTGCGGCTCATCAGGCCCGAGACGCGCAAGTGGGTAGAGCATCACCACGCGGTCGGCAACTTTGGTGACGGTTTTCATATCGTGGGTGACGACGACGCCGGTCGTCTTCATGGAACGCTGGGTCTGGAGGATCAGCGCGTTGATCACGTCGCTCATGATCGGGTCCAGACCTGTTGTCGGCTCGTCATAGAGCATCACTTCCGGTCCGATCGCCAGGGCGCGTGCCAGCCCGACGCGCTTGCGCTGGCCTCCGGAGAGCTCGGCGGGCTTTCTGGTCTCGATTTCCGAAGGCAGGCCCACGTCGTGCAGCCGCTGCAAGACCGTTTGCCGTATCTGCGCCTCGTCGCAGACACGATGCTCGCGCAGGCCGAACGCCACATTGTCGAAGACCGTGAGGCTGTCGAAGAGCGCGGCCATCTGGAAGAGAAAGCCGAATCGCAGCCGCATCTTCACGAGCTGCTTTCCGTCCAGGGTGGCGATATCAACGCCGTCGAAAAACACCTCGCCGGACGTCGGCCGCAAGAGCCCGATGATCAGCTTGAGCATGACGGTCTTGCCGCAGCCGCTTTCACCAATGATGCAAACCGACTGGCCGCGCGGAATCGTGAGATTGATGTTGCGCAGCACCGACTCATAGCGGAAGCGAATGGTCAAGTCGCGCAGCTCGATCAGGCCCTGCGGAGCCAGGTCGGAGGCTGCTCGCTTCTTGACTCATAGCAAGCCTTCCGACTGGGGCCACAACGACCGGTAGACATTGTTCCAGCCCAGCCCGAGCACGAAGTCGAGGAACAAGATCACGATGAACGAGTAGACAAACGCCTCGGTCGCAGCCCGGCCGACGCCTTCCGCTCCGGCACGGGCGTTGAAACCGCGATGGCAACTGATCAAGGCAATCGCGGCGCCGAAGAAGTAGCTCTTGAACACTCCCGCGAAGATATCGAGGCTGTCGAGAAAGTCGCGGGTGTGCTTCCAGTATGCGAAGGAGTCGATCTTGAGGATCTGGGTGCTGACCACTGCGCCGCCGATGACGCCCATGAAGTCGCCCATCAAGGTCAGCAGGGGAATCAGCAAGACGCAAGCCAGAAACCGTGGCACGACGAGATAGTAGATGGGGTTGGTGCCAAGCCCCGAGAGCGCGTCGATCTGTTCGGTCACCCGCATCGTGCCCAGCTCGGCGGCCATCGATGAACCGACCCGTCCGGCGAGCATCGTCGCCGCCAGCACCGGCCCGAGCTCTTTCACGATCGAGATGTTGATCACGGAACCCAGCCGCGTCGCCAGCCCCATCATGTAGAATTGATGATAAGCCTGCACGGCCAGCACCATGCCGATGAACGTTCCCGTGATCGCCACCACAGAGACGCTCTTGACGCCGATGGCATAAAAGATGGGGACCAGGACCGACCAGCGGGCGCGGCGGCGAAAGATCCAGACGACCGTGCTGACCGAGAAAGCGGCGACATCGCCGACCTCGGCGATCACGTCGAAAACATTCTCTCCCAGCCGGTGCACCGGCGTCGCGCTGGGATCAGGCGCAGGGGCCCGATCAGCCGATGAACCAACAGCCATCGCCACATCACTCCTTCATGACTGCATGAAAGGGGGTGGTCAGACATGCTTCCCCCGCCCAACCGTGAGCCCGTACGGAACCGATGGCCTGTTTCCGGCTGCCGCAGGATACGAGATCATTCTGGACCCGATCACGGAAATTGACAAGATCGACCGCGCTGCTGGACGTGAGCACTCCCTTCCGATCAAACCAGGCGTGATGTAAAATCGCTGTTTGAACTCGATTCTATCCGCTTTATCTCAGAATCCCGGTTTTACCCAGAGTACCCAGTCTTGATCGTTTGGGATCATTCTGGCGAACGATGGAGGTATGTGGACGATGCGAATTGGGCGTATTTCGACAGTCGGGACGCTGATTGGCTCAGTGACGTTTGGAATCGCCATGCTGATCTCGTCATCGGGCTGCTCGGGGTCAGGCGGCGGGCAGGCCACGATAGACCCTGAGGAACAGAAGATCGCGCAAGAGAAGATGAAGGAGTACTTGAAGGACAGGCCACCGCTTGGGAAGGGTGTCCAGAAGACGAAGAAGTAGGGCGCCGTAGCCTTTGCTTGGCAGGAATTCGATTCGAGCCGTTGGGTCAACGTTAACAATCATTCGGAGGGAGCTGTGGTCATGAATCCTCGGGCTCGCCGTGCGTTCACGCTCATCGAGCTTCTGGTTGTCATCGCCATCATTGCCGTGTTGATCGCGCTTTTGCTGCCGGCGGTTCAAGCGGCACGAGAAGCTGCCAGGCGAGGGCAGTGCATCAATAATCTCAAGCAGCTCGGCCTGGCGTGAACAACTACCACTCGGCGCAGGACCGATTTCCGATGGGGACGACGATTGCGTATTCCGACCCAGGGGTTCAGACCAACTGGGGCACCTGGAGCTGCCAGGCGCTCTTGCTGCCGTATCTCGACAATCAACCGCTCTGGGCCTCGGCCAACTTTAGCTGGAACTGCTGGTATGACGTGGGCTACGCCGTGAATTCTACGGTGTTCAACACGCGGCTCTCGTTTTTCCTCTGCCCATCCGACGGCAAATCGGGACCGGCGAACACCAACAATTACTTGGGAAGCATGGGCACGGCGACGGACCCGTGGACGTTGCTGGGCACCGGTGTGTTCTCAAACCAGACGTGCTCGTCTTTCTCGAGCTTGAGGGACGGCTCTACGACGACGATTGCTTTCTCGGAGGCACTGGTCTCGGATGCGCTTCACAGCGTCAATTACCGCGACGGGGTCTCTTCGGGCGTGGGGTCGGCCGGGTCGGGCAACTCGGCCGCCGCGAACCAGGCGGGAGTCATGGCGGACCTTCAAACTTGCACCCAGTTGTGGCAGTCGAAACAAGCGATCCCATCGAGCGAAGACAAAGGCTATCGCTGGGCGGCCGGCTCGCCGGGCGTGACCCTCTTCAACACGGTCGTTCCGCCGAACTCGCAGCAATGGCAGTGGGCGGGCTGCCGGCTGGACTGCGCCGGGTGCGGCTTCGACTTCGGGCAGTACGAGAACGCCTCCAGCAACCATCCCGGCGGTGTGAACGCCTTGATGTGCGACGGAAGCGTGCAGTGGGTCAAGAGCTCGGTGGCGATCAATGTCTGGTGGCGCTGGGAACGACAGCGCAATCGGACATTGTTCTCAAGGACAGCTATTGATCTTCAAAGACCGATTTCGTCGAGGCGCACCTTGAGCATGGCCTCGATGCTCTGGCAGGTGCGGCGGTAGGTTTCGTGGTCGCCGCCGACGGGGTCTGCGAGGTCGCCCCCTGCGGGGTCGAGCAGAAAGAGGCGTGGCTCGACTTCGGGCACGGCGCGGAGCAAGTCATCGAGGTGGTCGATTGTCATGGCAAAGATGAAGTCGGCCTGGCGGGCGAGCCTGGCGTCGATTCGGCGGCTACGATGGTTCTCGAGCAACGCGCCGAGTGTGCGCACGACGTCGACGGCGTGAGCCGCGGCGGGGTGGCCGTCATAGGCGGCGACACCGGAGGAGCGCACGACGAATCCGCGGTGGGCGAGCTCATCCACCGAGCAGTTCAAGCGGCGGGCGAGCAGGACCTTGCAGATGGCCTCGGCCATGGGGCTGCGGCAGGTGTTTCCGGTACAGACAAACATGATGATCAGGCTGGCGCTTTCGACCAGGCTCGCGGCGCCGATGACACCCTCGCGCTCGACGGCCCAGTTGTCACCTTCGACCCTGACGACGGTCGCGAACTGTTGAAACTGCGTCGGGCCCGAGTCAATGACCATGTCGAGGCCCGGGACGGCGCGGAGGGGCTCGGCGGTCGCGGGGATGGATCCGTCGGGACCGGTGACCATTGCGATGACGAGCGGGGCGGGCAGAAGGCGCAACACGTCGCGAACGATGGTCTGGGAAGGACTGCGCAGGGCGACGTCGCCGGCGGGCGAGACCAGGGGCTTGACCTCGCTCGGGAGGCGATCGTAGAGGCCGGTGGCGCCGTTGCCGGGAAAAACGAGGGTGACGGGCCCGGGCCAGAGCCGGCAAGCCATCCGCCGGCCGACTTCGGAAATGCGGGGCACCCAGTCGGTGACTTCTTCCGGGCCCTTGAGCAGGAGTGTGAGCGGCCGCGAGCCCGGGGCCTCGCGGACGGCACGTACCCGGGCCACGGCGTCGGGCCGCAGCGCGCAGGCCACGAGCGAGTAGACGGTCTCGGTGGCCAGACCGACGACACCGCCTTGCGCCAGGCACGCAACCGCGCGATGCACGACGTCGCGAACGTCATCAACGCGAGAGACGTCGATCCACTGCGAAGAAGCTTGCACGTCCGGCATCGCAACTCGTCAATCAAAAGAGCAGGGTCAAACCCTCGACTTCGCGGATCTCCGCGTAGATGGCGCGGACCTGTTCGGCTGTCTGTACGGATATATCGAGCGTCAGCGCGAGGTGCCGGCCCGCGGGGGTGGTCCTGACGGAGTAGTCCAGGTCTGAATGCGCGGCCAGGTGCGTGCAGACGGCGGCAATGACCCGTGATTCAAAATCTTCATCGGCCCGGCCAATCGCCTTGATCTGGTAGACACCCGGAAAAAAATGGGTCGATTCCAGCAGCTCGACCGAAGGGCGGTGATCCATGGCCCGCTCCGCGCGCTCATTCACGAAAGTCTAGTCGGGTAGATCGACTTTATTCTACCATCGTGGGAACTTTCTCAATCTACCATCATAGGCTCTTGGCGCGGATTCGCAAAGACGCGAGTCCAGCAGCTCGAGAGGGTCGTCTGGTATGAGCATCCGCATCCTGATCGTCGAAGATGAGATGGATCTCGCCGACTTCATCATTCGGGGTCTGCGTGAAGAAGGGTTCGCCGTTCTCCATGCGGCAGACGGGCAAAGTGGCTGGAGGGCGATGGAGGCGGGAGGCTGGGATCTGATCATCCTGGACTGGTGGCTCCCCGGCGAGGACGGACTGGACATTCTCCGCCTTTACCGAGACTCGGGAGCCTCCGCCCCCGTGTTGTTCCTGACCGCGCGTGACTCCGTCGCCGACCGTGTGCGGGGCCTTGATGCCGGGGCCGACGACTACCTCTGCAAGCCGTTTGCTTTCGACGAGCTGCTGGCACGCATCCGGGCCCTGCTTCGGCGGCGAGAGCGAGTGATCGAGCGGACGCTGGGCCACGCCGACGTGACAGTCGACCTCGCCACTCACCGCGCTCTGCGGGCGGGGCACACGCTTGATCTGACCGCCAAGGAACTGGCGCTTCTGACTTTCTTCTTGCGAAATCCCCGGCAGTTGCTGTCGAGAACGCGCATCTACGACCACGTCTGGGACGAGAATTTCGACGGGCTCTCGAACACGCTGGAAGTGCACGTCATGGAGCTACGCCGTAAGCTGGAGGCCCACGGCCCTCGTCTTATTTACAACGTCCGAGGCCGTGGCTATGTCTTTGATGACACGCGGTGAGTACAAACTCCATGAGCCTGACCCGCCGATTCTCGGCCCTTTTTCTGGGCGTCCTGTGCCTGGTGCTCGTCGGCTTCTCAACCGCCATTTACGTTTCGGCGCGGGTTTACCTCGATCGTCAGGTCCGAGATCGCCTTGAGGCGGCACTGGCGGTCCTGGCCGCCGCGGCGGAAATCCATCCCGATGGCGTCGAATGGGAACCGCAAGAACGCGTCCTCCCGCTGGGCCAGGAGATCGGCCCGGATCGGCTGCGGTGGCTGGTATTTGACGATCGCGGAAGGCGGGTCGATCATTCGCGCAACTGGACCGAGGCGGAACTCGCGGCGCAATGGGATCATCAGCCTGAGAACGCTCTGGCCACAGGCCGGTTCGTCGATCATCAGAGGACGACCTGGCTCGTCTCCCATCGGCAGGTGCTGCCCGGCGTTCTTCCGGGCTTGGGGTCCAGGGCGGCCGAGCATCAAGTCGCACCGGGCGAAGCCTCGCCCGGCGAGGTACTCCATCCGCACCTCATGCTCATCGTGTGCGTGCCGATATTTCCGTCCGAGGCAACCCTCGCCAACCTGGCTGCTTTCCTATTCGCTGTGAGTCTCGGTGCGTGGCTGCTCGCTGCACTGCTCTGCCGCAAGCTTTCCCGGAGCGCCGCTGGCTCCGCTTACGAGGATGGTCGCTTCGGCGCGAGGGCTCGATGCGCTGGACCCTGGGTGGCACCTGGAGGAGCCCGGAACCCGCGATGAACTGGACGAGCTGGGCCGGGCTTTTAATGACCTCCTGGCGCGATTGCAGGTGGCCTATCATCGTCAGCGTGCTTTTAGCAGCGACGCGTCCCACCAACTGCGCACACCGATCACCGTCCTGACGGGACAGCTCGAGGTAGCGTTGCGACAGGATCGCGCGCGAGAAGAATATCGCCGCGTTTTGAGGGCCGCCCTGGCGCGGGGAGTCCAGCTCAGGCAGATTGTCGAAGCTTTGTTGTTTCTGGGCCGAGCCGATGCCGACGCCGCGCTTCCCGACGTGGAGCCGCTCGAGCTCAATCGATGGATCGCCGAGCACGTCGCCGGCCCGCTGCCGAACAACTGCGCGAACGAAATCGTGCACGATGCGGCCCCAGGCGAACCGCTCTGGGTCAAAGTGCATTGCGGCCTGCTCGCCCAGTTGATCGACAACTTGCTCGACAACGCGTGTAAGTACAGCAGGCCGGGGTCCGCCGTGGGTGTGAAGTCCTCGCGCGAAGGAGACTTCGCCGTGCTCGCCGTAGAGGACACCGGTCACGGGATCTCCGAGGAAGACCTGCCGCGAGTCTTCGAGCCATTCTTCCGCGCGAAAGCCGTTCGTCGCCAGGGCATAGCCGGACTCGGGTTGGGTCTTTCGGTCGTCGAGCGCATAGTCCAAGTCTTCGGTGGTTCGGTCACCGTCCAGAGTGAGCTGGATGCGGGATCTCGCTTCGAGATACGGCTGCCCCTGGCAAGCGGTACTGGGCCCTCTAGCCCACTTTCGGGCGCGAGTCCTCGGGAGCACCGCATTCGCGAAACCACGCGATGATTCACTACGAACAGCCGGATCGATTCAACGTCGTTTCTTCGCGGAATTCGGGCGTGCCGTCGGTTCGTTCCGAGTCTTGTCAATCGCCTGACGCGACATGGTGTCAGCTTGGCGCTTTCCCCCGCGCTGTACATCGACGGGCGCCGGACGATGGTCTTCTGAATCACCGGAGCCATACCTTTTCTGAAGTTCGGTGATCCGCTCCTCGTGGGAATCGAGAGGCTTCGCTACCGCGCGCTTCACTCGGGTGACCGCCTGGCGCAATGGAGCTGTGCCCGATGTCACGTTCCTGGACTTCAGATACTCCCTTATGAACGCATCGCGTTCGGGTTCGATACGATTGCGATACATGCTCCTGCCTTGGTCGGTGAGAGCATAGTTGAACACGCCGCCGTAGCGCTCCCGTTCCCGCGAAATCCAGCCCTCGCGCTCCGCTTCGGCGGCCAGGGCCCGAATCACGTTTGTTCGGCTGATTCCAGCGGCCGACGGATGACAGTACCCGCCATAACCTGCCTTCGGCGGCAGGAGCTGCTTGTTGAGCTCCTCCCCGCGAAAGGCCTTCCGTCCCTTGCTGTCTGCGCACCGCTTCTGCCTGGCGCCGTCTGGCCCAATTTTGAATTCCTCGTGTTCAACCATGAATGCCACGAGCGCCCACGCCCGGCGGCGCACGTTTTCGTAGAAGATGTTGCGAGCCAGCATTTCAAGTGGCAGATTGACGCGCTTCGGCATATCTCGTCGCACAAAAGAGGCCGGTCTCGACCTCGGTCTGGGGGCTTCGTCTCGGTTTCGCGGATTCTACGGCGCAACATTAAGCTGCTCATAAGCTGAAAATAAGATCCGCCTTATCGTTTTGGGCGAGCGATGCTCAGAGTTCATGGATAGCGTAACGTGGAACCACGATGATCATCGGTGGTATTCCCAGGGGCAGCAGCAGGCCGGCCTGAGCTTGGGTTGTCTGCCAGACCGCGTCCGAACGGCGATTCTCGGAGGCCAAGGTGCTGACGGGGATTTGGCGGGGAGGCTGCGTTGCGATTGTCCATTAAAAAGAATTAACCAAAGTGCTCATGCCACGCATTCTTCCAGCGTGTACTTTGGTAAAGCGATCGTTCGCGGGCGCATTCCCTGAATGACTTTCAAGAGCTTGAGCGAACCGAGGCATTGCGATCATGGTTCATCGGCGTTTGGTTACGGGTGTCTTACTCCTGGCTGGAGTGCTCGGGTGCGAGCGGGAGGAGACCAAGACGGAGGATGGTGATCACGAAGGGACGAAAGAGGCATTTGTCTCGGTGCGAACGGAGGCGGCGCGACGAGGTGCGATGCCGGAGACTGTCGAGGCCCTCGGGAGGTGCGAAGCTCTGCCGAACCGCATCGCAACACTGACACCGGCGGTCGAGGGGCATGTCCACGAAGTGTTCGTCAAGCACGGCGATGCGGTCAAGAAGGGGCAGCCGCTGGTTGCGCTCGACGAGACGGTGGCCCGAGCAGACCTGGCAGAGAAAACAGCAATTCGCGACGGACTCAAAGCGTCTCTGGCGGTCCTCAAATCGTTACCGCGGCGCGACGAGCTCGCGCCTGCGCAGCTTGCGGTCGAGCAGGCGAGGGTGGCGGTCGAACGTGCGCAGGCTGTCGCCGAAGGGGTTCAAGCACTCAGGGGCAACAACCTGAACCTGGCCTCGAAGCAGCAATTGTTTGACGCGGAGAAAGCCGTCGAAGCGGCGCGGCTGCAGCAGAAGACAGCCGAAGCCACGTTGCACGCGATGATCATCGGCCCGCGTCCGGAGGCGGTGGCTGAGGCCGAGGGCAGAATCAAGACGGCCGATGCGCTTGTCGCGATTTCCCAGGCCCACCTCGACTACCATACGATACGCGCGCCGATCGATGGCACGCTGGATAGTCTGACGTGCCGCATCGGTCAGACGATCGCGATCGGGAGCCCGATCGGCGAGGTGGTCGATACACGGCAGGTTTTCGCGCTTGTCTGGAACCCTTCGCGGTCGGCGTCGCTGGTGCACGTCGGGCAACTGGCTCGCGTCGCCAGTGCCGACTCCGGGGGGCCCGCGCGGGGCTCGTCGGGTCACGAGAAAGATGAGATGACCGGCAAGGTGGCATTTGTGGGTCAGGTGGCCGACCCGCAGTCGGGGAATCTTCCGATCCGCATCCTGGTGGACAACCCGAAGGGGCGGCTTACGATCGGGGAGTCGGTTCGAGTTTCCATCGTGGTGAGCGAGCAAAAAGAAGTGCTCCAGGTTCCGTCCGTGGCGATCCTGGACCTGGGAGAGGGGCCGGTTCTATCCGTCGTCCGGGACGGCAAGGCGGTCGTGCTCCACCCCGAGGTGGGGCCATCGCACGACGGGTGGGTGGGAGTCTCGTCGACCGATCTGAAAGAGGGGGAGCCGGTGATCGTGGAAGGGGGATACAACTTGCCTGAAGGAGCCCCGGTCAAGCTGGCGGGCGAGAAGGTAGCGGGACCGGCGGAGCCCGAGCGATGAGCCTGACCACGGAGCCGGAGACGGCTCAACGATCGCCGATGGCCGCGGGCATCAACCTGGTCGCCCTGGCCAGGCCGTACTTCGGGCTGATCGTTCTGACCACCGCTTTATTGACCGCCTTCGGCATGGTGGCGATGCTGCGCATGCCCAGCGGGATCTATCCGGAGGTTGCCTTCCCGCGAATTGTCGTCATCGCGCAGACGCCGGGGCTTGCGGTCAAGGATGTCGAGGTGGCCGTCACCCGCCCGATCGAGGAGGTCGTCGGCATCGTGCTGGGTGTGGTGCGGGTCCGGTCGAAGTCTGTGCGCGGGGCGGCTGAGCTGTCGATCGACTTCGCGCCGGAGACCGACATGATCCAGGCGCTCAATGACGTGCGTGCGCGCATGGCCGAGGTCGGCGCCGCGCTCCCTGCCGGCACGAGCACGATCACCGAGCGGCAGACCCCGTCGGTTTTCCCGATCATCTCGTTCGTGGTGACCGGCGGTCGTGATCCGTCGGCGCTGCATGATTACGCCTACTACGACCTGCGGCCCCGGATCAGCCGCATCCCGGACGTCTCTTACGTGACTGTCCAGGGTGGGGACATCCGGGAGATCCTGGTCGAGCTCGAGCCCCAGGCACTGGCGTCTGCCAACCTATCGATCTCGGACGTTTCCGACCGTCTGGGCCGCGAGCACCGGCTCAAGGCGGTGGGGCGTCTCGACCGTGGAGTGCTGCAATACCAGGTGCTCTCCGATACGCAGGCGGCCGACCCGCTTGATCTGGAGGACGTCGTCATCGCCGAGACGAACGGGCAGCCGATCCGGCTTCGCGACCTTGGTCGCGTGGCGATCGGGCACGAGGATCGGACGATGGCGATCCGATCCAATGGCAAGGACGCCGTTGCCCTGACGGTTTTTCGCCGCCTGGGGGGCAACGCGCCGGCCGTCTCGAGCGCGTTGCGGGAAGTGCTGGCCGACGCGGTCAAGAGTATTCCGCCGGGCATCGAGATTCATCCGGTGTATGACCAAGGGTTGCTGGTGCGCACGGCGATCGCCAACGTGCGAGATGCCATTGTCGTGGGGGGTCTCCTGAGCGTTGTGATCCTGCTGTTGTTTCTCAGGAGCTTGCGCGCGACTTTGATTGCCGCGCTCAGCATCCCGCTCTCCCTGGTGATCAGCTTTGTGTTCCTGTACCTGACCGGGGACACGCTGAACTTGATGTCGCTGGGCGGACTGGCGGTGGCCATCGGGCTGATCATCGACGACACCGTGGTGGTGATCGAGAACATCGCGCGGCACCTGGCTGAAGGCCAAAGCGGCGATGCCGCCGTGGACCGCGCCAGCCGCGAGATCAGCGGTGCGGTGATCGGCTCGACCCTGACGACGATCCTGGTTTTCTTACCGCTGGCGTTCGTGCGCGGAGTGGTCGGCCAGTTCTTCCAGTCGCTGAGTCTGGCGCTCTCGGTGGCGCTTCTGGTTTCGATGGTGGTGAGTCTGACTATCATCCCCGTGCTGGCCGCCCGTTTCCTGGGACGCCGGCCGATGCCGACGGCGGGCCCGATCTACAACCTGCTGGCCGACCGCTATGAGGGGATGTTGCGGATCGGGCTGCGGTTCCCGTGGCCGATGGTGATCCTGGCGATACTGGCAATCGTGCCCGGCGTGTGGCTGGCCTTGCACCTGGAGACGGGCTTCATGCCCGAGATGGACGAGGGAGCGTTTGTGCTCGACTACCAGATGCCCGTGGGCACCTCGCTGGGCCAGACGGACAAGGTGATGCGCCGGGTCGAGGCGGTGCTGCTGCGTACGCCCGATATCTCGGGCTACATCCGCCGGACGGGGGCGGAGCTCGGTTTCTTCGCCACCGAGCCGTACACCGGCGACATCCTGGTGAGCCTCAAGCCCCCGGGCCAGCGGCGGCCCGCGAAGGAGCTTTTCGACGTCCTTCGTGAGCAGTTGGAGGCCGAGGTCCCCGAGCTGGAGACCGAATTTGTGCCGCTGGTGGAGGACCAGATCAACGACCTGGCGGGCGTCGAGAGCCCGGTCGAGGTCAAGGTCTATGGCCCCGACCTCGCGACCCTCCGCAGCCTGGCCGAGAAGGTCGGAAAGATCGTCGAAGAGGTTCCGGGCGCGGCTGACGTGAACGCGAACGTCCACCTTGGCAACCCGGACATCGTGATCCGGCCCGACAGCGTCCAGACGGCGCGGGTTGGCCTCACTGTGGCCGACGTCGAGGCTCAGCTCAACGCCGCGCTCTACGGACAAGTCGCCAGCACCGTTCCCGAACAGGACCGGATGACCAAGATCCGGGTGCGTTATCCTGACCGGGTCCGGTACGACCAAGAGCACCTGGCGCTCTTGCCGATCAGTCTGGCGACTGCCGCACCGGCCCCCGGGGCCAATGGTCACGCAGCGTCTGCCGGCGTCGGGTTCGTGATGCTCGGTCAGCTCGCGACGATCCGGACTGTGCGCAGCCCCAACGAGCTGTGGCGAGAGAACCAGCAGCCGGTGATCACGGTGACTGCCGAGCTGGAGAATCGGGACCTGGGCTCGGTCAACCGCGACCTGCGGACCAAGCTGGCCGAGATGGAGTTTCCGCGCGGTTATCGATGGGAGCTGGCCGGGAGCTACCGTGCGGCGCAGGAGTCATTCCTCAGCCTGCTCTTCGTGATCATCGTCGCGGCGGCACTCGTCTTTGTGCTGCTCGGATTCCAGTTCAGGAGCCTGACATTGCCGCTCCTCATCTTCCTGGCGCAGCCGGTCTCGCTGGCCAGCGCGGTGTTCGCCCTCTGGATCACACACACTCCGCTCAACGTCTCGTCGTTCATGGGCGCCATCTTGTTGATCGGCCTGGACGTCAAGAATGGCATCATCCTGATTGAGTACATCGGGCAACTGACGCGCGAGGGTAAGCCCCTCCACGAGGCGTTGGTGCAGGCCGGTCGGACCCGGTTCCGGCCGATCCTGATGACCAGCCTCTGCACGATTCTCGGTCTGGTGCCCCTGGCCATGGGCAGGGGGCCTGGTGCCCAGATGCAGCAGCCGCTGGCGATCGCGGTGATCGGCGGCTTGATCACGAACATGCTCTTGACCCGTCTGCTGATTCCGGTCGGTTACCTGGCCTTCAGGGGGGGCCGGTTGCATCCCGCTCAGCGCGGTTGATCATGTCATTGATCATGGATGGTATACCCAGAGCCAGCAACAGGTCGGCCTGAGCTTGAGTGGCCTGCCAGACGGCGTCCAGTCGAGAGTTCTCCAGTTGAATCAATCGCTGCCTCGCCTGCATCAACTTGGTCAAGTCAGCCTGGTTTCGCTCGAAGAGCTGTTCCATATTTTTCACTTCCGCGCTCAGATCGTTGGTAAGGCCGGCTGAGTCGTTGACGAGCTCGGTTGCACCGTTCCACTTGGCGACAGCGGCGCGCACCTGGGCGGCGGCACGTTGCTGGGCTTCTTTAAAGGCGACGATCGCCCGCCGGTGTTCGGCTTCCCTCTGAAGCACCAGGGGCTTGCCGCTGTTCCAGATCGGAATCGCCGAGATCAGAACAAACCCGATGTACTGCACGCCTGCCTCGTCCATCTCGTATTCCGGACCGATGATCGGGGTAGGGATTCGATCTCCCTTGGCCAAGCTGACGGCGGAATGAGTACCGGCAACCTGGGCGAGGGCCGCGTGAATGTCGGGCCGTTGGCGAATCGCCTCGTCGACCATGACCTGTTCGTCGACCGGTGGTATATACGGAGGAACAGTAAATTCACCGAGCGGCTCGACCGCGCCGGCCTGGTCGGGTATTCCAATCTGGTTGCGCAGGTCGGTCAGCGCGATGAGGTAATCCTGCTTGGCAGCCTTGACCTGAAGCTGCGTGGCCCGGCTTTCTACGCGTCCGAGGGCGACATCGGCGGCCTGAACCTGGTTGGCCTCCATTCGCCGCTGGAGGGATTCCTTCAGGCGATCGTTGAAGTCGGCCAGATCCTGAGCCAGGCGAAATTTCTCGCGGCGATAGGCGGCGGTCTGAAAGAAACGGTAGGTCTGGACGAGCGTGGTCAGCTCGGCTTGAACGACAAGCCATTTCTGCTGATTGTAGGCGGCCTGAGCGATGTGATAACGATGGGTGGTCTGATGCCCGAGCTCCACCGGTTGCCGCAAGGATGCGTAAAAGTAGTCCTGGCCATAGTGATAATAGTTATTTCCCGACGCGGTGCTGTGTGGTTGACCCGTGCCGAAGGTTCCATTGGGAACCAGAGTGATCGGGCGATAGTCGAGCCAGATGGTCGGGTTGAGCGTGGTCGGAAAATGCCGGGCCGTTTCGACGGCTTCCGCCGACGCGGCGAGTGCATTTCCTTCGCGCAGAGTCACCAGGTCGGGGTTGCTGGTCACGGCTCCATAGAGTGCGGCCTGCATTGCGATCGGCTGCCCGCCGACCAAGGTGCGAGTAAGCAGCGGGCTGCGCGGCTGGGTTGACGAACTCATGCCGCCGGACAGGGGATTGGGCGTCAGGTCGCCGCCGGGTTGTGCCGCGGAACGGCGAATCTTGGCATCAGCGCCGGGTGTCTCACGCCGCTTGACGGTTGCTCGCCACGCGGTGGTCGGTGGCGGAATCGAAACTCGCCGCTGAGTTGGCGCAGCCGGTGGTTGACCACCCGGTTGACTTCCACGAGCAATCGCCTGTGGCTCGTCACCTGTGGCGCTCATGGTGGTCGCGATGACCAGATATGCTGCAAGCATGCAGATCGTGGCACGCGTCATGAAAACCAGGCCCTGCGTGAGTTTAATGCTGCTCCCGACGGGCGTCACCGAGGCGCGCAGCGGGACCAGATCATACGATCGGCGCAACCGTCCTGAGCGGTTAATCGTCGCACCGGGCGGCATTTCTGCACTGTTTTGAGACAATTCGTTGTGACCGGAACGATCGGTAGGAGATGGCGGTGACATTGATGCCGGACGGGATCACTCTGTCAGCAAATTCGCTGGAACCAACGACGGTGTGATTTGTTGATCACGACCGGGACGCCATCGGTTGACGCCAGTGGGTCCGGAGGGGCAACATGGTGCCGGGTTCGTTTGTTGTGCTCGTGGTGACGGATTGATTGTGTTGAGGAGCAGCGCTTGCGCATCGCTGAAACCGGTCGTTTTCACAGGAGCGATGATGGTGGGCAAGCTGGAATGTCCCTATTGTGGGCGAGAATTACCGGAGTACTTTGAAGAGGGGCCGGTGACGTGTGATGGGTGCACCGGCACGTTCGACCCGTCCAAGGTTCGGTACGTGCCGGTCGGGCTGCCGAGGCGAATCGCCGGCGCGGCCCTGCTGGCTGTGGGCGCGATGGTGCTCGTGGGAGGCGTGCGAGCCGCAATGCAGCACGATTTCCGGGATCCGGATACTCCGATGATGTTGTTAACCTGGGTCATCTTGTCCGCCGTTACTCTTGGCCCTGGCGCGGCACTGGTGCGGAGGAAAGCGGTGGTGGGAGATAGGGCGGTCGAAAGGCGACTGTGAATCTCGTTTCTTGGCCAGGTCGCACCAAAGTTAAGGCGAGCTATCCGAGGCCTCGAGTTCCATAGCCCAGGCGATTGCTCTCTTGATCTCGATCAAGGTTTCTGAGCGGAGCGATCCGATCCGCCTTCCGAGCCGAACCGTCGGCAGCGAGCCGATGCCCTGGACATTGGCAACCGAGCCGCGATCGAGAAAACGACTGTGAGGGAGCACCACCTCGTACGGACTTTCTCGGTTTTGGCTCGTGATCGGTACGTAGATTATGAGGGATCTCGGCGGGTCTGGGTCTGAACGCGAGACAACAATCACCGGCCGATACTTGGCCGCGAAACCGAGATCCGCCAACCAGACTTCACCGGGTCGTGGGTTCATCGAGAAGGTCCAAGACTTCCTGTTCGACCTTGCGAGACCGAACGACGTCAAGAAGGCCCTGATCGGCTAGCTCGATGAGCTCAACGACCTCGCATCGCACGCGTTCCGCGGTATCGGGGCTCCACTCTTGAAGCTTCTTGTCGAGCCGTTTAGCCAAGGCATCCATGGATTTACACCATCGGGTAACATTGGAAATCATGAGCGGTACTCAACGACTTGAGGATACGAATTTCATGGATTAAGCTCAACCCTCGAGACAGAGTCGTGGCGCTCGTCCAGGATCGCAGCGGTCGGTTGCGGGTTGACGATCAGCCTTGTACTATCCTGTTTGGCATCGATCACCTGATGTTTCGGAGCCTGCGATGACACTGGAATTCACCCCTGAGAAAACGCGGATTGGCTGGATTGGGACCGGCGTGATGGGCTCGTCGATGTGCGGGCAGCTGGTGGCGGCCGGTTACAAGGCATCGGTTTACAACCGGTCGGCGGGTAAGGCGAAGGCACTTGTCGAGAAAGGGGCCAAGCTGCTGGATTCGCCCCGCGCGGTGGCGCAGGCGTCTGACGTCGTATTCACGATCGTGGGTTACCCCAAGGACGTGCGGGAAGTTGTGCTCGGGGAGAACGGGGCGCTGGCCGGGGCGCGAGCCGGCGGGGTGCTGGTCGACATGACGACCAGCGAGCCGGCGCTGGCGGTCGAGATCGATCAGGCCGCGAGAGCCAAGGGCGTGCATTCGATCGATGCGCCGGTCTCCGGTGGCGACGTCGGCGCGCGCGAGGCGCGGCTCTCGATCATGGCCGGGGGTGAAAAGCCGGTTTTTGATGCCCTGGCGCCCCTGTTCGAGAAGATGGGCAAGACGATTGTTTACCAGGGGCCCGCCGGGGCCGGTCAACACACCAAGATGGTGAACCAGATCTTGATCGCCACGAATATGATCGGTGTCTGCGAGGCATTGCTCTACGCGTACAAGGCCGGGCTCGACCTGAATGTGGTGCTCCAGAGTGTGTCATCGGGCGCGGCAGGATCCTGGAGCCTGAGCAATCTGGCCCCCGCGCGATTGCCGGCAACTTTGAGCCGGGATTCTTCGTCGAGCATTTCTTGAAGGACATGGGCATCGCGCTTCAGGAGGCGCGGCGGATGAAACTTTGCTTGCCAGGGCTAGCCCTCGCCGAGCAGCTTTATCGTGCGGTCGAAGCTCAGGGATACGCCCGAAAAGGGACGCACGCACTCTTGCTGGGGCTCGCCCGGATATCGGCGGTCGAGTGGTCAGGACGCCCGAATTGACTGGGCACGGACGTTTGCTACCGACCTAGACCTTGAGCCGCGAGCCGATTTGCGGATAGAATCTGCGGTTTCGTTCAAGAACGATCGGGTTCTCGGTTTCGTTCCGCGCGGACTCAGTTTATCCAAGTGCCGCCAGAGGAGAAAGTATGGCCAGTCGTCGACGAGGCAAAGGACGTCGTAAAGTAGGGCGCAAGAAGCGCCGGATGCGGAGCAGGATTCGACATCGCAAGAAGTGACGGAATCTGATCGGCCGCAGCCAGTCAAGCCTTCCCATTCCAACTCATCCCTCGTTCTCCTCGACATCGATGGCGGGACCCGAGCGATTCGGAGGAATGACTCCAGGTCAGGCAAAGAAAAGACTCCCACGACAGGAGAGGCGGTCTCGGTGCGCCGTCAATCGCTGAGCGGGCGAACCATCCTCGTCTGGGCGATCGTTATTTGCCTGGGCTTACCGGGGGGAGTCCGCGCGCAGAAGACCGAGCCGCCACGGCCCGGGCGAGTCTTCGCCACCAGCGTGTTCTCGATCGACGAGATATTGTCTCGTCCATTCGACCGGGACGTCCCGATGGGCTGCACGGGCGATCGGGTCTGGGCCTCGAGCCCCGAGGGTTGGGCATTCGCGGACGACGTCCAGTGGCTTTACCTGACGAATTTGCGTGCCTTCGACCTCGAGCTGCGCGACGAACATGGTTTTCTGCGGCCGGACAAGGCGACCTATTTTCCCAGCCACATTCACTTTGAAGGGACAGCGCGGCAGGAGATGAGGGCCGCGGCCTCATTCACGTTTGCGCTCGATCGCGTCGAGAACCCGCTGTCGGCTCCGTTCGTGCCCGAGAAGCGGTGGACCTGCTGGTCGAGCGGCCGGCGCGGCGACTGGTTCGAGGTCGATTTCGGCGTGCCGCGGAAGATGAGCGGCTTCGACCTGTTCTTTTTCGATGATTCGCCCTCGGGTGAATGCCGCCCGCCCGCGTCGTTTGAGGTTCAGACGATCGATAATCAGATCTCGGGATGGAACACGGTGACCGCCGCCGGAGCCGTTCCCGAGCGGCCGGGCCCGGGGGAAAACCGGGTGAGATTCGAACCGGTGGTGGCAAGCCGCTTTCGAATCCAGTTCCGGCACGCGGGCGACCGGTTTTACACCGGTTTATATGGCGTGCGGCCGGTTCGCGACGCCGGTGACCCTGCGCCGGAGACTTCCCCGCTCGAGATCTCGTGCGACAAGTTCATCACGAAATCGGACATCCTGGTGTCGGTCGTCCGGATACATAACCCGACGAAGGAGCTCCAGACGATTTATGTCGATCCCACGGTCGACCTGGGGACGCCACTGGAATACTGGGACGTCAAGACGGGGTCGGGGCTGATCGTGCGGGAAGACGGGGAGATCACGGGCCGGGAGCCGAGGTCGCTGGCGCTTGACGGCCAAAAATCGTTGCTGGGGCGGACGCTTGCCTGCCGATTCCGGTACGCGGTTATTGACGATCCGCCGCGCCCGCTCAAGGTTGCCGGAGCCAGCCAGGGGCGAACCGCGTCGTTCGCCGGCTTCGCGAAGCCGATGCTCGCGCACGGGTCGTCGCTCTACCGGCTGTTCGGGCATCACATCCAGCCGGGAAAGACGAAGGTTTTCAAGGCGGCATTCGAAATCCGGCCCGAGAATGAACGGGGACGGATTGATTCCGTGCTCACGCCCGCCAGCGATCGGAACCTTTTGATCAGGGCCGAAGACCAGGACACGCGCGATTTGCTGGCCGGCCAGATCAAAGATTACCAATCCTGGTTCGACTCGAACCTGGCGTACTTCGATTGCTCCGATCCGTTCATCAGAAAGATGTACTACCATCGTGCCTATGTGCTGCGAAAGAACATGCTTGACCCCAAGCTCGGCAGGCTGCAGTGGCCGACGCAGAGTGAAGGCCGATGGCGCAGCACGTGGTATCCCAATGTCATCAGCTACGGCGCGGCTCACCAGGTGCGCGAGGCGCGTTGGCTGCGCGATCCCGCCTACTGGCAGGGCCATCTGCGAACCTGGGCTGAGAATGAGAAATCGGACGGCGTCTACCCTAGCCATGTTTTGCCGAGCGGCCCGGCGGGCGGCCAGTACGCCGACTGGATCACGTCAACGGCCTGGGAGGGCCAGCTTGTTCATCCTGACACGCGGTTCCTTGCCGAAGTCGTGGACAAGCTGGCGGCGAACGTGCGAGGCTGGCAGAAGGAGTACGACCCGGACGGGGACGGCCTGCTGCTGGTGGATTCGCACTGGTGGACGGGAATGGAGTACCAGCCGTCATTTTTCTTTTTCTCGGATTTCAAGGTTTCGAGGGATTTCGGGCAGCCGGCCTCACAGGTGAGCCTCGAGCGGGTCGATCTGACGGCTTACAATTACGGGAATGCCGTCGCCGTTGCGCGGATCTACCGAAAGCTCGGCCAGCGGGCAAAGGCCGAGGAATTTGAGCGGCTGGCCGGCAAGATTTCCAAAGCCGTTTTCGAGAAGATGTGGCGGCCCGACAAGCAGTTCTTCTTCTCGCTGCGTGCCAGCGACAAGGCGGTCGCAGACGTCAAGGAAGTGATTGGTGTCTATCCTTTCTACTTTGGCATGGTGCCCCCGGGTCAAGGCTACGAGCCGGCATGGTCTTCGATCATCGATCCAGCGCAGTTCTGGACGAAGTGGCCGGTGGCGTCGGCTTCGCGGGAGTGCCCGGCTTATTCGCAGAAGAACTGGCCGAATGACGGCCGGGCGGCAGGCTGCATGTGGAACGGCCCCACGTGGCCGCACGCCAACTCGCTGGTGATGACGGCGATGGCCCGGACCCTGCGGGCGACAAGGGACCACAATGTTTCCGGCTCGCCGCTCAAACCCGAGCACCTGTGGGAGCTATTCTCATCGTTCACCCGCGCCCAGTTTCGCAATCAGGATCTGGGCTATCCCTGGACGGGCGAGTTTTACAACGGCGATAGCGGGCAGTGGAAGACCGCGGAGCGCGACTACAATCATTCCACATGGCTCGATATTTTGATTCCGGAGCTGATCGGACTGGTGCCGCGCGACGACCAGGTTATCGAGGTCGACCCGCTGGTGCCGGAGGATCGCCTGAGCTATTTCATCCTGGACGGGCAGCGTTACCGGGGGCATGACGTGACGATCGTCTGGGATGCGCCGCTGGCGGGCTCCGAGGATCATTTCGGCGACGGCCGCAAGGGGCTCGATTTATATGTCGACGGCAAGCTGCTGGCGTCGTCGCCCAAGCTTGGGCGGATCGAAGGGCGGCTCTGAGGGCGAGCGACCTCGCGGGGCGTTCGAAGACGAACCGGGCGATGTCAGGTGTCGACCGCCAGGGCCCTCGGTGGCGCTTTTTATGTTGCGCTGTTCTTCTCCTCGCCCCGAATGGGGCAGTAACAAAACAGCCCAGGGCAACGCCCTGGATTTCTGGGGCAACGCCCTGGGGGACGACGTCAGCAAAAGAGGTATCGCCCTGAAAGGGCGAAACAAGCCGTCCGAACCACATGGGTCAGGATTTCCGCGAGCGATCTCAGATCTCAGCATCGCGCGGCGTTCTCCGATTATGCCGCCCTTTCAGGGCTTGAATATGGTTTGAATTCGGAAACCCAGGGCGATGCCCTGGGCTGATTTGTTGTGCCCTTTCAGGGCAAGAACCAAAATGCGCAGCATCAAAAACTGACGCTTCGGGTTGGTATGGGCGCCGCTGTCGAACGCCAGGTCCCTCGCTGGCGCTTCGGGTTAGTATGGGGCACCGCGCGGGCGGAGATGGCGATCGACGAGGAGTCTCCGAGATTCCCGAGAATTTCGGAACCGTTTGGGGCTGTCGCTACACTATGGGAGTCAACGCCAGCGACGGGGGAGAAGAATCGTGCACGGGAACCAAACATCGGCCCTGATTCACGGCGTGCAAACTCTGTTCCATTCGGCGCGATCGGGCAGCAGACTGACGGCGAGCTGCTTGGCCGGTTTTGCCAGCGCCGCGATGAGGCAGCCGAGCACGCGTTTGCCGCGCTGGTCGAGCGGCACGGGCCGATGGTGCTCAATGTCTGCCGTTCCACTCTGCGGAACGAGCACGACGCCCAGGACGCTTTTCAGGCCACGTTTCTGATCCTGGTGCGCCGAGCGCGTGCGGTGGCGGAGCGCGAATCGATTGGAAGCTGGCTCTACGGCGTGGCCTTGCGCGTGGCGGCCTGCGCCGGGCGTCTCTGGTTCAGCGCCGGAGACACGAGCGGCACGCCGCCGAACGGGCGCCTTCACACTTTGCCAGCGATCATGGGCAGCGCGAGATCGCGGCGGTTCTCCACGAGGAAATCGGACGGTTGCCGGAGCGTTACCGCGCGGCGGTCGTGCTCTGCTACCTGGAGGGCCTGACGTGCGGCGCGGCCGCGCGGCAATTGGGGTGGCCGGTCGGTACCGTCAAGAGCAGGCTGTCACGAGGACGGGAACGGTTGCTCCGCCGATTGATCCGACGGGGGATAGGGCCGGGTGATCCGTCAAGCCCGCGACAGGTGCGATTCGTCGCCTTACCGGCAGCGCTTGAGCGTGACACGCTCAGGGCCGCAGTCGAGCTCGCCGCCGGGCGCTGCGTCGATGATATGCTTTCCGCGACCGCCGTTCGCTATTCACGCACGGCACTGCGCACCGTGCACATCACCCGGGCGGCGCTCATCAAAGGCGTTGTCTTCGCCGGCCTCATTGCGGCCGCAGCCGCTGCCTTCGCGATGCCGAGGCAGGAAGCGGCACGGCCGACCGCGAAAGACGGCGCACCGGGGCGAACCGTAGATACTCACAAGACAGAGGAGACGCTCTCCGTCCGGGTCGTCGATACGAGCGGCCGAGGCGTGCCGAATGTCGCGGTCGACGTCCAGGACCGTAACAAAGCTCTCGAGCTCGGCCGATTTCGGACGGGACCGGGAGGTTGGCTGAGGGTCAAGGTTGACGCGTTGTTCAATCAGATCGTATTTGAGGCCCGGCCCGATGCTCAGACGTTCGGCTGGGCAATTATCCGTGCGGGTGAGCTGACGCCGACCGGGCGGGAGGACGACCCGGTGAAGATGGTGCTACTGCCGTGCAACCATCGGGTCGAAGGATCGATCGTCGATGTGCGCGGCAAGCCGATCGGCGGGGTGACGGTGCACGTGGTGCAGCTCAATCATGACGTGAATCGATTCGCATCGAATTATGGGCAGGGTTCGGCCGCAGCGAGCGTGGGCTCGGCCGTCACGGATGCCGCGGGCCGATACACGATGAGCCTTCCCCAGGAGACGCGCGTCATCTTTGCCGCTTACCATCCGAAGTATGTCGGGCCAACGTTTGACTGTCGTCCCGACGATCGCACGGTCAAGCCGGTCACGCTTGAGGATGCGGGTGGAATTGCGGGCACCGTGATTGACTCGATCACCAGACAGCCGGTTTCCGGCGCGAATGTCAGCGCCCAGCTTGTCGAGCACCACGACAGAATCCTGGGCGGCGGTTGGGGCAGCGTGACCTCCGACGCGAGCGGCCGGTTCGCGATCGGCGGATTGGACTCCGGCGTATACAACCTGCTCTTTGAAAGCGGCCGGAACGAGAAAACGTTGGTCGCCCGGGCGGTCGAAGGCGTGCGCAGTGAAGGCGGGAGAGGACGCGCCGCCGACCTGGTGGTGATCAAGGGCCGGCGACTGCGCGGCACAGCGATGGATATGGTGACCAACAAGCCCATGGCCGGCGAATCGATCATGTGTTACAGCCTTTCGCGTCCCCGCTCGGGCGCCGCATGCCAGTGGACGAGAGCCGACGAGCTCGGCCAGTTCGAGTTCTTCGTTCCGCCGGGACCCGTTTTCGTGTACATAGGGAGTGGCGGGATGCTCGGCCGAAGTCACAAGAAAAGCCTGATCATCCCCGATGACCGGGACCCCGATCCCGTGCACTTGACGCGTCGCTATCCGCCGGAGGGCGATTCGGCGCGGCCCGCGTGGATAGGGGTCGAGTGCGCGGTGCACGTGCGGGTCGCAGCCGGTGACGCCGGCGCTGGGGAGCGCATGCTGAGCGGTCGGGTGTTTGACTCGGCCGGATTGGCCGTTCCGAGCGTGCGCGTCCATTACAACGCGAACAGGCAGTTCGTCGAGACAGCGACCGATCGCCTGGGAATGTTTCGACTCAAAGGCCTGCCGGCGGGAGCGCTCGAGATCGGCCTTGCCAAATGGGGCTACGGACACGGCTCGGCGGAGATTTCGCCCGAGGCTTCTGAAGTGGACATTATCCTGCCCAAGAACGCCGGGCCGGACGAGTGAGCGTTCGAGTTTTCCGCTGTAGGATCTCTACAATCTCGGGGCGACGAGTAATTGATTACGAAGTGAATAACGATCATGCTGTCACGATCATCATCGGGGCGCGCCGGAATCTCCGGCTGCGCAGCCGGGCGTGCCTCATTGCGGGGCGCTCTTGAACTCAATTTGTCCGAGGACTCGCCGATGCCGGTAGCAACAGCCAAAGTCGAAGGTCGCCGGAAGCTTGCATACAAGTCGTTTGACGAGTTGCTGGCCGATGCCGACCGGCTTAGCGCCGGCGCGGTGAAGACGCTGGGCAACTGGTCGCCGGGGCAGATTTTCCGGCACCTCGCGATTGCCTACAACGGCTCGATCGACGGCTTCAAGACGACATTTCCGTGGATCATGCGGTTCGCGGCCGGGATGTTCAAGAACAAGCTGATCAACGGCGCGATGCCCCCGGGACTCAAGGTGCCAGCCAGCCTCGCCAGGGAAGTGATGCCCGAGGCCACTTCCACCGAAGACGGCCTGGCTCAGCTTCACGCGGCTGTTGAACGCTTGAAACGAGAGCCAAAGCGCGCTGACCATCCGGTTTTCGGCAATCTCAGCAAGGAAGAGTGGGACAAGATTCACTTGAACCACGCGAACTTGCACATGAGTTTTCTGGTTCCGCAGTGAGTCGTCACCGACTGGTATTCGCTTTGACCCAATCGACGATCTCCTTCCGGAACTGCTCCTTCACGATGCAGTTGATGTGGCCGGCGTCCTTGATCTCGACGACCGGCCAATCGTCTCGGACTCGCTTTAGCGGCTGAACGTAGAGCCGGTTGACGGGGTCGCGGTCGCCGACGGCCACTTTGACCGGAATGGAGATCTTTTTTACCTCGGCCTCGGTCAGGGCGAGCTTGCCGACGTTTTGAAAAAACTCGGCCGGCGGGCGGCCAGCCGGTCCCGGGCACATTTTTTCCCACACCTTCTGCAACGGGCTGCCCTCGCGGAGCCAACCCATCCCACCCAGGAACAATGACCGCACGCGGTCTGGGTGCCTGGAGGTCAATTTCAGCGCGACCAGTCCCCCTAGCGAATAGCCAACCACGTGGGCCCGCTTGACTTTCAGGTGGTCAAGCAGAAGGATCACGTTTTCGACCACTTGAAGCCCGTAGGCTGCTGGTTTCTCTGGACTTTCGGAGCGCCCGTGGCCGGGCAGGTCGATGGCGATGACCTGGTGATCGACGGCGAGGTCGCGGATGATCCCCGTCAACTGCCAGTTGATCTCGCCACTCGAATGCAGGCCATGAATCAACACGACGGGCTCACCTTCGCCGGCGATCAAGTAGTGGATTTTCACGCCGTTTGCGTCAAAGAACTGCGAGGCTGGGTTCTCGGCAGCCAGAATCCCGACTGCGGACGCGTGAAGGCCAACCACAGCGAACAGCAACCATCGGAGACGAAACATGGCCATGAGTTCCTTGTTTCAACTTGGCGGCCCGAGGGGTTCTTCTCTCGTCTGCTCGACTGCCTTTGAACCACGGGAGACCGTGGTCACGCGACCGTGGTCACGTGGTGTTCGTCAAACCGCGCTGGGCCGCGTGCCGCATTGCTTGAGCAAAATCGCTTCCTGCCGTTACAATTGCCGGCGGCTGTCTGGTCGGATGACAGCCGAGGGCAGTTGTCCCACAAAAGCAGAATCGCTCAATTCTCGTACGAATCGTCACTTTATCTGAGTCGAGCAACCTCATGGCGAATTCCTTGATCGAATTGTATTTGAAGAACCACGATCTCAAAACTGTCTCGCCCGGTTTTTTGGCCTATCTGGCCAACCTCGAATGCGTGCGCCAGGTCGCACCTGAAGCCGCGCGGGCCATTGTCGCTGAACTTTCCGATCAGCGCAGCAACATCAAGATGATCGCCAGCGAGAACTTCTCGTCGCTGGCCGTGCAGTGCGCCATGGCGAACCTGCTCACGGACAAGTACGCCGAGGGAATTCCCCATCATCGCTTCTACGCAGGCTGCGACAACGTCGACTCGATTGAAGACCTGGCCGACGCCCGTGCCAAAGAACTGTTCGGCGCGGCGCATGCGTATGCCCAGCCGCACAGCGGCGCGGATGCCAATCTGGTGGCCTTCTGGGCTGTGCTGCGGGCGAAGGTCGAGCTTCCCGCGCTCGTGAAGGCGGCAGGCGTGGAAAGTGCCGAGAAGCTGGCGCCGGCGGATTGGTACAAGCTAACGCTCGAGCAGTGGCGGGAGATCCGCCAGGCGCTGGGAAACCAGCGATTGCTGGGCATGGACCTATCCTCCGGCGGCCATCTCAGCCATGGCTACCGGCTGAATGTTTCGGGGAAGATGTTCGAGGCGCATGGCTACACCGTTGACCGCAGCACGTATCTGCTCGACTACGACGAGATCGAGCGTCTGGCACTTGACCTCAAACCGCTGATTCTGCTCGCCGGATTCAGCGCCTATCCGCGGAACATCAATTACGCTCGGATGCGGGCGATCGCGGATAGGGCCGGCGCGCTCTTGATGGTCGACATGGCCCATTTTGCGGGGCTGGTGGCCGGCAAGGTGCTTCAAGGCGATTTTGATCCGATCCCGCACGCCCAGATCGTCACGACGACCACCCATAAAACGCTGCGCGGGCCGCGCGGGGGGCTGGTGCTGTGCAATCCGGAGCTGGCGGACCACGTCGATCGCGGCTGCCCGCTGGTGCTGGGCGGGCCGCTGCCGCATGTGATGGCGGCCAAGACCGTGGCGTTCACCGAGGCCTTGCGACCGGAGTTTAGAACTTATGCACAGCGCATTGTGGAAAACGCCAGTGCCCTCGCGGAGGCCTTCATGGGGCAGGGGCTCGCGGTGCTCACCGGCGGGACCGAGAACCACTTGCTCGTGCTGGACGTTGCGTCGACGCATGGGATCACCGGAAGGCAAGCCGAGGACGCCGTGCGGAAGTGTGGAGTCACGCTCAATCGCAATCCGATTCCCTTCGACCAGAATGGCCCGTGGTACACCAGCGGCCTGCGGTTCGGGGCCGCGGCCGTCACCACGCTGGGAATGGGCACGGCGGAGATGAACGAGATTGCTGCAATTGTCGCGCTGGTGCTCAAGCATGTGAAGCCGACGACCACACGATCGGGGGCGCTCGATAAGAGCAAGTACACGTTGGATGAAACGATTCGAAGCCAGGCCCATGCACGGAGCAGCGAGTTGCTGAAGTCTTATCCGCTTTACCCGGAGATTGATTTGGCGTTTTTGGTGGATTGCTTCGGCAACTAGTCGATCAGGCTTTGAGCCTGACGCCAAAAGGGAGGCTAACGATGGCCCAATTGGAACGAGTTCGGGAAGCGCTTCATCAGCAGCCGTTCCGGGCGTTCGAGATCCGGCTGCTGGACGGTAGAATGTTAACGGTCAAGCATCCGGATTTTGTGGCCCTGCCGCCGCCGCCGCGGAAGCGGGATATCATCGTATGGGATGAGGCCGGCGTACACATGATCGACCTCGCGCTGATCCAGGAGATCACGCTCAAGGTCGAGGATAAACCGGAGACGCCCGGGCGCAAGGCGAAGCGCGGATGAATGAGGGGGAGAAGATGCCGAACGAGCGCCCGATGATGAAATTCTCCCTGTAGGCAGTTGAAGTTTCATGGCTAGACGTTCAGTATATTGAACGTTCATCCAGTATCGCGATGGACCTTCATAGCAGGTTTCGGGCGAGGTGTTACTTGTCTGTTTCGGCAGCCATTTCCTCGAATTCTTAGCAATCTGGGAGGCACCATGAGTGTCAAAGCGCAGCCCGATGGATATCACACGGTGACGCCGTACCTGGTGGCCAAGGACGCTGCCGGAGCGATTGAGTTCTACAAGAAGGTCTTCGGGGCACACGAGCTTTTTCGGCTGTGTGGCCCGGACGGGAAAGTCGGGCATGCCGAGCTGAAGATCGGCGATTCGGTGGTGATGCTGGCGGATGAGAGTCCCCAGATGGGGGCTCTGAGCCCGGCAACGCTGAGCGGCACACCGGTGAGGATCTTGATGTATGTTGACAAGGTCGACGAGGTCGTATCGCGGGCGCTTGCCGCCGGGGCGAAGCTGGTGCGTCCGGTGGCGGATCAGTTTTATGGCGATCGAGCGGGTGGGATCGAAGATCCTTATGGGCACTACTGGCACGTGGCCACGCATATCGAGGACGTGTCGCCGGAGGAGATGAAGCGGCGATCGGAGGCGCTGTTCTCGAAGAAGGGATGAGGACGCGATCGACACGCGCGGGCGAGAGGCGTTCGCGCATGCCGGATGTCGATCGCGTGAACCCTTGCTGGCGAGTCCGGTTGTGGTGTGGGGACCCGCTCAGTTGACGTGGTGATCACGCGAGGAGTCTGAGCGACAAATTTCTCGTTGTGTCGCGCCGCCGAAAAAAAGTCGCGCGGAATTGTGTAAGATTCGATTTCGTGACCCGTATCCAGGTGTGAATCTCGTACGTACGCCTCGCCGAAGAGGCGGCGAGGCCACCTGGAGTGTCACGCATGCATGCTTGTCCGAGTTCCGATGAGCTGAAGGATTTCTTGAACGAGGCGCTCGATGTCGATTACATCGCCCGGATACTGGCGCATGTCGAAGACTGTTATCCGTGTCAACAATCGCTCGAGCGACTGACTTTCGGTAGTTCCGCCATCAGGGAAGGGGTGCCTGCGCCAGGGGGGCCGGCCGACGGCGATGCAACGGCGGAGCTGGCGCGGACCGAGGTCGTTGTCGAGGGCCATCAGGAACCGGCTGGTGTTCAAGGCAACGGGGGGAATACGGCGTGCGAGACCGATGAGGCCGGGGTCAGCGGCGTGGTGGATCAGGCAACCGATCCGGATTGGAACCGGGTGTCCGGCGGTGGCCTGGCTGGGTACCGCTCTGGGAGTACGGAGACTGGCCTTGGCGCGCAAGGGTCTGCCCTGGACGGCCTGGGGACCCATGTCGTTGTCGCGAGCAAACTGGATCTTGGTGCGTACGGCCAGAGGCGCAATCCTGCGAGCTGGCCTGTCATTCCCGGATACGACATCCTCGACGTGCTCGGGGAAGGCGGGATGGGCGTCGTCTACAAGGCGAAGCACCTCGGGCTCAAGCGCTTCGTTGCCTTGAAGATGATTCGCGGAGGCAGTCAGACGCGGGGCGATCTCCTCTTGCGCTTTCGTGCCGAGGCCGAGGTGGTCGCTCGGCTCCGGCATCCTAACATCCTGCAGATTTATGATTTCGGCGACGCCAGCGACGAGCCGTTCGTCGCCCTTGAACTACTCGAGGGGGGCAGCTTGAGCGACCGCCTCGCAGGCACGCCGCAGCCGGCGAAGAGCGCGGCCGAGCTGATCATGACCTTGGCCGGGAACCATCCACGTGGCCCATGATGCGGGCATTGTGCACCGCGACCTCAAGCCGTCGAACGTGTTCTACACCTGCGACGGTGTGCCCAAGATCACTGATTTCGGACTGGCCAAGCGGATCGACTCGGACGTGGAGCACACCCAGAGCGGCCAGGTGATGGGCTCTCCCAGCTACATGGCTCCCGAGCAGGCACAGGGCCATTCCCGAAACGTCGGGCCGGCGGCCGATGTTTACGCCTTGGGCGCGATTCTGTACGAGATGCTTACCGGCCGGCCGCCTTTCAAGGGTGAGACGGCCGTCGAGACGATGCGCCAGGTGATTGACGACGAGCCGGTGAGTCCCTCGCGGCTGGTTCCGCGGGTGCCTCGCGACCTGGAGACGATCTGCCTCAAGTGCCTTCAGAAGGAACCCGCGCGGCGTTACGCATCTGCTCAGGCGCTGGCCGATGACCTGTCTCGCTGGCTGCGTGGAGAGACGATCCAGGCCCGGCGACCTCCCCTTTGGGAGCGCGCCGCGAAATGGTCGCGGCGCCACAAGGTCGCGGCCGTTTCCTGGTTTGCGGACGGTTGCCCTTCCGGCACTCGTGACGGATGTGTTTGTGATGCAGCAGCAGAAAGCGAACTGGCTGCTGGCCCAGGGGATTGCCGGCAGAGGGTTCATCGAAGAGTCTCGCAGTGCCCATTCGGGCGAGGAGCTGAACCAGGCCGAGATCGATCTGACGACGTTCCGCGATCGGATTCGCCAGGAGGGGCGGCTGCGGGAGTTGAGGATCTGGATCGAGAAGGAGCTGAGCTCGGTGAAAGGGAGGCGTGCGGAGCTGGAAAACCGGGGATCGCGGGTTCGCGCGAACAATCGGAGCGGAAGCAGCTCGACACGTTCCGCGAACTGCGAGATCAGGCCCGGTTTCACGACACGCGGGTCACCGGGCTCGACGCGGCCTGCAATGATGCCGCGACCCGAAGGGCCGCGGAGGCGGCTTTTGACTTGATCTCGGCCTCGGGTCCGGGCGAATTCCGAGTTCCCGCGACGATGCCGGCGAGCTGGACCGGTCTCGAGCAGACGGAAGTTGCCGCGAGCTGCTACGAACTGCTGTTGATCCTAGCCGCGGCCGAGCCCAGTGCAGAAGCCGGACTGCACCGGCTGGATGAGGCCGCGCGGCTTCGCCCCGCGACGACGGCCTATCATTTGCGCCGGGCGACATGCCTTTCTCGCGCGGGTCGCGAGTCGGAAGCCAAGCACGAGCGCGGCTGGCGCAGGCGAGCGGAGTGGTCACGGCTTTCGATCATTACTTGATCGGGCAAGAGCGGTACAAACGCGGCGAGTGGCGTGCGGCCGCGAGCTCGTTTTACCGAGCGATTCAGCTTGAGACCGACCATTTCTGGGCCCAGTGCTTCTGGTCTGTATGCTGCTTGCAGCTCAAGCAATTCTCCGAGGCGAAGACCGGTCTGAACGCGTGCCTCCAGCGCCCAGCCGCGCCTGCCCTGGCTTTACCTGCTGCGCGGTTTTGCGTCGTACCAACTGGCCGTGCAGGCCCGCGCACGGATTGAAAAGAACCCATCTCAGGAGCAGCTTTATCGGGACGAAGCGGCGCTTCAGACTGACGCCGCCTCCGCCGACTATCGCCGGGCGTTCGAGCTGCTCGATCCGGCTGCGGGCGAGCTTCGCTACCCCTTGCTTGTCAATCAGGGGCTGCTGCGGCTGGAGCAGGGAGACTTCTCGTCTGCGGCGAGCGACCTCGATGCTGCGATCCAGATCGACGGCAGCCGGACGGAAGCATTTGCCGCGCTCAGCGACGTCTACCTGAAGGATGGAAAGCCCGACCCGGCATTCGAACAAGTCAGCCGCGCCATCGCCGTACGGCCCGGGTGGGCGCCGCTTTATCGCCGTCGCGCCGATATCGATCTTGCCCGGAAGAATCCGTCTCAGATGGAGCGATCGAGAGCCCTGCGGGACCTGGAGCGGGCGATCGAGCTCGAAGACTCGCGTAACCCGGTGCTGGCGAGCGACCATACCAAACGAGGCCGCCTACTCGCATTCGATCATCGCGATCTCGAGGCCCTGGCGGCTTGCGAGGCCGCCATCAGGATCTTGCCGGCCTATGAACATGCCCACCGCTTGCGAATCGATTTGTTGCTCAAATTGAAGCGGTACGACGAGGTGGCTCGGTCTTGCAGCTCGCTGATCGCGCAGGGCAAAGCGTCGGCCGCCGTCTTCGAGCTGCGTGGCTTGGCGCGAGCCGAGCTGAAAGATCTCCCCGGGGCGATCGAAGATATGAGCACCGCGATCGCCAATCGGCCGGGCCAGGCCGAGCTGCTCGGCAGCGAGGGTGGTTCTACATCGTCGCCGACGCGCCTCGACTGGCGCTGCACGATTTCGAGGCGGCGATCCGGCTCGAGCCCTCGATCGCCGACAACTACAACGGCCGCGGGTCGGCTCGCCTGCGGCTGGGTGAGCACCGCGAGGCGGTCGCCGACGCGGAGAAGGCGCTCTCGCTGGGAGAGCCGGCCCGCAACAGCTCTACCGCGCGGCGAGGGTCTACGCCCTGGCGGGCATCGTGGCCGCCGCGGAGGTTCGAAAGAAGGGGCAGGAGAGCGTGATCTTGACCGCCCGTTACCAGGATCGCGCCGCCGCGCTTCTGAGCGACGCGTTGCAGCGAATGCCGGCCGCGGAACGCACGCCGTTCCTCCGCGAGGTTGTCGCGGCCGATCCCGAGCTCAGAACGATCCGACACCGGGTGTTGTCCCCGGAGCTGGCAGGGCCGGCCGCCTCCAGCGATGCGTCTGTCGAAAAGCCGGAACAGTGATTGGGTGCCGCGACGGCCAGGGCAGGGGCAAGGCCGTCTCCGCGTGATGTTGCTGGAGCGCCCGCGATGATGATCCCTCAAATCAGCAGCACGCCCGCCGGCTCGCCTCGCCGCCGCAAGCGCGTTGCCAGGCATCGCGCTCTCTTTTCGACTGTTTTGTTCCGGCTGCGGCCCCGAGCCGAGCTGCTGGAAGACCGGACTGTGCTCTCCACGTTTCTGGTTGACACCGTCGCCGACAGCGGCCCTGGCGCATTGCGCCAGGCGATCCTCGATTCCAATGCCGCAATCGGTGCCGCGAACACGATTGACTTTGCCATCCCGGGTCCTGGTGTCCAGGTGATTCAGCCCCTTTCGCCCTTGCCGGCGATCACTGAGCCTGTGTTGATCGACGGATTCTCCCAGCCGGGTTTCGGTGGAACGCCGCTGATCGAGCTGAGTGGTACTCAGGCGGGACCGCCGACGGTCTGATGATCACGAGCTCGGACGTGACCGTTCGCGGCCTCGACATCAATGGCTTTGCGTCGGGCGCGGGCATTCACATCACGGGGACCGCCGCGACCGGGAACTGGATCTACGGCAACTTACTGGGGACCGATCCAACCGGCACGCAGGCCGTGCCGAACAACGACGGGGTCGAGATCGACTCAGGCGCCAGCGACAACCTCATCGGAACCAACGGCGACACCAAACCAGGGACCGGCGACGGGTTGATGATTACAAGCTCGGACGTGACCGTTCGCGGCCTCGACATCAATGGCTTTGCGTCGGGTGCGGGCGTTCATATCACGGGGACGGCCGCAACCGGGGACTGGATCTACGGGAACTTTCTGGGGACTGATCCGACGGGGACACAGGCAGCGCCGAACAACTACGGCGTCGAGATCGACTCGGGCGCCAGCGACAATTTGATCGGGACCAACGGCGACGGTGTGAACGACGCGGCCGAGCAAAACGTGGTCAGCGGCAATTCGGTCGCCGGAGTCTGGATCAACGGGCGTGGGACCGATGGCAATGTCGTGGCGGGCAACTTGATCGGCACGAGCGTCACCGGAGACACGGCCGTAGGCAACGGTTCCCATCCCACCGGCACCATTTGGTCGTACTACTACGGTGGGGGTTTGTTGATCCAGAACGGCGCATCCGGCAACCTGGTCGGAACCGACGGTCGAGGAGTCGACATTGCCGGCGAGCGGAACGTCATTTCAGGAAACGGGGACGGTGGGATCACCATCATGGGACCCGGGACCAGCGGAAACGTCGTCGCGGGCGACTTGATCGGCACGAGCGTGAGCGGCGATCTCGCACTGGGCAACCATTCCGCCATGGGGTGGTATTACCGCTACACACAGGCCGATGGCGTCATGCTCGTGGACGGAGCCGCTCTTAACACGATCGGGGGGACCGCGCCCGGGACCGGATGCGTCATCTCGGGCAACGGGGGTGCCGGCGTCGAGATCGCCGGAAGCGGAACGAGCGGCAACGTCGTCGAGGGGAACGTCATCGGAACCAGTGTCACCGGCGACACCGCACTTCCCAACGGAGGGGGGAGTTTCCCAGCGTATTACTACTACCCTTCCGGCACTTGCGACGGCGCGGTCGACATCTCCGGGGCGAGCAGCAACACGGTCGGGGGAACGGCCGCGGGCGCGGGCAACGTGATCAGCGAGAACTACGGGGCGGGGGTCGTCGTCACCGGCAATGGGTCCGCCGGCGACGCGATTATCGGCAACAGCATTTACGATAATTCGGGACAAGCGATCGACCTTGGCGATGACGGGGTCACTTACGATGCCACATCGCCGCGTCAGGGCCCCAACAACTTCCAGAACTTTCCGCTGATCTTCAGCGTCGCCGGTGGTGGGCTCGAGGGCTCTCTGGCCGGAAGCACGCCGGACGCGACCTTTCTCATCGATCTGTACGCGAGCACCGGCTATAACTCAGACGGATCGGGGGAAGCACAGGATTACCTCGGGTCGCTGGACGTGACCACCGACCAAGCAGGCCAGGCCGTCTTCGCCGTTCCATTCACACCGCCGGAGGGCCTGCCGGTCGTCGCGGCCACGGCGACGGACCCGCAGGGTAATACCTCCGAGGTCTCAGCGTTGCGGCAGGCCTTCCTGGAGGGGCCGGCGCGGTACCGTGCGGCGTGGCTCCGGGGCAGACGGAAGTCTTCTCGGCGGCGACGGGCAATGCCATCTCGTGGCAGGACCCGGACGCCGGGCCGTTCGACTCGACCTGGAGCCTGACGCTGTCGGTGCCGACGGGGACGCTCTCCTTGTCAACCACTGCCGGGCTGACCGGCTCCGGCGACGGGACCGGCTCGTTATCTTACAGCGGTCCGCTCACGGCACTCGACGCGGCGCTCGATGGGCTGAGCTATACGTCGCCTCCGGTCCCTCCGAGCACGATCGCCATGAGCGTGAGCGCCCTTTCGTACGGGGCCGACCCCGGTGAGGCCCAGGTCACTTTCACCGATGGAATCTTCTCGGTCACGACCAGTGCCGATGGCGGCCCGGGGTCGCTGCGCCAGGCGATCGTGGATACGGACGAAACCCCGGGCTCGACCACCGTCGACTTCGCCATCCCAGGGACGGGAGTGCAGACGATCGTGCTGGGCTCACCCTTGCCGGCGATCACGAATTCCGCGTTCATCGACGGCTGCTCGCAGCCCGGCTACAGCGGCACGCCGCTCATCGAGCTCTCCGGCAGCCAGGCCGGAGACGCCGACGGCCTGGTGATCACTGCCCCGGATGTCACGGTTCGCGGTCTCGCCATCGACGGCTTCGCCTCAGGCGCGGGAGTGTTGATCGACGGCACTACCGCCACGAATGACTGGATCTACGCCGACGTGATCGGCGTCAGTGCCGCGTTTCCCCTGGCCCAGCCGAACCTGGACGGGGTCTTGCTGGCCGGCGGCGCCCACGACGACGTCGTGGGCACGAGCCCCGGCGACGCAGGCGCCACGCAGGAAGGAAACCAGATCGACGGGAATACACAGATTGGAGTGGGAGTGGGCGAGGAGCTGGTCGATTACGGAGAGGGGTTTCCTGCCTCCGGCGCCGGGCTCACGCTCAACGGCCAGCCGGCGATCGAAGACGGCGAGCTTGACCTCGGCAACGAGCCCGGTAGCAGCGTCAGCGCGTTCTCTACCTCGCCGCTCGACGTCACCCAGTTCACGACGCAGTTCCGGTTCCAGAGCAACAGCAGCGACGGTGACGGTTTCACCTTCACGATCCAGGGGGAAGGTCCCACGGCCGTGGGAGCGGGCTACCTGGGGTACGGGAGCAGTGACTATGCGGATTCCGAGTACCCACCTGGAATCGGCCGAAGCGTCGCCGTCAAATTCGACCTGGATGACGGGGTGACGGGCCTGGAGGATTCAAGAGGAGTCGACTCGACCGGCCTGTACGTCGACGGTACGGAACCGACCTTTCCCGCGATTGACCTGAGCGGTACGGGCATCAACCTCAATAGCGACGACGTATTTCAGGTTGACATGAGCTACAGCGGCACGACGCTCGCCGTCACCATCACCGACACTCAGACAGGCGCCTCCGCCACGGAGTCGTACACGGTCGACATTCCTGGCATGGTCGGTGGACCGACGGCGTATGCCGGCTTCACTGCAGATGAATATAGCGGCGACAATATCCTGAGCTGGAGCTTTGCACCTTCGAGTGTTGCTGTTGACAACCGGATCGCCGGCAACGTGATCAGCGGGAACGGCGGGCCGGGCGTCGTCGTTGCGGGCGATGGCTCGACCGGTAACCGGATCACCGCGAATCGCATCTTCGGCAACGGTGGACCGGCGATCGATCTGGGCGACGACGGGGTTACCGACAACGCCGCAGCCCCGCGCCAGGGCGCGAACAATTTCCAGAACTTCCCGATCATTGTCCAGACCGCCGGCGGCGGGCTCGAGGGCTCACTGACCGGAAGCACACCGGACACGACCTTTGACATCGAGTTTTTCGCCAGCGCCGCCTACGGGCCGGGAGGCTCGGGTGAGGCGCAGGACTATCTGGGCTCGCTGGACGTGACCACGGACGCAGCCGGCGAGACGGTCTTCGCCGTTCCCTTCACAGCGCCGGGCGGCTTGCCGGTCGTGACCGCGACGGCCACTGACCCGCAGGGCAACACGTCGGAGGTCTCGGCGTTGCGGCCGGCCCCCTTCGAGGCGCCGGCACAGTATGCTGCGCGTGGCTCCGGGGCAGCCGGAAATCTTCTCGGCGACGACGAGCGATGCCATCTCCTGGCAAGACCCCGATGCCGCACTGCTCGATCCGTCATGGAGCCTGACGCTCTCGGTCGCGGCGGGGACGCTCTTGCTCTCGAGTACGGCCGGGCTGAACGGCTCCGGCGACGGGACGGGATCGTTGTCGTACAGCGGACCGCTCACGGCGATCGACGCGGCGCTTGAGGGAATGACATACAGCGCGCCGCCGGGGTTCCGGGGCAATCTCACGCTGAGCCTTGAGGCCGAGTCGCAGGGAGCGATGCCGGTCCAGGCGCAGATTCCGATGACTGTCGGCGTCTTCGTGGTGACGTCAACGGCCGACAGCGGCCCCGGGTCGCTTCGCCAGGCCATCCTCGATTCGAACGCGGCCAGCGGCGGCACGAACACGATCGACTTCGACATTGCGGGCCAGGGGATCCAGACGATCGTCCTTGGCTCGCCGCTGCCTGGGATCGGCAATCCGGTGGTGATCGACGGTACCTCGCAGCCGGGCTACGCCGGCACGGCGCTGATCGCCGTGCTCGGGTCGAGCGCGAGCGGCCCCGACGCCCTGACGATCGCGGGCACGGATGCGACCGTGCGCGGGCTGAGCTTGACGCCCGATGGGTTCGCGCTGGCCGCTGGCACGGGCCCGGCTGCCCTTGCACTTCCAGCGGTGCCGGTTCATCCTGAGCCCGGCGGCATGGTCGATACGTATCGGATCGATACGACCGACGATGAGCTCCTGGTCGCGGAGGTAGCTCCCCACGGGGTTACAACCGAGCTGACTCTGCTGGACTCCCAGGGGCAGATCCTGGTCAGAAGCTCGGGTCTTTCGGCAGCCAATCCGGAGAACGTCATCGACCTAGACCTGGCGGCCGGGACTTACTTTCTAGAGGTGCAGAGCACCGGCGCCACGGGCAATTATTCGCTGACGGCTACGGTGACGCCGGCGTCCCCGCTGTCTCAGCCGCTCAATCCGTATCCGCAGCGCCCGCTTCCCACTTCGGCCATCATTGACTTCCACGAAATCGCCGAACCCGACAATTCAATCCCCTTCCTGGTCCCGCAAGTCGCCGCGGGGGACTTCACGGGCAACGGTATCCTTGATCTGGCGACTCCGGCAGGCATTTTTGAGGGCATCGGGGATGGGACCTTCCGCGACCCCGCGACCGGCCTTGGGTTACCGGACCTGGCAACGAACTACACAGCGATCATGGCGGCGGACCTCACCGGGAACGGCACGCTGGACCTTGTCTTGACCGATGGGATCACGGACACGGTCACGGTGCTGGTGGGCAACGGCGACGGCACCTTTCAAGCGCCGGTGCAGTACGCGGTTGGGCTCGACCCCGTGTCGGTCATCGCCGGGGACTTCACCGGGAACGGTAAGCTGGACGTGGCGGTTGCCGATGCCGGCTCTGATTCAGTCTCGGTACTGCTGGGCAACGGCGACGGCACGTTCCAGCCCGCGATGACATTCGCGGCCGGGAGCACGCCGGAAGCAATCGTGGACGGGGATTTCAGCGGGGACGGCACGCTCGACCTGGCCGTGGTTGACAGCGGCTCCAACGAGGTTTCCATTCTGCTGGGAAACGGCGACGGCACATTCCAGGCGCCAGTGGCGTACGCGGTGGGCACGGACCCGACTTCCCTGGTGGCCGGGGACTTCAGCGGGAACGGTAAGCTCGACCTGGCAGTGGCGGATTACGGCTCGTACGCCCCTGACTATGTCGGCGATGGCTTCCAAGAGGGTCCTGGCGGCGTGACTCTTCTCGTGGGCAACGGCGACGGCACATTCCAGGCTGGGAAAACGGTTGCGGCGGGATACGGTTTCAGCTCGATCGTGGCCGGAGATTTTGACGGCGACGGCAAGCTCGACCTGGCAGTGGCCGACGAAGGCAGGGGTTACGTCGCCATCTTGATGGGTAACGGCGACGGCACGTTTCAGTCTCCAAATCTGCTCGCGGCGTCCGCCGCACCGACGGCCTTGGCGGCGGGAGACTTCAACCGCGATGGGCGGCTCGACCTCGCCGTGAACGAAGCGAGCGGCGGCATCCAAGTGCTGCTGGGCAACGGCGACGGTACATTTCAGGACGGCCAGCAATACGAGGCGGTCAGCACGCCCGTCGCGCTGGCGACCGGTGATTTCAACCAAGACGGCAATCTCGACCTGGCCGCGGCCGACGGCGTCGCCAACCAGGTCTCCATCCTGCTGGGCAACGGCGACGGTACATTTCAGCCGCCCGTGGACTACGCGGTGGGCGACGATCCCGAGGCGATCGTGGCCGCTGACTTCAACGGCGATGGGCGGCTCGACGTCGCGACCGCCGACGCCGGTTCCAGCGAGGTCTCGATTCTCCTGGGTAACGGCGACGGTACGTTCTCGCCCGCGGAGAGCTATCCAGTGGGCGACGATCCCGACGCTCTGGTCGCGGGCGACTTTACCGGTAACGGCATCCTCGACCTGGCTGTCGCGAACGCGGGCTCCAACACCGTGTCCATTCTGTTGGGGAACGGCGACGGCACGTTTCAACCCGCGGTGACTTACCCGGTGGGCTCCGAACCGGTATCCATCGTGGCCGGAGCTTTCACCGCGACAAAAATTCTCGACCTGGCCGTTCTGAACGAGGCTTCCCTCAGCATCTCTGTTCTCCTCGGTAACGGCGACGGCACGTTCCAACCCGCGACAGATTATGTGGCGACATCACCGGACTACACCTACGCCCTGTCCATGGTTGCCGGCGATTTCACCGGTAACGGCATCATCGATCTGGCCACGACCAGCATCGCTTATGACGAGCTCTCGATCGTGATGGGCAATGGCGACGGTACGTTTCAAGCGCCTATCGACGTGGAGCCAGTCGACCCGGTCCCCTACCAGGACGGCATCGTGGCGGGCGACTTCATCGGCAACGGCACTCTCGACCTGGTCACCGTCAGCCGGAACACCGCCAATTACCAGGTGTATCTGGGCAACGGCGACGGCACGTTCCAGCCCGGAATGATTAACATCACTCCACTTGGGGTAGGAACGGCCCTGGCGGTCGGTGACTTCACCGGTGACGGCAAGCTCGACCTCGCCGAGGCGTTCAATGATCCCAGCGGTGTCAGCGTGCTGCTGGGCAACGGCAACGGTACGTTTTCGACCGACACCAGCCAGCTTGTCATCACGCCTGAGGCCACACCGCTCGTGGCCGACGTCAACGGCGACGGCACCGACGACACGCTCGTGGTCGACGGGTCCGGAGATATCCTCTATCGCCAGGGAGTCCCCGGGCAGCCTGGAACCTTTGAGCCACCGGTGACCGTCGACCCGGGATATCATTCGCGCGATATCGCCTGGGTGCCGAATTCCGACCAAGGCCCGCTTCTTGCCAGCATCGATGCCGACGACAATGGCGTCTCGCTTTTTGCCTTTCGCGACGGCAGTTTCATCAAGGTCGGCTCGCTCGCTACCGGCCAGTACCCGGCGCAGATCATCGCCGCCGACCTCACCGGCGACGGCTGGGACGACCTGGTGGTGCGCAATGCCGAAGACGGCACGTTGTCGGTGTTTTATAACAACGGGGCCGGCAGCCTGTGGAACGCCTTCATGCCCTTCCAGGCGGCAGTCACGGTGACCGTCGGTCCGGGCGTCTCGGACGTCCAGGCCGTGGATGCGACGGGAAGCGGCGAGCTGGATCTCGTCATCACGAACAAGCTGACCGGCCAGGTGAGCATCCTGCGCAACCTGGGAAATCGGGCCTTCGCCTCCGCTGTGCCCTATCGTGCCGGCACCGGCCCGGTGGCTGTCGATCCTGGCGGCACGCCGGAGGTCACCAGCCTTGACGCAACGGCCGGCGTGGCCGCCGGGCCGCTCGGTGCCGGCGATCCAACCGAGCCTGGTGACGATCAATCCCGGCTCCGAGACGCTGGACGTCCTCGCGGGCCTGGGTGCTGGTCAGTTTGCCAATCCGGTGACGATTCAGACCCAGAGCCCCGCCCTGGTCGTTCGCATGGGCGACTTCACCGGCAACGGCATCGACGACCTGGCCGTTCTGACCAGTGCCGGCGTGAGCATCTACCTGGGCAACGGCGAGGGCGGGTTCCTGCCGCCGGTCACCTACGCCGTGCCTGCCGAATCGAGCGGATTGACGCTCGCCGATATCAACAACGACGGAAAGCTCGACCTCCTGGTGGGAGACGGCTATGGCGACGTCTTGGTGCTCCTCGGGACCGGCAAGGGCACGTTCGAGCCCTACCACGAGGCCAACCAGGCCATCGAGCTCGCCGTCGCCGACCTCACGGGCAACGGAGCCAAGGACGTCATCTACGCCGATCAGGGTCTCGATCGCGTGGTCGTCGATTACGGCACCGGACAATCAAGTGTCCTGGCCAATCAGTCCACCGGCTTGATCGACCCCGGCGCCGTCCAGTTGGCTTATCTGGCGGGACCCGGTAATCCGCCGACCTGGTTGTTGCCAACAGCGGCAGCAACAATGTGCTGATCTACCCCGGCCTCGGCAACGGACAGTTCGGACCCGCCGTCAACGGCCACGGCTATTTCGTCGGCGACGACCCCGTCGGCATCACCGTCGCCAACCTCGACGGCTCGCTCCCCGACCTGGTCATCGCCGATGAAGGCTCCAACGAGGTCTCGATCCTGTTGAATACCACCCAGGGCAACAACATTTCCTTCGTGCAAGGCGAGCGGCTCAATTCCGGCGGCTCGGGACCTGTCTCCACGGTGGTCGGCAATTACCTGGGTGGTCCCAATCCCGACATCCTGGTTACCAACAGTCAGTCCAACAACGTCGTGATGATACCGGGCGCGGCCAGGACTTGTTCGACGACAACAAAGAGTTCGACTATTCCACCGGCCTCGACCCGGTGCAGAGCTTCGTCGGCGACTTCGATGGCACGCCCGGTCTGCTGACGGTCAATGCGGGCTCGGACGATCTGACGTTGATCTCCGACTTCACCGGCGCTGATCCTGTCATGAACACGATCGCGTCCGGCGGGCTCGATCCGGACGACGGCCTTCGCTTTTGAATCCGCAAGCGGCTTCGACGACCTGGTTGTCGGCAA
This sequence comes from uncultured Planctomycetota bacterium, assembly GCA_963761445.1. Lineage (GTDB taxonomy): Bacteria > Planctomycetota > Planctomycetia > Isosphaerales > Isosphaeraceae > CAVXHV01. The sequence continues at coordinate 1,414,089 of CAVXHV010000005.1, read as the reverse complement.
CGCGGGTGACGGCGTTTTGGCGCTGTTTGAAGGAGGAGCAAGCGGATTGACCCTGGCGTCGACCGAGACTGAGCCGGGTTTGCCCAGCCCGACTGCGCTGGCGTTCTCGGCGCTCACCGGCGGCCAGGTCCAGTTCTATGCCGCCACGGCCGGCCGCGAGGCGGCCGATCTGGTGGCGCTTGACCTGGGCTCCGATCAGTCGGTGGCGATTGGCTTGCCCACACCGTCGAGCTCGATCGCGGAGCTTGTCCCGTTGCAGGAGTCTTCTCTGCCGCTGGTGGCAAACATTCTCACGCTGACCATTTCGGTTTCGGAAGACGAGCTGGGTCTGGGCCTCTACGGCGGTGGCAGCGAAGGGACGACGGCCTTTCTGCCGGGAACGGCCGTCACGGTGGGTCAGAGCCTGGCATCTGCCCGAGCCACTGGCGACTTCGATGTGGAGCTCCCGCGTTCCGGCGCACCAGGCGCCGATGCTCGGCCGTGCCGCCGCGGCTCCCGCGGCGCCTTCGGCCTGGGAGCGGATGATGCTCGGGCTGGACGAGGCTTTTGAGCGGTTCTACCGCGAGAACCCCAAAGGTCTGTCGGGGGCTGCGGATCGCTCGGAACCAAAGCCGAAGCCCACCGCGACGCCGACGGCTAGCCCGACGGGCGCACGGCCGACTTCTGAGCTGCTTCCGCAGAGCGACGACAAAGCCACGACGACGGGTACGAAGCCGGCCGCGGTGATCGAGGCCATTGACACGATCATCGAAGCCCTGTGGCTGGAGCAGGACTCGGCGGGGCGAGCAGTGTCAGGCCGGAGCGACCTTTCAAAAACTTGGAGGACCAGCGGCCGATTTGCCCTGAATCGGTGCCTGCGGTCCCGCCGGGAAAGGATGCGCAGGGCGCGGCTGCGGCGATGACCGTCGTGATGCTAGCCGGTGAGTGCATCCGCTGGCGTTCCGGGCTACTCAATGGCCGGAGTCGCAGAGCATCAAAAAGGGATGAGCCTGGCACAGCGCTCCGCAGGGTGATAAGGTGATAGTTCAGCCGCGCGATCGAAGCTCGTCCCGGCTCGGGCCGATCGTTGTTGTCGCGACAGAAGAGAAGCGGGACGGGGTCCGCGCCGACCCTTCTGCGAGGCTGTGAAGATGCCGGACGGCCGCGATACCGATACCTCGCTGACCGTGCTCGAGCGGCTTCAGCGCGATCCTGATGATCCGGAAGCCTGGCGGCTTTTCCTCGGAAAGTACCAGCCGAGGATTCGTCGCTGGTGCGTTTCCTGGGGCTTGCAGGATTCGGATGCGGATGACGTCACCCAGGAGGTGCTCGTCAAGCTCTTTGCGGCGCTGCGCAAATTTCAGTATGACCCGAGCCGCAGCTTTCGGGCGTGGCTCAAGACTGTTGCCCAGCATGCCTGGAGCGACTTTGTCTCGGCGCGGCGCAGGCATCCGGGGCAGCCTCTTTCCGGTGCTGACACGCTCGCGGATTCGGCCGAGGCGCATTCGGATCTGGAAAAACAGCTCGAGGAGGGTTTTAATCACGAGCTTTTCGAGATGGCGATGAACTGCGTCAAACGTCGGGTGCAGCCGGCGACGTGGCAGGCGTTTCATCTGACCGCGATTGAGGGACTTTCGGGCGCTGATGCAGCGGCCAAGCTGCAGATTCCTGTGGGCAACGTCTTCGTGGCCAAGCACCGCGTGCAGAAGATGCTTCAGGAGGAAGTGAATTTGCTCAAGAATGAGTGAAATTGTTGGTGGTCAGTGGTCAGTTGTCAGTTGCACGGCGAGGGAAGCAGTCTCGCGGTCGTCGCGATCGATCAAGGCGGTTTCTGCATACTTCTTTGGTCTGGGCGGGCACGGGCGACGTGAGGCGGGGCGATTGGGACGGAGGGCATCCCTGCCTTCGCGCAGCGAAGGGCGACATTGGCGCGCACGACGGGTTTGCCATGATCCCTTCGCGGAGCGAAGGGCGACATTGGGACGCACTTTCGCGGAGCGAAAGGCGACTTTGGGACTGAGACAGAATCCCTCCGCGGAGCGAAGGGCGACATTGGAGCGGACACCGTCGCTTGACGGCACCAACAGCGCGCATCGCGATTCGCACACGGCGGGAGCAGGAATACCCGGAGTTGTCGAGGCGTCAAAAGGTAGTCTGATCGCCTTTTGGCATTTTCACGTGCGATTAATCGCGACAGATTGTGCGTTTTCTGGACGGTCGAAGGGGGCACATTTTTGGGGCGTATGGCGGCTGGACGTGTGGGAGCTAAGGCGTGGCTGGATTGCGGTTTGTGCACATCATTCTTGGAGGCCGTTGTGTGTTGCGCAGCTTTCCCGGCACTTTTCAATTCATATTGGACGGGGTCATCTTTGATGTAAATGTGCGACACGCAAACACTGGTTAATTCGTCTTCTTGCTTGAATTTGCGTTTTCCGAGAATCAGAAGCGTCCGCAGGAGAGCCGGCGGTTTTCGAAAACTCGGCATATTAAGATAGGGGAAAAATGCGAGACATGCGCGACCTTACTGGATGGCGGCGCGAAGCCTCCCGTCGTCTAGACGACCGACCGTGGTGGTCGGCGCGTGGTTCAAATCTCGATCTCCCATCTCAAATCGTCCGTCTCGAATCTCAAATCTCAACGCCCTGACCGTGTTCCAAGGTCGATCGGCCATGCGAACTTTACAGGCCACAACCAGCACAACTCGGGGCGGAACGAGGTGTCAGGCGAGGCGTGCGGTTCCCCCCTCAATGGGAGCCAGAGGGCGCCGGAAGCGGCTTCTGAGAGTGGGCGATTTACACTGCTGTACGGATGCTTGAAGATACCTCCAGGATTCTCATTTTTTAATCACTTTGTCGAGGTCCGAAAGTGGGCATCCAAGACGCGATGTGCGATCTGTAAGGCGAACAGGCATCAACAAATCAGAGACGAGGTGTGCGTTTTCCGGCGACTCAAAATCTGCGTGAGACAACTCGGGCCGAAAATGAGACTCCGAAGCGACGGGGTGTTCACTATGTTGAGAGACAGGGCGGGAATCTTGAATACGAGTACGAGTACGAGTAGGACTCAAGCTGACGACGTTCGCTGGTCTCATTGGTCGGGCGGAGGACGAAGACGGAGAGACGTTCGGTCGCGATCGATCAGGTTGTGGGTATCGAGAGGAGACCCGGGCGCAACGCCCGGGGCCGAGTGAATGTGCTCCCTTAATCCCTTCGCGGAGCGAAGGGCGACTATGGGGTGGACTTCGTTGGCAGGCGGCTGCCAGGTCCGATTATGCGGGCGCGCGGGAAAAGAATCTTTCGAATCGGCCCCGATTGACGCAAAAGAAATCGGGCTTGTGCAGATCGTTCTTTGTGAGGGGTTCGCGAAGAGTGGCGAGGATTTCGAGGTTGTGGGACTTCGAGGCCGGCCTTCCAATCTCATCATCACGTGGGAATTTATACTGTTATGGCCTCTCAGGCACAAATTGATGCGAACCGGCGCAATGCGTTGCGCTCTACCGGCCCGATTTCTCCGCAAGGGCGGTGCAGAAGTGCTCAGAATAGCCGGAAACATGGAATGCGGGCGGAGCGGGAGGAGCTCGCGCACGCGGAAGGCATTGCGTATGAGACGCGGTACATGCGCTGGGCCGCGAACTATGGGGTTGAGACCGACCCCGAGGAGTTTCTGTTGAATGCCAACCTCTTCTTGGCGTCGGACATGGATCGGGTCAGGTTTGCATACCTGGAACTCACGCAAAGCCAGATCGACAATGCCGACAACGAGGAGATCAAAGAGGCGAGCGAATTGGGCAACCGGCTGTTTTCCGATCCGCGCGGGGTGCCGGTTTCGTTGTATGGCACCCGTCGCTTCAACGGCAGCAAACCGGGCGGTCCGTCGTGGGGCAGCAAGACTGCGCCGGTGAACAACCCCGAGGAACTCCTGGGGAAATTGGCTTCGAGCGCCATGGGGTGCTACTTCATATTGAACGTTCTCGAGGAACTGCTGGAGCGGGCGCGCAAGCGTTTCTGGGCGCCGGCGATCGGCTGCGGATGATTCGACTGCTGGGGCGGAGCCCCGCGGACGGGGTCGTGGACCGGCGGGTCGCGGAGATCTTTGCGGCAAGCCACGCGCTTCGGGCGGTGGGAAAGCCGTTCGACGATCTGCTCAGCGATATGACCGAGTCGGCGCTCGAGGCCCATGTGAAGGAGATCGGGGCGAGTTGGCCTGACCTCTCGCAACGCGGTGAAAAGGAGAAGGCCAGGCAGAGCCTGATCGACCTGGTGGAGGGCGAGATCGAGCGGGTGAGGGCCATTGCGGCGGAACATGAAGAGAATGCCGGGGACGATGCTGCACGAAGCCGTGCTCTCAACGGCTTCGTTTTTAGCCCCAAGGCCGAAGCAATGCGGCGATGGTTCGCGCGCGCCAAGGGATCGGTGGAGCGCGGAGTCAAGGCGCTCCGGCAGGAGACACGCGCCCGGAAGGCGGATGGCGATGCGCAGAATGTGGCACCGGTGCCCGGGGAAGATGTAAGCCCATATGATGGGCGGCCGCGAAACGCAGGGATGAGGGATGAGGGTGGAGGGATGAGGGGCGGACGGGAGATCGGCGCCGAACAGGGAGCGGGGTTCGTGGCTTGGGGTTCGGGCGCGGCAGTGGAGACGGGCCGCGAGATGCAGGCGGACGGCACACGGCGTGTGCCTGCTACTTCGGATGGGATCGGCCGCGGGTGGGAATCGGTCGCGGTCGAGGAGTCGGACATTCTGGCGTGTGGGGGGTATCTTCCTGAGAAGTATTTGGGCGGTGCGGGTGAGAACGATCACGACAGTGAGGCCGCGGCTGCGCTCCCGGATGATGCGCCGAATCCTGGAACGGCGAGTTCAGAATCTGAGGAAGGTGGGACCTGTGGCACGGACCTGAACGGGAGCGGAGTGGGGCAAGTCACGCAGGAGGGACTGGCGCCACACGCTGCTGGGGGGAGCGATGATGGGGTGGGCGACGGCGCCCTTGGGGCGTTGACTCTGGACGTCCGCGAGTGCTCCCCCTCCGTCGCCGGAGGCGGCGACTGCGTGAATGCGCCGAACGAACCCAATTCTTGTGATGACGTACACATAGCACAACATCAAGAGATTATTGACGTTCCGACGAATTCCGGCGGTGTTTCGGGACTTGATGGTTGTCAAGCGAACCCAATTTCTGTGGAAACGGAGCCAAAACCGGCGGGTGGTTCGGAAGTGGGGGGAGCCGGAGGTTCGATCAAGCCGGAGGCACGACCCCTGACGGAACGAGAGCGACGGGACGCCTGGATCGAGATCAGGCGGCGGGAGTGGATTCGCGCTCGTGCGGAGAAGGAGGTCCGGGCGCGGGAGCAGAGGGCGAGGTTGGGCGCCGGGGTGACGGACGCTGGGACCACGTCGTCGAGATCGGGTGAAGCCGTGCCGCCGCACGATGTGCGGGGGCCGTGAGCGGACAGAAGGGGCACGGATCAGCGGGTCGGCTGCGACATCGCTTGCGGCTCACCCCCCTGGGCCTGGGCTGTTGAAAAAGTGGGCGTTGATGATAGATTTCGCGGTGAACGATTTGGCGCTTTTTGTTGCGCGACGGTCTTGTGATGGCGGCCGCCGGAATGCGCCCGCATTGCGTCATTCCGGCGGAGGACCGGATTAAGAGTACGAGTACGAGTACGAGTACGATAAGGAGTCGGAGTGGTGCGGTCGAGCAGCTCTCAGTACGCGGCCGCCGGGACGGCCCCCCCCTGGCCCCCCCTTCTAAAGGGGGGGAAACTTGGCGCAACACACGCGGAGGGAGATTGCCGCTCCTCGGATCGCGACTTTTCAACAGCCCACCCTGGCCCCGCCTTCGCAAGGCGGGGAAAGGTGGGCGGGGGAGCGCTCGCTTGCTCGTGGCGAGTCGGTCGGATCAGCGGCTTGGCTGCGACACCGCTTGTGCGTCACCCCCCCTGGCCCCCCCTTCTAAAGGGGGGGAAAGTAGAAGGGCCCCCTTCGTGTCAGCAGCAACCAGAGAGTGAGCCATTATCGCAGCGCCACTTGAGCCACTCTGCGATCAGTTGATCGCGGTGAGTGGCTCTATCGATTCGTTTTTTCGGCGTTTTCTCCGGAATATTCTTGACGACACCTTGCGAGGTTCTAGAATCACTTTGCGTTGGTCTCTAGGAAGTCGGCGTATGCCAACCGGAGTTGCCGGCCGGCAACGACGGTGAAAACTGGGTTGCCGACCCCGAGCCTAACATTCAAAATCGCAGAGTGGCTCTCTCAGCTTTGTCAGATTCTGTCATTCAAGAAGTATTATATCTGTACATATAAAACAAGCCGCGACTCGCCAGCGCGGTCAAATCGTCCCGGAAAAGCGACGAGTGCGTTTGCCCAGGGAACGCTGGCGGAGCGTTCTCGGGCTTTATTGATGGGCGACAATTAGCTTCGACATCCACGACGATGATCCTCTGCGTTCGAATCTTCCGCTGTCGGATCGCATTGGTTGATTCAAATCAGCCTCAGGCCAAGGGTGAAGGCCGATTTGAATCAACCAATGCGATCGATAACATCGACGACGCTGCAATTCTCGTTGGATGTTGACATCGAACACCGGCATAGGTGTCACTAATCAGCGCTACTCGCGGTTCGTCCGGCAACAACCGCGGTGGCTCAATTCTGGCTGCGAAAGTGGCTCACTTCCTGGCTGCTGTCGACACCTTCGCAAGGGGGGGAACGTAGAAGGGCCCCCTTCGCAAGGGGGGGAACGTAGAAGGGCCCCCTTCGCAAGGGGGGGAACGTAGAAGGGCCCCCTTCGCAAGGGGGGGAACGTAGAAGGGCCCCCTTCGTAAGGGGGGGAACGTAGAAGGGCCCCCTTCGCAAGGGGGGGGAAAGTGGGCGGGGTTGCGTTCATGTGCACGGGGCGCAGCGATCGGATCACTGGCGCGTATCGAGATTGGGTTGCGAAACGAAAACGACCGGGGACTTGACAACGTCGTTGGAATGCGCGAAAGAACGCAAGCTGTGACCCGAGGACGTTCTCCGTGAACCAGACATTCGATAAACGGTCATTTCTCTCGGAGGCTTTACCATGATCGCTGCACACTTCGTCCTGGTGATCGGCCTTGCGACGTTCGGCGCGGGTTGGCCCGAGCCGTTGTATGAAGAGCCGCAGGCGCTCACATCCGATCGTTTTCTCATCATTCCGCTGCGCGCACACGTATTGACCGCGCCTGATCTGGAGCTCGCGGACTGCAAGCTCAAGGACGCCGAGGTGACGCGGATCGCCGGCAAGCTCAATACGATCTGGAACAAGGCCGGCATCCACTTTGGGCTGGAATCGATCATCCGCGAGCCGGCCGCCGGGCGCGATCGATTTCGCGTGCTGGCCGAGCTGAAGGGCGGTGAGATGGAGATGACCGATTTCCAGTTGCTCATTCCCAAGCAGAGCCGCCTTTTCGACGGGCTTCACGCCGTTTTCTTTCACGAACTGCCGTTCAACGGCGGCTATCTGGGCGACGATTGTGCGATCGTTCAAGAAGGCGCACAGCTCAAACCTGTCGTCGGGGGCATTGACGAGGCCATGCCGCGCGTGCTGGGCTTCGTACTTGGCCGGGCGCTGGGTCTCAACCCGCGCCGAGAACCCGAGACAAGTCTCATGGCACTGGGGACGACGGGCGTGGCCCTTGACGCCGATGACGCCAAGCGCGCTCGACGTGTGGCCAAGACGATCAAAGGCGCGATGACCTTCGCGGACGCCCGCCAAGCAGCCGAGGCCGCACAAGCGGCGGGTCAGGCCGATCGGGCGAAACGACTCCGGTCATGGCTCGCCGAAATCGAACGTGCTGCGAATCGGAAAGACGATACGAAGTCATGCGGTGGGGCCAGTCGGTCGTCACGTGGGCATCTGGTCGATGGCCTGAGCGAGATCGTGGGCTCATAGGTGCATATTCTTTCGCATGTTGCATGGGACGCAAGTTTACCCCCTTGCCGCGACGGGCAGGCTCTGCCGGCGCTTTCGACTCTCAAGCCAGCGATTGCCCAGAGTGAGGCAAGCGGGCAGCAGGATGAGATTGCCGAGGGTGCTGCCGGCGGTGGCGATGCCGACCATGGTTCCGAAGTTCACAAACGGCTCGAATTCGCTCGCTCGAAGCGCGGCGAAGCCGACTGCCACGGCGATGCTCGAGAGCAGCACGCCGGCGCCGCTGACGCGATAGCTGTCGAACAGGCGTCTGCGAAACCGCATTGTCTTGGCATCACGGTGGAACTGGAGCAGGCAGTGGAACGTGTCGTCCACGGAGAGCCCCAGCGCGACGCTGGCGACGAGGGCGGTCGCCATGTCGAGCTTGATCCGCAGCCAGCCCATGAGCCCGAGGACGAGCACGACCGAGAGCAGCGTGGGCAGGATCGCCAGCACGGCGAGAGACACGCTTCGAAACGCGAGCGTGAGCATGATCAGAATGCCGATGGCGGAGAAGAAGAACGTTCCCCACTGGGTGGCGATGATGGCCTGGGTGGTCCGGGTCATCAAGACCGAGAGGCCGGTCAAGTAGGTCGAAGGGCCGAAATGCTCGGCGGCGATTTCCGTGGCCACGCGGAAGATCTTCGCCTTGTCGGGAGCCGACTGCTGTTCCTTCAAGCGAACCATCAGTCTGGATTCGCCGGTTTCTGCGTTCCAGAAACTGCGTATCAAATCGCCTTGCGGAGACGCTGCGATCAGGTCGAGCTTGTCGGCGATGAGCTGGTCCGGGCGGTCGCCGGGCAGCGCACTGAGGCGGCCGTCCGGGTCGAGCAGTGTGGCGAGCGAGAGGGCCTGGGAGACACCTTCGTGGTCGGCGACCTGGATTTCCTTGATTCGATCTTCGACGGCCTTGAGCTTGGCCAGAGTGCGAGCGGTGATCGACTTGCCGACGGGAACGACCAGCTCGACCACGCCGATGCCTCCGAGCTTCGATTCGGCCGTGTGGTAATCGCGAACGACGCGGGTCTCGGGCCGGAACAGATTGATGTAGTTGGTCTCGTAGGTGAGGCGAACCAGGCCGCACGCCAGGGGCACGACGATGGCGAGCACGGTGGCGACGATGATTCGCGGACGCTGATAGACCCAGAGGACGAGACGGTTCATGAACCCGGAAACACGCGACTGCGAGCCGTAGCGCACGGGGATCTCCATGCGGAACGGGGGCATCATGGCGATCGGAGAGATGATCATCACCAGGAGCGCGGCGGCAAAGGTGCAGGTACCCAGGATCGCACCGAACTGGCGGATCGGCATCACCTTGCTGGTGATGAGCGCGCCGTATCCGATTGCGCCGGTCAATGCCGTCCAGAAGATCGGGGCGGCGACGGAGCTGAGCGTGGCCAACGCGGCGCGGCGGGGATCGGCTTCGCGGCGGCGGTCGTCGCGGAAGTGGACGGCGAGATGGCTGGCTGCGGGCATTGTGAGAACGATGATCTGGGCGACGAGCGGACCGCCCGAGAGGGAGAGCTTGATGTTCAAAGTCGCCAGGATCGCCTCGGTGGCGAGCCAGATGGCCCAGCCGGCGAGCATGGGGACGATGGCCCACCAGAGACTGTGGACGGCGGAGAGGGTGACAACGCCGATCAAGACCATGCCCACGACTGCGAGCCGGCGGCCGTCGACCTCGATCGCGGCGAACCCGTCGGCCAGGAGCACGGGCGGGCCGACGACCGCCGGCTGGCGCAGGCCGTGCCGCGTGGCGAAGTCACCCGAGATCCGCCTGAGATCCGCGGTCGTGCCGATGACGTTGTGCTGGGCTGTTTTCTTCAATCGCACAATCACGGCGGTGGCCGCCGCGGCCTTATCAATCAGGGTTCCCACGATGAGCGGATGATGAGTCAGGCGATCTTTGAGCGCAGTGATCTGGTCGGGCGTCCTGGCGGTGCGCACCGCCCCGGCGATTGTCATCGAGCTGGATTTCAGGTCGATGTTTTTGACCGTGCGCCTGCGCGGCGTTCTTGGCGAAGTTGCGGGCGAATGCCGGCAGCTTATCGAGCGCGAGCATGGCGTCGTCGATCGCCCAGAGAAGCGGCATGGCATCGATCGATTCGACTCGCTGCACGCCCTGCATGTGGTCGGGCCCGAGCGCAGCCGCCAGCTCGGCCACCCGGTCCATACCCTCGGGCGTGAGCAAGGCAGGGTCGTCATAGACGACGAATGCGAAGTTGTCGTCGCCGAACGTCGCGGCCGCCTTCTGATACACGGCCATGTCGGGATCGTCATCGGCGAAGAAGGAGGCGATCGACTGGTCGTATGTGACGCGCTTTGCCGACCACGCGAGGAACACGAGCAGCACGACGACCGCCGAAAACGTGACGTATCGCGCCTGGAACAGCAATCTCATACTCAAGTGAGCCATTATTTGAAACCGGGCAGGAACGTCTTGATGTTCTCCAGCAACGCGGGGAGCTGGCCGTAGGTGCTGTAGATCGCGACAGCCGAGATTGAGAAGAAGGCGATCCAGGTCAAGATGTCGGAGAGGAAGGAGGGGCCGACCCGTCGGTCGGTGGTATCACGCTGGCGGAGGTAGAGCGTTGCACCGGCGATGAAGGGTAGCAAGAGCGCCTGAGCGGTTCCACCGGCCATGATCAAGCCTTTGGGCTCGCGGAAGGCGTAGTAAAGGCCGAGGGAAAGCGTGGGATAGAGTACGCAGAAGAGCTTGATCAGGCGCTCGCGCAGGACGGGACCACCTGATGTTCCGAAACCGAGCTGGTAGAGGAAGTCGGCCGTGAGCCTGCTGTTGGCCGCGGTTGCGACGTAGAGCGTCTTGAAGAGCACTGCCCAGGCTCCCAGCAGAAAGCCGACGCGTGAGAACCGGGCAAGCCATGATAGGGGCGTGCCCTCGAGCGGCTGGACATAAAGAAGCGACAAGGTTTGCAGCATCTCCGGACCCTTGGGATCGAGGCCTTGGGGATGGAGAACGGCGGCACCCAGGAAGTAGAAGGCGACGGTCGCCACGGTGAAGACGATCATGCTGAACCAGGCGTCGAGCTGCATGACGCGGGTCCAGCCTCGGGCCCGATGGGCCCAGGCTTCGTCATCGGTCCGAGCTCCGGTGAAGCGGGCGTAGCCCTTCTCGATGCACCAGTAGGGGTAGGCGAAGAGCTCGGAGGCGCCGACGCCCGTGATTCCGAATGCCGAGAAAGCCAGCATCAACGCTGCAGCGGGAACGTCGAGCTTGAACCCTTGTCCGAGATCGGCCATGGTGATCCGGAACCGGGTCCACTGGAGGATCAGCACGCTTGCAACGGTGAAGAGCGTGACGGCGGCGACGAGAACAGTCGTGATCTTCTCGAGGCGACGGTAGCCGCCGGAGAGAAGGAGGACGACGGCCGCCAGGGTTGTGAGTGCGGCCCAGAAATGCTCCTGGTGCGATAGTAGATAAGGCTTCCATGATTCACCCAGGAAGCCGAACGCGTCGGCGATCGGCCGGGCGGCACCTGGAAAAGCCATGTGGGCGGCCTGACCGACGGCGCCTTCCATCGCGGCGATCTGGGCCTGGGTTGTGAGGGTCATCAAGAGCCACATCCAGCAGAGCCAGGAGACTCCGGCGCGTGGGCCGGGGAGCGAGTCGAAGGCGGCCAGGGTTGTCTTGCCGTGCGTGATGGCGTAGCGGCCGAGCTCGACCTGCACGAAGACCTTGATCACGCAGGAGAAGAGGATCAACCAGAGCAGGCTGAAGCCGGCCTGGGCGCCGAAGCTGGTGGTGTTGATCAGCTCGCCGGTTCCGACGATCGAGGCGGCCAGGATCAGGCCGGGGCCGATCTGCCGGATCGCCTTGGAGAGCGAATGCGGCGGCTCCTTGATGGCGTCGGGGGCAAGTGCATAGAGGTCGCGCGTCTGGTCGTTCATTTCGCCCCGGGCCTCAAAAAGGGGTCAGGCACCGTTGTGCAGAGCACCCTCCGGGCCGTGCCGGCCTCACTCAAAGCACGATCATCATGGACGCGCCCCAAGGCGAGTGTCAAGCACCGAATAGAGCCGAGATCGCGAGAGGCCTTGCATTGCGATGGAGCGATCTATCGCACAAATTGGTAGACTCCTCAATCCGGGACGTGTCCCTTGTCAATCAGTGGGAGAGGTCATGTCGCAAACGAAGGCGATTCTGGTTACCGGCGCCGCGGGGCGGATTGGTCGCGCGGCGGTGCGTGAGCTGGCCGGCCGTGGTTTTCGAGTGCGGGCATTTGACGTGGTCAGTGCCCGCGGGACAGACGACGTCGTCGTCGGGAGCATCACCGACCGGGAAACCGTGCGCAGGGCGGTGCAGGGGATCGACGTTCTCATTCATCTTGCCGCGACGCCTGATGACGACGATTTCCTCGAAAAGCTGCTGCCCAACAACCTCGTCGGGGCCTACCATGTTCTGGAAGAGGCACGGCTGGCGGGCGTGCGCAAGATGGTGCTGGCCAGCAGCGGGCAAGTTGTGTGGTGGCAGCGATTCACCGGTCCGGTCCCGGTCAAAGCCGACGCGCCGCCGAGCCCGCGGGGCTGGTACGCGGCGACGAAGTTGTTTCAGGAGGCCGCAGGTCGAGCGATCGCGGCGCAGTACGGTATCACAGTGCTCGCCGTCCGGCTGGGCTGGTGCCCGCGCGACCGGCGCAAGTCGAGGAGCTGGGGCAAACCGAGTGGGGGCCCGACGTCTACTTCAGCCCTGGCGATGCAGGGCGGTTCTTCGCGTGCGCGGTTGAAGCCGAACTCAACGGACGGTTTGAAGTCGTGTACGCGATGAGCCGGCCGGCTGGGCGGGTGATTTACGACCCGGGGCCGGCGCGAGAGCTGCTTGGTTACGAACCACGCGACACCTGGCCGGAGGGGGTTGAAGACGGGCTTTGAGCCGGCAGGTTGGCAGGCCTGCGGTGCTGTTGGCCTGTGTTGATTCTTCTCCCCAATGGGTGCTGAAAGCCGACGGTGGTCGTTCTCGGGCCTAGCCTTGAGTTAGTGAAAAACCCGGCCGATCCTGACGCGCCTGGATGGTGGAGGCACGCTACAGCCGGCACTCGATCGGGCAAAGTGCGGCGCCCCTGGTTCCTCGCGTAAGAAAAAAGCCAATGGAATTCCTGATCGCGGACAGACTGTCGAGAATGATGAGGGTCATCGACCACAACCGGCGCGGATTGCGCGGCGACGGGGCAGGGGGGCCGGATTCTAGCTGGCCGTGTCGCGAAGAGACGATCACGCCGGTCCGCACGCCCGCCCGATCGCAAGGCGACAGCGAGCGGGAGACTGGGCGGTTGAGGGAAACGCCCGGCCAGACGATGAGCCTCAAGCCGGGACGCCGGCTCGGGCCATTTGAGCTGCTCGAGCGATTGGGGCAGGGAGGGCAGGGCGAGGTCTGGAAAACTCGGCGCGCCGGCGGCAGCGGCGAGCTGCTGGCACTCAAGGTACTCAAGCCCGAGCTGGCGCATAATCCGGCTCGAACGGCCCAGTTTCGCCGCGAGGCCCTGCGCGGGCCGAGGCTCAACGGACCGTCGCTGCTGGCGGCGAGCGAGTTGTGCGAGATCGAAGGGTTCCACTGCATGGCGATGCCGTTCGTGGAATGTACGTCGCTTCGGGATGTGATCAAGTGGCGGCTGGCATATCATTCCGGCGAGGAGACAGAGCGATTTCATCCGTTTGTGAGCATGGATCGAGCCGATTATCTCGAGGCGATCGCCCGGGCGATCGCCGAGGCGGCCGGTGCACTGGCCTTGGCCCACCAGCAGCGTATCGTCCACCGCGACGTCAAGCCGGCAAACCTGCTGCTCGAGAGGCAATCGGCAGCCGGCGTTTATCTGTGCGACTTCGGCCTGGGGCGTGATCTTGACGTCGCGACTCCCGATCAGATGCGCGATGGGGCCGGAACACCGATCTACATGGCACCCGAGCGGCTTCTGCTAAACGCCGCCGATGAGATCAAGTGTGACATCTACTCGATGGGTGTGACGCTTTTCGAGGCGCTCTTGCTCGAGAAGCCGTTCCGGGTTCCCGCGCATGTCTCCGGACCGAGTGTCGCTCCTTATCTCGCGACCGTAGAGCCGAAGCCGGTCCGGCGAATTGATCCCGAATTTCCGGAGGAGCTCGAAGCGGTCATCACGAGGGCGATGGCGCGCGACCCATCGCGGCGGTTCGAATGCGCCGGCGATCTGGCTGAATCGCTGAGGCAATTCGTCACGAACAGTCGATCGGGCAGGCGCTTCAGCGGCGTCGAGCGGTTCTCGCAAGCGACTTTGCGGGGACCGCACGCAGCGCCAGTGGCGCGAAACGGCGTCTGGAGGGCTTTGAGCTTGATCGCGGCGGCGCCCTCATGGAACAGCAGGAATGACCCGTCAATGTTCTGGGGCCGGGGAGATGGACTCCGGCAGAAACGGGGGATCCGGGCGGGTTGCGCGCGCTGGGTCGAGGAGTCGATGAATGGCTTGTTGCGCTTCAGTGTCGAGGGGGTCGAGCGCGATGGCGAGCTGGTACCAGGCGCGGGCCTGGGGGTCAAGGTTCAATGCGGCGCAGGCTGTGCCCAGGTCGCGAAGGAGACTCAGGTCATCCCGTGCCGTGGGAGCTGCTGCGCGATGAACGAGCGTGTTGAGTCGCTCCAGCTTTCGAGCGAGCTCACGAAACGGGAGGGCAGCTTGGGACCGGCCCGCCAGTTCGAGCGCGCAGACGAGCCCGAACAGAGTCTCGTGGTCATCGGGATCGGATTTGAACGCGATCTGGAAGTGGCGCCAGGCAGCTTGCGCATCGTGTTTCGACAAGGCCAACTTGCCGCGGAGCAGGGCCAAGGCGGGGTCGTTGCTCTGCGCCGCCGCGAGCAAATGCTCTGCGCGATTGTGGTCCTGGCGATCGATGGCGATGCGAACTCGAACGGCAGCCGCAGCGGAATCAGCGGGCTCGAGGCAATCAAGCACCGACTCGGCGGTATCGTACTGGCCCATTCTTCGCTGGTTTTCGGCCAGCGCCAGCCGGGACCAGCGGTCAAGCGGGTCAGCCGCGACATAGCGAACGAGGGAGGCGATCGCTTCGCCGGGCTCCCATCTATTGTTGCGCAGCAGGCACCAGTGGAATACGTTGTCGAACGAGAGCGGGACGAGGCCCGAGAGGGCGAGGAACTGTGCGCTCGACTCAGGCCGGCGCAGTTGCATGCCATAAATGTAGATCAGCTCGCGACGCGCCTGAACGACCTTTGGATTGAGAGCCAGGGCGGCTTGAAAGAAAGCCTCGGCGAAGCGGACGCGGTCACGGCGCAATTCGATCTGTCCGGCGAGAAGTCGGGCCTGGGGTGCCATGAAATGGTCGTCGGGCACGTGTGCCAGCTCGGCAAGTGCTTCATCCGGCTTCTTAGATGCGGCCGCGTACTGCGCCCTGAGCATGTAGTCGAGCGGCGAGGGTGTTCGAAGGCGGCCCAGCCTCTGCAAGGCGGTCTGGACGCGGTCGAGGCGTCCGGCCATGAAATCCGCCTCGGCTTGCGCCCAGATCGCGTCGATATCGGGGGCGGACCGGCCGAGCCAGTGGTGCGCGCCGGCGACGCCGAGGAGACCGATCACAGCGAGTGAGGCGAACCCGCGGAATTGTCTGCGCGAAGGGCGCGCTGGGGTGAGTCTGTCAGGGCAATCATCCGTCGCGGGTGGAGTACCGAGGGTCTCCTGTTTGGATTCGGGTGCCATGATCCAAGCTGTACTTTCGTATGTGGCCCGCCAGATGAGATCTCGGTTCCAGCCCGGTTTTGGCCCGAACTGAATCCTGCCGAGACACCACTCTTATCATAGCAAGGTAGCAGCCGGCCGGCCGCGATGCGATTGAACTCGGACGCAAACCAGGTATAAAGAAGGTATTCCGCCGAACAGCCAAGGCTCAACTGCACCGTGTGCACCCACCCGCGAAGACACTGGGGCTCGCCTCAATCAGCCGGGAAGGTACCGACGGTGCATGGAATTCGACGCGAGCCCAGGAGCGATCCATGACTTCTCATCCAACGATGGAGCTTGATCGACGGTTTTCGCCCGGGCAGCCGAACGACCAGGTCACGACTGCTTCGATCGAGCGGCTGATCAGCTTGAGCTCCTGGATGATGGTTCTGGGCACCGTCCGCCTCGTCTGCATGCTTGCCGACACCGCGAACGCCTTCGCCGACGCCGCGCGCATCGAGCCGCTGTCGATGCGGACGTTCGCCAGGATGGCCGAAGAGATTCATCCGGTCGTGGCAATCAGCTCGGCATGGCCACTACTGCTGGCAATCGCGCTGCGGCGGGCTCGATGGCCGCAGCTTCTGCCAGCGGCCGCGGCGACTTTTTTCGTGCTTTCGATCGGTGGAATGGTTGAATTGTGGGTACAGTGGGGCCATGCCCAAATCTATGGCGGCATGGTCGGCTCATTTCACTTGACGAGGCGTGCGTTCCTGAGACCCAACGCGTCGGACTTTGCATTAGGCAGTCTGGGAGCGATTCAACTGACGCTCGAGCTGGCGACCGCGATCCGGGCGATTCTGCTCATACCGGGTTTGCGCGGAGACCCGCATGACCCGGACACCAAAGCGGAGAGAGCCCGACGAGCGCGGTGCGGGCGTATGGCCCTCTATATGGCGATTGGATACCTGTTCGTTGTGATCCGGCTGCCAGTCTGGTCCACGTACCTCGAGGTGCTCAACAACTCGACGCTCGTGCGTAACTTCATTCTCAACAGCGATACGGAGCAGTTCGGCGGTCGGCGATACAGTCCGACGGTGGGTCATGAGCCGACTGCGGAGGAGAAGCGGTTAGCAGACATCGGGCAGAGGCTCGCGGCTGCGATCAAGGCTGCCCAACAGGGCCGTTTCTGGGAAGCCAGGAATCGGTATGGGGAAACCATCGAGTCGATCGATTCGCTCGCCGATGACGCACCGCTCGAGGATCGCCGGCGGGAACTGGTCGCGACCGCCCATAACAATCTGGCCTGGCTGGAGGCAACGTGTGCCGACGTCAGCATTCGAGACGGGCGGGAAGCGGTCCGGCACGCGCGCCGCGCTACCGTGCTGCAGCCCGAGGAGGGGAATTACTGGAATACGCTCGGCGCGGCCCACTACCGCGCCGGCGAGTGGGAGGCCGCAAAAGGTGCCCTCACCCAATCGATGTCGCTCCGCAGGAACGGCGATAGTTTCGATTGGTTTTTCCTGGCGATGGTCGAGCTCAAGCTGGGAAGGCCGGCAGAAGCCCGCCTCTGGTACGACAAGGCCGTTGAATCGTTCCACCGGTCGTTACCGGGGAACGAAGAACTGTACCGGTTCCAGGTCGAGGCAGCGCCATTGCTGGGCCTTTCCAAACCAGAGTCGCCGGCAGCATCCGAAACCGGGACTCGCCCCGGGCTGCACCTGGCACCAATCCAACGAACAATTCGCCGCAAAGGCGTCGGAAACCCACCAACAACCCAACAGCAGTGAAGCGGCGAACCGGGCAGACTCGACGGATGGCCGCGAATCTGGAATTTAAATTGTTTGTCTGTAACAACATACACTACGGCCTGATCGCAAGTGCGGTTCAGGTTGACGCTCGCGGGGATTGCGAGCATACTCCGCACCCGAAATAACGGGAGTGGAGAGCTTTCTGCCAGCCCAACCTTCAGCCCGACAGGACACGGACCGTCATGCGTCAGGCTGCTACCACGGTGACAGTATGTCTATGCCTCCTGCTAGCTTCCTTGGCACGAGGGGGAGACGGCACTAGCGCAGTTACCGATACGGTCGACCGCGCGCGGCGGCTCATCGACGCCAAGGACTTTGGCTCGGCCGCAACGCTTCTGGAAGACCTGCTCATCGAGGCTCCCGCACGGGAGCGACCCGCGATCCTCGCCGTGCTCAGGCAGTCATACGAAGCGCTGGCCCGGCAGGCTGAAACAGCCGGGCGTACCCGGGAAGCGGCCCACTATCGCGACAACCTGGCGATCTTGAACAGAAAACCACCCGCTCGCGAAGAGGCACGACCGGCGAACCCGAGCGTCAAGGCCGCGGAGAAGCTCCGATTGCCCGCGCCGGGGAATGACCTCTCGTCGCAGCGGCCCGACAAAGATCGCCAACGCGATATGGAGAAGACTGCGATTCCCGCGGCGAAACAGGCCGCATCGGGTCGTGCTCTTCCTGAGCCGGCGGTTCTCTCCGAGCCACCGGTTGTTGCCAAGCCGGGGTCTTCCGTTCGATCGTTGAGCGAGCCAGGCACAGAAGGACGAGTGGCGCCTACTGCGCAGTCTGGGCGACGGCGATCGACTCTTCACAATGAAACAGTATGACGAGGCCGGGCAATGCTACGCCGCGCTCGCGCGCGAGAATCGTCTGCCGGCCAATCGCACCAACCACTGGGCTTATTGCCGCATGGTCACCGTCGCGACCCGGATGAACGCCCGGCCGCAGTCGGATGCGGAATGGCGCGAAATCGAAGCCGAAATCCAGAGCATTCAACGACTGGCTCCGAAACTCTGGTACGGGGAATACCTGCGAAATCGCCTGGTCGAGGCGCGAAGCCGGAGCCGGACGCAACCGAAGAGTGACAACCTCGTGGTTCGTGGGTCGGCGCCCGAAGAGGACCAGGGAGAGACGCGGCGATTTCCTCGGCTTTTCGGCAAGTCTCGCGCGAATGCATCGGGCTCGAAGGAGCCGGGACCCGCCGATCCATCGCCATCCCCGGCGGCGACCGCGTGGAACGGCGAGTGGCAGGTGCACGAGACTCCGAACTTCCTGGTCTTTCATGCCGATGCCCGTCTCGCGGAGTCAGCGGCCGAGGCAGCGGAGTCGGTCCGCGCTGCCCAGGCCAAGCGATGGGGAACCTCGGCTTCGCAAGCAGGGTGGCCGGCGCGCTGCGAGATTTATCTGTATCCCAACGGGAAAGCGTTCGCCAAGGCAACCGGCCAGCCCGAATCGTCGCCAGGGTTCTCGACCATCGAAAGCGACGGAAAGCAGATCACGACCCGGAAAGTTCACTTGCGGGCCGATCAGACCGCGCTCGTGACCGCGATTCTGCCGCACGAGGTCACTCACGTTGTTGTGGCGGATCTGTTCGCGGTCCAGCAAATCCCGCGGTGGGCTGACGAAGGCATTGCCGTGCTCGCCGAGCCGGAGACCGAACAAGCCCTGCGGATGAACGACCTGCGAGAAGCGCTCACATCCGGCCAGGTTTTCGAGTTGCGCCAGCTCATGACGACCGATATGCCCGAAGCCAAGGATTGGAGCCTTTACTACGCTCAGAGCGTTTCATTCACACGATTCCTGGTGGAGCAAGGTACACCCGCACAAATGATTCAATTCGTACGGGAGTCAGGCAGCAAAGGAGCCGAGGCGGCCCTGCGTGAAGTCTACCGCATCGGTGGTTTCGCGGAGCTCCAGAAGCAGTGGCAAGTCTATGCGCGCAGCATCTCACATCGAACAAATGAGCTTGCGACGAGACTCAGCCGCGCGCCGCCATCGATAGGACAACGAGTGCCAGCAAGACAAGATAGAGAGAGAAGCACCAGATCCGGCCGGAACGAACGACTCGGGTTAGCAAGATGATCGCAAAATAACCCACGACCCCCGCCACCAGGGTGCCAGCGAGGGCCGGGCCGACGCGATCGAACGTCAGCATCGACGGTTTCAAGTCCTTGAGCGCGAGCACGACGGCGCCGAGTACTGCCGGCACGGCGATGAGGAGGCTGAAACCGACGGCCCAGGTGCGCGAAAAGCCGAGAGCCAGCGCGGTCGCGATCGTTACGCCACTGCGGCTAACCCCGGGCAGCGGGGCGAACAACTGGGCGATTCCGATCACAAGGGCATGCCACCAGTGCGTGTTCGACGGCCCCCTGGCTCCATCCCGGCGTCCGATCCAAGCGGTGACACCCAGCACCGCAGCCGTGACCAGGAATCCACAGCCAGCCCAAGTCGTGCCCTCGAACGTTTTCTCGAGCGGCTTCTTCAAGTAGAGAGCAAACGGCACCAGTGGCGCGGTTGCCACCGCGGCGAGAACTCCAAGATGGACAACCTGAGCTCGCTGGAAGCCGGGCGAGACATCCGAAGCGCCAGAGAGCCCACTCAAGCCCCGAACGATCAATTTGCGGTGGTAAACGAGAATCGCGGCGGTCGTGCCGAGGTGCAGAATAATGTCGAAGAAGAGGTTTTCTTTGCCCGTGCGACTCTGACCGGTGAGCCAGGCAAAGAAACTCTGAGTCAACAGGAGATGGCCGTCGCTCGATACGGGTAGAAACTCGGTGATTCCCTGAACCAGGCCGAGGACAAGGGCTTCGAGCCACGCCATCAAATTGGGCCCCGAATAAGGTAGTCGATCTGAAAGAGGCTAGAGCAGCACGTCAAGTATCGCCGCGGAAACTCGGCAGCGCAATCCAGGCATAGGTCAAGCCGCTGTAGATCGTGAGGAACACGGCGAGCCACGTGAGCCCGTCGCGAAGCCACCAGATGGCCGGCGGTTTTGAAGGCAACAGCGTGAGACAGAACAAGATCAAACCGATCGAAAGACACTGGCAGACCGTCTTGAGCTTGCCCGCCATCCTGGCCCCGAACGGCTGCCCGCGCCCTTCGAGGTGGCTGCGCAGTCCTTGAATGAGCAGCTCCCTGACGATGATTGCCGTGACCATCCAGGGCTTGACGCCGGTGTCCGGCATGGCTGCCAGGTAGATGTAGCAGCCCGCGACGATGACCTTGTCGATGAGTGGATCGAGCTGACGCCCAAGCGGCGTATCTTGTTTGAGGAGACGGGCGAAGTAGCCGTCCAGCGCGTCGGTAACCGCGGCGATCGTGAAGATCACGAGTGCAGAGAGATAAAACTCGTTGGCGATGAGCGCGAAGACGAAGAGTGCCAGCACGAGGCGGCTTACGGTGAGCGTGTTCGGAACGTTCCAGAACCCGCGTGGCGCGGCTTCGATCATGGCGGAGCGAGGTTGGGATTCACTCATGAGAAGTCGTGTGCTCGCAGAGTCAATCCGTTGCTCCAGAGTGGCCGCGGAGCGGGCGAGCCACGAGGGAAAACTTGGTTCACGGTTGATCGATCACGGCGAGCCGGCCGGGGGGTGGTCGCCGGCGTGGTTTGGGCCGAGCTTTTCGCCGATTGGAGCTTGCGGGTGCGACCGGACGCGCGACCAGGTCATAGCCCTCGGCGGCGACGATCTTGCAACTGACAAGATCGCCGGTTCGCAAGTCGCTGCCCCGCACCCGGGTGAGCCCGTCGACATCGGGGGCGTCGGCGTAGGTTCGGCCCAGCCAGAGGTGCCGCCCTTCGGGCGCCGGCGCGTCGATCAAGACATCGAGCTTCCTGTCGACCAAACTCTGATTGAACTGGAAGGCGATTGGCTGCTGGGCAGCCATGACGCGGTCTCGGCGCTCCAAGACGACCGCCTCCGGCAGGTGGCCGGCGAGCCTCGCGGCCGGGGTGTCGCTCTCGAATGAATAGGGGAAAACACCGAGACGCTCGAACCTGGTCGCCTCGATAAAACCGACGAGCTCGTCGATTTCCGCCTCGGTTTCGCCGGGAAAACCAACGATAAACGTCGTGCGCAGGACGAGCCGGGGAATCGTCGCTCTCAACCTGGAGATGATCGCCTCGCTTTCCGCTTTCGTGTGCCGGCGATTCATCATCTTGAGCATGCGGTCGTTGATATGCTGGAGGGGCATATCGAGATAAGGGATGATCTTTTTCGAGCCGGCGAGAAAGTCGTAAAGCTCATCGGTGAAATACTGGGGATAACAGTAGAGGATCCGAAGCCACTCGATGCCCTCAACCTGCTCGAGCTCCTTGAGCAGGTCGGCGAGGCGAGGCCGGCCGTAAAGGTCGAGGCCATAGTAAGTCATATCCTGAGCGACCAGGATCAGCTCGCGCACGCCGTCTGCGGCGAGCTCTTGTGCTTCGGCCACGACCATCTCGATCGGCTTGGTCACATGCTTGCCGCGCATGAACGGGATGGCACAAAACGTACAATTGCGATCACAGCCTTCAGAGACCTTCAGATAAGCAAGGTGCCTGGGGGTGATACGCAGCCGTGCCCTGTCGTCCTGCGCCTGGACCGGCGCCGGGCGGAAGAGCCCTCGCTGCTCCGAAAGCCCCCCGAGCAACCGATCTGCAACCCGAACGATCT
The DNA here is from genome assembly GCA_963761445.1 of uncultured Planctomycetota bacterium. Taxonomy (GTDB): domain Bacteria; phylum Planctomycetota; class Planctomycetia; order Isosphaerales; family Isosphaeraceae; genus CAVXHV01. The sequence continues at coordinate 1,392,078 of CAVXHV010000005.1, read as the reverse complement.
CTTCGCGGCCGAACACGCCCACGACGTCGTCGACATCGGGAAATCGCTCGAGCAGCGTGTCCTTCTCTCGCTCGGCAAGGCAGCCGGCGACGACGACGCCCTTGACGTGGCCCAGCCGCTTGCGGTCGATCAGTTCCTCGATGACGCCGATCGATTCCCGGCGTGCGGTTTCGATGAAGCCGCAAGTATTGACGATCACGAGGTCAGCCGGATCGGATTCGGGCACGATTGTGTAACGGCCCTGAGCGAGCAATCCGAGCATCCGCTCGGAATCGACGAGATTCTTCGAACACCCGAGGCTGACAAAAGATATTGTGGGCGTCTTCGGCATGGAAACTCCGGAAGAGCGTTGCGGGCGATGGGCCAGTAGACCAGGTGGACCGGTCCCAACCATTCTGGCCGAACGAAGCAGTTCACGCTAGCGTTTCGGGGGCCGTAGCGTCAAGCAATCGGCACGAGCGGTCATTCGCTCGGCGAGTCGTTACGCCGCGGGGCTTGCTCAGCCCCCCTCCGGCGTTATAGTTGTATTCTACAGCACGGCGGACCCGAGGTTGAACGCGGCGAGGACGTGACCCGCCACGATCGAATCGGCCCGACCGAGTTGCGACCGGCCTCCCAACGCGCCAGTAGCTCAACGGATAGAGTCGCGGACTTCGAATCCGAAGGTTGTAGGTTCGAATCCTACCTGGCGCAATCTACGCAAATATCGCCAACGGCTATCTTTAGCTAATCGAAATTGGACGCGAGGCGCGCCGGATCGACGAACATCGAGACCAGGTCGATACCGATCGTCCCCGCCAGGAGCAAGTCGTCGGGACAGCCGTGCGGGAACTGGACGCCGACTTCCTCGTTATTGCGGCCGTGGCGCACCGTAGTGGCTTCGGCCCAATCGGTTTTCACGGGACTTTCGATTCGAATCCAAACGGGGGCATGGCAGTCCGGAGGATTCCTGGTGAGGAGCAAGGCACCGCCCCGACTGATGTTGACCATCTTCGCCTCGACCCTGCGCCTGCCCTCCGGCACCGCAAACTCAAGGCGGGATTGGTTTTCCACCACGTTGCAGCGAGGCGAATCTCTACGTTCGCGGGAATGAGACACTCGTGGAGATCCTCTGGTTTTCTTGATCGACGTGAAAAGAATGACCGGCACCGTCCTAGTTACCATAGAACGCTTTCGGGCCGGCTGCATAGTTTGCGGAGGCCCGAGTCTCGCTCCGGCCGCGTGGTCGATGTATCCTCGCGGGTGAAGGTTTGATTGCGTTACAACTGCGAGGAACAGCGCGTATCGAGGCCAGTGCGATGCCCGGGTGGATTCGGCTGCGAGCAAGGATCGGACGCGGAAAGTTGGCGTTGTTGTTGATGATCCTTGCTCTCGTGCTGCCACTGTTCTTTCTCGACTGGTTCCGGATTCTGCGAGAAATTCCGCTTTCGGTCTTCTGGCGCGGTGAGCTGTTTTTTTTGATTGGCGTCGAAATCGCGTACGGGTTGACCCTGCTTTCGAGCGTGCTCGTCGTTTCCGTGCTTTCGATCGTCTGCCTGGCGGGCAGACGCCGGGGCCGGACGCCCCGGCGGGTCGGTCGCTGGCTGCTGTGCGGGGCCTCGCTGCTAGTCGCCCTGCTGGCGGGCGAGGCCGTGGTACTCGTTCGACAGAAACAAGGCGCGTATATGCCGGTTTTGCCCGAGCGGGGCGACGCTGTCGTTCCTCACGCGAGCGCCGCGGGGCGATTGCCCCCGCGCGCGCGCCGGTTGGCCTGCGCGAGCAGTTCACCGATCAAACAGTAAGCAGGGAAATCGACCTTGTCGTTCTGGGCGAGTCGAGCGCGGAGGGAGTGCCTTTTCAAAGGTGGCTCTCCATCGGCGCGCTTGTCAAATGGCAGCTCGAGGATGCGATCACAGGCTTGAGGGTTCGCCTCGCCATCCTGGCGCACTCGGGTGACACCCTGGAAAATCAGCTTGCGGCACTGGGGAGACTCGAGCGACGGCCGGAGATCCTGATCGTTTACTGCGGACACAACGAGTTTTCGTCGCGGTTCTTCGCCTTCCAGGATGTGCCGTACTATTTCCTCGATCAGCGACCGAGCGCATGGGAGCATTTCGTCGAAAAGGCTGAGCGCCTCTCACCCATTTGCGGGCTGATCCGTCGGTCGGCCGATCGATGCCGGATTGCCCTGCCTCCGCCACTCATCGAGCGAGGCTTGGTCGACGTGCCGGTCTTCACAACCGAGGAATACTCACGGATTCTGCTGGATTTTCGAGACGCGCTCGAAGCGATCGTCTCGTATGCGAGCCGGCTGGGGGCCTTGCCGGTGCTCATTTCGCCCCCGGGAAATGACGCGGATTTCGAGCCGAACCGGTCCTATCTGCCGGCACGGACATCGCTGCAAAAGCGCGAGGCGTTCCGTCGCGCATTTCTCGAGGCACGCCGGCTCGAGGAAATTGATTCCATCACGAGCTTGAGAGAATACCGCGAGCTGCTGGTCCGCGAACCCGGCTTCGCCGAAACGCATTACCGCGTGGCAAAGTTGCTGCGGCAAGCCGGGGAGTGGGAGGAATCGTACCGTCATTTCATTCAGGCCCGGGATCTGGACGGATATCCGATGCGCTGCCAGAGCGCTTTCCAGGAGGTCTACCGCGACGTGGCGTCGCGGCACGACTGCACCTTAGTTGACGGTCAGTCTTACTTCCACGCGATCGGCCGCAACGGCCTGCTCGACGACGAACTGTTCCAGGATGCGATGCATCCGTCGCTTCGCGGACAGATCGCGCGTGCGCAAGCGGTTGTGCAGGCGATTGGAGCGCGACATGGCTTTGGTTGGCCAGCCGATACTCTGCCTCGGGCGATCGACCCTTCTGCTTGCGCGGCGCATTTCGGGCTAGGGCAAGACACCTGGGAGCACGCCGCCCGGTGGGGCCACGGGTTTTACAGCTTGGTTGCGAGGCTGCGGTACGAGCATCGCGAGCGAAGCAGACGGATCGACGAGTGCGGGCTTGCAGCCGATCAGATCGCAGCAGGCGCTTCTCCACAGGCTGTGGGTTTGCCGAACGTGGGTCTTCCGGCGGCTGTTCCACTCGTTTCGCTCGACGGTCGAAGGACCGTCACAAGTGATACGACTCCACACCAATCACCACCTCCAGTGGGGCCGGCACACCCCTGAACGCGCCTGAGGCGTGAATATGAAAAGGCGAAGGTGATGCCGCGGCGATCACCGTTCAAATTGTTTCATTTTAACCACGCTCTGTTCGCATCTGTGTCAGAAGCTTGACCATGACAACACGGATGCGATAAAGTGTGGTCGCACGGATTTTCCACGTGTATATGCGCGGCATTGTGCTGCGGATTAGTTCACTTTTGAAGGAGGTTGTGACGATGAAATTCGGTCCTCGGAAGATGATTTCGGCGGTTTCCTGGAGCGTTGGCTTCGTGCTGGTTCTGAGTGCGTTCTCGGCTCCGGCGTTCGCGGTGCCTGTTCCGGAAATGGATCCGGGCCTGGCGACGGGCGCCTTGGCCCTGCTCTCGAGCGGCCTTCTGCTCATCGCTGGTCGGCGACGCAGCAAGTAAGCACACCCGCCCTCTCCGGCCCGATTCATGGTCCTACGCGGGATCACTCCTTTCCCCTGCCTGACGGCATGCGCTGATCGCATTGCGCCATCAGGCAGGGGTTTTCGCATCATATCAATTCATGAACCGCGATTCGGAGTCCACCACTCGTCGAACGCTTCCTTTCCGGCGTTGGGTCGCCCTGACTGTGCTGTTGATTGCGGAGTTTTTCGCGATCAGCGTGCGGTACGACGCCGCCGAGGTTTCTGAGACGCGCCCGTGGCACGGGCTGGTGAGGTACACCGGAAAACTCTCACGAGTGGGGTTCGCGGTTGCGCTTGCGGTTTTGATCATTGCCGGCCCGAAGTGGTACCGCGAATTAACGCGGGGGTCACCGCCTCTAGTGCGGTCTTCCCGCCTTTTTCTGCTGATTCTTGCTAATCTGGCGGCTTTCCTTTGTTTCTTCAGGACAAGCGGTCCTGTCCTCGAGCGTACCGAGCCAGCCTATTTCGTCGACTGGGCAGTCTTCGCAGCTTGGCTCGCCAGCGGAACGGCGACCCTGGTCTTTTGGGCCATCGCCGTGCTGCCCGCCGATGTCTGGATCCGAATAATCAAACAAAGCCTGCCGCGCGTATTCGTCGGGTTGGTGCTCGGGTTGGCCGCTTGCGGGGTAGGTGAGCTGGCGACCGATCAGTGGAAGCCGCTCTCGAAGGCGACGCTACAGGTCGTGCGTGGGATGTTGAGCCTGATCTTTGCCGACGTGGTGTGCAAGCCGGAGAGAAACTCTATCGGCACTCCGTCGTTCCATGTCGAGATTTCGCCTGGGTGTTCCGGATACGAGGGCATGGGACTCATGGGCGGCTTGATTGCTGTCGCCCTTTGGGCTTTGCGTCGTGACTTCCGCTTCCCGAGAGCATTCGTGCTCTTGCCGCTGGCGATTGGCCTGGCGTGGCTGGCTAACGCGTTTCGCATCACGGCGCTGGTGTGCTTGGGAACGTGGGGCTATCCCGACCTTGCAATCGGCGGGTTCCATTCGCTTGCGGGCTGGGTTCTATTCCTCCTGCTCGGTCTGGGTTTGATCGCGATTGCTCATCGGCTGTCGTTTTTCTCGAGAGTGTCGACCGAGCCTCGAAATCCTGGCGCAACTTTCGATGCGGCATACCTGGTACCGGCCATGACCCTGATCGCGACGTCGATGATTGCGGTCACGTTTTCGCCAGGGCTCGATCGCTATTACCCCGTTCGGGTCATCGCGGTCGGGGTTGTGATTGCCGCGTATCGCAATTACTACAATGAGTTGCGTTTGAAGTGTTCATGGGCCGCTGTGGCCATCGGGTGCGGGGTCTTTGCGTTCTGGATGGCCCTCGAGCGTTATGGCGCGAGTGCGACATCCGTGAGCGGGAGCCCCATTCGTTCGGCGCTCGAGTCCATGCCGCAAGGTTGGGCGATCACCTGGGTGTTCTTCCGAGTTGTGGGCTCTGTGATCATGGTGCCTCTGGCCGAGGAGCTGGCATTCCGTGGCTACCTGACTCGCCGGCTGATCTCATCCGATTTCCGTGCGGTGCCGCCCGGACGGCTGACATGGTTTTCGTTCCTGGTGTCGTCGCTGCTCTTCGGCGTGCTGCATGGCCGCTGGTTCGCCGGGACGCTTGCGGGGATGGCATACGCCTGGGCGTACCATCGCCGCGGCGAACTGACCGATGCCGTGGTCGCCCACGGCGTGACGAACGGTTTGATCGCCATCGCCGTGCTGGCAACCGGGGCGTGGTCGCTGTGGGCGTGAATTGCGCTGCGGTCATCCGAATGGGAGTGCAGGAAGGACAGCCGCCCTCCGCTGTCTCTGGAAATGACCGCGGAAGGCGGCTGTCCTAAAAAATGGGTTTTCGCAACTCTGGGACACGGCGGCCCGAGGTGAGGCGAACGCCGTCGCGGCTCGGCGGGAGCCTCGCAGTCCGGAAATCGCGAACAGTCGGTTAGCACCAAAGGGGTTGCTCACCGGGTTTCGTTGCCAGACTGAAGCGTGATCTGGTTCGATTCGAAATGACGAGGGGCAAGGATTTCCTTGCCCCTGGTCGCGGACTTTGAGACCGACATTGCTATTCCGTCATCCGTTGATTCGCGGTCAGACAGACCCGGTCGCAATATCGGCCCACTTTGGTCAGGCCAGACTCGCTCAACCCCTCCTTTGCCCGAAGTCGTAGCCGGTGCAGGAGCCACCCGAGGTCGCAACGATCCCGGCGATCTTCGTGCTGCTCGGCGAGGTGCCGCCGGCTGAACCGATATCGCAGCCAGTGGCGTTATAGCCGCCGAGCACGGTTTGCACGCACGTGTAACTTCCCGGCGCGAGGCCCGTGAAGGTATAAGCGCCGGAACTGTTCGACGTCGTGGTGCATACGGCCTTGCCACTGCTGTTGTAGCACGTGACGGTCACTCCGCCGAGGCCAGCCTGGTTGCTGTTGCAGTTGTTCTGATTGTCGCAGAACACCTTGCCGGAGATGCTGCAATTCGCCTGGTTTTCACCAAAGTCGTAGTTGACGCCCGATTGGCACGACTTCAGGGCGATCGAGCCGATCGTGGTCGCGCCTACCGACGTGCCATCGGCAGTGCCGCCGACCGTTCCGACATCGCTCCCGGTGGCCAGATAGTTGTTGAGGATCGTCTCAACCACGCTGTACGTGCCGGGTGCCAGGTTCGAGAAGCTGTAGGCTCCCGCGCTCGAGCCGGAACCGCTGGTCGTTGTGGAAGTGACCTTGGTACCGCTGCTGTTGTAGAGCGTTATGGTCACGCCGTTCAGGCCCGTGTCACCGCTCTCCAGCTTGCAGTCGCCATTTACGTCGTTGTACACCTCTCCCGATATACCGACGGGCATCCAGACGCCGAAGTTGTAGCCGGCACCGTTCGTTTGGGTGCTACTGGACATCAAGACGGTACCGACCGACTCGGGACTTGAGCTGGCCGTGCCGTCGGTCGTCCCGTTGACCTTGCCGGCCGTGGCGATTCCAGCGTCGTAGCCTGACGGGACGGTTGGCGTCACAGTGTAGCCGGAGGAGTTGCTGAAGGGCATTCCGGCAAATGTGTAAACACCCGAGCTGTTGGTCGTGGTCGAGTACGAAACGGAATTCCCATAGGCATCGGTGCCGGTCAAGGTCACGGTCACGCCGGCAATGCCCGCGTCGCCGGAGTCCTGGGTGCCGCTGTTGTTCGCGTCGCAGAAGACCGTGCCCGTGATCTGGAGCTCAGGCGATCCAACGGGGTTCACTCCGCCGTTGTCTCCGCTGATAAAGCGGTTTTGAGCGTGATAGAAGTTGTTGGGGTTGGTTGATTCGGGGCCAAGCGTCGTGATCACGCTGCCGCAGACGAAGTCGATCTGGTAGAACGAGTTGGGAATCGTGACGGGCCCGAGCGTGTGGGCGCCCGGTCCGAAGAAGCCGGTCGCAACCGACGAGACAACCTGCAGGTTCGCGTCGCCGGCTTCATAAAAGCCCTCAGGCGCTGTATACGTCACAAGCGTGAGCTCGTCGTAGGCACCCGCGGGTACCGTGAAGTTTGCGGTCACGGTCTCACCCTGCTGGGTGTTACCCGCGAGGTCGCTGACGGTTGAGGTCTTGCCGTTGTTGGTCAGCGAGAACGACACATTCGACACGTTGCAGCACGGTGTGACCACCTCGACCTGCTCCCACGTGTTGCCGGAGTCGATGGCGGTGTTGTTGCCACTATCGCCGCTATACGTGGCATCCCACTGGTAGACGCCCGGCGTGGGATTCGAGGGGAGCGTGTAGCCCTTGGGCGTGGTGTAGGTGCCATCACCGCGCGTGACCGAGGCCGTCTCTGTGTCTACCGGCTTAGTGGAACCCGGGGCATAGAGAGTGAACGTGATCGTGCCGGTCGGGTTTAAGCCGCCGGAAATTGTGGCGGAATCCGTCAGTGGACCGCACGAAGTGCCGATCGTGAAAACGGTCGGACTCGGGGTCGTGGCGATGGACGGACTGGCCTTGCTTATCGAAAGCGGCTCGATCGCGCCCTGGTAGCCCTTGTAGTTGCTGTCACCGCTGTACACTCCAATGAAGGAGTAACCACCCGCCGCGAGTGCCGCGGTTGTCGCCGAGTTCGGCACCGCCCCAGTGGCCGTCAGCGTCACCTGCTGCGTGCTCACCGGCGTCGTCGTGCCGTACACAGGGCTCGACGTGTTGTAGAAGTAGTACGTCACCGTGCCTGTCGGCGTGAACGGCGTTCCCGTCACCGTCGCCGTGTCGTACACCTTCTCACCCAGCGCGTCGGTCACCGCTCCGCCACCACAATCCAGGATCGTCGTGCTCACGCTCGATGAACACTTATTAATCGCCAATGGCTCAACCGCGCCAGTGTGACTGCTGTAGTTGCTGTCGCCATTGTACACACCGATGAACGAGTAGCTCCCAGCCGTGAGGGCTGGGCTCGTCGCCGAATTCGGCACCGTCCCAGTGATCGTCAGCGTCACCGTCTGCGTGCTGACGGGTGCCGTCGTGCCATAGACAGGGGTCGCTGTGTTATAGAAGTAGTAAGTGAACGTCCCCGTCGGCGTGAACGGCGTGACGGTCACGGTCGCCGTGTCATACACCTTCTCGCCCAAGGCGCCCGTCACCGCCCCGCCTGACGAATCGTAGATCATCGTGCTCACGGCGAGTCCCTGTCCGTTCTCGCCGCCGGGCGGTTGCTTGTTGATCGTCAACGGCTCGACCGAACCCACGTAACCGCTGTAGTTGCTGTCGCCGCTGTACACCCCAATGAACGCATAGCTGCCCGCCATCAATTCCGCAGTCGTCGCCGAGTTCGGCACCGTACCGTTGGAATTGAGCGTCACCTGCTGCGTGCTCACTGCCGTCGTCGTGCCATACACTGGGCTCGACGTGTTGTAGAAGTAGTACGTCACCGTCCCACTCGGCGTGAATGCCGCAGGGCTACCCGTCACCGTCGCCGTGTCGTAGACCTCCTCACCCAGCGTGCTGGTCACCGCTCCGCCACTGGAGTCATAGATCTTCGTGCTCACGCTCGAGGTGCCCTGGTTCACCGTCAACGGCTCGACCGAACCCACGTATCCGCTGTAATTGCTGTCGCCGCTATACACCGCAATGAACGCGTCGCTCCCCGCCGTCAATGCGGCCGTCGTCGCCGACGTCGGCACGGTACCGTCGGCATTGAGCGTCACCTGCTGCGTGCTCACAGGCGTCGTCGTGTTATAGACTGGGCTCGACGTGTTGTAGAAGTAGTACGTCACCGTCCCGCTCGGCGTGAACGCTGCCGGACTGCCCGTCACCGTCGCCGTGTCGTACACCTGCTCGCCCAGCGTGTCGGTCACTGCGCCGCCACTGGAGTCATAGATCTTCGTGCTCACGCTCGAGGTGCCCTGGTTCACCGTCAACGGCTCGACCGATCCCACGTATCCGCTGTAATTGCTGTCGCCGCTATACACCGCAATGAACGCGTCGCTCCCCGCCGTCAATGCGGCCGTCGTCGCCGACGTCGGCACGGTACCGTCGGCATTGAGCGTCACCTGCTGCGTGCTCACTGCCGTCGTCGTGCCATACACTGGGCTCGACGTGTTGTAGAAATAGTACGTCACCGTCCCACTCGGCGTGAATGCCGCAGGGCTACCCGTCACCGTCGCCGTGTCGTAGACCTCCTCACCCAGCGTGCTGGTCACCGCTCCGCCACTGGAGTCATAGATCTTCGTGCTCACGCTCGAGGTGCCCTGGTTCACCGTCAACGGCTCGACCGATCCCACGTATCCGCTGTAATTGCTGTCGCCGCTGTACACTGCAATGAACGCGTCGCCGCCCGTCATCAATGCGGCTGTCGTCGCCGAGTTCGGCACCGTACCGTTGGAATTGAGCGTCACCTGCTGCGTGCTCACTGCCGTCGTCGTGCCATACACTGGGCTCGACGTGTTGTAGAAGTAGTACGTCACCGTCCCACTCGGCGTGAATGCCGCAGGGCTACCCGTCACCGTCGCCGTGTCGTAGACCTCCTCACCCAGCGTGCTGGTCACCGCTCCGCCACTGGAGTCATAGATCTTCGTGCTCACGCTCGAGGTGCCCTGGTTCACCGTCAACGGCTCGACCGATCCCACGTATCCGCTGTAATTGCTGTCGCCGCTGTACACTGCAATGAACGCGTCGCCGCCCGTCATCAATGCGGCTGTCGTCGCCGAGTTCGGCACCGTACCGTTGGAATTGAGCGTCACCTGCTGCGTGCTCACTGCCGTCGTCGTGCCATACACTGGACTCGACGTGTTGTAGAAGTAGTACGTCACCGTCCCACCCGGCGTGAATGCCGCAGGGCTACCCGTCACCGTCGCCGTGTCGTAGACCTCCTCACCCAGCGTGCTGGTCACCGCTCCGCCACTGGAGTCATAGATCTTCGTGCTCACGCTCGAGGTGCCCTGGTTGATCGTCAACGGCTCGACCGAACCCACGTATCCGCTGTAATTGCTGTCGCCGCTATACACCGCAATGAACGCGTCGCTCCCCGCCGTCAATGCGGCCGTCGTCGCCGACGTCGGCACGGTACCGTCGGCATTGAGCGTCACCTGCTGCGTGCTCACAGGCGTCGTCGTGTTATAGACTGGGCTCGACGTGTTGTAGAAGTAGTACGTCACCGTCCCGCTCGGCGTGAACGCTGCCGGACTGCCCGTCACCGTCGCCGTGTCGTACACCTGCTCGCCCAGCGTGTCGGTCACTGCGCCGCCACTGGAGTCATAGATCTTCGTGCTCACGCTCGACGTGCCCTGATTGATCGTCAACGGCTCGACTGTTCCGGTGGAAGTGCCGTCGTTGCCGCTGTAATACGCGATGAACGAGTCAGCGCCGGCGGCCAGCGGCCCGGTTGGCGACGAGTTTGGCACGACACCGTTGGCCAAAGTGACGGTCTGCGTGCTCACCGGTGCCGTCGTGCCAAAGACTGGTGTCGTCGTGTTGTAGAAGTAGTAGGTAACCGTGCCCGTGGGCGTAGAAGGTGCCGCGTTGACTGTCGCCGAGTCGTAGACGGACGTGCCCAGCGCTTGGTTACCACTGATGAGCTGATTGGTCGACGCGTTATAGATCGCTGTGCTCACGCTGACCGTTGGCTGCACCGCGTTGGTGAAGCTCACTAGATCCGTGCACATCATACTCTGACCAGCGTCGCGACCCGGGGTCTCTTCGGCGGCTGTATTGTTGTCGAGGAAATAGAAATACTGCGAATTGCCGTTTGCCCCGTTGTTGGCTGCGTCGGCGAGGTAGTCGTTGGCCGCGTCGATGATCGCCGAGGACGTGTTGGTCTCACTGACATAGTACGGGTCGTTCGCGGTCGGCGTAGTCGTCAAGCTGCCTGCGTCCTGGTTGTACTCGAGTGTCCAGAGCGCGAGCTGCAGGCCGGCTGATTTCTGTGTGTAGGTCGGGGCAGGACTATCCAAATCGGTCGGTGGAGTTGCCGGCGTTTTCGTCGTCCCATAAGTGTTATAAAGGTACGCCATTAGCCCGACGTTCGTGGCGAGGCCGGGCTGGGTCGTGGCGGTCGAGCCTTGCGTCTGGGGAGTGAGGCTGGGAGTCAGGCTAGGCGTGACCGTGAAGTTCGCGCCATATGAGGCCCCGTTCGACAGGTCCGAACAGTATGTGACGATCGGCGATTCGGTCTGGCCGGCGGCCGGTGGGTCGTAGAGAGTCGCTTCCAGCGCACCTGCGTAGTTCTCGGTTGTGATAACGTCCACGCCGGCCGGGTTGTTTACAGTTGAATTCAGTTGGTAGTACACATCGCCGGCAAGGTAATAGTTAGTAAAGGTGAGATTCTCGCTCGTGGGATTCTCGACGGTGACGCTGATCCCGACGGCGCCATCGACATTGACTTCGGAAGCCTGGTTGATGGTCGTCTGGATATTGACGCCGTTCGTGACGTAGCCCGAAGCTGTCTCGGTCACGATATAGTTGCCAGGAGCGAGGCTGTTGAACTCATAGTAACCGCTGCCGTTGGTCGTGGTTTCGGAGGATGAGTTGGTACTGGTGTTCTCGAGCTGGATCGTCGCCCCGCTGATCCCCACCCCCAAGTTGTTGAGGTCGTAGCCCTGAATAAAGCCGCTGGCCATGAGCACCCTGGGCTCGACGAACTCGACTGAAGGCTGGTTATGCTGGAGCTTCCGGCTCCGACGAGTGACTGAGCGACTAACCCGCTGTTGCAACTTCATGTGGAACCTCAACAAAAGTAGTTTTGGCTGCGAAAACTCGACGACGAGACCATTCCCGCGGTCGACGAAAGACGTCGATGCAGGTGGAACAAGGAGCTGGTCTCAGTTGAGCAGACCCTGTTGCTTGAACTCCTCTTCCGCACCGCGCTCCGGGTTCTCCCGTCCGGATGGCGGTCTTTTGCGACTACAACGCGGCAGTCGCATGAATCACGGCAGGACTAGGAATGCTTCCTGGATTTCGGTTGTGAACGTCGCAAAGGGCGACCATGTCACCTGGCGACGCCTAACACCGCTCGGGCAACGCGCAAAGCCGCGCGGGCGTCCGAATTGGTCTCACTGAATCAAGCCATCTTCGCTCATTAAAGATCATTTCAGGATGATTGTTATCGCAACGTGCGTTCAAAAGCGGTTCGCACACGCACGATCGGGCCACGCTCTTTCTGGATGTCATTCCAATCGAAAGCGCAAGTTAACCCGAAAAAAGGGAGTCCGAGCCCGTACAACATCGCCAGAGGCACCTCAAATCGTGTGATGTGCACCGTTCGCGGTGCGTTCTTGGTCCGAATAAGATAGTACACTTCTCAGGTTGGATTGCAAGACTGTAGTAAGACAACGGGTAACATTGGTGGTTCGTCGCTCTTAAATGAACGTGTTAGCTGCATCTTAACTTAATGTTATCGTTTCTGACTGGAAATCAAGGTGACTCTCCGTTTCGAGTTTCCGATAATCAGCATGTGAGGCTTTTCGGCAACGCGGCGCGTCTCGATGCCGGCAACGAGAGCCGGTCTGGCGAGCGAAACGGGCAGGCCGTTTTTCGGGTTTTCCGGTGTTCAGATCACGTCCAGACACGGCTTTCAGCCTCATCCATTCACGAATCATGCGATGTCCTCGACCATTAACCCCGCAGACGCTGTTCAAAGTGGTACGAAAAAATCTGGACTTCATGGACAACCCGTTCGAGGCCGGACGAAACGACACGAAAGAGAAGTTAGAAAACGAGTCGCGGCCAGCAGACTCGGTGATTGACCGGCGGCGCGGACGCGGGCAGAATCGAGCACCGTGCCGGTACGCGTCGCGAAGGAAGTCGCGGCGTGTACGATAAATACGGTGGCCAGGCTGGAGAAACGGACTGTGGATTGGCTGACAGAGGTTCAACCCATGACGTGCGCGACTCGAAATGCAGGCGTGGTTTTGCTGTGTCTGTCCTGTCTCGGTTTGGCGGGTTGGCAGCCGTTGCCAGAAGGAAGGGCGGACGAGTCGGAGCAGTTCCGCCGGCTCTTTAACGGGAAAGACTTGGCCGGATGGGTGACTCCGGAGGACAAGTCACTATTTGCCGTAGAGGACGGGGAGATCGTCGGTCGGACCAAAGGCGACCTCAAGAAGAACGAGTTTCTCGCGACCGAGAAGCGTTATGGAAATTTCGTTCTGAAGGCGAAGGTCAAGTACAAGAACGGCAATTCAGGCATCCAGTTCCGCAGCAAACGCGCGGATGACGGCGTGGTCTCCGGGCCTCAGGCGGATATCGCCGAAGGATTCTGGGGTCTCCTTTACGAGGAGAAAGGTCGTGGGATCCTCGAGCGTTACCCGGAAGAGAAGGCCAATCAACTGGTCAAGAAGCACGATTGGAACGAATTTGTGATCACGGCCAAAGGGCAGCACGTGACAATTGACTTGAATGGGACGCGCAGTCATCGATCGTGACGATCCCAAATTCGACAAAGATGGAATCATTGCCCTGCAGGTGCACGTCGGTCCGGCGATGGAGGTCCGGTACAAAGACATCGAGATCAAAGAGCTTGGCCGTTGACTCGGCAGCCAAGCCATGATGGACCAGAAAGATCGGAGTGAGCTTCGGAGTGGACGCGTACCAATTTCCTTGCGGCCGGCAGATCATTCTCAAGTAGGCTGTGCCAAAAAGCCGATAACTGATCTGGTACTCCTTGTCTACTCCTAGTAAAAGGGGCTCACCGCGGTGAACGCGAACCCCTCGGGATCTCGCACACCCTCGGCTGGAAGTCGGGGGGGGTTAGAGGCCAGGAGGGAATTCGCAGCGGGCCGCGGTACCGTCGTTCGGCCATTCTCCGGCCGCTCTCAGCATCGGGGTCTATCCGGATGCTGCGGGGGGAAGCGGTCTGGGACAAACGGCGGGACGCGTCGCGCCAAGATGGTGTGTCGCGGGGCCCTCGTTACGAGGCGCACCGCCCAAGGAAGGGTCGGGGACCGACAGCCTCCCCGGCACGTCGCCCGTCATCTCGTGCCACATCTGCTTCTTTCGGCGAAGACGTCCGCACCTGCGGACGCGGTCCGTCCGGGTTTTCCGATCGGGGCACGCCCTCGCATCGGAGAGCTGGCCGCGGGCCGGCAGCACGCCCTGCGCAGAGCGGCCCAACCAGGAAGACGTCACTCGCCTCGTCTCGGGGCGAGTGACCCGATCTGGTCTATCCCCGCTTCGGCGTCGTATCGGCGCCGGCCTGCGAACTATCCCGAGGGAAAGGAGTCCTGGCGGCATGAGCATCGCCCCCTTGCTGCTCGCTTTCTTGTCCGTAGCTGGCGCGCCCTTCGTCTGATTCGAGTTCGGGAGCAACCCTCCTCAACTTTCACGCCCAGTGGTGCGGCCCGTGCCACAAGGCCCGACCCGGCCGTCGAGCAGTTGATCCGCGAAGGTTATCCGATCAAGCGAATCGATATCGACGAGGAACCCGACCTGCCGCGGCGGTACCACGTCGAAGCCGTTCCGGCGTTCATCGTGGTCGATCGTGACGGGCGCGAGCTCGGCCGGCTCTCGGGACCTCGGTCGGCAAGCGACCTGGCGCGCTTCTACAAAACGTCCGCCGCCAAGGCGCGGCCTGCGGCCGACTCGAGCTCGCCGGTCGCCTCGCGGGGCGATCGCGGCTCGGGAGATGACGACCCTGACGAAGATCGCGACGCCGACAACGATCGGATCAAGAGGCGCAAAGTTGCTGCCCGCGGGATGGACGAGGAGGAGCGCCGCGGAGCCTGCCTTCAGCAATCCCAAGCCGTGGGAGACCGTCGTGCGCATCCAGGTCATCGGTGAGCGAACGAGGGGCTTCGGATCGGGCACCGTGATTCATAGTACTCCGGAGGAGTCGCTGGTTCTCACCTGCGCGCACATCTTCAAGCTCGACGGACGCAAGCAGACACCTCCTCCTTCCAGGTTTCCCGCGGCGGATCGTGATCGACCTCTTTGACGGCAAGCTCGAAGGGCACGGACCCGGCCCGGGTCCACTACGCCGAATCGGTCGAAGGCAAGGCCGTTGATTACGACTTCACGCTGGATGTCGGCCTGATCAGAATGCGGCCCGGGCGGCAGTTGCCCGCGTCGCGGGTTGTACCTGACTCGTGGAGCCTGAAGGAGCGGATGAAGGTCGTTGCGGTGGGCTGCCCGGAGGGACACGATGCCACTGTGTGGCACACCGTCGTCAGGCGGCCGCGAATCCTCAATTTCCTGTCCGGCAATCCGAACTATGAAGCGGTCGAGTGCGACGTCGCCCCCAAGGAAGGGCGTTCCGGGGGAGGCCTTTACACGGAGGACGGCTACGTCGTGGGTGTTTGCAACTTTGCGGAGCCCCAGGGGAATCACGGACTGTACGCGACCCCGCGATCGATCTACCGCATTCTCGATAAGAACGAACTCGCGTCGCTCTACGCGCCCATCCGACGCGGCGATTCGGGCACGGTGCTGGCTGATCGAAGAGCGCCTGGCCGGCCGCTGCGAAATGGGCCGGGATCGGTGGTCCGCTCCCAGACGCCCGAATCTGACGAGCCGGTTCGAGGCCGTGCCGCTCGCGACGAAGGCGACATTCTGGTCCCCGCCCCGAGTCTGATGAATATTCCCGACCCGGTCACGACCCGCACGGAGCGAAAACCCGTCGCCGCATCGGGAACCACCCGTCGCGCCTCGTGGCAAGCCACGCGTGATAAGTCGGCGAAGGCCGAGAAGGCCGTACAGAGCGAGCCTTTCGAATCCGGTCGCGATGAGCTTCGCGCGGGAGACCGGCGAGACTCCCCAGGTGAGGAAACGCCAACACGGGAACGCGAATTCAGCGAGGAAGACGCTCCGGTCCGCTCGAATTCCGCGAGCTCATCGAAGACACGCTGGCGGGAAGTCAAGCTTTCGCCGCGCGACCAAAGCCCGCCTCGCGCGGAAAACTGAACTGGACTGAAATGGACATTCAACAAGGCCGCCGCGAACTCATCAAGGATGGCTCGGAAACCGCGCCCGACGGAGGTGTCGACTCGTACTCGGGCGTGAAATTTACCGTCGGCGACAAGACGTATACGTACAAGACGTTTTACCAGCGAGGCAAGTTCGTCAAGCACACCGAAAGCGTGGTCAAGAGCTTCGGCGACGCGGGACAGGGCCAGACCAACATGACCACGATGGCGCGAGGCCACGAGACCATCACGAACAACGAGACCATCGTTTCGCGACTCAATCCGCCGGCGTCGTAAGCGCGATCTTTTGCTCGCCGAGAGCAAGCGATCCCAGGGCCGCGAAGGCGGACGGACCCCGACCTTACGAATTGGCGCTCTTGAGCGTGACGCTGACGATGTCGCTCTTGGAGTCGTTGGACGTCATGTCGAGCATCCCGCTTTCCGTGTCCCCGGCGTAGGCACCGGTGGCCGTATAGAGCTTCTGGGCGCGCGCGTAGTAGACTGAGCCGTGTCCAGCCGCGTGTGCCTTGGCGGTGGTTGCCGTGTTGAACGTGATGATCACCGATCCCTTGGAGTTTGCGATTCGCAAGACGTTAGGGCCCGCCTGATCGCCGAACTCGTCAACGGTCGAGTTCCAGACTCCTTGCACCTTGCCGAGCGAGCTCAGGTTACCGGCGAGCGGGGTTGATGTGGTTGTGCTGCCGTCCGGGTTGTCAATCGAGGACGACAGACTATTATCAACGGCAAGCGTGCCCGTCAGCACCAGCGGAGTGCCGGCGATCATGGGCGTGGCATGAGGCCTGGCGACGCGATGGGCTGCCGTCATCAGCTTTCTGTCCTCGAGGACGTCGAGGCTGAATGTGCGTGCGCGGACTCGGCTCATCGCAGCACCTCCCGCGACGGATCGGCAGTCGGAATTTGTTGCGGAGATAGAAACCCGACGAATATATCGGACAACCGGATGGGTCGCCTTCAACGATTGTGCGGGATTTTTCGGAAATGCCATCAGGTCGATCGCTTTCGCCGCTGGTCGACAGGCGTGTCGAGTCTAACCGGCGGTGACTGTACCGCTTGCCGGCTTCCCCTTGAGGGCATCGATCTTTTCTCTGAGATCCTTGGCCTTTTTCTCGAGTTCCGCGGCCTGCTTTTCCAGCTCGTCGATGGATTTTGGCCCGGCGCCGGAGGTCGAGCCGGCGATCTTCGGCTCTGTGTCTTTCAAAGCCTCGAGCGTTTCCTCGAGCATGTGCCGGCCGATTCCGCTGAACCCGGTCGCCTCCACGTCAAGCCGGGCCCTGAGGGCAGGCGCTGCCTTCTTCAGTTTCAGCTCGCGCACGGCGCCCCAGGCTCGAAACCGCACGGAGCGATCCGGATCATCGATGAGGCCAAGAAGGATGTCCTGGAGCGCCGAGTCGTCCTTCGCAAGACGCCCGAATGCGCCGATGGCCGCGGTGCGCAACGATCGAGGCTGACCGTATCGACTATAGAGTGCGGCCAGCTCGCGGTCATTGGGACGAGGCGACGCCAAAAGGAGCTCGAGGGCCGTCGCGGCGATGGAGTGGCGATCAGCAGAAATCTTGAGGGCTTGATCGAGCAGTTGATCGGCATCCTTGCACTTCCAGGCGACCAGTCCCCGCAGCGCGGCTCTTCGCGCACCGTACGCCTCTCTCGAATTGGCCCAGGCCGCGCGGAAGAGTGCCTCTCCCGCATCGTCGTGCTTGAGCTTGGCGAGCCCCTCGATCGCGGCGACGCGGACCCTGGCCTCGGGGTTCCTGGCCGCTTCGAGCAAGGCGGACCGGGACGATTCATCACCGGTGCCCAGAAGCCTCACGATCTCGCGCCGCGCCGGCACCGCTTTCTCACGTTTCCAGGCCGCAGACAGCGCTTTGACGACCTCGGGCTTATCTCTGGCCATCCTGGCGAGAGCCCCAGCGGCCTGCAACCGCCCGAGAACGCTGCCGGAGTGCTCGAGCTGGAAAAGGCATTCGTCCAGGGGCTTCTCGAAGTCGAGCTCCTTGATCAGCCAGCCTTCGGGATCGATCTGGACCATCTTGGGCTGGGCCGCGGCGGGAATCACAAATTCATGCAGCGCCGCGTCGATCACAATCGGCACGACTCGCGTCTTGCCGACGTCCTCGGTGATTTCGAGACTGGTCGGCAGCTTGAATAACGGTGTCTGGTCGTCCAGGGATTGTGTCTGCTCGACTTTGACTCTCACGGTCTTGTCTGTGTCCTCGTAGCGCCAGCGAACCTTGAGCTCGGGATGACCGGCTTTCGAGAGCCACTGGTCGAAGAACCATTTCAAGTCTTTGCCAGAGGCTGATTCCATCGATTTGCGAAAATCATCCGTATCGACGACCTGAAGCTTGTGCGCGGCGACGTAGCCGCGGATTCCCTTCCACCAGAGCTCATCGCCCAGAAAGCCCCGGAGCGCGTGCAGCACGCAGGCGCCCTTCCCATAGGTCATGCGGTCGAACATCTGGAGAGACGATTCGTAGCGCGGTCTCGACGATCGGCCGGCGATAACGGCGGTCGTTCTGGAGATAACTTTGCAGCACGTCGTCCATATCGAGGCGAAATGCGTCCTGCCCGCGGTCGTGCTCGGCGAAGAGTGGGTCGAAGTAGGATGCGAAGCCTTCGTTGAGCCAGGTATGAGACCAATCCTTGCAGGTCAAGAGGTCGCCGAACCACTGGTGCACCAGCTCGTGGGCGACCAAACCGTCGGCGTCGCCTTCGAGCGCCGCGATCTCGTCGCGCAGCGCCGTGTCGGTCATCGAGGTTGCCGAGATGTTTTCCATTCCGCCGCCGAACTCGGGCAGGCAGGTTGTCGCGTATTTCACGTACGGGTAAGGCTGGCCGATCGATTTGCTGAAGAAGCGGATCATCTGGGGCGTCTTGCCCATGAAGCGCCGGGCGGTTGCCTCGTCGACGCCTTTGGCCACGTAGTAGTCGACCGGCAAATCCTCGACCTTGTCGTGATACACGGCAAAGTCTCCGACGGCCAGCGAGATCAGATAGCTGACATGGGGCACGTCCATCTTCCAGTGATAGGTTGTGGTATCGCCCGAGTTCTTCCGGGTCTCGACGAGCGAGCCATTGGAAACCACGAACAACGGGTCAGCGGCCGTGATAATCATCTCGGAAGTCGCGCGCTCGTTGGGATAGTCATAGCAGGGAAGCCAGTAGCGCGTGTCCTCGGCCTGACCCTGCGTCCAGATCGCCACCGGCCGTTCGGGATAGGCCGCATCGGCGAGAATGAACTCGAGCCCCTTGGTGGGCGACCCGGAATACTCGATCGCCAGGTCGAGGGTTTCGCCCGGGCCGTAAGCCCTGTCGAGTGTGACGGCGAGTTTGCCGTTCGAGAGGGCAAATTTACAATCTACGGCGCTCGAACCTTTGATCGATTTCGTGACCTTGGTGACCTTGAGCTCGGGCGCGCAATCGAGCTCGACTTGCTTGAGATAGGGATGGAGCGGGCTCAAGGTGTGGGTGACCGTGCCGCGGACTTCCTTCTGCTTGGTGACGAGGGTCAGCTCGGCCTTGATGTGCTTGACGTCGAAGTAGCGGATCCGCTCTTGCTGCCGCGGGGCGCCGGGCTTGGCGAAGGGCCTGCGTTTGGGGGTCGGGCGGCCCGGCGCGGCCGAATTCTGAGCCCGGACCGCCGGGCCAAACAGACTCATGACCAGCAAGCAACAAAGCGCAACACGAAGCTTCAGTCCGGGCATAGTCGTACCTGATCGAGTGGAAGGTGCTGGTCACGAGTCTTTATCGGCGAGGTCGTTCAAGGAGTTGCGGCGCCGGCCGCGCCGTAGCCGCACGGCGAGAGTCGATCTGCTTCTGAATCTGATCGGCGTTTTCTTTCAATGACTGGCGCAGCCGATCCTGCGCGGCTGAGTCGATGCGCCGGCTTTCCTTGGTGATCAACGACATGAAATGGTCGATCTCCTCGGGCGCGAATGGGTAGCCGATATTGCCCTTCGGGCCATCCGAATTGCCCAGCGGCTTGGCGGCGGAATCGAGGACGACGAACCAGGGAATGCCGCCCTGTTCGCTCTTGCGGAACCGGGCGAGCATGTCCTTACCGTGGGTCATGCGGTCGGTATCAACCTTGACCGTGACGAAATCGCGGTCGAGGATCGCGGTGATCTCCGGCTGCGCCATCCAGTCAGCGAGCTTGTGGCACCAGCCGCACCAGGGCGCGCCGAACGAGAGAAAGACTCGCTTGTCTTCCGATGAGGCGCGCGCCAGGCCGGCCTGGAGCACCACGTCGGCATCCTTGACGGGGACAGTCCACTTGCTCAAGAATTCCTGGACGCGACCGGGGTCATGGTGGTCGCCTTCCTCGAGCGGGTCGGTCCGCTGCGCCGTCACGACCTTGCCATCGGTGTCAAGCACACTCAGGAAGGGATAGCCGACACCCTTCTGAAGCTCTCCCGGGCTCAGTGCCGCCTTGCATGTCTTGAGCAATTCCTGAGCGCCGGGTGCCTTGATATCGACCATGACGGACACATATTCGTAGCTCAGCGTCTTGCGGAGCTCGGCATTGCTTGCGAAGAGCTCGTGCAGCTTGTGGCACCAGCCGCATGTCTCGAAGCCGAACATGACCAGAATGCGCTTGTCTTCGTGCCTGGCGACTGCCTTGGCCTTCTCGACCTGAGCTTGCGCGTCAGCCGACGGGTCATAGATCGAAGGTTTCTTGGTGCTGGCTGCGGGTCGCTCCGAGGTTGTCGGCGTCTGGGCGACTGCCGCACCTGTGCCGGCGGAGAGAACCGCGACCGCCGTGAGGAGCTGCTGGAAGCCCGAGTATTTTGCGAGGGGCATGATCGTCTCCTTTGATAGGCATCGCGAGCGATTTTGCCGCGTCCGCACGGTCGAGTGCGAACGGCATGGCAGATATCTTAATCGACTTGGGGCCGGATGCGAAGCCGCTGGCGAGCCGCACGCCTGTATGCACGATAGCGTTCGCGCGTGTCGGTGGAGGGGTGAAATCGTCAATGGAAGAATTCTAGAAGCGAGCGTAAGGTCGCATCTTCGATGGCTCGCAGCACGTAGGGAGGGCGCAACCCGCCGGTCGCAACAGCCCAGCTTCACCAAACAAGGTCAAGCTGCCACCGCCTCGGGGCCAAGCTCTTGCTGAGCAGTTACACATTCGCATGGGTTCATTGCACTTTTTTGCACTACGTATGTGAAAAATCGTGTCCCCCCCCCCCAAACGTATCTCGGCCCAGGCCAAGGTCTTGCGTCGCATCCTTGAGTCGAGGGGGCGCGGAAGCGTCGGAACGGCCAAAACATAGTGAACAACGCCCACGATTTCCAGTGGCAGTTTTGGTGGCACCACTGCCACGACCTTTTTTCATTGCCGAACAACGCCACGCTCTCTTCCTATTCGATTATGCTCATTCAACTTGCAGTGAAAGTGCTCCACGTCAAGCAATCGTCGCACCCCTCAAAAAAGTGGCAGAAAGTGGCAGTGATCCGGGTGTTTTTCGAGCATCCGTACACTAGTGTAAGCCAGCCGCATCATGATCATGATCTTAGTCCTGATCCTAGCCTCAATCTTGTTCCCACTCTGAGCCCCCGGTAGCACCCACCATCCACCGCACTCCTCCGGGGCCCCGGGCAAGTCACCGAAGGGCCGACACTTCTGTCGGCCACGCCCCAGCGATGTCCCGCCCCAACGGGGCGCAGGTCAATATCCATGGGCTTCGAGCCCCTGGAACTTCCCTCGGTCATGAATTCCTCCGAACTCTGCGCATGCCTCGAGAATGCCGGTGGTGCTATTGCGCCGGCCTCCGCCCGCTGCAAAACGCCTGCTCGCCACTTCCTCATATATAATATGTGACGACTTTCCGGGTTCGGTCCGCCGTCGACCGGGAGATTTCCAGAAAGATTCCGGGTTCCAGCGATGAGATCGATTAATGGACAGAATTCATTCTATATGCGCTCGCCGGCGCCGACGAAAGGCCCCGCAGCCGCGTCGATCAACGTCTGAAGCATTCCTCGCCTCTCGTGGGGGAGACGACGGCCTCGCCGTCGCGGAAGCACACGCTCAACAGATGCGGCCCTGCGTCATCTGCCTCATTTCCAATCCCCAAAGCATCCGGATTGTAGCGATCGTTTCTTTGATGCGTGTTTTAACGTCGCGCTTGTTCCGCTCGAGCCTTTGTCCCTGGGGCGAGACATCGAACGATAGTGGAAGTATTTTGGGCCATCTGATACCCTGGTCTTTCGAGTCCGGCGGATATCATCCCAGCCGCCGCTGTTGCGGGGGAGTCGCCTGTGTCGTCGACTTTGACTCCGCAAGCAGAGGCAGCCGCATTCGAGACCGTTCCTTCCGCGGAGCTGATCGTGAGCTTGTTCCGGATGACTGTTGACCAGTACGAGCGCCTGGTGGACGCCGGCGTACTGGATGGTCAACCAATCGAGCTGATCAATGGCTTGCTGGTGAGAAAAATGGGGAAGAAACCGCCTCACGTGATCGCGTCCGAGGCCGCGCGC
Organism: uncultured Planctomycetota bacterium; assembly: GCA_963761445.1. Classification (GTDB taxonomy): domain Bacteria; phylum Planctomycetota; class Planctomycetia; order Isosphaerales; family Isosphaeraceae; genus CAVXHV01. The sequence goes on along the minus strand of CAVXHV010000005.1, from coordinate 1,369,676 downwards.
GACGAGCTTCTGCCACGTGTGCCACAGGGCTGGCGGCTGACAATCGAGGCACCCGTGCGGATCCCCGACTTTGACGAACCGGAGCCCGACCTGGCGATCGTCCGGGGAACACGCGACGAGTATGCGGACCACCATCCCGAACCCGGGGACGTTGGTTTGTTGATCGAGGTCTCGGACACGACCCTCGATCGGGATCGCGGTGAAAAGCAACTTGCATACGCTCGTGGCCGCGTGCCGGTTTACTGGATCGTCAATCTGGTGGATCGCCAACTCGAAATCTACACCGAACCTGGTCCGGCTGGTTACCGCCAGCGGCGTGTGCTGGGCACAAACGACCAGGCGTGGGTAACGATCGGCGGGCAGGAGATTGGTCCGATCGCCGTTTCCGCGATTTTGCCGCAGAGCAAGTCCGGCGCGGGCACGCATCCCACCACGACCTGAACGTGACCTGCCACTCTGGCCGCCCGTAGGGACGTCCTCGCTGTACGCACCGGCGAAGTACTTCCTGTCTCCACCAGCCATCAGTTCGTTTTGTATCTTCGACGCGCGTCCCTTCCCTGTAAGGACTAAGGGAACGAACCCCTCCAGCCACGCGCGTTCGGAGCGGTTTCTGCATTCGCCATTCACGCTTCTCGACTCGATAGCGCCTTCGATGGTTCGCCGCACGTAGGGTGGGTGCAACCCACCGGTCACAACAGCCCAGATTCGCGAGACCAAGGTCAAGCCGCCACGGCCCAGGGGCCAAGCTCCTACCGAGCACCCACACATTCGCATGGGTTCATTGCACTTTTTTGCACTACGTATGTGAAAAACCGTGTTTTCCCCCCGAACATATCTCGGCCCAGGCCAAGGTCTTGCGTCGCATCCTCGAGTCGAGGGGGGGCGGAAGCAAAAACCGCGTTGAACAACCCGACGCGCGCCGACCCGCGAGCGCACGCACTGCTCCCACTCAGAGTCGATCAAACTGGTTCCCTCGGTCATGAATTCCTCCGAGCTCTGGGCGTGCCTCGAGAATGGTGGTGCGATCGCGCCGGCCTCCGCCCGCTGGAAAACGCCCACTCGACACTCCCTCATGTATAATATGTGACGACTTTGCGGATTCGGTGCGCCGTCGACCGGGAAATTTCCAGAAAGATTCCGGGTTCCAGCGGTGAGATCGATTAATGGACAGAATTCATTCTGTATGCGCGCTCCGGCGCAGGCGAAAAAGGGCAAAGATACGCGATGCAGTGCTTGCATCCAGGCGGTCGGTTTGGCCAGCGGGGCTGAGGTCAAGCGAACGATTCAACATTCGCCCGACAGCTTGAAGGCGCCGGGTGTCTCGCGCAAAACGGCACAATTCGCTCGAATCTATCTGGAAAATGCAATCGACCAACGAGGAATCGCGCGGCGATTGATGGATGCCGGGCCGCGGCCAAGGCACACGGCATTGCTCTCGCTCCCTACAGCCACCTGGCTCCCGCCGGTACCTTGAGGAGTGATAACGCCTGCTGACTGTCCACACCGAGCGCCGCTTTTTTTTGAGAGCGGTTTCCCTCCTGGAAAAATCGGAAACCGCCCGTCCGATGCCGGCGCGAACCGTGCGCTGTCCCTCGACGTAAGAAGCGCATTCCTGTCGCTCGCCGTTCCTGGGCGAATTACGCGCGACGGACGCCTCGCATTAACTCACACGGAAGGACTTTCGATCATGGACGGGCATGATCGTTCAGCTCGGAGCAACCGGCAACGTCGCCATATCCCTCGCCTGGTAGGTCTCGAATTTCGCTCGCTCTTGAGCGTCTTCGCGCCGTTCGGCTCATCGGTTTTCGGCTCCTCGTCGTCGAGCCAGTACTCGGCGCAAGTTGCGCTCGTTCGCCACGAATACGACACATACGTCGGTGCGCTCAGAACGCTCGAGCTCAAGTCCCAGGCGACGCCCCAGGAATTCCAGGCTCTTCGCAACGACGCCCGCGAAATCTCGGCTGCGGCCTCCGCCACCAAGCTGCCGCTCGAAGCGGCACGGACCGAGGCCGTCGCCGTTTCGCTCCAGCTCGACCGGTCGCCGTTGTACGGCTGGGCGGGCGACTCGGCATGGTCGCAGTATTCGACCCGGCTCGAGGCAAGTCTTGATAGCCTCGGCGTCGACCAGTCGCTGATCGACAAGACACTCGCCGACACCAAAGCCATCGCGGTCTCCTCCGGCGTGAGCTCGAGCGAGTTTCAGACGTTCACAAATGCGTTCAGCACCCTTCACGCCGGCGAGAAGTCGCTTCCGTACAGCCCCTACTACAACTTTGAAGACCCCGAGCTGTTTTTTACGCAGCATCTTCGCGGCTTTTTCCGCGGATGGGGAATGCAGAAAGTGACCGCCGAGGCGTACGTCAACGATCTGCTGAGCACCATCAAAACCGCGAATCAACTCGCGCCGCCTCAGTCTGCCGTGCTGCACCGCGATGTCCGACTGCTGGAGAATCTCGGCGCCTCACTCCCGAGCACCTCGCTCGACGGGCTTTACTCGAGCTACGTCGCCGCATATCAAGGTGGCGTGCCAACCCCCGCGATTCAGTCGCAGCTCCGCGAGAACCTCTTGGCGGCTCTTGGCCCCTCAGCCAGCGCGCAGCCGATCGGCTGGGTACAAAGGCTTGTCGCCGACGCACCTTCGTTCTATCGCGCGGTGGGGTCGTCGCCATCAACCGTTCAAAACATCACGGACGCCGTCACCGTTCTCGTCGACGCAGGAGCTGGCGAGTCGCTGAATCCGTTCAAAGTGACAATCCGGCAGCGCTTGAAGTAGTGGGGCGCTTGAACCGGTCGAGATCGCGGTCGGCACCGAGGTCATTCGCTTGGATCGGCCAGCCCCCACGTCAAGCGTTTCCCCAGCGCTCGCGCGTACCTCGCGAGAGTGTTGACGGTTGGATTGTCTTGTTGACCGTTTTCCAGCCGGCTCAAGGCGCTCTTGTCGATCTTGGCGTGCTCCGCGACATCATTCAGGGAGAGTCCCAGTCGCTCTCGCTCGCAACGTAGGAACACGATGAATCGGCGGAATGACACGAGGTCGCCCATCGTCGTTCCGTCTCCGGTGGTCTTGGGAGTCCCAGTCTTCCGGTGCTCTTGCTCCAGCGCCGTACGAATCCTTGCTTCTTCAGCCCGGGCCGCGGGCGAGCGATGCTTAGCGCGTATCGCGTCGACCCGAGCTTTTTCTTCGGTCGTCAATTCGGATTCGCGCTGTTTGCGGACCTGGTCGGTGGGCATAACGTCACTCTCCATATTCCGGGACTGGGTAAGCCGTAATCGGCCTGACCAGGACTAGCTTGGGATCGTCTTCAAAGGCAAACACGACCGCGATATGTTTTCCCGTCGAAGTCCAGCCAAAGGCGATCCAATTGCCGGACTGCTCGCTCCGCTCGATCGGGCCGTCGGGATTGGAAAGAACGTCTTCTACCTCCTCGATCGTCACTTCGCCCGGTCCAAGGATGTGCTGGACGTTTCCGTCGGGGTCATCCTCGTCATCCCAGAGGAACAGATCGATGAACGTCGGCGCCGTGCCCTCTGACCTCCCACGCGATAACCGCAGGCGGTTGATTCATAATACAACCTTATTCTCGTGTCGGCAACTCTTCCGTCGGTGGCAGTGACCTTTGAAAAATGACCGCCTTGAGGAATCAACACAGAAGTGGGTTCCGGGGACACTATGTCCAATTATTCGGCCCTCCCTTTGGGCCAGCTTCTTGCTTTCTCAGGATTCTCCCCAACTGCTCTGCGAGCGTCATTAGAAACGCCTCCTGTCCCAGCAGTCGGCCAGTCTCTGCGTGGGATCGAAGCAGCGTCATGTTCGCCTATCGAATCACCCCTACAAGAAATTTGAGAGGTTCCCCGCTCAATCGAACCATTCGTCCGCCGGATCGAACGGCGGTACAACCACATTCAGGATCGTCATCCGGCCGACCGCTCGATGCCGGACTCCCGGCAGAATCATCACCGCGAGACCGGTCGTCACCGGCACGCGCTGATCGTCCAGCTCGATCGCCGCGCCGGCGGAGCACTCGAGAGTGTAGTAGATCTCCGTGTGCTCGCGGTGATAGTGGGTGCGCGCATCAACCTCGATCTCAACGCGATGGACGCTGGCCGGAGCATCGGGTTTATCGGCGAACGCGCGACGGGCCCAGCCGCACGGGCAGCGAACCGGATCGATCGTCGAGTAATCAGCGATGTGGTGTCCGGCACGTGTCCCCGGAACCGCGTCTGGATACCCCGACGTCTGGGGGAAAATTCGCCGGGCGTGTCGCCACCCGGCCCGGGACGGCAATTCCCAGGATGTACCGAGACCGATGACAGGCGTCGCCGGCAGCGACTCTTTCCGCCGGCAGCTAATGAACCCCTCAGCCGATCTCGGTGAATCCGGCAGCGGCCCGCGAGCGGGTTGCGGGACTCCGGCGGTGGTCGCTGGAGCCTCCGGTCGTCGTCCGTCCAGACCCACGGGACTCACAATATGTCCACCTCTTGGTTCCCCCGGCTCCGTCCCGCCTCGAGGCCCCAAACCGCGGCAGCCCGTCGCGCTTTGGCGCTCCGCCGGCGATTCTCGCTCGAGCCCCTCGAGGGCCGTCAGATGCTCTCCACGATCACCGTCACCACCGCCGCCGACAACGGCAGCAATACCGCGCCCACCGCCGGCTCGCTCCGGGCCGCGATCATCCAGGCCAACGCTCAGCCGGCCGGGAGTCTCACCACCATCGACTTCAAAATCGGCACCGGCCCGCAGACGATCAGCCCGACGGATGCGTTGCCCCAGATCACCAGGCCGGTCGTCATCGACGGAACCACCCAGCCGGGCTACGCCGGCAAGCCGATCATCGACATCAACGGCACCTCGGCCGGCTCGACTGCCGTCGGCTTCGCCGTCGCGACCACGGCCTCCGGCACGGCGACGGCCCCCGGCGCGCTCAAGGGCCTGGAGATCACCGGTTTCGGCGGAGGCGGCGTGTCCGTCCAGGCCAGCCACTTCAACCTGAATGCCGACTACATCGGCCTGGACTGGAACGGATATGGATACATCGGCATGGCCAACGGCGTTTTCGGAATCCAGTTCTCCGGCGGGGCGAGCGACGACAGTGTCGCAAGTAGCACCATCGCGGCGACGAAGGGTAACGGCGTCGTGATCGCCGGAGCGGGCACGAGCGCCAACACGCTCACCGGCGACTTCATCGGGACCGATCCGACCGGGGACTATTCGACCGGCGCCAACTCCATGTCCCTGGGCAACACCGGCATCGGCGTCGAGATCGACGGCGGGGCGACGAGCAACTCGATCTCCACCTCGGTCATCTCGAACAACGGGCAGGACGGCGTCTGCATCTCCGGCGCCGGTACGCAGTCGAACTCGCTCGCGGGTGACTTCATCGGCACGAATGCGACCGGTATCTACCCCCTGCCCAACGGCGCGGACGGCGTCTCGATCACGTCCTCGGCCAGCTCCAACACCGTCGGCGGGACCGCCGTCGCCGCCCGCGACATCATCTCCTTCAACACCGGCGACGGCGTGGCGTTCTCGTCCGGCGCCAGCGACAACCAGGTCCTGGGCGACTACATCGGCACCAGCGCCTCCGGCACCTCCAGCCTGGGGAACGACGGCAACGGTGTGTCCTTCTCCGGATCTTCCAACGACACGGTCGGCGGCACGACCGCCGGCGCCCGCGATGTCATCTCCGGCAACGAGTCCAACGGCGTCTGGATCACCGGGGGATCGACCGGAATCGTGGTCGAGGGCGACGACATCGGCACCGACGTCACCGGCGAAGAGCGCCTGGGCAACACCGTGGGAGTGCGGATCGACGGCGGCTCGAAGAGCAACACCATCGGCGGCACCGCCGCCGGCGCCTGCGACGTCATCTCCGGCAATGCGGAGTTCGGCGTTGTCCTCTCCGGCTCGGGCACATCGAGCAACGTCGTGGAGGGGGACCATATCGGCACCAACTCGGCCGGCACCGGGGCCCTGGCCAACGACATCAACGGCCTGGACATCATCTCCGGGGCGACGTCTAACACGGTGGGCGGCACGACGGCCGGCGCCCGCGACGTCATCTCCGGCAACATGTACGGCGGCGTCGTGCTGGCTGACTCGGGCACCTCGCACAACGTGGTCGAGGGGGACTATATCGGCACCGACGTCACCGGCGCCAAGGCCCTGGCCAACGGCCAGGACGGCGTGCTGATCGACGCCAGCGCGAGTTTCAACACGGTGGGCGGGACCACGGCGGGCGCCCGCGACGTCGTCTCGGGCAATGCGGTCGTGGGCGTCTACATCTCCGACGCGGGCACGTCGAGCAACCTCGTGGAGGGGGACTTTATCGGCACCAATGCCGCCGGGACCGGGGCCCTGCCCAACGCCATCAACGGCCTGGACATCGTCTCCGGGGCGACCTTCAACACGGTGGGCGGGACCACGGCCGGCGACTGCGACGTCATCTCCGGCAATACCTTCAACGGCGTCGTGCTGGCCGACTCGGGCACCGATTACAACGTGGTCGAGGGGGACGATATCGGCACCGACGTCACCGGCACCAAGGCCCTGGCCAACGGCCAGGACGGCGTGCAGATCGTCGGCGGGGCGACCTCCAACACGGTGGGCGGGACCACGGCCGGCACCCGCGATGTCATCTCCGGCAACGCGATCCTGGGCGTCTTCGTCTTGGGTACGGGCACCCAGTCCAACGTCGTCGAGGGGGATTACATCGGCACGAGCGCCGCCGGCACTGGGGCCGTGCCCAACCGCGTAAACGGCCTGGACATCGCCTCGGGGGCGAGTTTCAACACGGTGGGCGGGACCACCGCCGGCGCCCGCGACGTCATCTCCGGGAATGCGCTCGACGGCGTCGAGATGGAATCCTCGGGCACCGAGAACAACGTGGTCGAGGGGGACTATATCGGCACCGACGTCACCGGCACCAAGGCCCTGGCCAACGGCCAGGACGGCGTGGAAATCGACAGCGGGGCGAGCTGCAACACGGTGGGCGGGACCACGGCCGGCGCCCGCGACGTCATCTCCGGGAATGCAGTCGTGGGGGTCTACATCACCGGCTCGGGCACCGAGTCCAACGTCGTCGAGGGGGACTACCTCGGGACGAGCGCCGCTGGGACCGGGGCAGTGCCCAACGCCATCAACGGCCTGGACATCGTCTCCGGGGCGACGTCCAACACGGTGGGCGGGACGACGGCCGGCGCCCGCGACGTCATCTCCGGCAATACATTCAACGGCGTTGTGCTGGCCTTCGCGGGCACCGACTACAACTTGGTCGTGGGGGACTACATCGGCACCGACGTGACCGGCGGCAAGGCCCTGGCTAACAGCCAGGACGGCGTGGACATCATCGGCGGGGCGACCTCCAACATCGTCGGCGGCTCGACGACCGGCGCCCGCGACGTCATTTCCGGCAACGCCGACAACGGCGTCCTGATCACCGACCCGGGCACCACGTTTAACTTCATCGAAGGCAACTATATCGGCACCGACGCCACCGGCACGTTCGCGGTGCCCAACACGGAGGGCGTGCTGATCCAGAACACGGCCTCGTCCAACCTCGTCGGCGGTAGCCAGGCCTCCGCACGCAACGTTATCTCGGGCAACTCCCAGTGCGGCGTGCTCGTCACCGGATCGGGCACCATCGGGAACACGATCCGGTACGACTTCATCGGGACGGACGTCACCGGCGAACATCCCGTCTCCAACGGCTTCGACGGCGTCATCCTTCAGAACGGGGTGTCCAACACCTACGTTGATAACAACGTCATCTCGGCCAACGCCAATGACGGCGTGCTGGTCACCAGCACCAGCACGAACACCAACTTCATCGAGTACAACTCGATCGGGCTCGATGCCACCGGTCTCAAGGCCGTCAAGCAGACCGGCGAGCTCCATAGCAACGTCACCGGCGTGGCGATCGACGGCTCGACCAGTACCTCGGTCGAGTACAACTTCGTCTCGGGGAACGTCACCGGCATCTACGTCGGGGCCGGCGCGACGAGCAACTCGATCACCGACGACGACATCGGCACCGGCGTCGACGGGATGACCAACGTGGGCAACCTCGGGGACGGCGTGATCCTCGATAACGTGAGCAATAACGTGATCGCGTACGACGTCCTGGTCTACAATGGGAACGTCGGCGTCCTGGGCGAGAACGGGACCACGGAAACGAGCGACCAGTTGCTGTACGATACGTTCACACTCATCGTCAATGGGCTGGCCTACAGCAACAAGAATGGCGCGACGATGTTCGACTGAGCGGTCCCGAGGGGCATCGCCCCGTCGGCCCGGGAGTCGAGAGGCTCCCCGCTCAATCGAACCGCTCGTCCGCCGGATCGAATGGCGGAACGACGACATTCTCAAGCCGGACCTGCATGCCATGAGCATACTTGTAAGTTGGTGGGGCAGCTTCGAGGATGGGGGCGAAACCATAGGTGATTTGTGGGCTGCATGCGCAGTTGCCAGAAGATTGGCTGCAAGTCACTGCAACTTTGCGATTGCGGGCAGGACCCAGTACGCGGAGCTCCCGCTGACCGTGAGCGCGTGGGAAAACGCCGTTCCCGAAGAGGTGTGTCCTTTAATATTTGTTTGTGGACCTGTCAGCGCTGAGTCCATCGAATTCCGTGCGATGATTCGACACTTTTCTCGATCGAAGAAGATTGCTGCAGGAGTCAGTATTCTCCCACAGTCGTCAAGTTTCTATTGGAATCCTTTCGACATTGTGTTGGCGCGAGATGGCAGTGCGCCGAGTTATGGTGACCTCGCTCCCGCTTTTTTGACCGAGCTCGGCCAGAATCCAGATCCGCCTTCGGATAAACGTTGCATTGGCCTGTGCTTTCGTGGCCAGCAGGCTGAGTATGGAATAGCAAGCAGCCTCCACGAGAAAGCCCACGATCTGGCACATTCCCTTGCAGCGAAAACATTGATTCCCGTTCAAATCCTCGATACTCGACTTCGCAACGATCAAAATCGCTCCTCGGAGATCGTCTCTCAATTTGACGGGTGCAAGTTCGTGATCAGCACAAGGCTTCACGGTGTGTTGCTCTCCCTGTGCCGGGGGATTCCAGCCCTGGGCATCGACCAGATCGCCGGCGGAGGTAAGCTGACTGCGGTTTTGAATCAAATTCAGTGGCCCTACGTCTGCTCCGCGGAACAGGCAACGGCGTCCGCTCTTGAACAAGTCATTGATGAGTTTGCCGTCCATGGCGAGCCGCTGGTGAACGCGCTCGCTACCGCTCGCCGAAAATTAATGTATAGGTCCGAACTCGCGCTCACGTCATTGATGAATCACATTTGACAGCCACGATGAACCAAATCGTCTGCACGATCGTCACTCCTGACTGTTTAACTCAGGCTGCAGCATTGATGCTGTCGATTCGTGCGCTCGGAGAGAACTGTCGTTACGTAATCCTGGCGACCGAGCCTGTACCAACCATTCTTGACGGAGCAGAGATACTAACCCCCGACGTGCTCTGTGACCCGGACGGCCTCGTGGCGAGTATCATCGCAAAGTACAGCGAGAACATGGACTACCTGAGATGGTCTTTGAAGGGCGCGTTTATTCGTCACCTGGTAATCATGAATCCGGACTGCTTTGTATTGTACTGTGATTGCGATTTGTGTTTTTTCGCATGGCCGCATTATATCTTTGAATGTTTGGATGCCGGCGGCATCGTCCTTACGCCACATTGGCGACCACTTGATCCCGTAAAGTCGAGTGAAGAGTTTCGTCTCAACTTCATCGACGGACTATTCAATGCCGGCTGTGTAGCAGCCAACCGCGCTGGAACTGCGGCGCTCACGTGGTGGAGCGAAGCATGCCTGGCTGCGTGCGAGGTAAACTATCGAGAAGGGCTCTATCATGATCAGCGATACCTGGATTTGATGCTCATCTACTTTCCGGAAGCGATCATCTGCCGCCACCAAGGCATCAACGTCGCCGATTGGAACAACCACCTCCGGGAACGTGATCAATCGGGCATCGCGCCGGTTCCTGATAGGTGGCCGGTTACGCTGGTGCACTTCACGGCGCACACTATGGAACGCATCCGGCGGGGCGACGACCCGCCCTTGGAGCCCTTTTTGGCGCGGTACGAGGAACTCTTATGCCTCGCGTCCGCACTCCTACGAGCCGACGCGTGATCGCTTTGAGACGTTCCCCGCTCAATCGAACCATTCGTCCGCCGGGTCGCGGTCCGCGCACGTCCTTACAATCGCGACTCGCATGCCTTACAAATGAGATCCTCGACTGGCGCGTGATTCTGCTCGATCAGCCCTTGCGTCCGCCGGCTTGAGTGTGTTGGCGCTGCGGCTCTGGCTGGCAAGCTCATCGGTCACTCGGCAAAATAACATAGCCGGCGCACCCAAAGGCGGACCAGGACCCTCTCGATGATGAATGCACTTCTCAAGTCCGCGTTTGGCCACGACGATTTCCGGCCGGGCCAGAGAGAGCTCATCGACGCGCTCAAGAACGGCCGGGACCTGCTGGGCGTGATGGCCACCGGCAGCGGAAAGTCGCTTTGCTACCAGTTCCCGGCGGTCGAGAGCCGCAAGCGCTGCCTCGTGGTCTCGCCGCTGATCAGCTTGATGAACGACCAGGTCAAGAAGCTGGAGCTGGCCGGCATCACCGCGGCCGGGTTGCACAGCCATGCGGCGCCTCACAGCGCCAGCAGGCGATGGCCGAATGGTCGGCGGGGCGGCTGCGATTTCTCTATGTCGCTCCCGAACGGTTTTCGGACGAAGCGTTTCTTACGCGGCTGGGGGCAGGCCGGCCCGATTACGTGGTGATCGACGAGGCACACTGCATCTCGCAGTGGGGACACGATTTTCGGCCGGAATACCAGAGTCTGGGGCGGCTCAAGGAGCTCTTTGGCGACATCCCCGTCGCGGCCTTCACGGCCACCGCCACGCCACGCGTTCAGCGCGAGATCGTCGCCAACCTGAAGCTCCGGCAGCCGCTGGTCTGGGTGCACGGGTTTTATCGGCCCAATCTCGGCTTCGCGGCGGCGATGGAGCCCAAATCGCGGCAGCGACTGGAACGGATCCTGGAGGAAACCGACGTCGAAGGGGCGTCGATCGTTTATTGCTCTTCCCGAAAGCGAGTGGATGAGCTGGTGCTGGCGCTACGGGGTAAGGGACGGCCCGCCTACGGGTATCACGCCGGGATGGAGCCGGACCAGCGCGCCGCAACCCACGGCCATTTTCGGGATGACGCGCGGGTCGTGATCGTCGCGACCAATGCCTTCGGAATGGGGGTGGACCGGCCTGACGTGCGCGCGGTGATCCATGCGCAACTGCCGGGAACCGTGGAGGCCTATTACCAGGAGGCCGGCCGCGCAGGGCGAGACGGGCTGCCGGCGAAATGCGTGCTCTTGCACAGCCCAGGAGACGTCGCCATCCATGAATTCCTCACCCGTCAGTCGGTCGAGTCGATGGCGCCGGAGAAGCAAGAAGAGTGGCAGAAATTCCGGCAAGAGCAGCTCGACCTGATGCGCCGCTATGCTTACGGAGCCGGCTGCCGGCAGCAAGCAATCATGGACTACTTCGGCGACGCCGAAACGCTGCCGAAGGGCTGCGGCCGGTGCGACAACTGCCAGACTCCCGAGGCCCCGCCCGTCGATGCGCGGACACAGGAGACCGCGCGGATCTTGCTTTCAGGGGTCGCGCGGCTTCAAGGCCGATTCGGCGGCAACCATCTCATCGAGCTGGTCACCGGCAGCGGCTCGAATCAGATCCGCAAGTACAGCCACGATCAACTGCCCACCTTTGGGCGGCTCAGCAGCCAGACCAAGCGCCAGGTGAGGGCGATGATCGACGCGCTGGTGCGGCACGGATATCTGCGGCAAGAGGGCTTGCGCTTCCCCGTGCTGGCGATCACCGAAACCGGCCGTGAAGTCATGCACGATCGAGCGCAAGCGCGATTGGGCTCCTGGGAGCCTGTCTCCTCGCGGAAGCCGCGCAAGGAGAAGGAAGCGGCCGAACGGAAAACCACCTCTCGCGACTCGATCCCGGAGGAAGCCGGCGGTCTGCGGGATGCCCTGCGCCAGTGGCGTGCGCAGAAATCCAAGGAGCTCGGAGTTCCGCCCTATACGATTTTCTGGGACCGCACGCTGGATGAGCTTTGCCGGCAGCGCCCGAGCACCACAGTAGAACTGCTTTCCGTCTGGGGCATCGGCGAAGCAAAACAACGGATGTTCGGGGCCGAACTGCTAGCGCTCGTTGCCGAAGACCGGCTTTGATCTCTGGCCGAGCCAGTGCCAAGAGGACCAGCCGCTCAGAGCTCTCTCAGTGGCTGGGTGGGTTTCTCGGTTTTGGGTTTTTCTCGCCGTCGCTTCGGCAGCGCTGCCACGAGCCTGGCGACACCGTCGGCCGGCAGGAACGCGGCGCAGCCGATCAACATCACGAGCGAGAACGTCCAGAGGCCCATCGTCGCCCCGATGCCCAGATGGAGCACCAGTGCCGCAAAAAGCACCAGCGGCCGTAAGAGCGGGATCCAGATCAAGACGCAGAACGAAAGCTCGAAGAACAGCGTGAAATGACTGAGCAGCTCGATCGCCCAGGGATACCAGGCCGTCCAAGTCATGTCGACGGACTGGTATTCCAGATTGCCGAAGACCAGCCACATCGCCTGGCCGTTCCACCACGCCGCCCCCTGGAGCTTGGAGGCACCGGCAAAAAAATAAACAATACACATGTGAATTTGAATTAACCTGATGGCAAAATTGGCGGTGACGCTGGGCGGGACAATGTGGAGACCCCTGGCCCGGCGGCGCGCCAGCCACGAATCGACGGAAAGTGCTTTGCCGGAGGGGCCGATCGCCAGGTAGAGGGTGAGCATGCCGATCAGCTTGTCGAGCCCGAAGAGGGCCTCGGGAACCCGGTGGGCGAACGAGATCACGACCACGACGCGAGCAGATCGACGAGAAGCGGGTCCAGAGCCCGATCGTGAACCAGAAGAGCACGGTCATCGACAGGAAATAGGCGACCCAGATAAAGCGCGGGGGAACCAACCACCAGAAAGTATACGTGTATTGATCTTTAAGGACGAAATCGACCAGATCGCGACTGATCCAGGCATCGGGGCCGAAGAAGTCGGCCAGGACTGCACCCCAGATGGCGTGTTCGTACAGGAGCACCATTCCGGTCAGGATGCGGATGAACCCCAGCAGCGAGGGGTCAACCGGCTTGTACCAGAAGTCGTTCCAGCCCCGGGCGAGTGTGCTTCCGAGCGTGGCCAGATATCGGCCGAGTGAGTTCATGGCTCGTCGCACGAGAACTCTCCGAGATCGAGCTTGGTGTATGTGATAGCATCATCGAGGCGGCCGCCGTTGCGAACCATTTCCATCGGCATCGGCGCGTGGCTGACCAGGGTGAGGTGCACTCTGGCGGCGCCATATTTCCGGCAAAGATGGCGAGCGTAGGACTGATACCATGGCCGGCGGTCGTCGATGGGCGCGAGGGTGATGTGCTCGGTGAGCAGCAGGTGTCGCTGATAGAGCAGGCGGGGCCGCAGCGCTCGGTCGGGGATCTGGCCGGTCACGGTCGATCCGTCGGCGCGGACCGCCTCGAATTCCATGAGCATGCTCGAGGACGGCTCAGGCGCGTAGAAGTTGAATCCGTGATTCAGGAACAGGAATTCGAGGTAGGGATGGAAAACCCGCCAGACGAAGAGCACGTAGCCCGGCGCCGGCCCGATCGATCCAGCCGCGGCGATGATCGCCGTGAAGTGCAATAACACCCAGACGTTGATGCAATAACGCAACATCCGATTGGGCAGTTTCCGCGGTGCCTGGTCGGGACGAATCTGCGGGGGGGCTTGAGTGCGGCGGTCGCCACGTTTCATCAGACGATCCTCGGGCGGCATTTGTGATTATTCGGGCCATCTTGGCACGAGGGCGGCCAGAAGTCGAGCGATCGGAATCGTCGCTGGACCGAGCGGCACCCGGCGCGGAATTCTCGGAATTCACTCGGTGTCCGAGATCATTCGTTCTTTTTGGTGGAACAGGCCGTATAATGGAGGGCCGGTGCAAGTCCACGACTGTCCCTCTCAAGGAGCAGGCGTCATGAGCTCGGGGACGCAGGCGAAGCCTTACGGCAAACTACTCGATTACGAGCAGTTCATCGACCACCAGATTCAACGCACTCGAACGCGAATCAAGGTCACCGATATCATCACTGCCAGCCTCACGCTGCTGGTCGCGTTCCTGGCCGTACTGTTCCTGGAGGTCATTCTCGACCACGTTCTGGGTCTGCACATCATCCTGCGCCGAATCGTGCTCGCGGCGGGCCTGGCGAGTGCATGCATGTTTGCAGCCATTCGCGTGGTGATGCCTGTAATACGCCGAATCAACGGGATCTACGCGGCGAAGACGATCGAGGACGCGGATTTCGAAGTTCAAGAACAGCCTGATCAATTACCTCGAGCTTCGCCACTATCGGAGCACGATACCGAAGGCGATCATGGCGACGCTCGAAGCGCGGGCGGTGGCCGACCTGGCGCATGTTGAGGTCGACACGGTCGTGAACCAGCAGCGATTGATTCGCACGGCCTATGCGCTCTCGGGCGTGATCGTGTTGTTCTGTTTGTACGCGGCCTTTACACCCAAGAGCATTCTCGATTCGACGCGGCGAGCGTTGTTCCTGGCCGATGTGGTGCGGCCCACCAACACGCGGTTGGTGAACGTGAAGCCGGGCGCCGACCCTGAGCTATCGAAGGTGGTCGCCGGCACGCACGTGCCGTTCGCCGTCGACGTGCAAGGCGTTCGGCCGCAGAGCGTCATGCTGCACTTCAGCGTCGACGGCGGTAAGTTTTTCGCCGTCCGCGAATTCGCGGCGGGGAGCCACCTGTATGATCCCTGGCAGGTGACGCTAACAAACGTCCAGCAGAGTATGGACTATTATCTGACCGGCGGCGATGCCGAAACCTTGCGTTATCACCTCGAGGTGCGTCCGGCCCCCACGATCACGTCGATCGACCACGACCTCGCTTTCCCCAAGTACACCAAACTTCCGCCGCGAGCGGGTGTGGAAGGGGGGATGATCGAGGCGATCGAAGGGACCAAGGTCACGATCCACGCCAAGACGAACATGCCCGCAATGGCTGCGAACTTGAACCTGGCGGGTGAGACCCCGATCACGATGACAATCGACTCGGATGATCGCTCGAGCTTGACCGGGGAATTCACCGTGCAGCCGCCGGGGAAGAGCGCGACGTATACCATCGATTTCCGAACCGCCAGCGGCCAGCACAATCCCAGCCCGGTCACGTACGACATCCTCTCGATTGCCGACCGGCCACCGACGGCGCGGTTCATTCAGCCCGACAAGCCGGCAATCAAGGTGCCCGCCAACGTGAAAGTCGCCCTGATCGCAACGGGAAACGATGACCACGCAGTCAAGCAGGCGAACCTCCTCGTGCTGGCGAACGATGAGCGTTTGTTCACAAAAGACTTGCTCGAGGGGCTGGAGCCCAAGCCCGAGTTCAGGGTTGTTGAAACCCTCGACCTGGAAAAGCTGCACATGAAGCCGGGCTCGAAGATCCAGTACAAGTTGACGGTCTGGGACAACAAGGACCCGATGCCCAGCAAGATGGAGACGGCGCTCCAGCTTATCGAAGTGATCGAGCCGGTGGCAGCGCCGGAGAAGAAGAAGGTCGAGGAGGCTCTCAACAACCAGCAGCAACCGGACACTTCGTCGAACCCTTCGGAGGAGACCAATCCGAGCGAGGCACAACCGAACAATGCCACGCCCGATGAGCAAGACGCGAAGCCGCAGCAGGCGGGCGACAAGTCCGGGGCGAGCAGCGGCAACTCAAATGAGGCATCCGGCGGGAAGGCCGACGGCGGGAAGGCCGACGAGACGCGCGCACCCGACCAGGGCGATGGAGGCGGCGAGAACCAGAACCAGCTCACGTCCGCCAAGGAGAAAAAGCTCGAGGACATGCTGCGCAACCGGCCAAACAAGCCGAACAATGCAGCCGGCAAAGAGGGCGACTCGCCCAGCTCCCAGGACAAATCGGCCGCCGAGCTGAACCAGGCGAACAAGACGGACGCCTCCGAGAACGCAGGCAAGGGAAATCGACCGCAAGATCAGACAGACCGTGAGTCGGGCAACACGAAAAAGCCCGGCAAGATGGAGAATTCCGGGCGAACCAACCCCCAAGGCGGCCAGAATTCATCGGGGAACGAGGAATCGAACGGCCAGGGCAACGAGGTCAAACGGGGAGAGCAATCGAAGACCCAGTCGAACTCCGATCCCGGGGCGGGAAACGACAACAACCGCGGCGACAAGAAGCCCAGTGGTGGGCAGCGTGAAGAATCTGGCGGCGCGGAGTCCGGGAACAACAACACGACGGACAAGGGCAAGGGTAGCGAGGGGCCGGGTGAAGCGAAACCGGGCGAGCGGGCGCCGGAAGAGAAGCCGCGCGGCGGCGAGCAGGAAAAAACGCAGCAGTCATCGCAAAAGGACAAGACGGATTCCGCGATGCAACCCAAGGATGGAAATAAGGGAACCGGAGATGGAAAGTCGAACGGAAGCCCCGACGGCAAAGGAAATCGCGACGGTCAAAACGGCGCCGGGAACGAATCGGAACAAAACAAGAAAGCCGGTGCCGCGAACGGTGACCCGCAAGCTGGGCAGCCCAAAGCGGACACGAAGAAGGACAAGAACGAAGAGGAACGGAGGCGTGACGCGGCCGACAAGAAGGGCGGCGACAAGGCCGGAGAGAACCGGCAAGGCGGCGCGCAGAGCGGTGACAACCGCCAGGCCGGCGAGCAAGGTGGTGAAAACGGCGGCGATCATCGACAGGCCGGTGATCAGGCGGGACGAAATGGCGAGAAAGGCGCGCCGGGGAAGAAGGGCGAGGAGGGCGACGCGCGAAAGAACGAAACCGAGCGGGCAGCCCGCAAGAATGCGACCGAGAAGGGGGACGAAACCAAGCGGCCCGAGAATCAGCAGGGGCAGGACGAGAAAATGTCGGGCCAGGGTGGTAAGGTAGACGCCACGCCCAAGAGTGGCAAGGAGGGGTCGGACTCGGCGTCGGGCAACAATAAACCCAAGACGAACGGGGGCAGCGACAGCAAAAGCGCGAGTGACTCTTCAAGCGACCCGTCGAAGTCGGAGAAGGAACGCGGAGCCGGCGACAAGACGAATAAGGCGGGCTCGAGCGATCGAACGAAAGCAGGGGAATCAGCAAATTCCGGGGAGCAGCCCAAGTCGTCTGATCGGGACACCGAAGGCGAGCCGGGCAAGAAGGGTGAGTCCGATAAAAGCTCCGAGACGATGAAAAAGCAGACTGGCCGGTCGACGCCGGGCGGCCAGCAGGAAAAGAAGCCGCGCACGGCGGTTCCTCGGACGACGAGCAGGCGAGCAAGCAGGCGGGCGAAGCGACGGACGACGAGAAAGCGAACTCCCAGAAGGGCGCAAGCTCCAAAACGGGTGCGAATCGCCCCGAGAAGGGAGCGCAAGGGGCCAACAAGGGATCGGAGGCAGGCACCGATTCCAAGGACAACAGCCAGGCGGGATCGGAAACACCCCAATCCGGTCGTCCCAAGAACGCGACCGGGCAGCAAGCATCTAAACCGAAGGGCGGACAGCCCAGTGGAGCGCCGGAAAGCGAAAATAAGGACAACAATGCTCGCGAATCCGCGGCGCCGCAGGATGCGCAGCCGAACACTCGCGAGATGACCAAGGACGGCCAGCCGCCGCGTGAGGATGCGAAAACCGAGCAGGGCCGGACAACCGGAGAACAGCGCAAGGATCGCGAGACGGAATCGCGCCGAGGTGACGAAGAACGAAACAATCATGATGACCCGAACATGAAGCCCCAGCCGGGCGTGCCCGACACCAAGGAGGACGGGGTTCCGAGCGCGAACTCTCAAAAAACCGATCAGGCGCAGAAAAAGCGCGGGAGCGGCGGGGAGTCGAAAGAAGCGAAAGACGCGTCAGAGCGGTCGCCGGAACGAAAGAACGGTCAGGGCCAGGAAGCCGGAAAACGCGAGTCGGAGAAGGGACGTGAGCCTGGGATGAACGCGTCTCCCGATCCCAGCAAATCGACCAAAGAGCGCGACAGCGAGCGACGCTCTCTGCAGGGAAGCGAACGCGATAAGCCGAAAACGAAGAAGAATGCGGATTCCGATGTGAAGGACACCGAGAAGGAAAAGTACGCGAAGCAGGGTGACCCGGCCAAGAAGTACACGAAGCCCGAAGAGGCGCGAAAGAAAAACGACACAAAGCCGGATGAACCAGAGGCGAAGCGGGAAGCGTCTCGGGAGCATCAGCCCGAGAAGCAGAACCCCGACCCGACCCGGGGGCAAGAGCAGAACAACAAGCAGTCCAATCCGGCTCAGGATCAACCGCCGCAAAACGACAAAAACAATAACAATAATCAGCCGCCGCAGAAGATGAGCGCTCAGCAAAAGAACCAGCAAGGCGATCAATCGTCGCCGCAAGGTCAGAAAGGGCAGCAGGGACAGAAGGGGGAACAGCAGAGCTCCGGGGAAGGGAAACAGCAAGGAGGCCAGGGTTCGCAGAAAGGCGGGTCGTCGGAGGACGGGCAGGGCGGCGCCAACAGCACGCAGCCGAGCAAGGGCTCGGCCGCTGCCAGCGGATCGGAAAGCGGTCAATCCGGAGCTTCGGGCAAGGGTCAATCTGGCTCAAAGGGCCAGGAGGGGGGCCAAAGCTCTGAGAGCGGGGGCCAGAAATCGTCGTCCGGCTCGGAGGGGAGCAAGAAAGGTGGGTCAGAGTCTGGCGCAGTCTGGATCAGAAAATGGCGGGCAATCATCGTCCGGTTCCAAGCCTTCCGGGGGTGGAGAATCCGGTTCCGGGTCGCAGAGCAAATCGTCTTCTGGTGGCCAGCAGAGCGACTCATCCTCGGGCGGCAAGTCGGGTGGAAGCGGGCAGTCGGGCGAGGGAGGGAAGGGAAGTCAGCAGAACAGCGGCGGCGTGCAAAATAGTCGCGGCGGTGGTGGGGGCACCGGCGCAGGCAGCCCCGCCGGCGCGACCAAGGACGACAGCAAGGAATCGCCTCAAGCGAAGGAGCCGGATGATCCGAGCAAGGGCTTGGTGGCTCCCGAAGGACAGCAGCAGAGCGACTTGAATCTGAAGAAGATTCACGAGCTGCTGAATGACCCGGCCGCGCTCAAAGACCTTGAGCAGAGAGAGGGTATTACCCGCTCGGATATCGAGCAGTTCGTACGGAAGTATGAAAAGGTCGCGTCGCCACCGGCGGGCCCGGGACGCGAGATCAAGGTGAAGCCGGGCGATGAAAAACCGGCCTTGCCGTCGAAAGACCTGCCGGACCTCGATCCTTCTCTGAAGATCTCGTCCAGGACGAGAACGGATCGCGGAAGCATGCCGCAGGATCAGGTTGCGAATAATGTCGAGGATCTGCGGCTCCCGCCACCGCCGGAGCTGCGCGGCAAACTCACGGATTACAATAACAGCCTCGCCAAGAAGATCACGGGCGGCAAAAGCCCGGCTGCCGCGAAGTCGAAAAACGGCAAGTAGGCCGGGTTTCTCCCTGGAGAGGGTGTGTCGCAGCCATGGCGATCGCTCTTCCGCTGCCGCGGCGCTATCTCGTGGGCTTCGACCTGAAGGAGCTGCCCCACCACTTCACCGATGTTCTCGTCATCGGCGGGGGAATCGCGGGGCTTCGGTGTGCGCTTGGCATACCGGACGAATACCGCGTGCTGGTTGTCACCAAGGACGAGCTGCGCGAGAGCAACAGCCATTATGCCCAGGGAGGAATTGCGAGCGTTCTCGATCCCGACGATCGGTTTGACAACCACATCGCGGACACGCTGTCGGCGGGCAAGGGACTGTGCGATCCGGAAATCGTCGAGATGGTGGTGCGCGAGGCACCTGACCGGATCGCCGAGCTGATCGGCTGGGGCACTCATTTTGACGAGGCCGACGGGCACGTTCTGCTGGGGCTCGAAGGGGGTCATTCGCACGCGAGGATCGTTCATGCCCTGGGTGACGAGACGGGCCGTGAGATCATGCGCGCCGTGATCGCCAAGGCGCGGGCGCGGGCGAACATCCGGATCTGGAAGAACAGCTTGACGGTTGATCTGATCACGCACGAGGGGAAGTGCCGCGGGGTGCTGGTGTGGGATCGGCGGCGCGGGTTCACGCTGGTGTGGGCGCGGGCGGTCGTGCTGGCGACCGGTGGGGCAGGGCAGCTCTACCGCGAAACAACCAACCCGGCGATTGCAACCGCCGACGGACATGCCATGGCGTTTCGGGCCGGCGCCGAGGTGCGCGACATGGAGTTCATGCAGTTTCACCCGACGGTGCTTTATATCGCCGGATCGACGCGGCATCTCTTGACGGAAGCCCTGCGCGGCGAGGGAGCCTATCTGCGCGACTCGCGCGGCGAGCGGTTCATGCCGGCCGTTCATCCGCGGGCCGAGCTCGCGCCCGGGACGTCGTTTCACTGGCGATCGCCGCTCAGATGACCAGGACCCAGCACCCGAACGTGTACCTCGACCTTTCCCATCTCGATCCGGAGCGGATTCGCCGCCGGTTCCCGGGAATCGACCGTCTCTGCCGCAATTTTGACCTGGACATCACGCGTGACCGAATTCCAGTCTGCCCCGGGGCGCATTACATGATCGGCGGGGTGATCATCGACCGACACGGCAGGACCACGGTCCAGGGCCTCTGGGCGGCCGGCGAGGTGACCAGCTCGGGCCTGCACGGCGCCAATCGCCTGGCTTCCAACAGCTTGCTGGAAGGGCTTGTCTTCGGCAGCCGGGTTGCAGATGACGTGCTCGCTGCGCTGGATGCGGAAGGGCCGCGCCCGCTCGAGGTGCCGCCGGTCGAGGCCCCACCGGTGCGTGAGCGCCAGGGGGGGATCGACCTGGTCGACCTGCGCGAGTCGCTGCGGGCACTCATGTGGCGGCGCGTCGGAATCACCCGCGAGGGCGCCGGACTCAAAGAGGCCTCCGAGCGTGTCGACCACTGGGGGCGATACATCTTACCACTTGAATTTGATGATATCAGCGGGTGGACCATGCAAAACATGCTGCTGGTCGCCCGGCTGATCATCACGTCGGCAAGCCTGCGCCGCGAATCTCGCGGCGTGCATTACCGGCGCGATTTTCCGGAAACCGATCCGGCGATGAACGAGCACTTGAGCTTGGAGGCGACTACTGATAGGGCGCCAGTCGAGCTGCGGCGCGGCGAGGACCAGGATTGAGATCAAGACTTGGATTGAGATCGGGCCCCAGCGGGAGTGCGCGGCGATCGGAACGATCGATCATTCCTGATGCGAACCCGGCGCCGGCGGCATGGGGATCGGGTTTGGTCCCAACAAGGAGAGCCGCTCGGTGGTGCCGTTTAACTGAACCGGCGGGTCGAGCCAGCGCCTCCTTGGGAATGATGCGCGGCGAATAGGCACGCACAAGCTCCGGCCGTGGAAAGCGGACGTTCGCTAGCTTCTGGGCGATGAGGGCGTTATCCGAAGAGTCGAGCCGCGCCAGGACGAAGGCGTCGTCGGCCATCAGGTCGTCGAACTCGAGCACGCCGGTGCGCATACCCTCGCGAAGTGCATCGGCGAACTCATTGTAGATGTAGGCTTCGACCGGGCCGGCCCACCATCGGCCGTTCATCTGCTCGAACAGGGCAACCGCCTCACGGGCCACGTCCAGGCTGCCCAGGGCGAGCTTGCCGTCGATCACGCGCAGGCGCCGAGCACGCGGGCGACGAAATCGGGCTTCACGACGCCGCACGCGGTGCCGTCGCGGAGGAAATAGTCGAGCCGATCGGCGCAGAGCCAGGGAAGGGGCTGCTCGAGCAGCGGATAGACGGAATCGTCGTAGAAATCACTGGGGACGAACCCCAGCCTGGTAATTGCACCGGCCAGGTCGTCGCGGCCGAGCATGAGCGGTTTCAGTCGCTCGTGATGGTCCTGCTCGTGTGACGTGACGACGAAGTCAACCGCGTGCGAGAACGCCGTGTGCGACACGTCGTGCAGCAATCCGGCGATTTGCTCTCGAAGGGGTGCACCGATCCTGCGCAAGAGAGCGAATACGCCCAGCGAGTGCTCGAATCGGGTCACGTCCTTGAACGGAAACGGAAGCGCGGAAGGGCCGGCCTGATGGATTCCACGCAATCTCTGAAATGTCACACAAGAAATCAGATCAAGAATCGCCGGATCCTCGATCGCAACCTCTCCGTATACACGATCCTGCCACCGCATCCGGACTCGACTCCTCGATCTCAATGGCCCTGACAACGGGCCGCAGCCAAAACCGCAGCTTGGGTGTTATTCATGCATCGTCGGGCTGACGGGCTGACCTACTCAAGCGTCAGGCTGAAGCCTGACCTACTGGAATGGTTATAGGGGTTGATTCGATTTTCAAGGGTTCCGTCCGACAATCGAGACGTTTCTCCTGAAATATCTATCGGTTATGATGGCTGACCGCGTTCGGAAATCGGAAAAACAGCCTGGGAGGCGAACCTGTGAACACTTTCAACCGCGACCGGCACGTGCTGTGCTCTTTTTTCGTTACAAGTCTATTCCTGGCCGGTTGCGGCGGCGGCTCTCCCAGCGCGACCGAAAAAGCTCAAGGCGGGGACTCGGCGGCGGTCAGAT
Organism: uncultured Planctomycetota bacterium; assembly: GCA_963761445.1. Classification (GTDB taxonomy): domain Bacteria; phylum Planctomycetota; class Planctomycetia; order Isosphaerales; family Isosphaeraceae; genus CAVXHV01. The sequence continues at coordinate 1,347,081 of CAVXHV010000005.1, read as the reverse complement.
CAGCTTCGAGCGGTCGCATGCCGCGGTTGATGTTTATCACGAATGGGACATCAGACTGGTGGAATGCGGTTGAGAAAGGGATGTATGACGGCGCGGAGAAGTTCGGGGCCAACGTCGAAATGAGGCGCCCGGATTCGGAGTCGGCCCAGCAAATCCTCAAGATCGAAGACGTGCTCAGCCTGCCTGACGTGCAAGGCGTGGCGATCTCCGTACTGGAGGCGGATTCGCCCGGCATCGCCGACAAGATGAAGGAGCTTCAACGAGCCGGGAAGATTGTGATCGCGATTGACTCCGATGGGCAGAAGGACGCCCGGAGGGCGTATATCGGCACCAACAACGTGAAGGCGGGCGAAGTCGCGGGCAAGGTGGCCAAAACACTGCGGCCGCAAGGGGGGAAGACGGTGGTCTTTGTGGGCACCGCCGCAGCCGCCAATGCAAGAGAGCGCCGCGAAGGCTTTTTCGCCGGTACGGGCAACTCGTTCAGCCAGATCGAGATCTTTGAAGATCGGACGGACCACGCGCGGGCCCAGACCAACGTCGAGACGGCGATCAGCAAGTATCCGGACGCCGGGGTCTTTTTGGGACTATGGTCATACAACGCCCACTTCATCGCCGAGGAGATTTCCAAGTTCCCCGAAGTGCGCAAGAAAGCGACGGTGGTCACGTTCGACATGGATGAGCTCGCGGTCGACGACCTGGCCAAGGGCAAGATCGACGCGACCGTGTGCCAGAACCCGTACCAGATGGGCTACCTCGCGGTGCGTCTCTTGAAGGCCATCATCACGCACGACCAGAAGACGGTTGACGAGATGCTGCCCGGCGGCATCGACACGATCGACACCGGCGTGCGGGTGATCGTGCCGAGCAAAAGCTCGCCGGTGAAGGGGGACAATGTCATCGACATCGATGAGATGAAGTGGTGGTTGGCGAGTAAGGGGCTCAAATCGTCGTGATCAACCCTTGATCACGCCGATCGGGCGCAGCCTGGCGACCTTTTTTGAGATACCCAGCTTGTCGACGACGTCGACGACCTGATCGACGTCCTTGTAGGCAGCGGGCTGTTCTTCGGCCAGGCCTTTGTGGCCACGGGCGCGGGCGATGATGCCGATCTTGTCCAGCTCCTGGTCGATGCGCCGGCCTGCGGCCAGCCTGACTGCGGCGGTGCGGCTCATCATCCTCCCAGCGCCGTGGCAGCTCGTGCCGAAGGAGTGCTCCATACTGCCGGATTGGCCGGCGAGCACCCAACTGGCCGTTCCCATGCTGCCCGGAATGATGACAGGCTGACCGATACCGCGATAGATCGGTGGAATCTCGGCGTGACCGGGCGGAAGGCGCGAGTGGCACCCTTGCGATGAACGCAGACCTGCTTGAGTCGGCCGCCACCGACATTGTGGTCCTCGAACTTGGCGATGTTGTGGGCGACGTCATAGACCAGGTCCATTCCGAGCTGCTCCCAGGTCTTGCCGAAAAACTCGGCGAAGACTTCGCGCGCCTGGTGCGCCAGGAGCTGGCGATTGCACCAGGCGTAATTGGCCGCGGCGCGCATCGCGCCCAGGTACGACTGGCCCTCGGGACTGCGCACGGGGGCACAGGCGAGTTGTGAGTCGGGAAGCTCGAAACCGTATCGCTTGGGGGCGTTTTTGAACGTTGCCAGGAAGTCGTCGCAGACCTGGTAGCCCAGGCCGCGCGAGCCCGAATGGATCAAGACCGTGATCTGACCTTCGCGCAGACCCATCACCTCGGCGGCGGCCGCGTCGAGCACGCGATCGACGACCTGCACTTCGAGGAAGTGATTGCCCGAGCCGAGCGTGCCGCACTGGTCGAAACCGCGCGTGATCGCCCGATCGCTCACGCGGCCCGGGTCGGCGCCCTGGAGGCAGCCGCCGGCCTCGGTGACGAGCAGGTCGTGGTCGGAGCCATATCCCAGGTTGACAACGTACGAGGCCCCTTCGGTCATGAGACGCGTGAGCTTGGTCTTGTCGAACTGGTAGCGACCGCTCTGGCCCACTCCGGTGGGAATCTCCCGGAAAAGCTGTTCGACCAGCGGCCTGATCCGGTCCTTCAAGTCGCTCCACTCGAGATTCGAGCGGAGCAAGCGCACGCCGCAGTTGATGTCATAGCCGACGCCGCCCGGTGAGATGACGCCGCCTTCCTCGGGGTCGGTCGCCGCCACGCCGCCGATGCAGAAGCCGTAGCCCCAGTGGATGTCGGGCATGGCCAGGCTGGCCTTCTGGATGCCGGGCAAGGTCGCCACGTTGGCGACCTGTTCGGGCCCCTGGTCGCCTTTGATCTGTTCGATGAGCTTGTCGTCGGCGAAGATGATGCCGTCGACCCGCATGTCGGGGCGGTAACTCCTGGGAATGCGCCACTGACAGGGGCCGGCCCGCTCGAGGGGCCCGCGATATCCACCTGAATTGCTCATGACTTCCTCTCCCCCTCTGCGCCGGCCGGTTTCGGTTTGCGATTGACGCATCCCATTGTCCATACTTCAGAGCCGACACGTAATACCGGCTTCCGGATCGCGCAGGAGCGAACCATGAATGCGAATGCTCGACTAGCCGCCGCACTTCTGGGTCTTCTCACGGTCGTACTGTACGGACCCGCTGCCCGGGCGGAACTTCCCGAAAATCCCAAGGAATTGCTCGTACTACTGAAAGCGAAGGACGCCCAGTTCGACAACGTCCTTGTGTATTACATCAGACGGGGAGAATTTACACCGCCCGAGTTCCCCTACTGGAAGTTTCCGGGGGAAAAGCCGTCGGAGGAGCCGGTTAAATCGATGTCATTCCGCTTCAAAGAGCAAATGATGCTAAGGGGCCGCCAGTCGACGTTCGAGCGCGACGTTTATACCAAGCCGCTTGCGCCGCCCTCCGACTCGGCCACCACGTTTGTATCGCACCAGAAATGGAGCGACGCGGGCGGCGTGATCAGGGAGTTTCTTGAATCCAAAGAGTACGATGATCGCTCGATGATGATCAAAAAGGGCGGATCGGGCCCACTCGGAGCCTTCGCTGCACATCGCAGGGAGGTCGAATTCAGCATGGGTTTCGGGTTCGGAAGCAGGATCAAAACCATCTCGTCGGTTACAAAGAAGGATGCCCAACTCATTCTCGAGGGCTCGATCCTGCTCTGGGACGACGACGTCAGCACCTTTCGTCTGTCCATCGATCAGGATTTGGTCGTTCGTAACGCAGTCATCCGGGTCGAAGCCGGGGGTAACCAGACACGCTATGACGTTACGACCGAGGGTTCTGTCAAAGATCACGATTTTGTTTTTGCCAGGACCGGCCACTACACCCGAACGGCATTGGGATTGAAGAACCCGCGGGGCAAGCTCAAGGTTCCGTTCAAGCCAAAGATTACCGACGAGTTTTATGTTGATTTCAAGTCTGCGAAGTTTCAGCTTGAAGACGAAGAATACAAAACATTTACAAAAATGGAACTTCCGCCGGGAACTCATGTGACGGACCAGGTGCGGAACAAGCGGTATTCCGTTGGTAAGGAGAACCAACCCGGCGGAGTGGGTCCTGTCGTTCCGGGTGTTGAATAACGGTGACGGGTATCCAATCGGCCGGGCCAGCCTGTGGAAATTCCTTCAGAAAACTGGAATCAGCGCGAGCCCACCCCGCACTTCTAGGTTAGAGATCGCAAGGAGACCTAACCGATGGCGGGCCGATCCATGCGTGCGGACGTGCTCAGCGAGCTACATTCACTAACCCATATCGGCGTGGTTGCGAACCTCTCCGACGCCCAGCTTCTGGACCGATTCCTTGCCGGTGGCGGCGAGGTCGCGGAGGCGGCGTTCCAGGCGCTGGTCACCCGGCACGGGCGCATGGTACTTGGCGTCTGCGGCAACGTTCTGCGCGATCCCGAAGACGTCCAGGACGCCTTTCAGGCGACGTTCCTGGTGCTGGCATCGCGGGCAAGGGCGATCCGGCGGCACGGCGCCCTGGCTGGTTGGCTGCTGGCGGTCGCCCGGCGGGTCGCGCTGCGGTCTCGCGCTGATCTGGCCCGGCGGCGGGTTCACGAAAGACGGGCAGCGGAGACCAGAGCCGACCAGCAGGCGAGTCCGCTTGAGTCGTGGCCGGAACTGCACGAGGAGATCGACCGGCTGCCGGAGCGGTACCGGGAGCCGGTCGTGCTTTGCTACCTGGAGGGGCTGAGCACCGAAGCAGCGGCCATGCGGCTGGGCTGCCCAAAGGGGACGGTGTTGTCACGATTGTCCCGGGCGCGGGAGCGGCTTCGCGGCAGGCTCTTGCGCCGCGGCCTGCCGCTGCAAGCCGGCGTGCTGCCGCTCGTGCTCTCGCCGGAAGCCACCCAGGCGGCAATTCCTGTGGGGCTGCTGGCCGACACGGTCGGGGCGTCATTGAGGTTTTCGGAACAACCGGCGACAGCCGGCGGTCTGGCATCAACGACCGCTGTCACTCTCGCCCGAGGAGTCATTCTTGCCATGATGATCACGAAAACGAAGATTCTCGCCACGACCGCGCTGGCCTGCGTTCTTACATTAGCGGCCTTTCACACCTTTGCTCGTCAGCAAGGCGGACCAGCCGTGCCCAAGAAGCCCGCTGCCGTCGAACCAAATGGCAATGAACGTCGGGTGGGTCTGCTACGCGCTGAGGCCGCACGTCGCGCCTTTGAGATGTCAACCAAGGACCTCGGCGCGGGTCGTTTAAGGGACATCGAGGCGCTGTACCGCTGGTCACGTCGCTGGATGGACAGCGAACTTGCCGCGAGCCAAACCAAGCAGGAGCGCATTGCCGCCGCGGAGGCGCACTTGAAACGCATGCAAGACCTCGAGAAAGCTGCACCCGAGCTGCCGAAGGTGGGCCTCGAGTTTCCGCTCTCTTCTGAACCCGCGGCCACGTATTATCGCCTGGAAGCGGAAGCCTCACTGGACGAGGCACGGCGCTGAGAGCAGCCGGGCGAGCACCTGGCCGGTTGGCGTCTGGCATTTTGCAACGTCTTCCGGCGTGCCCTCCGCCACCAGGCGGCCGCCTTCGTCGCCGCCGCCGGGGCCCAGGTCGATGATCCAGTCGGCGGAGACCATCACCTCGGGGCTATGCTCGATGACGATCACGGAATGACCGCGCTCGACCAGCGAGCCGAGCGCTTCGATCAGTTTGACGACGTCAAGCGGATGAAGCCCGGCGGCGGGCTCATCGAGCAGGAAGACGGTGTGAGGCTGAGCACCCGGGCGTTTGAGCGCAGCGAGAGAGCGGGCCAGGAAACCGGCGAGCTTGAGCCGCTGGGCCTCGCCGCCGGAAAGCGTGCTCAAAGGCTGGCCCAGTCTAAGGTAGTCCAGACCGATGTCGAGCATCGAGCGCATCCGCGATTGAACCTTGGGACGGTTGCGGAAGAACGATAGGGCCTCGCGAGCGGTCAAGTCGAGCACTTCGGCGATGTTCTTGCCGCGATAGGTCACCTCGAGGATTTCGGGACGATAGCGCGTGCCTCGACACTCCGGGCAGCGCACACGAACATCGGGCAGGAACTGCATGTCGATCGTCAAGAATCCGTTTCCTTGACAGGTGTTGCACCTTCCCCCCTCGACGTTGAAGCTGAATCGCCCGGCGTCGTAGTTCCGGAGCTTTGCCTCGTGCGTCGCCGCGAAGGTCCGGCGAATCTCGTCGAACGCCTTCAAGTGAGTGGCCGGATTGGAGCGAGCCGAGCGCGGCAGCGCCGACTGGTCAAGGAGCACGACCTGGGCGACATCACCGTGCACGATCAGTTCGTCGTGGGGCGCCGAGAAGATGGGCTCACCGCTTTGCCGCTCTCGCAACGCGGGGAAAAGAGTATTCTTCACCAGGGTGCTCTTGCCCGAGCCACTCACACCGGTGACGACCAGGAGAACGCCGAGCGGGAACGAGACGTCGATCGACTTGAGGTTATGGCCCCGGGCTCCCTTGATCGTGAGTTGTCGGGACGACCGCCCGCGACGACGCTCGGGCACGCAGACTCGCTTGCGTCCTGAAAGATAGTCGGCCGTGGCCGAGCGCTCGACGTGCGAAAGGCCGTCGACGCCACCGGCGTAGAGGACTTCACCGCCTGAAGAGCCGGCTCCCGGGCCGAGGTCCACGACGTGGTCGGAGCTCTTGATCACGTCGTGATCGTGCTCGACGATTACAAGCGAGTTGCCCTGATCGCGCAGGCGGTGCAGCACGGGGATAAGCCGGCCGATGTCGTGGGGATGCAAGCCGGAGGTCGGCTCATCAAGGATGTACAACGTGCTCACAAGTCCGGAGCCGAGTGTCCTGGTCAGGATGACGCGCTGGAGCTCGCCCCGGGCGAGGCTCGAAACCGGCCGGTCGAGCTGCAAGTAGTCGAGACCGACGTCCGTCAGGAAGCCAAGCCTTTGCGAGATGTGAGCAAGAATGCTCCGGGAAGCCGGACCGCCAACGAGCCCGTCTGGCTCGTGGCAGAATGCCGTCAAATCGCGGATGGTCATGGCCGAGAGCTCGGCGATATTCCGGCCGCCGATCTTGACGGCGAGCGCCTCGGGCCTCAAGCGCGCAGCGTGACAGGCCGAGCAGTCTTCGAGCCGTCTGAAGCGACTCAAGAACAACCGGTTGCGCAGCCGGGAAGTGCGGGCCTCGACCTCGCGAAAAAAGCCGCGGAGGCCGTGGAAGCCACGGGCGGGAATGCCCTGGACGAGGTGCTCGACTTGCGCCGGAGCAAGCGAATTGAAGGGCAGGTCAACGGGGATGTCGAGCTCATCGGCCTTCGCAAGCAAATCGTCGAGGTATCGACGATAGCCCGGAATTGACCAGGGCACGATCGCGCCGGACCGAATCGATCGGGACGGGTCGGGAACGATTCGACTCAAGTCGAGCTCCGTTGTCTTGCCGGTTCCTTCGCAGACGGGACACGCCCCAAGCGGGCTGTTGTAGCGAAAGAGGGCCGGTTGAGGCTCGATGTGGTCGGTTCCACACCGGCTGCATCGCCAGCCGCGGACAAATGTAAACGTGCGAGAGTCTTCTTCTCCCAATGCGATGATGCGGCATCGGCCCAGGCCTGCCTCGAAGGCCGTCTCGATCGAATCGGCGCGGCGGTCGGGACGATCGCTGCCGCGAACCAGGCGGTCGACGATGACCTCGAGGGAGGTATCGCAGGGCAGGGCGAGCTCGGGCTCGTCGAGCATGACCGACCGGCCGCCGAGCCGAAGGCGCGTGAAGCCGCGGGCGCAGCGAGGCGAGAAGCGCTTTCTGGTCGGTTCCGGCGCGGATTTCCAGCGGAAAGCCGATCTCATAGCGGGTGCCCTCCCGCATTTGTTCGACGGCGCGAGACGGCCTCGGGAGACGCGGGAGCAACGAGCTGGACGCACTGGCGACAGACGACCTGGCCGGCCCGGGCGAAGAGGACGCCCAAGGCATGGTGGGCCTCGGTGATGGTGCCGACGGTGCTGCGCGGCGAGTGGCGAGCGCGGGGCGAAGTCACAGCGATCGCCGGCGGGATTCCGGCAATCAACTCGGCATCGGGTTTATCAAGTCGTACGAGGAACTGGCGGGCGTACGGTGAGAAGGTTTCGACGTAGCGGCGGTGTCCCTCGGCGTAGAGCGTATCCAGAGCCAGCGAGCTCTTGCCGGCGCCGCTGGGTCCGGTGATGACGATCATTCGCTCGAGCGGTAGCTCAAGGTCGATTGCCTTCAGGTTGTGGGTGCGCACGCCGCGCACGATGATCGCGGAAGGAGTGGTTGGGGAGGTTAACACCGGCGGATCGTCAGGTGTGACAAGCGGAGGATTGTCGGGGCGGGGAGGTTCCGGGTGAAGGCCATCACCCTGGCCCTTTACCGGGGGAAGAGAGGCTTCGGGCGACGGTGCGCCCAGGGCGGCGTGGGCAGATCGAGGGTTCTTCGCGGGGCGTTTCACGAGGCGATTTGTTCCGCACTGGGCGCAAGGTGTCAGTCATTCCCTGATGGCCAAGATAACGCCATCTTGGAGTCGTGACGATAGCGCCGGAGAACAGGTAGAACAAATGCGATTCGAAACGCACTCTTCGCCGAGCGAGTGGGGACTGTTCTAGCCTACCCGGTTTGACGGCAGGATGCACTGGACATTTTCTTGATTTTTAAAATATCGACGCGACAAAAGTGAATTCGCCTCGTTGATAACCTAGTTTATAGTTGCTCAAACGTTGTCGGAGACGTTAAACTGATACAAGACGTTATCGATCGGATTTCATCCACGTCGGAGGTAGAGATGAGCGGAATCGACACCGTGGCTGCGGCCGTCAAGGACAAGGCACACAGCTTCAAGTACATTCGCAAGGCCACTGGTCTGCGGCTCTCCGACGACCAGTTCCTCAATCTGATCAAAGAGAATCAAGAGCGCCTGGAGTTCACTCGCATCCGGCGCAGACTCCGCCGGCAAGCCCGTTCGACCTGGCTGGCCGGGCGTGAAACTCCGAGTTGCCGCGACGACTTGATCCCTGGTGAGCCGGCGAGCCGAGACACGCCGGAGTGACCGATCGAGGGCGATCCGGTCGGGTGAGTGAAACCAAAGTCGCGCGGACGGCGACAATCGGCGCCGTTGCGGGGAAACATACCCGCACAATCTCCTGTCACTTGAGTCTGGTCTCCATTATCATTGCTTTAGTGGATGCCAAACGAGGCCAGCCCAAGCACTCGGTGCACTTCAAGGGCTTCCAGACGACGCGCTGGAGCGTGATTTTCGCTGCGCGCGACGGTGAGACCGAGGAAGCCAAAGAGGCACTGGCGGCTCTTTGCGGCGCGTACTGGTATCCGCTGTATGCATTCGTTCGCCGCAAGGGCCACGATGCGGAGACAGCCCAGGATCTCGTCCAGGGGTTCTTTGCGCGATTGCTCGAGCACCGCGACCTGGAATCGGTCGATCGTGGAAAAGGCAAGTTTCGATCATTCCTGATGGCGGCCTGCGCGCATTATCTGGCAAACCAGAGAGACCATGAGCGCGCCAAAAAGCGGGGGGGACCGAAGGTTGCCATCTCGATCGACGGCCTGAGCGCGGAGGGTCGATATCGCTGCGAGCCGGCCCACCAACTGACGGCGGAGCGGTTGTTCGAGAAACACTGGGCGCTGACGCTTTTGGACCGGGTGATCGAACAGCTCGAGGCGGAAATGTCGCAGGCCGGCAAGGCGCGGCAGTTCGCGGCGCTCAAACCGGCACTACTGGGCGGGGCGGCACGAGCTCCGTTTGCGCAGATTGGCGCCGAGCTGGGGATCTCGGAGGATGCGGCCCGAGCCGCCGCGCACCGGCTGCGCCGGCGTTATCGCGATCTGCTGCGGAATGAAGTGGCACACACTGTGGACGAACCTGGTCAAGTCGAAGAGGAAATCGCTGCGTTGTTCTCGGCGTTGGGGGAGTGAGGCGGAGGCTGATCCATGAACGACAAGTCGATCTGCCCGGAATGCGGCGGCGAATTGTCGGCGGATGCGCCGCGAGGACTTTGCCCGCGCTGTCTGATGAACGCAGCGATGGCCCCGTCAGCCGCGAGCAAGCCGCAATCAAAGCCGGATGATGAAGGACGAACGCTGGTCAAGGCGCCCACCGAATACAGAGAACCGATCGTTCCCTCGGACGGAGAGAAAATCCAATTTGCACCTCGCGCCGCGCTTGATTCCACGGAATCTGCCGTGGTGGTGCGCGGAGACTTTCACACCCGAGGAATTCAAGCGTGTGATCGTCGACCTGGGAATCACGGACGCGGAGACTATTGATAAGGCCACCGGCGGGCTCGCGCCCGTTGGCCTTCCGGCACTGGTCAAAGCGCTCATCCAGGCTCAGGTGCTGACGGCTTATCAGGCACGTGCGATCGAGCAAGGAAAGGCGCGCGGCCTTGTCGTGAGCCGTTATCTGATTCTGGACAAACTGGGCGAGGGCGGAATGGGCGTCGTGTTCAAAGCGCAACACCGCGTGCTGAACCGGCCGGTGGCGCTCGAAGATACTGCCGCCGTCGTTCTCGCGTAGAGAGGAGCTGGTGCTGCGGTTTCGGCGGGAGATGCAGGCCTCGGCTCGGTTGAACCATCCCAACGTGGTCGCCGTGCTCGACGCCGACGAGGATCGCGGCGTCTACTTCCTGGCGATGGAATACATCGAAGGGCGCGATCTTGACCGCCTGATCCGCGATCATGGGGCCTTGCCGGTACAAGAGGCGCTCGAGTGCGTGATCCAGGCGGCCCGGGGACTGGAAGCGGCGCACGCGCGAGGGATTGTGCACCGCGACATCAAGCCGGCCAATCTGATGCTGGACCCCTCGGGAACCGTGCGGGTTCTGGATCTGGGGCTGGCACGATTCCTGGGCGATTCGTCGCCGTCGGGCGAGAGCTCGCCCCATCATCTGACTCGACCCGGAGCATACATGGGAACGGTGGATTTCATGGCCCCGGAGCAGGCCCAGGATTCGCACAACGTCGATCATCGGGCGGATATTTACAGCCTGGGCTGCTCACTCTATTTCCTTCTGACCGGCCGTCCTCCTTTTGCGGGCCGGACAGCGATCAGCCGGCTAATGGCGCATCAGTCTGAACCCCCGCCATCGATTCGCAAGACACGCCTCGACTTGCCCGCGGCGCTGGACGCGGTGTACCTGGCGATGATGGGCAAGCGGCCCGAGGATCGTCCGCAGTCGATGGCCGACGTGATCGCTCGGCTCAATTCGTGCCGGAACGGCTCGGGTGGGGGCGTCCATCTATCCCTTGAGTCATTCTCAAGCACCGTTATGGGGGACAACTCGGCGTTACATGCGGCGACAGGCAAAGTTTTCCGCGGTCGTGATGATTCGGGAGAAACCCGGATCGAGAGCGAGCTCGCGTTCGAGGATCGCGGGTCTTGGAATCGATCGGGCGAGCTGACGTATTCGCCGGACGAGATATCATTTTCCGACCGCGGCGGGTCCGGCTCTGTTGCAAGCCGTGCTCGGCGTCGATCACAGCGCATGGCCGCGGTTTGTGTCTCAGCCATGCTGGTGTCGCTTGGCCTCATTTATGTCGCCGTGATGTGGCTGGACAGTGAAATTCATTCACCGGCGGCCGCGCCGGGGAGATCGAGCCGTCCGCGTGACGTCGCAGCAACACCGCCCGAGCCGGCAGAGCCGATCGACACGGAGAGCGCGCCGCTGGAGCCGGGATCAGCGAAGCCCGCCGAGGAAGCCGCGATTGTCGCGCCGAAGAAAACGCCGGAGCCGCGGCCGGTCGAGGTGGTGGCGCGCGAACGCAAGCCGGCTCGTGATCTGGCCAAGACGAAGGCCGCCGGGATACCAAGCTTTCACCCTGCTCCGGTTTTCACGAAGCACAAGGGACCGGTGCATGCCATCGCGGTCACAGGCGACGGCAAGCTCGCGCTCAGCGCCGGGGCGGACCATACGGCAAGGCTCTGGGAGGTCGCGACCGGCAAGCAAATCCTGGAGCTGCCTCCGCACCCTTCCCCTATCCTGGATGTTGCGATGACACCGGACGGTGCTTTCGCCTTGACGGTCACCAAGGGCAGGTCCAAGACAAATGGGGCGGTCCGTATGTGGAACCTGCGAACGCGCCAGCCGGTCTTCAACGTGATGGGCCCGTCTCCCCATACCGGCTCGATCCAGAGCGTGGCGTTCTGGACGAACAACCGCGCTTTGACGGGCGGCCAGGATGGCCATGCTGTCCTGTGGAGCCAGTTTGGCCGGCCGATCGGCAGGCTTGGCTCGTCGCAGAGCGGAGTGGTGCGATCGCACGCTCTGGCGGTCTTTCCCCTCGGCCGCCGCGCGTTGACGGGTGGCGAGGACGGAAATGTGCACGTCTGGATCCTGGCGACTCGTGCGGAAGCTCCGCAATGGAGCGGCCACGAAGGCCCGATCAGCGATATATCGATCTCCGCCGACGGCCGGCGGGCGGTCACCGGCAGTCATGATCACAGCGTCATTCTGTGGGATGTTCTCCATGGCTCCGAGGTGCGCCGCTTCAGAATGCCCGGTGTAGATAGGGCGAAGGGGGTGGCCATACTACCCGATGGAAACGTGCTGGCGGCGGGGCTGCTTGGCCATGTGGTGTTGTGGGATGCTGATACCGGCGCCGTCCTACGCCAGGCCCAGCCACCATTCACTTCTCACGAAGAACTCGCGGTTCTGCCGGGGGACGGAATACGATTCTTGACGGCGGACGGAGACGGGGTGGTCAGGATGGGGACGGCCAAGGAGCCGCAGCTTCCGTAATCGCGTGCCGGTTAATCAGCCTGAATGTTAGAATAATGCGCACGGACACTTGGAAAGGACCGAACTATGAGCCCGCCGTTGCTGACATTGGAGTTGCCTGAAGATATTTACGAGCGCATCCGCCGCGCCGCCAAGGGTATGAAGCAACCCATGGAGAAGGCTCTTGTGAACATTGTCCGAGCGGCCACGCCGTCGCTGGAAAAAGTGCCACCCGAATTTCGTGCGGAGCTCGAGGCCATGGAGGATCTCGGCGATGAAGAGTTGTGGAAGATCTCGCAATGCCGCCCGACGCCGGCGAAGCAGCGCCGACTGGAGAGCCTTCTTGAAAAGAACCAGCGCGGTGCGCTAACGGACCGTGAGCGACGGGCATTGGACTGGCTGTGCGCTCTTGGGGATCGTCTGATGATCCAGCGGTCTTATGCTTCTTTGTTGCTCAAGTACAGGGGGCATCGGCTCGAGAATTTAAGGGATTTGTAGCAATGTCCGGCAAATCCCGGTTGCCGCGCCGCCTACGTGAGCGAGTGGCCAAGACTGCCGGCGATCGTTGTGGCTATTGCCGGACTCCCCAGAGCATTGCGGGTTTTCGTTTGAGCATCGAGCACATCATTCCTGAAGCCCGAGGAGGCAAGACGGTTGAAGAAAACCTTTGGCTGGCTTGCCACGCGTGTAATGCATTCAAGGGAGTACGTGTGCGGGGGCGTGATCCCGCGACGGGGAAACGCGTCCCGCTCTGGAACCCGCGACGGCAGAAGTGGCTCGATCATTTTTGCTGGAGTGACGACGGAACGGAGATCATCGGATTAACCGCATGCGGTCGCGCCACCGTTTCCAGTCTGCGGCTGAATCGGCCCGAGCCAGTGGCGGCTCGCTCGCTCTGGGTGCAGGTGGGTTGGTGGCCGCCGCGTGGAGAGGCAAGTGGGTGAGTCGCTGGTGAACGCCATCTACCGCCGCGGCTACGATCAGCCGGAACCGGTGGAGGTCCGCGTCAACCCCGACGGGATGGAGATCGTCACTTACCTCGGGCACGACGCCTTGGTAGCACCGGCCAGAGCCTGGCCGCAGTCCCCGCCGACCGCTCCACCCGCGAGAGTCTGGTCCTGATCGGCGACGCCGAGATCGAGGCCACCCTGGCCCGCGCCGGGATCGGGTCACCGCAGCCTGAAGTCGGCCAACGAACGGGAGCGCCAGCGGTTCGAGCTGGCGATGGAGGCGAACAAGCTGTTCCACGGCGACGTGAGCGAAGAGCTGCTGCTGTAAGAGAAGCAGTTCGCCGGCTTGCGGTCGAAACTGATCAAGGGCGCGGCCGCGTTCTACGGCAAGCTGGAGGGGGTGCTGAAAGACCAGGCTGACCCGGCGTCGCGTGCGGCGCTGGGCCGGGCTTACTTCGAGCTGGCCGAACTGACCGGCCAGATCGGCAATCCGGCCGAGGCGGTGGCCGTGCACCGCAGCTCCTTGGCGGTGCGCCGCGAGCTGGCCGGCCAACCGGGAGCCGACAGCGAAGCGACACTCGACGTCGTGCGGAGCCTGATTGGCTTGGCGGGCTCGCTCCGAGAGACGGGCGATGAGGCCGGGACGCGAGCGTCGTACGACGAGGCCCTCAAGCTGGCCGAGGAACTGGTCGCCTCGGGCCGCGTGTCTGACGAAGCCCGGTCTGTACTTGCTATATGAGCTCAGAGGCACTGTCCGCGTTGGGGATGTGGCGCGAGGCGAAGGAGGCGTTCGAGACGGCTGTGGCGATCTGGCAGAAGCTGGCCGAAGCGCATCCCTCGAACGAGGATCCAGGGAGTGGCCAGTCGGATGTCCTGAGTGCCCTCGGGTGGCGGCTCTGTATGCCAGCCATCCACCGAACGGAGAGCCGGCAATCTTCCGAGCGTGCTGCCACGGTTCGCTGGCGGGGCTCGGCGGCCTGGCGGCGGCAGGGGTCACGGCCGACGAGGCGAAGTCGCTGGCCGACGAGGCCATGGCGATCCTGCGCCGGGCAGTGGCGCGCGGGTATCGCCCCGGCGATCTGCTCCAGGTCGAGCCCGGGCTCATGCCGTTGCGCGAGCGCGACGACTTCCGGCTGATGACAATGGACCAACTCTTCCCCGCCGAGCCAATCGCTGTGCTCGTGAACAAGGATTTCCGGCCTGTGCCGGCCCCGTAAGGTGCTCGGTGACAAAGGGGGGGGAAGCTTCGCGCAACACACGCGGAGGAAACCCGCCGCTCCTCGGGTCGCGAATTTTCAACAGCCCACCCTGGCCCCCCCCTTGCGAGAGGGGGGAAAGGGCGAGTTGTTATAGCGCTGGGCCGCGTTACGGGCCGGGGCGGCGGAGGGTGAAGCCGGTCATGGTGAAGCCGTCTTCGTCCATCGTGCTGAAGCCGCCGCCCAGGGACAGATACTTGGCGAAGACCGAGAAATCCGGGAGCTTGTCGCCCGGAATGATCTTGCCGAGATTCGGGAGGTCTCCGCCGCCGCCGGCGGCGCGGGAGATCGCGGCTTGCTGAATGGCCTTCTCGAACTTTCCGCTCTTGACCAGATCGTACGAGAGACGGGCAGACTCGTCGGGGCGAACGTAACTCAAGCCGCTGGCTTTTTCGGGATATTCCTTGGAAATGCTTTGAAACGAGGCGCTGTCGACCAGCGCCGGATTTCCTTGCCGGAGGATCTGCTCCAGCAGTGTCGTATCGCTGGTCATGAACAACGTGTCCTTGGCGATGGCGATGCTGACCGGGCTGTTCAATTGAGGCGCACCGCCGCCCTGATTGGGAATGTTCAAGTCAAGGTCATAAATCGTCGTGCCCTGAAACTCACGTTTCTGCGGGGCAACGCCCGTCAGCTCGAGCAGCCTGGAGAGCGTGTTTTGAAAAGCCTTGGTGTCCTCGAGGCTGACGGCGATGAGCATTCGCTGACTGTCTTCCTTGATCGGTTTCTTGAAGTCGCTGATCACGGTGATGCGATCACCCAAGGGGCCGAAGACATCGTTCTGGAAGCTGAGGGGCTGGCCGCCGTTGGGGCCGACGAGCCCCTGCTCAACCATGTTGAGCAGTCCGGGCTGGAACTTGTTGGCGATTTCGTTCAAGGCGACGAACGCGTTGTCGAGGTCGAAGCTGACCGTCTGATAGCTGGCCACGGTTGCGGGCACCCAGGACTCAGGACGCAGGGTGATGGGCGGCAAGGAAAAGACTTTGAGCAGCCCGGCGACCGGCCGCGGGGCATGGACGAAGGTCTTGGTCAGGCTGTCATAGTTTCCGGTGCCCAGGGTGAGGCAACCGCCAACCGATTTGAGACCATAGACGCCGAGTTCCTGGACCATGAGATCGGTCTGCTGGGCGTCGGCTTCCTTGGTGTTGGCCCGGAGCACGATCTTGACGAGCTTGGCGACGTCGAGATACCAGACGACCTGGGACTTGGCGGAATCGGTCTTGGCCTGGGTCTTCAAATAGGCGTCGGTCGCGCCCAGAGCGTTGTCGCGACCATCGCGGTGGGCGGCCAGGTCCTTGATGGCGTCGAGACTGGTGGTGATGAAGAAGATGCTGCCCGAGTTGGTCCAGTTGATGACAGTCGGCAGGGGGGCCGGCTTGTCCTTGTCGGCTTTTTCCTGAGGCGCGGCCGGGAGGTGAAGGGTGTGAATGGTCAGGCCGTTGAATGATTCGGTCGAAATCTTGGCGTCCGACTTCTCGGCCTGCTTGGTGGCCCGCTCGAGGACATCGAGCATCTTCTTTTCGTTTTCACCGGCGTCGGCCAGCAGAACGATGTCCACGGGGAGACCGGACGCAGCCTCTTCGCGGGCGGGGTCCTTGGCGATGGCGGCCACGGCGAAGCTGCCCTGGGGAAGCTGGACCAGGTCACTCAAGCTGACACCGATCTTTTCGTTCAAGTCCTTGGTGGCATCGGCGAGCTTCTGGGCGAGCTCGTCACGAAAGGCCTTGAGCGCCGGATCGTTCCAGAGCTGCCCATACTGGCTGGCGCGGAACGCTTCGCGGAACGATTTGGCGTCGTTCAGCTTGAGCATGAAAACCGTCGAGTCTGGGAGAATTCGCTCGGGGGGTGCCGCAGCCTGGGCCTGCTGGATCGGGAGCCCCAAAGCCGCGATGAGCCCCGCACATCCCAGGAAAGCCCAGCGAAATATGGCGATCTTCGCAGTACGCATCAAAGGAAACTCCGTTTTAGGCACCCCTCGCTCACCGGACGAGGGAGTTGGCCACGCGACCCCGGCAACGAGCCAGGGCTCTCCACCTCGCGCCAGGCTCCAAGCCTGACCCGCCGCCGGCGGTGACCGACGAATCGCTTCACTTCACTTCGATGAGAGAAATCTACCAGTCTGCCCTCGCGGGCCAGGCTGCCAATCCTCGAGCGGGTAGCTTCTTTTTGTTTATTTCCGGACGGCGGGCCCGTCAGGCTTGCCTGAGGAATCTGCCGCCTTCTTCTTGCCCCCGCTCGTCCGCGCCTTCAAGCCTTCCGGCTGGCTCACATTCTGGCGGCGCGGAGGGTCGAGATACCGAAAACCGCTGTTGGGATTGGCCTTGTCATAAGCAAAGGCTTCCCGGTGATGAATGAATTCCTTGACATAGGAGACGGGAATCGCAAAACCCAGATTGTCGGCGAACGCTGCATGAAAACCACGGCTGGTCACGCCGATGACTTCACCCCGCTGGTTGAAGAGCGGCCCGCCAGAATTGCCCGGATTGATCGCCGTATCGGTCTGGAGGAAGAGCTGGCCTTCAAGGCTCCTGCTGCGATTGCTGACGATGCCCGAAGTCACCGACCGCTCCAGCCCCAGCGGGTTTCCCACCGCAAAGACCGTGTCGCCGGCATTCACGTCGTCAGAATTACCCAGGATGACGTGGCTGGGTTTCAAATCGGAGGGAAGCGGCAGCTTGAGCAGGGCCAGATCGACGAACGGATTGAGCGCGATGATCTCGACGTCTTCAATCCGGCGCCGGCTGAACCCGCCGGGAACGTTCACGTACAGAATGGCCGAGATGCGGCTCTCACCCTGAATGACGTGATCGTTGGTGATTGCATAACCGTCTTTGTTGATGAGGAACCCCGAGCCCTTGCCCGACGGCGTTTCGATGGAGATCACGGCTTCGCCGAACTTGCCGACCAGTTCCTTGACCGGAGACGGCTTCAAGACGCCCGTCGTGTAAAAGCCCGAGCTGTCTTCCTCGAGCGACCGGGCAGTTGCACGGGGACCTGGCGCCGCCTCAACTCCCTTGGCTCGCCTCAAGACCTGGTCCTTGGGGATCCTGAGGATGTCGTAACCCAGATCGATGTATATGGCGGCCGCCCGTTCGGCGACGATTTCACCAATGACCCGCTGTCCGTCCTTGAGTATCACGGTCTCGAACTCGCCGGCTCGGAGAACCGGCATCACCGCAGACGTCAAACTCAATGCCGCAACGATCCACAAAAAGCGCAGGACCAAGTGCCACCCTCCCTCGACCGACGCGTTTCCCCTGCAATCGTTTGGACTAAGCCCTATTGTAAGAATCGTTTCGATCCTTTCAACCCAGTCTGCCCACGAATACACCCCAATGACCACGACGGGATTTGTTTGTTTATCCTTCCCGGATTTGCTACATTTCCAAGAATCGCGAAATACGCATTGACGCAACCACAATTTTTCGGCTAGATGTGAATGTGTCTGCGAGCCATTCACTTCCAGTGGCAGACCACGGGCAGTCGAAGAGAAACGTCGCCGCAAACGATACCTCACGTATCACTGGGGAGTCGATTCCGTGTCCATTTTTCGTTTGAGCGCGGGTTCCCGAGCCACGAGCGGCTTTAACGGCCGGATGATCCCGGCGCTCCTGCTGGCGGGGGTGATCGCGACGCCCTGCCTGGCTCAGCAGGCGGCCGTGCAGGCGCTTCCGGGCCCGCCGAACATGGAAAAAGTGTCGCTCGTGCCGGAGCTGCGCACGATTCCGGTGCCGCACGACCGGAACGTGTTCAATGTGGAAATCGTGAATACAGCGCTCCTGCCGCGAGACAAGGACGGCATCTGGGTTCTCGATTTTGCATTCAAACCGCTTCGGATCAAGACGGTCGAGATTCCCGGCAAGGGCCGCAGGCAGGTGCACTACCTTTATTACAAGGTCACGAACCGTACGGGCGAGCCGCGCATCTTTGTTCCCGAATTCATCATGGTGAACGAGCAAGGAAAGAAGTTCCACGACAACGTCATCCCGCAGGCCGTGCCAGTGATTCAAGCTCGCGAGGACGCGGCGATTCCGCTTTTGGGAGCGGTCAACGTCATGGGCAATATTCCGCCCAGCAGGAAGCCAGGTGTCGACGATGCGGTGTTCGGCGTGGCCACCTGGGACACATGGGACCCGAAGTCGGACCGGTACAGCATCTACGTGCGAGGGCTTTCCGACGGCTACAAGGAGATTCCCTCGCCTTCCGGCGGTAAGCCGACCGTCAAATACAAAACGCTGCGAATCGACTTCATCCGGCGCGGCGACGAGCGCAATCTGAAAGAGAACGAAATCATGTTGAACGACCCACCGTACGAATGGGTTTACTGGTGAGGCACCAGCAATGTGCGGCGGGCGGGAAGGGAAGGGATCGGACCTAAGAGGGGGCGGGTGAGCTGTAAGCGACCGGATCTTCGAGCCCCAGCCGGTTGAAGGCGGACCGGCGAATCAGGCACGCATCGCAACGTCCGCATGCGAGGCCCGAAGGGGCAGGGTCATAGCAAGAGTGGGTCAGGCTGAAATCGACCCCGAGTGCGCGGCCGCGCTCGATGATTTGCTGTTTATCGAGGGTCAGCAGCGGGGCGTGGATCCGGAACCGGCCTTGATTTTCAACTCCAGCGCGCGTGGCCAGATTGGCGAGTTGCTCGAACGCGCGCAGAAAATCGGGCCGGCAGTCGGGATAGCCCGAGTAATCGACGCAGTTGACACCGATAAAAATGTCGAACGCACCCAGAGTCTCGGCCCACGCGAGTGCCAGCGCGAGGAACACGGTGTTCCGCGCGGGGACGTATGTGATGGGAATTCCGTGCGCCATCGCGTCGTCGGTCCGGTCCTTGGGAACCTCCAGGGCTGATGTGAGCGCGCTGCCGCCGAAGCCACGGAGATCGATTTCGAGCTCGATGTGGCGGGAGGCGCCGAAGGCCTGCGCGACCCGGCGGGCGGCCTCGATCTCGACGGCGTGGCGCTGGCCGTAGTGGATGGTGAGCGCGAATCGCTCGAAGCCGGCGGCTCGAGCTTCGGCCATGGCGGTGGCCGAGTCGAGGCCGCCGCTCAGGAGAACCACGGCATGCGGGGTGGAAGTCATGGGGCGTCTCGACAGGGTGGGGATCTCGGGATTCCTTCGTTTGAAGTTATCGTCGCGAGATCGAGGATTCCAGGCGCTGTTTGAGGGAACGGAAATTGTTCTTGGTCAGCGGATGGGAATCAAGTTTGGTAGAATCTTGAGCACGAACACAACTGGTTGAATTGAGGGAGGGATGTGATGGCAACAGTCGCACCGGAGCGCCCGGAGGTATTGAGCGAGCCGGAAGGCCTCTACGAGGTGATCGACGGCCGCGTTGTGGAGAAGCCGATGGGTGCGTATGAATGTTGGCTGGCGGCATGGATCTGCAAGCTATTTGACCGATTTCTTGACAATACGCCGCTTGGCCGCGCCGTCCCGGAGATGATCTTCGACCTTCGCCCGACCGTCGATCGGGAGCGACGGCCCGATGTAGCGTTCGTCTCGTTCGAGCGTTGGGCTCGTCGCCGGCAAATTCCAGACACACCGTCCTGGGCGGTCGTGCCCGACCTTGTGATCGAGATCCTCAGCCGCAGCAACACCGCCGACGAAGTCACCGAGAAGCTCGGGGAGTACTTCCGGATAGGCGTACGGCTTGTCTGGGTGGTGTATCCGCGTCAGTGTATGATCTATGCGTACACCTCACCGAAAGAGTTGCGAATTCTGACCGTGGGCGATGTGCTGGATGCGGGCGACGTACTGCCGGGGTTCAGCATTCCAGTACAGACGATCTTCGAGCAGACCGAGGAGTGAGTTCGCACCTGCATCGCGGGTGATTGCCTCGATGGCGACAAAACCAACCGCCCGGCCTATCGCGAACCGGTCAAGGCGCGGATCATGATCCCCATGGGATCCTTCAGCAAGCGCGACGAGTGCGTGTTTCGGTTTACGCATTGGGGCTGGCGACGCCGATTTGAATTCGCCGGGGGGGAACGGGGACAGGTCCAGGCCCTGTCCCCGTTCCTCCCGCGATGTCTGGGTTCCCCTCTGGGATCCCTGTCTCATGTCGTTTCCTCATCTCTTCCTCTTCTCTGAAGCGATCGGGCGCACCCGCGATTTCCGGCGACGGCCCTTGTACGATATAATTACTGCCGACGGTCGGTCGGCGAGGTTAGCGCCGTTTCGGACGGTCCGCATGCCGGAAGGCGTCGGGAGTAGCTGATGTACATCGAGCGGCTGAAACTGAACGGCATTCGAACATTCACCAGTTCGAACCTGGACTTCCTGCATCCGGACCAGTTTTCAACGGCGCGATGCAGATGCTGGTGGTCAACGTACTGACATGCCGACGCCACGACTCCCCAACGTGAACTTGCTTGTCGGGGACAACGGCTCCGGTAAAACGACGGCGCTCCAGGCGATTGCGCGGCGACTCTGGGTCCGGCAGCACCCGAAGCGCGGTTGCCGATTCGTCCCCTGGTCCGGTTTCAGCCGCAGTTGTCAACGGGCAAGTCGAGTGCGGCATCAGCGATGATCGAGGCAACGCTCCGCCTGCACGAACAAGACGGCGGAACAGGTGTTTTGGATTCACGGCTCACCGTCCGCCGTCGTGGCGAACTGGAGTCTCTAGGTCCCGCCGGGCCTGACTCCGACGCCGACCTATGCCCCTCCGTTGAATCCGGTGACGAAAGCCGGTGGCCCTGTATTCGAGTCGGATAACGAGGCATTCTTCTGCGTCTGTTATGGTGCCACGCGGCGTATCGACGCCGGAGAGAGCTTGGAGCGAGGCAGCAAACCGAAAAGTCCCTTCCTGTGCGGTCAGCGGACACAGAGCGTCTTCCAGGACTCGTTTGGCTTATACCCGCTCGCTTGGTGGCTCCCCGAACTGAAAGCGACCGACCCGACGCGTTACGACGAGGTGGCGGAGTCGACCAACCGATGCCTCCTGCCGGCCGAATACCGCTTCACCGGCGAAATGCGGGCGCGCGAATACCTCTTCGAGCGCGGCAACACGCTGGTTCCGCTTCCCAGCATGTCAGACGGATACCCGCGCATTCATCGGCTGGGTGGCGGACTTATTCTATCACATGGGCTACGCGCGGCCGAAGGGGAAGACGCTCGCCGAAAGTTGCGGAATCGTGATGGTCGATGAGATCGATCTTCACCTCCACCCGAGGTGGCAGTTGAGTGTCGTCGAGCCCTTGGCCCGGGCATTGCCCCGAATGCAATTCATCTTCACGTCACACAGCCCGCTCATCACCGGAAGTTTGGAGTGGATGAACATTCAAACACTGAGGGTCGATCCATCCGGCAACGAGACCGAGGTCAAACGGCTCAGGCAAAGCGTGCACGGCCTTGACGCCGATCAGGTGCTGATCACCGACTTCTTCGGACTGGCAACCACACGTGCGACAGACAAGGTGTCGGAGCTGGAGATGCTCCAACGACGGGCGCGGGGCGGCGACAAGGAAGCAGCGCGGCAGCTCATCATGTCCATGAGCAAGGGAGCCGAAGAAGGGCGATGATTCAGTATTCGATCTCGGCCGACGACCTCGACACCCGGATCACGGATCAGAGCAAAAACTGGTTCAGCCGCGCCCGGTCGGCTCTGGACAACCTGCCGGATGTTCCCAAGAGCTCCGACTTTGCCGGCCTGTGGAGTGAAGTCAAGGATGTGTACATCAACTTGCAGCACTCGAAGTGCGCCTTTTGTGAGAAGCCACTCGATAAATCGCATCGAGCAAGACGTGGAGCACTTCAGGCCCAAAACTGAGGTAGCCCACTGGACGCTGCCGGAGAACCTTATCGAGGAAGGTGTCGTCGTCAAACAGCGGGTCGACCGCGAGTCCGAGTTCGGCTACCACTTCCTGGCCTATCATCCGTTCAACTACGCCGCTGCCTGCAGAACTGCAATTCGGTATTCAAGCAGAACTACTTTCCGATCGGCAAGATTCGCATGACGAATGCGAAACAACCCCCCGCTGATGCCGCGGAAGAGCCTTTTCTGATCTACCCCATCGGCGATATTGACGAGGATCCCGAAGAATTGATTGCCTACCACGGCGTTTCACCGATGGTCCGAGCGAAGAGCGGACGCGGCCGTCTGCGGGCTGGTCACGATCTCGATTTTCAAGCTGGGTGACCCTATCGAACGACGGGTGTTCTTGCAGGAGCGATCGTGTGTGATCGAGCGATTGTATTTTCGCTCGAGGCAATTCGCGGCGGAACGCGGATGCGATGTGGTTGGCGATGTGAAGCGGTAATCGAGGGCGCGCGATCAGACCCACATCGCCATACCCAAGCTGTCTGAGGTGCTCATCCACGGCTTTTTGAGAATTCGCGATTTTGAAGTCCGTCAAGTGTACGACGATGGCGCAATGTTTCTCGACTCATTCTCACCGCCTTGACGTAGCCTGACCGGAGCGGATGGCCAGCGATTCCGACCGGGCTGACGCGAGCGGCCCTTTTGGGGTTCGGTGGGCGTCACCGGCCGCCGCCGCCGCCTTGCGCGTAACGACGGGGGGTGTGCGTTGGACTGGTTTGTTCTGCCCCTGCGGCGGGTTTCGAGGAAATCGCCCTTTCCGTGAACGCGAAAGGGGAACGTGGGCGGACGGGACAAACGGGTGTCATCGTTGACGTCGCAACGGGAGCGGCACAGGCGGAGTCACGGCGGGGAAGTTCGCAATGACCTCGCCTGCGGCGGGCGGGAAACACCGGAGACGCTCCGTGACGAAGAGTGGTAGCCCGGAAGCGAGCGCGGTTCGAAACAACCACTCTTGCCCAGCGGTTGCATTCTCTGTTATTTTATTTGATTCGAACTGTTTGATCGCGCGCGGCTCAAGTAACCGGTTCCCGCGTTTGGACCGCCCCGACTTTTGATTTCGGCTGGTGCCGCGCTTTTTGAACCATGATTGCTTCAGGACGCTCGTTACATGGCACATAAAAAAGGTCAGGGCTCGAGTCGAAATGGGCGGGACTCGAATGCTCAGAGGTTGGGTATCAAGCTTTTTGGCGGCGAGCTTGCCAAGCCGGGGAGCATCCTTTGCCGGCAATGCGGCACTTCATGGCGCCCGGGGAAGAATGTCGGCGTCGGGCGCGACTGGACCATTTTTTCACTGATTGCCGGCAAGGTTCACTTCGACCAGAACGGACGGCGGATCAACGTGCTTCCGCTCGAGCCGGCACCGGCAGCAGCGAAGAGCTGATCTGCCTGGATTGGTAAGGGGTCCATGTTCGTCGATCGGGTTGCGATATTCGTTCAAGGCGGGGCTGGGGGCGACGGCTGCCTGAGCTTCCGGCGTGAGAAGTACGCGCCCCGCGGCGGTCCCAACGGCGGCGACGGCGGACACGGCGGGAACGTGATCGTCCGCGCGACTACAGGTCACACAAACCTGGCGCACCTTTCACACCAGCGCCACTGGAAGGCGGCACGCGGAGAGCACGGACAAGGCTCGGACTGCTTCGGCCGCGGCGGGAGCGACCTGGTGATCGAGGTTCCTGCGGGCACGATCGTCCGCGATCGTGAGCGCGGCCACGTGTTGCGGGACCTGAAGCTCGCAGGTGATGAATTGATCGTGGGAAGAGGCGGCCGTGGCGGACACGGCAATGCTCATTTCAAGTCGTCGACGAACCGGGCGCCCGGCAATTCGAGCGGGGTCATCCCGGCGAAGAGCGATGGATCACGATGGAGCTGAAGGTCATTGCCGACGCAGGCTTGATCGGGCTTCCCAACGCCGGCAAGTCGACGCTTCTGTCACGCATTTCGCGGGCACATCCCGAAATCGCCGACTACCCTTTCACCACCAAGTATCCGAACCTGGGGTCGGTCGTGGCGTTCGACCAATCGTTCGTGGTGGCGGATATACCCGGGCTGATCGAAGGGGCGCACGCGGGTCTAGGGCTGGGACACGAATTCCTGCGGCATGTCGAGCGAACATCGCTGCTGGTGCATCTTGTGGAGGCCGTGCCGCTGGACGGCAGCGACCCGATTGAGAATTACCGGACGATTCGTAACGAGCTATTCCAGTACAGCGCGGCGCTGGCAAAGCGCCCGGAGTTGGTCGTCGTGACCAAGCTGGATGTGACCGAAGCGGCGGAAGCTTACGCGCGGATGAAGCGTGAGCTGGGCGAAGACGTCCTGGCCATCTCGGCGGTTACGGGGCAGGGGATTCCGCAACTGATTCAGCGGATCGTCGAGCTGCTGCGGGCGCGGGCGGACGAGCCTTCCTCCGACGAGCCGCTCGTGGCGCCGGTGGCGGCGGCGGCCACACCGGCGGTGGGTGGCTGACCCATGCTGCGAATCGTCGCGGACCTGGGAAACTCCCGCCTCAAGTGGGGCCGAATCGATCCAACCGGACGGCTGGATGATTCGATCGCGCTGCCGCTTGGCGCGGCGGCGGCCTGGTCGGCGGCCTGGGAAAACTGGAACGATTCCGGCGCAGTGCCCTCGCACTGGGCGATTTCCACTGTCAATCCACCGCTGGCGAAGCAGCTCGAGCGGTTTCTTGATGGACTGGAGAACGCCACGGCCAGTTGGTTTCGATCGGCAGCCGAGGTGAACGTGCCGCATGAACTGGTCGAGCCCGAAACGGCCGGTGCCGACCGCGCTCTTGCGGTGGCGGCGGCGATCGGACTGGCACCTGCGGGCCAGCCAGGACTCGTGGTTTCGTGCGGGACGGCCATCACGATCGAGAGAATCTCGAAGCAGGGAATCTGGCAAGGAGGCGCGATCGCGCCCGGTCTGGGAGTCGTCGCCCGCGCCCTGCACGAGCGGACCGCGCAGTTGCCCATGGTCGAGCTGCATCAGGCGCCGCCGCACTGGGGCGCGTCGACGCGTCCGGCGCTCGAAGCGGGCGTGTTCTGGGGCACCGTCGGTGCAGTACGCGAGTTGCTGGATCGGCAAAGGGCCGACCTCGGTGGCGAGCCGTGGGTGATCTGGACAGGAGGGGATGCCGCCTTGGTTGCGGGTGCGCTCCTCGGAGCCGGGGCACACATCGAGCCGGACCTGGTTCTGATCGGGCTGAGTCGAGTGTTGATCTCATCCCACGATCAGTAGGGGCAGATAAGGGATGAATCGAGATTATCGATTGCACTGAGTTTGTGCAATTTTCCGATAATCCGATGGAGTTCGGCTTCCCTGCCGCCGATGAATCATTCGAAGACGAGTTTCCGCCAGAGCGCCGATCAAGGTTTGGCGTTTGCCGCGAATCGGGCTCAGGGCCAACACGCAGAAGATTTAAGAACAAAAAATGTAACGAGTTGTGGCGTGTCTTGTTCGAAGCCGTGCATCAGTTGCGTCGACGCAAGTTGGCACCGTCGTGAGAACGATGGGAGGCGGCGAGGAATGCGAACGAGGGATTTTCGAATCCGACTTGCGCTTGGACCGCGCCGCGTTTGTGGCAATCATGCTATTGGCGGCGGGGACGGCCCGGGGCCAGGGGCCGCAGTTCGACGTCGGGTCTCCACCAGGCGCTGCAGGTGGGGGGAGTGCTGTGGGCCAGCCGCTGGGGGCAGCCAATTTTCCCGATTTCGGGTCGCCATCGAACGCGCCGTTCTCGGGCCGGGCCGGCCCCGGGGGAGCCCACGTACCCGCGAGCTCGCTGGCGACGCCAGGGGTGCCCGTTTTCGTCGGTGTGGGAGCCCAGCAAACGATCAAGCAGAATGCACCGCCGCTCGAGATCGCCGCAGCTCGGCGAGGGGCTCGAGCTCGAGGTGGAAATCAAGAACTATCCTCTGACCGGCGGCGCCGGAGGCATGACTCTCGATGCATCGATCGAGCAGCTCGTGCACCAGAACCTGGATCTGCTGGCCGCGAAGCTCGAAGTGCCGATGTCGGAAGCGGACGTTCTGACCGCCAACCTCCGGGCCAACCCGATTTTCTATGCGGACACGCAGCTCATTCCCTACGGCCACTTTTCGTTTCTGAGGCCGGGCGGACCTCCCCAAAGCGACATCAACATCAATTATCCTCTCGACTTGAGCTTCAAGAGGCTGGCGCGGACGCGATCGGCTCGAGAGGCCAGGAGCGCCGTGGAAGCCCAGCTTCAGGACGCGGTGCGCAACCAGATCGACAACCTGTACACATTTCATGTCGGGGTCGTCCAGGCCGGGTTGACGCTGCGGCTGACGGAGGTGTCTCGAAATGCGCTCGTCAAGGTGGAGGCCATCGCTCGTGCCCGCTTGAAGGAGGGGAGCGTGAAGCCGGCTGATTATCTGGCCGTGAGGGCCAACCTTCAGAAGGCTCAGTTGAACGTCAGGAATGCGAAGCAGGCCAAGATCAAGGCGAATCGTGCCTTTGCACTGATTCTGAACCTGCCGCTCGAGGAGGTGGACTCGATCGACGTCCTCGACCCGGTCGGCCAGCTCCAGGGGCTGCCGATACCGCGCAAGGAATTGATCAAGAAAGCGCTCGAGAAACGGCCCGACCTTCAGGCCTGGAAGTACGGGGTACGCCGCGCCGAGGCCGATTTGAAGCTTGCAAAGGCGAATGCATACCCTGATGTTTTCGTCCTGTATCAGCCTTACACCTTCCAGAACAATACTTACCTGGGTGTTCCCAGCGCGTATTCCTGGACGCTGGGACTGACGGCGTCGATTCCACTTTATAACCGGAACCAGGGGAACGTCACCCGCGCGAAGATCAACATCCACCAATCGGCGGTTCAGGTTGCGAGCGCCGAGCGAGTGGTCGTGAGTGACGTCTTGAACGCTGCTCAGGAGCTCGAGGAGAGCAAGATTGCCGTGGCGCAGTTCCGGAAGGAGATCCTGCCGCCGGCCAAGGAAGTGCGAGACACGGCCTATCGGCGGATGATGGGAGGTGAAATCAGCATGGACGAGTACCTCGACGCTCAGCAAGATTACAACGAGTACGTACGTGCGTATTTTGATGCTCTGATCCGCCATCGCAACGCGATTCTCGATATGAACACGGCTGTCGGCGAGCGGCTGCTGCCTTAGAGCCTATGGAAGCGAGAACCGGGGGCGAAGGGCAATCGACCATGGACCATCGACCTAAGGGATACCTGCCGGGCCTTGAGCGGCTCGAGGGTCGCGACCTGCTTTCGGCGGTGGCGGTGCAAGTCGAGCCGTCGAGCAAGCACCGGGCGGCGGAGCCGAGCCTGAACCTGATGGTTGAGCGCGCCCGCGAAAGCGGTCTCGACCAGGGCAGGACGCGGTGCCGCAACGAGCGACCTCGTCCAGACCGAGGCGCTGCTCGCACAGGCTTCAGGCGTCCAGGCCGCCGCGACTCCGTCATGGGTGAACCACTCGCTGCTGGACTCGATTGCCAGCCAGCTTTACGCACCGATCACGACGACTCAGCCGGTCCAGGTCGGCAACCAGGTCTTTCCGCCGGGCACCTATTCGGTGCCTCAACCGACCCAGTCCGAGATTCGTCGCGAGACATTCTGGGCTGAGTTCGTCGGGCATTACTCGGTTGGGCCGCCGCGGTTTTCCAACCAGTCGGCGACGATACACATTTATAGCAACGGCCGAAGCGTGTCATCGAATCAATTCTTGACCGGCCGCGGCCAGGTCCTGCTGTTCCCGCCGGCGGACCCGACTGCGACGCCGACGACCGAGGACCCGGTCGCGGGTCAGGTCGTGGCCCAGATTTCGCTTTTCGCCGCCAACGTCCTTCAGTCGGGAACGGTCCTTTTCGCCCAGGCGACCAACGTTCCGGGCGTGGCGAGCAATGATCCCGGCGCTCTCGATCACGGCTTGCCGTCGCACCTGGCGTTCCAGATTGACCCCGGCGGCGTTTCCGGCGGCACCTATTCCACGCCGGCGTACACGACAACGCCCCCGACGATCACCGACCCAACGACCAGGCAGGCACTGCCTCTGGAGGGCGGCTCGGGCGGGGCGGTCGCGTTCAATCAGGGGGCCGGGATCATCGACATCAAGTACGAGCCGGACAATCACCTCCGCGCGCGGGCATCGCAGTCAGGCACTGTCGTCGTGAAGATGCAAGGTTTGATCAATGTGACCGGCGTGCTCAACCCGCTTTACAAAGGGATCAATTAGGGATAACGCGGCGGTATGTTTCTCAAGGTGCGTGGAAGGAGTGGTTGCTCGATGCGACGACAGTTCGCGAGTGAAGGCCGGTTCAGGCGATGCCGCCCGGCAGTCGAGGGCCTGGAATCCCGCGATCTGCTCGCGCACATCGTTCCCACGGCCGCGCATCGTGTCGCCTCGGGCTTGCCCAACCCGGCCGTCATCCAGCAGACCGTCCAGTTACTCTATGGACCGGATTCGCAGACACCCATGAACCCGACGCCGCCTGAGATTCGCCGCCAGATTTTCGTGGCCCGGTGGGTCGGTCAATACACCGTTGGACCGCCCAGGTTTTCGGACCGGTCGACCACGATTCACGCTTACGGCGTCTCGGGAGGATCGAACCAGTTCCTGAAGGGTAAGTTCGATCTCACGCTCTTTCCGCCGTCTGATCCAACCGCAACTCCCACACCCGGCGATCCCTACGCCGACGAGGTGACAGGAGTGGCGGGCCTGTTCCCGCAGAATATTCTCCAGTCGGGCACCACGCTTGCACTCGACTTGAACGGCGTTTCGAGCGCTGGCTCGGGCCCGCTCGATCTGCCGACACATCTGTCATGGACCTACGACTCCAATACGAGCGCCGGCGCGTACGCCGCACCGACGGGGTTCGACCAGGGGGCGGGAACGCTCGATATCAAGTGGATGCCCGATGCGCGACCCGATCGCCGGAACGATGGGCTCGGGCAAAGTGATCGTCACGTTCCAGGGACTCATCAACACGAGTGGACTCGTGAGTCCGGTCTCCAAGTTGATTTCGTAGCCGTGGGGCGGAGGGCGATTGTGAATACGCAGATCAAGAATGCGACACCGACCGCACAACGGTCGGACGTGGGGCGTCGCCCGGGGAATAACAAGATGAGAGGGGGCGTCTGACCCATGCAGTCGCAAAGCCCTGCCAATCGCGCCTCGCGGCGATGTCGCCCGGGACTTGAGAACCTGGAAGGACGCGACCTTCCCTCGTCGCACCCACTGGGGCCGGCGCTGCCGGGTAAACATTATCCGACGGTCGATGTTGCGCAGTTCGTGCCGATACTCTATCCAGCGGGTACGCCGCAACCGACCAAGGCAGAGGTCGCGCGCGAGTCGTTCGTCGCCAAGGGTCACGGAACCTATACCGTCGGACCGGGCCGATTCGACACCCAGTTGCTCACCATTCACGGCTACGGCAAGCCGATGACCAGCAACCTCTCTCGCCGGTTCCACTTCCAGTACGAGATCGCCGAGCCTGTGAACAATTCCCAAGCGGTCACGGGCGTGATCAGTTTAGTGGGCGGCAATTATCTTCAGAACTCGTCCACCGAAATCCTCGATTTCATCGGGCCGACGAGCACGGAATCAAGCGGCCTGCCGACTAGCCTCTACTGGGTACCCGATGCCAACGCAACCCAGGCAACGGCGTTTGCCGGCGTGGGCACCACAATCCCGGGTTACGCAAACTTCCCGGCGAATTACTTCACAACGTCGGGGAACCTGGCTCCTGCACCGGGCTCGCCTGGAAGCCTCGGCCCACCGACCTCCGTAAACAACTGGAACATGGGCCTGGGTATCGCGACGTTCAAGTATATTCCCGATGCACATCCTGCACGTGGAACCCAGGGCTCAGGGACCGTCGTCGTCGTGCTGCGGGGACTGCTCAATTATTCCGGAGCCCAGAGCCAGAACGATCAGCAGTACAATTAGGACTCTCGAGAAGCAGCGGAGCGGTCAGATTACCCACCCCGAGCTGATCTCCAGGACGACGTTCCATGCCGACCAGTCCAGATGGTGCTCAAGGAGAGAGCCCGCAACCCTTGACCGCAGGTCAGGAAGACCGGCGCAACGGACCGTTTTTCAGCGTGCTCTCGGCCCCGGGACGAGGTGCAATCGCGGTGATTCGGGTCTGGGGTAGAGGGGCAATCGAGGCTGTCACTGTTGGCTTTCGCGCGTACGCCGGCAGACCGCTCCTTGAGAGCGAGCCCGGGCAGCTCCTGATCGGGCGGATGGGGGCCGGTCTGGGTGACGAAGTGGTCGCTGTGGTGCTCGAAACCGAGGTTCCAGCGGTCGAGCTTCAATGTCACGGCGGTACGGCGGCGGTGGAAATGGTGCTCGAGTCGCTCGAGCGCGCAGGGCGCGGCGAGGCCGCGCCTGGGAGATCCCGCGGTTCGATTACCCGGGCGGTGACAGGCTGTCTGCGGAGGCAATTCAGGACCTTGCGCACGCACAGACGGTGCTAACTGCCGAAATCTTGCTCGATCAAGTCCACGGCGCGCTCGGGGATGAGATCACTCACGTGGCCATGCTGGCCGAGCAGGATGCGGCCGTTGCGTGTGTTCGTCTGGACGCGCTCATCGAGCGCGGGACCGTTGGGCTGCATTTGCTCTCCGGGTGGAAGGTGGTCATCGCGGGGCGACCCAACGTCGGGAAAAGCCGCTTGCTCAATGCACTTTGCGGATTTTCGCGCGCGATCGTCGACGGCACCCCGGGCACGACGCGCGATGTGGTCGCCTTCCGGACCGCGCTCTTGGGCTGGCCGGTGGACCTCGCCGACACGGCGGGCCTGCGAGAGACGAACCATGCGATCGAGCGCCTGGGCATTGAACGGGCGCAAAAGGAAGTTCGCGATGCCGATCTGGTCCTGCTCGTTCTGGACCGGTCCGAGAGTTTACAGCCGATCGACCGGCAATTGATCGCGACCATGAGGAATGCGCTCCTGGTCGCGAACAAGGCCGATCTTCAGCCAGTATGGACGGACGGCGATCCCGGGCTTGCGACGGCGCCTGTCGCGACGGTCTCGGCCGAGCGTGGCGACGGGATGGACGCGCTTGTCGCGTCGATGATCGAGCGAATGGTGCCGGCAGCGCCGTTGCCGGGCGAGGCCGTACCCTTCCGGGCTCGACACCTGAAGATACTTGCGAGAGCCCGAGACGACCTCCGGGCCGGGAACCTTGCGCGGGGGGCCGACGAGCTTGGAAGGCTCATCTATGGCGAGGGTGATTGAAAAACGGGGGGCCGGCTCTCTTCTGGACCGTGCACGCTGGCAGGCGGAACGTCAGAGACCGCCCGGAGCTGGAGGCTGGGGAACGCGGCTGACGTCCGGGCCGGTGTCAGCCAGAGGACTTTGCGGGGAAAGGCGGAGGTCATCGCGTTCGAGCTTCCATGCGGCTTGCGCCGGGTCGACTTCACGGAGGAAGTTCACATCTCCCAGCGTCGGAGAGTCGTCCTTGGGCAGGAATGCACTGGTCCAGTCAGCGCGGTTGTAAATTCTGGGAATGCCGCCGATCTTGGCGATCTCATCGCGGCGGTAGGTCTTGATCGCGGTCGTAGGCGACTTTTCGGCCTTCCCACTGGATCTTGGTACCCAGATCATCAAACTCGTCACGGCCGTCGAGCCGGAACAAGGGGTCGTCACGGTTGGCTGTGCTCAAGATGGTGTTCTCAGCGAGGATCGACGTGAACGGCAGGTCAGGCACTTCCGGCGTGCTGTCGAGGTGGAGAAGCCCACCCTTGATGCGAGCAGTGACGTGGTTCAAGTGAATCTTCACGGCCGGCGAGTCAGCGCGCCCGGGCCGGGGCCCTCCAAACGCGTGGAGCAAACTCCCCTCGGTCGCGGCGAGTACGTTGGACAACTCGAGGTCGATTCGACGGCCCGCCGTCACGGCGACTCCTTCGCCGCCGGAACGAAGAAAACAATCTCTCAAATGAATGACCGCGCTTTGTCCGGAGGTTCCGCCGGAGGCAGGAGTCGTGGCACTGGCAACCTCGGGCTGAACGACGATCAGGTCGGCACCGGGGCGGTTGACTGCCACGGTGATGGTGCAATCGGTCATCGTGAGCTCGGCCCCCGGGAGAAGCCCCATTGCGGCCACGCGATCGGTTCGAAGATTCTCGGTATCAGGGACGAGTACGTCGATTCCCTCGAGATGGAGAGACCCCGCGCGGAGAGTCGACCATCACCGTCCAATCCGCCGGCGAACGTTGAACGGACTGCGCCGGCCGGAAGCGGAGCAGGGGCCGCTTGGTGCCGGGCTCGGCCAGCAGTTGGAATCGACCTGTTCCGTCGAGCACGATCGCCGGGAGATCGAGCACGGCATCCGCGGCGATCCGGATCGTCCCTCCCTGGCCCAGCAGCCGATGGAGCTGTGCGACCAACTGCTCGCTACTTCGGACGATTCCTTGGTTTTCGACCGCAGGCCGGCGATCACGCTGGAGCTGCGCCGGTCCGATGCCGGCGCGTGGGGAGCGATCGGCCTCGTCGCGGCGTGGTTGCCCC
Organism: uncultured Planctomycetota bacterium; assembly: GCA_963761445.1. Taxonomy (GTDB): domain Bacteria; phylum Planctomycetota; class Planctomycetia; order Isosphaerales; family Isosphaeraceae; genus CAVXHV01. Next base: position 1,314,426 of record CAVXHV010000005.1, on the reverse strand, counting down.
GCCGAGGACGATGCGATTTCAGTGCCGTTCGAGGAACCGTCTGCCGTGGTCGCTACGGGCTGTGACGGCGGCGGCATCGGAGGCATGGGTGGCAGATCCCCCGCGTCATCTTCGGCTGAGGCCAGTGCGGGATTGTTCGATGTCGTGAGCGGCATCGGAGCCGGCGTCTCTTTCGCCTCGGCGCTCGAGTCGGCAGGCTGACTTCGGTTACGTTCGAGCGCGATCTCCTCCGCGCGACGTGATATCGCGGGCTGGCCCTCGTCACCTGCATCCCGAGGGTGGCTGGCGATGTTGGCGGTCTTGAGAATCGAGCCGAAAGGCCCGTGATGTGCCCCGGCATCGCTGCTCTGCGCCACCGCGGGATCCAACTGAAAGGCACGGGTGGGATTGTCGCTTTCGGCGGCGAGCGCGACGGCAGGATCAGCGGCGTCCCAGATCGAGGCTGTCACCATTCTCGATCCCGATTCGCGACGATCGGTCGAGGTTTCGATCCAGCGCGAGAAATCGACGATTGGCTCCTGGCGCTCGGCTGCACCCGAGCAGGTTTGAAAAACTTCAATTCTGGAGTACAGGTTCGACCGGCCGTGCCAGACTGAGGTCGCGCGGATTATCGATCAGCACGAGCCTGGCGCTGGACCTGCCGGCCGGCGCGACCACGCAGTCGTCGACCCAGACGCGGACCTGGCTTCCGTCGAAGCGAAACACGGGGTCGGTTCCGGTCATGATGCTCGAGTGTGCGAGCCGAAGCTCGCCGAACACTGGTGAACTGGAGCCCGAATTGTCGAACCAGATCGAGGGCTGGCCAGGGCCCATCGTGCAATCTCGCAGAGTCAAATCGGCCGGGCCGGTTGCGAGGATCGCAGCCTGACCTCCATCGAAGTGGCACATGTCGACGAAAACGGCCGGTGGCCGGTCGACCGCGGAGGCCGGCGGTTGAACCTGGCGGATCGAGATCGCTGCGACATTTCGGCCTTCCTGGGAATTGGTGCGCCTGAACGAGCAGCCTCTGAGAGTCAACTCGGTGCCTTCGGCTCGAATGGCGGCCACAAGCTCTTCGGGCAGGACGACATCGAGATCGAATGCGACACCTTCAATTGTCACATGACCCCCGACGAAACGCAGCAAATAGGCTGGCGGGCGATCAATCAGGCGCACCTGGGAAGCGAATTTGAGGACAGGCCGTACTCCGGCTTCGGCCTTGATCGTCAAGTCGGCATTCGAAAGCGGCCCCGTCGCACGGAAGGACCAGGCGCGCCCGCCGATCTGGTAGGGGCCGTCGTCAGATAGAACGATCACTGATCTGCGAGGGGCAGTCGCGATGATTTCCAGCAGGTCCTCGTTGGAGCTGACAGGGATGTTGCGAGAGTATACCGGAGCCGAGCTCGGCGGCTCGCTGCTCGCAGAACCTTCGGACATCCCCGCCGGCGAACCGGGTGATGAGGCGCCCGAAACATTCGCCACGTCGCTTGAGCGGCGCGAGGCAGCGGAATCGGGTTGTCGCGGGGTGGGCGACGAAGTCCTGGCGATGTCTCGACCCCACCAGGCCAGGCCGAGCACGATCGCGACAAGCGAGCCGACCGGAACCAGCCAGACGAGGTTGCGCTCCCAGACAGGACGAGCCCCTTCAGCCTGCCAGAGAGGGAAAGCGGAAGACGGCGGTGCCAGTCCGATCGAGCCGGCGACGCCGAGAAGGTCGCGAACCAGATGTTCGGGTGTCTGATAACGGCGATCGCGATCCTTGGCCATGAGCTTGGCGATCGTGGCTGCCAGCTCGACGGGAACCTGGGGATTGAGCGTTCGAACGTCGGCCGGAGGTTCTTCCTGGTGCTGGATGAGTTTCTGGAGGACGGTCCCACCGGGGAAGGGGGGGCGCCCGTCAGCATTTGAAACAAGGTGCAGCCCAGAGAATACAGATCGCTGCGCACGTCGACGTCGCGAGGGTCGCGAGCCTGTTCGGGACTGATGTAGTCGAACGTGCCCAGGGTCATTCCACTCTGAGTCAGCCCGTTATCGCCACCGCGCTCGAATCGGCGCGCCAGCCCCATATCGACGAGCTTTGCTCGACCCCTGGAAGTGATGATGATGTTCGAGGGCTTGATGTCCCGGTGGACCACTCCTCGTTCCGACGCGTGCACCAGCGCCTGAGCGATCTCGAGCCCGATGTGCACGGCCTCGCTGACCGGCAGTGCGCCGGCGGTCTCGGTGCGCTGTCCTGACTGTCTCGCCTTCGATGAACTCGAAGGCGATGAAGTGGAAAGAGCCGTGCTGCCCGATCGAATAGACCCGGGCGATATTCTCGTGATCCAGCCGCGCCGCCGAACGCCCTTCCTGGTAAAACCTGGCGACGACTTCGGAATCGACAGCCTGATCGGGAGGGAGCAGCTTGAGGGCGACCTGACGATCGAGCTTGGTGTCCAGCGCGCGAAAGACCGCACCCATCCCTCCCACGCCGATCACTTCTTCGATCATGAAGGCGTCGAGCATGTCGCCGGGCAGAGGAAAGTCGCCTGGCGTTATCAGGGCCGCGGCCGGAACCGCCGACCGATTCGGCGAGGAGCTGCCCGGACGTCTGTGCACCGTCGGCGACCCGTCCGAACCGGACACCCCGGCTGAATCCGCCGGCAAGTGCGCACCCGGGCCTTGCGGCAAGGAGGCGATCTCATCGCGGGCTTTGGGCTGCTCGGGGATCGGCATCGACTCGTGCTCTACAGTTCGGGGCTCATCCCCAGTAGTTACTTCCCTGCCCGGCATTCGAGAAGAATCGATCGCGACGTGGGATCGGACTAACGAAGTGCATGCATTCCACCAGTCCAGCCATACTATAGGAGAGCCCGGTGCCGGTGTCAACCGGATGACCGGGGTGGTTTCACCGAAGTGCAACCAATGAAAGGATCTAGGCTACGGACTTGACACGACTAACCCCAATCGTACACAGGCGGCGTCGCCCAGCCGCCGATTCTAGACAACGCAATACGGCGCGTTCGAGCATCCTGGTCAAGCAATGCAAAGCGCAGAACCGATACATAGGGAGTCTCGCTCGGGCTCTGCGCCGTCCGGGCGCGGCGAGCTGCGGCCAGGATGACCGCGTGAATCGAGCTTGCAGGAGGTATCGTATGTGGCTCCGGATTCGGGTCGACGGTTCCAACGCGAAACGACAGGCCGGGGAAACCACCAGGAAGCCGGGGCGTCGCGCGAGCCAGCAGCCGCAGTTCGAGGCTCTCGAGGACCGTCAGCTACTAACCGCCACTCTTCAATCCATCTCGAACCTTACCGTCCCGGCGCAACAGGGCTACACAGTTCCGTTGCTCGCCGACAGCGGGCAGACGACCCCGCAGACATTCACCGTCACTTCCAGCAATCCCGACATCGCCGCGTCGATCATTTCCGGCCAGTTCTGGACCCTCGGCGTATCCTACACCGACCCCAACACGCCCGCGAACAGTTTCACTGGCGACTTGACCTTTCAGTTGTTCAACGACCTCACGCCGAACACCGTGAGCATGATCAACGAGTTTACCAATGATAATTATTATGTGGACACGGGCAAATACTTCCCGCGCATCGTGACCAACTTCGCCGAAACGGGATTCTACGTCGTTCAGGGAGGGTCGAATTCGCTGACCGGAAGCGGTAGCAGCGGGCAGCCCGGAACGCCGTTCGCCAACGAAAATCTGCAACAACTGCCGCTTTCCGGTGTCAATCAGATTGCCATGGCCAACAGCGGCGGCACCGACAGCAACGACACCCAGTTCTTCATCAACACCGGGTCGCTGAACTCGGCACTCGGCTATGGCTACACGGTCTTCGGCCAGATGCTCACCGGAACCACGACCCTCGGGCTGATGACCAAGATCCCGGTGATGGATAACACGGTGACCGGAGAGGATTCACAGCCGGTCAATCCGCTGACGATCACCTCTGCGACGCTCTCGACCACTAATCCCAACGGCACACTGCTCCTGGATACCACCCAGGCCAAAGAGGGTGAGACCTCGACGATCACCGTCACCGCCCATGAGGGTACCTCGACGATGAGCGAGTCGTTCGTGGTCACGGTGGGGGCTTACGGCGGGCCGGCGAGCCCGACGATCAACTTCAGACCGTTTGCCAATGCGACGACCGGCTCCGTCGGCGAGAACACCCCCGGCCAGGTGCAGCTCGACGGGCAGAGCGGGTATCCCAATACGGCGACTCCAAGCACACTTAGCTATCGCGCTGCTCAGTCAGCCGGCGCACGGCACGATCAGCGACTTCGACGCGTCGACCGGGACGTTCACATACACTCCGGACAAAGGATACATCGGCTCGGATACGCTTCAGTACCAGGTGACGGCGACCGGGCCCGAGAGTACTCCCGCGACCACGGTGAGCAACCCAGGGGTTGTAACAATCGTGGTTGGAGCGGAAAAGACCGGGTTCGTCCAGATCATCGGTGGGGCGTTGGTCGTCCAGCCCCCGCCCCAGTATCATGGAAAAAACAAGATTTTCGTCGCCCAGGTGCCGGACTCCTCGGCTGACGGCGGAGCGGTCATTCAGGTCAATATCAACGGTGTGCTTGACTCGACTCAGCCCGGGATCAGCGACATCAACCGGATTATCGTCTTCGGCGGCCGTGCCGCGAGGAACCAGATCGTCATCGACCCCAGCGTGCAAGTGGCGACCACGGTTGACGGCGGGCATGGCACCGTCTCGTTCCTCACCGGCGGGGGCGGGCCGACCCGCGAGCACGGCTGGTTTGGACACACCACGCTGGTCGGAGGGCAGGGCCCGAACCAGCTCATCGGTCTGGCCGGCAAGGTCAAGTTCAAGCCGAGCAAGGCAACGACGATCATCTTCGCCGGGAAACCGAGCAACCGCACCGCGCTTCTCAATCCGCGGCCGCCAGGCGGGACGTTCTATAAATACGTCAACGGGCACCTTGTCCCGATCCCGCAGAGGTTCCTCAAGGGGGGAGATTTCAAGGCGACGTTGAAGAACACCAAGGAAGCCAAAGCGGCGGCGGACGCCGCGGCCGTCAATCCGGGCGGGCCGATGCAGGTGCTGCCATCCGCGATTTGACAAGCTATCCTGCTCGAGAGTCTGATTGAAGCTTCTGGGGATGCCACGGAACACACACGCGTGCGGCGCGCCGCCGGCGCATGCAGCGGCGGTATAAGACGATCAATAGGCACCGAATGAGCAGCCAATGCGCCCGCTTCCAATTGACTCGAGCCTTCCAGAGATCATCGATCGCCTTGCCGGGCGATCGCTGGTTCTGGTCGCCCCCCCGGGGTCCGGCAAGACGACGAGGGTGCCGCCGGCGGTCCTGCAATCCGGTCTACTGTCGGCCGAGTACCCATCGGTGATCGTGCTTCAGCCAAGGCGCGTCGCGGCCCGGGCCAGCGCCGCGAGAATCGCCGACGAACGCGGTTGGATACTCGGTGAAGAAGTCGGCTTCCAGGTTCGATTTGAACGACGGCTCTCGAAGCACACGCGATCTGCGCTTCCTCACGGAAGGCGTTCTGACACGGCAGCTTCTGGCCGATCCTTTTCTCGAAGGTATCGGTGCGGTCATCCTCGACGAGTTTCACGAACGCAACCTGAACAGCGACCTGGCGCTGGCCCTGTTGCGACAGGTCCGCCAGACCGTGCGCCCTGACTTGATCCTGATCGTGATGTCGGCGACTCTCGATGCGGGCCGGGTGTCGGATTATCTCGACGGCTGCCCGGTTGTCCGCGTCGAAGGGGGACTGCACGCCGTTTCCGTGCTATACCGGCCCGTCACTCGGCCGGCCGACGCGGAGCAAATCGCTCCGCTCGTCGAAGAACTGCTATCGCAGGGGGAGAATGCAGGCCATCTTCTGGTTTTTCTACCCGGACTCGCCGAGATACGACGCCTCGGCAGACGTATCGAGCCGGCCGCGGCCCGCTGTGGTGCTGTCGTACTCCCGTTGCACGGTTCGTTGCCGGCTGAAGAACAGGATCGTGCGCTCGGGCAAAGCGATCGCCGGAAGATCATTTTGAGCACAAACGTCGCCGAGACCTCGTTGACGATCGACGGCGTGACCACCGTCATCGACAGCGGTCTGGCGCGGACAGTCCGTTACGATGGTGCTCGCGGCATCGACCGCTGGGAAACATTCCGGATCAGTCGCGCGGCGGCAGACCAGCGCGCGGGTCGGGCCGGACGGACGGCCCCGGGAACGTGCATTCGCCTCTGGTCCGAGCGTGAGCATCGCGGCAGGACCGATTTCGAGCAGCCCGAAATCCATCTTGTCGACCTTTCCAGCTCGGTGCTGGCATTGCACGCCTGGGGCATTGCCGACCCGGTGCAGTTCGATTGGTTCGACCCTCCGAAACCCGAGAGACTGGCGGAGGCCGAGCGATTGCTACTGCTTCTCGGAGCGGCTCGAAGGGCAACCCCCGAAAATCACGGCATTGGGACGAGCCATGCTGGCTTTGCCCGTCCATCCCCGGCTGGCGCGATTGTTCGTCGCGGCGACTCAGTGCGGCCGCCTCCGCGAGGGCGCGGCGATTGCCGCTCTTCTTTCCGAGAAGGACATCCGGATAAGTCCAGCGCGCGGGAAGCCGCGCAGCCAGACTCCGGGCACGCACGCCAAGAGTGCCGCGTCTGACATCCTCGACCGACTCGACCTGCTGGACGAGGCTCTCGCAGCTCGCTTCGCACCCTCACTACGAAGTCGGGGCATCGATCCCGCGGCCGCACGCCAGGTTGCGAGGCTGCGTGACGATTTGCTCGCTCACGGTCGCTGGAAGAAGCCGGAGGTCTCGTCCAAGGCCGACAGCGCGGAAGACGCCGAACTGCTCAAGTGGATCTTGCTGGCTTACCCCGATCGGCTGGTGCAACGCCGTCAAACGCCCGGAACGGGCGTGATGGTGGGGGGCCGCGGCGTTTGCCTGGCCCACGAATCGGTCGTGCGCGACGCTGAGTTGTTGGTAGCGATCGATGCACGCGAGGATCGCCGTGCCGGCGTCCTCGAGGCGCAAGTCAAACTGGCCAGCATGGTCCGGCTCGAATGGATCGAGGAGCTGTTTCCGGCTCATCTTCGTCGTGAACGGTTGACTCGCTACGACGAATCACGGCGGCGCGTCGTCTCCACGATCCAGCTCTGGTATCACGACCTGCTTCTTCGAGAAGACATCGCCGCGGCGGCGGAAGTGGAACGGACCGGGTCGCATCTCGCTCGTGGCACTTCAGCCGCGGGCCGCGGACTTTTTCGAGAAGAGCCCGGCGGCGGCCCTGTGGCTCGCGCGGATCGAATTCGTGAGCCGTACCGTGCCGGAACTCAACTGGCCGAAGTTCGACGAGGGTGTGCTGGGCGAAATCTTGGAGTCGGTCTGCCAGGGAAAATCACGGCTCGAAGAGGTCGAGCGAACCGATCTCGTTCCGTTCTTGCAAAGCCGGTTGAATGCGGCCCAGAACCGCGAGCTGCCTGGAGAGCGCGCCCCAGGCGGTCTCGCTGCCCAGCACGCGACAGGCGCGGCTCGACTTATGAACCGGGGCGGCCGCCAATCCTCGCCGTCCGTCTGCAAGAGCTTTTCGGCTGGCTGGAAACGCCGCGAGTCGCCCGGGGACGAGTGCCGATCTTGTTGCACATTCTTGGCCCGAACAATCGGCCCGTGCAGATCACGAACGATCTCAAGAGTTTCTGGACGACCACATACCACCAGGTGAGAAAAGACCTCCGCCGCCGCTATCCCAAACATTCGTGGCCAGAAGACCCATCCGAGGGTCGTCCTGCGGGCCTTCCAAAACGACCGAAATCCTCGTCGTGACTGGATGCGCAGACGAATCATCCGGTCTGGAATGCGAACGCCCAATTCCGCCTAACCAACCTAAATTCTCCGTTCATCCTCAAGTAATGGCTCACCGTGCATTCGTGGAATTGTGGATGACCGCGGATGCAAATGAACGATGTTGCTGGTGTTCCCACAAAGTCCGGCGGGCGATAGAATTCGCCAGCCACCGATAAGCAAGGATGCTGTCGGTCATGTCGGTTGCGAGGAGGAAGGGATTCCCATCGCCATGCGCCGTCGCGGGCGGCTTCACTTCGCCTGCGGACTTCTCTGCGCTGGTTTGTTTTTGCTGACGGGGTGTGTCAGCATGCGGCCGCGATGCGCCCAGTGTCGACCTTCGGCCCTGCACCGACGGCTATGCGTACACCGAAGACGGCTGGCGGCTGGGAGTTCGGCATTACCGATCGCCCCATCCCGATCCCGGCAAGCTGCCGGTCGTGCTCTGCCATGGCCTGGGACTGAATGCCACGTTCTGGACGATCACCGACAACCATCTTGCTTCCCAGATGGCAGCACGAGGCTACGACGTCTTTGTCTTCGACATTCGCGGCTCGGGTGAGAATGCCCAGTCTGGGACGGCACGATCGCATTAACAACGTCATGCGCCATACCTTTTTGAGGGAGCTGGGCGAGCGCGAATGGAACGTCGACGATCTGGTGCATTATGACGTCCCGGCCATTCTCGATTATGTCGAGCGGCAGACCGGGCGGGATCGAGTGAATTGGATTGGGCACAGCCTGGGTGGGATGCTCATCTTTCCCTACCTGGAGCTGGCGCCGCATCCGGAGCGGATCGCCAACTTCATAGGGATGGGCAGCACAATCATTCAGGCGGAGATTCCTCAGCAAGACATGCTCGCAGCCAACCGCGGGCTGCGCGTCTTATCGCTCTTCGCCAGCCCGGGACGGCTGGGCCGGCCCCTGGCGTTCTTCCGCCTGCCGGGGATGGACTGGATCGACCGGTTCTATTACTCGAACGAAAACGTCGACCGCGAGACGATCTCTCGGTTCTACCGCTACGCCCTTGAGGATACCGGGCCGGGCGCCTTGCGCCAGCTCGATCCCTACCTCGAATTTGGACACATGGTATCGGCGGATCGCACGATCGACTATTCATCGCGTCTGGGCGAGATCCGAACGCCCACGCTGCTGGTGGCCGGTGACGGCGACATCATGTCCGATGTTCCTTCGACGGAGCTGACGTACCAGGCGCTGGGCAGTCCAGACAAGGCAATCATCAGGTTTGGCAAAGCCCAGGGCCATATTGCCGATTATGGTCATTGCGACCTGGTCTGGAGCCGGCATGCCCCGGTCGAGATCTTCCCGCCGATCATCGCCTGGCTGGACCTGCGGCAACCGGGCACCGGAGCGTCGCCCCAGACCACGAGCACGCGCTACACCGCTCCGATCTCGGCCTCCGCGAGCGAACAGTCAGCCAGAGCGGTTCCGCTAGGGCCTCAGGAATGAGTCGACACAGATCTGCGACCACGTTTCAAATTCGTTGCGGATCTCGACGACGGTTGACAACGGGAGGAACTCCGCTTGGGCCAGGCCCTCTTCGCGCGGCAGAACGTGTGGGTGCTCGAGTTCAAATAGGTGCACCACCCCGAGGTGAACTTGCCCGACTGGTGTCGCGTCATCGTTGATGAGCCCCACTCGACAAACATGGCCGGGGCTTCTGATCTCGACTTCCTCGTCGATTTCGCGCCTCATGGCCGACTCATAAGCCTCGAGGCTCTTTCGCCCTTCGGCGTCTTCCAGGGAGACGTGACCGCCGACCCCCAGCGAACGCAGGCGATGAAGCCTCGCCTCACCCTGGGCCTTGCCTCGCGTGTAAGAAAACACGCTGTCGCGGCATCGGAAGATGACGTAGGGGATGATCTGCTTCCAGGAGGGGTCGTCTTCGACCTTCGAGCGGGGTAAAAACTGAATGAGCTCCGGAATGAGCAGTCCATTCAGATAAAGGTCAACCTCGGGGGAAAACCCCTGAAATCGTCCGAGCCGATCAAGCTGGGTGCTGGGAACGACCAAGACACGTTCATCGAGTTTTGAGCTCATCGGCGATCCCGGTGAAGAGCCATGAGTGTATCGCGGGGCTCTATCATGCCGGAGAACGGTCCAATCCGAAATAGGTCCTTTCAGAACTTGCGCAGTCTGCCGAACGTGAGGAATGAACTGAGAATCTCTTGTTATGACTCCAGTTCGACGACTCAAACCACCCAAGCTCAGGCTCTCAGTCAGCCGATAAGGACGCAACGGTTCGCCGATCGAAGCACGTTGACAGAGGGTCCTTGTCTTCCCTATACTACCGTTTTTCCGGTTGGCACCGACTGCGGTACGCGCCGGAAAAGGCATGGCTGTGTAATCACGAATGTGCCAATTGGTTCTGATCCGTCCCGGCGCGACGGTTTACGACGAGCAAAATCGCCTGCAAGGGATTCTTGACATCCCCCTTTCTGAGCGTGGGCATTCCGAAGTTACGCGGATGGTGCCGATGCTCGCTCGCAGTCTCGCTGCGGGAAGCCTTTCGGCACTGTATTGCGGCCCGGGTGAGAATGTGATTCGCACAGCCGAGATCATCGGCAAGGCGCTGGACGTCCGTCTGAAGAAATTGGACGAATTCCGCAATCTGGACCAGGGATTGTGGCAAGGCCTCCAGATCAACGAAATCAAGCGCCGCAACACCAAGCTGTACCGCCAATGGATCGAAGCCCCGGAGACGATTTGTCCGCCCCAGGGCGAGACTTTCGAGAGCGCGATGGAACGAATCAAGTCGGCTTTCAAGCCAATCTTGAGGCGCCATCACGACGAGTCGATCGGCCTGGTCGTGGCGGAGCCGCTCGCCAGCATGATCGCGTCGTATCTGCGCTGCGAGGGGCGAGTTCAGCTCGAAGAGCAATGGTCGTGCGGCGACTTCGAGCTCATCGACATCGCCCCGGTGCTTTTGCGGAACGGGACCGCCTGATCAAAACCCTGGTGCAGAACGGACGCGGCATGCAAGCGGTAGTGGCCTCACCCTCCCGCGATTCGCGACCAACACGTCACAAGGAGCCTTTTCATGCCAGCTCGGGACGGACGAGCGCCAAACGCCTGGCATGAGCACTTCGAAGGTAAGCGGGTGCCGGAAGGCGTCTGGATGCGGTGCGACGGGTGCCAGGCAACCCTTTTCCGCAAGCAGGTCGAGCAGAATCTGGGGATCTGCCCTGAGTGCGGCCACCATTTCCTGGTCCCGGCGCGGCAGCGGATCGAGCAGCTACTCGATCCCGACACGTTCGAGGAATGGTTCTCCAGTCTACAGCCGCTGGATCCCCTCGGTTTTAATGACCGACGGCCTTATCCCGAGCGCGTCAAGAGCGAGCAGGTGCGAACCGGCCTGGACGAGGCGGCCGTCGTCGGCCAGGGCTACATCAAGGGCATTCGCATCGTCCTCGGCTTGACCGACAGCGGCTTCATCATGGGCAGCATGGGGTCGGTGGTTGGCGAGAAGCTCACCAGGGCGATCGAGGAAGCCACTCGTCAACAACTTCCGCTTGTGATCGTTTCGGGATCAGGCGGTGGCGCCAGAATGCACGAGGGGATTTTCTCACTCATGCAGATGGCGAAGGTGTCAACGGCTCTGGGGCGATTCCACGCATCGGGAGGGTTGTATTTGAGCGTGCTCACGCACCCCACAATGGGAGGCGTCGCGGCCAGTTTCGCCTCTCTGGGCGACCTCATTCTCGCCGAGCCCAAGGCCCTGATCGGATTTGCCGGCCCGCGCGTGATCGAGCAGACCGTCCGCGTTCAACTTCCGAGCGGCTTCCAGACGAGTGAATTCCTCTGCGAGCACGGCTTCATCGACCGGATCGTCCATCGTCGCGATCTGAGAAGCACGATCGCCCAGATCATCGACTACTTCGAGCGGCCAGCCGATTCCACCAACTGAAGCAGAAGGTTGTCCTGCGGATAAGGGTGACCACGATACTGGCGAAACGCCTCTGCCTGAACGACACCGACTGAAGTTCCGACAGTTGCACCCCACCGTTCCTGCATCGCCAGGTATTCGTCGATTCCGTGTTGGCGCATGAGCCAGTCGCGCTGGCTGGCATGACAGGCGAGCATTTGCCGCTTGGTGTCGAACACCCGGGACACATCGACGGCGAAGTCGACGGGCACCGCGTGGCCGTCCCGATCGCGACCCTCGACAGGATGAACGAAGTAAAGGTGAGGGATCTTCGCCAGGGGAGGTGCGGGCTCCCATTGCCGGGTCACATAATTGGGGCATGAGGCGGCAAAGCAAGCATCCCGGACCAGCAGGCTGGTCATCTCATGGTCCGCGATGTAGTCGGAAGGAGGAGCCGTGAGAATGATCGTCGGCGCCACCCGCCGCAATACCTCGGTCACCCGCCGCCGCGAATCATCGTCGTTGAAGATCGCGAGATCGCGGAATTCTAGACAAATGTACTGCGCATCAACCATGCTTGCCGCGGCCCTCGCTTCCTCGCGGCGGATGGCCGAGATCGAAAGAGCATCGTGTACCGCGCTGCCGCAGTCGCCTGGCGTCATCGTGGCGATCGTTATCTCGTAGCCGGCCTCGTGGAGCAGGATCAAGGTGCCGGCGCATTGAAATTCAATGTCATCCGGATGGGCGTGCAGGGCCAGTATCCGTGTCGGCGAGGACATGTCTCTCCCCTCGAGTGGATGAAACTTTGGTTCTCAGAGATGTAATACCTCGGGCTGGGTTGAACAAGGCCTTGGTCCGTCCGGCGCGACGCTTCTCCCGACCGGGACGCCGATGTTTTCCGATTTTTTCGCAAAATGTTCTCGCGTGCGCTAGCCAACCTGTGTACATTAGCACTCAAAGAGTCAGTTACTGATCGCCCGTGTCGTGCATGGACACCATGCTGGCACGGGTCATCCAAGCTCGATTACTTTTGCAATAGAAGGAGGAATCCATGGCTGACCTGGATGCACTCACAGCCCGTCAGAGAGAGATTTACAACTTCATCCGAAGCAAGATTCAGGGCCGTGGCTACGGTCCGACCGTCCGCGAGATCGGCGTGCACTTCCAGATCAAGAGCCCCAACGGAGTGATGTGCCACCTGAAGGCACTTCAAAAGAAGGGCCTGATCCATCGTGAGCCGAACATGTCGCGGGCGATTCAGTTGCTCGAAGACCCAGTGAACGCCCACCTTATGGGTCTGAAGCTGATCGGCCGCATCGCTGCCGGCCAGCCGATCGAAGCGGTCGAGCAGCAGGAGGAGTTGACGTTCACGGACTGGATGGAGCCGGGCGACAAGTTCGCGCTCAAGGTCTCCGGCGATTCGATGATCGACGAGCACATCGCCGATGGTGACTTTGTGATCATCAAGCGGCAGGAGCAGGCTCGTGATGGCCAGATCGTTGCGGTGCGAGACGAGGACGGAGAAGCGACGCTCAAGAAAATCTATCGTGATCGGAACCGAATTCGGCTTGAGCCCGCCAACAAAACGATGAAGCCGATCTACCGCGACCGGGTGAACGTGCTGGGCGTACTGGTTGGCGTCGTCCGGAAGTATTGAGTTAAGGAACGGTTGATGGCGGCATGATGCCGGCGCACCGAAGGATGTGGTGCGCCTTTTCACGGATGGAGCGTGCAGCGGAAATCCGGGGCCGGGCGGATGGGCGTTCATTCTCCAGCACCCATCGAGCGGTCACACGATCGATTCTTCCGGTGCCGAGCCTGACACGACAAATAATCGGATGGAGCTGACCGGCGTCATTGAAGGCCTATCGAGCCTCAAGCGTCCATGCCAGGTTGAGGTGGTTACCGACAGCCAATACGTCGCCAAGGGAATCAGCGACTGGCTGCCCATGTGGAAGCGGCAAGGATGGCAGCGGAAAGAAGGTCGTTCCTTCAAGCCGGTGTCGAATGTCGACCTTTGGCAGAAGCTGGACTCACTGCTGGCAATGCACCAGGTTCGAGTGACGCACGTTCTTGGGCATCGTGGGCACCCCGAGAACGAGGCCTGCGACCGGATGGCAGTCGAGGCCTACAAGCGACTCAAAGAGGAACTGAACGGCTGACTGTCGCGATCGCCGTGCGCGCGATTGGTGAGCGGGCGGGCGAATCTGCGCTCGGTGTTGAATCGGACACAGCGAAGGCTTTGCTCGAGACAGCTTGAGTACTTCGGGGCCCATGCCCATGCGCGGGCGGGACTGCCGGTCTACGAAAAGACCGGCGGGATGGTTACTGCTCGAGCGGCGTCCAGCAGTGTTCGTCGGGTTTGAACCACGCGCCACCTTTTCGCCGTGTGAGCGATTCTCTGCCCGGCCTCATGCAAACTCCGGGCTGGCGGCTCGTGCGAATCCGCACCTTGAAGTCGCTTTTTTTTTGCGAAGATGGCCAGAAATTTCCGTTTCACCTTCCCAGATGACACGGTTTACAAGTCTGAGATTGCCAATTGCTAAGGATCGCCCCCGTGCACGACTCTGATTGCTCCGCTCGGCGGCGGTCTAAGAAAGTTAGGAGAATTTTATTGACTGGGAAATGTAAGAGGTTTATTTGTACTAAGACTGACTAGGAGGTCTGACCGATAAGCCGAGTTTCGTGAATGGACGAAGCTCTCCCACCGGCCAATGGCAGTGGGTACGCACCGGCGAGCGATCACGGGACGATTTGGTCTGATTGGTTTGTCGCAGCAAGCAGATGTGTACGAGGCTCGCGATCGCCGGGCGATTGCGTCGTCTCACCGCCCTGATACCGCGTGTTTGACCGACTGAGCTTCGGGCGGAAATTGGATCACCAGCACCGACGTCGGCCCTCAATGTACCAGGAGATTCTCAGCAATGTCTGCTAGCCGTCGTGACCGTGGCGTTCTGAGCAATCGTTTTGGTACGAAACCGCGCCGGCGTACCCGGCGGCAGTATGCCTTGGAGCCACTCGAGAGCCGGGTGGTGCTGTCGTATACGTTCAGTTACAACCCCGTCACCCAGGTCGCGACGGCCACTGGCAGCACGGTCGGGGCCACCGACTCGCTGGTCCTCGAGCCGCTGGGCGGCTTCCTGCTTTGGAGCCAAAATGGCAGCACGCCATTCAACGGCACTTGGGACACCTCGTCGGTTCCACTCAGCCCGACGCTTACGGTCGATGTCACCCTCTCCAACGGCGACGGCTCGTCGCTTCAGCTCGGCACGGCGACCGGGCCGGCCAGCCAGTTGCTCGGCGATCTTGTTGTCGTGGCGCCGGTGAACACGGCCGACACAACCCTGATCGATGACAGCACCGGCACCACTTTGGCCAGCGGAATTCATCCCTATTCGATCGACACGTCTCCCGGTTTCATTAGCGGGCCTGGGTTCAGCTACGATCAAAGCGGCAGTGCGGCGTTCAAGGGTGGCGTGACGCTCGAGGGATCGGCGGTCAATGGCAACATCTACGATGTGTTGTCGACGGGCCCGATCCCTGGCGGCCCCGAGCCGATAAACGTCATCACGGGCGCCGGCACGACCAGCACCGTCAACGTCGGGGACGGCGGCACCCTGAGCGGCCTGCAGTCCCCCGTGGCGATCTACGGCGCCAGCGCCAGCTCCGCGACGACCCTCGATGTCAACGATGCCAGCGACACGACTCACTCGCAGTTCTTCTTCGACAGTCCTTCGGGGAATCCCAGCGCCGCCTACCAGGTGACCGGCGACAACCTGGCTGTTGGTCCCGTCATCCAATACGGCCCCGGAGTAACCGCCTTCAACTTCAACGGCGGCACGTTTGGCGGGGCGGGTGTCGATTACCAGCTCGACCAGACCCAGCCCGGCACGACGACCACGATCAACGCCGGGCCAAATCAAAACTTCTACTATGTGGCCGGCTCGACCGCGATCCTCGATGGTAATCTGCTGGGGCCGGTGGTGATCAACGGCGGGGCGCAGGTGACCAGCTTCAAGTGTCAGACTTCGGTAGCACCGACGATGATAACTACACGATCACCAGCTCGACGATCACCAGCACGGGCAGCTTCGCTGGTTTGACCTACGGTGGCCTCGGCGCGGGCGGCGCGCTGTACTTCTATGCCAGCGAAGGCAACAACGTGATCGATGTCGACAGCACGGCCGACGGTGTCGACACCGGCGTCAGCGGTCAATCAGGAACCGATACGATCAACGTCAAC
The DNA here is from genome assembly GCA_963761445.1 of uncultured Planctomycetota bacterium. Taxonomy (GTDB): domain Bacteria; phylum Planctomycetota; class Planctomycetia; order Isosphaerales; family Isosphaeraceae; genus CAVXHV01. The sequence goes on along the minus strand of CAVXHV010000005.1, from coordinate 1,298,503 downwards.
GGCACCGGCACCGGCGCAACGCTTTCCGTCACTACCGGCAACTCCAACACCGATTCCAGCACGGTCAATGTGCTCGCCGATAGCGAGCCGGTCAATATCTCGAGCGTTGCCGATTTCCCCACCGTCACCACCGTCAACATCGGCTCGACGGGCGGCCCGGGGTCCATGGCCGGTATTCAGGGTCCGATCTCGGTCGTCAATACATTGTCCTTCACCTCCTTGAATTTCCACGACGAGGACGACACCACCGGCCAGACCTGGACGCTCAGCAACGACGACATTCTCGACACCGGCAGCGTCGCGGTCACCGGAAGCGCCACCACGACCTACAATCCAGTCCATCTCTCCCAATTGACGGTCAATGGCGGCAGTGGCGGCAACACGTTCATCGTCAACAATACTTCGGTGTTCTATCCGACCACCCTCAACACGGGCATGGGCGACGACTACACCCAGGTCTACGCCACCGGTGACAACACGCTCAATATCAACGGCCAGGACGGCATCGACACGGTCTACCTCGGCGGCAGCTCGGTCGCGCCCCTGGGCATGCAGGGACTCGCGGGAACCATCAATGTCACCAACGCCTCCGGGTTGACCAACATGGTCATCGACGACTCCGAGGATACTGTCGGCCAGACCGCCTTGTTGTTCAACGACGGCGTCAACGGGTCGGTCACCGGCCTTTCACCCGCCACGATCAACTACAGCGACGGCGACGGCGGCGTCGCCAGCCTGACCGTCTATGGCGGCTCGGGCGGCAACACCTTTACCGTCGACGGCACCCTCAATAACCCCGGGTTCATTCCCGCACCCACCGACCTGTTCACCGGCACCGGCGACGACACGACGTTCGTCGAGGCGACCTATGTCAACGGCCCACTCAACATTTACGGCGAATCCGGCCAGGATGCCGTGTACATCGGCTTCTTCGGCAGCCTGGCCGATATCATGGGCCCGGTCTTCGTCGACAACGAGTTCGGCTTCACCGACCTCACGGCCGATGCCTCGGCCGACCTGGTCAGCCACGACTTCACCTTGTCCAGTACGGCGCCGACCAGCACCCTCACCGGACTGGCGCCGGCCGATATCACGTACATCACGCTTGATCTGAGCTCGCTGACCATCAACACCAGCGACTTCGGCTCCCAGGTCATGAACATCGACATGAGCGGCGGCAACCCGATCCCCTACGTCGACACACCGGGCCTGACCTGGAACGCCGGGGCCGATTCCACCAGCGGTATGGATACCCACGCCTTGCACATCTTCGGCACGCTTCCCACCGGCGCTTTCGCCAGCGAAACCCACAACGCCGCCGACCCCGGCGTCTTCGGGCCGCCTCAATACGGCTCGATCTTCTTTGATGATGGTCAAGGGACGTTTTCCAGCCTCACGAGCCTCTACTACTCGGGCCTGCAGCCGATCACTGACACGACCCCGGCGACCGACTACACCTTCAATGACTTCGGCTTTCCCGACCAGTCGTTCAGTGCCACCAGCAACACGGTCACCGACCCCAGCGGGACCTTCGACTCGATCGAGTTCGCCAGCACGCCCACGCCGCCACCCATTCCGCCGTCCTCGGGCAACTTCGAGACGACCGATATCGCCAACAAGAGCTTCGTCACGTTCAACACACCGCCCGTGATCCCCATCGGTATTCCGACGCTCGGCCAGACCGGAACTGTGAACATTCCGATCGCCTCGACCGAACTGCTCTCCCTCACGTTCAACACGCCCACCGCCCTCGAAAATACGATGTCGTTCATCAACACCCCGCCCGGGGTGGTCACCTCCTTCAACGGCAGCGCCGAGCCCGACATCACCAACGTCACCGGCCTGGGCGTGGCCGACGGCACCGTCCTCTTCCTGGACGGCGCCGAGAGCACCAACACCCTCAACTATGACGCCGGCGGCGAGGTTCCCACCATTATACCGGGATTGTTGCCCGGCGAGGTCTTGATCGGCATTCCCGGCGCCGGCATCGTCGACGCCCTCAACTACACCCAGATCAACATCTTCGACGTCGGTCCGCTGGTGATCACCCCCGGTCCGGCGGTGTCCATCAACACCGTCGAGGGCTTCCAGAACGTCGATTCGATCGTCGGCACCTTCACCGCCCCGGTCCTCCCGTTCCCCGGCCCTCCGGGCTTCCCCGCCGGTGACTTCACCGCCTCGATCGACTGGGGCGACCCGTCGCCGGACCCCGACGCAGGCACCATCACCCAGGACGCCAGCGACCCCAGCGTCTACTACATCACCGGCACCCACACCTTCGCCGAGAACGGCACGTACACCGTCGCCAACTCGGTCTTCTTCACCGGCGGCAGCTACACCGCCCCGGTTAACGGCGTACCGGTCTCGATCAGCTTCGGCCCGGCCGGACCCACCCCGGGCACCGACGCCACCGCCACCGTGACCCAGGGACCGCTGGTTGTCTCCGCCTTCCCGATCGTCGGCACCGAGGGCATCGCCATCCCGGCAGGTCCGATCGCCACCTTCATCGACGCCGGCGGCGCCGACGCGATCGGCAACTACTCCGCCTCGATCTCGATCTTCGATTCCGGCGGCAACGTCGTGGTCGGGCCGCTCCCGGCAGCCAGCATCACCCAGAACGGCAAAGCGGCCCAGTTCACCGTGAACGCCCCCTCTTTCACCTGGATTGAGGAGGGCACCTATCAGGTCGTCGTATCCGTCACCGACTCCGGCGGCACCACCCCGATTATCGTCTCGGGCGCCTCGCAGCTCGTACTCGCCGATGCTCCACTGACTGCCGGGCTCGAAGTCCTCCAATCGATCAACACCGGCGTGGTGAATCCCTTCTTTTACGGCCTCGGCAACTTCAACGACGCGAACCCCAATGCACGCCAGACCGACTTCACGGGCACGATCGACTGGGGCGACGGCTCACCCAACAGCGTCACCGGCGCCACCGCCACCCGCGGGCCTCTCCGTCGTCGGGAACCACACCTACGCCAAGCCGGGCGTTTACACCACCACGACCACCATCGTTACGACGGGGCGGCCAGACCACGACGCTCCTCGCCTCGTTCACGGTCACCGACCTCCCCGTCACCGGCAGCGTCAAGAGCTTCGGCGCCGTTGAAGGCACCAGCACCGGCACGATCGTCCTGGCCACTTTCGAGGATCCCAACACCCTGGCCACCGTCGCCAACGTCACCGCCAGCCTCCCGGTCGACGGCTGGGGCGACGGCTTGCCCACCGCGGCCGTCACACTCACCGTCCAGCAGATCGGCAAGGACCCGGCCAACGGCGACCCGATCTTCGAGGTCCTGGGCAGCCATACCTATGCCGAGGAAGGTACCTACACGGTCAACATCACCGTGACGACCTCCGGCGGCGTGGCCACCGCCCTGACGCCCGGCACCGCCACCGTCATCGACGCCAAGCTGACCGGAACCACCGGCAACGAGATCACCGGCACCGAGGGCATCAACACCGACACCGTCCTGCTGGGTACCTTCATCGACGCCAACCAGGCCGCCACCGTCGCCGACTATACGGCCGGCGGCGGCTCCACGGTCGTCAACTGGGGCGACGGCTCGACGCCAGAAACCTTGACCGCCGCCGACCTCACCGCCATCGGCACGCCCGACGGCGTTACCTGGGAAATCAGCGCCGCCCACACCTACACCGAGGAGGGTACCTACTCCTACACCGTCACCGTCACCGATGACGGCGGCGCGGCCACGGTTGTCAGCGGCTCGGCCATCATCGCCGACGCCGCGCTGACTGCCGGCCCGGCGACCTTGCTCACGGCCAACACCGGCATCGCTCTCCCCAGCACCACGGTCGTCGCCACCTTCACCGACGCCAACACGTTCGCCACCACGGCCGACTACACGACCATCATCGACTGGGGCGACGGCTCGCCGATGAGCACCGGCGTCGTCGTCGCCACCGCCACCCCGGGCGTCTTCGACGTCGAGGGGGGCCACACCTACGCCTATCCGGGTGTCTACACCACACTCGTGACCGTCCACGACGACGGCGGCTCGCAGGTCGTCATCACCGGCTCGGCCACCGTCACCGATCTCCCGGTCACAGGCGCCACCAAGGACTTCATCTCGACCGAAGGCCAGAGCACCGGAGTCTTCGTACTGGCCAGCTTCACCGACCCCGACACCCTGGCCACCGTTGCCGACTTGAACGCCGTGCTCGCCGTCGGCGGCTGGGGCGACGGCTCGCCGACTGCCGCCGGCGTCCCACTGACCATCCAGCAGATCGGCGTCACCCCGCTCACCAGCGCCACCAATCCGGGCGACCCCATCTTCGATGTCCTGGGCAGCCACGTCTACACCGAGGAGACGCCTCCGGGAACGCCCTATGCCTTGAGCGTCATCGTCACCACCGTGGGGGGCGCGACCACCACCATCAGCAGTCCTCCGGGCGGAGGGGTCACCGTCCTCGACGCTCCGCTCTCCAGCACCAACGGCCCGGAGATCACAGGCGTTGAAGGGAGCCTGACACCCGACACGGCCCCCAGCACCGTGGGAACCTTGCTGGGCTCGTTCACCGACGCCAATCAGTTCGCAACCACCGCCGACTTCCTGCCGGCCCCCACCGGCAACGGCGGCTCGGTTGTGGTCAACTGGGGTGACAGCTCGGCCCTCCAGACCCTGGGTGCGACCAACCTCTCGCTCAATGGCTCGCCCAACGGCGTGACCTTCACCATCAATGCCTCGCACGACTATGTCGAGGAGGGAACGTACTCCTACACCGTCACCGTCACCGACGATGGCGGTTCGGTCACCACCTTCACCGGCTCGGCCATCATCGCCGATGCCGATCTTTCGCCCGGGGCACCCCAGCCGACCGTCAGCACCACCGAGCCGACGATCTTCCCGGTTCCGGAGTTCTCACCGCCGCTCTTCAGCGGTCCGGTTGCGTATTTCACCGACGCCAACCCACCGCCTACCACCGGTTCCTCGACGATCGCCGACTTCACCGCGACCATCGACTGGGGCGACGGCACCCCGATCACCGCCGGCACGATCGCACTCGTTCCCGGCACCACCACCAACGAGTACGAGGTGCTCGGCTCTCACACCTACGCCGCTTCGGGCGTCACCACAGGCACCGGAACCAGTGGAACTTACGCGATCCAGGTCTTCATCGTGGATACCGGCGGCTCACGCCTGACCGTGGACAACACGGCCACCGTCGCCGACGTCTCCATCCCCCTGACCGGCGTATTGAATCCCGCTTCCGACAGCGGCCTGTCCACCGGCACCATTGACACCACCAACGTCGTCCAGCCCGACTTCTCCGGCACGGCTCAGGACCTCTCCACCGTCACCTTGTCGGCGACCCTGCTTCCAGGCGGGACTCCCTTCATCATCGGCCAGGTCGAGGCCGGCAGCGACGGCTCGTGGAACATCAAGTCCGACGTGGCGCTGGCCAACGGCCATTACTCGATCACGGCCACCGCGATCGACCAGTTCGGCGAGACGACCGTGACCGTGCCACCCAGCCCGGTCGTGATCACCTCCAACCTCTTGATCGACACCGCCGGACCGGTCGTCACCGGCTTGTTCTTCAACCGGCTCAACGGCCAGGTTGACTTCACCATCCAGGATCCCGTCAACCCCGACGGCAGTGCTCCTTCGGGCGTCTGGGTCAACACCTTGCTCGACTCGTCCAACTACTTGCTCACCAAGGTCCACCCCCAGAAAAACTTCCCCGGCAAGTATTACGTCACCAACGTCACCGCCACTCCCGACCCGACGGTACCCTACGCCTACGACGTGGCCGTCACCTTCAGGGCTGGGGAAACCATCCGGGGCGGTTACTACCTCTTCACGATCCGCGACTCCTCCAACGGAGACTCCTCCGTGCAGGACCTCGCCGAAAACCACCTGGACGGCGTCTTCTACGGCTCGTTCCCCTCGGGCAACGGGATCAACGGCAGCGACTTCGTCGCCGAACTCCAGGCCTACCACGACAAGGTCTTCGCCCCCCAAACCATCATCGGAACCGCCAGCAACGCCAACGGTGGTAACGGAGGCGCACGCGTCAATCCAATTCACAGCGGCGTCTATGTCACGGCGATCCCCAGGGGCGACGCGCCGATCTTCTCCACAACGACCGCTGCGATCACCGCCGCCAAGAAGAAAGCCAAGGGCCAGGCCGTCGTCAAGATCAAGCACGAGGCCAGCAGCCTCAAGCATCACGCCAAGGTCGTGCTGCACACCAACCACCCCAAGGGACCTGGCAAGTAAAGCACGATCCCGGACCCCGGGCCGGTCAGGCACGGCACGGATCAGCTCGTAACGCTCTTCAAACGGTCGCATCCGGACTCTGCTCCGGGTGCGGCCGTGTTCTTGCCCGAACGGGGACATGGTCGAGCGCCAGGGGCTTTGAACCTCCGGCGACATCAAGCACCGTTGGGCCAGGGCATCTGAAGCGACTGTTGCCCTGGAGGAAGCGGCCTGACGTCCGCCGAGCGAAGTATGCCACGCTGGTCGCATGGGAACGTTGTGCTCTCAATCCAGATAAGCCAGACCGCGTATGTCGACTGCATTGAGATATATAGACTTCGATATAATTGTCGTTTAATAATAATTGTGTTCTAGCTTCCGCGAAGTGAGCGATTCTCAACCCGGTTTTGAAAGGAGCGTGAAACGCCATGTGCATCGGACCGGCGCCTCAAGGTCACTTTTTTGCTGTCGAAGAACGGAATTTTGGCCGGTGCGGCTGCAGGCAAGTCGAGTCAGAAGTCCTGAATTGCGAAGAAGTAATGGCCATAATGATGCCGGTCTATCATGCACGGCTCGGTCGCGACTTAAGAAAATTGGGAGAATTTTGTTGACTGGGGTATGTGAGGGGTTTATTTGTACTAGGACTGATTAGGAAGTCTGAGCGATGACCCAAGTTTCGCGAATAGACGAAGCTCTCTCGCAGGCGACCGACTGTGGGTACTCACCGACGAGCGATCACGGGACGATTCGGTTCGATTGGGCGAGGGTTGGCTAGGGGCATTCAAGCGTTTGAACGGTAATGGCGGGTTTTGGCGCCCGCGATGATTCGTAACAGGCAGTGGGGCCGGGAAAACATTCGTTCAGACAACAGATCGGCTCGCGCAGCTTCGGCTGCGCGCGTCGCGGGGGCTGTGCAGTCTTTTCGATTTGGACGCTGCCCCAGGTTTGACACGACAGTCGCCGGTTTCCACGAGCTTGCACGAATCTGCTGATCGAATACGAGGCTCGTGAGCCTTCGTTGCTCGCATCGAATTGACATCGTATTTTCCGCGTCTTTGACCGATTGAGCTCCGGGCAGAGGTTGGCGAATCATGACCGACGTCGGCCCTCAATGTACTGGGAGATTTTCAGCAATGTCTGCTAGCCGGCGTGACCGTGGCGTTCTGAGCAATCGATTCGGTGCGAAATCACGCCGGCGCTGCCGGCGGCAGTACGCGCTCGAGCCGCTGGAGAGCCGGGTGGTGCTGTCGTATACGTTCAATTACGACCCCGTGACCCAGATCGCGACGGCCACCGGCACGGCGGCCACCGACTCGCTGGTCCTCGAGCCGCTGGGCGGCTTCCTGCTCCACAGCGTAAACGGTAGCCCCTTCGACGGCACCTGGTTCAACGGTGTCACTCCAGTGTCGGTTCCGCTCGACCCGACGCTTGTAGTCGATGTCAGCCTCTCCACCGGCGACGGCTCGTCGCTTCAGCTCGGTACGTCGACCGGGCCCGCCAGCGACTTCGGCAGCGCCACGCTGTCTTCAACGACTCCGGGGGGCAACGCCAGCGACACACTCCTGATCGACGACAACCACGGCACGACCCTCGCCAGCCCGATTCATCCCTATTCGATCGACCTCAACGACGGCGCCCTCGACTTCGCAGTTTCTGGCCCAGGGTTCATCTCCCAAGAGCCCGCCGGTATCTTCGGCGGCGGCGTCACCCTGGAAGGATCGCCCCTCAACGGCGACCTTTACAATGTGAATTCGACCTTTACCGGCGAGTCGGTGAACGTCATCACCGGTGCCGGTACCACCAGCAACGTCAATGTCGCCCCCAGCGGCCTCAATGCCACCGTGGCGATCTACGGAGCCAGCGCCAGCTCGGCTGCAACCGTCAATATCAACGACGCCAGCGACACCACGAATGCGACGGCCACGCTCGACACCTCGGGTAACTCGAGCGCGCCCTACGAAGTGACGGGACTCTCCCTTGCTGATGCTCCCATCGAATACGGCCCCGGCGTGCCGACCTTGAACATCTTCGGCGGCACCTCCGGCGGCGGCGCAGCGGGTGTCGACTTCAACGTGGAGGACACCCAGGCCGGCACAACGACTACAATCAACGGCGGTGCCGAAGCCAACTTCTACGATCTGGGAGCTACCAATCAGGATCTTGACAATCTGCCTGGCCCGGTGGTGATCAACGGCGGCGGCGCAGGCGATAGCGTCGAGGTCGACGACTTCTTGAACACCTTCAACGACAACTACACCGTTACCAGTACGACGGTCACCAGTACCGGCCTCTTCGGCGGCTTGACCTACGGCGGGCTCGGGGCCGGCGGCGTCCTGAACCTCTACGCCAGCAGCGGCAGCAACGTGATCGACGTCGACAGCACGGCCGACGGCGTCAACACGGGCGTCTCCGGCGAGGCTGGGGCCGACACCATCAACGTCAACGGCACCGGCACGGATGCGACCCTCTTTGTCTCCACCGGCGATTTCACGGACGATGCCAGCACGGTCAACGTGCTCGCCGACAGCGAGCCCGTCAGCATCTCGAGCTTCGCCAGCGCCCCCACCGTCACCACCGTCAACATCGGCTCGACGGGCGGCCCCGGCTCCATGGCCGGCATCCAGGGCCCGATCTCGGTCGTGAATGCGATCTACCTCACCTCGTTGAATTTCCACGACGAGAACGACACCACCGGCCAGGACTGGACGCTCGACAATGACGACACGAGCGACCCGCCGACGGGCACCGTCGCGGTCACCGGCAGTGCTACCACGACATACAATCCCGCAGATCTCATTCAAATGACCGTCAATGGCGGTAGCGGCGGCAACACGTTCATCGTGAACGATACTTCCGGGTTCTACCCGACCACCTTGAACACGGGCACGGGCGACGACTACACCCAGGTCTACGCCACGGGCGCTGGCACGCTCAATATCAACGGCCAGGACGGCATCGACACGGTCTACCTGGGCGGCAGCTCGGTCGCGCCCTGGCGCGCAGGGACTGGCGGGCATCATCAATGTCGGCAACGCCGTCGGCCTCACCAACCTGGTCATCGACGACTCCGAGGATACTGTCGGCCAGACCGCCTTGTTGTTCAACGACGGCGTCAACGGGTCGGTCACCGGCCTTTCACCCGCCACGATCAACTACAGCGACGGCGACGGCGGCGTCGCCAGCCTGACCGTCTATGGCGGCTCGGGCGGCAACACCTTTACCGTCGACGGCACCCTCAATAACCCCGGGTTCATTCCCGCACCCACCGACCTGTTCACCGGCACCGGCGACGACACGACGTTCGTCGAGGCGACCTATGTCAACGGCCCACTCAACATTTACGGCGAATCCGGCCAGGATGCCGTGTACATCGGCTTCTTCGGCAGCCTGGCCGATATCATGGGCCCGGTCTTCGTCGACAACGAGTTCGGCTTCACCGACCTCACGGCCGATGCCTCGGCCGACCTGGTCAGCCACGACTTCACCTTGTCCAGTACGGCGCCGACCAGCACCCTCACCGGACTGGCGCCGGCCGATATCACGTACATCACGCTTGATCTGAGCTCGCTGACCATCAACACCAGCGACTTCGGCTCCCAGGTCATGAACATCGACATGAGCGGCGGCAACCCGATCCCCTACGTCGACACACCGGGCCTGACCTGGAACGCCGGGGCCGATTCCACCAGCGGTATGGATACCCACGCCTTGCACATCTTCGGCACGCTTCCCACCGGCGCTTTCGCCAGCGAAACCCACAACGCCGCCGACCCCGGCGTCTTCGGGCCGCCTCAATACGGCTCGATCTTCTTTGATGATGGTCAAGGGACGTTTTCCAGCCTCACGAGCCTCTACTACTCGGGCCTGCAGCCGATCACTGACACGACCCCGGCGACCGACTACACCTTCAATGACTTCGGCTTTCCCGACCAGTCGTTCAGTGCCACCAGCAACACGGTCACCGACCCCAGCGGGACCTTCGACTCGATCGAGTTCGCCAGCACGCCCACGCCGCCACCCATTCCGCCGTCCTCGGGCAACTTCGAGACGACCGATATCGCCAACAAGAGCTTCGTCACGTTCAACACACCGCCCGTGATCCCCATCGGTATTCCGACGCTCGGCCAGACCGGAACTGTGAACATTCCGATCGCCTCGACCGAACTGCTCTCCCTCACGTTCAACACGCCCACCGCCCTCGAAAATACGATGTCGTTCATCAACACCCCGCCCGGGGTGGTCACCTCCTTCAACGGCAGCGCCGAGCCCGACATCACCAACGTCACCGGCCTGGGCGTGGCCGACGGCACCGTCCTCTTCCTGGACGGCGCCGAGAGCACCAACACCCTCAACTATGACGCCGGCGGCGAGGTTCCCACCATTATACCGGGATTGTTGCCCGGCGAGGTCTTGATCGGCATTCCCGGCGCCGGCATCGTCGACGCCCTCAACTACACCCAGATCAACATCTTCGACGTCGGTCCGCTGGTGATCACCCCCGGTCCGGCGGTGTCCATCAACACCGTCGAGGGCTTCCAGAACGTCGATTCGATCGTCGGCACCTTCACCGCCCCGGTCCTCCCGTTCCCCGGCCCTCCGGGCTTCCCCGCCGGTGACTTCACCGCCTCGATCGACTGGGGCGACCCGTCGCCGGACCCCGACGCAGGCACCATCACCCAGGACGCCAGCGACCCCAGCGTCTACTACATCACCGGCACCCACACCTTCGCCGAGAACGGCACGTACACCGTCGCCAACTCGGTCTTCTTCACCGGCGGCAGCTACACCGCCCCGGTTAACGGCGTACCGGTCTCGATCAGCTTCGGCCCGGCCGGACCCACCCCGGGCACCGACGCCACCGCCACCGTGACCCAGGGACCGCTGGTCGTCTCCGCCTTCCCGATCGTCGGCACCGAGGGCCTCCCCATCGCCGCGGCCCCGATCGCCACCTTCATCGATCTGGGCGGCGCCGCGTCGATCGCCGACTACTCGGCCACCATCGACATCTACGACTCCAGCGGCGATCTGGTCATTTCGTTCCCGGCCGCCAGCATCACCCAGAACGCCAGTGCGGCTCAGTACACGGTCAACGCCCCCTCCTTCACGCTCGATGAAGAGGGCACCTACCAGGTCGTGGTCGCGGTTACCGACAGCGGCGGCACCGTCCCGATCACCGTCTCGGGCGCCTCGTCGGCCGTGATCGCCGACGCCACGCTCACCGCGGGCCCGGCGACCTTGCTCACACCCAGCACCGGCGTCGCTCTCCCGAGCACCACGGTCGTCGCCACCTTCACCGACGCCAATCTGTTCGCCACCACCGCCGACTATACGGCCAGCATCGATTGGGGCGACGGCTCGCCGGCAAGCACCGGCACCCTGGTCGCCACCGCCACCCCGGGCCTCTTCGACGTCGAGGGAGGCCACACCTACGCCAACCCCGGCGTCTACACCACCCTGGTGACCGTTTACGACGTGGGCGGCTCGGTGGTCGTCATCACCGGCTCGGCCACCGTCACCGACCTGCCGGTCACCGGCAGCGTCAAGAGCTTCGGCGCCGTTGAAGGCACCAGCACCGGCACGATCGTCCTGGCCACTTTCGAGGATCCCAACACCCTGGCCACCGTCGCCAACGTCACCGCCAGCCTCCCGGTCGACGGCTGGGGCGACGGCTTGCCCACCGCGGCCGTCACACTCACCGTCCAGCAGATCGGCAAGGACCCGGCCAACGGCGACCCGATCTTCGAGGTCCTGGGCAGCCATACCTATGCCGAGGAAGGTACCTACACGGTCAACATCACCGTGACGACCTCCGGCGGCGTGGCCACCGCCCTGACGCCCGGCACCGCCACCGTCATCGACGCCAAGCTGACCGGAACCACCGGCAACGAGATCACCGGCACCGAGGGCATCAACACCGACACCGTCCTGCTGGGTACCTTCATCGACGCCAACCAGGCCGCCACCGTCGCCGACTATACGGCCGGCGGCGGCTCCACGGTCGTCAACTGGGGCGACGGCTCGACGCCAGAAACCTTGACCGCCGCCGACCTCACCGCCATCGGCACGCCCGACGGCGTTACCTGGGAAATCAGCGCCGCCCACACCTACACCGAGGAGGGTACCTACTCCTACACCGTCACCGTCACCGATGACGGCGGCGCGGCCACGGTTGTCAGCGGCTCGGCCATCATCGCCGACGCCGCGCTGACTGCCGGCCCGGCGACCTTGCTCACGGCCAACACCGGCATCGCTCTCCCCAGCACCACGGTCGTCGCCACCTTCACCGACGCCAACACGTTCGCCACCACGGCCGACTACACGACCATCATCGACTGGGGCGACGGCTCGCCGATGAGCACCGGCGTCGTCGTCGCCACCGCCACCCCGGGCGTCTTCGACGTCGAGGGGGGCCACACCTACGCCTATCCGGGTGTCTACACCACACTCGTGACCGTCCACGACGACGGCGGCTCGCAGGTCGTCATCACCGGCTCGGCCACCGTCACCGATCTCCCGGTCACAGGCGCCACCAAGGACTTCATCTCGACCGAAGGCCAGAGCACCGGAGTCTTCGTACTGGCCAGCTTCACCGACCCCGACACCCTGGCCACCGTTGCCGACTTGAACGCCGTGCTCGCCGTCGGCGGCTGGGGCGACGGCTCGCCGACTGCCGCCGGCGTCCCACTGACCATCCAGCAGATCGGCGTCACCCCGCTCACCAGCGCCACCAATCCGGGCGACCCCATCTTCGATGTCCTGGGCAGCCACGTCTACACCGAGGAGACGCCTCCGGGAACGCCCTATGCCTTGAGCGTCATCGTCACCACCGTGGGGGGCGCGACCACCACCATCAGCAGTCCTCCGGGCGGAGGGGTCACCGTCCTCGACGCTCCGCTCTCCAGCACCAACGGCCCGGAGATCACAGGCGTTGAAGGGAGCCTGACACCCGACACGGCCCCCAGCACCGTGGGAACCTTGCTGGGCTCGTTCACCGACGCCAATCAGTTCGCAACCACCGCCGACTTCCTGCCGGCCCCCACCGGCAACGGCGGCTCGGTTGTGGTCAACTGGGGTGACAGCTCGGCCCTCCAGACCCTGGGTGCGACCAACCTCTCGCTCAATGGCTCGCCCAACGGCGTGACCTTCACCATCAATGCCTCGCACGACTATGTCGAGGAGGGAACGTACTCCTACACCGTCACCGTCACCGACGATGGCGGTTCGGTCACCACCTTCACCGGCTCGGCCATCATCGCCGATGCCGATCTTTCGCCCGGGGCACCCCAGCCGACCGTCAGCACCACCGAGCCGACGATCTTCCCGGTTCCGGAGTTCTCACCGCCGCTCTTCAGCGGTCCGGTTGCGTATTTCACCGACGCCAACCCACCGCCTACCACCGGTTCCTCGACGATCGCCGACTTCACCGCGACCATCGACTGGGGCGACGGCACCCCGATCACCGCCGGCACGATCGCACTCGTTCCCGGCACCACCACCAACGAGTACGAGGTGCTCGGCTCTCACACCTACGCCGCTTCGGGCGTCACCACAGGCACCGGAACCAGTGGAACTTACGCGATCCAGGTCTTCATCGTGGATACCGGCGGCTCACGCCTGACCGTGGACAACACGGCCACCGTCGCCGACGTCTCCATCCCCCTGACCGGCGTATTGAATCCCGCTTCCGACAGCGGCCTGTCCACCGGCACCATTGACACCACCAACGTCGTCCAGCCCGACTTCTCCGGCACGGCTCAGGACCTCTCCACCGTCACCTTGTCGGCGACCCTGCTTCCAGGCGGGACTCCCTTCATCATCGGCCAGGTCGAGGCCGGCAGCGACGGCTCGTGGAACATCAAGTCCGACGTGGCGCTGGCCAACGGCCATTACTCGATCACGGCCACCGCGATCGACCAGTTCGGCGAGACGACCGTGACCGTGCCACCCAGCCCGGTCGTGATCACCTCCAACCTCTTGATCGACACCGCCGGACCGGTCGTCACCGGCTTGTTCTTCAACCGGCTCAACGGCCAGGTTGACTTCACCATCCAGGATCCCGTCAACCCCGACGGCAGTGCTCCTTCGGGCGTCTGGGTCAACACCTTGCTCGACTCGTCCAACTACTTGCTCACCAAGGTCCACCCCCAGAAAAACTTCCCCGGCAAGTATTACGTCACCAACGTCACCGCCACTCCCGACCCGACGGTACCCTACGCCTACGACGTGGCCGTCACCTTCAGGGCTGGGGAAACCATCCGGGGCGGTTACTACCTCTTCACGATCCGCGACTCCTCCAACGGAGACTCCTCCGTGCAGGACCTCGCCGAAAACCACCTGGACGGCGTCTTCTACGGCTCGTTCCCCTCGGGCAACGGGATCAACGGCAGCGACTTCGTCGCCGAACTCCAGGCCTACCACGACAAGGTCTTCGCCCCCCAAACCATCATCGGAACCGCCAGCAACGCCAACGGTGGTAACGGAGGCGCACGCGTCAATCCAATTCACAGCGGCGTCTATGTCACGGCGATCCCCAGGGGCGACGCGCCGATCTTCTCCACAACGACCGCTGCGATCACCGCCGCCAAGAAGAAAGCCAAGGGCCAGGCCGTCGTCAAGATCAAGCACGAGGCCAGCAGCCTCAAGCATCACGCCAAGGTCGTGCTGCACACCAACCACCCCAAGGGACCTGGCAAGTAAAGCACGATCCCGGACCCCGGGCCGGTCAGGCACGGCACGGATCAGCTCGTAACGCTCTTCAAACGGTCGCATCCGGACTCTGCTCCGGGTGCGGCCGTTCTTTTTTTACGGATTGCGCGGCCGTTCCCGAGCCCGCACGACGCCCAGGGTTAACTGTGTTGAAGCTGATTGATCTTGTTGTAGAGGGTCTTGAGACTGATGCCCAGCTCGCGTGAGGCGGCGGGCTTGTTGCCGTGGTGTTTCTCGAGAATGGTTTGGATGAACTTCATCTCGATGTCCCGGAGTGTGGGCGTCCCTTCGGGGATCTGGAAATGAGGTCCTGCCATCGAGGAGGCCGCAGCGGCCGCTGGTTTACCGCGCAAAGGAAGTTGAGTCGGCAGATGTTCCGGGAGGATCGGGCCGTTGCCGGCGAGAATGGTGGCGCGCTCGATCATATTGGCGAGTTCGCGGATATTGCCGGGCCATTCGTGGGCCGAGAGGATCGCGATCGACGCGGGCGTGATGGTCGACTCGGTCAGCCCGCGGCGGGCTGCATGACGCAGGAGTAAATGGTTGGCAAGGGCGCCGATATCCGCCCTGCGCTCGCGCAGCGGGGGCAGGTAGATCTCGAACGTGTTGAGGCGAAAGAAAAGATCTTCGCGGAAGAGCTCATTGGCCACCATCTCGCGAAGGTCGCGATTGGTCGCGCAGAGCACGCGGACATCGACCCGGAAGGGCTCGTTCTCGCCGACCTTTCGAATCTCACCCGACTCCAGAAATCGGAGGAGCTTGACCTGCACACTCTTGTCCAGCTCGCCGACTTCGTCGAGGAAGAGCGTGCCGCCGTTGGCCACCTCGAAGAGCCCCTTGCGGTGGGCGTCGGCGCCTGTGAAGGCGCCTTTGCGGTGGCCGAATAGCTCGCTCTCGACCAGATTCTCGGGGAGCGCGCCGCAGTTGACCGGGATAAACGCGCGGTCGGCGCGGCGGCTCTTGTCGTGGAGGCTGCGGGCCACCAGCTCCTTGCCGGTGCCGGTTTCGCCCAGGATCATCACGGAGGCGTCGGTGGGAGCGATGGTATCGATCAACCGGCGAACCTGCTGCATGGCGGGTGTATCGCCGATCAAGAGAGGCATACCCTCGGCGGCCTTCAAGCGGGTCTCGAGCGCGGTGGTCTTGTTCGCCATGTCGCGCCGCTCGGCCACGCGATTCAAGATCATCTCGAGCTCGGCCCACTTGCAGGGTTTCGTCAGGTAATCGAAGGCCCCCAGCCGCAGTGCCTGGACGGCGGTGTCGACGGTGGCGTGGCCGGTCAAGATGATCACCTGAGTCTCGGGGCTGACCTGGCGAATCTGGCCCAGGACCTCGATTCCGGTCAGCCCGGGCATGCGCAGGTCTAATAGCGCTGCGTCGTAGAACCCCTGCTCGAGCGCTTCGAGCGCGGCGGCGCCGTCGGGACAGACGGTGACTTCGTGTCCCAAACGGGGCAACTCCATCTGCATCAGGTCCCGTAAGTGGGATTCATCGTCGGCAAACAAGATCCGCAATCCTCCCTGACGCGACTTCTCCATCGCACTTCCTTTGGCTAATTTAGAGGGCCGCGACGGGCTCGGGCCGGAGACGGCCGGCGCTATTCGAGCCCGTGGCACCTTGGTCGGAGATTTCGGTGGGATCGATGGGTAGCCGCACCGTGAAGGTCGAGCCCTGGTCCAGCCCGGGACTGGTGGCCATGATTTCACCGTGATGCTGATTAACGATCCGATGAGTGATGGAAAGACCGAGCCCGGTCCCTTTGCCGTCACGTCGTTTGGTGAAGAACGGCTCGAAGATGTTCTCGAGCACGGCCGCGGTCATTCCGCAGCCGTTATCGGCGAAAACCATTTCCGCCATGCCGTGGTTGTAACGCGCGTCGATCTTGAGCGTTCCGGTCGCCCCCATCGACTCGAGCGCGTTGACGATCAGGTTGAGCACGACCTGCTTGATCTCCTGTGCGTCCACATGCGCGATCACCGCCTCTCGAGGGTGGAATATGATATTTTTACCAGTATATTTGCCGATGTGACGGATCATCTCCACGACGCCTTGAATCAAGCCGGCCAGATCGGTGCGTTGCCGTTTGATGTCGTTGCAGCGTGAGAAGTCGAGCAGTTTCTCGGTGATGTTCTTGCAGCGGAAAGCTTCTTCCTGAATCATCTTCAAGTAGTTGATCACGACGCCCTTATCGGCCCGATCGGGCGACTCGAGCAGCCGCTCGAGGCGATGGTCGAGCGCTTCGGCGCAAAAGGCGATCGATGCGAGCGGGTTGTTGATTTCATGCGCCACGCCGGCGGCCAGGAAGCCGACGCCGGCAAGTCGCTCCGATCGAACGAGCTGAGAGCTCCGTTCCTGCACCTGGTGCTCCAGATCGGCGTAAGTCACGCTGATTTTCGACGTCATGTCGTTGAAGGCTTCTGCCAGGTCTTGCATCTCATCGCCGGATTTCAAGTCGATCTTGTAATCGAATGAGCCGCGAGCGACGTGCCGAACACCCCGCTGCAACAACCGTAACGGCAGCAAGACCCATCTATGGAAGAGGAGGGTGAGCCCGCAGAGCATGCCCAGCACCATGAGCGAGGAGATCCACACGATAATTCGGCCGACGTGATACTGGTTCTGTGACATCTTGAGGACGGCCCAGAAGTCTTCATAGAGACGCCGGGGCAGTTGCATCACGGTCTCGTTCAAACGCTCGATGCGCGACGGCAACCCGGTGGCCGGCTTGACGCGGGGCAACAACTCGGGATGATGCTCCACATAATACGCCGTGCCGGGAAGCTTTCTTTCGGGAGGGGGATGCGAAGGATCCAGCTCGCTCAAGATGGCAGCCAGGTCGTCGTCGATCAGGAACGCCAAGCCCAGCTCGTCAATGCCGCTGTCAAGGCGGCTTCCCCGATTCGCGTTCTCTTTTAGTTGATCGAAGTAAGTGACGAGGTCTCTCTGCGCTAGCAACCTGCTGTCTCAATTCGGAGATTTCCTGCGGCGAGCTGGTGCGCGGAGCGCGCAACGGTGCAGCCGACCTCATCAATGCCGCAGATGCGCCAATTTCTCTAATCTGATCGAGGAACGTGAGATAGCTGAGATGGAACGAGTGCAGGCCGAAGATGGACGTTCCCATGAGGATGAGCATCATGCCGACGACGAGGCTCAAGCCCACGAACAGCTTGAGGCGAATCGGCCATCGGAGCATGACGACCTCCATGTCGTTGGGGAATCCCGGGTGGGCCTGGCTTGCCCGACGGTATCGTGTTGGGGGCGTCAATATTACAAAACTTGCCAAATAGCGGAAGGCAAGTTCAGGGAAAGATTCCCCGTATCTGGATTACAGCAGAAATGACCAGGGAGGCGCCCAAGATCACACCCAGACCCCATCGCAGTCGCCAAACACTGGACTGGAAGGCGCGCTCGCGCTCCGGATGCCGTTCGAGCGCTTCGAGAAACGCGATCCGGCTGGCGATCGATCCATGCCGCCAGGATCGGTTCGAGCGGTCCAGTCCATTGAACTGAGCGACGTCGGTGAGCGCATCGGCGAAGATCCGGATTCCAACCGGGCAAAGGCTCGGCTTGCGTACAAAAGCCGGCTCCGGCGCCAGCTCGTTGTCCAGGTCCGCATGCGGAGGGCAGTCGGCCATATCGCATGAAACGACCTTGCTGCCGTAAACGTCCGCCTGTCGCTCGAACCGCCGGGACAGGTAGCCGAAGACAAACCAAAAATACAACCCCAAGGCAATGACCAGGGCGACGCCCTCGACGAGTGCAGGACTCAGCCAGCTCGCTCGCTCGAGCAAGGGACCAGCAAGTGCGACGAGATCGTCGAAGATCGAGAGTATGCCCAGTGACCCCAGGAAGAAAAAACCGAAGTAAAGAAAATGCCGATGGGCGACATGGCCAATCTCATGACCGAAGACGGCAGTCGACTCGAGCGGCGTGAGCGTGTCGAGCAGCGCATCGGAGAGCAATACATAGCGAAAGTGTGGCAAGATGCCGGTCACGCAGGCGTTCACCATCATCTGACCGGTGTCCCAGACGAGGATATCGGTGTATCGAAAACCGACGCGCTCAGCGGCACGTTCCAGCCGCCGGCGGCAAAGCCCCCGGAGGCAAGGAGTAAGTGGGCCACGCCAGGCGAACGAACAGGGGCGAGATCGCCAGCACGATGAGGCCGATCACAACCATTTCGATCGGCTCCCACGCCTCCTGCGCTTCCGGGCTCGGCACGAATCGTCGAATGACATCCCGTCGAATCACGTACCAGAGGATGACCGGGAGAGTCAGGCCCAGTGACTGCCTCCCCTTGAGCACCAGATACCGAGCGAGGCCGCGGTCGACCCCGATTCCCTGTCGGACCTGCAGCGCACGGTCGGCAAAATAGAGCCCCCACCAGACCAGGAGCTGAATCATCACATAGGGCAAGAAGACGACGACGTCATCGAATAGAATCGCTCCATCGAGCCCCCAGTTGGTCCGAACCAGCTTCGACCAGCCCACGGAGTGGATAATCCAGCCATAGATCAACAGCGAAAGAACGGTGATGAGCCGCGCTCCCACGGCGTAGCCTCGCCTGAGCCTCGAGGTTGTGGCCCCGATGTGGGACGCTCGGAAAGCAACCCAGAACCCAAGCCCAAACGCCAGGCTCGCGATCAAGATGACGCCACCGCACGTTTCGAGCACGCGTGTCACGACGTCCGAGGGTGGAACCCCCGTCGCCGGGGGCTCAAGCCCAAACGCAATCAAGAGCGCAATCAGCAAAGAAAGAGGCATCATCGTCGATTCTAACCGCCAGTGGCCTCCGAAGAATTGGCTGAGAGCGAGTGCAATCCGTGCGAAAGAGGGGTTCCGTCCTCAAGGGTCGAGATCACAGTTTCAGTTCACGGCCGCGGTCATACTGGAGCATGGGCGCACTTTCGCGGAGCGAAAATCGACGTTGCGCCGACGAAAGGAAGTCAGGCCTGTGGTCATACTGGAGCCGCTCCCACGACCACGAGAAGAACCGGTTGAACGATCGCCTCCGACTGACCCTTGACCAGCACTTTCAATGGAATGGCGACGCTCCACGTATTTTTTTCGGCGTCCCGGACCATCGCCGGAATCGTCTTGGACGCGGCGGACGAGACCGGCTGCAGAAGCAGCACCGCCGGATGGCTGGTTCCGGCTGATTCGGCGCTTTGCTGCTCGAGCTGCTTGCGAGGAGGAAGATCATTCTTTGTATCCTTTGCCGCCGGCAAGAGCAGCGAGTAGTCTCGAAACGTGCTCACGCCCAGATGGTCGCCGTTCACGGGCTGCAAGCCGTAGCGCATCGTGTACAAACCCTTCGCGATCGACTGATCGCGGTAGTCGTGCCCTTCGGAGGCGTACTGCAGCACACCGATAAGCTCCCCATCAGCCAGGAACGGGAAGAGGACTGCTCCCTTGGGCCCGGCAGGCTTTTCACTAGCGGGAATCGTCTTGCGCAGCCAGATTTCGGCCAGCGTCTGACCTTTATCATCCTGAATCCGGAAGCCCTCTTCGTTCAGAAGACCGCGAATACCGGCAGCCGCTGCTTTCGGCGCCGGCTGTTTGAGAACGGACACCTTGTACGATTCTTGTGCAAGCACAGGTACCGCCTGCACACAGAAACAGAAGCCAAGCAGAATCCTGCGCATCGATTGAAACCTCGTTCGCGGTCGAGGCATGGAATACTTATCGCTCAAGAGGGCATTCCACCGTTCGGGAGGGGGGGAGATCCCTTCGCGGTGCGAAGGGCGACAATCGGGCTAATCCACCGTTCGGGAGGGGGGAGATCCCTTCGCGGTGCGAAGGGCGACAATCGGGCTAATCCACAGTTCGGCAGGGAGCAACCGACTGATTTGAGCGGCTCGGCAGATGAAGTCTTGTGGCTCGCGTTCTCGAACCTGGCGCCAGAAGAGAAGCCTGTTCGGCAACCAGCGCCAGGCGGCAAGGCGTCTACCGTCTGGTCCAGGCCTTCAGTGGGCAAAATGACCGACGAAGCTGCTCCTGCAATTCGGATCCTCCCAGTTCGCCTGCAGACCTTCGCCCTTGAACGTGTGACCAAGAGTGTATGCAGGTTGAGCACTGACGGCTTTGGAAAGCGGAGGATAGGCGATCACTTCGTTGCCGCAGGCGTGGTCGCGGTCGTCGAGCGGCGCGTGACGATCTTCGCCAGACCCGCTGCCCAGAACGACGCACGCGGAGACACTGGCATGTTGTGCACCGCGCCGTGAGCGGCGTCTGATTCCGCCTGAAGATGCTGCTCCAGCTTCAGACTCATGTGCGTGATCGTGACTTTGGCGATTCGGGAGAGCCTTGCGCCCCCAGCTCCTTGGCCATTGCGATGAGCGCCTCGCGCTGCCGGCTGTCCGCCTTGGCGTCGACGATCAAGACCGACTCCGCTTTTTCTGGCTGATCTTCGGTGAATGTCGTGGTGCCATCGACGGCCGCAGCCACGCACAGGCCTCGAAGGTCCACTCCATTCCATGATCCTTCCGTGACCTTCCAGGCCATCACCGCCCGATTGCCGTAAATAAAAACTTCGGCATTCGAGAAACACGGCCCGGTGAAAACGTCAGCGGTGCGCGCTTCAACATAGTCGCCACGAATCCCCGCCGCACTGGCGGTAGCGACCCCGAACCCAAACAGCATGACACTCAAGGCTGGGACAATCGTTCTTTTCACAGTTAGCCCCCGATCAAGCCGTAATCTTTGAGGGTATTCGACTGATCATTAGTCGTCACCATAACACACCTTGGATTATGCGGAACGAATCGAACCTCAGTCAAGGGGCGGCGCTGCGCCGGTCGCGCGCCGTGCACTCACTTTCGGGTGCCTTGCTGGTCCGGATCGCCAAGATCACGGGCATCCCCGCTCGCCGCCCTTTGCGAGCGACTTTTCTTGCGGGCAGGCGAGGCCTGGCTCAATCGTTCGTCGGCTTTCGCTCGCGATTCGCCGAGGCTCGACGCGAGCTGGTGATAGGCCGTTTCGAGGCGATCACGCTCGTCCTGGTAGGCCCGAACGCTGCTTTCATAGCGTTCGATGGCCTCGTCCTGGGTTGCAAGACGGTTTGCATCATCCAGAGCGCGATCGGCGTAGTCGCGATTCTGGGATTGGAGGCCAAGAAGCTGATCCTTGAGACGGGCGTTTTCGCTCCGGAGTGTGCGGCTGAGCTGACGGCATTCGTCCACCTGCGAGCGAGGAGCCAGAGCGCATCCGCTGCAGAGGGAGAGAGCAAGCGTGAACAGCCGCAGTCCAAGGAAGGCTGAAATCCGGCGGTGTTCGCTGCGCCTGGGCTTCGCCGCATCGGGAGGGCGGGTCAGGGGTGCCACGCTCGGGCAACCATCGTCGCCTCGCGGGAGGGGGCCATGGTAAGCGCCAAAAAACGGGGTGGAAAGTGGACGAACCATTCGTTCCGCCTCCTTTCGGGAACGACCGTTCGCAAGGTGCTTCTCGCCCGCGACGTGAGCCCAGGACCGGGCCGGGGGCAGAAGTGCCCGGCGTGCCCGAACATGGGCGGACGATTGAATTCAGCGGGTACGACCAGCTTCGCCTGAGCCGGCCGAATCCGATCGGGTCAACCTCCGAACATACCAGAGAGCACTGCGCACCAATCCCGAGCCCATCGTGCCCCCGGACTGGTATTCGTACAAGTTTCGGACCAGGTCGTGGGCGACGAATGCGGCGAAGAACAGGCAAATCGTGGTGAAGCCGAGCAAGCCGACCCAGATGCCGCTCCACTCCTGGTCGGCCTCACGGGACATGACCATGGCGGGGGCGGACCGTTCCGGGCTCACCGCGCCTTCGGACGACGACGACCAAGCCCCCATCTCGCTCGAAACGGCGGAGTCAAATCCGTCGTCGTCTTCGTCGTCTTCGTCTTCAGCAAACGCCGACGGTGCCATCGCGGTGGATGCATTCTGGTCGACGGCTTCTTCATCGATCGCGAAGACTTCGGAGCCCGTATCGCCGTCTTCGAGGTCGAAGTCGCTGGCGGCTTCGAGCTGCACGGTCTTGTCGTCGGAGTCGGCGTCGGAGAGGTTGACATCGACCTCAAAATCGGTGTCGTCGAAGATATCCTTTTCACCCTTCTTGACTGAGGGTGGCGGAGTTGCAGAAAGGGACGGCTTGGGCTTCGACGGCTTGGCCGAGGAGCTTTTGGCCCTCTGGGTCGTCTCTAGCGCTTCGTCGGAGAGCGGAGCGAGCTCGATTGAATCGGCCTGGCCCAGGCCGAGCCCAGCGCCGGTTTGGAGATTGATTCCAGAATCGCTGGGCCGGGAGAGGTTGATGCCGGCGACCTTGGGATCCGACGCGGTCACATCGGAATCGCTCGGCTTCGACATCGGGGTTGCTTCGAACTCGTCGCTTGCATCGAGCGCGCTCAATTCAAAGTCACTGCCCGAATCGGGCTGGAGGGCATCGATCAGCTCACTGGACGGATTCAACTCGAAGTCGCTGTCGACGTCGGCGGCGGGCACCTCGGCCGATGACCCCAGGAGCGGGCTGACGCGCACCGACGTCTCGCTCGAGCTGCCTGAGCCGCCGATGATGCCGTGGTCTGCAGTGTCGTCCTTGATCAGGGTGACATCCGAGTCGCTGGGCTTCATGCCGGGCGACGCAAGCTGCACGTCGGAATCACTAGCACCGCGCACTGTCTCGGGAACGAGCCTCACGTCGGAATCACTCGGTCGACCGCCGGAAGTAGGGGCCCCGATGATGACCGAACTCGACCCGGTGACCGGATTGGGGGGAACGGTGAGGTCGTCGAGCAGGATGTCGTGATCGGAGCCGGTGTCCGCCGACTTCTTGCGGCCGCCTTTTTCTACCTTGGAAATGTGAGCCGATTCCGACCCGAGATCGGGCTTGGCAACGCCGAGATGAAACTCGGAGAGATCGAGTTCTTCGAGCTCTCCGGAGCTCTTGCCGCCGGGGAGATCGAGGTCGGAGAGCCGCAACTCGGCGTCGCTACCGAGGCCGCGGCGGCGCGCGAGCTCATCAACGTCAACGACGCGGAACCGCCACGAGCCACCGTCCAGGAATGCTCGCACCTCCCGCGACTGGGCCTTGGCCTTGAGCTCCTCGGCGCTCATCCCCAGGACCTTGGCGGCTTCTTCCAGCGTATAAAACTGAGCCATGTGCGTGCTCCTCGCGGTCGAAATCGGCGTCAGGATAGCCGATTCAGTTCGATTCTCAGGGAAAGGAGACCGCGACCCGTCACGTCTTTGGCCTCCAGTTTATTGTGGTGTTGAGCGAGAAAGAGTTTGAACCGTCGCCTTGATGGCATCGGGCTCCGGCGGCTGATTGTTATAGTGTTCCAGCTTGAGATCCCACTCGTACTGACGCGAGGCCTCGAGCTTGACGATTCCCTTGGGATTGGCGGGGTCGATCCGATACAACGCGAAGGAACGGTTCTTGGTATCGATCAGATAGAGCCATTGAGACTGCCCTGAGCTCCCGGCTCCTCCGGTAATCAGCGCCAGGGTGCCGTTTGCTTCACCCAGCGTGTTTTGACGCCCCGCCGGCTGGGCCCGGTTGCCGTCGGAAGACCGGGCCGAGCTTGGCGAGTTTGCGGCTGAGCCTCCTCCACGATCGGATTGGGCTGCGGCTTCAGGACCCCGCACCCCAGTGCCCCAGCAGAGGGCAACACCTAACACCAAGCCCGGCAAACCAAAACGTACCATCCCGCTCGCCACGCGCATATCCATTGACGACCTCCTCCGTGAGACGGAACGGGGCCCCTTTTCCGAAGAGAACCCTGAGCATCATTCGCCCGGCACGCCCAGATCAGATCGACAGTGCGAGCGCAAGCCTGTTGAATGCCAACCTGTTCAGTCTACCACACCAATTGCGAAAAGGGCGACAGACCTGGGAACGGCCAGCATGCGGCGCACCTCGCGCGAAATGTGCTCCAACCACTTCTCATTCTACAGCCTGGGTTGCTTAACGCAAGTCCAGACGCCACCGCAGCGGAGGCACGCTCACGCCCCGGCGTAGAGACCGATTGAACACCATCTCTATCCTCGCGCTCGCGCTAACTCTACTTCGCACCATGCTCCTTCACGAGGTCTTTGCCAGCGAGCAGCGCGTCCAGCTCCTTTTCGAGGACTGCTTTGATCCCCGGGTTGTAGCCGAGGTGTACGGACTGCACGACGCCCTTCTTGTCGATCAAAACCAGCAGAGGAATGGAGCTGGCGCCATAGGAGTTGCCGATCTCACCCTCCGAATCGAGCGCCAACCGTGAAATTGAGCTTCTTGTCCTTGAGGAATGTGTTGATTTTTGCAGGTTTCTCTTGCTGGTTAACTGCACAGAAGACCACACCCTTATCCTTATAGGCCTCGGCGACTTTCGAGAGAATCGGCAGCTCCTCCACGCAAGGGGGGCACCAGGTGGCCCAGAAGTCGAGCATCACGACGTGTTCGCCTTTGTGTGCCTTGAGCTTGAAATCACCTTTGCCTTCCTCGAGCGAGCTTGAGGCTCACGTCCGGCGCCGGCTTGCCGAGAAGCGGGGAAGGGGCCTCAGCGTCGCCGCCGCCCGGGCCGCCTTGCATGAAGGAATCGACCTTTTCCGCACCTGCCGGCTCGAATGCGAAACTCTTCTGATCAATGCCTTTGTCGAGCTGCCAGCCCTTGTAGTCCTGGGTCATCTCGAGCTTCTGGCCCTTGAGCTGCGCCGCTTGAGGCGAATTCGCGACCATCTTGGCGAGGTCGACGACAACCCGGCGCACGAGCGGGTCCCCGTCGGCGGCGACCCACATGTGCCAGTCGAACTGGTCCTGGGAGAACTTTAAATGATGGGCTTTGGCACCAGCGTCGAGCGTGTCAAGGCCGGCATAAGTCGAGCTTGTGACGCCTTCCATGAGCGTCTTGTACGGGTCGTCGGAGCAGAGGTCGACGACCATCGTGAACTGGAGTGACTGGGCGGCGATCGGGTCGCCCATAAGGGCCTCGAGCGTGGCGGGCGCGTCGACCTGAGTGTACTTCTTCATGAGGGGGACGGAAATGGACAGCTTCTTCCCATCAGAGACGACGTTGGGCACGGGAATGGGCATCGTCGTCTTTGAGTCGCACGGCAAGGCGGTTCGGCCGCTCGAATGCCACGGTCGTTGTCATCTCCATCTTGATCGGGCCGAGGTGCTGGGCGCGATTGATCTCCACCGTGATGGACTTGGCTTTCTTGTAGAGATCGGCAGTCTTCCGCAAAACGCCTTCCACTGTGGCCGCGCCAGGCGCGCCTGCCTTCGCCGCGGGTTCCTGGGCGCCGAATGCCCCCACATTCCCAAGAGCCATGAAAGCCGCGACGGCGGCCAGCGACGGGATCGACAAACCAAGGGCCACCGGGGATCTTCGAGCGCTCATGAAACGAGCTCCTTGAGGAGAATTGCAGTAAGTCAGCGAGACATTATGCTCAGATCGGGCAGCTCACGACAACCGTCAAGGGTCGGGTATTTGCTAAGCCCGACGGGCCATCACCTGGGATCATGGCAATCCTCCTCGGAGCGAAATGTATACTGCCGGGCGTCAGCCGAAAACAGCCAAGCGTGGGCGGCCGAGCACATCAGAGCGAACTCACCCCCGATGTGGCAAGCACGCGAGTGACGAGTTCGCGCCATTTTTGGCTAGTCACGGAGGCTGGCGGCTTGCCCAAAAAATGTTTGATTTTTCTTGAAGGAGGGCCATTGTTTCGATATTGTTTAACGTAGCGAGGTTCCCTCCATTATTTCTCCTCAGGGTACTCGGGCAGCCCCGGCCCGCCTTGAAGTTCAGAGCCGAACAGCCTCCCCCCTGGTTTGCAGCCGGCGATTGTTTCCCCCCTACCGCCCGGAGCGTCTCCCCATGCACGCCCGTATCACCCGGTCAGCGATCGTGTCGCTTGTTGCGGCGACTCTGGTATGGATTCCCTCGCTGTCCCAAAAGTGCGCGGGCGGGTGAAGCCGATCAGGCCGGACGTGGCGATGGCCAGCTTTCGATCTTGCCGGCCAGCTCCACTCTGAATGGCCGCCGCGCCACGGCGCAGCTCGTGGCCACGGCTCGAGGCGCCGATGGCACGGTGCGGGACGAGACGCGCTCGGTCGAGTGGATCAGCTCGAGCCCATCGATCGCCGCGGTGACATCCAAGGGCCGTGTGATCCCCAAGGGCAACGGGACGGCGACGATCGTCGCGCGCAAGGGTAGCCTCGAGGCGGGCACGACCGTCAAGGTCCAGGGAATGGAAGAGCCCGCGCGGGTGAGCTTTCGGCGCGACGTGATCCCCTCGTTCAGCCAGGCCGGGTGCAATACGGGTGCTTGCCACGGGACGCCCACGGGCAAGGGGGGCTTCCGCCTGAGCCTGCGCGGCTACCTGCCCGACCAGGATTTCTCGATCCTTTCGCACGAGGTTGCCGGCCGCCGTATCAACCCGATGGCGCCGGAGACCAGCCTGATCTTGCGGAAGCCGCTGGGGCAAATTCCGCATGAAGGTGGATTGCGGCTCAACCGCAGTTCCAAGACCTTCGAATTTCTGCACGACTGGATCCAGGAAGGGGCCAAGGACGACCCGGGAGCACCTGCGGCGCTCGAGCTCAAGGATGTTCCCGGAGACTCGCGTGCTGATCGCGCCGGCGGCCACGCAGCAAGTCGCCGTCCTCGTCACGGCGCAGACAAGTCGGTGCGCGACGTGACGCCGATCTGCTACTACGATTCATCCAACCCGAATGTCGCGGAGGTCGATCAAGACGGCTACGTCCGATTCAAGACGCGGGGCGAGGTTGCGGTCATCGCCCATTACTTGAACCTCGTGGCGAACATCCGGCTGACCCATCTCGTGGAGGTTCCGGGGTTCGTGGCGGCGAGCGTTCCCGAGGGCAACGCGATCGACCGGGCCGTGTATCAGAAGCTCAACAAGATGCGGATTCAGCCATCCGAGATCTGCACCGATCGCGAGTTCATCCGCCGCGCCTACCTCGACGTACTGGGCGTCTTGCCCAAGCCGGAGGAAGTCGCCGCGTTCCTGGCCGAGCCGGAGGGCAAGCGCCGTGATCTGGTCATCGACGGGCTGCTCGAGCGGCCCGAGTTTTACGATTTCTGGGCGCTGAAGTTTGCCGATGTCTTTCGGTCCAACGGCCGGCTGATCCAGACCAAGGGAGCGTATGCATTTCATCGCTGGATCCGGGAATCGCTGGAACGCAACACGCCGATGGACCAGGTTGTCCGCGCCTTGCTGACTTCAGAAGGATCGACGTTCCGCAACCCGGCTGCCAATTACTATCGGATCAGCCGTGACCCGGAGTCGGCCGTTGAGACGACGGCGCAGCTTTTTCTCGGGGTGCGGATCCAGTGCGCCAAGTGCCACAATCACCCGTTCGAGCGCTGGACTCAAGACGACTACTACGGATTCGCGGCGTTTTTCTCGCAGATCGGCAGAAAAAAAGGCAACCTGCCCGACGAGGAGGTCGTGTACGCCACCGGCTCCGGTGACGTTCGCCAGCCTCGAACCGGCCAGACCATGAAGCCCAAGGCCCTGGGCGGTCCGGTTCTGGACGATCCGGCAGCCCCGGATCGGCGGGTGAAGCTCGCCGCCTGGCTGTCGAGCCCCTCCAATCCGTTCTTCGCCAAGAGCCTGGTGAACCGCATCTGGTACCACCTGCTCGGGCGCGGGATCGTGGAACCGGTTGACGACTTCCGCGACTCGAATCCCGCGTGCAACGACGAGCTGCTGGAGGGACTCACGGGGGAATTCGTCAAGAACGGCTATGACCTCAAGAAGCTTATTCGCGCGATCCTGCACAGCCGCACCTATCAGATGAGTGCGACCACGAACGCGCTCAACGCGGACGACGGCCTCTACTTTTCACACGCCCAGACCAAGCTTTTGCCGGCAGAGGCGCTGCTGGACGCGATTTCCTCGGTCACCGGTACAACCACATCGTTCAGCGGCCTGCCGAAGGGCGCCCGGGCCACGCAAATCCCGGACGGCACGATCGACAACCCGTTCTTGAAGACTTTCGGACGCCCGCGCGCGAGCTCGCCTGTGAGTGCGAGCGCGAGAGCGAATCGAATCTCTCGCAGGCTCTCCAGTTGATCGGCGGCGCGACGGTCAACGGCAAGCTCCGCGACGACTCGGGCCGCATGGCCACTCTCGCCAAGAGCGGCAAGTCGGCCCAGCAGATCATCCGCGAGCTCTATCTGGTTGCGCTCTCGCGTGAGCCCAACGCATCGGAGGAGGCTGCGGCCTCCAAGCATCTGAATTCGGGCAAAGACAAGCGCCAGGCGATCGAAGACCTGGGCTGGGTCTTGATCAACTCCAAGGAATTCCTGTTTCGGCACTGAGCTCTGGCCGCGCCGTACGCGCATGCCGGGGGTAAGATGTCTGTCGCTCACGCGGACGGGCGTTTTGCGCGAACCCGCAAACGGGCTTGACGATCTGTAATCGCGCGCCGTCAAACTTGGATTGGCGGGTCGAACGCACGGAGACCTTCGTTCGGGGCCCGGGCGGGCTCGGGAGACCCGCGCCCAACATTACGGCCCGGTCGGAGTCCAAAGACCCCGCGCCCGAGATTCCTACTGCTCTTACTCCTACTCTTCGACTTTCTCTTCCGCCGAACCGAAATGAGGAGCCTCCCATGGGCATCCGCATCTGCCAGGTCGACGCTTTTACCAACCGTCCGTTTGCGGGTAATCCTGCCGCAGTTTGCGTACTCTCCGAGGCCGCGGATGAAAAATGGATGCAATCTGTCGCGGCCGAGATGAATCTGTCCGAAACGGCCTTCGCCAGGCGCTGCACGGCGGGTCCAGGTTCAGCTTGCGCTGGTTCACACCCGTGAGTGAAGTCGATCTGTGCGGCCACGCCACGCTCGCAACCGCCCATATCCTGTGGGAAGACGGGCATCTTCCTCGCAATGAGGCCGCTCTGTTCGAGACCCGCAGCGGCCTTTTGAGCGCGCGGCCCGGGCCTGACGGCATCGAGCTGGATTTCCCGTCCGAGCCCGTCTCGGAGCCGATGCTCGATCCGGCCGAGCTCGACAGGCTGCAATCGGCGCTGGGGCGCCTGTCAAGTTTGCCGGCAAGAATCGGTTTGACCTGTTGGTCGAGCTCGAGAGCGAGGAAATTGTCCGCGGATTGCGGCCTGACTTCCGGCGGCTCGAGCAATATCAAGTGCGCGGCGTGATCGCAACGAGTCGCTCGAGCTCGGCTGAGTTCGACCTGGTTTCCCGGTTTTTTGCGCCTCGGGTTGGCATCAACGAAGATCCGGTCTGCGGCTCGGCGCATTGCTGCCTCGGGCCGTACTGGGCGGAGAAGGTCGGCCGTACCAAGCTGACAGCCGCACCAGGTTTCCTGTCGCGGCGGCGTGGTCAAGATTCGTGTCGAAGGGCCGCGAACCGTCTTGATCGGTCATGCGGTGACGGTGCTACGCGGCGAGCTGGTTTAGCAGAAGGATCCAGGTCCCGGAGCATTCCCGGCGGAGTCTACTTGGGCTTGGCCGGCTCGGAGTTTGCCTTTGGAGCGGGCTGGCTCTCGACCTTTCCATTGGCCGGAGTGCCGCGCAGGGGCGGAATTGCGAAGACGATGTCGTAGCCCTGGAACGAAGTCAGAGTCGGATCGTCGGTGATTGCAACTCCTGCGTTGTCCCGCCGGTCGGGCCCGACGCTGTAGAGGAGCCACGATCCCGGCGGGGGCGGACTGTGCTTCACGTCGCGCGGAATTTGCACTGTCGATAGGGCCCAGCGCAAGGGCACGACAGTCGCGCCGTTTGAACGGACGAAGCCGAAGGGCCGGTCGGAATAGGGATCGATCGGCAGACTGGGAAGTTCCTCGGGTACGAGCAGGTCGAGCCTTGCGGGGAACCGGCCATCGTGTTTGAGCTGCCAGGCGCGAATGGCGAAGGTCTGCACAAGGGCCCGCCGCCCGACCTCATTTTGCTCATCGGCCGCGAGATACTCATTCACGGATCGAGAGAGTGTTTGAAGTGGCTCCGGGAGCATCAAATTCGCAAGTGAGATCGCTTGACTCTGCCAGTAGTGTTCGGACCGGTGGCCGGGCTCGCGGGCGGCACTTTCGAGTGCCGCGGCGGAGACGAATCGGTTGACGCGCCGCGCGTGGGCGAGCTCCCAGGGTGTGGTGACCAGGTTTAGCTTTCCGAATTCAATGGTGCGATCGACATTATCGGTGTGAGGTGGCCTGCCGTAGAGTGATTCCTCGAGATAGCCGCGCAGCTTGCTCGTGGGAAGGTTGAGCGTGTTTTCGAACAGATTGGCCTCGGCGCGCACCACTTCGCTCGGCGCCGGCAGCTTGGCCAGGTTTCGATAAGCCTCGAGCGCTGCGTGAAGTCGCTCGGATGTCTGGCCCGGGGCGAGTGCCCACTCGAACGCCGCCCCCAGCGCTTCTCGCTCGCTGTACCTGACGACTATGGTGGCCTCGTCGACACCCAATCCTTCCGCGACGTGCCTGGCCATGTGGAAAAGCGCGATGATTTCGTCCCAGGCCAGGGCGAGATCGCCATGGCTCACTCGATCGCGCGCGTCCAGAGAAGCGAGCCGGAAGAACGGGAGCCACGACGGCCAGCTACCTCGGTCGACGAGCGTTGGTCGATCTGATCGGTCGAAGCGGCAGTCGGGTCGAGCGGCTGCCTGGCGAATCACCTCGAGCACATGTTTGTTTTGGTTCAGGAACTCAACGTCATCCTGACGGTATTTCAAGAGGCGCCCGGCCTCGCGGTAGAGGTCGGCCGCATTGCGGTCGGGCGACGCCGCGATCGATGACGCACGCGCCCACGCCTCGGGCGGAGCAATCGGGCCCAGATCGGGCACACCCCAGGCGCGGAAGCCGATGTACCAAACAAAAAGCAATGCGAACGCCGCTGACGTGAAGAGACCGAGGCGCAGCCATCGGCCTGGCGCCGGCCGTTCAAGCATCCAGTCGGTGCGCCATGCCCACGAGACGGCGACCAGCGCCGCAGCGACGACCACGATGCCAGCCGACGGCAGCAAATTCGCGAACACCAGTGCAACCAGGGGCCAGCCCAGGCCGAAGGATAGCATCACCGCGATCACGACTGCGGTGACTCCACGGCGGAACGCCATTCCGCAAATGAGCGCGACCGCATAGGCCAGTGGCATGCATGGGACGATCAGACTCCAGTCTCCGCCTCGGCCTCCGCCGCCGAAGGGGCGTCCCACCATGAAACAGACGATCATCAAGGCACAGAATACGATCGCGAGCACTAGAAGACCGATGACCCATGTCGTGACCTTCACCAGCCAGACAGAAAATGGCCGTGCGCCATGATGGACGAGAAATCGCTGAGTTCGGGCCCGATTTTCCAGGCCGAACACACCGGCTCCGGCCGCGAGAACGACGAAGAAGCCGATGATTGGAAAGTAGATCAGATCCAGGGTGTCGCTACCGAAGGCATAGAACGACGCCGGCAGCGCCACGGCAATGGCCAGAAGCATCGACCAGGTTTTGCTGCCTTCCTTGATGGTCTGCCAGATGAGGTTTCGAGTCTCGAGCAGCCACGACCGACGGCCCGCGCGCGTCGCAGACCGTGTCTGCAGATGCGGCATCAAGGCGATTGGCGGCGCCGCAACGACCGCGCTGGTTGACGGAACCTGGATTCTTTCTGAGCGAGGCCGGCGCGATCCGTTGAAAACGATGGGCGAACGGAACTGGACGGGCAATCGGCGCAGCCACAGGGACCGTGTGAAGAACACGTGCGAGGCGGCGATGGTCGCGACGACGACGGCGACTTGACCGAAACGGAACGATCCGCTCGCGGAGGAAGCTAGAAAGGATGGGTTGAGATTCCCCATAAAGTAGCTGAGCATGAGCCCGGTGCAACACATCGCCGCCAGAGCAGCCGCGAGCGCGCTTTTGAGAATCGAAGACCAGAAGAGGCCCCATCCCAGCGCGAGCAGGACGAACATGACGACGCTGAACTGGACTCCCGGCGTCTGCAGAATCAACATCTTCGAGCGTTCCGTGCTGAGAGCTGCCATGAACAGGAGTGTGACGGTCAGGATGAGTGTCGTGACGACTGCGAATGAAATCTTGCCCGCCCAGACGACCCGGCGATCGATCGACAAGATGTCGATCAGGCGCAGCGTTCCTGATTCGCGCTCCCCGGCAAAAGCCGCAGCCCCGGCAGCCAGTGCGTACAAGCTCGCCCACAACAACGCAATCACGCCGAGCGTGCCGTTCTGCACGGGTCGGCCCACGAAGGTCAACATCATCCATTGAATAACCGCGGCGCCGGAAACGAGCAGCACCCAGATCGGCCAGAACTGGCGGGCATCCTTCCACCACAGACGTGCGTACATGGGAGGCTTACTCCGGACTGGGGTCATCATCTCTGCGGCACTCGAACCGAATCACGCCACGTGCACGGCCAGGGGAGGCGCCGGCTCGGACCGGCGCGACCGCATATAGCCGACGTAGATTTCCTCGAGGCTCGGCGTTTCAATCTCGAGAGATTCGACTCCCGGAAGCGCCGGACGATCTCGCATGCCGACCGATCGGCGGCGCGAACGAGCCAGCGCGCCTGTCGCGTGGCGTCGGCCGCGTCGATGAGCTCGAGGGTTCTCCCCTCGGGCGGCGCCGATGGGTGATCGCGACTTGCAAACGTGACCGAGAGTAGAAAAGTCCGCGCCTTGAGTTCATCGAGCGTCTCGGCCAGCAGCAACTTTCCGCGGTGCAGAATGGCGATGTGGCTGGCAACCCGCTCGACCTCGCCGATCTGATGGCTGGAAAGCAGGACCGTGCGGCCCGCGCCGGCCAGGTCAACCATGCTCTCGAGGAAATCGCGGCGCACCAGAACGTCGAGCCCGGATGTTGGCTCGTCCAGGATGAGCAGCTCGGGATCCGAGGCCAGTGCCAGCGACAGGGACACCTTGGCCCGCATCCCTTTGGAGAGAGTCCTGATCTTCTTGCGTGCGGGGAGCTCAAAGCCGCGGATCAACTCGTTATAGCGGTATTGATACCCGCTCGTCGTCCGTTCGGCGTCGAGATGAAACGCGGCGGCGAACCAGCCGATTTCGCTCACGGTCATCCAGTCGTAGAGCACGGGCGCTTCGGGCACGTATCCCACGCGCCGTCGGACGTCGAGTCCGCGGGCAGCCGGATCGAGCCCGACGACGTCCATCCGCCCGCTGGTGGGCTGCAAAAGGCCGAGTAGCATCTGGATCGTGGTGGTCTTGCCTGCGCCGTTCTCGCCGATTAAGCCGAAGATCGAGCCGTGGGGAATCGATAGCGAGAGAGCGTCGATGGCCGTCTGCTTGCCAAATCGCTTGGTCAGCCCGTCGATCACAATCGCGACCCCCGCCTGTGCCGGTGATTCGGTCATGCCGCTCCCCCTTCTTCTGGTCCTGACCCCGATGTTGATGATGCCGCCGTTTGGGTGAAGAGCCCAACCCCCGAGTTGGCGCCGTTGGCCGCAATGCTGTTACGGGCCCACTCTTCACCGAGGATCACCGCGATCTCAGCGGGATCCATGCTGCTCTGCCTTGCCTCGAGAATGGCCTGGCGCAGCCGCTGGCGGACGATCTCGCGCCGGTCGACGCGGCACCGCTCGGCTGCCCCTTCCGCCACCTGAAGGCCCATGCCCCGCACCGATTCGAGCAGACCCTCCGATTGCAGGTCGCGGTACGCCCTGGCGACCGTGTTCGGGTTCACCACAAGCTGCTTGGAAAGCTCCCGAACCGACGGAACAAGCTCGCCGGCCCGCAACGCGCCGCCCGCCACCGCGAACTTCACGCGATCAGCGATCTGCCCGTAAATCGGCCGGCCATCGCCGGCGTTAAGATCGAGCAAGAGCATCTGTGTCGTCCCCTTAGTGTGCTAGCTAACTAATACACTATAGCAGGACAGCGCGGCCTGTCCAGGGGGTGGGCGCTATTTTTGTGGTTTCCCGTTTTTTTGTCGGGTCAGCGAGCGCGTCAGGGGCTGGCTTGTGCCAGAGGCGTCAGCGTGATTTCATGGAACTTGACGGCGCTGCCCGAGCAGAGGAAGAGCTTGTCGGAATCGGGGATGTTCCACCTCGAATAGGGGATGAAGCGCTTGGGTTCGCCGTTCCAGTCGAGCATGTTCGAGCCGTCGCAGGTCAGGTTAATCGAGTTTCGTCCTACGGTTACGGAGAGCCGTACCCGACGGCCGGGGGACAGGAGCTGGCCGCGATGAAAGTTCGGGTTGGCCTGGAAGGGAGCGCCGTCGAGCCCGGCGAAGCCAGTGCATTTGCCGATATCATCGACATGATGATCGACGCCGAGCTCGACCTGTCGACCACCGACGACGAGGCCGATCGCAAAAACATAATCGGACTCTTTGCCGGCGACTTGTTCGACTTCGATGTCGAGCTTGTATTCGGGCGGTGGTGAGTAGGGAAGCTGCAACCGCGCCCGGGTGTGCGGCGGACTTTCCAGGGCACCTTCGGGCATTTCCCATTTTCCAATCCGGTAGGTCTGAGGCGTGATCAGTGCGAGCAGGTTCACGGGAGACGTGTCCGGAGCTGGCGAGGCTTTCGGCGAGCTTGTGTCTGTGTCGCCTTGCCGGGGCGTCCAGAGCCTCAGGGCGTAGCGGTCGCCTGTCAGCACACGGCCGCCGGGCAGGGTTGCGACGGCCATGTGTCTGGCGAAGGGTCTCTCGTCGCGGCGCAGCTCCTCGTAGGGGCTCTCAGCGCGCCAGACGATCAGGTTGCCGGGCTGATCGGGAGACTCATCCATCCCGCTGCCGGCCGCCACGACGTTATCATCGGAATCGAACGCGACGTGTCCGCTTGAGTCGTTGGGAGGCAACTCGAAACGGTGGGCGATTTTGCCGCGGGCGACATCCCAAAGGATAACGGCAGCGTCGTCGCCGCCAGTGACGATGCGAGTGCCGTCATGCGAGATTGCCAGGCTCGTGATGGTCGTGTCTTGGCCTTTCCAAGCCGCGAGCTCGGTGCCCTTCGACACATCCCAGATGTGGACGTGCTGGTCGCTCCCAGCCGTCGCGGCGCGGCGGCCGTCGGGGAAGAAGGCGATGGCTTGCTGCGAAACTTCGCCTGGATTCGGGCCGGGCGGCCAACGCGTCTGCTCGCCGGTCGTCAAGTCCCAGAGAATCAATTCGCCTTTCCCGCTTGCCGAGAGTCCGTGGCGGCCATCCGGCGAGACCGCGACGGCGATCACCGGGCCGTCGTAGGGCTGCTGCTTGGGAAAAACCGGGTTGCCGGTCCAGAGGTTCCAGCACCACAGGATACCGGTCGGAGCGGCATCGATTCGCTCGAGATTCTCCTTCGACACCGACTTGGTTCCGATCAGGCCGCGGCGGCCGTCGGGCGAGATCGCGACGGTTGGCCTGCCGCCCTGCCAGCCGTCGTGCGAGCCGAGTGTTGTCAGCACTTTCGCGCCGCTCGACACGTTGACCAGTTCGCAATACTCCGCCCAGCTCCCGACCAGCGCCTCGCTGGCCGTCGGCGGTGACGGCAATGGTCTCCACATTGGCATCGTTTTTGTGATAATCGTGCGTTATGTAGAGTGTGACCACGGAGAATGTCGAAAGCGATCGCGGCGCGACCGGCGGCGGCAAGCTTCCGGGCTGCGGTTTGCCGGACATGCGCGGGAACAACAAAAAGCCTGCGCCCAACATCGCCAGCAGAGTGAATGCACCGAGCGCCAGCGCCATCGACCCCTGGTTT
The DNA here is from genome assembly GCA_963761445.1 of uncultured Planctomycetota bacterium. Lineage (GTDB taxonomy): Bacteria > Planctomycetota > Planctomycetia > Isosphaerales > Isosphaeraceae > CAVXHV01. Next base: position 1,261,941 of record CAVXHV010000005.1, on the reverse strand, counting down.
GTCAGTTTGCGACGCCCGACCGTTCTGGTCTGCGGCGGAATCCGGATTGATCGCTCGATGAAGGTCTGCCCCGCCGGCACCGTGGGGAGCCTCTGGTCGTCGAGCGCAACTGTCGTCTGCTCGCCGGGGCCTGGCGACTGATTCCGGACCAAAGTCCCTGCCGACGCGGGATTCGTGGCGATCGACCCTGGAAATGTCTCGGGAAGCGGTTTTGCGGCGGCGCCCTGGGCTCTGGACGAAGGCCGGCACTGCGAGAGCCGTTCGATAACCTCGCTCATTGATGCCGGACGGTCGCCGGGTTTCTTGGCCATCATCTTCAGATAGACGGCGTCGGCGGCCACGGGCAGGTCGGGTCGCGCCGCCAAGAGCGAGGAGGGAGGGCGTTCCTGGTGCGCCATCAATCTGGCCAGGATGGTCGATCCATCGAACGGTGGCCGGCCGATCAGCAGGTAGCAAAGGGTGCAGCCCAGGCTGTAAGTGTCGGCCCGGTGGTCGACCCGCCTCGAGTCGATGCCTTGCTCGGGGGCCATGAAGTCGATGGTTCCCATGTAGGTTCCTGATCGGGTTAGCGGCCCCGTCGCGGTGTCGGCAAAGGGGTTGGACGCCTCGACCAGGCGCGCCAGCCCGAGGTCGAGCACGCGGACCGTTCCCGAGCCGTCGATCATGAGGTTGGCGGGCTTGATATCGCGGTGAACGATTCCCTGCGCCGTGCGCCGCCTCGAGCCCGCGCGCCGCCTGGATGACGCAATCGAGTGCCTGGTCGACCGGCAAGACTCCGCTGTGACGGACCAGGCGATCAAGGTCGTTACCGTCGATGTATTCCATGGTCATGAACTGAACGCCGCGATCCTCGTTGGCGTCGAGCACCGAGACGATGTTGGGGTGGCTCAGCCTGGCGGCGACATCGACCTCGCGACGGAACCGCGAGAGGAGGTCTTTGTCGCGTGCCAGGGTGGGGGGCAGGATCTTGAGCGCGACGATCCGGCCGAGCCGGCGATGCCGCGCCTTGAAAACGACCCCCATGCCGCCCGCGCCAAGCTTGTCGAGGATGAAGTAGTTGCCTATCAGCAGCCCGCGCGCCTTACCCTGCGACAGTGCGCCTGCTTGATAAGGCGTCAGCTTGCCGGCGCGGACCAGCGCCCGCGCCAGGTCAGGCACTCCGCCCTTGGTCGCGGCCACGAACCGCTCGAGCTCGAAGGCCGGGATCAGCCCCAGCTCTTCTGCGGTGCGCCGGAACTCGTCCAGGCCCACCGGTGCCCTCGGCCGGGCGTTCTCTGCACCGGGGGGCAACGGCTCGAATACCATCGCAATGTCATCACCGGCTGCCGCGGTCTCGAGCTCGTCGCCCGGGCCGGTTAGCGACCGGGCGAGGGCTGCGGCCAAGAGGCATTTCGGGCAGAGCCCTCCGGGAGCACCTGAGGGCAAAACGGCCGCGCATTCCGGGCAGAATTGAGGGGCGGACATCGAGGCGCCTCCCGGGAGAATCGCTCATCCCCTGTGGCCCAGTGACAATTCAGTGCCGGGCTACCCGTCACATCCAGTGCGGTCGTCTACTGTCATTAACCTCACTCAAGATCCACGATGATTTTCAGTTCCTTGAGCGCGCTCTGCAAGGCGGCGAGCTGGTTTTCGGGGACGGAGACGGAAGTTGGGCCGAGGATCTCGCCCAGGAAGGGCCGAGTCTTGGGAAGCTGGCGCAATCCTTCGAGCACTTCGGCCGAGGGGACCGTGACAACGATGATCCTGGCGGCCTTGAGCCTCGGTACTCGGGACGAATTCGCCAGCAGCAGGAGCTCGACGGCGGCCGGGACCGGCTTTGCCGCGCGGCGTTCGAACCATTCACTCAGCCAGCTCGGGGCCATGCCCCGGTCGATTGCTTTTTGCAGCGAATCGCTGGTGATCTCAAATCGGCGGGAAAGGGCTGCTCCGGAATGCCCGGAGGCCCGTTCGGGCAGGGACACTGGCTCGGCGAACTGGGCGAGCTCGGCATCTACCAAAAGGTCTGCTCGGGAGGGGTCGAGCACGAGGGTCACACCGTCAGGCTCTACGGTCACGCAGACGTCGGGAGGGCGCCGGTAATCGCGCGAGCTGGTCAAGCGAAGCCGGGCGTAGGGAACGGTTTGATCGTCTTCGACCAGGAGGAAACGGTCGGCGACGGGCACGGGGGCCGCGTCGCCGCCGACTGGCCAGAGCTCGAGCGCCTGATCGCGCTCGGCCTGGCCCGAGAACTCGATCAGCGTGCTTGCGGCGTAGAAGACGACTCGTTCACGGCGCTCGGCCCAGTTATTGATCGCCTCGATCACGCCGCGAGAGAGCGGGCGCTGGCTGGCGCGAGTGAGCGTTTCCAGCATCCACTCGGGTTTCGAGCCGCCGTCCAGGCCGAAAACGATCGACTCGCGGGAGAGTTTGAGCTCGAGGGCGGAGCCGATCTGCGTCCACCAGGCGAACCGGCTCAGGCGGCCCACCAATTGCGGGGTCAATCCCTGGCGATATGCGATAACTTCGAAATTCGGTTGCACGAACAAGAACCGCTCAAACGCAGGACGGGCCGGTGGCGTGGGCCCCACCGCCAGCACGTAGCGGCCGAACGCACTGAGTTGCACGACTCGCCGCCCGTTGGGCGCCTCCAGAGCGGCGCGAATGAGGCCCAGCGGATAAGCGGCTCCCAGCAGGATCGCCTCGACGAGCACCGTGGTGCGCGGCCGTGCGCCGGCCTCGTTTCGTGATCCGGCACGGGCTCGCGCCGGTGGTCGTGCGCGGGGCGATGGATCGTCCTCTTGACCTGCCGGGCTTCTGGTCAAGCGGCTCCATGACGGGCAGCGAGCCGTGAGCGCGTCGGCCAGATCATCGAGGGCGACCCATTCCGAATCTCCCAGTGTGGAGAGCCAGAGCAAGAGCTGCGCCCGAAGATAGGCGACCGCGGCCGGGGACTCATTCTCCGCTAGCGTCTCCGATGGCAGCTCACACCAGTCCGGCAGCGAGAGCCATCCAGTGGCGATCATTTGTGACAAGTGGAATTCATTTTCGTTCCAGAATGCCAGAGGGGCCGCCAGAAGGCGCTCACCGCCGGATTCCGGCTCGATCAGCCCGACTCTACGGGCCAGGGCCAGCCACAACGAGGGTGAATCGGGCAAGGGGGTGAACGAGTCGGCGATCGGAGTCGCGAGCACTGGGTCCAAGTCGATGCGATCGCGGTCACGCTTGTAGAGTACACCCTGCTGGGTCTGCCGCAGCGGATCGGCGCCGACCCGCTGCCAGAGGGCGGCCAGGCGGAGAATCGCCTCGAGCCCATCGGCTTCGCGAATCTGGCTGATCGAGCCGGCCGAGCGCGGCAGAAGGTCCTGAGGATGCGCGCAGTGCGCACACTCCTGGGCACCGCGGGATGAATTCGGAGGAACACGCGCCAGGCGTCTTCGGATTCGAGGATCTCGCCAAAGGCGTCGACCTGACCCGAATTGGCCTCCGCGAAGACGGCGAGCAAACCGAGTTCGAGCAGTGGTAAAATCGCCGGCACAGGCTCCGTCAGCAGGGCTCGCAGTGTTTGAGAAATCCCCGCCAGCGGTAACGACGTCACTTCCGTGAGCCCGAAGAGGCATAAGGCGAGTTGCGATCCGGGGCTCAACCGGGCGAGGAGCGCGACGGTGGCGGCCGGTTCGTCGAGGTAATCGGTGATCTCATCGGCGGTGCCGCTGGGTCTGACTCGGAGCTCGCCTGGCGTACCTCCCTGGGCCAGTCGAATCGCGGAGAGGCGCGTTCCCTTGTAACGGCCCAGGGCGGCACGAAAAGCGCGGCGAGGGTCATCGTGCGTTTGAGCGCGCGGTGACGAGATGCCGCGCTCGTCCGGGCTTCGGCTCAAGGGCGGCTGCGCTGCTTGGGGCATCTCGGTCAGTCCCTCTGACCCACGATCCGCGGTGTGTGGCCGAGCTTGCGCAGCTCGTCGATGACGAGCTCCGACTCACCCGACTGCACCAGGAGGACCGTGTCGGAAAGTCGGCCCACCACCCAGCGTGCCAGGGTCTTCCGGGCCAGCAGCTCTTCGGCGAGCAGCGGGTCGGTGGTACGCACCAGGACCACATTCTTGTGGAGCTTGACGGGGATTCGAGTCAGAGAGGGTTTCATAGCACGGATTCGGCCGGGACGAGATCGGTTTCATCAACGATTTCATAGCTGTAGCCCTGTTCGGTCAAGAAGAGCTGGCGATGGTGGGCGAAATCCATCTCGCGGGTGTCGCGGCTGACCAGGGTAAAGAACCGAGCCGGTTGCTCTCCGTCCTTGGGCCGCAAGATCCGCCCCAGCCGCTGGGCTTCTTCCTGGCGGCTGCCGAAGGTGCCGGAGACCTGGATCATGACGTTCGCATCGGGCAGGTCGATCGCGAAGTTGCCGACCTTGGAAAGGACGAGGCGGCGGAGCGCACCGGTTCGAAACCTGCCATAGAGGTCTTCACGTTCGGCGTTGGAGGTGGCCCCGGTGATGAGGGGAAGGTCGAATCGCTCAGCAATTCGCCTGAGCTGCTTCAAGTACTGGCCGATCACGATCACGCGGTCGTGCGGTGCGTCGAAGCGGTCCAGGAGCACGGCGACGATTTCATCTTTGAGGGAGTTTTCGCTGGCGAGGCGAAATTTCTCGCGCCATTCGGCCAGGGCGTATTCCATGCGCAGAGCGGGGGGGAGGCCGAGGCGAACCTCGTGGCACTGGGCTTCGGCGATCCAGCCTTTGGACTCGAGGACACGCCAGGGGACGTCGTATTTCTTGGGGCCGATCAGGCTGAAGACGTCTTCCTCTCGCTGATCCTCGCGGACCAGGGTTGCGGTGAGGCCCAATCGGCGGCGGGCCTGGATATCGGCGGTGACCCGGAAGACGGGCGCCGGCAGCAGATGAACCTCGTCGTAGATGATCAAGCCCCAATCGCGCTCGTCGAACAGGTGGAAATGGGGGAAGTCTCCGTCCTTCTTGGGACGGTACGTGACGATCTGGTAGGTTGCCAGGGTTACTGGCGCCATGGTCTTGGAGTCGCCGGTGTAGGTGCCGATGAGCGAGGGGTCGATGTCGGTCTTGTCGATGATCTCGCGCTTCCACTGCTCGACTGCGGTGGTGCTGGTGGTGAGAATCAAGGTCTCGCACTTGAGCGCGGCCATCGCTGTCAGGCCGACCACGGTCTTGCCGGCCCCGCAGGGAAGCACGATCACTCCCGAGCCGCCGCGCGCGTCGCCGCCGGCATAAAACGCGTCGACGGCCCCTTTCTGGTAGTCGCGAACCCGAAACGGCAAGCCCGACTGCATTTCTGATCTCAGGCTGATCGGCAAGGCTGCGCCGGCTGTGTAGCCGGCGAGGTCCTCGGCCGGGTAACCCGCGGCGATCAGGGCCTGCTTGAGCACGCCGCGATGGGCGTCGTCCACGGCGAAGTTGGTTTCGTCGATCCTCGTGCCGAGGTAATCGCGCACACCCCGCTGGCGGGCGAGCTCTTCGAGCAGAGGCCGGTCGCCCGTGTTCAAGCGAAGCTGACCATCAGTGCGCTGGAGCCGCACGCGGCCGTACCGGCTCACCAGCTCATGGAGGTCTGCCGGCACATTCGAGGGAATGGGAAACTTCGAGTATTTCTCGAGTGCGGCCGCCATTGCCTGGGCGGACATTCCGGCGGCAGCCGCGTTCCAGAGGGAGAGCGGGGTCAGGCGGTAGGTGTGAATGTGCTCGGGGCTCTTCTCCAGCTCAGCGAATGGCGCGATCGCATCACGGGCCTCGGCGTGCAGCGGGTTGTCGACTTCCAGCAGGATCGTGCGATCTCCTTGCACGATGAGCGGATTGGCGGGGTTGTACTGCATGGGCTCCTTGCCAGGTGAGGAGTTCACGTGACGGGCGAAGTCGGGGCCGTTGTCGTCGTTTTTCAAAGGCGAACGTTCCATCGTAGACGGGACGGGCGGATCTCGCAAGGTTGGCTTGCGAGCAGCGGCCGGGTCACTCGTCTTCATCAGCGCCGCGCAAATCAACCTCGGCCAGACCCATTCCCTTGGCGATTGCGCTCAACTGATCACGAATCTCGAACATGCCGGCCGGCCGCTTCTTGGGGTCGATGCTCAGGCTGGCGAGAATCAACTCGTTCAAGGCCGCCGGAATGCGCGGGTTGACCTTGATCAGCGGCGTCAGTTTGCGATCGTCGCCCGGCTTGGGAATTCCAGGCTGTGCGAATCTTCCAGTGAACATCCGGTACATCGTGGCGCCCAGATTGTAGATGTCGGTCTTCTCGTCGACCACCTTCTCGCTGGCCTGCTCGGGGGCGATGTACTGGGGAGTTCCCTGGACCCGATTCTTGGCCTGCCCGCGTAGCCACGCGGTGCCGAAATCAATCAGCTTCACGTGGCCCGACTTGGTCAACATGATGTTGCCGGGCTTGAGATCGCTGTGATAGACACCGCGGCGGTGCATGTGAGTGAGCGCCGAGACGACCTGGCAAAAAATCAATACGAGCTGCCCGAGCTCCGGCGCTTCGATTTCATCGAGGGTCTTGCCCTCGACATACTCCATCAAGAGCTCGACGCCCTTGACTTTGAACCACGCCTTTTTGAGGCGGCAATCGTGGACCTTGGCTATCGCGGGGTGGTTGAGCTTCTTGGCGGCCTCGAATTCGGTGAGCGCTTGCTGGACGTAGATCTCGTCATCGGGGTCTTGCTTGCGAATCACCTTGAGCGCGTAGCGCTTTCCGCCGGCGGTCTTGTCGCTGATCAACAGAATTGTGCTGCCGGCGCCGGTGCCGAGCTGGTTGACCACGCGGTACTTCATGCCTGAGAACGCCGGCGTGCTCGACACTCGTGTCATTCGCTTCCTCGTGGGCTCGAAAATCGGAAAGAAGGCCTTACTTCACTTCTCCACGGCGATGCTGAGTAGCTCAACCTCGAAGATCAGAGTGGCATGGGGAGGAATGCCGGGCGGATACCCCTTTTCCTTGTACGCGAGCTCGGGAGGGATGGTCAACTTGCGAGTCTCACCCACCTTCATGCCCGGCAACGCCTCTTCCCAGCCGCGGATCAGCGAGTCGCCGCCTATGCGAAAGTTAGACGGAGCATTCCTGGCACGGCTCGAATCAAAAATCCTGCCGCTGTCCTCGAGCCTTCCCACGTAGTGGAACGATCCGCGCTGGCCCCACTTGTACTCAGGTCCGGTCCCTGCCTTGAGTGTCTCGTACTTGACTCCACCCTCGGTCGTCTTGGATTCGCCGATGGCTGTGGGGGGAGCGGGCTTGTACGCGGCGGTGGACGTCGCCACGGGCGGGGTCGAACTCTCCGAGGACGGCGGCGTTTCTCCCTGAGCCTCCGACGGCGATGCATCGGGAGAAATCTTGGGAGAGTCCGTTCCCGGAGGCGCAATGGGTACAATTTCACCGGGATCGTCACATCCGCAGAGGACCAGTAACACCACTCCGGTCACGATTCTCGCACACGCCGATTTCATCGAAGTCTCCCCCGCTACACCCACGTTGAATGAAAAAAAGCCGATACTCGGCCGTGCAGTCCATTATGGCATGTTCTGTCCAGCCTCGGCCAGAGATTCACGTTCTTCGGGTGCCCTTTGGAATAGCGCGACCATTCTGACAGGTGCCTCCGGCTGGATTAAAGTGTGCTTCGCGGGTCTCGATCGCTGTAGTCAACTTTGTGCTCCCGTGATAAGTTATGTTGACCCGTAGGTCGATCGGGACCCTTTCGGCGTGCGCTCTGCGCGGCGAATCGAAGGGGGAGACACTTGCCCTCATGGCGGGGGCGGCCTCGTGACCGGGGGCGGCTGCGGAATCGGAGCCGGCATCCAGGTCCTGGGAAGGATCCATGAACGATCGTGATGATCTACCAGCGCCTCGAGAGCGCGGCACGGCCCACGATGGGGATGTTGCGGCCGCGAGGGCCTCGCTGCCGGCGGCCGCCAGGGCGGCGAGCAAGGGTCCACCCGGCCGATTCGAGCCGCCGACTTCGGCCCTGGGCCCACTCTTTCGCTACCGGCTCGAACAGATCCACGTTTGCCGGGTGAATCTCGTGGTGGATGTCAACTCGCGGCCGACCCGGCGCGTTCTCGGGGGTTATTACAAGTCGCGAAGGCTGGTCAGGGTGTACTCACACGATCAGGTTGACGGCCCCCGGCCGCTCGAAAAGCTATTCGAAACGTTTCTGCACGAGGTTGCGCATCATCTCGAGTACACCGAGCCCCAGAGCTTCGGCTCGCGAGGATGCCGGCGCACATATGGGCTGATGCACAGCCGGCTCTTCTGGCGAATTCTGGGCGAGCTCAAGTGGCGCTGGGCGAATCTGGAATCGCGCCGCGTGGTTCCTTAGTCGGCGAGGCCCAGCTCTTTGACCTTTGCCGCCACGTCGGCGCCGGCTTTGTCGACCTTGATCTCCTTATCGATCGACTTGATAACCCCTTCTTTGTCGATATAGAACGTCCAGCGCCGGGCAACCCCGCGCTCGGGGTTCATCACGCCGTAGGCGCCAGCGATTTTCTTCTCGGGATCGCTCAGGATTGGATAGTCGAGATCGAGCTTCTTGGCGAATTTTGTATTTGCTTCGGTTGTATCGACGCTCGCGGTGAAGTAAGCGATTTTGAGATCCTTGAGCGCCTTGCTGTTATCACGAAGTGATTTGCATTCCTTGGTGCAGCCTGGTGTGTCGGCCTTGGGGAACCAGGCGATCACCACCGCCGACTTTCCTTTGTATTGCTCGAGAGTGTAGGTCTTGCCGTCGGAGGCCTCGAGCGAGAACTCGGGCGCCTTGTCGCCGGCTTTGAGGTCGTCAGCGACAGCTCCGGCGATGAAGAGCATGGCGAAGACACCCAGGCCCAGCAACGCCATTTTCGATCCAATGATTCGAAGCATGTCTACCTCCCGTGAGTTGCAATTGAAAAGTGCAGGCCGCGGATGAGAGGGGAACAGGCCCCTGGCTTCCTACTTCGACAAAGCCTAGCACCGCGGCCGGCCCAACGCAACCGCGCGGGTTGACTCGGTTTTTTCTTGCATCTCGGCAAAGAAATGTGTCCTATTGATGTTGGTCGAGCGCCCGTCCGTGCACGGCAGCTCTCGCGCGATAGCCAGGCTCGGCGGTGGGGCCGTCTGTGCGAGTGCGGCGGTGCCTCAAACCAGGCTCGGGCGATGGCGGTCGCGGTCGCACGGGAAGGATAGAGAGACAGAAATGAAGACGCGGGCAATGATCGACGGCCGGGCTGGATACTTGCGTTTCGCGATCATTCTCGTTCTGCCTCTGGTCGCGGCCGGGATTGCGCTACCGGGCTGCTCCGGCAGCAGCGACGAGTTGCCGCGGCAGCCGATTGCGGGGCGGGTGCTCCTGGACGGGAAGCCGCTTTCACATGGGACGATCATCTTGTACCCGGTAGAATTGTCCACAAGGGAGCACGAGAGGGTGCCGTCGGGAAACACGATTGTCAACGGGCGGTTCTGGATCCCGCGCGACAAAGGTCCGGTGCCCGGCAACTACAAAATCGCGGTGTCGTCGGAGGAAGTATTGAAGCACCCGGATCGCAAGGACCGGGACGATAGCCCCGCCGAGGTGCACGCGCCGGCCGTGGAAACGATCCCCGCGAGATTCAACGCCAAGACCGAGCTCGAGGTCGAGATCAAGGAGGGGGGTATCAAGGAATTGAGGATCGATCTTCAATCGAGCTGAGGCATCCGGCTCCCATGAACAACAGCCGTTACGGGTTTACCCTGATCGAGCTGTTGATGGTCGTGGCGATTGTCGGGATTGCGATCATGCTTCTCCTGCCGGCAGCCCAATCGGCGCGCGAGGCCGCGCGCCGCGTCCAGTGTGCGAACAACCTGAGGCAGATCGGCCTGGCAATGCATGATTATCACGACGAGCAGGGAACGCTTGCTCCCGGCGCAAACGGCTGCTGCTGGGGGACCTGGCTGCTGTTCGTACTTCCCTACATCGATCAGTCGAATCTCTACAATTCCTGGAACTTCGCCGGAGGCGCTCGCTCGGATGAAAAGAGTGCACGGGAAATGTTCGGCTACGCCGGTGCGGCCAATGTCACGGTCACGGGAACGCGGGTCGGCGTCTTTTACTGCCCGAGCGATCCGAACAACACCGCCCTGGTCGGCGCCGGCGCTGGTGCCGTGACGTCTCAAAATTATGTCGTGAATTTCGGCAACACGACGAGCAGCCAGCCGCCGTTTTATCAATACAGCGGATGGAGAATCCCGTTCCTGGGCGCGCCGTTTGGGGACGTGCGTGCGCCCGTTGCCGCTGGGACGTCGGACGAAGCGGCCGGCACCCGTCTTGCGACCATCCAATTTGCCGCCATCACCGACGGCTTGAACGGCACTTTGCTCACGTCGGAAGTTCTGGTAGGCACGGGGGGCGACCTGCGCGGCTTCTCCTGGTGGCGTAATGGAGCGATGTTCACCGGTCTGTTACCGCCAAACTCGCCGTTTCCCGACGTCATGCCTTCCTCGCGCCATTGTGGCCCGGTTCCCCCGAACCTGCCCTGTACCGGCGCCACCGGCGGTCAGGATCGGAACGGGACCTATGTCGGACTGGGGCTCTTGAACAACCCCCGAAGCAAGCACAACGGGGGCGTGACCGCCGGCATGGCCGACGGCAGCGTGCGATTCATCAGGAACTCTGTCGATGTTTTTGTCTTCCAGGCGCTCTCGTCGACTTCCGGAAGCGAAATCACGAGTGGGGATTCGTACTGATTCAACCCAGTTGGATCAGGTCCCACCGGTTGCCGTAGAGATCCTCGAAGATGACGACGGTGCCATAGGACTCGTGGCGCGGTTCTTCCGTGAACTTGACGTTGCGCGTCATCAAGTCGTTGTAGTCGCGCCAGAAGTCGTCCGTGTGCAGAAAGAGAAACACGCGGCCGCCGGTCTGATTGCCAATGCGACTGGCTTGTTCCGGATTCGCGGCTCGGGCGAGGAGCATTGCTGTTCCGGTCGAACCGGGTGGGGCGACGAGAACCCAGCGCTTGCCGCCGCCCAGATCGGTGTCTTCGATCAGGTTGAAGCGAAGCGTTCCGGTGTAATACGCGATGGCTTCATCGTAATCGCGGACGACCAGGGCAATGTAGCCGATGTTCTGGGTCATGCGTTATCCGCTCCAGCCGATGGTACCAAACCTTTCCTCGCCATCAACGAGACTCAGAAAGAGTCCCCAGTATGGTAAGGTGTCGTACTAACGCGAAAGGAGCAACGCATGAGGTCTGTTCTGACCCTGTCACTCCTAACTATCGCCGGTTTTGGCACGCAACCCGATGATTCCAAACCCGCGACGTCCAACGTGCCGCGCGCCGAGTATCCGCGCATTGCCCCGGACCGTCGCGTGACGTTTCGGTTGCAGGCGCCCGAGGCGAAGAGCGTCAAGGTTCAGCCTGGCGGGGCCGAAAACGGCCTGGGCAAGGGCCCTTACGAGCTGCAGCGATCCGACGACGGAATCTGGACGGTCACCACACCGCCTGCCGTTCCGGGCTTTCATTACTACTGGCTCGTGGTGGACGGCGTCGCGGTCAACGACCCTGGCAGCGAGACATTCTTCGGCTACGGCAAGCCCACGAGCGGGGTCGAAGTGCCCGAGCCGGGCACGGACTATTATGACGTGAAGGACGTGCCCCACGGCGAGGTGCGGAGCTTGTGGTATCACTCCAAGGTCACCGGCAAACCGCGGAGGGCCATGGTCTACACGCCGCCGGGCTACGTTGCGGATGGCGGCAAGCGCTATCCCGTGCTTTACCTCCAGCACGGGGCCGGCGAAGACGAGCGGGGCTGGACGACCCAGGGCCGGGCGAACTTCATACTCGACAACTTGATCGCCGCCGGGAACACGGTGCCCATGATCGTTGTCATGGACAACGGCTACGCCGAGAAGGCTGGCACAGTACCCGGGTCGGCCCAGGGCAGCCGGCCGGGGCCGCCGCGGTTCGACGTTCGGAGCTTCGAGGACGTGCTCCTGGGCGAGCTGATACCCAAGATCGATGCGACCTACCGCACGGTTTCCGACGCCGAGCACCGCGCCATGGCCGGGCTCTCGATGGGCGCGATGCAGACGCTCCAGATCGCGCCGGCCCATCCCGAGAAGTTTGGCTACATCGGCGCATTCAGCTCGCCGCCCATCGGCACATTCGACGTGAAAACTGCTGCCGGCGGTGTATACAGCGATCCGGCGGCTTTTCACGCCAAGTTCCGGCTGCTGTGGCTGGGAGCCGGTACCGCCGAGGAGCGATTCCTGGTTGGCGTCAGGAAGATGCACGAGAGCCTTGATGGGGCGGGTATCAAGCACGTCGTCTTCGAATCATCCGGGACGGCGCACGAATGGCAGACTTGGCGCCGGTCGCTGCACGAGTTCGCCCCGCGGCTTTTCCAAAATTAGCTCGACTGCGAGTAGACCGAAGGCTGCGAAACGACGAACTGTCACTCCTGCGCACCTCCGCCGGCTGTCCATTGCATCGCCGGTAGCTCCTGGACCTCGACAGGAGCATCCTCAAACCGCGTGAGTTGGCAGGAATAATAAGAGCCTTTATCCTTATTCAATTCATTAAGCCGCTTCACTTCCGATTCCGCGAATTGCGGATCAACCACGACTTTCTTGACCGTGATGCGGAAGTCGATCGGAGCCTTCTCGTCCGCGTCGGTCTCACATCGTATAATCGCATACACGTGCGTGTATTTCTTGTTTGGCTTCAGTGTCGCAGCCATCAGCCTTCTCCTACGGTCTTCCCGGCGGCGGTCAGACTGCCGAGATAGCTCCGGTCGTCCGCGCGAAAGATATTCCCCGTAATATCGAAGAGGAGATCGAAGTCGGCCGGCAGGCCATTCGCCTCCTTTGGTTGCATGAGTCAGTAGGGCGCTTCGGTCAGGCGGAGGGCGGGGGCTGGTGACCCGCGCCCGACTAGGACGCACTTTCGCGGAGCGAAAGGCGACGCTGGCGCGGAGCCGGGAGACCGGTGCCCAACAAGCCGCCAATGCGGGATTGACGCCACTTTAGCTGCCGTTTCTCGACGCGGCTGTCAACTCCAGCTCGGTCATTAGAAGCAGGTCGACGATGCTGGCCGAATCGTCTTCGTGGTAGATGGTCGCGGTTCGGCCGGTGGGGGACATGGAGAGGAAATCGGGATGCGGGATGTGGAATTGCCGTCCGTCAGCCATTCGGATCGTGAAGGGCTGAAAAGAAGTCGCGCGATGAGTCCTTCGGAGTTGTTCAGTCGTCACGGGGAAACCTCCGCGGTTCGAGCATTCTGTTTCATCAATTCTATCAGGATCACCCCGTGAAGGGCAGGCTGTCTCCTGGTAGGATCGTCGCGTCGAAATCTCGATCGGCCCAACACAGGAGCGACGTTTGTGATGATCCCGACCAACTTGCTCTTTCTTGTGTTCCTCTCGTTCCAATCTCCCGTGCACGGGCCTGGACCCGCGCCGGCGCCCATCGTGCTCAAAGCCGCGCGATTGTTTGACGGCAAATCCGAAAGTCTGCTTCAAAACGCGACGGTGCTCGTCGAGGGTAAGTTGATCAAGGCAGTCGGCGTCGGGCTCGCCGTACCTGATGGATCAAGCGTGATCGATCTGGGCGATGCGACGCTCTGCCCGGGATTCATCGACGCCCACACGCACCTGACGCACGAACGGACGGCGGACTACAACCAGGGATTTGTCGACGGAATGCGCCGCGAGGTGGCGGAGCAAGCGATCCTCTCGACAGTCTATGCCCGGCGAACGATCGAAGCCGGATTCACCACGGTGCGGGACGTCGGCTCCAGCGATTTTCTGGATGTCGGATTACGGAACTCGATCGCCAAAGGCGTTGTTCCGGGCCCGCGGATGCTGGTGTGCGTTCACGCGCTGGGAGCCCTCGGCGGGCATTCGGACCGGAACGGGCTGCGGCACGACCTGTTTCCACAGCGGCAGGAGGCCGAAGGAATCGCGAGCGGGCCCGACGGCATTCGCGAGGCAGTGCGTTACCAGGTCAAGTTCGGTGCGGATGTGATCAAGTTCTGCGCGTCGGGCGGGGTGCTCTCGCTGGCAGACGAAGTCGACACGCCCCAGCTCACGCTGGCCGAGATGACCGCCCTCTGCGACGAAGCCCACCGCCTGCGTAAAAAGGTCGCCTGCCATAGCCACGGCGACCAGGCCGCCCGCGACGCGGTGCTGGCGGGCGTCAACTCGATCGAGCACGGGTCGTTCCTCTCGAGCGACACGCTCAAGCTGATGAAGGAACGCGGCACGTACTTGATCCCGACACTGATGGCGCCGGATTCGATCATGCCGAACCTGGGCAAGCTGCCTCCCGAGATCGCCGCGAAGGCTGTCGCGGCGAATGCGTCGCTCTCAAAGACGTTCGCCGAGGCGATCAGACTTGGCGTGAAGATCGGCTTCGGGACCGACTCCGGCGTATCGAAGCACGGTGAGAACGCCCGGGAGTTCCGCTTGATGGTCGAGCGCGGAATGTCGCCGCTTGCTGCCCTTGAGGCGGCGACTTCGGCAGACGCTGAGCTGCTGGGATTGGCCAAGTCGATTGGCACACTCGAGCCGGGTAAGCTGGCCGACATCGTGGCCGTGCCCGGCGACCCCCTTTCGGATATCTCCGCGACGGAGCGCGTGATTCTCGTGATGAAGGAGGGGGCGGTGGTTGTGGCGAAGAAGAGACCGTGAGGGTCAGATGGGAAATGCTGCTGTAATCATGTCAAAGTGATCGGGTATTGCCACACTTTCCCTGGTCAATGAATCGATTCTTACTCTTCGCGCTGAACCGGTCATGGCGTCATCGCCGGCAATCAATTTGGTATTGGTAAGATCCGGCACATCGAAGCGCACCGCCTGGGTTGAAACCATGAAGACATCACCTTTTTTAATTCCATACTTCTCTTCCAGCCCGTCATTCGCCGCGACACGAACATCAAAGGGGCGGTGCATGTTACGCGCACCGATCAGCTTGAGCGCGGCCTTTTTTAAATCGATGCCTGCTTCTTCTGCGGCCTCACGAGCTGCCGCTTGAATGGCTGATTCGACACCACCACCTTCAGTCGGATCGATAAACCCTCCCGGGAGAGCTGGTTTTCCCCTGCCTGGGTCATGCTTTCGATCGATCATCACGATAAAGTCGCCATCCGTGATGATTGGATCCACGGCATGGACGACATGGGCATTGACGGTGCTTCCATCCGCCAAGGTGATTTCCCCCAGTCGGTGAGACGCCTTAACGGGTGTTCCCGTTATGCCGATTGCCTGTGCTCGTCTGGCGATTTCCAGGCGTGCCGGGTCATGTTCGTCGATCATCCAGCTTGCCATCGATGTCACTCCTGCGCTGGAATTATGACAGACTCGATCCTCTGAATTAGATAACACATCCATAAGGTCAACGTCACGCTCGACGTGAACTCGAACGCTTCGAAACGCGAAGCTGAGCACTTCCCCTTTGCGGACGGACACTTGCGACCAATTCCTCAGCGCTCTCCCACGTCGATTCCGGAGCCGGACTTCACGATTCGATTGAATCGACCCCGGCCGCTGTTAATCTCGTTGCGGTTTTTGCGGTTGTTTGGTTGTTGGAATTCGCAGCGGGCAGTCAGGGGCATCCGGGGATTGCGGTTTCGCTTGCCGAGCGGGAAAAAGTCGCGGGCGCGACAGTTCAGGAGACGGGCATGTATGACGTGGCGATCATCGGGGGTGGGCTGGCCGGCACCGCGACGGCGCTGCGGCTTCAGGCGCGCGGTTTGGCGACGGTCGTGTTCGAGGCGCACGGCCAGCCCGGCGGCTGCGCTGGTTTCTTCCGACGGAAGGCATTCAGCTTTGACGTAGGAGCCACCACCCTGGTTGACTTCGGCCTCGGCGGCGTCGGCGGCGAGCTGCTCGAAAGCGTCGGCATGATGCCGATCGAGGGCGAGACTCTGCCCGGATACGTCGCCTGGCTGCCTGATCGCACCGTCACGCTGTTCCGAGACCCGGCCGCCTGGTCCCTAGAGCGGCTCGAGGCGCTCGGAGATACGCCCGCGCACCGCGCATTCTGGAGACTGCTCGACCGATTGGCGGAGGTCTTCTGGCGGGCCAGCCGGCGCGGCGCCAAGCTTCCGATCCGGTGCTTTGCCGATGCGATCCGCGCGGTGCGGGCGGTCAGCCTGGCTGGGTTGCCGCTGTCTCGCTACCTCAACTGGACAGTCGGGGACGCGCTGCGGGCATACGGGCTCTGCGGCGATCGGGCGCTTCGCGGTCTGCTGGCGATGCTCATCGAGGACACGGTCCACGGCACAGTGGCCGAGGCACCGCTCATCAACGCGGCGCTAGGGATCACGATCCGAGGGGCAGGGCTCTTGCGGCCGCGGGGCGGAATGCGCGGATTCTGGATGGCCTTGATCGCGCGCTACCGTCAGCTCGGCGGAGTGCTGCGTGTCGGCTGTGCGGTCGAGCGGGTCGTGGGAGAGCAGGGGGCCTATCAGGTCGTGACGCGCCGCGGCGTCGTTACAGCCTGCCAGGTGGTTGCCGCCGTACCGGCCGCACTCGCGGCCCGACTAAGTCCCGAGCCGGTCGCCGAAGCGCTGGCGCCGTACCTTCGGCGCGATGAGGGAGCTCAGGGTGGTGCCGCGGTCGTTTTCCTGGGTGTCCCCGAAAAAGACGTCGCGTGTCAGGGTTTTACTCACCATCAGCTTCTGAACGACTACGCCCAGCCGCTGGGCGAAGGTAACAACATGTTCGTGTCGGTATCTGCCCCGGGCGATCTGGAAAGCGCCCTGTCGGGCTACCGCGCCGTGATGATCTCGACGCATTGCGCGCTCGAACCGTGGGAGGGCCTTACGCCCGAGACATACGCTGCACGGAAGCGCGATCTTGGCGCTCGCCTTCTCTCCCTTGCCAGGCGGATCTATCCCGATCTCGGGCGGGACGCCGTCGTGTGGGAGGTGGCCACGCCGCGGACCTACGAGCGGTTCACGAGGCGGCCGCGAGGGGCAGTGGGCGGCGTCCGGCAGACTCTCGCGAATTCGAACCAGCCGCCGTTCCACACGACATCGGCATACCCGGCTACTGGCTGGCCGGCGACAGCACCTGGCCGGGTCTGGGTACGGTTGCCTGTTGCCTTGGGAGTCGCCTCGTCGCCGAGGGCGTGCTCGCCGGCACGTGCCGGCCGCGCCGGGCACCGCGACCAGATTCCCCCCATGTCCGAGGAGCTTCATATGAACGCTGTGGCGTCTGTTGAGCCCCCGATTCCGAATCTGGAGGCCTTGGGCGAGGATCTCATGGCGACGACGCGCTATGAGCGGCGGCTCGCGCTCGCTCGCCCATTTCTAGGTGTCGCGGCGTTTGCACTGGTGGCGTGCGCCGGCCTTTGGTGGCTGACCCCGTTCGTTTTGTTTTTGACCTTTGTCTCTGTGGTCACTGTGACGCACGACGTCGTCCACGGGTCGCTCGGGCTCTCGCGGCGCCAGACTGATTGGGCACTGTTCGCGATGGGTGCGGTACTGCTCGAGAGTGGGCACGCCTACCGGTCGACCCATCTGCGACATCATCGTGTCTTCCCAGGGCCCGATGATCCGGAAGGCGACCCGGCTCGGATGAGTTTGCTCAAGGCGGTGATGTGGGGCCCTCTGTTTCTGCCGCGGTTATGGCTCTGGGCTTTCGCGCGCAGCCGGCCGGGCGGCGACGTCAGGCGATGGCTTGTCGCGGAGGCCGCCTGGGCCTTCGCCGTCGTGACCGGCGGCGTCTGGCTCTTACCGTGGACACCCGCGGTGCTGGTGTACGCCGTCCTGGCGACTGTCGGGAGCTGGGTTTATCCGCTCCTGACCGTTCACCTTCCGCACAGGCACTACGGCGATACGCCGTTATCGCACACTCACACGCTGAGAGGGCGGGTCGTGCCGGCGCTCTTCCTGGAGCTGACGTACCATCTCGAGCACCACCTGTACCCCGAGGTCCCCAGCCACAACCTTCCGGAGCTGTCGAGGCGACTCGATCCGTATTTCCGGCAGGCTGGGGTCGAGCCCTGGCGCGTTCCGTGAAGCGCCGATGCTAATCAGCGGGTGGGTTAGTCGATCATCCAGCTCGCCAGCAATGTTGCTCCTACAATGTTGGTCATCATTGCCAAAGCTCAATCAAGCGGACGGCGAGCGTCGGCAGGTCGGGTGCGATGACGTTCGGCTGCGGGAGCCCCGGCACCGCTAGCGGGGCATTCCCCGGTCGGGTGATCAAGGCAGCCGAGAAACCGGCGCTCTGGGCCCCGATCGTGTCCCAGACGTGCGACGCCACCATGCAGCAGGCGGAAGGCGGCACTCCCAGTTCCTCGGCTACCATGCGATACACCAGCGCCGACGGCTTGAACGCCCGGGCGGCGTCGACGCTGAATTGGCGCTCGAAATGGCTGGCCAAGCCGGCATGCTCGAGTGGGCTATTCCCGTTCGGGTTGGGCGGCGAGTTTGTCAGGGTGACCAGCCGAAAGCCCGCGCGCTTCAGCTTCCTCAGCCCCTCCTCCACGTCGGGATGGGTGGGCATGGTGAGCAAGCCTTCCCTCAACGCCGTGACGTCGGCCGCCTCGATGGCGACGCCGTGTACGGCGCCGATCATCTCAAAGAGCCCCCGCCCCAACGAGAAGAAATCCTCATAGAGGCCGGACAAGGTGGTCGCCATGGAATAGAGGAACAACTGGCCGAACCACTCGCGGAGGACGCGAGCGTCTCCGAAGACTCGCTCGAACAGCGGGTTCAACGCCTCGATGTCGATCAGGGTTTCGTTCACGTCGAAGACGACGACCGAGGGTTTCTTGTCGTTCGAGCGCGTGCGGGACTGAATGCCGGGGAGGGACATGCCGACTCTCCTTCGTCGCGAGTTAATCGTGGACGACCACCAACTTGCCGGCGGCCTGGTTTGCTTCCATGACGCGATGCGCCTCGCGGATCTCGTCGAAGCGGAAGATGCGAGATGGCTTTGCTTCGAGGCGGCCTGCCGCCACATCGTCGGCGATCTTCTGAAGCGGGACGTCCGAAAGCGGAAAGCCCGGCGTGCCGAAGACGAAGCTGCCGAAGAACGTCAGGTAGACGCCGCTCGCCATCTGCAAGAGCGGGTTGAAGTCGGCGATCGGCGCGAGGCCGCCCAGCCAGCCGGCGAGGCATGCGCCCGCCACGGCGGAGCATCGCGAGCGAATCGAGGATCGTGCTGTTGCCGACCAGGTCGAGCACCGCGTCGAGTTTCTTCGCCTCGGGGATCCGTTTGGAAAGATCCGGCGCTTCCCGCTCGACACGCGAGACTCCCAGCTTCTCGAGCATCGCGAACCGCTCGGGATTACGGGTGGTGGCGATGACCTTCGCGCCCGCGTTCTTCGCCAGCTTCACGGCTGCCTGGCCAAAAGAAGAGGTTGCGCCACGGATCACCAGGGTCTGGCCCTTGGCGATCTCGAGGTTGCGGAACAGGCAGGTCCACGCGGTGGCAAAGGTCTCGGGGAGCGCGGCGAGCTGGGCCCAGGAAAGATCGGACTCGATGAGGGCCACGTTCGACGCGGGGGCGCGGGTAAATTCGGCGTAGCTTCCGTTGATCGTCCGGCCCAGGCCGCCCATCAAGGCCGCCACCTTCGCGCCGACCGGGAACTCGGCACCCGGGCAGGACTTCACGAGGCCCACGCACTCGATTCCGCTCACCTCGGCGGCCTCGGCCCACTCACCCCGGCGCATGTGCATCTCGGCGTGATTGATCCCGAACGCCTTGATCTGGATGACGACGTGGCCGGCTTTTGGCTCGGGCTCGGGGATATCCTTGTAAACCAGACCGTCGAGCCCGCCGAACTTCTCGATGACGATGGCACGCATTTTGGTTCTCCGATCGAAGTTGATGAAGCATGCGCTTGCCGGGCCGCGAAGCGCGGCCTGACCCGTGGATTCACTTGGAAAAGAACTCCCGGATTGCCGTAGCGATTGGCTCGGCGTGCGTCTCGAGCGCGAAGTGACCGGTGTCGAAGAAGCGGACTTCGGCCTCCGGGATGTCGCGCTGGAACGCCTTCGCGCCGGCAGGTAGGAAGAACGGGTCGTTCTGGCCCCAGACCGCCAGAAACGGCGGGCGATGCGTGCGGAAGTAGTCCTGGAAGGCCGGATACAACGCCACGTTGCTCGCGTAATCGCGGAACAGGTCGAGCTGGATCTCGTGCGCTCCGGCCGCGCCAGGTAGAAGTCGTCGAGCGAGTAGCCGTCGGGGGAAACGGCGGTTGCGTCGGGCACGCCGTGGGTATACTGCCAGAGAGTCGCCTCGGGGGTCAGGAAGGCGCAGAGCGCCTCCCGGTTGGCGGGCGACGGCTCCCGCCAGTACGCACGGATGGGATCCCAGCCGTCGCTCAGACCTTCCTCGTAGGCGTTGCCGTTCTGGGAGATGATCGCGGTGATCCGTGTCGGGTGCCGCATCGCAATGCGGAAGCCGGTCGGGGCTCCGTAGTCGAAGACGTAGATCGCAAATCGGTCGAGGCCGACGAGCTCGGTGAAACGCTCGATGACCCGGGCGAGATTGTCGAACGTGTAGGCGAACTTGTCCCGCGCGGGCATCGCCGTGCGGCCGAACCCCGGGAGATCAGGCGCGATGACGTGCACGCGGTCGGCCAGGCGCGGGAGCAGGTCGCGGAACATGTGGCTCGAGGTGGGAAAACCGTGAAGCAGCAGCAGCTTGGGCGCGCCGGGATTTCCGGCTTCGCGATAAAAGACTTCGACGCCCGCGACGTCGATCGTGCGGTATCTCACGCTGGACATGTCAACTCTCCTCGTGGATGATAACCTTGTCGATGGCGGCACAACGGTTTGACTACTTGCGTCGGTGATTCTGATACGTGTTGCGATCAGCCTCTTTCACGCGCTCAGAGCAATTCGAGATGCTGCCATGGTAACCCCATAGATCACACTTGACAGGTTATGCAGTAAAGCGTAACCTGTCAAGTGGCTTTCGACGGGTTATCGAAAAAGAACTGCGAGGACGCATCGGATGAGTGATCAGAAACCGCCGGCGATCTTTTTATCGGGCTCGCTCGGGCTCGATTTCCTCAACACGCTGGCCACGCCGGTGGACACTCAGATCGACTGGATCGACGATGGCGAAGGCCTGCTTGCCTGGCTGGAACAAGCGCGGCTTGTGCCGGCGAAGGCGCTGAAGGCGCTCAAGGGCCAGGCGATGCCGGGCGAGCTTGACGGGGTCGCGGCCAAGGCGCGGAACCTGCGCGAATGGTTTCGAGGGTTCGTCAAGGCACGGAGGCGGCGGAGGCTCGGGGCCGACGACTTGCGTGAACTGGAGCCGCTGAACCATTTGCTCGACCGCGACGAGCGGTTCGATCAGATCGTGGCCGAGGCCGAGGGTGCGACTTCCGTGGTGACGCTCAAGACGATGCGGCGATGGCGGTCTCCCGAATCGCTGCTGTTGCCGATTGGCGAGGAAATCGCGCGGTTCCTTTGCAGCGAAGATTTTCAATATGTGAAGGCTTGCGAGGGATCGACCTGCACGCTGCTGTTTGTGGATCGCACGCGCGGGCGGGCCCGGAGATGGTGCAGCATGGCGATCTGTGGGAACCGGGCGAAGCAGGCCGCCCACCGTAGCCGGCGGAAGGCGCTTCCCTGACCCGGACGAGTGGGCGGAGTGTCGAGCCCATCCATCACGGCGAACTCCAGATCTTGATCGTCCAATCGTGGCCGGCGGTTGCCATCAATCTACCGTCGGGAGAGAATGCGATCGCGCGAATGTTGCCGTCGTGTGCGGCAATCGTCGTCAGAACGCTGCCGGTCGACACGTCCCAGACTTGCAACTCACCCAGTTCGGTCCCAGCTACCACGCGACGGCTGTCGGGCGTGAAGGCCAGGGCGAGGATCCCGCCGCCGGGCCCTTGCAGGATTCTCACTCTCGAGCCAGTCGTGGCGCCCCAGAGATTCACGGTCCCGTCCCAGCCGGCGACTGCGAACATCGTCCCGTTCGGTGAGTACCGCACCACTTCGACCCATCCCTTGGTCTCGATGACCTTCCCCTTCTGCGCTCCGGTCTCCACGTCCCACAACGCCGCAGTGTCATCGCTGGCTCCGGTCAAGAGGGTCTTGTCATCGTGCGAAAGGTCGAGCGTGTAGAGATAGTCAGCCTGGCTTGCCATCGTGGTCTTGAGCTGGCGCGTGGCGACGTCCCAGACCTTGGCCGTGCCGTCCTTGCCGCAAGACACGAGAGTCCGGCCGTCGCGGATGAACTTGACGCACTGGACACCTCCACCATGGGCAAACCATTCGGTGAGCACATTTCCCGTCGCAGCGTCGCGGGTGCGGATCTTGCCGTCGTATTCGGCGGTTGCCAGGGATTTGCCGTCCGGGGCGAAGGCGACCCATCGGATACCGTGGGGCTCGTCGGCCCGGTAAATCGGCACCGGGTTGCCCGCCACGAGACGATACCCCCGAAGCTCCCCGGCTGTCGAATCTCGGTTACCAGCGCAGGAGACGAGTGATTTGCCGTCGGGCGCGAATGCGACACACCAGGCGACATCGTTATGATCCTTCACGATTGATCGGGGCTGCACTGGCCGCGCCGCGGCGCGGGGAGCGTCCTGGTGGACGGGGAGCGTCAGCCGCGCGCTCAAGAGCGCCGTCACTGCCAGCATAAAGGTCACCCCCACGGCAGTCAGTATGCCGGCACGGTGCTTTCGCGCGAGCTTGCCGGCGCGATAAAGCATCGAGGGCGGTGACGCTTCGACGGGCTCGTCGTTCAGGTACCGTTGCACGTCTTCGCCCAACGCGAGAGCCGTCGCATACCGCCGCTCGCGGTCTTTCTGGAGTGCCTTCATCGTGATCCAATCGAGCTCACCGCGCACCTGGCGGGTCATCTGCGCCGGGTCGATGTCGCGGCATGCCGCGATCGATGCCAGCGCCTCACCCGAACCGCTCAGCCGCGTGCTCGGCCTGGGCGGCTCTTCCTCGCGGATGCGGCGCAGGACTTCCGAGAAGGCTGCTTCCAGCAGCTTCACCGGACCCAGGGGAGTCGTGCCAGTCAGAATCTCATAGAG
Organism: uncultured Planctomycetota bacterium; assembly: GCA_963761445.1. Lineage (GTDB taxonomy): Bacteria > Planctomycetota > Planctomycetia > Isosphaerales > Isosphaeraceae > CAVXHV01. The sequence goes on along the minus strand of CAVXHV010000005.1, from coordinate 1,238,977 downwards.
CAAGACGCCGAGGGAGTAAACATCGCTGCGTGTGTCGATCTCGGCTCCCGACTCACCCGCCTGCTCGGGGCTCATGTACTCAGGAGTACCGACCAGGGCTCCGAATCGAGTGAACAGTGTCCGCTCCGTTAGCCGCTGGTCGACGGCCTTGGCGACGCCGAAGTCGATGACTTTGGGGACAGCCTGGCCGTCGATCAAGGTCACGAGCACGTTCGACGGCTTGATGTCCCTGTGGATGATCCCTCTGTGGTGGGCGTGCTCGATCGAGCGGCAGAGGGCGACGAATAGCTTGAGCCGCGGACCGAGTGGAAGCCGCTCGCGGTCGCAGTACTCGTTGATCGGGACGCCGTCAACCAGCTCCATGACGAAGAACGGCCGGCCGCTATCGGTGGCGCCGGCGTCCAAGACCCGCGCGATGCCGGGGTGGTCCATGAGTGCCAGGGCCTGGCGCTCGGCCTCGAAGCGGGCGACGACCTGCTCGGTGTCCATGCCCGGCTTGATGACCTTGAGCGCGACTCTTGCGCCGGACGGGGCGCTCCTGCTCGGCGAGGAAGACGATTCCCATGCCGCCCTCGCCGAGCTTGCGGATGATCGTGTACGGGCCGATTCGCGAGCCGGGGCCTTCGGCAATCGGGGTGTGGGGGGCGAGGCCGGGCGATTCGGTCGCAACCGTGGGCGGGGCGATGGCCTCACGCATGGCAGTGTTGGGATCGTCGCCGGTCGTGGTCTGGGCCGTGGAGCTGAGGAAGACGCCGGCGCGCACGTCGGCTTGCAGCAATTCCTCGACCTGCGCCCGGAGCGATGCTTCACCCTGGCAGGCGTCATCGAGGTAGGCGGCGCGATCGGGGCCCTCGGGCCTATCGAGTGCACCCAGGAAAAGGGCCTTCAGGTCGGTTTGAGACGGTGCCATTGCTCCAGCCTCCGGGGTTCGCGAGACGGCGGATCGGGACCGGCTTGGATCTGCTCGAAGAGATATGCTCCGTTCGGGGCGAAAGTCCGACATGAATTTTTCGGGGAGAGGGGAATTCTTCGCAAGCGTGCGGCTGGCGTGGTGAAAAACGAGTACGAGCAAGAGCAGGAGTAAGAGCAGGAGTAAGAGCAGGAGTAAGAGTAACAGTAAGAGTAACAGTAAGAGTAAGAGTAAGAGTAAGAGTAAGAGCGGGAGTCGGAGTGGTGCGGTCGGGCGAGTCTCCGAATGCGGCTGACGGAATGCACGCCTTTGCAACGGGGGAAGCTTCGCGCAACATACGCGGCGGGAAATGATGCTCCTTTGATCGCGCGTTTTCAACCGCCGAGGGGGTCCGATGCTCGCGGGGCCTTCCCGGGATCGTGCGAGCGACTCGATCAATCAAACGTCGTCTGGCGGCACAAGCTGGCGGAAGAGCCAGGCGCGGGCGAAGGCCCAGTCGCGTTCGGCGGTGCGACGGACGACGCCCATGGCCGCGGCGGCTTCGTCGAGCGAGAGTCCGGCGTAGAGGCGGAGCTTGACGAGCTCAGCCCCCCGGGGGTCGATCAGTGCGAGCCGGCCGAGGGCGTCGTCGAGGTCGATGAGATCGTCGGGCGATGCGTCGTCGGCGATGATGCCTTCGAGGTCGTAACGCCGGCGGTTGCGGTCGCCGCCGCGCTTGAGCCGCTTGCGATCGCGAGCGCGGTCGATCAGGATGCGTCGCATGGCTTCGGCCGCCGCGCCATAGAAATGGGCCGTGCTATCCCAGGGATGGGCCGGATCTGGGCCCAGCAGCCGGAGATACGCCTCGTGGACCAGGGCGGTGGGCTGGAGCGTCTGGCCGGGAGCCTCCCGTGCCAGCTTGGCGGCGGCCAGCCGGCGGAGCTCGTCATACACGAGCGGCAAGAGCTGGTCGGCCGCCCGCGGCTCGCCCCGCCGAACGGCCTCGAGGACGCGGGTCACGGCTCCGCGGGCACTCCCGTCGTCGATCGGCGGTGGTTCCATGGCTCACCTGCCGCCGATCGGGAGCGTAAGGAGGGGACCGCCGGGTTTATCGCCCGATTCTTGAAGCGCGAACACCATCTCGAGGATTGCCAGGGTGCCTCGCGAGTTCACGTCGTTTGAGGCTATGTAGAACCAGTAACCTCGATAGGGAACAGCGACCTCGGCGTCGCGAGGACGGTGCTTCTGGGCGTGAACGAGGAAATAACCCGCAGTGATGTGCTTCCAGTCGTACGGCTGACCGTTCTGGTCGAGCGTGACCGGGGCGACTCCGGACGATACGTGCTCTTCGGGGACACATACGCCCTTGGAGAGAAACGTCATGATTTGCAAGACGGATCGCAGATTCATATAGATCGTGTCGTTCTCCAGGGGCTTGGGCAGCTTCTGGTTAACCTCCTCGGTCAACTCCGACCTGATGCGATACTTGCTGAGCCCCGGCGTCAAGTGGAAGATCCGCGCGACTTCCTGCATCTCGGGTGAGTTGACGAACTGCGGCCGGATCCGGAGATACAGCCCCTTTTCACGTTTGAGCAACTTGACCTCCTGCTCCGGCTCGGCACGGTAGACGTAGCCGTCGCGGGCGGCGTCGAGCAGGTCGCGCGCTTTGACGGTGCTTCTGGCTATCGAGTCGGAGGCGTCGTCGGATTCGTCGGCGGTTCCGAACGCCAGCTCGGTGCCGTCACGGTCGCGCAGTGAGGCCAGGATCCGAATTGCTCTCAGGAACGTCGTGTTGTCGTCGGGCACCTTGGGGAGCAGAGTGGTGGCCCGGTAGGCGTTGGATACATCGTTGATGTCGTTGATGGAAAACAATAGCAGTTGTTCCAGGTTCGCGCCGCCGTTGACCACGATGAACAGATCAGCCGACAAAGGGGTCAACAGTGCCTTGGCGATCTCGCGCCCTTCTCGCGGGTGGTAGCTCAGGGTCGGCGTGTCACGCAGCGACATGTTGCCGAAGCCGAGGCTCGCCGGGGCATTTGTCTGGTTGCCGTATCCGCCGAGATAATTGCCCCCACCTGCCATCTCGAACTGGCTTGTGATATTCGGCAGGTCGATGAACACCGGGGAATCGGCATAGCGAAGCCGGACAATATTGATCAGAAGCTGCTCGTCATTGGTGTCGCGGACGACTTCGTTGTACCGGAGGCGCGTATAGCGCACGGCTCTGGGGCCCAGGCAGCCGCTCGTGCCGGCACACGCGGCAAGCACGATGACAAAATGCTGAAACGACCGGCGCCCTAGCGTCGGACCCCGACGCTGATCGTGCATGAGAATCTCTCAAATCCGGTCAGGGAGTGCCTCTCCTGCCTTACGTGCGCAGCGCCCGGGCGCGCTTATACATCGTTATCGGCGGCATAAACGCTAAACTTCACCAAATCCGAAGAGTCGCTTGGGATTTGTGGAAACGGTTGGTTGAATGATTCTTATCCGGCTGTTACTTCGATGTGCCCCTGCGTCCGGGCGCGGGCCTTGGACAGCTTGATCTGCACGTCATAGCCCAGGCGGATAATGAAGCGGAGCAGCCTGTCGGTCGAAAATCCATCGAGGCGGCCTCTGAGCAGTTCGGAAATCTTGGGTTGGCGGATGCCGAGCAGTTTGGCAGCTTCGGCCTGGGTCAAACGGCGTCGCTGCACAATCCGCAGAATCTCGGCGGCAAGCTGTGATTTAGCCATATATTCGTCAGCGTTTTCGATCCCCAGGTCGGCAAATACATTGCCGCTACTGTCGTGGACGATGTTATCACCGGTCATGGTTTTCTGCCCTTCTGCTGGTTCTTGTAATGCTCGGTTGCCGCCCTGAGGCGTTTCTCGATCAGGTCGATGTCATGCTTGGGCGTTGCGATGCCCTTTTTCGATTTCTTCTGAAATGCGTGAAGCACGTACACGATGCGCTTACCGATCATTGGTCACACTCAATTCGCCCGGGTTCGAGATTCATGACGGGTTAAACAGCACGACTCCGGCGGCGGCCGCGGCGGTTTTCAGCTTGCCGTCAAGGCAGGCAAGCGGCAGGCCCCGGCGGATTGCCAGCTCGAGGTACGCGGCGTCGTAGGCGGAGAGCTGATGGGCTCGGGCCAGGTGCATGATGTCGCCGAACGCTCGGGCGGTGTTTTGATGGTCGATGACGATCGGCAATGCTTGAAGCAGCACGATAAACCGCTGGCTCCGGGCTTCGTCAAGCCGTTTGCGGCGTTCGCCCATGATCGTGGCGTTAGCGACTTCCAGGCACCAGAGCGAGGGCACCACGGCCTGCCGGTTGGCCAAGCTATCGCGGACAGCGTCCGTGTAGGGCGTGGCTTCGTCATCGAAGCACCATGTCATCGTGACGGAGCAGTCGAGCACGAAACCGTCCTTGGTTTCCATCGGCGAATCCTTCCGGCTCTGGTTCTAAAAGCGGCGGCCGTCTTCGATCAGGTCACGGACGGTGAGGCCGCCGCCCAGAGTGTTCCCTTTACTGAAGGCTTTGAGTTCTTCGATAACCTGTGCGCACATCGGGCTTGGGTGCAGTGACCGAGACGGGTACAAGCCGGGCAACGGGCTTGCCGTGCTTGGTGATGGTGAATTCCTCCCCGTTGGCCACCCGCTCGAGGAGCTGCGGGAGGTGTGTCTTGGCTTCAAACGATCCGACCGATTCCATAAGCCATCTCCTGCACAACTTCGGACTAGATGCAACCAGTCTACTTGACGTTACCCAGTTGGACAACCGGAAACTGCAGCACAGGCGTTCAGCGATAACAGCAAATGATTCTCCCCTTTATTTCCCCCTACGCCAGTGATACTGCACAGATGGATCACAAAGGGTTGTATTGTACAAATAGGCATTGCCTACTCGAGGCCATCGAATCAGAGGGGAGGAGTTGAATGTCCCAAGGTGTCCGTTTATTGCCTTTCGGTTGCCACGGCGCTGGGCTTTCTTCCATCGGGAAGCCAATCTCAAGGTAATCAGCGTAGATAACCAGTCCGATAGCTCCTTGCCGCGCCTCTCGTTCCATGCGGCGGAGAGATTCCCGTAGCGCGGGCATCTGCTGGTCAATCACATGCTCGCTGGTGTAGCAGTGGATTCGGGCCACAATGTGAACGGGACGCTAACTTGGAATGGATAGCATCGAAACGAAGGCGAGCAGCTCGTTCCATGCGTCATCGAATTCGATGAAGTCCGTCGTAGACTTCCGAATCTGTATATCGTAGGTCGACGACGCCCTCTGTCTCACCTTCTCATCAAAGGCCGCCTTCGTCGCAACAATTTCCCGAGCCGCGGACTTTTGCAGAAGGAAAGATGAAACCTTGCCGAGGTTAATCAAAGCCGAGTGCTTGCGAACCATTGAGGCAATATCGAAAACGTCTTGAGGGCGTGAACGATTGCGGGGAATCTGCTGAAGGAGAGCCCGAAGCTTTTCTGCGAGAATATCCTCGAGGGTGCAGACCCGAATTGGGCTTGATTCGGGAACGAGCTGCTCGTCCCCGGTTTCGCAAAGCACGTCGTTTAGGCTGATCTCGACTTCGACCACTTCAGAGAGCGTCTTTCCGGCTGAAAGCCGCTCGTCGATATTTTGGAAGTATCTGTCGCCGGGGAGCTGATAGCAGACCTTGAGGTTGTAAGTTGGCCTGGTCTTATCGACACCAGGCGGATTTCGACGAATGCTCTGGCACCGAGCCTTGACTTGATATCGGCGTTCTTCTGTCTTCAACGCACTATCCATAAACTGTTTGATAACTTCTGCACTGTCTGGGAAATCTCCAACGGCACTGAAATCAAGGTCCAGCGTGCTTCGCATATTGCCGTGAATGAAGCGAAGGGCGTTTCCGCCCTTAAACGCAACGCGAGAAACGAACGCAGGCGATGAGGACATCGACACCAGAATCACGAACTGGACGAAGCGACGCCTCGCTTCCTCCGCGGTCGTGCCATGCAGCTTTCGCCAAGCATCGAGCTCGGCAATTGAGATCGGATAGCGTCCTGCTTCCAAGCGCCCTCTAATTCTCTTCCAAGACAGCCAGAACGGACTCCGGAACGTTCAGCGAGAGATTCCACTCCGCCGAGAACGTCGGCGCATAAGGGTTACGTGCGACCAACTTTACCGACCCTCCGCGTTGCAGTCCATGCCGCCATTTGGCTAGCAGAGGATGGGTCTTCCCTAACGTTTCAAGGACAAAGCCTACCCGCTGTCTGAGCACCTTGTGTCCATAATCGTCTGCGTAGGAGACGAGTTTGTTCAAGTCGACGTTTTCGGCTGACCGCCATGCTCGAAGCACCTTCTCGATGCCGCCCGACTTTTCAGGCATCCGAATGGCGTCAAGCAACGTTCGTTCGAGGTCGGTTACATAAATCGGAATGCCGAAACTGTAACCGACGATAACGCCGAAGCCGGGCTCCGACGAAAGCTGTGTCCAATTTACTCGGACACCTCGCACCGTGAGAGGGCGCTTCGCCGTGAGAAGCGAGCTCGCTTCTGCCCAGTCTTCCGGTGTTGTGCCAAGCGGTAATCGGTCGGCGTTTTCTGCTCCTTTGCTCGCGATCGGATAGACCTCCGTCGGAACGAGATCTGTGATGCCATGGTAAGCCATCGCGGTAAGGAAGCCGAAGGCTGCCCAAGGATTTGCTTCCTGAATGATTTGCTCTTCGGAGACCTCGAGCAAATTCGCGTAGGCCACATTCACCACATAGACGCCGGAAACGCCTTCAACCGACTCGACCTCTCCTCGTCGGACGAGCTCTGCTCGGATGGCGCGAGCCTTTTCTTCATCCGGCAGAGGGGCGTTTTCAGCTCCGGCTATCCGGCGAGCAATGACGTGAATTCGCCAGTCAGAAATGACTCGACGTCGAGTCGTTGCAAGCTCGCGCAGGATGCTGGACGCGAATCTCTTTGGCCCCATGGAAACGCACTCGCGTCACGAGTAAGATGTCCTAAGGACATCTTACTCGTGACGCTGATCAAAGTCAAGCGTAAACTGAACATTTTGTCAAGATTGGGACTGGCATACGAATGCGGATGACTCCGCTCACAGTGGACCACTAATCCCCGAAACGATTCGGCGAGGAGGAGGCGAAAGTGTCTGTTAGTCGAGGTCTGGGAAGGAGGCATCAAAGACCTCGCTCGTCCTGTGTGGCATTCCACGACTGATTGCGTGCGCGAGAACAGCGATTACTTACTTTCAAGCGCGTCTTAATGAACATTGTGGAGATCGATCGGTCGGTGCTGCCCACGTTCGCTCACACGTTGGGCGGGGTCGGATTTCCGCGACTCTTCTGAGGCGGTAACGGAGTGCTGGGGGGACGGACTGTCCAGACCCCATTCGTCGCGCGGGACGATCGACGGCGGGGCTCAGTCGCTGTTTATCGCTCTGGAATGCCGGTCAAAGCGTCCTCGAGGATTTGGGCGGCGATCTGCATGGGGCTTACCTTGCGCCCGCTGGCGCTGCTCTGCTCGGCCAGGCGGATAAGCCGTTGTCTGGTGGCGTCGCTCATGGGCACCTTGGGATGCCGCACCCAGCTTGGATCGGTTGGTCTACCTGGGCGGATACCTTGGCCAGGCTCAAGGCGGGCTTGAATGGTTGCAACGATCCGGGCGAGCCTTGCAGCGCCAAACGCGCCGCCGCCGGTGTGAGGCACTTTGCCGACGACCTTTGTGCCCAGACCGGCGGCGATTTTGTCGATGTTTTTTACCATGTTGATCTAGCTCCGTTTTTTGCCTTTCGCTTGCCGGGGCACTGGGGAGTCTTCCAGCGGGAAGCCGATCTCAAACTAATCGTCGTCGATAACCAGTCCGAGTCTGGCATCGCGAAGACCATCGATCCTTCACCCGCCAGTATCTGACTTTTTGCCCAGAAAGTCGAGCGGCGGCGGGAGCCGTCATGGGTCTGGTTCCGCGCAGGGGTTCGGGAGCGTCGACTTTGTGGATTCCACGTTCATCGGATTTCTCGGCTCTCCTCACGCCCAGATTGATTCCGTTCGGTACACGGCCGTGTGACCTAAGATATGCGGCGTTGACGTCGGCGCTGGGCACGGTGCGATGCCTGTGTCTCGCGCAAAAGACCTCTCGCATCTAAAGCGGGACATGATCGGTGCATCAAGGAGCGTTGCGATGCAGATGCCGAGGACGACGATCCGCCGACTGACGGTGATTGTGCTCGTGATCGGAACGGTCACTTGGGCGGGTCTCGCAGCGGAGAGAACGCGGTCGAACAAGTTGCGGTCTCACATCCACCACCACAACGACGGCGCGTCGAACGCTCCCCTGAGGGATTTCAGCCAAACTCGCGCGTGGGTGCCATTCTGGCCCGTCTACTGCGTACTCTCCTGGGCCTGCCCTGGGACTGGCGTTACGATTTCGTCTCCGGCGACGGGAGTCGTGAGGTCGCCTGCGAGCACGATTTCCCCCGATTGAACCTTCGCGACGATGAAGGGAGAATCGTGGGCTTCGAATTTGAGCTTCTCCGAGCCGTCTTCAACGGACAGCCACGGTCGCGGCGGACCAGACCGCATGAGCAGTCGGACGATGGCGAGCTTCTCTGCAGCAACGGTCCCAAGTCGTTATGATGTAAGGAGCACGGCGCAGCCGCTCTTCCTGTTGATCGGGCCTCGGCAATCCGTCTGGTGATATCGGACGAATTGGCATTGCAATGTCCAGCATCTTCCTATCCTATGCCCGCGGTGATGACGAGCCGTTCACCAAGCGGCTCTATCACGACCTGTCCGCGCGTGGCTTCGATGTCTGGTGGGACCGCGAGTCGATGCCGGGGCGAGCACTCACGTTCCTGCAAGAGATCCGCGACGCGATTACCGCGCGCGACCGACTCGTGTTCGTGGTGGGTCCGAAGGCCGTCGCGTCCGACTACGTCCGCGCCGAGTGGCTCTACGCGCTAGAGATCGGCAAGGCGATCAACCCCGTGCTGCGACTGGGCGATTTCGACCTGTTACCCGACGAGCTCAAGCTGCTCGACGCGCCCGACTTCCGCGACGATGGACAATACGCGGCCCGGCTGGCAATGCTGGCGCGCCAGCTCTCCGAGCCGGTTGCGCCGATGGGCAAGCTGGTCGCCGTGCCGTCGTTACCGCCGCACTTCCTCAGGCGCCCGGATCGCCTCCGCGCGCTCAAGGACGCCGTGCTGGCCGACCTGCATCGGCCCGTGGTCATCACCGGCTCGGTCGCGCGCACGGGCATCCACGGCATGGGTGGGATCGGCAAGTCGGTCCTGGCCTCCACACTCGCGCGCGACCACGAGGTGCGCCGGGCCTTTCCCGACGGCGTGATCTGGATCGGTGTCGGCCTGCAGCCGACGCTCGTGACCCTCCAGCGTCGCGTCGCGCAGGCCCTCGGGGATCCTGGCCATTTCGATAACGAGCCGCAGGGCAAGGGCAAGCTCCAGGAGCTGCTGGAGCACAAGGGTGTCTTGCTCGTGCTCGACGACGTGTGGGACGCCCCCCACGCCGAAGCGTTCGACGTGCTCGGCCCACGCTGCCGAGTAGTCATCACCACCCGCGACGCCGCGCTGATCACATCTCTGGGCGGCACGTCACACCAGGTTCAGCTTCTCACCGAAGCGGAGGCCCCGGCGCTGCTGGCCCGGTGGGCTGAATGCCCCGAAGCCGCCCTGCCGCCCGACGCTCGTGAGGTGATCGCCGAATGCGGTCGCCTGCCGCTGGCGCTATCGATCTGCAGCGCCATGCGTCGCGACGGGACTTCCTGGGCCGACATCCTCGCCGCGCTGCGCGAGGCCGACCTCGAATTCCTCGACCATCCGCACGGGAACATCTTGAAGTCGATCAAGGTCAGTATCGACGCCCTCGCACCCGATCAGGCCCGCCGGTTCGCCGAGCTGGCGGTCTTCCCGCCCGACGAAACGGTCCCGGAGGCCGCCGTGGCAACGCTCTGGTCGCACACCGGCCCCATGAAGGACCGCGAGGCGCGCCGTCTGCTCACCATACTGGAGCGCCGCGCCCTAGCTGCGCCTGGATCGCGAAGCCGCGGAGGCCGGCGATGACCCGAAGCGCCGCGTGTCTCTCCACGACTTGATGTACGACTACGCCACGCGTCTCGCAGGCGACCAAGTTGCCCTGCACCAGAAACTGATCGACGCCTACTCCCAGCGGTGCCCGGAGGGCTGGCCGTCCGGGCCGAGCGACGGTTATTTCTTCCAGCACCTGCGCTACCACCTCGCCGGGGCGGGGCGAGATTCCGAGTTGCCCGGCCTGCTTCGGGACCTGCGCTGGCTGGAAGCCAAAGCGGAGGCCGGCCTGGTATTTGACCTCGCCATGGACTTCACCCGCGCCGTGGAGCGCATCCCGAACGACCACGGAGCCGGCCGGCACTTACGGCTACTGGATCAGGCCGTCCGCTCCGATCTCCATTTCCTGGCTCTCCATCCCACGACCTTGTTTCAGTGCCTTTGGAACCGGTGCTGGTGGTATGACAGTCCTGAGGCGGCTGCTCATCATGATCAGGCGTCCGGGAGCTGGTCCGCCGAAGGCCCTCCCTGGTCACGCCCCGCGACCGATCGGCTGTCGACACTCCTCGAATCCTGGCGCGAGGCGAAAGAGAGGAGTACGCCCGGTTTCGTCTGGCTCCGTTCCCTCCGCCCGCCCGAACTGGCCCTGGGCAGCGCCCAACTTGCTTGTCTACGCGGTCATAAGACAACGGTCGAAAGCGTGGCCTATTCGCACAACGGTTGCCGTATTGTCAGCGGAGGGGACGATACGGTGCGGGTGTGGGACGCCTCCAGCGGAGCAGAGTTGGCCTGCTTTCGCGGACATAAGCTCTTGGTCTTTAGCGTGGCGTATTCCCCGGGTGGACGACGCGTCGTCTCAGGGTCGTGGGACACTACCGTGCGAGTGTGGGATACGGAGAGCCGCATGGAGGTCGCCTGCTTCCGCGGTCATGAGAGCGGGGTCAGGAGCGTGGCTTATTCGCCCGACGGCCGCCATATCGTCTCTGGGTCGGAGGACGAGACCGTGCGCGTGTGGAACGCAGGCAACGGGCAGCAAGCGGCCTGCCTCCGCGGACATGAGAACTGGGTCAACAGCGTGGCTTACTCGCCCAACGGCCGCCGAATCGTCTCGGGGTCGCGTGACTCTTCGGTTCGAGTGTGGGATGCGGAAGCGGCGCCGAACTGGCCTGCATTCGCGGACACGAGGGTGGGGTCAGGAGCGTGGCGTACTCGCCCGACGGATGTCGCATCGTTACCGCATCAGATGACCAAACGGTACGAGTATGGGACGCGACCAGTGGAGAGGAGCTGGCCTGTCTTCGGGGACATGAGGCCGAGGTCAGGAGCGTGGCGTACTCGCCGGACGGACGTCGCATCGTTACCGGGTCGGATGACCAGACGTTGCGAGTATGGGACGCGACCAGCGGGGAGGAGTTGGCCTGCCTCGATGGACACGGTGGCTCGGTCGAGAGCATTGCGTATTCCCCCGACGGCACCCGCATCGTTGCCGGGTCGGGCGACCAGATGGTCCGAGTGTGGGACCTGGCCAACGACACAGATCTAGCCCGCCTGCGCGAAGCTGCCGGCGTGGTCAATAGCGTGGCGTGTTCCCACGACGGACGTCGCATCGTCACGGGGTCGGCTGACCAGACGGTGCGAGTATGGGACGCGACCAGTGGGGAGGAGCTGGCCTGCATTCGCGGACACGAGGGCGGGGTCAGGAGCGTGGCGTACTCGCCCGACGGACGTCGCATCGTTACCGCATCAGATGACCAAACGGTACGAGTATGGGACGCGACCAGTGGAGAGGAGCTGGCCTGTCTTCGCGGACATGAGGGCGAGGTCGGAAGCGTGGTGTATTCGCCCGACGGACGTCGCGTCGTTACCGCGTCGGATGACCAGACGGCGCGAATATGGGACGCGACCAGTGGGGAGGAGCTGGCCTGCCTCCACGGACATGAGGGTGAGGTGAATTGTGTGGCGTATTCCGCTGACGGACTACGCATCGTCACCGCGTCGTCTGATGACACAATGCGAGTGTGGGATGCGCATAGCGGCCGGGAGCTGTCCTGCTTCGATGGGTATGGGGTCTCGGTAGCGAGCATTGCGTATTCACCCGACGGCAGCCGCATGGTCACCGGGTCCGATACGGATCGGACGGTGCGGTTGTGGGATGCGCTCACCGGGGAATGCCTCAGGGTGATGCAGGGTTTCGGCGATGCCGCCGCAATCGCGGCGGCGGGAAGCGTGTTCCCCTGGCGGGCGATGACACACGACTTCGACACTGTGGTCGAGTCGGCGCGTGGTGGAGAGCCCATCGCTTGGTTCCCGACGGCCTTGTACGGCACGGCTACTCACCCCTCCGGCCGCGTCTGGGCCGGGTCCGAGGGACGCCACCTGCATCTGATCCGGCTTGAGGGTGAGCCGGATTCGAGAGGTCCCTCAGGCGCTTCGTGACGAGCAATTCGGGCGTCACAGGTACGCCCGAGCGGAATCGGAATCACCCGCCGCTCCCCACATTCAGGCAAGGCTATGTAGCATCGCCGACCACAACAGACTGCTGGCGGTACATGGCCCCGCCTGGCTCAACCGATCAACTTGTGGTTCGTGTACAGCGTGTCCTCGCGGGCCGTGCTCTCGAAGCGGTATGGCCGCTCGACCTGGATGGCGTCCAGCCATAGCCCGACGAGTACAGCCTGTACGGCGGTCATGTCGACCGGTCCTGTCTCCCCATGCGGGAATCCGCGCGATTCTTGTGAGAGGCTCCCGGGTTTTTAATGTAGCATGAAGGTAGTTTGAAGCCTACGTAATTCGTTCAGGAACACCCAGCGCTGGACCACGCGCGACGGCTCGACGCTGAAGAATGTCTTCACAAATAGGTAATAGCTGATCATAGCCTGCAGCGCGTGCTCGTTTCGTGGCCTGGCTCTCTGAAGCGACTCAGGAACGGCAAAGAGGGTGAGCGCGTACTGGTGGTTGCCCCGTTGGAGCAACCCGTTGACACTGATCGCCGATGACTGAGTTGCTTGGGCTCAACGGCTGGGATAGGCTCGACGGATCGGACGGATCTACGCCTTTCTGGCGAACGGCCAACTGAATTGAAGAGGAGCGGAACCACGATGGCGCGCAGCGTTTCGACGCATCTCATGTTCGAGGGAGTTGCCGAGGAGGCGATGAGTTTTTATGTCTCGCTGTTTCGAGGGTCAGAGATCATCAAGGTTGAGCGATATGGACCTGGCGAGCATGGGCCGGAGGGGACCGTCAAGATCGCGACGTTTACTCTCTGTGGGCGAGAGTTCATCTGCATCGACAGCCCGATCAAGCATGAGTTTACCTTTACTCCATCGATTTCGATATTTGTCGAATGTGAGAGCGACGCGGAAATTGAAGACGTGTTCAGCCGGCTTTCGGCCGGTGGGCAAGTATTGATGCCGCTCGGCAATTACGGGTTCAGCACGAAATTCGGCTGGGTGAAGGACCGGTTCGGTCCGTCATGGCAATTGAACCTTGCGTAAGGAACGGGCCGAAATTAACTTCCCGTTTTCCCTGAAGTATGGTATCAAGCTCGCTGTCCGTAGGGAAACGCCAAGGAGGGCAGCATGGACGCGTATGCACCGGAAATTGAGCGGATGATGAAGCGGCTGTATGAGTCACTTTCGGAGGACGATCGACGGCGGTACGCGGCCATCGAGGCTGCCAAACTGGGTCATGGTGGAACTGAGTACATTGCCCAGATCCTTGAATGCGATCCAAAGACGATCCGCCGTGGAAAGGCGGAGCTGGAAGCGACAGATGAGCTGGACACGACTCGTGTCCGAAAAAAAGGGGGGGGTGCAAAAAGGCGATCGAGATCAACGCTGCCGTCGAAGCGAACTTCTTAAAGGTTCTCGAGGACCACACTGCTGGAGATCCGATGCGCACCGACGTGAAATGGACGAACTTGTCACGTAGACAGATAGCGCTTCGGGTCACGGCTTTGGGTACTCCGACCAGTCGACACATCGTGTCCCAGTTGCTTCGCAAACACGGATACCGAAGGCGAAAAGCATTGAAGAAGAAGACGATGGGACCGCGTCACCCGGACCGCAACGTCCAGTTCGAGAACATCGCCCGTCTCAAGAAGAAGTACCTGAAGGCCGGTTTGCCGGTCATCAGCATCGACACGAAGAAGAAGGAGTTGATGGGTGACTTCCACCGTGACGGCGTAATCGACACGCAGGAGACGATTGAAACCAACGACCATGATTTCAGTAGTGCAGGCTCGGGCGTGGTAATTCCTCACGGCGTCTACGATGTAGGGCGAAATCGAGGATTCATCCACCTGAACACCAGCCACGACACCAGCGAGCTGGCTTGTGACAGTATCGCAGCGTGGTGGGAGGATCACGGACGGGTGACGTATCCCAGGGCTAAGAAGATCCTAGTGCTGTGCGACGGCGGCGGGAGTAACAGTGCGTCGAGGTACGTCTTCAAGGAGCAGCTCCAAGAGCTAGCGAACCGGCTGGGCGTCGAAATCCGGGTGGCCCACTACCCGCCTTACTGCTCGAAGTATAACCCGATCGAGCATCGCCTTTTCCCGCATGTGACGCGAGCGTGTCGGGGCGTGATCTTTCGGACGTTGGAAACGGTGCAGCACTACATATCCAAGACCGAAACCACGACGGGCCTGACAATCAGCGTGCGTATCCTCTACAAGATGTATCAGACAGGACGCAAGTGTGCCGCGGGATTCAAGAAGACCATGAAGATCATCTTCGACAAGATCCTGCCCAAGTGGAACTACCGAGCAGTCCCCGAACCCAAGACCGTATAACGCCGGGAACTTATTCTCGGCCTGTTCCTAAGCTGGTGAGTCACTTCGGTTTGGCCTGCTCGAGGAAGAGGCGCGCTTCCAGAACGTACCACTGGACCTCGAGCTTTGTTGCCTCTGGTGAAATCTCGCTGGAGAGCGATTCGACATTCTTTTCCAGGTCGGTCATTCGCCGCAGGTGCGCTTCCAGAGCGGTGAGGTGGCCGGTCGCATTGGAGCTCACGTCACGTTCGGCCTGGAGCCAGCGAGTTGACCATCGGTATACGTCCTCGGGCTTTCCGACCACGACCAACGCGTTACCGGACCGCTGCGTCGCTCGTAGCGACGGCAGGGCGAATTCGTAGCCCTTCTGGGCGAGATCGCGACGAGCTTTGCGCAGGGCCGTCGAGCGATCTTCGGCCGGTTGCGAGACCTTGGCCTGGGCGGGCGTTTGCTGCCCCTGGATGATCGCCGCGGCGTTCGCCTGGCCGGGATTTTCGTCGCGAGGACCGGACCCGGCTAGCGCGACGGCGATACCACCAAGGGCCAACGCGAACACGGCCGTAACCGCGAACGAGGTGAGTCTGGTCATCTTCGTATGCTCCGGCTCGGGGATGTCCGTTCAGAGGAGTCTATCGAGCGCTCCACGCTCGTTGATGGGAATGGCACGCATTTCGAATCTCCAATCACAGTTGCAGAGACATGCAATCGTCGTACCGCGACCGGCGCCTGGTGCTCCATTGATGATCCAGGCGGGCACTTGGGCGGAAGGATGCGGACTCGAAACGCACGAATTCTTTCTTCTGTTGGCAACTGGATCGGGGTTTGTGCAGATCGTTCCAAGTAGAAGCAATGTGTGCGCCAGCGGGTCGGCGCACGAACTGGGGAGACCAAAGCCGGCAACTGTCTGTAACGACCGGAAAGCCGGACGATCTCCGATGGGAAAGAAATGCCAAAAAAGGCTATATGATGCTAAAAAAAGAATCATGTGGACCTCGATCTGCCGATGATTCGGATTGCGGGGTGGCGTCTCGGCCATCGTTGAGCTTGTTGCGGGGGGGCGTAGGTGCGCCTGCGCGCCGGGTGCGAATGGCGGAGTTTGACTGCGGGAATTGCTATCGGGGCCGGGTTGGCTCGAAGGTTGATTGGAGACTGGAATCGGATGATTAATGAACAAGGGCATATCGACGACGACGATGGGAGTGAGCGGACGGCGGTGCAGCGGCTGCTGCGACTGGCCGAGGAGGCGCGAGTATTTCGGGCCGGCGACGGGCGGCTTTTTGCCCGGGTGCCGGTGGGGAGGCGAGTTGAGGTTTATTGTCTCCGGTCGGGGGCATTCCGGGACTGGTTGATTGGCGCACATTTTCGGGAGTTCGGGGAGCTGCCGCCAGCGGAAGCCGTTCGCCGTGTGATCGGTGCTCTCGAGGCATTTGCTCGGTTCGGAAGCGGCCCGCCGCAGGTATTCATTCGGGTGGGCGGCAATTGCGATAAGCAGGGGGCTGGGTATTGGCTCGATCTGGGCGATGTAACCGGGCACGCCATCGAAATCGGCGCGGGAGGTTGGAACGTGGTTGAAAGGCCCCCAGTCGAGTTTCGTAGGCCGGATGGGCTCTTGCCGCTGCCGCGACCGAGCCGGGAGGGCTCAATCGAGCTGCTGCGGCCTTACGTGAATGTGAGCCCGAGCGATTTTCGCCTTCTGGTGGCCTGGATGGCCGCGGCGCTACGGGCAGTTGGTCCTTATCCCATCCTGGTGATTTACGGTGAACAAGGGTCGGCCAAGAGCACGCTGGCGAGGATCATCCGGTCGATGATCGACCCGCAGGATGCGGCGTTGCTCTCGGAGCCAGGAAGCACCCGTGACCTGATGGTCACCGCTGTGAACGGGTGGCTGCTGGCTTACGACAATATCGGAGTGATCCGCCCGTGGCTGTCCGATGGTCTCTGCCGGCTGGCGACCGGTGGCGGCTTCGCCGGACGTGCCTTGTTCTCCAACGATGAGCGAGTGGTGTTGCACGCGCAACGGCCCGTGATCCTGAACGGGATTGAAGAATTCGTCCAGCGCGGCGATCTGAGCGACCGTACGGTTTTTCTCCATCTGGCGCCGATCGCGCCGGGCCAGCGGCGCAGTGAGGATGAGTTGTGGCAGGCGTTTTACCGGGACCGGCCGCTGATTCTCGGGTCGTTGCTCGATGCGGTCGCGGGAGGGCTGCGCGAGCTGCCATCGGTCAAGCTGGCGGAATTACCGCGCATGGCCGATTTCGCCACGTTCGGCGAGGCGGTCGGCCGGGCGCTAGGTTGGGACGCCGGTACGGTCTTGTTGGACTACAACAACAATCGCAAGGACGCGAGCGCCACACAGATCGAAGAGTCCATTGTTGCAACGACCATGCTCAAGTTCGCGCCGGCTGCGCTGAACTGGTACGGTACCGCGACGGAGCTGCTCAAGGAGCTCGGCGAGCGGGCGGGCGGGAACGTAGTTCGCTCGTCGAGATGGCCCAAGTCACCGGCGTGGTTGACGAACGAGCTCCGTCGCATCGCACCCCAACTCCGGAGCAACGGATTATCCGTCACTTTTGACAGAACCGACGGAAAGCGCACGATCGTCATCAGGAACGCGGGAGGCGAGAAATTATGTCGTCAGGCGGAAACAGATTGGCGGTCGTAACTTGCGTCGACGAAAAAAACCGGGCCAAAATGTCGTCATACGTAAGTCCAGATTCTACAAGGAGATGACGCCATGACGACATTTTTGGGGGTCAGCCCGAGCCAGGTGGCAGAAAGCAACACGAATGCGAGCGCAAGTTGGCGGGTCTCGGTGTGTCGGTGGTGCGTCGCGGGGCAGATGTGACCTCGAGGCTCACGCCTTTGACGTTGGGCTCGGGCATTGACCACGGGGCTCGCGCCCGAGCAACGTGATGTCGCCCCCGGCGGGGGCTCGCGAAGGGAAGGGGGCTGGGAGATTCGATCGCGTCTCCGAGGTCTCGCCCGCCGCGGCGCTGGCGCCCTGTGTTCTATGATATGATGTCACCCCGGGCGGGGGCGGGGAAACGGGAATTGCTGCTCGCGTGGCGGGAAAGTCGCGTCGCTGACGAATAGGATGGGGGGCGCACCCTCGCTTTGCGTCCTGGTTTGACAACACAATAGCGGATGATCCTTCGACAAGCGGGGCGCGTGGTGTAGAATTGGGGCGCCAGCCGGATCCGGCAATCTCGATCGGTCATTGCGCCATGCGTGCGGCTTCCGTTTCTTGCAACGACGATGCACATCCTTGGGTAGCTTTCGATGTCCACTCGACGCCGTCGTCCTGTCCGTCCTGTACTGGATCAGCTTGATGAGCGATGTTTACTGTCATTCATGTCAGGTCTCTCGCCCGCGCAGTTGACCAGCGCGTACGGGCTCAATTCGATCACGTTTGGCACGGGCTCCGGCGCGATCAAAGGGGATGGGACCGGGCAAGTCATCGCCCTCATCGAAGCTTACCACGACCCGTACATCGCCTCCGACCTCCAGACTTTCGATCGCGCCTTTGGCTTGCCGGCCCCACCCAGGCTCATCATTGCGAACCAAGCCGGAAACGTTACGAATTCGGGCTGGGCGCTTGAAGAGTCGATGGACGTCGAGTGGGCACACGCGATCGCACCGGGTGCAGAGATCCTGGTTGTGGAAGCGCACTCGCAAACCCGCCAGAGCCTGATCAACGCAGTGAACGCGGCGCGGTACACCCCGGGGGTTGACGTCATCTCGATGAGCTGGGGATTCTCCGAATCGGCCGGCGAGTCTTCGTACAATGGCGTGTTCACAACTCCGGCGGGGCACAAGGGGATCACGTTCTTCGCCGCCAGTGGTGATAGCGGACCGGCCGGCGGCGCCGAGTGGCCCTCGGTTACTCCCTCCGTGCTTGCCGTAGGAGCGACGACACTCAATCTCGGTTATTCGGGTCGATACCTGGACGAAACCGCGTGGGTGGATAGCAGCGGGGGTTTTAGCCGATACGAGCGAGAGCCGTCCTTTCAGCGAGCGATTCAGGGAACCGGCAAGCGAAGCACGCCCGATGTCGCGTTCGATGGCGACCCCAACACCGGCGTGGCGGTGTACCAGACCTCACTGTACGGCGGTCGCGGGACCTGGGAAGTCGTGGGTGGAACCAGCCTGGGCACCCCGTCCTGGGCGGCGATCATCGCTATCGTTGACCAGGGGCGCATGCTCGATGGGAAGGGCACGCTGGACGGCGCAACCCAGACACTGCCCACTCTCTATTCTCTGCCATCGACCGATTTCAACGTAGTTCCGCCTCTCGATACCAGGGTCGGCGAGGACGCCGGCGGCACTGCGAACACAAGCACCGGACTGGGCACCCCGGCCGGCTCGTCTCTCGTGGCCGATCTGGTTGCGAGTAATATCGCCGTCACGTTAGAAACGAGCACTTCTCGCACCACTGCGAAAACAACTGCGCGGATTGCCGAGAAGAAGCACACACGCGCCGAGTTGCTCCTCCATTTAGAGCGTAAAGCTCTGTAAATTCATATAAAGTCGCGCGTGTTTGCAAACCGAAGTCGCGTCAGGTAGGGTTTCCACGAGGAACTTGGTGGTACTCGCTCAAAAGTCATCATCAATGACGGAAAAGGACCTCGCAATGGAATGCACACCTTGGGAGATGGTCACTCATGCGAAACCGCCGTCGCGGCCCGCGCTATCGGCCCTTTTTAGACGAACTTGACGACCGCTGCTTGTTGTCGGGCTTTTCGCCGTACGAGCCCAGCGGACTCACTCCTGCCCAGGTCACTGCGGCGTATGGTCTGAACGACATCACGTTCACGTCAAAAACGGGTGCCGTCGTCCCCGGAAACGGCAGCGGTGAAACGATCGCTCTCATCGAGATGTACCACGATCCGAACATCCAATCGGATCTGGCAACGTTTGATGCGAAATACGACCTGCCGACGCCGTCACTCACGGTGGTGGACCAGGCGGGCAATCAGACGGATAGTGGGTGGGCGCTTGAGGAGTCGTTGGATGTCGAGTGGGCGCATGCAATGGCCCCTGGCGCCAACATCCTGGTCGTCGAGGCGGCGCCGTCTTACTCGCAGACTCAGGAATTGCAGAACCTTCTGAATGCCGTCAACACCGCACGAAACACGGCGGGCGTGGTGGCCGTCTCGATGAGCTGGGGCTTCAACGAGATGTCGAACGAGTCCTCGTACGATTCGTACTTCACCACGCCATCCGGGCACGAGGGTGTGACGTTCATCGCTGCCAGTGGCGACAGTGGATTTGTCGAATACCCGTCTGCCTCGCCGAATGTCCTTTCAGTGGGTGGAACCACGCTCACCTTGACGAGCAGCGGCGCGTATTCATCGGAAACCGCGTGGGATGACAGCGGGGGCGGGTATAGCGCGTTCGAACAGGAGCCGAGCTACCAGGGGAGCGTGCAGACCTCGGGGGGGCGAAGCACGCCGGACGTGGCGTTCGACGCCGACCCGAATTCTGGAGTCGAGGTCTACGCGACGACCCCCGGGGCCAGGTCGGGCTCGTGGCAGGTCGTGGGCGGAACGAGTTTGGGATCACCGTCGTGGGCGGGGATCATCGCCATCGTCGACCAGGGACGAGCTCTTGCCGGGCTAGGGAGCCTGGACGGCCCGACCCAGACTCTGCCAGCGCTATACGCGGCCGCTTCGAGCAATTTCAACAGCGTGGCATCGTCTCCTTCCTACGGCGGGCTTTCGTTCGGGGGGTTCAACCCGTTCGAAAGCTCCGCCGGCTATAGCCAGATCTCGAGCTCGTTCTGGGGCGGCCTCGGATGGGGCATTGGCTTGAGCTCGACCTCGACGGGCTCGAGCGGGGAAACCGCCAACACAGCGACGGGACTCGGAACACCGAAGGGCGGCTCGCTGATTGCCGATCTGGTCGCGAGCACTCTTACGAAGCCGCTCACCTTTATTGATAGCACCAGTGTCAGCAGCACCGGGTCGGGAACAACCACGCCCACGAGTGCACCGTCGCCCAAGAAGCCGGCCAAGCACCACGCGAAGAGCCATATAACGACCAAGCACAAGACGCACACGGCCAAGACTGAGCGTAAGCTGGTCAATCAAGCGCACACGTCGGCCAAGCACGTCTCTGGCATCCGGCTTGTGTAAGGGGACCCAGGGCGATGCCTCGGGAACCCAGGCGATGCCTCGGGAACCCAGGGCGATTCCCTGGGCTGATTTGTTGGGCCCTTTCAGGGCAAGGACCAAAATGTGCAACATCAGGACTGGCGCGCTGGGGTCTCGCCATCGAGATCCCAGCCGTTCCACTATCACTTGGCTGGTTTCATTATTTTTTCCAGGATCGTCTGGAAGGCATCCGAATTCACGCTGAATTCGCCGCGGAACGGGTTGTCCATCGCGGCCGTGAGGAAGATCAGGAGCGCGATGAAGCAGGCCAGGATCGCCACCGACACTGCGTGGATTTTGAAGTTCTCCACCCAGAAGAGATAGGTCAGGAGGCCGTTGAGCAAAGCTCCGAAGAGAACCACTGCCCAGAGTGCAGCGGGGAGACCGGTCGAGACGGCCTGAAGCCTGAGCCGGCGCTGGTCGAGGACGGTGTCGAGCGACCGCAGCACCTCGGCGTGCACGATTTTTTCGCGCTCGCGGGCGGGCTCGAAATTCATGATCTCATTTTCGAGCTGGTCGAGGATGGTGTCGCCGTCCTCGAGGGCGATTCCGCGCTTGTGAGCCGGCCATTCCTTCTCGATGACCGTCCGGGTGTAGTCGCGCATGAGCGATTCGAGGTTGTTTCGAAGCGGTTGAGGGTAGCCGTCCAGGTCGCGGTACAGACTGGAAAGCGCGGCCGCCTCGGACGTGACAACCGCGTCGACCTCAGTGTAGTTCTCCCACGTTGCGACAGCGATCAGACCCAGAGCCAGCCCGTAGAACACGCCCATCGATGCGAGAAAGTAACTCACGAGATCGTTATGCTTGGAGCTCGCGCCGGAGATTCGCTTGACGATCGGGCGGCTGATCACGAGCCCGAGAAGCGCCAGGCCCGTGGTGATGACGACGATGAAGAGGCAGAGCAGCCAGTTGGGCAGGTCATAGATCCAGTAGAACGACATGCGTCGACACTCCCCGGTCGTACACGATGATGGGCAAATCCGAGCCCCAAACCATAACGTTTTCACTGCAGTCAGGCTATCTCAACCGATCAGGCTGGTGGGAAGCGCCTGCTCTTTCGATAATGCATACAAGAGTCTTACAGCCGAGTATGCCGGCCTTGGAGGGAGCAGGTCGCTCTTCTTCGGCCTCGGCGCTTGAGCATGAACCGGGTTCGACTGTCGGAGAGATTGAATGTCGGTGGCGAGCCCTGCCGAGCTGGCGGAAAAATCGCAACGCCCGGACCGGACTGGTGGCTTGACGGCTGATTCGCCATCGGAGCTATCGGTCTGGGCGGTGCGCGCTCTGGATGGGTCGTTGATCGTCCTCTTCCTGACCCTGGCGTTCCTGCTTGGCAGCTTTCCGCTCAAGGACGCCGACATCTACTGGCATCTGCGGACGGGCGATCTCATCCGCCAGACGGCCGCCGTTCCGCGCACCGACATCTTCACGTTCACCCGCGAAGGGTCGCCCTGGATCGACCTGCACTGGATCTTTCAGGTCGCGATAAGCTGGCTCCATGAGTGGGGCGGGGTTGCCGCGCTCAACGTGGCCAAGTGCGTCGTCACGTGCCTGGCGATGCTCATCTTGATCTCGGCGCGCAAACGGAGCTGGCCGATCCCGGTCATGGTGTTGGCCTGGCTGCCCGCCCTCTTCGTGCTGGCAGGGCGCATCTACGTGCGCCCGGAGACCCTAACCCTTTTCTATCTCTCGGTGTTTCTCGCGGTCATCGTCCGCTGGGATCGTTTTCCCAGCCTCGTTTTCCTGCTGCCGGTGGTGCAGGTCGCGTGGGTGAACTCGCACGGACTCTTTGTTCTGGGACCGGTGATCCTCGGCTTCGCGCTGATCGACGCCGCACTTCGTTTGGGACTCTTCGCCCCGGAACGAAGGCGGTGGTGGAAGCTGATTCTGGGAGCGAGTTTGGCCACGGTGCTTGCCTGCCTGATCAATCCCTATGGCATCAATGGGGCACTCTACCCGATTGAGCTGGCCGGGACGATGAGCAACCCGGTGTTCTCGCAAAACGTTGCAGAGCTGACTTCGATTCCCGCATTCATCCGGAGCCCGAAGGGCAACGGCCTGAGAAACCTGTCCTTACAGCTTCATCTGCTCGCGATGCTCATCGGAGCTCTCAGCTTCTTGATCCCGCTCGTCTGGCAGATTGCGGTTTCCCTGCGCGCGGCCCGGCCACCGGTCTCGCCGATCGCGCCGGGCACACCAGCGGCTGTGGCCAAGGAGAACGCCCTGCCGAGCAAGAACAGACGATCTCGATCGAAAACTGCCCGAGACAAAGCTGCCAAGATCACCCAGACCGCCAGTTCGAGCGCCGGATCGGCGGCAACCTGGCGGCTCAGTCCATTTCGGCTTCTGCTCTTCGCCGCCTTTAGCTGGCTGAGCTTGCAAGCGACGCGAAACACGCACCAGTTCGCGGCCGTGGTGGGCGTGGTAACCGCCTGGAATTTCGGCGAATGGGCCGCAGCCATCCGCAGCCGCAGGCAGGCGCAGGGAGCTATCGCGCCTGCTCGATGGTCCCTGCCGCCGCGGCCGCTGGCTTTCGGCACAGTCGCCCTGCTGCTTCTCTGGGTCGGCAGCGGACAGTTCTTTCGGATGACCGGCGAAGGCAGAACGATCGGGTTTGGCGAGGACGCGCTCTGGTTTCCGCACGAGGCAGTGAAGTTTGCCGGCAAAGCAGCGATGCCCAATCGCTTTCTCTCCTTTCATAACGGTCACTCCGCGCTGTTCGAGTACTACCATGGCCCGCAGCGCAAGGTCTTCATTGACCCCAGGCTGGAGGTCGCCGGTGCTGATCTCTTTCGCCGCTACATGGCGCTCGAGAAGCGAATCAAGGATAACGAGGCCGGATGGGAAGCCGAGCTTGCCGAAATGGCGCGGCCGGTGATCCTGGCCGATCATCTCCACAATTCCGAGATAGGAGCGACCCTGTTTCGAAGCGACCACTGGCGCTGCGTCTGGTTCGACGCCATCGCGACGGTGTTCGTTCACGACTCCTTCGGCGCCTTGGTGCGCGAGGACACCGTCGATTTCGCCGATCGTCATTTCCGGCCAGATCGGTTGCGAAAGCCGCGCGATCGAGCGGAGCTTCTCGCCTTCAGCAAGGCGATCGCCAAGTACATGATTCACATGGGCCCCTCAGGCGGCGAGAAAACACGTTCGCTCGCCTGGCTCGGAATGGATGCTACGCGGGAGCTTTTGCGGCAGGAACCGGACCTGGTCGATGGCTGGATCAACCTGGGGGTGATCGAGTTCGTTCGCGGTTATGAGCCCCTCGCACGATTCCGCGCTACGTTCGACCCGGTTTACGACTTATCGACCGCGCGGGCCGCTGCCGCGCTTCGGCATGCCCTCGAGCTCGAGGCCGGCAACCCGGCGGCGGCAAGCACGCTGACATCGGCGTTTACGATTCACGGCTCATGCATGAGCCCGCGCTTGGGCTTCTCCAGCTCAGTGAGCAAAATAGCAAGGGGTCGACGCGCGCCGATTACGAGCGCAAGATGGGCCCGCGCCCGCCGACCGAGTGGCGAAACCTGGGCGAGCTCGATCAGGTCGTAACGGCCTTGCTGGCATCGGGTCGTGTCGAAAGTGCAGTCGTACTGCTGGAGAGAGCCCGCGCGGCCGAACATGCGCCGTGGGATATGGCCGACCGGATCGCAACCCTGCGGCTCTATCTGGGTGAGGCTGCACGGGCGCGAGCGGCCTGGGAAAATGCGGTCGAAGTGCCACAGCCTGCCGTCCGCGAAGCGCGGATCGGCACGACCTACCTGGCCGAGAACAACCTCGAATCGGCGCGGAAGCACTACCGTCTTGCGCTGGAAGCCAAGCCGGATCTGTTCGAGGCGCTTTATTCGCTGGCCGTCCTCGAAGCAGACTCAGGCGATGCCGCCACGGCCTATGCGCTGGCCAGGAAAGCCATCGCCTCGGCCCCGGACGAGGCCTCGCGTACGGCGGCGCGGTTGCTCTCGAGCCGCCTGGCCCGGTTTGCCCGGGCGGTGGTGGAGCTGGCGCGCCCCGATTCGCCGTGAGACGGCGCTTGCTTTGGCCGATCTCTCACCCGGAACTGCCGGCGCGCACGGGCTTGGCGCGGGCTTTTTTCCAGTCTTCGTGGAGGGACTTGAGCTCGTCAACCGTGACGCCGCCGTGGTCTTCGCCCGAATTCCATCGTGCCATGAGCGCCTTGTGCCGGTCGCGGAGCGGCCCCCTCGGCAGAAACTTGCCGTAGAACTTCTTGAGCACCTTGAGGCGCGGGTCAGCCGGGGGCCGCGGTGCCGGCTTGGGTTTCTCGGCCGGCGGTTCTTTGGCCTTCGCGTCCGCGGCGTCGGGCGCCGGCTTTGCTTTTTTCGGCTTGGCTGGTGCTTCGCCTGAAGGTGCCGGTTTGGCCGGCTTGGCTGGCTTCTCTTTGTCAGCCGATTGCTTTCCCATCGCGCGTCCCTTGCTCTCTCTCGCTTGAACCAAGACGCATGCCTGGAGTGAGGAGATAATCTACTCGAATCGGGAGCCGGCTGACAAGTCTCGGTCGGCCGGTAAGACCCATCACGAAGCGCAGCAAGATGAGGGTGTCGCCACGAAGGGAGTTCGACTCATTACCCGACCGAGCCCAGGTTCTGGCGGCTCTTGACGCGCCAGGCGTGCGGTCCGCGGAGCACTGAGGCCGACTCGGGCGGAAGGGCAGGAGAGTCGGCGTTCCAGCGGTGGATCTCCAGGCTGTGCAGCACCTGGTCGGCCAGCCGGACGGCTCGCAGCGGCATCTTCGCCGCTGACCTTGGGCTGCGAGATGCCGCGCGCGGCATTGACGAAATCGGAGAGCTCGAGCGCGAGGGGCTCGAGGGGCTCTGGCTCGACCTTGTCGACTCGGAGGACCTTGCCGAAGAGATGCTCGCGCACGGCGGCTGGCTGGCTCAAGTCGACGCCGTCGAGATCAAGCTTGCCGCGCTTGAGCCCTTCGGAAGGGCGCACCAGCGGTGGCCTTCTTCGCGGCGAAGTCGAGCGAGGCGTAACCTTCTGCACCCCAGATGCGCATCTTGCGGGTCGGCGTGTAGCTGGCGCGGCTGGCGGTGAGGTTGGCGATACTGCCGTCCTCGAACTCGATCCGGGCATTGGCGACGTCCTCGTGGTCGCCGAAGAGGCTCACTCCGACCGCCGCGACCGATCGCACGGGCGAACTGATGAGCGAGAGCAGCAGATCCAGGTCGTGGATCATGAGGTCGAGGACGACGCCAATATCGGTCGATCGGAAAGTGTACGTTGAAAGCCGTTCGGCATTGACGAACTTGGGGCGGATCGGCATTTCTTCGAGCGCACGCAGAGCCGGATTGAACCGCTCGATATGGCCAACCTGCAACACGGCACCGCCGGCGCGGGCGTCCTCGACAAGTCGCTCGGACTCGGCGGCGGACGCTGCCATCGGCTTCTCCACCAATGTAGCGATGCCCCGCGCCAGGAATGGCCCGGCGACTTCGCGATGGAGGACGGTGGGAACGGCGATTGTGACCGCGTCCACCAGGTCGACCAACGCGTGGTGGTCGTCGACTGCTCGCGTGCCGCACCGGGATGCCACCGTCTGAGCTTGCTCGACCCGGGAGTCGGCAATGGCGACCAGCTCGACGCCGGGCATCGCGGCGAGAATTCGCGCGTGATGCTGGCCCAGATGGCCCACGCCCACGACTCCAACGCGCAGCCGCATCATCTTGTTCTCCCGCGGTCCCTGGCTCGCCCATGCTTGCCGTGGTGTTGGCCTTCGATGAAAGCAAGCAGGCTTTGCACCTCGGGCCCATTGTGACCGTTTGATCGGAGGAGCTCCGAGGCATGTTCGGCTGTCATGTGGGCGCGGTAGAGAAGCCGGTGGGCCTCGTGCAGACTGGCGATCGCCTCAGGGCTGAGTCCGTTGCGTTTGAGTCCGACCAGGTTCAAGCAGCGCACCTTGGAAGGATTGCCATCCACCATCATGAATCGAGGTACGTCGTGGTAGATGCGCGAGAGCCCGCCGATATAGCTGTACGACCCGATGGTGACAAACGGATGAACGGCGACTCCGCCCGAGATTGTGACGAGCGACTCGACATGAACGTGACCGCCCAGAATCGTGTTGTTGGTGATGACGATCCGGTTGCCCAGCACGCAATCGTGGGCGACATGCGCGTTGACCATCAGCAAGTTTTGGGAGCCGATGCGGGTGACGCCTTCCTCTTTCTCACTTCCGCGGTGGATGGTGACGCCTTCGCGTATGGTGTTATCATCACCGATCTCGACGCGAGTGGGGTTGCCGCGAAAGGAAAGGTCCTGAGGCTCGCCGCCGATCGAGACGAACGGATAGATGGTGTTGTCTTCACCGATGGAAGTGATGCCGTCGACGAACACATGCGCGATCAATCGCGTGCCACGGCCGATGGTGACGTCGCGACCGATGACACAGTAGGGCCCGATCTCGACGTCGTCGGCGATTCGGGCGCGGGCATCGATGCACGCGGTGTCAGCGATTACTGTAGCCATGCCCGAGTCATCCTTTCGACCGATGAGTGCAGGAAGACGGTCTCGTCCTCGCGCCAATTACACAAAAGGGCCGCAGCGCCAGCCACGCGAGCTACAGTCGCTGTCGACCGGCCCGGTGACGCGACCGGCGTCAACGATCACAAATCGAAATTGTGCCTCGGCTGCCAGACATTCGCCGATTTTGGCCTGTCCACTGATGCACGCCGAACCGCAGCTTGATTCGCTGGCTCTCGACCTCGATTCGAAGCTGGTCGCCGGGCACGACTCGGCCGGCGAAGCTTGACCCGATCGATCGATGCGATCATCGCGAGTTTCTGGTGCGGGTTCTCGATACTGGCGCCAATCAATATGCCGGCCGTTTGGGCCACCGACTCCAAGATGAGCACGCCCGGCATGATCGGCTGCCGGGGCCAGTGACCGCTGAAGAACGGTTCGTTGACGCTGACGTTCTTGACGGCGAGCGCGCGGTTCGGGGGCTCGAGCTCGAGAACACGATCGATGAGCAGGAATGGGTAGCGATGAGGCAAGAGGCTCAAGATGCCCTGAATGTCGAGACCTGCGCCGACCGGGGTGCGAGGCTCGCCGTCGATTGGCCGGTTTCGCTCCTGGCCAGCTCGAGCAGCCGCCGGGCCAGAGTGTGGTTCGTCTGATGACCCGAGCGATGGGCGACGATGAGACCCTCGAGGTCGAACCCCACCAGAGCCAGATCGCCGAGCAAGTCGAGTAGCTTGTGGCGTGCGCACTCGTCCGGGAAGCGCAACGAGTTTTCGATCGGTCCCTCGCGACCGAAGATCAGAAGATCCGCCGAGGTTGTCTTCCTGCCGATGCCCGATGCGCGAAGAGCATTCGCCTCGCTCTCGGTGACGAAGGTCCGGCTGGAAGCGATCTCTCGCTTGAATGTCTCCGGAGACAGGCCCACGCAATAACTGTGAGCCTTGATCGGGGCGTCCGGCCCATAATCGAGATGGTAGGCCAGGGTGAGGGCCCCGCTGGTGCCCGGGTTGGCAACCAGGGACGCTTCCCCCTCGCGGACGACGACCGAAGTCTCGAGCTCGAGCACCTGACGCATCCGGTCCTGTTCTCTGATGCCCGCTCCTTCGACAGCCTCGACAAAGGCTCGGCTCGAGCCGTCGCACCCCGGGCACTCCGGAGCGTCGATCTCGACGATACAGTTATCGACCCGGATCCCGGCCAAGGCGGCCAGCACGTGCTCTGTCATTTCGACTGTGGCGTCGCCCTGTCTGATCGTGGTCCGGCGCGCCGTCGGGACTACCCGATCGATCCGCGCCGGGATGCGCGGACGATCGGTCAGGTCGACCCGTTCGAAGACGATCCCGGTTCCGGGCTCAGCCGGCCGGAAGCGCAGTTTGACGTCAGACCCGTGGAAGAACCCGTGCCCACGCACCTCTGCGGCATCCGCAAGCGTGCGCTGCCGGCGCTTGGCTTTCAGCATTCCCTACCCCATCATCATCAATACGACTGGAGAAGTGGAGGGGGCTCAGTTCTGGTCAGCGCGGGTGGCGCCGCTAGCTGGCTGACCGGCCGCTGGCTGGGCTGAATTGTTTCCGGCTGCCGCGGGGTTCGCGACCGCCTTGTATCGGCGATTGAGGTTGTAGATCACGTCGTTGGTGATGTCGTTGCGCGGGTCGAAATAGACGATCGTGTTCTGGAACGCGGCCATTACCGAGTTGGGATCGGCTCCGTTGGGCGGCTGGTTGGTCACGCGCATGACGTAATTGAATTTCCGCCAGTTGGCGATGGCCGTGACCATCATCTGGACTTCCTTGTAGATGGTGGCGAGGTTCTCCGACTCACGGGCCTGAAACTCACGCTGGGCTTGCTCCCGGCCGGCGGCGAAGCGTGCCTTGAGCTCGGTCACCCGGTTTTCGTGTTTCTTGAAGTCCTCGGTGCCGGGCGTGAGCTTGGAAAGCATCTGCGCTTCGTCTTCGGCCTCATTCTTGATCTTCATCAGCTCGTTCTGCCTGCCCAGCACGGCGGCCTGAAATTCCTTGCTGGTGACTTTGAACTTTTCATAACCCTTGAAGACGGCATCCATATCGACGGTGCCGATGATCGGCGGAACTGGAGCCGCCGGAGCCGCTGCGCCCGCATTCGGGTTCGGGTTCGCGGCCTTACGAACCTGTCCATCCTGCTGCGCAAGGGTCGGTCCCACCAGGAAGGAAAGCCCGACGATGCCCAGCCCAATCGCCAACATTCCACGAGTCGAGAGAACCATCGGTACAACTCCTTTTCTACCGTGGCGTTCCAATGCGGGGCGGTGCAGAGGGCCTTGAGCCGAGGGAACCGGCGTCAAAGTGAATCCCAGGATCGACCGGTCCAGCCGGCCTGGCTGCACGTCGATCGAGCTGCACCGGCGGCGAGATGCCGCCGCGCAGCAATTCTCACGCCCAGGTCGGGCTATCGTCCGGGATGGAATCCGATCTTCCCGGCTAAATTCCCCGGCGGACGTTAACGCGGGCCATTCTGCACCGAAGGTGGAGATGGGTCAAGGCGAACCACGAACTTTATGATTCCAAGGCTCAAACGAACGACCGCGCGGAACCGACGCTGATCGCTTCACGAAAAAAAGCCCGCTCGAAGAAAACCCTCAAGCGGGGAGAATGTCACTCGCCGGAGTAAGATAGCACAAAGTCGTGAAAGCGGTACTTCTTGTTGCGGGGGACCTCACCAGCCGCCGAGAAAAGTGAGAGCAACAGCTCTCCGAAGTGATCGGTGCGTACGCAGTAGAAATTGTGCTTTCCTTCCCGGCGCGACTCGATCAGACCCGAGACGCGAAGAAGCGCCAGGTGATGACTCACCGCTGGCTGGCTCTGACCCAATCGGTGACACAAGTCGGTGACGTGAAGCTCGCCGTCGGGCGAAAGGGCGAGGTAAAACAAGATGCGCAGGCGGGTCTCGTCACTCAAGAGCTTGAACACCTGTGCCAACTCGCGAACCGATTGATCGGATACTTCCGGAGCAGAGTGACCGAGCTGACCGTTGCCAACGCTTGTACGACGAGTTTCTTTGCGTGCCATGGTGGAAATTCCTCAAGTGATGAAAAAAAGAACCCAATGCCGGCGGAACCCGGCGTCTCACGAGTCACATTGCCTGCATCGCGCGTGCCAATACCGCTCGATCGACGGCCCGCTGGCAAGCAGTCGGACCGCTCTCTCAAAGCAAACCCGTATCGTTACGTGCGTTCGCGCTGCTCTAACTTAACGTTCACAACGCTCGAATACCTTCCTTCGCGCCTGTCACAATAACAAATCTTAACGATCATCAAATGATTAATGTGTAAGACTCAATACTTATATGCCCACTATGGATGCTGAGTCAAGAGGCCGTAGTTTCTTATGGTTTTGGCCAGCGCTTCCCGGGCTCGCTCGTCCAGCGGACAGAGTGGGAGCCGCATTTCTCCGTTTCCCCTGCCGAGGATGGCCAGGGCGGTCTTGACAGGTATTGGGTTGGGGCCCAGCGCGAGCAGATCACGACAGAGGGGGAAAAGCCGCTTATGGGCTTCGCGAGCTTGTTCGAGGCGCCCCTGGTTGAATGCCTCGATCAAGGCGATCACATCATGGGGAACGAGGTTGGCGACGACCGAGACCACGCCTTCCCCGCCGATCGCCAGCATGGGCAGAGTCAAGCTGTCGTCACCCGAAAGAATCGTCAGGTTGGTGCGCGCGATCAGTTCACTGGCCTGGTCGAGCGAGCCCGAAGCTTCTTTGACGGCAACAATCGGTCCGATCGCCGCCAGCCGCTCGATGGTGTCGGGCTCGATGTTGCGACCGGTCCGAGCCGGCACGTTGTACAACACCAGCGGCAAGTCGCTGCACTCGGCAATCGCGGCAAAATGGCGATACAAGCCCTCCTGACTGGGCCGATTGTAATAAGGCGCGACCTGCAGCGAGCCGTCAACTCCCGCACGCGCGGCGAATCGAGTCAGTCGAATCGCTTCCGCTGTCGAGTTGGAACCCGTTCCGGCCACGACCCTGGCGCGACCGGCCGCCGTCTCGACAACGATCGCGATGACCCGCTCGTGTTCCTGGTGCGACAGCGTCGGCGACTCGCCCGTGGTGCCGACCGGCGAGAGAACCGGCGTGCCTTGCGCAATCTGCCACTCCACCAGCCGCCGCAGACCGGCTTCGTCAACTTCCCCGTCCCGGAAGGGAGTAACAAGCGCAACCGTGCAGCCCGCGAAATACCGTCCCTTGGTTGGCATGCCTTCTCCCGGCCAACGCCTGGCGATCAGATGTAGCTTTTCTTGAGACCCGCCCTGAGGCATGCAATCGACGAACTCTTGACGGGCATTCGAGCTCTCGAGGCAACCACGTAGCACGACACCACGATTGCACCGCCATGAGTTAACGCATAACGAATCTTATAGTACTCGGATACCAAAGGGAAGCGGGCACCTCGCCGCGTCTCGCGAATTTACGGAAATTGCCCCCTGATGCTGTGTCAAGCGTGCAGGCGCAAAGATCCAGGCATTCATGACGGCGGCCATGGACAGACGATTGATCATGTCGAGGGCATCGACTTATTCCTGGCTCACGAGTGGATTCGAGACTGCTTCCAATATGCACGATTTCATCTCGAAAACGGCCTGCTTGAGGCCGACGAACAGAGCGCGGCTGACGATACTGTGGCCGATATTCAGCTCCTCCATTTTCGGCACGCGTGCCACCGGCGCCACATTCTGATAATTGAGACCGTGGCCCGCGTGCAACTCGACTCCCGCCAAGACGGTCGCAACGGCCGCCGCTCTCAGGGAACGAAGCTCGCGCTGCCGGTTCGGCCGGCCCGCGCGGCGTCGGCGTATCGCCCCGTATGAAACTCGATGGCACTTGCCCCCAGCTCGACCGCGGCGTCGACCTGCGTCAAGTCAGGGTCGATGAAAAGCGCGACGTCGATGCCCGCATCGCGGCAGCGCGAGACGGCCTGCGCGACCCGCGCCTTTTCTCTGGCGACGTCGAGGCCGCCCTCGGTCGTCAGCTCGGCGCGTCGTTCGGGAACCAGGGTGACCTGGTGAGGTTTGATCTCCAGCGCAATCGTGACGATCTCCGGCTCAAGCGCCATCTCCAGATTGAGGCGTACCTGTACGGTCTCGCGCAGCAGCCGCACGTCGCGATCCTGAATGTGGCGGCGATCTTCGCGAAGGTGGACGGTTATGACGTCGGCCCCGCCTAGCTCCGCCTGTACCGCAGCCCACACCGGGTCTGGCTCGCGCGCGCAGCCGCGCCTGACGCAGGGTCGCGACATGATCGATGTTCACACCCAAGCGTGGCATCTTGCGGATTCTCCAAATTCGAAGGATGTGGCTCTTCGCTCTCTAAGGCGAGCGTTCGCCTCCGCCGCTCTTGCCCACGGATCGCAGTGGTGCTTGCGCCAGGATAAACACTCGCGCCGGGCCGATGGCAAACGCGACTCGTCCTTTCCGGCGTGAGCCCTCGCCCTCGAGCTCCACGATCCGGCCCAGTCCGTACATGGGATGGGCCACAGTCTGGCCCAGCCGGAACTCATCGGGATTGGCCAGGCCGGCGCCCCTGCGGAGAAAGAAGCGTTCGGCCCTCCGGCCAGTTGAGCCGCGGTCAAGAGCCGGAATGGTGGAGACGCTGAAGCGGCTCGAGGTTCCGCGCGAAATCGGCGGTCGAGAGCCATAGTCCTGCCACGGGCCCGACGGTGCCGAGCCAACTCCCGAAAGGTCGCGGACCACGATGGGCCCCTCGGGAAGCTCGCGCAGAAACACGGAAGGCTCCGTCGATTTAGACTGGCCGCGGAACGAACGCACGCGGCAATAGCTCAAAAAAAGCTCCCGCCGCGCCCGCGTGATCCCCACGAAGAACAGCCGCCGCTCCTCCTCGATATCGTTGCCTTCACTCCGAACCCGCGAGTGGGGCAGAATACCTTCTTCCAGAGCGACGATGAAGACCACCGGAAACTCGAGCCCCTTGGCTGCGTGCAACGTCATCAGCGTGACGGCCCCCGTATTTTCGTCCCAGCGGTCAATGGGCGAGGCCAGCGTGATCTCGGCCAGAAAGTCCTGTATACCCGAGCCGGGATGCGCCTCGTCAAATTCGTGGGCGGCCGTGATCAGTTCGTCGAGATTGGCGATCCGATCCTCGCCCTTGTTCTTGGATTCCGTCGCGAGGTGCTCGCGGTATCCCGTGAGCGAAAGGAGCTTGAGGATTCCGTGCTCGGCCGTCCCGTCGCGCAGGCAAGCGAGCTCGTCGATCAACTGCGCGACGTCTTCAAACGCTCGGCCCGCCTTGTCGCGCAGACCGGAAATCGACGTGGCCCTCCGCGCCATCTCCAGAAGCGGAAGTTCTCGCTGCCGCGCTGCCGCGGTAAGCTGTTCGAGTGACGTCTTCCCCAGGCCGCGCGGAGGAACGTTGACGATCCGCGCGAAAGCGAGGTCATCCTTGGAGTTCGAGAGCAAGCTCAGGTAGGCAAGTACGTCCTTGACTTCCTGCCGCTCGTAGAACGCCACTCCGCCGACGAGCTGATGCGGAATCCTGCGTGCGCGGAAGGCTTGCTCGAGCGGACGAGTGAGCGCCGCCACCCGGCAGAAGACCGCAATATCGGCAAATCCGCGCTCGCCTTCCTCCACCATCCCCGCGATCCGGGCGGCGACTCCCTCCGCCTCGTCGCTTTCGCGCGCGTAAAGCGTGAGCTCCACCGGATCACCCGACGGGTTTTCCGTTGTCAGCGATTTGGGCTTCCGCCTCCGATTGAAGCGGATCAAGTGGTCGGCAACCGCTATGATGTTCTTGGTGCTGCGGTAGTTCCGCTCGAGCGTCACCACGCGGCAGCCCGGGAATTCGTGCTCGAAATCGAGGATATTAGCCAGATTGGCTCCGCGCCATCCATAAATCGATTGATCGGGGTCGCCGGTGACGCACAGGTTGGGATGGTCCACCGACATGGCGAGAACGATCGCATATTGCGCCAGATTGGTGTCTTGATATTCATCTACCAGCACGTATTTGAACCGGCGGTCGAGCTCGGCGCGGACGTCGCGGTGGTTCTTGAGAATCGCCACCATGTGCACCAGCAAGTCGTCGAAGTCGACGGCGGCCGTCATCTTGAGTCGAGCTTCGTAAAGCTCGTACGCCTGGGCAACCATCCTCCCGTGCCTGTCCAGGGCGCGATGATTCATGGACGAGGGGCTCACCAGCTCGTTCTTGGCCCGGCTGATCGCCGCCTCGACGCGCTCGGGCGTCCAGCCTTCCTCTTCCCAGCCCATCACCTCCATCACACTCTTCACCACCCGCAGCCGGTCGGCCTGATCGTAGATCGAGAACCCCGTGTCGATCCCCACCAGCGGTGAGTACTTCCGCAGCATCCGCGCACAAAAGCCGTGAAACGTACCGACCCAGACAGCCGATCGCGGCGCCAGGTCTTCGATTCGCGCCGCATCTCCCCGGCCGCCTTGTTGGTGAAGGTGAGGGCCAGTACTCCCTGGGACGGAACGCCTTGAGAGAGCAGCCAGGCCACTCGCCGGGTGATGACACGCGTCTTGCCCGATCCCGCCCCGGCCAGCACCAAGAGCGGCCCCGTCATGTGGGTGACTGCCTCGCGCTGGGCATCCGTCAAATCAGCGAGCAAATCCATTTCAAGGCTTCACTTTCTCGAGGACCTGCAACATCCGGCCGCTGTTGGCCTTGGCCTCGAACTCGGTCGGCCGGGGTTTTCCTGGCTTCGCCCAGCAGATCTTCTGGGTGTCGCCGTCAAACTCGTAGATCCCCTGGAGCGAATTGTCCTTGCCCGGTCCGTCGGTGATCGTGATGTCGATCGTCTTGGGCTTTGCCGTCGGGTCGATCTTGAACGTGCCGTGCACGGTGTTTCCCTGCACCGTCGCAGTCGATTGCTTGCCTTTCAAGACCAGCCTGTCTTCCTCAAACTTCTCGCCCGGGACCTTGTCTCCCTCGACCTCGATCGAGACGTATTTCCAGGTCGCCTCGAACCGTTTGAGCTCGTCCTGCATGGCCTTCAGCCTGCGCCGCGCCCACGGTCTTGGACCGCTTCCACACAACCAGGAGCAGACCGGAATCAACCGGGGCCGCGAATTCCTCTGGCCGCGCCGTTTCGGGGCTCAAGCCTCGACAGATCGTCAGATCGTCACCTTCAATTTTGTAAATGCCTTTGACTGTCTTCCCTTTCGAGAACCCACTCGTGAATGTGAAATCAATCTCTTTCGGGTTCTTGGTCGCATCGATCTTGAACGTCGACGCCTCCGCGGTCGCACCCACCTTGGACCGGTAAACGTCGTCCAGAACCACCATCTCGCTCCCCTTGGCCTCCTCGGCGGGAGTTTCCTCGCCGCTGGCGAAGAGCAGCACCATGCTCCAGCCTCCCTGAAGCTCTTCCGCCGGCTCCTTGACCTCCGCCTTCCTGGGCTGGGCGGCACCCAGCATGAGCAGAACCGCGACCATCGCCATACCAGCCCATCGCATGTGATTCCTCCCGAGAGAATTCCCGAAAGCTCGATACTGTGCTAGGAGCGCCGGTCGAGTCAAGCGCCGGGGTCTCGTCGGCAAGCATTGTGGCGACATTCATGAGCGCTCGCGATGTATGATAGTTCGCCTTCCACTGATTGGCCTTCGAGCCGTCGCCTATTAGCTTGCCCTCACGCGTCGTCTCGCTATACCAACCACCGTGGATCGGGTCCAGGAGATGCTTCTCGATGAAACCCCACTGCTTCTGGAAGGCGTTCCAGTAGCGCGGGGTGCGATCACCATACTTCCGGTGCATGAGCAACAGGGCGTTCAGTCCCTCGGCCGCCGTCCACCACACTTTCTTCCGGTCGAAAGCCGCACCCGCGAACGACTCGCCCTTGTCGTAGAAGCCGCCCGATTCGTCATCCCAACCCCAATCCAGAGCATGGTCGACCAGGGCCCGCGCGACCTGCCAGGTCTTCTCGTCATCGGGTTTCCCTACCGCGTGAGCAGCCTCCACCAGCAGAAAAGCCGTCTCCACGTCGTGCCCGAACGAATCATGCGCGGGAATCGCCCGCCAGTCTGCCGTCAAGTAAAGATTGAGCGCCCCCGGCTCGACCGCAATCCGATCGCGCACGATGGCAAAGACCTCACGTAGTCGCTCGGCCACGACCGGCCGGTCGTCAATCTTCTTGAGCTGGGTCAGAGCTTCGAGCAAATGAATATGTGAATTCATCGACTTGAAACCGTAATAAACGCCCAGCCGGTCAACCCGCTTCTGCATCGGTGCGTCCTGGTCCCAGGCCAGTATCGGCGTACCGTCCCGCCGCGCTGCCTCGAAGTATCCGCCGTGCTTCCTGTCGTGCGCGTGCGCTTCCAGCCAGTCGAACGCATCAACCGCAACCTTCTTGGCCAGCACGTCGCGGGTCACTTCAAACGCCTTGCCCGCGGCGTAGATGACGAATGACGTGCCGTAAACGTGCTTTTCATCGCCTTCTGTCCTGGCAACATGCCCGTCGCGATCGAGAACCCAGTGAAAACCACCGAATTCCTGGTCGCGAAGGACCCTGTCCAGAAACGCGATCCCATGGCGTGCGTACGGCACGTATTCATCGCGGTCCTCCGGCGAATGGGCCGCGAAGGCGGCAGCGGTCCACGTCATGCGAGCCTGGTAAACGAGAAAGATGTTTGGATCAGGCTCGAGCGACCAGTCGCGGGCCATCGATTGGTGGAACCCCCCCCGCGCCCGGTTCACGGCGTGCGGATACCAGTGGCTCTTGAGCTCCTCGCGGAGCAAGCCCTCGATCCTGCGCCGGAGCTTCTGCCGCTCGGGATCAAGAGGCGGTTTCGCGGACTGCGGCGCCACCTCCCGGGCCGCTTGCCCAACCCCTGCCCGCTGTTGCATCCGCTCGGCGTCCCCGGGTGGGCCTGGGCCCGGCACAAAGAGGAACGCTCCCCAGATCAAGTGGAAAATCGGCCGGCAAATCATGAGTAGCACCCCACAGAAAGTATTGCCCCAACTTCTGAAATCATATCGCAAACCAAGCTCCAAGGGGCGCCTGCATTCTGTCTTTCTCGGGACCAGTCTGCGATGATGCCTGGCGATGCCCCCAAGCAACTGAACGATCGCGACGGGCGAGTCGAACGATCTTGCGCCCTGGATCGACAAGCCGCGCAATTTGCCACCGATTGCAGCAAGGACCACCCATGATCATTGATCCGACCGCTTATATCGCTCAGGGAGCCGTCGTGCTCGGCGACGTCCAGATCGGCAAAGATTCAAGCGTGTGGTACAACTCGGTTGTGCGCGGCGACACGGACAGGATCACGATCGGTGAAGCCACCAACATCCAGGACCTGTCAATGATCCACGCCGACCCCGGAATTCCCTGCGTCATCGGCAACCGGGTCACCGTCGGCCACCGAGTCATCCTTCACGGCTGCATTGTCGAGGATGACTGTCTGATCGGAATGGGGGCAATCGTGCTCAACGGCGCACGGATCGGACGTGGGTCCTTGATCGGTGCCGCCGCCTTGGTGCTCGAAGGCACCGTCGTGCCGCCAGAATCGCTCGTGCTCGGTTGCCCGGCCAAGGTTGTGAGGCAACTGGATGAAACAACCCGTGCGCGTATCGAGCACGCTTGGACACATTACGTTGAAAAGGCCCGGAGTCACCGGGCCGGCAATTATCCCGCGCTGCTGTGATGGGCGGCTGAAATGTCCCGGAGCCGGCCTTACCAGCTCGGAGAGAGAGCGTGAAAAGGCCGTGCCCGGGTTCAAGAGCGGCGCAACGAAAGAGGACACTGCTCGCCGGATCCGAATTCCACCACGATACCTAAATAACGATGCAAGGACGGATCTCGTTTTCTTACCTAAAGCTTATTGTTAACCGACTTAACTAACGACTTTACGTTGACGTCTCACGAGGCGATCGGATCGGCGAACAGCATCGGAACTCCCTGCGCCAGTCGCCATCGCCGGATAGGATCACAGGTTGCGGCCACCAGTGACCCGCGCTCGCGTCCCTCCCGCGATAGCTCCACACGCGAATACGGCTTTCGCGCCTGAAATCTTACACCGGCAGTCACGCAGATTGTGTTCGCCAACCGGCTGGAGACGCTTCCGAGGATCGAACGCGGCCCGCCTCACCGGGTTCTCGACGCGTCATGTATTGGGAGTCGGCCGGCGTTTGCGATATAGTACGGTGTTCGTTCGCCGCCGACTCGGCTCGATACACAACTGGTGGAGAAGGGGGATAGGTGTCACGTCTCAGCGATTCGCAGACCTCGCTGACCTTGATGGAACGGCTGCGGCAGTTTCCCAGGAACGCCGAGGCCTGGGAGCGGTTTGTCGAGCTTTACCGCCCGAAGATCTATGGTTGGTGCCGTGTCTGGGGCCTCCAGGCGGCGGACGCCGAAGACGTCGCGCAGGATGTGATTGCCAAGCTGACGCAGAAGATGACCCATTTCGATTACGACCGGACACGCTGCTTTCGCGCCTGGCTCAAGACGATCACCCAGCATTCCCTGAGCGACCTCCTGACCAGCCGGTGCCGCGCGCTCGGCGACGGAAAAAGCCCCCTGATCAGCAGTATCGAGGCCCGTGCGGACCTGGAAAAACGCATTGAAGACCTCTTTGACCGCGAACTGCTCGACCTGGCGATTGCGCGCGTGCGACAGCGCGTTGCCCCGGTAACCTGGGACGCGTTCCGCTTGATGACCTTTGACGAATACTCCGGGGCGGAAACGTCGAAGCTACTGGGAATCCCGATTGCCTCCGTGTTCGTGGCCAAACACAGGGTTCAAAAAATTCTCAAGGAGGAACTCGCCAAGCTCGATCACGGCCGGGACTAATGAATCGGCCGCCGCAGATTCTCCGCCACATTGCGACGGCTCCGTGCTCGACTCCCGCATCGGCGGCGCAGCCGTTGGCACCATCGCCCCTCGCCACTCCAGCCGCAAACCGGCTGAATCGTCCGCTTGCTCCCGCTGCCCTGGAGCTCGCGCGTCGGCGGAAAGTCCCCGGCGAACCTCACCGCAACTCCGCTCGATCGCCCGATCCAGACCCATCACAAAGACCTTCCACGACGGTGTCGAGGGCGAGGGCTCGGCGTCGAGAGATCCCTTCTTCGCGGCGGAACGCGTGTGTTCCGCCTCCAGGCCGGTTCGAGATCGCGTCGGCGCGGACCACAGCGTGGCCGCCAGAGCCAAGGCC
This sequence comes from uncultured Planctomycetota bacterium, assembly GCA_963761445.1. Classification (GTDB taxonomy): domain Bacteria; phylum Planctomycetota; class Planctomycetia; order Isosphaerales; family Isosphaeraceae; genus CAVXHV01. The sequence continues at coordinate 1,199,525 of CAVXHV010000005.1, read as the reverse complement.
GGCGAGCCCGCAAGCGGGCTTAATTCGGCGATGTGCTCCCGATCGTTCAGACCGGTCTCTTCACCGAGCGCACGACCGTTCAGAAATCGTCTCCACGGAGTCGTTCCTTCGGCAATCGAATCGTCGCGCGGACCAATCGTGAGCGGATCACGCAGACCCTGGATCTGCTCGTCGCCCGGTTGCGACAATGCAAACGAATCGGCCCGCCACCCGACAGCCGAGCGATAACCCGATGCGCCGACGACGGCGGTTTCATCCGGTCGGTCCATCAAGGTCGACGGACCCGCAACGCCCGCCGTCCCCGTCAGAAGGAGCGGCTCCTCGGCATCGCCCGACTCAGCGCCATCGGCAAAAGGTTCGTCCTCAGTCACAGTCCACGCGAGCGGATCCAGCAAACCCGGGTTGAAATCATCTTGGTTGTCGGCCGTTTGAAAGATCTGGCCGGTCGGGTCCGTTGGCTCTGGCCCCGCCAGAGAGCCCTCGACATTGGGTGGTGTATTCGTCCCGCCGCCAGAGCCGCCTTGCGCAGGACTTGAGCTGGGATCGGAGCCTGACGACTCACCGCCATCGTCTGACGTCGAAGCTGGCAGGGGCGTCACCCCATCAACCCTCGCCCCCGGCACCGCCGTATCGACTTCTGCCGCCGGCACCGCCCCATCCGACGAAGTCGCATCCGCATGGGCCGACTGATACGGCGAACCCGCGCGGGCAGTCACATTTGACCCATCAGCACGGATCGCCAGGAACGGCGATCCTGAACGGATCGTCACCAACGACGAACCGCCGTGGGCCGTCGCAACCGGCGTTCCCGTATCCGCTTTTCCAGCCGTCGCTTGCGCGCTCCCGTCCTGTTTGGCATCCCATCTCATCGCCCACTCGTCCGCTCTCGGCGAAACGGACGCGGACCCGATTTCCGCCGGTGCCATCGCCACGCTCAGATCGGGCCCGCCGGCAAGAGCCATACGGCTCTCGAGTGGCTCCAGGGCCATCGGTCGCGTGCGTCGAAGCGGACGGGATCGTGCCGTTGGAGGTCGAACCCAGAGCTTGGCGATCCGCGAAACGGACATCGGATGGCGATCCTTACTCGGAAGCTGCTGTCTCAGCGGCCGGACGGGCGGAGAGCCTCGGCCATTCGAGCGTATTCGGAAAGTCGTCGAATGCTGGCGAAAGCGGGATCTTTTTCAACCACATCGCGCCAGAAGGCAGTCCGCGTTTCATGGGGCGTCTGTTCAATAGCCCGGCGGAGCAGCTCCACGGCACGATCTTGATAGGCGCGGACCGCACCGATATCGGGCTTGCCACGCGGACGCGGCTCCTGGGCCACGGCTCCGGCGGCCTGCGCCATTGTCCGGGCCGCAGTATACACCAAATGAGCCTCGATGTCGCCATGCCGGAGTGATTCTTCCGCATCTCGCGCAGCTTCCCGATACTGACCCAACGCCGCCAGGCTAGACCCTCGCCCCGCATAAGCTTCACCACCGCCGGGATCGATCCGTATCGCCTCTTCAAAATCGCGACGCGCTAGCTCATGAGCCCCCGTCACCACGTACGCCCAGCCTCGACGCGAGTGCAAAACGGCGTCCCCCGGACGCGCTGCCAGGGCAACCGTGTAATCCTCGATCGCGCCGAAAAATCATGGCGCTTCGATCTGGCCAGTCCCCGTAGACCCAATAGCTCGGGCGATTGGTGGCCGGCGGTCAAGTACGCCTCGCACGACGCGACCGCCTCGTCATATCGCGCGAGCTCCAGAAGTGCCACGATCCTGTAACGCTGCACGAGGGTGTTCTTGGGGTTGATTCGCAATGACGCGTCGCTCTCGCTCAATGCCTCTTCGAACCGTTTGTCTTCGAGCAGCAGGCCGGCGACTTCGGCATGCAGGTCGCCGAGCACCGCGCTCGCCGCCTCCTCGTGCTTGATTGCTTTCCGCAAGTCGTCAAGCGCCGCGGCGCGCACTTCCGGGGTGACCTCGCGCCCCTCCAGGCTCCATCTCGCGCGCATCCGGTATCAGCGCCCCCTGGTCGGGGCTCAGGGCAATCGCCTGTCCCAGACGCGCGAGCGCCAGGTCGAGCTTCTGCTCTCGACGGTATACCTGAGCCAGTGTGACATAAGCGTTCACCTGCCGCGGCTGTAGCGCAATGGCTTCCGTCAAATCGGCGATCGCTTCGGCTGCCTTCTTCCACTCGAAGTGAAGCAGCCCGCGATTGACCAGCACCGCATAGCGGTACCTGCCGGCTGAGTCGCATCGAGCCGCATCGCGATAATCGGCGAGCGCGGCCTCGAAATGGGCCTGCGCCTGGACCGGATCGGTCGCGCCCGAGCCAGACTGGCCATACGCGAATCCTCGCAACACATAGAGCCAGGGAAGATCCGGGTGGTCCTCAAGGCACGAACTCAGACACGTTCTCGCCTCGGCTGCATTGGGCGGCCTGGAATTCAGGTCGCAGATCGCCAAGAGACACTTCCCCCAGAACTGGTTGGGCTTGGCCCTTAGCGCCGCTTCGAGGTGCAGCTTGGCCTGGGGAAGCATGCCTTCTTTGTAGCGCTCCAGCCCGCTCAAGAAGTGGTCGAGTGCGCCGCTGGGCTGGATGAGCGACGCCGTGGATTTCGCCAGTTTTGCCCCCTCCATGTCGCCGCATCGCTCCAAACACGCAGCCCGGCGCAGCCAGATAGCATGTGTCGGTTCCGGCAGCAGTGCGGCCGCACGATCGAGTATTCCAATCGCCCGCCCGGCCTGCCGCCGCGCGGTCTCACCGGGCAGCGGTTGGGCCACGGCCTCGGCCAGCACGATCAGCATCTCGTAGCAGCCCTGGACGACCTCCTTGCGCTCCTGCTCGGTAAGGCCCTCGAGAGTCGCCATCGCCCACTGATCGACATCCCGGCCCGCAGCGGCGTAGATTTCGAGCGCGGCGGTGCTCGACGTCCGGATCGCGACCCGGTTGTCAACCGGATTCAACGAGGTCAGCTCGGTATCCTGGAACAACGCGTCTTCATGCCGCCGCCAGAACTCGCGATACCGCTCAAGGGCCGCCCCCCGCGACCGCAGCTCCTCGAGTAAGCCGGCGACCTCGGCGCGCACGCCGGCCAGCTCGGGCTCCAGGCTGATCTGACCGTCCAGGCGAGAGAGGCTCGCAATGGCCGTCGCGCCGTCGAGTTTATGCATGCGCACCAGGCCCACAACCTGCTCGCTTTCCTTCCGCAGCGCCGTTACTCGCTCAACCTCCTGGAGCATCTTGCCGCGCGAGGTCGCGTGAGACCGTACCCCGGCGATCAACAAGATCGCCGCGATCGAGCAAGCGACTGCCAGCAGGCTCGCGGCCGTCGGCCGCCGCCGCACGAGCTTGATCGCCCGCTCCCAGTATGGCGTCCGCCGCGCGCACCGGCTGCCCTGCGAGGAATCGGTCCAGGTCATCCGCCAGCGCCGCCGCGGTGGCGTACCGCCGCTGCGGCGCCTTCGCCAGACATTTCAGACAGATCGTTTCCAGGTCCCGCGAGAGGTGCGATTGAAGACGCGACGGGGCCTCCGGATCCTCATGCATCACCTTGTGCAACGTCTCCATCGCCGTCACACCCTTGAACGGCGGCCGACCCGTCAACATCTCGTACAGGATCGCTCCCAGGGCATAAACATCCGTCTCAGGACTCGCCTCCTTGGCCCGTCCCTCCGCCTGCTCCGGAGGGATGTAGCTCGGCGAACCCAACACCTGCCCGGTCGCCGTCTGACCATCCTCCTCCAGCCGCTTGGCAAGTCCGAAATCGGTGATCTTGGGAGTCCCGTCATCAGCGAACAACACGTTCGACGGCTTCAGATCCCGGTGAATCACCCCCGCGTCGTGCGCGACGTCGATCGCCCGCGCCAGCGTCGCCACCAGTTCCGCCGAGCGCGCTTCCGGATGATGCCCGCCCGCGAGCTCATCATCCAGGCTACCCCCCTCGAGCAACTCAAAAGTGACAAACGGCAGGCCCCCCGCCTCGCCAACGTCAAAAATCTGGATGATATTCACGTGCCGCAACGTTGCAACCGTCTGCGCTTCAATGCGAAATCTCGCTAGATCCTCTGGTTTCGCCAGACTTCCAGCCCGAAGCATTTTCACGGCAACCAAGCGGTTCAGTCGGTGTTGGCGGGCCTTGTAGACGACGCCCATTCCGCCGTGTCCAAGTTCCGCGAGGAACTCGTAACCTTCGATAGTCGGAAATCCAGCCTCGGCTCCGTTGCTTCGAGAATGGGCATCGCGTGCCGATCGCCTGGCGTGCTCGAACTCAGATGAAACGTTCTCGCATTCGATGGACTCAAGCCACGGCGTGGACCCATGTTCCCCGAAGTAACCCCAATTCATGAAATGGCACGATTCGCTCGTGAGCTGCTTGAGCCGCTCCTGGCAAGCGGTGCAGGTCTCGACGTGCGCAATGATCGGAGCGGCTTGCTCGTGATCCAACTCCTCTTCGAGAAGCCGATTGAGTAATTCCAGGCCGGTGCCGCAATCCATCGTCATCCTCGGGTCTATCTTTCGCCCGCCGTGTTTTTCGACCGACCCCGACGGGAGTCACATCCCGCCGCGCCGCTCGATCGATCTTCGCGATCGCCCCCGGGAATACCGCACAAGTCGCGCACTTCTTACAGAAGCATGAGGGGGGCGGCACGTTTGGGCAATGGTGATCATGACGTATGGCGCACGAGTGTGCGCACAGTCATGGGGTGCGACGGGGACCAAGAAACTCGAAGGATGTCGCTACATCAGCTCGCACGTGAGCCTGATCATGGTCAGCTCGCCGGCCTGGCTATAGTAGAAGCGCCGGCTGACGACTTTGACGTAGGCGTAGACGCCTGAGTCTTTTTCATCGGGGACATAGACCAGGTCGCCGACCGAGGGCACCGCGCACTGTTCGCGCACGGTGATGTTGGCGACCACGCGATCTGCCTTCTCGTGCCAGAACTCGAGTTGCGTCATTTTTCCACCGTTCGGCGAGTGTCCGAGACAGCGAAGCGAACGTTCGATGCCAACGATATCTTAAACGTTCGGCGCTCGGGAGTGTGACCAAATTTCGACCATTTTGGAAGCGTCTGGGCGTGTCGTCGGACGTGTTCACCGATCTGCCCCTCACGGTCGCCCCGGCGGTGTTCCAGTCCGTGCGCCAGGCACGCATGCCGGACACGCCCACAAACGGATGGCAACGCCCCATTGTCGCCCTTTGCTCCGCGTACGGATGTCCATGAATATCGATGAGGTCGGGCAGGAGGGGACGCATCCCCGCGCGCGCCGACATTGCGCGCTCGCTGCCTCTTGCCTAATAATAATATGCGCCGTTTTCTTCAGTTCGGCAAAAACAGCGTCCCAGAAAAGTGCAATCACTCAATACACGCGGCTGCTCGCCAACGAGTTACGGGCTTGCGCGATTTCTTTGTTAATTATGAACACACGCTCGTGGACCGCGCAATTCGTCCAGATAATCTGCCGCTTTCTTGCCTCGCCCGTTCCTCGCAACGCTTCCCGCTGAACGATGCCGGAGTTCGTTTTGTATATTTGTCGCGCGTCCTTACGCCACAAGGACTACGGGAACGGACCCGCTCGGTCGCGATGTCGAGCCACGGCCCGAATTCGAAGCCGAAAACCTCGCCCGAGTGCGCCTTCCTTTGGTCCCGAATCGCCACGGCGCGGCCCCGCGACCTGGCCCACCCCGCGAATCCAGGTTGGCCGCCCCCCGCAAGTGCCCATGCGACAATGGCTTCCCTCGATCCATCAGCTTTTGCCCCCCCGGCGCGAAATGATACCAAAGTGACGCCAATCCAGTGAAAATCCCCGCCTTCCTCCCCGTTAAAAGTCCCGGGAGGAAACCCCACACCCGACTGCCGACAGCGTACGGCGGACATGACGACGCAACCATTCCGCGCAACGACAAGCCCTGCCTGGCTTTCGGTATTGGGCTTAACCTGTTTACCCATTGCACTTCTTTGCACTCTATTGCACTCTGTGGGCGAATTTCGGCCCTGCTCAATCGCTCGGCCATTCGGGTAACCCGTCGCGAACTCGCCTCGGTGATCACACCAACAAGAAGCGTATGTTTTGATGTTGCGCATTTCTTGCCCTCGCCCCGAATGGGGCAGTCACAAAAAAGCCCAGGGCACCGCCCTGGGTTTCCGAGGCATCGCCCTGGGGAGCCAAGCCGATCGCGCCCGCATCGCGCGCTCGACTGTCCTCATGTAATAATATGCGACATTTTTGTCAGATCGGCAACAATCATCCCCCAGAAAAGTGCAATCACAGAGTCCACTCGTTTGCACTGTCAGGAGTTCCGGCTTTGCGCGATTTCTTTGTTAATTGTGAACACATGGCGATTCCTCGCCATTTTGCGAAGGAATATGGTGCCAATTGTTGCGTTATCGTCAGGGATGCTGTGCCGGCCAGGCCTCCGACCCCGCTCCTGATTTTCGTCCTTAACCGAAAGCAACCCCGCCCACCTTTCCCCCCTGGCAAAGGGCGGGCCAGGGGGTACGGATCACCCCTCCACAACAGTCGCCAATTCCTTCCTCAAAACGTGCCGCGCCCCGTCCGTGTCAGCCAATCGCTCCGCCAAAAGCCGCATCGCGATCTCGACCGGCAAGCAGGCCGAGAACTTGAGGCCGGTCAAAGCTCTCTCGTCAATCGACGGACAGAGCGTCCGCACGTCCACGTTCCTCAGTTCCCGGATCGCTGCTTCGGCATCTTCGAGACGCAACGATCCGTCAAATCTCAGCGCGAAATTATCAGGTCGAATCGGGCATCCCGCGAATTCGGCCAGTTTCGGGATCAGCGTCAAGTTTGCTCGAAACCCGCCGAATGTCCACCACTTCAGAGTGCCATCCGGGGATTGAACCAGTGCGGTCCGCTCAAGCTCGATCCACGGCAAGCCGCCACGTAGGTCGTCCATCTGCTTTCGGGCCCGGCCCGACCAGGCTGGTTTTGCGTCGTCCGACGCCAGGAGCACCTTGATGGATTGCGTGACTCGGTAGGAGAGCGGCTGAGCGTCTCCCTTCCACCGCGAGCGTCCCTTGTCCTCAGTTGCCTCCACAAACGCGACCCGGCGTTGCCAGTCCAAGTGCGTAACGCGCCACGCCCGCCCGCCCAGCAACAGCACCCTTGGCCCCTTCGTGTTTCCCAGCACAGTCAGCTCGTCGACATAACCCAGCTCCTGGCGGCCATGGAGAACGGAAATGACCGGCGGCGAGAGAAAGACCGACATGATCTCGAGAAAGTTCTTCCGGCCAAACTTCGTCTCGCCTTTCTTCCCAAACCACAGGATGCCCGAATCATCAAAGAGGATATCTTCCGCCAGCATCCACTCGACGAGCGCAGATCGCTCTGCGTCAGTCGTCTTCTGGAAGCCTTGAACACCTGCGATCCATGAAAACCACTCGGACCGGCCGATTCCCTTCTCCTGAAGAGCCAGTGCCATGATCTGCTGAGCCATGATGTGCAACGGCCGTGGTGGAGGCTCGATCGGCTCGACGTAGCCAGATTCCCAGAGCGAGACAATTCCCGCCGCTTTCATCAGTGCCTCGTCATCCGTGGCCAGGAACAGGCAATTCCGGACCGCCCCTTCTCGACGCCCCGTTCTTCCCATCCGTTGCAGGAAACTGGAAACCGTCGTGGGAGCATCGATCTGAATCACTCGGTCCAGATCGCCCACGTCGATCCCCAGCTCGAGCACGCTCGTCGCCACGATCACGCAGTCATCGCGGTTGGCAAACGCATCCTCCGCCTGCCGCCGCGCGTCGGCGCTCAGCGAGCTATGCGTGACGAACGTGGTTGTCCCGAGCTGCCGCAGCTCGTTGCCCAACTGTTCGGCCTTGGCCCGGCTGTCGACAAAGACCAGCCGCTTCTCCGCTCGGCCGATGCGAGAAATGACCACGGCGGCATTGGCAAGCGACCCCACGTAGTCGACCGTCACGTCGGCCGCTCGCTGTTCGCTCGCGGGCGGAAGTGCGACCCCTCTGGCTCCCGCGCACGACCCGGCCAGCCAGTCCGCGAGAGCTTCAGGGTTACCGACCGTCGCCGAAAGCCCGATCCTCTGGATCTCGCGGCCCGCCAGGTGCGTGACGCGCTCGAGGACGGACAACAGATGCCATCCCCGGTCATCGCCGGCGAACGCGTGAATCTCATCGACGATCACCGCGCGAACGTTTCCCAGCAGATTCCGCGAATCGACGTTGCGTGAGACCAGCATGACCTCGAGCGACTCGGGCGTCGTCAGCACGCAGTCGGGCGGCTCGCGCTGAATCCGCTTCCTCGCCGCGGCGCGCACGTCGCCATGCCAGAGCGCCGCTCGCCGGCCAACCAGGCCGCAGTATCGCGTGAGTCGAAACTCCAGGTTGTTGAGGAGCGCCTTGATCGGGCAGAGATAAAGAACGCTCAAACCCTGCCAATCTTCTGAGAGCATCCGCGACAAGACCGGAAGAAACGCCGCCTCGGTCTTGCCGCCGGCCGTGGGCGCGAGGACGACGAGATGCTCTCCCTTGAGAATGCGCGGGATGACGGCGTCCTGAAACGGGCGCAGCGACGCGCCAGCCCAGGCTATTGACGATGTGGTGCTGCAGCGCAGGGTGTAGCGAATCGAAGTGGCTCACAATTCCAGCTCGATTTCATCAACGTTCGAAGCCCCCATCGCCTGCCGTTCCACCGGGAGAAGCTCGGCTTCGCTGATCGTGAGTGCGTAATGCTGCCGTGGGTCGAAGTCTTCGAACTGGTCGATCCGGTCCAGTACGTCGGAGACCAGCTTCTTCAGGAACAAACGCGGCGCAATGCCCACCTTGCCCCCCAGCTTCCCGGTGACACCTTGTGCCAGGTTCAGGACGAATTCGTCAGTGGCCGACCGCCGCACCCGATCCGGCGCCGAACAGTCCGTGAGATAAAGGTCACGAACCTTGATCCCAACCTCGACCAGGCGGGTTTGATCAAACGATGGAAGCCGAAGCTGGACCGCACGCGGATTGTCGAACCGTGCGTCCGTCTGGAAGTCGACGTGCAGTCGCTGCGCTAGCGGCTCCAGCCGCTGAATGCCTTGGGGCCCATCAAAAAAAGCCGGTGTCCCTGTGATGAGCACGCACAGATTCGGAAATCGTCCTCCGTCAATGTCGTCGATCAACTGTCGTAGCGCGTTCAAGCTTTTCTCCCTCACATCGCCACGAACTCGCTGGAGTGTCTCGATCTCATCCAAGACAAGAACCAGACCCGAAAAGCCCGAATCCTTCAGGATTAAAAGCAAACCCCGTAGAAAGCTCAATGCAGCAAAGTGGTCGACGTCCCCTCGGATCCCGGCGACCCGCTTGATCGACGCGGCAACGTGCGGCTGCCCGGCGAGCCAACCGGCCAGGCCCTCGGCAGTCGCGTGGTCATTGAGCCTCTGTGCCGTCCTGTATGATCGCAAGGCCGCGGCGAACTGAGGCGTGGCTCGGGTGATCTCGACCAGCCGCTGCTCCAGAAGGGCGTCAGCGCGCCGGGCTAGCCCATCTTGGTCATTGGGGTCGATGCCTCGTTCAGCAAGGACATCCTCCTCGAGCCCATAAAACCAACCGTCAAGAATCGAGCGAAACGCGCCCAGAAAGCAATCCGTCGTCGATAACTGCTCCATCGCCCGCCGGTAGACGGTCTCGAGCCGGTGGAGCGGAGTCTCCGTCTCGGAGATCTGGACCTCAGCCGTCGCGAAGCCTTTCTTCTTGGCGTATTCCTGGACCCATCGCACGAAGAAAGTCTTGCCGCATCCATAGTCACCTCGCACCGCCTTGAACACAGAGCCGCCCTGCGCGACTTCGGATAACTCCTGGCTGATCACCGGCTCGAATCGAGCAAGGCCGACAGCGAGGAAATCCAGCCCCCGCTGCGGCACTGTCCCCCGGCGCAGTGCGCTCACGATCTCCCTGCGGCGTTCTCGGCTGATTTCCATCGTCTCAATCCAGGTCGAACTGACGTTTGAGCGTCGCCAGGTTCAATTCAATCTTGTTCTCGTTGCGATTGAGCGTCAGGATCTCGTAACCGTCCACGTTCAACAATCGCTGAATGACCGCGATCAGCCCGTCCAGTCGTGCAGCGGGAATATTGGCCGCGGTTGAGAAGGCGGCCGGCGTCATCAGACCGCCGTTCGACTCCAGCACGGTCAGGGTTTGACGGACGATGCTCTCGTCGGGTGCATGGCGGCGGATCAATTCCCTCTGGCTCTTGTAAACCTGTGACGCGAAGAGCCTCCCGATCCACTCACGTCGTGCCGCTACCCGCGGCTCGGGCTCGGCCGGCTCGTCACGCAAATTGTCAAAGAGTGTCGGAGCGCGCTTCGGAGCAGCCACCTCGACAGGCGCCGGCGTTTCAATCGCGACGACCGCCCTCACCGGCGCCGAAGACCACCAGTCCGGCTTGGGGTGCTCGCAGTCAAAGAGCCCGGAGTAGGCGCTGCTGCGATCCTTCAGCAACACGATCGGGCACACCATCTCCTGCGGCGTCGCCCCGCCGTGGTAGCCGTTCTGCTGACGTCCGTAAAATACGCGCTCTGACCAGGGCGCAGTGATCGAGCTACCTCCCGCGCCGTCCTTGACCCGCTTGCCCGTGAGCGTGATCTCGTCCTCAGACAGATTTCCCGCCGCGGGGCGCCACCTTCCGCCGGTCTCCAGTGGCACGTTGCGGGAATCGCCGCGATGCCAGACGTGACCGTGGTCGCTGGCGAGGATGACCACCCGGCCCGAATCGCGCGCGAGCTTCAAGAGCTGCCCGAGCGGGCTGATGCGATTGATCGTCCAGTCATCCCGAATTTGCTGGGCGCCCGCAAGCCGATCGTCGATCGCATTGATCACAACGCCGACGACCCGATGATGTGCCGACAAGATCGTCCTGCTCAAGTCATCACCCATCGCCCCACGCGACTCCTTCGGTCACTTCTTTCTTGTGAAAGAGCGCCGGCGGATACCTCTTATCGGTGCAATGCTTCAGGTGCGGGTTCGTCTCGAACTGCCGCTTCTCCACGTTCGCATCTCCACTCTCAATCTTCCCCGACAAGAGGCTGGCGCGAGAGAAACGAGTCACGCTCGGGATCGTGGCGATCACGGGCTTCGGCGGTTCAGTCGACTCCTCGATCGTCGCTAAAAACCAGTGCTCGTCGCGAATGTCGTCGAGCAGCTCGTGGCACACCGCCCAGCTCATGCCGTCGAGGACGATGAGCAAAACCCGATTCCCGGCTTCGACGACGTTGAACAGAAGCTTCGGGATGACATCCTCGACCGTCATGACGCCCTGCGAGTCGGACCCGGCAACGGTCCAGTCCGCCAGCGACGTTGCAAAGAGCCGGTTGAACTGCTCCCTGCGCTGCAGCGTCGTCTTGTCGAGTTGTTGGTATGCCTCGGATAATTCAGGGATGTCATCGCCACGACAGACCGATTCTCGTGCCCAATCCACATACGACAGTTCTTGCCGGTAAGCCAGCGCGAATTCGGCGAATGACCTTACGCTGGGAACAGGACGAGCCAGCCAGCGAACCAGCCGCAGCGCCATTCCGCTCCTGGAGATTTGCTCACGTTTCCTCCCAAGCTTGGCCAGCCGATGTTCGGCGATTTCCGCTTGAAGCCGTTCGCAACCTTGGATTGCCTCTGCGCTCGGTGAATCAATTGTCGCCTGGACCTGTGCCCCGAATCGAGCCAATCGCTGCTCGAAGCCAAGAAGAGTTAACCGGTTGCGATAGGCATGCGGCTCGCATTGAAATTGCCGAATCAGTGCATCGGCTCGCTGAAGGTGCGGCAGGGCGTCTTGGGAGTCCTCCGGGCGGTCCAGGTCCGAGATGGCCTCCGTTGCGGCAAATCCCAGGCATCGTCCCAGGAGCGGAAGGATGGGCTTGTTGCTGTGAAACTGCTCCATCCGTGCCGCGGCGGCCTCGAGCATTAAGTCGTCCCCCGCCCCGTACACAACCTGGCAAACGATGGCGAGTGCCAGGGCGTCGGCATTCGCCCCACTTTCAACGAAGCGCAGGATCGATTCCGCGGCGTCCCCAAGGTTGCCGACGAGGCGATCTCGTAAGCTGGCCCTCAGCTCCGGCGAGGCATTCAGGTAGCGACTTAAACCGGATTTCGTGGTCGCCCACAACAAGAGCCTCACCAGGTCCGGCTCCCGTTCCCCCATCTCGAACACATGGCGGCAGGCTGTCCGCCATACCGTTCCGGCGTCCAGAACGCCTGCGGACACGGGGGGGTAGCCATCGACCGGGGCATATTCCAGGAGCGCCTCCGCCAGCGACGAATCGCAGACCGAGCGATCGAGCACCTTGGCCTTGAACAGCGAACAGAGACTGGCCCAATGATCGATGGCGAATAATCGGCTCCGCGCCAGGCGTGCCACGACGTCGTTACCCAGGTCCCCTTGCCGTAACCTGGTCAACAGGATGATCCGTCCCTTGCTCCGTTCGGCATCCAGCAGCGCCTCACGAACCTGAAACACCGTGTCAGCCCACACGACATGGGCCTTCCCGAAGTCGAATTCAACGACGCTCGGGCTCTTCCACGGCCGCGCAACATGGAGTCCCACGGCCAGAGCCGTCAGGTCCTGCTGCCACTTGTCTTCGATCAGAGAGCGCAGTTGTTGCGAGCTCAGAGTGCCCAGACTCATGGCGACTCTTCCTCCAGCGTCCATTGGACGGTGAGTCGCAGCTTCGGGTTCTGTTCCAGGTTCTGAAGAATCGACTTCGTCTCCGAGATCGATTCCGTGTTGCTCATGCGGGCCTTGCCGCCAGCACCAACCTGCTTCCAGCCGGGCTTGGGCTTGAGGGGATCGATGCGAGGCAGAGGATCCGGGACCACGACTTTGGGCGGCGTGAGCAGCTTGATGGCTCTTCCTTCCGCGTCGGACAACTTGCTCGGTAGCCCACCCGCGAGCGCATGTTCGTCAGCCTTGAGCCAGCTCACCACATCCCGAATCAAGGTATCGGCGTCTGTCTTTCGCCCGTCGGAAATCTGGGCAACCGCCGAGAACAAGTCCCATCTCGTATCCTTCAGGCAGCCCAGAATCGCCTTGGCCCCCTTGAGGCTCTTTCCCATCGCCGTGCTATTTGTTTCAAGTTGGGCGTGAGCCAAGACACGCACGAGTGAGGTCGGCTCTTTGTTGTCGCAACTGGCCAGCAGCGAATTGACTGCTCTGGCCGTTCGCACGCGGTCGCAGCTCACGAAGTCGGCTTCCGGTAGCCCCAGGTTCTTCATCACCAACTGGAGGCGATCGGGCAGGCTGCTGCAGTCCGCCTTGTACTCGGTCACGCTCTCCTTCACCTTGGCGGCAAGGGTGGCCAGATTCGGGGCGTTGAGCAGTTTGGAAATGGCGTGGCCGAGGACGTCGGCGACTCGTGTCCGCGCTTCGTTCCAGTCGTTCAGGTCAGGCAACGTTTCTTGCCGGAGCTCGAGTTCATCGGGCATGTCATCCAGACTTGGTGCGTAACTTCCTTCGTACCGCACGAACGAGCGATTCGTCTGATCGGCGTAGACCAGAATCAGCAAGTTCTGCACCGGCTTTTGCAGACCCCGTTCCTCGGGTTGATCGGTCCACCGCCGCAAGTCCGCGACCGTGGGGTTCGGTTGTCCGGATTGCGCGAGCAGGCGGTTGAACTGGTTCTTCCAGTCGCTCTCGAGCACGAAATGCGTCTTGTCGGTGCTCTCGATCTTTCCCAGTCCGAGCGGATTGCAGATATTGATGAGCTTTTGCCGTAGCCCCTTGTCTTCGACGAAAACGCGAAGCTCGCCCGAGCGGGCCACCTCCTGGCAGACTTCCAGCACTTGCCGTAGGTCTACGCCGGGTTTCACCTCCTGGCCGAATTTCGGATGCTTCGGGAACTGGTGCGACAGTGCCTGATCGAGCAGGTGCTCGAGCGCTTCGCCCAGGTTTGCTCCCACCGGCCGCTGCAACACGAGCGTCGGAAAGAGCGACTGGAAATGTGACTCGGCCATCTCATACGAGGCGTCGAGTGTGCCTGGAGTCGGCTCTGAACGAATGGCATAGGCGGCTTCGACCGCCTGCGCGAGCCGCTGCGCAAGCGCACTCTGTTGATTCTGAAGTAACAGCTTTGCCGTCAGGCGATCGTCCAGCGACAGATGCTTGGAGTGCTGCTCGAGGTTGTTTCCGAGCAATAGCCGGTCGATGATCACGAGTTTGGCGAGCTCCCCCTGCGTGCGAGTGGAGAAAAACGAGGGGAGCCATACAAGCGTCCGCTGGCGTTCGTTCTTCTCCTTGAACTTTTCCAGCCTGTCCAGGTCCTCCACCGGGGAGTGCCCTTCGGTATCGAACGGGAAGTCGATGATCAACTTCCAATCGTCCGGCGATCGCAGCGATTCATCGGTCAATTTCCGCGCGTTCGTGAAGAGCAGATCGCACGACCGCTTACTCCCCCTCCACCAGAACGAATACGGGACGAACAGTTCGTCTTGTTCGGGGATGCCTAGCGAATGAAAGAGCATCTGCCTGATCTTGAACTGGCGGTTGGTGTTGTTGTCGAACGTCCTCGCCGATTCGATGATGCTCTCGGTGTCCACGCCCGAAAGTTGCAACGACACGGTCGGATTGGTCGGCTCCTCGCCGACTCGAATCTCGCCGACCATCCCCGCCCAGGTGCGCAGCTTCTGGGCCACAACCTGATGCTCCCTGCCGGGCATTCGCGACCGGATCGTGCCGTGGTTCAGCGCCGCCAGCCTCATGCAGGTCATGTTCTTGAGCGTTTCGACCCCGTGCACCAAGGCGCACAACAGCAAGCTTTTCACCAGCCGGTCGTCGTTCCCGAACCGCTCCAGTCTCTGGGCCACGTCGGTACTCGTCTTGGCCCGCTCCCTGTCTACTTCCAGATCGATCTCGTGGGTTTGCTCCAGCATCGGCAGCAGTTTGTTCTGGTATAGCTTCTTGGCGTTCTCGAAGTTCAGCCGCATCACGTCGGTGAACGCCTCGTCGCCGTGCACCACCACGTCCCACAAGTCGCCCAGCGGAATCACGTCTCCCAGCCGCAGTGTGTCTCGACGATTGACAAGCAATTGCAACATGATCTTCAGTGCCGTGCGTTCCCGTTGCAGGGCACTGGAAACGGCCACCAGCGCTTGAATGAGCGCCGGGCTGAACGGGTAGACCATCTTGAACATCGCCCGGTCAGCTTCCCTGGTCAGCAGAATCTCCATGATCTCCTGCCGTACCTGGGCTGTCTTCTCGTAGCCTTCCTCGAGCTCCGCCCGGCACGCGTCGTTCTTCGGTTTCAGCACACGCTTCTGGGCGATCAATGGCAGGTTGCGGTCTTCAAGCGTGATCGTGTGGAAGCGCCCTTCCCAGTGGCTGAGAACATCAGAAAAGTTGAGTTGTTCCACCCCGGTCACGTTATCGCCGATCAAGTCCCGCAGATCGCGCTGCCGGGCCACGAAGCTGACGATCGGCACCGGACGCTCGGACTTGCGTGACTCGACCAGCTTGGCCAGCTTGTTCCCCTCGGTCTGCACGAAGCCCAGATCCGCCGAGTGCGTCGCCAGCCACAGGATGAGCTCGTCGAGGAAGAGAATCAGCCCGTCGTATCCGAGCGACCTGGCGTGGGCACTGATGATCGACAGCCCCACGTCCAGATCGACATAGGCTTCATCCTTCCCCTGGGCAATTCCCTTATACGCCGGGAAGATGTACTGCACCAGATCGCCGACCAGGCGGCTGCGTTCCTCGCTCTTGGGTGGGGCTTCCAGGGCGGCGTCAAAACGCGCAGGCATCCCATCCCTTGGCGAGCTTGCCCCAGCCCTTCTTGACCCCCTCGCCTTTCGGGGGAGAAGGTTGCGGTGAGGGGGCAGTGCCCACGTTAAGCTGCTCGAAAAACTTCTCGTCGCCCAGCGCATTGCCTATGCTGCACGGCGTTCTTGAAGATGGCATCGGCCAGATACACGCCCGGCAGCGGCGCATCGGGATGAATCTCCATCACATGATCGACGTACCCGCCGAGAATCGCCGTCTCCATGTTGCGAGCACCGATCATGTGATACGGAACGAGCAAGAACTTCTTGTTCTCCACCCAGCCATGCTTGGCGCACACCTTGGCGAGCTCGGCGAGGGAACGCACGTCGGGGTTATGCTCTAGCAAAAGGTGCAGCACCGCCATGAAGTGCGACTTACCGGCACCGAAGCTTCCGTGCAGATAGCACGCCTTGCTATTGGTCGCATCGACGGCCGACTTGATGAAGTCAAGAGCGTCGTCGAAGCAAGCCACAAGTTGCGGCGTGACGACGTAGTCTTCGAGCGTCTTCTCGGGCTCGGTGACGCCCTTGGAGAGATTGAGAACGAAATCGCCCTTACGAACCTTTTCCGGCAGGATCAGCAACTCGCTGATGAGCTTTTCCATCGCCAATTCCTCGCACGCCGACTTTTCCCGGTTTGCGGCGTCGCCCCATCGTACACGGCTTTGAACAACGTCGAATCCGCGCCGATTCTATACTAACGCAACTCGTTTAATCTCAATATTTTACGGAACCCAGGCGCAAGCGATCAACATAAATCTCAGTCTAATTCTGGGCTTCAGAGAGACTTTATACTAATCGCCAGACACCTCACGGTCGTCAGGACTGATGACGAACGGACGGGCGACTACCCCACATTACCTGACTAAATTCGCCCGCACGCACGTCGAACTTGGTTTGCACGTTGATCGAAGCAATACGCTCGATCTTCATACGCTGCCCGGTGTCGTGCTTTCTCTGATTCGGGCGTCATCATCAACGCGATCCCGACTTTCAAGCAATTCACTTCCGCTCAGTTTGACACACTCAGCAGCCAGCGATGAACCTTCTTGTAGATCGACTTCGCCTCGTCGCTGTTGGCATCATATAGCCTCTGAAACGAACGCAGACAGTTCGCGTGACGAAATTTCTTGGACGTCAATCTGGCAATGGCCGACACCGCCTTTCGCACCTCGTCACGGGTACTTGAAGGATTTTGCCGCTGACTCAGCGCCCAGTAGAGCTTTTCCAGCCATTCGGCTCGGTCTTTGTTCAGCTCCTTCCGTCGTCTCCAGTTGTCGAGCTGGAAGATTTGGATGGTTACGAGAGCCCGATGGCATGGGAACCCAGTCGAATGCTTTGCCTTTGGCGAGAGACCGTTGAAACCGATCAGTTCTTCAGGGTCACTGTCGATATCGCTGATCGGATAGATTAGCAACGCCCGCTCCGAGGGCATTTTTGCGGGGTCGTCACCGTTGAGGTTTCTCGTTCCGGAAACTGGGAACCAGTTCTTCTTGAGGATTGTATTGCACGTCTTGCACGCCGCAACATAGTTAAGAGGATGATAAACCAGCCGCGCATACCCGGGCTCGTTTCGACTGCTGCCTCGTTGAACGATCACTCCTGCCTTCCTGAGTTTCGGCGGCACGGGCCACCGGTCAACGCTCCCTTTCGGGCGAAAGTGTTCGACATCATGTTCGATCGCTTCATCTTCAAGCCATTTTTCACAGAACGCGCATTTCGAACCCTGGAGACTGATATAGACCCTTTTGATGTCACTCCATAAATTTGGGAAGCTCGCATGAGCTGTCCCCGAAGCGAACTTGGCCGTGCGAAGTCCGGCCCGATGAATCCAGCCCGGCGCCTCAACTTCGATCCGCCGCTCCAACTCTGCGACCGTGATCTCGAACCGAACCATCAGAGCTCCTCGGAGCCATTGGCAAGCTCGGCTATCACCTGTTTTGCCGCGTCCAGGTCACCGAGTCGCGCTTTGGCCGTCAGTGCATCAAGCTTCGTCGCCTTGTCCTTGGCCCTCGTTGTTGAGAGCCCGAAGAATTCCGAGATCAATACCTGATCGGCATCCAGCCCGTGAATGCCTTCCGTCACACGTTTTACAACAGTTCTGTTCGTCTTTTCATTGATTTTGAGCAAGTTGATATTCATCCACTCGAGACTGCTCGCGACGAGAGGGCTATGCGACGTAAAGATGAATTGGATGCGCGGCAAAGCCTTCGCGATTGTCTTGATGACCTTCATCTGCCACTTTGGATGCAGCAAGAGATCAATTTCGTCAACCATAACAATTCCTTCCAGATCAACGATCGAGCGCTCGTGCTGGCAAGCGAGATTCATATGATAAAGCAGATCTCCCACCCACCCGATAAACCCCCGGTATCCATCGGAGAGCGCGGGAAATGGGATCGATGTTCCGCTTCGCTCGAAATCGTACTCCCGATCCTGGATCAACCCCGTGAACTGGAAATGCCCGGGCCCGGTCAGGCTGCGAAGCAGCTCTGAAAGTTCGTCATAGCGACCGGCGTTTGCCTTCCGAACTCTCGGGAGCCAGTTTGCGAGCCGATAAAGCGGGTATCCGTCCTGAAAAACGCTCAGTACTCGTTGAGCTCGCGCGAATTCCGACTTGCTGCGCATTCCGAGCTCGGGATAATCGACCGATTCCACCCGTCGATTCGAGCCGTACGCCGCACAAAAGAAAGCGCTATTGGTTGACTCGTAGGCCAAGGCCCAACTTCCCGAGTCAATTCCAGCCCACTCCATGCTCTCCAGCTCGCCTCGGCGCATCGAGCTCCTGCATTGACTCGAATAGCTCATCCTCGGGTTCCGCATCCGACGGATCGCTTGCCATCGTCTCCCGTTCATGGCGATAGAACTTGGCGAGAATAAACGCCGGGGCGGAATGCCGGTGCTTGGTTGTCGAATCCCTCACCGGGGAAAACCGCACCATCCGGCGGTGTGGCAGTTTAGCCTCGCGCGCCGCTGGCCCCAGCGCCGCCAGCGAAATCGCCTGTAAAACCGTCGTCTTACCCGACGCGTTGTCCCCAAGCAGTAGATTCACGTTGGGCAGCCTCGGCTTCGGCAACAGCTTCCTGGCGTTGGGATCATCTGCACCCGGAGTGCGGAATTCCAAATCAGGATGAACAAAGTGCATCTCGGTGCGAGCGAAAGTCCGTATGTTCTCCATAACGAGTTTCTGGATGTACATTCTTCGCGCTCCACCGCATGCCGCTGAAGGATTGGGGTCAGAACCTTTAGCCCATCTCCCAGTGTAGGTTAGGCTTTAGCCTGACTTCCCAGCAAGGTCGCAGCCCTTCTCGCGAATTTGTTTCTGCGCCCGCACTTCGATCGGCTCGCCACGCGACGACTCTCAGCCTACGAGGACGCTCGTTTTCCCGCAGTTGTTTGGCCCTACCAACAGATTGTTCAGACCGAGATTGTCGAGGGAGAGATCTCTCAGCCCGCGGAAGCCCCCAATGGACACGTTATCGATCGTATAACGAGGCACGCGCAGGCTCCTATTGTGCATCGACCAAGTCAATCCGCCCGACCCTGGTCAGGAGGATAGGTGGCGATGCGTTGACGATGCGCTTGGTAGGCGCGTTCCACCTCCTCCGTCAGCTCCTCGGAAGTCACCTGGCAGGCGGGAACCTCGGCACTTCCAAGTGCCTGAATGAAGTCGCACCGGCTCAGACTGGCGATCTCGGCGCCTTTCCCCTGCGAAACCAGGCCGAGGCTGTATAAGCGGACCGCCGCAGCAAGACGAATCTCCTGGCCCAGCTTCTCCGGACTCGTAGCGAGATCCTCCAGGAGCGCGTCAGGGACTTCGACCGTGATCGTCATCGCTTGCTCCTTTGATCGGTCCATGCGTCAAGCTAAAAACGACTCGAATGTAGGCGAATTGTCGTCCGCCTTAGCTATACACAAGCCATTACAGCCACTTGTCTTGCGAAGAATGGCCTCCTGCCGCTTAGACTAAATCGACGGCTAATCCGTCGATTTCGACCGTGGTTTAGCTGAACGCCACTTGGCTCGTCGTTTCGTCTGCGCTCGCTCGATGACGCCGGTGCGACGCATCTCCTGAAGGAGATTTCCCACGTACTTGACCTTTTGTGCCTCATCCAGCGTGTCTGAGAGTTTGTCGAGAAGCAGCACCTCGATATCCTGCCGCTTCGCCTCGCCGAATTTCTCCAAGTGAGCCACCACCATCTTCTTGTAGTGGTCCTTGTCGAACGCCCTTCTCTTAATGTACTCGGCTTTCGTCTCCGTGGCGGCCGCAATCTCCGCAGACACGAATAGGTTCGGACGTCGGCCTTCGATCAGCCTCTTCCCCCTTGAGCGACTTGAACTCGTCATCCGAGAGCCGCTTACCCTTTTGCACCTTGTCGAGAGCGATCACATCCCAGAGGCCCAGATCCGTTCTTGCGATCAGCGTTCGGGTTCGAAAGCTCGGCCGGTCGCTCGTTTGGTTGGCGACTTCTTCTTTGAGGCTGTCGAGGTGCACGCGGCTCGGTCGATAGTAGGAGCCCACGATCTGCCTCGGCTTGTCCTTGACACCAAAGACGAACCAGCCCCACTCCTGGCCTTTGATATTGGCCTCATTGCTGAGTGCCGAGAAGTATTTGCCGAGTCGTCAAAATCGTAATTGTTCTTGGCCTCTTTGAATTGACCCACTCCGTTTCAGCCGGAAGTGCCAAAAATTACGTGAGCTTGGCCTGGAGTTCAGCGGACGTCATTCTTCGCTCTCCGACTCTTCCGCTGACACCTTTTTCTCTTCCGGGCGGCTCGACCCTTCCGCTGTTTCTCAGGCGGCGTCCACCGTCGAATCTCCTCAATCGTCAGCCCCAGCTCATGCGCAGTCCTGTTCGAGCACGGTTTGAAACGACTGCCCCGCCGTTTCCCCATATTCCGGATCGATCTCGGGATGCCACTGATGAATCCACGGCAAAAGCTGATCGAGCCCAGCCAAGAGGGGTGTGAGCCGCTTCGCGTCCCAGCCTTCGCGCTTGCGGGCGTCGTAATACGCCACAAGGGCCGTAGCCTGCTCAAGGTGATTCCACCCCGCCCAGCCCACCACCAGCGTCGGGTCGCTCTCGGTGGAACAATGCGGGTAGCTCACCCAGCGCCTCCTTCGGCACATCGAGCTTGCCCCGCAGGCCCCAGCATTGATCGCCAGCAAAATCGTCTTTTCTGAATTCCGGCGGAGGCGGGATTTCGCGCACACCCGTCCCAGCATCTTGTTGACGTTGCAAATCCCACGTGCGTTCCCAGAGCTGTCGCTTTCGCAGACCAGTGGGCTTGTACCGCAAGATCGGCAGGATCGGAACCGATTCACCCTCGACCAATTCGGCCACGAGTGAGGCCACGTTGAAGTCGGGTCGGCGCCGATACAAGGTGCCGAGTTGCAGGAACTCCGCATCGCCGCTGGCAACATCCGCCATTCGCGCCGTGGAAATGAGAATCGGGTTTGCACCTTCGCGGAAGTTCGTATTTTCGAGCCTATCCAAAAGTCGCTTCTTCAAAGCTCGCTTTACCAGCCCCTCCCAAGACTCCGCATTCCAACGACGTTTATATTCCGGCCTCTCGAGAAGGCTAATCTCGTTGTTTGCCTCTATCAGCTTGATACGATCTTCAATAAGTTTGCGATAGTCGGAAGGCCAATGAACTGGACACTCGGTAATCGGCGTCGATCCATGCCGCTTGAACCAAGTAGATTCGAGTTCTCCCTTCGCCATCCGCCGGGCCATGACGATCTCAAACGGCCGCTCACCGAGGACGAGTTCGGAAATACCATCGCCTTTATAACACCGATCATCCGGCAACAACCCGTAGATAAAGTAGCAGTGCCAGTCGAGCTCTTCCTGAAGGAAAATTGCTTTACGCCGTCGCATCTCACACTCTTGACGGAGCTCTTCTAACGCACCCGCGCTTGAAGCAGCGTCCACGCGACGCAGGACATCCCCAATATCCTTTCCAACTTTGCACAGTTTCTCTCCAAGCTTGGCCGGACAATTCGCAGGAATCGGAAACGACTTAATTGGATTACTCGAAAACGCGTATCTCTCGTCCCACGGCGTCTTGCGGACTCGCCCGCCTTCCTTTCCAACATTGTCGCCGCCTTTAGGGCGGCAAGTTTCCTTCATCCATAGGCACGACGTGGAGCTATTCAGAACGGCAATCAAACCACAGAAATCTTGCCGAGTTGCCTTCTCATTCAGTTTGATAATCGGACCAGTCTGGTTGAACACGCACGCGTGGTCCACATAAACAAAGTGATTCCCTGTAGCAATTTCTGCAAAAAGAATAGTCTCGGCGGTCTTGAGTCGCTGATGAGCAATTTGATGCCACTTCCACCACGCAATGCCGCTAGAGAAATAGGTTCCGCCATCAAACGTTGCGCGATTACCAAGCGTCGTCCTAAATGGCCAAAGCCGCTTAAAGGCACCGCCAAAATGCGTAATGTCAATAAGCTTTCCTGTCAGATATGGGAATATGCAGTGCGATCCGGGAAGGAGCGTCCGATCTCGCGCGGACTCGCCGGGCTGTACAACTCGTGTCAGTGCGACTTCGACGCCAAACCTGCTGAGAGTGTCGCCGGAACACAAGAATACTTCGTCTGCATTTGTCATCCCAAGGACGCCTATCTCGTGAGCACTTTCGCGAAGCTTGCTCGTGCCAGCATTGTCAATCTTCTCCTTTAGTTGGGAGATGCCGCCGCCGCGGAGCGTCCACGGGTGCTTGGAGAGCAGACTGCGTTGCAAGTCATTTACACTGATGAAATCGGTCGTAGTGTTTGGCGAATCAAGAGTTGAGAGAATCGATGTCCAGACTTTCGCCGTCGCGGGGGCAGGGGGCACGCCTTTTTCACCTCGAATTCCAAGGACGCACCGAACCGAATCCATCACTGGACGTCGATTGCGGCCGAACAAAATTAAGGTCGCCGTGTTATGGCCCGGAATGTAGGCGTCGGATGTGTCGAGAACGTGAGTCAGGTCCAACTTCGGCAAGTATCGCTGAACGAGGGACTTTCCAAACTGATTCTTGGCGAACGAGCTTGATACGATCGACCCCATATAACCTGCTCGACCACTGTGCAAGCTGGAATTCGCCAGTTCGAAGAAACGCTCGATGAACGGCACGCACAATGAGTATTTGCCGCTACAGCTCGGGTATCGGGCGCGGTATAGCTTGTTCAATGTCTTGTCGTGTGCGGGAATGTATGGCGGGTTTCCGACTACGGCGTGGTACTGCTGACCAAGAATCTGTTGAAGTCCCTCTTTGTCTTCGCAGGCGTAAAGGTCAGGTCCCCACGACTCGTCGAGGTAGCGTGCTTCTGACCGTTTGGTTCCGTCTGCGTTCCAGCGACTACCCCAGAGCAGGCTATCTCCAGTGGCCAAGTGGATCTTCCAGCCCGGTGCTTCCTTCAACCGCTTGATCCCACATGCCTGCACAGCGGCGACGATCAACCGAAATCGAGCAATCGCCACGGCGAACGGGTTGATGTCCACGCCCCAAACGCCATCGAGCGCTTTTTGAGCGGCCTTGATCTCGTTGCTCTCCCGCTGACTCCACAAGTCGAAAAGCCGGGCGAACCCACCGAGCAGGAAGTGGCCCGATCCGCAGGTCGGGTCGATCATGCGGACCTCTTCCAACCCGAACTCGTCAATCGCAGGCGTGAGGGTACGGTCCAGAATGAACTCTTCCACGAACACCGGCGTTTGCAGCAGAGCAAATTTCTTCTTGGCCCGCTCGGAGAGTTCCTGATAAAGGTCGCCCAGGAAGCGAGTGTCGCCGCTTTCGACTTGGAACGACCGCTTCAGATGCCCCGACTCCGGCATCGATCTCCCGCCAGAACTTGAGCAGCTTCATCGCCGCATCGCCGCTAGGAGCCACAGCCCACAGCGGCGTCTTCCCCTCGGCAAACAAATCCTTGGCAGCGGGAATCTTCCCGACCTCCTTGAAGACGTGCTGGAAATACTCCCGGTCCGTGTCGTGCGGATGCTCGCGGAAGAACAATTCGTGCGTGTCCTCGGCCAGCTTCCGCCGCTCACCCTCACCGGCCAGCCAGCACTCGTCGATAAGCTGGTTGTCTTCCATGAACCGCACGAACACGCAAGCCAGCACCCACGCCACGGCAACTTGATCGAGGTAATCTTCCCGCCAGACTTCAAAAGCTTGAGCGGTGCGTCCCCCTCGTTCGATCTGATGGAACGCATCCCTCAACCCAGAATCGATCGTGGCATCGCTTGTCGAGCGGGCGAGCAAATCCTCGGCCAACTCCGCGACGAGCTTCCGCAATTCCGGCAGTAGTGTCTTGATATTCATTCGCGGAACCCGGAATCCCTCATGTCCCCGCCTTTTCTTTCGTGTGTTTCGCGTCTTTCGTGGTTTGGTTCTTCCCCCGATGCCGATTATCAACCCACGCCTCGGAGACCTTCGCCTTCTGACCCGGCGTGACCAGCGGAATCTCCGCATGATCGAGGATCGGCATCCCACTCTGTTCATCCATGGCCACGAGAACCCAGAGGCCAGGACAGGGCACATCGTGCCCCACCTTGTCCCGCAGCGTTTCAAGAATCGGCATCAGGTCGTAGCGGGCGATCAGGCCCGGATGCACCAGCAGCAAATGCGCGTGCCGCCCGGCTAAACTGGACGCGATCTTCGGCCCGGCCCTCCGCCATGAGATGCATCAGGTTCTTCCAGTCCTGACCGGACGTGTCCGCACCATCGGCCTGTTCGATCATGGCCCAATCGACATCCAGTTCCTTCGCTTCTTCACGCAGGACATCGAACAGCAATTCGTCAAACGACACCCGCTCCAGATCAAACCTCCGGAGCAGCTCCGCTTCCGCCCACCGCATTCGGCTGGGACGCACCGTGAGTACGAGAAACCCGCCGTCGCCGTAAGCGTGTTTCAGGCGCTCCTCGAAGGAACGCGCCTCGGCCACGTCGGGCGTAACTTCGATCATGTCGGGCACTCGTCGCCGTGGATTGCCTGCGAGGGACCGACGAGCCCGAAGTGAAAAGGCTTTCGTTGATCGGTCGGTAGTAAGTCGATGTCTGAGAATTCCAACGGACCTCAAAACCAATCTTCTCCAGGAGCTCTTGGAGCTCGGGATGATCGGGAATCGGCTCGGCTTCCGGATAGCGGCTTTTGACACGCTCTCGGATCTGTTCGACGCTGAAACCTTTTTCTGTCTCGCCCACCCCCAGGCCGCTGAGCGCCCCGATTCCCAGTCGCAGCGCCCGTTCCGCGGCCATGCCGCGGCGGATAGACCTCCTGGCGAGACGACACCGCAGCCTTCTGGCTCATCGCCGCCGCCAGATTCAAGAGCCGCTCATTGCTGAAGGGTTGGCATCCGTGCGGCTGCGACGGTTGCTGAACCTCGTAAAGCTCCTGGTAAACCCGGATGGGTGAAGCCAGCGGATCGGCCTTCGCAAGTTGATCGGCGACCTGCCCCAGCTTCTCCGCATAGATCGGCCAGCTCCTGGGAGCAGGCGATGACGATCTTTCCGGCGACTCGCCGCATCTGGAAACGTCGCTGGGCCATCATGTCTTCGGTTTCGACCGCGGCCCGCGCCACGGCAGAGGCAATACGCTGCTGGCGGGACGTTTCCATCGTATTGGCGGCGGGACGTAACAGGATCGTGAGGTCGATGATCTCGGCAATCGTGACGACGCCGCCGAGCCGCTGGATTTGTTCGCACAGTTCGTGGCGGAAGGCCGTGACCAGGGGGTCCTTGCTCCAGCGACTTCGATCGCCTGACAAGACCTGGCCGATCCTTGCCCGAGTGACGAGCAGACTCTCGGCGACATCGGTCTGGCTTGGCCACTGGCCCGCCGGTTGACTCTCCGGTGCCGTCACGCCCAGGAACCCGGCCCGGATCTTCCACTCGGCATCGCGTTTCGGGTTGCGAAAGCCAACGATGCGATGATGCAGCACTTCCAGGCTCGGCGGTCCCGCGAGCACGTCCAGAGCCGCTTGGTCATCGGACTTGGTCGCCTCGATGTTCGGAAACTTCTCCCGCAATTCGCCGACGAAGCGAATGATCTCCTGGCGGGTCTGGTTGCCCACGCCTTTCATCAAGTGGATCTCGCCGATGGGAAAGTTCAGCAGGTCGCGCACCGTGATGACGTTGGCCCGCTCCAGCGCATTGCGGGCACGAGTCGACAATCCCAGGGCCGACACCGGAGTGCCGAGCGTGGCTTGCTCGAGCGAGACGCCCAGGACGATCTCCTCACCGGCTGCCGTGGTGAACTTCCGCTGCTCGGCCTCTTTGAAGACCTGCCGCCACGCCGTCTGCATGTCATAGGCGTTGCCGAACCGCTGCTCGGGTTCCCGGTGCAATGCCTTGCCGAAGAATTGAGCCAGCCCGTCCCGCGCGCTGGGATCGAACTTCTCGGCATCGATCACCAGTTTGTCGTTGGTCAGAGCGGGATCGGATTTGTCGCTGCCCCACAGCGGCATTACACCGTGGCCGAGAGTCATCTCGTAAAGCGTGACCGCCGCCGAATAACGTTCGGCTGCCAGGTCCCACCGAGGCGGTTTGCGCAGCTTCAAGAACGGGTCGCGGTAGCCTTCCGTGCCGACGCTCAGGTTCTCGAGCGGAGCACGGACCAGCGAAAAATCGAAGAGGATGAGCTGATTCCGCTGCTTGGTGAGCGAACGGATACCGATGTTGTCCGGTTTGATGTCCCGATGCACGACGCCGTGCCTCTCCAGCGAGGCGAGAGCCGAGAGCAGGTCGTCACCATAGCGGGAAAGCAAGTCGAGACTCGGCACGCCTTCCTTGGCCAGTAGTGCCGCGAGCGTCTGGTCTCCGGCCTTTTGCAGAACCAGCACGGTTCTGCCGTCCATTTTGAGTTCTTGTTCGATGGCGACGATGAACTCGCTGTGGATCGACCGCAAGGCTTCGGCTTCCTCGTGGAGCCGGGCGTTATCATCCTCGTTCAAGGCCACCTTGAGAACGAACTCCTTGTCGTCCTTCGTGACGAGCAGGGCTTTGGCCGTGGCCCCCTGACCAAGCTCTCGCCTGACGACGAATCCTTGCGGCAGTCGGTCGCCTTGCTTGGCCTGGAGCGGGTCGTTGACGACTGCTTCCTTGGGAGCGGTGAGCTCGTCCTCGACTTCATCGAGGAGCGTCAGAAAATCTTCGACGGATCCGATGCGGGTGAGCACGTCCGGGTGCGTGCTCCACTGAATCAGTTCTTCCAGCTTGGATCCGGCACCGTCCAGGACGGATGAGATACTGAGGCCCTTCTGGTCCCGCAGAATCTTGGCGAGTTCCGTGGGGTTGCTGGCCGGTGGCCGCGAGGCGAATAAGTGAAAGGCGATCGCCCCCAGCGAAAACACGTCCGATGCTTCGGTCACCTTGCGGGAATCGGACAGCGCTTCCGGGGACATATAAACGAGCGATTGTGCCTCGACCAGATCTTCGATGTTGGTCACTCGCCCCGATGCGGACGCGCTTTCTCGAACGCCGACCTGCCAGTTGTAAACCTGAAGCCGCGGCAGCGATGACCGAGACGTCTCGGAAACGAGGATGCTTTGCGGACCCAGCGAACGATGAATCACCCGTTTGCGATGGGCGTATCGAATGGCGTCGGCAATTTGCCGTAAGAGCTCGAGTCGCTGCCCGGAGTCGAGTTTGTGGCCTGCGTGGCCAGATAATGATCGAACCGAACCGCATCCGGATCGAGGTAGCGGAACAAGAGCGCCGGGCCAAGCTCGTGCTCCTTGTAATCCAGAACCGGCAGTATGTTCGGGTGATCGAGCGTCTGGATGATCTGGAACTCACGAGCCGCCGCCCGCTTGCGTCGCTGGCGGCCCTCTTCCGATCGAGGCTTCGGCGACCGTGTACTGCCGCACCAGGCAGAACACGTTGTCGAACGACGCGTGCTTGGCGAGGCGGTCCTGATACCCCGGTCCGTCGAAGAATCAAGTCGCCGAGGATGTAGTCGCCGACTCGTCGCGAGCGCTGTGACGGTCGAATGCCCACCTGTTCCATCGCGCGGGAGAGAGCCTTCGCCACCCTGATGTCAATAACGTCACGAGGATCGCGGTCAATCCCGGGACCTTCCCGATTGATGAGGGCGGCGAGGATGCCCTTCTGCTCGGGTCGCGTCTCGGTCTTGGAACGATCCTTGAGGAGCACTCGGTTGCGGGCGTTGCCGGTGAGCTCGCACTGAACATCATCGGCGGAAAGAAAGACGAGGGCGTCGAGCCAGGGAAGACGAACCTTGCCGGCAGCAGGCTGGCCCTTGAGCAGCGACGAAAGGGCCTTCGCCTTGCGATTGGCCAGAAGCACAGGGTTGTCTTCCGAGCGAATCTTGCCGTCCTGCGAACGGGTCCACGTGCCTGTGTCGCCCGAGATGCGACCGCCCCACGCTTTGCACTCGACGAGCCAGAATCCTTGCTTGGTCAAGACAAGCAGATCGACTTCATAAATGGCGCCGTCATCGGTCTGGAACTCGAAGTTGGCCCAAGCTCGGTACGGATCATGGTCGGGGAGACCCGTTTTGATAAAATCCAGGCCACGCCGCTCCCACTCGTACTGAGACGGCGTGATGATGTTCCAGCGTGGAGATTCCATGCTCAGCTTCGATCCAGCAATGCCCGATCGCCATCACAGATCCTGAGATGATCCAGAAACCCGGTCACTCAACCGCCTCCGCAAGCATTGATCATCTTTGATCAACCTTACCAAAGCCATGCTGGGATGCTAGGTGGTGCTGTTCGACCCGGCTCCCATCGCCTGATCGCGTGCGACTTGAATCCTCCGCAGTCCCGACCCAGGCGACGCGCTCACAAGAGTATCAAAGCGATCCAATCGTCCCTTTCCCTCCAATACCTTAAACCGCGTGATCATTCAGAAAAGACAACCCAATGACCCCCCGAATCCGCCCCTTGTCGCGCCACGAACTCCGCCACCTCGACGTCCAGGCCGCCGAGACTCTTGGCTTGCCCACGACGCTCCTGATGGAGAACGCCGGCCGCGGCGCCGCCGCTTGGCTCGCCGAGCTGTGTGGTGCAATGCCACCGACTGCCGGCGGACGCCCTCTTTCACCCGATCCCGCCAAGCACTGCGCCCGACGTGGCCCGCGGTCCTGCACATCCACCCAAAGTGCTGGTGCTCTGCGGGCCCGGTAACAACGGCGGCGACGGCGCCGTGCTCGCACGTCATCTCGACGGCTGGCGATTCTCCGTCCGCGTCTTGTGGTTTGCCCAGAGCAAACTCCTTTCCGGAGACCCCGCCATGCACTGGGCGATCCTTCAGAAATCCGGAGTCGACCAGTCCGCGTGGCTCGATGATCAACAACAAGACGACTCGCTCGCTGGAATCCTCGCTGACGCCGACTGGATCGTCGACGCCCTCCTGGGTACAGGTTTATCGCGCCGGTCGAGGGCCTGCTGCGCACGGTGATCGACGCCATCAACGCAGCCGGCAAGCCCGTCTTGGCCCTCGATCTCCCCTCCGGACTTGATGCCGATACCGGCATACCTCTGGCGCAGCCGTTCGAGCCAGCGCAACCGCAACCTTCGCCGCGCCCAAGCTGGGCTTCAGCGCCCAGGGTGCCCCGGCCTACACCGGTGAAGTCGCCGTGATCGACATTGGACTGCCCCGGTGCTTGCTGGAACCGTTCTACCTCGCCTGATCCCCAGCGCAGCCGCGATGCGGCCCCGCCGCGTTGGGATCAGGAATACGAGTACGAGTACGAGTACGAGCACGAGTACGATTAGGACTCAAGCTTATACACTCGCCCCCCCGAAGTCGCGCGCAGCCGCTCAGTTCCCCTCCCGCGCCGCTCCCAAAAAACCCGGTCCGCCCAGCGCCCCTCCATCAAATAGTGCGAAGCCTGCTCCCGCAGGTAATCGATATACGCCGCGTCCAAAGACCCCGCATAACGACCAATCGCATCCGGATCCCCGCTCAGGCAGGCGTTCACTGCCTCGCCGCAGCGGCTGCCAGTCCAGAGCGCCGTCAGAAGGCCCCGAGATGACAGGGGGTCAAGCGCCAGCGCCGCATCCCCGGCCGCCACCCATCCGTCACCCGCCAGTGGATCAAGCCGTGCCGTACGTGCTGTGCTGGCCCTGGGGGAATTCTCGAGCTTGTAGCCAAACGCCCTGAAGTACGGCCCGACGCACGCCGTTTGGTCCATCAGCGACCGGAACACACGCGCCTCGCGTGTGATCCCTCGCGGCGCCAGGTCCGCATCGGTCAGATACATGAAGACCCGACGGCCGCCCGGGACGAGCGATGTATACCACCACCCGTCGGCCACGGCCTCCACCAGCGTGCGCCGCTCCGTGTCCCGTCGTCTGCTCGATCCTGCCACCGCCGTGAACGCGGTCAGTCGGTCGCGCACACGCAGTTTCGCGCCCAGTTGCCGCGCGATGGCGGCCCGGCGGCCGCTCGAGTCGATGATCCAGCGGCAGTCAATCTCATATTCGCCGGAGCGTGCGCCCTCGACCCCCACACGCCAGCGCCCTGATCTCTGTCTCCGAACACGCCCTACAAGATCAGCACACACCTCGACTCCCGCGGCCCGCGCGGCTTCTACCAGCGCGGCGTCGAACATCGGTCGGTCGAGAATCCAACCACCGCCGTTGGGATCGAAGATGAACTCGACGCACCGAACGTCCGGGCTGCCCCACACCGAGAGGCTTCCGGTACACGCAAGGTGCCCATCATTGCGAATCTTGTCCAGGACGCCCAGCGCGTGCAAGAGCGGCCGAGCGGCCGGAGGCAGCGACTCGCCGACGTGTTTCCTCTGCCCGTCACCCGCGCCCGCGAGCAGCACGCGACGGCCAGACCGCGCCAGAACAGCGGCAGCAGCAGCACCCGCCGGCCCCGCGCCAGCAACCACAACATCAAATGTGCAAATACGTCCCAAATTCCAATGACCCGCTTCCCGCTCAGACTGAACCAGCGCCGCGCGGTCGAATCCCGAACGGGAATCGGTGCACTTTTGTGATCAGCGGCAGCGCCGCCTCGCCCCCCTCGGGCAAAGGTCCCGTTGCTCGGGTGTCGATCGAGGCGGTGACAGCTTGGGCCTGCGCCGGCTCTGGCAGGTCGGGCTTCGATTCCACCAGCATCACGGGCGGGAACTTATCATCGTCCTTGACGCCGGGCCGGGCCTCGACCACGCCCAGCTTCCCGAATTCCGTCACCATGTTGTTGATCGCCACGGTGTACGGCACCCCAAGGCCCCGCAGCCAATTCGCGCGCCGCTGAAACGCCGCCTCCCGCTCTTCGGGGGATTTCGCCGGGTCGATCGCGATCAAATAATCTTCCAGCTTGAGTACATCGTTCGGCACACGCGCCGGCCAGAACGTGGGCAGGTGCATGTCATAAGTCGTGTCATAACCAGCCAGGCAGCTCGCCGTGTCCGTCTGCCACGGCACGGCCATCCACCGCGAGAGCCCGCCCGGACCTTGGGCATAGAGCGGTCCGCCCACGGTCACGACGTTTTCCGGAGTGAGAATCGGGCCCAGCGGTGGCTCCGGGTCGTCCGCCCTTCGATGGCGGATGCGAAACGGCGCCGTATACATCGTGGAATGGCGAACGGGCCAGGTCATCTCGCACCCCGGGTGAAATGCGTCCGCCAGGCAAAACGTCAGAGCGGCCCGATCGAGCATCGCCGGTTGCGCGGCGACCGGCAATTCCTCCAGCGTTCGCGGCGGCTGCGCCGCCGGATCGAAGTCCTCGTCAAAGCTCCCGCCAGCCCACTTCGCCAGCAGGCGCATCTGCGTCGCCGTGAGTTCGATGTGCTGCCGCACCGACACCGCCTTGATATCCATCGCGTCGCCGTAGATCCACGGCCAGGGAACCGGCGACATGCCGTCCCGGTCGAACTTGCGAAACACGTTGAAGATTTCCCGGCGAAGCTCGGCAAACTCGGAACCGGAGCTTGCCAGCCGCGCGAGGTATTCAGGCGCCAGGAAATCATTGGGCGCGCCCCAGCCGAACTGGGCGGCAAACCCCTGATTTACCCACTGGAGCCGCGTGAGCCGCCGCAGGATCGGGTAAACATCGTGAGTGAACGACACCTGTGCAGGAGACGGAAGCCATCCCGCCTGGATATAGACGTCCGTGAGCAAGTCATACATCGTTCGCAACCCGTGCAAGTCGGTGCATAATTCGGCGGCGCAACCACCACCCACGCCGGCTCGACTGGAACGGGCCGGCCGGCGAGCTGCACCACGGCCGTGACGGGTCCGTCCGAGACATCATCATGCCAGCCGTCGTTGTTGGCGAAATCCTTGGCCGGCTTGCCCGCGGCCGAAGCCGAAACCCCGTGGCCGCCCAGGAAGATCAACCGGCCTTTTTCGTCCGTGCGAATCTCTCCCAGGTAGACTGCCGTGTCGAGAAACTTCCCATCGTCAAACCAGTACTTCCGGCCGGACTTCTTCACCCCTGTGATCGACCGAGCCTTGGGCGTGATCGCCAGCTTGGACCGATCTGGCTCTTGAGCATTACGCAAGTTTGACGTGGGCGCCGAATCCGCTTCGGGAATGTCCATCGCAAGCTGGAACTGATACCACGCAGCCTTCTTGTTTGCGACTTGCACGGTCCATTCGATGTCGGCGTTGTCGGCCGTCAGCTCCACGACCGCCTCGCCCGCGGCGTTGTAACCGAACACTCGAAATCGGGCCGCTTCGCGCTTGAGCGCTCCGGTGGAATCCTTGGCGAACCCGGGCGTGACCGGAAGTGGATCGGTCACCTCTGGCCCGATGAAAAAC
This sequence comes from uncultured Planctomycetota bacterium, assembly GCA_963761445.1. Classification (GTDB taxonomy): domain Bacteria; phylum Planctomycetota; class Planctomycetia; order Isosphaerales; family Isosphaeraceae; genus CAVXHV01. Next base: position 1,167,053 of record CAVXHV010000005.1, on the reverse strand, counting down.
CCCTTCTCGCTGTTGCCCACGCGGGCGATGCCGATCGCTGGATGGATCGCCGCCCGCACGACCTTCGTGTCTGCCGAACGCGCTGGTTTCGTCCGTCCCATGGCGAGCACTCTCGTCATAGCTGGGGAACAGGTCGGAAACAACTTCACGACTTCGAGCAGAAGCGAGTTGTAACGGACGACAACGTCAACGGCAAGCCGCTACCCCGCAGGGCAAGACAGCCGGCCTTTCCTCGTTCCCATGCTCCGCGTGGGAATGCTCTCCCCGACGCTCCGCGTCGTTGGAGCAGAAAACGCCTTTCCCCCGCGCGAACCTCCTTCCGCGGCGCAGCGTAACACCGTGTATTGCTACCCGGCTCATGGCTGAGCCGTATCTCCACAAGAAAGGGACAAGGATGTACCTCACTTCAAGGCGCAAACGGATGACGGCCGTCCTGGTCGTCTTGCTTTCAATCTCCTCAAGTGCGAACCAGGTCTACGCTCACGGCGGCGGCGGGACACGGAGGAGGCGGACACGGCGGGGGCGGAGGGCACGCGGGCGGCCGGGCTTCGTTCGGTGGCGGGGGAGCGCATCTCGTCGGCGGATCTTTTGGCGGCAGCTCCTATTCGAACTGGCCATCCCGTTTTGGGCTTTGGCCTTCCGCCAGCGGTACCAGTCCGAACCCCTTCGTCGACTACTCGCCCGGATACCCCGACGACCTCCCCTCGGCACGCATTCATCGCTTTCTGGAAGAGCACCTACCGCACCCTCACTGGTTGCACGGGTAGACGATGGCTCCATACCTTGGCTTCCGCCCGAAAGCCTTTCTGTGCATCCCTCTGGTATTTCATCTCGATGTCCGAAAATGGCCAGACTCGCCACGGCCTCGGGTATAAACTATCCCAAGCTGAGTAGACGCGGAACAAGACCGCCAAGCGCCCCGGACACGTGACAACTGACAACTGCTACACCCATGCACCCTGACGACGAGATTCGCTACCGGGCATTGGCCGCACGTGACGCGCGGTTTGACGGCCTGTTCTTCGTCGGGGTGACGTCGACGCGGATCTATTGCCGGCCGATCTGCACGGCCCGCTGTCCCGCCCGCGATCGCTGCCGTTTCTACGCAAACCGGGCTCTGGCCGAGCGCGACGGCTTTCGTCCCTGCCTGCGTTGCCGGCCTGAGCTGGCGCCCGGGCACGCGCCGGTCGATGCAGTCCGCCGCACGGCCCAGGCGGCGGCCCGCCGGATCGAGGCCGGTGCCCTGAATGACGGAGGAAGCCTGGACGAGCTGGCCGGTAATCTCGGCTTGAGCGCCCGTCAGCTCAGGCGCGCCGTCAAGCAAGAGTTCGGCGTGTCGCCGATTGAGCTGGCCCAGACCCAGCGGCTGCTCCTGGCCAAGCAATTGCTCTCCGAGTCCAGCCTGCCCATCATCCAGGTTGCCTTCGCCAGCGGCTTTGAGAGTGTCCGTCGTTTCAATGCGTTGTTTCGCTCGCACTACCGGCTCACACCGACTGACCTCCGGCGCCTGGCCAGGCCCAGTACCGGCGAGCGGGTGCGGCTGACGCTTGCGTATCGGCCACCGCTCTACTGGGCTTCGTTGCTCCGATTCTTGAACGGCCGGGCCACCGCCGGGGTCGAGCAGGTCGTCGGTCAAGCGTACCTGCGCACCGCCGCGGTGGGCAAACACCGCGGCTGGTTGAAGGTCGAGCCGATCGCCGGTCGCGATGCGCTCTCCGTCGAGATCGCCACCTCGCTGATGCCGGCTCTGCCGGAGATCCTGTCACGGCTCAAGAACCTGTTCGACCTGAGTGCCAGACCCGACGTGATCGCCTCGCACCTTGCCTCGGACGAGCGGTTCGCGCCCTGGTTCCGCGGTGTGCGGGGCTGCGCGTTCCCGGAGCGTTTGACGGTTTCGAGCTCACGGTGCGCGCCATCCTCGGTCAGCGCGTCTCGGTCCGTGCCGCCACAACACTCGCCGGCAGGCTTGCAGCCCGATATGGCGAGCTCGTCGAAACGCCATTCGCAGGCCTGGACCGCCTGAGCCCTGCGGCTGCGCGAATCGCCGATGCCCCGGCGGCCGAGATCACCTCACTCGGCATTGCAGCGCCGCGTGCCGTAAGCATCCGCTCGATCGCCCAGGCGGTCATCCGCCGCGAGCTCGATCTGGAGGCCGGCGCCGATCCTGTTGCAACAGCCCTCGCATTGCAGGCTTTCCCGGGAATCGGCGACTGGACCGCCCAGTACATCGCCATGCGCGGCACTGCGCTGGCCCGACGCGTTCCCCGCCGGCGATCTGGTCTTGCTCAGGGCCGCCGGCGCGAAATCACCGCAACAGCTTCGCCGGCGAGCCGAAGCCTGGCGCCCCTGGCGGGCCTACGCAGCCATGTATCTTTGGGAATCCCAGCACCTTTTGGAACCGACAGGAGAGCCTCGATGACCGAATCGAACACCCAGGTCTACTACAGCATTTATATGAGCCCGGTGGGCGAGCTGTTGCTCACGTCCGAGCGCGGCATGTTGAGCGGGCTGAACATGGCCCTGCAAGGAGGTAAGCCGGCGCCGGGCCCAGATCCGGATTGGCTGCGCGATGATAAAGCGCTGCGGCTGGCGCGCGAGCAGCTTGACGCCTACTTCGAAGGCGATCTGCAAACGTTCGATCTACCTCTTTACATGGCCGGCACGCCGTTTCAAAAGCAGGTGTGGAAGGGTTTGCTGACGATTCCGTACGGAACGACCATGAGCTACGCCGAGCTGGCAAGGCGCATCGGCCGCCCGGGAGCCTCTCGCGCCGTCGGCGCAGCCAACGGACGAAACCCGATTGGAATCATCGTACCTTGCCACCGCGTGATCGGCGCCAACGGCACACTCACCGGCTACGGCGGCGGATTGGACCGCAAAGAGTGGCTGATCTCGCACGAATCCGCGACAGCGGCAGAACGGGATCGGGCCAATCTGCCGCAGGCAAAGTTGCATCCGCGAAAACGCATGCCTACACTAAGAGTGTAGACCCAACCCGAGGCGATCAAATCTAAAAGTCGACGCACCCATGATCAATCGTCGAGACGCTCTCAAAGCACTGGCCGGCGGCGGAGTTCTGGCTTACTCGAGCACGGCCCTGGCCCAGGCACCGTCAAAACGGTCGACAAAGACCAAAAAGAAGAAGAGCACAGCCCCGACCGATCAATCGTTGCAAAGCGACTCCCGGGTTGAAGACGTGCTGGGGCCGATTCGCGACGAGCACCATCTTCCGGGATTGATCGGCGCCATCTCCTTCGGCGCGAGACTGGCGGCTATCGGCGCCCTAGGAATCCGCAAGATCGGCTCGTCCCAGCCGATCCAGGTCACCGACCAGATGCACCTGGGCTCGTGCACCAAAGCAATGACCGCAACCATGATCGGCTCGCTTGTCGAAGAGGGCAAGCTCTCGTGGAAGTCGACTTTCAAGGAGATCTTTCCCGAGAGCGCGGACCAGTTTCACCCGCAGTTTCAGGAAGCGAAGCTTTCGCATTTGCTCACGCACCGCGCCGGCCTGCCGCACGACGGACCGTGGTGGAACCTGCCCGGCCAGACGACAACGCAGGCGCGGCATGCTCTGATGACCAGCATGCTGCAACAAGCACCGCAGACGAAGCCGGGGTCAACTTACTCTTACTCGAACGTCGGCTATGCGCTGGCCGGCCTCATGGCCGAGCAGGTGACGGGCGAATCCTGGGAGAATCTGATGGCCAAGCGGCTGTTCGAGCCGCTGCAAATGTCTTCTGCGGGGTTCGGTACGCCGGGGCGCCCGGGCGCCGTGATCGAACCCTGGGGCCACCGGCTCGAAGGCCGCGACGTGAAACCATCCCAGGCGGACAACGCCCCCTCTCTGGGCCCGGCGGGCACCGTCCACTGTTCGGTTCCCGATTGGGCGAAGTTTGCCGCGCTCCATCTGGCAGGCGAGCACGATAGCTCCAAACTCTTGAAGCCGGCGACGCTCAAGACCTTGCACACACCGCCGCCATCCTGCGAATACGCCGGAGGCTGGATTGTCGCCGAGCGATCCTGGGCCGGCGGAGCCGCGCTCAACCACGCCGGCAGCAACACATCCTGGTACGCGGTCATCTGGCTTGCACCCGCCCGGAATTTCGCCATCCTGATCGCGACCAACCAGGGCGATCAGGTCGCGGCACGCGCAACCGATCGGGCCGCCAGCGCCTTGATCGGCGCACTGAGGTCGTTCCAGTAAGTGGTCTCCTCCGCAAGATCTCAACCCGGAGGATTCGCCCCCACGAGCCGCCGGAACTCGGCGCGGTCGCGGAGAATATCCAGGTCTGTGTCTTTTTGGGCTTGCTCGCGCATCGCCGGGTCGCGGAAGAATCCCGTGGCCGCGGCCTTTTGTAGCGCAGCAAGCGCCTCGGCAAGAAACGACTCGATCTGCTGCGATCGTCGTTCGTCGCTTGAGCCTCGCTCGTCCGATTTCAAGGCCACGGCAGCCCGGCAAAAGAAGCAGCCGATGTTGTAAAGGTCCTCGCCGGTTTGCGCCTTCGATTCTCGCGCGAGACGGGCCTGGGCCACCGCCTGATCGGGCTCGCCGGCCTTGAGGAGCGTCATCGCCAGCACAATCCGATGAAACGCGGGCACGGGATCGCCCGACAGCTCGACCACCTTGCCCCAATCGGCGGCCGCCTCGCGATATTTCCCCAGCGCCGCCAGGGCCTGACCGCGATTTCCATGCAGCTTCAGGCACAAATCGCGCGCGACCTGATCGTTCGGCTCGATCCGCCTGTAGCCTTCGAGCCGTTCGATCGCCGCGTCTGCTCGCGCGACGGCCTGTTCGGGCTTCTTGAGCTCCCATAGCACACCGACCCAGTTGACCGCGATCTGGCCCAGCGCGATCGAGGCTTCGCGCGCCGCGGCGTGACCCCCTTTCCCCCCGGGTGCGAGCAAGAGCTCCTCCGCCTTGCGGAAGCTCTTCTCGGCTTGGGGATAATCGCGTTCTTTCCAGTAGATCACGCCCAGGTTCACCACGCTCTGGGCCAGCTTGTTCCTCGTGCCCGGGACCGCCAGCACATCGGGGCGTTCTCTCAGTTTGATGGCCTTGTTGTATTCGGCCTTGGCCTCCTCAAAGCGTTCTCGCCCCAGCGTGCTCGCAAGGCTGTTATGGCACGAAGCGAGCAGCTCGATCGAGGCCGGCGAGTCGTTCTGGCGCGCGCAAGCCGCTGGGCCAGCGGAACCACGCGCTCAAAAATGGCAAGCGCTTCGTCCCGGCGTCCGGGAACATCGACGCAAACGCCCAGCGTCATCAGGCAGCCCACTTCCAGTCCAAGGCATTCCCGCTCGTCGCTTCCTGAAGCGCGCAGGTCGCCAATCAGTTGCAGTGCTCGTCGAGCCGATTTTTCGCCTGGAGCCATGCGGCCAAGCAAGTACTGCATGTGCGACGCGTCCACGAGCGCCCGGATCGTATCCGCAAGCACGATTGCATCGCTCGAGTCCACCTGACCAAGGATTCGGTCGTAGAAATCGAGCGCAGTCCTCTCCCAGGTCACGGCGCAGGTCGATGAGCCGGGGCGAGCCGGCAACTCGCCCGTCGTCGAGCCGGGCGATCATCCGCTGGATCGTCGCACGAGCTTCGCGGTAGTTGCGCCTCGCTTCCTCGGCCTTCGATTCCGTTCGCAGGTTTTCGGCCCTGAGCGACGCATTGTAGCGCGAAGAGAGGGCGATGAATGCAACCAGACCCGCGAGCGTGATTCCCACGAGGGCCGACTGCCACGGATGGCGCCGCGCCCACTTCGAAAGCCTCCGCACCGGGCCAATCCTCCGCGCGGATCGGCTCGCGGGCGAGAAATCGCCGCAGGTCACGGGCAAGCTCTGCCGCGGTCCGATACCGTTTCTCAGGCGCTTTCTCCAGGCACACAAGGCAGATCGTTTCGAGGTCGCGAGGCACATCCGGCCGCAGCCTCTTGGGTGGCACAACTTCGGCCGAGGCCACCAGCTTGAGCGTCTCGATCGCTGACTCCCCCAAGAACGGCGGCTTGCCCGTCAGGGTCTGGTACAGGATCGCGCCCAGCGCATAGACATCGGCTGCGGGGCCGACCCCCTTCGATCGACCCTCCGCCTGTTCGGGCGCCATGTAGCTGGGCGTGCCGAGTGCCTCGCCGGAAAGCGTCCGCGCCGCTTCGCTATCCAGCAATTTGGCCACGCCGAAGTCGCTGATCTTGGGAATGCCCTCGGCCGTCAAGAGAACATTGCTCGGCTTCAGATCGCGGTGCACGATCCCGGCCTGATGAGCAGCATGCACCGCCAGAGCGAGCGTTTCGATCAGCTCGGCCGACCGCGCAGCCGCCATCGGCCCTTGCGCGAGACGATCGGCGAGGCTTCCCCCGGCCGCAAACTCGAGCGTGTAAAACGGCCGACCCTCGTGCTCTCCGATCGCGTGAATCGGAATCACATTCGGGTGCTTGAGCCGGGCAACCGCCTCGGCTTCGGCCAGGAAGCGGGCAACCTGTGTGCGCGAAGCATGCCCGGCCGCGGCGATCGTCTTGATCGCAACCACCCGATTGAGCTTCAAGTCGCGCGCCCGGTAAACAACGCCCATTCCGCCGTGGCCGATGATGCTCTCGGTCTCGTAACCCGGAAACGCCGGCAGGGACGCGCCCGCCGGGCCGGGCCGATCCGGCACCGTATCCGGCAGCGCGAGCACGGCATACAACCGCTTCCGGCGCTCGATTCGAGCGCGCAGGTCTTCGACCAGCGCCGCTTCACCGATCAGGAGCGAATCAACCGGCCGGTCCTCTCCGCGCCGGTAACCTTCATCCCACTCCGCCAGCGCGTCGAGCAGCCGCTCATCCCCGCCGCAGGCATCGGGATCAGCGTCCACTGCCAGCGCGGGTGCCGCAGGCACCGTGATCGGGCTCGGATTGGCGTCTGGCCGGTCCCCGCCGCCGCCGGAAGTCATGGACGCAAACCCTCGACACCTTCTAACCAGCGTGCCAGTTTCTCGGTCGCCGCCAACCACAGCCGGCTGACCTGCTTCGGGTGCATGTTCAAGAGCTGGGCAATCTCAGCTTGAGGCAGCTCGGCGTAGTAGTGGAAATCGAAGACACTCCGTTCCGACTCGGGAAGGCTCGCAACCTCCTCGTGAAACTCGGTCCAGAACGCCAGCCGGGCGGGATCATTGGTGGTATCGTCGGGCTCGAACCGGGGCATCGACGTTGAAAACCCTGCTCCGTTCGGTCCGTGAACGAACCGTGCATCCTCACGGGTCTGCCGCCTCGCCAGGTCGAGCAACACGTGCCGGACCTTGCGGAACATCAAGCTAAAAAACTCTTCCGGCGACGCAAGCGGAGTTGTCTCAAGCGCATCCATGAGCCGCATCCAGGCTTCGTCGACCACGCTGTTGAGCTCGTGCCGGTCGCCAAGACGGGCAAACTCCACCCGCAGCGTCGCGTTAGCGATCCGACACAGCCGGTGATAGACCCGCTCCAGGAGCGCCCGCCGCGCCGAATCGTCTCCGCGCGCAGCCGCTCGATCAGATCACGAACCTCCGCAGTCGTTTCACCGCTCATTGTGATCCCGCCCGCTTCGCCGCTCCACAAATCCGAAGGCGCGGTTCAGACAACCGTTCCCCTCGCACTGATTGCCTTACCCGCGAATGCCTTACACCCCATCCTAACGCAGACATCCATGCACCCAAAGGGTGCGCCTCTGTTTTTTTTCGACAAATCTTGTCTGAAAGCATGACCTCGTTCGCCTACCGAGCCTGTCGGCCCCGATTCGCGGCGTGGCTCGAAACGTTTTCGGCTCATTGCGGCGTGCGCTCACGACCAGACGTCTTCAAATCAATCGGGCCGGCAATCGCCCAGGCACGAAACGGTGCCGGGCTCATGAGGGTGACTACCATGTGGGATTCGCGCCCTTTCACCACTCGTTCTGGAGAGAGCGCGTCTTCGCGCCGTCGCCGCCGCCGTCTGCGGTTGGCGCTCGACGCGCTTGAGCCTCGGACCCTGCTTTCCAATATCGCCTGGACGGGAGCCGCCGATGGCAAGACCTGGACGCTCGCCGGCAACTGGTCCGGCGATGCCGTGCCCGGGTCAAAAGACGACGTGACAATCAACCTCGGCGGCAGCCCCACGATCCAGATCACATCCGGCACGCAGTCGGTGCACTCGCTTATGAGCACCGACCCGCTCTCGATTAGCGGGGGCTCCCTCTCGGTGGCGGCGGGCTCGACGCTCAGCGGCGGGCTGTCGATGACTGGCGGCTCGCTGACGAGCACCGGGTCAAGGACCACCCTGACGGTCACGGGCGCAACGACGATCTCCGGTGCGAGTTTGTACGCTCAAAGCGGCTCGACCCTGAGCCTGCCGAACCTGACGTCGTTTTCATCCGACGAAAACACGTTTCAGGCTGACGGCGCAAGCAGTGTGCTCGATGTCTCCGCGCTGGCCACCCTCACGCAGTCGGGTTACTGGAAGATCGATGCCACCGATGGCGGTAAAGTCAACCTGGCTGGGCTCTCCACGCTCACGAGCACCCAGGGCATCCTCATCACCGACACCGGCGGCAGCAGCCTGCTCGACCCAGGCTTGACGACCCTGAGCGGTGTCAGCGTCACGCTCGACGGCAGCGACGCTCAGGTAGCGAACGCCTGGACGACTTTCACGGGAGGAAGCCTCACCGTCACCGGCGGGTCCACCAGTCTCTCCGGCCTCGCCGACGCTCTTAGCTCGACGATTATTGCCGGTGGCGGGTTGATCAGCCTTTCCGACCTCACCGACGCCGACGGCTCGAAGTTCGCGGTCAGCGGCGGCGGTACTCTTGTAGTGCCGGCGCCAACCTCGTTTTCAGCAGCTTCAACCACCTTATCGGTCACCGGCGCCGGATCGAGCGTGCAAATCGGCAGCGGCACGCTGAGCGGGCTGCCTTCTACCGGAACCGATGCGGTGATTGACGTCCCACAGTTTCCTCCCGGCATGGTGCTCAACTACAGTCCCGGAGGCACATTCACGGCTGGGACGACCTTCAATATCGGCGAGAATGCGCGCGTCAATATCCAGAGTGGCACATTCCAGGGCGGTGCGACGTTCAATGTCGAAGCAGGCGCTATCGCCGACATTGCAAACCAGACCGTGACGTACGGCGGAACACTCACCGGGTCGGGAACCGGCGAGGTCCTGATGGATTTTGGCACAATCGTGGTACCGCTCGGCGGCCTGACTCTCGACTTCCCCGGCAACCTCTTTCAATGGGCCGGCGGCGGAATGAATGTTGCCCTCGGCAACGTGACCAATACCGGCACGATCAACCTGGCTACCAACTCTGTTTATGGCGCAGGCTCGCCCCACTTCTTTGACGACGGGACGCTATTCAATTACGGAACGATCATTGAAACCGGCAACGGAGATTTCGAGTTCGACGAAGGCGGCGGTTTCACCTCTTCTGTCGTGATCGAACCCGGCGCTTCTTACCTGATCGACGGAGACGGCTCGATCACCTGCGGCGAAGGCACCAACGTCCTCGACATCATGGGCATATTGCAGAAGACAGCCGGCACCGGCGTGTCGTCCATCGCGATCGCCCAGCCGTCCTCAGTGATCAATACGGGCACCGTGGAGGTGGACTCGGGAAGACTCTTCTTCTACAACGCATCGTTCGCCCAGTTCACAGGCGGGACCTTGACCGGCGGCACCTGGAACGCGCTCGACGGTGGCGAACTCGACTTCCCATCGCAAGTGGCCATCACCTCAAACGAGGCCAACATCGCTCTGGGCGGCACCGGGGCGAAAATCACGGGCTTGAGCGGTTTAACCTCCAACAGCGGTGCTTTCTCCATTCTGAACGGTGCAGACTTTGCGACGAGCACCAGCTTTAGCAACTCCGGCAACCTGACGATCGGCTCAGGCAGCGAGCTGACCGTCAACGGGATGTACACGCAGGGCTCGTCGGCTTCGCTCACGATTGGCCTGGGGGGCAGTTCGTCGGGGACCGAATTCGGCGAGCTCGCGGCCACGGGCACCGCCCTACTAGGCGGGACGGTGATCGCGTCGGTCGTCGCCGGCTACACACCGGCGCCGGGCGACAGCTTCCCGATCGTTACTTACGCAAACGAGTCAGGCGGCGGCAATCTGACGTTTGAAGGCTTCACGACTGGTTCGCTCGCAGGCTTCCAGCCGGTCGTCGGTTCGACCAGTATCACGGAGGAGGCCGCAGCAGGCAGTGCCAATCTGGTCGTCCAGCCGTTCAGCGTCCCTTCCAACGCGACGGCCGGGCAAAACCTCACGGTCAACTACCGCGTCGACAATGTGGGGAGCGATGCGGTGACCACGCCATTCACCGACTCGGTCTACCTTTCGAGCCAGCCGACGCTCACTTCCAGTTCCGTCCTGCTGGGCCGCGTGCAGAACACCGGTGGGGTTGCGGCTGACGGTCAGTATTCCGAGTCCGTGACGGCCCCGGTGCCGGGCCTGGTGGCGGGCAATTACTACGTCATCGTCCTCGCTGACAGCCGCGGCGTTGTCCCCCAGACAAACCGCGCCGGCACGCAACTGGCCTCGACCAACCCGGTCCAGATCACTGTGCCAACCCTGACGACGGGCAGCTCGGTGACGGGCACCATCGCCAGCGGCCAGGACCTTTATTATCAGATCAGCCTGGCGGCCGGCCAAGACGTCGCAATCTCGGCCGACTTGAGCGTGCTGAAAGGAGGCGAGCTTTACGTTGGGTATCAGAGCATCCCCACGAGCAGTGCCTCGGTCGTCTCGTCAACATCGCCTGCGGCGACAACGCAGCAGGTCGTCATTCCCGACCCTCAGGCTGGCACTTACTACATTTTTTTGACGGGCGATACCGGTTCCGGCAGCGGCAAGCCGTTCTCTCTATCGGCCACGCTGCTGCCCTTGCAGGTTTCGAGCATTGCCCCCGCTCGAAGCGGCAACTCGGGGACGACCACACTCACGATCCAGGGAGCAGACTTCACCGCGGGATCGACCGTGAGCCTCGTTCCTCACGGCGGCGGTTCGCCCATCGCCGCGGGCCAGGTGAGCTTCCAGTCCAGCACGACGCTCTTCGCCCGGTTCAACCTGGCCGGCGCGCCGGCGGGCGCCTACGACGTGGTCGTCACGAGCGGCGGCCAGAAGTCGTCAGACCCGTTGGCATTCACCGTCGCGGGCACGGCCGCACCCGGCAACGTGGTTTTCAACCTGAGCGCGCCGTCGATCTCGCGCCCCGGACGCATCTCTTACTTGACGCTCACATACTCCAATAACGGCGGCTCCGACGCGCAGGCCCCGCTCTTTATCGCTTCGGTCACAAGTGGCAACGGCGTGATCGGAGTGCCCGGCCAGACCAGCTTGGAGGCGACGACCGTCCAGATTCTCGGCATCGAGCAGAGCGGACCGGCGGGCACTCTGCCGCCCGGCTTTTCCGGAACGCTTTTGATCCCTTATGAGGTCACGAACCAGACGCCGGCAAGGTGAATTTCGACCTGAAAGTCGTCAAAGGCGGGAACGGGCCGATCGACTGGTCGTCGCTCGAAAGTTCGCTTCAGCCATCCTACGTCCCGAGCTCGGTGTGGCCGGCCGTATTTGCCAACCTGACGGCGGCGCTGGGCTCGACGCAGGGCAGCTACCTCACGTACCTCGACAACGAGGCGACCTACTTAAGCGAGCTTGGCGAGTACACCGACGACGCTTCTCGCCTTTTTGACTTCGCGATCGAAGCCGCCGACAACATGCTCACGAACGGCTCGCTCGACTCGGTCACGGACGCGTCGTACCCGGTCCCCGGCGCGATCTCTCTCGAATTCGACCGCGAGTACAACGCCTCGATCTCGGCCCGGGACACGATGGGCCCGTTCGGCCTGGGCTGGACGGACAACTGGCAGTTGAGCGCCTCGGCCGACAACGACGGCAATGTCACGATAGCAGACGACGGCTCGCTGCTGTATTTCGCCAAGAACTCGGACGGCACTTACACGGCCGCGCCGGGCGAGTATGGAGCCCTGACGCTTTCGAGCGGCGCGTACCAGTACGACGCGACAGACGGCACGACGATCGCCTTTAACTCCAACGGCTCGCTCGATTTTGAGCAAGACACAAACGGCAACCGGATCACCGCTGGCTACAACGCCATTGGCGAGCTCTTGAGCCTGACGGCCTCGAACGGCTCGGCACTCACCATAGCTTACAACGCCCAGGGCCTGATCAGCTCGATCACCGACCCGAGCGGCCAGACGACCACGTACACTTATAGCAGCATAGCCGCAACCAAAGGATTCACTGGGCTCGAGCGGCGTCTCGCCGCGTGAGGGACGTCCTGACCCGGAGCCCGCGGCATCGTGCCGCGGAGGTTTGACGCATTGGTGCCAATCCCGGAGCTGCGGCCTAGGCCAGCTTCGCGATGTGGGGAGCAAGGCCGGGCACTCGGGCTCGGCCTTGGCTCCGGTCTTGGCCCCTGGGTCGGCGCTCGGGGTGCTCCTCAGCAGAGCCCTATCCTCCGTCCAGGCCAATGGCGATTGTCGCTGCGCCTTGGCTCGGCGCCAATCGCCCGTTGAAGTTGTCTCGCTTGGGCAAACCCGGTCGCGTCCCGCGATGCGTAGCTGCCGGGCTCATCTCCGGCGCCTGCCCACTTGGTTTTTGGCCCAGACCAAGTAAAACGGTGTTGCCCCTCGCTGGGATCACGGACACTGGCCCAGCCTGCGAGGGCTAGCCATACCAGCAGCAAGGAACAACACCGTGAACTCATTTGTCGCCAAGCATCGATCGGAAATCAACGGGGTTCTCGAATGTTTTGACCGCGTGATCTTGCGCGGCCATCTTCCCATCGCCGGCGTGGGATACTTTGCGACCTGGCTCTTCTCCAAGCAGATCGCTCTCAATATGAGGGAGCTCTCGGACGGTTGGTGGAACTTCAAGCACGCCGCACCGTGGTTTGCCGAGACCTTAAAGGCACACGCTCGCGAATTGGCTGAGAAGGCGGGCCGCACCTACCGTCATCTATCGCGGCCGGAGCCGATGGAGGAGAACGCTCGCCAACTGGCCCAGCGAGACGGCATCACCGAGGGCCTCGTATGCGTCTATGGGGCGATGGAAACCTGCCGTACTTTCCGCGTGCACTATAGCGACGACGGTCCCAAGGTACGTTCGGACCAACGCGTCTGTTTGGTCATCTACTTCTACTGGATAGACCGCGAATTTGGCTTGATGCACGTGAAGCTCCAAACTTGGTTTCCCTTCACGGTGCAAGTATATGTCAACGGCCACGAATGGCTGGCGCGGAAGCTCACCGCTCGCGGGATCGCCTTCGAGAAACACGACAACGCGTTCGTGGAACTGGCTGATGTCGAGAAGGCCAACGAGTGCGCACGGAGCTTCTGGCGGCGCGATTGGCCTAGACTGCTCGATCGCCTGGCCGGCCGGGTCAATCCCCTGCTCAAGGACTGGCTAGCCGGGCAAAACTACTACTGGGTGATCGACCAGGCCGAGTTCTCAACGGATGTGCTTTTTGCCAACAAGACGGCGCTGTCATCATTGCGCCGTGGTCTGTACGAGCACGCAGTTCATTGTTTTGGCGCGGATCAGATGATGACGTTTTTGGGACGGAAGTACCGTGCGACGTTCAAGGGGGAAGTCCGAACGCACTGGCGGCGACGCGAGCCGGGTGCGGCCGTCAAGCATTGGGTCAAGAGCAACGCCATCAAGATGTACGACAAGTCGGGCCGGGTGTTGCGGATCGAGACAGTGATCAACGATCCCAAAGAATTCTTCGTGCACCGACCCCGGCTCAAGAATGATGGAAGCAAGGTCGTCGGTTGGTTTGAGATGAATAAGGGTGTGGCCAATATGTACCGGTACGCGCAGGTTAGCCAGCGGGCTAACGATCGTTATCTGGAGGGGCTCGCGGTCGTAAATGACGTGGGCGTCGGCCAGAGGGAATTAGACTCGAGATGCGCGCCGGTATCTTTTCAAGGGCGGAAACGTCGCGGCTTGCAGCCGCTTTCACGCGACGATCAGGCCCTGTTTCAAGCCGTGCTGCGTGGTGAACACGCCGTGCGCGGCTTCCGCAGCGGTGAGGTGGCCGAACGGTTGTACGGTTCCAGACCAAAAGATGAAGTGGAACGGCGCAGGCGGTCCGGGCGGGTGAGTCGCCGGATCAGCCTGCTGCGTGCCCACGGCTTGGTTGCGAAATATCCGCGCTCGAGGCGTTACCGCGTGACGCGCGCCGGTCAGCGATTCATGAGCATGGCAATTGATGTTCGCGCTAAGCTGTTTGCGCAGGAGTTTGGTCGAGCGGAATAGTACATCTCGTCACCCTCGCGCAAATGATTTTTTGCGCCCACCGTTGCTCTCGCGCTACCGGTGCGCAAAGATTTGCGCCGAACGCTCATCTGAACACCGTATCATTGTACGATTCGGCCGGCAACATCACGAGCGAGATGAAGGGCAACGGCACGAGCACAACCTACGAGTACGACGCCGATGGCGAGATCACCCAGATCGACAACCTGGCGCCGGGCGGCTCGAGCAACTCGCTCATCGCCTACGCCTACAACGCGGTCGGCGAAGTGGTTTCAATGACCACCGGCGGCGCGAGCACCACCTACTCTTATGACGCCGACGGCGAATTGACCTCGGCTTCGTCCGTGCTCGATACGATCCTCTACGCATATGACTCCGACGGCAATCGGACCTCGATCACGGACAACGGAGTCGTCACGAATTATACTTCCAACGACGTCAACGAATACACGCAGGTCGGCAACACGGCGTATCAGTATGACGCCAATGGCAACATGATCGCCGCAACGACGGGCGGCCAGACGACCACATACTCATATAGTGCGCTCAATCAATTGACCGGCGAGAGCGGCCCAGGCGGCGCTTACTCCTACACATACGATCCACTCGGCGACCAGATCTCATTGACCACGAACGGCCAGACCACCAACAACTTGATTGATCCCTTCGCGATGGGAAGCGTCGGCGCGCAATTCTCGAGCGCCGGCAAACTTGTCGCACATTTCACCTACGGCTTGGGGCTCGTGAGCCAGGTCGCTTCAGGCGGCTCGGCGTTTTACTACGATTTCAATCTCCAGGGGTCGACTGTCGGGATCACAAACTCCGCTGGAGCCTATGTCAATCAATACAGCTACGATCCCTTCGGACAGGTCACGACCACCAAGGCAGGGATCGCGAATCCGTTCACATTCGCCGGACAATACGGTGTCTCCACCGACGGGAGCGGGCTCGTCTCGATGCGGGCTCGGTACTATGATCCGAGCACGGGGCAGTTTGTATCGAGCGACCCGCTAGGTTTCGGCGGCGGTGACACGAATTTCCGGCGCTACGCCACCAACGATCCGGTCCAGTTCGTCGACCCATCCGGATTGTATTCCGATTCCAACTCGACTTGGAGGTCCACTTGGTTTTACAAAAACTTCAGGTGCGATCTCCATCACAAGCACTGGACCCACGACGTCTACGACTATGCAAGGGCTATCAGCAATGGGCTGTGGGTTGCCGATTCCCCCGAGTCGCTAACCACGATGTATGCTGTCGGGGGCACCGGGGGCGTTTTCACGTTGTGGTTTGGACCTCAAGTGGCGGTGAGCAGTTTCTACGTGGGGTATGTCGGCGTTTGGCTGACAGGCTTCATTCACGGGTTCTACACTGGGCTCAATCCCGGTGGCGATGATCGTTCAAACGGCCCAGGCAACGAGTGCTGCAAGACCTTGAACGACGTGTTCGACCCGGATATCCCCGTATTTTTTGACCCCGACGATGACGACGATGACGACGACGATGACGATGACGACTCGGACATCGAGGAACCGCACGATCCCAACGACCTGCTGGGGCCAGCCGGCTACGGCGCCCAAGGCTTCCTCGTTAGCGGAGGCAGCCTCGGTTATACGATCGAGTTCACGAACGAAAGCTCGGCACCGGTCCCGGCCGATGACGTCGTCGTCACCGAGCAGCTCAGCCCGAATCTCGACTGGAACACGTTCCAGCTCGGCACGATCGGGTTTGGTAGCTACGTCGCCAGCGTGCCGTCAGGCTTGACCTCGTACAGCACGCGCGTCGATGCAACGGCCACGCTTGGCGTCTATGTCGAGATCGACGCCGGCTTGAACCGAAGCACCGGCCTCTTGACGGTCACGTTCACGTCGCTCGATCCAACAACGCTCGACACGCCCGCGAACCCGCTCATCGGCTTCCTTCCTCCGGATACCAGCCCGCCGATCGGCGAAGGCTACATCAACTACACGGTCCAGCCCAGGGCCGGCCTCTCGACCGGCGCCTCAATCGATGGCCAGGCGAGCATCGTCTTCGACACCAACGCGCCCCTGGCGACACCGCAGATCACCAACACGATCGACGCGGGTCCGCCGAGCAGCTCGGTTGCCGCGCTGCCGGCAACAACCACCGGCACGAGCTTCAATGTGACGTGGTCCGGCTCCGACGGCGCCGGTCCGGGAATCGCCGGGTACAGCGTCTATCTCTCCGATGACGGAGCCGCCTACACCCTCTGGCAGTCGAACACCACCAAGACATCCGCGACCTACACCGGCCAGGCTGGCCACACCTACCGCTTCTACAGCGTGGCGAGTGATCCCCTGGGGCTGGTTCAGCCCACACCCGCAAACGCCCAGGCGACGACCGAGGTTAGCCCACCTTCGCCTCCTCCCCCACCTCCTCCGCCCCCAGTGGTCACCGTGACGAGGGTGCTCGACAAGATGAACAAGAAACACCAGGTCAGCGAAGTCGACGTGATCTTCAGCGGCCAGGTGAATTCCACGGAGGCTGACTCGATCGCGCGGTATCGTCTGGCAATCCCGGGCAAGAAAGGCTCATACACCGCCAAGAACGCGGGCGTTATCAAGCTGAAGTCCGCGGTCTATACGGCATCGAGCAACACTGTCGCAATCACTCCCAAGAAACCATTCGCCCTGACTAAACCGGTGCAGCTCCTGATCACCGGCACACCTCCGGCGGGCCTTCAGGATAGCCTCGGCCGGTATATCAACGGCGGCAGAAATGCCACGGCCATCCTGGCGAAGCACGCGGTGACGATAGCGGCCGTGATTTCCGCGGGGGCAGGCGCTGGCCCGGCACTCGATGCGGCGGCCGTGGACGTAGTCCTCGAACGGAATCGCGCGCTCGCCTAAAAAGCATGTTCTACGCTTCCCAGATTGACGTGCCGGTTCCAAAAAGTGCGCCTCGCGCAATACTGCACGTATGAATCTAAGAAATTCTACCAGGGTCTTATTTAGGTAAGAGACCTTGTTCGTAAAAGCCAACATGCGTCCTATCATGTCTAGAGAAGTGCGTGCTAGGTTGCGTAATATCCTTGAGACGACTGTACGGATGACACGGTCATTCCGACGAAACGCCTACGTTCCCCCAACGCCAGATCTCGCCATTCGCTCAGGGAGAGACGAGCATGGCTCCTTCCTTTTCCGGCATAATGCTTGATTGCATGCGAGATATGTGGGGCGTCGGAGAGATGCCGTCCGCATGGTCCCGGTACGTCCGGCCTGGCGATCGTGCAGCCCGCTTTTCAAGCGAGCCCGCAAGGACCACAGGCGTGACCGACCCGCACAACGCCATCGATTCGCAGAACATGCATGCATGTAATCATACTAAGAATTTTATTTCCGATATGAGTCACCATTTGATGGATGCCAAGTATCTAATTATGGCAAACACGCAAACACCCGTCGGGATCTGGATCTGTGACGGGCGAGTGGCGGTGTTCGCACTAATCAATCAACGAGGATGATGGGGAATCCATCGGGACGCAACGAAATCAGTGATTGATTTTGTCATGATCAAGGATCTGGTGCGTCATGGACGCGCCGCCTGAGTCGAACAGGCTGTAGCACGCCCACTAAAAGGGACCGCTTGAGCCTGCGCGATCTTCTGACCGTTGCCGTCCGGAATCCGCACCGCAATTAGCCGCGCCCCGGCCTCGCGCCCGAGCACGGTACTCCAGAAAACTCTTGCCGAACGTTCTCCCACAAACGTTCTCCGACGTGAATTTCCGTCCCTGCTCCTAGGTGAAAGCGAGAAGGCTTCGCTTTCTACCTTTTCCGCGGTCCGCGCCTACGGACCAGCATGGAGTATGATGCTATGATCATCGTCACCTTGTCGGCCGAGCTGCTGGGCCACCTGCGCGGCCTCGCCGGAGTGCTCGAGGTCCCCCTCGAGTGGCTGGTTGCCGGAATCGTCTGCGACACGATCGAAAAAACGTCTCAGAAGGGCCTCGCGTCGCCCGCTCGTCTCCTGGCGAGGTGAGGTAGAACCGGATTCTGTTTTCATCGTACGTCGGATCCAGGATTGAACAAGTCACCACTCAGTCTCTTGGAGGTCATCATGCAAGCTGCGAAACGAATCTCGGCCGGTATCGCTGGACCCCAGTTGCCCGATTCGGCGAGAAACGATTCCGACGCCGATCGTCCCTGGAGCAGCCCGTCGCGGGTGGCCCAGTCGATCCGGGCAACCACGGCGCGTAACCAGAGTGGTCGCAGACGGCTCGTCGACCCCACGACCTGCGATCGCGACTACTCCGCCGCCGAGATGGAATTCATGCAGGCGATCCAGACTTACAAGCAGAAAAGCGGCCGCATGTTCCCCACCTGGAGCGAGGTCCTGGAAGTTCTTCAGGGCCTGGGCTATCAGAAAGAGGTCGGCACCGAGGTCGCGTGAAGTTGACAAGCCTCGCTTGGTCTCTCACAATACCGGAAGGACGCCAAGCCGGCCTTTCGCCGGCAAGCAGCCAGCACTCGAAGCTGAACGGGAGTCGTTGCGGAATGCCGCTCTACGAATATCACTGCGAACCATGCGCACTCACCTTCGAGTCTTTGATCCGTACCGCGAGCGACCAGCCTCGCTGTCCTCGCTGTAGCTCCATCGACGTGCACAAACAGCTCAGCGTTCCCGCGATGGCTCAGACGGCAAGCGGACGCTCGGGCGGCTTGCCCTTGAGTGCAGCGGGGGGCGATTCGCCATCGTTCGGCTGCGGCCGTCCCCAGTGCGGCTCGGGGATGTGTGCCGGGCTTGACTGAGCCGGCTCTTATTCATCCGCGTCAATCAAATGGTTGCGAATGGCGTATCGCACCAGATGCGCCACGTCGTGAATGTCAAGTCGCTCCATCAATTGAGAACGGTGCACATCCACGGTCTTGGTGCTGATCGACAGCCGCCGCGCGATTGCCTTTGTCGGCAGTCCCTCGGCGATGAGGCGAAGCACCTCTCGCTGGCGGGGCGTGAGTGTGACGATTGACTGTTCTTCCGCCTGCGCCAGCCGTGTGTACTCCTCGACCAGGTGCGCCGAGATCGCCGGACTGAGATAGCTCTCGCCCCGGAAAACCGCGCACGGCCGCCTCGCATTCTCCCTCACCGGCGTCCTTGAGAAGGTAGCCTCTCGCGCCGGCTGCCAGCGCCTTCGTGGCAAACTCCTTTTGCTTGTGGATCGACAGGACGAGCACCTTGGTGTCGGGAAACTCGAGCGCAACGCGCCTGGTGAGCTCGATCCCGCTCAGGCCCGGCATTTCGATGTCGGTCACGAGCACGTCGGGCCGGTGCGCCGCGACCAGCTCGATTGCTCTCTCACCGTCTGCCGCCTCCGCGACGACCTCGATGTCGCCGGCCTCCTCGAGCCACGCGCGCACTCCTCTGCGCACCAGCGCATGGTCGTCAACGAGGACCACCCGGATCGCGCTCACCGTGCTTCCTCCACCTCGCCGGCCGAGAGTCAGAGTACAAGCGGCGCTCGCTCCGACAGCACGGTTGGAAGATACCGACAGCTTCGTCTTGTTTGATCTGTTCTGCTCAAGCTCGAGTATAGGCAGACTGCGTTGCCCGTTGTTAGGGGTTAGAGGTCTTCTGCGATCCGCCCAAATATTGCTTCGTCGTGTGGTGCGGAGTAGGATGCAACGCTTGGCTGCGAGGAAGAGCAGCGCAGAAACGCAACGCCGGCACGTTTTCCGGGCGCCGAGACCGGGTTGGGCCGCATGATGCCGCCCCTTGAGCACGCCCGGATCCGCGCGAACGAAATCAAGGTATTTCCACTCTTGAAATGAGTGGCTAGCTCGGCCGGAAAGGGCCGTTTGTTTCCATTTGATTCCGAAGGTAGACAATCTTCCCAAAGAGGTGCCATCGTGTTCGCCACCCGCTGGAAGAGACCGGTACGAAAGACTTCCTGGTCAGACATCTCGACAAGGTCGCCCTCGCGGCGCACCAGGCCGGTGCTGACCGAGCTCGAGCCGCGAATGGTCCTGTCGCAGGCACCGCTGACGCCGCCGGAGATCGCGGATGCTTACGGGTTCGATCAGATCAGGCTCCCTGGCGGCTACCCGGCAGACGGCCGGGGCCAGACCATCGCGCTGATCGAGATCGGTGACACGCCCATGTCGGCCATTACTTCCGCCTTGAGCGCCTTCGACGCCGGGGATCCGGCCCTGGGATACAACTACAGCATTCCCCCTGTGCCGAACCTCGCCAAGGTGGACTTGAGCGGCGGGGCGGACGCGGGCACCGAAACGGAAACCTTGCTCGATGTCGAGTGGGCGCATGCCCTGGCTCCGGGGGCCAATATCATTATCTTCGAGGCTGCCCCGGGAAACACGCTGGGCCAGTCGCTCTACAACTTCATGCAGGCCGTGTACGACGCGACCCAGTACGACGGGCCGCTGGGCCAGGTGTCGGTTGTCTCCATGAGCTACGGCTTTCATGAAGACCAGATCCCCGACAACCTCCTGGCAACATACGATGAGGTGTTCACGACGCCGCCTGGTCACGTGGGCATCACCTTCGTGGCTTCAGCGGGGGACGACGGCGCAGGGTTCCAGGACGCTATCCCGATGATGTCCTGGGTGACGACGGAACGGAACCGCCCGAATACCCCTCCAGCTCGCCCAATGTGCTCGCGGTCGGCGGAACGACGCTCCTGTTCCCGCCCAACGATTCCACGTTCGCCTACCCGGGGGTCGCGACAACCGCGAATGGATACGGCGAGTCCGCCTGGGGCAACGGCGACCTGAGCTTCTACCGCAGTGATTCTCCCGGATCAGGCAGCGGAGGCGGCGTCAGCCTGGTGGAAGGCGAGCCATCGTATCAGGTCAATTACGGCTTGCATTATTCGAACGGCAGCTTCTACGCGCGCACTACTCCCGATGTGTCGTTTGATGCGGACTTCTACAACAGCCCGGTCGTACTCTACGACTACGCTGCTTACCTCGCCGGCATACCCATCGCAGGGCACTTTGACCAGAACGGAGGAACGAGCTTTGCGTCGCCGGCATGGGCCGCGCTCATCGCCATCGCCGACGAGGCCCGGGCGGCCAGTAACGAAGGGTCCTTGAACGGTGCGACTCAAACCTTGCCCGATCTCTATCGATTGTCGTCGAACGACTACAATGACATCACGCAGGGTAGCAACGGCTATAGCGCCGGCCCGGGTTACGACCTGGCCACCGGGTTAGGTACCCCCATCGCGAGCCGCGTGGTGGGGGACCTTTGGGGACAGGCGCCTCCGGTCGCCAACGACGACTCGTATTCCCTGACGGCCGGCACAAGCCTCGCTGTCTCGGCCGCTCACGGCTTGCTCGCCAATGACACCGACCCCATGGGTGAGCCGCTGGCCGTATCCACCTTCACCCAGGCGGCGCATGGCTCGGTCACCGTATACCCGGACGGATCCTTCACCTACCAACCGAACAACAGTTTTACCGGAAGCGATTCGTTCACGTACACGATTCTGGATACCGGCACCGGCGTCGGCAGCACCGCGACGGTGCACATTGCGGTCACGAGCGGCTTGCCGGATCTGGCGCCATATACTCCGTCGGGATGGAGCGGGGCAGTCGTCGTATCGACCCAGTCGGGCAACACGACCACGGCAGCGACCATCACCACCGCCCAGACGGTTTATATCGACTGGGCCTTCCTCAATCAGGGCAACACCGCGATCACCACGGCCTTTCAGACAGAATTGCTCCTGGACGGGACGCAGGTCCACACCTGGTCAGCCGGGGTCCCGCTGGATCCGAGCTTTTATACCCACGTTCAAGATTTCAGCCTGGGCCAGCTCTCGGCCGGCAGCCACACCGTCATGGTGGTCGCCGACTACCTGAATCAGGTGACCGAGAGCAACAAGAACAACAACACCGTTTCGTACACGTTCACCGTCACTCAGCCGGCGCTGCCGGACCTGGCGCCCTACACGCCTGCGGGCTGGAGCGGGCCGCTGGTGGTGTCTACTCAATCGGGCAACACGACCTCGGCATCCACCTTCAGTCCAACCGACACCGTGTACATTGACTGGGCCTTCATCGATCAGGGAAACGCCGCCATCAACAATGCGTTCGGTTTCGAATTGCTGCTGGACGGCAACCAGGCCCAGACCTGGTCCGCGGGCATCCCGATGGGCGCGAACCAGTACACCGACATCACGGATTACAGCCTGGGCCAACTGGCGGCCGGCACGCACACGGTTACTGTGGTGGCTGACTACCTGGATCAGGTGACCGAGAGTGACAAAACAAACAACACCGAGACCTTCACCTTCACCGTGACACAACCGCCGCTGCCGGACCTGGCGCCATACACGCCGTCGGGCTGGAGCGGGCCGCTGGTGGTCGGCACTCTGTCGGGGAGTTACACCACGGCGACCACCATCAGTCCCACCGACACCGTGTACATCGACTGGGCATTCATCAACCGCGGAAACGCCTCGGTCGATAGCCCCTACCAGTTTGAGCTGCTCCTGGATGGAACGGAAGTCACAACCTGGTCGGGCCCCGATCCGCTAGACCCGAGCTACTACACATACATCAACAATTACAACCTGGGTCAACTCGCCGCCGGCAGTCACACCGTCACCGTGGTGGCCGACTACCTGAATCAGGTGACGGAGAGCGATAAGACCAATAACACCGAGACCTTCACCTTCACCGTGACGCAATCAGCGCTGCCGGACCTGGCGCCGTACACCCCGTCGGGCTGGAGCGGTCCGCTGGTCGTCTCCACCGAATCGGGTAACACCACCGCGGCCTCGACGATCACCGCGGCGCAGACGCTCTACATCGACTGGGCGTTCCTGAACCAGGGCACCGCCGCCATCAATAACGCCTTCGAGATCGAATTGCTCCTGGACGGCAACGAGGTCCAGGCCTGGTCGGCGGGCATCCCGATTGGCCCAAACCAGTTCACCGATATCACGGATTACAGCCTGGGCCAACTGGCAGCAGGCCAGCACACCGTCACCGTGGTGGCGGACTACCTGGACCAGTTGACCGAGAGCGACAAGACCAACAACACGGAGACCTACACCTTCACCGTGACACAACCGCCGCTGCCGGACCTGGCGCCATACACTCCTTCCGGTTGGAGCGGGCCGCTCGTGGTATCGACCCAAGCGGGCAATACAACGACCGCTTCCGCCATCAGCGCTGCCGACACGACTTACATCGACTGGGCCTTTATCAACCAGGGCAACGCGACGATCGCAAACACTTTCAACACGGAATTGCTCCTCGACGGCGTTCAGGTGACGACATGGAACACCAGCCCGCCACTCGGGCCGACCATTTACACGTTTGTGACCGACTTCCGCCTGGGCCAACTATCGGCCGGAAGCCACACCGTAACCGTCGTGGCCGACGACCTCGATCAGGTGACCGAGAGCGATAAGACCAACGACACCGAGACCTATACCTTCACCGTCACCGCCGCGACGCCGGCCCCGCCGACAGTCAATCCGATCCCGAATCAGATGCTTACCGGCGGCCAATCCGTGATGGTCACCGCCAGCGCCACCGGGCCGGCCGGCGACACGCTCGAGTACGGCCTGACGAACAGTCCGCCGTCGTGGGCCACGATCAACCCCACAACCGGGCTCATCACACTCAACCCCACCACCAGTGTGAACGGGGCGTTCATCATCGACGTCACGGCAACCGACACCACCACCCAGGAGACCAGCAGTCCCCAGCCGATGGCCGTGACCGTAGCCAAGCCAGCCCCGCCCACGGTCAATTCGATCGCGAATCAGATGGTTACCGGCGGCCAATCCGTGATGGTCACCGCCAGCGCAACCGGGCCAGCCGGCGACACGCTCGAGTACGGCCTGACGAACAGTCCGCCGTCGTGGGCCACGATCAACCCCACAACCGGGCTCATCACACTCAACCCCACCACCAGTGTGAACGGGGCGTTCATCATCGACGTCACGGCAACCGACACCACCACCCAGGAGACCAGCAGTCCCCAGCCGATGGCCGTGACCGTAGCCAAGCCAGCCCCGCCCACGGTCAATTCGATCGCGAATCAGATGGTTACCGGCGGCCAATCCGTGATGGTCACCGCCAGCGCAACCGGGCCAGCCGGCGACACGCTCGAGTACGGCCTGACGAACAGTCCGCCGTCGTGGGCCACGATCAACCCCACAACCGGGGTCATCACGCTGAACCCCACCACCAGCGTGAACGGGGCGTTCATCATCGACGTCACGGCAACCGACACCACCACCCAGGAGACCAGCAGTCCCCAGCCAATGGCCGTTACCGTAGCCAAGCCGGACCCGCCCACGGTCAATCCGATCGCAAATCAGATGCTTACCGGCGGCCAATCCGTGATGGTCACCGCCAGCGCCACCGGGCCGGCCGGCGACCCGCTCCATTACGGACTGACGAATAGTCCGCCGTCGTGGGCCACGATCAACCCCACGACCGGCGTCATCAAACTGAACCCCACCACCAGCGTGAGCGGGGCGTTCATCATCGACGTCACGGCAACCGACACCACCACCCAGGAGACCAGCGGTCCCCAGCCAATGGCCGTGACCGTCATCAGGCCGCTCTTACCGCCGCAGATCGGATCAATCCAGCCTCTCAACCTCTCCAGTGGCCAAACTCAGACGGTTCACGTCTCTGTCAATGACGTGATCGGTGATCCGATCCGCTTCAGTTTGAACGACGCGCCGTCATGGATTTCGATCGATCCTGGCTCCGGCGCGATCACAGTCAGTCCGCCGATCTCGGTGGGCGGGTCCGTCTCCGTCACCGTGCTCGCCACCGACGTGGTCAACCCGAGCCTCGTTGGGCACCAGACATTTACTGCAAACGTACAAGGCGTTCCGCCTCAGATCACTCGCACGAGCACGTCCGGCTCTGCGAAGGGAATCACGGCGATCACGCTTTACTTCAGCGAGCCAATGGATCCTGGCTCGACCGGCAACCCAGGCAATTACGTCGTCAAGGTCTCGGCATCGGCAAAGAGCAAGGTGAACAAGTCCATCCGCGTTATCGCCCACTACAGCAGCTCTAACAACAGCGTCACTCTGACGCTATCGAAGAAGCAGAAGTTCCACATCCAGGTGACCGCCCGCGGGTTGTTTGCGGCCAACGGGGCGCCCATGGGGACTGCCTTTACACGCAAGGTGAAGTGACGTCCGGCATGCTGCTGGCACCGAGCATGAACCACGCTCCGTTTGGTTTCTACTTCCCCGGCCGAATGCGGACGCTTCCGTCTTTTTGACGCTGCGCCTCCAGAGCCGGGTTGGGGCGAACGGCACGCATCGAAACCAATCGCTCGCCGCGGAAAAAGAAGTCCCAGCCGAGTTTCGCGTACATGAAGCTGCTTGTACCAAGCTTGGCTTGGGGTTCCCCGTACGCTTTGATCACGTCAGCCCTCGAAGCTCCCAGCTTGATCCCCTCGCGCGTCTTGCCCTGAAAATCGCGAACACTTGGCCCCATCGAGTTCCGATCGAAGCATTCAATCGCATCGACGCCGCTTCGATTGCTGGTCGAGAGTCGCAAGCCCCGCGCGTCGTAGCCCAATTCGGTCATGATGAATTCCGCTTTTTTGGCGTCTTTGGCACCGAGCTCCGGCTGAGGGTTGAGATTATTCGCGAATCGGTGCTCCTTTCGCCAGTTCGGTTCGCCGAGCACCCGGACGACCTCGTCAATGCTCATGCCGAACTTTACCGGCCCGATGCCGGTCTCCGGCGAGACGATCAAAGTAGCAGCATCCTGCGGGTTCGCCTCCCCCCGCGAGCGCCGCGTGACCGTGTACCCTTTGGGCGGCACAACGCGGAAAAGCGAATCGTCATAACTGGCATCGAACACAAAGTCCGACATGACTTCTCGGATCGACTTGCCTTCGATTCGATTGACGTGGGTGACCTCAATCCGGATCGGCAGTTTCGTCACTGCGTCAACCGTGAGCTTCGAAATCCTCTCCATCGACCAGCACCGAAAAGTCAATCACTTTGCGTCCGGCGACTGCGCGCTCTCCCAGCTTTCGCGTCGCTTGTCCCGGCAGATCTCGGAGCTTCCGCAACATATCAGCCCCGAGTGCTTTCTCAGTATCCGGCACATAGAGCGGCTCAATGAGCGCCGTGCGATCTCGATGTGAAACGCGCATCTGCTCCTTTCCCTCGAAATCTTCAACCACAACCTCGCCGCTCGGTAACTCAACGCGATACCGGCCTGGCTCCTGGAAAACGACGGTCGTGACCGTCGGATCGTCGCCACCGGCAAAGTTCAAGACCTGAAATCTGACCGAGGCCGAAGAGGCAATCGCTTGCTGCACTTCGCCGAATGCAGCGCCGGCACCGTGCCGCGATGTCGCATTCAGGAAAAGGAATCCCATGCCAAAGGCGACCACCAGAACAGCCGCAGTCGGTACCAGACGATTCATGATGCGGTTCCTCCTCGAAAAACGAGTTCGGGATCGGCCCGGAAGCTCCGCGCCTCGCGACAAGGAATTGACTTCCGAGCTCGGGTACGGCGGAACGTGCTGGTTTCGGAGTTGCTCGATGACCTGGTCGAGAACCTGATCAGATTCACAGGATCGATGATCCATGATCGCACCTCGTTCTTATCTGCCCTCTTGTTCGACGGGATTGAGGTCCGAGAGTGTCTGGCGCAGCCGTTGCCTCGCTCGATGCACCAGCACGCCGACTGCGCCCGGGGTGACACCCAAGAGCTCGCCAATCTCGGTCTGACTCATCTGCTCGACGCACTGCAGCCAGAAAGCCTCAGCCTGCTGCCGAGG
Source organism: uncultured Planctomycetota bacterium (assembly GCA_963761445.1). GTDB lineage: Bacteria > Planctomycetota > Planctomycetia > Isosphaerales > Isosphaeraceae > CAVXHV01. Next base: position 1,140,036 of record CAVXHV010000005.1, on the reverse strand, counting down.
CAATCGGCGCACCTCATTCCGCACTCGTTCCGCGAGCTCGTTCCATTCGGCTTCAATGTTCGGTCCCCTCGCCGGCGAGCAGAAGACCGCGGTTTCGTCAATGGGAACGACGCGCCGAGCTTCGACCCGCCGCCGTCTTAAACGGTCGAGGGCCCGTCGAACCGCAAGCCAGCGAAGAAACGCCGGCCAGCTCAAGATCGTCTGGGGCGGCGGACGCGCGATAACCTCGGCAAAGACGTCCTGCAGGCAGTCGAGTGCCTCGGCATGATTCCTGAGGATCCGGTAGACCGTTCGCCAAACGAGCGGACCGTGCTGTTCACGAATCTCTGGCCAATCGTGCATCCCGGCGTTCCCGACTGGAATGGGATCAACGTCATCTAATCTACTGACGAAACACCAGCCGCGAACATTACGCGCAAAATCGCCGAAATCACTCTCAGAGACTTCTGGGAGATTGTCTGCGACCCTACCGCTTGATCAACCAGACCTCCGAGATCTGACACCCCCGCCCGTTGCCGCCGCGTCCTTTCTCGGCGTGCCAGGTTAAATCCAACGATCCCAAGCCGGTCGCCGCTTGAGGCAAATCAAATTCCAGCGCCTTCATGTCACGCGGTCTGAACAAGAACGGATGAACTTCCAGCGACTCACCGGCAACCAGCCGCAGCTTGGCCTGAAACATATCGCCGGTGTAAACAATCCGCAGCTTGTACAGAGCCTCGGGATCGAGACCTGCGTAGTGCATGCGAAGGGTCTCGTCGACGAGAGAGCCTGCGTGCCGGCACCAGGACCGCCGCCACCCAGGGTTCCAGTCGAACCCCGTCTGCGGCCCGTGCAGAAATGCGGGATCCTTGTCATAGGACGATCCCATCACCAGGTGAGGACGTCGCAATGGATTTCCCAGATCGTCGTAGTACCCACCCGGGCCCGGGTTGGTCCAGTTCACGATCGCGTCGAGTTCTCGTTGCCGCACCACCTCGCTCTCGAGCTTCCGGATCGCCGCGAACCGGGCGAAAAGCCACTCGCGGTTGTTGAGCGAGACATCGACGGTGTCGAGCGTCGCCCCCCGGCCCACCGAGATCGCCTTATAGCGGCTCACGCTGAGCTGCATGCGCACACTTTGAAAGAGCGCCTCGGCCAGCGCGAAGATCCTCGCGCAAGTCCTGAGCCGGCGGGTGCAAAAGCGATCGTTCCAGAATCGCCTCGGCGTCCTGCATCGCTGTCAGAGAGCCGATCTCTCCGGCAACACGCAAGCGACCCAGCGCCTGTTGCTCGAGATCCGTCTCATTAATCAGGCGGCTGCGCACGTATGCATCGTAGTACGCGCGGTAGAGCGCCTGCTGGAACCGCCAGTTGAGCAAGACGTCCGGCTTGGCCCGGCGTTCCAGATCGCGGAACTGCTCGAGCGTGGTTTCAACCGACTCATTGAGGAGCAGGGGCCCCCGCCAGTTCTGCTCGAGAGCGAGCAGCCCCTCGGCAAATCCGTCGACATCGCCCGTTCCTTCGCCCAGAAAATAGCGGCTGTACTGGCGCAAGATGTCGCGCACGTCCGCGCCTGGGTCCCAGCCCAGTGAGCTCCACACGATCTTGTTCACGTCGTCATTGCAGCCTTCAGAATAGGTGATGAAGCCGATCGTCTGATCGGCAAACGCGTGGAAGATCGTCGCCTCGTCGCGTGGCCGCGGGTTGATCACCTCCCGGCCTTCAGTCAGCGAATAGGCGACGTCCCAGTCGGGGACGGCGTATTGACAGCGGCATGCTGTGTGTAATGTCCGGGTAATCGCGGATCGGGTAGCGCGAAGGAACCGCCTTTCGCAATTCCGGCAGGCTCACGCGAACTTGCGGGCCATAGACAACCCCGCTTAGCCACGTTGGCTCTGCACGCAAAATCGCCAGGAATTCGTCGAGCCACGCCTGCGAGAAGCTCTGGGGTGAGACCCACATCTGGGCATTGGGATGGAATCGTTTGAGGTTGGCTGTTTGCTTTTCGAGGAGGGCCATGAGTGGTCCGGGGCGCGTGTGCCCCGGGTCGCCTCCGGGCACAAACACCGCATCGATTCGCGGCAGCTTCTGGAAAACCTCGGACCATTCGGCCAGAGCGTGCTCGACGGTTGCGGCATTGCTGTAATTGGCATCCATGGCCGGGTACCAGATCCAGACGTCGAGGCCGTAATCGGCGGCGATCTGCGACATCCTTGTCATCATCTCGAGCGGCGGCAGCGGAAAATGAGGGCTGTCGGCCGCGTCATCGGAGCGGGGCGGGATCAGCTCGATGGCGTTGGTGCCGAAGACGGCCAGGTCGCGGACGTATCGATCCCACTGGGCGACGTCCCACGCGTCGTAAGAGTTGGTCTTGGGGCGATACCCGAGCTGGTGCCCGCGCAGTGGATATTTGGGGGAAGATGCCAGGTTGAGACCGTCGGCAAGACCGGCGCGGCCGCGAGCGAGCCGCAGCTCGCGGAGAAGCCGGCCGACGCCGAAGAGCACGCCGCGCTCATCGTTGCCGATGACCGCGACGACCGGCGGTCCATTTCCCGTAGCGGCCGATTGAATGCGGTATCCTTCCTTCTCGTTCCCGGCCGACAACCCGGGCAGCCGTTCGCGGAGCTCGCGCGGGAATGTGTCAAACAGCCGCGCCGGCCCGACCGCGATCACCGGCACTTCCGCGGTGGGCCAGCGGAGCGAAACATTCCACTCGAGCTGTGACCGATTGCGCACTTCTTCGACCAGGAGCCGCGTCGCCTTGTTCTCCGGGCCGGAAAGTCCGTCGGGCACCACGACGACGGCTTTGCTCAAGTCGATTGGCCCGGCGATGACGCTGTCTCCGCGATTGAGCGCGCCGGCAGCGACTACGGCAAGCATCCACCTCCCGGCAAGCGCCATAGGTTTTTTCATCGACAATTCCTTCCATGCGGGCGGATTTCGGGTGCATTGCGTTAGAACTGATAAAGAATGTGACCCGACGCGAAGAGCAAATCAAGCTTGCGCCGGCGCCGTGTTCTTCTAAGCACGCCGTCCCTACGAGTCCATGAATGCGCTGATTCGAGCGCGCTGGTCTCTCGCCTGGAAAACACTCTTTCGTTAATAGTTTGAATCGACAGTTCTTACAAGGAGCTCGGCTCAGCGGCGGAGCTCAGACCTGATTCCTTGACACCGAGAGGTTCCTCATGCGCTGGACGAGCTTGCCGCCTGACCTGATTTCTTGGAACACCACGGTCTGGTACATCGAAGCGAGCTCGCTGTTCGTGGTGAGCGCATGGTTTGGCGTGCGGTATCGCGCGTTCTGGAAGGATTTCTACTATTTCGCAATCACTTACACGGGGCTCTTCGCAATCCTCGTGTTGCTCTACTTGATCGTCTACGGCCAGGTGGGCGCCTCGTTCGGGATCCAGAATCTCTTCTGGGATAGTGGGCCGGGCGGCCGGCTGGCCTCGAGCTGCGGCGCGACACTACTCCTGGGGTTGATCGGAACTCTTGCCTGCCACCTGGACCCAAACCCGCGCCGTTCGGCCGTCAAGATCTCGGCCTTTCTGGAAACTCGCAGGGCCACGTTTTTCCCTTGGCGGTGGGCTAGCTCGCCTCAGACCTCGAGCCCGGCGGTGCAACCAGCGCCGGACCATTCCACGAACGCGCGGCCAGACGAACCGGGACCGCCGGAGTTGTCCGTGCAAGACCCGGGATCACTGGCGCACCGCGCCTGGCAGCGAGTCAAGGTGCTTTTGATCGCTGCGAAGAAATACGCCGGCGCGGGGCCCGGCACGCCTCATATGCGCCGTCTGGAGCCGTTTCTGCGGGCGGCCCGAATGCCGTTCTTGTGGCTCCTCGCGGCTCCCGCGCTCTTCCCGCAACTGTTCCCGTACCTGCCCTATCCGCCTCCTCTCAATGAGGTGTATCCCAAGGCATTCGGCGCGTCGGGATTCGCTGGCGGCCAGCCGAGTGCTTTCATCGTCTTTCTGCTTGGGGCGGGAGGTCGCTTCTACGGTGCTGTTGAATGGGTGCTGGGTATCGTCATCGCGGTTGGAATATTCAAGTCACTCATCTGGCTCAGCCGGTGGACGCGCGGCTGGATCACCGTCCCAGTGGGTAACGTTGAGATTCCCCGTTGGGTGAGAATTCCATTCGGGTGCGCGAGTGCGCTCGTACCGCTCATCGCAGCCTCATATGATCGCGTGGAGTGGGCGCAGGCATCATTGAGCTCAGCCGTGATCACCGTGTTGCTATTGCGCGGCTTGATCTGGCGAGCGGCTCGGGCAATTTGGCCGTACGTCATCCACCCCTTCGTTCATTTCACTACGGTTTACCTCCACTTGAATGATTTCCGGGCGTGGCCAAGATTCGAACGCAAGGCCGTCGACGAATGCAATCCCGCGGCCGGCGAGCCGTGTCCGCTCACCGGTTGCCCCGCCGATGATGCGCATGAGCTGAACAGGTTCAAGGGTTGCGTCGAGAAGCGAGATCGGCGCGCATCGATTCTGAACTTGACGCTCTGGTTTTTCACGGTCTATGCCGCCTTCAAGTTCTGGCTGTATCCAATCTGCTCCCCGTCGGTCGCCATCTGCTTGTTTCTGGGAATCGCTGCGATGGCCACCGCATCGGTCGCCTATTTCCAGCCCACAAAAAAATATCTGTTTCTCGCGGGTTTCGTGGGCTATCTCATCCTTCTCAACACAGATGTCTACAGAGACCGTTTTGAATCGATGGACTTGTATTACCCCAAGAAAGGGAGCACGCAGCCAAGCCAGCTCGTGCCGTTGCGACCAAAGGTTGAATCCTTGTACTACGCGGCAAGAAGGGACGGGGTCGAGCCGGGTCTGAGCCCATCTGTCCCGCCTGCGGGACTTGTGAATAACCAGAATTCGCTCGAGACGTGGCAGCAGGAAGCGACCAAGATATGGACAGAAGATCCGCGGTTCAATTGCAAGCGACCCAAGCTGGTAGTCGTCAGCGTCAGCGGTGGGGCAGCCCGTTCCGCCTACTGGAGCGCGGTCGTGCTCGATCGCCTGGGAGCAACGCTCGGAAAGACGTTCGACTCCTCAATGCGGATTATCACCGGGACGTCGGGCGGTATGCTGGGAACGGCTTGCTACGTTGAACAGCGCTACCGCGCTCTGAACAAGCTGCCGGTCGGCGCCGAGCAATGGGTTGAACAGGTTCCCACTGACAGCCTGATGAAGCTGGCCGGTTACATCGCCCTTCAGGATCTGCCGCGCGCTCTTCTCCCTCGAATGTTCGAGACAAAACGATCCGACAATATGATCAAGGAGCTCGACCGCGGCACGATTCTCGAGGACCAGTGGCACTTTCTGAAAGGACGGGTGTTTGCAGACTATCGCCAATGGGAAGAGTCAGGCAAGATTCCGTCGCTCATCCTCTCACCGATGATCATCGAAGACGGTCGCTTGCTGCTCATCAGCAATCTGGATCTCAACCTGGTAGCGCGCCCACAGCATACATTTAGGCAGGCCACGCTGCCTCTCTGGCCGGGTGCCTGGCTGAGCACCGCGTTGTTGCGAACCGAGTTTGAACCTCGATCGTTGGCATTCACACAGGGAAGCACGATCAATGAGCGTGAACCCGGCGGAACCGTTCGAGCGTACTCGCTGTCGGGCATTGAGTTCTTCAAGGTCTTCCCCTTGGCTGCGGGTTTCAGGGTCGCCACCGCCGTCAGAATGAACGCCACGTTTCCGATCATCTCTCCGGCGGTCAGCCTCCCCACCGACCCGCCCCGCCATGTCGTCGATGCGGGCTACTACGATAACTATGGGATCCAGGTCGCCGCTTCATGGCTCACTGCAAATCGAGAGTGGCTTCGCGCGAACACGTCCGGCGTTCTGTTAGTCCAGATCCGCGACGGGCTGAGCACGATCGATCGCTTCGAAGTCGACGATCACTCCGTGTCCCCATGGGAGATCGTCGGGCGAGGGTTCGATCTCTTGAGCACGCCGCTCCAAGGTGCCGCCAAAGCCGCGTCGACCACGGCCATGTTTCGCAACGATCTCGAAGTCGAGCACTTGAGCGATTGGTTCACGCTCGCGACCGGGCATCGTGATTTCTTCTCCACCGTTGTCTTCGAAAACCCTGCCGCAGTGGCCTCCCGCGCCATCCGCCATGACCCCGCAAGTCTGCCTGGCGACGATATCATCTCCGCCCTGGGTGGTAAGAAGGACGTGTTGCGCCTGATGGCTGCGCAAGCCCGACGGAGCACAAATGACCGCGCAGATCAACAGCCGGCTCGGACTGACGCCAGGCGTCGTAGAAAATATCAGCATGAACTGGTTTTTAACTACCTCCAACCGCCACTCAATGCGAACCATCTTTCCCGACCCGACTCACCGAGGTGCAGCCAATACCCCAGTCGACCATGCCATGCGGATCGAACAATGTCGGATTCTCGAATTCCTTGTACGTTTCTTGCGCGACGGACCTCGAGAATACGCTCTGCGCGAGCTTGTCCAGATCCAGAATTATGACAGGTTGCTCATGATCAACAATGAATGGTGGTGGAAAGATCACGGCTCCTGAAGCGCAGAAGTCGAACCGGCGAAATCCGGTTGTGCGCGCGATCGGGCCCTGGCATCAGCGCCTGGATTCGGAGGTGCCCGGAATGCTCAAGATGACTTTTCAGGGATTGATGGTGAACGAACCGCGAATCTCGATCGGCCTGGAACCGGTCCCGATCGTGAATTGGAATGAGACTGTTTTGCCTCCTGCTGTGGCGTCCGGCTTTCTTGCCTCCTGGGGTGTTGATCCGGTAAGGGCACCCGGCGGTGAAGGGGGTGGGCACAGATCCTGCTCCTCGTGATTCGAGCCCTCGCGTGTTGCCCCGGTAGGGGCACTCGGCGGTGAAGAGGGTAGGGCAATAGCCGAGCCCTGGGGCGGCTGCGGGATGAGCTGCGCTTCGATCGACGCGCGAGTGACACCACCGTCTCGTGCAGTGTCAGCGACGACGAGTCCCTTCGGGCCATCGACAATCGCAATCTGCTTAAAATCGAGCAGCGTACCCTTGGCCTCTTCGAGGGCGACGATCGAGATGTTGTACGTGGTCTTGTACTGGGCTTCCTGGGCGACGAGCGATGCCCACTGGCTGACGGCGTCCATCAATCGGTCCACGGTGATCCGGCCTTCCCTGTAGTAAGTCTCCTGCGACTCGAGCCGGGCGTTCGCGGCCTTCCGCGCTCGTGAGGCTGTCACGAGCTGCTTGTGGTTGTAGTCAATCTCCAGGAAGAATCGAGCAAGCGAGTGGGTCGTCTGGTGGATGACCTGCTTCAGGTATGCCTTCTGCCGTTCGACTTGGGCCAAATCCGGTCCCGATCCATCGGACTCGGTCTGCTTCATCAACGATCTTTGCCGGACGATATCCGGCTGCTTTTCCAGCATGATCGCCAGGGATTCATCCCAGTTGGGGTCCACCAGTGCCTCGGTGGGAGCCGTCACGGGAATGATTCGCCGGTTGTCCGCAGGCCGCAGGCCCAGGATGTTGCGAAGCTGCCGTTCCGATGTGATCACGTCGGACGTCCTCGTCACAAGGTCGAGATTGAATTGTTCGAGCCTCTGCTCAACCTCAAGAATGTTGGCCGCGTTTAGATTGCCGGCATTCTGGTCCGCGCGCTCGCGTTTGAGGATTCCTTTCCCGAGCTCGACGGCCCGATCCGCTGCCCAGAGGTGCACATGCGCGTGTGCCAGGTTCCAGTACTGCTGCTCGACCGAGCGAAGATGGGCCATGATCTCGGACTTGAACCGCTCGGGATCAGTGCCGGGGTTGATCCGCGCGATCTTGCTCGTTTCATTGGTTCGGGCGATGACGCGAACGATCTCGGAGTTATCCAGGCCGATGTTGAGCGCTTCGTGCAGGGTCAGCGACCATTGTTCTTGCGCATCCCCGAATCTGGGTGAGACCGGCACGGTCCGGCCGGCATGGGTCGCTCGGGCCCCATCGCTTGGCGCCGGATCGCCCGCTTTCTTCGAGTCGTCCGCCACACCCCAGGCGACCGCACCCACACCCGCCGTGAGAAACACCACCGCGAAGAACGCGGCCGCAGTCATCCGTAACTTGCCGATGATCATGGTCCTGAGTACTCCTTTGACCAGCATCCGCACCGACGCCGAGACCTTCCCGGCCGTCATCCATTCAGACAGAGCCCAAATCGCGCCTCGAAGAATACCCTCCGGCACCGCGGCGTGAGCGCCACCCGCAGCGATCGTCGCCGCCAGCGCAACCGATGGCGCCAGTCCGAGCCGGATTAGCCGTTCTCGCAGCCGCTGTCGCCCGCGAAAGCGCCAGCTCTTGACCGTTCCCACCGGGCAGCCCATCCGCCGCGCCGCCTCTTCACAAGAGCACGATTCAAGATCGCACAGCACGATTGGAATGCGATAGCAGTTGGGCAGCCGGTTGATCTCCTCGTGGAGCACACGCTCAAGCTCGGAGCTGGCTCGGTCTTCGTGCGTCACCGTGTTTGCGGCGTTCTGCGTGCCTCGCGTTGTTCGTGCTTCCGGCGCCGGGCCGCATTGGCCCGGGCGCAGGCCGCCGTGCGAAATGCCACTTGATGCAGCCACGGTCCCAGCGAATCTTGGACCCAGAGGCCGGGGGCTTTTTTGACCAGGATCAGGAACGTGGCTTGAAACGCATCCTGCGTGTCGTGAGGGTCAGCAAGCTGTGCCCGGCAAACGCGCAGCACCATCGCGCCGTGGCGCTCGACCAGCGCCTCGAAAGCCAGCTCCGCGGCCTCGCCCCCATCGGTCGAAAACCGTTCGAGCAATTGCCCATCCGTCAGTTCGCGGATGGCCCCGACATTGAAGAGCGTGCTCAACTGCCGGCGGACGGCTCCATGCCTCTTGGTCTTCACCGCTCTCATCCTCCGCGGCTCTTTGTCCTTCAAGCTCCTGTGAGTAATGTGACGAAGAGCCGGGTTGGTTGCAATGATTTGGAAAAAGATCGGGAGATGCCGTCTTGCCCGGGGCTTATGTCAGGCCGGGCGAGAGATTACGATAAACGGTTAAGAATGACGGATCAGCGGGGGCATTGGTCGTTGCACGCACGAAACAATACCTCGGCGCCCCCTCAAAGATCTCGAATCGCCCCGGGTGAATTCTCATGAGCATTCTCGAAGTCGACCGGCCCGGAGCGAAAACGCTCATTCTCGGCCCAGCGCTGGCCGGCACGCTCATCACTCCCGCAGAGTTCGACCAGGCGGAAGAGGCAGACGGGAACTTCGCTTACGAATTGATCCACGGAGTGCTCGTCGTGGTGCCTCCGCCTCTGGAATGCGACGGCCCTGACGTGTGCGTGGGCGAAAACGAAGGTTACACAACGCCGCTTCTGCCCGGCTTTGAGTTATCCGTCGGCCGCTTGCTTCAGGTCGCCGACCGCTGGAGCCAGAGCAAGGAACAACCATGACTCCGCCCTACCGCCTGATGTCCAGCGTGTTTATTCTCACGCTCGCAATATGCTTGGGGTTTCCAAGCCCACCGGCCGCGAAGTGCAAGAATCAAAACCGAGGAAGCCCGTCGATCTGCTTGTGTCGCAGCCCGAGATCGTCACTCGCACGGCCGTTTGCCGCTGGGCCGCCGAGCCGCCCGTCCTCGACGGCAAGCTCGACGATCCTTGCTGGAAGCGCGCCGCGGTGATCGACAAATTTGCGAGCTTCTGGATGGACCCTCCCAAGGCCAGACCCGGCACGATGGCCTACCTCGTCTGGGACGACGACGCCCTGTACTATGCCGGGTCGATGACCGACACTGAATTGCGGTCCTTCGGCACCAAGCGAAATGACCATCTCTGGAACGGCGACGTTTTCGAGCTGTTCTTGAAGCCCAGCGCCGAGCGCCCCCAATACTTTGAGTTCCAGGCCAATCCTCGCGGCGTGGTCTTTGAGGCACCCTTTCCAAGGCGGGGGCACGACTTCGGAGGTACGTTCGCCAATGCGCCCGGGCTGGGCAGCAAGGCCGTCGTTGCCTTGACCGGCACGCTCGACCAGCCGGGCGATCGCGACGAGCGATGGAGCGTCGAGGGGCGGATCCCGTGGACTGCCTTTGCGCCGACCGGAGGCAAGCCCAAACCCGGCGCCGAGTGGCTCTTCGCCATCTGCCGGTATGATTACGGCAAACCCGGAACCGATCCCGTCACGATGAGCTCGGCGCCGCTCACCAAGTCGAGCTTTCACCGGTATGAAGACTACGGCAAGTTGCGATTCGAGGGTCCAGGTTCCGCGGAACGGCTTAAGCGAGAGCGTTGAGGTGCGTCAAGCGCTTTGCTTACCGCTCTCACTACTCACGGGAGAAACCGGGTAGCGTGAAATCAACACTGTGCCAAAGGGAATGTTGAGCACGACGCCGTTGCTCAGCAGGATCAGATGAGTGAATCTACCCGGGGCGCCTCTTTGCTCGTGGACCTCGTCGTAGAGCCAGTGCTCACGCTCATTCGAAAATGGCCAATCTCTAGCCGCCGGTTGCTCAGTCATGTGATCGCGAAAAAAGTAAAGCAGTGTTACCAGCTCGTTATCAAACCGTACAGCAACGGTCGCCAACCCGTACCATAGCGGCAATAACTGAGGAGGACCTGGCCAGGCCTCAGAAGTTCCGATGCTCAACGGATGTAGTTGTTCTTGCCGCTGCACAATCTCACCGTCGTGAAGGCACAGCTTTGACAGCTCGATCACCTGTGATGGCATCTCGGTTCGCAGCGCATCCAAGTGTTGGTGATACCCGGCGATTGCCTTTTCCCATTCATCATCCGCAGCTAAGGCTATGTTGTCATCCTGCGAGTTGTAACGCCGGTATAGTTCTGGCGTGAAGAACTGCATTCTGTGTTCAGAGGGCATGTCTGTTTGCCGTTTCGTAGAAGGTGTGCCCCACCGGCGGTCTCGGGTCCGGCTGATAATGCGGCAATCCATTTTGCCCTGCCCAAGCGTGCGGCCCACAACGCTTATAAGGCCCATTACGCGCTGTGTCCTATGTCGCGCGCCAGATTCATGTTCGCACGATGCTGCTGCCCGCACACTACTACATCTTGGCCATGTCGACGCAGGGTTTCTGCCGTGGCTCGCGTGATTACATTTCCCCTCCTTAACGCGCCGCTCGGAAGCAAGGTTGCTTCATGGATCACAGGCGGGGGCGGTGGGGCGGACGGAGTCGCTGCCGGCTGAGCAGGCGATTGGGCCGATTTCTTCTTTGCCTTGCCCCCCATAACCGGCCTTTCGCCCACGGCACGCGCCGATCCCAACGGCGCGGTCCGTGCCCCCATTGTATTGCCTCGATCTATCAGCCGCCACGGCGGATCACGCCGGCCGGGGCTCGAAGTCGAGCTCCCGATTGGGTCGCCCCAGTATCCTCGTCGACGGGAAACCATAATGCCCGCGAGCTCACACACCCACCAGCCCGGCGAGGAAGTGATTTGGTCGATAGAGGTGATTTCGCTCAGACGGTCTGCGGGCAACAAGTTGCTCAGCCAAGGCGGTAGGGGCGGCTCAACACGCTGGGTTAGCTCTGTCGCCGGCGAGTTCGTCTTGTAGGAAGCCGACCCACCAACTCGCGAACTCGGCGCGAGGGCGTCGGGCCGGCTTCGCTCGCGATGGTGACTCCATTGCAGTGCGTATCCGATTGCGACAACCATCATCAGCGCCGGTATTCCGATTTGCAGCGAAAACCGCCGCTGGTGCTTTGGCGTGATTGATCTCACAACTCGCTTCTCCCGTCTGATCATTGATCGAAGCGTGCAAAAGAACAGAGGCCCCAAGTTATTCGTTTCCTGACAACTTTCCTCGGTCTGACACCTTTCCTCGGTCGAATGCTTGTCTGCGTGCCTGCACAGAAAGCAGTTATTCGCTTCCTGACACCTTTTCCGCGCCTCCAAATCGAGATAGTCGTTGTATGTGTGATTCTACTTTCGCGTAATTGCCGAGGTTCAGAAGCAAGCCGAGTCAGTCTTCTGCTGTACGATCTTTGCGCCGCGGCGCATCTCGGAGACCTGGGGTCGCGCTTGCGTTCCGCGGGGCGAATCAAGCGAGAGCATTGAATCGAGACTCGGTGCTGCCGACTGGGGCCTGAGATGATGAAAGGGAGTATCGATGTCGCCTACGACTACCAGGACGATCATTGGTCTTGTCGACGCTGGAGGGTCCGCCGGCGTCAGTGACGGCCAATCCGGTCAGTGGAACCTGACCTTTCACCTGGTGGGATGGCGTTATCCCGGGTCCGAGATCGTCATTGGACATCGCCGCTGCAAGTTGCCGGTTTCCAAGGATGATCTCCGCTCGCTGATGGATCTTGTCGGGCCATACACCGTTGTAGAGGCCGAGATCGACGACAGATTAGAGGCCGGGGTGACTACACTGCATCGCGTCGTGAACGTCGGCGCGAAGGACTTGGAACTGGAGCAGCTCGCACGGCAGCTTCAGCAGCCGATCGTTCTGCATGACGCCACTCTGGGGCGGCTCGAATACAACCGCCGGTTCGGTTTGTTCGAGGGCCGGGCGGAGTGGTGCGGACAGGATGTAAAAATCAGCCTTTCCTGCACCCGTTCGGAGGACCCGACGGCTGTACTGGACGTGGCGACGCGGTTGTTCAAGGAGCAGGCACGATGGGATGGTCGCGTTCGCGAGTATGCGGTTGAAAAGTTGCTCCCCCTCAAGAATGACTCGTGGCTCGACGAGGATGAAAAGGAGATATCGGCGGCCGACTTCCTATCGAAGATGAGCCTTGAATCAATTTCCTTGGATGAAGAAGGCGACCTCACGTTTTGGCACAACGACGGGAATCTCTTCTGCGGCCACGCGATCCAGATTAGCGGGAATTTGACAGACGGACTCAAGAATGCAGGTATCCCTGGATGAACGCCTCGTCGGCCTTACCGTGCGCTGCTACGCGAGTGGGCAGGACGGCCTCCGGGCGCTTGGGCCGGGCTGCGGCGGGTGGTGTTGAAAAAAAACCCTCGTACCGCGCCGGTTTGGTCTTCTTGATTTCGCACTGATAGACATTTCAAGCGAGCTGTTGATAATTGAGTTTCGTTTCCGAGGTCCCTCACCTCAGGAGCCCAGCGATGATCAGGCAAACACACCGCGCGCTTTCCGCCCTGGTAGGCCTGTGCGCCGTCATCCCGGGTAATGCACTGGGCGGCTCCGACTCCGCGGCGAACAGAACCGTGTTTGGCCCGAACGTCTACGTCTTCGACGCCAGCATGCCGCCCGCGGACATCCAGAGCACCGCCGCTCTAATCTTCTCGAAGATGGAGTCCAACCAGTTTGGCCCCGAGCGCTTCGCGCTGCTCTTCAAGCCGGGAAAGTATAACGTAACCTTCGACGTCGGATTCTACACGCAGGTAGCCGGGCTGGGGCGGAGTCCGGACGACGTTCAGATCGACGGGGGTGTGAACGTCAACGCCCGGTGGATGCCTGACGGCAACGCGACGTGCAACTTCTGGCGGGCGCTCGAAAACTTCGCGGTCACTCCTTCGGCCACCAAGGGTGTCACGCGGATCGCCGTCTCCCAGGCTGCGCCCCTGAGGCGCCTTCACGTCAAGGGGGATCTGCATCTGTTCGACTTCGACGCGAGGTGGAACGCGGGCTGGGCCAGCGGCGGTTTCCTGGCCGACTCGGTCGTGGACGGCAAGGTCGTCCCCGCCTCGCAGCAGCAGTGGTTGTCTCGCAACAGCAAGTGGTCGCAGTGGAGCAACGGGGTCTGGAACATGGTCTTCGTGGGCTGCGCGGGCGTCCCCGCGGGAGTGTTTCCCGAGCCGCCCTACACCGTGGTCAGACAGACGCCCATCATCCGCGAGAAGCCCTACCTCAACGTCGATCGAAAGGGCGATTACTTCGTCTTTGTCCCGTCGTTGCGGAGGAACACCCAGGGCGTCAGTTGGGCCGACGGCCCCACGCCGGGAACCTCTATTCCCATCAACCGATTTTTTATCGCGCAGCCCCCGACGGCCAGCGCCGCGGTGGTCAACGCCGCCCTCGCGGCCGGCAAGCACATCCTGTTCACGCCGGGTCAGTACTCGCTCGACGACTCATTGAACGTCACCAAGGCCAACACCATCATACTCGGGCTCGGCGTTCCTTCGCTTGTCCCGACGAACGGCTTGCCGGCCATCTCGGTTGCCGACGTGGATGGCGTGACCATCGCCGGCCTGATTCTCGATGCAGGTGTGGTGAAGTCGGCCAGCCTGCTGGAGGTGGGCCCCGCGGCGAGCAAGGCTGATCATTCAACCAACCCAACTTTCCTCTACGACCTGACGGTTCGAACCGGGGGCGTTAAGCCGGGCAAGAACGACGTGGGAATCACCATCAACAGCAACAACGTCGTGGCGGACCAGATATGGTTGTGGCGCCGGACCACGGCGCGGGCGCCGCCTGGACGACCAACCCCACGAAGAACGGCCTGGTCGTCAATGGCAACGACGTGACGGTCTACGGGCTGTTCAATGAGCACCACGAGGAATACCAGACCCTGTGGAACGGCAACGGCGGCCGTGTCTACTTCTACCAGTCCGAAATGCCTTACGACGTGCCCAACCAGTCCGCCTGGATGAGCGGCAAGACGAACGGCTACGCGTCATACAAGGTCGCCGACAGGGTGAGGAGCCACGAGGCTTGGGGCGTCGGCGTTTACTCGTACTTCCGCGATGCGGCGGTGAGGGCCGAGAGCGCCATCGAAGCGCCCGCGATCGGGGGCGTCAAGTTCCATAACTTGACGACCGTCTGGCTCAACGGCCGCCCCGGCAGCGAGATCACCCACATCATCAACCGCACCGGCGGCCGGGTTCACGCCAGCTCTCCGGCCCAAGCGATGCGGCAGACCTATCGTGATTTCGCGGGCACGCCCCCGGGCAGTGGCGCGACGACTGGCACCAAGCGACGGTCCGATTGACCGGTTCCCTGGCGAGCCCAGATATGGCAAGATTGCCCCTGGCCTGGTCGCCGCACATCCGGATCGGGATTATCAACTGCTCCAGGACGATTCAAACGGAGACGGAACATGACGCTCACGACAACGTTCTTGCTGATCTGCTCGCTCGCCCCCGCCGCTGTTAACGACCCTCCAAAAAAAGACGACGCTGAGTCGCTCAAGGGCAACTGGAAGGCTCTATCCGTGACGGAACGGGGCCAGACTGTGCCGGCGGAATTCGTGAAGGCAATGACATTCAACTTCGACGGCAAGAAGTACATCCAGAAGGTAGAAGATGAGAGCGAGGAGGGGAACTATTCCATCGACGCATCCCAGAGCCCCAAGACAATCGACCTGGACATCAAAACGGGAAACGACAAGGGGAAGAAGCAGATCGGCATTTACAAGATTGAAGACGGCAAGCTGACATTCATCGTCGCCAAGGCCGGTTCGAAGGATCGACCGAAATCGTTCAAACCCGAGGATGGCGCCGACGTGACCGAATTCGTGCTCGAGCGGGAGAAAACCTGAGAGGCGGCGTGGCTGTTTTCCCCACGTGACAACACGCACTCCATGGCGTCAGGGACCGGAAGGGCCTGATCCGAAGGGATTTCTCGTACTGACCGGATACCAACCGACCGCAACTACCCCCCGCAAGCTGGTACGCCGAAGCGGCTTCGGCGATCGGACTGGCCGCGAATTGGCCAGTATCACAAAACTTATTCCAATCTTCACGACAGTTTCGTCGTCCGTCGATGCCCCATGGATACACTACTCCCTCGTAACGTACGCTTCTCGTTCCTGGAGGATCTTCGACGTGCTCAAGCATCGCCGCTCGCGTTCATCGCGTGGCTTTACGCTGATCGAACTGCTGGTTGTCATCGCCATCATCGCCGTGTTGATCGCCTTGCTGTTGCCGGCCGTGCAGTCGGCTCGCGAAGCGGCGCGCCGTTCCGCGTGCATCAACAACCTGAAACAGATCGGTCTGGGGATGCTCAACTTTGAGAGCTCGCGACAGGTGTTGCCGCCGACGTGGGCGATCAGCACGGCGCTGCTCAAGCCACCCTATCAACCGGCGGACCTGACGAATCTGGCGCTTGTCGGCCCGGACAATTATGAGGCGCCGTGCCCGATCCAGGTCGGCGAAGTGTGTAATAACACGATCGACGTGCAGACGTGGGTCACGATCTGCCTCCCCTACTACGAGCAGGGAAGCATGTACAACGCCTATAACATTTCACAGCCCTTCAGTGCCCCCGTGAATACGACGTTCGTGGGTTCGCAGCTCAACATGATGATCTGCCCGTCGGCGCCAAACGGCTATCGGACAGCGTCTTACACCGACCCGCTCTCGCAAGCCTTTTACGGAGCCAACTGGGCGGTCACACTCGCTGGGGGCGACTATGCGGTCGATGACGGCGTGGCTTCCGGCTGGATGGATGCGAACAATGTTCCGCACCTCGCGGGCGTGGATACGCGTGGCTTGCTGCACGGCAACGTGGCGCCCAGGATTGCGTCAATCCTGGATGGAACTTCGAACACGATCATGGTTTCGGAAGATGCAGCGCGTCCTCAATTCTGGCTGAACGGCCGCCTGATTGCCGACGGTACTCCGGCGGCCGGTCTGGGTATCGGCGAGGGCGGGACCACGATCTACACGAACGAAGGCTCAGGCTGGGGTTGGGCCGATTACAACAGTGAGTTTTATACGGACGGTGACGGCAGCCGGCAGCACACGAATTGGAGCAGCAACAACGAGGTCTACGCGTTCCATCCCGGCGGGGCGAATCACGTTTTCGCCGATGGATCGGTGCATTTTATCAAGCAGAGCACCGCTCCTGCCGTCTTCGTCTGGCTGATCAGCCCGGCCGGCGGGGAAGTCATCTCGAGCGATTCGTATTGATCGAAGGCTTTCGCCCTGGCCCTTGCTGGCGGTCGTCCGCTTCGAGAGCGCCAGGGCGACACGTTTCGCAATTGCGCTTTAGTCGATCAGGGGTTGACGATGATGGGCAAGGCATTGGTGCAATCTGGCCTGGTGGGTTGGCTCTGGCTCTCGCTACTTGCGGGCACGATCATTCTGCCCGCGTGTAGCGATGCGATCGAGGATCATCCGCCTCTATATCCGGTGAAGGGCAAAGTGATTTTCGACGG
Organism: uncultured Planctomycetota bacterium; assembly: GCA_963761445.1. GTDB lineage: Bacteria > Planctomycetota > Planctomycetia > Isosphaerales > Isosphaeraceae > CAVXHV01. Next base: position 1,123,011 of record CAVXHV010000005.1, on the reverse strand, counting down.
TAAGCCAATGACTGGCGGCACAATCATTTTCGAATACTCCGGCGACGGCCCCGACGCTCCCAAAGGTGCTGGCGGAGGACCATTTCGGGTCACCTCCAAGATCACGGATGGTGCCTTTAGCCTGATCGGTTACGCGGGCGCCGAGGGCATGCCGGCCGGCAACTACAAAGTCGGCATATCGGCGACGCAGGGACGAAGCGAAGATAATCTCTTCGGCCGGGAAGTCGTGCTTCCGAAGAAGGGGAAGGCTGCCGGCTCGCTCAGACAGTACGCCGATCCCAAGACCTCGGGGCTGACCTCGCAGGTCTATAAAGATAAGCCAAATGAGCCCGTTTTCGATCTGAAGTGAATTCGTCTGCGATTCCTAGTCGTTCCGGTTCGACGTTCTCGAAGTCGAGATTCTCGGGAGTGGCGCTTCCCATTTGTGGGAGAATCCATTGACGCGCCCCGGACGAACTTGACACCAGCGATTTGTGGATGATGATGAATCGCGGTCAAGCGGTGGCGTCGTTCAACAAATCCACGTCCAGTCATCGTCACCTGAGTCCGGGGACTCGATCATGATTAACCGGCGAAGCGCGCTTCAGGTTCTTGGCAATGCCGGGATCGGGACGGCCGTTTTCCAGCGTGCGCTGGCGGCGAAAGCCGACGACGGGCCCATTTCGCGCGAAATGGTTGCAAACGCGGAATGGGTGGCCGGCATCAAACTCACCGATGCGCAACGGGAAGCTACCGTCAATGCTCTTAAAGGCGTGCGTGAGGATGCAAAACACGTTCGTCCGATTGAGCTCGACAATTCGCTGCTTCCCGGGCTCAGGTTCGCCCCGCTGGCGAGCCCGGCTTCACTTCCTGACCCGCGGGGTTACGAAGTCGTGAAATCTCCAGAACCGGCCGATGACCAGATTTCACGACCTGACTCCGACCTGGATCTCGCGTTCAGTTCCATCAAGCACCTGGGGGCACTGCTGCGAAGTCGAAAGATCTCGTCAGTGGAATTGACGAAGTTCTATCTGAAACGCCTCCGCCGCTACGACCCTTTGCTCAAATGTGTCGTCACGTACATGGATGACCTTGCGCTCAAGCAGGCAGAGCACGCCGATCAGGACTTTGCTGCGAAAAAAGATCGAGGACCGCTGCACGGAATTCCCTGGGGACTTAAAGATATTTTTGCATATCCCGGCTATCCGACCACCTGGGGAGTCGGGCAGTTTCGCGACCGGGTCATCGACGTGAAAGCGGCGGTCGCAGAGCGGCTTGAAAATGCCGGTGCTGTGCTCATCGCGAAACTGGCCACCAACACATTGGCCGGGGGATCGCTCGTGTGGTATCGCGGCGTGACCCGGAGTCCCTGGAATCCGCGCCTGGATGCCGGGGGTTCGTCTTCGGGATCGGCCGTGGCTTCCGCCGCTGGACTCGCCGGCTTTTCGATCGGCACCGAAACATCGTTCAGCCTCATCGGCCCTTCCATGCGTTGCGGTGTCGTGGGGCTGAGACCGACTTATGGACGGGTCAGCCGATTTGGTTGTATGCAGTTATGCTGGTCGCTTGACAAGGTCGGGCCAATCTGCCGCAGCGCGGACGACTGCGGTCTGGTTCTCGCCGCGATTCACGGTGCCGATCCGCGCGACGCGGGAGCTGTCGACCGGCCGTACGTCTGGCCTTCATCTCGAGAGCTTTCCACGATTCGAGTGGGGTACATCGCAAAAGGGGGCGCAGATGAAAGAAGGGATGATCTTCGAGTCCTGCGCGAACTGGGCGTGAAACTCGTCCCGGTTGAACCGCCCAATATGAAAAAGGACTTTGGACTGGGGAAGAATGAGCTCCAGGCAGGGCTTGTTGCCAGCGAGGCGGCCGCCGCGTTCGACTACCTGACGCGTCGTGGAGAGCCCAAGGGCGTGAAAGGCTGGCCACAGTGGTTTCTGCGTGGTCATTTTCTGACGGCGGTCGACTACCTGAGGCTGAATCGGCTGCGGGCCATCGTCATGCAGCGATTTGACAAGATGATGCAGGCCGTCGATGTCTATCTTTGCAACGAATGGATTTCGGGCGACGATCCTGAAGAAAAATGGGATTGGTACGGCAATTTCACGGGGCATCCCATGATCGTGTTCCCGAAGAAGTTCGAAGCGAAGGACGGTTTCCTGTTACCAAATCCGCAAATGATGATTGGCCGCGTTTACGACGAGAGCACCCTGCTGGCGCTCGCCGGCGCTTGCCAGCGGAAAATCGGACTTACTCAACGTCCGCCGCTGGATCAATTCCTGGCGCAGAAGGACGAGATTCTCGCGGGCGAGGAGTTCCCGGACGAGAATAAATACTATACCGACTGACGATGACCTTATGGTCCACTCGTGGCCGATGCCCGAAGACCAAGGCTAAGCCGGGGGGTGGCGGTCAGCTTGCACCGTAGGTTTGGCTATGCCATGTCCCTCGCTCGAAGCGAAGCAAACTCGGAAGGCTTCAACTTCAGTCGCTGCTCGAAACGCTCAACGAGTGAACTGTCCGATGGAATCATGTCAGCATACTGGGCGTCCAGTTTCCGCTCATTCCCACCCAAATCGTCGCCGGCTTCGAAAATGGACCTCGCGCGAAACAACAAGGAAGTGACCGCGTTAAACCCATAGAAACAGTATCCGGCTTCTGCGTCACACAGCTCACTGGCGGTAAGGCACTCAATCGCGTGAAGCACCCCACCATTCATGATGAGACCGTGGGCCCGAAGCATATCGGTGAGCGCACGGTCGCCAGGGAAAGATCGCACAGGATCTCCTCCGCAGGCCCGATTCCAGATCATGTCCGCGTGGGTCAACTGGTGCATGTGTTAATGGGGCCGGCCTTGTGGGTATATCCTGCTCAAGTTCATTTGGCCGTCAGGTGCCAGTTTTCCAGGTTCAGGTCAGGCACCCGGCTGAACTCTGCGGTATTGGCGGTGACGAGTATAAGAGTGGCAGAGCGGGCATGACCGGCCAAGAGCACGTCATAAGCACCGATCATACAGCCCTGGGACTCCAAGAGAGCGCGAATGCGCCCGGCTTCCCGCGCGGCCTCTGCGTCAAAAACCAGCTCGCTAACCGTGGCCAGCAGCAAATTGACCTTGGCCAGCTCTTTCGCCGGGTCGGCGCACTTTTTCGACCCCAGTGAATAGCTCGTAACTTGTAATGCTGGAAATCGCGCAGTCTGCCGGCAGGACCGCTGCCATGCGTTGCAGCACCAACGTATGATGGCGCATCGCGGCAATGCATGTGTTCGTGTCGAGCAGATAACGTATTGGCAACGACTACCCCAGAATCGGAGCCGGCGGAACTTGCCCTTGGGTTGGACGCGTGAAGGCCGGATCCTCGATGCGAATGCGATCAAAGAACCCGAGCGGCCATGTCGTGGGCTTGATCGGTTGCAGAACAAGAGACTCACCCTGCCGTCGAATGGAGACGGTGTCTCCCTCCAGTTGAAACCCCTCCGGCAATTTCACGAGCTGGCAGCCGTCGATCCGTACTATTTCAGCGACTTTCATCGCGTTGCCCCTTCTCATACGAAAAGCGTCGCGCATGGCCAATCATAGCGAAGCAAGCGTCCTTCCTCAAATCAGTATACGAGCCGAGCCGGTGGATGTGTATCGGAAGGCAAGAGGCTGGTTTTGAGAAACGGGCGCCGGAAACAAGGCCGTGCCTTCTTTTCACCCCGGACGGGGATTCGGACCGTTGCCTGCGGTGGAGCGGACTGGGAGTGCGTCGCATCTGATGCGGCCAGAGCGGTAAACAACGTCAAAGCGGTGACTGGACGTTTCGGCTTCGCGTTTTGTCTCCGCTCCGTAATTATTTCAAGCGGTCCAACTTCGGAGCCTTCCATTTCCCGTTCAACGCCTCTTCCTTGGGCCAGTACAACCGCAGGACGGCAAAGAAGGGGCCTTGTGGCGCAGGAAGCCAGTTCGACTCGTTGTTCCGGCCCGGCGACTCGTTCTGAATGTAGAGAGTCAGCCCGCCGTCGCCATCGCGTTTCAGCTCCGGCAGCATGGGGGAATTGATCAAGTAACGGTGGAGCGGATTCGCCACGAGCAAACTCGCCGGCAGTTCGTACATCGTGAGCGACCAGAAGGCGTTCACCGGTGGTGACTGATCGGGCGCGAAGTGCAGCGTATAGCGGTTCTCGGACGCGTCGAGTTTCTCGCCATCGGCATCCACGAAGTACACGGGGTAGATCGCCTCCTCCTTCGAGTTGCCGTAAATTCCGAGGACGGCCGAGGCCATGCGGACGAGGTAGTTGTTCTTCAAGAACGCGCGCGTGCCGAAGCCGTCGGCGCTGGTGCGCTTGCCTGTGTCGATCTGGGTCCTCTTATAATCGGCAAACTCCTCCCAAGCGTCGGCCATGCCCTCTGCAACCGCGTTGGTGATTTCTGGCGACAGTTTGGTCGCGTCGAAAGTGCCGGCCGCACCGATGCCGAGTTTGGCGAAGCGCGCCATCAACTCTTTCTCGGTGGGGTGGGTCGGGCAGAACCGCAGCACGAAGCTCAGGACATTGAAGAATTCGGGGGACGTCCGCTGCTGCTCGGGAGCAAGCGGTTTCTGAAACTCGACCTCACGAGCGGCAGCCGGCGCAGGTGTGCCGAGAAAACCAGATAGCGTCTGGACCTTAAAACCCGCCTGAATCTTCTTGACGTTGTCGATGTCGTCCGGCTTGAAAAGCTGCGTTCGAAAAAGCACGAGCGCGAACTCCGTTTCGGACCGGATCACGGCCTTGATGCCTTCGGGCTTCTCGCCCTTCCAGTTGGGACCGGCGAGCAGAAAGTTCCCGGCCTCGTTTCCGGTGGCGCGACTGCCGACGTAAGCGAAGTTAAAGGTGTACGAGTCGACGAATTGGAGTGAGTAGTAGCGGCCGTTCTCGATCGCCGGCACGCTGAGCACCAGCGGTTCGGCGCGAGATCTGCGCCGATGAAGGAATACGGCGTGTCGGAGTTTGGTGTCTGAACCGCTTTATCTTGGGGGGTGTAGACGCGCGCGTTGTTGTAGATCTGGTTCCACGGTGTCTTGTAATCGGGACCGTCGCGATCAACGAAGTAGGCGTACTGGATGCGGTAGCTGTCCACAAGCGGGAAGCCGTAGATGCACGCTTCCTTGGCGATGGCGCGGACTTCGGCCGGAGTGATGACATCGCTTGCCGGCTGGGCTAGTGTAGTGGGCTGGGCCGGCCAGCCGAACAGGACGGCCGATGCGAAAAGTGTCGCAACGTTGAAAGTCGTTCGCACTCGCACGTCGTCGTCTCCTTTGCGGCCACCTTCCTCTACAGTCCGAATAATACGCGATGCGAGCATGATTGCGGTAGGATGAAGATGATCACTGGCTCGACCCCGACCAAACGGCGCGAGCGCGATCATCAATCCAAATAATTCTCTTTTTCTCGGGTGCCCCCCGCGGGGCACGGTGTGTTAGTCACCTTCGTCGATCGGATCCATGCAATGGCCTCCGCTGATCAAAACCTTCTTTTTGGATTACTTGCTCTACAAAACGGCTTGATCGATCAAGTGCAGCTCGTTGGGGGTTTTCAAGCGTGGACGCGCGATAAGTCCAAAAGCCTGGCCGAGCATCTGGAATCCCTGGGCAGCCTGACAAGTGCCAAGCGGGCACTGCTCGAGGCACTCGCCGAGGCGCACCTGGAAGCACACGGCGGCAGCGTCGAGAGTAGTTTGGCCGCGATTTCGCCGGCGCCCGCGGCGCGTGAGAGACTGTCAACGATCAAAGATTCACAGATTGACGCATCGTTACATCACGTCACTTCGACGATTGCGCAGAACGGTCAAGAGTCATTGGACCAAACGACCACGTTTTCGATCGGCGCCGCGACCAGCGAAGGCCAGAGATTTCGAATCCTTCGGCCGCACGCCGCGGAGGCCTGGGCGAGGTATTCGTCGCGCTTGATTCCGAGCTGAATCGCGAAGTCGCGGTCAAGCAGATTCACGACCGACACGCCGATGACGAGGCGAGCCGTCAGCGATTCATGATCGAGGCGGAGATCACCGGAGGGCTGGAACATCCGGGAATCGTGCCGGTCTACGGCTTGGGGTCGTATCGCGATGGGCGCCCCTATTATGCGATGCGGTTTATTCGTGGTGAGAATCTGAAAGAAGCGATCGACGCGTTTCACGCCGATGTATCGCTAAAGAACAACCCAGGCCGCAAGTCGCTCGAATTAAGGAAAATGCTTCGCCGCTTCACCGATGTTTGTAATGCCATTGAATTTGCGCATTCGCGAGGAGTTCTCCATCGCGACATCAAGCCCGGCAACGTGATCCTGGGTAAGCACGGCGAAACCCTCGTCGTCGATTGGGGACTCGCCAAGGCCGTAGGCAAAGTCGATCCTGGAGTTTCATCGGGCGAAGGAACATTTATTCCCAGCTCGGCAAGCAACAGCGATGAAACTTTGCCCGGCTCTGCGCTGGGCACGCCCGGGTATATGAGTCCCGAGCAGGCCGCGGGCGATTTGCAGACTCTTGGGCCTCGCAGCGATGTTTACAGCCTGGGCGCGACACTGTACTGCGTGCTGACCGGCAAGGCACCGGCTCAAGGCCATGACGTTGGCGAAGTGCTTCGCAAGGTACAGAGGGGTGACTTTCGCCCGCCGCGATCGATCGATCCATCGATTGATAAGGCTCTGGAGGCCGTTTGCCTCAAAGCATTGGCCACCGCGCGAGAAGATCGTTATTCCAGCAGCCGCGCGCTGGCCGATGACGTCGATCGGTGGATGGCGGATGAGCCCGTGCTGGCATGGAATGAGCCGAAGTGGACGCGGCTGCGGAGGTGGGCGAAACGGCACCGGACCCTCGTGACCTCCACGTCCGTCGCCGCGATGCTGGTCCTCGCGGTGCTGGTGTATCTCGGGTACGAGGAGCGGCTCCGGCAGGGGAGACGGCTTACCGCGGCTCTGGCGCGGGTCGATGCGCTCGCGACGGCGCAGACACAGGCGTTGCCGATCATCGTCCGCCAGCTCGCGCCCGATGTCGAACTGGCTCGCGATCGATTGGACCGAATGGCGGCGGGCAACGGATCGAATCGAGACTCCCACCGGCTCCCCGCCGCACTCGCGCTGCTTGGTGTCGACCCGGGACAGGCGAGCTTTCTGACGACCTTCATTCTGAGTGGCGAACCGGGACCGGCCGAGGTCCTCGTCGTCCGCGCCGCGCTCCAGGAGGCCGGGCTCAAGGACGGGATCGATCCACTCCGCAAAGTCCTTGAGACGAATCCGGCGGAGCTGAGCGACGTTCAACTCCGCGCGGCGGGGATGCTCGCCGTTCTGGACCAACCGACGGCCGCCCGAAACGAACTGGCCGCGCCTCTGGCCCGGAAACTTGTGACCGAGAATCCGCTCCTCCTGGGAACGTGGAGCGAGGTGTTCCAGCCGGTCAGTCGCGGCTTGATCAAGCCGCTTCTGGCGCTATTCGCCGACACGAGCCGGCCCGAACCGCGAGACCGTGCGTTTCGGCTTCTCCTCGAGTTCGTCGACCGTCCCGATAACGCAAGCCACGCCGAAGACCTCGCCGCAATGCTGGCCGACGCCGATCCAGATCGAGCGCATCTGGTCATTGAACGACTGGGTGGTCCGACCGAACGTGCCGGGGCGGTTGCCACCCTTGCGCCGCTCGTCAAAGACATCGCCCGCTTCGACGCACCACAGTCCGCCCGCCAAGGGAGGATCGCAACCGCCTTGATGCTGTTAGGCGAGGAGGGGAGGGTCTGGCCGCTTTTCACCCAGAGCGACGATCCTAGCGTCCGTACGGAGCTCGTGCACAATCTCGCCGCCTACAGCGTCGACATATCAAAGGTGGTTGGCCGACTCAAAACCGAGCCCGATTCTTCGGCCCGGCGCGCCCTGTTGCTCAGTCTCGGCGGATTCCCCCCCAAAAAGCTCCCCGATTCAGACCGAGACGCGCTGGCGACTGACCTTCTGAAGCGCTACCGCAGCGACCCCGACCCGGGCGTACACGCGGCGATTAACTGGCTGCTCCGCACGCGCTGGGGGCTGGCAAACGAGGTGGAGACGGCGGACCATGAGTTTGCCTCGTCGCACTTGCCGGCCGACCGCGACTGGTACGTCAACAATCAAGGCCAGACCTATTCGATCATCCGTGGGCCGGCGACGTTTCGAATGGGTTCGACGCCGCGAGCCGTGCCCGACCTTCTGCCTTCGGAACCGGACCACGCCAGACACATCCCGCGATCGTACGCCATTTCCAGCCGAGAGGTGACGATGCGCGAGTTTGGCCGGTTCCTCGACACCAAGCCAGTTGGCGTCACCGACAACCGCGCCGATCCTCTTTATCGAGCGCTCTCGGCCGAGTGCGCTGCGGCCGCGATGACCTGGTTCGAGGCCACCCGTTATTGCAACTGGTTAAGCGCCACGGAGGGCCTACCCAAAGACCAGTGGTGTTACCCCGATAACTTCGGGCCCGGCTCGAATCTTCCCGTGGATTTCCTGGTTCGAACCGGCTACCGACTGCCCACCGAGGCCGAGTGGGAATACGCCTGCCGCGCGGGGACGATCTCGGCCTACCCCTTCGGTCAGGCGGTCGCCTGGCTTCCAAACTTTGCCTGGTTCGACAAGCAGTCCGGCATGAGCATGAAGCGCGTCGCTCAACTTGAACCGAACGACCTGGGCCTGTTCGACATCCTCGGCAATGCTTATGAGTGGCTCAGCGACGCGCACGAGCCGTACCCGCTCGATCCTGGCGGCAAGCCGGTCGTCGACGTGCTACGAAATCGGAATTGCCCCGAAGATCTCGTGCGGGTGATTCGTGGGGGGGCTTATCCTCTGGCATCGTCGTCGGTGCGATCCGGCTTCCGATCGTTCGGCCTGAGACCGTCCTTCCGCTTCCCTTATATCGGTTTCCGCCCCGCTCGCACTCTCCCGTGACGCATGTTCCCGGCCGGACCCAAGTGAGGCTCGGCGGGCTTGGAACCAGGTCACCCAGGCAATCGCGAGGTTTTCCATTTTTTTCTGGCTATCTCGCGGCGCGACGATTACTTTACGGGACCTTGTGATGCCATTCGATTCGACTTGAGGGCATTGAATCGTCGACGTCCCGACGTGGGAGGCCCGGTCCGACATGGAAACCACGGCGGCTCGCCACGGGACATTTTTCCCGCGGCCGATTCCTTCCCCGGCTCGTCCCACACCGCCGGCGGCCGACTGGATTTACAGGGCGCTGCCCAAGTATTCGATGGTCGGCGTTGAACGGACCATCCCGCCTGCCGAGACGATTCGCCGCGTCGAACCGTTGCTCGGGCGAATCGGCGTGACCCGTGTCGGAGAGGTCACCCGCCTGGATCGCAACGGACTCCCCAACTTTGTCGCCGTGCGGCCTCGAGAGGCGGGGCGGGGGATCTCCTACTACAACGGCAAAGGGGCCACGCGAGCTCAAGCGAAGGCCAGCGCGATGATGGAGGCGGTCGAGCGCGATAGCGCAGAGGAATGCCGTCTTCCGGTGCGCGAAGCGTCGTTCGAGCGGCTTCGCATCAGTGCCGACGCTGTCGATCCGCGTGAGCTCATGGCCCCGCGATCTCGAGGGAATCTCATCACCCTTGGGCTCGAGTGGGTGCTCGGTTACGACCTGATCGCGGACCGGCCGAGATATGTGCCGCTCAATGCGGTTGTCACGCCGTATCGTCCGTTTGAGGCCCCCTCGCCGTGGGATTCGAGCACGAACGGACTGGCGTCGGGAAACACGCAGGAGGAGGCGGTTTGCCAGGCGTTATGCGAGGTGATCGAGCGCGATGCGATGGCGGTCTATTGTGCGAGCGGCAGGTTGCGCGGCGGCGTGGACACGATCCTGGAGGGCCTTGGCGTTTCTGTCGGGCCCGCGGAACCTTCGTCGTATCCGGTCATCGATCTGGGCACTCTCCCGCCCCGGCCGGCCCGGCTACTGAAGCGCCTCCGCCGGGCCGGACTCGGCGTCTATGTTCACGACATCACTTCTGATGTGGGCGTCGCGACGATCCATTGCACCCTGGCAGAGCCGCTTGGCGGCGGGCGGCACGCCCTTCACGGGGGTTACGGTTGCCATCCCGACGCCCGCGTGGCGGTGGTGCGCGCCTTGACCGAAGCGGCGCAGAGCCGCGCCGCGTGTATTCAAGGCGGGCGAGAAGATCTGCCGTTATTCGCGGGGGAAGCGCCTCCGCTCTCGAATCCCGAAGAAGTCTTCGGGCGTGGCCCCCGGCGGTCGTTTGACGATGTTCCGACCATCGAGCATCAGTGGGTCGGGGACGATGTCGCATGGCTGCTGGACCGGCTCAGCGCGGCGGGCTTTCGGCAGGCTGTCATGGTCGACTTGACACGCCCTGAGCTGGGCGTGCCGGTTGTCCGGGTCGTCGTGCCGCTGGCGGAAACCTGGGCGGCGTTTCACCTTCATTCCCGCCGAGGGACGCTCGGACCGCGGGCGGTGCGCCGACTCACCGGGAGCGCTGACTGAAATGAATGAGTCGGTCACACTTTGCAGCGCCACGCTGGGCGAGGACGGCAAGCGCGAACCACCGCTGGGCCCGCTTTACATCGCCGCGGCGCTGGAGCGATTGGGCGTCCAGGTCGATTTCCGCGATTATCAGCTCGCGCCCGAAGCCGACTGCTTCTCGGGCCGGCGGCTGGCCGACTTTCTGGCGAATCACGCCGAGATCGTCGCCGTTTCGTGCTTCGTCGATATGCTGCCGGTTGTGATCGATGCAACGCGAATGCTCCGGGAAGAGAACCCAGACACGACGATCATCCTGGGTGGTCCTGGACCGAGCGCGTCGGCCGACCGAATTCTTGAGCTTTACCCCTGGGTGGATGGAGTGGTCCGTGGCGAGGGAGAGGAGACGATCGAGGAATGGTTGCTCCGGCGACGTGCCGGCTGCGACGACCTCACGCCGATCGCCGGGATGAGCATTCGACGAGGCGATCGGATCGTCTCCGGTTCAAGCCGGACGCGGCAGGTCGACCTCGAGAGCCTCGCCGCGCCGGCCTATCACCTCGCCGAGTGGGATGCCTACGGCTACGCCCGGGTGATCACCACCCGAGGGTGCGCTTACCGCTGTTCCTTCTGCGACGTCACTGCGCTCTGGGGCAACCGAAGCGTATACCGCGAAATCGATGCGGTGATCGACGAGATGGAGTTTCTCCGCGACGTTCACGGGAAGAGCGTGATCACGATCGTCGACGACACGTTTGTCCAGGATCGCAAACGCGTCAAGGCTTTCTGCCGGCGGCTCCTCGAGCGAGAAAGCCGGCTCGCGTGGTCGTGTTTTTCGCGGATCAACCTGATGTCGCGAGGGCTCGCCGAGACCATGGCCCAAGCGGGTTGTCGTTCGGTGTTCTACGGGATCGACTCGGGTTCGCCCGCGGTGCTCGAGCGGACGCACAAAATGGTGCGTGCCGAGGACGTCGAGCCGGTGATCGCGTACTCCGCCGAGATCTTCGAGTCCGTCGAGGCATCGTTCATCTGGGGTTATCCGTTTGAGGAGCTCGAAGACTTCAAGATGACGCTCGACCTGGCGGGCCGGGTGTCGCGGTGGGCGCCCAAGGTCAACGTACAACTTCACAGGCTGAGTCCGTTGCCGAATTCGCCGATCTACAAGGAATATCCCAGCCCGCTTCTCGAACCCGATCCGCGCGATAAACCCTGGCTGCTGTTGCCCGCGGTGCTACTCGAACCAGAAGCCGCGGCGATCGGGCGACTCGTGCGGGCGGCGCCCGATGTATATCCGGGGTTCTTCACGCTGCCGACGCCCGAGGAGGGCGAGAAGCGCCGGCTCATGGGAATGGTGAAGCGAGCGCTCGACCGGACAATCGGTGCGACCCTGTTTGAGCCGGAGACGGCCCGCCTGATGGACGAGGAGGCCCCCGAGAACGAACGCGCGCTCTTCGAAGCCGAGACGGACTCGATTGGACGGATCGGGGTCGGCCTGGCGCTCAGCTTCTTTGGCCGGGTCCGACGACGACGGGGCTCGGGCTGCGCCCTCTGGAGGGCGCTCGCGGGCCCTCTCTTGTCAGGGAGCGGAATTGATGAGCCACAGTTTGTGCGAGGAACGGCCCTGCGTCTTCATTGGTCCAAGTCTTCCCCTGGACGAAGCGCGACTGCTGATCGACGCGGACTTTCGCCCGCCGATCCGTCGCGGGGATCTCGCGACCCTTGATCCTGGCCGCGTCGTCGTGATTATCGACGGTGAGTTCCACCAGAATTTCTCCGTCTCTCCAAACGAGATTCTTCGCCTCCTCGATCTCGGCGGGACGGTCGTCGGTGCTTCGAGCATGGGCGCCTTGCGCGCGGCCGAGCTCGCCGACTTCGGTATGATTGGCCTTGGTTGGATTTTCGCGGCTTACCACGAAGGCGTGATCGACGGCGACGACGAGGTGGCCCTGGCCTACTGCCCATTCGGCCTCCAGGCCCTGACTGTTCCGCTTGTGAACGTGAGGCACTGGCTTGGTCGCATCGAATCCGCTGGACTGATCGACGCCGCCGCCTCGGCACGCGTGCTGAGGCGGGCACGACAGGTCTTTTACGCGGATCGGACGCCGGAGCGCCTCGATGAGGTGGTCGCAACGGCGCTCGGACCGGAACGCTACGCGCAGATCCGGGGTTCAAGCCTCGCCGAGATCGACGACGTGAAGGCGGCGGACGCAAAGTCGGCCCTCACGAGCGTTGGACGTTGGAGAAAAGTTCGTCAACTCGAAAGGAGCCAAGCGTTATGAGTCAGGCCACTGCGTCGCATACTCTGAAGGAAATCATCGGTCAGGCCCTGGTCGATCGTGAGTACCGGGAATTACTCTTCGCCGACCGAGCGCGCGCGTTGACGGGATTTGAGCTCTCGCACGCCGACCGTGCCGCGCTCGAGCGTCTCGATCGCGAGACTCTTGAATCCCAAGCGTCGGCAATCGGCACCGGTGAGCTCGTGGTGATGATCGTCCCCCCGAGTCCCGAGCCGGGCCCTCCGTCGCCGGGGCCATCCCCAACGCCGCCATCCCCGACGCCACCATCTCCGAAGCCCGCGCCATCACCCCCGCCGAAACCAAAGGGCCACTAACGCAGCCTTTTGACCACGGACGAGGCAAAGGGATTCACCCCAAATGGTCGTGAAACCCTCCGCCTCGTCCGTGGCCGTGTACGGCTCGATGAGCCGTTCGAGGGTTTCGGGGATGCGCGAACTCGGCGGCGGCATCGACTACTTCAAGGGAATGGCGGCGGCGCGGGCCTTTTCCAACATGGCCGCGGCGTCGGCCCAGAGTGTACGCCAGGCGGCGCGCTCGGCCTCCGGCAACGCGTCGAGGGCTTTGGCGTCGCGGATTCCCGCCAGGTCGGTGTCTTCCTGCCAGTGTTTCAGCGTCTGCGCGATGAATGCCTTCGCCTGGGGCTGAGCGGTTGAGAGGAGCTTCGCCCAGACGGCCAGCTCGGCCTTCAACCAGTCGAGGGCTTGCCCGCGGAGCTTGGCTCTGGAGGCGTCGTCGGGGGGCAGGGCATCGCTTCCCCTGGCCAGCGCCTGCCAGCGCGGCGGAGCAGGCGGCGTTGTAGCGGTGGCCGGCTCGGCGGGACTCTGCCATCTTCGGGTTGGCCGACAAGGCGTCGGCCCAGAGTTTCGCGGCCATGGCGAATCGCTTGGTGTCGTACGCGCGTTGCGCCAGGGCCAGCCGCTCCCCGTTATCCTTCGGAGCCTCACCTTTGGCGACGCGGGCGAGTCGGTCATCCAGCGCGGCGATGCGGGGATCGGACGCGGCGAGCTCCGCACTTTCTCGTTGAACCCGTTCGAGGGTCTCCTTGTCGCCGAGCGCAGTGGCCGTTCGCCCGAGGATCTCCAGGTGGCGCGTTCGCACACTCGCGGTAGCGGGGATTCGCCGGGTTCGAGGCCAGTGCCTTGCGTTGCCAGGCCATCGCCTGGAGCAACAGCTCTCGGGCCTGTGGATAATGCTTGGCGTCAAGCTGCATCTCCCCCAAGTTATGGAGGACGGCGCCGAGCTCGCTGGCGAAATTGGGCGACTCGGGGTGTTCGGCGGCCATCCGCTCGAAGATCGGTCTGGCCTTGGAGAGATGGGCTTCGGCTTCGGTCATTCGACCCGCCCTCGCCGCCAACCCGCCCAGGCTAATGTAGGCGCCCCCGACACCGTACTGATAATCAGTAGTGGAGGGAAACTCCACGGCCAGGGATTGGTAGACTTCGCGCGCCTTTTCGGTAGCTACCTCGGCCTCAGCCGGCTTTCCGGTGACCATCAAAATCTTGCCGATGTTGCCGTGGAGTTGGGCCTGAGTGAGCCGATACTCGGCGACGGACGGATTGTCCTGAACCAGGCGATCCACGACGGTCAAGCCCTTGCGATAGTCGACGAGGGCATCTTCGAACCTCCCCAGGGCTTCTTCCACCCCGCCCGAGTTGTTGTCACACATCACCATTTCGGAGCGAAGCTCGGAGGGCAATTTCGAGAGCGGCAAAAGCTGCTCGAATTCGTCTCGTGCCTTCCGCAGCGAGTCCAGCGCCGGAAGCGGTCGCCCAGCTTGATGGTCCGCTACTGCCCGTCAACAAGTGGCAACGGGCAATTCCTCGCCGATATTCCGCCTGATATTCCTGTTGAGCCGGGTTCTGGCGGAGCAGATCGCTGTAGATCGCGCCGGCTCGCTCGAGCGACGCGCGGCCTTCACGGGGCAGCCCCTTGGAGAACTGGACGACCGCCATCCCGTAGAGCGTGTTGGCCAGGGTCTGCTGGTACGCCTCTTCGGAAGGGTGTTCACGGACAAGGCGATCGAGTAGCGCCAGGGCTTCGCTCACGCTCTTCGCGGCGTCGTCGCGGTCACCGATGGTCTGCGAGAGGTGGCCGAGCTGGTAGGCCGCCAAGGCAAGGGCTCGAAGCGATTCGGGGCGGGTCCCTGCGTCGGTCTGAAGCTGGTCGCGGAGATCGCGGAAGAAGGCGATTGGCTCGCCGAGCAGCCTTCGTCGCAGATTCTTGAGCGCAGGGGAGTTTTTGAGGACGGGTTCGTTGGCGACCGAGTCGCCGAACCGCCGCAACGCCTCGACGGCCTGACGTTCGCGAAGCTCAACCCGCTCACGCTCCTTCTTGAGGGCCTGGTTTGAGAGCTCGAGATTCGTATTCGCGGCCTGGAGGTTCGCTTTCGCTTTCGCCTGGACAGCGAAAACGGCGGTGATTCCTCCGACCATGGCCAGGAACACCGCCGCCGAGAGTGCGGCCACTGCCGGCTTCCGCTTGCACCAGAGCCAGGCCCGCTCCACCGGGCCGACCCGGCGGGCGGAGATGGGGCGGGAATCGAGCCAGCATCTCAGGTCTTCCGCGAGCGCCTGCGCCGAGGCATACGCGCCGGCGCGGGTCCTTTTCCAGGCATTTGAGGCAGATCGTTTCCAGGTCGAGCGGGGTGCTGGCGTTGAGCTTCGTCGGCGACTCGGGCGGGCGGCTCCGCACGGCGTCGATCGTCTCGATCACACTATCGCCGCCGAAAGGGGCTTTCCCCGTCAGCAAGGCGTAGAGGACCGCGCCCAGCCCGTAGACGTCGCTGGCCATGGTGATCGAGCCGCGTAGACCGGTTGTCTGCTCCGGGCTCATGTAGGCCGGGGTACCGATGATCGCGCCACTCTGGGTGATCTCGGGGTCGCCCTCGACCCGCTTGGCCAGGCCGAAATCGGTGACGTGGGGGTGACCCTGGGCATCGATCAGGATGTTCGCCGGCTTCAGGTCGCGATGCAGAATTCCCCGCATATGCGCATGGTGGACGGCTTCGGCGGTCTCGACCAGCAGGGCTGTCGCGGCCCTGGGATCGTGCATGAGCGCGGCGAGCTGCTCGCCGAGATTGTCGCCCTCGACCAGCTTCATGCTGAAATACTTCTGGCCGTCATGCTCGCCGACCTCGTAGACCGGGACAATCCCCGGGTGATCGAGTAGCGCTACGGCCTCGGCTTCGTTCTGGAACCTGCGTAGCTCGGCGTCATCGGCCAGGACACCGGCCTTGATCATCTTGAGAGCGACGGATCGGTTGAGGCTGACCTGCCGCGCCTTGTACA
The DNA here is from genome assembly GCA_963761445.1 of uncultured Planctomycetota bacterium. Classification (GTDB taxonomy): domain Bacteria; phylum Planctomycetota; class Planctomycetia; order Isosphaerales; family Isosphaeraceae; genus CAVXHV01. The sequence goes on along the minus strand of CAVXHV010000005.1, from coordinate 1,106,998 downwards.
CCACGCCCATGCCGCCGCGGCCCAGCTCTGTCTGAATCTCGTAATCGCCAAAGTAGCGGACTGTGGCGCCGCGCGACAGGTCGCGTGGTGCGGGGTTGCCGTCGGCCGTGCGGGTCGGGTCGCCGGGGTCGGTCGTCCAGTCGCCGGTGGCGTCGGTCCGGGGTGAGGGTGCCGCGTGCACCAGGCCCAGGAACGCGCGCCTCGGTCGCCGCGGGGTCGGTCGGCGCGGAGCCGCCCGCGGCGCGCCTGGCTCAGCAGACAGCGCGGGCAGTAGCCCGCGGGGGTGTTTGCGGGGAGCTTGGCGCCGCAGCTCGGGCAGTGGAATTCATCAGCGGCCATGGGGAAACTCCGTCTGGAACGGCGGCGTGGTTCGCCTGGCTTCAACGCCTGGATCTGGGCGCAGAGCAGCGCCGCGACAGGTGATTATCGTAGGAATTCTCGGGTCGTGTATACAAGTGGATTTCGCCAGTAAGAATCTGGTAGACGATCCGCCAAACGGACGCCGGCTGCCGACGGTGGTGGGCGGCGCAAGCGAGAGCACCACCCCGCCAGGGTGCTGGCGCTCGGGATGCTCCTGGTGTCAGCCGATACCCTCTCGCCTCATGCTTCTCTCGCACAAGTCGTCGACTGCTTTCATGTCGATCAGCCAAGCCTTTAGAAGCTCGAATGACTGATCCAGATCCACAAGCGTGCCTGCCTCATGCCACATACCTCGAAACGCACTGGCCGAGGCCTGGTACCGCTCTGGTAACGCCTTTATTGGACCCTGCAGGTTGTAATGGACCTCACTACCGGTCCGCCAGAGCGAAATGAATCTCCCATCCTTGAGGAAAGCCCAATCTTGCGATGTCGAGCTGAGGTCAACGCCGCGCAGCTTGGCGAGTGTGACCAAATCGTGTGTGGTTGCGAGTTTCGACTCCAGTACGTTCATTCAAGCTCCAGGCCGATTCGAGGCATTCCGCCGGTAGCCAAAGTAGTCTGGACCGAAGATTGCATCTGGGTCCAAACCAAACGTGTGCGAACACCTGACGGTCAGGCTGCACGCGCTTGGACGGCTGCCCAGAATGCTCGTGGGACCCCATGAACGGTCGTTAGATGACAACCTTCAAGAATAACACAACGCATTCCCGGCGTCGTGCGAGTTTCGTTATCGGCCGGAGCTGAACGGTTCGGAGGCTGGGTTTCGTTTCCTCCCTCCCCTCGTCGCTTCGATCCGCCACGGCGGACTGGCTGGAGCGACCCAGGTGGCGGGTGGTGTTGCACCCACTGAAAATCAACAGCTTTGGACGGTGCACGGCTATGGTGTCGCCCGATCCCCAGTTATGGTGTCCCCCGATCCGCGATCTTGTCCCCCGATCCCGGGCGGAATCGACTGTGTCGATCCGCCCGTCATCGCAACGTAATCTGTTTAGCCGATTAGCTACGGGCGGTGAGTTGGGGGCCAGGCCCGTGGTCCGGATCGCTGTCGGCCCCGGGCTCGATGTCTTTCGCGAATCGGAAGACGTCAGGGGCGCGAGACGGCTGTAATCCTCGATGCTTAGGATGATTGACTCGGTCAGCGACCCGGCGTTGAAGGCGATTACCTCGTTTGCGAGGACCGAGGGGTCGACGTGCAGCGCTAGGGGCAGGACCGGCTCGCCGAACGGGGGAACGGCACCAGGCACTAACCCGAATGCGGCGAGTTCCTGGGGCGTCGCGAATCGGAACTTCTTCACGCCGAAGTGCTCCTTGACGCGGGCCGAATCCAGTGAGCGCGGCACTCAAGACCATCAGGTGGAAAGCATCACCGATCTTGATCACCAATGCCTTACCACCCACCTTCATGCTGTCACCCCGGGCCTGCGCCGACTCCTTCGAGGTCCTTGTAACTCCGTGGCTGATCGCTCGTCTTGGGGTGTGCGTCTCGTCGAGAAAAGCGCAGAGTCTCTCTTGCACTGCGTTTGTCATCGAATGATCTCCTTCGGATGTTGGGAGTTGCCATCGGGCTCACCGACGTCTCGTCGGTCCAGCAGATCCGACCATCGCCGCACACCCGCGAGCATCCTACCTTCTTCAATCTCATCGCAGAGGCTTGACGCAGTCTGCATTGCATCCTCCGTCGGCTTGGCACCCGCCAAGGGCGTCGCCCCGGTGTTACTGTTGCGTTCGTCCTCGAGCCTGCCCCGGTTTCGGGCGTGTCCGGGGTTGGCTCGCGGGACGGCGGGGGACGAGGAGCCCAATCGCCGCCACAAATCGCCCAGGGTCTTGAACATGATGAATCTCCACGAAGGGTTGAAATTATCTCGAGTCGTTGCCGCCAGCACTGATGCGGACCGGCGGAAAGGGCACAGGTGGATCTTGTATCCGCCACGCAGGCAACGTGTTTACACGAATGGCCGGAAGTGGTTCCCGACCAGTTGGCGCCGCGGGTCGCTTAAGCGCTCCGCGGCGCCTCGAACAGGGTCATTGCACGATCAGGTGAGGCACGGAGTCATCAAGCCGGTACAAGCCGTCCACGACGTGCTGATAGAGCCGCATCGTTCGCAAGGGCGGAGCATAGAGGTGAAGTGTCACCAGCGCCTCGTCCTGATGGGGGTTAAAGACACGGTGGACATCGTCACCGGCGCTCGCGACGGTATCGCCGAGCTTCAGAATTCGGCGTCCGTTTGCACTGACGAAACCCCTGGCCCGCGGGACCGGGCCGAACGCCTCTTCTGCTCCCGCGCCAGCGATGACCTTGAACACGCACAGCGAGCCGTGGTGATCGTGCACCGGTGAAGTGGAGCCCGGCCACCAGCAGAGCGCCTTAAGTTCGAAAGCGTCGCATTCGAATAGGGTGTTACGGGTGTATCCGCCCGGTGAGAATTCGAGGTGCCGCTTGATGTCATCGAACGTCAGCGGCAAATTGGAGACTAATGCCTCTATTTGGGCGAGCGCCTTTCGTTCCCCGAGGCGACGCATCACCCGCGCGGCCCAGTCGAATTTCGGGTCCATAACTTCCTCCTGCAAGGTGTCGAGCTCGACGGCCCAGTGCATGGGTCGGCAACAGGCGAGTCGGAGCGTAATGTTGATGAGGAACCAGTCGCTTGGGGTGGAACAAATGCCCAGGCAGACACTGACTCCGCCTGGGCGACGGGTTCGCGGTACTACCCGGGCCGATCAAGCCCAGAGGAACGGCCAGTGCACGGGATCGACGAGGACGCCCTTTTTGAGGCACCGGCAGCCGAAGCAGCGGCGCAGCCAACGGGCGTGCGTCAAGTCATCGCCTGGGCTAAACCGCGTGCGCCTGTGGAGTACCCGGTAGTTGTTGAACACCAACACCGTGCCGGGCTCGAGGCCGACGGCGACAACGTCGTCCTCGGCCTTAACAAGCGCGGCCTTATACGCCGCCAATGCCGAGCAGGCGCGGTCGGTCAAGCCGCTTACCAGTTGGGGATCGTTGTTGAACCGGAAGAGGTAGGAGCCGTTGTACGGCACGAGCAAGGGCACGTGTTCTAATGGCCGCTTTCCCCGATTGGACGCACCCGGTTTGACGAGGAACTCGTCCGCGCACAGGACTGCACGCGTCTCGCCGTCGAGCCGGCGGAGAATCGCGTCATTTGGCAGGACTTCAGTCGCGACCGGCTGGCCCCGGCCGTCGCGGTTTCGAAGGCTGGCGAACCCGAGGTAGTGCGGGATCGGCGAAAGCGTCTTCTGCCCCGCCACGGGGACCAGCGGCTCGAATGTCCCGCAAGGATTGTCGGTGTGCCAATCAAGCGTGGCGTCGAAGCCATGCGAGCTCGCCACGCCGGCCTCATCGGGATTGGGAACGACGTTCCGCCAAATGAAGCCGTTATTCTCGAAGGTATAGGCCACCGGGCTGGTGCCCATGATCCCGTAGATCCCCAGTAGCTGGGCATCGACCGCGGACACCAGCGTGTCATCGCCGAACCCGCGGAACGGAGTCGGCGGGAGTTCGAGCAATCCCGGCATCCCCTCGACAATGACCATGGGCGGACCCTGGCCCGCCCCAAACTCCCGAAGGCGTTCGAGGTCGCCAGGGCTCAAAAACTCAGCTATGACAGGGGCCGTGACGGCCATCACCTCGCCGGCGTCGCGGTCCATCAAATAACGGCTTCCGGCCATGACGTCCTTGAGCCGCTTCGAAAGAGCTACCGACGGCGAATCGGGGGAAGGGCGGGCCTGTTCGCGATGCTCTGAATTAGACTCGCCCGCAACAAGTTTGATTCGCGACAGTTCGCCGGCGGGTTTGTCACTGGCGCCGTCGGGCGTGACGTGGCCGAGGAACACGCCCTCTGGCTCAGGGGACATGGGATTCTGTGAAGTAGCCATGTGGTTCTCGCCTCCTTTGTCCCGTGGTGGTAGAATGACCGCGGGACGATCCGTCGGCGGGTGCGAGTCATCGTTTTGGCTGGACGGCAGAAACTCGGTCGGGCAGTCGTTGCAGCTAGAGGACCGAGACTGGACGGGATCGTTTCCCAATCTTCAGTGCCTCGAGATATCTGCGACGTATCGCACCGGTTCCACCGCTCGCGTCGCCGGCGATCGTGTCAAGCCTTGGGTTGCGGCGGGCACGCTGCTCGCCTTGCACGAGCCTCTGCGCAGGAAACCCATGAGCCGGCCACGAATTGGAGGAAAAGTCACCGATGGCGGGATTGACGTGACCATGGACGAGGTTGTCGGCAGGGCTGGAAAAAAATTCGCCGGTGCTGACCGCTCTGCACGGAAAGTGCGCATGTTCCTCCGGCGTGCAGACCGGCCGCCCGGCTCGGGGTGGTCCTGCCAGATTCTAGTAGTGCCTGGCGGGCCCCGTGGCTATGCTAAACTTTCGTGTGAAGGAGCTCTCGATGGAAGAATCATCCACCGAACCGATCACCTGGAATCAGGTACCCGCCTTGATGGAGGAACTTCGGGCGATGGCCCGCGCCCTCCTCGCGCTGGAGGGGAATGCACAGTCCCTCCAGCAGCCGACGGTGCTCGTGCTTTCCGCCTTGAGGCGGCAAGTGCCGGGGGGACGGAAGGCCGAACCGAGATCAACTGGAACGAGATCACGTGGGCGGATCGCCGGTACTTCTTCGGCGCGATGTACCAGGCGATGTGGCGCGCACTTCGGGACCATGCTCGCAAGCGAAACAAGAAACGCGGGCTCCGGACCGTCCAGGTCGAGGAGGTCCACCTCGAGAACTTGGCGGGCACGGCGGATGAGCGGCCGGAACGATCGAGGCCTTTCGGATCGCGCTGAAGCGGTTGGGGGAACGGCATCCCGACTGGGCCGCGCTCATCGAGCACCACTACTTCTCCGGCTATTCGTGGGACGAGGTCGCCCGCGTCATCGGTGTCAGCGAGAGGACGGCGCAGCGTGATGGGGAACGGGCAAGGGCGCTTCTGCACCGCGAGATCCTCAAGATCCTCAACGAGGAGGACATCGCCATCGGGGGTTCCCATGGAGTCGCTGACGAGTAGCCAATGGGCGCGGTACTCGGAGCTCGCAAACCGGCTCGAGCGCGTCTCGGCGGCGGAGAGGGAGGCGAAGCTCCGCGCGCTTTTCGACCAGCGGGAGGACCCGGTGGTCCTCTCACTGGTCGCGCTCCGGTTGCGGCTGCTGACCGAGGAGGCGTCTCGCCACACCGGAAAGAAGGTGGGAAAGTACACACTGAAGGAATTGATCGGCGCCGGAGGCATGGGCGTGGCCTACCTCGCCGAGCACGACGTGACCCTGCAACCCGCGGTGGTGAAACTGATCCATCCGTGCTGGCGACCGACCAGGATGCGACCCGGCGGTTTTCGGAAGAGATGAAGACGCTCGGACGGCTCCAGCACGTTGGCGTCGCCTGCATTTACGACGGCGGCGTCCACAGGGATCCGCCGGAACAGGGCGGTCGTCGTTCCCCTACTTCGCGATGGAGTGCGTGCGCGGCGTCCCGATCACTGTCTACAAGCAGCAGCAGACGCCGAAGTTGCCCGAGTTGCTTGAGAAGTTCTGCCGAGCATGCAGCGCCATCGATTACGCCAACGAGCTGCGGATCATTCATTGCGACCTGAAGCCGCAGCACATCCTGATCGATGGCGACGGCCAGCTACACGTGATCGACTTCGGCCTCGCGAGGCTGCTCGACCCCTCGCTGCCGCGAGACGTGCGGCGGTTTTTCGAGGGGACACCCGCGTACATGAGCCCGGAGCAGGTGACCGACAAGTTCGGGAAGATTGGTCCCGGGGCCGACGTGTACGCCCTGGGCATCATCCTCTTCGAGCTGCTCGCCGGGCGGCGACCCTATGAGGTGCCATCGTGGCCACCGGATGCGATCCAAAACGCAATACTCGACGCGGCGCCGACCAAGCTCGGAGAGCTGGACAGGCGGTTTCGCGGCAAACTCGAGGACATCGTCTCGAAAGCGATCCAGAGGGAACCGAAGGAGCGATACACGAGCGTCAACGCGCTCGAGGTTGCGCTCCGCCGCTACCTGCATGAGACCGGCGACCCGATTTCGTCTCGTCCAGACGAGACTGTGATCCCATCTGCCGGGTCGAAACTCTTTGACGCATTCCTGTCGTATAACTCCGAAGACCGCCTCACCGTCCGTGAAATGGCCGAGCGGCTGAGGGCGTGGGACTGCGACTGTACCTGGAGGAATGGGAGCCGGCCGCCGGCCGAGAGTTCCGCCCGGAGCTGGCCGAAGTGCTGAGTGACAGCAGCGATGTGTGATGTTCCTGGGTCCAAGCGGCCTGGGGCCGTGGCAGAGGCCGGAGTTCCACGCCGCTGTCAACCGGTGCGCGCGCGACGAGGCGTTTCACGTCATCCCGGTCCTGCTCCCTGGTTCCGAACGGCCGCGGCGCGGTGACGTGGCGCATCTGGGATTCCTCATCGACGCCCCCTGGGTCGAATTCATTAAGTCGCTTGACGATGAGCGGGCGTTCCGCGAACTGGTCTCCGGAATCACGGGGATCATGGCGCCGGGGCTGGATCCGACACGATCGAAGGAGTCTGTCCGTATCGCGGCCTCGAGGCGTTCCGACCCGACGACGCTAAGTTCTTCTTCGGCCGCGAGAGCCTGACGGGCTGGCTGGTCAGCGGCCTGCGACGCGAGGTGATGTCGGCGCAGGGCGTGCGCCTCCTGGTGTCCTGGGCCCGTCGGGCAGTGGGAAATCCTCCGCGGTGCTGGCGGGGCTGATCCCCAGGCTCAGGTCGGCGGCGATCGAGGGGAGCAATCGATGGACGGTTGCGATCGTGCGGCCGGGGGACGACCCGCTGGAGAACCTGGCGGTCGAGTTGACGGCGCGTTCCGGCCGGCGGGTGAGGTGCCCGAGATCGGCCAGGTGCAGCGGCTTACGAGGACCTGCAAGGCGGTGACGCGGCCTCGACCTATTCGCACGCCTTGCCATGGGCGACTCGCCGGCTGGCTCGCGGCTGGTCGTCGTCGTCGACCAGTTCGAGGAGATCTTCACCTACCGGCCGCGGGACGAGCGACCCGAAGCCATTTCGAGCGATCGCGGACCGCGTTCCTTACCAACCTGCTTTACGCTGCGTCCGCGCCGGGAGGACCGGGTCGCGGTCGTCCTGACGATGCGGTCGGACTTCCTGGGGCGTGTGCGGGCTTCCCCCGGCTGAACGATGCGCTCGCTGCGCACCTCGAGCAGGTCGGGCCGATGCGGAGGGAGGAGCTGCGCGAAGCGATCGAGCGTCCGGCCTATCTCGTCGGCTGCGAGGTTGAGGCGGCCCTCACCGAACGGCTGCTGGCCGATGTCGCTGGGCAGCGGGGGCCCTCCCGCTCCTTCAGTTCGCCCTGACGGAGGTCTGGAAGCGGCGCGATATCAGGAAGCTGAAATTGTGCGCTACGAGGAATTGGGAGGCGTGGAAGGAGGCGCTGGAGAAGAGGGCGAATGAGATCTACGAATCCTTGAGGGACGATCAGAAGAGGGTCTGCGAGGAGATCTTCCTGAGCCTGGTGCAGTTGGGAGAGGGAACCGAGGACACAAAGCGGCGAGTCACTTATCGCGAGCTCTTGCCCGCCGACCCGGGCAAGCAGAGCAGTTTCGCGAGGTGATCAAGCGGCTGGCCGATCCCAACGTCCGGCTGATCACGACCGACAAGAAGTTCAAAGCAGAAAAAGCCGGGGAGAACGAAAGGACAGAATCTGACCAGGAGGATGACGGCGGGTTGGAGGTCGCCCACGAGGCGCTGATCCGAGGCTGGAAGAAGTTCCAGGAGTGGGTGGATGCGGATCGCGAAGGGATCCGTACGAGGCGACGCCTGACCGAAGCGGCGAGCGAGTGGTCGATGTCGCCCCTGGAAAGCCGCGACGAGTATCTCTACACAGGTGCTTGGCTGGCGGTTGCCAACCGGTGGGCCGAAGGCAAGCAGCTCGGGCCGATTGAGAGGGAGTTCCTCTCAGCCAGTCTGGAGGCCGAGCGGCAGCGGCGTGAGAAGGAGATTGAGGAGGCCAAGCGGTTGGAGGCCGAGAGAGCCCGGCATGCCGAGCAACTCGCGGAGCAGCAACATCGCTTGGGTCGCCGGTTCTTGGTCGTGGCCGGCGTGGCCTTCCTGATGGCCGTTACGGCCGGCGGCTTCTACCTTCGGGCTAATTCGGCACGGGAGAACGCGGAGGAGGCGGGTAATTACGCGGTGTCCCAGGCAAACGGGCCGAGCGGACCCTTGGCCTGGCCCGGCAGGTCGTTGACGAGATGTACACGTCGGTCGCCGGCCAGCTCGAAACGTCCCGCACATGGACGAATATCAGCGCACATCTTGGAAAAAGCGGGGAGTTTTTACGAGCTCGAAGCGCTCCCGCAGGGCGACGACCCCGAAACGAGGCTGGCCGCGGCCCGCACCCAGAACCGCCTGGCCTACATTGAATGTAAACTCGGCAGGCTCGACGAGGCCCGGCGATGGCCGGACGAGCGCTTGCGCTCTTTGAGTCGCTCACAAACAATGACAGCGCGCGTGCGCGGCTAACGGGTGTCGCCGAGGCCGAGGTCTCGCTCGCCAGAATCGAGGTACAAGCCCGCGATTTTCGCAAGGCCGCCGATCACTTGCGTCGGGCCGTCGATGGTCGAGAGGAAGCTGTCCGCAGAACCCCGGGCGATGAGAGACAGCACCTCGAACTGGCAATGTCTCGCGCAGCTCGGTGGGTCTCTGCTCCAGTCGCACCTCCTCGACGAGGCGGATGCGGCCTACCGCAGCGCCCTGAAGCTACACGAGGCGCTGTCGCCAAGCACCCCAAAGACGCGAACTACTGCGCCGCCCTGGCCGGAACGCTGGATCAGATTGCGCAGCTCTGTACCGAGTGGAATCGCGACGACGAGAGCGAAGAGCACCGACGCCGTGCCGTCGCGTTGCACCGGACCGCTCTGCAAGCGCGCCCCCGCGACTGGAAGGCTCGCTACGATCTCGCCAGCGGGTTGAGCAACTTGGGATACACCCTGATCCGCCAGAAAAAAGCCGATGAGGCCGTTTGCGTCCTCCGCGAGTCGATCGCGCTGGCAGAGCAGGTTCTTTCCGAACACCCCGACCTGCCGGCAAACCGCCTCGAGCTATCCAACGCGTGCTCTCACCTGGCGATGCTTCTGGTCAACGGCGGCCAGCCCGATGAAGGACTTGAGTGGTACCATCGAGCCCTTGCGGTGCTCCGGCAAGGCACCGACGGCCCTGACACTCCTGAAGTAACCGGCCGGCTCGCCGCCAAACTCCATGACCTCGCACTTGCCGAGCGCGGCCTGCAAAAGCTTGATCTGGCCTCGGGGCATCTCCGCGAATCAATCGGGCTTTGTGAACGGCTCGTCGGCCCCGATGCGAAAGACCGTCGATCCGCATCGTGCAAGGACAGGCCTGGCTCCTGCTTGGTCTGATAGCTCGCGACCAGCGCAAGCTGGACGAAGCCCTCTCGTGCTTTGACCACGCGGTCCACTCGCATCAGGCCCTGCTTGACGAGTTTCGCGACGAGCCGCAAATCCAGGGGCATCTGGCCGAGGCGTGGGTCGAGGGGTTCGGCAAGACTTACCGCCAAATGGAACGAACGGCGGATGCCCTGGCCAGCTACCGGAAGGCGGCCAAACTTCTCACGGCGCCGGAGCACAAGGACCCGACAGACCTCTACAATCTGCGTGCTGCCTGGCCCAGTGCTCCGCGCTCGGCAATCGCCGCAATGATTCCGCGTCGGCCGCGACAGCCGCGCACGACGCCGAGCGTGCCGTCGCGGCGTTTTGCCAAGCGATCCATGCCCGCGCATGCACTTACGCCGAAGCTCGCGACGAAACGGATTTCGATCCGCTGCGGGCTCGAGGAGACTTCCAACTTCTGATGATGGACCTAGCGTTCCCGGTCGATCCCTTCGAGCCATGACCGGTTGCCATGTTCGGGAGCTGCATTCAGCACAATCTCTCGTATTGTAGCCGCGGCTTCTGGGCCTACGACGAAGCAGGGAGCCTGTCTTAGATCATGTGATAGTGGGTAGCCGCGACTTTCAAAGCGGGGGTTTTCTAACGACTTGAAGAGTTTATCTCGATATGCTGGAATAGACGATCGAAACGCGGCTGAAGAAGGACAGATAGGCCCCGTCGAACGTGTTGATTGGCGAATCCATAGGTTTGGACAAGGCGGTCCACTGGCAAGTTTCGACCGAGCTCAAGCAGGCCGAGGCGGGTCCCATCGCCCTCCTAGGAATGCCCGGTCACTCTGGTCTTTGTGCTTCGACCGTCATCCGAAGCGGGGGGGATAGCTGTGAACCTGATGCGCCTCGCCACGCGATCCGCCCCGTGGGCACGACGCAGATTATCCGCACTCGGCCCGGCCCCGGCGCCGGGCGCCGGCGTCTGGCAACATTCTCTGCATCCCGGAGTCGAGGTGCTCGAGGGCCGGATTGTTCTGGCGACCCTCCCAGCCTCGCTCGCCTCCGACCCAGGCGGCGGGGCGACGTCTCCCCTGGGGCTGACCCCGGCGCAGGTCGCGCACCTTTACGGCTTCGATGACATCTTCTTCCAGGGCGGCATCGCCGCGGATGGCTCTGGAGCGACGATCGCCATTGTCGACCCGTACAGTGATCCTGACATCACGAAAGACCTCACCCAATTTGACCAGGCATTCGGCCTGCCCGCGCGCGGCAGTTCACGATCGACACACCCCTGGGCACCCCGCAACAGGCCCCGCCGCCCGACGCCGAGGGGAGTAGCTGGGGAGCGGAGACGGCGTTGGACGTCGAGTGGGGCCCGCCTAGCCCCGGGGGCATCGATCCTGCTAGTGGAGGTTCCTGGTGGGACGACCAACCAGATCGCGCAGAACCTGATCGCCGGCGTGGGCTATGCCAGCAGCCAGCCGGCCGTCTCGGTCATCTCAATGAGCTGGGTTATCGGCCAGGCGGTCGCCGACAGCGTGTTCACCGCTCCGGTGGGGCATCAGGGGATCACTTATGTCGCCGGCGGGCGACGACGGCTCGCCTGCGAGCTTTCCGGCGACTCGGCGACGCGCTTGCCGTGGGCGGCACGACTTCTCGGGGCTCGTCGACGCCGCGGGGGATTACACCGGCGAGTTGGCCGGGCGAACGGCGGCGGCGGCGTGGAGACGCTGGAGCCGCAGCCGGATTATCAGGTGGACGCCGCGATCGGGTACACGGGGGGCCGGGCGGCGCCCGACGTCGCCTTCGATGCCGGGACTCAGGTGGCGGTCTACGACTCGTATGACTACGGGGCGACACCCTGGGTCCCGCTTGGGGGCACGAGCATCGGCGCCCTGCGTGGCCTGCGCTGATCGCGATTGCCGATCAAGGCCGACAGATCGTTGGCCACGGAACTCTCGACTGGAGCCTCGCAGACACTTCCATTATTGTATTCCGCTTACGGGACGTCCGGCTATGCCTACGCCTTCAATGACATCACGACCGGTGGCAACAACATCGATCAGGCTGGGCCGGGCTACGACTTGGTGACCGGGCTTGGCACCCCGAAGGCCCCGGGAATTGCCGCCCTCCTGAGCGGGGACGTAGATCCGCCTGTGCCGATTGCGCCGGGCTCGGAGCGCAGCGGCTAGCACGCAGCCCACGTTCGAGTGGAGCTCCGCTCCCTCGTGCCGCGGGCTACGAATTGACCGTGACCGACGCAACCACGGGGTTCCAGGCCTTCAATGCCTCGCTGTCGGGCACGACGACGTCATACACGCCCACGACCCCGCTGCTCGTCGGCGACCAATACTCCTGGACGTTGGACGCTGTTGTGCCGAACGGCAGCCTCTCTGCGAGCCCCGACCGCACTGCTGGATTTCGCCGTCGTACCGGCCCCCGTCCCGATCGGGCCGAGTGGCATCTTGCCCTTGACTGTGCCGCCGTTTCAGTGGCAGTCGATCCGAGGCGCGTTGGCGTAACGAACTCCAGGTCTACGTCTTAGGCCGAACACCCCTGGTCATCGACGGCGGCAGGCGATGAACGCCCCATCGTTTACGCCATCCTCGCCGCTGACCAATGGGACAAGCGACCAGTGGACGGTCTGGGCTGACGTCAAGCGCCGTGACCACCTACGTCGGCCAGGAGAGTCCGCCGGCCTTTTTCACGGTCGACACCAATTCCGGGCCCGACGCTCCCCTCGCCCCCGAACAATGCCTTTTTTGAGAATCCGCCCACGTTCCAGTGGTTCGCCGTCCCCAATGCCGAGACCTATACGCTGGTCGTCGCCGCTTCCGGGGCTGGTGCCGACAAACCAATCCCCCGTGATCGACGTCATGGTCGCAGCCACTTCGTATACTCCCCCGGACGGCTCTGTCTTTACGGCAACGGAGTCGTCTCAGTTTCAATGGTCGGTCACGCCGGCAAGTCGAAAACGACGGGGTCGAATCGACTGTCGGCGGTAACTACTCAGATAACTTCACATACCAAGATGGAGGCGGTCCCGGCATCACGGTGCCCCCTTTGCCGATCGATCCGTCGGCGGGCGCTCACCGTCGACACGGCGACACCTACATTGTCCTGGGCAGCACAGCAGTTTCCGTTTGGCGGCGCGGGTACAGCTATTTGAGTCTGTTCGATATCACATCAGGGTTGGACGCCCTGAGCGGCTTCTATACCCCCACGGGCCCCGGTCCTTCGACCTACACGCACCCGCCATCCCGCTGGACAGGGACCAGATCTACGAACGGCTCGGGTCACGTATGGTGGTATCCCCGGCAGCACGCCAATCACCTTCACAGTATCGGTGCCAGGAGGCGCAGGCAGACTCTTGTCTCGCGGGCCCGTCTTGAATCCCGTGTCCGCGGACGGGGTCGTCACGACGGGATCTCCCCAATTCTCGTGGCAAGCCGTGCCGGGAGTGACCAGCTACGGCTCTCCGCCTCATGAGCAAGGGCTCGGACATCATCCCCCCTGCACTCGTCCAGGGGACATCCTACACTGTCGAGATCCCCAGCGACTTGCTCGTCGAACCGACGGTCCTGACCTGGTCCGTAACCGCGTACGATTTCAACCACGATCATATCCCTCCTTCTCAGCCATCCAGCTTCCTGCTGTCTGCCCAGCAAGGCAACCTGCTGCCAGGGCCGACGGGGCTGTCTCCCCAAGGCACGGTCACGACGGCTTCTCCTACTTTCCAGTGGACGCCCAACTCCGATCAGACCGAATATGGCTGGGATCTGGTCGACGGGACGACGGGCGTTGAAGTCACCTCCCAGAATGTGGCGAACCCTTCCTTCACCTATAACCAGACCAGCCAGCCGGCGCTGATCGATGGCCATGTCTACCGGTGGTACGTCTACGACTGGGACCCCTCAAACCCGAGGCCGTTAGCCTGGTTTCCGGCGAGACGTTTACCGACTCCGAGCCGCTGGGTACGCCGAGGCAGATGAGCCGGCCGCGTCACTCTCGATCGCGAGCTCCAAAACGCCGGAATTCCAGTGGTCGCCGGTGTCGGGGGCGGTCGGATACAACCTCAGTGTCATCGATCCGACGGTAGCCGCCTTAGTGGAATCCTCAACCACCGTGAACGGCGGCAGCACCACGTCGTATACTGCGACGACCCCCTTAACCGACGGGGTCGCGTACGAATGGCAGGGTAAGCGGCGTTTTCGACATTAGCGACGATTACGTCGACGGACCGACGACCGTACTGCTGCGCCGTTCGCCGTGGAGTCGCCCGGGATTGTGACGCTGGTTACGCCCCAGGCCGGCGACCCTGGTCAATCCCCCGACCCACATTCGCTCGGCTTCCTCCCGGCGCCGCGGCCTATTTCTTTGACCTCGAAGACCTGACGGACGGCGAAGTCTACGCCCCGCTCGAGGCCCGATCAGTACCTCGTACATCATCGGGACGCCGTTAACCGACGGGCACGAGTACCAGTGGACCGTGCAGGCCGTGGACGATTACGGCGACCTAGGCCCCATTTCTGCGACGTTCGGCTTCTCTGTCTGGCTCCAGCGTACTGTGGTGTCTTCGCCGGACGCGAAAGGCCCGATCGGCAAGATCAAGATCGCAACGCCCACTTTGCAGTGGACGCCAGTCGCCAACGCCGTCGGCTACGACATCTACATTACAGACCCGAAACGGGCAGCAAATCCCGGGCTCCCCAATGAGCGTGCCGGCGCCGCCAGGTGGCGGCAGCGGCGGCCTGATCTCCTATACGCTCTCGACTCCGCTAACCCAGTGCCGCGCTTACCAGTTCAACGTCAGCGCGGTCTTCCAGGACGGGTCGATCGGCCAGCCGGGGGAGAGCGACGATTTCACGGTCTCGACGGCTCCTGACCTTGCCGGCCCGCCGACGCCAGTCGGGCCGTCGGCCTTGCGACCTCCGCCCAGCCGACTTTCCAATGGATGCCGGTAGCGAACGCGGCATACTACGAGATTGAGATCCAAGACGTGACCGGCGGCACAATAGGCGACGTGCTCGATCCGACTCTGGCCGCCGGTTTATCTTACGCGTCGGACCAGACCCTAACCTACGGCCACGTTTACCAGTGGCTCGTGGCGGCCTTCGACAGCGAGGGCTTGGAGAGCGCGTGGAGCACTCCGGTGACCTTCCAGGTACCGCTCGCGCGCCCGCGCCGCTCTCCCGGGGGGGAAGATACTCGCGACGATTCCGACGTTCACCTGGTCTGCGGTGACTCGGCCGCCGGCTATCGGTTCGAGCTGGTTGACGTCACGGCCAGTGGGGCAACGGTGGTCGGTCCAGTCGACGTCGCCACGACCCGTACACTCCGAGCATCCTGCTAGCCGCCGGCCACACATATCAATGGCAGGTGCAGTCCTATGCCGCGTCCGGGGCCGACAGCGCCTGGAGTGGCCCGCTCTCATTCGCCGTCAACTCACCCCAGCCCCCCGCCCCGGGGTCACCGGCGTGGTCGGCGTGACGTACTCGAAGGCGCAAGGCGATCAGCGCCATCACCATTGCGTTCGACGGCTCCAGCCGCCTCGGCGGGCTTGGCCGCGTTCTACCGGGTCGCCCGGGAGATTAGAGGGGCAAAGATCGGATCGCTGGCTCGATCGGCATAGCCTCGGTCAGCTACAATGGACTAGGAGGTGACCGTGCGCCTGGCGAAGCCCACGAAGGGGCCGCTGCAGCTCACGGTCTTGCCCGGAATTCTCCCCCTCGGCGGAACCCAAGGCGGGACGGAGAAGTCGTTGAAGGTGAATTGAGCGGCGTCGTTCCAATAAGGCAACCAATGGGCGAGCCAATCTAGTGAGCGATTTCTGCGTAGCTTCGGCGGAGTAGCGGTGCTCGGCTGGAAGTTCGGATCGCCGCTGTAGACGATCGTGATCGCCTTGTTCAGCACGCCGTTGGCCCTTACCGTCAGCGTCGCCTCGCCACCGGTGAGTACCGCTACGCCGAGCGTCTTTTTCTTGACCATGAACTTGACGATCCCACTCGGCACGCCCCCGCCGGGGGCCAATGGCTCGATCTCCGTCATCAGGCTCACCGACACGAGCTTCCTGTTGTTGAAGACTCCGAGCGGCGTCATGATCACCTCGGTGTCCGCCCGAGTGACCAACTCTGTTGCCGACATCGAGGTCCCGCCGAAGAAGTCGTCGTTGCCGCTGTAAGTCACGGTAATCGAATGGGACCCAATGGCCAGGAGAGAGGTGGTGAGCTTTGCCTGCCCGACGCTGTCCAGCGGGACGATTCCAGCGGCGTAGTCCGTCTTAATAGACGAATGTGCCACTGGGCGTGTCAGGCGCGGTAACCGCCGCAGTGAAAGTGACGGGCTGTCCGTAAACAACCGACGACATGACGACGCCACCGCGACGTCGGGGGTTCCCTTGTCGATCGTACATGACCGGCGCCGATCGAGTCGCATTGTAATCGGCAATGCCGGGGAAGATGGCCACGACCGTATAGGTCCCAGGGTCTGTCGGCGGCGTGGGGCCGAGGCTTTTGCCCAGGTTCCGGCGCCGATGAAGTAGGTCGGCATGGGGGCGACGTCTTGCAGGCTGCTGGCAGGAGTCACGGAGCCGCCCGAGCCGACGATCGCCACAGAGGCCGAAAACGGGCTGCCGTTGAAGCTGCCACCCGGCGCGGCGATGACGATGTTGGGGGTGGCCTTGACACGTCGATCGTCGTGGTTGTCGTGCCACGTAATAGTCGGTGGTATCTTGGGCGTGAATACTGCTGTTAGCGTCTGGCCGCTGCCGGCACCCAGGATGGCGCCGCGCTGGCGTGTAGGTGAAGGTCCCCGGAATGTTCGCCGAGGGGTCCAGTTGGTCAGACCCCAATGGTGTGCCGTAGATGATCGACGCTGGAGGGCTCCATGTGATCTGTGGCACGGTCTTCGCCAGTGTGAAGTCGTCCAGTGCGACACCGCTTTTGTAATCAGTGCTGCCCGGGAAGTCCGCGAGGAGGGTGTAAGCCCCAGCCTGCGATGGTGCTTCGGAGAGCGGGGTGAGATCGCTTAGCTGTGTTACGCTCGTATAGGTCCCGGTATAGTAGCGTATAGACAAGCCGATGCCCTCGAGGAGGAGCTGGAGTCGTGTCAACCCCGGGAACAACACCGGCGACAGTGGCAACCGGAAGGAGACCCGCGTCGTCGGCATTGGACATACTCACAGTCGGAGTCGCCTGGATTACGGTGAGGGAACTGGTTGCGGTGGCGGAGGCGAATCTACCGTCGCTGGTATACATGTAGGTAATCGTATAGGGCGAGCCGGCAACGCTCAGGCCAGTTGTGTCGACAGTGCCAGAGAATTCGCCGTCTGAGCCGATCGAGGCACGCTGCGTGTAGCCGCCAAGTGTCACCACGACGCTCTCTCCTTGCGGCGTCTGCAGACCATCGGACAACATCCCCTCGAAGGTCACACTGGACGTTCCGTAGGTGATACTCTGGTTGGTCAACCCCGCAAACGTAAGGCTGGGAAGAATGTTAGTTAGGCTGAACTCCGCCGGAGTTGGGGCACCGGCGTCTGTGGCCTCGATGGTGAAGACCCCGGCGACGAAATTGGCCGTGGCACTGACTTGGGCCAGGCTGTTCGACCCAATGACGGCGGTGGTCCTCGAGAGGCTTGCTGCGGCGCCGTTGGAGGACGGGTTGACGGTAAACGTAATGACGCCGCCGGCGACCGGCTCAACGGGATTCTTGGCGGTGACATTGACAGCCAGAGGGTTAGGATAAGCACTGCCAATGGTGGTTGACTGCGGCGTGGTACCGTTAACGGGCGTGAGGTTGAAGCCCTGGCTTTGGAAAGCTCCGATATCGGGGGGCGAGTCAAGGGGCTCTCCGCGCTGGTCGGTGGCCGGGATGTTGACACCGGGGACAGAAGCATTTCCCGCGCCGATCGCCGGGCTGCCTGGGAGGGCGCCATGGTAAGTGTCGGGCCACCGTAATCGCCCAAGGGGGCGAGGCCCAGCCCGACGAGACTGGTCAGGACGGTGTTGCCATCGATACCCCCTTGGATGCCACCTGAGCCACCAGCGCCGATTAGGTTGTACGAACTGGAGCTGGCGACGTTGAGGTTGCCTCCGATATCGTTGGCATCACCGGATTCGCCAATGTTGCCGGCAACGATCGTATTGGTCAGCTCGGCTTGGACGTTATTGGAATTCCCCGTGGCATTGTTGAACACACCGCCGCCGAGCACGCCGTAGTTTCCGCTGATCGTACAATTAGTGATCGACGTCGTGCCATCGGTTTCCACCCCGCCGCCGGTACCGTCGTTTGCGGAGTTTCCGCTGATGGTGCAGTTGGTGAGCGTCAGCGTGCCATCGGTGGAGTCAACCACCCCGCCGCCGAAATTGCTCAACTCGCCGCCGTTGCCAGTAGGCTGGCAGGGGACGAAGAGTTGCCGCTAATCGTGCAGTTCGTGATCGTCGCCGTGGATTCGTTGTACACGCCGCCGCCATCGATTGCATTGTTCGCGCCGATCGCGCAGTTGGTGATCGTCGCCGTGCCTTTGTTGTACACGCCACCGCCGTCGACCGCCTTGCTCCCGGTGATCGTGCATGTGTTCAGAATCGCGGTGCTCTTATTGAAGACGCCACCACCGTTTTGACCGGCAGAGTTGCCGCTGATGGTGCACGAGGCGAGGGTCACGCCGCCGCCGTTGCTAACTGCGCCGCCGTAGTATAACGCATAGTTTCCGCTGACCGTGCAGTCCCTGAGGGTGGCTGTGCCGCCGGAGAGGATGCCGCCGCCGATTCCGGCTGAGTTCCCGCTGATCGTGCAGTCGGTCAGGGTCGCCACGCCGTCGTTGTCGAGTCCTCCTCCTGACGAACCGGACAGATCGGAGGAGCCGTTGGAGCCGCCGTGATTATCGCTGATGTCGCAGTCGGTGAAGCCTGCCTTGCCACCAATTTCGATTCCGCAACCCAGAGCCGCTGAGTTGTCGGTGATCGTGCAGCCGGTAACTGTCGCCGTGCCATATGTCGCCAATCCGCCCCCGCCGGTTTGCGCGAATTGCCGGTGATCACACAGTTGGTGAGCGTGATCGCGCCGTAACTCAGCACTCCTCCGCCGGAGCTACCCGATGAGGCCGCCGCGATCGTCAGTCCCGAGATAGTTGCAGACACGTTCTGCTCAATTATGAAAACCCCGCTGGAATCGTCGCCACTCACGGTCAGCGAGCTCGGCCCTGGCCCAACCATGGTGATCGTGTTCGTGGTGTTCGTCAGCGTGACGCTCCTTCCAAGAGTGTGATCGTCTGCTGCGAGTTGCCGAGATTGAATTCGATCTTGCTCGCGCTTGGCGATGAGTCGGCCCAATCGACCGCCCACCTGAGCGTACCCGTGCTACCGTCATCAGCCGTGCTGTTGACAACAAACGGGGAAGCGGGAGGAGTCACGGGCTGCCCAGGCTGGCTCTGAAAAGCCCCGATGTCCGGCTTGGGCGAATCTAGCGGCTCGCCGCGCTGGTCGGTCGTGATGCCGCTGACGGCTATGCCAGCGCCGATCGCGGGGCTGCCAGGCAAGAGAGCGATCGTCTGAGTAGACCCGCCGTAGTCGCCGAGTGGGGCAAGCCCTAAGCCGCGAGGCTGCTCAGGACGATGTTGTCCTGTGTGCCGCCCTGGATGCCGCCCGACCCGCCAGTGCCGATCAGGTTGTATGTGCCCTTGACCTCCGAGGCATTGCTCCCGCCAATATCGCTGGCCACGCCGCCCAGTAGCCCAATGTTTCCCGCGACAATCGTATCGGTCAATGTCGCGGTTCCGTCGTTGTACAGGCCACCCGCCAACCCGCCAGAGTTACCGGTGACCGTGCAGGCATCCAAGGTCGCCGTGCCGCCAGAGTCGTTCTCGATGCCGCCGCCGGAATTGTTGCTGATCGTGCAGTCTCCGACGGTCGCCACCCCTTGGTTTAACAGACCGCCGGCGAAGCCGCTGACTCCGCTGCTATTGCCGCTGATTGTACAGTCAGAGACGGTCATCGTGCCGCCGTTGGTCAGGCCTCCGCCTTTTCCGCCGAAGTTGCCACTGATCGTGCAATCCGTAATCGCGACGCTACCCAAGCTGTCCAGGCCACCGCTAGGGCCGTCCAGCCCGCCTCCCGAATCCAAGAAGCCACCGTCACCGCCCGTGATCGTCAAGCCCTTGAGCGATGCCGTGACGGCCTCACTGACCTGGAAGACTCCGCTGGCTTTGTTCCCGTTGATCTCGAGCTTGTCCGCTCCCGGCCCGTCGATCGCGATCGATTCCGCGGTATTGCTCAGCACAAGCGGCCCCTGTGACAGCGTGATCGTCTGCGCCGAGGTGCCGAGATTGAAGTCTATCGTGCTTGGGCTCGTGGCGGCATCCGCCTGTTCGACGGCCCAGCGCAGTGTGCCGGTGTTACCGTCATCACTCGTGCTTTCGACGGTGAACGTGGACAGTAGCTGGCGATTCTCGAGCGGCACGGGCATCGGCCGCAGTCGGTGCGGATCGGCCCGTCGGGACCGTTGCCCCGACCCTAATCCCAGATCGGCCAAGCAGCACTGCCTGAACCACGCGCTCTTGTCACTCATAAGCGTCCCTCGCTCCCGGAACAACGCACGACTATCATCGGTGTTCGGCTGCGTGCAATTCGACGAGCCTCAGCGCTCTCGTCCGACCGACTCTTCGTTCGTCGGCTCGCACTTGGGCAGTCGCGTCGCGTTGCTTTTGGTGGTCCCTTGAAACTGGACGGCTCGGGCGGCGTGTATTTGTTATCGTCCTCCGCCGCTCCGCCCCGCGCGGGCATCGGCTCGGTAGACCTTTCCTGGTGGCCGTTCATCCAAAGCCCGCTGGGGTCGATCCTCGTCGCAGAACTGGAAGTAGGCCGTCTGGCCCAACTCCAGTTCCGCGACCAGTTCATGGCTTTGGTCGTTGCTGTCGTCGTATTTTACACTCCTCCACAGTCGCTCCACAAACACGTTGTCCATCGCCCGCCCCCGACCGGCCCAGCTCGCTGTAACCTCGGCCTCGGCCAGGCGGCCGGTGTACTCCCGCTACATAAACCGCCCCCGCTGGTCGGTGTTGAGGATCTCCGGTTTGCCGCATAACAACTCGTCGGCCAGCGCCTCCAGACGGGACCCCTGTCCAGTCATGTTCGACAGCCGCTACGAGAGCACGTACCGACTGAGCAAGTCGATCACCGCCGTCCGGTACGTGAGGCCGTGCGTCATCGGCACATGCGTGATGTCCGAACTCGGGAACTCGTCCACCTGAGTCGGCTCGCGATCGCGAAGCAGGTAGCGGTACGCCCGCTCGTCCGGCGCGTCGAGGTCGTGTGCTTGCGATGCGCAACGGACGGCTCAACCTAACTAATCAAAACCGGGCGTGGTTCTGAGGGCGATTCCACAACGCGGACTGGAGGTGCAGGAGAAGAGGTTACTAACGAAAGGGCCGGTGTCCCGCGATCCAAAGTCGTTGAGCGGGAATCGGGAGCGATGGGAACAGTACGAAGCTTAGTATGGTGTCGCCCGATCCAGACGGATCGGAACACCACGAAGTTAAATGTGGTGTCCCCCGATCAGAAAAATGGATCGGACGCACTTTCGTGGAGCAAAAGGCGACAATGGTTTTTTGGTCGCGGTCGACGAGGAGCGGGAATCGCGGACAGGTCCCTTCGCGGAGCGAATGGCGACTTTGGGCTTTGCCCGCCGTCGGCTCGCACGTGCGACCATGAGCCCGACGCCGGCCGGACTCGCGTGGCGTTGGACGTGAATCTCGCGCGGTTGGATGCCCATTCTTTGGCGATACGCCCTACGACCCGCAGAATCGGATCTCGGTCGATCAAGGCAGCCGAATTTTTCGCAGATTGCCGCAACAGGTTCGACCTTCAGGCACGATCGGAAAAAGAATCGTCAGGATGAAAGGCTGACCTACTTCGGCGCGAAATTCAACGCGGGCGACGTGGCCTTGGGGGGCTTGGTCGTTGGGAGCATCAAGGCGGAGGTTGGCTCGACGCTGCGGGACTCGAAACAGACGAATTCTTGTTTCGGGTCGTCCGCAAAATCTGTGGGTACTAAATCAGTGAACGGGCTCAGCTCCGGCTCGACAGGAGGGTTCTCCTCCCACCTTCACCATCGCCTCGCCCCGGTCAGGTGAGGGCGAGGCGATGGTGAAGGCGGGAGGGAAGGCGAGGGTTTAAGTCGAAACCAATTAGAGAAGATCGCATCCTGAGACACCCGCTCGGTCAAGATGGAGTTTCCACGCTTCGTCAAAACCGGGAGTGCCCCAGAATGCGTATCCAGACGATCCTCAATCGAGTAGAGAAGTTCAAGTCGTTTGTTTATGGCGAAGCTCGCCTGGAGGAGCACGACGATGGTCCTGCGCTGGTGATCCAAATTGAGCCTCGGAAGAACAGCCGTCCGTTCTGCTCGGGTTGTGGTCAGCGGGGTCGACCGTATGACTGCCTTGAAGAACGGCGATTCGAGTTCGTGCCCATCTGGGGGATTTTGGTCTTCTTGGCCTACAGGATGCGACGGATTGACTGCAAACGGTGTGGGGTAACGGTGGAGATGGTGCCGTGGTGTGACGGCAAAAATCAAATGACGACAACATACCGCTGGTATCTGGCGACGTGGGCAAAAAGGTTGAGCTGGAGCGAAGTTGGCTCGGTCTTCCGTACGTCGTGGGACAGCGTTTGCCGAGCGGTTGAGCACGCCGTCGAGTGGGGATTGGAGCGTCGGGATCTGAGCGGGGTGACAGCGCTGGGCGTGGATGACATTGCTTGGGCACGAGGGCACAAGTTCCTGACGCTGGTGTACGACATCAGCGGTGAGACAAAGCGGCTATTGGCGG
Source organism: uncultured Planctomycetota bacterium (assembly GCA_963761445.1). Taxonomy (GTDB): domain Bacteria; phylum Planctomycetota; class Planctomycetia; order Isosphaerales; family Isosphaeraceae; genus CAVXHV01. The sequence continues at coordinate 1,084,372 of CAVXHV010000005.1, read as the reverse complement.
TCGAAGAGGACCGAAAAGTAACGAGTCTGCGTCGCGGATTGGAGAGCCTTGGAGAATTGGTCTGCCTGAAAGTGAAGTACGTCTGCAGCGACATGTGGCGGCCATACCTCAAGGTGATTACCCAACTACTCACTGAAGCGGTACATGTTTTGGACCGCTTCCACGTGATGCAACTATTCAGCGAGGCGCTCGACGAGATCCGCGCAGAGGAGGCAAAGCGATTGGTGCGTGACGGCTATGAGCCGGTCCTGAAGCAGTCGCGGTGGTGCTTCTTGAAACGCCCGGAGAACCTGACGGACAAACAGACGGTGAGGTTGTCCGAGATCCTCAAGTACAACCTTCGGACAGTGCGAGCATACCTGCTTCGCGAGGAGTTCCAGCGGCTCTGGGAGTACAGTAGCGCGGTGGGCCGGGAAGTTTCTGGACGAGTGGACTGGTCGAGCGATGCGTTCGCGGCTCGATCCGATGAAGAAGATCGCCCGCAGCATTCGCAAGCATCGCGCGCTGATCCTGAACTGGTTCCGTGCTCGAGGCCAGGTCTCGGCGGGTGCGGTAGAGGGTCTCAATAATAAGGTGAAATTGGTAACGAGAAAGTCATACGGTTTTCGGACGGCACGGGTCGCAAAACTGGCCCTATTACACAATCTTGGGCAGCTTCCAGAGCCGGAACGCAACCACAGATTCTGCTGAGGAGGCCTTGTTTGGCAATTAAATCGAGGTCTGTGCAGATCATTCTTGGTGGGAGCAAATGTCAGTTGTCAGTCGTCAGTTGATCGTCGGAAACGCGTTGTGTGATCCGTGCGAATGGACGATTCGTTGCGATCAATGACGGCGATCGCGATCGGGGATGTAAGGGTGGCCGTCGCCGCGCTCAGAAGACAAAATGTGACAAACGAACCCAAACGGATTCAGGTGGCTGGAAATGCATAACATGAGACTGGAGTTATGATTGGATCAGAAAACGAGAACGAACTGGCACTTGACAACGTGGCTGGAATTCGCGAACGAACCCAACTGAGGGGAGGGCCGAAATCAGGACGGAGGGCGGAGGGCGGGAATCAGGAATACGAGTACGAGCACGAGCACGAGTACGAATAGCACTCAAGGCGACGACGTTCGCTTGTTCCATTGGTCGGGCTGAGGGCGGGAATCGGCGCAGCCGCCCCTGTGCGCCAGCCCCTTTCGACCAAGCTCGGGGCGGGCCGTCCGCCGCCGAAGGCGGCGCCTGCCCGGTGCGCATGCACCCACCACCACCCTTCGGCGGCACCTCCCGCACGGGGTGGGGGAGAATACCCACTCGGAAAGGACGAATTCTTTTTTCTTTTGACAACTGGGAAAGCCGTCGTGCAGATCATTCCTGTAGAGGCCGCGTACGCGGTGGTCGCGTCGTCATACGGGGGCCCCGTCACCTTGAGGTGTTGTCACATGCAAGATTCGCGGTTGAGTGGACACGGCCTGGACGCTCGAAGTGGACAAGAGAACCGCCTGGCAGACGGCTGGGTTGGAGTCAATGCGCGAGGTGAAGTCGGTGGCGCTGGGATGCGCGGCCTTCCGATTTCGCCGGCCCCCTCCGCCGCCTGCGGTGGCACGCCCCCACGGCGGGGGAGGCTAGAAGGTAATTTACACTGCTGTACGGATGCTTGAAACCACCTCCAGGAGTCTCATTTTGTCTCACTCTTCGAGGTGCGAAACTGGGCGTCGAAGGCGCGACGTGCGATCTGTAAGCCGAACAGCCATCAATGGGTAGGAGAAGAGGCGTGCGTTGTCCGGTGATTTAAAATCCTCGTGAGACGACTCGGCCCGAAAATGAGACTCCGAAACGAAGCGTTGTTCACTATGGATCGGACGCACTTTCGCGGAGCGAAAGTGAAAGGCGACTTTGGTCTTTGGTCGCGGTCCTGCGCGGAGGTGCTTGGTCAAATGCCGTTCCGTCGAAGACCCCGCACCCGCGCCGCGCCCGGATCATTTTGTGTGCGCGGGTTCAGGTTACTTCGCGGGCTTGCCGGTTTCGAGGTCGAGCGCCGCCCACCTAGAATCGCCGCTGATCGGGTTCGAACGTGCGATCTGGCCCAGGGGAAAGCGCACCGAGTAGTCGGAAAAACGCCGGTCGGGAACCGCGTAGTCGGTGCTCACGAACTGTGCACCACTTGCGAGCGCCTCATCCCGTTGCGTCACGTCGTTCTTCCGCGATTGGACCGTATCGGCGTCCGCCCGCGTTCTGACCAGAAAGCCCTCCTTCACCAGCTTCTTGATGCGTTCGTGATCCTTGATCGGATCGTTGATCTTGAACCAGGCCGCGGCGGGATTCTCGGGCGCAACCGTGGCGAACATCACGCGATCGTGGAGCCGCTCATGCCCGTCGAGATAGTGGTCGCGCACCGAGCCCTCGTTGTCCAGCGCGAACATCACGAGCCCGCGTACATCTTCGAGCGTGGGCCAGCCCCGGGACTTGATCGCTTCCGGCAGGCTCGCGAATGTTCCCCGCACCCGGTCGGGGGTCAAGATCTCGCCTTGCTGGAAAACGGACCGAATCTCGGCGTCCACGGAATCGATCTCTTCCTTGCCAAACGGAACGGGACGGGCAGGCAGGCCCGGGAGCGCATCTCCCTTCAGCTCCACCAGGATCATGATCGGGACGTGCCGCCGGTTGGCCTGCGACCAGGCGCGAATCTGTTTCAAAGCGTCGACGAAAGTCGGTGCGGTAGTCCGGAAGTCGATGTCGGGCACGAACAACGACAGACATCCAGCAAACTGGGGGGTCATCGCACCAGCGACCGGTTCACAGCGTCCCCGATTCTCGCCCGTTTTCGATACGGCGAGGGGGCTTTTCTGGAACGTTGACGAAAGGCGCGTTCGCGAGACGTTGGCAGATCACGATCGGTTGGCTGGCTACATCAACAGGAGCCGACCGCAAATCGGTTGGGATCAATGTAGTCGGATTGGCCATTTCGAGTTGATCGGTCGTATTTTCGAAGGCTATTCGATGTATAGACCCAGCATCGCCAAGCTCGTGCTGGTCAACGCCGGCAGCGAGATTTCGGTGATGGTCGAGAATGAATTCAGCCATTTAATGAGCAGTGCCAGGAGGCAATTGATACTCCGCTGCCTAGAGCGAAGGCGTGAACTGCTTCGCCAACCCCTTGGACTTGTTCAGTGAGGATCGAAAAAGTGAAAGCAATAACCAGGGCGGCGCAGCACGTGGCTGATTTTTTTGTTCGCTCGCTGTCAAGGCAAATGAACCCGCAGGCCGTTACGCCCGCCGACACGCGCACGGCTTTCTTGCTTCGATTCGGAGACTTGACCGTTGGCAAGCTTTCTGTTGAGAAAGGAGTCTGGAACTTTCAGTATTCGCCCGCGTTTTGCGAGTAGAAATGACATGAGGCCCTTGCCGATATTCCCGGACGTAAACAAAGTCTACAAATCAGATGATCTATGGTCGTTTTTCTGGATGCGGGTTCCGAGCTTGAAGCAACCGGCGGTTCGCGCCATCGTGGATAAAGAAGGAATTGACTCAAACGACCAGATTAAGTTGCTTAAGCGGTTTGGTCGGCGGACGATTAGCAATCCATTCGAGCTCGTGGAAGACGACGCGCCGTCGGGCATGACTCCGGCTTTGACGCGATGACTTCCGCATTATACGTCACTGACCTGGCTCGTTGAATTTCGCGCAAACCACCGACGCACCGGATGGCGACTGTGGCTGGTTGATGTTCCGGTAGGCTTTGCTCACCGTGCCAATCGCTTGGGCGATCAACGTCCGTTAGCCAGCGGGTCGGTGGGGAAGGCGACATCGAGGCGGAAGAGCTGAAAATCGCGACGAGAGCGAAGGGTATCCAAATCGCTGTCGCGATCGAGCGCGTCGAGCATGACCGGATCACGGAAGAATCCGCGACGGGCGGCTCGACCGAGCCATTCCACGGCTTTGGACGCGTAAGCGTCGGCCCGCCCGCCGGACTCTCCCGCGCTGCCGGCGGAGAGCGAGGCGACACATGCCATGTTGTACATGTCGAGCGGCCCGCAGGCGGCAGAGGAGGCGATTGCCTCGGCGTCAGCAAACGCGCCGGCAGCGTCGCCCGCGTGGGCGAGGTCAATCGCTCGAGCCAGACGGAAGGAGATGCGATCGGCATCATCGCAGAGCTCGACCGCGCGGGACCACTCGCGGGCCGCATCGGCGAACCGGCCCGCCTGCTCGTGAGCCTGGGCCAGGGCACCGCTCAGTCTACTGGCGACCTGGCGAGCTTCGGGCCAGTCGGGGCTCTGGCGGATCACACGCGCGACCTGGGCGATGCCCGACTCATATCGTTGCCGCGCCTGTTCGGTCCGATGGCCCACGAGCGCGAGGCCGCCCCAATTCAACGCGAGCTTGGCCAGTGAGAGTGCGGCGACTTGAAATTCCGGGTGGTCGCGCACGACCGGCGACAACCAGTCCGCAGCCTGGGCGAACTCAGACTCGGCTTCCGCGGCGTGATCGGGGTTGGAGTGGATCAGCCCGAGATTGATCAGGGTCTCCGCCAGTCGCACCTCGCAGGACGAAATGATCGGGATGGGCCTGGAGCAGCGTCTTGCGGATCTCGGCAGCGCGGCGATAGTGAGTTTCGGCCTCCGCGCGGCGACCGACGCTCTGGAGGATGGTGCCCAGGTTGGTATGGCACCAGGCCAGAGCCTCGACCCGATCGAACTGGGACGGGCCGGTTTCCACTGGCCGGTCGCCCTTCGCGATTGCCTCAGCGAGGTACGCGATCGCCTCGTCGGTCCGCTTGGCGTCGCGCACGACCGCCAGGCCGAGCTTGGTCAAGCAGTCGACCCGCGCGTAGAGGACTTCGGGGTGGTCCGGCTGTTCGGCGGTGAGCCGGTCGATCAGATCGAGGGCGCGACGCAGAGTCCGCTCGACATCCTCGTGCCGCCCGAGCATGGCCTGGAAGATCGCGGACTCGCCGAGGGCCTTGACCTTGTCCAATCGCGCGGAGAACTCGGCCGGGCCATCATCCCGGACGGCACCCTCGTAGAAAGCCAGGGCGTCCTCGATGATCTGCCGGCGGAGACCCAGGGGCATGGGTTGGCCGGCGTAGCTCGGGTCATCGAACCGGTTGAGAATTCGTACGATCGCATCACGGGCCGATCGGTACTGGACATCGGCGCGGGCCTTCTCGGCGCGGAGCCGAACATTGTGCATGAGGGTGCCGGCCACGAGCCCGACGAAGCCCAGCATCAGGAGCAGGGCCGAGATCGCCTTCCACGGGCTGCGCCTCGTCCACTTGGCCAGCCGCTCGGGCCAGGAGATCGGCCGGGCGCGGATCGGCTCGCCGTCGAGAAAGCGCCTCAGGTCATCGGCCAGGGACCGAGCCGAGTCGTAGCGCCGCGCCGGAGACTTCTCCAGGCATTTCAGCGCGATCGTCTCCAGGTCGCGCGGGACGTCGCGCTTGATTCGCCGCGGAGCAGTCGGCTCGGCCTGCCGCACGAGCTCGAGGGTCTCGATGGTTGACGCGGCGGAGAACGGCGGTCGGCCGGTGAGCATTTCGTAAAGGATCGCCCCGAGCGCGTAGACGTCGGACAGGGGACCGATGCGGGCCGAGTTGCCCTCGGCCTGCTCCGGCGCCATGTAGTTCGGCGTGCCGAGGATGGCACCGGTCTCCGTGCGTGAGCCGTCGCCTTCGCGCTTGGCGAGACCGAAGTCACTGATCTTGGGCGAGAGCAGGTCGGGGCCGACGAGGACATTACCCGGCTTGAGGTCGCGGTGGATGACGCCCATGTGATGGGCGTGTTCGACGGCGCGGGCGAGGGCCTCGATCAGCCTCGCCGCCTCGCCGGGTGTAGTCGGCCCGGCCCGGAGCCGCTGGGCGAGCGAACCGCCCTCGACGAACTCCATCGCGTAATACGGCACCCCGTCGAGCCGGCCCACGTCGTAGATCGGGACGATGTTCGGGTGCCGGAGCCGCGCCACCGCCTCGGCCTCGCGGCGGAACCGCGCCGGGCCGTCGCGGCCGGCGAGCGCCTCGGGGCGGATCCGCTTCAGCGCGACCACCCTGCCGAGGCCGAGCTGCCGGGCCTTGAAAACAACACCCATCCCCCCCTCGCCGACGATCTCGAGCAGCTCGTAGCCCGTCGGCGGGTCTGCTGGGTCGTCTGCTCCGCCGGCATCGAAGAGCGAGTCGCGTCCGTCCGCGACGCGGAGCAGCGCGGTAAATGAGTGGGCGACCGCGTCGACGATCGTACGGCATCCGTCGCAGCCCGCGACATGCTCGGCGATCACCGACGACTCGTCCTCGGCGAGCTGGCCCAGCCCGAATGAGACGAGTGCGGCGTGAGAGGGATGCAGTGCCGCTTCCGGGGCGTCGCGGGCGAAGGTGTTCATCAGCGACTATGATACCGCCCTGGTCGCGGGAAATCTCCGGGATTTCCTGCTGCGACCATCTGGCAAGGTCCGGCGAGATTCAACGCCGCCTTCGGCGGCGCGCCGTTGCACCTGGTCCCGCTTGAGTCTTCTCGAACGTTCATCGGGGGGCGCGGCTGCTTTGATCCGTCGTGCTCGCAGAGAGACGGGCCGCTGGCCGCTGACGCGTAAGCCTGATGGTAGCCAGTGCACCGAAGCCGACTAACAGCATTGCCCAGGTGGCGGGTTCCGGAACGGCCGCCGCCGGCAGAATTGTGCCGGTCAATTGGAACTCCGCGATGCGCTGGCCCTGACCGTTGTAGAACTCGATCTTCGAGCCGAAGACATCGTCGCCGGTGTAGACCGTGCTGCCTGACGGGTAGAAGAACAACGCCTCGAAATCCGGCGTCTCGTATCCAGGCTCCGAGAAGCTGGCACTCGTGTAACCCAGATTGTAACCAAACCCGAGCCCGGAGTAGCCAGGCCCCAAGGTGTAGTCGGCGATCACAGTTGTGCCTGCTTGAGCGATGATCGACGCCGTCTCGATTACATTGGTCAGGCTATCCACCGTGAACGTACCCTGGATTGTCCCTGGGCCGGAAATCATCCCAGTGACACCATTGGCGCTGAACGGCGTGTCGCCGGCGTTGAAGGTCAAGTTGACGTCGTAGGTGACGAGGCCGGCGTTCGCGGGCGCCGAAGCCGCGACGGACCCGGCAATGAACGCGGCGGAGGCAACCGCTCCAAGCACCCACGATTTCATGACCGGCCCCCGCTGCCGGGTGCAGAGGATCGCGAAGTTGAAGAGGCTGGAGCAGAAGTCGGATCGCTTGCGCGTCATTGCGAGATCTCCATTTCGCTGTGTGAGCGACCAGATGCGCGCGTGTGCACGCCGCGAAAGGAGATATCGTGAGTGGACGAACCATTTCACCGCGTTGCGAAAAAGCAACGCCGGGCGAGGTGAGCTCAGTCGATCAGGCCGCGTCCCTCTTTACGCAAGCGGGCCAGGACGCGGTACTTGGCGATCCGGACGGCGTTGATGCTCAGTCCCAGTTCCGAGGCGACCTGGGCGGGCGGCCGGCTGTCGATCACTTGGAGGCGGAAGGCGGCCCAGGTCACGGGACTGAACTCGGATTCCATGAGGAAGAGCAGGCGTCGGGCCACGAACTCATCGTGCTCGCGGTCCCAGGCCTCGGCAAGGTGACTCTCGGGTTCTTCGAGCTGGGCCCACATCGTCGGCGGCGCGTCGCCGGGCCGGGAGCGTCGTGACCTCCAGAACGTGGAAAGTTGCTGCGCCGTGGTCGTGCGGAGCCAGCGGCGGAAGGACCCGGCCTGACCGGTGTGGATGAAGGTGGGAATCGCGCGCACGACGGCGCCGAAGATGTCCTGCACGAGGTCATCCTCGTCGGCCTCTTGGAGGGCGCGACGGAGCCAGCGGCGGATGAGCGGCGAATACAGATCGACGAGCCTTCGCCACGATGCCGCGTCGGTCGGGTCTCGAACCCGCTCGATCAGACTGAGCGGTGTATCCATCGCAGAGCCTTTGAATGTTCTCATAATGGCAGGCGAGAAGTTCAGGGTCAAGCGACGGGTTTCGGGAGCTCACGGTAGAGGCTGGCTCGCCACTGCGGGACTTCGGCCATTCGCCGCGCCATTTGTCACACGTGCCGGCAGCGGGGCAGACTCGCGTGCGACAGCGCGCACAATAAAGCCGAATCAAGGTGTTACGACTGGTCGCACTCGTTAGAATGCGAAGGGCAAAACCGAATCGTGTGCATAATTAACGTATTTTTTGTTGCCGATTGCTCGTGGGCGTGGTATGGTTTAGCTCGACAATGAATGGCGCGCGCTCCCGTGCGAATTCCGCGGCCTTTCTCGTCGCGGGCATGTCTGGTTCTCTGGTGAACCGAGGGACCCGCCCGATCGCCGAGGAGGGCGAGCAACTTGAGTTGCCGCCTTTGATCAGAACGGTTCTCTTTACCACATCACAGATAAATATCGTGCTTAACTTACGTGATCAATCTTGTAACGCTTTTGCACGTCTTCGTCGCGTCTCGCCGTCGTGTCGAGGCGTTTGCCAGACTTGGGCTCAGGGCGAGTCGAACTTGCGACGGAACACCTTGGCCCGGGCCGAGAAACGCGATTGGGAGATAGGGGAGAAATTTCGAAAAAGTGATCGCTGGCTATCATTTACTATCATTTTTTGGGGCGGGGGGGGCGTACATGGATGTCTGAAGAATCTCGCCAGACTGCGCGAGGTGCGATGGGCTTTGCCGTTGTGAAAAGAATCGTCAGGCTCAAAGCCTGACCTACTTCGGCGCGAGGTTCACCGCGGGCGATGTGGCCTGGGAGGCTTGGTCGTTGGGCGCGCCATCGGCACGATCGGAAAATGAATCGTCAGGCTTCGCGCCTGACCCACTTCGGCTCTGCGCCCTTCGAGGGCGTGCTGGTCAGCCCTGGCCTCGGGCTGAGAACCGCGGGTGCCCGGAGACGATTTGGGCGACCAGTGGGGTATCCGGAGACACGCGCCCAACGCGCGGGGCCCGACGATTCTGTTCCCTTAATCCTTGCTGGGAAAGGATGCGCGGCGAATATACAAAACGAAAGTGGGGAGGAAATCCGAAGTTCGAAATCCGAAATTCGAAGGGCTGGAAGAAGCGGCAAATCGTTCGCACGAGGTTGGGGCGGAGGGCGAAGAAGCGGGGAGCTGCGGTCGCAAGCGGTCCCTTCGCGGAGCGAAGGGCGACGATGGGCTCAGCGCAATCGGGCTCGACGAGTGCTCTCGTTTCTGGGGAGACCTTTGGTCTCGATCAATCAGGGCTGCGATCCGTCGGGTGCCCGGAGACCCGCGGCCAACGCGCAGGGGCGATCGATTCTGTTCCCTTAAGCCTTGCTGGGTAAGAACGCGCGTCGAATATACAAAACGAACGTGGGGCGAACATCAGGACGGAGGGCGGGGGTCGGGAGCACGAGTACGATTACGATTACGATTACGATTACGATTACGAGCAGGACCCAAGGTGACGACGTTCGCTTGTCACATTGGTTGGGCGGACGGCGGGAATCGGCGCGGCCGCGCCTGCTGCGCCAGCCCCCTTCGACCAAGCTCAGAGCGGGCCGCGAAGGTGGCACCTGACCGGTACGTAGGCACCCCCACCACCACCCTTCGGCGACACCTCCCGCAAGGGGGGGGAATACGCACTCGGAAAGGACGAATTCTTTTTTCTTTTGGCAACTGGGAAAGCCGTCGTGCAGATCATTCCTGTAGAGGCCGCGTACGCGGTTGTCGCGTCGTCATACGGGGGCCTCGGCATCTTGAGGTGTTGTCACATGCAAGATTCGCGGTTGAGTGGATACGGCTTGGACGCTCGAAAAGGCGTTGCCGTTGGGCTGGTATGTCGTGGCCTTTCAGGCCGCACCAGAATGGATGGAAAACGGCTTCGATGTGCGGTCAATTTACACCGGTGTACAGATGCTGAAAACACGGCCTAAAACCTGCCACTTTTTGCCACTTTTCGCGGTGCGCGGCGGTCGTCGAGGGCGAAAACTTCGCGACGTATGTCGAGTCGGCTCCAGAGGATCGAACCTGGACGGTGCGTCCTCGGGCGATGCCAGAAAAAAGTGGCAAATACGCGCGGCAAAGTGGCACAAGTCAACCCGGTTGTCGTTCACTGTGTCTGCGGGAAGCGCGGAGGACGGGAATCAGGGCGGAGGTCGGGAGTCAGGAGTACCAGATTGAGGGACTCGCTCAAATGCCGTTCCGTCAAAGAGCCCGCACCCGCGCCTGCGCCGGATCATTTTCTGCGCGTGCGTTCGGGTTCGTTCGCTGGTTTGCCGGTTTCGAGGTCGAGCACCGTCCACCTAGAATCGCCGCTGATCGGATTCGAACGTGCGATCTGGCCCAGGGGAAAACGCACCGAGTAGTCGGAAAAACGCCGGTCCGGAATCGCGTAGTCGGTACTGACGAATTGCGCACCGCTCGAAAGCGCCTTATCCCGTTGCGTCACGTCGTTCTTCCGCGATTGGACCGTGTCGGCATCGGCCCGCGTTCTGACCAGAAAGCCCTCCTTCACCAGCTTCTTGATGCGTTCGTGATCCTTGATCGGATCGTTGATCTTGAACCAGGCCGCGGCGGGGTTCTCGGGCGCAACCGTGGCGAACATCACGCGATCGTGGAGCCGCTCATGCCCGTCGAGATAGTGGTCGCGCACCGAGCCCTCGTTGTCCAGCGCGAACATCACGAGCCCGCGTACAACTTCGAGCGTGGGCCAGCCCCGGGACTTGATCGCTTCCGGCAGGCTCGCGAATGTTCCCCGCACCCGGTCGGGGGTCAAGATCTCGCCTTGCTGGAAAACGGACCGAATCTCGGCGTCCACGGAATCGATCTCTTCCTTGCCAAACGGAACCGGACGGGCAGGCAGGCCCGGGAGCGCATCTCCCTTCAGCTCCACCAGGATCATGATCGGGACGTGCCGCCGGTTGGCCTGCGACCAGGCGCGAATCTGTTTCAAAGCGTCGACGAAAGTCGGTGCGGTAGTCCGGAAGTCGATGTCGGGCACGTGCAGGATCTTGAGGCCAGGCTGGCGCAGGGCACCTGTTGCGTCGGGGTCTTCGCCCGGATCCTTGCCGAGCGCACGCACCATTGTCCGGGCCACCGGCGTAGCGAAGAGACCGCCTTTGGGATCGGCGTAGACGTCGAGCTCAACCTGCCTGACACCCTGTTTCGAGAATTGCTCGCCCAACGGGGGATGGGTGTAGTCGAGCCCCTGCGCCGCTGGGGGTTGCGTGCAACGAGCATGTCCCTTATGGATGGAGACGGCGCGACGTGGTACGAGTTGTGCGAGCCAATCACCTGAATCTGGTTCAACCTCGGCTCTTGCGCAGGCGAGAGCGCCGGCTGTCAACGAGGCCATGACAAAACCCAACCCGCTAGAAACCAGTGACGCGACGATCTTGAAGGGTCGGGTCGACCGCCTGGAGACCTTCGGTCGGATCATGGGCGGGGTCTGGAGACCCGCGCCCAACATCCAGCCCAACACGCTCGAACATAGACACTCTCCGCGGAATCTCATGCGAAGTGCTCCAAGAATTCAAAGTCTGACCGGGCTGGTACACTCGGTGGCGCTGGCAGCGAAGCCGGCCAGGTGCGAGCGTGCGCCATGGCTCACGCGGGTTGCTCGCGCCGGCAAGGCTCGAACGCTACCCCAAGCTTGACAGCAAAGTGACTGTCGGTCCATATTGCGATCGTAACTGTCCAACGAGAGACATCGAGCGGACTTCGACTCATGCCGCGCGGCGACCAAGAGCCAGGACATGCGATGACTGCCGCGCCCTCGGGATCCAAACCGATCGACGACCCGCGCGTGTACCTGGCCGCCGAGCGGACGTTTCTCGCGTGGATTCGCACGTCCATATCGCTCATGGGATTCGGGTTTCTGATCGCGAGGTTCGCCCTTTTTCTCCGTGCGTACGGTCTTACGAACGGCGGGTCCGCCCCGACCCATCTGGGGCTCTCGAACGCAGTTGGAGTTCGGAATGGTCGGAGTGGGAATCGCCGTCAGCGTAGTCGCGGCCGTGCGTCACCGCGCGTATATCGACGCCCTCAAGAAGGGCGTGGGAAACCCCCCTCTGGATGTGGGAAAGTCTCTTATCGTCGCCGCCGTTCTGGCACTTGTTGGACTGGCGATCGCCATACACCTTGTCACGCTTTGAATGGAAAACGAGGCAGCCATGCAGCTTGGAATGATCGGTCTGGGGCGGATGGGCTCGAACATGGTTCGGCGGCTCGAGCGGGCCGGGCAGGAGTGCGTCGTATTCGACGTGCATGCCGCCGCGATCAAACCGCTCGAGGGCGAGGGGGCCATTCCCGCGCCAACGCTGGACGAGCTTGTGAAGAAGCTCAAACCTCCCCGCGCCATCTGGCTGATGGTGCCCGCGGCGGTCGTCGACACGACGATCGAGCAGCTCGTGGACGAAGCTGGAGAAGGGAGACATCCTGATCGACGGCGGCAATTCGTATTATCACGACGACATCCGCCGGGCGGCTGCGCTCAAGCCCAAGGGAATTCACTACGTCGACGTGGGCACCAGCGGCGGCGTGTGGGGCCTCGAGCGCGGTTATTGCCTGATGATCGGCGGCGAGACCGAGATGGTACAGCGGCTCGATCCGATCTTCGCGGCTCTGGCACCCGGCCGGGGAGACCTGCCGCGCACACCCGGACGAGAGAAAACCGGCGGCACGGCGGAGAATGGCTACCTTCATTGCGGACCAAGCGGGGCAGGGCACTTTGTCAAGATGGTGCACAACGGCGTTGAATACGGGCTGATGGCCGCGTATGCCGAGGGCTTCAACATCCTGCACCATGCCTCCGTCGGCAAGACGAACCAAGAAGTGGACGCCGAGACGACTCCGCTGCGAAACCCGGAGCTTTATCAATATGACCTGAACCTCGCCGACATTGCCGAAGTATGGCGGCGCGGCAGTGTGATCGCTTCGTGGCTGCTCGATCTGGGCGCGCAGGCCTTGCTCAAGAGCCCGGACCTCGCCGAATTCTCAGGGCGCGTTTCCGATTCAGGCGAGGGCCGCTGGACCGTCAGCGCAGCCATCGACGAGGGCGTGCCTTCGCCCGTCTTGAGCGCCGCACTCTTCGCCCGGTTCAGCTCGCGCGGCAACGATGATTTCGCCGATAAGATCCTGTCGGCGATGCGATTTGCCTTCGGCGGACACATCGAGAAAAAGTCTTGAACCTCGGAGCCATCGCCATGCCCAGGACCACGATTCCATCAGACGCTCTGGTCTTCTTCGGCGCCACGGGAGACCTGGCCTACAAGAAGATCTTTCCCGCGATCCAGAACCTGGTGCAGCACGGCCACCTCGACGTGCCGATTGTCGGCGTCGCCAAGTCGGGTTGGGGCCTGAAAAACTTGATCGCCCGGGCGCACGACAGCCTGGAGAATCACGGCGGCGTTGACGAGGCCGCTTTTGCCAAGATCGTCAAGCTGCTTCGTTACGTCGACGGAGATTACAACGACCCGTCGACCTTCGAACAACTGAAGCAGGCCGTTGGGCAAGGCCAAGCGGCCGCTTCATTACCTGGCAATTCCGCCCAGCCTTTTCGGAACGGTCGCGGAACATCTTGCCCAGTCCGGCTGCGCAGACGACGCCCGAGTCGTGATCGAGAAGCCGTTTGGCCGCGACCTCACCTCGGCCCGCGAGCTGAACGAAACGCTTCAAAAAACCTTCGATGAATCAAGCATCTACCGCATCGATCACTACGTCGGCAAGGAACCGGTGCTCAACATCTTGAGCTTCCGGTTCGCCAACCTCTTCCTCGAGCCCATCTGGAATCGCAACTGCATCGAGAGTATTCAAATCACGATGGCCGAGAATTTCGACGTGCAGGGACGCGGCTCCTTTTACGAAGAGGCCGGAGCCATTCGTGACGTGGTCCAGAACCACATGCTTCAGGTCGTCTCGATCCTGATGATGGAGCCCCCGGGAAGCAATTCACCAGACGGCATCCGCGATGAAAAGGTCAAGGTGCTCAGGGCCATTCGCCCACTCGGGCCCCACAGCCTGGTGCGCGGACAATACAACGGCTATCGCCAGGAACGCGGAGTCGCCAACGAAAGCCAGGTCGAGACGTTCGCCGCGGTGCGGCTCGAGGTCGATTCCTGGCGCTGGTCCAAGGTGCCGGTCTTGATCCGAGCCGGCAAATCGCTGGCCAAGACCGCCACCGAAGTGATGGTCAGATTCCACTCGCCGCCCCAGGAGACTGTTGCCCGCATGTCGATGGATCATTCGCACAATTATATACGCATTCGCTTCAATCCCGAGGAGATCATTGCAATCGGCGCGGCCGTGCGGAAGGAGGGCGAGGCCGAGGACTTGATGCCGGTAGAAATGACCGCGAGCCGGAAGGCGGCCGACGAGGTTCCACCCTACGCCCGGCTGCTGCATTCAGCGATGAGCGGCGATTCCAGCCTCTTTGCTCGGGCCGACCTGGTGGAGGCGCAGTGGGAAATCGTCGAGCCGGTGCTCGGCAATGTGACGCCGCTGTTCTTTTACGAGCAGGGGAGCTGGGGTCCGCGCGAAGCGGAGCCGCTTGCTGCCTGCCGGCGACGAATGGCACAACCCGTGAACATAACACGGCGGAGGGCGGAGAAATTGAAAATGTCGCCTGGGACGCCGGCATGAGTGATGCGAAACGATCGCCGCACGTGGTGGTCGTCGGCTCGGGGTTCGGCGGCATGGCGGCGGTGCATGGGCTGCGGCGAGCGCCCGTGCGGGTGACGATTGTCGATCGCTCGAACCATCATCTTTTCCAGCCGCTGCTCTACCAGGTGGCGACCGCGGCGCTGAGCCCCGCCGACATTGCGGCGCCCATTCGCCGCGTCTTTCGCCATCAGTCGAACGTGAGTGTCATGCTCGCCGATGCCACCGCGGTGGACCCGGAGCGCAAGCGAGTCATCCTCGCCGACGGCGTGGTGGATTATGATATTCTGATCCTGGCGACCGGCGTCACGCACGCCTACTTCGGCCACGATGCATGGGCAGAGTTTGCCCCGGGCTTGAAAACCTTGCACGATGCGCTCACAATCCGGCAGCGGGTCCTGATGGCTTTCGAAATCGCCGAGCGCGAGCCCGACGAGGAACGGCGGCGGGCGTGGCTGACATTCGTGATCGTCGGCGCAGGGCCGACCGGGGTCGAGCTGGCAGGCACGCTGGCGGAAGTGTCGCGGCAGACGCTGGGCCGCGACTTTCGCCACATCAACACGGCCTCGGCGCGGGTGATCCTGGTCGAAGCCGGCCCGCGGGTTCTCGCCGGCTACACCGAAGACCTCTCGGAATCGGCCCGATTGCAGCTCGAGAAGCTGGGCGTGACAGTTTGGACCGGAATGCAGGTGACCGGCATCGACGAGGAAGGTGTCAGTATTGCGTCCGGATCGCATTCATGCGAAGACGGTCCTGTGGGCCGCGGGAGTGGCGGCCTCGCCGCTGGCCGGCACGCTCGGGGTGCCGCTTGATCGGGCGGGCCGCGTGCTCGTACAGCCCGATCTGACAGTTCCCGGCCATGACGACGTCTACGCCATCGGCGACCTGGCTCACATCGAAGTCGAGGGAGTGCTGGTGCCGGGTGTCGCACCAGCGGCGATGCAGGCTGGCTGGCATGTGGCGGAAAACGTCGCTCGAACTTTGCGCGGGCAAGGCCGATTGCCCTTTCGCTATCGTGACAAGGGGATGCTGGCGACCATTGGCCGCGGATCTGCTGTCGCCAGGATCGGCTCGATCAAGGCTTCCGGGTTCCTTGCCTGGCTCCTCTGGCTGTTCGTCCACATTCTCTTCCTGATTGGCTTTCGCAACCGGCTGATCGTCATGATTCACTGGGCGTGGTCTTACTTCACTTTCGACCGAGGCGCACGGTTGATCACTGAGCCGCTGCGCGAACCCTTGCTGCAATCGACCTCGCGCGCGCAGAGAACCACAACGAATCGAAAGCCGGTTCTGCCAGATGAACACGCTCGAACGCCTTCGGGTGTCTTGCCTTGGTATGCGTCGCGCGGGGGTGTACACTGAAACCCGAGACGCAACATTTTTTGGCTGTTTCGTGACTGCGACGCAATCGCGGCGTGAAGTGGCTTGGGGCCGGAAGCGAGGGAGGCATGGAAATCTTTGGAATCGGCACCGATATCATCGAATGCCCACGCATCGGCAAGATGATCGAACATCACGGCGAGCTATTCCTGCGCCGGGTGTATACCGAACGCGAGATCCGTTATTGCCAGGCCCGGAAGCACGCGATCGAGCACTTCGCCGGACGCTGGGCGGCCAAGGAGGCGATTCTCAAAGCCATGGGCACCGGCCGAAGCCACGGTATCTCCTGGACCAACGTCGAGATCCGCAACGGACAGGATGGCCGGCCCCAGGTCTTGGTCTGCGGAGCCGCGCGGGAAACGGCCGTTGGCGCGGAATCGGAAACATCCTGATCTCGATCTCGCATTGCCGCACCTACGCAACAGCCTACGCCCTGGCGCTGGGCCGTCCGCCGTGCCCGCCCAAACCGTCGAGCGCGACACTGCCGACCTCGTCCTGAGTTTTCGCTCGCAAACACCAGCAGTTCGACCACGTTCGCAGCCCGGTCGATCAGGTTTTGACGAGCTCGTTGATCTTGGCCAGCGTGGCCTCGCCCGGCTGGCGAGTCCCCTTGCACTGGGGATACTGGGCGCACCCCAGGAAAAAGCCGCGGCGGCTGCGGCGCACCAGCATTGGGCCTCCGCAATCTTCGCACGTTTCCTCCACGGGCACGGATTTCAGGTCATTGGCCGGCGACGTGCTGGCGGGGGTGGGCTGGGCGGCAATCTGATCTTTGAGATCGTCGGGCACCGGCGAAGTCCCGCGGCATTTGGGATACTTGAGACAACCGAGGAACGGACCGCGGCGGCCGGTGCGCACGGCCATGGGCCCGCTGCACTTGGGACATGCAACTTCGACCTTCACCGGCGGAACGGGACGTCCCTGCTCGTCGACCGGCAGCACGTTCCGGCACTTGGGGTAGCCCGTGCAGCCGATGAACGCGCCGCGCCGCCCCTGGCGCAGGACCATGGGTTTGCCGCATTTCTCGCAGACGTGTTCTGTCTCGACGACAGCCCGGACCGGCGTGCCGTCGGGATCGATATTGAAGGATTCCTTGCAGTCCGGGAACCCCGAGCAGGAATAAAACTTCTCGCCGCGCTTGTTCTCGCGGATCAGCAGCGGCTTGGCGCATTTGGGGCAAATGTGCTCGCTGGCGACTGCTTCCGCGCGAGGCTGCCCGCCCAGGGGCCGGGTTGCCTTGCACTCGGGATACTTGGAGCAGCCCAGGAACTGGCCGGTCTTGCCGAACTTGAGCACCATGGGCGAACTGCAGACATGACATGTCTCGCTGGTGGGAATCTGCACTCGCTCCATGTGCGATTCCGCGGCCCGCAATTCCTCCTGGAACGGGTAGTAGAACTCGTCGAGCACCTTCACCATGTCGGCCTTGGCCGTGGCAATTTCGTCGAGCTTTCCCTCCATGTGGGCGGTGAACTTCAAGTCCAGAATCTTGGGAAACTGCTCGACGAGCAGGTCGTTGACGCACATTCCGAGATCGGTGGCTCGGAACCGTCGCTCCTTTTGCTCGACATAGCCGCGGTCCTGGATCGTCTGGATGATCGGGGCGTACGTGCTGGGGCGACCAATTGCTTCCTTTTCGAGGGCCTTGATCAGCGTCGCCTCGCTGTACCGCGGCGGGGGCTGCGTGAAGTGCTGGGTCGCGTCGAGCTGGTGCAGGTCGAGCGCCTGTCCGACCGCCAAGGCCGGCAGCAGCTCGTCATCGTGCTTGCCGTGTTGGGGCCAGACGCGGCGATGGCCGTCGAATTTCAGCACCTTGCCCTGCGCCTTGAAAAGCCCGGCGCCGGCCGTGATCGCGACGTCGGTGACCATGGAAACGGCAGGGTTCATCTGGCTGGCGAGGAACCGGTTGTAGATGAGCTGATAGAGCCGGTACTGATCGTGGGTCAAGTGCTGCTTGATCTGGTCCGGCGAGTGCTGCAATTCGGTCGGACGGATCGCTTCGTGCGCCTCCTGGGCCAGCTTGCCGGCCGCGTAGCGTATCGGCTTCGGGGGCAAATACCGTTCGCCAAAGTCGGCCTTGATGCGCTCGCGAACCGCGCGTCATGGCTTCGTCGGAGACGCGCAGGCTGTCCGTTCGCATGTAGGTGATGAGCCCCACCGGCCCCGACCCGTCCACGTCGATGCCTTCGTAAAGTTCCTGAGCGATCTTCATGGTCTTCTTGCCCGAGAACCGAAGCCTGATCACACCTTGCTGCTGGAGGCTGCTGGTCTTGAACGGAGGCTCGGCCCTGTCAAGCTTCTCGGTCGCATCAACCTTGGTTACACGATAGGCGGCTGCCTGAAGCGCGTCTCGCACCGCGTGAGCCTCGGCCTCGGTTTTGGCCCCGAACTTCGCCCCGTTGTATTCGGCCAGGGCCGCCTTGAACCGCTCGGTGAGCTCCGCCGATCCATGCGGACCCACGTTGGCGGCGATTTTCCAGTACTCCTCGGTGACGAAATTCTTGATCTCGCGTTCCCGGTCGGCGATGAGCCGGACTGCGACGGATTGCACCCGCCCGGCGCTCAAGTTCCTCGCGCCGACTTTTTTCCAGAGAAGCGGGCTCAACTGGTAGCCCACCACGCGGTCCAGAAAGCGCCGGGCCTGCTGAGCGTTGACCATGTCCATGTTGATCGGACCGGACTTGGCGAACGCTTCCTTGACCGCGCGGTCGGTGATTTCGTGGAAAGTCACCCGCCGAATGCGGTCCTCGTCCAGGCCCAAGGCCTGCTGCAAATGCCAGGCGATGGCTTCGCCTTCCCGGTCAGGGTCGGTCGCCAGGTAGACCAGACCGGAGCGCGCGGCGGTGCGCTTCAAATCGCCGATCGTGTCTTTCTTCGCCGGCACCACCTCATAGGAAGGCTTGTAGCCCTGGGCGACCTCGATGCCCAGCTTCCGTCTTCGGCAGGTCACGCACATGCCCCATGCTCGCCTTGACGACAAACGCCGAGCCCAGGAACTTGCCAATCGATCTTGCCTTCTTCGGGCTCTCGACAATCACCAGGCCGGGCCGATCGCCGTTCCGCTCGGCTCCAGTCTCGTCCGATTTCTTGCGGGACGACTTGCTCTTGCCCGAGCCGCCTGGCGCCTTGGCACGCTTGCCGACCGCTTCCGTTGGGGCAAGGGCGCTATCAGTCTTGGGCGTTTGAGGGGTCTTTCGAGGCACGGTAGTTTCCTGCCTATCCTGTTTCCAGATTGCTGCTTCGGTCGCAAACTCACCGCCCGAAGCGGTGGGGCCGACCGATCGATTGAGATTGTCGCCGCGTCAATTCCTGCTACCATATTACATACGCTACGTGGCCTCCGGCCGCACAATCGTTCCCCTAAGCGACATAAGCTAGGGTATTGGTGCCTGTCAAGGGCGCCTCGTTGAACCTGTGTACGGACGCCCATATTTCTTCGTGTCGCACCGAGATCAATTTGAAACTCGAGGAAGTCGATGTCTTTCGAGGTTTTCAGGCGTCATCAGAAGAAGCTCCTGGCCGTCTTCGCCATCCTCGCGATGTTCGGCTTCGTCGTCTCTGACAGCTTGCCCAAGCTGCTCAGCCCCAATTCGGGAATGCGCGATCAGCCCGTTGTAACAATCTACGGCAAGACGATCTATCGCAGCACGCTCAACGGGATGCACGAGAGACGAAATAGTGCTAACATGTTTATGGCTGAGATTAACATGTTTGGCGGCCGAAACCAGTTCGGCGGTGTCAAGGACCGCGATCTCGTTGACGCATTGATTCTCGAGCACGAAGCCGATAGTCTCGGGCTTCCATCCGGTCCCGACGTCGGCCGTGACTTCCTCAAAATGATCACGCGCAACCAGATGACCAGCGAGATCTTCGACTCATACGTCGACCGCATGAACAACCGGGTGAGTGGCGACCAGATCTTGACGCTGATCGGCGATCAGGTTCGTTTGCTCAAGGTTCGCTTGTTGCCGGGCACCGCGCTCGTAACGCCCTACGACGTCTTCCGGACCTACCGCGATCAGAACGAGCGAGTCTCGGCCAAGGCAGTCGAGATCCCGGTCGAGAAATTCCTGGCCAAGGTCCCCGAGCCCTCCGCAGCCGAAATCGAGGCTCTGTACGAGAAATATAAAGACGTCCTGCCCGATGCCGCGCGTGAGACTCCGGGTTTCAAGGTTCCCAGGCAGATCCAGGTCGAGATCCTTTCCATCGACGGAAACGCGCTGGCGCGAGGGATCATGGATACGCTCAGCGAGCAAGACCTGCGCACCGCCTATGAGAACCGCAAGAAGGAGTTTCCGGCACGGTCCGAACTGCCCGTCGATCTCTTTGCCGGTCAGCCTGAGCTGACTCCACCGATCCTGAGGTCGTTTGACGACGTTCGGCCCGAACTGGCCGTGAAGCTGGCCGAGGATCGGGCGGCCGCGCAGATTTCGGATACGTTTGCCAAGATCAAGGTTGAAGTCCTCGAGCCATTCTACGACCTGTACGGTTCGGCACTCGATGACCTCGAGGAAGCCAAAAAGAAGGACCCGAAGGCCACCAGAATTCTGCCGGAAGCGACTGATCTCAAAGAGGTCGCACAGCGCGAGCATCTGAACTACGAGGTTACCAAATTGCTCTCCCTCGAGGAGGCCGACCAGTACGGGCCCATCTCGAGCGCTCAGGTCGGCACTGTTCCGCTCTCCGGCGGCCGCAAGTTCGCCGCGGAATTCTTCGATACCAGGAAGGCACTCTATGAACCCGATGAGCTGGTTGACCTGGGGCGAACCCGATACCTGACTCGAAAAATCAAGGATGTCGCTCCTCATGTCCCGCCTTTGGACGAAGTGCGCTCGGACGTGAGTCTAGCCTACAAGACGATTCAAGCACGCGTCCTGGCGCGAAAAAGCCGCCTCCGAGCTGGCCGAGAAACTCAACAAGAAGGGAGGGGCCATCGGGGAAGCAATTGTCGATGGATACCGCGTTCTTTCCATTCCTCCCATCACGCGAAAGCAACCCCCGAACCGTATCGCCAATCCCTTCGAAGAGCCCCCGCCGCCGGAAGACAGCACGATTCCTGATGTTGCCTATGTCGACGACGCGTTTCGAGACGCCTTCTTCTCTCTTCAGCCCGGCTCGTTCGCCACCGCCGCCAACCAGCCCAGGACCGTCTTCTACGTCATGGCGCTCGACAAGCGCGAGCCGGCCACCTTCGCAGCGCTGTATGCCCCGTACAGTGATTCCAGAAGTTATGCCGGGCTCGCCGAGAGACACGCCGCTCATGAGCTTGCCGACGATTGGATGAAATGGCTGCGTCAGAAAGCCGGGCTCGCCGACGACTGGGTCCCGCCCGACGAGGTCAAAGGCCACTCCGCGTCCGACGAAGCCTAGCTTCTCGCCGCGCTCGAACGCTTCGTTTTCGTCGCGACCTTCTAGCTCATCGACTTTCCCAGGAAAATCAGGCAGATCCAGGCAAGTGGCCACGTGAGGAGAAGTGCGATTGCGGCGCGTGTGAGTCCACCCGCGCACTATCCCGGGGCCCTCGGGAGTCGCTGGACTGAGCAGCCGCAAGCCGACCGCCACCACCAGCGGCGCCAGACCGAATCGCACTACATCTCCCAGCTTGAACTCGTGCAGCCGTGCGGGAATAACAAAAATGCCGAGCACGATCCAGTACGCTCCAATCAACAGCCACGCACGCTCGGCCCAGGTCGTCCGCGCGCCCGTGGCTATTGGATCTCTCGTGCCGCTGGCCCCGCCGCCCGACAGCACTCGCCGCGAGCAATCTACAATGCTCGCCGCGCCCAGGTCGCTCGGCGGCCGCTGCGCGTCGGGAGAGCTTGCGCCGCAGCATGATGATCGGCCCGCTCATCGCCAGGCCCAGCCATAGGTAGAGCACGGCACCGGGCAAACCCAGAGCCGGCCACGGGGGACGAACCGGCCAGAAAGCACGGAAAAGCAGCGCGGCCATTCCGTACCCCACAACCAGCGCCAAGATGTCTTGAAGCTCGACTTGCACACGCGCCCCGTCAGAAGGTGCAAGCATTGGCTCACTCAGCTCAAGACAACCATTCCCAGGCCGCACTGGATGGGCCACGCGACCGACAGAATCAGGCCAAGGCGATTGGTCCAGGGACCTGCATCAACGCGGGCGGCTTGGGCCGGCGGAACCATCACCCAGGTGCCCCAAACGACGATGAGTGCAATGAGACACACCGCACCCAGACCCACGATCAAAGTGGCCGAAAACAAAGGACTGTTTCGAGGTTCTGTGCCAGGCGTAGCCGACTGAAGAACCGCGGTCACACACCAGGGAAGCCCGAGCAACGCCCAGAGACGGTCGCCGATCTTGGGATAATTCGGAAGCCGTCTGACGAATCTGCGGCCCAGGTAAAAGAACGGACCCGCAGCAGTCAACGCCACCCAGCAGAACGTGAGAGCAATCATGATCCATCCAGGTCCAGACAGATCCACCCGCCGAATTCCCAATACGTGCACGGACGCGATGGCTGCCCCTACCACCAACGCGGCGCCATCCAGAACGCTAAATCCACCTCCCCGGTCAATTCGCTCTATCTTTCCCAAGCCTCTTGGTTTCCTGCTACGAAGAATCTCACAGTGCAGATCGGTTGTCATTATTGGCCATCGAGCTGTTCGCGCCGTCGATGTTCGCGCATATTTGCCGCACCCGGGCCTCAAGGCGTATAATTGACTTTCATCCTACCGTATTTCCGCTTTGGTGATCGACATGGCACTTCCTAAAGTCGTGATCGTAGGCCGGCCCAACGTCGGCAAGTCGTCCGTTTTCAATTGGCTTTCGGGGCGAAGGATCGCCATCGTCGACGCCATGGCCGGTGTCACCAGAGATCGCGTCGGATCGTTGGTGCAAATCGGCGACGACGTGAACCCGAGGTTCATCGAGCTCTTCGATACCGGTGGCGTCGGAATCGTTGACCGCGATGATCTGAGTGAAGATGTCGAACGCCAGATCGACACGGCCATGAACGAGGCCGATTTGATTCTGTTCGTCGTCGACATTCGCGACGAGCTCATGCCGTTGGATTCGGAGGTCGCCCACCGCCTCCGCTATCTCAAGACGCCGGTCATCCTCGTGATGAACAAGGCCGACGTACCGCAGTTTGACAATCGAGGCGCCGAGTTCTACAAGCTGGGCCGCGGCAAGCCAATCGCGGTTTCGGTCCACCAGGACCGAAACCGCAACCAGTTGCTCAACTTGATCGAAGAGATGCTTCCCTCCTCCGACGCCGAAAAGCCCGCTGACACCGAGATGAAGATCGCCGTGGTCGGCCGGGCGAACACGGGCAAGTCCACGTTGATCAACACCCTGGCAAGAGCCGAGCGCATGATCGTCTCCGAGCGGCCAGGCACGACCCGAGACTCCGTCGACGTCCATTTCGAGCTCGACAACCTGCAGTTTCTGGCCATCGACACCGCCGGCATCAAGCGCAGCTCCAAGATCCGCGACAACCTTGACTTTTACTCCTTCCATCGCGCCCGGCGCTCGATTCGCCGGGCCGACGTCGTCCTCCTCTTCATCGATCCGACCCAGGGGATCACGCGGCTGGACAAGCAGCTTGCCGACTACATCAGCCAGGAACACAAGCCCTGCATCTTCACGATCAATAAGTGGGACCTGATGCAGAAAGACCCGGCCGACCCATCGATGGGCAACATGGGGCGATATGCCAACCTCGTCCAGCATTCGTTCCGCTCGATGAGCTACATGCCCTTGGCGTTCATCACTGCCCAGACCGGAAGGAACGTGAAGGCGCTCGTCAACCTGGCGCAGTCCCTCTTCAAACAGTCTCGACTTCGCGTCAGCACCGGCACGTTGAACCGCGATCCTCCGCGAGGCCGTCGATGCGCATCCTCCGGCGTCGCGAGAAAATCGAGCTCCTCGCATCTATTACGCCACCCAGGTCGGAGTGACTCCTCCCACCGTCGTCCTCTTCGTCAACAGCACCAGGCTCTTCGACCCGACTTATCAGCGCTACCTCTTGAACGTCTTTCGCGAACAATTGCCGTTTCGCGATATCCCGATCAAGCTTTACATGCGATCGCGCCGGCAAGCCGACGGAAGGCTCGCACCCGACCACCGAGAACTGGGAAGAGAATTCCGATGCAATCGCACCCGAAGACCCCGATCCACTCAAAGAGCACGCTCTCCCCACCGCCCATCGCGGTGCTCATTTCGATGTCGCCAGCCGCTTCTTGAACCGCGAAGTCAATGAGTTGCTTTCCGATCTCGACGGCTAATAATCGCATCGAAATGTGTTGCGCTCAAGACCAACCGCGTGAACTCTAAACGGGTGATCAGTGCGTGGTTTCCAGACGCCGCGCCAGGTCGCGCTGCCTTGATTATCGCCGATTGAGTCTGGTCGAATGGCTCTGGCCAAGGTACGTGCAACCTGCGGCCGTAGCGAGACCCGCCGGCCCTGCCGGCGGTCGCGGAGATCGAGTGCGGATGAAGGTCGGCGTACCCAAAGAGATCAAGTCGGACGAGTACCGGGTGGCGATGCTGCCCGTCGGCGCACTCGAACTGACGCAGGCCGGCCACACCGTGCTGATCGAGGCAGGCGCGGGGCAGGGCAGCGGAATCGCCGACCTCGCCTACAGCGGACTCGCGGCGCCACGATCGTGAGCGACGCCGCCGAAATCTGGGCCGAGGCCGAGCTCATCATCAAGGTCAAGGAGCCCCAGCCGGCTGAGTGGGCTCTCCTTCGGCCTGACCAGGTGGTTTTTACTTACTTCCATTTCGCAGCCGACGAGGCGCTCACTCGAAGCGATCATCGACAGCGGCATCACGGCCATCGCCTACGAAACCCTGCGCGACGCACGCGGCGGCCTGCCTCTCTTGACCCCGATGAGCGAGGTCGCGGGCCGGATGAGCATCCAGGAAGGGGCAAAGTTCCTGGAACGGCCCCAGGAAGGCCGCGGGATCCTCCTCTCGGGCGTGCCCGGCGTCGCCCCCGCCGAGATCGCGATCCTGGGAGGAGGCGTCGTCGGCTCCAACGCCGCCAAGGTCGCCGCCGGCTTGGGCGCCAACGTTCGAATCCTCGACATCAACCTCGATCGCCTCCGTTACCTTGACGACATCATGCCGCCCAACGTGACGACCCTCTACTCCGACCGCCATACCATCATCGAATCGATCGAACGGGCCGACCTGGTCATCGGCGCGGTCTTGATCACCGGCGCCCGCGCACCACGGCTCCTCAAACGCGAAGACCTGAGCCGCATGAAAAACGGCGCCGTCATCGTCGACGTCGCCATCGATCAAGGTGGATGCGTCGCCACCAGCCGGCCCACGACTCATCGCCAGCCGACCTACCTGGTCGACGGCGTGGTCCACTACTGCGTCACCAACATGCCGGGGGCCGTCGGCCGCACCAGCACTTATGCCCTTGTGCAACGTCACGCTCCCCTATGTGCTCCAGCTCGCCAACCACGGCTGGCGAAACGTGGCCGCCGCGGACCCCGGCGTCGCCCTAGGGCGTCAACATCGACCACGGCCGCGTCACCAACCAGGCAGTCGCCGCCACCTTCGAACTGCCGTTTTGCACCTTCGGCGGCCGCCCGGAATCCGTGAGCATGTCCCGATTGGAGCGACCTGATCTGATCATGACACAAAGAACCCCACACTCGCCGCGGCAACAACCGGCCGTCAGCTGCGTTCTATCGGCCGCGTCACTCGAAGCAGCGACCCCTATTTCGGGCCGCGACCCAGAATCCTCTCTTCTTCCAGGAGCACAATCCATGAGCGAAGATGATTTCGGCAGCGTCAATGGCGGCACACACACCGGACGACGAACACCAGACCTCGAAGAGGGAGAGGAAGCGCTCGAAGACGCGCTCGAGCTCGATACACAGAGCCAGATCTTTCTCGAGATGCGCCAGCAAAACCTCGACCTGCTCCGCATCGCCATCGAGGTCGCCGGCTACACCGGCCAGCACCCGCCGCTCAAAGGCGACGACGTGAAAAAGGCCCTGCACAACATCTGGGAAGTGTTCTCGGAATTCTATTCGTGGATCGACCCCGAAGAGCTCGAAGGGAGATGATGACGAAGACGATGATGATGATGAACTGGATGAAGACGACGATTGATCGTCGCTTCCCGACAGGACAGTTCGATCGAAGATCGCCAGGCTTGCTCCAACCAAGCGAAATCCTGACGCTGTTTGAAAGCCCCGAAATGATGTCCGCAAGCAGCGGCACAGAGGGATACGTTCTCACCCTGCGCTGGGTCGGTGATGCCGCGACCGGCTACTTGAAGATGGTCGACCAGACCCTGCTCCCGACCGAGCATGTCGAGATCGATTGTCGCGATGTGCCCTCCGTCTGGGAAGCGATCAAGTCGTTGCGCGTCCGCGGCGCGCCCGCCATCGGCGTCGCGGCCGCTTATGGAGCGGTGCTCGGCGCACGCGTCGCACGGCGTCCGAGATGCCGCAGCCGTGCGCCGCGCACTCGCCGAGGCAACCGCAGCTCGCTTCGCACCAGCCGCCCGACCGCCGTCAATCTGTTCTGGGCACTCGACCGCATGGACCGCTGCCTGGCCCGCTCGGCCAGCAACATGATGGCCGCAGCCCTGCTCGAACAAGCTGCTCGCAGAGGCCCGAAAAATCGACGCCGAAGATCGCTCGATGTGCCGCGCGATCGGCCGATTCGGCGCTCCTCTGATCCGGCCCGGTCATGGCGTGCTCACGCACTGCAACGCCGGCGGGCTGGCAACCGCCGATTACGGCACCGCCCTCGCCGTGATCTTCGCCGCGCACGAGCAGGGCACGCCCCTGCATGTCTTTGCCGACGAGACCCGCCCGCTCTTGCAGGGCGCTCGGCTTGACCGCCTGGGAGCTCAAGGGACCGCGGCATTCCCGTCACGCTGATCTGCGACAACATGGCCGCGCAGGTGATGCGGGAAGGCAAAGATCCAGATGGTCGTCGTCGGGGCAGACCGGATCGCCTCCAACGGCGACACCGCCAACAAGATCGGAACCTACGGCGTGGCGGTGCTCGCCCAGGCCCACGCAATCCCGTTCTACGTGGCCGCGCCATCGAGCACCTTCGACCTGTCGATCTCCGACGGAGTCCGCCATCCCCATCGAGCAGCGCGACCCGCGCGAAATCACCCACGGCTTCGGCCGCCAGACCGCACCCGACGGCATCGACGTATACAACCCGGCCTTCGACGTCACTCCGGCCAGGCTGATCGCCGGAATCATCACCGAGAAAGGCGTGATCACGCCCGGTCAATGCGAGACAAGATCCGCACCGTTCTTGGCCCCGCCCTGATCCATTTTCTGGTCCACCCCAGACTCTTCCAGGTGAGATGCCCCATGCTGGCCCACAATGTTTTCTTCTCGCTCCACGACCCCTCCGAAGCCGCGGTTGCCAAGATGCTGGCAGCCTGCCGGAAGTACCTGACCGGCCATCCCGGCACCCAGTTCTTCGCCTGCGGCACCCCCAACCAGGAGCTCAACCGCCCCGTCAACGATCGCGACTTCGACATCGCCCTCCTGATCATCTTCGATTCCAAGGAATCGCATGACGCCTACCAGGAAGCACCCGCTCACGAGCAGTTCATCAGCGAAAACAAGGCCTCCTGGCGCCAGGTCCGCGTCTTCGACTCCGACATCGAGCCGACGCCCGAATAGCCTCACACCGCGATATGCCCGTGCGGCAGGATGTAGCCCATCTCCAGAATCTTGTCGATGATGTGGTCGACACACTCCTGAACCGAGAGCGCGCTCGTGTCGAGCGTGACCTCGGGATCGACCGGCGGCTCATACGGATCATCCACACCCGTGAAGCCCATCGGCTTGCCGTCGGCAACCGCCGCCCGCGCCTTGGAGTACATCCCCTTGACGTCCCGCTTTTCGCAGACGTCGATCGGCGTTGCAGCAATAGATCTCGACGAAGTTTCCGCCTGACATCTTGCGGGCCTCGTCACGAATCGCCGCGATAAGGGCTGATAACCGAGCAGAGCGTCGTCCCGCCATGCTGCGCGATGAGACCCGGCGACATAGCCGACCCGGCGAATATTCGTGTCGCGGTCTTCCTTGCTGAAGCCCAGTCCATTCGAAAGGTGTGTGCGGATCTCGTCGCCATCCAGCAGTGAGCAATTACGGCCGAACTCCGCCAGCCGCTCGATCGTGGCGTGGGCCATCGTGCTCTTGCCCGAGCCCGATAGCCCCGTGAACCAAAGCGTCATCCCCTGCCGGAACTTGGGGGGATTGGCTTCGTTCAAGATCTCGGCCACCGCCGGCCGGCTGAACCATTCCGGAAGCTGAAGCCCCTTGGCCAGATAATTGTCGCGCACTTGCGTCCCGGAAATATCGGCCGTCTTCGTGCCCGGCGGCACTTCGTCCACCGCCGCATAGCTCTCCTTCTCCGGCAAATACACCATCTGCTTGAAGTCGACCATCTCCATCCCGATCTCTTTCGCGTGCGCGGCCATCGACTCCTGCGCCGCGTACGGACTGTAAAACGGCTTGCCCTTCGAGTCGTTGCCCGGCCCCGCATGATCCCGGCCGACGATGAAATGCGTGCATCCGTAATTACGCCGGATAATCGCATGCAGCAAGACCTCCTTCGGCCCCGCCATCCGCGTCGCCAGCGGCAGCAAGCTCAGCACCACGCTGCCCGGTTTCATAATAGTTGTCCACCAGCGCTCGATAACATCGCACCCGCGTGAAATGGTCGACGTCGCCGGGCTTGGTCACCCCGACGACCGGGTGGATCAACAGCCCCCCGCCGATCTGCCGCGCCGCCCGCTTGGTCAGCTCTTCATCCGCGCGGTGCAGCGGGTTGCCGCGTCTGGAACGCCACGATCTTGCTCCACCCCAAGGATTGGAAATGCTCGCGCAATTCCGCCGGCGTCCGCCGCAGCGAGACGAAATCGTAGTGCGGCGGAACCCGGATCACCTCCAGCCGGCCCGGAAGCATAATGGCCCGGCAGCCGGTTCAGATAAGCGACCGACGGATGCTTGGCATCGACCGAGCCGTAAGCGTTCTGGGCTTCGTTTTCTTTGTCGTACGCGTAGATTTCCTCGACGTGGAGGAACGCCAGCAAGTTGCCGTACACGTCCCGCAATGCCAGCGGCTTGCCTTCGGCGACTCCGTCACCGGGCTCCACCGGCAACACAATCGGCAACGGCCAGAGCGTTCCGTCCGAGAGCCGGCTTCTCGC
Organism: uncultured Planctomycetota bacterium; assembly: GCA_963761445.1. Classification (GTDB taxonomy): domain Bacteria; phylum Planctomycetota; class Planctomycetia; order Isosphaerales; family Isosphaeraceae; genus CAVXHV01. The sequence goes on along the minus strand of CAVXHV010000005.1, from coordinate 1,055,220 downwards.
CAACCACACGCTCGTAGTCCGCCTTCTTCAGGAACGTCGCAAGCGGCGAAAAACCGCCAACCGCCAGCAGCTCCAGATCGCACAGTGGCCGCTCTTCGAGAGTAAGACTGCCCAGGTCCTTTGCGGTCGCTTTCATCTCGGCCGCACGTTCTTCACTCACGATCAAGTCCACGAGCTTTCCGCCAAACGGCGAATTGAGCGCCCCGGCCGCCGATCCCGTGGTCGCAGCCGAAGTCTTGTTCGAGGTAGAGATGGCCATTCTCCTTCTACATCCCCATCAAGCATCGTCTTGAGAAATGGACCCTGAAGGCTCTCATATACCACGCAGACGCGCCAAGCCTGGTCGTCGCCTGGAAGGTACCTCGTGCCAGCCACACTCAGATCAAATGACCCACTCACGCGGCGAACACCGCTCCGCAAGCTGCGCGATCGACGTCCGCTCCAGCACCGCTCGCTCGGCCGCCCGCACGTCCGCCCAGACCGACGTCGAGCACCGCGGCCCTCGAGCCGCGATTCCGACGCCGGAATCATCCCGCTCTGCACCCGGCGGATCGATCGCAGCCAGAATCTCACCCAGCGAAATGGCCTCCGCCTCGCGTGCCAGCCGGTAACCCCCGGTCGCCCCGCGCGTGCTCGCAACCAGCCCCGCTCCCTTCAACTGAAGCAGAATCTGAACCAGGTACCGCTCGGGAATACAGTACGTCTCCGAAATCTCGCGGATCCGTACCGGAGCCGTCCCGCGCCCGAACTGGGCCAGTGCCAGCACCGCCAGACAAGCGTATTCTGACTTCGCAGAAATCTTCATACAGCCCGATGCCCGTGTTCTGGACTCATCGAAAGCACTGCGATCGCCTGCCGCTCAAAGCAGACTGCTGTCAAGCGAGTGCAATCCGCATTCGGTCTTCGCATGCCCCGCCCAGCGACCCGCCCGCTCCGCGTCGCCCTCGGCCACCGCACGGGTGCACGGCCAGCAGCCAATCGACGCATATCCCTGGTCGTGGAGCGGATTGTACGGCACGTTGTGAGTGGCGATGAACGCCCATACGTCTCGCCGTGATCCAGTTAAAAAGCGGGTTCACCTTCACCAGCCCGAACTTCCGATCCAGCCCCACCACGCTCGCCGCCCCGCGATGCGACGACTGATCCGCCCGAATCGCCGTGATCCACGCGTCGTATCCCACAAGCGCCCTCCGCAGCGGCACGATCTTCCGATCGTAGCAGCACTGGTCCGGGTGCGACACGATACACCGGCCCCCCGTGCTCATTCTCATACTCCGCCGTCGCTCATCTCCGGCCGGATCATCTCGACCTCGATCCCATACCGCTCTGCGAATCTGCTCCCGCAGCGCCAGCGTCTCCGGAAACTGATAACCCGTGTCGAGATTGAAAACACGCACCTTCGGGTCGATCTCGGCAAGCAGATGAATCAGCACACATCCCTCTGCGCCAAACGCCGTCGCCATCGTCAGCCGTGGCTGAAATCGCTCAACCGCCCATTCCAGAATCGCGCGCGGCATCGACCCCATCAACCTCGAATTGACATCTGTCCACTCTTCCGACCGCCATTGCGACCGATAAGGACATCGCCAAACTCCCCCTTCAGAAATCAGTTAAGCGAATCTTACATATCCCGACGATCTAAGTCAAGATTCGCCGTGACTGACCCACGGAGGAAGGTGTAGCTCATGGCGGGTGATGGCGTGGTCGTGCAGCAGCGTTTCCCCGATCGAGTCCAGTCCGTGGAGCAGCCGGTGGCGATGGGCCTCGGGAATCTCGAAGTGAAAAAGGCTGTCCACCGGCTCGGACGTGGAATCGACATGCGAGTGAAGCTTGACCGTCTGTTCCCGCAGGTCGATCGTCACCTCGACCTGGCCGGGGCTCTGCCGTGCCGCCACCGGCAATGGCCTGCCAGTCCGGATCGTCGAGCTCGACGGGCAGCAAGCCGTTCTGCAGTGCGTTCGCCTCGAAGATATCGCCAAACCCGCCTTTCCGCCCGCGCGCGATGACCGCTCTATACCCGGCCTGCATCACGGCCCAGACCGCGTGCTCGCGGCTCGAGCCGCACCCGAAGTTGTGCCCCACCACCAGCACGGTCGCCCCGTTGACCGCAGGGTCGTTCAGCGGAAACTCCGCAAGCTCCACGCCGTGTTCGCTCGGGCCGATCCGCGTCCGGAGCCGCGCCGGGCGCATATCGCTTGTCGGCGAAGAGCAGGGGGCCGAATCCCGTTCGCTCGATCTTCTTCAGATAACGCGCCGGGATGATCAAGTCAGTGTTGACGTCCGTCCAGTCCAGAAGCGCCACCCGACCGCGATGCGTTACGAACGGCTCCATCATCGACGACTCCTGTGGTTTCAATGCGTCTGCGATAAAAGACTGTCGCACGTCCGCGAATCGCCCCGTCACCGCCGCCGCCGCCGCCATGGCCGGCGCTGACCAGGTGCGTCCGCCCCCCCGGTCCCTGCCGGCCCTCGAAGTTGCGATTGCTCGTGCTGGCCGATCGCTGCCCGGGCTTGAGCTTGTCCGGGTTCATCGCCAGGCACATGCTGCATCCCGCATTTCGCCAGAGGGCGCCCGCCTCCAGGAAAACTCGGTCCAGCCCCTCGGCCTCCGCTTGATGACGGACCGCCTCGCTCCCCGGTACCACCAGCGCCTGCACACCAGCGGCCACCTTCCGGCCCCGGAACACTCTTGCCGCCGTGCGCAGGTCCTCGATCCGCCCGTTCGTACACGACCCGATGAACACGACGTCCACCGGAATCTCCGTGACCCGCGTGCCCGGAATAAGCCCCATGTACGCAAGCGCTCGCCGCGCATCTTCAGCCGACGCAAACGGTACATCTTCCGGCTCGGGCACCATACCGGTCACGTCCACCGTCATCCCCGGGTTCGTTCCCCACGTCACCTGCGGCACCAGCGCCTTTGCATCGATCGAGACCCGTCGATCGAACGCTTCGTCCGTGTCCGTCCTGAGCGTCTTCCAGTCGGCGATGGCGGCCTCGAGCGCAGCCCCGCGAGGGGCGAACGGGCGCTCCCCTCCCGTGATGTAGCTGATCGTCACATCATCGGGCGCGATCAGCCCCGCACGCGCTCCGGCCTCGATCGACATGTTGCAGATCGTCATCCGCCCTTCCATCGACAGCGAGTTGATCGCCGGCCCAAAGTATTCAATCGCGTGCCCGGTCGCGCCGCCGGTGCCGATCTTGCGGATGATCGCCAGGATTATGTCCTTCGGCTCGAGCCCCGGCTCCAGCCGCCCCGTCACCTCGATTCCAAACGTCGCCGGGCGAAGACCCTGCCACAGCGTCTGCGTCGCCAGAACGTGCTCGACCTCGCTGGTGCCGATTCCAAACGCCAGCGCCCCGAAGGCGCCGTGCGTGCTCGTGTGGCTGTCGCCGCAAACGATCGTCATCCCCGGAAGCGTCAGCCCCAGCTCCGGCCCGATCACGTGCACGATGCCCTGTCGCCCGCTCGCAATGTCGTAAAGCGCGATTCCAAACTCCGGACAATTGGCCCGCATCGCCTCCACCTGCCGCCGCGATAGTGGGTCCGCAATCGAGACCTGATTGTCCGTCGGTACGTTGTGATCGACCGTGGCAAACGTCAAGTCCGGCCTGCGCACCCGCCGCCCCGCCAGCCGCAGCCCCTCGAACGCCTGCGGGCTCGTCACCTCGTGTACCAGATGACGGTCGATGTACAACAGCGTCGCCTCGTCCGTCTGCTCCACCACGTGGCGATTCCAGACCTTCTCAAATAATGTCTCAGCCATCGTTCCTCATCTCACAGACAGGCTCGAAAAGAAACTCGCCCACGCCTGCGGACACCCGCCGCCCCAAAATAGTTCGGCACCGTCCACCCTACCAAGATTCTCTTCCCCCGCTCAGAGAACGACAAGAACCCACATAGAACGCACGCCCAGGCGGTCCTCGAACCCGAAGCGCCAGTTTTGATGTCGCGCAATTTGGTTCTTGCCCTGAAAGGGCATAACAAATCAGCCCAGGGCAACGCCCTGAGCTCCCCCACCCACTCACCCTGGCCCGCATCTGACATTTGTGCTAGGATACCCCCGACCGCATCCAAACAACTGACAACCGACAACTGACAAAATGCCAATCCTTCGCCATGAGCTCACAGTCGCCGCGCGTCGCGGGCGATACCATGCCGATCGTGCTTGGTTCGCCGGCACGCTCCTGGTGATCGTGCTGGGCACCTTCGCTTGCTGGTATTTTACGCACAAGGGGGCGTGGAGCCCCGACCTGATGTCGGCCGTCGCGCTTCAGTCGTTCCTTTTCGTGGTGATGGCTCACGGGGCGTCGATCTTCCTTCTTTCCACAGTCGGCGCCCTTTCGATCGCCGGCGAGATGGATCGAAAAACCCTGGGCTTCCTGCTGGCGACCCGGTTGTCTAGCGCCGAGATCGTCCTCGGCAAGCTGGCGGCCTGTTTGGCCGCGTTCGCCACCACGCTCGCCGCCGGACTGCCCGTGATGATCCTCCTGAACGTCCTGGGCGGCGTGCATCCCCGGTTGATCTTGATCGCTTACGCGGGAATCGCCTCGACCGGGTTCTTCATCCTCACGCTCGGGATCTGGGTCTCCTCCGGCGCGCCCGACGGGCGCCGGGCCACCAGCATCACGCTTCTCGTCCTCATCGCCTGGCTCTCGGTCCCGGTGATCGTCGGCATGACCCCGGTTCTCACGAAGATCGGTCTCCGGCCGCCCGATTTCATCATGACCGCGAACGCGTGGATCCTCGCCAGCAACCCCGTCGGCCTGCTTCCCCGATTCGTCGGCGGCATCAATCCGCCGGCTCTCTACTCGGCGGTCGAGTGGATGAGCGGCGTGCAGATTGCCGCCGGTCTGGTGCTGGTCATCGCTTCGATCCCCCGGCTTCGCCCGGCCTTTCGAGCAAATGTCGGCGGCGACGGACGCGGCCTCTCGCGGCGCTTCTTCTTGCCCGCGTGGCGGTTCCGGCCTCGTCCGCCGGTGGGCGACGACCCGATCTTCTGGAGAGAGCGATTCACCTCCCGCACCGGCTTGATCGGTCAGATCGCCGGCTTCTGCATCGGCTCGGCAATCCATTGCACACTCGCCTACTTCACCTTTTTCTTCGCCCGCCGGGCCTTCGTCGAGCTCTGGCACCACGGCTACTCGGCTGTCACTCCAGCCGCCGGCAGGCCCGAGCTCAACCTGGTCGTCCGGTTTTTCCTGGACGAATCCGGGCCAGGTGTCCCCATCGACGCAGCCCGGACAGATTTCAATATCTTTCTGCGATTCGCGACCTGCTCGATCATGTTCATGCTGGCCATGGTTTCCAGCGGCATCGCCATGGAGGTACTCGCCGTCGAGCGCGTCAAGGAAACCTGGAACAGCCTGATCGCCACGCCGCTTACCGGACGTGATATCCTCTTGGGCAAGTTCCGCGCCGCCCTTTGGCGGATGCGCGGTATCTTGCTGACCCTGGTGTTGCTCTGGACGCTGGGCCTCCTCTCCGGCGCACTTCATCCGCTGGGGTTCCTCGCCGCTTTGCTCATACTGGCTTCCTCGATAAGCCTTTACCTGGTTTTCGGCCTTGCGGTCGTCTTGAAATTCACCGATCGAAACGCCGCCGCCAGCCGCGCCTTGACTCCGATCTTCATCCCGATGATCTCGGCCGCCCTTCCGTTCCTCTTGCCGGCCGGCTTGAGCTCCGTCTTGTGGGCGCAGCCTCGACCCCGTTGGTCGCCTGGCTTTCGCTGGCCTCCTATCGCGACGTGCAGCACGTGCTGCATCACTCCCTCGAACTCTACCCGCCCATGGAATGGCTCGCCCTTCACACCGCCGACGGCCGGCTCGCCGCCCCGCTGGCCTGCCTCATCGGGATCATCGCTCCTGCCCTCGCAGCCTGGTGGATCTGGAACCACTCCGTGGCCAGCTTCGACCGCTACGTCGGACGCCCATGCCGGAAAGCCCCCCTCGCCCCCCACCAGAAATTCGCCGCAGTCCCCGCCCCGGCCACCTGATGCAGCCCCCTCGAGACCCGAAGGGGGCCACATCGTATAGCCTGCTGGCGAGAGCTCCAGCACTTTACGGATTCGCAGGTGACGCGTTTCCGTAACCAAGGTTAGTCGGCCCCGGGTTCCAGACGTCGCCGCTTGCGGTGGCGCCAGGAGGCGAATCAAGCATCGTCTCCACCTCCCTCACGCGGTCTTCCAGGTCCGAGTACTTGGAAACCGCGATCATGTCCGAAAGAACGGCCCGGGCCGCCTTCAGCCGGATCTCATGCGAGTCGCCTTCGTCCGAAAGCCAGGTGATCGTGTGCACCGCCCGGGTGGAATGCTTGGTCATCTGGCCGACCGCCTGATCGATCACACGTCGGCGACAAGCCTGGACGACCTTGCGGACTTCGCGGTCTTGCGCCACAGGAAGGCCGTTCGCCGGGCCACTCCGTTCGTGTGTGCACCACTTCGCGACGGACACGCCCTGCGCAATCGCAAGGGCCAGTTGGGTTTTCGTACTCTTGCGAGGTTTTTCGCCCATTGCACTTTCTTGCACTTTCTTGCACTCCCAGAGAGAAATTCCCCACTCTTCCTGGCGATTCCCAGCCCGGGGACCAAGGCTGGCAGGCACGCCCTGAACGGGCATTGAAATGACGTGTTCGCCAACTGGCGTTCAACGGTTGAAGCTCGCTGACTGTTGGAGGATGGAATTCAAAGTTCCTTGGGACGTGTTTGGTGCCCCGCGCTGACTCCGGTGGCAGCGATCGTGACACATCAATAATATGCGCCGAGTTTCCTGGTTTGGGTCACCTTGTCGACCAGGAAATCTGAAAATTCTTTTCCGGTCGCAGCCATCGCAGCGGCGAGCGCGATTGCAATGAAAAAACAGAGGTAAATTGCGCACAAAAACGCCAGCCGTCGTGCGCCGCCCGGATGCGCGGCTAGCCTCGCACGCATGACACGCGTCGGCCGCGACCGGCTTGCACGCTCGCCGCGGTTGACCAACCCACGAACCGCGCTCCCCGCGGCTTCAGTCAGGCAACCGGCGCCGCAGACGCGCCCGGCATCGCCTGGACCTGATCAACGCAACCGCCACGACAGCCACAGCCCCGCCACCAAGAATCACAATCGACGACGGCTCGGCGCCGCGTCAAAAGTGATAGACCCAGCGCCGCCGCCGGGATCGGGCCCATAGCTTATGTAATAATTCCCACCGAGGCGAATCAAGTCGTCAATCGCGCTCCCGTCCGCCAGAGTCCCGGTCAGCATCCCCGTGCTCGAATCGAACTGCAATCCCGTGCCAGTGAAAGTCGCGCTCGACGCGCCGTTAAGGTCCAGCCCGATAGGCCCGGAAAAAATACCCCCGGAGATGTTCAGCGCTGCCGTATCATAGCCGGAAAGCAGCAGGGAACCGCCAGGGCCAGTCGGCGCCGTTTCGCCATAGAAAGAACCGCCGCTAATCGTCGCCAGTTCATTGTTACCCAGCGTGAGCTGCGCACCAACGCGCGTTGACTCCGGAACCGCCGACGAACGTTCCACCGGAAATTGACAGGCTCTCAGGTAAGAACGCAGTGAAACCCTGACGCGCCAGCCGCGCCCTGAAATGTCCCGCCCATGATGGACACAGTCCCATATTGGACACCGAGCCCACCCCCGTGATTGATGGGCTGGCTCCCATTCGGAATCACGCCCGTAAACATTCCACCAAAGATTTGCGTCGACCCGCTCGCGCTTACGCCGCCCTCAAAAGTCCCACCATACACCGTCAGATTCGACGAAGCAGACGTAACCATCGCTATTCCAGGTGCCGAAAACGCCCCTGTCCCAATGCCGCCCTGGACCGTCCCGCCAACGAACTCCGCAGTTCCGGTCAAATAGATCCCCCACCCCGCAATGGCGCCGACGCCCGGCCCACCCTGGAAAGTCCCACCCGTGATGAGCGCGCTTCCATAAATCTCGGCCCCCGTCGCCCCATTGACCCCGCTCGAAAAACCGCCACTCACAAGCCCCCCGGAAGCGCTCAGAAACCCGTATGTCGTGATTCCATTCCCGACCATGACGTGATTCTGAAGCCCCGCCACCGTGCCTCCCAGCATGTTGATCGTGGTCCCCGTCCCGCCAACAATCGCCGTTGCATCCTGCACATTGTACGACGCCGAAACCGTCGCCCCCGTCTCCACATTCAGCGTGGTCCCAGTATTCTCGATCTCGATCGGCCCGGTCGAGCGGCTCACGGTGTGTTTTTCCCCGTCCGAGTAAACCGTCTGACCGCGGGCCTCTCCCGGAACCAAAGCCAGCACCACCAATCCAATCTGTAACGCGCGTCTCCGGCACATTTGAGTTCGTCCTCCCTTCGTGCACACGGGCAACAAAAGCCAAACCTGGCCCTCATCACCGCTGATGACCCGCACCAAACCAAGGGCCAGCAGACCGCCCGGCATCGCCCACGTCGAGCAAAGCTTCAGGGGCCCCGCACCTTCTCGCGGCAACGCGGTCACCATACACATGACCACTATCTGCTGAACATAACGCACCGTTGCGGAAAGCACAAGTCAGTAGTTTTAGTTCCGAACATGTACGTTTTTAAGCGTACGCTATCATAAGCGACTCGCCGAGCGAGCCAGACCAAATGCCGCATAACCATTCGCCTGCGCGATCATCGCACGTGCTGGAGCCCAGCAGCGTGGCCCAATCAAAACGCCTCGGCTTGTCTGGAAAAATCAATCTGGCCCTGCCCGGTGGAACACCGCCGCAAGTTGGATTCATCACGTGAAGGAATGCTCGGACGACTCTCACCGGGAAACAACCTGCTCCTTGTTGGCGCCGCGCCGCCCGCTCACGTTTTTTTACGCGCCACGGGTCAGGTGAAGCGCAGATCAACCGGGACGGAACATGGTTGCTTGCGGCTATTCGCAAGATTAAGCTTGAGCCCCAATCTCAGATTCAGAATCCCGGATGACCTTCATCCGGGAACGAGCGGTTCGTGCAACGCTCCCGAAACAGCCCCGAAAACGGAGGTGACGCTATGTCCGCAAGCCGCGGCCGGTCGTCTAATTCCCTTTTCCAGAGGCGAGTCCGCGAGGCTTTCCGACGCGGCTCACCTCGTCGGCGGCGGCGCCTGCCCCTGGCGCTCGAAGGGCTCGAGTGCCGGATCGCCCCGGCGGTCTTCGTTGTCACCAACACCAATGACGCGGGCACCGGCTCCTTCCGCCAGGCGATCCTCAACTCCAATGCCAGTAGCGCCGCGGGCGTCATTCAGTTCGACATTCCGGGCTCGGGCGTCGAGACCATCTCGCTCCACTCGGCATTGCCGGCCCTCACCCAGGCAGTCACGATCGAAGGCAACTCGCAGCCCGGTTTCAACAATTCCCCGCTGATCTGCTTGGACGGAACCAGTGCCGGCAGCAGTGTGGGCGGCCTCGACATCACCGCCGCCAACTGCACCGTAGAGTGGCTCATCGTCCAGCATTTCTCCGGCGACGGCATCACGATCACGAGTGCGAACAACCTGCTCGCCCACGATGTCGTCTCCGGCAACCAGGGCAACGGCGTCACGATCGAAAGCACCACTGCCAATTCCAACGCCGTCGAGGCGAGCTCGATCGGCACGAACGTCGCCGGCACCGCGGCCTTCGCCAACCAGCTTGACGGTATCGATGTCGAGAACGGCTCCCACAACCTGATCGGCACCAACACGATTTCGACCTCCTGGACCCTCGGCAACGTGATTTCCGGCAACTCAGGCGACGGCGTGGCCTTGGGCGGCACTCAGGCAACCTCCAATCAGATAAGCGGCAATCGCATCGGCACCAATGCCGCCGGCACCGCGGCCATCGCCAACGGCGCGACCCAGGATTCCAGCGGCGATTATGGCTCCGGCGTCAGCGTGACGGACGCTGTCAATACCTTCATCGGCGCCGACTTGAGTGCCGGCTCGAACAACATCATTTCCGGCAACATGGGGTCGGGCATCGACATCACCGGCAAGGCGACCGGCACCATCGTCGGCGGTAACTATATCGGGACCAACTACACCGCCGCGGCCGCGCTGGCCAACGGCGATGCCGGCATCACCATCGACGGCGCCACCGGCAACCAGTTGGGCGGCGGCAAGGCGCTCGGCCTGGCCAACATCATCTCGGGCAACACCGGCTCAGGCATTGATCTCAAGAACGGGGCCAACAGCAACACCGTTCAGGGGAACTTCATCGGCACCAATCCGACCGGGCTCGCCGCCGTCGGCAACGGCGCCGACGGCATCAGCATCGACGATAGCAGCTCCAACCAGATCGGCGGCGCCGGCTTCTCCACCTTCGGTAACCTGATTTCCGCCAACGGGCAGGGCGGCATCAGCATCGAGAACAACTCCGACAGTAACAACGTCCAGGGCAACTTTATCGGAACCAACTCCACCGGCTCTGCCGCGCTCGGGAACATGCAGGATGGCGTCGCCATCGAGGGCGACAGCAGCAACGGCGCGATCGGCTTCCTGCCGATCAATCAGCCCAAAGCCAATCTGATTGGTGGCGGCGGGACGGATATCCTCGGCCTGAGTGCCCCAACGCTCATGACCGTCTCGGCCCTGGGCAACCTGATTTCCGGCAATCTCCAGGGCGGCGTCAGCATCAACGACGCGGCCGGAAACTACGTCTACGGCAACGATATCGGTACCGACGTGACCGGCACGCGTGCACTCGGCAACACTTCGGATGGCATCGCTGTCGGCGCAATTTCGTCGGCGAATGTGTTGGGCGCCAGCCGCAGCGCAGGCTTTGGCAACCTCATCTCTGGCAATCTCGGCGACGGCATTAAAATCAACTCCGGCGCCACCTCGACCCTCGTGCAGGGGAACTTCATTGGCACCAATGCCGCCGGCAATGCCGCGCTTGGCAACGGTGCGCTGCAAAACCCCCTGACCGGCGACTATGGCAATGGCATCAGCATCGACGGTGCTTTCAACGTCACCATCGGCGGCAGCAGCTTGGACGTCGGCAACCTGATCTCGGGCAATGCCGGCCACGGCATCGACATCGGACGCGATGCGATGGAGATGATCCCCGGCGTCCCGCAGTTCGGCCCCTCGGTCAATGACACCGTCATCGGCAACTACATCGGCACCGACTCAAGCGGCACCACAGCCATCGGCAACGGCTGGCAGCTCACCTTTGATGCCACGGGCGCGGGAAAGTACGGCGACGGCATCGCCGTTGAAGGGGCGTTCAACATCACCATCGGCGGCAGCAGCAGCGCCGGGCTCGGCAACCTGATCTCCGGCAACTTCGGCAACGGTATTGGCATCGGCGCCGACAACGGTGTCGCCGGCTTTCGGCTCGGCTTCGGCGTCCCTTCCGCCAGTAATTTCGTCTTCGGCAATCGCATCGGCACCACGGCCGACGGCAGCGGGGGCCTCGGCAACGGCTGGATCCAGGATCCCCAGGGTGGTTATGGCAACGGCATCAGCATCGAGGACAGCGCTTCCAACATCCAGATCGGCGGACCGCTAGGAACAGGCCTCGGGAACCTGATTTCCGGCAACGCCGCCGACGGCATCAGCATCGAAAAGAGCGCGAGCAACAACCGGGTGCAGGGCAACTTCATCGGCACCGACGCCTTCGGTGACTACGCAATCGGCAACGGAGCCGCCAATCCGTCGAATCCCGGCAATGGCGTCGGCTTGGACGGCACCTCGAACAATCTGATCGGCGGCGCCAGCGCCCAGGGTCTTGGCAACTTGATCTCCGGCAACTCAGGTGACGGCGTCAGCATCGAAAACGGCGGGCAGTCCAACCTCGTGTACGGCAACTTGATCGGCACCGATGTCACGGGCGAGTTTCCGGTCGCCAACGGCTGGCAGGTCACTACACAGGGCGACTTCGGCAACGGCGTCGCCATCGAGGGCTCGAACAACAACTCGATCGGCGGCGACACCACCCTGGGCCTCGGCAACGTGATCTCGGGTAACGCCGGCAACGGCGTCGGCATCGAAAACGGCTCCCAGAAAAACTTCGTGCAGGGCAATTTTATCGGCACCGACTCACTCGGCACCGGCTCCCTCGGTAACGGCGCGGCCACCAATGCCCAGGGCGAGAATGGCAGCGGCGTCGAGATCAACGGCTCGAACAACAATACAATCGGCGACGGCCGGGGACTCATACAGGGTCCAACCGTCTGGCTCCTGCCCAGCATGGGCAACCTCATTTCCGCCAATAGTGGCGACGGCGTGATCATCACCAACCAGGCCAACGCAAACTCCGTGCTGGGCAACTTTATCGGCACCGATATCTCCGGAGCAACGGCCCTTGGCAACGACGAGAACGGGGTCCACACCAACGTCAGCTCCAACAACAACACCATTGGCGGGAACCTGATTTCGGGTAACCAAAGCAATGGAGTTCTGATTGGAAACCTTGGCCTGGCGAACCTGATCCAGGGCAACCTGATCGGCTTCACCAATTCGACGCTGGCGCAGACACCGCTCAACAACAGCCAATGGGGCGTGTGGGTCACGAACGCGAACAGCACCGTGATCGGAATGAACCTGGCCGAAATGGCGAAGCTCGAGTTCGGCCTCGGCAACGTCATCTCCAGCAATGGCTTGGGGCCAGTCTGGGTCGATCCGAGCGACGACGTTATCATCCTCGGCAACTTGATCGGGTCCAATGGCCCCGATGGGCAAGATCCAGGGATCTTACTGACCGACGGATCGAACAACGATCAGCAGGCGCCCGACCTGAAGTCGGTCGTCTTGCGCGGGGTCAACCAGGTCACGATCCAGGGAACTCTGGTCGGCACCCCGAGCACAATCTACCTCTTGCAGTTCTTCTCCAACCCCAGCAACGATCCGGAAGGACAGACTTTCATCGGTCAGGAAACCGTTGAGACGAATTCCAGTGGAAACGCCAGTTTCTCACCCTCGTTTGCTCCAGGACCACTCGACCAGACCGGCTACACCGCCACGGCGACCGATTCCCAGGGGAACACTTCAGAGTTCTCGGCGCCCCAGCCGCTCCTGGTGGCGGTGGGAATCAAATCGACGGTTGAGCCAGCTCCGCTCTATGCCGGCGACTCGGCAACGGTGACCGTGACCATAAGCAGCGCGGTGCCAGGCAACTGGCCGGCTCCGACAGGGACGGTCTACTTCTATAATGGCAACACGCAGATCGGCAGCTCATCGGTCAGCGACGGCCAAGCTACCCTCGATCTGCCCGCACAACCGGCGGGAAGTATTGGCATCACGATTGACTACAGCGGCGACGACGTGTTCGCGCCGGCGACTGGATCGACTGGCGTCTCGTGGAACAAGATTCCGACGACACTGACGTTGTCCCCTCTCGGTGGTTTTGTCGGCTGGCAAGACAACGACGACATTGAGTTCACCGCAACCGTGACCGCGAGCGTGTCGGGGAATACGGAACCGACGGGAACCGTTGGTTTGTCATTGTATGCCTTGTCGTATTGGCAAAACCACGGGTATATCTGGGAACCGTTTTATTGGACAAGAACGAGTATATCGGGAAATGAGGCAACGATAACGGTGGATCTCGCCGGTGAGGTCGCCTGGGTAGCCATCGGAGAGTACAGCGGCGATTCTTACTATACTGGGAGTGACGACTCGGGTTTCTACGTTCCTCCGCCCCCTCCCCCCCCTCCGCCCCCGCCGCCCACCCCGCAAGACACGAGCATCAGCGTGACGAGCTCCTCGAACACCGCCCAGTTCGGCCAGTCCGTCACCTTCACCGCGACCATGAACGACTCCGGCGAAATCCCCCGCGGCACGGTCACCTTCTACGACGGCTCGACCTCGATCGGAACCGCGCTCCTGAGCGATTCGTCAGGCAACGACCAGGCCAGCTTGACGATTTCAACCCTTTCGATCGGCAGTCACGACATCACCGCCGCGTTCAGTGGCAATCTCCTTTACAATCCGTCCACCTCCGACCCGATCACCCAGGACGTCACCCTGGATGACGCCAACGTCTCCGTTACCACCGACGACAGCTCGATCCAGGTTAACGACAACGTCACCTTCACCGCCACGATTGACAGCGCCTACGACAATCCCGCCCCGACCGGGACGGTGTCCTTCTACGAGGACGGGACTTTCGAGGGCGTTGACTACGTGGAGCCAGACGGGGCCGGCAACAGCACGGCTTCGATTACGATTTTTGGAATCACGGGCGACGTCGACGACATCACTGCGGTTTACAGCGGCGACGATATTTACAACACGGGTACCGGCGATCTGCCGGTTGACGTCGAACAGCTCACACCCGATCTGACGATGACTTCCGATTTTGATCCCTCGGAGGCTGGGGAGCCGCTCTCGATTTTGGTCAACATGACCGGACCGGATGCTGGCGATCCGGCGCCGACCGGATCCGTCATTCTCTACGCCAACGGCCAGACTATCGGCTCGGCGTCGCTCATCCCGACGGGCCCGGATGCACTGGCGAGCGTGCTGGTTCCGAGTCTGCCGGCCGGTTCGGAGATGATCGAGGCAAGTTACAGCGGCGACTATAACTATGTTCCGGATACCTACTATAGCGTGCCCCTGGTCCAGACGGTGCAGGATCTGAGCCTCGCGAATTCGACGACCGCCCTCACTCTCGCGCCCAACCCCTCGTGGGCCGGGGAATCGATCGCGCTCACCGCGAATGTGACCGGTGGGGCGGCGCTGCCGGCGGGCACCGTCACCTTCTTTAACGGTACCACGGAGCTCGGTTCCGCAACGCTCTCGAACGAGAGTGGCGTCGCCCAGGCAACGCTCAACATAACCGCGCTTCTGCCCGGAACGCACGCGATCACGGCGGTTTATAACGGCAACGGCGGCTACAACACGAGCACGAGCACCGCCACCCAGACCGTCACCGCGGCACAAACAACCCTCGGGCTCTCGCTTGCGTCCAACCCATCCCCGGTCGGCCAGCCAATCACGATCACGGCCAGCTTCGCGTCGACGATGCCCTCGGGCGGCCCGGCTCCAACCGGCACCTTCACCCTCTCGAACGGCAGTAATCAGGTTGCCTCGGTCGCGGCATCGGCTCTTTCAAACGGAACGGTCGCGTTTACCATCAACTACCTGTCCCCCGGCTCATTTACGTTCACCGTCAAATACAGCGGAGACAGCAACTACCTGGCCGCATCCCAAACGATTCAGCAAACGGTGATCAAGGCCAATACGAACATCACTCTTACGTCGTCGGGCAACCCGTTCCCTTCCGGCAAATCGCTCACGTTGACAGCGATCCTTACCTCGAATTACCCCATCGCCCCGTTGCCCAGCGGAACCGTCACCTTCTACGACGACGGCACCTCGATCGGCACCGGCCGTCTAGAATATAACGCCGGCCAGGACGAGGCGAGCCTGACGCTGTCAAGCCTCGCTGTCGGCGCCAACTCGATCACCGCTGCCTATGGCGGCGACACAAACTATAACTCGGCCACCTCCGGCACGTTCTCCCAGTTAATTCTCAATGGTGCGACCACCCTGTCCGTAGCTTCGTCGCTGAATCCATCCGCGTACGGGCAGACCGTAACCTTTGATGCAACGGTCACAGCCGTGAACAACAGTGCGATTCCCACCGGTTCGGTCACCTTCTACGAGGACGGCTGGGATCTCGGCAGCGCCACGCTGAGCGGCACCCCAGGGCAGGCCCAGGCGACCCTGTCGATCTCGACTCTATCGGTCGGCAACTACTCGATCACGGCCTCTTACCAGGGTGACACCAACTATGACGGTTCCACCGCGCCCACCTTGACGCAAACCGTCAATCTGGCAACCTCAACCTTGGCGCTGTCGGCCACGCCCAATCCTGCCGTGCTTGAGAACACCGTCACCTTCACCGCTACGGTTACCGGAGCATCCGGCAGCGGCACACCGAGTGGAGAGGTCGCCTTCTACGACGGCAGCAATCTCCTTGGCTACGGTTATCTGACCGAATCCGCCTCCGACGACCAGGCGACCTTATCCACCAGTTCGCTCACGGTGGGCAGCCAGGCGATTCAGGCGGTTTACCAGGGTGACAGCACGCACGCCGGCTCAAGTGCCAACCTGACCGAAAGCATCGTCCAGGCGACGCCGGCCGTTACTCTGACCGCTTCGTCCTCGAGCGCGGCCTTCGGCCAGTCGGTGACCCTGACCGCCGCCGTCGTCCCACCCTCGGAGTACGATCCCAGCCCGACCGGCATCGTGGTGTTCTTCGATGGCACGACGTCGATCGGTTCCAGAGCGCTGAGCACCACGAGCGAAGACGTGACCTTGAGCGTTTCCACCCTGTCGGTGGGAACCCACCAGCTCACCGCGACGTACGAGGGCGATGGCAACTTTAATTCCGTCACGACGCCCCCCTTGACGGAAACGATCACCACGGCCACGACGATCACCAGCGTCGCCTCGTCCAGCAATCCGGCCTCTTATGGGCAGCCGATCACCCTCACCGCCACGGTTCGCGCCCTCTCAGGCGCCACCGCACCGACGGGCACCATAACCTTCACCGACGCGGCCGGCACGCTGGGCACCGCATCCCTGAACGGCAACGCCACGAGCGATCAGGCGACGTTCCTCCTGACCACCCTCGCCGTCGGCAACTATGCCATCACCGCCTCCTACGCCGGAGCCACCGACTTCAGTGGCTCGTCTTCATCCGCCCTCACACAATGGGTGGAGCAGGCAAGCGCCAATGTCTCGATCACGTCGTCCCCTGATCCTTCGGTTGTCGGGCAGTCGGTCACCTTCACCGTCACGGTCACGTCCTCGACAGGCGTCGGCACGCCGACCGGTACGATCACGCTTTACGAAGGCATGGGCAACCAGCTCGGTCAGCCGACGCTCTCGAGCGGGCAGGCAACGCTCAACCTTTCGACCCTCTCTGTCGGCACGAACAACATCGAAGCCTCCTACAGCGGCGATTCCACCTTCTACTCGAGCAACACCTCGATCCAGCAGACCGTGAACAAGAATTCGCCGAGCGTCGCGCTCAGCACCTCCTCGGGCTCGGCGGCGTTCGGACAGAGCGTGACCTTCACGGCCACCATCACGCCAACCAGTCCCGAGCCGACGGGCGCCGTCTACTTCATGAACGGCACCACCGAGCTCGCCTTGGTCTACCTGAGCGGCAGCAATCAGGTCACGTTTACGACCAGCACGCTCGCGCCCGGCAGCGATTCAATCACCGCCCAGTACCAGGGCGACACAAACTATAACGCCGCCACTTCCGCTCCGGTGACCGAGACGATCAGCCTTGGGAACACGAGCACCGTGTTGACCTCGTCGCAGAATCCGTCGACCATCAATTCCTATGTTACCCTGACGGCGACGGTGACCCAGGCCGCTGGAACGTTCCCCACCGGCACCGTCACCTTCTTTAACGGCTCGAGCGCAATCGGCACCGCGACCCTCTCCTCCAGCTATGGAACCGATTCTGCGTACCTCTCGATATCGAACCTGCCCGCCGGCGCTTCGAGCCTGACGGTACAGTACGGCGGCAACGCCGACTTTAATGGCTCGACCTCGGCGGTGCTGACTCAGACAGTGAACAAGCTGGCCTCGGCCGCTTCCCTCAGCGTCTCGGCCAACCCGGCAACGGCGGGCGCCTCGGTGACACTGACGGCATCCGTCACGCCCGCGTCCGGCTTCGGGACGGCGCCGACCGGCACGGTCACGTTCCTGAATAACGGCGTCTCGCTCGGTACCGGCACGCTGAACATTTACGAGCAAGCAACCCTCACGGTAGCAGCCGGCTTCACGCCGGGCTCCTATAGTCTCACGGTGCAGTATGGTGGCGACGGCAACTACAACGGCACCACTTCCGCAGTTGTCACAGAGACCGTCAACAAGGCAGCCCCGAGCGTCAGCGTCGCATCGTCGGCCAATCCGTCCAATTCCGGCCAGTCGGTCACCTTCACGGCAACGGTCACGCCGCCGTCGGGGAACAGCCTCGAGCCGACCGGCACCGTCACTTTCTATGACGGCAGCTCATCGCTGGGCACCGGCACCGTGAGCAGCAGCGGGCAGGCGACCTTCACCACCTCGACACTCAGCGTCGGCAATCAGAGCATCACCGCCCAGTACGGTGGTGACGGCAACTTCAACACGGCCACGTCGTCCGTCCTGACTCAGACAGTGAACGCTCCGGCGACCGCCACGGTCACGCTCACCTCGTCGTCGAGCATGTCACAGGCAGGACAAGCCGTGACGTTCACAGCAACGGTCAGTGGAAATCGCTCCACGACCCCGACCGGCACCGTCACCTTCTACGACGGCAGCACGTCGCTGGGCACCGGCACCGTGAACAGCAGCGGACAGGCGACCTTCACCACGTCGACCCTATCGGTGGGCACCCACACGATCAAGGCGGCGTACAGCGGCGACTCCACTTACCCGGCGGCCAACTCCGCGACCCTGACGCAAACGGTGACGGCAGACACGGTGAACGTGAGCCTCACCTCGAGCAACAACCCATCGCTGGTCGGCCAGTCGGTGACGTTCACGGCGGTGATCTCGCCGACGGTCTCCGGCTCGCCAGCGCCCAGCGGCTCGGTGACGTTCATGAACGGCAGCACGGTCTTGGCAACGGTGCCTGTCACGAACGTTTCCGGCCAGTTTATCGCCACCTTCGCGACATCGTCCCTGACGTTGGGCTCGCACACGATCACGGCCAGCTACAGCGACCCCAACTACTCTCCGGCTTCCGCGACGCTCACGCAGCAGGTCACGAACGACTCGATCAGCATCGTGGCTTCGCCTGGCAGCACGGTGAGCTCCGGTACATCCGTAACGTTCACGGTTACCGTGACTCCAGCGTCCGGCACCGTCGCGCCGACCGGCACCATCACCTTCGAGGTAAATGGGACAACCGAAGTAACGGTGACGCTGGTCGCGCAAAGTAACGGTACTTCAACGGCGACGTACACGACGTCGTCACTGAGTGTCGGCAGCGACACGATCGAGGCCGTCTACAGCGGCGATAGCACCTATCTGGCAAATTCAACGTCGATGATCGAGACGGTGACGGGCAAGGGCAAAACAAATCCCACGCAAAACTGACGCGGACAAGCGTTCCGGGGTCAGACCGTGACGCCCCCCCTTGTCGGTCGCTCCGATTCCCGGCCAGGCGCCTCGGCTCAAGTGAATCCAGGCTTCCGTACGCCGATTGCAGATCGGCAGGTTAGCACAGCCACCCACCCCTGCAGCCCTACACCCTCGCCTCGACCGTCCCCTTTGCATCGTGTCTTCTTTGCGCCTTGCGCCTTCGCGTGAGCCCATCTTCGCTCTTCAATTCAAACATCCCCTTAGCGTGAGCTTCCCCGCCCCGAACGAAAAACGCCCCGCGAATGGCCCGCTTCACTAGCAGACCACCCTCGGGGCGTAGCTCAAGAATCCCTGTCGTCTGTCTCGTCAGATCTCGATCACTTCATCTGCACCAAAGCAAACACCTGGGCTTTCCAGTCCGTGGCCTTCGCGATTCGAAAACCCCGGCGCCGCAAAGGCGCAAATTAACTCAACTCAACTCAACTCGCCCAGTTCATTCATCAGTTAATAAACGCATCCTGCTCAACCGGCATCTGCTTGATGTAGAACGGCAGCTTGCTCCCCGCCGGCGTGATGATCTTCGAGTAGACCGTTCCATCAATCGTATTGGCGATGAAGCGAACAGCCCCGTCGCAGAACCCCATATTGCAGCCCGCGGGGTGGCCGCTATTGGAAAAGGGATAGGACCCCTCGAGCGTCAACGTCTTGGCGCCGTTGATATTCGAGAACGTCCCAACCTTGTTCGAATACGACCAGCCCACGCCATCCAGATCGCCCACCGGCGCAAGCTGCCCGGCCGTGCAATTGGCTGAAGTCGGAACCTGGCACACCGAGCTAGACCCGATGAACATCGTGAAATTGGGAAGCGGGCACGCCCAGTCCGTCTCGCCCAGGGCCGTCGCCGCATACGGCGCAATTCCACCTACGCCGGCCAGCGTATTCTCGCTCATCATCAGCGTGGCACTCGAGCCGTCCGCGACGCCTGCGATCGACGACCGCACATTCCACTGAATCCGCGTTTGAACGCCTTGCACGAACGTCGATTCCAGGAACATCACGCCCAGCTTCTGGGTATTCGCCATGTCGGCTACCCACTGCGGAGTCGTCCCCAGAGGCTGACCCCACTGAAGCTGCGTGGTATTGATCCCACCGGCTCCGTCGTTGCCCGCCGTGCCGTTCGCGGCCGGGTTCCAGCCCACCGGCACCGCATGCCAGAGCGCAAAACCACCGTTGACCACGTAACTCAGGTTTCCCTGCCCGACTTGAACCGTATTGTCATCCGGACACTGCAAGATCTTGAGCGCCGACTGCGCGATCTTGTGGTTCGTGGCTTGGCCCGCTTGATTGTATAGGCCGCTCTGGTCCGTGTACGGCACCGCGATCGGGCCGTTCGTCGTATTGCCCCACATCGTCCACTGGTCGTACATTTCCTGGTTGTCCAGGAACGGCAGGATCGGCACCACCCAACTGTACATCGGTATGCAGTTGGTGTTCGGCGTCGCGCCCGGCAGCCACGTCAAAATGCCGGACGTCGCCGGATTCGCCGGATTGACAGTACTGTTGGCCGTGGAGTCCTCGCAAAACTCCCCGGCAGGAGGAAACACGTTCTTCTGGTTGACATAGCCAAGAATACCGAGCGTCACGTTGTGCATGTTGCTCTGGCACTGCGCACGCCGGCCCGCCTCTCGGGCGGCCCCAATCGCGGGCAGAAGTAGCCCGACGAGCACACCGATGATGCTGATCACCACCAGCAGCTCAATCAACGTGAAACCTTGACGACGACGACGACGGGTCATGAGCGGTTCCTTTCAGAAAAGGAAAGTGAAGCTGAGATTGATTTTAGCCGCGCCCCTGCTTCCCAGGCAAGCAGAGGCCACGACTCGAAGGCCACGATTGTTGTGATTCATCCACTTACTTACTCATACGCGAGAACATCGCCTCTGTCTCACGAGTTGTAGCAGGCACACGCCGTGTGCCGTCCGCCCTCAATTCCTCAATGCCTACTGAATCCTCTGCCGATACACAAGCGCCTGCTTGAACCCCGTCGGCGACGATGGGTTGAACCCCGTGAGTTGCAGCCGGTCGACCAGATAGAACCCGCGATACCGCTGGCTCTTCCCGTTCGCGGCCCCGATTTCCGGTCCCATGATGTCGAACGCCAGGGTCGGGTTATAAGCAAGCATCCCCAGGTCTCCCTGCCGCTTGACCTCGAAGAACCCGATCGTCAGCCACACCGCATACTGGTGCGTCCGCGGCGTCGTCAGGTTCATCAGCCGCTGCATCTGCTCGCTCCGCCAGTACGGATGCTCGCGCATGTCCGGCGAGCCACCAGGGTTTGTCGCACTCGCGCTGCCGCCGTTGGACCCAAGATGCGGGTTCGATACACCGCTCGGCAGCGAAACAGTCACCGCCGGGTCGCCTACCGTGCCGTCATACGTGCTCGCGGCCGACCCGCCCGGCCAGTACAGGTCCACATTACTCCGGGTCAGCGCTGCCGTGAAAACCGTCGCCGGCATGGTACCAGCGTTCGTGTACGTCACCGGTGGCAAAGCGCCCGTGGGGTAATAAGGCACATTCGATGTCGGCTCCGTGGCTGGGTACGGAGTGGTCCTGTTCAGAAAAGGATCGCCCGCGGCGCTGGCGTTGCTCGCCCCATCGGTGACTGCCGTCGCGCCCCCACCGGACGTCGTCACTGGCCCGGTGGTGCTCACCAGGCCAGTCGCCGGCAAATAAACCGTGCTGCCACGATACGAGTCCGCCACCTGGAACAGCCGCCGCGCCGGCACCGCCGGCGGATACACCGGCTCATAAGCCGCTCCCCACGGCGTCGTCCGCGTGCCCGTCGTCCCCACAGACGTCGTCGCAGGCAGCGTCCCCGGATAATTCGCCGTGGGATAGCCCAGGAACAGCGACGGGTTCCTCACGCCAGGATCGCCCGCGTAGTAGACCGTTACGCCGTCCGTCGTCGTCGTCGCAGTGTAGTTGGACACCGGGTTCGTATAAGCCGAAGGCGGTAGCACCGCCGGCCGCATCAGCGTGTAATTGATGTCCGGATACGACAGCGAATGGAACGGCCGCTCGGCCGGAATGCCAGTCGCCCATTGATTGTTCGTCAGCGTGCTCGGAATTCCGTACGGCGGCGTATACGGCGCAACCGCCGAGTTCTGCCCCGGCGCTCCCAACCCATACCCGAACAGGTACCCCGATCCACCGTGCCGCAAGGTCAGGAATTGCACCCACGCCGCTTTCATACTATTGCTGTACTGCCACCACGGGCCCGTAAGTGAGGCTGCCGTGGCCGGGTTGTTCGCATTGAAGAACTGACTGGAAATCGGGTCGGTATCCGTCATTCCCGGCGACACGGTTGCCTGCGTGAAAATCGGCGTCGCCGACGCGGGAGTGCCGTTCGCCAATGACGACGTCACCACCAGAGGAACCGGGCTCGTACCTTGGGCAAGCATCCAGGCTGGATACTGCGGTGTGCTCCCACCCAGCAAGTAGTAGAATACCGGCGTCTGACCCGGCCCCCCGATCGGCTGAACCTGGTTGAAATTCAGCAAGTTCTGCGAGAACTGGTTGCTCGCGTTGGTTCGGTTTCCCATGCTGTCGTAAATCTGCCCGTTCGTCTGGCTGATTGTCTGACCGCCCGCAACGCTGAAGAATACCTCCTCATCCATGATCAGGTTCAAATTGAGCTGCCCCGCCTTCCTGTCCTGCCGCAACCAGTCGAAATTCGACCCGCTCGCCACCGGACCAATCGCTCCCACCGCCTGGCTCGGTACCTCGAAGAACTCGAACATCTTGAACCAGCCGTCCGCCCCGTTGCCGCCCACCTGCCCACCTGTGTCGAGCTGGTTCAAGACGTACGGGCTCGACATGGTATAAACCGGCCCCCCGAACCCCGAATAGAAGAACTCGTCGTTCAGATACGGGTAAGTTCGCGGCTGAGGAGTCGACGGATTGCCGGACGTGGCCGTGTCGTTCGTATCGTAGAGATATCCAAACGGCAGCGAGGCCGTGTAAAAAGCTTGAATCGACGTACTGGTCGTCGTCGTTGAGGTCGTGGTCTGGTTGGCTCCAGTACCGTTCGTGCCCTGCTGGATCGACGCCGTGACCCCGATCGTTGCCAGCGGCCCGCCCGTCGGGGGTGTTGACGTCGGAGTGACCACGCTGAAGATGCTGGACACAGTCCCCGCCGCTGGCGCAAACTCCACAAACTGCTTGGTAAAGAGCCCCGGCGAGCAGCCCGGCACGAGCATCAGCTCGGCCACACTCGTGAAATCCCGATCGTTGAACGGGAAGTAGTCCCACGGCTCCGCCAGACTGTTGCCCGACCCCTGCTCGTACTCGTTCGCCCATCCCAGCGTGTGGTAAATGATGTTCGTCGCATAATACGTATTGCCGCCGCCGGTGTAGTAAATACCTCGCGTCGACATTCCCTTGGAATTGCTGCCGGGCACGACGATCTGATCGGTGTAGCCATATCGCGGGTCGACCGGAATACTCGTCGTGGACGTGCCGGTATAGGTGGTTGCGTTCGGAGCCGGAACCGGCACCGCATGCCCGCCTCGGAACGGCTGATAACGCTGGATCGAATAAGGCGCGTACGCCGTCGAGAGGTTCGGCACATTGGTCGGCCCTCCCGCGGGCCCGGCAATATTCAGCGGCCCCGTGCCATCGAGGTACGGAAACCGCACCGAATCCACCACCACCATCGGGTTCGACAGCGAAACCGGCGCAAACAGGTTCGCCGGCCGCCGCAGGCACACCCAGTAATAGCCCGACCCACTCGTCGCGGCCGGCGAGGACGGGGCAATCTGGCCCGTACCCCCCGTACCCATGGTCGGAAGCTTCGTCATGTAGTTGGAAGGCAGCGAGGTCGTCACCGGCGGGTTGGTGTTCGTCGCCGACGAGTTGGCCGGAATCACGATCCCCGGCAGCACCCCCTGGTACAACGTGATCGGCGATGTCGTGGCATTCGTGCCCGTGACCGGGTCCAGACTCGTCTTGAACGACTGGATCTGCGTCGGCGTTGTCGTGCTGGGCACGGTGTACGTCGTCGCGTTGGCCTGAGTGCCCGATCCTTGATTGCCCGTTCCGCCCGTTCCGCCCGTTCCTCCAGTCGTGCTAGGCCAGTAACTCGTCGGCCCCGGGCTCCCCGTTTCGAAACCCGTCGACGAAATGCTGTTCCCGATCACATAGAAATAATCGATCGGCAGTACCGCCGTCCCACCCGTCGCCAGCGTTGACCCCGTCGGCAGCGGCGTCGGTATGTTCACCGTGCCGCCCGTCGCCAAAGCACCACCCGTAGGCGAGGCGTTATAGCCCAGAGGCGTAAGCAGAACGTCGTAGCCGTCAGCCGCCGTTCCGATCGTCTCGCCCGTGGGCGGATTCGTCGGGTTGTTGGGGTTGTTCGTGGTCGAAATGCCCGCCGTCGGCGGGGCGAACGTCGACTGCGCAAGCGGCGTCGCCGCATAGAGATTCGCGTACGGAACGAGCTGCCCCCGATAAGGATCGGGCCGGCTGTAAGGGTCGTCACCCGTGAAGATGATGTCCCAGGCTGCCCCCGGATAGGGATCAATCAACCCCACCGTCGCCGGCGTGTTGTACACAAACCCACCCAGGTTGAGTGATGGGTTGAACCCCGCTTGCGTCGCCATCGAGATCTCAGGCGATGTCTGCGTGTTCACCAGCTCCATGAAGAACCGGTTCACCCGCGTCCCGTTGCCCGTGCTCGCCGTATTGTTCAAGAACGAATACGCCAGCACCTCGTTGATCGCGACCGGGTTGTACTCCATCCCCCACTGGTCCAGTTGCACCAGGTTCGTCAGTCCCGTCGCATTGGAAAAGACCAGCGTCACCGCCGTCGTGGGCACGGCCAGCGCTCCCGTCCCCAGCGTGTTTACCGGCACCCCGTAAATACTCACGTCCGGGTTCACCCAGTGCGTCATCGTGCTGTCCGTGTCCCGGAAGTCGACGATGTTGATCACATACTGGCTGAGCTGGGCTAATTCTTCCGGCGTGTCTACGGCCAGAGGCGGTAAGATCGACTTCAGAAGCTGATACGTGTCGTTGATCCACTTTTGCCGCACCGTCTCATTGGGATCGTTCGAAACCGGCAGCGGATAATTCAGATTGATCTTCTTGTCCCGCTGCGCCAGCCCCGGAGTCAACAGCCCCGCGAACCCCGCCAGCCCCAGCCCCGCCGTTGTCAACGGCGACGCCGCAAGAAATCCCCCGTTCGTGTTCGTCGTCAACCGGCTGTTCGTGGGAAACACCGGAGCCAGCACTTGAGTCACATTTCCCGTCGCCGGGTTCAGCGTGAGCGTCGGCTGCACCGGGTTGTCGTTCGTCCAACTAAACGTGTTCAGGTCCATCGAATCCAGCGCAAAGAGCCGCCGCCGCCGCGCGCCGTCGACGCCGTTCATGAAGCTCACTGGCGCAAGCTGCGACAGCCGGCTCGACAGGGTCGCCCCGTCCACGTCCTGCTTCCGGTACAGCCATTCAATGTCCCCCGTACCGAACTGCGAATCATACAGCGGGTTGGGATAGTAAATGTTCATTTCATCGGCGTCGTTCAGCCCGTCCGAGTGAACATTGGCGTTCGTGCCCTGCGCGAAAAGACCGCCGGCCGCCGTGGCATAATAGTCATAGCTCGGCAGCGCCGTGGGAAGCTGGTCGGACTCCGAGTTCATATACGTCGACGTCGACGGGTCCATCACACCCGCCGGGCTGCCGCCAATGTTCTGAGGCGTGAAACTGCCACTGCCGTAATTCTGGTTCGGGAAGCGGCCCGCCTCCAGACCATGCAGCGGGTTGCTCGCCAGGTCGGGCAAGTACGGATACACGCCCTCCGTCGTCTGAGTGATGCCCGCCGGCGTCGGGTTGGGTCCGCTGCCGTAATAATTGCCGTTATTGTTGGTGGTCGTGACCTGCGGAAAATAGATCGCTCCCAGCGTCGTGCCGTTCGCGCTCACCGGCACGCCGGTGCCCGTCGACGAGCTGTCCACCGTGTATCCCGTGCTGATCACCCCCGGCGATCCCGGCGGCCGGAAATAGCTGTTGAACTCCACTCGCCCGTAGTTGTCCCCCCCGCGATTGATGGTGCGCGACGACGCACTGTACGTGTTCACGCTCCCCGTGCCGTTGATATCCGGCGGCGTCACCCACCGCCGCATCCGCTCCGCCGGGAACAGCAGCGCCCCGGCCCCGTCGTAGTAGTCCGCGTCGCCCACCTCGCCGCCGTAAATCGTGATGCTGGTGCCGCCCGAATCCGTTTGCTGCACCGAGCGCAGCGGATAGGGGTCATATGTGTTGAAGTTGTCGTCGGCGATGTCCGGCGCCAGCCCGTTCAATATGTCCCGGATATTGATCGAATATCCCGCCCGCACCGGGTTCGAATAATTGATCCCCAGAACGTTGACATACGCAGGTCCCGACCCCGACATGCCCATCGGGTTCGCCGGGTTGGGAAACTGACCGCCCGGAATCGACTGCCCCTCGCCCCATCGCCCCGGAATCGGCGTGCTGGTGCGGACGACATACGGCAGGCTCGTGCCGGGATCGATCCCCACCGCGCCGCCGGTCGAGACGTCACCCAGGTCTGCGATGCCGTTGGGCAACAGGACCGGTACCTGCCCCGCTGTCAGGCTGTTCGAAGAAAAGACCGTGTTCGATTCACCGTTGGTCTGAAACGTCGAATCGTTCGCGCGAGTGCCGGCCAGCAGGTTGCGCAACTGCGTCAGCCGCACGTCGATCCCCGCATTATCCACCTGCGTGTTGTTGGCAAGGGCCGTCGACATGCCCATGTTGTAAAGGTATCCGATGTGCGGCGGGTCAAAAGTCGCCACGCCGTCGATGGCCAGGGTGCCGCCCGCACCCGCGCCCGGCGGGCTCAGCGCGTTCTGCAGAGCGTACGTCAGGTCAACCTCGCTCATCGAGTTGCCCAGGTGAACCGCCGTCCCTTGCCCGCCGAAGATCGACGATGGCGGGCCATAAGTCGTCCAGTTCGGGTCATTCGGCGAAAAACCGCCGACCTGCGCCGCCAGGTTGCCCGCCGTGTTCAGCGGAATCCGCCCGTTGAGCCCGATCACCATGAACGCATACAACGGCTTGTATAACCGCCCGCTCGCGTCCTTTCGCGCTGGGTAGCCCAGGTCCAGCCACACCGAATCCGTCGTCCCGTCGCCGTCATTGTCCACGTCGTACGGTATCTGCCCCGTCGCGTCCGGCACCAGGTTCGGAAACGTCGAGGCGTCATGCCCGTCAGCCAGGCACGGCCGAAGGATCCTCGCCGCCGAATCCGCAAACAGCGGGCCCCCGTTGGGGTTCGACTGGTTCAACCTCGTCCAGTCGTTGACGTTGTTGTTCCCATCCACCCGGATGATCCCCGGCCGGTGGAACGACGGAATCATCACGCTCCCATCCGCACTCTGAATCGCCAGGAACCAGTTCTCCAGGTCGCACGCGTCATAATCCTCGTCCATTCCCGGGGCCCCAGGGGACCCAGGGGCCGGCACGCCTAAACTCGGCTGGTTCAGTGCCGGGATCGACCCCGTGTACCGGAAGTTCGGGTAATAGCTCGCCGGCATGCCCGTCGTCGTATTGATGGTCTGCCCCATCCCCGGCCCGTTGAACGCATGCAGCCACCGGCCATCGAGCGTGAAACTGTTCGCACCAAACGGCTGATTGTTGGCCACGGAATAATTGATGTAGTAGCCCGGAAGCTGCGTGAGCGTCCCGTTTGGATAATTCGTCGTCGCCAGCGTCGGGTTCAGCAGCGCGGCATTCTGATCGGTCTGCGGAATGTTCACCGTGAACGACCGCCCGCCGGCGGAGCTCGGGTTGTACCCGGTGTCGCCGATGATCTCGAACGATTGAGTAATCGCTCCCGTGCCGCCGTTCAAGAGCTGTCCCGTGTAGGTCAACTGCAAGGCCCAGCGCAGGAAGTGATACCCGAAAAACGAGCTGTCGTTTGACTGGATGTTGGTTGTCAGGCTAAAAACCGTCGGCTGCCCCAAGGGGTTGGGCTGCGTAACGCTCACGATCGAAAAAACCTGTCCCGTCGAGGGGCTGAACCCGAGCAAGGAGTTGTTCGTGGCATCGTTGCCGAACATGTCCCGCGCCAGGCTGTGCCCGCGAATCACCGAGCGGATGTCGTTCGTATCCGTGATGAGCTGCGACAGCCCGAAATCAATCAGCTCATCCGCCTGAGGCTGAAACAGCGAAAGCATGAACTGCTTGTTGTTGATCCTGGACTGCGCCGCGTAGGTGGCGAACGTCACTCCCACGAGCGCCAGGAGCCCGAGCATGGCCAGAACGAGCACCAGCACAATACCAGGACGCTCCGCTTGCGGTGATCGAGAAGTCAACATGGCCGTCTCCCCGTAGGTCAGGCTTTAGCCTGACGTATTCTTTCGCAGTCTCTCTGCTCTCGTAGTCTCTCGCCCTCGCGTCAGGCTAAAGCCTGACCTACTCGCTATGCTTCGCCTTGAGCTCCGCCCTCAACCGACGCGCCCAGGCCGATTCGTCACTGGAATCCTCATTCACCACCCAGCGCGTGACCTCTTGGGCCATTACCGTCAGAAACTCGCTCGATGCTACCTCGACATAACGGCCGTCCGGCGTGAGCTGGTCGATCACGACCTTCCCCGCGACCAGCCGCCAGACCTCCGAGACTTTAAGCGCGGCATAGATTCCCGCTCGGTCCGTCTGCGGAGGCGAGATGTCCACTTCAATTGCCAGATCCGGGTTGGGAACATCGGCCAGATCCTTCGAGCCTCGCGACCGAGCACGGGCCAACGCGGCAAGCTTCTCCAGCACGAAGAAGTAGCACTTGTCGGCCTCAAGCCCACGGGCAATCTCCGGACGCTTCCACGTTGTTTCACCCAGCGCCTTGCAAGGAATCTCAAGTTCCTCGGTGACAACCTCGACAAACCGTCCAAGCAGACAGTTGAACCCCTCGTGATCCCATCCCTTCACCATGACCTCGACGTCCTTCCCATCGAAATCAACGTGAATAGGGCTCGACTGTGGAATCGAATCCACCAAACCCTCATAAAACCGCCAGCTCACATTCCGGTACACAACGCGCCGCTCCGGCACACTCGTCAACCGCTCGATCTCCTCAAGCGAAGGCACAACCGTGCCAGGCCCCGCGACCTCCACGGCAAGCGGCACAGGAACAGGCTCCAACGTTCGATCAATCAAGCTCGTCACGCCCCGCCTCCTCCCACTGTCGCCATTCGCTCCGCGAAAGAGCTCCCCTCGACAACTGACAAACTCTATAACTGACTCGTAAAATCCTGCCTGATCGTCAATGACTTCACCCGTTGATTCGTAGGGTCCGCCACCCGGATCTGGATCTGAATTCCCCGTAAAGGCGCCTGATAAGGCGCGGGATACGACGGATAAGCCGGCGGCGAATACGGCGGACCGACCAGGAACCCCGTGTTGTTATTGAGCGCGTGCCCCGGCGCCTGGCTGTAATCCAAAGACCAGCTATCCCACACTCGCCGCAGCCGAACGACCCCCGGCGTGTCGTCGCCGACGTTTCCGTTGTTGTACGCGCCGCCGTTGACCGTGAGGTACCCGCTGCTCGCACCCAGATAGTTGTTCGCTGCGTTCCCGTACTGGGAGTCGAACACCAGATCATTCGTGATCGGCGGCATCCGCCCTTCGTGCGCCAGCGTCTGGGTGAGCGTGTTATACCCCACGCCGCCGGGCAAGACCGGCGGCCACACCGTGATCGGCGGCGTCCCCGCCAGTCCCGGAGCAACATTGCCCGGATTGATGAACCCCGCCGCGCCCGAGAATTGTGCCCACAGACGAAGGTCGTCCCCCCAGCCCAGGTCCGCATACCCGCCGTAGCTGTTGTCATACGCCTTCACGTCAAAGCTGCGCACGTTCGTCATCACCAGGTCGTCTTCAAAGCTCACCGCCCAGACCGGGTCGACCGTCCCCGGCGTCGCCCCCAGGAAAATGCTCTGGAAGTTGCTGAAACCCACCGCATCGCTGAAAATCTGCGGGTTCCTCCGGATGACCGAGAAGTCATACGCAGCCGGAAACACCCCCCCTGCGCCGAGTTGTTCGGAACCCCCATCCATGGCAGAAGCTGGTTGTCCTTATTGACCGGCACGACGCTCGCCGGCCGAGGCGTAAGCCCGTTGGGTTGGCTGAACCCCGCCGTGAAATTGATGTTGTCGTTGACCTGCCGCGTCGGATCGTTCCAGTTCACCGACAGCGTCTCGCGCCACGTCGGGAACCCCCACCACGTCTGCCACGTCTGCTGCGTCTGGATGTTGCCGTCGATCATGGGCGGAAACGAAGGCGTCGGCAGGTTGTCGGCCAGGTCGAGCGGGTTGTGGTTCAAACTGTTCAAATACCCCAGCGGGTTCTGCTCGAACATCGTCCCCTGGCCATTGCCGTCTCCTTGAGGCACGTTCGCATACGGACTCGGCGAATGAATCCAGCCGTACTGATCGGCCGAAACGTACTGCGGAACGGTGTACGCCCCCGGAAAGATATACGGAAACGCCAGCAAGGCCGCCGGTGCCGACACGGTGTAATTCGGCGCGTTGATCAACCCGGTATTGAACACGTTGGGATAGAGCGACGGGTAGAAATCCGGCACCTTGTCGCCGTTGATGTCATCCGAGTAACCGTCCGGCGCGAAGCTGGCCGTGACCAGATCGTAGAAATCGTCCGAGAACCGCGGCGCCGCGAACCGGTTCTCCCGGTTCGTCAGCGACGACAGCGTGTTCAGCACGATCGTCTGGGCCGCGAACGTGCTCACAGCCTTGCTTGCGTTC
This sequence comes from uncultured Planctomycetota bacterium, assembly GCA_963761445.1. Taxonomy (GTDB): domain Bacteria; phylum Planctomycetota; class Planctomycetia; order Isosphaerales; family Isosphaeraceae; genus CAVXHV01. Next base: position 1,024,408 of record CAVXHV010000005.1, on the reverse strand, counting down.
GTGTTCGGCCCCGTACTCGCAGGGTGCGCCGACAGGTCGTTCACACCCTGCCAGCTTACCGGAACAGCCCCAGCTCCCGCGATGAACGCCGCTCCGTTCGCCTGGATCACCGTATTACCCAGCGCGGTCGGATAAAAACCAATACCACCGGCATTCGCCGCGGCAGCCGGCGTGAACGCCAGGTTGCCCACGGTCGGCACGATCGCCGGCTGAAGCTCCGGCGCAATCAGCAGCACCCGCCGGTAAAGGTTGCCATTGCGCAGGAAATAGATGATCTCCGCATACTCGCTCGTCACCGTCACCGGCTGCGTGTTCGAGTTCGAAAAGCCCTGTGCATTCGCCGGCTGCGTCACCCAGATCCGCCCCGTGAACGGCTGCCCCGGCGGCGCCTTGGCCGTGAACCGCAGGCAGTCGTCGCTGTCCTCGCCTTGCGTGTCGGCAAACTCGTTCTCGATGTACTCGAAATACCCCAGGTTCTGCGTCGGGTCCAGCGGCGGCGTGAACCTCGCCGTCGCACCCCCGAGATCCGACCGGATCGTCGACTCCAGCAGCTTGATCTCGTTGTCCAGATCCTGAATCTGCTGAGCGGCCGTCAACGCACCCGTCGCCGACTGGAAGATCTGCACCAGCACCGTCATGATGATCACCAGCACCGCCACGGTGACCAGCATCTCCACCAGCGTGACGCCCCGGCGCGTGGCGGCTCGCCGCAAATTGCGCTCGTTGTTTGGTGTCACGATAAGCCTCATTTACTCAACTCAAGTTGGGACCGAAAACCGCCAACCGGCAACCGACAACTGACAACCGACAACTCATTTCACGGTGAACTGCTGGGGAATCACATTGATCACGTAAGGCGAAATCAAGCCGGCATTGAGCACCACCGGTGTCCCCGGCCCACTCAAGACCGTGCGGGCCTGCAGCGTCCGATCGACGTAAACCACCATGGACCGCAAGGCCGGATTATTGGCGGTATACGGATCATCCATCGCCGGCAGCACCTTCTGCACCTGGTACCAGAAACACCGCTGGGCTGGCAGGTTGTCCCACTCGCCGTTGTTGAACGGATTGGGAACACCCGTCTTCGGACTCCCATTCAAAAACCGCCCCGTCTGCGTGTTCGGGTTGTATACCGTAAGCGCGTTCCGCTCGTAGGTGACGTCCGCAATCCAGTCGCCCGGCCTCACCACCGGGTCCGGCAGCGTCGAATACCAGCGCAGAAGCACCGTCCGGTCCGCCCCGGCCCCATAACCGCCCACGATGTTGCCGCTGTGGCCCCAGATCGCCTCCACCACCGTCTCACCCGTCACCTGGTACGTTCCACCCTGCGGCAGCGGCGACCCCGGCGCGTTGGACGTCGCCTCGATGCCAAAAGGCCTGTTCTCAAAAATCACGATGTTGCCTTCGAACGTCGCACCCCCGGCCGAGCTCACCTGGTATCCCGTGAACATCCACGAGTAATGCCAGTCCCCGGCCGGTAGCCGTTGGGGCAGCCCCTGCGGTCCCAGCACACCCGTGAGCGACGAAGAATTGATACTGAGGTCCGGCAGCACCGGGCTATACGATCCCAGCGTCCCCGGCGCAATGACCCGCTGCACGGTGCCGTCAACCCACACGACGTCTTCCTGCGATACAAAAATACCCGGGACCGCCGTCGAGATCGGCATGATCGGATTGACCACACCGTTCAAGATCACAAACGGCCGATTGAAATTGGTGAGCCGCTGCAATCCATGAGCACTGGGAAGCCCACCGTCCGACGGATCATTCCGGATATATCCGATCCCGTTCCCAAACCGCGCTTCGAACTGATCGCCCAGGTAATACCCGGTCGTGCTCGTGTCCCCCGGTAACCCGATGTGCGGCGGCGTCTGATACCGCCACAGCGGGTCATACGCGAACGGCAAACCATATCCGCCCGAGTTGCTCGAGTTCGCACCCAGACCGCTCGACGGAACGTCACCATAAAACGCCGTATCCTGAACCAGTGGGTTCCAATCGGCCCCCACATTCGGGTCCCACCACCACGTCGGCAGTTGGTACTGAAAATTGATCGCATCCATCAGCCCGACGCCGCTCGGAGTCCCTCCGCTGCCGACGCCGCTGCCGAACGAAGTCGGCGTGAGCAGCGCCCGGGCCGTGCCGTCGGAGCCCGCCGAATCGACCAGGATCTTCGTCCGCGAGTACCGCGCCGCGTCCCGCATCCGCAGCAACCCGATCGGAAACAGCGTGGCCAGCGACACCAACCCCACCCCCAGAATCATGATCGCAATCAAGATCTCCGTCAGCGTGATCCCCCGCCGAGTGCCACCGGCTCGCCCCGCGCTCCCATGGTGCAGGCACACGCCGTGTGCCGCCCGCTCCCACGTAGCAGGCACACGCCGTGTGCCGTCCGCTCCCGTGCAACACACACACCCCGTATGCCGCCCCAAGAAGCCTTCTCGTGATTTTGCTGCTCGAGCGATCATGTTCAGGGCCCCCCTCTCGGCGTTCCCTGCTCGGTCGCCAGAAACGGAAAGTTCGGGTTGTACGTCGTCCCATTCAGCGGATTCACCGGATTGTCAAACTGGACGTTGTCGTTGGTCGTGACCTGCCCCGTCCGCGTGAAGAGCGTCACGATGCGATACTCGCCCTTGAGCGCCGGCCCCGTGTACGCCGTGGTCGACTGCTGAAGCACTTGCTTGATGTTCCCCACCGGCAGATACACCGGCTGCCCGCTCACAATCGGCACCGGATTGCCGTTCGAATCGAGGTGGATCGCCGCCACGTCGCTGCGCTCCGCCAGCCAGAAATGGAAGAAGGCGCCGGACATACCGAACGACGACGGAGTCGAATAGATCGTCGTCGGCACCACCGTCCCATTCGGGTAAACCAGAATGTCGACATATCCCGTATAGGGATTGATCACCCCCGGCGGAAACTGCGACCGCTCCTGAAACGTATTCCCCCAGGTCGTCAGGTCGACGACCACGTTGGTCGGCATCGCCACCTCCCGGGAGTTGGGTGACGGTGCCGGACGCCGCTGAATCGTGTACTGCTGGCTGACACCCAACCCATTGGTCAAGATGGTGGCCGGCCAGGTCTCGTGCTCCCACTCGAGCAGGTCGTCCGTGTAATACGGGCCGCCGTTTGCGTACTCATAATTGTAATTGTTGTCGACCCCGTCATACCCTTCATCAATCCACCCGTTACCGTTGTCGTCCTGACCGTTCACCAGGAAAAGGAACTCCGGGCTCACCGAGAGCGGGTTGGCTGAGGTCCCTTGAATATCAGGCAGCGGCGACTGCGTGCCGGGCGGGCCGACATTCACAAACAGCTCGGAATTGCCTTGCTGCGGAGTCACGACCATCGGCCCCACAACCGTGTACCACCACCCCGACCCATTGATCTGGAGCTTGTCGCCCACACGAATGTTCCAGTACCACGTAGTCGGCTCGTTCAAGTACCCCGTGTTTTCCACCACGACTTCCTTGACCATCAGCACATTGGCAACGCCGTTCGGGCTGCCGGCGACGCTGTTGTTCAGAAACGGGTAATATCCCCCTCCGTTAATTGCCGGATAAGGTACGTTCAAAACAGTGCCGAAGGCACTCGTGGTCGGCGCCAGCTTGCCCTCCGTGTACTCCGGAGCCGCGCCGATCGGGATGATCCGGTTGACAGCCAGCGGCTGCGTCGGGTCGATCTGGCCGTTGAGCAGATACACCAGCGGGAAGGCCGGGTCGGGAAGCAGGCGAATACCGCTCGGACTGGCGTCGTGCAGCGCCTGATCCCGCGCCCCACCAGCGAGCTCTGCAGAATCCGCGCCGCCTCGCTCACCTCCCGGTGCGCCATCGCCGGCAAGACCACCGGCAGCGCCACCGCGCTCACCAGCAAAATGATCAGGATGACCACCAGCAGCTCGATCAGCGTGAACCCGCCCCGCGAGGATCGAGCACGAGCACGGCGCCCCGCCTCCACCCCAGAGTCGCCTTTCGCTCCGCGAAAGTGCGTTCCCTTGATAACTGACACCTGACAATTCCCAATCATCCCGACCCCCCGATCGCGCCCGCCGATGAAATATTGTGGTTGCTGATGTCATCCTTGGCCGCCTCTTGAATGTCCCAGCTCGAAGGATGAAGCGGATCGTTCGACGACACGTTCGGGAAGCCCGGCGTCCCTGACGCACCGGTCGGATACTGCGCCGAGCCCAGGAACCCCGTCAGGTTCACCCCGTTGCCGCCACCGAAGACATCCAGCCCAAATGGAAGCGCGTTGTTCTCATTGGCAAGCAAGTAAGGAGCCGCCCCCGCGCCCAACTGCCTCATATCCGCGTCCGCATACAGAAACACACCGGGCAGCTTGTCCCTGCCCCCCGAAAGGATCAGGAACTTCGTGTAGAACGACCGCCGCGCATAACCGTTGGGTGAGCCGCCGCGGTCCCAGAAGACCACCCCGGTTCCGGGAACGCACGGCTCGGTCAGCCGGTGGAAGAAGTACTCAAATGCCTCCACCCCTCCGCTGGCCCCCAGCGCGGCCGCCTGCGGCCAGTTCCCCGCAAACGGCGAGCTATTGTTGGCCGCCAACTGTCCCCCCACACCCGTCTGCGACCACCACTGAGGCGCCGTCATTTGCTGGTTCGGGTCCAGCGGATCGCGGTCCCGCTCTTGAAAAACCGCACCATTGTTGGCACCGGCCACGTTCGAGTCATACGTCTGATACGGCGGCAGCAGGTTATAGGCGTTTCCCCCCGTCGTCATGTTGGGGTTGGGAAGGATCACCTGCCCGCGCTGAAGGTCCGAATGATACAGAATCGGCCAGCGGAAGAACTGCAACGGCTGCCCCCAGGCATCCACGAACTCCGGCAGCCCGTCGTTGTCCGTGTCCTGCACCTCGCGGTCCGTGAAGTCGTCCTTGCTGAACACCGATCCCAGCGGCCCCGACCCCTCCACCAGAATCGCGTACAGCATCTCCGAGCGAGCCGTCGCATGCGTGTGATTGGCCTCGACCAGCGTGAGGTTCCAACCCCCTTCACCGATCTCGTCGATCAGGTTGTTCTGATTGTTATCCAGCCCATCGAACCCGAGCGGCCCGATCCCCGGCATATTCTTGAACAACCCCGCTGCGCTCGGGTACGAAGCCCCGAAGATTCCCAGCCCCGTGAACCCGTAACTCGGGCTCGACATGTTGCCGTCGCCATAACTGTTGTTTGGCGGGTTGTTGACCATCGTATTGCCAAGCGGCAGCACGTAGAACGCATAGCCATTGTTGGGCGTCATCAGCGGGTTGGGCACGCTCGGAGGAGGAAAGACCTGCGCAGCGAAGTTGATCGGGTAATTCGGGTCGCCCTGGAAAAAGAAGACGTCGGGCACCTCACGCTTCAAGTAGTCATACCACGCAAACACCTGCGCCGCGCCGAGGTCGTGAGCTGCGAGTTGAGCACCGGAGGCACGGTATTGGGCACGGTCAGCGAAGGCGCCACCCCGTAGTTGCTGTTCCATACCGCCGCCATGTAACCGTGCGCCCAGTTGGGATCAGGCCGGCTCTGCATCAAAGCGTCCAGCCGGTCGTTGAGTCCCCCTTCCAGCTTGGTGATCAGCGACTGCGTGGCCCGCTCCTCGGCCCGCCGCGCTGCATCATTTGCCGCCAGGAGCACAAACGACAAGATGATCGCTATGATCGTGATCACCACCAGAAGCTCAACCAGCGTGAACCCGCGCCGCCACACGCCCGCCGCGCATGGCCTGTAGAAAAGCTCCGAGCGAGCAATCGCTGATTTCCCACGGCAGTTCTTGCGCCTCCACTTCCCCCCCTTGAGAAGGGGGGGCCAGGGGGGGTGCACCCCGGCCGCCAGCCGCGCAAAGCCGTCGCCAAACAGAAGCTGATCTCCCGCGGCAGTTCTTGCGATCCACTTCCCCCCCTTGAGAAGGGGGGGCCAGGGGGGGTGCACCCCGGCCGCCAGCCGCGCAAAGCCGTCGCGAAGCCGAGAGCGCTGAAACACCGGCCGCGAGACTCGCAAGCCGATCCGTCTCCTCAGCAGCGCGCCCGCAAGCCCGCGGCATCCCCTCACAGTCGTTTCCCAACACCTGATAACCCATACCCATCCCGCTCGCGATTCACCAACCGCGAAAAGAGCAACTGACAACTGACCAACTGACCAACTGACAACTGACCAACCTACTGCAACCTCCCCTGCTGGAAGTTGGTCAAATTGTCCCGTTCCCGCTGCCTGATGGTGGAATCCGTGTTCGCAGAAGCCGGGTTGCCCGTAAATGTGTCGGCCGCATCGACCGGCAGCGACGTGCTGGCCGATGAATTGAGCGAAGACGGCGAGACGTACTGCCCCCCCACCCCGTAAAGCCCGTCGACGCCGGCCGAAAAGATCTGAAAGGTCTGCGCCTTTTCATACGTCAAAACGTTGTTCGGCGTGACCGTGAGACTCGTCGTATACGGATTGGGCGCCGGCGAGAGGCGATGATTCAGACTCGTCGCCGTGAAGAACTGAAGCCAGATCGGGCTCGCCAGGTTCGTGTCCTGTTCGGACCAAAAATTCACGTCGTTCGGGTCATACGACCCGTTGCCGTACGCGCTGAAGTACGCGTAGAAGTTGAGCGGCTGCCCCGGTGTCGTCGTCGGCGTACTGTTGCCCAGCGTATCGTAGTAGCCGGGAATTCCCGGGTTGATGCCGCCGTTTGCGGTCGCCAAGCTCGCATTGTTGGGGTCCAGGTAGAGCCGGCTGCCGACGAACTCGAAAAGCGGCGACTGCCGGTTGCCGCTGTACATTGGGTTGGGGTTGCCGCCGTAATTGGGGTCAGACGCGAGGCTGTTCGAGAACGGATTCACCGGGTCTCTGCCGAACCCCGTCATGCCGAAGTAGCCCGTCTTTGGATCCTGGAACGGCACCCCACCCAGGAAGAACACCAGGCACTCATGCCCGTGCAGAATATACGGGCCGTCCATGACGCCATTGCCGTTGAAGTCGTACCAGACGCCGTTGCGAGGCGGAGGGTTGTAGAAGATCTGCGGCGGCTGACCCGACGTGCTCAAGACGACCTTCGGAAAAAACTTCCGCAGCGCGGTCAGCGACCGCTGCGCCAGAACACTGATGGTCGTGTCGCTGGGCGACGCGTTGGGGTCGATCGTGTTGACGCCCAGAGTGTTATTGATATACGGCAGGTAATTGCCGCTCTCCACCAGCAGGACCCTGCTCGGCGGAAAATCGCCGAAATTCGACCGGAAGCTCCCCAGCGCCTGCCCAAGCTGACTGATTTCAGCCTGGACCGCCGCCTGCCTGGCCGTGCGCATCGCCCCGGCGATCACCGGCAACAGCAGCCCGAGCAGGATCGCTATGACGATGATCACCACCAGTAGCTCAACCAGCGTGAACCCGCTCCGAGCAAGCGCGGAAACCGGCCTCGAGCGGGATGAAGACGTGCGAATCATCGTTTCAAAACTCCTTGGGAGTCTGTCTGTTGTCAGTTGTCACCCAGACAACTTGCTGATCAAAGTAATGAGCGGCAGGAACAGAGCAATCACGATGAACCCGATGATGCCGCCTAAGATGACGATCATGATCGGCTCGAGCAGGCTGACCAAGCTCTCGACGGCCGTCTCGACCTCTTCATCGTAGTTGTCGGCAATCTTGTTCAGCATCGTGTCGAGCTCGCCCGTCTCCTCGCCGACGTCAATCATGTTCACCACGATGTCGTCGACGATCCGGGCCTCCTTGAGCGGCTGCGCAATCGTTTCACCCTCGCGAATGCTCTCGTAAATCCGGGTGAAGGCCCGTTCAAAGACCGCGTTGCCCGCCGTGTCCCGCACGATGTTCAGCGACTCGAGAATCGGTACGCCCGACTGCACCAGCGTGCCTAATGTCCGCATGGTGCGCGCCACCGTCGATTTCTCGACGATCGCCCCCATCACGGGCGTCATCAGCTTGATCCGGTCGCAGATATACGCCCCCGTCTTGTTGCGATAAAGCAGCTTGACGAAGATCCAGATGAATAGCGGCGTCAGGAAGACCACGTAGAAATACTTGATCAAGAAGTGACTGGCGTCGATCAAGATCGTCGTCATCCTCGGCAGCGGGATGTTGAAATCTTTGAAAATCGCCTCGAACTTGGGAATGATGTAATAAAGAATGAAGCCCACGATCACGCACGCCACCGTGATCACCACCGCCGGGTACACCATGGCCGACTTGATCCGCCGCTTGAGCGACTGAGACTTTTCTTTGAAGTCCGCCAGACGCTGAAGAATGGCTTCGAGTGCACCGCCGGCTTCGCCCGCCTTGATCATGTTGCAATAAAGCCGGTCGAACGCCTTGGGGTGCTTGGCACACGCTTCCGACAGCGTCGAGCCACTCTCGATGTCCTCGACAATGTCCCCCAGCGCGTTCTTGAGCACGCCCGGCTTGCACTGCCCCTCGAGGATCTTGAGGCTCCGCAGAATCGGCAGACCGGCATCCTGCAGCGTCGAAAGCTGACGCGTAAATGTGCAAAGCTGCTTCGTGCTGATCCGGCCGATCGTGAATGACTTCTTCTTCTTCCGCCCCCCCTTCCGCGCCGCGGCCCGCTGCTTCGCCTTCTTGGCCTTCTCGGCGATCTTGGTGACGAAGAATCCCTTCTGGCGGATGAGCTGCTGCGCTTCCTCCTGCGTTGCAGCGTCGATCGAATCCTTGACCTCACGCCCCGTGTGGTCCATCGCCTCATACTGGAAGGTTGGCATTGTAGTTGTCCGTAGTCAGTTGTCCGTGGTCAGTTGTCCGGTGTCAGTTGTCTCTCATAGGTCATCCAGCATTGTCTCACGGAGAATTTCTTCGATGCTCGTTTGCCCGTTGTGAATGGCGTTCATTCCCATCTCGCGCAGTGTTCGCATGCCGAACTTGCGGCCGGCGTTGCGGAAGTCGTCCAGCGACGCCTCGGCGACCACCATCTCCCGCAGCGTGTCGTTCATGACCAGAAGCTCATAGATGCCCATGCGGCCCTTGTAGCCCGTGTTGTTGCACTTCTCGCAGCCTTTTCCGTAGAAGAACTTTTTGCCCACAGCCACCTCGGCAGTGAGTCCCAGTTCCATGAGCACTTCCTGCGCGGGCATGAACTCGGTGCGGCAGTTGGCGCAGATCTTGCGCACCAGCCGCTGCGCCAGCACCGCCTCCACCGTCGCCGTGATCAAGAACGTCGGCAAACCCATGTCCCGCAGCCGCGTGATCGCCGACGGGGCGTCGTTGGTGTGCAGCGTCGTGAAGACGATATGCCCCGTCAGCGAGGCCTGGATCGAGATCTCGGCCGTCTCCAGATCGCGGGTCTCACCCACCAGGATCTTGTCCGGGTCCTGCCGCAGGATCGACCGCAGGCAGGCGGCGAACGTGACACCGATGTCGGCGTTGATCGGAATCTGAACCAGTCCCTCGATGTCGTACTCGACCGGCTCCTCGGTCGTGATGATCTTGTCTTCGATGCGGTTCAAATGGTTGAGCGTGGCGTAGAGCGTGGTTGTCTTTCCCGAAGACGTGGGCCCCGTCACCAGCACGATGCCATTGGGCTTCTCCACGATTTCCAGCCACAGCTTCAGCGTGTCGTCGGGCATGCCCAGCTTCTTGAGGTCGAGCTGGACGACCGTTCGGTCCAGGATTCGCAGCACCACGCTCTCGCCGAACATCGTCGGCAAGGTCGAGACGCGAATGTCCACCTCGTTGCCGCCCAGGGCAAGCTGGATCCGCCCGTCCTGAGGCAGCCGCCGCTCCGCAATGTCCAGATTCGACATGACTTTGATGCGGCTCGAGATCGCCGGGGCCAGGTGGCGCGGCGGGGGAACCAGCTCGTAGAGCACCCCGTCGACTCGATACCGCATCTTGTACTCTTCCTCGAACGGCTCGAAATGGATGTCCGAAGCCTTGTCCTTGATCGCCAGCAGAAGCACCATGTTCAGCAGCTTGCGCACCGGCGCGGCCTCGGCCATCTCCTCGATGGCCTCCAGATCGATCGTGTTCTCATTCCGCCCGGCCAGCGACTGAAGCCCCTTGTCCTGCTCGATCTGCTTCACCACGTCCTGAATGCTCTCGTGATGCCCGGCATAAAGCCGCTCGATCGCCGCCATCACGTCCGGCTCGGTCGCAATCGCCCCCTTCACCTCCGTGCTCAAGAACATCTTCAAGCTGTCGAGCGTAGAAGGGTTCTGCGGCTCGGCCATCGCCACCGTCAGGCTCTTGTCTTTCTTGTTCTGCGAGATCGGCACCACCTTGTACGCCGTCGCCATGCTCTCGTTGACCAGCTCCGTGAGCTCCGCGGGAATCGTCACATCCTGCAGCTTCACCACCTTCATCCCGAGCTGTTCGCCAAGCGCCCTCATCACCTGGTCTTCCTTGACCAGATTCATCCGAACCGCCACCTTGCCGATCAGCTCCGAGCCCGACCGCTTCTGCTCCTCGAGCACCTTCCATAGGGCTTCCTCGTCCAGGTAGCCCATGTCGATCATGATCGTGCCGAGTTTTCGCGCCATGGAAGTTCACCCGGAAGCCCGAAGACTCGCTCCCCCTCACCCGGGGCGCGAGATCGCCGCAATTGGTGTTGTGTTGATATCGAAATTTAATTGAAAATCGAGTCGCGTCGCGTTGGATCGAACTGCTGGAAAGGCTGAGTCACTCTCGGGCAAGAACCGCCCCGGGCAGACCCGCTCCCGCTCTAAAACTGCACCGAACTTTCAGCAAACCCGCCAATCAATCTCTAATGATGATGAATGATGCCGATGCCTGATGATGAATGCCTGAAGCCGATTGGCCGCCCGCCCAACCCGAGCACCGCACCGCCTCCGCCCGGTGTCGCCTTTCGCTCCGCGAAAGTGCGTCCCCGAGAAAACTGACCAACTGACCAACCCCAACATCATTCCTCGTCGTCTTCCTCGCCCTCTTCACCCTCGTCAAAGATTCCTTTCTTGGCGTTCTCGACGCGCTCCTTGAGCTCATTCACCTTTCGGGCCTTGAACAGAATCTCGCTTTCTTCCACCAGCCCCTGCCGCCAGAGATTGAACAGGCTATCGTCCAGCAGAATCATCCCGTGCTTGCGCCCGGTCTGGATCGACGAGTCGATACGATACGTCTTGTTCTCGCGAATCAGGTTCGAGATTGCCGGGGTCACCACCAGCATCTCATAGGCGGCCACCAGCCCCTTGGGTTTGCGCGGCACGAGTGCCTGCGCCAGGATGCCGATGATCGCCACCGAGAGCTGCGTGCGAATCTGGTCCTGCTGGTCCTTGGGAAAGACGTCGATGACGCGGTTGACCGTCCCTTCCGCTGAGTTCGTGTGCAAGGTCGCGAACACGATGTGCCCCGTTTCGGCCGCCGTGATGGCCGCCGAGATCGTGGCCAGATCGCGCATTTCACCCACCAGAATGATGTCCGGGTCCATTCGCAGGGCCCGCCGGATCGCCTCGGGAAAATCGGGAACGTCGACACCGATCTCACGCTGATTGATGATGGATTTATTATGCTTGTGAAAATACTCGATCGGGTCCTCAATCGTGATGATGTGCCGGTCCATCGTGTTGTTGATCCAGTTGATCATCGAGGCCAGACTCGTCGTCTTGCCCGAGCCCGTCGGCCCCGTCACCAGAATCAACCCCCGCGGACGCTGGATCAACCCTTCCATCACGGCCGGAAGTCCAAGCTGCTCAAAAGTCAAAAACTCGTTGGGTATCCGCCGCAGCACCAGACCCACATTCCCGCGCTGCTTGAAAATCGCCACCCGGAACCGGGCCATCTCACCGAACGCAAACCCGAAGTCCGTCCCCCCAACCTCCTGAAGCTCCTGCTGACACCGCTCCGGCGTGATGCTCTTCATGAGCGCCACGGTGTCGGCCGGCTCCAGCACCTTCGTTGCCAGCGGACGCATGTGCCCATGCAACCGCAGCATCGGCTGCGTGCCGACGGCGAGATGAAGATCGCTCGCCTTTTGGGAGCATACCGTCTGCAACAACTTGTCAATGAGCAGTGTACCCATGCCCTGAGAAGCCTCCACCCGTTAGACCGGTGAACCCGTCACGACAGCCCGGGCGCGATCCCAGGCCATTGACTTTTTCGTAGAAACCAGGTGTCCACCGATACGTGATAGCAGGCTTTTGAGTTAGAATCAGAGAGCAATGCTCCCCGACTGCATCATTATCTCGGTGAATACCACAGACATCAAGAAATCGCACAACCTTTTCATGAACCCACGCAGGCCACGCCAAACCCCCCGGCCCGCCCCGCCTTCGAGATTGGACGGCTCGCCAGCCTGCCACCAGACAGAGAACCCGAGCAAGCGCCACGCCGTCTCAACCACCTCGGCCGCTCACGGCTTCTTCGCGGCTGTCGGCTCAGAAGCAACCTCACGCTGAGTGATCCGCAAGACCTCTTCGATCGTCGTCTGTCCGCGAATCGCTTTGATCATGCCGTCCTCGAAGAGCGTGTGCATCCCCTGCTTTCGAGCCATTCTACGAACATTCTGCGTCGATTCGCCCTTGAACGCCATCTCGCGAACCTGCGGGGTCATCGTCATCAACTCGTAGATCCCCATCCGCCCGCGATACCCCTTCTTGCTGCAGTTGCTGCACCCCTTTCCCTTCATGAAGTTCGCCTTCTTGATGACCTCCGGCCGTAGCCCCAACCCCGCCAGTAAGTGCGCCGGCGGGTCGTACCGCTGCCGGCATTTCGGACAAACTTTCCGAACTAACCGTTGCGCCATGATTGCAAGCACTGAACTCGCAACCAGGAACGGCTGAATACCAATGTCAACCAGCCGTGTAATGGCACTGGCCGCATCGTTCGTGTGCAATGTACTGAAAACCAAGTGTCCCGTGAGCGAGGCCTGAATTGCGGTCTCTGCTGTCTCAAGATCCCGAATTTCACCCACCAGTAGGATATTTGGGTTTTGCCTCAGCATGGCACGAATAATGCGTGCAAACGTCATCCCGATCTTCGCCTTCACCTCGCACTGGTTTACCCCCGGCAAATAGTACTCAACCGGGTCTTCCGCCGTGATGATCTTCACGTCCGGACGGTTCAGCTCGTTCAGTGCCGCGTACAGTGTCGTCGTCTTCCCCGACCCCGTCGGCCCCGTCACCAGCAGAATCCCATTGGGACGTTTGATCAGTTGCTTGAACCGGCTAAAGTCATCGTCGCCAAAACCCAGATCCTGCAACCCCACCTTGATGTTGTCCCGATCCAGAATCCGCATCACAACCGACTGACCATGACTGGTTGGGATGATGCTCACCCGCATGTCGATGTCCTTGCCCGCGACCAAGATCTTGATCCGGCCGTCCTGCGGGCGCCGCTTCTCGGCGATGTCGATGAACCCCATGATCTTGAGCCGGCTCACAATCGCTCCCAGCAACCGGCGAGGCGCACTGTCACGCTCCATCAAAACCCCGTCGATCCGGTATCGGATCCGCACCCGGTCGGCAAACGGCTCGATGTGAATGTCGCTGGCCCGCATCGTCACGGCTTCCTGAATGATCAGGTGCACCAGCTTGATGACCGGCGCGTCGCCCTCTTCTAAAGTGTTCGACGTCGAAGACTTCCCCGTCGTCGATCCGTCCTCGGCGAAGTCGATGGCCGTATCCGTGAATTCCTGGAGCATCGAGTCGACCGACTCGGTCTCCGACGACGTGCTGCCATAGTACTTGTTGATCGCCTCGACAATCGCTTCCTTGGGCGCCAGCGCCACTTCGATCTCGCGATTGAGCACGAACCGCAGCTTGTCGATCGTCTCGAAATCGAGCGGATCGTGCATGATCACCCGGATCGTGCCGCTCTCCTGCGAAAGCGGCATCACGATGTTCTCCCGCGCCAGCGATTCCGGAACCAGCTCGATCACCGACGCCGGAATCTCGATTTCACGCAGCTCGACGAACGCCAGCCCGTGCTGCTCCGCCTTCGCCTTCATGATGTCGTCCGCTTGCGCGTAGCCCAGCTTCATCAGCGATTCCTCGATCGCCGAAGCATCCATCCGGTGTGCTTCTTTAAGCTGGTCCGGCCCGATCACACCGCGCCGCACCAGGATTTCCGTCCAATCCCGAGTCTTTGCCATGGCTCTACACTCCCCCGATTTGTCGATGCAATCCGCCCGCTCGGCACGGGCAGAACCCCTTGCGCCAGCGCCGGGCAAGACCGGAGCGCCGTCTCAGCGTTCCCTACGTGTCGATAAGGGCGAGCGGGACTGCGGGTTAACGTCGATTACGCGGCTCGATTGACCCTGTGACTTCTTGACCAAGCGGCACACGACGGCGACTGTCAACGGACTCGGCCAGCGACGGGAATGAATGTAACGATGATGACACTCGAACGTAACAGGTTTTTGAGGCATTCGCAAGGAACGCGTTAAGAATCCGGGCGGAAGTTCGAACCATCCGGCCCCCTCGTTGCCTTATTATTTTCAGAGTGAGCAAATACACGACCCGCAGAAGGACGCCTCACGTGACGACAGGGCAGAAGCTGGCCGCCGGGCACCTCTGTACCCTCTTTCATCTGGGGACCATCGGCGACCTCTCCGACCAAGAGCTCCTCGAACGGTTCGTGACCGCCCTAGGCGAGCCCGCCGACCTCGCCTTCACTGCGCTCCTCCATCGCCATGCACCCATGGTCCTCCGAGTCTGCGCGGCTCTCCTCCACGACCCCCACGACGCCCAGGACGCACTCCAGGCTACCTTTCTGGTGCTCCTCCGCAAATCGCGCGACCTCTGGGTCCATGACTCCCTCGGACCCTGGCTGCACCGCGTGGCCAGGAGAACCGCCCAGCGGGCGCAGGCCCTCGCCCGCCGCCGTCGCGAGTGCGAGCGCACCGCCGCAGAGTCCCGAACCCTGGCCTCCCTCGTCGACCATCCCGGCCACGATGCACCGAATTCCATCCTGCACGAGGAAATCGACCGGCTCCCCGACCCGCTCCGCGTCCTGGTCATCCTCTGCCACCTGGAGGGCCAGAGTCAGGCGCTGGCTGCGAAGACTCTGTCGCTGCCGGTGGGCACCGTCAAAAGCCGGTTGCACCGTGCCCGCAGCCTGCTCCGCACCCGTCTCTCCCGCCGCGGGGTCGCGTGCTCCCCGGTTCTTTTGAGTCCAGAACCCCCGTCCCGCCCGGACCATGCCATCCATTCGCTGCCCTTATGTTCGTCCATGCTTCACGCGGCCGCTCACGCCGGCCTGACCCGATCTACTGGAGACACTTTCGTATCGGCCCGCGCAGTCCAACTCTTCGAGGAGACAATCAAGACCATGTTCCTGACTAGAATGAAAATCGCCGCCGCACTCGTGCTCCTGGCCGGATGTATCGCCCTGGGTGCCTCGGGCGTCTTCGCTCAGCAAGAGCGCCGGAATGGCGCCCAGCCCGCCACGGAGTCCACCTCCTACGTCACGGCCGCCACCGCCGCGGCCGGCCAGGGTGCAGCCGGCCGTCGCAGCGCGCCTGCGTTCGTCCGCGCCTCCCGCAAGATGATCGTCGAGCGGCTCGAGGAAGAGCTCAAGCGGACCGAGGGCCAACTGGCCAATGTGACGGCGAGAACCCGTTCGCCGGAAAACGATGCCATCGCGCTGCATCTTCGCAAGACCGTCACCAAGCTCGCCGGCCTGCTGGACCGCATCGACACCGTCCTCGCCCAGGCCGTCGACGAGTTTCCCACCATCTTCAACTTCGCGAACGAAGAGCGGGACCAGCAGAAGACAAGCATCGACGAGGAGTTAGCCCGCGGAGCCGATCGGGTCGATTGGGCCAAGCGAATGTTCGAGAAGGGTTATATTGCCAAACACCAGTATGAGGCCGAAATCCTCAAACACTACGGTACCCTCAAGGCGCGCGCCCAGGCGCAGCCGCAGTCGGTCTCCGACGCATGGCAGCGCGAAGTCGAAAAGATGATTCGAGAACTGGACAAACTTCTGAAGCAGCCGGCCTCCAAGACCCAGCCGGGCGAGCCCGCAGCAAAACCAGGAACAGACCTGGATGACAGCACGAATGAAGAGGCGCAGCGCGCTCGCGCCAAGTTGCCCCCGGCAGCCGATACCGCCCCCGCCGTCGGCGACAACGAGCCTCGTGATCGCGCCAAGTTGCCCCCAGGAGCCGACACCGCCCCGACCGCTGAGGCCGCGCCTGGCAACGACTCGGTGAGCCCGTTCTAGCCCCCCTCCGGCGCGAACGGCTCCGTCGGTCGCGCATTGATCTTGGCCTGCCCATGGGCTTGCCCTCCCGCGATCTCCCGCTCCGCGGCGGCAACATCCGGCGCAGTTGCCAGCACCCAGAGCGCCGTCTCGGTCACATAGCGACCGTCAACCGGCAAACGCACCACGCGATTTCGCGCCTGCTCAAAAGGCCGCGGGTTGGGATAGTTTGTCCCCGGCTCCAGCCCCGTGACATACCCGTCGCGCAGCCCCGCCGTGTTCTTCCACAGCGTGAAGGCCGGAAGCTGATCGTTCCGGAACTCGAGCACCACGCCCTTATCCCCCTCCCGATTTCGAAGCATGACCTTGGTCTTGCCTCCGGAGGCGTGGGCATCATGCAGCTTGAAGTAATAAACCTCTTCGGCGAAGCCCGGTTTCGGACCCTCGTAAACGTCAAATCGCTCGAGCGCCCGCCCGGCAGTCGCGTCCCGGGGAGTCACCGACTCGATCGGGGCCACAAACCGCGCGCCCGAGTCCAGAAACGGAGGGCCGAAGTTCCAGTGGTACAAGACCTGCATCTCGACCGGCCCGTCCTTCAGGTTCTCGAACTCGTCTCGCACCACCAGCCCGTTCGAGCCCGGCACGGTCATGATCATTGTCTTCATCCGGATCTGCGGCCCGAAGACGCGCGTCTCCTCGACGTGCCCTTCCACCGTGATCGCGTGGGGCGGCTCCGCCGCCACGTGCACCGCCACGTATGACGCGGGAATATTCGCGATCCGCCCGTGCAGCCCGAACGTCGTATGACTCTTGGAGCCGTCGGGCTTCACCGTCTCCACCTCGAACGGTGCCCCATTGTTCTCCAGTCCGCAGCGTGCCAGCAGCTCGTCAAAGCCCTCGAGCCAGCCCAGGCCCCCGTGCGCAACTAAGTTCACGAACGCGGGGTTCACCGGACCATCGCCGATCGGTGAGTCCCAGCCCAGCCGGTTTCCCTCATACCAACCTTTCCAGAGACCCATGCCCCTGGTCGGCACGACCGCAAACCGCAGCGCGCCGTTGTCGACGACAATCAGGTCGACGCCTTCGCGCCGCCCGCCCCTCAAGGTGTGTTTCTTGATCGAGAACGGCTGGGTCTCACCCAGGCCCAGGGCCGGCGGGTCGATCTCCTTCGAGTCGACCCAATGCTCGTTCGACGCATCTGTCAGGACGAAGGTCGGCATGGTCAGATCACCCCGTCGGTTCTTGTTGGCCTTGAATCTTCTTCTGCGAGCTCGGTGATCGTTCCCCCAGGCCGAAGATCTGACGCACGAATGCCAGCACGGGGTGCGGATGCCCGTGGTCAGGCCCCGGCTCGGTCACGGCCGAGCGCACGGCCGCCCTGGGGTGATGGAGGAACTGGTTCTGCAGGCGGGTCGCCATGTGCGCAATGGCCTCGCGGTCCGCTTCGCTCAAATCCGGCCGGCTGGAGAAGAGCGCCGCCAGCTCGCGCCCGCGGATCTGGTCGGCGTGATTACCCAGTTGCTCGAGCAGCAATCCCACGTCGCGCTGATGGCGCAACTGGGCACAGCAAACGGTCGCTTCACGCTCGATGATTGCCTGAGCCGGGTCAATCCCCTTCTGCCTCAAAAGCCGGTTCTGCTCGGCCTGCGCACGCAGCTCGTCGATATGGTACAGCATCACCTGGTCGAGGCTGCCGATCCGCGGGTCGAAGTCGCGAGGAAATGCGATGTCCAGAATCAACGAAAGACGGTTCCGCCGCCCGCGCTGCACCCGGACGTACTGGTCGAGCGTCACGATCGGCTCCGTGGCCGCGGTCGTGCTGATCACCAGGTCGGCATCGACAAGCGCCTTCTCGAGCTGTTCAAAAGGCACGGCGCGGCCGTTCCACCGCGCAGCGGTTTCCTCGGCTCTCTCGGCGTTTCGATTGGTGACCAGGATCCGGCCCGGCGCGAGTCCTTTCAAGTGCTGCAACGTCAGCTCGCCCATCTTGCCGGCCCCGATCACCAGCACGGTCTTGTCGGCAAACGAGTCAAAAACCTCCTTGGCAAGGTCGACCGCCACGCTCGCCACCGACAGCTTGCCCTGATCCATCCCCGTGCGCTCGCGCACCAGCTTGCCGACTCGCAGCGCGGCCTGAAACACCGCGTGGAACACCGGGCCCACAGTCCGGCACTCCACCGCCGTGCGATAGGCCTCGCGAACCTGGCCCAGGATCTGTCCCTCGCCCAGGACGAGGCTCTCCAGGCTGGCGGCCACCCGGAATAAATGGTTCACCACCCCATCGTCGTGATAGCTGACCATGTGGCTGGAAAACAGATCGGCATTGACGCCGTGCAGCTCGACGAGCATCTCGGTCAAAGCGTCGACGTCGGGAATCCGTTCGGGGCCCCCCGCGACGTAAATCTCGACCCGGTTGCACGTCGACAGGACAACGAACTCATTGCCCGGGAACGCCGCGGCAAGCAGTCCGAGGCCCTTGCCGTACTTGACGGCGTCGAAGGCCAGTGCCTCCCGGACCGCCGCTGGTGCCGAATGGTGATCTACCCCCAGAGCCAGCAGTCTCACGGCGATACGATCCTCTGGGTGGTCGAAGTCCCGCTCGCGCCGTGAGCGGTGGGCAGAAGCGCGTCGACGCCAATCCAGGTGAAAACCAGCAACGCAAAGGCCACGATCGAAAGCACCATCACGCTTCTGCCGCGCATCTCCGGGCGGAATCTCGCATGCAAGAGCACCGCGAAGACGAACCACATGACGAGCGCGCTGACAACCTTGGGATCGGTCCACGCAAGCGTGTGCGCCGGAACAACCCCGCCAGCGGTCCCTCGCGCACTGAGGCTCAGGATCATTCCAATCAACAGCCCGAAAGTCAGGAGTGGAAACGCGATCGTGATCGCGCCTCGGTTGATCCGTTCCGACTGCTCGAGACTGGGCAGCACCAGACCGATTCGCGAGGGCCGTTTCGCTTTGAGCCGCCTGTTCTGCACCAGGTACATCACACCGGCCGCGAACGCGACGCACGCAAAGACCGCCCCGCCCAGCAGGAAAACCCCGTGCACGGTCCCCCAGAATGCGATTCTGCCTCCCCATTCCTGCCAGCTCGATTCACGCGGCGCGAACCAGCCTGCGACAACCACCAGGCCCAGCACGATCGGCAGCACGAAGATCCCCACCGCCACCGGCCTGGGAGCGCGAACCATCAGGTACAGCCCGATCAGTGCCACGATCCACGATAACAACATCACCGACTCGAACGGCGTGGTCACGAGGATCGACGGATTCTTGAATGCGAGATTGGCCAGGAACGCTGTCTGAACCACCCACCCCAGAGCCATCAAGCCCGCCGCCGCGTACCAGCGCGCCGCGCCGCGCACGAAGAACCTCGCAGCCTCGGCCAGTAGCGCCAGACCATACGTCCCCGCAAAGCAGAGAACCGACAGACGATCGATCACAATGGCTCCCTTGCTCGCACGCCCGCTCCATTTACATCGTCGCCCTTCGCTCCGCGAAGGGATTTCCTCGCTCTCACACACGCCCCATGCCCGCTCCGGCGCTCCAGCACAACCCCATCCATTGTAAGAAGCCACCGTGCTCAATCCCAGATCAGCTCGGTGCATGCTCGCTCCCACCGCGAGATCGCATTGGGTTTTGGCACGCCGGTTGCGTTCCTGAGAACACCATGAGTCGCCTGAAACATGAGATCCAGCCAATCGGAGGCCAATCATGACTATGCATCGAGATCAGAGACAGCTCCGGACGACTCGTCCGACCCTCGAAAACCTGGATTCGAGACTTGCACCAACGGCGACTGCTGCGGCGACGCTGGCCGCCGAGCTCAGGGTGGAATCGTCACCAGGTCGCTCGGTGGGAAGTCTCGCTCGCGACCGCCACACCCGGAAGTCGGGAACAGAGATTCCTTACCCGACATATCGCTCGCACCGAGGGCCGCATGGCCGTGCAGGAGGCGCGGCTCGCGCGAATCGATGCGGCGCACGCGACGGCTGCGGCAATCGCTTCTGCCCCACCTGTGCAACCAGCCGCAGCGACGGCCCAAGTCTCAGTCACTCCCCAGGGTACCCCTGTCGCCGATCCAATCGCGCCCGTGCGGCCGCGCCACCCGATCGCCCCGTGGCCACCCATAACATTCGAGTCGGGCCAGACTGCTCCCCAGTCCGCTGCCGCCGCCCAATCCCCCAGCTCGGCCACAGGCGGCACGGCATCTCCAGCCGCAACCAGTCTTCCGGACAACGTGTCGCCAGCCCTCGCCGTCATCTACGCCGCTTATGAAGCCGATCCTTCGGACTTTCCGGCCGACATCCCGGTGACCGACGGCGCCACCCTCGTCCAGATCCAAGGAACAAGCGTCGGAATCACCGTGAAAGACAGCAACCCCGCCGACTTCAATACGCTCGTGACCGCGCTCCAAAGCGCGGGGATGCAAATCACCGATAGCAGTGCGACGTACGGCCTTGTCGAGGGCTTCCTGCCCGTGGCGCAGCTTCCGACCGTCGCCGCGCTCTCCGATGCGCCCAGTGTGGCGCCCCTCTATCAGGCAATCCTCCAGTGACGTAGCTCTCGGGCACCACACGATCGAGAACACCACAGACGCGGCCCGCCGGAAATTCTCCGGCAGCCGCGTCACTCTTCATCTTCCGCGCCCGAGTCCTGATCCTCGCCGGGCTCGATCTCGCCCTCTTCGATCGTGTCACCCGCATTCTCGTCCGCTTCCAGCGTGACCTCTCCGTTGCTGCCCGACTCGGAATCGCCATTCGAAACCTCGGTCGGTTCGAACGGACCGGCCGGGGCTAGATCGGCCGAGTCGCCGAGCTCGTCCTCGGGCAGTTTCGCCAGGCTGCTGACGACGTCGCCTTCGTCGAGCTTGATCAACCGAACGCCCTGCGTGTTCCGGCCGATAGTCCGCGTGGTGGAGAGGGGGGTGCGAATGCCCATGCCGCCGCTGGTCGAGAGCATGACCTCGTCCTCCTCGGTCACCTTGCAGACGGCCACGACCGGCCCGTTTCGCTCGGTGGTCTGGATGTCGATGAGACCCTTGCCACCGCGATTCTGTGATCGGTATTCCGTCAGCAGCGTGCGTTTCCCGTAGCCGTTGGCGCAAACGGTCAGAAGGCTGGCGGGGTCGTCGTCGCCGTTGGCGACCACCATGCCGATCACCAGGTCGCCTTCGGCCAGTTCGATCCCCTTGACGCCGTAAGCCGGCCGCCCCATGGCACGCACCCGCGCCTCGTCGAATCGAATCGACATTCCCTCGCGGGTCGAGAGAATCACGTGGTCGCCGGCCTTCACCCGCGCCACTCCGATCAGCTCGTCGTTTTCCTCGAGCCCCAGCGCAATGATGCCCCGCCCCAGCGGCCGCTTGAATGCAACCAGCTCCGTCTTCTTGACCGTTCCCCGCCGCGTCACCATCAGCAGGCACTCGTCCTCGCGAAACTCCCGCACCGGCACCATCCCCGTGATCCGCTCGCCTTCACCAAGCTGCAGCAAGTTCACGATCGCCCTGCCACCGGCGGTCCGCGTCGCGATCGGCACATCGTAAACCTTGAGCCAGTAAACCTTCCCCTTGTCGGTGAAGAACAGAATATAATCGTGTGTAAGCGCAACGAACATGTGCTCGAGGAAATCGCCCTCCTTCGTGTTGGTCGCGGTGATTCCACGGCCTCCCCGCCCCTGGGCGCGGTAGGTGCTGGGCGGAAGTCGCTTGATGTAACCGTCGTGGGTCACCGTCACGACCATGTTCTCTTCGCGGATCAGCGCTTCCTTGTCATAGTCGCCCACTTCCTCGTCCGAGATGACGCTTCGCCGCGCGTCGGCGTACTTGTTCTTCATCTCGATCAGGTCCGCTCGCACCATGTCGCGGATCTTCTGTTCATCAGTCAGGATCGCCACGTAGTTGGCGATGTTCGCCTTGAGTCCGGCGTATTCCTCCGCAAGCTTGTCGGCCTCGAGTCCGGTCAAACGCTGCAACTGCATCGAGAGGATCGCATCCGCCTGGTTCCGGGTCAGCCCCGTTGATTCCTTGGCCTCGGGGTCGTTGAGCCGCAGCTTGAGGATCTCGGCCGACACCGCGATTCCCATCAGCCGCGTGCGCGCCTCCGGCGGGTTGGCCGAGCTCCGGATCACGCGGATGATCTCGTCAATATAGTTGAGCGCGATCAAAAGCCCTTCAATGACGTGCGCCGCGCCCGCGCCTGGCGAAGCTGATGCTGAGTGCGCCGCCTGATCACATTGATGCGATGCTCGACGAACAGACGCAAGAGCTCCAGGAGCGGCAAGGTCCTGGGCCGCCCGTTCACAAGCGCCAGCATGATGATGCTGAACGTATCCTGCAGCGGCGAATACTCGTAGAGCTGGTTCAAGACCACGTTCGGGTCTTCGCCCTTCTTCACCGTGACGACAATCCTCACGGGCTGCTTGCGGTCGCTGAAGTCGTCGATGTTCGACACCCCGGTGATCCGCCCGCTGTTCACCAGCTCCGCCAGCTTCTTGAGCATCATCTCCTTGGTGAGCTGGTACGGAATCTCAAGAAAGGCGATCTGGCTCCGGCCGTCCTTCAGCTCTTCAACCTCGTACTTGGCGCGGATCACCACCCGGCCACGACCGGTCATGTACGCTTCCTTGATGCCCATCCGCCCGCAAAGGGTGGCACCGGTCGGAAAATCCGGCCCGGGCAAGTGCTGCATCGCCGTTTCGAGATCAATCGTGGGGTCGTCAATATAGGCAACCAGCGCGTCGCAAACTTCTCCCAGGTTGTGAGGCGGCATCGACGTCGCCATCCCCACCGCGATGCCCCCCGAGCCGTTCACCAGCAAGTTGGGGAATTTCCCCGGCAGCACCCGCGGCTCTTGATACTTCTCGTCGTAATTCGGCTGAAAATCGACCGTGTCGAGCTGGATGTCCTCGAGCATCTCGGCGGCCACCGGCGAGAGCTTCGCCTCCGTGTACCGCATCGCCGCCGGCGGCAGACCGTGAATGCTGCCGAAGTTGCCCTGCGGGCTCACCAGCAAGTGCCGCGAGTTCCACCACTGCCCCATGCGCGTGAGCGTGGGATAGATCGAATTTTCCCCGTGCGGGTGATACCGCTTCATCGTCTCGCCGACGATACCCGCGCACTTGCTGGTGGCGCCGCCCGGGTTCAACCCCAGGTCGCGCATCGCCACCAGGATCCGTCGCTGCGATGGCTTGAGCCCATCGCGCACGTCCGGCAAGGCCCGGCTGATGATGACGGACATCGCGTAATTGAGGTAGCTCTCCTTGAGCTCGTCCTCGATGTCCAGGGGCGGGGTCGGCAGGTGTGGTTCCGGAGGCGAAACAGTCGTATCCACGTTCAACCGATCTCTCGTCAAGTAGACGGATGCCGTCGCTCCATCTCACCAGTGCCGCCGCCCAAGGCGGCCACCAGCAAACGGCGTCAAGATGGACCCAATAGCTTACCCGGAATGCCTGGCCCGTGCAACGCTTACAATCACACGCCCATAGACGATCCTACCCTTGCCAGCAGACCGCCCGCTCCCCCGGGACAACCTCCCCGATGATCCAGCATGCAATCTTCAAGCGACGCGAGAGCCGCCGCACGATCGCCTCCGCGAAATGCTCGGCGACCACGATCACCAGACCGATGCCCATGTTGAACACGCGATCCATCTCAGCCCCCTCGACAGATCCCAGCGCTTGCAGCCAGGGGAAAACCTTGGGCACGGTCCACGACCCTCGGCGCAGCAAGATCCCGTGGCCTTCCGGCAGGATGCGCGGCAGGTTCTCCACCAGTCCCCCCCCGGTGATGTGGGCAATCCCGTGCACGATGCGCTTGACTCGATAAGGCCGATACACCGTCTTGACGGCCCGCACATACAGCCGGGTGGGCTCGAGCAGCTCGTCCGCAACCGTCCTGCCCAGCTCCGGCACGAACGTATCGGCCGCCAGGCCGGCGTGCTCGAAGACGATCTTCCGCGCCAGGCTGTAGCCATTCGAATGCAGACCGGAGCTCGCCAGTCCGATCACCTTGTCTCCCACCCTGATCTCGCTGCCGTTGACAATATGCTTCCGCTCGACCACACCCACACAAAACCCGGCCAGGTCGTACTCCCCTTCCTTGTAGAATTCGGGCAGAATCGCCGTTTCACCCCCCAGCAATGCGCAGTCCGCCTCGATGCACGCGTCGCTGATTCCGGCCACGATCTGGCTCGTCAGCTCCGGATCGTCCCGGCCCATCGCCACGTAATCCAGAAAGAACAGCGGCTCGGCGCCGGCACACAGACAATCGTTCACCGACATCGCCACCAGGTCGATTCCCACCGTCCGGTGCCGCCCCGTGGCAAAGGCCAGCTTGAGCTTGGTGCCAACCCCGTCGGTCGAGGCCACCAGCACAGGGTCGCGATAGGCGCGCGAAAGCAGCCCGATCTGGTCGTCCAGCCGGAAAAGACCGGCAAACCCGTTCTTCCAGTCAATCACCCGCGGCGTGTACGTGCGCCGCAAATGAGGCCCGATTCGCGAGATCGTATCCGCATACGTCTCGAGATTCACCCCGGCCGAGCGATAGTTCAAAGGTTCATTCATAAGTCTGCTGTTTCGCCGGCAAATCGAAATCATGAGTGCATCGCGCACCAGCCACGTCCCGCCCGCCGCTACCGGCTTGGGTTCGCCCAGAAGGCTCGCGATCGGCTTTCGGCACATCATCTTACGGCGTGCGCCGGCCGTTGAAAAGCAAGCGAGCCTCATCGGTCCTTGAACCTGCGGGTGACCCCGGATATCTTTTAAGCAGCGTAGAGAGGCCCGCCACTTGGCCGTGGTCCGCCCGCCATCGACGAACCACCTGCCGTCGATGCTTTTTCCCCACCGCGATGGAGACTTTGCACAATGTTCCGGAAATGCCTTGCTTTCGCCCTTAGCGCCGGCGTGCTGTTCGGGATCGCCGTTCTGGTCGTCCCCAGCCTCTCCCGGGCCGACGACGACGACGAGAAGCCGCTCGAGAAGATCATGGAAAAAGTGAACAAGCACAACACCATCATTAAAAAGGCCGTGCGGAAGCGGGAGACCTTCGTCAAGAACCAGAAGGACGTCGAAAAAAGCGCCAAGGAACTGGTCACACTCGCCAAGGACGCCAAGAAAATCAAGGATGCCGTGAAGAAGGCCAAGGATGTCGCCGAGCCCGAAAAGAAGTGGGATACCTACATGGACGATTTCATCAAGACGTGCGAAGAGCTCGGCAAGGTCGCGGCCAAGTCGGATGCCAAATGGGAAGACGCCAAAGACGCGTTCGCCAAGATCACGAACGCCTGCGCCGACTGCCACAAAGACTTCCGCAAAGACGATGCAGGCTTCTGATTCTGTCTGCTTGAAATGCAATTCCTCGATCTCTCCCTGCCCACCGTCGCCGCAAATCTCGCGCTCGACGAAGCACTTCTGATCGAGGCCGATGCCGGACGAGGCAGCGCACTCGTCCGGCTCTGGGATCCACCCGAATTCGCCATCGTGCTGGGAGCTTCCCGCCGCTTGGCCGACGAGGTGTTTCAAGCCGTACGTGATTCCGGCGAGGTACCGATCCTCCGCCGGTCCAGTGGCGGTGGAACGGTCCTGGTCGGTCCCGGAGTCCTCTGCGCCACCGTGATCATGCCCGAAGACGCCGCACCCGGGCTTTCACGCGTCGACCTGGCCCACTCCTACGTCCTCGAACAGATCGCGGCGGCTCTTCGCCGCGCCCTGCCCGCCGTCGACGTGCTCGGCAGCGGTGACCTGGTGATCGAGGGCCGCAAATTTGGCGGCAGCGCCCAGCGCCGGCTCCAGAACTGGTTCATGGTGCACTGCTCGATCCTCTTTGATTTCCCGATCGAGCGCATCAGCCGATACCTCAAAATGCCGCCTCGCCAGCCCGAGTATCGCGCCGGCCGGTCGCACGCAAACTTCCTCGTCAACCTGGCGCTGCCTCGCGAACCACTGGCAAATGCCATCCGCCACGCATTTTCCGCAAACGCCACTCCGCTCGCAGCACCACTCGTGCCGCCCGAGCTCATGCAGTCCCTCCTCGCTGAGAAATTCGCGAACCGGCACTGGATCGAGCGGTTCTGAAAGGTCTGAGCTATAATCAATCAATCGGCTCCCGCCGCGTTGCCCGTAAGGCCCCGCACCGCGGAGCAAAATCCAGTGAAAACCAGCGTCCGTCGGATCGCCTTCGTTCTCGCAAGAACGTCAAAGGCGGCAAAAGGCACCTCACCATGGAACGAGCAAGTTTCGCCAGCCCGGCCAACCTGAGCCTGATCGAAGACTACCACGCGCGCTGGAAGAATGACCCGTCCTCAGTTGACGCTTCGTGGCGCATTTTCTTTGAAGGATATGAGTTAGGGCTAGAGCCCCGGACGGCGACAAGCGATCGCCTCGATCTGGATGCCGCGCGGCGCAGGCCGCCGTCACGCGCTTGGTCGACGCCTACCGCGAGTTCGGTCACTACCTGGCCGATCTCGACCCCCTGAAATTGAAGCCGCGGAACAAGACGTTCGACCTGCTCGAGCCCGCCGCCTTCGGGCTCACCGAGGCCGACCTGAAGCCGCGTTTTCTACAACAAGCTCAGCGACGCGGGTTATTCCACGCTTGACGAGCTGATCGCCATTCTGCGTGAAACCTATTGCCGCACGATCGGCGTCGAGTTCATGCACATCCCCGACGCGGGCATCCGTCGCTGGCTGCTGGACCGGATGGAGCCGCCTCGGAACCGCCCCCGGCTCGACGCCAAGAAAAAGCGGCGCATCATCTACAAGCTGAACGCCGCCGAGCTGTTCGAGACCTTCTTGCAAGACCACTACGTCGGTCAAAAGCGGTTCTCGCTCGAGGGGGGCGAGATGCTGATCCCGATGCTCGACGCCGTCATCGAGCGCGCCGGCGGCAGCGGAGTCCGCGAAATCGTCATCGGCATGCCCCACCGCGGCCGGTTGAACGTCCTGGCCAACATTCTCGACAAACCCTACGGAATGATCTTCAACGAGTTCGAAGGCGACCACCTCCCCGAGACCGTCGGCGGTGACGGCGACGTCAAGTACCACCTCGGCTTCTCCGCCGAGCATGTCACTTCCGACAAGCACACCGTCCATCTCTCCCTTTCGGCCAACCCGAGCCACCTCGAAGCCGTCAACCCGGTCGTAGAAGGCCGCGTCCGCGCCAAGCAGCGCCGGTTCAAGGACAAGGATCGCCGGCTGGGCATCCCCGTGCTCATTCACGGCGATGCGGCCTTTGCAGGGCAGGGGCTTGTGGCCGAGACCCTGAACCTCTCTCAACTGCCCGGTTATCGCACGGGCGGAACGATCCACATCGTCGTGAACAACCAGATCGGTTTCACGACGGCCCCCACCGAAGGCCGGTCGACCCGTTACTGCACCGACGTGGCCAAGATGATCGAGGTGCCCATCTTCCACGTCAACGGCGAGGACCCAGAAGCCGTCGTCTACGTCGCCGAGCTGGCTCTCGATTTCCGGCAAGCCTTCGGCAAGGACGTGGTCATCGACATGTTCTGCTACCGCCGCCACGGGCACAACGAGGGCGACGAGCCGGCGTTCACCCAGCCGATCATGTGCGAAAAGATCAAGGATCGCTTGAGCATCCGCGAGCTCTACACCGAGCAGCTCGTCCTCACCGGCGAGCTCTCGAGCCAGGAGTCCGAGACAATAGCCGAGATGTTCCCCGAGAAAATGCAGCAGGTCCTGGAAGAAGTCAAGCGCGGCGCGGGCGAGCCACAGCCCAACCGCGGCTTCAGCGGGGCCTGGTCGGGCATGTCGCCCAGTTTCTCCTTCGCGCCCGTCGAGACCGGAGTCGCGATCGAAACGCTGCGAACGCTCACCGAAAAAATGATCGCGGTTCCCCCGGGCTTCTCGGTCCATCCCAAGCTCGCCCGGCTCCTCGCCGCCCGCCAGAAGACCTTCGAGGCCCGCGAGCCTCTCGACTGGGCCTTCGCCGAGGCCCTGGCCATCGGCTCGCTCCTGTGGCAAGACACCCCCGTTCGCTTGAGCGGCCAGGACAGCCGCCGCGGCACCTTCAGCCAGCGCCATGCCGTCATGGTCGACACGCAGACCGAAGATCGCCTTATCCCCCTCAACCACCTCAAAGAAAACCAGGCCGAATTCTGCGTTTACGACAGCCTGCTCTCCGAAGCCGCCGTCCTCGGCTTCGATTACGGTTACTCCCTCGATGAGCCCCACATGCTTATCATGTGGGAGGCCCAGTTCGGCGATTTCGCCAACGGCGCGCAGGTGATCATCGACCAGTTCATCGCACCCGGCGAGTCCAAATGGGGCCGGGCCAGCGGCCTCGTGATGCTCCTGCCCCACGGCTACGAAGGGCAGGGGCCCGAACACTCAAGCGCACGCCTGGAACGGTTTCTCCAGCTCTGCGCCGAAGAAAACATCCAGGTGACCGTTCCCTCGACCCCGGCGCAATACTTCCACCTGCTCCGCCGCCAGGTCCGGCGCAACTTCCGCAAGCCGCTCGTCGTCATGACGCCCAAGAGCCTCCTCCGCCACAAGCAGGCTGTCTCTCCGCTTGATCAATTGACCGTGGGCCATTTTCACGATGTGATCGACGACCCGGCCGCGCCCGAACGCGCGCGCCGCGTGCTGTTCTGCTCGGGCAAGGTGTACTACGACCTGGCCGCCCGGCGAGCCGCCGTCTCCGGCCAGCGCGACGTCGCCATCGTCCGCATCGAACAGCTCTACCCCTGGCCCAGCGACCTGTTGAAGACCGTCGTCAAGCGTTACCCTTCCGCCCGCGAATGGGTCTGGGTGCAGGAAGAATCCCAGAACATGGGAGCCTGGACGTTCGCCGCTCCCCGCCTGGAAGAGCTCCTGGGCGCGCCGGCGCAGTACGTCGGCCGGGATGCAAGCGCCAGCCCCGCCACCGGGTCGAAGCTCGTTCACGACCGCGAGCAAGCCGAGATCGTCGAAGCCGCCGTCGGCCTGCCCGTGCCTCACCTGGTCTCCGCCTCGCGCATTCAGCAAAAGGCCGCCAAGAGCGCCAAGCCGGGAGTGACCTAGCCATGCCCTCTGTTCCCGTCACCGTTCCCTCCGTCGGCGAGTCCATCTCCGAGGGAATCCTCGCGCTGGCACAAGCCCGACGGCTCCCTCGTCCGGGCCGGCGAGCCCCTATTCGAGCTGGAAACCGACAAGGCCACCAGCGACATCCCCGCCGGCGGCTCCGGCGTGCTGCGAATCAAAGTGCGTGAAGGAGAAACCGTCGCCGTGGGCGCCACCGTGGCAACCATCGACCCGGCCGAATCCACCCCGGCCGCCGCCCAGGATGATAAGCCACGCGCCGCCGAGCCCGCACACGCGACTGCTCCTCCCTCCAGTCCGCCGCTTTCGCCGGCCGTCCGCCGGCTGGCCAGCGAAGAAAAGGTCGACGTCTCGCAAGTCCCCGCCACAGGACCCGGCGGCCGCATCACCAAGGGCGACGTGCTGGCCTACCTCCAGGCGCCCGCGACCCAAACCACCCCGGCCTCCGAAAGCCCAATCAAAGCACCGGCGCCGCCCGAAAAGCCTCCCGCGGAGCCTTCCTCCGCAACGCCCCGCGAAACCCGCGAGCGCATGAGTCTCCTCCGCAGCCGCATCGCCCAGCGCTTGGTCGAGGTGCAGCAAACCGCCGCAATCCTCACCACGTTCAACGAAGTCGACATGTCGCGTGTGATCGCGCTTCGCACCCTCTACAAGGACCCGTTCCAGAAGAAGCACGGCGTCTCGCTGGGGTTCATGTCATTCTTCGTCAAGGCATCGATCGATGCCCTCAAGGCATTTCCGAAAGTCAATGCCCGCATCGATGGCAATGAAATCGTGTATCACAACTTCCACGACATCGGCGTCGCCGTCAGCACCGATCGCGGCCTCCTGGTTCCCGTGATCCGCTCCGCCGCCGATCGATCATTTGCCTCGATCGAGCAGACCATCGCCCAGTATGCGGCCAAGGCTCGCGACGGTACAATTGCCGTCGACGACCTGCAAGGCGGCACGTTCACGATCACCAACGGCGGCACGTTCGGGTCGCTGCTCTCGACCCCGATCCTGAACCCGCCCCAGAGTGCGATCCTGGGCATGCACGCCATCAAGAAGCGGCCGGTCGTCGTCGACGACGAGATTGTGGTCCGGCCTATGATGTACCTTGCTCTGTCATACGATCATCGTTTGATCGACGGCCGCGAAGCCGTGAGTTTTCTGGTTCGCATCAAGGATTGCATCGAGAGCCCCGAGCGCATGATGCTCGACTTATGAACCAAGTAGGAGTTCATGGTGTCCTCACAGTTCGACCTGATCGTCATCGGGGCCGGCCCCGGTGGTTACGTGGCGGCCATTCGTGCAGCGCAGCTCGGCATGAAGGTCGCCTCCGTTGAAAAGAGACCCACGCTCGGGGGCACGTGCCTGAACGTCGGCTGCATACCCAGCAAGGCGATGCTCGACTCGAGCGAGCTTTATCACCTCGCCAAGGAGCGCTTCAAGCGCCACGGAATCTCATTCGACGGCCTGACGCTCGACCTGCGGGCGATGCTCAACCGGAAGGACAAGGTGGTCAAGGATCTGACCGACGGCGTTCGCCACCTGTTCAAGAAGAACCGGATCGAAGTCTTCACCGGCACCGCGCGGCTCAGCTCGCCCCAGACGGTTGAGGTAGCACTCAACGAGGGGGGCGGCCGTGCCGAGCTAAGTGCGGGACACATTCTTCTGGCGACCGGTTCCGTGCCGGTTTCGCTGCCGTTTCTGCCATTCGACGGAACCACCGTCGTTGATTCCACCGGCGCCCTCAGTTTCGCGCGGGTTCCCAACCACCTGGTCGTGGTGGGAGCGGGCTTTATCGGCCTGGAGCTGGGCTCGGTATGGAAGCGGCTGGGCTCGAAGGTAACGGTGCTGGAATTCCTGCCGCGCATCGTACCGTCGGCCGACGCCGAGATGGGCGAGCAGCTCAAGAAAAGCCTGGTCAAGCAGGGACTCGAGTTTCACCTGGAGACGAAGGTGACGGGCGTCTCGATCGAAGGCACGCGTGTGAGCGTGCGCGCCGAGAAGAAAGACGGAAGCGCCACTCATTCGAGTGCGAGCGGGTGCTGGTAGCCGTGGGCCGTCGCCCGCTGACGGAGGGCCTAGGCCTGGCGGAAGTCGGTGTCTCGGTCGACGCCAAGACCGGCAAAGTACCCGTGGACGCCCGATTCCGCACCAGCGTGGCGACGATCTCGGCGATCGGCGACTTGATTGAAGGCCCGATGCTCGCGCACAAGGCCGAGGACGAGGGAATCGCGTTCAGCGAGCTGCTGGCCGGCAAGTTAGGGCACGTCGACTACAACACGGTCCCGGGCGTCATCTACACCTGGCCCGAGCTGGCGAGTGTGGGCCTCTCGGAAGAGCAAGCGAAAGAACGCGGCCTGAACTATCGCGTCGGCAAGTTCCCGTTCGTGGCCAACGGCCGGGCCAAGGCAATGGACGAAACCGAGGGCGCAGTAAAAATCCTGGCCGACGCGGCAACAGACAAGGTGCTGGGTGTGCACATCCTGGGCGCCCGAGCCGCGGAAATGATCGCCGAGGCAGTAACGGTGATGGAATTCGGCGGCAGTGCCGAGGACATCGCGCGCACCTGCCACGCCCACCCGACAATGTCCGAAGCCACCCGCGAGGCGGCGCTGGCTGTGGATGGTCGAGCGATTCACATTTGACCAGCAAGTTCGCAATGTCGCACCAGCATAGTGCATCATTGACTGAGTCGTGCCCGCTTTGGTACGTTCCGATAGGAAAATCATCGGGGAAAACGCTCTCAAAGTCTCCCCGACCAGGAGAGGTGGCTGAGTGGTCGATAGCGACGGTTTGCTAAACCGTTAGGCTGGGAAACCGGTCTCGGGGGTTCGAATCCCCCCCTCTCCGCTTGTATTGCAGTGGCATTGCATTCATAATGCGGTTGCGTTGGTTTGGCCGGCAGCCCTTGCCGTGCGACTGATTGGGAATTTGAGCGGTCGAATTCAACGCATCCCAATGAGCCTGTATTGATGGATTCACAGACGACGTCTGGTATTCTCAATGCATCCGACTCAGAGAGACCAGGTTCGGCCCTTTGGTGATTTGCCATATGATGCCAGTTCCAACACATTTGAACGGTTGCGTTGTCCCAAAAGATGCCGTGATTGACGAATCGCCGCTTGATGCAGTTGTCCGTTGCCCGTGCGGATCATTGAAGTTTGATTTGTTATTTCCCGGCCAAACGCACGAATATCAGGGAGAAACCATCCCCTGCACGGCTGAAATCGGAGGAAAGTTCTTCTTCTTGGTTAAAGCCCGTTGTGCCGCTTGCAAATCGGAACACTTGCTTTTGGACAGTGATTTCCACGGGTGGAATGGGTTTGTCTGTCACGACGCGAAAAAGGCATCCTTGCCACGTCCGTCGCTCTTGCCATGGAAATGTCTTTCCTGTGGGCGAAACGAACACGAAGCATCTGTTCAAATTCAGACAGAGGGTAAGGAGGACTTCATGTCCGAGTCAGACGGTGAGTTTGACGAAAATCTCTGGCCGGATGGTTTTGGTTGGTTTAGCATGGCGATCAAGTGTTGTGGTTGCGGCAAAGAAACGCCGGAGTGGATCTCGTACGAAACGATGTGAGGCGGGCCGAACAAGTCGCTGCCCAAACCGGGAACGCAGGTAGGTTTCCGAGAGTTGATGCCGCACTTCGGCTGCGGGGCGGAGTCGATCTTCCGGTCACCTCTCATCCGCCGAAGTGTCGAGAATTCGCCGCAATTCAGTGCCCCAGCCCCTTAACCCAGCAATAAAAAGTTCAATTGCCGTTCTGTCCTCTCCGTTATAAACTCAACAGCAAGGCACTTACGTCGCTCGTCTGACTTCGTCCGCTTGACGTTGTGCCGGGTCGAGCCTCCACGGTGGACGCTGAATCCGGCACAATCCGGTCATGGCCGGTGATCGTGATCGTGCGACGAGTTTTACTCGCGACTCCGAGCGTACCGGACGTGTTGCCTTGCCCGATCATCTGTCGTCCCGCCAGATTGATAATCGGAATCGAAGACGAGACATCGCAAGGTGCCCTTTCAGGTGGCCGGTCTCACTTCACCGAGGCGCCACGAATCTTCAATACGGACTTTGCAACAACTTTGTCCTTCGTAGCACCGGAAGATTTGGGTAGCGCTGGTCGAGATGTCGGGCGGTTTTTGAGCCCAATTGTCGGGCCGGCTGCGGCTTTTCTTTTCGCCTGCTTCGCGGCTTTCTGCTTATCGTATACCTTGCGTAGCTGCCAGTCGGATTCCAAGCCCAACCACATGGTCGCCGACACACCGAACGCCCGCTGTAGCTGCAACGCAGTCTCGGCCGTGATGCTTTTCTTTCCGTTGATGATTGCGCCCACGATCTGGAGCGGACGGCCCATCTTCTCGGCAAGTAGCCTCTGCGTCCAACCGCGCTCTTTTAATTCATCCCGAATAAGATCGCCCGGGGGGAATGCCCCAAATACCTGGTTCCATTTGACAGTCATCGCGCCCCCTCGGATCTCAGTGGTAGTCTGCCATACTAGCATTGCTACCATGCCCCGGCTAGTCTGAGCGGGCAAGTTGCGGTGTCACTATTGCCTCTGAGACGACATGCTTCTGGACGTAGTCCAGGGCATGCCTCTTTGCCTTCAAGCCGTCTACGAAAGCCTCCAAGTGTGTGCCTTTCAGTTCCAGGGCAAGCATGTCTCCGAAGGGCTCTCGGAATCGTTGTAGATGGCGTGAGCGTTCCTTGTGTGCTTTCCCGTACCCTGGCAGGTGCCCACGGGAGGTGCTTGCTCCCAAGGGAAAGCCCGGGGGGAATGTGTCACCATTCTCCTCGGGCGCAATCAAAACTCGAATGAGACGCTTAGCGACCAGTCTACCCGTGCCTCGAGAACAAGACAAAGAACTAGACGGCCTTTAGATGAGCAGCTCGAAGGAGACACCAGAATCGGCCGCAGGCTAATGGCCTTTACCAAATGATCAAAACTGGCAGTGATTCGGTGCTCGGTTCCAGTCAACGCCTTGTTGCCGGATTTTGAAGTGGCCCATATCCGACGACTACCCTAATCCGAGCACTCAACCTCTCTCGAAGATCGGCCGGTGTGCTCCAGTCGATCACGTTGAAACCCTGGATATCAAAATGGCGATTGGCCATATCGTCCTTGCGGCACGTCCAGATCACGTTTGACCCGAGTCCACGAGCAAATCCCGCCTCAAAATAAACCCCGCCTCTTTGCCCAGTGAAATCAGCGACGACAAATCGTGCCTCTTTTATCTCCGCTAGGATGCGGTCAATTATGCTTTCCGAGTGTTCTTCTAGGTCAAGCATGATTGGTCGATAGCCAGTATCCTCAATCGCTGGCGCTATTCCTTCGTGAAATGCGGGCTTAACGACAGCGCCGAACCACATCGCCACAAATGCCTTCTCTCTCAGCGCGGCGGGTTTTTCGATCGACTCGGCTTCTTCCCAGCCTTTCGCCGCAAAGAGGTATACCTCCCTCTCGCCTTGCACGCCGACCTTCGTTATCAGCCCAACATCTAGCAAGCTTTGAATTATGAACTTGCACTCATCGATTGAGCCAACGTGAGCTAGTGGATAGTCGATCTTTGGCACGAAATAGCAATGCTCACCCAAGCGTGGATACTTTCTCAGGATTGATTGGAGGAACTTGCGTTTTCGCTCTTTGAGGGTTTTCGGGGCAAGGTTGATCAAGCTCTGGAGGTTGTCTTTGTTGATTTCTAGTCGTCGTTCTAGCTCGGTCCATTCCCGCGAAATACCTGAGATAACGCTGGCTACTCCCAGTTGGTCAACTTTCGCTAACGCCTCAACCGTGATCGAGAATTCACCACATCGCTCGCACTTCGAGTCAATCGGCGCACTCACGACAGCATGGAGCCGGAACGTCGAATCGACTCTTGTGACTCCGTCGGTACCGCACAATGGGCACTTGTTCTCGGGAATGTTCTCCAAGTCAATCACGAGCTATTGCCTCCGAGCGTTGTTAGCTGCGCGAGCCGTTCCATCCGATCCATAGCACGCTGCGACTTCCTCAGGCGCGTAACTGAAGAGCATTCGACAATCAGGACAACGAGCCTTCGCACCAGTTGGAACATTTTTCTGCGTTGATCCGCGTCGTCCCCAATTCGGGCTCACGACATCTCAGGGCTCAGGCTTGGACCATAGCTTGAACCGCTCAATCAACTTCTCGCCATTTACTAGCTCAAGGCGGAAAGGAACTAACTGCTTTATCAGAGGATCTTCCTCGATCTTGGGAGCAAACTTCCAAGTTGTCGACACGATGCCCTTTGAGTTCTTCGGATCGAGCAACAGACATCCCAAGGCTCGCACATCATCTGCCGTGACCTCATTCCCGGGCTTGTATCTCTTCACGGATTCGACAAATCGGATGGCTCCAAAGCCTTTCTTGATGGCGATCACGTCTTTCCCACCATCGTTGCTTCTCCGAGTCAGGATCACTTCGTCAAACAGGCCAGAATCCTGATAGCTCGCAGCAATGATTTCCTCCCATTTCCAAGGATCAATCTCATAAATCAAGTTGGGGCTTTCGGTGATGAGCTTGTGGATGTTTCTCCAAGGAAACGCGATCGACGCTATCAAGATACCTTCAGCGGATTGGCTCTCAGGGATGATGAGGGTTTGGGTCAGAAGTGTCGGGAGGAAGTCTCTCGGTTCGGTTGTGAACGTCACTGAGAGAACTACCGGTGCCTGAGGAACTCCGCTCGGAGTCTGTCCTTCGTTTGTGCCCAGCTTTTGAACGGGGTTTTCCTGACGCCGCCGGGGCTTGCCAAGACTCTTAGCGACTGCGTTATCCGGAGCGCTTGTCGGCGGGTGTGATTGACTAGTCATCTCAAATCCGAAGGCGTTTTCGTTCAGTACATCGGTGTAGTGGGTACATGGGAACACTATAGCGTGTCGGACATGATCCGAGAAGTAGAAGCAACATAAATCCTTGCGTTTCAAATGCTCCTCTGATTGGAAGCCAGAACCCGACTAACAGCGATAGTCCGAGAAAGCACGGCAACCGGCCGAGCAATCGGTCCGCGATGTCGCAAAACTCGAAGTTCGACCATTTGGCGCTGACGAACGACGACACAACTCTTGTCAGGCGATTTTGATCACAGGGAAATGCGCCTTTTCTCGCGCAAATACGAGACGGACTAGACCGTGAGTTCCGACGGTTCAAACAGGGCATCGTGGCCCCGGGCAATTTCGAATGGCGTAATTGGGCGCCGTGTCCCAGTCTCCAATAAGTCTGAGAATCGCCCAAGTTCCCGCCATGCCCAGCAACCGACGACCCCGCCAGAAGACGATCAGATCAAAAGTCGTCGGGGTCACTTTTGACAACCCGGACGGTACCTCGCGCCAGGCGATCATCGAGAGATTTGGCGCCGCTGGAATGGATCTGGAAATTCGACCAGAGCCCGACAACCCACACGACGAGAACGCCCTGGGTGTCTGGGTGAGAAAAGGAGGTCACTTCGGGTCGCGGACTCTCCAAATCGGGTACGTCCGATCAGAATTGGCGGACGAACTTCGGGAATCGCTTGAAAAGGGCTGTGAGATCTCGGCTCGCATCTTGGAGGTGACCGGTGGAGGCCGGGGTAAAAACCTCGGAGTAAACATCGAATTGCGGGTGGAATCCGCTCGCACGCTCGTTTCCGAATCATCGTCCCCGACCACCGGTGTAACTGATTTCTTTTCCTGGCTGGGCTACACAATCCTTGGAATGGTTGGCCTATTCGTCGCGCTTGGTCGCATAGTTCTTGGCATCACCAGATATCTGCTCGGTAGGTTCTCCGGACTGTCTCCCTCTCGGAAAATCGCACTTGCGGGTTCTTACGTCGCGATCGCAGGTATCGGTCTCTGGACCTTGGGATACCTCACCGGCAGGCCCGTGGGCTTGTTTTCATTCCTGCGGCCCTCGGGAGTTGTCATCCTGATCGTTGGCTTGGGGGTCTTGAGCCTCGGGATGGTCTTTTCGCTCGCCGAGCCGACCGAACAGAACAACGAATAGCCGACGAACGGGTAGTGATGAGGTTCAGTCTTGTGGCTGGTCGGGCAGGTCGTCCAGATAGGCAAGCTGCTTTTCCAGAAGGTGCCCCAACAACGATTCCAGTTTGGTCAAATCGAGCACGCCTTGCGACCACGCTTCATCTGCGTCCTTTAACGCATCCTCGTATTCGCGACGATGTCCCACATATTGTTCGGGCGTCGCGATCTTGGCCGGAAGTTTATGATTCAATCGCACCCGTAGCGCAAGCTCTGCGAGCGCGCGGGCCGTCCGACCGTTCCCGCCGCCAAATGGATGAATCCAACTCAGCCTCCAAAGCATATAAGCGGAGGCCTTGACTGCATCCCAGTCTTCGTTCGAATTTGCCTCGCGGCACATCTCATCAACCAGGCCAGCAACAAATCGGGACTCGGGAGGTTTGTGCGCCGACCCGCGGATCCGCACGGCCCACGTCCTGTATTGCCCAGCACACGAGTAAATGTTTTTTATGGCGGCACGATGAAGCGACTTGACGATCGCGGGAGTCAATCTCAGCGCACCGGCCATCTGGCTCGCAAGGCGTTCGATCAGGCGGTATTGGAGGCGACCGTTCTTCGCCTCCAATAAATCCTTCGCGGCTCGGCTTTCATACAATGGGCGACCGCGACCCATTTCAGCGACCCAGCTTCACGTTGCTGCGGCCCGGCTCAGACTCCGGAAGCGCGCGCTCGACCATCTCGCGAGTCACCCGGGAATTCTCGTAATGAACATTCCCGAACGCAAAACTGATTTCCAGATTCCGCTCTTGCTCGGGCGTCATCTCGATGTGCCGCGACTTCTCGATGAGAGCAAGCAATCTGGCCGTCATTCTCCGTTCTCCCAACCTGCTTCTACGTCTTTGTTATCTAATCGATTATCGACCATCAACGCGTGACCGTCAAACAATCTTGGAACACGCAGCTCAGCTTACTGTCTCGCGGAGGAACGAGGTCGCGACCCGTATGGGTTGCTTCGACTAAACGCACATACGTTGTCCCGAATCGGCGGCTGGGACGAGTTAAAATCGCCGCGGTATTGCTTCGCATCGCCTTCCGCCTCACCATTTGGGGTTGGTCAACAGTTAGCCCAGTCGACCGACGGCGACAAACGGCCAACATTTACGTCCGTCAACGCGGGGGGAGCGGAGAATTTGAATCCTTCACGAGGACGATCGAGGTTAGGGGCTTTGCTGATCTTGATCAGCGTGGCCTTCGCATGGCGCGGGAAAACGGCCTGTATCTTTTTGGTGCGCTGGCCGGCCTTTTGGGCTTCGCATTTATCTATCAGCACTTCGGCTTAGCTCAATCCGTTCGAGAGCGTCAAAGTTAGAACCGAGCCAAGAAAGACGTCGCTGGAATTCTGACGGCGCGATCATCGCCAGTTTGGCAGTGCCGGTCCGAGGTAAATCTGGAGTAACAACGTGGTCTTGCCGGAATGGGTGATCTCGGTGATGGCGTTCTGCGCATTGCTATTGATCGCGGCAGTTGCGATCTTGGCTGTGCGGGCAACTCGGTACCCGCATCCGGCGGAGCGGCGGGCGTACGTCGGCGTGAGGAATCAGGCCCCCCACGAACCGGGCACAGTCGAGGTCGAATTCCACACGTATTCGGGCATACTCGTTTTTGTTGTTCAGCGCAAACACCATTTCTGGGCGAGCCCAGACGACGCCCGAACGACTTTATGGCGTTTGCACAAATTCAACTTGACATGGGGAATGTTTGCCTACGGCGCACTGCTGATCCCACTTGTGTCATACCTCAACTACGTCGCCCAGAAGCGGTCGATCGATCGACAGATCGCCGCTATGCCCGGCGGAGAGGACTCGGTGATCGACCACTCTCGGAGCAGATGACAAAGGGCCGAGGGAACGCCTCGGAAAGCTTGATCGAGCGATCAGGCTTTTTGAGATGAACCTGGCGGTGAAACCAGACGTACGTCACACCATCCGACCGGACGCCATGAGCGCGCAAGTTCTGCGCCGGTCAAACCCGGAGCAAAGACTTGAATCGACTCAACTGGCAAGCCATTCTCTGGCTGGTGGCAGCACTCATTAGCGGACTTGCTAGCTTGTATCTTATCGACAAAATATATCAACATTTCCTGTATGTATTCCCAATGTTCCTTGCTTGCGGGATCTGTTACTTTTGTTGTCAGAAGGCCATTTCGCTCAATCGTAGCCGAGTGGAGAAAGACGAACGCGCGTAGTCTCCTACGGTTTGCTTTTCATTTAAGCGTTGGCGCGACCAAGTGCCTCGGCCTCGGACTCCGGCCAGGGCGTTCCTCAGTTCTGCGAATCGTTGCGAGGCATCCGGCGATTGGTTCAGGGTTTCGCCTTCATGACGAGCGAACCGACCATATGCGGAAACTCGCCGAAGCTCTTTTTCGGATCCTGGGAATTATCGGGGCCACGGCGCTGCCGAACAGCCACAAGCCGGTCTCCGGGGATCACGACAAGAAACTGGCCCAGATAGCCGTCGGCGTAGTAGCCGCGGATCGCTCCCTGAGCAATGGGCTTCAGGGACCCGAAGTCCCGATTCAGTGCGTCCAGCTTGGTCTTCAACACTTCATCCCCTCGAACGATGGGTCGAATCATCTCGAGGAACGCTCCCGCCGCGAGCGATTTGCCTTTGAACTCCTCGAGTTTTTTTACGGACTCGGCCGTCATTCCGTGCTTCTTGAAGTAATTCACCATCGCGTCATCGACCACGTAACGATCATTACTCGGCTCCCTCAACACCCACCAAAGCAGGCCGCATGTGGGATCGAGCTTCTGGCCGGGTGCAACGGATTCCTTGATCCACGCCCTTCCGATGATCGGCTTGCCCTTCCATGAGCCTTCGTCGAGCATCATCTGACCGATCCGGGCCATGTCGATCGCGCGAATCTGCAACCCTGACATGCCATGAGGATTTCCCGACTTATCGAGGGTCCAGATGAAGTCCTTGATGCCCAGCGGCTCGAATATTTCCTTGCCGATATAGAGGTCCATCCGCGTGCCCGAAACACGCTGGATCAAGCCAGCCAGAAGGTTTACGGCCTTGTTGTTATAGGCGAACTTCGCACCCGGCTCGTCGCTCAGCTCGGCAGCGAGCGCGAGTTGAACGAAGTCTGGGCTGGGGTAGATTTCCAACGTTGTGTTCCGCTCGTTCTGGAGCCCGCTGGTGTGGTTCAGCAAGTGACGGATAGTGATGAGCTTCTTACGCCCTTGCTTCCACTCCGGGTAGAAATCGCTCACCGGCTGGTCGATCGACTTGATCTTGCCCGCGTCGACGAGACGGCCGATCGCCAGGTTGACAATCGACTTGGTCGCGGACATCGCTTCGATTTGGCCGCGTTCCTTACCGAAGTCCCAGTCCGCCACGAGACGACCGTCTTTGATTATCACGACCGCGTCGGAAGCGGATTCTTTGCGCGCTTCTGGAGCTTTTCCAGCGCCGCTGGGTCGATGCCCAGCTCGGTTGCTGTCCCTGGAGGGAATACGACATCCGACCTCGCCGGTTCGTCGGCCCATGACTTGGCGGAAATCAGGAGGCATAACGCAACGAGGGCGGCATATCTCATGGCTTCGACGCACTTGCGGGTTTGAGGGTCCTAACGATCGATTTCATCTTCGAGCCGCGGTGGTAAAGAGTCAACCTCCGAGCGGTCGGACGCTGAAGGTCTGGGCCAACACGAGGCAACCGGCTGGCAAAACGGACCACTCGTGCGAAAAAACACGAGAGTGTCTTGGTGCGGTCCCGTACTCACGCGCTCGACTAATATTTGGCCGGAGCGCCCGTCGGCGGTCGCTAGCGTGAACGATTGGCCCGCCGTCGGCCGCGGCGTTCCCTCGCTTAGAATGAACGACCCCTTGTATCGGTCTGGACCGCTGGGAGAGCCAGCCGGCTCGAAAGTGAGAAACGCGACCTTGGCAAAACTCTGCGTATCGCCGCTAATCCTACCAATTGCTTCGGACATCGGCGGTGCTCGGTACTTGCGCGGAAAAATCCGGTCGATTCATCCTACACTACACGCGTTTCGTAGCCAATTTGTAGTCAATACTGCGGTCACTGGCGCGAATCGATGGACGCCGTAACGGAGCAGCCGTACTCGGTCGGGCGGTCGCAGGGGCCAATCCTTCGAGATGCTTTTCACCGCGCCGTCGGACCGTCAGGAATCATAGCGATCCACTCGAGACCGGTTTCATCGTCGAATTTGCGCGAAGCCTGGCCGCATGGCACCGTGCGAGTATTCATTCCCGGCGTTGCAATCTCTCCAATAGATTGGCCGAGGGAGTGAATACCCACGTTTTGCCAATCTTCCTCTTATCCACCAGCCCGCGGTTTGCCAGTTCCATGAGGTCGCTGCGCGGTTTCGTAGACGACCCGATGGCTATTGCGATGCGACTCGACGGTGTAGCGCTGGCCCGGATGGCGCAAGGCGTGACCGATAAGCTCGCGCTGGCGATGGTTCAGGAATGTGAATCCGTAAAGTTCCTTCTCGGCCTCGTTTAGCTGTTTCACGTGACGATCGATGTACTTGTAAAGCTCGCTGATCGCCCTGCTGACGATGCTCGCGTGGTAGAGAATAAAGTACGTGAGGTCGTTGGCATCGGTCTCTGAATACAGAAAAGCCCGGGCATACTTTACCGGAGCCATGTGGATGATTTTTGATATCGTTATCAACTCAAACAGCGAGTATCCGCGCTTCAGCATCGACCAGTACAATAACGCTCGCGCGGTCCTCCCGTTTCCATCGACGAAGGGGTGATCGTAAGCGAGCCAGAAGTGAAGAATGATCGACCGAAGCAGCGGATGAATGAACCCGCCAGGTGTCTCTCCGTTCGCGAAGCTGCACATGTGCAGCGCGCGTTTATTCAACTCATCGGCTGGCGGAGGCACATGAAGCACCTGCCCCTCAGCGTCTTCCACCCGGATATGCTCGTCCGAACGACGAAATCGTCCGGACGCTGATGTGTGATCCAATGTCCCATCGGTGATGAGCCGGTGGATCTCGAATATCAGCTCGATACTGAGCTCTTGCTCCTTGACTTCCAGGATGTGCAGCATCGTTCGATGGTTGTTGAAGATCATCCGTTCGCTACGGTTTCGCGGCTCGCGGCCTTCTTGGATCATTTTCTTGGCCGCGGCCCTCGTGGTGGATGCGCCCTCCAACTGGCTGGACGTTATCGATTCCTCGATCAAAGAACGGACTAGATAGCGATCCCTTGTCGCCGGGTTGGTTACTGGCTCCGGTTGCTGGACGACGCCGTGTGCTAATGAATCGACGCGATGCAACCACTCCGGTAGCGGATCGACGATGTTAAATGTAAAGCTCGCGCCTTGTTTGTCTTTGAGCGGGACGATCTTCCCCCCGGATCGCCGCATTTTGAGACCGAGCCACCACTCACGGTGAGAGAGCCCGTTCGGCGGCGTCAAATGTCGCAGCTTATCCCAGTGACGATATCGGCCCCCAACGCTTGGCTCGGCAACCGCTGCCATGATTCGCAAAAGGTTCTCCGGTGTAATGTCGTGCAGCAGCTCCAGTTGCGAGGGCGGAGCCAAAGGAATGTTCACCGGTAGTCTTACCCATCGTGGCAAATACTAATTTCATACTAACTGATACTGAATTAGTATATAGCCTGAACTCGAGCCTGCAATGCCGTGTAACTGCCATCGAAAGGACGCGCATGTATTGTCCGTCACAACGCCAGCGGTTCCATCAATGGTCCTGGCGCGACAAATTGCGAATCGTTGTCGTGTTCTGCACGCTTGTTTGCGGCCTCGCATGCTCGGGCCGCGCAGGAAAGCGCAGGCGGGCGCCGGACCCCAAGCGCCAAAGATCTGGAAAGTACTCATGATTGGCAACAGCTACACCTACTTCAACAACATGCCGAGAATGTTCGAGCAACTGGCGATTACGGATCAACCCCCGCGGCGCGTCCAGTGCGAGATGATCGTGCAGGGAGGTGCGACGCTCAAGCGACACTTGGAAGAAGGCAAAGCAATCAAAGCGATCGAACGAGGCGGCTGGGATTTCGTGATCCTTCAAGAGCAGAGCACGCTCGGAGAGACTCTCCTGGTGGAAGGGCTGCCACGCATCGGCAATCCGAGCCAGTATTTCACTTCCGCGCGCCGTTTCCACGAAGTCATCGGCAGAAGCGGCGCGCGAACCGTCATTTTTGCATTCTGGGCCAGGGAGAACGTACCGCCGGAAGACCACGACACTCTGGACTACGTGCATCATCAACTGGGCAAGGAGCTCGGCGCCGTGGTCGCGCCCGTCGGCCTCGCCTGGCGAGCGGTCCGGCAACAGAAAGGCCATCCTGCACTTTATCGCGACGATCATTCCCACCCGGCGCCTGAGGGCTCCTACCTGGCCGCGTGTGTCCTCTACGCCGCCTGCTTTGGCGCCGTTCCGGCAGACCCGCCGCGTAGTATCACCGGAAAGCAAATCGACACGAGCGGTCAGGTAAGCCCCGAGAAGGAGCAAACGCTCGTCGCGGTGTCCCAGGAATTCGCGCGCACTCTTCGGGACGCGGCAACCGAGAGCCTGACCACCAGCCGGCAATTCGCACGTGAGCTGGATCGACACAAACCCGTGCCACCCCATCTACCGCAACTGGAACGAGGCCGCCGGCCGACGATCGAGGAACTGGAAGGAGACTGGACCGGCGAATCGACAGTGTATCCCAGAGTCACCGATCGCCCGGCGGCGATGACGCTGCGATTAAGGCGTGAGGGCGAATCCTGGAAGGCCCGCGCAAGATCTCTTTTGGAGGAAATCCCGCCGATATCGTTCTCGATATCGGCGAGTTTCAGATCACCGACGACGGAATCTCTTTCGTGGATCGTAACAAGCAGGCCAACGGCGGTAGCGTCGCTCGCTACCGCGGCGCCTTTTCGCCTCGATCGCTCCGCGGCATCGCCGAGATCACATCAGTTGAAGCCCGGCTTCGCGTGTTCGGGAGCTGGACGCTGAAGAAGAAATGACCCGGAAAACCAAGGTCGACACGCAATGACCACCGTGACGCGGGCACTAGACGCCCTCATACCCTGACTCGTCGCGGTTCACATCCAGAGTCAGCCCATCAAGCGAGGCGCCCTCGGGCTCCGATTGCACGTTGACGGAGTCTTGCTGCACGACACCTTCCGCCGTATCTTTCGTTGGGAACGCTTGGCGGCAGAGGCCATTCTTCTTGTTCAGCAGGTGCAAGAGTTGTTCGTCGATGAAATCCGCGAGTGCGCCGCCCTTGTGGCAGACAAAAGTCGGCACGGGTCCCTTGGGACCGTGACGATACGTCGTCAACACGTACGCATTGTCGATCCTGTAGAACGTGAAAAGCGGGGCCTGTTTGACGTACCATACTTTGATGGTGCTCCGCTTTGCAGCTTCGGCACGAACGATCAGACGCTCAAAGTACGAGCGAGTGTCGTTAACGGCTGCAACAACTTCGTCGGCGCTCGTGCGAAACCTGCGTGCGAGTTCGGCAACAATCGTGGTGTCGGCGGGGTCCGGAAGCAGCAAGTTGATCCTGGACTTCGGCTTGCTCGCAAG
Source organism: uncultured Planctomycetota bacterium (assembly GCA_963761445.1). Classification (GTDB taxonomy): domain Bacteria; phylum Planctomycetota; class Planctomycetia; order Isosphaerales; family Isosphaeraceae; genus CAVXHV01. Next base: position 979,733 of record CAVXHV010000005.1, on the reverse strand, counting down.
TCGCAACAAATAGTGGTCAAGCGAGCTTCGCCAGGTCCTACCGGAATAGACGAAGAGATCCAGCTCTTTGGCCGAGTCCAGAAGTTTGGCCCACTGAACCCCATGCATGTAGTCGGTCGTGACCCCCACCATTTTCGCCTGACCCAACTGAGTAGCGATCCCCGCTGCCTCAAAGATCTCCTCCGCAAACGCTCGCTTGAGATGCCATTCCCAAAGTGCACTCAGGGCGCCTGAGATGACGACGGCGCTTCCAAGCTCTGCAAAAACCTGACTTAGCCAGAGCCATCCAGGCGCGGAAATCTTGGCCGCTACAACGATGAGCAAAATCCCCACGATTGCCAGGAGAATGGCAAGCGCGAACGCCTGCCATAATGTTCGCTCGCGATAAATACTTCCGGGCTGCATTCGCGGCTCCGACTCACGGGACATGGAGTCAGATCGTCATGATAGCCCGTTCGCTACGTGCGGACCAGATTGCCGCTTAACGGATGACCTCGTTCATGGACCGCCGCCAACTTCGGTCAGGAAGCCACAAACTTTGTTGCGGCGTCAGCTTGTTCGCTTTCTGCTTCTTGACCTCCTTGCAGATGGCGGGGGAACCAGGGTGCTCAGGGAATTCACTGAACGAGGATTGCCGCCGGATGACCGCCGATTCATAATCGGTTCGTGCACTGTGCCATATCTAGACAAAGGTTTAGGAAACCATTCTCCATGGGCATCATCTTGGGAAACGGCGTTTATAGCCTGACCGAGGCCGCGCGACTAACGCACTTGAGGCCCCAACGCGTCAGGGAATGGTTTGCGGGCCGGAGCGGCACGCGCGGAGTCGTTTTTCGGAGCGACTATCAGCCTGTCGAAGGCGATCGCGCAATCAGTTTCCTTGACCTCGTCGAACTGTTCGTGGCTGGCCAGTTGCGCGATCACGGAGTTTCGCTGCAAGCGTTGAGGAAGGTCTATAAGAGACTAGAGAAAGATCTAGATACCAGACACCCGTTTGGCAGACGAGAGATTCTGACCGATGGCAAGAACGTCTTTGTTCTCGGCCTGGATGACAAAGGGGCCGAAGAAATGGTCGAGGTTCTCTCGCGTCAAAAGGTGTTTGTTGAAATCTTGCTGCCATTCCTGAAAAGAATTGATTACGATTCCGCGACCCGGCTCGCGAAAAAGTGGTTCGTAACGGATCAGGTCGTTCTCGACCCTATGATCTGCCTCGGTAAGCCCATCGTCGAGAAGGCTGGAATCGCCACAGCGATCCTTGCCGCCTCCTTTCAAGCAAATGACCAGGACGCTGGAATTGTTGCGGACTGGTACGGCGTGCAGCAGGGCCAGGTTCTGGCGGCGGTCGAATTTGAGCGTAGTCTGGCCGCATGAAGTTCTTCTTCGATCGCAACATGTCTGTCTACCTCACGAGAATGATCGGCGCTCTGGAGCGCGACCACACGATTAGACATCACGACGAAGACCCGCGATTTGAGACCACGACGGCCGACACAGAGTGGATCTCCGTACTGGGCAAGGATCGTCCTACGTGGGTGGTGATAAGCGGCGACGGTCGCATTCTCCGAAACAAGGCCGAACGCGCCGCGCTTCGTGAAGCAAAACTGACCTTCTTCTGCCTGTCAAAGCAGTGGAAATGCCCCGAAATACGAGTTTGCTTGGAAGTTCGTGAAAGTTTGGCCTGACATCCTCGAACACGCGAAACTGATGTCTTCGTACCAGTGTGTCTTCGAGGTAACGGGAGGCAAATCGCTTAAGATAGACGTGCGTGAGCGGTGGCCGTTGGGGTGAGATCCACCGACGAAAACGTCAATTCGTCCAAACTGCGGCGTCCACCGCCTGCCCCACTCGCGCCACCGCCCCTACTTTCCTCCAGTTCCCCACGCTATCATGACACCCCAACGGACAACCAATCCTCCCACGATGGGCCAAACCCCAATGTTCCGGCATTTCACGCTCACAACCGACGACGCAGCTCTTGTAACCCGCTTCGACCTCAAGGAAATGCCCCCATTCTCGCCCCAGTTTAACATCGCGCCCGGCGACCGTGTCGCCACCGTTTCCGCGAGCATGCAGCGCCCGCCCCGTGATATCCGGTTCCTTGACTGGGGATTGATCTTCGACGACAACGACGTCCAGAAGAAAGAGAAGCGCGCCGCGACCGTTCACGAAGACGAGCTAGCGGGACCACGCTACACCCCCGCGTTCCGCTTCAGACGGTGCTTGATCTTGGCCGACGGCCTCTACGTCTGGCAAAAGGATACCGACATGCCCAGATACTTGGTCCGTCGAGACCGCCAGCCGTTCACTTTCGCCGGGCTTCGCGAACACTTCGCAAGCGGTGAAACTTCATTTGATACCTGCGCCATCATAACTACAATCTTGAGTGGCGCTGGAGCGCCCGAGCAGGCAATGCCGGGGCTCGTGATACCGCACGATTATGATAAATGGCTCAGTCCCATGGTGACGAAGGCCCAGATGCTCGCGAAACTGATCAGCCCCCTACCGTTTCACGAAATGGAATCGCGGAAGTAGGCGATCACGTCAAGCAGGTGAGCTTTAAACTGTCAGAATGCACCGAGCCGCGGCAATAGAATCGCGTCTTCGCTGTTGGGAAAACTCGACTATCCGGATCACCCCGCGCGACCTCCGCCGCCCCCGGTCATTCCTCCTCCGAGAGCCCGAACTCGATCAACACAAACCGCTCGGGTGACTCTCTGCCGCCCGCCGCCGCGTACACCAGCCGGGCCGGATTGTTCGACGGATCCGTCGCCACCCATGCCCGGTGGCAGCCCAAAGAACGCCCATGCTCCAGTAGCGCCTCGACCAGCCGTCGGGCAATTCCTTGTCCCCCGTGCTCCGGAGAAACTCCCACCTCACTCACCCAGAGCTCCGGCGGTTTGTGGGGACGAATGAAGTGCACCCCCGACGCCATGCCAACAACAAGGTCGCCATCCAGGGCAACCACCAGGTGATGCCGCGCGTCGGCCAGAAACTCCGCCGTCCAGCACGCATCGATCGGTTTGTCGAACACCCCCGGCGCAACGTTCTCAAGCACCCCGGCATCATCCGGACCGAGCAGCCGGATCCTCGTGCTCACCAGTTCGGGCGCAATCACTTGTCGCACTTACTGCCGCCTCTTTGCTGAACGCCTGACGGGACGGGATAACATGACAATACCTTTGCAACGCAAAGTAATTCTGTCAAGTCAGATCTCCGCGTTCCGATCACTTGCGCCGAGGGACCAGGCCATTACCCCGGCACAACCCATCGAAAGCCCGGTTAACGTCCTGCGCACAGGCAGACCACGAATCATCCGCCCCAGTTCTCGAATCGACTGGATCGCCTTATACTACCCATTCCCGCACGCTGTGTCTGGCATCGCTCGCGACCCGGACTGAAGACCCCAAGTACCGCTCAGCATTGCGAGACATTCACGGCAGCTCACTAAACGCGAACCAGAGGCGATGCCGTTGCTTTCCACGCGAGCACAGAACGCCGCCCGCCTGATGGACGGCCTGTTGATCGCCCTCGTGCCGATCACCGCGTTTTTGCTTGGCTGCCAGGAGATGTTCGACTCGGATGTCTGGTGGCACGTGCGCGCCGGCCAGTGGATCTGGGCGACCGGTCGCGTGCCCTCTCTCGACCCGTTCACTTTCACGTCGGCCGATCGCCGCTGGATTGACCTGCACTGGCTGTTCCAGTTGATCCTGGCGGGGGCGCACCGACTCGGCGACGGCGCGGGAATGATCCTCCTGGCCTCCGGGTTAGGCGCCACGGTGACCCTCGTCGGTTTGACCACGCGCGATCGCCGCTGGCCGCTGTTTGTGAACGCCGCCTGCTGGCTGCCGGCCCTGGGGGCGATGAGCGCGCGATTCGACCCGCGTCCCGAACTCCTGTCTCTTCTCGGCACGGCAGTTTACCTCGCCGTGCTTTTGCGCACCGACCGAGCGCCGGCCCTCGCCTGGCTCCTCCCCTTGGTCCAGGTAATCTGGGTCAACTCGCACGCCCTGTTCGTGCTCGGGCCCGTCATCCTCGGCGCCTACTGGATTGACCAGTTTGCCGGCTCAATCACACGACCTGCCCCCGCCCCAGGCGAAACAGGCCGCCTGCCGAGACGGCAAGCATGGCTGCATCTAGTTGGGGCCACACTCGCAGTGCTGCTGGCTCTCCTGGTGAACCCGTACGGCTGGCAGGGAGCAATCTTCCCGTTCGAGCTTTTTCCCAAGATCACAGCCTGGGGAGGTCCCTACAAATCCTATGTTGCGGAATTCATGGATTTGCGCACGTTTGTGCAAACAGTCGGGCTCGAATCCGCGGCCAGGGATTTCTACTTCCGGGTCGAGTGCCTCTTGCTGTGTGTGCTGCCGCTTTCGTTCATCCTGCCGGCGGTCTGGCGGCGCATCGCGACTGTCCGCCGCTCGCGGGGCGCTGCTGGCCGCCTCAGGCTTGGCGACAGAGGCGGCGTGGATCATCTGGCTGTGGAGACACCTTTGCGCACCGGAGCCGCCGAGCCTCTATCTGGGCCCAATCGTCCTGGTCCTCGCCCTGACGGCAACCGTGCTCATTTTGCGCAGGGACAGCACGGGTGTTTGTTCCGCGTGATCCTCTCCTTCGCATTCGGCTACCTTGCACTCGTCGCCGTGCGCAACATCAACCTGTTCGGCTTGGTCGCTGGCTTCGTGATGGCCTGGAATCTCGGCGAATGGTCATTCGAGCTCAAGTCGCTGCGCCAGCAATCCGCGCCAGAGCGCCGTCCAACGGTGTTGATCGGCTTGATCGCAAAGGGCGCGCTTGCGCTGCTGGCCGGCCTGTGGATTGCGGGGATTGCGTCTGGCTGGTTTTTCCGCTCCACCGGAGAATTACGGCGGTTTGGCCTGCACGAGTCGCCCCTCGCCTATGCGCATGAAGCAGCGAGATTCGCCGGCCGGCCCGGGATGCCCGACCGCGCGCTCGCGCTCGACCTGCGCCAGGCCGGCGTCTACCTCTTTCACAACGGCCCGGCACGCAAGCTTTTTATCGACGGCCGGCTCGAAGTTCCCAGCCGCGCGACCTTCGAAACGTTCGTGCGTCTCAGCTCCATGCTCAAAGAAGGCAGGCCCGGCTGGGCCGATGCACTTCGTCGGCTCGGCGAGCCGCTCATCCTGCTCGATCACGTCGAAGACTGGGGCGCCGAAGCGACGCTCTTTTCCCAACCTGGCTGGCGGTGCGTCTTCTACGATCCAGTCGCTGCCGTGTTCATCGTCGACCGCACGGCCGCGGCGGCGGACGAGTTCCCACCAGTCGACTTCGCGGCCCGACATTTTCGCGATCCGGTCTGGCGCACCGTTCCCCCGGGGCCTCTCGGGTTTGCGGAGGCTGGTGCCTTCATCAGGCTGGCTACTGAGTTGGGGCGCCGGCCCGGGCTCCGCTTTCGTTGGGACTTACGCTTCACACTCATGCTGCTGGCGTCCGACCGCTTGCGACAGGGCCTGGCCTCCAGTGTCGGCAATCAATCGGGCCCCTCGACAACGGCCGGGCTTTCGAGTTTACTGGGCCACTGTTCCTGGAACATGTTGCCCGACCTGAGCGTTCCTCCCGCCGGGCCTGAAGAGCCGTGGGACCCCGCTCGCGGCCTGCTCATGGCACAGGCCACCTTCTGCTACCGCCGCTCCTTGGAAATCGAGCCAAATGGCGCAAGCACCCTCGCTTCGCTGCACGATTCGTTCAAGGCACGTCGAATGGCCGACGCCCAGCGCTGGGCGATCGAGGGCTTGCGTCAGCTCAAAAAGGCTCGGTCGGGTTCAAGCGAGACGTCCCAGGCTCCGCCGGACGACGCTCGCTCGCCCTTACCAACGTCAGAGAATGAGCCCGATCTCGCCCTCGCGGTCGACTCATTGATCGCAAAGGGTCAACCCGAAACGGCAGTGCGCGTGTTCGCCGAGGGCCTGCGCCATGGAATCGAACCATTCTGGCCACTGCGCGACCGTGTCGCTACGACCCTGCTTCATCTGGGCCGTCCGGTCGAGGCACGTGACCTCTGGGAGCGCGCGTCACCGCCTTCCCGCGCCATCCAGCTTACGCGGATCGCCACGGCAGCGCTTGCGGCGTTCGACTTCGACACCGCTCTTCACACCTACCATTCAGCCCTGGACATCGATCGCAACCTCCCTGAAGCTTGGTTTGGTGTGGCCCTTTTGCACACCCAGCAAGGCGATGCCGCCGCGGCCTTGGCCGCCGCGCGCGAAGGTATCAGCCACAGCCCGACGCCTGCGCAGAAGGCCTTTCTCAGGTCCATCGAGGCATTCGTGGCTCCTTATTCGGATGATCACACGGCCTCACCGCCATAGCTCGAACGGGAGGACGATCCGGCTGCGAGTCCAACGACCTGACACTCTCGGCGCGATCGAGGTTCACGAGTGGTCCTGCGGTAGCCGCCATCGGCAAAAATTCTCAGAATACTGGGAATACTTTGGTGGCGGCGTGGCATTACAAAATGGCTGGTCAGCCGTTTGGTTGCAGGAGAGCCAATGATGGTCCGAAGAGAGCAGGGGACTGCCCTCCGGCAAGTTCAGATGCTTTTTCAAGTCGGCACGATCGGCAGCCTCTCGGACCGGCAACTGCTCGAACAGTTTCAGAGCCACGCAGCAGACGCCGCCGAGGCGGCTTTCGCAGGCTTGGTCGAGCGCCACGGCCCCATGGTCATCCGCGCGTGTCGGTCCGTCTTGCAGGACGAGCATGCCGTGCAAGACGCGTTTCAAGCCACCTTTCTGGTGCTGGTCCGGCGCGCTCGTTCACTTTGGGTGCGAGATTCGCTCGGACCGTGGCTTTTTCAAGTAGCCGTTCGCGTATCAGCCTCGGCGCGCGCCTCGGAGATTCGCCGCCGGCGGCTTGAGCTAAAGAAAGCCTCGCAAACGGAGATCCCGGTTCTCGACAGAGATTTCGACGATCTGCGCCCGCTTGTTCACCAGGAACTGGCCCGCCTCCCGGAACAGTTCCGCGCCGCCGTCGTCCTCTGCTGCATGGAAGGCCTCACGCAGCAGCAAGCGGCCCGGCAACTCGGGTGGCCGCTGGGAACTCTGCAAAGCCGCCTGGCCAGAGGAAGGGAGCAACTACGAGCGAAATTGATGCGCCGGGGCATTGCCCCATCGGGTGCTCTGCTCGCCGCAATTTTGTCGTCGGAAAGCGCCCAAGCCTCCCTTCCCGCTGCCCTGGCGAGCTCGACAGTTCGAATGGCGGCGCACTATGCGTCCGGCAAAGCCGGCGCCGGCGCCGCAACCGCGCCGCCGGTTATTCTGCTAACCCAAGGAGTCTTGAAAGCGATGGTTCTCCAAAAACTGAAACTCGCGCTGGCATTGATCTTGGTCGCCACCATGACCGCGGCGAGTGCCGTCGTGTGCGCACATCAAGCCTCGCAAGTTGATTCAGACCCGCAATTCGAGATTGCGACACCCACGACGGCCGAGGAAGAAAACCCACTCCCGACGGAAGTCGAGCCGACCTTCTTCGTCGAGGGCGATGATGATGACGATGAGCTTGCAGAAACTCAGAAGACCGAGTCCCACAAGCCGGAAAAAGTCATCGACGCTTCGCTCGGTGATGGCAAGCCTGACGGCAAACGAAGCCTCGGCGGCTCGGGCGAGATGATCGAGCTCAAAATGCCCGCCGGCGCCTCCAAGGTGCTTGGCGTGAAAATCCACGGGTCGCGATACGGGCTTCCCCAGGCACCCAAAGAGAGCTTCCTGATCTACTTCCTGAACGGGGATCGAACGCGGATCCTTCACACCGAGATGGCGCCCTATTCGCTGTTCAAGCGAGGGGCGGAAGAGTGGGTCGAAGCCAAATTCGAGAGTCCAATCGCCAGCCTGACAAAGTCGTTCTGGATCGTTCTCGACTTCCGCGCCGCCGAGACGAAAGGGGTCTATGTCAGCTTCGACACCACAACCGGCGGCAAATTCTCGCGCATCGGCCTGCCCGGAATGCCCTCGAAGGCAGTCAACTTCGGCGGCGACTGGATGATCCAGCCAATCTTCGCCGAGTGAACCCAGGTAGGTCAGGCTTCAGCCTGACATTAAAGTAGGTCAGGCTTCAGCCTGACGTTAAAGTATGTCAGCCCCCGCCTGACATTCATTGCCCCATCAAGGCTCGTCCGATTTCGCCTTGTTCTGTCGTTCACGAATCCGCACCGCCCGCGGTTTCTCGATGACCTGTTTGGCCAGTATGGTGCACCAGTACGGTGTGCCGTTCCTGGCAACCGCGTAGCCCACGCCGATCTCGCGATATTCATCCAGAGCGCTCGCGTCCTCGCCCATCACGGCCTTGGCCGCCTCGACATGAGTCGGCGCATTCCCGCTCGCCATGATGCGGAACTCACGCCCGCGGGGAGCCTCCGTCTCGATCAGCTTGAACGGGTCGCCTTTCAGCTCGGACTTGTCGTTTTTGGCCATCACCGCGCTCAGTTCCATGGCCATCTTGCCGATCCTCGTCTCGGCTTTGAGCACCGGTTTTTTTCGTTTCTTTCGATCTTCGTTGAGATATTTCACAACTGCCGCCGCCGCTTCTTTGGGCTTGAGCTGTTTGATCGGCGTTCCCAGCGCCACACACCAGTAATTAATCCCTTGGTCGTCCTTGGCCCGCGCGCCTCCCATTTCGGTGAAATCGGCCAGAATGTTCTCCCGGTGGCTGGGGCTTTCCAGCCAGCCGGTCATCACCTGCTCGACGGTCTTCTGGCCATCCGCGATGTTTTCGCCCACGACGACGTAGGCATATCCCGTGCGTTTGACTCGATCGGCCACGGTCGACTTGTCGCTGCCGACGTGGTCGGGCGTACGATGCTCGGCCATGTCCTTGGCATGGGCGGCCGCCGCCTGACAGAGCTTCTCGGATAGCGCCAGCGGCGCCTTCCCTTCAGCCTCTCGAACGCGGTTATGAGCAGCCAGAAGAGCGGCGGCAATCGGGTCGACAGGCTTCTCGTCTTTGGCCCGACTGGCACGACCAGCCTTGGACTTTTCGACCGGATCCTGCACTCCGGCAAGCGCAAGGCTTATTCCAATCCAGGCCGACGCGGCCAGTAACGCAGCTTTCTTGAGGATTGGAGGCATTGTCGCGCCCTGAAAGAGTTGATCGCTCAATCCCGAAGTTGCCGGCCCGATGCATCCTGAAGCAACAGATTTGCGGACGTAATTTCATCCGCGATCCGATCCAGCCGCTGCACGTTCTGTGCCGGGATTCACTCGATTCCTGCTCGTCTGCGGGCGTCCCGGCAGTCTACCTCGCCGATTTCGAACTCCCTGCAGGCCAGCGGTCGATACTCGTAATGCCGGCATCGACGAGTCGTCAAATCGAGCCAGAAGCATGGCGTGCCGAAATCAGGCATTCCCGCTGCCCGGCGATCCCGATAGTCGGCAAGAAGCTCTTTCAGAAGATCGGGACGATCTGCCTTGAGCCGTTCCCACGCATCCTCGCCCTGACTATCGAAGACCCGGTAAAATGGCGGGTGGCTGACCACGTCGCAGCACGCGCCGCAGCCATCGCACGATTGAATCACAGATAAGCCACCCGGCGCACTGCTCATGGACCCCCCGCGAAAATACCTCGTTCCCGATCCGCCCACGCTGTAAGATTAAATCATTGTAGAACGCTGGGAGGCACCCAGTCCATCCAAGGGAAAAACCCGCATGCCGGGAATTTGCGTACGCTCATTCCGTTCCGGCCCGTTGAGTAGCCGCCTGACGACCGCCCTGGTCATGGCCTGCGCCCTGCTATGCGGCCTCTGCTACAGCGTTTGCGTCGCCGCACGCGCAGACGATCCGGTCAGCTCCGGGCGCCCTGCGAGAGACAATCCGGGTAAGGGCGGCGGCCCGGTTAAACCCGATCCGGCGGATGTCGAGTTTTTCGAGAAGAAAGTCCGGCCAATCCTGTCAGCGCGATGCCACGGGTGTCATGGCGCCGACAAGCAAAAGGGTGGCCTCCGCCTCGATGCGCGGGCGACCGTCCTGGCCGGCGGCTCGACCGGTCCCGCCGTTGTGCCCGGTAGTCCCAAAGAAAGTCTGCTGGTCGACGCCATCAACTACGGCGAAACCTACCAGATGCCTCCTAAATCGAAGCTGCCCCCGGAGGAGATCGCCACCTTGACCGAGTGGGTCGCCCGGGGCGTTCCCTGGGGCGTCGCTGCTCCTGCCTCATCCGCCCCATCACCCGGCACGCCCAAGGTCCCGGGTGCACTCTCAAAAGCCGAATTCGAGGCCCGCGCCCGCTACTGGAGCTTTCAGCCGCTCAATAAGGCTTTGCCTCCAGCGGTGTCGCCTGCCCACTCAGGTTGGGTGCACAACCCGATTGACCGCTTCATCCTCGCCGCGCTCGAACAAAAACATTTGACTCCCGCGCCCGAAGCAGGCAAGCGCACGCTGATTCGCCGCCTCTCGTTCGACCTGACCGGCCTTCCCCCCAGGCCGGAAGAAATCGACGCGTTCTTGAATGACCACTCGCCCAACGCGTACGAGAAACTCGTCGACTCCATGCTGGCCAGCCCGCACTACGGCGAGCGATGGGCCCGGCACTGGCTCGACCTGGTGCGTTATGCCGAGACGGCCGGCCATGAGTTTGATTACGAAATCCCCAACGCGTTCCGCTACCGCGATTACGTGATCCGCGCGTTCAACCTCGACCTGCCGTACGACCAGCTTGTGACCGAGCACATTTGCGGCGACGCGCTCGATAGACCGCGCCGCCACCCGGTGGAGGGCTTCAATGAATCCGCGATCGGCGCCGGATTCTATATCCTGGGGGAGGGCACTCATTCACCCGTCGACATCCGCGAAGAGCAGATGCGCCGCATCGACAACCAGCTCGACGTCCTCTCCAAGACGTTTCTCGGCCTCACGCTCGCGTGCGCTCGCTGCCACGACCACAAGTTCGATCCGATCACCAGTCAAGATTACTACGCAATGGCCGGCCACCTGGCCAGCTCACGCCACCAGCAGGCTTTCATCGATCCACCCGATCGTATCGGCCGATTCGTGACCGGATTGGGCGCCGCCAGAGGCAAGATCCTGTCAATCCTGCGAGCGGCACGAGACCAGCTCCCGGAGCCTCTGCGCCACCAAGCTGCCGCCTTCACGGCTTCCAGCTCTCCCTCAAACTCTTTGGCGCCGGCGTCAGCTCCAGTCGCCAGCGAACAGCCGCTCGCCAACTTCCACGGAGACGACTTTAGCGGCTGGTTCGTGACCGGTGATGCGTTCGGCGAGCGTCCGAGCCGCGCGGGTGATTTTCGATTCGACCGTCAGGGCAGCACAACACGACTGGTCGCGATCGCGCCCGGATTGGCGCACAGCGGCATGGTTTCCGAAAGGCTCCAGGGCGTCCTGCGGTCGCCGTCGTTCACGATCGCTTCACGGTACATCCACTTCCTGGTCTGCGGCCAGGGCGGGCGGGTCAGCGTGGTCATCGACGGGTTCGAGAAGATCCGCTCGCCGATTTATGGAGGGCTGACCACGACGATCAACACCGGCAGAGACCTGCGCTGGCTGACGATGGACGTCCAGATGTGGGCGGGCCATTCTGCCTATGTCGAGATCGCCGACGGCGCGGTGGTCGACTTCGGCGGTGCGGTTGCGCAGGTTGACGACGGCCACGGCTGGATCGCCATCGACGAGATCCGTACTTCAGACGATCCGACCCTGTCGCCCGCCGCGCAGTCAAGGGCCCGATCGATCGAGCAGACGACGCTCGATCTCACCGCGGCAATTGCGGCCCTGCGACCGTCCCGGAGGGCGCTGGCCGCCAAGCTGGCGGAAGCCGTGGCCGAAGCCGGCGCGCTTGATCGTCAGATCCCGGAGCCGGTGCTCGCGCCCTCTCAGGCGGAAGGCACCGGAATGAACGAGCATGTCCACGTCCGGGGCAGCCACAAGAATCTGGGTGAGGTCGCCCCGCGCCGCTTCCTGTCGGTCTTGGGCGGCAGTCTGTCGCCTGGCCAGGAATGCGGAAGCGGAAGCGGCCGCGCCGAGCTGGCGCGCCGCATGCTCAACCCCGCGGTCAACCCCTTGTTGCCCCGGGTGCTCGTCAACCGGCTCTGGCAACATCATTTCGGCGAGGGCATCGTCCGTTCGACCGATGACTTCGGGGCCATGGGTCAGAAGCCCAGCCACCCCGAGCTGCTGGACTGGCTGGCTGGCAGGCTGGTCGAGAGTGGCTGGTCGATCAAGGCGATGCACCGACTGATGCTGACCTCGAGCGCGTTTCGCATGTCCAGCAAACCCGAGCCCGCCTCGGAAGCAGTTGATCCCGCCAATACCCTTTTGCACCGGATGAACGTTCGGCGACTCGAGGCCGAAGCGATCCGCGACACCCTGCTCGCCGTCACCGGCCGCCTCGAAGGGGTGATGTACGGGCCCAGCGTCCCGGTTTATTTGACAAGCTACATGGAAGGCCGCGGCCGCCCCGGCCGCTCGGGCCCACTCGACGGCGACGGCCGGCGCAGCGTCTACCTGAGTGTGAGGCGCAATTTCCTGAACCCGATGCTCCTCGCGTTCGACGCTCCGGTGCCGTTCTCGACGATGGGCCGGCGAAACGTATCAAACGTCCCCGCGCAAGCACTCTGCCTCTTGAACGACCCGCTCGTTATCGAGCAATCCCGCCTCTGGGCCCGGCGTCTGTCGGCTCGAGCCCGCGCAATCGACAGGGCAGCGGCTTGACAGGCTCTATCTGGCTGCACTGGGCCGCGCGCCACCGATCAGGAAGCCGGAGCCAGCCTCGATTTCCTCTTCGGGCGAGCCAGTGGGCAAACCGGCGTGCCAACCTCCGTCTCCGAGCCTCCGGTCGGAGCGTGGGCCGATCTCTGCCACGTATTGATCAATATGAAAGAATTTATCTTCATAGATTGACTTGGTTGAATCACCGGCTTGTGCCGGTGCGCAGCGTTATTTTTGGGGCATCCCATGCACTGCCAGCGTTTTCTGCGACCGAGCTTGAGCCGCCGCGACATGCTCTTGCGGTGCGCAAACGGTTTCGGCGCTCTGGCGGCGGCGGCCCTCCTTCACGATCCGGCCTATGGCGCTATCCCGGGCGACCGTGAGCCCGATCGGATCGAGCCCAGAGACAACCCGCTTTCGCCCAGGCCCTCGCAGTTCGCGGCCAGGGCGCGGAGCGTGATCTTTCTGTTCATGGACGGCGGCCCGTCGCAGCTTGATACGTTCGACCCCAAGCCCAGGCTCGATCGTGAGCACGGCAGTCCGATCAAGGTGAAGACCCACCCGACCCAGTTCAACAATGTGGGCAACGTGCTCAAATGCCCGTGGAAGTTTCGCCGCTACGGCGAGAGCGGAATTCCCGTCAGCGACTTGTTCCCGAAGGTCGGAGCTTGCGTGGACCAGCTTGCCATCGTGCGGTCGATGGTCTCGAATTTCTCGGAGCACACGACCGCCAATTACTTCATGCACACCGGCAGCGGCCTGCAGGGCCGGCCCAGCCACGGCGCCTGGGTTACGTACGGCCTGGGCAGCATGTCGCAGGATCTGCCCGGCTTCGTCGTCCTGAATGGCGGCCTGATTCCGCCCGGTGGAATGGATTGCTTCAGCTCCGGATTCCTGCCGGCGTCGTTTCAAGGCTCGATCTTCAAGCCCAGTAGAGCGCCGGTAGCCAACTTGAGCCCGGGTGAGACCACCGGGCCCGCCCAGTCACGCAAGCTCGACTTGCTCCGCAAGCTCGACCAGGGCGTGCGCGGTCGTATCGGCCATCACGATGCTCTCGAAGCAGCGATCGCCAATTACGAGCTGGCCTACCGCATGCAGACGGCCGTGCCCGAGTTGATGAGCATCTCCGAGGAATCGCCCGCCACCCAGCGCCTTTATGGGCTCGATCATCCCTATGTCCCCGCGCAGATTTTCGGCCGCGAATGCCTGATCGCGCGGCGCTTGGTCGAGCGGGGTGTGCGCTTCATCGAGCTGTTATGCCCCGCGGTCGGCGGCGACCGCTGGGACCAGCACTCCGACCTGAAGAACGGCCATGAAAACAACGCCCGCGCCGTCGATCAAGCGATTGCGGCCTTGCTCACCGACCTCAAGTCGCGCGGCCTCCTCGACACCACGCTCGTGATCTGGGGCGGCGAATTCGGCCGCACGCCGATGGCCCAGGGCAGCGACGGCCGCGATCACAACCCCTACGGCTTCACCATGTGGCTTGCCGGCGGCGGAATCAAAGGCGGAACAATCTACGGCGCCACCGACGACTACGGCTACCACGCCGTCGAGAACAAGGTCGAGGTTTACGACCTGCACGCCACGATGCTGCATCTGCTGGGTGTCGATCACAAGCGCCTGACTTACCGCTTCGGCGGCCGCGACATGCGACTGACCGATGTGCACGGTGAAGTCGTCCACGGCATTATTGCGTGATCGATCACGAGACGGAGCCTGGATCATGTCCACGGTGACCCCGCCCCAGTCACCGGCGAATTCCACAGACATCGTTCAAGATCCCGCTCACCCGATCTCCGAATTGATCGACCCAACAGAAACTCTGTATCGCCTCACCGTCGAGGAATACGAGCAGATTGCAGGTTTCCTGGACGACGATCGAGTCGAGCTCATCGACGGCTACCTCGTGAAAAAGGCAGTCAAGAACCCGCCACATGTGGTCTCATGCGCGCGTGTTGTGGGCTCCCTGGCGCGAATCATCCCGGCTGGCTGGCACACCAGACCGGGAGAGCCGATACGAATCGGCCGGCGCACCGAGCCAGAGCCCGACATCGCCTTGGCGCGAGGATTGATCGATGATTACGAATCCGCCCATCCGCACCCGGCGGACATCGCCTTGGTCGTCGAAGTTTCGGACACAACGGTAGCCAAGGACCGCAGGCGCAGGCGGACTTATGGCCCAGCCGGCATCCCGGTGTACTGGATCGTGAACCTGGTGACCCGCCGGATCGAGGTCTACACGGGTCCGAGCTCCGATGGTTACGCTCAGCGCGTCGATTACGCCCCTGGCGAGTTCATCCCGCTCGTGATCGACGGCAAAACCGTCGGCCAGGTTCCCGTCGACGAGATCCTACCCTGACGGACAGATGGCTGATCGCCGCCCGCCCGGTTCGTCGATCCGTGCTTGCGCCCGATGACCCATCTGGACAACAACAACAAGAAGACGCGCTCACTCCCGCACGCGCACATGCGAGATCTGGTTCTTGTCCAGCCACGCGAGCAACGCCTCTTGCTCCTCCGTCAGCTCAACTTCCGTCATGTTCGCGGAGTCAAGCGGCGAAACCAGATAGAAGACCCCCTCATCAACCCACTTCTTGACCTCGTCGCGCGCAAACCAGTACTCGTTTTCCCCGAGCGTTGGCATGCCGGCCGCCGAGGGCGCCGCCATGAAGTAAACGAGTTGACCCCTCATCCGTGGCGAAATCGCCAGTGGACGCACATCAGGCCGATCCAGGGCGATCAAACTGCATTGAGACATGTCGAGCAACCTCATTTCTCTTCCGGCAGACTGAAGGCCACGAACGCATCGCCCGCCCTTGTGCGCAACTTGCCTGCGCCCCCGGCCGCAATAACCACGTATTGGCGACCCTTGACCATATACGTACATGGTGTCGCGTAGCCCCCCGCCGGCAGCGGATGTTCCCAGAGAAGCTTGCCGGTCAGCGTGTCAAACGCGTGGATGCGCTCGTCCTTGGTGCCGGCAATGAACACCAAGCCGCCGGCGGTGACGATCGAACCGCCGAACGTCTCGGTTCCGGTGCGGGGAATGCCACGGGCGGTCAATTCTTCATACTCGCCCAGCGGAACCTGCCAGGCGAATTCGCCCGTGTTCAGGTTGATCGCGGTCAAGACCCCCCACGGCGGCTTGATCGCCGGATAGCCCTCATGGTCCAGGAACTGCGCATAACCCGTGATGCTATATGGACCATATTTCGTTTTGTCACGGCTCTTCGATTCAACCAGCGTGACAATATTCGGGACATTGTTCGAGTTGACGTACAGGAATCCACTGGTCGGGTCAAATGACGCCCCGGACCAGTTTGCTCCGCCGTGATAGCCGGGAATCACGACCGTCCCGCGCAGGCTGGGCGGATTGAACGCTGGTCCGCCCCGGATCTTCTTGAGTTGTTCGAGCACGGACGCGCGGTTGGCTTCGCCGATAGTCGTGATGTTGGTTTCATCCAAACGCTGAGCCGAAATCGGCGGCGGTTTCGTCGGAACCGGTTGGGTGGGAGATGCCTGCTCGCCGGGGATGTCCGAGGGCGGCACGTGCTGCTCGGTGATGTCGAAAAGCGGCTTGCCGGTTTCGCGGTCGAACAGGAAGACATAGCCCGTCTTCGTCACCTGCGCGACGGCGTCGACCGGCTTGCCTGCTCGAGTGACCGTCACGAGGTTCGGATAGACCGGTAGATCGTGGTCCCACAGGTCGTGCCGCAGCGTCTGAAAGTGCCAGAGACGCTTGCCGGTCCTGGCGTCGAGCGCAATCGTGCAGTTCGCAAACAGATTATCGCCGTGGCGATCGCCGCCGTAGAAGTCAAAGGCGGCTGACCCAAGACCGGCAAAAACAAGGCCGCGACGGGTATCGACGCTGAATCCACCCCATGCATTGGCCGCGCCACGCCCCTTCCACGAGTCGCCTTTCCACGTCTCGTGTCCGATTTCTCCGGGCCTCGGCACGGTCTGAAAACGCCAGGCTTCCTTCCCCGTGTGAACATCAAACGCCCGGATATCACCCGGCGCCGTGATTCCTGGCCCTTCCCCGCAGGAAACGCCGACAATGATCGTATCGTTCCAGATGGCCGGCGCCGAAGTGGGCCCATAGTCAAGCGCAGCCACCGTCGCGTCGAGTCCCGCCCGAAGATTGCAAATTCCTCCTGCGCCGAACTTCGGGTCAAGCTTTCCCGTCTTGGCGTCGAGCGAGAACAGGCGTCCGTCCGATGTGCCGTGAATGATCCGCCGCTCGCCACCGGGCTTCAGATCCGACCAGTAAGCGCAGCCTCGATTGACCCCGCCCGATGCCGGGCGATGCGCGAACGGGTGATCCCGCAAGGGATCAAACTTCCAGAGCTCGCCCCCGGTCGCCGCGTCAAGAGCCACCACGCGAAGATATCCCGTCGTCACGTACATCACGCCGTCGATCACGATCGGCGTGCATTCGATCGTCTTGCCTGCGCGGCCTTCGAGCTCCCCGGTGTGAAACGTCCAGCTTGGCGTGAGCCGTTTCACGTTCGCACGATTGATCTGATCGAGCTCCGAATACCGCATGCAACCGGGGTCGTTCCCTACCCCCGGCCATTCGGCCGTCTGCTGCGGCTCACGCGCCGCCCCGGTCGCGAATTCCAGCAGACACACGGAGGCGATCAGAAGCAAACGCATGACAAATTTCCCGGGATGACTTTCGACTGACAACCTCTCAGCATACACGTCTCACACGCCAAGCGGCGATGATCATGGCGACAAAACCCGGTGATCGGGTGGTTCACTCCGAAGGTTGACAATCTCCACGCGCGCAATCGATCGCGCGGCGCGCGGCAGCATCGGATCAACCAGTCCAAGCCCGGCGGCGTCTTCCCGCGTCGCGCCCGCGGCCGCGGAGGCGCTTTTGATCAGGACCAGGGACCGCGCCTCAAGATGCTCGGCGATTCGCGCCGCGATCGTGTCCGAAGTCACGTCCCAGCTTGCCGGAAGCGGGTCCGTGCCCGGGCGCTCGATCTCGTTCAACACCGTGCGCGGAGCCAGAATCGGCGTCGTTCCGGTTCTCCGCGCGGCGTCGAGCATCTCGATCCGGTCGACCACGATCGAACGCGGCAACAGCCTCGCCAGAACGACCGCCGTCAAGTCGAGCGCGTGCACCGCGAGCCGGT
Organism: uncultured Planctomycetota bacterium; assembly: GCA_963761445.1. Taxonomy (GTDB): domain Bacteria; phylum Planctomycetota; class Planctomycetia; order Isosphaerales; family Isosphaeraceae; genus CAVXHV01. Next base: position 961,921 of record CAVXHV010000005.1, on the reverse strand, counting down.
GTGCCGCTTCTTCTCCGAATCCGTGAACCTGGTCGAGGGAGCGGATCCAATCCGCCGCGGCACCGCCTCCGGCGATCAAAACGATCGCTTCCGCTGGGTCTTTCGCACGCCGCGTCTCGAGCCAGGCCAGAAGCCGGCCCGGCAGCTCGGGCCAGCCCAAAAGGCTGCCTCCAACCTTCACGACGGTCCGCGTGGTTGACCAGGTCATGCCGATGGGCCCTCCTCGAGAAGACCGGCTTCGGCGTTTCGGTATGCAGCCGGGTCGCTTCGCAGGATTTCCGCCGCCAGACTCACGAGCGCAAAGGCGCAGCCGGCCGATGCCGCGACCGCACCCCATGCGTCTTCCAGACAGATCACCGAGCCTCCCGGTCCGACCAGCCGGTCCGCCAGCCGCCTGGCCAGGAAACTCCCCGAGCCCGAGATCACCGCGGCGGCTGGTTGACCGATCGTGAGCGTGCAGGCACGAAGGGCCGCTTGGCAGAGCCGCGCGGTCAGGCTTTCATCGGCGGCTTGAGCGAACGCGATCGCGTCCAGAGCGGAAAAGCTGTCACGGTCGGCGCCGACCATCCGGGCCAGGCGGTCCCGTGCTGCCGCAACGGTTGCGGGCCTACCGTCGGCCGTCGAACGGTTGCCCGGCTCCGCCTCGATATCACCGAGCACCAGGTAGATATCAAGCGTCGACGCGAAGATCTCGGCAGCCAATCCGGTGGCAACCCCTCGCAGCGGCAGCTCCGTTGCCAGCGCGCAGATCGGTGTTCGCCGAACGCCTGCGTAAACGAGCTCGCCGGTCTGGAAGCGTTCTGTATCGGTGCGCCCTCGCGCCGAACTTGCCCCGAGTCGAGCGGAATCAAGTCGGCCGTCGTCGTGCCGATGTCGATCAAGATCCCCCGCGTAACAGGCACCAATCGCGCAGCCAGCGTCGCCAGCGCGAGCCAGTTCGACGCCGCCGCCAGATGCGGGTTTCGGCGAATCTCGGCCACGGAATGAATCTCGCCGTCGCATCCCCAGACGACGATCGAGCGGCCCCCAAGACCCTCGACCGCCGCATCAAGCACGGCCCCCACGCCGATCGCCTTGGTCGGGTAACAGTCGCAAAGCTCGGCCGTCATGGTTACAACCGCCCGGTCCGATTGGGGCATTGCCGCCACGGCCGTCGCAATCGCCTGCCCAAGCTCATCAGGACGCTTCCAGACCTCGAACGGGATTACCATCGCCTGACCCGAGCTGTGCGCGACCTTGATGTTGGCGCCGCCGATATCCATTGCGACCAGGGAAGAATCATCTCGTACGACTGCATTGCTCATGGCTCGATTGACTCGCTATTATTCGGCAAGCTCGCCATCCGCATCGAATACCACAGCCGGCTGGGACTCTACCAGTCCGCACAGACTTTCAAGTCAGCGCGTCGTCACGCTGATCCAATCGAAATGCCTCGATCCACGCCCGGGCCAGGTGACCCGCCGGCAAAAGCCGGCAAAGCCCGACGAGCGATGTCGTCGGACGTGGGTTGATTTCCAGAATGGTAGCGTGCCCGCGCGACTCGTCCCAGATGAAATCGATCCCGACGAATCCTCCGAGACCTTCGATCACGCCCAGCGCGCGACCGACTTGATCCACGGCATCCCCGCAGCGAGCCGGTATCACGCCTCCTCGGTATTCGAACCGCCCATCACGGATCTCCATCCGCTGCCTGCCGGCGCCAATGGGCCACGCTCGGCCCTCCGGGCTCACCAGGAAGCTCGCGCTCATCGGCTCGCCCGGCACAAAGGGTTGCAACAGGGCGTGAGGCATGCGCCTTGCGTCTCCGTGCAGGCCGAGCGGGCCTTCCAGAAAGAATGTATTCACCGAGCCGGCACCGTCAACCGGCTTGAGAACGGCCGGGTATCGCGCAGACTCGGGCAACCCTTCATTCGGAACGACCGCCTGCGTCTCCGGCGTGTCAATCCCTCTGGATCGAAGATGCGCACCCAGCCGGATCTTGTCCCCGGTGAGATGGACGGCTCGAGCCGAAGAGCCCAGAACCCGTGCGCCGGCTTGCTCGAGATCGCGGCTCAAGTCCGCCAGGACCCCGCTCGTCTCCGGCGCGACCAGCACGGTAAAATCAGCCGCTGTGGAGCAGGCTTGAAGTTTGCGCTCGTGCTCGCCGCTGGCAATCCGTTCAAGGTCCCACGGGCCCCCTTCCGCGGGCAAGCGAGCATCGAGCGTCATGACGACTTTGATATCGTGGGACCGCACGGCGGCAAAATCTCGGGCAATGGCCCGGCGCAGGTCGCGCTGCCCTGGCGCTCCCACGAGGCGGGCAGGGGCATGCCGGCTAGCCCGCCGCCGGTCACCCACTCATGAACCAGCACCACAAGTCGGGCCCGAATCGCCATGGCAAACCATTCCTTCGAAGTCATTCCGGTGCTCGACCTCAAGAGCGGCCGCGCCGTTGCTGCCCTGGCCGGCAACCGCGACCATTATCAGCCGGTGCGCAGCATCTTGCACGCAACTTCCAATCCCCTGGACCTCGCCCGTGCCTTTCGCGAAACCCTCGATCTGCGCTCGCTCTATCTCGCCGATCTCGATTCCATCGCCGGCAGCGCCGCGGCTCTCTCACTCTATGAAGATCTCATCTCGATCGACTTGCACTTGATGGTTGATGCCGGTCTGCACAATCTGCGATCGGCCGGACGTCTGCTCGAACTCGATCCAGCCTGCTGCACCCTCGTCGCCGGCCTCGAAACGCTCGACGGCCCCCGCGCGCTGGCCGAGATCCTTGCGAAAATCGGCCCGGAGCGCACCATCTTGAGTCTCGATCTTGTCAGTGGCCGCCCGCGCATCGCCACGCCCGGAGCCTGGAAGTCCAATGATCCGATCGAGATCGTGCGCGAGGCGGTCGAGCAGGGCGCTCGCCGCCTCCTGGTGCTCGACCTCGCTCGCGTCGGTACAGGCCGCGGCGTGGGAACCTTGAGCCTGCTTTCCCAGATTCGGGCTGTCCATCCCGAAGTCCAGGTCAGTGCGGGAGGTGGAATTACAGCAATCGAGGACGTCCTCATGCTACGAGACTTCGGCGCCTCCGCAGCGCTCGTTGCCTCGGCATTCCACGACGGCCGGATCGGCCGCCGCGAGCTTGCCCTTCTGATCGGCTGATTGGCCGCCGGCTCAATGAGCCGCCGCTTCCTGATCCCGGCGCCATTCAACGGCGGCCGACTGGCCGAAGCTCTCTTCGACCTCGACGCGCACGACCCGCGGGAGCTTCCAGCCCCGATCGGTCATGGCCTGTCGCAGCCGCCCGGCAATGTAATCGGCCATCAGCTCGGCCGTCGTGTTGGCGACCGGCAGGAATACGCACTCCTCGCGCGGGAAGCTCCAGTATCGGTCGCGATAGGTCACGCGCACATTCGGCCCGTCTTCGCGCAACTCAATCTGCTTGCTCCGCGCGGGCAGCAGCATGCGATGATCGAGCTCGTCGGTGATGGCCCGGGTCAAATCCTTGAGTGCGATGAAATCGACCACGTAGTGATTCTGATCGAGGTCGTCTTCCAACTCGACCGCGACGCGGTAGTTGTGGCCGTGAATTCGCTCGCAATGATCGCCGTCATAAGTGATGAAATGCCCGGAGCAGAAGACGAGGTAGTCTTTCGTGACGCGAACGGTGAAGCGCGAGAACGACATGCCTGCACGAGCCTTTCAACGATGCGCCGGGAGAATTGGACTACAATCATGCACAACCAGACCTGCGCCCCCCACGAGAAAGCGGTGATCCTCGGCCAGCTTGAGATTCCAGACCTTTTGCGCCCCCTCGATCGAAACGGCTTCGACGCGTGCGGGGCCGCTCGCCGCCAGGATCTGATCGCCGGCCCTCAGGTCACCAGCCCTTGTCCACCCCGCGCCGAGCTTGGCGAACGGGTGGCCCTCGGTGGTCACAATCGATTCGCCGCCAACCGTTAGCCGCAACGTGCCGCGAAGCCGTCGATTGATGCACGGCAACGATCGTCTCCGCACGCCGCCTTCCATCCCCGGCAGAGCCGCCCCGGACACGATCACCACATCGAAGGGTCTCGATGGCTTGAACGCCGCCCGGGGTCAAAACCGGCGTGCCCGCCGCAAAGCACTGGCCGGCAACAGGCGGCCGGTTTTTTTCGTGATCCCAGAGCATGCACCATCCGGGGTTGCTTGCACTATTGCCATTGGCGACCCGGGCTGGACCGGATGTGGGGAAATACGGCAATGCGACTTGCATGTCGAGGATCGCTTTGTCTCGGTCCTTCGGCGCGATGTACTTGTACCCGCGCTTTTCCATCCACCACTTGAGCCACGCCTCCCGGTCCTCCCCAAAATCCTGGCCAGAGACGCGGCGCAGGGCCTCGGCCAGGCGAGCGTTTCGTTCGCGAATCGTCGCGTTCGCCGCTTCGATGACGTTCACGTCGTTCGCGAGCTGAGCCTGAGCGCCCGCGGCAACCTTGCTCGCTTCTTGAAACTGAAATTCGGCGTCGATCTGCGCTTGAAGCAGATTCCTCTCAAATTGCTGATAAGCCTGGCTCGGGTCAACGTGCTTCGGGGGCGGCACTTTGGGCGCCCACGTGTAGTCGTAAATGAAGACCGGAGTGCCATTTAGCACCCCAACCGGCTTCGCGCCGGGTTTAGGCGGCCAGGGAGGCGGCGAATCGGTTTTCAGCGGCAGCAGGAATCCGTCCGGAATGAGCTCGGACGACGCTTGTCCGATCTGCGATGCGGTCGGTGGCATGTAAAACCGCCGCACGTTGAATTCTTCACCTTCAACGAACAGAACGCCCGGCATCCCCGGCCCGGCAACCTGCTTCACCTCGTACTTGATCGGGTCGTGCAGCAGTCCGATCCAGTTCATGAGGACACCCATGTGATCGCGGCGAACGAGGCTCTCGGTCGCGGCCCGTCGGATGACCTCGGTCTTCCCCAGAATGGCCAGCCCGGCCAGGGCACGCGACGGCCGCTCGCCTTCGATACGACCGAGCATATCGATCGCCATTTCCTGGTCTGCGGGCTTGCCTGTTGCAAACGCCTTCCAGATCGAAGGCACGGCCTTCGGGTCCGTCACGGTCGCAAGTGCGCGTTCAGACTCGGCACGTTTCTCTTTCCGGGCCAGCCCCGCCTTCCAGCTCTGAATGAGCGGCCGCCAGTGCGCATCGGCCTTCTTCTGGGCCTCCGCCTCGGCACGCTCGGCGGCGATCTTGGCGGGCGTTGTCCACTTGCCGTCCTGCTTCAAGTAGCCCAGCTTCTTCCAGGCCGCCTCGCGATTGGGATCGAGCTGGCAGACAATCAGAAACTCCACGTCGGCCTGGTCTTTCAGCCCTTTTTGCTCGCACCACAGACCCAGCTTCCAGTGCCCGTCGGCCGTGTTGGCCGCCTTGGCCCGCCGGGCGTTGTATTCCTCGAGCAAGGCTCCATCCGACCGCTTCTCAATTTCCGGCCTGGCGGCGGCGGCCTTGGCATCCTGTTCTATCGCGCTGGCCACGCAGATTATCGCGACGATGAAGGAAGGAAACACGTCTCGTCTCCGAAAACCCCGGTCAGCTCGTGCGACCAAACCCGCCGCGGCTTCCTACGCGCAGGGAGTGTGAACCCTCCGTGATCGCCGTGTTGTCAAACGGAGAGACCACCGGCCGCGCCACCTGTTCGTCGTGGGCCAGGATGCCGAATTCGCCGACGGCAAGTCCCGGTCGCTCATCCAGACGGACATGATAGACGGGCTCTGCGCCCAGTTCTTCGACCTTGGTTATTCGCCGCAGGCCACTTATCGACCGGATCGATTCGCCCGGCTTCAAATCACCCACCATCGCCCAGCCCTTGCCGGTCACCCAGACGCGTTCCAGAGCGGTGCTCTCGAACGAGCCCCCCTCGATGGTGAGCTTCTTGACCGGCTGGCGCATGCCTTGTCGAATCGCGAGCACCGGCTTGTAGCTCCACTCACCCGTCTCTGCATCGTGCGCCAGCACCTGGTCGCCGGTGCGGAGCTTCTCGACAGGTTCAAGACCCGTGAGCGTCCAGACCTTTGTTCCGGCGCGAAAGCCCGGAAGCATCGGTCGGTTGCTCACCACCTTGGGAGCGTCCTTCTTGTCTGGCTCGCGCGGCCGCGGGGACGGATTGGTCGATGTCTCCATCAAGTCGGTCCACCACTTGATCCAGTCCTTACGCTTCGGCCCGTGTGTCTCGAGCAAGGCCGCCCGCAAAGCCTCCGTCGCCCGGTCGTTCATTCCGTTGACATCCTCATTGTAACGGTCGAGCGCCGCGACATCCTCAAGGAGCTGCTTCCGCGATGCCGCCGCTTTCTGCTGGGCCTGCATCATGAGCTGGCCAACCGGAATCGGCACCGAGAGCGGCATCAGGTACCCTTGCCCATTCCCGAATCCACCTCCCATCAAATTGCCCGCATTGACCGCGCTCTGCTGGTTCTGGACCATCTTCTGCCCCAGAGCCACGCCCTGGGCCCCGAGTACCTTGCCCAGCACCTGCGGTGCGTTGCTCAGGTCGGGCGCGCCCATCAAGAGCGGATTGAGTGCAGCACTGGCAGGCTCCAGCGTGAAGCCCACAACCCGGTTGGCCACGGGAAGGCCGTACGCGTCGTAACCGACAATGTCGTTCGGCCGCAGCGTCGTCACCGGTGGAGGCGCTTCGTAAAAGAAACGCCGGTTGGCTCGCTCGCCATGAACGTACAGCTCGCCCGGCTTCCCTGGCCCGAGCACTTCGCGAACTTCGTACTCGATCGGGTCTCGAAACACGCTGATCAGCGTCGTGACAAACTCGCGGGGATCGCGCTTCAGCAGCGCGTCAGCAGCGCGTCCACGAACTCGCTCCGTGGCGCCCGATGAGCGCCAGCGAGGCCAGCGCTCGCGAGGCCGCGGGGGAATCAATCCGCGAAAGCAGCCGAACGGCCCACTCCTGATCGGCCACCCCGCCCGGAACGAAAACCTTCAGGATCGACGGCACCGCGCGCGGGTCTTGCACTTTACCCAGCGCCGCTTCCGCGTCTTCTCGCCTCGATTTGCGGGTAAGCCCGCCATTCAGTTTCTCGAGCAGGGGCCGCCAGTGCGCATCGGCCCTGCGCTGCTGATCGGCCTCGGCTTTCACGGCGGCGGCCAGATCGGCCGTCGTCCACGACCGACCCTTCGGCTTTTGAAAGCCCAACTTCTTCCAGGCCTCCTCGCGCGGGGTTCAGCCGAATGACGGCCGCCAGGTGTGCCTTGGCCTGGGCCTTCAGACCGTTTTCCTCACACCACTCGGCAAGCTGCCAGTGCGCCTGGGCCGTATCGGGAATCTTTTCGCGGCGAGCGCGATAGGTCGTCAGAAGAGCCTTGGCCTTGGGGTCGGTCTTGTAGTCTTCAACCACCGCCTGCGGCATTCGCCACTCACCGCCGTCCGAAACCTGTCCCAGCAACCCGTGAACGGCCGGGTTGTCGGGCGCGAGCTCAAGTGCAATTCCCAGGTGCTTGTGCCGCTCGACGTGCATCCCATGTAGCTCGCACCACGACGCCAGCCGGATGTGCGCGACAACGTCCCGGCCTGCCTTTGCCGCGGCACTCTCATAAGCGCTCAACTCCTCCGGCGTCGGGGAATCACCCGGCACGACCATCAAGAGCCAGCATGAAAGCAAAGCGAAGTGGAACATCAACTCGCCTCCAATCCAACCACCGTAGATCGAAGAAGGCTCGTCGGAATCATCCTGCGAAACGCCACGACCATTGCAGACCGCCAGATCGACACTCGGCCCGCCCATCCCGGCACGGCCTCGCCGAACACGCGGCTCCTCTTCCGTGGGACCCTCAAAACCAGATTGTACCCTTTGAGCTCGATCGACGGCATCCTTTCCGTCATGCACCTTCAAATTTTTGCGTGAATGGTGGACAGATTAACCCGTCCCTCAGGCCGGCGTACAACACGGCGGTGACCAGGTCCGCGGTTGTTCCCGGGTTGAACCCATTCTCGGGTGCTCGCAGCCAAACGTCAAACTCGTTGCAGAGCCGCGCGCTTCTTCCCGCGCGGGCCAGCCGGCTTCGAGCACGCCGGCAGCACGAAGGGAAACCTCACTCGCAACGCTCCTGCCGCGCTTCCGCAGAATGAGCGAGTCGGGGTATCGCGCGAGAAGGCCGAGGTAAGCAGTGATGATCGAGGTCTCGAGCGCCTGCCCTTCCTGCCGCGCCGCCACCAGCGCCGGCAGCCCCTCGTGCAGCACCTGGCGAAAGCCGTTCGAGTACTGTAGCGCGATCGTATCCCGGGAAGCAGCCAGAGCCATTACCGCACGGAGTGCCATCGTCGGCTCGCGAGAGAGGTCCTGGTCGGGCACTTCACCCATTCCGCCTGGCTGCGCGAGCCTGATCGCGCGATAAACAAGACGCGTATCCGCCACGTTCGTTTCAGCGAGCACCCGTTCGACTCCATCCGCAAGACCGGCTCCTTCGGGAACAGCAGCCAAAGGCGCCAGCAGCAGCACGATGCCCAGGTTCGTGTTGGTGCGCACCAGTACGCGCGTCGCCCGCACCGCCCCGAGCACCGTCGCGCCGACGCCCTCTGAGCTTGCTCTGTCGAGCGGGTCTGCGATCGCGGCAGCACTGGCGAGGAAGTCGACGAAGTGCAGGCCGAGCAGATCGGCGAAGCGATGCACGTTTCCCGGTTTCCTGGCAGTCACCTCGAGCACGCAGGCAAGCTCGGCGAGCCGCCCGGCGCTCAATCGTTCACTAGTTCCCGACCCACCTGGTGGCCCGGGGAGTTCTGGCGTCATGATCGTGGGCCCATCATCTCATCTCTTTGAGGGCGGTAAGAATCGCTGCGGCAACGTCGACTCTGGTCACACGTGCCAGGGCTCGCCAGCCTGGAACAGCGTTCACTTCGAGAACGACCATCCGGTCAAGATCGAGATCCATGATCAGGTCGACGCCCGCCATTTCCGCTCCGATCGCTCGGGCCGAAGCCAGTGCCAGCCGTTCCGACTCGTGATCCAGCCGGCATGGCTCGGCTCTTCCCCCCAGCGATACGTTGGTACGCCACTCGCCGGCTGGCGCATGCCGGCGCATCGCGCCCAGCACCCGGCCACGGAGAACGAACACTCGCAGGTCATGGCCCGGATGCCGGACGACGCGCTGGAGGTAAAGGACCGCGCTCAGCCGCTCGAGTGCGTGAAAGGCTCGCCAAGCCAGCTCCTTGTCGCTGATTCGCAGCAGTCCGCGTCCTTCGGATCCGAACAACGGCTTGACGATCACATCACCCCCGAACGCCTCGAACGCTTCAAGCGCATCCGTCGCCGATTCGCCGGCCCAGGTCGCAGGAACGGCTATCTCCGCCTTTTCCAGCAGCGCGAGCGTCAAGTACTTGTCGACAGCCGCCTCGACGGCCCTTGGCGGATTGAGGACTGGAACGCCGGCGGCCACGATCCGTTGCAATGCGTCCATCCGAAAGACCACCTGCTCGAGACTGCCCGGCGGCATGATCCGCACCAGCACGCCGTCCAGCGCCAGCAGGTCGATCCCGGCGGCCTGGACGCTCGACATTCGCTGCGATGCGGCTGGTCGGCCGGTTTCCAGGGCCTTGGCCGTCGGACTTGTGCCCAACCTTGCCGACACCTGTGGAAACAAGGCCGTCCGCAACGACACACCTGTCTTATCAGCCGCGCGCTGGAGATCCTCGACATGCCAGCCGAATCCGGAAACCAGCGCACAAAACGTGGTCATAGGCTCAATCTGATGTGGGTCTCGGCGAGCCGAGGTCTTCGGGTGTCCCGATTCTATCGGACGTTCTCAAATCCCGAACGAGCGAGCCAGAATTCCGGGCGTCACCTGCCCGAAGGCGTGAACCTTGCCCGTCTCGATATTCTGGAACGTGATCTCGGCCGGGCTGAACAGGTGAGGGTCAACCGCGTAAAAATCGTGGTTGTATCGCGCGAAGATCGCCGCGAACGGCTCGCCGTGGTCGCGCGAAGCGGACGAAGGAACTTGCGGTCCGATCGCTTCGAGACTCGAATCGTCTCCGGTGACATCCAGGACCACCCGCGCGCCGTACAAGATGGCATCGTTGGTCCGCCCGATGGCGGCCATGTCGTTGGCGGCGACCGGCGGCAGCGGAGCCACACCGTAAGCCGAGACGATCCGCGAGAGGTCGAACTTGAGCTCAGCCAGCTTGTGCAGGGCCGTCTCCACCGAGCGGGCGACGATTTGCAGTCCGCCGGCGAGGCTGGCCGTCGGGGCAGCCAGGAGCGTGACCGCCGCTGTCTCAACGCGGCAGGCCTGTGCGATCTTGCTCACAATCGCCGGCGGCGGCGGCTTGCGTGTTTCGAGCACACCGATGACGTGCTCAGCCGTCTCGCGGAAGCCGATCACGTCGAAAATCGCCTCGCTCCCGGCCGCCGCCCGCATCGGGCCCGAGCCCATCGCGAAAAACTTTCCCTCCTTGAGTGCCCAGCCCGCGTACTGGCCTGCCAGGCAAGCGCGAACCGGGTGGTCCGTGACGACCTGAACCAGCGGAATGGCCCTCTCGCTCAGCTCCCCAGGCACAATCGAGACCTGCCCCAGCCCGCCCATGCAAATCCGCGCCAGCTCGATGCCGGCAAGCAGCCCACCCCTCGCTTCGATGCCACAATCAACGTACCGGCCACCCCCGTCGACGGGATGCACCGCCACCCGGTACCTCCCAGGATCAGCAATCAACGCTTCGGCTGCCAAGATTGCAATGTTGTTTAATGACATATTTGTGCTCGTATGGAATCCAGCCCCGGCGACCGGCCGGCGCTTACGCCCGCCGGGTTTGTGCGCACAAGGATTATAGCCGGTCGATCCGTACAACACAGACGTGACAGCCTACCGCACGCGTTCGCTTCAATCAAAAGAGGTAACCCCAATATTGGATCAACGATGCTCCGGGTAAAACGATCGTATTGACCACGGCCCAGCCAACCCAGCAAACGCCCAGCACCCGGCCCCAGCGGTCGATCCAGGTACGCTCGGTCTTCCATCGTCCACAAAGCGCCAACAAGTTCCAGGCTGCGAGGATCAAGAGTCCGATCGCAATCGGCGGCGAGCTAAACAAAGCATTCCAGTAGCCCATACTCCAGAACACATTTTGCATGTCGTGGCGCACGTATTCAGCTTGATAGCTTACGGCCAGATGATATGCGGTCGCGAGCAAAACGGCCGAAGCCAGCAAACAGGCAATTGCACCCGGACTCTGGGCGAATAGCCGAAACGGCCGCCGCATTCGGCCGATCCAGTGGATCAAAAAACCGAGCGTGAATGCGATCAAGAAGAGCTGCGTCGAAATGATCTCCTCCCATTGGTCCCAGAACACGACACGATCCACGCCAGGTAGTGAATGTGTGTCGTTGAGCATCGCTCCTACTAGAACGACACCGATAGCGACCTCCGCCACCAGAATGATCAAATCGAGAATCCTTGGTTTCGTCGGCTCCACGTCTCGATCGCCAGCGGCATCGCTTAGCAAATCTCCGTGATATTGATCTCCGGCCGCGGCCGAGATGCGAAGCGACGATCGATGTGCCGAAGCAATTCGTCGACCGAAACACGTCAGGATCAGATTGGTCAGAACGAGCGCGGCGAGGTAGAGTGTCCCGCACCAATTTGTGAAAATTGAACTTGAATTGCCGATGAACGGAATCAGCGGCACCGTGATCAGTGTGGACCCTATGATGACCACCGCGATCCTGCTCCACCTGTCCCGCGCTGGCACGTCGAGCCCCATGAACTGGAAGCAGCCGTTCTGCAAAAACTCCTCGCGGCTCTTCATCGTTCTCTTGCCCCGAATTGGGCGACTACACTGTGAATCGGCGGTGCTTTCCGGCGGCACCCGAGTTTGCGCCCTGACTGTATATACTCGACTGGCGCTTCGCCGTGCCATCGCCGCGACGAGCAGATCGAGCGTCACTTACCCGCCGGATATCGACTGACCACATCATGCAGCCGGATATGAAACGGCCCAAGCTTCCCACCGTAGTTGCCTGAGGTGATGAGGCACAGAGCTTCCTCGTGCATCCTGGCCGCATGCAGCCCAGCCGCGGTCGCTCGCTCGACGGCCTCCAGCGTCAGACCGTCGATGACAATCTCATAGGCGCACTGCGCATCCGCCGGCATCTCGGTCGGTACCACGCCCCGAAGGGTTGGGGCATACGCCGTATTGGTACTCGCCCGCAGTGATTTGTACTTGCTGCCCACCTTCGAGCCGGACCGTGCCATGCCGCCGGGGAATGGGAGAATAACATCCGCGCAGCGTTTCATCGCCACGACAGCAGCCTCGGCAGCCGCCAAGGTCGCCCCCGGCTCTTTTCCCATGAGGATGATATTGCCCCCGGCCACGCCTTTGACCGTGCCGAAGATCTCTTCGCAGAGAAACTCACCGTCCATCACCGGAATGCGCCAGTAGCGTTTGGGTCCGATCTTCTTCGAGATCTGCCAGCCGTCGCCGAAGTAGCGTAGCTTGCCGCCGACGCTGATCGTCTTCTCGCCGACCGGCAAGCCGTTAAAGCACGCAGTCGTCGGGCAGGTCATCACGCACTGGCCAACGCGGTTGGCAACGGCCTTCTCGAGCGCATCGCGGCTGAACGCGAAGACGAGCAGACTGACTCCCGGCCGGCCGTCGGGCGTTTCGCCGGGCTCGAGCACGCGCTCGACGCCCGCCTCGGCGTCGCAGGAAATCACGCTCGTCGCATAGCCCGTGGTCGTCTGACCGGCGATCGCGGCCCATGCCGGGCTGTCGGCCGTCACGATCAGCCGGGCGGCCGCCATCGGAAACGCTTCGGCAAACGTGTCCTTGATCGAGAAGCTCGCGTCTGGTGTTGTGGCGGCGGGCGTCGTTGCTGTCATCCCGAACACGGCTTGTTCGAACAAAGGGGGCTGGTAAGCCCGGTGGGAACATTGAACACTGTATTGTACACCATCGACCCGTTCTTCGCGAGGCCCCCATGCGAACCATCCTCAGCTTCGTCGTGGCCGCGACATGCCTCACCCTCCTGCCGAAATCGGCTCCGGGGCAAGATAAACCCAAGCTGCAGGAGATAAGCGGCTTCATGTTCAAGGGAGTCTTTACCGAGCTCGACCCTGAACAATCCCGGCGCAGACTGTCGCTGGCCGATATCGAGAAGCTCCATTTCGACGGCAAGTCCACCGGCATTGACGACATCCTGAACCTGATGGCCCGCACCGAGAAGCTGCGCGGCCGGGTCGACGAGCCTCTCGAGGTGCGCGGCGAGATCCCCCTCACGCTCCCCCCCAATGCGATGGGGAACGAGGCGTACACGACGTGCTTCTATGCATTCAATCTCAACGGGTTGGTCGTGGCCGGCAGGGGCGAGGACCTGCTCCTCATCCGCCCCGAGGCCCGGCCCAACGCTCCCGTCGTGGAGCGAACGTGGAACAGAGAACAGGTCCTGGCGATCCGCCTTTTCCGGCTGGGCTATCTGCGGTCAGACCCGATCCTCGTCCAGTACAAGGACAAGCTCGGGACCAAGGGCGGGCGCGCCATCCTCGAGGCCAAGTCGAATATGGTGATCGTCGCCGACAAGGCCTCTGCGCTCGAGAAGCTCGCGCGTTACATCGACGCCGAGGCCGTCGAGGCGATGGGTGTGCCGGCAGCGGCCGGCCGCACTCCGGCTGACGGCCTGCGGCCTCCTGGCTTGGGTGCCATCGCCTCCCGCGATAACATTCACTTCTACTTGATGGCCTTCGCCCGAGTTAGCCGGATCGCAATCAGCAGCACGAAGAAGGAGGGCACATTCGACAAACACTATCCCGAGGCCGACGTCTGGATCGGGGAACAGGGCTATCGCGCGCTCGAAGAGGAATTCAAGCGAATCAACGAGTATTTCCAGCTCGCCCACAGGACAGATGGCGCGGATTGGCCCGTCCGCGGCGATGAGCGCACGCTTTCGCCCGCGGAACAAAACAAGCTCGAGATCCATTTCGGAGTCATCACGCCTGAGCCCAGGAACGCAACCACGCCAACCAAGAAGTCGACCACAGCGAAGCGAAAACGCCGGTAGTCACCGGTCCACCGGCAAAGGTTGCTCGAGCGCCCGCTCCACGACTTCCTGGATGACCACGCCCGGGCGCTCATGCTCGATGATGGCTCGGTCGAAGTCTTTGTCCCAGATGCAGAGAAGCCGCTGGAAATGTTCCGCCAGGAATGGAATGAGCTGGGCAGCGAATGAATCGCGGAACAAGACCGCGCGCGGAAGCCTGGCATCGGCCCGCTCCGTCGCGAGGGTGAGGTCCGGGTACGCACACCGCGCCGCCATCGGGAATCGCTCGTCGGTCTGGTGAAAATGCCAGCCGTCTCGGGGCACAAGCGTCAGCCGCTCTTCCGGAAGTCGATCGGCGATCCCCAGCATTCGCGCGAGGTCGCCGCCGGGGCCATCTACCAGCACTTCGCGGAAATCCGAACGCGGCACGGCGCAGCGCCGGGGAACGAACGCTCTAGCGCCTGCATGATTCGCTCGTAACCGAGATAGCCTCCCCGTGCGTTCCAGTGACTGTCCGTGATGTCATAAACCCGCTCGACCTGCTTGGCTCGCAACAGGTCTTCCCGGATGTCCAGTATCGAGACGCTTGAGTGAGCTTTCATGTAATCCAGAAGCTGATCGAGCCGCGACCGGGAATGCACCTTGTTGTAGGCGGCGGGCATGAATTCCGGATAAATGGTGTCCTTGTTGGGCAGGATGATCATGAGATACGGAATTCCCCGCGCGGCCAGCCAGTCGCGCCGCGCCTCGAGGGTCTGGCGGTATGTTTCGAGCTCCGCAGGCGTGAATGGACGGGCGGCCCGAAACGACAGCACAGCCGCGTCGCTGGCGAGGTACAGCCAGCCGTTCGAGCCGAGGGTCACGCCGGGCGTCGAGGTCACCCCGAGACCCTGTACCTTCGCAACCGCGAGCCAGTAGATGAGCCGTTTGCGGAAGCCGAAGTGATCGTTGAAGTAAGCCTCGAGCCGACCCGGCAATGACCCCAGTGCAGCGCGGTCCAGCTTGAGCTCGGGCCGCGCTGCGAGATTTCGATTTTCTTCGAGCACGAACGCCCGGTCCAGGCCGAGGACCAGGCCCGCCAGGGGCAACGAGATCGACACCACGAACACGGCGATGAGGGTGATGTCGCCGGAGCGCGAACCGCTGGAAGCGTTCGGCGATCCCGCCGCCTTGTGGAAGACCGCCGAGGGCCTGCGCCTGACTTCGCCCTTGAGACGCACCCGTAGAATCATCTCAAAATCGGAAGTAAATGAATGGATTGTGGGTCCCGGCGGCCAGAAGCATGGCCGAGGCCAAAAGCAGCACAGAATGCCCTGCCGCGTCGGCCAGGGCAAAGCCTTCGTTCAGCACCGCCCGAAGCAGGCCGGGCGCCGCGCAGTCACCCTGTCTCGCACCCCTACGAATAGTGGCAGCACCGGCCACGAGCCGATCGCACCGGCGACAGAGAGCCAGAACCAGTTGAGCGTCGATGTAGAGACCAACGTGGTACTCCAGTCCCGCTCCGGTGCCCAGGCCGGCCATCGCCTTGAGAAACGCCGCCGCCTGCGGCATTGTGTCAGCCCGGAAGAGCACCCAGCCGATTGCGACTACCAGCAGCGTGTAAAGATGTTTGAGGGGCGACCAGAGCGAATCGAGCACCCGCCCGGCCTTCATCCGCTCGAGAACCAGGAATGCCCCGTGAAACAGGCCCCACGCAGCAAACGTCCAGCTCGCCCCGTGCCAGAGCCCGCATAGAAAGAAGACGATCACCAGATTGAAATAATTCCGCGCTCGGCCGCAGCGGTTGCCGCCGAGCGGGATATACAGGTAGTCGCGAAACCAGTTCGACAGCGAGATATGCCACCGCCGCCAGAACTCAGTGATCGAGGCCGCCGCGTAGGGATAGTTGAAATTCTCCAGGAAATCGATGCCGAACAGCTTGGCCAGCCCGATGGCCATGTCCGAGTATCCGGAAAAATCAAAATAGATCTGAAGCGTGTAGCAAACGACCCCCAGCCATGCCAGGCTGAAGTTCAGCTCGTGCCCGGGCAAAGCAAAGATCACACTGGCCGTGGCACCAACCGTGTTGGCCACGAGCATCTTCTTGGCCAGCCCGATGATGAACCGCCGGATTCCTTCAGCAAACCCCGCCGTCGTGATAACGCGCCGTGTGATTTGCCCGGCGATGTCGCCATAGCGAACGATGGGCCCGGCGATGGAATGTGGAAAAAGCGTCATGTACAGGGCGAAATCAAGCGGCTTGGCCCCGCGTGTCTTCTGGCGGTAGATATCAACAACGTAAGAGATCGCGTGAAATGTGAAGAACGAGATCCCCAGCGGCAGATGCACCGGTTCCAGTTTGATGGGTCGTGCTCGGAACAGACTGAGCAATACGTTGAGCTGGTCAACCAGGAAGTTTGAGTATTTGAACGCGATGAGCAAACCCAGGTTCAGGATGACCGCCACGGCGACCGTGATCTTGGCCCGATTCCTGCCGGCCAGCATCTCCACCCGTCGCCCTAGACCATAGTTGACGGCGATGATCGCCATCATCAGCACGACGTAGGCGCCCTCTCCCCAAGCGTAGAAGAGGAGGCTCGCAATCAAGAGGACCAGATTGCGGTACTTGGGCGGGGCAAGGGCGTAGAGCCCGAGCAAGACCGGCAGGAAAACGTAAAGGAAGATTGGTGAGCTGAATAGCACGATCGCCCTCCGGCGAGCTCGCCCCGCACTTCGCCACGTCGTTTGCCGCGGGCGAGGCGATTGCAGGAGCGCAGCGGGGAAAATCTCTAACCGCGCAAAGCGAGCGCACGCCCGCGCAGCAGCTCAAGAGTTGCCACGACAAGATGGGGCCTGGCTTCTAATGGATGCCTGCGATCTGGTCAAGGGCAACAGGCGGGCGCGGTCGTTTGAAAATGGTACGGCGACGCGCGAATGCGAGTTGGCCGCTTATCCATCGCCGAGAAGCCGCCGACGGAGACTGCGAAGATTTCCGCAAGTTCTTGCAGGCGTTGCTCGATCCATGCTTTGCGGTCAAGCAGGGATTGTGCTTCTTCTTCTTTCTGGGCGGCTGGCGATTCTTCTTTGCCGTCGACTGGTGCTTCCGCCAACAAGAAAAGCGCGGCGAACACAGCGGGTGATGTCCGCCTGCGGCGGATCTACGATCCTCCTTCGGCGGATGTTCCACGTTACCACCGGGTTACGGAAACGTCGACCAGATGCGAGCGTGCCATCGTCACGCGTGCAACCCCTCCGAGGATTAGGCCAATCTGTCCAAAATGCCTGGCCGTGTCAACAACGCGTTGCATGTCCTAGCCGTCCAGCCATCCTTAGCCATCTCGAAACTCCCGTCTCTCTGGAACGCCCGTCTCGAAATCCCGCGCGAAACTACGGTTGCATAACACGCTCGCCGCGTGCATCCCACACAATGCCCGTTCCCTCTTGAAATCCGGTGAAGAGTCTACTGCCATCGGGCGAGAACGCTAACACGATCGAGCGATCACCAACTGGTTTCAATGTCGGGCCTGGCTCGCCAGTATCAAGGTTGTACAGCTGGATCTCGTTGGAGGCGGCGTCTAAGGAATTCTCCGATCCCGACGTTGCCAGCGTGCGTCCGTCGGCAGAAATTGCGAGCAAGCAGCCATTTTGGTGTGGATGCCAAATCCTTCGGCGCGATACTGCCCGACGCAACATCCCACACGCAGGCCCATTTGCCTCGGGATGACGCCAGCGTCCCGCCGTCGGCGCTGAACGTGGCTGTTCGAAATCCGGGCACCATGCGAATTTCAGCCTTTATTTGATCTGGGGTCCGCCACTCGGCCAGGAATCGACGCTCCTCGTGGCCGGTGAGTCCGTTGAAGCGGATCACGTTGCCGTCGCCCAAGGCCGCCGCGAACCAAGGTGAGTTCGCCTGGAATTGCATCCCGGCCAATTGCGCGAGACCGATCTGCTCGTGCTCGTGCCTTGTAATCCAACGCGTCCGGCCCGTCGCGGCCTCAACGCCAACGAAACTCGTATCGCGCAGGGCCCCGTGCGACGTGGCAAGTACCACCATCCGGCCGTCGGGTGTCAATGCTGCCGACCGGACATTATTCTGGAAAACCTCGCGCAGCGTGCCGCCGGTCGCGGCGTCATATAGTACGACAACGCCTTTCTCCACCCTCGATGTGTAGTCTTGTCGGCCGGATGCGAACACGATCGCGCCATCGCGCGAGAAACCAACATTCGCGGGTTGGAAGCCCGTGGCGCCGGAGAACGCGCTTGATGAGGAGAATCCACGCCAGATCAACTCGCCCGTTTTGGCGTCCCACATCCGCACAATACCATCGAGATGGCCCGTGAAAATCCGATCGCCGGCGGGCGACCACGCGGCACATGCCAGGCGACCGACGGGTGTGTGCGGTCCGTGGAAGAGTCGTCGGAAGGTCGATACTTGAAAAAGAGCGACGGCGTTCTGGTCTGGAAGGGCGAGTAGCGCACCGCTCGCCGAAAACACCGGACGTCGACCCCACGCGCTAGCTAGCTCTACCTTGCGCACCGACCGCCCCGTCGCGGCGTCGAGTAAACTGAGCTGAGAAGATTCGGCTAACGCGACGTACTCTCCATCCCGGGAGATGCAGGCAAGTCCGGAGCCGGACACCTCAGCCCCATTGAGATCTCGCAGACGATTGCCTGTTTCGATGTCCCAGAACCGGATCTGGACCGTTCTCACGTTCTGCGGAACATCTGGGGAATTTGCTTGCGCGCAGGTCTCGTGACTTGCCCGATCGACACGACCATGCGCCCGTCGGGCGTCACTGCAAGGCAATCCAAATTAGGATTCGCCGACTCGCTAGGCGTGCCGTGCGCCGAGGGGATCTTCAGCAGGAGCCGCTGATCCCGAATTCGCCAGATGAAAAGTGCCGCGTCGTCACATGTCCCTGCGACGAGCCGGGTACCATCGGGCGTGAACGCCAGTTTGACAAAGTCCATTCCCATGAAAGTTACTCCGTCGCCCTTCACCTGCGTGGATTTGCGTCTCAGCCGCTCGGGGCGAAGCGCAAAGTTCCCAACAGTTTCCTCAGGTTTGAGAACCCGTCGCAGGTGAATAACGCCGTCGGTTCCGCCGCTGGCGATCAATCGGCCGTCCGGCGAGAATTCCACATGCGTGACGTCGCCCGAATGCAGTTTGTCGCGGAACAGCAGTTGCCCGCTCACCAATGCCCAAAGGGCGACATGACCGCCGTTTTCTCCCCACACTAACTTCGCGCTATCCGGCGAAATCGCGACCGTTGCAACGGCGCTTCCCTCTTCGCCGAGGCAGATGAGTTGCTTAACACGCCGCCCGCTGCTTACGTCGAACATTTCGATCCGCGGGGTTGGAGCACCATTGAGATCCGCAGCGGCAACGAGCTGACCGTTTGGCGAGAAGGTCAGGGCCGTGACAAACTTCTTTGTTCGCAGGGCGTCGGTGCCGATGCGTAATAACATTCGCGGTTCGCGGGCCGACTTCGGCTGTGTGATCCGGGACGGCCTGCTCGGTTGATGAATAGATGGATGCATTGCGCCGCGCGCCTGGAAATCCGGGACTGGAGCTCGAAGCGCGAGGATCGCGGCGACAAACGACGAGGGCCATCTCCGCCGGCTGGGTGTTAGTGGCTCGCTCGGATGCTGGTGGGCTCGGTTGACCCACGCGCGAAGCATGGTCCACGTTCTGACTTGGTTCATGGCTTCCCCCTTTAGGTCGATCGAGACGAAAAGTGAGCACGCAAGTCGAAGGGCTTAGATGTCCTTCATGCAAGAAGCCCGGCCGGCTGCCGGACAGGCGGGCTTGGAGACGCCAGGCTTTACTTCCATGTTGCCTGCTCCGTTGATCTTGAAGGGCCGGATCACCGGCCGACAAACAAAGGTTGTGCTTCGGTTGCGTTCGTTTCGGACCGGCAACGCTGTTTATGGTGATCTGTGCTTCCGGCACGTTGATGTCATCGCTCTTGCTAAAAGGTACCTGCTGTGAATGTGTCGCTCGGTGTCCTTAATGACTGGCTAGCGCCGTCAACCAGAACCACGGAGATCGACAACGCGCCGGTGAGAATTCCGAGGGTGTGAGTTTGGTCTCGAGCGCTTGCATGACCGACTCCTCTTCTCGACCAGAAACCGCCAGAGAAGATCTACCTTTTCAATTGCTTGCCGTCGCGCGACCAAAGCTTTGCGCCGGCTTCGTCGAACTCATTCGCGATTTCGGTAGCACGACAGCGCCACCTTGGATCGACTAGAACCATCTCCGATGAATGGTCGATTCCTAGGCGGAGTAATGTTGAATTCGGACGCTGGATGGTGCGCATGAAGAACTAGTAGCTCGTGGTGACTACGCGCTAACGCTTAAGGCCCAAGTACACGAACCGTCGGTAGGGGCGTTCGTCTTGGAGCATCGATAGATGGCGAGGTGGTTGTCTAGTTTCGCCGTGCGCGATACGATCAAACTCGATGGGAGTCTGAACGTAACCTGTAGACACCATACTAGTATATGCCCAACGGGAATTCAATCGAGCACGATTCACGCCCCTCGAAGGACCCTATGATTCTTGTGTTCGTTTGCGTTTCCTGAGATGCGAGGGAGCAGAATGAGTAGACTTGGGCGACGGCCCGGTTTCACCCTCATTGAGTTGCTGGTCGTGATAGCCATTCTCGGGGCACTCGCCGCGTTGATCGCGCCGGCCGTTCAATCGGCGCGTGAGTCTGCTAGGCGAACACAGTGTTTGAACAATTTGAAGCAACATGGCATAGCATTGAACAGCTATGCCTCGTCGCTCGATGCGCTCCCTATCGGATACATTTCGTGGCCAGCTTATCCGGGTGTCGCGCCGGGGTGGGCTTGGTCCGCGGCCATACTACCCCAACTGGAGCAAAGTGCGTCCTATAGCGCGCTTAACATCAACCTCCCCGTCGACTTCACCGAAAACTATACCGTTAGAACCACGGCACAGGCGATGTATATATGCCCAAGTGATGGTCCGACCGGTGTTTTCAGAACAACTTCGCAACTCGTTGGAGCTGCGATCGAGGCCGCCACCACGACTTACGCTGCAAACAGGGGTGTGAATGACTCCAGGACGGGCGTAGGCCCGTTCCTCGCAAACAAGTCTGCACGGCCGAGGGACGTTATTGAAGTCAGATGCTGTCCGTCAGCACTGCGCGTAATTTGGAGATGAGTACGAACATGGGCAAGGATGCCGCAGAGATTCGCGAGGAGTTTCGGCCCCGCTTAGATGAAATCGCTCGGGAATTGAGGGGGGTGCTTTGTCCTCAAGGTCTATCTCGAGGCACGAAGTTTTCGGTGTTGGAAGCGTCGCCGGGCCGCTGGGCCAGGAGATTGCTCGCCAGTTGATTGAATTGAGTGTTTACGAACAAGCAAAGGACTGGCCTGATAAGGACCTTGGTGTATGCCCGCTCTACGGAGGTACGGCCCGTAAGACCGCTGACCAACCTCGCGTGCTCGCGACCACGCGAGGTGGTGTCGAACGGAAGCAACCCATTGCAAATTGCCCCCGCTTTCGGCGGGCTTTTTTCCCTCACAATCTAGCATTGTGCTTTGACCGTTGCGGCTTCAGCCCGCGCGTGCAGCAGAAATTTGTGCACGCCGGCGTCAACGGTACTTCCTATCAACAAGCATTGCGCGATCTGGCCGAACTGTCTGACTTGAAAATCGCGCCCAAGCCAGTGGAGCGGATGACCAGAAAGATCGGGCGGGGGCGAAATGATCAGCGTGAAACCGCGGTCAGGTTGCATCTGCAGCTTCCACTAAAGGACCACGTTGTGACAAACGAACCCAAGCGGGTCAGGTGGCTGGAAATGCATAAGTTGCGATCAGCACCGCGGGTTCTGGGCCCTTCCTGTGCGCCGCGCGCACATTCCGAATGATTTTTGTTCGCCAATCGATCTCATCGCTGTAACCCGGAATCTTTCTGGAATTCTCCAGGACGACCGCGCCACAATCCGTAAAGTCTGCGCATATTATACATGAGGAGATGACGAGGGGCCGTTGTGCACGCCGTCAGCGGAGCCGGCGCACGCCACCAGCCGGGTGTAGGAGGCACACGCCCAGCTCGGAGGAATTCGCGAGCCAGGGGATCACTTTGATTGGCACGATGAAGGGATCGAACGCTGAGAGCATCAGGAACTGACATCGCGCGCGACTACGGGCGATTTGCCGAGCTCGGCGTGCGCGGAGATAGGAATCTTCGTGGGGCAACTCGCGCCGAAAATGGTATCTCAATCGAGGCGTTGTTCACTAGAATTGGCGGCGTCTGCGGCGAGGTTTTTGAACAGACGCGATGGATGGGTTTGTTCCCTTAACCCTTACAGGGAAAGAACGCGCGTCAAATATACAAAACGAACTCGGGCGT
This sequence comes from uncultured Planctomycetota bacterium, assembly GCA_963761445.1. GTDB lineage: Bacteria > Planctomycetota > Planctomycetia > Isosphaerales > Isosphaeraceae > CAVXHV01. The sequence continues at coordinate 939,586 of CAVXHV010000005.1, read as the reverse complement.
GGTTCAAGTTGGCTTGCCTGCGGGTAACGACCGGAGTCACCTTCGCCGCGTGGATCGCCCGTGGCTCGTGACGGCGACTTCGTTTTGCGGAAGCGCTGTTGGAGTGCCGGTTTGAGCGGGAAGAGGGACCGGCTTAAGCCGGGACTCCAGCGACGACAGGCTGGCAGCGCCGATGCTACGCGGGTTTGAACGAGGCCCCTTGCCGCTTTATATTCAAGACATAAAGTGATGTGAAGGAACGCTTCACACATGGGGTCTGCCTGAGCGCCAGTGCGCGAACACGTCATTTCATTTCATCGCCCAATCAGGGCGGGCAGGCCAGCCTTGGCCGTGAGGCTGGGAATCGCGACGAAGTAATAGCGGGGAATTTCTCTAGGGGAGTGCAAAAAAGTGCAAGAAAGTGCAATGGGCGAACAACCTCCCAGAGAGACGAAAACCCAACTCGCCCTTGCGATTGCGCAGGGCGTGCCTGCCGGCCCGCCAATCACGCCCGGCCACCAGTCCGTTCCTTCCACGCCGCAAACGCCGATTTGATCAGCGCCTTCAATCCGGGCTGCTTCAAATCCGCGAGCTTCGACAGTTGCACATGCCGATGGACCTTACCACTCCCTCCCATGAGCGCCTTCGGGTCGGGCAGCTCGGTCCCGTAAGCGACGCCGAGCTTCACACCTTTCTGGCTCATGATCAGCGAGAATATACAGCCCTTGTATCCCGGGCCATACCCGACGCCGATAACCCTCGCCTTTTGATCGAGCGTTTCCTCTGAGCCGGGTAACGCCTCGCCCAGGAGCCGTCGGGCCGCGTGTGCCAGCTCACCAACTTCCGCCGGGTAGCCGGCCAGGAAAGCTTCGATTTCCTTCGCAGTCGTCATGGCGTATGTTCCTGCGATGAATTTCAGCCCGTTCACTTTGATACAGTCGTCCGCCCTCGCACGGTCAATCCCGGCCAATTTCCTTCCAACGTTTGTCCCACTCCCACATCAGAAGCTGCTGCGCGGCGCTCAGTGGCGCTCCAAGCTGGGCCGCCCAGTGGCAAATCTGCCCGCGGTGATGCGCATCGTGCGTGATCGCCCAGCACACGAGCGCCACCACGTCGGGCCGAAAATCCTGTACGTGACCCCCGGTCGCGAGCGATCGCTCGATGAGGCGCACCATCGCACGTGCGCTTTCCCCCAGCGCCACTTTGGCCTCGCCCACAGTGATCTCACCTCGTTCGAGTTTCGCCGGTGGCGCCTCGTCGCGTGCCGACATCTTGAGCCGCATACATCGCACGTTGTGCATGTGCGCAAACGTCGTGGCGATATTCCGCCGCTTCGCGCAGGGCGGTTGAGCGCGCCAGACTTCGGGGTTAAGAATGTCCAGCAGCACCTGGTTGATCCGTTCGTTCGTCAGGAAGGCGTCGACGAGCGCACGCCCCAGATCGACCGACTGGCGCCGATCTCGCTGGGCACCGGCCACCTTTGGCGTGTCGGCCTCTGATGTGCGCTTCACTGCCACGATACTTCTCCGCTCTGATGCATCGCCGGGGCGACGAATGCTGCCCGCGCGGGCAGTGTGAGCGCAGCGCGCCGAAAAGAGGCAACTGATGTTTCGGCTCATGGAGGCCCGGATGCTGCTGTGCCCACGGTCCTTCGGGATAGCCACTCGCCGAACGACCGTTGGCTTTCACCCGATGGTTTCCCCGCGAGCAGGTTTTCCACGCTTATATCCTCGTCCAGGTCCGGCCAGTGAAGCCCACGGCCTTGACCGATCAGACTCCACCGGCCTCGTTCCTCGACCGTACCGTGAAGCAACCGGGGATACCACGCCAGGGGCGCAGAGATCGTGCGCCCGTCGCTGAGCTCGACCGTTAAGGTATCGTCAGTCACGGCGATCTTCATTGCTACGGCGGACTTGCCCTCAGCCTTTGTTGAAATACTCATGCCATTGGTCCAGCAAGACAGTCGGCATGATCTCAGACTATCACGCCAAGCGATTCCGTACAATTTCTTGAACCACGCTGCGTACGCGATGTCGGCTGGCAGAAGCGGCTAAAGTCTCGACCACTCGATGAGACGCGCCACCTACTACTGTCCGCCAGCGATTGATAGAATATCCGTCTGCTGCCCGCATGTCGTGCAGGTTTGGGGAAACCGAACATTTCAGCTCCAGCCCGGGAGGTCGCTCGTGCGCATCTTGAACATTTCTTCCTTGGCTCTCTGTGGCGGCCTGATCTTCTTCACAGGTTGCTTGGGTCAATCCGGACCGCCGGAAGTCGATGAGCTGGACAATCTCGAACGCGGCACGCTGATCGTGCCGGCGCCGGACGCCGCCAAGCGCGCCCAGCAAGCTTTGATCGAGGCAAAGGCAGGCGATGTCATCGAGTTTGGGGAGGGCCGATTCGACTTCAAGAGCACGCTGTCGCTCGATGTGAGCGGCGTGACGATTCGCGGTCAGGGCCCGGATAAAACCATCCTCAGCTTCAAGGATCAAGGGCAGGGCACCGGCGGCGAAGGACTGCTCATCTCGAGCAAGCAGAATGTGACCCTCGAGAACCTCGCCGTCGAAGACGCGAAGGGTGATGCCATCAAGGCCAACGGCACCCAGAAGATCGTTTTCCGCAAAATCCGCACCGAGTGGACCGACGGCCCCAAGGAGACCAACGGTGGCTATGGAATCTACCCTGTGCTCTGCACCGGCGTGCTGATCGAAGACTGCAAGGTCTCTGGCGCGTCCGATGCCGGCATTTATGTCGGTCAGTCGCAAGACGTCATCGTTCGCCGCAACACCGTACAGCAAAATGTCGCCGGCATCGAGATCGAGAATTGCAACAGGGCCGACGTCTATGAGAACCGCGCGACCGACAATTCGGGCGGCATCCTGGTCTTCACGATGCCCGACCTGCCCACAAAGGAGGGCAAGAATTGCCGCGTCCATAACAACAAAGTGATCGCCAACAACCACGTTAACTTCGCACCTAAGGGCAACATGGTCGCCTCGGTCCCACCCGGCACCGGCGTCATGATCATGGCCAACAAAGAGGTCGAGGTTTTTGACAACACCATCGAAAAAAACCAGACGGCCGGCGTCTCGGTCGTAAGCTACTTACTGACGGACAAGCCGCTCAACGACCCCAAGTACGACCCATTCTGCGACTCGATCTTTATCCACAACAATCAATTCTCGGAAAACGGCGGCAAGCCCTCTGGCGCCTTGGGCGAGATGCTCGCAAAAGCCATGGGAAGCCCGCTGCCCGATATCTTGTACGACGGCATCATCGACCCCAAGAAACAAGTCGACGGCAAGCTGCCCGAGGCCCTGGCCCTGCGCATCAAGGACAACGGCAAGGCCGGCTTCGCCAACTTCGACGCAATGGGCCTCAAAGCCGCCGGCGAAGGCAAGGGAAAGCAGCCCAATATCGTGCGCGATTTGAAGGCCTATGAAGGATCGCGGCCGGCACTCGCCCCCGTCTCGATCGAGGGATTGAAGTGATCCGTTGCAACGGAAAGCATGTCCAGCACTTTCTCTTGAGCACGCGGCGGCGGCCTGCCTGGCCGCCGTGCCGCTGGCCTTGCCCGGGTGCGGATCGCAGCCGAAAGACCTGGTTCCCGCCCCTGCGACGCGATTTCAGCGGATTTCGCAATATGCCCTATTTGCCGGTGACCCGGCCGCACAGTACCCGGCTCCGGGCGTGATCCCCTACGACATCAATTCGGCTCTCTTCAGCGACTACGCCGAGAAATTCCGCTTCATCAAACTGCCGGCCGGTGCGACTGCCACTTACAACTCCGACACCGTCTTCGACTTTCCCGTCGGGACGATCATCGCCAAGACATTTGCCTATCCCCACGATGCCCGCAAGCCTTCCCAGGGCCGTCGCTTGATCGAAACGCGGATCTTGAAGCATGAACCGGACGGCTGGGTCGGCTTGCCCTACGTCTGGAACCAAGCGCAATCCGAGGCGACGCTCGACGTGGCAGGTGACACCGTCAATGTGAGCTGGATCCACACCGACGGCGAGGCCAGAACCAACAATTACATCATCCCGAATTCGAATCAATGCAAGGGCTGCCACAAGGCCGGCGAGAAGATTCTGCCGATCGGCCCGAAGGCGAGGCACTTGAATCGTGATTATGTCTACGAGACCGGCAAGGAAAACCAGCTTGCGCACTGGAGTCGCTCGGGTGCCCTGGCCGGGGCGCCTGCGCCGAGCAGGCTCCTCGACTTGCAGTCTGGGATAACCCGAAGTCCGGCACGCTCGACGCCCGGGCCCGTGCCTGGCTCGAGATCAATTGCGCCCATTGCCACAACCCGGAAGGGCCCGCGCCAACTCGGGCCTCGACCTGCTCGCCTCGCAGCAGAATCCCACGTCCTTCGGCATCTTGAAGCCGCCCGTCGCCGCCGGGATCGGCTCGGGAGGCCTGCCCTACGACATCGTTCCGGGCAAACCGGATCAATCGATTCTGGCGTTCCGCATTGCGTCGATTCACCCCGGCATCATGATGCCCGAGCTGGGAAAGCGTCTCGTGCACACGGAGGGTGTGGCGCTCGTGCGCGAATGGATCGCGAAGATGGCGGCTGCCTCGCGCTGAGATCCGCCGAGCCCTCAAAGAGGGCGATATCTCGCAGGCTGACTCGGGCGAAAAGCACCGGCCGAAATGCGCGCGGCACCGATCGAGTCCATCAGAAATACGAGCACGAGTACGAGCAGCACTTAGAGGCCAGTGTCCGCCGGTCCGGGCTCCGTTTAGGGGGAACCGCGACTGATGGGGACACCACGAAGTCAAGTGTGGTGTCGCCGGATTTTGATGAAGGCGCGTTCGTATGAGGCAGAGCGGCAGACGCGCGTACGACAGCGTGCCCTTCGTGGGCGCGGCACGCGCATACAGAATGATTTTTGCTCCTTAATCGATCTCGTCGCTGTAACCCGGAATCTTTCTGGAAAGTTCCCGGCCAACCGCACGCCGATTCCGTAAAGTCGGCACATATTATACAGAAGAGATGTCGAGGGGCCGTTGTGTATGCAGCCGGCGGGAGTCGGCGCACGGCACCACCCGCGACGGGGAGGCGCAACCCAAGCTCCGAGGAATTCACGAGCCAGGAAATCACTTTGATCGGCACGATGAAGGGATCGAACATTGACTGAATCAAGAACTGACATCACGCGCGACTATGGTCGATTTGCCGATCTCGGCATGTGCGTACTTCCGTGCGCGCGGGATTCCGACGGCACGTGCGGCGGAAACAGGCCCCGAGAGGCGCGGGAGGGGCGCAGTGGGCGAACGTTGCGGCTGGGTTCTCAGGATCGGAATGAGATACAGATGAAGATTGGGAATAAAATCAAGATGCGGAGTGTTTACACCAGTGTACGGGTGCTGCAAGAATTTTCCAGGAGTACCAGTTTGTACCATTTTGTACCACATGTCGAGGTCCGAAACGGGGAATCCAAGGTGCAATTTGCGATCTGTAAGCCGAACAGAGATTAATAGATCGGAGAAGAGGTGCGAGTTTTTCAGCGATGCAAAATCCTCGTGGTACGACTCGCCCCGAAAATGAGACTCTGAATCGAGGCGTTGTTCACTAGAATGGGGTGGTGTCTGCGGAGACGATTTTGAACAAACGCGGTGGAGGATTTCGTTCCCTCAGGAACAGGTCGGAAACAATCTCCTTCGATTTACGTGAAGTGCGCCGCGGAGCGGCACAAAGACCGTTCCGACGCAGAGATCCGGACATATGTCGTACCCCTATTCCAACGCGCGACCACCTGGACTCATCGCCGGACACAGCCAGCGCCCAGAAAAATGCACGTACCGCAGTTCTATCTGTAGGAGCCGGCTCGATCTCCCGATCTTGGGCGTTGCGGCTCCGCCGCGTTGGGAATTTCCTTGACGCACCGAGGGACGCGATCGAGACTCAAGGACGCGGATCGACCGTATCGTGCAGAGCCAGGCTCCAAAAAGTCCAGGTATACCATGCGTTCTCGCGAAATGATGTTGTGGCTCTTGCTTCTCCCGGCGCCGCTGACTGTGCTCGGGTCTGAGCAGGACAAGGCCGCTCCCACCAAGCCGCGTCAGCACGTGCTGACGATCGAAGGGGAGAATCACGTCACATTCGTGCCCCGCGCGGGCCTTGATCCGGCAACGGTTGAGTATCGGGCCCGGATCGAATACCTGGTCAAGACACGAAGCGCCCAGGAAGTCGATGCGGAAGCCAAAGCCGCCAGCAAGAAGAGAACCCGAAGCAAGCCGGCGCGAACAGCAAAAAAATCGAAGAAAACCGACGGAGCCGACGAGCCCCCGCCAACCGTGGCTTCCGCGGTGGATATCGCGATTCATGCCACCGAGATGGACTTCCTTCAAAACGGCCAGACAGTTGTCCAATCGCGGATGACGAGGGCCGGTTTCCAGGGCCGGTTGATGCCCGAAGCTCCCGTATTGAGCGTCGATTACCGGTCTGCTCCCCCGATGCTCCAGGATTTGCTCAAGCGTTTCGACGTCACGGCCGCCTCGGTGTTGCTCGACGATCGCGCCCGCGTATTGAGCCGGCAGGTGCGCCTTCAGGGCCCGCTGCACGCGATCACCGAGACGCTCCTATCGATTCACACGCCCATTCCCACCGACGCCGCCTTCTGGGAAGCGCCCACCCAGCTCGCGATGGGGCACAATCAAACCGCCAAGGGCATCCTCCGATTCGAGAAGGACAAGGCAAGTACCGCGCTCCCCGGCGGCCTGGTGCGAGTCAAGGTCTCGGGCGTGCTCAAGGCCGAGGGTGCGATCGTGGGCAATTTCATCAAGGACGGCCGGTACGCGGTCACGGGCGAGCAGCACTACGACCCCAAATCCCGCGAGTGGCGCACTGCGACCTGGTCGGTTGACGTCACGAGCGACCTGGCCAACGTTGCGGGAGTAACGGTCGCGCACGCGAAGGGCAAAATGGTGGTGGATTCAAAAATGCTCGGCGATGCACCGGCGGCGGGCGCGCAGAAAGAATTCGATCGGCGCGGGCCAAAGGAGCCGCGAATGAATAATTCGCAGTGACCCGGCTCAAAGGTACCAAACGGTGAACCGCCCTAAAGATAGGCCCCAATTCCCTTTCCCAAGCAACCTCGTCGAACCCGCGAAACGCATAATTAAAAGCTCCCCACATGCCCTTGCCCCACCCCCTTCCCGCGGGTAACTTAAAGAATTGGAGTGTCGTAAGTACGACAACGTCACCCTAGTTCTACCAGCTTCGTTCCGGCAATGCCCTGAAGTCACAATGAGGCCAACCCCGCAACTGCCGACGCTGGAAGTCTATATGCTGGGGCTGGTCGACTTTCAAGAGGTCCAGCTACTTCAGCGCCGCATTGTCTACGACCTGGGAGAGCAGGGGGGAGCCGCCCTCATTTTGTGCGAGCATCCCCCGACGATCAGCGTCGGCCGAGCCGGCAGCCGTGCTCATATCGGGCCCGATGACGATACCCTTCGCTCGCTCGGCATCAAGGTCCACTGGGTCAATCGCGGCGGCGGCTGCGTGTTTCACCTGCCCGGTCAGCTCACGGCCTATTTCGCTCTCCCGCTCGAAACAGCCGGGCTCTCGGTCGGTGAATACCTCGATAAGCTGCACATGGCCATCGTGCTCGTTCTCGAGGAATTCAACCTCACCGGGACGTTTCGCCCGGGTGTTCCCGGAGTTTTTTCAGGACACGCACGCATCGCCACCGTCGGCGTCGCCGTCACCCGCTGGATTGCCTACCACGGGCTGACCATCAACGTCGGCCCTTATCTCGAGCTTTTTGACGTGCTGGACGAGCCCACGGACAACGGGCATGCACCCATCCGGCACACCTCGATGGAAGCCCGCCGCCAGCGGCATACCGCCATGGCCAAGGTCCGCGAGGCCCTGATTCGCAGGCTCGAAGAAGTCTTCGGCCTCGAGCGGCACCACGTCTACACCAAACACCCGATGATCCGCGGCAAGGTTTTCTCGCATGTCTACGCCCCCGCACCCGGGTAATCATCAACATCCCGTCTTGCTGCCGAGCCTCACCGTGCTGGGTAACGCCGTCGCCGCACGAGGCGAGCCCGACGTCCAGGATACCCCTCCGCACGAGCCCGTGCGCACCCGCCGCCTCCCGGAATGGCTCAAGCGGCCGATCCCGGTCGCGGGCGGGATGTCGTTCACCCGCAGCCTGGTCGCCGAGCTCGGGCTCGAGACGGTCTGCGAAAGCGCCAAATGCCCGAATCGCTCGGAATGTTGGACGAGGCGCACCGCCACGTTCATGGTCCTGGGAGGCGTGTGCACGCGCCCCTGCGGCTTCTGCGCGGTTGATCGCGGGCATCCCGAAGCCGTCGCCATTGACGAGCCCGACCGGCTGGCCGAAGCCTGCCATCGCCTGGGCCTGCGGCACGTTGTCATCACCTCGGTCACCCGCGATGATCTACCCGACGGCGGCGCCGAGCACTTTCGCCGCTGCGTCCTCGCCGTGCGCAAACGCACCGGCGCCACGATCGAAGTACTCACGCCCGATTTCGACGGCCGGCCCGAGGCCATCGACGTCGTGCTGGATGCCCGCCCTGAAGTCTTCAACCACAACATGGAGACCGTCGCCAGGCTTCAGCAGCACGTGCGCCGCAAGAGCCAGTACGCCGTGAGCTTGGCCGTTCTTGAGCACGCCAAGAAGGCGGGCGCTCCCCACGGAATTCGAACCAAAAGCGGCGTGATGCTCGGCCTGGGCGAGACGATCGAAGAGCTTTTCGAAACGCTTGCCGACCTCCGCTCGATCGGCTGCGATTTTCTCACGCTGGGGCAGTACCTCCAGCCTTCGACAAGACATCTTCCAGTGGTCCGCTACGTGCCGCCCGACGAGTTCGACGAGCTCGGCCGGCTGGCACTCAAGCTGGGTTTTGCCGACGTCGCCAGTGGGCCATTCGTGCGTTCGAGCTATCATGCGGATCGGATGGCGGCCGGCTAGAGTGCTTCGCGTCACCCGCTCGAACGCATTGCATCCGCCACACTCAGTGTGAATGTTCGCCGGCACCCGGCGGAAGCATGTCTCCGGCGTTTACGTCGCGAACCTCATCAAACGTCCTCAAATCATCGAGCCCTCGGCGTACTGCGGCCGCGAAATCGGCGTCGGAAACCGTTTCCTGCGAGAAATACGATAATGGCCGCAGGGTGTTGGGGGCCCCCTTGGCATCAGCAGCCACGCCGAGCAGTCCGCCGGCGCCACCGAGTCCCATGATGAGCAAATCGTGGCGAGCGCGAGCCGCGGCTTCCTCGAGCGTCCCCGGCGGACGGTCAGGCGCCAGCGGCACCTCAGCCCACGTCGAGACCTGCTGCTGAGTCCCGTTCGCATTCCGTAGCTTATCGTCCCAGTACGTTGCCGAGAGCGGCACCCGCGCTGCACCAGGCAAATCGTCCAGACGCCCAGGCTCGCCGCCCATCACCGAGGTGTCGTTCTCGGGCAAATAGATTCGCTTGCCGTCCTTGATCTTGAAGAACCTGCGAGGCACGACCAGCCACCACGAAAACTCGACGCCTTCTCGCGACGCGCTGCCCATCACGATTCGGTCGTACTTGCTGCCTTCCATCATGTTTGCGCCCGGCTGGAAAGCCACGTCGATTACAACAACTTCGGGGTTGAGCGGCCGTCGGCGGGGCGGATAGGACTTGAGAAACTCGGGAGTGCCGCGCACCGATGAGACAACGTAGAAGCCCTCGCGGCCAACCAGCGGCTGAATATCGTGAACCGCGAAGATCAACCCGCCCAGCTCGACCTGGCGAAGTGCACGACCAAGCGGGTAGAGGCTCTCGAATGCCTGATCGCGGTCGACCACCCGTGCGCCCTCCGGTAGTCTGCCTGAGACCAGCTCGGCGGCTACCGGCACGTCGTATTCGATCTTGATCTCACGCGTCCGCTGCCATGTCCCGTCTTCCCAACGTTCTTGCACCGTGACTTCATGAATCCGACCCTCCAGCTCGGCCAGGACGAGAGCCCGGATCGCGAGCCCGCCAGCGGGCCTTGCCGCGTTCGGCAACTCACGATCGAGGTTAGCTTGTACGAGCGTGAAGCCCTGGCAAGGTTTCCCGTTGACCTCGCGGTCGAGCTCGGGCGACCGTGTCCTCGTCCAATCGCCCGGAATGTCCGGCATCGCGAGCATCCCAGGAAGCTGCGTTGAGAAAAACCCAGGACTGCGCTGGCGAAGCACGACCAGCTCGCCTCCGGCAGCTCCCGTCTTCCACGACCACTGCATTTTCCCTTCCTCGACGATGACTTGTTCCGGCGATTCCACGCGCAGCCCCTCATCTCGGCGGTACCAGATCTCAGCGTTGTGCGCGGCGCCTCCGTCGGTCCACATGGTCAGCACGATGTGGGCCGAGCGTGCCCGCTTCAGCCCATCCTGTACTGCTGCCAGTAGCGTTGTCGGCTGGCTCAGAAGAATCATCCACGCCAGCGCCAGTCCAGCGACCAGCCCCGACGCCGCCAGACCCGCGAACAGCCGGCCAGGTCGCCGAACTCGTCTGCGCTCCGCCAGTCGGATCCGGGCCATCACGCTATCCGCCATCGAGCCCACCGGCCACTCGGCGCCGAGCCGGGCCAGCCGGACTTCCAGATCATCCGAGCTCGTCATCTGCTCACCCCCTTGGTCTTGATCTTCAATCGCTCGATCGCACGCGAAAGCTGCTTGGTCACCGTGCCGACGGGCCGTCCCAGGGCTGCCGCGACTTCGGCCACCGATCGGCCGTCGACGTACCGAAGCACGATGACGAGCCGCTCGTGTTCCGGCAGCTTGGCCACCGCGGCCAGCAAATCCTCGGCGTCGGCTGAGAAACCGCTCGCCGGGCCGCTGGCGCAATCGCGATCCACCGCCGTTTGCACGCCGGCCAGCTCGAGCGACCGGCTCGGATCGAGTGCCCGTTTCCGAGCCAGCCGGATCGACTCACGGCGCGCAATGCGCAAGAGCCAGACGCCGAATTGCTCCGGTTGGCGCAGGTCGCCGAGCCGATGGAACGCCTGGAGAAACGCCTCCTGCGCGGCGTCAGCCGCGGTGTGGTCATCCCTCAAAACCCGCCAGGCCGTTGCCCAGACCGCGCGCTCGTGCCGCGAAACCAAAGTGGCAAACGCCTCTCGGTCACCACGGAGCACAGCCCCGACAATCTCGGCATCCGCATGCATGTGCACCTCTCTTCTCGCCGGCATACACCTAAAGAGAGGCGCAACGGCTGCGAAATGCGACCGGAATCTTCGAGAATAAGCAGTTTGAACCGCAGGCAATTCTTCTCCGTGTTTACCAGCCCCTTCTTGAAGCGCATAATAAGCCAAGAGCCCACCGCGCCTTGATGGGCCCGCGGGTAGGAGCCGGCTCGTGGATAAGCCGAAAGCGGTGAGGACTGTATCGACACGGCAGCTTTTTGTCGCAACCGGTGCGATGACAGCAGTCTTCACGGTGGTTGCGTTGTGCCTTGGTCCATTCGCCTCACTCGAACTTGATCGCTATGAGAGTGGTCACGATAATCGATGGTGGCCCGATCAAGATAATCGATGGTTTGTCGTCGAAGTGGCTGGCCGCTTGAATCGTCGCGTTGCAGCGTGATCTCCAAGGCGCTCCGACTGGCGCGACCGACCCGTGTCGGACATCCTGTCCCGGATGTCGCGGCTCCTGCCGCGAAGGTTTTTCGCATTGGTGCCGATCCCGGAGCTTCGATTGACAATCATCTCAACGGGCGCCAGGCCGAGCTGCGACACTCGGCCTGGGCTCCGGTCGCGGCCCCTGGGTTCCGCCCCAGGCGGACTCGGGTTGCTCCTCAGCAGCGCCTTATCCTCCGCCCAGGCCGTTCCTCAGTGGGGCCGTCGTGTCTTCACGCAACCTCTTGCACCGCGCGACCGGCCAAAAGCCCAACCGTCTCGCGTCGCCCGCAATCGGCGATCGCGCACCAAGGCCGGCGTGACGTATCCGATCGTCCCGTTCACGCGGCAAAGCCCACCGACGCCGTTCCGTTCCCAATTATCTCTATAGGGGGAACGGGAACGACCCCTCCGCGCAATCGATCGAGCCGCTGCCATCCCGCGGCCGTTCGGCTTAACCGGCCAACGGGCTCTAGCGACTCGAGCACCTCGCCCAGACGCTCATTCTTGACCTCGAGGCAGTCACGGAGCTTCGCTCGTGTGGGCATCATGCCCCGGGCCAAATTGTACAGCACTCGCTCCTCGAGACTGTGTCGCCGTGCAGAGGCCACTCGATGACCGGCGGCGTCCTCACCGCCGATCAATCGACTGGATCTCGCGCCCAAGACAATGGCAAGGATCAATCGTGGCCTCGGGCAGCGGCTGATGCGCAAGGGATCGCTCTGCAGAGCTCGACGCGTACGCTTGCTTCCCAGGCGGCCCGGTGCTCGCCGACCGTTCCGTTCCCTCCCAACTCTTTATGGGAAACGGGAACGGCCCGGTCGCTCGGGTTTTCACGAGGCAATCGGCTGCGCAGCTTCGACCATATCGGTTCGAGCCGATCGGCAAAGAGTCCGGCGCGGTATGCGGCCGTCGCAGAATCAGGGCCACTTTCAGATGTCTTGGTCGACTTACACTGCGTGAAAGCTCCTGGTGAGACGACGCGAGCCTGATCAAAACCTTCGGAGACGCATCCTCTGCGGGAAAGTTCTGGTTATCGCGAGATGTTGATCGAAGGACAGATCGGGAGAGTCAGGGGCGACAGAAAACGCAATAGCCGCACCCAATCCTGATAGGGATCGTTGCCGCGCCCGAACGCCTCGACGAGCGATAGCGGCAACGTGACAATCTCGACTACGGGTACGAGGCGAGCACGCGCCGACTTCCAGAACGGCGTGCTGGGAACGTGGTCGCGCCAGAAGGTTCGCCACCGCGTGATGGTCGTCCGGTCAACGCCGAACAGGTTTGAAAGCTCGCGGACCCGTCGTGGTGCTGGCCCCTGCCGCATCGCGCTGACAAGGACGACGACGACACCAAGGTAGACCTTCCTGCCGAGAAAACGCACCGACGGCGGTGTTACACGCTTTCTGCATCCGTCGCGATCGCAGCAGAAGCTGAACCGGTAGCGACACTCATCGGGCAGATGAGCGAGGCCGCTCCGGGGTGAGCGCGGGTAGTCGGCACAATGCAGGCGACCACCGCAAGAGCAGCCATCTCTTCGAGCGCATTCAGCGAGGTCCTTGTCGACCGACGACAGGAACGACCAGAGACCTCCCGTTTGGTGTAATTCTTGCGCTAGCATCGTATGCTCCTTGGAGTGGGGACATCCAAAGAGGACAGACGCTGTTAGCGCTCTCGCCTGATCACGATAACTGATGGTGATCCACCGGCGACCATCAAATAAGTTGCTCAAAACTCTTGAGTTTCACATCAGCTAGGTTGCGCACGCTCAGCGATCCAGACCTTTCTGGCGTGGGATGGGTGCTATGTGCGGGTGGATCGACGAGGAGTTTTCGGCTACCCGGCGCGTTACGCACTTCGTCGGAAACTGCTGCCTTGGTCCGAGATTGCGACTTGCGACATCGTCACACGCCATGACCCGTTCGGGAGGCCATACATCATTGTGCCGGTCTTCAAAGACGAGTCCGGGACGAAGCTCATGACCTTGAGTCTCTGGGGCGTTCCCTTGGAATGCCAGTTGCGGCTGGTGAAATACATCAAAGCCAAGCTGGCAAAGGCTAGGCTCGACTTTGCGGAGGTCTGAATGTCAATCAATCCCTCGGCGCTACACCACTAACCGGCCCGTTCTTCGCTTCTTCAAAATCGGCAACGCGGGCGGGGTCAATTCCATACGAGATCATCGACGCGGCCTCGGGCGCCTCGCCACGGTCGAGCTGAATCGTCAAGTTGGTGATATCTTCCTTGATGGTGCCCTGCAGACGATCCGGGAAGGTTGGGTCGAGGCACTTGTTGTGCGTGGAAAGCCGATAGCCGGGCAAATCCGACGCGATCCCGATTCCAAGCTTCTGCGTCACGTAGACATACACAATCCCATCGGGCACGCCGTTGATCTCGAACCTCCCGTTCGAGTCCAGGTCGCACGTCAGTTCACCGCCGAAATGCGGCAATACCACCAGCTTGGCGCTCAGCGGCGGTGCTTTGCCGTCCGCCAGAATGACCCGGCCAGCCAGCCTTCGGCCGGTCCGGACCTCGAAATCGCCAAGGTCGATGGTCGTGCCGTCGTTGCCCGATTGAAAGCTCCGCGGCAGAGTCGTCTCATGATTCGCGAGGCTCCCGGGCTGCATGTATATCGAGCACTCCAGCTCTGACGACACGAGCGGAATCCGGAAATGGCCCTCTGAATCGCTCTTGCCCTCCCGATTCTCTAGCGGCCGCACCAGAGCGGAATCGCGCCCTCGAACCACGACCGTCGCAGGATGCTGGACGATCATACTCACAGCCTCAACCGGCTTGCCGCCTTGGACCACGCGACCTGTCACCACGACCCCGACACCCATCCGCAGCGGCTCCTTGATCGCGCCATCCAGCTCGACAAATGGCGGCGTCTGGCCTCCGATCATCGCCTGCTCGGCGCCCGGCCGGCGAAAGTACTTCCAGAACGCCTTGCACGCCAGACCCGCCGCCTCAACTTTGATGCCGACATCGGAATGAGCTTCATCAATCGTGAATGAAAACGCGCCGTCGGACAGCGTCTTGACTTCCTTCTCGCGAACTTGATTGAGGATCGGCGAAACCAGGGCGCCAGCGACGCCCTTGCCGTCGGGGCCGACCACTTTGCCCCGGATGACCAACCCCTCCTAGGGTACGGTCGGCTTCCAGAAGTAGTCTTCGAACAGCTTGATTTCGTTGTCGAGGTCGAGGACATCGGGATCAGGAGCGTGCGGCAGCCCGAGCTGCTCGCGCAGAGCCCGTTTAATCTCGGCCGCCGCAAAGTCAATCCGTTGCTTCTCATGATCGGCCCCGTCGGCCCGGAAATCGCACGAATGTGCGACGAGATAAAGTGGGTCGCCGGCCCGCCGGAAGCTTTGCACCTTCTCTTCGCCTTCGAGGAGTGCGAACACGAGTCGCCCGTCTTTGCCGATGACGAAGCACGCGGGATCGACGAGCTCGTATGCGGCGCTCGTTTGCCCTGAGCCGAGGTCCCCCGCCGCAGGCCATTTGGTCCTGCTCCTTCCTTGGCCGGCGGTCGGTCCAGCGCAACACGGACCGGCACATTGCTAGCGGCGAACCGCCGTTCAATGAGCGGGGCCCGCTTGTCGCGGAACTCCGCGAGCGAAGTGACCGATGCGTCGTGAATCACCAGAATCTCGAGCGGCTGCTTTTCCAGCGGTTTCAGTACCTCGATCAATTGCCGTGGGATCTCCTTCCCTTCGCCAAATGATCCGTGCACGAAAGTCAGCAGCACCACTTTCCCGCGCAAGTCAGCGAGTTTCGCGGGCCTGCCACCGCGATCGAACGCGTCGATCTCGACGGCTGGTCCGCCGAGCATTTTGAACCATGCCAGCGATTCGAGCCGGATGTCGGGCAGGTCGACGAGCCCAACGCCCTCGGGCACAGTCAGATCAACCGTGCGCTCGATCGTGGACGACCGGAACAGCACCCTGTAGTGTCCCTCCGGAAGCGGCAGTCGATTCGGCCCGAGCGGTCGGGATCGCTGGAAAAACGCGCCGCGCGCCCCCACCATGCACCCCAACCTCCCGTTGCATCCGCTACGGCGCCGTTGCCCGAGCCGGGTTGCGCTGTATATACGTACCACTCGAGCGGACGAAGCTCGTTTTCATTGGGCGACTGGAAGAACCTGGCGCGGACCAGCCTGGTTGGTTTCAGGCTGATCTCGAGGGGACGATCGGGATCACTCAAACGGATTACCGCGGCTTGTTCTTGTCGAAAGTCGGGCGAAGCAAAGTGGAGGTAGACCGCTGGATTCTGAGGCAGGGAGAAGGTGACTTCAACCGCGAAACGGCCCTCCGCATCGGTGCGCGACGCTACGGCTGAGCCGCTGCTTAACGGGACCATCCGCCTTCTTCCCTTGGCGAGGCGAACTTCGAGGAAGGTTTTCTCGGGGGACTTTTCGAGGGTTTCCAATTCCTTGCGAGACAGGTACGGCCGGAAACGTGGTCGAACGGCGCGACGAACGTCGGCCGGATTGAGCGGCTGCCAGTGCCCTTCGTCGTCGCAATATTCGTAATAAGCGCCAAGTCGCCCGGGGGCAACGACGTGGCCCTGAGCATCGCGATAGGGTGTCTGCGTGACGCGGAGGCGGTCTTCCTGCGTGACGACGTTCCAGAGATCCAACATCGGCTCCAATTCGCTGCCCACCCACGCCTTGGCGAGCGGCCGGCCCTGGTCGTCACGAACGATTCCGCGCAGCACGCGCTTCACCTCGCGCTCGGGCTCCGGGTCGGGTGCGTGCGCCGGTGCTCGCTCAGCAGGCAAGCTCCGCTCGTCGCGAGGTTGCGGGGCGTTGACGGCAAGCGCAGGCCGCGAGTCCGGCCCTCCCGCACGGCCCAAAAAATCGCACTCGCCGCCACGAGTGCTGACACCAGAGCCATTCCCGCGAGCAACTTCAGTTTCGCGAAGGTCATCGCGCGAAGACTTGCTCGGCCAAAGTTACTGTAGTCGCGACAGCAGCTCCGTTAGCCAGATCTGCCCCTGCGAATCGCACGGCGAGCCTCACGGTGGCTTCAATCCAGGCCTCAGGCGCTGTGGCAAGCTGATGAGCTGCGAGGCTCGCAACCGGTAAGAACGCGGATTGATCGACATCCTTCCTCGCGAGGCGCGTTTTCAATTTCGCTCGCCCTCTTGCCAGCCGGCTCTGGACGGTCCCGATCGGGCAACGAAGCTGGGCGGCGGCTTGTTCTTGCGTCAAACCTTCCAGATAGCAAAGGACCAGCGGTGACCTGAACGACTCCGGCAGCCGCTCGAGCTCGTCGTGCAGGCACTGCCACCGCGCCCGGTCAGGCTCGACTGCACAATCCGCTTCAATTACATGGCGGGCCGACACAATCGCGCCCGCTTGGCGCTCACGGGCTCGCCTTCGTGCAGCCGCAACCCTCGCCTTGGCCGCGACTCGCAGAGCGACGCCGTACAGCCATGACGCCACCGACTCGCGCGTGCGAATCGACTGGGCCCGCCGCGCCAGAACCAGGAATGTCGCCTGCGAGGCATCCTGGGCGTCGTGCTCGTCGCCGAGAACTTGCCGGCAGACGCGCAACACCATTGCTCCGTGCCGGTCGACGAGTGAGGCGAAAGCCGCCTCGTCTCGCCGCAGCACAAACCGCTCAAGCAAATGGGAATCGCTCTGACCGCCAGCGATGCCCCCGTGAAACAAGGCCTCGATCTGCCTCGAGAGTCTCATTGCCGTCCGCTGAAAAGGTTATTCCGTTCGCCCTCCGCCACGATTTCGCCGGATAGTGCCCCGCCGCCGCCGAATTATTCCCGGAAATTCGACAAGCTCTGAATATTCCAGCGTCACCGCGCAAAGCTAATCGGAATCGAAAGTTCCGTCAAGGAATTGGAGTCTCGGTTGCAAGAATCAACCAGCGGCCCACTAAACCCCCAGCACGCGATCCCGCGCGGTAACTTCCCACTCGCCTATCACCTCCCCGTCTTCGATCACGTAAGCACGTCGGTGAAGGGCGACGGTGGGGCAAATGTGGGTCGGAATGGCAAAAAGGGGCGTTCCGATCGGAATGTCTTCGCCAGTCTCAATGACCAGGTGTTCTTCGCTATGGACCACCGGACGTGCGTCCTCGGGCTCAAGCAGCCGGACGCGCGGCCCTGCCGGGTCAGCCGCGACCGCCTTGTGGCCCAGGTCGAGGCAAACATGGCCCTTTGCGGGGTGACTGACCACCCTGGTAAGTAGCAGCGCCGCGGGCGTGAACGGGAGGTCGGGATACTTAGATCCATATCCGTGGTCGGCGAGCACACTCGTGCCTGGAGAGAACTCCACGCCAGGAAACTCAAGATCTTTATGGACCGGAAACGACGGCGTGCCACCCACAACCATGCGGGGCACGGCCAGTCCGAGCTTCAACAACCGCTCGCGGAAAGCGAGCGCACTCGCGAGGCCGGTCTGCGCGGTCTGCCGCCGCGCGGCCAGGTCTTGATCATGGATATGACCGTCGTACGCGTGCAGGCCGTCGGCGACGAGATTTGGCAGGCGGTCAACGAGGGCATACAGTTCGGCGGCCGCCTCGCCCGGGGCGATGCCCGTCCGCCCCATTCCGACTTCAAGATCGATCAAGACGGGTACGGGCTCTTCAAGGCCGAGAGCGGCCGCTGAGAGCGCCCTGGCCGCATCGGGGTGATCGACAGTCGCCCGGAAGATCGTGTTTCGATACGCTACGCGCGAGCTGGGTAAACCGCTTCACGTTCGGCCCGACGAGCGGATAGGCCAGAAGCACGTCAGCGCCACCCGCGATCGCGACCATTTCGGCCTCGGCAATGGTCGCGCACTTGTGGCGATGAATGCCCAGCGATTCCGCCATCCGAACAATTTCCACCATTTTGTGAGTTTTGACGTGTCGGCGCAAACGTCCAGGGCCACCAGCCATTGCGATCATTGTTTCGAGGTTGCGACGTACCAGCTTGGGATAGATCAAGAGCGATGGGCTGAGCAATTCCGCAGGATCGCGCACCAGGTAACATTCCTCTATCATGGAAGCATCACCTCGCAGTTGAGGAGTCCAGGCGAACCGTTCCAGATTACCGAACCGCCCGTGCAGCGGCGAGCCAGGTCAAGTTGCCTGTAAGAAAACACCAGGCCCTGGCGACTTATAAGTAGTGTGGGTGGTCGAAGCCATCGGAGATACGCATGCCGGACTGGCAAGAGATCGTTGAACGCGAAAAGAAAGCGGTGTGGCAGACGGTTTACCGGATCCTCGGAAACCGTGCCGACGCCGACGAGTGCTTTCAGGATGCGTTTCTCGCCGCCTGGGAGTTCTCCCGTCGAGGACCGGTGCATAACTGGCGGGCCCTGTTGCTGCGCCTGGCCGCGGCCCGTGCCGTGGATCGGCTGCGCCGGCGACAGCGGCGTACGGCCCGGGAGCAGCTCGCCGACTGGGAAGTTGTGGCCGGTCACGAGCCGTCGCCGACCGAGGGGGCGCTGGAAGCCGAGCTTTCCGAACGCCTGCGAACCGCGCTGGCTAGCCTGGCGCCCAAACAGGCCGAAGTCTTTTGTCTCCATTGCCTCGAAGGCTGGAGCTATCAGGAGTTCGCCGAGCACCTGGCAATCTCGGTTGACTCAGTCGGCGTGCTCTCCATCGGGCCCGGCGGCGTTTGCGTCAGATTCTGGATAGCCACGGCGACGCTCGACGACCTGCTGGCCCCGATGCGCTTCCGGCTGCTCTGCCGGATCTCGTCCGAAAGGAGCGTCCATGAGCGCTATTCCCCCGCCTGATGACTCGCTCAGTCACGCAGAAGCCGCCCTGCGCCGCACCCAGATACCGCTCGGGCCCTCGGAAGAAACCGTGAGCCGGACCTTGGCGGCGCTCGAGGCGAAAGCACGTTCACAAGGCAACCCCATTCCCGGGAGAAGAATCATGACGACGTCGATCAAGATTGCGGCCGCTGTTCTGGTTGCTGCGGGAGGGCTTATTTACTTCGCGGTTGCGCCTCCCGTGAAGGCAACAACGGCATTTGCGGAAATGGCGCAGAAACTCAGCAAGGCGCATACGCTCTCGTACCGCACGGCGAACGAAGGCCCTGAAGTGAAGGAACCAATGAAAGGGCGCTGCCTCTTCAAAGAGCCCAACTTGACGCGAGTGGAAATCGAGGGCGGTGCCGTCATGATCATGGACGGGAGCCAGGGCAAACATCTCATCCTCGACCCGGCCGCCAAGTCGGCGCTGCTGCTCGAAGGCAAAGCCGAGCCGCCTCCCGACAATGCCGCCGGCACCGGGATGATCGATTACCTGCGGCAGCTCACCGAGGGCGACGCCAAGTCGGTGGCGGACAAGCAGATCGGCAACATCCGAGCGCGGGGCTATCTGGTGAAGAAGCTCGGGATGGAAATGACGATCTGGGTCGACCCGGCGACGCGCTTGCCTCTGAGAATCGAGTGCCTGGCGAAGATCCAGGACAAGGAATTCCGGTCGGTGGCCACCGATTTTGAAATTGACCCGCAGCTCGACGATGCCCTGTTCCGCGTGGAGCCGCCCGCGGGATATGTGCTCCGCAAAGAGGAATCGAAAACAATCGGCATGGACCCGAAGACTTTCCTGAACCCCGAGCAGGCCGCGGCCGATTTCTTCCGAATCTTTGCCGAGAAGACCGGCGGCACCTTCCCCAAGAGCCTCGATGATCCGGCAGAATTCCAGAAGATCATGCCGAAGCAGGCGCAAAAGAGCGCGATCCCGGATTCCGAGACGTTCCGGATGATTCAATCAACCACCCGGTTCATGATGGCCAGACAATCGCTCAAGGACGGGTTCGGCTACCGGCCTGACGGCGTCAAGCTCGGCGATGCCGACAAGATTCTCTTCTGGTACCGCCCCGATGGCGCCACGCGCTACCGAGCGCTCTACGGCGACCTGCATGGGGCTGATGTTTCCGAGGACAAGCTTCCTGAGAAACCCAAGCCGTGATGGAGAGTCTGCGTACAGTCCGACTCAACCACGACGTCGATGACCCCGCCCGTCTCGACAACGTGCTCCTCCAATCCGCGGCGGTGGCTGCTGATTGCAAGGATATTCAAGCGGCACGATCTCGTAGTGCGGGCGGTCATCGACTTGACCCGGCGGTCTTGAAAGCTTCGGAGAGCACCTTCTCCGCCTCCTCCTGGAGGGGCGGAAGGGTAGTCGCCTTGGGCTTCGCCTCGGCCCACAACCGCCGATAGTTGGCCAGGGCGGCCTCGGCCTTGGCACGGTGGCCGAGCTCGGCCTCGGACATGGCGATGAGGGCCTGGATCTTGGCCGGTAGGTCGCGGTCGCGCTGGGTATCCTCTTCCCCCCGCGCTTCGGCCTGGCGCAGGGATTCGAGCGCCTCGGCGAACCGGCCGTTGCGGTATCGCGCTTCGCCCTGGACGCGGAAATCGTAGCTCGATGGTTCGTCCATGAGCCGGATGGCCTGCTCGGCGTGCGCCAGGGCTCGACGCATGAGCTCGGGCGTGCGCTCGGGGCCGGCGAGCTCTAGCCATGACGCGGCTTTCCGCGAGAGGGAGTTGGGCGACTCAACGCGCGCTCGTACCATGGCCAGGGCCGCGGCGCGAACGGCGGGATCGAGGCCGGGCTCGGCCTCGACCTGCGCGGCCAGCTCGGCGTTTGACGGTAATTCTGCACGGAGCCGGCTGACGAGATCCACCGCTTCGATCTCGGGAGCGAGGGGGGAGGCGTCGAGCAGCGTCACGCGGACCTCGCCCCGGCCGATCGTGAAATTGGCCGCGCGGAGCTGCCGTCCTTCCCCGTCAAAGGCGAGGTCCAGGGGAACGCCGTTTGCGATGGACCAGGTTGCGAGGTCGCGTCCGCTGGCCGTGTCCCAGAGCTTGACCTCGCCCGAGACGTACGATCCAGCATAGGTGCCGGAGGCGAGCCGCCGGCCATCGGGGCTCAGCGCAGAGAGCTGACATTAGGGTTGAGGCCTCCGAGCCGCACGGGCTCGGAGGCGGCGCCAGTCGAAAGGTCCCAGATCAGAATGGCGCCGCGAGTTTGATTGCTATAAAGCTCTGCGGAAGCCGCAACAAGCCGCTGGCCTTCCGGGCTGAAGAGGAGGAGGCCCAATGAGGGCAGCTTGCCGCTCAGTTTTTGGACAATCCGTCCGGAATCCGGGTCGACGAGGTCGACCCGGACGATCGGTCCGTCGCCCGCGGCCGAAGTGGTCGCGATGGCCAGAAGCTTTCCATCAGGCCGCAAAGACGACACGCAAAAACGTGTTCCCACGGGGATGGTCCGGACGATCTGTCCCGAGGGTACGTCAACGATCGTCACGGACCGCTCCCGTCGAGAAACGAGCTTCCCGTCGGGCCCGCGATCGGCATGTTGCACGACCAAGGCGAGGCGCTTCCCCGGGTCGTCCCAGGCCTGGTGCGAGAGACCGGAAGGCGCGCCTCCGAGAAGATCGTGGTCCAGATTCAGGAGCTGGCGGCCGCTCGTCAGATCGCAGATCCTGAGCCGTGCCGCGGCAACCTGCCCGGGCGTCCCGATGATCGAAGCGAGCCTCGTACCCGTCGAGTTGGACCGAAATGCGAAGATCTGGGAGTTTTGATCAGAAAGCGTGCCGGACTCCTGGCTCGGGAACCGGCGGAGGACCTGGCCGGTGGAGACGTCTTCAACCACAAGCTCGCCCGGTTTCGACGGGTCGTTGGACGGGCGCTGAGCGATGAGCCGGCGGCCGTCGCAGGTGAGGTCTATTACTGCGGTGAGGTTCCTTACTGTGATGTTCTCGATCACCTTACCCGCGTCGAGCGAGGCTGGCTCGGCCTGCGGCAGGTCCCATTCCCGGAGGTCTTCACCTTTGATCGACAGCAATCGGCCATCCGAGGGACGGATCGCCAGGTCGGAGGATCCACGGACATCGAGGCTCAGTCTCTGCAGGAACTGTCCGGTCCGGACGTCGCGCACCTGGGCGGCGGGTCCGGACATGGAGCCGACGACCAGCGAGCGGCCATCCGGGGTATAGGTCAGCGCCGCAGCTTGGCCGAAGCCCTGCAAAGTCTCGCCCACAAGATGCTGTCCCGTGGCGAGGTCGACGATCAACAAGCTGGTTTCCATGGATGGAGTGAAGGTGGTCGCCGCGAAGCTCCTCCCATCGGGGCTGAATCGCAAATGACGTGCGCGAACGAATTCTTGATCCGCCAGATCGAACCGGACACGGCCGGTCTCCACCTCGGCTATCAGAAGACGCGGCCAGTAGTGGATGTCATTGGGGCCGGTTCTGGTGAGCGTCGCGGTCGCCACGAGGCGCCCGTCGAGGCTGATTTCCGTGTCGTCGCAACCCTCGGAGGATGACACCCAGTGGAGGTACTCGCGACCAGTCGAACAGTCCAGAACGCGGAGTGAACCGACTATCACGGAGCGTCCCGGCGCGCTCTGATCAAGGCCCATCCAGCCGGCGGCGATCCTTGAGCCATCGCGATTCACGCTCAGCGACAGCACGAACATGGCTGATACGCTCACCACTTCCGAGTCGTGGAATCGCTGGCGCCCGTCGCCCAGGTTCCAGACAATCGTTTGAATCTCCCAGTCCCGGTTATCTCCGATTGTGGTTCCGGCAGAAAGACGCTTGCTCATGCCGAGGGCGACGACCCGGCCATCGGCGCTGAAAGCAATCGCGGAAGACCAATCAGGAGTGATGTCTTCCGCCGGGCACTGGAACGGGATCTTGTGGAGCAGCTTGCCCGTGGCCGTGTCGTGCACGAGGAGTTTGCCGGTATGGCTCCGGCCGGCCGGCATCACGACGCTGCCGGCCAAGCTCGCATCGGGGCTGAAAACACAACTGGATGTACTGCTTGCAACCGTCCCCGAGAGCTTGCGGACGGCGCGTTCGCGGTGGGCCTGGCGGCGCCAGTAGTACCACTCGAAACCACGCAGGTCGGGGTCGCCTGGTTTCGGGGTCGTGGCCGCAAGCAGGTCGAGCGCGCGCGCGGGCGTGCTGGAATCCGACGCGACCCTGGTGAGGTTCATCTGCGCGGCGTAGAGGGTTGAGCGCAGAGAGTCCTGCGATGCCAAGAGGGCCTTGTTGGCAGCCTCGGCATTCACGGCGGCGGCGCTGCGCGCACGACTTTTCACGTTCCGCCTCGGTCCGGAGCGACGTCTCCCGCCTTAGAGCTTTCCGCGACGACTCGTTGCCATACCACAGTCCGGCGATGACGGAAAACACCAGAACTGCGACGGCCGCCGAGAGCGCGGCCACCGCCGGGTTGCGCCGGCCCCAGCGGGTGACTCGCTCGACCACGCTCGCTCGCCGCGCCTGAATCGGCTCGTCGTCCACGAACCGGCGCAGGTCGTCGGCCAAATCGAAGGCATCGGCATACCGGTGAGTCGGATCGCGCTCGATCGATTTCTGAACGATCGTCTCCAGGTCGCGAGGCACCTCCGGGTTAAGCTTCTTCAGCCGCGGCGGCTCTTCGTTCGTCACCTGACGCACCAGGCGACCGCGATCGCTCTCGTCGAACGCCGGACGGAACGACAGCATCTCGTACAGCGTCAGGCCCAACGAATAGATGTCGCCCCGCGCGTCGGACTTGCCCGCAAACGCCTCCGGCGGCATGTATCGCAAGGTACCAAGCAGATCACCCGTGTGCGTCAGGTCCTGCTGGTCCGATGCCTTGGCCAGCCCGAAATCCGCCACCCAGACTGTCCCCTTCGTGTCCAGCAGCAGGTTTGATGGCTTGATGTCGCGGTGGACGATCCCTTGACCATGAGCGTAAGCCAACGCATCGGCCACCTGGTGGCCGATGCGGGCGACTCCTTCCCAGTACGTCTGACGCTTCGATTTGCCTCGCTTTGCGCCTCCAGGTAACGATAGCGACGACGAGGAAAGGCCCCCCTTTGCATTCTCGCTCGTTCTTGGCGCAATTGCTTCCGAGTCCGCGGGCTCCGTTTCATTGCCCATCGGCTCGTAGCGGCCGGTCAAAAGCGATCGGGCTACGTCCGCCGCCGAGATGTCGCCGCGAGCCGATGGATATGCCGCTGTGCCATCACCGTCCTTGTCCGCTTCCGGCTGGCCGCCTTTCGGAGCCGCCCGAAGCCGCCTCAACTCATCCAGCACGGCATCGAGCCCCTGACCCTGAATGAATTGCATGACGTAGTACGGCGTCTCTTCCTGCTCGCCCACGCCGAAGACCGGCACGATGTTGGTGTGGTGCAGCTTCGCCGCGGCACGGGCCTCACGCTCGAATCGCCGTCGCTGCTTGGCGTCTCGTAGCGACTGCGGTGGCAAGACCTTGAGCGCGACATGGCGACCAAGCGAAACTTGTTCCGCCTCATAGACGACCCCCATTCCGCCCCGGCCGATCTCGCGAAGCACGCGATAGTCGCCCAGTTGTTCGAGATGGGGGATCGTGACTGCCCCGTTCTTCTCCGCATCCATCGTCTCGTCGGCCAGGGCGATGTGCTCCATCATCGCCATCGCAGGAAACACCTCGCGGATCTCGTCGGCCAGGTAGGGGTGCCGATCGACATATTCCTTGAGGGCAGGCCGTTGCCCCGCGCGATAACGCTCGAGGAATTCCTCGGCCAGCTCCAGCACCAGCCCGGAGCGCGATTCGGAATCAGACGTCGCCATCGCGATCCTCCGCTCGGAAATGATTGAAACGAGCTCAAAACGCCTCGAATCCTGGGATCTGCTCGAGAAGGCCTCCTGGAGCACATCCGAGTCGTCGACCCCGCCCGCCATGCGACGGCTGGGCCGCAGGTGGACCATCCGTTTGAGGCGATCGCCGTGCGCCGCGAACCGGGTGCGCAATGCCTCCTCGTCACCGGCGGCGGCCCGCAACAGTCCGTCGGAGACCACGCCCTCGCATTCGCTTTGTGCGTCGTCCATACCCTCTAGAGTGCGCGTGCGCGGGCGATCGTCTCCACGGCCGGGTGATTTTTCGAGCGACAATATTGCCGGCACCCGGTACAGGCTACGAGGCGCATCGTCCGCATTTCCACTTTTCTTCTGAGCGTCACGGCGCAGGGATGACAGGGCAGCCGTTCGTGAGTCGCCGACCTTGTTGCTCATCGATGTCGAGGTGATCGAGCAGACGGCGGCGGAGGAGGCGCAAGAGCTCCTCAGGGTTTGTCGAAAAGTCGCCGGCGAGTTTGATCGCACCGCCGGCTCGCTTGTCGTGACCGCCGGCGTTGCCGCCAAGCCCGCTGACCACTTCATAGAGCACTTCACCGGCGCGGCCGCCCAGCCAGTCTGCACGGAGCGACAGCTTCATTTGCCCGTCAAACACCCCCGCAGACAGCGACCAGTCGACCTGGTCAAAGCGAATAAAGAAGTCGGCGATCTCGGCGATGATGTCCGGCTGAGTGACATATCCGCACCAGGTGAAGACGAGCTTGTCGTACAAGAAGGCGTTGGCCAGGGCGGTCTGAAAGGTGGCGAAGTGGCTCTGAGGAAGCTTGGGATTGCGGATCTGGGCCAGTAAGTCTTTATCAGCCCGAGGGAACAGCCAGATCAAGGCCGAGTCATCGAGCGGGGTGGTCTCACGCGGATAACCCGTCGTCTCCGATTCGACTCCGTATAAAAGCGCAGTCGCCAGCTTGGGCGAAACGGGAACGTTCTTCTCGATCAGGTAGTTGGTCACGATCGTGCTGGTGGCCCCGACGCTGGCGCGAATGTCGGCAACGAGCACCCCCGCGAGCAAACCACCCGTATCATGATGGTCAATCACGACTTGCGGCATCGTGGCTTCGCTGAATCGACGGCCCGTATAGGGCTGGGAGTCAACCATCACGACGGCGGTTTCGGCGTCGATGGCCACGGTTTCTACCGGCACCAGCGCAATCGGAATCAACTCGACCATCGCTCGGTTCTCCGATCGAGCGATCATGCCGTCAACCGTGAGAATAACCGGCTTGCCCGGCTCTGCCGATTCGATCAGCGCGTGAATTCCCAGCATACTCGCAAGCGAGTCCGGGTCGGGGTTCACGTGTGACACCAGAACGACGCGACGAAACGGCGCAAGCGTCGCGAGTAACTGATCGCACGGAGTGCCGCGAGATCGTTCAGGATCAGTTGTCGAGTCAGGGTTTTTCAGTTTGGCCGTCATTGTCGGCTGGGTTGAAAGACATCATGCTCCGTGGCGAGGGCGAGGCTCAATCGACGAAACCGTATTGGAGCCAGATGACACCTAGATTCTACGCCAATTGCGCTCGCCATTGCCAGGCTATGGCGGCGCGAGCTCGGTCGAAGCCTTTCCGGCCCGTGCCTGGTCCCGAAGACGCTTCCTGGCATAGTAAGACTCGAGCTCGCGCACGGCTTCGGCGTCGATCAGAGGGTCGGGGGTCGTGCTCTCACCGGCGGTTCTCGAGCGCGGAGGCCGGAACCCGTACTTGATTTCGACGTCCTCGATAACCCTGCCCACCGCTGCGTCGTACCGGGCGCGTTCGCTCGGTGTCATTTCCATGAGTCCGGAAGTGGTCGGGGCTGGCCGCGCCGCATGGGCCACCAGGAGCGAAAGCCCCACCAGCAACACCAGGAGATTGAGGACCACTGCCCGTCGCTGCAAGCGATCGAGCTGCCCGGCGTCAAATTCACGGACACTTCCTCGCGCGCCAACTGCGGGAGTCAGTGCGTTAGCGCCGTACAACATGACCATGATCACGCCGATGATCGCCACGGCCTGCACGGCGACCATCGCCCCACGGTATTCGTGATAACAAAGCGGCCCAGCCACGAAGGACGCCAGTGCGACGGCTCCGGAAATTGCGCCGCCTAAGTAATACCGCGGATAGACCGCTCGAACGAGTGCGAGAGCCGGCTCCCGTCCAACTGTCTTGAGCAGAATGGGGCCGAGCACGAATACGAAGAAGATCGCGCCGCCGATCCATGCGGCCAATGCCGCAAGGTACACGGAATCGAACAGGGTCAGAAGCTGGCGCGCCGTCAAGGAATGCCTCTGGTTTTACACGCGCAGCAGATCGCCGATCGCAAAGCCACGCTCCGCAACATACATCCTACCGGCGGCTAGCTGCCAGGGTTCGGCCGATTCCCGTTGCGATATTGAAGGGCGCGCTCGAGCAGCTTCGGGTCAATCGTCAGGGGCTTGGCCTGCGTCTTCGCCGTGCCGGCTGCAGGCTTTCCCTTGGGCGGCTTGGGCATATCGTCGGCATCGATGTCGTCGTCATCATCCTCTTCATCGGGAAGTTTAGTGGGTCTGATCGTGGTGGTGGCAGGCGCTTTCGACGAAGCGACGGCTCCCGGGCGTTTGGCGGATGCGCTCCCGGAGCTCTTGGGTGCGGGCAGCTTCGGCTTCACGCCGGAGATCGCAAACGGAATTGGAAATTCCTGGGGATCTGACGAATCTTGACTGATGACCGGCCCAAGGGCGCCGGGCTTCTGGCGATTGCTTGACGGCATACCGGTCGAGGTGCTCGCGCTTTCCGGTTGGACCGGCCCTGTGCGGTTACGGTCGACCGCGAAGACTTCCTCACCGGCACCCGCGCCCCGCATCGCCTCGCGACGAGTGCCCTCATCACCCTCCTTGGGAGCCACGAGGTGATTGGCCCACTCGGCGAGGACCTTGTAAGCCCTGTCGTTCGACCCCGGGAAGATTGGCCGCGGATTGACGCCCGGGCCGTGCGGACGCAACGTACTCGAAAGGAGCACGCTGCGCGACGGATTCTTGGGGTCGATGAGCTGGAGGGTCGCGTCGAGATTGGCACGCAGCGCATCCGATGTACGGTCGGCCCGGCCTCGGATCGGGACGAGCTGAAACTGACCGTTGTATTGACCGTCGTGGCACTTCGCGCAATAAACTTGCAGCACCGGATGCACGAATCGCTTGAATTCGTCCGTCCGCTTGATCGCAAGAGGTAGCGGCAGATCGAAGATAACCGGCAGGTCTTTCATTCCCAGGCCGCGCTGGGCGTTACGCAACAAGGCCGAGTCAAGCGCATCCGGCCGATTGTCGTCGGTTGTGGCTTCAGCTCGGCGCAAATCCGGGTCGTGCGCGCGATCGCGACGGGCAAGCCTGGCAGCCGCTTGCTCGATCGAGACCAGCATGGCCTTCGCCTGGGCGTTATTCGGGTTGAGCTCGACGACCGAGCTGAGAAGCTCCCCGGCCTCCGCCGTGAGCTTCAGGTGCAAGCACCAGAGAGCCAGCTTCATTCGCTCTTCGGAATCGCCTTCGGGAAGCTGCGACAAACGGTACTCGTACGCTTGGCGAATCGACTCGAATGAGCCTTCGACTCGTTTCTTGGGAAAGTGCATCGTGCCGACTTGCAGTTCGATCGAGTACTCCGATTCGGTCTCGGAAACGAAGCCTGCAATGAGCTTGCCATCGGTGAGGAGCACGTATCGCTGTTCGCGGGCATCGCGAGCCTGTTTGGATTTGCTCGGTTGCCGCTGGCTGCTCGGCGGTTGCTGAGCCGCGGTTTGAGCGCGCACGGCAGCCCAGATCGAAGCACAGACCACGCTCAGCCCAAATCCAACAGCAATTCGATTGAACGTCGACATGCGCGGTGAAATCCCGAAGTCGCCGTCGGCAAAAGGAGATGACCCGACGGTCATTGGGAACTGAAATGGCACTTTATGCGCGAAATGGTGGCGGGACGTTAGCGAAGAGCCTAAAATTCGTCAAGGCGACATCGTCGCTTCTATTCTCCGCGTCTTCGCAAGTTAACCGCGCGGTCAAAAACCTTTCCTGGAACCCAGAGGCACGCCGCAACATGGTCCCCCGGGAGCCTTCTCCGCTATTCCTGGCAATGGTTGGACAGGTTGTTGTGGTCGATTTGCGATCGACTTACGTCTGCCTGGGCACACTCGTGAGCGGCGATGACTTCTTTCTTGAAATGGTTGACGCGGATTTTCACGATTTTCGCGATAGTACCGCGACTCGCGAGATCTACGTCTACGACTCAGCTCGATACGGAATCCGGCGCAACCGGGCGCGCATCTTGTTACGCCAGGACGACATCGTCGCCATCACCCGCTTCGCCGACATTGCCTCATCTTGACGAATCCGCTTCAGAACGTCAGGGAATTCTCATCCCGAACGCGTCGAGATTCGTAATAATCAGGAGAAAACCGTTCCGACCGCGAAGACATTCTCGGACTCGGCGCGGCGCTTGCTACGCACTCATGCTGATCACCAATTCAGCGAAGCACGTATTGCCGGCCGCCTCTTTCAAGTGGAACGGACAACGAGACTTGTGTCTCGCAAGAGGACAAGAACCCCATGATCAAAGTTCGATGGTTGCTTGCAACACCTGTCATGCTGGCAGCAACATTGCTCGCCGCAACAGGGGCAGCACAGGCCGCGACCATTCGCGACCGCGGAGGGATGTTCAGCAAAGATGCCCTCGCAAAGGCTCAGACGTTGC
The DNA here is from genome assembly GCA_963761445.1 of uncultured Planctomycetota bacterium. Lineage (GTDB taxonomy): Bacteria > Planctomycetota > Planctomycetia > Isosphaerales > Isosphaeraceae > CAVXHV01. Next base: position 909,686 of record CAVXHV010000005.1, on the reverse strand, counting down.
TCGACAAAGTTGAAAACTCCAGCGGCATTCCTATCGTGATTGAGACCATCGATGCAATCCCCGGTCTCGACAAGGATGCCTCGCGGCAGAAGCGAGAACGCGCAATCGATGAACTGGCGCTCGACCGCGACAAAACCATTCGCGACGAGGGAATCTACATCCTGATGTCGAAGCGCGATCACGTGATCTCGCCGGTGCTGGTGCGCCAGCAGCTTCACGGATGTGCTGCCGATCGGCAAGCGCGACGCGATTCGAAGCGCGTTCGTCGACGAGTTCAGGAAAAACAACGCATATGACGCCGGCTTGCTGAGCGGCGCCCATGCCATCGAAAAGGCCCTGCAGGGGGTGTCCATCCACAGCGGCGGCTTCGTGCCGCGCGGCGCAGTCGAGCGGGTGCAACGCGGAGCAGAAGGTGGAAGAATGCCGGCAGGCCGCTCGACGCTCGGCACGTTTCTCATGATTCTCCTCGGAATCTTCGGCGTCCTTCTCTTGCTTCGACTGCTCGGCGGGCTCTTCCAGCGTCCCGTCGGTCAGGGTTATCCGGGAGCAGGTGGCATGGGGGCGCCAGGTCCCGGAATGGGAGGCGGATATTACGGCGGCGCCGGTTATGGCGGCCGCGGCGGCGGTTTCTTCTCGGGCATGCTCGGCGGCCTGGGAGGCGCCCTTGCCGGCAACTGGCTGTACGACCAGTTCAGAGGTGGGGGCCACAGCAACTATGGCTCCGCAGACGCGGGCCACATCGCCGACTCAACGCCGGCTCCGGATCAGGGGAATGACGCCATCATCGGCGCAAACGACGATCCTGGCGGCGGTACATCATGGGATGACGCCGGCGGGGGAGACGCCGGAGGTGGCGACTGGGGCGGAGGTGGCGACTGGGGCGGAGGTGGCGACTGGGGTGGAGGTGGTGGCGACTGGTAAAAGCCCCTCGCCCTTAGCTTCACGCGAAATCTGGAGCGACCACTCCTTGATGAGCTCGAAATGGCTCTGGGGTGGTCGTTCGCATTTTGAAGGGTCTCTTGCCGGAGAAACTCGGGAGATTCAATGGACCGATTCCAGTCGCGCCGGGACAAACTCAGATCGGGATGGGGACCCGCGGGAATCGACGCGTTCCTTGTGCGGGCGACCTCGAACGTCAGTTATTTGACCGGGTTTACCGGCGATTCTTCGGTCCTGCTAGTCGGCAGGGAGCGCGACCTGATCATCTCGGATGGTCGTTTTACCACGCAGCTCGAGCAGGAGTGCCCGGGCCTTGAAGCTTACATCCGGATGCCGGGCGAGGACATGAATCCCGCGGTCGCGCACGTGCTCAAGACGCTCGGGCTGTTGAACGTTGGGTTCGAGGCCGTTCACTCAAGCGTAGCGGATCATCTGGCTCTGGCCGCAGCGGTGCCCGCCGTGGCACTCGTCGGCTTGAGCGAGCAGGTCGAGGCTCTGCGGCAGATCAAGGACGACAGCGAGATCGTCGCTATTCGCGAGGCGATCGAGTTCGCCGAACGCGGCGTTCCAGATGCTTCGAGCCGGAATGCGCGACGGGGACGCTGAGAAGGACACCGCCGACGCGCTCGAGGCGTATCTCCGCCGCTGTGGCGCGACAGGGGCCAGTTTCCCGCCGATTGTTGCGGTGGGAGCGAACTCGGCACTTCCGCACGCGCGGCCGACAACGACGAGCCGGATCGGCCAGGACGATTTTGTGTTAATCGATTGGGGAGCGACCGGACGTCCTTATAAAAGTGACTTGACGCGCGTTCTGGTCACAGGTAACGTCACTCCGAAGTTCGAGGCGATCTATCGGACCGTCCTGAGCGCTCTCGAGAGTGGAATCGCCGCCATCCGACCGGGTGCAATAGCCCACGACGTCGACGCCGAAGCCCGCTCCGTGATCGAGGATGCAGGTTTCGGCCGTTTTTTTGACCACGGGCTGGGTCACGGGCTGGGAATGGACGTTCACGAGGCGCCGCGGATTCGCAAGGGCTCGAACGTCGTGCTCGAGCCGGGTATGGTATTTACCGTCGAGCCGGGCATCTATCTCCCTGATTGGGGCGGGATCCGAATCGAGGATGATGTGCTGGTGACGCCTGACGGCTGCGAGGTTCTCTCCCGGGTACCGAGGTCTCTCGACTCGGTCCGCCGCGAGTGAGAAACCGCCGGGGCCTGTTGTTGATGGCCAGGGCGCGTTTTAGCCCGCTCGATGCACGGTTGGGGGCTGCCCGAGCCAGTAGAGGGCGGAGAGTTTGCTGCGGGGTACATGAATGGCCGAAGATCCGTCCGCTCCAAAAGAGCCGCTCGATGTCGACAAGGTGCGGTACCTCGTCCGCTTGATGCGACGATACGACCTCACCGCACTTGACTTGAGCGACGGCACGATCCGGATCCGTTTGAGACGCCGCGGATCGGACGCACCCTCGCCACAATCGGCGCGTGCGACTCAGCCGATTGTTTCCGCTGGACCGGGCGCCCTTGGAGCTGAGTCACCGCCAGAGGCCAGGCCCGAATCCGCGCCGACGTCGGTATCGGCTGCGCCCAAGACAATCGTTATCGAGAGCCCGATGGTCGGCACGTATTTCTCTTCGAGCTCGCCCGACGCACCGCCGTTCGTCTCGGTCGGATCGGTCGTCCACGCAGACTCAATCGTCTGCATCATCGAGGCGATGAAGGTCTTCACGGATATTCCGGCCGGAGTTACCGGAACGATCGCGGCGATCCTCGTCAAGAACGGGCAAGCCGTTGAGTTTGGTCAGCCTCTGTTCCGCTTGATTCCCGGTTGACTTTTGAGGTGCAGTCCGCCGATGTTTCAACGGATCCTGGTGGCCAACCGCGGCGAAATTGCACTGCGGGTGATCCGCGCCTGCAAAGAGCTTGGAATTGAAGTCGTGGCGGTCTACTCCCAGGCCGACCGCGGTGCTGTGTATCTGTCCCTTGCCGACAAGGCGATCTGCATCGGCAAGAACCAGAGCTCCGACAGCTACTTGAACCGATCCCGGATCATCGCGGCAGCCGAGATCGCCGATGCCCAGGCGATCCACCCGGGCTATGGATTCTTGAGCGAGAACCCCGACTTCGCCGAGGTCTGCCGTCTGAGTGGATTCGAGTTCATCGGCCCTCCTCACGAGGCGATCCGCAAAATGGGCTTGAAGACCGAGGCCAAGAAGATCGCGGCGGCGGCCAAGGTCGCTTGCGTCCCGGGCTCCGACGGCGTGATCGCCAGCGAGGGCCAGGCAATCTCCCTGGCTCGAGCTATCGGTTATCCCGTGCTCATCAAAGCCGCCGCCGGAGGCGGCGGCAAGGGCATGCGCGTCTGCCGCGATGAATCAAATCTGGCCGGCGCGCTTCAAACCGCGAGCATCGAGGCTGAGGCTGCGTTCAAGAACGCCAGCATTTATCTTGAAAAATTCATTGACCGCCCGCGCCATGTCGAGGTCCAGATCCTGGCCGATTCGCACGGCGAGGTCGTCTCGTGCTGGGACCGCGACTGTACCCTTCAGCGCCGCCATCAAAAGCTCGTCGAGGAATCGCCGGCCCCGACCCTTCCGGTAAAGGTCCGCACCAAGCTTTCCGAGGCCGCTGTTCGGTTGGCGAAAGCCGTTGGCTACGTGAATGCCGGCACATGCGAGTTTCTGGTCGATTCCGACAACAACTTCTACTTCATCGAAGTCAACGCGCGGATCCAGGTCGAACATCCGGTCACCGAGATGGTGACGGGCATCGATCTGGTCAAACAGCAGATCATGATCGCCGCCGGTGAACCCCTACCGTTTCGCCAGAAGGACATCAGCCTCAGAGGCCACGCAATCGAGTGCCGGATCAACTCCGAGGATCCGGACCACGACTTTCGTCCGTCGCCGGGTAGGATCGAGGACCTCCGGCTGCCTGGCGGCCCAGGAGTCCGGTGGGATTCGCACATCTATCCCGGCTATATCGTCCCACCTTATTACGACTCCCTCCTGGGCAAGCTGATCGTGCATGCGCCCACCCGAGCCGAGGCCATCGCGACCATGCGACGCGCACTCGACGAGCTCTTGATCGAGGGCGTCCAGACCACGATCTCACTTCAACGTCGAATCTTCCGTGACGCCGACTTCATCTCCGGACGCGTCGACACGACGTGGGTCGAACGCGTGTTGCTGGCACAAAAGTCCTGACTGATATCGTGCCGCCACGACTCGCGCCACGCGGGGAAAGCAAATAGCCCGGCCACAATCAACCAGGTTTTGTGAGCGGTGCGCCCTTCCAAGCGCGCAACCGCAGGCCGTTTTCCCGCCAAAACCCCCACATTCCTCCCGATCGAAGCGTCGTCGCGAAAATAAACCGCGATTCGTGAAAACTGACGCAAAAGATGGGCTGCCTTTGCAGATCGTTTCGGGAAAGAGGTCATGCCGGCGCGTGAGCTTCCGATCCAATCGAGAGGTTGGAACGGCAGCCGGCCTGGCGCGACGCACAAGATCGCGCCGCCTGGCCACCACCGGCTGACCTGGACGAAACCGACCAGTACGCACCCTTCAACCATCGAGTAACTTCTCATGACCAGTTCAAAAGCACGTTCGAGCAAGCAACGGTCTCTGACGTCGAAACCCAGCCCGATCGAGATGATGCTGAAACTTGTCGCGTGCGCGCAGCTCTCGCGCGGGACCGACGGTCGTCCGTTCGCCAGAGTACCCGTTCAAGATCGATTCGAATTCTACGAGCTCAAGTCGCCGACCTTCCGGAACTGGCTCATGGATGCCTACCTTGAGCGATGTGGCGAGCCTCCCTCCAGGCTCGCCATCAGTCGCGTCGTATCCGTCCTTGAGGCCCGCGCCCAGTTCCGCGGAACCCTCCCCGCGGTGCACATTCGAGTCGCCGGTTCGCGCGATAGCGACGTTTTCTATCTCGACCTGGGCGATCCGGAGGGCAGGGCTGTGGAGATCCGCGCATCGGGCTGGAAGGTCGTTCAAAATCCTGGCGTTCATTTCCGCCACCCGACCGGAATGTTGCCGCTTCCGGTACCTGAATGTGGTGGGACGATCAACTTGCTTCGACCTTACGTCAACCTGGGCGAGCTCGATTTCCGTCTCTTCATCGCCTGGATCACCGCGGCTTTGCGACCTGGGGGTCCCTATCCCCCGCTGGTGCTTTACGGCGAGCAAGGCTCAGCGAAAACCACGCTGGCGAGAGTGGCCAGGCTCTTGATCGATCCTCATTCCGCTGGGCTGCTGGGCGAGCCCACGAGCGCTCGCGATTTGATGATCACAGCCCAGAGCAACCGGCTACTGGCCTTTGACAATCTTGGAACGCTGCCCGGTTGGCTCTCCGACTGCTTTTGCCGGCTCGCGACAGGCGGTGGCTATGCCACTCGATCGCTCTTCACCGATGACCAGATCACGTATATTCAAGCGCAGCGGCCGATCATAATGAACGGCATCGATGATTTCGTGAAGCGCGGCGACCTGATCGATCGATCGGTGTTCTTGCACCTCTCTCCCATTCACCGGTCGGACCGCCGTACCGAAAGCGAGTTCTGGGCGTCGTTTCAGTTCGACTACTCGCGGATCCTGGGAAGCGTGCTCGACGCGGTCGTGCTGGGCATGCGCATTCTGCCTTCCGTTGAACTCCCCGAAGTTTCCCGGATGGCCGACTTCGGCTACTGGGGAGAAGCCGTCGGCCGCGGCCTCGGCTGGCCGGAACACTCTTTCCGATCAGCCTACGCCCGAAATCGTCGAGTGGCCACTGACAATGCAATCGATGATTCGGCGGTTGCCGAGGCGCTTTTCAGGACAGTTCCGCCCAGCTTGAAGTGGAACGGAACCACGGCCGAGCTGCATGGTCAGCTCACGGCCGGTGTCGGCAAGACGATCGCGGCCTCGAGCCGTTGGCCCAAGCATGTCTCGCGATTCTCCGCCGAGGTTCGCCGCCTGGCTCCCCAGCTTCGCGAGCGCGGGTTGGCGATCGCATTCAGCCGAAGCAGGGACCAGCGACTGATCACCCTGACGTACGATAACGATTGGTCGTTCCGGCGCCCTCATCGCGATCATAGCGCATCGTGACCCATACAGCGTGGTCAATCTGCCGGCGACTCAACCTGAAACGTGGCGGGACGGAGCCCGCCCCCCCCGAAATACCAGACCCGCGCGTGGGAGAAGCCCGACTGACACCGACGTCCGGCGTGTGGTAGGCTGAGAGTTGTTAGTCGTGCGCACCGCGGCGTGGGGGTCGAGCCAGATTCTCCTGTCGGCCGCGGCGAGGTCCGTAAGGCCAGTATCCCAAGCTCTCAAAACTGGATAGATCCCATGAAGGTCGGTCTGCTCACCGGAGGCGGTGATTGCCCCGGCTTGAACGCGGTCATCCGTGCTGTCGTGCAGCAGATTTCCAATGGTGGAGGAGCCTGCGTCGGCATTCTGGAAGGTTGGCGCGGGATGGTTCAGGGTATGACGATGCCGCTGGCGGTCGCCCAGACCGACGGCATCATCGGCCAGGGGGGAAGTATCCTGGGGTCATCGCGGACCAATCCCTACCGCAATCCCGAGACCGAGCTGTCTTTGCTGCGCGAGAACTTCGCACGGCTCGAGCTAGACGCTCTGATCGTCATCGGTGGTGACGACACGTTGGGTGTGGCAATCCGCCTGCACAATGACTTCCAGTTGCCGGTCGTCGGCATACCCAAGACGATCGACAACGACCTGATGGTGACGGATTTTTCATTCGGATTCGACACAGCCGTGAACATCGTGATGGAAGCGGTCGATCGTCTGCGCACCACGACGGAAAGCCACCGCCGGATCGTGGTTGTCGAGACAATGGGCCGACAATCCGGCTGGATAGCTTGCTTTTCGGGCCTTGCGGTCGGGGCAGACTACATTCTTGTGCCCGAGGTTCCGATCGACCTGCCGCACCTGGTGAGCGTCTTGTCGAAACGCCGAGCGGCAGGCAAGAAATACGGAATCGTGATCGTTGCCGAAGGCGCCAGGTTTCCCGACCGTGCTGCCTTCACTCTGGACGATCACCAAGACCCGTTCGGTAACCCCAGGCTGGGTGGCATCGGCCACGTGATCGCTGAAGCAATTCATAGACAGACGGGTATCGAGACACGCACGGCGGTGCTGGGGCATTTGCAGCGCGGCGGTCCGCCCAGTGCGTATGATCGCATTCTGGCCACCCGGCTGGGGCTCGCCGCCACGCGTCTCGTTCTTCAGAGGCGGTTCGGCATGATCGTCACGCTCATGGGTGGACAGATCGTGGACACGCCCATGAGCGAGCAGGTCGTCGCGACGAAAACGCTCGACCTTGCATACTATGACGAGGCGGCAGCATTTTTCTATTGAACGAACCAGGCGCCGCCCTGGCAGAACGGCTCGATCGCGAGGTCAATCATGCCGGTGCCCGTCACACGCTTGCCGCTGCACTTGAATCCCGATCCTCATCGAGTGATCTCCAGGCTGTTCTGTCCGGGCGATATCAAGAGATCCCGTGACATTTTTGCCCGCGTCGGGGTGTTCCCCGAGGACGAAGTGGAAAGACTGCTGGCGGGTCTCGAGCGGGATTTTCGCAGCCAGCACGCTGATCTGCTCGGCGTATTCGCCGAACACTATGAACAAATCCGTTCGATGATCGGTGCTGCGCCGGCGGAAAGCCGGGCGCGGCAACTGCTTCTGGGCGCCTACTTTACAATGGATTACGCGCTCGAATCGGTCGCGCTTTTCAACCCGTCAATCGTGCCGGCAATTTTTCAGGATGACGTTCCCTCCGGCTCGATCCGATTTCTGATGAGTTTGCGTGCCACTGGCGAGGGGCATATCTCGTCAATCGTGTTCCGCACCGGCATCATTTCACCTGATGGGGATGTCCAACTGGAGCCCGCGGGGAACTATAGCCTGCCGCTCAAGGCCACCGTCCCCGATGTGATCTTCAAGTCCACTCTCGTGCGCGGCATGGTTGCGACCGGGATTGCCGCAGAGAAGTTCCGGCCGATTCTCGACCGGCTCGAGAGCCGGTTTACGCGCGACCAGCTTGCTCAGGCGATCGAATCTGCGCGCAGGAGCAACCATCGTCAGGCGAGCTCGAAGATACTGCCGATACGCTCATTTCGCTCACCCGCGTCAATCATCAGCTTCACCTTCCCCATCGACCGCCGGTCTTCCGCGAGGTCGAGATCGTGATCTTTCCGTTCTCTGATCTCGAAAGGCATGGCATCGAAGATTTGAGACTCGTGCGATTCACCGAAGCGGACGGTAGCCACATCTACTATGGCACATTCACGGCCTACGACGGCGGTCGTGCCTTTCCACAGATGTTCCAGTACGCAGGCGGTGACACGATCGACATCAACTTGATCACCGGTGAATGCGCCAGGAACAAGGGGATGGCTCTTTTCCCGCGGAGGATCCACGAGCGGTTCGCCATGATCTCGCGAATCGACAATGAGAACCTGTATTACATGGAATCGGACGACGTGCTGTACTGGGATCAAGCGCAGGTCATCCAGAAGCCCCAGTTCCCGTGGCAGGTGATCCAGCTTGGAAACTGCGGCTCACCGATCGAGACCGAGAGAGGCTGGTTACTCCTGACTCACGGCGTCGGGCCGATGCGGCAGTACTGCATCGGGGCTTCTTTGTTCGATCGCGACGAACCCTGGCGGCTGATCGGCCAGACTCGCGAGCCGTTGCTGGTTCCCACCGATTCCGAGCGAGACGGTTACGTGCCCAACGTCGTCTATTCGTGCGGTGCGATGGTCCACAACGGGATCTTGATCGTCCCTTACGCGATGAGCGACCTGTCGACGAGCGTTGCCAAGATCGACCTGGGCGCACTGCTGGAAGAGCTGACGCTCCATCCCTAAAGCGCGATCGAAAGCACTGCCTAACGAGCGCTCTCGAGCACGGCTCCCCGATTGGCGGCCCTTGTGCTGAAAATCGATGATTGCGCCAGGCCGAAGGTCGCTCGAAGTCGATCGGTGAGGTGCTCGATCTCGGATTCGGGCAATTCGCTGAAGGCGTAGATCGTTGGACCCCATGAACTCTGACCAGTGCCCACAAAGCCCAGGTTTTTGAGCTCGTTCACGATGAGCGCGGCCTGCGGTGTGGCGTAGATTCCCCCTTGTGCCGGCGCGAAGGACGCCCCGACGCGCTCTTGTAGCTCACCCAGGGCGGAACCGAAGGTTTCCAGATCGTGTTCGTGCACGGCGGGGAGGATCTCGATCAGCACCAGTCGACACAGCGCATCGACCGCATCGCGGGAGATAGGAGGCAGCTTGGCGAACGCGTGACTCTCGTCAGATCCGTGGAGACCACCCACGCCGGGAGGCTGGACAACGAGGATCGACCACTCCTCGGGAAAACTTGCACGAGCGACCAGGGGAGGGATCTCGCCCTCGCGCCTTCGCCCTCCGTCAACGATCAAGCCGCCGTGCTCGAATCCGTGAAGGCCAACGCCGGAGCGAGCCCCGCGCCCGGTGAGATTGGCAAGTCCCATCGGCCCTGGATCGGCAAGTCCGGCGAGTTTCAGCAGGGTGCGAGCAACCGCCAGCGAGAGCTGGGTGCCAACGCCCAGTCCGGCGTGTTCCGCCGGCGCATTCCGGACGCAAACTCGAGCCGGGGGCAATGCGCCTCCGCATTCGAGCACGTGCTGGCGAACCCGGGTGATGACGGCCTCGAGCCGACTGGCTAGCGGTCCCTCGACAATCCATGATGGGGCGTGCTCTACCAGGAGCTCGACGCCGGGGGAGTTAATCATGAGGCCGATGCCGCCGAACTGGCGCACGACCTCTGGTCCCCATCCGAAAAGACCGAAGTGCAGGCGGCTCGGCGTCCTGATCTGGATGGACTCGCTCATATCGTCGGGGTCCGGCCTGGGTCGGTGCAAGACCCTGGCGCACGGCCGCATCGTGAACGTGGCGGTGCAAGAGCGTGAAGGCAGCACGCTCCCTCGGACCGCCAGTCTTGTCGACCAGAACTGCCAGCTTCTGGAACTCGGCGAGCATCTCGTCGAGCGCAAGGAGCTCGGTACGGGTCGCCAGGATCGCGGCTTCGACCACGGCATGCCGAGCCCGATTGAAGCCGAGGAAGTCGCGCAGCCTGCCCTGGGCGGCCGTTTCAGCAACGATCGTCGTCCGTTCTTCCCGATCATCCAGCTCGGCCACTCGAAACTCGTAATAACGGCAGGCGTCCAGCAGAATTCGCCCGGCAACCACGTCAGCCGGCCGCGTGGCGGGCGGGGGTAGAGCAGCAACTCCGATGGCTGTCTGAGCCAGGAGGAGTACGTCGTCGATAACGTGGAAGACGCCTTCACCGCGTGCCTTCAGGTTCTGGTAGGTCGTCGACGAACGGTACGGTCGAAGCTCGAATCGCGCCAGGTTCGTAGCCGGGTCGACGCGGGGGCCCATCGGCGCGATGTTGAGCTTCTCGTCAAGGCTGAGCGTGGTCACGATCCCCTCGAGTATCACGCCGGACCCTCGCCTTTTTCCTCGAGATCCTCGACCGCTGCGAGCTTCTCGGTTTGACTCTCCACGCGGCCGGCTCGCTCGCGTTTGCGGTCGATATGACTCTGCTCCGCTTGTGTCAAAAATCCCCAATCCATAGCTCGATCCTGGCGATAATTCTTGCTCAGCGTCAAGGCGGTTTTCGCCTTCATCATCTCATATCCCAGGTAGAATGCATGGGCCGCCTCGGTGACCCCCATCTGCTCGAAGAGCACGAACGGATCGGGATCGCTGTGCAATTGCTCCTTGTTCATCGCCACGATCTTTCCCCCCTCGGCAAAGATGCGCCAGTTGGGGTCACGGATTCGCCGCTGTAGCTCGGCCAGGCTGTCGGCACCAAATTCCACGATCCGTGGATCACGCAGCATGACCAGGCGGGGCTCCACGTGCTTGGGCAGCGCGCGGTTGGCCACAGCGTAGCGTGCCAGCCGTCGGGCAAGGTCGATCTCGCGCACCGAAGACCGCGCCCAGTTGATGACCGCTGTCGTCAGGACACTTCGAATCGAGAGCTCCTGGCAAAACCCGATCAAGACCGTGTTGACACCCGCAGAGTCGACGTCGGTCAGCTCGGTCAGATTGCCCGTTCCCATGATCACCTCTGCGTCGGGATAGGAGCGGCGGACCTCGAGATAGCGGCCCAGCGACGCAGCGAAGCCAAACCCGATCGGTTCCAGAATGGGATCAACCCTGAACTTCACTCCTTGGCGTCCCAGGAACTCGATCGTGGCGTCAAGCCCTTCGAGTGAGCCCGGCTCGTCCGGAATTGCCACGACTTCGACACCCCAGTCCACAGCCCGCGTCCGGTTGCTTGCGTTCACGCTCAGCACAAGCTCCGCGCCGGCCGCGGCCGCGACTTCCGCCTCAACCGGGTTGAACGTGTCGATCGAAACGCGCATTCCCTGATCTCGAAGCATCCTCACCGCGCCGCCGAGCCCGGCCCAGGTTGTGCCCGGATCGCAACCCAGGTCGATCACGTCAGCCCCTTCCTCACGGAGCTGTCTGGCCTGTCGGAGCAGCTCGCCGAGCTCGAGCCGAGGAGCGTGGTTGATCTCGGCAAGGATCTCGATGTCGTACGCCCCATAGCCGCCCGTCTTACCGCCGGCTTGCCCGAAATAACGCGGGAGGTCACGCAGGTCTTCCGGTCCTGACTCGACGGGTACTCCGGGCGATCGCTCGAAGACCGCGGTCAGATCACCCTGGCACATACCAGGTAGTATCACCTTTTCGACATCCTGGGGCACATCAAGGTGACGGGCGACCCACTGCGGTGTCATGAGCGCCGCGACCGAGATCGGCAAGACCGCAATGTCCGCCCGAAAGCCGACCCGGGGTGCCAGGTCCTCGAGTACCCTGCCGCAGCGCGAATTCGGCCAATCGCCCGGTGACAAAAAGATACCGGGGCGTGCCTCTCGCCTCCTTCAAGTCGCCCGTGTTGCTCGACAAGTCATGCGCTCGCATGGATACTGCCAGTCCCGAGCCGGCTGCTGCCGCTATTCAAGCCCTTCGCACTGAGCACGCACTTCGTTGAACTGCCTTCTGGACCGACCGTATACTCTCTCAACGTACGGAACCGCCGTTAACCCGAATCGATTGCCCGGTGAGGAAAGCGGCCCGATCGCTGACGAGAAAGCATGCGATGGCAGCAACGTCTTCCGGGGTGCCCCAGCGCGAGAGTGGAGTTTCTGCAATGACGCGGTCTTGCCAGACTTTGGATGCGTGCTGGCCCCAGGCCGTTTTGATCCATCCGGGGGCCAGAGCATTCACTCGCACCTCTGGCGCCAGGCTCAGAGCCAGACTGCGGGTGAACGACAGAATTGCACCCTTGGTCGCGGCGAAAAGCTCACCGGAGTCACCCCCCATGCCGGTCTCGGCCTGGTCCCATCCCATGGTGACGATCGAGCCCGACCCTTGTGAGACCATGCGACGACCGACGTCTCGGCAGAGCCGGATCGTCGAAGCAACGTCCACGGACCACAGCCAGTCGAGCTTGGCATCAAATGAGAGTTTTGCACCTTCACCGGTCAACGTATCGGCGCCCGCGAGATGAAGCCAGGCGTCGAGGCCACCCCACCGCGACCATGCGTCTTCCACGAGCTTTTCGCCCGCGGAGCGATCGGCCAGATCAGCCAGCAGCACCGCCGAGCGGCGCCCCATTTCGCGGACCGATCCGGCGACATCCTCAGCGGCTTTTCGGGAGCTTCGCCCATGAACGATCACGTCGGCACCCGAGGCCGCCAGTGCAAGTGCCACGGCCCGGCCGATGCCCGAGGTTGATCCCAGAACGATCGTCCGCTTCCCCTGCAAATCGAAGATTGACCGACCAGACGTCATGATCGCAAAACCTGCCCTGATGGCTGGCCCCCAGGCCCGAGAGTCGCTTACATTCGTCCTGTGAACTTCCGCATCACCTTAGCGACATTCTACGAGTCCAGGTCGAGTCCGCACATGGGCAAGGTTTTGGCACGATTCAAGCGGTCTGCGATGGCTCTCCAGACCGCCTGGTCCATCGTCGGCGTCACGATCATCTTGTTGCTCTTCGTGGAAGCCGGCCTGCGCGTCACGTTTCGCGCTGCGAGACCGGCTTATCGCGCCCCAGTCCCCTGATCCCAGGGTCCTGGCCGAAGGCTACGGGGGGGCGACCTGGCCCATCGACCACTTTCGCGAGATCGCATCGCTCGAAGAACGATGGCAGCCCTATGTCTACTTCCGGCCCAAGCCGTTTCAGGGCAAGACCATCACCATCGGACCAGACGGCCTACGGGCCACGTGGCAGCCTGATTCGAGAACACCGGCAGGTGCCGCCAGGAAGCCGGTCAAGGTACTCATGCTGGGCGGCTCATCGCTGTGGGGCTTTGGTGCTCGGGACGACCAGACGATCCCGTCGCTGCTCGCTCGCGAACTTCACGGGCGTGGGCTCGATGTCGAGATCAGAAACCTCGCAGGATTGGGGTACGTCTCGACCCAGGAATTGATCGGGCTCATCGGTGAGCTTCAGAAAGGATACCGCCTGGACTTCGTGATCTTTTATGACGGGGTCAACGACACGACCTCAGCCCTGCTCGAGGGCGAAGCCGGGTTGACCACAAATGAATTGAACAGACGGCGCGAGTTCAATCTCCTGCAATCGCCGCCCAGGCTCGCCGCCACGCTCGCTGAAAAGCTCCTGGTGGACTCAAGTTCTTATCGGCTTGCTCGAGCGGTCAGGAGCCGGCTCGGGCCCACCGCGGCGCTTCCAGGCGCACGCTCGGGAGACGAGTCGATGCACAGTCTGGCCCGCTCGGTCGCACTGCGATATGTCGCCAACGTGAACATCGTCGAAGCGCTCGCCCGCGGTTATGGTTTTCGCCCCTTGTTCTTCTGGCAGCCCACGATCTTCAACAAGAACGAGCTCACGCCGGTCGAGCGCGACGAAGCCCAAAAATATGCTTGGATCGAACCCGCCTTTCGTATCGTGTACGCGCAAATCAACGAGTTGCGTGAGTTGAAAGCAGACCCGGCTTTCCACGACCTGAGCGCGATCTTCGCGGACGAGAAGAACCTGACATTCGTCGACTATTGCCACACGACCGAGATAGCAAACACCAGGATCGCTGAAAAAATGGCCGAAGCGGTGCTCTCGCCGTGATTGGAATTCACGGAATCGTGGCTGTGATGGCGTGCACTCCCCCATCGCGAGCCGTTCGCACCGTCATCTGGAGGGCCCCACCCGCCGGGACCGTGGCAATGATCCACGACAGATTGCCGTGCTGCTGAGTGGAATAGCCGTTGGCGGAGTAAATCACGTCGCCAGGCTGCAATCCGGCTTGCTGGGCGGGTGTGCCGGCATAGACCTGGACAACCCGCATTCCGCTCCCCGTCGCGTCAGCAACCACCTGCTCGTCAATGCCGAGGTAACGCGCCTGCCCCTGCGCCGGGTAGGTCACCGCAGGCTGCTGCACGTAGCCTTGTGAATAGCCGTATCCGTAATTCGGATAGCCAGAGCCGTTGTCGTCGTAATAGTAGGGGTATGAATTGCCATACCCGTAGCCATAGCCGTATCCCCCGCCGTAATAACCTCCGTAGAAGCCGCCATAGCCATAGAAGGGATAGTAGTAGCCACCGTTGTTATATCCGCCGCCGTGATAGCCACCGCCCCCGTGATAGCCACCACCACCGCCGTGATAGCCACCGCCGCCGTGATAGCCACCACCGCCGCCGTGACCCCCACCTCCACTGTGTCCTCCGCCACCTCCGTGACCGCCGCCACCGCCACCGCCACCGCCGTGAGCAAAGGCGGATGGGCCGGTGAAAATCCAGCCGCCGAGAGCCAAGGCAAGGAGCGTCAAGGGCAACCTCGCGCCGCGCCGCATTGGGCTATCCATCGTATTGCTCCCCATTACCGCTTGGAGTGATTCGAACCAGGGATGAAGGCCGCTGAAAACCAGGAGACCTTATCGAGTTTCACGACCCCCCGATATTCTCGTTTACGATGGCGCCGACACGGTGGTGCAATGTGTTTCTGAATTCCGACGGGATTTCTCCGGTCCAGCCTGACCGACGCGCTTCACGCCCACCTATCGCGTGCTTTCTAGACAAGCTGCGGCGGAACTGCGCGTGCTGAAAGATCCATCGCCGGTCTACCGCTTCGCCGCGCTGGTGTGCTACGATTCTTCCCGACCCCTCGCTCCGTTGAGCTGCACCCCAAGAGATCCCATTCCTTTCCCCGCTCTTCACCTTGATGACGAAAACCAATCGACCTTACGAACGTGAGCTGACGGTTGCCATCTCCGCGGTGTGGGCGGCAGCGCGCCTTTGCCAGGCCGTTCGGGCGGAGATTTCACCCGAAGTCCTGGCCAAGAAAGACAAGAGCCCCGTCACCGTGGCCGACTTCGGCAGTCAGGCCCTGATCTGCCGGGCGCTGATCGACGCGTTCCCGGACGACCCGGTGATCGCCGAGGAAGACTCCGCAGAGCTCAAGTCGTCGGAAAACCGTGCCATCCTGGACCGCGTGCTTCACCACGTGCGTTTTGCCAGTGAGTCCGTCCACGGCAATCGAGCCGACATCGGTTCCGAGCGCATATGCGAATGGATCGACCACGGCGGGACGATGCACTATAGCGATCGGTTCTGGACCCTGGATCCCATCGACGGCACGAAAGGCTTTCTCCGCGGTGAGCAATATGCTGTCGCGTTGGCCTTGATCGTGCACGGTGAAGTCGTGGTCGCGGCGCTGGCGTGCCCTCAGTTGGATCTCCGGCCCAGCCGGGCTCCGCAAGAGCATCAAACCCCCAGCGCAAACTCGCTCGGCGTGATTCTTACCGCCGTGAAAGCCGAGGGCGCTTTCGCACGCCCCACAGAATCTGGCGGTGGAATCGAGCAGCCGGCTTCGCGGCTTCAGGTCAACGACACGGATGATCCGGCTCAAGTGCGGTTTTGCGAGTCGGTCGAGTCGGGGCACAGCGCGCACGGAGATTCCGCCCGCGTGGCCCAGCGAATGGGTATCACCAAGGCTCCGCTACGAATGGACAGTCAGGCAAAGTATGCCGCCATTGCGCGCGGCGAAGCCGACATCTACCTGAGGCTGCCGACCAGCGCGGATTATCGAGAAAAGATCTGGGATCATGCCGCCGGGGTGCTGATTGTCACGGAGGCCGGGGGCGCCGTCACCGACATCCACGGCCGTTCACTCGAATTTCACCATGGCCGCGAGCTCAGCACCAACCGGGGAGTGATCGTTAGCAACAACAAGCTGCATACCAGGGTGATCCAGGCGATCAAGCAGATCGGAATCGGCTCGGCCTGATGCATGCTTGCCCTCGCCAGGAGGAAGGCAGAAGCATTGTCGCCGCACGACCTGAAAAGCGATGTGCAGCCCCGGCCCAGTTATCGACGAACCCGGTCCATATTCCTGCGCGGGCTCGGGCTCACCTACATGGCTGCGTTCGCCTCGATGGCAGCTCAGGCTGATGGACTCATCGGCTCCCACGGAATTCTGCCGGTCGCCCAGTTCTTCGAGCACGCGAGCAATGCGCTTGGCCTCCAGCCGAAAACCTACTGGCTTCTGCCTAGCTTGCTCTGGTTCAACTCGTCGGATCACGCCCTGCACGCGCTCTGCTGGGGCGGCATATTCCTGGGCGCCATGCTTTTCGTCGGGATCATGCCAGGCTTGTGCACCGCTTTGCTCTGGCTCGCCTATCTTTCGATCACCGTGGGCGGACAGATTTTTTTCGGTTATCAATGGGACAGCCTCCTGCTCGAGACGGGTCTGCTCGCAATTCTCATGGCGCCCTGGAACCTCCGCCTGGATCGCGCAACCGACCGACCTTGGCCGTTCACTATCTGGCTGGTGCGCTGGCTCGTCTTTCGTCTGATGTTCATGTCCGGACTGTCCAAGCTGATGAGCCAGGATCCCACGTGGTGGAGCTTGAGCGCGCTCGATTTTCATTACGAAACACAGCCTCTGCCGGCCTGGACAAGCTGGTACATCCACCAGATGCCCCCGTGGTTCCACCGCCTCTCTGTGGGCTTGCTGTTCTATGCAGAGCTGGTTGCGCCTGTTCTGATACCAGGCACAAGCGCGATGCGCCGGGTGAGTTTCGCCAGCCTGACGCTGTTGCAGCTCTTGATCGCGGCGACCGGAAATTATGGCTTCTTCAACTTGCTCGCGCTCGTACTCTGCACAACCATCCTCGACGACCGAGATTGGGATTGGCTGCGCGCCTCGTGCGGCGCGATCGCTCGCCGCCGGCAAGTGCGCCGGGCTCAGAGACGAATCCAAACGCGCTGTCGAGGCAATGGTCGCTCGCCCGTCGCGTGATGATCGGCACGGTTGGCGCCGTATTGATCGGCGCGACCACACAGCGGGTGCTCGAGCGAGTCTGGCCCGGCACCGACGCTCCATTTCCACTCCCGTGGCTGGCTGACCGGCTTGAGCCCTTACGCAGCACCAACTCCTATGGCCTCTTCGCGGTGATGACGACCGAGCGCCGTGAGATCATCGTCGAAGGCAGCAACGACGGCGTGACCTGGCAACCGTACCAATTCCGGTGGAAGCCCGACGCGCTGGATCGATCTCCAGAGTTCATGACGCCGCACATGCCTCGGCTCGACTGGCAGCTCTGGTTCGCCGCCTTCTATCTCAACTGCCGCGCACAACCTTGGTTCATCGAATTCGAGCAGCGTCTCCTCTCGGGCTCGCCCGCGGTGCTCGAGCTCCTGCGCGAAAACCCGTTTCCCGACCACCCCCCACGCTTCGTGCGTGCGCGTTTGTTTATTTATAAGTTCACAAGATATGGTTTGCCGAACTGGTGGGATCGCGAAGAGAAAGGGCTCTACTGCCCGCCGATGGAAAACTGATTGCGATTCTCCACTGGCAACCGCTATCCCGTGACCCCCCGCGGCGCCAGGGGGAGCGAGCGCAGTCGAATACCCGTGGCGTGAAAGATCGCATTGCCGATCGCAGGCGCAATGGCAACGATCGGCGATTCGCCCGCTCCGGCGGACGGAAGGTCTTTGCGGTTGAGCAAGACGACTTCGATCGCGGGCGTGTCGCGAAATCGCGGCACGCGATAACGAGAAAACCGCGCGTTCGTGATCCGGCTGTCTTCAAATTCGATGGCCTCGAAGAGCGCACCGCCCAATCCCATGACCATTGCGCCTTCGACCTGGTTCTTGAGATGGTCGGGGTTGACGATGGCACCGCACTCGAAAGCGCTCGTGGCGCGGATCACCTGCACGCGGCCGTTTGACGGGTCAACGGCAACCTCGGCGCACGTGGCGATGTAGCCCCCTTTGTCGGTTCCGACGGCGATGCCGCCCCCATGCCCCGGCTCGCTCTTCTTCCCCCAGTCGAAAGCCTTGGCCACCGCCTCGAGCACGGCGCGGAGCCGCGGCTCCTTGAGGTTTTTCAAGCGAAACTCGAGCGGGTCGATTCCCGCCGCATGCGCGAGCTCGTCCATGTGCGACTCGCGCGCGAAGTGGTTCGCCGTGGCCGCGAGTGCACGATAAGATCCCTGGCGAAGGGGGAACTTGACAGCATGAAATTCGGATCGCTGGCCGGGCACATCGTAAGGCGATCGAATCGCCGCGCTACCCGAATTGTAGTTGTGGAGCTCCCAGGCTGAAAGCACCCCGTCGCGGCGCGCGCTGCTCTTGACCTCGATCACGCCCGCCGGCCTGAAGTAAGCCCACGTAAACTCTTCCTCCCGCGTCCAGACGAGCCTCACCGGCTTGCCGGCTCCCCGGGCCAGCCGAGCGGCCTCCACGGCCGCCTCACCCGTGTGCTTGCCCCCGTAGCCGGCGCCGGTGTCCGGCACGATCACTCGCACCGCCTCGGCGGAAAGGCCGAAGACACGGCTCAGCTCGTCACGCACGCCGAAGGGACGCTGAGACCCGGTCCAGACCGTGAGCTTTCCGTCTTCCCACCGGGCGACGGCCGCACGCGGCTCGAGCGGTGCATGGGCGATGTACGCGATCGTATACGTCTGCTCGAGCTGAATGTCGGCCGATTCCCCACCCTTCACAACTGTGCCGGCTGTCGCGTTGCCAATGCCATTGCGCGGTCCGATGCCGCGCGATCGTTGGCCCTGCGACTTCAGGTCGTTGAAAAGATCCTTGCCGGAGAGCCGCGGACCGGGATTCCACTGCGCCTTGATCGCGGCCAGTGCGCGTGATGCCACCAGACTGTTCGGTGCGGCAACTCCGACGAATTCGCCGTCGTGCACCACGATAACGCCCGGTAGCGATTTCGCGCCGACTGAGATCAACCGACGACAGCGTCGCACCGAGCGACGGCGGCCGCAAGATTTTCCCGAACAGCATGCCCGGCAGCTTGATGTCCGAGGCGTAGTGATGGCCGCCGGTCACAAACGACCGTCCGTCGACTTTCGGCTGTGAGGCTCCCGCAACCGTCCAGTTTGCAGGCGGCGTCGGCGCTGTCTGGTCGCTGACGGCTTTGGTGAGCTTTTGGCCTTTCGTCAGCTTTCCGAACTCGAGTCTCTCTCCCGTTCCGGAATGGACGATGCCGCCGCTCGCCGCTTTGAGCAACCCGCGATCGACCTTCCAGGTCTCGGCCGCCAGGTCAATCAACATCTCGCGAGCCGCGGCCGCCGTGCGCCTCAAACGCTGCGACATATCCGGTGTGGTACGGCTGCCGAACGTCCCCATGTCGAACGGCGTCAATTGCGTGTCGGCCATCACCATGCGGATCGATTCCGGCGCAGCGTGCAGCTCTTCGGCAACGACTTGCGCGAGCGATGTGCGGATGTTCTGACCAACCTCGGCCTTGCCCGTGAAAACGCTGATCTGGCCGTCTTCGCCGATGTGAAGCCAGGCGGCGATGTCCCTGGGAGCCTGCCCGCCGCCTCCACCGCGCCGGCGGCCGCCGCCCGGCTGCTGCTCGGCATGCGCCGTGTTCAGCAGATGAAGAACGAGAATGCCCCCACCCAGCGCCTTCAAGAATCCGCGGCGATCCAGCTCGAAACCGTAGTCGCGATTCTCAAAAAACTCGTAGCGTTCGGGCTCAATATCGAGATCGAGGTCGACGACCGCATCGCGCGATTCGTTCATCGTCGCGCCTCCTTCAACGTCTTGGCGGCACCTGCGACGGCCGCGAGGATCCGTGGGTACGTTCCACAACGGCAGATATTGCCGTTCAAGTGCTCGACGATCTCCTCACGAGTGGGATTGGAATTCTTATTGAGCAGGGCAACCCCCGACATGATCATCCCACAAGTGCAATAGCCGCACTGCATGGCACCTGCGTCGAGGAATGCTTCCTGAAGAGGGTGCAGCTTGCCGTCTCGTTCGAGGCCCTCAATCGTGGTGATCTCGGCGGAAGCAACCGTCTCTAGCGCCGTGACGCAAGAACGCACCGGCGCCCCGTCGACCAGGACAGTGCAGGCGCCGCACCGGCCTTCGCCGCAACCAAATTTCGCACCCGAGAGACCGAGGTCCTCGCGGAGCAGGTCGAGCAATGATCGCTCTTCTTCGGCGTCGACGTCGACATGACTGCCGTTGATTCGGAGCCTCTTGACGTTGGGCATGACGTTGCTCCTCAGGGTAGAGAACCCGCCCGGCTCGTTCGACCAACACGGGATTCACGCCTTCAGGGCCAGCACGGCATCGAGCGGTGAGGGCGTGGTCATTCCCTGCACCGACGAGAAGCCGGCTCGCTCGAGAAGCCGCCGGTACTCCGCGAGCGTGCGCTCCTTACCTTCGGTATACAATAGCATCCCCAGGTTCTGCATGTGAGCCCATCGCGGCCCGGTGCGATCTTCTGAGATCAGTTTCTCGGCGATGAGCAAGCCCCCGCCCGAGGGCAGCCGCTCGAAGATGCGCTGCAATAGAGCAAGGACTTTCGCTTCAGTCCAGTCATGCAAAATCCGGCCGACGCTGAAAAGGTCTCCCTCCGGCAACGGGTCGACGAAGAAGTCGCCCGATACAATCTCGATTCGGTCAGCGACACCCGAACCGCCGACAATCTCGCGGGCCAGCGGCCCTGCCTCCGGCAGGTCGAACACCGCGGCTCGCAGACTGGGGTAACGCTCGCAGGCTGCGATGGCAAGATGTCCGGTCGCCCCACCCAGGTCAATCAAGCGGCCAAACCGGCTCAAATCAAACGCGGTGACCACGTGCGGCGAGCTGATGAGGCCATACCCATGCATGGCCATCAGAAACTCTCGCATCGATGCTTCTGTGCGAAAGAAGTTTGAAAAGATGGGGCCGTCCCAGCCGAAGGTCTGTTGCCAGCGATTGGTCCCTTCGCGTACCGCATCCTCCAGGTTTCCCCATAGCTTCCAGAGAATGGCATTCGAGTAATTGATGTAACCAGTCAGGCGCCGGGGGCTCTCCTTGCAAAGGTAGGCGCTGGCCGCAGCCGTATTTTCGTAGAGCGCACCCGATCGATTGAGCAACTGCAGTCCCACGCACGCGTCGAGCAGACGCTCGAGGGCGTCCAGGTTGAGCCCCAAGCTTTCTGCCAGAACAGATAACGACTTGGGGCCGGCCTCGAGCGCGTCGAAGACGCCGAGTGACACCGCGGCGAACATCGTCTTCGAGCGCCGGAACGATTCGAGCAAATCAAGTACGACACCGGCATCAGCCTTCGATTGGTCGCTCGCCATGCTGCTCTTTTCCCCTTGCCCGCGGTTATCAACGGCCATAGCCGTCAATCTGCGCGCGTGCATCCACGGTGATGGACGCGACGCCGAGCGAGTGACGCCTTCGAGGCCGTTTGCTCAGACCGAGCTGGCGACGATGTCTTCCGCCAGGCGTTCCAGAACCTCGCGCGTAAGCTGGCATGCAGAGGGCCGCCGCTGGCGCGTCGCTTCGTCGAAGGTGAACCGCTGCATGCGCAGCATTCCCTGCCGGAAAAGCCTCATCTCATAGTACCCGCGCTCGGCATTCCGGGCGGTCGGGTTCTGGCTGCGGAGCTGTACCTCGCCCCCTCCCGCATCGATTTCGAGGACCTTGAGGGGCTCCATGAGGTAAGTAATTCGGCTCGAGAGCCGCGTACCCCACTCATTCAGAGCATCGGAAGACCACTCGGCGCGGCTCGTTGTCGCGAACTCGAGGGATGAAAATGCCAGCCCGACGGCATCGAGTGCCGTCAAGTGCAAGGTTACGCGGTTGGGGCCGTCGTCGATTGAAACCGTGCAGGGCATCACGTATGCCCTGGTGTTTTCATCAAGCGCGGCGGCGATCTTTTTGCTCAGACTCATGGGAAGAACCTCCCAATGGGCGGATCGAATGATCGGTTCCATCAAAAGACAACAGGGTAGCACGCCCGTCGACGCTGGTCTCCAAGTGCACGGGGCGACTCCAGAGACGGTGCAAATGGCGCAGCGTGTCCTGAGCGTGGTCAATCCTCAGGTCCACGCCGAAATACTCGTGATTCAAGTAGAGCTCACCACGGTTGCGGTGATTCGCATCCTTGACCCGAATGATCGGCTGCCCGAAGTTGGTCAAATTGAAGAGCAAACGTTCCTTGATCTTCTTGAATTCGCGGCTTTCGATCTCGTACATCTCGGACTGGTCGTTGTGCCGGTAGCTGAAGAGCTGGTACCGGCGGCAGAAATCCACCGTCAAGAAAGTATCGATAAACGTCACGTCGTTGTGGATCCGTCGCACCTCGAATATCTTCTGACGGCCCAGGCCGAGCTGCTTGTCCCACTTCCGCCGGGCGTCCAGATTGTCGCACTCGTCCCACTCCGAGCCGAACTGGCCCTTGTTCCATCGCTCTTCGATGTCGCGCAGAAGCTCGATCCCCAGCTTGTAAGGATTCAAGCGGCCCGGCTGGGTGGCCATGGTTCCCGAATGGTGATCGGCATAGTCGACCAGCTCGGAGGGGGCCAGCGTGCGCTGAGTCATGATCGTCGAGTGCCAGAAAGAAGCCCAGCCTTCATTCATGATCTTGGTCTGGCCCTGCGGCGCGAAGTAATACGCCTCTTCGCGAATGATGGCCAGCACGTCGTGCTGCCACGCTTTCAGCGGCGCGTGCTCGAGCAGGAAGAGCAGAACGTCGCGCTCCGGCTGCTCCGGAAGCGAGTTCGGCTTGGCCTTTTCCTTCTCCAGTTCGCTCTCCCGCTTGCGTGCTTCTTCCTTCAAGACCGCAGGCGGGTTGACGAACGAATCCATGTAGTCCTTGCTCTGAAACCTCGTCGGCTCGCTCGACTTATCGTCCTCCGCGACGAAGTCGTAGCGATTGATCTGCTCCCGCCGCTTGATGTGCGGCGAATAAATGTCGATCAAGTTCTCGAGCGATAGGCAGCTATCGATGAAGCTCTCAACCGTTTCCTCGCCCTGTCGCTCCATGTGAGTCCGAATGCGCGAGCCGTGGTTTGCCACCTCATCCATCATCTTGCGGTTCGTCTGGCTGAACCAGATGTTGTTCTTGAAGAAGTCGTTGTGGCCATAGACGTGAGCCATCACCAGCTTCTGATCGACCATCTGATTGCAGCGCAATAGATAGGCGTAGCACGGGTCGTTATTGATGACCATCTCGTAGATCTTCTGCAGACCGTAGCGATAGCCCTTGGCAAGGTGCTGATACTCCATGCCGAATCGCCAGTGCGGGTAGCGGGTGGGAAAGCCACCCAAGGCGGCGATTTCGGAAAGCTCGTCGTAGTCGAGCACCTCGAAAATCGTGTCGTAGAAGTCCAGCCCGTAGGCCTTCGCATGGGCTTCCGTCTCGAGCTGGATCGCTCGCAGGTCATCGGGCAGGTTGTGAACGTTGACCGTCGACATGGACTTCATCCCACAGAAAAGTAATGCTGACGGTTTCTCACGATTGGTACGTACTCAAGAACGAGGTTGTTGAATTCCGATCTCAGCGTTTCTTCTTGTTCTCGCCCCGAACGCGAGGTTTGAGCGTGCGCCGCACCCACCTTCGCAGCTCCTTGATCCAGTCATTGTCGAACTCGCCGGCCGGCCGACTCGCCCAGTCGAATACTTCCGACGAGGAAAGGAACGGAAAAGTGGCGCTGGTCGCAGATTGGGCATATCGACCATTCGACTGAAGGACCAGAATCACGAGCCCGGATTCGTCACAAACCCAGACCTCGGGCACCTTGATCCGGCGAAACACCTCGACGGCGGCATCGGCCTCGTGGCGGTAGACAGCTTCGATCGCCAGGTCAGGAGGAGGGTCGGTCTTGAGACTGATCTTGTCCTTGCCGCGGATTCGTTCCGCGTTGGCCAGATAGTAGGTCTGATCGCCTTCGACTCCGCCGCGCTTGGCTTTGCGGCGGAATGTCGTCGACGCGGTCGCGATGCATTGGATGTCGAGCTCAACAACGATCGTTTCGACGATCCACCCGAGCCGTTTGCTCAACCGTTCGTGGGGACATGATGGCGACATGAACCACACCGTCCCGTCAAGATACACGACCCTCGGCACCGAACGCTCGCCACGAAGACGCAAGAGCGTCGAATAACCGCGCCAGCCGACACCGTGAAGCGCGACGCAATTGTCGTACGCCGTCTCAATCATTTCGATCGTTGCTGTCGGCATGCTCAAAGACACTCAGTCTCGCTTTTGCAAGAGCTTTGGGTAAATCACGATAGTACGTCACGAACCTTTAAACGCCCCAGTTCGCGGCCCGCGATCATGATGGGGATCTCGTCATCCTCAGAATACACCTTGCTCACCTGATATGCCGCGGATTTGCCACGGCCCGTGGGCTCGGTGTAAACCTCGATCTGGCGCAATGGTAGGTTCACGATCCAGTAAACAGGAATCTTGGACGCAGCGTATTTCCGCCATTTGATCCCGCGGTCCTTCAAGTACGTGGAATCGGAAACTTCAACAAGCGCGGCGAGATCCACCGCCTTGGGAGAGGTCGACCGATAGCGGTCACGAGGTCCCCGGGCCATTGCAATATCGGGTTCGGGATGCGAAAACCGGCCGAGCACCACCGATTTCTCTTCCCGTACCACCCATTCAGGGCCGGCGGTCGTCCGCAACGCTTCGGCGATCCCTCCAACGCTAAAATCGTGTGGGGCGTTTTTCGTCATCTTGTCGACCAGAATCCCTTCCAGCAGCTCGACGTGGTCGTGCTCGCCGAACACGCCAGCGCCAATCATCCTTTCGAATTGCCGCACCGAGACACGATAGGGGACCAGTCCCGAAGCACTGGTTTGTCGTGCGGTTGGAGACGGCGCGGTTTTTGTCGCGGATGGGGCCGACATCACTTTACCTCGCGCTGCGACTGATCGCGTAAGTCCGAAAGCTCTAATTTCTTCTTGCTCAGCTCAATCGACTTTGCCAGGAACTCCCTCTGTTTTCGATCTCGGAAGGTGCGCAATAAGTCGAACATTCTTTTCACCTCCGAGGTTGCCATCGACTTCCACTCTTTGTTCTTCTCTTCCGGGGCACTAGCGGACGCTAATTCAGCGAGCTTTTGAATGCCCCCCTCGGCTACCTTTTCGTCTACGATCTCTTTCAAGAACTCGTGGGTCATTCCGATCGCCGATAGCGAGCCGATTTCCCGAAGACGCTCAAGCCGGCTGCATTTTTTGAGCAAGTCCTGCAAATCGGCTCGCGCCACTTCGTTCTCGAGCGATAACGAATCGACCTCGGCCTCCAACCGGGCTAATCTGTCCGCCCCTTCCTGTCCCTGGCGAATTCGTTGCGTGACGCCACGGCCTGGCTGCTGCGCTCGCGAAAAGCTCGCTAGCCCCAGGCCCACCAAGCATATGATCCCGACCGCCAGACCGATCAATCGCGCGATTCTCATCCTTGGCCTCGCTTGCCGAAAAAGCTCATTTCCCCCGCCCCAGAAACTCCTTGATCGAATCGTAAATCCCTTCCTTGTTCCGGATTTCCGAAAGGGCCAGGTTCTCTTCTTCTTCAAAAGCCTCTTCCAGCTCGCGATAGAACTCGCCCGAGCCATACGGGCTCTCGACCTGGCCGTAGCAGAACAGGTTGCACTTGGGCAGAAGATGATCGCGCAGCAAGTTGATGCAGTGCCGGTTGTCTTCCCCCCAGTTATCGCCGTCCGAGAAGTGGAAGATATAGATATTCCAGTCCATCTGGGGATGCTGGTCGTCGATGATCTTGTTGGCCAGGTTGTAGGCAGAGCTGATGCGGGTGCCGCCGCTTTCGCGCGTGTGATAAAACGTGTGCTCGTCCACCTCGCGAGCCACGGCGTCGTGAATAATGTACCGCGTGGTCACGCCGTCGTACTGGCTCTTGAGCCAGGCGTCGATCCAGAATGCCTCGGCCCGCACAATCTCCTTCTGGTCGTCGGTCATGGAGCCGGAGACGTCCATCAGGTAAAAGACGACGGCATTGAACTGAGGCAGCGAAATCGGGTTCCACGATCGATAAAGCTTGTCTTCGCGAATCGGGATGACCAGCGGCTCGCGGGGATCATACGAGCTCGAGGCAATCTGCCGCTTGAGCGCTTTCTTGTAGGTGCGCTTGAAGTGTCGCAGGCTCTCGGGCCCCGCCTGGCGGATGCCGGTGTACTTGTCCTTTTCCTCGACGATGTTGGCGCGGCCCTTGGGCGCGATGCGAGGCAGGGCGAGCTCTTCCGCCATGATCTGGGCGAGCTCATCCATCGTCAGCTCGACTTCCAGGATGTGCTGCCCGGGCGCATCACCGGCCCCGCCGCCGGCCTCGCCCTCTCCCGAGCGTCCAATCGGCGTGCCCACATCCCCGGGGCCTTGGCCCACGCCGCCACGGTTCTTGGTCCCGTAGCGGAATTCGGGAATCTCGATCTGGGGCAGGGGAATCGATACGAACTCGCCCCCCGTCTTGCCGATCAGCTCGCCATGCGTGATGTACTTACGCAGGTCGGACTTGATCTTGCCCCGGACGATCTGCTTGAACCGATTCGCGTCACGATCAATTTTTCGAACCACGGCTGGTAGGTCCTCGCCCCTGGGGTGTTGGGGCCGTGCCAGGTTTGCCCCAATTTCGACCACTACTTGCTCGGTCGCGCAGCACTTTGCGCTCCGGCCTCAGCGGTCCACCGAGCCGAAAAACAAAAGATCTTCAGGGGATCATTCGCGTGGAAAAGACGGGTAGGTGTGGGTCGAGGACGCTTCGGCTCGTTCTCTTTCCGGTTGCCAGTGCCAAGGACCCCGTGTATCCCCTAGCAAATTGTATTCCTAGACCCCTTCGGTGTCCAAGCCAATTGGCGTGAACCTTTTGCATTTTTAAAGGAATTTCGTCGCTTTCGAGCATCAAATCGCTCAATCCGGCCATGGCTCGACCGGTCCGACCGGAGAATCTTTGACGCCGTGCCACAGCTCCAGGTACTTCTCGCGCACGTAAGGGTTGAGCTCGTTGGCGAAATCGACGGATAGATGAAGAGCCTCGATCAAAGCGATCACGTCGGCGAAATCCTTCATCCGATGCATTCCCCCGGTCATTCCCGAGGCGAGCTTCAGCTCGACCAGTTTCGGCAAGCTCAAGTACCGCACGCCCTTGATCTCGACCCCGACCTTGGCAGGGTCCGGAAACGCCACGGGCTTGGGCTTGCCGTCTCCGGGAAACTCCCCCGCGATCAAGAACTCGACCCGGACACCATGCTCGGCGTCCCGCAAGTTCTTGCTTCCGGTGAAGGGCGGAACGTACCCAAGCCCTTCGAGATTGTCGTGAATCGCCTTCAGGTCCTCTCGGGTTACGAGAATATCAACATCCACAGTAAGACGCCGAAATCCATGCGCGTTGAGAGCCATCCCGCCCGCAACCGCGTAGGGAACGCCAATTGACTCGAGCTTTCCAGCGATCTTCCGCAGGGTCTTGAAAACCGAGTCGTCGCCTTGAAAATGTCGATCGCCTTCATCCATAGCCCAGTTCCAATCGCGCTTGAGCATCTCTTCGTAGACGGGAACGCCCGCAGGGAGACTCGTCGCTGCAGTTTTCACTCGAAAGTCTCCCTGGGGCTGGCGCGATTAGTGACTGCCCCGCTTCACGTCGCCGCGAGCGAAGATGCTGGCGACGTAGTTGAGCACGTCGGTCGCCGAATCTTCGTCGTAGCCGTAGTTGCGGATCAATCGGGCCTTGACGATGTCGATCTTTTCTTGCGTATCCTTGTCGACGACGCTCGAGACCAGGCTGGTGAGCTTGATCGTGTCTTTCTGGTCCTGGAAGAGCTTGAGCTCGAGCGCTTTCTGAAGACGCTCGTTGGTTCGATAGTCGAACTTCTTGCCGTCGAGAGACAGGGCACCGATGTAGTTCATGATCTCACGGCGGAAGTCGTCCTTGCGGCTCTCGGGGATGTCGATTTTCTCCTCGATTGACCGCATCAGCCGCTCGTCGGGCTCTTCGGTCTGACCCGTGTACTTGTTCTTGACCTTCTCACGCTGGGTGTAGGCCTTGACGTTGTCGATGTAGTTGCCGCATAGCCGCGTGAGGGCATCCTCGTCGGCGGCGATGGCGCGCTGAACCTCGTTTTTCACGATGTCCTCGTATTCCTCCTTCACGATCGAGAGCAAATGCCGGTAATGCTTCCGCGTCTCGTCGCTGTTGATCAAGGAGTGGTGCTTGAGCCCGGTTTCCAGCTCATTGAGCACCATGAACGGGTTGATCGACCGTTCGTCAGGATGCGCGACCAAGGCATTGGAAATCTTGTCCTGGACGTATCGCGGACTGATGCCGTGCATCCCTTCGCGCTCGGCTTCTTCGCGAAGCTCCTTGATGTTGTCTTCGGTGAATCCCGGCAAGGTCTTGCCGTTATAAAGTTTGAGTTTCTGAAGCAGCGTCAGCCCGGCGTTCTTGGGTTCTTCGAGGCGGGTGAGCACGGCCCACATCGCGGCAACTTCCAAGGTGTGCGGCGCAAGGCGTTTGCCGCGCACCTTCCGGCTGTTGTAGTCCTTCTCGTAGATCTTGATCTCATCCGCCAGCCGCGTGACGTAGGGAACGTCGATCTTGACCGTCCGGTCCCGAAGTGCCTCCATGAATTCGTTGGACTGAAGCTTCTTGTACTCCGGCTCATTGGTGTGGCCGATGATCACCTCGTCGATGTCCGTCTGAGCGAATTTCTTGGGCTTGATCTTGTGTTCCTGGCTGGCTCCCAGCAGGTCGTACAGGAAGGCGACGTCGAGCTTGAGGACTTCGATGAACTCGATGATGCCGCGGTTGGCGATGTTGAACTCGCCGTCGAAATTGAAGGCTCGGGGGTCGCTCTCGGTGCCGTATTCCGCAATCTTGCGATAGTTGATGTCGCCCGTGAGCTCGGTTGCGTCCTGATTCTTCTCGTCCTTGGGCTGAAACGTGCCGATGCCGATCCGATCCTGTTCGGAAAGGATCAACCGCCGCACGCGGACATCCTCGACGACCCGGCCCCAGTCTCCCCCATAACGCTCCATCCGCTCGTTGAACATCTGGCGGCAGAACGGACAGAGGTCTCCTTCAATCGTCACCTGGAAGTCGTCGTATCCTGCATTCTTGTTGAGGCTCGCCGTTACCTCTGCCCGGTGCTCCTGTGGAATCAGATGCAACGGCTCCTCATGCATGGGGCAGGGAACCACGCTCTCCCCCTCGCCTTCGGCGCTCTCCTCCCTCCAGGAGAAGCTGTACAGGCCCCCCTCGTCCACTCGCGAGAAACGCTCCAGCCCCTTCTTGAGCAGCCGCGCCAGCGTGCTCTTCGAGCTGCCGACCGGGCCATGCAAGAGCAAGACACGCCGCTCCGTGCCATAACCGTTGGCAGCGCTCTTGAGGATGTTTACGAAGTTCATCAAGGTCCGTTCCAGACCGAAGATGGCATCCTGGCCGTGGGTCTCCGGATCCTCGAAAAACTTGTAGCGGATCAATTTCTCTTTGTTGACCACGACCTCCTCGGTGCCGTGGCTGATGATCATGTCGTAGATCCGCTGGTAGGCGGTGCGAGTAACCTGCGGTTCGCGCTGAATGATGTCGAGGTACTCTGCGAACGAGCCCACCCAGTGTTTCTTCTGGTAATCGTCAAGGTTCTGACGACTGGCGATCAAAGTGATCAAGGCCGATCCTGTGGACATGAAAACCTTCCCTCCTCAAAGCGGCTCACGGAGAATCAACCGCGCAAGGGACGTCGTGGGCACACACGGACCCGGAGATTCGGCTGACACCCCAGCGGAGAGGACAGCCCCCGCGCGCGCGGTCAAGCCGCCCTCAACCATCCTGCATGAGGCTTCAGCCGAATTGTCAACGCGCTACGTCAAAGATGATGAGGGATGCTGGAACGACTGACTCAGCGGACTGCCCGTTTATCGCAAATCAAGAAGTCCGGGGGAGCGGACGATGTGGTCTCCACAAACAATTGCGAGGACGCCACGAGCGGGCAGTGGCCTCGAACCTTGCTCCCTCCCCGCCACGATCATTACAACCCCGAATTCGTTTGCGTGTCAAGCGAAGCAGTCCTCCCGCAGTGCATCCAGCAAACCAACGGCCCCTGGCCGAACGCTGTTTTTCGCCTCTCTCAATATTTTACGCACTTCCACAGTGTCCGGTCGGCGATTTGCGCGAATGGAATCAAAATATCGGTTGGGTTGTAACGCCCGGTCGGGCAGATTGTGCCCTGCGCGCTTCCCGAAGAGACGATGATCGCGCTTCGCTCCCCGACGGGATTCCTTGAGCCCTTGCACGCGCAAGATCGCATAGTCGCCCTTCGCTCCGCGAACGGATCCCTTGAGCCCTGGATGCACTGGCGAAGAGCGGAGAGCTCCGCCCTGGCATCACACGGTCACTCGCCCGCTGCTACTGGCCGGGCAAGATGAGCTTCGACTTTTCCGCGGCCCGCGCAGGTGCATTCGGTGAGCCTGGTGTCCAGATCGGGGAAGAAGTGGCCGCCGTTTCGGGCGTCCAGATCTCGCCCTGACTGGCGGCAACACCCAGCTCTCCCGTGGCGGTCGTCACTCGTGGACCATATCGTTTGAGATACTGCTCCAAAGTACGAGTGTCCACGAGCAACTGGTCGGGGCGTTTGGGATCGACGACGGCCTGGACGAGTCCAAGATTGACCAGTCGCAAGAGTACGGCCGACGTCGCTTCCTGGTTGCCGCGACAGCGCTCCAGGATCACAGCAAGAACGGGAACCCAGACATCCGGCGGGTCCAGGAGCATTTTCACGTGGAGGCCGAGCAAATCCCACAAAAGCGAGTGCGCCGAGCGCTTCTGCGGAGACTCGGACTGCCGCCCTTTCGTCAGCCATTGCTCTGCCTGCGCTCGCTCGACAGACTGGGCCGCCTCGAGGGCGAGGTCCCCGTAAAACTTGATGGGCTCGACTTGCCCCTTCGTCAAGAGCGACGGCCGCTCGTCCAGGAGCCGGGACACCTGGTTTCGCAGACGCCTCAGCCCCCATTTCACCGAGCGACGGTATAGCGCCAGAAGGCGGTCGTCGTCCAGCCGGTCGATGGCGACCAGACCCAGTCGCGAGAGATGAAGCTCGTCGATCTCCACCGTCTCGGGATCGATCGCCGGCTCCGGGCCCAGGTGCAGCTTCGAGCGCAGCTCGTTCCAGTCGAGCACCTCCTGGGGCAGCTCGTGTGCTTCCTCCATCCGCCGGATGCTCGCACGCAAAAACGTTTCCGAGTCACCCGCGAGCCCCGCCTGGAGCGGGGTCCGCCGGCGCAGTGCCGGCTGCGGTGTCTTGGCCCAGATCTCACCGATGACATGCGCAGCCCGCTCACGCTGCAGGCGTTCGGCCTCATCCGGAGAGACTCCAGCCGGGATATGCCATCGCCCGGCCAGGGCCAGCTCATGCCTCGGCAAGTGCCCGATGATCTTGGTCCGCGGGTGAGCGGGAGGAATATTTGATCCGGCAACGGTCGTGACCCGGTCGATCAGGGGATCGAGCCGGCCGTCATCGACCACTTCGAGAAACACGACGTCTTTACCAACGAGCAGCTCCGCTTCGACCTGGGGAAGGTCGAGTCCCGTCAGACCAGACGTGGCTTCCGCTAACGGACGATCGAGCAGCAGAAAGCTTTCGAACGTGGGAGACTCCGGCTCTTCCGGCAACTCACGAGGCTCACCTTGTGCAATCGACCGATCGCCGCGCAGGGCCGCGAGCAACCCCTCGCGGTTCCGGATCGGCCAGCTCAATCGATCGATATCGATCGGGTCGTAACGCGACTCGGGTTCAATCACCTGGCAGAGCGATTCGAGATCGACGGTGTCGGTCGAGGGTTTGCTGCGGGCGATGTATCGCCTCAGGGCGGCAACAGCCCCGTCGTGGTCCGCCAGCCACAGGCAGCACAACCCGCGATTGCGGTCGGCGAAGACACCTGCCCCGGAGCCTGCCGCCAGGAGCTCAAAGGCCGAGGCAGCCGATGACCAGAGCCCCTCTCGAGCCCAGCCCAGCGCCTGCTCGAACGATTCCCGAAAGGGTTGTGATGCGCCCTCGGGCGCCGGGGAAAGACGATAGGGGCTTTTCTCCCATACCGAGATCGCCGGATTGGCAAGCAGACTCTGAAGCTGCGAGGCAACCTGCTTCTCCTCATCACTAGAAAGCTGACCGGCCAGCTCGAGATGCTTGATCGCCGCGGTGGGGAAGCCTTCGCGAGCGAGATGCGTGCCGACGAATGTCGCCAGCGATGCCAGCGGCGAGCGATCGAGAGCCTGGTGGGCTGATAGCGCCTGCTGAAGCTGTGCGACACCTGCTTCGGCACCCTCCGTCTCAAGCGCAAGCCTCGTCATCAAGATCGAACCGCCCAGATGCGCCGGTTGCTTCTGGAGCAACCGCCGCAGGCTCTCGGTCGCAGGCCCGGGCTGATTGAGATGAAGCTGCACCAGCGCCTGTCGTAGCAACAGTGAAACATTATCGGGATTCTTCGCCAGGCCTTCGACCAGCGGATTCATCGCGAGCTCGTACTGGCCGTTATCCAGTAGTCGTTGCGACCGCTCGATGTAGGGTTCGACACTCTGGCAGCACCACTTATATTTCTGGCCGCTTCCACAGTGGCAGGGGGCATAGGGCTCGACCAACGCCATCGTGGGCCTCTCAAGGAAAAATCGGTTCGCGTTTGGTAGCTTGATCAAACACTAGCAGAAGCCCGCGCGCGCCGTCTATGCTGATGCGTCAGAAGAAAACCGCGTCACCAGAACACCACCCATCACCGGCCTTCCGCCCCAAAGGGTTTGGTGCCAGGGCACTCCGTAATCGATCCTCCCACAGCGAAAGCCGGAACGGGGAAGCCATCCGGAGCAGTCACTCATTGCTCGAGCCGGGCGAGTCAATGGCCGATGCCTCGACCTGGGCCGACGAGCATAACCGCGACATCAAGGGCAGCACCTACTGGCCCGGATCGGACGCGACCCTCCGATCGGGCGACTCCATCGGCCGCGCATACGAGCATGAAAATACCCCCACGGCCGCAGATCGGCTCGCACACTCCGGCGTCCGCTTGGCCGCCGTGCTCGAAGAGGTTTTCAAGGACGCTGATCCTCGAGCAAACCCCCGCGCGGAATACCTCAACAGAACAAAACCGTCCCTGTGGGCAAATGACCGGGGCGCCCGCCGGCGCTTTCTGCCGCCCTGCGCATCAAGCAGCCCGACACTTACTTCTTCGGCTTTGAAGCCTTCGGCTCGCCGGCAGTCTTCTTCCTGGCTTTCGGTTTCTCCTTCGTGGACGTGGGCTCCTTGGTCTCTTCTCCGCTCTGCCCAGATTCGTCGACTCCGTGCTCGAGGGGACGCTCGCCGAAGATCTTCTCAAAGTTCGGAAAGCCATACTTCCTTACGATCGGGCCGCTCATGATTCACTTGCCTCCCAACACTCCGCTCCCTTTCGCCGCGTCGTCCTGTCACAGTGCGCGGGCATTTCCCGCAAACCTTACCGACCCTCCTTTATTTAACACCTCCGGGATCTCGTGCCGCAATGCGGATCTTGCGCTCGATGGTTCCAATTCGAGCGATTCCCAGATTCTCCAGAGCCTTTTGCCAGCCTTGCAAACACAACCGCACGAAGAAGTTGACGCACACCATTTACCTGTAAGGATTAAGGGACCGAACTCCTCCGCTGCGCTTGCTCAAAACCGTCTCCACCGAGCCCATCCCATTGTAGTGAACAACGCCCCGATTCAGAGTCTCATTTTTGGGGCGAGTCGTACCACGAGATATTTGCATCGCCGGGAAACGCCGACCTCTTCTCCGATCTATTGATTTCCGTTTGGCTTACAGATCGCACATTGCGTCTCGGATGCCCAGTCGTCAGACCTCGAGATGTGGTACAAAATGGTACAAAATGGTACTCCTGGAAAATTTGTCCAGCATCCGTACACTAGTGTAAACGCTCCGCATCTTAATCTTATTCCTGATCATAATCCTGATCCCAATCTTCATCTGAATCCCAACCTTTCAAAGTGATTCCCTGGCTCGCGGATTCCTCCGAGCTGGGCGTGCGCCTCACACACGCGGCTGGTGCCGTGCGCCGGCTCCCGCTGACGGCAAGCACAACGGCCCGTCGCCATCTCCTCATGTATAATATGAGCAGACTTTACGGATTCGGCGCGCGGTCGACCTGGAGATTTCCAGAAAGATTCCGGGTTACAGCGATGAGATCGATCAGCCAACAAAAATCATTCTGAATGCGCGCGCCGGCGCACACGAAGGGCCCGGAACCCGCGGTTCTGATCGCAACTTATGCATTTCCAGCCACCTGATCCCTTTGGGTTCCTTTGTCACAATTTGGTTGCCGCCCCTGGCATCTCGGACGCGTACACCGATCCATCAAGATTTCATCGTTGCGGTAAGGCATGTTGTGTAGGTCAGGCTTTTGGCCCGACGCGAATTTGCTCCTCGAGTTCCTGGTTGTTGCCTTTGATCCCTGTTGTCCGAGCGTCCGCACTAGCCGGCGCACTCGTTGCTTTCACCAAGATGATCTGCACAAACCCCGTTCCAGTTGCCAAAAGAAAATGGAATTCGTCCAAATCGAGTCTTGGAGACTGCGTCCTCCGCCCTGCCGTCCTGAGATCCACCGAGCTGTTACGCATCGACGTCCTGGGCCGACTTCACAAAAGCCGCCGATCGCCGCCAATAAACTCCGCCCCAGTCGATAGGCACAATTGTATCGGTAATGCCTTGTTGCACTCGGAAATCTTACTTTCAGAGCCACCAGGGAGGCTTCTACCAGGCGCAGGGCGTGATCAGCGGGGTCGACTTTCAATACAGCTCACTTCAAGCCGACCCGTACCCGATCTACTCTGTGTTCCTGACCACCCAAACCGGTTCGGATTCGTCACTCCTGACCTCGATCAAGGCGTCGCTCACCGTCAACAGCCTCTCCGAGGGCGCCGCGGTCACCTACACCCCTGTATCGCTGGTAGACGGCGAGACGTACCTGGTGCAGCTTCAGGTCACCACGGTCTCGAGCTACACCACCGGCCTCTACCCGGCCGTGCTTTCGATCACCAAGATCCGGCCCGGCGCCATGGCGACTGAAAATTACACCACGTCACAGATGGTGCTCAACCGATCGACGTCGCCGTACGGCGCGGGCTGGTCGATCGCGGGCTTGCAACAGATCATCATCAACGGCAGCGGCACACCCGTGATGGTCACCGACGGCGAGAGCGTCCCCGAGCAGCTAACATCCACTGGCACAAACACCTACGCCGGTGCGGCCTATGATCTCTCGTCGTTCTATTACAATTCAGCAACGTATACGTACACGCGAACATACACCGACGGCACAGTCGTCACTTTCAACAGCGCGGGCCAGGAAACTTCAGTCAAGGACCGCAACGGAAATACAACATCCTTCGCTTATGTGTCGAGTGGGGCGGCGGCCGGGGCCTTGCAGACCATCACCGATCCCGTGGGTTTAGTAACGACCCTGACATACAATCCCACGACCGGCAAGCTCGCCACTGTGATCGAACCGTCGGGCGCAGTGACCAGCTTCACCTTTTCGGGCAACAATCTCATCGCGGTCCAGGACCCGGACAACGCGATTACGTCGTATGTGCGTGGCCAACGTAATCGATGTGAACTCGCCGCGGCGTGGTCAACTTCGGTAAGGCTGACAATAAAAATCCCCTCGCGGAGCCTGATCACTTGATCGAGGTTCGCGAGGGGTGTACTCCGTGGGATACCACTCACACGCGGAGTACCCAACGATGTATCACACGTTTCCTCCCGCCGCCAGCTTCTGGCCCTTCCTTCTCACGATCGACCAGGACCTCGCGGAGACTACCCGCCGGCATGGATGTCCGTGCGGTGGTCGCCTGCACCGTTCCAATTATCCCCGCAAGCCTCGGCGCGATTGCGACGCTCTGCCTGATACATACAACACCAGGTTCAGTTTTTGCTGCGATCGCGACGGCTGCAGAAAGCGCCCCACAGCACCGTCCGTGCGTTTTTTCGGCCGAAAGGTCTATGTCGGTGCGCTCGTCGTTTTGATCACCGCCATGCAGCACGGACCATCGCCGCGGCGAGTCCGTGAGCTTTCCGCACTCTTCGGTGTTGACCGGCGGACCATTGCTCGCTGGCAGGAGTTCTGGCGCGATCACTTTCCCCAAACCCATTTCTGGAAGAGCGCCGGTGCTCGCCTCGCGCTCCACTGCAATCTCGCCACCTTGCCGCTCTCATTTCTGACCGCCTTCGTCCGCCACAGCGATGACCACGAGGGCTGGGGACGGCTGCTTCGCTTCCTCTCTCCAATCACGACCGCAACAGGCCCGCCGAGCTAGCTTTCACGACGATCGCACCCGGCCCGCAGAGCATGCGCTCTTTGCACCCCGGCTGGCCGACCTATAGAGGTTATCGCGGACCTTTCACCCCTTTCGTGAGGAGACGTGATGACCCGAAAATCCAAAAGTCCGACCGGCGCCGAGTGGGCGTGCTTTCGATTCTCCGTCATTGGCCAACTCTTGAGCGATCCGCCTGCGCGAGGACAGCTCAAGACGGCCATCCGCGCCCTCGCAGAGAGGACGTGGCATCATCCCGTGAGCGAATGCAATGTCCAGTTCGCGGCCGCCACCATCGAACGCTGGTACTACATCGCGCGACGCGAAGAAGATGATCCTGTCCGCGCCTTGCGCCGCGCCGTGCGCAAAGACTGCGGCAAAGTGTCCCTCGCCCCGGCACTGGCCGAGCGGCTCCATCTCCAATATCGCGACTACCCGCACTGGAGCTACCAACTGCACTACGACAATCTCGCCGCGTTAGTGAAGGCCGAGCCTTCGCTGGGGCCACTGCGATGTTATTCCACGGTGCGGCGGTACATGCAGGCCCGCGGCTGGTCGCGCAGGCCGAGGCTTGGGCCGAATCGACGCCCCGGCGAATTGCGCAGAAGAGAGACGTCAGACGCGAGAGATCCGCAGCTATGAAGCCCCGTTTGCCGGGTCCTTATGGCACCTCGATTTCCACCATGCATCGCTCAGGGTGCTCACTCCCGACGGCCAGTGGGTGCACCCGATCGCGCTGGGCATTCTCGATGACCACTCGCGACTGTGTTGCCACGTCCAGTGGTACCTCTCGGAGACCGCTGAAGACCTCGTGCACGGGCTCTCCCAGGCAATCCAGAAGCGTGGCCTTCCGCGAGCGCTGGAAGACCCACGTTTCCTCGTCCCGCATCCGCCCGGTGCTTTTGATCGACGAAGCCCAGGAGATGCCCGGACAGGTGCTGGCCGAGCTGCGGATTCTCGCGAGTGCCGATTTTGATGCGACGAGTTTGCTGACGGTCGTCCTCTCCGGAGACGGGCGTCTTGGGGAATTGCTGCGGCAGGATTACCTCGTACCACTCGGGAGTCGGATCCGCACCCGGCTCGTGACCGAAGCCGCCTCGCGCGACGAACTGCTGGATCTCCTCAGTCACGCGCTCTCGAGCGCCGGCAATGCGGCGATCATGACGGCGCAGCTCAAGGACACGCTTGTGGACCACAGTGCCGGCAATTGCCGAGTGCTCATGACGATGGCTGGCGAGCTGTTGGCCTATGGCATGGCTAACGAGATCAGGCAGCTCGACGAAAAGGCCTACCTTGAAGTCTTTCAGCCGAATCAGCCACGCTCGGCGTTGCGGAAGAAGGTGAGGGCGTGAAATTGCCGGTGATTGTAAATCAACCCCGATGGAATCGAGATCTTCAGCCACTTCACGTCGTGCGTGTGGGCGAGATCCAGACCGACGACAACGCGCAGCGCTGGCTCGTGGAAGAGCTGTGGGGAGCCACGTCAGTTGGCGTGATCGGTGGCGCCCCCAAATGCTCGAAAACTTGGCTCGGTCTGGATCTGGCCCTGAGTGTAGCCACCGGCACGACGTGCTTGGGTAAGTACGCCGTGCCAGAGCCGGGACCCGTCTTGGTGTATCTCGCGGAGGACGCACTGCCGGCCGTGCGCGAACGGGTTGCGGGAATGGCACGACATCGTGGTGTCGATCTCGCTGGCGTCGAGATCCACGTCATCACTGCGCCTGTTCTGCGGCTCGATCGCGACCCAGACCGCATGCGGCTCTTGGAGACGATAGGGCGGCTCCGGCCTCGATTGCTGCTCCTGGATCCGCACGTGAGACTTCACGGCATCGACGAGAACAATGCCAGCGAGGTGGCCGCGTTGTTGGCATACTTTCGCTCACTGCAGCGGCAGCGCGACCTGTCCGTGATACTCGTGCATCATACGCGCAAGAACGCCACGGGAGGGGCCAGTGCGGGTCAGGGACTTCGCGGCTCCAGTGACATCCACGCCTTCGGCGACTCCAATCTTTACTTGCGGCGGGCCAAGGAACACTTGGTGCTCTCCACCGAGCACCGGGCGGCGCCGGCATCGCCGCCAATTCATCTGGCGGTCGTCACGACGAATCCGGAAACGACCCACCTGGAGGTCGTCGCGCAGCCCCCAGACGGGAAGCCACCTGGACTCCACGAGCAAGTGCTGGACATCTTGGCTGGAGGCGTCGTGCTCACACGCGCCAAGCTCCGCGAGTGCCTTGCGGTCAAGAACGAGCGCCTGGGCGAGGTGCTGGAGTCGCTGGAGCGCGCCGGCCGGTTGAGCCGAACGGCCGCGGGATGGCAGCGGCTCGATTGATCGCCGGGATGAGGCGTTCCCGTTCCCCATATAGAGATGAGAGGGAACGGAACGGTGTTGATGGGCTTTGCCGGGTGCGCGGTGCGCTCGGATCGGGCACGCCGGCGGAGGAACTCGTCGGTCTCGGTGCGCGGATCCTCGCTGAGCGCGATCGCCTGTTGCGGGAGGCGCGAGACAGTCGGGCTGTTGGCCAGTCGCGCGGTGCAAGGGGATGGGTGAAAGGCACGACGGCCTCAGACTGAAGAACGGCCTGGGCGGAGGATAGGGCTCTGCTGAGGAGCAACCCGAGCGCCGACTCAGGGGCCGAGACCGGAGCCCAGGCCGAGTGTCGCAGTTCGGCCTGGCTCCCGTTCCGATCCGGATCAATCCAAGCTCCGGGATCGGCACCTATGCGAAAAACCTTCGCGGCAGGAGCCGCGACATCCGGGACAGGATGTCCCACACGCGTCAACCGCGTCAACCGGCGTGCATTCCAGCGCACGCCGAAGCGCATCAATTCAAGCCGCCCGCCGCTTCGACGACAAACCATCGATTATCTTGATCAGACCATCATCGATTATCGTGACCACTCTCAACGAAACGAGTTCAAATGACACCGAGTGCCTTCCAGGTCACAACGCCTATATATTCCAAATCGTTGGATAGATGGAGGAATTACGAGAAACACCTCCAGCCTCTTATCGAGACTTTATCCTTGTCGAAAGACTATAGCCTGTTCTTGCCTTTTTGGTGAGGGGTTTTGTGCATGTTAGATCATTCGATAGTCCTTCCCCTGGATGATGATCCTTGAAGCACTGATCGGCGAGGCTCTCCGCGGCAGTGATCATGTTGTCAAATTGTTCTTCCCGATCTCTTTCGGCGAATGCCTTTAGGGTCATCTCAACGTACACCCGAGCAGCGTTACCTGCCGCTTCGTGAATCGGCGATTGAAGCGGTGGTTGGCCGGGAGGTGCCTTACGCATATAACTCCCGATCCCTGTATCCCGTCGGATGCGATTCCGCGGATCTGGGGGCTTGTCTGGAGCGTTTCACCCGATGGAGGTGAGTTTAGCTGGACTGTCGAAGCTTTCGTGTCCAGGGTGAATGATACGGGCTTGCTCGTCGTCGTGTTGCCGCTCCGGTCCTCTGCGACAACGGTAAAGCTGTGGACACCGTCGGCGGAACTGTTGACCGGAAGCTGCGAGCTGACCGCGAAATGACCGGTGGCGTCGACGCTCACTGTCTGATCGGTCTCACCGGTGAGGATGATGCGCAGCGACTTAAGGCCGGTCTCTCGGTCGTATGCGGTGCCCGTAAGCGTTACCTGGCCCGATGCAAACGAGCCGGAGGCCAGCGGATCTACATTCAAGACGGGTGGAATAGGGTCTGCGCGAGTAATGTCCTTCTCGCCGAGTCGGGGACGTTGGCCCAATTTGGGGCCGATGACTTCCACCGGCGTGCTTTTGGTATATTGTCCGGCCGGACTAACGGAGTGTAACACCAGGAGGATGGCATGGACGCCTACAGGACTGAGGTCGAGCGGGTGATAGACATGCTCCGGCCGTCGCGGGAGCCGCCCATGCGACGATGCCATCAAAAGATGCGCTGATGCTTCACTAATGTTTAACTTACAAACAACTCGACAATCGTGGTGGGCACTCGTTTAAATTGCGCCTTCAAACTCTTGAGTTGTCGACTTTCACTTTCTTTCTGTGCGGCAAGCCTCGAACAGCGGCGCCCATTGGAGGCGATCTACGCGACGCGGCCATACCCGGCCGACGTGCTGGCGAAAGAGCGGGCTCCGCTCTATCGTCGGGGCACGAATACGCCGCCCGGACTTTGAACCTCGTCCGCATCGACGGGATAACCGAGCGAATTCTCTCGACGTTTCGCGCTGAGCCCTCCGGCAAGTTCACGGTCGCGAACGTGCCTCACGGCCGCTATCGCGTTCACGTCTCGGCCGAAGCAGGCCTGATGGAGGTCCGGTCCGTACCGTTCGAAATTGGAGAAGGTGAATCGGAGGCGGTCGTGCGCTGGTTTCCTCCGTAAATTGGTCCTTTGGTTGCGGTTGCTCGGCACCTGCTCGGAAGCTAATCTTTCACTTGTTTCACTGTGGGCACGGGCGGGCGTAACGGACATAAATTTGTCGCGCATTGCGCGGCGGAACGCCGATGAGGGGAGGAACGCTGATGCATGGCTTGAGTGTCTTCAAATATGCGCTTCTCGTGCTAGCGTTGCAGGCCGAACAGGATGACGTGCCGGCGAAAGAGACGAATTCGAGCGCGGCTGCGGACACCGTCACGCGGCTTCGCGAGGAGGCGGACCAACTAAAAAAGGGCCACGTTTCACATTTTTTTGACGCACTCATTGAGGCGATCGAGGCGGGCGATCGCCAGGCGGTCAGCGCCCAGCTCCCGCCGATGTTGAAGAACGACGGCGAAGCGATCGGCAATGCCCTGCGTGCGCCCGCTCTTGTGCAGCATGCCGACCGAGCGGCGCGGGCGGTGTTGGAGTTCTACCTGAAGCACGCACTGGCGCCGGGGACCAAGCCGCCCAACCTCGAGGAGTGGAAGCGTCTAAAGTCGAAGGTGGTCGCGCACGCCGAAGCAATCGTTCTCGAAGGCGTGCTTCG
The DNA here is from genome assembly GCA_963761445.1 of uncultured Planctomycetota bacterium. Lineage (GTDB taxonomy): Bacteria > Planctomycetota > Planctomycetia > Isosphaerales > Isosphaeraceae > CAVXHV01. The sequence continues at coordinate 868,201 of CAVXHV010000005.1, read as the reverse complement.
TCCGAACGAGGTCAGGCGGTGGAAGGCGCAGGCGAGCAAACCATTGGCGCCGCAGCTCTCCGGCGCTGACTCGATCATCCCAATCGATTACCCGGACGGACAGATTCCCGCAGCGACAGCGTACACACGCGAAGCGTTCTACAACGTGATTTACCAGTGGCAAGTTCTGGAGCGCAGGTCGTCTGAACTCTTTGCCATCCTCCTGGGATACCCTCCCATCGTGCCTGTATCAGCGGCGCGCCCTCCGGAACTCAATCAGAAGTTCTCCGGCCTTGCCCCCGATCAGGTGCGTGTGCTAGAGGATGTCGACTTACTCGCTCGCAATGTTAGACGCTACTGGCTAGTTCGCGATGTAGAGCCGCCACCGGGGGCAAGAGATGACGACGACTCGAACGAGGTACGCAAGCTGCCCCCTACTCGCGCGATGGAAGTTCGGCTATCCGATGCCGGCCTGCGGGTGCGTGCGAGCATCGTGGCCCACGTCGAAGAGATGGCTCTCGAAACCGTTCTGCGACCGGAACAGCTTGAGAAGGCGAAAATCGAACTCTGGCGCCAGCGGGGCGTGCACGCGTTGCTTGACCCCGAGATCGCCGCCCGCTTGCATCTATCTAGGGCCCAACGCAACGAGCTCGCTGTGGCGATCGCGAACAGATTGGAGGTATATCATCGGGTAGTTCGGAAGGTCGTCTTAATACCATATGCGACCGCACCGGCAAACGAGATCCTAAGGTTGGAGCGGCAGCATAAGGAGGAGATCGCCCAAAATGTCGCCAGGCTCGATCAGCCGATCTGGGAGTGCCTTAAGCCCTCTCAACTACGATCGCTGGCAGGGCTTCTGGACAAGCCGGTAGCGGGGATCGAGGGGATTCAGACACCCATGAACCCGTCGGTCGGACCAACGGGGATTCAGACACCCATGAACCCGTCGGTCGGACCAACGGGCCAGGGATTCAGACACCGGGATTCAGACACCCATGAACCCGTCGGTCGGACCAACGGGCCAGCGCGCCTGCTCTCGGAGCCCGAGGCGGTATGAGACCGAGCTTTTCAAGATGACCATCGTATGGGCGTGGTCACCTGACGTGAGACGTGGAACGGTTCGTCCTGTCCTGTCGGCACGGCGCCAGGTGACGAGGGCAGTGCGCAAGCCGGCCGCGCTCTTCGAGCGACGGTGTCGTAGAGATTTCTGTTTAGGGCTCGGTGTCGAGCCCGAGGCCGAGATAAAGGCGATTCGAGCGGCCGCCTTGCCCTGGAACCACCGCCGCGAGCGGCGTGCCGCGGCATCGACGAGTGAGCTCGATCGGCCCGCCGCCTGCTTGAATAGTCGACCGAAGCAGCGCACGGTTTCCACCCAGTTCGATCGATCGAGCCCCAGCCGCTCCACGATCGGGGCCAGGTGGTCGGGAATCGCGCCGCGCTTGTCCGCGCGGAGTTCCCGCCCCGTCCAATCCAGCAGCATGACATAGTGCTCGGCTTCGATCGGCAGAAACCCCTGGTCGGACGCCCTCGCATGCAGACGCGGCGGAGCCGCGACCGGGGCGGCGACGTCAGAGGTTGGACCGGACTCCGCGGAAGGCTGGGAGGCGCCGACCGCGTCCGCGACGGTGATCGCGACTGGCCCGGCTTCTGATGCCGATTCCCGCCGTCGAGACGCAGCACCGACGCCGGTCGCAGATGCGGGCTCGGTTGCCGTCTCTTGCAACGTCAGCTCACAGAGCCAGGCGTTGGGGCGCTCGCAGGTCTTGAGCGGGCTGTTTACATCCTTTGAAGTCAATCTGGTCGAGGTCTGTAGCAAGCTCTGGATCCGGTCGCGGCCCGAGGTGTATGCCGATTCCTCCGGCGTCGTCGCGAGTCCGGCCCGGATTGGGTTAAGGTCGACGTAAACGCTGCACGCCAAGATCGCCGCTTCATCGAGCAATGCCATCGATTTGAAGCGGCCGGCCCAGAATCGTCCGCTGGAACCATCCTCGTGATTGGCGGCTCGGGCGATCTTCTCGCACAAGCACCTCATGAACCATGACAAGTTGGCGAGGCGCTTGCGCACTTCCACCAGCCTATCGGGGTTCGCCGTGAGCATAGCCAGGTCGTGTTCGCCGGGCTCGACGGGCTCACCGGTGGCATCGTCGCGAGGCGGGAAAACTTTGCACCATCGCAGGGCGATCTCGTCGGCCGACCATTGCTCGGCGATGTCCAGCCGATTGCGGAGCACGAGATGAAGATGGTTGCTCATCACGGAATAGCCACAGACCTCGATGGCGAACAGCCCTGCCAAATCACGGAGGCGATCGAGAATCCACTCTTCGCGGTGACTGTAGTCCTGCCCGGTGTAAGGGTCGATGCCACAGAGGAAGGCCCGACGGACGCATCGGGCGATGCAGTGATAAACGCCGACCATATCTTCAACGACGATCTGGCCCCGGGGATGTGAGACACCCACCTTCCGCCGGGGGATGCAACGGGATCCAAGACAGCCACTTTTCGCCCCCCCGGCCTATTCGTCGGTGGGATCCGGGATCCAAGGATCCCACAGGATCCAAGACAGCCACTTTTCGCCCCGCCAGGATCCAAGACAGCCACTTTTCGCCCTCCCGGCCTATTCGTCGGTCGCACGAACGCCCAAGCCGACGAATCCAAGAGAGCCACTTTTCGCCCCGCCGGCCTATTCGTCGGTCGCACGAACGCCCAAGCCGGGACCGCAGGACCACACCGGCAAGTCAACTTCCGATCTTCAAATCGCCCAATCGCCGTGGCACGACACGAGTTATTACTCGCTTAGCGCACCTTCGCGCCGAACCGCTACGACGAGACTCGCGCGATTACACCTCTACCGCTGGCCTTTCGCCACCAAGCGGCCTTTCACTGAAACGCGACTCGCGCTGCAGCTTGACCCTGGAACCAACTTCGTCCGCATCGCAATGCTGCGGATGCCAGCGATTCTCGTCCACCGGCGGCCCGCTTGAACCATCGGCCAAAGTGACGCACGGTTTCTAACCAGCATCCGCAGATTTTGAATCGCCTGCGGTTGCCCCTCGCACTGAGTCCAGTGTCCGCGATCGAGATCGACCTATCAATAATCTGTACTAGTTTCCGGATTTTGGTCATTGTGGTGACCAGAACAACTCGGCTTTTTATTCCGATCGTAGCAGCGCGAGCGTCTGGCCCGAAGATTCGGTAAAGAAAGAAGCGTGCAACGCACCGCCCGAATTCCCGAATGAAAGCTGGACAGTCTCGTCCATGGGGCGTGTCAGATGTTCTCGACGCCTGTCGTCTCGTGTCCCCCGCTGGCGCTTCCACCCGGTCCCAGGTCACCGGCCTGGTGGCAGCTTGTCCGCTTCGCGGGCGACCTGCTCCGACTGCTCGACGAGTGTCACCGCCGCTTTGGAGACGCCTTCACCCTCAACGTAGGCAGCGACGGCCCGTTCGTGATGCTTTCCGACCCCGAGGTGGTTCGCGAGGTCTTCCGCGCCGACCCGGATGTGCTCCACTCGGGCGAGGCCAACTCGCTCTTCATCGCGACCGTCGGGCGGAATTCCGTCCTCGTGCTTGACGGGGCTCCGCACATGCGACAGCGCCGCGTCCTGGTCCCGCCGTTGAAGGGCGAGCGGATGCGAGCGTTTTTCGACGCGATGCGGCTGGAGACGCTGGAGGCTGTTCGGGTGTGGCCGCGGGACTCATCGATCCCCGCGTTGCCGGTGATGCGTCGGATAACACTACGGGTCATACTCCGCACGGCGCTGGGCATTGTCCCCGGCGCGGACTTGGACCGCTTTGAGCACAAGGTGGAAAGATTTCTATCGCATGGCCGGCAGCGATACGCCTTGTTGCTCATGCGGATGATCCCGATCGAGCGGTTGAGCGGGTCGCGGTGGGTTCCTCTATTCCGGCAGTTGAGCGACCTCGATGACGATTTGTTCGCGCTCATCGCCGCGAGGCGGTGGGGCGACGGGCTAGCTCGCGGCGAGAACGTGCTCGACGACTTGCTTGCGGCAACACACGAGGACGGCTCGCCACTCGACGAGCAGCAGGTGCGCGACGCGCTCATCACGATCTTGATCGCCGGCCACGAGACAACCGCCCTGGCACTGGCTTGGGCGCTCGCAGACATCGTGCCCCGCCCGCTGGTGGTCGACCGCCTGACCGACGAATTGAAACGGATCACCGGCGGCGGACCGCCCGAGGCCGAACATCTCCCCGCACTGGAATACCTCGACGCAGCGATCCGCGAGAGCCTGCGAAAAAGCCCGGTGGCGCCGTTCATCGTGCGGAAGACGGTGCAGGCCTTCAGCACGGGCGGGCGGGAATACCCGGCCGGCGTGGTCCTCTGCCCGTGCTCGTACCTGGTGCACCGGCGTGCCGATCTCTACCCCGACCCCGATCAGTTCCGACCCGAGCGGTTCCTGGAGCGGAAGTTCGGCCCGCACGAATGGTTCCCCTTCGGCGGCGGCAACCGAGTGTGCCTGGGGATGCCGTTCGCGCTCTACGAGATGAAGGTCCTCCTGGCGACGCTCTTCAGCCAGGCCCGGTTGTCCCGCCCCAACCGAGCTCGCTCGCGGGCAAGGCGGTACGGAATCGTCCTGGGGCCGGACGACGGGGCGCGAGTGATTTTCAGGGGATCGATCGCGTAGCCGTTCGGACGAATAGGTGACGAGCTGAAGCCCCCGGATTGGCAGATTCCGAAATTGCTTCGTACTCGAGAATGAGCGAAGCTATTGGGATATAGGATTTCAGGCAGTCCCTGCGGGCGCCAAAGGAGAAAGTCATGACCATAAGTTTTGAGATACCGCAGGACATTGAGGAGCAAATCCGCACGAACGGGACAGACCTCGATCGCGAGGCACGCGAGACGTACGTCGTCGAGCTTTACCGCCAGGACCGGATTTCCCACGCCCAGCTTCGAGACGCATTGGGAGTGAGCTTCCACGAGGCCGAGAAGCTGATCAAGGAGCACGGAGCCGGGCATCACATTCCCATTGCAGAGTTCGGGTCCGGGCGAGAGTTGTTGCGGAAGGCTCGCCCCCAATGATTGCGGTCTGCGACATGGGGCCTCTGCGCCTGGGAAGAGGCTGCCGACCGGGGCCTGATAACAGACCTAGCTCAAAAACTCGACCAGCTCGAGCACACGACCAACTTTTATGTAGGTACGCAATGCGAATCGGTGATTCAGGGCATGCGGCAGCGTGATTTGAAGCGAAGTGTCGGCCAAGACGAGGACCGGAATCGTCAGGCAAAACTTGTGCAGGACCAGAGCGGCGGACACGAGTAAAACCCATGGTGGTCCGCCTGCTAAGAGGACTCGAACGTAGAGCTGATCTGACCATCGGCGTGGCGAAAAAGATAAATTGCTCCTAGATCACCCAGGAGCATTGAGTTTTCCTCGGCGAGAACGCTCTTTGCACCGAACTTCAATCAAAGGATGGCGACGGTTGACAAATGGATACAGTACATTTGCAGCAGCTTGGATCGACGAAAGTTGACAGAAGAACTCGCCTGATGCGCCATCTCCTTCTCCACTCTGGATGAAGAAAGGTACACCGCCGATCTTCGTCGCGTAGAAAATCGCGGCATGATTGCACGGGATCCCTTCGAAAGCGTCCGGATAATCCACCGTCCGGTAGATTGCCGCCGAAGAAGGGCCCGCCAGTATTCGCAATCAGCGACGGGTCGAATTCGGCGGCTGGCTGCGCGTTCAGAGAAACCCACTCGAATCGGACTTGCATGGGATGAAAGTACCAATCGTCGCCGACACCAACGAACATCAACAGCAACTCCCCAGGCAGGTTGCGAACAAAGTCGGTCGAATCAGCGAAGTTGATCTGAGCAAAGAACTGATACGGATTCCCCGCATCATCGATCGGCCATTCTCGAGTCGCGGGCCAAAAGGGTTTTCCACCGATCTGAGTGCAGTCTCGACGCGGAGGCTCGCCTTTTCCGAAAACGAAACCATCGGTTGGTACCTCGCGTCCTCGCCTGAGGTCCGAACGATCGCGGATCGTCTCGACACAAAACAAATGATACGGACTGGTGATCTCACTCCCGCCAGTGTGCTTCGCGCAGTCAATTTCCCTGTAAACGCGGCGCGCTTCTAAGAGATCGAATTCGGGTTGATGTTTCTGCGAGTTTTGAACGAGCATGATCAACCTTGAGAACTACGGCCGAGCAGAGCTAGATGTGCAAAACTCACGTAGGCGTTGATCTCGTCGCGCGGTCGGATGCCCTCGGGCGTCTCGCCCCGTTTGAAAACTCCGAGCACCAATTCCAGTAGCACGCTGTTGTGCCGACCCGGAAACACCGGGAGGGTCCTCCCACACGGGAACAGCCATGCTCAGAGGTTCAAAGTCCACCGTCGTCACGATTGCCTTACGCTCGCCCGTTACCCCTTCCCCTGCGCCTCCGCGAACGCCGAGTCAAACAGCCGCCCCGCCGACTTGAAGCCCATCTTTTCTTTGACAAAGCGAGCCGCCTCGGCCGCGCCGTACTCCCGATCCATCCCGCAATCTTCCCACTCCACGGAGAGCGGGCCGTCGTAGCCAACGTGGTTGAGCGCCCGCGCGATCTCCTCGAAGTTCACCTGGCCCCGGCCCGGCGAGCGGAAGTCCCAGCCGCGGCGCGGATCGCCGAAATTGAGGTGCGACGCCAGAATGCCCGATCGGCCGTCGAGCGTGCGTGCCGCATCTTTGACGTGTACGTGGAAAATCCGGTCCGGGAAGGCCCGGATGAATTCGACCGGGTCGACCATCTGCCACAACAAATGGCTGGGGTCGAAGTTGAATCCGAATTCCGGCCGACGCCCGATCGCCTCCAGCGCTCGCTCAGCCGTGTAAATGTCAAAGGCGATCTCGGTCGGATGCACCTCAAGCGCGAACTTCACCCCGCACTGCTTGAAAACGTCGAGGATCGGGTTCCAGCGATCGGCGAAGAGCTTGAACCCTTCGTCGATCGTCGCGTCGGAGACCGGCGGGAACGAGTAGAGCAAGTGCCAGATCGACGAACCGGTGAACCCGTTGACAACCTTGACACCGAGTTTCTGGGCGGCCCGAGCGGAATCTTTCATCTCCTGAATGGCCCATTCGGTCTTCTTCTTGGCGTCGCCGCGCACGGCCGCGGGAACCCAGTCGTCGGTGCGCGAGTCGTTGTGATCCAGCACGAGCTGACCGGTCAGGTGGTTCGAGATCGCCCAGCACTTGAGCCCATACTTGCCCAGAAGCTCATGACGCCCCTTGCAGTAACTCGCGTCGGTGAGCGCTTTCTGGACGTTGAAGTGGTCGCCCCAGCATGGCAGCTCGATGCCGTCGTAGCCCCACTTGCTTGCCTTCTCAGCGATCACTTCCAATGTCAGGTCGGCCCACTGGCCGGTGAAAAGCGTGACGGGGCGTGCCATGATGTATTCTCCCAATCAGTTACGAGCCAGAGTGAAAAAGGGCAGGGCGGCCCGATCCACTGATCGCGGCCGCGGCAAGAAACCCGGCGGCGCCAAACCCGCTGCGGGAATCGAAGCGATCGGAATGCCCCGGTGCGCAAAATAGCGCTGGCGAGCGGCATTGTCAATCAATTTGACGGTTCGGCGCTCGATTCGAGATAATACGGCACGCGCCCGGCCCAGCCCAGCCATGCGCACGGCCTCGCCCCTCAATTCGGCTAACTGACAACGAACAACTGACAACCGACCTCACGTCATGCCCCTCAAAGCCATCCTTCTCGATTTTGACGGCGTGATAGCGGAAACGGAAAACCATCACGTCGCCGCCTGGCAGCGGACCCTTGCGACGCTCGGGTGGCAAATTCCCGACGAGGTTGCGGCCCGATCGGCTGATATCGACGACCGCGAGTTCGTCGCCCAGTTGTTCGCCTCGCGCGGAGTCGTCTCCGACAAGATCGACGACTGGGTCGGCCGGAAACAGGCTCTCACGGTGAAGCTGCTCCGGGATTCGCCGCAGCTTTACCCCGGATCGGTCCAGTTGATCCGCGTGCTGCACGGGCGTGTCAAGCTGGCGGTCGTGTCGGGAACCTGGCGCGAGAACATTCAGGCCGTGCTCGAGGCCGCCGGATTGGTCGAGTGCATCGGCACGATCGTCGCCAAGGAGGATGTGAAGGCGGTAAAGCCCGCGCCGGAAGCCTATGAGCTCGCGCTCAAAAAGCTTCACATCACGGCCAGATCGGCCATCGCGATCGAGGATTCGCCCGTGGGCGTGGCCTCGGCGCGCGCAGCCGGCCTCCGCGTGATTGCCGTCGGCCATCGGCATCCGTTCGGCGACTGGGTGAGCGATGCGCTCTACATCTCAGGATTCGAGCCTGTCCAGGGCCTTCTCGATCACCTGAAACTGTGAGTTGTTCACTCTGCCACTTCCGGCTCGCTCCGCTGCGGCTGGGCCCACGTCTCAACATACGCCACCAACGATCGCACGAAACACCCGGTTCCCCCTGCGTCGCGCGTGGAGTTCTCCGAGTCGCACCAGCTCGGCCCGGCGATATCGAGGTGAATCCACGGCGTCGAACCCACGAACTGCTCGAGAAACTTGGCTGCGGTGGCGGCGCCGCCCCACTTGCCACCTACGTTTTTCAGGTCGGCGACGCTGCTTTTGAGCTGCTCTTTGAAATCCTCGTGGAGCGGCAAGCGCCAGACCCGCTCGCCGGTTTTCCGGCAGGCATTCCCGAGCTCCTCGCAGAACGCGTCGTTATTACTGAATAGCCCGGCAACCTTGAGACCCAGGGCCACGATGCAGGCACCCGTCAGGGTGGCCAGGTCGAGCACGCGGTGCGGCTGCCGCTCGACTGCATACGCGAGCGCATCCGCCAGAATCAGCCGCCCTTCCGCATCGGTATTCATGATCTCCACGGTCTTGCCGTTTCGCATGGTGAGCACGTCGCCCATCTTCATCGCTTTGCCGCCGGTCATGTTCTCGGTCAGCGCGAGGTAGCCCACCACGTTCACCGGTAAACCAAGGCGCGCAATCGCCTGCATGGCGGCTGCGACAACCGCCGCCCCGGTCATGTCGCTCTTCATGTCCTCCATCGAAGCGGCCGGTTTCAAGCAAAGGCCGCCCGAGTCAAATGTCACCCCCTTGCCGACGAGCGCCAGCGTCGGCGAATTGTGGCCGGCCGAGTACTCGAGGATCATGAACCGCGCAGGCTCGTCCGAGCCCCAGGCCACTCCGTCCAGGCCTCCGAACCGCTCGCGCCGAATCCGCTCTTCATCCCAGATCTCAACCACCAGGCCCGCATCCGCGGCGATCACTCCGATGCGCTCGCACAGCCGCGCAGGCGACTTTTCCCCCGGCGGTGTATTCACCAGGTCTCGCGCCAGGTTCACGGCCTCGCCCACAATCTCCGCACGACGCAATGAAGCCAGGAAAGCCTCATCGTCGCCCGCCGTTTCGGGTGCAAGCACCAGGCTGAGCGTCTCGAACGCGTGCCGGTTGGCCTCGCTCTTTTTGAGGCCCGGTCCCCGGGTAGCGACGATCGCCCCTTCAATCAATGCCTTGGCGATCGTCTCCCGATCGTCCGACTCCGGCAGCACAACGGCCACGGTCTCTCTGCGCTTGCTCGCAAGCCGCTTCGAGAATGCGAAGCCGGCCGAGAAGGCCGCCCCGGCGTCAATCCGGTCGCGCGGGCCAAGACCCACGAGGAGTAAACTCCGGGCTTCGAGCGAGGGAACTTCGTAAAAGGGAGTGAGCTCACCCAGCGATCCCGTGACGTCCTTCTCGGCGATCAAGCGCTTGATTGTGTCGTTTAGCCCCGATCCCCGCAGCGCTTCCGGAGGCTCACTTTCGTCTTCGAAGATCCCCAGGACCAGCCATTGAGCCTGGACTGAGCCGAGCGGCTGGCGCAACAGTGTAATATTCATCGAGATCAACTGCTTTTGCGCAGGCGCTCGCCCGCTCAGGTTCTTTAGCGAACGGCTCCGGCCCCCGCGCGGACGGTTTTTGGCACAGCGCCCTTCGTTCCGCCCGTCTTGCTCCGATCTTGCCCTGATGAGCGCGACGCTGACGGAGACGGTGACGGAGATGCGACCTTCCTCGCCTCGACCGGCTTCTTGGCGCTGGCTTTCTCCCGTGCAGCTCCGGTTTTCTCGCCGATGCTGGGATAACCCGGCGCCCACGTCGGTGGAACGATCGTCATCAGTTGTTTGGCCGACCAGATCCCGTGACGCTCGTTGCCGGGAAAGTACACAAGCGAATCGGGTGTGAGCGGTCGCTTGAGCTGGTAGCGTGAGGCAAACGCCAGCACCAGAAGGGGCAGCGGAAACTCGGTCGCTCGCTCCATATCGCCCAGTCGCACGGGATCCGAGAGCTTCAGCCCGGCCGCTCGGTATGCCTTCTCCGTCATTTCAACACAGTACAGCGCCGTGTCGTCCTCGCCGAGCTCGTAATCGAACGGAAGCTGTTCCTCGTACACCTTGTGAAGGTAAGCCATCACCTTGGGAATGGCATCCTTGTACTCCGGCCTGACCCGTTTCACTCCGAAGTTGCCTACATTATCCAAAACCCAAACGCAGAACGGCTGCCGTGCGACCCCGGTGCGCGTTGTGTCATACACCACCCAACCGTCCTCTTCGAGCGAGGCGATCCCGGTATGCGAAAACTGGCTGTTGCTGCATTTGGCGAGAAAGCGGCTGATGCGGAAGTATCCGTGCGCCAGCCGGGCGTCGCCCATCCGGAACAGAACGTCGCCGGTCTTGAGATTTTGCCGGCCCCATCGGTCCCAGCGCGCCATGTGTGGAGTGACGACGATCGGCGCCATCCTCCCCTCCTGGCGAGCCTTGGTTGCCTCGGGCCCGTAGTAATTCCCCTGAAAGCCCGGGGGAACCAACCGTTCACTCATCTCGGCTTCATGCGGAGGGTTGAGAAGCAGGAGAACGACCCATCCTAAGATTCCGCTCATGTCGGGTTCGCCTCGATCAATGCCCGTGCGCTACTCGGTGGATTCCCAGGCTTCGCTGTGAAGCCCATCGATCAACACGAAATAACAATCGGTCGCGAACGTCCCGGGAATAACAGGTCAACCTCACGAATCCCAGCGAGTAACCCAGCAGTTGCAGTCACTTGGAAGTAAAACGGGTGATCATTATAACCCCCCCGTCTCCGCAATATCACCAAAAAAAACCTTCACCCGACCTCTTACGAACGACAGAGTTCGTTGAGGCAGGCCTGATCGGATGTTTATGCAAAGGGTTCGAGCTCGCCGGAGTGAGCGACCCGTGGTGAGGCCTGCACAGGTTCGTTCAGCTCCGACGATTCTCAGCAAAGGGGGGCTGGATCGCGGAATCTGGAATACACAAGCGGCTTCGCACCAACACCTTCGTTCCGTTCCAGGAATGGTTTGCGACCAGGAAAAATGGATAACCTGCACAACCCAAGTAGATCGATTCCCATTATCTCGGCTCGATCGTCGTCTTTGGTGCTTTGGTTGCCGTGGGATCGCTTGTGGTCCTCGGCTCTGTCAAAGTTTCCGAGTTTGGCGACTCGGTGCTGGGTGAAATGACGTGTAGCTGAGCGACTACGCGGGTGACGCCGACGGTATCTTTCGCCAGGGAGATCACTTTTGCCTTGGCGGCGTCGTCTGGAACGGTGCCGCGGATGGTGACGGTGCCCCCGTCGGCCTTCACAACGAATCGGCTTGTATGCAGCGTCTTGTCCCAGTGCAGTCTTCCGTAAACTCGGGGCACGAGGCCCATCCCCTGGACCGACTCCTTTGTGCGTGCGAACCCGTCGCGGACGGTGTCACCCGTTCTGTTAAATCCTTCGCGGACAGTGTCTTCGGCGTCGAGGAGGCTCCTTTTGATGGCGCGGCCGAGCTCATCGATCTTTTCGCCGGCCTTGGCGGCGGTGCCGTCTTGAGTTGCTGGGTCTTGTTGACCATGAGATGCTATTCCCCAGCCGGCCACGAACATGGCGACGAGCATTGCAGCGCCCATTCCCTGAATCTTGTGCATCGCTTGGACTCCTTTCGTTGCGAGTGGAGGTGTGTCTCGGCAAAGCCGATCGGCCGCGGAGTTTAACCCATGACGGCTAATTCACCGAGACCGGTTTTCGTGCTTTCGCAAGGTGGCCGCCGGGCTCAGGAGGCCGCAGGCATTTCGCGGAGCACCGCCTGGAAGTCATCGCGCGGGCGGATCGGGTCGAGGTCGGGCTCGATCTCGAGTGCGATCTTATCGCGGAACCCGCCGCGAATCGCCGAGCGGACAGCGTCAACGGCCTTGATCTGGCAGGCCCGCGCTCTTTCGGCCTTTTCCGGCGGCAAGGATCGGGCGCATTGAGCGTAGCAGCAGGCCAGTTCGACCCAGAGTTCCGGGTCGACTTTGGGCCCGGCAGCGATTCGCTCGGCCATCTCGAGGGCCCGTTCGACCTGGCCAACCCGGGGCAAGAGTTTGATTAGCGCCATCCGGCGGAGATCATTCTTCTCGTCGACCCGATAGTTCTCCTCGGCCAGGCGATAAGCCTCTTCGAAGGCCGACCGAGCAGCGCCGGGTTGCTGCGCGACTTCTTCCAGCCGGCCCAGCCGGCCAAGGAGCACGACCAGCTCGCTGCGGTAGTAGATGTTCTGGGGGTCGGCCGTCTTGAGTGCCACCAATAGATCGCGGCCGGACTGATACTCGCGTCGAGCGGCTTCGCGCTGGCCGATCCGGAAGCGGTAGAGACCAGCGACCGAGCGGTAGGAAGCGAGGAGGAAGCGCGCATCGGGCGCACCTTTTCTGGCCCGATCGAACTGTTCGATCAAGTCGAGCGACTGCCGGAAGTAATCTTCGGCGGCCTCACGTCGACCTAGTAGATACGACCCATTGCCCAGTGTCAGTGCATCGAGAGCGGCGGTACGGATCAGCTCGGGGTCGTCCCTCGCTCCAGCGAGCAGGTCGACGTGAACGTTGTAGGCCTGGCGGTATTCCTCGAGCGATTGAACCAGTTCGCCAACCATGAGCAGGGATGTCCCGATCCGGTAATGGTAGTAACCCAGATTCTTCAGGGTGATTTTACGATCAATCACGCGATCCTGCCGCATCGGATGATCGAGGATATCCTGAAGGATGGCCAGCGCCTCGCGGTCGTAAGCAACGGCCGCCTTCAGGTCTCGGTCAAGTTCGATGGAGCAGCCAGCCAGCTCGCCGAGGACGTTGACCAGGTTTTGGCGGGATGGGTCGCTCCCCTTCTTGATCACGACTCGCTCGCGGGCAATGCCCAGGCACTGGCGGAAGACTTTGGCCGCCTTCTCGATCTTGCCGGTCTGGCGATAGATCTTGCCCAGCTCGAAGAGCGCGGCGAAGGTGGTGGCCTCCTTGTTGGTCGTGCCCTGATAAACATTGGCCACGGAGTCGACGCGTTCGAGGGCCTTCTGGATGATCTCGGTCTTCAGGTCGAAGAGGCCGGGCTGGTTGAGCCCCGTGGACACGCGGGTGACAAGATCCTGGATGGTGTTGAGGGCGAGTGTGGCCTGGGTGGCAGCGAGCTGATAGTTTTTTTCCGCCTCCGCTCGCGCGGCGACGGCGACCTTCTCGCTGGCCTGGGCGGCGTCGCGCGACTCGGCGGCTTTCTTCTCGGCTTCGCGGGCGATTCCCTCCTGGCGCAGGGCTTGACCCTCGGCCTCGCGGGCGATCCGTTCCTGCTCGCGTGCCCGGTCGCGCTGAACGACAGCCTCACGCCACTGCCAGGCGATTCCGGCAACGCCGACGATGAGAGCGGCCACGAGCGCCAGGCTCAGCCCTGCGAGGGCGGGGTTGCGTCGCGCCCACATCGCCAGCCGCGTGGCCGGACCCACCGGGCGGGCGGAGATCGGCTCGCCGGCGAGCCATCGGCGAAGATCGTCCCCGAGCGCCTGAGCCGAGGCGTAGCGCTGCCTGGGATCCTTTTCCAGGCATTTCAGGCAGATCACCTCGAGGTCCCGGGGAACCTGCGCGTTCAAGCGGCTGGGAGGGTCCGGAGCGTGGGTTCGGACCCGGTCCAGGGTCATCATGAGCGAGTCGCCCACGAAGGGCGCGCGGTGCGTCAGGGCCGCAAAGAGTATGGCTCCGAGTCCGTAGACATCCGAAAGCGGTGGTGATCGCCGAGGTCTGGCCTGCCGCCTGCTCGGGAGACATGTAGGCCGGGGTGCCCAGCACGCTGCCGGAGAGTGTCATGCCCTCTTCCCCCTCGATCCGCTTGGCCAGGCCGAAGTCGGTGACGTGGGGGTGGTTCTCGTGATCGAGGAGGATATTCGCCGGTTTCAGGTCGCGGTGAAGGATGCCGCGCTGGTGGGCGTGGTAGACGGCATCGGCGACCTCCGCAACGATCCGCGCGGCCTCGCGCGGGTCGTCCTTGAGGTCTCCGAGGGCTTTCTCCATCCCCCGACCGTCGATCAGCTTCATGCTGAAATAGCGCTGATCCTCGAAGGTGCCAACCTCGTAGATCGGGACAATGCCGGGGTGGTCGAGTGCGGCGACGGCTTCGGCTTCGTTCTGAAAACGGCGGAGCTGATCCTCGCTGGCGAACTCGGAGTTGCTGATCATCTTCAGGGCGACTTGCCGGTTCAGAGTGATCTGCTTGGCCCGGTAGACCACTCCCATGCCGCCCCGCCCGAGGAGGCTGATCAGTTCGTAGTCGCCGATATAGCGAACCCGCTGGCCTGGGGTTCCCGGGGCGGCGGGGTCATGGGCCGTGGTCGCGTCGGGATCGTGAGCCGTGGTCGCGCCAGGATCGTGGGCCGCGGCATGCACCGGGATTGTGGGCCGTGGTCGCTTCCGGATCGTTGGCCCCGGTCACGTCAGGATCGATCATGGCTGCGGCCTCCACGCCGGCAGCATTGATCGGATCCGGATCGACCCGCGAGCGGGGCTGCTCATGATCGACTCGGCGACTTGCTGGGCGACTTCGAGAGGGACCTGGTCGTTGTCCTGGGCAACGACCGCAAGCGCCGCGTCACGCGGATCGTGCTCGCTGGAATGGATCGAGGAGACCGTGTCGGGAAAGTCGTCGAGGCCCGCGAGCGCAGAGTCGAAGACCTGCGGCGAAAGGCCCGCCAAACCGACCTGCGTCACTGGCGGAGCGGCCGTCGCCATCGGGCGGGTCGCGGCGACCTTCATGAATCGGTCGGAGTCGGTATCGATCGCCGCCAGGTTGTCTTCGGTGAAGGTTCGACGGACCGTTCCCGGGGCGAGATACTCGTACATGACCGAGCCAGGGTCCTGGCTCTCTCCCAGGCCCAGTGTATGTGCCAGCTCGTGAGTCGCCAGCGTGGTGAAGTCGAACTGGTCCGGCCCAATCTGGCCGGGATCGGAACCGGTGTAAAAGTTCCAGCCGGCCACGATGTAGACGGCATTCTGGGCCGTGGTGAAGCCGAGCACGCCATCGGCCTGCCCCCCCTCGGGCGTGGTCGTGGCGAAGTGGACCGTGACGTCGGGGGTCGTGCCGGCGGGTGCCCAGCTCAGGTTGACGCCGAACGAGGCAAGCGCCTGGTTGAGGTAATCCATCGCGTTCGCCGAGGTCGGACACTTCGGCCGGGTCGAGGCCAGCGCCCGTGTCGTCTCCGGCGGCGACGGTCAGCACCGGGTCGGTGATCCAGTTGGAGGTCGAGGCGGCCTCACTTGGGGTGGCACCCTGAGCGAGCTGATACGCCCCGGCAGCTCCGCTCAGCACCAGCTCGTTGACGATCAGCGGACTGACCGATGTGCCCGCGGTGCCGATCTGGGCGCTGCCGCTGATGTTCATGACGGCCGCGGGGGCGAAGACCACACCGCCGCCCAGGTTGGCCAGGACGGCGCCGCTGATGGCGATCGGCTTGGTGTTGTCGCTCGACTGAAAAATCGAGATGCCGGCGTAGGTGCCGCTGGTCGGCGGCGACAGGCTGAACGAGCCGCTACTCAGGGTGATCCCGCCGAAAGTGCTGCCTGTTCCGCCGTTATAGTTGCTGCCGGCGTTGTAGATCATCACGCCCGATCCGGTCAGGCTGCTGGCGCCGGAGACGTCAGTCCGCCGCCGTCGATCACGTAGATCCCCGGCGGTCATTGTCAGCTTGGCGCTGCCGCTGACGCTGATCGACGGATAGATTCCCGGCCCGATCGTCTCGACCGTGACGCCGCCGATATTCACCGCGGCATAAGTCTTCAGGCCCGTGGCCGAGGGCACCGGCAGGGAGGCGAGCGGATCGGTGAAGCTGGCGATCTTCGTCGGCGTCACGCTGAACGACGCGCTGCCCGTGACTTGCGAGCCACCGACGATCCCGATCCCCGACGCCGTGACCTTGGCGGCGCCGCTCAACTGGACCGACTGACGATGAACTCGAGTCGACCTCCACCATGCCCGGAACGTTGATCGCGGCACTGCCGGAACGCTGAGGGCCCCCGAGGCCGACGTGTTGAGCACGTAGATCGACGCGCTTTCAGCAACCTGCACGGTCGACGAACTGGCCTGGAAATTGGTCGTGGCGGCATAACTGGCCGTGACGACGTTCGTCCCGTTCGCCAGCGTCGCGGTCGATCAGAGGTGGCCACGCCCGCGGCGGAGAGCGGTATCGTGCCCAGAGTGGCGCCCGGTCGTGGTGTCGGTGAAGGTGACGCTCCCCGACGGCGTGGCGGTGCTCGGCGCGGCGGCCGTGACCTTGGCGGTCAAGGTCGTCGACTGACCGAAGGTTCCGACCGGAATACGTCAGGCTGGTGGTCGTCGAGGCCGCCGTCACCGACTGCGAGAGCGACGACGAACTCGCCTGGAAGCTGGACGTGGGCGTGAACGAGGCGGCGATCGTGTCTGATCCCACCGCCAGGGCCGATGTGGTGAAGGTCCAGATTGCCTGGCCGCTCGATGTGCTTCCCGCCGTGGCGGTCCCAAGGGTCGTTCCATTGGCCGTGATCGTGACCACGCCGGCTGGGACCTGGGTGGAATCCATGTTGCTGACCGTCGCGGTGAAGGTGACCGGCGCTCCGTAGACAATGCCTTTCGAGGACGAGGAGGTCAGGACCAGCGAAGTCCGGTCGGGGACGACAGTGAGGTTTCCCTGGAGCACCTTCAGGATGTAGTCGGACAGCTTGATCGGGTCGCTCGGAGCCGAGGCGGTCGCGGTGATCGCGTACGGAGCGGAAGAGACCGCGGCCGTGGCCGCCGATCCGGCGCTCGAGAACGTGATGACGATCGAGTCGTTGTTGAGGATCCCGCTGGTCGTTCCTCCAAGCTGCGCGCTGTCATTTGTGCCGAAGGGCTTCGACGTGCTATTAACGGTCACTGCTGAGCGTGGCCGGAGTGATGCTGAACGGCAGAGGCGAGAGCGAGACGGAGTTATAATTCGGTCGAGCCGGCGTAGCTGGCCGCGACGGTGTACGAGCCGACGTCGGTCGGCGGGGTGCTGCCCAGGGACTGGCCCGTCGTCGCATTGGCGTAGGTATAGTTCACGACCGCGCCGGCGATGCTTCGCCCCGCCAGGCGCGGTGAGGACGGCGATGGCGCCCGCATAGGGAAGCCCCGTGTATACGGGCGATGTCGGCGACAGGCTGAGCGTCGGGGTGACCTTACCGGAGACCGTGAACGGCGATAGAGCCGGTGACGACCGTCGAGGCGAGCCCGGTCGTCAGGTCGGTCACCTGGAGCGAGACCGTGTACGTCGAGGCCGTCGAGAAAGTCTCAGTTTCAGCAAAGCTGGCTGTCGTCACGGTCTCGTCGATCGTGACCGACGTACTCGGCATCGACGTTGGTGAAGGTCCAGGCGGCCTGGTAAGTGTCGCCAGGATAAAAATTGGTGACGGACGAGCTGAAGGTGACCGGCGCCGACAGGGTCGGGGTGCCAGACGTGATCACGGGGGCCGTGACGGTCGGCGCGTCGAGCCCGGCGATGGTCACTGGAATTTCCAGCATGTCGGTCCCACCGGCGGCGAGCTTGAACGAGACGGTGATGGTCTCGGTCCCCAGCGACGCGTAGAGGTGCGCAAGGGAAATGCTCGCCGACGCAGCCTCGGTCGTCACGGTGCCGTCGCCAAAGTTGATCGTGACGGTCGAGCCGGCCATCGAGCCGGTGTCGGTGATCAAGACCGAGCCCAGGCTGGCGTCGTAAAAGTCGATCGGTGTGGTGGGAACAGTCGATGTCAGCGAGACGGTGTCGCTTCCCTGGATATAAGTGCCGGCGCCGGTGCCGATCAAGGTGTCGTCGCCCGAGGTGCCGGTCAGGGTCGCCCCGGGCGTCCGGGAAATCAGCGTGTTGCCGGACGTGATCGTCGCATTGGATTGATTGTAACGATAGATGAACAGATCATAGCTGCCGACGGCGGTTCCATTTCCCGTGGCCAGGAAGGCCGCCGCGGCCGCCGGATCGTAGTCGGGGCTGGCCGGGTTGTCGACGCTCGTCATGTTGTTGATGTTCAGCGGGCTGGCCGGGTTGGACGGGTCGTACATCGGGTCGCCTGCCGGCGCGGCATACGAGCTGACCTCGACGTAGAAGGTGCCGGTGTAAGGCAGGATCACGTCGTCCAGGAGCGAGTCGGTCCCCTCGAACTGGTTGTTGTTCTCGGCCGTGCCGCCGTAGTAGCCCAGCAGATTGCCACTCGAGTCGTAGATACCCAGCACGGTGTCGACGGAGCCGCCATTGGCGAGGCTGGGCAGGATCTGCGATTCGGTCTCGAAGGTGAAGTCGTCTCCCTTCTCGCCGCTGAACGAATACCAGTTGGGCGCGGCCAGGCCATTCTGCAGGCCGATGGTATCCGAGACCGCGCCGGCCAGGACCTCGAAGTTCATCCCTTGCTCGACGCCCGGCAGACTGGTGATGTCGTTGGGCACCACCAGACTCGAAAGCGGGAAGGGCATGGCCGTGGCCAGGGTCGTGTGGGCGGCGGTGGTCGCCGGCTCGACGGTACCCTGTTCATCGAAGGCGAGCTTGATCGCCTCGCGCGGGCCGAAGTACAGCGGTCGAATATCGTTCAACCGGGTCGTGCCCTGAGTCGCTGGCGAGCTGATCAAGTGGTCGAAGGTCTCGAACGCGGCGTCGGGACCGTTCAAGTCGGGCGAGAAGCCGGCATCGCCGGGCGGCGTATGAACGCCATAGCCGATCGGGCCGAAGGCATCGGAGTGTCTGGCCCCCAGGAGGTGCGCCAGCTCGTGCGCGGCGATCTTGGCCGACAGGACCGCGAAGTTATCCTGGCCATTGGAAAACGCCGGAGGATTGCCGGGACCGCCGATCAGGCCATTGACCTGGATCTCAGCGTACCGCCCGGGGTCGAAGCTGCCGAAGTCGATCTCGCTCGATTGACCGCCGGGCTGGCCCGTCTGGTCCGGGGTCCGGTTGAAGTACAGCACGATCCAGTCGTCCGCCGGAACATTGGCCGCGTCGGCGGCGTTCTCGGTGAACTGGACGAATGGAAAATCGGCGTAGTCGGCCTCGAGCCGGGACAGCACGTCCGCGCGCTCGGCGGTCGTATACGCCTGGGGCGGCTCGCCGTCAATCGGGTCGGCATAGGTGTCGAAGTCGAGGTAGACCCACTGCGTCGGTGCGATGATCGTGGGCGTCGACGCGCTCGTTATTGACGAATCGGAAATCGCCTCGGTGTCAAGGACGTCGACCTGGCTGTTGCCGATGATCGTGTTGGGCGCCGGCGCTCCCACGACCTCGTTAATCCCCGACCCATCGACCAGATCCAGGATCAGGCCCTCCTGGTTTTGGGGCCCGGTGTTCTCGAGGTCGAGGTTGATCGCGCCGCCGCTGAAGGTGGAGAAGTCGAGCTCGTTGGAGACCGACAGGCTGGCGGTGGAGGCCGGCTGGTCGATCGACACGGTGGCCTGCGGCGCACCCTCGAACGTGTAGGTGTCGCCGCCGGTGTTCCCGGTCAAGGAGATCGGTCCAGTCGCGCCCGTCTGGATGACGACCTGGCCGCCGACGGGACCGGCGACAAACGTGGCTTGCGCGGCCGGGGACGAGTCGATGAACGTCGAGGTCCCCCCTTCGTCGGTGAAGATGATGGTCGCGCCGGTGATGGCGGCCGCCGTGGAGTCGGGCGTATCGATCAGCGAGGCGTTGCCGGCGCCCCCGTCCATGATCAGGGTCTGGACGCTTCCCATGTTGGTCACCGACGACGATCCGCCCACGGCCGTCGCCGTGATCGAGGTCAGGTTATCGCCGCTCGAGACCAGGGCCAGCTCGCCGGAATTGACCGTCGCCGTGATCGAGCCGATGTCGTTGCCCGTATTGCTGACGGTGTCGTTGGCGTTGTTGGGCACGCTCGAGCCGCCGCTCGTGGTCATGCCGTCGGTGAACACGATCGCGCCGACCGAGTTCCCGGTGTTGTCCAGCGTGTTGTCGCCGGTCCCGCCGATGAACACAATCTTTGATGACGATGTGCCTGCGCCGTCGTTCTCCAGGTAATTGACCCCCGATCCGCCAATGAGTGTCAGGGTTCCGAAGTCGATACCGGTGCTGTCGATGGCGGTGTCGCCCGAGCCGGCCGTGACCGTCACGTCGTGCGTATCGTTGCCGCCAGTCGAGCCGGGGCCGCCGTTGTAGAAGACGGCCGTGCCGGCCCCGCCGAAGAGGCTCAGTCCCGTACCGTCGTTGCCCTCGTTGTAGAAATTCGCATCGCCGGAGCCGGCGACGAGCGACACGTTCTGGATGTTGTTGGCGAAGCTATTGATCGTGTCGGTACCCAGGTCGCCATAAAGAATCACGTTGTTGACGTTGCCGGCGCTGGCCCCGATGCCGAGCGTGTCGCCCCCGGTCCCACCATAATAAGAGATGTTCTCGTTGGTCGGTCCGAAAAGGTCGAGCTCGGTCGCGCTGCCGTCGCCGCCGAAAAAGGAGAGCCCGTTCAGCGACCCTTCGCTTTGCACGACATCGCCGCCCGACGAGGCGAAGTAGCTCACATTCGTGAGCGAGCTTCCTGCGTAGCTGAAGAACCTGGCCGAAGTTCCGCCCGCCTCGATCTCCGTGCCGCCGGCGATGGAGCCGTCATTCTCGACATCGAGTGAAGCGCCGGCGGAGACGAGCACGCCGGAGATCGTACCCCCGCTCTCGTTGACCAGGGTCAGAGGCGAGCTGGAGGTCTGGATCGAGCTTTCGCCCATGCCGGTGCCGGGTGAGCCGTCGATCGTGCCAACATTGACCACGGTGTCCGATCCACCACCGCTATGTAATCCAGGACCGAGATGGTGCCGTCGTTCTCGAAATAATCGGGCCCGGAGCCGCCGGTGAAGCTGAGTGAGTGGACCACGCCCCCGTTGACGAACGACTGCGCACCCGATGAGGCCGATTGAAAGGCCAGCGAGCCGACCGAGCCGTCGGAGAGCAAGATGCCGACCTCAGACCCGCCCTGGATCGGAAATCGAGCCTGATATTCGCGCCCGAGTTCGCCAGGCCGCTCGCCAGGTCGCTGCCGGACATCACGATGTCCCCCAGCTCGCATCCGGTATTGATCAGGGCGTCGGTGCCGCCGTTTTCCTGGAACGTGATCGACGAGACATCGCTATTGGTCCCGACATCACTTCCGTAATTGAAAAGCGTGCTGTCGTCGCCGTCGCCAATCAAGGTGATCTGGCCGAATTGATTTCCCGAATTGAAGAGCACATTATTGGAACCGAAGGAAGTCAGGGTGATCGACCCCACGCCGGCGGCCTCGTTGTCGAGGAGGTTGCCGCCGCCGCCACCAACGAACTCGATCCCAGTTAGACCATCCTGCTCGTTCAGCAGCCGATTCGTGGCGACAGTCGGCGTCGTCCCCATGGCCGCGGCGTCGCCATTGACATCGATCGCCGTCACGCCGGTGCCGTCGTTGATCAGAGTCACCGGCCCGGTCCCGGCGTTCTCGACGATCGTGCCGGCGACGCTTCCATCGTTGGTGAGGGCGTCAGTCCCGGCGTCGCCCTGAAAGCTGATGGATCCCTGGATCGAACCCAGGTTCAAGAACGTCGAGCTTCCGCCGATCGCGGCCTGACCGACGAATGTGACCGGGCCGGTGATTGTCCCGTCGTTGACGAGCGTTCCCGTCACCGATCCGCCGGCGAAGATGATCGGGCCCCCGATGGTTCCCGCTTCCAGCGTGCCGTCGACGATCGCCCCGTTATACAGCGCAATCGACGACACTGTCGTGCCGACGGTCACGATACTGTAAGTCGAGATCGAGCCGGTATTGACCAGCGTGGCCGAAACCGAGCTTGCCCCGGGCGTGAAGGTCAGCGAATCGACATCGATTTGGTTCCAGAACACGTCGGCATTGCCTTCGCCTGAGAAGAGAAGATTGGCGGAAGTGGGCGACGGGTCGTTCGAGCTGCCGCTCTCGTAAAGGCTCAGGCTGTTGTCGCCATCGAAGCCGATGGAGCCGGATTGCGTGCCGCCTGGCGCGTTGTTGAAGGTCTGGGAGGCATTGTCGCCGTCGAAGCCGATCGGCGTGGACACGGCGACGGTCCCGCTATTATTGAAGGTGTTGGCCGTGTTATCGCCGTCAAAGCTGACACTACCGGACTGGGTGGACCCCGCGGCGTTGTTGAAGGTCTGGGCCGAGTTGTCGCCGTCGAAGGCGATAGCGACCATCTGGTTCGTGGCCGATTCGTTGTTGAAGGTGGACGAGCCGGCGAGTTCGGAGAAGACGATCGGCTGCGACGTGGCGATCGTCCCCGCATTGTTGAAGGTGGCCGCGGCCCCGTCGCCGTCGAAGCCGATTGTGCCCGAGGCGGTCGCGCCCGCGTTATTGTTGAAGGTGGCCGAGCCGCCGTCGCCGTTGAAGCCGACCGAGCCGATCGGATTGGCCCCGGAATAATTATTGAAGGTGGACGTGGCCCCATCGCCGTCGAACCCGACGCTGCCCGACAGCGTGGAGCCGCCATAGTTGTTGAAAGTGGCTGCGCCGCCGTCGCCGTCGAAGCTGATGCTGGGTGTACCGTGCTGGCCGCCGCCCAGATTCCCGGCCGCCGAGTCGCCGTCGAAGTTCACGGTGCCGGACTGAGTCGAGCCGCCGAAGTTGTTGAAGGTGGCCGCACCCCCGTCGCCGTCGAAACTGATCGTTTGGGATCCGGCCTGGCCGCCGGTGAAAGTGCCGGCAGCCGAGTCGCCGTCAAAGCCGACGGATCCGGACTGGATGGCACCGGGGTTGTTGTTGAAGGTGGTCGCGCCCGAGTCGCCGTCAAAGCTGACGGTCGCGCCGGTGGCGACGCTGCCGATATTGTTGAAGGTGGTCGCGCCGCTGTCACCGTCAAAGTTGATGGTCGCGCCGCTCTGGGTTACGCCGTTGTTGGCGAATGTGGAAGCGCCCGAGTCGCCGTCGAACGTGATGCTGCCGCCGGTCGAGCTGCCCGTGTAGTTATTGAAGCTCGAGGCACCGCCGTCGCCATCGAACGTCACGTTCGCATTGGTGGCCGTCGTGCCGTTGTTGGCGAAGGTGGCGGCACCCGAGTCGCCGTCGAAGCTGATGCTCGCCGCGGCGCTGCCGTTGTTGGCGAAGGTGGCGGCACCCGAGTCGCCGTCGAAGCTGATCGTGCCTGTCTGGACGGCGCCGGAACTGTTGTTGAACGATGACGCCCCGGAGTCGCCGTCAAAGCTGATCGTGCCCGTCTGCGAGGAGTTGGAATAGTTATTGAAGGTCGCAGTGCCGCCGTCGCCGTCGAAGCCGATCGTGCCCGACTGGGTTCCGCTGTTGGAGAAGGTCGCGGCGGCATTGTCGCCGTCGAAGCTGATGGTCCCGGTGCCCCCCTGGCCGGCGAACGTCATCCCACCGGAGTCGCCGTCGAAGCTGATCGTGCCCGACTGGACCGCACCGACGGCGTTGATAAAGGTGGCGGCCGCGCCGTCGCCGTCGAAGCTGATCGCCCCGGTACTCCCCTGGCCGGCGGCGAGCGTGGTCGCGCCTGAATCGCCATCGAAGCTGATCGTGCCCGATTGCGTCCCGGTATTGTTGAAAACGGTGGCGGCGTTATCACCGTCAAAGCTGATCGAAGCGCTGGCACCCGTCGTGCCCGAGTTGTTGAAGGTGGTCGCGCCCGAGTCGCCGTCGAAGGCGAGCGTGCCGTCGATCGTGCCGCTGGCATCGTTGGAGAAGTTGACGGCCCCATCGGAACCGGTTGCGGCGGCCGAGTCGCCGAGGTAGGTGACGTTGCCCAGGGTCGAGCCGGCCGTGTTTTCGAGCATGTTGCCGCTCGCGCTGGCGTCGACGGTGACACTGGATACCGAGCTGAGCATCACGGTGTCCATGCCGCCGCCGCCGACGATCGTCGAGCCGGTGGCGGCCGTCACGGTGTCGCCGTAGTTCGAGCAATCCAGAGTCGAAAACGTTCCGGCATTCCCCAGGTCGTTGACGATGACCGCATGGGCCGTCGAGCCGGGCATGACATACTGGGTCTGGCCCTCGGTCTCCTGCATGTTGAAGGTGATCGCGTAGGGGTTGCTGGCGAAATCCAGCGTGTTCTGGCCCGTATCCGCCACCGCCGTCAGGGTGCAGTTCACCTGGAAGTTGAAGATATTATTGCCGCCCATCCCGTAGGCGACGGTGCCGTCAGTATGCTCGTTGAAGACGTCGTCGCCGGCGTTGCCGACGTAGGTGTCCCCCGTCGCCGGCGTGTCGAAAATCAAAGGTGTCTGTCGAGGGCGTAACTCCACTGGCGATCACGGGCAAGCCGCCGGAAAACTCGATCGTGTTGCCGGAAGTCGCGAGAGCCTCACCCGCGAGGATCGAATTGCCGCCCAGGTCGGTCACGAGGATGGCGTTGACCCCCTGGCTCGGAGCGGGGACGACGAAAGTCTGACCGGGGATGTCGAGCAGGTCGAGCTGCGCGGAATACGAGGACGTCTCGGCCGGATCGTTCGCCTCGGTCACCGTCACCTTGACGACGTTCGAGGTGGAGTTGCCGCCGACAACCTCCAGAGATGGGCTGACACTGTAGCTCGAGGTCGTCGAGACCACCTGGTTGTTGACCGTCCACTGGTAGTCAAGAGCCGCCGTGTCGCCGCCGGAGATCGGCGCGCTCAGCATCTGTTGACCCGCCGCGTTGAAGCCGCCCGACTGGATCGAAACCACGGGCGCGGGATGGGTGACAGTGAGACTGATCGAGGCGGTCCCTGAATCCCCCTCATCGTCGGTCGCGGTCGCGATGATCGTCTTGACCGAGCTGGTCGTCCCGGCCGGCAAGTCGGCGTAGGGATGCTCGTCGAGGAAGGTCAAGGTCGCGGGCTGGACGATGGCCTGGTCGATCGTGCCGTCGCCCCAGTTGATCATGATGGTATCGCTGTCGTGGGCACCGCCGGGGTTGGTGTAGTGGCCGGTGAGGAAGACCGTCGAGCCCTCGATGATCGTGGACAGCGACGTCGTGGCCGACAGGTCTTGGTCGGTCGTGACGACCAGATCGGAAACCGTCGGGGCGATGTCGTCGACCTTGATCGACGCGCTCGCATTGGCTCCCGGCAGTGCGGCCCCGTCGGTGTCGGTGCCGGTCGCCGTGATGGCATAGACGCCGCCGGCCTGCTTCACCGAGTTGAGCGGGTAGGGATGGGTGACGTCCGGAGAACTTGGCCACTCCGGCCGCCAGCGGCACGTCGGTCGACGTGCCGTCGCCCCAGTCGATCACCACGACATGGGGGTCGCCCGGCACGGCGGCGGTCAGGGTTCCCGCCACCGTCGCCGTTCCCCCCTCGGTGATCTCGTTCGTGCTCAGATTGACCGCCAGCGCCGACGCCGTCGGGGCCACGACCGAGACGCTGGCCGAGGCGGTCGCCAGGTCGAGCGGCTCGTAGGCGTCGTTCACCGAAACGGTCACGGTGTACGGCGTGCCCGCCCGGTAGGCCGGCTGCGACTGGTAATGATGCGTCAGGCCCGAGAACGATGTCACCCCGCCCAGCAGACTGATCTCCGTCGGGGTCGTGCCGTCGCCCCAGTTGACGGCCACATCGTAGAGGTCGTTGGCATCCTGGGGCGCCTGAAACTGGCCCGAGAGCGACACGGCGCCGCCGGGGGCGACCGTCTCCGAGGTGAAGCCAAGCGCGAGCCCCGTCGGTGGAACGTCGTCGACCTCGGCATAGAGCTTGCCGCCGCCGATCGTGGTCGAGAGTCCCTCGCTGTCGGTCAGGGTCGCCGTCACCGCGTACAGGCCCTTGCCCGCCTCGACCGAGCTCGGTGCCGTGTAAACATGCGTTGCTGTGAACGTATGAGTCGCCTGGTCGACCGTGGCCGGTGTGGGTGTGCTGCCGTCGCCCCAGTAGATCGTCACCGTGTCGATCTCGCCGGCGGACGTGGTCCCGGGGTTGGGGTCGGTGAACGTGCCGCTGACGGTGATGGACTCGTCGACGCTCACGATCGTCGGCGACGCGGTGTCGGTCAGATCGTTCGTTGGCGCCAGCGTGACCTGACCCGGATCGATCGTCGGCGGTGTGGCCACAACCGTCACCGTCACCCCACCCGAGGCCGTGTAGCTATCGCCGTCGAGGATCGAAAACGTGACGTCATACGTCCCCGGCGCGGTGAAGATGTGCGAGAGATGTACGTGCCCGTCGCCAGCGGGGTGTATTCGTCGTAACTGGCGGGCGTGACGGCCGTGGCCTTGATCGAGAGAGCCTGGTTGCCCGTGCCGTCGTCGTAATTGGCCGTACCCGAGAGCGTCGTGCTGGCGTTGTCGCCGAAAAAGCCCTGGTATGAGAAGGCCTGGCCGACGAGAACGGTGGCGTTGCCGCCGCTGCTGATCGTGGGCCCGACCGACCCGGCGATGGTCTGCGAATCGGCGGCGAACTGGGAAACCACCGGGGCGGCGGCGGTCCCGCCCGAAATCGCGGTGACGCTCATGCCGGGGGTGATCGACGAGGGCACCACGAACGTGAAGTTGAATTGATTGGCGCCCGCCATGGTGCCGGTACCGACAGTCGAGTTGGTGTCTTCGGCAGAACCCTCAACGAACGAGCCCAGGAACAGGACCCCCTCGCCGTTGCCATGCACATCGGTCGAGGCCGAGGCGTAGAACCCGATGATCGAGCCGGGAAGGGCGTACCCGGAAATTTCGAGCAGGCCCGACTTGATCGACGACTCGGTGATCACCGGCGAGAAGAGCGGGCTACTGGGCGTGAAGGGGGCCGGTGCAGACGTCGGGGTGGTGAGAGTGCCGATCAAGATGCCCACGTCGGAGTCGCCCGCGAACCGTTCGCCCAGGGCCGAGCTGCCCACGGCCGCGGCCGGGCCGAGCAGCACCCCTGGGCCGTTGTTATAGCCGTAGAAGTTCGACTGGTCCCGGGCGGTCCCGCCCAGAGTCATCGGTGTCGCTGGATCGTAAAGGCCGATGCCATTGCCCAGGCCCGGGGAACTACCGATCATGTTGCCCTGGATGATCGTGCTCGAACCGCCGTTGATCAAAATCCCGTCACTGCGGTTGCCGGAGATGATGTTTGCCCGCACCGCTCGTCGCGCCGCCGATCGTGTTGTCTCGGGAGTTGTCGTCGATCACGACGCCATGGCGTTGGGAACCGCGCATTTCCCTGCCATGTTGGTGCCGATCAGGTTGCCTTCGACGAGGTTTCCGCCGAGTAGCTGATCTCGATCCCGGTCGCTGGTGTTGCCCGAGACGACATTCTGTCGGCGGCCATGGTGCCGCCGATCGTGTTGCCCGAAGAGCTGCTCCCGATAAAGATGCCGATGGAATTGGGAACCGCGGATTTGCCGGTGATGTCGGTGCCGACCAGGTTGCCTTCGACGACATCGGAGCCGGTGGCTTCCAATTGAATCCCGGAAGCGGTGTTGCCCGAGACGACGTTCTCATCGACTGTGGTGGTTCCACCGATCTGGACGCTGCCTCCGCTGAGAACCTCGATTCCATTACCATTGGCGGGCGAACTTCCTCCGCCCGGCAGCGCGACGATTCCGATCGCGTTGCCCAGGACGACATCACCGACGCGGATTTCCAATAATTGCTGTTACCCGCGATGAGGTTCCCGGCTCCCGGTCCCAGGCGTGGAGGTCGCGCCGCCGATGGTGTTGTCGCCGGCCGTGCAGTTAACGTAGACCCCGATGGAATTCGCGAGGGCATGCGTACCCGTCTTGTCGGTGCCGATGTAGTTCCCTTCGACGAAGTTATCGGTCGCGTGCTGGTTCGCGATGGTGACCCCGATAGGTCGTCGCCGGAGATGATGTTGCGGGCCGCGGCGGTCGTCCCGCCGATCGTGTCGTCCATCGCGCCTTGCAATTCGACGTCCGAGTCGCCGACTCCATTGCCGATGGCGATCGTACCGGTGGGGTCGGTGCCGATGAAGTTGCCCTCGACCAGGTTCCCGTTGTCTCCCGCCATCAGCAGATCCATTGAGGTTCCCGGAGATCACGTTTCGGGCACCCGCCGTGGTGCCGCCGATCGTGTTGCCGATCACGCCGCCGGGTGAGAGGACGTCGGTAGAGGATGCCGGCGCCGGTGGCGCCGGCCAGCGCCTGGCCATTGGCGTCGAGGCCGATAAAGTTCCCTTCGACCAGGTTGTTGTCGACGTCGGCGTGCTGGGAGTAGTCCGACGATCACGATCTGAGAGCCGCCGCGTAGCCCGTGTAGGACCGGTTCCGTCGTTTCCGGCAATGATGTTGCCGGCGCCCGCGACCGAGCCGCCGATCGTGTTGCCCGACTCCGCAGAGCTCGATTCCCGAAGAGTTACCGAGCTTGGCGTCACCGGTCACGTCGGTGCCGATGTAGTCGCCTTCGACGACGTTGTCGGATCTCGTCGTGGTCTGGATCCGCACCCCTTCTGCCGAGTTTCCAGAGATCACGTTCGGGGCGCCGGAGGTGGTGCCGCCGATCGTGTTGTCGGTCGACCCCGAGGAGATTGTCACACCCGTCGCGTTGGCCAAAGCCGCCAGACCGCTCAAGCTCGGTGCCGATATAGTCGCCCGCGACCACGTTGCCCGTCGCGTCTGTGCCGGTGATCTCCACGCCGTGCCCGTGTTGCCCGAAATGATGTTGCTGGGATCGCCGGCGGTGCCGCCGATCGTGTTGTTGAACGCGTCATTGATCTCGACGCCGTCGCCGCCGTTGGGGATGGCGATCGTGCCGGCGGGGTTCGTACCGATCAAATTGCCGGCGACGGTCGTGTCCTGGGTGCCGCTGCCGCCCAGGTCTGTCCCCTGGCCGCCATTGGCGTAAATCCGGGCGATCACGTCGGCCGGGAGAGGGTCGAGCGTGACCGAGATCTCGTCGATCAGGCCATTGAACAGGTTGGGGCCCTGGGAGAGGCCGCCGATTTCGAGGTCGCCGGAGGCCGAGTCGTCGAGCGGGTCGGGCATCGCGGCCGAGCTGACGGCCACGCCGTTGACGTAGAACGTGACCGTCGAACCGTCCGTGACCACGGCCACTTGCTGAAAGACGCCCAGCCGCGATCCGAGGTCCGCGCCGCTGGAAGTCTCGGTGTGGAACGCGCCGGCGGAATACCACTCGAAGACCAGCTCACCGCTGGAATTGACGTAGAGCCCGTAGTTCTCCGACGTGGCCGAGTACGCCCGCGAGGCGATGACATAGGGCGTTGTCCCGGGAAGGCTGCTCAGGTTGATCCAGGCCGAGAGCGTGACGGCGGTGGTAGCCAGGTAATTGCTCGGATCGTTAACGTCGACACGCTCGCCGGCCGTGTCATTGAACTGAAAGGCCTGGCCGGTGACGCCCGTGCCATAGGTCACGCCGCCACGAGCAGCGTGGCATCGCCGACGTACACTCCGTTGGGGTTATTGCCGGAGTTGTTCGGGTTGCCGTCGGCCTTCAAGTAAAGGTGTGTCTCGGCGGGTAGGCCTGTGCCGTCGATCACGACGCCGTTATCGGTATTGCCGCTGATCACGTTGCCCAGGCCGGTGCCGGGCGTGCTCGTCACGCCGCCGATCGTGTTGCCGGACGCGCTCGTATCGATCTCGACGCCCGTGCCGTTGCCAATCGCCACGGTCCCGGTCCTGTCGGTGCCGATAAAGTCGCCCGCGACGACGTTGCCGTCGTCGCGCCTGTCCGGTGATCTCCACGCCGGCATTGGTGTTGCCCGAAATGATGTTGCGGGCCGAGGCCGTGGTGCCGCCGATCGTGTTGCCGCGAGGCACCCGCACTCGCTCGAACGCCGTCGTCTGCGTTGGCGAGCGCGGCGGTGCCCGTGCTGTCGGTACCGATGAAATTGCCTTCGACAACGTTGCCCGACGAAACGGAGCCGGCGACATCAGAACACCGATAAAGACGCCGGAATCGGCGTTCCCCGAGATGATATTACCGGCGCCGTCCCGGCGGTCGTACCACCGATCGTGTTATCGCTCGATCCGTCCACGAGATTCACGCCAGTGCCGTTTTGAAGACCCGTGCTCGTCAATTGGCTCTCGCCGGTGATGTCGGTGCCGATCAAGTTGCCCGCGACCAAATTATTCGAGGAGTCGTACAGAGAGACGTTCCACGCCATAATCGTTTCCCGAGATCAGGTTGCCCGCGCCCGCCGCCGTACCGCCAATGGTGACCAGGCTGACGCCTGAGCGAGAGAGACGCCTCCATTGATATTCGGCACCGCGAGTTCGCCGGTCGGATCGGCTCCGATGATATTGCCCTCGATGACGACGGTGTCGGGTTCAACACCGCCATCGAATCTAATGCCAGACGCCATTGCCCGAGATGACGTTGCCCAATCCCGTGCCCGGTATGGGTGTGAGCCCACCGACGGTGTACGACCCGATCTCTAGAAAGACACCGAAGAGGGTGTTCGTGGAGAGCGCGACGGTCCCGGTGACGTCGGTGCCGATCAAGTTGCTCTGGACCACGCTCCCGCTCGAATAAATCAGGTGGACGTTGGAGCCGTCGGTATTGCCCAGGCCGTTGCCGCTGATCACGTTGCCGCCGCCCGGCTCACCCACGATGGTGTCGGGCGAGGAGTAGACTTCGACGCCAGTCCCACTCTTAAGGCTCCCGAGAGCGTAGCCATTGCCGAGAGCGACCGACCCCGTGACATTGGTGCCGATCAAATTGCCGGCCACCAGGTTGTCCGGCCCTGCGCTATCGAGCCACACACCCGCGCCGATATTGCCCGAGATCAGGTTGCCCGCGCCGGTCCCCGGCGCCGCAGTGAGGCCGCCGATGGTGTTGGCGGAGGCGGAATCGGTGACATCGATACCGCCGGACGGTGAGCCGTCCGCGCCGTTGGCCAGCGCGACTGTCCCGGTCACGTCGGTGCCGATAAAGTCGCCCTCGACGACGTTGTCGTTTGCGTCGTCGATCTCCACGCCGGCATTCGCGTTGGCGGAGATGATGTTGCGCGCGATGATCGTCGTGCCGCCAATCGTGTTGTTCTCGCCGCCGCTCGCGATCTCCACGCCCGTTCCATTGGCTGCCGCCACCGCCCCCGAGACGTCGGTCCCGATAAAGGAACTTTCCACCAAGTTGCCGCTCGTCGTGATCGAGATGCCCGCGCCACCGAAGTCGTTGATCACGAGCCCGCGGATGGTGCTGCCATCGGAACCCGTATCGAGATCGAGGCCGTCAGAGCCGGAGCCGGCGCTGGTACCGTCGATCACGATCAATGGCACACCGGTATAGCCGGCCCCCCCCTGGCTCCAACCGTCAATGAACACGGGGTTGGTGATACTCGGGCAGCGCCGTCGCTGGGGTGATCGTCTGCTGACTGCCCACCGCGCCGATGCTGAAGTCGATGGTGTTCAACCCCGGCGTCGCATCGGAATCGATGATTGCCTGCCTGAGCGACAGGGGGCTCGAGCCCGAGTCGGCCGTGGTCGTGACCAGAAACGTCGCCAGCATCATCCGCGGCTCCAGGCCGCTCCAGTCCGGCTGGAACGGCCGCCGTTTCATTTTTTTCGCGGCTCGTTTTCGTCTCAAGCTCAACTTCAGTCTGTGAATAGAATCGCTCTGGAGTCTGCTCGCGCCCGGCTCACGAGGTGTCGGCATCGCACAACCCTTCTTGCGGAGGAAAACCCGGCATCCGTGCATCTTCGTGACGTGAGGCAATCGCCCAAGTTGTTTCAGGTGACCCTAAAGGGCGCGTAAGCGGCCTCAGCGTCGGCGCGTTCGCGTTCTTTGGTAGATGTCATCGCAGAGTGCCGGATATCCGACGTACCAATTAGGTGAGATCTGCGCTCGGAGGAGCGTTTGGGACAGGGATGGGGACAGAATTCGAAGACTCGATATCGCGTCGTCAACGCAAGTGGATTGTGGAAGCTTGCTTGCGTTTTTTTGGGGGGCGACGAAAGCGGCGATGAGCCGCCGCGCTCCCAATGGCCGAGACTCGCTCGCGCGGCGGTCAGGTGGCGGGGGCGAAGACGTCCCGCGGCAATTCTGGCGACTCGGCACGGATCACGCCACGGGCTTCGCGCAGCAGGATTTGCATCATGATGGCGTCACGCCACAGCCAACCCTCGGGCACGGCGCGGTCCGGGCCGCCGGGGCGATCGCGCCGTTGCTCGGCGATCCACTTCTCGGCCTGTTCGAGCGAGCGCCGGGCTTCTTCGTGATGGCCGAGCCCCTGCTGGGCCATGGCCACGACCAGGCGATCGAGAACCTCGCATCGCCAGCCGCGATTACGGGCGATGTTGGCGATTTCCCGCGCCTCGGCCTCGGCAAATCGGCCGTTGCGGTAGAGAGCCAGACCCATGACGTGCTCGGAATACGCGTCGGGCGACTCCCTGGCGCGGCGCTCGGCCATGCGCAATGCCTGGAGCCGTTCGGCGGGACTGTCGGTATCGAGGACAATCGCGTGCGCCGCATAAACATACCAGCCCAAGTCGTTGTTTCCGTGATAAGTGTCGAGCATTTGCCGGCAGATTGATCGATATCCCGCCCCGTCGCCCACTGCCAGCTTGAGAACTGCCCCCTCGAGCGAGCGATCCGCCTGGTCCGATTTTCCGAATGTAAACGCTTGCCCGTAGGCGGCAGCGGCCTCTTCCCATCGACCTTCGATGGCCAGTGCAGCACCGCGGGCGGTCGTGAGAAAGAAATCGCGAATGTCGACGTGCTTAATTGGCGGAACGGACACGGCAGCGGGGTCTTGATCAGGATACGCAGGCGCAACCCAGTCGAGGCCCATCGCGGCGAGTTGCCGCCGAATCGTTCGCAAGTCCCAAACATGGGCGGCACTGCCGTCATGTGTGGACACAACCAGCCGCGACCCGTCCGGGCTGAAAACCGGCCAACCCCGGCACAGGTCGGGGCTTTCCAGCCGCGCCAGCGTGCGGCCCGTATCCGTTTCCACGAGACGGATCAGCCGGCTGACACCCTGGACCGCGATCAGGCGACCGTCGGGCGAGAAACACCCGTGTTCATCACCGATTTGCCTTGCCATCCGCCAGGTGCCGACTTCCCAGAGTTGGGAAGGCGCAGACATCGACCTCAACCAATTTCCGTCGGGGCTGAATTCGACCGCGGTTCCATGATCTATGGGTAGCTCGGCGACCCTGGCAAGGTCGGCGATGCGCCAGACCTGGCGCGCGCTCACTCGCCGTGTGCGTGCCAGTCGCCAACCATTTCCCATCGGGACTGACGGCGACAGTTCGGCAGTCATTCAGAGGGCCGAAACGTTTCGTCCCGTCAGGGGTCACCACGTAGGCATAGTCATAGTGAGCCGCGGCGACGATCCGGCCCGAATCATCGGTGGCGATCCCACAATCTCCCGCCGGCAGCGCGAGGGGACGGGACGGACCGATTTCGAGACGGCCGCGGCCGAGGTCAAGATCGATCGGCCACCGCCGAACGCCGAACGAGCCGCTCACGATCAAGTCGCCCGAGCGATCAAATAACAGATGCCCCGCATAGCCGATCGGCAGATACGCCAGCTCGGTGCCGTGAGCCAGGTCCCAGAGCGCCGCGCCCTGATCGGTGCCAACGGCGAGCAGACGACCGTCACACCGCACCGACGGCCGCTCATACCCGGCGGGTTCGCGAGACGCGAAGGCGAACGTCCGGTACTCGAGCGCCGGATCGATCTGATAAGTCACGAGCTTATCGACTTGTTCGATGACGATCTGTCCATTAGCGCTTACCGGGACGCCTCCGGCGCCGGCCACGTCGAGTACGGGTCGACACAGAATCGGG
Source organism: uncultured Planctomycetota bacterium (assembly GCA_963761445.1). GTDB lineage: Bacteria > Planctomycetota > Planctomycetia > Isosphaerales > Isosphaeraceae > CAVXHV01. The sequence goes on along the minus strand of CAVXHV010000005.1, from coordinate 834,284 downwards.
TCCCAAATGCGCAGCATTCCTTCCCAACCGTTGCTGGCCAGCAGCGTCCCCGCGGGGTGAAAGGCCGCGGCCAGACCGCCGCTGGTATTTTGGCCTTCGAGAACTCCCCGACGGATGCTTGTCGCCGTATCCCAGAGGTGGATTTTCGTTCCACCGCAAGTCGCGAGCGTGGCGCCGTCGGGGCTCCAGGCGATTTCGCCCGAAGCAGTCGGCAGCTCGAAAGCTCGGACAGGCGCGCCGGTGTCCCAGTCGAGAATCCGACACACGCGCCGCTTCGACCCAACGTCAATCAAGGCGATCTGGGCGCCGTCCGGACGGAAGGCCAATGTGAACATGCGTATCGGCCAGCGCCGGACGAGCTGACCGCTGGGCAGGTTAAAATCAAGAACTTCAGCATCACCGCGCACGACGATGCGTCGGCTGTCCGGGCTGAATCGAACGCCATGTCCGACGTCACCCGGAACAGAGAGCGCGGCGCGGTGTTCTTCCACGTCCCAGACCGTCAGGCCGCCGACGGGAGTCTGCGAAGCCGCCAGGTAGCGGCCGTCGGGGCTGAAGCCCAAGAACCAAAGGTCGCGAACGGCTGGTGCCTTGAACGCCGCGATTTCGATGTTGTCACCAGAACGGCGGACGGTGACCCGACCGTCGCGGAAAATGTGAGCGTACCGTGTCATTCTCGGGGCGAAGGTAGTCGTGTAGACACCGCTCGGCGGATCAACGACCGTGCCGGTGGGTTTCAGGTCGGGTAGGGCCATGCAGGCAATCGCCAGATCGCGCAGCGTGTCGCGGCGTGATGTCGTCTCCGGGCGCTGGGGGAGACCGTCGAGCAACTTCATGGCCTGGCCCACGGCATCGAGGCTTTCAAATCGCTGGCCAGGCCGGCGGCTGAATTTACCGGCGCGAGCTTGGGCCGTGTAGGCGTCGACCGCACGCCACCTTGCGTCCAGCGCCGTCGCTTCCGATCGGCCGCGCTCGATTCGCAGCGCGCTGGCCTGTTTCCAGTAAACGACGGCGGCCGCGCTCGAAACGATGGCCAGGACGATCGTCAGCAGGGCTGCGGCGATGTTGGCGCCGGCCAGCCACGGGTCGCGCTTGCACCAACGCCATAACTGCTCGACGACAGACACCGGCCGCGACTGGATCGGCCGGCCATTGAGGAACCGCCGCAATTCGTCGGCCAGCTCGCCAGCCGAAGCAAATCGGTCCGTCGGGTCCTTGGCGAGTGCCTTCAGAACGATTGTTTCCAGGTCGCGTGGAATGCGCTGTTCGAGTTGCCGCGGCGGCAGCGGCGAGTCGATGCGAATGCGCTCGACCAGGCGGATCTGGTCGGAGTCTTCGAATGGCGGCCGCAGAGCCAGCAATTCGTAGAGTGTTGCCCCCAACGAGTAAATGTCGCAGTGCCGATCCGACTTTCCGCGTAACCGCTCCGGCGCCATGTAGCGGAGCGTTCCCACCAGCTCACGCGATAGCGACTGGTCGTCCCCCTCTTCGAGCTTTGCCAAACCGAAGTCGGTGACCCAGACATTGCCCAGCGCGTCGAGCAAGAGGTTCGACGGTTTGATGTCGCGGTGCAACACGCCACGGCGATGCGCGTACTCCGTGGCGTCGGCCACCTGGGCGCCAACCCGCGCAATCTCGTGAAAGTACCGCAGATCGCTCAAACCGGAGAGCGACGAGGATTCTGCCGAGGGAGGCTTAGCAGCGACGGGCTCCGCCAATCCGGCCCGATCGGCGAATGCCCCGGCTTCTTGCGAGGGACTCAAGTGGTTCTTCTCGATTGGCTCGCTATCCAGGATGGCCTCGACCATCGGGGCAGCCGCTCTGTAGCGGCCGGTCAACAGTCCGTCGATCGCGGGCGAACAGCGGGCCGACGGCGACGCGGTCCGGACGGCGACGAGTGTCGCGGGGTCGGGGATGAAATCGGCCTGGGTTTCCTCGTCACGAAGCCGACGGATGCCAGAGAGCACGTGGTCGAGGGGCTGGCCCTTGATATACTGCATGGCGTAATAACAGACACCGTCGTGGTCGCCGTAGTCGAAGACGGTCACGATGTTGGTGTGGTGCAGCCCGGCCGCAAGACGGGCCTCGGCGTGAAACCGCCGCAGGTATTTGGGATCGGCCCGAAATCGCGGGTGCACGACCTTCAGCGCCACCCGGCTCTTCAAAGACTCGTGCTCGGCCTCGTACACCACCCCCATCCCGCCGCTGCCGATGCGCCGGATAATGAGATAGTCGCCCAGTCGCTTGGGCAGTGGGCCTTCCTCAGAGGAATCACTGAGTTTTCTCAGAGGTGCCGGCGCTGGCTTGAACTCGTCGGACTGTTCGACGTGCTGCTCCAGCTCGACGAGTGCCGGGATCAACTCGCGAATCTGCCCGGCCAACTCGGGGTGCCGTGCCATCAACTCGGTCAGGGCCGGTTGTTCGCCGCGCCGGAATCGGTCGAGAAATGACTCGACGACAGCCCCAAGCTGGTCATCGTCCGGCGCCGTCATTGATCCGCCGCTCATTTCCGGGCCTCTGTCGGCGCCCCTTCGGAGGTGGAGACAATCTCATCGAGCCGCCGCAATGCCCGGAGGTCGCGCTGATAATAATGAGCTACGCCAGGCTACGGATCAGGGACAAAAAAAACCTGCGTGATTATTCTGAGTCTTCCAGGCGTTCATCGCCAGCCCATATTCGGCGAGGAAACCGCACGGCATCAACGACATTTGCTCATTCAAGGTCAGCGAAACGGCCAAAGCCACCCCAATGCGACGTCGGGTGTATCACCAACTCCGTCAGGCAAGTACCCGTCCGCAATTCGTCGCAAGTTCAATACCGGCGGTGGGAATCGAACCCACACGGGGTTACCCCCAGAGGATTTTAAGTCCTCAGCGTCTGCCATTCCGCCACGCCGGCAGGATACGGAAGTCGAAGCAATTACCGTCAATCGCCTCAAGGGCGACAAGTCGACGTGACCGAGCGCTTGAGGCGGCAAGACGAGGCGACCGGATGCACAGGCCGGGAGTCGTCGCATCTTGATAAAGCGGAGGGGGTGGGATTCGAACCCACGGTAGGCTTGCACCTACTACGGTTTTCAAGACCGTCCCAATCGACCACTCTGGCACCCCTCCTCTTGGCGTTCTACAGTTCAAACCCGGTACCACGCCGTTGGATTCGTCTGGCTGGCGATGTTGTAAAAATACGTCAGGCTAAAGCCTGACCTACTCTTACTGCCCGCTTACCTCGTCCAGGATGTCGTCGGCGACGAAGATCGGAACATCCACCGTCACCGCCAGCGCGATCGCATCAGAAGGCCGCGAGTCCACTTCCACCAGCTCGCCCTCGTGACGGATCCGCAGCTTGGCAAAATATGTGTGCTCACGTAATTCATTGATATAAATGTCCTGCACGTCACCTCCCAGCAGATCGATCGTGCTCGCCAGCAGGTCGTGCGTCAGCGGACGTGGTGTCGGCTGGCTCCGTACGCGCCGGTCGATGCTCGTTGCCTCGAACAGGCCGATTACAATCGGAAACATCCGCTCGCCATCCACCTCTTTTAAAAAGATGATATGCGAGTCGCTCGCCTCGTTGATGATGATGCGCGTGAGCTCCATCTGAACCGCCACGGCGCTACCACCTTTTCTTTTCTTTCAGGGAGGGAAGGACAATTCCGGCTCGGCGAGCGCGTCACCATCTGCACCGATAACTGGAAAACGAGTGCATGGCTCCGATCATAGATGACGGGCGCGAGGCGTCAACGCAACACAGACGTCGGCTGTCGCGCCCTTTCAAACCTCTTGCAACAGGCTGCTCACCGCGTTGCGCTGTGACTCGAGCTCGGCGAGCTTGGCCCGCGTCTGGGCAACCACTTCCGCCGGTGCCCGCGCCACGTAAGACTCATTGCTCAGCTTGGTCTTGAGCGAGCCGATTTGCCGCTCGAAATCAGCCAGCGCCTTGCGCTGCTTGGCTCGCTCGGCCTCGTGGTCGATCAAGCCTTCGAGCGGCAGAATGACCTCCACTTCAGGTAAGACCGCCACGGCACAATCGGCCGGGCGCTCGACTCCAGGTACGATCTTCACGGAGAGAGCCGGCAATAGACTCTTCAAGAACGCCTCGCCCTGCGCCAGTCTCTGCGCGACGGCGCCATGCGCCACCAGGATCGGCTCGATCCGCGCCTCCTTGGGCACGTTGCGCTCGGCCTTCAGATTGCGAAGGGCCTTGATCACCTCGCACCACAAGCCTACCGTCTCGCGAGCCGTTTCATCCCGGAAGCCGGTCGGTTGCGGCCAGGGCGCAATGCAGACGCTTTCGGCAGCCGGCTCCGGCTGCGATAACCCGCGCTGTGCGGCGAAGGCGTTCAAGCCTTGCCACGCCTGTTCGGTCACGAACGGGACGATCGGGTGCAGCAACCGGCAAAGCGAGTCAAGCACAGCCGCGAGCACGCGCTGGGCCTCCGGCTTCGATTGATCGTCGCGCAGCCGTCCTTTCACAAATTCGAGGTACCAGTCGCAGAAGTCGCCCCAGGTGAAGTCGCGCAGCCGACGAGCAGCCTCGGCAAACTGGAATTGTTCGAAGTCGGCGGTCACTTCCTCGATCGTGCAGTCCAATCGGTCGAGGATCCAGCGGTCCTCGATCGCCAGCGAGTCGCGGTTCGAGACCGGCCGGCTTGTATCCCTCGAGGTTCATGAGCACGAGCCGGGCGGCGTTCCAGAACTTGTTGGCGAAGTTGCGGCCTTGCTCGAACCGCTCCGACGTATTGATGACTCGACCGTCGGCGACTTTGAGCGGCTCGACCGGAATCCGCAAGTCCTGCGTTTCCGTCGCGCCCGAGGCAAGAGTGAAGCGCAGGGCGTCAGCGCCGTAAATCTCCATGATATCGACGGGATCGACCCCGTTCCCGGCAGACTTCGACATCCGCCGGCCCTTTCCATCCTGGATGATCGGGTGGATATAAACATCGCGGAACGGCACGTCACCGCGATTGAACAGGCCGAAGATCACCATCCTGGCGACCCACAAGGTGATGATGTCGCGTGCCGTCGAGAGGACGCTGGTCGGATAGAACCTTTTGAGCTCGACCGTTTCATCCGGCCATCCCAGAGTCGAGTGCGGCCACAATGCCGAGCTGAACCAGGTGTCGAGAACGTCGGGGTCTTGAGCCAGCGTGTGCCCAGGGCCAAGCTCGTCTCCGCGGAGGTCGGCTTCGCCGCAGACCAGCCAGCCTCCAGATTCACCCGCACGCCACACCACGTCATCACGGCCGGCAAAGGCGCGCTCCAGCTCCGGCTCGGTGCAGGTGCCGCAGTGCCAGATCGGGATGCGATGCCCCCACCAGAGCTGCCGGCTGATGCACCAGTCGCGCTTTTCGCCCAGCCAGTCGAGGTAGCTTTTGGCGTAGCGAGCAGGATGAACGTTGATGCGCCCGGAAGTGACCGCGTCCATGGCCTGCTGAGCAAATCCGGCAGATCCGCCGGGCTCGTCGCCCATGCGCACGAACCACTGGTCCGAAAGGTACGGCTCGATCGGCGTCTTGCTGCGATCGGAGTGATTGAGACGAACGGTGTAAGACTCGATACGCTCGAGAAAACCCGCTTCTTTCAGATCTTCAACGATTCGCTTGCGCACGACCAGCCGGTCGAGGCCGGCATACTTGCCGGCGCTCTCGTTATAGGTGCCATCCAGGTTGAGGAGATTGATCATGGGCAGGCCATTGCGCAGCCCCGCCTGGTAATCATTAGGGTCGTGGCCCGGAGTCACCTTCACGACGCCGGTGCCGAAGGCAGGGTCCACCAGCACGCCGTCGGCGATTACCGGAATCTGCCGGCCGGTGAGCGGCAGGTCGACGCTCTTGCCGATCAAATGCCGGTACCGCGGATCGTCGGGGTGCACGGCCACGGCCGTATCGCCCAGCATTGTCTCGGGCCGGGTTGTCGCAATATGCAGGACTTCTCCCGCCCCCCCGCCGGCAACCGGATACTTGATCGTCCACAAGTGGCCCTGTGTTTCTTCGTAGTAGATCTCGTCGTCGGCGACGGCGGTGCGGAGCTGCGTGTCCCAGTTCACCAGCCGCTTGCCGCGAAATACCTTGCCGGCTTTGAAGAGGTTGAAGAACGTGCGCCGAACTGCCGCGAGCACAGCTCGTCGAGGGTGAAGCGAGTGCGTACCCAGTCGCACGAGCATCCCAGCAGGCGAAGCTGGCACAGGATGCGCTTTTCGTATTCATCCTTCCAAGCCCAGATGCGCTCGACCAGCGCCGCTCGGCCAATATCGTGCCTGCTTTTCTTCTCCTCTTGCAGCAGACGCTTCTCCACCACAGCCTGGGTGGCGATGCCGGCATGGTCGGTGCCGGGCATCCAGAGCACCTCGTAGCCCTGCATCCGCCGCCAGCGGATCAGGATGTCCTGCAACGTGTTATTCAGGGCATGACCCAGATGGAGCGCGCCGGTGACGTTCGGCGGCGGGATGACGATGCAATACGGCTCGCGGCTACTGGCTGCATCGGCGTGGAAATAGCCTTTGTCCAGCCAGAACTGATACCAGCGGCGCTGGGCGTCCTGGGGAGCGTACTGTTTGGGAAGTTCCGCGAGACTCATCATTTCGGACCTCTGCGGGAATCGGGAACGTTGCAGCTACGCAATTCCGCGTGACCGACGCACTGTATCCTCCTTGGAGACCGATCGTCCAAAAGAGGTTCGAGAGACACGCAGAGGTGCCCATGCGAGACCCGGCCGAATCCCCTTACCAGACGGGTTGCTCGTTGGTGCTCGACTGGAGCGCCTGCACCAAGTAGCTTATCTGGCCGACGTGATTGTTCAAATGGGCGGCACAAACCAGAAAGAGCCCCACGCGGGTCTCGATGGGTGGCTGATTTTCCACGGGCGTCAGAAATGCCGCGTCGTCCTGGTTGGAAAGTGTCTGCACAACCAGCTCGATCGCCTCATGAAACCGCGCCAGCACAAGGTCGCGGGGATGGCGAGCGGGGTCGGTAAACTCATGTTCGCGATGGCGAGTGTAGCCGGTACCGGCCATGAGCGCGCCGATGTAGTGGTTCAGATTGCCCGTCAGATGCAGCACCAGGTGGCCGATCGAGTTGCCGAACGGAAACGGCTTCTTCCAGAACTGTTCCTCCGAAACACTCCGGGCCGCTTTTTCGACGCGCTCCGCCAGGTGTCGGAAATAGCGTACGAATTCATCCGACGTGGTCCGGGCCAGTAACGAGGCGTCTTGCACACCAGTCCGAGTCATGAGTTACGTCTCTTCATGCGACGATGATGGTAATCTCGCCCCACATGGTTGGACCTGGCGATCCGTGCGCACCTGTTCGGGCCCGCGCCGGTCGGTCGCTACTGAGCAGGATTTTAGCAGACGACCGCATCACAGCGACAGGCAGACGCCAGACGCTCCAGCCGCATCAGCGCGTACCATGAGTTGCCGGGGTTCCGAAGGCCCGACCGGCCTGATACTACCAGGTGACCCATCTCGCCCAAGCTCGCAATTCTTTCCCGAGCAATGCAAATAGTTTTATCAACTCATTTTATCTAATTTAACTCCTCGGCAATCTCAAAATGACCAGATGGTCCGCTTCAGATGCGGACTGATTCACACCGATTCCAGTCATTTCAGAACCGATTTGGCGGCCGGCATCGGCGCGGCGTTGTATTTTCGGAATTCCGAGTTGCTTCGGGTTGCGTAGTGTGATGGAGCACGTTACGTTACGTGCATGATTATTCCCGTTTTTCTCGTTATTTGGCGGAGAGTGACAACGATGCGTAAGACGTCGATGGTAACCGATCGCGAGCTAGAGATCATGAAGATTCTCTGGGCTCGCGACCGGGCGAGTGTGCGCGAGGTGCAGGAAGACTTGAACCGGGCTGCGGGTCCGGTTGCTTACAGCACCGTACAGACCTTGCTTAACATCATGGAGGAGAAAAAGGGCCTGGTCCGACATGTCGTAGAGGGGCGAACGTTCGTCTACATCCCGAAGAAATCGTCCGAAAGGACGATCGGAGAGCTGACCAAACGATTCGTCGATCGCGTTTTTGATGGCGCGCTCGACCGGGTCATGGTTGCCTTGCTGGGATCCAAATCTCCGACACCGGAGGAGTTGGATCGCCTTCGCGCGATGATTGACGAAGCCCAGCAGCAGTCGTTCCTGAAACCCGAGAATGCGGAAAAGATTGTCGCTCCTGAGACTTGAAGAGATTCAAGGATCGGCGCAAATTAAGATAGAGTGACTGCGGACGGAAACGAGTGCAACTTCCGGCGACGGTTTTATTCGCGCGCGGTTGCATGTTTTCCTCGGTCCGTTCGCGGTCGCTGTGTCGAACTTCTTCGCGCAGATTCGGGGCTCTCTCCATGTGGATGTGGCTTGATCGCACCGGCCTCATCCTCTTTGATGCGGCGCTTTCCACCGGGCTCTTTCTGAGCGTGGTGGTCCTGCGCAATGCTTCTCTGCCGCCAACCGTCTCGCCGGTTGCTCATTGTGCGCTCGTCGTTGCTGGCTGCTCTGGCGATTCTTCCGGTGGTTGCGATGTTGCCGCTACCGCGAGTTGACGTCCTGGACTTGATACTTCAGTCCGATTTGCTGCCCCCGTCTTTCAGCCGGCCATCGATTCGAGCACTCACGAGCAAGCTCGCCTTCAAGACCAGCCGCGGGCAGAACGCGTCCACTCGTCGATCACGATCTTCAAAGGAGACTACGCGGCGTGGGCCGGTCGCTGGCTGCCGCGAAGCTTGACTTTGATCGTGCTCACGGTGGCGATCACTGGCGCCGCGTGGGTCTTGCTGGGCTTCTGGGGAGTTCGTTGGCTGTTGCGCCATTCCCGAGAGCCGTCACCACGAACGCAAGCTCGTCTATGATGCACTCTCCGCGATGTGGACTGAGAAGCGGGCACGCCCCGACGTACGAGTTTCATCAATCGTCCAACGGCCGGTGCTGGTTGGTCTGCGCCGCACGACCATTCTGATCCCAGCGTCATACGAAGAGCCCGAAGCGAGCGCGGAGATCTGCAAGTTGAGCCTGCTCCACGAGCTTGCTCATGCCGCCCAATCTGACGCGTGGTTCGGCACGATCGCCAGTCTCGCACAATCGATCTGGTTCTTCCTGCCCCATGTCTGGTGGTTGCGCTCCCAATTGATCATCGATCAAGAGTTCATCGCTGATCATGCCGCCTCGCAAGGCTACGGCACGTCGAAGGACTACGCGGCGTCGCTCTTGTCGCTGGCTGATTCTCGTGCCGCTGCTGCGCACCAGAGCGGCTGGGCCGGCACCCCGTTCCGATCCTGGCTTCGACCGGAAAACGCCACCGGCAATCGCCGCTGTTCCAGCGAATCCTGATGCTTCTACATTGCCCGTTTCCGGTCGAGCGACATCTACCACGCCGATGGTCCTGGTCATTGCGGCTTGTCGTGTTCGTGGCCTCGCTGGCATCAGCCTGCATCTGCATCCGCTGGCCACACGCTCACGCGATCGAGCAACCGCAAAGCAGCGAGGACAGCGGCGTGAGCGAACCGTTCCGTGTCAGCGAATTTGTCGCCGCGCCGCCTGTGCTCAGTTCGCGTGGTCGCGGTCTTCCGCACCACATGCCGGTTGCACTTTCATCCCGTTTCGACCTGCGGTTCGAGGTCCTCTCGAGCACGGACCAACTGGCACTGATCCGCGTTGCGGGGCACCCGCTCTCGATTGATTCATCGCCAAGCCGGCCGGTTGATCCGCTCTCAAATCCGTCTCGACTCGCCGAAACATGGCACCAAATCCGGCTGCGACGTGAAGAATCCGACCTTGCACTCTGGATCGATGGCCGAAAGTCATCAGCAATCCTGAACGCTGACGCAACAACTGAATGGCTGATGTTCGATCCGGGACCCGAGCGATTGATCTCCTTCCGTAACCTCGTCGTCGACTGGTGAATCGCACTCGCACTGCCGGCCTGTTGTAGGCGAGCATGAACACGCAAGCCTTACCCGTCCTGCCATTTCGGCAGTAAGCCCCGTCTGCCGGGACGGGCCGTTGTTGCCAATTTGGCAAGCACCCGACTGCCAAAAGCGGGTCGAACTGGATAATCAGGACAGGGCTTGCGTGTTCTAAACTTATCTGTGATCAATAGTTAGTAAGAATCGCATCCCGAAGTCTGCGTGCTCCAGTCAAATTGGCACAACGTCTGCGACTGTGTTCTACGAATGGCGTTAAAGAGCGATAAGAGCTTACGCCAAGAACAAATAAACACGGCAGCCGTGCAATGCCGTTGCGGGGGAAAGGAGCGTGCATGAATAGCCACCCCTGGCAGAGGTGGGATCCGATTCGGGAGCTCCATCGGGAGATGGAGCGTCTGATCGTCTCGCTCGACCCGTTCCAGTCGGTGCGGCGAGTGCAGGCCTATCCACCTTGAACGTGCATGACGCGGGCGATCGGTATTTCTTGTCGATGCAATTGCCGGGGATGACGCCGGCCGACATCGAGCTGACAATTGCCGGCGAAACCCTGACGATTCGAGGTGAGCGGAAGCGGGCCGAGGGCATCAAGGATGACAGTTATCGCCGGCAAGAACGGCCGATGGGTCGGTGGGTCCGAACGATCACCCTTCCGGACCGGGTTGACACCACCCAGGTGGGAGCCTCGTTCGCCGACGGGATCCTTACCGTGAGCTTGCCGAAAGCCGAGAGTGCCAGGCCACGCCGTATCGCCGTGACTGCCGCGGGCCCTGCCGGCTAGAAGAAGTTCATCGGTCTTGGCTGATAAACGGAACACGAAAAGCAAGTTATGAACGCGGGAGTGATGCAGCGATGAGCGCTGAGGGAACCAATATTGATCAGCGTCAGGTTCAGGTGAGCGTCGAGACGGGCCGACGCGAGCTTTCCTCGCCTCGCTCAGCGGCCGAGCAAGACGCTCAACCCGCTCGAGAGACTTATACACCGCCGATCGACATCCACGAAAGCCCCGATGGCTTGATCCTCGAGGCCGATATTCCCGGCGCGACCGAGGGAGGTCTGCATGTCCAGCTCGAGGATAACGTCCTCAATCTGTATGCTCGGATTGAGCCGCATTGCCACAAGACACGACGGCTCATTCACGAGGAATTTCGCCCGGGTGATTTCCACCGCTCCTTCATCTTGAGCGACGAAGTCGACCGCGACCGAATCACGGCGGAGCTGAAGAATGGCGTCTTGCGAATTCTGTTGCCCAAGGCCGATCGCGTGCGGGCCCGCCGAATTGAAATCAAGTGATCGGACCCGGCAGCCTCCTCGGGCGGACGTGGGTGAGACCCCGTCTTCGCCGGGGAACGGTCGCTTGAGCAACCGCAGAATCTCTCGATCGTGGTGTTTCTGCGGCTCCTGACTCTTCCGGCCGCAGAATTGTGGTAAATTGTTCCTATCAGGCCCTTTGTCCCGAAGAGCGGAGGAGCGATGGAGACCCAGAAGATCATCACCTACTCAGCAATCGGAGTGGCAGGCATCGTCTGCCTGGTCTTCTTGCTCGACCTGGCCGCCGGCATCTTCGGACGAAACATCGGCATGGACATCATGTTCATCCTCGGGTCGGGCTTCCTGCTCTGGCAGGGTGTCGAGACCATACTCGAGCTTCGCTAAGCAAGAACGTCTCGAAACGGATTGCACCGTGCGGCGCGTGGTCCCGAAAGCACGGCGCGACCATGCGATCCGTTGTACTCTAATCCCTATGCTGAGAATGGCTTGCGCTCTCGTGCCACCTGCTGCACAATCGCCTGGACCAGCCCGTCCCACGTGTATTCGAGCCGCTTCGGCGGCGATGTTCCAACCGACCGACCGCGCGGCCTCCGTGGTGACTGGGCTCAAGCTGGCGAGGCGAATTCCCTTTACCATGCCGGTCGCGCAGGTCCTGCGGCAAGAGTCCGTGCAGCCGAGCCGCGATGGCGGGGCTTGTCAGGGTGATCCAGTCAATCGTGCCCTCCCTGATCCGCTCCAGGGCAGACTCGCAGAGAGCATCGGCGTCCGTGTTGTGATAAACGGCGACCTGGTCGACATCGGCCAGTTGTTCAAGCTCATCCTTGAGCACGGTGCGTCCGCGATCGGCGCGGGCGAGCAGAATTCTTCCTCCCGGCACATGCGGCCGCAGTGCGGCCGCCAGAGCCTCGGAACGAAACGTTTCGGGAACCAGATCAGCGCTGCAAATGAAAGTTGGCCAGGGCCTCCGCAGTTGCCGGACCGATTGCAGCGAGCTTTAAGATGTCCCATTACCCGGAGGTCGCGTCCTCGTTTCGATGAGCCGCTCCATGAAAAATCGCACGCCGTTGGCCGAGGTGAACACCAGCCAGTTGTAGATTCGCGAGGCGGTCGATCGCGCGCATCCAGCGGCGCCGGGTCCGAGATCGGCCGCACCTCGATGGTTGGAGCCAGCAGCACCTCCGCGCCGAGCTTTCGAGTGCGGCCGCCGCCCGGTTGCCCTCGTCGCGAGGCCGGGTGACGAGAATTCGCTGCCCGAAGAGCGGGAGGCTCTCAAACCAGGTGAGCTCCTCACGCAGCGCGACCACCGCTCCGACGATCAGGAGAGCAGGGGGGTGCACCGATGCTTTGCTGCGCAGCTTCGGCGATCGTTGCCAAGGTTGCGGACTCGAGTGCGCTGAACGGCCATCGTGCCCCACTCGACGACGGCCGCCGGCGTATCGGCAGGCTTGCCCAGCCTGAGCAAAGTTCGGCAGATGGCCGCCAGGTGAGTGACTCCCATGTAAACCACCAGCGTGCCCGGGAAGCGGGCCAGTGCGGCCCAATCCAACCGGCCATGCTCCTCGTCGGATTCAGGGTCGCCGTGACCGGTCACAAATGCGACGGCCGAGGCGGCCGCACGGTGGGTTACCGGAATACCCGCGTATGCCGTCACGCCGACACCGGCGGTCACCCCCGGAACAATCTCGAACGAGACACCTGCCGCTGCCAGCGCAAGCGCCTCCTCGGCGCCGCGGCCGAACACCAGCGGGTCTCCGCCCTTTCAGCCGCACGACCTGCAGCCCCGCCCTCGCATGCTCGATTAAGAGTGCGTTGATTTGATCCTGTGGTAGGCTGCAATGGCCGATTGACTTGCCCACGCAAATCCGCAGGGCCTGTTCCGGGGCCAGATCGAGAAGGCGCAGCGCACGCAAGATGGTCGTAAACGACCACCTCGGCGGCAGCGAGCAGGGCTTCGCCCCGGCGGGTCAGAAGCCCTGGGTCACCTGGCCCGGCTCCGACCAGGTAGACCTTTCCTGGGCGATGGAGCGTCATCGTCGCGAGCCCTCGTTACATTCGCGATCAATCAATCGCCCGGCAGCGGTTTGCGACGGCCGCTGATAATCATGACGATTCCAAGCTCATAGAGCAGGATCATCGGGATTGCCAGCAGCACCATGCTGAATGGGTCCTGCCCCGGCGTGATCACGGCGGCCGTGATCGTGATGACCAGGATCGCGATCTTGCGCTTCGCCCGGAAATCCTGCACCGTGAAGATGTTGATTCGCTCGAGAAACAACATCACGAGCGGCGTCTGGAACGATACGCCAAAAACGAGGGGCAGGATCGTCGCGAACCCCATCCAGTCGCTCAGTCGTAGCGTGGGGGCTACACCCAGCCAGACGTTGAACTGCAACAGGAACTTGAGGGTGATGGGCAAGCACCAGGAAGAAGCAGAGAAAGACTCCCGCAAGAAACAACCCCAGCGAAAACGGCAGGTACTTCGTGACGTAGTGGCGTTCGTGGCGATAGAGCCCGGCGGCAACGAATGCCCAGATCTGATAAAAGACCCACGGGCTCGCCAGCACCAGGCCGGAGACCAGGCAGACCATGAAGAATATGGTGAGCGTCTCGAGAGGAGCGAGTGAGACCAGGCTCTGGTCGATCTGGACGATCGTTCCCTTATTCATCTCGATCACGCCAGCCTCGAAGAACTGCATGGAGAGTTTGAGCGTGGTGCCTTTGAGCGATTCCGGTTCGGGAAGTTCGAGCTTGGGAGCGATTTTCCGGAGCTCGGCGATGAGCCCGTCCGCCTCCACGACACCTTCCAGGCGAGGACTGAATCCTCTGCCGGCCGCCTTCTCTGCCTCGGCTTTTTCAGCCTTTTTCTTGTATTCGGCTGTATAAAACTCATCCAGAGCGACCTTGGCGGGCTGCTCCATTTTCTTCATGACTTGCCAGCCGATGTTGAGCGGGGGAACGAAGACGATGAGCACTCCGACAAACAAGCCGAGGAGGGCCAGGATCAATCGAACGCGCAATTCTTCGATGTGCTCACCGAAGCTCATCGTGACCATGGACTGCTCTTCAGCGAAGAGATCTTTATCGTCAGACATGGAGGTGGTCCACCCGGGGAGGGGAAGTCGCCGAGAGTGGCGAGTGCTGACAGAGAGGAGACGCGGGCTGCAGCGGCCAGTCCCGAGGCCGGAACCCTTCAGGCGGCACCGCCCGTCAGCCTCGCGGGGACGGCCAACCGAGCGGGAGCGTTCCTACTGACTTGATCTTACCATACTGTTTGGAACGACTGGAAGAGGGGTCAGGCGGCAGTTCGACGGCGGCCCGCGGCGGCAGGCACACTGATTGTCCCACGTCGCCGGCCTTGCTCTAATGAAATCGTTACGCTCGAGCCGGAGCCCGCAATCGGACCCATTGGCAAGAACGGAGTTCAGAAAGCAGGAGCCCGCCGCTGTCTCGCTCGAGGAGGCGCGATCCTGAAAACCATGCCAAACAACAAGCCCGCCAGGACCGCGTCGAGGCCACAAGTCGCCGTACTGCTCGCAGGGCTTACGCTGCTTGTCTCGGCGGTGGTCTGGCTGGTGTTCGTTGCCGGAAGAGCCGCGCCCCCAGAAGCCGCCAATATCCGGGTGAGTCCATCGAGCGTGATCAGGCTGATCACTTTTGACCGGCCGTTTCCGCCCGAGGGGCGATTCGTGGCCGACCCTTACATCGGCTCGCGTGTGTGTGCGGAGTGTCATCCGGCCGAGAGCGCCATGCATTCGCGGTCCGGGCACGCGTTGACTCTGCGGCCGGCCGGGCGCCTCGAGATCTCACACCGGCTCGACGGCACCACACAAGCCGATCCCGAGATCGCCGGTGTCACCTGGAACTACCGGCATGAAAAGGGTGAGCTGCACATCGCGCGCACTGCGGCGAGCGAGATCCGGCAATGGATCGCCGATTACGCCATCGGCTCCGGGCACCATGCGGTGACTTTTGTCAGCGTGATCGACCACAAGATCCCTCATGTTCTTGAGCACCGGCTCACGTATTACCACCGGCAAGACGGCAAGAGCGGCCTGGGCATCACGCCCGGTCACGACACGCGGCCGGCTCCGCCGGGGCTCACGCCCTACGGTGGCGAGCTTCCGCCCAAAATTGCTCGCGAGTGCTTCCGCTGCCACGCCACGCAGCTTGCCGCCGGCGACGACGAGCAGCGGTTCGACGAGAATACGATGATTCCGAACGTCTCGTGCGAGCGCTGCCACGGGCCGGCCAAAGCCCACGTCGCCGCCGCGCGAAGGCATGCCCCGGAAACCGAGCTGATGCTCCCCTTCGGCCCCGATCACTACACGGCCGCGCAGCTCGTCACGATGTGCGGAAGCTGCCACCGCCTGCCGTCGGCCTCACAGGCCGGCCGGATCAATCCTGACGACCCGAATCTGGTGCGCTTCCAGCCAGTTGGAATCGTGCAGTCGAAGTGCTACCAGAAAAGCGCCGGCGCGTTCAGTTGCGTCACCTGCCACGATCCCCACGCACGCGTCTCGCCTGATCGCCCTGCGTATGACCAGACGTGCCTCACCTGTCATGGGGGCCCGAGCGCGCCCAGACCGGAGGCTCTGGCAAAACCGGCGCATACTTGCCCGGTGTCTGCTCAATCGCGATGCGTCGAATGCCACATGCCGCGGAAGGACGCCGGACAGGGTATTCTCTTCTCGGATCACTGGATTCGGATTCACCGTTGATGTGGCCTGACGCAACAGAAACCCGCGCGATGCTCGAAGATGCGGCGGCTAACGACCCGTCGGCGATCGATAAGCTGCTGGCTTGCCACCGTGAGCCGCTGCGGCGCATCATTGCGATGCGTCTCGATCGCGCCCTCAATCGACGCGAGGACGCGAGCGACGTGGTGCAGAGCGTCTTGCTCGAGGCCAGCCGCCGCCTGGCGGATTACCTGCGCCGGCCGCCCATGCCGTTTCAGGCCTGGCTCAGGCAAATCGCCCGCGATCAGCTCATTGATGTGCACCGGCGCCACCGCGTGGCCGGACGACGCAGCATCGATCGCGAGCGATCCATCACCGCCAGAGAGTTTCTCGATCGGTCGTCGATGGATCTTGCGAGTGCGCTTCGCGATCAGGGGCTCACACCGGCGGCCGACGCGATCCGCCGCGAGCTGGTCGATCGGTTTCAAATTGCGCTTGGCGACCTCGGCGAAGACGACCGCGAGATCCTCATCATGCGGCACTTCGAGCACTTGACCAACGCGGAAAGCGCCGACGCTCTGGGCTTGAGCGAGCCCGCCGCCGGCATGCGCTATCTTCGCGCTCTGCGACGGCTGCGCGACGTCCTCGCCAGGCGGCCCGATCAGGAACCATGACCATGAGCTCCGCACACCCTGAGCCCGCACCCTGTACCCGTGACGATCATCTTGCCCGCCTTCTCGCTGAGATGACCGAAAAAACCGCAATGGGCCAGGTTGCGGACGTCGATTCAATCGCTCGCGAGCATCCCGAGATGGCGGACGAGCTCCGTGAATTATGGGCGACCGCGCAGATCGCGGACGATCTCGCGCGGACTGCTGAAAATGCCGACATCACGATGGACCACTCGCCCGCCAACCTGGTGACGCCGGGTATCCCACCGCCCCGCATCGGTGATTGCGAGGTCCTCGAAGAATTGGGGCGCGGCGGCATGGGCGTGGTCTATCGCGCCCGCCAATCCAGGCTGGATCGAATCGTGGCACTCAAGATCCTTCGCGATGCGGCGGTTGCCTCGCCAATTGATCTGGCCCGTTTCCGCGCCGAGGCGAGCTCGGCCGCTGCGCTCGATCATCCCCACATCGTCCCGGTATATGCCGTCGGCGATCATGAAGGCCAACCGTATTTCATCATGAGGTTGATCGAGGGCCAGTCACTCTCGCGGCGGCTTGCCGAGGGCCCCATCCCGCCTCGCGACGCGGCCGCTCTGCTGGCGCCGATTGCTCGTGCGGTGGATTACGCGCACCGGCGCGGCGTGCTTCATCGCGATCTGAAGCCGTCAAACATCCTGGTCGACCGCGACGGAATGCCTCACGTCGCCGACTTCGGTCTCGCCAAACGGCTCGACGTGGATCTCGACCTGACTTCCTCCGGTGCCATTGTCGGCACGCCCGGCTACATGGCACCCGAGCAGGTCGGCATGGGCCGGGGCCGGATCGGACCGGCCAGCGACGTCTACAGCCTGGGAGCCATCCTCTACCAGATGCTCACCGGCCGCCCGCCGTTTCAGGCCGCCACGGCGATTGATACCGTTTTCCTCGTTCTGGAGCAGGATCCACTGCCGCCACGGCTGCTCAACCCGCGAGTCGACCGCGACCTGGAAATGATCTCGCTCAAGTGTTTGCAGAAACCCGCTGATCTGCGGTATTCGAGCGCCGCCGCTCTGGCTTCAGATCTGGAGGCTTACCTGGCCGGCGAGCCGATCTCGGCCCGCTCGGGACGGCTGACCACCGTCGTCAGTCGTGCTCTGCGCGAGACGCATCACGCGGCCGTGCTCGAGAACTGGGGCCTTCTCTGGATCTGGCACAGCGTCGTGGTGCTGTTGCTCTGCCTCTTGACCAATTTCCTGCAAGAGCGCGGCGTCAAATCACCGGGGCCTTATTTACTGATCTGGACCGTCGGCTTCAGTGCCTGGGCAGCCATCTTCTGGTGGTTGCGCCATCGCGGCGGACCGGTGACGTTTGTCGAGCGTCAGATTGCCCACGTCTGGGGCGCCAGCATGATCGGCTGCTCGTTGCTGTTCTTGATCGAGATGATACTGGGCCTTCCGGTGCTGGCGCTTTCGCCGGTACTGGCGGTCTTCGGTGGAATGGTGTTCCTGATCAAGGCGGGGATTCTCTCCGGAATGTTCTACATACCGGCCGCCGGGATGTTCCTGACCGCGGGCTTGATGGCGGCATGGCCACGATTTGCGATCACGATGTTTGGAGTGGCTTCGGGGCTGGGTTTCTTCGTGCCGGGGTTGATGTATCAACTGCGGCGGGCTCGTTCGTTACGGCTGTTTCGGACGAAGCGCGTTAACACATCCGCGTGGGACCAGCAGAACGGGATGCCTTTGGAGCAGCGAAGTCAAGCGTGAGTTCCTCGCCGTCGTTCGGAACTTGACACTATTCCGCGCAGAGAATATATTCCCTGTATGGAATAGGAGTTCCCGATGGAATGGGATGTACAACTTGACGACGATTCCGCCGCATGGCTTGCCGGGCTGGAGGCTAGTTTGCGGGCTGAGATAGTCGGCCACGCAAACTTGTTGAGAGAGCATGGGCCGCAGCTCGGCAGGCCCTACGTCGATACGCTTGAGGATTCCGACTTTCCCAACATGAAGGAATTGCGAGTGCAGTTTCGGGGCGATCCCTGGCGTATTCTCTTCGCGTTTGACCCCCGTCGTGTGGCAATTCTTGTGGTTGGGGGCAATAAGCGGGGCGACAAACGTTGGTACAAAAAGCACCTTCCAATCGCCGACGAGCGGTTTCGGCGGCACCTCAAACGCTTAGAGCAGTGAGGTTGTTATGGCAATTCGACTAGACGATTTCGTGGCGAAACTGCCCAAGAAAGAGCAGAAAGCTATCAGAAAACGGACGGCGGAGTTGATCGCCGAGGAGGCGACGTTGCGCCAGTTGCGAGAGGCTCGCGAGCGCTCCCAAGTGGAAGTTGCAAAACAGCTTCACATCAAGCAAGCGGCCGTGTCGAAGCTCGAGCGGCGCACCGACATGTACCTGAGCACATTGCGAGGCTTTATTGAGGCTATGGGGGGTAAGCTCGAAATTGTCGCCCGTTTTCCCAACCAGACTGTGCGTATTACGCAGTTCGAGATGCTCGACCCTGAACGGCGTCCGTAGGGACAACCAAGTCAGCTTGCGCCGACCCCGCTTCGCGTTTTCGTTCGTCGCGTATACGCTCGAGGAGCTTCGCAGCGCGAGGACTGCCACCAGGCTGTTTGACAGCGAGCTCGCACCGGGCGATGGCGTCATCCCACAGCTTTTTCGCGGCGTCGCGGTCGTTCCGTTTCCACGCGATGTCGGCGCGGCGAGAAAGAGTGCGCGCGAGCAGGCACGCGGCACTGCTGTCTCTTGGGGACTTCTGGACGAGGGGTTCGAGCAAAGCCTGCGCGGCTCGACAGGCGGCCTCGGCTTCGCCCAGTGAGCCGAGCGCGGCAAGCGCGGCGCCGCGGCCGCTCAGAGCCTCGGCGTGCTTGGGGGGATAGAAACTGATCGCGGTGTAGTTCTTCCGGAGCGTCGCTAACAGGCGATCGGACTCTCCAAAGGCTTTCTCGGCGTCCCTGAGCTTGCCTGTCATCTCGAGCAGGATCAACCCGCGCTCGCAGAGCGCAGCAGCCAGGTAGTACAGGAAGTTGGGATCGCCCGCGTGTGCGCGCATCGCCAGCCGCTTGCGGGCGATCTGTTCCGCCTCTTCAAGTGCCCGGAGCGCGTGATCGGCCATTCGTGCGTCGCGCTGAAGCGGCGCCCGTTCAACGAGCGACATCAAGAGCAGCAGCGGATCGAGCTGTGGGTTGTGAAGCGGCTCCATTCTGTTGAGCCCAGCGAACAGCGCAACCGCTTCATCACACCGCGGGAGACCTTCCGCGACGCGTTCTGCCTGACCCAGCGCGACCCCGTAATCGCTCAAAATCGAAGCGAGCGTGCGCCGACGGTCGGGGTCATCCGCCTTCGCGTCGTGCCGGGCGCGAGCGAGCTTCAGCGCCTCGGCAAACACCGGAAATGCCTCCGTGAGCTGCCAGTTCATCCTGAGCGCTTCGGCAAAGTCGCGTTCGAGGGCGGCCAGACCGTCCCCGATTGTCTCATCGCTCGGAAACTCCTCGAAGAGCCTTTTATACAGCGTTTCGGCCTCGGCGTAATGGCCGAACGCGGAATCAAAGCTGTTGGTCATCCGCTCGATATTGGCGAGCCGCTCGAGAATCAGCGCGGTCTGTCTGCGGACTTCACGGTCGTGTGGGCGCAGTTTGAGGAAGTCGCGGTAATACGCAAGCGCCCGCTGGACGATTTCTTTTCGCATGAGGACGACGCCCGGAACGCGAGTAAAGCGCTCTTCGGCAACGTAGATGAACATATCATCGACAGCTTTGCGGGCGAACGCCGAATTCGTATCGGCAAGGGCGCGGGCCGTCGCTTCCTCTTGCCGCGCGGCTTCCGCGTCAATTCGCGCCTTGACGGCGCGGCCTTCCGCGGCGAGCGCCTGGTCGCGAGCCCGCTCGGCCAGGTCGCGTTCCTGACGGACGATCCGGTCGTTGATTGCCAGGCCGACGACGGCCGAAACCAGAAGAACCAGGCATGCGGCGACCAGCGTCTTGTGCCCGCGAACCCAGCGCCAGACTTGAGCGGGCAGCGGCTCTCGAAGAGCCAGAACCGGCTCATCAGCCAGCCACCGCCTGACTTCTGAAGCCAGGTCAATCGCCGTCGCGTATCGGCCCTCCGGCGCCGCGGCCATTGCCTTCAAGCAGATCGCCTCGAGTGCCCGGGGCACCCGCGACCGAAGCTGCCGTGGCTCAGGGAACTGGCACCGCTCAACGCGCTCAAAGATTTCGCCGAGGGTCTTCCCCTGGTACGGCGCTCGCCCGGTCAGAATCGCGTAGAGGATCGCCCCCAGGCTGAATATGTCGCTCGCCGGGCCGACCACGTCCCGGCGCGCCTGCGCCTGCTCGGGGCTCATGTAGCTGAGTGTTCCCACCACGCCGACAGTCGGCGTGCCGTATCCGCTGCCCGAGATCGGCGTCAGCTTCTCCTCGTCCGCCGGCAGGGCAGGGCCGTCGCTCGAAATCGGCTTGGCCAACCCCCAATCCACGACGAGGGTCTCGTCATATTTGCCCAGCATCACGTTTTGCGGCTTCAAATCGCGGTGAAGGATTCCGCGACTGTGAGCATAGGCAACCGTGCTGCAAATCGAGATAAACCGATTCAAGAGCTCGCGCAGGGCAAGCGACCGCTCCGTTGGCTGGCGCCGGGGCGATTCCGCCTCATGGAACGCGTCAATTGCGTTCTGGAGCGTCTCGCCGTGAATGAACCGCATGGCGTAGCAGGGCGAACCGTGGCTATCGGTCCCGAGCGCGTAAATCGGAACCACGCCCGGGTGCTCCAAGCGGCCCGTGACCTCAGCCTCCTGAAGAAACCGCCGAAGGCTGTCTTCGTCGTGCGACCGATCCGGCTTGAGGAATTTGAGCGCGACGTCCCGGTTCAGCTCGGAATTGTGGGCGAGGTACACTTCCCCGAGCCCGCCTGAGGCGTGGTAGCGAAGGTTGAGAAACTCGGCACGCGCGAGCGCCGCTTGCCGGCTCGCGACAGGGGCCGGCAGCACGTCCGAGCTAACAGGGCCCAAATCCGTCTCGGGCAGCACGGGCTCAAGCCGGCGCAAAGCCTCGATCCGTCGGGCCAGCTCGTCCGCCAGCTCGGGACACGTCGAGCAGACCTCTTGCGCCGAAACGTCCTGGCCTTGGTCGCGCAGCTCCCTCCAGCGCGAGAGTAATCCATCCAGTTTCGTATCGTCACTGTCGCCGTAGGCCCGCGTCTCGAATTCAGGACCGGTCATGGAGGGTCCTCAGCGCAAGCCGAGAGCTCTTGCGCAAGCCCGAGAGCTCTTCCCGCGCGCTCGGTTGAGGCGAGCTTGCTGTACCTAGTCTCGTTCTTTTCTTCTTCTCCGTCATGTCTCCGGATCGCGTCGTCGAGCGTGTCGGACCGGCCGTCGTGAAAGTAGCGGGCCTAATCGCCGACGCCCCACAGCGGAGGTGTGCGCCATTCGGGGCATCGGCCAAGCCGTACCTCTTCTCCAGCTTTTTGGCATCTGCCACTCCGGGTCGTCCTCTCTGCTTTTCCTAACCATGTAGGGGATCGCCGGCGGCATACGCAGTCGAAGCAGCGGGCAATCTCCCTTCACGTCTCCCAGCTTTTGCTATATGGCAAGTCTAGCATCCTATCTACTCTAACACCATGTATCCCCAGTGGGGTGCGGTGCGCCTATCCGGCGACCAGCTTTAGTGGCGGCGAGGTGACTCAAGAACCAGGTCAGCAGCTCGCATTGTTCCTCGTCCAGGTCGAGCTTCTGCCGTGGAGGGACGAAGGTCCGCGTTGAATGGTCGGCCTCGAACATCGGAGAGCCTTTCCAGCGATACTTCGTTCTCTCGGCTGGAGATCGATCACCGCGGCCGGTTTTGGTCGATCTGCTGGATGTTAAACGAATCGCGAAATGCTTTCCAGTCACCGCATCCCGCGTCGTCGCTGGCTTTGGTGGACTTTCTGCCCTACGCCAGTCCGCGCAGCCAAGTTTTGTATTCTGCTACACCGACCGCAGAGGGGATAAGGAGCATCAAAATATTAAATTAATGAAAAAATAATTTTTCTTGCATTTGATGGGATTACCGTGGACAATGTCCCGCATCGGCATCCCACACCATCCGTCGTTCTACGACTGTGGGATGTGCGCAGAGAGTTTGAGGATTCTTCAACAAGAAGAGTAGGTTATGAGACAAGAAAAGATTCGGTTGGTGGGTGCGCTGGTCTGTTGGCTGCGACAGCGGTCAGTCTGTCTACCACGCGGGGTCAAGGTCAGGATTCAGCCAGCAAATCAGTTCGTTCGACGAGACAAAGCAATCAGTTGCTGATCACGCATGCTCTCGGCATGGCGATCGAAGGCAGCGAGTTGCAACTGACCATCCACCAGGCTTGCTGTGCAGGTGCTGCCGGCACCGACGACCATGCGATATCTGGTTCAGGTGATGCTAGCGTGAACGCTTTGCCCTGACGAATTCCCGTAAGTGACGGCTTCGCGGTGACAGACGGCCACGCTGCCAGATTCAGCTAGAGCAGCGGGTCCGCAAGTCGTTCGAGAACAGCCACGACTTGATGGCGTCGAGCGATCGGCTGATTCGTGGAGAAACTGAGGCTCGCGGAAACCGTGCTGGGGCGTCGCAACTCCACCCGTGGCAAACGTCTACGCGAACTCGCTGAATTCCATCGCCAGAGAGTGTGGCTGGGACGCCGGCTCGAAGCCGGCAGACCGGTCAACCGCAGATCAGGGCCAGGCTGAAAAGGCTGATTCGACCGGGAATCGCAAGGGCCGCAGTGCTCAGGTGGGCTCCGGCGAATTTCAGTTCACGACGGCCGACGTCACCATGTCACCTTGATCAATCACGCTGTGAAAGAGTCTCTCAATGCGTTTGACTCAATCATTCCGTGCGCGACATGGGTGCTAACGATGCGGCGGTCCAGCATTGCGGAACCACGCGAAGTCCATGGCAGCCGACGGACGCGAGTCCGTGAACGAGATCGTGGCCAGCCTGCATGATAAATTGGTTTCTTGTTTCGATCACCGTCTTGGTTCCGGCGCCCCTCTGCGCCGGATCCGAATCGTGCCGACGAATCGGAATGGCAGACGCTGAGGACTTAAAATCCTCTGGGGGGGTAACCCCACGTGGGTTCGATTCCCACCGCCGGTAATCTGCGTTGGTTTAGCTATAGGACATAGCGCGCTTGCGCTGGCTGGCATTTGCGACTCAGGGTAAAAAACGCCGGGGTCCACTCGGAAATACTGCGCGAGCGAAGTGATTTGCTTGTGGTTTAGTTTGCGCTTGCCGTGGAGCACTTCGGAAATTGTCGACATCGATATGCCGACGTCTGCCGAGAGCTTCGACTGCGTAACGCCACTCGAGGCGATCACGTGCCGAGGCATCGCGGCATCAGAAACCTCTGGCATGGAATGCGTCTCGTCCTCATCGCGCTCGACGATGTCCGTGAGCACATCAAGATAATTCTGCTCGACAGAGGCGAGATCACCTCGAATCAGCAGGGACTTGAGTATCTCGATCGCGGCAGCCAGCTCGCGATCGGATCTCAAGTGCTTCTACGGAAAACGTTGTACCAGCTCAAAGTAGGCGTCGCTCTTTTTCGGACGTGTCAGAGTGCCCTTGTCATCTGAGCCTGTCATACGTTCTTCCTCATTGCGCCAAGCGTCGGGCGCGACGCTTGGACGCGCGGCCACTACGGTTTTCGCCGAGCGGTGCGGGACTTGGCACGGCCGCGTTTACTCTGGGCCTGTGGGCTTGCCGCTTGAGTGCGCGCGTCGCCCGAGTCGGCCGAGCGCAACGCGACGATCTTGTCGCGCAAGGCCGCAGCCCGCTCAAACTCGAGGTTTTTGGCGGCCTCGAGCATTTCGGATTCAAGGGCGCTAAAGTATTCCTCGGTGTTATCCGTGGTCTCGTCGCGCCCAACGGCCCGGCGCACGATGCTTCGTGCCTGGATCTCTTCCTCGATTCCGCGGCGAATTGCTTTCTTGATCGTTTCGGGAGTGATCCCGTGCTTGGCATTGTACTTCAGTTGGAGCAATCGCCGGCGCTCGGTCTCGTCAATCGCGCGCTGCATTGAATTCGTGACCTTGTCGCCATAAAGAACGACTTCGGCATTGACGTGCCGGGCCGATCGGCCAATGGTCTGGATCAGCGATGTATCGCTTCGAAGGAAGCCCTCCTTGTCGGCGTCCAGGACACAGACCATCGAGACCTCGGGCAGGTCCAAACCCTCGCGCAGGAGGTTGACGCCGACCAGGGCATCGAAGGCACCTTCGCGCAGCTCGCGCAGAATGGTCACTCGCTCGAACGCGTCGAGCTCCGAGTGCAGCCACTTGCAGCGAATCCCCTGTTCTTTCAAGTAACCTGACAAGTCTTCGGCCAATCGCTTCGTGAGTGTCGTGATCAGCACTCGCTCGCCGCGGCTCGCCCGCGCCTTGATTTCTTGGGCCAAGGCGGGAACCTGGCCGCGAGCGGGTTCCACGCGCACGATCGGGTCGACCAGACCGGTCGGGCGGATGACCTGTTCGACGACCTCGCCGCCCGAGATCGCCACCTCGTATTCGCCCGGTGTGGCCGAAACGAAGAGCCGCTTGTTGAATTTTCGCTCCCATTCATCGAAACGCAACGGTCGGTTATCGATCGCACTCGGAAGCCGGAAGCCATGGTCGACCAGTGTGCTCTTTCGGCTGAAGTCACCGGCGAACATTCCGCGAATCTGAGGCACCGAGACGTGCGACTCATCGAGAATGAGCAGGCTGTCCTGCGGAAAGAAGTCGAGCAGCGTGGTGGGAGTCTCGCCCGGCTTGCGGCCCGCCAAGTGCCGCGAATAATTCTCGATGCCCGAGCAGTAGCCGACCTCCATCAGCATCTCCATGTCGTAGCGCGTCCGTGCGGCGAGCCGTTGAGCTTCAAGGAGTTTTCCCGCGTCCTTGAGCTCCTTGAGCCGTTCCTCGAGCTCGGCTGCGATACTCTCGACGGCGCCCTTGATTCGTTCCTCGGGCAAAACGAAGTGCTTCGCCGGATAGACGTACATTTCCTGATGGGTTTCAAGAACACTGCCGGTGAGCGGGTCGATGATCCCCAGCCGCTCGACCTCGTCACCGAACAATTCGATCCGGTAGGCGACTTCCTCGTAAGCGGGCCAGAGCTCAATCACATCACCGCGCACCCGGAATTTCCCACGCTCGAATGACACGTCGTTGCGGTCGTACTGGATATCGACGAACTTCAAGAGGACCTCGTCCCGGTCGATCATGTCTCCCACCTGCAGCCTGACCATCATCTTGCGGTAGTCGTCCGGTGAACCCAAACCGTAGATGCATGAGACGCTTGCAACCACGAGAACGTCTTCGCGGCTGACGAGCGCGCTCGTACATGCCAGCCGAAGCCGCTCGATCTCGTCGTTCACTGCCGCGTCTTTCTCGATGTAAATGTCGCGTTGGGGGATGTACGCCTCGGGCTGATAGTAGTCGTAATAGCTGACGAAGTACCGGACAGCGTTCCGAGGGAAGAATTCCTTGAATTCGCCGTAAAGCTGAGCCGCCAGTGTCTTGTTGTGCGACATCACCAGCGCAGGTCGCCCGTACTGCGCGATCACATTCGCCATGGTGTACGTCTTGCCGGAACCCGTCACGCCCATGAGCGTTTGATTCAACTGGCCCTGACGCAATCCCTCAACCAAGCGCTCGATGGCCTGCGGCTGATCGCCCGCGGGCTGAAACGGACTGGCGAGCTCGAATGCAGGCATGAATCGTCCTATCGAATCAGGAGAAGCACGTATCCCATCCGTTATTATTCTCGATCACCGCGAAAGAGGCTAGCCGCGTTCGCACATCCCAAGCTCGCGCAAGAGTGGAAAGAAAGAATTCTGAAAGAAGCGAGTTAATCCCCGCCTGACGTTTGCGGTTCTTCTCCTGGCTGACTGAGCGTTGAACTGCTGGCAAAGGAGAGAATCGATGTTGCGTGCACAGTTACGATCCGGCGTCGCGCAGGTGGGCCTGGCCCTGCGCGAGCCTGAAGAGTTCACTCGCCGCTGGCATGGCGGCGAGGTTCCGTATTCCTGGTGGGTTTTCCTGGCACTGGCCTTGACCGCGGTCCTCGGCACGTCGACCTATGGTCTCACCATGGGGTTGCTGGGCGGGCCGGGCGACATTCTGCTGGATGCACTTCGCTGCACCACGGCCGCCGGGCTGGCGTGGGGGATCGCCCTGCCTTCGCTCTACATCTTCAACAGCCTCTCCGGCTCGAAGTTGCGGCCGAGCACCACGCTGCTGGCTGCTCTCGTGACCACAAGCTGGGGCGGCCTCGCGATGATCGCCTCGATTCCGATCAACTGGTTCTTCACGGTGGCGTTTCACGACCTCGTGGGAGACCCCACCCGCGTCACCTGGCTGGTGCGCGCGGTCAATCTCGTCGTCTTCACCGGCGTTGGCATTTCCATGGTCGACATCTTCGGCCGCGTCATGGAGGTGCTCGAGCCCGAGCGCGGCCGATGGCCCGTTCTCTGGCTGGCCGTGGTCTCGGCGATCGGTGGAGAGCTGTTCTACGCATTCGGGCTCTTTCAATTCGCGTTCACTGGGTGATTGAAGGTCTGGTTGGACTCGAAGTCCCCAACGGGGAGGAACTAAGCAATGCAAACGATGACAATCGACACGCCGGTCACCGAGCCGTGGACAGCGGGCTCACCCGATGAAGCACGTGAAGTCAAGACGACCGAACTGGTCGAGCTGATGCTCAAGGACCAGCGGCGCCTTGATGGGCTCATCCGGGAAGAGTCGCGGGCACCCGATCTGATCCCCAGGCTCCTGGCCATTGCACTTGTGGGATTCACGATTTTCGGAATCGCGGCCACGCTGATCCTGAACCTGGCCGATTCGTTGCCCTCGTGGGCGCCGCGGGCTCGATGGTCCGACGGCACCTGGGCGAACCTGACGCTGGCGTACGTGCTGGGCATGGTTGCAGCCACGGGCGTTTGCCTGCCCAGCTTTTACTTTTACGGGCTGCTCGCCGGCGTCAAGCTATCCATGCTCCAGTCAGTCGCGCACGCCGTGAAATGCCTTGCGGTCACCGCGGTCGTGCTGGTGGGTGCGCTGCCGATCTATGTCGCCTTCTCGCTGGGGATGATCGTCTTCTCGGTTGAGGCGGAGTTGCTGCGCTCGACGATCGCGCTGGGACTGGCCCTTCCGTTCGTGGCCGGCCTCTGGGGTGTCAGAACACTGTTCCTGGGCTTCGCGGATCTCGCCGAGACGTTGCCGGCCTGTCGCAAGGCAGAGCGTGCGTGTTTTCTCCGCAGGCTGACCGTGGCGTGGGCTGCGTGCTACACCGCTGTCACGCCCGTCATGATCATCTGGCTCTGGACGCGTCTCTCGGGCTGATCTGAGCACCGATTTTCGAGGGCCTGGCGAGGCGAGGAGGTTATGGTCATGGGTTTTGCTGCGACGATGATTTTCTATCATCTGATCGGGTCAGGAGTGGCGACCGCCGTTTTACTGTCCGATTCACGCCAGGGCCGGCTGGCGGCGGTTTTCCGGTTCGCGACGGCCGTGGTTTTCTGGCCGCTGTATCTGCCGATCGTACTGGCGGGCGGGCGGCCTGGAACGCGACCGGAAATGGCACCAGCACCGCTTGACAGCGATGCCATGTCGCGTGCGATTTCTCAGGTTGAGGCCGAGCTTGAGACGGCGCTTGCAAGCCTCGACGGCTGGGTCGAGCACGTTCTGGCGCACGAGGCCGGCCGCTTCCAAGAGCTGAGCACGGCCTGGCGCGCGCAGGCCGACCGGATTCGCGCACTGGATCGCTTGCTCGCCCGCACCGAGCCGGCCGGGCAGGAGCCGATGCCTGACGTCTCGCGGGCGGGCGCAAGCGATCGATATCTCCACAGTGAGCAAACGCGCCTTGCGAACCTCGGCCGCCTTCGCGAGGTTCGACACCGGGCGAGTGAGGACCTGATGGGCACGCTCGCCTGGGTGCGGGAACTGGTGTCGATGATTCACCTGGCCAAGTTTACGGGGGCACCGGCCGCGCGGGCCGAGGAGCTGGTTGCCCAGATCGCTGCCGCCGTCGAGGGCATCTCGGCCGTGACCTGGCAGGAGCCCAGGCCCGATTCCACCATCCGGCCCCGAGGGCCGGCTACCATCCCAACTCATTCTGAAGAGGAGCTTGTTCGATGCGACTTTTCCAGCGAATCGGCGACATCATCGCCGCGAACCTGAACGACCTGGTCGATCGTTTTGAGGATCCGGAGGTGATGCTCAAGCAAGCCATCCGCGAGATGGAAACCATGATCGAAGAAGCAACCGGAGGCGCAGCACGCGCCATCGCCGGAGAGCGACTCTTGGCCAGGGACCTTGCAGACCACGAGCAAAAAGGGGCAACCTGGCGTGCCAGGGCTGAGGAAGCCGTGGTGCGCGGCGATGACGACCTGGCCCGCCAGGCCATCGCCCGCGCCCACGAGCACGAGGTGATGGCCCAGGCGCTCGTTCAGGAGCGAAAGTCGGCAGAGCAGACGGCCCAGGCCCTGCGGGGGCAGGTCGCCGCGATGCGCGCCAAGCAGGCGGAGGCCCGCCGGAAGCTCGAGAGCCTCTCGGCGCGGCGCCAGGTTGCCCAGACCGGTCGAGATCTGCACGGGATGGTCAGTCGATCGACGCGCGGATCCAATGGTTTCGCGCGATTCGAGAAAATGCACCCGCAGATCGACCGGGCTGAAGCCGAGGCGGAAGCCCTTGGAGAGCTGTACGAGACCGCCGAGCTTAGCCTGGAGGCGGACATTGAGTCGCGCGAGCAAGCCCGTCGCGTCGAGGCCGAGCTGGCGGCGATCAAGGAGCGGGTCAAGGCCTCACAGCCGCCTGTCGGATAGAATGCTCAAGGGAGAATATCCGTCACTGCGATGTGGCCTCGTTCCACGCCGTCAAGCCATACTGGTAAATCCTGGCCGCGTTTGTAGTCTCGGCGGGATTGGTAACCAGCGGGGCTTGGGTCGGTGTACACTTCGACTTGATCATCAACCAGATTGACGATCCAGTAAACGGGGATTCCACCCAACGCGAACGCGGCCCATTTGTCACTCCGATCGCGCTCCAGGCTGGATTCGGAAATCTCGATCACGAGTGTCACGTCGGCCGCCTCGGGTGGACGGTTGAGTGCGACGTAGTCTCGAGCTTTGCCTCGCACAACGGCGAGGTCTGGTTCAGGCTCGTCAAGATCTGGAATGCGCACCGCGGCTTCGGTCTGGAGATGCCAGCCGGGAGGAATGATCGGCAACAAAGAATCACGCGTATCGATCAATGCCGCGGTATGCGGTTGTCCTTTAGTCATCTTCGTCACCACCAGTCCGTTCAGTAGCTCGACCCGATCGTCCTCGGTCAAGATGCCAGCCTCGGTCATGCGCTCGTAGCGATCCACGGTGAACTGGAAAAGCCGGGGAGTTGATCCCGTAACCGGATTTGGTGGACTGGTGACTACGGACATAGCGATCCTTCCGAAATCGCGATAGCCTTTGGTATCAAGACACTCTACCAACTTCGTGGTTCCCTCGCAGCGCCTGGCACGCTTGCGGAAAATCGGTGGACGCTGAATCCGACCCGTCAGTTCGTTTGAAGCAACTGAAGGTTTGGGCGCTCATGGCGGCCACACTCATCGTGGGCCTATTGCTTGCGTTTGGCCGGTGGGCGAGTGACGTTCGCACTCCGATAGGATTCGGGCAAGTCGTCAGGGGTTCACTTCCGGCCGGATGGGTGCTGGCGATCGAATATGGCATGGTTGTCTTGATGGTCGCGGCTGTCATCCGAGCTGATCGAGTTGCCGCACTCTTCGCGTCGGCAGAAACGCTCACGTGGCTCGGCGGGATTGGCCTCTTCGCGGCAGGACTTTATCACGATGGCTACCACAGGGGCCGGGCTTGGGCGGCGACGGTCAACGGGTATGGCACATTCACGGACTTTCTGGACAAGCCCTCGCTCGCTCGTCTTCCCCTTCTGCTATCGGTCTGGCCGATGGCTTACAGCCTGATCGTCGTTCCCACGTCGTTTGTGGCAATCA
Organism: uncultured Planctomycetota bacterium; assembly: GCA_963761445.1. Lineage (GTDB taxonomy): Bacteria > Planctomycetota > Planctomycetia > Isosphaerales > Isosphaeraceae > CAVXHV01. Next base: position 803,762 of record CAVXHV010000005.1, on the reverse strand, counting down.
TGGGCTGGAAACGGCCGTTTCTTCGTTGGCGATGGGTTTTGCACGCGGCCTTTCTCATCGGCGTTACCGTCTCGTGGATCGTGTTCGTGCTCTGGCCCGGGAATGTGAAGTATGAGTGGCGCTGGCTCGGCGGCTCGCTTGTTGTGCTTCCGGTGCTGGTGGTCCTGGTCGTTGTCACGCGCGATCCCAACCGAAAGCGGTATTCGATGAACTTGATCGCCGCGGCGTGGCTCGCAGTGGCGCTGATCCCTGGATTTGTCAATGGCGTGAATCTGTCCTTCCACACAGGCGCCCCCTGGACTGGTCTCATTTTCAACCCGCTCATTCTCGGCGACCTCTTGATCCTGGTCGGCGCGATGGCTCTATTTGCTCGCAGAGCTTGAACCCTTCCGGAGCGGAGATGGCGATCCAGCCCGTTCAACCTGCTCGATCCAAGCAACTGAAGGTGTGGACGCTGATGACGGCCACACTTGTCGTCGGCCTCCTGCTCGCCTTCGGCCGGTGGGCTGGAGCCTATCGAGCACAGATGGAATTCAGTAACGCCGCGTGGGGTGCCCTTCCGGCCTGGTGGGTGCTGGCGATCGACTACGGTGTTCTGCTCACGATGGTTGCCGCGTTCATCCAGGCTGACCGGGTCGAAAAGCTCTTCTCGTCGACCGAAACATTGACCTGGCTCGGCGGGATCTGTCTGTTCACAGCCGGTCTGTATCACGACCGATATGGCCATCGCGGGCCCACCATTTGGGGCACCAGTGCTAATGGGTACGGCACATTCACCGAGTTCCTGCGCACGCCGTCGCTGGCGAATCTGCCGCTCCTGCTTTCCATTTGGCCGATGGCTTATAGCCTGATCGTCGTGCCTACGTCGTTTGTGACAATCATGGGCTGGAAATGGTGGTTTCTGCGCTGGCGATGGATTCTACACGCGACCTTTCTCGTCGGCCTGACCAGTTCATGGGTTGTGTTCGTCCTCTTGCCCTGGAATATGAGATACGAATCGAGCTGGCTTGCCGGCTCGCTCTTCGTGCTTCCGGCGCTGGTGATCACACTCGCGCTCGTGCGCGACTCGGATCGACAGATCTACTGGCTGAACTTGATCGCCGCGGTGTGGTTATTGACGACTCTCTCCCCTCGATTCGGGTACACCGGGCGGGGCCCGGTGGTGATGTCCGTGAAAGAGGCCGTCCGATGGATTGACCACGGCTATCTGATGCTGCTTCTCGCTGACCTCTTGATCCTGGGCGGCTCTATCGGCGCGCTGTTCTCGCGCGGAGAGAGCGATTCCAGGCATTGAACGGTGTGCAATGGATCCACAACCGCAAACGTCCAGTCGATCGAAGCAACTCAAGGTCTGGGCGCTCATGGCGACCACGTTCGTTGTCGGCGCGCTCCTGGCGTTCGGTCGCTGGGCCAGCGACGATCCAATCGCCATGCATTTCGGGCATGTCGCGTGGAAGGCTTTCCCGGCGGGCTGGGTCCTGTCGATCGAGTACGGCGTGATTGTCCTGATGGTTGTGCTTGTCATCCGGGGCGATCGTGTCGATGCACTCTTGTCCTCGAAGGAGACGCTCACCTGGCTCGGCGGGATCGGCCTGTTCACGGCTGCCCTGTATCATGATCCGGGCCGCTCCTCGAACGTGGTCTGGGGCGGCACTGACTTCGCCCCTTCCAAAAGCCCTCGGACCGTCGGCTATGGGCCACCGCGACGACCAAGATTAGGTCGATCTCAGTGCGATAGATAATGCTGAAGGGATATCTGCGGAGCGAATAAAATCGGTGATTCTTCTCGCACCGGGTCCAGCGCTCGGGTGTTTCGGCAATCTGACGCAAAGCCACGTCAACGGCGGCCTCGAATCCACTCGCAGCTTGGGCGCTGTGCGCCTCATACCAGACCAGAGCTTCTCGGTAATCAATCTCGGCCTCTGGCAGGAATTTGTTTCAGTCACTGCTGGTGACCTGCCGACGAGCTCGCGCCTTCACTTCCGACCAAGGAATGGCTTCAACGCTCCCGGCTTCGTATTCGGCAGATCTGCGCTGAATCTCGCCAAGCCACCAGTCGTCAAAGGGACGTAGTCCGCGTTCTTCGACCGCCGCCGTCAACGCGGACACAAGCTTTAACTGTTCTTCGTCCGGAAGCGATAATGCCGCCTGCAAAAGTTGGTCGACGTTTTGCTGCATCACGAGATTCCCACAAATCGATGATGGTTGCCATGACCTCCACGGCGAGATTGTGGAGTCCGTGATCTAGTTTCACAGGATCTTGGCTTCCCTACAAGTGATTCATCGACTATGCCCCCAGGCCGTCGTTGCCCAAAACCTGTGGACACACCCGCGCCGGGACCGTAATAGTGGGGGCAGTGGTTCAATCGTGCGCGACACGACAGCCGCAACGAACCGGCATGATGGGTCTCACTCAATGGCAACAGTTCCGCTTTATCCCCTGCGATTCACTCCGATCTTGCGCCGGCTGATCTGGGGAGGCCGGCGGTTGGGCACCGTCTTGCACAAGCCGATCGGCGAGGCTTCGGACTACGCCGAAAGCTGGGAGATCTCGGACTATCGCGATTCGGTGAGTGTCCTCGAGAACGGCCCTCTGGCTGGTTCAACCATCCGCGAGCTGATCCAGTGGTATGGCCCCGGGTTGCTCGGGCCGGCCCTCGCCGGGGCTCTTCATTTTCCGCTGCTGGTGAAGTATATCGACGCGCATCAAGACCTTTCCGTCCAGGTCCATCCCGACGACGAGAAGGGCCGGCGGCTGGCGGGCGACAGCGGCAAGACCGAGACCTGGGTCATCCTCCAATCCGAGCCTGGAAGCCTCATTTACGCCGGACTAGAGCAAGGCGTCGGCCGGAGCGAATTCGCCGCTGCGATCCGCTCGGGTCGCGTCGAACCCTTGCTCCACCGCATCGAGCCCAAAGCGGGTGATTGTATCTTGATCGAGTCCGGGACAGTGCATGCCATCGGCGCCGGCGTGCTCCTGGCAGAGATTCAGCAGACGTCGGATGCCACTTTCCGGGTGTACGACTGGGGGCGAGTCGGCCCCGACGGCAAGCCGCGGGCACTTCATATCGAGCAAGCACTCGAATCAATCGACTTCGAACGCGGACCTGTCAAACCGATCGACGCGCGTCTCGAGCCGATGCCTGGCGCGGGCAAGCACGAGCACCTGTCGCGCTCGGCTTATTTCGCTCTCGAACGACTTGATATCTCGGGGCCGGTGCCGGTGGGACGATCCGATCGATTCACCATCCTGATGAGCCTGGCGGGCTCATTCGACGTGCGCCACGCGGCGGAATCCCTGCGTGTTGAGTTCGGTCAGACGGTGCTGCTTCCCGCCGTGGTATCCTCGTGCGAGATCGTACCGCGCGGGCCGTGCCAGATTCTGACGTGTATTGTCCCTGAGTAGTTCGCCGTGAGTCGATTGCGCCCTGACCGATCAAGCAAGTGCGTGACGACGAAGTTGCCAGAGAGAGGATCGGAAGAACGAGATGACGGGCGAAAGTTGCAACCTGGACGGGCGATTCCTGCGCCGCGTTTTCCCGGGCATGCGGCTCGTGGGTGCCATCGGCATGGCGTTTGACCTGAGGAAACTGATCATCGCCGCGCTCGGATTGGCGCTACTCCAGCTCGGTTGGTTCATTCTGGACCGGTTGTTTCCCGGCTCGGCTGCGATCACTCCCAGCGTTTCGACCACGGCGCTTCCGCTTGATCTCGATTTCCGGGCCGAAACATGGAATTCAGCGGCATTTCGGCAGGCTCATGACCGGCTGTCTGAGCCTTTCGAGAACCTGCTTGCTCCGCTGCTGGCGCTTTTTGATCCGCGGAGCGACTGGGCGGCCAGGCTGCATGCGGTTCTGGCGATGTCGTGGCTGTTTGCCGTGTGGGGAATTTGTGGGGGCGCGATTTGCCGGATCGCGGCCGTTCGGATTGCGCGCATGGAGCAGGTGGGCGTCGGCGCGGCGATTGCCTTTTCCGTTCGCAACGCGACTTCGCTCATGGTGGCCCCGTTCATTCCGTTCGGTGGCATGGCATTTTGCAGCGTGATGCTCGCGGGTTTCGGTCTCCTCTACTGGGTGCCGGCCGCTGGCAGCGTTCTCGGCGGCGTGCTGTTCGTGATTCCGCTGGGCCTGGGTTTGATCATGACGCTGCTGGCGGTCGCGATTGTTGTGGGCTGGCCGCTCATGCCGGCGGGGGTTGCCGCCGGGGCGGAAGATTCGCTTGACGCCGTCAGCCGATCATTTGGCTATGTCAATCAGCGTATCGGGTCGCTGGCGGCCCTCGCCGCCTTCGCGTGGATCGAGGGGATGATTGGCATCGTCTTGATGAATCTGCTTGCCGCAGGTGTGCTTCGCCTTACAGACTGGGGGCTCGGCCTGGCCGGCCCCGCGGGGCAGGTCGCGACAATCTTCGGCAGGGCAGGGGAGGCTCAACCAGCCGTTGCGACGGCCGCGCATTCGTTCTGGCTGGGCGTGGTCAGCCTGGTGGCCCACGGCTGGGCATACAGCTTTTTCTGGACCGCCGCCGCGCTTATTTACCTCTGGCTGCGGCACGACGTCGACGGCACACCCTGGGAGGATATCGACCCGCCGACCATTCCGCCCAGGGGTTTGATCACCGAGACTCTCACACTCCCGCCCGAGCACGTGGATCCGGGTGAATTGCAAGCGAATTAGAGGAGAACAAGTCCTGTGGCAACTCTGGTTCGTCTGTCGCTTGGCAGACGCGCCAAGGCTGGTTAGCGTCGCTTCGAGAGCGTGTTGTGCTCGCGACCTTCCACGCAGTAAGACGGAAAATCATCTCGCGTTGTTTCCCAGTCCGCTCTTGCTCAAGGAGCCTCCAATGGTTGATAGAGGCGCCTGGGAGCGGCTGACTGTTATCCCGTCGGTGCTTGCCCGACGGATTATCGGCTCGCGCCGGTTCGCGGTGGTAACAGCCCTTGGTCTCGCGGTCACGGGCGGGCCGGCTCACGCGATTGGAGGTGGTCCCAGCCGCGCGTCGGCCGAGGAGTTGAAGCCTACCGAGACCCACCGGGTGATCACTCGCGGTTTCCTGGATATAGTCCAGCAGCGGGCCGTCTTCGGGCGTGTGTTGGACCGGGATATGGCGGCGCTGGCGCTCGACGCTTACCTGAAGACCATTGACGCCGACAAACAGTTTTTCCTGCAATCCGATGTCGCGGAGTTTCAGGAGTGTAAGGCGACCCTTGCCGCGAAGGTCAATAGCGGAGACGTGTCCGTCGCGTTCGACGTTTACCGCCGGTTCCAGCAGCGGGTGGGCGAGGCGGAGGCGGTGTGGGAGCAACTACTCCGGCCCGACGCCGGGTTCGACTTCACGGTGAACGAGTCCATCGTCGTGGACTCCGCCGCGAAGGCTTACCCGAAGGACGCGGAGGACGCCCGCTCGCAGTGGCGACTCTGGTTCAAGTACCAGGTCTTGATGATGAAGGTGGACCCGGACACCAAGGACTTCGACCTCGCCCGTGCCCGCGAAGACGTGGCGGCGATGTACGCCCGCTACGCCCGCGGGGTGAGACAGATCGACGCCAATCAAGTTCTCGGCACCTTTCTCACGTGCGTCGGAGGCGTGTACGATCCCGGTACGACGTACACTCCACCTGCTGAAGGACCGGCCTCCAAGGCCGACCCCAAGGGGCCGAGTTTTGGCGGCATCGGCATCATCTGGAACGAGAACGGCGAGGTCGAGTCGCTGATTCCAGGCGGGCCGGCGGCCGACGACGGGCGGCTGAAGCCGAAGGACCGGATCGTGAGCGTTGGCCAGGGCAAGGCCGGCGCGCTCGTCGACATCACGCGGTTGACCCAGGACGAGGCCCAGGCGCTCCTCCGCGGAGAGGCCGGCTCGACGGTGAGGCTGGGCGTCCGCAGGGCGAGCGAGAAACAGCTCGAGATCCTCGTGCTCACGCGCGGGGTCGTCACTGCGCCCGAAGTCCGGGTCCAGTCGTCGGTCGAGTCATACGAGGGGCTCAAGATCGGCACCGTCGTCGTGCCCCGGCTTTACCGGGGAGAGAAGGACGGCGAGGGGAGTGCGGGCGAGATCCGCAAGCACCTCGAGCCGTTCGTGAAGCAAGCGGTGAACGTCGTCGTCCTGGATCTGCGCCATTGTCAAGGCGGTACGGCCTTGGACGCGGCTGTACTTGCCGGCCTGTTCACCGGGACGGGCCAGGTGCTCGAGCTCCTGCCCCAGCGAGCAGCCGGGCAGACGATCAAGAACCGCACGACGCCGATGGTCTGGAACAGGCCCCTCGTCGTGCTGATCGGCGAGGGCACTTACGGAGGCGCCGAGATTGCCTGCGCGGCGATTCAGGATTACAAGCGGGGGCTGCTCGTCGGCGAATCGACCGCGGCCGGGGTGTTCAACCGGGTGCACGTCGACGTGTCCGTCTTCCTGAACGGGAACAAGGCCGTTGACCTCGGGATCGCCACGGTCCCCGGGACCCAACTTTACCGCCTGAACGGGGAAGGGTTCCGCCAGCGGTCGGTGAAGCCGGATATTGTCCTCCCCACGACGAGCAATCAGCCCGCGGGTGACGGCCCAGATTCGACCGCGAAACCGAAACTCAGACCAGCCCGGGCGGTCGCAATCCAGGTACAAAACATGGTCGACCCGGACATGATTCGAGCCCTCGAGGCAGCCTCCGCGGACCGGCGCCGGGCGTCGCCCGGGTTCCAGTAGCTCCGGGCCGCGCTCGAAGACGCTCGCCGGCACGGCGCGCGGGTTGTCGAACCCCTCAACGAGCAGCAATATCGGGCGGCGCACGCCGCAGACCCGGCCGGCGGTTCCCCGACGAAACCCGGCGCAGCCGACCTCATGCGGACGGAGGCCGTCGCGGTTGCGGCAGACTACGTGCGCGCCGTCGGCGTCCGGACGGCGACCCCGGGCAAGCCGGCGCTCGAGTCCGCCGACGACCCGAGCTTCCGAATCGAGTCGGCGAGGCGGGCGGTCCAGACGCTCGAGAACGAGCTCGCACTCGCGGATGCGACGATCACGGCGGCCGTCATGAAAGTCGAAGCGCGGCAGAAGGATCTCGACGCTGCCAAACCGGGGTCGGCGAGAGAGGTGCTCGCCGAAATCGCCCACACCGCCGCATTGCGTGAGCGCGCCGAGCTGAAGCTCGCGCGATCGACTGGATCTGGAGCTCAAGGCGGCACGGAAGCGATCAGACCGGCTCCCGGACAGGAAATAGACGCTAAATCGGCCTCTCAGAGGCCCACAACAACAGGAAGTGTCCGGTGCCCCTCTCGCTCAAGATCTTTGTCTCCTCGCCCGGGGATGTCACACAGGAACGGTTCCTGTGTAAAAAGGTGATCGACCGGTTGCAAAACGTCTACCGGAGCGTGTGCCGGCTCGAGCCCATCTTCTGGGAGCACGAGCCGCTCACCGCCGCACAGTCCTTCCAGGAAGAGCTCATTTCTCCGCGTGAGACGGACATTGTTATCTGCATTCTCTGGTCCCGCCTGGGAACGAGGCTCCCCCGGACCGTGACGGGCGATCAGAATCTGACCGGAACGGAATACGAGTTCATTGAGGCCCTCGAGGGGAGGCGGCAGAGGGGCGTGCCGGACCTGCTCGTCTACCGGAAAACAGCCCGGCCAGTGGCAGACCTCAGCGACCGAGAGCGCCGCAGCGAGGCGCTCCGCCAGATCGAGGCCCTGGAGGCATTCGTCGAGCGTTGGTTCCACGATGCCGAGGGGGCCTTGATCGCCGCGTTCCACGCGTTCGAGCGCGCCGACGAGCTTGAGGAGCACCTCGAACACCACCTGCGCAAACTGGTCGAGGCGCGTCTCCAGGCCTCAGGCCTCTCGTCCGAAGAGCGCGAGGCGCTGCATCCCGACCTGGGCCCATGGCTCCCCGTTTCGCGGGCTGAACCACTTCGACTTCGAGCACGAGCCGGTCTTTTTCGGCCGTACCAAGGCGATTGGTGACGTCATCGACCGCCTCAAGCGCCAAGCCGCGGCCGGCCGGCCGTTCCTGCTCGTCTCCGGGATGAGCGGCTGCGGAAAGTCTTCCCTGGTTCGGGCCGGCGTGCTGCCGGCCCTTTCGCGGGCCGGCGTGATCGAGAACGTCGGACTTTGCCGGCGGGCGGTCATTCGCCCTGGCGACGGACCCGGAGACGTCTTCGCCACGCTCGCGACCGCCCTCTTGCGCACCGAGGCGCTCCCGGAGCTAGCTCTCGACGGCACGACCGCTGCCGAGCTCGCCCATTCGCTGCGCACCAACCCAGGCGGAGCGGCCTTGCTCATCAAGGGTGCGCGTGGCGCTGGCGGCCGCGCCGTTGCGGCCCGTCGACGGGGGCAGTCAGCCAGGGGCCCGGTTGCTCCTTGTCGTCGACCAGCTTGAAGAGCTGTTCAGTCTCGACACCATCGCGCCTGACGACCGGTCCCGGTTCGCCTCATTGATCCAGTCGCTGGCCTGCGATCCGCTGTCGCGCACCTGGGTGATCGCCACCCTGCGGAGCGACTTTTACGCGCCGTTCGCCGCCACCCCCGAGTTCGCCGAGCTCAAGGAGGGGACAGGGCACTACGACCTGTCCCCGCCGACCCCCACGGAGATCGGCCAGCTCATCCGCGAACCGGCAGCCGCCGGTGCGTGCCGGTTCGAGCAGGCCGCCGGCGGCGAGCAGCTCGACGACGTGCTCCGCGACGAGGCGGTCAAGGATCCATCCGTCCTGCCGCTGCTCGAGTTCCTCCTGAGCGAGCTGTACGAGTGCCGTACCGACAAGGGACGGCTGACGTTCGAGGCCTACCACAAGCTGGGCGGGGTCACCGGCGCACTCGCCCGGCGGGCCGAGGCGACGTTCGCCGAGTTGCCGTCCGAGGTGCAGGGTGATCTGCCCGCCGTCTTTCGGCAGATGGTCACACTCGGCACCCTGAGCGACGAGACGCCCACCCGCAAGGCAGTCCCGCTCGCGTCATTCCGGGACGCCCGCTTGCAGTTCGTCCGGGCATTCGTCGACTCCCGCCTGTTCGTCTCGGACCACGACGACCGGGGGATGGCCATTGTCCGGCTCTCGCATGAGTCGCTGCTCTCCCGCTGGGAGCGGCTCCGGGCGTGGCTGGCGGCCGACAAGGAGCTGCTCCTGGTGAAGGCCCGGGTGGAGGCGAGCACCGCCCGCTGGGTGCACGAAGGCCGCCCGGCCGATCTGTTGCTCCCGGCCGGTCAGCCGCTCCAGGAGGCCGAACAGCTCACCGCCGCAGGGTTCGAGCTGGAGCCAGCCACGCGAGAGCTGATTGACGCATCCCGGTCGAGGGCTATCCGCAACCGGCTGATCCGCCAATCGGCCGTCGCCGCCCTGGCCGTCCTGGCCGTCGGCATGTCCGCGTTCGCCGCGCTCGCCCTGGTGCAGTACTACAAGGCGGCCGAGCTGGCCCGGCAGAAGGGCAACCTCGCCCAGGCCAACGGGCAGCTCGCTGACGAGAAGAGCAAGCTGGCCGACACTAACGGGAGACTGGCCCTGGAGAAGGGCAAGCTCGCTGACTCGAATGGGAAACTGGCCCTGGAGAAGGGTGAACTGGCCGAAAGAGCCCAGCGACTGGCCGACGAACGCCAGCGCTTGCTCGATGCCGAGCGGACCCAGCGCACCCGTCTGGAGTGGCAGCTCCACGCCCGGAACGTGGAGCGGATCCGTCGGTTCGCCCAGGAAGGCAACGGCGCCGAAGCGCGCACGCTGCTCTTCGCTGTCCCACCCGACAAGCAGGGGTGGGAGACCGCGTACCTGGCCAACATGCTGTTCGGACAGCACAACACACTACGAACGACCGCCACAGTGAATCGAGTGTGTTTCACCCCCGACGGGCGGCACCTCGTCGCCGACAGTGAGCTTTCCGTACTGGTCTGGGACACCCTGACCGGCCGGGATGTTTGGCGTTTCCGCTTCCCCAAGCCGGCTGTCCGTACGCCGCTGGGCAGCCATGACGGGATCGCTGGGCTGGCGTGCAGCGCGGACGGCAAGTACGTGATCGCCGTGACCAACGACGAACGGGTGGCCGTCCTCGACGCCGCCACCGGCAAGCCAATCCGGCAATTCGGCGCGGGAAAGGGGTCGCCGGTCCAGTGCGCGGCCCTGAGCCCGGAGGGGACGATCCTCGCCGTCGGACTGAAGGACGGGGAGTTACGGCTCTCTGACCTGAGCACGGGCGAACCCATGGGCGAGATCGACTTCCTGAACAACGGCAAGACCAAGCTGAATTGCCTGGCGTTCAGCGCCGACGGGAAGATGTTGGCGGCCGGGTACGAGACAGGGATCGGCCGCGTGTGGGACGTCCGGACGCGGGCCGCGGTGGCGCTCTTCGGGGGGGACGGCAGGCCACCGATCAACGGCCTCGCCTGGGGCCCGGCGGATGCGTTCTTGCTCGGGGCGTGCGACAGCGGACTCTTGAAGAAGTGGGACACGGCGGGCAAGGAAGTGGAGTCCCGTTTCATCCACAACGGCAACGCCCTGACGGCCGTCACATTCGTGGCCGATGGTAGCCTCTACGCCACGGCCGCGCGCGACGGGCTGGTGAGCCTCTGGCAGACGACGACCGACCGCGTCGTCAAGTCGACCATCCCCGGCGGCGGGCAGGTCGAACACCTCGTGTTCAGCCCGTTCGGCCGGAGGCTCGCGATCCCCGGGGACTCGGGCGTCCAGGTCTGGGACTGGCTGGCCGGGGACCGCCTCGGGTCCGTCACACAGTCCGTCACCGCCCTCGACTTCAGCCGGGACGGGAAGAAGGTGGTCGTCGTCTCCGACGCCGATCTGACGGTGCTCGACCGGGCCGACTTCTCCCGCCTTTTCCACGTCCGCATGCCGGACTACCAACCCAGGGACGCGATGACCAAGGTCGCCTTTACCCCCGACGCCGACCGGATCGTGGTCGGGCACGTCGGTGGCGCCGTTAGCGTGTTCGTCGCCGCAGTCGGCCAGGTCGTCGTCCGGGACCGAACGACCGGGACCGAGGTGGCGTCTTTCTCGTCCGGCGACCAGCGGCCGGCGGCGGGGACGTTCGGGGCCGACGGGAAAACGGTGACGGTGGTGTCGGAGAGCGGGTTTGCCCGGGTCTGGGACCTGGCCACCCGCCAACCTGTCCGTGAGTTCCAGGTGACCGGCGGCCAGGTGAAAACGGTCCGTTACACCGCGGGCGACCAGCGGCTGGTCCTGGGCAGCGGCCGCGACGAGCGGTACGGCCGGGTCCGGATCGCCGACCCGTACACCGGCCAGGCCCTGTTCGACCACGAGCTCCGGTCGGTGCTCAGTCAGTGGGCGGCTCGCTCCCGACGACGCCTTGATCTTCGTCGAAAGCCAAGAAGGTTTTCGCCATCTTCAGGAGCTGAACCTGGGCGAGCCGACGGGGCTCTCGATGCGCCGGTTGACCGCGGACAATCGGCAGACGGGCGACCTCGTGGCGGATCGCGGCGTCGCTCACGTCGCCGGTGTCGACGCACGCCGCGCTCCACAGGTCTGGACCCTGGGTTCGGGCGGCCCCCCGGTCTCCGTCCCAAACGTGTCGGCCTCCGCCCTGGCACTCAGTCCCGACGGCGAGCGGCTCGCCGTTGGCACCTCGGGCGGCCGCATACGGCTCGTCGACGCCGCTTCCGGGTCCGAAGTCCGGGAGTGGGCAGCGGCGGGTGGTCGGATCGACGCGCTGGAGTTCTCGCCCGACGGCCGGCGCCTGGTGGCCGCGTCCCGGCAAGACCGATCCATCAGGGTGTGGACCGGCGACGGCGAGCCGTTGGTGGCGGTCGCGGACGTCCGGCTGTTCCGGGCGCCCAAACCCGCCCCTGAGCCGCCCAAGGGCGCGCGTCGCCCGATAGTCCGTACCGACCTCGACGACGCCCCGACCGGCACGCAGGCCGTGCGACCGTTCAACGTGAGCTTTCGTCCAGACGGCGGGCAGATCGCCTTCGGCGGCCGGACCGACGAACCGGGCGAGCTCTATTTGCTGGACCTGGAATCCGGGGCAGCGCCTCGGCCGCTCGCCGGCCACACGGTCCCGGTTGTCTGCCTGGCGTACGGACCGGATGGAAAGCGGCTGGTATCCGCAGCGGCGGATCCGGTGAACAACCGGCCGGAAGTGCTGGTGTGGGACCTGAGCGCCGGGCGGCCGTTGTTTCCGCTGACCGGCTCCCTCGAGCTCGTGACCACGGCCGCCTTCTCGGCCGATGGGCAGACGATCGCTACCTCCGGGTGGGACCAAACGCTACGGCTCTGGGACGCGAGGACGGGCGACTGCCGGGCGGTCTACCACGGGAACGCCCGGGCCACGCCGACGCGGCTCGTGTTCGTGCCCGGCGACCGGATCGTCACCCTCCACCGCGCTCTGGCGGTCCAGACCTGGGACCTGGCCATCCTCGCCCGCCGTGCGCGGAGCGAGCGATTGCTTCTGGACCTGGCGAAGTCCGCCGCCGCCTTCGCGGCCGCCTGCTCCGCCCGGAACGATCCGAACGCCGCCGGCCGGGCGCTCGAGGAGGCATTCCGCCACGCGGACGAGGCGGTCCGCCAGGCCCCCAAGTCGCGCGACGCGCGGACCATTCGCGCCGAAGTGCAGGGCAAACTCGCCACGCTCGCCGCGGGTCGGCACGATCTGGCCGCCGCCCGCAAGCACTACGCCGGAGCGATTCGCGAGCTAGGCGACCTGGCCTACGAGTTTCCGGGCGCGCCCGACCACCGCCTGGCCCTCACAGTCGCGTTCCGGACGGCCGCTGTCATTGAGGAGCAGGTCTTCAACTTCGCCGCGGCCGCTGAATTCCAGCGCTACGCGGTGGACGCTTACCAGGCGTTCATCGCCCTTGGGGACGCCCGCGCCACATCCCTGCACCGCGAGAGCATCCGCGCGGAGGAACGGCGGCTGGAGGTCGTCCGCCTGGCTGTGCGCGCGGTGGACGACCTTTCCTTCGCCCTCGACCAGGATTCCGACCTGGTTCCCGACCTGCTCGTCCACCGCTTCTACCGGCTGGCGCGGCAGGGCAAGCACGCCGAGCTTGCCGAGACCGCCGCCCGCCTGGCCGAGCGGTTCCCGGAGGACATGGGCGAGCAGTATGACGCCGCGTGCGGGTACGTCCTGGCCGCCCGCAGTGTCGAGGCCGGCCGGAAGGCCGCCGACCTCACGAAGGCGGACCATATGCTCCACGACGCATACGCCGACCGGGCGTTCGAGCTCCTCGGCCGGGCCGTCCAGCTCGGGTATCGCGATCTCGACCACGTCCGGGAGGACGAAGACCTGGCGCAATTCGCGGGGACGAGCGCTTCGCGCGGGTCCTTGCCGGCAAGGGGGCGGAGCTGGCCCCGGTCGCGCCGGCGGACCCCAACGCCCTTCGATACAAGTTCCGCACCGGCCAGAACCTCCGGTACGTGGGCGACATGACAATGACGAGGGAGACGAGCCGCGGCGGCGACCGGAAAACGAGCGTGGGCATGACCTTCGAATTCAATAACAAGGTGGTCGCAGTGCACGCCGATGGATGGGCTCGCGTGATGCAACGGATCGAGCGGGTGAAAATGGAGCGGGCCGCACCCGACTCCGCCCGTCTCGTCATCGACACCCGGGAGTCCGGCCAGCCGAAGACGCGGCAGGAGGAGGTGATCGCGCGCTTCTTCGCCTCCTTCCTCGGGCTCGAGTACGGCATGACCATGGACCCGCGTGGGCAAGTGATCGACTTCGAAGTCCCCAAAAACATGAAGGACGTTATGGCGAAAATGCCGGATTCCGAAGCGTGGATGTCCGAGCAGTTCTCCGAAGCGGGCTTCCGCGACCTCTCCGGGGCTGAGTTTCTACCAACGTTCCCATCCGCAGCCCCGGTCAAGGGAGCGGCCTGGACAGGCCGGCCAAAGACCCAACAGCACTCTTACGGAGCGCTCAGCTTGACGACCCGGTACGTGTATGTCGGCCCCGAGCTCCGGGCGGGCCGGTCGAACGGATCAGCGCCGTTCAGCGGCTCTCGTTCACCCGTGATCCGAAACTGCCAGTTGCCCTCACGCTCGAATTCGACCCCGGCGAACAAACGATCCTGTTCGACCGGGAACTGGGGCAGGTCGTCGAGATACGCGGGCAAATCATCGGCCGGGTCGTGGCCGAGTCGATCCTCCAGCGAATCACAACGTCCTTCTCGATGCGGCTACTCGGCGGCGAACCGTGACCGGACCGATTCGCAGGTGACTCAGTCTGTCGCCGTCAGTTTCCCATCCAACGCCCCGATACAAAGTCCCCCTCGAAAACAGTGCCCAGGACGGGGAGGTTCGATTCGAGAACGAGCGCGAACGGATCTTCCTCGTCTTGCTCGGGAAGCTCGATGATCGCCAGATCGGCCGACTTGCCGATTTTGAGGCTTCCCGTTGCGGTCTCGGCGCGCAGGGCCCAGGCGCCGAACAGGGTGGCCATCGTCAGTAACAACTCGCCAGAAAGTGATTCGTCGCGCCGGTGCAGGAAGCGAAGCTCGTCGAGAATGCTCAGGCTCGGTGCCGACGCGAGGCTGTCGGTGCCCAGACAGACGATCGCCCCTCGTTCCAGCAAAGCGCGGTAGGGATGGGGCGCGTGGCCGAACCGTGCGTGAGTTCGGGGACAGAACGCCACGGCGACCCGGTGGCCATCGGGCGCGGCCTCGGGGCGAAGCTGCCAGAAGTCGTCAGGGTCGAGGTAGGTTCCATGCGCGATCAGCCAATCGGCATTTCGTAGCTCGCCGCGCCGCACGTAGTCGGCCGGTCTAGGGCCGATCGGTTCCCAATCGTTGTCCCAGGCACCGAGCTCTTCCAGGAAGCTCCGCAGCGGTCCATCACGGTGGGTGAGCAGCCGCAGCTCCTCGGGCATTTCGGCCAGATGAGTCGAAAGCGGCGTCCGGCTGGCGACTGCCTTGTAGTAAAGCCAGCCCGAGGTGCTATAAGGCGCATGCGGGCTTAAACCCGGCCTGGCGCATGCGGCGACTTGCATTTCCGGGCGGACCGAGCCCAGCCATCTCCACGCCGACTCACAGGTCTCGAGCCCGCGCTGGCGCTTGAGGCCGATCAGTTCGGCAAACACCAGCGCGCGCAGCGGGGCCTCGGCGATCGCCCCCCAGCTCAAGCCGGCCGTGGTCGTGTCAGCCAGGAAGGTCGTGCCGGCGGCGATCGAAGCCTGGACGTTGCGATCGACGGTCTCTTTCTGAGATTGCTCCGTCCGCCCACGGCGCTGGTCGATCACGCGGCGCAGCCAGGGAATCTCGCTTTCACCGTAGCCCGTTGCTCGCGTGTTCTCGAGTCGGATCGAGCTCGAGATGCGTGTGCGCGTTCACAAAGCCGGGGATGATCGCAACGTTGCCCAGATCCAGATCGCACTGGCGGTCTTTTGAAGGGCCCACCCAGGCGATCCGGCCGCGCTCGATGGTCAAGCGACCCGTCCTCAATCGGTGGACCCTCCACCGGAAGGACATAACGCGCCTGAAGCGTGAGTGTGCCACGTCTCAACGGGACCTCTCATTCTCCACAGATAGAACAGCAGAAACGCCGAGATGATAGCGCTGCCGGCTGTCCAAGCCACATGATAAAGCCCTGCAGCTGGATTGCGATAGATCCAAGGGATGATCGGCCTTGACCAGGCGGCCTTCGCCAGGGACTCCTGCGAGACAGCGATCGCATTGTTCAGGAAGTGAAAAATGAGACCCGGCAGAATGCTCTTGCTGCGCACTGCAAGCAGCCCCAGGACGATGCCCAGGAGCGTCGCGTTGAAGAGCTGCTGGAAGAGCGAGAGCAGGACGTGCAGGAAACCGAACATCAATGCTGATAGCAGGATCGCCGAGCGAGTGCGGTGCTGGTCCTCCAGTCCCGAAAGAATGAAGCCACGAAATGCGAATTCTTCGCAAATCGCCGGAATCAAGGCAAAGACGACGATCGTGACCGCCAGGTTGGGCATCTGCACCAGCACCTTGGAAAGGGCGTCCTTCACCATTGACGAGATAGGAAACAGCCATTCGACCAGCGGCCTGAGCTCGTTGACCAGGGGGTTCATCACCAGAACAAGTGCAACGGCCAGCAGGATGTACCGTGTGTCGGGCCAGGCGAGTCGTAGCGTGCGACCGGGCCGCGAGCTGAGCAGAATCGCCATCATCAAGGGCGGAATCAAGATCATGAGCTGGCCGGCTACCACCGCGGGAACTCCCAAGCTCAGCCCCTGAACGGCCACGTATTGAATCAAGAACCATGAGGAGGTGATGATCAAGCAAAAGCAGAGAATTGCCTGGCCGCCCGTGGGCGATGGCTGCCGGTCACGAAAGAGATGCCGGAACCAGGAATAAAGATTGAATCGCTCGGCTTCGCGGAAGAGCACTTCCTCGCGCTGGAACTGATCGATGGCCCACCGCAGCGCGATCGCAGCGTAGACCAGCGTCGGCACCATCACGGGTAGAAAGTAGCGCAGAGCGATGTTGTAGTTGTGCATGATGAGCGCGCGCAAGAGCAAGGCGACCCCCGTGATCGGGACCAGGCTTTTGAACAGGTCGAGCTCGATTCCCGGCGCGAGCGTCAGGAAGATCAAGGGGAGGCAGACCAGGTAGAGCGGCGTCATGTAGTACTGGCCTTCTTTCATGCTTCGCGCAGGACTGCCAGCGACAAGCAGACGGCGCTGAAGAATGCGGCCAGGGGAATGAGCAGCAGGATGATCCAGAATGCCGCTTCGAGACTTGGGGGAGTGATGATCATCGCTCGGCGCCCGGGTACGGCCGCGAGATTGCCGGCGTATCGCGCGAGCCACACGCCGGTCAATCCCATGCTCACCAGGTTCAAGAGCGCGGTGGTCACGCTGGCGAGCATCACCGTCAGGAACTTTCCGAGCACGAGCTCGGTCCGGCTCGCCGGGCTGATCAGCAGGGTTTCCATGGTTCCCCGCTCCTTCTCGCCGGCGCACAGGTCGATCGCCGGGTAGAAGGCGCCGGTGAGCGACATCATGACGAGCAGAAAAGGGAAGAGCCTGCTCCAGATGCTGTCGCCTACCTCGCTGGCAGTCGCCACGTCCTCGGCTTTGACCTGAATCGGCTCGGTATAGCTCTCGGTCTTCTGGTCGCGCTTGAGCCGCCCCGCCACGATGTTCCTGCGCCAGCGCGCGAGAACCTCCTTGAGGCGCAGGTAGGTGATCTGGCTGGGCTCGTCGACGCTGTTGTACTTGATCGGAATATCGATCTCTTTTTCGCTGGCGAGCTGCTGCGGCAAATCTTGCGGCACGAACATCACGGCCGAGGCCTGGCCCGATCGAATGGCCATTTCGCAACGGCGCGGGTCGCCCCAGGGGCCGCTGGCACTTTCGCGCATAACCTGCAACTTCTCGGCCTCGCCAGGCAAATCGAAGAAGCTGGGATTGAAGCCGTCGCCGCTCGTGTTCAAGAGAGGCGGCGAGCTCGGCAGGAACTCGGCGCCCAAGACCACCACGACCCGGGCCTTCTGCTCGAGCGCCTCGGCAACCTTGAGGAGACCGATTCCCAGCATGGGATAAAGCAGGATCGGCAGCACAAAGATCATGAAAAGCGTGCGCCGATCGCGGATCTGGTCGCGCACTTCGTGGCGGAAAATCACTAGCAGGTTCGACCAGCGCAAGAGCGGTGTTGTCATGATCTCACGAATCAATCGCGATTGCGGTTAAAGGCTCGAGCGTCTGGACGGCCATCAAGCCCGGTCATGGAGCTTTCCTTGTCGGCACGATCGACCAGAAAGAAGAATAGCGCTTCGAGATCAGGCTGGTCAAACTCTTCGAGCAGACCCTTTGGAGTGCCTTCGGTCTGCAGTCGTCCCTTGTAAATGATTGCCACCTGGGAGCAGAGCTTTTCGACTTCGTGCATCGAATGCGTCGAGAAGACGATGGTCTTGCCGCGATCCCTCAGCTCGATGATGTTCTCGAGGACGGCGCGGGCGACCAGCACGTCGAGTCCCGACGTGGGCTCGTCGAAGATCAAAACCGGCGGGTCGTGCACGATGGTCCGTGCAATCGAAACCTTCTGCTTCATGCCCGTTGACATCTTCGAGCCCAGGACGTCCCGGAAATCATTCATCTTGAGCCAGTCAAAGATCGCTTCCATCCGGGTGCGCAGCGCTTCCCCAGGCAGGCCATAGAGCTTACCGAAATACTCCACCAGCTCCCACGCGGTCATCCGGTCATAGATCCCGGTGCTGGCCGACATGTACCCGATGCTCTGCCGCACTTTTTCGGGATCGGTGACGACGTCGTGACCGGCGACGATCGCACGCCCTGCCGTCGGCCTCAAAACGGTGCTCAGGATTCGCAGCGTCGTGGTCTTGCCGGCGCCGTTGGGGCCCAGCAGGCCGAAGATTTCGCCCGGCCGGCATTCGAATGAGACATCGGTGACAGCGGAAACCCATCCCCGCTGATAGTCGAGAAAGCGTTTGCAGAGGCCGTCAACCTGGATCACGAATCAATCAACTCATAGAAGACGTTCCGCTGGCGAGGAATAAAGCCTGCTTCGCGAATCGCGCTCCTGATCTCCTCGAGCGACAAATGATAAACGGTGCCCGCCGAGGAAACGACGTTTTCCTCGATCATCAGGCTTCCCATGTCGTTGGCACCGAAATAAAGCGCCACCTGACCGATCTTGGGCCCTTGCGTGACCCACGAGGACTGGATGTTCGGAATGTTGTCGAGGTAGAGCCGCGAGATTGCCTGGTTCTTCAGGTACTCGAAAGAACCGGCCGGCGGGATCTCGGCCATGTCGGTATGGTCGGGCTGGAAAGTCCAGGAGATGAAGGCCGTGAAACCTCCGGTCTCATCTTGAAGCTGCCGGACGCGCTCGAAGTGCTCGACGCGCTCCTCGATCGTCTCGATATGTCCGAACATCATCGTCGCGGTGGAGCGCCCGCCCAGCTCGTGCCAGACACGGTGCACATTCAGCCAGTCGTCGGTCATCACCTTGCCGCGGGTCATCGCCGTGCGCACGCGGTCGACCAGGATCTCTGCCCCGCCGCCCGGAAGACTGCCCAGCCCCGCGGCCTTGAGCCGATCGAGCACTTCCTTGAGAGGTCGCTTGGAGACCTTCGTGAAGTGGTGAATCTCGGGTGCGCTGAAACCGTGAACGTTCACCCCCGGATAGTGAGCCTTGATGTCCGCGAGCAGCTCCTCATACCACTCGAGCTTCAGATGAGGGTGCAACCCTCCTTGCATGAGGATCTGGTCGCCGCCGAGTGCCACGGTCTCGCGAATCTTCTCCAGAAGCACGTCGCGGTCGAGGACATAGGCTTCGGTATCGTCGACTTTCCGGTAAAACGCGCAGAAATCGCAGACGGCCGTACAGACGTTGGTGTAATTGATGTTACGGTCGATGTTGTAGGTCCGATACGGCTCGGTATGAAGCCGCCGGCACACAAGATCGGCCGCGCGCCCCAGCTCGAGCAGGGGGGCCGAGCGGAATAACTCGACTCCCTCTTCAAAGCTCAGGCGCTGCCCGTCAACGGCGCGGTGCAAGATTGCGGCCGCAGTGGAAGACAAGATTCACTCCTTCCGGCGCCAGCCCCAACCGGGCGGCCATCGCCGCAAATCGTCTCAGTCCAGCCAGCTCGGGCTCACCAAGATCATAGGACAGAATTCGCGTCAAGTAATCGTAGCACGCACTGGCATCAAGTCCCAGCCGTTGACCATGGATCCGCGCAAGGGTCCCTGCCTCTGCTAGCCCCAGTGCACGACTTCGCAAGAGCGCGGCCGGAAGTTCATCCAGCTCGACGCCGGCGCGCGCCACCCAGAACGCGAACACGAAGGGCAGCGAGGTTAACCCGTTCCATGCCTCGGCCAGGTCGACCACGTCGAGGAACGGCTCATGCGGCACCCGCATGGCGCGATCGCCGATGACGAGCACTGCGTCGGCCGTGCTTTCGAGTGCCGAGACCCCGAGTGGTAACTCCTCCACCCGGCTCGGCCGCACGCCATGGCGTTCGTCGAGCCAGATCCGGGCCAGCACCTGGCTGGTCCTCGAGCCCGCATCCAGGGCCAGCCGCTCGACCCGGTTCCAGGGCACCCGGCTGAATAACTTCACGCTTCGCACCGGTCCGCGAGCTGCAATCGCAATTCCAGGGATGATCTCGTAACCACGCGCCGCCTCGCGCAGATACTCAACCGACGGAATCAGCGCGACGTCCAGCTTCCCAGCGGCAAGCTGCTCTGCGAGGCGGCTTGGCACCTCCATCGTGAGCCGAACCCCCGGTGCAATATCGACCAGCTTATAATATAAAGGCTTGGCATTAAGGTAGTTAACGGCTCCAACCCGGATCGGCGAGACAATCATGTCGTGCCCTCCCGTCGCGAAGTGTCCCCGCGGTTCCTCAGTTGGGGGGTCGAACTTTCAAATCTATTTGAAATTTTAGAAACGGCACTTAAGTTCGCAAGTGCAGCCTCAGGACTTTTTATTTGCCAAGACGCTGTTGAGCCTGTCGCCGGCTGGTGATCCTTATGTGGCCGGCTTCAGCACATCGTCAACGTATGCATGGAGATCGGCTTCCATCTGCTCGATACGACGGGCGGTTTCCGCCTTGGCGGCGGCCAGTTGGCCGGGATTGGCCACGTCCGTTCGTGCGAAGAGATAGAACTTGATTTTGGGCTCCGTGCCTGAGGGGCGCGCGGCGATTCGAGTGCCGGGGTGCTCCGTATGGAAGATCAAAAGATCGCCCGAGGGCTGGGGCAGGGGGCGGGGGGGGGCATCGCCGTTCAGCGTGCGAATCTCGTGGGTCTTAAAGTCGCGGACCTCGGTGACTTTCAGGCCACCTAGATTTTGCGGTGGACGGCCGCGCAGCGCCACCATCAGTTGGTTGATTCTGGCCAGGCCTTCACGCCCTTCGAGAAACTTGTTGATGAGCTTGTCACCATAGTGACCGACATCGATGAAGAGGTCATCGAGGTACTCGAGGACGGTTTGCTTCCGGTCCTTGACGGTGGCCGCCAGCTCGGCGAAGAGCAGGGCGGCCACGGCTGCGTCCTTGTCGCGCGCGTGGGTCCCTTTGAGGTAGCCGTGCGACTCTTCAAAGGCGAACAGGAACCCGTGCGACCCCGCGTCGTCGACCCGTTTGCCGATCCACTTGAAGCCAACTAGCAAGTCGTCTTCGACGCGGATGCCCTCGCGATGGGCGAGGGCCCGCGTCATTTCCGTCGAGACCAGCGTCGTGATGAGATAATGGTCGGGCCTCAGCTTTCTTCGCGCCTGGCATTCTTTCATCACGAATGCAGCGAGCAGTACGCCGATCTGATTGCCGTCGAGCGTGGTCCACTCGCCGTGGGGATCGCGCGTGACGGGCACGGCGACGCCGATGCGGTCGGCGTCCGGGTCGCTAGCGACGACCAGGTCAGCCCCGGTTTCTCTCGCTTCGGCGATTGCGGCTTCGAGAGTGCGGGGATACTCGGGGTTCGCCACGTGGTCGGGGACATTGGGGAAGTCGCCGTCGGGAGTGCGCTGTGACGCGAGGATCGAAACCCGCGAGAAGCCGGCGGTCTGGAGAACACGAGCAACCGAGCTCTCACCGACGCCGTGCAGGGGAGTGTAGACGACCGAAAGGCCACGAGCATGGCTTACCGACTCGGAGAGAACAGCGGTGAGGTACGCGGAATCGAGCTCTTCGAGCAGCTCCACAAGCAATCCCCTTGCGCGTGCCTGCTCGAGAGCCATCTCGGGGATCTCGCGATCGGAGGCCGCCTTGACGCACTCGATGATGCCTGAGTCATCGGGCGGAATAACCTGCCCGCCCGAGCGGCCATAGCACTTGAATCCGTTGTCCGATGGCGGATTATGTGATGCGGTGATCATGATGCCCGCGTCGCAGCCGAGATGTCGCACAGCGCAAGAGAGCAGCGGAGTGGAGCGTGGCTCCTTGACGAGATAGACCTTGAATGCCGCGGCCGCGAGCACGCGAGCACAGAGCGCGGCAAACTCGGGCGATTGATGCCGCGTATCGTGGGCGATCACACACGATCGCGGCGATCCTGCCTCCTTACGCGAGCTCACGTAGTCGGCCAGGCCACGTGCGCTTTCGGCGATCGTCCGCTCGTTCAGGACGTTGGTTCCGACGGGATACATCTTGCCACGGCGGCCGCCCGTGCCGAATTCGAGCACCGTGTAGAACGCTTCGTCGAGCTCATTCCAGCGCCTTGAGCTCGATGTCTTCGAGCAGCACAGTGCGGTACTTGAGGAAAGGAGCTTCCTCGAGCCATTTGGTGATGTTCGCCAGAGCGGACGCAGAAACCTGGCCCTTCGCCCCGGCATCCTTGAGTCGTGTGAGCGCGTCGGAAGAGGTGATCATCGCGCAGCGATTCCCAGTGGTCTGCTCGAGGTGTGCCCGGCCCGTTCACAGGCTAACCCGATCGCCGCGCCCTCAACAAGACGGTGGCCCGAGACCTGAGGAGGAAAACAACGGCGATCAACGTGCGGTGCAGGCGGGCAAGTCGTGGCTTTCGGTCGGCGCAACCTCGGACTTTAAAGAAAGTTTCGTTGATTACGACCATCGCCGGTTCTTGTAAGAACCTCCCTTTTGTAACGTTGATCAGGCGGGTTTGCCCGCAAGGTTTGACATGGCTCTTTGTGTGGCCGAAGGGCAGGGGAGCCCGCGTGATGCAAGAGGGTCTTTTTAGTCGGCGCTTGGCAATGACTTACGGCGAGGATTGCCATCCCACTGCGCAAACTCGTGGTTTTCCGGCACGTGACTTGCTCTTACTGGGCCGTCGCTGTCCAAGCGACAATTCCTTCGCAAGAAATTTTTCCTAAAGTCGCTACGATCGACCAGTTTCATCGCCTTCCGGTTTGTGGGCGATGGCACTCATCACGGCCGGGTCAGGGTCTGGGCCGGCCGGAAATTGCAAACGACACGGAGGTCCCGATGGCTCGATTCAAATTCCGCCGCTCTCTGCGATTCGACAACCTGGAAGGCCGGCAATTGCTTTCGAGCGGCGTATCCGGCGGGCCCTCCGACCAGCAGCAATACCTGCTCCAGTTGATCAATGAGGCCCGGACGGACCCCACAGCCGCGGCCGCACAAATCTCGAACGAGATCACGCCCGTGATCTCCGCCACTCTTCAGTATTACAACGTCAATCTCCAGACAGCCCTGCACACGATTTCCTCGGCCACCCCGCAGCCCCCGCTGGCCTGGAACGCCGATCTGGCCAATGCGGCCCAGGGCCAGAGCCAGTACATGGCCGACAACCAGATCCAGACACATACGGGTGCTGGCGGCACGTCTCCCCAGCAACGAATGACAGCAGCCGGGTATACTAACATAACCTCAAGTGCTGAAGATGCCTACGCTTATGCAACGTCGCCCGCGGAGGCCATGGAGGCGTTTCTGATCGACTGGGGCGTCCCCAGCGACGGGCACCGGATCAACATTCAGCAGCCTGGCGTGGCTCCTCAGAACGCATTTACTGACGCGGGAGTCGGGCTCGTTCAGACGAGTCCCAGCAATCCGTCGTTCGGGCCCGAGGTCATCACGGAAGACTTCGCCCGCAGCTCGACAGCTTCGCCGCAACTGGTCGGTGTCGCCTACGACGACAGCAGCGGCACCGGCTTCTATCAGCCGGGTGAGGGCCAAGGCGGCGTGCAGATCGACGCCGTGAATCTCCAGACCGGGCAGGTGTTCTCCACTCAGACCTGGTCCTCCGGCGGTTATGAGCTGCCACTTTCCGCAGGCCAGTACCGCATCATCGCGAGCGTCAATAACACGGTCTTCCAGACGACGAACGTCACGATCAGCAACGTCAACGTGGAACAGGACTTCGTGCTCAGCAACTCGTGGCAAGGTGGAACACGTTCAGCCGCGATCGCGGCGGCCCAGCCGGCACCACCACCAGTGGTCACAGCGCCGGCACCGCAGCCCGTCGCCTCGGAGCCTACGCCGCAGGTGTGGGTCGTCCCGCTGCCGAACTACCAGCCGACCAACTCCCAGCAGACTGTGCTCGACCTTCTGGCCTCGAGCTGGTCGACCTGGAACGCCAACTGACGCCACTCGATTGAATCTCGAATTCGTCCCTGAGCCACCCCGCTGGTTCCCGTAAAACGGAGACCGCGGGGTGGTTTCGTTTAAATCCCTGCTTTGCATGCACTCATGCACCGTGCTTGCGTTGACGATCCTCATCCTGTTTGATCGCCCGAGACAGAGACGGTGATGCGCCTGCGGTGTGGGCTGGTGCGGTGTTCCCAGAGAAAAACGCCTTGCCACGTTCCGAGGTCGCAGCGGGTTTGTTCAACGGGGATGGTCAGGGACGTGAGCGTGAGGATTGACCTGATGTGGGCCGGCATGTCGTCCGGTCCTTCGCTGTCGTGCTGGAATGACGGATCGCCGTCGCGCACGAGCTTCGCGGCGAAGTGTTCCAGATCTCGGCGGACGGTGGGATCGGCGTTCTCGCAGACGATCAGGGACGCACTGGTGTGGTGCACGAACAGATGGCAGAGACCCTGATCGATCTTCGATCGCTCGACGACTTGCTGGACCTGCCGCGTGAGCTCGTAGGTTCCGCGGCCGCGGGTTTCGATCGCGAGGTGTTCTCGGTGGATCATCGAGGTTCTTGGTTTGGTGTTGAGCCGAGCCGGGAGGCCGCCGGAACCTCTTCCAGCCCATTCGAGCCCCAACCGAACATAAGGCTCATTATCAGACGTTGGCGTAAAGTGTGGAAGCGGGTGCCCTCCAGCGCTTTGGGGTCGAACACACGGCCGCGGCTGACGCACACATACGAGGGCCACGTTCGCGCCGGTGGAGATCAGGCGAACGAACTTTGTGATTGACTGCCCAGAATCACCCGCAGGATTCATCGAGAACGCTTGGGTCGACCGGACACTCTCGATCGGGGACGAGGTCCGCGTGCTTATCGTCCGTCCGGCGGTTCGCTGTGTCATGACCACACTGAGCCAGGACTCGCTACCCAAAGATCCCGATGTGCTTCGCACCGTCGTGCAGAATAACCAAGGAGCTGTCGGCGTTTACGCGACAGTCGTTCGTGGAGGGGCCATCCGGTGCGGGGATGCGGTTGCTGTGGTGTGAATTGCCTCTTGCGGATCTGCCTGGTTTGCGTCAGGTTTAGATCGAAGTGTCGTCGTCGATTCGCGTGTTCAGTCAAGGTCAAATCGTCTGATGATGCAGCTCAAAGCGCAAAACTGCTTGTGGATAGCCCTGCTGGTCGGGACAGCATCGGCGAATGCGACCGAAACGCGGACGATTGAAATACCCGTCGGCAAAGCGGGTGAGATTCAGGTCTCGGAGATCGTTTCGCGTCTCGCCAAGGCGAGCGGGGTTGCCTTGGAACTGCCTGCGGCCGGGCTGATATTATCGACCCAAGGGTTTGCAGGTTCGCTCACCCGGACGCTGCTCTCCGAGGCCCTGGGACCCGAGGTCACGATCTCGTTTCGACCGGGCGTGATGCTCATTGCGATCGACGATCGGGTTCTGGCCGTGGACAAGCGCGCCGAATGGCTGGGACGGCTTCGTAACCTCGGCGATCGCGCGACCGAAGCAGCACGCCAGAAGCAGGCTTACGGAATGCACGCGCTCAAGTCGTTTCGCGCGAATGATCCGGCCCGGCCGACTGTCTGCCTGATCCATGGCCTGAATTCGTCGTCGGGCGGGTTCGTCCATGTGATACCCTTACTGGAAGAAGCCGGCTATGGAATCGTGGTGTACGATTACCCGTATGATCGCGGCCTGGTCGAGTCGTGCGCAATCTTCGCGCGGGATTGGGCTGCATTTCGCCGCGACACTCGGGACCGGTTTCCGTGGTCGATCGTTGGCCACTCGATGGGTGCCCTTCTGGCGCGAGCACTCATCGAAGACGATGCGACCTGGGGCGGCGACGTGTCGTCGCTCGTCATGATTGCACCGGTGAATCAAGGGTCGCAACTGGCCAAGGTCCAGACGTTCATGCAGATTTCGAGAGGGCTCAAGGCGATCAATGGCAAAGACGCGACCAAGGCGATGCTCAGCCTCTCCGACGGCCTGGGACAGGCAGCTCAGGACATGCTTCCCGGCAGCGCGTTTCTACGCGGAATCAATCGCCGGCCGCGTCGCGCCGGGGTGGCATACCATATCCTGGCCGGTGATCGCGGATTCATGACCCGGCAGGGGCGAGCGCAGATCGAGGGACATCTCGAGCTCGTGAATCAGAATGCTGGAATCTTCGGCCGTTTGACCAGAGCAGCCACCGCAGAATTACCTGACCTTCTCGATGAGCTGACCGACGGCACAGGCGACGGTTGTATCGCGGTGGAGCGGACGCGGCTCGACGGTGTCGCTGATCATGTCGTCATTCACGCCAATCACGTCGAGCTTGTTCGGGGGCCCCTGCTCTATCCCGATCCAGGACCGGTGGTTTGTATGCCGGTGGTGCTGAAGTGGCTCGCGGCCGACCGGCAAAAAGCAAAGTAGGGGCCGCTACGCCAGGGTCTTGGGAATTGTTGCGCGATGCGTTAATCTGGTCGCACGCCAGGGAATGAGTCTGCGCTCGAAGCGAAGTGACGAGGTAGCCGCCCATGTCGCAAACTGTTGTGCCCTCCGATTCCGTGTCGACCACCGCCGGATCGCGACCGGGCATCGACCATCATCCCAGGGCTCTCTACATACTCTTTGCGACCGAGTTATGGGAACGGTTCGGTTTCTACACGCTCCTGGCCACGATGACCCTCTTCCTTCAGGATAAGGTGGAGGGGCTGAGCTGGAGCCGGAATGATGCGACTTCGCTCTGGTCTAACTGTCTCATGTTTGTCTACATGACCCCGTTCTTAGGCGGTTTGCTCGCGGACCAATTGCTTGGATATCGACGATCGATCGTCATCGGTGGGATCGTATTCGCGATCGGTTATTTTCTGCTTTCGACGGGCACGGCAACGGCGTTTTACATTTCTCTTATGCTCATCTTCATTGGAAACGGTTTTTTCAAGCCGAACATCTCGACGATGGTCGGAAATTTCTATCCACCAGGCAGCCCGCTGCGCGACGCCGCGTACAACATTTTCTACATGGGAATCAATATCGGGGCGTTCCTGGCACCTCTTGTCGCGGAGGTATTGCGCCAGAAATTCGGTTTCCGCGCAGCCTTTTTCGCCGCGGGTCTCGGCATGTCGCTGGGCACGGTTGTGTTTTGCTTTTTCTATCGTTACCTCGCGGACGGCGAACGAAAGAAGCCCGTCGACGATGCTCGAGCGGTCGAGCTATCGGAAGACATCATGCCGGTGCGGGAGAAAACCGCCATTGAGAATGTCCCAGCGTCGAAGCGGGTCGGCGCGCTCGTGGTCATCTTCGCGATCGTTGTCGTGTTCTGGATGGTATTCCACCAGAACGGCAGCACAATGACGTACTGGGCCAACGACAATACCGACTGGAGAGCCTCGCAAGTCACGCCGATCTTGATCCAGATCTTCACGTTGAACCTGATCGACGGTTCGGATGTCTCCGGCGTGATTTCCAACGCGATTAACCCGTTCTGGATCATCGTGCTCTCTATTCCGCTCGTTCGATTCTGGGGCTGGCTCAACTCAAAGGGCCTGGAGCCGTCAACCCCGATGAAGATGGCGATCGCAATGATGCTGACCTGCGGGGCGTTCCTGATCCTGGCGATCGGTGGTCTTCAGGGTGGTGATACGGGGCGCGTCTCACCGTGGTGGATCATCGGCGCGTACTTCGTGATATCCCTGGGTGAGTTGATGCTCAGCCCGATGGGGCTCTCGCTGGTCTCGAAGGTTGCGCCACCGCAGATTCGTGGTCTGATGATGGGCGGGTGGTTCGTCGCAACCGCTATGGGCAACAAGCTGACGATGATCGGCTTGCTCTGGACCAAATGGTCGCATTCGAACTTCTGGTTCCTGCTCGCGTCCTTTGCGTTCGTGACGGGACTGGTCCTGCTGGCGCTGCTGAAACCGTTGAAAAGGGCCATGCCCGGAGTCTGACGCGACTTCAATTGCAAACTCATTCCTCAAAGAGAGCACCGATGCGAATTCTCCTGGCGATTCTATTCATGGCGATCATCGCTAACCCCCTGTTCGCCGCGGGACGCCCCATGACGGTTGAAGACCTTTTGTCCGTGAAGGGCGTCTCGGATCCTCAGGTCTCCCCCGACGGGTCGCTCGTCGTCTACGTGGTGACCGAGCTCGATCAGGCCACGCAGAAGAACCACAGCAGTCTCTGGCTCGTGCCGACCGCGGGCGGGCCGCCCAGGCAATTAACGACCGCTGCGGGCACCAACAACCACCCGCGCTTTAGCCATGACGGCAAGTCGATCGCTTTTGTTTCCAGCCGGGGAGGCTCAAGCCAGGTGTGGCTCATGCCCATCGACGGCGGCGAGGCGCGGCAGTTGACCAAGCTGCCGATCGACGTCTCGGGCCCGATCTGGTCGCCGCAGGGCGACAAGATCGCGTTCACGGCCGAGGTTTATCCCGGGCAAACCGCCGATGAGACAGCCGCCAAGGACAAGGAGAAAGAAAGCTCGAAGAAGAAAGTTCGGATCTATGACAAATTGATGATCCGGCACTGGAATGTCTGGGACGAGGGCAAGCGGAGCCACCTCTTCGTTGCGGACGCCCATTCCGGAGTGGCACGCGACCTGACTCCCAAGCTTGATATCAACACCCCCCCTGCCCCGTTCGGCGGCTCGTCTGACTACGCCTGGTCGCCGGATGGCAAAGAGCTCGCCTTCACCGCCGAGCCAGTGACGACAGGCGGCGCCTGGTCGACCAATACGGATATCTGGACCGTACCGGCCGAAGGTGGCGACGCAAAGAACCTCACCGAGGCTAACAAGGGCGCCGATGGGCAGCCCGCATACTCGCCTGACGGCCGCTGGCTTGGGTATGTCAGCCAGGCTCGCGCAGGGTTTGAAGCGGACCAGTGGGTACTGACGCTGCGAGACCGGCAGACGGGCCGGCTCACCCAGCCGACCAAGGCCCTCGATCGGCCCGTACAGTCATTCGCGTGGGATCCATCGCAGCCGCGCACGATCATCGCGGCCATCGATCATGAAGGAACGGTGCCCATCATCGCATTCCAGATCGACGACGAAGGGAAATCGGAGGTGGACGCGAAGCGATTGCAGTTTACTCTCACGCATAAAGGATCGGCGCCGGCATTCAGCATCTCACCCAAAGGGGGAAGCCTGGTGTTCGCGCGCAGCAGGGTCGCGCAGCCGGCTGAGCTCGAGCGAGTCGAGTTTAGCACGCCCGACGCATCCCGGAGCATGACCGCGCCGGCGCGGCTCACAAACCATAACGCACAGCTCGTCGCCGATCTTGACCTTCAGCCCGCTGAATCGTTTGAGTTTGCGGGCGCCGACGGCGATCGTGTCCAGGGCTGGCTGGTGCGTCCGCCGGGGTTCGACCCGGCCAAGAAATATCCGGTCGTTTTCCTGATCCACGGCGGGCCCCAGGGTGCCTGGCACGACGAGTGGCACAATCGCTGGAACTATTCCATGTTTGCCGCGCCGGGTTACGCCCTCGTGGCCATCAACCCCCGCGGCTCGACCGGCTTTGGCCAGAAGTTCACCGATCAGATCAGCCAGGATTGGACTGGACGCGTCTACGAAGACCTGATGAAGGGCCTGGACCACGCGCTCAAGACATATGGGTTTCTGGATGGATCCAAAGTCGCTGCCTGCGGCGGCTCATACGGCGGTTTCATGGTCAACTGGATTGCCGGCCACACCGATCGCTTTGCCGCGCTGGTGAGCCACGCCGGCGTCTTCGACCTGGTGAGCATGTACGGCACGACCGAAGAGCTGTGGTTCCCGGAGTGGGAATACGGCGGGCCTCCCTGGGAGAAGGCCGACCACTATCGCGAACGGTCACCGAGCACGTTTGCGGCCAACTTCAAGACGCCGACGCTGGTGATTCATGGAGCACTCGATTTTCGCGTTCCGGACGCACAGGGACTGGGAATGTTCACCTGTCTGCAGCGCCGCGGAGTGCCGAGCCGCTATGTTTATTTCCCGGACGAAGGCCACTGGATCGCGCAGCCGCAGAATCGCCTGGTGTGGTGGCATGAGGTCACGAGCTGGCTCGAACGCTACTTGAAACACTGACGCGGCGCTCCTCCGCAAAGAATAGCCCCGTGATCGAACTCGAAGACGTGACGCAGCATTATGGTGTGCGGCCTGTGCTCCGCGGGATCAACCTGCGCATCGAGCGCGGCGAGGTCGTGGTGATTCTCGGCCCCAACGGCATGGGCAAGTCGACCCTGCTGGGGGTGATGGCCGGCGTACTCTCGCCCCAGCGCGGCTCGGTGACGATCGACGGCAAGCGGCGCAGGGGAACTGAAGAGGAAGAGATCGCGATCCGCAGGTTGACGGTTTTTCTTCCCGATCAAGCCTGGCTACCGCTTGCCCAGACCGGCCGCGATTTCCTGCTGGCGGTGGGCCGGTTGTATGAAGTCGATGAAGAGAGGCTGATCGAGCACGTCGACTTGTTGCTGGAACTTTTCGATCTTTCGCGGAAGGGTGACAGCGCAATGTGGCAGCTTTCGGCGGGGCAAAAAAAGAAGGTGGCGCTTTGCTCGGCACTTGTGACCGAAGCGCCGATCATGCTGCTGGACGAGCCATTCTCGGGAGGGCTCGACCCGGCCGGCATCCTGACGCTCAAGCGCGTCATTCAGCATCTCTCGCGCATGAAGAAGGCCACGATCGTCTTGACCAGCCCGGTTCCGGAGCTGGTTGAAGAGATCGCCAGCCGGATCGTCGTGCTCCATGACGGTGATGTTCTGGCTTTCGACACGCTGGATGGCCTGCAGCTCTTGACGGGACATCGCGGCACGTTAGGCCAGGTTCTGGAGCGGCTGATCTTTCCCGAGACCACGACCAAGCTCAAAGCCTACTTCGAGGAGTTTGAGCGATGATTCGCCGGCTGCGGACCCGGTTGCTGCGAGTCACACCGCCCGGTTGGGCTGTGGCGGGTTTTCTCCTCTTTTATCTGATCTGCGAAGGCCCGGTCTGGTACCTGCAGTGGAAGTTCGGGCGCGTGGACATGCCCAATCGCTTCGGTCCGAAAATTCTCAGGGCCGGAGCTTTCATGCTGGGAATCTACCGCGCGCTCGCATTTCATCCGTACTTCCGGCCGGGATATCTTCACTGGCTCAAGGGCACGCCCTGGACCGTGAGCAAGCCGTTGCCCTTGGGGCCGGTAGAACTGGTCCCCGAGGATTGCCTGGCCCTCGGCATGCTCGCATTCCTGGGAACAACGCTGCCTGATTTCACGTCGCTGTATGTGATTAATCTTTTTTTATTTGGCCATATCTTTGCAACAATACTAACCTTCTGGAAGACCGGTTCGATGGCCTACGAATACACTGCGATTCTTTTGCTGGGGTTTATCCCTCAGTTTTGGGGGAGGCAGTGGATTGACTTCGCGCTGCTGGCGGCGACTTATCTCCTGGTGCATGAAGGCTTGTGGCATGCCTTGCGCAAGTTTCCGTGGCAGACGGAAGGTTTCTGGCGTGACATCCGTTTTGTGACGACTCCCGGGCAGACGGTTGCGAATCCATCTTGTGGCTGGGCGTTCGATCGATTGCACCGCGATATTCGCACCGCAAAGGGAATCAACCGAACCGACGCTCTACTGTGGTGCATGCTGGGAAGCTGGTGGCTGTTCAGCTTGTTTTCGCTGATTGCCGATCCCCGAGAGCGCCGGGTTTGCCTGGCAATGGTCGTCATGCCTGCGATCTTCGGCGCGGCGGGCGTCCGATTGCTGGTCTATGCTCATGGATGCCAGCCTCCGATCTCGTTCTGGGGACGAATACGAACTTTCCAGTGGATCATTCCGGGGTATGACCAGGTCTTGGCCGGGCCGATCTGCTCCATTGTGGGGGGGTTGCTCGTCCTCTCGACGATGAGGGACCGCTTTGGTCCGGATGAGGTACGCTATCCAGTCGCCGGAGGTGTCGCGGTGCTTCTGGCACTCATCTGCCCGCCCAATCTCAGGCGATTCCGCTTGACGGGGCAACATCGCCTGGCTCAGACGCTTTCGGAGAGGCAGGCGGCAAGCGCCGCGGTGAGTCGATCATGAACGCGGCAGGTGACGGGCCGGATGTGCGGCCAAGTTCATCGGCAATTGACGGCATTCTCCGCAAGCGCTGTGCGCGCTGTAGACGCGGGCGAGTCTTCCGTTCTCTCTGGAAAATGAACGAGAACTGCCCGGTGTGCGGGCTCGACTTCGATCGTGGCGATCCCGGCTATTTCACGGGCGCGATGTATGCCAGCTACGCGATGGCGATCCCGCTTTTGACCGCTCTCACGGCAATCGAATATCTGATCTTTCGGACGTGGTCGCTTTTTCAGATGGTCTTGCTGGCGGGAGCCATCAGCACGCCTCTGGTCCCGTGGATCTGGCAGTACTCGCGGGTCCTCTGGATTTACTTTGATCGGTACTTTGATCCGGATGAGGAGGATGAGGGCGGGGAAAAGAGGTGAGACCGCACGCGCTGGAGACCTTCGGTCTGGCAGACGGCGGGGTCGGATACCCGCGCCGAACTGTAGGCCCCTTCGCGGAGCGAAGGGCGACTATGGGCGCGCGGCTTCAGACTTTAGTTTGTGGCCCCCCTGCCCTGCCCTCGTAGCGCTGATGCAATTGCGCGGTCCATCCGGGGCAAGGTTACGTCGGTCGCGCCATGCTCGCGCGCGAGGATTTTGCCATCACGGGTGATGAGCACCATCGTGGGATAGAACTGAACCTGAAGCGCCTGCTGGAGGGGACAACTCCCGTCTCGGCCCGATAGCAGAACCGGATAGGTGATGCCAAGCTCACCCACGGCTTTGACCGCACTGGCTTGCCGGTCTCGCGGCGCCGCTGCTTTCTCACATGCGATGCCGATCACGGAAAATCGTTTGCCCGCGAATTGCTTCTGGAGGTCGATCAAGTGAGGGACCGACTTGCGGCAGGGCTGGCACCAGCTTCCCCAGAAATCGAGCAGGATCACGTCGGCGTCGATGTCGTGAAGCGACACGAGTTTTCCATTCAGGTCGGGAAGCTTGAAATCGATCAGACGGCGCTCGGCGGCGTCAATGCTGCACGCGCTCCGCTTGACGGCTTCGTCGAGTGCTGCGGGAGGGCTCCCCAGCAAGCGGGCCAAGCCTGACTTCGGCGGCGGATTGGTGCTCGTGAGCGTGACCACGCGTTGATCGCTTCTGGGGGCATCGGACCTGGCTCGCCGCACGGACTCGTCGAGCGGCACGTTGGCCTGCTTACCCGCGATCTCGCCCCAAGTCGGGCGCCGGGCCGTTCGCGCACTGGTGTCTGAAGCGGATGACAAATCAGCGCCAACGAGCTCCGCGGGGATCGGCTGGGGAGCTTCATCGGCCGGTTGCACCTCGCGGGTGTCGGGTTGTGCGGCACGCTTCGACACGGCACGCACTGCGCGACGCGGGGGTTGCGACGCGTTGTCAGGTTCGGTTTGTGCCGTTCGGATCAAGTTCTCTTCCACGAGTGCGCGGGGGCGGCCGATGCTGTTTGAGGCCCCCGATTCGATCGCAGGTGGCAAGGGGTTGGGCCCGTCATCTTCGGCATCCGGGCTGCTCCGGCTCGACGAGCTCGATCGATCAGCCGGCTCGTTGCTCTCGTCGTGCGCACGAGGAGCAGAACCTGATCCGGTGCCTGTCTTAGAGCCACCTTGCCGGACATTCCAGCCTGCCCTTCCGGACGACTGCGAACTGCCGGCTGAGCTGCGGCGGCCTCTTGAGTCACTCTCGGGTAACAACGCCGTGGCTTCGGCGGCCGGGGGCTCGAGGTCTTCGGCGTTGATCCGGCTGCCGGATCGTCCGTCACTCTCGTCGAAGGAATCTTCGTCCGATGAATCAATATTCGAGATCGGCTCGATCCGGGTCCGCGCCGGCCGGATCGAGGCGTGCCCTTGACTTGATCCGCCCGGAGCATGAAGTGCGATGCGGACGTCCGACTGGGGCGCCTTGACCTGCGTCCGTCCGGACATTGTCCCCTCTTCATCCTCGTATTCGGCGATGACTGTATAGGCCGAGCCGGACCGGAGACCGGAGAGCGTGAATGCTCCCGATCGATCGGTCGTCGCAACGACGGCCTTTCCTCCCGCTGTGCCTCCTACGGCGAGGCGAACCTTGACGCCAGGGACGGCTTTTCCGCGGTCGTCATAAACTCGGCCGGAAATCCGTGAGCCGGATCGTACCGGCAGATCCACGTCTTCGGTCTCGGCGCGAAGCGACGCCCCAGGCTCGCCCGCTACAATCGGCAGCGGCTTGTCGCCTACCGAGGCAATCGTCTTCACATCAGACGTATTGCTTGAACGAAGCGCCCCAGTTTGTGAGCAACCCGAGACGATCAAGGCGGCGCTCAGGAGGCATAACGTCAAATGGGAGCTGCGCATCTCGCGATTTCCTCCTCCTGATCAAGACGGCACGGTGAGCTTCGTCGAGGCGCGAGTCAAATCGAAAGGGTCGTTCATCCTGAAGACCCCCACATCAACCAAGATGCGGAACCCGTTGCTTCTTCTTCACCGACGGCGCGCTCGCGTACCCGCGAGTGCCGTATCAACAAGCATCGGCCGAGCGCGGCTCGATTCTTGAATCGTTTTGAGAATCTCGTTCGGATCGGCGTTGTCGTCGTGATGACGACGAGCGCATGCATGCTCATCAATTCCAGCGCGAAACTTCGCGGCGAAGACGCACGAGCAGTTCCTTGATCTCCGTGGCATCACTCGCTTCCGGACAGACTTCGAGATACGTTTGCAACGGCTCGATCGCTTCCCCTAGCCGATCGGCCTGCGTGCACAGGATTCCCAGATCACGCAGCTCGCCCGGATCGCGATGGTTTATCGCCGTCAATCGGCGCTGGATGGGTAAGACAGACGCGATGTCGCCCGAACGGGCGTAGATTGCCTTCAGATTTCGGAGCATCCGCGAGATCAAGGTCTGGCTGGAACATGGCTCAACGACTGAGTCGGACAAGATCACGGCTTGGTGCGCAATCTCGCTGAGCTTCCGCTCGCAGCCGCCGCGATCGTACAGTACTCCGCCGTGGAACGGATCGATGAAACAGGGTTCATCTCCGTCATCAACTCGAAGCATGAAATGCAGCGGCAAATCGACCCCCACCACCGTCAATCCCAGGCGCTTCGCTATCGCCTCATACACGAGCGAGAGGGTAATCGGAATTCCAAGCCCCCGATCAAGTACTTCGTTCAGGTAGCTGTTGCGCGGGTCATAATACTCTTCTTCGTTCCCACGAAACTCCTCTTCAACGTAAAGCACCCAATTTATCTGTCCCAAGATTTCACGCACGACCGAGCCGGGTTTGAACCGGGCGAGTGCTCGATCGGCGAGGCGATTCATCCTGTCGAGGTAGACCTCGATGTCGATCTCGGGGTAGGCATCGCGCGCGATTTCCAGGGCGGCCCGAGCGAGATCGATGCGATCGTGCCCTGCGAGAAGACGCTGAAACTCGGGGCTATCGGCAAACGGTGGGGCCAAACACGATTCTCCTCGAGGATGATCAACGATGCTCCGGGGCCTGTTCTATCCTGCCAGGGTCGTGTGCTGGCTTTCAAGTAAAAGTCCGGAACGGGGGAGCGTCAGGCTAGAGCGTGACCTACTCAGGTATGGGAAGCGTCAGGCTAAAGCCTGACCTACTTTTTGCGCAGGTATGGGAAGCGTCAGGCTAAAGCCCGACCTACCTTTCGCGCAGTCTGCTCGCTTTCAACTAGAAGAGCTCTTCGTCGTCTGCTTCCTGATCGTTCACTTGAACATCAGATTCTGCCTGAACGATGATCCCCTGCCCCATCAGTTTATCGCGTTCGATCGCGGTCAGCCTGGCATGATCGATCGCGATGATCGTGTCGCTCAAGCGTTCGGCCTGGCGTCTGAGCACGGCCATTACCCGATCGGCTGAATCTTGCTCGCCGCAGCGAATGACGGTCATCGTAGACAGTTTGACCTGCCGTACCCAGCTCGACCACTCTTTTACTTCGCGAAGCACGTTTGCGGGTATGTCGTTGCTAGCGTGCCGCGTCAGTCGCGCGATGATGTCCGCCGGCTTCAGGCCCAGCCGCACTGCCCTCACGATCGACTCGCGGGTGATCTTGAGTATTGTTGCCCCGTTACCGCCGCCTCTGGTCGAACGTTCGCATAACAGGGTCAGCTCAGCAATCGATGCCGTGTTGGGCCCGATCACGATCACGCTGTAATCGGGCTGGATGACCACCCGGCTGGTGTGGTCGGAGGGCGGGAACAGGCCCGCCATGTCGACCTTGTGGCCGAAATAAAGCTCACAGCTCAGTTCGCGTGCGACACAGACCTTACCTTCTTTGTCAACGGCCGCGCGGACACAGCCAAGCGGAATCAATCGGCGGCGCATGAAGGTCTCGATCAGGTAGTTGCCGGCGTCTTCGCGCTCCTCCGCGAGGGACGGCACCTGCCTGCCGGCGCGGGTGACCTGTGTGCGATCCGGCGGAAGCCCAACGTTCAAGGGATTGTGTGCACCGAAAGCCAGATGCAGGCAGACGCTATCGAGCCGGTAGAAGACTCCCGGTTTCAGCGCCGCCAGGGCACGCTCGACGTGTGGCTGCAGTGCGAGTCGCTCCGAAGAACGGGCTATACCCCAATTTTGCTCGCGCGCTTTCCGCGTATCGACTTTCTGTATCGTCCAATTCTCTCCGAAAAAACGTGCGTCGTCGGTCACGGCCGCGCGCGAAGGTTTGCGCCCGACGCTGTAGAGCATTTCGTACTGCTCGAACGGGTTTTCCGGTGCGGGCGCTCGCGTCAAGTGCTCGATGAGTGCCATGTACTGCTCTTCGACGCTGCTCGAGAGCCACTGGCGCCCCTTTGTGCTGAGATGGAGCCGGGTGCTGCGCACTTCGGCAAGCTCCGTCACCAGTTTAAGCGTTCTGGCCCATTCAAATGCATCGCCCAGCCGCCCTTGCGAGGACCAATCGATGGCCTTCAGGAGCCATGCGGGTAGCGGATCCAGCACGGACAGGAAGCGGTCGATCTCGCGCTGGTACAGCTCGTGGTCGGCACGAAGACGGGGCGGCGCGTTGGCTATTTCCAGGAGCACGGCTCCGAGGTCATTCACGAGCACGCTTCCAGGGGGTGCGAGCTCCGCAGGGCTTTCGCAGATCTCGAGCGGAGGGCGCTGGCGGGGCCGGCGGGCTTGAATGATTTTCTCGCGGACAGCGGGGAGGAAACCCACCAGGATATCCCACGTTTCGGGCTGCAAATCCTCGAACAGCACGAGATGACCGATCAATTGATCCACGACCAAACGGACTTTCTCCGGGTTGGTTCCCGCGATCCGCCCACAGAGTTCCAGAAGCGGGATCGGAGCACCGGCTTCCTTCACTGCTTTCAGAATCGACTTGGCCAGAGGTTCAGCATGCGCCAGGGTTACCCACTCGTGCCAGCGGTGGTCGATGATGAATCGCTGGAGCAGCTCGTCCAGTCGATAATAGTCCTCCGAAATGCCGACCGTTTGCAGGATCGCCGCGATGGCTTGCACGAGATCGGTGCGGGAAAAGACCTCGTCGACGTACCTGGATAATTCGCTCGGCAGATTGGCGTTCAGGAGGTGCACCCGGCGCAAGATACGGCCGCGCCAGGCGAAGTCGTTGGTGCCGATGCCGGCTACCACGCGATCAGGAGCCGCCCCGGACCGGAAGCGGTCGATCCTGACGAAGCCGGCGGCGATGAGCTCGGCGAGGACGTGCGGCGGAAAATCCTCCCTGGGTGCACTCGGTGGATCACCGTATGGGGCGGGTTCCTTGTGCGGGAGTTTCACAACGTGCAAGAAGGAGTGCCGGGCCGGGATCGTCAGGTGCTGCCATTTGGCATCCCAGGCGGCCAGAGACCGACGCCGGTAGGCCCTCTCGTAGAAGTCACGCGGCTCGCCTCCGACCCAACTGTCCCAGTATTGGTTCCTCATCACCCCCGCCCTCCGCTCCGGCACCATCGTCGCGCTCGACTCCTTTCTCTTTTGTGCACTCAGAACCGGGACGTGTCAAACGCCCGGGGCCTGTATTCTCACGGCGCAGACTTTGACGATCCGGTTATTGCTGCTGTCGGCGATAAAGAGAAATCCATCCGGGCCGATCGTGACGCCGTGCGGCTGGGCGAGCTCGGCTTTTGTGGCGGGCCCTCCGAGGCCTGCCGTGCCTTTCCGGCCCGTGCCGGCGATTGTCGCGATCGTTTTGGTTGCCGGATCATAGACGCGAATACGATGGTTTTCGGTATCGGCGATGATGACGCTACCGCTGGGCGAGACGCAAAGGTGTTTCGGGCCGTTGAGGCGAGCGCCGCGGGCATCGCCGCCATCGCCCGAGTCACCGGGCTGACCGGTTCCGGCCAAGGTGCGGATCTTTCCCGCCGAATCCACGACCCGGAGGGCATGGCCGGATCGTTCGAGGATGTAGAGGTTGCCCCGACCATCGAGCGCGACGGCCCTGGGATCGACAAGCGGGGCTGAGCGAGCGTCGTCGCCATTGGTTGGTACGCGTTTCTTGCCGTTTCCGGCCACGGTCGAGACAACGCCTGTCTTAAGATCGATTTGCCTGATCCGGCGGTTATCGAGATCTGCCAGCGCGAGGGTTTGATTCGCCTCGTCGAGGGCCAGGCAATAGATGCCGCCGAATTCTGCTTCAGTGGCTGGGCCGCCGTCGCCCGAGAATCCCTTTTTCCCGGTGCCGGCGAAGTTCGTGATCAGGCCCGACTGCGCGTCGACCTTCCGCACGCGGTTGTTCCAGGTGTCAGCGACGAAGATGTCACCATTCTTCGCCACAGCGAGGCTATGCGGACCGTTGAGCTCGGCTTTAGCTGCAGGGCCTGCGTCGCCGCCGTTGCCCTCGTGGCCGGAACCTGCCAGTGTGATGACCCGGCTATCCTGACCGAGCTTTCTGAGGCGATGAGTGGTCATCTCCACGAAGAAAAGAGTGCGCTGGGCGTCGAACCCTATGCCGAAAGGGCTGATGACGCTGGGCTCTGGTGTGGTGCTATCGCCGATGGTTTTACCGCCGGCAACCAGAATGAGTCGGCCTTCCCCGGCCGGTTGGGATTCGCCGAGGTTGACGAGGATGATTTTGCTTCGATCTGATCTTTCGATTTTTGGGCGAAATTGGGGGGCTTGACCGTAGCTGCGTCGCATGCTGACGGGATCGGGAAACATGTTGGCGAGGCCGAAAATTGAGAGAACGATCAGCAAGCGGGTGCGCTTCATGTTCGTCGGTCTCCTCAACGGAGCAATCGATCGGATCGGAATCGAATCGCGAGAAACCGCGGTTACTTTATACCGTGATTTATCGTACATCGAATCGGCGCGAAGGGTAGAGGTGCAAGATTTTCGGGGTTAAGCGTGCGGTCGTTGTCGCGAGGTTCTGGAGGAGCCTGAGGGCTCGAACGCCCTCATCAAGCAGGCCATGAGCACTGTTAGTTCATTGGGATGAATGACGAGCTGAACTGCCGTTTCCGGCCGCTCCGGGACAAAACTATCTGCGTCCGCGTTTCGCTCCCCCACGGCGAGTTGGCGTGGGAGCGCGGCTGGGTTTATCATAGAGTACTTTCCGATTGTCAGGCAGGAAGAGGAGGTGGCGCCCGGCGGCTTCTTGCCCGCCAAGGACCGCCCCGACGAATGATCACCGCATGCGAGATGAGGACCGCCATGAGAGCCAGCCGATCCCTCCGCTCGATCCTCCCCTACGGCCTCGCCGCCTGGCTGGCCCTTGGCCTGGTTTCCGCACCCGCCCTTGCGGAGGACGCCCAAAAGGCGAAGCCGGCAGCCAGCGAGCCGTTGCGGGTGCTGATCTTCTCGGGTACGGGCTGGTATCGGCACCCGGATATCCCCAGGACCAACGGCTGGCTTGTGCCGCCTGGGGCAGGAGGAAGGCTTCGTCGTTGACGTGACCGAGACGCCCGGCGACCTGACCGCCGACCGGCTAGCGGCCTACCGGGTGCTGGTCCTCAACAACGCCAACGAATTCGGCAAGATCCTCGATGACACGCAGAAGAAGGCGGTTGAGGGCTGGTCACGCCACGGGGGCGGGATCGTCGGGCTCCACGCCGCCCTGGTCCACCAGGCTGGGTGGTCGTGGCTCTCGCAACTTGGCGGGGCCGACTTCGACAGAGACTCTGACTTCGCCCGTGCCCGAGTCGTGGTGGACCCGGCGGCGAAGGACGACCCGGCGGTGGCCGGCCAGGGGGGCGAGTTTTGGTATTCGGCCGACTGGCACAACCACGACCGCTCCGTCAGCGGCAGGCCGGGATTCCGGGTCCTGATGGGGCTCGACACCGCAACGATCGAGGATGTATGAGTACGCATTCGAAGGCTGGCCGCCAGTTTGACGCCTTGATTCTCGGCTGCGGTTCGGCGGGAACGACAGCCGCCAAGCGGTTGCGTGCCGATGGCCACACCGTGGCTGTGGTCGAGATGGACCAACCGGGGGGTGACTGCCCCCTCCGCGCCTGCGTGCCCACCAAGGCGCTGCTCCGCTCCGCCGAGATCTACTCTCTTCTGAAACGAGCCGGTTCCTTCGGCATCGAGGCCGGAACCATCGGCTTCGACTGGGCCAAGGTGATGGCCCGAAAGGAAGATATTGTCCGGCAGACTGGATCAGGGGAGGCCGCCGAGAAGCTCGAGCGCCAGGGCATCGCCATGTTCCAGGGCGAGGCTTCGTTCCAGGACGAACACTCCCTCAGGGTCGCCGGTCAGATCCTGCGCGGTGAGCGCATCCTGATCGCGACCGGCAGCCAGCCCGCTCGGCCCGATATCCCCGGGCTAGACGAAGTGAAGCCGATCACCAGCGCTCAAGCGGTGAGCCTGCCAAAGCTGCCCGCGAGCATGATCATCATAGGCGCCGGTCCGGTCGGCTGCGAGTTCGCGCAATTGTTCTCGGCCTTCGGCGTCAAGGTGACGCTCGTGCACAAGGGCGAGACGCCCCTGCCCCGCGAGGAACCCGAGCTGAGTCGGATTGTCGGGGACGCGCTCACGGAAATGGGCGTGATTCTCCTGGCCGAGGCCAAGGTGACTCATTTCCACAAGGAGGGCGCCCTGAAGCGGGTGCGTGCCGAGGTCCGGGGCGAGTTGCACGACCTCGTTGCCGAAGAGATCCTGCTTGCGACCGGACGGGAGGCACGCACCGCCGAGCTGAACTTGCCGGCCGCCGGGGTGACCACCGAGCGCGGGTGGGTCCAGATCAACGAATTCCTCCAGACGAGCCGATCTCACATTTACGCAGCGGGAGACGTCTGTGGCCCGCTCTTGTACACGCACTTCGCTCACTACCAGGGGCGGGTGGCCGCGGCCAACATGTTCGCAGGCACGCCTTCGCGGGCGGACTACCGAGTCGTCCCACGCGTCACATTCACCGAGCCGCCCATCGCGGGCGTCGGCCTGACCGAGGAAGAGGCGCGAGAGAGAGGCCGGAACGTGCGCCTGCGCGATGGTCGAGGTGGCTTCGCTCGGGAAGGCGCTGGTGGAGTCCGAGCCCAAGGGCTTCGTCAAGCTCGTCGCCGACGCAGGGAGCGGGGAGATTCTAGGCGGGCATATCGCCTCGGCGGCTGCGGGCGAAATGATTCACGAGGTCGTCGCGGCGATGGCGGCACATGCCACGGTGCGTGATCTGGCAGAGGCCATTCATGCCTTCCCTAACTTCGCGGAGGGGGTCAAGGCGGCGGCCCGGCAATGGGTCGCTTCCGGCCAGAGCTAAGACGCGCTGAGTGGTGTCCGGTTTTCCGCCCTCTTTCGTGCGAGAAACTAGCCGGTCCGTCCCCTTCGCTCAATCAGCCCAGTTTTCGAGGTTCAATCCCGGGATCTGGCGGAAGTGGCGCAGGTTTCGAGTGACGAGAGTCGCTCGCTCCGCGAGGGCAATGCTGGCGATCAGAAGGTCGGCTCGGCCGATCCGTTTCAAGTTCTTGATTTGTCGGAGCCGGTCGAACTGGGCGGCGGCCGTCCCATCGACCGCGACGACATTCCATCCATTCAACTCTTGCTCGATCTGGTCCAGCCATTGCTGAGCTCGCTGAAGCTGAGCTCCATCGCTGGCTTTGAGCAGAAAATCGTACCGACCCCGGAGGATCTCCACCTTGGTGATCACAGTAATCGCAAGATCCTCTTCATTTCGTCGCAGTCGCGAGAGGACGGGTGCGTTGCCGGCCAACAGTAGAGAGAGCGTATCTGTATCCAGAAGGATCATGGGCCGTCCTCGATCATCGGTCTCCCACGTTGCCGATAGATCTCGGCGAGCATTTCCTCCAAGTCCGGATCGTCCTTCCACGAGCCGGCCAAACGCAACAGGCTCTCTTTCATGCTCGGTCGGCGCAGCCAATCCTGGATGGCCGCACGGGAGAATCGCCATTCTGAACCGATTCGGCGTCCAGCAAGACCTTGAGTGCCGGCGATTCGTTCCACTTCGAGCTCCGGCACCCGAAGGTAGGCGGCGGCCTCGGCGAGCGTAAGTACCTCGGGCCACTCCGCCGACCGGCCGGGCGATATGTCACGACCCGGGGTTGGCAAAGTGCTCGTCGTTTTTTTTGTGCGGGCCGGTGGCGTTGTTCTCGTTGTCGTCTTGGGTCGTGTCATCGGTCGTCCCTCGCTCGCTGGGCCCGGAGTTCCATGATTTCGCGTGAGATCCGTTACTTATCATACCCATCTTCGTGAACGTTGTTCTCTGCCAGACCGTCGCCGAGCGGGAATCCCTCACAGTATTGCTTCGGGGTGACTGGTCAGGACGTCCCAGAATCGCCGGGACCGAATACTATACGTTTTCTGCTATTTGGTTCCTGACACCTTTCCCTGGGGCTTGATCAGGTTGGTGCTGTCGAACTTGCCGATTGGTACGCGCGAAGCGTCCGATTGACAAGTCGCGTCTCAAAATCGAAAGAAATAACCAAGCATCCCGAATGGGTCCCAGATGGCGAAGGCGAACAGGGCGATCCACGTGACGGGCATCACGCAAACAACCCATTTCGCAGCCCTCCGAATCTCCGGCGCCTTCTGCGCCCAGCGGCCTACCACGATCGCGATACACCCGAAGTACGCGACAATACAGAAATATGCGCAGGCGTCGCTGAGTCCAATGAGGCCATCGAAGAGCGGCGTCGAGCGGCGGATTATCTTTCGAATCGCGAGACTCCAATGCGTGTAGAGCACCAGCAACGGGAGGACCGGGTAAAGGATCAGCAGCCAAGCGACCAGGTCGTACCGGCGACGCCGGATGCAGAGTGCCACGAACAGGATGATACTGCCGACGAAGGCGACAAGCCCGAACACGAAGGGGTATCTCGCTAATGCGAGCAGAGGCGCCAGGCCCGCGATGACGACCATCACCTGGAGGATACTCCACTGGCGGCCGGACCGGGTCGGAACTCGTGTCTCTGGCACTTCGGTTTGGACTAGATCCATTGTCGGTCTCTCGGTTGAAGTCCTCGGCGTGGTCTGCAGGGTCTATGAGTTGTTTCTCGATCATCCTCATTAAATAGCAAAGAAAAGCGTGCGCCAAAAACAAAAGAGCGCTCACCGAGTTTCCCCGGCGAGTGGCCTATAGTGATATCGTCCGCGACGAACAGCCATGCGCCTTCTAGCGGAGACATTTATGCAGTTCGATGTCGCCTCATACCTCGAGAAGCGCCGGCACGCGGGGCAGTAGATTGCATGGAGTCCTGACGGTGCGCGAATCATTGCGCATTCCGGCGACTCGCGCTCTCTAGACGATCTCATTCGAGCGGCGGGTGAGGATCCTGAGGAATGTCTGGTCGAGGGGATCCCAGATGAGGATTCCGTCATCGGCGGCGGCGAGCTCGGCCTGGAAAACCCATGAAGTTCGCGTACCTCGGCCTGCCAACCCGGTGTCCGATCGCGACGTTTTTTGGTTTCGATTTATGTCATTCTGGTAAGGGCACCACGCGCAGATTTCCTTCTTTGGCAACAGCAAAGTTGCCTTCCCACGTGACGGC
This sequence comes from uncultured Planctomycetota bacterium, assembly GCA_963761445.1. GTDB lineage: Bacteria > Planctomycetota > Planctomycetia > Isosphaerales > Isosphaeraceae > CAVXHV01. The sequence continues at coordinate 759,909 of CAVXHV010000005.1, read as the reverse complement.
TTGACCAAGCACCGCCACCATGAACCGAGCGAGGTAATCGGGAGCGCGCAGCCTGGGCCGGAGAAGGACAACGCCGCAAGTGGCCGTCTTTCCATGGCGAAAGGCCATTTCCCCGAAGTCCTTATCGAATGTCACCAGCACCCGGCCGTCGGCCAACGACATAGCGAGCACTGCGCTGTCGTTCGCGCTTGGCGACGTCTCCCTGATCCACGCCAGGTCGTATCCGGCCTTGCGTGCTGCTTCCACGGCGTCGGCGGGTACGTTCTCGTCGGCCAGAAACTTTGGCATTTGTTACACCGGCAACGGGTAGACGTGCTCTTGCTTCAACGTCTCCGTAGCGTAGTGGAGCGCTGCCTGAATGTCGTCTTCGGTCAGTTGCGGGTAGTTCGCGAGAATCTGCTCGTGGGTCCATCCATTTGCCATGAGCTCCATCAGGAACTCGACGGCGATCCGGGTCCCTCTGATGACCGGCTTGCCCACGAGTATCTTCGGGTCCACGGTGATTCGATCTTGCCAGTCCAATATCTTCTCCCTTCGTGAGCACGGATCGCGTTGATGACACCGATCAGAAACGCATGGTTTTCGCCGAGCAAATCGAGCTACGGCGTGTGGTCGTCATTGTTCCATAAATCGTCTCCTTTGTCTTCTTCATAAACGGAGTTGGTGGCGCTCATTCAGAAGTGAGGTCACGACCGGTCATTAGCAGAGTGGTCAACGTTGGTTCGACCTCGGTGTATCTCAGCCACCGATCCTCGCCGGCCAGGGCGCGCCCGAGAGCGAGAAGGAGTAACAGCGGCTTGTGCGGCGCCCGTTGCCCTTGACCTTTCCAGGTATTTACGTTTCGAATCAGTTGTTTTAGTGCGTCAGGTGTCATTGCGTTGCACTGATCAGTCGAGCGAGTCGTTATTGTCGGCACGCGCTCTGGGCTCGCGCGTTTAAGCGCGGCTATTGGGCGTGCGATTCTCTACACAAACAGTGGCCTTTCAATTGAAGGTTAGCCTCCGCCAATCTCGTCTGCCGATGGTGGTTGTGTCGTCGAGGAGGCCGTGGTTTTCTTCTTGCTGGGTCAGCTTGGCGAATTTGGCTGGAGTGGGTACTAAGGTGCGAGGAATGATTCTTTGCGATGCAAGATCGGCGGGTTGGCGCTGGCCTGGTATTCGAGGCAATCGATCTCGCGGGTGCGGAGCGAGAGCTTGACGCTGCGGAGCAAGGCGGGGTGGGGGTTGGCTTCGAAGTCGGGGTAGGCCAAGTAGGAGACTTTTCCGGAATGGCGGTGGAGCTTGATCGGATTGGCGCGCGTAACGCTTCCGGCTGCCGGCCCGGCTCTGCTGGACGGGATTGGTTACCCGCAGGGTTTCAATGAAAGGTCTCATTTGAAACGTTACTCCTTACCCGAGCTTCTTCGCGCGAGGACGCCATGCCCAATTAGTGTCGTGGATAATGCATGGTGTCCCCGGAACAATGCCGTCCGTGTCAGACCTCAACGTGTACGAACGTCGGTAGTTAATTGGATATGGCGCGTCCGGGACTCCACGCCTACGTTTATCGGCGGTGTCGCGACTGGTACTGACGTCTGGTACACTATCGAGGAATTGAACCAGCAGGGGAGGAGGGTTCCATGCGCTTTCGGGTCGAGGCGTCGGTGGGAAACGCAGACGGCATCTTTGATGCCGCGTACAACTTCGGGGAAGGGTCGGGAGAAGAGGCCGCAATGACGGGAACCCCGCAGGAGATTGGCGAGGCGGTAGCTCGTTACCTGAGTTCGCTTTCAGCGGAAGACTGCGAGGCGATGCGGTACGGCACGTCGCATTTTTTCGTCCAGCTCGTCGTGACCCCCGATGAGGCACTCATCAGCAAGCCGGTATGAGCGCCACTCGTTCTTTTGTTTCACGCGTCGGTGCGAGCATCGGATCGGAGCGAGGCGGATGGTCAAGATAGAGTCGAAATGTGCGGCATGCGGAGTGCCGCTTGAACTGGCGGTTGCGGAGGAGTTCAAGGGTGCAGGGATCGCGGCCTCACTGTGTCCTGGCTGCATGGACCAAGCGTTTCTCGATGGAGGTGGGGCGATCCTTCTGTTGCCGAACGGGCCGGACGGTGCTCGCTTTCCGCTTGGGAAGGGCACGATTACCGTGGGCGCCGTTGAGGCGCTGGCCGATGTCGGACAACACGCCGCGAGCTTCCTTGTTCGCCACGCCGGTGGGGACTGGGGCAAGCACGGGCGATTCGACCACATCGACCTGACGGACGATGAGCAGCGCCGAGGATGGGCGGCGACCGACGACTCTGGCAAGATCAACAAGAGCAACGTCCTGAACCGCCGTGGTCGTGTCATGAGCGAGTACGCGACCGCCCGAGCGCGGCGGCTGTGGGTCATTAGCAATTGGGGTGGTGGGACGACAGTGCTCCTGCCGGAAGAGTATTAGCCTCAGGGCAGGCGCCACTCACTGAAGTAAGTTGTCGTGGCGGGTCGAGCAGGGATGCCGAGTCGCCCGGGTCCCGCTGACCGAACGGGTAAGGGGCCAGGCGAGGCTTGTGAAGCGCACGCTGGTTGCCACGCGACCAGGTACCGAGCTCAGAAGAAGCTTGCAGTAGCTGGTCGAAATCCATGAGATTCCTGAGAGGCGTAAGATCTTAGCCGCTGGCAGCACCACCAGCTGCTTGAAGGCTGGCTTTGCTCAGAGGCAATTCATCACCTCGGAGCTTGTCCAGCAAAATGCGGCCGGGTTGAGTGTCCCCAGTCTTTTGTGTATAAGCCACTGCCGATTTGAGGATACTACGCTCGTCCCCAAGCACGTAAAGAAGCAACCTGCGTACTAGCGGACGGCCCGCAGGGATCATCTTCTTTCCTCTTGTATCCCACAGTATGTCGGCATACGGTGGCTTATCGAGTTGCTGTGGCAAGGTGGCAGCGAACCCGATCGCACGTGAAAGCAAATAATGTTCATGCAGTATCGCTATGATCTCTGTGAAGAGCAGTAAGCCGACCGGCCTGAGTAACACATTTCCGCCAAAATCTCCCCGATGTTTTTGAACGACCAGTGTGGGCTCGTCGGCGTTGAAGTAGGCGCGAAGCACTGGGAAACTATTCTGCGGAGAAGCGAAGTACTGCTGCGCGTAAAGGTAATGGGCATCAATGACGGTGTCCTTCGGTCGGTTGTATCGAAGGCGGACGTGGGAGAGTTCCTTCTTGCACTTCTCGAAAAGCACGGAGAGAACATCGTACAGGTTTCCGATGGTGGTAATACTTTTCGTGTCACCAACGGGCAAGTTGTTGGTAGGCTGGTCCGCGAGGCGCTCGTCAGTAAATAGTTCGCTTTCTTCAAGGAACCGCCGAACACAGATCGCCATCGTGTCATCTTCGTCGAGAGCGATAATCTCCCCTTTCGAGACCGGAACGGCCCTTCGATTAAGGGTGGTGAATAGACGACGACTCCGCCGGAACCCCGGCTTCGTAAGCTTGTGCGCGACGAGCAGAACGGACACCTCGTCCTCCGCTATAGGCTCACCGGCAGACACGGCAGCCTTAACACCAGCCAGTCTATGCTGGCCGTCGATCGCAAATAAGCGTTCGTCGCCGCGCAGTCGAAGGAAACCGATACTATGACGAACGGTTTCAGGAATGTCCGCTTCGTCGAATTTAGCATTCTTGGGCGGCTTAAGCCGCCCGATCTCAAGCCATTCTGGATCCCCGCCGTATACCGCGATCACGAGAGAGCTAAAGAACCTCTGGCTCTCCTTGAGATATTCAGCGATCTCCGCGGCACGACCTCTATCCAGTTCTCTTTGGATCAAGTTGCTAAGAAGCTTGCTGGGATGCAACTCATTGGCATACTTGACCTTTTCAGCCAGCATTTCGAGTGTGAAAAGGCAAGAGTAGTACACCCAGTCTCCCATCCTGCCCCGGAGTGCTGGAACGAATACACTTGGCATGGTCAGAACGCCTTCTTTGCCTGTCGGATGTCGGCGGAGAAGTCATTCGTGCTGAACGGTGGAATTAGAGAGTCGTTCAAAGCACGCTCGAGCTTCTTCAGGTTGATACGCTTATCCCTCACTTCGGCATAGCAGAAATCCAGGCACGTCTCCCAATTATTAAGCATGTAGTGAACGCTCGGGCGCTTGTTCTGTTTTTGCTCCCTCAGGTAATCGCCGTAGCGGGCGAACAGCGTTCTAGTGTCGTTTCCATGGCCTACCTGCCCGATGTACATCACGTATCCATGCGGGGGTAGCGAGGTGTGAGTTCCACAGACCACGAACGCATATACACCACGGGATGGCGGGACCCGCGCTTTGTTACCTGCGTCGAACCTGACGCGGTTCCATGTGAGCGACCCCGTCGGCTTGAAAGAGTGCAAGCTCTTTGGGCGCAGGTGAAATTCCCCTCTGAAGATTTTAATTTCATTAACTACATCGATGAAACGCTTTGCCATGACTGGGCACAAACTCGCACAGGGCGAACGACGGTGTTCAGACGCGTTCAGGGGACCAGCAAGCGATCCTCTCCGGCTCCCGGCCGGGGAGTTTCGCGAAGGCGACTCCGGGCGGAAGAAAAGTATCGGCAAATTCGCCTGGTTGCAACCGTCTCCCGAATGCACCCTGTAGCGATCGCAGGCCGCGCTGGCTTTGGATGCATGCGAAGGCGATCACAGTGCCTAGCTGAGTCGTGAAGTCATCCGCCTGGCCATCGAAGTCGCTAGGGTCCTGGGATAGCAGCATCACCACTTCGCCCTTAGACCGTCCCTGGCGTACCAGATCCACCAGGGACTGGTACTTCTTGTTGGCCAGGATTCTGCGCTTTCGTCGATGACCAGCAGGTGCCTGAGTGTACGATACCCTTCGAAGACAGGCGACTCCTGCTGCGAGAGCATGAAACTACGCAAAGCATCCAGCAAGAGGAGTATGACCAGCTTCTTCAGTTCCTCGGTCCCGAGCGTCTTCAGGCTCAAGACCCAGCTCTGCGAGAAGAACTCGGCCGGACTCGAGGTGGCGGAAAAGACCTGTAGCTGGGTCAGCTCATTGAGCCGGCTCACGATGCTGTCGTGCTTCTTGTTAGCTTGCACCAGCTCCCGCTTGTAGGCCTCCTTTATTGCGGTCAGGTCACGGCGTTTCTCTTGACGGATTACCTTCTCGGCAGCGGTGCGGAGCAAGTCGAGCTGGATATCGCCAATGTGTCCGCAGCAAAGAGCGATGGAATCCCGGAATTGCATCGCCGCCTGCGTTATGCTGGCGTTGCCGACAGTGGCCTCCGGCAGGAAATCGAGGGGGATGGACTGCTCGCCAACTTCGAGAGACCGGATATGCGGCAAGCCTTTGGCCAGGGACCCCATTGCATGACCAGATGAGACGAATTCGCCCTTGGGATCAATGAAGAGGATGGGGATGCGGGCAGTTCTGGCGATTTCGACGGCGATCTGGACGCCGGTCGTGGTTTTGCCGCTGCCGTTCTTGCCCATCAGGGCGATATGCGGAGCCGCGCCGGGGCCGTTGATCGAGAAGGTGACGGGCGCTTCGTCTGGGAAGGTTCGCGAAACGCTTCCCACGTTGAGGCGGATCTCGCCGGTGGCGCCAGGTGCAATGCCACCGCCACCGTCGCGCGGACCGAAGGAGCTGGGGAGCAAATCGGCCAGGCGCGATGTAAAACGAACATCGTCCTCGTCGCAGTCGTCAAAGTCAGTTTGGAGCAGCCTCGCGCCCGCGCCCAGTGGGCCTGCACGAGCGAGCGAAAGTCCTCCACCGTTGCGCCAACGCCCAGTTGTCCGTCTAGCGTGATAATGGACATCCACAGGTCAATTTCCTCCCCGAACAGGTACTCGCCAGGAATCGGCTTGCCTCGCTCGTCGGCACGCAGCCTCACCGGCTGCGGCGATCCGGCCATCGCAAGGGACCGCCCAATCGACAGCCGGGCCGATTCGTACTTATTCTCCAGGCCGAGCTTTAGCCGCAGCTTATCCTCGAACTGCTCTGCTTCCAGAGTCGGCTTAAATCCGCCCTTCCACACCTGGTCCTTGAATTCGTGGTTCATCGGCCGATCCCATCAAAATAACTGCCAGGCTTGACGACCGACTCGTGCCGGTGCTGATCGAATTCGACGAGGAAGGTCTGCTTGATCTGATTCTCAATGCTCTCCACAAGCTTCCCCGTGATCTCTGCATCGTGCGTGAGGATTATGATCTGGTCGAGATCGACGTTGGTCAGGGCTTTCAGCAGGCGGCGGCGGTAATCTTGGTCTGCGTTGCCGAGCGGAGTGTCGATAACGAGCGGGATTCGGCGTTGCGTAATCTCCGCCCGGGCGAGGGAAAAGGAAATGCCGAAAGCCCGCCGTTCGAAGCCGCTCATCATCTCGATCAGGGCTTCTGGCATGTTCGGCCGCTGCAAAACAGGCGTGCCATTGTGCGGAAAAATGATTCCACCCTTCTGGTAGCGCCGGTCGGCAATGCGGGTGAAATGCGAAGTGACGGTGGATTGCAGCCGGGAAACCGTAATGGGGCGGAGCTGATCGTTCAGAGTGCTTAGGACCGCTCTCACGCGTTCGGCCACGGCGATGCGTCATTGCTCGGGCCCGAGCTTGGCGAGCAACTCCTGCAGGCGGCCGATGTCGGCACTTACGTCCTGCAATTCCGACCGGAGCTTCTTCGCTTCATTCTCAGCCGCACCGAGTTGCCTGCTCGTTTCGGAAATCTGCTCGCCCAGTTCCGATAGCCGTTCGCCAATCTTCACCGCTTCTTCGGACAAGTTGCCCAGGCGGTCGCGGCGCCAGACCGCATCCCCAAGCTGTTGTCTCGCCTCAGAAAGCCGGCGCCCTCGGGCGCGAATTTCCGCGATGCCCTGTCTGTTCGCTTCCGCCAGGGAGAACAGCAGTCGGTCGCGGCTCTCGCCTCGCACATGCCCGAGGATGTACTCCTCGGCGCAATCGGTTGGAGGGGGGATATATATCCGCTCGATAGCCTTGCGAAAGCGGTCGCGGAGTTGTAGCCACTTTTTGTGCTCAAGATGCCCGACCAGCGGGTCGGACTTCGCGGGCTGGGGCAGCGCGAGCTGGAGCACTTCGTCGCTACGTTGAACGGTTCCATCTCGGACGTTCTCCCAGCGCTCGCGGGCGGCCTCGGCCTGCAGGCGATTTGCCACGGACGTGTACAGCCTGGACAGCGCAAGGGAGATGCCGAGCCTTCGGGCTGCGTCCGTGAGCGATTTTTCGGCATTGCGTTTTTCCACTTCCGCGTCGGCTACGTCGGCGTGGATTTTGGCGACATCCGACTTACGCTTCCCGCCCAGCGTCGCCAGCGTCTCCTGCTTTTTGCGCTGCTCCGTTTCGAGTTGCTCCCGCTTCTTCTCCAGTTCCCGAATCTTCGTCTCTCGGTCCCGGATTTCCTTCTCGAGCTCTTCACGTCGGGCTAGCTTCTCGTCGAGTTGGTTCTGCTGGGTATCGGCGCTCTTTCTTCCGCCGAGTTTCGAGTGCGATGCCGATATATATTGTTTGATTTCATCAAGCGTGTGTTCCACCACAGTCGTGCCGAACAGTACCTCGACGGCCTTCTTCATGCCGTCTTGGCCGGAGTTGTTGATCAACGTCTGAGCCTGCTCTCCGTCAAAGAAGAAGGCCGGCATGACGTCGGCGTGGAAAAGGAAACGCTCGAGCCGGGGAATGGCCGCCTCGATTCCGGAATGGAGTTTCTGAGGCCGGTCGTCGAGATACAGCTCAACCGTCTCGAAATTGTCCCCACTGCGAGGCGACGCCGTATGGGTGAAATACCAGCGCCGGATGATCCGTATTTCCGGCGTCGAGATTTCGTTCGCGGTGGGCGAAAAGACCAACTCGACTGACGTAGGCTCGTCCGACGGGGCCGTTGACCGCCGGAATCGCCGGATAGCTTCCCGGTATCGCGGAATTTCCCCATCCTTGAAAGTATCAAATCCCTCCGCGTGCCGGAGGCCGAACCTGCCAAATAGCCCGACATACAGGGAAAACAACAAGCTTGTTTTGCCGTGACCGTTCTTGGCACCGATGAGGACCAGCGGCCGCCGGCCACTGGGCTTCTCGAAGCAGAATTCGGCGTCGGCGTAGCTGCGCCAGTTGGTCAGGTGGATCTTGGAGAGGTACATCTTACTTCTTTTTGCGGGGCTGGCTGCGCGAGAGAAAGCTGTCTATACAGGTCGAGATATCGCCGGCCATGCCCTCTTTGCGCAAGCCCGATTGCTTCTGAACGACGTCGCAAAGCTCCTCGATTAGCTGCAAGTCGACATTGTGCCGGCGGCAGAGTTCCTCAATGATCTTGCGGGTGTCTTTGTCTTCGAAGCAGGCCGGCGTTCTCATGCTGGCTCCGGATTTGGGGGGGCGACTTGGCGAAGGCGTTCCATTTCCCGCACTACCGCTGTCGTTGCATCCCGGCCCCACCAGTCCCTGATGAGACGCACCTCGTGGTCTGTAATTAACCGCAGCCCGGTGCCAGCCTGCAGCGCTAGCAACTCATCAAGGAGCATTCGCCGGGCTGTCATCGTGAGGGGGCCGAGTCCGGGCTGACCGTTGCGGCGCACCTTACTACGGAATTCGGGGGTGTTGGACACGTCCTTGATGCGCTCCCGGAAACGCGAGAGTGGCTCCAGGTACTCGAAACCGGCATCGATCAGACCGGCGATCGAGTTGTCCTTCTCGACGACGGTGCATGTCCAGCAGCCGAAGCGGGCAGACGTGCTGCCGCAGGAGGGCGCATCGGCGTCGCTCACGACGAAGGGGCATTCGCCTCCCTTGGCATTGCGGTAGAGCGTTACCAGCTCACGGTGATTGCCGCCCCAGGGGGCCCGCACGTTGAGCAGTATGTGCCAGACGTCGTCGTTGGACAGGTCGACGATGGGCCGGAAGATTAGACAGCCTTTTATGTCATTGTGCGGATTCAGCCGGCCTTCACCTTCTCTGGCCGAGTACGAGTCGATCCGCTGGGCCCGGGCGATGGATTCGGCTTTACGTACGCCGAGTAGCAGGATCACCTCACCGTTGGCGGCGGCCTTCTCGCGGATGAATAGCGTCGTTGGGCGGATTTTCATCCGATCGGTGCACCACCGGAAATTCCGGTTAGGGGCGGGGTATCCCCGGCCTAACAAGTTGACCCAGAAAGTCGAGTCCTCCTCCGGATGGGTAAGAACGACCTCGACCGGTAGGCCAAGGGCAACCATGCCCTCTTTGATGACTTTGAGGGACTCGAGCACTTGCGACTGGTAGACCGGCGACTCGACCAAGGTGTCGTTGCAAAGGACGAAGATCCTGCGAGTGCGTTGATCGGGTGAAATAGCAAGGATAGACTCGATAACCAGTTGCAGCAGGAGGGTGCTATCCTTGCCTCCCGAAAACCCGACGATCCACGGCTTCTTATGCGGTTCGAGGTACTCGTCGCGGATCGTGCGACGAATTTGGCGAAGTCGTTCCGGCAGTGCTTCGATACTGGACATTTTGTAAGCCGCTGTGAGGCTTGTACTTGGGGATGCGGCAGCCATTAGCCTGCTCCGATCCGGTGCAACTGGTTCGACGACGAGTGCTGCGGTTACGCGATCGGGGCGAATGAAGCAGCAAGGTGTCGTTTTCGCCCAATCACTAATACCCAACCAAAACGCCAGAAAAGACTTAGGGAAGCATAGCTTACAGCTAAGACCGCATGGGTTCAAGGCACTGGGGGGATGATTCCCGGCTGCCAGTCTGAAGGGCGGTTTATCATGCAGTTTGTGGAACCGGAAATCCCCATTTACCTCGATTACGCCGCGACTTCGCCGGTCGACGACCGTGTGCTGCGGGCGATGCTCCCTTTCTTCGGACGCACCTTCGGCAATGCGGCAAGTATACACGGATTCGGCCGCATGGCAGCCGAGGCGGTCGAGCGGGCGAGGACACAGTTAGCTTCTCTGCTACGGTGCGCACCGGAAGACGTGATATGGACGAGCGGGGCCACTGAGGCAAACAACCTTGCGCTCGAAGGCGCGGTCCGCGCTTCCGGGAAAGCGATCGCCCACCTGATCACCCAGGCAACCGAACACAAGGCTGTCCTTGACCCGGTTCTGCGCCTGCACGGGGAAGGAGTGGAAACCACGGTGCTGCCGGTCGACGCTGAGGGACTGGTTGACCCGGCTGACGTCCGATCTGCTCTTCGCACGGAGACAGTCCTAGTCTCGGTCATGACGGCAAACAACGAAGTGGGAACGCTGCAGCCAGTCAATGAGATCGCCGCGATCTGCCAGGAGGCGGATGTTGCGTTCCACACGGATGCCAGCCAAGCCGTCGGCAAGATCACCATCGATATGGAAGGCGACCAAATCGATCTGCTCAGCGTGTCGGGCCATAAGCTTTACGGACCAAAGGGAATCGGGGCACTGATATTCCGTAGGAGCCCGAAACTTAGAAAACTTATTCCCCTGATCGACGGTGGTGGCCATGAGCGGGGCCTCCGCAGCGGCACGCTCAACGTGCCGGCGATCGTCGGGCTGGGTACGGCATGCGAGATCGCGGCCGCGACGCTCGAGGAAGAGCGAGATCGCCTCGAGCGACTGCGGGATGGTTTCGAGAAGGCTTTAATGGACTCCTTGCCGGACGTGCTTGTTAATGCTGCAGGCAGCCCGCGTCTCCCCACGATCACGAACATTGCCTTCCTTGGGGTCGACGCCGAAAGCCTGTTGCTGTCGATGGGGGATGTCGCCGCCAGCACCGGGTTGGCCTGCACCGCTGCTTCCCTCGAGCCGAGCCATGTGCTCCGTGCTATGCGCCTGCCGCCTGAGCGGCAGATGTCGTCCGTACGTTTCAGCCTCGGGCGGCCGACGTCACAGGTGGATATCCTCCACGCAGTAGCGTCAATCGTCAGAAACGTCACGATCCTGCGGCAGCTGTCGTGCGTCAGCGATCCTCCATAACACGTTTTCCTAGCAAGTATTGTCATCGGATGTTCAGAGTTCGTCTCGACTTGCAGAAGTCGCCCTGGAGATGCGCGTGCGTGGAGAGGCACTTGTAATCGCCTTCGGGCACTGCCCCTAGCGCTCAAATGAGGTTGTGCACACCATGGTCACGCTGTCCCAGGTGATCCACCGGCACAAGACCGCCATACACCGGACGGACCTCTCGCGCCCTCTTAAGTGCGCCATGCGCGACGGACTAATCGTCCCTGGTGTGAGAGTATTCGACTACGGATGTGGGCACGGGCAGGACATCGAACTTTTATCCTCTCGGGGCATTGCCTGCGATGGATGGGATCCGTCGTTTCGACCGGACTCACCGAAACACCCGGCGGATGTGGTCAATCTTGGCTATGTCCTGAACGTTATTGAGGACGTTGAGGAACGCAACGAGGCACTTAGGCAGGCGTGGGGGCTCGCCCGACGTCTGCTGGTCGTCGCAGCTCAGGTCAAAGAGGCGGGACGCGGGCAAGCTTCTTCACCCTTCGGCGACGGCGTGCTCACGGGGCGTGGAACCTTTCAAAAGTTCTTCTGTCAGGGCGAACTCAAAGGCTTCCTCGAAGGATCGCTGCGCGTCGAGGCAATACCGGCTTCCCTCGGAGTCTTTTACGTTTTCAGGGACGAGACGCTACAGCAACAGTTCATCGCGAACCGATACCGGCGTCGAGCCGCCGCGCCACGAAAGCGACTCTCGGAGCTGCGGTTCGAGGAACACAGAGAGCTGCTCGAGCCACTGATGGCGACTATCGCTGAGCTGGGCCGGCTTCCCGACGAGGAGGAATTCCCTCACGCACCCGAGGCGATCGCGGCGTTCGGTTCACTCAAGCGTGCATTTGCCCTGGTGCGGCGGGTGACGGGCGACGACGAGTGGAGCGGGATCCGCCACGCAGGACCGAAGACCTTCTGGTCTATCTCGCTCTGGCAAGATTCCGAAAACGGCCACCGATCGGGAAACTGCCTTGCACGCTCCAGCGGGATATTCGGGTGTTCTTCGGCACGTACAAGACGGCCTGCCAGCGGGCGGACGATCTACTCTTTCGCGCTGGAGACGCGACGGCGATCGACGACGCGTGCGGGCGTTCGCCTGTGGGCAAGCAGCTCCCCGACGATCTCTACGTCCACGTCAGTGCGCTCGAGGCCTTGGAGCCGCTCCTTCGCATCTACGAGGGATGCGGTCGGGCGTATCTTGGCGATGTGGAAGGTGCGAACATCATCAAAATTCATCGCCGCTCGGGCAAATTGTCGTACCTGGCTTATCCCGAATTCGACACCGACCCGCACCCGGCGCTGGTACGTTCCGTCAGGGTGAACCTGCGGACGCGTCAGATCGAAAGCAGTGACTATAGCCAACGCGCCAACCCTCCAGTGCTGCACCGCAAGGAGACGTTTCTTCCTGCCGAGCATCCGCTATTTGGCAAATTCGCCCGGCTGACCGAAGTGGAGGAAAGACACGGGCTGCTCGATATTTCCTCTACGATCGGCACCCGTGAAGGGTGGAAGGGTAGGCTCGAGGAAAGGGGTTTTGCGCTGCGCGGGCACCGGTTGGTCAGAACCAAGCGTTGAACGGAGCAGTAATTGTCCGGGGATGGACTCAACGGAGGTCGTCGATGACGCCTAACGAGGACACGAACGGACGATTTGTTGTGCAAAAGCACCGGGCTCGGACGTTGCATTACGACTTCCGGCTTGAGAGAGACGGCGTGTTCAAAAGCTGGGCTGTGCCCAAGGGAGTGCCTGAGACCATTGGGCCGCGGCATCTGGCCGTGCACGTTCCTGATCATGCGCTGGAGTACGGATCATTTGCGGGGACGATTCCGAAGGGTGATTATGGAGCCGGGACTGTCGAGATCTGGGATGAGGGTACTTACGAATTACTCGAATGGACGGATGACTCGATTGGATTTGAATTGCATGGGAACCGGTTACACGGGATTTATTCGCTGATTCGATTCGCACGCAAGGGGCCGCGGGATTGGCTGATCTTTCGACGGCGGGATGAGGCTCGAATCTGACGCTTAAACTGAGCGAGAAAGGGGGGACGGGACATGCCTCGTGCTGTGCTCCGGGACCGATATCTGGCCAAACTTCAGGCGAAGCCGCTCGATCTTCGGCAGTTGGGCGCCCAAGACGCTGCGAAGGCCTTGTACGAATTCATCCAGACGCACTTTTTGGCGGGGGATGAGTGCTCGCTGTGGTCGCCAGATGAAGCGGAAGACCTGGGTTACGGCCGCTTCTGGCACGTGCGCTGGGAAGCCGGGCCTTTTGAGTGGGGCGTTTTGCTCACGCTGGGCGAATGCATGTGGCTGAGCGAGTTTGACTTGAAGCACGACCATCGGCCCGAGGTCTTGCTGGAACGCGGGAAAGGCTGGTACACGGAGCCTTGGTTTGCGTTCGACGTTGGGTTTATTGAGCGGTGAGTGGACTACGTCGGCGCCGCGATCGCTACAGGCGTCGTGCGCAGGGAGCCGTTGTGAACCTCACGGCAACAGCGCAGGCCAACCCGCGAAACTCGTCCTCAAGGCTCTCGAAGCGGGAGACGGAGCTGCTGGGACGGGTTAACGCGGGCCTGTCGGAACCGCAGGTGCGTCGGCTCAAGTGGCCCGATGCCCTGCGGCAGGAGGAGACGCTAACGCCGGATGAGCACGCCGAGCTGCTCGGCCTGGTCGACGCGTCCGAACGGCTTGCGGTCGGCCGGGCGGAGGCCTTGGTCGAATTGGCCCGGCTTCGGGGCGCCACGGTCCAATCGCTGATGAACGACCTCGGCCTCGGCGTCGCGGGCTGAGGACGACTCCCACGGGACGGGCGACCGTGGAGGAGCTGAAGCTCAACCGCGAGCCCCTCGTGAATATCCGGCGTGTGCTAGCCGGCGCGGGGTTGCACCCACCGCCGGGGTCGGAGTGAGTTCGATTGATCGAACAGACTCTCGACGGCTTGCTCGATTTCTGCGGCTATGATCCTGTTCTGCAATCGTATCGAAGGCTCTGCCGGCACTATTGGGATATCGATCCTGTCGCAACGGCCTCGTATGTGGGATTCTATCGGGAGATGTGGGAGGCTGATTGAGGGGGGGTTCGTCAGGTTGTTTCGATGCGGTCGAAACGAATGAGCCGCCGCCTCGGGGAGCATCGCTCCTGTGCGGGTACCACCCCGCTGCGCCGTTTTCGGCAACATGTTCCCTACGAAAACGGCACAAATGCGCGAGTGTTCATAATTAACAAAGAAATCACTTATACCCGTAACTTGTTTTGTTGCAACCGTATCGACTGAGTGATTGCACTTTTGTTGGGGATGTTTGTTGCCGAACTTACAAAGTCGGCGCATATTATTACATGAGGGCAATTGAGCGCACGATGCGGGCGCGATGGGCGTGGTTCCCCAGGGCGGTGCCTCGGAAACCCAGGGCGGTGCCGTTGGGTTGATATGTCGCGGCCTTTCAGGCCAAAAACAGGAATGCATGACAGTGAGTGACACCAGCGCGAGCGGTACACGGAGTGGGCTTTGGCTTCTTGTTCAAGGGGAAGCCGGAGCACGGCGGAAGCGGCCAATTTACACTAGTGTACGGATGCTGAAAACAGGGCCGCAAACCTGCCACTTTTTGCCACTTTTGTCGGGGCGCGGCGGTCGTCGAGGGCGGAAACATCGCGCCGTATGTCGCATCGGCACTATGGGATCGGAAATGGTTGGGGAGTCGTCTGGCGGTGCTAGAAAAAAGTGGCAAATGCGCGTGGCAAAATGGCACAAGTCAATGCAGCAGTTGTTCACTATGTCTAGAGGGCGGGCGGAGGACGGGAATCGGGGCGGAAAGCGGAGCGGCGCGTCGATCGGATCACTGGCGGATAGCGCCCGTCACCCCCCCCCTGCCCCCCTTCGCAAATCGAGACATATGTCTGACCGGGCGGGGAGCTCCCGCTGAAGGACGGGAATCACGGCGCAAGGCGGAAATCCAGAGTACGAGTACGAGTATGAGTACGAGCAGGAGCAGGCATATAGGCGAATGGGCAGCGTCAGATATTCAAAACGAACTCCCCCCCGAATATCAGGGCGGAGGACGACGAGCGGGCTCGTCTGTGCGCTGGTCCGCACACCGCCCTCTGGGACAGCTCCTCCGTCGCGGCGGGCAAGGAAGGCCGGCTCGATACGGACGAATTCTTTTTTCTTTTGGCAACTGGATCGGGGCTTGTGCACATCAATCTTATTATCATCAGCTCGGAATAGAGTTCCGATTATTCCTGCGTCACACCTAACGAGAGCTGCAATAAGGAGTTCCAGCTAGCCCGTGCGCGCTCCATTTGCCTGCGTCACACGTAAGTCCAAGCGCCGCAAGGGCGTGACGCTGTGACGCAGTGACGAAGGGTCAGGCAACTTGTCGGCGCGGCTCGGCGGGTGCGCTGGACTGGTGGGAAGGGCGGAGGGGGAGGATCAGGACGGAGGGCGGGAATCGAGCGCAAGCGATCCAAGGGTCAGGGCGCGGTTGGCGTCGGATCGGCGGTGGCTTCGGGGCGTGCAGGCAGCCGCGGGTGCATTCCAGCCGTTGCTTCAAGGACTCGGCTGGAGGCTTCGCCGCACCCGCGGCCCGGGTTTGTGCCGCGGGGATATGACTTGGCAGTCGGAAAAAGCTTCGCAACCCAACAGACGAAGGCGGCCTTGTGACGACTTTGTTGTGGACTTCGAGGTGGGCGCAGAATGACTTCCTGCGTTGGCCCACGCGCGCCGCAGAGCGACACCGAAGACGTTTTGACGCGGAGCATCGGAACGAGACGGCGATGATAGCTCGTTCCCGTAAGCCTTATGCACCAAGGGCCATCGTCAAATATACAAAACGAACTCCCCCCCTGCGACGCAGACGTGAACGTGGCTCCATCTTAATGTGATACAGCTCGTAGACGTGTTCCCCGCCGTGGGCGGGGTTGCCGATCAAGGTTGGAACCGGCAGAGGAGCGTTGTTCATGCCACAACAGACACGTGCCAGGTTGATCGCGGGCTTGTTGGTGCTCGGTGCCTTGCTGACGGGTGGGACCGCGGTTGCTTATCGCGCGATCGTCGAGCGCTGGGGAGCTGATCCACGTGGCACATTGATCGCCGCGGCGGCCGTCGGAATTTCGTTCTTCATCTCGATGAACTTGCTGCTTGCCTGGGACGAGAGACGGCGGCGAAGAATTGAGCAGAAGAACGACGCGGGCGCGGCGACCACGATGGATGGTCCGCAAGTGGCGGACCCTACGAAGAAACACGTGTGATGGTTTATCCAAGACGGACGGTCCGCAAGGGCGGACTCTACAAAGTAAGACGGTCCGCAGTGGCGGACCCTACAAGGAAAGACGGTCCGCAGTGGCGGACCCTACAGGGAAAGACGGTCCGCAAGCGGCGGACCCGAGAAAGGGGCGCGACGGTTTACCCAAATGCGAAAGCCCGCGGGTGGAATCTCGATTTCGGCCGACCGCTCGGATAGCCTGTTATCCGTCGAACGAGCGGAAACAGCCGCCCTCTGGGAAATGCAACGCTCTGTTGCGAGCAAAACGGGGAAATTCCGGCAATGTCACACGTCACTTGCTTTGTCGCGGCTTTATTGCCCGTGCTGGGTCAGATTCCTGACAAGGCAGACCCACTCAAGACCGTTGCCGAGCGAAGTGAGTATCGCGCAACCGCGCGGTATGACGAGGTGGCCGCCTGGTGCCAGGCATTCGCCAAGACAACGCCGCTTGCCCATCTCACGGAACTGGGTCGCTCGGCAGAAGGGCGTTCGATTCCGCTGCTCATCGTTGCTGATCCTCCGGTCCAGTCGGCCGCGCAGGCCGCGCGTTCCGACAAGCTGATCGTTTTCTCGATCGGCAACATTCATGCGGGTGAGGTGTGCGGCAAGGAGGCACTGCCGATGCTCTTGCGGGAGATTTGCTCGAGCCCGCATCCGGCCCTCCTCAAAGACGTCATCCTGGCCGTTGCGCCGATTTACAACACAGACGGAAACGAACGAGTCTCGAAGAACAACCGGCCAGGCCAGGATGGGCCGGAAGAGGGAATGGGGCAGCGGGCAAATGCCCGAGGCCTCGATCTCAATCGCGATTTCATCAAGCTCGAAGCACCCGAGACCCAGGGACTGGTTCGCTTCTTGAACCAATGGAACCCACACCTCTTCATCGACACCCATACGACCAACGGTTCTTACCACCGTTACACGATCACTTACGAGGGTCCGAAGACGCCTGCTGGGGATTCCCAGGTCATCAGCTTCATGCGTAAGACGTTTTTCCCCGAGGTGAGCACGGCATTCGAGAAGCGAGCCGACCTGAAGGCATTCTACTACGGCGACTTCAACCGCGATCACTCCCAGTGGACGACGTACCCGGCCGAGGCCCGGTACGGGACGACCTACGTTGGACTCAGGAATCGGCTGTCTGTTCTCACCGAGGCGTACAAGTACGCACCCTACAAGACCCGCGTGCTGGCGACACGTGACTTCGTGCGCGAGTGCGTGGAAACCGCGGTCAAGCACAAGGCCGAGATCAACAAGCTGCTCAATGACGCCCGCCAGCGCTCGGCACGGGCCCCATCTTCGTCGCCCGGCCAGCCAGCGGAGCAGGTGGCGATTCAATCAAAGGCCCGGGCCGCGGAAATGCCCGCCACCGTGCTCGGTTACGTCGAGACCGAGGAGAACGGCCGCAGTAAGAAAACCGACACGACCAAAGACTATACGGTTCAGTTGATGAACGAGTTTGAGCCGGCGGTGAGCGTAACGCGGCCGTTTGCTTATCTCGTGCCGGCTTCATTCCCGCAAGCGATCGAGACGATCAAGCGGCATGGCCTTGAAGTCCAGGAGCTGCGGGAGGATCTCGAGCTGGATGTCGAGGTCTATCGGGTCGACAAGGTTGAGCGATCGCCACGCCGTTTCCAGGGGCATCAATCGGTCAAGCTGGCCACCACGTCGCGCCGCGAAGCACGAATGATCAAGGCTGGAAGTCTCGTTGTGCGCACGGGACAACCTCTGGGCAACCTCGCTGTTTATCTCCTCGAGCCGGGCTCGGAAGACGGCCTGGCCACGTGGAACTACTTTGACGAAGGTTTGAAGGATGGAATCGACTTCCCGGTTGTGCGGCTGCCTCAGGCGGCGCCGATGTTCGTTAGCCCGGCCGAGCCACTGGCCGAAGACCGCGGGCCGATTCGGCCGATCACGTTTGATTCCCCAGGCGGAGGAGGCGGGGGGCGACGTGGTGGCGGAGGCGGCTTTTTCGGGCGTCAGCAGTGGGTTGATGGTGAAAATTGGCTGCAGATCAGGGACGGGCGACTGCTCAAAGTGCACGCGGCAAGCGGGCGAACCGAGCCGTTCGTGGATGCCAAGGCGCTGGCCAGGAGCCTCGCGAAAATCCCTTCGCTTGACGCCGAGTCGGCACAAGCTATTGCCGGAGGGATGTCCTTTGACATGGATCCGAACCACCGAGGGTTCCTCTTCGAGCATGCCCAGGACCTCTATTACGCGTCGTTTGATCTGGCTACGGCCGTGCGACTGACAAACGCGCCGGGCCGCGAGCAATTTCCCAAGTTCAGCCCCGACGGCAAGGCGGTTGCCTATGTGCGCGACTTCGACCTTTATGCGGTGGATATCGCCAGCCAGTCCGAGCACCGTTTGACGACCGGCGGGCGTGACGACCTGCGGCATGGCCACTCCGATTGGGTGTACTTCGAAGAGATCTGGAACCGCCGCTGGCCGGCGTTCTGGTGGAGCCCCGACTCGAAGCAGCTTGCTTTCATGGAATTTGATGATGCGGGGGTTCCGTTCCACACGGTGATCGATGACACGGGCAGCACCCGACGGGAAGAAAAGACCCATTACCCCAAGTCGGGCGAGCCGAACCCGAAGGTGCGGTTTGGCGTTGTTCCGGCGCTCGGCGGCCCGGTGGAATGGGCCGATCTCTCGGATTATTCGCCTGACTCGTTCCTGATCAGCGACGCCGGATGGTGGCCGGACAGCTCGGCGGCTTATTGCTATGCACAGAACCGTACGCAAACCTGGCTCGACCTGATGAAGTTCAGCCCGGGTGGAAGGGGCTCCGTTAAACGTGTTTTCCGCGATTCGACCAAGGCATGGATCGACAGCAATGGGCCGATCCACTGGCTGGACGATGGGTCGTTCCTGTGGCTGAGCGAGCGTGATGGCTGGAAGCACCTGTACCACTACAGCGGCGATGGAAGCCTGAAGGCGCAGCTTACTTCGGGGAACTGGGAGATTCGTGCGCTGGAGCATGTCGATACCAAAAACGGCTGGGTGTATTTCACCGCCACTCGTGACAACCCGGTGGCTGCGAACCTCTACCGGCTCAAGCTCGGAGGCGGGGGTTCAATCGAGCGGCTCACGCAGTCGGAGGGAAGCAATACGGCTTCGATGAGCCCGCAAGGGGGCTATTTCGTGTCGAGCTGGTCGGATATTCGCAATCCGGGCCGCACGCGGCTTTTTGCCTCGGATGGGAGGCTAGTCCGGACGCTTGATTCGAATCCATCTCACGAGATCAAGCGTCTGCGGTTCGGGCCACGGGAGCGGGTGAAGATCCCGACCAAGGACGGGTTCATCCTCGAGGCTGAGCTGGTTCTGCCGACGGATCTCGATCCGGCGAAGAAGCATCCGGTTTGGTTCATGACCTATGGCGGGCCACATGCGCCTACCGTCTCTGACGCGTGGTTGGGAGGGCGGCATGTATGACCAGGCCCTTGCCAGTGAGGGGTTCATCGCCTTCCGCATGGACCCGCGGCCGGCGAGCGGTAAGGGTGCCAACTCGGCGTGGACGGCCTACAAGCATCTGGGAGTGCAGGAGCTCGAAGACATTAAAACGGCCATCAACTGGCTGAAGCAGAGGACCTATGTGGACGGTTCCCGGATCGGCATGGCCGGTCATAGTTATGGCGGATACATCACCGCGTACGCGATGACCCACAGCGATCTCTTTGCGGCGGGAATCGCCGGTGCGCCCGTGACCGACTGGCGCGATTATGATTCCATTTACACCGAACGCTATATGGGTTTGCCGCAGGATAATCCCGAGGGGTATAACGTGTCGTCCGTCGTGCGCGCTGCCGGCAGGCTGCACGGCAAGCTGCTGATCCTTCACGGTGTGATCGACGACAACGTTTCGTTCCGGAACAGCATGAGGTTCGTCGAAGCGCTTCAGGATGCAAATAAGGATTTTGAGCTCATGGTTTATCCCTCATCACGCCACGGGATCGGGGGACAGCACTACGCCCGGATTCAACTCGAGTTCATCAGGCGCACCCTGGGCGAGCCTAAACCGCAAAAACCGGCATCTGCCGGCGATGTGGCTACGAGTAGCGAGGATGATCCGGCACGGCCGGCGCGCGGTGGCGGCCGCCGTAGGGCGGCGCAGGGGCGCTGAATAACTTCCGCGAGGCTTGCCGGCCAACCATTCTCAAGCCGATGCCCGACAACGCCAGCTATCGAACACGCATTCGAGGCGGGCGCAATTGACGTCCAGGGCGAGCAGGATCTCGCGCACCTCGCCCATGGGTATCTGGTGCTCGAGCGCCCACTGAATGATGTCGAGATTCTCGCGGCCGTCCTTCAGGTGATCGATGATCGGGTCGATCAGCGGCGAGGACTGGAAGGCGGTTCGCAGAATACCGAAATCACGGGTATCGAGCTCGATCCAGAATGTCTTACCCTGCAGATGCTCGAGCCAGCGATGCCTCAAGAAGCCACGCCAATGCTGGCCGATCCACGTCCGGATAGCCGTCTCACCGAGGTCGCGGCCCGCCTTCTGGCTTTCGATCCATTTGAACTGCAGGGCTTCTTCTTCGGCGCACTGCTGGAGACTCAGACGACGAGTAGAAGAGTGGTCCATGATGGGTATCGTTCTACGACACTCAGGCATCGAGACCTCCAGGCTGAGCCGCGGAACCACTCCTTCGGGATCTCGCACGGAAAACTCAGTCTCTCGACGAAGACGAGTGCACGAGCCGTCTTCCGAACCGGCACCAAGACGTATGGGAGAAACACACCTTGTTGAACCGAAGCAACGCGATTTACCGATCGCAAGGGCTCATTCCCAAGTTATCGGTAGTTGGCCCAGTCTAGCTTACGAACTCCGCTCAGGCAAGAGGGCCACCGCGATGCCATGCATCATTGTATGCCCGCATGAACTTGAGGTCCAGAGGGGGTAAATAAAAATGAAGAGCGGCAGAGTCGAGCGTCGAATTCGTGATGTTCGAAGTTCGATCGTTGTTGGGTATGGAAGACCGCCACCATTGCTATGGAACAATGGTTACAACCACTGTCCGTCTTCGAGCGGCTGATGGCCGGTCACTTGGCAGCTCGGCCGGATTCGTTTTTGAACCAGGCGAGTGATTTGCCGAGCATGACCGCTGTGCCAGGGAGGCCGGCGGCCATCGGGCCGGCGGGTTGTTCCGTGACGGTACGCCAGCGAACGCGGCCGTCGATGGTTGCACCGATCAAGTGGACGTTCTGGCGCGAGACCCGCAAGATTTCGCCTTCGGCGCTGATCGTGAAAACGCTGTTGGAATCATCCGTGGCTGAGCCTTGTCCGTGTATGGCACCCGAGCCGTCGAAGGCGAGCGCGCGGCCGTCGGCCGAGGTGATGACCGCGAAGCGCCCGAGTCGGACGAGCGACCAGCCTTCCCAGGGGATCTGCCGGTCCCATACGACTTCTCCGCGAAGGTTATGCCCACGCAGCCACTGGGCCCGGCGGGCCAGGCTGACCCAGGTGACCCCGGGCCCAGATCCGTGTGGTGCCTCGATGAGAAGCGGCGGATCGCTCGGGTCAAGCGTGAAGCCGATATGGGATTCCCCCGCGGGGTCGAAGACCTGAAGCTGGCCGCCGTTGGTGGAGATTGCGGCAAAGCCCCCGGGACCGATGGCCAGGTCTTCCACCGGAAAGCGTAGCTCGTGCTTCCAGATCCAGCGCCCTGCGGTAGTCAGCCTGCCGATGCGGTCACGTTCCTGGACCAAAGCCAGCCCGAAGTCGTCGGGCTTGATCGCCAGATGCGTGAGCTGCACCAAACTGACGTCGAGACGCGTGATGGAGATGCGCCTCAGGTCACAGAGGAGTATCTGACGGTCTGTCGCGGCGGCTAGCCAGCCAGGGGCGGTGCGTAGGATGCGGCCGACGCCTGCCAGATCAGGGCCCTGGCCCAGCTTCGTACCCTTGGTGTCGAAGAGCTGAAGGCGATGCGGACTTGTGAACAAGGCGATCGCAGGCGGATCTTCAACGACGGTGATGACGGCGGTCTCGGCCTGCTGCTCGGTCTCGACCGCGCGAATAAGCCAGTCGGGGTTGCGCACTGAGCCGGCCGCGCTGCCTGCCGTTTGGCCAGAAGCCGCAGCCGGCCGCGGCGCAGCGGATGTGGCCGGCCGTTCATGCGCACCACCGAAGAGGTCGAGCCGGACGATTTCGCCCGTTGAGTGACCGTAGATGAGGTAGCGGCCTAGCGGATCGACCTCGAGTGCAACGATCGGCCGTGGTAGCCCAGTGCGCCAGCGGACGTTTCCAGCCGAGTTGATGACGGCTAACTCGTTTTCCAAGGTTGCGGTTGCGATGATCCGGCCGGGGAAGTCTGGGACAGCGTGCGAGACGGTACCGCCCAGGTGATACGAGCCTTCGTTGCGCCCTCTCAGGTCGAATCGCTGGATTCCCAGGGTGTAGCAACTCGCCAGGATCATGCCACCGTCTCCGTCGACGGCGAGCCGGCCGACATTCGAGAGCAGGCGGTCCTGCCAGAGGATCTCGGTATCGAGCCGGCCCTGGGTGCGGCCCGGCTCGAAGCGCCACTCCTACGATCGTGCCAAAAGCGGCGGCGCCGACAGCCATCGGCCGGCCGGGAATGAAACAGAGATGCGAGAGCGAATGCATCGTCTCGATGCTTCCCGCCGGACGCCCGTAGCGGCTGAAAAAGTGTAGAGTCGTCTGTCGGCTTCCGACGGCGAGGTATCGGCCGTGCGGGTCGATCGTGACGAAGGTCGCCTCCGCCGGGGCTGCACGCTCTTGTTCGACCTCGAAATCGGCGTTCAAGAGAAGCAGGCCGGAGTCTTCCGGCTCGACGAGTAGAGCGATCAGGCTGCCGTCGTCGCTGATGGCGGCCGAGTTGACGCGATTGGGCACGCGAGAGAACGAAAGAGACTCACCCTGAGCGTTCAAGAGATAAAGCTGATTGCCTTCATCCCAGGCGAGGATCGTGCCCGCTTCGCGTGCGAAGGAGAGTCCCTTCAGCGGAGAGTCGGTGACCACGGTCCAGGCTGTGTAGGGTTCCAACCGAGTCGACGCCCCGCCGGTCACCTCGGTCATCGGTCGCTCCCGGCAGCTCCACTCAACTCAGGCCAACCCAGCTCCGAAGTCGATCAGACAACGTGCTCGGACGTTATGTCTTCTCCCCGGCTCGTGGGTGGGGCGATTTGACCTCGAGGTCGGTAACGGTGATCAGATCGACGATATCCATCGTGTCATCGGGCTGGTGCACGGTGATGGATTGCCCACCGGCTGTCGCCGAAACCACCTCGGGATGCTGTACGGGAACTTGCCGGCCGTCGGCGAGATGAATCACAAAGGGGCGGAACGGCTGTGCGGCGCAAAGGTTACGCAGTTCTGCAATCGTCATCGAAAATCAGCTCCGGGAGGATCAGCGACCTGCCGCTCGTCATCCAGTTGATCCTACCACGCAGGAGGCCGCGGGTTCTACCTCTGGATCACTGAGTGTGCGCAGAGCGTTCCTTGGCTGTCCGGATTGCGGTCGCGAGCACGATGTCTCGGTCGGGGTCGCCGAACTGGAAATCTTCGCGAACGGCAGAAGCCGGCCCGATCGGCTTGGCGGCGGAGCGAAGCACTACGGGAATGTCGGGTTGGACACCTTGCTCACTGTAGGGACGATTGCGTGGCGAATAAAACTTGGCCGTCGTCAGCTTGAGGCCGGCCGGAGCCGAGCGAAGCGAGAAAATGCTCTGGACCGAGCCTTTGCCGTAGGTGCGCGCGCCGAGGATTGTTGCGCGGTTGTGGTCCTGCAGCGCGCCGGCCAAGATCTCGCTGGCGCTTGCGCTATCCCGGTCCACCAGGACGTACAGAGGCATCCGCCACTTCGCAAGTCCCCGGGTCCCCAATGATTGCGTCTGCCCCTGGGCTCGTCCGCGAGTGGAAACCACCAGGCCCTGGTCGATGAACCGCTCGGCGACTTCAACGGCCACGTTGAGTAGCCCCCCCGGATTGCCCCGGAGATCGAGCACCAAGACCCGCATGCCCTGACCGGCGAGCGTGTTCAGGGCCCGGTCGATCTCTTCGGCAGACGACTTCTGAAATCCGGTGAGCTGGAGATAGCCGATTCCGTCCGACGGGCTCACGAGTTTGACGCTCGTGACGCTCTCAACCTCGACGTGGCGACGAGTGAGCTGATGGCTCCGGGTCGAGCCGTCGCTGCGTTGCAACGTGATCTGAACTGCCGTACCTTCCGTACCTTGAAGGCGATTGGCCGCTTCATCCAGGCTCAAGCCCTTGATCGACCGGCCGTCGATAACGACGATCACCTCGCCGGCCTTGATGCCGGCGTCCCACGCCGGTCCACCACGAATGACGCCGACCAGGCGCAGCCCCTCCTTGTCCAGCTTCAGCTCGACCCCGAGGCCGACAAAGTTGCCGTCAATCATCGCATAAAGGTCTTCGAGTTTGTCAGGAGTTAAGTAGCTCGTGAAATCATCGAGGGCATCGCATGCGCCGCAGGTGAATTCAAGCAAAACCGGGGTCGATGACAGTCCAATCGACTGCTGCGCTGCTTCGCAGCTTGTATTGACCACGCGGATCGCAGCCGAGCGGTCGGGGATCGAGAGCGAAGCGCGATAACGCTTGAGCACGTCGCGAAGCGCCATCACTCGATCCGGGGACGCCTGTGGAGCATTCGTCTTGACGAAGACCGGATCGCGCAGGGCCACCTCGAGATTATCGAGGCCGTGACGGATCAAAGGCTCAAGCGGCACCGGATCGACATAGCTCGTCTGAATGCGCTCGATGACTTCGTCGTAAAGATCAATGGCCTGCTCGTGGGGCAACCGCAGCAGGATATTGCGAAAGCTGCTGTCAGAATAGCGGCGGTTGAGCTTGAAATGGATCTCGCAGAGGCGGAGCCGCCGGGTGAAGTCAGTGCGACTGGGCCAGCGCTCCACAGCGTCGTGATAAGTCTCGATCGCCGCGGTCCAGTCGCGCGACCGCTCCTGCCCCAAGCCCCGCTCCATCATCCCGTCGGGATTATCGGGCAGTTTCGACTCGGTGCTCGCAGCGGAGTTTACTCCGCCTGGCTCCTGCGGTGCCTGAGCCCGCGCAACCGACCACGTTGTTCCCGCCAGCATGGCCAGGAAGCAACAACTCAGCAAGGACAAGATTGGCCGGCGCATTGGGGACGCTTCTCCCGCTTGGGAGCGCCGCGCGTCGGAATACTGGTCGCTTTTGATGCGTGAATGCGGACGTTCAGCGGAGCGTGCCGGAGCAATCCCCTTGATCTGGCGGAAACCCGGCGTCTGTCATGAATCCGGAGAACCTTGCACCTTGCTGCGACTACAGATTCCCTGCGCACCGCTCCGTCGTTGCCGTTCGATGGAGTCATTCCGTGTCAAAGCGGCGCGACAATCCGCGGCCCCGTTTTTTGCAAATTCGGGTCCGCGCTCGCCGGTCCGAAACGAGGTCGTTCGTTTGTCGTCCCCGTTCAAAACGAATTATAACACACCCACACGGCTGAGCCCGCCCCACGAAGCGCTGAAATCTCCAGGAACTTGGGGAAAGCTCGAATCATGCGTCTGCCGAACCCCTTGGGCCTCACGGCAAGTGCACGATGCCTGAGAAGCAATCGGTGTGCCCTGCCCTCTTGATTCAAGGCGGTGCGTCACAAATCGCGGCCCAATTTTGTCACTCAGGTAGGAACCTTGATCCTCTCGTTCGAAAGGAGGCACCGTTGTATCTCTCTGAAGGCACTTCAGTTGACCTCGACCTCGCGGTCGTAGGTGGTGGTCTGGCTGGCCTATCTGCGGCCGCGCTGGTTGCGCAAGCAGGCCGATCGGTCGTCATTTTCGAGCAGGCCAGCGACATTGGCGGGCGGGCCGTGACTCAGGTCCGTCAGGGAATTTCTTTCAATCTCGGGCCTCACGCTTTGTATTTTTTGGGCGATGCGTTCAAGCTGCTTGGCGAGCTGGGCGTTTCCTTCACCGGGCGGGTTCCCAGTCCCGGAAAAAGTCGCCTTCTGAGAGAAGACGGGCTTACCCCCCTGCCCCACGGGTTGGCGTCGCTGCTTCAATCGCCCCTCTTCAGCCTGCGCGACAAAACGCGACTGATCCGGTTCCTGGCAACCCTTCGGGGGCTCAAAACTTATGATACTGACGGTATTTCGTTATCCAGGTGGGTCCGCAGTGCGTTCGGGGCAGGGAATGCCGCGAGCTTCCTGCTTGCCCTTTTCCGCGTCACCACCTACGCAGATGACGCCGACCAGATTTCCGCGGGCGCGGCGCATCGCACAATTGAAACTCGCCCTGGCGGGCAACGTCTGGTATATCGACGGGGGCTGGCAGAAACTTATCGACGGCCTGCACTCTTGCGCAACTCAGGCGGGTGCGACCATTCGGACCGGTACTCGAGTTGTGTCGGTGCGTAGTGGCGAGAACGGCCTCGCCATCGGCCTAGCCAGCGGAGAGGTCGTTAAAAGCCGCACGGCGATCGTCGCTGTTCCACCCAAGGCAGCGGTTGACTTGCTGCGCCTCGCTCCGGAGACTTCACTGGCCCGGTGGACGGCCGGAAGCGTGCCCGTCAAGGCCGCCTGTCTGGATCTGGCACTTGACCGGCTCGAGCGTCCGCAGCACAGGTTCGCGCTCGGGCTTGACCGGCCGTTCTACTATTCCGTGCATTCCGCCGCCGCCAAGCTGGCTCCCGCAGGAATTTCCGTGCTGCACGTGATGAAATACCTTCGTGAAGGCACTGATTCACACCCCGAGCTGATTGAACAGGAGCTCGAAAACCTCCTTGACCGGCTGCAGCCCGGGTGGCGATCTCACACCGTCGCACGGCGCTACTTGCCCGCAATGACCGTATCGCACAGCCTTCCCCTCGCCTCCGAAAGCGGACTGAGGGGCCGGCCGATTGTATCTGCATCGGGGCATGCGAATGTCTTTTTGGCCGGTGATTGGGTCGGACCGACGGGAATGCTGGCCGATGCGTCGGCCGCTACGCGCACGATCGGCTGCGCAACACGCGCTGGCGGCCCTGCCTCAGACCAGCCATGCGTCAAAGCGGGAGCCCATTCATGTCGCAACTTGACGCGGTTTTCGAGGAATATCGCCCGGCGCTCGCCCGCTTGGCGTATCGCATGCTTGGAACGCAGAGCGATGCGGACGACGTGATGCAGGAAGCCTACTTGAGGTGGACGCACGCAGATCGAGACTCGGTGAAGTCCCCGCGGGCTTATCTCCATTCGATTGTCACTCACCTGTGTATCGATCAGCGCAAGCTGATCGACGATCGCAAGGCAACTTATGTCGGCCCGTGGCTCCCCGAGCCAATCGTCGAATCAGGCTCGGTCGCGTCGGTTGACCGGATTGAAATCGCTGAATCGGTGTCGATTGCGCTGATGCTGATTCTCGAAACCCTCTCGCCTACCGAACGGGCGGCCTACCTCCTCCGTCGAATCTTCGACTATCCGTACGACGAGATCGCCGAGATACTGGCCAGGCCCGAGGCGGGCTGCCGGCAACTGGTTAGCCGCGCCGAGACACGGATTATGGAGCGTCGCCCGCGATTCGATGCCGATCCCACCAAGGTCGAGCGCTTGACCGACACATTCATTCAGGCGTGCTCGACCGGGGACCTGGGTGGCTTGGTGCAACTTCTGGCGACGGATGCAGTCCTTTATTCTGACGGCGGAGGGAAAGTTGCAGCGGCGCTGGCACCAATCCGGGGCGCCGATCACGTTGCACGATTCTTCCTTGGGATTATGAAAAAAGCACCACCAGGGCTGGAGATCCGCAAAGTGCTAGTCAACGGCCAGCCCGGCCTTCTGGTTATCTTGCAGAGAGAGATCTTCTCTCTGCTCACCTTCGACGTCGTGGACGGCCGGATCGCGACGTGCTTTTTGGTGCGCAATCCGGAAAAACTGCTACGGGTGAAGGCTATGGGAACACTGCTACCGGATTGCCCTTGATCGGGTCTTGTCCGGCAGCGCACCGAGAAAGGAGAATAGCTCATCAATCGGTGAGGTTTTGCCAAGGGGCGTCCGGCTTCTAGCCCCGCCGCACGAGGAGTTCATGACGGATTCAAGCGAAGACACGGCAGTCGAGCCCGCAACGCCCTTGCACAGGCTGTCCTGGTGCTGGTGGTCCTCGCGCTCGTGCAGTTCACGAGCATCGTCGACTTCATGGTTGTGATGCCGCTCGGGCCTCAGATGATGCGAGAGATGGGGCTGGCCGCGAATCAGTTCAGCTTGATCGTTGCGTCCTACTCGATCACCGCCGGTCTGGCGGGCCTGCTCGCGTCAACGATCATGGACCGATTTGGGCGAAAGACCGCATACATGACTCTATTCGCGGGATTTCTGCTGGGAACTCTCGCGTGCGGGCTCACCCACGAGTATAGCACATTGCTGGCCGCGAGGGCCTTTACCGGCGCCTTCGGCGGAATCTTGGGCGGGCTGGGGCTGACGATCATCGCCGACGTCTTTCCAGAGCATCAACGAGGCCGGGCAACCGGCGTTTTGATGTCGGCGTTCGCGCTGGGACCAGCACTCGGGGTTCCAATCGGCTTGCAACTCGGGGAGTCTTACGGCTGGTACACCCCATTCCGGGCCCTGGCGGCCCTGGGATCGATCGTATTTGTTATCGGTCTTCTCGTCATGCCCCCGCTGCGCGGGCACCTTCACCGGGCTGTGCACGCGCATCCTCTGGTTCAGATTGTCGAGACGTTTCGCCAGCGTGGTAACCTCATCGCCTTCGCGCTGACGGCGAGCGTGATGTTCGGAGCGTTCTCTGTCATTCCCTACATCAGCCTTTCCCTCGTGGCGAACGTGGGCGTGCCGGAAAAGAAACTACTCGTGGTTTTTCTGACGGGCGGATTGATGACGTTCTTCGGCGCACGGCTGTCGGGACACTTGCCGACCGGTTCGGCAAGCTTCGCATTTTCCGGATATTCGCGGTGATCTCGGCGTCCCTGATCCTGGTGGTCACGAATCTGCCGGTAGTACCGCTGGCAGCAGCAGCGGCAGTGGTCGGGTCGTTGATGGTGAGCAATACCGGTCGCATGGCGGCTTCCATGTCGATGATCACGGCGAGCGTCCCGAGCCGGTTTCGCGGCGGGCTGATGAGTGCCAACTCGGCCGTTCAGCATGTGTCGGCGGGGTTGGGTGCTTATGCCGGCGGGTTGATTCTTGGCCCGAAAAAGGAAGGGCCTTTGCACAACTTCGCCCTCGTGGGACTCATGTCCCTGGCGTCGGCACTCTTGAGCCTCTGGATTGCCGGGTACATGAAGCGGGTTGACGACACAGGATTAATTGACCGGTCGGGATCGAATTCAGTGAATGCTCAAACCAGCTCGGGGTCGACTTGAGGCTTACCCGAGTTTGGTGCTCTACCGCCGATTCCGAGTGCCGCGATGATGAGCGCCGAAAGGATCACGGAAACACTGAGAAACCAGAGCCCGTACCGGTAGTTGCCGGTGATCTGCTTGACAACTCCGAGCACCGTCGGGCCCATCCATCCGCCCAGGTTGCCGCACGAATTGATCATCCCAATCGAGGCCGCGGCAGCCGACTCTGTCAAAAAGAGACTGGGCAGCGCCCAGAACGCCGGCAGATACGCCTTCACGCCGATCATTGCCACGGTGAAGATCATCACTGTCAGCACGATGAATCCCTTCGTATCGGGAGCCAGCACCAGCGCCGCCGCACCCATGATGATCGGCAGCGAGGCATGCCAGCGGCGCTCGTGCGTGCGGTCCGAATTCCATCCCACCAGGCGCTGGCCGAAGAGCGCCCCGATCGCCGGGATCATCAACAGGTAGGCGATTGTCTGCTTGTCCACCTTGTACCAGTCTTCAAGGATCGACGCCATGTAAAACTCGACGCCATAGCTTCCCGTAACCACGAAAAAGTAGGCCGCCGACAGAGCGAGTACCTTCCGGTTGCCCAGGGCCTGGAGGATCGTCATGTGCCCCACCAGCTCTTTCTGGGCGTGTTTCTCGCGAGCCAGTGTTTCCTCGAGCGCGGCCCGCTCTTCGTCGGTGAGCCATCGTGCCTGAGCAGGCCGGTCCGTCAAGTAGACCAGCACCAGGATGCCGAGAATGACTGCTGGAATTCCCCAGAAGATGAAGACCCACTGCCAGCCGACCATGCCCAGGAACGGCGGGTTGCCCTGTGTCCCAATCGCCATGATAGGTCCCGAGATCGGCGGGCCGATGATCCCCGCCAGTGGCGTGCCGATGAAGAACCACGCTAGCGTCTTGGTCCGATCCCGGCTGGGAAACCAGTGGGTCAGGTAGACAATCACACCGGGGTAGAATCCCGCTTCGGCCAGACCAAGCAAGAACCGCACCGAAAAGAACTGCAACACAAACGGGCTGCCGGAAGCACGCAGCGCACCAACGATTTCCCGTGATTTGTGCGACAGCCAGCCCAGATTGGAATTGGCGAGCGGCTCGAACAGATTGGCCAACCCGCGCACCGCAAGCTCGGCCAGCCAGGTCACTCCGGGCACACGGTAATGCACAAATCCTGTCAGCGCAGCGATAACCCCCCACGAAATCATGATCCGGCTGATCCATTTCCTGGCACTCCACCGCTCAACCAGAAGCGTGCCCGGAATCTCCAGGACCAGGTAGCCGACAAAGAATATTCCCATGCCGAAGCCGAATGCCCCTTCGGAAAATCCCAGCGGGGCAAGGTCGGGCTGCATCGTGAGCTTCGCAAAGCCGATGTTGATGCGATCGACGTAGGCGATCACGTAGCTTGCCAGCAATATCGGCAGCAGCCGGACGTACGCTTTGGCTCGGGCGCGGTCCAGCGCTCCAGGCCCGGGAGAGGACGCCATGAGGCTATTCTCGCGGTGGGATTAGAAAAGAGGCCAGTTGAGGTCGAGATCAAGGGCAGGTGATGAGCGGGCGGCCAGAGCCTTGGTGGGCAATCGCTTCCGATCTCGACAAAGCGCAGAGTACCATCGAAGGGTACCACGCTCTGGTCAGCGCCGCAAACAATTGCCATCGTACTTGCTCAGACAGACTCGGCGAACCAGAGCCGGATCGATTGACGGCGGGAGCCTGGAAGTAGCATGAAGATTTCGGTCGCCTGCCCAGGATGTCATCGCCGGTACGAGGTCGACGACCGGTTCGCAGGCAAGACGCTCAAGTGCGCCCATTGCGAAAAACCCATGACGATTCCGGTCCCGGAAACGGCCACCCAGCGCCCGAACCGGCCGCCGGCGAATACGAGCTCGGTGATTCCCACCAGGCGGCACCATCGACCTTTCGCACAGCACCGGCCAGAAACAGTGACGAAAAGCCCCAGGTCCGAAGCCGCGCTCGCACCCGGAAGAAGACCAGCTCAACCGCGACGCGCAAGAACCGCCGGCGCAAACCCGCGGAAGACACCGGAACGCTCCCCAGGCTGCTCGTTCTTCTGGGTGTGATCGCCATCGTGCTCATCGTGGTCGGTTATTTCGTTCCGAGCGCACGCAGGCTTTCCGGCTTGGCCCTGGCGCTGCCCGGTTTGCTACTTTGTCTTTACGGCTACGCAACGGCCGTCTATATCGCCTTCACGGAAGACGACTTCTATGGATGGCTGTTCCTCCTTTTCCCGTTCTATGCCGCTTATTACGTCGTCAGCCGCTGGGACGAGATGCGCAGCCGGTTGATCATGGTCTGCCTCGGTCTGGCATTGCTCGCCGTCGGCGGTAATTTTCTCGAGGCAGACCGCGCTCGCGAACACGCAACGACCCCGGAAGCCCCGGCAAGAGCGTGATCAGACCAGCTCGCGGATGGGTTGCTGCTCTTCGAGCAGATACATCGGCCGGCCGCTCCGGTCGGGTACGTGCGCCGCCGTGTCGATGCCCAGATTGTGGTAGAGCGTGGCAAACACGTTCTGGAACGAAATGGGGCGATCCTTGGCGTATCCAGCGGTCTTGTCGGTTGAGCCGATCACCTGGCCGGTGCGCATCCCACCGCCCGCCAGAAGGGCGAAATTCACCGGCGGCCAGTGGTCGCGGCCAGCGTCTTTGTTGATCTTGGGCGTGCGGCCGAATTCCCCCCAGACCACCACCGAGACGTCCTTGTCGAGGCCACGGAAATGCAGGTCTTCGACCAGAGTCGATAGGGCGACGTCAAGCTTCGGGATGCGCGTCCGACACGAGCGGAAGTTCTGGCCATGGGTGTCCCATCGGCCAAAGGAAATGGTAACCACCCGCACTCCCGCCTCCACCAGCCGCCGGGCCATCAGGAAATGATCCATACAGCAAGGCGGGCCGTCGGCTTCGTTGCGCATGTCACCGACGCCATACCGCTCCCGAAGTCGCGGATCTTCCTTGTTCAGGTCGAGCGCATCAAACACTCGCCGCGACGAAAGAACCTCGAACGCTCGCTCGGTGAAGCTGTCCATGCCCTGCATGGCCTCGTTGTGGTCGAGTGAACGCCGGAAGGCATCAAGCTCGCCCAGCAGCGCCCGCCGCCCGAGCAGGCGATCGGGCATGATCACTTTCTCGTCCAGGCTGAAGCCGCCGGAATCATCACGCAGCCGGCTTTTCCGGCTTGGCGTGCCTTCGGTCCGAAACGGCGTGAAAGGCGCATGCGCCAGACCCAGGTATCCGGGATCGCCGGGATTGCCCCAGCGGGGCTCACCCGTCTTGGGCGAAAGGCCAATAAAGGGCGGAACGTCGGGATGCACCGGCCCTTGAAGATACGAGACGACCGCGCCCATGCTGGGACGACCGCCTTGCGCCTTGCTGATCCGATCGCGGTAGCCCGTCATGCACTGGCCCGCCGAGTGGTCGTCAGCCGCTCCCACCAGTGAGCGAATCACGGCAAACCGGTCCATCATTCGCGATAGCCGCGGCATGTACTCGCAGATGTCGAGACCCGGCACGTTCGTTGGGATCGGCTTGTACTCGCCCCGGATGCCCGAAGGTGCATCGGGCTTCATATCAAACATATCTAGATGCGGCGGCCCACCGGCGAGAAACACCATGATCACGGCTTTGTGCGACCGGGAAATCCCTGCCCGCGCTTCGTGCTGGAGCAACTGCGGCAGCGATAGCCCGCCCAGAGCCAGACCACCAATTTTCAGAAAATCGCGCCGGGTGACTCCGTCGCAATACCCTCTTCGCGTGCGACCCGCAATCGTCAGCATCCGCTTTGTCCTCTCGTGCAGGCGACGAGACTCGGGCAGGAGATTCAGGCAGGAGGCGGCACAACCGCCGTTAAACTACTATCTTACGCCTTGGAAGCACAAATACAAGCCAGGCGAAATCGGGACGTCAAATCGACAGCCCAGGTGTGATCCGCACGGGCGCTCGCCCCCTCTATCTCTCTAGAGCGACAGCTCCACGAGGAGTGGCCGGGGCTCATGGGCGTAGTCCCGTCATTTCGTCGACCCGGTAAGACCGCCCAGCCTTCACGTCTACCAAGCTTGTAATCCGCCCGGACGGCCACGTGATCTTGATCTCATCCGCTTTCTCGGCTTTTCCAAGGCCGAACGTGAGCGGAAGCTCGACGGACGACAGATAGCTCTTGGACGGGAAAAGCTGCCGCCGGCAGATCATCTCGCCAGACTTGAGCTCAACCTTGGCGCCCAATGCCTCGCGAGTGCACGTGCTGCTGCTCCCCGAGAGCTCGATGCGCAGCCAGTGGTTCTGGTTGCCGCCGTCATTGCGGAACAGGCGAGCCCCGCCGTTATTGACGGTCAGGACGACGTCGAGATCACCGTCAGCGTCGATATCAGCATAAGCCGTACCGCGGCCGACAACCGGCTTGAACAGATCAGCCCCTGCATTTTCCGCCGTGACAAGCTGAAACAAGTCCTTACCAGGTTGTCCCGAATTCCAGAAAAGCTGCACCGGCTGCGCGTACGTCTCGCTCGCTTGCACCTTGGCGATATCGGGCTCGAGATGGCCGTTGGCCGTGAGCAGATCGAGTCGGCCGTCCAGGTCATAGTCAAAGAAAAAGAGCCCGAATTTCAGCGGCGGCTGGGTCGGGGCACCGAGTCCAAAAAGATTCGCAAGGTCTGAGAATTGCAGAGTCGACGGCTGGTCGCAGACGTACAGCGCCGTCATCTCGTTGGCAAAGTTACCGATCGCCAGACCGATCCGATCGTCGTTGTTGAACGCCGCCCAGTCCGCGCCCATTCCGCCTCGCGGCGACCCGGACTGATCAAAGGCGATGCCCGCGACAATGGCAAGCTCTTCAAACTTGCAGTGACCCTTGTTGTGAAACAGGAAATTCTGAACCGTGTCGTTGGCCACGGCAATGTCGACCAGACCATCGCCGTCGACGTCAAACGGGGCCACCCCGAGCGACTTGCCGACCGGTACCTTGAGGTCCGGTGTGCTCACCTCGATGCCCGCCTCCTGGCTGATATCCACGAACCGGCCGCCGTCATTACGCAACAGCGCACAGAACGACCCCGAGAACGATGTCGGCGGACCATACGCCCGGCCCAGCCCCGTGAGCTGAAATCCCTGCACCTTGTCGATCTCGGGGCTCCAGTTGATGTAGTTGCAGATGAATAGATCGAGGTCGCCGTCGTTCTCGATATCGACGAACGCCGCACCAGTGAGCCAGCCGTGCGGACCTTTCGCGCCGGCCTGCTCGGTGACATCGTCAAAATGGCCTTTGCCGTCATTGCGGAACAGATATCCGCGGCCGATGGCCGTGACGTATAGATCGGGGTCATTGTCGTTGTCATAATCGCCCACGGCTACGCCCTGGCCGTAAAACGTCTTGTCCAGGCCGGCCTCCTTCGTGACATCCGTAAAATGACCCTTGCCGTCATTGCGGTACAAAGCCTGCGTGGGCGCTGGATTGGTCACGTGCCCCGGCCAGTACGACGAGTTGACGAAGAACAAGTCCGGGTCGCCGTCGTGGTCATAATCGAGAAACGCAACTCCTGCCCCCATGGTTTCCGGTAGGAGTTTCTCTCCGAGCGCCCCGTTATAGTGCACGAAGCCAATCCCCGATTCCTTGGTGATATCGACGAACTTCACCTTCGGCAGCGACTCGGGCCGGACCGTCGCCTTCTTCACCGGCGCCACAGCCACGGGCACCACCGGCGCCGGGGCTGCCGGCGTGCACCCCACGACCGCAGCCACAGCCGCACAACCCAGACATCGGTAAAGACTACTCATTCGATCGATGTTCATTTTCCGTTCTCCCCTGCGGCGGTCCTGGCGGTACCGCTGTTGTTGGCGGTGGTGGTTTCCGGCGATCGATTGACCGCGGTCGGTTTGATCGTTTCGTCGAGTCCCGGTGCGCCGGCGCGGTGCAGCGAATGAATGACGATCGACTGGGCATTGGCATTGGCGGCCTCGCTTGCCTTGCGTGCCAGGGCAAACACCTTCCCCTCGGCAGTTTCGTCAGGCTTGAGCCGCTCATGCAAACGTTCGTGCGTCACTTCGAGGGCCCGACTGAGCGCACGGAATATCTCGGGATCCGTTTCCTTGTCCCACGCGGGGCTCAAGATCTCGACCAGCTCATAAAGCGGCGCCAGTCGTGACTGATACCGCGGCCGAGGACCATCCACGAATCGAGCAATCTCCCTGGCAAGCCGCTGCGCCTCCGGCAGTCGTTTCGCGACCGGGGCCCCCGTGTCCACAGCCGTGTTGGCAAGTTTCAAGAGCGCCTCGGCACTGGCCGGTTCCGGTTCTTTGCCCGCTGTGGCTGAATCGGCAGCCGTCGAAGCTCTGTTCACGCCCCGAGGCGCAGCTCCATAGGCCTGGCCCAATACGTGGTGGGCCGTCACGTTTTCCGAATCGATCGAAAGCGTGCGGCGATACGCCGCAACGGCCTTCTTGAGGTACTCGAGCCGCTCGGGGCTCGTCGAGCTCGCCTGCATGGCCCGGGCGTAGAAGGCAAACGCCAGCTCGTTGTTCACCTCGTAATCGAGGCTCAGGTCGATCTTGCGCTCAGGGATCTTGGTGGAAAGAACCGCTTGAAAACTCCCGATGGCTTCGTCAAACGCCCCGTTGCGGGCGTTGATCTGGCCGCTCAACCAGTTGATCACCCAGGGCGCGGCAGCCGGCTTCTCATGCGCTGCCGCTTTCTCGAGAGCGGCCAGAGCTTCCGGGATTCGCCCTTCCTTCTGATACACACGCCCAAGGTTGACCCAGCCGTCGGCCACTCCCAGATCGGCAACCTTGCGGAAGATCGGCTCGGCCTGCTTCAGCTCACCTTTCTGGCCGCCCGTGTTGCCCCCTTCCAGAAGCAATCCGATTCCATAATCATTCCATCGCTGCCAGACAGGTTGAATGGGCGATGGTTCATTCGTGGCCGGCTTTCCCCCCGTGGCGGCAAGTTGCACCTGGTCCCGCGCCATCACAACCACCGGCAGTCTGGGCCCCTGCCCTTTGCCATAGATGTAGTCCATGTAAGTCCGGTCGAACTTACGGTAATTGATCCTCGCCTCGAGCGTGATCGGGCCAGTCTCGCCCGCCGGAACCTCGAGGCCGAAGTGGACGACCTGGCCGGCCCCCGGTGGGATCTGTTTGTTGTAAAGCGAGACGAAGATGTCTTGCGGGTTGCGGCGGTCAATACGATTACCCTCGCGGTCCAGCATGTACACGTTGATAAAGTGCGAGAACGGATCGACCGCGTCGTCCCGACCCATCCCCCCGGAACGGCCGATCACCCGGCCCCCGGAGCTCGCGATCAGCTCGACCCAGATCTCGTTGGAATCAACGGTTCCTTGACTGAACGGATGCCCGACCCCGAGGGTGCGCACAACCGTCTCGACCAGGTATTTGCCGCCAGGCTTCACCGTGGGAGTCTCGGGGCGGATCGGGCCCAGAAACGTCGCCATCGATCACCCCGCCCTCACGCAGCCCGAAGATGTCGATCCTGACTTTCTTGTCACTCAGGAACCGCGAGTGCCGTTCGACCAGATCCTTGTTTCCCAGCAGTGCGGCCAGACCCGTGTTGGCACCCGAGAAGAGGTGGTCGTGGATCTCCCGGCCCCCCTTGCCGTCAAAATCCTTGGCGCCGAAGTCGCTCGAGGGCTTCAGCTCCATGTGGCACTCGTTGCAATTCGACTTGGCCACGTCCGGGTAATAGAAGCTCCGCGCGCCATGCCCCGACACTCCCGACAAAAGGTAGGTGTCGTAGTGGTTCTGGCCGCGGACGAAATCCTTGTAATGAGTGACACCAACCGGCAAGCCGACCTTGTGGCACGTCGAGCAAAACTCGGCGTCCTTCAATATCGGTTTGAAGAACGTCTTCCTGTGCATCTCGGGCTTGGCTTTGACCAGCGAGTTATTGATCCACTGCAAGAGTGGGTCGTCACTGTAAGCAAACGGATAATGCTCGGGTTCTTCGATCGTGTACGAGGCGTTGCCGCGCGTGTCGTTGACGTTGGTGATGGCGTGGCAGCTCGTGCACGTGATCCCCGCCTGGCTGGTCGGATTGTTCACGTCATCGTAATTCGGATCATCAAATTCACCCGAAAAGAACGGCACCGGATCGTGGCAGCCGGCACACCAGCGGGCGGCCTGAGTCGACCCGTCGACCGAGAGTGAAACCCGGCGCGTCTCGCGAACGCTGGTCCGATACGCGGGGTTATTGAACGAGCTGAATCGGTGCGCCGAGTGGAACCACCCCTTGTAGGCGTCTTGATGACACTTCATGCAATAGTCGTCCATCATCAAGGTGCGCGCCGGGATGAATTTGCCGTTGGCGGTGATCGCTTCAGACGGATAGAAGTACTGCTTGCCTTCGCGGGGGCCTTTGACGCCGAACGAGCGTGGATCCTGGAAGTGCAAAAGCCCCATCACGACAACGAACCCGGCGACCGCAACGCTCAATCGCCTGGCCCATTCCCATCGGATTCGCGGACCGGCCAGCCGGTGCTTGACATAAAGCGCCACGGCCAAAACCGGCGTCAGCACGTGCAGCCAGTATCCAGCGTCGCGAAGCCTCGGGTCGCGGATCTTCGAAGCCCCCCAGCCGCACCAGAACCAGGCCCGAGACAAGAATCACGATGGCGACACCCAGAAGTGCCAGACCGAATCGAACGGCTGTCCGGTTGGGCCGTTTCCATGAGGTCAACAGGTGAATCACCCCGAAGACAACGAACGGAACGATCAAGAAAAAGCCCAGAATCAAATGCAGGGCAATCATCAGCATATAGAACGGCGTTTGCTGGGTGGTGCCTCGCCACCAGGTGAGCGAGGTCACGCTCGAGAGGTACACACCATTCGCGCCGAGGAACGCGAAGCCCAGCAGGATGATCCACAAGAGCGGGCGCAGTCGCGGTCCAACAGCCGGCGTGTACGCCCGGCCGCTGCGATCGCGCACGATTCGAGCTTGAACACTCATGAAGAATGGCTCCCTCTGCGAGAGAGTACGAAAGCCGCCGGAATTCCGGTGGCGCGTATCTATCGATGAATGCAAAAAACGGATGTCAAATGATTACTTGCCGGAATAGGGTACCGCCCCCGCACTGAACCGTAGCGACTGAAGCGTCACTCTGATTTCCGGCTCGATCTGAGCGTACGAGCCCTCCGGCATGTGCCAGGTCATGTAGATCGTTTCCGTGGGCCGGGCAAACGCCAGCGTAACCTGGCGAGTCGGCTTGAGCGTTTTTTCCGGCGGCTTGATCGGCGCACCCAGCCCGCTGGCAACCAGCGCATCACCGGTTCCCGGGGCAACCACCTCGACGCGAGCAGCCTGAGCACCGGCAATGGTCTCCACGCGTTTGACCAGCAGCTTTGTGCCAGGTAGGTTCTTCAGCCGGTTTCCCAGGGCCTCCGCAAGCATTTCCGCCGAGCCGTCTGGCACCCAGAGCGTTCGGTAAATCACCAGCGATGACCCATCGGGCCCTGACCAGGCTGCCAGTGGAGTACCCGGGACCATCCACGTCGTGGCACCCGCCGAGTGCCAGGCCGTCGGGACCTTTAGCTCGATGCCGGAGCGTTCAAGCAGCGTTCCCGGGCTGCAGCCCGGAATCACGACAAGGAGTGCCGCCAATCGGAAGATGGAAAGCACTTTCGTGCTCGTTGTGCGCGTCACGAGAGAGCGACCTCTGCGCCAATTGAGTCGATATTGCGACCGGATCCCGCCCAAACCACAGGCGGCCCTTGGCCCAACAAATGAATGTGCCACATCATCCGCCAAGAGGCGGTGAAATGGCCCCGAAATCCGGATCTACGGATCGTTGGGCGCGGGTCTCCCGACCCCGCCCTCTCGCCAAACCGAAGGTCTCCATGCCCGGCGACCGCTCACTCGGTTGGGCGCGGGTCTCCCGACCCCGCCCTCCCGCCAGACCGAAGGTCTCCACGACCGGCGACCGCTCACTCGGTTGGGCGCGGGTCTCCCGACCCCGCCCTCCCGCCAGACCGAAGGTCTCCATGCCCGGTGACTGGTCACTCGGTTGGGCGCGGGTCTCCCGACCCCGCCCTCCCGCCAGACCGAAGGTCTCCACGACCGGCGACTGCTCACTCGAAGATTATCGCCCCGCTCGAGCGAGGGGGCCGGTCCAGGCGAACCGCTGGCGGCTGTGAATGCGCGTGTCCCAGATCAACGACGAGCGGCTCACGCGATTCCGAAGGGGGAAAGCTCAAGTCTTCAAACCAGGCGGTGACAGCCGGCAGAGTCGTCGAGCCCGTGGCAAGGGGAATCTCGTCCCCGCAGCGCGGATGAGTGAGAACCGCCGGCGGCCGGGCGATCGGCGTGCCCACGCTGCGCAATTCCCTGATCCATCTCCCAGGATAGCGTATCGGAGATGACCGGGCGGTCCTGCGTGTGACATCCCCCCGCCTTCGAAGGAGGGGAGAAGCTCAGCACGCAGAGCGCGGTCATGGCCCACAGCTCCCAGACATGGCAGTCTCGGGATTCGACCGCGCGGCGCACGGCAGTATTGCTCCGATTGATCATCTCGAATACTCGTGGAGAGGAATCACATCGATCGTATGGGCCGTGAATCGAAGTTGTCAATGTAACTCCCCGGATGTGCGAGACCCCCGCCCAGCCGAGACTCGCTAGATCTTCGCTGAATCTCACTCCCCACCTGTCCCAACGATGGGCACACCCGGTGGCGGATGAACCGACCGCCAATCTCCGTGACCCATCGGCAATCCGCCGGTCGGCTCCTCGCAACCCTCACCAGCGCATTCCACCCCTTCTGCATCCCCGACCCCAGCGTCAAAGCCGTCCACCGGCCCAACACGCAGCCCACTTTTCAGACGAACGTCCAATCCCCCAGGAACTCCCTCTCCATCGCTTGAGGGAGTTCCCTCGTTCCGACGCTCAGCGTCGGAACGCTCCCCATGCCGCTCCGCGGCGCACTCAACGCTGACTCCCCTCTTCAATGCACCGCCGTCCGCCCTCGTTCCTCCGCCTTCAGACCGGGGGGGAGTTCGTTTTGTAGATTTGCCGCTATTCCTTTGCCATCAACGGTTACGGGAACGCCACCATCCAGCTCCGCGCTCCGGATCTCGCCCTCGAAACCCGTCGCCGCGTCACTGACCGGCTTGGTATCCCCGCCCTCCTCACTCGCCGTCTCGGCCGCAATGGGAGCACCCGTCGCAACTGGCTGCGGGGCCACGTCCATGGGAAGCCCGCTTGACTGCTCTCCGCTGTCTCGTGGCCTCATGGTTGCAACCGCCTGCGGGTCCACGCCCATGGGCAGCCCGTCGTCGATGGTCGGCGGCTTCCAGCGAGCAAAATCCGGCACGGCCCGCTCGTCCGGTTCCTCACCCATCGGGCGACACGCAGCGATCGCCGCAGCGCCTGTCTTTCCGAACCGGGCGTCAGCTCGCGCCAGGCCTTCTTCCAGGTCTCCCGTGTAATCGACGGCGTTGCGAACCGTTCCGTTCTCGTCCACAACCACCCGTGGATCGGCCTCGAGTGCAGCCAGTCTCTCCTCTTGCGCCGTTCTCGTTCTGCTCGGCGCGGCCCCACCCTTGTGCCTCATCGCGGCGTATCTTGTGGATCGCGTCGATCTTGCGATTCTGCAACCGGTCGCAGCTCTCCCACAGCCGGCGGAATTGTTCGCCCGACTTGCCCCTGTCGGAGCTCAGGATGTCCGGCTGCAGCTCTTCGAGCTGGTCGGCCACTTTCTGATGTTTGGCTTCGAGAATCTGCAGGCGTTCGATCGCTCTGTCGACAATCTCGAGCAGCACCGCCCGGGCCGCTGTCGCATCAGCGGGCGTGATCGCTTCCAGTTCTCGCCGCTCGAGCCTGGGCTTGTAGTACTTGTTGAACTGGTCTTCGTGGATCTCGCATCGCAGCTCCTGAAATGGGTAGCGATTTTGCGGTTCGATCACGTGAGCGGCGAGGAAGATCAGCGCGACCTCATCGGCACTGGCAGCGTCAAGCGGCTGCCTGCCCATCAAACGCACTGTTTTGAGCTTTTCAGGCGACTGCCAGCCTCGTCCCGTTCGAAGCAATCCACCCAGCTCGCGCCAGGTTCTGAGCAGCAACTGACAGCCGGGCAATGTGGCCTCAAGGCCGAGAATCAGGCTCTTCGGGTGATTCGGGTCAATGGGTTCATTCGCTGCCGACGTCCTGGGCTGTTTAGTTTCATATTCTCGCGACGGGTAAAGCTCAGTCGGCCCGCGGCGATCGAAAAGCAGGCGCTGTCCGAGCGCCTCTGCCTCGAGCGCCTGCCGCACCGCTGCCGCCGCCGGCTCGATCAACATATTCGCCCTCAGCCGAGCCATCTCCGAGCGAAATGCCCGGTCGACCATCCACGAAGCCTGCGCCGCTCGCTCCGCCAGTTCATTCTCGAGTCGATTTCGCGTCCGCAGGTCTTCTCTGTGATAGTCCACTCTCTCCTGATAAGCCTCCGGGTCATCCCCAGGCAACAAAATATGTCGCGCCGTTAAACCATGCGTGGTTGCATTGAATTTTGAGCGGTCCCGACCGCCAGGCGTTCGCGGACCTGTGCTCCCATTTGGATTACGACCTGGTTGCTCACGATCTGCATGCATGACCATAACAACACCTCTGATAAATAATTGGAAAAGCCCCGGATTCCCGGTCGGTCAGTGAAGGATTGCCCCGCCAGCCGCCCGCATTCTTAGAGCAACGGACAACGGACAACGGACAACTGACGCTCCTTAGAAAACAATGTAGGCAACAAATTGCCGCTTTCAAAAACTTGACCCAGATTTTCGACCCTCGTTAATCGGCAAAACCTCTTCAACCAGACTGG
The DNA here is from genome assembly GCA_963761445.1 of uncultured Planctomycetota bacterium. Lineage (GTDB taxonomy): Bacteria > Planctomycetota > Planctomycetia > Isosphaerales > Isosphaeraceae > CAVXHV01. The sequence goes on along the minus strand of CAVXHV010000005.1, from coordinate 717,621 downwards.
AGGCGCGCACTTCAGTGCGTTTTTAAACGAAATGCCGTTTCAATCCGCGCAGAGGGCACGAAGCTCGCAGAATCGGTCGTCGCGATTCCGGCAAGGCAAGCCTCGCGCCGAGCCTTAAGTAGGTTAGGCTTTAGCCTGACGTCCGAGCCAACCACGCCAGGTTCCCGCCCACCGCAGAGTGCGACCCGTATGGGGTAAGTTTTTAAGTCTGACGATTGTGTGAGGTGAATCTTGGACGACTCAGCGTGGCAAGCCTTGGGCGAGCCGGTGAGGAAACATGACGAGGGTCCGACCGTGGAGGCGCCGCCCACACGCGTGGCCCCCCGAGGTCTTGGCCGTCGCGTCCTTCATCTCGTCTGGCCGACGTTCTGGTTTTTCTTCCGCGCCCTGGCGGTGTTGCTGACCTTGGGCTTCGACGTCGGTTTCTGGTTGGAGTTGCTGCGGCGGGGCGTGCCCTCAGACCGGTTCGCTATCCGGGGTACGACGATCTTCATCCTGATGCATCTCGTCGTACTCGGCGTAATCCTGGTGACCTTCAAGGACGACCTGCGCCGCCTCTTTAACTCCCGCACCGGCCTTCCGCCGCCGATAGCCGACGGACAAGCACCCGTGTCCTGGCTGCCGGCTTTCTGGAGGGGTTTCCGCACGCGGACGGGCCGCTTCCTGGGCCTGTTCGAACGCTGGGTGGTCCTGCCCAGCACCGTGGCCGTGTCCCTCCTTTACATTTACTTTCTCATCACCGAGCCCCCTCCCTGGAAGGTGCTCTCAGAGGCCTACTTTCTCACCGTGCTTCTGTTCTTGGTTCCGTTCCTGGTATTGGCCGCTCAGGTCCGCCACCTCCTGCAAACCAGGTCGCCCGGTCAACGTCTACCGCGACCCGCTTTTTGGGCCGTTGGATGCGGCGTCTGCATGCTCCTCTACAGTGCTTTCGGCTGGCCGTTCAACAAGGGCCCGGTCGCAGCGATCAGTTTGACCGGGCCCAAGCGCATCAGCGATCTCGCCTTGAGCCACGATGGGAAGAGACTCGCCGCAGTTAGCTATCAGGAGAAAGATGAGGGGAAACCGGCCCAGGGACGGTTGATGATCTGGGACCTGGAATCGCAACAAGCGATCGTCGACCACCACTTTGACTCCGCCGAGGGAGCGAAGGCTGTAGGAGGCGTCGCAAAAGTTTCCTTCCAACCCAACAATCGTGTTCTCGCAGTGTCCTTCGACTCCCTCGAAATTCCCAAGCCCTCTTCCACCTCTTACATCCTCGTCTGGGACATCCCCGGCGGGACAGAGATTCGCCGCATCCCCGGGACGCAGGCTCTATTCAGCCCGGACGGAGCCCATCTCGCAGTGGTCTCCCGGGACTACCCGACGTCCGTCATCCGGATGCTCGAGACTTCAACGTTGAGTGCCGGCCGCGACGACCGCACGATCTCAATCCCATGGCTGATAGACGGGCCGGTCTTTTCCCCGAGCGGCGATCACCTCGCCGTGATCGTCTTGGAAAAGGTCCTGGACGTCGGAAAAAAAGAAAGCTTTGTGCAGATGCTCGCCATCTGGGACGTCGCGACCGGGGTTGAGACGACCAGGATCCGGGTGAAGGACGCGGACAAAATCCCCCGATTCGCCTGGAGTCCTGATGGCACTCGCTTGGCACTCGGCACCGAAGACGGCGCGGTCCGCATCTGGGAATGGAGAACGCACCAGGAGCTGAAAAAGATCGCCTTCGGGAGCACGCCATCGGATCATGCTTTCGTCTTTCTACCCGATGGCAAACGGCTCGCCGTCGTTGGAGCCGGCTACGAGCTACTCACCTATGACATCGAGAGGGACAGGGCGGTCCCCCTCCGTAGCAGTGCCTTCAGCGAAGACCCGCTCTCCACGTACAGTGCTCACCTGTGCGTCAGCTCCTCCGGCAAGCTCGCAGCCAATGATGGAGCGACCATTTATATATGGAACTTGCAGTAAAAGGAGAAACCCACAACCACGCTCGTCATTTTTCGAAGGATCGGTTCACATTACGTATGTGCCGCGGTAGAATCGCGCCGCGTCAGACAGGATGGTAAAACCCTGCCGCGCCGCGGACGGACGGCCGTCTTCCCGCGGTTCGACTCGACAAACGTTTGGTGCCAACCACACGGAGGAACCTGGACATGGGCGCCATTGCAGACGCGATTGTGGCCTACGCGCAGCCGTTGCTCGATCAGACCGACGGTTCTCAGGAAGAGTTGAAGAAGGCATTCGCCATGACCCAACTCTTCTATAACCTCTCGCTGTTACCGGAAGACAACCGGGAAGCATCTCTCGAAGAGTTGCGGCAAGAGCTCGATATGGATGACACGGAGTTCGCCGCATTTCGGCATGAGCTTGCCGATCCCATGATCCGGCGCCACCAGCAGATGTTCCCGCTAATGCACCAGCGGCGTTCCGCTGCCCTATCGCAAAACCGCTCCTCGCCGTTGTCAGTCCTGGAAATGCCTGAGCCCGCCGAGAAATCTCCTCCAACCGACCGTTACGCACCGTGCCCCTGCAATAGCGGCCGCAAATTCAAATTCTGTTGCGGCGCAAAGCGGCGCTAATGCTCGCGGAGTTCCCGCAGTCGTTTGTGAAGGAAGCGACGCTCCGGCTCCTGCTTGGCCAATGCCAACGCGTGCTCGTAGGATTCGCGCGCCTCCGCCGCTCGTCCCAGCCGCCGGCAGAGCTCCGCGCGCACCGCGTGAGCAAGGTGGTAGTCGGCCAGATAGCCACTCGCCAGGATGTCGTCGATCAAGGCTAGCCCCGCCGCAGGCCCGTCGCGCATTGCGATGGCGACTGCTCGGTTCAAGGCTACGACCGGCGATGGTTGGATTTGGAGAAGCGCGTCGTACAGCTCGCTGATCTGATGCCAGTCAGTGGCCGCGGCGGTTTCGGCAACAGCATGAACGGCCGCGATCGCGGCTTGGATCGTGTAAGGACCAATCGGCGGCGAGGCGAAAGCCCGCTCAAGCAGCGATTTGCCGTCGCGAATTTGCTCCCGGTCCCAGAGCAAGCGATCCTGATCTTCAAGCAAGATGACATCACCCTCCGGTGAGGTCCGCGCGGCGCGGCGCGATTCTTGAAGGAGCATCAGCGCGAGGAGTCCGATCGCCTCGGTATCGGGGAGCAGTTCGACAATCAACCGTCCAAGCCGAATCGCCTCGTCGCTCAGGTCGTGGCGAGTCAGCGCCGCGCCGGATGACGCAGTGTAGCCTTCGTTAAACACCAGATACGTCACCTGCAGAACACTGTCGAGTCGCTCCGGCAAATCGGCCTGTCGGTAGCGGTCAGAAACTGAGCCATTATCGCGGCCAAATTGAGCCACCGGCGTCGTTGCCCAGCGAGTCATTGGTTAACCAGTTCGGTGCATCGCGGCGGTCGTGGAAACGGAGAAGGAGTACGTCAGCACCTTTGCCGCGGAGGAAGGGAAGCCGTGGCCCCAGGTTTTGTCACTTTATCTGAGCCAATCGAAGGCCCAGGGATCCAACACCCAGTTATCAGCTCCGCTTCATTATCCCCCAAGTGCTCCCCGTTAGCCCCTCTTGCCGAGCCCGAGCTGAGCCTTCTCTGCTCAGAGACCATGTGACAATGATAGCCACATTATGAATTTATGCGATTATGCGTACGAGCGCAATCAGTGGGAGGGCCACTTCCGTCATGTCCGATGTGCCGTGCTAGATTCTGGCAACTCGGATCTCTCGGGCGGTTGCCGGCCGGCAACTCGGATCGATCTGAACCCGACTGCCTAGAATCAGCCCGCGTCATTCTTAGAAGTCCGCAGAGCATCGTCAAGCACATTCTTCAAAGAATACGGAGAATTTGAATTGAGAGAGCCACTGGCCGCGATCGAGCAGTCGCGGAATGGCTCAACTGGCTCTGCCATAATGGCTCAGTTCCTGGCTGCTGCTAACATCGGCCGCCGACGGAACTTGGTACGGAATGCCGGCATCGCGAATCTTGGCTTTGCCGCGCGCGATCCGCTGAGCCACCGTGGGCGCCGGCGTGAACAGCGCTCTGGCGATCTCGTCGGTCGACAGCCCGCAGACCTCGCGCAAAGTCAGCGCGACCTGGGTGCTCTTTGACAGGGCCGGATGGCAGCAAGTGAAGAGCAAGCGAAGGCGATCATCCTCGATCTCAATATCGTGATCGTCTGGCCCCACGTCGGCGCCGACGACAGCCGCGAGAGAGCGAGCCACGTGTTTGAGTGACGCGTCCTTTCGAGCACGGCGACGAACCGCATCGATGGCCTTGAATCGCCCGGTCGAAACGAGCCATCCCCGTGGTTTTGGAGGAATCCCTTCACGGGGCCATTGCTGGACCGCCGCCGCGAACGCCTGCTTCATCGCCTCTTCCGCAAGGTCGAAGTCGCCGAGCAGACGAATTAGCGTCGCCAGGACGCGCCGTGATTCGGAGCGAAAGAGGTCGTCGAATAGGACCTTCTTGATCTCCTCGGCGATGGCTCCCGCGACTTCACTTTGCAGGGCGAGGACGTCGCGCACTTCCCGTTGATAGGATTCGGCCCAGCGGTGCTCATCCGTCTCGGCGCGAATCAACTGCGCCGTGATGCGAGCAGAGGAACCAGCGAGGAGCACCGAGCCTTCGATGATCGCGTCCGCCTCCAACTCGCGCACGATTTGACGAATCGGGCTGCGGCTGTCCTTGAATTGCATCACCGTGGTTCGCGACACGACCCGCAAGCTGCGATTCTTGGCCAGCTCGGCGATAAGAACTTCCGTCATGCCATCTACCATGTAGTCGGTCTCGGTCTTGTTGGCGGAGAAGTTCTGCAGCGGCAGGACCGCCACGCACGGTCGGGTGACGAACCCGGAAGCCACCGCAGGCGTGCGCGCCGTCCCGACGACCAGCTTCTTGAGTGCAATCGCCACGTCATTGACTGAGCGAAAGCGATCGCCGGGCTGCTTGGCGAGGCACCGGCCTACGAGTTGTTTCACGTCTGGGGGAAATCGTCGGCCTGACCCATCGATGTCCGCCGGCTGATCGCGAAGGATCGCGGCCAGGACTGCAATCGCATTATCGCCGGGAAAGGCACGGCAGCCCGTCGCCATCTCATAGAGTATGCAGCCCAACGAGAAAATGTCACCACGGCCGTCGGGGATGTCGCCGCAGGCCTGTTCCGGCGACATGTAGCCCACGGTGCCCATGACCCGGCCGGCTGCCGTAAGGTAGTCCGCAGTCGGCCCCAAAGGCTCGGGGCTAGCGATGTGCGCCAGACCGAAATCAAGGATCTTGATTTGCCCACTCGCGCTCAGAAAGACGTTGGCCGGTTTCAAATCACGGTGAATGATGCCGTGGGCGTGGGCTACGGCCAACCCCTCGGCCACGGCAGTCCCAATCTCCAGAGCGCGGGCGAGCGGAAGCGCGCCCCGGGCCAGGCATTCGTCCAGTGTTTCCCCCGTCAGGAATTCCATGACGGCGAAGCCGATGCCGTGGTCCATGCCAACGTCGAAGATGACGACGAGATTGGGATGCGAGAGCGCCGCCAGTGCCTTGGCCTCGCGCTCGAATCGTGCCAGCGCCTCAGCCGAGTCCGCCAGGCGTTCTGGCAGCACCTTGACAGCCACGTCCCGATTCAATCGCCCATCCCGGGCCCGGTACACTTCCCCCATCCCTCCCGCCCCCACCGGCGCGAGGATTTCATAGTGCCCCAATTTCATGCCCGTGGAGAGCCGCATTCGTCACACCCATGCCGTGCTCGGTTGGTTGTCGGCAACTAGAGTATTCTACCAGTTCAGCGTTACCCAGTCGGTCGCAGATCGAGCAGTTGCACTCGGTCAGCGTTCGTGGTTTCCGCGCAATCTCAAGGCGAACTGCGCCGCAGTGACAGGACGCATGAAGCATCAACGAAAGTCCGAGATTCTCACCAAAAGCAATCCCATACCACAGCGGTGTACCCCTCCATGCTCCTTGGGTGACCGCCGGCTCGTCAATGCCCAGACCGGCGTCCAGGAGAATCTCAACCGTCCTAGCTCCCGGCCCCGCGCCAATCACCCCATTGTCGCCCTTCGCTCCGCGAAGGGTCATTTTGCCTTGCTCGTGGATCTCGGGAGGACAAAGCTCGCGCCGAGCTGCATCTGTCTTCCGGGTGGTTGAAGCTGGGCTGTTGAAAAGTCGTGAACCGAGGAGCGGAATTTTCACTCCGCGTATGTTGCGCAAAGCTTCCCCCCCTTAAGAAGGGGGGGCCAGGGGGGGTCTGTCCCGGCGGCCGCCTACTGACAGTCGCTCGACCGCACCACTCCGACTCCTGCTCTTACTCTTACTCTTACTCTTACTCTTACTCCGGCCCTCGGCTAGAAGGCGCCCAGGGAGGGTTCGTCCCGGCGGCCCCGATCACAAAACTGTCGCGCAACAGAAATCACCGCATCGTCGACAGGAAATCTCGCCATTACGGCCCGCTTTTCATCACGCCAGGGCGAAGCTCCCGCTGAGCCGCAAAGATGAGCGGCCCGCGCAGCGGGTCCGCTGGATCGCACCGTTACTCCAGCTCATCCTTCCCATCGTTCTCCCACCCGAATTGATCGGCAAAGTATCGCCAGTTGTCCTGACGGCGAACGATCGTGAGGAACTGGGCCGGGCCGGCTAACTCACCATCCGCGAGGCCGATTCGCAGGCCGAATGCGCCGCACAGATCGAGGAAAAACGCCTCCCACCACTCCAGCCGGAGAGGCGTATCACCAGTGAGCAGGAACCGACAGTAGAGGCTGGCGACCTCATCGCTCTTGGCCTCGAGGCTGATTTCGATCTCGGGACGCTGGCCGAGAGCGGACGGGACCGCAGCGGCGGCGAATATCACTTCGCCCGGGCCATCTACGTCGACCCCGAATCCCCGGCAAGTGAGCCATCGGCGCACGTCACCGAGCGGAACCGAGAGAGCGTCGGTACTGGCGGCCGGGACAGCCGAGACGATCTGCACGGGTTCTCCCGTGAAAGCATAGCGCATGTTCGCGGAAGATATGCTCCGCCGCTGCCATCGGGGCGGGTAGAGGAACAGGGATACCTGATCGAAAGCCATCGGGCTCCTCCTCTCAAGCCAAACTCGTCACGCAGAGTGAGAGCGATCATATCACGTACAGAATGCATCCACCGCTCGCCCTCCACCCTCCGCCCTACTCACTTGAAGCTCCCCCCGAGACGCATTTGTCTTCCGCGAGGCCCAAGCTCCCGCTGAGCCGCATCCGCCCTCCGTCCTGATTCCCGTCCTCCGCCCTACTCAATTCCATCGCTGCCACAACCATACCAACCAGCTTCGTCGAAACGACGCAGTGGATTAGTCTTGAGCTACCTCTCGAAGCCTCGGCCGATCAGACGAATGGCACTTAGATTTCGCTAAATCGCTTTATCATATCGAGTTTGATCTCCCTCCGTGGTTTCGTGAGGCGGTCGTAGTTTTTGGCTCTGCGTTTGGCCATGCGAGGCTCGAAGCGGTCGGGGCGATCGGCGACTCGGTGCTGGGCGATGGCCCGCAACATTTGTTGATTGAGCGAGTTCAGGTGCTCGACCCCACGGTGTGCTTGCTGGCTGATCACCGGCTGAAAGGCATTCAACACTTGGAGCGTCGCCTTGAAACTGATTGATCGCGGCGCGATTCCTTCTTGGCTTGCCGTTTGAGCCATGATCGTACGGATCAGGTTGTAAGCCAGGACGTGCGTCCAAATCTCCTTGCGGACAAGTTCTGGCGTCTTGCAGCGTAACAGATCCATTTGCATCGTGGTTTTGATCGATCTCAGATCGAGTTCCTCGTTCCAGCGAGCGCGATAGAGCTGAGCAAGATCGTCCTTGGTGTACTCGTCGGCGTTCAGCAACGTCGTGGCGATGACCAGGCAGCGAACGCGAAAGCCAGGTCGCTCGATGCGGACGCGGCACTCTCGGACCAGTAGGAACTCGGGGAGTGCTTCGTACGTGTTCTGGTCGATCGAACGCGGTTTCCTCGGCTTCATCCATTTGACAATGTGATTATCTTTGCCGAGACGCATTCCACGGCGAAAATCGGCCGCGCGGTGTGATGTGAGGCGAAAGACGCAGTCGACGCCGCGCTGCTGGAGCATCACCATCTCGGTCCAAGCACACATCAAGCGATCCGCCACCAGGACGTCGCCGCGGCGAAACACGCGCCATAACTTCCGCAGCATCCCCAGCTCGCTTTGGCCTTTCCCGGCGTAACAGCAGATCCCCAGTTTGAGGATCGCTCCACACGAGAGCGAAATGAGGGCGCCAATTCGCGCAACGGGAAACCCCGTCCCTGGCTTCTGATTGGAGGTCAGAGGGTATTCCTTGCGGTTCTCCGCAGTGTCGGGCACGGAGACCGTCGAGCCGTCGAACAGGTATACGCGGCGGCCCTTCCACAGCCATTGTGCGTCAACGCTCGCGTCTAGTTTTCGCCCCACCAGCCAGGCCACCATGGAGAAGAGTCGCTCCGCCAGCCGCTTCCTCACTTGGCAATAGGCTCCCGTCTCCGAGCTGTACGGTCTGAGACCCTGCGAAACCCGATGTGCAATCAGCCGGGCCACCGCGGCGCGGCAGGAGTGGTCGGCGCTGAGCACCTGTCCCAGGAACACCCAGCGTGTCACGAGTGGCGTGAAGATTCTGTCGTTCCAACACGCGCCAATCGCCGCGAGTGCTTGCGAGACGACTTGCGCCGAGAGCACATCCGTGAACGGCAAATCTCCGTCCTGAAGAAACTGCTGTCGCAAAAATCTCACCTGCCGCTGCATCCGTCCTAGGGTAAAGTGCTGGATGCGTGGGCCTCCTTGCTGACGATGGGTGTGTCGCCATACCTCATCTACGCAAGAGAGGCCCTTTTTGCCTATGTCGATTCGCCAAAACGTGATATGAGAAATCTAGGTGCCATTCGTCGATCCGACCGAATGGCGTAGGCTAACGGTAAGGCTCAGCGGCCGCGCAGACGCATCGCCGCAAGCTTGTGCCCGTAGGCCCGCGCCACTGTAATCGGATGCGCCAGCAGAATCTCGAGTCGCCCAACGAACGATTGAGGATCGTGATAAAGTCCCACCTGGCGTAGCACGCTTCCACGGTCGTAGTAGATGCGCTCACCGGCGAGCATTCCTCCTTCATCGAAAGAAAAGATTCCGCACAGGGGAAACACCACCGGTCGGCCGGTGGGCGGCAGTCCGCGCCAGGATCCAAGTTGCGTGCCGCTGATCCGCACTTCGAGCGCCACACCTTCCTCGGCCGCCAGGCAGCGCGTGATGTCGATGTGGAGATCCGGTAGCGACGTGAGAAGGTCTTCATAGTAGCCCCGCACCGCGTCACGCCCGTCGTGGTGTTCACCCCAAGGTTCATCGGCGTACCATGCCCGGTGACCGAAGGTAGCCATGATCCCGGGCAGGTCATGGGCGTTTTCGCGAGACACGTGTTCCTCCACGATCGTAAGCTGAGCCCGTGCGCGGGCGCTGAGATTTGCGGACATATTCGCTCCCGGTGAAGTGAACCCTCCGCTTCATCCACGGATTGCGACCACGCGGCACGGTAACCCATCTCGATGAGTTCTGCCTCAAGCAAGCGCTTCCTTGCAGTATTCCAGACACTTGGCAACTTCCTTCACCGCGTCTGAGCCCGCCGGAATCTCGTATTCCAGCTCGATGTCGGCGTAGATCGGCCACTGCTCCTTCTTGAGCAGTTGGAGTACCTCTTTGATCGGCGTCTCACCCTTGCCCCAGGGAAGATTGCCGCCGCCCGCGGTGCGGTCTTTCAAGTGCAGGCTGATGATCTTGTCGTGATATTTCTCGATGACCGGAATTGGCGATTTGCCCTTGGTCCCGGCGACGTAATGTCCGATGTCGAAATTGAATCCGATGTACTCGCCGGCGCTCGTGAGCGGATCGATCTCCTCCATCTTCGGCGTGTTGTTCGTGTGGTTGTGAACGGCGACCCAGATCTTGTGCTTCTCGGCAAATGGCGCGAGGCGTTTGACTTGCTGGTCGTTGCGCTCGGTCGTGATGGCTTTGCAGCCCAGCGCCTTGGCGATCGCAAAGTTGAAGTCGACATCGTCGTCAGTCCGGCCGAAGGGGAGTTTGTGGATGTGGATGTTGACGCCGGCGTCGTTGTACATCTTGCGCAACTCGACGCACTTGGCAAGTTGCGCCTCGCGCTCTTTGGCCCGGTCGGCATCGCTCACCGCGGGAGTCTCCGGTTTCTTCGCGTCGTCGCCTGCCCCGGCACGCGGGCCGCGTCCGCGCCCGCCGGCAATCCCCGCGAACGAGCGGATCGGTCCGTCCATCAGCTCCGTCTCGCTCAGCCCGTCCTTCAGAAGGCACTCGAGCGTCTGCTCAGCGGTGTTAACAGCACCACGATAGCTATACGTGATGCACCCAATTCGCACGCCGCTGATTACGGAGTTGGGCTTGTCAGCACGCGCGCCGAAGGCGCTGTGACGCATGACCGCGCACGCTGCCAGGGCGGCTGTGCCGCCGAGAAACGTCCGCCTTGTCGTGACTTGATCATCGAAGTTCTGCGTCATGTCCAATCCTCCCGCGGGTGTGGCTTTCGATTGTCGATCAAGCGATGAGCTCTTTCAACTCCCAGCCAACCGTCCCCAGCCGTGAGGAATACGTGTTGCGTGAGTTTTTCCGGCCGCGAAGGGTCGACTTGAGCGGGCGACGGCGCGCGGACGGGTAGCGGGCTCGCGCAGCGCTGCGAGCGAATGTCCTGTGATTTCTGCGGCGGCCGGCACCTGGTGACCCGAGAAACAGGGCTCTTGACAGATTGAGCCTGAGGCAGATAGGAAAGGTGCTGTCGGTACGGAAGCCGTCCACAACAAGGATTTTCAGCATGGAGGCAACGCATGGAAGCCCAACCCGCCGTGAGTCTTCTTTCCTTTCTTGCCGCTGTTCCCGATCCTCGCAGCCGGCATGGCCGACAACATTCCCTGTCGGCCATTCTCGCGTTGGTGTGTTGCGCCATCATGTGTGGCGCGAAGAGCTACACGGCCATTGCGCAATGGGCACAAGACCAACATATCGGGCTGATGCATCGACTTGGTTTCACACGCAAACCTCCAAAGATGGGTGGTATTCGCAAGGTGCTGATCGCGTTGAACCCGAAAGCCTTCGAGGATGCGCTGAACCGGTGGGCCGAATCGTTGCTCGACCGACCAGTCTCGAGCGAGCCTTTGCCACCAGAAGCCTTCGCGCTGGACGGCAAGACAGCTCGTGGCAGCTTCGACGGTCTCGAGAAGGCGGTCCACCTGCTCTCCTTGGTCGCTCACGAATCGGGGTTAACGTTAGCTCAGACACAGGTTCCCAACGGCGGCGAAAACAAGACCAACGAGCACAAGACGGCTCTCCGGTTGCTCCGAGGAATCGTTCTCGAAGGGCGATTGATAACCGGTGACGCCATGTTCTGCCAGCGTGATCTTTCCCAGCAGATCATCGATGCGCACGGCCACTACCTTTGGTTTGTGAAAGACAACCAACCAACGCTCCTCAACGATATTAAGGCTACATTCGCCGCATCGGTCGAGGCGGCTTTTTCCCCCTAAACAGCGACGAATCTGGGAACAGACCCAGGACACGGCCACGACCATCGACAAGGGCCATGGTCGTCGTGAACATCGCACTTTGAAGGCGACGACCGCGTTGAACGGGTATCTGGATTGGCCCGGCGTGGCCCAGGTGGGACAGATTGAGAGCGTGGTGGAGCAGAACGGAAAGGTCTCACACGAGACCCGCTACTTCATTACCAGCGTGCCCCGCGATCTTGGCGGTGCCAGCCAATTGCTCGTTTGGGGACGGGGCCACTGGTCAATCGAGAATCGGTCCCATTACGTGCGTGACGTCACGCTCGGCGAGGATGCGAGCCGAATCCGCAAGGGATCCGGCCCAGAAATCATGGCTGCTCTGCGGAATGCGGCGATCGGCTTCCTCCGGATCACCGGCGCGACGAATATCGCTGAGACAGTTCGTCGCAACGCTTCCCAGGTCCGAACGCTCTTCACCAGACTCGGCATCTTCAATTAGTCAAGAGCCCTGACCCGAGAAACGCTCCGCTTGGACTAGGAGGTATCGAAACGAATCTGAATGCGACCGGCACGGGAGTGGTCAAACGCTTCGTCGCTCAGGGCGATGTATCGGAAGGCTTCCAACAAGCGGCGGGCGAGGTTCTTCAGGCTACCGAACAACTGCATGGGTGTCCGCCCAAACTCCGCCGCCGCATTGCGGAGCAAGCTGCCGACCTCGAGGACCTGCATGATGATGTGAGCGATCTGCAGCAAGTAATAGTAGGCTTTGAGCCTTTCCGGGTCGGTGCTGAAAGCATGTTCCAGGTTCAGGCCGCTATTCTTCTGACGATTGAATCCTTGGTTCTCAATGTGCCAGCGATATCGTCCTCCTTTCGTGGCAATCTCCTCTACCGTGCGGATGTCAACCTTGAGGTCCGTGATCCAGGCGAATACGGTGATTTCGCCGTCGACCGTTTCCGTGCATTCGATCGCGTTAAAGTGCCAGGTTCGGCCTTGGTCATCCTGGTAGGACAAGCCGTGAACCCAGCGATAGACCTGGTGCACACCTTGGGGCGTAGAGCATGTCAGTTCATTGCTGGGGCAGAGCTTCAATAGCGCCTGAAAGTCCTTCCATACGGCAGGCATATGGCCCGGCTTGAATGTTAATACGTAGTTGCAATGGTAATCCTTGGCCAGTTGCAGGGTGCGGCCGCACGCATAGAGACTATCACCGGAAAGGCACGAGCGTAGTTGCGGGAAGCCACGACGAAGTTGAGGAAGCAAACGGGTCAGCGCCTTGAGCTCGCAATCTTGTTTACGAGCCTCGCCGGAAAGGGCGGCGTTGCTGTCCGAGTTTTCAATGAACTCACTGGCCATGGACAGGGTCAAACCCACCGGTCCGAGTATTTTGGCTTCCAGGACCTGGTGCAGGTAAGCGGTGTGGGTCGCGTGACGATAGACCAAGCAATGCGGGCAATGCCGCCGCCGAAAAGCCAGATGACCAGTGGCATCGAGAGCCACGACGAACCTCCCCTGCAAGCGAGCGGCGTCCAAAGACCTCATGCGAATGAGGCGACGCAGCATGTGTGTTCGCAATTCGGCGAAAGGAGCAGCGCCAGTGTGCTCCAGGAAATGATCAAGGGTGTCGTGTACCGGCCGGGTCTCCTGCTCGGTTTGAGCGAATCGGTTGAAGTTGTTCAAGACCTCGGTGCCGCGGTCATCGAGATCGAAATCCAACTGCCTGCGACTGCCGAGCTGAAACAGATACAGGCTGATCCCCCACCAGATGAGGAATCGTTTGTGATAGATGACCAGCGGCAAAAACCGGGTATCGGGCACGCCATCCAGCCACCGATTAAACTCGGGCCAGAAGTGGTGGAATGTTGTGGCGAACGTCTCGCCGAGGCTTACGACCGGCCCTTTCGCCGTTTTCGTTCCTGGGCATGGCTGCGAACCAGTGCCAGGCTCAGTTGAGAGATCTCCTGGAGCAGAGCTTTGAGTCGGCGATGTTCGTCGATCCATGAACGAACCTCTTCCGTGAAGTCGACTGGAACGTAAACCGTGCGCAGTCTTGCCACGGTTGTTGAAGGTGAGCTGATGGCCACGATGCTTTTCGCCAGAGCCGCAATGGCAGCCGGGCTTACCACACCTGCGCTCGAACGAAACGAGGCTGGCAGCAAGCGCAGGTTTACGAGCGGCCACCTGCTTTACCCGGCTTTCGAGCATCCGCCGAATATTGGTGGGATGACGTGGGACTCGCACGGGTGCCTCCGAGCTGGCTAACTGAAAAGCACCCTAGCTTACCAGCAAATGGCCCAAAAGTGGGAAGTGCGAAGAAGGCGCAAAATGGTGAAAACCCTGAATCGGTCGTAAATCAGTGCGCCCAGAGGGCTTGGCTCGCGGCTAAGGTGCGAAGAAAATCGTGTTCCTCAGAGCTGCAACCGTCCAGGGCCAGAAACTCTGACGAGCTGAGCGGCACTCACCTCAATCCTTCCGGATAATGAATCCCGCCTCAACCCATTCCCCCCAGTCGGAGTGGTTACCGTCGCCGCCGTCGGTGAGCACAAGACGAATTTGCCGCGGCGCCCTCGCCATGGGCCGGGCCCGGATCGCGACGTCGATGTTCCAGGGCGGATCGCCGGCCCGAAGCACGGGCGATTCGTCGACCAAGTTGCCATCGAGGTAGACCTTGGCGACGACGCTTCCCCGCCAGCTCCGCTCCTCCGGCCCCACCCGGGCGACGAACCGCCGGTAACCCGGCTTCAGGTCGTAACGCTTGTTGCGGCGTGCCGCCTCGGCAAGGACGAATCGAACAGGAGAACAGGGAATTTCCTCTGGCCTGGTCCATCTGGCCCATTGTCGTTCGACTACGTTGTGGCATGCGATCAGGTGACTGTGAATCACCCCGCGTGACACGTGCAGACAACCCCAAGAAACAAGGACAAACCATGACCGGTACGACCATCACCCCGCATCTGTTCTTCAGCGGTCGCTGCGAGGAGGCGCTGGAGTTCTACCGCAAGGCCCTTGGCGCGGAGGTCGAGATGCTGATGCGCTATGACGAGAGCCCGACGCCACCGCCGCCTGGGATGCTCCAGGCAGGGTTCGAGAAGAAGGTCATGCACGCCTCGTTCCGCGTCCGCGGAGTACCGCTGATGGCGTCCGACGGGCGCGACGATAAGTCGAAGTTCGGCGGGCTGCGGCTTGCGCTCGCCGTTCCCACGGAGGCGGACGCCCACCAGGCGTTCGACGCCCTCGCTGACGGCGGAAGCGTCCAGATGCCGCTCAGCAAGACGTTCTGGTCGCCGTGCTTCGGCATGATCACCGATCGCTTCGGTCTGGGCTGGATGGTGCTGGTCCCCAAGGCCCCGGCGGACTGATAAGACGAAAGCCGAGCTCCAGGGGGGCACCGCGTCGGCTGTACCAGGGCGCAGAATACGGGCCGGCCCCCGTCGTCGGCCTTCATGTCTGAGACGGCGTACGAACAGCCCCGGTCGAGGACCTGTTACTCGGCACCCCGAAAGGAAGAGCGCCCGCCCGCCTCTCCCCGCCACGCTCGCAGTCTCAATCCGGCAGCACCGTCAATTCAATGGCCGTCGGGTAGTGGTCGGTCCGGAAGACGCGCTGGGTGGCCGGGCGGAAGTCGGTCTCCTTCGCGCGATAGATGTTGGGCACGTAAGTCTGCGGGTTGCGGTCAATGAGCGGGAACCAGGTGCTCTGGACCTGGACCATGACCTTGTGTCCCCTGCGGAAGCGATGCGCCCCGTGATGCAGGTCGATGGCGTACGACTCCACCCGGTCGGGCGTGAGCGGCTCGGGCCGGTCGAACGCCTTGCGGTAGCGGGCCCGGAAGACCTCATCGGCGATGATGAGCTGATAGCCGCCCATCGCGGGGTCGTCCTCTGGGAAAACGTCGATCAGCTTGACAACCCAGTCACAATCGGTCCCGGAGGTCGAGGCGAACAGCCGGGCCGTGATCGGCCCGGCGAGGTCGAGGTCGCGCTCCAGCGGTGTTGTCTCGTAACTGAGGACATCCGGGCGCTGGTGCACGAATCGCTGGTCCTGCACCAGCCACTCGCCCCACTCGGGATTGCCGGTGACACGGCCGTCCTTCCCGATGATCACGTCCGTGCCAATCGGCCGGGGGCGGAACGGGACCGGGTGGGCGGGGTCGGAAAGGTAGGCGTCGAATCCGGGGTCCCCGTCCGGCGCGGCCGGCGGCGTGGCGAACGCCAGCCGGCCGCCGGCGCGGGCGTAGACGGAGCGCAGGCGCGCCTCCCGGGGCGGCCAGTGGTCGACGGTCCGCCAGGCGTTCTCCCCGGTGCGGAAGACTCGCGCCTCCGGCACGGCCGGGCCGTCCTTATCCTTGTCCTTGAGGTGGCGGGCGAACCAGGGGGCCATGACCTGATCCCGGAAATCGCGGGCCGTGGGGCTGCCGAACGTGACCGGCCCCAGGCGATCGCCCTCGCTCCTGATCCAACCGCCGTGGTTCCACGGGCCGGCAACCAGGGAGTTCAGGCCACCGCGGTCGTGCTTCTCGAATGCCTCGTAGATCCGCAGCGGGCCGGAGAAGTCCTCCTGGTCCCACCAGCCGATCACGTGGAGCGTCGGCACGCGAGGCTGGCCCAGGCGAGGGGGCAACGCCCGCTCGCGCCAGTAATGATCGTAGTCGGGGTGCTCCACCAGGTCGTTCCACCCGGTCACCTTGCCGTGGAAATGGCGGGCGTTGACGTTCGACAGCGGCCCGAGGTCCAGGAACCAGTCGTACAGGTCGCGGCGGCCGTAGTCGAACGGCGTGAACTCTTTGGCCCGCCCTATCACCGCCAGGTACTGGAATACCGGACTCAGGCGGAAGGCCCCGTTGTGGTGTTCGTCGTCGCAGAGGAACTGGTCTCCCGGCGCGGCCTGCGGTGAGGCGGCGCGCAATGCCGGGTGCGGGTCCAGGAGTGCCTGGACCGTCAGCCATCCGGGGTACGAGACGCCCCACATGCCGACGCGCCCGTTATTCGCCGCCACGTTCTTGACCAGCCAGTCGATCGTATCGTATGCGTCGGTCGTCTCGTCGACGGCCTTCGGGTCCGAGGCGTCGCGCGGGCCGCTCGACGACGAACGTCCCCTCGGAGCCGAAGCGGCCGCGGATGTCCTGAAACGCGAAGATGTAGCCCTCGTCGGCCATCGGCTTGAGAGGGCCCTGTATCAGCGACTCCCCGGCACGGGCCGTCGCGCCGTAGGGGGTCCGCTGGAGGAGCATGGGCAGCGACGGCCCGGCCCGCCTCGGGCGAATGAGGACTGTGTGGAGTCGGATGCCGTCCCGCATCGGAACCATGACCTCGGACGAGTCGTATTCCTGGTCCGCTCGGGCGATCCCGGCGAACGACAGGAGGGATAGGGCGGCGGTCGCGGCGATGCGCGACCAGACTCGTCGCGTGTTCATGGGACTCGGTCTCCGTCTCCGCGGTGTGGACAGGAACACGCACGATCGGCGAACGTCCCAGTTTCCACGGCGCGCGGGCGGATTTCAAGCGATCGCCGCGGCTGCCCGTGCCTGGGGCCGCCGTAGCCCAGGAAATGGCCGCCCGTCATTGTCCAGTCGATTGCCGCGAAAGTAACGACTGGATTTGAACCCCGTAACTCGTCACTCAGAGCGTGTCTGCGAGTTCAACGAGCGGCACGATCCAATAAACCAGTGGGCCCGACGCGACG
Source organism: uncultured Planctomycetota bacterium (assembly GCA_963761445.1). Lineage (GTDB taxonomy): Bacteria > Planctomycetota > Planctomycetia > Isosphaerales > Isosphaeraceae > CAVXHV01. Next base: position 700,439 of record CAVXHV010000005.1, on the reverse strand, counting down.
ACTTATGGCTCCCTCTCCCTCTGGGAGAGGGCCGGGGTGAGGGCCCTTCCACACGCGACCGCAGTTCGCAGACACGCTCTAAAACCAGCGGGGAAGAATTCCGGCCGAGAGGTCTTGTAACCCCGTCATTCGTGTAACTAATATGGTTGCACGAGTGGGGGCGTCCCCACGCCGAATCTCGTGCGGGGCCCCAAACCATGGAGATGGGCATGAAGCGAGGCGTCTGGCTACTCGGACTGTCGCTGTCACTCGGGATGGCTTCGGCCTCGCCGGGGCAGTTGTTCAAGACGGCGAAGGTCCCCGAGGGTACGCAAGTGCATCGGAACCTGGAATACGTCAAGGGTGGGCACGAGCGGCAGAAGCTCGACCTCTACGTCCCGGAAAAGGCCGACGGCCCGCTGCCGGTGATCGTCTGGATCCATCCCGGTGCCTGGATGTTCGGCGGCAAGGAGGAATGCCCGGCCATCCCCTTCCTCAGCAAGGGGTACGCCGTCGCTAGCATCAACCATCGCTACAGCCGGCAGTCCCCGTTCCCGGCCCAAATCGAGGACTGCAAGGCCGCGATTCGCTGGCTGCGGGCTAACGCCAAGACCTACAACCTCGACACTGAACGATTCGGCGTCTGGGGGGCGTCCTCGGGCGGGCACCTTTCCGCTCTTCCCGGAACCTCGGGAGACGTGAAGGACCTCGAAGGCACCCAAGGCGAGACGGATCCGTCGAGCCGAGTTCAGGCGGTCGTCGATTGGTTCGGCCCGACGGACGTTGCAAAGATGGGCGGGATGCATGACAGCGCCGACTCGCCGGAGTCCCGCCTCCTGGGCGGCCCGGTGCAGAAAAACAAGGACAAGGCCGAGCGGGCGAACCCCGTCGCCTACGTCTCGAAGGACGACCCGCCCTTCCTTATCATGCACGGCGACCGGGATAATATGGTGCCGTTCAACCAGAGCGAGTCGCTGTACGAGGCCCTGGAGACGGCCGGCGTCGATGCGACGTTCCAACCGGTCAAGGGGGCCGGGCACGGTACCCGAGAATTCGGCAGCAAGGAGAACATGCGGCTCGTCGAAAAGTTCTTCGACAAATATCTGAAGAACGGGCGCGGGGCCCTGCGTTAACCCGGCAGGCCGCGCCGTGCGAAGATCGTCCACCACGCGACCGGCTCCTCGGTGGTCGCCCCTCGGAGATCGGCTTGACAGCGACTTCGACCGTAACTATTATGGTTGCGAATCGGAGGTGTGATGCTCAGTTCCAAGCTCACCGACGGCGTCCACATCCTGACCCTGCTCGCGTTGACGCCGGACCAGGCCCAGATCTCGGAGTACATCGCTGGGAGCGTCAACACGAATCCCGTAGTCATTCGCCGGCTACTCGGCCGGCTCCGCGAGGCAGGGATCGTCGATTCCCAAGGGGGGATCGGCGGCGGATGGCGGCTCAAGGTCCCCGCCGGGCGAATCACGCTTCTCGATGTGCTCCGGGCGGTCGAGCCGCTGGGCGAGACGATCGCCCTGCACCGGAGCGAGCCCAACCCGCTCTGCCCGGTGGGTCGGAACATCCAGGGCATCCTTACTGCGGCTCTATGGCGAGGTCGAGCGGCGCATGGACGAACAGCTCGCCAAGACGACCATCGCGGGCATCCTGGGCTCGGTCCAAAAACGGGAACGGGCCTGACCCTTTTTTTGCCTTCTCGTGTAACAAAAATTGTTACGAAATCAGGCTTTCCAGAAGGAGGAGACGATGAGAGAGAGTCGAATCGGGTGGGGTCTTGTGTCGACAGTCCTTGCCGCGGCGGCGTCCTTTGCACTGATGGCCCGAGCCCAGGAGGGCAAGTCGGACACCGAGGGCGGCAAGCGGCAGGTGGTCGAGCTTTTGAAGAGCATCGAGACCGGCGACCCGAAGCCGGTCGCCGTCATCAACCCGAAGAAGTATATCCAGCACAACCTGGCCGTCGCCGATGGCCTGGAGGGCCTTGGGGCCCTGCTCAAGCAGCTCCCGCCCAACTCGGCGAAGGTCAAGACCGTGCGTGTCTTCCGCGACGGCGACTTCGTCTTCACGCACACGGAATACGACTTCTTCGGCCCCAAAGTCGGCTTTGACCTCTTCCGCTTCGAGGAGGGCAAGATCGTCGAGCACTGGGACAACCTCGCCGAGAAGGCGAAGCAGCCGAACCGGAGCAGCCACACGCAGACCGACGGGCCGACCGAAGCGAGGGACCTCGACAAGACCGAAGCCAACAAGACGCTCGTGCGGGCCTTCTACGAAAACATCCTGATGAAGGGAAAGAAGGAGAAGCTTGCCGACTATTTCGGCGACACCTACATCCAGCACAGCCCCGGCCTGGGCGACGGCGTCGAGGCCTTCAGCCGGCTCGTGGGGATGGTCGCCACGCCGAACAGCCCCATCAAGTTCGACAAGATTCACAAGGTGCTGGGCGAGGGGGATTTCGTCCTGGTCATGAGCGAGGGGTCATTCCGCGGCAAACCCTCGGCCTTCTACGACCTCTTTCGGGTCGAGGGCGGCAAGGTCGTCGAGCATTGGGACGCCATCGAGACCATCCCGCCCCGGGCGGAGTGGAAGAACGACAACGGGAAGTTCTGAACCCGAACTCTCACCGGGGCCGAGGTAGGGGTCGGGGACTATGCCGACTCGGCGAGCCTCCCTGCGGCCTTCGGCGGGGTCAATGTGGCCTTCCTGCTGTCCCCAGAGTTGGGCAGGAGTTCCGGCCCAGTTCGGTTCACCGGCCTGACACAAACCGACAACCGCGTTGCGCAGCGTCGGTCCAACGACACTGACGCGCTTTCAGGCGTAGCCCAGGAAATGGCCGGCCGTCATTATCCAGGCGATTGCCGTCAAAAGTACCGACTGGATTTGAACTTCGTAGCTCGTCACTCAGAGTGAGTGCGATTATCTCACGGAATGCCCACGGCGGCTTGCGCCTTGGCACTACAGCATTTGGTACATACCGTCGTCGCACACGTACAACAAGTTCTCCACCACCCATTTACCATTCTCAAACCGCAGATGGTATTCGTAGTCAGAGACAAATCCCGTGGAATTCGTATACTGCGTCCGCACTCGACACCGGTTTTCCATCATCTCCGCCAAAACCAGTCGCTCGGTGTCGGGGTCATGACTCGGATCGGTGCCAGATCCTGGTCAACGCTCCAACCGGCCTGACTGAGATACCGCAATCGGTTGTGTGCCGCTGTTTTCAGGCGAAGCTCTCCCATGCTCTGCGCGACGAGATCACGATGATTCATCGGCGGTTCCTTGTTCAAGGCAACGGCGAGCGTGGCGGTTCGATAGACCCTCATCGCCGTGTCGGCATTTTTGCGGAACAGCGGCGTTCCTAGTCTAATGATTCGCAGCCAACGGCTCAAGCGATCCGTCGCGACCGTGTCCCGGGAGGGCGAAGCTCTTGCTGAGCCGCATCCCAACACGCCAGTGATCCGTTCGACGTGCCGCATCCGCCCTCCGCCCTCATTCCCGTCCTCCGCCCTCCGCCGTTTCCGGCAATCTGATAACAACTTCGGTTGCCAACCGTGCCGCAATCGAGTAGCATACATATCAATGTGTCTTTCCCATCAAGGCAGCTCGGCTCATGGCAACTGACCAGCAACGGTCCCACAACGGCGGCGATGCGGCGATTCTCGCCCGCCTCATCCGCCCGCGTACCGACGACCTTCCGGCCCCCGCCGCGAAGGCCTTTCTCAACATCCGCATCGAAGGCGACGAGCTGGCACGCCTGCAAGACCTGCTTATCAGAAATCAGGACGGCGATCTAAGCCCCGCTGAGAAAGCCGACTTGGAAAGCTACCTCCGCGTCAGTGCCTTCCTCGACCTGATGCATGCGAAGGCCAGACGCTCCTAGCGGGCACCCAAGTTTTCATTACCGCCGGGCGCGTCTACTCTTCGCCGGAGGCATCCTTCTTCAGCTCAGCCTCAAGCTCCTGCGGACTTGGCAGGCTGCCCCGCAGGGCGGGCGGCAGTGATTCGACGAGCGTGGTGATGTAGCTCGACACACTGACCGGCTTGGCGAGATCACGCAGAGCGTACTCGGCCACGACCTGGTTCTTTGTCTTGCACAGGATGATGCCGATCGACGGTTTGTCATCGGGATGCCGCAGCAGGTCATCGACCGCCGACAGATAAAAGTTCATCTTGCCAGCATATTCGGGCTTGAAGGCGGTGGTTTTCAGGTCGATCACAACATAGCACCGCAGCTTCAAATGATAAAATAGCAGGTCAATAAACTGACGTTCCGCACATCTGCCCCTGATTATCCCGGAATTTCGCTCGGTATCAAACCGTTCAGGCGGAGGGACTATCGCGAGGAGCCGGTAGACGGGCGGCACTTGCAACCCGTGTGCGGTCGCATCGTCAGGCGGTTTAGTCATCGCAACGGCTGTTGACCTCCCACGCTCACCCCTGGTGCTTCAACGTGGTCGAGAATAGCGGCACGCTGGCGGGCCAGGTCAGACGTCGTAGACTTTCGACATTCCAAGCAGGCGCAATACCCGACGCTGAAGCCGGCTCAATTGTGTTGTGAAGACCAGAGGTGATCGCCGCTCAACTTGCAGCGCATGTCGTTGCACGTCCTCAAACAGGTCAATCAGCCGTCGGGCTGTGGGACGCCGACACTTCCGGCCTTCGGGGTACATCGGCAGGCTTTCAATCGCCTCGCGGTCCATGGCGCGACGCAGCTCGCGTTCAAGCAGCGACTCGGCCAAGAGCACCAGAAAATAGACACAGAGCAACGCCTGGATCCGGCTGGCCTCCTTGAGATAGACCGGGGCAACCTCGAAGTCCGTCTTCAAGTGCGAGAATCGTTTCTCAAGTGCCGGCTGGCCCTTGTAAGCTAGCAACATTTCCAGACCCGACAGTGAATGGTCGTTCGTGATCAAAGGGAAGACACCGTCACCCGCCGTTTCCGCGATGAGTCGCTCGTGATCGATGTGATACGCCAGCTCGTAGCGAGTGCTCGTCTTCTTGAGGTATCGCGTCTTATCATTCGGTCGACCTCGCCGATCCTGGCGGAACTTCTCCTCAGTTCGCTCCTTGATTTCCGTGACGATCCAACTCTCAGCACCGCGGGCCCGGAGGATTTCCTGGACGGCTTCCGCAACCTTCGCTTCTTGGCGAAACCGTGTCCGCGGAGATGACAGCTTCAACCGCAGCTCCGACAATTCGATCAAGGCCCTTTCGACCTGCTGATGACGCGCATGGGAATCCTGCTCGGCTTTGCGTGTACTGTGGTACCAAACCAGTCGGTATCCTTCGACGCTCAGCGAAGCCTGCTCGGAGATCGAGTACTCATCCACAATCTTGCCGTCGTCATTTCGCTTGTCATGGATGCGCCGCCACTGGATCTGCCCACTGCCGAGTAAATCTCGAAAGGCACTATCCTCTGACCGGGTCCGCGGCAGTACTGTTAAGAACCGGCCTTGGCGTTGATGGATATGGGCCATGTTCTCGGTGCTGGCGAGCTTGCAATCCGCCACGTAAAGGAAATCTCGTCTTCCGGTCAGGCGACAGAGAAGGTCCCAGGTAGCACGGTGAGTTTGGTCGTCCGCCACGTTGCCGCTGGCAACTTGGAAGTACAACGGAACCGCGCCGTCCTTGGCCACTGTGAGGATATAAAGCAGTTGCTTGAGGTCCGGGCGATGGTCCTTGTTGTAACCCCAGGTAATTGCCATCCTGGTCCGTTTGCCCCGCATTTCTTCTTTGGCCGCGTCAGCATAGGCGCCATGAAAGGTGATAGTAGTGGAATCGTTGTGGAGCTCATCGAGGTCGACATCGAATTCCTTGATCACATGAGCCACGAGCGCCAGGACCAACGAGGTGATATCGCTTTGGAACAAGCGATCGAGACAGCGGCCCATCCGGTCGTCGTTGAGAGATGGCAGTTGGCTTTCGGCGAAGCCGAGTACTTCGGGAGCGAACCTCGCCGCCCATTCTCCGATGCCGTACAACGGCTCGCGGGAGAGGAGCACGTTCTTGAGCAGGAGTGAGATGCCCAGGGCGGGAGCGATCCGGCAGCGGCGATCGGCGCGTGGGAGATACGACCGGAGAAAATTGTCGAGCCGCATGCGTGCGAGGAGTTGATTGATGATCGGCAAGGCATCGATGCGATACGAGCTAAGAGCCTGACCCTTGGCGCGAGCGATCTCACCAGGGCGTGGGGGAGTAGTCGAAGACGGGACGTGTCGTTTCTTGGGTTTCTGCATCCGAGTTGCTCCTGACGAACGAGTGTGAGCGGCGTACACAAGATACGCTGGAGCCGCTCTGGACACATGAAGCAGAGCGGCTCCGTCGCCCCGATTCCTGGGGACATCATTGTCCTGGAAAAGAAATCTTCAAGGCATCCACGGATTGCCCTACATGAACTATGATGCTGTAGTTTGTCGTAAGTCGCGTCGAACTAGCCCTACGTGGAGGCTCGATTTCAACAAACGGTGTGTCAAATCGCGCTCGGTGGTTTGGAGAAGCGATATTCCCGAGAAAAAACGGCTCTTTCCCTGGAGGGAGGGCAAGGAAGTGCTCGACTGGATTCTTGGGTTGTCACACTCGGCGAGACTTACGTCGAAGAGCAGCCAATTGAAGAATTTCAAAAATTCCCGCTCGGGGAATCGGACACTGCGGTGAGACTTGACCTGACGAGAAGATGTCGATGTCAGGCAATGAGTCTTGGTGTAGCCGCCTACCGCTGAGCCGGCGCGATCCGCAACGATCAGACCGGCAACCTGCGCGAGGCGATAGCCGTGAGGCCGCGCGTGTCATCGCGCCCATGAGCCAAGCTCGGTCTGTTCGGGGCTACTCAGCCATAGTCGACTGGCTCAGGCGGCGGTAATTCGGAGATAATAAGGGGCAGATGTGCGGAACGTCAGAATAAAGAAATCGTCGCCACCGATTTCAAGCGGGTATTGCTGCCCGACAAAGGCGAACCCCGCCCCCATCTCAATCAGGAATTGCTGGATATGCTCGAGCAGTCCCTTCTGCAGGGCCCGCTCTTCGGCGTCGCCGGCCAGCGTGAGGAACTCGAAATTATACGGGTCTTTCAGCGTTTCCCTGGCCAGGTCGGATTGCAGCGGCGGAAGCGTCCTGTTGAAATTCGTCCGGGCCTTGCCCTGACGCTTATAAAGATCGCTCTCGATCCAGTGCACAAGGACGTTCCGGCTCCAGCCGTTCTCGATGGTTTTATGGACGCACCACTCCCGTTCACGCCGGTCTTTCACGTAATCTAGGAGACGCACGTTATGGCCCCACGGAATTTGTGCAACAAGCTGTTGCACAATTGGCTCCTCCGGCCAGGCCTCGGCGAAAGCTCGCATGTATTTGAGGTTGCGTGGCGACAGCCCCGTCATATCGGGATACGCCCGGCGAAGATCGCCGGCCAGCCGGCCGATGACCTTCGTCCCCCATCCCTCATGCTGCTGGCGGCCAAGAATATCACGCCCAATCTGCCAGTAGAGAAGCACCAGCTCGCGGGTGACAGCCACAGCAGCCCGGAGCTGGGCCGACCCAATGCGTTCCTTGAGCGTGGCCAGCAGATCGTCATAGCCCTTGGGCAGCACATCTTCCCGAGCTAACTTCCCGACCCCCTTCCGGTCGTGTTCGGCCTCGAAGTCACCAGAACGTTTCACCTTCAACCGTGCCGCTCCGAGGAGAGCGTGGACCAGCGCTTCTGAAGGATCGACTGCATGAGGCGCGGCACCCACGGTAGATGTCCAACAAACGGGCAAGACGCGAGTCGGGCACGAATTTGGTCCTCAACTCTGAGACAGCGAGCGGGGATTGACGCAGATTGGGTTTATTGAAAAATGAAGCACGGGCCGACGCGTTTGCGTATGCGGATTGCGATGATCGGCAAAAAAGAACTCTTCCCAGGCGAACCGGGCCGCACGCCCGCTTCACCAGCTCCGGCAGCTTGACCTCGACAGTGGCGGCCCGTCCGCTCGCTAGCGATACCTTGACCGGTTCGTTTGCCGACTAACTAATACCCCATCCCTTGTTTTATTTCTTCTGCTTCATCGCGGTTGACCTATCCGCGATTTCTATTAACCCCAATGCGTAGTGCTCCGCCACAACTTCGTTTGCTTCCGCCAATCGGGCTTCCAGCATCGCTTCGCGGCGAGCAGCTCGCCATCGCTCCCCGATCAGGGCGAAGATTAACGCCGTTATCACGACCAGAAGTATCAGCGTGCTCAGCCGGAATCGTTTCATGGCGTCGCCCCAACAGTGGCATGATCGAGTCCGTTCCTTCCTCGGATTGTCGTGGGCACCCTACCAGAGTAAAAACAGGAAATAAAGGGGATTCGACTAAACCGCTGCGCGGTAGGACCGTGATCTTTCTTGGGTCTCCGGCTTCGCCTGCCCGAACCGGCGATCGGCAGCGCTATCCCTCGGTCACCCAGCCCAGGCCGACGCACTCCCAGCACTGGGTGATCTTGGGGAATATCGCTGGGGCCTTACCAGTACCCGCACAGAGCTCGCACGTCGCCGCACTCGGTGGCCGCACTGGCAGCCATTTCGCTAGCGCTGGGAATCGCTCCACTGCGTCGACGATCATGCTTACCTTACGGGGTCCGTCCTCAGCGCGGACGAAAGACTTCTCATCCATGAACAAATCCCAGACCTCGCCCTCGGCATCCAAGTAGCTGGAGCCGCCCGGACCACCGACGAGAAAACGAGCATTGATCGCCGCCTCGATGCTCGACGGATCACGGTGGCGACCTTCGTCGATCCAGCGAGCGACGTCCTCGCGGAGTTGCGCTGGCATCGGTCCAAGTGACACTGCCATCAACGACCTCAACTTCGCCGAAGCGTAGTTCCTGCCGCTCCACTGAACCGAGCCTTGGTTCTCCGAATCCTAATCTCTGCCGAAGGGACCCCAGGTGCTACTCCCCAAGCATACGTCTTACAACTCGAATCTCAAGCGGCGAGCCCTCTCTGCTGCCGATCATCCGACCCAGGGTGCCGACCCCGTGCTTCCGCCGAGCGATGATGAAGGCGTTTCCTGGCCACTTCATCTCACTACAAGGAGCACATCATGACAGCGCTACGAAGCCGAATGATCGAGGACATGAAACTCAAAAACCTCTCCACCAGGACCATCGACGCCTACGTTTCGCGAGTCGGCTTCTTCGCAAGACACTTCGGCCGCTCACCTGAGCAAATTGGCCGAGACGAGGTCCGGTCCTACCTCCTCCATCTCATCCAAAACAAGAAGGTCTCGTGGAGCGTCTACAACCAGACACTCTGCGCACTGCGCTTCCTCAAGAGCAGGTCGCTGCCGAACCGGAGGGCGAAGCTCCCGCTGAGCCGCATGCGTCCCCCGCCCTCGGTCCTCCGACCTGATTCTGTTTGGCTAGTCTTCCGGCACACAGGGCCGGGCGGAATGGCCGGGGAAGGAAAGATGCCTCGTCGCATCGAATTGCGGACGTTTCCTGGAGTCATCTCAACCCGCCGCGACGGGATTGGTCCCCTTGGGGCTTCCTGTCTCCAATTGAGCGGCACCCACCTCAATCCTTCCGGATCATGAATCCCGCCTCGACCCATTCCCCCCAGTCGGAGTGGTTACCGTCGCCCCCGTCGGTGAGCACGAGACGAATTTGCCGTGGCACCCTTGCCGTGGACCGGGCCCGGATGGCGACGTCGATGTTCCAGGGCGGATCGCCGGCCCGAAGCAAGGGCGATTCGTCGACCAAGTTGCCATCGAGGTAGACCTTGGCGACGACGCTTCCCCGCCAGCTCCGCTCCTCCGGCCCCACCCGCGCGACGAACCGCCGGTAACCCGGCTTCAGGTTGTAGATGACCTCCGAAGGTGCGTGGACGCCTAAGCCGTGCGCAAAGACGTCGCCGTCGAGCAACAGCGGCTTGCCGTCGCCGGCCTTGCCAACCTGGAACGTGCTGTAGCCGACCGTCGCACGCACCGGGGTCAGGCCATCGACCCGAACGTCGGGAGTCGGCGGAACCGGCCGCGACCGGGCAGCCGTGGCCAGTTCCAGGCGGTTTGCGTCGCCGCGGTGAACACGAGTCGTCAGGTAGTGGAAAGTCTCGCCGAGCGCCTCGTCGGCGCGCGGCTCGCCGGCGGCATTCGTTCCCACGCAGAGGGCATACCCCTCCTCGGGGACAACCCAGCAGATCGCCAGGTAAATCCCGGTACTCCCGCTGTGCGCCAGCACCTTCCCCTTGGCCCAGTCGGGATGCTCGGTGCTCCAGCCCGGGGCGAAGCCACCGCCGGGGGCCGCGGTCTGGAGCACGCCGAACGTTTCCGGCCGGAGCAGCCGCCCTCGCCCGCGGGCACCCTCAAGATGGAACGCGAGAAATCTGCCTAGGTCGGTCATCGAGCAGTAGCCGCCGCCAACGGGCTGTCGGCCGTTGATCGGCGAGTGGTGGTCCGGCGCCACCGGGTTGGTCTTCCCGTTCGACTGCCGGTGTCCCCACGGGGCGTCGACCTTGCCCTCGAAGGCCATGTGGTCGGCGATCCCGGCCGTGGTCATGCCCAGCGGAGCGAACAAGCGGTCTCGCATGAGCTGCTCGTACGTCTTCCCCGTCTTCCGCTCGACATACGCCATCACCACAATCGCCCCGCCGGAATAGATGGTCTTGGTCCCCGGCGGCGCCTGGGGCGGGTCGACGATGGCCGCCTTCACGTACTGGTACCGCCGCTCGACGGCGTTGCGGCCCTTGGCCGTGATGGCATCCATCGACATGCCCGGCTGAAAAGGAAAGCCCCCGGTGTGCGCTAGAAGTTCGACCACAGTGACCCTGCGATATCCCGGCTGCATCATCCGGAGCAGCTCCGGGAACATCTCCTCCATCGTCATGTCCCACCGAAGGATCCCGTCCTCCACGAACATGCCGATCAGGGTCGCGCTCATGACCTTGGTGATCGAGCCCAGGTGGAACGGATCGTCCCGCTCGGCTGCAATCTGCGTCCCGTACTTGCGCACCCCGACGACCGAGGCCGCCACGACCTTGTCCTCGATCACGATCGCCGCCCCCAGATCCGGGAGATCAAACCGCCGGCGGACCTTCTCCAGCCTCGTGCGAAGCCATTCGGGGTCGCCGACCGCATCGCGGGGCTGCTCCGGCCCGCGAGCCGTCCCGCGGTCGCCCGCTATTGGAGCCGTTTCTTTCTCGCTCTTCCGCCGCACCTGGCCGAGGGCGACGGACGGGATTAGACCGATCACAAGCACGATGGACGTTGCGAACCGCATCGGATGACTCCTACACGAAAACGCATTGATAATGACGGAGCCAAAGCCGGCCTGTCAATCAGCGAACTTCCAACCTGAGACGGCGTACGAACTACGCCGGTCGCGGACCTGTTACTCGGCACCCCGAAAGGACAAGCGCCGCCCGCTTCCCCCGCCGAACTCGCCTTCTCAATCCGGCATCACCGTCAATTCAATGGCCGTCGGGTAGTTGTCGGTCCGGAAGACTCGCTGGGTGGACGGGCGGAAGTCGGTCTCCGTGGCCCGATAGGATGTTGGGCACATACGACTGCGGGTTGCGGTCAATGAGCGGGAGCCAAGTGCTCTGCGCCTGGACCATGACCTTGTGTCCCCTGCGGAACCGGCGGGCCCCGTGGTGCAGGTCGATCACGTCCGTTTGCTGTAAGCGCGGATGAGAATAACGAACCAGCCACTGACGAGAAGGGAGCCGACCACCTGGCCGAGCTTCTCTGCGCGTGCTGAGCCAGGTTGCAACATGGCCGGCGTCAGCATCATGATGGCGAATGCCAGCGACGCCAGAATCAGTGCCCAGATGAAGCAGTAGAGCAAAGCCCTACCCCAAGCGGGCCGCGGCTGCTGCACGTGGCTCTCGCCCTCTGCGGCCGTGTCGACGCGTGGTCGCAAGTAAGAGTTGCGCAGAAACAACGTGGCGAGGAGCAACTGCACAAAATCGTCTGCGCTGCCGCAAACCAAGTGACGCGTCTCTCCCGGTTGGAGCGTCACTTCGAGCGGCGTGCCGCCGAGCCAGTCGCATTTGACCTGGATGGTGTGTGCGCCGGCCGCAAGTTGGATCTGCGAAGACGAATCGTTCGAGATTTGTGCGACTTCGACGCCATCGCAAAGGATGCGGAACTTCCGTAGGGCACCGACCAATCCACGGCGGCGAGTGACAGTGATGCTCGCGAGCTGCTCCATGTTCCAATCCGCCTAACTTGTGTTTCTGGCACGATAACGCCTTGATGATGACGAGCCGAGGTCGGCCCGTCTGCGAGCCCTGGCTCTCAGCTCGCAGCGGTCTTGAGCAGACTCTCGACCTTCGCGTCGAGATCCATGGCGACCATGAGTGCTGACTGGCTTCCGTAGGGAGCGAGCAAACTCGCCATCGTGTCGTACGATAGGTGGACTCCGTCTGCGCGCTCATCCACGAGAATCGTGACGGGCGCATAGCTCGCCGCATCAGGGACGGTCTTGGCCATCTCATTCATGATGAGCGGGTTCCCGACGACGAGACGGAGGATCTTGGGCCCGCGCCCGCCTTGCAATTTACGCACAACGTCGCCGGCATCGAAGCGGGTGAACTCCATCAGCTCCGAGGATCCGATCGCCCCGTGTACCACCTTCTCGAGCTCCACAACGTTGGTCGCCGAGGCAATGGCGTCGTGAAACGCGTGTGTGTCTGGACGACCGATGGTTGCAGTAAGCCTTCGCACGACCTCGTCGAATGGCCTGGAGGAGACAATGGTGAACCTCCGGACGCCGATTTCTCGCGTCGGCAAACCACCGGCAGACGGTTGCACAGCCTCCGAAGCGCCTGGCGCAACGCGATCGTGCACGTGCGCAGTCGGAGTTCGGTCGATCATCAGACTGAGCAGTTCCGGACGGCTGTAGTGGCCGCGCGAGTCCATCATTTGTTTGCGCTTGTCGATCAGGGTGAAGTCGAGATCGGCGATCACCACACCTTCACCAGAGCGGATCGGCTCCTCCATGAGAGATCCGTCAGGTGCGACGATTGCCGTGAAGCAACCGCCGGAGATCGGGCCGATCGCGCAGCCGGTATCCTTCATGATCTGGGCCTGCTGATCGGGGTTCAGCCAGGCAGTCGCGCAGACGACAAAACACCCCGACTCCAAGGCATGTTGCCGGATGTTGACTTGAGTCTGCTCTGAGAACAGATCGCCGAAGATCGAGCCGGGATACATCGCCGAGTGGATCTGCTCGCCATCGGCCATCATCGCGTATCGCGCCAAGGGGTTGTAGTGTTCCCAGCATGCCAGTTGGCCAATGCGGCCGGCGCGACTATCGACGGCGCGCAACCCCGAGCCGTCTCCCTGGCCCCAGACCATCCGTTCGTGATAGGTGGGCGAGATCTTCCGTCGGCGCTGAATCAACGTGCCGTCGGCGTCGAAGAGAAGCTGTGTGTTGTACACACTTCCACCGTCACGCTCGTTGATGCCGATCGACACGACAACGCCCGCGCTTTGGGCAGCTTCACCAAGCGCGTCGGTGGCGGCAGACGGCACCGTTACCGCTTGATCGAGCAGCTTCCGCGGCTCAGCTCCGACGATGTTTTGCAGAGGAGACTGCACGAACGAGAAGTACGGATAGTAAGGAATCACCGTCTCGGGAAATGTTGCGAACTGCACCCTCTGCTGGCCAAGTTCGTGAATCGTCCGCACGATTTTTTCGACGGTTCCTTCGCGGCTATAGAGTACCGGACTGAGCTGAACCGCTGCAGCTTTAACAACTCTCATCGCTGTCTCCCTGGCCATCTCAAGCAAGCGCTTCCTTGCAGTATTCCAGACACTTGGCGACTTCCTTCACCGCGTCTGAGCCCGCCGGAATCTCGTATTCCAGCTCGATGTCGGCGTAGATCGGCCACTGCTCCTTCTTGAGCAGTTGGAGCACCTCTTTGATCGGCGTCTCACCCTTGCCCCAGGGAAGATTGCCGCCGCCCGCGGTGCGGTCTTTCAAGTGCAGGCTGATGATCTTGTCGTGATATTTCTCGATGACCGGAATTGGCGATTTACCCTTGGTCCCGGCGACGTAGTGTCCAATGTCGAAATTGAATCCGATGTACTCGCCGGCGCTCGTGAGCGGATCGATGTCCTCCATCTTCGGCGTGTTGTTCGTGTGGTTGTGAACGGCGACCCAGATCTTGTGCTTCTCGGCAAATGGCGCGAGGCGCTTGACTTGCTGGTCGTTGCGCTCGGTCGTGATGGCCTTGCAGCCCAGCGCCTTGGCGATCGCAAAGTTCTGAGTCATGTCAGGTTCTCCCAGGGGTGTGGCTTTCGATTGTCGATCAATCGCTGAGCTCTTTCAACCACCAGCTTCGTCGAAACGATCCGGTGAAGTCTTGACCGCGGCCCAATTTGTAACTACGGTCGTTACTGGGTCCGACGGGCCTCGTTTGCAAGGTGCCGGACCTTGCCTGAGGCCCGCTCTCCCAACGACCCGACAACCGGAGGAACCTCATGAGGAAATTCGGAATCGCACTCGCACTCGTCGTCGCGGCGGCGCTCGTCAGCTCGACGCCCGCGATGGCCCAGGCCGCCAAGAAGAAACAGCGTCAGCGCATCAGCCCGCACGAAACAATCACGGAAACGATCGACGGTAACGAGCTGAAGCTCGTGTACGGCCGCCCTTACAGCAAGAAGCCCGGCACGACCGAAGTCCGCAAGATCTGGGGCGGGCTGGTCCCCTACGGCAAGGTCTGGCGCACGGGCGCCGACGAGGCAACGCTGCTGACGACCAAGCAGCCGATCGAGATCGGCGGATACTCGCTCGCTACGGGCACGTACTCGCTGTTCACCGTCCCCAACGAGGACGGCACCGCCAAGCTCGTCATCAACAAGAAGACCGGCCAGTGGGGTATTCCCTACAACGAAGAATCCGAGAAGGCCAACGAGCTGGCGCGGGTGGACTTGAAGAAGACGGATCTCGACAAAACGGTCGACCAGTTCACGATAGCGATCGATGCCGAGGCCAGCGGCGGCGGCGTGGTCAAGATGCAGTGGGAAAAGACACAGTACTCGGTCGCCTTCACCGTGAAAAAGTGAGGCCGGAAGGCTGGAGGACGCCGCCTATTACCATCGCGGCCCCACAGTGCGGCCGCGATGGACTTCCCAAATTCGGGGCCTCTCCATGCGCGCACCACGATGCTTCCACGAGTCGAACCGGCCCGTCGCCTGGCTGGTTGCCTTCGTCCTGGCCGGGGCCTTGCTTGCCGGGCCGATCTCCCGCGGCTGCGCCGCGGAACCGATGACGCCCCAGGACACCTTGCGGGCGGTGCGCGCGTTTCGTGAGCTGGGCAGCGTCCTGTACGTGGCGGCCCACCCCGACGACGAAAACACCCAGCTCATCGCCTACCTTGCGCGCGGCCGCGGCTACCGCACCGCCTATCTCTCCCTTACACGGGGCGACGGCGGCCAGAACGTGATCGGCCCGGAAATCTTCGAAGCGCTGGGTGTGATCCGCACCCAGGAGCTTCTCGCCGCTCGCCGCCTCGATGGCGGCCGGCAGTTCTTCACTCGCGCCATTGACTTCGGCTTCTCGAAGAACTCGACCGAGACGCTGCGCATCTGGGATCGCCAGGCCGTCGTTTCCGACATCGTGCGGGTGATCCGCACATTCCGGCCCGACGTGATCATCACCCGGTTCTCGCCTCAGGGCGGGGGCCACGGTCACCACACGGCCTCGGCGATCCTGGCCGTCGAGGCATTCAAGCTCGCGGGCGACCCGGCGGCGTTCCCCGCTACAAATGACGATTTCCCGCCCTGGCAGCCCAGGCGGATTCTCCAGGATGGCGGCGGGTTCGGCCGCGGTGGCGGTACCGGTTCAATCCGCCTCGAGGTCGGCGGCGACGACCCGGTCTCCGGCGAGTCGCTCGCCGCGCTCGCCGGGCGCAGCCGCTCGATGCACAAGAGCCAGGGCTTCGGCGACTTCGCCGGGCGCGGTGGAGGGGGCGGAGGCGGGGGCGGAGGCCCGCGCACCAGCTCGTTCACGCTGCTGGCCGGCGAGCCGGCCCAAAGCAGCATCATGGACGGCGTCGACACAACCTGGGCCCGCCTCAAAGATGGGGCTCAAATCGCCAAGCTGGCCGACGAGGCGGTCGCGAAATTCGATTTGAAAGACCCCGCCGTGAGCCTCCCTCGCCTACTGGAAATCCGGAAACAGCTCGCCTCGCTCCCCTCGAGCGCCGCCGGCATCGTCGTCTCCGAAAAACAACAACAGCTCGACCGGGCAATCCAGGGCTGTCTCGGGCTTGCAGTTGAGACCACCATCCCCCGGGCCGAAGTCGTACCAGACGAAGTCCTACATATGCGGCACTCGGCGACGATCGCTGCCGGCGAAGGCATCCGCTGGTTGTCGGTGTCCTATCCGGCCACGGGCCAACGGATCGACCAGCCGATTGACCTCGCGCCGGACGGCCCGCAACGCGCAATCTGGACCAGACCCTGCCGCCCAAGACTCCGCTGACCCACCCGTTTTGGCTGGTCGATGATCACGCGGTCGGCCTCTTCACGATCACTTCGGCCGGCTTGATCGGAAGACCCGAGTCTCCGACGGCTTTCCCCATCACGCACCGATTCCAGATTGGCGACCAGACTCTCGAGATCGGCGACGCCCCCATCGAAGCCCCACAGCAAGGGCAACCGGCTCGCCCACTGGAAGTGATCGCTCCCGTCGTCCTCCGGCCGCTGTCCGACGTGCGGCTCTTCGCCCCGGGGGCCCAGCGAAAGGTCGAGATCGACGTGACGGCCGCACGCGACGGCGCCGCAGGCACCGTCGACCTGTTGGTGCCGGAAGGGTGGGCAGTCGCGCCCACGTCGCAGCCATTCCGGCTCGCGTCGGCCGGCGACCACGTGCAGTTATCGTTCAACGTCAAGGCTCCTTCCGCACCGGCCACAGCCATACTTACCGCCGAGGCCAAGATCGGCAACCGGACGTGGAACACCGGGCGCGTCGTCATCCGTTACCCCCATATCCCCGTGCAGTTGCTCCAGCCCCCCGCGCGTCTCAAAGCAGTTGTGCTCGACGTCGCAATCAAAGGCCGTCGCGTCGGCTTTATCCCCGGCGCAGGCGACAAGGTTGCCGAAGCTCTCGACGAAATGGGCTTTGAGGTCACTCGACTCAGCGGCACGGACCTCACGCCCGAGAAGCTCACCGGCCTCGATGCGGTGGTGATCGGCGTCCGCGCCTTTAACGTGCGTGACGACCTCGCCGCGCACCTGCCGGCTCTGTTTGCTTATGTCGAAGGCGGCGGAACGGTCGTCGCCCAGTACAACCGGCCGAACGGGCTGCGGGCGAGCAAGCTTGCCCCCTTTACCCTGCGGCTTTCCGATGCCCGCGTCACCGACGAGAATGCGCCGGTGACTTTCCTCGCCCCGGACCACCCCGTGCTCACAACGCCGAACAAGATAGCCGAGACGGACATGAAAGGTTGGGTGCAGGAGCGCGGCATCTACTTCCCGTCGCAATGGGATGAGCACTTCACGCCGATCCTGGCCTCGGGAGATCCAGGCGAGACACCGCTGAAGGGGGGCCTGCTGGTGGCCAAGCACGGCCGCGGCTACTTCGTCTATACGGGGCTCGTCTTCTTCCGGGAGCTACCCGCCGGAGTTCCTGGGGCCTACCGGCTCTTCGCCAATCTGGTCTCGCTCGGCAAATGACTCAAAGCGACGACGATGTAGACGGCCCAGCGCACCCGGGCGCACGCGCACCCGCGGTCGAACCGCCGGACGAGGCAACGGGCCTGCCTTGGCTGCGCACCTGGCCGGCCGTTTATGCGCTCGTGCTCATCTGCTTCGTCACGTGGGTGGTCCTCCTTGCCGTGCTCGAGCGGAGCTATTCATGAGTCCGCTCGACTACCTGGTGCTCTTCGGCAGCATGGTGGCGATCGCGGCATACGGCGTCTGGCAGACTCGCGGGCGACAGGAGCTCTCCTACTACTTGAAGGGCGATCGGCGCACCGGGTGGGCCGCCATCGGCCTCTCGGTGATGGCGACCCAGGCCAGCGCGGTGACGTTCCTCTCGATGCCCGGCCAGGGGTATCAGGACGGCCTGGGCTTCGTGCAGAATTACTTTGGCGCCCCGCTCGCGCTGATCGTCATCGCCGCGGTATTCCTGCCGATGTACCGCAAGCTGAACGTGTACACGGCGTACGAATATCTCGGCCGCCGATTCGACGTGAAGACCCGGCTGCTGGGCGCTGGGTTGTTCCTGCTCCAGCGCGGCCTGCAGGCAGGGATCACCGTCTACGCGCCTGCGATCATTCTCTCGACCGTGCTGCACTGGCGCACCGACGTGACGATCCTGCTCACGGGGCTGGTCGTGATCGCCTACACGGCCGCGGGGGGCAGCCAGGCGGTGACCGTGACGCAGAAATACCAGCTCGGTGTGATCTTCTGCGGGATGGTCGCGGCTTTCGTCGTCCTGTTGCGGCGTCTGCCGCCCGGGGTGGGGCTCGACGGCGCGTTGGCCGTCGCCGGCGGTTTCCACAAGCTCACCGCCGTCGACTTCTCGGTCGACGCGAGCCGAAGGTACACGTTCTGGTCCGGGCTGCTGGGGGGCTTCTTCCTCGCGCTGTCGTATTTCGGTACGGACCAGTCGCAGGTCCAGCGCTATCTCTCGGGAACATCGCTCCGCGAGAGCCGGCTAGGCCTCTTGTTCAACGCCGTGTTCAAGATCCCGATGCAATTCTTCATCCTGCTGCTGGGGACGATGGTTTTCGTCTTCTACCAGTTCGAGCCGCCGCCGGTTTACTTTAACCCCGTGATGTGGGAGCGCGGGCTCGAGCGCGACACGCACGGACAACTGCGAAGTCTTGAGCGGCTTTACGGCGAGCTTCATGCCCAGAAGCGGCGCGCCGTGGAGGAATGGCTCGGCGCCCGCGCCTCGGGCGACCGCCTGGCCGAGGTTGGCGCGCGCTTGAGGGCGCTGGCCGCCCATGACCGAAGCCAGGAAGTGCGCGCCGACGCGAAGGCGGCCCTCGAATCACTGACCGCACGGGCGAAATCGCCAGACACCGATTACGTCTTCATCACGTTCATCCTCGGGCATCTTCCGCACGGGATGATCGGCCTCTTGATCGCGGCGTTCTTCGGCGCCACGCTTTCCTCGAAGGCGGCCGAGCTGAACGCACTGGCGTCGACGACGACGGTCGATCTGTACAAGCTGCTTGTCACACGTCGCGCCGACGATGCGCATTACGTGAGCGCGACGCGGTGGTTTACTGTGATTTGGGGTGTTGTCGCGGTGGGCTTCGCGCTCTTCGCCAGCATGGCAGAGAACCTGATCCAGGCGGTGAACATCGTGGCCTCGATTTTCTACGGCGTGGTCCTGGGCCTCTTCCTCGCGGCGTTCTTCTTGCCTCGGGTGCGGGGGACCGCCGTCTTCTGGGCGGCCATCGCCGCGCAGCTTCTGGTGTTCGCACTCTTCGCCACCCTGGAGATCAGCTACCTCTGGTTTAACCTGATCGGCTGTGCGGCGTGTGTGGGCTTGAGCCTGGCGTTCCAGGCCGTGCTCGGCCCCGGCCCGCCGCCCGCGGAAGCGAGTGCGAAGCCATGACAGCAAATCAAAGCACCACGCCCATCATCTGCTTCGGCCAGCAGCCATGCGGCTTCTTCCCGCGGCGCTATCTCTTTGCCAAGATTGCCACGGCCCGGCGTCTCCAGGCGGCGCAGGGAGGCGAGGTCGTGTTCTTCTGCCACGACAGTGACCACGACTTCCGTGAAACTCGCACGACTCTGCGGCACCGCAAGACGGGCGAGGCCCTTCAGCTCAATTTCGCGTTCGACAACCAGGTTCAGCGGAAGTTCTCACCTTTGTATCTCAAGCGAGTGCGCACCGACTGGCACGTCCGCACGGCAGATCAGATCCGCCCCTACGTGGACCCGGCGTGGGCCGAGGCGTTCCGGGCCGTCGGGGCGGAAAACGTCGCCGATTTCTGCCTCGATATGTACCGGCGAATGGGCTTGCTCGACGGCATTCGGATCGCCCGCTCAAGCGATCCGGCCTTCCGTCGCGCAGCCTGCGAGGTCGAGGACTGCTACGTCGACGTGCCGTACGAGGGCGAGGTGGTGCGGGCCCGGCTGGTAGACGGACGGCCCAGGTTGTTTAAGGGAGGCGACCAGTACGTGGACCTCCCCGTCGCGCCGTATACTCGCGACCAGATCAGCCCGACTCGCGACACTCGCCTGCGCTGGATGCAATCGGTGATCCGGTGCACGCACTACGTGGCGGGGGCCAGCGAGCAGGATTATCTTCGGAAGGAAGACGCGCCCGAGATCACCTATGTCGTCCGCGACACCATCGAGCGGGCAGATGAAGCCTATGTCGAACCCCCGGCCTGAGCCGGCGCCCTTGGTGGCGTTCGGCTGTCATCCCGACGACGTCGAATTCGGCTGCGGCGGTGTCGTCGCGCTCGAGTCCCGCGCTGGCCGCGCTTGTTACGTGGTCGTCTGCTCGCGCGGCGAGTCGGCCAGCCACGGCACGCCCGAGGAACGACTCGAAGAGTGCCGGGCCGGCGCGGCAGCGCTCGGCGCATCTTTCGAGCTGATCGAGCTCGACGGCGATGCCCACCTCGAGGAGAAGGCCTCGCACTCGATCCGCCTGGCCGGCGTGATCCGCCGGCTGCGCCCAGCCACCGTCCTGGCCCCGACGCCCGTCGAGAACCAGCACCCCGACCACTATCGGCTGGGCCGCTTGGTGCGGGACGCCGCTCGGATCGCACGGTACGGCGGCGTCGCCGAGCTGCGCGAGCTACCGCCCCACGCCATCGAGCAGCTCTTCTTCTACGCACTGGCGCCCGCGGCTGAGCCCCGCGACTCCTCGCCCATCTTCGTCGACGTGTCGGCCCCGGATGTCGTGGCAGCCTGGACTGCCGCGATGGAAGCCCACGCGACCCAGGTGAAGGCCCGCCCCTACGTCGAGATGCAACTGACGCGAGCCCGCGTCAATGGCCTGCGGGCCGGCGTCGGCCACGCGATCGCCCTCTACCCCAATGACCCACCCGTCGTGGACTCCCTGGCGCGCCTGGGCGCAACGTGAGCCGATACTGACATGGAACCCGCCCGCCCGCTCCGAATTGGCGTCACCTGCTACCCCTCGGTCGGGGGCAGCGGCATCTTGGCGTCGTCGCTGGGCGCCGACCTCGCCCGTCGCGGGCACGAAGTGCACTTCATCAGCTACGAACGCCCTTTCCGACTGCCTCCGGAATTGCCCGGTGTGCACTTCCACCCGGTCGGCATCAGCTCCTACGGTCTGTTCAAGTATTCGGACTACACTTTGCCTCTCTCGGTGAAGATGGCCGAGGTAAGCCGCGAGCATCGGCTCGACATTCTGCATACCCACTATGCGGTGCCACACGCGACAGCCGCCTTGCTGGCACGGTCCATGCTGCCGCCCGAGCTGCGGCCCAAGGTCATCGCCACTCTGCACGGCACTGACACCACGTTGCTGGGCCGCGATCCCGGCTACGGGCCGGCGATCCGCCATGCCCTCGAATGCGCCGACGCCGTCACGGTCGTGTCGGAATATCTCCGCGACGAGACCCGCCGGCTCCTTCACTTCGACGGGCCCATCGACGTGGTCCTCAACTACTTCTCGCCGCGACCGCCAATCCGGTCGCGTGAAGAGGTGCGCCAGCAGCTCGGCGTGACCGACGAGCTGATCGTGTTACACAGCTCGAACCTGCGCCCGGTGAAGCGGATTGACCTGCTGCTGGAGGCGGCCGCGCGGGTGCGCCCGCGCCAGTCGTTCCGCCTGGTGATTCTCGCCGGTGAAGATTTCGCGCCGTTCGCCGGCGACGTCCATCGACTCGGCTTGGGCGGCAGTATCGTCGTGCTCGAGCGTGTAACCGATATCGAAGACTATCTGCAAGCGGCCGACCTGGGCCTGTTCACGTCCGATTCCGAAAGCTTCTGCCTGAGCATCCTCGAGGCGATGTGCTTCGGCTGCCCGAGCGTTGCAACGCGCGTCGGCGGCATCCCCGAGGTGGTGGAAGACGGCGTCTCGGGCCTCCTCGTTCCCCCCGGCGACGCGGCCGGACTCACCCGCGCCGTGGAGGCCCTGATCGCCGACCCGACTCGCCGCGCTGCAATGGGTGCAGCGGCGCGCCGCCGCGCAATGGACCACTTCTCGGCCGACGTCATCGTCCCCGGCTACGAGGCGATCTATCGGCGGGTCTGCCACACCTGACCCGGTCGAGCGACCAACGGCCCCTCGGAGATCGGCTTGACAGCGACTTCAGTCGTAACTATTGTGGTTGCGAATCGGAGTGGCAATGCTCAGTTCCAAGCTCACCGTCGGCGTCCACATCATGACCCTGCTCGCGTTGACGCCGGACCAGGCCCAGACCTCGGAGTACATCGCCGGGAGCGTCAACACGAATCCCGTAGTGGTCCGCCGCCTCCTCGGCGGGCTCCGCGAAGCCGGGATCGTCGAGTCCCAAGGGGGGATCGGCGGCGGCTGGCGGCTCAAGGTCCCCGCCGGGCGAATCACGCTCCTGGATGTGCTCCGGGCGGTCGAGCCGCTCGGCGAGACGATTGCCCTGCACCGGAACGAGCCCAACCCGCTCTGCCCGGTGGGTCGGAACATCCAGGGCGTCCTGACAGCGGTCTATGGCGAGGTCGAGCGGCGGATGGACGAGCAGCTCGCCAAGACGACCATCGCGGGCATCCTGGGCTCGGTCCAAAAACGAGAACGGGCCTGAGAACGACTACGGGAAGTTCTGAACCCGAACCCTCACCGCTCTCCCGATGGTATCGGTATCATCCTTCTGCACGGTGCCAATCTTCAGTACGCATCAGCCGAAACCACCTCGCCTCCGTTGCGGCTCCCGAGTGCCTGCCAGGTCGCCAGGTTGATCGAGTTCTTGATGAACTGGACGTGGCCATCGGCCATCAGCACCTGGACGCCGCCCGGGTGGTTGCTCCGCGTGGTGACGTTGAGCGAGAGATAGCTCCATTCCGGGTCGGATTTGTTGCTGTGCGGCAGGCCGCCGCGGCAGTCCGGGTTCAGATCGTTAGGGGCTCTGCGGTGGTTGTACATCGAGTGGCCCGGCGCGCCATAGTGCCAGCGGACACCCTTGGTCGCCTGGAACTGGGTCGTGCTCGCCGACAGCGACAGGCAGTAGGCCACGTAATCGGCGTCAGAGGTCAGCGGCGGCCCGGTGCTCGTGTTGTTTCCAGTCACGAGGAAAACGCGGGTCGGTTCGGTCGCGTAGGTCGAGTTCTGGTTCGAGCGGATCGTCTCGGCCACGGCAACAGTGTTCGACATGCCATCGATGAACTCGGATGGGCGCACGCCCCGGTTCTCGAAGAAGACGCCATTGGGCAACACACCAAACGGCGAAGTCACCCCCGCCGGGAACCGCTCCTGGAGCGCGCGTAGGTCGAGCCCACGTTCAGGTCGTAGTTGTGTGAGGCGTAGTTTTCACCCCCGACGGTGATCAGCACGGCCGACGCCGCGTCCGACGGACACAGAAGTGAGTTGATAAAGGTGCCCGCAACCGTCAAGTTGGCCGCGGCCGATGGCAGGCCGGTCTCAAGCTCCGGTGCAAGATTGAAATTGCACGCGTTGAAAATCACCCCTTGGTCGAGGTGTGGCAGTATTTGCGAGTATCCACCCCACACGTTGCCCATGCCCGTAATGTGCGAGTTGAACCGGCCCGGCGGCAGCGTATCCACTGCCGTCATGTAGTTGTGCAGGGCCAGGCCGATCTGTTTCATGTTGTTGCTGCAGCTCGCTCGCCTCGCAGCCTCGCGGGCGGACTGGACCGCGGGCAGGAGCAGGGCGATAAGGACGGCAATGATCGCGATGACGACCAGTAGCTCGATCAGGGTGAAGGCCGGGCGGTTTCGCGCGTTTCTCATGGATGTGCCTTTGAGCCAGAAGTGAGTTTACTCCTGACGGGCCGTTCGGGCCGCTGCGCCAGGATCGTATCGAACCCGCCACTATAATGGCGGCTTGATGACGTCACAAGTACGGCGTACGATGACATGATCATGGCGAACCTGCCCCCGTTCGAAAACCTTCTGCGGTCCCGGCGCACCGACCGCGGCTGGTCTCAGGACGAGCTGGCCCGGCGCTCGGGCCTCTCGCGCGCGGGCATCAGCGCCATCGAGATGGGGCGACTGATCCCATCTGCGGCGGCGGCGCTCGCCCTTGCAGCCGCGCTCGAGTGCCGGGTCGAGGACCTGTTCCACTTCCGCCGTCCCGAACTCCGGGAACCACAGTGGGCCTGGCCGCCGGGGCCCGAAGCGTGCCGATATTGGATGGCGGACGTGGGTGGGCTCGAGCGGCGATACCCCGCCACGGCAACGCCCATGGGGGTGGTCCCACACGACGGTATCTATCGGGACGGGATATTCCAGCGACGAGGACGCTGCGACCCGCGTCAAACCCTGGTGATGGCCTGCTGCGATCCGGCCGTGGGCCTGCTGGCTGAGGAGCTGCGCGCGCACCGCCGGCGTGCGGCTCATCGCCTTGCATTTCCCCAGCCGGACCGCCCTGACGCTGCTCGGTCAGGGCCTGGTCCATGCCGCTGGAGTGCATCTCACCACGGCCGGAAAGCCGGACGGGAACGCGAGGGTCGTCCGGCGCGAGATCAGCACCGGTTTTATGCTCCTCCGCGTCGCTCGCTGGGAGGAGGGGATCGCGTTTGCACCCGGCCGCCGATTCACGTCCGTGCGCGCCGCGGCGCGTTCCGACCTCCGCTGGATCTCTCGAGAGGACGGGTCCGGTGCGCGGCAGTGCCTCGATGAGGTGCTGAGCGGCCGCCCGGTGACGCCCCGGTTCATGGCTTCGGACCACCGAGGCGTCGCCGAGGCGATTCGCAGCGGCTGCGCCGACGCGGGCGTCTGCCTCCGCCTGGTCAGCGACGAGGCCGCGCTGGACTTCCTCGGGGTCCGCGAGGAGGCTTATGACCTATGCTTTTCTACCCGCTGGGGACACGATCCCAGGATTCAGGCACTGCGTGCTGTCGTGCGCTCACCGGCCTATCGCAAGGCGCTCGGCGATTTGCCGGGATACGACACTGCAGAGACAGGCGAAATACAGGACGTGAGCTAGTCGCCGAGATTTGCGGACATATTCGCTCCCGGTAAAGTGAACCCCCGGCCCAGCAATGGGAACGCTCTGCACCGCGTTCCGTTATTTTCTTACCGCAGATGTCACGTCGGGTATAATCGTTCGTCAGATTGTTATCGTTCCTGGTAAGGAGCTTCGTCGGTTTGGGATGGAACTTCTTGGCGGGATCAAGCGTCAAAAGGACAGAGGAACAGACCTGGTCAAGGATTCACGTTACGGGATCCGAGTGGAAAGTGGCGTACCGCGCCAGGCGGCGGGGCGCCGGCATGAACGGCGCCTGGGGTTGGATAACTTGTGACCGAATATCTACCCTCCAAACATTCGAGAAAGGGTGCGGTGACAGGCGCGACCGATCAAGGCGGACGCAGAGAGGCCGAGCCACGATCCGAATCGCCTCGAGCGTCGACGGCATGGTCGATACCGGAGATCCGGGTCATCAAGGACGATCAAGGTCGCTTGCGGATCGACCAGACCGACCCCGCCACCTACGGCGCGTATGCCGCCCGTCAATTCCTGGCGATCGCCGCAGCCGACCCTAGTTACAGGGACGTGATGACCAAACGTCCCTCGGCGCCCTCGATCAAGATCACCTATGTCAACATCGTCGGCAAGCGTCAGGAGGTCGGCGTCCGAGAGATCTTCTGCCGGATGGACCGGGATGCGCTCGTCCTGACCGAATTCGACAATGCAGACGGTGAGAAGATAAAAGACCTGGCCATTACAGTCCCCCTGCTCGATGAGCGGGACAACGATCTGGACGACGCAGATCGACTCCACGAGCTTGCCCTGGCCGAGCTCGGTGATGACGTACCGTCACCGCCCGCCGAAATTGAATCAGAGCGTGAGGCGCCCGGCCGGCGCCGACTCAGGCACGGCGGCTCCCGTCTGGGCCACTTCGGCAACATAACCAGCCGGCTGAACCGGCTCCGGCGGCGGGCACGCCCATGGCCCCACCGGCCCCTGAGCCAGCGCCGCGCAGCCCAGCGATGCCGCCGCCTGTCACAAAGACGACGAAAGCGGCCACTGGCCCCTCGGCCGGTTTCACCATGCGGGCGATCGACGAAAAAGAGGCGGCGTCACTACGTGCGCTGATCGAATCCAAGGCCGGACAGACACGGTGGGCTAATGCAATCCTCATGCAGGCTGCGGAACGCCACCCGAGCGATCGAAAACTGCAGAACGAGCACCTCGCGAACCTCCTGCGGGTCTCTCTCGATCCGTCGCGGGCCGAGTCCCAGACGGCGCTCGCTGCCGCATTGCGCGGCATACTCGAGGAGGTGCACGCATACAAGGCAGGCGTACTGGACCGCGATCCCCTCAAAACGCAGAAGCTCGCACTCCAGCCCCTCGCGCGTTTGGCGCTCAGCCCGGCGCCCACGGATACGGACACCGACACCGACACCGACGACGGCCAGGTGAAGACTGTTTTCGGCACCGCTCAGAAAACACCGGCTCAGGTTCTGGCGAAGCTCGAAGATCCGAAGCTCGCCCGGGCCATCCGCGTGAAGCTACTCCTCGAGGTCGTCCCCGAGCTGATCGACACCTGGCGACCAGACAAGGAGAGCAGCCGAAGCGAGGCCGGCAACGAAAGCAGCCCCGCGATCGGTGCGCAGAATGTTCGCGGTGGCCAACGAGCAGCGCCAGCAGCGGAAGTTCATCGACAACGGCTCAGTCTTCAAGAAGACGGGTGAGAGATACGCAGGACTCGAAGGTAAGTTGCCGAAGCCCCCGGCTGCGGACGACGCGTAGCAGGCTTCGAAACGTAAACGCTTATTCTTGTCTCAACCCCCCTTCGCTCGCGGAATGAACCCGGGAACGCCGGTCTCTACAACGGCGTTGAACCTGATCCGCGACTTGATTCCTTCGCTAATCTCCAGCATGGCGTCTTGAGGAAGGGTGGAGACGTCAAAGTTCTCCTTGATCCGGCTGGGGGTCTTCGACGTCGTCAGGAGGGCCGTCCCGCGCTGGATAGCCCAGGCGAGCAAGACTTGCGCGGGGGTCTTGTTGACTCGCTTCGCGATCGCGGTAATGACAGGATCTTCCAGCAACTTGGGCTCGCTGCTGTGCCCTAGCGCCGCGAACGCTTGCAACACGATGCCATTCTTTCCGCAATACTCCAGAAGGTCCAATTGCGGCAGATACGGATGGGATTCGACGTGAACAACTGCAGGCTTGATCCTCGCGAAGTCGAAGATTTCTCTCGTGTGTTCCAGGCTGATGTCGGATAACCCGATGGCCTTGCACTTGCCCTCGTCCACCAGGCCCTCGAGCGCCCTCCACGTATCCTGCAACGTCACTCCTTTGTCATAAATCACATTGCCGCTCGCATCCCTCGGGTCTTGCTCGTCTCCAGGTTGAAAGGCAAAGGGGGTGTGAATCAGATACAGATCGACGTAATCGAGTTGGAGTTTCTTGAGACTGGCTTCGAAGGCGGGTTTGACGCGTTCGGGACGATGATTGTTATTCCAGAGCTTCGTGGCAATGAACACGTCCTCCCGCTTGATCTTCCCCGCCTTGAACACCTCCTGCATCGCTTCGCCGACCTCCTTTTCATTTCGGTAGCGTTCCGCAGCGTCGAGCTGGCGAAATCCTGCTTCCAGCGCCGCCTTGGTCGCGGTTTTGGTTGCCACAGGGTCGGGAATCAATGTGCCAAATCCGAGCGCGGGAATTGCGCCGGATCCAGTGTTGAGCGCGATCTTCGTATAGCGAAGGTCGTCGAGGTCTGTCACTGTTTCACTCCTCTGACATTAAACCGCCCGAAGTTTGAAAGCCGCGATGGAATCCGCAGCCAATCGGATTCCGCAGCACACGGCGAGCCACGGAACGATCCAGCTCGGACGGCTCCATTTTTTCAGCGGCCGCCGTGCTGTGCAACGGCCCAGACACGGAGCTCTCCGAAGAGTTCTGCGAGGGCGGCCGGTTGGTAGTGGGCGTTGAGCCCGCTGGGGTTGGGGAGCACCCAGGCGTGGCTGCCGCCGAAAGGGGCCTTCTGAAGGCCGACGCCTGCGTCTCTGATGCCGGAGACAATGCGGTAGGGGCCAATGCCGACGAACGCCACGACGGTGGGGCGCCAGCGTTTGACTTTTGCTTCGAGGCGCTGGCCACCGGCGCGAAGTTCGTCGTCAGTGAGTTCATCGGCGCGGGCCGTGGCGCGTTGGACGATGTTGGTGATGCCGAAATTGCGGTCGAGAAGCAGAGATTCTTCAAAAGGTGAAAAGACGCGCGGCGTGAAGCCGCCGCCGTGCAGGGCGGGCCAGAAGCGGTTGCCAGGGCGGCCAAAGTGGCGGCCGATAGCAGCCGTGTAGAGGCCGGGGTTGATGCCGGCAAAGAGGACGATCAAGTTTTTGGCAGCGAGATCCGGGACGCGCTTGTTGCGCGCGGCGACGAGCTGGGCCTTCGTGGGTTTCCATGGAGTAGGCAATCTCCGATTCATGGGGCCGAGCCCTATCCGGATCATGACGAACGCTCCTTCCAATTACCAGTGAGGGTCTCAAGAATCCATTGGGTTGTGGCCTCGAACCGGCCGGTATCGTGAAAGGCTCTGGCTATCAACAACGCCCCTTCGAGCGACGAGAACACGAACCGGGCGGCAACTTCCGCAGACCCTTTGAACCGGAATTGGCGCTTCTTTCGCCCCTCCTCTAACAACTTTGCAATCCACGCCTCGTTATCCGCGAAGAGCCGCCGGACTGCTTGCCCCACGGCATCCGGCAAGGTTTCCTGCTCAACCGCAAGCACGGCCCCCAGGCACATCCGGTTGTGACAACCAATCGTGGTGGCCTGAAAAAGCTGGATAAATCGCTCCAGCCGGCGCCGCGGGTCCTTTTCCGCGGCGTCGAGCTGAGCGAGGTTCCTGGCGAACACCTCCCGTTCTTTCTCGATCAAGGCTTCGCCCAGGTCACTCTTGGTAGGGAAATGATAGTGGATGCTCGCCGTCTTGATCCCGATCTGCTCCGCCAGATCGCGATAGCTGAAACCGTTGTAGCCCCGTGTCCGCACCAATGTCTCGGCCAGATCCAGCAACTCTCTGCGCGTATCGCGATCGCTCATCGCTCGATTCCGTTCGGGAAGGAAAGAGAGGCGCTCAGGACCGCCCGGAGCCAATCCTGAAACCCTCGTCCTCTGTCATTCTTCCGCCCCCATCACCCCAATTCTACCTACTAAATGGTAGGCAGTCAATAACTGCAAAAGTTTGTCTCGAAGAGTCTTGAACCAAGCGTCCATGCGGGGCGCTTGATCTCAAGACAGCTTGCCTCCGTCTTCCGACCACATTCACGTTTGACGTGATCGTGCCGTGGAGCAGATCTTCAACTTGACTTGGACATTGACGGCGAATGAGATAGAGCCGAAAGATGGAGCATCGGGAATGCTCAGTTGAAAACGATTCAAACGTGGGAACATTGCGGCAGCGTGGTATTGGAGATCGGACCCGAGAAAGGTTTACGATTGTGGTTGGCTTGAAGGCTCGGAGCAGGCGAATGCGGGGCATCTTGTGGCACTGGTTCGTTGGTCTGCTGGCGTTTGGGCTGTGGGGCAACGTTACGACGGCTGTGTCCCGTGCCCAGGCGCCGCCATTTCTGATCGGCAAGGGAGACGTCTGGAAATACTCCGCCGGCAGGTCGCATCCGCCAGACGATTGGACGCAGGCCTCCTTCGATGATGCCGCGTGGAAATCTGGTCACGCAGGGTTTGGCTACGGTGACTCAGACGACGCGACGGTGCTTGATGATATGCGGAATCGCTATACAGCGGTCTATATTCGCAAGTTCTTCGACCTCGAGCGCCTCTCTGGCATCGAAACGCTCTATCTGTACGTGAAATTTGACGACGGTTTCGTCGCGTACTTGAACGGCAAACAGGTTGCCTCCGCCTCCGTGAAACAGGACGCCGGCGGCATACGCGTGCAGCAGCATGAAGCCGGGTTGTACGAAGAGTTCGAGATTCACGACGCGAAGTCGCTTCTGAGACCCGGCAGGAACGTGCTCGCGATCGAAGGGCACAATGTCTCGCCGGATAGCAGCGATTTTTCGCTCGATCCGTTCCTGGCAACCCGGACGCTCAATGCTCTCACCGTTGCCGACTATTTGGCGGATATCGACGAGTTGGAACGTCGACTTCTGGACCAGTCGTCGTATCTCACGCGCCTCGGTTTCGACTACCAGAAGGCGCTGGCAGACCTGCGTCGCTCCATCAACTCGCAGACACAACTCGCTCGTTTCGTCTCCGACGTGCAGAAACTGGTGATGCAGATCGGCGATTGCCACGCGAGCGTTCAATCGGGCGTCGAGTTGCCGATGTCCGGATTCCTCCCGCTTCGCCCGGCCGACACTGCCAGCGGCGTCGCGGCACTGAGAATCAATCTGAATCAGTCGCTCGACCCGGGATGTCCTTATCTGGAATCGATCGATGGCGTGCCTCTCGATCGATGGCTCCACGCCGCAGCCAGGTATGTGCCCCGCGGTTCACCCCAGCTCATCCGCCGCCGCTCCCTCGAATGGCTTGGGAAGGTCGAATTGCTACGCGCGGAGTTGAAGCTCCCCGGAAGCGATACGGTCACTATCGGCCTGCGATCCCGGGATGGCGACAAGCATGCCGCGCAGCGACTCCGCTTGACCAATCAGGGATATCGGGTATCCCAGGTGCAATTGCGGCCGACTCGCCTGTTGGACGGAAATATCGGCTATTTGCTCATTCCCGCCATGGACGACCGGTTGGTTGAGCTCACGGCGGCCAACATCAAATCGTTTCGCGACACCAAGGCCCTGATCATCGATGTTCGCAACAACGAAGGCGGGACATATGGCCTGATGCGCGGGATCTATGGGTTCTTCGTGCCGGACGACGCCGGACCGCACGTTACAAACATCGCCGCATATCGATTGAGCGCCAGCTTCGCCAGGGACCACATCGAATACAGGCCGACCCATCGAGCCGGCTGGGAGGGGTGGAACGACCAGGAGCGTGCCGCCATCCGGCAGGCATCCGCTCTCTTCAAGCCGGAATGGCTGCTGCCGGAAGGCAAGTTCAGCGACTGGCATTACATGATCCTCAGCCGCCAGCGGAGCGGCCGCGGAGACCCTTCTCAGACCATTCTGGACGGTCCCGGCAAGGATTATTGCTTCTACGACAAGCCTGTTGTCGTTCTCTGCAACGCCGGCTCGTTCAGCGCGGCCGATGGGTTTCTGAATGCCTTCGCCGACTTGCCCCAGGTGACCATTGTGGGCGAACCCAGCGCCGGCGGCAGCGGCGCGACACGCC
Organism: uncultured Planctomycetota bacterium; assembly: GCA_963761445.1. GTDB lineage: Bacteria > Planctomycetota > Planctomycetia > Isosphaerales > Isosphaeraceae > CAVXHV01. The sequence goes on along the minus strand of CAVXHV010000005.1, from coordinate 669,138 downwards.
AGTTCCAGCTTGCCAGGACTCGCTTGGTCATTGCATTGTCATCGATGGCCTCGTTCCGACCAAACGGCAAGCTTTTCGACGGCAACGGAATAGAAGTGGACGTTACGATGAAGCCGGAGGTCGAGGATTACACGACCAACGCCGATTCCGTGTTGGCACGGGGTATCGCCGTGATCAATGAGAAATCCAGGTAATGGATCAGCGTCCTGCCTCCTGTTGAGCGCTGCCAGCCCCGCTCTGACCCAAGTAATCCGCTCCATGAATCTCGACTACCACACCAGTTATCCGGGAATCGACGACCTGCGCAATCGTGCGCGGCAGCGGACCCCGCGATTCGCTTTCGAGTACCTGGATGGCGGCTGCAACGAGGACGTTAACCTGCGGAAGAACACCGACGATCTGCGTCAGGTCGAACTGAGGCCCTACTACCTCGCCCCGCATCAGACAGCGAACCTGAAGACCGAGCTCTTTGGAGACGAATACGATGCCCCGTTTGGTATCGCCCCGATCGGCCTCCAAGGTCTGATCTGGCCCGGTGCGCCCGAGATTCTCGCGCAGGCGGCCGCCGAACACAACGTCCCGTTCATCCTCAGCACCGTCAGCACGGCGAGCATCGAGCGGATTGGCGAAATCACAGACGGCCGGTTCTGGTACCAGCTCTACCATCCGGCTGACAACGCCGTCCGCGACGACATCCTCGATCGGGCCGAAGCCGCCGGTTGCAAGACGCTGGTCTTGTTGTGCGACGTGCCGACGTTTGGCTACCGCCCGCGCGACATCCGAAACGGGTTGGCAATACCACCGCGAATGACCCTCCGCAACGTCTTGCAGATTCTCGGGCGACCGAACTGGGCGGTCCGGACCCTGCTGCACGGAAAGCCGCACTTTGCCACGATGGCGAAGTACATGCCCAAAGGCTTGAATATGAAGCAGCTCGGCGCGTACATGAACGCGACTTTTTCAGGTCGGTTGAACGAGGCCAAGATCGCTCCGATTCGCGACCGCTGGAAGGGACGCGTCGTCCTCAAGGGTGTGGCCAGCGAGGAAGACACGGAGACCGCCCTTCGCCTCGGACTCGACGGGATCATTGTGTCGAACCACGGCGGTCGGCAGGCGGACGTGGGCGAATCGGCGATCCGTTCGCTGTTGCCGATCACGGCAAAATACCGGGGTAAGATTCGGATCATGATTGACAGTGGATTGCGAACCGGGCCGGACATCGCCCGCGCCCTGGCGTGCGACGCGGAGTTCACGTTCCTGGGCCGGACGTTCATGTACGCAGTCGCAGCCCTCGGCTCTGGCGGCGGCCAGCACGCGATTGCCATGCTGAAGGTGCAGTTGAAGCAGGTGATGGAACAACTGTGTTGCCATCAAGTCGCCGATCTCCGCCATCATCTGATGCGGAAACCCGGATAGGCCTGTCGCCTTGATCGGAACGATCTGGCGCGACGCCAGTTTTTTTGAAATTCCGTGGCACGCTCCACAGCCAGGTGGACATGTCCCTCCCGGAACCGATCCGCCCGGCAGGAGACTCCCATGAGCGATACCCATCCCCATGACCAAGAGGCACCCGAGGTCGCCCTGGCGCGCCATGTGGACGCGATCTGCCGCCAGTTCGAGGCCGACTGGCGAGCCGGCCGGGTGCCCGCGATCAGCGACTACTTGGCCGAGATCCCCGAGAAGGACCAAGGGATCCTGCGCGCTGAGCTCGAAGCACTCGAACGCGAGCTGCGCCAGGCAAATGAGGCGGCGACTGCCGCACAGGCGAGCTTGCCCACTTCTCCGATTCCGGGCATGGCCAGACCATCGGTCCACGAGGACGCCACCATGGCGCCCCGCAGTGACGCCACGGTCGACTTAGGTGCACTCGCATCGACCCAGACGGAAACTTCGTCGCGAGCGCACATCCGCTACTTCGGCGACTACGAGATCATTCGCGAGATTGCTCGCGGCGGCATGGGCGTCGTCTTCCAGGCAAGGCAGGTCAGCCTGAACCGACCCGTCGCGCTGAAAATGATCCTCGCCGGCCAGCTCGCCAACGATACTGACGTCAAGCGGTTCTACACCGAGGCCGAGGCGGCCAACCTGGATCATCCCGGCATCGTGCCAATCTACGAGGTAGGCCAGCACCAGGAGCAGCATTACTTCAGCATGGGCTTTATCGAGGGCCAGAGCCTCTCCCAGCGCTTGGCCGAAGGACCGCTCTCTCCCGCTGATGCGGCAGAGCTCATGAAGAAAGTCGCCGAGTCCATCGAATTTGCCCACCAGCACGGCGTGATCCACCGCGACTTGAAGCCGGCAAACATTCTCCTGGATAGCAAAGGCAACCCGCGCGTCACCGACTTCGGTCTGGCCAAGAAGCGAGAAGTCGACAGCGGCTTGACTGGCTCGGGACAGATCATGGGAACGCCCAGCTACATGCCGCCGGAACAGGCCGGAGGCAAGCCGAGCGAGATCGGTCCAGTGGCAGACGTGTACGCCCTGGGTGCCACCCTTTATGCCATGATCACCGGCCGGCCCCCCTTTCAGGCGGCCACGCCCATGGACACGGTGATCCAGGTCGTCAGTGACGAGCCGGTGCCGCCCCGACGGCTCAATGCGTCGATTCCACGCGACCTGGAGACGATCTGCCTGAAATGCCTGGAGAAAGAGCCGGGCAAGCGATACGCAAGCGCGGCGGAGATGGAGGAAGACCTGCGCCGATACCTCGCTGGCGAGCCCATCTCGGCGCGGCCGGTGAGAGCCTGGGAGCGCGCCTGGAAGCTGGCGCGGCGGCGGCCAGTGGTCCGCCGGGCTGGCCGCGGCGCTCTCGCTCGCGACGTTCCTGGGCATCGCCGGCATCGCCTGGCAGTGGCGAAAGGCGGAGCAAAACCTCACGCTTGCCGAAGAGAACGCAAGGGTCGCACATGTGAACGAGCAGAAGGCCCACGAGTCGGCTCGGACCGCGGCCGCGGCCCGGACCGCGGCTGAGAACGCGGCCGAAGCGGAGAAGGCCGCCAAGTTCGAGGCACAGCAGCAACAGGTAAGGGCCGAGTGGCTGCTTTACGCCACCAGGATCACGCTGGCCCAGCGCGAGATCGAAGCCGCCAACGTCGACGCCGCCGCGGCTGTTCTGAAATCGACACGCCCGGATTTTCGAGGCTGGGAATTTGGCTACCTTCAAACGCAATACGAATCGAATGAGATCGTCTGCAAAGCGCCGTCGATCGATGCCATTAGCCGCGATGGCAAGCGCCTTGCCTCAAGTGACTACCGGCTCGGACGGTGGGGTGTAACGGTCTGGGACATGGAGACGGGCAAGCTACTCGTGTCCCTGCAGCACTCGGGTCCGGTGCGAGCATTGGCCTTTAGCGCCGACGGCACGCGCCTGGCGTGCGGCGGCGACATTGCCAGCAAGCGCGACAAACCCGCCGACTTGAAGGTCTGGGACCTGAACACCGGAAAAGTGATCTTCGAGCTCGAGGGCCATGTCCCCGGTGTTGCGGGTGTATGCTATAGCCCCGACGGCAAGAGAATCTGCAGCCTGGCCGGAAACCTATTCGGCAAGGGTGCCGAGCTCAAGGTGTGGGACGCTCAGACTGGAAAGGAGGTTCTCAACCTCCAGGGCCCTGCCGTGGCGAGACCCTTTAGCGCGGGGATCGTCGGTGGTCTCGCTTGTAGTCCCGATGGTAAACATATTGCCGCAGGCATGGACCAACTGCTGAACGTTTGGGACGCCGAAACAGGGAAGGTGGTTCTTTCCTTCAAGGCTCACCAGCACGTCATAACGAGCCTCGCCTACAGCCCCGATGGGAAACGCATCGCCACGACCAGTCCCGAATCAAACATGACATTGTGGGATGTCGAGACTCGGAAAGAGCTTCTCAAAATCCCGAATGACGGCTGGGGCGATATCGCGTTCAGTCCCGACGGCAAGCGGATCGCCAGCCGAAACGGCCAGCTTGTGTAAGTCTGGGATACCCTGACGGGCAAGGAAGTCCGGAGCATCCAGACCGGCGCCAGCGCGGGCCTCGCCTTTATCCTCGACGGCACGCGACTTGCCATCGCAGCCGGCGGCACGGTCGGGACGTGGGAGATAGACAAACGCCAGCACGGCCTCACATTCGAAGCGGGCAAATACGGGGTCAGCAGCATGGCGTTGAGCCCCGACGGCAAGCGAATCGCCACTGCGAGCGCTATCTTGGATCCAACCGTGAAAGTATGGGATACCCAATCCGGCAAGCTGGTGTGGAACCTCAAGGGACATGGAGACTTCGCCAGCACTCTGGCCTTCAGCTGGGACGGCAAGACCCTGGCAAGCGCCAGCCGTGACGGGACCACACGAATCTGGGATATGAACACCGGGGAAAATAAACAGACACTCAAGAGCGGACTCCGCCAGCACGGAGTGGTGGCCCTTGGTCCCAACGGCGATCTACTTGCTACCAACGGGGACGAAAAGACGGTAACCATCTGGGATTTAAAGTCGGGCAAGCCAACTTTCACGCTGCCTGCTGCCACCGAAAGCGTTCTGAGCCTTGCTTTCAGCTCCGACGGCAAATCCTTGGCGTGCGGCAGTTCCGGCATGCGGGAAAACCTGAAAGTGTGGAATGTGCAAACAGGCCAGGTAGCGTTTACCCATCAAGGGCAAAATGTCTTCAGTGTGGCCTTTAGCCCTGATGGCCAGTATCTCGCCAGCGCTGGCATGGAAAATCAGGTCCGAGTGTGGAGTTTGAAGACGGGCGACCAATCCTTCGTTCTTCAAGGTCATATGGTTCCTATCAAAAGCGTGACGTTCAGCCCCGACGGCAAACGCATCGCCTCAGCCAGCGCCGACGGATTGATCAAGCTGTGGGAAGCCCAACGAGGCTTCGAAACCCTTTCTCTCCCGCCCTTGCGCGAACGTCAAATGGCAGTGGCCGTGGCCTTCAGCTCTGACGGCCAACGACTCGCCTGCGCCGGCCTGAATGGCACGGTGCGGATCTGGGACAAAGGCATGAGGTAGACTGACAGTCGTCGAGGCGGGTGCGGGCGCAGCCTCTTGCCGCGAGCGTGCGAACATGCCAAGGGTCAGGATCACGCCGATCACAACGACAACCACGCGCAGCGTGCGTTCGTTCACCCGGAGCATGATCCGTGCACCGATCACGCTACCCAGCACCGCGCCGATGCCGGCAATAGCCGCGGCGAGCCAGCGTACCTCCCCGGATAACAGGAAGACCACCACCGCGCTCGCGTTCATCACGCCAGCCAGCACGTTCTTGGTCGCCCCGGCCGTGTGCACGGCCGTGCCGGCGAAGGTGAGGACAGCGATCATCAAAAAGCCGATCCCGCCGCCGAAATAGCCGCCGTAGATGGCGATACCGAACTGGATCAGCCCGGCGGCCCAGGGGGCAACCTGGGCCGCGCCGGCGGCCGGCCGGCGGCCGAAGCTGCCCCAGGCGAAAGCAGCGGTGGCGAACAGCACCAGCCATGGTACTAGTTGTTCGAAGAAGCTGGTGGGTGTCAGCAGCAACAGCACCGAGCCCACCGCCCCGCCGATCAGGCTGATCACGACTAGGGCACGGAACGACAGCCGCCCGGCTCCGCTTACCCGTCGCCGCCCCATCCAGCCGCCGGTAAGCTGCCCGGGGAAGAGCGCAACAGTCGAGGTGATGTTCGCCGCCCGCGCGTCCATGCCCGTTAAGATCAGCGCCGGTAGGGTGATGAATGAGCCGCCCCCAGCCAACTGGTTCTGCGCCCGGCCCAGACGGCGGCACCGAAGAGCAGGCCCAGCCGCAGGATAGGGGCAGATTCCACGAGCATCTCGATCTCTCCAGGATGATATTCGGATTGCTAGCTGCCCAGTTGACCGGCGAAGAACGCTCCGTTCTCACCCATTGTCGAATTTAGCGATTTTGGATTCACGACCAAACCCTTCCGAACGTTCTGGGCGTAGAAGTAATCCCAACCGGGGCATGCAGATCACACCCAAATTGGAAGGCATTTCGCCGCACTGGGCAACGTATTTCACGTCGAATGAGGCCGACCAAGCCGCGAGCTTGGCCACGCAGCTCGGCGCCAGGATCTGCACGACCATGAATCAAGCCCCGGGGTTCGGCCGCTTCTGCGGCATCACGTCACCACGGGGTGTCACGTTTTACGTCATCCAGTACACGCGCCTGATCGACGCCAACCGCTCACAGATCAATCTGCGTCCCGATCTCGACGATCTGTTCCGCGGGCATGCCATACCGCCGCTCTTCATGGACCGCGTTGCGATTGAGGTACGAGAAGATCGCCTCCGGAATGCGGCTGATGCTTCCCTCATTACTCGCCACGATCGTCTCGTGACCGATGTAGTACGTTGTGTTCTCAGGATCGAATGGGATTCGTTCCGCGTCCGCCACCGCACGCAGCACCGGAACCAGGAGCGGCTCCTCCATGTAACCGAAGTTGACTATCAGCTTGTAGAACCCGTCGCCCTGGGCGGTCAGCGAGTAGCGCGATTCGGCCGGCACCTCCGGCGTCGGCATCTCCCGCACAGTCAGCAACACAACCGTGTCATGCAGCGAGCAGCTCCGCTCGACGTGGTGCATGAGGACCGGCGGAACATGGTCGGCGCTGGGCGCGAGGAAGACGGCACTGCCGCGCACCCGCGAGCAGAGCCACCGCTCGATCGAGGGTCGGGCCTTCTCAAGGCTCGAAAACTGCTTCGTGTATCGCTCCATCAGGGCCGTCCGGCCCCGGCTCCAGATCAACATGCCCGCGATGAGCGCGGCACCGATGAGCATCGGCACATAACCGCCTTCAAAAAACTTGAAGAGATTGGCCACCAGGAACGGGATATCGAAGCTCAAGAACAGCGCGAGCAGAGCTCCCGCTTTCCATTTGCTCCAGCCCCAGGTGTGGCGCACGACGATGTAGTACAGAATCGAGGTAATCGCCATTGTTCCAGTAACGGCAATTCCGTACGCAGCGGCCAGTCTCACCGACTCGCGGAACGTCAGTACCAGCGCAAGACAGCCGATCGCGAGCAGGTTGTTAACTTCCGGGATATAGATCTGCCCTTCGGTGTGGTACGCCGTGTGTTTGATGGTCACCCGGGGAAGGTACCCAAGTAGCATCGCTTGTCGGGTCAGCGAGAATGCCCCGGAAATCAATGCCTGGGAAGCGATCACGGTGGCGGCGCTCGAGAGCAGCACCAGCAAGTAAGTGGGTAGCCCCGCCGGTACCATGGCGTAGAACGGGTGCTCCACGGCCTCAGGATGGCGCAGGATCAGCGCACCCTGCCCCAGGTAGCCCAGCACGAGCGCGGGCAGAACGAAGAAAGTCCATGTCAGACGAATCGGCCGGATCCCAAAATGCCCCATGTCCGCGTACAACGCTTCCCCGCCTGTCACGGCCAGGACGACTGAACCAAGAATCAGCAGACCGTAAGGACCATGCCGCAGAAAAAAAGCAGCCCCATGATGCGGTGAGAGTGCGAAGAGAATCTGCGGCGCCTGCATCAGATGATGTATGCCGAGCACGGCCATCGTCGCAAACCAGATCACCATCACCGGACCGAAGAGCTTGCCGACATTCCCGGTGCCGAGCCGCTGGATCGCAAATAGCGCCACGAGAATCGTGCACGTGATCGGCAGCACCAGTGGCGAAAGACGAGGACTGGCCACGGCCAGCCCCTCGACCGCGCTCAGCACAGAAATAGCCGGCGTGATCACGCCGTCCCCATACAATAGCGATGCACCGATCACCGCCAGAAGCGCCATCCCAGTGACCTTGCCGCTCTGTACCGCATGCGTCCGGAACCGCTCTGGCACGATCGCCAGCAGGGCGAAAATGCCCCCTTCTCCGCCGTGATCGGCACGCATCACGAACGTCAGGTATTTGACGGTGACCACCATGAAGAGCGCCCAGAACATGAGCGAGAGGATGCCGTAGAGATCGTCGACACCGGCCTTTGTGCCCCCTGCGGCGTGCATACATTCCCGCAGCGTATACAGCGGGCTCGTGCCGATGTCGCCGAACACCACTCCCAGCGCAGCCAGGGCCAGAGCCGCCAAGCTGGTACGATGGCCCGTATGCTGCACCGAATGTTCCGGAGTCAAAGGCAATCGCGCTGATGTCGATTCCAAAGTGTGTTGCGAAGCAGTCAAGTGAGCCATCCTCGGTCACGGAAAAGTCGGAAAAGCGGGCCGTAAAGGTCGACGCCCAAGGTAGCTTAAACTCTGGATCTTAGATAGAGCTTGTGCGAGCCACTCGTCCCACCGCCCTGAAGCAAGGGCCATGCCGCTCGTGTTTTCGATCTTGCAACGAAGTGCTGGCACAAAGCTTGGGACAATCTTCATTCAGGCGAAGCCTGGCTACCACGGTTGCGGTCGTGCAAATTGCACAGTGCCGATTCTCGATTTGCACGAAACGCAGATGAAGTACGAACACTGCCCAGGCGCGATTCCACTGCATCCACAGCACACACCCTTGACAACCACCGATTTCCTGCATATACATCTAGTATGAGCGTCAAGAACCACAGCCCTGGGCCAGCCGAGTGCCGCGCGTGCCTTTGTGGTGCGCTGCGCCAGGCATCGCGAGCCGTGAGTCGGCTTTACGACGACGAGTTGCGCGGGGTTGGCCTGCGTACAACGCAGTATTCCCTGCTCCGCGTCCTCGCGAGAGCCGGGCAGGTTCGCCAGGGCGACCTGAGCGGGCTGACTTCGCTGGATGAGACAACGCTGACGCGCAACCTCCGCCCGCTGGTGGATGCTGGTTGGATCGCCATCCGTAGCGGCGACGACCGTCGCGAGAAGCTGCTCACGATCACCAAGGCCGGCACCGCTAAGCTGGCCGAAGCTCGCCCCGCATGGGAACGTGCACAGATACGCATGCAGGCGCTACTGCCGGACGGAACGTGGCAGCGCCTCCTGGCAAGCCTCTCGGAGACCCTGACGCTGATGGCCGAAACTTGACCCTTTTTTTGTCCTTATAGATGCATATACAGGTTACTGCCGCGACCAAAGGCTCGCGGCTTTATGCGACGGAGGGGCTTGTGTCAACCAGCTTGGAAGAAGTGGCAGAAGTGAATGGCGACACGCACCGCGTGGTCGCTTTGGCGCCGCAGGTCAGCCGTCTGCTCGAGGGACCGGTCGTGCCGACGCTCCTCTGGATGGCCGCACCAACGGTGGCACTCATGCTGCTGCAGGGTGTGATCGCCGCCGGCGAGGCGGCCTTCGTCGGACGGCTGGGTTCTTACGCCCTGGCCGGCGTGTCCCTGAGCTTCCCGCTGGTAATGCTGATGACGACCCTGTCGGCCGGCGCTTACGGTGGCGGTGTCGCCTCGGGTGTCGCGCGGCGCTCGGTGCCGGGAGGGACGATCACTCGGCGAGGCTCGCTGGCACAGCCCTCGGAATGTCGGCCATCCTGGGAATCGTCTCGACTGCCGTCATGTTACTTTTCGGCCGGGTTTTCTACACCGTGCTGGGAGCCACTGGCCCAGCCCTGGAAGCCGCAGTCGTCTACTCCAATATCGTCTTCCTCGGGGCCGTCCCGTTCTGGCTGTCTAACGCCGCCGCGAGTATCCTGCGCGGGGGTGGCAATACCATGTACCCAGCCAGCGCAGGCGCCGCCCTTGGCGTGGTCACGCTGGGGGCGTCCCCGCTCTTCATCTTCGGAGCGGGCCCGATCAGCGGGCTTGGCGTGGCCGGGGCGGCCTGGGCTGTCGTCGGCTACAACGTGGCGATGGCGGCCGTGCTCCAGCGAGCGGTCTGGGCGCCCGGATCGCCGGCAAGGTCAAGCTTCTGTGCGCTCTTGCCGCGCTGGAGTCACGCTTCGGAGATCCTCCGCGTCGCAGTCCCGAGTGCGGCCAGCACGCTGCTGACGAACCTTACGTTCATCATCCTGACGGCCTTGGTCGCGCCCTTCGGGGCGGAGGCGATCGCCGGGTATGGTGCCGGCGGGCGTCTGGAGTACCTCCTGATCCCGATCGTTTTCGGCGTCGGCTCGGCGCTCGTGCCTCTGGTTGCCGCCAGCGACGCGGCGGAAGACTTTGGCCGGGTGCGCAGGCTGACCCGCGCGGGCGCAGTGCTCGGCGCGGGAGCGTGCGGGCTGGTAGGGGGCACCCGCCGCCCTGTTCCCTTGGGCATGGATGGGGCTGTTCACCTTAGGAACAGGCCGAGAATAAGTTCCCGGCGTTATACGGTCTTGGGTTCGGGGACTGCTCGGTAGTTCCACTTGGGCAGGATCTTGTCGAAGATGATCTTCATGGTCTTCTTGAATCCCGCGGCACACTTGCGTCCTGTCTGATACATCTTGTAGAGGATACGCACGCTGATTGTCAGGCCCGTCGTGGTTTCGGTCTTGGATATGTAGTGCTGCACCGTTTCCAACGTCCGAAAGATCACGCCCCGACACGCTCGCGTCACATGCGGGAAAAGGCGATGCTCGATCGGGTTATACTTCGAGCAGTAAGGCGGGTAGTGGGCCACCCGGATTTCGACGCCCAGCCGGTTCGCTAGCTCTTGGAGCTGCTCCTTGAAGACGTACCTCGACGCACTGTTACTCCCGCCGCCGTCGCACAGCACTAGGATCTTCTTAGCCCTGGGATACGTCACCCGTCCGTGATCCTCCCACCACGCTGCGATACTGTCACAAGCCAGCTCGCTGGTGTCGTGGCTGGTGTTCAGGTGGATGAATCCTCGATTTCGCCCTACATCGTAGACGCCGTGAGGAATTACCACGCCCGAGCCTGCACTACTGAAATCATGGTCGTTGGTTTCAATCGTCTCCTGCGTGTCGATTACGCCGTCACGGTGGAAGTCACCCATCAACTCCTTCTTCTTCGTGTCGATGCTGATGACCGGCAAACCGGCCTTCAGGTACTTCTTCTTGAGACGGGCGATGTTCTCGAACTGGACGTTGCGGTCCGGGTGACGCGGTCCCATCGTCTTCTTCTTCAATGCTTTTCGCCTTCGGTATCCGTGTTTGCGAAGCAACTGGGACACGATGTGTCGACTGGTCGGAGTACCCAAAGCCGTGACCCGAAGCGCGTATCTGTCTACGTGACAAGTTCGTCCATTTCACGTCGGTGCGCATCGGATCTCCAGCAGTGTGGTCCTCGAGAACCTTTAAGAAGTTCGCTTCGACGGCAGCGTTGATCTCGATCGCCTTTTTGCACCCCCCCCTTTTTTCGGACACGAGTCGTGTCCAGCTCATCTGTCGCTTCCAGCTCCGCCTTTCCACGGCGGATCGTCTTTGGATCGCATTCAAGGATCTGGGCAATGTACTCAGTTCCACCATGACCCAGTTTGGCAGCCTCGATGGCCGCGTACCGCCGTCGATCGTCCTCCGAAAGTGACTCATACAGCCGCTTCATCATCCGCTCAATTTCCGGTGCATACGCGTCCATGCTGCCCTCCTTGGCGTTTCCCTACGGACAGCGAGCTTGATACCATACTTCAGGGAAAACGGGAAGTTAATTTCGGCCCGTTCCTTAGACCCGACGGTGGCGGTGCTCGGCAAGGCATATCTGGTCCGGGTTGGCCCGGCCTATACCTTCCTCGGGCTGGGGCTGGCCCTTTACTTCGCCGCTCAAGGGCGGGGGCGAACGGTACAGCCGCTCTTGGCCACCCTGACCCGGCTGCTGGTCGCGGGGGTGCTCGGCATATTGGCGCTGCGCGTCTTCGGCTGGGGGATCGAGTCCCTGTTCGGCCTGATGGCCTGCGGCCTCGTACTCTACGGCATGGTAATGGTCGGTGTCATGCGCCGCGAATTGGGGTTCTTTGCCGGAGGGAAGTGACCGATGCGGATTCAACTTCTTGCTCTTTCTGCCGTTTGGATCGTTCTGGCCGGTTGCGCACCGGTGCCCACCGAGGCGCCCAGGTCAGCACCGGTATCCGTCACGGTGAGCTATCCCGTCGAGCGGAACGTCACCGACTACGCCGATTTCACCGGCCGCACGGCCGCGGTCGAGTCTGTCGAGGTGCGGGCGCGGGTCTCCGGTTACCTCGACAAGGTCTACTTCAAGGAAGGGGCCCTGGTCCATAAGGATGACCAGCTCTTCGAGATCGACCCGCGCCTCTACCGGGCTGACCTGGCGCGGGCCAAGGGTGCCGTGGCACAGAACGAAGCTCGTGCGCACCGGCTCGAGCGCGACTTTGGGCGGGCCAAAATCCTGCTGGCGCGAGGGGCCGTCGGCCAGGAAGAATATGATCGGTACGAAGGCGATTACCGCGAAGCCCAGGCCAATCTCGATGTCGCCAGGGCCAACCGTGACTTGGCCGCGCTCAACCTGGACTACACGCGGGTCATACGCGCCGGTCAGCGGGCGCGTCAGCCGGTACGTCGTCACCGTCGGCAACTTGATCCAGTCTGGAGACCAGAGCGGCGGTACCTTGCTGACCACCATCGTGTCGGTCGACCCGATGTACGTCTACTTCGACATGGACGAGCGCGCGGTACTGCGCATCCGTGAGTTGATCCGCGAAGGCAAGGCACGGTCAGCCAGTCAGACCAGGTGGCCGGTTTCGCTCGGGCTGGCCATTGAACAAGGATTCCCTCACCAGGGCACCATCAATTTCGAGGACAACCAGGTCAATCCCAAAACCGGCACCCTGCGCGTCCGGGGCGTGTTCCCCAATAAGGATGAGGGCCTCTCCCCCGGTTTATTCGCCCGCGTGCGTGTGCCCATCGGTGAAGCACACCGGGCGTTTCTGGTCACTGACCGCGCCATCGACACGGACCTGGGCCAGAAGGTTCTCTACGTCGTCAACGAGAAGAACGAGGTGATCTCTCGCGCCGTCCGGCCCGGTGCCCTCCACCACGGCCTGCGGGAGATCGTCGAGGGCCTCAAGCAAGGTGACCGGGTGATCGTAAACGGCCTGCAGCAGGTGCGACCGGGTGTCGCCGTCGAGCCCAGGCTCCTGGAGATGCCGGTCTCGCTCGCGGCAAACACCCGATAGGCTCAAGCTCACTCAAAGGAAGCTCACATGCTGGCGCGATTCTTCATTGACCGACCGGTCCTGGCGTGGGTTATCTCCTTGGTGATCGTCCTGCTCGGCGCCCTCTCGGCGGGCTTTTTGCCAATCGCCGAGTATCCGGAGATCACGCCGCCGACCGTCCGCGTGACAGCCAGCTACCCCGGGGCCAGCTCGAATGTAGTGGCCGACACAGTGGCCGCGCCCATTGAGCAACAGGTCGTTGGCGTCGAAGGAATGTTGTACATGTCGTCGCAGAGTAACAACGACGGCACCTACACCCTGGACGTGACCTTCGAGCTGGGCACCAACGTGAACATGGCCCAGGTGCTCGTGCAGAACCGCGTCGCCATCGCCGAGCCGACGCTCCCCGATGTCGTTCAGACCATCGGCGTGGCGGTCAAGAAGCGGTCTCCCGACGTTTTGCTCGCGATCAATCTGTATTCCGATGACAACCCGGAGACCGGCCGCCCCCGCTATGACTCCCTCTACTTGAGCAATTACGCCACGGTTCAGGTCAAGGACGCAATCGCCCGGGTGGAGAGCGTCGGCGACGTGGCCATCCTCGGGCAACAGGACTACAGCATGCGGGTCTGGCTCGACCCGGACAAGCTGCAGTCGCGGAACTTGACAGCCGGCGACGTCATCCGCGTCCTGCGCGAGCAGAACGTCCAGGTTGCGGCCGGCCGTATCGGCCAGCCGCCGGTCCCAACTGGCCAGGACTTCCAGTACACCATGAGCACCCTCGGCCGCCTGGTCGAAGCAGAGCAGTTTGCCGACATCATTCTCAATACCGGCTCCGATGGCGAAGTCACCTACCTCAGGGACGTGAGCCGCACCGAGTTAGGTGCCCGAAACCAGGACACGCTCGGGCGGCTCGACGGTCGGCCGTCACCGGCAGTTGTCGTTTTTCTGCTGCCAGGCTCGAACGCACTGAACGCCGCCGAGGGCATCAAGGCCAAGATGCGGGATTTGGAGACTCGCTTTCCCCCGGGGCTCCATTACGCCGTCATCTACGACACCACACCGTTCATCCGCGAATCCGTGAACGAGGTGTTCCATACGCTGCGCGACTCCGTCATCCTCGTTGGAATCGTCATCCTGTTGTTCTTGCAAGACTGGAAAGCCCTGCTCCTGCCCGTGATCGATATGGCGGTGTCCCTGGTCGGAACCTTCGCCGTCATGAGCGCGATGGGCTTCACCCTGAACAACCTGACGCTGTTTGGGCTGGTGCTGGCCATCGGCCTCGTCGTCGACGACGCCATCGTTGTCCTGGAGAACATCGAGCGCTGGCTGGACAAGGGCCTGCCCGTCCGCGAAGCCACGATCAAGTCCATGAACGAGATCACCGGGCCGATCCTCGCCATGACGCTCGTGCTCAGTTCCGTGCTGGTGCCGAGCGCCTTTCTGGGCGGAATCACCGGCCAGTTCTTCCGCCAGTTCGCGTTGACCATCTCGGTCTCGATGATCATCTCGGCCATTAACGCGATGACCATGACCCCCGCCCGGGCAGCCTGGATTTTTGCCGGCCGCAAGCCCGGCACACACGGCGACCAGGGCAAGGAGGCGCTACCATGGTGGAGCTTCGCCGGCTTCGGCGGGGTCGCTTTCGTATGGTTGCTGGCACCCGTCCTGAGCGCCTGGCTGGGACTACCCTCGAGCGACGAGGCCGGCGAGCCGGCACCCGGCGGACTCAAGGCCACACTGCTCTCGTGGGGCATCAACCTCGTCCTGTTCCTCCCGGGCGCCATCGCGGGCGGTGCCGTTGGTCGGCTTGTCATCCGACCTGTGAACTGGATGTTGGCGAAGTTCTTTGCAGCGTTCAACTGGGTGTTTGAGCGCACGACAGAAGCCTATGGCAAGACCGTGGGCCGGTGCCTCCGCCAGAGCATCATTGTTCTCCTCATCTACGTCGGCCTGATTGGTTTAACAGGTTTCGGCTTCACTCGCATCCCCGGCGGATTCGTTCCCATCCAGGACAAGGGCTATCTCGTTGTGAACATCCAGTTGCCCGATTCCGCCTCGCTGGAGCGCACCGTCGAGGCGACCCAGGCGGTCGAGAAGATCGCCCTCGAAGAGCCCGGCGTTGCTCACACGATGGCCGTCCCGGGTATGTCGTTCGTCCTGAACACCAACAGTTCGAACTACGGCAACATGTTTGTCATCCTCAAGTCGTTCCACCAGCGGCAGGGCAATTTGCTAAGGGGCGAGGCCATCGCGGGCCGTCTTCGCGCACGCGTCCAGCGAGAGGTACCGGAGGCGCGCGTGCTCGTCTTCGGGCCGCCGGCGGTGCGCGGCCTCGGCAATGCCGGCGGCTTCAAGCTGATGGTGGAAACAACCGGCGACGCCAACTTTGACGCGCTGCAGGCCCGAGCAGACAATTTGGTCGCCAAGGCTAACCAGCAGCCCGGCTTGGTCGGCCTGTTCAACGGCTTTCGAGCGCGGACGCCTCAGCTCTACGCGGACATCGACCGGACCAAGGTCCGCACAATGGGGGTGGCGATCACGGACGTCTTCGATGCGCTGCAGGCGTTTCTGGGCAGTTACTACGTCAACGACTTCAACCGCTTCGGCCGCACCTGGCAGGTGAACGTTCAGGCCGACGCCCCATTCCGCGTGGATGCCGAAACCATCAAACAGCTCAAGGTCCGCAACTCGGACGGCGACATGGTGCCGCTGGGCGCCGTGGTGGATGTCCGCGAGTCCGCCGGCCCGGTGACAATCACGCGATACAACATGTTGCCCGCGGCGACGATCACTGGCACCTGGCAGCCGGGGGCGAGCACCAGCGACGTCCTGTGCACCATGGAAAGCTTGTCAGCCAAGGAGCTGCCGCGCTCCATGATCTACGAGTGGACCGAGCTCTCCTACCTGCAGAAGCAGGCCAGCAAGATCGAGCAGTTCAGTGACCTGCGGCAGAACCCGTCGAGCGCATTCGTGCTGGGGGCGGTGCTGGTCTTCTTCGTGCTGGCCGGTCTGTATGAGAGCTGGTCCACGCCCCTGGCGGTAATCTTGGTCGTGCCGATGTGCTTGTTGAGCCGCACTGGCGGGAATCGCATTTCGTGGCATGGACGTCAACATTTTCGTCCAGGTCGGCTTCGTGGTCCTGGTCGGCCTCGCCTGCAAGAACGCCATTCTGATCGTCGAGTTCGCCAAGCACCAGCGCGAGTCGGGCAAGGCTCGCGCGGAGGCTATCATCTCGGCCGCGGTAACCCGCCTCCGGCCGATCTTGATGACCTCAGCGTGCTTCATCCACATGCTACCACCGTACTTCGCCTCGGGCGCAGGCGCCGAGATGCGCCGCTCGCTGGGCACCGCCGTCCTCTGGGGCGCCTTCGGCGTGACTCTCTTCGGCATCTTCTTGACGCCGGTGTTCTTCTACGTGGTGGACGGATTGACCAGCCGCCGGGGCCGGCCCGAGGCGATGTCAACCGAGGCGATCCGGAAAGCCCCAGACTGGGCGGTGCCCGGCGCGATTCATGCAAACAACGGTGAGGCCCGATACGCAAGCCTTGACTTGACGGCGCCCAGCAGTAATGGGCGATAAGTAGGCGCAGTTGTTGGCCAAGGCGATTCAATAAGGCCTTTCCCTCATCCCTCGCCGGCGCATCTCTCGTGTTGGTAGGGGAATTCACCATCTGGTAAACTGAAGGCTGAAGAATCTGTTCGAGAAATCGAACAAACCGCCCATTTCGCGGCGTAGTCTCTGGTGGTGGCGTGCCGCGCATTCACAACGGAGTGCCCTTCCACCGCTTGGATCCCGGTCCGCGATTCCCTAGCCGATTGATTGCCGATGTTGGAGGCCTGTCCTTGTTTGCCGGACCGATCATCGCCCGCGAGGTTCTGACGGCCCCTCGGCCGTTGCGCTACTACCTTTGGCGCGCCTCGTTTTCCTGTTTTCTATTCATCCTCCTCTGGACAGCATGGCAGTGGCTCATGGGCTGGCAGGACGTGCACGAGCTGGGAGTCATGGCCCGATTCGGCCGCGTCCTCTACTACATGTTCGCGATGCTCCAGTTGACGCTGGTACTCTTCTTCGCGCCCTTGTTCACGGCGGCCGCTATCTCCTACGAGAAAGATCGCCGGACCTTCACACTCCTCATGATGACGGATCTCTCCGATCTGGAGATTGTGCTGGGAAAACTGGTTGCAGGGCTTTTGAACATTTTGACGATTTTGGCGGCAAGTATCGCGCTGGTGTCGCTGTGTGCGCTATTCGGCGGTATCTCGTTCGGCCAGGTGGTCAATCTCTTCGCAGTAACAGCCGCTTCCGGAGTGGCAGGAGGTGCTCTTGGGCTCTTGATTGCGCTCTGGCGTGACCGCACCTTTCAGTCAATCTCGCTGACCATCCTGATGGTGGTTTTCTCGGTCACGGGCGTGGAGATATTCGCGTTCTTGTTCCCGGAGCTCAGGGTCATGGACGTGCCTCTTGCGCAGGTCCTCAATCCTTACCGCGCGATGCTGGCGGTTCTCTATCCCGACAGCACGCAGCTCACGGCCGTGGTGCGAGCGACAAGCGTGGTGTATGTCAGCGCGAGATTGACGTTCGCGGCTGTGCTTGTTGCCTTTGGAACCTGGAAGCTGCGAGTATGGAATCCCGGCAAAAATGAGCCCCGCGAGCTTCGAGAAGGAGCGGAAGCCGAGGGAATCGAAACTCTGGTCGAAGTCGAGGAGGTGCCGGCCGAGGCATCGGTCTCGGTCGGTCGAGCAACCGTCGGGGCGGCCCAGGCGGCATTCGTCGATGGCAGCGCCAGTTTCGACAGCGGCGGCGGTGTGGCCGTTTCCGCAAAAGAGCTGAGACCGGCTCCTCACGAGGTGGGACTACCCGGCAAGGAATCACCAACGACCGGGCTGCACGTCCCCAGGCGCACTCACCGCCGCATCGCCGCGGCTCCCAAGCGGTATCGCCATCCGTGGTCCAACCCGATCCTCTGGCGCGAGCTGATGACCCGTGCTTACGGAGCGAAGCCTCTCATCATCAAGGGGTGTTACGTCCTGCTCTTTGCTCTCGGAATGGTCTTCTTTTCCATTCTGGGAGCCGGATTGCAAAACCCGCTCGCGACCGGAATCGCGCTCATTCCGATCGGCCTGACGATTCTGAGCCTTATTCTCGTCAATGCCCAGGGCGTCACGGCACTCACCAGCGAGCGCGACACCGGCGCACTCGATTTGCTGCTGGTGTCGGAGCTCACGCCCAAGGAGTTCATCTACGGCAAGCTCTACGGAATTCTCTATAACAGCAAGGAAATGATCGCCCTGCCGGCCATCACGGCGATCGTGATGGCCTTCATGGGAATGTTGAGCGGCGAGAACCTGGTGTTTTTCCTGATTGATTTCCTTCTCTTTTGCCATTTTGCTGCGATGCTCGGGCTTCATGCAGCCATCACCTACACCAGCAGTCGCACCGCCGTCGCCCACAGTCTGGGAACCATCTTCTTCCTGATGGTCGGTATTTTGCTGTGTGCGTTCCTGATCATGCTGAACCGGCAGGAGGTCGCTCGTCAGCTTCTCTCCTTCATGATTTTCATCGGGGCCGGCAGCGTGGCTCTCTTCGGCTCAATGGGCGCCAAGAATCCATCTCGCGCAATCACCCTCGTTGCCCTCCTCACTCCTTTCTGGACGTTTTATTGCATAACCAGCCTGTTGAACGGAGACATCATGGCGGCCTTCCTCGTGAGCGCCGGCAATTTACGGCTTCGCCCTGATGGCCATGCTCGTTCCGGCCGTCGGCGACTTCGACATCGCCTTGGGCCGAACCAATGCAATCCAGGGATGAGCGGGATGATGTCCAAGACGATTACCGTCAACCGCGGACCACGACCATCGCTGCGATCAACGATCCTCCTGCTGACCCTGCTCCTGACCAGTTCCGCCTCCGCCGTGGCCGCTCAGGACGATGAGCTCGCCAGGGAGCTGCCCCGAATCCCCCCGCGCTCGCCGGCAGAGGCTATCAAATCGTTCCGGATTCACGACGGCTTTCACCTGGAAGCCGTTGCCGTTGAGCCGATGGTCATGAACCCCGTCAGCGCTTGCTTTGATGCGTACGGGCGCTTGTACGTCGTCGAGATGCGAGGTTATCCGTTTCCCGAGAAGAACCCCAGCGGCCGGGTGACCCGGCTTGAGGACCACGACGGAGACGGCCGGTTCGAGACGCGGCACGATTTTCCTGGACGGACTCTCGTGGCCCACCGGAATCGTTCCCTATTCAGGCGGTGTCTTCGTTGCGGTTGCCCCCGAGATCATCTATGCCAAAGACACGAATGGCGACGGGATTGCCGACGTCAGAAATGTGATGTTCACAGGTTTCGGTACCGACAACGTTCAGGGCCTCTTGAACGGGCTGCTGTGGGGACCGGATGGCTGGATTTATGGCGTTGCGAGCATAAACGGCGGCACGATTCAGAATCGCTCGCGACCCCAGAGCCCACCAGTCTCCGTTCGAGGACGCGACTTCCGCTTCAGGCCCGATGGCTCCGCTTTCGAAGCGATCTCAGGAGGCGGACAGTTCGGTCATTCCTTTGACGACTGGGGACATCGCTTCACCTGCAGCAACAGCAATCACATCCGCCAGATCGTTCTGCCTTCTCATTATCTCGAGCGCAATTTCAACTTGATTCCACCGCCTGTTGTTCTCGACATTGCCGCGGAAGGGCCGGCCTCGCCCGTGTATCGGATCAGCCCCCCGGAGCCCTGGCGCGTGGTACGAACCCGCCAGCGAGTCGCCGATCCCGCCATGCTGAAACGGCTGCCCAGAACCGAGCTGTTTGCGACCGGCTTCTTCACGTCCGCGACCGGAATCACCATCTATCGCGGCTCAGCTCTCCCGGCTGAGTATCGCGGCAATGCCTTCATCGGGGATGTCGGCGGCAATCTTGTCCATCGCAAGGTCCTCGAAATGGACGGTGCCACGTACCGCGCCCGTCGGGCCGACCAAAAAACCGAGTTTCTTGCCTCGGCTGACAACTGGTTCCGTCCCGTGAATTTCGCCAATACACCCGAGGGAACGCTGCTCATCCTCGACATGTATCGCGAGACGATCGAGCATCCCGTATCGATACCGGAGCCGATCAAGAAACACCTCGACCTCACGAGCGGGCGCGATCGCGGCCGCCTTTATGCGCTGGTTTATTCCGGCGCCAACGCGCGGGCCCGCCGCAGCGCACGAGGCCGGGCGGTATGAGTACGGCCGCGCTCGTGGAGCTTCTGGCCGACCCCGACGCATGGTGGCGCGAGACGGCCCAGCGCTTGCTGTTCGAACAACAGGATCGCTCGGTCACTCCGCTGCTGCGTGCCCTGGTCCGGCAGCGGCCCAATGCCCTGGGCCGCATTCACGCGATCTGGACGCTCGAGTTGCTCTCGTCCCTGGATGCCGGCTCGATCGAGCTCAGCCTGGCCGATCCTGAGCCGCGGGTGCGCGAAGCAACGATCCGCTTGGTGGAAGCCCGGCTCCCGAATGAGCCCGGTCTCCTCGACAAAATCCTGGCCCTTGCCGATGACGCCGATCCCATGGTGCGTTTTCAGCTTGCCTTCTCGCTCGGTGAGCTCAAGAACAATCGTCGTGTACTGCAAGCGCTCCAGTCGATCGCCAGGAAGGACGCTACCAGCCAGTGGACGCGAACGGCCGTGTTGTACTCGATTGCCGGCGATCCACTCGCGTTCCTCGACGTCCTTGCAAAGCAAGACGCCTTCCTTCTGAGCGGTCCGGGCCAATCTTGGATCGACGAGCTGGGGTTTCTCGTCGGGTGTGGACACAAGCCCGATGAAGCCAGAGTGTTCCTCGACAGGCTGCGAGTCGCGGGCGTGGCCTCCGGTGGCCTGATGCGTGCGTTACTGGCCTTCGCACGCGGCCAGACGCGCAGCGGCAGTTCGTTCGAGTCGATGGTCGCTTCGAATTCCTTGCCGCCGGCTAAGAAACTACTGGCCGAGGCCACCGATCTTGCCGTTGCCAGCGGTCCGCTTGACGATCGGCTCGCGGCCATCCGGCTGCTCGGCCTTGGTGATCGGAAGATGGCTCGCCATGTGCTTCCGGACTTGCTTGCCGTGCGCGAACCGACCGTCGTTCAACTCGCAGCGCTGCAGGCGATGGCCGGCTTTCTGGACCGATCTGCCTCCGCCGAGATCCTCGACCGGTGGAAAGCCATGAGTCCATCGGTGCGCCGTGAGGCCGCGGAGGTGCTCTTCGGTAGACCGGAAGGAATCGAGGCAATCTTGGGTGCCATGGAAGCCCGCTCGATTGCTCCATCCGACGTCGACTTCTCTCGCTTGCGCCGGTTAGAGTCCCATTCCAACCCGGGATTTCGCAGTCGTGCCCAGAAGCTCCTGGCGTCAGGAACCGTGCCGTCGCGCGATCGAGCGCACGTGGTGAGCGAATACCGCCAGGCGCTCCAGATCGCGGGCAGCCGCGAGCGGGGCCGCGAAATCTTTGCCAAGGTCTGTGCGACATGCCATCAAGCCGAGGGCCGCGGCATTGATGTCGGTCCGAACCTGGCGACCGTGACAGGCCGTTCGCCCGAAGATCTGCTGGTGCACATTCTGGACCCGAACCGCGAGGTGGCTCCGAACTTCGTGAATTACAATGTGGCCACCTTGCAGGGGCGTGTGATCTCCGGCATCATTACCGAGGAATCGGCCAGCGCAATTGTTCTCAAACGATCGGAAGGCGCAACCGACGCGATTCCCAGAGAGCAGATCGAGCAGGTCCAATCAACCGGAGTTTCGTTGATGCCGGAAGGTCTGGAGAAGGTGCTGACGCTCCGCGACTTTGCCGACTTGATCGCGTTCGTCCGCACGATTCGCGCAACACCCCCGCCAGCGAACTAAAAGGCATCACTCTCGTTGGCCGCGGGTCACCGACCCCGACTCATAGTCGCCCTTCGCTCCGCGAAGGGATTTCCTTTCGGTTGGGCGCGGGTCTCCGACCCCGCCCTCCCCGCCAGACCGAAGGTCTCCAATCGGCCGGCCCCATCAAAATCACTGCCCGGCAATTCGAGCACGCTCAGGGGCCGACGCCAGGACTTTTGATCCCAGGGTCAAGTAGTCGCACACGATGTGAATGACCTCGTCGTTGTAGAAATCAGAGGTCCACACCTCGCGTTCGGTGTACTTCTTCTTCTTGAGAGCCTTCTTGGCCTTTTCGTCGGCCGCTTTTTCCTCGGGATCTTCAGGAACGTATTCCGATCGGAACTTCGCCTCGTTCAGCGAAATCGAATGCCGGGCCTTCCGCTCGATGAACTTCTGGATCTGCTCGTCGAGCTTCTTGAACTTGGGATCGGCTTGCCGTCGTTCCAGCGAACGTTTCTCGAGGACACTAACCAGGTCGGCGGGGACCCGGTGATAATCATCGTGAGCCAGGTCGCCAATCTTGTCGAAGTCTAGCCTGTTGTCCATCTTCCCTTCGCCGAAATCTCGGTGATCATTCATCGAAGGAATGTGGATGTGGGGCGGAACGCCTTTGATCTGCGTGCTCTCGCCGTTGGCGCGATAGAACTGCTGAATGGTCAGTTTGAGGACGCCCCGGTTGGATGAACCGGTCCCGCGATGACGCATGTGTTCCCCGATCATCACGATCTGCTGCACGGTGCCTTTGCCGAAAGTACTGGAATCGCCGATGATCAATCCTCGGTTGTAATCGCGGATCACGCCGGCGAAGATCTCCGACGCACTGGCACTGAACTTGTCGATCAAGACGACGAGCGGGCCATCCCACGCGGTTCCTTCTTCGTCATCGTCGTGATGCCTGATGCCCCCCAGTTCCTTGACCTGAACGACGGGGCCGGTATCGATGAACAGCCCCGAAACGGTCTTGGCTTCGTCGAGCAGTCCGCCGCCGTTCTGACGCAGATCCACCACGACTGCGTCGATACCGTTTGCCCGGTACTCGGTCAATATCCTGCGGCAGTCCGTGGTCGCACTGACGGCATCCTGATCGCCGCGGAGAATCGCCGTGGTGTCGCCGTAAAAGGCAGGCAGACTGATGACGCCGATCTTCAGCGCCTTGCCATTGTCGGCCTTGGCCTCGATCACCTTGCTCTTGGCGTGCTGTTCCTTCAGCTCGATTCTCTGCCGAGTGAGCTCATAAATCCGCTTTTCCTTGGTTCCATCCGGTTGGACAATGAGCCGCACTTTGGTGCCGCGGCCCCCGGATGTAGCGGACCACATCGTTCAGCTTCTTCTCGACCAGGTCGATCGTTTCACCGTCCTTCTCGACGCCGATGATCTTGTCTTCCGGCTGCAGCCGGCCGTCCTTGTCGGCGGCCATCCCGGGCACGATCTCGGTCACGATGGCATATCCATCCTCCGACCGAAGCTGGGCGCCAATTCCTTCGAGAGACAGATGAAGCTGCTGGTTGTACATGTCCTCCCAGTCTTTGGGCCCCAGATACGCAGAGTGGGGGTCAAACGCCCGGGTCAGGTTCGTCAAGTACGCTTGCAGCAGCTCGCCGGAATCGATCTGGTGGGCTTGCCTGTTACGATCTCTGTAACGGATCGTCCACTTCCTCACCGCCTCTTCGTCGCTCACATCCTCGACGACTTTCGAGTACAGCAAGTCGAATTTCACTTTCTTGCGCAGCCGGGCATCAGCCTCGGCTTTGTCGACCGGAAAATCCATCTTCTCGGTGTCGTCCGATAGGTATTCATCGACCGTGAAATCGTACTTTTCCTTGAGCAGATCCATCTGGGTCTTGAACCGCTCGTCTTGACGCGTCAAATAGCGAGCGAGCACCTTCTTGGCGAAATCCACGTTTCCCTCTTTGATCTGGTCGTCGAGGGTGTTGGCTTCCTTCTTGAATTCCTCAACGTCGGCTTTGAGAAAGTAGTATTTGGCCGGATCCAGCTCTTTGATGAAGTTGTCGCACCACTTGGCCGCGATTGCGTCATCGATCTGGGGACGAGCGATGTGAATCCGCTCGAGAAGCTGCACCACAACGCGGGCAGTTTCCTGATCTTCCGACTGAGGGGCGGGAGCTTGAGCCCCAACCACCACCGCCATCAAAGCCAGAATCCCGATCAAAACCAAGGGCCGAAATGCAACTCGGGGCATGGAGTTCTGTTCCTGATTTGAGATCCATTCGATCTGATCAGAGTCCAAACTCAGTCTTTTTCATCTTAGCCGCGATATCCTTAGGGGACAAGGGCATCAACGACCCGTAATTAATCGGATCGACACCAGCGCATCGCCAGTTACGCTCCCTTTCAGCCAACCCCGGCACACAACCTGAGTCGCGCCTGCATCCCTATTTTCGGACTTTTCGCTACGGCTTGACCAATCTTCTGGCTGTGAAATCACACGCCATCCAACCATACACCGCAGGCCAACTCCCACCTTCATCTCTACGCTTCCGAGTGCGCAGAGTTCACCGCCAGGTTAGAGAAAAGGGCCAATCAAGCCGGAATCAATCAAGTTGAAGCGAATTCCCGTCGATCCTTGCGATTACGGCTTGCTGTTTTGCATCTGAGCGTTCTCCAACAGTCGAAAGCCATGAGCCGCCAAGCAGGACCTAGCATCGTTTTGAGCGTTTTGATCGTATGCTTCTTCGCTGTCGCCCTGTTTCAGCGCGACTTGCCGCGCACCCAGCTACACCGGCCTCGCTCATCCACGCGGCAGCCCAGAGCAGGTTCCTCCGTGCCTGGGGCCCTTCGCAGCACCCAGAACGCGCAGAGCAATGTTACCGTGCGCGTACCCCAGGGACCTCGAAAGAGCAAGATTCCAGCACAAAAGACTGCTTCCGCGCACAACCCTCGCTCAGCCTTCACGATCACCCTGCCCAGGGAATCGATCGAGGACGTCGCGTCTCGCGTCTACGGCACAATCGACCTGGCTGACGCACTCTGGCGGGCCAATCGCGACGCTCTCCCCAGACGAAATATGGCCCTGTCTTCGGGTATGCTCCTGCGAACTCCCAACATCTCGCCGGCTGCAGCTCAAACGGCGCTGCGGAAATAGACGACGTCACCGTCCTTGATCACGTAGTCCTTCCCTTCCAGGCGTTGCTGATGCCTGGCCTTGGCTTCCTTGACCGAACCAGCCGCGTAAAGATCATCGTAGGCAGTGACTTCGGCGCGAATGAATCCTTTGGCCAAGTCGGTGTGGATCTTGCCGGCGGCGGCAACCGCAGTGGCGCCCGCTCGAGGTTCCAGCCCCGTACTTCGGGATCGCCCGCAGTAAAGAACGTGATGATACCGACAGCATCGTAGGCTTGGCGGATGATTCGATCCTTGCCCAGCTCACCGACACCCATGTCCGTCATGAATGCGGCACGTTCTTCGGCATCGAGTTGCGAAAGCTCGAGTTCGAGCTTCGCGTCAATCGCCAGTGCTCCTCGGGCAACGCCTCCGAGCGCGTCAGGAACCTGCTCTCCCTGGACGTTGTTCAGAACCACCACGTCGGGCTTGTCGGTCAACAGGCCGAATGAGCGAAGAGGCTTCTTGTCTTCCGCCGAAAGGTCGAGCGAGGCGACGGTCTTGCCTTCTTCCAGGACCCCGCGCACAGCCTTGACAATCTCCAGCTCCTTCGCAACCAGTTCTCGGTCGGGCCGAGGTTTTTTCAGACTGGCTTCCAACCGCTCGACGCGAGTCGTCACGACACTGAGATCGGCAAAGAGCATTTCATCGCGGAATAAAGCGAGCTGAGCTGCCGAGTCTTGGCCGGAGAAGCCGTTCAAGACAATCAGCAGCGCATCCCCTTCGCGGATCAAGGCCAGCCGCTGGGGGTTATCGGCGTGAGTGCCAGGTAACAGACCAGGCGTGTCGAGAAACTCGACCGAAGCCGGCGTCACCTTCTTGGGATTGTGCAGCGACGCCAGGTAATCCAGCCGCCCGTCGCGAAGGGTGGCAATTCCCGCCTGCCCCGAATGAACTCTACCAGGGTCCGGGGTAGTTCCCGTGAGCAGCTCAAACAGCGTGCTCTTCCCGCTTCCGGCAAAACCGACGATTCCCACACGCATCCCTGAATCCTCTAGACCAAGCACCCTGCCGCAATGCCGCGCTCAAGGGGTGCAAACGCTTATTCTCTTGCGCCGCGGCGATCGCCTGACTAAACAAAAAATCACTATACCTTCAAACGCGTTTCCAGTGCGTCGAGCTGGTTATCAATCGTTTCCAGAGACTCGGGCTCGAGCTGGAGATGACCAAAGCGAACCTGATAGAAAGCGTCGACAACTTCACGAGGAATATCCGAGACCGAGTTGTCCTCCGCTCCACGGGCGGACAGGTATTGTTGGGCTCGGTTGGCAAACTCGCTCTGAGTTTCGGTCGGCAGCCGCTTGAGCTCGAGTTCTGCGAGCATCTCCGTCAACCGCCGGTAGAAGAGAGTACCCGAGATCAGCAAGGCCGAGTCGGGAATTGGGCCTCGCAGCGAGCGCACCATGCGCCGGAACCAGTCGGACCCGACTTTCACCGCACCGGCTAATAGAAGTAATACAAAGAACGAGACAAAGAATCCTCGTGGACTGATGAACGACTCGATGTTCTCAAAATGAAAGATATTCGCGAACCACCTCCGCAATTGCGCGCCCAAATTCACGAATCGAGTCTTTATCTCACTGGCAATCGTGCGCATCGGCGCGTAGATCAACTTGTCTTGCCGTTCTGCATCGTAGCCGACGACGTAGAAGATCCAGATATGGCGCAGCGAATCGGTGAGGGGCCGGAAGTTTCCGGCCAGGCCGCCGACTCGGGCAATCGATTTCTGTCGCGCGGCGACCGGCGTGGGATCGAGAGTGACCCACAGCGGGAGCGAGTCGGGGCTGTTCGAGTGCCCCACGTACGCCTCCACCCAGCTATGGGCATGCTTCTGCCGCACGTTCAAGTCTTTCGTCAACTCGTTCCAGTCACCTCCCTTGAAGCCGTTGACGATTCGAGATCGGATGCCCACCGACCGCAGCAACAGGGCCAGCGCACTCGCAAAATACTCACAATGCCCCGCCTTGCGGTTGACCAGGAAATCCTCGACCGGATCGAGCTTCCGGTTGAATACGTCCATCTGCAGCGTGTAACTGAACTGACCCGATTCCCGCAAGTATGCCTCGAGCGCCCGCGCGCGCGCTTTCACGGCGTCAGACCGCTGCGGATCGATGCCCGCGACAATCGGCTCGGCAATCGCCTTCAGCTTCTCTCGCAAGCCGGCAGGCATCGACAGGAACACATCGTCTTTTTCGCTCGGCGGCGGTGACTCGTGAATCTGGTAGCCCTCGGGGTCGCGATCGGAGGTCACCTCATAATCGTATTCGCCGCTTAAGAGATCGGAGCGAAAGAGTGTGCCGTCGTTGTTGGATAAGCTCGGCTGAGAACGATCAAGTACGGAGACCGCGTTCAAGATGGGACGGATCC
This sequence comes from uncultured Planctomycetota bacterium, assembly GCA_963761445.1. Taxonomy (GTDB): domain Bacteria; phylum Planctomycetota; class Planctomycetia; order Isosphaerales; family Isosphaeraceae; genus CAVXHV01. The sequence goes on along the minus strand of CAVXHV010000005.1, from coordinate 641,881 downwards.
CGAACAACGTCGGCGAATCAATCGGCTCGAGCTTGATCCGCTGGCGGATGAGTTTACCCTTGAGCCGCTTGTCACGTTTGAAACTGACGACCGCCTGTGTCCCTTTGGCCTGGCGGATCCACCGCCCCCCCTCGTAGTGCAGCATGGTAACGCCACGCCAGAGCGGCTCTTCTTCAAGCTGGATGACGTCGCCGTTCTCGTCCGTGAGCTGGACGATCATGACCACCGAATCGTTCTCGAGTATTTCGCCAAGCTGGCCGAGCTGCACTTCCTCGTCGAAACCCGAGAGATGCCGCGCCATCGGAGACCCGGACTGATTCCGGGTCGCGCCGCCCTGGCGGGGCAGCACCACGAAGAACAACCCTCCAAGGGCTAATGTGGTGACCATCACTCTCGCGGTTGCGGCCACGTACGGAAAATCAAAGAGCCCTCGATAAGGATCGACCGAAGGAGCCTGGAATTCCCGGTGAGCTCCCTGCCACGGCGTGCGGGCTGAAACTGCTTTGCCCGAGAATCGAAGAGCTTCGCGCTGCAGGAAGAACTGCCCCAGCACCCAGATCGCAAGCATGGCCCACAGAAACAGCCAGGTGCCAACCTGGTCGCTCTGGTTGACAACCGAACCGATCAATACCTGGATGAGTCCCAGCAAGAATAGGAACCAGTCGTCTTCGGCCGTCTTGGGAAGGAAATACTTGATCAGTTGAAGGTAGACCAGCCAGTGGGCCAGCGCCGGAATCCGCTGCGTCTCATCCATCCTGTGCTCGAAGTACAGAACGCCCAGCGTCGCGATCGCCAGCACATTGGCCACCTGCCGCGGCAGCACCAGGAACTGTTTTCGATCGACACCATAGAACGCAACAGCCCCCGCGACCGCGACAACCATCGCCAGCAGCTTGGCGAACTGTCCCTCGGGGCTGTCGCCGACGAGCGCCATGGTGGCGACAAAGAGCATCAGGTAGCAGCTCCCTCGGTATACCAGGTAGCTGTTCACGGCTGGTCCTCTCCAGAGTCGTGGGTCGACTGGGTCGCTTCCGAAGGGTCAAGGCTGCCGCTCAATCCACGCCGCCGATCAGCCTGGCTCTGCCGCCGGTCCTTGATCGCACTGCTCTGGCGCTGCTGGAGCAGGTCGCGAGCGGTCTCGTCGTCAAACTGAAAGAGCGAGGAGAGATCTCCCTGCGTCGCATTCAGCATCAAAACCCGACCCAGCAGGCCCCGGGCCGATGTCCCCGAAAACCGCGACGATCGTTCCGCCTCTTCGATCAGATTGATCGAACGCGTGGAAACAATGACCAGAAGTGCTTCACGCAACGCGGCCGGCGGCATGATGTCAAATAACGCGGCCAGCCCACCTTCAGTTACCGGCATCATCACCGCGAGCTGTTCCAGAAGCTCGTGCAACAGCTTGACCGAGGCGGGTCCCTGTCGTACACCCGGCGGGTCCCCGGTCCAGCCCAGAATGATCCTGCGCCCGTGATGACGGGCGGTCTCGATGCAAAGGGTGGCCGCGAACGAGATTGCCTGCTCGACGGTTTCTCTCTGCTCGACGCTGGCACGGGACGGGGGCAGCCACGGGTCGATCAGAATTGCCAGGTCCTGCTCGTTCTGGTGCTCGAACTCCTTGACCATCAGCTCGCCGCGCCGCGCTGAAGTTCGCCAATGGATCCACCGCGGGCTGTCACCCGAGCGGTAATTGCGCAGTCCATGATACTCGACCTGCTGCGCCGAACGATCGTGGCGCTGGCCCTGTCGGTTTTCCGTCGCCGGCCGCTGGATCTGGAACCAGCGGCGGGTCAGGTGCCCGATCCTCGGGTACACGGTCATCTGATCCGGAATTCCGATCGTCACGCGGTGCTCGACCAGTCCAAATGGTGCACGGGTGCCCAGATCAAGATCGCGAAGCTGGTACTTGCCCCGGGACGGGCTCCTGGATTGCCAGCGCTTGTGAAGGCGGTCACGACCGGCTATGCGGGCAAAGAACACGCCCGGTGTGACGCTGGTCGCTCCCGGCGGCGAAGACTCGATCGGCACCAGACTGTCATCCAGAAACACGGCCAGGCTGGCGAACCACCGCCGCCCGTTTTCCACCGTGTAATCGATGACCAGCCGCTCGCCTGAAAAGACGAAGGAGGGAAGCCGGCGGCGCACGGAAAGCCGATGCAGCATCGCTCGTCCGCCAAAGATCGAAGCCCCGAACGGACCGGCGGAGAGCGTGAATACGAGCAAGATGAGGTTGACCTGGTGCAACAGTCCCGCCGCCAGCAGCCCGACCGCCACCCAGAAATAGATGAACCCCTCGCGAGTGAGGATCTGCCGCTGGCTCGGCCAGAGCACGCCTAAAGCGCCGCGAGCCAGTCGGCTCAGCCGGCCCTGCGTCCGCCGCGATCGAGGCTTCTCGTCGCCGTTCATTTGCGGCCTCTTCTCTTCCGGGCAACGCAAGCCCGCCGCTTTCGAGCCTCGCCACCAATCACGACGGCACCCGGGTGCGGTCAACGATGTCCCGGATAATCGCTTCGGAAGCCCCAAACTCGCCTGCCTGAAGAAATGATTTCCCCACAACCCGGTGCGCCAGCACGGAAACTGCTAGTGCCTTGATATCGTCCGGAATCACATATCCGCGGCCCGAAACCAGAGCAAGGCTCTGCACCGCACGGTAAAGCGTCAGCGCCCGCGCGTGCTCACACCCACGTGCAAATCTTCGCTGCGACGCGTCGCATGCACGATGTCGAGCAGATAATCGGTAATCGAATCGTCAACCTGGATCGCACGCACACCCCGCTGAACCTGTAGCACGTCGCTCGCGCTCAAGACCGCGCCCAACCTGTCGACCGGCTCTCCTTCACGGTGGTTCGCGACAAGCCGGCGCTCCTCCGAGCGTACCGGGTAGCCCATCCGCAGCCGGAGCATGAACCGGTCAAGCTGGCTCTCGGGCAGCACGTAAGTCCCCTCGAATTCATAGGGGTTCTGGGTCGCCAGCACGATGAAGGGAGGCAAGAGTGGATACGTATGCCCCTCGATCGACGCCTGGCGGTCACTCATCGCCTCCAGCAATGCACTCTGGGTTCGTGGAGTCGTCCGGTTGATCTCGTCGGCCAGGATCACGTTCGCGAAGACCGGGCCGGGCTTGAACACAAATTCGCCGGAAGGAGCATGATAGATGCTCGAGCCCAGGATATCGGAAGGGAGCAAGTCCGGAGTGAACTGGATTCGCCGGAATGAACAGTCGAGACTGGCGGCAATTGCCCGTGCCAGCAGGGTTTTGCCCACGCCGGGTACGTCCTCGATCAAGATATGTCCTTCCGCGAAGAGCGCAACCACCGCAAGCCGGATCACCTCGGTTTTGCCAAGGACAACAAGTGCGATGTTTTCGATCAACCGATTCGAGAGAGAAACAAGTTCGTCGAGATCAGAGACCGTCGGCTCAGTAATCTGGGTAGAATTCATGCGGTCGGCTCAGCGTCCTTTTCCATTACCATGCATCTGGCTGGGTGTCCTTTGCGTTCACGACAGTATAAACCATCATGCGACCGATTCCAACGGCTGGATGGATGCGTCATCACGTTCGGCAACGATTGAAGCAAGTTGTGCCCCAAGCCTGACAAACCAGCAGCGTCCACTCTGACACGGATGGATACAATTGATGTCGGAGGCCACAAGGCTGCTGATCCTCGATGGCCGTCTGCCCGGCGACGACACCGCAGGGCCGTTACCCCCCCTGCTCGACCGCCTCGAACACCATGGGTTTCAAATCCAGGTGCTATGCGCCTCGAGAGCCGAGGATCTCTCCGGCGACCCGAGGGTCCTTGAAGCGCGCGCGCTCAAACGACGCATACTGCGACTCTTCGCAGGGCGGCTGATCTGGGCAGACCCGCGGCTGGACCGCCCCAATCTGCTGCACGCCCTGGACGATCAGATGGTCGACATGGCCCTTTCCTTGTCCGAAGCAGGCCAGGTTCCCTACGTTCAAACAGTGGCTGGTTTTGCAACCGTTGAGCGCGGTCTCAAGCTAAGCCGGAAGTGGTGCCGTCGCCTGATCGTTACCGGATCCGACCTGGCCGACGAGCTCAAGCACTCTCTCGGCATTCCACACGAGTGGATTGCCCTCATCCCCCATGGAGTCGTCGCCGGAAAAGCCCCCACCTCACGAACGCCTGCAGCCGGGACAATACCGGTGATCGGCGCCGGAGGAGCTCAGGATGAAGGTCCGGGGCTATCGGTCTTCACCGAAGCAGCCAGGTTAGTCGTCGGTGCCGGGTATGACGTCGAGTTCGTGATCGCGTGCGCCGCTCGCGAGCAAACAGCTCTACGCCAACTGGCCAAACAACTCGGGATCGCCGAACGGGTCACGGTGACCGATTATCCGATCGCCGGCCCTGATTTCTGGTCCGTGCTGGACATCTACTGCCAGTCCGCGTTGAGCGCAAATGCGGGGCGGATGCTCACCCTGGCGCTGGCCCGCGCCCTTCCGTGCATCGCCAGCGACGTGAAAGGCCTTCGTACCTTGATCGATCACAGCAAAGACGGTCTTCTGGTTCCTGCCGCAGACCCCGTTGCGCTCAAGGCCGCAATCACAACTCTTCTCGACGACCCCTCTCTCGCTCGCCGGCTCGGCGAGAACGCAAGAGAGCGCGCCAGCCAGCGATTCGACATCGATATCGAGGCCGACAAGCTGGCGGAGCTCTATCGCGAGGCAATCGCCAAGAACATAGAGTGACAAGCTATTCACAACCGCCGCGCTTTTGGCAGGCGCAAAGGCCGACTCGCGCCGGGGAGCTTTCCATGAACCTGTTCAGCGTCTTTGGCGGCGAGCGTTTCGTCTTCGCTGATCTTCGTGAGGTCTTTGCCAAGGCCAACGAGGAAAAATCAGGCGATCAACTTGCAATGATCGCCGCGCGGACGGAGCGCGAGCGCGTTGCAGCCAAATCCGTGCTGGCTGGCTTGACACTACAAGAAATCGCCGACCATCCCCTCATCGATCCCACTCTGGATGAAGTCAGCCTGCTGATCCAGAGCTCGCACGATCAAGCCGTGTTTCAAAGGTTGCGCCGGCTCACAGTCGGCGAGTTGCGCGAATGGATTCTCGACGACGAGACGGAGAGCTCCCTGCTCGAAGCCGCCTCCGGCGGGCTTACACCGGAAATGGTCGCTGCCGTGACGAAGCTGATGAGCAACAAAGACCTCGTGCTTGCAGCGAACAAGATCCGCATCGTGAGTCGCTGCCGCAACACGATGGGCCAGCGCGGTGTGCTCGGAATCCGTATTCAACCCAATCACCCTTCTGATGACATCACCGGAATCCTGCTTTCCGCTGTCGACGGCTTGCTCTTCGGATGCGGCGACGCCGTGATCGGCGTGAACCCTGCGGCCGAGTCCACTGAGGTTGCCAGCGCAGTCCTCCTCGCAATCCACGACCTGATCGAGGCACTTTCGATCCCGACCCAGTCTTGTTGTCTCGCCCATATTACAACGCAGCTTGCTTGCCTCGAGCGCGGCGTGCCGATCGACCTGCTGTTTCAATCGGTCGCCGGCACCCAGGCGGCCAATTCCAGTTTTGGCATCTCTCTGGCACTGTTGCGCGAGGGCCAGGAACGCGTGCTCGAGCACCACGACTCGCGCAACGTCTCCTGGGTTGGCAGGAATGTGATGTACTTCGAGACAGGGCAGGGAAGCGCACTCTCCGCAGGTGCTCATCACGGGCTTGACCAGCTCACGCTCGAGGCTCGGGCTTACGGTGTTGCCCGGGCGTTCGCACCATTTCTGGTCAATAGCGTGGTCGGTTTCATCGGTCCGGAATACTTGTTCGACGAGCGGCAGATCATCCGCGCGGGGCTGGAAGACCACTTCATGGGGAAGATGCTCGGTCTACCGATGGGCGTCGACATTTGCTACACAAACCATGCTCAGGCAGACCAGAACTCCGCAGACAACTTGCTGGTGCTCCTGGCGGCCGCCGGGTGTAATTATGTGATGGGTGTGCCGTGCTCCGACGATGTGATGCTCAACTACCAGTCGACCAGTTTTCATGATGCCCTGGCGATCCGCCGGCTCTTCGGCTTGAAGCCGGCACCCGAGTTCGCGTCGTGGCTGGAAGCTCGGGGATTACCGGCCGGCCAGGATTCATTCGAGATTGATCACGCCGTAAAGAACCAGGTTCTCGAGCTCGTAGGCGCAGTGATCGCGCAGTCCGAGAGAGGTGCCTGATGCCCCCTGCAAGCTCGCGCCCCGCGGAGCCTGACTCAGGCAACGACGTGGGGCGACTTCATGAGATGGGTTATTCCCAGGAGCTGGCCCGGCGACTGGGAACCTTCTCGAATTTCGCGCTATCGTTCTCGATCATCTGCATTTTGGCGGGAGGTGTAACGTCGTTTCACCTGGGCTTTTGCAGCGTCGGGGGAGCTTCAATCGGAATCGGCTGGCCATTGGTGGTTCTCTTTGCCCTGGCCGTTGCCGCCACCATGGGCCAGCTCGCCTCGGCGTTTCCGACCGCCGGCGGCCTTTACCACTGGGCAGCGCTTCTCGGCGGCCGCGGCTGGGGCTGGCTGACGGCTTGGCTCAACCTGGCAGGGCTCATCACCGTGCTTGCCGCAATCAACGTCGGAACTTATCGCTTCGTAATCGGGTCGTTGCTGCCCCAAGGCCTGCCCAAAGAGCTCAACTTGCCCGTCCAGGCCCTGGCCGTACTCCTGATCACGGCCACGCAAGCAACGATCAACCATCTTGGAATCGGCGTGACGGCTCGCTTGACTGACTTCAGCGGCTACTGGATTCTGCTGGTCACCGCGGTACTTACGGCAAGTTTGCTGGTGTTTGCACCGGGGCTCGACCTTTCGCGCCTTGTTACTTTTGAGAACTTTAGCGGCCAGGCCGGTGGCAATGTCTGGCCGGCCGCGATTAGAATGCAGTTGCTCTTCGCACAGGGACTGCTTTTGCCTGCATACACGATCACCGGCTTCGACGCATCGGCGCACGCCGCCGAGGAGACAATCGGCGCCGTCAAGAATGTGCCGCGGGGAATGTTGCGCTCGGTTCTGATCTCGGGCGTGGCCGGCTGGATCTTGCTGGGCGTGGTCGTGCTGGCTGCTCCGGCCGTGCCGGCAGCGGCCGCTCAAGGCGAGCGAGCTTTCCTGGGAATTCTGACTAGCGTCCTGCCCCGGCCGCTGTGGGTTTTCTCCGTCGCGGCGATTGTCGTGGCCCAGTATCTTTGCGGACTTGCCACTTTGACTTCAGCATCAAGAATGGCTTATGCGTTCGCGCGCGACGGCGGCCTTCCCTGGTCACGGGCCATCCGCTGGGTCTGCCCGAAGCGACGCACTCCCCCCGTTGCCATCTGGAGCATTGCGGCGGCTTCTGCGTTGTTCACCCTGTACACGCCGGTGTACGCCACCATCACGGTGGTGTGCACGATTTTCCTCTATCTTTCCTACGTCGTCCCGGCTGCGCTGGGAGCGCGCGCTCATGGTAAAACCTGGACCGTCATGGGCCCGTGGGATCTCGGCGTCTGGTATCGGCCCATGGCGATCGTGAGCACCGTGGGCTGCACCGGTTTGATCGTGATCGGAATGCAACCGCCAAATCAGCAATCGATCTGGGTCGTTGGGGGGGGTGGGCTCGTGCTGGCGATCGTCTGGTTCACTCTCGAGCGACATCGCTTCCCCACCCCGCCGCTCGCGAAACTCGATTTGACAGTCCGTGATAAGTGATGCACTTCGAGTCAGGCCAGCGCAGCCGCTTCGATCTCGATCACCCTCCCCGCTGGTAAAAGCGGGCCCGGCAGCGTGGCAGCATCCTCAGGCAGTGTATACGTATAAATCCCATAACGCCCAGCCAGAAACGGCTCTGGGTTGTTTACCTTGATCACGCGGCGGTGATACGCCAGCCGGTAGACGAGACCGCCCCAGATTCCGATCACGAAAGTGCCGAGCCGGAAAATAAGGCCGCGGGGACCGAGGGGGACATAGAACGCCACGATTTCAATCCTCGCTGGTGATGGAGAGTAATGGGAGCAATGAGTAGCGCAGGCTCACGATCGGCTCGCACCGGCACGCCGTGCCGGCCGTCACAGATGCTGCTTTGACCGGAGAACCGGTCCTTGATCTTGGTCCCCAGGACCGGAATATTCGTGTGGGTTACGCCGCATTGATTGGCAAAGACCACGGGAACATCGAGATCCATCGCGACCTTGGCCGGAATGGCGCCGGAGAGCGGGCCTACATGTCCCAGCAGCCAGTGCCTCCGCCCCGATTCGCGATCGGCGAAATCAGGCCAGGCCGCCGCTACCACCGCCAGGTCGATCCGGCCGCGGTAATCACTCCAGACTCTTCGGTAAATCATGTCGGCGCAGATCGCAAAACCAACTCGGCCCCAGGGAGTCTCGACAACGAGTGGCAATTGACCGGGGCGGAAGCGAAACCGCTCCCAGAACACCAGATTCCGCTTCCGGTAAATCTGCATGTTCCCGTCGGGACTGCAAAAAACCAGCGAATCGTACAGATGCCGCCCCTCACGCTCAACAAATCCTGCCGCAATCGCCATCCGCCACTGACGGCTGCGCTGTCGCAAATGTTCAAGCGTCGGTCCATCGGCGGTTTCGCTATAAGGACCAAAATCCGGGCACAGACTGTAGCCCGTATTGAAAAGCTCCGGCAACACCGCCAGCTCGACCGACGAATTTCGTGCCTGTCGCAACATCTCGTCGGCTCGGTCTACGTTGGCCGAGACGTCAAGCACGTCGGAAAGCATCTGGACCGCGGCCACGATAATCTTCACGGCCGTTCACCTCGTTCGGACGTCCCTATCCCAACAAGCTTCTTTCCCAATCGGCTCGCCGGACGTCCTTTGTCCATCCAACTTTCAGTCAGCGGCGCCGCTCAGTCAGTAAAACCGAAGAATCCGAGAATCCCCCCAGGGCGTGGCTTGGGTAGGATGCGAGCCTCGCTTCTCAAACTCTCGGCACGATCGCGAAGCTCCCCTTGCGGAGTCATTTTGAAAGGCTCTAGCTTGTACGTGAATTCCCGCTCATCGCGCATCGACACCGGTACCACATTCTCCGTGAAGAACTCGGTGATGTAGTTGTCCCACCAGGGTGCCTTGATTGGTTGGATGAGCGTCTTCGTCTGGTAGCCGTCCTTGATCAACGAAATCTTTCGGTCTCCGTAATACACGAAGCTCTTTGACGCAGGCGAGGGACCAATCTCTTCTCCATTCACGACGACCGTCGCTCCAGGCGGGTCTGTCCGAATCGTGTATCGTCGCTCGACGCATCCTGAAAGCGCACCAATTCCCAAGATCAGAAGCAAGGCCTGCACGCGCCGATTTGCTAACTTGCCCATCCCAGGCTCTCCGGGATACCCTCGCCCATTCCCCCTGCGGCTGGTACAGGACCACCGCGCGGAGAATCAGTGTGAGCCAGGTTTCGTGCCGAATGTGGCGCTCAAGCAGAAAGCTCTGAAGAAGTGAACGAACCCGGACCACGCCGTTTGGGCGACCGTGTCTTTCAGTATGGAAGGGGCGGATTGTATCAACGGTCCCGCAGACGGGCAAGCCGGGTTAACTCGATCGAAAGACCAACCTTTGCAAAATGGATGCCGGCAAAGCCACGCTAAACCCCGCACAGTAGCATCCTGCATAAGCTACTCGCCGCACGGTCCCCGTCCAGCCGGTTGCAAGGTTGTGTCCGGCAGCGGTCGCCGGGGCGATCGATCGTACCTTACCGGTATCCCTGAGCCAGCGTTCCTGGAACACTCGCCGCGCCGTGTTTTCAACCCGGCGCATGAACGATAGGTTGAGCAGCGCCCCGGAAATGGCTCCGATGCCCGGAATCTCGTCGAAGATCTCCAGTTGGAAGAGAACCGACATGATCTCTTCGGCCACGATCTCTTGCTGGGTTTCCGCTACGAGCAAGTCTTCGAGCTTGTGTAGTGCGTCGAGCCGTTGTTTTCTCCTCTCGGGTATTCCCGAGAGCGCTGCGACCAGCAGTCCCAGCACAAAATGCCGGTCTTGCCGCTGATCAAGTGGATAACCATAGCAATGACCGATTTTGAGAATCGTCCAGAGCGATAAAATGAAAAGAAGCGGAACGTCGATCAGCGTCGTCAACGCGCCGCCTGCCCCGGTCACGGCTCCTTCGACCGTTGCGAAGACCTGAGAAAACACTCCCGTCTCGAGAGCCAGACGGTCGCAATCCTCGAGCAGCTTCTTCTTTAGATCGCTCAGATCATCGACGCCCCCTCGACGTTTGATCTCTTCTTGCCCCGCTAGCAACACGGCCAGCCGAAAAGACTGCTCGATCGCAACGCGGACGACCGCATCCGGGATGACCTTTTCCACGAGCTTCGCACCCGGCAGAGTGATCCGATCGAGGATCTCTCCCACTGGATTCGGTGGTCGCGACTTCCAGGCCGCGATCCGAGCGACCTGATCAGACTCATAAGCTGTCAATCGCACACGCGCCGGCGTTCTTGATTTCACCCGAGCAGCTTTGATCTGTGCGGCCATGATCGGTCCTCGGGCGAGCGAACAAAAACAACTCTGAAAGATATCTTACATCCAGCCTCAGCAAATACAGCCACGCACCTCGTTCTTTCCCCAATTTCCCAGAAACCCCAAAACTAGCTGGCCTATGTTGGCCGACCAGCGCCGTCGCCACATCTCTCCGAAAACATTTTGCTTCTTGCCCTGAAAGGGCACAACAAATCAGCCCAGGGCATCGCCCTCGTCCTTACCCACAAGTCATAACACGATATTTAACAAGAGTTTACGATAAGATACGGAAGCATTATCGATCGACATACACAATTGTGATGTTATGCGCACTATTCACTTTCTCGGTTTTTCCGGGGAACTCTCAATATTGGCCGGCTCGTCATGTGAGTGCCTTTTGAATGCACCTGGTGTACATATAGTACACATTTTCCAATCAAAGCTCCGTTCTGTCGCCGTAACTTAATGAGCCATAACTGGTTCAGACTTGTGGGTAAGGACGAGGGCATCGCCCTGGGTCGCTGGGTCGCCGAAGCATCGCCCTGGGTTCTTAGGATACAATCGCCAGTAGTGACCGACTCGAGCAACTCCAGCCGGAGCGAGTGATGAAACACGTCGAGATGCGAACCGGGAACTTCAAACTCGCTCTGAGACTGCCGGGCAGCAAGTCGATCACTCTTCGCGACGCCGTGCTGGCGAGTCTGGCCCAGGGGCAGAGCCTCCTCGAATTCCCAGCCGACTGCGATGACTTCTCGCGCATCTCCGAAGCTCTGATTCAACTAGGAGTTATAATCACTGCCGGATCCCGTGATTCGGTATCAATCCTGGGTACTGGCGGCGTTTTTCGTCCCGGACCTCTTCTCCTGAATGCGGGCTTGAGCGGTACGGCGGCTCGATTCTTGATTGCGCTCGCCATGCTCAGGCGAGATGAAACCACGATTGATGGCCTGCTGCCGTTGCGAGCCCGGCCCAACAAGCACCTACTCGATGCAGTCGCTGATCTCGGCGCTTTCGTCCGGTCCACCGACGATGGGTACTTACCGGCCTTGGTTCGAGGCCCGGATGTCTGCAAGCGGGTGATCCGGGTCAGGGGTGACCGATCCAGCCAGTATCTATCCGCACTCTTGCTGGTGGGTCCGCTCATGCCGGAGGGACTCGAGCTTGACGTTGATGGGGAGCTCGTGAGCCGGCCCTACATTGACGTGACTCTACGCGAAATGCTCCGCTTCGGCGTGGCCGTTGAGCGAGAAGGCTATCGCCGGTTCCAGGTGCCTCGACAGGCGTATCAGCCGGCTGCTGTTCGAGTCGAGGGCGATGCCTCCGCCGCCTCGTATCACGCAGCTCTCGCCACGATTCACGGCGGCTCGGTCACATTTACCAATCTGGGAAGGCAGAGCGCCCAGGGCGATTATCGATTCTTCGAAATCTGTGAGATGCTCGGGGCCACGGTCGATCGAGATGACGAGACAACCACGGTCACCGGCCCGCCGGGCGGCCAAATGCGGCCACTTGCTGCTGAAGTGAACATGGAAAGCATGCCCGACACGGCCCTGACCTTGATCGCCATCGCGCCGCTTATTCCCGGCGGTGCACGAATCACCGGTCTGGGAACGCTGCGAATCAAGGAATGCGATCGGATCAGCATACCCGCGCGGCAGCTTGATAAGATCGGCGTGAAAACCAACGAAGGCCCCGATTATCTCCATGTTGCACAGCTCCCTGCTCGCCGGAGCCAGTCAATCGTCTCGATCGAAACACATGACGATCATCGGGTGGCAATGAGCTTCGCCGTCCTCGGTACCAAGCTAGGGAACCTTCAAATTCAGGATCCAGTTTGCGTGGCAAAATCCTATCCCGGGTTCTGGGACGATTTCCGCCGTTTCTCTTAGCCGGCCTTCACCACGGCACTCCCCGTCCACAACCTGCCAACCGCGATTGCCAAATCTCCAGGTTGCGGTATTTTGATTCGCCAGTTTAATTTCACGCCGGCGCTACGGCAGAGGTTTCATCATGGAGGAGATCACGTGCTGCGCCGCATGATCGAGGACGTCACGCGCGATTGGGTCATCCGCAGAAGGCTGCCCGCCGACTTTCTGCGAGCATCGATTCACGTCAGTCCATCTGCCGGTCTTCGGTACCTGTACCGCTCAATGGATGACGTCGACGCGGTGCTTTTGGATCTGGTCAGGGAATTTGTGAAGCCCGGAGCCGTCGTCTGGGACGTCGGAGCGAACGTCGGGTTGTTCTCCTTCGCCGCCGCCAGTCTTGCAGGCCCAGAAGGACACATCATTTCCCTGGAACCAGACGCCTGGCTTGTTCAGCTTTTGCGCCGGAGTGCTCGCCATCAGCCGGCCCGCTCAGCACCCGTACAGGTCATTCCGGTAGCAGCCGCATCAGAGGTCTCGATTCGCACATTGTGTCTTGCGGCCCGGTCCAGAGCTGCCAACTACCTCGCTGAGTTCGGAACGATACAGACCGGCGGCTCGCGTGAAGAACAATCAATTGTCGCGGTGACGCTCGACTGGCTGCTGGACCAGCTTCCGCACCCGTCGGTCGTGAAGATCGATGTCGAAGGTGCCGAGATGGAGGTCCTCAAGGGCTCGAAGCGTCTGTTCGAGTCCGTTCGTCCCATTGTCCTTTGCGAGGTAATTCCAGCGAGCGAGTCTGGCGTTACGGCATTCCTGCAGTCGTACAACTACCGGATTCTCAACGGTGAGGTACAGGCGGCAAACCGGACGCCATTACAAACGGCTCCTTGGTGTACGCTTGCACTCCCGAATCCGCCTTGACCGGATTGGCCTCTCGCGACATACTGCGACACCCCGAATGCTCTTGCCTGAGATGGATTCTTGGGATCGGGACGCACCCGCACGAGTCACGGACGAGCGAAGCGCCGGGATCATGATCTCCAACCTCTACTTGACGATCTTCGCGGTCGCAATGGCGGGCTGTGTGCTCACGACACCGCTCGTGACCTGGCTCGCCTCATGGGTCGGCGCCATTGATCGGCCTGACCAGTTTCGCCGCGTACATCAGGGCGCGATTCCCCGGCTGGGTGGGCTGGCACTCGCAGTCGGTGTCGCCCTCGGCATTGTCCTGACGTTCCTCCACGAGCCGTTCCGTGCTCGAGTCGTCGGCGAGTTCGCTGCGCACCACCACTGGTCCGTGCTCCTGGCCGGGCTCATCATCCTTGTTGTTGGGTTCATCGACGACACTCGCTCGCTTGGGCCGAGAACCAAGCTTCTCGGTCAAGCGCTGGCAGTCCTGGCCCTCTACCTGGGTGGAATCCGCATCCAGTCGATCGAGGTGCTCAGCCTGAGTCTTGATCTCGGCTTCCCCTCGGCCCATTTCAACGTCCTGGGATATTCCGTCGAGCTGGCGCTGCCCAGTCTGCTCATCACCCTGTTCTGGTTTCTGGGGTGTATGAACATCTGGAACTTGATCGACGGCATGGATGGCCTCGCTTCCGGCGTGGGGCTGCTGGTGAGCGGAACCTTGGCGCTCGTCGCGATCCACAACGAAAACTACCAGGTCGCCGTCATGGCCGTCGCCCTCGCCGGAAGCCTTGCCGGCTTCTTGCTCTACAACTGGCATCCAGCGTGCATCTTCCTGGGCGACAGCGGTGCGCTCTTGATCGGTCTGTTGATCGGCGTGATCGGGGTCGAAGGTTCGATGGAAGGACCTTCGGCCATTTCGATCCTGTTTCCCATTCTGGCGATGGGCCTGCCGATTTCCGATACGGCCATGGCCATCTTCAGACGCTGGGTGCGCAACTTGCCGCTCAGTGCGGCCGACCGCCGCCACGTTCATCATCTCCTCATCGGGCTGGGGCTCAATCCGCGGCAGGCCGCGTTCATTCTCTTTGCCTTCTCGGCGGGCCTTTGCGGAGCCGTGATGCTTGGCGTTGCGTATTCGAATGAGTATCTCACTCTCGTACTGGGAATTTCGGGCTGCCTGGTGTTCCTGCTCGTCCTCACCAGCCGCCGCGACGAGCTGACCAGCTTGCGTGACGATTTGCAGGAAAGGATGAAGCGTAAACGCCAGGAGCGGCAGGTCGCCAAGCTCGCCTGGGAAGCCATTCAGCGCGTCGAGCTCTGCGCGACGGCCCAGGCCGCCTATGAAATCGTCAACGAGGCCGCTCATAAGCTGGGCTGCGAGTTCGTTCAGTTCAGTTCCGAAAGCGACGGTTCATACCAGGAGAATCGACCTCGAAATTCATCGCAGGCACAAGTAGACGCAACCGTGCTGTCGGGACCTTCGGCGATCTTTCGACTCTCCTCAGGCCAGGGACGCTGGCTCACTGTGAGCCTTCTCCTATCGCCCGACTCGTCCCCGGCCGCAGACATCGTCTTTCGCTACCTGCAGCGCCTGTCTGATTGCGCTCGCTGACCGGCTGGACTGGCTCCGGCCGGGTACGCTCGAGCACGTCGTCGAACGCGTTGCCGGTGAACCTCTGCCGTTTCCGGCTCCTGGAGCCGGCGGATGACGGCACGATCCTGCTAAGGAGGCAACAATGGATGGAATTCAGGTCCACAGAGACTACGCGGCTCCGGCGGTATTGAACAAAAGCACGCCCACTGCGCTCGCGATCAACCCCGCCGCGGTGAAAACCACGTCTCACTACTTGCGGGCCCTGCGCCGTCGCTTCTGGATGGTATTGGCCATCGCCGTGCCCCTGGCCATCACCGGCTCGATCCTGGTGCTCCGGCTGCCGCCGGTCTACCTGGCCAAGGGTGAGATCGAGATCAACCCCCCGGCCATCGACCCTGAGCTCTCGGCCCTCATGACCCATGAGCCGGGCCGGCACGACCCGTCGGTTACCGCCAGCTACGTCCCCAACCAGGAAGCAAGGCTGCGCAGCCGAGGGCTCGCCCAGGAAGTTGTCAGCGACCCTGTTATTTCCCGCGAGTTGGACCAATTCGTCGACCCGGCCTTCGAGCTCTTCCGCTCGCTCAACGTGCTGCGACTCAAGAACACTAACCTCTTCGTGGTGTCGCTCGAAGGCAACGACCCGGCACGCACCAAAAGACTACTCGAAATGCTGCTCCTTCAGCTCCAGAAAAATGCCAAGCTGGAAAATGACGACAAGCTGGACAAAGTAAAACAATACGCTGAAAGCAGACTGGAAGCCCTCGTGAGAGAGTCCAAGGGATTCGATGAAACGATCGTGGCTGCCCTTGGAAAGACAAATACGATCGGGCCCGGCGGTCGCAGCATCCTCGAAGAGCGATTTGTAAGTCTGGGATCGATCATGTCCCAGAAACGATTCAAGCTCGGCGAGCTCCAGCAGCAGTTGGCGATGGCCCAGATGATGCCAAAGTACGATTTTGACCCTGAAGCCGGCAGTCGAGCCGCCCGGATTGCTGAGCTGAACCGGGTAAAGAAAATGTATACCCGTGGCCTCGACGAGATGCGCAGGCACATCCGCGGCTTCAACAATGACCCCGTCGTCAAGCGGATGGCCGGGCAGCTCGACGACGTGCTCGACGAGCTCGAAGAGCTGAAGTCGATCAAGAAGGAAAAGCTTCCGACGCCGACCGAGATGATTCTGGAGCAATGCAATCGCGAGCTGGACGCCGACCGCGAAGAGCACGACAAGCTTCTCGCCGAGATGCAGAAGTCGATTCCCGAGCATCAGAGAATTCTGGCGATGCTCAAGGATCGTGAGGATCGCGCGCAGCAAATTGTCCGGATGAAAGATAGGCTGATGCAGTTCGATATCCTGAGACTGCAAGTCGTGAACAGTCCCTGCGTGAGAATTCCTTCGAGCGTCGCTGAGCCTACAACGCCGATCAAGCCCAACCGGCCGCTCTTGATCAGCCTGGGAATCTTCTTGAGCTTCGCCCTGGGAATCGGCCTGGTTTGCCTGCTCGAGCACATCGACTATTCCGTCAAGATTCCCGAGCACGCGTCGCATGGCCTGACTCTGCCCTTGCTGGGTGTCGTGCCGCGGATTCGCCGTTCATCGCTGACGCATCGCGCAGGTCATCTCTGGACGCATGCGACACCTGACTCCATCGAGGCCGACGCCTACCGCAACATCCGCGCCAGTCTCCTTGGCGTCGCTGACCGCAACGGCCCGATCGTCACCCTGCTCGTCACCAGCGCCAAGGCCGGCGAAGGCAAGAGCACGACAGCGCTCAACCTCGCCGCCACCTGCGCCCGGGCTGGCGAGCGCACCCTCCTGCTCGACGTCGACTTGCGCCGGCCCAGCCTGGCTGCCGTCTTTATCGAACAGGATCCTGAACTGGAAATTCACGGCTTGGTTGACGTGCTGCGGGGCGAGCTCCCCTGGCAGCGCACCGTTCGCCATACCGAGCTTCCCAACCTTGACTTCATCCCGACCGGCGACACGCGATCCATTCCCATCGAAATCCTGGGCACACTCGAATTACGCCAACTGCTGCTGGCGCTCTCGCACCATTATGACCGCGTGATCCTTGACGGTCCGGCCATCCTCGGCCTCGCCGACTGCCGCGTGCTCGGCCGAATTGTCGACTCATCGCTCCTCGTTGTTCGCTCCGGCGCGATGCAGTTGATCACGCTGCACCGCGCCAAGGCAATGCTCGAGCAGTCGGGCGTCGCCATTGCCGGCGTGGTCTTTAACGGACTCTCGGAAGATATCAACAACTGGTCGAGCTACGGCTACGAACCGCTTTCGTTCTCCAGCAGTCTCGCAGCACCGGCTGGTGAGCCCGAATCGCTCGCGCTCGCTGGCGGCAGGATAAGGTCGCTTGCTCAACCGGGCTTCGTGCATCGAATTGAGGAATCACTGATCGTGAACCGATACTCCAGAATCTTGACCACGATCGATGCCGTTCTGACTGCTCTCGTGGTGGCACTCGTTCTGGGCAGCGCACTTTGCTTTGGCGGAGTGGTCTGGTGGTTCCGCCCGGTGTTCGCATCGCTTGCGCTGGCATTGTGTTCGGCATTGCTCGTCCGGCTCTTGCTCGAGCGACGTCTGCCGATCCTCAAGAGCCCGCTGACCTTGCTGGCGTTTCTCGCACTGGGCCTCGGCCTCTTGCAGCTCTTACCGTTGCCCGCTCCGCTCGCGTACAGGCTTTCGCCTCAAGCACAGGAGATCTATTCGCTTGGCGTGATTCCCGATCTGGCACGCGCTGACTTTCCCTCGGTTGAGCTCGGTGAGCCAGCTCGTAGCCGCTCACCGGCAACTCTCGATCGCTCCGCCACGCTGCGCTGGCTCTTCGGAGCCCTCGCGTGCTTGGGAGTCTTCTGGGCCGTCTCGCATTTTGCAGATCGTCTCAAGCGGCTCTATCTCGTCTGGGGGTGCGTGCTGGCGGCCTTCCTTCTGAACGGGGCAATCGACCTCGTGCAAATCACAGGCGGAGTCGAAGGACTCTTCGGCTCCTTTCGGCCGGGGGCAGCACCCGTGTGGGCACCGTCCAGCAGCGATCTCCTGGACTCGCCTTCTTCAAGCAGCCTGCGCCGGCTGGGCGATTCGCTTCCCTCGCCCGGTCGAGCGCCTGCCCAGCCCGCCGTGCTCGTTCCCGAGGAACCCGTGCTCTTGGGAACGATGATGGCGAGCACCGGTGCGTTCCTGGCCTTCGGATCACTCGCTTTGCCGCTGGGTCTGGCAATCATTCTGCACATGCTCTCGGCGCGCGGCAGCCGCGAGTCCCTCTCGTCCCGCTTGAGCCACCACGGACAGGGCAGCCTGATTGTGCTGCTATTGATCCTTCTTGTCTCGAGCTGCTTTTCTCGTGGGCATGGCCTCCGGTCCAAGGTTCTGTGTTCCTTTTCTCGTTGGAGTCGCAGCCGTCGGGCTCACTTCCGTTGCAGGCTCGCGAGGCTGGGCGCTTGGCTTGATGACGCTTCTTCTGGCCTCCGTCGGGCTCGGTGCGGCTTCCGGCGCCCTGTGGCCGGCCGTGGTGGGAGGCCCACCCCCAGTCGCTTCCGTATCGTGGGAGAAGGCTCAGCTCCTCTGGACCGACAGTCTGGCGATCTTTCGCAATTTCCCGATCATCGGCACAGGTTTCGGCAGCTTCGGCACGATCCACCCGTACGTGAAGACCCGCGACCTATCCTCGACCACGGCGATGAGCAGCTTCCTGCAATGGACCACCGAATCCGGCGTGATCGGCTTGACGCTTCTCATCGCGGCCGTGCTCTGGGTGCTCTATCGCTTGCCAGGTGTTGTCAAACGTGTTGGATCCGCCGACCGCACGCTCGCTTTTGGCTTGATCGGGGCCGCCATTGGCTTTAGTCTATGGTCGGTCGTGCACTGGACTGTCGAGCTGCCGGCTGTCGCGATCTCGGCGAGTGCTCTGGGTGGAACCTGGAACCGCTGGCTCTCCGGTGGAACGGATTTATTTGTCGACCGCGGTTAAAGCCGCTCCGGGTGTGGCTCAGGGAGGAGTCGATCCCCACGATGACGGAATCCGCTTGCCTCCACATCCAGGATCGTGAATCGGGCCCGATCCGCGTCGTGGAGCTCCCCTGGATCTCCGTCCGCATCGGCCGTGCCACACATTCTGAAGTGCGGCTCACGGCGCCCGATCTGCCCGATGAAATCTGCCGCTTGCAGCGCCGGGGGTTGTCATGGCGTCTCCTGCCGGCTAGCAGCGATTATCCCATCCTGATCAATGGTCAGCGCCTGGGTGGCGTATGCGCCCTGCCGTTTAACGTCCCCTTTCGCGCCGGGCCATATTGTTTCACCCTCCGGCAGGACAAGTCTGCCGAACCAGACTGGCAAATGTACGCGGGCCCTGCGCCGCCTCGTGAAGATGCGATCGAAAAGCCGCCACTCGCCGAAGTTGAACCCGATCCGATGCCAGCACCCATGTCCCAGAGTATGCCTCTGATCGCCGCAACTTTCCACCGAGTTGCAGAACCGCTGATTGTGCACACGGCGACCCTTCGTCGAATCAAGCTAGAGCCACTTGCTACTGCGACGTCGCGTGAACCAAAGCCATACGGTTCGACACCACCCGTTTGCCGCGAGCAATGGGAAACCCGTTGGAAGACCCTGAGTGCCCAGGTATCTGCGCGCGCCGATAACAGGCTGAATAGTCCAGAGTTCAGTCGCCCGGTTTACCGGTCCGATCTCGAGCCGATTCCAATTCGAGAGGCTCGTGCTCCTCTCGTTGAGGTACCCGCCAACCCCAATCCCGTGCAGGAACTCGAGCCCGAACCGATCGCCGGCCGGCTAACCGTCCCGCCTCCGATCAGCCCGGCGGAATCTGCTGACCGTGAACAACAGCTTCCGGAATTGCCGGCAGAGCTTCCAGTCGAAGCACTACCCGCTCCGTCAGCCCCGACGACCGATCCCTCCGTCCTGGCCGAGACTCCCTCACTTTTGGCTCACGATGCAATAGTCTCAACTGTTGATCGACCCGATCCGGCCAACACTCGCCCAGCCCTCGCTCAAGCTGTAGCAGTTCCGGTTGCCGAGCCACCCGAACCAACTGACGTTTCTCTCGTTTCCCCACCCGAGGAGCCCGCTCCTGTCTGTTCAGTCGAAGTGGTTCCGGAGTACCAGATCGAGGATGTGCTCTCCGAGATCGAGCCCGTAGCGATTGAACGTTCCTCGAGCTCGATGACTGAGCCTCAGCTTGAGCCTGGGATAGCGGTCGAGTACCCCGGCGATGAGCCCTTTATCCCGGGCGAGCAACCGGTGAGCATTCCATCTGCTCCACTCGTGCAGGATGATCCCGGATACGAGGCTCCGCCCAGACATGTGGCAACCTCGCCGGTCAAGAATACGGAATGGCCCTCGGCCAAGGACATCCTCGCGGTTCACCGATCTGCACCGGCGCGCCAGATTGCGGCAAACCCAAGCAAGATTGCGACAAAGAAGCTCAATGGATCCAGTCTCATGCCAACTCTGGAGCGCGAGCCGTCCTGCTGGACTCCACCAATCGCGCTGGCTGGCCCTGTTGCGCTCCTCTTCGTGCTTGCAGCCGGTCTCCTCGGCTGCACTCTCTCCTGGTCGTGGGCTCAAGATTCCTTTGCGGCGGCGATTGTGACCGATCGGCTCTTGACCAGAGATCCGGCAATCCAGCGCATGCCGCTGCCCAGCTCGGTCCAACCCCCGGTAACCTGGTTAACCTCCACCCCCGCGCATCTTGCTAACTGGGCTATTTTCCTTGGCAATCTCCAGGCAGACGAAAACCAATCATCTGGGGAAACCGTCGCGCTTCTGGATCGCGCTCTGGCTGCTTCACCAATCAACTCACAGGCGCGTCTTGCCCGGGCACAGCTTGAGCCGGTTGATAGTGTGAATTCCGTCCCGCTGCGCAGTCTGGGCCTCAGTCGCGATGCCATCAGCCTCGCTTGGAGTGCTCGCCGGCTTTTGGCAGCGGGGAAAAAAGACGACGCACTTGCGCTTTTTGGACGCGCGCTTTCCTTTGCCGTTCCGGACAGGTCATCTCGACATCGCGTGCCGCGATTTAGTGAAGACCCGGCGGTTCCCCGCTACTTGCTGCCTGGTGAAGAGACCGTGCGCGAGATCGTCGCGGAATTCATCTTCCAGAATGTATGGACCTTCGAAGAATGGTCGCGCGTGCTCCCGGAAAGTCCGATTGTAATGATCGCGACTGTGCGCCTTCTACGCGAGCGAGGACGTAGTGAAGCGGAGACAGTGCTGGACCGCATACTCAAATCGACGCCACTTCCGCTCTCTCCAGGCGAGGCTGGGCCGCTCACACTCGCCGCATGCGCAGAAGCGCTCGCCCTCCGCTCACGTTTCAAAGAATCCGACCAGCTTTATCGTCAGGCGATCGACTCGATCGATGACCCGACCGTCCGGCGGTCCTGGTGGTTCAACCTGGCTGATATCTCCTATCGGTCCGATGACGACGTTCAGCGTCAGGCGGCACTCCGGTTGGCGTCAGCCGTTGCATTCAGCGATGACATCACACGCCGGGCAACTGACATTCAGCGCACCGACCCTCACCCGATCGACGGGCGTAAAGGCAAACTGAACCCAAGCGATTGGCAACGCGAAGGACGACCGAACATGGCCGTGAAATGGAAGCAGTCTCCCGCGAAACCCGATCGTCCGGGGCAACACCACAGCCTGGCCACGTTGGTTTCCACGGCTGCAACTGACCCCACGCAGCACACGGGCTTCCTCTGCGGACTCGTGTGCCTGGCCATGTTCGTGCGGATCTTCTGGGTCAATCTGGGACATTTCTACTACGTCTGGACGACCGACGAAAACTATAGCCACGGCTTCCTTGTCCCCTTGATCAGCCTCTACTTCGCCAACCGTGTTGCCGCGAGCGGACCGATCCCGATTCGTGGAGGTGTCTGGTCCGGAGTTGGTCTCCTGTTCGCGTCGCTCGCGCTGCGCCTGGTTACGATACCGTTGCCCATCCCCTTTTTGAGCGATATCGCCTTCCTCATCGGGCTCACCGGGCTCTTCACAATGATGATGGGAGCCACCGCTCTCAAGCGATACTGGTTCGCTTTCTTCTTCCTGATCTTCATGGTCCCGCTTCCGATCGCGCTTTATTCAAAGATCGCTTCGCCATTGCAATTATTTGCCAGCCGCGTTGCCTCGGTTTTGATGACGGCCAGCGGCGTGCCCATACTTCGTGAAGGCAACAAGATGACCTTGCCGGGCGGCTTGCAGATGTTCGTCGCCGAAGCTTGTAGCGGAATGCGACAGTTAACCGGTTTCCTCGCGCTCACGGCAGCCGTGGCCTACTGGAACAAGCGGCCCCCCTGGTACCGCATGGTGATTGTGATCTCCGCCCTGCCGATTGCACTTTCGGCAAACATTGCCCGCGTGATGCTCACCGGATACATCATGCACTTCGTCAATCCGCAGTTTGCGCTCGGCACTTACCATACCATCGAGGGGTTGCTCATGATGGCCTTCGGCCTTCTTCTCCTGCAGGCCGAGTGCTGGGCCCTCGACCAGATCTGGCAGACGACTCTGCTAGATCGCAAGCAACATCCGGAAAACGACATGACACCGGCAAGACAACTCGCCATTGGATCGTGATGACGCGACTCGAAATTCACTGCGCTTGATCGATTTTTTCACGTGAGGATCTACCGATGTCTCAACTCAAGCGTGCCGTCCTCTGCGGGGCAATTCTCGCAACCGGCATCGCCGCTCAGGCTGCCCTTGAGTCAATGAATCAAACCGAGCGGCCCGCGCTGCGGAAACCGCTCGCCACGGTTCCGCTCAACCTGGGTAGCTGGACGGGACGCGACCTGGCGGTCGAAGCCGACATCATCGAGCGGGCCCAGACGACCGAATACCTGAGCCGCACCTATGAAAGCAGCAAGCACCCCGGCCTGAGCGTGCAGCTCTGGATCAACTATTCACGTCAAGGAAACAACCTCAGACACACACCCGAGATCTGCCTTCCCTCCGGCGGGTGGAACAAGATCGAGTCGCAGACTCGCATGTTCTCCGTGCCCATCGGACAGGATAGGACCATGACGATCATCCGACTGGGCTACGGACGAGATGAACTGGTCGAAAGCGTCGGGTTTTGGTACTACATTTTCGGCGAAGGAAAGCTGGAAAAGTACGTGCGCAGTCTTCCTATAACAAGCCGCAGCAGCCACGGTCGAACAACACGCGGCTCATCAATGACGGTTGAAGTCTTCTGCCCCGGTGAGCTCGACCCCGACGGAGAAGGGTTGCGGGATTTCTCTCACGAGCTCCTCGAGGTCGCTCGAGGAAGTCCTGCCGCTCGAGCGCGCCGACTATCACATCCCTTGAACACCGCACTATGCACGGCCCCCAGAAGATCAAGGAAGATCGAGGCTCAAATGAAGCTGCAACGATCCGGCGGGCGGGTACTGGTAGCGTGCCCCGACGCTCGCCCACCCGCTTATCAGGCTGTGATCGGCCTGCATCGTGCAGCGAAATTGCGTGGGTTCGTCACGGCTTCCTACTACGATCCCACCGGCCGGCTCGCTTTGATATCCCGCCGGGTCGCTCGAGCTCGATTCGCGCGTTTGGAGCAAGTGTTGCTGCGGCGCCATGACCCCGAAATTCCCCCTGCCCTCGTGCAGACCGTCCCTTCCTTCGACCTTCTACTCCGGCTTGAAGCCCGGCTCGACGAAAGGCTTCCCCATCTCGGCCGGGTAATGGCTCAGTACCGAACCAAACGCTTCGACGCTCAACTGGCACGCACCATTACTCGTAATCGTCCCGAGCTGTTGCTGACATTCAGCGACGTAGGCTCAATGGCCGCACTGCCGCTTTGCCGGCGCCTGGGAATAAAAACCATCGTCAGCATGGTCCACGGAGACGTGCGTGAGGAACGAGAAGTGCTCGAGAGAGAAGACGCGACATCACCCGAGTTCATGCCCATTTACCTCGGATCGAGCGATCTCGACCGTGTCCTCCTGGCCTGGTTGCACGATCGTCGCCTGCGCGACCTCGCATTGGCCGACCGTGTGCTTGTTCCATCGATTCACATTGCACAAACGCTCGTACGGTTCGGAACACCCGCCGCCAAGCTCCGCGTCATCCCCTATGCAGCAGACTGTCGCCGTTTCCACCCGCCCGCTCAGAAGCATCATGGGCCGGATTGTACCTTCCTCTTCGCCGGGGGAATCAGTCATCGCAAGGGCATCAAGTATTTGCTTGAAGCCTGGCGGCGAATTCGACGTCCCGGCTGGCGGCTCCAGCTTCTCGGTCCAATGCCTGCGAATCTCGGCCCGCTCAAGCCCTACCTGCACTCAGTCGAGCCACTGGGACGGGTCTCACCTTCCGAGATGCCCGCGCGTATGGCATCGGCCGACGTCTTTGTGTTTCCCTCGCTGTTTGAGGGATCTGCTGTTGTCACCTACGAGGCACTCGCCAGCGGTTTGCCCAGCGTGGTCACGCCGAGCGCAGGATCAGTCGTTCGTGACGGCATCGAAGGATTCATCGTTCCTTCAAGCGAGGTCGACGGCCTGGCTTCTCGCATGGAACAGCTCGGGAACGACCCCGATCTTCGTGCTTCCATGGCTGGCGCAGCCCGGGCACGGGCCCTGTCGTTTGACTGGCCTCGATACCACGAGCGATTGATCGCGGCCGTTGATGACTTGTTGTTCGCAGAAGCCACGCCTCCTTCGCAGGCACGATTGAACGAGCACAACGACGAGGAGCACACGGCGTGCTTTGTCGACAGTCACGCAGATCAATTCTGTGCCCCGGTGAGCTGATTGGGCGGTCATGGAAGAAATCAATTTTATCTATGCGACAGCCGGGCTGATGGTGCTTTATTTCCTGTACCAGGTCATTTCCCGGAAATTTGACCCGTTCGCACCGGTCTGGCTGTTCCTGCTCGGGTATCTGCAAATCTACGTGATCCAGGCACTCAACTTTCACGACTGGGCCGTAGAAGTACGCGGTAAAAACCTGGTCATCGAGGCCAACTTTCGGGCATTCTGGGCGCTGCTCTGGTTTCTGCTGGTCTATCAGTTCGGCCCCGCGCGAATTACGGCCAAGATTCTGCCGCGTCCTCCCACACGCTGGTCATCATTCTTGCCGACCGTGCTCTGCCCGCCGCTCATTATCTGGGGGCTCTTCTGCGCGAACATGTTCGCCGATGGAGATGCCCCCTCCGTCGAGAGCTTCTCGAGCGAGGAGGCACTGTTTCGATCGTTCCCATTCGTGATGCTGGTGGCCGCCGTGATGCTCGTCATCACGGGTCGAACGACGCAATCGACGCGTCCCGTCTATTTGACTCTCGGGCTGATGGTCGGGGCCGCCTATGTCGCAATCTGGATGTTCAACGGCAAGCGATCCCATTCGCTCATGGGCTTGCTCGCGACAATTTGCGCCCTCTACCTCACTCGTATGAAACGCCCCTCCTGGCCGGTCTTGATCACGACCGGTGTGCTCGGCGCTCTGGTCGTGACGATTGCGCTCGGTTGGCGAGAAGCCTCAACTTATCCGCGAACCGTCGCGGGCTTCACACAATTCCTCGCTGATTTTCAGCCCGAGAAGATCCTCGTCAACTTGAACGTCAAAGATAAGGACGATGACGACACTGTCGAGTACAAGTCCTACGAGTCGTTCGAATACGGCGGGTTCCTCTTGATGCTGGACACCGTCCCTGAGAAGTCGCCTTATGACTTCGGTGAAAACTACGTGCGCGTCGTCTCGACCTACATTCCACGAATCATCTGGCCCAGCAAGCCATTATTCGGCCGAAGCAAATGGATCGGGGCATGGATGGCAGGCTCCGAGATGGAACGCACCGATGATTTCACAGGCCCGGCCATCGGCATTCTCGGCGCCACTCAATTAAATGGCGGAACGCTCGGCACCCTGATCGTACTAGGTTGCCTCGCCCTTATCTTGCGCAGCGCTATGAATATCTCCGCCTCTACCCTCATGTTCCGTGGGTCCAGTTCTGGTGGTCCATCACGTACTACAACGCCTGGTTCATGGTCGTCAACGACGACCCCGTCGTCTGGTTTTACTACAACTGGGGGTTCACGGCGTTTCCAGTCGTCGTGCTTTCATGGTTCTGGAATCGCGGTCGCGCCGATAGCGTCTCGCAGTCGCACGACTTGGTGCAAGCGTGATCGAGCCGGCAAGGAGGCGGTTTGATGAAGTTCGCCCTGTGCTTCACGAATTTTGGACCGTACCACCTGGCTCGCCTCCGCGCCTGGCAACCCAGTTAAACGCGCAGGGTGCTCGATTGATCGGCTATGAAGTCGCCGGCAGCGAGCAAAGATATCCCTGGCAACAAAGCCGCTCCGACGAGTTGTTCGAGTGGATCACCCTCTTTCCCGACCGCGCACTCGAAACAATTCCCGCCGGTGAGTGCCGCGCGGCCATCACAAGCGCACTGGATCGTGATCGCCCTGATGCAATTGGCTCCGTCGGTTACGCCCGGCCGGAATCCATGGCCGCCGCGCGCTGGGCGCGCTCGCACGGGCTGCCAGCGGTGTTGATGTCCGAGAGCCAGGCCATCGACCGCCCGCACCGCTGGTGGAAAGAGTTGATCAAGCAGCGGCGGCTGCACTATTTTGGCGCGGCTTTGGTTGGTGGGCCCACGCATCGCGACTACCTCGTACAGCTCGGCATGCCGGCTGCCCGGATCGCGCTGGGTTATAACGCAGTGGACAATGACTTCTTCGCCGAAAACGCTCGTATCTGGCGAGCCAACCCCACTGGCCGTTCAGGTTTGCCGCCCGCTCCCTACTTTCTCACAGTCTGCCGGTTCGTTCCCGAGAAGAACCTGATTCGCTTGATCATGGCATTTGCGCGCTATCGGGCCCAGTGCGACTCTGCTAGCACGTGGGACCTGGTCCTATGCGGCGACGGGCCACTCGCCTCTCAGATCGAGCAAGCCATTGTGCAAAGCCGCTGTGCACAGGCAATCCACCGCCCCGGGTTTCTCCAGTCCAATGAGCTGCCGCGGTGGTACGCTCATGCCGGCGCATTCGTGCTCCCGAGTCTGTCCGAGCCCTGGGGTCTCGTTGTCAATGAAGCGGCCGCGAGCAGTCTGCCGCTCCTGGTCTCTTCCCGCGCCGGCTGTGCGCCCGTGCTTGTCCCACAGCCTGACAGCACAACTGGAAGCCAATTTGACCCGTTCGACGTCGACTCACTCGCCCAGAAGCTAGCCTGGATGGCCTCCCTCACTGATCAAGACCGCCACGCAATGGGCGAAAAGGCAGCGGAAACCGCCTCCTACTGGGGTCCCGATCGCTTTGCCGAGGGTGTTCTCGAAACGATTGGCATTGCACGCACGCCACGTCGCAGCTTTGGCTCTTTGACCGTGAAAACGAGGTGAGAATATGGCCGAAACACACGCTTACGCTCAGTCCCTCGTGCTTCCGCGTCGCGGTGCGGAGACAAACGCATATCGTTCGCCGCCAGTGCACCAAGGTTGGGTGCATCTCTGCAACGGGCTCGATCCGGTGCGCGACGGCGGAATGGTCCCCAGCATCCTTGGTATGACTGGAGCGCTTGGCCGCCTGCGCGGTGAAATTGCAATCGTGACAGCCACGCCTTCCCATCTCAGCAAGTTGAGTATCCCCGCCGGACTGTCGCTCAAAGGCCCCGAGACCAATCTCGAGGCGTCGGTTCGCAGGGCGGAGGTCGTGCATCTTCACGGGCTGTGGCAATCACATACACGTCGAGGTGCACGCACTGCACGCGCGGCTCGTGTTCCTTACCTGATCACGGCCCATGGCATGGCCGAGCCATGGGCCTTGCGCCACAAGCGCTGGAAAAAACGCGTCTATCTCGCACTGGTCGAATCGCGAGACCTCCGCCGCGCGTCGTGTCTGCATGCTCTGTCACGTCCGGAGATCGGTCATTTACGAAAGCTCGCACCGTGGACACCGATCTGTTTCATTCCCAACGGAGTGGATCTGGCTCCTTTCGAGAATCTACCCTCGCGCAAGACACTTGAGGCCGAATGTCCCGAGCTCGCCGGTAAGTTCGTTCTGCTCTTCTTCGGGAGAGTTCATGTCAAAAAGGGGCTTGACCTGCTCGCCGAGGCGCTCGGCCGGCTCGCGCCTACGCATCCGAATATCCATCTTGTTATCGCCGGCACGGACGATGGTGCCTTGTCGCCATTCCGCGACAGAATGGCCGAGCTCGATTTGACCCGGAAGATCACGTATCTGGGACACGTCTCCGGTGAACGCGCACGCCAGGTCTGGGCCGCGGCTGACGCTTTTGTCTTACCGAGCTACAGCGAAGGATTCAGCATGGCCATTCTCGAAGCGATGGCTTGCCGGCTGCCCTGCCTGATTACCACCACCTGCCATTTCCCCGAAGCAGCCGCCGCTGGCGCGGCGATTGTAACCCCGGCGAGCTTGGATTCGATCACTGAAGGCTTACGGAAGCTGCTCGAAATGACTCCGAGCGAACGATCTCAGCTCGGCACAAATGCCCGCAGCCTGGTCGAGGATCACTACACCTGGGACCGCCAGGCAGCACAGCTCGCGGCAGTTTACGACTGGCTCGCCGGCAATGGTCCACCTCCGGAGGCCGTCATCCAATGAAACCCAGCGCACCCGTCAGTGTGATCGTTCCCGTCAAGAATGAGGCTGAAAACCTCAAACGTTGTCTCTCCGCGCTGGATTGGACCGATGAAATCTTCGTTGTGGACAGCCAGAGTACGGATGAAACCGAACAGGTTGCCGCGGAATCAGGCGCTTGCGTCGTTCAGTTCCAGTTCAACGGAACCTATCCCAAGAAGAAGAACTGGGCACTCGACCATCTTCCGTTCCGTAACGAGTGGGTCTTGATCGTTGACGCGGACGAGGTCGTCGGCCCGGAGCTTGCTGACGAGATTTCCCGCAGGATCCAGAGCGATGAGGCCGACGGTTACTACCTGAACTCGCACTATTACTTTCTCGGCCGCCCGATCCGGCACTGCGGGTATGACTCATGCTGGAACCTGCGCCTGTTCAAGCACCGGCTGGGCCGCTACGAAAAGATGCCCGACTCCACCGGCGGGAGAACAGGAGACAACGAAGCTCACGAGCATGTAGAGCTGAACGGCCGGGCCATGCGGCTCGCCAACGCTCTCGAACACCACGCCTACCCCACGATTGCCGTTTGGGTCGAGAAGCATAACCGATACGCAATCTGGGAAGCCGCACAATGCGAGCGGTTTCTTCGTGACCCCATTCCCCTGTCAATCGGCAGCGTTCAACGATTCAAGCGCCGGCTCAAGAAAATCGCCTGGCATCTCCCCATGCGCCCGCTCATGCGTTTCCTTTACGCCTACGTACTCCGGCTCGGATTCCTCGATGGCAAACCAGGCCTTGTCTTCTGTGGGCTCCTTGCCTTCTACGACTTCCTGGCATCCGCCAATCGTTATGAACAGCAGATCACCGCAAAACACTCCAACGTCATCCAGAAGCACTCGCTACATAAAAGTACTGCCCCGAAGGGGCGCAACAAATCAGCCCAGGGCAACGCCCTCGTCCTTACCCACAAGTCATAACACGATATTTAACAAGAGTTTACGATAAGATACGGAAGCATTATCGATCGACATACACAATTGTGATGTTATGCGCACTATTCACTTTCTCGGTTTTTCCGGGGAACTCTCAATATTGGCCGGCTCGTCATGTGAGTGCCTTTTGAATGCACCTGGTGTACATGTAGTACACATTTTCCAATCAAAGCTCCGTTCTGTCGCCGTAACTTAATGAGCCATAACTGGTTCAGACTTGTGGGTAAGGACGAGGGCAACGCCCTGGGGAAAGGCAACGCCCTGGGGAAAGGCAACGCCCTGGGGAAAGGCAACGCCCTGGGGAAAAGCAACGCCCTGGGGAAAGGCAACGCCCTGGGGAAAACGGCGTCCCCGCTCAGTGCGCGGTTGTAAAAAGGAAAGGGACGCCGGGCCCCACCTTGCCAATCCTGCATGGCATTCAATTAGGTCGACGATCCATTCGAATTCTGAGCCGATGCTGACCCGGAAGAGCTAGCGCTCGCGGTTCCACCCGTCGCGGACGAATCGTTTGAGCTTGAGGTCGAAGCAGTTCCAGAGTTTGACGAGGCATTTGCACCACCACTGCTTGTGGACGATGCCGTGGAGCCCTGAGCCGACCCTGAATTCGACGAGCTGGCACTCGCATTGCCACTCGTTGCGGAAGAATCATTAGAGCTCGAGGTCGAAGCCGAGCCCGAGCCTGAAGAATCACCGCTCGAGCTTCCGCTAGTTCCGGACGATGCTGTCGACCCTTGTGTCGAGCTGGATCCGGAGCCGGAGCCGGACGTTGACCCCGAGCTTGAACCCGACCCTGAGCCACTCGAACTAGTAGTCGAGGTCCCGCCAGTTCCGGAAGAGGCCGTTGAGCCCTGCGTCGAAGCCGATCCGGAGCCTGTCGAGCTGGCGGTTGATCCGTTGCCTGTTGCCGAGGAATTATTCGACGTCGAGGTCGACGCCGATCCAGAGCCTGCCGAACCGGCGGTCGTCGTTCCGCTGGTTCCAGACGATGCCGAGCCCTGGGTGGTCGAAGCCGATCCGGAGCCTGTCGAGCTGGCAGTCGATCCGCTGCCTGTTGCGCTAGAATTGTTCGAGGTCGAGGTCGACGCCGAACCCGAGTTCGCCGAGCTGGCGTTCGCGGCAGTACTCGTGCCGGAAGATGCCGTTGAGCTCAGTGTCGAGGTCGATCCGGAGCTCGAGGAGTTTGCGTTCGATCCATTGCCCGCCGTTGATGTCGAATTTGAGTTGCTCCCGCTCGACTGTGATCCCGAGCTGTTCATCGCCAGGACGGCTTGCCACCAATTCTCCGCGGAAGAATTCGTCGTGCTGCCGGTGCTGGTCGACGGCGTGGTTGTGCCGGCGGGCGTAACTGAGCTCGGGCTAGTGTTTGCAGACGTATTCGATGCGCTTTGCGTGCTCGCCGTTCCGCCACTGACGTTGGGCTCGACATTGATCGCAGGCTGAATGTCGATCGCCGGCTGCACGTTGATAATTGCCGTGGCAACAGCTTTGGTGGAGTTCCGCTCGTGGCCGTGCCTGCCGGACGTCATTCGGGTCGGGGTAGTTGCTCGCGTGTGGCTAGCCGCTTTCTCATGGCTGGCTGGTTTCGCCTGGTGGACCGGCTGCGTATGTACGTGAGCAGCCCGGTGAGCCAGTGCATGATGCACCGAGGAGAGGAGAACACGGCCTTCCAGGTCCTCGAATGTGGCTCCGAATTTGACGCGGCTTGAGGTTGTCTTCCGATTATTCGTTTTGACGACATCCTGGGTCGACATGGCCCCTCCTGGGCAAAACGTCCTGAGTTACCCGTGATCTCGAACGCTCTTCTTGAGCCTGCCACGAGCACTGCGGGGAGGGCGGACGCTCGATTCAGCGCTATCGGTTAGAGATCGCGAACCCTTGAGAAAATCCCCATTTCGCGTCTGCCGATCAAGCGGAACGTCCAACCTGGGTAAGAAGCGTAAACTGCGGTGCAATTTTGGGTCATGGGGTCCAACACGCGCCTCTTTCCCGGCCACCGGAGGTCGAGCCACATCCATGTCGCTCGAATCCTTACGGTTTACGTTGCTCGTGCAGACTGATGATGACGAACCGTGTCGCGAGTGTGCCACGAATTCCGATTTCTCGCGTTCACAGGTTGGTTGCAGTTCTCTCAGCCGACAGCGCGTAATAAACAAAGCGCTATCTGACCGTAAAGAAATCGCTTGTTTATTTCCTACCAGTTATTGGCTGTTGAACTGTCGGAACCGGTCACGCTGGCTCTGAGTCGGAACCGGTCCGGAACTTTCATCTCCAGGGACGTGGGAAAGTTTCGAGCAACAGTGGCCCCGTTAGCGCTAGCCGCTTCATTTTCGCTTCGTAAGATCAGCTTGTACCGACATTTCCGATTAATCCGAACCCATAGCGTAACTCCATAGATGAAAAAGCTTTGTGTCGATCCCGATTGCCATGCGTGAGTGCAACATTTGCAAGGGAATGACGCGGATGACGCAGATGACAGGAGGTGGCATCTGTAAGTCTCCGTTTTGGAACGACCGAACCACCGGCGCCGGAGCGCACCGAGCCCACACCTACGAGCAAGTGACAACGCTCCGATCAGAAACGCGCCGAACTCCCACGCCGCGTGTGCATGTTAACGACCAGCGTATCCCTCTGTGCTCACACCAGCGCGCAACGGCCGCATCAAACCCATCCGTCGTAAAAGATCACCCTCCTTCACTCTTCATATCCATTTCGCCCTATCAGCGTCCATTTCAAGCACGACGCAAGCCCGCTTTCACGCCATTCGGGCGCGAATTTCAGTTTGGCGCTCAATTGACCACTCATCGCCCTTGACCATCTACGGGTGCTGCTGATACCAATTCCAGCAGGCACTCGTTTTGCTCAAGGATATGAATCATGTGCGGCATCGCCGGCGCTATCGATCTGACAGGAACTCGCTCCTTTTCGCCTCAGCGGCTGCTGGCGATGACCACCGCGATTGCACACCGCGGACCGGACGACGAACAATTCCATTTTGAACCCGGAGTGGCACTCGGATCTCGCCGGCTGGCAATCATCGATCTGGCAGGCGGCCAGCAACCGCTGAGCAACGAGGATAGTTCAATCTGGGTAGCCTTCAACGGCGAGCTTTTCGAATACCCTGAGCTCCGCCGTGAGCTGTTAGCCTCCGGTCATCGTCTCGCTACGCGCTGTGATACAGAGGCATGGGTCCATCTCTACGAACAGCACGGGCTCGCGATGTTCGAAAAGACACGCGGGCAGTTTGCCGTTTCGCTCTGGGATCGCAACACGCCGCACGCTCATCCTCGGCCGCGACCGCGTAGGCATTTGTCCTCTCTATTACACCCAGGCTGATGGATGGCTTCTCTGGGGGTCGGAGATCAGAGCGCTCCTTGCCTCGGGATTGGTGGCCGCCCGAGCCGACGTTTGCGGAATCGACCACTTCTTCACGTTCTTTGGCCCAGGAACAACCCGTACGTTCTTCGAGGGCGTTAAATCACTGCCGCCAGGGCATTTTCTCACCGTGCGCGACGGGCGGATCACGCTCAAGCAGTACTGGGACCTGGACTTCCCCGATTCCGGCTCGGAACGCCGCCTTGATGACCCGGCACCGCTCATCGAGGAATTCGAGGCGACTCTAAGACGGGCCGTTGAAATCCGATTGCGCAGCGACGTGCCCGTCGTCAGCTACATCAGCGGCGGACTGGACTCCACGGTCATCCTTGGCATGTGCACCCAGGAGCGGGGTGGCGAAATTCCCTCATTTACCGTCGGGCTTGATCGCGCTGGGCCCGATGAACGAACGCAAGCAGCCGAGGCAGCGGCCATGCTGCACTCACCCCTGCTCACAACGACCGTCGATCGAGCCAGCATCGCCGCGGCTTATCCTGAGCTGGTGCGAGCAGCAGAATGCCCTGTCCTCGATACGTCTTGTGCGGCCCTTTTACGCCTTGCCGAGTCTGTCCATGATAGGGGTTACAAGGTCGTTTTGACCGGTGAAGGGGCAGACGAGGCCCTCGCTGGATACGTCTGGTACAAGGCACAAGCGTGGGCCAATGCCATTACGGATCGTATGGGCCCCGGCCCGATGCGAATGATCGGTAGCCTGCTTAAAACGAGTGTCGCAGGCTCAGGTACTCCGGGTTTCGGCAATGCCTCGATTGGCGGCGTCAAGCCCGTTCAACTCGCACTTTACGAGATGATCTCGCTCGTGAAGCCGGCGATTTATTCCCCCGCGATGAAAGAGAAGCTGGCCGGTCATGATCCCTATTCCGACCTTGACGTCAGAGCCGACCGCATCAAGCAATGGCATCCGCTCAACCAATCGCTCTATGCCGGATACAAGATCATGCTTCCGGGGATGTTACTGCTCTCCAAAGGGGACCGTATCGCGATGAACGCCTCCGTCGAAACGAGATATCCCTATCTCGACGAAGACGTCATCGCATTTTGCGCGGGAATTGCACCCGAGTATAAACTGCACGGAATGACTGAGAAATGGATCCTGCGGCAAGTGGCCGCGCGAATCTTGCCGAAGCAGATTGCCAATCGCCCCAAGACGATGTTCCGGGCCAGCATGGCAAGTACGTTTCTCGGATCACACCGGCCGACGTGGGTTGATCAGTTGCTCAGCCGTGAGTCGCTTGCGGCCACGGGATATTTCGACCCGGAAGTGGTCATGCGGCAGCGAGCCTGGCAGACACGCATACCAAGGATCACACCGGCCCGATCGATTTACGACGTGGCGCTGACCTGCGTGGTCTCGACCCAGCTCTGGCATCACATCTTTTGTGGCGGCGGCTTGTGCGAGCTTCCGGCGTCGCAAACCCCCAGCCGCAGGCATGTCACGCGATCCCGGAGTTCAACCCGCATTTATCAAGACGCCAGGTGACACCTTGAAGCGGCCATGATGCGGCGGCTACGATGATCGCGGTTCGGCCTTCCCCCTCGCTTGCACGCAATCAGTCGACTGGATCAACCGGGGATCGAGCCGGCCGGGAGAATTCATCATGGCAGTCGTTAGCTACATTTCAGACCAGGAAGCTGCCGAAAAGATCAAGCCGGTTTTCGAGGGGATGGAGAAGAAGCTCGGCGTCGTTCCGAATGTGTTCCGGGTCATGGCCCACAATCCCGAGATGCTTGAGGCCTTCTTGGGGCTGAACGCAACCTTGCCCAAGACGAAGCTAAACGGGAAGCTGCGTGAGCTGGCTTACATCAAGACGTCGGAGCTTAACGATTGCGACTACTGCCTGCACCATCATCGTGCGCTCGGCAAGAAAGCCGGGCTGAACGATCGGCAAGTCGCTGAGACTGCGCAAGGAGAGACCAGCGACGCGTATGACGAGCTGGAACGCGAGGTAATGCGGTACGCTGAGGAAGTGACCCGGCACATCAACGTCAGTGACGAGCTTCTTGCTCGGCTCAAGAAGAGACTCAGTGACCGCGAGCTTGTCGAGCTGGCAATGACAGTCGGTATCGCGAATTTCACGAACCGGGTGACCGAGACCCTGCGGATGGAGCTGCCTTAAGTGGTTGAGCAAGCCGGTGCGGCAACTGGCCCTTCATGGGTTCCCTTGAAGCCGCGAGAGCGTCGGGTGATGGGCGTCTTGGTCGAAAAGGCCAAGACGACTCCCGAGTATTACCCAATGACCGTCGCCGCAATCGTGGCAGCCTGCAATCAGAAGTCAAATCGCGACCCGGTCACAAACTACGATTCAGGATGACGTCGAGGAAACATTGCATGGTCTGCGAAAGAAGGGAGCGGTGATCCTGATCGAAGGAAGCGGACGGGTCGCGAAGTGGAAGCACACGCTCTACGATTGGCTGAAAGTCACGAAAGTCGAGCTGGCAGTGCTCGCGGAACTGCTCTTGCGAGGACCGCAAACTGAGGGCGACCTTCGGGCACGGGCCAGCCGGATGGAGCCGCTTGAAGACTTACCGGCGCTTCAGACTATCCTGGACGCTCTGACGCCTCGCCAGCTTATCCACCATCTTTCGCCGCCTGGCCAGAAACGCGGCGTTTTCGTCACGCACGGGCTTTATCCCCCCGATGAGCTGGAAAAGGTGCGAGCCGCATTTGCCAACCGGACGGCCAGCGAGGAAGAAGTTCCGGCACGGCTCTCTACGGCCCGGGTTGATCTTGCCGCGGCTCACCTCGCACCCGCTTGGATTGACGAGATTGCCACACTGCGATCGGAGCTCGAAAAGCTGCGTGGAACGGTCGATGCGCTGGCTGCCGAGGTCCGGGAGCTCAAATCGGCGCTGGGAGCTTGACCGGATGACCACGCCTGTGCCGAACTCTGAGGAAATACCTCCGGGCGCAGGTGGGCAACTGTCTGCGGTTGATCCCACGCCGCTTGAGGCAATGCCTCTTGCTACTTCGGAGCTCGGGGGTGCGAGCGAGCCGGATCGCTCTGAGTCGACCTTGACTGTGCCCGACCAGGCTCCGTCAGCTCCAGCCGGTTGGGTGCTAATTGCGCTTGTTCCATTCGAAGGGCGCGAGCCATCGCGCCAGGTGACCGATGACCTGGCGCAAGCGGTCTGGTGTGCGATTTCGAGCCTCTGGCATCCCGCTTTGCTTTCAAGTCGCCGTTGAGTTGCCGCGGATCGAGTCAATCGAATCGCCATCACCCCCCGGTGAGAGGGAGATCCGTGTGCTCGCCGGTGGACTCTGGGACCAGCTTCCGTCGGGATATCGAACCCAGGCTGAGGACTCCCGAACCGTGCTGCTGGAATCGGGAACCGATCGCGCTCGATTGATTACCGAGCTTCGCGCACACCTGCCGGCCGGCAACGCCGCAGACCTGGTTGAAAGCGAGGAAATGGCCAATGCAGCGCACGACTTCCTGGCATTCGGAACGGTGCGCTGGATACTACGCGACCTTACGATCGCGATGGGCCATGCGGACTCGATCAATTACGAGAGCCTGAAGCGTGATCTTCTCGCCGGAGCTCACGAGTGGCGAATCGGTGACTGGTCAAGCGCCGTGAACCGGCTGCGTTCAGCCTTTGAGAACTTGACGCAGGCCCGTGAGCGATATTATCCGGTCGATGCCTATCTGATGGATTTGTGCTTGATCGATCCCGCCATGAAGGAAGGAGTGCTCTCGGGCCCACTCGAGCATCCGATTGCCATCTCGTTCTTGATGCCGGCACAGGCAATTGAGAATCAGGCTCTCCATGACCCCGAGCGCATGGCAGCGCTTCGGCAGGCGATCAATGACGGCTGGGCCGATGTCGTCGGTGGTACCTACGCTGAGGCGGAAGACCTGCTCTTGCCGCTGGAATCGATCCTCTGGCAATTCCGCCAGGGAGCAGCTCTTTATCGGCTTCACCTTGACGATCGAAGCGTCGAAACCTACGCGCGCAGGCGATTCGGTCTGCACACTCGTGTTCCCCAGATCGCCAAACGATTCGGATTTCGATATGCGCTTCACATGGGCTTCGATGCCGGGAAATTCCCCATACCCGCCGAGACCAAGCGATTGTGGGAAAGCCCCGACGGCGGCAGCCTGGAAAGCTTGATACGACCGCCAATTGCCGCCGACCGGCCCGTGCAGGGTTGGCTCCTGCCCTGGCGAATTGCGACGACGATGCGCAACGATCATATCGGCGCCATACCGCTCGTGCATTGGCCCGAGCCGGTCGCGCCTTGGTTTCTTGACCTGCGCCGAACCGGCAGTTACTCACCCGTCCTGGGTCGCTGGACGACACTCAACGATTTCTTCCACTTGACCGACCGGCCGTACGAGTCGCTCCGCCCTGAGCCCGATCTCTACCAGACGCCATACCTCGCTCAAGCTGTTGCAAAACGTGACCCATCACCGATTGGACGTCTCGCCCGACACCATAAACTACGTGCGCGATATGATGCAATCTCGTCGATTCAGGCCCTCGCTCACGCAATTGCGCTGTCCTCTGCCGGCGCGGCAACTGATTCCGGCCTGACCACGGAAGAACCTTCATTCAAGGAGGTGGAGAGCCTGATCGAGGTCGCTCGTCATGACGAGGCCGCAACGGCATTCACAGCGCTCGAAGCCAGGTGGCCGGAAGCTCTTGCCAGAGGCATTCTTGCAAGCAAGCGAGTAAAGTCGCCGGACGAACCCAAAGACCATCGCCCGGGATATCTGGTGTTCAATCCTTCGAGCATCCCGCGGCGCGCGGCTGTGATCTTGCCCGATGCGGCGGCAAACCTACCTCCCGAAGGTCCGCTGCGAGTGGCTCAGCTCACCGATGAGGGTGTCTACGGGCTCGTGGACCTTCCGTCTTTTGGTTTTGCATGGGTTCCGAAGGCACCAAGCGTGGATCAATCTCCCGCCGCGACTGGAAGCTTGCTGGCACGCGGCCGGCAGATCCGCAACGAATCGATTGAGATCGAGATTGACGCAGCAGCCGGTGGCATCCGTAGCTTGGCGGCCATTGGTGAATCAACGGCTCGACTCGGACAGCAGCTTGTCATGACTGGATTGCTCGACGCTCAGGGCAAACCGACAGTGTCGAAGATGCGTGCCGAGCGATTTGAGCTTGACTACGGCGGACCGGCGCTGGTTCAGGCCACGTCCAGCGGCAGCTTGATCGACCCTCAGAAGAACACACGCCTGGCGTCGTTTACCGAGCGGTTCCGGCTCTGGGCCGGACGGCCGGTTCTCGATATCGACATTGTCGTCAGCGATCTCGACACAGCCTGGCTCGATCGAGCAGCAGACGCTGACCCGTGGTCAGTGTATCTGGCATGCCGGTGGGCGTGGCCCGACCCAAGCTCAATGCTGCGCCGTGGAGTGTTCTGGTCGCCCGAGATCACGGACGTTGAGCGCCCGGAAACCCCCGAATTCTTCGATATTTCAACCCGCTCGCAACGAACTGCTATTCTCTTTGGGGGGCTTCCCTACCATCGCAAAAATGGAAGCCGGATGCTGGATACTTTGTTGATCGCGGGTCGGGAATCGACTCGCTCGTTCTCGCTGGGGGTCGTCCTGGATGTTGAGAACCCTGCGCATGCCGCACAGGAACGGATGACGCTGGCCCCAGTTATCCCGGTCGAGGATGGACCACCGCTCATCGGGCCAACCGGTTGGCTCGCACAGGCTGACAGCAAGAACGTGGTGATCTCGCGTTTGGAATTCGTCGAAAAGACGGAAACCGAGCGGTCCTGGGGATTAGCCTTCCATCTCCTGGAGACAGCCGGGCACGCCACGCGCTGCCGGCTTCGCTTGTTCCGCAACCCCTCCCGGGCTCGGCAGGTTGATTTTCAGGGAGATACGATCATTGACCTTACTGTCCAGGAGGATGCCGTGCTGATTGACTTCACCCCGTATGAACTGGTCAGGATCGAGGTGACGCTGGGGTGATCGGTCAAAGGGTCCAGCCTTTGCGATATTTGGCATGGACCAGATGATTAAGGTCCGGAGCATTCTTGATCTTGAGGTTTTCGCTGTCCCACTCCAGGCGCCGGCCAGGTGCTTTCAGAGCGAGCACGCCCAGCAGAACGAGCTCGGTCAGAGGTCCGGAATAATCGAAATTAGAGACCGGCCGCGGGCCTCCGTTGCAGGCCTGGACCCATTCCTCGTAATGGCCGGGTGAGCGATCCATTGTCTTGGGTACCTTCGCTGATTCGTCATGCAGCTCTTTGGGAAGGAGCTGCGGCATTCCACCGTGGGAGCTGTGGAACATCTTTCCTTTGCTGCCGACGTACAGAACTCCATTGTCGGGAAGCCGCTCGTTTCCAGGAAGTTCAGCGGGGGCAGGTGGCATCAAGCCGCCGTCGTACCACGTCATCCGCACCGGCGGTAATTCGCCACGTGCCGGAAAATCAAAGTAGATCAAGGCGGCGATCGGGTAGGTTTCCACGTTGGGCTTGTCACCCTCGACGAACGATCCATCGATCGTGGTGCGTGCCTCGACAAAATTGGGCACACCCAGCTTCAAGGCCCACACGGGATGATCGATGATATGGCAGCCCATGTCGCCCAGTGCCCCGGTGCCGAAATCCCACCAGCCGCGCCATTGAACAGGTGCATACGCGGGGTGGTAAGGCCGCTCGCGAATGGGCCCGAGCCAGAGATTCCAATCAAGAGTTGACGGCACCGGTGGTGTCTCGCCCGGCCGTGGAATTCCCTGCTTCCAGAGACGCCCGGCTCGGTCAGACCAGACGTGGACTTCTTTCACGGGTCCGATCACTCCAGCCTGGATCCACTCGTTTGTGAGCCGAGCCCCCTCTGTGGCATGCCCCTGGTTCCCCATCTGGGTGGCGACACCGGCCGCGCGTCCGGCCTTCGTCAGCTCTCGACACTCATGCAGCGTGTGCGTGAGCGGCTTCTGGCAATACACGTGCTTGCCGGCGCGAATCGCTGCCATGGACGCAACGGCGTGTATATGATCCGGCGTGCCCACGGTGACAGCATCAATTGCGCCGGCTTCCTTTTCCAGCAAAACGCGGAAGTCTTTATAGCGACGCGCCTTCGGAAATGCCTGAAACGAGCCAGCCGCGCGCTCGTCGTCCACGTCACATAATGCAACGACATTGGCTCCCAGCCGCGCCACGGTAGCGATGTCGCCTCCTCCCATGCCGCCGGCGCCGATTCCAGCGATGTTCAATCGCTCGTTTGCCGCGACGAACCCTGCACCACCCAGCACGTGACGTGGCACCACCATAAAGCTAAGTGCCGCCCCTCCGGTTGTAGCCAGGAATGTTCTGCGCGATTCGTCGATCGGTGTGAGCTTCGAATCAGGATTCATCATGATGTGCCTCTCCGGTTCCGGCTCATGGCTTGGTGACTGCCGGTCGGCCGCCCGCCACCCAGTCAATTCCCTGAATAACAAGCCGGCCCAGGTTCGGATTGCGCAGCGGATCGTCCTTCTCCGGGCCGAAGTCACGATGACCCAGTACCGTGTGAAACACCCGGCCTTTGCCAAACGTCCGCGTCCAGGCGACCGGCCAGGTTGCCCCCTGAAATTCGATGGTCGCAAGGGGTTGCACGTCAGGCATCATCTGCACTTGATAGTACAGCTCGTCGGTGAGCTTGAAGTCGTGCAGGCCATTTGTAATGGGACTGGATGTATCGGCGATCTTGACGATGAATGACCCCTTGCGGGTCTTGCCGTCGGGCAGACCAATGTGAGAAAAGACTCCCCCGAGCATCTCCTTCCAGGCGGGCAGCCAATCCTTGGCTGCATTATCGGCACCGTGAATCGATACGTACCCATGTCCACTGCGAACGTAGTTGAAGATTGCCTCTTGCCCGTTGGCTGAGAATTTGAAT
The DNA here is from genome assembly GCA_963761445.1 of uncultured Planctomycetota bacterium. GTDB lineage: Bacteria > Planctomycetota > Planctomycetia > Isosphaerales > Isosphaeraceae > CAVXHV01. Next base: position 601,257 of record CAVXHV010000005.1, on the reverse strand, counting down.
TCGTCGTCACGGCGATCCGCATTGACGATGAGCAGGTCGTACTTGCTTATCGCGGGTGTTTCCAGAATCGCGGCGTCTTCGCAGATCGTAACCTGGAAGCGACCCGTGTTTTCCAGCGTACCCGAAAGGTACAATGCCTGCTCACGGTATCCATGATGCTGTCGCTTTCCTCCCGAGAGCAGCAATACCTTGGCGCCCTCTGGGGCGGACTTCTGAGCAAAGGTGGGGATCGCCAGTCCTGACAACAAGATCAGGCACAACAGGATCATTCGCATTTGAGTCACGGGTGTCGCTCCTACCGCAGAGATCAACGACCAGTGGGGATCCGTTTCGGCAACGGTTGGTCAAGGTGGGAAATCGGCACGAGTCAAACCTTGAACCGTAGCGTAGCCCGGGCAGAGGCATATCGCAAGGCTTGGCCCGGTCAAGTCAGCCAAGAGAGGAGCTTGCCAGCCATGATGCATTTGAGCGCCACTCGCCGTGTCCTGTTCAGTTTTTCCGGCGCGCTCATAGCGACGGTATTTCTGATGGGAGCCGATGATGAACCCAAGCAGACGATCGATGCGAAGGGAATTACATTCGACGCGCCCAAGTCGTGGAAGTCGAGTCCGCCATCAGGCCAGATGCGGCGTGCTCACCTAAAAGTCGAGCCGATCGAGGGTGACGACTATGACGCGGAACTGATCGTATTCGCGATTCCAGGCGGTGGTGGTACAGTCGACGCCAATCTGACGCGCTGGCAGAAGCTCTTCAAAGATGAAGATGGTAATCCACCCAAGATCGAAAGCAAGAAAGTTCAGGCGAAGAACGTTGAAGTGACACGAGCCGAGACTTCCGGTCACTACTATCCCGCCTCGTTCCCCGGCACTCCCAAACAACCTGACAGGCCCGGAGCCCGTCTTTTGGGTGTGATCATCATCGGCGAAAAAACCGGCTATTTCGTCCGAATGGTAGGCCCGGATAAGACAATGAAGAAGCTAACCAAGGACTTCGACGAGATGGTCAAGTCAATCAAGCTGGACGAAGAATAAACCTCAATAGAGTTCCTGAAGATGGATCGCCAACCGATTAGGCCCGGTTCTCCTTGAACCGGGCCGCACCAGCCATTGACGAGTGCCCGTAGCACAACGCTCGCAGAGGGGCCTTGAGTCATGTTGACGGTGACCATCGTTTGCGCCCGGTGCACACAGCCGAACCACGCGTCACAACGGTTCTGCTCAAGCTGCAGTCTGCCCTTAGGCGCGCTGCAGCCCGACGCCGAGGCTGCGTATGACGCTCTGGAGCCCTACGAAGCCCCTGAGCCTGCCGATGCGGATATAGCCCGGCTCATCATCGAATTCGTCAAGCAGACCGGCTACGATGCAAATTCATCAGGACGTGGCTGGCAGATCGTCGTCCCCATGCGGCTCGATCGCCAGCAGGCAGTCTACGTGGGACCGGGAGGAACCGACGCGGAGGGACGAGCAATCTTGTGCCTGGTCTCGGTCTGCGGGCCCGTCAATGACCGCGATTGCCGCACCTTGCTCAAGCTCAACGCACGCATCGTCGAAGGGCACTTCGCCATCAGGGTCCTGCGCGGTGAGGAGTACTTTGTCGTCATCGACAACCTCGCCGTTGACATGCTCAAGTCCATCGATAATGCGCGACTCGTCCGGCGGGTCGCTGAGATGGCTGATGGACTCGAAGACCGCCTATCGCGCGGGCGCGATTTATATTGAGGCAATCAGGCTGCAGAAGCAGAACTACCGGCGATCTTGATGCAGGTCGGACGTGCGATAGATCGCAATCGTGGTGTCGTCCGTGAGCACGACCGGACTCAAACCCCTGAGCCTCTCGAAGAATTCAGGTGGACCCCACGGGCCCCACACTAGCGATGCCGAAACGGCAAGGAATTCGGTCCGCACCGAGTTGAGATGAGTCAGGTGGGAGTTCTCACCAGCAGCGCTGATCGTGTCGCTCTCTCCAGCGACCCCGTAGTGATACGGCTCTGTGTCGCCAAAATAGTAGACGGTGATGTCCAGAAGCTCCGGCCGCTCTCGCTGCAGTCGGGCGAGCGACTTCAGACCTTGACCCCAGTCGAGGTTCGAGTCTGCCAGGATCTGACGACCACCGAGTGGACCTCCAGCCACGGCGTTGAAGTACGTCAACTCATAAGGGTGGATTCCGGCAACCGCGATCACATAGCCGGTAATTCCCCCCAGGGCTGCATATCGCATGATCAATTCAAGCCGCACGGAGTACTCGTTTAACGGTCTGCCGATCGCCGAAATCCAGACAATCGCCAGCGGGGCCAGCGGCAGCAGGTACCGAATGCCGTAGTTACGAGTTGAGCCAACGGCCGTGATGACCAGATAGAGGAGAAAAACCAGCGAAAGCAGGGCGTTATCGTCCGGAAGGGAAACATCGTTCTTGTAGCACCAGGCAAGCACGATTCTCGCGGCTACGAGGATCCAGAATGTGAGTGGCACCTTGACGGCAATGGCGACCAGATAATAGTACCACCAACCTTGCGTTCGACGTGCGCCGAAGAGATAGCCAGGGCCACCGAAGGCCTGATGGTGCATTTGAGTGGCGAAGCCGACCCAATCTTGCGGGAGCCGGGTTTCATAGATACAGGTGACAAGCTCATTGCCGCCACGACCAAACCATCTCTCGATGGTCGGATGACGTCCATACGACGTGGAGAGCGGCAGGTTTGCAAACCCAGTCACGGCGGCATCTGCCAGTAGCAAGATCAACACAAAACCCGCCATTCCAGCGGCGACGCGCCCCGTGAGTGTGATTACCTTCCGCTCGCCTTTTTGATAACGCATGACCCACCACACCGCTGCCAGTATCGGAGGAAACAGGATCGTGGTGAACTTACACGAAAATGCCACCCCTCCGGCGGCGGCCGCAGCCCAGAACCAGAGTCGGCGGTTAGTCTCGAGAAATCGCCAGAAGAAGTAAGACATGACCGTGGTCGTGGCAACGAGCGGAAGTTCCATGGTTACAAGCGCACCATGAGCGAGAAGATTTGGGCTCAAGGTAAAGAGCCAGGCAGCCAGTGCCATCGCGCGGGCTCCATAGCTGCGACCGCTCCATACAACCGTGACACCGAAGCCTGCAAGCCAAATCCAGGATGCCCCCAGGCGCACCCAGGGCAGAAGCTGTTGCTGGTGATCAATAGGGTTGTCGACCCATTTACGGTGGCCGGTGCGATCGAGAACCCACAAGACAGGGACCTGTTGCAGCTTCCAGAACGTGAGCGGTGAACCCATCCGCGTGATTTCGGCTTGCTCGCCGGTGCGCCACCAGCGAGCTGCAATGCGCAGATAGGCAACTTCGTCATACGTCGCAGAGCTGGCGAAGCTCTCCTGAGCGATCAGGACTGGACCCACAATGGCCGCCAGGGTTGTCAAAAAGCAGTAGACGAAGAAGCTAGCATCGCGTGCTGGACATGGCGGTGGTTTTGTCTCGGGATCCATTCCCATAGGGCACATCCTTCAGGCAGTCCATTCAGCAGGGCGTCGTCACGGTTTTTCGTGCCCTCAAATACTGCTCAATCGGGGAGCTTATTTCTTTCTTGTAAGCCCTGGCGGAGAACGCTGATTTGCCGTGCGTTTTCCAGTGCGTCACGGATGGTTGGAGCCAGTGAGTGATCGCCGCGAACAAGGCGGTGAAATTGGTCATTGAGGACGTCACCAACGGTCGGCTCGAGTGCGAGCCGTTCCTCCTTGCTGCCGGACGAGTTGGCCCAGAGTATCTTTTCCGGCATTTCGATCCAGGCTGCACCTCGCTCGGCAAGAACCTGAAACCCTGGCTGTGGCAAGAAGCGGCTGGCATCACCCCATGCCGTGCGATGATAACGTCCAAAGGAGATCTGGGCGGTCGCCCCGCCCGAGAACACCGCCGTGAAACTCTCGAAGTCATGCTCAGAATCAGTTCGATCGGGTGCAGCGAGGACCTGGCACTTCATCCCCTGTAGTAAATGCGGAAGCGTCTGGAAGACGAAACAGCACCAATCGAGCAGGTAGCTGCCAGGATCAATCAAGAGAGGCGCAGGTGCAATTTGCGTGGTTGGGCCCGGCATGGCATATCGATCAAAACCGTAGAGGCGGGAATGTCCCACGATCAGCCGTGGAGGGCCCAGTTGTGTTGCCAGAAGCTCCTTGAGCCGTAAGGTTGCCGGGTAGCAGCGCCGCGCGAATTCAGGCATGAATACGATACCACTCTGGTCGACAAGAGCGGCGACTGACTCGAGCTCTGCCGCGTCGCTTGCCAGCGGCAAAGCACAATAGACCGGCTTCTGAGCTGCACAGGCCAGGCTGATTGGGTGCAACCCGAACCACTGTCGTGACAGAAGGTAGATCACATCGACGTCGGGTCGTTCCACAAGCGCCGATAACCCCTCACACGCTGCGCAGCCAATCTGAGCAGCTTCAAGCTCGGCACGCCGATACACCGTGTCATATACGGCTGTGACACGGAATCGATCTTCCAGACGAGCCAGAGATGGCTTGTGGCGAGTTTCCCACAGCCGGCCCAATCCAATGACTCCCACCCGGAGCCGCTGGTGCTTCGTCCCGACCAAGCTTGCCTCCTCGCCCCGCGATCCATGCAGGTACCCCAAAGCTCTCCCTGTCTGCACCAAGTGAGGTTAACACCTTGAGGCATCGTGAGCTACCCGGTTTTCAGCATGAATTCCTGGCCGCGATAGCGTAACTTGGGCAAGCAAGAGGGACGTCTCTTTTCATGCGTGCTGTTCTTCAACGAGTCAGTCGGGCATCAGTCGAGGTTAATGGGAGCTGTGTCGCGCGCATTGCGCGGGGCTGGCTTATCCTCCTCGGTGTTGCTCAGGATGATAGCCAGGCCGATGCGCTATGGATGGCTGAGAAAGTGCTCCATCTTCGCGGCTTCGAGGACGAAAACGGTAAGATGAATTTGAGCGTGCTCGACCTGCGCGGAGAGATCCTCGTTGTGAGCCAGTTCACGCTGCTGGCAGACTGTCGCTCAGGGCGCCGGCCTGGCTTTACTGCGGCTGCAAAGCCGCTCGTCGCCGAGGAGCTTTATCTGCTCTTCACCAACTTGCTGGCAAAGTCGGGGCTTACCGTCGGCACGGGGATCTTCGGTGCAATGATGCAGGTGGAGTTGATCAACGACGGCCCTGTCACATTTCTGCTGGATACTCGAGGGTGATTGAGATAATGGAAACGCTCGGGCGACGACCGCCATTATTACTTGGATTGGATGTGGGAACGCAGAGTCTGCGCGCGGCCCTGGTTGATTTGCAAGGGCGTACCATAGCATTCGGCGTTGCGCCGATTGAGACAACCTACCCTCATCCGACATGGGCTGAGCAGCAACCGCACTCGTGGTGGTCTGCGGCCAAGCAAGCCCTCGGCGTTGCCCTTGCCCAGGGAAGTGCCGAGGCTGAGCAAGTGATCGGAATTGGCATCGACTGCACAGCGTGCACGGTCGTGGCAACAAGTGATGATGGAGACCCCTTACGCCCTGCCCTGCTCTGGATGGATCAGCGAGCGTTCCACGAAGCACAGATCATCAGCGACACCGGCGATCCTGTGTTGAGATACGTCTCGGGGCGAGTGTCTCCCGAATGGATGCTTCCCAAAGCTCTCTGGCTCAAGCGGAATGAGCCGGATCTCTACACCCGCGCGCGCCGGTTGGTTGAATGTACCGACTGGATGATGCACCGCTTGACCGGGGAGTGGACGCTTTCGCTGAACCACGTTGCCGTCAAGTGGAACTTTGCCCGCCCCGACGGTGGCTGGCCCATCAAGCTGCTCCAGGCAATTGGTCTCTCCGACCTGCTCGAGAAATGGCCCGAGCAAATCGTGCCACTTGGGCGTGGAGGTGCCACGTTGAGTAAGCTAGCAGCTGGGCAACTGGGGCTCCGTGCAGGAATTCCCGTCGCACAAGGGGGGATTGACGCGTACCTCGGCATGCTTGGCATGGGGGCAACGCGCGATGGCGACGTCGCGGTGATTGTCGGGTCCAGCACTTGCCACCTCGCCCAGTCGCGCCAAGGGATATTCGGCTCGGGAGCGGCTGGTTGTTACCCAGATGCGATAACGGAGGGATCATTTACCCTCGAAGCCGGACAAACCGCCACAGGGTCAATTCTCGACTGGTACCGTCGCCATTTCGCAGGAAACCAGCAGGTCGAGGCCGAGCATAGGAACGTATCGGTTTTCCAGGTGCTGGATGAGCTCGCCGCCGCCGTTCCGCTAGCAGCAGACGGACTGCTGGTACGTGACGACTGGCAAGGAAATCGCTCACCTTACAAGAACCCGCTGGCGCGAGGCTGCATCACTGGGTTGTCACTGGCACATGGGCCGGGCCATGTGGTACGGGGAATCTATGAAGCAACTGCTTGCGGTACCCGCCATATCCTGGAAGACGCGACAGTCCATGGCCTGCGTGTTGAGCGCATCTTCCTGGGAGGAGGAGGCGCCAGGTCGCCGCTCTGGCTGCAAATCCATGCTGACCTTCTCAAGAAACCGATTCAACTGCCGCGAGAAAAAGAGTCATGTGCACTTGGCTCAGCCATGGCAGCCGCGCTGGCTGCTGGTGTGTATGCAGACTTCGACGAGGCGGCGAGCGCCATGGTCGCAATCGAGATGCAGGTCGAGCCCAGAGCTGCGAATGCCGCTCTTTATGATGAGCTGTTCGAACGATACGTCGATCTCTATTCCCGATTGAATTCGTGATATACAAGATCGCCCAGATTCAACTATCGAGGTTTTCGCTCGATGGGCTGTGCCGGAACGCCAACGACAGTTTGTCCGTCAGCAACATTCTGGTTGCGCGTGACGACCGCATTAGCACCGACGATCGCGTCATCCCCGATGGTGACGGGCGCAATCAGGATCACGCCCGCTCCCAGGCGAGCTCGGGAGCCGATCCGGCTCGTGTTCTTACGAACACCGTCGAAATTAGCAGTGACGACCGTTGCACCAACGTTGGTGTTTTCGCCAACGTCGGCGTCCCCGAGATAAGCCAGATGACGCACGATCGTGCCGGCACCGATGTGCGATTGCTTGATCTCGACGAAGGCACCCACTTCAACTCCATCCTCCAGGATCGTGCCCTCGCGGAGATGTGTATGCGGACCTATCCGACATCGCAAGCCGACTTTGACAGCACCAGAAATGACGGTGAACGGGTAGATGATCGTGTCCGCACCGATTGACGCTCGGCCGTCAATACAGGTGTTGCGTGGATCAACGATGGTGACGCCTTCTGTCATCCAGTAATCCTGGATTCGTGCCTGCATCGTGGCTCCGGCAAACGCCAGGTGCTGACGGGTGTTGACTCCCAGCACATCGTCGGCCTGCAGAACATTGAGAGCAACCACCTTTTTGCCCATTGTTATCAGATGTTGCGGAGCATCAGTTAGATAGTACTCACCCTGGGCGTTGCCGGTGCCAATCTGGTCGAGAGCGTCCCAGAGTTCAGGCAGTTTGAACACATAGCAGCTCGGGTTGACCTCCTTGATGGCGCGTTCTTCGGGCGTGCAGTCACGCTCTTCGACAATCCGCAGAAAACGACCGGCCGAGTCGCGAACGATCCGGCCGAAGCCCATGGGGTCGTCCATGACCGCAGTACCGAGCAGGCAGGCTGCCTGGTCGGCCTCTTGGCGCTCAAGCAGGTCGGCCAGGGGTTGGGCACGCAGCAGAGGTTCATCACCGACTAGAACGAGCGATGGTCCTTCGTAATCAGTCAGTAGTGGCCGGCATATCTTGACCGCATGGCCCGTACCAAGCTGCTCGGTTTGAGTGGCAAAGAGGATGTCTGGCATGCCTCGGAAGCATTGGCGAACCTGGTCGGCTGCGTAGCCGATCACGACGATAATCGTCTTGGCCCCGGCGCCTCGAGCGGCATCGACAACGTAATGGATCATCGGCTGGCCGCAGACTTCGTGAAGTACCTTGGCCCTTTCCGATCTCATTCGTTTTCCCTGGCCTGCAGCCAGGATAATTGCGACGGGGCCCTGCATCAGCTAGGTCTTCCAAATGATGGGTGTTTTATCGTGCTTTTTCACGAGGGAAGCGCACGCACGATCATCATAGAAGCCCGTGCCAGCGCGCGTCAAACTCGGCGAGGTCACTTCGATGTCGAGAACGGTTCTGACCAGCCGGCGCCGCGAACCTTGAACCCGTTGATTGAATCTGTCAGACTGAGTCAGTCTGCTACGGGGTTTGCCCGAAAGGCTCACGGCCGATTCACAGCGCCGATCTGATGGCCTTGCGAACGAGGCACCAGCAGTTTGAGAGCTCATACTCATGTCGTTGTCGGTTGAGGACGTGGCGAAGGTGGCGCTTCTGGCACGGTTGCGAGTCGATCCTGCCGAACTGGAAACGTTCACGGCACAGATCAACTCGATCATGGATTACGTTGCCCAGCTTCAGGAGCTTGATACCACGGATGTTGAGCCGCTGGCCCATGGCGTCGAGCTGCGTAACGTGTTCCGCGACGACGTACGCGGGTCGGCACTCGATCGCGAAAAAGCCCTCGCGAATGCACCCCAGCGTAATGAGTCAAGCTTCTTGGTTCCCGCCGTTTTGGAATGATCCCGCGGACTCTCGGCCGAGGAACACGACGGTCATGCTGCTGCCTTTTGAGCACGATGCGTCATGCTAAGGACACGACTAGATGAGCAGTGATACCACCACGGCCATTTCACTTCTGGCCAGACTCAACGCCGGTGAGATCACCTCAGTGGAGGTTGTGCGCCAGTTGCTGGACCGAGCAGACCGGCTAAAACGACTGAATGTCTTTTTGTATCTTGATCCGGAGCGGGTGCTGGCTCAAGCTCGTGCGATTGACAATTGTCGTCAATCCGGTGAGGCCGTCGGCCCCTTGGCCGGTGTTCCGGTGGCAATCAAGGACGTTCTCTGTGTGGAAGGCGAGCCGACCACATGCGGAAGCCGTATGCTGCGCAGTTTTCGTCCACCGTACGAAGCCACGGTGATCTCGAAGCTGCGAGCCTCGGGCGCGATCATCTACGGCAAGACCAATATGGATGAGTTTGCGATGGGGTCGTCAACCGAGAACAGTGCTTATGGTCCCACATTGAATCCATGGGATGAAACTCGGGTGCCGGGTGGCTCCTCAGGCGGCTCGGCTGTGGCCGTTGCAGCCGAGCTCACCCCTTTGGCGCTGGGAACAGATACAGGCGGCTCGGTGCGCCAGCCCGCTTCTGTTTGTGGGGTTGTGGGGCTAAAGCCGACCTACGGTCGGGTGAGCCGATATGGATTGATCGCTTATGCAAGCTCACTCGACCAGATTGGTCCATTTGCACATGACCTGGCGGATACGGCGCTCCTCTTGAGCGTGATCGCTGGTCGTGACCAGAACGATGCAACCAGCGTTCCAGTACCAGTGCCTGATTACTCCGGCTCGCTCAATCAGCCGCTGCCGTCGCTCCGTGTCGGCGTGGTGCCCGAGTTTTTCAAGGAGGGACTCGACCCGGAAGTCGCAACTTCTGTCCAGGAGGCAATTCGAGTCTATGAGCAGGCTGGAGCAACGATCAAGGAGGTCTCGCTGCCGCACTCGAAGTATGGCATACCCGCGTACTACATTGTCGCCCCGGCGGAATGTTCAAGTAACCTGGCGCGATACGATGGCACCACCTACGGCCATCGCGCGGCGGACTCAAGCCCAAAGCACCCGGGTTATAGCCTTCCTCCCATGATTCGGATGATGATGGCCAGCCGGGCCGAAGGCTTCGGGGCGGAGGTCAAGCGGAGGATCATGCTGGGTACCTTCGCCCTCTCCGCAGGCTACGCCGATCAGTATTACAACAAGGCCCTTCAAGTCCGACGCAAGATCCGGAACGACTTTGATTCGGCGTTCAAGGAGGTCGACGTACTGCTGGGTCCCACTTCACCTACCCCGGCATTCAAGCTTGGTGAGCGCACGGCTGATCCACTCACTATGTACCTTTCGGATATCTACACGATCACAGCGAACCTCGCCGGTATCCCGGCGATTTCGATTCCATGCGGCCTGACTCGCGCCAAGCTGCCAGTCGGATTGCAACTGCTGGCTGCGCCATTCGCCGAAGAAATGTTGTTGCGAGCAGCCCGCATATTCGAACACGCGACAGACTGGCATTTGAAGCGGGCATCACTGGCATGAGGGCAGTTGCCAGGCGCAATACGTTGTGATTGGTCGGGTGACGACTGATTCCGCGCCTTAAACGGCGCAGGAGCGACACGAATGGACCACGAAATCATCATCGGCCTTGAAATTCACGTGCAGCTAGAGACCCAGAGCAAGATGTTCTCCTGGAGCGGGACGGATTTTGGGCTGCCTCCCAACACTCAGACTGACCCGGTTTCGCTGGGGCTTCCAGGTACGCTGCCGGTGATGAATCGTAAGGCGTTCGAGCTGGCACTCAAAACTGCCGTGGGGTTAGGCGCGCAGGTCGCGCCATTCACCAAATGGGACCGCAAGAACTACTATTACCCGGACTTGCCCAAGAATTATCAGATCAGCCAGTATGACCTGCCGTTTTCGCGAGGGGGGCAACTTGAAATCCCAGTCCGCAAAGATGGCGGAGGAGGAGGCTCGTGCCGGCTGACTCGCATTCATCTTGAGGAAGACACCGGCAAGTTGACCCACACAGACGAGGGCTTTTCCGAAGTCGACTTGAATCGCGCAGGCATTCCCCTGCTCGAGATCGTGACCGAGCCCGATATTCGTTCCCCGGCCGATGCGCGCGGATGTCTCGAGGAGCTACGGCTCACCTTGCGCTATCTGAACGTCTCGGATTGCGAGATGCAGGAGGGCTCGCTCCGATGTGACGCCAACGTCAACCTGCATATCAAGAAGAATGGAGAAACAATCCCAACGCCAATTGTCGAGATCAAGAACCTGAACAGCTTCCGCGCAGTTGAAAAAGCGCTTGCTTACGAAGCCAGGCGCCAGTACGAGCAGTGGCTCGCGGATGGGCGCTCGATCAAGGACGCGCCCAAGACGACGCGCGGCTGGAACGATGTCGATGAAGTGACCAAACAACAGCGTGAAAAGGAATCGCTCGCGGATTATCGGTACTTCCCGGAACCTGACCTGGTTCCCGTGGAAGTTGACCCGGCCTGGCTTGAGCGAGTTCGAGCTTCCGTGGGCGAGCTGCCGGCAGCTCGCCGCCACCGGTTTGAATCACAATTCGGGCTTTCCGCCTACGATGCAAATGTTCTCGTGGAACAAGGGCAGGACGTCGCCGATTATTTCGACGCCGTCGCTCGAGCAACCGAGGAGTACAAGCTGGCGAGCAACTGGATTCAACAGGACGTGCTCAGGTCGATCAAGGAAAAGAAGCTGTCCCTGGCTGATTTCCCGATTCGTCCCGACGTTCTGGCTGAGCTGATCAATCGCGTCAAGCGCAGCGAGCTGAATACTAACCAGGGGCGTGAAGTTCTGGGCCGGATGATCGAGACCGGCGAACCAGCCGAGGCAATCATCGCCAGGGAAGGCTATCAGATGGTATCCGACCGTGACGCGATTGCCGCGGCCGTTGACGCCGCGATCGCCGCCAATCCTCAGGCCATCGAGGAGCTCAAGAAAGGCAAGAAAAAACCCGAGGCCGTCAAGGGGTTTCTGCGAGGTCAGGTCATGAAGCAAACCAGCGGCAAGGCCAACCCGGCCTTGGTCGGAGAGCTGCTCGAGACGAAATTGGCCGATCTGAAGCTCTGAGACCGGCGATCAGTGATTCAGTTGCAATCCCGCTCAGTCCGGTCAAGCTCGCGCATCGCCAGACGCACGAACACCTTCTCCCCTCGCCTGCTTCCAGAGCTGATGAAGCTCGCGCAGGTCACGGACTTTCAAATCGGCGCTGGCTGGTTTCGGGTCGTTATTCTCTGGGTCGAGCCAGACGGTGAACATTCCCGCTTTCCGACCTCCCTCAATGTCAGATGACTGACTATCACCGACCATGGCGGCCTGGCGGCTCGGACACCCAAGCCTTTCGATAGCGACGCGAAACAGAGTCGGCTGGGGTTTGCCAATCGAGACTGGCTCGGTCCCACCTGCCACGGCGATGGCCGCAGCGAGAGCACCACAGCCTGGATCGAACAAGCCAGGGCCGACGGGAAATCGATTATCCAGATTGATCGCGAAGAGTGTTGCACCCGAGGCCACCGCTCGTGCCGCAGCTCGCAGTCTACTGTAGTCAAAGTCAAGGTCGACTCCAACAACCACCGCCTTGGCTTCCTGCCATTGCTCAAACGCGATCGGAGTATGACCGGAATTCGCCAGCACCTGGGAGAGATCCTCTGTACCGATGACAAGCAGCGGAACAGCACCCAGTTGACGCTTGACTTCACTACCTACGAGGTCGAACGGCGTGAGAACCTCATCTGGTTCAGCCCTGATCCCGAACTTCCCGAGCCGATGACTGAGACTTTGAGACCCGGAACGTGAGCAATTTGAAACAAACACGACTCCTAATCCCTCGGCGCGAAGGTTGGCAACCATGTCGAGCGCACCGGGAAGAATTGCCGGTCCTTCCCAGATCGTGCCGTCGAGATCAAACGCGAAGCCACAAAGGTCTTGCAGCACCAGCGAGGTCGAGTCTGGCCCGATTTGCTCCATGCGCTCCATTCCCATTACAAGTGCCTTGATGTATTTCAGAAGAGTCTACCATCTTGAGATTCGCCGCATACACTGTCTGAACCGGCTGACAGGACCCGCGTGCTGACGTGCAAAGCAGTTTGCGTCGTATCCCCGGCGTGGCAAACGATGTAGCATACCTGCTAGAATCACAGTCCCGAGATTGACTGAGACGTGTGGGGCCACTGTTCCTTTGATACCCACAATTGAAGTCGCAGATGGCCTTGTGCATCCAGAATTTCCGCAAAGGAGTCTGTAATGAACCTGCTTGATCAGTTGCGCAAGATGACGGTGGTCGTCGCTGACACGGGAGACTTCGAGTCAATCGCCCAGTACCGACCGCGCGATGCAACGACCAATCCGTCGCTTATTTACAAGGCGGCCCAGATGCCGCAATACAAGCCGCTGCTCGAGCAGGCGATTGCCCAGGCACAGGCAGAATCCAGCGATCATGAATCTTCCGTGGATGCTGTCGTCGACCGCTTGTTCATCGCCTTTGGCAAGGAGATCCTCCAGATCATCCCGGGCCGGGTCTCAACTGAGGTTGATGCGCGACTGTCGTTCGACACTCAAGCAACCATGCAAAAAGCCCGCCGTCTGATCTCACTTTATGAAGCAGACGGAATTGATCGCCAGCGGGTCTTGATCAAGATTGCTTCGACATGGGAGGGAATCCGCGCAGCCGCACAGCTCGAGAAAGAGGGAATCCACTGTAACTTGACCCTGCTCTTTAGCTTTCCGCAAGCGGTTGCTTGTGCCGAGGCCGGGATTACTCTGATCTCCCCATTTGTAGGCCGAATCCATGACTGGTACTGCAAAGACCGCGGTGTGAAGGAAATTCCCGCAACCGAAGATCCTGGTGTACATTCCGTCATCAAGATTTTCAACTATTTCAAGAAGTTTGACTATCGCACTGAGGTCATGGGAGCAAGCTTCCGCAACCCGGGTGAGATCACCGAGTTGGCCGGATGTGATCTCTTGACAATATCGCCGGAGCTCCTCGGCGAGCTGCAGAAAACAGATGGAACTCTGACCCGCAAGCTCTCGGCCGAAACGGCGCGTGCTCAAAAGATCGACAGGATTCAACTGGACGAAAAGACGTTTCGCTGGATGCTTAACGAGGATGCCATGGCCACCGAAAAACTGGCCGACGGTATACGTCGGTTCTATGCCGATCTCGTCAAGCTGAAGGAGTACATCGGCAAGTTCTTGCGTCAACCGGTCAGCGTCTGAGCTGAGGCTAGTGGTGTTCGTCGCGCCCGGCGAATGCTTGTCGAATAACACCATGGCAATCGCGCGGCGCCTTCTGGTAGATCCAGATGCCGGTCGGGTAGACGAGCATGCGAAATCCATCGGCCGGTTCGCGTGCGCGTAACTTCGCGTCAGATGCACCCAGCAGCGCGATTTTGCCACGCCGCGGTGTTCTCCTGCTGGGTACTTCGCATTACCGGCAGGCGACGGCTACGCTTGGCTCGTTTGACCGAGTGCGGGAAAGCATCATGACCGATACCAGCTCGACCCGCCTCACTCAGTTTGCGAAGCGCGCTGGTTGCGCAGCCAAGCAGCCGCCGGACTACTTGCTCTCACTTCTGGCCGGATTACCACCGATCGTGGACCCCAACGTACTGGTCGGGCATTCAACGTCCGACGATGCCGCCGTGTACCGTCTCAGTGATGAATTGGCACTTATCCTTACAACGGATTTTTTCACACCGGTTGTCGATCGACCCTATGATTTTGGTGCGGTGGCGGCAGCAAATGCGCTCAGCGATGTGTACGCAATGGGCGGTACGCCGATGGCCGCTCTGTCGCTCGTTGGATTTCCAAGTGGGACTTTGCCACCGGAAGTACTCGCTGAAATTCTGCGCGGGGCTATTGATAAGGCAGCAGAGGCCGGTATCGCAATCGTCGGCGGCCATACAATTCAGACTGACGAGCCGATTTTCGGTCTGGCGGTTGTGGGGCGAGCCCGGCCTGAGGCTGTTATTACCAATTCGGGCGCGCATCCAGGCGATTTCCTGGTACTGACCAAACCACTTGGCTTGGGAATCATCACGACGGCGGCCAAGCGGAATGAGGATGATCAAGACGCAATTTCCCAAGCAATCACCGTAATGACCATGCTTAACCGTGATGCATCTGCGATCATGGTAGAAGCCGGCGCACATGCGCTCACAGATGTGACCGGATTCGGACTGCTAGGACATTTGCGAGGCATGGTGGCAGCGAGTCGGGTCTCAGGACAGGTCTGGACTGATCTGGTTCCAAGTTTGCCTGCTGCTAAAGTTTATGTTCAAAAGGGAATCGCCCCCGGCGGCAGCCATGCCAATCTCCGATTCCTCTCAAACTGGGTCGACTACGACGCCGATGTCACGGATCACGAGCGTCTCCTGCTCTGTGACGCCCAGACCTCCGGCGGCCTGTTAGCGGCATTGCCAGGGGACCGCGTCGCCCAGGTCGTGCGAAAACTCCAAGCAGTCGGAGCCACGTCTACCGCCCTGATCGGGTCAATCGAAGCGGGTTCCCCTGGTCGGATTCACGTACGTCGGGCGCCACAGTCAGGAGCACCTGCAGACCAGTGAACCCAAAAGCACCGAATACTCGTACTAAGATTGCAGCTTGATCGTGAAAACCGGCGACTTGCGGGTTCCGGATACGGTAAGATTTCCCTTTCCGGAGGCGAACGTGTAAATGCCAGAGCCGGACATGATTGTGAACTTGTAGTGGTGTGAGCCAGTTGCGTTCAACGAGAGATTGACTCTGCCTTGCTGATTGGCAAGCACCAGAGTTGCCTTGCTGAGGTCGGGCAGCTTTCCAGCTTGAATGAAGTTGTACTTCAGGAAGAAGGACCCCTCGACCACGCCCATTGAGGCAATGTTTCCGCTCATCTCGAACGACGAAACCATGAAGCCATTAGGCACGGCTGTCCCGGATGGGATTCCGTGAAGCTTGCCATTTAAATGGAAACGATTGGCCGTTTCTTGATGGACGGTTGCGGCAGGGTCAGCCATTCCCGTCGAAAGTAGGACCTTTCCTTCAAGACAGTCAAATCGGAGCGAGCGTTGCCTGGTAGCGGCCATGTGAACCTCCTTGTGGATGAAGAATCAAAGGCGCAGACCATTGCTGGTGTGCAACCCGGTTCTCAAGCTCGATACAAGAATGGCTTTGTATCTTCCGTGCAGCACGGGATTCTAGCAATTTGACCCGGATATTGCGAGATTCGGTGAATGGTCCGTCTGTGGTACACTCAAAGGCGAGTGGGAAACTGAGTCTCAAGTGGCAAACCACCGGGATGATGGCACCGCAGCCATAACCATGGCCCACGATATCCGACCGCTAAACCCCGACGATCTTCCAGAGCTAAGCCGATTTCTGGCCACGGGGTTTCAGGCACGGCCTGATGCTGACTTCTCTGCTCCCGCGGTGCTCCGCTGGAAATACCTTGAACCTCTGGGTTCCAGAAATAGTACCGGCCAGGAAGGCGACACTCGGCCCACGGAGCAAAGCCCGCAAGAGCAACCGATTGATTCTCGCATGCGTTGTCATGCCCCCCTCAGCTACGTTGCGCTCAACCAGCTTGACAAAATCGTTGGTCATCTTGGGCTTTGCCGGACGTACTTTCAGGGCAAAGGAATTACCGCTCCCCACGGCCGGGTCGGGACGATGCATATTATTGACTGGCTTGGATCCAAAGAGCGGCGCGCAATCGGGATCAGCCTGATGCGGTTGGCACATCAGGGCGCTGATACCCAGTTCGGCCTGGGGGTCAGCCCATCTGCGCTTCTCGTTGGAGAACGAGCAGGCTATCAGCTTCGGGGATTGGTACCCGTCTACAACCGCGTGCTACGAGCCGGGTACTGGCTCCGCAAAGGAGGTCTCGGCCTGGCTGAACGAGGCCTTCAGTTGGCCCGTGATACCACCGGTCGTCTGATACGACGCCCGCGAAGGCCTCGAACCGTTCTTACCCTGGAGCGTGTTTTGGCATTTGGGCCGGAGATTCTTGAGATTACCGCGAAAGCAGAAAGGTATGTCATCCTCACGCAACGTGATCCTGCACGATTAAACGCATTCCTTCGGTTTCCGCGCAGGACTTCTCTGGCTGGTACTTACGCGACGACACTGGCCAGATACGCGGGTCTGCACTTTTGAACCTCGTTCCCCATGACGAAGGACGAACCCGTACTGGCAAGATCGTGGACTGTTTACTTGACGGCACCGAACTTGATCACTGGCACGCGGCTATTCTGGCACTGGTGCAAGAGCTCGTGCAGCAGGGAGCCGACATCGCTCAGTGCTACGGGTCGACACCGTGGGTGTCAGAGGCGCTCACAGCTTGCGGATTTATCTCGCGATTCGGTGTCAAGTTCCACATCCGAGATCCTCAAGAACTGATTCCGCACGAGGCGATGTTTCACCTCACGACACTCGAAGGAGACTACGCTTACACGTGAGACTTCGCGGAATATCCAGCAAACGGCAATATCTGGCCCGAGCGTTGGAACAACTTGGTTTAGTTAACCTCCTCGAACGAGTGGCAGCCGCAACCTGCCCGACGCTCGTTGTGCTTACCTATCATCGTATTGCAGAACGGGATACCGATCCGTTTTACGATCCGGTCATTTCGGCTGCCCCGTCATCGTTCCGTGCGCAAATCGAGTGGCTGCACAAACGCATGCGCATCTTGACGCTCCTCGAGCTCGATACCCGGATTCGCACCGGCGAACCATGGACCGAGCCAGTAGCTTTTATAACGTTTGACGATGGCTACCGGGACAACTTCGACGCAGCCGCTCCAATTCTGAACGAGTTGAACATTCCCGCAACGTTCTTCATTCCGACTGAATTTCTGCAATCACCTCAGCTCCCCTGGTGGGACCACGTCGCATATGTAATCAAAAAAACGCCCATGCGCCGGCTTCTCTTGAATCACGGCCCAGGTGATCCGAAGTCACCGCTTGCCATTGACCTTGAAACCACCCCAAGACATACCGCGATCATGACAATCGTCCGTGCCATCCTCGATGAGAAAATCGCCGACCTGCCCTGGTTCCTTGAGCACTTGACCGTGCAGGCTGAAGTTATGGTTGACTCACAGAGCCTGGGCCAATTGCTCTTCATGAGTTGGGAGCAAGTGCGACAGCTCACCGATACCGCCGGCCGATTGACCATCGGCTCACATACGCACAGCCACCTCGAGCTAGGCAAGCTCGATGCTCAGCATCTCGAACGTGAGCTGGTCCTCTCCAAACAAATCCTGCAAGAGCGTCTAGGGCAAGAAGTGTTTGCACTTGCATACCCTTTTGGATGGCCCGGCACCTTTAACCAGATCACCAAGAAGTCGGCCATGGAAGCAGGCTATCGACTGGCATTTGCCTCTCGAACCGGCGTCAATTCCCCCGGCATGCTCGACCCCTTGGAAATCTGCCGGCTGGGCGTCGGGTCGGGCGATTCTCTCACCATGCTGCGAGCGCGCACAGCCTTGTTTTCCGCGTTTGGCCAATCGCTTGTGTGAGGTGCTGATTCTAGATCAGGGTGATCAAGACCACCTCGGGCCTGCAGAAAATACGAGCAGGCGGTGTGATCGTCCCCACGCCGCGAGTGATGAATACCTGACATGAGGGCGCCTGGACGAGACCATAAAGATACTTCTGACCATAACGCGATGGCACGATTGGGGCGCCCAGACCGGGAACCACGACTTGACCGCCATGAGTATGACCGCTCAACACCAGGCCAACACGGCGATCACGAATGGTCTCGGCAAAGTCAGGGTTGTGCGAAAGCAATATGACCGCATCACGTTCGGTGGCGTCACCCAGCGCCGAGTTGAGGTTCTGTCGGTCTGTCCAGAGGTCGCCAACCCCGCAGATTCGTAACCTGGCTCCGCCGCGTTCGATCCAGACGCCTGTGTTATTCAAGTCAGGTAGACCCGCAAGGGCCAGCGCGGTTGTCGAACTGGGTGCATAGGCATGCTCGTCGTGATAGGAACGGTTATCGTGGTTGCCTCTTACGGCAAATCGACCAAGGGTTGCCTGAAGCTTACCAAGCTCACTGATGCCCGGTTCGATATAGGAATGATGCCGATGTACATAGTCACCGGCTAGGAGGGCAATGTCTGGTTTAAGGGCATTGGCCATCGACACGACATGTCGGATATAGGCTAATGGCACGAACGGACCATGATGTACGTCTGCCATGAGCGCGATGCGAGTCCCACGGAAAGCCGGCGGAAGATTAGGAAGGGCAATTGTCTGAGGAACGATCCGGCACCATTTGGCTTCCAGAAATGGATACGCAACCATGCCGGCAGCACTTGACCCCAGTGCTGCAACACCTGCCCTCTTCAAGAACTTCCGTCGATCCATCTTCTCTTCTCCGCTTGAGACTCTCCTCGTCGCTCGCGTCCTTGCCACGTCCATCATGTCATTTTCTCCGGAAAAGATCGATCCGAAGTGCAATGGAGTGTCTGCCGTACCGTGCATCAATTCGACCGCACTCGATAAACGCTCGCCCACCGATCAGGCGTGCCCTTATGCGTGATGAACGTGCCGGTTGACGTGCGTTGGCACATCCCGTTACGATCGGCTGAGCCAACCGGTTCAAGATGACGCCTCCGAATTCGTTAATCAAATCACTGTTTGAACAATGCAAATCCTGTTGACCAATGACGACGGCGTATTCGCACCTGGACTTCGAGCACTGCGCAAAGAGTTGCTGCGCCTGGGAGAAGTAACGGTCGTCGCACCGGCGATGGAGCAGAGCGGCGTTGCGCATTCAATCACGCTGCTGACTCCACTTGTGGTGAAGCGAGTTGAGGATGTTGACGGAACCACGCTCGGTTGGAAGGTAGAGGGCAGCCCTGCTGACAGCGTAAAGCTTGGAATCTGCGAGCTTCTGTCGCGACCCCCGGACCTGATCGTCTCGGGCATTAACTCAGGCTCAAATGCCGGAATCAACGTCTTGTATTCGGGAACGGTCGCAGCGGCCATTGAAGGTGCTTTTTTCAAGATTACCAGCATCGCCGTATCGCTCGAGCTTTCTGAGCACTTCGATTTCCCCCACGCCGCCAAGAATGCGGTACGAGTCATCGAGAAAATTCTGGCGAATCGGCCTCCGAATGGCTCGTTGTTCAACGTCAACTTGCCTGCGCACTCACGCGGGGAACCGCGGGGCATCCGCGTCGTTCCAATGGGCCTCGGACGTTACGGCGAGGGGTTCGAGCAACGACAGGACCCCCGAGGACGGACATACTACTGGATGACTTATAACCCTCCATACCACCTCGAGGGGCCGGAGACTGACGTCACAAGTTTGTGTGAGGGTTATATCACCGTCACTCCGCTCCATTTTGATTTGACCCGCTACGACATAATCGAGGAACTTAGCAAGTGGCATTGGGATGATTGACCAGGCCATTACAGGAGAGAGCCATGCGTCCCGATATAAAGAACGCGGCTCGGGGTGAGAAACCCGCAGAACGCATGAGCCGAACATACTGGCTTGTCTTGGCCGGGTGCGTGCTTGCATTGGCTGGGTGCGAGGAAGAACCTAGGCAGACCACTGCCAGCCGCATCAGTTCCCCCAAACCCAAGGAAGATCCTGGGCCGATTCTCGGACAGCGCACGCAGAAGATCGTGAGCGTGGAGGCAGCGTTCCAGAAGGGAGATGCCAAGGTTGCCTCGACCAAAATCATTGCGAAAGACCCGTTTACCTTGGCGGGCAATGCTTACGTAACAATCATCGGACGCGCTTCGCAACTCCAGATTGAGCATGCGCTGAACCTGTTCCACGGTGCGAATGACCGATACCCCAAAGACCTCGATGAATTCATGACCGAAATCATCAAGGCCAACAGCATCTCGCTCCCCAAGCTTCCACTGTATCAAGACTACGGCTACGACGAGAAGGAGCATAAACTTATCATTATCGAGTACCCTGACCGCAAATGAACTTGCCCGAGCATGCCGCGTCAGTTCGTCTGAGTCTGAACACCAGGCACACCACGTTTGAAGCGATTGCGGGTCCGGAATGTCCGGGCTTCGCGCCGGGGTACTTCAATGGCATCGTTGAGGCCGATGTGTGATCCATCAGATGGTATGACACCGCCTGGTAGGGCCAGAACACCGCTCGGCATCGAGAGCGGCGTAATCCGGTTGATCTTCCAGATACCTGGTTCCGTTTCCTGGAACCCGAGGGACCAAGCTGTCATCGTCGTCATGCCGTCGCTGATATGGGACAACGTCTTCAATCCACCCCGCGTGAAAACACGGAACTCCGCAATCCCTCGGCGCGTTTGCTCACCCACGCTCGTGCGCAACTCAGTAATCCGGGCAGATTCAAGGTGCACGTTGCTCACATTCGCACGGATGAGTTCTCGCGTCGCATCAGACATGAGCGCCGTATCGCCTTGTTGGTACATTACGTTGGGGGCAAGATGACCGAGAACGCTATCCGCGTCTGACTCAAGCACCGCCGCTTGCACCTCGTATACGACTTTCTCTATCCGCTCGTTGTCGGTAACCCACGCCCATTCAACAACAACAACCAGAAGTGCCAAGGTCAGTGCGGTCGCGGCACCGATTAGATACTTTCCCTGCTGAGTGGCTTTCAATGCGATTACACACGCCGCTCCAAGCAGCAAGAAAATACCCGCAAGATAGGTCGGATCCTCCGAAAGATAGGTCATCCGCACTGGCTCCCGTTATCGATGATAAGGATCCTTGATACACAAGGCGCAAACCGATGTGAAGCAGGATCGATCACAGTCTACGACAGTTGTCGTATACCTCATGTCGATTCTACGGTGCGAAAAGCGTTTGGGAAGAGGTTTTTTTCGGAAAAAACGCTCTTTTTGCCCAGGCCGTGCGAAGCTGTCTCGGCTTTGTCCGGCGGTTCCGGTTGTGGCGCTCGCGGAGGAAGGTCCTTCTCTTGCTGCTTGGGCTCGTCCTTGCCTTTCCCCAGTGGTGCATCGGCCTTCTTCTTTTCGGGGTTCTTGGGAGCGTCTTTGGCGGCCTTGTTCTTTGTGTTTTCGGCCTGTTTGTCATTCTTGACGAGTTGGGAGTCACCGAATGTTACGGGTGTCAAGTTGTATTTTGGCTCCCATTCCACCGGGCGGTTCTTGAGGGTTGTCTCCAGGAAACGCATCAGGGTCGATGTAATCTTGGGCTCCAGTCGCAGGAGCTTGTAGCCGTGGAGCGTGGAAGGGAAGAGCTCGATCTTGCTGAGCCGGACGCGCTGCACGGTCTGGCGAACTGAATGCACGGCATCTTTGGACGCATTGTCGCGCTCTCCCGCGACCAGGAGAAGGGGCACCCGAGGAGCAAGCGCTGTCAGTCCGTGTCCGAGGATATAGCCGAATCCCTCGGGATTGGGCGAGATCAGTGCCAGAGCGCTCATGTCGCTGGGCTTACCCTCAATTGTGATTGCCGCCCCGGGTTGTATTGCCCATGCAGTCACAAGATTCGCACCATCACCTAGGGCGATTACACCAAGCTTTTCCAGGTTCAAATCACCGCGATTGTGGCGGTCAACCAGGAAGAAGTAGCCAGCCTGGAGATCCTCGAGCAGCTTTGGTCGTTCGTCGGCAGTTAAAGCTCTACGCGGATTCTGTCCCTGCCAGCGGAGATCCATACTGAAGACAGCGTAACCCAGCCCCTGAAGGTGCGTGGCAAGTCCCTGACCTTTTAACTCCTCGACGGGGTCTTCAAAATCCTTGCGCGACCGTCCTGTCTCATGAATGAGCATGACCACGGGGGCAGAATTACCGAGCCGAGAAGGATAATATGACGCAGCCAGCGGTGTGCCGTCAAATGACCGAAGACGAAATGTGTAATGAGACAGTCCCGTAGCAGGCTTCTGCACCGCTCCTGCTGCCTTTGCAAGTGGATCACCAGCCTCGGGTCGTGCCTTTTTCAGAGGCACGCCTCCCTGGTTGCGCACCGGGCCGCGCCCAGGCTGGCGCTGTGCCTGCCCAAGTGCGACCCCTACCAGCATGATTGTGATTACGAGCGACACTGACGCCTTCCTGGCAATCACCTTCTGCTGGCTGTGCATCGCGATGCCTCCCATCAGCGATCAGTCCGAGACCATGCTCTGTCGTCTATTCGTAAATCTCGATCTGTCTTCATCCTAAGGTCCCCCAAGACAATGAACAAGCGCAAACGCCTGGCTTCAGCCTGGCCTGGCATCAACGTGCGTCACCAATGCGTCGAAGGCAGGATCATTGATCCACGGTAGTTACCATAAAGGGTAGACGCTCGGATGACCCACATGTTCACGAGGCCCAGCCATGCGTTGCGTCACAGGATCAGCGAATACGCACGGCATTATCCCGGTTGCCACTTGCTGTAGGAGCCGTCGCTCGCGATATCTGATCAGGCAGCAAAATGCGTTCACTGAGCCGAGTCAACTGATTGATTTCGTCGTAGAGCTCCTGGACTCGCGCGTCTGATCTCGCATCCTTTGCTCGCTTGTTCGATTCAGCGAGCTCCGCCTGTTCCCTGGCCAACGCCGCGGCAGTCTCTGATGCACGTTTCGCTTCCTCCACCCGAGCGCGTCGCTCTTGTTCGAGCCGGTAATGCCAGAAGTTCCAGCCGACAGATACCAGCAGGAGAACGGACAGTGCAATCAAGAACCGCAACGAGCGACTCGCTGCGCACAGCGACCATGCTCTTTTGAGATCCATGAGAACTCCTCACAACGGATCAGACGTGATCAACCGACGGGCCCGAGATTCTAGTCGGAATAACCAAAGGGCTCCACGTCAATCCTGGCCGCTTCTCCACCCCGATGTGGCCGTCATCATGCCAGCGAACATCAGCACACGTTCCGTTACGAACTGCAAGACTTGTTGCCAAGATCGATGGTTCGTCTTCCTATCTCCTCCTGCTTACGTTTCTTTTTTAGAACGAATTGGCATTTTCCAAATCGATTGTTGCCACAGCACACGCACGCTAGTTATGATGATTGCGGTTTGCTGTGAGCCGGTGGTATAACAATCTGTGAATCTGCTGTGTTGCATCTCGTTCGCAGGAACGATGATCACGCGCAGGGCTTTCTGGACCAAGCGCTGAAGAGAACGCGTTTCTTGTTCCCTTATCGAGAACGACGTTCAAGAAGTGTTCGCAGGGGAGGCAATCTGAGCATGTTACGATGTATGAAGAGCAGGTGGATCCTGGCCGGACTGTGCGGTTTTACAGCAATGTTCGCCGGCCTGAGGGACGCCCAGGCTGTGTCGACATTGACGTCATCGATTACAATCACAGGCGGATACATGCCCGGAGGCGGCGATCCACAATTCACCTACGTCTTCGATGTCTATTTGAATGCCCCCAGCATCAACAGTCCTGGGACCAATACGTGGACGAGTGGTGACTACTTCACGATCGATGCCCTCCCTGGCCTAAACGGCGGTTCAAGTCATACTGAGCCCTTCGTTCCTCCTCCGGCAAGCCCAACGGTTCTGTGGTCGGGTGGGGCCTCGGATACTGTTACTACTCCGCCGCCACCACCGCCGCCGACGTATAACACCCCCTATTATTATTCAGACTTTACTTGGGTCTACAGCGGCACCACGGTCTATTCGGCGACAACACCTGTTGGCGGACCCCAAGGTGCTTCAGTCGAACTGGGCACGTTCACGGTTACGTCCACCTATGATTTCCCAGTGGGGGTTTCACCTCTGCCACCTAATTCTCCGGTGAACTACACGTATCAAGGCCCCCCGAACAGTGGCGTGACTTTTACATTCAACATTCAGAGTGTGCCCGAGCCGTCTTCGGCAATCTTGCTCTCCGTAGGCGCCGCAGGAATGCTGCCAATGTTCTGGCTTGCCAGGCGGCGACGACGCCAAATGTAGCAACCCATTTGCTGAATTGAACACCAAGAATCGGCTGATCAGTTCAGAACAACGATAAGCCTGCGGCCACTTCATGGTGCGCGGACTTGTCTCTTTTAAAGGTTTGCCTTGGCCAAAGTGTCCATGATCGTGCGGAACTCAGGACGTGACTGAAGAACCTTGATATCGGCGTCGGTTTTGATTTGCTCGGCAAGCTTGGGGTCGCTATCAATCACTTCACGCAGGAGAATGGCCGTGCGGCCAAGATAACCCTGCGTGAGGCGGTTGCGTTCGGCCTCAGCGATCTTGGTGTCGGCACTCAACTTGGTAACCGTTCGAGCAAGGATTCGAGCCGCATCGAAGCAGCCTTCGACTCGACTCGAAGCCGGTACGGATTTGGGGATTTCAAGGGCAACGCGAGCAGCCTGCTCGTAGGCCCCAAGCTTGATGTTCAAGTCAGCCAGATCGACCTGATGACTACCGAGCATTTGGCGATAAGGGTCGGAGTTGCTCCTGGCAAGTTTCACGGCCTGTCGCTGACGCTCGATCGCGCTCTCCATGGACGCTTTTCCTTCAGAGAGTTTGCCCAGGAGACCCAGGCATTTCCCTTGCTGGGCGAGCACGATTCCGAAGTGACTCTGGAAGTCGATGGCCTTCGGAGCGCTTGCGACGAGTTTTTCAAAGCCCGCCACGGCCTGCGCGTAGATTGACTCGGCTTCGTTCAGCTTTTTCTCGCCGATCAAGACCTCAGCCAGGTTGTTCTGGGCGATCGATCGGTTATGAAGGTCCTTGTTGGCCGGGGTCGAGCGCTCGAGCAGACGAGAGGAAAGGGCAATCGAGTCGCAGAAAGCCTTCTCGGCGCCGGGACGATGCAGATCGCCCAAGTTGTTCAACACCCCGGCTTGAATTCGAAGCGACTCGGTGGACTGGGCCCGAGCGTCATTGGCGTTGAACAGTGCGAGAGCCTTCCGGTAGATGCCCTCGGCCTTCTCCGCGTGGCCGAGAGCGGCGACGATCGTGCCTTGATCGCGCAGAACTCGAGCCTGGCCGATCTTGTATTCAAAATTGTCCGGGCAGCTCGCGACGAGTTTCTCATAAATCGCCGCGGATTCTTGGAATGACTGTTCAGCTTGGGGTTGGTTGAGGGCATGGGCAAGAAGCCCCAGCTCAGCGAGGTTCTGCGCGAGGATGTCAGCATAGCGAGGATGGCCGGGAAACTCCTTGACCAACGCATCACTGAGCAAACGTGATTCACGAATCGACTCCACAGCCTTATCAAGGAGCCTACCTTGTTCGAACTGAAGGTTGCCAAGGCATTGATAGGCTCTGCAGAGGTCGAACCGGATCTGGACGTCTTCAGGATTTTTCTTGTTCAAGACGCGGTTCATGGCGACTGCCCGTTCCAGGACAGCCGTGGCGCCGCCGTCACGGTTTCGGGCAAGAACGTTACCGAGGTTCCATAAAGTGCGGGCCAGCTCGCGGGCATGTTCGGGATGGTCAGGAAAGTCCTGTGCAAGTCGATCGACCAGGGGCAGCTCGCGACGGTAGAACGTCTCAGCCTCCACCAGACTTCCGGTCGTCTCCTCGAGTAGACCCAGGCTATTGCAGGCCTTGGCCATCGACTCGCGATATCGTGGCGCGGTCGGGAATTCGGCGACCAGCTTTTCGAGGAGACCCAATGAGCGGCGGTAATCCTCGCCGGCAGCCTTGATTTCACCAAGCTCGCGGTTGATCCAGCCCCGTGCGTCGTTCGCAAGTGCCAGCTCATTGCGAATCTCGGAGTGTTTCGAGTCGCTAGCCAGCGCCTGATTGAGAACGTTCAGGGCTCGGTCGTAGACGGGCTTTGCCTGAGCTGGCTGACCATTCAGCCGGAGGAGGTCGCCCTGGCTTCTCAAGGTCTCGCCAAGCCGCAGGTGATCCTCAGAGCTAGCATCCTTGGCGGCGGCCAGGGCAGCCTGTGTTTCGACGGCCTGTTTGTAAAGTGGCTCGGCCTCGCCCTTGTCACCTTCACGGACCAGCAGATCACCCAGCAAAGTGCGGGTTCGGGCCAGCACTCGAGAAGGCTCGTGCCCTGACCGGGATCGAGCAGCTAGCGGCTCGAGAATTTTGACGGCCTTGCGGTACGCCTGCTCTGACTCGGCAAGCTTGCCCAGCTTGCGCTGGATGTCGCCCATCTGCTGATAGATCCGGCCATGCTCGAGCCGGACGCCCGGGTCGTGCGATACGCGGCTGGTAAACTGCTCGTAGTACTCAAGCGCTGCGGCAAGGAATTCCTTTTGAAGCGGGTCAAGCTGCTCATCGAAGCCAATATCCTTTACCTTCGTCAGCATCTGGACGGCAGAGCGGGCTTGTTTGCCCTGCGCTTCCGCCTCGTTGCGCTCGCCGGCGACAAGCATCGTACTGACGGCGAAACCAATCACGGCTGTGATCAACAGAGCCGCAGCGGAAGATACCAAAGTTTTGTGTTTCCTCGCCCAGCGCAGCACACGATGTGTCCAGGGTTCCTCGAAAGCCGTGACGGGCTCATCGGCTAGATTGCGCTGCACTTCCTGCGCGAGCTTCGCGGCCGTGGCATAGCGTTCATGTGAGGCTTTTTGCAGGGCTTTCAAGCAGACGGCTTCGAGTGCCGGGGAAATGTCGGCGATGATCTGGCGCGGTGGGGTCGGAGCCTCCTTGCAAACCTTGCTCAGGATCTCCGCAGTTTTGGGCGCGATGAAGGGAGGCCGCCCGGTCAGGATTTCATAAAGGATAGCGCCCAATCCGTACACGTCAGTCCGCTCGTTGACGAGGTCGTGGCGACCTTGGGCCTGCTCCGGGGCCATGTACGCCGGAGTTCCCAGAAGCTGGCCCTGTATCGTACCCTCGGGACCTGCCCCTGACTCGGGGTTGCCACGGCGGGTCGAGGCCCCCCCCGAGCTTGACAGCTTCTGGCCGCTGCCGCTTGCACCCGGCCTTGCATGATGATCGGCACTTCCGTTTGAACCTGCGTTCGGATGGACAGCCGCCGCGCCGATGGCTCCAACTCCTGGCGCCGATGGCAGGGTCAAATCGGGGTCTGGTTCATCACCGGCCACGCCAGTGGCAACGGTAGCCAGGTTGGCATCAGCAGCTAAACCATCAGACTCAGGCGCCTCCGGTTCAGGAGTGGAGTCTCCATCGGGTCGGTCTGGCAAGATTCGCTTGGCGAGACCCCAGTCGAGCACCATGACCTCGCCGAAATCTCCCAGGACGACATTCTGCCCCTTCAGGTCGCGGTGGATAATTCCACGCGAATGTGCATACGCAACAGCCTGACAGACGCTGATAAAAGCAGTCAGAAGCGCAACTCGTTCGACAGAGTCGGCCTCCCCGACCGCCCGTTTCTTATGAAAAGCTCGAATCGCTTCGCTTAACGTACGGCCCTTCACAAACCGCATTGTATAGTAAGGCGCATCTCCCTCTCCAAGCTCGTACACGGGCACAATTCCAGGGTGCTCGAGTTGAGCTGTGATCTTCGCCTCATAGAGGAAACGCGAGAAGACAATCGAGTTATCAGTCTGGTCGGGGCGCAGATCTTTCAGGGCAATCTGTCGGCCAAGAGCCGTGTCGCGGGCTAACCAGACGCGCCCCATCCCCCCTTTGGCATGGAGGTGCGTGAGGGTATAACGCTCCCGGTTGTCGGGCTCATGCATCGGGATGGCACCCAGCCTGACGTGCCCGCTTTCAACCCGATTTGCGAGGGGACCGAGCTTCACATCAAGCGCAACTTTGAGATCGGCTAGTTTCCCGATCGCTGCCAGCGATCGCGCGTCCAGGCTCGCCGCAAGCGTTGCATGCGGGTCGTCACCGTTTGCGCTGAGCTCCTGCGCGACGGTTTTTTCAACCTCTGACCTCTGCTCGACGGTGATCAAACCACGATCAACAAAATGATCTGCCAGAGATGCGGACCGTTCCGTTGCCCATACCGCGCAAGTTTCCGCAAGGCAGTCAGCATCAACTGCTCCGTTCTGAAGGGCAATGACGCCGAAAAGCAGGTCGCGCTCGGTGTCCATGGGGAGTCTCGTTATAGGAATGATCAAACGATGTAGCTTATCCGAACTCGACTGCAGTGAGAAGCCTCCTCAACTGCGACTCCTGAGGGTTCTCAATCCGGCAACAATGAAACCGATCATCGCGCCGGTGAGGGCTATCAGCGAAACCGCGGCGGCTTGCGGTAATCCTGTGGGGCTGTAGCGGAACGTGATCCTACGGGTACCGGAGCCAACCATTGGAACCGCCTGCAAACCGCGGTTGACCTTGAGCACCGGACGCTCAGGAGCATTGTCCAGTTGATACGACCACCCAGGGTAGTAGGCGCGCCGAAGAATCAAGATGCAAGGGCCATCATGATCGACAACTGCGACCGTACCATCCCAGCTTTTCACACGAGCCGAACCAGAGCCTGACTCTGGGAACCCAGTGGGACCATCACCGGCCTCGAACCAGGCCTCGTTTGGCCGATCGTTCATGGATAGCAAGTAAAACACGTTCTTCCAATCTTGAGTCTCATGAACCTCCCGGGCGATCCACGCAGATGGGAAAGCACCGGGGACCTTTACAACAGCCCATGGACCGAGGCCACCTCGGCGAGAGATTGGTATGGTTGCCATGATCTGGTCAAGCAATGGATCGTTGATTCGTTCGAGTACGTTCGTTCCCACTAGAGGATCGGCCGAGCCCCAAACTGCATGGGTCACGCCTAAACGGCGAAGCCAGCGCGTTTCGACAGCATCATTTTCCCATGGAGGCACCGTGGCCCGTTCAAGCAGGTAGTTAGGAGGCGGGGGTGTAATCCCCAGGTATGGAAACGCCGTTGTAATCCCCGCGGCCACGGGAAGGTCTTGCAAACGTCCTCCGACCAGGCCCACGTCCTGCATCTGCGCCAGCCTTTGTAGGACAGGGCTTGTCTCAAGTCGCCTGCCAGACCTGACCCAGACCACCGGTCCGACAAAGAGCAACACAGCTAGTTCCAGCAAGGCAACGGCCAGTGGTGCCCAGGCACCCACCCACTTTTGCCGCCACGCGATGATTGCTATAAGTGCCAGGATCCAGATCAGCCCCGCTGCCGCGAATCGAATCACGAGTGTCGAGGCCAGTGCACTTGCTTGAAACGCGGTTCCGGTTGTCCAGTAAATCGACCACAACCAAGCGAGCACTCCAGCTCCAATCGCCAAGGTTAATCCCATCCGGAACTGTCTCGGCGCAATCGTGTGGTCAAGTCCTCGACCAGCCAGGAGTGCCAGCCCAAAGCTGGTCAAGAGGGTGTATCTCGCTGGAGCACGGAACCAACCGAGACCTGGCAGATGCATGAGCAGAAGAAACCCGTCGGGCCACCAGCCTGGCATGGTTGCCAGAGCTAGCGACAATGGAACGAGAACCCGCCATGGTTTGAGACCTACAAGCGGTGTCTTTAGTACAGCGCCAACAAAAGCCAGTATCCAAACCACAATACCGCCGTACGCACATGCTTCACCGGAGAGTGTTCCTAGGCGCCCCCAGTAGTCGTCAGCCATTCCCTGATGCAAGCCAAGAAAGACTTCCGGCAAAGCAAATTGAGCCCAATGAGCCAGGGGAAATGAATAATTCGCAAGGAGGTGAGGAGGTCGCACAAAACCGGAAACTACTGTCAGCTCCCATGTCAGCCGCAACTGTACCCATGCGATCAATGCCCCCCAGAGCAGCCCGGCACAGAGACAGACAATGCGCCAGATGGTACGGTTCCGGTTTTCCCTGGCCGTCCACCCGTGCCATAGAGCGGATAGAACTACCAATCCTGCTGTCAACATCTGGATCTGAAAATGACCCAGCGTGAGCTGCGTGCCCCACGCCAGCGCTAGCCCCGGTATCCAGACGAGGTTTCCCGTCATCATGTAGCGGTTAGCCAGGAGGAGGCACAGCGGCATGTACGGCATCAAGTGGTTAAACGGTTCATGGATCACATGAATAGCCTGAAAACCACAAAGGGTGAAGCTCACGGCAGCAAGCATCGAGCCGGCTGCGCTGACTCCCAGTGCGCGAGCATACGCATAAGTGATTGCGGTCAGTGCAAACCAATGCAGCCACATTGCTGTCAGGTAAGCCGTCTGGACATCAAACACATAGTAGAGCAGCCAGTTCAGTGGATAGAACGCCGCGACGTGACTTTCAGCAACGAGTGGTATGCCAATTCCAAATCGACTACTCCAGAACGGAAAATGTCCGTCGGCGAGAGATCGTCCAAGCTCCGACTTGATCGGCTTGTACATCAGATCGGGGTCGCCACCAATCGGGCAAGGACCGGCCCAGGCGAGAGCCAGCGCCAGGCCTATGCCAAAGATCGTGGCAAAAATTAACCGGAGAATAAACGTCCGGCGCACGAATGAGGTGTCCAGCGGGCGAGTTTTCATGTCAAGGCCAGAAGCTTTAGTGTACAAGCTTGGCAACAGCGAGGCGCACCGCTCATTGTACTTATTTGGATGAGGACCCGAAGATTCATCTTTGTTGAACAGAATGAACCTGTCCTCAGGATGAAGCTTAAGCCATCTGGTTCATGGGCCACCGAGCCCATTCACTCCTAGCGGTTCGAGACTCACATCATCGATCCACATTTCGCCCACGTCGATCTCACCCACGATCTTGAACTCCAGAATGAGTCTGGTTGCTTCCGGCTCGGTCTGAATAATGCGCTCGTACTTGGTCCAGTGGCCGATCGCCTTCAATCGCTCTTCAAAACCCGCTTCATGGAGTTGGCGCCAAGCGAGTGGCGTGTCTTTGTTTTGCCCAACACGTACCCGGCACTCCCCTTCGGTACCGGCTGCAATCAGATACCAGAAGCGTAGTTTCATCTTCGTGTTGTAGCGGACAGGGCGCTCCTGGAATCTGTAGCTCTGACGGCCTTGTACGCCAGCTTGGAGGTGCAAGCTGTCCGGGGCCGAATGAAAGTGCTGGGTATCACGATCCGGAGGCTCGGGCCATGTGTATTTCGGTTGAGCCAGATATTGTTCCCGATCAAGCGGCAGAATGTCTCGGATAACCGACCGGCCCAGTGTCAGTTCAAGGGTACGAATGCCCAGGAGCGGGTCGTAATCACCGTAGAGGATATGCTGGTGATCGATCCGCAATCGCAGGCGCATGACTTCCCCTGGGCCCAAGCTAAGCAACTGGTGAGGGGCTGATACTGAACTCGCAGGTAGTGTGGTCGCTGCTGGTGAGGGATTTACACGTGCCACCGTGAAGTTGAGGCCATGCTGTGATCGTTCTTCACCCCAGATTGAAATTGCCAGACGCTCACGGCACCTTTGCGACTCATCGACCGCATTGATTACATCAGCGAACGCCGTGGGATCAACACGCGCTATGACAGTAGCTGAAGACCATCGAGGGAGTGCATGACTTGCGACACGTGAATTCGATACCCAGCCCTCGACCTTGAGCATGATCTCGTCAGGTGTGACGATCACGCCCCCGCGCGAGGCATTACGAAGACGGTAATCGATAACCCACGCTCCCTGGTCTTGTATGACCGCGCGGTCAACCAGGGTCAACACGTTCCCAGGTTGCTCTGCTCCATTTAAATGGCCGACACCGAAGCACAGAGTATATGCCAGGATCAAGACCGTGGCAGTGCCATCAGCACTTCGGCCGCTTGAGTAACGAGACACCATTCATTGGTTCCTTCCGTGGATACCAAAGGGAATGTCTTCCTGGCCGAACGGCTCCGTCCATGACAGCCGTCAATCAGCCATCGTTTTCACCATCATCGTCGTCAGTGTCCGTTCCCGCGCCGGTTTCACCATCAGAATCAAGCGCTGAGAGATGTGCCGGGACAATGGCGCAGCGATCGAGAAACCGCGGTAGGAATCGATCAATGAATACGGAAACGGCGATTTGCGTACTGGTGTTATCCATACCCCAGATACTGGCTCGCGGTTCGGCCAGATCAGGGTCCATCTGAATGAAGTACCGCTCGCTAAAGGCGAGTGAAACAGGAACCTCCTCCAGCCACCGGTGTGAGAGTGCATTAACGCCCGGACCGCCGAGCGAAATGGTTGGAAGGCTTTGGAGAGGTTCATCATGGATCCATCGAAAATCAGCCACGATGCGAACGAGATAATCCTCCACGCCACTTCGTCCCTTTGCAGTCCCATCGGAAAGCAAACTCTCAATGCGCTGTTTCAGATAGTAGGCGAGCGGACGGTCCATCTCCTCAGCCCGAAGTGTGCTGCCAGTGACGATTAACAACCAGCGAATCGGAATTTCCTCGGCGAAATATGGCGTTGTTCAACGATCGACCAAGTTGAGCGACACTATCGATCAAGCCAGAAAGATTGCCTCGTTATCATCAGACGTGTCATTCTGTCTCCCCAGTATGAGGCACACAGAATGTCTTCTGCATTATAGATAACCCCGATTCGCGGCATAACCTCCCTTCTGATTTAGAACAAACCCACATCGAACTCCTTACTGACAGATCTTGGTCGATATCCACTTACCGGCGGAATTACCTACTCGTTGTGCGGAGATTGGGTTGCACGCCACAGGATAATACGCCGTAGGACGGACTGTGCGGCATGAATGACATCGTCTCCTTCGGCCTCGAACCGTTCTGCAACCGCTTGGCGCCCAGCAACCGGAATCAAGCAGGCGAAGACGATCGGACCTCCCGGTTTGCCCTCGATTGTAAACCGGCTGATCCCAAGGGTTTGCATCCTGCTTTCAAGGAGTAGCCATTCATCATCGGCGACTCGAGTTGATTTTTGCCCGGCTGAAGAGCTCACCGATGGGGATCTTGAGGTAGGCAATGAGCTCTCGTCAGGTGGTAAGAGAGCAGCCGGGTCATCGACAAATCCCGGCGCGCCAGGCGCGCCATTGGGTGGCATCATCGAGCCAGGTGATAACTGTGTGCCAGAACCACTCCGGCTCGGCTTCACCGCTTCGTCTAGCAAAGCTACGGTATTTGAGGAAGATTTCGTCACCGAGTGAGGCGATGTTGCCGAACCTAAAATTGGCGGATGAGATCGGTCAGCGCCGACACCGTTCTTCGTGGACATTGGCCCGGGCTGGGGCGTTGAAGCCCTATTGGATGGATCCTTTTTGAACGGCTTGTTTTCCGATGTAATTGAAGGTAGCGGCGTGATGGCACGAGGCCGTATATCATCAGATTTTTGTGGTGGTTCTGCCGGCTCGGATCCGATTTCGCCATTCAAGGTTGGTTCGAGGTCAACTGCGGCGATTTCACCGTTGTTGGTCAAGCCAAGTAATCGAACGACTCGGGACTGAGCCCATTGAAGTCCTGGACCATTCACGAAGGCTCCACCCAGAAAGGCAGCGCCAACGAGTAAGGTAACGAGAATGACTTGTCGCACGGTCACGGCCTCCCTGCCTTGGCCCATGCAATCACGAGTGCCAACTTGCCAAACCTTGAGGATTGGCGATAATCCAGTAACAGCTCAAGGGTTCGCTATGACGAGCGAATGAACTGGAGACAAAGTTGAAGCGGACCGACTGGCGCACTTTGGCGCGCAGGTAATCTAACTCAATGGACGAATGAAACAAGCCCATTCTGAAACAGCTCGATATGCCTTATCTGGCCGCGCATGGGCTGGCGATACGACAGCGCATCTCGTTTCGTACCCTGCGAATCAGTCTTTACACTCGAAGGTTCAAACTCTTGAACGGCGAAGTTCATGGGTGGAGATCTGTCTGAGTGTTCTTGGCACGATCTTCTACTTGGTCATGCTACCGTTCCGCCTGGTCTTGTGGACGATTGCGTGGGTGGGAAGATTAGCGGCAATTGCGCTCGGGTTTTGCCTGATGGTGGTTGGCATTGCGCTCTGGGCCGGACCTCTGTTCTTCCTGGGAATTCCCTTGTTCTTGGTTGGGTTGGTGCTGACACTTAAAAGCCTTGACTGACTCTTCTTCCGACTCAACTCAGTCTTTTAGCCAGCCATGCAAGGTGAGCCAATTTATCTGGATCACAACTCGACCGCGCCTCTAGATCCAGACGTGCTCGAGGCCATGCGGCCGTATTTCCTCATCGGAGGTAATGCGGAGAGCCGGCATTCGTTCGGACGTGCGGCTCGACGTGCCTGCGAGAACGCCAAGGAGACGATCGCTGAAATCCTGGGTGCCTATCCCACTGAAGTAATCTTTACATCCGGGGGAACAGAGGCGAACAACCTCGCGATCTTTGGGCTGGCAGGTGCCGAATCGTCACCCGGGCGCGTGGTCTCAAGCCCCATGGAGCACGCTGCTATCGCTGAGCCAATCGCTCGTCTTGAAGCGGCAGGCTTTATGGTGGACCAGATTTCAATCAACGATCATGGAGTGGCGCACATCAAGAGCATGCGTGGGCTCCTCCAGACCACGACCCGCTTCGCAACTTTGATGCTGGCAAATAACGAAACCGGTGCAATTCAGCCAGTGCACGAACTAACTGCCCTCGCCGCCGAGCGGAAAATTCCCGTCCATACCGACGCTGTGCAGGCTGTTGGCCGAATTCCGGTTGATTTTCACGACCTGGGTGTCACTACACTCGCGGCCAGTGCTCATAAATTCCACGGGCCGGTCGGGATCGGTATCTTGCTGGTAAAAAGCGGCGTGCGGCTGGGCTCACGGCTTTTCGGCGGCGGTCAGCAGCAAGGTCGGCGCCCAGGTACGGTAGCAGTCCCACTCGCCGTCGGGCTAGCCGCTGCTCTCAAGAAATGGCATGACCAAGCTTTAATGAGATCTATGCGCTGGAGAAGTCTACGGGATCGCCTCGAAACCGGACTGGGCACTGCCCTTGGACCTGGACGTGTCATTCGCAACGGTCCAGTAGACGACCGGCAACGACTTCCTCAGACCATCAATCTCGCTTTTCCAGGCATTGACGGCGATGCTCTTCTGATCCAACTTGACCTCGCTGGCATCGCCGTTTCGCTCGGCTCGGCCTGCGCCAGCGGATCAACCCGACCTTCGCCGGCCTTGATGGCCATGCGCAGTTCCTGACGATCGATTGAGGTCGTCGGTCCGCATGAGTCTGGGTGCAGCCACATCAGTTGATGAAATTGAAGAGGCGGTTGTCCGCATTGTCCGAGTCACTCGAACCCTCCTGGAACCACAAACGGAATGTTCGGCATTATGAACGTTTGTCACTTTAATTGGTGGATTGGAAACGATTTCCTGCTGTTTAACTGGCTGGTTAAACAATTGTATTGCTAGCAATCCGACACGGTTCATGGGTAAGATTATAATGCCACTGACTAGAGACGTCGCATTGGCTGACCTGAGTTCGTGCCAATGAACAGAACTGCATGAAACATTCCGGCGCTTTCCAACCTGACATTCGCGCTGCATTCCTGCCCGCCTAAAAGATTTACCCAACACGACTCCCAGAGAACCGTACTCCCCACCTTTTTTTCGATCGAACGACCTAGGAGATGCGATTTCGCCTGGTGCGTGCAGTTCGTAACTCCGCATTCCGCAAGAACAGACCAGGGAGCAAGCAATGATATCGACGTTCAACCCAAGAAGGCGTTTCTGGATGCGAGGAGCATTCGCATTCCTCGCTTTGGTGGTCGTGATCGTTAGCACAAGTATTGCGGTTGAAGCGAAGCAGGATCAAAGTAAAAAGATCACGGGCAAGGATCAGAAAGTTAGCTATGACAAAGAGATCCGGCCAATTCTTCAATCTCGATGTCTCGGTTGCCATCAGCCGGCGAAGGCCGGCGGTCGCTACGTAATGACCTCGTTTGAACTCATGCTCAAGGGAGGTGAAAGTAACGATCAGGCGATCGTTCCGCATCGACCTGAGGAGAGTCACCTCCTCGAATTGATCACCCCGGAGAAGGGCAAGGCTCTCATGCCTCGTGATGGCGCTGCGCTCTCTTCGAAATGAGATCGAGCTGATCGCTCGATGGATTGCTCAGGGTGCACACGACGATTCACCACCCCGGTTAGTATCTCGCTATGACGCAGCTCATCCGCCTGAGTATACGCGCTTGCCCATTATCCCGGCCCTTGCATTTTCCCCTGATGGTTCTTTACTGGCTATTGCCGGATTTCACGAAGTTTTGCTTTGGAAAGCAGATGGCAGCGAACTGCTTGGCCGTTTAATTGGTCTCTCCGAACGGATTGAATCCTTGGCTTTCTCTCCCGACGGCGCGAGGTTGGCCATTACCGGTGGAATGCCTGCTCAAATGGGCGAAGTCCAGGTTTGGGATATTGCCAAACGCAAGCTCACACTTTCTGTACCCGTTACATTCGACACAGTTTATGGTGCGAGCTGGTCTCCTGACGGCACAAAAATCGCCTTCGGATGTGCAGATAACTCAGCTCGTGCCATTGATGCGAAGACCGGCAATCAGGTTTTGTTCATGGGTTCGCACAACGACTGGGTTCTCGATACCGTTTTTTCAGCAGATGGCAGCCATCTGATGTCAGTTGGACGCGATATGGCCGCCAAGCTGATCGAAGTCTCCACCCAGCGGTTCATCGACAACATCACGTCGATCACGCCTGGTGCTCTTAAGGGTGGCTTGGCAGCCGTTGCACGCCATCCCAAGCGCGACGAGATTATCATTGGCGGTTCCGACGGAGAGCCTAAGCTCTATCGAGTGTTTCGCCAGACGGTGCGAGTCATCGGCGATGATTCCAATATCATCCGCGAATTTCCATCCATGCCGGGGCGAATTTATAGTGTCGCCATCAGTGACGACGGCAAACGGATTGCCGCGGGTAGTAGTTTGGACGGTGCGGGTGAGGTCAACGTCTACAGCTACGAGTTTGATACGACATTGCCCCCAAAGATCAAGGCAATTCAGGAAAAGGTTGTCACGACACGCTCACCAGCGGAAGCCGCCGAACTCGACAAATACCACAAAGAAGGCGTGAAGCAGATCGCTAACGTCAAGGTTCCGCAGGGAGCTGTATATGCCGTGGCTTTTCGCCCTGGCGGAAAAACATTGGCGGTTGCTGGTTCGGACGGAAAGGTTCGACTGATCAACCCCGAGAATGGTTCACTGATCAAGGAGTTTGCACCGGTAACTGTCACGCCTCGCGCGGCGACACAAACTGCTGAAACGACTGCAATCACACCTCAGCGCGATGACCCCATCGAATCCGAAACTCTCCCCAGCGGCGCAAGCCTTACATCGCTGGAGATGGAGCCCAGGGAAATACTCTTGAACGGACGGTTCAGCTACAACCAGATTCTGGTCACCGGCAAGCTTACCTCCGGAGAGTCCGTTGATGTGACTCGCATGGTCGAGCGTACCCTTTCGACCGATCTCGCCGATGTATCTCGCTCAGGGTTGGTTCGCCCGAGACGAGATGGAAAAGCCACGCTGGTTGTGAAGCTTGCCGGTCAGAGCACATCCGTCCCCGTGACTGTCTCCGGTTTCAGTACTCCAGTGCATGTTGACTTCATCCGTGATGTCGCGCCGGTACTGTCGCGTTTGGGCTGTAATCAAGGCACCTGTCATGGCTCCGCACAGGGTAAGAATGGCTTCAAGCTGTCCCTTCGCGGATACGACCCGCTGTTTGATGTACGGGCCTTGACCGACGATCACGCAGCGCGGCACATCAACCTGGCTTCCCCCGGCGATAGCATGATGCTTACAAAGCCGACGGGGGCTGTTCCCCACGTTGGCGGCGCCTTGATCAAGGTAGGTGAGTCCTATTATGAGATCCTCAAAGCGTGGATCAGCGATGGCGCCAAGCTCGACCTGAGGGCACAACGCGTTACCAAGCTTCAAGTTTTCCCGGCTGATCCAGTGATCCAGCGAACTGGCACCAAGCTTCAACTCCGTGTCGTGGCAACATACGCTCACGGCCAGGTGCGCGATGTTACCCGTGAAGCCTTCTTGGAAAGCGCCAATGCCGAGGTCGTAGTCGCCGGCCGTTCTGGACTCATGACCACTATCCGCCGGGGCGAAGCACCAATCCTCGCACGTTTTGAAGGAAGCTACGCGTCAACCACCATAACTGTAATGGGTGATCGTTCCGGCTTTGTCTGGACCGACCCACCTGTTTTTTCCAAGATTGATGAATTAGTAACGGCCAAATGGAAACGAGTGAAAATCCTGCCGTCCGGACTTTGCAGCGACTCGGACTTCATCCGTCGGGTTTATTTGGACCTCACTGGTCTGTCTCCATCTGCCGACGATGTCCGGAAGTTTCTGACCGACAACCGTGACATTCGCGTCAAACGCGACGAACTGGTCGATCGCCTGATTGGTAGCCCCGACTACATCGAATACTGGACCAACAAATGGGCAGACCTCCTGCAGGTTAATAGGAAGTTCCTTGGCGTCGAGGGGTCACTCGCTCTCCGTAACTGGATTCGCGAGCAGCTCAGCGTCAACACTCCTTACGACAAATTTGTGAGCTCCATCCTCACCGCGAGCGGGTCTAACCATCAGAATCCGGCTGCCGCTTACTTTAAGATCCTCCGCGACCCGGCGGCCGCCATGGAAAATACCACCCAGCTCTTCCTGGCAGTTCGCTTCAACTGCAACAAATGCCATGACCATCCCTTCGAGCGCTGGACGCAGGATCAGTACTATCAGACAGCCGCTTTTTTCGCACAGGTTAGCCTCACTGGTGATCCGGCAAGTAAGGGTCAAACAGTAGGAGGTACCGATGTCGAAGCGCCTAAGCCCCTCTATGAGGTTGTCGCTGACACGAGTAAAAACGAGGTTGTGCATGACCGTACCAAGAAGGTCACAGCCCCAAAATTCCCTTTCTCATGTGATTATGCCAAACCATCGTCAGGTATGGCTCGGCGTGTCGACCTTTCAGCCTGGCTGACGTCGAAGGATAACCCCTATTTCGCCAAGAGCTATGTGAATCGGCTGTGGGGCTATCTCTTCGGTGTTGGAATTATCGAGCCGCTTGATGACATTCGGGCGGGTAACCCAGCCACCAATCCCGAGTTGCTCGATTACCTGACGAAGGAATTCGTCAGATCTAATTTCGACGTGCGCAATATCATGAGGCTGATCTGCAAGTCTCGTACCTACCAGTTGTCGGTTGAGACCAACAAGTGGAATAATGATGATAAGGTCAACTACGCTCATGCGGTTGCACGTCGGCTTCCGGCCGAGGTTCTTCTGGACGCGGTTTACCGGGTGACTGGCTCCATTTCCAGATTTCCAGGCATCGCACCCGGCACACGTGCCGCTGCCTTACCCGATTCCGGGGTCGAGCTTCCTAGTGGGTTCCTGACAACCTTCGGCCGCCCTGCCCGCGAAAGTGCCTGCGAATGCGAACGATCCAGCGGCCTGCAACTCGGCCCCGTCATGGCCTTGGTCAGCGGTCCAACTTTGGGAGACGCCATCGCCGATCCCAGCAATGATCTCAATAAGCTGGCGGCCAGCCAGCCCGACGACGGCAAGCTGGTCAACGAGCTCTTCTTGAGGATCCTCAGTCGCCCGGCGACGCCCGGCGAGCTCGAAACCTGCCGCAAAGATATGCAGATTGTCGAGGATGATCATCGCAGACTAGCGGAAGAACTGGGCAAACATGAAGTGGAATTTGCAATTAATCGCCCAGCGCTCGAGCGCCAGCGGCAATCTGCCATTGCCGTCGCACAGGCTGCTCTTGCCGCCTACGAGAAAGCACAGGCGCCCAAGCTCGCCCTCGCGCAGCAAGAGAAGAATAAGGTCACAACCGCGCTCGAAGCCGATCTCAAGGCTTATGAGTCTACAACGTTCGTCAAACGAATGGCCGACTGGGAAAAAGAGAAATTTGCTTCCATTCTCAACCGTTGGCTGGTCCTACAGCCCACCACGATGAGCACCACTAACGGGTCGACCCTCACCAAGCAACCTGATGGTTCAATCTTGGTTTCCGGCCCTAAACGAAACGGCGTCATCACCATTACCGCTGAGACTGAACTAGCTGGAGCTACCGGATTACGGCTGGAGGTCCTCACCGACGACAGCCTGCCTCAGAAAGGCCCGGGACGGGCAAGCGACGGCAACTTCGTCCTCAACGAAATTGAATTGATCGCCGCACCCAAAACCGACCCGAAACAAGCAAAACCAGTTAAACTTGCAAACGCACTGGCTGATTTCAGTCAGGATAACTTGGATGTCAGCAAAGCGATTGATGGTAGCGCCAACGACCCTGGTAACGGCTGGGCTGTGGCTCCTGTTACAGGTGTTACCCACTGGGCCGTTTTTGAAACGACCGAGCCGGTTGGAACCCCCGGTGGTACGATATTGACTTTCAAGTTGCATCACAAGTTTGCCCAGGTTTGGACTTTGGGACGATTCCGCCTGTCACTCACTCGAGGTGCCAAGCCAGTTGGGCTTGGCCTGCCTGAGGATTTTGCGCGATCCTTGCGACTTCCCCCGAAGTGCGAACTAACGCACAAAAATTCCTGTTGACAACCTATCTGCGGGCGATTGACCCGGAGTTGCGCAAGAAGACTGCCGATATTGCTGCGAGCAAGGCTCCCATACCGGTGGATCCAGCCCTGAAGACACTCCGTGACCAGCTCGAATTAGCCTCCCGGCCGGTTCAGCCCGATCCTGCCCTCATTCGCCTACGGCGTGATCTGGAGATGAGCGTTCAACAGGCTGCAATGCGGCGACTGACAGCAACACAGGACATCGCCTGGGCCTTGATCAACAGCCCTGCTTTCCTGTTCAATCACTGACAACTCAATGTACTCAGTCGCGATGAACGCGAATGAAATGGTCCGTGAACGACGAGTGTGGCACAACGTCTTTTACCGAGGGCATGTGGCAGCCAATACATCCCTCCGTTGGATTAACTGGACACACGCTCGGAGGCGGCGTGTGCGATGAGCTTTCCAGATCTGATTGAGACCGCTCACGACGGGGCCGCCTCGTGCCGGAGTGACATGACAGGCACTTGGCCTCGTAGTGAGCTGGCAACTTGACTGCGTTGCGATGCGGATCGTGGCATGTTATGCAGTCGAGCGCGTCCTGACTTTCAAGGAAACATCGGCTCCAGGTCAGGCTTGTCCCCTGAAAGCGAACGGCCGATGGATCATCCCTTGAGACATTCCCTCCACGCGGGCTGTGGCACCGAGCACAAAGCGAAACAACTTGTGCACACGATGCCAAACGCGGATCAATGATCGCTCGGTCAGGAAGCTCAGCTTTGACCGCCAGGATGTGATTCTCACCGGGCCCGTGGCACAACTCACAGCTAATCCCATGGTCGGATGCTACCGGGCCCGTTGCGGCAGTGATCGCCTGAGCACTGGTAACATGGCAGCTCAGACAGCGCCGGACGGCATCTTCCGTGAGTGGTTCGCCTAGAAATCTTGTGGCCTTGTCTGGCTGGAGGAAATGACCGGACGTTATATCCCAGCCATAGTCTGTTCCATGACGATATCGTGAAAGTCTCAACTCGAATGCCTGTCCCTTCTCTCCGCGTCCAACAAGGGTCAGTCCACGATCACCCGAACCAAAGGCATACTCGACAACTGCAGAATAAACTTGGTCCATAACCTCAGTTTTCTGTTCAATCACGTCGGGATCAGTACGCTTGAACGTGTGTGTGACCTTTGCTTGGCCGGGGTCGGGGAAAGAAGGTCGAGGTAGAGAAATATCAGTTAGCTCGGATGATCGATAAAACGTATGGGCATGCCGCGAGCTCTGCTGGGCCTGGAAAATGGCTGAATGGCATTCGGCACATCGAGCAGCACCTGCGAAAGGAGATGGCTCTGGGATGAGCGGGTTATCAGTACGGAATGTGCCGCATTTTTCGTTCGCGGCAAGTGCCTTGCTATTAGCACCTTCTTGCAGGTAAGCACGGCTTAGAAGCCAGAAAACCTCTGGGTCTGTTTCAGACTTGGAAGCATACTCAAGATAGCGCTGGGCTTCTGCTGATTGACGGGTCTGGAGTAGAGCGCGAGCAAGTTCTTTGGGTGGCACAATTGGTGTATTCACATCTGCTGTTTCGGACGCTTTACGTTCCAGAACTTTTCGCCAGAAAGCAAGAGCTTCATCTGGATTGTTGCGAGCAAGCTCAATCGCGCCTAGAAGTGCTTCAGCCTGGCCTGCCCAGCCAGGACACTCCGCTAGTCTTCGAGCGGATTTGACAGCATCGTCGAGTCGATCTTTGTTGGAATAGGCCCGTGTTAGCTCAAAGAGCGTCTCTGCGTGGTTCGGTTCCGCAGCACGAGCCTGCTCCCAGACTTCTAACGCTCTGTTGTTGCCGCTACGAGTTAAGGCAACGCCTAAGAGATAGAGATCCTCAGCCGCCATCGCGTCTGGTCCAACTCTGTTGTAGACAGCCATACCCGAGGAGTCTCGCCCTAGGCGGATCGATGATCTCGCTAGCAGTCGCAAGGCAGTCATGTCTTCGCCGCTTGCTTTTAATCGTTCTCTCGCAAGCTCAAGAGCTTTTTCCCAATTTTTTTCCGAGTATGCTCTCCATCCGCTCTTGAGCGGATCGTAGACCAAGAGGCCCCTGGCCACCCAAACTCCACCTATAGTAACTGCACTTAGCGCTGCAATGACTCCAATCCACCGCCATCGAGACTGGTAACGCGGCATATTCTTGGCTCACTTCGCTTGTACGCTTTCCCTAAGACCATGTTACTTGAGTCTTTCTAACGCTGCCAGGCTCGCCATGCTGCATGAGCGGTCAGGAATAGCCCTTGCCACCAAGC
This sequence comes from uncultured Planctomycetota bacterium, assembly GCA_963761445.1. Classification (GTDB taxonomy): domain Bacteria; phylum Planctomycetota; class Planctomycetia; order Isosphaerales; family Isosphaeraceae; genus CAVXHV01. The sequence continues at coordinate 558,175 of CAVXHV010000005.1, read as the reverse complement.
CGTCCGCCCGGTTTAATGTGCAAGGAAAGGCCCCTGAACTTACTTCCAGGTTTGTCTCGCCCCCATAGACGTCTCGATTCTGGTTGTTGTTTGATCACCGAGATCAAGCACAACGTCTTGGGCCTCGGGAATCAACCTTGGGTCCGGAGCGGAGCTTTTCTCGATGCACGACCGCATCGCCTACCAAGGTATCACATTCGACGACGTTCTACTTGAGCCTGGGTACTCCGAGCTACTCCCCCACCAGGTAGATACGCGGTCGCAACTCACCTCCAAGATCGGGCTCAATATCCCGATCCTTTCTTCGCCTATGGATACGGTGACGGAAGCCGAACTGGCGATTGCGCTTGCGCAGGAAGGAGGGCTCGGTGTTATTCATAAGAACATGTCGATTGAAGAGCAAACGCGCGAAGTCGACAAGGTCAAGCGCTCTGAAAATGGGATCATTGTCGACCCGATTACGTTACCGCCTGATGCGAATGTAGCCCAGGCACGTCAGATCATGACCGGCCACAACATCTCCGGCGTTCCGATCACCGTTAACGGCTATCTTCGAGGCATCTTGACCCGTCGTGACTTGCGGTTCCTCGAATCCAATGACCTTCGCATTGAAGAAGTGATGACGAAGGAAAATCTGGTCACAGCCCCGGCGGATACGAACTTGGAGGAAGCTGACCGGATTTTAACGAAAAATAAGGTCGAGAAACTTTTGCTGGTTGACGATGAATATCGACTGAAAGGGTTGATTACGATCAAAGACATTGACAAGCTACATCGTTACCCTCACGCATGCAAGGATGCGAGAGGGCGATTGCGAGTCGGTGCAGCAGTGGGAGTGCACGATTACGAGCGGATCGACTCTCTTCTCAACGCGGGTGTGGACGTGCTCCTGGTGGATTCGGCACATGGGCACACGAAAAACGTGATCGACACGGTAAGGCGAATCAAGCAGAGGTTCGATATTCAGGTTGTAGCCGGTAATGTTGCAACTGCAGAGGGAACGAGGGGTTTGATCGAGGCGGGCGCCGACGCAGTGAAAGTTGGTATTGGTCCCGGATCGATCTGTACCACCCGAGTGGTTTCAGGTGTAGGTGTCCCGCAGGTTACGGCAATCTACCAGTCAGCCAAGATTGCATCCGGCAGAATCCCGATTATTGCAGACGGGGGTATTCGGTACTCTGGTGATATCACGAAAGCAATTGCAGCGGGTGCCCACTCGGTCATGATCGGGGGCCTCTTCGCTGGCTTGGCGGAAAGTCCGGGCGACACAATTATTTTTCGAGGGCGAAGTTTCAAGACCTATCGCGGAATGGGCTCGATCGGAGCAATGGCCAAGGGTTCTCACGAGCGTTATCGACAGGAGCCAAATGCACGAATCTCCGATAAAGATAACAAAGTATTGTTTACCGAAAAACTTGTCCCGGAGGGAGTCGAGGGGCGCGTTCCCTACAAGGGACCCCTTGCCGAATTTGTCTTTCAACTCGTCGGCGGTTTGCGAGCAGGTATGGGCTATTGCGGTTGCCGCACAATCGACGAGCTTCGCACGAAAACTCGCTTCATCCAGGTCAGTTCTGCCGCCGTTCAGGAAGGTCATCCACACGACATTGTCATCACTCAAGAAGCTCCCAATTATTCAAGTTTCAGCAGCGAAAATGATCTGGGCCGTGGGTCAGTGTGAGATCGAGCGGTATTTCCATAACGTATTCGTTCTGACTGCTTACTCGTTCAAGAGTTACAAAAAAATGGTCTGACGACTCGGGAAAAATACACGGATTGGTGTCGCCGTTATTTTGCCAGATCATCTCAATTCTGGGTGTTGAACCCAGGCATTTCTTTGCTTGCTACATCCTATCGGGTCTTTCAGTCCCCGAATCGGCGACAACGATTCAAGCAAATCTCAGGAAAGCAAGGAGGCGTGGCTTGCGTCGCATAAAATCAGCAATGACCACAGCGATCCTCGGGGCCGCATTAGCAGCCTCAACGGTCAAAGCTCAGCAATCCAATCCTTCGGGAACTGAATCACCCGGTCAATCAACATCGTCCGACAGGACAACCAGACCTGGCTCAGTTCGCAAATCCGCCGACGACCAGGTCTATGGCACCGCAGTCACACGTGGTGCACGCTACGTGATGCGAAACGGTCTGGATTACCTCAATTACAAGGAATATGAGCGGGCCCTGAAGTTTTTGCGAGAGGCAGAAACCAGGAAGGACGAACTGACCAAAGCTGAAAAACAGGTCCTTCAAAACGGCATCGAGGTCGCAAAGCGTGGATTGCGCCAAGCTGCCGGCGCCGACGCGCCATATGCTCTGAGCGAACGGTCACATAATCATAATGGCTTCAGCCCGGCTAAACCTGAGACTAATGTTGCCCATGCGACCAATTCCCAGCGACTACAGAAATCGCCACTGAAGTCTACAAATGGTCGATCGAATAGTGCAACCAATCACGCAATCAATAATGCTGATGACCGAGGAGAGCCGATTCTGCTAGCGAATGACAACCCACGGTCAAGTAACTCGAATTCCCAGAATCCAGTTGCGATCCAATCAAGCCAGACCGAAATGGTACCGGTTCCCAGACAAGATACACCTGTTGCCCGTGTATCTGCACTTGCTCCCGCGTTGCTCCCTCCGATGACTCAGATGCCGAGCGAAAGCTCACCTGTGCAACCAGCCACTGTCGATGATGTCGCTAAGGACGCTCCAAGTCTAGCGGTGGTCGATCTGGAAACCACGCCGACAGTGCCAGCAGCAACGACGCCACAACCAGGTGCAATAGGCCAATCAGCACGGACGGTCTCACCAGCAGCAACGATACTACCACCAGAAGCGATGGCCTCATCAGAAGCGACGCTACCGCCAGAAGCAACGGCGCTATCAGCAGTGACGGCGCTACCAGATACGGCCGTGCCGCTAGATGCGGCAGCGCCACCGAATGCGGCAGCACCACCAGTAACTCCAGTTACACACTCCGATGATTTGAACGCCCCGGCTCACAAGGAATCCGACGAAACGAGTACGCTATCGCCAGGTCAGCATGGAAGTGCTTCATCGCCACCAGTCGTTCTGTCTCAACCGACATCAACGACGATGGCGCCTGCAAATGAGCTACCCCCTCTGCCGACCGATTTGGGTACCAAGGCTGAGGTGACCGATCCTCCAAGGCAGATTTTATCCCCAACCGCGGTCCCAAATGCTGCAACAAACCCGGTTTCAGTCGATCCGGATGAGCTACCACCTCTGCCGGCCGATGTAAGTAATTCTGCGAGACACAGTAGCTCCAGGATAGATCAAACACCTGCAACCTCGTCCGAGAACGTTGCGCCGGCTCACGTTCCAGCTACTACCCAAGATCCACCATTACTTCCGGACGATTTAAGCACGGAAGGATCGCGCACTAGCAGTATCCATGCACCAAACACCGTGCAGGCTTCCTCCGTAACCGCGCCTATTGCCGGTCAAAATGCCACCGTGATACAGCCAGGTGTTAATTCGGAGGTTTCGCTGCCCAATACCGTTGACCATAAAGCGGCCGAAGAGCCATCACCATCCGCAGCATTGCCATCTACAAACGGTGCTTCAGCAGCCATTGAGGCAGGTACGATTGAACAACCAAGAACTCGCTCAGTTGATGACAATGAGGTCGGCGTACCCGCACACCCGGCTACTGACATCCCGAATCAGGAAGCAGCACAAGAATCATCTGTATCTAGCAATCGCGGTGTCATAGTGTCAGAGGATGCTTCATCATCCCCTCCGGCGATAGAAAATCCGCCAGCATTACCGACCAGATCGGATGTACTCATTCCCGATCGCGCGAACCCTGCGTCGACTCTTCGTCCAGAATTGAAGCGAGAGGTCGAAATGATTGTTCGTCAACAGGAAGATGACTTGCGTCGCAGGCAACAAGCACAGGTACAGGCACAACCGACGGCTACCCGTGGGCGCGATACGATTTCCTCCGATCTACGATCCCAGACCCAGCTTGATATCAGCCGTGCACCTAGCCCCGCAGAGGCTCGCCCAATCAAAGCGATTCCCGTTCCTGAAGATTGGGTTCCGCTTCCTCCGCGTAATTGGGCAGCTCAACGCAAGTACTGGGCAGCCGCTGCTACCTGCCACCTTCCCCTGTACTTCCAAGATCCAGTCCTTGAACGCTATGGCCACAGTGTCGAGCAGTTCGTTGGGCCGATTGGCCGCTACTTGACGTATCCGCTTGATGATCCAACTCAGTCAACTCAGCGGAATCAGATTCTGCAACCGCTATTCTCCTTCGGTCTGTTTGCTTTCCAGATCGCTGCTTTGCCCTATAACGTAATCATGGATCCCCCCTGGGAAGCTCAGTATGACTTGGGTTATTACCGACCTGGTGATAATGTGCCGACTGATACTTACTGGCTTCCCTTGCACGGATACGGACCGCCGCTCCGCGGTAGTAATTATTGAGTTGACTTATTCCTTTCGACAATCATGAATTTCTTGAGTATTTAGCGGTTCTACCGTTGTTCGTTCGAATTCAATGAAATAAGCTGAAATTGCCCTTCTGTAAATTGTAGCGAGGGCAATTTCCAGCTATTGCTTCCCCAAGCGGTGACAGCTACGACTCGACTAGCCATCATGGAGCACTCAAAACGGTCGAGTCACGAATGTTAGACCAATAGGACTGAAATCGCGCCGATGTCGATTGAACACAAGGCGATAGATTCTAGTTGGGACAACGAGCGGGTAACGCTTGGCCGCAGTTTTCTGCGAGACATGGAAGGTCTATGGGCAGAGGTGCTCAAGCTGGCGGCCGTGGTTGAAGATGCCCTGAATCGCAGCATTCACGCGATCTGCGACGGGCGCGTAGAACTGGCCGAAGAGCTCAAGCATCAAAAGCGTGCAATGGACCGATGGGAAGTTCAGATTGAACGAGAGTGTGTGCGAGTGCTGGCCCTGCACCAGCCCGTTGCATCCGACCTCCGACGTGTCACCACCGTTCTGAAGATCAACGGAGATCTTGAACGGCTTTGTGATCTGGCCCGGCATATTGCCAAACGCGTTAAAAAACTCTCCGGCGATCCCGACGCCTTTCCGATTCCACAGCCCTTGGAAAACCTCGCGGTCTCTGCCTTATCCCAGATTCGCGATAGTTTGGATGCGCTTACCCAGTCTGATGTCGCGCGCACACGCTGTCATCGCTGCTGATCGCCAAGTTGACTTGGATTATCGTGCTGTTCAAAAGCAGCTCAAGATTGAAATCGTCCGCAAGCCTGAACGCATAAACACATGGCTCCGCCTTGTCAACACCGCCCGAAACTTGGAACGCATTGCAGATCATGCGGCCAAAATTGCTGAGTCCGTTGTCTACCTGAAGGAAGGTGAGATTCTGCGGCACCAGTTAGGTCAATCAACATCGGAAATTGGCGACAATGATTCTCGAACATCGACGTCCAGCGGAGTTAATACACCCTGAGTTAACCTGGAATCAGCGCCTTTCAACTGCAGCCTGTGACCATCCCGTGGCTCGAGCCACCATGGGCATTCCAGCCCGTCCTGCCACGCATCGCCTTAATAACCAGGCGCTGGTTCGTCGGTTTCCTTATTCCCCCGAGCTTGAGCTCTGCCATCACGGCTCTTACAATGAGGATCGGTGTGGAATGGGGCTTTCCGTATAAAACAGACCGACCCTGGCTTCGATCGAAAGAGGTGGATCTTGTCCATCAAATGGACTGAAACCAACTCGTTGCTTATATCCCGCCGCGACCAATTGATAGAAACGATTCGCGCTTACGGCAAGGTCGCAGTGGCCTTTTCGGGAGGAATTGATAGCACGGTCGTCACGCAAGCCGCCTTCGAGGCATTAAGGGAAAATGCAGTCGCGGTGACTGCTGTATCAGCCAGCTTGGCCGAGGGGGAGCTCAAGCAGGCTGAAGAGCTCGCTCGTAAAATCGGCATCCGTCACCGCGTAATCCACACTGAGGAATTCTCGAATCCAGCTTATCGCCGGAATAATCCCGATCGATGTTACTTCTGCAAGAGTGAACTGTACGAGCGGCTAGAAGCAATGCTGCAAGAACTGGGGGCCAACGTGATCGCCTCCGGTGCAAATCTTGATGACATGGGTGACTATCGACCGGGTTTGAAGGCCGCCTCTGAGCATGGGGTGCGGCATCCCTTGCAAGAGTGCGGGCTTGCGAAGGCCGACGTCCGTGCGCTCGCACTTGCTTGGGGTCTTCCAACATGGGACAAACCAGCAACTCCTTGCCTTTCCAGCCGGATAGCATACGGCGAAGAGGTAACTCCAGAACGCAGCCGCATGATCGATCAAGCTGAGCAATGGCTGCGTGGCCGAGGATTTCCCATCTTACGCGTGCGTTATCACAAGGGCGATCTGGCCCGAATTGAAGTTCCGCTGGACGACTTGCCACGTTTCGTTGATCTTGAGCTGCGCGGCGAGTTGTTACCCGCATTTCGTGCCTTGGGTTTCAAGTTTGTCACGCTTGACCTGGAAGGATTTCGCTCCGGCAGTTTGAACAGTGTCATCCCGGTGGAGGCCTTACCTCGCGGTGCTGGTCGAATGGAGACACCAAGCTCGCATAGATAAGAGCTTGAAGCCCATTTAAAGTTTATGGTTCGGTAGATCAACAAGAGAAAAAGCAAGAAAGCACCACCACCGTCTGATGCCCCGGGTTACTTGCCGATGTGGCGAAAAGCTGAAGGTTCCGCCCGAGAGTCCAGAGCATATGGATTGTACTCGCTGCGGCACACGGATTCGGCTGCGCCGACCAAAGCCCAAGAGTGATCTTGCCGGCGATGGGTTTATTCGGTTTCTGTGCCCTTGTGGGCGCCGATTGAAGGTGCCATCAGAAAATCAACCCAAGGCAGGTAAATGTCCCGATTGTGGTCGCGTGGTGCCAGTGCCAACATCCGCGGCAGGTATTCTGAAGCCAACTGTAACCAAGAACGACGCTGATGCTCGCACAGTGGATTTCGATGCCGACGATCTCGCCGAACTCGAAAAATGGTCTGCACGGCATCTGGCCAGTGCTATTCAAGCCGAAGCTGATCCGGCAAGGACCGGGCCATCATCTGTTGTTTCAGATGCAAACGAGTATGCAGAACCTGCTCTCATGCCCAGCGCAATACCTCAAGCGTCGGTAGTTAAATTTGAGACCGGCTTGCGAACTTGCCCACGGTGTAAGAAGCCTCTTCATCTTAGCGCCGATAACTGTCGAGAATGCGGAATGCCGGTCCCTCGCTAGCCAGACCTCTGAGGTTTCGAAACACTAAGCTTAACTAAGATCGTGACACCGACGCCTGCACGACCTTTCTAGGTTGACGATGTCGAGGATGAATTCATCATCGAATGCCAGCAAGAGAGCTGTCACGTAGGAGTTCTAATAGAGTACAATAACGGAAGATAGTGCGCCGATTTCCTGCTTGGTCTTGAATCACTCTGTTGGCGGTATTCGTGGGATTTGACCATCGAATTCAAAGCCAATGAAACCTGGCAATTTTATAGCTTAGCCGGGATACTAGGATAGAGAGCCCGGTCAGCGCCGCAAATACGTCGATTGTGATCGGCTGCAGAAACGACCCAGGAGCATGAAACAGTGTTTGACAATCTGTTTCGCGATCTCCAAGTTCGATTCCCCTGGTTATCAAGCTGGATGGGTGGACGGCTTGAGGTCGAGCTGCCGGCGTTTCTAGTCAGTCTGACAATGCATGGCCTTTTGCTCGTGTGCCTCGCATTTGCGGGTTATCGGGTACATCAAGAGGCAAACCATGAGTTTCAAGGTGGTGTGGCAGATAACCTGATGCCGCCGTCAGATTCGATGTTTCAGGATCTGGACCAGAGTGCCAATCCGCCGGCGACCGTTGCAGCAGCAGGGTCATTTGCACCAACTCTGGCCCCGACGATTACTACTGCACCGAGTTCCGCCGGGATAGTACACACTGCTTCCGCCACTTCAACTCAGGCGGGAGGACCGGCGCCAGAGCTAGTCAAACTTGATGTTCGACACGCAACCGAATTAATTGTTCCTACGGCAACGATGCTCGGGCAAACCATCTCGATTCGAGGTAACGGCGCCGAATTTGTCGGTGGTGTTGAAGGAGCCGTCGATCGAATCGCGATCGAGATTCTCCGGCACTTGGAGCAAGGGCGCACGCTGGTCGTCTGGGCATTCGACGCATCTGGAAGTCTGCTGGCCGAGCGGCAGCGGCTCAGCAAGCACATCGATACGGTCTATGCCCACATCAACCAGCTCGACGAGAACCGACTCTCGGATGACAGTGGGCTCCTCACGATGGTTCTTAGCTTCGGACAAGACCGCCGTCCACTCTTGACCAAACCGACTGCGGACCGGTCAGAGATCATCGGGGCAATTCAGAATGTCACGCTTGACACGTCAGGGGTTGAAACGACTTTTACTACAGTTGCCGAAATCGTCAGCCGCTGGGGCCGGTTCAAGGATGCTCAGAACCAAGCTTATCACACAATGATTATCGTTGTGACCGACGAGGTTGGCGACGACGCAGACACTCGCTTGGAAGACTCGATTGCCTTGGCACAAAAGGCCAAAGTGCCGGTGTATGTACTTGGCTCACAAGCAGTGTTTGGCCGGATCCACGGCTACGTCGATTACGTTGATCCCAAGACCAAGCAACTTTTCCGCGGGCTCGAAGTGAAACAAGGACCTGAGAGCGTGATGCTCGAGCAGATCCGTCTTCCATTCTGGTACGGGGGACCTCAATACGAGATCGTCGAGGCCGGCTTTGGTCCCTATGCCTTGAGTAGACTGGCTAGTGCTACCGGAGGAATCTATTTCATCACGAGGTTTGATTCACGTCGAATGGGCTTTGACCCGGCAAGGATGCGAGAGTACAAGCCTGATTGGGACCGAAAGGACCAGTATGAGAAAAGGATCGCTGAATCACCATTGCGCCGGGCAATTTTGAACGCAGCGCAGATTACTCAGCAAAAACTTCCCAGCATGCCGAGTTTGTTTTTTCCGCCCGCAGACGCCCCTGAATTCAAAGACGTTATGGCGCTGAATCAAGGTATCGCCGAGCGTACTGCTTATACTGTCGATGAAGCACTCGTCCCGATCAATTCAGTGTTCAAGCTTCGAGACCGTGAGATTTCCAGACGCTGGCAGGCACATTACGACCTCATTCGCGGGCGACTCCTGGCCATGAAGGTACGTTGTTACGAATACAACTACGCTTGTGCCCGTATGAAAAAGGATCCTCCCAAGTTCAGCAGCCCGAAATTCAACGCTTGGCGGCTCGTTCCGGATTCAAACATTCAGTACAGCGAGAAGGCGGTCGTTGCCGCCCGTGAGGCGCAGTCAATCTTGCACCGCGTTATCGAAGACCATCCAACAACTCCTTGGGCACTTTTGGCTGAACGCGAAGTGAAAGACCCTTTGGGTTTTAAATGGGTGGAGACGTATGTTCAGCCACAACCTCGACGTAACGACAACGCTGCGGCTGCACAAAAAAACAAGCCCGGGAACATGGCCAAGCCGCCTGAGATGCCGAAGCTATGATGAAACCAGGCTGATGGCGGCCGACCAAGAGCCAGTCGGCGGCAGACGTGCTCTTCAAGTAGCTTGAGAAGGGGAAAACCCATATGGAACTCCGGCCTCTTCTCCCATCCTCCGATGAGGATGCTTTCCCGCTCGTAGTAGAAGAGACATCTGTGGCACCTATGTCGGTTTCAAAACCTCCGGCAGGTGTGCAGAATTTACTGGAGGTAGACGTTGTCTCGGCTCCAAAGAGTTCAAGAGCAGCAACCAGCACAATGGTGGTTGACCCGCTGGTGGTTGCATTCAGCGACAAGATCACGGTGGACCACGGCCCCGCAGAAGCGCCGACCAAAGAGTCTACCCACCCAGGTTCAGCCCCCGAAGTAAGCACGCTACCAACTGCCGTCGAGCCCGACGTTCCATCATCACAGAAAGAGGGAGCAATACCTCAGAAGTCCGGTGCAGCGAACAGGGTGCCTGGCCTTAAGACGCGTCCCAGGCGCCGGCGGCGCGTTTCGAATGCGATATCTGATGCAAGCCTGGACTGTTTCGCTACTTCTTCACGTCGCGATACTTTCGGCTCTGGCGGCAGCCACGTTTTCGGCGAAGGAGGCAGTCAACAAGATCCTCAATTTCGATTCGGCATTAGCGGGATTTCGCAACGGTGAACCGGAGGTGCTGCCGATCTACGCTGACCCAGACGATATTCGGCGCGATAAGGCAATTGGCGATGAGAATGCCACTGCCCCCGGTGAGCCGGTGCTCACCGCTATGAATGAAGGTGAGGGTGATGATGGTGGCGGCTCGATTGCCACAGGTGCAATGGCAACAGGTGCACCCTCGAAAACCCCGAGGATTCGCGGTGTAGGTAAAGGTCGCATCAACGAGGGCACAAGCCTTCCAGGGGTTAAGATTGAAGGGTTGGGTGGTTCTCCGATTAGTTTGCTGCCAGTGGCTCCGGCACTCGATCTAGGTGGCGGCGGTAAGATCGCTGGTGATCCACTCTTTGACGTCAAAGAGATCGGCGTCGCCCTCGACCAGCTAGCTCGAGAGATCCTCCGACATTTAAAGGACCATAAGCTCACCGTTGTGTGGCTGTTCGACGAATCGAGCAGCATGCAGGATGACCAGAAGATTATCTTCCAGAAATTTGATCGCGTTTCGAGCGAGCTCAAGCAGAACATCGAGCCCAACAAGAAAGGCATAAGTGCGCTCAACCACGCGATTGTCGGGTTCGGGCAGGAGATTGACTACGTCCTGGATAAACCACGTGATGATATCGACCAGATCGGTCGAGCCATAAAGCACCTGAAAGTGGACTCGACCGGAACCGAGAATACAATGCAGGCTATCCGCGAAGTTGTCGAGCATTACGCGTACGTGGTGCAGAAGGCAAGCCGACACCTCTTGATCGTTCTCGTAACCGATGAATCAGGCGATGATGGAACATACGTCGAAGAGGCGCGGCAGGCTCTCAAAAAGTATCGCGTTCCTCTTTACGTCATTGGGCGACAGTCGCTTTTTGGTTATCCGTACGCACATCACAAGTACATCGATCCCGTAACTAAAGATGTGTACCATCCGCTGATCCGCCGCGGTCCCGAGACAGCAGACCTCGAGCTCTACCAGTGGGACGGGCTCTACGACCGATGGGACGAACAGCCCTCAGGGTTTGCCCCCTACGAATTGGCTCGTTTGACCCGGGATTCAGGTGGGATCTATTTCCTGCTGCCCAGTGAAGAATTCATGAGGATTCGCCAGCGTGAACAGGCGTATTCAATCACCCAGCTCAAGGAATATCTCCCGGAATACAACAACCGCTTAGCCTACATGGAGCGGCGCAATAGCTCTCCTCTGCGAAAGCTACTGCACGATATTGTCCTGGAAGGCAAGGCTTTTATTTATCGAAGAGACTTCCCAATCGAGCCTGCTGAAATGGTCAAGATCGCGTTTGAAGAAGGCCAGAAGGCAACGATCAAGCTTAACCAACTGTTACTCATCCAGACGCGGCTTGAACAGATGCTGAAGGAGCGGGAGCGGGATCCAGAAAAGCGATGGCAGGCGCATTACGACCTGATGCTGGCTCAGACCGTCGCGTTTCAGGTCAAGGCTTACGAATATCGCGCTCTGATGGCCTCAATCGCCAAGAGTCCACCACGCGCCAAACACCAACCCACTTCCGATAACCTGGTTATTTGGGTCGTCAATCATTCGACCCAACCCCTTGCTCCTCGCATCGAGACAGCCAAGAAATATGTCGAAGCCGAACGGCTGCTCAAAGAGGTCATTGTTCGCCATTCCAAGACGCCTTGGGCCGACCTGGCACAAGACATTCTTAATCGCGGTTTGTCAGTCCGATTTGATGAAGAAGTTCACAACGCGAAATATTACGAGCGTGCACAATTCGTACCCAAGTACTAAGTCTTCCTGCTCATGGAAGACATGCTCGCTAGCTCACTTCGGGACACTGAACCGTCTTCATTTTGTCTGAACTGGCGCGACAGCTTCGTCGCGAATGGTTAAGAGGCATCAACAAGATTGCGTACCAATCTGGGGTTGGATGCGCTCAAGATTGCGCCGTAAGGAGCTTAAGCCTTCCTCGCCGTTGATATATTCGCGGTAAGGCAGAACGAGCCGGAGAAGCTCGGGATTAGCCGTTCCGACGTCGGCAATAGCTTTTCGAAGAGCAGTAAGAAACTGGTCAAGCCCCTCCTCCGGAAGGTGTATCCTCGCGACCAACGCTTTCAAGCCAGCTAATGAAGTAATTCCGGCTTGGTGTTGAGCTGCGGCAGGTGCAACCGACACGGTAGATGTAGGGGGCAAGTGCGTCAATCCAAGCACTCGGGGAAATACCCCCGGCGGAGTTGCCGAAATGTAATCAGCTCTAGACTCGTGGTCCTGCTGAGGATGAACATCACTATTACGAACGCGGCGGCATGCTTCATTGGCCTGGTGTAACTGTTCTTGGGCTTCGGAAACGTACGCGGCCCAATCGGTCGAAAAATCTTGGCGAAATGCCTCAATGTATCCAGGCTCATATTGGCGCGAAAGCCACTTGAGTTGGTGGAACACGCGATGCGACAATGCTTGTAAGTCATCGTTTAGCTCAGCTTCGCGGTCTTGCGAGGCTTGATAAAATCGGAACCGTCCGATCCATACTTTGAGGCGCGCATATTGCTCAAGTTTGCTCAAAGTGGAATAAGCGTTCAACCCAGCTTCAACCTCATGCGCTAATAACTGAAGCTGACCGCCTGGAAAATGGGACTCGGCATCCCAAAGAAGCCGATCCTCGGCGACGAATTGTACTGCTAATTCAGGTTGGAGACGGTCGAGCTCGCGACGAAGTTGACGGTAAGTATCAATGGCTCCTCGAAGCTCACGACGTGCTTCTTCGAGCTCATGGCTGATCTCTTCTAGCTCTGCTCTATTTTCATGACGCGTTCGCTCGATCTCGGCCTGCGATGCGGCGATTAGCTTCTCCGCATCAGCCTGCGAACCGAGTGACGACTTGTACAAGGCCAGTTTGCGAACCAGATCCTTAAGAAGCTGCTCATCTATATCAGTTTGCTCCAAGGATTGCAATTTGGCTGGCCGAACTACCCGATGTCTTTCAACCGCGTGCCGGCACCGTTGCTCCATTGATCGCAACTGCTCGGCAACTTGCTGCGTCTCACTTTCAATCCTTCTTGCAAGAGTCTTAGCCTCTGCCTGACGAACCAGTTCCGCAAGTTGATCCAGGGCTCTTGTCATGGCTGTCTGTTCCAATTCTATTCGATTTAAGGAGTTCCGTTACGCTAACCCCCCAGGCTGATACCAATTGCAGATACTTTCTTTTTTACGCAACTCAATACACACAATCAGGATATATGATTATAATTGGATTAATAGGTTTTTGCTAGTTGTCGTAGCGGCGTTTGCGACACACTACCTTGGTTATCATACACCGCCCTGCGATAAAGTTAAACACACATGGAGACTGCCCTGCCCAGCACCAAAGGACTACCAAGCTGTAGGGCATGTCGACCGCAGCCAGGAAGTGAGCCACTTTCGCAGCCAGAATTGAGCCACCTGAATGGTTGCCGCGTGAAGCACGGACAATGTGCTTCGGGAAGTGACGGCCGTCGATCGGTGGATGAATCGTGGATCAAATCAAGTAGACTGGCTGATCTCCGGCTCCGGCGTCGACGCTATTTCACTTCTTCGACCGCTTGATGGCCGATGCTTGTTCGCCTCGATGTGCCCGATACGACTTGCCGTTGATCTTCATGATGATCGCCCCGTCCACGACACGGTCCAGGAACGCCATTGCCAGCGGTGGATCGCCCCAGTAATCACCCCACGCGTCGAAGTCGATGTTCGTCACCAATGCCGTCGACCGCCCACTGCGGACGTTGATCAGCTTGTACAACAGGCTGGCCGCTTGGGGCGATTCGATCCGTTCCAGTCGGTCGAAGCCGACCTCGTCGAGGATCAACAGATCGAATTTGGCATAGTATCGCAACTGGCTCGGCAACGTCTGATCCGCCAGCGCTGCTGTCAGTCTTTGTAAAATTGAGCTGCTTGTCTCGTACCGCACCCGGTAACCCAGCGCACAGGCACACAGGCCAATCGCCTGGATCAGATGACTTTTGCCGACGCCGCTTTGACCCACCCAAACCAGACTTTGATGCCGGCCGATGAACTCCCCTTCGGCTAATGCCTCGATTCGCACTCGATCGATAGCCGCCGAGTTGAACTGCCAATCGAAGTCAGCCAGTGTTTTACTTTCAGCGAAGCCGGCCTCGCGGATGCGGTGGGCAATCCTGCGATCACGACGCCCGTTGGCCTGCTCGCTGACCAGCAACCGTAGGAATTCCAGGTGGGATAGCCCGTCGCTCTCGGCACGGCCCACAACCGCGTCAAGTTGCTCGGACCGCAGGGGAATGCCCAGCACCTCGAAGTCCTCAAGGATCTTCTGGCGCAGTTCCGTCCCCGCCGGCTTCGCCTTGGGCGCTGCTCGGGTCTTCATCCTCGTGCTCCTCCGGCTCGCAAAGGTATTGGTAGCCTGACGTCGGGCGCGGGGACACCTTATCCTCGCCCAGCCACGGAGGCAGCGCGCGCTCTTCTTCGGCCAGCGCCTCCAAGGTAGTCTTGGGCCGAGCCTGAACCGAGAGGATGCGTGCCACCGCCGCGTGGGAATATGCACCATATCGCACCGCTCGCTCCAACGCGGCGATCACGTCGGATCGGGCGTAGGTCCCCAATAGTGCCAGCACCCGCTGTGCCTGGTCCTTGCCGTAACGCTGAACTTTCAGCAGCCCTTCCAGGAACCGCCGTCCGACTTCGCCCAGCTCGGCAAAGCGTTCCTCCAGTTGCGCCCGTCGCCGGTGTGCGCTTTCGTTAGGCCGGTGCTCCTTGTGCACGCTCTGTTGCCCTCTGGCCGTGCGCGGCAACAGCGCGTGCCGGGTGATCTCCTCAACCTGAGGACCGTAAACGATCACCTCGGTCTCGGTCACCCGCACCGGCAACACGCAGCCGATGTACCGCCAGGGCACTGAGTAGCCGTTCTGGCAGTAGGTGACCAAGCCCTCGACGTCGACTGTGCGATAGATAACCGGGGCGACCACATAAGCTTGGTTTGGCAGCGGGATCAGGTGGGGAAGTTCCTCCTGATGCAACTGCAAGGGCGTCTTGCCGGCTGCGCGGAGTTCGCGGACATCCGCGACCTGCGCCAGCCACCAATCGGTGGTCTCGTTTAGATGACTGAGCGATTCGAAGCTGCGGCCGTTGAACAAGCTGGTTTCAACGTAATAAAACGGGCGTTCCACTTTTCCCTTGGTTTGGGGCCGCCGCACGCGGCAGGCCACCGGCCGGAATCCGTAGTGAGTGGCGAAGGCCAGGAACCGCGAGTTGTAGACCGGTACGTCATCCTCGTGACCAGTGACCACGACTTTCATATTGTCATACAAGCATGTTGCGGCTACGCCTCCCAGATGGGTAAAGGCCCGCACGTGCTCGCGCAGGGTGGTCACCAGGTCTTGGGCCTCGACGAAGCGCAGGTACTGCCGCCGTGAATAGCCCAGGATGTAGCTGAACAAATTCACGCGGCGCCGGCCTTCACAAGTGAAGTCCAGATCGTAGACGGCGTAATCCATCTGAGCCTGGACGCCGGGCCCAGTTTCAAAGCGGATAACCGGCTGTGGCCCTGAGCGCGGACGTAGCTCGCGTAGGCGCTGGCGGACAGTGCTATAGCTGCCCGGGAAGCCCTGGTGGCGCAGCTCTTCCAGGAGCCGCACGCCGGTCAAATCGGGATATCGGCCCAGGAGTTCGAGGATGACAGGCTCGTAGGGATCGAGCTGGCTGGGTCGTCCGAGCGAGGTCGACGCCTTGCCGGCTCGCTGGGCATCAATCCCGACAAGCACCCGGCTCACCGTGTTCCGTGCGAGTCCCAACTCGCGGGCGATCCGTCGCATTGATGCACCGGCGCGCGAGCGGCTGACAATCTCATTGCGCTTTTGCTCGGTCATGATTGTTCAACTCTCCGATGAGGTCCTGAGCCAAAGAGGCCACGCTGGAGGCATCACGCGCCAACTTGGAGAATGCTGTGTCAGCACCAAGTGATCGCAGGGGGTCAAGCCGGCGCGGCCTTGACTGCGCAGCCAGGTTTCGATGCGACCCAGGTCCTCAAGGACGTAGGTGAGACGTCGCGCCACGCGGTTGCCCGAGCTGCTCAGCCGTGGGTCCCAGGCCCAGCCAGTCTCTTCTCGCGCTTGCCGCAAAGCCTGGCGCGGCTGGGCCAGGATGTACTCTTCCTGAGTCTGGCCCGGCGCCACTCGGAGTAGATTGACGACGCCATCGAGCTCGGAAGCCGTCAGCTTGTCGCGGCGGAGTGTGGCCAGCAGACCGGTTTGGTTGCCGGCCGGCAACCGCACCAGCGAGCGAGCGGCCGTGACCGACAACAGCCCCAATCGCAAGTCGTTCCTGGCCGCGTCGGCCAGCTTCTCGACCAGGGCCAGCCGACGGCAGACCCAGCTCTTGTGGTGGGAGAGCAGCTCGGCGACCTCCTCCTGCGTCAAACCGTCCTCGCGCACCAAGGCGTGCACGATCCAAGCTTCTTCCCACTCTTGGGTCCGCCTGCCGGTTTGATTGAGGCCCAGGATCGTCGCCTTGGCCAGGCGCTCATTAACTTCCACGAGCCGCGTACTGACGGTCAGGAAACCGAGTGTCTGCGCGGCTGCCAGACGCTTGAAGCCGTCGAGAACCTCGTATCTTTCCTCTCGCAGGCAGACGACCACGGGTGTTTGCTGTCCATAGCGCCCGAGGGATGCCGCCATTGCGGCCTCAGCGTCCGGGTCGGGAAGACGATAGCGCCGATACCGCTGACCCAGTTGATCCACAGCTATGAAGCGGATGTCCGTCGTGTACGAGTCTGTCATGGGAAACCTCGTCACAAAGGCCCAGTCCGAGTAAGGAAACGGGAGACCGGAAGACCCGGCCCTCCCGCTTCCTCCTCGGTTCTTGGGCAAGAACAAACATAAGTGTTAGGGGGTAACGTCCTCTATACGTGACGACATGAGAAGGGGATATTTAGGCGGTCCGCGGTGATGCATATGACGGGGAAAAACCCCGCGCCGGCGTCGTTGCCGCTGACGTTCCGCACATCTGCCCCTTATTATCTCCGAATTACCGCCGCCTGAGCCAGTCGACTATGGCTGAGTAGCCCCGAACAGACCGAGCTTGGCTCATGGGCGCGATGACACGCGCGGCCTCACGGCTATCGCCTCGCGCAGGTTGCCGGTCTGATCGTTGCGGATCGCGCCGGCTCAGCGGTAGGCGGCTACACCAAGACTCATTGCCTGACATCGACATCTTCTCGTCAGGTCAAGTCTCACCGCAGTGTCCGATTCCCCGAGCGGGAATTTTTGAAATTCTTCAATTGGCTGCTCTTCGACGTAAGTCTCGCCGAGTGTGACAACCCAAGAATCCAGTCGAGCACTTCCTTGCCCTCCCTCCAGGGAAAGAGCCGTTTTTTCTCGGGAATATCGCTTCTCCAAACCACCGAGCGCGATTTGACACACCGTTTGTTGAAATCGAGCCTCCACGTAGGGCTAGTTCGACGCGACTTACGACAAACTACAGCATCATAGTTCATGTAGGGCAATCCGTGGATGCCTTGAAGATTTCTTTTCCAGGACAATGATGTCCCCAGGAATCGGGGCGACGGAGCCGCTCTGCTTCATGTGTCCAGAGCGGCTCCAGCGTATCTTGTGTACGCCGCTCACACTCGTTCGTCAGGAGCAACTCGGATGCAGAAACCCAAGAAACGACACGTCCCGTCTTCGACTACTCCCCCACGCCCTGGTGAGATCGCTCGCGCCAAGGGTCAGGCTCTTAGCTCGTATCGCATCGATGCCTTGCCGATCATCAATCAACTCCTCGCACGCATGCGGCTCGACAATTTTCTCCGGTCGTATCTCCCACGCGCCGATCGCCGCTGCCGGATCGCTCCCGCCCTGGGCATCTCACTCCTGCTCAAGAACGTGCTCCTCTCCCGCGAGCCGTTGTACGGCATCGGAGAATGGGCGGCGAGGTTCGCTCCCGAAGTACTCGGCTTCGCCGAAAGCCAACTGCCATCTCTCAACGACGACCGGATGGGCCGCTGTCTCGATCGCTTGTTCCAAAGCGATATCACCTCGTTGGTCCTGGCGCTCGTGGCTCATGTGATCAAGGAATTCGATGTCGACCTCGATGAGCTCCACAACGATTCCACTACTATCACCTTTCATGGCGCCTATGCTGACGCGGCCAAAGAAGAAATGCGGGGCAAACGGACCAGGATGGCAATTACCTGGGGTTACAACAAGGACCATCGCCCGGACCTCAAGCAACTGCTTTATATCCTCACAGTGGCCAAGGACGGCGCGGTTCCGTTGTACTTCCAAGTTGCCAGCGGCAACGTGGCGGACGACCAAACTCACCGTGCTACCTGGGACCTTCTCTGTCGCCTGACCGGAAGACGAGATTTCCTTTACGTGGCGGATTGCAAGCTCGCCAGCACCGAGAACATGGCCCATATCCATCAACGCCAAGGCCGGTTCTTAACAGTACTGCCGCGGACCCGGTCAGAGGATAGTGCCTTTCGAGATTTACTCGGCAGTGGGCAGATCCAGTGGCGGCGCATCCATGACAAGCGAAATGACGACGGCAAGATTGTGGATGAGTACTCGATCTCCGAGCAGGCTTCGCTGAGCGTCGAAGGATACCGACTGGTTTGGTACCACAGTACACGCAAAGCCGAGCAGGATTCCCATGCGCGTCATCAGCAGGTCGAAAGGGCCTTGATCGAATTGTCGGAGCTGCGGTTGAAGCTGTCATCTCCGCGGACACGGTTTCGCCAAGAAGCGAAGGTTGCGGAAGCCGTCCAGGAAATCCTCCGGGCCCGCGGTGCTGAGAGTTGGATCGTCACGGAAATCAAGGAGCGAACTGAGGAGAAGTTCCGCCAGGATCGGCGAGGTCGACCGAATGATAAGACGCGATACCTCAAGAAGACGAGCACTCGCTACGAGCTGGCGTATCACATCGATCACGAGCGACTCATCGCGGAAACGGCGGGTGACGATGTCTTCCCTTTGATCACGAACGACCATTCACTGTCGGGTCTGGAAATGTTGCTAGCTTACAAGGGCCAGCCGGCACTTGAGAAACGATTCTCGCACTTGAAGACGGACTTCGAGGTTGCCCCGGTCTATCTCAAGGAGGCCAGCCGGATCCAGGCGTTGCTCTGTGTCTATTTTCTGGTGCTCTTGGCCGAGTCGCTGCTTGAACGCGAGCTGCGTCGCGCCATGGACCGCGAGGCGATTGAAAGCCTGCCGATGTACCCCGAAGGCCGGAAGTGTCGGCGTCCCACAGCCCGACGGCTGATTGACCTGTTTGAGGACGTGCAACGACATGCGCTGCAAGTTGAGCGGCGATCACCTCTGGTCTTCACAACACAATTGAGCCGGCTTCAGCGTCGGGTATTGCGCTGCTTGGAATGTCGAAAGTCTACGACGTCTGACCTGGCCCGCCAGCGTGCCGCTATTCTCGACCACGTTGAAGCACCAGGGGTGAGCGTGGGAGGTCAACAGCCGTTGCGATGACTAAACCGCCTGACGATGCGACCGCACACGGGTTGCAAGTGCCGCCCGTCTACCGGCTCCTCGCGATAGTCCCTCCGCCTGAACGGTTTGATACCGAGCGAAATTCCGGGATAATCAGGGGCAGATGTGCGGAACGTCAGTTGCCGGAGTCGAAGCTCACGTTGTCGAACTCGTCGTAACGCTTGGCGGCACGGGTTGGAACAGAATTTTTGATCGGGAGAACGCCCCGAGGGAAGGAATAAGATGTAGCAGCCAGGTCTGTGGCAAGTCAGACCGCAAGATTGTTCGGGTATTTTGGCTGGGCGCTGGTCCTCGGCGGGAGTTGAGGCGACCGGAGGCGACTCGGATGGCGCGGTGGATGTCTGCGACTCGACGACTGGGGAAGTCAGCTCGACGTCGCAGGCTGGTGGCGCCGGTTCAGCAAGAGATGATCGTTGCTGGAGACGGATTCGATAGCGCCGCACCTGCTCTCGCCGGAGTTTCTTGCCGTGGGTAGTCGCCTTAAAGCGCTGGCAGGAAAGCCAGCGGCGCCAGCGGCGTGCGGCTTTCTGACAGGCCGGGCTGCAATAACGCGCCTGGGGCCGGCGCGGTAGAAACCAGTCTTCACAACCTTTGAGCAGGCAACGGTGGCAGTTGGGGTGCCAACGCCGCGACCGGGGTGATTGACCCGACAGTGATGCGCGTGGAAACTGAGAATGGCCCACGGGAGGGACTGCTCCCGAGCGGTCAGGCGGCGGGAAGGTGGAACTTCCCGCCGCCACTTTGCGCCGACGATTGAAAAAGCCGTCATCGGCGAATGAGCGGCAATTACACTCCAGCCTACCTGCATTGAATCACACGTGCCAGCGACTAGGTAAAGACGGACGCCTAGAGAGCCAAAGCCGCGATCGACCGATCGCGGAATGGCTCAAATGGCTCTGCGATAATGGCTCAGTGTTTGGTTGCTGCTGACAAGGGCATCAGCTTTGGCAGAGGAAGGAAGCACGGTCGCAGCACCCAGCCCATATGTCGTCGTCACGCAATAAGCCCACGAAATAATGCAAGGTGTTCCCGCGCAACAATCTCAATCGAGAACTCTTCCTCGATACGACTTCGCGCAGCACGGCCCATTTGAACTGCGTGATCAACGTTCTCCCATTGTTCGATGATCGTACGTGCAAGACGTATAGGATCATCTGGCGGAACTAAACGTCCATGTTCAAAGTTGTTAACAAGTCTCTGGTTGCCAAAGATCAACGACGCGACAATCGGGATCCCTAGTGCCATCGCCTCCAGGAGCGCGATGCTCATTCCCTCCTCTCGTGATGGGAGAACGAAAAGATCTGCATTTCTCAGAGCATCGGTCGTGCTAGTCACCGAGCCCGGAAGGTGAACCGCCTGAGCCGGCCCAAGCGTCAAGCCCACCAATCCAACTAAGTTTTCAAGGTTAACTCTCTCAGGACCCTCGCCAATAAGGACCAATTGGGCCGTGGGGAATCTGAGTCTTACGCGAGGCCAAGCCGCGACTAGTGTATCTAGCCCCTTCTCCGGTGCGAGTCGGCCTACGAAGATTGCACGTGGCGCCATCTGCCAGTCATGTCGAATTTGCCACGCTGATTCTGGCAGCAGAACTCCATTCGGAATCGAGACGATTTGTGGCGCAACCGGTTTAGGATCCGTCTTCTCCACCGATCGAAAAGGTCGCATTGTTCCCGAGCGGAGCGATTTCTGAATCTCCACCTGAACTGATTTTGAGATCGAGACAAAGGCTTTAGCTTGGCGACAGGTGAGGCCGATCACCCGGCCGAAATTTCCACGCAACTGCCAGGAAATATCACCCGTTGCGCCGGCTCCCTCTGGCCGAAGGATCACAGGGAATCCCAGACGTTTCCCAGCCCGAACGACAACGTAGGCGTCATGCTTAAGCATTGAGACGTACGCAAGGTCTACATGATTGTCATGAAACCACTGCTTGAGGTTTCGCATGTAAAGCCACGTTCCGTAGAATCGCAAGCGTGACGTCTTGAGTCGGACGATGGAAAGCCGCCCGGCTTTATTCTGTACAGGCGTTCGGCTCGTTTGAAACTGGTCGAATTCTACCTCCTCATGCTGCGTGTTTTTGCTGCCCGGAGTTTTTGAGGTGATGACGGTTACATCAGCACCTTCATTCGCCAAGGCCCTTGCCAGGTAGCTCAGAACTTTCTCTGCACCACCGATTTGTGGTGGGTATCGTCGTGTTACAAGAGCAAGAGTTAGCACTCGCGACTGTATCCTCATATTTATTCATACTATTTTTTGGCTATATGCGCATATTTCGAAAACCTGCACCGTGGTGCCAGATCTACTCGATTCTGTCCACGCTAAAATCAAGCTGTTACAAAGCATTAGATCTGCTAAACTACATCTGCACGCTAGTAAAGGAGCATTTTTATCCTGGATCACTCAACCGCATGAATTTGCTATGACTTTCATCGACGCCACCCTTGACCCTTATAAACCAACACCAAGCGGAGATGAATAAACCACCGTGCCCGTAGAACCACTGATTAACGAGTCCCAGATTCGTGACCGGCTGTACGTATTGGGCCGCGAAATCGAAAATGACTATCGGGATAAACCGCTTACAATCGTCGCTGTACTGACAGGAAGCCTCATTGCACTGGCTGATCTGGTTCGGCAAATTCGAATCCCGCTACGAATCGCGTTGGTGCAAGCCAGCAGCTACCGCGGAGCAACAACCTCCGCAACAACTTTGGTAGTAAACGAAGCGTTCGCCCCCGATGTTGCAGGGCGCGACGTACTTCTCCTGGATGATATCCTCGATACTGGCCAAACATTAAGCGCTTTGGTTGCTCATCTCAGGGATCGTGGTTCCGCCTCGGTTCGCACTGCGGTTCTACTTCGCAAGATTGGTCGCCAAATAGTGCCGATCGAACCTGACTACTGTGGATTCACCATCCCTGATACTTTTGTTGTTGGCTATGGTCTCGATTTCAACGACGAGTATCGCCACTTACCGTTTGTCGGAATACTTGTTAATCAGTAGGGTGCTCGGAGGATACACTGTCGGTCGTCTCCGCATTGGTGGCGACCAACGGCCCCTGACATCGGTGCCACCCGCCGAAAACGTCGCGCGGGTGGCCCTCCGTATGCGGTCGAGAACGGCCCCGACATTCAGGTCGTTACCAAGCTGCCCAGATTCCTGGAGGCAAATGACCCGGCGCCACTATTCGGCCCGCGATTTCCACCGCGCGAACAAAACGTGTGTGTGGCTCACGATAATAGGAACTCAATATCTTCGCGAGAAAGGTTCTCAACAACACCCCGGCCATCACCATTCAGGATAGCATCAGCCAGGTCTCGCTTCTTTCGCTGCAATTCCAGGATTTTTTCCTCGACTGTACCCCGACAGATCAACCGGTAAGCAAAAACATGTTGCGTCTGTCCAATGCGGTGTGAGCGATCAATCGCTTGAGCCTCGACAGCAGGGTTCCACCACGGATCAAGCAGGTAAACATATTCAGCGGCAGTCAAATTGAGCCCCAAACCACCCGCTTTGAGGCTGATCAAGAACACGGGACAGTCGGGATCACTTTGAAACCTCGCGACACGAGCGGCACGGTTGCGGGTTCGGCCATCGAGATACTCGTAGGTGATCTGTTCTTGCTGAAGCCGTTCACGGACTATAGCAAGGAAACTCGTGAACTGAGAGAAAACTAGAACTTTGTGCCCTTCCTCAACGACCTCTATGATAGATGGGAGTAGCATCTCGAGCTTGGCGCTTGAACTGCTTGCCAGTTCGGGATTGATTAAACCGGGGTGACAGGCAGCTTGACGCAGTCTCAACAAAGCTTCGAGGATTTCGATTTTAGAGCGATTCAGTTCTGCGGTATCCTTGCACAACAGCGCATCGCGATAATGTGTCCGCAGTTCGTCGTAGCAGCGAGTTTGCTCCGCTTCCATGTTACAGTAAAGCGTTTGCTCCGTCTTTTCTGGGAGATCTTCGACTACCTGCTGTTTAGTGCGCCGGAGAATGAATGGTCGGAGAACTCTGGCTAGCAGGGTTCGGTCTATCTCCTCAAGGGTAGCATTGCTGCCAACATACTTCTTGAACACCGTGTCACTGCCTAGCATTCCTGGATTCAGAAACTCGAAAATCGACCAGAGCTCGCCCAAGTGGTTTTCGATTGGCGTACCACTCACAGCGAGCTTGAATTGGCTACGTAATAGACGGGCGGCTTTCGCCGATTGGCTATCAGCATTTTTAATTGCTTGTGCCTCGTCCAGAATCGCGTAATCAAACTGGAACTGGGTTAACTCTGCAATATCGGTGCGGACTGTGCCATAGGTCGTAATGATCAAGTCGTACTCACCAAATTGTTCGCGGAGAATGTGGCGGTTGGGCCCAGTGTAGTCTAGTACACGAAGTCGAGGAGTAAACCTTGTGGCCTCCTGAATCCAGTTAAACACAAGCGAACGCGGCACAACCGCCAGCGATGGGCCCTTTGCTTGACGGTGAGCTCGCCGTCTTTGTAGAAACGCCAAAACCTGGATTGTTTTGCCTAAGCCCATATCATCAGCCAGAATACCGCCAAATCCGAAACGCTGGAGATAATCCAGCCAACCCAATCCATCTCGTTGGTAGGGGCGCAGCTCACCATGGAAACCTGAGGGTGAATCAATTGCTACAACACCGCCGAACTGTCTCAGGTTCTGACGGATCTTTTCAAAAGCAGCGTCGACCTGAATCTCCGGCTGTGCATCCAGGAGTGCCTCGAGCACGCTTGCTTGAGCTGACGTGAAGCGAAGGCCAGCATCGCTTAGTGTCGCGATATCAGCAAGCATGCCGTATTTCTTGAACCACTCTTCTGGAAGCATACCCATCGAGCCATCGCCAAGTTCAATCATTGATTCGCCACGTCGTGCAGCGGCTAGCAGTTGTGGAAGGGTTACTTTATGGTCGCCGTACTCGATTCCGCCATCGAGTTCAAACCAGTCGATGCCTGTCGAAAGCGCCAGTTTGAACTCACCTGCCGGCCGAATCAACTTACCTTCCGCCTCAACGCGCCAACCTGCTGCTACGAGATCTTTAGTAACCTGGGACATCCGCTTTGCTGGCAATTCAAGCGTTCCAGGATCAAGATGAGGATCCTTCGCCTCGCGAAAGCCCAGTTCGAATAATTTGATGTCTGCAGCACTCTCCGTCCGGGGATCACGCCGGATTACCAAGCCTAACTCGGTTGAAACAGCGAGAGGTGTTGTCCGTCCGGCTGGGATTACAGCACCATCGTATTCAAAATCCAACTCGCCGATTAGTTTGTCAGCACTCAGCCCCCAGTTTTGCCGTGGAGTCCTCAATGTCAGGCAAGGCCGAGGCTTGGTGTTGATTTCCTCGAGTCGGAGCGACTCGACGAGTTCCACAGGCGGCACGCGCAGTCTCGGCCAAGATTCGCCCTAACATCAGGTCCTGCTGGGGCTCAGCAAATGTGATCTCTTTTTCGTACCGGAGACGAAGGATCCACGGCATGATGCCAAGATCATCGAAACGAGCGGTTCGACCGATGCCCAAAACCAATAAGCCGGATAGTAGGATCAATGGTTCTGACAGATCCATCCGGTTATCACCTCGGCGGAGTGAACCTCGCCAGGTCCAACGTTTACCACCTAATTCGGGCCGAATTTCTAACGAGAAACGCCATGGTTGCCCATCGTCCCAACGAATTGTGGGTGGATCTTCCTCTCCTTCCGTACGGCGAAGCCGCAGCCGATTGGTCCTCGCCAGTCTTTCCACCAAGGCAGCTTGATCTTTACGAAGCACAAATCGCCGCATGCCTCGCACGACTCGTTCACTCCCCGCTCGCGGTCCTCCATTGTTGGAACTGAGCAACCGGGCAACATCATTAACACCATTATTTGAGCCCATTCGGGGCGACGCTGCTTGTATGGCCCCGGGTCCGGCCTCTGAACTTGACGATGCCGTAGATCCACCATGGGCTTCGTCAAGTAGCGCTAGAAGTAGACGATCTTCGGGGTCATACTTCACATGGGCAGCATGAGGTGCATAGTACCACGGGCGCAAAGGTCCCCACTCGCCTGTCGTCTTGCGTTGGCGACGAGCCAAATCGATCACGACTTGATTCTGCGCCAGCGTGGCAGTGACGTCGAGAACGTAAACTAACAGCCGCTTGGCGTTCCGATTGATTGCTCTCGGTTTCGTTGAGCCTGTGTTGGGTCCCACTCCCGTGGTCTTGATTTTCGATCGGCTTACCGGGCCGGGGTATTCTCGAGCCGTACGACTCCGCTGGCTCCAGCTCCCTTGCTCGTCTGGCTGGCCGCCGTGAACTTGGCGGTCCTTGCGCCTGCTCTTACCTCCTCGGACATTCGGACTAACTGGACGCGCTGGCACCAAACCCATCATCTCCAAACCCAAATCCAATTCTCCTAGCTCTGTGGGCGGTTGGTCCAGTCTCGGCGCGGTTCGGGAATCTGGCAACCCTTCATGCATTGTTTGCCGGGGAGTCTCCTCGGTCACCAAGTGCACGGGAAATACAGGAGGCGAGTGCAGCAGACCTCTTGCTTCAGCCAAGAGCAACGTTGCCCAGAGATGCTTACACGGTTCTCTCTGTGGGTTAAAATATGGACATGTGCATGAAGCCAGCAACTTCGAACCCCGCAGGCGCACTCTCACTCGGTATTTTGAAGTTCCTCGCACTCTGGCGACAACCTCACCGGCCCTCGCGGTCATCAGGGTCACTCGACCCTTAACGAAATACGATTGGCCACGCGAGCGGACCGCGTCGCTAAAGTTCCGCGCGACCTTCTGGGCGATCCCCATTATTTGTTCCCGCTTGGGATGAACTCTACAATCACTTTAGTTAGTGACGATATGTAAGCTAAATACTACAAACTCAAAACGAGTATGAGATTAGCTTAGACGTCGAGATTCTTGACCTCGAGTGCATGCTTTTCAATGAAGTCGCGCCTTGGCTCGACGTCATCACCCATGAGAGTCGCAAACAGGCCATTGGCGGCAGCAACGTCATCAAGCCGCACTTGGAACAAGGCGCGGCGCGCCGGATTCATCGTGGTCTCCCAGAGCTGTTCTGCATCCATCTCACCCAATCCTTTGAATCGAGTGATCCTGATCCCCTTCTCACCAATCCTTCGTACTGTGGATACCAAAGTACGCAAATCTAACAGAGGATGGGTCTCACCGTCGCGGTTGAGAAAGAAGCGGGGGGCAGGGTCGTCACCAATGACGTCGTGGGGAAGTAGAACATCAACACGAAGCCCAAACTCATCACGCAGTCGAACCAAGTGCTTATTGAGCACCTTGACTTCATGCAATTCGATCTCATGACAACGATTTGAAGAAGGAGGTACAGCCATAGCATCCTTCACGGAAGGGCTTCCTGTACTCCCTGAATCCGACGCGGAACTAGATTCAGTATCAACAAGGTCCAAACACACGGGTAGATTGTGTGCCGCAAAATACTCCAAACGTTCTCTCTCGCTATAAAACCACTCTTCCCTTCCGTCGTGTTCAATGAGGAACAAGGGAAGCAAGCCATCGCGAGGATCAGGGTTTAAAGAGTCACTGGATTTAGGAATATACGCCATTGCCAGAAAGTCGCTAAGAGAACGGTTTCGCCGGCCAAATGCTCGTAGTCCTTGTTCAATGCCGACAACGAGATCGAATAAACTCTTGAGGTGGTCCCCAGCGATTTCATCGCCGTGACCGTTCGCATCAGCTTTTCGCAACGACGCTCCAGCCAAACCAGTCTCTATCAAGGTTGCTTGCATTTCATCTTCTGTATGTAGGTATCGTCGTTCCTTTTTGCCGCTTGCGATCATATAGAGGGGAGGCTGAGCGACGTAAAGGTGTCCCTCAGCTACAAGCCTGGGCATTTGCCGGTAGAAGAAAGTCATTAACAATGTCCGGATATGAGAACCGTCAACATCGGCATCGCTCATCATCACTATCTTGCCGTATCGTCGCTTCGCGGGATCTTCTTCCTCACCAATTCCACTACCGACAGCGGTAATGATGTTACGAACCTCGTCATTACTCAGAACACGGTCCAAGCGTGCGCGTTCCACATTCAAAATCTTACCGCGCAATGGAAGTATTGCTTGAAAAACCCGGTCTCGGCCTCCTTCGGCCGTCCCGCCAGCCGAGTCTCCCTCGACCAGAAAGAGTTCGCTCGAATCTTGATCACGAGTAGTACAATCCATTAGCTTGCCCGGTAATCCGCCACTAGAAAGGACCCCCTTTCTGTTTCGGACAAGCTCGCGAGCCTTACGGGCTGCCTCCCGGGCCTCAGCCGCAAGTTGTGCCTTGGCTACAATCTTCTTACCTACAGCAGGGTTATTCTCGAGGAATTCGGACAACCGCTCGCTGACAACCCTTGCCGTGATCCCTTCCACATCACTATTAGCTAGCTTGATCTTGGTTTGGCTCTCGAACTGAGGATCTGGCACATGGACGCTGATGATCGCCGTGAGCCCTTCTTTGAAATCCTCGCCGGTGATCGTCAAGTCCTTCGACTTTGCCGGGGCCGCTGACTTGCCGTACTGGTTCAACGTTCGAGTCAAAGCTATCCGGAATCCAGTTAAGTGAGTGCCCCCTTCGATCGTGTTAATATTGTTGCAATACGATACAACCATTTCGCTAATTGAGTCGTTGTACTGCAAAGCGACCTCAACTGCAACACCACGTTCGTCATCACGACCAGCCAAGATGATAGGCGGATGTAAAACCGTCTGTGCACGATTCAGATAAGCGACAAACTCACTTAGTCCGACACTCGACACGAACTCAACGTCACGAGGATCCGGACCGCGCTCATCAGTCAACCGGATCTTCACTCCCTTGTTGAGATATGCTAGTTCACGAAGTCTCTTTTCTAGCACGTCCGCATCGAAAGACAAGCCGGGGAAAATCGTCGCGTCTGGCAGAAAGCTAATCTTTGTTCCCGTGGTTTTCGTCGGTGCCACGACGTATACCAAACTCGTAGGTTTCCCTTTCTCAAAGTCCTGGCGCCACAAATGGCCATCACGTCGAACCTCGGCTTGTAACCATTCCGAAAGTGCGTTTACCGCCGTCAACCCTACGCCATGTAGCCCACCGGAGACTTTGTACGTGTGGTGGTCAAATTTACCACCGGCATGCACTGTCGTCATGACCACTTCCAGGGCGCTCTTACCACTATCAGCATAAATGTCGACTGGAATTCCTCGTCCGTCATCGGCTACCGATATCGATCCATCTACATCTATGACAAGATGGATTGAACGCCCAAAACCTGCCATGGCTTCATCGATCGAGTTGTCGACAACTTCGTTCACCAGGTGATGCAAACCATGGAGATGAGTATCACCCACATACATTGCGGGGCGCAACCGGATTGCCTCGATCCCTTCTAGCACCCGTATACTTGCACCCGTATAGTCAGATAGGTTTGCTGAACCGACTGCGTCAGCCTCCGTTTTCTGACCATTTCCCGTCTCTTCCACAGCCTCAAGATCCAAAAATCCAGCGGTTGAGCTATCAACGGGGTGATCTTCGTTTCTGCCCAAATTCACCATTGTACACTAACCTCATTTCAAACCGAACCTTACGCACTCTACCATTCTAGAAAAAGACAACTCTTATGCCGACTTGCCCTCGACATCGAATGCGATCAAACCAACCCGGAACCGGATGTCATGTATCGTTGTTCCTGGTGCACTAGATCGCAAAGCTTTAACTAGCTTGGCTTTTTGAAATGCCGCTAGTTCCTCCAGAACGGCCGAGTGTGTGACTCTCACGTTCAGCACCCCACGACGCACTTCACCTACTTGTGTCTGGTAACAAAGTGGTTCGCCAACCGCTATCCTCCAAGCATCCTGTAACACCCTTTGAGCTTGGGTCTGACTGTAGCCTCGCGCGACGATTAACTCGCCCAGAATATCTGCCAGGGACTGGACACCAGGGATCACGTTAAACATCCTTCTCCAATCGACTCAAGAGCAGTGTCTCGGAGAACGAAAAAACAATATAAAAGTATATAATAATATTGGCTATCTTAAGAATACCAAGGATTTCTTTTCCGACCCTCGTTTAAGGTTCCAAACCTCTGAAGATTGCGGTCGGAAATGGGAGTTCCGAGTTCCAGCGAAATATCAACGACGCTGGAGCTTGTTTTCTTCCTCCGGCTATCGGAGCGTGCATCAAAAGATCGAATAGAACGTGTTAACCAGGTTCGCGAGTCAAAGGCATAACCACATACGTATATCGATCATTTGTCTTGAAAACTGCGGCATTTTTAGAATCAATCAGTTCGGCCGTTATAGAAGTTGTGTCGTCCAACGTCCTCAGAGCGTCGATAAGATAACGAGGATCGAAAGTAATCTCTACTGTTTTGCCCTCGTAGTTGATGGGTAGCTCCACGTGCGAACTGCCAACATCAGCAGATCGGCTCGTGAGCCGAAGCATGCCTGAGGCAAACTGGAAATCCACACCTCGACTGTCGTCGCTGGTAACAATTGAGGCCTGCTCAACGGCCATCCGTAATGGCCCAACTTCAAGAGTAATCTTGGTATCGCTGTTAGCTGGGAAGACATCCTGATAACGCGGAAACCTTCCTTCAACTAGCTGGCTGTAGATCACCGCTCGCTCGGACCGGATCAGAACGGCCGACCCGGCCTGAAGGCTCAGGTGCACTGGTTGGTCGTCATTAACCAGGTTACGTTCGATCAATTTGAGAGCTTTCACCGGTATAACAGGTGAGCCAGCCGGTGGAGGCGGATTGTTTTCAGCAGTAACTGCAGCAGACATCCGCGCTAATCGGCGACCATCAGTGCCTACCATTGCGATTGAATCAACCGTGACTTCAACGAGTACTCCACCGAGTGCATAGCGAGTGCTCTCAACGTCTGTAGCAAACATCGTTCGCCGGATGAGTTTCTTCAGATCTGCAGCATCTATGACATGGTAACTTTGAGCAGCAAAATCAGGAACATCAGGAAACAGACTTGCGTCTTCAACCGGTAAAGTAAACTCTGAATGTAGGCCTTGCACAATGAGACGGTCTCCGTCAGTTTCAATACTCATTTCGGCATCAGTGCCTGTTCGCAAAATCGAGTTCATTTGCGCTGTTGGTAGAATCACGGTGCCTGCCTTATCAACCTTCATACCAGGTAGCTGGTACCGAATTCCCACCTCCAGGTCAGTACCGATAAGCACTGACCTATCGTCATTGGCAATTAGCTTGATGTTCTGGAGGATTGGTTTAGGGCTTCGGGCTGAGATAACCCCACTCACCATCCCAAACGCCGTGAGCAGCGTCTCACGGTCGCAGCAAGCCCTCATTCGAGATTTCCTGCTTCAATCACCTGGTTGATATATTTCAAAATATAAACCCGCTACAAACCAAAGCATGATTCTTGGTCGGCCAGCCACTGGTTAGAACAAGGTGATTTAACACCGAGTCGATTCAAGTTTGACAGAAAGTTAGATCCTGCTACGGTATCGATTAATAAAACGAAAACCTAACTATATATTAGGAGTAAATCAGAGCTACCGACACCGATCTTGAAAAAGCTATCCTTGTTTGGACCCGCCTCTAACAAATGATACCAAAGACCTTAACATCGCACAACATTGGTTGACTGCGGAGAGAAAAGTTGTGCATACACCGGCCGTCAACCTCGGAATGACTTGATCACTCAGTTAGGCTGCCGTTACTGGCTCTTGCAATACTTCCTCCTGAACGGACATTGTTTACACGGCTTGTTGACTGGATATCAACAGGTAGCCTCGCAGCGCACATTGGCAACGGCCAGGCTTGTGCTGGATCTAACTTGTTCGTCAACTGGATGTGCATGGTGCTGAAAGTCCTCCAGTTAATTCCAACCCTTGACCGCTCTGGGGCTGAGAAGCAAATGGTGCTCTTAGCCAAGCGGCTACCTCGTGACCGGTTCAATGTCGAAGTTGCAGCACTCACACGGCTCGGACCGCTTGAGTTAGATTTGCGCAATGCAGGAATCCCGGTTACGGCAATCGGTAAGCGATTCAAAGTCGATCCAATCGCGCTGTTGAATCTCAATCGTTTCTTGAAAGCCAGGTCGTTTGATATCGTCCAGACTTGGATCTTTGCGGCTAATACATACGGGCGAGTGGCCTCGCGGATAGCGCATATTCCCGTAGTCATTGTAACGGAGATGGCGGTTGACATTTGGAAAGGACGTGCTAATCGGTCCGTTGATCGCTATTTGTCAAGGTGGTGTGACCGGTTGGTCGGTAACTCACACGCGGTTGTTAAGTTTTACGAGCAGCTCGGAGTGTCCAAGGAAAAGCTCGCTCTGATTTACTCCGGCGCGGAAGATGAAGAACCTGCTCAGCCTGATTCTCCGGGAATTCGCATTGCTTTAGGGTTCGAGGCAAACGCTCCCTTGATCCTCTTTGCAGGTCGATTGGCCGAACAAAAAAGAGTAGGCGATCTGTTGAAGGCTCTCGATCTGCTGCAGTACGTTGAGCCCACCGCACGTACTATAATCGTGGGCGATGGTCCGCTACGCGACCAGCTTGAGAAAACATCACAGGCCTATCATCTCGACCACCATGTCAAGTTCTTGGGCCATCGGGAGGATGTACCGAATCTAATGGCCGCTTCTGATCTGGTTGTCCTGCCCAGCGCATTTGAGGGTTTGCCAAATGTGCTGCTTGAGGCTATGCGACTTCGCAAACCGGTTATTGCCACGGCAGCACCCGGAACAACCGAGGCCATCATCGATGGTCAGACAGGGTTGCTTGTCCCTATCGGTAATCCACCTCTCCTGGCACGTGCAATTCGGGACATTATCCGTGATCCTGTAAGGGCCAATCAGTTCGCTGAAGCTGGCCGGGCCCGGGTAGAAACACTATTTCGCGTCGACACCATGGTTGCACAGTTCGCCGACCTGTACGAAGAATTAGCGCGAGCGAAAGGTGTTGCTGGCTCGTAACAACAATCGCTGGTTAACACGTTACATTGTTTCAGCTCGCCAGATGATGAAGTTCGCGGTGGAAGGAATCGTTGGATGTGCGGAATCTGCGGCGGAGTCTGGCTCGATCCGATCAATGCTCTGCAGCCGGAAGCCCTGAGAGCAATGATGACTCGGCTCGTCCATCGCGGCCCGGATGATTCAGGCGAGTACTTCGATCATCACGCTGCACTCGGATTTCGGCGACTGTCAATTCTTGACTTATCCGGCGGTCATCAGCCTCTCGCCAATGAGGATGGTAGCGTTTGGACAGTTTTCAATGGTGAGATCTATAACTTTCCCTCACTCAGACATCGGCTAGAAGCGAAAGGCCATCATCTTCGCTCAACGGGAGATACGGAGACTCTTGTCCATCTCTACGAAGATGAAGGAACGCGAATGTTCTCGCTGTTGCGCGGAATGTTCGCCCTGGCGATCTGGGATGTGCGCAATCGTACATTGATACTAGCTCGCGATCGGCTCGGTCAAAAACCGCTCGTCTATCACCATGACGAAAACCGTCTCCTCTTCGGCAGCGAATTGAAGGCATTGCTAGCTCTACCAGAACATCTCGTTCCTCGGCGCCTTGATCCGATTGCGCTAGATCACTATCTTGCATATGGTTACGTCCCACAGCCCAGGACAATCCTGAGCGGTATCTCGAAGATTCCACCAGCACACTTTGCTATCTGGCACGAGGGTTCCCTTTCGATTGAGCCCTACTGGCAACCTGATTGGAACCGTGTACGCACGGGCTCGGTTGAGCGAGATGTCGAGGAGTTGCGAGGGACGCTCGATGATGCCGTCCGCGAGCAAATGATCTCTGACGTGCCGCTAGGTGCCTTTCTCTCTGGTGGCATTGACTCAACAATCATCGTCGGCTTGATGCAAAAAACGTCCAACCACGCAGTTAAGACATTTTCAATCGGCTTTCCCGATCCAGATTTCAACGAAACAGCATATGCTGAATTAGCAGCACGCCACCTGGGTACTGAGCATCAATCATTTATCGTCGAAGCAACGGCTTGGCAGACCCTCCCAGAACTCTGCTCTCAATTTGACGAGCCATTTGCTGATAGTTCTGCACTGCCTACTTGGTATGTTTCTCGCGAGACTCGCCGACAAGTTACCGTCGCACTGACCGGTGATGCCGGTGATGAACTCTTTGGTGGATACGACCGCTATCGTGCACTCGGTTTGACAGAGTACTTTCAGCGTTTACCGGTCGGCCCGCGACGTTTACTGGGTCGTCGTATCGTGCCCGTATTACCTACCTCTGCCCGCGCAAAGAGCCGTCTGCACAAACTACGGCGACTCTTCGAACATATCAGCGAACCGGCTGCAAATCGCTATCTCGGTTGGATGAGTACGTTTGACGAAGCTAATCGCGTTGAACTTTATTCTGAAGAGCATCTGGATTGGTTAGTTGCAACGGCAACTCGCGAGCACGACCAATCTGAAGCTGACCCAGCCATGCTCTTGATGTCCGCCTTCGCACTCGCGTCTCAACGCGACCCGGTTACTCAAGCTATGATCTCTGACGTCGTGACTTACCTCCCTGGTGATCTTCTAGTCAAAGTCGACCTGGCCAGTATGGCGCATAGCCTCGAATGTCGTGGACCGTTCCTCGACCATCGGGTCGTTGAGCTAGCTATGGCAATGCCGGTTGACCGTAAAATCCGCTTCCGGAAAGGGCGGTCCAAGGTCGTTCTGAAGCAAGCGTTCGCTGATTTACTTCCAGCTCCGATCAGAACTCGTTCCAAGATGGGTTTCGGCGTACCGATTGGCCGTTGGTTCCGGAACGAACTCAAAGCCGAGCTCGAGGAGGTGCTGCTCGATCCGATCTGTCTGAACCGCGGAATACTCCGTCCCGCAGTAATTGAACGCTTGGTTGCCGAACATACCCGTCAAGAAAGAGAACACTCGTATCGACTCTGGGCATTACTGATGCTGGAACTATGGTTCCGTCGGTACATGGATTCCTGCCCGATCACAAGCTTTGCATGAGCACTTAATGAGGTTTTCGAGTGTATCGTGACGTGTTAACGATTGTTCTAGCCGGAGGGCGAGGATCGCGGCTTGAACCTTTGACTCGCGACCGTGCCAAGCCTGCTGTCCCGTTCGGCGGGATTTACCGCATTATTGATTTCACGCTTTCAAACTGCATCAACTCGGATCTGCGTAAAATCCTCGTGCTAACTCAGTACAAGGCAACCAGCCTTAACCGGCATCTCGACGAAGGATGGAGGTTCCTCTGTCGTGAACTTGGTGAATACATTGAAGTCAGTCCTCCACAGCAGCGAATTGCCGAAATGTGGTATCAAGGGACGGCTGATGCGATTTATCAGAATGTTTACACAATCGAAAAAGCTGCACCACGTGACACGATGATTCTAGCTGGCGACCACATCTATAAAATGAATTACGCACGAATGATCGACTACCACCGGGATAATCGAGCGGACCTGACAATCGCCTGCTTGCCAACTCCGCGGCTACAGGCACGTGAGCTCGGCGTGATGATGATCAATAACGAGCAGCGCGTGACCCGATTTGTCGAAAAACCGCGAGATCCTCCGGCAATGCCCGATCAGCCTGATAAGGCACTCGGATCTATGGGCATATACATATTCAATACAGATGTTATGTACGAGCGTCTCTTTCAAGACGCTGCCAAGAAGGAAGCCAGTCGTCATGACTTCGGCCAGGACATCATCCCCGCAATGATCACGGGAGGCTCACGCGTCTTTGCTTATCCATTCCGTGATGAGAATCGCAAGGAAGCAGCATACTGGCGTGATGTTGGCACACTTGATGCCTATTTTCAGACTAACATGGACCTGATCCAAGTCGACCCGGTGCTGAATCTATACGACCAGGAATGGCCAATTCATACTCATCAGCCCGCCTTTCCACCTCCCAAGTTTGTGCATACCGAAAGAGACCGCCGAGGGGCAGCGTTTGACTCGATTGTCTGCCAGGGAGCTATTATCTCGGGAGGTCAGGTCTATCGGAGTATCGTATCACCCGGTGTGCGCGTTAACAGTTTCGCACTGGTCGAGGATGCGATTCTCTTCGATGGCGTCGATGTTGGACGCTACTCACGTATTCGCCGGGCGATCATCGACAAAGAAGTCCGCATTCCGAGTGGTTTTGAGATCGGCTGGAACCGCGAAACTGACCTCAGCCGCGGATTCACGGTCACAGAGGACGGCATCGTCGTCGTCGCCAAGGGGGAAGATCTGGAACGCTTCGGATAACTCACCATTTTGCATGCTGTTTCCAAGCGATCGGCCTGTGCTTTTCCACCTACTGTGCAGTCTCTGACTTTCTTGTCCGAAGTGCTTCTTCAGTTTCGATAATCTGAATCGGCGGGACGTTGACACGTTGAAGATGATCTTCGATCCCGTCGGCCTTGCGGTACATGTGGTGAACATTGTCCTTCTGCGCGGCGATGGATCGCCGTTTTTCCTGCCACTCCAGTAGCTCCGCAGCCGCTTTGGGCTCGAGGAGCCCAATCGGTGCCTCCAATGCTGTAGCGTCCTCGAACGTAGAATGCGGGACCGGTAATAGCTGCCCCAAACTTTCACCTTGGCGGAACAGAACTGTACCGGGCTGAACCAGCTTCCAGTTCAATGTGAAGGTGTAGTTCAGCCACCAGGTCTCGATCACGCCCTCCAAGGGCACGCAATTCTGCTTCCACCGATTACTTGGCCCCTTGAGATAAAGGTCCCAGCCTGGCGGTGTGCGAAAAAGCCAAGGGGGCGAGAACGTGACAATACCAGCGCCGAACTGACTTTTGATTGCTGGCTCAAACTGAGGAGGAACTTCGACTCGAAGACCTTCTATCCCCGGTCTTCCATCCCACGTAGCAACAACATCTGTCGGGCAAAGCACCTGCCAGCCCCATTGGTTAGCCACAATTAGCGGAAGACACTTGTAAGCGTGTGGTAACTCATCCATCCACTGTCGTCGTGCGGGAGAAGGCCGCAGTTGCCATCCTTCACCCCAACCATATGGAATTAGGCGAAGTGCCTTGAACTCAACGGACGGCAGAGTCAACGATTTGTCGGGTGCGGAAACTTGATCCTCGACAAATCGTTCAGATGCGGCCTTTTCAAGATCCGCAATCCGTGACTCGAGAACCTGGCACCTTGGACATGGATGCGATTGATGCTCATGATCATGAATCAAGTGTGTGCCATCGTCACTCGCCGCTTTAGTTGCCTTGGTCGATTTCTTGGCTGGCTGACCCAACGTTTTGCCCTCCTGACTCTAATACTCCCCGATACGGAGCAGCACGTGAGTTGTCCCAAGGCTCGTGTCAGTCTTCGAACACTGGTCTCCCTAAACCGTTATCCTGGCAGTTAGAGATAGCCGAGGTCTGCCAGTCGTTCCTTGATCGTGGCATCTTCATCCGGCGGATAGTGAAATTCATCAGGCTGGCTTAGAGTTCTGCTGATCCCTGCAAAAGCAGGAGCTAAGACCGGCCGCAGTGATGCGAGTGCAGGCTCCTGATCGAGCAACTCCGTCAAGGTCCGGCCATCTATATCACCGGGAACATCAATTCCCAGTAGAGAAAGTACAGTTGGTGCGATATCAAGCAAGCTTGCTTCAATTGGCTCAGTACCTGGACGAATCAGCGGTCCGCTGGCAATAAGGATGCCGTCGAGGCGATGATCACCGGTTGGCCCGAATGCCGGCCTGATCACCCGGTTGGTGGTGAAATCATGCAGCCCAATTGTGCGATATCGCCAGTCGGTCAGCACGACTGTCAAGTCCGGGGCCAAATCGGCGTGCGGGCCATGATACAACTCCTCTCGCTCATAAACATGTTCGACAAGAGGCTTACCTGTGTCAGGGTGTGGTATGGACTGGAGATCAGACTTCAAGTCCTCGATCAAGCGACTTGCTTCATCTGGGGCAACGCAGCCGCTTGGCTGACGCCCCTTCAGGTTCAGGAAGATCTGGCCGAAGTTCCCCTGTGCATAGGCACGCGTCCGTGACCAGTCAACGTGCCTGCGCGAGAGAAAGAGTGATTCGCCCAGTCTATCCATCAAGCTGTCCTGCTTCCCTCGAAAACGGCTAACCCGATGACTGCCCAGACCAAGCTTAGTCATCAGTCCATACATCCATTCAGGTGTCACTCCTCTACGGTAGAACCAATGTTTCTGCTTGACGTAAAAGGAATCCTTCAGTGCGATATAGCCCCTCTCGAGCAGCCACACGTTGAAGTTCACGTAATACTCAATTGGACCGAAACCGTGGTCGCTGATGATCAAGAACGTTGTATCCGGCGGTAGCCTCGACTCAATCTGCCCGATACCCCTGTCAAGCAGCTCCCAGAATTCCAGGAGCTTGGGCCTCAGTGCTTTTAGCTCACTTTCTCGCCCGTGCGCGGCCTGATGCGTCAAATCCCAGACATGCCATAACTCGTGCTGTAGCCGATCGGTGGCCATGAGGTCAAAAATAAAGAAATCCCAATCGCATCGATCCATCATGAACTTGATCGCGTCGAGATGTTGCTCCATGAAGCGAGTCAAGTCATCGAGAACCTGGGCTTCGTTCCCACTGTCATGGATGGAGGTTGACCAGGGCTGGTACGGTCCAACAGCTTTCTCAAGCTCAGCGAAGAGAACTGGGTCGCTCGAGAAGTCAGATGCACCCGTGGGGCTGAGAAAGTCACCCAGAAAAAATCCTGGAAATCGCGTTGCCGGCCGTGGTGGATAACTCATCGGCACCCCGCCTGCCACCGTCTTCTTACCGTATTGCTGAGCAATCTCCCACAATAGCCTCGATTGAATTGTCCGTGACGAATTCACATGCCCGTTTAACGGATCATGTTTATAGTTGACGAATTCGAAAATCCCGTGCTTGCCTGAATTCTTACCCGTCATTACGCCAGTCCACGCAACCGGCGATAACGGTGGAAACACGGACCGTAACGATCCCCATGCTCCCTGTTTGCGAAGCCTGGCTAAATTCGGTAGTCTGCCGTCCTGAATCAATGGCTCAAGTACATCCCACGTCGCGCCGTCCAAGCCCAGAACGAAGACCCTCATCGTGGCAAAATCCTTTCCAAAGCCTCGTTCAAAAAACGACCCTTTGATCATCACTTATCGTGCCGCTGAGCTTACGATAAGCGAATGTAGTCTCTGTCGACCTGGACCAATCAGTTTACCCAGACGTCGCAATCATTTGAAACTACTAATTAAACGCCATAACCCCAGACTTCCAAAATTCCCCTATCCGATGCCCATCCAAATTCCCGGCATCAAACTCGAACATGTGGGTCATGACATAGCCTGGTTATCACTCTGCTGCTTTCAATCTGCATTCACAATTGGATTGGCCTAACTTCGGTGTGAAGTTGGATCATTGTCTGGAGCTCAGAGACTGAGGGTCTTGGAATTGGCCGAATTGTATTGATAAGTGAGAACTTCCGCAGCGCGACCTTCTGAGGCTGCTTGCTCCTCAGAGGCCAAACTGCCCAAGTTCTCTACCTACCGGAATGATCTGCAACTACTATTCCATCCCAGTTGTGCACTCACGCCCAGAAATTCCGCATAGCCGCTTACAGACGTGGCTGAGCTGATCGCGAA
Organism: uncultured Planctomycetota bacterium; assembly: GCA_963761445.1. Taxonomy (GTDB): domain Bacteria; phylum Planctomycetota; class Planctomycetia; order Isosphaerales; family Isosphaeraceae; genus CAVXHV01. Next base: position 518,953 of record CAVXHV010000005.1, on the reverse strand, counting down.
ACCCGACGGAATGAACAAATTACTCGAAATGTGCGTATGCTGTAAAGCCAATCTGCAAAACCAGTTAAATACATTCGGCTAAGCCAATTCAGCGCAATTAACTTCTATCGGCATACAGCGTGCTTATCTTGAGATTATTCTGACTGGGCCTGAAATAGAATCACGCTGGTTGAGAGAATCAGCACGCACGAGAGGTGGTTTCTGGCCCACGTATGCACGAATCACGAGCAAGCGTCGTTCTCCCTGGCTGTGCCCGGCCCCCTCGTTGGGGGCCGGGTTTTTTATTTCCTTAAAGGATAAGGATTTACAGCATTTTCTTGGCGTCCCTTTGACAGCTCAGGGACGCAGGAACTATTCCAAGCTCATCAAATAAGCAAAGAGGTCATGTAACTCTTTGACCGTTAGCAAAGCTGCAATGTTCTCCGGCATCAGCGACTTCTTCAAGACTTTGAAATCCTCTAGATCACGCTTGAGGAACGAGTGAAACCGCCCGTTTTCCTCGTAGAGCTGAACGCTGAAATTTGTCTCGTTCACGCGCAAGCCTGTAATCAGCTTGCCGTCCTTGGTCGCAACCGCAACCGCCTCATACTCGGAAGCGATTTCTTTTGAGGGCTGAACGATCGACTCCATCACGAACTCCGGGGCACGGCGACTGGCAATACGATCAAGTGCTGGTCCAATTCGACCTCCTTCACTCCCCACGCGATGACACTTTGCACACGGCACCTTGGCCTGTGGATCGAAGAAGAATTTTCGGCCGACCTGCGCGTCACCGGGCATGTACGGCTTCCAGGTGCTCTCACCTGGTGAACGCGCCAGGCTGTGGATATAGCCAATCAGCGTACGAATCTGCGCAGGCTTCAGTGCGTCCCCCAATTTTTTCATCGTCGTGTTTGGCACACCGTTCTCAATGACGCGCGCAATATCCTCGTCTCTACTACCGTGGATCCAGCGATTGTCCGTCAGGTCGGGCCCCTTACCACCGCGTCCGGCCCCACCATGACATCCACTACAAAGACCGCGAAACATTGCTTGACCTTCTGCTATAGCCGCAGGATCTTGAGTTGCATTCTGTGCAGGTGAAGGTTTTAGAGTTGCGGCGGTGCACAATACTGTCGCTGGGGTTATCTGCGGTACCGTCACTTTTTGCGGACTTCCCAGCGTGACAACAGCGGTCCAACTCAGGAAGCTCGCAATGATGACAGCTCGAGAGTATGGAATGTTCCACCCCGGCGATTGCGTCACGAGCCTGTCCCCTTTTTCGGATCGGTGACGGATAGCGACTTGTAGGGAACATGCCAGCGGGCGAAGACCTGCGCAAGCTTGCCTGTTCGATCAAGCACGTCCCAGGCACGATCAATTGCCTCCTTGAGATCCCCGTCGGATTTGCGCACCGCTGCACTGACTGGAAAACGATCGAGATTTTCCGGACCAGGACGGAACACGAGCTTGTCCGGCCATTCTTGATTGGCCAGCCATGATGCCCGGGTTGAAATGACATAACCAACGGGTGTTCGACCTTCCGCAACAGCTTTCAGAATTGCCTCTGTGCTCGGGAACTCTTTGACTACACGCCCCTGAAGGCCCCGCAACGCCAGGCCTTCTTCGACACCTATTGGTTCTGTATCAAGGGGTGCACCTCGCCCGCTCCGGGTCACCATTTGGTAATTTGCGATATAATATGGCCGTGAGAATTGCACCCGCTGTGCAAACCGATCATCAGCTATCACGCCCAAGAGCACATCGCAAAGTCCTTTGGATAGCTTCGATGGATAAGAGTCATGCGAGGAATAGGCCCAGTAGATTCGGAGCCGGACTCCTAGTTCTTTAGCAAGCAGACCAGCGATCTCATATTCAAATCCCGCCGGTTCAGGATGGGCCGTCGAATAGGGAATGTTGTTCTGATCTAAACCTACCACCAGCTCGCCTGCGGCTCTGATGCGGCTCAACCCCGAATAAGTGTGCTTGGAGGTCTGGATCTTCTGTAACTGCGGCTCAAGGCCACGGTCCGCGACATGATGGTGAATCGGTTCCGTGTTGGTCTTTAAAGCACCGTGCATCGGCTCAGGCATTGGTGCGTAGTAGGGCATGTAGTAACGGGCGAGCATGTGCGCGACCGTACCATCCTTGATCAACGCTGCAATTGCTAAATCAACCTGACGCTTGAGCTCGTGGTCACCACCATCCATTGCGATTGCGATATCCCAGAAGTCAACCAGAACATAATTCGAAACAACCTCGAGGTTCCACTCAGGCGTGGTATGCAAGGTCCAGACCACATTGGCCCATAGATATGCGTGGTCGATGTCGCTGTTATTGAGTGCATTGAGGGTAGCCAGTTGGTTGCGGTATAGCCTACGCAGAAAGCCTCGTTGCCGTAGCGTGTAATCCGCAACCGAGCCAGCTTCCGTGCCCAGGCGTTGAGACTTTGCGCCTTTAAGGTCCGCCAGCGATCGAACGTGAGGACCATTCTTGCGCTGCACAAGCACATACCCCGTTCGATAATAAGGTTGCGAGTACAGTAGCTTGCCCCTCAGTTCTTCATCATCGGCAACAACGTTAGGTGCAATGGCCTCGCCAAAGATGAGGTCGCACTGGCGTTCGAGAAGCTGACCTACTGCAGTCTGATGCTGTACGTTGAGCCATTCCACCCTCAGCCTGACATGAAGCCGATTTGCCAGTGCTCTCGCCAGTTCCAGATCAAACCCGGGTTGCTCACTTTTCGTGCTTGAATAAGGCAAGTTAGCGGGGTCCATACTCACGATCAGCTCACCTCGCTCACGAATGCTATGCCAGGTATCACGCGGTATTTCTCGTCGAGCTGTCCGGGAAAACGGCGGATGAAACAGCACTCCTGTGGCTTTGTAGATTCGTTGCAATTCTCCCGAATCAGTAAGATTGCCTAGAGCTCGGTTAATCTGTATGAGGAGTTGTGCATCCGTGGCCCGCACCGCCAGAGCCATATTCCAGCGTTCACGCGGCACATAGTTGGCCAGAAGCTGTAAGGCGAGCTGAGGGTGTTGGTGCAGGTACCACATGGCAAAGTCAGCATCGACGAACGCGGCGTCGAGCGCTGCAGCCGCAAACCCACTCAGAAGCTCCTCACGTGACTTGAACTTGATAACCGAGTGGTCCTTCTCCGAAATGGCCACTGTACCGGTGACAATGCCAATCCGCTTGCCTCGGAAATCTGCAAGCGACCCAGACGTTCGTGAGTTGCTCGGAACAACCAGACTGAACTGAGCGGCTGCGTAGGGCACGCTCCAGGCTACCTCACGCGCCGGTCCTGAGCCCTGAGGCTGTCCGATCACGACATCACAGCGACCCGCCGGCAGACAGTTCCAGGCGCATTGCACGCTGGCACACCAGTGAAACTCAATCGGTCGCTTGAGAATCATGGCCAGTCGTTCGACCACAGCAACGTCAAGACCAACCGGCCTGCCGTCAGCCGTCTTGTCCATTCGGGGCATTGACCCAGGTATGGCACAGACCGTAAGGACCTTGGATAGGGCGACTGGCCCATCGTCATGGTCACCCCAAGCAAGTGCCCGGCCCGATGTAGCGCAAATCACACCTATCGCAGCTACCAGCTTGAGCACGCTGCTCCGTTGAATCTCAGTCATTTTGAATCTGGCTCATCGAGCCCCTCCTACTTTTCCCCTTCCGGAAGGGCAAAGACAAAGAGGGTGTTGCCGCGACGAGCGTTACGGAGCCAGGGTGCCCCATCGCCGATAAATCCAGCCGTCCAGCCACCCCAGCCAACGCACACGGCGATATATTGGCGACCCTCCAAGCTGTAAGTAATAGGGCCAGAGTGGTGTCCGGAGCCGCACTGGAAGGTCCAGAGAACCCTACCTGTTTGGGCCTCATAAGCTGTGAAAAACCCTTCGGCGTCACCCGTAAAGACAAGACCCCCACCCGTACAAAGCACGCCGGCCACCATTGGTGATCGTGTCGCAACATCCCACTTGACCTTACCGGTAGTCGCATCGATTGCCTTGAAGGCGCCGGAAGCCTGATTGTCGATTAGTGTCAATGAGCTTCCCCAGTATGGCTGTCCTTTAATGAAGAAGGCCTTGCCCGACGTGAACTTGGCGCAGTTGTTGATCACCGAGACAAACGCAGTTGAACTGGTGGGATCAAACGCCATGGGGTTCCATTCCTTACCTCCAGCTGCCCCTGGACATACACGCGCGCCGGCATCTGTCGGTAATGCAGCCGGGTTGACGAATGGCCGCCCTGTCTTGGGATCCAGACCATCGACCCCCTGGGTTTTGTCAGTCCAGGTCACTTCACAGAATGGCTTGCCGTACAAGAACGCACCGTTTTCTCGGTTCAGGCAATAGAAATATCCGTTGCGGTGTGCCTGAATCAGGGCCTTGATGGGCTTGCCGGCTAAAGTGATGTCGACCAGAAGTGGCTCGTTGACACCGTCGTAATCCCAGAGGTCATGAGGGCTGTTCTGGAAATGCCATTTATATGAGCCATCGTCTGGATTAAGGGCGAGAATCGAGCACGTATACAGGTTATCTCCTTTGCGTACCTCGCCGTTAAAATCGGGTGAAGGATTGCCGATCCCCCAGTACAACGTGTTAAGCTCAGGGTCGAATGTCCCGGTAACCCATGCCGAACCACCCCCGGTCAACCAGGAATTACCTTCCCAGGTTGCCCGGGCCTTCCGAGCGTGTTCTGAGTTATCATCTGCGCCAGGCACCGTGAAAAATCGCCACAGACGCTTGCCGGTCTTTGCGTCGTAAGCGTCGATGAATCCGCGAATACCATATTCAGCTCCACTAATCCCGATGATGATCTTTCCCTTGACAGCCAGGGGCGCCACGGTTGCGCTATAGGCCATCTTGTAGATGTCGCCGACTTCTTTACCGTCTTCCCCGGCAACAGTAATCGGTGCATCCCACACCTCTTCGCCGGTGTTTCGATCCAGACACACCAGGTGTGCATCAAGCGTCGCCATGTAGAGCCTGTCGCCCCAGGCGGCGAAACCGCGATTCACAGCATCGCAGCATAACGCCATGTTCTGCGGCAGCGACTTCTGGTAGTGCCAGAGTTGCGAGCCAGTCTTACAGTCAATTGCGTATGCGTGGTTCCACGGCGTCGTTAGATACATGATGCCGTCGATCACCAGTGGCGAGCATTCGAAACCGTCAAGGACACCTGTTTGAAAGGTCCAGACCGGAATCAACCCTTTAACATTCTTGGTATTGATCTGATTGAGTGAGCTGTAGCGATGTGCGTTATACGTACGTCCATACATCAGCCAGTTAGCGTCATTGGTGCCCGCTTTGAGCAGATCATTTTCATCAACGCCGCCGACTGGCTCAGCCGGCTGTTGTACTTTCCCGCTCGGCGCAAATGCTTGAAGCTGTCCTCGCAGAATCATCAGCCAGGCAGCGAGACAAAGTGAGACGACAAGGCAGAGCCTGCGCACTGGCGGATGTGCGAGCGCGCTGGAGGAGAGGTGCAATGCGCTCACGGCGGCTCCCTCATTTCTACATCAGGGTGTGTTACGGAATCCCGACGCCGAACAACCGAATTTCAGCTTGATCCAGTCAACGGCCATCATACTGGTAACCCCCTCCCAGTCAAGGAAGTCCAATAACCGGCAGTCGATGCCGGAGACCAGCGGCGACCACTAAGATCTTGTCAGGTTCCATAGAGCCCCCGAGGTAAATAGCTATGGGCTTCAGCCCTTGGTACGATTGACCTTCAGGAGGTTCCACTTGATGAAGATTCTGACCTGTCACAAACATCGCCCCGCTTTCACCCTGATCGAACTTCTGGTTGTCATTGCCATCATTGCCGTTTTGATTGCTTTACTCTTGCCGGCAGTTCAGTCTGCACGTGAAGCAGCCCGGCGAATGCAGTGCACGAACAACCTCAAACAAATTGGTCTGGGACTTCACAACTACCATTCAGGTTGGAACACGTTTCCGGTCGGATTCCTCTATGCATACTCGGGTGTATTGCCAAACTCATCTCCATTGCAATACCGTTGGTCGGTACTGGCCCAGATGGCACCTCAACTGGAGCAGGCTAACCTCTTCAACGCGCTTAACTTCAATTTCCCAGTTGCGCACCAGCCAACCACCGCAGGAGCGCTATTCTGGCCGTATTTTCCTGCCAATACGACGGTGATGGGGACGCAGGTTACACTCTTCCTTTGTCCGAGTGATGGTGCGCCTGCTCCGACAGTTGGCTCTGGCCCGACAAATTACGCATTCTGCTCAGGTGATGGTTCCGGAGGCGGTGATGCAACGAATGCCGACGGTGCATTTATTCTGGGAACACCCCAGTCGGTTGCGAGTATCACAGACGGAACCAGTTTGACGGCGGCCGCCTCCGAGCAATTGCTCGGAATCGCTGGTCCGTACTCGCAAACCACACCGACCCCAGTTCCCGTACCTTGGCAGCGGGCGATGTCTCGTGTAATCACTGGCCCGCTGACTGATGCAGCATGTGCTCTTTCCGGCGATGGCTGGCTCTTGAACAAAGGGGCCGGTTGGTGGGACGGGAATTACCAGAATGCGCTTTACAACCACTATCTGACGCCAAACGCCAGTCGGCCTGACTGCATCGTCTATCATAACCCCGGATGGAAAGCCGCGAGGAGCCTCCATCCGTCAGGAGTTAATCTACTCTACTGTGACGGCCATGCCGCCTTCGTGAAGGACACCATCAGCCTATCCACTTGGCGGGCTGTCTCGACTCGCTCAGGCGGCGAGACCATTTCGGCTGACGCACTTTGAGCTAACGAGGACAGCCGCCTGCCCCATTGGACCAGCTAGCCGATTGCCTTTGATCGTTTGCGCACGCTCGTAAGCCCTAAAACAGGCGTCCCGGCGTCCCGCCCTTATGCTGATTGAACTTACGCGGGACGCCTGAACAATCGGAACCTGTCATTTCGGGCGCAAAGCAATATGAGCAAAAAAGGTCCGCCGTGGCGCCTGCATAATCGGACCAAGCCGCTGGGGTGCTGAGGTCCGGTGGAACGAAGTCAGTCGCAACCCACTGACTGACCAATCAATCACTTCCTCCCTCATCGTTGTGACTATCGTCAGATGTCAATCTCGTTCCGATCGACATAAAGCGTCCTTTATGGTTCTTCCAGAAACTCACAAAAATACCACGCTCACGTAGGTGCGGTGCTATCCTGCGCAACTCATTACCCATCCTTGACGGTGTCTTTGGCCAGCCTTTCGAGGCTCTGACCCTCCTTCCCGCGTAGCTCGAGAGTTCGTCGAATATCTCGGTGGGCGTTCCTTTGGTCTCGAACAGTTCGTTCTCAACAAAGTGAATTACGACTTTGGCCACGACGGAGTCATCGAGCGACGACATGCTCGCGTCCTTGCGATTACCAAGATAAGCCGATAAGAATGTGTTGGGCGGGCATCCCATCGTACGACCCACGGCTTCACCAAACCGTGTAAAATCCGCCATTCGTGGTAAGTCAGCGATTTCGACGGACGGAAGCTCGCGGAGTGCACCAGCAATTAAATCGAGTAATCCTCCAAGAATCCGAGGTTGAAGTTCCTCGAACGATGCCCAGAACTCCTTCTCTTCACGGCGTTTTCTGCTGTTGATTGGGGGTAAATGCAGAATCACGGCGCGATCGGCGAGATCGCCTCTGCGTACAAATTCGTCAATACCGTTAAGTACAACTAGGCGTTGGACATGCATGACATGACGATCATCGTTTGAGAATAGACTGCGTGAGGCAAACCCACCGCCGCTTGCCAAGCGGCACAAGCCATCAGAGAGCCAGCCCGGTAGCACGCTGACGTTGTCATAAACGAGGAGCCAGCCATTGAGCGCTGTGATGATTAGATCACGCGTACTACCGAGCTCGGCCAGTAACGGGGCCGTCTGGGGGTCAATCAACTGACGAACAACCTTGGCCAACGTGCTCTTGGCTGCGCCCTGCTCACCGTGGATGACAAGGATTGGATACGGTCCGACCGGCCGCAGCGCCATGGCCAGCCATCCAACCAGAAGTGAGAAATCCGCCTCGATTAGATTGACGAAAGGGCGTAGCAGCTCGATTGACCCACCGCGGCTAGGCACCGGCAGTGGCAAAAGCCCATGAGGTCGCTTGAAGTGTGCATTTGGCCGATCGACGAGCGTCCATCCTGAAGCGCAGATCTTGACTGCATGACCGCTCGAATCACCCAGATCGAGATAGTCGCTCGCTATGTCATCGGTCAGCCCGGAGCCAACTCGTATATGCACAGGTGGCCTGTGGACCTCGAATCGAGCACGTGCTTCGAGTGCATCAATAGCCTGTCGCACAACCCATTGCCGAGGGAGCCTCTGGTTCTCGCTTAAATAACGCTCGACCAGCCAGTCACGCAAAGCCGCTGATTTCAGCCCGATAACGTCATGCCGGCCGTTGACAGGCACGCAGGCGTGAAAGCGGCCATCTATCGCGCGGAAAAACCGAGCGCAGGACGCCAACCCCAATAGTGATTCAACCGTACAACGTTCCTCAGTCTGATTGCTAGGAAACTCCTGCTTGGCCGGCTCAGTACCGCTGTTCTCCATACCCTTATTCCTTGCGATTGATCCAATCTGCTCTGAGCACTGTCGCGCTGCCAGCTAGACTATCGGCTCGCGAGCGGGCCACGCTTGTGCCTTTTTAAGCGATTAGAGAAGCGGCCACATCGTCGGTTCATCACGCTCGCTTGCTTCTCTGCGCTCGTTCCTGTGACCACCGTAGGAATGGCTCTACGTGCCGCTCTGCGGCGCACGACACGTCCACATCGAGAAGAAGTGACAACGTCCTACCCCATGGAGTTCTGACCTTACTCAGTTACTTGGTGAAGGATCGCCATTTCCCAGTTAAACATAATCATGACTCACTGCCTCAGTGTGACCAGGTCACCTGGCTCTGGTCTGACGAATTACGCATTCTGCTCAGGCGATGGTTCCGGAGGCGGTGATGCAACGAATGCCAACGGTGCATTTATTCTGGGACCACCCCAGTCGGTTGCGAGTATCACAGACGGAACTAGTTTGATTCATACTAAGAGAGCTTTTAGCCCCACTGCTTACCATCACGCGCCTGGACGTAATTCATCCCGAGCTGAAGATACGGAAATGCGTCGTGTATCGGTATCACTTCAGTTGCCCCGCCGTGCCTTCCTTCTCACCACGATGCATCAGCCGATCGAGGATCGTCCGCCGTCGCGGTGCGTTTGAAGCTGACGATCGGCTCACGTGGGGATCTACTCGATGATTCGAAACGTGTTTCTCCTCTTCATGCGGAGTAGCGACAATAATCGTCTGCGTGAACGGCTGTCGCCGCGTCGCCTCAGAAACGCGGCTCGGTGTTGTCCTCATGCGGAGCCGCCATCGATCGCGGAGAGCCAGCACCCTTTGGCTTGGCTTTGTTTGCCGGGGCTCGGCCTTCAGCTCCGCCAGCCTTTTCGTCGTCTTCGTGGTTCTTCGGAGGCGCGGCTTTTGGCGCAGCGTTTTTTGGAGGCTTGTTCCCTCCCCTGCCCGGGTTAGCTTGACCGTCACGTGCTCCATCGCCGTGACCACCCGCTCCGCCGTCCCTGGGGTGCTGCTCCGCATGCCCGGGCACCTGGGCCGGCACTCCCGTCATAGCCGCCGCCTTGGCCTCGGCATCCTTGTCCAGGTAACACTTCGGCCGCGGGCCGGTGACCATCTTGGTCTCGGTCGAACGAGTCCAATTCAAGGGCGTATGATTTCCGCTCACCTCTTGCACCACATCCGTGATCGTCGTTGTCGTGACCGGCTTTTCCGAGAACGGCAGCAACATCCGGTTTGACACACCGTTCGGCGTCGCCAGGTGCAGCTCCACGTATTTCTGCCCATCAGTGGTCGTCGTGATCTCGAGATTCTTCGGCAGCCGCACACGCATGACCTCACGGCTCAGAATGCCTACGTCGTCTTTGTCGACCCGCTGCCCGCCGGCCACGACGCTCGTCTCCTGGATGCTGAAGTTCTTTCCGAAGATCAGGAACGCGTTGCGGCATCCATCGGACGTCAGCTCGTCAACACCTTGATGCCCGACCACCACAGGCGCCAGCGCGGATGAGCCCTTCTTGAAGATGTCAAATCCGCCTAGCGTGTTTCCGTACGGCACGGCTACTGTCTTCGTCTGCATCCGCAGCATCGATTCGAGCTGATCGATCTTGATTGCCAGCCGTGAGAGGTCGTCCTGCCGGTACCGGCCGCTGTCGCAAGCGCTTGCCAGCGCCTGCCGCAGCTCGATCACCTTGCGACCTTGCTCGAGCATATGTGCAGTGTGCAGCGTGGTCTCATCCGGGTCCGTCAGCCGCCACCAGTTCCCCGTCACGTCCATCCGCACGCGCTGCAGGATCGACGGCATGATCACCACCGCCGATAGCTCTCGTTCGCCCGCCTCGAGCTTGCTGTTCTTGATCTGGTAGTTCCGCCCCGGTCCGCCGCGCAGCAACTGATTGGCGATCACGTGAAAATTGGTCGCTTCCTGCGGCGGCGTCTGGTACCGCGGCGCGAATCTCCAGCCGAATGTCTCGTTGCCAAAGACAAACGCCGAGACCGTGCGGTTCAGTGCGATCGTCGCTGCCTCGTAATCAAGCTGCCGCCGGTAGCGCAAAAGCTGATTGAACCCGAGCCGCCCGCTGGAAAAGGCCAGCGCCAGCGCAACCTGCAAGTCCCGCGTCCGGCTAAAGGCGTCCGCAATGTTCTGCTGGTCGTTGATCGGGTCCAGCGAGAAACAAATGATCGGCCATCGCGCCCGGACGTACTGCTCAAACACTTCCTGCGCAGCGTCATACCTCACATCCCCGCCCGGCACCTTCGGCATGGGCAGGTGAAAGAACAGGTTCTCGGGATCGCAGGTCAGACTGGAGCCGTTCACCCCGTTGAATTCACGCAGTTCCTGGCGCAGTCGGCAATTCAGAAGCGCCGCATCAACAACGATCGCCCAGCAAAGCGGGCCGACGGGACGCTCCACGCGTAATCTCGCAAGCTCGTCGTTCAGTTCGTTTTCATTCTTCGTCTTGGGCGTCGCAACGCCGGCTATTGCGTTCGGAAGCACTTGCGATCCGTCACCGTTCGGCTGGTCGCGAATGTCGTTCAGCCGCTTCTGGAGTTCGTCACGCTTGGCCGACCGCAGTCGGGTATCGGGCAGAAAGTGCCAAGCTATCCTCTTATCGTAGAGGCCCTTCAGCGTTTGGTAATTTCTCGTCTGTACTTCAGCGTTCACCTGCCGCAGGAAATCGCTGTCGGCCAGTATCGGTGGGAATTCCCGACAACTTCCCGACACCAAATCGTACGCAGCCGATAGCTCGTGACTGAGAAACGCACGCACGTCGGAAGCGCGTACGTTCTCGGTCTGTCGCGCCTCGAAGCAGAAGAGCGCGAGCACTAACAGATTCTCTTTGAGGAAAACGTCGGAGAGATCGCTCGGCGCAATCGGATACTCTTCGTCCTGCACGCGTGAAGCGGTGATGGTGCTAAACTCGCCGCGCTCAAGCGCCCGATCGTCGTCAAGAATCGAGGCGAATTCCGTCTTAAGCAGCCGGACTTGTTTTTCCAAGTCATCCTCTCTCTGGCGCATCTGATCGAATGCATTGCTTTTGTCTCCGAGGTCACGCCATGGGCCGAGTCTCTGTTCATTGCTTTCATCGCTGATTGGAAGATGTGAGTATTTCCTCAGATTTCTTACATAGTCCCCGAAAGCGTCCGATCTGATGTCTTTCGCATCGGCGGGTAGCGGTGGCGGCGGCTGGACAACAATCGAGAACTGTTGCTGAGCATCAGCGCGCTTGAAGCCGCGAAGCGCCTCCTCTCCACTATGATTTTTAACCCATTGCTCGGCGACAGCGCCGTCCTCTGGCCTCACCGTAAACTCAAAAGGCTTCTGGGCACCCGTAATACGCCCACGAGCCTCCACGACCTCGGTTCTCGCCTTCTCAAGCTCGCGTTCCAGTTCCACGATTTTCGATTGATATTCCCGCCGCTTCTTCGTTTGCTCCTCTCTCGCTTCCTTACTGTAAGACCGTTTGTAATCCTCCCTGAACCGCGAATCTCGTATGGCCTCGTAAACAAACGGGGCCAACCGATCCACCAGATCATTGACCACAAAATTCCGAAAACTCGAAGCCAAGAACTCCGGTCCGAAGTCATGCCGAACGGTGACCGTGACTTGTGCCCCATGATCCCGGTGCGTCTTCTCACCCGGTTGAATCGAAACCGGCATGCCGAATTGATACAGGTTGTAGCCAGCTGCATCGGCATTATCGTCGCCGAAGTTCTGCCGTCGATACTGGTTCAGTCGATCTAAGAATGTCTTCTTCTCTTCGAGGAGCGTGGTGGGCTCGAGCCCGATCACCGGGCTGTCCTTCGCCTTGAACATCACGGATGCGTCCTTCAGCAGCCTGAACGTCTCCGTCTTCTCGAACTCGTTCAGCCCGTCCTTGTCCTTTGCCTTGTTGATCATGTCCTGAGCCGCTGAAACGAGCGCGGCCTGACCTTTGCCCGCGTCGTCCGAGGAGTTGTTCGTCACGTTCACACCGCCGCCCGCTTTTGCGCCGGGACCGAGCGAGACATCGATCGCCGACTGGCTCTCGAGGGCAGCCCGGTCCGCCCGCGAGATCACCGCCGAGAGCGTCTCCTCGAACTTCAGGTTGTCGAGCATGTTTCGTTCGAAATCGACCCGGTACCTCGTCATCCGGGCCTGCCCCCACACATCCGGGTGCTGCAACACGACGATTCCGTCGTCCCGGATCTTCTCCTCGATCGTATCAATCGACCGCGCGATTTGTACCATCGAGTTTGGCTCTTCCGGTGCCGCCTTCCACCGGAAGTTCGGCCACTCTTGCGCAATTGCGGACGCCCCGGTGCCGAGCCAGAGCGTGATCGCCGCCAAAACAACAATCACCCTGCGAGTGAGCATCTTCGCCACCTTGCCCGTTCAAGCACTCGGCGAACTGAGGCAGTCGACCAGCTTTCGAGGGTCGACACATCCGTAATATCCGCATATCCCTCGCATGTTTGCAGCGTAAAACCCGCTTAGCGAATATCCGAACGCCGCAAGCCGCGCAGACGACGGCAGACTTTGCCGATTGCGCGCGACCCTGACAATTTAGCTGTGCTTGCGAACTACGTCGTCGTCGACGCCCACGTCTAGATATTCTCCAACCACCAAAGCGCAAGCGCTAAGTTTCAAGGCCAAAGCCGTTTATCCATCGCGCTTTTCCGGCGGTGTTGAGCGAGAAGTGTCAGATTTCCTGAATTCTCACGCGTGGTGCTTTTTGGCGGCGGTTACCGAGGCTCTGTCATGCTGACCGACCTTATGTTTTACGGTAACCCTGTGTACGGCCGGCGCGTCGGTAACCTTGCGCTTACGCAACTTCACCGTACGCGGATGCATGTCGATATAGACCAGACCATTGCCCGCGAGATTTACTGCGACGGGGTAGCCGCCTGCCGGTGTAACCGTTGCTGTGATTGTGTAGGTGCCAGGAGCAAGCGGGCCTACCGTGAGCGTCCACTGCCCGATCGAATTCGTAATTGTCTCACCAAGCGGTTGTACTGCGTCGGCACCCCAAAACTTACCGTAAAGCTGAACAGTTGAGAATGGTACGGCCGTCCCGCTAAAAGTCGGCCGGTTGGTATTTGTGTATCCCATCGATGCGTATTTGCCATTGTCGCCATTGGGTGCCAGGCTCCCCGTGAAGCTAACGCCAGGTAACACTGTCGTAACCGTGCTGCTGATCAGCCCAGTAACAACCAAGGCGGTGCTGTTCGCAGTTGCCGTCTGTCCACTCGGGACAGTGATTGTCACCGTCACAGCATAGGACCCGGTCGAGCTCGGGATCGTATAAGGATGAGTTCCGCTCACGGTGAAAGAACCAGGTGTACTAGTCGTGTTTACCGTACCCGAAGCGCTCTGCCCATCGCCCCAGTTGATCACTGCACTGATGAGTGAAGGGTTAGCAATCGCCATGGGATTGTTGTCGGCGAAGCTGGCAACTGTAACACCCATGACGGCTTGACTGGTCGAGAATGTGGTGCCGGTTGTTACAAGAGTCGGTGCGGCAATGATCGCGGTGCTGGTGCTTGTCGTACTCTGACCGCTTGGGTCAGTGATCGTAACTTTGACTGAGAATGAACCAGTCGAGTTGGCGGTTGAATACGTATGGTTGCCGGTGATGGAATACACGCCCGGCGAGCTCGTAGGATTGACCATGCCAGGAGTGCTCTGTCCATCACCCCAGCTGATCACTGCCATGATGGTGGTGCTATTGACGTCGGGGTCAGGGTTAATGTCTACCAACTTGGCGACCGTCACGTTGGTCAGTGTTTGGCCGACAATGCCCGTGAAGCTGGTTCCCGTTGCATTGAGGAATCCCGCCACGGCCAAGGCCGTGCTGGTCACGGTGGCCTTGGCACCGGTCGGATCGGCAACCGTCACAGTAATCGAATATTGACTACTCGCGCCGGGGGCGGAATAGGTGTGGCTGCCCGTGACGGTATATACGCCTGACGCATCAGGGCCGCTCACAGTTCCTGTACTTGTTTGCCCGTCGCCCCAATTAATCACGGTGGTAATGGTGGCGCTGTTGGCGATCGAAGTCGGATTTGCATCAGTGAAATAGGCAACTGGAACACCGGAGAACGGTACGCCGAGCGTGGTCGAGAAGGTCGTTCCCGTCACAAAAATGGTCGATTGCGCAATGCTCGCGTTGCTGGTGACTCTTGTCATCTGACCGCTCGGGTCGGCGATCGTCACTGTGACTGCAAATGCTCCTGCTGTCGAGTACCCATGGCTCCCTGTAACCGAGAATGTGCCGGCCGACCCGGTGATCGTGCCAATGCTGCTCGCTCCATCACTCCAGTTGATCACTGCCTCGATGTTGTTGGCTGTGGCATCAGGATTGTTGTCGGTGAAGTTGGCTACCGTCACGTTGCTGAGCAGGTGGCCAACCGCGCCAGTGAAGCTGGTACCCGTGGCGTTCAAGAACTCGGGGACAACCAGAGCGGTACTGGTCGCTGAGCCAATCGCGCCGGTTGGATCTGCGATCGTCACGCTGATCGAATAACTCGTGTTTGTGTTTGAGGCCGAGTATGTATGGGTGCCTGAAACTGTGTAGACACCCCCAACTGGCCCGCTTATATTTCCGGTTGTCGTCTGCCCGTCGCCCCAGTGAACGACGGCTGTGATGGTTCCGCTGTTGGCGCTCGCATTGGCATCGGTGAAGTAGGCAACCGGCACACCAGTGAGCGCCACGCCGGGGAACGTCGAGAGTGTCCTCCCTGTGGCAACGATGGCCCCTGCAGCGACGGTCGCAGTGCTCGTGAGCGTGGCGCTCTGACCGCTTGGGTCAGTGATTGTTACGCTGACCGAGTATGAACCTGCTGTCGCGTACGCATGGCTCCCGGCGATTGCAAACGTACCAGAGGAGCCACTAATGCTCGCTGGGCTAGTCTGTCCATCGCCCCAGTTGATCACGGCCTGAATCTTGCTAGCAGTGGCGTTGGGATTGGAATCGGTCAGGTTAGCGACGGTCACGCCGGTAAGCAGCTCACTGGCTGTTCCTGTGAAACTGGTCCCTGTTGCATTGATGAAGCCGGCAACCAAGGCCGTGCTGGTCGCTTGAGCCATGGCCCCGGCTGGGTCGCCGATTTTCACAGTCACTGAGTACGAACTGGCACCACCGACGGCCGAATACGTGTGTGTGCCTGAGACTGTATAGACGCCAGCCGCATTGGGGCCACTCACCGTTCCTGTCGTCGTCTGCCCATCGCCCCACTCGATTACGGCCGTGATGTTTCCACTATTCGCGCTGGAGTTGGGATCGGTGAAGTAGGCTACCGGGACACTTGTTAGTGCCTGCCCAGGCGTGGTGGAAAACGTCAAGCCGGTCGCAACTATCGCCGTTTCGGCAATTGTGGCAGCACTGGTGAGAGTGACTGTCTGGCCACTCGGGTCAGTGATCGTCACCGTGACTGCAAACGGACCGGCCGTGGCGTACGTGTGGCTGCCGATGACGCTAAAATTGCCTGCCAAGCCAGCAGCGCTGATCGTGCCGGGACTACTCTGGCCGTCACCCCAGTTGATGACTGCCGAAATATTGCTAGCCGTCGCATCGGGGTTGGCATCGCTCAAGCTGGCGACCGTTACATTGCTGAGCAGTTGGCCTGCCGTGCCGGTGAAACTAGTGCCGGTCGCGTTAATCAGCCCTGCTGAGAGGGCAGTGCTCGTGGCCGTTGCCATCGCGCCATCAGGGTCAGCGATCTTGACGCTGATGGCATAAGAATTACTTGCGCCGACGGCTGAATAAGTGTGTTCCCCCGTCACGGAATAGACACCGGAGCCGTTCGGTCCGCTCACAACCCCGGTACTTGTCTGTCCATCACCCCAGTTGATCACTGCGGTGACATCGCCGGAAGCGGGCATGTTCGAATCGGTGAAGGTAGCCACTGTCGTATTGGGAGCCAGTGCCACACCAGGTGTCATCGAGAGAGTCACACCGGTTGTGGCAATCATGGACGTTCCAATGGCAGCGGTCGCCATTGCAACGCCGCTCAACCCGTTATTCAGGCCGACGACCGTGACATTGGTCGCGTAGATTCCGGCCGACTTGTAGTCGTGAGTTCCAGCAACGGTGAATGCTCCATTGCTGCCGGTAATGGTGCCGATGGATGAGCTTCCGTCGCCCCAGGTGATCAATGCCTGGAAATCACTTGCCGTGTCAGTGGAAATGGGGTCGAGAAAGTTCGCGACTACCGGATTGATCAGGTTGCCGGCAGTCCCCGTAATTGCATTGGCAACGATGGTGAGCTCCGGCGCGGTAGTGGCCACAGTCGCTGTACCACTGCCTGTCGCGTCGTCACCTGACTGATTGGCCACGGCGATCTGGGTTGTGAACGACCCAGACGTTGCGTAGGTATGAGACGCATCGATCTCAAAGACGCCGGGGAATATCGGCCCGACAACCGTGCCGGAACCAGGGGGCGTGCCATCACCCCAGTTAATCGAGACGGAACCCGGTGGGTTGTTGAAGCTACCCGGTGAATCATTGAACTTCGTATCCAGAAGAGTTGCGATCACGCCATCGAACGGAACCTGTTGAATCGCCGTAAAGTTCGTGGGCGATAACACCAGCGTAAGAAGCTGCCGGGATTCCAGGCGTTCGAACAGACCCCAGCGCCGGGCTCTCTTGATTCGCGATCTCATGATCGTCATACCTCTCGATCTTGCCAGCAAAGCGCGCGTAAGATCTCTTCCGGCCAAGCTCGAAGGGGACGTCCGTCGAAGCTGGCTCGGCCCGGTTGGTATCAGTGTGACCGTGGCCCTGGGAATCGCTCTAGTACTGCGAGACCTTTTGAATTCCGAAAGCCCCGTTCTTGATGATGCTCAATCCGTTCAAAACCGCGACCTGAGCGGTCTCGATCGCGTTGTCCTGAGACAATGTGTAAAGTGACGATGTCGGCGTGGACGTACCAGCCGGCGGGATGGTGGCCAAGAGCGCAGCCACCAGCGAGCCCTTGGGGTGCTGTCCCTGCGGCCCGATGATCTTCGTCGAGACCAGCGACTTGAGTGCGTAGGGCGATTTCTGGGCCTTCGCTGTACCTCGCGGCGACTGGATGAAAACATTCACCAGCTCTTGCCCGAGCAGGGCAACGCGCTGGGTTGTGTACAGGACGAAAGCGTTGGTCGTTGCCGCGCTTGGGCTTGTCGTGCTCTGGATCGACGCAAAATACGTCGCTCGAGCCTGGTCGTAGTCGCTCTGGAACGACGCAAACGCCTGCTGGATCTCAGCGCTCATCGCCTGTTGCTCACGATTGAGCACCTTCAAGTGAGGCGAAAGACCGCTGACGACGACCGATAGCCCCTCAGTCGTCCTGCTGAGCACCAATCGGGCCTCGAGCTGGTCAAGCGCTGATGGTATGAACCCATGCTTCCGTTTCATGTCCGGATCGCCTCCCTGAGATCCCTGGGCCGGAACTCCGTTGCCCAGGAGCGTTCCATAACTGACTTTGAACTCAGCAATCCATCCTGGGAGAGAATCTATCACATGTTTGGAGGTCTGCCGGAGAATTCGCCGAACTGATAAATCGGATAAACCCTGCGGCCTCCGAGCACCACGCAGAATCAAGGGAGTTGGACGAATCTGTCGAATTAAAGCACAGAATCCGAACAACTGCCACGATCAGTTTATTTGAAGCGAACACCTCACTACGACCGTGGGTTTCAAGAGAGGGGCGGCCATGGCTGGCTGGCATCTGTTACGCAAAGTGTGCGTGGGCTTCATGCTGGCTGGGGTGTTCCTTCAACCGGCCACGATCTGCGCGGACGATATTCCACACTACTAGCCTGGTACGGGGAACACCCTCAGGAGGGATAGAATTCGACGATCTTCCTGCTCGGGCGCGGCTTCAGCGTGTCTGAAACTTGCGTAGTGGCAGGTGGTGTGGACGTGCCCGACGCCCAGAAGCGGCTGGTCAGCCGAAACGTCATCGAGATCGTGATTCCCTCGAACGCCCGAATTTACAATCACTACTGCACCGACTCCCATTCAGCTCAGACAGCTCCAACGACCGGCGTGCCCAATCCTGACCCTCTGCTTCCGTTCATAGTTAATACTTGTTCGATCTCAATCATTCTAGGATTCTTCTTAACTCCGGTGTCCGCGAATAAAGCTCAGTCTCAAGCTCCTGCTTGCGAAGCAGCATGTTACGATACCAATGATGCCGGTTCCGGAAATGGCTTCCAAGCAGCCGGTTCTCGGCAACATAACTGCGTGCATCTCCACCGATTTGCTGAGTGAGCTCGGTTTCTGTGATCAATCCTTCCAGAAGCGACATAAACTCGCTGGCCGAGTGATAAATCAAGCCGGTCTTGCCGTTGATGATGGTATTCTCATACACCGTAGGACTGGCCAGGCATGCGACCGAGTGAGCAGCACATTCGATAAACTTGAGGTCTGACTTGTGCTCGTTAAACCGCGTTGGCTCAAGCGGCAGCAAAGCGATGTTCGCGGTGTCCAGAAGCTCGTGGTATCGCTCATAAGAGCATAACGGTTCAAAGAGCTTGTATGGTGTCGCCAGAGCATCGAAGAACGCACGGTCGTAAATAACTTGGACTCTCACCTTGTCTCCGCATCGGCCAAGTACCTCGTTGATCAAGGGCATCACAGGCGCCCAGTCGGCCTCGCGGTTGAGGGCGCCAAAGAATAGAGTCGATGGAATAGGTGCAAAGTCGGTACGAGTGCGCAGCCGTTGCGGTGGCAGTACAGCGACCTGATTGGAAAAGACGGCAACGTGGGGGTTGAACTCACGAATGGTTTCTGCCAGCAATTCGGTTGTGGTTTGCACGCAGTGGCAGCTTCGTAGTGCCAGAAAGTTTGTTTTCACCATCTCGGTAAAATGCCGAGGATCATCGTCCAGCTCGGCCACGATCAGGTAACCGTTGGCAAGCAGCTCGCGTTGGAGTATCACGTGATCGGCCAGCGGAATAATGACTCGCTGTTGAATGAAAACCTTCTCTTCGCCAGGCCACGTCTGCCTGAGGTCGTCAAACTGAAGCGAACTTCCAGTACGGATGCGAAGTCCAGGTATTGTGGCCAGGAGCTGAAGCGGCTCTTTTACGCGTACCTCACTGGCGATCGCCGAGCCAATGAGTGTCCAGATCAGCATGCGCGGGGATGACTCGCCTGTGTGCACCGCCCGGGCAAGGTACTGCACAGCTCGTGTTTGTACCTGAAACGAAGTTGGGTCAATCGCAAGCGTGGTCAGCACGGGTGCCATTACCTGGTAGAAACGATCGAGCTCAGTCCCTGGCCACCACCGTGGCTGAATATCGAAAACTCGCAATCCTGCCTGGGCAAAGAGTTTTTGGACGCCCGAGTGCGTGAAGAATCGCAGGTGAGTCCGGTCCAGGAGTCCCTCGTCTTGATAATCCCACTGCCCACGCAGTAGGCTCACGATCACGGAATAGTGCTGGACGTTGGGAATGCATGCGAGAATTTGCCCCCCTTTGCGGACGAGACGCGAGAGCCTCATCAGTGCGGTCCAGGGGTCAACCAGATGCTCGAGCACGTCGCCGAAGACCAAACAGTCTACGCTTGGTTGCTCTTCGGATAGGCCAAGTTCCCGGGGCTCGACTTCCTCCAGATCACCGATAATCACCCGGTCGATCCGACCGCTCGACTGTGCGGTACAAGCCACTTCTGCGCACTTTTCAACGCCGATGTAGGATACACGAGGGTTAATCCGGCGATAGGCCTCAGCCAGCGCGCCCGTGCCACAACCAGCTTCGAGTACAACAACCGCATCCGGTGGAATTAACCGCAATAAATCCACATTGACGCGATTATAATAGTCTGAAATAGCCATGAAACCAATCTGACTGCGCATTCCTGCTTGTAAAAAGACTCAGTTAACCGAGCGACGAGCCTGCTTCGTTTGCACGAATGGATCACCCCGGGTATCTTGGACGTTCGTCAGAGACTTTGCCCTCTTGAAGAACGAGCCTGCTTTTCCAGGACTTTGAGTTTCATCGATGCTACCCGGTCCGGTTTTCAACTTTGAGCTGATGGCCACCGCTCGACGCAGCCGTTTCTATCTGATCCGGGCGTTCTACGCAGGAATTCTATTTGTTATTCTCTGGGGTGTTCACGCTGTCTGGACGTCGGAGACTGGTGGTGATCTGACAACCCAGATGGTGCCGTGGTTTGCCTTCTCGACGTTCTGTGCAATCACGATCGGTCAGGAGATCCTCGTACTGCTGCTCACACCGGCGTTGGTTGCCGGCGTCATTGCAGATGAGAAGCAACGCAAGACTCTGCACTATCTCATGGCAAGCCAGTTGACCAGTGCAGAAATTGTGCTCGGCAAGCTCTTGGTACGCATGCTCTACGTGGCTGTTCTTCTTGGTGTCAGCTTACCCGTCTTGAGTCTGCTAGTACTCATGGGGGGGATTGACCCGCGGCTAGTTCTGCTTTCGGTCGGAGCTACCCTCAGCACAGGTTGGTTCCTGGCTTCACTTTCCATCTGGGTTTCGACAATCGCCAAGAGAGTCCGCGAGGCATTTTTTATCGCCTTTGGATTGGAGTGCCTCTGGCTGTTCTCTCCATTCGTCTTGAGAAGCGTCATAGCCACCTCAGTCTGGCCCGCGTTTACTGAGACTGCTCACTGGCTTTCCGAGTGGCTTGGCGCCAGTAGCCCTATCGAAGTTGCCCGTGAGTTGTTTTTTTCCACTGTCATGACTCGGGGCATGGGCACAAAATCGGAAGTTGCGACCATAGTTTGGATGATAGGGTTGCAAACGGCCTTTGGGTTTGTCCTATCGCTTGTCGCAGCACTGCAATTGCGCCCGATTTTTCGCCGTCAGGGTTCCGAAGGCGAATCCAGAGCGAAATGGACTCGTTTCTTCCGGAGGAAGAGGCGTATTCAGCGCGAACTGGCGGCGAATACAGCAAGGCCACTTACTCAGCAGATTCTACCTGCACCGATCAGACATTCACGTCGTCGGCTTTGGCACCGACCCATGTTGGGCGAACGACCTATGCTCTGGAAGGAGCTTTACACTGGTCGTCCCGGCGGGTTTGCGCGACTCGTCGGATTGGTACTGACGCTAATTGGTGGAGGTTTTCTTGCCTATAACACCCACTGGCTTGCTTCCCTGGCAATCCACGAAATATGGGAGTATGGCAGCAGCGCCCCGAGAGGACAGTACTTGGCGTGGGGCCATCGCATCGCATTTCTGTGGTTCGTTCGTGGGGTTGTGCCGCTGATCTACATAATCGGCATCTTGGGAGTGACGGGTGCTGCGGCTGCTGCCTTTACATCGGAACATGAAGAAGACACCTGGGTAAGCTTGACAGCAACAGATCTGACGGGCCGCGAAATCGTGTTCGCCAAGATGATCGGCGCCATGAGAAGAGGATACCTCTTCGCTGGAGTGATCATCTTCTTGGCCGTCCTGGGTGCCGCTCTGGGATCAATTAACCTGCTCTCGATTCCTCTGCTGATTCTGGCATTGGTAGTCTATGCTTCGAGCGCCGCGGCGCTAGGGCTCTGGATCTCGCTTCAACTCCGTTCCACGTGGCGAGCCCAGTTCCTGACCCTAGCCTGCCTGTTGCTCATCAACGTGCTCGGCCAAGGCATGCTGAATATGCTTTCGAAGTTCGGATATGCTCCTCAACTCTGGCCAGGGTTCACGCCTTACGAGACCTCCAAGCTGGTCCTCGATTCTCACTTCTTCGAGGATCTCTCCAATACACACTGGCCTAGTTCCTGGTCAGTTCTATCCATGGATAACAGTCTCTTCTGGCAAATCTTCTTCAGCGTGCTGAGCATACTCGCTTACTCTGCACTTTCTGCCCTCCTGATCTGGCATGTCCTCCACCGGTTCGAAATCGTCGCTGGTCGTGCGCGCCGTGCGACGGCTCCCAATCCACCTACATTTCGCAAAAAGGAACAATCCATTCTGACAACCAAGCACTGTGAAATTATCGACGGCACTGCTTGATGAGATGGGCGCAGAAAATACCCCCGATTGTTTCTCCAGAGTCTCCAAACTTTCTCAATCTCGTCGGTCGATCTAAGTAAGGAAAGTGTCGAAAAAGCCTACTCGTGAATCGAGTTGGCCTGCGTTGACGTGGAAACAGGGTTGGGCTATGGTTCCTCCGCTAGCCGGCATCGCTGGTTACAAGGGTGGCGCCGAAAGGGCAGGGAGGCCCACGATGGCGATGATAACGGATGCATCATTGACCTCGGAAATCGAGGTCGAGGGGTTGGCATTTGCGCGCGAAGTACTGCGGATTGAGGCTGAGGCTATTGAGCGCGTTCGTGACCGTCTTGATGATACACTTGCCCGGGCCGCTGATTTGATTTATCGCTCGTCCGGCAGTGTGATTGTTACAGGCATGGGAAAGGCAGGCTTGGTTGGCCAGAAGTTGGCAGCCACGCTTGCATCTACTGGCACTCGAGCATTTCCGCTTCATCCCGCAGAGGCCGTTCACGGGGATCTGGGGCGAATCCGCTCGAATGACATTGTGATCGCCCTTTCTCAGAGTGGCGAGACGGACGAAGTCATACGGCTAATCCCCGCATTGCGCCGGCTAGGAGCGATCTTGATTGCGATCACCGAGCGAATTGGTAGCTCGCTCGGCCGGGCTGCCGATTTGTGCATTACGCTGGGCCCGATCGAAGAAGCTTGCCCGCTAGGTTTGGCGCCTTCAGCCAGTACCACTGTTTTGATGGCCGTTGGCGACGCACTTGCGCTGCTGGTCAGCCAGATGCGCGACTTCACCGCCACTGATTTTGCCCGCTATCACCCTGCTGGTAGCTTGGGTCGTAAGCTGACCCGCGTCGAGGATGCAATGCGCACGGGGCCGCAAATTCGCCGTGCGCATCTTGATGAAACTGTTCGGTCTGTCTTCATTCGGCTTGCTGGACCACGTCGGCGCTCGGGTGCTATCCTGATCACAAACGACGATAGCATGTTGCAGGGAATCTTCACCGACAGCGACCTCGCTCGGCTCTTCGAGAGACGGCGCGAGGCCGATCTTGATCGTTCCATCGGCACCGTCATGACAGCCGATCCCTACGCAATTCATGTTGGGGCCACGTTGGCCGAGGCAATCGAGTTGATGAAGTCTCACAAGATCAGCGAGCTTCCTGTGGTTGACCGTGGTCATCACCTGGTCGGCCTGATCGATGTGACGGACTTGATCGGTCTGGTTCCGGGCGACCTTGGGGAGTAATGAGGGATGGCTCTCAATTCGCCGGCCGAGCTGGCCGAGCGGTGCCGGGCAATCGAGCTCTTGGTTACCGACGTTGATGGCGTCATGACGGACGGCAGAATCGTGCTGGACAACCACGGGGTCGAGACCAAACATTTCCATGTTCGGGACGGCTTGGCTTTCTCGCTGTGGCACAGAGCTGGCAAACAATCGGCGATACTCTCCGGTCGAAAAGCACCGGCAGTCAATCTTCGTGCTGCTGACCTCAAGATCGCCCATGTTTTCCTGGGCCACGAACAGAAGGAAACTCCGCTTCGTACACTCATCACGGAGCTCAGGCTCTCACCTCGGCAGGTCTGCTATGTCGGAGACGACCTTCCTGATCTACCTGCCTTGCTGGCTGTTGGCCTGGCGGCATGTCCTGTTGACGCTGCCATTGAAGTCAAGTCCGTAGCTCATTTGATCACTCAAGCCCGTGGAGGGCATGGCACAATCCGCGAAATCGTCGAGGTTATCCTGAAATCTCAGGGAATATGGTCGAATCTGATCGGTGCCGTCGGAAAAGTATCGGAACTGACAAGCCCAGTCTGAGCTAGCGTGGCGGGGATTTAATCTCCTGCCTCGGTCCACAACATAGACTACAGGTCTCGTAGTTCAGTTGATGGCACTGTTCTTTCTCGCTGTCACGATCCCGAGTGGAATTGGATCTCTTTCGTGCTCAAGAAGACCTTCAAGGCCGTGACCGTCTTCTGCCTCCTGGTGGGGTGCTACTTCGGCTACGTACAGGTCTTTGCAATCCTGGTGCGCCAGATGACGAACGTCCGCCGGACCAAGAGCCCGGACATCTGGATCCGCCATGACTCCGACTCGAAGCGAGCGTCCATCCGACTTGCGAAGGCAACGATGCCTCCCGGTCATTGGAGCACAGGCGACCACTTGAATTTCCGCTATTACAGCGCCGAGCGTGGCTACTATATGTACGCCCAGGAAATGGAGCAAATCCAGGAAGAAAACGGCGTACGATACGACGGTAAACGCCTCAGGCTCACGCCATTCCTTGTCATCATGACCTCACGCGACGGCAGGAAGGTCCAGACAATCACGAGTGATCGGGCGGTCATCGATCTGAACCAGCCTTTGGGCTTTAGCGGCGGTCCCGACGGTGAGGCCCTCAAGGTCAAGCATGTTCGCCTGGAGCCCAACGTTGTCATTCACGACAACAAAAGTACGCCGAATATCCCCACAGACGACATGACGATCGACCAGCTCACGACCCTTGAATATGATGAGCCGACCCAGCGGATCACATCGGAATCGCATGTCGTGATCCGAGATTTGGAAATGGTCACAAGCGGTGACGGCCTTCTGGTCCAGCTTCGAAAGAGCAATGACTCAACACCCGGCGACTCATCAGGATTCGACGGCGTGGAGTACCTGGAATTATTCAAAAATGTTCACGTTATCATGCACGACGTCGGCAAATCAGATGTGATGCCCGGCGCCAAAGCACCACGGCAAAGGCCCACAAAAACAGCGGCCGATGCAAAGGTCCAGATTGCGGACGGGCTGGACAGAAAGGCACAAGCGGCCCCCGAGCAGCAACCGATTCCGCTCGATCTGACATGCGATTCCAAGATGCGGGTTTTCCCGGCAAAGACTCGCGCACCGGTTCTGGTCGGGCCCCCTGCTCTGCCGCTTCCTACCTTGGTCTCGTTTGACAGGAATGTCGTTGTGCTACGTGGTCATGTTGACGAACAACCTGGCCAGCTCACGTGTGACAGTTTGAAATTGATGTTAGTTCCCTCCGAAGAACCACCACCGCAGTCAGCAACAGGCCAGCCCGCAAGTGGTCAGAAGGAAAACCCGGTCGTTGGACCCGAAACGCAATTATCGTCAGTTGCGGCTAAAAGCAGCGTAAAAACCGGGCCCGAAACACTTGCTCAGGCTAATAGCTCTCACAGCCCAGACGCAGATAGTAAGAGCAGCAGCGCCAGTACGCCTGACAAACCTTCCGCTTCCGAAAAGTCCGGGCTCTTCGGAGGTCTCACGCTCAAGCGAGCTCACGCCACTGGCCACGCCGTCTGGCTCTATCTTCCAGCCGATGGGATCAAGCTTCGATGTAACGAGCTTATCCACATGCGCCAGGCTCCCGAGAAGCCAGACCTGACCTACTTCCGGGGTGACCTTACTCGTCCGCTCGAGCTCGAAAAAATTGATCTGGTTCAAGACGTCGACTCACCCGATCGTGGCAAGGTCAAGTCGATCACGCACATCCGGACAATCGATGCAACGACATACGACAAAGGCTTCGGATTTGACTCGGCCGATGTTGTCGCTACCGGTCCCGGTCGTCTTGACATTCAGCCTGGCCGTGGCCAACCCGTCGGCCGAACCGCCATCTGGCAAGACAAGCTCACTGTCCAAAATGAGGTCGATACCAACGGCAAGATCAAGCAGAAAATCATCCTGCTCACCGGAAATCGTCCTGTTTTTATGGATAACTTGCGGGGGTCATCCATCGACTCGGCCAGGTCAATCAGAGTGTGGCTCCTGCCAAAATTAGTCCCTGCGTCGAAGGATGCCCGGACACCCGAAGATAGTCCGGCTTCGGAGGATGCAAGTATCGGCGGCGGCGGCTTTGACATCAAGCGACTTCTCGCGTTCCGTGATGTCCACTTGCTCGCACCGGCAAAAACAATGATCGGTCGCGAATACGTCGATGCAGTGTTTATCCAATCGCAGCCGGTTTCCGCCTCTCCTGATAACAGCTCACCTGTTCCAGCAAATGCCAATCACGTTGCATCAGGCGCAGCCAAGGACCTCGCTCCTGCGGAAAACCAAGTTGCAGCCAATGCTGAGGAGCCCAAGAAACCGTCAGAGCCGCTCATGACTGGCTCGGCTGATGGGATCTGGGTCGAGATTGAGATGACGCCGAAGTCACCAGGCCAAACGGCTGCCCGCAAAGAAACAGCTCAGACAAAGACAAGTTCCACGACGGCTTCGAAGCCCGGCTCATCCGACAGCCTTTTGGGCGATCAGCAGTCGGAAATTCGCAAGGCTTGGTTGTGGGGCTCCGTCGCCGTTCACCAGGATCCCGCCGAAGGAAAAACCAAAGGCCAGGATGCCTCCGGAGAAGCGCTCTACCTGAACAATCCAGCCAAGGACAAAGCGATCACTTTTGTCTTTCAACGTAACCCCCATGAAACGAAACCGCTCGCAGGTCCACTTCCCCCTGCAAGAGTGGAAAACGATGAGAAGACCATTACAGCCACAGGCGGTGATGGTGTCATTGTCCTGAACCAAGCGACCGACCAAGCCTGGGTTGAAGGTCCCGGGGTACTCACGCAGCTCGCCACCAGGACGACTGCCTCACCGGCTGCCCCCCCTGCTCCGCCAGTGGGCCCCAAGACAACCAGCTCGCTGCCTTCCCGTGACACCATGAGTAGCACGCGCGCCGATGAGCCGCTTGCAACATCATTGCTAGTGCAGACTGATGTGCCACAAACAAACACCCGTGGCCAGTTAAAACCCGCGAGCTCGACAGGAGAGTCTTCGTCGTCGCAAACGGATCTGCCGGACACTGCACCTGCCCCGCCTGTCGACTCGAAGCCCAAGACCCGCGCTGGCCGTCCCATGAGTGAGAAAGTTCTCTCCACCATCCACTTTAGCGAGGGTATGGAATTCAACGGCAAATCGATCAACCCTGACGGCAACCCAGCAGGCCGCGCTGACTTCTACGGAATTGCTACTGCGCTACTCGAGGATGCGTTACTCCGCGGTGAAGAAGGCATCATTGCCTACACCGACCGACCCGTTCCGTTTGCTCAGCTCGGCGCGCTCAATAAACCGAAGTCTAAAGATGCTGGGCCTGATGGTGTCGAAGGCAGCGGTGACAAACCAACTGATGAAGAACCCCAGCTCGCCATCATCGAATGTTATCGCAACGCAATAGGCATTAACCGGAAAGTTGACCCTGACCGTCCTGAAGTCCTGCAGCAGCAACGCATCGAGGCGAATGAGCTGTTGGTTTACGATCGGCGCACCGGGAATTTCCACGTGCCTGGGAAGGGGAAAGTATATCTCTATGATCGGAGCGATAATTCCAGAGCGCAGGGGATGAATCTGGACGGCGGTAGCTCCCCGGGTGCCAAACCAAGCGGCCCAGCACATACTGTTACACCTACCTCTCGCCGGACTTCTATAAAGACAACTCGCTCAACTACCACGTCGTCAGCCAGAAGCCAAACCTCAACTCAGCCACAACGCACTGATGCACCGGCCGATGCTGAGGTCAGCGAGCTACCACCCTTGGTTTTGACTCAGATCCATTTCTTGAAAGGAATGAGGGGTCGTTTCGGATCGACCAGCGAACGTGATCCAACTGAGGTTCAATGGTATGAGTTCTTTGGAAACATCCAGCTCGCTCGTGCCAAAGCCGTAAACGCCCAGGGGATATTTAACTTCGACAGGCTGCCGGCGGATAGTATGTTCCTGACGTCACAAACTCTCCGTGTTCGTACTGAGCCACCACCGGTTGGCTCACCCCCATCCACTCCTGCTCGCGACTACGTGAAAGCCTGGGAAAAAGCCTCTGTCTACAGCAGCGACAAGAGTCTGCAGGCCGATGTGATCACGTATGACTCGGAGAAAGACCAGGTCTACGCATTCGGCGAGGGTGGACGTGGAGTAATCTATGCACAACAGCTCGCCACTGGCCAGCCGGACACGCAGGGCCTGGCTAAAGCTGTACGTCTCAACCCCAGAACGGGTGCAGCCCATTTCGCCGAAAACTCCACTATCCAGTTCATCGATCAAAACTCGGGCTCAAGGCCCCAGATCGCTCCGCTTGTCGACCCCGACTTCAAGAAGAAGAAACCTCCCAAGAAAGGCTTCCGAATTCCTAGCAGCAACGTTGAACGCCGCGGATTCACCGGGCAATAAACGCTGGACCCGGAAGGATTCAACCTCATGCCTGATGAATCGTTGGTTCTTCTTCTCGATGAAGTTCGCGGCAAGACACTCCGTTTGCTTGATAATATCCGTGAGGAAGATGCTCGCTGGGCTCCGCCCGGATTACAGAACACGATCCTGTGGCATGCGGGACACGCGTATCTACTGCTGGAATGGCTGACAATGAACGCTCTCGGGCGTGCGCCTCACATTCCCAAGGGTTGGTATCAGCTCTTTAGCTGGGATAGTCATCCTGCGGATGTTCCAGCAGACCGCTGGCCTGCACTCGTCGAGGTAGTCACTCGTCTCGGCGAGCAGCAAGAGCGAATGACGTCACTCATCAAGGGTCTAAGCGCGTCAGCACTGGATGAACCAGCCGCCGACCACACCGAGGTGCCGGTTCGTTTTGCGATTCTCCATGCTCTGCACGACGAGGCTTGCCACTGCGGTGAGATTCACTTACTGCGAAAACTGCAGCGGCAACTGTAAGTACAAGTCGAGCTTGATTCCATCACGGAAACTGCCCGTTCAAGATCTTCGTCAGTTGCTCGATGGTGATATTTCCACCGCTCAGAATCAAGCCGACGTTCTTGGCGGCGAGTTCACTTTGCCGTGCAATTGCCGCGGCAACGGTGGCCGCACCAGCCCCCTCTGCCACCTGCCGACAGGTCTGGACCAGGAGACGAATACCCGAAGCGATCTGCTCATCGCGCACCAGCATGATTTCGTCCACCAGTCGAGGAAAGAGTGCCAGGGGCATCGCAAATGGCTCTCGAGTCGCAAGTCCTTCGGCGAAGGTTGTTACACTTTCGGTGACGACACGGCGACCTTCGCGCCATGAGCGGTAAACTGCAGGTGCACCTTCCGCCTGCACGCCTATTACCTTGATTGCTGGGTTCACAGCCCGTGCAACCACGCCCGCGCCCATGACTCCGCTACCACCTCCCACCGGCACAAAGATGACGTCAAGATCGGGAGCTGATTCGAGCAACTCGAGCCGCGGCTGTTCCAACGCCGGCGACCAGAAGTGGTTCATTCGAAGAGTGTACGAATCGGGAGCCATGATGCTCAGCATACTCTTCCGCGGCAATCCGGGCTGAATCAAAGTCATGCCCTGTTTGAATAACCTCTGCCCCGAGGGCCTCTGTTGCAGAAACCTTGAGTGGATTGGCGCTTTCCGGCATGAAGATTACTGCGCGGCAGCCGAAGAGTCGCGCGCCGTATGCGACAGACTGACCATGGTTCCCCGTGGACGCTGTGACGACTCCCCGTGTACGCTCCTCAGGTGTAAGTGTTGCCGCAAGATTCACTCCCCCGCGGACCTTGAACGCACCGGTTGGATTAAGGTTTTCGCATTTGAGCACAACCCGGCAGCCAAGCAATGAGGCAAGGCCAGGTGGTTCAATGGCTGGCGTTGGCCTCAGATAAGGCGCAATCGCACGTCGCGCCTTGAATACATCTGCCAGCGTCGGTATCGGCCAGGTCGTCGCACTTTCCAACGGGCGGTCACTCTAGATTGGGTCTCGCTTGCGCCACACGCGTGCTCGTAGTAGTCCAGCACCTACCAGAGCTGACCAGACCAGCACGGATAACGGCTCGGGTATGCTGGCAGTACCGATCTGAGTGCCACCGCCCGTACTGGTGTTTGTGCCTGTATCGCTGCTCGAACCAGATGAGGAGTTATCCGAAGATTGGAGGGCGATCGTGACACCTGAAGTCTGAGAAACGAGCTGTGGCGGAGAGTTCTGGTTGGCAACGTCCAGTGAAAACTTGAGAATGCCGCCATTGGCCAGCGATGCTAACCCCTGGCCGTAGAAGGAAAGTCCAAGCGCTTGCAGCGGACTTCCATTCTGAGTCGTATTGGCGAGATAGTCATAAACTCCACTGGCGTTGAATCCCTGTGATCCTGAGAGAATAGTGAGTGGACCCAATGTCGAAGATGAAGGCGGCGTAACAACACCACCGGCTGGGTCAATGAGTGCCACTACTTGCGGAGGCGCGATGACTGGTGTGAAAGTAAGGCTTTCGCCTCCATTCACTGTCGCGCTCTGGCTCAGTGTGACCTGCGCCCCGCCGGACCCAAGCGCCGTTACCGTCGTACCGTTTGGAATACCAGTGCCGGTGACTTCATACCCGACGCTGACCCCAGTCGCACTCGGCACACTCACCGTCGCTGAGCCACTGCTCAGAGTGCCCTGCAGTGTGACAGGCGCCGTCCCTGGAGGAGGACCAGACGGTGCAGATAAGCCGTTGGTGCTCGTCAACGTATAGTTTGCCAGCCCATCGGCCCGCGCCGATAATGATTGCAATCCCGTGCCAAAGGCCAAAGCGGCCACCAGGAGAGTTGGACACCGACGCATCACGGTAAGTCTCCTCCATGAACTCCCTGCGAGGAATCCGACGGTCCCTTGAAGTCATCCATATCTCAGGCCGGGCTAACCAGCCCACGCCGCTGACCTGGTACCATTTGGTCCATCGGTCGCATTGGTGTCGGTTTGCCACCACGTACTGCTCAAGCTACGGAAGAACGGCATTCAGAAGTGGTAAGTGCCTGGGGAGCGACCTTCCTGAAACTTGAGGGCCGCATTGTGCAAGGGTTTCCAAAACCGGTCAAGGGAGGATTAACTGATTTTAGTGCTTCCTGCGGCTGGGCAACCCAGGAGCTCCAAGCCACGCCAGGGCCTGTGCAGAAATCCCGACCTGAGGTACGCTTTTAGAAAGACCCCCGCGAAGACCCCAAGGCGAATAAAACAGAGAGGTTCTACGTCTGATACTCAAGGTGTAAGAATGCTCGAGGTCGTTACCGGCGTGCAAACGCCCGACGAAACCCTGGTGCGGCTTGCGCGTGGCGGGGATAACTCAGCCTGCGAGGAGCTGTTCCGGCGCTACCGAAGCGATGCTTACCGCTATGCTTATCGGCAGCTTGGCCACGAACAGGATGCACTGGATGTCGTTCAGGAATCAATGCTTAAGGCGTTTGCAGGGTTGGCCGATTTCGATGGTCGCAGTGCCTTTCGAACGTGGCTATTGCGAATCGTGATCAATACTGCTTTCGACTGGGGGAGAAGGCGCAAGCGGCGGCCTAGTACAGGAAGTGGGAGCGATGGTGACCTCGTACATTATGAGGCTACGACCAACGACGACCCGGCTCGCCGATTACATCAGCAGGACTTGCGTATTGCCCTTGACCGGGCTCTTAACCGTCTCAGCCAAACCATTCGTTGCACGTTTATCTTATTTGCTGAACTGGGCTTGAGTTACAGAGAAATCTCCGAAACACAAGAGGTTCCGATTGGCACGGTCATGAGTCGCATTCACGCCGCCCGCGAAAAGCTCCAGGCGGAGCTCGATTGGGATGAGCTCTCCGGCCTTGGATAAAGTTCAAGGAAAGGTTCTGTAACGATGCGTTGCGTGGACGTAATTCGAGAGCTGGCCACACCGACCGACACACGAAACACGGTCAATTTAGCCGACCATTTGAGCCGGTGTTCATCGTGTGCCAATTGGGCCAGGCAAGCCACTCAGCTCGACCTCCTGTGGAATGCAACCCGTCCGGCCGAGCTATCGCCCGACGTGTGGGATAGCCTGTGGTCACAAGTAGCTCACTCACTCGAAAGCTCAACATTGCAGGAAGATGCGGCACCATCACGGCCAGCTTCCTGGAATTGCTCGTCTGGAACTTCGGTTCTCAAACCTGAAACCAAACCCACCGGGTATTCCCTCAGCCCATCATTCCATTCTCGATTCTGGTCATCGATTGGTGTTGTTAACGTTGCTCGGGCTGCCGCTGTCTTTCTGGTCGCTGGCTTGACACTGTGGCTCGTCATCCCATCAAAACAAGACGTTGCCAAATTGAATCCGGTATCCTTGAGTCAAACTACGCCGAACCACGTGGCAGCTCCGTTACCCAGCGTTGATATCGAACCGGGTCACATGGTCGTCATTCTCGCGGATCCGAAAAGCCCCTCAGTCGTTGATCGCACTCCGAAGGCGATCATTGCTGGTGTTGGTCGCCAGTATGTGGATTGGTATGGCGACGAGAGGTCCTTCGATTGGTCTCAAGTATTCAACGAAGCTGAATACCTTGCCACACCTAAAGTTGCCATGAAGGAGTGATGCGATGGCTGAATCAAAACGATTCTCCCGCCGGTTTAGATTCGGGCTTATGTTGGCGGTCATCGTCATGGGCGGAATGGCAGCTTTGCTCTCGGGGGTGCACGTCACACGCGCTGGCTTCAACGACGATGGCGACGACATCGCACGGCAGGTCACCGTGTTTGGAGTGCTGGCAACGCCGGGTGCCAAGACGGTCGATTCCAGGCTCTCGAACATTCATAGTCAGTTAGACAAATTGCTCCCCGGTAGTGGATTCAAGCTTCTGGACGCCCGCAGTGAGCGCGTCGTCAATGGTGAAGCGGTCACCTGCATTCTCGGCAACGGCTACACGCTGACAACGTCGCTGGTTACTCCTCTGGATGAAAATGGCAAAGTCGAGCTGCGCTGCGAGTTGTTCCACGACAAAGTCAGTGAGTTCTCGACGCTTGTCAAGGCGCCCGTCAATCAACTCTTCTTCTGCCAGCGGGCGCTCAAGAACGGCTCGCAGTTCCTGATCGGCGTGGGAGCACGCTGAGAGCTGAAAAGACAATCGACCGCCTGCCGGCGGCCGTCCGGCCTTTAGGACCGTTCGTGCCGTCGAGGGGCGGTCGCTGGCAGCGTTTCCGGCCACTGTCTCAACCAAGCCGTCCGAGAATCTCGGGCCGTCCTTGCGCCTGGAGCAGTAGCAAGAGAGGGTGCGCTGCGTCTTTCTGGTCGTGAAGCCAAACAGGCCGTCCCTGGCCCCTGGCCCGCAAGCCGCCAGTCCGTCCCTGGACGCGACCGCCGTTTTCAGGCCGTTACCGAGTCGTCCCTGACCGGTTCGGTTTTCCAACCGACATGGGTTGTATCGGCCATGCCGGGCATCTGCCTGCAACGTTTTTGTCGCTAGACTGCGTGTGCACTCACGACAAGGATGTGCTCCTTGGAATAATTGACTACCGGCGTTACAATCGTCACCCGAAAGGAGGTCACTTGCGATGCCTACTGTAGACAACTCGAACTATTGCAGTGCCGTCGTCCTAATGAGCAAGGGTCTGACACCGGGCAAACTCCGTGGTTTGCAGCGAATCAGCAACCCCAACGGAACACTAACAATGGTGGCCCTCGATCAGAACAGCTCAATGATCGAAATGGCCGCCAAGGCTTTGAAAGCCAAAGGTCAGGATCGTGAGCCCACGTACGGCGAGATTGTCGAGGCGAAGGTTGATCTGGCCAAGAACCTGGCACCTTCGGCCTCCGGCGTGCTGATCGACGCCTACTATGGAGCTTGGTCCTGCGTCGCCGCGGGTGCGATCGGCCCGCAGACCGGCCTGCTCGTACGTGTCGAGATGTCCGGCAGCCCCAAGAACAAAGTGGGAGCTCCCTTGGGCCTGATCGAACCGGGCTGGAGCGTTGAGAAGATCAAGCT
This sequence comes from uncultured Planctomycetota bacterium, assembly GCA_963761445.1. Lineage (GTDB taxonomy): Bacteria > Planctomycetota > Planctomycetia > Isosphaerales > Isosphaeraceae > CAVXHV01. Next base: position 484,777 of record CAVXHV010000005.1, on the reverse strand, counting down.
CATGGGTGCTGACGCCGTCAAGCTTTTGGCTCAGTACGAGCCCACGGAACCCCACTCTGCCGAGCACCAGTTCGCACTTATTGAGCATGTCTATGCCGAATGCAAAAAACACGACATCCTGATGCTGCTCGAGACCGTGGCGTTTCCATTCGGAGGGGAAAAGAAAGGCGATCCCAGCTTCGTCAGCCGCAAAGCCGCAACAGTCATCGACTCGGCCCGCCAGCTCAGCCGATTCTGCGACATTTACAAGGCCGAGTTTCCAGGCAATCTGGGCACTGACTCGGACAAACAGCTTCGCGACAATCTCCAGGCATTGAATGCATCCAGCGAACGACCCTGGGTCCTTCTATCGGCGGGCGTCGACTACCCGGACTACTACAAGCAAGTCCAGATGGCCCTGGAAGCGGGCGCCTCCGGAGTTCTCGGCGGGCGAGCTTTCTGGAAAGAGTATTTCCTCCAGGACGGTGCACAAGCACGTAGCCAGTTCGCCGCAACCACTGCGCTCAAACGAGTTGCCGACGTCAATAGCTTGGTACGCGATCGAGGTACTGCCTGGTCTGCCCGTTACGGCTTCTCGAAGGAGCTTCTGAACTCAATCAGGGCCACAGAAGGCTGGCACGCTCGCTATGGCTCTTGTATGGGCTCATCGGACGGTGCAGCGCCTGGGAAACGAGCTGCCGGAGACGTGTACTGAAGTAGCCCTTGCCCAACAGGTGCATACGAAAGACCCCCTTGGGGAAAAATTCGGATGCGCACGGGTGCATCAGCTCGCCCTGTCCGATTGGACTTGATCGTGGTGCCAACTGCTTGCCAGAGTGCATCGAGTTCGGCAAAGAGCCGAACTGGGCCCAGCCGTGGGCCGATGCGCTCTCGTAATGGTGGCGCATAAACCAGAACACTCCGGTCAACGACAAGTTCTCGCGCCCAGTGTAGCATGAACGCCGCTGGAGATCTCGAGCCCTCAGCAATTCGCTGCGCCACCGGTAGTAACCTTTGAATAGCCCACCCCCCTGCCCTACCAGTCGCGGCAATACTGCGAAGTGCGTTCATGGGAAATGATCGATCAATTTCGTTTGGATCTGTCCAGAATAGTCCCGCAAGCACTCCTCCCGGCGCACACGCCGCCCGATGATGGAGCAGCACCTTGAAACTCTGCATCGGGTCACCGGGCCAGGGATTATTTCCTGCAATAACGATGTCCGCGGGCGAAGCCTGAGGTGCCTGAAGCCGCCGCCGAGCTTCGTCCGCCAAGATGTCCTGCACTCGCTCAGGGTGCCCCGCAGCGATTCGAAATACTTGCTCGCGGCTGCCAGCCAGATGACTGATCGACCAGCACGGCCCCAATCGTGCCGCGGCTGCACGAATCGCTTGACGCATTAGATTATCTGCGGCAAAGCCTCCGAGCAACCGCGCCGGGTCTGCGTGCCTCTCAATTCCTTGGCGATGCAACGCCCCCAGTGTCAACCGATGGCTTGTGCCCGGAAAAATCAGCTTGTAGCCTCCCCCAAAGCCCGCCTGAAGATGTGGCAGCACGGAGCCAATCATGATCCGTAGGCTGGCTCGGGCCACTGGTCGAAAAACATGTACCGGAACCCCTTGCGGGGTCTGCCCCAGGTTATCGTAGGCTGAGAGATCGTCGACGGGTGGACTGAAGCATCGATAACTATCGGCGATCACCGTGCCGACTCGCTGCCGCATCATTTCTGTGTTAACCGGCGCATGACGGCCGACTCCCACGCTGATCGTGACATTCTCAGAACGAACCCCCGCAGCGTGCAACCGCTTGAGGACGATTGGCAACGCTTCGCGCACTGGGGTCCAGCGCGAGGGATCGTCGACCACGATTGCCACGGTCGAATCTGGAGCCAATTGCTCTTCTAGCCGCTCCGCTCCTAGCGGTGACTCAATCGCATTTACAAGTGCCGACTCATACTCATTGAGTGGATTGCTCAAATCGGGCCAAACGACATTAATCTCGGCGCCGGCAAACGGTACCGAAGTCGGCAAGATGAGCTCCAGGAAGCCATCCGGGCCCCATGGCACGTGAATTGGCGGCATCCTGCCGTCTGGTTGAATCAGGGCAATAGCTCCTGCACTTCGTTTGCTTCAAGCCTTGGGAATCTCGAACCAATCACCCGGCTGCAACACAATTGGCTGGGCCGCGGTCTCGTTCTTCACCCGGGTCGCCCAGGCGTGCGCATCCTGTACAATTGGCGGAAACGTGTTGTAGTGGATAGGCAAGACAAACCGGGGCTTGAGCATCTTGACGGCGTGAACAGCATCGTCCGGCCCCATCGTGTAATAGTCGCCGATCGGAAGAATGGCAAGGTCGAGCCCTTGTTCGCCAATCAGTGCCATGTCTCCGAAAAGCGCGGTATCAGCAGCATCGTAGATCTTGGTGCCGCCAGGGCAGGTCACCACGAAACCACATGGATTACCGCCATAGGTGCCATCAGGTAGGACGGAGCCGTGAAATGCCAGTGTCAGTTTGACTCGCACGGCTTGTTCGAAGAGAAAGCTGCCGCCGTGCTGAAGCCCGTGCACCTTTTCACCTCTCAAACCTTGCGCAGGTTGCTGGAGCCACTCGCCAATCTCGTAATTCGATGCAACAGTCGCGCCGGTGCGCTTTGCGATCGCCACCGTGTCTCCAACATGATCACCATGTCCATGAGAGATCAGGATCAAGTCGGCATCCACTTCATCGGCCTTGACGGCCGCCGTTGGATTCCCCGTCAAGAATGGGTCGATCAGAACCGTTCGGCCGTCACATTGAAACATCAGGGCTGCATGACCCAGCCATCGCACCCGCGTGGACATGTTCGTGTTCTGTCTCAAAAGCCTTGTGGAAAGGATTGGTCGCCGATTCGCTGCCAGCAGCTTGAATCATCCTGCAGGTGCCCATGTCTTGGCAATGCGAAAGTCGTTCAAAACGGCAATTGATCCGTGAAACCAGCTCGCTGGCGAGCCCTCAAGTCAAACAAGTAAAGCCCCCATAGCACCAATAGGCCAAATCCGGCTACCACCGCGAAACCTCGATTTACACAGACCGCGAGCAAACCACAGAACACGAGCCACGCTAGCACCGGTCGATAGGGTCGAAGCCGCAAGCTCTGAAATAATATCATCAACAGGATTCTTCGCCCGTCTCGAAATGCGTGTAGCTTGCTCTCGGTTCCAGCAATCCTGCTGTGATAGGCGATGGCGATCTCAACCGCACGGAGGCGGTGCGCAACAGCCTCGCCGGCAAGCTCAGCCTCGATCTCAAAACCAGTGGAACGGAGCTGAACAGCCTCGCGAAACCGACGATTGAACGCGCGATAACCGGAAAGCAAATCCGTTGTACCCCTTCCAATCAAGATCCGAAAAGCCGCCCGGATGAGCAGGTTTCCAGCGCCTCGAACCGGGCTCATTGCGCCGGTGCCAGGCACGGGCCGGCGCGCCAACAGCCATATCCGCAGCATCCACCAAGAGTGGGCCAACTAACAACATAGCAGACTCAGCCGGGTAAGTTCCGTCGCCGTCGGTGAGGACCACAACATCGAAATCACCGAGCGCGCGGAATGCGGCTCGAACGACATGCCCCTTACCCTGCTCTACAACATCGATGACACGAACTCCAAGCCCGCGCGCGATCTCACCCGTCCCGTCAGTCGAGTTGTTGTTGAAAACGACGACCTCCGCTTTTGGAAGCATGGATCGGTACCGCTCGATCACGCTCGCAATCGCTGCAGCTTCGTTGAAACACGGAATGGCAACGGCAATTCGAGAAGAAGATAGTTCGGCCTCAACAAGGTGCGTCACAGTGTTGATCTTTTAGTAGGTCAGGCGTTCAACCTGACGTTCTGTTCCAAAACCCCGCCCGCGGTGAACCATCGCCCCCACAGCCATATCATCCGTCGATGCCAGCTTCCGGTTCTGTCAGGGAGGCATCACCGCCCTTGAGTCGAATCCAACCGGTTGATCCGCGATGAATGTCGTCGTGATAACTGCTTGCGATTTGGCTGCATCCTTGCGTACGAGCCGCATTAACAATCTGCATGACCCTCTGGGCAGCTCGACCAGCGCAGCTCGTGGCTCGCCTCGATCTTGCCGGTCTGAGGAGAAGACCACTGGCTTGCCGTTAAGCCAAGCTGATACTTCCATCGTTGTATCGATAACCAATCTCGCCTGCTGTCCTTGCGATGACACAACAGGAACAATCGCATAGACTGCTTGCATCGCGTCGGAGCTGCTCATCAGTGTCAGATCCGCCTGTCCTTCGGCATTTGCACCAAGCCTCTGCCACGAGAGCTGCTGACCCCGCCCGTCGGCAACAGCTACGTTCAGATTGAGTGTGGAACCGGCGTCGATCCGCCTCGTGCCATCCGGCTCACGGAGTGGGCCTACCACCTGATACTGGCCCACGATGCTCACCGGCTGCCGCAAGCTCGACAGGTAAGAGAGAAGGTTAACCAGTTCCTGTGTGGTCATGGTTTGCGCCAGGCCCTCGGGCATAAGTGATACATCGCTTGTCCGCCGATCCTCAATCGAATGCCGGTCGACAGAAATCCGCTGCCCGTCAGCCGTTTTGATCACCAGCTTTTCTGCAGTGTCCTCGAGTAAGAGCCCTGTGATCACCCGGCCGTCTGATAGCGCTGCCACCACTGATCGATAACTGTAGCCGATCGAGTCGCTCGGGCTGAGGATCGAGCGGATCAACTCATCGCGGCCATACTTGACGCCAATCGTCGAGAGATCAGGCCCAATCCACTGCCCACGACCCTGCACACGATGACAGCCCGAACATGAGTTCGTTCCAGTCTTGAAAAAAACGCCCTTCCCCTTTTCTGGATCTCCATGCCGGCGCATCAATTCACTGATTGGTGGCAAGCTCTGTCCCTCTGCCGTCTTGGGCAAGGGTAGGATTTTTGCAGCCTGGTCGCGAACCTGCCGGTTGGAGTCTGTATGGACCAACGTCGTCGCGACGTTCTTGAGGTCTGCGGGAAGCTTGCCGGTATTGGCCAGGTCGAGAATCTCGCGGCTACCGTTACGAATCCGTGCCAGGCTCCGAAGCGCTCTCTGCGCAGACCGAGCGGGAAATCCGGTGCAGAAAGAAGTGCGATTAGCGGCTTTCCGTCGTTCTTGACTTTGCCGATTGCACGCACCGCTGCCTCAGCAGTCGCATTCGAGCTCGCTTTGCCCCGCACCGATTGGATTAATCGCTCAAATACCTCTTGTGATGAGTCCGGAAACGAGCCAAGCCCCTCTACGGCCGCGATCCGACTCCCCTCAGAGGTCTTGAGATCTTCGGCTAAAGTCCTGAGTTTTTGCTGATAATGCCGGTCGCGCGTGGCGACAGCCAGTGCGACTCCCAATAGTTGAGTAATCGGGTCGCTGAGCGTTTGTTCGATGGCTTTCATGATCTCTGGGTGAGTGCTCGCGCTGTTCCAATCACCTCCAAGCCGGCGGGCCAGCAGCGATAAGAGCGCTCGCCGGTGTACAGGCTCGCTCGTCCGCGTGACCATCTTCGCGACGAGATCAGCCGTCTGGGGGTCGCTCATTCGTTCCAAGATATCATCCGCAGTCTGCTGCAACTGGACTGCGCAGAGCCGGTAGAATTCGCTCGATGAGCGGTAATGCCTCACGCCGATGGATTCGCCACGTCAAACCAAGGTATTTACTCACCGGTGAGACCGCCTCATCCAGTGTTCCCACTGCGATAAAAGCTTCGTTTCGGTCGACTGGGAAATAAGGCGGAAGTGCAACGTCGCCGTTATTACCTGTTTTCTCAAGATCGAGCGACCCATACAGACTGCCGTCAAAAAGCGTTGACACAAAGTCGCTTTCACGTTTCTCGAGTGCCAGCCCAAGGGCCTCGAGATACCACCGATCCTGACCGTCCCATGCTGCTGTCAACGTTTGCAGAGAATCGCCGACTTGATTCGTCGACAAGTTGCGAAATGCCAGGATCAGCTCACGCCGCACACCAGCGTCGGGATCAAGGGCCATCGCCTTCAATGCCTCGATATAGGCGATCGCAGGTGGCTGTTCTCTGGCTTCCGGCTTGGTGTACTCAACCTTGCCGTTCTCACGGCAGTCGCGCCCGAGCATCCGAACAGCCATTTCTCGGAGGCGGGGATCCGCGTCTTTCAATAATTTGAGCGCCGAGTGGTCGGTGGCGCCAGCCCCTCTGGCAATTCCGTGAAGTGTCCAAGCGGCGCGTGCACGATCGATATCCTTGTTTCCAGGCTCCGTGAGCTTCATGAGCCCTTGAAGAACATCATGGCCTGCTGTGATTTGCGGACTGCCAGGAAGCCGCCCTGGCTCAAGCTTCACCCGTTCGATAAGACTTCGCCGCGCAGCATCTTGCGTCGCGATGTTCGGTGATTTGAGTGCAGTGAGGAGCCCGTCGTCCGAGCCCATGTCAATCTTTGGTTTCCCGGTCTTGTGGCCTTTGGGCGTCACCCGGTAGATACGCCCCGTCGTCTGATCGCTGAAGGCATGCCCTCCCACGCCGGCATCATACCAGTCCGCCACGAACACCGAGCCATCGGGTGCTGTGCACGCATCAACCGGGCGGAACCAGGGATCATCCCCGGACAGGAACACTTTGTACTCCGTGCGGAATGCAGCACCCTTGCGGGCTAGCGGAAACAGGTTGATCTGCCGTGTGCCCGCATCAACCTCAAGCACGGCTCCTTGGTATTCCGCAGGTAATAAACTGCCTTCGTAAACCATGATTCCGCATGGGCTCCCATTCCCGGTACCAACCAGCTTGGGGACATTGCCTGGAACCTCTTCGCCCCAATGACGCGGGCTTCCGGGCGTGTGATATCCATAATGACCTCCGTCCATTGCCCAGATCACCCGGCACCCACGATTGCCGTCATCGTCGTTGTCGCTCGTGAAGATGTTGCCGAATGAGTTCAGTGATGTCTCATAGTTGTTCCGCTGACGGTCGCAGATAATCTCGAATTGCGTTCCGTCACGATTAACCCGCAGGGTGTTGGCCAGTTGATCGGTCCAGACGTGGCGCCCGCTCTTGTCGACCACATCGAAATTCTGCTGTCGCTCAGAATGATCATGTTGCACCGAGCAGCATCCATCACCGTGGGTGAAATAAAGCTTGCCGTCCAGGCCGAGCGCCATCCCGTGCACGCCATGGTCGGAATCAACACCCCCGAACCCGGTCAGCAGCGGATAGCGATTGTCCGCCTTGTCATCGCCATCTTTATCTTCAAAAACGAGGAGGTCCGGACTGTTGCCCACGTATACGCGGCAGCCCTTGTAGCTTCCGTTCTGGTTGTACTGCTCCTCAACGGCAATGCCCATCGGAACCGGAAAAATTCGATCGGCGAAGATCGTCACCTTATCTGCCTTACCGTCACCATCTGTGTCTTCGAGGATCTTGATCTTGTCAGCCGCTTCGTCACGGCGAAACCGTCCATTGCGCCCTCGGCTGAGCCGATAGTTCAGCCCCTCGGTAACCCATACCCTGCCTCGTGAGTCGACATCGATATTTGTGGGATTGGCCAGCATCGGTTCCGATGCCCACAGGGTCGACTCAAGCCCAGGTCCCGCCTTGAGCCGTCGGGCCGATGCGTCTGGACTGATCTGGCCCAGTAGAGTCTCGGGCTGCATTCCCAGCAGCCCGGCCAGCCCAAATGTAACCAGACCAGCGATCATCCGCACCGGTGATTTGTGGCTCATCATCGGCAAAAGCTCCGGAGACGATTGCACAAACAGTCAAGCCGCTGGCCTTGCCCCACGCAAGCAGAAAAGAGTCAGTCCGCCATCATTCGACGGTCGAGTACAGGCTCATCTTATTGTCTCGCAGCCCCGCGCAGCCGTCCAGTGTTGAAGGTGCAGAGTGCCGGGCTACCTACCAGGCGCTTTCAGAACTTGCAAAAGCTCACTGCATGACAACGCGCGATTACCTCAACCATCTTGGGTCGACTCTCAGTCATTCGGCTCCTTCTTCCAAGACTTCCCATCGCTTGTAAGCAGCCGCGAGTGTCTCTTCAAGCTGCTCGAGACGAGACTTTGCATGTGCAATCGCAGCTCGCTCCTGTTTGTAAAACGACGGATCAGCCATCGTCGCGTGCAGCTCTTGAAGCTCCAATTCAAGGCTCTCAATCCGGCCTGGTAAGACTTCCATCTCTTGCTTTTCCTTGAAGCTGAGTTTCTTCCGCTTTTCGGGCACCCTGACATTCTGCGCCCATTCTCTGTTCGCAACAGCTTTTCTCTCCACGGCCAATGGTTCGGGTCGTTGACACAGATAGTCGTCGTAACCGCCGTCGTATTCCCCAATTCGACCATCCGGCTCGATTGCCAGCGTACTCGTCACAACCTCGTTCAGAAACGCACGGTCATGGCTCACCAAAAGCACTGTTCCTTGATAGGCGACAAGCAATGACTCGAGCAGTTCAAGCGTTTCGATATCGAGATCATTTGTCGGCTCATCAAGTACCAGAAGATTTGACGGCCTGGCGAAAAGCCGCGCAAGCAGCAATCGGCTTCGCTCGCCGCCGGAGAGAAACTTGACCAGACTGCGCGATCGCTCTGGCGTGAACAGAAAATCCTCGAGATAACTGATAATATGACGGGGCTGGCCGTCGATCGGGATCGTGTCGTAGTCGCTCAAGTTCTGCTGAACAGTCTTATTCTCGTCCAGGTTCGCTTTCAACTGGTCGAAGTACGCAACTTCGAGCCGTGTACCATGCCGAATCATTCCTTCCTGGGGTGACAGCTCACCGAGCAGCAACCGGATCAAGGTTGTTTTTCCGGCGGCATTGGCGCCAATCATGCCTACCTTGTCACCACGGAGTATCGTCGTCGACAGGTTCTGCACAACCCTGCGATCACCGTAGCCGAAGCTCACGTCTTTGGCTTCGATGACGAGAGTACCTGACCGCTCGGCTTCCTGGGCCTGGATTCGTGCAACTCCTTGTCGCTCGCGTCGTCGTCGTCGTTCTACTCGCATGGCCTCGAGCGCTCGTACCCGTCCCTCATTTCGAGTTCGACGCGCTTCGATTCCCTTGCGAATCCAGACCTCTTCTTGGGCCAACCTCTTATCAAACAATTCTTGTTGTTTCGCCTCTGCCGAGAAGAGCTCATCCCGTCGCTTCAGAAATGTCGTGTAATTACAAGCCCAGTCGTACAGTCGCCCTCGATCGAGTTCGACAATTCGCGTTGCCAGCTTCTCAAGGAAGACGCGATCGTGTGTCACGAAGACGATTGTTCCGCCAGATCGCAGTAGAAATGCCTCGAGCCAACGAATCGATTCAATATCGAGGTGATTGGTCGGCTCGTCGAGCAGCAGAATGTCAGGTTCGGCGACCAGCGCCCTGGCGAGCAGCACGCGCCGTTTCATTCCCGAGGAAAGGTTCTCAAAACGTCTGTCCGGATCCAGGCTCAGTCGAGACACGACGGCCTGTACCCGATGATCCAATCCGGCTGTGTGTTGCCCTTGGTCTCTCAATCCGATGGCCACTTGCTCAGCAACCGTGCCTGCTCGATCTCTTGGAACTTCCTGAGGCAGCAGCGAAGCGATCAACCCCTGTTGGCGAATAACATCGCCTTCGTCAGGCTCAATCTCGCCTTTGATCAAGCGTAAGAGCGTGCTCTTTCCCTCTCCATTACGACCCATGAGGCAAAGCCGCTCACCGCGCTCGATTTGCAGCGATGCCTGATCAAGCAGCCGTGGGCCTCCAAAGGCCAGGCTGATGTTTCGTAGACTGAATAACGCCATAAGCTCGCTCGGGGTGATGTGTGCGGTTGAATCGCCAATCCACCAGCGACTACATCTCTTCGCCGTAGACTAGCTTGAGCTTGGCGCCTCGGTGCTCCCCATGAATAACACGGATAGTACCTGAACGGGCGCGCATCACGATCGACTCGGTGGTTGCGTAATCGGCCGAGAAGCGAACTCCCTGTACCAGCACGCCGTCAGTGACACCGGTGGCGGCGAAGAATACGTCGTCTCCCTTGACCAGATCATTCGTGCTCAGCACGCGCCCCAAGTCATAGCCAGCGGCGATCGCAGCATCACGCTCCTGGTCGTTTCTGGGATGTAGCCGTCCCTGGATCACTCCACCCAAACACTTGAGCGCGGCTGCCGAGACAACTCCCTCAGGGGTACCACCGATTCCATAAAGCAAGTCAACCCCAGTACCACGGCGTGCTGCGGAAATTGCCCCGGCAACATCACCATCAGTAATCAAGTAAACCCGGGCCCCTAGCTTTCGCACCCGGTCCACAATCTCTTCATGGCGTGGGCGATCGAGGATCATCATGGTGACTTCGCTTACGAGCATGCGTTTGATGTGCGCAATCTGCTTGATGTTGGTCTCGACCGACGCTGTGATATCAATGGCTGCCGCCGATTCCCGTCCCGTCGCGATTTTTTCCATGTAGACGCACGGCCCGGGGTTGAACATTGCACCACGCTCGGCAACAGCTACCACCGAGAGGGCATTGGCCTCCCCCCTGGAGACCAGACGGGTGCCATCAATGGGGTCAACGGCCACGTCAACCGCCGGCTCATCGCCAGTGCCGATCGATTCGCCGTTGTACAACATAGGTGCCAGGTCTTTTTCTCCTTCCCCGATCACGACTACCCCGTCCATGTGCACCATATTGAAGAACAGTCGCATCGCGTCAACCGCCGCCTGATCGGCGGCATTCTTATCTCCCCGTCCAACCCAGCGCGCAGCCGCGAGTGCTGCTGCTTCCGTACAGCGCACCAGGTCAAGCGATAAGTTATAGTCCGGCATCGGGTCAATCCGCCGCCGATTTGAAGACTGTTCTATCATGCTTGGCCCGAAAGCCGCTCCCGTGACTGAGTTCTTTCCGCCCGAATCGATCGGCATAAATAATCCCTGCTCCTCGTAGGGTCAGCTACTACAAGCCATCCGGCCCAATCTAATACGTCGAAGCCTTGTATTAAAAGGTCCGCCATCGGGAACCATCCAGCTTGTGTTTTGTAAAGTTCGCAATTGAGGACCGTTCAGCCTTGTCCTCCTCACGGCAGCTCCCTGATCCGCAACTGCCGAAATTCAACCGGTGCTCCTTCTGACTCGAGGCAAAGATAACCTGTACGCGGCTCACAGCCGCTTCCTCCGGAGACTTCCTCTCCATTCACCCACAGGCGAATCTCGCCATTAATGCAGCGCAGGTAGTAATGGTTCCACTGGCCGACGCCCTTGCTCAAACGCTTCGCGGGAAAGCTACGGCTTCCGTCGGGTGACACAGGCGGAAACGGCGTCATCTTTGATGTGCCGACCGGAAAAACATCGCCGTCGGTGGTGAACCAGTCTGCCTTCTTACCAGTTTGTTTCTCGTATTGATCCTTGTAACCATGGTCAAGTACCTGAACCTCGATGCCGCCACGCGGTAGTGAGCCAGGTTTAAGCCCTTCGAGTGAGCTTTCGGCAGCCCATACAAATATTCCCGAGTTGCCGCCTGACTGAAGATGCCGCCACTGGGCCACAAGCTCAAAGTTGCCCAGTATCTTTCGAGTCCGCGTCACACCCACCGGCCGCCCTGTGCAATGGACCTCTCCGTCTTTCCAGCTCCAGGTTTCCGGGTTGCCATTCACGCTTACAAAATCTTCCTCACCCAGCGGCCGCCAGCCGGGGCCCGTTCCATCCAGATACGCTCTGGGAAGCAAAGACTGCGGCGGTTCATCCGCAAGCGCAAGCGCAACCAGTGCAAAGATCATCGATGCCCAACCAAGTCTGCCCAAACCACGGCGGAACGAAAGAGTATTCATCTTGTTTTTCTCCTCTGGTCACACGGGGCGGGTTGCAGTTTGACATGATGACGCGTACACAAGGCGGGGGCAAGGCAGCCGATCTCACCCACTCCAGCCGCCAGTTGAATCTGGGCAGTCAAACTTGTTGGATTTGTTATGATAGAACACCCGACCAGAGGCGTATTACATCGGCTCCTGCTCCATAAAAACCGAGATTGCTTGGCTTTGCTTGGCTCGTGTCATAACGAGCCTTGGAATAAGGATGGACGGTGAGGTCATGAAACAAGGCAAGATCTCGTTCCCGGCGAAAACACTGTCGGCTCATACTGCCACCGCGCTCATCACGCTAACCCTTGTGTTTTTTATCTCGGGGGGCCATTTTTCCGGACGGCTTTTGCCCGCCCAGACATTTGGACCAAGGCGTCAGCTTGATACGCCACCCCCTCCAAAACCTGCCTCACAGGAGCCAGCGACATCGACAACGCGTTCTGTCACCAATTCCCAGGCTCCCCTGCCTCCGGAAGATGTGCTCAAGGAGCTTGATCCCGACGAGCGAAACAATGTGCGAGTCTATGCTGCAGCAAACAAGGGTGTGGTGAATATCACCACGGAGGCCGATGGTCTCGGCTTCTTCGGCGACGAATCATCAACTGGAACCGCTTCTGGATTCGTGCTCGATAAGCAGGGCCATATCCTCACGAATTATCACGTGGTGCAATCTGCCAATTCCGTGCGTGTCACACTTTTTGACGGCACACCACACGAGGCCAAGGTCATTGGGGCTGATGCCTCCACAGACGTTGCCGTCATCGTGATCAAAGCGCCGGCTGAGAAGCTGTTTCCTCTCGCGCTTGGCGATTCTTCCACTTTGCTGGTCGGTCAGAAGATCCTGGCATTAGGCAATCCGTTCGGTCTGGAACGAACGTTGACCGCGGGCATCATCAGCAGCCTTGATCGTTCGCTGAAGGCCAAGAATGGTCGGATGATCAAGGGAATCATCCAGACCGACGCGGCCATTAATCCCGGTAATTCAGGTGGTCCACTTCTTAATTCGAAGGGCCAAGTCATCGGGCTGAATACGGCAATCGTCAGCCAGGTTGGCCAGTCGGCCGGTATCAGCTTCGCTGTGCCAATCAACGCGATCGCTCGAATCCTCAATCAGTTGATCGTCAACGGTAGAGTTATTCGGGCTGATCTTGGGATCACGCGTGTCTACGCCACTGGTGGCGGGCTGCTCGTTCTGGATCTCGTGGAGGGAGGTCCGGCCGATCAGGCAGGAATCCAACCGATCCGTCTGCGGGTTGAGCAAATCGCGCCGGGTATCATTCGCAAGTCGCTTGACCATGAATCTGCCGATCTGGTTGTCGCCGTCGAACACAAACGCGTGCGCACAGTCGAAGAGCTCCTGAATGAAGTCGAAAAGCATCACCCTGGCGACACTGTCCGCGTCACCGTCGTGCGCGACGGCAAACCGCTGGATGTTCCTGTCCGACTCGGGCGGTCGTGATCCGTGTGTTTTTGTGAATCATCTCACGCCACCGTTGTGTTGAAGATTTGCCTCGACTCTCAACCGGCTGAGCACACAGGCCCCGCCATGCCGTGATTGACCACATGATCGTGCGCTTGCACAATAAGGAACCTGACGACGTCTGGAAACCAATGTGCTGATAACACGCCGAGCCAAAACGTCAGGGCTGTATGAATATGGAGATGGGGTATCAGATCGCTGCACTTTCAATCGGCGGAGTTCTGGGTGTCAACGCTCGATACTGGTTAGGAGTCTTGATCAATCGCTGGCTGGGCTCCCAGTTCCCGTGGGCAACGTTTACGATCAATGTCACCGGTTCCTTTGCAATCGGGCTCTGTACTATCTTTCTGGCGCGCTGGTCTCCGCACCTGCACGTGCGGTTAGTCGTGGTCGTTGGCTTCCTTGGGGGTTACACAACGTTCTCATCCTACTCGTTTGAATCACTCACACTCTGGGAACGCGGCGAGCGTGGGCTTTGCCTTGTTTACATGTTCGGGAGCGTTGCCGCTGGCTTTGGCGGTGTCATTCTTGGAACTGCACTCGGTCGGGGTCTTACGCAGTCTGATGCACCTCGCTCTGCGCCAATATCTCCAGCCGCGGTAGCTCGTACATCATCGACTCAATATTTTCCCGCTGGCGGTGGGCAATGCTTACCTTCCCCGGCAGACGACCTGAATTCCCCTGGCAAGCAACTCGGGACTGGGTCAATGCACGAAACTGATACGCCGGGAAATTCATCATGACGCCTGATAATGTCTACCTCCTTCGAATGTACGTCGCCGCTGCTGAACGTTGCGGTGGAAAGCTCGTCTACGAGCTAATCGTGCAGACAGCAAGGGGCCTTGATCTGGCCGGTGCCTCGGTCTTTCCTGTCGAGATGAGCTTTGGCGCGAGTCGTCACGTTCACGACACGCTCAGTGACTACGGGTTCGCTGAGCTTCCTGTCGTCATTGAAATCGTGGAAACATGGCAGCGGATAGAAACTCTCCTGATCGAGCTTGGAGAGTCACTCGCATCGAACCTGCTTACCGTCGAGCCGGTGCGTATCTGTTCTCATTCCGGCGGGGGAAGTCGATGATCATCGATGGACCTGCCCAGAAAGTGACAATCTACGTCGGGAGCCAGGATCTCTGGCATGGTCGCAACCTGGCTGTAGCGATTGTAGAACGCTGTCGGGAGCTGGGGCTGGCAGGGGCCACAATGACTCGCGGTGTCATGGGCTTCGGCAAGCACTCGAGAATCCACCGTGCGCACCTTCTTGGGCTCTCCGACGATCTCCCCGAGCGCATCGAAGTGATTGATTCTCGCGAGCGAATCGCGCTGATCCTGCCGGTCCTGGACGAGATGGTCGACGGGGGCTTGGTTCTTGTCCAGGATGTCGAGGTTGTCCACTACCGCCATCACGAAAAGAAATGACGTGGCATCCGCTCGATCGCAGCACGTTGATTCAACGATCGAATTGCCGCTTGCCTCGAGGCCGAAACATCCCGGCGAGCCACCTCATTCCTCTCGCGTTTCTAGTCGTATTGCTTTGGGTTTGTGGCTGCGCGTTCTTGCGTGTGATCGCGTCACGGCAGCATGAGGACCTCGATGCAACGACCGAGTTGACCTTTCTCCAGCGGCACGGAGCATACGCTCATGCCTTCTCCACCATTGAAATACTGGCCGCCGCAGCTTGTATGCTGCGGCGCCGACCAAGATTGCACACGCCATGGCACCAACATCAACTCCAGCAGTGGATGTTCCTCGCCTGTTCTCCTGAGCCGCGTTCGCAATATCGGGCCTTGAGCCAGATGCATTTTGAACGAACTCCTTCGCTTGACTCGGAACGATCACGTCATGCCGATCATTCCCAACCTTCATTGCAGTCCCGAGCCAGCCTTGCAGGCGGGCGCCCAGCCGGAAGAGCCATTCTGCTCGCCCAAGCGCTCGCTCGTCAGCAGCGGCGCTGTCGGCCTGGGACGCCCCAGGATGAGCCAAACCAGCAGGCAATCCAGCGACGAGAATTGGGCCAGCAGCCGCGGCTCGTTCAACCACTTGATCGAGGTTTGCCGGTGGTTCCTCATTCTCTAGCCACTCGCTCCAATCAAGTGCGCTTGCGTAACCAACGCCGAGATCAAAGCTGTTGCTGCTGCTGGCCAGTGCTGCCGAGCCGCCTTCTACCATAGGACCAACCGCCGGAAGGCTCTGGCTCGGACCCGCCGGAGGTCCGATCAAACCAGTGTTCAGCGTGATCATCAACGTACTCGGAATCGGGCCCATCGCTCCCGCGAAATCGCTCCCGGAGGCCGAGGCGAAGAGCCCCGTGGCCGTGTCCGAGCCTCCAGCAGAATTGCCGGCGCCATCGCCTCCTGAACTGACCGAAGATGGCGAAAACAGGCCGACTGACAATGCAGAAGTCTGACTGATACCGTTGTTCAAGACCTTTTCCCAGTCGAGGGTTGCAATCTTGAATTGCCAGTTGAATATGGCGATTTGCGGGCCCGCGTTGATGAATCTTAGTGAGTAGACTCCGTCATTCAATTGCATCACATAGTTGTTAAGCGAGCTGGACGTGCCCCCATCCAGCACAGTCGTCACACCATCGTCGGTCATCTCTACAGCCACATCCCCCGTTGTGATCTGGGTCTGGAGCTGGTGAAAGCCAGGGACAATTATGGTGAAGCTGTAATCGACTGCCTGCCCAGTGGCGAGCTCGGTTGTTTCGTAAAATGCACCGGTCTCAGTCGAACCTGTCTGGCTCGATGACAGAGGCCAGAGGATGCCTAGATCATTGGGCTCGGGCGGCTCCTTGGCCGGTGCTACAGTCCAGGTCGCTAGCACGCTCGAGGAGCCACCAGGGCCCAGGACCCGCTGCTCAGCAAGATCCACGAGCCCGCCAACGGCTGGGGAAACAAGCGTATAGCCGCCTGGCGGAAGGGGACGGTCGAAGATGAGCTCGAGAGAGGCATTGCTCACTTCATAGCTCTCAGCGGTCACCGGCCAGGCCTGCCCTGATGCGTCCAAGACCTCAAGCGCAGACTCCTGAACATCGGGTATGAACAGATTGCTAAGGTCGATCGGGCCCGAAAACGTCAGAGTGATTCCAATCGGGCTGGTTTGATCAGAGGGGGAGTAGTCAAGCGTGGAAGTCAATAGACGCGTTGCCTGTATGTGCGGCGATTCAGTCAAGTTGAGCGCAAAAAGGCCGCCGCTTTGCTCGATGCTGTTCAGGCCGGGAATTCCCAGCACCGGATCATATCCGCCCGGAGTGTATGGCACGTCGTCTGCGCCGGAAACTCCGACGTAATAAGTGCCAGGCTCCAATCCAGCGAACAGATAGGGATCGTTTGGGTTACTTGGAATTCCCGTGCCGGAGTTGCGAGTAGCAAGCAGGGTGCCGTCTGCTCCAAAGAGAGACAAATTCGTGAGCAAGCTACTGCCGATGCTGTTCGCAGAGATCGCAAGACCAACCTGCCAGAGATTGCCTGCGGGAAGGGTAAACTTGTAGAGGTCAACCGCTGAGCTGGGATTGCTGGGATCGAGCCAACCCCATGTCGTCTGGCCCGTAGTCAGGGCGCCGTCCGAAGGACTGATCGTGGCTCCTTGACCTAGAATCGCGAATGTGCCGATCGGGTGGTCCTGGTTCGGGTTCCACAGTACCGGCCCCGGCCCGAATGCCCCGCTGGCCGCGTACGAGATACCCGTGCCGCCCACCAAGTCGATCTCATACTGGCCAGCGGGAAGCGTTACATTGTCGTAGGAGAAATCACCATCGTTGAATTTCTGCAGCGGGATGATCAATTCCGTACCTGCAGCGTTCGAGAGCTCAGGCGGTGCATCGCCAAAATTCCAGAGTGGAGTTTTTGTGCCGTCGCGGTTCAGCTCCTCGATCTGTACGTCGAAGCTACCCATAAGAGCCGGCACGTTCAGTCCGTTGAAAGTAATGACCAGTTCCTGCGGCGACTGGGTCAGTTGCTCGCCGTCATACGGTTGCAACGAGGCAATCGGAGATGAGTTCCCACTTAACATCATCCGAGACTCGAGCCATTCCAGATTCGGACGATGTCGAGTCATGGTGACATCGCGCACTCGAAGCAGTGAATGGGACGAGTCGTGATATCGGTCCCGGTGTGGGCTATTTCCGCATGTATGAAACCGCCCAAAAGGATAAGATCGTTTGAGCATGACGTGCTAATCCCGTGACGATAGAACAGACCCGTCCAGATCTTCATGTTTCCGCCATCGTGTAAAGCCTAGCTCGGTGATCACACGACACGCCCGGCATGATGAAGAAACGAATCACCGGGTTTCGAATCAGCCAATCAATGCCCCGTCGTCGAGTAGATTGTCATCATCAATCGCCTGATCGATTGCCTGCAGAACACCGAGTGCTGTGCTTGCCCCACCGCTTGGCGTGCTTTGGGTTCCTGTGTTCGCATTAGCTGGTTGAATGACGTCTGTATCCGGCGTTGAAGCTGGCATCCCGGCGATTGAAATAGCCACAGCCTGCAGCGCGGTTAATGTGCCGCTGGTTTGAGTAAGCAGAGCTCCAGCCACACTTGTGACCAAATCCGGCGACGTTGACATGACCTCAACCCAACCGGTCAATGTGCCTATCACGTTGATCAGACCAAGGTCCTCCAGCAGTCCACTCGGCGATGAGGTCGGCGCATTGTCGTTCGATGTGCCACCCCCCTGTGACGCTTGCTCGGGTACAACTGTGACCGGTGGCGGTATCGATGCTTGTTTTTGCGAACCGAAGTTCACCAGTAATCCATAACCGCCAATCGGTCCAGGACCGCCAGCCGCCAGCACTTTGATGTAATAACCTTGGCCGGGCGCTACGCTCGTACTGACGCTGGCCGTTGCGCCAAACGACCCAACGGTACCTGCCGTTCCAACCAAGCTCAGGGACGAGTTGTAGACCTGTAGCTTCGGCGACAGCGAGCTCAAATTGCTCGACTGAACCGCAATGGTCATGGTTCCGGTGGAGGTTGCCGGCACATTGACGTGAAACCACTCGCTGTCACCCGCAGTCGTGATGTCTAGCCCGGGAAGAGCAATCTGATTATTGCTCATGTACGAGTTGATGTTGGTGGCAGTTGTATACGAATTATCGCGCTGGCTGCCCGAATTGAACTGATCGAATTGAGGCGAGCCGTAGATTGATTGGATGCCGCTGATATCGTCGCTGGCCAGTTCCTGTTTGATTCCGTTATAGGTGCCGTACATCACGGCCGTGGACACCGTCGATTCCCCCAGTCCCAGTGCGTGTCCAAACTCGTGAGCAACAACGGTCATCAGGTCGTAATTCGAGTCGATTTCCCAGTCGACGCTTGAGTTGAGCAGGATATCACCTGCCTCGGTACTGCCATTACCTGGAGGTGGCACGAAGGTGATTGCAAGCACGGACGAGCCGAGCGGCACTGCGCCGATCCGAATGTCTCCAAATCGCGAGTCGCCCTGCTGGTCGCCGGTAGCCCCGACAGGCTCGCCGCCGTCAGGGACCAGCGCCAGGTTGACATTGGTGACGTTCTCCCAGAGAGACGCAGCAGTTTCAATTTGCTGTTCCCAGCTCGTGGCTGGAAACTTCGCGTCAAGCGTTTGGAAAAGTGTGCTGGAGACTCCCCCCACACTGGTCCCGTCAGGCATGAAACTGTAAGTAATGCGGCTCGTGTAAGTCCATTGATCGCCAAGGGCCGAATACAGTAAGAGGCGTGTTTCCAAACCTTCCAGTTCAAGCCGCATGCCACGAAGATGTTTTCTTTGATTGTTTGATCTACGGGAGCGCATACAACTTCTGAGCATTTTCTAACTCCGGTTGCACCTGGAAAAAAACGGCCGTGCACGGCCTGGTGTCGTCGATCGCGCAGCAGGGCAATCTCAAGAACCTTTGTGCGTGATCACGCCCGACAACCGTGCACAGTCTTGCTGAGTCAAGCGTAGGCCGGTACGTCCACCGATTGTCGGACCGTGTTGCTTTGCCCCATCAACGCTGCGATTC
The DNA here is from genome assembly GCA_963761445.1 of uncultured Planctomycetota bacterium. Lineage (GTDB taxonomy): Bacteria > Planctomycetota > Planctomycetia > Isosphaerales > Isosphaeraceae > CAVXHV01. Next base: position 465,529 of record CAVXHV010000005.1, on the reverse strand, counting down.
ATCATCGAAGCTTGAGCCAAAGCGCGTCGTCGCGCAAATCGGCGGGAAAAGCTGTTGATCTAAAGCAGCAGTGTCAATGCGCTCAGGACGAATTCATCGCGCTCTAAACGAAAACGGCGGCGCATCTCAGAAGAGAGGCGTCGCCGTCTGGCCGGTATCAATCGTGGGGAACTTGACTGGATTGCACCGGAATTGGATCTTGCACCGAGTCTGCCAAATGCCTCGGCAAACATTATTGGCCGGATGCCTTCACCGGTGCTTGAGGAGCGCTGAGTGGGCCAGCATACCCACTCTTACCAGGCGCCTGGGCGCCGGAGAAACTTTTCCGGGAGCCTGAGCAGCCGGCAAGATCTTACCCGGTGCCTGGGCGGCAGGTGAAACCTTGCTGGGAGCCTGAGCAGCCGGCATGATCTTGGCCGGGGCCTGCGCTGCAGGCGCTACTTTACTGGGAGCCTGAGCAGCCGGCATGATCTTGGCCGGGGCCTGTGCTGTAGGCGCTACTTTGCTCGGAGCCTGGCCTGCCGGCATCACTTTGGCAGGAGCTTGGCCTGCCGGCATTACTTTGGCAGGAGCTTGGCCTGCCGGCATTACCTTGCTCGGAGCAGCGGCAGCAGCCGGCCAGCTCTTGCCTGGCGCTTGTGGTGCCGGCGAGACTTTACCTGGAGCCTGTCCCATTGGCATCACTTTGCCCGGAGCCTGACCCGCCGGCATCACTTTGCCCGGAGCCTGACCCATCGGCATCACTTTGCCCGGAGCCTGACCCGCCGGCATTACTTTGCTGGGAGCAGCAGCCGGCCAGCCTTTGCCAGGAGCCTGAGGCGCTGGCGAGACTTTGCTAGGGGCTTGCCCCGCCGGCATGACCTTGCTGGGCGCTTGACTGGCGGGCATGATCTTGCCAGGAGCCTGAGCTGCTGGCATCACTTTGCCTGGCGCCTGCGCCGCAGGAGAGACTTTACTTGGCGCCGCAGCCGCGGGCCAACCCTTCCCCGGCGCCTGGGCGCGGGAGAGACCTTCGTCGGAGCGACAGCCGCAGGCATCGACTTGCCCGGCGCCTGGGCCGTTGGTGACACTTTACTAGGGGCAACAGCCGCGGGCAGACCCTTGGCCGGAGCTTGGGCAGCCGGAGCAACCTTTCCTGGGGCCTGCGCTGCTGGCAACACTTTGCCGGGTCCCTGGGGCGCCGCCAATGGCCCTTGCGGGCTCTGGCCGGTCAGACCCAAGGCAAGTACCAATACCGCACTGGTCATCGCGATGTCCTCTTGTGAAGAGTGAGTTTGACGGTCCCCGTCTCGATCGAGTCGGTGTTCTGAGAATCCCCTGATGGTCTGGTGCGGTCGCCGGTTGTTGAGCGTCCTTTTCGCCAGATCCACCGTCACAGTTCGGATCACCAGCCGAACGCGTAAAATCGTTCACTGGTGAACCTGTTCCCCAACCCGCGCTCGGGAACCGATCACGCAGGCCTCGGCACGGTGGCGGAAGCCTCAAGCCGGTCTTCTTGGCCGACTCTCGCTCTCCACCCCCAGGGGTGGCCATTGTGGTTATCGGCAGACCCGTTGTCCTCATTCACTGAACTTGAGAAAATCGAGGAACTACCGCCTTGACGAACTCTAGGGGCTTTGACGAGTTTCAAGAGAGTAGGTGGCCTTACTTGGAGAATTGACATCCACCAACGGTTGCTTCGAAGCCGAACGTTGTGTGTGTCTAGGAGGTCCGCGTCGGTCAGGATGAGTCGTTGCGCTTGTCGTGGAGTGGGATTCTTCTACGACTTCGCGGGCTCGAGGGCCGGTGCTCTTCGGTTCAGTATTATTCCACACCGGTATTGGGAGGCAGCATGCGTATTGGCAACTGGCTCGGCGGTTCGGTGATCATGACGCTGGCTGTCGTCCATGGGATGGCGGCAACCGCGCACAGCCGAGCAAGTCACGACTATCCCGACGGCCATCCCGCTCGGAGGATCTCTCGACGGTCAGTCCGGCGATCATTACTTCGGCGTGTATGTTCCTACGCGATTTGGAGGGGAACTTCAGATCAAGTCGACGGCGGGCAAGATTGTCGACCTCAAACGCCCCAATGGCACACCGCTAGAGAATGGCCAGGACATCGGGTTTGACCAGCACGGGTGGTACACCTTCAAAGTGGAAGGCGCAGCGAAGCCCTACTCGGTGGAGAACGCCTTCGTTCAAAAGGCACAAAGCACGAGAAAGCCCTGGAACTTCTACTACTGGCCTACCAAGGGCGACTCAATTCACGAGCCTTGGGCCGGCGGCAACGCCCGAGTTGACACAATGACCGGAAATGGCGACGACCGATTTGTCGTTACGCCGGGAGGCTATATTGCCCCCGGAAACGACATCGTCCTCCCTGGCGACAATGGTTTACTCGAAACCCTTCCCCAGCCCGGCGACGACGCCACTTGGTTCCCCAACCTCTATGATGATTTGACCTGGGTGGGCCCAGACAAGAACAACGGCGGTCAGATCACTCGCTTTATGACCCCCTCCCCCATGCTGAAATACGACCAGCTTTTCGGGACCTCTGCTCGACAGTGGGAAGCGGCCTATAGCCAGAACAAGGATATCTCGCGGTGGCCCGGCCACTGCCTGGGAGGTGCCGTAGCCTCGATCCTCATGAATGAGCCCATCCCGGCCCCCTGGACCGGCATGACTCGCGATGAGCTCAAGGCCCTCTGGGCGGAACTTGGTGAAAACCACTACAACCATCGCATCGGCGACTACGCCAATGACATTCCTCCCGGCCCCCCCCACCCCGGTTTAGACCCCTGCGACTGGAAGGCCCCCAGAGTACACGCGATGCTCGAAACTCACATTCGCGGTGAAAAGAAGGCCCTTCTTGCTAATCTTCGGGCTTTTCCACCCAGAGGCACCATCAACGAAGTATGGAACCACGGCGTCTACATGTACACCGCGAAGTACAATTCCATCCCCGGACGCGGTCCACGCGCTGTCAAGATCTCGCTCGAACTTCACGCCAACTCAGGTTCTTGCATCAACGGCCAGGATGATAAAGACCGGGTGATCTACTACGAATACAGCCTGGTGTATGGCCTGGACGGTAAGATCGACGAGTCCAACCCGGCCGCTGCTGACTGGATCTCCGTTCGTGGTGAAGCCCTTTTTGCCCCCCTGAACGTGCTTGAACTGGTCGAATCACGCTGGGCAGGTCACAACGGGCAGATTACCGAAGCAAACGTTCGGTCGCTTGACCTGGCCAACGGTGGCAATAATCGACAGCGGCTTGCGCAGGCGCCACAGTTTCGCTCCGTACTCGAATATGAAGCCGGGCGTGCACGAATGATCGCTGCTGATACGGCGGAACAGGAGCGACCGCGGTTTGGTGGTGGTGGCGGGTTCTTCAGCCGGCTCTTCGGCGGCGGCCGCTAATTGATCGAGGTCGGTTGTATCGATTCTTCCGGCCTCTCAATCAAATCGATCGGGGCTCCTTTCGATTCCGTTATTTTCATCACGGCTGTTCAAGTTTGACGGCAACGGCGGACGATGAATCACTTCGACTCAATCGAGCCGTGGCGTGCCGCAAACTCTACTCACGTGCACCAGACGGCCGATAACTGGAAGCCGCTGCCGCGACTTGCGACGGGTCTCTTCTGAGCGTTAGGGTGCTGCCATGAGCCATGCCGATCTCGATCTTGTACTGACCGACCCGGCTGCGAATCGATCCCAACGGATGCTTCCGCATTCGCTGGCTGTCATGATCGAGGTACCAGCGATCAAACCAAGACCGATCAAGCATCGTCCACGAATGATCCTCCGCGGGGCACATGGCGCCAGACAACGGCCTTACCGCTCAAGACGACGTCTTCGCCGCGAGGTTTACCTGGCTGGCTGTACTCTGATGGCTCTGGTGCCAATCGTCTCGGCGTGCACACTTGGTTGGTCTAATCGGTCGAACCGCATCGTCGCTTGCTCAATTTCAGAGCCGTTCCGAGGCGAGGACACGGTGGATCACTATGGTCATACCGAGAAGCTGCTCCCGGCTCGAGAAGAAGGCCTGGCACAGCAAGCAGCGATCGACTCACGGGGGGTCGTCATGCTTTCCAGCGAGCCCGCAGCCGTGGCAGCCGGAAGCGCCGCAGAGACCCCCGTAATTTTTCCCGGCTATGTACTGCCGGACGACACTCGCGAGGACCTGATGCATGAGGGAAGTTGACGAGGCACTGGCGCGAGCTTACGCCGAGCACAGCGTGGCCGATCAACCCCAGGGAGTGCCTCCATCGCCCCACTTGCCAGCTCGTGCACTCCGTGCCACACGTATCGAGCAGGCCGAAGCAGAAAAATCGGTCGAGCTACAGTGGCCTTCACTCGTCCTAACCCTCGAGCAGAATTGGGGCACACGGTTTGAGCGTATGGCCCAGCTTCTTGTCGCTGCGCCACGCAGCAGGGCTTGAAGGCCATCCTTTTCACAAGCTGCCACCGTGCCGAAGGGCGCACAACACTTGTCCTGACTCTGGCACGCGCTCTTTCTCGTCACCCTCTTCGCACGCTTATCGTGGATAGCGATTTGACCGGCCCCATGGTTGGCAGGCTGCTGGGCTTGCGACCGCAGATCGGGCTCGAGGATGTTGTCGAGGGTGGCAAATCCCTGGTGGATGCGTTGATCGACGCATCCGACGATCATCTCGCGATCCTGCCGATGCGCACGGCGGTCTCTCATCCACGCGACTTTCTTGCAAGCCCCGCCTGGACATGCACACTGGCCCGGCTCCGGCGTGAATTCGATCTCATCCTGCTGGACGGTGGTCCCCTTTTCACGGGCTTGAGCGCGGCCCTCCTGCACCGGTCGGTCGATGCGGCTGTACTGGTGCATCACAAAGGGATGACCGGCGAGCGCACCGTCCTCCGCGCCCGCGAAGTCCTCGAGGCTGGAGGGATTCCCCTTCTGGGGTTGGCGGAGACCTTCGTGTAAATCTGCATGGAGGTCCTGTGTACGAGGCTCATTACGGTCTGAAAGATCGCCCGTTTGGTGAGACCACAAACCCTGCGCTCTACGTTGCCCTGCCCAGCCGCGACGCGGTCATACGCCGACTTCACTATGCATTTATACATGATGCCGGGCCAGCCATGGTTTTTGGTCCTCCCGGTTCGGGCAAGACGATTGTTGCCCGCCGTCTGGCGAGCGAGCTGAGCACACTACCGGTATACCTCCCTTTTCCCGCTCTCGCACCTGCAGAGCTACTGACGCACGTTGCTCACGAATTCGGCCTCGCGGGAACAGCAGCCTCCTCGCCGCACATCGCCCTTCGTCACCTCCGGGACAACTTCGCGCTGATGACGAAGGCCGGAGAACATCCACTCTTGGTTGTCGATGACGCGCACTTGATCCGCGACCCGGCGTCCTTGGACGTCCTCCGGCTCTTGCTCAATTTCAACTCAACTGGCCGGCCTGATCTCGCACTCCTTCTGGTTGGTGGCCCGGAGTTGATGCTTGACCTGCCGGCCGGCTTGAACGATCGCCTTGCAGCGCGGTGTCTCCTCGGTACTTTCACTGAGGAGGAGTCTGCCGCATATATCCTGGGCAGGCTCGGCGGCACCGAAGCTCGAGGCCACCTCTTCACTTCGGCTGCTCTGGCATTGCTGCACCAAGCTGCCGATGGTCTGCCTCGTCGACTCAACCGTCTGGCTGACTTGGCTTTGCTGATTGCCTACGCACAAGAGCGCAGCACCGTCGACGATTCGGTCGTGTCGATCGCAGCCCGGGAGTTCGATCGCGAAGCAGCCTGAGTTATTCTCATCCGCCCAGGGCTTGAAAGCGCCTCGTCTGCTCCATCTTCCTTTCCAAATCTGCCTATCCTCTTTCGTCGCTTATACGTGTCGAAATCTCGCTTGAGTCCGGCAGACGAAATCGGTATGCGGCGGTAGAATCCCGACCCCGTCGATTGCGCGGGGCTGCCGGTTGCTAACGGACATGCGCCCGGCATGGATGGATTGACGCCGAATCAGGGAGGATCAAATTGGCCACTCCGCGAGACGATAAAAGGTCGTGGTTCTTTAATTTCACTCTTTCGACCGTAACGCTGGCATGGACCGTCATACTTCAATCTTCGGCCGCGTTCGGACAGGATCCACCCGCTGCGCCAACTCCAGTTCCAGACGTAACTGATGGGCAGTCAGGAGCCCAGGGAGCATCACCTGATCAAACCGATGCTCAAGGTGCTCAGGTCATGACCCGTGGCCCGATCCATGAAGCGTTCGCTGCGCCGGTGGTCCACGATCCCAAAGCATCGCCGATGATTGATAAGCAACCGCCGGCGCCGATCCAGGAAGAACCCCCCGATCAGAAGCCAGCCGGCCAGAATGTACAGTGGATACCCGGTTACTGGAACTGGGACGTCTCTCGCAATGATTTCATCTGGGTCAGCGGCATCTGGCGCGAGCCGCCGCCCAATAGCCAGTGGGTGCCTGGCTACTGGCATGATGTTGACGGAGGCCACCAGTGGGTCGCGGGCACTTGGATTCCCGTAAGCACGGCCCAATCACAGAATCAGCAATCATACCTGCCGTCACCGCCGGCGAGCCTCGAGGCTGGACCTAACTCTCCACCACCATCGGCCAATGTAAATTGGACTCCGGGTTTCTGGTCCTGGCAGGCTTCGGGCTATATCTGGCGGCCCGGCTTCTGGGCTGCCGTCCAGCCCAACTGGATCTGGATGCCCGCGCACTATGTCTATTCGCCTAGCGGCTATATCTTCGTACCGGGCTACTGGGATCTGCCGGTCGCCAATCGCGGTCTGATGTTCGCTCCCGTTTATTACCCTCAACCGGTCTACGCCGCAGCCGGGTTTCGCCTTTACGCCGTCAATCAGCATCGTTGGCTCGGCCGTGACGGCCAACCTGTTCGTGCAGGCGAGCACCAACCAGTACCTTTTTGGAAATTTCTACGCTCAGAACTTTGTGAGTGTCGGAATCACACCCTGGTTCTCTTTCTCGTTTGCAACGGGTCGGCCGGCTTACTACGACCCGCTGTTTTCGTATTACGCAGTGATCAACGTGCGGCAAAATCCGGGCTGGATAGCGGGCGTCCGGGAGCAGTACGCTCTTCGTCTCGCGCGGCCGGAACTGAGGCCTGCGAACACGTTCATCGAGCAAACGCGCATTATCGAGCGAAATGTGACTATCAACCGTAACATCACGATCAACGATCACCGTGAGCTGGCGATGCCGCTCTCCAAATTGGCAGCTTCAGGCGGTGGAATGCGGTTGGTCAAAGTGGAAGAGGCCGAGCGTCAGCAAATCCGCCGTCAGGTCGCTCAGTTGCATCAGTTTCGCGAGCAGCGCTTGCAGCAAGAGCGCGAAGGAGCTCGCGAACGCGCTGCCGACGGTGGTAACCGACCTCGTCCGATGAACTTACCGCATTCCCCGGTTGCTGCTCACCCTGCACACGCAAGTGGTGCACGTGCCGACGTCGCTCATCATGCTGGTGAAACACATCAAGCCGGCGCTCAAGGGGGTGCCGCACGCCGATCCGACATGTTGCAACATTCGTCGCGCGAGTCCACAGAACGACCGACGCATTCAAGCCAAGGCGCGGCTGATGCACGGCGGCCTGCTCAAGGAGCAGGCACGGCCCGCAATCAGGCACGACCCGGAATGAGTCGTCCCGCGGCTCGTGAACCAGCCGCGTTCTGCTGCGGGTGAGCGAAACCGCCAGCGCGGCCGCGAGAACGAGGAAGAAAAGCCTCGTTAACTACGGTCTCTCGGCATACATCTGTCTACGTCGGTCCGGGCAGCGCAAGCGCCGGGTCGCCGTAGACCATGTACTTCATACCCTGGAAGAAAATGCTCGCGGGGTACCAGTCCTTGGTTGGCACAATGGCTCCCAGGTGCTCGGCGTCATAGTAATAGTTGATCGCACCTGCCCAGCAGTCACCGACCGTTGGCTCAGGCAGATCGCGTAGCGTCCGGACAAACCCCTCGAGCAATGTCAGGCCACAAGGTTGCCCTCCTGTATTGCAGCCGATGTAGGCAACGGCTCCAGCCCTTCCATCGCGCACGAGGGCTTTTCCTAGCCCGGCTTGATTATAGGTTCCCCGAGCATAAGGCGATGGCGGCGGTGGTGGTGACGTGAATACCTCGCCTGCATCTGTTCCCGCATGCTTCGCGCCATCGATATCCTCGTAAGGCTCATAAGGCGGTAAGGTGGCAAACCTCGCCGTCGAACAGCCAGCCGAGAGCACGACAGGCAGCCGATCACCGTTTTGCAGGTGCGACAACGTGCGAACTCGAATGCTGTGAACCCAGCCGTTGTCTTCGCCATGACCCACGTGGAACACAAGTGAAGCACCCCTGTTCAAAAGCGCGGCGACGTGACCTTCGTCGGGTGAATCTGCCTTGGACCCGCCGCTGTAGAGCTTCGAGCTTTTCCATCCGGCCGGAAGTTCCTGGGTCCACTGGTCCATCTGTCTGCGAGCATCGACCCAGCCAGACACATAGATGAACGCCGCAGTTCGAGCGGCCGCTTCCTTCATCATCAGATTGGCTCGGTCCTGCGCGATCGTCTTGTCAGCTAACAGCTCGACCTGGGCAGCGGAATCAACAGGCCAGCGACCAACAGCGAGCTCTGGCCGGTAATCAATCTCATCGAAGTTGATCGGATCGTTCTTGTTCTTCTCGCCGCGCACTTCGCCAAAATACGACGCGTGAAACCCGTTCTTGCGTGCATTCCAGTCGTCAAAGCTGCCGTCGCGTCTAGCAACATCTGCGTAATAGAGATCGGAAGGGTAGAAGGCGTAGTCGAAAGCTGTGGGCGTCACTCGGTCCAGGACCATATATCGCACGGGCACGATGTCGGCGTCTCCTACGAAGAGCACGTAGCGTAGATGCCGATGCTTGTACTCGTCATAGAGCCAGCGCTTCAGCCGCTCCGGGTCGTCTGCTCCCGTGGTTTCCTTGAGGATCGCGTCGAGCGATGCGAGTTTGATCGGGCGCTGTTCCGATCGGTAGGTGATGAATCTCGCCAGAGCCTGGTGGAATCGTTCCGGGGCAACGACGACCATCGCTCGCCGCCCTTGAGCTGGAAGTTGCGACCCTTCTAACTTGCCTGACGTGAAAGCTGCGAAAATGAGACTGAATGCGACGATACGAGGGTATGGTCCCGGCAGCAACTTTCGCATGAGCATCTCCGGCAGAGTCCGCGGTGATCAAAGTGCGATTCGCGCCGTTTACCTTGAGCGAAGCTCGCTGATTCTGCTGGGCACTGTTTGCACCGCAGCATGCGCACGGCCGTCTTGAGAGAAATCGTCGCTGGGCGAGCTGCGTTTGCCGTCGGCATGGTGCCTTGCTCAGAATCCTCGATTGCAAAGATAGCGCCCAGGTAAACGTTCTTCAATTGATACTTGGTGGGATCGCTCTCGTAAAGGGCCCGCTGCTCTTGGTAATAAGTGGTGTTCGGCAGAAGATCGGTTCCGGCCGGAGGCGTTTCCAGGCGGAAGAGCGCGCCCAGAACCGGCTGCTGTTCGTCGAATAGCGTTGGGTTCTCGTTATATTCTTCACGGTCGGCGTTAACATTGAGGCGTATAGACGGCAGCACAATCTTCCTCGGCGTTGTCGGAATTCCCGTGACCTCTAACCCCAGTATCGCGCCGATTTGTGGGTGCCAGTAGTCAAACCGGGCCGGGTCTCTGCTCCAGCGCTGGCGCACGTAATTGTAATAAGGTGTCTCCGGCAGCAGCTTGAGGGGGCCGGTCGATTGCACGCGCGATTTGATCGTGATGAAAACCGTCGCGACATTGCTAAGAGTTGTGCCGAGCTGTGCTTGGTAGGTGAAGGAATCCGATCCGACATAGTTGAGCGACGGTGTGTAGACGAATGAGCCGTTAGAGTAGAATGACAACGCCCCATGCTGAGGACCGGCCATGAGGGATGCGGTCAAGGGAGCCCCTTTGGGCAAATCGTTCGTAAGGATTCCAGGCGCCCGACGTTGAGCGGCTGGTTCACGGTTGTCGTGTAATAATCGTTCACCGCCACGGGCTGCTGGCTTGTTGTCACCGGTGCAACGGTGATCGACACGGTCGCCGCGCTGCTGGTCAACGTGGTGTTTGTGTCCGTGAACTGGAAACTGTCCGAGCCCGAATAGCCACTGTTGGGAGTATAGACCAGATTGGGTGCGGTGCCTGACAGCGTGCCATGAGCCGGCCTCACCGTAACCGTGTACGAGAGCGCCTCAGGTGGCGAGTTGGGATCGGACCCTTCGAGTACAATCGCCTTCCCCGTGTTCTCGATCGTCGTCACGGATTGGGACTTTGCGCTCGGCTGACCGATGATTGTGATTGGGACCGTCTCCGGCGTACTTGTTGCCGTGCTGTTGCTAGCGGTGAACTCAAATTGGTCGTCCCCGAAGTAGCCGGCATCTGGGAAATACGTCAGAAATGGTGCTATACCCGATAGCATGCCGTGCAGTGGCTGTGCAATCACGGTAAAGATGAGCGGCAGAGCCGGCGAATTAGGATCGGTGCCCGTTAGTGTAAATGTCACGGAATGGTTCTCTGGAACCCCGAGCGCAAGAGGCCCGTTTACAGTGGGCTGACCGACTACATTGATGGAAACCGTCGCCGCGTTGCTGGTCTGGGCACCATTGCTGTCCGTGAACTGGAAGCTATCAGGCCCGAAATAGCCGACGTCGGGCATATAGAAGAGGTTCGGTGCCGTGCCGGATAGACTCCCATGCGCAGGCTGTGTGCTGACCGTGAACCCAAATGGTAGCGGCGGCACGTTGGGATCAGACCCGGTAAGTGTGATCCCGGTCACCGTATTCTCCGGCACCAACACCGACTGGTTGTTGGCTAGCGGTGCGAGAACGACCAGCGGCTGAAACGTGAATGATTGGCTCGCCTGAGCATTGGTATTTCCAGCCAGATCAGCAACCTGGCCGGCAACCTCGGTCACAGTGATCGGCCCGGTCGGCAGCGTGGCGCCGGTCTGACTGTAAGAGTAGCGTTCCAGGTCATTGCCTAGATCCTGCACCGAGTCGATCGTCGCACCCGTCACCGTGATGTTTCCAACCCCAAACGTGCTCGGATTGATCGGCGCCGCGCCGGCGTCGGTCCACTGCACGTCGACATACCCCGGATCCTGAGTGATCGTCGAATTGGGCGCGGGCTCTCGAGCACGCCAGCCGGCACCTCTTGATCAATAGTGATCGTCTGCGTAGCCATCGAGCTCCCTTGTGCGTTCGTTGCTTGAACGCTCACCGTGTTCGCCCCTTGGGCCAACTCGACACCAGGAAATGTGAAGTGACCCTCCGTATCGGACGTCGTGGTGCCATTGATGAAGCCGTTACCGGTTGTTTCGAGCGATACGGTCAAATTCGGATCGGTAACACCGATCAAGTTCACAGGATCGAAGTTCGTGATGTTGTCACCAGTCGGGCCCGAGTCAGTCGCCGGGTCTAGCGTGAACGATACCGTCGGGAGGGCAGGCCCTTGGTTCACGGTGATTGCGGTGATTCGCACGGAGCTTGTTGCTGGAGCAAAGCCGATCAGGTCGAAGTACAACGTTGCCTGCGTGTTAGCTGGCACGCTCGAAACGTCAACGCTGATTTGCTCCGGAAATGTAAGTGTGGTGACCGAGCCGGACGCCCCTGCCCCGGGCACTGTCACCTGCGGTGCATAGTAGACTTCACCGGACTGCTGGATGTTCAAAAACGCGTCTGTATTTGACAATCCCGTCACCGGGCCAATCAGTGGCTGATCGGTCTGAGAGTTCAAGAGCGCTGCCTCGAAAGCATCAGGCGGGCTCGAGGCGCCGTTGCTCACCAAATCCGAAGCAACAATCGTAAACTCGAGCGTCGTCGTCCCAGGCGCGACTGTGAAGGTCTGAGAAAACTGGGTCTGTACCGTTGTACCTTCATCCAGAATGCCTTCCTCATTTGCGATCGACGCATTTCCCTGCGTTGTCCAGCCATAATTGGAATCAGACGGGTCGCTGATCGAAAAGTTACCATTAAGCAGGCCCGAGAGCACAACGCGCTCTTCTAACTGCTCTAGCAACATTCGACGCTTTGACCGAACGCGCCAGCCTGTTGCATTTCCACGCCCATCCATGCGACGTGATCTCCAAAAACATCCGATGCTAGCGCGTCTCATCTTCCACTCTCCCTGGGCATGCTGCACTCGCCTCTGTACTCGGATGCCTGAATTCCGTCGTCTGTCAGTCTGGGATAACTGCGTAATTCTAACAGTCTGAATAGGTCCGTGCGGCCGACTGACGATTTAGCACGGCACATCAGTCGCACAGGAATGGGCGATTTCCATGATAGCATCGATGCATTTTCGTAAGCGATACGGAGTCGATTCGATTTTGGGTCGAGACCCTGGTCTTGAATTCCAATGGTTCAACGATTTGGTCTGTAGTGCGGTGGTGGTGCGACGCACATGCCGTGATTGCGAGGCTTCAGGGCTTTTGCTTCATGACCGACCCGCGTTTCGCAAGGTGCACAGCCAGGTCGCCGTCAGGCCTGTTTGTAGCTTTCTTGCCGGCTGCCTTGCCGGGCGATTTGACAACGATGCGGTGCTTCGAGCCGTTGTGCTCAGAGCTCGCTCCTGCGTGTTTCACTTTCACCGTCACCGAGTGCTTCTTCGCATGCTCCGTCTTCTTGTCTTTCTTTTCCTTGGTAACGGCGCTGCCGAGTGAATGAACGGCTTGATCCACCACGGTCGCCGGTGAAACGGGCGAGCTCGTGCTGGTAACGGCTCCTGAACTTGACGAGCCTGTCGCCGGGGCAGTCGGTGCTAGCCCGCTCACGACGTTCATGATCTGGACATCAAGAGCCGATGGCAGCTCTTGAACGCCGGGAGCCAACGTCGCGCTCATGAGATCGTTGGCGTAGACACTCGGATTGAGCTCCTCGTCAGAATCAACCAAGGGGGCGGAAATCCCTGGCCCAACAAACGTCTGCGTTCCGTTGATTGTCTCTACATGCTGCTCAAAGCTGGGATCGCTTGGTAGAAAACCCTCGACGTGGCCAATTTCGTGCAATAACGTCGTGAGCAGGTCGAAATGCCCGTAGGCAGCAGACGCGGGCTGCGCCGCGGCGGCGTTGCTGCCGAGTGACTGCGTGAAGACGCTCGCTTTAGGCCCATTTTCCGGATCCTCGTACCAGCCGGCCCCGGCCGCATTGGGTGAGAGGATAATGGAAGCGCTGGTCGCCTGGCCTGCACTATTCCAACTGGTAACGAAAGTCTCACCCAGAACACCATCGGGCAGGTTGCCGACGATGACGGCCGGCGCAAACTGCAACGGCCGGCCCAGGGCAGCTTGCCAGATTGCCAGGGCCTCTGACAGGAGCGTGGTAAGCTCCGGGTCACTATTCGAGAGAAGACCGCTCGGAGCCACAGTGATCACGCCCGAAGCCGGATTACTCGCCAGGAGTTGCCCGGAAAGAATCGTGTGCCCGCCCTGAGCCACGGCAATCGAATCAGGACTGGGGTTGCCCGAGAGAAAGTTGGCTTGGAGGCTGCGCCTGGCACCCTCAAAATTATTCACGATTGTGTGCGCGAGAACTGCGGCATTTGACGGCGTTGAGTCAAACAGCGTTTCCGAGGCGCCGACCACCTGTGCCGCCTCACCAAGAATCGCTGCCGGACTACCGCTGAAGCCGAAGAACCCCTCCTCAAGGATCAAGCCATAATTGAGACTCCCCCCGAGCATCGCGGTGACGCGATAGTTCGGAATGCCAGGGTGCAACGGTCCCGCTATGCTCGTCGTGTTGAATGTGAAACTCAACGCCCTCATCGCGTCAATAGCCAGTAACCCGTTGTAATAGACATTCGCGCTCAGTTGGACCAAGAACAAGCCCAGGGCGAAAAACGGACCGGCAAGGAATGTGAGAAGCTTGTTTGTAGTCGCAGAAAATAGCGGCAGAGGATCCGCGAAAGTACCAGTATTAATAAAGGTGTATCCTGGTATTCCGAACCCGATCACAATTGCAATCAAGTCGATTGCGACCGTGTAGATGGCCTGTGTGGCGAGATCCCGGATCGCCGACTCCGCCCCGGGGTTCACTACCGGGAGAGCCCGCTCCAGTATCGCGAAGATCGGGATTTCATCCTTGATCGATGCGATATCCAAGGAGGCCTGAAGAGCTGTGGCTACCAGGCCCACGGCACTTCCGACTAAGCCCAGGGCTCCCAGCTCGGGTACGAAAAATCCCAGGAACCCCAGTGCGATGCCGGCGATGGCCAGCTCGCTCGCGATGGCCGTTGGTGACGTGGGAGTCGCCGACTGCCCGGAGGGATCGTATAAATTCACAGGGTTGTTTTGCGTGTAGGCGTACCGGTGCAGTGCCAGAGCATCGCCCAAGGGGGCAGGGAGCCGATCAGATTGCGTAAAGGTGCCGGTCGCCGGGTTATACAACCGTGCCCGCATGTAGTAAAGCCCGGAATACGGATCGAACTGCTGGCCAGAGTACAGATAAGGTGTGGCCGCAGTGTATGGGTTGAAGCCAATCGGGGTGCCGAAGGCAGTGTACGCGAAGCGGTCGGTGATCGTTCCCTGGAGATTCGTCAACAATCGGGTCGAACCGTGGCCGTCGTACAGGAAAAATCGAATGCTTGATAAAGCGCTCTTGACCTGGGCAATGATGTCGGCGCCCAGAATGTAGGTCGTCTCCACGGCGTGCGTCGTGCCGTCACGTTCCTCCAGTACCTGTGCATAGCCGCTTGGGTTCAGTTGATCGACGACGTAATCCGTCGTTGTGACGGTGGCCGGGCCGCCGTTCGTGCTCACCGCGGTGACGGTCCGGACTTTGTTGCCACTTGTGTCATAGAAGTACGTCGTTGTGGTGGTCTGCGTTCCCCCGCCTGGTGCGGCCGTCACGGTCGTCGCCGCGAATAACTCGTTCTGAAGGTTATAGGTGTACTGTTCGACCGTTTGCCCGTTGACCACCTCGGTGAGCAGGGAACCATTCGCATCGTACGTGTAGGTAGTTACCGTGCCGTTGCTGGCGACCTGCGTCAGCAGTTCGTAATCGTTGTTGTAGGTGTAGTTGACAGTGACAACGCCGCTAGGTGTCGTGGTGACCATGGAGAGCCGGTTGCCCGCCAGGTCGTACTTATAGTCGATGGTGTAATCAAACTGCGGCTGGCCACCCGTCAAGTCCTGTGACTTTTCTTCCGTCAGCCGGCCCAGAGCGTCATACGTGTAGGTAATCTCGGTCTTCGCCAGCGTGCCGTCTGCCTGAAGGGTTGTCTCGATCGCCTGCAATCGGTTGCCGTTGGCATCGTTGACGTAGTCATACTCGCTCAGAAGGTTTCCGTTCGGATCCCGATTGACCTCCTGAGTCAGATTGCCATTGGCATCGTACGCATAAGCCACCGTGTCGCCGTTCGGCAGCGTCTCCGACTGGAGCAACCCAGTCGCCGTGTATGAATAACTTGTCGCAAGCGTCGTCGTCAGAGTCTGGCCGTTCAGCATATCGGCCGTCGTCGAGGTGAGTGCTCCCAAGGCGTTGTAAGTGTACTTGATGTCGGTGGAATCCGTGTACATTTCTAAAAGGTTGCCGATCGCCGGATCGTAGACGTAATGAAGCGTGGCTTCAGGCGACTCAATCTCGGTTACCTGTCCCGCTACGTTGTACGAGTACGTCGTCATCCCGATGCGGGGGTCATCAACCGTCTCTAGCTGGCCCAGGGTGGTGTAGGTGAAGGTGATGCTGTATGACGCAACCCCTGAATTCGCCTGCGACAAGTTCTGAAAATAGTTCGCTTCGACAACTTCGCCCAGACTGTTGTAGACATACTGCGTGACCTGGCCGTCAAAGTCGATCGCGCGGGTGACCTGGCCGTTGTTATTATAGAAGTTTTGATCAGTTTCACCGTCGGGCAGGGTTTCCGTGAGTTGATCGCCGTAGGGGTCATAGCTGTACCTGGTCACGTTGCCCAGCGGGTCGGTGACCTGGAGCAAATTGCCAAGCGAGTCGTAGTCGTATGTGTAAATGGGAGCGGTCAAGTCGCCCCCGTTACTCGGGTCCGGAACTGCCGGGAGGATCTCCTCGGTCAGCTCTCCAAGCGAGTTGTAGACGTACTGGGTCGTGTTCCCCAGCGCGTCCGTTTCCGAGGTCACATGACCCTGAGAGTCGTACGACTCCTTGATAATCGAGCCATCGGGAAGAATGGTCTCCGTCAAGTTTCCAAGACTGTCGTACATGAAGCGAGTCTGTTGTCCCAGCGGATCTGTTTGGAGAGTTTCTCTACCGAACTGGTCATAGGCGAAAGTGGTGCGGTCTCCGAGCGCATCGATGCTCGCCGTCTCTTCGCCAAGACTGTTGTACTCATAAGTAGTTGTGCCCTCACCCGTCGTCGTCGTGGACTGGACCAGACCGTCCGGCGCATACACCGTGGTGGTAGTCGAGATGACGCCGGTATCCGATACAAAGGAGCTGGAACTGTTCCCCGCCGGGGTTGTCGTGATGTCGATCAAGAGGCCGGATACTCGCTCGGTCTCCACGACGCGTCCAAGCGCGTCATACTGCGTATACGTTCCGTCGGGTAAGACGCCGCTCAGGGGGTCATAGGCATCCGTCTGGTAAATCACGCGACCGAGCAAGTCATAGACCGAGAGGATCACCAGGTTGCCCTGCTCCGTCGTTTCAACTTCCTGACCGGCAAGATTGTATTTGACACTCAGCGTCTGCCCGGAGTTATCCGTACCGCCGACAAGTTGGCCATCGGCATTGTAATTGGTCTGAGAGGTGGTGCCGTTTGGATAGACGACGCCGGTAAGTTTACCATCGGCGTTGTAGGTATACGTTGCGTTCAAAACCTGCTGGTCGCTCGGGTCGCTCGGGTCGACCCAGAGCGTTGACGAAGAGGTCGGATTGCCATCTGCGTTCATGGTTTCCGTCTGAGGCAGCCCCGCGCTCGAGTCGGTCGCCGTCAACTGTCCCTGCGCGTTGTAGTCGAGAACCACTGCGTTGCCAGGCCCTGCGACCTCCGATGTGACCTGGCCGGCCTGGTTATAGGCGAGATTCGTGGTGGCACCGGCGTAATCCACAACTTGCGTCAAGTTCCCTTGCGCGTCGTACGTCTCGGTGGCTGTGTTGCCTTCGGGGTCCGTACTCGAGATTGCCTGGCCAGCAGCGTTGTAGGTGTACGACGTCGTATTGCCCGATGGGTCTGTAGTCGAGAGCAAGTTTCCATTCGCGTCGTAAGTGTTCGTCGTGACCTGCGTGGTGCCATCCGTATAGGTTACGGTTGATGTCAACACTTCGTTGAGCGAATTAAACGTGTTTGTCGTGATCGTCCCCACGGGGTTAGTCTCTTCCAAGATGTTGCCATTTGCGTCGTACGCTGTCGTGGTGACATCGCCAAGCGCATCCTCGGTCGTTTCAATCCGATCAGGCAAGTCATTCGAGAATGTCTCTACGGCACCCATTGCGTTCACGATCTCGGTGATGTGGCCGCTCGAGTCGTAGTCGGTCCGGACTCCTTCACGGCCCAGAGGGTCGTACACCGAGAGCAGCAGGTGATCGCTGTTGTAGGTGAACCGTGTGACATTGCCTTCCTGGTCGGTGACAGAGACCAGATCGCCATAGGAGTCGTACTGGTAAGTGATCGATTCCCCCATCGGGTCCGTGATTGACGTGATCCGGTTCTGAGAATCGCGTGTGAACGTCAGGCTGGCGCCGTCGGAGTTGATCTCACCGTTGGCGGTGAATGTCGTCGTATTGCCGTTGGTGTCAGTAACACTCTGAAGGCCGTTTGCCTCGGAGATGATATACACCGTGCCGTTGGCTGCGGTGTACTTCCAGGTCGTCGGATTGTAAACCTGGCCCGTTGACTGATCGATGAAGGTCACGGGCCCCACCTGGGCAGGAGACACAATGACGTTGTTGTTGGTCATCGCGACCAGGGTTCCAGTGGTGCCCGTATTTGGAACCGGCGCGAAAAAGATACTTGTGGTTGCCAGTGGTGGGGCTGCAATGGTGTAAGTCTCACCCGTGAACCCCATCAAGAATTGTTCCGTTGTCCCATCGGGTAGGTAGATAGTCACATAATCGTTCTGCGTGTTCTCGAAGCTATACTGAATCCGCGCGGGCTCGCTCCCCAGACCCGGTGGTAACCCAATGCCCGGCAGGCCGCCGAATCCTCCAAGACCTCCAAGCCCCGCGAGGCTCCCGAGCCCTCCGAGCGGATTGACCTGGGTAGCAGGTAGCTGCGTCTCGGTCTGAATGAAACCCGCGCCCAGCACGGACGACGTTTCAACACTCATCTGGGTTGTGGTCAAGGTCCAACCGTAACCAAAGTCGCTGCTAACGTCCTTGTCCAGACTGCTGTAAGTGCGAGTCGCGGTAAGGTCGATACCTGGTTCGGCGATATTCTCATCCTGGAAGCTCAGTGTGAAATTCCCGACCTTCGCCTCCCCACTCACTTCGTAGACCTCATTTGCCGTGGTCACTTGCCCACTCGTGTCCTCGACCGTCAATTGAACATCGTAGAACCCATCGTTCATCGTTGTCGGGTCGATCGTTCCGAGCGTGCCATTGATCACCGGCTGAGTGCCACCCCCGAAAGTCGTCCACTGATTCTGGCCCTCGACCGAATATTGCAGCGTGTACTGCAAGAAGTCCGGTGAGTTCGCAGTTCCCATGATCGCCGTCGGTGTTGTCACCACCGGCGTGACCTGCGTTTCGTTGAATCCGGCAACGGGCGCAGGCATGCCATTCGGCGGCGTGAGGAAGACGACTGTTTGCGTCGCGGTTCCCTCGTTCCCTTCCGCATCGAACGCGTCCGCCTCGATCGTGAACACGCCTGGAGCAACCGACGACAACGTTGCCGTACCCGTTGCACTCAGCGCCACCTGGTTCCCATTGATCAGCAACGCCTCGCTTGCCAGCGGCTTGCCGTCGTGCGTGGAGGTCACTACGGAGATGTTCACCGTGTCCCCGATGCGTGCGGTTGTCTCGGAAACATTCAGCGTTACGTCCGGCGGAATCAAATTCGAAGGCAGCGTGTTGTCGACGCGCGTAAAGGTGACCGGGAGCGTGGCCACGTTCCCTGCGACGTCCGTCGCCTGTGCAGTAAAGGTGTAAGAGGCGATCGTCGGCATGTTCACGGGGTAGAACGAGAAATCGCCCGAGGAGTCCGCTGTCGTCGTTGCCCCCGTTTGCACCAGCTCGACCGTTGCCCCCGGTGCCGTCTGCCCATCGAGGCGAACCGTTGGCATCACGGTCGTGTTTGGCCCAAACGCCGTCGCTTCAAAAGCTGAATCAAGCGTAAACGACGTGATGGCAGGGGGTGTGTTGTCAACCGTGATTGTCAGCGGCGTTGAGAACGGACTGACCAGACCGGAGACCGTTTCAGCCGTTGCTGTGAAGATATATTGCCCGTCCGAGAGCTCTCCCGGTACGGCGATGTTAAATGGCAACGGACTTGTGACGGTCTGATGCCCAACCTGCGTGCCATTCATGTACAGTGTCACGATCGTGTTCGTCGGCCCGGCCATCTCGATCGTGAGCGAGCGATCCTTGGTGATCGTGCCGCTCGTTCCAGTCAGGTCACTCGGCAGCAGTTGTACTCCGGTAGGGGGAAGCGGCCGCGTGCTTTCAAGATCGAAAAACACGTGATACACGGTTGATTGGAACCCGTGGTTGTCTGTTGCTTGTAGCGCGATCGTGTGCGAGCCATCGGCCAGAGCCGTTCCACCATTCAATGTCGCGAAGTCCGCCGCCGTGAGCGTGAAGCCCTCGCCGTTCAAGTACGAGGTAGCATTTACCATCGCACCGCCGTCGATTGACACCTGGAAGTTTTGGATCCCACTCGGATCATTCACGAGCCCCGTGATCGTCGGGTCGTACGTGATGTCGTCTGTACTCGAGATGCCCGTGTCGTCGGCCAAAGCCGCCGTGATCACCGGCACACTCGTCTCGGCCGCCGTCGTCGTGATGGTCTGCAAGAACTGGCTGCTGTTGCCTGCGACGTCGCTCGCCACGACAATAAATCCCTGCGAGCCCGTCGCGAGCGTGATGTTGTCAAACGTAAAGCCACCGCCAGGTCCAGCTTGGGTCTGCGCGATCGCATTATCCGGGTCCCACTGACGGTAAAGCGCAACGTAGTCATCTGGACTCGTTGTTCCGGTCAGGTTCACGACTTGCAGGTCGGTTACCGTTGTCTGACCCACCGGGCTCTGAGACGTCGTATCAAGCCCAAGCGTCGGCTGCGTCGGCGGAATCGTGATAATCATGATCTGGACTAATGCCGCCGGGGCGCTGACATTGCCCGCAACGTCTTCGACGGTCGCCGTCATCGCATAATTGCCGGCGGCCAGAGTCGTCGTTGTGATGAACACGGGACCGTTAAACGCCGTCGCCTGGCCGACCTGCACACCGCTGGCATAAAGCGTCACAATGTCATTGGCCGGCGCGGCAACCTCGAAGGTCGGCGTTGAGTCCTTTGTGATTCTGTCACTGGAGCTGATCCCCGTATCGCTCGAAGCCAGTAGCTGTGGCGTCACAGGCGCCGGCGGCGTGGTCAGCAGGATGAAGCTCACGCTCACCGGCTGAGAGAGATTGCCATTCGAATCCTCGGCCACCAGCGTGACCGTGTGCTTTCCATCAGCAACCGGTCCGCCATTGATCGTCGCCAGCATCGCGGGGGTGATCGTGAAAGTCGAGCCCGAGATTGAACTGAGCACGCTGAAGGCGCTCGATTGATCGAGCTGGGCCTCGAACGACGTGATTGGGTTCACGGTCGTGATCGTTCCCGATATCGTGTCGTTCGATGAGATGTTGTCGAGTGCTGAAACACCCGTGTCACTGGCAAGCTGAGCAGTGATCACGGGTGCAATTGGGCTCAGCCCTGGCAGGCTCCGGGTGATGATCTCGGTATACTGACTGTTCGCGTCCGAAGAATTGGTCGCGACGACGGTCAAGGAATTGGGGCCGTCCGCCAGCGCCACGCCGAAGAAGGCGAACAGGCCGTTCGGGTTTGAAGTGGTGGTGGCTCCGGAGGGCTCCAGCGTGACCGTCACATTCGGGTCGGTTTGACCGACCAAAGTCACAGTCGCATCCGTTGTCATACCGCTGCCGGGCGGCGTTTGCGAGTTGACGTCAAGGTCGAAAACGGGTTGTGCGGGCGGCGTGGTCGAAACCGTGGCCGTCGTCGCGTGGAAGCCGTAGTCGCTCGCGACAATAACCTCATCCGCCTGGTTCACCGTGCCGTCGCCGTTGATATCTGCCGCCAAGCTGTAGTTCGCGCTGCCGGCAGAGCTGCCCAGCGCCGCCGCAAACAACGCTGTGTCATTACCGTCGACATTGCCGTCGCCATTGATATCACCGGCGACCGTCAGGTTGAGTGAATAATTGCCCGTGCTTGACGCCGTCGCGCCGGAGACGGCAACAACATAAAGCCCCGGCTGATCGATCGGGAACAAGGCGACGATCGTGCTCCCCTGTGTTTTCACTGAAAGCGGTTGAATACCAGCTACTGTGGGCATCGCTGGAACAAGGCCATCACTCCCCTGCACGACCACGCGCAAGAGTACGCTGCCTGTTGCCGTCGAGTTGAGCTCGGCCTGGTCGAAGTGGAAGCTGAAGAGATCTGTCTCGCCCGCGGCCAGTGTGTTGTTGATCGTCGTTCCCGAGAACTGAGCGGCGCCTCCTAAATCGCGCTGAATATATGCCGTCGCCGTCGTGCCGGGCGTGTACTCGACGCTGTTGCCATTGCTCCGCACGGCCGCAATCAGGAGATGCGGATCAGACAGCGAATAGCCGTATTGCTGCGAGCCGCCCGTCGTCTTGTTCTGCATGAGCACCAGGTCGCCGTTTGCGTCGTACTGATAGTCGACCACCACGCCGCCTGGAGCGACGATGCTTGTGATCAGCCCCTCGCTATTCCGCAGGAACTGGATCGTCTGCCCGTTGGCCGCCGTGATGCCGCTGTCACTGATGTAAAGCTGAGCGCCTGACGGGGTGATCTCCCCGATGATGTTCCCCTGGGCGTCGAGCTGATACTGAGTGTGGTCCGGCGCTACCAGGGTGTAGCTTGGTCCGCCAAAGAACGGGTTGCCCGGGTTGTAAGGCTGACCGCTCGTCAGGTCGTAATAGTTGCTCCCCGCCTTCGTGAGCACAGCTTGGGTCGACTGGAGCGTGTAGCCCACACCGCCCTCGGCCTGCCATGCCGGGTAGTAGAAGGTTTGGCCGGCAACCTCGAAGCTCGTCGGCACAAACGTAAAAGGCACTCGCTGTCCCGTCGGCAGTGTGAGGAACACGACAGTGCCGCCGCCAAACGGATTGAAGACTCCGTAGTCCTCTTGTCCCGTCGCCGTGACGTTGGACTGTAAGTTCGTCTGACGATTTGCCAGCATCCAGCCGTTGCCGAAATCGCCGCTGCCGTCGCGGTTGAGCGGATCGTAGCTGCGCTCGATGAGCACCGTCGTGCCGTCCAGTTGAACGCTCAAGTCGGAGTCGGTCACGACCAGATCGCCCGGTTTGGTTGACGTGTTGATCTCGATCTGGGCGGTTGTCGTCGCGGTGCGTCCGCTCAAATCCGTCGCCGTGAGCTGGAGCTGATAGAAACCATTGGCCAGATCGTCCGGGTTGAGCTGCGCCAGCGGTCCGTCACTGACCGGTGTGTTACCAGTCGCCAGCACCGTGAAGTTGGGATTGTTTGGCGTGGCAATTTCGAGCGTCCACGAATTCAAGTTCGCGTCGGCAACGGTGCCGAGAATCGCCGTTGGTTTTGATAGAACGGCGTTGGGCACCGAGCTGTCGAACGAGACCGATGGCGGTGTCGTGACGCTCGGGTCGCGCACCTGGAGATAGGCCGTCGCTGTTCCGACCAAGCCGTCCTGATCGGTAGCCCTCGCCGAGATGAGCAACTGGCCAGGCGAACCCGCGGTGACCGTTGCTACTCCATTTGAATTGAGTACCAGTGGCTGGCCATTCAGAGTCACGACGAGATCGGTGATGGGCGCCACGCTGCTGGCGATTGCGTTGATGATGACCTGTTGCCCGGGAATCGCCGGGAAGCTGGGCGTCAGCACGATCTTGACGCTCGGGACCACAGGCTGCACCGCCGCCTGGATCAGGATGTTCTGATTCGACGTTGCCTCACCGTCGGAAACTTGTAGCGTGACGACATACGCGCCCGCCTGGGACGGCCCCGGTGTCCACTGGAATACGCCCGTCTGAGCGTTGAGCGTTGCACCGCTCGGCAAGTTGATCGCCGAGTACGTGAGTGTCGTCCCCGCATCGAGGTCCGTCGCCTGCACCTGGAATGACATCGGCACGCCGAGCGCCGCCTGGTGATCGGGCGTGTTAATCGTGGGCGGCCGCACGACATGAGCGATGTTGAGCGTCACACTCATGGACGCACTGCCGCCGTCGGGGTCCGTCGCTGTGAACTGAAGGCTGTAAGCACCCGCTTGCCCATAAGCAGGCGTCCAGCTAAATGACCCGGTCGATGCGTTGAACGTCGAGCCCTCGGGCGCGTTGAGCAGGTCGTAGATCAGTGGGGCACCATCGAGATCGCCGGCCACAACCGTGAACTGGACCTGAAAACCCTCGCGCCCATACTGAGGTATCAGCGGAATGAAGATGGGTGGGAAATCGGTGTGCGTGACAGTGATGTTCACCGTCTCCGTGCTGCTGGTACTGCCGTCAGTCGCCGTCACCGGGATAGAGTAACTGCCCGCCTGTCCCGCGGCCGGCGTCCACGCGAGCACTCCCGTAGCTGGGTTCACACTGGCGCCCGCCGGCAGGTGGGCCGCCGTGTACGTGAGCGGATCACCCTCTTCCTTGGTAGCGGTTACGGTCAGGCTCAGCATTTGGCCTTCGGCAACGGTGGCACTCGTCGCGGCGGCCGGGAAAATGGGCGCTGTATCCGTCGCGCGAACAACAATGCGGATTGTCGTCGAAACTGACGACGGCTGCGTGACGGTGCCGTTTCCAGTATCCGTCACGGTGAACGTCACCTGATGCGATCCCGTGTCGGCTGCGGTCGGCGTCCAGTTGAGTGTGGCCGTTCCATATGAGTTCCCGGGCGTCAGCACCACCGCGGCCGGCAGCCCGCTCACCGCATAAGTCAGGGGATCTTGATCGGTCTCGGTTGCACTCAAATTGAGCGTGAAGGGCTGACCGATCACCGCGACCTGGCCGCCAATGTAGTTGAGCACCGGGACCTGCGTCGGTGACTCGACCGTCACCTCGAATGTATACGTGCCGCTGAGCACCCCGGCCGGCCCAAGACCGTCGCCATTATCGGTCGCCAACACAGTGAGCGTGTACGTGCCACGGTTGCCGGCCGGCGGGTTGAAATGCAGGATGCCATTGCCGTTGCCGTTGTCGGTCAGCGTCACCAAGCCCGGCAGCGGGTAGCCGGAGATTCCGTTCTCGACCGACAGCGTCATCGGATTGCCGTCCGGATCAACCGCCTGCACGGCCTGGTTGAAGGGCTGACCGGCCGTGAGCGTGATGTCGGCAATCGGCATGACCACAGGCGCGTGATTGACGATGAGAACGGTGATCGGCACCGTGATGCTGGTCGAAAGCGGGCCGCCGTAACCGTCGTTCGTTGCAGTGAACACCACGTTGTATGTACCGTTCTGGTGTTCGCCGGGTGTCCAGCTAAAGAGTGCGGTGTCTGCGTCGAATGTCGCTCCGGGAGGCAAATCGCTGACGGTGTAGGTGACCGTCGGCTGCGTGGTCGGGTATGGGGAGAGCGCTCCATCGGGCAGCAGGGTGGGCAGTTCAAACGTGGGATTGTGCGGGTCGATGGCGAATGCCACGAACGAGATCGGCTGGCCTTCGTCTACTTGCCAGCTCTGGAGCGGGCTGAAGATCGGCGCGGCGGGGGCTTGCAGAATTGTGTAGGTAGCCGTCACGGTCGTCGAGGCGCCTTGATCGCTCGTGACGGTAAATGGCACGGTGATCGTGCCGGTCTGGTCATAACCGATCGGCCAGTCGAAGACACCCGTGTCAGGATCAAGCGTGGCATATTCCGGAAGGTTTGCACTCGAATAAGTGACCGGTCCGCCGTCCGAGTCACTCCCCTGCAGAGTAAACTGCAGGTAGTCACCCTCGCGCACCGTCTGGTCAGGTACGGCGGCGAGCTGAGGTGGAGGCGGCGCAGGTGCGATCAAAAGCGTGATGCTGGCACTGACGGTGCTCACGCCGTCGCTGACGTAGAACGTCACATTGGAGTAAGTGCCCGCCTGGCTGTAGTTCGGTTGCCACAGCAGGGTATGCGTTGACGGGTCGAAAGTCGCACCGCCAGGAAGGTTTGCAGCCCAGTAAACGAGCGGGCGGCCATCGGGGTCTGTCGCGCTTATGGGAATCACCAGCGGCTGGCCTTCCTTGCCTGAAACCTCCGAAGGAAGCAGCCCGATCACGGGCGGAACGCTCCCGCCGGCGACCTGGATCGAGAAATGCTGGATCGTGTAGCTGCCGCTTGGGTCGTACGCAAAGAGGTCGACCGTTGCGGTTGCCGGAGTCGTTGCCGTCGTGTTCCAGGCTACCAGCCCTGTGACCGGGTTCACTGTCATCCCCGCAGGACCATCGCCGAGCACGAATCCCGGCGTGGAGCCGTCCGGGTCATGTGCCGCGGCCTGGTATGTGTAAGTCGCCCCTGCCGTCACACTTGTCACCGGTGTGCTGTCAAACTCGGGCGAGCTCGTCGCCGGCGGCATGCCCGAGACTTCGGTTGTGTAGGCGATCGTCTCTGCGTTGGTATCGTTGATTGTCACCGTTTGGCCGGTCGTGCTCTGCCCCGGCGCAAGCTGCACGCCGCCCGGCACGGAGCTATTCAAGCTGATCAGCCAGCTTCCGCTGGCGCTCTGCGTAGCATTCTGCGGCGTACCGGTGAAACCCGACTCCGGGGTGAGGATCAGGAGCAAGGGCGCCAGCAGATTGAACTGGCTCGTGTTGGTGATCGTCACGTTGAACGAGACCGTCCCCGTGTTTCGGTCCGATCGCGTGCTCGTGAACGCAAGCGAGACGTACGGTGACAGGTCGCTCACCGTCGTGAACTGCGTCGTGTAAGGCGCGAGCAGTGATAGTCCATTCGTGCTCTGAACGGAGTCGCCCACGGTGAGTGTGTATGAGTCGGCCGTGAGCCCCGATACCACGAGAAGTGCCATTCTCGTGTTCGGGTTGTATTGCACCGCATCGATCGTCGCCGCCCCCGAGGTCTGGCCAACGAGGCTATAATTCGCCGGGTCGGTTACCGAGGAGCTATTGGTCGAAGCCCCGGCAAGCATTTCCTGATCAAACGTGACGCCGATGAACGCCAGGGGGAGTGCGGCGATGCTGCCGGCGGGTGGATTGGTGGCCACGACAACCGGCGGCACCACCGGCTCGATCACGTCGACTTCGTGCGACTGGCTGATCAAGAGCCGTCCATCTGACGTGGCCAGAACATCGAAGCCCCGCGTGCCTCCCTGGGCCACGGCCACTTGCTGAAGCGTCGTGACGTCAACCATCGTGAGTTCAGTCGGCGTCGGCGCTACCATGCCCCCCGGCGTGTTTGGCGCATCGTCGTGCGAAACGAACAGCAAATTGGCAAGATCGGTCCCTTTCTGGCCGAAGGCAATTGAATGAATGTCGGAATCGAACGAGAGCATGATCTGCGCACGCGCCTCGTCATTGAACTCGACGACTTGCGTCGAATTCGGCCACGTGACGCCCCACAAGTTTCCGTTCGAGTCGAACGCCAGACTGGAAACACGTAGGTTCTGGTCGCGGCTAAACTGCGTGAATGTGTCGGTCGTCGGGTCGAAGATCGAGACGCCGTTGTTGGTCGCGACGTAAATCTGGTCCGTCTTGGGATCGACAGCCAGCGCCAGGGTGATCCCCTCGCCGAACTGATTCAGGATTGCGCCCGTGGTCGGGTCAAGCTGCAAGAGTGGCCCGCCCCCGGTCGTCGCCCAGAGATTTCCCTGGTTGTCAAACGCCATCGCAAAGATCTGGTAGGGCAACGTGGCCAGGGGCGCGCCGATCACGCCGCCATTTGCGCTGACCTGGAAGATCTCGTTGCGCGAAGGGCCGCCACTGATCAAGAAGCTGCCATTCGGCTCCTCCGCGATGGCCATCGGTCCGATGATGCCGTCGCTCTGCTCGAATCCAGTCGCGAACGACTGAGCCTCAAAGGGCTGGAGCACCGTCATGAATTCTGAAGGGTTGCTCGCCGGCGGTGCGGCCGGCACACCTTGTTCTGCCCGGGTGAAAAGTGGGTTGGTCGAAGGCTCTACCGTCGGCGCCGGTGGTTCGCCGAAGTTCGGCGGTGTGGTGTTGGGAACCGTCGGCAGCGCTCCCAGGTTCACCGTGGTCGTATTCTGCGGCACATTGGCGCCGGACGGCGGCAGCTCATGATTGCCGGCCACGTCGGTTGCCAGCGCCAGGAACGTATACGTATTTCCGGCCTGACCTTGATAGATCATCGTGCCGGATGCCATCGTCACCTGGCTCTGCCAGATCTGATACGGGCCGCCGTTTTCGGCAACATACAGGTCCACGTACGCGACGCCTGAGCCGCCCGGGTCGTCCGTGCTATTCCAGGTCACCTGATAGTTGGGGCTCGACCCGATCTGCGAAACGGTAAGCGCGGTCGTCGGTGGAAGCGAATCGAGTGTGTACGTCAGCGGCGCGGTTGTTTGCGGCGCCGCCGTGTTGAAAGTGACCGTCGCCTCCGCACTGACCTGCGCTCCCGTGGGCGCCGAGCCATAGGGCTCAACGGTGTAAGTGACATATCCGGCACCGGCGCCTTCGGCATTGTTCGGCGGCAGCAGACCGTCCGAGGGATTCGTGACTACCAACCCAGTGACCGGATTAATCGCCTCGATCAACCAGGTGGCGACTCCGGTCTGCACGTCGACGCCCGCGTTCACGTACACGATATATCCGTTGCTCGATGTGAAGTCGAAGCTCCCCTGGAACAACCCCAGGTTGCTCGGCACCTGGATATCGATGTCGCCGATCTGGATGTCTCCCAGCCGGAACGTGCTGGGATCGAGATTGGGGTCGAGTTGCGTCGTGATGCGAATCTCACCCGGCTCCGTGCTGGCAGTAGGGTCGTTCTGGAAGTTGATCGTAAATGGGAGCGCCTGCCCGTTGGGGATGTACCCGTTGTCTTCCGACGTGAACGGTCCAGTCATCGACGCCAGGCCAGAGTCCTGCGCTTGATTGTCTATGTACTGGCTCAAGTCCAGCGGAATGACCGGCGTTTCTCCCTGGATCTCCTGCACACCGTTGATCTGGAACGACGGGGGCAGATCGGAGCGCTCGTTATATGGCACCCACGGCACATAAACGTTGAAGTCTTCGAATGTTGTCGGCAGCGTGGCGTTCAGGTTGTACTGAGATGCAGTCGGCAGCGTGGCAATCTCGTTGCCGTTGATGTTGTAGCCGGCAGCCGGGGCGATCTGGTCGTTGTTATTGCCGTACCAGGAGAGCAGTTCGCTGAAGAACTGAGAGACATTTCCGCTGGAGATGATCCCGCTGCCGGCCGGTCCCGCCAGCACGCCGGTCGCCATCGTTGCCATCAAGCTCATGATCAGCGGGTTCTGGTCGACTGGCGGCGTGGTGCCTTGTGGTAACAGCTCACCGGCCTCCTCAAGCCCCGCCAGATAGAGGTTCTCGAACGTCGTCTGATTGGCAGCCAGGTTCTGGAGCGCGAGCGGCGCCGTGCTGTCGCCGAGAATTGCAGCGCGCAGCTCGTCGGCTACCTGGGTCTGCTGGGCGACGAACTCCGCCTGTGTCAGCGTCGTGGCCGAGGCGTTGATGTCGAACTGGAATGGGACGAAGGGAACTTGTATGAGCGACGGGATGCCGCCGAATTCCTCATACGCCTCATACAGATCGGGGGAGATCTGCGCCAGCCCCGCCGGTCCGTTGTTCAGGATGCCCTCCTGTGCGTAGGCAGGAAACGCGGCATAGATCTCGGCCTTGAGCGCGTTGAAGTCCTGGTCGTTCGCCGCCTCCATTCCCGGATACGTCGTCACGGAGAACGTGAATTCTGCGAAGCCACCGGCGGCCTCATTGAACAAGTTGCCCGACATCTCGATATGCCCGTCGCTTGCGGCCGTGTCGGCCTGCGACTGAAGCGTGGCGTATGGGACCTCGGAATCCAGTGTCGAGTCCGGTGGCTGGCCTCCCAAGTCGGTGTTCACTTCCACGTAGGGCAGATCGTCGAGGTTGACGTTCACGGGGTCTGCGATGTTGGGATTGCTCGGGTCCGTCGGCAACGCATTGCTCAACTGCGGGATGCCCACGTTGAATTCAACGTAAGGCGCGTTGATGTTTCCCAGGTTTTGCAACGACACGCTGTAGGTGCCGGTATCGCCCGCCAGAATGAAGCGAGGTCCGCCCACGCCAATCGTCACCTCGGGAGAGACGACTTGCTCGATCTCGAAACGATATGGCGCGATCGCCTCCGCGCCATCGGGGTTGATGACCTGGACGTCGTACAGTCCGTAGGGTGCGCCCGTCAGGTCAAATTCAGCCAGGATCTCGGTGGCGTTCACGTAATTCGTGATGAGCGGCTGATACTCGGCGAAGCCCGGCATGACCAGCTTGACGATCGCGTTGGGCTGGAACTGGGCACCGGTGATGGTCGTGGTCACATAGGCGCTCGCGCCTCCCTGATCGATCGACACGTTCGTGATCGACAGTGGGAGTAGCTGCGCCAGCACCGACACGGGCGTGTCGTCCGCCGGCTCCGAGTTGCCGTCGATCAAGACGTAATAAACACCAGGAGTGGTCGAAGGGATTACCGCATTCTGATTCGGCGAGAGTCCTCCGGAATAGGCCGCGTCGTAGACTGACTGCGTGGGCGCCGCCCCTTGCTTCAAGTAAATCTCGTTGGCTGCGCCTGCGGCGTTTGAGCTGATTGAAACCTGAAGTGTCGCACCTGCCGGCACGGTTACCTGCAAGAGCCGCTCTTGCCCACTCGAAAGCGTCGTTGAATAAGACACGCCCAGAGTCAGGCTGTCGACGGCGACCGTCAGTAGCGATGCCGAGGCCGTGGTCTTGCTCGATTCCGGAACCCCAGGAGGCAGCGAGAGCTGATCGTAGATATCCGCGCGAACAAAGATGTGGTATTGCCCGGGCGTGAGCGAGGGCATCACGGTGGAGAGCAAATTGGTATAGCTTCCACCTGGTGCGAGTGGTCCATTCTCCTGGACCGCGCCCAGATACGTGTCGTCTATGCTCCAGGTTGTGCCCATGCCGATGTACACGGCATCGGACCAGCTTCCCATCGCCGGGTAATTGGTGCTTTCGTCCGTGACTGCCCAGCTCACGCTGAACGGGTCGCCCGACTTCACGGTCGCCGGGAGAGGCAGCGTGATGCTCGTCACAACAAGCTGAGCAGGCGGCGGCGGATCGATGATGAGGGCCGGGGCGAGGTAGTTGCTGTCGTTGTTCTGGTTCGCACCTTCAAAGACCGATCCGATCGGACTGTCAACCGGGGGGTTGGTGATGACAAAGAGATAGTATGGACCGCTCAGGTTCGATGGCACTTGAACGGGAACCGTGACGGTATAGCTTGCGCCGGCGGCGAGGCCCCCCTGGTGTTCTGACATTCCCAGATACGGGTCAGCCTCTAAATTCAGCGTCGTGCCCACCGAGAAGTAAATCAAGTCGTTCCAGGTGGCCTCATCGGGCGGCGTGGAGGCACCGTTGTTCGTGACCGTGTACGTGACATTCAGGGTCTGCCCCTGGAAGACATGCCCCGCATTGGCGTCGGTGCTGATTGCCGTCACTTGCAAATCAGGCGCTGGCGCCAGCGCGATCGGCAACGGCGCCGCAGAGATCTTGTCGGCTTCGTCTTCGTATTGTGGTACTTTTCCCCGCCCCAGGCTGCGGATTGCCGCCGATGCCAGGTCGTAGGGGTTAAGCTCGTCGGGCGCCCCGATCATGATGCCGTAGTTGTTGTAGCCGATGTCGCTTTGCACGGTGTAGTCAGTTGTCGCATCGGAGTCGGCGTACACGACGATGTCGAAGTCCCCTTCTATGCCATCGGGAATATGAACGTCCACCGTCTCGGTATACGACGCGCCGGCAGCCAGCACTTGCCCATAGGTCGCCGTTCCCAGCTCCGTGTCATAAGTGTCCAGTGAGGGATCCTGTGACAGGAAAACTCCATCCGTCCAGTTGTTGGTGCGTGTGGCACGTGTGCCGCGGTTCGTGACGGTGTATGTCACCGGGATCGTCGAACCGGACTCGGCGCTCGTGGGAAGCGTGATGTTCGTCACCGTCAGATCGGGCTCGCTATAAATGATGTCAAACGGCGTTGCGATCCGGTTGTTATTCGGGTCCTCAAACGCCCACTCGGTGAACTCGCCGAGCCAGTACGAGTTGTCGCCGGTGTCCGCGGGCCACCAGTCGGTGGTTTCCAGCCGGGCCTGATATGTGTAAAGGCCTGGTGGCAGGTCGTTATGCGCATCCAGGTCGATGTAGAGGTAGTACTGGCCGCTCGTGCCGGGGGGTAGTGTAACGGTGTAATTGACTGTGTAGCTCTGGCCGACCTGCAAAGGAGTGCTCTGTGCGTGTGTCGTCTGGCCCAGGAACGATGCGTCAAGGCGGTTGAACGTCGGCTCGGGAGAAAGCCAGATGAAGTCGGTCCAGTAGTCCGTGCCGGCCCAGACCGGATCTGGTCCCTCATTCTCGACGGTATAGCTAAACGTCATGCTCTCGCCCGAGTAGTTCGCCGTCGGTATCGAGACGTTCGTGACCACCAGGTCGGCCGGCACCGAGGTCACCGACGTTGATTGCGCCAGGAGGTTGTTGGCGTACGTGATCTCATTCACCCAGTACTGGCCCGGGCTTTCACCCGGCTGGGGTGCGTCGGTCTGAACCACGAAGTACTGGCCCACCGCCGAGGGCGATAGCTCGACAGACAGGGATGCGTTGTAGCTGCCATCAGGGTTGAGCACCGAATTGTGCGTGACGGATCCCAGCGTCATTGTGATGGCATTGAGGTCTAGAGGATTCGTAGGGTCATTGGTCAGATAGACCGTATCGATCCAGCCCACCGGCTGGGCAACGCCGTTGCCCACGTTCTCAACGGTCCACTTGATGGTAACGTTGTTACCCCCCTGGGCCACCGCCGGCGTGGTCATCGAAGTGACGGTCAAATCAGGTAAGGGCGCCAGAACTTGCACCTGAAACGCCTTGTAATTGTCGTTCTGAAGGTTGTTGGGGTCGTCCGGATTGACATTGACCGCCAGCTCGTTCTGAAGCACCGTCGAGTACAGATCGGTCCACGGCGTGATGTAATAAACTCCCGGCGCCAGATCAATCGGCAGCGTCACCGACACCGTCTGGTCATACCCTGCGTCGAGCGCCAGTCCCCCGGAATGTGGAAATTCGGTCAGTAAAACATCTCCACTGGCCGGGATCGGCCGCGTCTCATCGCGCGTCAGCCAGACTGAATCCGTCCAGTCGTCCACCAGCGTCGGACCCGAGCCCAGGTTGGTCACCGTGTAGCTCACGTTGAACGTACTGCCGGCGATCACCTGCGTCGGAGCGACGACATTGCTAAGCACCAGGTCCGGAAACGGAATCGGATTGATCTGGATCGGCTGGTACTCAAGATTGTTCTGGCCGTTGGGCCACTGGTCGACCACCTGGTTGGCGTCGATGTCCACGATCACGTAAACTTGCCCGGCGTAGCGGTCAGGCACCGTCACCGGGATGGTCGTCGCCTGATACTCATCCCCCGGGGCCAGTGCCGACTGATCGGGAAGGTCCTGGATCAAGATCGACGCATCTTCGACGTACGGTGTCAGCGATAAATAAATCTTGTCGTCCCAGTTCACGGTTGTGGCTGCCGTTCCATCGTTGACGACCGTGTAGGTTACCGAGAAAGTCCCTCCCGCGTTCACCGAAGCAGGCGCTTGAATATTCGCCACTTCGAGATTCGGACGCGGCATCACGGTAACGGTGATCGGCTGCGGAGCAACACCCGTATTGTTCGTTGCTCCGTTCTCGAACAGCGACCCGTTAGAATTGGTGATGACCTCGACGTTGTACAGGCCGCTGATGTGCACGGGGAGGTTGACGTTATAAGTGCTGCTGTACGAATTGCCGGGCCCCAGCGCGTCGTAGTAAGTGAACGTACCCAGTACCAGGAACTGAGAATCGGGCTGGCCGGTCTGCTGGATCACCACCTCGTCCTGCCACGGGCCCATTGCAGGTCCGGGCCCGACGTTTTGCACCGTCCAGCCGACTTGAATCGTGCTTCCTTCCTCTCCAGTGGTCGGGGCACTCACGCTCGTCACAGTGAGGTCCGGCGGCGGCGTGAAATTGATTGTGAAGGGCGCCGAGACTGTAATATTGTCGTTCCCGTTCCCGTAAATGAATTCGAACGGCGTGCTCGGACCGGTATCGGTGGTGACGACGAAGTAGTAGGTTCCACTCAGTCCTTCCGGCAACGTCACCTCGGCCGCGCGCACGTAGCTTCCGCCGGGCCCCACCGGCCCCAGATGATCAAACAGACCGAAGTCCTGGACGATGTCCGTGCCGGCCGGATTACTTGCCAGGGCCAGGTCGTCATCCCAGCTCGGTACGCTCGTAAGCCCAATCCCCTGGTTCGTCACCGTCCAGGTCACGTTGACCGGCAAGCCGCTGCCCGCATTTTGCGGATCCACGATCGACGAGACCACCAGATCCGCGTATGGAATGGGCATCACGTCGAAAAGGTTGGGTGCTTCGCCGACATTGCCCGCGCGCATGCCGTTCTCAAAGACGGCGTTGCCTGCGTCTGCCTCGACGAAGAGATGGTACTGGCCCGTTAATCCGGCCGGCATCTGCACGGTCTGAGTCTGTGTATAACTTGCGCCAGGGGCCAGGCCGGTTGTGTGAGGATACTCAGCCAGAACGATCGCATTGGGGTCGGCGTAGTTATCCGTCGGCGAAGCGATGATCGCATCGGTCCAGGTACTGGTTTGCCCCGCACCCGTTCCGATATTCGTCACCTTCCACGAAATCACCGGGTAAGCCGGGTCGCCGATCGTCTGCATCGGTGCTGTGACATTGGTGACCGAAAGAACGGCGTACGGCGCGATCGAGATGTTGATGGCTTTTGATGTCGAGTTCGATACACCACCTGGCTCAATGAGCCGGCTGGTCGCATCGGCCACGACGATGATTTGATAGGTTCCGCTGTCGCCAAGAGGAATCGTCGCAGTTGCCGACCCGGTTGCGCTCTGGCCAGGTCCCAGCGGTCCAGACTGAGGTACAGTGCCGAGCAGCAAAGAGCTTGCGGTCACCTGGTTGGTGGTTGAAAGGTAGGCATCGTCGACCCAGCCTCTCAACGTTGGTGCCGTTCCTTCGTTGGTCGTGGACCAATCGACCGTGATTGATGTCCCCGACGTTGACGAGGTCGGCGCGAGGGTGATCGACGGAACCAGATCGACGTGGCCGAAGACAAGCGGTTGCGGGGCGCTGGCGAGATTATTGGCTCGGTCGGAGTCAGTAACGACCGCATCGCCTGAGTCGGTCTCGACCAGGACTTTGTAACTACCGTCGGCAAGACTGCTCGGCAGCGTATCGGTGAGCGTGCCGTTATATGAATTCCCGGCCGCCAACCCGCCAGTTTCGCTGACCGAGCCAAGTAGTGTGGCATCGCTCAGCTTGCCATCGGGCGAAAGGTAAACCGAGTCGGTCCACGATCCGGTTGCCGGCGAGCCGCCCACATTCGTGACGGTCCAGGTCACTGATTCCGACTGCCCCGGTTGCGCGCTGGTAAGTGACGATGTCACCGCAGAAGCGGCCAGATCTGGCGGCGGCGGTGCGGACAGGTTGATAGCCGCGCTGCTCTGCTCGGTTGTCAGGTCTGACTCGTTCACTACTCCGCCGGCGTCGGCAACCACTACCAGATAATAGGTACCCGCCTCGAGCGACGAGTCGATCGGAATCTGCACGGTCGACTGACCGGTGTAGCGGCTACTGGGGGCGAGCGCCCCGGAACTCTGCGCGCTATACGAACTGAGATAGATCGCCCCTGCCCCGAGGGCGGGCGTCGGTGACAGATAAACGTCATCCACCCATGGCCCAGTGGCGCTTGCCGTGCCATTGTTCGTGACAGTCCACCCCAGGCTGAGTGTTGCGCCAAATGTGGCTGAGCTGACTGATGGCTGAACCGAGCTGACGACCAGATCCGGCAGCGATATTGTGAACGATGCCTGAAACGCAATGCCCAGCAGCGAGCCCTCTTCGGCCTGCACGCCTGTGCCAATTGTGAGCTCGTATGAGCCGTTGGCCCGCTGAGGCGTGATCGGGATACTGTAGCTGTCGCCGCTAATCAATGACCCCTGCCCGACGGTCACTGCGCCGCCGGGCCCCGTCAGGGTAATGTTGGATCCGTTCAACGTTGAAACGTTCATGACCTTGTTGAACGTCACGTCAATCGAATTAACAATGTCGTTCACGGTACCCGACGGGCTCACCGAGACCACCGCCAGCACCGAATGGTCGATGGTGAAACTCGTCTGGTACGCTGCGGCCATGGCGTTACCGGAGATGTCAAGCACTCCCGGCCCACCGATTCTGACGTTGTAGGTGCCCTCCTCCGTTTGTGTCGGGAATGCAACTGTATAATCAGCCGCGTCAACTTCGGTGATTGTGATCGAGCTGGTTGCGATCGCTCCGGCCGGGCCGCTGATACTCACTTCACTGACGGTGAAGGTGCTCGGGTTGATCGCTTTATTGAAGCTGACGGAAAGGCTCGATACGTTAGCACTGGTGACCCCTGACGGGCTCACCGCGGAGACAACTGGTAGGGTGGTGTCGGGCGTGAGCTGGAATTGATCAGTAACGCCCGAGCCGAGCGTGTTGCCCGCAATATCGGCGATCGACGGCGAAAGCGCCAGCGTATAGACGCCACCTTTGGTAAGTGGTGCGGCGAAAGTTACCACGTAGGTGGTTCCTGATCCGATCACGGAAGCCGGCTGAATCGAACCGGTGATTCCCGGGCCGCTGATCGCGATCGAGGAGACACCGATGGTCGCGGCGTTGATGTCCTCGCTGAAGGTGAGTGTGCGTGAATAGAGCGGTCCTTGCGCAGTCGATCGCCCCGGCACCAGCGTTGGGGGTGTGGTATCAATCGTGTAGCTGACGCTCGCGGTTGCGGCGGCGCCCAGGTTTGGTGTGAAGGTCACCTTGGCCGTATAGCTTCCGTTTGCAAGGGCTGGAGAAGTGAATGAATACGTCCCGGCCGCCGTGATCGACTGCGACGTGGTGCTCGTGCCATCTCCCTTGAAATCGACTTGAATCAAGCCTCCTTCATTCACCGTCACGTCGAATGTGGGGGTGGTGTCGTTCGTGATATCGTCACCCTTCTCACCCGAATCACTGCTGGGGTCGAGGATGACTGAAGCTTGACCCGGGAGCGTGGTACCGGAAGTGACAGTCACACTCGCATTGTTTGAAACATCCGGCGCTACCCCGCTGCCGAGTAGCACGAGTTGTGACGGGCCCGACGCGGTTGTCACCGTGGCTGCCGCCAGGAACGGGTTACCTTCTGACGTGCCTCCACTGCTCGTGAGAATGATATCCGTGATCCGGGCCGTGGCGAACGAGCTGGGCAGCACAAATGTCTGCATGTCGAGGCGAACCTGGCCGCCGCCGAATGATGCCGAGGGTGTGCCTGAGGCAATCGTGTTGTTGTAGCCATCGTTGTTGAAGTCACGAATATTGGTGCCTTCAACCAGATCAAAAACAGCGTCGGCACCCCCCGTTCCCTTCACCTCCACGGTGCCAACCGTATCGCCGGCTGTTCCGTAAGTGGAGTTGATTAGCGTATTGAGCACAGTTGCGCCGCTGATGTTCACTGGTATGTCGAACGACGTACCGGTTCCATCGGTTTGCAGAACGCCCAAACTGGGGAAGCTTGATCCATCAGGAATCAGGGTGAAGTCGACCCCGCCTATGGTCAGCGACGTCGGTGCGCTCGGGAAGTCACCCCCATTCGAATAAGTTTGGAGATTGGCGTTGGTGAGGCTGGTCGTGGATTCATAAGCGGAGTGGCTCACATTCGCGGTGATAGTGATCTTAATGTTTCCTATCCCGTCTGCCCCGCTCGGCAGCGTGAAGGAATACTGCTCTAGTTGCGACGCTCCTGGGTTCAGATCACCGTCAACGCCCGGATCAGCAAGCACCAGTGCGGAGACCAACGTGTCACCTGTCGTCGTGTTGGTAAGGACGACCTGATCGTCCCATGCACTCATCGCGGGCAGAGTTCCCGTGTTCGAGTCGTCCCAGGTAATCGTCAAGTTCGATCCCTGCGTTATTCCGGTCGACGGGCTGACCGTGAGATTTGTGACTTCGATATTCTGTACTTCGCTCGGCAGGTTGGTAACAGACACGGGCGCGGGTGTGAGCCCGCTGTAGCTCGAATCCGAGCTCACCGCCGGCGAAAAAACGACCTGATACGGAACACTTCCTGATTGATGATCGTTGACACCGGTTACTGTTACCGTTTGAGGCACATCCCAGTCAGCGGTCGTGAAAGTGAGCGTCGCTGGAGAGACGGTCCCTACAGATGTGTTGCTGGAGGTCAGATTGAGGGTCACATTCGCCGTCGGCGCAACAGCCAGCTCAACTGTGAAGGTTGCAAAATCGCCAGCCTCGCTGGTGAACAAGCCAGTGGCCGGGAAAACCCGAATGTCAGCGGTCGCGGCAACCAGGTTGAATCTGCTCGCACCATAAACCGTCTGGAACGTGTCGCCTGTCGCGTAGCTCAGACCGGTATACGTCGAATATTCACCCGATTGTGAGGCATAAGTGACAACCGAGAACTGGTTGCCGATTTGAGGCGTGAATCCATCAGTCAAGGAAACGGCGATCGTGCCGTCGGCCTGAAAACCACCGGTGACGGCAAGCTGGTCGTACTGTGTACCAACCGTGGTCCCGGCAAGCTGGATGTTGAGCGTTCCGTCGGCGTACTGGCTCAAATTGCCGTCGATCGTCAACACGCCAATTCCACCGTCTCCGGGCGTGATCACACCGGCGTTTTCCACATCGGCCTGGATCGTACTGTCTCCAGAGAGGTTGCTGCCGGGGAGAAGGTGCACCGTGCCGCCGGTCACCGTTCCACCGCTGTTGGCGCTCAGGTTAACGTTCGTCAAGTTGATCGTGCCGGTCGTCAGCTCGATCTGTCCGCTATTGGTCTGCGCTGAGCGTCGAGTTGTATTCGGCATTGGAGGCCAGGCTCGTCAGATCCGCGAGGTCAATCACGCTGCCTGCGGCATCCGCGCTGAAGGACGTGCATCCGCTGGGGTCGTTGGCCAGGCTGCTCAGGTTTATCTCTCCACCTGCCTGGGCATCGAAGTTGAGCGTCGCATAGCCCGTCGCACCGGTGATAGAGGTCAAGCTGGAGAGGTCGAGCACGCTACCTGCACCATTGGCCAGGAGCGTGACGCCGTCGGGCTCGGAGAATTGAGAGAGCGCCGGGAAAGCCAGGTCGCCGCCACCATAGACGGAAAGAGCAGACGAGGTGATCGATGTGATCTGGCTGGTGGTGATCGACGACATGCCGTCATCGAGCCGGATATCACCGCGGTTGAGCGTAGTGAGGTCGCCGGCGAGGATTTTGCCGCCGTTGCTGGCCTCGAAACCCGAGTCATATTCGGCATCGGAGTAGAGCTCGGGCAGTTTCGAGAAGTCGATGATGCTGCTTGTACCGTCGGCGTGGGCGTAGATTTCGCCAGTGGGCTCGGTGGTTACGTTGCTGAGATTGACCTCGCCGCCGGCCTGGGCGTCGATGTTGAGCGTCGCGTATCCCGTCGCGCCGTCGAGAGAGGTCAGACTGGTGAGGTCAAGCACGCTGCCTGCACCGTTGGCCAGGAGCGTGGTGCCGCCTGGCTCGGAAAGTTGAGAAAGTGCGGGGAAGGCCAGGTCGCCGCCACCATAGACGGAAAGAGCAGACGAGGTGATCGATGTGATCTGGCTGGTGGTGATCGACGACATGCCGTCATCGAGCCGGATATCACCGCGGTTGAGCGTAGTGAGGTCGCCGGCGAGGATTTTGCCGCCGTTGCTGGCCTCGAAACCCGAGTCATATTCGGCATCGGAGTAGAGCTCGGGCAGTTTCGAGAAGTCGATGATGCTGCTTGTACCGTCGGCGTGGGCGTAGATTTCGCCAGTGGGCTCGGTGGTTACGTTGCTGAGATTGACCTCGCCGCCGGCCTGGGCGTCGATGTTGAGCGTCGCGTATCCCGTCGCGCCGTCGAGAGAGGTCAGACTGGTGAGGTCAAGCACGCTGCCTGCACCGTTGGCCAGGAGCGTGGTGCCGCCTGGCTCGGAAAGTTGAGAAAGTGCGGGGAAGGCGAGGTCGCCGCCACCATAGACGGAAAGAGCAGACGAGGTGATCGATGTGATCTGGCTGGTGGTGATCGACGACAAGCCGTCGTCAAGCCGAATGTCACCGCGGTTGAGCGTGGTGAGTTCACCGGCGAGGATCTTGCCGCCGTTGCTAGCCTCGAAGCCGGAGTCATATTCGGCATCGGAGTAGAGCTCGGGCAGTTTCGAGAAGTCGATGCTGCTGCTTGTACCGTCGGCATGGGCGAAGATTTCGCCGGTGGGCTGGCTGGTGACGTTGCTGAGATTGACCTCGCCGCCGGCCTGGGCGTCGATGTTGAGCGTCGCGTATCCCGTCGCGCCGTCGAGTGAGGTCAGGCTGATGAGGTAAAGCACGCTGCCTGCACCATTGGCAACGATCGTGGCTCCGCCTGGCTCTGAGAATTGAGCAAGTGCCGGGAATGTGAGATCACCACCGCCGTAGGCATAGAGATTGGACGAGGTGATCGAGGTGATCTGGCTGGTTGTGATCGACGACATGCCGTCGTCGAGGTGAATGTCGCCGCGATTAAGAGTGGTGAGGTCACCGGCGAGAATCTTGCCGCCGTTGCTGGCCTCGAAACCGGAATTGTTGTTGGCGTCAGAGAGGAGCTCGGGGAGCTTTGAGAAATCGATCACGCTATTGGTGCCATCGGCATGGGCGTAAATCTCACCGGTGGGCTGGCTGGTGACCTTGCTGAGATTGACCTCGCCGCCAGAGTCCGCGTCAATGGCAAGGGTTGCATATCCAGTCGCTCCGGTGAGCGAAGTCAGGCTGGTCAGGTTGAGCACGCTGCCCGCGCCGCTGGCCTGGAGCGTGGCGCCGTTGGGCTCGGAGATGGACGACAGTGCCGGAAAGGCCAGGTCACCGCCGCCGAAGGCGTAGAGATTGGACGAGGTAATCGAGGTGATGGCGGTGGTGGTGATCGACGAGGTGTTGTCGTCGAGATGAATGTCACCGCGGTTGAGTGTCGTGAGGTCACCGGCCAAGATCTTGCCGCCGTTGGATGCCTCAAAGCCGGAATTGTTGTTGGCGTCAGAGAGGAGCTCGGGGAGCTTCGAGAAATCGATCACGCTGTTGGTGCCGTCGGCGTGGGCGTAAATCTCACCGGTGGGCTGGCTGGTGACCTTGCTGAGATTGACCTCGCCGCCAGAGTCCGCGTCAATGGCAAGGGTTGCATATCCAGTCGCTCCGGTGAGCGAAGTCAGGCTGGTCAGGTTGAGCACGCTGCCCGCGCCGCTGGCCTGGAGCGTGGCGCCGTTGGGCTCGGAGATGGACGACAGTGCCGGAAAGGCCAGGTCACCGCCGCCGAAGGCGTAGAGATTGGACGAGGTAATCGAGGTGATGGCGGTGGTGGTGATCGACGAGGTGTTGTCGTCGAGATGAATGTCACCGCGGTTGAGTGTCGTGAGGTCACCGGCCAAGATCTTGCCGCCGTTGGATGCCTCAAAGCCGGAATTGTTGTTGGCGTCAGAGAGGAGCTCGGGGAGCTTTGAGAAATCGATCACGCTGTTGGTGCCGTCGGCGTGGGCGTAGATTTCGCCGGTGGGTTGACTGGTGACGTTGCTAAGATTGACCTCACCGCCGGCCTGGGCGTTGATGCTAAGCGTGGAGTAGCCCGTTGCTCCCGAGATCGAGGTCAGGTGAGACAAGTCGACGAGGCTTCCCGTGCCGTTGGCCTGGATCGTACTGCTACTTGACCCGGTGTAGCTTGTAGCTCCCGGCAGGGCCAACGATGCGCCCGAGGCTGCATAGAGGTTTGCACCATCGATCGTGGTAGCTCCGGTCGCGGTGAATGTCACGCCGGTACCAGAAGCCTCCAAGGTTGCACCGGCGGCCACGGTCAGCGAACCGCTCAACTCGGATGCGCCTGAAGTTACCTCGAGCGATCCCCCCGTAATATCAATGCCCGCATTGTCCGTGATGCTCAGAATCGACGAGCTGCCGTTGTACAGGATCGTCAGGCTACTTCCAACGCTGATCATCGCGCTGTCAGAACTTCCTGGTGCCGCACCCAGGCTCCAGTTGCTGCCGTCCTGCCAGCTCTTGTCATCACCTCCGCCCGTCCAAACGTCCTGAGCCAAGAGCAGCCGCTGCTCGAGAAACTCCATGAACAATCGGCGCGGTCGGGAAATCTTGCCACGGATCAACTTGAGCTGCGTTCTCTTCGCACGCGCGGGGGAATCCCGATGCAATCGCGATGGTGCCATTTTGGAGCTTCCCTAATAGACGTCTTGGCCTGAGATTCTTGCATCGCAATCGGAGGAGGTCGGCTTCGTCTCCGGCAGGTGACAGCAATGGGCAACGGCATCTGAGCCGGATCGCTAGTGTACCAATCTTGCTTCCCGCGGTTAACTG
Organism: uncultured Planctomycetota bacterium; assembly: GCA_963761445.1. Classification (GTDB taxonomy): domain Bacteria; phylum Planctomycetota; class Planctomycetia; order Isosphaerales; family Isosphaeraceae; genus CAVXHV01. Next base: position 423,870 of record CAVXHV010000005.1, on the reverse strand, counting down.
GGCAATTTGAGAAATATGGGATGGCGTTTGCCGCCAGCGATTCCAGAACGCCCTTATCTACACGACACTCTCCGACAGGCGCCACCCAGATTGGCGCCCTCGCCGATCGGATCGTTCACACCAATCATGAACAAAATCTTGCAAACCACTTCGTAAACAACCCAAGGATCTCTTGGGCTGTGCATTCTGACGCCGGATACACGGACGAACAATGGTTGACTGGGTCGGAGACGTCCTTCGTCCTAGCCCGTACCTCACCTCTCACTGCCGACCACGACCGGTGCGCGAAACGACAATATCATAACAATTGCAATCGGCTCGCGATAGTGTGTCACCATTAATCCATTTGTGCGTGCATTTAATTGGAGTAAATCCAAGTCATGGGTGCGCACTGATAAGGGCGATGTGCGTGGTCTCTTCGAGGGGGTTCGGCATCTTCGTGGACGAGACAGATCGCGATTGCTTCTGTATCATGCCAATGCCCTGGCACCGAGAGACGGATCGAGATGGGATGCATGGACCGAAACGGATTGGAAATCGGATCGAGCCGGCCGATAACGAGCTTCACCACGCCGATTCGTGCATGGTTCGAGAAGACGTTTCCCGAGGGTGCGACCCCGGCGCAGGAACGTGCGTGGCCGGCAATCGCGTTGGCTGAAAACGTTCTGCTCATCTCGCCCACCGGGACCGGCAAGACCCTTGCTGCTTTCCTGGCGATTCTCGACCGGCTATTTCGGGAAGAGCTGGATCAAACGCTGGCGAGCGGCGTTCGATGTATCTACGTCTCACCGCTTCGTAGCCTTAACTACGACATCGAGAGGAACCTGCGATGGCCGCTGGAGGGGATCTGCCGGCAAATTGGCCGAGATGACTGCCCGGTGCGGGTCGGAGTTCGAACCGGTGACACACCGGCTCATGCAAGACGCGCGATGCGGGATAATCCGCCGCACATTCTGATCACCACTCCCGAGAGTCTGTCTCTGCTCTTGAGCCAGGAAACCTGGCGGCCGATCTGGTGCGGACTCGACCACGTCATCGTCGACGAAATCCATGCCCTGGCGCCCACGAAACGAGGTGCCGACCTGGCGGTTTCACTCGAGCGGCTGGCGTCGTACTGTGCGAGTGATCCGATCCGCATTGGCCTCTCGGCGACCTGCTCTGCAGGCGAACATGCGGCTCGATTTCTGGCTGGACAATCGCGCTCTTGCCGGGTGATCAAAGCACTACCGCCGCGAGGCACACCACCGATCCAGATCGCTGTCGATAGCTTGATCTCACCCGGCGAAGGGCCGCACCGTGGCTTGAGCTATCGCCGCCTGCTCAAGCGACTCAGTCGATCGATCACGGACAACCGCACGACGGTCATCTTCGCCAACACCCGTGCTTTTGCGGAAAAGCTGACGCACGACCTGCGTCAGGAACCGTTGTTCTCATCCGGGCGCGAACCGCTCGTCGTGGCGCACCACTCGGCCCTGGACGCGCAGCGGCGGAGGGAGATTGAATCGGCTCTTCGGGAGGGCAAGATCCGGGCGGTCATCACGAGTACAAGCCTCGAGCTCGGCGTCGATATCGGCACCGCTGATTTGACGATTCAGATCGGGTCCCCGGGTAGCGTCGCGCGCTGCCTTCAGCGCATAGGTCGGTCGGGCCATCGGCGCGGTACTCAATCACGCGGCCTCCTGCTGGCGGCAACGCCTGGGGAGCTGGTCGGCGCAGCGATCACGGCTCAAGCAGCCCGGGCTGGACACGTCGAGCCGGTCGGCACGGTCAAAGCGCCCCTCGATGTACTTTGCCAGCAGTTGATCGGCATGGCTTGCAATGGCGACCAGTGCGCAGACGAAGCGTTCAGATTGACCCGCAACGCATTGCCGATGGCGGAGCTCAGTCGAGCTGATTTTGACGCCTGCCTCGATTTCCTGGCCGGGAAGCTTGGCACGCCTGCGAGTGCAGTCGATGCCGAAGACGGCACGGGCCCACGCTGGACCTCACCACGGCTGTGGAGCCGCGATGGACAATTCGGTCTGCATAGCCAGCGTGTTGCGCGGTGGTTCAGGAACAACGTGGGCACGATCCATTCGGAAGAGACGGTTCGGGTCATCGAAAGCGGCGTTGCGATCGGCACGCTCGAGGCTGCGTATGCCGAACGCCTTGTTCCAGGAGATCGGTTCGTTCTTGACGGTCGCGCCCTGGAATTCCGCCGCCTGGATCGGTCGACGCTCATTGCCCGGTCCACGGCTGGCGAGCCTGCTCTACCGCGCTGGACAAGCATGCGCCAGTCCTTGTCGTTTGAGCTGGCAGGACAGCTTGCACGGTTCCGGACTGAAGCCGGCGATCATCTCGTGAACGACGGGCCCTTTGCCCTTCGTTCGTGGCTCACCCAGGTCTTGCAGCTCGATGACCGCGCATCCGAGGTGCTGGTCGAGCTCTTCGCGGCGCAGGTCCAGTGGAGTGAGATCCCCTCTGACTCAGAACTGTTTGTGGAAAGCTCGCCTTCAGCCTCCGGGTCGGGGTTGACTTACACGTTTCATGCTCCGTTGCACCGGGCTGCCTGTGAGGCACTTGGCCGAGCCGTAGCAGCCCGGTTGGGCCGTCAGATCGGCCGCGACTTGACACTCTGCGTGGCTGACCTGGGCTGGTCTATCCGTACTACGCTTGACGATGAGGCTGCGCTCTCGACCGAGTTGATCCGGTCTCTGCTCGTGACCGAAGGTTTTCCTGGCGACGTGCTGGAAGGCGTCGACCGCGGCGAGCTTCTGGCACGCCGGTTCCGGCACGTCGCTTCAACGGCCCTCATGGTGCTGCGAAACCCTGAGCCCGGGCGCCGCGTGCGAGTCGGTGGTCTCAACTGGGTCAGCACACGGCTTTATCCGATGGTCAAGTCGATCTGCCCCGACCACCCTTTACTGCGCGAGACGCGTCGTGAGGTGCTCGAAGACGTTCTTGATGTTCCAGCCGCAACGCGCTGGCTTCTAGATCAACCGCGAATTCGTATCCGTAATCTCCCAGAGCTTTCACCATTTGCCGGGGCCTGGATCGAACAGGGTGAGGCCGACATCCTTCGGTTTGAATCGCCAGGTGAGGCGCTGCGGCGCTTGCACGCGCGATTGGTCCACGGCAAACAAGAGGCGATCCTATGATCGGCTGCGCGGCCTCGAAGGAAGCGAGACTCCCCACCTTCGACGGCTGGCAATTTACGCCCGAAGGGGCTGTTGTCCATCATATCGCGGCAAACTGCTGTTATCGCCGACCTTCACCTGGGCTACGAGTGGGCTCGAGGTGCTGCGGGTGACTGTGTGTGCGCCGATTCGCTCGAGGAAACACTCACCCGGCTTTCGACTTTGCTCAGCCGGTCCATGGTGTCGCGACTGATTGTAGCGGGTGACCTGCTCGAATCGGCTCGCCCGTGCCCTTTCACAGCTCGCGACGTGGAGTGTCTGAAATCCTGGCTCGCCGATCGCGATGTCAGCCTGATGGTCCTGGAAGGCAACCACGATGTAAGATCCTCGCGGTCGGCCAAGAGGACCTCTGTCACCCCAAGCAGTTTACTCGAAACCTGTGTCGTTGCCGGCTGGACGATCGGCCATGGCCATCGGCCGATCAAGGGCGCGGCGCGAATCTCCGGGCATCATCATCCCGTGTTTCGGTGGCAAGGGATCGTGGCTCCGTGCTTCCTGGCGGGGCCAGGCCAAATCGTATTGCCGGCGTTTTCGAGAGATGCAGCCGGCTGCAATGTCCTCTCCGCCGCGCTACCCAAGGATTGGCTGAGGGGTTCCGTGCGCTGCTTGGTCGGCACCGGCAACGACGTCCTCGATTTTGGACCGCTGGCGAAGCCTGCGCCGCGAGCTGCGCGGGCACGAGACTTGACCTGACGATGCGATAGGTCGCTCATCGGCTTTCACCGGGTGGCCCGTCCTGGCCGCTCAAGCGGTGAAAGTTGGCCAGCCCGGGCTGTCCGTGCTTGCTATAGTAATCGGCGAGGGCGCCGTGGGTCTGCGCATGGCGCGGATTTGCACGGAGGATCTCCTTGGTCCACTTGAGCCCTTCGTCCTCGCGACCGTGGTCCATCATCCATTTAGCGATCTGGAATCGCGTATCGAGGTCGCTCGGGTTTTTCAGCACGATATACCTGAGCTGAATGATCTGGTCACGCTCTTTGCGCAGACGGGTTGCGTGCTCGAGCTCCTTTTTCGCCTGGTCGGGATTACCGGCGAGTTTCAAAGCCTGGGAATAGGAGTAGCGAACTTCGTGGTCGTAAGGCTCCAGCTCGCTCAAGAGCTTGAGCCGTTTACATGCCTCGAGAACTCGGCCTAGCCGTAGCTCGAGCTGGCCGAGCTCCTTGAGTGTCTCGGGATCGCGTGGATTGGTCTGGAACGCGGTTTCCCAGTAACGAAGTGCGTCTTCGATCTTGCCTTGCTGGAACGCATTGCGCCCCAAGCCCAGAAAGGCAGTAGTGTCTCTGGGCCTGCGCTTGAGGTAGGCTTCGAATTCTTCTTTAGCCTCCTGGAAGCGACGGTCTTTGCTCAATTCCTGCGCCAGGCCCAAGCGTGCTTTGTCGAGATTCGGATCACGATCGAGCGCGGCCCGGTAGTTCTGGATCAAGACCGCAGCTTCGGCGCTCGACCGCGATGCAATCTCATTACTCCAGAGGCAGGGCTCGGGATCCTGCGGCGCGAGCACTCGCCAGCGCTCAATCGCCCTGGCAGCCCGATCCATCCGGTACGACATCAGGTAGATCTTTGCCAGCTCCTTGGCCACCAACTCCCGCGGTCCGGTCTGCTCCAGAAAAGCACGTTCAAGGACCAGCTCGGCCTCGCGGTACCGATCCGCCCGGGCATGATAGATAGCGGTCAGACAATCAAGGCTCTCCGAGTCGTACCCGAGTTTTCTCGCCCGGTCGATGGCCTCGACGGCTTCCCGCGGCTGGTTCTGCGCAGGGCATCCCACGCCTTGTAATATTGAGCTTCGCCTGAACCCGGCTGGTGATCCAACCAAATCTTGAGCTGCGTCCGTGCGGTCTCATACTGACCAGCGGCGAACGACCCTCTGACCTTGCTACCCAGACCGAACGTCCGGTACCGATTGAAGCCAAAGAGAGTTCCGGCGGCTATCGCCAGGAGTGTCACGACGGTCGTGATCCAGAATCGGATCACCTTGCCGCGCCGCCGCGTTTTTTCCGGCTTCGGATATGGTGATGCGGATTCCATGGCATCTCACTCAAAGACACGGTGCACGCGGATGTGATGGTCGGTGAAGCGCGACTTACGCATCGGTTCCTCGACCTGGGGCATGTGGCAGGAAATGCAGTTTTCCTTTGAATTAACCGGACAGACCCGCCTGTGGTCGAGTGACTCTCTCGCCGTGTCCGCAGCTGGCTTGTCGCGGTGACAGCTCAAGCATTTCACCTCGTAGTGAGCGGTCACTCTATCCAGCGCCGGTGTGGGTCGTGACAGGTTGTGCAGCCAATATGGTCTTTGCCGGTCGTGAAACAGCGGCTGAAGAGAAAGGTCGTCCCCTGAGCGCGAGTAAACTCGGGGTCGCTCGGCTCGATCGATCCGTCGGCGGCATGGCACTCCACACACGACTTGAGCCGCTCCTGCGAAGGGGTCTTGGCGGTAAGCGCAATGGCCAGTTCCGCGAAGCCGGATTCCGCGGCTATCACATGGTTCTTCCCAGCTCCATGACATCGCTCGCAGCCAATGCCGTGGTCTTCACCTTCCGGACCACGGGCGTGCGACGAATCTGGCACCACGGAACGGAACCAGGTGGTATGACAGGAAAGACAACGGTCAAGCGTTTTTCGACCCAAGCCCATACCGATATGGTCCCCGGCATCACGGGGGGCAAAATCGATGCCCTTGGTCGGTCCCCAGCTTTGGTCCAGCCCGAAGTACGACACGCGCAGCTCGCGGTCGATACCCGCTTCGTCCCTCGCGAGCATGGTGATACCATGCCGGCCTGAGCCGACTGCATACCGCACAATGGCACGGAAGACGTGGTCTGCGTCGCGTGTTTCGAGCTCGATTCGCTCGTTGCTCTTTCTCGAGAACCGGTGCGTGATGCTCGAGATCACCGGGTCAGGCACGGGCTTCTCGGGCAGCGGAACTTCTTTGAGGTCCTCGCCAAAACGCAGCGTCTGGGCGTGACGGTTTTCTCGCTGCTGTGCGCGCGTGATCCGGGAATGACACTCGCCGCACCGCCGTGCGCCGACGAAAGGTGCCGGTTCGGGTAAGGCGGCTGCCGTCGTGCCAAAATCACCTGCGAGGGCAAGCATCTGATCGGCGCGATCGTGCTGGTCGAGCTGGAGAGCGGCCCGGCTCAAGAGCCATGCCGCCTCACGATCAGCAGGCGCATCTCCAGGCGCAAAAGCTTTTCCGGCAGCGCCTTCAATCAACGGCTCGAGAATTTCCACGGCGTCGCGCGTTTGTCCCATTTCCAGCAAAAGTCGGGCCGTCAACTTGATGGCGCCGTCCGTTGTCTTCACGGACCGAAGCAGAGCGTGATCACGAGCATTGAGCCGGTCGAGAAATTCATCCTCTTTCCCGGGGTCGTTCGCATACCGCGCGATACTCAGGACAAAAAGACCCAAAGGAGCACCGTTGCCAATCAAATGCAGCAACTCACTTCGGCTTACCGCTTCATGAAACGTGGATCGTTCGCTTCCGGTTGCCAAAGCCAACTTGGCCTGAAGTGCATCGAGGGAGCGGATGCTTGAAGTGTGCCCGGGATCGATGCGCCGCGCGGCCTCAAACGATGCCAACGCCAGCGCCAGACGCTTCCGCTGTTCGAGTGCGAGGCCCAGCCTGAAGCAGTCTTCGGCGCGCCAGTCACGCTCCGGAACGAACCGATAGAACGCGTACGCCTGGTCGAAACGGCCGCCTGCTATTGCCTCGAATGCCTGACTCCGGCCAATAGCGAGCCTCTGGGGCGATTGATTCACAAGACCTAATTCCGTTCCAGGTCGCTGTTTGAACGGCACGCCCCATTCGACAAGCCACAGAGTTGCCACCGCGCATGCAAGCAGAACGACCAGACCGGCGATCAACCGATGTTGCGAGATGAGAAACTTCGAGCGGATCGTCATGAATCACATTCTATTGCAAGAACAGTGCGACCGGCCAGAACCGCTGTTATCGTCTCTCTGCTGCGAAGACCGCTCTCGAATGCGCGAAGTCGCCGAAATTCGCCACTTCTTCAGGAAGTGTTCTAGCCTTCGACTATGAGACGCTGGTCCATCCGCGGATACATGCTCGCCGTCGGTTACACCGCCGCGTTGCTGCGGATCGGTGAGATTCTGCTCACCTTCTTCACGTCGCGCTTTTTCGGAGGATACTGAAGTGCGTACCCGACCTTCCGGCTTCACCCTCATCGAGCTCCTGGTCGTCATCACGATCATCATCCTCGTGAGCGCCGTGACGCTACCAATCGTCTTGCCCGCCATGGCCCACCGTCAAGTCAGCGAGGCCGCACGCATCGTTCAAGCGAGCCTGGCCGGTGCCCGTGACTCCGCCCTGCACTCCGGAGCTCCCAGCGGAATCCGCCTTCTTCCCGACCCCGCCTTTCCGCTCGTTTATCTGCCGAACGGTCAGCTCGACCCGACCCAGCCGCTGGCTGCAAACCGCATTATCCCGATCGAGTCGGCCCCCGAATACACCGAGGGCCGCCTGTCGATCGTGATGCCGAACGCACTCGACACCACGACAAACGCATACAGCCTGAGCATTCCGTATCCTCAATCGAATGGAGGCGGCTATTACCCCTCGGGTGTCTACAGCGGTGCGGCCGGGAGCGGTGCGACGGCCGGCAATGTCCTGATGGTCAAGGAAGTCGTGGCTGTGAACAACGCGCTGAATGAGCCGACTTCGTGGTTCTGGAACATCCGCCTGGGTGACAAGATCCAGTTGAACGGCTCCGGGCTCTGGTACACGGTCGTCGGGCCGATGGTTGTAACGCCACAGCAGGGCAATTCCGAGCTCTTCGTGAACGTGGGTCCGCCGGGCGCCCAGTCGCCGCTTGCCGACACCCAATCGGGCACGACCGTCTTCCCGGAGTTTCTCTTCCTGGTCAACGGGCTCGACGACAACGGCAACGGCTGGACCGACGAGGGCTACGACGGTGTTGACAACAACCTCAGCTTCGAGCTCGCGGGCGGTCTAACGCAACTGGTCGACGACCTCGCCGAATGGGAGGCCGAGGCGTGGCCGGCCGCGTTCCTCACCAATCCACCCACGAACGTACTCTACGCGATCCAGCGACGCCCAGCGCCGGCCGCCAATTCCCGCGAGGTCTCTCTGCCGACCAACGTCGTCATCGACATGACAACCTGGGCGGGTGTGTTCCAGGAACGCTCGCAGCTCCCGCCAGGTGTCATCAATCCGTTCACGGGCTACGTCGACATTCTGCTCTACCCGAACGGCACGGTTGTTCCCACCACGATCTACTCCGCCCCGTCTTCGTTCGGGCTGGCGGGTGCGTTCTTCCATCTCTGGCTGGCTGAGCGCAGCGACGTGGCCGCGATCCGGCTCAATCAAAACGGCAACGCCATATCCCAGGTACCCGGCCAGCCGGTATTCCTGCCGGTCGGCACGATCAAGCAGCAGCTCATCCAGCCAGCGAGCCCGTATACCGGGCAGTCCCTGCAGGGCGAGTACCGGATCGTGACGCTCTTCACACGAACCGGCCAGGTCACAACGTCCGACAACGTCCAGTTCGACAACCCGATGAGCCCGGCCAACGGAACGACCTACAACCCGGGATACCCGTTCCTGGGGGTCGAACAGGGAGGTCGGTGAGCCAGAGGCAACGGCCGGAAACAATAAAAAAGGCGGCGTTTCCCTGCTGTTCCGAGGGAAACGCCGCGCGGTCTGGGTGGGACGGGTGCTGCCAGCGCGATTTTGCGGGTGCCGTCCCGCTGTACTCGACTCAAGATCACATCAATTGCAGGAAAAACAGGTTGGAACGACGACGGGAACGAGCGTCGTGCGCTGCACGGCGATCTGGCGGGGTACCAGCCGTGCGACGCAGCGATTGACGGTGACTGGAACCTCCTCGGGAACCGAGACAGCAACCTGGCGTGAGGCAGTTTCAGCCACCATGCGGCACGTCGTCACGGGAACTCGCTCGACCCGCTGTTCAGAGACGTACTGGCACGTTGTGACTGGAATCGTCTCGACGCGTTCTTCCGCTACGTAACGGCAAGTGCGCACCTCGTACGGCTCAACATGCTCTTCGGCGACGTACTGGCAGGTAGTCACCGGAACCGTCTCGACGCGCTCTTCGGCAACCATTTCGCACTTGCGCACTTCGATGGGCTCGACGTGCTCTTCGGCGACATACTGGCAGGTGGTCACGGGGATCGATTCGACGCGCTCCTCCGGCACATAGCGGCAGGTACGCACCTCGTACGGCTCGGCTCGCACTTCGGCGACGTACTGGCAAGTGGTCACGGGAATTGATTCGACGCGTTCTTCGGCGACGTAGCGGCAAGTGGTCACGGGCACCTGGCGCACCATCGTTTCGCGTACGAACCGCGTTTCCGACACGTCTCGCACAACGGGTCGAGAGACAAAAACCCGCTCCCGTACCATTCGAGGCGGGCATTGAACGGCGATCGTCTCCGTTACCTTGCGCTTGTGGAAGCAACTCAAGAGTCCGCATGAATTGCACGACGTCTCGACCACCGGAACACGCACCCGCCGCTCAACAACCGGTCCGGGAACCATCGTGTATTGACGGGCGTAGTAGCCGCACTCGCGTACCTCCTGACGAACCGTGGTCACCGGCCGACAGACGGAATACGACTGATTCACCATGGACGTCTCGTAGACTGGCTTCATCACGCTATAGCGGCGTTCCTGGTTGACCGTCTGATAGACCGGCTTCATCACCGTATAGCGCCGCTCGCGCGCTTCGGTTTGATAGACGGCCTTCATGACCGTGTAGCGTCTTTCCTGATTGACCGTTTGGTACACAGGCCGGCGCACGGTGTAGCGCCGCTCCTGATGTTCGGTGCGTATCACAGGGCGATAGACTTGATACCGCCGCTCATGATTGACGGTCTGGTAGACCGGTTTCGTCACGGTATAACGTCGCTCGCGGCGCTCGGTCTCGTAAACCGGCCTCGAAACCGTGTAGCGCCGTTCTCGGTTCTCTGTTTGATAAACCGGCTTGGTGACGGTGTAAGGCCGCTCGATATACGAGGTCTCGCTGACCGGGCGCATCACGGTGTACTCTTCATTCCGATATTCCAGCCTATAACGGGTCTCCATGACGGTGAGCGGCTCGTTGACGTAGACCGTCTCGTAAACGGTCTGGTAGACGGTCTCGACTCGCGGAGCCAGGCACGCGACCTGGACCTGAGTCGCGATCACCGGAGCGGGGGTGCAGCTATGGCATGCGCCTCCACCGTATGAGGCCCAGACCGGCGCGGTAAAACCGCCCCAGATAAAGAGCGCAACGAACGTGGTAGCGATCGTTCGCTCGACTTTCTTGGCTTTTGACATTCGTGACTCCTCGGCGGATTCTCTCTTCGTCCCTGTCGTGATTCGCCAATCGTTGATTGATCAACACGCCCCGGAGGAGTGCGCTGTCTCGTCCTTGAAGTCGCCTCCTGTCGATTCGGGTTTGAAAACCTCGGCTACAAATTCAAGAAACACCGGCCCGACAGCCGAAAACAACAAGTTGCGGGCTCAACCGATGAATCGTCATCGTGAGTATATCACCAGCAAACTCGCAATTTTGGGGCACAAAGAAGAATTACTGAACCCCGAGTTCCTCTTGTGCCGATAACGACGAGTTAACCGTTGTAAGCCGACGACAGAACTGCTGAGCAAGCTGTGCGCCGTGTGCAAATGAGCATTCGAATGCACCGGCCGAGTGCAAGACCGCTGGTGGCTGATTTCAGCCGCCCGGTGCGGTGTCACTTCAGGTTAGGCACCTGCACGAACGGCGTGAACGCTGGGACGACAGTCGGTCTACCGAGGTCGCAAGGTGTGTAATTCAGGGCTTGTTTTGTAAAGTTTGCAAGAGCTCGAGCGCCTGGCTTCGAACTCCGACCAGGCCGGATCTGGAAAGCTCTGTGATTGGCGCCTCTAGCGACCTGGTAAGCTCGGGCGAGCCGCTCGAGATCGAGGTTCGCAGCGCTGCCATCGCTTCGAGCTCAATTGCCTCGATCTTGTTCTGCTTCTCGGTGTCGCTCGGTATGTCGATGACCTTTGCGAGGTCGGCGGGGGAGAGCATTTCTCGCAGGGTGGCCGCCGCCGCCGGATCACCACGCCGGCCCAGTGCGACGGCCGCGTTGAATCGAACGTATCGATCTTCATCATGCTCGATTCGATCGCGAAGGTGCTCTGCTGCGGCGCTGCCTCCGAAAAACCCCAGTGCGTAGACAGCCATTTGACGCGCTTCGGGCTCGCCGGTGGCAGCCGCCTCGCCCAGGGCTTTTACTGCACCCGGGTCTTCGAGCTTGCCGTCCAGCCGGGCTGCTTGTTTTGCCATGCTGGCCGCCGCTGCAATCCGGATCGGCGTTGGGTATCGGGTCGACAAAGCACGTGCCAGCGGCACGAGCGGATCGATCTTCTGGCCAGTGCTAGTTTTCGCTTCCAGAGTGCGGAATGCCCCCAGCGTGAGCGTGAGATACTGTGTGAGCTTGGGATCGGCGTCCGGTTGGTCGAGATCGTGAACAAGAAGGTCCGAGAGCTCACCGAGCAACACCGGATCGCTGGCGATTTGCGCATCATGCTGGATCAAACTAGCGAGCTCGAATGCGAGACGCCAGTTCGCGGATGGCGAACGAAGCTGCCGAACGTATTCAATCGCGTCGCGCTCGCCGCCGGCTAGCTTGCCGAACAACAGCCAGACGATGATCACCACGACCACAACGGCCGCAGGTATCACAAACAACTGAACCACAAACCCGGCCGATGGCGCCTCGACTGGCGGCAGATCGGGAATCGCTCCGGTCCTTTCTCGGTCGTCACTTGAAAGGCGAAAAGGATCGGCCGGGTGATCGTGCAAATCTGGCGAGCTCATCGTGGGGGATCAATCGTCTTAAGAGAAACGGCGGAATATAGATCAGACAATTCGAAGTCACGGCTTATCTTGAGCCTTGTCCTGATTCAGTGTAGAGCTTTGCCACCGCACGTCAAGAAATCGGCTGTTACCCCGCCACAGGTAATAAAGCGGTATTCCGGCGAGTATGCTGAGCACGGTCCACAAAAAGACCCACGGGTGCTCACGGGCCGACGCAACGGTCAACAGGCTGGTCACAACCAGGAAAACAGCGGGTGTTACCGGGTACCCGGGTGTCCGGAACGGGCGGAGCATCTCCGGCCGCCTGGAACGCAGAACGTAGATCGAGCTCACCGCCAGCGACGCGAAGATCGAAAGTCCAATGCCAGCGTAGATGATCAGATTCTCGAATGAACCGGTCCAGAGGAGGAGCAAGGCGACGCTTGTTTGAAGCACAGTGGCGACAACAGGTGTGCCGGCACGTTTGCTCAGCCGCGCCGCGATCGATGGAAACTGGCCGGCTTTGGCCATTGCATAAACGACGCGTGGGCCAATCAGCACATACGCGCTCAGTGTCGAAAGGAGCATCGTACCGAAAATAATCGAAAGGGCCGCCGACCATTCCGGACCGAACAGCCGAGCCGCAACAATCTGGGCGATGGGTGCAACCGCTTCCCGGCCGTTGTGATTTGACGGGTCATTCACGATCGCACGAACATCCGCGGCGGTTAGCCCGAGCCCGTAGACCACGTTGAGCAGAAGGTAAAGCACTGTTACTCCGGCCGTTCCTATCAAGATTGCCCATGGTAAGCGGCGCTGTGCGTCGCGAATCTCGCCTGCCAGGTACGCAGCCGAGTTCCACCCGGTGTAGGCGTAGTAGATGTATACCATGGACGACATGAGACTCGTGGCGAGGTTTGCGTCGACCGCCACCGCTGTCGAATCGCGAAGATTGGCCGTGTTCCGCCAACCGAAGTAAAGACCTGCGCACGCGAACGCGAGCAACCCGCATATCTTGAAAGAGGTGATCAAGCCCTGGACGCGCGCGGTATGGACTCGACTCGAGACGTGAACGAATGCAAAAACCACCAGAGCGGCTGTTCCCAGTGCCTGCTCAATATAGACACTCTGTACACCGGACAACTTAAGCGGCGCAATCATGTACTTGGCAAACGCGAACGCTGCAGCCGCACTCGGCACCGCGAACCCGATCAGGAATGAGACCCACCCCGATAAGAATGCCGGCAGCGGTCCGAATGCTTCATAGATATAAATGTAATCCCCACCGGTCTTTGGAAACGCTGTCGCCAGTTCTGCCAACGTCAGAGCCCCACTGAGCGCGGTGATCCCTCCGAGAACCCACAACCACAACATCCAACGGTTGCTGCCGACGGCGAGGACCGTGAAGCCCGATGTCGTCAGAATACCAGTACCAACCATCCCTGCAATTACAATGAAGGTTGCTGTGGGCAACCCAAAATCGGCAGGCATGTCGGGACCGGAATTGTCCTTACTTTCGTTACAATCCTTGCTTTCGTTGATTTTATTCATCAAAGAAGCCAGCGCAAGATGGCAAAAGACCGTATAATGGGTAACGTAATAGATAAATCCATGAAATTTGAGTGAACATCTGGAAACCGGCAGCCGCGGAGCGAACAATAGTGGCGTGAGGATGCTATCTATTACAAGGGACGGATTTTCAAGACGAGGTGAGCCAGGGGAGTAGCCGAGGGGAATTGCCGTGAATGATCTTCGGACCCGGAGAAGAGACCGTGGGCGGTCTCGTGCTCAGAGTGTCCAAGGACGGCTTTCAATGCTCTATGAGGATGAGGACGAACCCGGTGCCAATCCGGCAGTGCCCTCGTCTGTTCCTCCGTCGGAAACATCCGCGAGCTCAGCGCAGGAGTTGTCGCCAGCTCCGATCTTTCATCCGCTGGCATATCGGGGCGTCATCGCCAACTGGCCGGTTGAATGGCGCGAGCGATGGGGCCGGCGGGCCAATTCGTTGGAAGAGAATGGGCTCTCGTGGAGAGATGCGGAAACCCAGGCGTTTGTAGAGGTCTGGAATCAACTCCGCCACCAGCCGACCAACGAGCCGGGTGAATCACGGGGCTCAGCCGACGCCGAGCGTAATTAACTCGGGGCGCCGCTAGCCGTTCCGCCGGTATACTCTCCCCGCAGGGCCAGGATAGGCGCCCTCGGCGCGACTCACAAATGTATTGGTTGCCGCGGGTCGAGATTCGTGCATCTAGAGAAGGGCGCCACCACGGCGTGCGCGTGTGATTTAACGCACTCGTGGCCGTGGACCTTCTTCCCCTCCGTCGGACGAGCCAATTCTCTCAAATGCCGCGAAAAAGTTTTCCTTGAGCACGGGTGCCTTGACCGAGGACATCCGTTTGAAACCCGCCGCCTCGATCTCCTTGATGAAGACGTTACGGCCGGCCCGCACGTGTTTCAAGACGAATGGGGCGCTTTTTCCTTCAACCCGATCAAACTCGATCAAGACCAGCCTGCCTCCGGGTTTGATTGCCTCTCTGAGCGATGCAAGAATACTCTCGGGCCGCTCGAGGTGGTGATATACGTCACTCAGAAAAGCAACGTCGAGCGCACCCCTGGGAAGGTTGGTCGTTTGCTGTGTTCCCCGGACCGTGACGATCTGCGTCCGGCCGCGTTTCTTGGCGTCAGCCGCGATGTGGGCCAGGAACTCGGGCGCAATGTCAACTGCATAGACCTTGCCCTTGGGTCCAACCTTTTCTGCCATGAGCCGGGTGAACAAGCCGGTGCCGGCGCCGATGTCGGCTACCACCATTTCCGGCTTGAGCTCGAGCGCTGCGATGATCTCATGCCGCCGCGCGTACGGCTCTCGATCTTCGGACTCAAACTTCTTGACGTATGCTTTGACATCGGGCTTCTTGAAAGCATCATTGATCTTGGGATCGGTCTTGCTTCCCGATGCAGTTGACTGTGCTTTGGTTTGAGTCACTCCATGCGCCGCGGCCAGTGCCATGAGGCTTGTGGCGGTCGCCAGCGCCGCTGCGGTCCGACGAATTGCCCGAACGTTCATTGGAATGAAGCTCCCAAAAGCAACTGGCAACGAACAACTGACAGCTAGCGATTCCAGTAGATCTTGACGTTGTGGGTCGCCCGGCCGCAGGCGATGACTTCCAAACGCCCGTCGCCGTCCAGATCAGTCGCCAGGGCATCTTCGCAGGCCATGCCGCCGTCGTCGAGCGTGTAGCGGTCGAAGACGAGCTGGTTCGTATCGTGTTTCACGTCGAAGACGAAGACGCCCGGACCCTTCGGACCATTCGACCCCGGTTTGTTGGGATCGCGCTGGCCTACGATCAACTCGTCGTCTCCGTCGGCATCCAGATCGGCGCACCAGATGGCGTGGCCCCATTGCACGGGCTCGGCGATCACCTGGCGAGTCCAAAGGAATGTTTGCCGCGGCGATGATTCAACTGCCGCCGTCGCCGGAGGCGAAGTGTAGAAGGCGACCTGGAACCCGTGCCACGGCTCGATCGTGGCGAGGAACGCTCCAGTCTTGCCCAGGCGACCGACCTTCACCTCGCTTGCGCCTTTGAAAGGGCTTGTCTCCTGATTGCCGGTACCGATTTTCGTTCTGGTCCAGTGGCCATCGTCGGCGCGGTCCAGCACGAACACTCCTTCCCACGCTGCCACGACGATTTCGTCACGGCCATCATGGTCCATGTCAATAAGCTGAAGGTTGTGGATGGTGTGGAGCGTTGAGTCGGCCGTCTCGACGGGCCAGGCTCGCTCGCCCGGGTCGCCGGGAGCGTCGTAAACAAGAACGCGAACGCCCTGGCCTTCGCCCCAATTCGGACCCTTGGTTCCGCGCCCTGCAGCGGTGCAACGACAAGCTGCTTCCGGCTGCTTCCTTTCACGTTGCCGAAGCGCAGGCGGTGCAACGTCGGTTCCTCGAATAAAATCGGGTGAATCTGCCAGATGCCCTGGCTGTCACGGCCCAACCACTGGAGCGTGCCGGGATTCTTTGTGTCCGTGGCGCGCGCAGCCTCCGCCAAGCGCAAAATCGACGCGACCGTCGCCGTCAATGTCGTTTGGCTGGATGCAAACGTTGTCTCGAGCCGTCGCACCCCGAATGATTTCGTGTTTTGCCCAGCCTGGGTTTTCGTACCAGATGACCGTATCCTCGGTAACGACCACGATGTCGGGTTTCCCATCGCTATTCAAGTCGGCGGCCGTGACTGCGTAGCAGACCTCGCCGGCGTGCGGGTCGATTTCTTGTGGTTGGAATCGTGGGAAGTCAGCCGCACGGGTTGAAAGCGAGCTCAGGACAACCAAAGCAACAGTGATCACGATGGCACGCATGTTCGACTCCGGTGAGGTTTCAAGCTGTTTCACAACCGGGATTTCTCACTTTCCGCAACGGGCGCCGGATCATCATGGTTCTGCACCTGATCCAACTTTCTTGGCGCGGTCAAGAAACGACGTCGCCGCGTGCATGATGGCTTCCTCAGTGGCGCCAGCGCGGGGGATTTCTGCGGCCAGCCGGCCTTCGCACAGTACAATAATTCGATCGGCAACCGCGAGCAGCTCGGGCAGCTCGCTCGAGGTCATAACGATGGCCCGGCCTTCGGACGCGAGCCGGCGGACCAACTGGTAGATCTCGGCCTTCGCCCCGACGTCGATGCCGCGAGTCGGCTCATCGAGCAGCAAAACCTTGGGCTCGATCAACAGCCACCGGGCGAGAATGCATTTCTGCTGGTTGCCTCCGGAGAGCGTGGTTACCGGAACACCGCCGCCAGCCGTTTTGATCGCCAGTTCCTTCACGGAGTGGGTCACGGCACGCTCTTCGGCTCGCGGATTGACGAGCGGCCCGATAGTCAGCTCGGGAAGGCGCCCCAGCGTGATGTTCTCAGCCACTGTCATCCCTTCGAAAAGACCGAGCGTTTTACGGTCCTCGGTCGTCATTGCGATTCCGGCCTTGATCGCCTGATCGGGGTGTCTGAAACGCACGGGCTTGCCCTCGAGCCGAATGGTGCCGGTGGGAGGAAAGGGGCTGGCACCGAAAATCGCTTCCAGCAGCTCGGTTCGCCCCGCGCCCAGGAGGCCCGCGACTCCCAGCACTTCACCGGAGTGGACGGAAAAGCTGATGTCGCACAAGTTTGGCCGGCCACTTCCAGGCGGGCTCTTGAGGGACAGGTTCTCGACACCGAGCATCGCACGCTGTCCGATGGGATGCTGGACATAGTCAAGTGCTGCGATTTCCCGGCCAACCATGAAGCGGACCACTTGCCCCGGCGAGAGTTCCCCACGCGGCGCACTGGCCACGAACTGGCCGTCGCGCAGCACGACAACCTGGTCCGCCAGCTCGAAAATCTCGTTCATCTTATGGCTGATGTACAGCACGGTCGCCCCGGCTTTTCGCAAGTCGGCGATCACGCGGAAGAGCCGTGCGACCTCGGAATCGGCCAGCGCCGACGTCGGCTCGTCCATGATGAAGATCTCGGCGTCGAACGCCAGCGCGCGCGCGATCTCGACCATTTGCTGGTCACCGATCCGCAGGTCGCCGACCTTGGCTCGCGGAGAAACGGTTGTCCCCAGGCGGCCGAAGAGCCGCTCGGTTTCGCGCATCATCGTTCGATTGTCGAGCCAGCCGAGCTTCCCTCCCCACGTCTTTTCCCGGCCCAGGAATATGTTGTCAGCGACCGAGAGGTGGGGAACCAGATTGAGCTCCTGGTAGATGATCCGGATCGCGGCATCCTCGGCCTGCCTGGGTCCGGAGAATCGGACGTGGCGGCCGTCGAGCACGATCTCGCCTTCGTATTCGACAATCGCGCCGGCAAGGATCTTCATGAGCGTGCTCTTGCCGGCTCCGTTCTCCCCGCAGAGGGCGACGACTTCGCCTGCACCGGCCCGAAAAGAGACGTCTCGCAGCGCACGCACGCCTCCGAAGCTCTTCGAGATGTGGTGCATCTCGAGCCGCATCGGCTTCGTGCTGAGAGATCCAGAAGGTCTCGGGTCTGGTCCCATGTGATGGTCAATCCGAAAGCGCAATCGCGTAATGAATCTGCCGGGCGACTTCGACTGTGAATGGCCATGAGAACGCATCGTACGCACGCGACCCGTGGCCGGAAAGGGGTCATCGGCCGCGAATGAAGGGAAGACTTCTCAATGAAATTGAAACAGCCCGACCGGGGCGTGGGACAATAGCCAGGCGCTCTACGCCCCTGGTACACTCAAGAACGACGGCCCGAATGCCACTTGCTCTACCGGAGCTGTACCGTGAGTACGCAAGTCGAAGCAAGCTTCACATACTCTTGCCCGCACTGCTGGGCTGATCTCGAAGCTCCCGCGGGAAGCTGGGACGGCTGGGTGCGCTGTCCGTCGTGTACACGGCTCTTCCTTCCGCCCCAGGCCGACAGGCTGCCACGCGGGGTGCGCGTCAGTGCGGCCTCGAGCCCGGTCAACGGTGATCAGCCTGGCGACGGTGCTCCGGAGAGCACCGCTGTGGTCGAACCCGCGGGCCTTGTCTCCAACCGGTTGGCTCACACCAGCGGCGCGCGCCTGGTCTTTGTCACCGGGTTCGTGCTCTGTCTGTTCCTGTCCTTGATATTTTTTCTCGACTTCCAACCCGGAAAGCTGGCGATTTTCGGGGCCCTGACAATCGGCTTCTTTCTGCTCTTGCTCCGGACCCCGAGAAAGCGATTGCCGCCGGTCGGCTCAAGTTGAAGACACCTTGCACTGGCCAGTCCGAAATGATTCAATCCGAGCTTGTGTTCATTGATCGAGCTTCCTCAGCGCACCGAGCACGCTGCCTGGGCGAAGAGATTCTGTAGTCTTCGAGGAATCACCATCATGCCTTTGACGAAACATCTGGGGCTGCGCACGTCCGCGAGCCTGTTCCCGCTGCTTGCGGTTGTTGCTCTGGCTGGTCTCGGACTGCTGGTGAGTGCCACGTCTCAGGCGCTCGGCGATGATAAGTCGCAGTCCGAGCTTCTGAAACCCTTCCAGGGAACCTGGGCCACTGATGGCGACGGCATCGACGCCAAGTGGACCTTCGACGGCGAGAAGGTCAAGGCGACCGTCAATGGAACCGACTATACCTGCAAAGTGAAGGTCGACACCGAGGCCAAGCCCAACCCGACATTCGACCTGGCGATTGAAGAGGGCCCGGAAGAAGCCAAGGGTAAGACTTCGAAGGCGATCTACAAACTCGACGGTGAGAAGCTCACGCTCTGCGTCTCCGTACCCGGCAAAGACAGGCCCAAGGAATTCGCTCAGGTCGAAGACGAATCCTACCTCTTTGCCATGAAGAAGCAAAAGTAAAGAGCCGCTTGAGATTGACTGGCAGAACGCGGTGGTGCCGGGTTGTAACAGGGATGACATCGCCCGGCCAGGCCGCGCACGCGCATGGTCAGAACGCTGATGCGCGTCCGCGTGAAGATCCTGATATCGCCACTCTGCTGCGCCACGTCGAACCAGCGCCTGGTGATCGCCTCCAGCTCCGGATCGCTTTTCCAGAACAAGACCACATCGATCGATTTCGCGTGGCGATCGAGGAGCTCTTCCCAATCTCGGAGCCGAGCCGCTTTGTCCTTCGGGTCATCGTGAATCGAGATCCACTCGAGGTCGCCAGACTTCGGTCGCTCGATCTCCGGACGGAATTGCACCGGGAAATAATAATGCCGCGTTTCGTAGTTATTCCAGACCACGTTGCCGGTGTCGACGCCGAGCCAGTTTTCTGCATGGAGCAGCGGATTGGCGCGAAACCGGCCTTTCGAGCTAACGAGCAACGTGACGA
The DNA here is from genome assembly GCA_963761445.1 of uncultured Planctomycetota bacterium. Lineage (GTDB taxonomy): Bacteria > Planctomycetota > Planctomycetia > Isosphaerales > Isosphaeraceae > CAVXHV01. Next base: position 404,078 of record CAVXHV010000005.1, on the reverse strand, counting down.
TTCTCTGATTCCGGCCGACGAATTTGCCAGCGCGGATGATCTGGCCGGCCGTGGCATCGCAGTAGAGCGCATAGTCCCAGACAATCGCCGCCTGCAGCGCGACCGCGACCGCAATTGCCGCAAGCAGAAAACGTCCGGTCCACCGCGATAAATCCGCGTCAAAAACCGGCACCAAAGCAATAAAACCCAGGAGCAGCACCCGCTGAGGAAGGAATTCTCCGTGGGCCGGGCCGAAGGAGTCAGGCCCGGCGATTCCTCCGAGCAGGAGCAACGAGGCCAGAACCATCCAGCCCTGGCGGTCGTCTCCTTGCTGCTGAGCTCCAATCGATTCTCGAGCGTCTGGGCTAATAGCCCGGGATATTTCCCGGGAATCTGGTTTGCCGGTCATTCGCCCGTACCACCATAACACGAGGCCCACCGTGAACCACACAGTGGGCGCAAAGAGAACGAATGCGTGGCTCACCCGGTTTGAGAAGGGCAATCCCTCCTTGACCGCCAGCGTGATCGGATCAACCCAGCCCAGTCGTGCGCGCCATGCGCCCGGCCACCATGGATTGGGTGGGTTCTCCCACACCGGCTGAAGCGGTCCGCTGCGCCTGGCGGCCTGCAAATAGAGGTAACCGAGCAGGCCCAGCGGCACGAAGCTGATCGACGTTCGCAACAGCCGCGTGGTCCGAGCTCTCCACGATTCTTCGTTTCCGTTCTGCACCGGACCCGTCACTGCCAGAACGATCAGTCCGACCACGGTGAGGCCCAGACTGACCAGGTGGCAGAAGTATCCCAGGCAGAGCAGAAGCGCCAGGGCCGCGATGCGGCCGAATGAAAGCCGGTAGCGGCCTTGCCACCACACGGCGAGCGTGATCGGGAACAAACAGCTTCCGATCAAAAAGCTCGTGAAGCCCAGCAGCCACGCCATGTTCATCGCCAGCAGCGCAGAAAAGAACGCCGCCAGCACGAGACCCTTGCCGCCGGCGACACGCCACCGCAGCCAGAGCACGGCTGCGGCGAGACCAACCAACGTCAAGCTGGTCATGATCCGGTCGGCGATCCAAGCCGGAAATTGCGTGAACAGCCCGGCGAGGACCAGGTGGCCCACCCAGTTTGGAATCGGCTTCCAGGCGATGCTGTAGACGGAACGGGACGGAGATTCCGGGTCGAACGACTGGACGAGGATCTGGGCGTTGTAGACGTGGGCAGGCCCGTCCTGAGTCACGAACCAGGGCACCGCCCAGATCGCCGATAGGGGAAGAGCCAAGGCCACGGCCAGCGCCAGGATTCCCCGGCAGGTCGCTCGCATTTCGAGACTATAACCCATGAGTTGTTCAAGTGCCAAAGGAGACGTATTGCTTCCGGTCATTCCGCCGGGCATGCTAAAGCCCATGAACCCTACTGGCCGCCTCTCGAATGAAGCACATCATGAGCAACCTCACGATCGAAGTCTGGGACGCCACCGGAAACAAGAAGCAGTTGGTCGAGCTGCCGGCCGATGCGCCGGTGAACCGGGTTATCGCTGTTCTGGTCGAGAAGATGAACCTTCCGAGGTACAGCCCGGACGGCCAGTTGATGAGCTACAAATTCCATCACAAGGCCAGCGGACGTCAGTTGCTCGACGACCAGACGCTCGCATCGGCTGATATTCACAACGGTGATGTGCTCCGACTCCAGCCGGAAATCACGGCAGGGGGTAGTGAAGAGGCTCCCAAGGATGTTGCCGTAGAGAGTCCCCAGGAAGTGAAGGCGTGCCCCTTCTGCGGAGAATGGATCCTGGCGGTGGCCCGGAAGTGCCGCTATTGCGACGAGTATCTCGACCCCGATTTGAGACGATCCGCGCACTCGGCACCAGGTGGCCTGGACCGATTCGTGCTGCCGCAGGGCCGGCCGGGGTCTGCCATCGCGAGCGGTTATCTCGGTTTGTTGTCTCTGTTTCCCTTCATCGGTTTTCCACTCGGAATCGCAGCAATCATCACAGGCGTGATCGCGCTGCGAACGTTGAACAAATATCCCAATCTGATCGGCCGGGGACGGGCTTGGTTCGGCTTGATTGTCGGCAGCATCGGCACGCTCTTCAGCACGCTCATGATCGTGGGAATGGTGATCGCAGCTATTGTCAAACGCTGACCATGCTCGGAAAAGCTCCTGGGTGATCACCCGGGCAACAGGCCGCGCTGCGGACCAGTCGGAAGGACAACGGCGTTGAGCGACGTGATCCGGTTGAGCGGTGATCTCCAGGGCGACGAGGACCGTTTCGCTCGGTTCCGCTTGATCAGTTGGTGGGACCAGGAGCGTCTGGCCGCGGCCAAGGTGCTCTTGATCGGCGCGGGGGCCCTGGGTAACGAGATCCTCAAGAACCTGGCACTTCTGGGTGTGGGTCATGTTTTCGTGGCCGACCGCGATCGTGTCGAGCACTCGAACCTGTCGCGCTCGATCTTGTTTCGGGAGTCCGACTGCGGGCGGCCCAAAGCCCTGGTGGCCGCCGAGCGAGCGGCCGAGGTTTACCCGTCGATCAAAGTACAGCCCTTCCTGGGAAATATAGTGCACGATCTGGGAGTTGGCATTTATCGGTGGGCCGATGTGATTCTGGGAGGGCTCGATAATCGCGAAGCGCGGGTCGCGATCAACCAGGCCAGCGCCCGGGCGGGGAAGGTCTGGATCGACGGTGCGATCGAGCGTCTCGATGGGGTTGCTCGCGTATTCGACCCGGCGACCGGGCCCTGCTACGAGTGCACCATGGGCGAAAACGACTGGAAGATGCTCGAGGCCCGACGGAGCTGTGCCCTGCTCTCGCGCGGGGAAATGGAGCAAGGCAAGGTTCCCACCACTCCCACCACAGCCTCGATCATCGCCGGGATCCAGGTCCAGGAAGCGATCAAGTATCTTCACGGCCTCGAGACCATCTCGGGCCAGGGGTTCATCTTTGACGGAACATTTCACCAGAGCTACCTGGTGAGCTACACTCGCAAGCTCGACTGCCCTGCGCACGACGCCGATCTGCCGGTCGAGCCCCGTGCATGGCAGGTGGCATCGACCCGCGTGGGCGACCTGCTCGAGCGAGTGCGGTCGGATCTGGGATCGGGAGCGATCATTGAATTGGGGCGAGACGTGCTCCGGTCGTTGCACTGCTCCACGTGCCGTGAGGATGAAACGGTGTTCGCTTCGCTGGGAAAGATCACGGAGGCACGCGGCCGCTGCGTGCGCTGCGGGGAACCGCGAATCCCCGCTATGTTCCATTCCGTCGACGGCCGCGATTCCGATCTGCTGGAGAAGACCTTGGGTGAGATCGGCATTCCACCCTGGGACATCCTCTGCGGCCGTGCGGGCATGGAACAGCGGTTTTACGAGTTTCAGGGCGATTCCTCTCTTGTGCTCGGCGTGCTTGGTAACAACGGTCCGTCGATTGCGACGAGTGGTCCGGACCACCCCGCAGCAACAGGTGCGAGCTCATGAACGACGAGCATCCTCAGGACGAACCCATCGACGTTCGCGTGCTGGCACGCGAGAAACTCACGCATGAAGCATTTCCCGGCGGCCGCAATGAAGGTCTACGGGTCTTCTTCACGCCGGAAGTGCACGACGCGCTCTGGCGCCACGCCGCACTCGACACGACCGTCGAGATCTGCGGAGTCCTTGTGGGAACCTGGCATCGTGATCAGGCAGGCCCGTTTGTGAAGATCGTGGAATCGATCCGCGGCGAGGGGGCGGAAACCCGGTTCGCCGAGGTAACGTTCACGCACCAGACCTGGGCCAAGATCAACGCCGAGATGGACAGCAAGTTCTCGAAGTTCTCGATCGTCGGCTGGTATCACACGCATCCGGACTTCGGAATTTTTCTGTCGGACCGCGATCGTTTCATCCACGAACATTTTTTCTCCGGCCCCGGCCAGGTCGCGCATGTCATCGACCCGATCCGGAAATGTGAAGGCGTCTTCATCTGGCGCAGCGGCAAGCCAACTCCCTGCGAGCATTTCTGGGTTGGCGACCGGATTCTGGCTCAGATTCCCGGGGGATTTGATCAACCAGGTGAGCTCGAGCACGGCCAGCGCTCAGGATCAGCCGCGATGGCGGGGCGCCCGCCCGGCTTGCCCCAGGGAGTGCCCAAATCGGCTGCCCCGCCAGGTACCCACGGCGAGTTGTTTCCGGGACGCTGGCGGTGGATTGCATACGGGCTCGTCTTTATCCTGGGCTACCTTCTGGCTAGTATACTCTCGGCATGGGAACATCAACGGTTCGTGGAGCAAGTGCTGGCCAGCAACGGGTTCATCGCGGTTCTCAGGCTGGGGCTCGCCGATGAGCTTGATGGGATTCGCGGCGATCTGGCCGGGATGGTTCGTCCGCTCGAGGCGCTGGGCTCCAAGACCGACAAGCCGGAGGAACAGCTCGCCGAGATCCGTGCGCAGGTCATGACAGCACTCCGGCGAACGGAGGCGATCAAGGCCCGATATGGAAATACCGCGGCCGAGGACGACATGCTCAAACGCATGCTCCGTGATCGCCTGATGGCACAGCAGCAAGTTCGTTCGCCCGAGATCTCGAATCCCGCACCGTCGCCGGCGAAAGAACCGGCAAAGGGCGACGGTAAGACGCAGGCTTCCCCGGAGAATGTAACTCCCAGGTCCTGACGACCAGAACGACTCCAGGACACCTCAACTGTCTCCAGTGCACTGACCCACAGGGTTTGGCTCATGTCGACGTCGAGCTCGCGCGGAACCGATTCGCCTTTCGTCCGCCGACCTTTTTTCCCCCAAGGTCGAAGCCTTTCTCGACGAGCAGGCTGCGCTCAACCGCGCTTTGCCGGAGACATCCCCTCAGCCACTCATTGTGAGGGTCTTGTACTCCAGCTATTTCTATCTGAGCTTATCGAGCGGGCTGGGGGCGTTCCTGGCCTGGCTCATCATCGAGCCGTTCTTCGACGACAACAACGCGGCCCAACACCACTTTCAGTGGGCAGCGCTCTTGTTGTTCCCGACGGTCGCCGGTGCAATCGGGATGTTCCTGGGGGCTGCCGAGGGAATCATGTGCCGCAACGCCCAGCGGGCGGCGATCTGTGCGGCGGTTGGCCTGGGCGTGGGCTTTATCGGCGGCCTCGTGTCGGTCATCGTCGCCGGCTTCATGTTCACAATCACGACATCGATGGCGCTGGCATTTTCCCGGAAACAACCGCAACAGGGTGAGCTTCCAACGGGCGTAGGCTTCCTTGTCTTCATGATGGGCCGGGCTTCGGCCTGGGCCCTGGCTGCCGTTCCGGCCGGCATTGGCCAGGGGATCGCGCTGCGCGAACCGAAAGTGCTCTTGAACGGTCTCCTGGGAGGTGTGCTGGGGGGCTTACTCGGGGGGATGGCCTTCGACCCGATCTACAAGGTTTTTGTCTCAGCGGACGGCGAGGCATGGCTCTCCCGGGGCATCGGCTTGACCCTGATCGGCCTGATGGTTGGGCTGTTCGTGGGAATGGTCGAGCAGTGGACCAAGTCGGCGTGGCTCTTGATGAAAGCCGGCCCACTTGCGGGTAAGCAATTCGTGGTGTTCCGCAACCCCACGGTTTTAGGGAGTGCACCCAAGGCCGACGTTTACCTCTTCAAGGACGGGGCAATCGAGCCGCGGCACGCTTTGATCCACGACCGCGGCGGCCGATTCGAGATCGAAGACATGAACACGGCCGACGGAACCTATGTCAACGGTGTCCCCGTTTCCAGGCAGATTCTCAAGTCCGGCGATCAGATCGTGCTAGGCAAGACCGTGCTCGAGTTCGCACTCAAGGAATCACGCTAGATTCCTTGATCTAACTCTGGCGATGAGAGTGAAAACCCGAAAGACTCAGATCCCGTTACGAGTCGTGCATACTCGGTTCGATGGCTCCCAGGTGGAGCGGAGGGTCTCATGGCGATTTCGTTTCAGTGTCCTCAATGCGGCAAGAAGCTCAAGGCACCAGACGAGGCCGCGGGCAAGTCGTCGAGCTGTCCGGGCTGCGGCAACAAGGTGACTTGCCCCGAGCCGGTCTATGACGCCGAAGTCGTCGAGATGGACCTCACGCCTCAGAAGCCCAAAGGGTTTGACCCTTTCGCAGACCTCGACGACGACAAACCCTACGGAGTTGCCGGCACTCCTCCGCCGGCCGCGCAGACCTCTGATGATGGGCGTCGTCCCTGCCCGATGTGCGGCGAGATGATCGTTGCCACGGCTGCCAAGTGCCGCTACTGCGGCGAGGTCTTCGACCCGACGCTCAAGAAAGCCAAATCGAAAAAGAAAAAGAAGAAGAGGTATGACCCCGAGGACGAGAGTCTCACCGGCTCTGAGATCGCTATCGGAATCATCTGTTCGGGAATCGGCTGCATCGCCGGGCTGGTCTGGATGATCCAGGGTAAGCCGAAGGGGCTCAAGATGGTCGGTCTTTCGATCGTCGCCGATATCGTGAAGTCGGTGATCTGGGGAATCATCAACGCTTCCCAGCACGGGAACATGGGTAATTAGTACATGCAGGAATAGTTATTTTACCGGTCATTTCCTCGTCCTGCTGGATTCTTCGCCGATGCCTTCCATCGTTTCTTGTACCTGTGGCGCCCGGATCAAGGTGCCCGAAGGAGCACGGTCCAGCGCCCTGCTTCGCTGCCCACGCTGCAAGGCCGAGATCGTCCTGGCCGGCGAAGGCCGGATCATCACGGCCAAGCTGGCCGATCCCGTGACAACTGGCGGAATCTGCGCCGTGTGCCAGTCGGCCGTGAACCCCGGCGAAGCGGTGCTCGCCTGCCCGAGTTGCGACCAGTTGCATCATCGGGAATGCTGGAATGAAGTCGGCGGCTGTGCGACCTACGGCTGCGAGAACGCACCGGCAATCGAAAAGACAGCCTCGGTCGAGGCTCCCCGAACCGCGTGGGGTGAGACCAAGAAGTGCCCCGCGTGCGGCGAGACAATCAAATCGATCGCTTTGCGCTGCCGTTATTGCGGCACCGACTTCGACACCGTTGATCCCCTCACCCTCAAAGATCTTCGCAAACAGGTCGTAGTCGAGGAACGGCTTCAGACTACAAAAACCCTGGTGATCTTGCTTTTCGTGCTGAGCATGCTCGGCTGCCCTGCCCCGATCACGGCAGTCGCCGCCCCCTGCTACGTCCTGCTCAAGCGCAAGACGATTGCCAAGGCTGGACCGGCCTATCTGGTCATGGGCTATTCCGCGATCGCGGTGTCCGTCTTATATTCGATACTATTGTTGTTGTTTCTGGTCGCCTCACAGATGGAAACGGCTGGCGGCCCTTAGGTGACGAGATCCGGCGAGGAGCAATCGCCACCAGATCGTTACGCCCCTGTCCCGGGGGCGCTCTGTTACGGATACCGCAAGGAGATCATTCCGTTGGATGCGCCTGGCGCGAAGTCTTTGATCGCATGCCCCCGCGAGGTCGGCGCGGAGTGTCCGCACTGCGCCGTCGAGATCGTGCTGGGCGATCCGATCATGGTCTGCCAGGCGTGTGGGACCGTGCACCACCGGACATGCTGGCGGGTTCACGAGCGCTGCGGTGCCTACTCGTGCGCGCCAGGGCGCCGAGTCTCGCCCGAGCTGCAGCATTCCGACGTGGTCATGACGATCACCCATGCCGAGCTCGAGCGCGCGGTGCCTCTGGCCCCCGCTATTCGTCCCATGCCGGGTGTCAGGAGCACAGGCCCCGGGGCTTTTCCACCGCCGTTACCGGCCCGCTCCGGCTGGAACGGCCTGGCAATCGCTTCGTTCGTCTGCTGCGCTGGCGGGCATTCCGCTCTTTGGAATCATCACCGGGGTCGTGGCGGTCGTGCTCGCGGTTATTGCCCTGGGCGCAATCCGGGCAAGCTCACAGCGCGGGCTTGGTCTGGCGCTGGCGGGCCTCTTGCTGGGCATGGCCGACGTGGTCGGCTGGATCGTACTCATCATGATGATGCTGCCGTGGTTCAGCCGCGAGCTGCCGGAGGACCTCCATTTTTCGGAATCGCCCCCGGATCTTTCCGTGATCCAGGAGCTTGCGCCGCCGATTCAGCGCGCCATGCGAGCCAACGTGCTGATCGAGCGGCAGACAGGACTTCAGGCGCTGGGCGGCAAGGCCGTGGGCTCAGGGGTGATCCTGCAAATGACCGGCGGCGAAGCGCTGATCGTCACCAACCGGCATGTCGTGGATGACGATTTCCCCACTTCGCACAGCGAGGCCATTGATGCCGACCGTCTCACCCGACTGGGCAAGATGTCCGTCAGCCTGCTCGGCCAGCCGCAGCTCGAAGGTCGAGTCGTCTGGCTTGCTCCCGGGCAAATCGACCTGGCCATGATTCGCGTGCGCTGCAAGCCATCGGGTGACGCCAGGGATGCCGCCTGGGAGCGAGGCCGGCCCATGAAGGTGGGCGAGACCGTCTTTGCGATCGGCAACCCTTACCGGCTGGGATGGACTCACACCCAGGGCGTGATTTCACAGATGCGCTCGCAAAACTTTGACTTGCACCGCGTGCGGGTGATTCAGACCCAGGCGTCGATCAACCCCGGCAACAGCGGCGGCGGTCTTTACGACCGCGACGGTTATCTGCTCGGCATCAACACCTGGACGGCCGACAAGAGCGTGAGCGAAGGAATCGGCTTCGCCATCGCGCTCGATAGCCTGCTCGAGCTGGCCCCGCCGCCGCTTGAGCCGCGGCCCGAACTGGCCCCGGCGACGGAGAAAACAACCTCGACAAAAGCTCAGACGAAGAGAATCGCCCCATGAGCACGGTCCGTCTGCGACGGCTCCACGCCGACTATGAGAAGATCCAGGAATACATCAAGGGGCATCCTCGGCTCCAGTTGATTCAGGCCGACGGCTCGCCGCCGGAACGCTACCAGCTTGAGTATCGGATTCGCGGACTAAGACAGACGGCCGATGAGCTTTCGATTGTGAAGAGCCACATGGTTGAGGTATCTCTGCCCGTCTCCTATCCCCGGCTGCCGCCGCAATGCCGTATGCTGACGCCGATCTTCCATCCAAACATCGCTCCCCATGCAATCTGCATCGGCGATCACTGGAGCCCAGGCGAGCCGCTGTGGTCAATCGTGGCGCGAATCGGCGAGATGATCGCCTACCAGAGCTATAACACCAAGAGCCCCTTGAACGGCGAAGCCGCGCGATGGGTCGACCAGCATGTCGATGAGCTGCCGCTCGACCCGGTGAGCATGATGCCCGACGACGCGATGGCTTTGAGTGCCGGCGTGGCGAGGTCAGAGCCAAAGGCGACCCCGTCCGTGTCCGATTCGCCGCCGCCTGCCCAGGTCAGGCCAGCGCAGAGCGTGCCGCCAACCTCACGGCCGGTCGAACGGCCCGCGAGACCGGAGTCTTCTTCTCCGCCGCCGGCACCGCCCCCGCTCGGCGGTGAATTCGCCTGCCCGCAGTGTGGGGCGTTATTGAAGTTGAAACCCGAGCTGGCCGGGAAACAAGTGCGATGCCTCCGTTGCAAGACGGTCTTTCGAATTCCGTTGCCGTGACCGAGCTTCCCCAAGCAGAGGAAGATGACGCATCGGCGCGCGCGCCGGCGCCAGGTGAAGCGTCATCGCGAGGTGCTTTTCGTCTCGTGTATTGTCTGGCTGCTGGCTTTTCTGCTGCATGAGCGTTCCGACGGGCGCGTTGCGGTGCGCGGGCTGCCGCAATTCCCGTTACCTCAAACGTGCATGTCGCGGGCGATTTTCGGCCTGCGATGCCCTGGCTGCGGCTTGACGCGGTCCGTCATCCATCTGGCCGAAGGTGACTGGCGAGCCTCGTGGCATGATCACCGGCTCGGCGGACTGCTCGCCGTCGTGATTGCGCTCCAGATCCCCTACCGGCTCTACGCGCTTTGCAGACCCGGTCAGCCCTTGCTGCGGGCGAGCTGGCAGACTGCTTTTGGATATGCCCTGATCGTTCTTTTATTCGGGAACTGGCTGTTGGATGTGGCGGCGGGCCGTTTCCAGTCGCCATAATATCGACCTTGCGCGTCGTGCGCCCTTCTGAAGCGACCGTGGAGAAATTGCTATGCCCAGGGCCGATTCTCTGCCGGAGCCAAATCCCCTGCGGGAAGGACTGCCCAGGACGAGGGTCTCCGAGCCCTGTGCCATCGTCCTCTTCGGCGCGACCGGCGACCTGGCCCATCGCAAGCTAGTGCCGGCGCTTTTTCAGCTTGCCCGAGGTGGTAACCTCCCTTCCGAATGCGCCGTGATCGGTTTTGCGCGTCGTTCGTGGACTGATGAAGAGCTGCGTGCTGAGTACGAAAAGACGCTGTCCAAAGAAGGTGGCGCCGATTTTTCCGAGGTCTGGTCGCAATTCGCCAACCGCATCGTCTTCTCACCCGGCACGTTCGATGACCCGGCTTCGTTCCGAACCTTGAAGGAAACGCTTGGCGCGTCGACCGGACGCATGGAACGGCTGGCAACCGGGTCTATTACCTGGCCGTATCACCCGAGTTCTTCGCGCCGATCATTGCGAACCTGGGCGAGGCGGGGCTCGATTTACCCCCCGCAACAGGAAACGCCCTGGAGCCGCGTGGTCATCGAGAAGCCGTTCGGCCATGACATGGAAAGCGCCCGCGACTTGAACAAGAAAGTGTCGGCCGTTCTCGACGAGAGCCAGGTCTACCGCATCGACCATTATCTGGGCAAAGAAACCGTTCAGAACATCCTGGCGCTGCGGTTTGGCAACAGCATTTTCGAGCCGGTCTGGAACCGCCGGCACGTGGGCTCGGTGCAGGTGACGGTGGCCGAGGAAGTCGGCATGTCCGGCGGCCGGGGTGCCTATTACGACACCGCTGGGGCCCTGCGCGACATGGTCCAGAACCACATGATGCAACTGCTTTCCCTTGTGGCGATGGAGCCCCCGGTCGATCTCTCGGCCGACGCCGTACGCAACGAAAAGGTCAAGGTGCTGCAAGCGCTGCCGCGCTGGAGCTCTGCGGACGTCTTTCGCAACGTCGTGAGAGCCCAGTATCTGAAGGGCTCGATCCAGGGAGCCGAGGTTCCCGGTTACCTCGAGGAAAAAGGAGTTGCCCTCGCTTCCAGGACCGACACGTATGTTGCGATTCGACTGGAGCTCAATACCTGGCGCTGGGCGGGGGTTCCCTTCTTCCTCCGAACCGGCAAACGCCTGCCCAAACGCGCGACAGAAATCGCCATCCAGTTTCACCGGCCGCCGACCGAGCTTTTTGAGGCTGATCCGCACGGACCCAGCGGCGCCAACCAGCTCGTGCTGCGAATTCAGCCCAACGAGGGGGCAAGCTTGACGTTTGAGGCCAAGGTGCCCGGCTCGCGCCGTCGCCTCCAGGAAGTGCGAATGGATTTCCGCTACGGGACCGCATTTGCCCTGCCGCCTCCTGAAGCTTACGAACGATTGCTGCTGGACGCGATGCTCGGTGATCCCACGCTGTATACGCGAACGGACGAGGTGGAAAGCGCCTGGCGTTTCGCAGGGGCGATTCTGAAGGCATGGAATGAGCCAGATTCTCCTCCGCCTGTTTCATACGTAGCCGGAAGCTGGGGGCCGGAGGCCGCTGACGCCTTGATCGCGGCGGACGGAGCTCGCTGGCGATGGCTCTGATTACGGCCAGGATGGCTCGATGCCGAGTTCGTGGAGCACGCGAGCAGACCGCCGCGATGCGAGCGCCGCGCGAATCGGCTTGATGGGCCAAAGGAGCTTCCAGGTCCCCAGGACGGCGCCCCGCCACGTCAGACGATAGATCCGAGCGTCTTCATCCAGATAGTAGTAACCGCTCTCGGCAAACTTTACCGTTTCTTTGAGATGCGATTTCCGAAGGAAGTCGATGGGATCCTTGATCGGCTTATCAACCCGGCTTGCACCATTTCCAAAGTGAGTGATGCACGCGTTGTGAATCTCGTTCAGGCGACGCGGGTCATCGATCCAGGGAAAGGCGAGCGAACCCTCGTGAGTGCGAATTCTGGGAGTTAACGGTCGCGTTTTGTTATTTGCGGTTACCAGTGTGAGCCCGTCGTCGAAATCTGTGAAGAAAGCCAGCGACGTTGTTTTCACTGTGGGCACGCCTGCCGCCATAAGGAACGTCGAGAAAAGCTTTGCGTACTGGTGCGCTTGCCGATTCTCGAATAGTGTGACGTGGGCCCCGACGTTGGGTACCGAGTTCGAAATGCGAAAGCGGCCCCGGTTCATGAAGCCCAGCGACTCCAGTTGCGGAGAAATCGTCGCGACGCTCTCCGTCACTAGCCGAGGTATCTGTTCGGATTGCAAATCGAGCGGCTCGTAATTCGGATCCGCGGTTGTCCAATGTCTCCGTTTCAGATTGAAAAGAGCCATGATCCAAGGAGCAACGACTGTCGCCGCGAGCAGGCCGAACAACGGCGGGGCACCGAGGCGTGGCTGGCGGTAAAACCACAGGAGAATCGCGGCGATGAAGATCAGCCACATCAGCCGGCCAATCGTCGGTGGTTTGCGCATTACCCCACCTTTGTTCCGCGTTGGTGATCCGTCATGACGGGAAGATTCTTCGAGCACGCCGGCCACACCCTTAGCCCGGAGGCGAACGGATTGCTATGCTACGAGGAACGCCATCGAGACTCAATGCGTTCGTTGAGAGCCAGGTTGACTGGAGTTTCTGCCGATGCCCGATGCAACCAGCACGCCCCTGATTGAGAGCCAGGGAATTCCGGTTGAGCTGCGCGACGTCGAGGCTGAGCTGGCTCGGCTCTGGGGGCCGGCCGCTCTTGAGCTCGGCGAGCCGGCACCCGAAAGCGCGCATGTGACACGAATCGCGCTGGCCAACCTCGTGTTCGAGTGCTTAGGCGGTGACGCCCAGGCGCTCGGGCCTGTACTTGCTATGGTTGTGGAAAAATTCCCGTGCCGAGCAATTGTACTTTGCGGGTCGGCCGACCCCGCCCGGAAGGTCACGGCCGAGATCACTGCGCTATGCCATTTGCCATCTCCGGGCCAGCCGCAGGTGTGCTCTGAGCAGATTCTGCTGCGAGCCGGGCCAAACGCGATCGACCTTTTACCAGGTGCCGTACGATCCTTGCTCGAGGCCGACCTACCGCACGTGCTGTGGTGGACCAGCGACCCCAGAACACACCAATCGCTCTTTCGCGACCTGTCTCAAGCCTGCTCGCGGCTCGTGCTCGACCTGAGTGACCCCTGCAACACCGCTGCCGCACTCCGGGCTGGACTCGACACCTCGAGTGGCACTTTCAGTCACGACAGCGTCTGGTTCGGCCTCACCCGCTGGCGTGAGCTGGTTGCACAGTTCTTCGATAGTCCAGGCCATGCTGAAAAGCTGATGCGGATTGAGTCCGTGATTGTCGAGGCCGTTGCGCCCGACCCGGCACGACCAGTTCGCCTGGCAATCTGGTTGGTCGCATGGCTGGCCGCGCAGCTCGGCTGGAAACCGATCGGGCACTCTGACCATCAACCGGCCGATGATACTTCTCACGCGCTTTTCGGCCCGATTTCGCGGCGCGCGAGGCGGTGTGTCTGTCCAAATTGTAACCCGCGCCATACCACCTGGCTGCTCGGCGGTGCCGCAGATTGCCGCGGTGACCATCAAGACATCACCGCTCGGCGCTGACAGCTCGGCGGAGATCGATCGATTGGTCCGCCCCTGGCCGGGCTCGCCGGCTGTGCTGGTCGAGATCGAGGCGCCCGGCCTGGAGCGCTTGCCACGCGGGGTGGATGCCCCCGAGCTCGATGCCGCGCACCGCATCGCGGCGGCGCTCGAATCGTTGCGCGTCGATGTTCCTTTTCAAAAGGCCGTACCGGTTGCGCTCTGGCTGCTCGAATCGTGCGACTGAGTTTCCGGTGGCCGCCGCCACTGCTCGCCAGAAGCCTCACACTGCGCCGATGAAGAATTGCAATCACGAGGCCCGAGCAGCGCGCCGCGAACCACCCTCCGCGGCCGCCACTCAAGCCGGCGCTCTCTCCAATCGTTCAAATTATCAAAGAGCGACAGAGTCAAAGAACAACTGACAACGGAGCACTAACAACCCACAAACCCTCATTTCGCCCGCGCCTCCTCCTTGTTCCTGAGCCGGCGCTCGCGCCTGGACCCTCCGCCGCCCTGCCGATTTCCGCTTCGAACGGAGTCCCTTAGCCCAATCCCCGGCCGCAACAGATTTACTCCAGGACGCATCGCTCCGCTCAGCCCCTCGTCAAATCGCACAGATCGCACCACCAGAACTTCTTTACGCACCACTTCCTCTTCCACGTCGCCGTTTCCGCGACCAACCGCAAGAGCCTCGGAAATCAACTTGGGTTCGTTTCGCAGCGAGTCCCCTTCGTCATCCGTTGTCCCTTCAATCACACGACTTGCGTCCTTGGGTTCGTTTCGCAAAACCGTCGGCGCCGTGTCGCCGAAGTTGCCGTGCGAATCCGTCGCGAAAACCGCGCTGGGTTCATTTCGCACCGAGCCCCCGGCGTCATCACTTGTCCCTTCGCTCGCACGACTTACGTCCTTGGGTTCGTTTCGCAAAACCATAGCAAAGCCCAGCCCGGCAGTTTCATTGCCTCGCGCGACAATCGCCGGCGCTTGCTCGTCCAGAACCACGCCAACCGTCGCCTCACCATCATCGTTTAATCCGGTGCAAGCGTCTTGTTCATGATGATGATCATCATCTTCAAGATGATGATCATCATCATCTGATTGAAGCCAGTCCTCGGACGGCGGCAGCGATTCGTAGATGTATCCCCATTCGAGCCTTGGTCGTTTCCCGACCAGTTCCTTCAGCTCGTTCTCTTTCCGGTTCAATAATCGGTGCCATGCAAACTCATATCGCGTCATGAGCAAACCTTCGTGGCTCAAATCGACCTTGGCGAGATTGGGCGCCAGCTCGTCCCTGAGCTCGTCCCGCATCTGATGTTCTTGGGCCTTTTCTTCGAGTCTGTCGGTCTCTAAGCGAATGACCCCGACCAGATGCTGCCGTGCCGTTTCTCGGTCCATCGGCAGCTTCTGACCGATGAGCCGCTGGTATTGGTCCTCGAGCACCGGCAGGTCATCCGCCGAGACAACCTCATTCCACAACTCGCTAACCATGCTTCCCGCCATCGGATCGAGCGTTTGGCACGCCTGGAACAAGAGTGTCAGATCGTCATTGAGATACGCGCCCACGGGATGAATCCCCAGGAGTCGGCGCGCTCGAAATCGCTCCGAGCCGTTCCATGCCTCGCCTCTTTCCAGCGGCGCAAGAAGCGTACGCCATTCTATGAGCAGCCAATGCACTCCGAATGGGTTCGACTCGATTCGCCGCAAGACGCATGCCGGGGGCACTTCCCCCGCGGCGTTAACTTTCCCCCTGCACGCTTTACCCGCCTCCGCAACCGGCAGTTCGCCACCCGGCACCACCGTCGGCCTCCCGTTTGGTGCGCGAAACAACTCCTCCGACAGCTCGGTCACCTCATTCTCGAGCCGTTGTTGCTCGTCGACATTGCCCACCGCGGCTTTCTCGCGCAACCGCGCCGACTGCGCCTCGCGGCAGCGCTTGAGCTGCCAGGAACAATAAACCGCATCCTGTGTGAGCATGACCTCATACGGGTTCTGCGGTTTGAAATGCTCGAAGAACGCCATCGTCCGCTCGTTAAACGCCGCAGGCTTCTCTTCCGGAAGCAATACGAGCTTCGCAGTGCAAGCATGCTTGACAGCATTGAATCGCGAACGATTCTTACCCGAGATTGTCCGCGGCCCAGTGCTATGTTTGGCATTCTGCCGATTTCGTCTGATTTGTGCGGAAGTCGTCATCTTGCGCTCCGGTCTTGTCAAGAAAACTCGCTAATCACCGTAGAACTAACGCGATCCCCGGTCCCTCTGGTCCACGGTCCAATCACCCCGACAAGGGTAGTCGCGACGCGCTTTAATAAGACTCTACGGCCAGATTGCCCGTTCGCAACTCTCTCCCCCGATTTTGTATCTTCATGAATTGATAAAATCGTGCGAATCGAAGCAACCGTTAAAGCCGTAAGCGGGGACTATTGGTGCTTGGGCTCGGCGGCTCGTCCCGTTGACCGCAGTATGACGAGGGCAAGTCGTCCGGGGAACTATTCGCACCCCTGGGTCACCAATGGCTACCGAGGTATCGCGAGATTCATCGGGCGGAAAAACAAGCCCGTCGCCCAACGTGAGTTTTGCCAGGGCTGGCTCCGCGAATGCCTTGACGCCCCGATTGACCCGGCTCCCGAGCAGAATTCTCGGCTTGCGCTCGGGATAGTCGAATTCGTCGGTCATCTTCTCGACCTGTCCGGGGAGGTTCCTTTCGATGCGGACGTGGCCGTTCGCGGCGCCAGGCTGGCGATCGCGCTTGATCCGATGCAATGCACGATTCTCGCCCGGCTTTATTTCCGCCTAGGCCAGCCCGAGAACGGCATGGAATCGCTGGGTGAGATGGAGCGGCTCCATGTCGGCGATTGGCGGACACCTGAAATGGGCGGCGACTGCCACGGGCCTTACTTCAAGGAGCCGACCGATGTGGAGTCTTTGCTCTTAGCCGTGCGCGAATTCGATCGTCGATCGCTCTATTGCCGCGGGCCATCACGTGATAGATGGCATCAGGAAACTGGAGCCGCAGTCGTCGTGCCATGCACTCGCTGGCAACAAACCGACCGGCGGACCGCAAGGAAAAACTGGAAACTACGTCTGACTCCCAGGACGAACCTGTACAGCTATGATTCGCAAGGCGATGCGACCAAGTTTGTTGACAACGCCGGGAATGCCACGACCTTCAGCTACGATGCTGATGATCGTGTCACCACGATGACACTTCCCAATTCGGCGACCGTGACATAAGTGTACGATAACGATGGCGAGCTCACGGACACGACCGACGCCGACGATCGCCGGACGATGAACTCCTATAATGCGGACGGCGATCAGACCGGGGAAACTTGGGTAGGCTCGTCGCCGGCTGAGAAGATCACGTACACCTATCGCAGCATAGCCGCAACCAAAGGATTGGCTATGGGCGAGCTGCGACTCGCCGCGTGATGGGAGGGACGTCCTGACCCGGAGCCCGCGGCATCGTGCCGCGGAGGTTTGAGGCATTGGTGCCAATCCCGGAGCTGCGGCCTAGGCCAGCTTCGCGATGTGGGGAGCAAGGCCGGGCACTCGGGCTCGGCCTTGGCTCCGGTCTTGGCCCGTGGGTCGGCGCTCGGGGTGCTCCTCAGCAGAGCCCTATCCTCCGTCCAGGCCAATGGCGATTGTCGCTGCGCCTTGGCTCGGCGCCAATTGCCCGTTGAAGTTGTCTCGTTTGCGCAAACCCGGCCGCGTCCCGTGATGCGTAGCTACCGGGCTCATCTCCGGTGCCTGCCCACTTGGTTTTTGGCCCAGCAGACCAAGTAAAACGGTGTTGCCCCTCGCTGGGACCACGGACACTGGCCCAGCCTGCGAGGGCTAGCCATACCAGCAGCAAGGAACAACACCGTGAACTCATTTGTCGCCAAGCATCGATCGGAAATCAACTGGGTTCTCGAATGTTTTGACCGCGTGATCTTGTGCGGACACCTTCCCATCGCAGGCGTTGGCTACTTTGCGACTTGGCTATTCTCGAAGCAAATCGCCCTCAACCTCAGGCAACTCAAAGAGGAATGGTGGAACTTCAAAGACGCGGCGCCTTGGTTTGCCGAGACGTTGAAGGCTCACGCTCGGGCGCTTGCAGAGCAGCAGGGTCGTCCCTACCGGCACTTTTCACGTGCCGAGCGGATGGAGGAGAACGCTCGCGAACTAGCCCGCCAAGATGCTATCACTGACGGCCTCGTGTGTGCCTACGGGGCGATGGAAACCTGCCGTACTTTCCGCGTGCACTATAGCGACGACGGTCCCAAGGTACGTTCGGACCAACGCGTCTGTTTGGTCATCTACTTCTACTGGATGGACCGCGAATTTGGCTTGATGCACGTGAAGCCCCAAACTTGGTTTCCCTTCACGGTGCAAGTATATGTCAACGGCCACGAATGGCTGGCGCGGAAGCTCACCGCTCGCGGGATCGCCTTCGAGAAACACGACAACGCGTTCGTTGAACTGGCTGATGTCGAGAAAGCCAACGAGTGCGCGTGTGGGTTCTGGCGGCGCGATTGGCCTAGGCTGCTCAATCGCCTGGCGGGCCGGGTCAATCCCCTGCTCAAGGACTGGCTAGCCGGGATGGGGTCCCGCAGGGGCGGAGGGTTGCGCTGCGGGCTTGGCGGAATGGCGAGGGAGCTCGGGCCGGTGAGTCGGGAACACGGGCGCCGGAGATTTGCGTTGGGGACGGGCGGGGGCGCGCTGGCGGGCACGGGGCAGGGGGAGGCGGACGCGGAGGGTCCGGATGTCGGGCTGAAGGCTGACGTACTTCGAGGTGGGGTGCCGGTCGGGAATGGCCCGGATGTCAGGCTAAAGCCTAACGTACTTCGAGGTGGGGTGCCGGTCGCGGAGGGCCCGGATGTCAGGCTAAAGCCTGACCTACTTGGAGGTGGCGCCTCGGTCGCGAATGGCCCGGATGTCAGGCTGAAGCCCGACGTACTTCGGGCGCGGGTCTCGCTTACCCTGATCGTGAAGAATGAGGAAGCTAACTTTTCGACGTGTCTCGAATCGGTGCGCGGGGTGTTTGATGAGATTGTTGTCCTGGATACGGGAAGCCGCGATCGGACTGTCGAAATTGCTCGGTCGTTCGGAGCCCGCGTGTTTGATTTCGTGTGGGTTGATGACTTTGCTGCTGCTCGCAATGCGGCGCTGGCTCGTGCACGAGGCGATTATGTGTTTTGGCTCGATGCCGATGATTTGATTGAGCCGCCGGAACGCGGCAAGCTTGAGACGTTGTTCGGGCAGTTGAGATGTGGTGGGACCATGCCTGCCTATGTCGTCCGGTGCTCATGCGACCCTGGGCCGGACGGAGCGGGGGGCGACACAGTGGTTGATCATATTCGGCTCTTTCCGCTGATCGAAGGCGTGCGGTGGACGTATCGCGTTCACGAGCAGATCCTGCCGGCACTGAAACGCGCGGGAGTACCGGTCGAATGGACGGATATCACCGTACGCCATACCGGGTACGCTGACCGCGCGTTGCGATTCCGAAAGCTCGAGCGTGATTGCCGCATCCTGCGCGAGGAGCTTGCCGAGCGGCCAGATGATCCGTTCACGCTGTTCAACCTCGGGTCGATCGCGATCGAACGGACCGAGTGGAACGATGCGCTGGGATATCTCAATCGCAGCCTGGCGCGCTCTTCGCCGAGCGATTCAATTGTCCGCAAGCTGTATGCCCTCATTGCGCGGTCTTACCAGATGCTCCGCGATTACCCGGCTGCCCTTGCGAGCTGTGCGGAGGGGCTTTCGCTCGACGCCAAGGAGGCCGAGTTGTGGTTTCGTAAGGCGGTCGTGCATCGTAGTCGCGGTGAAGCGGCCGAGGCCGAGCAATGCTGGCGGCGGATCTTGACGCTCTCCCGGCCAAGAAAGTTCGCCAGCCTGGATCAAGGAATCTACGGCCACCTCGCCCGCCGTAATCTCGCTGCTCTGGCCCAGGAACGCGGAGACTTCGAGGAGGCACAGCGCCAGTGGCGTGCGGTGCTAGCGGAATGCCCGGGAGACAAGGAGGCAATCGGGCATTTGAAAATGTAGGGTCCGCCATTGCGGACCGTCTGCCACGCGCGGTTTGGTGCAGTGGCCCAATCCGATGTAGTAGGCACACGCCGTTGTGCCGTTCACACGATGATCAGGGCGTGACAGAGACGGTTGCTCCACAAAAGCACGGAAGCCTCGCAAACTCGAAGGATCGACCATAGTCGCCCTTCGCTCCGCGAAGGATTGGTCTTTTCTTTGCCTTCGTGCCCGCTCCCGTGTTCCGACGACAGGAAACTCCCTTCGCGGAGCGAAGGGCGACAATGGTTTCGTGGCCGCAGCCCCCACCCGCTTCATGACACGATGTGCCGGAGACCGTTGCTATGTTCCATCGCCTGCTCTTCGCTTCCATTCACAGCTACCTCGATCCCTCCAGCGGCGCAGCGCTGGCCACCCGCGAGCTACTCGAGCTGCTGGCCGCACGCGGCTGGGACTGCCGAGCGTTCACCTGCGGTGTGCTTGACTATCAAAACGAAACACCTCTCGAAGATGTTCTGGCCGCGATCGAGCGGCCGGCGGCGCCAGTGACCGCTGCTCTCAGCCTCGGAGGCCAAGCCGAAGTTTTCGACCTCGAAGTCGACGGCGTGCGCATCACGCTGCTGCCCACCACCTCCAGCCGCGCCGACAAGGCGCCCAACCCGCGTGAGGGCGCCATGTACATCGACCTGGCCACTACGGTGCTCGATCGATTCCGCCCCGAGATTTTGCTGACGTACGGCGGGCATCCGGTCAGCCGGTCGTTGATGATCAAGGCAAGAGCACGCGGCACCGCGGTCGTCTTTTGCCTGCACAACTTCGGCTATAACGATCAACGCGGCTTCGAAGACGTCGATGCCATCATCTTCCCGTCAGAATATTCGCGACGGCTCTATGCGCGCCGGATCGGAATCGACGGGGTTGCGATTCCCAACCCGATACGGCTCGGCAAAGTGATCGCCGACAACCCCGACCCGAAATATGTGACGTTCATCAACCCCCAGCCTGAAAAGGGAGTCACGGTCTTTGCGCGTATTGCGCTCGAGCTCGGCCGGCGGCGGCCGGATATACCATTACTGATCGTCGAAGGCCGTGGCACGGCCGACGGCCTCGTTGGCCTCCCTGTCGATCTCTCGGGACTGACCAACCTGCACCGGATGGCCAATACGCCCGATTCGCGCGATTTCTACCGCGTGAGCCGGATTGTTCTGATGCCGTCGCTCTGGCGTGAATCACTCGGCCGGGTTCCGATCGAGGCCATGGCGAATGGCATTCCCGTTCTGGCCAGCGATCGCGAAGCTTTACCCGAAACCCTGGGCGATGCCGGCTTCGTGTTCACGATCCCCGATCGCTGCACGCCAGCCAGTAATGTGGTACCGACAGCCCAGGAAGTTGCCCCGTGGGTGGCCGTGATCGAGCGACTCTGGGACGATCCCGAATTTGAGGCCGAGCACCGGCGGCGGGCGTTGGCGGAGGCGAAGCGCTGGGATGGCGACAAACTGGCGGAAACGTACGAGCGGTTTTTCCGTTCGCTGTGCCGTGAGAGGGTCCGCATCGCCTTTACGTGACACCGACGGAACGCAACTAGTCTCCCCGGCGCCGTGCCGGTTTCTGCGCGTGGGGATGATGGTGGTGGCCGTGGCCGTGGTCGTGATCGTGCGGATGATTGTGCCCAGCCTCACCGTTCGTGGTAGGTATGGGCTTGGCCGATGCGAGCACGAGGCGCCCGGTCTCCACTCCCTTGGTGCCGATCAGATCGTCGGCTAAATTGCGAACCTCGCGCGCGGGCCGCGCAGCAAGATCACTTCCAGACAGCGACGCGCATCGAGATGCACGTGGGTCGTCGTCACCACCTTTTCGAGATGGTCATGCTGAAGGTCAGTCAATCGCCGCGAGATCCGCGAGGCGTGGTGGTCGTAGATCAACGTGACGACGCCCATCGCTTCGCTGTCGTCGTTGGTGATCACTTCTTCAAGCAACGCACCGCGCATCAAGCCGCGAACGGCTTCACTGCGGTTGGGATGACGGTGAAGCTCGCGATACTGGTCAAATTTCTGGAGCAATTCTCCGCCGATCGCCACGCTGAAGCGAACCATGGGGTCTTTCACGGGCGCTCTCCTGTGCTCCTGCACGGACGGATGAATCGACCGACGGACGAAGGTGGCTGTTCCCGCTCAAGAACGATCGCGTCAGCTTGTCTTGGGTACCTCGACCCAGGCCCCGTCTTGTTTTGAGCTGGCGACGGCAGCCTCGATGAAGGCCATCCCGGCGACACCGTCGGCAATCCCCGGATGCGGAAACGGTTTGGGCACGGATTCGCCGCGCCCCGAGCGAATAGTCCACTCCAGCGTTCGATGCAAATTGGCGAGCGCTTCGTGAATGCCTTCGGGATGCCCGGAAGGCATGCGCAGATACGGCTTGACCGAGCCGGGGAAATAGCCGTACTCGGCTCCTTGCCGATAGACGCGAACCGGCTGCCCCGCGGCATAGTGCTTGAGGACAGTGTGATCCGTGATCGACCACTCGAGAGTGCCCGAAGTGCCGATCACCCGGAAGCCGTTGTCGTTCTGGGCCCCGATCGTGATCTGAGAAGCGGTTATGGTGGCAATGACCCCGTTGTTCAACTCTGCCAGAACGGTGAAGTCATCGTCGAGCGCCCGGCCCGGGACGAATGACTTGAGCCGCGCCCGCAGCTTCACGGCCGACAGCCCGGCGACGAATCGGATAAATTCATACGCATGCGTTCCGATGTCACCACCGCAGCCGGAACTTCCCGCCTTGGCAGGGTCAACTCGCCAGGCTGCTTGCTTCTGGTTATCGGCTTCGAGCTTCGACGCCAGCCATCCCTGGGGATACCAGGCTTCGACCTTGCGTAGCTCGCCGATATCGCCGTTATGCACGAGCTCTCGCGCCAGCATCACCATGGCAAAGCCGGTGTAGGTGTAGGCGACGACAAACGGAGTATTCTTGGAGCGCACTGTTGCATGCAGTCGCCGTGCCTCGTCCAGCGTCGTTGTGAGCGGCTTCTCGCAGAGCACGCCGATTCCCGCCGCGGAGGCCGCATCGGCGGGGCCGAAGTGGGCATCGTTCGGGGTCACGATCGTGATGTAGTCGATGCGCTCGGATTCGGGGAGCGCCGTTTCCGACTTGATCATGGTTTCCCAGTTGGGATAACCGCGGGGCATGAACAGCTCGCGCGCCGAGGCGATGGACTCATCCGGCTTCGTGCGCAGTGCGCCTGCCGTGAGCTCGGCCGAGTTGTCCAGCAGAATCGCCCGGCGGTGAGGCGCCCCGAAGAAATTCGACGGACCGCCCCCTCCGACCATTCCCACACGTAACTTGCGCTCGCTCATCGTGTCGTCTCCCGGTGATCAAGGAACAGGATTCGACACTATAGCCTGGAGCGCGGTCATGGCAAGGGGCGAGCCACTCAATCATCGCGCTGAGACGCCAGCTTCATCAAGAGCCGAAGGATCTCGAGATACAGCCAGATCAGCGTGACCATCAATCCGAAGGCACCGTACCATTCCATGTATTTGGGCGCACTGGTTGCGGCGGCCTTTTCGATGAAGTCGAAGTCGAGCAAGAGGTTGAATGCCGCCAGACCGACGACGAACAGGCTGAACCCGATCCCGTAGATGCTGGCGCTGAAGAGCAGCGGCACGCCGATGCCGAACAAGCGGAGCAGCATCGAAATCAGGTAGAAAAAGCAAAGGGCCGACGTCGCCACAACGATGCCCATTCTCAGTTTGTCGGTGACCCGGATGATTCGCGTTGCGTACAGGAACAACATGATGAAGAGCACGCCGCAGGTCAGCGTGACGGCCTGAATCGCAATACCGCCGGGATATCGCTGCTCGACAACTTGCGAGATTGCTCCGAGCAGAACTCCCTCGAGCGCCGCGTAGAGCGGCGCCGTGAATGGCGCCACCGTGGGCTTGAACATCGTGATCATCGCCACGATGAAGCCGCCGATACCGGCACCCGCGAGCAAGCCGTATCCAAGCGTCTGGCCCGCGGCGGCAGTCCACGCCCATGCCCCTGTCCCCAGCACGATGGCGAGCAGCACGAACGTCTTGCCGACCGCTCCCTGGACGGTCATCGTCGTGCTTGCGGGCGCGCCGTAAACTTGCTCGTAGCCAGGAAATAGATCGCGGGAAAATGCGGGGTTACTCGTCGCCACAGTCAAACCTCCAGACATCAAAATCGGCCCGACGGCGAGAATGCACGCTTGGCTTCCTGCGTGCCGTCGAACGCTCAGGCTGCCTCGTCTCCAGTGTATTCTTAGCCATTTGACCCTTTTTGACAACAAGAAGATGACGGCGGGGCGAACGATCGATTGAATATTCTTGAGCAGCGACGGTCAAACCGAACGTATTCTCCAAGGCATCGGCTGCAATCGGTGGCAAAACCAGAGTCGCCCCCGTATCGTGGACGCGAGGATCGCCAGTTCGTCATGCACTGGAAGCCGGTCGGGATCTGCTATGTCCACGCAGCTCGTTGTCATCGTCTTCACCGATTTAGTCCAATCGACGGCCCTCAAGTCACTCTTGCCGGGCAATGACGTGGACGAGCGGAACCGGTCGTATGTTGCAATGATCGAAGAGCCTCATCGGCAGCGGATCGAGGCCGATCTTGTTGCTGCGGCGGGCCGGATCGTCAAGAACACGGGTGACGGCTACCTGTTGATTTTTGCCCAAACGGTGCAGGCTGCTCGCTGGTCGATCAACGTGCTTCGCAGCCATTTCGAGCGGCCGATTGCGACTCCACTCGGTGCGCTCGAGCTCAAGATCGGTCTGCACGTCGGAACGCCCCTTGCCAATCCTCATGATCCCAATGACTACATCGGCCAGGAGGTCGACTTTGCTGCGCGGCTGTGTGCGGGTGCGGCCCGCGGCCAATTGTTGATTTCCGAGGCGGCCGCCGCTCTGATCCGGGCGCTGGACTTACCGGACTGAAAATCCATGGGCATGGCCCGCGTGAGCTGAAAGGAATCGGAATCGTTCCCGTTTTCGAGCTGCTCGATGAAAAGCAGAGTCCCAAGCCACCTGCGGCGCCCTCCCTGGCTGCCGGTAATCTGCCGTTACCTCAAGCACATTTTGTCGGCCGCGCAGACCTGCTCGAAAAACTTCGCGAGCACATTCGCCAGGGAGGCGTGACCGTATTGAAGGGCGAAGGCGGCATGGGTAAGACGGCACTTGCCGTCAAGGCCGCGTACGATGCACTGACCTCCGGCGAACTACCAGGCGGCATCGCCTGGATCAACGCCGAGGTCAAACCCAGCGTCGACGAATGCCTGCGCCAGGCGATGCGCGTCTTTTTCGGAGAGCGCACGGAGCAGGAGCCGATCGACATCTGCGCGACCCGCATTTCTGAGCACCTGGATCATCGGGATGCTCTGATTCTGCTGGATAACTTCGAAACTGTCGTCCACGACCAGGACTTGATTCGCTGGCTCGCCGGTCTTCCACCCAAAGCGAAGGTTTTGATCACAACCAGGGAGATTCCGGCCGGCTTGCCCGGCCGAGTCGTCGCGGTCGAGGAGTTGAGCCCTTCGGAGGCTCAGGCTCTCTTCACTGAACGCGCCGCTGCGCGCCGGGGCCGTCACCCTTGGACAAGAACCTGTCGTCGACAGGATCTGTGCGACGGTCGGCTGCCAGCCGCTAGCGATTGAACTACTGGCCGCGCGAGCCGCGCTCGCCCCTCTCAGCAGATTACTCGAGCGGGTTTTGAAAAGCCCGGCTGTCATCGATGCGAGACAAGACCCGACCCGGCCCGACCGGCACCGCAATGCGATCTCGTGCATCGAGCTTTCCTTCAAGTATTTAAGCGCAACGGCGATCGACCTGCTGCGGCGCATGAGCGTCTTCCCCGCCGGTGCCAGCGGCGCGATCATCACGGCCGTCATGGCTTCACAAGCCTGGGACGATGCTGCCGAAGAGCTGGTGGCAGCCTCGGTCTGGCGGCTCTCGGGCCGTCGTTACACGATGCATCCGCTGGTGCGCCAGGTTGCTTTGGAAGAACTGCGGCAAAACCGCAGTGAGCTCGAGCACCGCGCTGCGCTGGCCGTGACACAGTTCATCTGCCTGCGCAATTCCCGGGCGCCGGTTCGCCAGGATCCAACGCCAGAGTTGAAAATGGTGATCGACTGGGTTGAGGCTGAGCTATCCAACCTTGCGGCCGTGGCGAGCTTCGCTTCCGCCGCTTGTGAATGGGCATGCGTTTTGAACCTCGCGACGGCAATCTTCAATTTCTTCCAGGTGCGCGGCCACTGGACTGAGGCCGAGCCGCTTTACGCACAGGCGCTCGAAGCTGCTCGCCACTGCGGCAACCGAGCCGGCGAGGCCTGCACACTCAACTTCCTGGGGCTCGTCTATCGCCAGCAAGGGCGCTGGGGTGAGGCCGAAACTGCCCACCGGAATAGCCTGGCGATCTGGCAAGAGATTGGCGAGAAGCGCGGTCTGGGCCACACACTCAAACACCTTGGGCGGATCGTTCAACTTCGCCAGCGATACGGCGAGTCAGCCGTGCTCTGCCAGCAAGCGCTCGAGTTGCTACGCGAAGTTGCTGACCCCCTGGGAGAAGCCAAAGCTCTAGCCTACCTTGGCAATGTCTACCGGTTCGATGGCCGCTACGAGGAGGCCACGGCGGTCTACAAGCAGGCACTGGAGATCAGCCGCTTGATCGGCGATCGATACGACGAGGGAGGAATCCTCCGCCGTTTAGGACAGATTCACCACATGCAGGGGCATCACGATCAAGCGAAAGAAGACTTTCAGCAAAGCCTCACCATCTGGCGAAGCTTCGATGATCGGTACAATGAAGCGGTAATCCTTGACAACCTCGGCGCTCTTTTCCGTGACATGGCGCGTTTTAGCGAAGCCCAGACCATGCTTGAGCAAAGCCTCGCGTTTTTCCAGCAGTGCGGCGATCGCCGCAAGCAGGGGACGAGTCTCTTGAACCTGGCCAAGCTGGACGCTGTGCGGGGTCAGCGCGCCGCGGCACTGGAGGTCGGGACTCAAGCCGTTGCCATCTTCGAGCAAACCGAAGATTCCTGGTTGCTCTGCCGCGCCCGCGAAGTGCTCGGCGATCTCGAGAGCAATGACCCGCTTTCAAGCCCCTGAACCGCGAACCCTCGACTCTCAACCGGAAGGACGACGACGTGCGACTGGGACCAGGGCCGGTTTTCGCTTACGAATGGTTGACGACCACCCGTCGCTGGCAGCTTTACGCCCTGCGCAATGTTTCTCGGCTTTGTTCTGCTGGGGATGATCTTTGCGTGGCAGACTGGCCCTGCAGGCCGCAATGCGGGCCAGAACGTGTCCATTCAAACGATCGCGTCGTATGGCCAGCAACTCTTCTTCACGATTGTGACAATCGAGCTCACCTTGGTGTTGCTCACGGCCCCGGCTGCCACGGCCGGGGCAGTTTGCCTCGACAAGGCGAGAGGCACACTCGACCACATGCTGGCGACGGATCTCTCCAATGCGGAAATTGTATTAGGCAAGCTGGGAGTGCGGCTCGTCCCCGTGCTGGGGCTGGTTGTCTGCCTCGTGCCGTTATCGGCGCTTGCCGGCTTGCTGGGGGGCATTGATCCCCTGGCCCTGTTCGGTTCATTTCTCACGGCTGTTGCCTGCGCGGTGCTGGGTTGCTCGCTGGCCATGGCCCTTTCCGTTTGGGGCCGAAAGACCCACGAAGTGTTGATGGTCACCTACCTTTTGTTGATCGTCTGGCTCTGCAGCCCGTTTCTGGTCATGATGCTGGTATTCACACTCAGCGGCCCGCGCCCCTTCCCCTCACAATACATCGTGGATTGGGTGGTCTTTGCCAATCCATACTCCCTCGTCTACTTGCCGTACATCACGCCGGGAAAGGCCGGCATTTTGACCTTTGTTGGGTTCGCGGCTTCTTGCTTGGGTGTCTCCGCGTTGCTGGCAGGCCTGGCGGCTTTCCGGGTTCGAGCGGTTGCCTTGAAGCAAGCAGGGCGAGCATCGGCACCTCGGCGCAGGAGATTCGGAGGCGTTTTCTCACGTCCCGCCTGGCTGCCGCGGCTGCCTGGTCCGTCGCTCGACGGCAACCCGGTCCTCTGGCGCGAGTGGCAGCGTTTCAGGCCATCGAAACTCCTGCGCGTGGCGTGGTTCATGTACACCGCAATGGGACTGATCTGGGTGGTGATTGCGCTCAGATCGACGGTCAACATGCGCGTGCAGGGTGAGGTCGTCACCGTCATGGCGGCGTTTCAGGTCACGGTGGGATTGCTTCTGCTGACAGTAAGCGCTGCGACCAGTCTGGCCGAAGAGCGCGCTCGCGGTAGCCTGGATATTCTTCTTTCCACCCCGCTGTCGACTTTCTCGATACTCGTCGGCAAGTGGTGGGGCGCTTTCCGGCTCACTCCCCATATCATTCTCTGGCCTGCGATTCTCGGCGGCATCCTCCTGTGGGATGGTGGAAGGTGGTTCGCGTATTTCCTGCTCATTGGGCTGATCCTGGCCTACTGCATGGCGATTGCCAGCCTGGGTTTGGCTCTGGCGACCTGGGTGAGCCGTTTGGGCCGCGCCGTTGCGCTTTGCGTGGGGATCGCCGTTGGTTTCTCAGTGGGATGGCTGATCCTGATCGTTTCGGTTTGCAGAAGCGATTACCTGGGAATTCCGCTTGCCATGGGAAGCCCGCTCTACGGCACGGCCGTAGCGACGTACGCAGTGGCGCAAGCTTTCACGGTGAGGTGGGCCCCGACGGTCGGTATGCGCTGGTCGGCGCGATCATCTGGATCGTGCTCCACGTCAGCGCGGCCGCCCTTTTATTTGGCGTGACGGTTGCGACCTTCGACCACTGCATGGGACGCATCAGCGAGACCAGCGCACCACGCTCTCCGAAATCCGCGAAGAAGTGGGTGCGGGGCCTCGAGCCGGATCTAGCTGACGTTCCCCTCACTGAGGCAGAGTTCCGGCCGATCGATCGGGCGCAAAGCTCGCTCGAGTAGGTCTGGCTTTGTTGAGGCCAAGCGCCAAGCCCACCTACTCGAAGAATCGTCCCACGCGGACGCGGAAGTTTTCCAGGATACCGGGAAGGGTCAATTCTTCCTCACTTCCCAGTTTCTTGGGCGGGTCGGCGGCGCGAAAAACGTGTGCAGCCCGAGGTTCCGGGTCGAGCACGACCACGAGCAGGACGCCGGAGTTCAGGTATTCCGATACCTTCTCGAGAATCTCACGCCAACGATCGTTCTCGGAGCGAACTTCGACGACGAGCTCCGGCGGTTCTGGTCCATATCCCGCTGGCAGCGGCCCCTTCGGGAGCCGTGCGTAGCTGTAATAGGCAATATCGGCCCCGCGCACAGTGTCCGGATCGCGTTCAACAATCACACCCGAATCGTTGCTTAGCACCCGGCCGAGATCATGCGAGTCAACGAAGTTTCCCAAGATTCGATCGGCCCTGCCGCAAACGTAACCATGCCTACGATCGGGCACAGACTTCGCCATGACCCTCCCCTGGACCAACTCTTCGTGGTAACCAGGATCAGGCCGCCGGCCGAACTGTTCGGCGGTGAACAGTTCGTGTATCTCCGCGGTTGCCATTCCGCACCTCTCAAGCGTGTTTGGAGCGCTCCGGTTCAAGAAGACCGAGTTCGAGCCAATTCCTCGGCCCATACGCGATCGGAAGCCCCGAGAGGAAGCGGCAACGGAGCTTGATAGTCAATCGAGCGGTCATAGCGACTGCGCTGGTAGACGGTGGCGAAGATCGGTGCCAGGTCGAGCAGGACGTCGTGGTCGGGCAACACGAGCGGAATCGGGATCATTGGCAGAGGATCGCGAATCGACCACGAGTATACGTCGGCCACTGGGCGTCGCTCCGTGCGTGAGACAAACGCGTAGTAGTCGCCGGGCGGCAACGGCCGTGCCATCGGAAGCCGGCGGCCTCCTAGCAACAAATCCACCTCGACGAGGTGGATGGACCGCGCGATCATCGATACGCGCTTGTGAAGATACTCCTCATACCCATGCCCCGATTTGTTGGTCGGGGAAAGCACTTCGAGAATCGCAACGGGGACCCAATCCGGCTTCCGGCGGATTTCGATCCATCGATTCTTAACTTCCTCGACCATCGTCGTCACCAATTCGATCGGATGGGGCTCAAGAGTCACCGTACCCGATGACGCCCGACCGGTGGGGACGGCACGACTCGCGCGCGATCGCGACATCGGGAAACCGAAGCTGGGTGGATTCCTGAGGGTATTCCAGGATGTGGAATTCCTCCTCAATGCGCGCGATGTACCCGTCCGGAAGGCTCTCTGAAATCTGGTCCGCGCATGCGTTGAGTATGCGCGAATGGAAATCACGCCAATCGCCCGAGATTTCGAGATAAGGATCCATGCCGGGAAATGGACTGGTCATCGAAATGCCCTCGGCCAGGAAGCTATGCGGCTTCGTGAATTGTATCAACTATGAATTCCCCAGGCTCTGGCAAAATGCCGTCAACCGCGGCCACGCAATCTCAACTCCCTGGGCAACAAGTGAAGCTTGAAACGCCGCCAGATGTTTGGGCGTATTTCGAACCGAGCGGGGCGTCTCGTGATGCTCAAAGCAAAAGGCCGCGAGCGCCCAGCGGCCTCGCCGATTCCCCACTCGACCGGATGAAGGCGAAAACAGCCGTTTGTGATATGTGTCGTGCCCAGGTTTTTGCATGCTGGCAGAACGTTTTCGACTCGTCGCGGGATCAGTGCGCCGAGCGGAATCTGAAACGGCAGCGAGCTAACGTCGATGTAGTTGTCACCGCCGGTGCTCGGGTGCAGGTCGATACGATAACTTCCCACGCCGACGCTGTCGGGGAACGACTCGGCTGACACGTCCTGGGTTTTGAGAAGCCGGCGTCGCGCTTCGGTGCCGACGTGTTGCTCGGTAACCGTAAATTCGGCCCGAATGCGGCGGGACTCGCGGATGTAGGGCGCCTTGGCCAAACCGTCGGCACTGCCCACCACGTCTCCGCGCAGCCGTAGCCCTCGCCACCCGGCTTTCCCGTCGGGACGAGGACATTCGGTTTGCAGCCAGTACAGCAGCGAGAGACTCAACTGCTTGGCTCGAGCAACGTGCTGATCGGCTTGTGCACGAGAGACCGATTTACCAACCAGCGACCCCAGCCAGTAGTCATTTTGTGGCCAGTTGATGAGCGAGAGCCCGGAGCTGCCCGGGTAAGACCCAGGCTGGAAGTTCGCAGGATCGACAATGCGCCGATATACCCACAATCCCTTTCCGGTACCTCGTGGATCAAAGCCCCGGCTCGCCGGCTTGAGGGTGATCGGGTCGCTGGAGCTCAAGTCGAGCAGTTTACCCGGCCAGGCGTGCTTGAGCGCCGGGACGAAATCCCGCCAGAAGGCGTACTCAGCCGGGCGCTCGATCGTGTGATCCTGGCCATCGAGGTATTCCATGGCAAAGCAGCAGGTGAATGATTGCTGATTGTCCGGCTTCGTGGCCGATGGAGCATGGGGCTCGCCATGGTCGGCCTGGCTTTCAGCGCCGGTCACAAATTCGACCCCGGAGAGCGGCAGAAGATCGCCCAGCTCGGTGGCGTCGAGGAAGTACGGGGCGTGCAGCGTGCGCGCTCGGCAAGGGTCGCCTGGTCGCGAACCGTGATGGATTGCACGCGGTCTCCCTGCACTCCTGCGTTGATCGGCTCATGCTCGAGCAACAAGAGCAGCTTGCGGCTGGACGCGTAAGGCGCCAGCAGGGAAGTCAGCGCCGCGAGGGCAGCTCGCGGTTCGTGGCAAAGCGCGGAAACGGAGCCGTTTCCAGGGTTGAGACGCTCATTCGCGCGGGCTTCTGCCGTCAATGGATAATGACGTCGATAAAAAGCGCGAATCTCGCTCCGCAACTTCCGATACGAAGCCGAGGCCCCGAAGCGCTCGATCCAGGGATGCTCGTCGGGAGGTACAGCCTGCGAAGTGAGCTGGCCACCGATCCAATCGGTCGGCTCGGTGAGGACGGCAGTCCGCCCGCTTCTCAAGACCGCAAGTGCGGCCGCGCAGCCCCCGAGACCGCCTCCGATGATCACAACATCGGCTGCAATCTCCCGCTGAATCGTGTTGCGTGTCATCCGCGCCTGCGCAGTGGGGGATAATGCCCCCAGCATCGCGGCAAGCCCGTAACCACTGCCGGAAAGAAACTGCCGTCGCCGCATGATGTGTTCCCCTTGGCACGATGTTTGGCAAGGTTGATAATTGACCACCGAGAAATCCGCGGGCCTCGTGGCGGAATGGCAGACGCGTCGGTCTTAGGAGCCGGTGTCCGTAAGGACGTGGGAGTTCGAGTCTCCCCGAGGCCAATCGATGAACACGCTTTATCCAGGACGAACGACCAGTTATTGTTGAAGTTATCCGATCTTGCGCGTGGCTCAACGTTCAAAGCCGGTGCGGGAATTCATTTGACACCAGTCATCGCCGCGGTACTATAAAGGTGAGATAGACCTGCCCCGCGTCGTCCCAGTCGAGACGCTTTAGCTCAGGTTGGCGCCGATCTGTCGGCCCCCCCTATCGAGCCCGACTCTTACCGTGTTGCCCATCGTTGCCGGACGGTCTCCTGGCCGTTTGATGCCAGCCAAACGCCGAATTGGCCTGCTCGACGCGGAAGCGCAAGCTCCGGCGTCGACAAAGGTTCATTTCCGCACAATGGGCAGAAACTCGACGGAAACTGGTCCGTCAGGCAATAATCCAGTTGGCCGGCGATCGGAGCGATTCAAGAGATTCGAGCGGAAGAATCGGTGGGGTCATCACGATGGGCTTGCGGGAGCTGATGCTGGTAGCGGTCGTGGTGCTCGTCCTCTATGGCCGATCCGGTGTTCTCAAGAGTCGCCAGTTCCAGATGATCTGGCCCTGGATTTCTCCCCAGCGGCGGACGGCCAGGCCGACCAGCTCGATGCGAGGGTCACCCGCTCCAGGCAC
Organism: uncultured Planctomycetota bacterium; assembly: GCA_963761445.1. Lineage (GTDB taxonomy): Bacteria > Planctomycetota > Planctomycetia > Isosphaerales > Isosphaeraceae > CAVXHV01. Next base: position 371,647 of record CAVXHV010000005.1, on the reverse strand, counting down.
GAAGGCCGTCGCGTCTGCGGAGCGGCCGCGTCCGGCACGAAAGACAATGCCTTTCTTTCTGCGGGGGAATCGCCTGTACTGGTTCTTGACGATTCTAGCCGCGACCGCCGTGGCCACGCTGATCCTCGGCCGGATGATGATTGCGAGCGGGACCGGACCCGGACTTTCCCGCTGACCCAGATCACGAAACGCGGTCCAGATCGATTCGAGCGTGTCGCTCATCTGGTCGCTGCGCAACTACTTTGACTCGAGGAGACCTTCCATGCTGCCTTTTGCTTTCCTTCCATCCCTTGGCGGCACCGAGCTGATCATCATCGCCCTGGTATGCCTGCTGATCTTCGGAAACCGCCTGCCCAGCGTCATGCGGCTCGCTGGGCAAGAGCGTGACCGAGTTCAAGAAAGGCGTTTCCGGGATCGAGGAGGAGATCGATCAGGCGGTAACCGCCGACAAGAAAACTCCACCGGGCACTTGAGTCGTAACTGAGCTGTTTTGCCCGGCCCGGCCCGGCTCATTCGTTTTGCATAGATTCCCGTCGATGTTTAATTGGAGCGTTCCGAATGTTTCCCAATGTGGGTCCGCTCGAGATGATGATGCTCCTGGGGATAGCCGTCCTCCTCTTTGGCAAGCGCCTGCCCGAGGTGGGCAGGTCGCTCGGCAAGGGCATCATCGAGTTCAAGAAAGGACTGAGTGGGGCCGTTGATGATCTCGATATCTCCGGCACGGGCCGACCGGCGTGGAATCCGCGTCCGTCGTCGGCGCGTACCACGAGCACCACGCCCCAGGAATCGACTTACACGGACCAATCTGTCCCCAAATTCGAGCTGCCGGGAATACCATCATCGCCCGCTGGGCCTCCTGAGATGGAGTATCAAGCTGCTCCGCGCGATTGAGTAGGGACCACCGGCTCTTTCACGGCCATTTTGTGAACATGGCCTACTCGTAGCGGGCTTCTTGGCGACGGGCCAGTCGGGCGGCTTGACGAGCTTGCGCGGACTTCTGAGCCGCCCGCTCAGCATCAGTCTCGACCAGCAGGGGAGGCACCGGGCTGGGCCGCCCGCCGGCTTCATCGAGCGCCACGTACAGGCCGAATCCGACACCGACCTTGCGCTTGCGGGCCGTTTCAATTTTCTCGGCGAAGACTTCAATCCGCGTTTCGATCATGAACTTTCTCCTTTGCTCGCCCTGGAGCTTATCGCGAACCCCGAGCGGCGGGATACCCGTTGCGAGCCTTCGGCATGATCGAGGACCAATTAACCGAGCTCATCGACGCTTCCCTGCGAGAAGTCGGGGCGAGCTTTCAGGGCGGGGAGGAGTTTCGCGATCCACCGCTCGACGTCTTGCGCTATTACCGGCGCTCGGTCCGGATGGGTCGGACTCCGCTTCTCGGCAGAGCGCAGAGCGTGGTGGTGCTGGCGCGGCAGCCGGTCGATATCGAAGGTACCCGCGCGTCGTACGAACGCTTTCTGACGCGACTGGCCATGGCCGTCAACGGGCGGTTTCCACCTTGGCGGGGGTTGACCATCGGCCTGTACAGCCTGGTGTTGACGCCCGAACCGATTGCGCCGGGCGATGACGACATGCTACGCACAGTGCTCGACCTCAAACTTCGAAGGATGCGCGTCGTGCCGCTCGGGGTATATCGAATCAATCTGGGCCAGGAAGCGATGGCGCTGGCGATGCAGACTGACCCGACTGGCGCCTTCACGGAAGGAGGCATCCTGGCCGAGCTCCTGTGCGAGCGTTTTCGCCGGTTCGTGCCGCTACTCGAGATCTGATGCTGCAGCACTTGCCGGCGATTTACCGGCGGAGACGGCGGAAGCCGCTGGAGGTGGTGCAATCGCACGGAAAACCAGATGGGCGGGCACGTAGAAGACGATGGGGAAGCCAACGATCATGATTGACAACCAAAGCCAGGGAGGCATGACGGTTTGGGGCTTCTCGTAGCTCAAGCCATGAACGTAATTGATGTTCACAGCCAGATCGGGGTTGTCAGCAGGTGCCGGCGGCTTGGGCGCCAGAAAGAAAGAGATCAGTAGAATCACGGTGCTGGCAAGCGTCCAGCCGGCGAGCGCACGGCGATCGTACCCGAGCCGCCAGACTCCCCAGATCATGACGAACGGCAGCCAACCGTGAAATGAAGAAAGGGCCCGCACAAAGACCGGCAGTTTGGAGTCGAACATGTAGCTGGTCATCCCCGTGATGCGCGCGCCGCTCAGTAGATCAGCCACCCACAGAAACTGTGGTACCGTGATTCCGACTGCGACCAGGCTCACCAGCAGCGAGCTTTCGAGCCAGAACGCACCCAGGCCGGCCAGGAGCGCGACGTCGCAGAAGAACAAGAAGTTCCACGCGGAGTAGGTCGCCCAGTAGTAGGGCACGAGCACGGCGACGAAGAGCGTGTAAGCCAGCTTGACCGCCAGCGGGATCAAATGCTTGTCCGACATCAAGCTGTCTCCCTTCGGGTCGTGAGTGCTCGAACGGCTTGCTCTGGCGGCCAATCGACCGTCGACGTTCATCGATCGAGCGGTCTTCCAGTTCCAGGATGCCCAAAGCGTTCGAGATTGTGCCAGGCGGTTTTCCGCTCCGGGAGTGAAATCTACTCGCGCGTCGGCAAAACCGGGTCAGGAACTTGAAGCAATAACGCAAGTGACCTTGCCTTGAATCTGATTCCAACTAAGATACCGCCCTCAACATTCAGCGGAGAGCCGGATTCAGTCTTGCACGGAGGCAGACATGCCGGGGCGACAACGCGCGGGTCGAGTGATTGTGGGCTTCTTGGCGGTTGCCGTGCTGGTTGCGGGCACCGCAATGGCAATCAAGCATTTCGCCTGGAACGCAGGGCGTTCCGGAGGCGGCGCGACTACCTCTGCGGCCGTCAATGAGAACAGCCCACTGGCTGACTTGAACGCAGCGCTCGCCAACTGTGACGCCCGGGCGCTTGCCATCGTCGAAGCGCACGCCACTCCCAAGCCCCAAACACCGCGAACAGCGTATACCGATGGAGAGGCCGAGGAGTGGATCAAAAGCCTGACCACACTGCGAGCCACCTACCGGAAGCTCACCGCCCTGGATCGAGTGAGTGCGGTGACGGCAGCTTGCCGCATTTTCGATCGGTTCGCAGTTGAGCCAGCGTCCGGTCGCTGGGTCGAGGCTCTCAAGCCGCTTCACGACCTGCTGTCAGCCAGCTTGAGCGACACTGCGTTGCGGCCGCGGTATGCCGCCCTGCAAGAAATTAGCCGGTTCTGGATCTGGATTCCGGCGCGTTCGCTGACTGATTTCGAAGAGCAAACACTCGCCGAGTGGAAGGGCGGACTGTTCATCCCGGTCGTCCACTGCCTTGCCAGTGGCGATGTCCCAACACGAATCGCCACTGTCACCTGTCTGGGTGCGCTACCGGTCGACAACGCAGCAGTCGCTGCCGTGGCGTATATCGACGACCCTGTTGCCGACGTGCGACGTCAGACGATCAGCTCTTTCGCACAGCGTGGGTTGATTCTGACCGATGATATGCTGCTCAAGCATCTGCACGACGAAGATGCGGTTGTTCGCGACATGGCCAACCTCGTTTTGAAAACCCGTGGACTCACTCAGGAGCTCATTGGCCTGGGCGGCTTGATGTACAGCCCCAGGGCCGACCAGCGCGTCTCGGTGATCACGCTCCTCAAAGGCCGCACGGACATCGATGTGGTGACCTGGCTGATCCGGCTCTCCAAAGACCCGGTTGAAACAGTGCGGATCAGTGCGCTGGCCGCACTGGCGCAGCACAACACGCCGGACGTGCAGCGACGATTGGCCGAGATGGCCCGCAGCGACGCTTCCGAAGCCGTGCGCAAGGCTGCCCGAAAACTCGTGGCGGCATCAGACGAGACGACGGCTGCGTTGCCCCCCCTGCCCGGCTCGGCGAATTTGAATCCGAAGGCGAATTGATGGCATACTCAGCGTGCTAGTCATCGGAACGCTCTTTCTCATCCGGTGGATGGGCCTGGTCCTTGGTCAGGGCAATCGGCTTCACCGCGATGCGGCGGCCGGTGCCGGCTTGCGGACGCGATGCGCACGGATGCTGTCAGGGAAGAGCACATCCTGATCGAGCGAGGCGTCTTCCAGGAACGGCAACGGCAGATAGTCCGTCTCAAGCGAGAGATGCGGATGGGCGCGGACCTCATCCTCAAGCGGGGATGAAACCCAGAGTGACTTGAGCTCGAGTGTGTTGGGGATCACGACCACTCGCGCCTGCGAGGGCTCGATCCGCCAGCAGGTTGCGAGCGCGGTTTCAATGACATCGCGATCATTTGCCAGGGTGATCGGTATTCGCGCTCGCTCGAGGCAGCACGACGTGATCACGTTGATGCGGAATGACTCGGGGTCGAGCTTGGAGACAAGCCGCTCGGTAGTCAGATCGGCAAAGCCGACGCCTACGATGTTGCCGTGGCTCTCCTCCGAAACATCGAGCACCACCAGACGCGTGATCAACGGCCGGTCGAAGTCAGGCTGGGTCTCGATCAGGAGCCGGCCGATGACGTTTGGATCCATCCCTGCGCCTGAGTAGTTCTTCCCTAGCTCGCCGACGACCAGGACGTCGATCTGATCGAACGGCAGCCGGCCCATCAAGCTTCGGGCGCACTCGAGCAGCACCGGCTCGGTTTCAAAGATCGTCTCGGGCTCAATCGCCACGATCTCGGCCGGCTTGTCCTCGGCGTTTTCGACGATGGCCAGTCCCAGCGCGAAACGCGTGTTCTTGACCAGGAACCGGCCGACAGCGGGCAAGACCTCCCGCAATCCGCGAACGCCGAGCTTATGAACCTGGCTGGCGCCGTCGCGTTTACCCAGGCCGATGACCATCATCTTGATCACGCCCGACTCGTGCGTCGCATGAAAGTCGGTGTGCGGTTTGACCCTGTTCACCAGCACGATGCCGTCGGCCTCGTAAGCGTTCTTATCGAAGTAGATGGGCAGGCCGACGGGGTTCGTGCCCAGCACAACCGTTTCCATGTCGGTCTTGACGGGCACTCCCATCGCCGCGGACGTGACACCATAGCCGGCCAGAAGCTCGCGTTGCCCGGCCGGGGTCGCCCCACCGTGGCTTCCCATCGCGGCGACGATAAACGGCTGATACCCCATTTCGCGCAGCGTATCGACCGTCGTTTTCGCAATCCCCGCAATCCCGTTAACACCCCGGCTGCCAATGCCCACGGCGATCGTGCCGCCCCTCTTGACCCGCTCGACGAGCTTGCTCGAGTGAATCAGCCGGCGAACCGTTCCCGGCACGTCTTCAAGCCGGGGTTGAGGAATCGATTGGCGAACCCGTGCCAGGGGCGGCAGATTCATACAAATTCACCTGGTTGTCGGAATGAGAAGTTTGACGCTCGCGTGAGCTTGACGGGGCGTGCCCGGACTCACCAGCCGTAAACGGAACTCGGCCCGAGGTAAGGTGCGTAAAGTCCCACGGGCGGCGGCGCGACTCCATTCACGGGTACGCCGGGATTATATCCCAGCCGAAACGTTCGATACGAGGACGAAGAGGGTGGATAGTAATAAGACTGTCCATAGACATAACCCGGCGCGACGAAGCCCGGCCGCCACAGACCGACGCCGTACCGCCCCGGCAAGATGCCGTATGGGGGATAATTCGAGCCGTACGAAGGCCCCGGATAGGCCGAAAAGACCGTGTAAGTCTGCGGCATGCCGTAGCTGGCGAAGCCGTAGCTCATCCCGTAAAGACCAGGCGCGCCCAGATACTCGCTGACGCGGTACGACGGCGAATAGCCGCCTGCCACCTGAGCCCTTGCGCCTGGCAGGGCTATCCCAAACTGGGCGACCCCCACCGAAATCACCGCGGGCAAGAACCGCTTCATGAAGCAACGCATGAGTCTTTACCCCTGTTGTCGGAATCAATAACCAAGCGACATTCCATGATACATCATACCGCAGTCGACGCTGCCGTAAGGCCCTCGGCCGTATCCTCCCCCATAATTCGCATAGCGCATGGCCGGCGAGTACACGACAACACCGCTTGCGCCGGCCCAGTCGAGCGAACCGGTTGGAAGCGAATACCCGACCCGTGCAGCTCGCCTGCCTGGCACAGTACGAGTTGCCTTCGCGCACGGCCGCGGCACCGTCATGGGCTCGGAAAGCAGCGGACGGGGATTCCCGTGAGCCAGCCCGAAGCGATCAATCACAACTGTTCCTGGCATCGGCATTTGCACCATTTCGAGTCCGAAGCCGCCATAAGGCTCGACGCGATCGGGCGATATGCCGTAAGGAGACACTTCCACGCCGTAGGAATGATCTGTCGTCTGCGCATTTGCCGGTGGCGACAAGCCGATCGACAGCACCGCGATCAAGCTCAATCCGATCCAACGACTCATCGGTGTTAACTCCCGGTGGACGACTTCAAGTTGCTTTTCGAGTGAGAATGCTTCCCCAATTGTAATCCGCAGAACGACACACCGCCGGGAAAACCGCGAACGTCCGGCACCCGCGGTTTTTTTGGGTTCCCAAAATAATGTTTTTAATTATTCAGAAAATGTCTTGGCTAAAACCGAAAGGAAAGTTATAAGTGAAGCGCCGGTAGTGTATTTGGAACTGGTAGTGGCAGCTCGATGGGTGTGAGGGTGGTCGGCACCGCTCGCGAGCTTGTGGTCAGGACCGCGCAGCGGTCGCCTTTGTGAGCTTGGTGATGGGGTTGGCGGGAGGGATCGGCGCGGACCGGCGCGTCACTCGAGGAAGTGCACGGGTCGATCGCGATCCCTTCCGATCGTGGGTCGGGTCGGCGTTTGCGGCGTTTCTTTGCCTTCCTGGGCCCTGCCTATCTGGTTAGCGTCGGGTACATGGATCCTGGGAACTGGGCGACCGACCTTCAAGGCGGCGCAAAGTTCGGCTACGCGCTCATCTGGGTTCTGCTGATGTCGAACCTGATGGCCATCCTGCTCCAGACGCTGGCAGCGCGGCTGGGGGTAGTGACAGGACACGATCTGGCCCAGGCTTGCCGTGCCGAGTATTCCCGAGGTGTAAACGCCATCTTGTGGGTGCTGGCGGAGGTGGCGATCGCGGCGTGCGACCTGGCCGAAATTCTGGGAACGGTGATCGCGCTCAAGCTTCTTTTTGGCATTCCGCTCCTGTGGGGCTGCTTGCCGACGGCGTTCGACACATTCTTGCTCCTTTATTTGCAGCGATGGGGGATGCGCCGAGTCGAGGCCGTGATTCTGGCGCTGGTCGCGACGATCGGTGTGTGTTTCTTGATCCAGATCTTCCTGGCCAAGCCCGATGTCGTTGGGGTTCTGTCGGGGCTGCGGCCGAGCCTGCCGCCCGGGTCGTTGTATATCGCGATCGGAATCCTGGGCGCCACGGTGATGCCGCATAATTTGTATCTGCACTCGGCGCTTGTACAAACACGTCGGATCGGGACCGACGCCAAGAGCAAATCATCCGCATGCCGGTATTATCTGCTCGACTCGGCGCTGGCGCTCAACGTGGCGTTCTTTGTCAACGCGGCGATCCTGATTGTGAGTGCGGCCGTGTTTGGGCGGCGTGAAATGGATGTCGCGAGCATCGAAGAAGCACACAAGCTACTGCCCACGTTCCTCGGCCAGGCCGCGCCGATCTTGTTCGGCATCGCCTTGTTGTGCGCTGGTCAGAGCTCAACGCTGACTGGAACGCTGGCCGGCCAAATCGTGATGGAGGGCTATCTGAGCCTGCGGATGGCGCCTTGGCTGCGCCGGCTGATCACGCGGCTGATTGCCCTGGTTCCCGCGGTCGTGGTGATCGCGATTGCCGGTGAAGAAGCGACCCAGCGGCTCTTGATCTTGAGCCAGGTTGTCTTGAGCTTGCAGCTTTCGTTCGCGGTGATTCCGCTGATTCACTTCACTTCGAATCGGCGGAACATGGGGCAATTCGCCACGCCTGCCTGGGCGCAGGCCCTGGCATGGTCTGCGGCGGCGATCATTGTCGGGCTCAATGGAAAGCTGGTCCTCGACCAAATTGGCGAATGGGTCGAGGCGTTGTCATCGAGCGGCGGTCGTCTCGGTCCGATCCCGCTCTACTGGATTGGCGCGGCGGGACTTTACGGCACCGTGGCCGCAGCGTGTTTGCTGCTATTCTGGGTGATGGTCAAGCCGTTCGTACGCCCGTCTCCGGCGTGGCTGCCGAAGCCGAGCGTGAAGCTCAACTGGACACAGTTGCTCAGGCCGCGTCCACTCTCGCGTATAGGCGTGGCGCTCGAGCACAACACCAATGATGCGGAGATTCTGAATCGAGCGCTCGGTCTGGCGCAGAGCCAATCTGAGCCGCCTGAGCTCTTGCTCCTGCACGTTGTCGACACGGCGATGACGCGCGTGCTGGGACCGGAGACAGCCGACCGCGAGTCGGATGCCGACGAGCGCTACCTGGCTGACGTCGTCGACGCCCTGCGTGAACGGGGCTACCGGGCGCGCGCGGCGCTTTTGCATGGACCAAACCCTGCGGAGGAGCTGGTGGCGCATCTGCGCAATGACCCAGTCGACCTGCTGGTCGTCGGCTCGCACGGCCACGGCATGGTTCGCGACTTACTGCTGGGCCAGACCGTCGATCGGGTGCGGCACCGGCTCGAAGTACCGATGCTGATCGCGCGGCCGGATCGGGAGAATTCCGCGGCAGTGGAGTTTCCCCCGGAACGAGAGCCGCAGTCACTCCGACCGACGAGCTGAGGAAGTGGGCTCGTGAGTATTCCGGGACATCGTTGTACACCCAGGATTCACGCGGAGCCGGTGAACACGAACAGCCGGTCGTCTGCCAGGTCGGCCAGGCGGGGGGCTGCGGCGTCCTTGGGGGAGAGGCGGACGTCCTTCCTGGGCCAGTTGATGCCGATCGTGGGGTCGTCCCAGACGATGCAGCCCTCGGCCTTCGGGTCATAGAGTGCGGTGCACTTGTAGTGGAAGACCGCGCAGCCGCCGGTGACCAGGAAGCCATGCGCGAACCCCTCGGGAATATAGAGCTGGCGTCCGTTCTCGAACGAGAGGGTCATGCCCAGCCAGTTGCCGAAGGTCGGCGACCCCTTGCGGATATCCACCACCACGTCGAAGACCTCGCCTTGGAGGACGCTGGCGAGTTTCCCCTGGGCGGTGGGTAGCTGATAGTGAAGGCCGCGCAGCACGCCCTGCTTGGAGTAGGATATGTTGTCCTGCACGAAATGCGCCGGCAGGCCCGCCTTGGCGAAGCTGCCCATGTTGAAACTTTCGAAGAAAAAGCCCCGGTCATCGCAGAACCGTCGCGGCTCAAGGACCAGCACACCCGGCAGTTCGGTGGTCAGGACGTTCATGGTGGCCCAATCTAACAAACCAGATAGCCCAAGTCGACGCGGCGGCTGCCTCAACCGGTAACGGTCGATGGCGCCCGTCCGATCAAGCACGTACCAAATACAGCCGCGATCGGTTGAGTATTTCCCTCGATTGACCCTTGGATGCGAGCCGTCCTATAATGCTTCCGCAGGCGGAAAAACACGTCTCGTCCGGCAGATCGCCGGTCTGCGTGCAACGTGCGAGCACGCCATGCCGATCACGTACTACAAGCGTTTTCGAATGGAAATCGACCTGGATGGTGCGGTCACCGGGGCTGCGCTGCCGCGGCGTTTTCTCTGGGTTCCGTGGGATGAATCGCTGGTCGAGCCGCACTCACTGGTGAAATTCCAGAGCTTCGCCGGTGAAGTGGATGCGTTTATCTTCCCCTGCCTGGGCGACCGAGGCGGGTGCCGGCGATTGATGGGCGAAATCCGCCGCAAGCCGGGATTCCTCCCCGGAGCTACCTGGCTGGTTGCCTGCGACCAGGGATACGTCGGGGCGGTCCAGGGCGTGATCGACCAGGGTCCCATCGGCGCGATTCAGAACGTGGGCGTACTTCCCGATTTTCGCGGGCAAGGCCTCGGCAAGGCACTCGTTCGCCGCGCGCTCGCCGGGTTCTTTCAAGCCGGATTGCAACGGGCCTACCTGGAAGTAACCGCTCAGAATAACAGTGCTATCCAGTTGTACCGAGACCTCGGTTTTCGGCGAGCACAAACGCTTTATAAGGCCATACGCGACTAAGACGCGGGATAGAAGAGACAAATTAAGATTGTTATTGAGAACCGAGTGCCGAGTTTTGACGGTGAACCTGGCGCTCAGGCGTAGAAATCCGCGGTATTCTCTGTGGAGGGTTGATCCAGTGTGTTCGCGGCGCTCTTCAACCGGGTAGGACGATTGTGATAGGCTTTTGTGGTCGTGTGCAAAGTTTGGTTTAGGTGGAGAGAGCCGAAGAGTCCGGCAATACTTGCTGGGCCGTCGACAGAAAAGACACGAGCCATCCCCAATCGGACGAGGTGCCTGTGGCTGCCGCATCTGCATCGACGATTCAGCAGCACACCTACCCGAACGGGCTCGTTCTGGTCGCCGAGACGATGACAGGCGTGCAGTCGGCGGCTTTCACGCTGCTCTTGCCTGCGGGTGCGGCATACGAGAGTGCACTTGGTTTGAACCTAAAAGGCGGGGCCGCGACGATGGCGGCCGAATGGATCACTCGTGGGGCGGGGCCGCGCGACAGCCGGGAGCTACTGACGGCGCTTGACAATCTGGGTGTCAGCCACGCCGAGAGTGCGCAGACGCTGCACACATCTCTTGCGGGCGCAACGCTATCGCGCAATCTGGTTCCAGCGCTTGAGATCGTGGCGGACATGGTTCTTCATCCTCACCTCGAGGAGGAGGAGTTCGAGCCGATCCGGGCGCTCTGTTTGCAGAACCTGCGCAGCCTCGAGGACGATCCGGGGTCGAAGGTGATCTACGAACTACGGCGGCGCCACTTTCCAGATCCCTGGGGGCGGCCCTCTCCGGGAACGCCCGAAGGGGTGTCGTCGCTCACGCCGGAGGATCTGCGCGGGTTCCTGGCGGCGTCTTATCGGCCCAACGGGGCGATCCTGGGTGTGGCGGGAGCGATTGACTGGCCGAGGCTTCGCGACTGCGTGGGCGAGCTTTTCTCCGGATGGAAGGAACAGCCTGCGCCGGAAGTGGAGGAGCGTCCCGCCGGTCCAAATCGCGATCACATCATGCGTGAGACGCAGCAAATCCAGATCGCCCTTGCGTATCCCACGGCGACTGTCTCGAGCCCTGACTACTATCGGGCGCTGGCGACCACGGCGATCCTGGGCGGTTATTCCTCGGCCCGCCTTTTCACAGAGGTCCGTGAAAAACGCGGCTTGTGCTACTCGGTCTACGCCGCGTATGAAGGACAGCTTGAACGAGCGGCCATGCTGTGCTACGCCGGAACCTCGACCGACCGCGCCGAGCAGACTCTCGATGTGGTGCTCGATGAGATCGAGCGTCTGGGGGAAGCAGGCGTCGCGCTCGACGAGCTCGAGACGATGCGTGCCGGCCTCAAGAGCTCGTTGATCATGGCGCAGGAATCGAGCATGAGCCGGTCGGGCTCACTTGCTTCGGACTGGTTCTTCCTGGGAAGGGTCAGGCCGACCACGGAGATTGCCGCCGAGCTTGATGCTCTGACGCCGGCGGCGGTCTCGGAGTACGCTGCGCGGATGCAGAAAAGCAGCCAACCGACGATCGTGACTCTGGGGCCCAATCCCTTGCAGCTTCCCCCTTAACCTGAGGCCGGAAAAAAGGCGGTTGCCGGCGCAGGCCGAGTTTCCCTGCCTCGCAAGCTGCTTCATCGAACCCGGTTGTTTCCCGGAACGGTCGAATATCATGCAATTTCACCATGCGACACTCGACAATGGGCTCGAAGTCATCGCCGAGCTCAACGACCGCGCGCTCTCCGTTGCCGCCGGCTTCATCGTCAAGGCCGGCAGCCGGGACGAGCCAGCCAGCGTGGCCGGTGTGTCACACTTCCTGGAGCACATGACATTCAAGGGGACAGATCGGCGCGACGCGGTCGCGGTCAACCACGACTTCGATCGGGTGGGTGCCAAGCACAATGCGCAGACGTCCGAGGAAGACACGTTCTATCATCTGACGTGCTTGCCCGAGTACCTGCCGCAATCGTTCGACGTCTTGGCGGACATCCTTCGACCAACGCTCCGGGCCGACGATTTCGAGACCGAGAAGCAGGTGATCATCGAAGAGATCCGGATGTACCTGGATAACCCCATGTCGGTGGCGTACGAGGCCGCCAAACTGGCTCATTTCGGCACTCATCCGCTGGGCAACAGCATCCTGGGCACCGTGGAATCGATCACGACGCTTCAAGCGGGCCAGATGCGAGACTACTTCGCACGGCGGTACAGTCCGTCCAACATCGTGCTCGCCTTCGCGGGCAATGCCCGGTGGAGTGAGCTCCTTGGTCTGGCGCGCGATCACTGCGGCCCGTGGGAGGGAGGCGTTGCGACCAGGGATGCGAAGTCGTATCGCGGGTCGTCGTCATTCGGGGCGATTCTCCGCGCCGATGACCAGCAACAGACGATCGTGGCCGTCTGCAGCGGGCCTCCGCTCGAAAACGCTGACCGCTATGCCGCGCATCTGCTGGCGACCATTCTGGGCGACCACACCGGATCGCGGCTCTACTGGACCTTGATCGACCCTGGGCTGGCTGACGGCGCCGAGCTTTCTTATCAGGACTACAACCAGGCCGGCTCATACTTCACGTTCCTGAGCTGTGAGCCCGAGCAGGCCGAGGCCAACCTTGGCGAAATCGCCGAGTTGTACAAAACGGTGAACCGCGAAGGGGTGACGCTGGAGGAACTGAACCAGGCCAAGAACAAGGTCCTGGCGCGCTCGGTGCTGCGCAGCGAGCGGCCGATGGGCCGGCTGTCGTCGCTGGGGTTCCACTGGATGTACCGCCGGCTCTATGTTCCCATCGAGGAAGAACTGGAAGCCTATAGCCGCGTCACGGTCGACGACCTGCGCCGACTCTTGCACGACTGGCCGCTCTGGCCGCTCTCGATCGTCTCGGTGGGCCCGACGACAGAGATTCGCCCGCCGGAGTGACCGCGAGATGAGTTATGTTTCGCACTTGTCCTGCTCGGTGTGTCGTGCGGAGTATCCTGCGACGCGGGTGATGAATCTGTGTGAGCGAGACAACCGCCCGGTGCAGATTGTGCTCGACCTCGATCGGCTCAAACGAGAGTCTGGAGCGGACGGATGGTGGAATCCGACGCGGCGCGATATGTGGCGGTTCGGTGGGTTGTTACCGCTCGATATCAACAACCGCGAGGACAGCAGCCATATCGTGTCGCTGGGCGAGGGGTGCACGCCATGCCGGAGGTATGAACATCCGCTGGCAGAGAAGCTCGGCTGCCGGCTCGAAATGAAGGACGAAGGTAAGCACTACCACGGGTTCGGGGGCAATCCCACGTTCTCATTCAAGGACCGGGGAATGGCCATGACGGTCGCGATGGCCCACTCGCTGGGCCTTTCGAGGCTGGCCGTGCCGACCCAGGGGAACGCGGGTGATTCGCTGGCCGAGTATGCGGTCGCGGCGGGGATCGAGGCGGTGATCGTCATGGCGGCCCGAGACCGATCTCCCGGTTCTGGGCAAAGTGGCTGCGTACGCACGGCTTCATCCTGAAAATGTCAAGCTGGAGATCGTACCCGGTACGATCATCGACTGCGGCAAGCGGGTGCGCGAAGAGTATGTTCCCCGGGGTTATTTTAACGTAGCGACGTTTCAAGAGCCCGGCTGGCGCACCGAAGGAAAGAAGACGCTGGGCCTCGAGATGGCCGAGCCGGCAGGCGATCGTGTTGCCAGCAGGCGCTGGCAGCTTCCGGACGTGATTGTGTATCCAACCGGCGGGGGAACAGGCGTGGTGGGGATGGCGAAGGCGTTTGAAGAGCTCGAGGCGTTGGGACTCGTGGGCACAGCACGGCCGCGGATGATTTGCGTGCAGTGCACGGCCGCCACACCGATCGTGCGGGCCTTTGACCAGGGGGCGGCCGACATCGAGCCGAGACCGCCGGGGCGGCACGATCGCCACCGGTCTGAACGTGGCGCAGAATCTCGGGCATATCAACGTTCTGCGAATCATCCGTGAAACCGGGGGCTGTGCCGTGTCGATCACGGAGGAGGCGATTCGCGACACAATTCGCGATGAATGGAGCGCCAGACGAGCAGCATGGTCGCCGGAGGGAGCGGCAACGCTGGCGGCTCTTCCCGAGCTGGCCGATCGGGGGATGATTCAGCCGGGTGACCGCGTCGTGCTGGTCAATACGGCATCGGCGGAGAAGTATCTGCCGGCGATTCGCGAGCTGCTGGATGGGGGGTTGTGACGGTGCGTCAGCTCGCGGTTTGCTTTCCCTCTACTCATCCCTGCTCGGCTCGTCTTCGATGTCGGGGATGAGTCGCTCCATGACGGTCGACAGGCGGCCGAGGCGGAGTACGGATGCGATGATTTCCTTGGCCCGGCGCGGCCAGGGCATCTCGCCGACGCGCGGCAACAGTCTGCTCGATGGGGTACTCTGCTCGCTTGAGCTCGATCTTGTTGTCTTCGATGATCGCGAATGCAGCCCGGGGGTCTCCGTCGCGCGGAAGACCGACGCTGCCCGGATTGATCACCACCACACCGTTCACCGCCAGGTTGAACTGGACGTGCGTATGGCCCACGCAGACGATGTCGGCTTCCACGTTGTGAACTCGTTTGGCCCACACGCCCGGGTCTTTGAGCAGATATTCGTCAAGGGGATCGCGTGGCGTCGCGTGTACGAGCAAGAAGCGTTTGCCGTCCAGGGTGAAGCGGCGCGTGACCGGCAACTGCAGCAGATAACGACGTTCTTCGGGCCCAAGCGCCTCCCACATCGATGGCCGGGTTGCCTTGGTCAGATAACGGAACCCCGACTCGCCGGTGACGGGAATATCCTGGGCCACTCCGTGGTCATGATTGCCCCGGATGGCATAAGTCGCATGCTTCATTGCCCAGCGAACACATGGAAGCGGATCGGGCCCGTAGTCGACCAGATCGCCCAGGCACAGGCACACGTCAAACGGCTCGTTGATCGCCGAGAGGGCCGCCCAGTTGGCGTGGATGTCAGAGACGACAAGGATCCTCATGCTGCAAAATCACTTGCTCTAATTCGGAAGAGGCAGAGGAGTTTTACCGAGATGGAACGAGAACGCAACAGTCCTCTCCTCCAGGATAACGAATTGTTTAATTCATTTTCGACAGAAGTACGGCCGGATTGTACCGGGCCTCGGCGTGGGCTACCGCAGCCAGTGATCACACCAGAGCTGGAAAATCAGCAGCGTCCAGAGCGGCTTGCGGTGGTCGAATTGACCTGACTGATGCTCGGCGATTCGGCGTGCGACGACCTCGGGCTTGAAGAGGCCCTGCCGCTCGAGCCGGTCGCGGGCCAAGAGCTCGTTCATCAAAGGAGCCAGCGGCCCACGCAGCCAGCTTGCGACCGGGATGCCGAAGCCCTTCTTGGGACGGGCGAGGATCTCCGGCGGCAGTTTGCCCGCCACTGCTCGCTTGAGCAACCGCTTGGTCCGGTTCCGGCCGAGCTTGAACGATGGCGGTAAACTCTGCATGAAGTCGACGAGATCGGCGTCGAGGAACGGAGCGCGAACCTCGAGGCCGCAGGCCATGCTGGCCCGGTCGACCTTGGTCAAGATATCCTCGGGCAAGTAAGTGTCCTGATAGAGGGCCAGTGAGCGGGAAAGTGCGTCCGAGCCGCCGTCGATCAAACGGGCGCGGCGGAGATGCTCTTGCTCGATGCCGATCGGATCGCCGCCGACCAGGATCTCGGCGATCTCGGCGCCGGAGAATGATCCCAGCCAGCGCTGATGAGCCAGCGGCAGCGGCTCGGCGGCGCCTCGGAGGAACTGCTTGACCTTGAAATCAAAGCTGAAGTTGCGATGGTCGACGGGTAGCTTTTTGACCGCCGCGCCGGCAAGTGCCTGGGCCGAGCGCGGCAGGCGGCGAAACATCCCAGCCGCGCGCTCGGCGAGGAACGTCGGGTAACCGGCGAGGAGCTCGTCGGCGCCGTCGCCTCCCAGCACGACTTTCACCTCACTTCTCGCGAAACGGCTCAGCAGGTGGGTTGGGAGAATCGAGGCATCGCCGAAGGGCTCGTCGAGCCAGCTTGCGACCCTGGGCAGCAACTGATAGACGGTGTCGATCGAGAACGTCTGCTCGTGATGATCGGTGCCGAGGTGATGAGCGACGGCGCGGGCGTGGCGGGTCTCGTCGAAGCTGGGGTCTTCGAACCCGATCGAGAAGGTGCGGACGCTCGAGGCCGGCTCGATCTCGCAGATCGCCGCGGCGACGCTCGAGGAGTCGATTCCCCCGGAGAGAAAAACGCCGATCGGGACATCTGCGCGACGGTGGCGCGAGACTGCGTCGCGAAACTGAGTCCAGAATCGCCCGGCCGCGGCTTCAAAATTGAGGCCAAAGGGATTCGATTGGTGGGCATCCCAGTAGCTGGAGACGTTCAGCTTTCCGTCTTCCCAGCAGAGAACGTGACCGCGGGGAAGCTTATGGACCGACTGCCAGATCGAGTGTGGCGCGGGCACGTATTCATAGAAAAGGTAACGGACCAAGCTCGCGTGATCGAGCGTGCGGCCGATGGCAGGGTGAGCGAGGAGAGCCTTCGGCTCCGAGCCGAAGGCGAGGCCGCCATCGGGCAGCTCGCCGTAGAAGAGAGGCTTCTGGCCCATGCGGTCGCGGACGAGGACGAGCCGGCCGCGGCGGGAGTCCCAGATCGCCGCGGCGAACATACCGTTCAGGCGACGGGCGAAGTTGACCCCTTCTTCCTCATAGAGATGGATCAAGCTTTCGGTGTCGCACGACGTGCTGTAGGCGTGGCCTCTGGCGAGGAGCTCCTTTCGGAGCTCGAACTCGTTGTAGAGCTCGCCGTTGTAGGTGATCCAGATGGTGTTGTCTTCATTGGCCATGGGCTGTGCGCCGCCGGCCAGATCGATGATGGAGAGCCGGCGATGGCCGAGGGCGGCGGGCCCTTCACAGTAGAAGCCCTCGCCGTCGGGGCCGCGGTGTGCGAGGGTGGCGGTCATGCGGCTCGAGGATTGCGCGATCGGCCGGCTGGCCGGGCCGATTCACGAATCCGACGATGCCGCACATGGGAGCTCGCAGTTTTGGGGCGGTTTGAATTGGCAGACACGCTCTCAGTGTACCTCAAGGCACTTGGGATGGTCCAATTCGTTCGACGGGCGAGGCGAATACGAAGACCTTCCGCAGGGCAAAATCGAAGGGAAACTTCGCCCCGCGACGACTTTCGGGTTGTTTAAGCCGTGGAGTCGCGGAAAATACACTTGGTGCCGGCAGTGTTCGAGAACCAAAGTCTTTCGAATGACCGCCTGCACTTAGACCGTGCGTTTTGTAGCCTGGAGGAATCCATGAGCATTCAACTCACCGAGGAGCAAGCGCAGGCAGTCGCTGCCAGCGGGGAGGCTCCCCCGACCTTGGTGGATCCCAGAACACGAACAGATTACGTTCTGATCCGCAAGGATCTCTACGAACGATTGACCAGCGAAGAATACGACGACAGCCCCTGGACCGCCGAGGAGCGAGATGCTCTCGCCTGGGAAGCGGGCAAACACGCCGGATGGGAGGAGATGACTGAATACGACGACGTGGAGCAAACATGAAAAGGGGAGATATCATCCTCGTCCGCTTCCCGCACCCTTCGGGGATCCGCGGCAAGAAAAGACCGGCAGTGGTCGTGCAAGCTGATTTCTACAATCAAACGATGAGAACGATTGTGGTCGCAGAGGTCACGAAGAACCTGACCATGGCGAAGGACGCCGCTTGTTTGTTCATCGACCTGAACACTCCCGAAGGGACCGCGACTGGATTGAAGCGCGATTCGGTCGTTTCTTGCCTGCTTCTGGCAACCATCGATCGTGACCGGGTCGACCAGGTGCTTGGCACTCTCTCAGCGGCCATGAGCAAAAGTCTCAACGCTTGCCTGAAGGCAGCGTTCGGCATGCCGTAAAAAAGATCTTCACCAACCAGTTTGAAACAAAGGATCACTTCCGCGACCACTCGAGTCACGGACGGAGATGATTATGACATGAGCATTTCACACCTCCCCGGCCAAGCCCTGCACGGTGCTGATCCCGCTCTTGCTCTCTGGAATCTGCTCGCCGGTCCGACGATTGATCCGGCGGCTCTGGCCCGGGCCATCGAGACCGTCATGGTCGAGCCGAACCTGGACTGGAGAACGCTCCAGCTTGTCAAGGAGGGCTGGGAGGCTCTCGACGAATCGATCGAGCCGGGGTTGTTGAACGATTACCTGGTCGAGCGCAGTTCAATCCAAATCGCGGAGGCGATACGGGCTCGACTGGACGATGCCTGGAACAGTCACTGCGACGTCAAGTTTCCCTCCCTGAAGGAACGTCTGATGCCTCACTTGAGCCCGATGACGATCCGCCAGTTCCTGAGAGAGCTAGGCAGCGCGATTGTTCACCCGGTTACAATCACGATGGGCGGCGCCGCATCTCTTGTTCTCAGGGGGTTGCTGTCCAGGGCCACGGAGAACGTGGACGTAGTCGACGAGGATCCCGCGGAGATACGCGACGAGCGTGAGATTCTCCAGGATCTTTCAGCTCGCTATGGTCTGAGCATGACCCACTTCCAGAGCCATTATCTGCCACGAGACTGGGAGTCTCGAACGATCGACTTTGGAACATTCGGCAAGATTCAGGTGAGGCTTGTCGACACTCTCGACATCATCGCCGGAAAGGTTTACTCGGCCCGGCCCAAGGATCTGGATGATTTCCGTTTATTGTCCCTCAATCTGGACAAGGAAGATTTGAGGCAACGCGTGCTCCAAGGATCGTCGAGCCTCATCTCAAGCGATCAAAAGCGGCAGCAGGCGATCAAGAACTGGTACATCGTCTACGGCGACGACCTGGGTCTTTCCTTGAGTTCAGGCGCCGGGGAGGGCCCTTGACTGTCGACTACGCCGGACCACTTCCGGGACCTGTGGACAAAATCAATGCTTCCGCCTCGCGGCGCAAGACGTGCGCTTCCAGCCAGTTGTGGTAGTGCAACCCTGACTCCTCTTCGGCCCGGTACGGCAGCCC
This sequence comes from uncultured Planctomycetota bacterium, assembly GCA_963761445.1. Taxonomy (GTDB): domain Bacteria; phylum Planctomycetota; class Planctomycetia; order Isosphaerales; family Isosphaeraceae; genus CAVXHV01. The sequence continues at coordinate 352,662 of CAVXHV010000005.1, read as the reverse complement.
GTCACTGTACTGGTCGAGCCACGCCTGGGCCCTGTTCAGCCAGTAGCGCGCCTCCTCCGCCTTCCCGAGGCGCTGCTGGGCGAGGACCAGCCAGAGCCGGTTGATCACCGCACTACCCGCCCTGGGGTCGGCCTGGAGGCTCTGCTCGAAGAAGGGGACCGCCTCCTGGAACCGGCCGGCGCGAAACGCCAGGGCCCCTCGCTCGGTCAATGACCAGAACTCTCGGGCGGAGCGTTTGAGCTCCTTCTCGGCCAGGCGGCCTGGCAGCGACATGTCCGCGACGGCGTGGGAGGCCAGGGTGCAGGCGCGGGCCACGTGGTACGACCGCGGACCCTTGTCCTTGCCACACCGGTCTACCAGGTGGGCACACGCCTTCTCGTAGCCCGGGCGATCGCCGGAGAGCAGCAGCAGCGCGGCGTACTCGAACCAGAAGTGGCCCTCGTCCGTCTGTCCGCGCGTCAAGCCTCGCGCGTAACAGTCGGCGGCCTGGGCCCATTCCCGGCGGGCGGCAAGCGCCCGGCCGTGCGCCAGGGGATCGGCGGCAACCTCTGCCGCCACGTCCGCCCAGAGGAGCTGCCACTGCTCGCGCTCAGCCGGGGGCAACTTTGCCAGCGCTGCAGGGTCACGCACACTGGCCAAGGTGGTGTCTGTTTGCCAGTTGGCCGGGGACCAGCCCGTTCGCTCGCCGCTGTCTCGAAGCCTGATCGCAAGCTCCAGGTAAGCTCGCAGCCAGCCCAGGGCTTGGAGGCGCAGGCGCGTTCGCTCCGACTCGTCCAGCCGGCCCTTGGCAGAGTCTTGGCCAGCCGCGGCCCGTAGTGCGGTGCGGGTGGCATCGGACATGGTGGCGTTCAAGCCGACCTGGGCAGCAGCCAATTTGGGGTCGAGTCGCAGGACTTGCTGAAAGTGGTCGATGGCCTCCTCCAGCCGGCCCTCGATGCGCAGAGCAGTGCCGAGGCTCAAGTGGGCCACGATGGAATTGGGGTCAAGTCGCAAGGCTTCCTTGAAGTAGCCGATGGCTTCCTCCCGCCGGTCCTTGGCGTACAGGGCTTGACCCACGTTGTTGTGGGCCGCGCTCACATCGGGGCGGACCGCCAGTGCCGCACGGAAGTAGCCGAGGGCTTCGTCCCATCGCCGCGCCTCCGCCAACACTGCACCGAGCCCGAAGTTGATCCAGAAGTCCTGTGGGTGGCGTGCCTGCACCGCGGTCAGGAGCGGTATGACGTCCCCGCCAGACTGGTGCGCAGCCCGATCCAGGGCGATCGCTAACTGCGGCGACACCTCAGCGCCGCTTGGCTGCTGGGCGATCTGGGTCAAGCGGGCACCGTCGCGCCACAGCTCCGGCTGGCGCAGGCGGTTACGCGCCGGGTTGCGGTCGGCGTCGCTGGCCACCGCCAAGAGCCATTCCCGCCGCCTTCGGTCGGCCGTGATACTTGCCCAGTCATCCAAGGCGGCGATGAGCTCCGCACGCAGCGCCGAGTCTCGCACCCGCGCTGACACGGCCATGCTGTCGTCCCCCTCTCGACCCAGCCCCGCCTCCGCGAATGCCGACACGTACAGCGGCTCGGCCACTGCCAGGCCGTCTTTCCCTCCCGCGAGCGTGGCGGCCTTGATCCGGGCGGAGTCCAGGCGCTCTGCCAGGTTCAGGTCGGCCTGAGCTTGTTCCACCTGCCGGTGCAGGGCATCCGGCCCCGCGGGCTCGAGCCGCTGCCGGACCTGCTCCAGCGAGTCCTGCGCATCGCGGAAGTGGAGCCCTTTGCGGAGATGTTCGGCCTGGGCCACGGCCGTGCCGACGTCGTTGCGCAGCTCCGCGTGGTGCCGGGCTCGTTGTTGCACGAGCCACGCCCCGCCGCCGCTCGAGAGCCCAACCAGAGCCAGCGCCGTTGCCAATAGCGCGGCGGCCGTCGGGTTGCGCCGGCCCCAGCGCCAGGAACGCTCTCCCCAGCCCACGGGGCGGGCCTGGATCGGCCGGCCCTGCCCGAACCGTCTCAGATCATCGGCCAGCGCGGCGGCACTGGGATAGCGACGTCGCGGTTCTTTGGACAGGCATTTCAGGCAGATCGTCTCGAGGTCACGCGGCACCTTCGTATTCAGACGCGAGGGAGGGACTGGCTCGTCATGGACCACCTGCCGCTCCGTCTCGGTCGCCGTCGCGCCCCGGAACGGTGGCTTCCCAGTAAGCATCTCATACAGCAGAGCGCCCAGCGCGTAGATGTCGGCCGCCGGCCCGATCGTGCCCGCCTTGCCGATCACCTGCTCCGGGGCCATGTAGCTGGGAGTCCCCATCCGAGTACCGCTTTGGGTCAGGGCTGGCCCTGCGTCGAGGTGCCGCGCCAGCCCGAAATCAACGATCTTGGGTGTGCCATCGGCCGTGAGCAGGATGTTGGCCGGCTTCAGATCGCGGTGCACGATCCCGCCCTGGTGCGCCACGTGCACAGCCTGGGCCAGCGTGGCCAAGGTCGCGGCCGACTGGCGGGCTGGCTGCGGCGTACCCGAGAGGGCGTGAGCCAAGCTGCCCCCTTCGAGCAGCTCCATCGTGAAATAGGGCCACCCCTCGTCGTCGCCGACGTCGTGGATCTGAACGATGTTGGCGTTCCGCAGGCTTGCGATCGCCTCGGCTTCCTGCTGGAAACGCGCCCGCTCGCGCCGTCCCGCGTATGCCCCGGTGAGTAGCATTTTGAGGGCCACGATTCGGTTCAAGCGCAAGTGGCGGGCCTTGTAAACGACGCCCATGCCGCCGCGCCCCAGGACCGAGAGCACCTCGTACCCGGGGAGCTGGCGGGGATTTCCGTCCGGCGGGAGAGGAGGCGTCGGGGCTGATTCCGACGAGGGGAACAACGAGTCGACCTGGGCCTCCAGCGCGCGGACGCGTCTCAAGCGATGGCGGACGGCGTTCAGCAGCTCGGGGCAGTCTTCACAGACCTCCTCGGGTGTGCAGTCCGATTCGAGGATCTCCTCGACAAGGCCCTGCACTTGCGGGTCGCCACGCATCGCGGAATTCTCCACTCGCCGTCCGGTCTTTCCCTCTGAGGTGACTGGCGACGGCACGAGCTCTTCGCACAGCTCCGCGGCGGCAGGCTAATCATCTAAGCGTGGGGCCAGGACATTGCAAGGAAGCATGCCGCACGCGATATCCTCTTAACTGTCCTCTCAACTCGCTGCTTGGCGCTCATGCGGTCTGGGGACGACGATGTCGGCTGAAGATCCTGGCTCGATCACGGGATGGCTGGAGGACCTGAAGGCGGGCCGGCCAGAGGCGGTCGACGCGATCTGGGCGCATTATTACCAGCGCGTGGTCGCGCTGGTGCGGCGGCGGCTCAAGGCGGGACCGCTCTGCGCTGTCGAGGACGACGAGGACGTGGCCTTGAGCGCCATTCAGGGTCTCTGCGAGGGGGCCGTTCAGGGCCGGTTTGAACGGATGCATGACCGCGTGGATCTCTGGCAACTTCTGGCGGCCATCACCGTAAAAAAGACGTTGGCGCGAGGGCGGTGGTATGCTCGCCAGAAGCGCGGTGGGAGCCAGCTCGTCAATAGACAGGTCGCGGTCGGAAGTTCGAGGGCTGATGACGTTGACGACGACGATCGGGACGCTCTGGCTCTGGCCCTGGCCGAAAGCCGGGAGCCAAGCCCCGATTCGGCCGCGATCGTCGCCGAACAGGTTCAGGAGCTGCTCGATTCCCTGCCCGACTTGATTCTCCGCCAGATCGCCGAATGGCGCATGGATGGCCTCAGCAATGCGGAAATCGCCGGGAAAATGGGTTGCACCGTCCGGACCGTCGAGCGGAAGCTGGAGCGCATCCGCGCCATCTGGGCCAAGATTGGCGACCAGACCGACTAGAGCGGACCTCCGATTTTTTTCCGTGCTGTCGGGTTTTGAGACCGGAAGGAAAGAAGAGGATAGAGGCGCGGGCGGCGCCGATTCGTTCGAGCGGTCGCGACCGACGAGACTTTCTCCCCAATCCGAGGACCAACGATGCTCCCACGCGTCAGGCAACTGGGGCCTCAGTACGACGACGAACGGTTGAGGCTGGTGGACGAACGATGCGATCAGTACGAGGCGGACTGGAGGGCGTCGCGCTCCCGGCAGATTGGGGACTACCTCGGTGGCGTCCCGATTGAGGTGCGCCCGGCGCTGTGGCTCGAGCTGGTGTTGCTCGACCAGGAGCTGCGCAAGGGTGAGGGGGAAGAGCCGACCTGGGCGGATTACCAGGAGAGCTGCCCGGACGCGAAGATCTTGCTCGATGTTTCGACGGTGGGCCCGGAGCCGGCCTCGATCGCAGACGAGACACGAGGCATCGCCGCTGCCGAGGATCGCTGTGGAGCTCCGGGATCAGGGCACGTGGCCGATTACGCGGTCCCCACCCGAAAGGGGGAGCCGCGCCAACCGATGTCCGAACCGCTCCAGGACACGGAGGCAATGGACCCCGGCGGCGACGTGACCCGCCCGTACGATCTTCCCGACACCGTCGGCCCGGACGGGGCGCACGACTTCGCCCAAGCTGGTCGTGTGCCTTCACGGGCCGCTGGGACACTGATGGGCGACTACATGCTGCTGGAGAAGCTGGGCTCGGGCGGCATGGGGGTCGTCTTCAAGGCCCGGCAGATGCGGCTGGAGCGGGACGTCGCGCTCAAGATGATCAAGCCGGGTGTCTTTTCCGAAGAGCTGGCTCGCTTGTTTCAGATCGAAGCGCGGGCGGTCGCCGCCCTGGACCATCCCCACATCGTGCCGGTCCTCGACAGCGGCGAACATCAGGGGGTGCTCTACTACAGCATGAAGCTGATCGACGGCCAGAACCTCGATCAGTGCAAGGGCCGCTACTGGCGCGATCCCCGGGCGACCGCCCTGCTCTTGGTCCGGTGCGCCGAAGCGATCCACCACGCGCACCAGCGCGGGATCCTGCACCGCGATCTAAAGCCGACCAACATCCTGGTGGATCAGGCCGGCGCGCCGCACGTGATCGACTTTGGGCTAACGATGCGAGTGGAACGGGCGCCCCAGTCGATTGGCGAAACGGAAGCAGACGAGGACGGATCGGTGCAGGGCACGCCCGCCTACATGTCTCCCGAGCAAGCCGCGGGCAATCGCAGGGCGATCACCACGGCAACCGACATCTATGGACTGGGCACGATCCTCTATGCCATCCTGACCGGGCGTGCGCCGGTTCGCGGCACATCGGTGCGCGAAGTCATCCGTGCGGTTGCCCGGAGCGAGCTCGAGGCCCCGCGCCTCCGCAATCCCCAGGTCGATCGCGACCTCGAGGCAATCTGCCTGAAATGCCTGCAAAAGGAGCCGAAGGCTCGCTACGCGTCGGCGATCGAGCTGGCCGAGGATTTGAACCGATGGATCGAGGGCCGTCCGATCCTGGCCCGGCCCGCCACGAGGGCCGAGCGCGTGGCGAAATGGGCGCGGCGCCGTCCGGAGATCGCCGCTTTGTCCGGCGCGGTGGTGATCCTCACCTTGCTGGGGCTGGCCGGCATCATCTGGGCTTGGGTGGGGGCGCTGGCCACGCGCGACGAAGCGCTGAAAAGCGAGGACATCGCCCGCCACGCCGCTTACGCCGCCCTTCTGAACCTGGCTGAGCGCGACTGGAACGACGCCAATATCGCCGGGGTCGTGCGCCAGCTCGACGCGACGCGCCCTCCGCCGGAGAAGACCGACCTGCGCGGCTTCGAGTGGGATTACCTCGACCGATTGTCTCGCTCGTGGGGACGGACGTTTGCCGGCCATACCGGTCTGGTTAAGAGGGTGGCCTACAGCCCGGACGGCCAGCGCCTGGCCTCGGCGAGCTACGATGGGACCGTCAAGCTCTGGGACGCCGCCACCGGCCGGGTCATCCGCACCCTGTCCGCCGGCAAGGAAGTCGAGGCCCTCGCCTTCCACCCGGACGGTGCCTGGCTTGCCTCCAATGATGCTACGGTTGCGATCCTCTGGGATGCCGCCACCGGCCAGCGAATCCGCAGCTTCACGGGTCACACCAAGGGGATCTACCGGCTCGCGTTTTCCCTTGACGGCACAATGGCTTCCTCTTCCACGGACGGGACAGTCAGGATCTGGGACGTCGCCACCGGCGCGCTGCGTTTCACACTGGAAGACCATCGCACCCGTTGGTTCAGTGGGATCGCGTTTGGCCCGGACGGTAAGACTCTGGTCTCCGGCGGCGGAGGAGAGCCCACCATTCGGTTCTGGGACGTCGCCACCGGAAAACCGGCCCGCCCACCCTTGAAGCCCGAAGCGGGCGTTTTCGGCGATGCTGTCGCGCTCTCGCCCGACGGCCGAATCCTGGCCTCGGCCGCGGAGGACGGCACGATCACGATCTGGGACGTTACGTCGGGTTCCCCGCTGCGCACGCTCAGGGACCGTCAGAACCGTGATGCCGTCAGGACGCTGGCGTTTTCTCGCGACGGCAAGACGCTGGCATCGACCGTCCATTCGCGCCATGCGATCACTCTCTGGGACGTCGCCGCCGGCCACCTGGTGAGTGCTATCCTGGGACATACCGCGCCGATCAACGACATCAGCTTTTGCCCGGACGGCACCCATCTGGCCTCCGCGAGCGATGATTCTACGGTTCGGCTCTGGGACCTGACGCGGAGCCAGGATCCGCGCTCGTTGGCGTCGAAGGACGAGGTCCGGAGCGTGGCCTTCGGCCCCGACGGCTCGTTCCTGGCCTCTGCCGGGGTGGACCGAGCCGTGACGATCTGGGACCTGGCCGCCGGCAAAGCGGTCCGTACTCTCGTGGGACCGACCGCGCATATCGCGAGCGTTGCGATCAGCCCCGACGGCCGCCGTGCGGCCGGCGCCGGGGAAGACCGATCGGTGCGAATCTGGGAGGTCGCCACCGGCCGCGCGATCCACGTCCTCGAGGGACACACGGAAGCCGTCCGCCGGCTTGCCTTCAGCCCGGACGGCAAGATCCTGGCTTCTGCCGGCAATGACCGCACCATCCGGCTCTGGGATGCCGACGCCGGTCGGGAGATTCGGGCCCTGCGGGGGCATATCGAGCCGGTGACTGCCGTCGCCTTCAGCCGGGATGGCAAATCCCTGGCATCCGGCGGCGCCGATGGTTTCGTCTTGTTCTGGGACGTCGCCTCAGGCCGCCAGCTTCGCTCGATCAAGGCGCAACCGAAAAAGGGGATCTATGCCATCGCTCTCTCCCCGGACGGCCACTGGCTGGCCACGACAGGCTTCGAGCTGTCGATCAAGGTCTGGGACGTTGCGAGCGGCAAGCAGGTGCACGAGCTGACGGGCCATACGCTGCCGATTAATCAGGTGGCATTCTCTGCCGACAGCTGCCGGCTGGTGTCCGCCAGCGATGATCGCACAGTCCGGATCTGGGACCCGGTCTTCGGCCACGAGCTTCTGGTCCTCCGCGGACACTCGCGCGTCGTGTGGGACGTGGCAATCTCGCAGGATGGCGCGCATCGCCTCGGCCGGGGGCGATGCGACGGTCAAGCTCTGGGAGGTCAGCGACGGCCCGGGTCTACCCCGGAATCGCTGACCTTCTTCCCGCGCACCGACCGAAAAAAAAGCCCAGCCCACCGGCAGCATGCAATCCTATCTTGGAATCCGCATCGTGGGGTACGGCTCGGTGGCACTGCATACACTGTTGGTGCAATAAGGGCAATTCGCGTCAGTGCAATCGGATGACGTTGTGCATGCCTTCACCGGATGACAAGACGGATAAACTCCGCCAAGGGCGCACCCACACTCGACGGTGACTGCCGAATCACAGATTGGACCAATGGGGGCAATCGCATGGCAAAGGCTCCTGGTCATCGAGACGCGATCCGGGTGGAGTTACGGGGAATCCATGTTATGGGCTCGGCCGGTGGAGGGAAAGGGGTTGGTGAGAAACCAGTCGCCAAGCTGAAGTGGCCGCTGCTTTAGCGACGCGTCGAGGCTACGCTGGAAGAGCTTTTCTGAACGGCGTGTGTTAATGTGTCCGGCACCTGGGTTTATACTGACACCTCAACGGTGTTCGCTTGCGTGCCGCAGCGGGAAGTCGAGCGGGAAGGGGCGTGCTTCTGGGGCTTCGCCTCGATTTGACAGGCCTGTTCGACAGGACAGGCGAGTGGGCGTCCCGACCGCCGAACGGCGGCTGTGCATCATCGGACCCTTCTGGACTCGAAAGACCTGGGCATGAGTTTCGAGCATCTGCCGATGAAAGACAGACTCTCGCCCACACCTGGCGATGACTCGATCGAGATCCCGGCCGCGGGGCGCCGACCCGACCGAGTCGTTCGAGCCTGGCTTGCTCGACTCGGGCTCTGCGGGCCGGACACCCGCTTGCGACCCGGTGGCAATCGGCCGCTACCAGGTGATCGACCGGCTCGGCCAGGGAGGCTTCGGCCGGGTTTATCTCGCGGGGGATCCCGACCTTGACCGCCGAGTCGCCATCAAGGTGCCCAACCCGGAGCGCATCGCCCTGCCCGAGGATGTCGAGACTTACCTGGCCGAAGCCCGGATCCTGGCGAGGCTGGACCATCCCCACATCGTTCCGGTCTACGACGTCGGGCGGACCGACGACGGTCTCTGCTATGTGGTCTCGAAGTACGTGGAGGGGAGTAACCTGGCCGAGCGCGATCCGTCAGGGCCGGAGTTCGTTCGCGGAATCGGCCGAACTGGTGGCCACGGTTGCCGAGGCGCTGCACCATGCCCACACCCGGGGCCTGGTGCATCGCGACATCAAGCCGGCCAACATCCTGATCGACGACCAGGGCCGGCCGTGCGTTGCCGACTTCGGCCTGGCGCTGCGGGACGAGGATTTCGGCAAGACGGCCGGGATTGCCGGAACGCCTGCCTATATGAGTCCCGAACAGGCACGAGGCGAGGGGCACCGGGTCGACGGCCGGTCCGACATCTTCAGCCTGGGCGTGGTCTTCTACGAGCTGTTGACCGGCCGCAAGCCGTTCCGGGGCGACGCACTCGCCGAAGTCCTGGAGCAGATGCAGCGGATCGAGCAGCGGCCGCCGCGGCAGGTGGACGACACGATACCCCGCGAGCTGGAACGGATCTGCCAGAAGATGCTGGCCAAGCGGGCCTCGGAGCGGTACAGCACCGCTCGGGACCTGGCCGAGGACTTGCGGCATTTCCTCCAGTCGGGGCTGCCCGCTGCCCGCCGTTCCCTCCCCGGCGAGTCCGCCACGCCGGCTCGCCGAGGCGGCCAGCCTCGCCAGTCCCGATTCCGACGGGCCGGCCTGTCAAGGTCGTCCCCAAGGGCCTGCGCTCGTTCGACCGCAACGATGCCGACTTCTTCCTCGAGTTGCTCCCCGGCCCGCGCGATCGCGACGGACTGCCCGAGAGCCTCCGATTCTGGAAGACGCGGATCGAAGCGACCGACCCCGACGCGACGTTCAAGGTCGGGCTGATCTATGGCCCGTCGCGGCTGCGGCAAGTCGTCGCGGGTGAAGGCAGGCCTGCTTCCCCGGCTGGGCAGGAATGTGCTGACGGTTTACCTCGAGGCGACGGCGACGGAGGCGAGACCGAGGCGCGGCTGCTGCGCGGCCTGCGCAAGGCGTGTCCCGACCTGCCGGCCGGGCTGGACCTGGTCGATGCGCTGGCGGCGCTGCGGCGGGGGCGCATCGCTGCGGGCCGGCCAGAAAGTCCTCCTGGTCCTCGACCAGTTCGAGCAATGGCTCTTCGCCCGCCGGGGCGAGGAGCATACCGAGCTGGTCGCGGCGCATTGCGGCAGTGCGACGGCGAGCACGTCCAGGCGCTCTTGCTGGTCCGCGACGACTTCTGGATGGCCGCGACGCGGTTCCTGCGCGACCTGGAGGTGGACCTGGTCCCCGATCGAGAACGTCGCCGCCGTGGACCTGTTCGACCCGCGGCATGCCCGCAAGGTTCTGGCGGCGTTCGGACGAGCCTTCGGCGGCGTTGCCCGAGCGGGCCACGGAGGTCACCGCCCTTCAGCACGCGTTCCTCGACCAGGCGGTTGCCGGGCTGGCCCAGGACGGCAAGGTCATCTCGGTACGGCTGGCCCTCTTTGCCGAGATGGTCAAGGGGAAGCCCTGGACGCCCGCGACCCTGCGCGCAGGTCGGGGGCACGGAAGGCGTCGGGGTCACGTTCCTGGAAGAGACGTTTGCCTCACCCCAGGCCAACCCGAAGCACCGGCTGCACCAGAAGGCCGCCCAGGCCGTGCTCAGAGTGCTGCTTCCCGAGAGCGGGACCGACATCAAGGGGCAGATGCGGTCGGACGCCACGCTGCAGGAGGCCTCGGGCTACGCATCGCGTCCCCGCGACTTCGACGACCTGATCCATGTGCTCGACGCCGAGCTGCGCCTGATCACGCCGACGGACCCGGAGGGGGAAGGGATGAAGGATGAAGGCGGAAGGATGAATAGAGCACAGCCGGCGACCGTGACCCAGCTATCTGACTCATCCTCGGGCTCCGGTTCTGACTCATCCCTCATCCTTCACCCTTCATCCTTTAAGTACTACCAGCTCACTCACGATTATCTGGTCCACTCGCTCCGGGACTGGCTGACGCGCAAGCAGCGCGAGACGCGTCGTGGCCGCGCCGAGCTGCGGCTGGCGGAACGCGCTGCGCTTTGGAACGCCAAGCCCGAGAACCGCCTGCTCCCCTCGGTCACGGAATGGGTAAATATCCGGCTCCTGACCAGGAGTAAGGATTGGACCGAGCCGCAAAAGAGGATGATGAATCGGGCAGGTCGGTGGCATGGCCTGCGGGCTCTGGGGTTGCTGCTGTTCCTCTCCGCCGCGGTCGCCGGAGGGCTGGTCCTGCAACATCGCGTCAACGAGGACCGCCGGGCCGCAACGGCCGCCGGCCTGGTCCAGCGCCTGCTCGACGCGGATACGCGGCAAGTCCCCGACATTGTGGCAGCGATGCGCGATTATCGACGATGGACCGACCCCGCCCTCCGCACGGAGCTGGACCAAGCCGGCGACGACACGCGCCGGAAGCTGCACGCGGGCCTGGCCCTCTGGCCCGTCGATCGCTCCCTGGGCTCGTTCCTCGAAAAACGGCTGCTCGCCGCGGCGCCGGACGAGCTGGCGGTCATCCGGGAGACCCTCAGCCCGGAACGGGCGGAGCTCGCGCCCCGGCTCTGGTCGGTCGTCGAGTCGCTCGAGGCTGGCGACGCCTCGCTCCTGCCACCCGCCGCCGCCCTGGCCAGCTACGCGCCCGATGACCCCAGATGGGAAACCGTGGCCGGCAACGTCGCTCAGGCGCTGGTCTCGATCAGCCCCGTGAATCTGGGCTCGTGGCTCGAGGCTTTGCATCCGGTGCGCGGCAAACTGACCGCTCCACTCGCCGCCATCTTCCGGAAGAGCCGTTCCGAGACCACCGAACACACGATGGCCACGGATATCCTGGCCAATTACGCCAGCGGCGACGCCGAGGGGCTGGCCGAACTACTCATGGCCGCCGACCCGAAGGCGTATCGCTCCCTGTTCCTGGTCGCGGAGAAGCGAGCCGAGCAGGTCTTGCCGATCTTCCAGGCCGAGCTGGCCAAGCACGCGACGTACTCCTGGAACGATCCGCAGCTCGATCCCTCGTGGACGAAACCCGACGAGGGCCTCGAGAGTCGGACCGAAGCCGCCCGGGGGATGATCGCCGAGCGCTTCGCCTTCTGCCAGACGATGCCACTGGACGAATTCCTGGATGTCGCGGAGGGCCTGCGTCCGTCGGGGTACCGCCCGATCCGGGCGCGCCCGTTTGGCGACGGGTCGGTGGTGCGGGTCGCGGCGGTCTGGACCCGCGACGGCCGCGGCTGGCGGATCGCCTCGGGCCTTTCGCCCCAGGAAATCCGATTGCGCGACGAGGCCCATCGCAAGGAATCGTATCTCCCCGTCGATGTCGCCGGGTACGTGGTCTCGGGCGGCGATGGCAAGCCGGTCAGCCGCTACGCGGCGCTCTGGGTCCACAAGGCCGAAGGAGACGACGCCCGGCTTTACGTTGCGGCCGGTGAAGATGACCTCGTCGACATCCAGCAGCCGCTGGAAGACGCCAAGCTGATCGCCCGCACGCTGCACGCCCTGAGGCAGAGTGACGGCACGCTCACCTACTCGGGTGTGTGTGGCAAGCCGCCGACGGCCAGCGTGACGTCCCGGGGCATCCACGACCTGTTCGAAGGAAACTACGCCGACGCCCGCGCTCTGTGGGGCGACCAGGTGGTCATCGACGTGGCCCTCAGCCAGGCCGGCGCGGCGCGATCCGCGCGAGAACGAGCGCGGGCCGCCCTGGCTCAGGCCGAGAGGACCCTCAAGGCCAGGCCCAACGATGACACGGCGCGGCGGGCACGCGCCCTGGCCAACCTGCGGCTGGGCGAGCCGGCCGCATCCCTGGCGGATTGGATCGCGGTACTCGACAACGAGAAGGACTACACCGAAGCCCTCGCCCACCGCACGATCGCCCTGGCCCGACTGGGCAAGGCAGAGGACGCCCGCGCCGACCTGGACCGGCTCGAGAAGGACAACGCCCCGGATCACCAACGACGGTTCGCCGCCCTGGTCGTGGCCGCTGAGCGGGGCGAGGGACTCGAGCCGCTCATTCAGGGTATCGAACAGGCTCTGAAGAAGGATCCCGACGATTGGGACCTGCGTTACGCGGCCGCCCGCGGCCTGTCGCTGGCCTCGACGGCCCTGGCCCGCAAGGACAAGGCCAGGGGCCAGGAGATGGCCGGCCGCGCCTTGAAGCTATTGCAGGATGTGGTGCAGCGCGGCGACGCCGATTTCGGCCGGATGGACGACGACTTCGCCCTCGATCCGATCCGAGACGACCCGGCCTTTGTCGAGTTGATGAAGCCCGGCCATCCCGACCGCCGCTATGCCGCCGTCTGGTCAACCCAGGCCACCACCGAGTCCATCGCGTTTGACGCTCTGAGCCCCGACGAAGCGCTCCGGCGCGCCCGCGACCTGGCGAGCCAGGGTTATCGCCCGGTCGCGTGGACGGCAGCGCGGACCGCGCTCGACGGCGAACCGCTGACGGCCTCGATCTGGCACCGCCCCGTTGTCGAAGAGGCGGTCAAGGACCGCCTGGCCGAGCGGCAGGCTCGGGCGGCCGTGGCGCTGGTCCGGCTGGGCCAGGCCGAGGCCGTCTGGCGCTTGTTGCCACACAGCCCCGATCCCCGCCTGCGCAGCTTCATCGTCAACTGGCTGAACCCGCTGGGGGCCGACGTGAAAGCGATCGTGGCCGAGCTTGATCGGCTGTCTTCTCCCGCCACCGGGAAGTCAACCGCGACTCCGAAGATGGATTCCATCCTCTTCCACCCCGAGACCTCCACCCGGCGGGCCTTGACCCTGGCGCTGGGGACCTATGGCGCTGCGGGCCTCTCGCCCGGCGAGCGGGAGCCGCTGACGGCTCGGCTGCTCGACCTCTACCGCACTGACCCCGACGCGGGCATCCACGGCGCGGCCGAGTGGACACTGCGGAAATGGGGCCAGGTGGAGAAGCTCAAGGGGCTCGACCTTCCCCGACTGAAGGACCGGGGCGACCGCCGCTGGTTCATCAACGGCCAGGGAGCCACCTTCGCCCTGATCGAGGGACCGGTCGGGTTTCGGATGGGTTCGCCGCCGACCGAGACCGAGCGTCTGGGGGGCAGCGAGTTCCCGCGGCGGCTGGTGATCCCCCGCCGGTTCGCGGTCGCGACCAAGGAGGTGTCGGTGGCCCAGTTCCAGCGGTTCGTCAAGGAGGCCGGCATCACCAATGAGCGGTACCAGCTAACGCCGAGCGTCCTTCAGAAGTTCAGCCCCGATCCCGACGGGCCGTGGGTCGGGCCCGACTGGTACACCGCGGCCCACTACTGCAATTGGCTGAGCGAGCAGGAGGCTCTCCCCAGGGACCAATGGTGCTACATCCCCACCGCGGCGGGTACCTACGCCCAGGGGATGACGATTCCGGCCAACGTGCTGGAGCGCACCGGCTACCGGCTGCCCACCGAGGCTGAGTGGGAATACGCCTGCCGGGCGGGCGCCGTCACGGCACGGTATTATGGAGCCACGACCGACCTGCTCGTGGCGTATGCTCACTACCAGGCCAATAGTGCGGGTCATGCCTGGCCCTCAGCCGATTTGCTGCCCAGCGACCTCGGGCTGTTCGACATGCTGGGGAACGTCTATGAGTGGACGCAGGATGCGGCCAACCAGCTTCCGCCAACCCGGCACGAAACAATGCATGATAAAAATAATATAATTATTTATATAATGGAAAAGCACTCTCGGCTGCTTCGGGGCGGGGCGTTCAGCTATCATTCGTCGTACGTCCGCTCGGCGGGCCGTAACTGGAACGGGCCGTCGCTGCGTGGTTCGCCGAACGGTTTCCGCCCTGCCAGGACTTGTTACTAAACGTATTTACACTTGTCCAATACCGCCCGGCAGTACTGGCATTAGAGCGCCTCACATTTGAGTTGCGCACGCCCCGGGGAGGATGCGAATCCACCCCACTGGGAATGAAACGAGGGCGCGATCAGGGGAAGAAACGAAACGGGGGCGCGATTCGAATACTCGGGGCGTTTCGAGCCCCGCTGAGAACAACCTTACCCGGTGTTACGGGTCGATCGCCAGCGCGGGGGGTTATTCCAGATCGTCCACGAGACCGAACAACTTCCTCAGTGGCAGCCGGAAGCCCGCCAGGACATCGCCACCAGTCAGTGTTTGCTTCTCGGTAAGGATGATGGGTTTGGCGAGGGAGGTGTAGACGGCGACTGTCCGATTGCGCGGATCGATGAGCCAGACCAGGCGACAACCAGACGCGAAGTATTCACGTACTTTTCGCGCCATCTCCCTGGGCGTATTTCCTTCGCTCAGCACTTCAATGGCAAGATCGGGAGCGAGCGGAAGAATCGGAGCGCGATCGCGGCGATGGCGCGCCAGTCGAGCGCGGGAAATGAAAGACAGGTCAGGAATTCGCACGAGGCCGGGAGACAACCGGAGCATTCCCGCTTCGCCGGCGAGAGTGCCCGACTTCCTGCGCCTGACAAAGTTTCCCATGAGACGCGCCAGCTCGATCGCCAGGACCGACTCCCAATAGCCCATGACCTTCTCCACCAGCACACCGTCGACCAGCTCAAAGAGGCGGCGCTCGCGATCACGGATCTTGATGACATCGTCCTCGGTGGCCGTTCCCGGCGCGGGACGAAAGCGAACCCGCCTGGGTGAAATCCCGCCCAGTTGCTCCAAGACATCGGCAAGCGTCAGTTCTTGAGCGACCGCTGTGCTCATGGCAATCCTCCAGCAATGTTGTTCCTATGGTCGCGAAAGCTGAGTGTCGTGGCAACCGCAATGAGCCGCTCGCTTCTGGCTCACGTCGGTTGCCAGAGGACTCGCCCTTCCGAATCGTAAAGGGGAATGGCGAAGCGCCCTAGGTCCGCCAAGCAGTCATTCATCACCGAGTCTGCATCCACAGGGTGCACGATCACGGCGATCAGGCTCTCCACAGGAACCCGATCTTTCACGTAGACTTCGTCCTGGCACAGGACACACCAGTTCTGCCCCATGGATTCGGGCGTGAGCGAGGGTGTTGCTGGATCAACAAACACCATGAACCGGCCTGGATCGCACATTGTGTAGATGGCCGACTGCGGGCCAAACCGGTGCAGAAAAACGAGGCGATCATAAGGGATAGCGCAACCAGTTACGACGATATTGAGATCCGAGCAGACCGAACCATCCGGGCAGGAGGCAGGCGCCAGCAACCCATTGCGCAAGATGCTCGCGAGCCGGTCAACTTTTGCTACATTGCGTTTGCGCGGGTGACGGGAAGAGGCATGGAACAAGGCGCCAGGATGCCAGAGTGATTGGAAACCCATGCCTGGGAGCGACTTCGGCCCCCGGGCTGGCGAAAGGCCAGCCGCTCGCGCGGACCTGTCGGCTTCTTGCTCAGAGATCTGACGGCTCACGGTGGTCCCTTTCCGACAACATCGGGAATTCTGTTCTACCTCGACGATAGCAGTTTTGGCTGTTCAGGCCACAGACATTCTTCGGAGATCGATAGCTCGGGGCTCACGTCGATGAGTTTCGGCGACACCATATGTAACTCGATCAAAGCCAAGGAAATGGCCGATACCACCACAATGCGACGCGGGGGCGTGGGACCAAGTCCATTCAACGATGGGGTAAAGAGCGATCGATGGGACGTAGCGACTACGATCGGCGTCAACTGCAATGCATGTCCTCGAAGCTGACGCCCGCCCCATGTGCCGTTCGGTTCCAAAACGAAAGTCGAGCGCATCGAGGTGATCTGGCCTGCGAGAGTCATGAGCACACTCTCTAATGTGGCTTATAGCGTCGTGAAGGAAGTCGAGCCGCGCGACTGAGGCTGGTGGCGAGATCTGCGCGGGTGTGCACTGGTTGTGCAGGCGTTCCGGGGCGATACTGTTGTCCTCCGCCTTGTTATGGTTAGTTGGGTCAACGTGATTCCTCCCTGAGCGAGACTCATGAGCAAGCTCTTTCTTTCCTATCGCCGCACCGATAGTCCCGATACAGTGAAGTTGCTCCACGAACGCCTCACCGCGCGCCTGCCGCGCTGGTCGATTTTTTACGACCACCGGAGCATCCCGGCGGGCGAGGCGTTTCCTGAACGGCTTAAGGTGGAGGTGACCTCGGCCAAGGTGGTGCTCGTCGTAATCGGTCCGCACTGGCTTGACGTGCTCCGCGAGCGAAGCAGCCAGCCGACCGACCACGTCCGCGAGGAGATCAAACTTGCGCTGGCGTCGGGCAACACGGTGATTCCGATCCTCGTTGGCAACGCGACCTTGCCGACCGACGCCGGTCTCGCCGATTACCCGGAATTGCTCGAATTGCTCAGCCGGAACGCCCGCCCGGTTCGCCCGGATCCCGACTTCGACCCCGACTTCGAACGGCTTTGTGCCTTTCTCGACGAGCTTGGCCCCGGGGTCGGTCCAGGTACGATCCTGGGCGGTAAATACAAGATCAAGCGCTTTGTCGGCCAGGGCGGCATGGGCGTCGTCTTCGAGGCAGAGCAGATCGCGCCCAAGCGAACGGTTGCGATCAAAATGATTCTCGAGGGCATGGACACCCGAGAAGTGCTCGCCCGGTTCGACGCGGAACGCCAGGCGCTCGCGGTGATGGACCATCCCAATACCTGCAAGGTGCACGACGCGGGAAAGAGCCCTAGCGGGCGGCCGTACTTCGTGATGGATTACGTCAAGGGAAAACCGATCACGCAGTATTGCGACGACGAAAAGCTCGCCCCGAATCAGCGAATCGACCTGTTTCTCCACATCTGTACGCGCGGTTCAACACGCGCACCAGAAAGGCATCATTCATCGCGACCTGAAGCCGAGCAACGTGCTTGTCGAGGAGGTCAACGGAAAGCCCGTGCCGAAAGTCATCGACTTCGGCCTCGCCAAGGCGCTCAGCCAGAAGCTGACCGACATGACACTTCTGAGCGAACAAGGCAAGACGATCGGCACGTTGGTGTATTCGTCTCCCGAACAGGCGGCAGGTCTCGCGGATGAGGTGGACACGCGAACGGATGTCTATTCCCTGGGAATCTTGCTTTACGAGCTGCTCGCGGGATCGCCGCCGTTTTCGATGGAAGAGCTGCGGGTGGCCGGCGAAGACGCGATGAAGCAGATGATCAAGACGCAAGAGCCGCCACTGCCGAGCGCCCGGATCAGATCTTCTCGCGCCTTGCCGACGATCGCGGCGAACCGTCACCTCGAACCCGCTCGTCTGATGAAACTGGTTCGCGGCGACCTCGACTGGATCCTCCTCAAGGCCCTGGAAAAGCAGCCGCAACGTCGTTATGCCTCCGCTACCTCACTCGCCGACGACATCGAACGCCACTTGCGAGACGAACCAATCTCGGCCGGCAAGCCCGACATGTTCACGAAGATCAGCAAGTTTTATCGGCGAAATAAGCTGCCCGTCGTCGCCGCCGCGCTGCTCTTCCTCGCGCTCGCCGCCGGGTTCGCCGGCACGACGTATGAGTGGCGCGAAGCCGTCTTTCAACGCGAAAAAGCGAACGAGGCGACCACGACCGCGCTGAGGGAAAAGAAAAAAGCGGTCGAAAGCGAAAAGCTCGCGACCCGGCGGTTCGACGAGAAACGTCAGGCCATGGACACCATGCTTGCCCAGTTCAGCGACAAGAAACTGAGCGCCATGCCCGGCACGCAACCCATCCGCGAGGTGCTTTTCGAACGCGGCGTTGAAGTGTACGAAGGGATGTTCCGTGAGATCCGCAACGACCCCACCGTGCAAATCAGCCTGGCCGAACGCTACGCCGAGCTTGGGAAGCTGCAAAGCGACATCGGCACCTACGACCAGGCAATCACCGCACTCAAGCGAGCCGAATCCGTGCTCCGAGGCCTTCTCGAAAAAGAACCGACCAACCGCGCCAACCGCTTTCGCCTCGCCGTCGTTCTCTACCAGATCGGCTACTGCGCCTGGGAACACAAACGCCCCGAGCCAGGCATCCCCGCGCTGCGCGAAGCTATCGAGACTTTGACAAAACTGACGGATGATAATACAAACGATCTTGACACCTTATTATATCTCAACCTCGCCCGCACGCGCCTGGCAGCGCTCGTTGCCGGTAATATCGAAGAGCGCGACGCACTGAATCGTGCGGCCTATGCCGGTCTCAAGAAACTGGTGGCCCAGCGCCCCAAAGACCCCCAGACGCTGATCGGCCTAGCTCGCGTCGCAATGAACAGCGGTTTTCGGGCGAATGACACCGGTAAACCCGCCGACGCTGAAGCTTTGTTTGACGAGGGGCGTCAGTTGCTCGAGCGTGCCCTCGCGGTGGACCCGACCGATGCCCTTGCCACATCGAGCCTCAAATTCGCCATGTTGGGCCTCTGCCAGGTTTACGCCGCGACCAACCGCGTGCCCAAAGGCCTCGAGGTGATGAACAACGTCGTCGCCGACCTCAGCAAGATGGCGTCGGAGAATCCGGCTGTTCCATCGTATCGTCAATCACTGGTGTTTGCATATGACGAGTTGCGTCAGCTTCAGCAACGCGCCGGCCAGGCCGACAAGGCGGTCGAGTCGCTCACCGAACTGATCCGGATCGCCGACGGTCTCGCCCAGCGCGACCCGCGAAACGTCCAGCATCCGACCTCCGCCATCGACGCCTCGCTCAGCGTGGCCGAGATCTATAAATTCGACAAGCGACAGGCCGATGCGATCATCATTCTCGATCGCGTTATCAAACAAGCCCCTGCGATCATGCGGCTGCACCCGACGTCCGACGCCCTGCTCGCCAAGCTCTTGAAGGCGCACATGACGCGTGGTGAGCTGGCGCTCGACATCGAGCAATACGCCGCAGCGCAGGATGCCTATCAGCGCGCGGTCGACCTCTTCGCGCAGGCCCGCGCGACGGTCAAATCGCTTCAGGAACTTGCTCAATACTATTACTTGCAATGCTGCGGCGGCTTGATCAAGGTCGCCCGCGAGCAAAAGCAAACCGACCGGGCCATCACCCTCGCGCGCGATCTGATTGTTCCCTTCAAGATCGACACATTCACCGTGCGCGATTACAAGCAAGCGCACCTGGGACAACTGGTCGACCTCTCGGCTCTGCTTGAGGACACGGGAAACGTCACCGAGGCACTCCGCCTGAGGGGCTTGGCGGTCGATGAGGCGAAAAAGGCCCTCAATGGAGACCCGAGATCCGACTGGTATCTCTCCCAAATTGTTTTCGGCGGTCATCAGCATCTCGCGCGGCTTTACGGCAAGGTAGGCGACGACCGCAAGGAGTTCGAGGCGCTGAGAAATCACTTCCGCGAGATGGAGCCCTACGTGCGCGGGAAAGATAACACGGGCCTTCTCGCCGACACGGCCGATTTCTCGCAGGGGAACCTCGCCCGGCTGCGCGCGAGTTTCCAGAAGAGTTTCAACGAGGGAGGCATGAAGCGATTCACGATTCCCGTCGAGTTTGAAGGGGTGCAGGCTCCTTTCCACATATACGTGGCCGAGACATGGCCATTCCTCGACGACCAGTTTACCTGGGTGCAAAAGGTCCGAGGCTGCAAGATCCCCAGCGGCGTCAGGGAGAGCTTTCAGCGGCTCTACAAAATCGCCCAGGACAACAAAATCTCGTTTTCGCAACTTTGCGTTTATGCCCTGGGCACGTCCGCGGACAAACCGGGCGCCGACAATGGCTCCAAGCCGGTTTTCATGGGGTCCAAGTCCCGAGATTCGCTCGTCGTCTTGAAGGAATTGGCCCAGGCGAAGCAAGCGGTTGAGGCCGGGACGGGCGGAGCGGCGGCTCGGCGGCGGCTCGCGAGAAAACTCGTCGGACTTGCCGAGGAAGAGTTGAGCATGTCCAACTATTTCCGTGCAGGGCACCTTCTGAGCGACGCGCGGAGCTATATCGGACTCGACTCGCTTGACCAGCTTCGTGACCCAGAGGACCGCGACATTTATAGCTATTATCAATATCTCCAAGGGTCGCTCCTGGCCGGCAGCGGCCAGGTGGAGAAGGGATATGGCAAGGTGTTGGAGAGCGCGCCGAAGGATTCCGCGGGCGTCGCGCCGGAATTCGCGGTCGCCCCAGGCAGCAGGGAATTCGCGCTCGGTTGGATCACCATGAAACTGCAACGTCCCGCCGAGGCCACGATGTGGTATCGTCGCGCGATGGATCTCGGGCACCCGTTTGGCGCGAACCGGTTGTATCAGGTTTATGAGAAAGCACCGGCGAGTATCGCGGCCCTGCCCGATGATCTGCGTCACCTACTCGCACAAGCCACAAGCGCCGCCGCGGCTGGTGAAAGAGCCGTCGCCGCCTTTGTTCGGCTTCTGAGTGAATCCAAGGCACGCGAGGCCGAACTGGCGCGCAATCGCGAAGCAGGCGACCCTGCCAAGGGTTCGCTGGTTCGACGCGTCTTCCAGATCGCACACCTGCAAGACCTGTCGTCGCAGTATCACGACCTGGCCGAAGCGAACACAGGCAAGGATCGTCTCGAAGCCTTTCGCAAGGCATTGTCGAAGGAATACGACGCCCGCGGCCAGCTTGTGATGCTCGACTTGACGAAGTCCGCCTGGGCCGAAGCTCAGGCCGAAGTCGCCGTGAAACTGGCGCGATCCTACCGCGACACCCAGGAAACCGAGGCCGAAATCCTCTGGACCGAACGCGCCGCCATCTTGAACCATGCCGAGTCGCTGCTTCAGATGGCCGACCGCTACGAGAAGGGGACCGACGTCAAGCCCGACGCCGAAAAAGCTGCGCACTATCGTTATCTCGGCCGCTCGACACGTGGGTTTGCCAACTACATCAAGCAAGACTTCGCCACGGCGCTGCCTGACCTGATCAAGGCGAGCGAGTCGAAGGAAGCGATCGCGGCTAACTTCGACCGGCTCGGTCAGTGCTATGGCAAACTCGAGCGTTGGGATGAGGCGATTACCGCGTATCTTCGAAGCCTTGAACTCGACCTCAAGACCGAATTCGCCACGGGCCGTGTGCTCAACACTCTCGAAGCGCTGGTTGTTGCGGAGAAGCCCGACCAGCTCCTCAGGCTGATTGACAAGGTCACGGCAAAGGGATGGGCGTTGCCAAGAACGGGCCCGAAAGCCGAGGCGTACACCGCTCTCTACCACGGCTACCGCGCCATGGCGCTCACCATGCTGGGCAATGACGCGAGCGAGGCCGAGCGCGCAATGCGCAAGATCACGGATAAGCCAGGCTTTGCGATACAGGGCGCGTTCTGGTCCTGGACCGAACTCGATCAATGGCGCAAGACAAGCAAACTTACCGCCGACCGCAAGGCCGCCGTCGAGAAAATCATCGACCAACTCAAGGGAACATCCAAACAATAGCGCTGTGATGTCAGCGCATGCTGAACACTGCCTCGCCCCTTCCGGCCGCAACCCCACCGGCAACACGATCCCGACCGTCGCCAGCGGCGAACGATCGGGCGGCGCAGGAGGGGAGGTCGTCATTGCGGGGACTTCGGGCGCGTTGGCGGTACGGGAACCATAACGGGAGGTGGAAGGGTGGTATTGACGATGCGGGCGATTCGCTGCGAAACGAACCCACCGTGATTTCCGAGGCTGTCGCGCTTGCCCGCAGGAACGGCGACGTGGAAGAAGTGGAACCTCCCACGCTGTCCGCTCGGCGCAGTCCGTGCAGTGACGCCGCGAGATCCTCGGGGATATGAGCGACCAGACGACCACGAATCCGAGCCCAGTCAGGCTGACAATCAGGCTGATCGATGGCGTGGGCAATGACGTCAGCGCGTCGAGCGTGCCGGTGGTGTCCGTGTCGACGATCGGTTCGGACGGGACCGCTGGTGCCGTAGACAGCGCCGCTGAACTCTCTTTCGGACAGCCCGTTCATGTTCGACGCGATTAGCCTAACCTCCCGTACGATCTGAAAGAAGAGATAGGTTTTGTTCGGCGGGAATCATGTCCCACGCACCCGTGCTGCAAAAGCGGTCGGGGGCACACGGGTCGGCTTGGTGGGATCGGGCTTACGCCCGAGGCTGGAGGACTTGCGTCCCGTCCGAACCACGCTCTCACGAACGTGGTCACGCGTGGTCTGTTTAGTGCTTTTTTGTGTTTATTTGGTGATCGGTTTGATCAGTCGGCGGGAAATTTGGAGAAAATGAGAAGTTTGCGAAGATTTTTCTGGACATGGGCGGCAAGCGTGTGGTACAATCCCGATGCGTGAGATCGTGCGGCATTGCCCGGCGCCGAGGTGTCTGGGGGATGCAGCGATCAAGGCGAGGCCGGCGCTGTTTGCCGGGTCGCGGAACTCGACGCACGAATTCACACGTCACATCTGTCGTTTCTTTTCTAGCGGGTGGTAATCGGACGGGGCAGTGGGCTCAGTCTGATCGAGCCTGCGGAGTAATCAGGACCAGCACCCTGGTCAACTCATGCAGGTCAGCGGCGGTTTCTTTTGGTGGCCCTTGCGGGTGGGCAGCAAAGATGCGCTCCCCGCTAAGAATCACGAGGGAGAGCGAGAGGGAATTGTCTCAATTCGGTGCAACTGAGAGCTGCCAATTTACACCTGTGTACGGATGCTCGAAAAACACCCGCAGCACTGCCACTTTCTGCCACTATTCGAGGTATGGGAGTGGGTCTCCAACGCGGAGCACCCGATCTGCAAGCCCAACAGCCGTCGAGGGATCGGAGCTGATTTGTGTGCTTTCTGGCGATTCAAAAACCTCGTGGCAGTACTCACCCCAAAACTGCCACTCTCGATCTCGGCTGTTGTTCACTATCTGCGGTCCACGTCAGGCAGGCCACCGGCCGCATGGCGAGGCGGGTCACCGCGGCGGGGAACGAGACAAGGCGCGCTCGAACCAGAGCGGGGTCTGGATCAGTGGGAACTTCGTCGGTACGGGCCGCGAGGGAAACAACGCAGACGCTTACAAGGTAAGGGGAAGCGGCCAATAATCAAAACGAACGTGGGGAGAAAATCCGAAGTTCGAAATCCGAAATTCGAAGGGCTGGAAGAAGCGGCAAGTCCTCAAAACGAAGTCGGGCCGGGAGGACGGTCGGCGGAAGTCAGGGCGGAGGGCTGACGCGGCTCAGCAGGAACTTCGGCCTCCCGGGGTCGGTCACACGCTCAGCACGATTTTGCCGTAGACTTCGTTTGACTCGAGGCGTCCGAGGGCGGGTCGTACTTCGTCGAAGGGGAAAACGGAATCAACGATGGGACGAACCAGCGAACGCTCGAGCCAGGGCACGACCTGGGACGCAAATCGCTGGGTTGCCGCGATCTTTTCGTCGAGCGGGCGTGCGCGGAGAGTTGTGCCTACGATTGTTAACCGCTTGCGCAGCATCAGATTCAAGTCGAGCGGGGCCTGGCTGCCGCCGAGCAGGCCGACCAGCACCAGACGACCCTTTGGTGCAAGCGCGGCCAGGTTGCGCTCCAGTGCCATGCCTCCGAGCAAGTCGATTATCACATCAACACCCTTTCCAGCAGTCGAAGCTTGAATGACATCCGCAAAATCCTCTCGGGATGCGTCGATTCCATGATCCAGACCCAGCGCCTTCGTTCGCTCGAGCTTGGCGGCTGTCCGGGATGTGCCCCAGACTTCACAGCCCATCGCATGGGCAAGCTGGACCGCGGCTGTGCCGACCCCGCTTCCCACCGCGTGGATCAAGATTCGCTCGCCGGGCGATACATGCGCCTGCGTGAGGAGCGCGTCGTGCGCGGTGATGAAGGCTTCAGGGACGGCCGCGGCGCTGGCGAAATCGAGGTTTTCTGGAATGAGGACGGCCAGGCGCTCGTGGGTGATCACATACTCGGCCTGACCCCCACCGCCGACAATTCCGAAAACGCGGTCGCCAGGTTTGATCGAGGTGACGACGTCTGGACCAAGGGCGTCGATCTCGCCGGCATATTCGAGCCCTGGAATATTGGCGGGCGAGCCGGGCGGGGCGGGATAGACTCCCCTGCCCTGCAACAGGTCAGCACGGTTCAAGCCGCATGCGCGAACGCGAACGCGAACCTGATCGCCCCGGGGTTCGGGGGTGGGGAGCTCGCGAATTTCCAGGACCTCTGGGCCGCCTTTCGCGGTGATCACGACAGCTTTCATGATTCGTTGCCTTGCGGATCATCGGAGGTCACCGGCCAGTCAGGCTCAGGATACAACCGGCGCGGGCCCGATGTTCCGGCGAGCGGCTCGATGTGCAATATGATTTGCGTCACTTCGACAATCAAGTAGAGAGATCCACTCACGAGCAAGCCAAGGATGAACGAGAAAGCCATGACCAGGGACGTCAGGATCAGGAATCCTGGAATCGCGTGCACAATCGCGGAGGTATAGGGCGGCTTGGGCGACGAGAGCACAATGACCAGCATCGCGGCCGCGACTGCCTCAGAAAAGGCACCGCCGATGATTCCCGAGCCTCCACGGGCACGGCCGATGAGGAATCCGGGAAGCACACAGAAGTACAATCCGAAAGGCACAGCGCCGCCGTACACGACGTTCAATCCGAAAGGTGATCGCAGTAGCGCGAAACATGCCGCAAATACGGCGATCACGATGATCAAGTGGCGTATCGTGAATTGAAATTGGGGCAGCCGCATAGCCAATGCTAAATCTCTTCCCGGCCGTCAGGAAGGTATCGGATTTCATCCCGTGCTTTTTCGAACGGCTCAGGTTCAAACAGGTGCTTTGTCATTTGGGTGAGCGCGTGAAGCCCTGAGCTGATGACCAAACCCGCGATGAAACCAGCGACTGCTACGAGACACCCCCCAGGGAAGAGTGCTAGGATGGCCTCAGCCGGCCAGGGAACACGATACATGTCGTACGAGATCAACGCGATGAACAGCGCCGTCGTACAGGCCGACTCGGAAAGTGCGCCGGCAATGATTCCCGAGCCTCCGCGAATACGGCCGATGACGTAGCCGGGAAGCACCCCCCCGACCAGCGCGACGAGAAATCCGAAAGGCGAGCGCAACATTGCGAGGCACACCGCAAGTACGGCGATCGCGATAATCAAGTGGCGTATCGTGAATTGAAATCTAAATGGCATTTCGTGATTTCGGAGCGGAGCGGCGACGCAGTTGAAAACGGTGGTCGAGCCAGTGCCACCTGGAGACCTTCGGTCCATGGGCGCGGCGGGGTCTGGAGACCCGCGCCCAACAGAAGAAGTCCCTTCGCGGAGCGAAGGGCGACTATGGGGCGGGGTCTGGAGACCCGCGCCCAACAGAGAAGAAGTCCCTTCGCGGAGCGAAGGGCGACTATGGAGCGGCGACCCTTCGGGTGCCCGGAGACCCACGCCCAACGAGGCAGCCCTGGCCGAGCCAGTGCGACGTGCCCTCTAAAACCGATACTACAATCCCGCGATTCAACTTGAATACGTACAATGGAGCGACGCGGATCGAGAGACCTCATTCGAACGTGTCTGACTGAACTACCGATGAGCCCGGGCAAACTCAACATGATGAACGGCGGCGAAGGCTTGGCCTGCCCTGCCCTGCGCGAATGGAAACCTGGCACCGCGGTTTCTAGCCTGGCCGCGGATGAGATCGGGGTCTGGCTCATCGAGCTGGATGCCGGGCTCGAGAGCCAAACCGAGATTGATAGCACCGAGCCGGGGCCGGAGCTTGAGCTGCTTGACAGTGATGAGCGCGTTCGAGCCGGCCGGTTTATCCGGGCGCGGGACCGCAGGCGGTTCGCTCGGTGCCGGTCGGCTTTGCGCGAGATTCTGGGCGGTTTGCTATGTGAGCAGCCGGCGTCGCTGCGGTTCCGGGCTGTGGTTCGCGGTAAGCCCGAGCTCGATTTTCCCAGCCTCGACGGCGGAGAGCCGCCTGTTCAATTCAACGTTTCTCATTCTTCGGATCTGGCGGTGATCGCGGTTTGCCGCAGCCGGGAGCTGGGGATTGACCTCGAGCAGGTCAGGTCAATCAGCGAAGCCGATCGGATCGTGGAATCGTTCTTCTCAGCAGATGAGCTGGCTGAGTTCGGCCAGATCGGCTCGGAGCAGAAAGCGATGGCCTTTCTCCGGGGATGGACCCGCAAAGAGGCGATCCTTAAAGGGTTAGGAGTTGGGATCGCCGGATTGGCGGACCGTTATGAGACGGGGTTCGGGACGGGCGAGCTGGGCGCTGGATTTTCGCCGGCGCGGCCATTATCGCGCGTCGGTCAGTGGCAGCTCTGGGAGGCCTCTCCGCGCACCGGCTTTGTGGCGACTGTGGCGTGCCGGGTGGAGACGGCGAATGGCTGCGCCTCAGCGATCGGGAGGTCGTTCACATGACGCTACTGATCGTTGGGCTGGTTGTCCTGGCGATTTACGTCGTCATCCGGCTGATGACCAATCTGAGCGCGTGGATCACGGGTGCGCGATATCGCGCCTACCGGCAGCTTGCGGCGAGGTATCGAGGGCGATATGAGACTCGGGGGCTTTCTGACCCGCCAACCGTCAGTTTCACGCACAATGGCGCGACGGTACGGGTTGGCCTGGCACCGACCATTCAGGGACAACCCGGCCAGATACCGCGCACTCGCGTTGTCGCACGCTTCGGCCGTGGAATTCCGTTCCGAATGGAACTGGCCCCGACGGCCCGGCCGGCTCCGCCGCAGTCACCGCGAGCAACCCGGCCTGTGATGACCGGCGACCGTGAATTTGACAGCGGGTACGTAGTCCGGGCCAATGACGTCGAGATGTCTCGCGACTTTCTGAACTCGACGATCCGCTCGACGGTGGAAGGTCTACATCAGTTGGCTCAGCGCGGGGGGATGCTGGTCTCGGTCAATCCCGAGCGAATGCTCGTGCAGGTTGACCGCAACCTGGGAACGAACGGGGAGTATCTTGCGTGGGTGGTCGAGCAAGCCCTGGTGCTGCACGACCGCCTGATTGATGCGGTGACGCGACGAATGGGAGAAGGAGTGGCCATCGTCGACGATGCAGAAGCGTGGCAAGAAGATCAGGGCGCTCCCACGTGCAAGGTTTGCGGCGAGCCGATTGACGAAAGTGAGATCGTCGTGTGTGCATCGTGCAACACGCCGCATCACCGGGACTGCTGGGATTACATCGGCGCCTGCTCGATCTACGGGTGTAATGGCAAGGTCGGCGTCAGGGAGTGAGTTGCTTGCAGGTCGAACGCATCAAGGAGCACCCCATGTCGAAAATGAGAGGAGCCCGGTGGCTGGCTCCGAGTTTTGTTTTATCCGGTGTGCTGCTGGCGGCTGCGCCTGCGGGAGAGCCCTCGAAGGCCGAGGCTATCGGACGCGCTCGACTGGCGGCGGCCGTCAAGCAGTACGACGAAACCTGGGCGTATTACCAACAAGCCCGCATTGATTCCTACCAGGTTTACGTGTGGTCACGCATGGTGATGGATTGCCGGCGGGAAATGGCGGCCAAGCCAGCCGAACGGCTGGAAGCGATCCAGGAGCACCTTGGCCGGATGAAAAAGCTGGAGGCGCTGATTCTTCGGGTGCGCCGGCTGGGATTCGGCCGCTCCTATGATGTGGGCGCCACGGAATACTACCGGCTGGAAGCCGAACACTGGCTGGAGCTGGAACGTGCTCGCAAGTGAAGACCGCAAAATCCGCGATGAGGAGTTTCGAGTTGGCGCGAAGAGCGTTATCCTGGTGGGAGGATCGCCGGGCGGGCGGTCGGGAGGCAAGCTGGGCAACTGAAAAGGCCAGGCTCTTCTCAATATTCTGCGGCGACGACCGAAAAACTGCTGAGGAGGTATATTGACCATGTCATACGGCGGAACAGCCGATCCCAGCGGAATTCAGGTGACATTCCTGGACCAGACCGGCGCGAAGTCGGTCAAAGCGGTCATCGCCTTCAGTGTGCCCGTCAGCCGGATCATCCCCAACATCATTACCAAGATGAGTTTGCCCGCGACCAGTCCCGACGGGCAGCCGATGAGCTACTCCCTTGACCATAAAGAGGGTGGCCGGCGACTGCTGGAGAACTGGACGCTGGTCGAAGGGGGGGTCCAGAACGGCGACCACCTGATTGTGTATCCGGAGGTTGTCGCGGGTCGGAATTGTTGAAGCCCAGCTCCCACCGCCGGACCTCCGGCGGCGCGGAAGCAAGGCCACAGTTTCGCCCTGCGCTCGACTTCGATGCACCGGGAGGCCTCCAGACGGGCCGAGGGGCGATCGCAAAACCATGTATCAATCTCCTCGAATGCGCCGCCTGCGAAACGACCTGGCGGCGCTGGAACGACTTCAATCCGAAAGCAGCGTCTTTCGTTTCAAGGCCCACGGCAAGCCGGCGCACCATTTTCTTATCCAGTTATCGGGTAAGAGTTTATATCGCTTGCGCGGCCAGGTGCTGGCGCACGACGACCATCGCGTCGAGATCAAGCTGGGGGCGTCGTATCCGCGGACGATCCCGGAAATCCGCTGGATCACGCCGATTTATCACCCGAACATCTCTGAAATCGGCATGGTCTGCCTGGGTGGGTATGGGACGCACTGGGTGCCGAGCGTGCAGCTCGACGAGCTGTGCAACATGCTCTGGGACATGGCGCGGTACCACAACTACGACATCCGGAGCCCTTATAACCGGGATGCAGCGCTCTGGGTTGCCAGCCAGACCAAATTTCTCTTTCCCACGGACTCACGGCCGCTTCGCGATCTTCGGGCTGCGCTGGGCCGGGTAGACGCAGCCCCGGAATCGGCGCCTGGGGGCAAGCAAGCGGCGGCCGGTGATCGTCCCAATGGCTCGGCAAATTCGACCGCGGGTCATGAGGAGGGAAGCGAAAGCGCGCCGACTCGAGTGCGCCAGTTCATGAATCGCTATGGCGGCATTTTCGCAAAAACTCCAGAACAGCGGGGACGGCACCAGGGCGAGCGGGCGAATGAGCAGGACGAGATCGACAGTTCTACAGCGGGTCCGGCGCCGCGGGCGAGCGCTGCCGTGGTGCCGCAGCGAGACGACGAAGAGATCATACTTCTCGAGTCGGCGAGTCCGGCCGACCATACTCGCGCGAATGTCGATGGGATCACGTTCATCGAGTGAGACACGGTGCGGGTCCGGGGCGGAAGCGATTTCCATGTTGATCGACGACCAGGACCGGTACGGCAGCCTTCGCTTGATTTCCTGGTGGCAACAGGACCGGTTGTGCGCGGCGAAAGTGCTGGTTGTCGGCGCGGGTGCGCTGGGCAACGAGGTGATGAAGAACCTCGCTCTGCTGGGGCTGGGGACGATCTACCTGATCGACTTCGATACGGTTGAACCCTCCAATCTTTCGAGATCGGTGTTATTTCGCGACTCGGACGCGGGTCGCCCCAAAGCGATGGTGGCGGCGCAGAGGGCGCGTGAGCTCAATCCCGACGTCACGGTCATTCCGATTCACGGCGACGTGAGGGTCGACATCGGACTGGGGCTTTTCAAGGACGTCGATCTGGTGATCGGCTGCCTCGACAACCGCGAGGCACGGCTGTGGGTCAATCGCCAATGCTGGAAAACGGGCACACCGTGGATCGACGCAGGCATTCAGGAGATTCAAGGTGTCGTCAAGGTTTTCGTGCCGCCGGATTCGGCGTGCTACGAGTGTGCGATGACCGAGCGAGATTATCAGCTCTTGAACCGGCGATATAGCTGCCCGCTGCTCTCGCGCGATGAGATCCTCTCGGGCAAGGTGCCGACGGCCCCGACCATCGCTTCGATGATGGCCGCGCTTCAAGTCCAGGAAGCGCTCAAGCTATTGCACGGCATGCCGGTGGCTGCGGGGTCGGCTCTGGTCTACAACGGGGTGGCCAACCAGTTCTATTCCACACGACTGCCGTTCCGGAATGATTGTTTGAGCCACGAGACCTACCCGAGGGCAGTCGAGCTTCCGCTGGGTCAGAAGCAGACGGTGCTGGAGCTTTTCGAGGCGGTTGGGCCGCGTCTTTCGGGCCGCCTTCACATGGTTCTCGATCGCGAGCTGGTTGTCGCGATCGAATGCCCGCGTTGCGACTGGCGCGGCGAGGTGATGCGGCCGCGTGTGAAGGTCAGGTCGTCGGAGGCCGACTGCCCGAAGTGCAAGGAGCCAGCGCGGCCGGTGTTCGAGAGCGGCATCGAGGCGGATTCGCCGCTTGCAGCTTACTCGCTTTCTCGGGTCGGAATTCCGCCTTACGATATCGTCAGGGTGGACGGCGAAAGCGAGTCGGGGTTTTTTCTCCTGGGCGCGGACCGGGAAGACGGCAAGAGGGGCTGGGGGTCAGGCGGTTGAACGGCGACGAAATCACTTTCGGCGACGTACGGGTTCGCGAGCCGGAACGGCGCGCGCGGCCCGATCGCGACCGGCGATTTGCAAGTGTGGCCTATGAAGTACCAGGACCGGCCGATCTGCCGATCTTCCTTGATCGCCGCGCTGCGGACGCCATTGAACGGCACGCTCTGAGTGACACGTCCGTCGAGCTGGGGGGAATTCTGCTGGGCAAGGAATGCCTCGATGCGGCAACAGGCCAAGCTTTCGTGTGGGTCAATCAGTCGCTCGAGGCGAAGCACTACGCGAACACACAGGCGAGCTTCACCTACACTCACGATTCGTGGGAAGAAATCACCCGAGAGCGCGACCAGCGGTTCCCGCAGTATGACATTGTCGGCTGGTATCACACACATCCCAATTTTGGAATTTTTCTGTCGCATCATGATTTGTTTATTCACCACAACTTCTTTTCACAGCCACTCCAGGTTGCCTACGTGGTCGACCCGATCAATCAAACTCGCGGCTTTTTCCAGTGGCGGGACGGCGGGATGGCGCAGGTGCAGGGTTATTGCCTCACTGCTGATCGCGGCGATCGGATTGCACTGGCGAGGCTTGCGAATGATCTCGAGCAGCTTCCCAATGCGGAAGGCAACTCGGGCGGAGCCTTTTCACCTCGCCTCGAAGCGGAGCTGATCAAGATGCTTACACGACCCGGACAGCGAGATGTCAGTTCGCCCGTTGAGAGAATACAGGCCGCCACATTCTACGGCCTGCTCGGCGTGTTCCTGGGTGTGATGGGGCTGGCGAGTGTGCTCTGGCTCAGCCAGCTTCTGGGCAAGATTCAGACGCAGAGTGAATCGATCCAGTCGCTCCAGCGGGTTGTCGAGGAATCAGCCACGCGCGAGCGCCTGGTGAGCGACGCCTTGCTGGACCGAGCCGGCAAGGACCCGGTCGACTTCGCCGGGTTGTACGAGAAGAAGAAGAAGGAGCTGGACGACGCGGAGAAGCGGCTGGGAAACGAACGCATCAAAGTTGATTCGCTCACCGATGATCTCAAGTACCAGAAGAGTGAGAAATCGCGGATCAGCGACGAGCTGGCGAAGTCGGAAGTCGTTCGAGTGAAATCCGAGAAAGAGGCGAGCGAGGCGGCACAGCTACGAACTCGAGTTGCAGAGCTCGAGAAAGACCGGGAACAGCAGCAGCGGAAGATCGACGATTTTGAGCAGTCGGTCGATATCGAAACCAAGCAGGTGGCAGAGGGCATGAGGCGAGACCTCGTTCGCACCCGCTTCATGATGTACCTGGGCTGGGGGTTCAGCGCCCTGCTGGGCGTGGCGCTGGCCGCGTCGTACTTTCTGCTCAAACCCATTCCGAGCGCTCCCCTCGAGGCCGACACCGAACGTCCCACGCACCGCATCGAGTGAGCTCGATGAGTGCGCTTCCAGGAGAACCGATGGCCGTTTGCCGAATCGGTCGATTGATGACGTGTTTCGTCGCGCTGACGGTGGTCATTCCGGCAGCACGGGCTTGTGCTCAATCTCAGGCCCACACCGACGTCTCCGGCGAGCGAAGGGCGGCTCGGTCCTCTCAAGCCGACGAGGTCGAGCTGGTAGCGGTTCCGGAACCCAGTGCGCTTGCGCTCGAGTTTTACCGGAGTGGAAACAGACTCTGGATGTTGAATGCCGTCTGGGTGATGCTGCTTCCCGGTTTGCTGGCATTCTCGGGGTTTTCAGCGCGGCTGCGGACCCTGGCGGCCAGGTTGGGGCGAGCGTGGTTCATCTCGATTGGCCTGTACGTGGTGATGTATCTGGCGATCGTTTTCCTGGTCGATCTGCCGTTGTCATATTACGAAGGTTACGTGCGGATGCGTGCGTACGGGCTTTCCAATCAGACCCTCGGCAAGTGGTTTGGCGATTCGGTCATCCGGTTGGCGGTCTCGATGGCGGTGGGCTTCGCGCTCGTGTGGGTTCCTTACTTGCTGCTCGCGCGCAGCCCGAGGCGCTGGTGGCTGTATACGGCAATGCTTTCGATACCCTTTCTGTTCGCCGTCATGCTGGTCAAGCCGATCTGGATTGATCCGCTCTTCAACCGGTTCGGGCCCATGCACGACCCTGTTCTCGAGCAGAAGATCCTGGCGCTGGCGAAGCAGGCAGGTATCGATTCGACCCGGGTGTTCGAGGTCGATAAGAGCGTCGATACCAAAGCGTTGAATGCGTACGTGACGGGTGTGTTTGGGACGAGCAGAATCGTTCTCTGGGACACCTTGCTGGCCAGGCTAGACACGCAAGAGGTGCTGCATGTGATGGGCCACGAAATGGGCCATTACATGCTGGGGCATGTGGTGCGTTCCATCATTCTGTCGGCCGTGCTCACGCTGCTGGGGCTGTTCCTGGTCGATTGGGCGGGGCGAATGATTGTTGGCCGATATTCGGCTCGGCTCGGCTTCGACCGGCTTTCGGACGTGGCCTCGGTGCCGCTCTTGCTCATGCTGCTCGAGATTGCCCTGTTCTTTCTGACTCCGGTGGCGCTGGCTTACAGCCGTTATCAGGAGCATGAGGCCGACCAGTACGCGCTCGATCTCACGCACGACGGTCATTCGGGTGCCGAGTCGTTCGTGAAACTGATGGAAACGAATCTGAGCAATCCGCGGCCGGGGCCAATATACAAGTTATTCCGCTCCAGCCACCCGAGCATTGGCGAACGAATCGACTTCTGCAACGGCTATCGCCCGCCGCTCGCGAACGCGACTCGGTCGGGTGGAGAAGAGTTGCGCTCTCGATCGAAGTAATCAGCTCCATTCCTTGAAAATGCCCGAAAGGAAGTTCGTCATGGCCAGGCCCGAGACGACCGAATACAGCCCCAACTATGCGAAATACATCGCACTTGTTCCCGAGGAGGAGATTGTCCACGCGATGAAGTCGGAAGTCGCGAACACGCTCGGTTTCCTCGCTGGCATTCCCGAAAGCGCTGCGTGCGTTCCTCACCCACCGTACACGTGGTCAATCAGGCAAGTGGTCGGCCATCTGTGTGATTGCGAGCGTGTTTTTGGCTATCGGGCACTGCGATTTGCCGCGGGGATGCGACCCCACTTCCCGGGTTCGACGAGAACACGTACGCAGAAGCGGCCCAACATAACAGGGTTCCGCTCACGAGCCTGGTTTCCGAGCTGGGGAATCTCAGGCGATCGCACATTGCGTTCTTTGAACAGCTCCCCGACGAGGCGTGGCTACGGCGCGGTACTGCGAACAACGTCGAAGTGAGCGTTCGTGCGCTGGCGTACATTCTCATTGGGCACGAGCGGCATCATGCGGGGATCATTCGGAAGCGGCTTTCGAAGGAATGAGGCCACACGTCGTGAATGCAGTGAGAAGGCGGCGGTCCGATTATTCCTGCGTCACACGCAACTCGCAGAAGGTCATGGTGTTGGGTTGATTCCGTGCGCACCCATTTTCCTGCGTCACACGTAAGTCCAAGCCCTGCAAGGCTGTGACGCAGTGACGCAGAAACGAGGGCATCGTAAACTGTTTTTTGCGTTCTTCGACCTTGATAGAGCGAGGGTCCCGCTCTCAGTCCGCTGTTTCGGTGGGCGAGCACGTGCTCGTGGGGTAAGATCGGCGTCACCAAATCGCTTCCCAAGAGCGTTGCACGTCGCCGGACGGAAGGGCAAGGAGAAGTCGGCCGAGCCGTTTTCCACGAGCGGGGCGGCAGTGTGCTGTTCCCTTAACCCTTATACGGCAAGGATGCGCGTCGAATATACAAAACGAACTACGAGATCGGGGGGGGCGCTCAGGGTCGCCGGTTCCTGGCCGCGTTGGCCGGTGGCGCAGGCAGAGGACCGGCGACATATTGTTCTTGATCGATGTGCGGAATGGCCTATAGTGAGTAGCCCAGCAGAGATCAAGCTTTTCCTAAACTATTCAAACCACGTAAATCCCCGATTCCAACTTCTTTGACACAAGGACGATGTCGATCCTTTCTTGCGAAGCTCTTTTGCTTGCGGGACCGTTGTCCAACGGGTTCTGCTGGCGAATGAGGCGTGATGCCGAGGCTGGCCCGAGACACGAGGGGTGAGGCGACCCAATCGGAACGCGCTGACTGACAAGAAAGTTGATCGCAGGAGTGACATTGTAATGGTGCTGGATGCGATTCGGACATTCGTGAGTCGGCGGCCGGCGTGGGTCATGTCGATCTGGCTGGGCGCGGCAGCGGGGATTGGTTGTTTCTCACCGAATCTGACCAGGCTGGCGGCTGAGGCACAAGCCTCGATGCTTCCCACGGATGCTGAAAGCGTACGTGCCGCCGAACTGGTGAACGTGTCCTGGCCTGACCAGGCATACGAAGCGATGTCTGTGGCGGTCCTGCACCGGGAGAGTGGTCTGACCGAGGCTGATCGCCAGTATGCCAGCCGACTTGCGCAGCGATTTGAAGGCGTGGGTAGGCCGGCCGAGATCGCTCATGTGCTGGGTCCGACTTCCAAACCCGAGATTGCCACGCGGCTGATCAGCGCGGACGGAACGGTCTCGCTCGTGGCGGTCATGCTTTCGTCGTCGTTCGTCGCGCCCGCTTCGCACGAGGCGGTCGGCTGGATGGAACGCCAGGTGAAGGAGGGCGATTTTTCGCCTCCCGCGGGCCTTGAGATCCGCTGGACGGGAGACGCGGTGATCGGCCGTGATTACATGGCCAGTGTTCAGACCTCCCTGGACCGGGCCGCAGTTGCGACGGTCGCGTTGCTCTTGTGCGTACTGCTGGCGGTTTATCGTTCATTCTGGTTGGCGCTGGTCCCGCTGGTGACGATCGGCGCATCGCTGGTGATCGCCCGCGGAATACTGGCCTGGATGGTGCTGGCTGGGTGGGAGCTGTCTCCGCTCGTGGAGCTCTTCCTGATCGCGATTCTGTTCGGCACCGGCACCGATTTCTGTCTGTTCCTGTCGTGGCGCTATGCGGAGCACTTGAATCCGAGCAACCCGGCCGGCTCGATGCGGGTGACGCTGGCGCGGTCCGTCGGGGCGCTGGTCACGAGCGCGGGAACGATCGTCATCGGGCTACTGCTGATGGGGGTGACGAAATTCAAGCTGTTCTCGAGCACGGGACCAAGTGTGGCCTTGAGCTTGGTCGTGGCTCTGGTCGCCACGCTCACGCTCACCCCTGCCCTGCTGGTGTTGCTGGCCCGGATCCATCCGCGCTCGTTTGACGGACTCGCGGGCAGCTCGCGGGCTTTCTGGGATAGGCTCGGGCGCATGGTGATGGCGCGGCCGCTACGGAGCTGGGTCTTCACGGTGCTTGCAATGGTGCCGTTGTCGATCGTGGGATTGCGAACTCATTTCATTCAGGATCTTTTGAGCGAGATGCACCCAAGCACCGTCTCCGCGCGGGATTTTGGCCTGGTGGCGTCGAAGTTCGACCCGGGAATGCTGGCTCCGCTGACAGTGGTGCTCGAGTCGGACACCGACTTGCATTCCTCGGAAGGCCTGGCCTTGATCGACGACGTCAGCCGGCTGCTTGTGCATCAGCGCCGGCTGGGCGAAGTGCGCTCGGCGACCCAGCCGCTGGGTAGCCCGCAGCCCCTGGCGCGTGCCCGGCTGGCTTCGCGGCTGGGCGAGGTCAACGACGGTTTTCACCAGCTTTCGGACGGCGCCGGGCTGCTTCATAAGGGCCTTGCGGAAGGAGCAGCCAAGCTGCGGGCGGCGAACTGGCTCGAAGAGAAGACCGGACTTGCGCTTACGGGCAAAGCGAATTCCCGGAGCGAAGCGAAATCTGACGCCGCAGTGAGCCGCGCCCATACTCGCGAGACAGTCGCATCAGGCCTGAAACAAGCTTCAAAGATCTTCCAGATGAGCCCAGGAATGCCCGCGACATGGAACCTTCCGGCGCTCAGGCATGCTATTGAGTATGTCCAGGACAGCGGCAAGGGCACCGACGCGTCCCCTGCCCTGTCAGAGTCGAGAAGGTCAGGAGCAACGGGCGAAGCGACCTGGGACAGCGGGAAAGTGGCGCAAAGCCAGTCGTCGGAGGATGTCAAGCAAAAACAGGCCGCTGAGAAGCCGCAAGAGACGTTGCTGCGCGAACTGAACCGGGCAGCTAGCGGAGCTGCACAGATCGCGGATGGTGCCTTGCGGGCCAACCGAGAAGTGACCGCCATCCTCAACGATCCAGTCGGCCGGCGAGCCCTGGATCGACTTCTGATCGACGAACGGACTGTACACGAATATCCCGAGCTGCGGCGCAGCTTCGCCGCCTATATCACGCCCGACGGTCGCCGGGCGCGGATCGACCTCACTCAGGGCAACCGAATCTTTTCTCACGGTGCAATGGACCAGGTCTTGACGCTGAGGCGTCGGCTCAATGATTACCTGAGCGAATATCAGGGCATTCATGTCACCGCGAAGATCGCCGGCGCGAATGCCGAATCAGCCGATATTCGAGCGCTGACGCATAACGATCAGGTCCAGAGCTGGTTCATCGTTCCGATAGGGGTATTTCTGGTTTTGATCGTGGCGCTTCGTGATCCGCTCGCGTGCCTCAATCTCGTGGCGACCATGGTCCTGACCTACGCGTTCGCTCTGGGGACGACGCACCTGGTGTTTGTAACGCTCCTGGGTGCCGAGGGGCTGGACTGGAAAGTGCCGTATTTCCTGTTCGTGCTTCTGATCGCAGTGGGCGTCGACTACAACGTCTTCTTGATGACGAGGCTCAATGAGGAATCGCAGCGGAGAGGCTTGCACTCGGGAATCATCCACGCGATCGGGCAGACGGGCGGGTTGATCAGCTCGGCCGCGCTGATCACGGCGAGCAGCTTCGCCTCGTTCATCCTGAGCCCCCTCAGCTCGCTTCGGCAGCTTGGCTTCGCGCTGGTCGTGGGCATCCTGGTCGATGCCGTGCTGGTGCGGCCGCTCCTGGTTCCCTGCGGGCACTGGCTGCTCTATCAACTGACGCGACCCAGGTATTCGCCGGTGCGGGTGTCGACCCGGACGATCTGACCCTGATCGAGATGTTCGGGAACC
The DNA here is from genome assembly GCA_963761445.1 of uncultured Planctomycetota bacterium. Taxonomy (GTDB): domain Bacteria; phylum Planctomycetota; class Planctomycetia; order Isosphaerales; family Isosphaeraceae; genus CAVXHV01. The sequence continues at coordinate 315,118 of CAVXHV010000005.1, read as the reverse complement.
TGAACGACGTAGCCCGTCGAGAGAGTGGCGGGTTTGGTGCGTCCGGTGGCCGAGTTGCCGCGGACGCCCGGGGCCGTCTCGACGATCGGCAGCTCGACGGTATCCGGCAGCTCGATAGCGATCACCTCGTCATCGACGACGAGTGATTCCACGCCGTCCATATTCTCGGTCATGAACGGCGACTGGTCACGCAGCTCCTCGAGCGGAAATGAGAATTGATTGAAGGTCGAGGAATCCATGAAATGAAGCGAGTCGGGATCGCGGTAAAGGAACTGGACGGGCCGGCGCTCGAAGCTTGACTCGCTCAAAGCGTCCGTGCCGCGATACGACTTTTCGACGCGGTTCTTGGATTTGAGGTTTCGCGCCTTGATCTTGTAAAGCGTGGCCGCGCCGCGCGCGGAAGGCGTTTGGACCTGAATTTGCTCGATCATGTGCGGAGCGCCGTCGATCTCGACGACCATCCTACGTTTGAAATCCTTGGCGGGAACCACGCCGTCCTCCCCTCGACATCGCCTTCAAAAACCCTGGAATGAAACAACGCCTGTTCATTCGGTGGAGCAAACTCGATTTTACCGGCTCGCCCGGGAGCGGGTCAAAAGCCCCGATCGCGGTCACGATTGCCGAATTCCAAAGATGGGCTGTCAATCAGTTCGCATTCGAGAGTTCGCGAGGCACCTCTTGATACACACGTACGTGTGTGCTAGGTTGGCTGCCTCGTGAGTCCTTGAGCGGGTTGGGCTGGCTCGAGTGCAGGTGTTGTGCATGCAACGCGATCGGTTAGGCCGGCGGCGTAGTCCCGAGCAGGAACGTGGGCTGAGACCGTTGCATCCGCTCCTACCAGAGGAATGGGTGAGCAAGCCTCTGCGTGTGGCGATGTCCGAATCCGACTGGGCGGAGCTCGAGTCGCTGGTGGCGCGTTGCAGAGTCCTGGCACCGACGCAGGCGCGTGCTTATGGAATGGTCCTGTCGAGCTTGCTCGATGGGTTTGTCCCTCCTGCACCTGGTTCCCAAGGAACTGGATGAGTTTGTGGCCTCGCCTGAGCTGAAGACCATGGGGAATTCGCTCGATACCTTGACGGCCGAACAGAAGACGTATCTCGATAGCTGGGAAATGGGAACCTGATTTTCGCGACGAGGATCGAACGCCATGCCCGACGTGAGTCCGTTTCGGGGGGTACGCTATGACGTTGCACGTGTGGGAACACTGTCCGACGTGGTTGCTCCCCCCTACGATGTGATCGACGCAACTCTCCAGGACAAGCTTTATCAGTCCAGCGCCTATAACGTGATCCGCCTGGAGCTGAACCGGGAGGAACCGGGTGACTCCGGCGCAGGGGATCGGTATGTGCGGGCGGCCCGGTATCTGAGAGATTGGCTCCGTCAGGGCATTCTTCGGGAAGACGATCACCCAGCGTTTTACGTGTACGAGCAAACGTTTGAGGTCGACGGCGAGAAGCACGTGCGCAAGGGTTTCCTGGCGAGGGTGCGGCTCGAGCCGATAGGCAAAGGGAAGATCTTCCCGCACGAGCAGACGCTGGACGGCCCCAAGGCCGATCGGCTGGCGCTGTACAAAGCCACCGGGTTCAACTTGAGCCCCGTCTTCGGACTCTATCCCGACATTTCTGCTCAAGTGCAGCGTGCCCTCGAGGCAGGCCTGCGCGATCGCACTCCGCTCGTGGCGACCGACCACCTCGGTGTTGAAAACCGTCTCTGGGTCGTAACCGACCAGGAGACTCACACAGAGATCTCCGGCTTGATGGCCGGAAAGGCCGTTTTCATCGCCGACGGCCACCACCGCTACGAGACCGCTCTCAAGTATCAGCAGGAGCTCGTTCGAACCGGCGCGTCCATACCGCATGACGATCCTTCGAACTTCTGCCTCATGATGTTGGTGGGCATGAGCGACCCCGGGCTCTTGATCCTGCCGACCCACCGGCTGGTCTCTGGTTTCCCGGGTCTGACTGCCCAGACACTGGCCGCCCGGCTCGAGCCTGAGTTTGAGATCACCGAAGCCGGCACGGGTGAATCGGGCTGCCGAATGGCATGGCAGCAAATAGACCAATCGGGCGAGCAAGACCTACTCGCGTTCGGCACGGTCGCCGACAGCCGATGGCTGCTCGCCAGGCTCCGCAGCGACGCGGCCATGGATCGATTGGCCCCGAAGCAGAGCCCAGACTGGCGAAGCCTGGGCGTGAGCGTCCTCCAGGTACTCGTGCTCGGTGAGCTGCTCGCGACAGACGTCAGGCCGAGTATCCGCTACGTACACTCGATCGGCGAGGTACTCGCCGACATCAGCGGTCTCGGCTGCGACGTCGCTTGCTTGGTCCCCGCCGCTCGCATGAGCCATGTCGAGAGCATCGCCTCGAAACTGGAAACGATGCCAGCCAAGAGCACCTATTTCTACCCCAAGCTGCTCACGGGACTCGTGCTCAATCCGATACACCGAATCGACCTGAGCTAGATCATTTCCACCATTCTCCGTGCTTTGCCAATTCCGGCGCCGCCGCGCCAGTCGGAACTTCTTGAGTTTGCGGCCTGGGCTGCCGATAACAGTGACACGCAACCTACTTGATGCGGCGGTCCGCATCGATGTGTCGGATCTGCGCCCGAAATCGGGTGTTCATGCTGGGGTCGGCCGCTGTCGATCCCCTTACTCTTCTTCCTGCGCAAGAGGCGCTCGTCGCATGTCACGGATGACCGGACAGTCCGCTCGCGCGCCCGTCACCCGCCTTTCGGCAACATACTCGGTCGCCGCCAGATCTTACTCGCTTGCGGGAGTCGCCTGCGGAGCTATCGTGACCGTGATGCTCGCGCAGACGGTGTTCCTCCTCTGGGGTTGTGATTGGGACCTTTGTGGCGACGAGGCCGAGTACTGGACCTGGTCGCGCAAGCTTGACTGGAGCTACTACACCCGTGGTCCCGTCGTTGCTTGGCTGATTCGCTTGGGCACGGAGCTACTGGGCGCCTTGAGCCTGAAGCTGACAGGCTCGCTGATGTTCTCGGTTCGTTTTCCGTGTGTAATCCTTGGCGGCCTGACCGCGTGGGCGGTCTATCGGCTTGCGGTGATGACAACGTCGAGCCAGCGCACCGGGCTGATCGCCGTGCTGCTGCTTCCAGTGATTCCAATCTTCGCGCTCGGCGGTGTGATCGTCACCAGCGACACGCCACTGGTGTGCTGCTGGGCATGGGCCGCTGTCTGGTCACTTCGAGCCGTGAAAGAGCACAAGTATCGGGCCTGGGTCGTGGCTGGCGCAATCGGCGCTGTCGGCGTCCTCGCCAAGTATTCGTTCCTCGCGTTCCCTGCGTCGGTCGCCCTGTTTCTGCTCACTAGCAGAGCACATCGCCGGCAGCTCACGCAGCCTGGGTTCTGGACGATGTCACTGCTCTGCTGCGGATTGGGGCTACTGCCCATCTGGATCTGGAACGCCCAGCACGCCTGGGCCGGCGGCTATCAACTGGCGGACCGGGTCGGTCTATCATCGCGCGCACAATGGGCCAGCATATGGCCTGTCATCAGCTTCCTCGGGGGCGAAGCCCTGGCACTCGGCGTGATCTGGTGGGTCGTCGGCGTCGTCTGCCTCGTCCTGCTGGGTGGTCGGCTCGTTCGCGCAGACCGAGCTGCAGCTTCCGGGAATGGGGTGCGAGCCGAGAACGTCTCGGGGGTTCACGGAGGAGACATCTATCTGCTCTGCCTCTGGGGGGTTCTTTGGTGCGCGTGCTTGGTCGCCAGTCTGCTGGGGGAGACCGAAGTCAACTGGATGGCGCCCGGCTATCTCTCTCTGGTCGTGCTCATCGCCGGCCGGGTCGACCATATTCGCTTGTGCGGTGGTTGGAGGGCCCGTGCGGTCGTTGCTGGGTGGTGTTTCTCGCTGGCGGCTGTGATCGCCGTGCATCACGTGGAGTGGTTCTATCCGGCGATGGCTCGCTGGGTTCCTGCTCCAACCAACCGCTGGGCGGCACCATTCCGTCTGCTTGAGCCCACGGCGCGGCTCCGCGGCCATCAAGTGGTGGCCCAGGCGGTCGCCGAGAAAGTGCGGGTACTAGAGGCTAAGGGAGAGTCACCGTTCGTCCTGACGGCAACCTATGGCCTGTCTTCGACGCTTTCCTTTTATCTCCCGGGCCAACCCGAGACCTACTGCCTGAGCTGGAACTACGGCATGAAATCCGCACCCGTGAACCAGCACGACCTCTGGCACCCGAACCCGCGCAATGAACCGGAGTTCTTCAAGAATCGCCCGGTCGTCATCGTCGAAGACTCCAACATGCCGCCAAGTTATTCCTGGCACATGCATCGCAAGGGAGTCTTCCGCAAGATCGATTCCTCCGAACGCCTCATCGTCCGTGAGCGCGGTGTGATCATCGGCTGCTGGGACATCGCGATCTGCCGGGATTATCAAGGGTTGTCGGGTTACAAGCAGAACCAACTCGCGCGTTCTTCCTTGGATGGGGCTCGAGTTCGTTAGAGCTCGAGCCCCCTCAGGTTAACGATTCTCTCCGCCAGGATTTCCTGTAACTGGCGTTGGCGCTGGCGGCGGCTGATTCACGCCGGGATCGGGTTGTGCCGGCGGCGGCTCTGAGTCAGCCGGACGGGGCACAACCGGCTGTTCCTCGATCGCCGCATCTCGTCGGAACGGGGAAGGCGTTGTCGGTTCCGGAGGCATGGGCACGCCACGCGGCCTTACCATCTGAGGCACACTCGCGGCAGCAGCCTTTGCCTTTGCGTTCAAACGCTCGAGCGCGGTCGCCGACGCATGGCGCACATCTTCCTTGTGATCGTAGATCGAGGACCGTTCCAGGGCGATCGCGCTCTCACTACCGCCGATTTCCCCCAGAGCAATGGCGGACGCGATACGCACGTCTTTGTGCAAGTCATACTTGAGCACATGGATCAACGACGGAACGGCACGAGGATCGCCGAGTTGACCCAGCTTGTACGCCGCCTCTTTGCGATTGTTCGAATAGAAACTTTGCAACCGCTGGGTCATGAGCGCGACCTCGTCCGGGGGCGGAGCTGGCCCCCCCGGCGGACCGCCAAGACCAGGCCCGCCAAACGGAGCGACCGGGCCCCCTCCCCCACCGCCGCCGCCGAACGAGAAATTGAGCATAGGAGCAGCCAGCAGCCCAAACCCAAATGCCGGCGCGGACTGACCGACCACGATGGTCCGTGGTATCCAGGGTGGCCGCGGCCAGGGCCCAGCCATCATCGGTCCACGTCTGGGAGAACCCGAACGCTGGACTTGTACCTGGCGTTCGAACGTCCCACCCGGCCGTTTGATTTGAATATCTCGTTCAACAGATCCAGGTTTACGCTGGATCTCGACCTGACGTTCCACCGTCCGTCCGCGAGGGCCCGTGACCGTCGTGTCGCGCTCAACCGTCTGCCCACACAGAGGGAGCGCTGAAAACCAAAACGCGATCGCCAGTGTCCATGCCCCGACCAGTCTTTTCGTCAGTCGCATCCAACTTGCCTCCCTGCCGACCTCAAGCTCGATCGAGCTTGAATTTATCCATGCAATCGATTTGATTCATGCCGGCGCATTCGAGGGTGAGTGTGCGCAGCCTGGCCGTTTCTGGGAAGACCAAATCTACGGGCGCAGCCGGCCTTCAGCGTCATTACTCGCAACGGCAATTGCGATTAGACCCAGACTTCCATGACGCCCAGGCACACGTGGGTCACAAAACGCCTCGAATTGCGAATAGCTCAGTTAGGCGTATCTTTTCTTCATTTTCTAGCATTGCAGTAATGAATCAGACGAATATGATATTTAAAGCAGAGTATCGCCTAACTAGGTCGTCCGGCGATGCTCTGATTCGGGATGTGCAGGAGGCTCATCAAATTCGGCTCTGATGCTGAGGAAAAGCAGGGAGGTAACGTTGCAGCCTTCCCATCGGGGATCCTCGCCTTTGGATCGTGAATCTCTCGAGCTCGATTGCGCGTGGCACCGCGACGAACGATGGTGTCACTTCGCTCAGTTGTCCCGATTGCCAGGTTCGGCTCGAACTTCATCAGCCCGATCTTTGGCAACCGATGCAGATGCTTGGAACTTGCGGAAGCTGTTCCAAGTGGTTCTTCGCGGTGGATCTCGATCCCGACGGCATCGAGACGGTGCTGCTCGAGCTCCCATCCGCGGAGTTGATTCGCCTCGCGCACACGGTTGCACCGTTTTCATGAGGCGTGCGGAATTGTGTCGCTAGGATTTGTGTTTCTTGCGAGCTCGTTTCCCGTTTTTCTTTCGGTTCTTTCCAGGTCGCTTTTGACCTTTGAGAGGCTGACTGGCTGTCTCTCCTGTCCTGGCGCACTCGTTCGGAGCTGCGGTCCGCCGAGCTTTTTGTGGTGAATATGGTAGCGGTGGGTTGACGATCGTTCGAGTGGCCCCACGCCTGCCTTCCCGCGTGTGGATCGTATTGGCCAGCGTCAGATCGAGAACGCGCCGGTCGACGTCAACGTGCGCAACGCGCACGAGCTCGCGGTCTCCAAGCCGATGCCGGCGGCCTGATCGGCGCCCGACCAGTGTGTGTGTTCCGGCCTCCAGGTAGTAAAAATCGTCGCTCAGGCTGGAGACGTGGATCAAGCCGTCGATCGGCAGCTCACAGAGCCTGCAGAAGAGTCCGAAATCTTCCACTCCTACGATGATTCCTTGAAAGGCCTGGCCCAGGTGCTCATTCAAGTAATTCAGAAGCTTCAACTTGATCAGGTCGCGTTCGGCGGCTTCGGCCCGGCGCTCGGTGCGAGTACAATGCTGGCCCAGGGCAATCAGTTCCTCGTGGTTGCTCCGGGGCTTCTTGGCATCGAGCCATGCGATCAACTGCCGATGGACTTGCAAGTCGGGATAGCGACGAATCGGTGAAGTGAAGTGGCAATAGTTCTTGCTCGCGAGCGCGAAGTGAGGTTCGGGCTCTGGTGTGTAGCTGGCTTGTTTCAAGCTGCGCAGCAGACCGTAGTGGACCGCGTATTCCTCGGGTGTACCGATCGTCTGGTGGAGCACACGTTGGATTTCGAACCGGCTCTGGGATTGTTCGATCTTGAGGCCGAGGCTGCGCGCGAATTCTGCAAATTCATCAAGCTTGAAAGGCTCCGGGTCTGGGTGAGCACGCCGGAGAAAGCCGATTTCGTTTTCGGAGAGCATGGTCGCAACCGCCTCGTTGGCGGCCAGCATGAATTCCTCGATCACCTGGTGACTCTCATCGTGCTGGGCAAGATGCGCGCCGGCGACCCGGCCAACTGCGGTGAGCTCGATCTCGACTTCAGGAAGCGAAAGCTCCAGGGCACCGCGATTCATCCGCCGCCGCCGCAGGATCATTGCAAGCTCGAGCATTTCTCCCAGCATCGCCGCAGTCTCCGGCGCGACGCCGGGATGCGGCAATCTCGGCTCCTTCATGACTTTTAGCGCCTCTTCATAGGTAAATCGATGGTCAACCCTGACGGCGGATCGCGCGAACCGCATGCCGGTCAAGATCCCCTCTGGATTGAAGTCCAGGTGCGCGCTGACGGTGTACCGTGTTCGACCAGCCTGCAGACTGGCGAGCGAGTTCGAAAGCACTTCCGGTAGCATGGGAATCACGCGGTCAGGAAGATAGACGCTCGTTCCGCGTTTTCTCGCAACATGGTCCAGTGCCGATCCCGGGCGGACAAACTGGGCAACATCCGCAATGTGGACCGCCAAGCTCCAGTTTCCCTTTGCGTCGCGTGCCAGTGAGATCGCATCATCGAAATCGCGCGCGTTCGCCGGGTCGATCGTCACGGTCAAGAGCGCGATCAAGTCCTCGCGCGAGCCGATCACCGTCTCGTCGAAGAGTCGCGCCTGCTCGCGCGCCTCCTCGAGCTCGGTTTCGTCGAAAGTATCAGGGATATTGAAGGCCCGAATGACACTCAGAGTGTCGACCCCCGGCCGACCGTGTGGCCCCAGGAGCTCGATGATCACTCCTTCTCCGCCCCGATCGGGCGACGGATATTGCACAATCTCGATCACAACCTTGTCGCCTGGCCTGGCCCCCTTTGCTCCGGGATCGCCAACTGAGATTGGCTCGTTGAATGTCGTGCCGTCGACTTTGACAAAGCTCGTCGCGCCGGCCTCGAAGTAGCCGCCCACAAAGACCGCCGTCGCCCGCGTCAATACCTCGACAACCTTCCCCTCAGCGTTGAACCCCCCTCGCCGTGCTCCACGAGTGATCTTGACCGTAACCTCGTCACCGGTTGCGGCATCGCGAGTGGCCTCCGGCGGGATGTACACCTGGTCGATCCCGCCGCCGACATGATGCGGACGAACGAATCCGAAGCCTTTAGCCGACCGCCTGAACAGCCCGACCAACACGCCTGACCGATCGGGAAGGCTGAGCGTTTTGTCTTTCGCCAGGCGAAGCTTTTCGTCGCGAATCAAGTCCTTGATCGTTCGACGAAACTCGGGATAATCGGCCGGATCAATTTCAAAGTGGCGTGACATGGCCTTCAGCGTCATCGGTCGATAGCTCGGCTCGCCCACGAGCCGCATGACCTTCTCGGCTATTTCGGCCATGGTGCTTGCCTCTTCTTAACGGCGGCCGATGTGATTCGAGCATCTCCGGCTTGCCCGGATACGGACTCATGGCACCACGCCTGGATCGCCGTTTTCCAGTGCCGGCGTCCTTCCCTTGAACAGGCGCCGTCCCAGGCTCTGCTGAAAAGGTGTCCAGCTCGAGTCACGGCTGGGATCGTCGCGGATCTCCCGGCCGAATGTGTGCAGCTTGGCGTCGAGGTTATCCAGGTAGTGCAGCGCAACGGCCTCGAGCGTCATGGGCAATTTGGGGCTGCCAAACTCAAAAGAGCCGTGATGGCTCACGATCATGTGCTTCAGTCTGAGCAGCAGCTCCGGTGGAAACGACTCTCCGGTCAATTCGGTGCAGCGGCCCACCTTCTCGGCGAGCATCTCCACGCCCATCACCAGGTGGCCGACGAGCTGTCCTTCGTCGGTGTAGCCAAAAGCGCGATCATACGAGAGCTCGTCCACCTTGCCGATGTCGTGGAGAAAGATGCCCGCAAGCAGCAGATCGCGGTCGAGCTCAGGGTAAAACTCCGTGATCCGGTCGGCGACATTCAGGAGGTTGACGACATGCTCGATCAAACCTCCCTGATAGGCATGGTGATTCTTGACGCCGGCAGGCGCCATCGTGAATTTTCGGATAAAGGCATCGTCGATGAGAAAGCACTCGACCAGCGCCCGGAGGTGCGGATTATTCATGGCCAGTAGCACTTCTTTGAGGCGTGCCATCAGCTTGCCGATGTTCTGGGTGCTCTGCGGCAGAAAATCCTCCGCCTCGATCTGCGAAGGATCGACGACTTCGAGATGATTGAGGATGATCTGCAACGACCCCTGGAAGATTTGCGTTTTGCCCCGCACATGCAGGAAATCTCCAGGCTCGAACAAACGGGCCAAGCTCTCCGACGCGTTCCAGAGGCGCGCACCCACGCTCCCCGTCTTGTCGCGGAGCTCCAGGTTCAGATAAAGATTCCCCTGGCGATTGGCCCGAAGCTGCTTGTCGGCGACCAGAAATGCATCGTCGACCGAATCGCCGTTGGCGAGCTGACTTACGTAGCGGCGGGTCATGCTGGAAATCGATTTGCTATAGCGAGATCGGCTGGCCTCGAGCCGAGCACGGCGTCCGGCCCCGAGCGGTCGATTCTAGGGACGTACCGGTGCCGTGGTCAAGTGACCGCCTTGCTCGCCGCACATCCCGTCGTCCGGCGCGAGCAGTTTCCGTGCGTCGTGGCAGTCAGATTCGCTTTGCGACTCACGGAAAACTCGCTGGCGCCAGATCAGGAGTTGTCGACGTCAAAAAGACCGGACACGATCCGCAGGACCGATTCCCCGCAAAAGTCTCCACTCCATTGCGCACTTGCCAACTCGTCTAACTCAGTTGCGTGCCGCCGTTGGCAGTCGACGTTCCGCCCGGTGAAGGGGTTGGCGTCGGTGTTGGCGTTGGCGTTGGTGTTGGCGTTGGTGTTGGCGTGGGTGTTGGTGTAGGCGTCGGTGTAGGAGTTGGCGTCGGTGTGGGAGTAGGTGTCGGTGTAGGAGTGGGTGTCGGTGTAGGAGTGGGTGTCGGTGTAGGAGTGGGCGTAGGCGTAGGCGTCGGTGTGGGCGAGAGCACGATACCGATCGCCTGTCCGCTCGGAGAGTAGGGGAAGAGGTTTTGATTGGGTGCACTCACGACGCCGGCTGACGGCAGGAACTTGGCCGGAGGACCGACGACGTGGATCAGCTCGAAGTTATTACGCGGCAAACTGAGCTGCTGAATCTTGCCTTCCGGATCGATGACGACTCCCAGGTAGTATCTTTTCGGGCTAACCGGCAAAGTAACCGCGTTCCCGACAATTGTTACGACGTTTTGGGGCTGATTGATGATGAGCTGGGCGAATGTCCTGTAGTTCCCCGATGTCGGTGCGGTCGAGACGGGGGGTATGCTGTCAATCGTGTAAGACGCCACGATCGAGCTTCCGAGAGTGAAGCTCTTGGTTACCGAGGCGACGAGGTACACCGTGACCGGCCCCTGCAAGTCCGGATCGGCCGTGCCAAAGTTCTCGATCTGGATTTGGGGCGTGATTGTATCGCCCGGGTGAAGACTATTGGGAACGGCGAGCGCAATGGCTCGCAACTCGGGCAATGCCTGACCGGTCACCATCACCGGTACCGGCTTACTGAGGTTATTGGCTCGCGTCACTTCCAGCGTGCTGTTCGATGAATTGGCCAGGAACCACACGTAGAACTTGCCGCCGCCGCCCGGAAAGCCCGCGGGCCGCGATGGAAGCGTGAACGAACTGGTGAGCTGTTCGACGCTGTTCTGGGCAAGGGGAGGAGCCTCGATCGTTCCCAGGTCAATGGCGCCCTTGAGCGACTTGGGGCTGCGCGAAATCAAGACTTCGACAGTCGTGTCGGGAGCATCAGCGGTGCTGGTCGAGCCGTACGGTGATCCGGGCGTTGGCGCCGAGGTGCTGGGCAACTGGGACAAGGGTTCCGTGACCGTGCTTGACCCGATGTTCTGCAGGAGCGCCGAGACGTCGAGCACGCCCCCCCACGCCCCCCTGGGCCCGGCCTGCCCTGTGATCGTGAGATCCGGCAGCGAAAAGCCGAGCGTGGTATACGCCATCACCAACCGCTCTTCAAGCCTCGCCGGAGCCACCAGGTCGGTGCGGCGGCGTGCGCGTCGGGCCGGTCGAATTCGTCGGAATTTCCTGGGTAGCAACGAACACCTCCCTGTGCCCGAAGGCTTCGGCTCTTCCGCGCTTCCGCGAAAGCCAAACTTGACCCTCGACCGCCGCCTCGGTTGACTGAACGCAAGATCGTCCCGATCGCTTAGTGTATAAATCTCGTCCGAAATCGCCGCGAAATTGGCCACAAAATAAGGATTCACGCGCTTCGAGATCTCGTCGTGAACGGTTTTCGGTTCGGATCAGAGTTCGCGTTTGACCTGCTTTTATCGATTGGCGCTGACTGGGTAAGGCATCCCACCGCGCCGGCACAGGGTTTCAGCCGGCACAAACGACGGGATCGCTGCTCCGCTTTGAGCACGAGGCGCTGTCGATCCGCCTCGTGCAAAAACCCGCAACTTGCTATTTTGATGGCGCGCGGGGCCGGCCAGAACCTCGCTGATCGTCCACTCGCTCGTCGCGAAAGTCGTGATTGGTCACCCTCGGCAACACTGAAAACCTTTAGCTACTGGAGATTGAAATGGATCGCCCAGAGCTCGAAGTCGAGATCTATCAGATCACGGACGACGCGATGATGAAGCAAAATCGCCCTGATGGTACCGGATGGGATTGGTGCTGGTCCGATTGGCAGCGCGAATGGATGGACGCCACTCCGCATCGGTATGCGTATCGATGCCTTCCGCTCACGATCATGAACCAAACAGGCTGGTGGATCAAAAACCCAGTCGGTTTCTCGGCCACATGGCGCGGCCAAACTCAACCCGGCAGTATCGAATTCCGCTTCGACACGTCGTCTGACGTTTGGGGTAAATGGATCAACAGCCAGTTCGGCGAGGGAATCATCACCTGGAACACCCCGTTCCTCTTTCGCACGAAACCGGCAGGATCGCGTCTGCTGATCTGCGGACCCGCCAACTACTTCAAGACCAACGCTCAGCCCCTTTCCGCTCTCATCGAGAGTGACTGGATCAGCATGTCGTTCACCATGAACTGGAAAATCATGCATCCGGACCAGCCGGTTCGGTTTGAGCTTGGCGAGCCGCTCTTCCAGGCAATTCCGCTGCGGAGCAACGTCTGCGCCGACCTGGAAAATGCGCTGGTCTCCTACCAGAAACTCAGTGACAACCCGGAGCTGCACCGCGCTTATCAGGAATGGGACCAAGGCCGGCGCCGTTTCCACGACCAGAAGGTATCGGGCGATGTCAAGCCAAATGGCTGGCAGAAAGACTATTTTCAAGGTCGCGACGGAACCGGACAGCCAACAGCCACGCACCACATGACAAAAGTGACGGCCCCCCAGGTAAGATTCCGTGCCCCGGCGATGGAAACCGCGCAGGTCAAGGCGTCGGCCCCTTCTCGGGTTATCGCAGCCGTCTCCCCTCTCGAACCGCGCCGTGATCAACCGGTCGCCGTTGCCGCACCTCCCTCCACACGCGTCTGCCGGGAAACAGAAAACCTCGCCGAATCGATACAGTTCCAGGTCTGCGTGAACGCCGCGATGTCGCCGCTGGACCAGGAGGCGGAAGTCGATTCGGTCGCGAGCAATCATCACGCAGACTTTGGTCAGTCGCGCCACCCATCCCGCATCGATGCCAGTGCCCCGGATTCACACGCCACGCCATCGAGCACTCGACCCGTCGACGACGAGTGGCGTCGCTGGATCGCCGAGAACCTGATAATCGGACAGCCGCCGCAGAGCATACTCGAAGCCATGTGCTCGAGCGGTTTCGCGCCCGATGATTGCATCCGGGAAATTCACCTCGCCGTGGAGAGCCCCTACCTCAAGGGCTCGCGCCTGCTGCTCGACCGATTGAAAAAGCGAGATTGGCAGTTGGCCGTTTACCGAAAATGCAATCGCCTGCACCCTGCTTCGGCCGAGATCGAGCATCGGCACCGCCTGTCACGCGACGAGTTTCTCCGCGAGTACTACAGCACCAACCGGCCCGTCATCATCACCGGTATGATGGAGAACTGGCCGGCGATGCGCAAGTGGAACCTCGACTTCTTCGCCGAGAACTTCGGCGATCGCGTGGTTGACGTCCAGATGGGCCGCTCGAACGGTGCCAATTACGAGACCGAGCAAGAGAAGTTTACGCGCAAGATCAGTTTCCGTGATTTCCTCGAAAAAGTGCGATCCTCCGGCAATACCAATGACTTCTATCTCACGGCCAAGAACAACTCGTCCAACCGGGCAATTCTGCCCGAATTGTGGGACGACATCGTCCAGATTCCTGAATATCTATCGAGCGACAACCCCGGCGGCTTCTTCTGGATGGGCCCGCGCGGCACGGTCACGCCGTTCCATCACGACCTCACTAATAACTTCATGGCACAGGTCATCGGCCGCAAGCGGATCAAGATCGCACCGTCCTGGGACATGCCTCTCATGCTCAACTATCTTCATTGTTTTTCCCGAATTGACGGTCGCACCACTGCGCCTTCACCTCGCCCGCCGCTCGAAGAGCCCCAGATACTGGAGCTCATCCTGCACCCGGGCGAAATCCTGTTTCTTCCGATCGGCTGCCTTCATTACGTCGAAGGCGTCGACATTTCAGTCACGGTTTCCTTCACGAACTTCGTCTTCGACAACGACTTCTCGACGTTCTACTCGACGTTTGGCCCGCTCTAGATCAGACGAATTCAAAAGTCTCAAGTCACTCCAATCAGAGTGCCGCCCGGCGAATTCGGGAACTGCCCGGTGTTGGGAGTGCTCACAACACCGGCCGGCGGCAAGTGCCGGGTCTTGGGCCCGACGACATGGATCAACTCGAAGTTGTTCTTCGGCAGACTGAGCTGGTTGATCGTTCCATTGGGATCAATCACCACGCCCAGGTAGTATCGCGCCGGACTGGTCGGTAGTGTGACGGCTGAACCGCTGACCGTCACGACATTCTCCGGCTGGTTGATGATCAATCTGGCAAACGTCTGGTAGTTCCCCAGCGTGGCGCTTGCGAGACAGCGCGAACGCTGTCGACCGTGTACGACGCCACGATCGAGCTTCCCAGCGTAAAGCTCCGGGTGACAGATGCCACCAGGTCGACCGTCACGGGCCCTTGCAGGTCAGGATCGGCCGTGCCCAGGTTCTCGATCTGGATCTCGGGAGTGATCGTGTCTCCCGGCGAAAGCCTGGACGGAACGGCCAGCGCAATCGCCCGCAATTCAGGCAACGCCTGGCTTGTCACCTGTACGGCCACCGGCTTGCTCAGGTTATTGGCTCGAGTTACTTCTAGCGTGCTGTTCGATGAATTGGCCAGGAACCATACGTAGAACTTGCCGCCGCCGCCCGGAAAGCCCGCGGGCCGCGCTGGCAGCATGAACGAATCAGTGAGCTGTTCCACGCTGTTCTGCGAAATGGGAGGAGCCTCGATCGTTCCCAGGTTAATGGCGCCCTTGAGCGACTTGGGGCTGCGCGAAATCAATACCTCGACAGTCGTGTCGGGAGCATCAGCGGTGCTGGTCGAGCCGTACGGTGATCCGGGCGTTGGCGCCGAGGTGCTGGGCAACTGGGACAAGGGTTCCGTGACCGTGCTTGACCCGATGTTCTGCAGGAGCGCCGAGACGTCAAGCACGCTCCCCCACGCTCCCCTGGGCCCGGCCTGCCCTGTGATCGAGAGATCCGGCAGCGAAAAGCCGAGCGTGGTATACGCCAGGAGCGCCCTGGCTTCCAGTAGCTCAACCGTGGCCGGAACGGTCGATCGTAGGATGCGCTTCCGTGGCCCCGCCTGTTGTCGCGCTCGTCCAAGCTGCACGGAAGGCCTCCCTCCGGGCCGATACCAGCGGCCCTCTGTATAAACAAACTTCTCAAGATAAGGAAGATATTGAGCGCGATCAAGATCGCGACCATCGCCGTCAAGGTCACCTGAACGCGCAAGTCCTCAATTTACGAAGACCTGAGTCAACCCGACCGTGACGATTCCTCCCAGGATCACGACACGCCACATGACGTGCCTCTTCAAAAATCTCTAAGTATTCCGGCTCCCGCTCGTCATAATGATTGACGGATACGTTTCGAGCGGCTCGCCAAAATCTCTCCAGGCTCGTTCCCGTGAGGCTTGCTCTCCATGAATCCCCTCAAATTCTCGGCCGTGTTGCTTTTGCTGGCAGTCACCGGCTGCGATGCGTCACCCATGCGAGAGCCTCAGTATGCATCCGAAGCCGCCAAGCGCGATACGCCGCAGCCCAATCGCCGTGAGCAAAGCAAGGCGGCCAGGGCCCGTGTATCGTCTGAGCCTTACGCCGATGCATCCCGGCCGCCTGGTGCCGCGGCCGTCGCCTCGCCCCGGCCTGCGTCCGCAACTCAGCCGGAAGCCCCGGCCACCACGCTCGGCCCCGCGATCGCACGCAAGATAATATACGACGCCCAGGTCGATCTGGTGGTCGAAAGTGTGGATCCGATCGCAAAAAAGATGACGTCGCTCGTCCAGGATGCCCGCGGATACATCGCCGAACAGAACGTCACCGGCTCGCCCGGGTCGCTCCGCTCGATCCACTGGCGAATCCGTGTCCCCGTCGAACAGTTTGACTCCTTCGTCGATTCCGTCGTTGCCTTGGGCGAGCTCGAGCGCAATAACCGCACGTCTCAGGACGTGAGCGACCAGTATTACGACCTCGAGGCGCGGATCAAGAACAAGAAGGTCGAGGAGCAAACGCTTAACAAGATCCTCCAGGAACGGTCCGGCAAACTGGAAGACGTGCTCAAGATCGAGATCGAGCTCAGCCGCGTCCGCGGTGAAATCGAGCAGCTCGAGGGCAAGATCCGCGTCCTCGAGAATCTCTCGTCCCTGGCTACGCTCACTATCAATATCCGCGAGCGCGAGAAGTACGAGCCCGCCGCACCCGTCGTCGCCAGTTTCAGCACTCGGATTGGGAGAACCTGGGACAGCTCGATCACGAGCCTGATCGACCTCGGCAAAGCCATCGTCCTCTTGGCTGTGAGCTGGGCGATCTGGATTCCTCTCTACTTGATCGGCGCGATCTTCGTCTGGCTCTTCCTCCGGTGGCTCTACCGCGTGTTCATCCGAAACCTCCCCAGGCTGGTCGCGCTCGCCCGCACACCAATCTCCGGGCCCCGCACGCCGACGCCCAGCGCCTGACTCGCGTCTCCCCGCACTACCCCGATACGGCCGGAATCAGCCGAATCACACTCGGCCTCCGGGCCCGGATGTGGTAGCTTAAGATCTTTACCCATCGCGGCGCGACGCCGTGCTGTTCGAACGTCGGCTTCGCCCGACATTGCTCTGTTTTTTTCCAGGAGGCTCGCACACGTGCGCTGGACGCATGCTTTGATTCCCACGCTCAAGGAAACACCGGCCGACGCCGTGGCTCCCAGCCATATCCTTCTCTTGCGGGCGGGTATGATCCGTCAATTAGGCGCAGGGGCCTACACCTACATGCCCCTGGGCCTCCGGGTGCTGCACAAGGTGAGCCAGATCGTCCGCGAAGAGATGGACTCCGCCGGTGCCATCGAACTGCTCATGCCCGCCCTTCAGCCGGTCGAGCTCTGGAAAGAATCAGGGCGATTCGAAGCTTACGGCGACCTGCTGATGAAGCTCACCTTGAGCGGCGGCCACCAGATGGCGCTGGGGCCCACCCACGAAGAAGTCATCACCGACCTGGTTCGCGACCTGTTTCGCTCGTACAAGCAGTTGCCGATCACTCTCTACCAGATCCAGACCAAGTTTCGCGATGAGCCACGCCCCCGGTTCGGAATTGTCCGCACCCGCGAGTTCATCATGAAGGACGCATACAGCATCGACGCCGACATCGCCCAGCTCAACCAGAGCTACGACGCGATGTATGAAGCCTACTGCCGCATCTACGACCGCAGCGGTCTGCCCTACGTGATCGTCGAAGCCGAGAGCGGGCCGATCGGCGGCGACTCATCCCACGAATTCATGGTTCCCTGCTCGACCGGTGAAGACAGGGTCCTTTACTGCGGAAGCTGCGGCTACGCCGCCAACCAGGAACGTGCCGAAGTCGGTCATGCACCCGCACCGCCGCCGCCCTCATCCGCGCCCCCTTATAAAAGCGTCCCCACTCCCAACAAGCGCACAATCAAGGAGGTTTGCGAATTCCTGGGTGCCCGGGAGAATACCTCGGCCAAGCTGCTCGTTTATCTCGGTGACGGCCAACCCATCGCTGCCCTCGTGCGCGGTGACCACGAGCTCAATGAATCCAAGCTCCGCCGGACGGTTGGAGCATCCGTCCTCGCTCCCGCCGATGCGCAGACAATCGAGAAATCAGCCGGGGCGCCCATGGGTTTCCTGGGACCAGTCGGCGTCAAGATCCCGCTTTTCATCGATCTGGCCGTCTCGGTGATGCCGGCTGTCGTCGTTGGAGGAAACGCACTCGACGTGCACCTGACCGGTGTGGTCCCGGGTCGTGACTTCCCGCTCGAACGGGTCTTCGACCTCAGAAATGCCGAAGCCGGCGATCCCTGCCCCCGCTGCGGCAAACCCCTCGAGATCAAGGCCGGCCTCGAGGTCGGCCACGTCTTCAAGCTCGGGACCAAGTATTCGAAGTCGATGGGTGCTACCTATCTCGACGAGAAGGGAAACGAAGTCCACGCGATCATGGGCTGCTACGGCATCGGCATCAATCGGATCCTGGCCGGCGCGGTCGAAAGCGGGCACGACGCCAATGGTATCATCTGGCCCCTGTCGATCGCCCCTTTTCAAGTCGTGATCGTGCCCCTCCAGGTTCAAAACCCGGCCGTGCTCGAGCAGGCCCTTGCGCTCGAGACAGCACTCTCCGCCGCCGGGCTCGACGTCTTGACCGACGATCGCGATCAACGTCCGGGCGTGAAATTCAAGGATGCCGACTTGATCGGCATTCCGCTCCGCGCCGTCATCGGCGAGCGCGGGCTCAAGGATGGCACCGTCGAGCTCAAGTGGCGAACCGAAGCCGCCGCCAGGCAGATCCCCGCCGCCTCCGCCGCTTTTTCGATCGTCGCCGAGATCGCCGCGGCCCGGCAGCGACACGACGCATTTTGCCAGGAGCGCCGTCAGGCCCGCGCCGCTGCGAGAGCGCAATGAAACGCACCCCGCCCGCTTCTCTCTGGCCCTATGCCCTGCTCGGGGCCATGAGCCTCGTTTCCTTCGGCGGCCCGTTCCTGGTGCTCCTCGCCGTCCGCGGTGGCTCAAGCCCGAGCTGGCCCCCGGACCGCCCGCTCGAGTGGTTCACCATCGCCCTCGTGCTGGTGCTTTTTATCGTGCTCTTCGTCGCCTGCCTCACCAACGCTTGGTGGTTCCCTCCTCCGCGCCGTGGTAAAGCGCCGCCGGGCTCCTGACACCGCGATCCCCGTTCCTCCACCCTATCCGATCTTCGCCGGGAACCGATCAGAAGATGAGCTCGAACGATGTCCCTGTACTGGCCGCCGCGGCAAGCTGCCTGGCCATCACCGCGTTCATAACCTGCGCAGCCCTCTGTGTGCTCGTGCGATTTCTTGCACCCAGAATCGGGTTTCTCGACCGTCCCGGCGGCCACAAGAGCCATCTCGCGCCCACACCGATGGGGGGCGGAGTGGCGATCTGGCTCACCACCGTCGCCATCCTCGGGCTCGGGATCCTGATCATGCACACCTGGGGTCTGGCGGACTTTCCCCGGGCACTCGCGGTTCATGCCAACGGGGTGATGGACCGCTCGGGCTCGCTCGGGCTGATCCTCACACTCGCGACCGCCATCATGCTCATGGGCTTGATCGACGACTGGAAGACCCTCGACTGGAGGCTGCGACTGGGCATCCAGTTCGCCTGTGCCATCGCGCTCGCCGCCGGGGGCGTGCGCGTCACGCTCTTCGGACCGTTCACCCATCCTCTCCTCGGCGGCGCGGTCACCGTCCTCTGGGTAGTCGGGCTCACCAATTCATTCAATATGCTGGATAATATGGACGGCCTGGCCGCCAGCGTCGGCTTGATCGCGGCAATCCTCTTCTGCAGCGCCCAGGTCGCCGTCGGCAGTCTCTTCGTACCCGCCGTCATGCTGGTCGTCGCCGGGGCCCTGGCGGGCTTCCTCGTTCACAATCACTGGCCCGCCCGCCTGTTCATGGGAGATGCCGGCAGCAACTTCCTCGGTTTCCTGGTCGGCGCCTTGACGGTCGCCGGAACCTTCACTCGAGTTGACCCTGGCCACAAGGATTCACCCTACGGCGTGCTGGCGCCCCTCCTGGTGATGGCCGTGCCGCTCTACGACATGACTTCCGTGATCTTGATCCGCTTGAGCGAAGGCCGCAGCCCGTTCCTCGGCGATCGTCGCCATTTCTCGCACCGGCTCGTCGCACGCGGCTTGACGATTCGCCAGGCGGTATGGACGATTGATCTGGTGACTCTGGCCGGAGGTGCCGGCGCACTCTTGCTTCATCGGCTCGACGGCCCGGGCACCTGTGTCGTCGCAGCCCAGACCTGTTGCCTGCTAGGGGTCGTGGCCATTCTGGAACTTGCGGCGAACCGTTCGGAAGAGCGAAATGGCCCGACGCGGCCCTAAACTGCCGGCAACTCCCGCGCCAGGTTCTCCCAGACGCCGGGATTCCCCGCCCGAGCCTGCGCGCTCGATCGTCGACCACTCCCCATCCCCCGACGGCGAATCCTTGATTTACTTCGCCGAGCGGTTCCGGCGCGTGGCGCTGGGCCTCGTTGCCGCCCTCATCACCGCGCGCGCCTTCTTCCCCAGCGAGCCCAACTTAAGAGAAGGGGCTGGAGACGGCCTGGTCTGGGTCCTGCTCGTACTCCTTGCCGTCGGCATCGCGCTGGCGGTGCCCCTCCTCAACGGATGCCTCCGCTTTCGGTTCTCAGTGACAGATGGGTTCGTCATCGGCCTCATCGCGCTGGTCGTTGCCAGCGCCACCCACTCCCTCGATCGTCGGCCGGCCATCAACCTCGCCTCGGAATGGGCCGCTTTGGGTTGCGTTTATTTATTGTTGCGCAACCTGCCCCGCACTCGCAACGAATCCTCGGTGCTGGCTGCTGCCCTCGTGGCCACCGCCGTGGCTGTCTCAGCGTATGGTCTTTATCAGAACAAGATCGAGCTCCCCAAGCTTCAGGCCGACTTCAAGCGCAATCCCAAGAAGATGCTGGACCAGCTCAACATCGAGCCCGGCACCCGTAGCGAGCTGATGCTGCGGAACCGCCTCCTCGGTTCGACCGAGCCCTGGTCCACATTCGCCCTGGCCAACTCTCTCTCGGGCTTTATCGCCGGCCCGATCGTGATCCTGCTGGCCGTCGGCCTCTTTAACCTCGTGCGGACGGATGCCCCCGGCTCGCGCTATTCTGCACTCATCATGGCAGCCCCGCTCGTCCTGGTCTTGCTCGTCTGTCTCACCTTGGGAAAAAGCCGCAGCGCCTATCTCGGCGTTGCCACCGGTCTGTGCCTGCTCGCCCTGCGCGCGCGCCGCACCGTGCCGCGGCGAGTATTCCTCGCGGTCGGGCTCTCCGGTACACTCGTCGTCGCCGCCCTGGTGATTGCCGGCCTCGCCACCAAGAGGCTCGATCCTCAAGTCCTCACCCAATCCAGCAAGTCGCTCCGCTACCGCGCAGAATACTGGCAGGGCGCCTGGGGCGTCATCACCGACGGCGAAAAATCGTTGGCCAGTGCTCTCGCTCACCCAATCTCTCACCCTACGTTCTGGTTGGGCATCGGCCCGGGCAATTTCGCCGGCCCCTACGTGAAACACATGCTGCCCACTGCCAGTGAAGAGATCGTCGACCCCCACAATCTGTTCCTCGAAGTCTGGGCCACCGCAGGCTTCCTGGCATTCCTCTGCCTGCTCGCGGCATTGGGCTGGGCGTTCTGGAACCTGCTCGGGCCGCCATCACCGGCCGTTCCTGATCGTACTCAAGTTGATCGACTGACCCGACGCGCCCGCCGCCGGGCCCGTGCCCTCGGTCACGACGGCCCACCTGCACCAGATCCCGACGACTTCCCACCAACCCGCACCGGCTGGCTCATGCTCTGCTCGGGTGCCGGCTGGGGTGTAGTCGTCGCGTTCGGCTGGCTCGATCCCTTTCAAGGAGATCTTTTGCCCCGTTGGCTGATTCTGGGAGGTGCCTGGCTCATCGCCGCCCTCTTGCTCGTCCCGCTCTGGAAACGGCTCCCCATACCCACGCTTGCCCTGGCAGCCGGTGCGCTCGCAATGCTCGTCAACTTGCTTGCCTCAGGCGGCATCGGAATCCCTACGGTCGCCCTCGGCCTCTGGTCGATGATCGCCCTCGGCCAGAATCTCCGCGACGACCGCAACTGTAGCTACCTCCGCGAATACCAGAGCCGCACGCCTTCCCTGGCGTTGGCCGTCGCCTGGTCGGCCGCCCTCGGAACGTTCATCGGCCTGGTCGCACCGTTCTGGCGGTCTCAGGCAGCCCTCGCGCGCGGCGAAACAGAAATGAACCACATGCCGCCCAACTATCAAGCCGCCGAGCAAGCCTTTCTCGCCGCCGCCGCCGAGGACGGCTACAGCACCCAACCCTGGCTCAGCCTGGCGGCCCTCTATGAGCGCCAGTGGCGGCAGAACGGCTCGAAAGTCGAAGACAGGCGCTGGAAGAGAATCCCCGTGATGTACGTCTACGCCACGAAGTTTCCCCCTCGTAACCCGTTCGCCTGGGCAATCCACAACGAGCGAGCGATTCGAGTCCATGACATCCTTCGCGACCTTGCTCCCCGCCTGAGTCCCTTGGAGTTGACCGAATATCGCGGAATAATCGTCGAGGCCACCCGCACTGCCTCGAAGCTCAATCCCACCAATTCCGAGCTCCATGCCCGGCTCGCACACGCGAGTGCTGACCTCAACATGTATCGCGATGCCGTCGCCGAGGCCAATGAAGCACTGAGGCTCGACCGGCTCACGCCTCATGAAGACCGCAAGCTGCCCGAACCGGTGCGCCGCCGCCTCGAGGACTCAATCCCCAAGTGGAGCGCCGCCGCCGAAAAAATGCCGCCGCTCCCAGCGTCGCCCTGATCCAAGTAGGTCAGGCTTCAGCCTGACGATTTCCCCAAGCACGTCAGGCATTCACCCCGACGTTCGACTCAAGCGCGCACCAGTCCATTCGCGTTCCGATTCAACTCAACCAAGCTCGCCTATCTTCATCGCCGATTTATCGCTGTCCTTCGGAATGACCAGGAACGCACTCGTCTTGGGTTTCGCCTTGGGCTTGGGCTTCGGCTTCCTTGGCTTCTTGGGCGGCTTCGTAGGCTTTGGGGCGGGGCCAGGCGGCGGCGCAGGCGCAGGCGTGCTCGGCGTGGGCGCATTGGTCGTCGTGGTCGTCGTCGTCGTGCCCGACGAAGGCGTCGTCGTGGTCGTGGTCCCAGTGCCAGTGATCGGCGTGGGCGTGTTGCGTGGCGAAGGCGTGACCGTAGGCAATCCAGTGGGGGGCGTGCCGCCGCCACCTCCACCAGGCGTCACCGTCGGGCTGTTGTTCTGCGAGGCCGCACAGCAAAATAAGTTCGCGTCATTCGTGGCGTAGACCGCCCCGTCGGGGCCGATCAGCGTCGAGGTGTAAGCTTCGCTGGTCGGCGGCGCCAGATCCAGTCCCTCACTCAGCGAATTCGTCGTGAACGACCAGCGGTATACATGCCCGTCCTCGCTATTGATCACGGCGCACTTATTAGCAATATCGACCGCCGCCGAATTGATGCACCATTCGCGAACGCCGGGTAAACCCGTGTTCTCGGTCGGGCCTAGCACCGTCAAGACGATGTTCATCACCGTCGCCCCGCTGATCGGGTCGACCATCGACGCATTCGGGTCCAGCACGGCAACCATGTTCAGCCCGTTGCCGCCGATCCCCCCGTCGGCGTAGTTGTTGTACTTGGTCAAGATCAGGTAGGTCGAATGTCCTTTATACGAGGGAACCAGCACGCTCGGCACCACCGACGGCGAATCGTCCCAGCCGAATGCCCCGGGTATCTTGGTCGTCGATAAGGTCGGGCTGAAATGCAGCATCCAGCCCCGCGCGTGGTTCGACGGGAAATTCGCTTCCAGTACCCCGTAATAAACATCGCCGTCAGTCCCGATCACGGGCGCCGCCGTGCCGTCGTCCGAAACCGCCGCCGCCTGGGCGTTCCGCGGGTCCTTCAAGTACACGCTCGCCTGCGGCCGCAGATTCGCTGCATTAGCCATGCACAGATAGCCATATGAGAAGTTTCCTTGGTTCACCCCGACGTAAACCTTCGATCCGTCAGTGGAAATTGCTGGCGCACAGTTGTACGCGACCTTGACGATGGTGTTGTCGCCGGCCAGAGCACTGGCCGCAACAAAAGTGCCGCCGGCGCCGCTCGACTCCACTCGCGCCAGTCCGCTCGGAATTCCCTGCGGGTAGCCCGGCAGCGGTTCCCCGCTCGAAAGATAGCCGAAGTAGAGATTGCCGGCGTTGTCCGACGTGATCGGCGTGCAGATCTGAATGGCGGTGTTGAATGCGCCCGGGCTCTGGTTGTAATACTGCATCCCGTAGAATGCGATCCGCGTCGGATTGGTATTCTGGGCAACGTTCGGGTTGGTGCGCACCAGAATCGTGCCGCCGGCCCCGGGAACCACCACCTCTTCATCTCCCGGCGTGAGCGTGAGTCCCATCGGAGGCGTCCAGTTGTGCGACGGCAGCACATAGTCCGTCGTCATCGTCCAGATCAGAGCCCCCGTGGCGGCGTTGATCCCCTTCACCAGGAAGCCGACGTCTGGCTCTGTCCCCGTCTTCACCGGCACGATGATCTTGTTGGCCGCCGTGATCGCCGGCGATCCATAGTGAATCACCACACCACCCTGCTGATCCGCATCAACGGGCGTCTGCCATCGGATGACCAGTGGAAGCTGCGATGGCCCCGCCGAAAGCGCCGTGTGCTGCGCATTGCGGCCGTATGCAGCCCATTGCGCCCGTGCTTCGCACGGAAACACCGCCGCATGCAACCCCAGGCACCAGAGCCCCATGATCGCGCCATTCCGAACCGCGACCCTTGTCCGTCTCAGACCTCGCATCACTGCGGCTCCGCTTCTGCCCGGGATTTGATGAATTTGATTACCTGCAATTCGATGAGTTTATGAAGAATATCCAACTGCATGCGGGTGTGCAACGTACTTATTCGGATTTGCTCACCACGTTGTCGTATTGTGTAGCAGGCACACGCCGTGTGCCGTCCGCCGCTTTTCGGTCCGCCGTCCGCCGTCCTCCCACTCTCCCCCCTTTCACCGCACGAGTATCGACGATCGGTGCGGATTTTTTTCAACATTCCCCGACTCGTCCTCCGAAATCGCAGTCAGCTCGAGTGCCCCCGCAGCCACTCGCTCGAGAACCGTCTCCCACTGCGAATAATTCGGGCCGACCGGCCGCGCCATCGCGCCGTTGATCCGCACCGTCCGTATCGTGCCGCCGTCCGCCGCCGTCCCCCGCACCACCAGCCGCCCGTTCTCGAGCGGCCCTATGTACGTCACCACCGTGACCGGCGGCCGGTCATCCACCGGCTCGAGCGGGGCCGGAAACTTCAGCGGGTCCGGCCGGTTCCCCGTTTCCGAGTAATACGGCCACCTCGTCTGGAGCAGGTTCACTTTCCGGTACGCGTGCCGGTCGTAATGCGGCCGCCACAAACCAAAATCACAGCGGTAAATCTGGAGGTTGTCGATCAGCACGCCCGGCGCCGACGGCGCCACCGCCCAGTGGCTCTCCCAGACCCGCAGCCCTCGGATCACAAACGGATGACGCTTATCCGGCCCCGCATCCCCCACCCCGCCTTCAGCTCCCACGCCCGGCCCGCCCCCCAGGTTGAACCCATAACGCCGCTGCGCATGCGCCTCGTTGTCCTCGCAGCGCAGGAACGGCAACGTCCGGATATCCACCCGGCTCCGCCCGCCGTCCGAGCCCCGCACCGTGAGCGTTCCGTCGAACCCCTCCGCCACCGGTGCCTCATACCGAAAACCATACTGGTCGCACTCGACCGCCACGTTCCTCATGAACGCGTTGAAGCTGTTCGCCCACCAGAATCCCGCCCCTTCATTCCGGTCAAACGAAAACACCTGACCCTTGAGCGGTGCCCCCTCGAGCGCCTGCACCGCCAGGTTGCCATCCAGAACATTCTCGACCTCCGTCCCATCCTCCAGAAAAAACCCATGCCCGATCGAGCGATATCCCACACAGTCCCGCACCACCAGCGAGTTGGTCCCGTGAATGGTCAGCCATCGATTTCCGCTGTCCCAGATCGAGGCCCCCACCACCGATGAGCCCCGCATCGTGTCTCCGACACGATGGAAATGCAGGCTGTATTTTCCCAGGATCCCGATTTTCCCCAGCCGCCGGAACTCGGCGTACGAGATCGACCCGCGCGAGAAGCGGTGATACATCGTATGCCCGCGTGAAACCCTCGAATCGGCCGATTCCACCACCACGTTCCGGCTCAGGTTCGCAACCTCTCCGCGATAATCTCTGGCGGCCGCGTGTGGATAAACCAGCGGGAAATCCACAACCACGCTCGTTCCGTCAATCGACCGGATCGTGCGCTCTTCTGTCTCGAGTTTGAATTGATTGCCCGTATAACTCCCTTCATCCGGGGCAACTGGCTTGCGTGTCGCCGTCACGATGATCCGGTCACCGACCCTCCAGCCCCTGACCGGCTCGGCCAGCGCCAGGGTCGTCGCCCCCTTGGCCGCCTGCTTTCCGAGCTTCACCCACGTGCGGCTTAGCTCCGCACCGTGAAAATCCATCCGCCCGCCGCAGCAAACAATCGCCGGGCAGTTCTCCGGGTCGAGCCCTTGAACTAGCGCCAGTCGAATGAGTGCGGTGTGTCCCGCCCCGATCGGGTGATCCGCCGTGCCGACTTCCAGAACCGCCCGCTCGGTCTCCGAATCAACCTCCTTTACATGTTCCTCGCAGTCAAACCCTGATTCGCCCGCATCATCGCCCGCCTGGATCTTGATCAACCCCACGTCGAGCCGCGTGTCGCAATCCGGATCGAACCTTAGCACCCCTGCCACGTGTATCGACCGTAGTGGCTCTGTCGTCTTGACGTCATATGTCACGACGTGTCCAGCCCGCACCTGAACCCGCTCCCCCGCCCGCGGCCCCCTGCCCTTCTCCCAGGTTCCGGCCTCCGACCATCGCCCACTGCGCGCCGAGCGGATGAGCGACCCAGGCTCATCCGCAATCGCCGCCGCGCCCGCCAGAATCACGACCATCCAGGTGTAAAGCCCGAAGGCTCTCACTGCAACCGCACCCACCTTCATCAGCAGACCCTTCCCACACCGCTCATTCGTTCTCATCGAGGAGCCTCCCCTCCCGCCGC
Organism: uncultured Planctomycetota bacterium; assembly: GCA_963761445.1. Classification (GTDB taxonomy): domain Bacteria; phylum Planctomycetota; class Planctomycetia; order Isosphaerales; family Isosphaeraceae; genus CAVXHV01. The sequence continues at coordinate 288,690 of CAVXHV010000005.1, read as the reverse complement.
CCGAGTCTGATACGTGCGCAGATACGACTCATAAGACGCATCACTCGGTCGCCTGACCTCCCGGTCAAACGGATACGCCGGCATCCCCCGCCAGGGCAGCGGCTCAACCGAATCCCCTCCCGCCGTGAAAGGGTCGGCGTCCTTGCAGTAACCAACGCTGCGCAGCACATAGCTCCGCGTCCACCCCGGCTCGAGCTGCGGCAACTCAACCGCCGCAAACTCCAACCGAAGCTCATCCCCCGGACCCACCAGGCAAAGCTGGTCGTCATCCTTTTGCAAAAGCGCCGCGACATCGCCAAACCGCGTGAGCTTGCCCGAAAGCCGCGCCAGGGGCGCCGGGTCAACGTGGTCATAATCGTATAAGAGCGGTTGTTCTCCGTCGGGAGAAACCTCGCGCATGTAACCGTGATATCCCAGAACCGCCCGTGCCACCGCAAGCGACCTCACCTTGAGCGCCTTCTCGGCCGATCGGTCTCGCACCGCGATGAACGCCTGGTCGTAATAGCACTCCATGTTGGTCCTGATCCGCAGCACGCACCGCGCTCCGCTCAGCTTCCCGGTGAGATCCAACGTCATCATCCGCGGCAACCCCGCCGGGTAACCGGCATGCGGCTCAATCGTCTGCCATGCACCATCCGCCCCCAGCCGCTCGATCACCGGTCCCCGTAGCATCACCCCCGCCGTCGCGGCCGCATAGTTCGTCTGCGAATACGGATATTCCACCCACCCGGCCAGGCACAACACCAGCGGCGCCGTCCATTCCATATCCACTCAACCGATCGCCGAAATCGAGGACGATGCCATGCTCCTCGGCATAGCCGATCCAGCCCTTCAGCTTGCGAAACCCGTCAACCGTGCGCCGGTCCCAAGCCCGCAGCGTCTCCGTCACATCACGCCCGTCCAGATCCGTTGCGCACTGGGCCTCCACCACTTTCCGCCACGCGATCACCTCACCGCTCGGCCGCGGCCCCTCCGGAGCAAACCTTTCATCCAGTGTCGACGACACCCCCGGCGGCCGGTCCACCACGTCAAGCTTTAAGTGATCGAGATACGCAACCTCGTCCATCGGCTCCGTGATCGACATCCGGTACACACCATCGCTTTCCCTGAGCTGCTCGGCCGTGATCGCCATCGCCTCGTCGCGGTCCGGCTCGCTGTAAACCCCGGGTGCAACCAGGTATCCCATGCCCCCGCCCCCAAGAAAGTCGCCGATGCACACATACCGTCGTCCGTCCCAGGTGAACAGCACCGGGCAGCTCCCCGTCTTGCGGTTGTTCTCGGCCAGATCGACCACCTGGTCGGCCGCCTGGCTCAGCTCGCACTGCATCACTCCATCCGGCCAGCGCAAATGCACGAGATCAACAAGCTCCCGGCTCCCCAGCCCCAGCACGAACGGTGCGACCGATTGCCCCAGCCCCGTCTCCGGCGTCGTGTGGTCATAGGGCACAAACACCCCCTGCCCTTCCAGCGTCACGCGCGTTCCAATCCCGTGTGGGTTGGTCCGCATCAACTCCGGCTTCACCCGCCAGTAACCACCCAGCTTGAGCGCCAGCCAGTGCTGCCCGTTTCCGGCATTTCGCGCCAGCGCCGGGCTCTTACCGTCACGGAGCCGCAACAGATCAGGCAACGGATCACCAACCAGATCGACCGCCAGCACGCCCGACGTTCCAGAGTCCTCCAATCCCACCGCCAGCGAATCCCCCGCGAATCGGTGCCCTTCGTTGCGGCCCCAGACCGATATTTTCGGGTCGTTCGCATCCTTGTTCGGCAAGCCCTGCACACCGAGCAAATCCGCCCGCCCGTCCAGATCCAGGTCCACCGCCTGCACCGGGTTCGAAAGATGGACATCGCTCGGCCATGGCTCAAACCGGATCGCCGTTTTGGCAGCGATTCCACGCTCTGTCGTATTACGCCACGCTCCCACCGGTCCAAATATCGATTCCGACGGGGCAACCAAATCCGCGCGTCCGTCCGCGTCAAGGTGCATCGTCAACAGCCCATTGACCCCGTCAGGCTTCATCCCCTCGATCGTGGCTTCATGAAATGCGCCCATTCTGTCGTTCAAAAGCGCCACCGGCGCGTTCCCGTCGGCCGTCAGCACCAGGTCCAGGTCGCGGTCATTATCGACGTCCAGCGCCGCGATTCCGGTATGCGGCCTCGCACCACCAAGAAGATCGCCGGCCCCAGGCCACGGCACCAGCGCAATCGACAGCCCCTTGTCCAGCTTGCGGCCATACGCCGTTGCCGCCGGCGCACGCGCCTGAATCGTCGCGGCCGAGGCATCTGCGGGCGGCTGGCCGTCGTTGCGATAGACGAAGTTGAGCACACCGGCGACTGCCACCTCCGCCCTGCCTCCAAGTTTACTCGCGTCCTTCGCCGCGCAATAGTTGACGACGTACAGATCGAGATCGCCGTCCTGGTCGAGATCGAGCCACCGCGCCATGAGCGACACGGCTGGTTCCCCCATGGGCTTGATCTGCGACGAGATGTCTTCGAATCGCTTGCCATCGATATTTCGCAACAGTCGATTCTCGCCTGCCGCGGTGAGAAAGAGATCGATATGCTTGTCCGCGTCGAAGTCGGCTGCCGCCACGCCGATGCTGCCCCGATCGCTCGCCAGCCCGAACGCCGCTGACCCGTCCTCGAACCGGCCGTCGCCCTTGTTGAGCAGCAGCACGTCACGCACGCCTTTCGGCCCCGCCACGGCGGAGGTCAGATAAAGGTCGAGCTTGCCGTCTCCGTCGGCGTCGAACGCCGAGATTCCCTCGCCAAATCGCCCACGAGCCCACCCGGTCACTTGAGCCTTGCCCGTGAAATCCTTCTTCCGCTCAGCCCAGCGCTCGCCTTCGCCGAGTTTCACATCCAGCGGCCGAGCCGCCTCGAACCGCGGCCCGGGCACCTTGCTCGTTTCAACCCGCTTCACCTCCGGGAACGGATTGACCACGTTCCCATACCGGCCCATCGCACCATAAGATTTCCCGAACGAGTCCCCCGGCCCCGGCGCCGGCACCGAGTCCGGCTGATCGGGGTTGATCCGCTGGAAACGCTGCTGCCATTCCTTGCTCTCCTTCGCGCTCATCACAAATCGCGAAGCCATGAAGAATCGATACACCGCCGGCGTCAGATACGGATTGAGCTCGAGTGCCTTGCCCAGTAGCGCGATCTCCTGCTCCGATTTCTCCCTGATCGCTGTGGCTCGGTTCTCCGCGTTATTCACCTCGTAGCTTTTGTCGGGAATCGTGCATGCCATCCAGTACCACGCAGCCGCGTCGGTCGGGTCGATCTCTGTCACACGCTTGAAATGCTGATGCGCCTCGACGAAGCTTCCTTGCTGCTCCAGGATGATGCCCCGGCAGAAGTGTGCATGAGCGTTGTCCTTGTCTCGTTTCAGCACGCCCGCCAGCAAATCGAGCGATTCACCAAAATTGTCCGGTGCGGCGGCAATCCCCTTCTTCTTGGCTTCCTCGGCCTTCACCCCGCTGTCGTTCAACAGCGCGATCGCCAGGTTGATCGACCCGGGAATCCAGCCCGGCGCTCGCTTCTGCACCGCGCGAAACGCCTCGATCGCGTCCCGGTACTCGTACCGCTCCATATGCCCGAGCCCCGCATAATGGGCCGCCATCACCGCCGCCAGCTCACTGCTCGGAATCTCATCCTTGAGCGAGCCCGCGGCCTTGGGCTGGGCGGCCCCTGGCTCAGGCTCCCTCGTTCCGCACGCCGAAACCGCCAGAAACCCCATCGCCGTCGCCGCGACGAGCCCCCAGCGCGCAATAAATCGCAATCGCATGGCGCAGTCCCTTCAATGAATGAAATGATTCCAATCCGGATGAACGACCGAATTCGCACCGACCTCGCCCGCGCGCACGAATAAAAAGGACGATGACAAACGCGCTTGTGTCGATTCCCGGCCGGCTCCGCCGCACTCACTTCATGCCGTTCGCCCGCCGGGGGGGGAAGATGGGCCGAGCGTAAAGATCAGTATAGGCTTCAGCCCGGATGTGGGAAAGAAAATCATGGCCTCGCCGCCGCTGCCGCTCGGCCCGCAGTGCCGCCAGATCAACAGGCCCCACCACGATCTTCTCACCCGGCCCTGGGTCGGCCTGCGCCAGGATCCGCCCGTCGTAATCCACCACCATGCTCCCCCCCGGCCAGGAGAACGGCGGATAATTCTCGGCGCTCGCCCCTTGGTTCGCCGCGACCACGAATGCGAAATTCTCGACCGCCCGCGCCCGGTTAAAAAGCGTCCACCAGTCCATGGGCGGTGTCGCCCCCCACGGGTCCATGTACGCCGACACGCGAATGAGCACCTCTGCCCCGCCGAGCGCCAGTGCCCGGATCGACTCCGGGAAAAGCCAGTCGTAGCAAATCGCCGCCCCCAGCCGCCCGATCTCCGTCTCGACCACGGGAAACAGCGGCTCGTCATACCCCGGCAAGTCATGCGGGCTGGAGTGCACCTCCCAAGGCAGCCAAGGGTTCACCTTCCTGTAGCGGCTTAGCACCCCGTCCGGCCCGATCAAGCAAGTCGTGTTAAAAACCGCCCCGCGCCACCTGGGATCCACCTCCAGAAACGTCCCCGTCTGAATATAAATCCCCCGCTCACGGGCCTTCTTGACGTACCGATCCGTGTGCTCATTCGGAACAGGAACCGCCAGCCGGTCAAGCAGCTCGTCGACCGTCTCATAGATCGGCGCCGTACTGCGCAAACTCCGGAAAAACCACGAGCTTCACATCGAAGAACGGCTCATACCCCACGACCGCCCGATCGACCATCGCGAGCAGCCGCCCCACCCGATCCGCCAGCTCCCCTCGCTCGCGCAAACACGGCAAATCCGTCTGACAAGCCGCCGCGTAGTATCGATCTATCCCGCCCATGAACGAAAAGCCCAACCACTCGAGTCGCGCTCGTACTCCGTCGTACTCCCAATCCCAATCCTAATCCCGTCCTCCGCCCTCCGTCCTCCGCCCTCACTACCGATCCCTCTCCCTCCGCTCCGCTGCCTGATTGGAAGCCTCAAGAAATGCCGTGAGCGCCACATCCGACTTCCGGTCCGGATCCTTCAGTCGCTTGAACACATCCGCCGCCTTGGCGGTTCGTCCCGACAGAAACCACTCTGCCCCCAGCACGAGCCAGGCATCCCGGTCTTCGGGGTGGATATTCACATGCGATTCGACCTTTGCGAGCTGCCGAGTGAAATCGGTCGGCTCGCCGAAGATCGCCTGGATATCTGGCGTATTGACGATCCATCCCGGCTCGGCGGTCTCCGCCTCGCGTAGCCGGCTGGCAGCGTCGGCATAATTACTCCGGCCTGCTGCCACGATTGCCAGGCGCAGCCGCGGCGCAGCCAGGTCGGGTGCGGCCCGCATGGCTTGAAGGTAGCGCTCCTCGGCCTTTTTCAAGATGCCGGCACGTAGGAGCCTGTCCCCCACGATCATGAGTTGCGCCGCCCGGGCCGGGTCGGCGGCCTTGCCGCGCCCCCCGCCTCTCGCGTTGATTCCGGCATTGGCAGCAGCCCCCGCCGGCGGTGGGAGTATTCCGGGCGGCGGCAATGGCATCAGCGGCCCGCTCGGCATCCCCAGCGGCATCGGCGCAATGAACATCCCCGGTCCGACAGCGAAAATCGGCGGATAAAAGTACGGTATCCCGACGCCGAATCCACCATAGAACGGCCCGAATCCGACAAACCCTCCTCCGCGTCCCAGCCCTCCTCCGTGTGAATAGAGCCCTCCTCTTCCTCCTCCGCCTCCATGCCCGCCGCCACCACCGTGCCCTCGCCGCATCCCAGCATGCGCAAACCCGATCATGGTGACGAAAATTGTTGCCGCACTGAGGATAACCAGTTTCCGGCGCACCATGATCCGTCCATGCCTCCTTGAAAGGACAATCGAGCTTCGGGCTCTGTGTGAATTATTGCGTTCACTCATACGCCGAGGCAATGGATGCACGGTTTGATAATTGTCGAGTTGGGCGCGCGTCTCCGACCCCACCGTTCGCCCGTGTTCGCGTCCGCCATAGTCGCCCTTCGCTCCGCGAAGGGATTTCCTACATTTCCCGTGTGTTCGCGTCCGCCATAGTCGCCCTTCGCTCCGCGAAGGGATTTCCTACATTTTCCCCGCGCGCGGGCCTCCACCCGTCACGCTCCACCTCCTTCATTTCGCCCGCCCGCGGGCCTGCGCCTTCCTCCGTCTTCGCTCGCGGCGCGATCCACCCCCAGAGTTCCCATCGCCGAAACCCGGCGAAATCCCCAGACGAATCGTCGGCAACGGCCGCTCCAGATTCCTCATGGTGCCCGCCATGATCTTGTCGAAGCTTACCGAACCACCGAATCGATCCCCTTCCTTCCGCGACAGTCCACCCACCGCGCTGGCTTCGTTTTGAAGTGCCTCCTCGCCGTACGGCGCCCGAAGTTCCGCTTCACGACCTATCTTGGGTTCGTTTCGCGCCACGGTCTCGCTCTCGTTGCATCTCACTCGCTCGACATCACTTTCGACCTTGGGTTCGTTTCGCACCACGCTCCGGTTGTCATCCGACATCCCTGTCTGGACATCACTTTCAGCCTTGGGTTCGTTTCGCACCACGGCCGCCTGGAGGGTCCCATCGGCGTCACTTCGCCCCGGCGCTGCCACGGTTTCCCCTACTGGCACGTCATCATCGCCGCCAGTCATTGCCTCGTTCTCATCACCCGAATCGGCACAATCGCGTTGATCACCGTCCCCGGAATCCTCGATCAGTTCCTTCTCGGGAAGCACCCACCCCGGCGACGGCGACATGAAGCGGTCGCTGCGGTACTGGCCGTTCTTCCGTCGTTCATCGATTCGCACGTGCAGTTCTTTCTTCCTCCGCTCCATCAATCTGAGCCACGCAAACTCGTATCGCAACAGGAGCAGTCCCTCGCGGCTGAAATCGAACGCCGCGTAATTCGGCCCCAGTTCGGCCTTCAGCTCGGCCCGTTCCTGGTGTTCTCGCGCCCGTTCTTCGAGTCGCGTGATCTCGCGTCGAACAACGGCGATCAAGTGCGCTTCGCGCCGCGTCTTCGTCCATGACCGGCAGAAACTGGAGACTTCGCCGGTAATCGTTTTCAATCAGAGGTAGCTCATGGGCTGATACCATCTCGCCCCACACCTCAGCAACAAGACTCCCCGCGCCGGGGTCGAGCGTTTCACACGCGTGCAGCAGCGACGTCAGCTTCGTGTCAACGTACGCGTCAGTCCCGTGAATTCGCAGCAGCCGCAACGCTCGGAATCGCTCTGATGCGCCCCACCCCTGTCCTCTTTGGAGCGGCAATTCGAGCGTATCCCACTGTTCCATAAGCAAGCGGACGCCAAACTGGCTCGCCTCAAGGCGCAGAACCACCCGCGCAGGGTGCTCATCCAGCTCGAAGCTCCCCGTCCAGGCCTTGACGGCGTCCCCGTCGGGAAGAGCACCACGCGGGCACGCCGCCGGCCGCCCGAACGGCGCTTTGAGCAGAATCTGCGCCAGCTCGATCACCGTCTGCTCCTGCCTCCGCTCCTCATCAATGTCACCCGTGATGGCTTGCTCATACATCCGAGCCGATCGTGCCCGCCGGCACCGCTCGAGCTGCCACGAGCTATACACCACATCCTGCGTCAGAAACACCTCGTCTGGATCCTGCGGCAAATATCGATGGAAAAAACCTTTAACGCGCTTATTGAACTCGTGCGGCCTCTCATTCGGCAGCAAAACAACCTCCGCAGTCAAGCCATGCTTGATTGCATTCATGCGTGCAATATTCTTGCCCGCAGCGGTGCGTGGTCCAGTGCTATGTTTAGCATTCTGTCTATTCCGTATGATCTGCGCCTCTGTTGCCATCTCGACCTCCGTTTCCCTGTACAAATGCGGTCAAATAGGATCTTTTCGTCTCCGACCCGGCGATCGCCTTCCCGTCCAACGGGATGCCCCAAAGCCCACCGCTATCGCTTTAATAAGAATGTAGCGCGAGTTTGCCCATTCGCAACTCCCGCCGCGGATTTTGTGGATTCCCGAATTGATAGAACCGCGCGCATCCGCAAAGTCGCTTCCGCAACAACCGGCCAGATGCTCGCAAACCAGAGCGAATTCTGCTTGGAAGAAACCTGGGTCAATCGCGGCGAACGGCTTCGGTCGATGTGACCGAAGCGCGAAGTTGCCGTGACCTGCCCCCCGAGAACGGGTCAAGCGGCCGTGGGTGAGTATCGCGCCAGCCGGCGTTCGGCGGGATTGGCCGGGGATAGGAAATGGTCAAATAGCAACGCTAACCTGTGACCATCCGTATAGAAAATCGCGGTGGCCTCTGAGCCAATGGTTACGGAAGATGCATTTCCTGCGCTTTCCGACGCATGCTCATGCGGCTGATGGTCCCGTCAAGGGGCCGAAACGACGCGGAATCGCGACGGATCCGCCTCTTAACGCCCGCGATGCGTCCTGAAGGACTGCGCCTTTCTACGCGGAAGACGTAGTCGCGTGCTCAATGCTCCCGGGTCGATCGCTCCATCCTGCCGACTGATCTGGCCGCGCGGCATCGCGGTTCTGTCGGTTGGAGACCGTCCCGGAAGCGGTCTAATTTGGAGTCACTTCCGGTAGAACCGGGAGCTCAGGAAAGATCGCGCGGTAAGGAGTGTCGGGGAAATACTCATGCCATTCCATTCGGGTGAAGTTACGATTGGCGATTTGGCCGGCGCGGCGTTGCCACGATTCAAGATCCACGTCAAACAGCACCACGCCGCCGCGATCGCCTGCGTACTATCCGGCGGCGATGGTCTTGCCGTCGGGGCTGAAGGCCACGCCCTTGACGTCGCCCTCGGTTACGGTGAGTGGGTCATCCCCCAACCGTTTTCCTGCGGCCACGTCCCACAGCACCACGCCGCCACTATTGTGTACCTCGCATCCGGCGGCGATGGTCTTACCGTCGGCGCTGAAGGCTACGCCCTCGACACTGCCCTCGATTACGTTAAGCGGCTCGTCCGCCAGGCGTCTTCGTGCGGCCACGTCCCAAAGCATCACACCGTCCCCGCTGTTGTCGTAGGCGCGGTATCCGGCAGCGATGTTCTTGCCGTCGGGGCTGAAGGCCACAGCCGGAAGTTGTCCCTCTTTTACGGTGAGTGGACCGTCCCCCAAGCGTTCTAGTTTGGCCACGTCCCACAGCATCACGCCGCCATCAATGGAGGCGTAGTATCCGGCGGCGAGCGTCTTGCTGTCCGGGCTGAAGGTCAGATGCCGAACGCCGCCCTCTCTCAAGGTGAGCGGCTGGTCCGCCAACCGTTTTCGCGTGGCCACGTCCCACAACACCACTCCGCCTTGAATCAGGCCATATCCCGCGGCGATGATCTTGCCGTCGGGGCTGAACGCCACGCTCTCAACCTTTCCCTCGCCCACGGTGAGCGGCTCGATCGCCAACATTAGTGGTCGAAACGGGAGGCTCTGTACGAGAGCTTGGGCGGCCACGGCCCACAGTACCACGCCGCCAGCTCCGGAAATGATCTGGTATCCGGCGGCGAAGGTCTTGCCGTCGGGGCTGAAGGCCATCGTGAAAAAGCGGCCATTTGTCATGGTGAGCGGCTTGTCCGTCAACCGTTTTCGTGTGGCCACGTTCCACAGTACCACGCCACCGAATCCACCGTACAGCACAGCGATGGTCTTGCCGTCCGGGCTGAAAATCGTGCTCCAGACGACGCCCTCTTTGACGGTGAGCGGCTCGTCTGCCAGGCGTTTTCGTGCGGCCACGTCCCACAGTACAACGCCGCCATGAGCTTTGTCGATGCGGCATGCGGCGGCGAGCGTCTTGCCGTCCGGGCTGAAGGTCAGATGCTGAACGCCGCCCTCTCTCACGGTGAGCGGCTGGTCCGCCAACCGTTTTCGCGTGGCCACGTCCCACAACACCACTCCGCCGCGAGAAGGGCCGTATCCGGCAGCGATGGTCTTGCCGTCGGGGCTGAAGGCCACGCTCGTAAGGGAACCCTCATTGATGTGCAAGAACGATGTGAGTCCCGGTCTCTGCTGTAGTGATTGGTAGAGGCTTTCGCGTGCCTCGTAGGTGTTCTCAGTCCGGAATGCTGCAACCGCGAGGAGAAGCGAGCGGTCGAATCGCTTGTCTCGTTCGGCCGCTGAGAGAGCGGCGAACTGGCGTAAGGTTGCGATCTTTGCCTGGGCCTCCGCTCGCTTGGTCGCTTTTTCCGCGATCAGTCGCTGATTCTTCTCCTTAGTCTCCGCCTCACCAGCCGCCTTCGCTTTCGTGTTGGCTTCATTCCGTTGCGTCTTCGCCTCGTTTCGCTGATTGAATGCATAAACACCAACCAACGAAGCCACGACCGCGGCGACGCCCAGACAGCTCGCGAGCCACCGCAGCTTTTGTTCCTGGGCGCGCTCTCGGGCAATCCGAGCATCCTCAGCGGTGATGCTCGCGGTGATGTACTCACCCCCAAGGCCCGGAAAGTCGTCGACGTTGCTGGCCAGCCAGCGACGGCCCTCAGAGACTCGGGCTCCGCTCAGGAGATAAAGCGGGGAACGGTCGTGAGATAGCCAGTCCTTCATCTCGTCGAGTATGTTTTTTTCCAGAGCATCAATTCCCAGCTCTCGTCGAGCCAGCCGGCCAGCTCGGGCCAGACGCGGAAAAGCGATTCGTGGGTCACCTCGACCAGGTCGCCGTTGGAGCTGAGCAGCCGCGCCTTCACGAAGGCTTCGAGGACCGGCGCGGCCAGGTCGGGCAGGTCGGCCCAGCGGCAGGGCTGGCGGATGAACTGGCCCTCGTCGTTGACCCGCACCAGCTTGAGGAATGCCCGCCGAAGTGCCCGGCCTACCTCGGGCGTCTATGTGACATCGGTCTTGATCCGCTCGACGACGTGGGCGACCGCCCCTTTGATGCCGCCCAGGTCGTCGCGGTACACCTTGAGGGTCAACCGCTCCTGATCGCGCGTCCGCTCGTACATCTCGCGAAGGGTGAAGGCCAGCAACGGCAACGCGTCATCGGTCCGCGCGTCGGCGATCATCGAGGACACAAGCCCCGGTTCCAGGGTGATCTCCGCTCGGTCAGCCGGGCGTTCGATCACCTGGGGGAAATGCTCCACAGGCAAAAGGCCGAGGGGCAGGTCGGCAAAGGCGACGCCACGGAGGTCAAGGTGGTTCTGAAAGCTGCCCAGGAAGTCGGACCGGAGAGTCAACAGCCCGAAAACCCGGCCACCGGGCCGCTCCGTCGCTCGCCGGAGCACGTTGAAAAAGGCCGAGGTTTCGTCACCCACAGCGCTCTGGAATAGCTCCTCGGTTTGATCCACAACCAGGAGCACAGACGCCTCGCGGCGGCCGAGAAGCATTGTCAGGTCGTCCGCGTACTCGGTCAGCACGGAGCTCGCGAGTGCGGCGGAACCCTCGCCCGGGTTTGCCGCGCGGGACTCGCCTCTGAGGCGATCGCGGATGGCCTTCCAGTCGGGTCGGCCTGAGCCTTCGGGAAACGCCGAGAACAACGATCGAGCCAGCTCGCTAATCGGATCGGCTCCAGGACGAAACGGAGCGACGAGCGCCCAGCGAGAACGATCCTTGCCGAGCCTCGGCAAGACTCCGGCGCGTACCAGCGACGATTTGCCGCTCCCTGACGAGCCAATCACCACCAGCAGACGTGGCTCCCCCCGGCGCTGCATCCGCGTCAACGTCTCGATCACCTGGCGCACCTCGTCCTCGCGGCCGAAGTAGATACCAGCGTCCTGGGCCTCGAAATAATTCAGCCCCGGAAACGGGGGCCGCCTCGAGTCCCAGTGGAAACTTTCCCCCGGATCGAGCCCCGCGGCTCGGAGGCCGTCGAAGAGCCGCCGATAGGCCTCATCCGCCCCCACGGTGGTCAAGTCAATCACCTGAAGGTCGGTCAGGATTTGTTCGACCTGGCACGGACTGATCGTGATCGGGAAAATCGCCTTGCCCTGCGCCTTCGCCTGCGCGATCTCGACGAAACACCATCGTGAGGCCATGGAGCTTGGACTGCACAGAACGATGACCGCTCCTGCGAGCTTGAGGTTTCGGTATAACTCGCGCTCCCAGTCGCGCCCTCCCCTGATCCCGGAGTCAGGGTCGAAATCCAGGAAGACTGAGTCGTAGCCGTGTTCCTTGAGCCGACGTGCGAGGTCCCCGGCGACCTCGTTGTCTTGACTGCTATGGCTCAGGAAGATGCTCGCCGTCGCGTTATCCTCAAACGATTCGACCGCTGCATCATCGCGTCCACGACCCTCATGAGCAGACACGATTCGATTCGGGACGAACACATTGCCGAGTTCGCGTGACCCCGCGACAAAATCGTCAGGTGTAGTGCGCCACCCGTAGCAGAAAGCGCACTGCTGAACTAGCGAACAGAATTCCTTCTCTGTTGGGGACTTCGCCCTAGCCTACCAACCGCGATCCGCGTTGCGCGCGTCGGTCCGACGACACGAATGGCACGTAGATTTTTTCAACTCACTTGATCATATCGAGTTTGATCTCCTTTCGCGGCTTTCTCAGGCGGTTGTAGTTTTTCGGTCGTCGTTTCGTCATGCGAGGCTCGAAGCGGTCGGGGCGATCGGCGACTCGGTGCTGGGCGATGGCCCGCAACATTTGTTGATTGAGCGAGTTCAGGTGCTCGACTCCACGATGTGCTTGCTGGCTGATCACCGGCTGAAAGGCCGTCAGCACCTGCAGCGTCGCCTTGAAACTGATGGATCGCGGCGCGATTCCGTGTTGGCTGGCCGTTTGAGCCATGATCTTACGGATCAGGTTATAAGCCAAGACGTGCGTCCAAATCTCCTTGTGGACCTGTTCCGGTGTCATGCAGCGCAGCATGTCCATCTGCATCGTGATCTTGATCGATCTCAAATCGAGTTCCTCGTTCCAACGACCGCGATAGGCCTGAGCGAGATCGTCCTTGGTGTATTCGTCGGTGTTTAGCAACGTCGTGGCGATGACGAGGCAGCGAACGCGAAAGCCTGGTCGCTCGATACGGATGCGACACTCTCGGACCAGTAGGAACTCGGGGAGTGCGTCGTACGTCTTCTGGTCGATCGAACGCGGTTTCCTCGGTTTCATCCATTTGACAATGTGATCATCTTTGCCGAGACGCATTCCACGGCGAAAATCGGCCGTGCGGTGTGATGTGAGGCGAAAGATGCAGTCGACGCCGCATTGCTGGAGCATCACCATCTCGGTCCAGGCACACATCAAGCGATCCGCTACCAAGACGTCGCCGCGGCGAAACACGCCCCACAACTTGCGCAGCATCCCCAGCTCGCTTTGGCCTTTCCCGGCGTAACGGCAGATCGCCAGCTTGAGGATCGCTCCACAGGACAGCGAAATGAGGGCCCCAATCCGCGCAATGGGGAACCCTGTCCCCAGCCTCTGATTGTAGGTCAGAGGGTATTCCTTGCGGTTCTCCGCGGTGTCGGGCATCGAGACCGTCGAGCCGTCGAACAGGTATACGCGGCGGCCCTTCCACAGCCATTGTGAGTCAACGCTTGCGTCTAGTTTTCGCCCCACCAGACTGGCCACGATAGAGAAGAATCGCTCCGACAGCCGCTCCCTCGCCTGGCAATAAGCCCCCGTCTCCGAGCTGCACGGTCTAAGACCCTGCGAAACGCGATGCGCAATCAGCCGGGCCACCGCGGCACGGCAGGAGGGGTCGGCGCTGAGCACTTGTCTCAGGAACACCCAGAGTGTCACGAGTGGCGTGAAGATTCTGTCGTTCCAGCACGCGCCTCCTTGCCGATGATGGGTGTGTTGCCAAACCTCATCTACGCAAGAGAGGCCGTTTTTGCCTATGTCAATTCGCCCGAACGTGATATGAGAAATCTACGTGCCATTCATCGATCAGACCGACGCGCGCAGGGGACACCGACTAGAGTGAAAAGGGGGCAGCCTTTGGTTTTTGTTTTTCGGCCGGGCTGGAGACGATCCTCGCAGCGAGGCGGATCGGGGTAGCTCTTGCTCCACGCGCCGCGTGAGGTTGGGGACGCTGCCGGCGCGCGATAGCCCCAAGTCCGTGGGGACCTCCCTCAGGGCGCGTCCGTCCAGCGCCGGACCAGATACGCCGCCACGGCGCGCGACCAGTCATGATCGCCCCGCCTTGCCAGCGTCTCGACCGGCAGTCCATATTGCCGCGTGACGGCGTTGGAATCCGCCCCGCGATCTCAACGAACCGGCGAGCGAAGCCGCTATCGGAGCCGAGACCGCTGGCCTGACGAGGTTCACCGCAACGCCTTGCGCAGGTGGATCTGCGTATGCCCTCGCGGGAAGCCGCCGAGCGCACCGTACACGGCATAACCTTGCTTCTCGTAGAAGCCACGCGCCTCGAAGTCGAACGTGTCTAGGCGGGCGTGCCAGCAACCGGCACCTTGGGCGGCCTCCTCCGCGCGCTGGAGCAAGGCGCGGCCGTACCCCCGGCCCCGCTCGGCGGTATCGACCCAAAAAAAAGTCGATCTGTAGCCAGTCCCACACGAGCGAACCGAGCAACCCGCCCAGAACGCCCCTCGGGCGAGCGGAGCGCCACGTTGCCAGCTTGTCGCAGATTTTATTGCGCGAATCATCCTGGCAATTCTTGCATGGAAGAACAAGTTACCACCGCCAGGCTGGCGACGGGATTTGAACCAAGTATTTATCCAGCAACTAAAGAAACTCCATCGATTCTACTACAATCGTTTGAAAGGCGCGGCATCCTGGATGGGATTGAGGACAATCTATGCGGCAACCGCCGATGCTCGCAACCGAACTGACCTTGCAACTTGAACAGCACATCGCGCCGAACGAGACCCAACCCCCCGAACAGGAGGGATCGTTGGTCGCGCGCTTCGGCAAGACGATCGCAAGCCTGGAGCGAGCACCCTGGCCACCTAGCCGCGTTTTCTGCTTCAACGTCGGCGACCTGGACAGCCTGACTGAGATCCTCGATTTCTTCGGCGATATCGACCCGGAATTCATGCTCGTGCACGGAGGCTTCGCCCCGGAGGTCGGGCAAGCGCTGAACTCGGCAGGGTATTGCCCGCACGATTGTCGGCTCCGAACTCGTTGTCGGCGGAGCCGAATTCGGATCCGTCAGTTTCCGCAACCAGCAACGCGTCGGCTCGCGCCTCGGCTATATCGAGACGGTGTGGAAAAAACTGAAGTCCTGAGCAATGACGGAAGTCGTGTGCGAGCCCTGCTATTGAGGTCCCTCTCATGACCCCGGCCCAACTGGAGGCACTCATCGACTCAGGCGACCTCAAGGCCTGCCTGAGCCTTCTGGAAGCCATGCCCGAAGCCGAGCGAGCAAAGCTTGGCGCCACGGCGGTCGCGCGGCTCAAGGCGATCGTCAAAGGAGTTCGCCCCGGGCTCTTCACGTGGCTGAACCGGAGTGACGATTCCCCGCTGCGCAATGCGCTGACTGAGGACCCTTGGGAGGATTCTCGGTCCAAGAGCGACGTACCACAGAACCTTGAAACCTTCAACACCGCCCGGGCCGCAGTGCTGGCAACCGCATCGCTCAGCCAGTGGAAAAGCGTTCGCCGTTATGGCTTGCCTTCGGACAAAGTGGTCTTGCGGATCTTGCGCCATCGCCGTGTCACCTGGCTGAACGAAATGGTCGAGCTGATTTGCGAATCGGATGATCCGTTCCATTCGCGATGGCATCTGATCCGCGGATTGGTCAGAGAAGGTCTCTGCGCGCCTCCCAGGAGTGGACGATACATCGACCGGATGCTGGAAGTGATGATCGCCGACTTCCCAGCCCCCAAGCGCAGTCTGAAAGCGGCATTGCTCGCTGATCCGGGCTTGCTCGAGCATGAGATCTGGCGGATCTTCGAGACAGAGCCTGAGCCGCGTTCGATCGGCCGCTTGGCGGCCTTGGAGGAGATGAGCGGCAAGCCCGAGACGTCGTGGGAATTCGCCCTCGTTGAGCTCGCAAAGAAGGGCAGGATTTCCCGCGAGCGGCTGCTGGACGCTACCATTGATGGGCTCTCGCGTGACATGCAAGAGCGTCGCGCCCGCTGGTTCGTCCTGCTCCATGATCGGCTCGAGCCGACATCCGAGGAGTTGGCCGCCAGAGTCACGCGATATCGGGACTTACTGGGCAGCCGCACCCCTTCGACAGTCGCCTTCGCTCTTCAGGCCGTCAGAAAGCTCGTGAAGGCGGGACGTCTCGAGCCTTCATCGCTCGTTGACCGCCTCGCTCCGATTCTTCACGCCAGGACCAAGGCGATGGTGAAGCAGGCGCTCTTCCTTCTTGACCAGGCCGCAACCCAGGCCGGAGATTCCCCTCAGAAAGATCGCATCGCGGCCGTTGCGGCCGAGGCCCTGGTGCACGAGTCGGCCGACATTCAAGAGGCGACGCTTGATCTCATCGAACGACACGGCGATGTGCACAGCCGAACGATCCGAGAACTGCTCGCGACCCGAGTCGAGGCGCTGAATCCTTCGCTCCGCGGCCGGCTCGAAGCCTGGCTAGCTCCGCCAACGGTGAAATCACGGAGCAAGCAGACCCGGCCAGAATCGCCCCGGAGCGAATCGGCTGAAGAACCGCTGACCGAGCTGAAGCGGCGAGCAGCCGCGCTGGATCCCAGGCTCGCCAAACTGGCCGGCGTTTCGAGTGCGCTCGAGTGCCTTCGCGACGGTAGGTTCGACCTGCCCGCCCTGGACTTTGACGGCACCGAGTTCCCCCGGCTGGACCCCGTGCGCCGGCTCAAGCAAATCGACGACCTGGATGCCCTCATCGATCTCTGCGCGAATGATCGAAAACCCGGAGCCCGCGGAGGACCTCGACCGCTGCATCGATGCGATCTCCCGCCTTTGCGATCACCGTCCCTCTGACTTCGCGAAGCGCACCGCGCCCTTGACCGCGCGCGTCCGGAACCGGCTGGAGGGACTCAGGCAGTTTCCGGGACGTTCGCTCCTTTCGCTCCAGCGTATCGCTCTGAGCTGGCTGACCGGCGAGATTGATCAATCGGGCGCCTTGAAGCGGAGCAAGGGATTGCTCGGGTTCACCTCGCTATGGGCTCGCGCGAATGCAGAGCGGATCGCCGAGGGCCGTGCTGCACCACTGTTGGCGACACCCACGCACGCCGGCGGCTGGATCGACCCGCGTGTCTTCGTCGAACGATACCACAAGTGGTCCAGGCTCCCATTCGCCATGCCCACCGAGGATCTCATCATGGCGCTGCTTCGCTTGGCTCCGGATCACCGGGGCGAAGCTCTGGCCGCGGCCAGGGACCTGCGCGACGAACCGGCGCAGCCATCCGCTATGCCCTGGGTTCGAAAAAAGAGCCGATCGGCGACTCGGCGCCACTCTGGGTGGCCGCTGCCCGGTCGCGATCGCCCTGGAGCGACGACCCGGCCGTCCTGGCCAGGCATCCGGGGCTGGGGCCAGACGCGGGTCAAGCGGCTATCTACGATCTCAACGCCATCAGTGTCGAGCAGCCCTATGACGTCCCTCTGCTCAATATTGGCCTTTTGCCCGAGCTGCCGGAGGGAGCGGCGGATAGGGCCGACTTGCCAACAGTCTTGTTTCACGATTACTCGCAAGTTTCGTTCTTGGCCAATCAGTGGCCCAGCCAGGCCACGATCTGGCCTTCCGCCCTCGAATCGTTCTTCGCGGGTGGTCTAAAGCGGCTTGTCAGATCGACCGACAACGTCACGGACGAGCCGAAGTGTCGAGAATACCTCACCCCTCTGCTCAATCCTGATGTCCCGCTAAGGCCGATGGCCAGTCTGCTCATCGGCGTCGGGCTGACCGCGAAGGTGCCGGAGCTTACCGGCCTGGTGACCGACGTCCTGATCGCGGCTATCGACGACGGCCGAATCGACGCGGCCAAGCTGGGCGAGTCGCTTCGGACTGTCTGGCGCTGGGAGGTTCGCGCCGACCCGAGATACCAGCCGAGGGCCGAGCAAGGCCCAGTCCTCAGTCGGCTTCGCCAAGGCCAACCGCTGGGCGAAAACGCTCGGAGACGTCGCCCGGGCTTCCGCGCTCCATGCCCATGTCGTCGCGTGTGCCCTGGACCAGGTTCTGGCTGATAGAGTGACGGCCCGCCGCGCCTCGGCGAACGTGGTCGCGCTGCTGGAGCTGCTGAGAGAAGCGTCCGTGACCTGCGGGCGGGCTGTCTCCGCGGAGGCCCGCGCCAATATCGAGAAGATCGACAGCGGAGGCAGGACCGGCCGCGTGCTCAAGAGCCTGCTCGAGCTCCAGGACGTTCCCGACTCGGCCAGGAGCCGCGTGCTGGCGGCTCCAGGCACTTGCCCACCGGATTACGCGGGCCGAGCGGTGGATGACCTGGGAGCGCGCGCCGTCTTAAAATGCCACACGAACGACCGTCAGCGGGGGTCCCTTGACGGTCAGCAGACCTTCTCCGCCGTACGGGGTCACAGCGTCTGGGCTATATTCGTTACAAAGGGCGGCGATGCGAGCCAGGACCGTCCGGAAGGCGTCGGGCGGCAGAGGCACTACCTCCTCCTTTGTTTCC
Source organism: uncultured Planctomycetota bacterium (assembly GCA_963761445.1). Classification (GTDB taxonomy): domain Bacteria; phylum Planctomycetota; class Planctomycetia; order Isosphaerales; family Isosphaeraceae; genus CAVXHV01. The sequence continues at coordinate 270,264 of CAVXHV010000005.1, read as the reverse complement.
CCGTTGACGGTCCAGTTGCAAACGCACCGGTTCCCGACCCGCTTGAATTCCACGTCGCTGCCGACGCACGCATCGAGTAATTGATCGGTCAACCCGACGATGCCGCCTTGCGTCGGCGCGAAAGCACGTCGCAAGCGTGGCTTGTCAAACTGCGGCGAGGTTGAGCACAATCGAACTTTGCTCGGCGTTCGGGACGGAGCACGCCGTCGCAGTTTCGGTAGCGAACTTCCATTGAAGTCATGCACCCACAAGCGACAGGGAGGTTGCGATGAGCAAAAACGCGGATTTTCGTATCGATGTCGAGGCCGCGAAGGCACTGATCTACTGGAAGTCACTATTCGCGGATGAGGTCGCCATGCGAGCCCGGCAGTTCGCCGCCGAATCCAGCGAGCCGGATCGGGTCACTTTGGCGCACTATCGTCAGGCAGCGCAGCTTGCGATCCGCTCACTCCCGGCCTCGATAAACAAGGGAGAGCCATTCAGTGACGACCACAAAGTCGCATGAATGATCGGAGCATTCGGGAGAGGGTTCTCGGGGCTATCCGGGACGGCACTCTGGAAGTCAATCGATGTCCACGATGCGGGCCGTCCGGACGCCGCTCGCTCGCCAGTGCCTCGCGTGCGGCTTTGACTGGCACTCGTGAATTATTAATCAGACTTTACGGCTAACGTTAACGACCTCATCGGTTGATCGTGATGTTAGGCAGAACCATTTGAATCTGTTTCACTCCGGCTTCCGTGATTTTGGAGTTCGAAATGTAGAGCATACGAAGGCTCGCAACACCGCTCAAGGACTGCAGGCCGGCATCGCTGACCTGGGTGTAGCCAAGATCTACATACCGGAGATTGCGCAGTCCTGTCAGGTGCAACATGCCCGCGTCGGTGATCTTGCTCCCCTGGAGCTCGAGCACCTGAAGATTATCTAGACCCTTTAAGGACAACAGCCCGGCATCACTCGCGCTGCTGAAGCTGAGGTCCAGATCCTGCAGGCTGACCAACCCGCTCAGATGCGCCAGCCCGGCACCTGTGACCTTGCTTCCCTGCAACCGCAATTCTTTGAGATGATTCAGGGCCTTGAGATGAACCAGGCCGGCGTCGGTGACGCCGCTGCTCTGGATGTCGAGCGTCTGGAGGCGAACGAGCCCAGACAAGAATGCCAATCCGGCGTCGCTCACTTTAGTGTCCATGAGGGTCAAAGTCTCCAGGTTGGTTAGTCCCTTCACGTGCAAGAGCCCGGCATCGGTCACGTTGTTTCCGCCAAGGCGAAGATGCTTGAGGGCGGTCAATTCTGCGAGCCTGACCAAGCCGGCACCCGTGACCTCGGTTTCTGAGATGTCGAGCGTGTGAAGCCTTGCGAACCTCTTTAACGAGGCCAGTCCACCGTCGGTGACCTTCGTGTTGCTGATATCTAGATCTTGGAGGCCGAACTGTCCTTGCAGGTTCAGCAACCCTGAGTCGGTAATCCGGCTTCTACTGAGGCACAATTCTCTGAGGCGTCTCAGTTCCTTGAGATGGACCAAGCCGGCATCAGTAACACGACTCCCGTGGAGACTCAGCCTTTCGAGGCTGGTCAGTCCCTTGAGATGAGCGAGCCCGCCGTCCGAGACCGACGATTCTAGAAGCCACAGGTCTACCAATCCCGTAAGTCGCCCGACGTGAACCATGTCCTCATCGGAAAACACTCCGGAGTGACTGACCCAGCCACCATGCGTTACGGCTACGACGTGGCCCAAATAATCGACACCCGCGCATTCGACCAGCCACTTAGGGGCTGAGGGCTCGCCTTTCCAGTAATACGTCGAACGGCCCGGCTTGTACTCCCATTCGTAAAAGGCCCTGCCGCGCGCTTTTCTAACTGCGGCCACGGCGTCCCGCTGTACTTGCGCGAGGCGGGCAACGTGAACGGCCCAGCCAAGGCCACCCCCGATTGCTAGGACCAAGACCGTCAACGCCCGCAAGCTGATTCGAAGCCGGCACGTCCGCGACCTCGGAAGGCCTTGGGTCGGCATTGAACCGCTCCTGTATGTGGTTGGTGAAATCTGGAACACGCCCAACAGGGGTGATTTCTGGATCGCCGAAACGCTATTCGTCATCGAGAAGCGGCAGGTAGCGCAGTTGGCGCTGATCGCACGCGCACAATAGACCTCCTGCGAGGACGGCCACATCGTTGATGCCGGACTTAGCTGCCCTCATCTCGCGACGCTGCTTGCATTCGTCGAGCAGAATGAGGCGGCCGGCGTTGCCAGTCGCGATCAGGGTCGAGCCGTGAAAAATAAGTGCGTCCAATCGGCCGTCCGAACGTACGTTGTCGAGTTCATTGCCGTCGAGCGTCGAGAGTGTGCGAATGGACGGCTCCATCGATCCTGCGGATCCCGCAACGGCCAAGCGTGCCTCGTCGGGCGACAGCGCGATCGCTCGCAGGGCGACGAAGTGTTCGCCCTGATTTGTCCCGAAGTGCCGCACCCAGCGGACTCGGCCGCCGGAAACATCCAACGCGCCCACCGACTGACCTCCGCAGTAATAGAGGGTCGTTTCGTCGCGTGAAAGGATGAGACCGGTGAGTTCTGCGTACGGCTGGGCCAGTTCCTCCTGGCTGATGGTGAAAGCGACCTTGCCATCGTGGTCGCAACACACCAGCACCCCGCCGTCAGCATCGATGATCGCGCGCAGCTCGGGAAACTGCGCCGACAGCGACGGGTCGACGATGGGGCCGCTCTCGAAGTTGTAGTGACGGCGAATGCGGCCAAACACGAGGCCGCTGCTTGACGTCGCGTAAGGCGCCGCCACGGGCAATTCGGCGATGTAACTTCGCTTGTCGAGATCGAAGACGCGCGCCGAGGCGCTTTGGCCGCCACACAGCGGGCCGCTGGCGACGAGCCTCCGCCCCGCGAGATGCATTGGCGGAGCCAGCCCGGAGATACAATCAACGAGTTTGTCGATGGTGCGGATTTCGACGGCATTATCCGAGTTGACGTAGGGCCCTCCCCAAGCCAACGCAAAATGTTCGCCGTCGAGTGTGCGGACGGCTTTGTACGACGGCTGCGGTGCGTCCTTGAGTAGGATTTGCGCGGCTGGACGAGTCCGCTGAGTGACGGCGCCATGCACGTCAGTCTCGTTCATGACGAGCGTGCGCTTGCTCTTGATCCGCGGAACCGAGCCGGCATGGAACATCGGGTAGGCCAAACTTTGAAATTTGTGATTCTCTCACGAAAACACACTGATTAGTGACGGGCCAAAGTCGGCCTGTCAATTAGCGAACTTCCAAACGGCTCAATGGGCTCGAGATCGACGATCAACCGGCCGAGGAGAAGACCGAGACGATCATTCTTCGCTCCATCAACGATTGCCCGAGAATGATCGTCGACGGCAAGTCGGTCACCGACGTGCGGTTCATGTTCGCCGCCTATGTCAACGAACAGCACCCGTTCGTCGAGAAGGTCCTCCGTGAAGCCCTCGACGAGGGAATCGTCGATTCCTTTTCGCCTCTCTTCTGAGGAAGGTCGGCATTGAGCCATACTTGGTCCTCATCCCGGGGCACTGCTACGTGGCGTTCCAGGCAGACAAGCACGGCAAGAACATCGCCGCGCTGGAGACCACCCTGATCGGCGCGAGCCTGGAGGGAGACGCCGAGGAGGTCGACGAGCTGGGTGATGTCGTCGACGAGGACGAAGCGGAGGAAGCCTCGTGGATAACGTTCACCGCCGCGTTCATCGTCGGGCGCGACAACCTCGCGAAACACGCCGAAAAGCTCAAGGACGCCAAAGAATCCGGCTTTATCATCATCTCGGTGGCCGACGCGCGGAAACGTGGCATCCTGCCGATCGCGTTCAGGTCGGACGCCAAGTTCACCCCGGTCCCCACCGCCGAGGATTCGTCGGACGACGATTCCGAATCGGACGATAGTGACGACTGACGGCCGGCTCGATGCAGTTGGTCGGCTCACCCCCGGCGGCCAGGGCGATTTCCCAGCGCCCGATCTCCTCCGGTTGCATTGCGGCTTGACCTCGAAGCGTCGTTACCCGCTGACGAGCATTGCCTCGAGCGCGGGAAATAATCCCGGCCAGGTCTCTCGCCCGCCAGATGCGGTTGTTCCGGGCGATCGAGCAGGGTATTGATGATTCGACGGCGAACACCCATTGCGGATCTGACTCATCACCTTGCAAGCACCTCCGAGGCCCGACATGTGTCAGTCGAATTCCCGCGGCCATCACGACCACCATTCCCATCTTCACCGCGGCCAGCCGATTCGAACACACTCCGCGGCTCGAGCCGTACTCACTCCTGATTTTCAACCGACCCGCCGTCAAGTCTTGGGGCAATTGATGACCGCTGGGCTCCTGTCCACCGCGAGCGGCTCGCCATTGAAATCGCTGGTGAAGACGTTCGTTGACGACAACCCGGCTCCGCCGCGCGGCCAGGCTCGAGCCACCCTCTTCGACTTCAAGAAGGTGGCGGACGGCATTTACGGCGCGATCGCGAAGCCAACCGCGATGCTGAATTGCAACGCGGCGATTATCGTCAATCGCGACCACGTTCTGGTCGTCGACACCCATTCGAAACCGTCGGCGGCAAAAGCCCTGATCAGGCAGATCAGGGACGAGATCACCCAGCTTCCAGTGCGCGTATGTGGTCGACAGCCACCTTCACGGTGACCACGCCATGGGCAACGAAGCCTATCCCGAGGTATTCGGCGCAACGTCGAGGTGATCTCGTCGTTGAAGACACGAGAGTGGATGGAGAAACTTGGAATGTCACGGCTCAAGGAGTCGATCGACGCTGTGCCACAGCAAGTCGCCGCGCTTCGCAGCAAGCTCGAAGCGAGCAAGGACGAATCGGAACGCGCCATTCTCCGGGCACACATCGAAGGCCTCGAGGAATACAGAAAGGAAATGGCGCCACCGCGCTTGACTCTCCCGTCGATGACTTTTGAGCGGCGACTGGTCCTCCATCGCGGCGGCCGGGAGGTCCATCTTCTCTTCCTGGGTCGCGCACACACAGCAGGTGACGTCGTCGCTTTCGTCCCATCGGAACGGGTGATCGCAACGGGCGACCTGATGCACGGCCTGCTTCCGTACATGGGAGACGGCTTCCCGGACGAGTGGCCTGCCACGTTAAGGGCACTCGAGTCGCTCGAGTTTGACCGCGTGATCCCGGGACACGGGTCCATCCAGGAGGGGAAGTCCGTGTTGTCCCAGTTTCGCGGATACGTCGAAGAGATTACGGAAAAGGTCTCCCGGGGGGTTGAACGCGGTCAGCCCTTGGGCGAGCTCAAGAAGTCGATCACTCCGGCCACGCTCACGTCACTCAAAAAAGAGGATATGAGTCGTCGCGTCGAACGTGAGCTGGGCACCCTGTTCCCGGTTCCGGAGACGCCCGGCGGAATGCTCGTCGCGAGCGTGACGGGCAACGTCCAGGAAGTGTTCAACTACTTCACCGAACGTAAGGGGAAGCGCGAGCTCCCGTGACTGGCCTGCTCCCCAAAAACTGGTCCAGCCAATAAGGGAGACTCCCGGTAGACTAGCCCACGGAGGGACCCATGAGAAGGCGATGGACCGCCGACGACATTACGCGCTTCCTGAAGGAAGCCGACCGAGATCTGGCCAAGAAACTGACCGTGTCTGACATCTGTCGTAAACACGGCATCAGTCAGTCGATGTACTATCGCTGGCGAGACAAACGTGACCCTGAGAAGGTTGACGCAGATCGCCGGTGCTGCGAGATGGAAATTGAGAATGATCGACTCAAGAAGCTGGTCGCCGAGCTGCTGCTGGACAAGCAGATACTCCAAGACATTTCAAAAAAAAAGTGGTGAGCCCAAATCAGCAGCGAGCGGCCGCTGATTACGTCGGTGAACAGTACAATATCTCACAGCGGCGAATCTGCCGCATCCTGGGCCGGTCTCGCTCGGTGCTGCGATACCGTCAAACACACCGCTCCGATGAGCCGGCCTTGAATCGCGAGATCAAACGGCTGGCCCGTCGACACCCGCGTTTCGGGTACCGAATGATCCACGCCCTACTGTTGCGGCGAGGCTGGACGATCAATATCAAACGCGTGCGGAGGCTCTGGATCTCGCTGGGGCTGAAGCGGCCTGTAAGGCTGCGAAAAACCAGGAAACTTGGCCCGAAACCGGGGACCAGCGCGAATAGCTGCGTCAATCAGCCGGCCCAGTTCAAGAACGATATTTGGACCTGCGACTTCATCCACGATCGGACGGCCGATGGCCGCCCGCTCAAGTGGCTGACGCTGGTGGACGAATATACTCGTGAGTGCCTGGTGCTGCACGCAGCGACGTCGATCGCCGGACCCGAAGTTCGGCGGATTGTGGCCCGAGTCACCGGTCGGCGTGGAGCTCCGACGCGTATCAGAAGCGATAACGGATCGGAGTCCATTTGTGAGGCGCTGGTGAACTGGCTGCCTGACGTAGGGGCAGAGCCGCTTCCCGTGGCCGCGGGAAGCCCTTGGGAAAACGGATACATCGAATCCTTTCACAGTCGCTTGCGCGACGAGTTTCTGGAGCGAGTTGAATTCGAGGATGTAGCAGATGCCCGAGCGAAGGCGTCTTGGTACCGGCGAGAATATAACGCGGTCCGGCCTCATAGCTCACTTGGCTACGCGACGCCCAAAGAGTTCAGCACTGCCTGCGACGGAAGGAGACCTCATCAGCAGAGAAAGCGACATACGCGTGCTCGTATTTAAATGCTCAATGACGTCTCCCTTATGCGGTGGACCCAAAAATGGGGAGCGGCCCAGTGCGACAACGACACATGGGTACGTCCCGTCACCCACTTTACGGAAGTAATGCACAAAAATATACTATACTGCACTGCCAGTGTCACACTCTCCCGCTCCGCTGGAGCCCCACCGCCGTGTCTCCTCTCGAATCCCTTTTCCGCCTGGAGATCGAATTCCACCGCTGCTTGCGCATGCTCCCGACCTACCCATACGACATCGGCGGCCTGCACACCAGCTACGCCCTGCAAGCCGGTTATGAGCCACTTATCTCCGCTGTAGGTCCCGTGAGCGCAACGGATGTCGAGCAACTCCAAACCCAGCTTTTGACAACCGCTGACACTCGAGACGTTCTCGCCGCCGCCGATTCCGTCAAACAACTGCTCGGAATCCCCGAAATAGGAGGTATCGTTCCGCATCGTCCAGCGCTTCGAATGGATCAATCCACACGGTCCGATTCAGAATCCAAGCGATGATTTCGAGATTTCCGATCATCGCCTGGATATAGTTCTGCAAGGTGCGGAGATACAATCAGGTGGGTCAGGCATTCAGCCTGACAATCCGGAGCTGTTGGAAATGATAGCTTCTCGGACTCAATCATCGATCGCGGAGAAAGCCACGCGAGTCGACATCCTTGCTGCCTACACGTTGTTCGCAGCATGCTCGCTGGTCATCGCCTCGATGATCTTGGTCGCGGCGGCACTTGCAGACACAGTCTGGCAATCGCGCACCGCCTCGGAAATGATCGGCTGGCCCGGCCTCTACCTCCTGGCCCCATCGTTTATTTGTCTCGCTCACGCTGGCGTCATGTGTGCTCGTCGCGACGCCAAAGAGGCACAGAATTCAATCCCGTCGGACGGTTATCCGAAGCCGGCTTCCGCCTCTGAAAAGTCAGCAATCCAAGACCATCCGATGCGAGACCGCCTGCTGGACGGTTAGTCGGTAACGACTCGTGTGTATGAGGACAGACACCGTTCAGCCTTCCCACGATCGCCTCACCACCCATCCTCCAGCCGATTTCCTCGTTCCGACGCTCTGCGTCGGAACGTTCTCCATGACGCTCTGCGTCGTCCGGCGAGAAAAACAGAGGCATGCTACATTTCTTGACTCGTCGTTCCGACGCCCTGCGTCGGAATGCTTCTCCTCGACGCTCCGCGCGATCCGACAAAAACAAGCCTCCGTGCATTCCTCGACCCGTCATTGCTTCACTCCCTCGCTTCGTGCATCCCTCATCGCCCCCGCTCACCTTCACGCCCCCCGTTCCTCATTCAGTCTTCCCCGCCGAACGATTCAGCGTCCTGCAGGCTGCCCCGGCAAGGCCGCATCCGTTGGCTTCGGCCGCGCCTCGTGATAGGGCTTGCGGGCTTCGTAAAGCTTGAGATGCGCCTGCAACTGCTCCCGTATGGCGGCGTCGAGCCCTTGGGAAAGCTCGATTGCCTTTTTCTGCCACTTGACCGCCTCCTCGAACTGGCCCGCTTCGGCGAATGCAGCGGCAAGCGTATCCAGATAATTCGGCTCTTTCCACTCCGCGAGCTCGCAGGCTTTCGTGGCCAGCTCGACCGCCCGCTTACCGTTCCGCGCGGAATCATCCCACGACGTCGCGAGCAGCCAGGCAGCCGTGTTGTAGAGCTGCGCCCATTTCGGGTCGGCCTTGATCCCTTCCTCGTAGCTCTGGGTCGCCTCCTTGGTCCGGCCCATCGCGACCTGAGCGTCCGCAACGTTCCGGAACGTGATCGAGAAATCCCACTCGAACGGCTGCTCCTCTCCCGCAAGCGTCCGCGCGGCCCGTGCGTGCTCGAGCGCCTGCTGGGCGTAATTCAATGCAGCCGGCCAGTCACCGGAGCGAGCGAGAAACTGGCCCATCACTTCGCAAGCGGCAGCGACCCGCCCCCGCGCACTCGCGCTAGCCGGCATCTGCTCGCTTATCTGCCGGCCAAGTGCCAGCAGCTTCTCGTAATACAATCGCGCCGCGACAGGATGTTTGCCGAGCTCTTGCGCCGAGCGATTTTAGATAATGTGAGCGAAACGTCTTCCTGCGCCTCGATGCTTCGAGGATCGGCCCTCACGCGAGCCTCGCATAGATCCAGCGCCTTCTGGTACATCTCCAGGGCCCTTTCGACCATCGGCCGCGTGAGCTGGGCATCGCCGAGTCGATTGAACCAGACCGACAGCTCGCGCTTGAGTTGGACGTTCTTCGGATCGGCCTTCACCTGTGCTTCGACGAGCGTCACGCCACTTTCATATGTCTGAACGGCCTTGTCGCTCGCACCGAGCGTCGAGTGCAGGTCGCCGAGCTTCATGTAAAGCAACGCCCATTTCGGGTCGGCCTTGATCCCTTCCTCGTAGCTCTGGATCGCCTCCTTGGTCCGGCCCATCGCGACCTGAGCGTCCGCAACGTTCCGGAACGTGATCGAGAAATCCCACTCGAACGGCTGCTTCTCTCCCGCAATTGTCCGTGCGGCCCGTGCGTGCTCCAGCTCTTGCTGAGCATATTCCAACGCGGCCGGCCAGTCACCCGTGCGAGCGCAGAACCGGCTCATGAGCAGGCAGTCGCTGGCAACCTCCCGCCGCGCGGCGGCGCTTTCCGGTATCTGGTCGCTGAGGCGTCGGTCCAGAGCAAGCATCTTCTCATACCACCGACGTGCCTCGGCGGGATGTTTCGCTTGCTCGTGGGCGTTGGCCAGCTTGGAGAGCGAGACTGAAAGGTCTTGCCGCGCCCGAATGCTCGCCGGGTCGGTCCTGGCAAGCGCCTCGCTGAGCTCCACGTCCTTCTGGAACATTTCGAGGGCCTTCTCGGTCGCGCCGAGCTTCAGATGCGCGCCGCCGATTTTGTTGTACGAGATCGACAAGTCGCGCTTCGCCAGGGCGTTGCTAGGATCGGCCTTTGCGAGTGCCTCGCTGAGCTCGCGCCCCTTCTGGAACACTTCCAGGGCCTTCTCGGTCGCACCCAGCTTCAGATGCAAGTCGCCGATTTTGTTGTACGAGATCGACAGGTCGCGTTTGGCCTCGGCGCTGCTGGGGTCGGCCTTCGCGAGCGCTTCGCAGAGCTCCAGTAGCTTTTGGTACATCTCCAGAACCTTGTCGGTTACGCCTAGCTGCAGGTGCAAGTCGCCGAGCCTATTGTACGAGACCGCCAGGTCACGTTTGGCCTGGACGTTGCTGGGGTCGGCCTTCGCCAGCGCCTCGCTAAGCTCCAGGCCAGTCTGGTACATCACACGGGCTTGCTCGGTTGCGCCTCGCCTCCGTTGAACGTCGCCGAGCCTGTTGTACGAGACCGCCAAATCGCGTTTGGCCTCGGCGTTGCTGGGGTCGGCCTTCGCCAGTGCCTCGCGGAGCAGCAGCGCCTTCTGGAACATCTCCAGGGACTTGTCGTTCGCGTCTAGCAACAGATGCACGTCGCCAAGCCCTTCGTAAGCGACCGACAGATCACGTTTGGCCTGGGCGCTGCTGGGGTCGGCCTTCGCGAGCGCGTCGTTGAGCTCCAAGCCCTTCTGGTACATCTCCAGAGCCTTGTCGGTCGCCCCTAGCTGCAGATGCACGCTGCCGAGTTTCCTGTACGGAAGCGCCAAGTCGAGCTTGGCTTGGGCGTTGCTGGGGTCGGACTCTGACAATGCTTCGAGAATCCCCAGCGATCGCGCGAACAGTCCGCGGGCCGACTCCATGGCGCTGGTTGAGGCACCGGTCCCTGCAACACTTCCGGGGTTCGTGGTCCCATCTCCCGGTCCGCCACCGAACTGGAGCATCAAATCCCCTAGCTCGATGAACGCGGCGGCCGTGTCGCGGTCGGCGGCGGACTGCTGGGTGTACTCGCCGGACAGTTTCTCGAGCTGCCTCAAGGCCGTATCCAGAAGCCTCCGTCGGACCTGGCTACTGCCCGGTAGGTTTTCGACTCCACGCTGGATGTCGAAGATTACCGCGTTCAGCGTCGCCAGCGCCAGCCGGCCCTGCTGCCGCGCAGCCTCGGCGCTTTTTTCAGCAATCTGCTCTTTCTCAACGGCCTTCCCCTCGGCCAAGGTCGCCTTCGCCTTGAGCATCTCGGCCCGCTGCCGCTGAGTCACGGCAACGGCCGCGAGAGCTCCCGTCACGATCAGAGCAACAACCGCCGCCGCCAGCGCCGGCCGCGAGCGTCGTAACCGCTCCGAGGCCCGCTCTGCCTTCTCTCGCTCCAGCGCCGCCACGCGGTCGGCCGCCTCGGTCTTGGCCCTGACCCTCTCGGCTTCTTCTTGCTGCTCGGCCTCCACGCTAGCGTTCAAGAACGCCGCCTCGAGCGGAATCAGCTCCTCGCCATGCTTCGCGGCCCACTCCCGCGCCACCGCCAGCCGCGCGCCTGTGTACAGAAAGTCCGAGCCCCAGCCACCGTCTTGCCATTCGTTGGCCGCCTCCAGCAGCCGATGATGCGTCCGCAGCCCCGCGCGGTCCGCGTCGATCCACTGGCGCAAAGCTTTCCAACCCCGGATCAGCGCCTCGTGTGCCACCTCGACCGCGCCACTATCCTGAGCGCGACCTTCCACATCGCCCTCCGCGGTTAGCAGCCGCGCATCCACCAGCTTCTGAACGACCCGGCTATTGGCGTCCCCGTCAATCGCCACACGGTCCCGCATCCGCGCCCGCCGCTTCGTGTCCTCCGTCCCCTCACCCGGCTGGATCAGACGCAGAAACACTCGACGGCAAAGATCCTGCTCGTGTCCTTCAAGTTCTGCCAGAATCTTGTTGGCCCGGTTCTCAAGCGCCCCCTCCAGCCCGCCCATCGCTTGATAGACGCCGCACGTCAGTTTTCGGCCCTCACGTCGCTCCCAGAGCTCCCGCAACGCATCCTGAAGTAGCGGCAGTGCCCCAGCCTGGCGCTCCTGGCCTTGCAGCAGGAAATCCACCAGGCCGCTTTCGAGCTCACAACCCACAAGCTGCGCAGGCCGCTCGATCGCCCGGCGCAGCTCCTCATTCGTCATAGGTCCCACCAGCATCTGGTGCTCGGAGAGCGCGGCCGACAGCGCCGAATACGACGCGCACTTGCCATAGAAGTCAGCCCGAAGCGTCAGAACGACAACCGTCTGCCCGCCGGCGACGCTGGAAGCATGAAGCAAGTTGTCGAACAGGGCCTGGCGCGAGCCGTCGTCCTCGCAGAGCGTGAAAACTTCCTCGAACTGGTCAACCAGCACCACCAGCCGGCTCTCCGTGTGAGCATCGCTCAAGACCTGACGCGTCAACAAATGCAGCGTTCTTTGGTCCGTGCTCAGACTGTCGATCAAGCCGGCCAGCCGCGCAGGATCGGGCTCACCCCCGCGCATGCGATCAAGCTGCACAGCCAGCGCTTCGGCCGGGTCGTGACCCGGGCGGAAAGTCACCACGCTCCACGGCGTCTTGTTCCCTGCCTCACCGCGCTCGAGCGCCGGCACCAGCCCGGCCAGCGCCAAAGAAGACTTCCCACTGCCCGAAGGCCCAATCACCGCCAGAAACCGGTTCTCCTGCCTCGCGCCAGACAGTGGTCGCACGCGCAAGGCATCGAGCAGCCACTCGGTCAAAGCCTCGCGGCCGAAGAAAAACGCCGCGTGGGCTTCGTCAAAGGGCTGAAGACCCCGATACGGGCACTGCCCCGCAAATGGTGCCTCGCCGGGGTCGTATCCCGGCTCGACCCCGCGAATGCCGCACACCAGCCGCCGGAACGCCTCCGAGTCATCCAGCGAATCGCGAAACTCGACCCACGTCGTGGCGGTCAGAAACGTCGGCAGCCGGCTGCGCTCCGGCCGTTCGGCCCCCGGCAAGAGCACCGGTATCACCCGGAAAACTCCCCCGCTCCCGACCCGCTGATCGATGGCCGCCCGCATTTCCTCGAAGTGCCACGAGCCAAACCCGTTCGGCCCAATCAGCACCGCGCACGAATCGCTCTCCGCGAGCGCCCGCTCGATCGGCCCCATCCACGAATTGCCCGGGATGAGGTGCCACTTGTCGAGCCACGGCTCGATTCCCTCGCGCGCAGCCGGCGCGCCAGGTCCTCGACCACCGGCTGATCGGGCCTGTTGTACGACAGAAAGACCTGATGCCGCGCGCCCATCATCCCGTCCCGCTCCGCCGGATAAACGGACATCAATCAGTGCGAGCAGCCCAAACCAACAGCGTGTCACGCGCGCGTTCCACCCACCTGCGCCAACACCACGCCGTTGGCAAACGCTCAGAATCAAGCCAGTGTAAGCGCAAAGCGCCTCCAATTGCCATAAGCGCGTGTGTGAGGATCGCTCCAACCCTCAACCGCCAGCGTGTCGTTCAGCCTCGACCTGCCCGGCGCTGACCCCGCTGCCGAAGGACCCGCGCAACTCGCTCCCGCCCGTGCCTCACGGCCCACTCGTACATATTCTTGCCGTGCGACTCGTGATCTCCTCTCGCGCCAGCCTCGATCAGGATCAGAGCCACCGATTCATGCCCGTTGTAAATCGCAGCAGTGAGCGGCGTCCAGTTGCAATCTCGCATGGCATCCACCAGAGCCCCGCGATCGAGCAAGAGCCGGACGACCTCTTCATGCCCCCAGGTCGCTGCCCAATAAAGGGCCGTGCCCCCGTCGTCGGTCGTCAGCGATGCGGGAGCGCCCGCGTCCAGAAGAAGGCGAACAGCATCCACGTGACCGCCCTCGGCTGCGTTTACGAGGGGCGTGTATCCATACTTCCCTCGGGCATTCACATCGGCTCCTTCGGCGAGCAACCGCTGCATGCGACCGACATTTCCCCGTCGGGCTGCGCCCAGCATCAGCTTGTCATGAGTGCGTCCCATGTCTGTTCACTCCGACTTCCGCCGCGACCCAGCAATCTCGACCCACGCCGCACCAGATTGGTTCGAACGCTTCGTGATTGCAGCCGAACGTCCCATAGACGAGAGACGGGGACTGACCTGATTTCACGCCACTCCCAGGCCCGAGGAGCAACTGTGTCCCCTCGCGCAGCATAACTCTCGTTCCGACGCTCCGCGTCGCAATGCTCTCCTAGACGCTCCGCGTCTTTCGATAGCGACCGAATAAGCCCCACTCAGAACCCCTTGCTCGCGGCCCCATCCCCTGCTCTGATGTCTCATCACGGCGGCTACCAGATTCACCACCGAAATGACAGCACGCGAGGAGATCCCATGTTCCCGATTCGCATATTGTTCTCGGTTGCAACTGCCGCGCTGCTGGCCCTCGGAGCATCACTCGCGGCCAGCGAGCGACCCGCGCCCCTCGGGCAGTCGCAACAGCCCGGCCAGCCCGAGACAAAACCAGAGGCCAACGACCTGCCCCGAAAAGGTGTGTTGGTTCGCCCTGACCAGGAAAACATCGCCGACGCCGCGAAGTCCGAGGTCGCCATCGACCTCGCCGGGATCCAGCCTGGCTACGCGAATTTCTGCCGCGTGACCTCCACGCCTGAAGAAGTCATTCTCGACTTTGGCTTGAACCCCCAGCCGTTCGCGCTCGGCGCCGGGCCCGTGAAGATCAGCCAGCGTACCTTCGTGAATTTCTACACCGCCAAGCGTCTGCTCGTGGCGCTCGAGACAACCATCCGGCGGCACGAAGACACCTTCGGCCCGATTGAGCTTGACGTCCGTCGCCGCGCGAAATCATTCCAGCAGCAAGGCGCCAACCGCAAGAAGTAGTGCCAAACCAGCCGCGCGTGACAAGGACAACCAAACCCCTCGGGACTGGTGCCACACCTCGAAGCGCAAGAACGCCGCCGAAATCGAGAAAGCCTTTCACGAACATCTTGCACGTTAGGGCAAATGAGCGAAACGCGTCTCTGGCCTCGCCATGGGCTGGCACAGGACCGTAGTCAGCCATGCCCCCACCGGTGCGTTCGCGCCCAGCCACGTGTGCCCTCGCCTCCAAACGGCTTTCAACGCCGGCGCGCTCTGCGGCCTGACTTGATTCTCTAACGGCAGCAATTTGACTGGCATTCTCCAGCGATCTCGTGGATCAAACCGCTGCCTCCTTGCTTTTCCAACCCCCCGTGCGAGCACGGAGCTTTTCCAGTGTGGCGTCATCCACACAGACCGCAACGCCGCCGCATGAAAGACAGACCGAGCACTTGGCCAGAACGCCCCCGAAAAAAATGTTAGCGAAAGTTCGTGGGAACGCCGCCAATCCCGTTCGGAAGCGGTCATGATCGAACTCCGTCCCGCCGCAGGCAGTGCACTTCTTCGGCTGCATAGTTGTACCCTTCGCGCCGGACGGCATGGATCAAAACGGCACCGCCGACCCCCGCCGCTCCGGCGCCGCCATCGGAACCACCCTATTTCGCGACAGATCGGCCCCCACCGACATTTCCGGCCGATCCGGGTGATACGCCGAGTCGAGCATCAAATCGGCCGGCTCGATCTCCGGCCCCGTCCGCCGCCGCTCCCGGAGGAACCGCACGCTCGGCCTGCTGCCCGAGGCCCGCGGGCCGGTCACCCG
This sequence comes from uncultured Planctomycetota bacterium, assembly GCA_963761445.1. Taxonomy (GTDB): domain Bacteria; phylum Planctomycetota; class Planctomycetia; order Isosphaerales; family Isosphaeraceae; genus CAVXHV01. The sequence goes on along the minus strand of CAVXHV010000005.1, from coordinate 255,125 downwards.
CCCCATGTGATTCGGCCCCCAGAACTGCACCCACTGCTGCTGCACATCGCGCGCCCGATTGGCTGGCAGCAAAGCGGCCGAGGCACTGACGAACCAGTCAACCTCCGCCGCGTCGTCATCGGCCTGCCAGAAAACACTGCCGTCGGCCAGGGCGTCGCCCTCGCATTGCAAGAGCACCGTCTCATGCGTCATCCTGCCACTCGCGCTCGTTCCCAGAAACGCGCAGTTCCGCGACGTGATCAGCCAGGGCCGATTCGGCCCCGGTGGAAGTCCCGCCCAATCCAGCGCACGCACGATGACTCGCTCGGCCGCGAGCGTGCAGTGGTCGAGCACCAGGTCGCACTCGAACCGGCACCTCGCGACGTTCGCAGGCTTGAGCTCGATCGCCGTACCGCCCGCGGCCACCGCGCACTGCGAGAGCACAACGAGCCCCCGCCCCAGCTCGGCTTCCAGCGCGCGCCCACCCGTGATAAGAACGCAATCCGTCAGCCGGCAAACCGGCCGTTCCGTCGAAACCGAAAACAGCGGCTCAACAGCAGAGAACGGCTTCGGCTGCGTCGAGGCCGCGCGAAACGCAATCAGATCGCCGCCCGAATCCGCAGACATGGCCGCGTTGAGCTGACAGTTCGAGAGAACCAGGTGAGCGTCCTGAACATGAATCAAGTGCTCTACCTTGGTTGTTTTCCCATGCCGCAAAACCAGGTTCGAGAGCACGAGTGCCCCCCCCTCCAGCTCGATGAGCGCGGTGCCCGTCGCCCCCTCCGCCGGCGACCACACGGGCGCACGCCCGGGCACTGTCGCTTCAACCCTCAGCTCAAGCCGGATCCCCTGCGGCAGCTTCACAGGGGTAAAACTGTGTAGTCCTGTCCCGATCACTCGCACCCGCACGAAAGGGTACGACGGCGGCAGGTTGTCTCGCAGAAATGCGCCGAGATCGCCTTTCCAGGGTGGCGTCTCGGTGCGGAACGTCAGCTCCATCGCGGCGGTTGAGCCCGGCGCGGGTGCAATTCCGATCCTCCGCACGTCGGTCATGTGCGCCGGGAGCAATCCTTGACTGTTCGGCTTGCTAAACATCGTCGGCAAGTCGATCGCGTGAAACGCCCACTCCCCCGGCTCCGGCATTTCGGGATCGCTGTACCAACCCACCGCTTTTTCGTAGAGGCCCGCCCGAGGCCGCGCAGCGTGCTCCAGAATCGCAGAATGGCTGGGTGCACGGCTGGAAAAATCGGCTGCCTGCGCACTCGCCAGGTCTCCCAGGTACGCCCACGGTGCCAGGATCTCCCGGCTCGACGGATCGGTGCCGTTCCACGTGGAACGCGCCTCGGACAAGTCGTTGACGGTGACGATCCGCTCCACTCCGCAGGCAAAAAAGCCTTTCCAGCCCGCGAACACGTTGTTGTCTCCGGACCAGTCGACCAGCTTTGCGGGCGACCCGGTCGCATCGTTCGCGGCAATCACGCTGGCGACACCTGCGCCATGTAACCGCCCCAGCACCGAGCCCCACGCGCGGATGACCAGCTTGCTCGAGCCCGCTCCTGTCATCGCGGTCGATTCAATGACCGGGCCGGGGCTGGCCACCAGGCTCCTCACCACGAATACTCGGTTCTCCGCCGCCGCGTCGGCACCGTCGAATCGAACGAGCGGCCCACCCCGAGCAGCAACCATTGAATCCCGCAGCACCACGTCGCACGGTCCGCCGCTGAGTCGGAAACCGTCCGTGAAGGCGCCCCGGACCAGGCAGCCTTCCAGTCGAACAAGACTGGGCGAGCGCGACGCGTCGGCCTCGGTGCGTATCAGGGAAAGCGGCATGCCCGCCGCGTGGTTGAGGATCGTGATCGAGCAGTTCCGCAGCGTCAGGTTCCCGCCCGAACACAGGAAAACGGCGGTCTGGGTGCGCGAAAGGTCCCGCGCGTCGACAATCAAGTCGATCCCGTCGAGAATCAGGCTCTTCCGGCTCAAGACGAATACGGCCGGCTGTTTCCGCGCCGAGTCCCCCGTGGATCGATCGATCCGCACGATCGGCCGCAACCCCTTGCGCGCGCGGATGAGCCGCGTCTCACCGCCGAACCGGAGATCATCCGCCGCGTTCGGACCTTCGTCAGCCAGCTCGACCGTTCCGCCGCTGTGCCCGTCCAGGGCCCGGTGCAGGCTGGTCACGACCGATGGATCGTTCGAAGTCGCGATCCGGCGCACCTTCACGAACGGACCGGAAATGCGTTCTGGAACGCTCGCCCGCGCCCAGTCCGGCAGATATCTGGCCACCGCTGCCTCCGGCAGTTCCCCCGGCTGCGGCGCGGCTACGGGAGGATCGAGGTCCGGCGGCTCGATCCATTTGGCCCGGACAGGCGCCGCGACCCGCCCGATCGCGGGCTGCGCCACTCTGGTGCGCTCGCGCTCGTCGGCTCGCCGCTGCCCGGCCGTGATTCCGCGCCCCGAACCGACCCCGGGGCGATTGAACGCCACGCCGGGGATGTAACCGTCGCCTCCCAGCGCATCGGCTTCCGTGCCCCCCTTCGAGCCCATGAACTGAGCGACGCCGATGCCCAGAATGACGAACGCCAGGCACAGGAATGCCCCCGGTATGATCCACGCCTTCACCGGGATCGATGGCCCCTTTTGCGCCGTGGCAACTCGTTCGGGAAGCTCACTTGGTTGCGGTTCCACAACCTCTTCGGTTTCCGTGTGCAGACCACGGCGCTCGAACACCCCTCGATCCCGTACTCCGCTGCCGCCGAAAGAGTGATCGCGAGCGGCCCGCGGCGGAACATCGTCGGCCGCCAGCTCGGCCAGGGAAACCAGCGGAAGTGACGCGTCCGCCGAGCCGTTGCTGTGTGGTTCCTCGTGTTTATGGACCCTCGTCGCATCCAGGTCGTAGCCCTCCGGCGCAACTCCGGAGAGATCAGAAACCGACGCCAGCGTAACCCCCGGCGGCCGATCTGCGCCGGCCAGCGGAATGGCATCGATCGCGGCTGCGAGCTCGTCGTAAGACGCAAATCGATCCTCGGGCCGCTTTGCCATCAATCTCAGAAGCAAAGCGCCCAGCCCGGCCGGAAGGTCCGGCCGCAGGTCGCGAACCTCCGGCGGCGGGTTCTTGGCGTGCCTCGTCAGCTTGTCCGTGATGTCCCCCCCAGGAAACGGAGGAACTCCCGTCAGCAGGAAATAGAACGTGCACCCCAGCGAATACATGTCGCTCTGGATGCTGGTCGCGCGGCTGTCGCGTGCCTGCTCCGGAGCCATGTAGTCGACCGTGCCCACCGTCGTGCCGTCCCGCGTGACTCGCTCATCCTCGAACTCCTGCTGAAGCGCCAGCCCCAGGTCGATGATCTTGATCTTCCCCTCGGGCGTCCGCAGGATGTTCGATGGCTTCACGTCTCGATGGATCAAGCCCCGATTCGCCGCGTACTTGAGCCCCTCGATGGTGCTCTTCACGACCGTGATGGCCTCGGCCAGGCAAAGCGGCCCGCGCTGCAGGATGTAGTCGTGAAAATCACCGCCGGCCAGATACTCGAGCACTAGGTAGTGCCGCCCCGAGTCGATCCCTCGGTCGTAGATCGCCACGATATTGGGGTGTTCGAGCGTCTCCGCGCTGCGGGCCTCTCGCAGGAATCGCTGTAGCAGCGTCGAGTTCCTGGCCAGCGACCGCGTGAGCACCTTGAGCGCAACCTCGTGGTTCGTCTCCACGTGAACCGCCCGGAACACCGAGCTCATCCCGCCGACGCCCAGCGAGCCCAGCACCCGGTAGCTCCCGATCCGCGCCTCGGGTTGCGCAGGTGGCATCGAATCAGTCGAGGAAGTCGCCTTGTCCATCGCATCCTGACCTTGTGACACCTGCCGGTCATCGGGCGCTCGGATCGCTTGCGCCGGCGGTTCGGTCTGTCGCGCTACTGACATGGCGGCCGGAAGGGTTCGGTTGCGAGGGTCCTCCCCCTGCGCACGCGCGCAATCCCGGCGTCCGCCCTTATTCTACTCTCACCAAAACAACTTGGGACAGCCCGACTGCTTTCGCCGCCGCGATACTTGGCAACAACCGCCCATGCCCTCCATCGCGGGCTGGCTACAAAACGCTCGCGAACATCCCCACATGGTCAAAGGACCCGCAGGCTCAATCCCCCGTCGACGTCCAGCGTCGCCCCCGTCGAATAAGGAAATGCTCCGCTGGCAATGGCCGCAACGGCCCGGCCGATATCCTCCGGTGTTCCCCAGCGGCGAATGGGCGTAAGCCCCTGGGCAATCCTGGCGGAATAAAGATCGTGCACGGGCCGGGTCATCTCCGTCTCGATCAGCCCCGGTCTGATCTCGTACACCCGAATCCCCTGCCCCGCCAGCCGCACGGCAAAGAGCTGGGCCGCCATGCTCAAGCCCGCCTTGGCCACGCAGTATTCCGCGCGGTTCACGCTGGCAAACGTGCTCGAAATCGAGCTGATGAACACAATCTGGGGCTCCAGGACGGTCCCCGCGGCCAACTGGCCGATCATCACGTTCGCCACCGCCTGGGTGACGAAGAACGGGCCTTTCAAGTTCGTGCCCACGACCCGGTCCCAGCTTTCCGGTGTGGTTTCAAGCAGGTCGTCCCGCCGGTCCGGGGCAATTCCCGCATTATTGACCCAAAGATCCAGTCGCCCGTGACGCTCGATCACCGTCCCTGGCAGTCGGCGAGCTTCGTCCACGTCTGCGACATTCGCGCAGAGAGTATCCGCCCGCGGAGAGCCTCGAGCTTCCGCCTCCCGACACGTCGCTTCCGCCGCCTCATGGTCCGAACGATAGTTGACCACAACCGCAAAACCCAGCTCCGCAAGCGAAAACACAATCCCCCGCCCAATCCCTCTCCCCCCTCCCGTCACCACCGCAACCCGAGTTCCCCCGTCCATTTCCCACGCTCCCTGTACGACTAACTTCGACTCCTACTCCTGCTCTTACTCCTACTCCTAATCTCGTATTAGTACTCCGCTATTCTCCTAGTCCGACTCGCATTTCACACACGTTGGCATGCATGCTAGTATCACTTCCTAGCCCACAACCCGTGAATCCAATCGATTGACACGAACCTATTTCATGCCCGAAGATCAAGATAAGCAAGACTTCGCGCTCGTAGCTCAGGAGGATAGAGCGGCGGTTTCCTAAACCGCAGGTCGCAGGTTCGAATCCTGCCGGGCGCAGCTCCCCAGGGCGAACGAAAGCAAAGCGTTCACGCGTACTCGGCCGGGCTGCACCGGCCCGTTGTGCGCCCGTAGCTCAGGTGGATAGAGCAACGGTTTTCTAAACCGTCGGTCGCAGGTTCGAGTCCTGCCGGGCGTACTGTCGGAGCGGGCCTCGTTGGGGCCGAGTTGATCGCGAGAACGTTCCAGGCCATCCCTTTGGCCTGCCCCGGAGATGACAACCACCGCGATATCTGGTAAAAATAGTTCGTGATCCAGCAGAGCGGCGCGGGCGAGCGTGCTTGGCGTTCCACGTGGAACTCCCCACCGTTTTTCTGACCGGGTCCCTGCTCACACCTTGCTGAGCCTCGCTTCGTCGGGTGAATGCGATGACTGAAGAGCGTCTGACTGAAATCCCGACAAGCTGGACAACCATCAGCAGCGCCCATATGACCGGGCCCAAGGCCCAGGCGGCGATGGAAGACCTTGTGGGCCAGTACCACGACGCCGTCACTCGCTTCATCCATCTCAAAGTCCGCGACAGAAACCTCGCCGACGAGGTCCTTCAGGAGTTCTGGACCAAGCTCTTGGCCGGCAAGCTCGCGGGAGCCGACAAGAGCAAAGGGCGCTTCCGCGATTATCTCCGCACCGTCCTGCATCGCCTGATCATCGATCACTTCCGCACCCGCAAGCTCCAGCCCCTGCCCCCTGGAGACTTGATGGATCCCAGCCAGAACGACGAAGATTTCGACCGCGTCTGGCGCGAAGCGGTCATCACCCGGGTCTGGTCACGCCTCGAAACCTATCAGGCTCAGACCCCCAAGAACCGCTATGCCACCGTCTTGCAACTGCGCCGCGACTTCCCCAAAGCCTCGATCGAAGAGATCGCCGCCAAACTCGGCGAAGTCACCCACACCCAGGTCACTCCCGAAGCCTTCCGCAAAAATCTCCAGCGCGCTCGCGCCAAGTTTATCGACCTGCTTGTCCAGGAGCTGAGAGAAACCATCCACCCTACCACCACCGAAGCCATCGAAGAAGAAATCTTCGAGCTGGGCTTGGGCCACCTCTACCGCCGCTACAGTTCCTCCCACGAAGATTGACCAGGCCCCCTCCAGGTGCCCCATTTCCTTGAATTCCTTCGCTTTCGAGCTTGCCACCACCGATGAAAATTCCCCCCGTCCCCTTGACCCACTGACTTCAGCATGTACAGTTCAATATAGGAAATGCGCGCAGCCCGAGATTGAAGGCGGGGTGCGCCTTGGCCTTAGCCGGGACCTACTTCCGCTCAGAGAACGAAACGGTCCGCGCCGCACGCGATGAGCACCAGAGAGGAAATATTATGCTGGTTCTCTCCCGCAAAAAGAACGAGAGCATCATCATCAACGACAATATCACGGTGACCGTGATCGAGATACGTGGAGACAAGGTCCGTCTCGGTATCGAGGCGCCCAAGCATGTCACCGTCCATCGTCGTGAAGTCTACGAGGCCATTCAGAATCAGGCCCGTGCTCTCGATCCTGATGCCAACAGAGTTCGCCCCGAAGCCTGACTCATCCAACAACTGAAACCACCCCAAGCCGGCAGCGCCTACTCCCCTCGCGCGATGCTTCGGGCTGTTGTCCTATTCCCTCCCGCCCGCGAAAGTGCCCGCCTGCTTTTCGTTTACCCGGCACGACTCCCCTTCAAAAGCCGAACAAATTCCTTCATCCATGGACCGTTGTCCGGCCAGCCTCTGACCGTCACAACCGCCCCGTCAACCACGACATCGCGATTGACGAACTTCACTCCCCCCGCGCGCAAATCCAGCTCGAGTTCGGGATAACACGTCATCGTCATGCCGCTCGTCCCTCCCGCGGCCAGCAGCAGCAACGGCCCGTGACAGTTGGCCGCAATCGGCTTCCGGGCTTCCAGGAAGTGCCGCACGATCGAGACCGCCTTCGGCCGGTTCCGCAGGTACTCGGGCGCTCGCCCCCCCGGCAGGACCAGACCGTCAAATCCTTCCGGCACCACGTCGTCCAGTCCCAGGTCGGCGGCGACCCGATAGCCCGGCTTCTCCGTGTATGTGTCGAATCCCGGCTCGAAATCATGCACCACCGAATAAAACACCCGCTTCTCCGGCGCCGCGATCGAAACTGCCCAGCCCTCTTCCTCCAACCGGAACTTGGCGTAGTAGATCTCCTGCGCTTCGCCCGCGTCTCCCGTTAACATCAAGATCTTCACCATGGCAATCGCTCTCAAACGCGTTCCAGCCGCCGCCGGCTCGTCCCACTTCCTCCGTCCTCGGCCCTCCGTCCGCCGCCCTGGTATTAGCCCGCTAACCTACCGACTCCGGCCACCGGATGCAATCAGGTGGTAAGATTCCCCCGACCGCGCGCCACCGAAACGGTCCTCCCGCCAGTCAGCCCGTCGCCTCGCAAACGCTGGCTGCCTTGACCCCGCCCGCCATGCCCGATTACATTCTTAACGCTGCCTCGTGCGGCCCCGTCGTCTAGCCCGGTCTAGGACACATGCCTTTCACGCATGCAACACGGGTTCAAATCCCGTCGGGGTCATGCGGGCCGTCCACTTGGCTGCGCGCGAGCGCGCCGAGATGGGCCGCCACTGCTCCGGCCAGGATCGGAACGTTGTAGCCTCCTTCCAGCAGGCTTACGATCCGTCCCTGCGCATGGGTTTCGGCCACCGCGACAATCTCCCGCGTCAGGATCTCGAAGTCCTCAACTTCCAGGCTCAGGTCTCCCACCGGGTCTTCCGCGTGCGCATCGAAGCCCGCGCTGATCAGCACGAGCTCCGGCCGGATACGGTCCGCCAATTTTTCGAGACCGGAGCGGAATGCCGCCTGGTACTCGCTACGCGCAGTGCCGTAGGGCAAAGGGATATTCATGATGCGGCCCAGACCCGGTCCGCTCCCGGTCTCGTCCCGCGCGCCGGTGCCGGGATAAAACGGGTACCGGTGAATGGAAAGGAACCCGACCCGGTCCGACGCGTAGAACACGTCCTGTGTTCCATTGCCGTGATGGACGTCGAAATCGATGATCAGCACCCGGTTCAGCTCGAATCGAGCGAGCGCTTCCGCAGCCGCCACGGCCATGTTCGCGTAGATGCAAAAGCCCATGCCCCCATCAGGCAGCGCATGATGTCCCGGCGGGCGAACCACGCACAGCGCCCGCCGCTCGGGCGCTTCCAGCACGTATGAAACGGCCTCGACCCCAGCTCCGGCCGCCAACCTGGCGGCAAGATCCGAGCCCGCCGAAACCCACGTGTCCGGGTCGAGCATTCCGCCGCCGCCTGATTCGATCGCGGCGACCCTGTGCACGTGATTCACCGCGTGCACCCGCTCCAGCTCCTGATCGCTCGCGGCCCGCACCCGGCAATCCTGACTCGAAGCGAGATAACCGGTGCGCTCGAGGTGCCGCAACACCGCCCGCAACCGCTCCGGCCGCTCGGGGTGGCGGGCCGGAACGCTATGGTCGAGCATTCGGGGATCCGTGAAGACACTGACTTGCATCGCCTGGCCGCCAATCTCCGTTCCGGGCGGATTGAGCCGTGGGCCGAGTTTCACACCTTCTTCGCAATGATAGCAAAGCAACCGCGCGATCGGCACACACTCGCCACCCGCCGACCTGGTTTCGATTCGTTTCACGTGAAACGGAGACCGCCCGCCCCGATATGATTCGCCCGGTTTCGCTCATTTGCTCCCCCGGCCATTGCCAATTAGAATCGCACGCCATGACTCTAGCCCCATCGCGAATGGGCTCATGCCGCACGCGGGAGATCCTCGTTGTGATCGCCTTCACCGTGATCGGCGGGTTGCTGCGCCTCTGGTCCATCGGCCGCCTGGGCTTGTCCCATTTCGACGAAGGAATCTACGTAGCCTCCGGCCTCTGGATCTTCTCCCGCCACGGGATCCTCGACCTCGACCCCACGCTGATCGCCTACGCTCCACCAGGATTTCCGTTCTTGATCGGAGCCGCGTATTTCGTCCTGGGCGCGAGCGACCTGTCTGCGATTCTCGTCTCGATCGCCCTGGGCACGCTCACAATCCCGGCGGTCGCCTGGCTCGCCCATCGCACATTCGGCAGCGGGGCCGGGGGGGTGGCAGCAGCCTTCTTCGCACTCTCGGGCGCTCACGTCGCGTTCTCGCGCATGGCCCTGACCGACGTGTCATTTCTGCTCGTCTGGGTGCTCGCGCTCGTCCAGGGCCTGCGTTTCCTGGAAAAGCCGTGTGCACTCAGGGCAGTGCTTCTCGGCCTGGCCGTCGGTACGGCCCAGCTCTTCAAATACAACGGCTGGCTCGCCGGGGCAACAGTGGTGCTCTCCGCCGCGGTCTCGCTGGCACTTCATCCCGGCCAGTGGCGAGCCAGGCTGACCGTTGCCACGTGGGGCTGGGGACTTCTCGCGGCGTTTGTCGCAGCGCTCGTCTACTGGCCGTGGTTCGCCTTCGTCGAGTCACACGGCGGTTACGGCGCGTTGCTGGCCCACCAGCGAGGCTATCTCGGCGGCGTTACATCCTGGCCCGGCCATCTCGCGGTCCAGCTTGCCGAGGCGCGAGCACTTTCCGGCGGCGCCACCTGGCTCGCTGCAGCCGGACTCGCCGCGGGTGCAGCGATCTTGCTCATCGGCTTCGACAACGCCAACAGGGCACGTGGGGCCGAGGTCATCTTTCTGGTCACTCTGCTCCTGGCCTCCCTCCGCGTCACGCCCGACCTCGCGTGGTGGGTCCCTCTGATCTGGCTTCCGCTCCTCCTCCGCGCCGGAAAATCGGGCCGTCCAAACCCGTGATCCTGGTCTATTGCGGCTGGTCGGCTCTCGCGCTTCTCACGCCGTTCTACCATCCCTACGCCCGGCTGTGGCTGCCTCTGCACGCGTTCGAGTGTGTATTTCTCGCAGGCGCGATCGGCGTTATGCACACAGCAATCGAAACCGCTGCGCCGGCCGGGCGCGATACGCAAAGCCCGCAGCCCGTGCGTCTCCATTGCTTCTGGTACCTCAACTTTCTCACAGGACGGTGGGTTCTTCCCCCCGTGCGTCTCCATTGGTTCTGGTACCTCAACGCGCCCATCTCGCTAGCCTTCTCGGTCCATTTCATTTTCTCCTACCTTCCGCCGAAAAGCGATCTGCCAGGCTTCCCCCCGCAGAACCCAATGCTGCCCGGCGTGCTCGCGCCTACCGACCCCCTGAAGACGGCATCCATCTCGATCGCCCGCGATCTGCCCAAAAACGTCAAGACTCTCCGCGTCCTCGCCCGTCCGCCATTGACGTTCTATCTGGGCCAGATGACCGGCGTCCCGATGGAAACCCAGGCCAACCTGATCGGATTGCTCCGGCCCGCCGACACCGCAACCTGGGCGTTGCTCGACACGGCCATTATCCGCCAAGATGAGGATCTCGCGGTCGAGCTGAAACGATCGTCGGCCGAGTGGGTCTTGGTGCGTGCGATTCCCACGCCCCTGAGTTTGCCCGTGTTGCTGGACATCGATCCGTCCGTGGCAACCAGTCGGAAACCCGGCGTCCAGGTCGAGCTGCGATTAATGCGCCCGAGACGGGCAGGGGACCTTCCATGAGCGCAAAACCGCCGATCTCTCTCTGGCCTGATCCGCAGGCATTGGGCCTGCTCACGGATCTGTACCAGCTCACCATGATGGCCGGCTATCACGCCGCCGGGAAAGCCGCTCAGAAAGCGACTTTCGAGTTATTCGTACGCAAGATGCCGCCGGGCAGGGCATTCCTGATCTTCGCCGGCCTGGAGCAGGCCGTCCGCGACCTGCTCGCCCTCGCGTTTAACCCCGGCCAGTTTGCGGAGCTCCGCCAATGGCCGGCTTTCCGCGGAATCGCCGACGAGGTGATGGATCAGGTCGCCTCCACGCGATTCGAGGGCGACGTCTTCGCCGTGCCCGAGGGAACAGTCGTCTTTCCCGGCGAGCCGCTCCTCCGCGTTGTGGCCCCGCTTCCGCAGGCTCAATGGGTCGAAACCCACTTGCTGGCCTCGATCGCTTATCCCACCCTGGTCGCTTCCAAGGCCGCGCGAATTGTTCAGGCTGCGGCCGGAAAATCGCTTTTTGAGTTCGGCACCAGGCGCGGCCACGGACCGCTCGCCGGTCTGCTCGCAGCCCGCTCCGCCATGATCGCCGGCTTCGACGGCACCAGTCACGTCGAAGCCGCGCTGCGGTTAGGTATCCCGGCCGTCGGTACGATGGCCCACTCCTGGATCCAGTCCTTTCCCACCGAAGCCGACGCGTTCACAACGTTCGCCCGCATCTTCCCCGGAAACACCACGCTCCTGGTCGATACCTACGACACCCTCGAAGGCGTTCGATTGGCCGCCTCGATCGACCCGCCAGTGCAGGCGATCCGACTCGACAGCGGCGATCTCGGCGCGCTCGCCAAGCAGGCCCGCGCCATCCTCGACCAGCATGGCCGCACCAGCGTGAAAATCGTGGCCTCGAGCGATCTCGACGAATTTCGGATCGCCGAGCTGCTCGGCTCAGGCGCGCCCATCGACGCCTTCGGAGTCGGCACCGAATTGATCACCTCCCGCGACGCGCCGGCCCTGGCCCTGGTCTACAAGCTCGTCGAGCTCGACGGCCAGGGCAAGTCCAAGAAGAGCCCCGGCAAGGCCGCATACCCCATGGCAAAGCAGGTCTTCAGGCGCCGCGACCGCTCAGACCGGTTTTGCGGCGACCACGTCGTTCGCGCGGGCGAGTCGGCCGAAGGTGAGCCGCTTCTGGTGCCGATCCTTCAAGCAGGCCGGCAAGTCGATGCGTTGCCTTCCCTCGAAAGCATCCGCAGCCACTGCCGCCAGCAGCTCGCGTCACTCCCCGAGCGACTTCGGGCTCTGGACGCAACGTTCGACTATCCGATCACTTATGGAACGTTTTGAGGCAAAACGATCGCGATGGCGAAGATCATCAGCGTTGCCAACCAAAAGGGAGGGGTTGGAAAAACGACAACGGCCATCAACCTCGCCGCCGGGTTAGCCAAAGCTGGCCGAACCGCCCTTGTCGTCGACGTCGATCCCCAGTGTAATGCGACCAGCGGCCTGGGAGTCTCGCCCGCTGCGAGGCATCCCTTGGTTGCAGGGCAGCCGCTGGCCGAGTCGATCGTGGCAACGTCGCAAGCGGGTCTTTCCGTCTTGCCCGGGTCGCAGAGCCTGGCTGACGCCGATGCGCTCTCAGCCTCGAACCGGCAAAGGGCGTCGGTCCTCCGTCAGCAATTGACCGCCGAGCTCGGTCGCTTCGATTACGTCTTTGTCGATTGCCCTCCGTCGCTCGGCCAGTTGACCCGCGCCGCCCTGGGAACTTCCGCTGCGATCTTCATTCCGATCCAGTGCGAGTACTTTGCCATGGAAGGCCTTTCACAAATCATCGAGCTGGCCCGCCAGACCAAGGCTCGCGACAACAACCGCCTCGAGATCGGTGGAATCGTGCTCACGATGTTCGACCCCTCCCTCGAGCTCGCCAACGAGGTCGCCGACGAAGTACGCGGCTATTTCGCCGAGACCGTCTTTGAATCAATCATCCCGCGCGACGTCTCGATCAGCGAAGCCCCCAGTCACGGATTGAGTGTATTGGAATATGCTCCCAGAGCACGAGGCTCTCGGGCCTATACGGAACTCGTCATGGAGGTCATCGACCGTGAATAAGCGACGTCTCGGACGCGGACTCGAAGCACTCCTGGGCCGCGAGGAAGGGGGCTTTGAGCCCGGCTCGCTCGAACAGGCCGAGCTGACTCACATCGCCGTCGACCAGATCGACGCCAATCCCTTTCAGCCGCGCCGGCATTTCAGCTCGAGTGAGATCGCCAGCCTGGCCGACTCCCTCCGCCAGCACGGGATGCTTCAACCCGTCCTGGTCCGCCCGGCTGGCTTGCGCTATCAGTTGATCGCCGGCGAGCGCCGGCTCCGCGCCAGCATCGAAGCGCAGCTCCACGAAGTTCCCGCTCGCGTGCTCGTCCTGGACGATCAACGGGTCTTCGAGCTGGCCATGGTCGAAAACCTTCAGCGCGAAGATTTGAATGCCGTCGACAAGGCCAGCGCCTTCAGCGAGTATCTCTCGCGCTACGGGGGCACTCAGGAAGAGCTCGCCGGCCGGCTCGGCGTCGATCGATCCACCGTCTCCAACCTGATCCGCCTCCTCGACCTGCCGCACGACGTGCTCGAAGCGGTTCGCCGCAATGAAATCACCCAGGGACACGCCCGCGCGCTCCTGGGCCTCCCCGATGCCGAGAGCCAGTCCGCTGCGTGCCAGCGAGTCATCGACGAGCACCTCTCCGTCCGTCAAACCGAGGCCCTCGTCACCACCGGAATCCCCACACCCGCGCGGGCCAGGGTCAGAAAAGACCCCGGTCACGAAATCGTCGCTCGCGCTCCCCATTTTCTGGAGCTGGAGCAGCGGTTCCATCGCTACCTGGGCACATCGGTCTTGATCAGGGCCCGCAATTCCGATCGCGGCCAGATCATCATCGACTACCAGAACCGCGACGAGCTCGATCGCCTGACCGCGATTCTCGAACGAGTCAGTCTCTCGTCCGACCCAGTCTGACCGACGCACGGTCCCACCGCCTGGAACTGGCAAGCCCAATTCCCATTTCGCTCCGCGCCGGGCAGGGGGGGAATCTGGGTTCACGTTTCCGATCAGGTGGTAGAAATCGACTGGCTGCGCGCGCTCAACTCGACTATCTTGGTCCCGAAGAGTTTACCCAGCTTTGCACGACGTGCGGCCAGATAGCGCGTCGCGCGCCTTGCTTCACGCCCTCGCCCAGAGCGCTTGCCACGGAAGCTACGTCCACACTGACTTCGCAGCAACGACGAACCAACATAGGTGATAGTTCATGAGTTCGCGACCGCGCGGGGAATCGGCGTCGGAAGGGCATTTTTCCTCGGCAAGGTCGCCGCGCGGCAGCTCTGGCCCGGTCGATGCTGATCCCGCGTCTCGAATGTTGCGTATGTTCAGTCACCGCTGTCGCAATTCACTCAGCGGGATCAAGCTAGGTCTCTACCTCCTGCGGAAAGAGCTGCAAGACACACCACGTTGCCGCTGGAACGATCTCGGGCGCTCTTACGACGAAATTGAAAAGCTGTTTGACAGGCTCGACCGGATCTATCAATCCGCGTCGCTCGCGCCCGTGCGCTCGCCGCTGGGCCCATTGTTCGCCGAACGGTTACGGCTCTGGCGATCGCTGTATCCGGACTGGGCGGAGACGATTCGCCTTGATCCACCCCAAACGGATGTTGCCGGCGATTTTGATCCTTCACACCTTGGCGTCGGCCTCGACGCATTCGTCATGTGGAGGGCAGGGTGCGGGGAGGCCCGCGACCCTTGTTTGAAGTGGGGGTCTAGCGGAGTCCAGTTCGAGATCTCCTGGCACGAAACCCCGGATAATGCCGCGAGCGAGGCCCATCGCTCACCCGATTCTCCGCTAGGCTGTCAGCCCGGCGATTGCACCGGCGCCCTGGCCCTGCTACTCCTGGCGCGAGTCGCCGCCGATCACGGTGGCGAGCTGGAAACCCGCCACGATCCGTGTTTGAGCGCCTTGATCCGCTGGCCCCAGTTCCGCGAAAACCAGCGCAAGTGCTGAACGCGGCTTCCCTTGACTCCCGCCGCGCATCCCGCATAACATGCGACACAGCCAAGCACAGCGGGGCGTAGCGCAGCCTGGTTAGCGCGCCTGCCTTGGGAGCAGGAGGTCACCGGTTCGAATCCGGTCGCCCCGAGTTGAGCAAATCATGCCAATTAATGCGAAAGACCGGCTCGCGGAGTTGCCCCCGGCGGAGCAGGCGGCCATCCGTAAGCGGGCCGATGAACTGTATGCCGAAGAAATCGCCCGGCGGTCACAAAAGGGCCGCTCCGCGGCGACGAAACTCAAAGCGTCGGTGCCGCCTCTTCCACTCGCAGTCAAGCGACTGTCAAGGAAGCTCGCGGCCGGTAACGGCGACACGGACAAAGGTGCCCGCAGGTCCACACGCAAGTCGAGCACGCGGGCGCAGAAGTGAATTCAGTCGAACTGCTGTTCGACCGCGACAAACACGATGGTGGCGGGAACGACACCCAGGTGCGGTTCTTTGACCGCGGCACCAACGTGCACTCGGTCTGGGATGGCGGGATACACGCGCGAGTGGGCAACAGGGACGCCCATTTTTCCAATCAGCGTTCTGACTCTTGTTGAGGGTTTGTACGATCGCGATGACCACCGCCACGATCGTCAAGAGCGCCACGATCAGGGCAACGGCAGGGTCCTGTTGATGTTTGGCGGCAAAGAAGAGCAGGTCGGTCATCATCGAGCTGACCCTCCGAAACCGGGTCATCGACTGGCATCGGCGCAAATTCAAAGATTATGCTCGGGCCGTTCCCTTGGACGGTAAGCGCCCGGGCTTGCGGGGTCACTGAAGCCCGCGGACCCCAGAAAACCAAAGCGGACCGCAGAGAATCCGCCCTACCGGCACTCGCCGCCTAAATCCTGGTTTCGGGCTGATTCCATCGTGGCAGGGCGGTACGTGCGCCGTAATCTTCGTCACCAGAATCGTTGGCGTACCCAGCGCATGAGCATACCCGACTTCGTAGAAGACATTCGGATTCTGTCCTGTCATGTCGGCAACGATCAAATCCGCTTTCGCGATCTGGCTTCGTACTCGCTCCATTATGCTCTCAGTGAAGATTTGCTCGTCCACCCGTTCGCAATGTGCACCAGCGCCCTTGCAGGCCGGGACGATGCCCAGTTTATTAAGTGAAGTCCACCGGGATGAACAGCGAATCGCGTTGAACTGGCGATCAAGTAATCTGAGCCCCATGACATTCCGAAGCGTCGTAAGACAAGCGTCGCCGGATCGCTTGCCGAGTTCCATCTCGCATGTTAAACTGGTTACAATACAGGTGTTCTTTAGTCTACGTAAGGACGGTCGCGATGGGTGAGCTAACAGCCAAAGATGTCGCGGACTATTTCCTCGCCAATGTTGACGAGGAAGCCGGCGATAACATCACCAACCTTAAGATCCAGAAGCTGATCTACTACGCGCAGGGATTTCACCTCGCCCTGAACGACGGCAAACCGCTGTTTCAAGAGCGAATCAAGGCTTGGGGGCACGGACCGGTTGTCCCCGAACTGTATCATGAATTCAAGGTTTCTGGTTCGGCGCCACTTCCGAAGCCGGCCGACTTTGATCCGTCAAAGTACGATGAACCGACGCGGTTCATTCTTGACGAGGTATGGCGAGTCTATGGTCAGTTTTCTCCATGGCGGCTACGAGAGATGACCCACGAAGAGCCACCGTGGAAGGAAACCGCGACAAACGGCGTCATCGACCTGGAGCTCATGCGAAGTTACTTCGGTACGCTCATTGAGAATGGGTAAAGGTAAACCGAAATTCAGACCATCGCAGCCGCCAGCCAAAGGGGCGAAGATTCAAGCCCATGCCGCGCCGTCAGGCTCGACGAATCACCTTTGCCCGATCTTCAACCTTGAGCATCTCCGCGGACAATACTGCCTGTCTCGATGCAACAAGGACGAGAAGGCAGCGTTCGCAGATCGGCTCCACGAGTTGAGCAAATTGACCTGGCAGCAGATCCAATTGTCACACCGAAAAGGGCAAGGCTCGGAGGTTATACCCAGGAGTCAACTGGGATCGCGGCAGTTTCCAGCGGATGTGGCGGACGATGTGGACATTCTATCGTTTCGGTTCTTCGGCAACGCCCCCTTTATCGGATACCGAAAAGACCGGGTTCTCACGATCCTTTGGATAGATCGAGACTTTACCGCGTACGACCATGGGTGACCAACGCACACGGCCGGCTCTCGCGAGGGGCCGGCCGTTTTTTATTTGCGCTTTCCTGCTGTCGGACCACGTACAAGCGCACGGATGTCGACTTCGGATCGCCAGAATGGAGTCCGCAGCCACCGACGTCTCCCTTGACCAAATGTTTCATGGATTGTTTGCTCTGGGGGGCAGCATCAAGGACGTTCTGAAGACGTGATGGTTGGCTCTCCACATGCACGATGCAGACCGGTTTGAGCCCCCGGCTCACGCGAGGGGCCAGCCGTTTTTTGGTTGCGCTGTTCGTAGCAGATCGATTATTAAAAAACCCGGGCGAGGCTGCTCGTCAACGACTCGCATTTCGAGGATAGCTCAGGACGCGCCGCGGCCACGGCGGCCAGCGATTCGGCGAAACGCTCGATCACCGGATCGAGGAGCGCTTCGGCAAGACACGACTCGGAGGTTTGCAGCAGTTCTCGCAGGTTGCCGAAATCGCGGTTGAGCCGATCGATGAATCGCTCAACGTCGGGCGCAGCCGACGGGTCAGCGGCCTCGCCGCGGAGGTCGACGATCAACTCGGCGAGATGACCGCCAATGCCGAACAAGCGGCGCTCAGCGGCGCGGCGGTGTCTTCCGCGAAGAAACTGGACGACCAGACGGAGTTTTCGTCCTCGACTCCGAAACCGGAGCCTGCCACGCCCAAACGTTTAAGTTCCGCCTGTTTGGCGTCAAAACGCCGATTGAATTCTTTCCATTCGCGTTGCTCCGCCTCCCATTCCTCGCGCGTGCGATGGCTGATGTCGAAGGCGAAGTCGTCATCCATGTTGCAGCCATCCAGGTGCCAGAAGACCGGCCCGGGCATATCTGCCATCATTTGGCAGCACGGGCAGTCGGGGTCGACGATCGCCTCATGGCCCGACATCCTTTCGGGGATCCGAGTGCGCTCACGGTCGATGATAGATCGCCGCGTTCGTCCATGACATTCTGGGTCCGGCGTGGCGAGCCATTCGTCGCGGATGCGCTCCAGGCGAGGGACTTCGCCCGTCAGAAAATCTCCGACCGTGAACAGCTCCAGCCCATTCCCGGCCGGCCGGGTTTTCGCTAATTCGTCGAGCCGGTCCCAGCTAGACCAGAGCAACTCGCGGACCAGTTCGTAATACAGAACCAGTTCGTGGGTGCCAAAGCCGCCGTAGCGATATGCGAACGAAGATTCATCGAGTGCGGGCGGGCATTTCAGCAGCAGCGACCATCGTTCCGCTTGATCCTGGAGATCCCACGTGAGATGACCGTGCCGTTCGAGCGCCACCTCGCGCGGGGAGCGGCAGCCCAGGTCGTCTCGCGGCGTCAACAGCCAGGCCGCGTGAATCTCTTTGATCGCGTCTTGCGCCGCAGAGGCGATCTTTTCCCGCCGACCGTGGGCCGCGAATGTTCCGCGGGCGATGAACTCGATCAGAGGCCGCCCGTAAAAGACGGCTCGGGCATCGAGCGGCTGCCGGGCCGTTCGTTCCCGCCGGCGTTTTGCCGCCAATCCCGGCCACTCGAATTGACTGCCCGCGAACAGCCAGTCGTCCGCGAGATGATAGCGCAACCTCGTGTGCGTACTGCATTTCCCGTTGTGATAGTCGACTGCTCCGCTCGATCCGGGCGAAGAATAAGTGGAATCGACGACGACCAGTCGCGCGACGAGGTCGATGACGACGAGCCCGGCGTCATACGGTTCGTCGCAGAATCCTGCCGAGAGATTCCCGAAAAACCGGTGATTCGGACTGGGCTTCGCGAAGCGGGCGCAGGCGATTTCCAGCTCCGCTAGCGTAACGGGGTCTGCACTGAGCGCGGCGATCGCGCGATCGGCCGAACTCCCGTGAATGGTTCCGGACCAATCGTGACCGGCCTCCCGAACTACCAATCGAACTTCGCTCATGGAATCATCTCCGAATGAACACCTGCCCTGTCCATCGACGAACCCTGCCTTGCGGCGCGCTGAACAGTTGCGCAGGCTGATGATAATCCCTATCGTATCCATCGAGCACTCCGCTACAAGCCGGAGGCCGGGAGACGAAAAAACATGGCAACGGTCAACCTGAGCGCGCAATCACCGCACAATGGCGTCAAAAACGGCGTCTGTTCCAAATAGGGAGGACAAGATGCCGTCGAGCCCCGAAGTCGGTCGCGTGCTGGAGCCGTTTCGGAAGTACCTGCGCGTGCTCGCGCACGTTCATCTGGATCCGCGGCTGCGCGGAAAGCTCGACCCCTCCGATGTCGTGCAGCAGACGATGCTGCGTGCGTGTGTCGGATTTGACGATCTCCGCGGCACAGAGCCAGGAGTAGTCGCCGCATGGCTTCGCAAGATCTTGTCTCGCACGCTGGCAGATGCGGTGCGGGACCTGGAGCGCGCAAGCGTGACATCGCACGCGAGCGGTCAATCGAGCAAGCGATGGACGAGTCAGCCAAGGGAATCGAACGCTGGCTCGCCGCCGACCAGTCCTCGCCAAGCGAGCGCGCCGAGCGCAACGAACAGCTCCTTCGCTTGGCCGATGCCCTTTGTGGACTGCCCGACGACACGCGAACGGCCGTTGTGTTGAAACACTGTCGCGGGTGGACGCTTGCCCAGATCAGCCAGCACCTGGGCCGTACGAATGCCGCGGTGGCCTCCCTGCTGCACCGCGGTTTGAAGCAGTTACGTGAAGTCCTGCACGAGGGAGATTGACCGTGCCACTATGATCCGTTGCAGCCTCGGAAGGCGGGCCGCTCGCCCAGGTGATCGCCGATCATCTGCAGGCCGTCGAACGCGGCGAGTCGCCCGACCGCTCGGCTCTCATTGCAGCGCAGCCCGAATTGGCCGGCGAGCTTGCCGCGTATTTCGCTGATCTGGATCGCCTGAATCAGATCGCGTCGCCACTCAAACTCAGTGACCCCGATCAAACCATGGCGCCGTCTACGGCCTCGCTCCCGGTCGTCCATTACTTCGGCGATTATGAGCTACTCCAAGAAATCGCTCGGGGCGGCATGGGCATCGTCTTCAAAGCGCGCCAGAAATCGCTCAACCGGGTCGTCGCCCTCAAAATGATTTTGACAGGCCAGCTTGCAAGTGCCGCCGATGTTCAGCGTTTTCGCACCGAGGCCGAGGCCGCAGCCAACCTCGACCACCCTAACATCCTGCCGATCTTCGAGGTAAGTGAACATGACGGCCAGCAGTACTTCACGATGAAGCTGGTCGACGGGGGCAGCCTGGCTGGAATGGCGGCGGCGTTGCTCCCCGAGCCGCGAGCCGCCGCGCGGCTGGTGGCAACACTCGCGCGTGCGGTTCATTTCGCGCATCTGCGAGGTATCCTCCACCGCGACCTCAAGCCCGCCAACGTGCTGATCGACACCGAGGGCACTCCATTCCTCACCGACTTCGGGCTCGCCAAGAAGACAGGCCTCGACAGCGGCCTGACGCACACGGGCGCGGTCGTCGGCACGCCGAGCTATATGCCTCCGGAGCAAGCCCGCGGGGAAAAGGGCCTGACGGTAGCAGTCGATGTGTACAGTCTGGGCGCGATCCTCTACGAACTGCTCACCGGCCGCCCGCCGTTCCGTGGCTCAACGGCGTTTGACACCATCGTGCAAGTGATGGAACAGGAACCGACTCATCCCCGCCAGGTGAACTCGACGGCCGACCGTGACCTGTCCGCAATCGCGCTGAAGTGCCTGGCGAAGGAGCCGGCCAACCGCTACGCCTCTGCGGCCGAACTGGCTGACGATCTCGACCGCTGGCTCGCCGGCGAGCCGACAAAAGCTCGTCCACCGAGCCTCGCCGGATTGGCCGCTCGGTGGCTGCGGCGCAACGCGACGGCAGCCGCCACCGTTGTCATGGTCGGAATCATCTGGGGTGCACTGACCGGGCTGTTCGTGTGCGCTCAAGACCGCGGGTTCGCGCAGACTCGGCCGGTCCAACTGTTGTCCGACGGGGCAAGCTGGTTCAACCCGATCGGTTGGGCATACCGGGCTGGTCGGCTCCCGCCCCTCCGATGGGGGATCATCGCGGGTGCTGGCGTTCTCTGGCTGACGGCCGCGTGGTGGCTGCGCGCCGGCACTCGGCCACGAACCCCGGCCGCCGCGCTCGGAGCCGCCGCCGCCACCGGGCTGCTGGCGGCCTGGGTCTGCACCCTGTTCGCCGCCCCGATGCTCGCCTGTTCGATGCGGTTGCAACTCTACCCGCTGCGCGCCGAGGAGTCGCCGACCTGGCGGCCGGACCCGGACTGGAATCACATCCGGATCACCCAGCCGGACATCGAGATCCCCCACCTCGACCTGAATTACCTCGAAAACTTCGTGCCCCCCGAGAAACGCGACCCAACCCGGCCGGAGAACGCCTCGGCATTTGGGAACGCCCACCGCGACCTGATGGACGCAAACCGATACTACCGCGCTGCCACCGGCGTCTGGCTCGCCCAGTTCGCCACGTTGCTCTTTTTTCTGACGGCCTCCCTGACAAGTAGCTGGGCGGCCGACTACCTCGTGCGCTGCGGCCGTAGCCCGTTCGCGCGCGCTTTCTGCTACGTCGAGCTGTACCTACCCGTGATCGGGCTGCTGGCAGCAGTCGTAGTTTTTGCGGAATTCCTGCGGATCGCCTTCGACGACTCATACGGGCCGAGCCGGCCCCGGCTCTGGCCATTCGCGGTGATACTGGCGGGAGCGATCCTGATCACCTCGCTCGCTCACGCCGGTGTCATCCGCCGCTGGCATCCGCTGATTCGTATCGGGGGCTATGCCATCTGCCTCGCCTTGGTCTTCGCGATTGTCTCACGCGGCGCTCGATGACCAACAAACACTCATCAGAGTTGCGCCAGGCAGACGGTTCGGCGCGGGTCTCGGGCACCCGAAGGGTCGCCGCCGTCTGCCTGACCGGAAGTCTCCCGCAGCCATCGACGTCTCGCTTGACCAGATGTTTCACGGATTGTTCGCTCTCGGCGGCACTATCCGCGACGTATCAAAGGCAAAAAGCACCTGAAACTGTTGAATCTCGCAAGGCATTGATCACCAGAAATCCGTACTTTATAATCTTATCTCGCCTACATTTATGCCGAGGGTCAGCGTGCGCGAGCAGTGATCGAGGACCAAGAAGCCGCCAGTTCGGATCAACCTGCGCAGGTCCGGAGTGGCTCTTCGCTCAACTGCCGCGTGGCCGTCTCCTTGCACAATCCAAGCTCTCAGCACGATGATCCGCCCTGGGGGAGTCGCACGCCGTGCCCGCAATCACCGAATCCCCCAAATCCCACGCCGCCCTCGCCGCCGCCGCCATGGTCTCCGACGGCATGATCGTCGGCCTGGGCTCCGGCTCCACCTCGGCGCTACTGGTCCGCTTCCTCGGAGAACGGGTCAAGCAAGAAGGCCTGAAGTTCACGGCGATTTCCACCAGCGACGATACCACGCGCCTGGCGAACAGCCTCGGCATTCCGGTCCGGGAGCTCGACACCGTGATGGCCCTCGACATCAATCTCGACGGCGCCGACGAGATCGACGGCCGATTCCAGATGATCAAGGGACGCGGAGGCGCTCTCCTGCGCGAAAAGATCGTCGCCTTTGCATCAAATCATCGCGTGACCATGATCACAGGCGAAAAGCGCGTCGAGCAACTCGGCACTCGCTGCCCGGTTCCTGTTGAAGTCAGCGCGATCGGTCTGAAACACACCGAACGACGATTGCAAGACTTCGGCTGCACGACCGCAGTCCGCCTCCGCGGCGACGGCTCTCCTTACACCACCGACGGCGGCAATCATATCGTCGATTGCCGCTTCACCTCGATCGACGACCCCGAATCGCTCGACTCGCGTCTGCAAGCCGTCCCCGGCGTGCTGGAAACCGGCCTTTTCATCGGCCTTTGCGACACATTAATCGTGGGCACAGACACCGGCGCCGAGCAAATCGAATCGCGCATCCGATCCTTGTAGCAAGCACACGCCGTGTGCCGTCCGCACATCGACCCGGGCCGGTTCGATCGTCTCGGACGCGCGGTCCTCCCAGTCCGACCAGGTCAAGCCCCCAACCGAGCCTTGAGCTCCTCGAGGATCTCGGCCGTCCGCGATGCACCGATCCGGTCACAGCCCAGCTCAGCCGCTTCGATCATGGCGTCCAGCGTGCGAATCCCGCCGGCCGCCTTGAGCTTCACATGAGGCGGCGAAGATCGTCGCATCAGCCTCAGATCATCCATCGTTGCACCCCCCGTGCCGTAGCCCGTGGATGTCTTCACGTAGTCAGCCCCGACTTCACCGCAGATCCGGCACAGCCGCACCTTCTGCTCGTCGTTCAGAAAACAGTTCTCAAAGATCACCTTCACAATCGAGCCCCCATCGTGAGCCGCTTTTGTCACGGCCGCGATGTCGGCGGCTACGGCGCTCCACTCCCCGCCTTTGGCCTGGCCGATGTTGATGACCATGTCAAGCTCGGTCGCTCCATCAGCCATCACCTGCCGGGCTTCAAATACCTTCACGCTCGTCGCATGCCCTCCGTGTGGAAAACCAATCGTCGTCCCCACGGCCACCCCCGAGCCCTTCAGAATGCCCGCCGCCAGGCCCACGGCCCCCGGCTTGATGCAGACGCTGGCCACCGCATAGCGCACGGCCAGACGGCACCCCTCCTCCATCTCCGCGGTTGTCAGTGCCGGGCCCAGCAGGGAATGGTCGATCCGCTTGGCAATCGCGTCATAGGTCAGCACAAAACTCATGAGAAACTCGCTCCGCCGTGGGTCTAAAACAATTCGACTCGTTGCGCCCGATCAGATCAATTCAGATCAGGAAGAAGGCGATAGAGACGGGCGGTTGGCCCGCCGCTGATGGGGCGGCGCAGCGGCTCTCTTGATGGCAATCGTCGGCCGGAACATCATCGCGATCGCCAGCGGAAGATAGAGCATCACCAGCGTTCCACCCTTGTCGAGATACCAGAATTGGCTGGCCACCAGAAGTGCGGCCGATAACGCAATCAGCTCGGCGATATTCTTGTCGGCCGGCCAGAACATCGTGAGGATCACGAGAGCCAGATAGGCGATGAGAACCGGGAGCCGGAAGCTTTGATCGATGCTAACCCAGAAGCTCCCGCTCGACCTCGGCTGGAACTGAGGAAACAGCCCCACCTCGTCGATGCTCCGTGCTCCCAGAGCACGAGCCCAGTCGCTCAGCACCGGCACCCAGTAGCCTACCAGGGCGCAGGTGGCCACCACCGCCACCGCAACCGCGGTGAATCGAAACGCTCCCCGTCGTCGGTAAAATCCACACCAGAGCGCAATTAACCCCAGACACGCCGGTACCCACCCCGCCGCCAGCCCGATCAATGCTCCGGCCAGCGCAGGGCGGTTGTGCCAGAATACGGCCGCCACGATCAGCGCCGCCGGCACAAGCTGGCCGCTATCGACCAGCGCCATCCGCGTGTACGGCAGAAGAACATAGCATGCGGCCATCGCAATTCCCGTCAACGGCCGGTCGAAGAACCGCCAGCCAATTCCTATCAGGCCCAGAACCAGTCCCAGGTGGGCGATACTCGCCAGCACCCGCGAAACAATGACTTTGGGCGCCTTGTCCTGCAGCGGCCCCGGCAGCGAATCCTTGATGCCTTGGGGAATCTCCAGATCAGAGTCTGACGCCATGTCCCCCGTTTTTCCGCGATCCTCGCGTCCTGATGGCTCGGCCGGGTTCCGTGGGCCTCCTTGCTCGACAGGAAGACTGATTGTTTCGGCCAACAACAAGCCAAGCACGCCCACCGAAAGGCACAGAAGTCCCGACGCATTGAGATTCGGCTCCAGTAGAGGCCGCCGCGCCAGCCCCAGGTCGGCCCAGCAGCGAATCAGCCACAGCCCCGAACCCAGAAACAGCCAGATGTACGCACTCCACGGGTGATGTCCGCGGCTGCTCACAATCAACATCATCCCCGGCGCCAGCACGAACAGCAGCAGCAGATCGAGGTTCCTCACGCTCCAGACCCGGCTGAACTTGAAGAAGAGCGTGACACAGCTCACAAGGGACAGATAGACCCACACTTCCGCACTCAGACCCAGGTCGGTCACCAGCAAGCCGTTCACGGTAACCTCATCAGTCAGACGTGTGAGGTAGCGGGTCGCCGGCAAGCTGGCACAGTGCGTTCAAGGCGGCTCGCTGCTCGGCCTCCTTCTTCGTGCGCCCCCACGCCGGGGCATACCGCCGCTCGCCGACTCGCGCCGAGATCTTGAAGCACTTCGAGTGATCCGGTCCCTTCTCGTCAAGCAGGAGATACGTCGGCGTCGCGCCATATTCGCGCTGCGCCAATTGCTGGAGATTGCTCTTGTAATTCTGCCCGTTGCCCTCGTCAACGGCCGCATCAATCTCGGGCTCGATGTACCGGACGATGAATTCCCGCGCTGCTTCTATCCCGCCATCCAGATAGATCGCCCCGATCAAGCTCTCAAACACATCCGCCAGCATCGACACCGGCGTTTGCGAGCGCGATCCCATTCCTTTACCCATCACCAGGAACGCGTCGATCCCCAGATCCTGAGAAATCTTGGCGCACGTGTGTCTCGAGACCACGATCGACTTGATCTTCGTCAGCTCGCCTTCCAGATACTCCGGAAACTTCCGGAAGAGCAAGTCGCAGACGATCGCTCCCAGGATCGCATCACCAAGAAACTCGAGCCGTTGATTCGACGTCAACCGATGATTTGCCCCAGAAGCGTGAGTGAGTGCTTCTTGAAGCAGATTCAAATCAGTGAAGTGATATCCGAGCACATCCTGGCACTCGACCGCGCGCCGGGATCCGTCGCGATGAATCGTCGGGGGCATGGCCGCACCCAGAAGGCACAAAAGGGCTTGCGACGCTGAATAGATAGGCTATAAGCCCAGCCGACCGTTGTCAACCGTCTCACGCCATCGCCCTCGCGCACCGTTTCGGTCACCGGATCGCTGTGATATGATGCAAAACACGACCAAACGCAGCGGCCAAAGGCGGAGTTGAGCTGTCCGCTCCTTTGTAGAAGGCACACTCCGTGTGCCGTCCGCTCGTAGTTCCAATGGTGGCAATGACTTTTCCAGTTCGAGGCCTGCAAGCGGCCAGAGGCTTCGTATGTCCGCAATCACAGCAATTCCGCCGGCACACAAACCTGAGCCGCTGTATCGATTCACAGTCGATGAGTACGAGCGCGTGGCTGAAGCTCTGGACGACCCCCGCGTCGAGCTGATCGATGGCTACGTGGTGACCAAAATGCCAAAGAAGCCGCCGCACATCTGGACTGTACGGAGGATCCTCAAAGCTCTGGAATTCTTGCCCGAAGACCGTTGGACTTGCCGGAAGGAGGATCCGGTACGGATTCCGGACTTCGACGAACCCGAGCCCGACATCGCCGTCCTCAGAGGTTCGGAAGATCTCTACAAAAACCGGATTCCCGAGGCCAAAGACGTCGCTCTCCTCGTCGAAGTTGCCGAGTCAACTCTCGATCGCGATCGCGGCGAAAAGCGAAACGCCTATGCCAAAGGGGGGGTGCCGGTCTATTGGATCGTGAACCTGGTCGACAGACAGATTGAGGTCTACACCCAGCCAAGCCCATCTGGTTACGGATCACGAAGCGTTTTCATCGCTGGCGACGAGGTCCCCGTGGTCTGTGATGGGGTCGAGCTCGGCCGTATCACCGTGGATTCCATTCTGCCCTGATCCAGCGCCTGACTCTCGACGCAGCGCCGCTTACCCCCGAAGACGACCGCCGCAGTCCCCCGGCTCGTCAAGGCTCACCCCGCGAGCCGCGCACATAAACGCTTCCACCCGGGCCAGGTCCTTGCGACCAGGTGCACTCTCAACCCCGCTTGCAACGTCGACCATCCAAGGTTGAGCGCGCCTAGCGCGCTCCGCCACGTTATCCGGAGTCAACCCGCCCGCCAGGATCAATCGGGGCAGGGGGGGAATCGAGTCGATCACCGCGTCCGCCACGAGCGACCCCGTGCCCCCGAGCTGGCCCGGAACGTACGCGTCAATCAAGACCGCGTCCGGCAAACGCCCCAAAGCATCTGCCCGGGCAATGTAGTCAATCACGCGGCTCCAAGCGGCCGCCCGGTCCAACCGGAACGCTTGAATGATTTGCAATGACTTGAGCGTGACCAGGTCTTCCTCGCGTTCCTGCCCGTGCAACTGGATGATCCCGATTCCCGCGCGCGCGGCTGCCTCGGCAACCTCCTGGGCCGGCCGATCCACGAAAACACCAACCGCGGAAGCCGACGCCGGCAGCGCAGCGACGATTGCTGCGGCCAGTTCCGGCGCGACGTACCGCGGCGATGGCGGGTGAAAATTCAGCCCAATCCAGTCGGCGCCCAGCTCGGCACACGCAATGGCTTCATCGACACGCGTCAACCCGCAGATCTTCACGCGGACCACGTTGAGTGATTCTCGCCGGGGAGGGTGGAAGGGACTCTCACCCGACCATCTCTGCGATCGCTAGCCGCGACGAGGCCACCGCCGGCCCTTCGCCTCAGGCAACGCCGAGCTTGTCGAGCGAGGCTTTGAACTTGTTCTCGCCGTTAACGCCAACCAGCCGGTCGACTTCCTTGCCGTTCTGGAAAAACAGCACAGTCGGAATCGCGATGATGCGATGACTTCCGGGGATTTCCTGATTCTCGTCGCAGTTCATCTTGCCGACCTTGACCTTGCCGTCATACTCGGCGGCCAGCTTCTCAATTGTGGGAGCGAGATTCAGGCAAGGCTTGCACCACGGCGCCCAAAAGTCGACCATCACCGGAATAGGCGAATCCAGCACCTCGGACTTCCAGTTTCCGTCCGTGAACTCCTTCATACTGCCGGCCATATGTTTTGCCTCATGAGGCTGCGAAAGTCGATAAGCGATCAAAACTTAGCACGAATCGAGACAGCCCGCAGGCTTCCTCGAGCCATTGCATTATAAGGTGCGCCGCCACTGAGTCAACGGGCATGGAACGCCGCCATCGGATCTCTAAAACGTCCGTCCCGCACCCCCATGAGAGCCTTCCCAAGCCCCGGAGGGGCGACATCACGTAGCCCGGGGGCGTAAGCCCCGGGTGGCGAACGTGGCAACCCCCCCTGAGAAGCCTCCCCAAGCCCCGCAGGGGCGACATCATATAGCCCGGCGGCGTAAGCCCCGGGGGTGATGACGGGCGGCCGCTGGCTGCCCGGCGCTCGGCGGGTTACGCTCAACGTATCATCCGGGGCCAGAGGGTCGTGCCTCGCAGGCGGGCGGCCTCATGCCCGCTGCGCAGCGATCCGCTCGGAGCGCACGATCGAGGGTCCCAACCATGAAGCTCGTCACATCGCATTGCCTCGTCGCGGGGTGGCTCGCCAGCATCGCGTGGCTCCCCGGCGGCGTGGCCGCGTCAGCGACGCGGCTCGTCCCCTGGGAAAGTCCAGCCGAAGCGCTGGCGCGGCCGACTGCATTCACCGCGGCACCGTCCCAACCGGCCGCGCCCATCGGTTCATCGCACCCCCCCCAACAGCCCGCGCCGGCAAGCGCCAGGAACGCCGTCGGTCCTGACCCCGACGATCCGAAACTGGCCGGAACGTTCACCGGCCGGGTACTGGGCCCCGATGCCAAACCGGTTGCCGGCGCCAAGATCTTCATCGTTCCCGATGAACCGAAGCTCAAAGCGATCGGGCCCGTCCGGGCCCTGACCGACGCCGATGGCAGATTCTCATTTGATGCTCCCGACATGACATTCAGGAATCTGGACGGGCTGCCGGCGCGGCGGCAAGGCCTCTTGTTCGCCACCCATGAGGGATACGCGGCGGACTGGATGACAACCTGGGGACATCTCCCCGACGAATGGCGAGCGGGTCGCACCTCTGTCAAACAACAGGCGGAGCACACATTGAGGCTCGCGAGGAACGACGTGACGATCCACGGTACGTTGCTCGACCCCGACGGGCGGCATCTCGCCGGAGCGCGCGTCCGGCTCACGGCACTGATGGTGCCGAAAAACTTTGATATGAACGCGCACCTCGAAAACAAGTCGCATGTGAGCTCCGTGGACCCAACCCGCTACGAGCGGAATCTGACCCGACCCAAACTGCTCCCCGGCGCGAGTGTCGAGGCATTCACCAACGCCGCCGGGCGATTCGTATTGTCCGGGCTGGGCCGCGACCGTCTCGCTGTGCTGGAGGTGTCGGCGCCCAAGGGCATCGTGACCACGCTGATGGTGATGACGCGCCTCGGCCGCGACGTCGAAACGCGGCTCGACGAAACCGGCAAGCCCACCCAAACGATCTTTGGCGCGGGCTTCATCCTTGAACTGAAGCCCGGCCGCACCTTGACGGGTATCGTGCGAGATCACGTTACCCACAAGGGGATCCCCGGCATGTGGGTCGGTCCTAACGGTGAACCGATGCGGGGCTTCAGCGACGGCGAATATTCCCGGACCACCGACAAGGACGGCCGGTTCACGATCGCCGGCCTCGATCCGTCGGCATCCCGGTTGGAAATCGCCGCGGTTCCCCAACCTGGAGCGATTTATCCGATCACAACAGTTCCGGTCGATGACAAATCGGAAGTGGTTATTGAACCAAAGCGCGGGATTCCGTTCCGGCTCAAACTGACCGATGAGCAAGGACAAGTCCCCCTTGCCGAAGTGACTTACCACGTCGTGCTTCCGAGCGCTCACATTCCCGAGTCGCGCATGGTCGGCTACAACGGAGCGATCAACTTTGCCGCCAGGAGGCCCGATGGCGCGTATGAGAGCTTCGTTCTGCCTGGCCCGGGGGCCGTGCTCGTGCGATCGCCGGACGCCTCCGATTACCGCCCCGCGCACGTCGATCCGAAAGCATTCTTCGCCCCAGGGAAAACGAAATGGACCGCGCAAGACATGATCAGCACGTATGGCAATCACGACACGTTGTCGATCCACCCGGGCTGGTGGCTCGACCAGCACGAATATGCGGCGATCGTGCTGGTGAACCCTCCGGAGAACTCAGGGCCGCTCGAGCTGACGGCGACCGTCGCGCGCGACAAGCCGCGGCAAGTCTCGCTGGTCGACCGGGATGACAAGCCGGTAATGGAAGCGACGTCCGAAGGACTGACGTTCTTCCCTTGGAATCACGAGCCGCGGCTCCGCGCAGCGTCCTTCCCGGTCACACAGCTTCACCCTGACCGCTTGCGGCGGATCACGTTCGTCCAGGCGGACCGCAAGCTCATTGCCTTCCTGGGCGCTCGGGGCGACGGTGAGGCACCCTACACCGTTCGCATGCAGCCCTGGGGGACGGTGACCGGCCGGATCGTCGATGATAACGGCAAAGCTCTCCCGCCTGCGGGAGGTCAGTTCGGAGGCAACATGCCCGCGTTTGTCTTCATGGGCAACTGGGGGGGCATCGTGACCAACAGCGACGCAACGGTGGGGGAACACCCCGGCGGCCAGACCGACAAGCAAGGTCGGTTTCGCCTCGAACAACTGGTCCCCGGCCTGCGCTATAGTGCCCAGATCTCTCGCGGTCCGGGCATGTTCGCGGGAATGGCTTTTGAGAACCTCGTCCTCAAGCCCGGGGAGGTTAAAGACCTGGGAGACATTCGCAGCAAGCCGCCCGTGGATGTGCGAGGCAAATAACCGCGCAATCGGCGCAACGAGAGCGTCGGCCATAACCCGCAGCCCCGGAGGGGCGACATCACGTAGCCCGGCGGCGTAAGCCCCGCGTGGCGGACGTGGCGACCCATCGCATTCGCGGCCTCGACCCCCCCGCCCGCTCACTTGGCCGCGGTTCGCTTGGTCGTCACAACGACCTTCTCGGCGTGGTAAAGCAGCCGTCCGCAGCTCAAGCAGAACGAGAGTCCCGAGCCATTGATCAGGTCGTTCACCATTTGCGGGGTCAGTGAGGTGAAACAACCCAGGCAAGAGCCTTCATCGCAAGCAGCCAGCGCGTCGGCTCCGTAGCGTCCCACGATTCGGCGGTACTGCACCCGAAGTTCTTCCGGGATCACGTTCTCGGCCTGCACGATCGCCGTCTCCAGCTCCGCAAGCTGCGTCTTGTGACTGGCTGACTCACTTTCGATTTGCTGCTGAAGCGCGGTGAGCTCTCCGCTGAACCGCTTCGCTTCGGCATCAAGCTTCGCCAGCGTGGCCGTGCGCGTCTCGACGTCTTCGAGGTTGACCAGGATCTCTTCTTCCGCCTTCGACTTGGCCGCGTCCTCATGAGCGATTTGATTCTGCGAGCGCCTTGTACTCGTCGTTTTTCTTCGCCAGATTGAGCTTGGTCTTCGAATCGTCGATTTTCTTCTCGATTGCCTGAAGGTCATGCTCGTGCTTCTTGAGCTGCACCTTCGCCTCCTGGAGCGCCTTGCGCTCTTGTTCCACTTGCCCCGTTCGCGCCGCGAGGGTCTGCTGGCGCACCGCCAGGGTTTTCGGGCCTGACGACAGGCGGTCGCGAAGGGCCTTCGCTCGCTGGTGCAGCTCGTGCAGGTCTTTGAGATTCTCGGCCGTCGCGGGCATCAAGGTCCTCTCTCGTGTCGGTTTGTCGCCAATGGTTCTTGGGCATGCCGAGGGGGGAATTGGTGTTGATTCGCACGCTCGGGTGCTCACTCTCCGTTTTGAGCAAGCCCCAACAAAAAAACCCCCGGTCGCCTGCGGCGTCCGGGGGTCGTGTGGCT
Source organism: uncultured Planctomycetota bacterium (assembly GCA_963761445.1). Lineage (GTDB taxonomy): Bacteria > Planctomycetota > Planctomycetia > Isosphaerales > Isosphaeraceae > CAVXHV01. The sequence goes on along the minus strand of CAVXHV010000005.1, from coordinate 223,657 downwards.
CGTTAGCCCGTACTTTCGAGGAAGCCTTCGAGTTGTCGGCTTCGCACCGGATGTTGCAGTTTCCTGACGGCTTTCGCCTCGATCTGTCTGACGCGTTCCCGCGTCACCTTGAAGATGCGGCCCACCTCCTCGAGAGTGTAGGTATAGCCGTCCCCCAACCCGTAGCGTAGCTTGATGATCTCCCGCTCGCGATAGGTCAGCGTCTTCAGTACCGAGTCGATTTTCTCCTTGAGCATTTCCTGGGTGGCGGCGTTGATCGGGCTCTCGGCCGCTTCGTCCTCGATGAAATCTCCGAAATAGCTGTCCTCGCTTTCGCCCACGGGCCGGTCGAGCGAGATCGGGTGCCGCGAGATCTTCATCACCCGGCGAGTTTCTTCCACCGAGATGTTGGCAGCGCGAGCCGTTTCCTCGATCGTCGGCTCGCGGCCCTTCTCCTGCAGCAGCCTCTTGGAGACGTTCCGCAGCTTCGACATCGTTTCGATCATGTGCACCGGAATGCGGATGGTGCCGCGCCTGGTCGGCAATCGCCCGGGTGATCGCCTGGCGAATCCACCATGTCGCGTACGTGCTGAATTTGTAGCCGCGCCGGTACTCGTATTTATCAACCGCCCGCATCAGCCCGGTGTTTCCCTCCTGGATCAGGTCCAGGAACGACAGGCCGCGGTTGCGGTACTTCTTGGCAATCGACACAACCAGCCGGAGATTGCCGCCGGAAAGCTCCCGCTTCGCCTGCTCGTACCGCCGGAACCGGATGTTCATCAGCTCCACGCGCTTCGTCAGCGACTTGGGCGTCTCGAGCGTGATCCGCATCAGGTCCTTGAGCTCTCTCACCAGGTTCGCCCGCTCTTCCTTCACGGCTCGCCCGGCCCGGTGTTCCTTGAGCAGGAAGACCAGCTCGCCCATTCGGCCCGAGATCTGCTCGAGCCGCTTCATGAGCGGTTGAACTTTCTGGGTGCGAATCGAAAGCTCCTCGACCAGGTTCACAGCCTTGCACCGCCGGCCCTTCAAGTTCTCAAGCAGCGAGCGCCGGTAGGTTTCGTCACGCTCCCGCACAAATGCCTTGAAGTCACGGACGTTGCACTCCATCAAGTGCACCAGCGTCACCAGGTTGTGCGGCATGCGGCCCAGGATCTGGTCTTTCTCGAGGTTCTCGGTGACCGAGACCTTCACCGTGCGGTCAAACGGCAGCTCTCCCTCATTCACCTTCTTGAGCACGTCCACGACCAAGGCCAGTGCAAAGTGGCACTCCAGCACCTTGCGCCGGAATTTCTTTCGCGTGATCTCGATCCGCTTCGCCAGGTTGATTTCCTGCTCGCGAGTCAAAAGGGGTATCTCGCCCATCTGGGTAAGATACATGCGAACCGGATCGTCAATCCGCCGGGAAATCTCGTCGAGGTCTTCCGGCGTCAGCTCGGCTTCATCGTCATCCGGCTCGTCGGCTTCGTCATCCGGCTCGTCGTCCAGATCGCCCGAGGCCAGCAGGCGGCTCTCCGCCTCGTCCTCGTTGATCAACTCGATGCCCATCTCATCGAGCGTTTCGAGCAGGCCGTGGATGCGCTCAGGGCTCGTCGCCTCGTCGGGCAAATAGTCGTTCACCTGGTCAAACGTCAGGAACCCCCGGCGCTTGCCCAGATCGAGAAGCGTCTTGAGTCCCTCATCCAACTTGTCCATCCCAAATCCTCCCCGGCACAAAACGACGGAGCCCGACCCGCTAGGGTTTGCGTGTCCGACCGCTGGTTAAAAGTCGTAGATATTCCAATTCTATCGCATGATACGCGTCTGCGTCGGCATGTTGATCAGTCTCGTCAAGCGAGCGTTTCAACTCGCTCAAGCGAGCCTGTCGCTCGCGTTCGCCAAGCACGAGCAAGATTCGATCAAGCCGCTCGCGCCACGGAGCCGGACGAAAGTGCACGCTGTCCGGAAACCTCGCCGGATCAGGCGTGCTCAGGGCTGACTCCGCGATCAAGCTGGCCGCCAACGAGCGGATCGCCGGATCTTCGAGCCGGACCATGAGATTCTCGTAGCTCGGAGCTTCACCTTCGTTCTGAAGGTCATAGCACAACTGAAGGATTTCCCGCAAAGGTGCATCATTGAGCGCCGCCGGGCAAAGCCGCGGCAACAGCCATTTGATTGCTTCCGGCTCGCCCAGCACAACCTGGATCAGCTCCAGATCCGTGCGGTCGAGATCGCTCTGGCGAATAGCCTTTGGTCCGGGTGACGCCTCGGGTGCCTTCACTGCGTCGCCGGATCCCGCTGGCGTCGCCTCGGCCCTGGCCGCAGTCGAGCCCGCCGCCGGCCGTCGCAACTGGCGCCGCATCCGATTGAGTGCCTCAATCGGCACCCTCAGCCGCTGAGATAAGGTGTCGAGCACCTTGGCCTGTTTGACTTCCATGCCGATCTGATGCGTCGCCGGGATGTTGTTCATGAGTCCCAGAATCCACTCCGCGGCCCGCCGCGAACCCTCCGGCGTCCCCAGCTCAAAACGCACGGCCGCTCGAGCCAGCAGGTAGGAAAGCGGATCCGCAGCCTGTGCCAGAAGCGCGCGAAACGCTTCCGGCCCTTCGTCAAGCAGAAAGTCGCACGGGTCAAGATTCTCCGGCAGCGTCAGCACTCTCAAGTCGAAGTCGCTTCCCAGGAAGAATTCAAGTGCCCGATCGGCCGCCGACTGCCCCGCGGCATCGGCGTCGTAAACCAGCACCACTCGCTCAGCCAGCCGTCGCAGCGCTCGAAGATGGTCCTCACCCAGCGCTGTCCCCAGCGTGCCCACAACATTGGAAAGCCCAACCTGGTGCGCGGCGATGACGTCCGTGTATCCCTCAACCACCGCAACTTCACCCGCTTGCCCGCTCGCCTTGCGTGCCAGGTCGGCCGCGTACAACACCGTTCGTTTGTGAAATAAAACCGTCTCGGGGCTGTTCAGATACTTGGCGATATGCCTGCCCTGGCTGGCCAGCTTTTCTTCCACATCCGGCAAAACCCGACCGCCAAAGGCGATCGCTCGCCCGCGGTCATCGTGAATCGGAAAGATCAGCCGGCCTCGAAATCGCTCACGCACCGAGCCGCCCGGATCAGTTGGATGCGAAGCAAGACCCGCCTCGACTAACAGGTCAACGCTGTACCTCTTTCGCCGCGCCTGCGCCAGCAGCCAGCCCAGCTCGATCGGAGCATACCCCAGTCGAAATCGCTCGATACTCTGCCGCGTCAATCCCCTCTGGTCAAGGTAATCTTGAACCGTCGCCGCGACCGAAAGCTCCCGGGCAAAGATCTCTTCCGCCCACGCGTGCACCTCGTAAAGCTCGGTCTTCGAAGGCCCGCGCGCCGCCGTTGCAGTCGACGATTCACTCTCCAGGGCAATCCCCGCTCGCTCGGCCAGCATGCGCAACGCCTCGGGAAACTCAACCCGCTCTTTGTTCATGACGAAATCAAACACGTCCCCGCCAACTCCGCATACCCAGCACTTGAACGACTGGCGCTCGGGGTTCACTTCAAGAGACGGATTGTGGTCGTTATGCCACGGACAGAGCGCCTTGTATTTGGACCCCACCCGGGCCAAAGCGAGATACTCGCCCACCAAGGCGACAATGTCGTTCCGGTCTTTAATGGCGGATTTAGTCGCTTCGGAATGGCGGGGCACCGGGAACTCCTGACCGTATGGGCTCAGGCCCGGGTTCAATCTCCAAGTCCCCAGAGCCGAACAAAATGTCCGACCTCACGAAACCCCCACACAACCACGCCCCTTGGTCGCCGGCGGTTTCAACCAAATTATAACCCCCACCAAATTATGGTCAAGTTTTCGAGGCTCCCTGCCGACAACTTGGTTGTCTTTGTAAAACGGCACGATTTTAGCATTTAAGTAACTTCCGCCGCCTCGTCGGCCCCACCCCTACCCCCGTTCCACTCCTTCGATCACTTCATTTGACTTCCCCTCATTCACCGCCCCTCGCGCCCTATCTCCTTATCCATTTCCTCATATTCCTCGGAAACAGTGACTCAGCAATGTCCTGCAAACCAAATGTCTAAGTCAAGTCCTAATTGATCCGGCTCGAGACGCAATTCATCGTCTCTTGCATGCGCCATTGCGCAAATGGGTGCAGCAGTCGGGGGCAGCCTTCGATCGAGTAGCGCTCTCAATTTGGCGACGCCCGATTGTCCGGCGCGTGTCTCCGGCCGCGCCCCATTGTCGCCCTTCGCTCCAGGACTTCGTCACGGTTGATCCCGAAGCCGGCTGTTCATCAAACGGACGCCACGGGGTTGGGCTTCCCCCGTCTGCACGATCATGGGCAGACCGCGCCTGGGATCCAGCTTTCTCACCGCGACTTCGAATTCCAGGAGTGTTCTCACCGGCACCGGGGGGTTCTCGCCGACCGCCAGAATCCGCGTCCCAGGCCGCAGTTTTTCCTGGAACGCGGAACCACCCGTGATGACCTGGTCGATTTCGATCACCGGACTGTGACCGTCGCCGGCACCCGGACGCTCGCGAACGCCGAACCCGAATATGGCCAGGACCTCGGGAACGGGCGGCAGCTCCACGATCTTCACCTGGGCCGTCTTTGCCTCGCCGTTGCGATAGAACTGCACCGCGACTTCCGCACCGACGTCGAGAGCGGAGGTCACGTTCTTCAGGCCGCTGGGATCGGCGATCTCATGGCCGGCCAGCTTCACCACGACGTCGTTCGCCTTCAGGCCCGCACGATCGGCCGGGCTGCCGGGTTGCACCTCCGTGATGAGCGCGCCGCGGTTGCTTGGAAGGCCGAGCTTGCGAGCTTGCCCCATGTCGATCGCCTGAATGATGACACCAAGATACCCGCGGACGACCTTGCCCTCCTTGATCAGGCTCTCGACCACTCGCCGCGCCATCGCCGACGGAATCGCCAGCCCGATCCCCTCGTAGCCTCCCGACTGACTGATGATGGCCGCATTGATCCCGACCACTTTCCCCGCCAGATTGATGAGCGGTCCCCCCGAATTGCCCGGATTGATCGCCGCGTCGGTCTGAATGTACGACTGGTATTCCGAGTACCCGATGTCGTTTCGTTCGGTCGCCGAAACGATTCCCGCCGTGACCGACCGGTCCAGTCCCAGGGGGCTGCCGATCGCCAGCACCCACTCCCCGATCTCGAGCTTTTCCGAATCGCCCCACTGGGCTTCCACGACCAGGTCGGCCTTGACCTTGATCACGGCGAGGTCCGACTTGGGGTCCGCACCCACCAGCTCGGCCGGCACGTCATCGCGCGGGCCCAGCCGCACGATGATCCGGTCGGCGTCCCTCACGACGTGGTTGTTGGTGACGATATACCCGCGCGCCTTGTCGATGATCACCCCCGAGCCCAGCTCCGCCCCTCGAGCCCGGGTGACAGCCGGTTGCCGCCGCCAATCGGCAGCCCGGCCATTCCGTCGCCCCCGCGCCGCAGCCGTAGGGACTGAACCTTCACGACCGCCGGAGACACGGCGTTGGTCGCCATCCGAAAGAGCAAGGAGGCGCGATTGACGATTTGCCCCTTGTCCAGCTTCTCCAGCACCTCGGCATCCGCGCGCAGCCGCCCGGCTTCCCACGCATAGCTGATCCGCTCGGCGACGTAAATCGACCCGTACACAGCCACGGCCGCAACGCAAAGGACAAAGAGCACCACCAGGAACCCCCGGCGAACCGGAGGAGTCGTCGGTCGTGGCGGCGGATCTTCGAAGCCAAATTCCTGGTCGTTGAACGAGGCCATTGACGACTGACTCCGACGGGGCCACGACGCGTGCAAGAGTGGAATGGCTTGGGGTGAAACCATTTTGGACAGGGCGAAGGTGGAAATCAACCCGCGGCGCAGGCTTTGACAATGCCTCGTTCGGCCCCGCATCACGCCCAGGCACGGATCTCCCTCAAAACTCCTCGCTCGCGGCACCGCCACCGGGCGCCTGGACTCGGCCCATCGACCGGCTACCCTCTGAAACCATGCGCGACGTCCACCGGCGCGTCCGATTATTCCATCACGCGTAACCGATTATTCTCTTTCTGTTGTCGCTTTCTTCTTGACAAGCTAGTGACACATCTGCTCTTGTATGACAACATGTGAAAGAAGCTGGGGGAGGTTTCCTTAGGCGAGTTCCTTACTATTGGAGATTTCCCGGTTAACGCTTGCTAACCTCTTCGCTTCGGCTGGAGGGATGTTGGCTGGACCGGATTCCGCCTGCCGCCGAACGTCAGACGAACGAACGACGCTAACGTTCCTGGGCGACTAAATCGCCTGCCCACTTTGGAGGAAAACTGATGATCGGAAGGCAGCTCCGGCGTACTGTGGCCGGATTTATCGGTTGCGGTTTGATTGCGTGCGTGACCGGCTGCGATAAGCCGCCGCCGCCCACAATCGACACGTCGGGTCAGTTCAAGACACCCGAGAAACCCAGCACCACGAAAGTCGACGTCAAGCCTGGTGGCGTCAAGGGATCGAAATTGAAATGACGGCCGTTGGTCCCCTGGACTCGAACGATCGTCAAAAACTCTGCCCGCTGCCCGCGATCGACGGCCGATCCTTTCCCTTATCTGACGCTGTCGCCCGCCGCGCACAACAGAGATAGATCACCCAGATGTCGTCGAACAATCGGCGGCTTTCCATTGGTTCTTTCGGCATCCGTTATTCTGTCATTTTCGTCTTCATGACTCCTGATGGAGCACATTCATGCTAGCACGCAAGTTCGTTTCTCGCTCACCGTCTCGGGGTTTCACGCTCATCGAGCTACTCGTCGTGATCGCGATCATTGCTGTCCTCATCGCCTTGCTGCTGCCGGCGGTGCAGGCAGCGCGGGAAGCGGCTCGCCGCTCACAGTGCAACAATAACCTGAAACAGATCGGGCTCGCCGTCGCCAACTACGAGAGCGGCATCGGCGCTTACCCCATGGCGATGTATCAAGGCCCCGCCATTGGTTATGGCGGTTTCAATGGCACCTGGTACGCCGGCAGCACCGCGTTCGTCGCGCTCTTGCCCTACTTTGAACAAACCGCGATGGCGAACGCCTACAACTACAGCATCGCGTCCTACGACCTGGGAAATCGCACGGTACTCGGCAGCGGCATCCAGTCGCTCTGGTGCCCGAGCGATCCCACGATTTCCGGCGGTAGCCCGGCCGACCAAACGTCGAATTTCGGCGCCTATATTTCGACGTCCCAGACGCTCTACCGGAATAGCTACGGCGTCTGCATGGGGATCTGGTTGGACTCGGCTTGGCCGACCCCCGGAAACAGCGCTGCCGCTCCCTTCGCCACTAATGCGGCCGTGACGGCCGCCCAGCAGAATGGAAATGGCATGTTCGCCTACCAAAAGTCGAACAAGCTCTCGTTTGTCACGGACGGGACGAGCAATACGATCGCAACCGGCGAAGTGGCCAACGGCCTGATTCCAACCACCAGCGGCCGAAATGGCCTGAACGTCTGGGCCTGGTCAGGATACAACGTCGGCGACTCGGGAGTCATCGCGAGCATGTGGGGCGTCAATCCCCAGAAGCGTTTCCCGGTCACGCAGAACAATTACATCAGCTATTATGATCCCGGGGTGCCGATCGCACTGTCCATGTCGGTGTCGAGCTTCCATCCCGGCGGCGCCAATATCGGAATGGGCGACGGCTCAGTCCGGTTCGTGAAGGAGACCGTCGCATCCTTCCCGGTCAACGCCCTTCCGCCCACCAACTACGCGACGAATGGCCCCGGGCCGTACTACGCTGGATACAACGTCTACGGCATGTTCTACGGAACCCAGATGCCGGTCTTCAATGCCCTCTCGACCGCAAACGGCGGTGAAGTCGTCACTGGGGATGGATATTGATCTCAGTCGTGGTTGTTGCTGACGATCATTGACGAGCCTGCCTTATCGATGATCACCCCCGAGCCGCTCGCCGCCCCTCCAATCCGGGCGGCGAGCGGTTTTCGCCGTTAATCGGCAGCGCGTGCATTCCCCCCCTCGCGTCTGGGCCGAAGCGACTGAGCCTTTACGACCCACTCCACGACCGCCTCCAGACACCGCGTCGGTCGTCGTCCGAGAGCACGGACAAGCGGTTGAACGAGGCCATTGCGGGCTGACTCCCGCGAGGCAAGTTCGCGCGGCCCTGGCACCGTCGCCTCGCGCACAACCAATGTGGCCCGGCCGAACCCGAAAATCAACCCGCGCCGCGAGCTTTGGAAATGTATAATGAATTCGTTCAGCGAACGGTCGAGCTCTGCGCCCCGCGGGTGTCTCGGTTCGATCGGTTGGAGTTTGCGGTTGGGAATTTGAGATTTCGAGCATCTTTGCGGCGCAAGCCGCTGTGCGAGTGCGGAAATCTCGTTGCATTGAGGTCCAGCAATGGCAACCGTACAAACCCCTGCGAAGCTCGACGACCTCGCCCGCGTCTCCGACAAAGCCGAGCTGATCGACGGAAGGATCATCTTGCTCATGCCAACCGGCCGGAAACCAGGTCGCGTCGGCGGTCGCATCTACCGCAGCCTCGACGACTACGTCACTGCGACCGGGCATGGCGAAGCCTTTCCCGACAACGTCGGATTCGCCGTTCCCCGGCTTTCGTCCGGTCGTGAATCCTTCGCGCCAGATGCTGCCTACCATCTTGGACCATTTCCTGCTAATCCGATGCGCTTCGTCGAAGGGCCTCCGCTTCTCGCTGTCGAAGTCCATAGCGAAGGCGATTACGACACCGCCGCCGAGGAAGAGATGGCCGCGAAGCGAGCCGATTATTTCGAAGCCGGATCCCGGATAGTATGGGACGTCGACCCCGTTGCCGAATGCATTCACATTTACCGAGCCGAGACTCCCACGACGTCTGACACGCTCGTTCGAGGCCAGATCGCCGACGCCGAGCCCCACGTTCCCGGCTGGCGAGTGGACGTGACCTGGATCTTCGGGTGATGAACGATGGGATCTGTGGTACTAAAGAGCAAAACGATGTCCAACCCCGAATTCAAGCACTTGCGCCTGAGAGATGTCGACGGCACCGTGGTGATCGAGCTGACGTGCAAGGACATTCAAGGGCCGGACCTCGCTAAGGACTTCATTGCCGAGCTGATGGCGGTCGTCGAGCTGCGCGAGTGCAGTCCGCTCCTGCTGAACCTGAGCTGTGCGCGGCACTTCAGCAGCATGGGTTATGCCGCGCTGTTCAAGCTGGTAAAATACGCCAAGGAACGTGGCCGCCCCGTCCGGTTCTGCAACATGCATCAGGACGTGCGCGTCGGGGCCGACATTGTGGGTCTTCCTCTGGTCGTCGAGATTCACGACACCGAGGAATCCGCCCTCAAGGCTTTCGCGCTCGCGTGAGTGAGTCCCTCAATCAGCGAAGTCGACGCGCCGTCCGGAGCTGACCGAAAAGCGTCTTCACGACGATCGTGTCATCGCCGACCGACTGGACCCAGTAGTTATAGTTGCGGGCTAGCAGCTTGGGGTCCATCGTGCTCGTGACGAGCGCATCCAGAAGCCCACGATTGTAGCTCCAGCGCCCCTCCGAGATCGTCGTGTCCCCCTCAAACAATCGCTTGAGGCCGCTCCGCCAGATCCGGGTCGCAGCAAATAGGTGGCCGTGCGTTTCTCACCCGTCACGGGATTGGCGATGGCCATGCGACAATCGGCGATCGTGAGGATGCCGTCCCGGGCGAATCGCGACTCGACCAGGCGCGGCCCGAGAATCTCGCCCCTGTCATTGATCGAGAGAAACTGCCACGATCCGGCGAGCATCTCGTGGGCCTGTTGAATTTCAGCGTCGGTTGGCTTCCTGCCTTCGTCGCCCGGGGATAAGGCGCTGAGCAGAATCGGCAGAAGTAATCGAAGCATGCTGCGCTCACTCCGTTTTGCGGAACTCGATGACCTCACACGGTTAGGGACGGGTTTCATAGCAGAATCTTCCCGGTCTGGCAACCGCAGGTCCGTGTGCGCCCTCAGTTCACACGCCCAACGGGACAGGACGGAAACGGGGACGCAACTAGTTTTCAATGCGGGGGACGGAAGCCCGGACGCAGCTAGTTGTCAATGTGACCAGGACCCAGGACAGACCTTCGGAATCCCTCCTCACCCGCGATTACCCGGGTTGCTTCCTCGCCAGGTGCGAGCCCTCGTTCGTCGTCGGCGAGTTCTCTGCGTTATTACCAAACTTAAGCTGGGTGAACATGCTAATGTGCGGTGAATATCCGTATGCGTGCCGGCGCCAAGCGGCCCGCCCCCTTGACAATCTTAAGTAATAACTTAAACTTCCTCCATGGTTCGACCGCTTGCACACCCAGACGTGTTCACTGCAATCGCGGACCCAACCAGGCGAAAGCTCGTCGAGCTTCTCCGGGCGGGAGACCGTACCGTGACCGAGTTGGCGAATGGTTTTGCCGTCTCGATCCCGGCAATCTCACAGCACTTGCGCGTGCTTCGCGAAGTCGGTCTCGTCAAGGTGCGTCAGGCTGGCCGGCAGCGATTCTATCGTCTTCACGCCAAGGCGCTTCAGCCGGTGCACGAGTGGGTGGTCGTCTACGAGGAATTCTGCGCGAGCGCTTCGATGCTCTCGAGAGGCACCTGAAGGAGAACGAATGAGCCGCCCGATTGTCATGGAGCGAGTCTTCGCGTATCCGCCCGAGCGTCTCTGGAGGGCCCTCACGGACAGTTCGGCCCTGGCCGACTGGCTCATGGAAAACGATTTCCAGCCGGTTCTTCACCACGAGTTCACGTTCCGCACCAAGCCGGCGCCGGGTTTTGATGGAATCGTGCGTTGCAGGGTCATCGAGCTCGACGAGCCCAGGCGCCTGGCCTACACGTGGGGCGGCGGCGGGCACAGCACGGTCGTCACATGGACGCTCGAGCCCGTCGCCGAGGGGACCCGGCTCCGCATGGAGCACTCCGGCTTCAAGGGCTTGGGCGGATTTTTCACCAGATTGTTCCTCTCGGGAGGCTGGAAGAGGATAGTTCACGAGCGACTCGCCGCCAGTCTCGAAGGCCGCGTCGTTCCCTGTCACCACGATGAGCGCTGATGTTCGCCACAAAACCGCGCGCGGCTTATTCCATGGAATAAGCTCGTCAAATCAAACAAGGAGACACAACTTGAGCAACCCCGCATTGCAGGTGAACCTGTTCGTCGCCGATGTCGAGAAGAGCGTCCGGTTTTACAAGGATGTTTTCGGCTTCCATTTCCAGGGCTACTGGGACCCGGTCTCAAAAACCGCCTCGCAGGAATGGCGCGGAGCCGGAAAACCCGAATATGCCGAGGTGCGAGCCGGCGTTTCTCGCATCGGCTTACAGCCGGCCGCGGACGCGTCAAAACCCCCCGCACGCGTTGAACTGGCTCTCCACGTCGACGATGCGGCGGAGCAGCATGCGCGGATCAAGGCCGCCGGCGCCGAGCCGACTGACCTGGCCCACCAGGCCTGGGGAGCAATCATGTTCTCGCTAACAGATCCCGACGGCTTCAAGTGGCAACTGGTCGAGATGAAGAAACCGGGCTGAAGACATGCACAAGCTGAATTCGCCTTGGAGCCCAATCACTTCAGCGCCTTCGCCAGCTTCTCCATGTAAGCGTTTGCACCGAGACCGTGAGCTTCGGCCAGCGCAGCGATCGCTGCGCCGTGCGCGGCTTTCCCCGTACTCAATGCGTCGGACCTGCCGCTCGGTGAGCCCCTCGACCCCCGATTGCACGATGCCCGCCGCCTCGCGGACCCGGCGAATCGCAGCCCCATACCGCGCGTTGAACTCGGCGCTCCGCTGCTGGGCCTTGCGAAATTCGGCCGGGTCGACCGCTTGCAGAAATTGGTTCCAGCCCAGATGAACATCAAGGTCCGGCCAATAGATGAACGACCCGTCCGGGTCGATGACCACATGAAGACGGTTCTCCGATCGGATGTTCGTCAACCTCATCCATTGCGCAACTTGGTCGGGATGCGTGGTCGGCCCGGTGAAAAGCAGGTGGAACGCGCCAGATACCAACGTCTCCGCTCGCGCGTCGATCAGCGATCGGTAGTCGTCGTCCGCATGAGAGAGCACCACCCTCTGGAATTTGCGCGAGTTCTTACCGAGGTCGTGGATACCAACGGCTTGTCTCAGGTCCCGGAAGTCCGCGAGCCTGGTGAGGTACTTGCTCCGCTGGGCGGCGTGGTGGTAGGCGAGGATGAGCCGCGGCGAAGCGGCGCAAAACTCCACGACTTGTCGCTTCTGACTCTTGGCGGTCATTCAGGTAGATCGAAGCACTCAACTCTGGGCATCGCTCTCCTGCCACAGCGGACGGCATACCCGCCAACCGGACATTTTTCAAGAAATGCAAAAGCAAGAACGTCCGGTCAACAAAGACCGCTCGACGCCACGACGAGTGCTTCACCCTCGTTCTTGCTTTTCATCACACCCTCGAGTCGCTTCTCGATACGCGGAGGGCTTCGACCTCTGCAAGCTTGGGCTGAGAGCGCGTTGCTTCTCGACAGAGTTGGCGCACCCCGCACCCAGAACGAGGTGCGCCTCGATTTTGACCCCGCTCAAATTCGTTGACGATCGTCGCGACTTCAGGACTGGGCCGCGCGGAAGCGACGGTCGACCTCTTCCCAGTTCACCGTGTTCCACCAGGCGGCGATGTAGTCCGGCCGACGGTTCTGATACTTGAGGTAGTAGGCGTGCTCCCAGACGTCGAGGCCCAGCAGTGGGGTCCCCGACCCGTCCATGATCGGGTTGTCCTGGTTCGGCATCGAGGTTACCGTGAGCTTTCCGTCGCTGTTTCTGACGAGCCAGGCCCAGCCTGAGCCGAAGCGAGTCGCGCCGGCTTTGCTGAACGCGGCCTTGAAGGCGGCGAACCCTCCGAGATCCTTCGCGATCGCCTCGCCCAGCGCTCCTTTCGGCTCGCCACCCCCGTCGGCTTTCATGACCGTCCAGAACAGCGTGTGATTGTAGTGGCCGCCACCGTTGTTCCTGACAGCCGTCCGGATCGACTCCGGCAGCGAAGCCACGCCCTTCAAGAGGTCTTCGATCGACTTGCCTTTTTGATCCGCTTGATCCTTCAGAGCCGTGTTCAAGTTTGTGACATACGCCTTGTGGTGCTTGCCGTGATGGATCTCCATCGTCTTCGCATCAATGTGGGGCTCGAGCGCGTCCAGGGCGTACGGCAGGGCCGGCAGGGTGAACTCCCCCTCCAGTGCCGGGCCCGCCGCCAGAGTGCGCGACCGTCCCAGAACGCCGGAAGCGGCCAGGAGTGCCACGCCGCCCGTGGTCAACGCGGTTCGTCTCGACATGAACATGTTCACAGAAGCCTCCCTTTGCTGGTCGTTGGTTGCTGCGGACCCAAACCGAAATTTTGGACTCAAGTGATGACCCACAGACCGGACTTCGCCATGATACGCTGTCTTGTGGAGAACGCAACGGTTTGACGCCGTGGTCTAACGCCGCGGCCGTTCCCACTCGTCGCGGATTGCCGCAACCTTTCCCAAGATTCTCTCCCGCGCCGCATTGCGATCCGCGTACTGCGCCAGCAGCTCGTCGTAGTTGGTATGAGCGTGCCGGATATGGGCAATCACAGCCAGGCGGATCGCCTCCGGGCTGAGCTCCTTGGCCGCGGCAGTGCGGCCGACTCGCCCGCTATACTTGCGGCACGCATGTTCGGCGATCCTTATCTCCTCCTTTGGCGGACACCCGGGATACTGCTCGCGAATCGCCCTGGCAAACACAGCGACAAACTCATGATCCGCTTCCTCGCGGTGCAGGGCGGCACGAGCCTGATGCCTGGCCCGTACCTCCGCGTCCGCAAGTGATTCCTCCTCCGCGCGGTGAAGGGCGTCGGGCTCGACCAGGATGCCCTGCCGCTCATAGCGCTTGCGCGTCCGCGACCACCGCACGACGACGGTGCGCAGCGTTGAATACTTGCTGGCCCGGCGTGTCACTACGGCATCACCGCTGGGCAAAAACTCCAGCCGGTCGAGATCCGCGCATTCCGTACAGAGGGCCTTTTCCCCCTCCAGCCGCAGCAAACTGCCCTTCCACAGTTCCGCACCGCATTCCGTGCACTGGGTCTCACGAATCACGGAGAAGACGACAATCTCTTCACCGGTGGCGCTTTTCGGTTTGTCGGTCTTGCGAGCCATGATGGTTCGATGGATCGATTGACGGCGATGCCGGACCTGTCGATATTGTGGCCTCATCTCAGTCGCGGGGCCAGTGTTCTTGCCGATTCGGCCGGTCCGCTCGAGCGCGGCGTCACGCGTCGGGCGCCTCGCCGCGAGCTAGGCGTTCGATCCATTCCGGAAGAACGACACGATACTCGAATGGCCCGATGTACTCCAGCGAGCAGTTACCCGGCCGCTCGACCCGGTTTGGGGCGAACACACAGATGGCCGCGTCCGCTCTGCGCAAACCATCGAGCGCGGGCAACCACTGGTCGCACCATGACGCCCCCTCCAGCAGCTCCTTCAGCGGGACCGGGCGACCCGTCTCGGACAAAATGGCTTCGATGCAGCCCGGCTCATACTCCGACAACCCGACCTCCCGCATGAACGTCGACGGCACCCCGTCGCCGTCATCCGTATACGTCTCGTCGATGAACGCCCGCATCTCCTGCAACGACTTGAACCGCCCCGTCGAAATGAAGATGTGGACGCTCTTCATTCGTTCCTACCTTCGCCGACGAACCGGTGATCGTCTTGACCGCCGCCTGTTGACCTTACACCGAGCACTCCAGCATATCAACGCGGCCGATTGACCTGCCTGGCCACTTTGCCATAGGCGGACGCGGGCGCCACAACCCTGGCGCGTCAGCGAGGCCCCGCCAGGTCGCGTTGAAGCTTGAGGAAATCCTTGCGCTGTCTGAGTGCATCGAAATCCGGATCTTTGAGGAGGCGTTCGCCATCCTCGAAGCCGGCTCTAGCCGCCTGGCGCAGCACGCTCACGGCGGCGAGTTGCATAGCGGTCGGAGAGACCGGCATCGACTTGCACCGCACCTGCCGCCAAGGCGTGCACGCGGACGCAGCCGTACAACGTCAGAGGGTTGTCGGGCCAGCGCGCAGCGAGGGCATCGGCCGCAGTGAACACGTCGGCATTCCGGCTGTATTGTGCGAGGGCCCAAAGCCGCTGTAAGTAATTGTCGCGTGTGAGGGTCTCATTCGCACGTTCTCCCGTTCGCCAGCCCGATTCCGCGAGCGCGGTGGCGAGCCAGCGACGGGAGATGGCCACCGCCTCACGTTGTTTCGTCTCCGTAGCCGCTTGGAGTTGCCGGATTCTCCATTCCACCTCGGCTTTCGGTGAAATAGTAAATTCCTCAGGGTACTTACCCCGCAGCTCCTTCCACAGTGCTTGCAACTCTTCTGTGCCGACGGGTGCAGCGCCGCCATCGGCGTCCAGCCGGCGTCCAGAATAGAGCTGGCCGAGCTTGACGAGGTCGCCCACCGGTCGAAGATCGGCCGCCATAGCGACCGTTCTTTGCTGGAGGTAACCGAAAGCCACTTGGTCGCTTCCGCGGAACTCGATCTGTGCATGGGCGGCACCACGTCGTCGTTCGGATTCTCAATGGCCGGGCTTACTTCTCGCTGCGAAGCGAGATCCCAGATCCTGATCCTTTGCAGCGGCGTCCACCTGCAGATGCCGGCCACCTCCACCCGCGGTTCGTCCGTCATGCCCACTACTAGCAGTGAACTGCTCGGGTCAAACGCAATGTCCTCGGGATAGCCGTTCTTCTGATCAAGGGCCCCCATCGGAGTTTGGCCCTTGATGTCCCAGAGGCGAACCGTGCCGTCCCGGGACGCGGTCGCAGCCATCTCCCCATTTGGAGAAAATGCCGCGCACGTGATCCAGCCGCCATGATGAAGCTCACCCGCGGGCTCACCAGTTTTCGTCCGCCAAAACCGCGCCTTCTGGTCTGCCCCGCAGGTAGCCAGGAGCTCGCCATTCGGGCTGAAGGCTACGAAAAACACCATCGCGCCATGATTGAGTGGCGTGCCAAGCGGCTCTCCCGTTGTTGCGTTCACCAGGCTCACGTCCCCGTACCCGTGCGCCACCGCAACCATGCGGTTGTCAGGACTGAAAGTGACGTAGGTGAAAGTCTGATCGGAATCCAGGCGCTTTCCCACCCGCCCGCCGGTCAATGGATCCCAGAGCTGGAGGCTTTGAATGAGCGGCGCGGAACGAACCTTATCCGCACGGAGCTGGATGCTCGCATCCGACGGTCCGGGGAACTCGCTGACGGTGACGACACGGCTCTGGTCCGGAGCGAGCGCTCCACGGTCGACGGGCGTCCCCGACGGCAATAGCCGCTGAATCCGTTCATTTTCCGTGGCGGGCCAGCGATAGCCAACCGAGCCGGTGACCGTGTCGACCTCTCCATCGAACCCCACGGCCTCATACCAACTCTGCATGATGCGCTCATTGAAGTATACGTGGATAGCTCGCCGGATGTCCGTGTTGAAATCGTCTTTCCCCGGCGCCTTGAGCGTGAACTGCTCTTCTCGGGCACAGAGGTCCCAGATGCGCACCTCGGCGTCCTCGCCCGCCGTGAGGAGCACTCGTCCGTCTGGTGCATAGGTCGCCACGGTCACCGGTCTGCCCTGAGGCAGGGACAGACCTGCGCCGGAGGAACTGTTCCTGAGCATGACGTCGCCACGACGTGAAATCCGCAGCTCCTGTCGGCCGTCCGGCCGCCAGGAACACCACTGCACGAACCTCCCCTTGCCAGAGAGATCGCGGAGCAACTGGCCTGATTCGACGTCCCACCAGCCAAGGTCGCGAAGGCCTCTCGCCCAATCTCCCCAACGTGCAAGAAGGTAGCGATTATCCGGACTGAATCCTCCAAATTCCAGCGAATCGAGGCTCTTGCCTTCGATTCGAATCAGCGGCCGCCAGCTCCCCGAATCCCATACATGAGCGTCGCCTTCCTTGCCAACCGTCAGCGCCCGCGTTCCGTCCGGGCTGAAGGCGACGGATTGAACACCACCGCCGTGTTGGAGCGTGCGTTCCACGTTCTTCCCGGTCGTGATATCTTGCACGCTGGCCAGACCGTTCCGAATCTGCAACAGGCGCTGTCCGTCCGGGCAGAGTGCGTGGTCGCAGTCTTCGAATCCCTCAGCATGCTGCCGTTTTTCGATCTTACCACGCAGCCATAACCCAATCGGTTTACGCGTCTGAATGTCCATTAGCTGCAGGAAATGCCCGGACGGAAACAACGCCCGGCGGCCGTCGCGGCTGATTGCTATTCGCGCGCGCCCTCGTTTCCGGCCTGATCCGCCAGGGCCAGGGCCCCAAGGTTGCCGAGAACTGGCAAAGCGGAACGCGGCAGCAACGACAGCATGTGTTGCAGATGGAGCACCCAACCCGTAAGAGGCGTCCCCACCGCCTGGCCGTCGCGGGCATCCCAGGTCCAGACCGCTTGCTGGCATACCGCGAGCACTCGCGTGCCGTCCGGACTGAACTGGGCCGACGTAACCCAGTCGGGATGCCGGAGTGTCGCAAGCAGGTCGCCTCGACCAACATCCCAAACCTGAACGACTTCTCCGCTGGCCGTCAGCACTCGCGTCGCGTCGGGACTGAATTCGGCGTGCGAAAGCGGCCGCTTGACTCCCGCAGTTGCAGGACTGTGCCCCTGTGCCCCTTCGTAGAAGAGGATGTGCCGTAGCGTCGGCCGGCCCGAAGTGTACCGCAGGTAGCAGGCGATCCGTGTCCGATGAACTCGCTCTTCCTGCGGCGTCAACCCGCCGCGCTCGAGCGGCTTCACGAACCACGGAAGCGCCCCGAACAGGTCGCCTTCCTCGGCCAGTGCAATGCCCTTCGCCACCGTGATTCGGTCGAGTGCTCGTCGCGCTTCGCCTGCGCTCGCCTTCGCCTTCTCCGCCGCATCTTCCGCACGCCGCCATTCGTGCTGCGCTCGGTCGCGTTCGTCATCCGCCTCGCGCTGTGCCGCTTGGGCGACATCGCGTCTTGCATCAGCGGTCGCCTCGGCCCGCCTCGCCGCCACCGCCAGCCAGCCGCTCACTGCGGCTGAAACGAGCAAAAGGGCCGCGAACGCCGCCGCCGTCGTCAGGATCGCCCGGTACTTGCGAGTGAGCTTGCGCAGTCGGTAGCCGGCCGATGGCGGGCACGCTTCGACGGGCTCGTCCTTCAGGTAGTGCTCCACGTCCCGGGCCAGGCCGTTGGCCGTCTCGTATCGCCTTCCGCGTTCCTTATCCAGCGCCTTCATCACGATCCAGTCCAGCTCGCCGCGCACCAGCCGCGCGAGCTGTGCGGGTTCGGTCTTGCGCTGGGCCGAAATCTGCCGCAGCACCGCGCCCGAGCCGCTCAAGCGGTTGCTGGGCCGCGGCGGCTCCTCCTCGCGGATCAGTCGCAGCACCTCCGTGTAGGCTGCCTCGCGCAGTCGCTCGCGCTGGAGCGGCGTTGTCCCTGTCAGAAGCTCGTACAAGAGCACGCCCAGCGAGTAGATATCGCTGCGCGTATCCACATCCAGTGCGTTCAGCTCGGCCTGCTCCGGGCTCATGTACTCGAGCGTGCCGACGACGTTCCCGAAAGCAGTGAATAGCGTCCGCTCGGTGAGCTTCTGCCCCATCGCCTTGGCTACGCCGAAGTCGATGACCTTTGGCACTGGCTTGCCGTCGTAAAGCGTCACCAGAACATTCGAGGGTTTGAGGTCCCGGTGGATGACACCCTTCAAGTGGGCGTGCTGAACCGCCTGGCAGACGGGGACGAACAGTTCGAGTCGTTCCTGCGGCGTCAGGCGATTTTCATCGCAGTAACGAGTGATGGGGATGCCTTTGACGAGTTCCATGACAAAGAATGGCCGGCCGCTTGCGCTGGTGCCGCCGTCAAATACCCGTGCGATGTTTTGATGGTCCATGAGCGCCAGCGCCTGTCGCTCGGCCTCAAAGCGGGCGACGACCTGTGCCGAGTCCATCCCTGGCTTGATGAGCTTCAGTGCCACCATCCGGCGGACGGGCGTTTGCTGCTCCGCCATGTAGACGACACCCATGCCGCCAGTGCCGATCTGCTGGAGCAGCTTGTACGCTCCGATGCGCGTGCCGGGGCCCTTGTCGCCGGAGGACACGACATCGCCGTCAAACCGCTGCCCGTCAGGCAGGCCCGCGGTGATGCTTTGTCCCTCGGCTGCTCTGGCCAGGAAACTGCCGGCCTCGTCGTGGGCTTTGAGCAAGGCTCCCAGACGCTCGTGCAGCTCGGCGTCGCCGGCACACGCTAGATCAACATAGGCGGCGCGCTCGGTGAGCGACGCTTTCCCCAGTGCAGCGGCGAAGATAGCTTCAAGTCGGTTCAGATCGGCGGTCATGGCGGTTCTCCGCGCGGTTCGGGCTCTACCTATCTCGTCATGCGACGAAAGCCCGCGCGGCGCTTCATTGGCTTGCTGTTTTTTCGGCGGCGCAGCACTTTATCGTAGAGCCAGGCGCGGGCGAAAGCCCAATAGCGGGCGGCCGTTGCGCGCGAAATGCCAAGACAGCTTGCGGCGTCCTCGGCAGAAAGTCCGGCGAAGAACCGCAGCTCCACCAGGCGCGCCTTGACCGGGTCCTCCGCCGCCAGTTGGGTGAGTGCCTCGTTCAGTGCGAGCACGTCCTCGGACGGCACCTCCTCGAGCGCCGCGACGTCGTCAAGCGTAACTCGCTGCTGGCCGCCGCCATGCTTTAGCCGCCTCTTTCGCCGTGCGTTCTCGACGAGGATGCGCCGCATGGCTACAGCGGCGGCGGCGAAGAAATGCCCACGGCAATCCCAACCCGGCCCGGCGTCACCGGCCAGCCGCAGGTAGGCTTCATGCACCAGGGCAGTGGGGGAGAGCGTCTGCCCCGGCTGCTCCTGCTGGAGCTGCCGCGCGGCCATTCGCCGCAACTCCTGGTAGACCAGCGGCAGAAGCTGGCTCGCCGCCTGCGCATCGCCGTGTTCGATGGCGGATAGAATGCGCTCGATTTCACTCATGACAAGCCCGCATTTCGGGACAACCTTCCTGGCACCCAAGTAAAATCACCACCGTTTCGCTTTTCCTAGCGGCCGCAGGGCCAGTGTGATCGTGAGCGTCCACACCGCTTGCGTGCTGGATCTCTCGGAATGGACGTAGGCCCGCCGATTCCTCAACGGACCGACAGGCTGTAATCGGGGTTGCCTTCTTCGTCGATCCGGCGGGACAGGCGGAAGGACTTGCCGAACACTTGCGACTCGACCCAGCCCCCGTGCTTGCGCACGGTTGCGTAAGCGTCTGCTTGATATTCAAAGATGTCGAATTGGATGCGGGACGATCGAGCGTCGACCAGCCAGTATTCGGGAATTCCCGCTCGCCAGTACAAATCAGTAAGTGTCACTGTGTCCTTCTCGACCGAGCTCGAGCTCACGATTTCAAGAACCATATCTGGGGTGCCCGCGAGTTCCAGGTAGCCACCTTTTTCTCCTTCCACGAGCCGAACGCGCCTTGATTTCATTGTCTGGCGACTCACGAACGTGCCATCCGGCTGGCAAGCGAGCTGTGCACGATCATTCGTGACGAGTAAACCGTCGGGGAAGAACCGCCCAAGCCGCTGAATCTTGACGAGACCACCGAGTACGAGATTGAACTCTTGCTTGAGCTGATTGTGTGTAAATACCTGCTCGTTACTCATGTCGACCCACAATTCACCGTGCAAAAAACAGATTCGTCCGGCGTCCGGGAAGTCTTCGGAATGCGCCCAACGACGGAAAGCCTTGAGATCGCTGATGCCGTCCGGAATGACGACCGAGTCTTCGTACAGAACGATTGTGTTCATAAATAGACCGAGTCTCGGACTCGCTCAGGCCGAGGAGAGTGTTCAACTGGGGATCTGGGATTCGAACTCGACGTGCACGCCATTCGCTGGCCTTGGAGTGGCAATTCGATGATAATGCAACCGCGCGTGATTCAACGCCTTGTGCCCCAAACCAGGCTTCGTTGGCATTGTAGCGGCATTGGGGTCGCACTTCCAATCCGGTAGACTTCGGGTTCCGTGTGGCCACGTCGCACCGCGAGGCGAGCGGCGTTCTTCGCCTATCCGCTCACGTTCAGGATTCGTTCGTGACGTGTCCCGGGAGGGGATGATGACCAGCCCGTCCATCGTTCCGCAGATGACCAGGGCCCAAGCGATCTGCCCCTATTGCGGCGTGGGTTGCAGGCTCTGGATCGAGGCGGCACACGGCGAGCTGGTCCGGGTCACGGGCGTGGCCGACGCGCCGGCCAACCTGGGGGGCATCTGCGCCAAGGGGGCAACCCTGCCCGAGGTGATCCACACGCCCGACCGCCTGACGCAGCCCCAGGTGCGTCCGTCGCGCGACCAGGAACTCCGGCCGATGGGATGGGAGGATGCGCTCGGCTGGACGGCGGCGCGGTTCCGGCAGATCATCGACCGGCACGGCCCGGACGCGGTGGCGTTCTACGGCAGCGGCCAGCTCGACAGCGAGGCGGGCTATCTGGCCGTCAAGTTGTTCAAGGGGTCGATCGGTACCAACAACACCGACTCGAACAGCCGGCTTTGCATGGCGTCGGCCGTGGCGGGGTACCGGACGAGCCTGGGCGCCGACGGCCCACCGACTTGCTACGCCGACATCGAGCTCTCCGATTGCCTGGTCGTCTGGGGGAGCAATATGGCGGAAGCCTTCCCTGTCACCTTCGACCGGGTCAAGGACCACATCAAGGCGAACCCCCGCGCCGAGCTGATCGTGGTCGATCCTCGGCAGACGAGCACTGCCAGTCACGCTACGCTCTATGTCCCTGTCGCACCCGGCGGCGACATTCCGCTCTCGAACGCCGTCGGCCGTCTCCTGCTGGAGCAGGGCGCCCTTGACCATGACTTCGTCGCGGCGCACACCGAGGGCTTCGGGGCCTACCGCGATTTCCTGCTGCACACGGACTGGGAGGGGCTGGTCTTCAGTTCGGGTGTCCCGGAGGGGCTCATTCGAGCGCTGGCCGACCGGGTCGCACGCTCGCGTGCGTGGCTGACCTTTTACTGCCAGGGGCTGAACCAGAGCACCGTCGGAATGTGGAAGAATAATAGCATCATCAACCTCCACCTCCTGACCGGGCAGATTGGCAAGCCGGGCGCGGGGCCGTTTAGCCTGACAGGCCAGCCGAACGCGATGGGCGGCCGCGAGGTCGGGCTCCTGGCGCAGTCGCTGCCAGGCTACCGGTTCACCGACGACTCCGGGCACCGCGCCGAAGTTGAGGCATACTGGGGACGCCCCGCCGCGACGGTCTCGTCGCTGCCGGGCTTGACGGCCGTCGAGATGTTCCGGGCCCTGGAGTCGGGCCGGCTCAAGGCGATCTGGATCGCGGCAACCAACCCTGTCGTCAGTCTTCCCGACCTGCACTCGGTCCGCAGGGCGCTGGCCAAGGCCGAATTGATCGTCGTGCAGGATCCCTACCATCCGACCGAGACGACCAGGCTGGCCGACGTCCTGTTCCCCACGGCGCAATGGTCCGAGAAGACATTCACCAGCACCGACAGTGCGCGGCTCGTCTCGCACAGCGAACAAGTCCTGAACCCCCCGGGCGTGGCCTTGACCGACTGGCAGATCCTAGCCAAATTTGCCGAGGCGATGGGTTACCCGGGGTTCAAATTCAAGGACTCGGGCGCGGTCTGGGACGAGTTCATCGGTCTGACTGCGGGCAGGTCCTGCGACATGTCGGGCATGACGGCCGCTCGGCTGCGCGCGCCAGCGCCACCTGCAATGGCCATGTCCGACCGTCGATCATCCGGGCACGGAACGGCTCTATCTCGACCGCAAGTTCCCCACCGAGAGCGGCCGTGCCCGCTTCCTTCCCCGGCCGCACCAAGGGCCGTGCGAGACGACCGACGACGAATTCCCGCTGGTCATGACGACCGGCCGGATCTATGCCCACTGGCATACCTTGACCCGGACCGGCAAGTCACCCAAGCTCGTCCAGCGTGATCCGTCGGCCTACGTCGAGGTGCATCCCGACAACGCAGCCGAGCTCGGGATGGCGGCCGGTCAACTGGCCGAGTTGAGCAGCCGGCGCGGGACCCTCCGGCTGCCGATCAAGATCAATCCGGGCCTGTCACGGGGCGTGGTCTTCGTCCCGTTCCACTGGGGCGACCAGTACAGCGAACAGACAGCGGCCAACTACCTGACGATCTCGGCCCTCGACCGGATCTCCAAGCAGCCCGAGTTCAAGTATTGCGCCGTCCGGTTGGCCCGGGCCGCCGATGCTCCCGAGCCCTAGAAGCCCGGGGGCACGGGTGCAGGCTGGCGTGGCCTGCTCCGCGATGGCATCCCGAAATCCGAGTTGGGGCGCCGATTCTATGGACATCTCGAAACTCCGCCGCGCCGGCCACCTGCCGACGCTCTTCTGTTCATTCCTGTACTTTACGATAAGTTGCATGGCCTGGATGATGGTCGGTGCCCTGGCCAATTGGATTATCCCCGACCTTGGGGAGCTCTCCCACTCGCAGAAGGGCTTGATGGTTGCGGTCCCCGTTCTCGGCGGGGCGCTTTTGCGGCTAGTCTTGGGCCCGCTCGCCGACCACGCGGGCGCGAAGAAGACAGCACTGCTCGGGCTGGCGCTGACGGTCGTACCGCTCCTCCTGGGCTGGCTCTGGGCGGACAGTTACCCGGAAGTCCTGCTTGTCGGCCTGTTGCTGGGAGTGGCCGGGGCAAGCTTCGCCGTGGCGTTGCCCATGGCTAGCCGCTGGTACCCGCCGTCTGACCAAGGGCTGGTCCTGGGGATCGCCGGGGCGGGCAACGTCGGCACGGCCCTGTGCACGCTCCTCGGCTCGGAAGTGGCGTCGTCCTGGGGCTGGCATGCGGCGTTCGGCATCGCGCTGGTCCCGGTGCTAGTGACTCTGGCCCTGGTAGCGCTCCTGGCCAAAGACAGTGCGACGCACCCGGCGCCGAAGTCGCTCGCCGACTACACGGCCGTGCTCTTGATCGCCGAGACCGGATGGTTTTGCGTCTTTTACGCCATCACATTCGGCGGATTCGTGGGGCTGGTGAGCTTCCTGGGCATTTTCTTCCGCGACCAGTACGCTTTGACCAAGGTCCAGGCCGGCGCTTTCGTCACATCCTGTGCCTTCACGGGCTCGGTGATCCGCCCCCTGGGCGGCTACCTGTCGGATCGGTTCGGCGGCATCCGAATATTGACCTGGCTATATCTCGGCATCGCCGGGACGATGGCGGGCATGTCGGCCCTTCCCCCGCTCGGTCTCTCTACCTGCGCTCCTCGTCACGGGCCTGACGCTGCTTGGGATGGGGAACGGTGCCGTCTTCCAGCTCGTCGCCCAGCGGTTCCCCGGGGAGATCGGCGTGATCACCGGGCTCGTCGGGGCCGCCGGGGGGCTCGGAGGGTTCGTGCTGCCGAACGTCCTTGGCAGCCTGAAGCAATTGACGAAGAGCTACGGCGCCGGCTTCCTGGCGTTCGCGCTGGTCGGAGCAGCGGGCGCGGTCGCCCTGTTCTTCGTCGGCAAGGCCTGGGAGGGTACGTTCCTGGGCAAGGGCGGGGTCGTGCTGGTCCGGCCAATGACGGAAGGCGCCGGATCGCCCTGAGCCGGCCCCCCCGAAGAGGACCCGCGGCGGGGGCGACGTCCAGTTGCCGATCCCGGTCGGCGTCCTCAGCCAGCCGCGCGTCGACGTCGCCAGTCGGGGCTGCATGGCCTTGCTCCTGCTGTTGACCCGCGGAATCCGAATCGAGAGAATAAGGATCTGCTCGCATTTGAGAAGGGGAATGCCCGTGAGCGCCGCCAGTCTGGAACAGAGAGTCGCAGCCCTGGAAGCCGAGGTGGCCGAGCTCAAGGCGGAGTTGGGCACGGCCAGTGGGAAGCAGCGTCTCTGGTGGAAGGAAATTGCGGGAAGCTTCGCCGCCGACCCCGCCTTCGAGGAAGCCATGAGACTCGGACGCCAGTGGCGTGAGTCGTTCCGGCCGAAACCGCCTCGGACTAAGAACAGCGATGGTCATTCTCGACACCGATCACTTGAGCCTACTCCAAAGAAGGGAGTCCGCCGGAAGCCAAATCCTCCAGGACCGACTGGATCGTCTTGACACCGGATCGCGGGCCACGACCATCTGAAGATCGCGGCTATCGTTCTCACGCACGACGCGACCCTGCTGAGTAGAAACCTATCTGACTTCGGCAAGGTTCCCGGGTTGAAGGTTGCGGATTGGACCCTGCCCGGCGCAAGTTGAACCTTTACGCGCCTTTGTGATCGCACGGGCAAATCGCGCGTCGACGTCCACGGTGAGTACCACGAGTTGCGTCCGTTCGTTGAGGAGATCAAGCGGGCTGGCGAGGGGCGGGGCTCAGCCTGGCCGAGGTGTCTCGGCGGTGTGGGATCAACCAGCCGGCCCTTTTTCGCCTCGAAAACGGTGGCACCACACGAATCCGACGCAGGACACGCTCTCGGGCTACGCAGCCGCAGCGGGGCGGCGCCTGATCCTGATCACCGCGGCTCACTGCATGTCCAGGAAACGAGGACGTCCCACCGTGCCAGGGGGTGGCCCCACGCGCTCGCGGTATGCGCTGTACTCTCGAAGCGCTGGCAGGTTGGGTGCCGTGACATCCAGCGGAGTTACGGCCGTGGCACCGATTGCACCGACCTCGCCGTGATCCAACGGCACCTCAAAATAAATGCCGAAGTCGCGCGCCTGCTGGGACGTAGACGGCAAAAGGCGAATGACGGTCCGCAGCGCCGGCTGCTGGGTTCGTTCCATAGGAATGAGCGCCTGGAAAGGAAACTGCAACCGATCCGAGAGCCAGCAATGCCATTCGCGCGCCCGCCAGACTCGCAGAAAGTCGTTCTCCGCGCTCCGGCTCGCTTTCCACGGCATGGCCCGGCAGAGGATTTCCGGATGGTGCAACCCGAGGTAGGGCAGCAAGCGGTGGGCGTCTTGCTTCGGCACGAAGGCTCCGTAACCCAGGGCACAAAAAAGTTGTTCCTGGGGCGCCCAGGGCGCCAAATAGGTCAGCGTGGTTTGCCCCCGATACTGGCGATAGAAATTGACGCCACCAATGTTGAGAGCAATCGCTCGCACCCACGGGCCGGAGGGAGCGCGCAGGTACGGATCCCACGCACGTAGTTCGGCCAGGTCATCTCGGACTTCGCCTATCTCCAACAGAGAAAGCTTTGCCTCTTTCCAGAGTTGCAACTGCTCGTGTGCTGCGGGCGCAAAGCGTTCACCCCTTGCCGCCAGGTACGCGTCGATTGGCTGCCACGGGTCGCCAGGCAGGCCATGCCAGAAAAACTCCTCCATGGCCCAGTGCTCGATGTCGCGGAGGTACCCCAAGACTCCGTTGCGAAAACCCTCTTCCAATTGTTTGAGCTTTGACTTGCCGGGTTCTTGCGTGGAAGTCCATTCCGCGAAATCGAGCTTCACCATGTCTGGCCGGGCCAGGATCGGGTCGCGGACTCCGGGCCAGCTACGAGGCTCGGGCACGCTGAGAAGTCGCTTCAAATCCCTCAGGAACTCCCACGGATTCTCTGGTTCGGGCTTATCGTGGGAGTTGTCGAGGGATCGCTCAGAGCGGTGACGCTTTTGCAAGCGTTCGAGCCTTCGTCGTTTCTTTGCCTCGTCACGTCGAGCCATAAGAGCGACCTCCTGTCAGGCGTTCTGGCACGATTAGTTGTCGCTGCTCCCAAATTCGCCGGATTTCCTGGTTTCGCCGCAGTGCGGATTGTCGGTTTGGCCAAGGTAGCGGAGGCGAGGCGTCAGCCGAGTGCCCTACCTCGAAGCCGGTCCGGGGTCCGCCCTGTTCATCAGCCCACGCGAAGTACGATATGTCGCTGTACTCGACGCCACCGTTAGGGAGGGCCTTCGTCGCTGGCCCCATGAACGGCGCGGTCGTGGCCTCGTAGACGAAGACTTCCAGGAACCGACTCTCTTCCGGGGTGAGTAATCTCATCTTACGGATCGCAGGTCGCCTTGGCCTCTCGCGCTCGTCAACGGTAGATTGTACTCGACGAGTGAAAATCGCGAAAGCGTTGCCGGCATCGAGCGGGCCCGCAGGTACCCGAACGCTGGCCGTCTATTTCGACCGAGACCAGGTAACGTACCTGCGCGAACACTGCGACAACTCCGGCCTCGTTATTATCCGTCAGATCGGCGCGGGGCTCGTTCCTGTCGTGCTTCCCCTTCGCCAATTGAGCGAGAACGGCAAGCCGCTCCGGCCTGGTGAACCGATCGAAACCGTCCACGCCCATCGTGCCCGGCTCCTCGTCGTCCTCCTGTGATTCGATGTCGTCCCAGAGCGTTGACAGGCCGACGCGGATGAGTTCCCATTCCGCGCGCCCCGATGGACCCGGTTACCAAGCGCCGTGATCCACATAAACAGCCTCCTAACTCTCCTAAAGCCCAATCCGCTCACCCAAACACCAAACGGATCGCCATCTGCTCTTGGTCGGGGAAGAGGTGACGATATCGTCGTCGCATCGCTTCGCTCTGGTGCCCCATCCAAGCGTCGATCAGCCGCTGGTCGATCCCTTTTGCGGAGCAGTTGCCGGCGAACGAACGGCGAAAGACATGCCAGCGACGAAGCTTGGCCCATTTGCTGCCATTGAGTGGGCGCCGGAAATTCTGGCCTGCCCCCTGAACAGTCAGCGGTAGGTTGGCCGTCCGGCAAATGGCGAGGTGACTAGCGGGATGCTCGGCAAACCATTCTGACTTTGGATCAAAACTGCGGCTTCACTTGTGACGCCCAGACTTGCTTGATGGCCTGAGCGTCCTGGGGCGAAATCGCGCGATGCGCGCGATCAGCAAAGATTGTTCGAGGCAATCCAGTCGTGAGAGCCGAACGGTCGAAACGACGCGCAGACCGCTTGCTTTCCAGTCAGCCAGCACGACATCGGTCGCGGACCGACGCGCGGCCGACGTGACGGCCGCGGCTACGAGGTCCGCGCCATCCAGCCAGAGCACGAGGATGGGACGCCTTTTGGACGCGGTGCCATCGGTGAACGGGATGTCGGCGACCCAAAACTCACCCGGCTGGACTGGCATCGTACAAGCCTTCATCCTCGAGCACGTAACTGCTCAGGAATGCTGAATGATCCCGCACGGCGGCGGGTCTCTGGTCGGTGAGTTGCTCGATGCTGATCAGCCAGCGGCCAGGCCCGATGCTCCCCACCCAGGACGCCGGGAGCTCGAGTTTCTCGCCCGGCTCAAGCTCGACTTCGTAAGTCACCTTGACTGGAGTCATGCCTAGCACTCCCGGTTTGGCTCAGAAACGCGACCCAGTTTAGTCTACGGGACTGGCCCCGGCCGGTGAAGCCCGACAGCCAAGCAGGTCCGCCATCGGGCTGGCCGAGGGACCGATTGCAGGGAAGAGCACGCCCCGGCTTACCGGACTCTTGCCGAGCGGGTGCTCGATGTTACGCCGGTTCAGCCCTATTCCGCGCGATGGCTGCGAATCTAAGTTTCGAAGCTAGAAATCCGGTGTTTCGCTCACATTGGGATCGCATTTCGACGGCACTGCAACCCCAAAATATCCAAAGCCTTAAGCCCTCTTCCAGGCTTCGTTGGCATTCTACCCGCATCGGGCTCGGGCTTCCAATGCTGCACCCAATTTGCACCCAAAAGACTGAGGCCATCGGCCAA
Source organism: uncultured Planctomycetota bacterium (assembly GCA_963761445.1). Classification (GTDB taxonomy): domain Bacteria; phylum Planctomycetota; class Planctomycetia; order Isosphaerales; family Isosphaeraceae; genus CAVXHV01. The sequence continues at coordinate 195,172 of CAVXHV010000005.1, read as the reverse complement.
AATCACGAAACTCGATCACGGCCACATCGCGCATCGAACGCTTGTCAACCGAACTCGCAATTCACTCCGCGACGCGGGTTTCGCCCGCGTCGGTGTCGTCGGACCGAAGTAGGTTGGCGCGTCGTTATGTCATGCACCTCAGGAGCGCGATGTAATCGTTAGTCCGTGATAATAGTCGCGGCTGTCATCTAATTCTGCAAGTTCCTTGCGCAGCTCATCTGGCGTTAACACTCGCGGCACGCCCGGCCGGAGCCAATACCACTCGAACAACGAGGGTATAAATTCGGGGCACGGAACTACACCAACCGGGACAACCTCAGAAAACTTCGAGACATCGTAGTTCCTGCCGACAGGATTCTTAGCCAGCCATTGCGCTTTCTCGTCGACGTCACGCAGTGTTTTCTCGATCTTGGTCGTTCTCTGTCTGACAGCATCAATCTTTCCCTTCTCAAATCCGATCGATCGAGACCATGCGCGGCATTCCGCTATGATCAGCCGTTTGCCACCAGCGAAAGACGCATCGATCTGCCGCGAGCGGCAGAAGGAGCCTGCTTATCCACTCCTTGATTCGCCGCATCGCGAACGAACCGTCGAATGCTTCCCGCCAGGATAACTGTGCTCTTCCAAGAGCCGTCCGGGAATGTACGAAGGGATAACTCTCGGTAATCCCTTTCCACGACATCACGCACCTTCTGGTCATTCACGAACGCAAAAGCGCGGGTTTTCGCTCCCGTGCCCTCACCAGCGTATGCGTCGAGGAGTACAGCGATTTTCCTTGCGTACGCAGCCGGCGTGGCTAGATCTGCGATGGTGATCCCCCGCCTCACCATCTGGCGTAGCATCGCCCGAATGACTACGAATGCGTGCCGGGCCGACGGCTCAAAGTCCCGCGGATCCAAGCGATTCAGCTCTTCGACAAACGCTTCCAGTAGTGGACGTGGGTCGGGCTGCGTTGATCCAAACTTAGCCTGAAGTTCTGAATTACGTTTGCCCTTGGACAACTCGATTGTGTCGATCAGCTCCTTGATATACTCAACCATTGCGGCTCCCGCGAAGCCGCTCCCGTAATCGAGGTTATCGCTACTCGCCTGCCGCTACACGTTCTTGTGAGCGATGTCTCCGTCGCGCAACAGGCGCTCTTCGAGATTCGTTGTTGCTCCGCGTGGCATGCGCTTACAGCTCGCTCGCCCGACGTCGATGTTCGATTGCAGTTTGAAAGTCGGGGCGATTCATGATATGGACGTCCTACTTGGGTTTGACCCGAAGGCGGGCGGCGCAGGGGAGAGCTGGGGATCCACGTTCCGAACCAAACTATCCGAGCCCGACACATTCGAACGACCGTCCAACCGGCCTCACCGCGTGCTATAAGCCGACGTATGATCCACCGTCACTCCAACCTCACTCTGCGCCAGTTCCCCGTCCTGAATCTCCAGCACCAAGTCGTCCGGCGTGATGAACCGCCGGTCATGAGTCACCACCACGCAGGTCGTTCCCGATGATTCCTGCATGCGCCTCAAGATCGTGTAGATCTCGTCGCCCGTCTTGGAATCCAGCTCGCCGGTGGGCTCATCCGCCAGTAACAAGATCGGCTGCTTCACCAGCGCCCTGGCGATCGCCACCCGCTGCTGTTCGCCTCCGGAAAGCTGGTAGGGGCGGTGGTCCAGCCGGTCCTCGAGTCCCACCTGGCCCAGCAGGTCCGTTGCCCGCTGCCGCAACTCGGGCGTGATGCCCTTGGGCATGAACGGCACCAGCACGTTCTCGAGCGCCGTCAGGTTGTTGATCAGATTGAACGACTGAAAAATAAAACCGACGCGGTCCCGCCGATAACTGTTCTTTGCTCGCTCCGACATCTTGCCCAGCTCTTGACCGTCAACGACGATCTCACCGGAAGTCGGCCGGTCGATCGCCCCCAGCAAGTACAAGAGCGAGCTCTTCCCCGATCCGCTCGGGCCCACGATGAACGCGAATCGCCCAGCCTCGATCCGGCACGAGAGCCCCCGCAGAGCGTGTACCCAGCGGCTGCCGCTCCGGTATGACTTGAAGACGTTCACCACGTCAATCATCAGAAATCCCCGATGAAAAAGTGCCGCCTTGTCAGTGCGAGCCCAGCCGGATCGCTTCCATCGGCAACAGCCGGGCTGCCCGCCACGCAGGGTAAAGCCCTCCGCAAGTTCCCATCAACACCGAGAGACCAATTCCCAGCACCAGGAGCGACGGCGTCATGCCCAGGTGAATGCCCGCATCCGCGACAAACTGATTGATCACCGTCGTCCCCACCGCGGCCAGCAGGCAGCCCCCCACCCCCGCGAGCAAGCCCAGATACGCGCTCTCGAGAGTCACGAGCGCCAGGATGTTGCCCTGTGACCAGCCGTTGGTCCGCAGCACGCCGAACTCCGCAAACCGCTCCGTCGTGCTCATCAGCATCGTGTTGATGATGCCCACAATCCCAACCACAAGCGCCAGGCTCACAGTCATCAACAAGAATGAGTCGACCTGGCCCATCAACGAGCCGAAATTGGCCTGGGCCTCGTTCATGCTGCGCGCATCGATGCCCGGATGCGCCTGCTCAATCGTCTTCGCCAGCGCCGTGTTCTGCCCGGGATCAGTTCCCTCGATGTAGATACAGGAGACCGAATCCTTGGGCTCGTTCACAACCCGGCGCGCCGTCTCGATATCCATCACGATCACCACATCGAGAATCATCGAGCCCGTCTCGTACAGGCCGATGATCTCGAACGGCTTGCCGCCAATCAAGATATTGTCGCCGACCTTCTTGGGGTTCCCTTTGGCGTCGGGATGCTGCCTGGCGATCTTCCGGCTGATCACCACCCGCGACGTCCCTTCATCGCCCGGCTGCAGAAACCGGCCCGCCCCGTTCTCCTTCAGTGCCCGGGGAAACACCGCACTCCTCAAGTTTTGATGGGCGACAATTTCCTGGCCGGCAATAACCGGCTTGTCCAGGATCGAATTCAACCCCTGCCCGGCCATGAGATTCTTGAGTATCATGCCGCGCCCCTCGATCGGCGGCGCAAGCCCCCACACTTCCGGGGCGACAGCGCGAACCCCCGGCGTCTTCCGGAGATCGTCCACCAGCGAGGCCGGCACGTGGCTCAACACCGGGCTCAACATATCCTCGCGCAGGACGAGCAACCCCTCGATGCGGCTGAGCGTCGTGCCGACCAGGTCGCGCAGTCCGTTCGACAAACAAAAAAGACCCAGGATACCCAGAATGGGTATCGATAATCCGATCAATGCCAGAAACGTACGCAGCGGCCGCGTTAACAGATTTCGCCAGGCAAATACACCCATTGCTCGTTCGTCACAAGACCACGGCGATCACCAACCGTCGTCGCCATCCGGTGAAGCTGTACGCTCTCTGCGCCGGCTCCGGAGATTTCCCGCCTTCAAACCTGCATAAGGCGAGCCATTCCCCACAACCGCAGCAACCCTGTTGCCATCCTCAGGACCGTGAATCCTTTCCGAAAGCGCCACCTTTGCGCATCCCCTGTTCCTCGCAACGTATAATCTAATGCATGATGTCTTGCGTTTGGGCACGACCCCGCGCTATCTTACCAGAGTCAGTCAAGCGATCGGTTCTTTACGAATAGCATGCGAGCGGAAAGCGTTTATAAATAAAAATTTACGATGAAGTTGAGGTCGTCTGATCTTGGGCCTCATTTGCGGCCGGGCCTGGGCTTTGTGCAAATTCTGATTGCTCCACGGGTGGTGTTTCGGTCTCGGGTGGAGCAGAGGCAGGCGCGGGTCTCGGGGCGGATGCATCGCGATCGGTCGCCGGATCGACGTTCTCGTCCGTGCGTGCTTCCCACAGTTGCTTGAGCTGGCCAAAAGTCCGGAGCGGAATATCCCCCTGCAGCGCCTCTTTAGACAACGGCGGAGGCGGAGCGGCAGGGCGGCGCGGGGGGCGATTCTGGCCGCGGTCGGTCGGTCCGCGGTCCAGCCGGGGCGGCCGGCCGGCGTTGGGGCCAGGAACCGGCCCGCGTGGGCCGCCGCGGCCGGGCGGTGGTCCCGATCCCGGGCCTAGTCGGGGCGGTCCGCCGCGTTGGTCCTGGTAGACTGGTGTGCCTGGCCCCGGGCCCCCTAGCCGCGACTCGGAGCCACGCGGAGCCCCTGGCCCCGGTCGGTCGCGGTCGTTGCGTCGAGTGGGTGCCTCGGGAAGCACGGCCACTGACGGCGCGCCCACCGGTGGCGCCGTCGGCGCTGAGGTCGTCGGCTTGGGCGGCCGTCCGCCGCCTCGCCGGCCCTGCGCCGGCTGGCCCTCGCGCGACTCGCCTTCCGGACCACCACCGCGACGACCGCCGGACGGCCCGCCGCGCTGTCGTTCCGTGCCTGGCTTGACCATCGTCAGTGAAACGCGCTTGCGCTCGTGGTCGACCCCCATCACCCAGACGGTCACCACGTCGCCCACGCTCACCATGTCGTGCGGGTTCTTCACGTACCGATTCGCGAGCTGGCTGATATGGACCAGCCCCGAATCCTTGAGCCCGATGTCCACGAACGCGCCGAAGTCGACGACATTGAGCACCGTCCCTTTCAGCTCCATGCCGCTCGTCAGGTCTTCGATCTTCAAGATCCCTTTCTTGAAGATCGGCTTGGGAAGATCGTCGCGGGGGTCACGCTCCGGCCGCGAAAGCACTTCGATGATGTCGCGCAGCGTGAACTCACCCGTTTCCAGCTCCCGCGCCAGCTCGACCACGTTGACCAGAGCGAGTTTCGCACGCAGCTCGTTCAGCTTTTCCTTGTCGCGAACCGCGTCGGGCTGGCATTCGAGCTTCTCGAGCAGCCGCCTGGCGACGCCGTAGCTCTCCGGGTGAATCCAGGTGCGGTCCAGCGGTTCCTCGCCGTCCCGGATCTTCAAGAACCCCGCCGCCTGCGTGAACGATGCCGGGCCGATCCCCTCGATCTGCTGCAACTGTTCGCGCGTCGTGAACGGACCGTGATCTTTGCGGTAGTCAACAAGTCGCCGCGCTGTGAGCTGATTCAGCCCGGAAACGTGCCGAAGCAGCGGGACGCTGGCCGTATTCACGTCCACTCCCACGAAATTCACGCAGCTCGAAATCACCGAATCGAGAGATTCCTTGAGATGCTTGGGATTGATGTCGTGCTGGTAGAGACCGACGCCGATATTCTGGGGCTCGATCTTCACCAGCTCGGATAGAGGGTCTTGCAGTCTGCGGCCGATCGAGATGCCGCTTCGCAAGGTTGCATCGGCATCGGGAAGCTCATCGCGGCCGACCTGGCTGGTCGAATACACGCTTGCCCCGGCCTCGTTGACGACCACGTACAGTAGCTGCGCCAGGAGGCCGTCCGCAGTGTGCGGCTGGGGCGGCGCTTGCGGCGGCGGCGGACCTTGAGGCGCGGTGTTTCGAGGCTTCTGCCCGCGGGAGCGAGACGAGTCAGACCGTCCCCGGCCTCCGCCGCGCGAGGCGCGCAAAGGCGGGGTCGAAGCGGGAGGCGCAACGGCCGGCCCGCCGCTCGCCGGCTTCTTTTCCCGACGATCTGTCTGCTTCTTCTCCGGGCTCACCGCGGCCGCCGCGGCGTGGTCCTCGGCCGCTGCCTCCGTCGTCTCGGGCGCTGCCTCCGTCGTCTCGGGCGCTGCCTCCGTCGTCTCGGCCGCTGCCTCCGTCGTCTCGGCCGCTGCCTCCGTCGTCTCGGCCGCAGGGACCGACCCACCACCCGCAGGGACCGCCGCCTCATGCACAGCCGGAGATTCGCCTTCGCCCGAGTATGGCGTCACGGCCGCGATGCCCTCTGCCTCATGCTCGCCCTCACCATGATTCGCGATGCTTTGCTCGCCGCTCGAAGCGGCCGCCGGCTCGCCTTCGGTCGGCCGCGGCTCATCGGTTGCGACCGCCGAGGCACTAACCTCATCGCTCGCGCCTTGACCGGAATCTGCGGCAATATGCGCCTCCGGCATCGATGATTCCGGGGCACCGCCGGAAATGGGTGGTAATGCCCCGATCGGCGTCTCGGCCACCGTCGGCCCGTGCGAATTCGCGCCCCCATTATCGTTGTTGCTCGAGGCCGCGGCCTCGTGGTCGGCGGCATGGTTCGCAGCCTCGGATTTGGTCTCTTGCGGAGCACTTTCGGGCGCGCGTTCGGGCTCGGAGGGCGTCATTTCCTCCGCAGCAACAGCCGCAATCGGAGCCGCCGCAGCTTCTTGGGGCGCAGCAGGATCAATCGCTTCGTGCGATCCTGGCTCAACTGCGACCGCTGCCGCTGCCGCCGCCGCTTGAGCCCGCGCTGCCGCGGCCTGTCTCTGTTTCGCGGCTTGTTCGGCGCGGACGGCCTGGTCCTTCGCGGCCTGTTCCTTCATGGCCTGGTGGTGTTTGGCGGCCTGTTCCTGTGCCGCAGCGGCGGCCTCGGGGTCCGTGCTGAAAAGCGTCCCCTCGGCGATGACTTCGGCGACGAGCTCCTCGGTTTCACGGCACGCGGTGCCATTGCCGATGGCCACCACGTTGACTTCGTGCTTCGCCACCATGTCCTTGAGAACGACCTTGGCCTCCGAACGCCGCCCCTGGGGCGAATGAGGATAGATCACGACCTGGTCCAGGAGGTTGCCGCTCTTGTCGAGAACCGCCACCTTGCAGCCGGTTCGGAATCCGGGATCGATGGCCATCACGATCTGCTTCGGAATCGGCGGCTGGAGCAGCAGGCTGCGCAGGTTCTTGGCGAAGACGTCGATGGCGTGCTTCTCAGACCCCTCGGTCAGCTCCCGGCGCACCTCACGCTCCATGCTGGGCACGATCAGCCGGTCCAGAGCGTCGATCGCCGCGGCACGGAAAAGCTCAGCATGAGGATGGCCGTCCAGCGGAAGCTGCGAGAAAAGAGCAGCCTCGACCTCGGGCCGCGGCAGTTCCAGCCGCACCTTGAGCGGGCCCTCCTTGTCACCCCGATTGATGGCCAGCACGCGGTGCGGCGGAATCTGGGCCACGGGCTCGGAATAGTCGAAATAATCCCGATACTCGAGGCCTTGCCCTTCCGGAATTTCGGCCCTGGCGGTCACGATCCTGCCGGTCTTCCAGATCAGCCGGCGGATCGAATCCCGCACCGCCGCCATCTCGCTGATGGCCTCGGCAAGGATGTGCCCCACCCCTTCGAGTACTTTTTCGCTCGACTCGAGCCCCTTTTCCGGATTGATGAATTCCTGCGCTGCGGCCGTCAGATCGGTCAGACTCTCGTCGCGCGTCCAGATACGGAAAGCCAGCGGCTCGAGGCCCTTCTCGCGGGCGTCCGAGGCCTTGCTCCGTTTCTTGGGCTTGAAGGGAAGATAGAGATCTTCGAGCCGTTTGGGATTGTCGGCCGCACGGATCGCCGCGGTCAGGTCGGGCGTGAGTTTCCCCTGGGCCTCGATCGACTTCAGGATCGTCTCTTTTCGCTCGGCAAGCTCGCGCAGACGCTGCACGCGAGCCTGAATCTCGCCGATGACCACCTCGTTGAGGTTGCCCGTTGCCTCCTTGCGATAGCGCGTGATGAAGGGAACCGTGTTCCCATCGTCCAGGAGCCCAACGACGCTCTCGACCTGGGAGCGCCGAATTTGCAGATCCTGCGCTATTCGACCCAGGTCCACCTGAATCGGGTTGGCCATGTAGATTCGACTCGGCACCTGGTGAGACAAGAGCGGCGGCGACATGTCCGTCCGATTCGAGGCATCGCCAGAAACTCTCACCGTAGCGGCAAGGCGCTGGCATTGCACAAGGCAAGCGCACGTAGACACTTACCCATTAAAAGAGTTCGGTCACTGTAGAGGATCGAACTTGCCTTGTCAAGCGTGCGTGCTCGGCCGCTCCGGGCCTTCGACAGCCAGATAAACCACGGCAATCTCCCCGGGCATCCCTCAACACGACAGTCAGATTCATATGTTTTGCCGCACTCCCTGAGAAGGTCGAAGCGGACCGCTGCCGCTTTCTCGTGCCCAAGCTAGCGATTTCCCTCAAGCGGTTGCCAGCGCCGGCCTCTGGCGATTGCCTCACCCGTGCGGTAAGCTCGCGCGACCGGTCGGTGACTATAGCCAGACCGCATTGATAAAGGGTAGGTGGTTCAACTCGGCGATCAAGGAGAGCTATCAGCATGTCAGGCAAAACGATCATTCGACGACTCGGGTTATTCACCCTGGGTTTGGTCCTCGTTGCTGCATCGGGCTGCATTCGAGAATCGGACGAACAGGGAGCGCACGTTATCCAATTCGCACTGTGGGTTCCCGCCGTGATATTTCTGGCTGGTATTGCGGCCGGAGCCGCCGGTTTTTTTCTGCGAAAAGTCAATTCGCGGATAGGTTGGGCGCTCTTGATCGTCGGACCGTTCGCGGCGCTGGGCATTGGACCGTCGATGATGTTCGAGCGTGCAGCAGTAAGCAAGGATGCGTTTGATTTCCGCACGGGTATCTTTGGTCAGACTGTCGTTCCGACGGTCCGGTTCGAGGACCTGAGTCAGATTCGCATCACCGCCGAGACCACGAGAACCCGCCGCGGCGGCACGAGCACCAGCCATAGTCTGATGTGCGACATGAAGTCAGGCGAGACCGTGAAAGTGCCATTCAATAACGACGTCGCTCGAAAAGCCGTGGAGCTCGTTCTCGGCGAAGCGAGATCGCGCAAGATTCCGATTCTGGACCAGACCGGCGGCAAATAGTCCCCTGGTTGCGACGCCCCGCGTCGGAATGTTCTTGGTGCCGCTCTGCGGCGCGCACGGCGTCGATTCCATCGCGCGTTCAGCTCAATGCCCGCAGCCGGCGTCGAGTTCAGACGTCAGGCCAAACGCGTGAGCGGCTTCATGATTTTGCCCCGGCACATCAGAGCGCGGCGCCCCTTGAGTCGTTTCGACCCCCGCCTGGTCGGTGCGAGTATAACCGCCCAGGCTCCAGACCAGCTCGCAGTTGTGCTGGAGGTCGAGCATGGTCAGCGTCTGCACCGCTCGAAGCACCAGGATCTGGTCGCTCCACAGATCGGTTCGCAACAGCACGTCGCGCATCCTCGCCTGGACAACAGCCCACGGGTCGCGCGAGCCCTGGCCCAGCACCACCTTGATCCAGCCCCTGGTCAGCCGCCGGTGCCGCTTGAGGTAAGCGGTGATTCGCCGGCGTGCTGCCGCGTCGTACGACGGAAAGCACGGCAACTCGAAGAGGTCGGAAAGCGGCCGCTTGCTTCGCCGATGTACAGGATGCCAGAGCGTGCGAGTGTTGACGACCGGGTCGGGCAGCTTGGCCGGCAGCTTCCTGACGTCCTGCCGCCGGTCGCACGAATACTCCATCACCGTCTTGAGCCCCTCCAGCGACAAGGCAAGCGTCGCAATGTCGTCGTGGTCCAGAATGCACGCAGCCACCAGTGCACGCAGGGCCTCGCCGCCGCGATTGGCCAGATACGGGATTTCCTGGGCGAGATAGGCCGGAAGCAGCTCGAACGTCCAGCCGAATCGATGGAGCCAGCGATCCACCCATTCCAGCCGTTTTTGATGCTGCCGGCGAAACTGTTCGGCGATGATCCGGTCCCGGCGCGTCGCCTCGATGTAGTCGAGATCAGCCTCCATGAGCAACTCGCCCGCCAGGCTCTCTGGCGCGGTCGGGAGCTTGAGGCCCATGTACTCGACGTCGAAACGGGCGCGCAGCCAGAGCGAGCCCATGAAGACAGGCTTCCGCATCCGGTGGATCTTCCGCAGGGCAGCCAGATACGCATCAGCCGGTACAACCTGCTGGCGGTCGACCTGCGGATTCAGGATCTCGTGCACGACTCGCAGAATGCTGCGGAAACCGGCCAGGACGCCCTTTCCCAGAGCGGCCAGGATGACCAGGGGAAGCAGTACGATACGCCCGCCGGAGAGGTGGGCCTGGTAGAATGCAAAAGGGTTGAACGTGCGGGCGGTCAAGGGAAGCTCGTGCAGGGGAAAGCTCCGGAAAGCGCGCCGGACATTCTGCTGGCGGTCGCGCCGCACCAGCTCGGCAACCTGCGGCCCGAAGCGGGCATGAATCTCGCAGTCGCGCTCGGGATCGTCCCCCAGAAAATCGATGGCTGTGAACTCGACCGTCTCCAGAAAGGCCCCGGCCTCCTTGCGGGCCGTCCCTTGTGCCGCAGCGCGCCCGGCGCTCGCTAGAACGCGATGGACAGAGCTCCCTTCGGGCGCGGTATGGCGCGTCGAGAGCTCCGGCACCCACACCTCTTCGGGCTCGATCTTCAGCCGGTCCGCCAGCCAGGTCCGATACTTCTGGCGTACCAAGGGGGGCGAACAGGCCAGGCGATCGAGTGGAACGGCGTGGCGGTTGTAGTCGAGCAAGAGCAGGGCCGTCTCCTGCACCAGCATCCGCGTGATGTAGTTGAACCAGAGATACGGGCCGCCGAAGACGCCTCCTGCGCGACTCAGGTCGAGCCGGTCGATCGTTCGGCCCTCGCGCAGCAAATGCCCCAGGTGGCTGCGCCTCAGGTTGGTGAGAGCCAGGTTTCCCAGGAGTTGCACCGACGCCTTGGTGTCGCTGCGATGCAGCGGCGATCCATCGAGATAGTCCTGATAGAGCAGGCGAACATTGCGGAGGAACGCCAGCTCACGGTTCTCGAACCAGGCCGGGTCGCCGCCTTTCCCGTCGTCGTCATGACCCGGGCCGTTGTTGTTCCGATGGATCGGCCTGTCGTCCGACGATCGCAAGAGGAGCTCGGGATTGATCACTCGCTGGCTGAGAAACTGCGAGTCCTGGTCCCGGCGGCGCGATTTGAGCGCCTTCGTGTGGGTGGCAAACTGGGCCTCGACCACCCGCTCGCAAAAATCAGCCGACTGATTGGCGATCTTGCGAAACCACGCACCCAGCAGCCAGAAGACCAGACAGATTCCGCCCAGGATGATCACCGGCCAGCCCAGCAGCGCCTGGAGCTTGTCCACGACCCTGACGAACGGCGAAAAAAACGGCAGCGAGTTCACGATCAGGTAAAGAAAGAGAAAGACCGAGCCCAGCCAGAGCAATCGCTTGGCAGGCGTGCGCGTGGCGTTGACGATCGTCGCGCCCAGCCGGTCCAGAAAGACCGGCGGCGACAGCGTGCCGTGCAGATCGGCGAAGAAGTAGACGACGTCGAGTGCCCGCTGCATCGAGTGTCCCAGGTAGTTGGCTGCCAGCGCCACGGCTTCGGCCGGACTCTTTTCGCGGTAGGCAACCAATCGGCGCACAAACGGCAGCCGTCGCACCAGGGGAAGATCGAACAGGCGGATGTAGCGATCGATTGCCTTGACCGACGCCGGCCCCATCTGATCGAGCAGCCGCTCCGGAGTCATCTGGATCAGGCGCTCGACGACGGCCTCGACCGGTATCTCGCGGCTCGTCGCTTCCGGAGCGTCTTCGGCCAGGGCAGGATCCGGCAGACTTTCGACGCGGCGCTCGAGATCTCTCAGCACTCGCTCAAAGAGCCTGCGAGCTTGCTCGCGGTCCAGCCGCGCCACCGCGCTGGAGCGGGCGTGCTCCAGCTCGCTGCGCAGCGCGATCAATCGATGGCGGTCGCTCGATTCCGGTTTCTGGGCCTGCAACGGCTCGAACAACACGATGTTGCGATTGAGCAGCTTGCCCATGCGGCGCACCAGGCGGTCCACCAGGCGCAACAGGATCAGGCCCACCCGTCCCAGCCTGACGATCGGCAGGATCACTCGCAGGAACCGGAACGAGCGGGCCACCCGCGCAATCCGTGCCGGCCCCCACCCCGAGCCCAGACCGCCTGGTGATCTCACCAGGTCGCCCATCCGCTCCAGCTCGATCTGGTGCGCAACAAACCCGAATGGCAGCGAAGCGAGAAAGTCGATCAGGAAGTGGCGGAGCAGGTAGCGGGTCCGGTGGGCGCAGCGCCAGCTTGAGCGTGAATTCGAACAGAAAAACCGAGCAGACTGCCAGGTCGGCCCACGCAAAAAACACGTGCTGCGCAGTCGAAAGCCCGCGCGCACTCGCGCGCTCGAGCACCGCCTCGGCCGCGATCAGTCCGAACAGCACCAGGATGAGCACCAGCACCGTGTTCTCGAGAATCGCGACGAACCGCCGCCCGAATAGATTCTCCATCCGCAGCGCCAGCAGTTTTTCCTGCCAGTCGCGCTCCACCTGGCGGCTTGCGCGGCGCAAGGCCCGCGCCTGCGCCGCAGCCGCTTGCGGGCACGCTCGTCTTGTTCTTCCGCCTCGCTGCGGGACGCTTCCACCCGCTCTTGCTCCGTCACCTCTTGCGCGAATTCCTCGCCAATGGAATGGTTGCTCGCCGCGCCGGGAATTGGGCCCGGCGTGGGGAGGAAAATCTCGTCCGGAAAATCTCGGGCGGCTTGCCGGGTTTGCTCGACTCGAGGCCATTCCAGGCAGGACTCAGAAAGCTGCGCCAGGTCGTCGCCGATCAGCTTGAGCCGATCAACCGCGCGGTCAATGCTCATGTCTTCGAGAAAGGCCATCGTTTCGCCCGCCTCATCGAGCGCAAGCTGGACGATGCGCTCGCCGGCGGCAACGCGGTCGCAAACTGCAAGCGATACCATCCGGTCTCTGGCGGCCCGGGCCAGCTCAAAGCGGCGCCGGTCCAGCGCGTCGATCCAATCCGCGCGCTCGAGCGCAAGTCGAGCGTGGAACGCGTCCTGGCCGCTCGCCAGGTTGGTCGCCATGGCCTGTGCCCGCAATCGCGTGAGCTGAAATCGATGTCCCCAGAGGGCCTCGGGTGCGGATCCCGCGATCGGCCAGGCCAGCTCGCGCCCGATCCGCCGCGAAAGCAAGATCCCCTGCAACCGTTCGCAGCCTTCTTGCAGCGGCAGGTCGCTCGCTTCGGTCTGGCGCGGCGCCGCAACCCGCAGGGAGGCGCTCAAGCGGGCCAGCTCGACGTCAACCCACGCCGTCGCCGGATCGGGCGTTTCACGATCGACCCGGTCGATGACCGCGCTTTGCCACTCGAGCTCGTTGCGCAAGCCCTCGATGGCGAGCGCCTTGTGCAGCGGATCCGGTCCCACGGCGCCGGTAATAGACCGGACCGCCGACTTGATCTCGGCCAGCCATTCTCTCGACCGGCGAGCGACCAGCTCGTGCCGCTCGCTGCCGGGAGCAAGCGAGGTCATCTGCGCAAGGGCGCCTTGCTGCAGCTCGGCCAACTCGCGCAGCAGCTCGCGTCGAGTGTTCTCGACATCGTCACTCTGGCCCGACGAATCAAGCCCCCGGCGCAGGAGCAATCCAGTACCGATGAAATCGAGCCGGCTCGCCAGGGTCTCGGGCCGGGAGTCGATGGGTGTTGCAACGAGCCTCCGCGCCCGCTCGCACCACTCGACCGCCTGCGCCTTGATGTCATCCAATCCACTGCTCCGCTGCTGCGCATCTCGGCCACCGAAAGCTCTGGGCGCATCGGCTCAAATTCTACTCGTTTGCCACGGGCTCTTCCACGAGAGTCGCGGCATCTCGCAACGAAGCCGCCTTGTAGACCGCGTGCTCGATGCCTTAATCTGCTGCTCTGATGGATCACCGCGGAATGAACGAACGGGTGCCGGCCGCTTCTGTCGACGCACTCAAACACCGACCATGGAAGGAAGCGAATGCCGACCCCCAACATCATGGGCGATGAGCTCGACCCCGGCTCCGGCAAGGGGAAATCAAATCGCTGGCTGAGCGTGCTCGGCTTGCACAGGCCCGAGCTCCGCGCCTGGGCGATGTATGACTGGGCGAACTCGGCGATGATGACCACGATCATCACGGCGGCATTTCCGATCTATTACGAGAATGTGGCCTGCAAGGGAGTCGTCGGGGTCCAGGAAGCCACGCAATGGCACTCGCGAACGACCGTGATCGGCATGGTGATCATCGCCCTGGTCTCGCCCGTGCTCGGAACCATGGCTGACTTGAAGGGCGACAAGAAGAAGATGCTCGGCGGCTTTATGGCGCTGGGCGTTTTGTCGGTGGCCGGGATGTTCTTCATCTACCAGGGAGACTGGCTCCTGGCCTCGATCCTGTTCATCCTGGCGAACATCGGCGCCAACGGCAGCTTCGTCTTCTATGACGCCTTGCTGCCGCACGTCGCGCGCGAAGACGAGATGGACAGGGTTTCCACAGCGGGCTATGCGCTGGGATATATCGGCGGTGGCCTTCTGCTGGCGATAAACCTCGCGTGGATCATGAAACCGTCCTGGTTCGGGCTCCCGGCGGTAAGCGGCACGTCGGCACAGGGCACGCTTCCCACGCGACTGGCATTCCTCTCGGTCGCAGTCTGGTGGCTGGTCTTTTCGATCCCGCTGTTCCGCCGGGTTCACGAGCCCCCCGCCTCCGCCGCCGGCTTGACCAAAAGGTTTCCCGTCCGGGCCGCATTCGCACGCCTCTGGGAAACCGCCCGCGGCTTGCGCTCGCACCGCCAGGCTTTCCTCATGCTGCTCGCCTTCCTGATTTATAACGACGGCATCGGCACGATCATCCGCATGGCGTCCAGCTACGGCACAGTGAAGGGCATCGACACGACGGTCATGATCGCCGCGATCGTCATCGTGCAATTCGTCGGGATTCCCTGCGCGTTCCTCTTCGGCATGCTGGCCCAGCGGATCGGCGCCAAGCGCTCGATTGGAGTCGGTCTGGTCGCCTATATGGCCATCTGCGTTCTCGGCTATTTCATGGAGAGCGCATTCGACTTCGTCGTGCTGGCGGCCCTCGTCGGGGCCGTGCAGGGGGGAACGCAGGCCCTGAGCCGCTCGCTCTTCGCCAGCATGATTCCACGAGACAAGTCGGGCGAATTCTTCGGGTTCTTCGGCGTCGCCGAGAAATTCGCTGGAATTCTCGGCCCGTTCATTTTCGCCGTCGCGCCTAGCCAAACCGCGATTCTGGCGGTCATCGGCTTTTTCGTTGTCGGCGGCTTCATGTTGTTCTTCGTCGACGTTGCCGCCGGCCAGCGCACGGCGCGGGCCGACGAGTCCCTGGCAGTTACCGATTGAACGGTCGTATCACACTCTCTTAAAACGCTTCTGCCAGTGAAGAACGCTGATGGCCCACGAGACCCCCAGGTAGAACGCGGGGTAGAGCAAGGAGATCCACGCCCACTGCAGAATCGACGCGCTCGATACGCCCTGCGTCTGTTCCGGAAGCTTCCAGATGAGCCAGAAGAACAGGAGCGTCCACGGAACGCCGAGCACGGTCGCAAGACGGTTGATCTTGCCCGGCTGTGACGGATAGAGGTGCCGCGTCGGCACGAACGTGAGTATCGCCAGCACGATGATCACACCCAGCGCCGGCCAGGGCCCTAGCGGGAGCATGTAGAGATAAAACGCCACGACGTTCCAGAGCGACGGGAAGCCCAGGAAATAACCGTCGTCGGTCTTGGCCTGCACCTGGCAGAAGCCGTACGCGCTGGCAACCAGCGGCAGAAACAGCCACGGTTCCTGGCCGGGCGGAAGGATTCCGGCCCGCCAGATCAACAACAGCGGAAGGCACGTGTAGTTCAGAAAATCGACCAGATCATCCAGCTTCCGGCCGTCGAAGCTGGGAACGACTTCTTTGATTCGCACCTTGCGCGCCAGAAAACCGTCTGTCGAATCGACGACGGTCGCGACCGCCATCAGCAGAAACGACCACCGGAACGCCCCGGGGCCACCCTGGACCAGAAGCACCGCAATCAGGCCGGCCGCAACCAGCCCGAGCGCGGTGTACGCGTGGACGCACCAGCCCAGGAAACGCTCGAGTGCTCCCGCGGGCCTGGCGCGCCGGGGATGTGGATGCTTCTGCCGCTTGCGGGCCTGAAGCTTGACCAGCGTCGCCGATCGTCTGACGAACCTTCGTAGCCCGGATTCGTTGGTTCTCATGAGCGAGCCGTTTCTGGTTCACCCGTTATGTACAGGCCGATCCAACCGTTTTCAACCGTCTGATTCTTCGATTCCAGCGGCTTTCGGTCAAGGTTTTCTGGCGCGGCGTGCACTGTGACGATGCCGGTGCGCTTCCGTTGATACAGCACATAATACGCCGCACCACCTGCAACGAGCGAGATAGTTGCGAGCGGCGCCGCAAACCGGCCCCAGGGATGCTCCCCAAAAATCTCGAGCCGCGGCCAGCTCATATTGATGACGACAAACAGCCCCCAGAGGACGGCGGCCGCGTTGACTGGAACACCAAATCGGCCCAGTGAGAAATAGGCCCGCGGCGCGGCTGAGACCGCTCCCTCGCGTGAAAAACCGTCGCTCGATAGCGTCGAGACCGCGGCAATCGCTCGCGATTTTCGCCGCGATAAAAGGAGCGGAATGGTCACCAGGAGGTATGCCAGGTTGGCCCAGACGACGGCCACCGAACAGAGCAGCTCGATCACGTTGGGAAGGCTGGCATTCACGATCAGGATTGCCACGGCCAGGCAACCGACCACAAGCGCGGGAACGCCCGGCGCCCGGGTGCGCGGCGAGACGTGCGAAAGCGCGTCGGCAAAGGGAAGGTTCCGGTCGCGCGCCATGGCGAACATCAGCCGCACGGCCGCGGCGTGCACGGCCAGTGCGCACACGAAGATTGCAAAGATCACTTCAACCAGGAACAGCACACCGAGCTTTTCTCCCAGGACGTTTCGGACCAGAAATGGCAGGCCGCCTGAGATCCGGCCCAGCTCCGCAAGCGCAGGGTCGCTCACGGCGAGAATTCCGAACAGAATGAGCAGCGCACCCGCAAGCCCCGCGGCCGCCAGCGCCCGCAAGATCGCCCAGGGGGCCCGCCGGCGCGGCTCGTCGGTCTCTTCGGCGAGGGCACCTGCGGTGTCAAACCCGTACATCACATAGGAAGCCATGAGTGCCGCAGCCAGAAAAGGGCCCAGGTACCCGTGCGGTTGCCCTCGACCTTTCCCCATGGTGTCGAACAGGATCGCCGGCCCGCGGCGTGCGCAGAGCGCCAGCAGCACGATCAACAGCCCGACGCCGCAAAGCTCGGCGATCACGCCGATGTTGTTGATCCGCGCGAGCTGGCGCACGCCGATCGAATTGATCACCGTCGAGATCGCAATCAGCGCGCACCCTAGCAGAACGGCGTTCAGCGCCGCACTCGACCGATCGCCGGAATCGCCCACGAGCTGAAATGCAGGTGCAATCTGGGGCAGCGTTGCCTGCAGGGCGAGTGCGACGGCAGCGAGGCTGATGACCGATCCGCAGAGGTACACCCAGCCGGCCATCCAGCCAATCGAACGCGAGCTGAGCCTGGCTGACCACTGATAGAGGCCACCCGAGAGGGGATATCGGGCCGCCAGCTCGGCGAAACAAAGAGCGACGGCTCCCTGCCCGAGGAAGACCGCAGGCCAGGTCCAGTAAAAAGCCGGCCCCCCCGCGCCATATCCCAGATAAAACGTCTGGAACACGCCCGTGAGGACCGAGATGTAGGAAAACCCCGCGGCAAACGACGAGAAGCTCCCGAGCGTCCGGTCGAGAACCTGCTTGTAGCCGAAGGTGGCCAGGTCTCGAGTGTCGTCCGACATGCCCTTGATCAGCCTTTTTTGGTCGCCACGTAATTGCCCCACTTCATGTCGCCGTTCTTGCAGAAACCGACTTTCATCTCCCAGCGATCGACCAGGTACTTCAAGTCAGCCTCCGAGAACGCCGCCAGGAACTCGCCCTTTTGATCGACCAGCCGGGCAGTCTCGCTCTTGAGAATCTCCACAAATCGCGCGGTCGCATCGTCGACGACGACGACATCGGTGAAACCGGCAGCTTCGAGCAGCCGGCCGTACTGCGCAGGCTCGACGACGTTGTAGCCGGTGGTTTCGATGTATTTCTCAAATTCCGGCGAGCCGGGCGTCTTGCCCCGCGCGTAATCCGTGATCACGAGCCGTCCTCCCGGGGCCGACAGGTCGTAGAGCCGCGAGAACAACCGGCCCTTGTCGGGAATGTGCATGAACGCGTCGCGGCTCCAGATGATGTCGAACGGCTCGGCGAACTTTTCTTCGAGCACGTCTCCCAGCACGAATTGCACCGAGTCATTTATCCCGAGCTGCGCGGCGCGCTCGTGGGCCACGGCCACCATTTCTTCCGCCAGGTCGATGCCGATGACCTTGGCACCATAAGTCTTTGCCAGGTGAAACGCAGCTCCCCCGATGCCGCTGCCGACGTCGAGCACTCTGACACCCGCTCGCAGCGACGAGCCCAGCCGGGCACAAAGGTCTTCCGTCGTCTGGGCGCCGCCGGTGCTGATGTAACCCGCGCCGAAGATCATCTCGTAGCGCAAGATGCTGGTGCGGCTGTACTGGCCGTGATTGTCGAACTTGGGTCGGGCGGCTGGCGCCGCTTGGCTGGTCGTCATGTGGTCTCTCAGCTTGAGAACGGGGCCTGCTCGGTCGCGGGTGATCTG
Organism: uncultured Planctomycetota bacterium; assembly: GCA_963761445.1. Classification (GTDB taxonomy): domain Bacteria; phylum Planctomycetota; class Planctomycetia; order Isosphaerales; family Isosphaeraceae; genus CAVXHV01. Next base: position 176,895 of record CAVXHV010000005.1, on the reverse strand, counting down.
GCTCCCGCAGGTGGTAAGAAGACGGCGGGCCGGGCCGCCTATTCTACCCGAGAGCCGCCCGCGCGGCACGATAAGCCTCGAGATTCTGGCGCGTATAGCCCGCGTAATCGAAGTCGATGTCCGACGTGACAGCCTGGATCGTCGACCAGAGCCATTCGCGCAACAGCGCCACGACCCGGAAGATCTCGAACTCCGCCAGCCATGCCTCGGGCAATTGCCCCGGATAGGCTTCGACAAGCGCACGCTGTTCCGCCGGGCCCATTCCCGCGGCGGTCGACGCGTGCGCCAGGTCGAAGAGCGGATGGCCGGCACCTCCGTATTCCCAGTCGAGCAGCCAGAGCCGCTCCCCGTCGTCAATCACGTTTGCCGGCATCATGTCGTTGTGGCACGGCACGGGCCGAAACGGAGCGATCCGCCGCCCGAGCGCCGTGATGTCCTCGAGAAGTTGATCGATGTCCTGCGGAAGCCAGGCTTCGAGCTTTTTGGCGGTTTGCACGTAGGTGCGCACGGTCTGGAACGCGCAGAAATAGAGAACCTCGCCCGTCAAGACATCCCAACCCTCGTGCAGGTGGCCAAGCAATGCCGCCAGGCGAGGCAGCATCGCCGGCTCGCGGATTGTGACGGGGTCAAGCGTTCGACCTTCGACGAACCGGGTCACCAGCAGCCCGCGCTCGTGATGAACGATCTCGGGCGCGAGACCGCGCAGGGCCGCCGCTGCGTGACACACCACCTCATTCCGGCGGTCGACTCCCAGCAGCGGGAGCTCCTGGCAGATGCGAGCAAAATACGATTGCCCACCCGTTCGTACCGCGAAGTTGCGATTCGAGAGCCCGCCCGAGATTGGCTCGATCGAAAACGGACCGTGCAACAGCCCAAGCTTCCGCAGGCGGTCGATCAGCTCTCGCTCGGGCCGATTCCGTTGGCGCCGCAGAGCAAGGCGCTCCACGCCCAGAGCACGCTTCCAGTCGACCTTGACCTTGGCGGCCGGGCCACCCTGCTTTCGGTTCGGCGCAAACAACATCGATTCGTGTTCGTCTGGAAGCACGGAGCCAATTCCCGACGGCGGGTTGCCAGCCGCGTGGCAGAGGTGCGGTCGATTGAAAAATGGATTATACTGCAGGAGAGAATGCCGACGCGATGGTCAAGCCGTCTTCTCGGATTCGGATTAGGAGGAATCGCATGGCGACCGCTCCAGACCGTCCACGAGCCCGCACGGTTCGATACCCCACCAGCGACGGAAAGCCCATGGCGGAAACTGAAATCCATCGCGACGACATGGTCGACCTGATCGAGACGTTGAAAGACCACTATGCCGAGACACCCAAGGTGTGCGTCTCCGGCAATATTCTGATGTACTATGAAGAGGGGAATCGCCGCAAGCATGTATCTCCGGACGTGTTCGTGGTGCTCGGCGTTCCCAAGAAGGAGCGCGAGAACTACCTGATCTGGGAGGAAGGAAAGGCCCCGGATGCGGTGATCGAGGTCACGTCGAAATCAACGAAACGCGAAGACCAAAAGAAGAAGCACGACCTTTATCGCGATGTCTTGCGAGTTCGGGAGTATTTCCTGTTCGATCCAACCCAGGATTACTTGAAGCCACCTCTTCAGGGTTTTCGTCTGGAGGGCGACGAGTACATTCGGATCGAGCCGGTGGATGGACGCCTTCCAAGCGCAGTTCTCGGCCTGCACCTCGAGAGAGATGGAAAAGAGCTCCGGCTGTTCGATCCCGAAACGGGTTCTTGGCTCCCGAAACCCCGTGAGGGACGGCAGGCGGCCGAGAAGCGAGCCGAGGCCGTGAGCGAACTCAATCGAAGAATGGCCGCCGAGATTGAACAACTCAAGCGCGAGAACGAAGCTCTCCGCCGGAAGTCGAGAGCGGGGGATTAACTCCCGGTGGCGCATTCGGCCAAGCGCATCGTGTCCGTCCGAAAGCACGGCGCGATCGCGTCACGACGGGCGTGCCTGCCGCACGCACGACGTACGGTCAATCGAAGCATGCATTATGATTGGGATGAGAACGCCTAGGGGGATGGTCAAGCCGTCGTTTTGGATCCCGACAGGAGGAATCGCATGGCGACCGTCCCCCGCCGCTCACGGACACGCAAGATCGAATACCCCACGCGCGACGGGAAGCCCATTGCGGAAACGGAAATCCACCGCGATAACATGATTGACCTGATCCGAACGTTGCAAGACCGGTATGCCGAGGCGCCGATGGTGTGCGTCTCGGGCAACCTGCTGATGTTCTATCAAGAAGGGAATCGCCGCAAGCATGTGTCTCCGGACGTGTTCGTGGTGCTCGGCATTCCCAAGAAGCTGCGCGAGAATTACCTGATCTGGGAGGAAGGAAAGGCCCCGGATACGGTGCTTGAGGTCACGTCGAAATCAACGAAGCGCGAAGACCAAAAGAAGCACGACCTTTATCGCGATGTCTTGCGAGTAAGCGAGTATTTCCTGTTCGATCCAACCCAGGATTATTTGAAACCACCTCTTCAAGGTTTTCGTCTTGAGGGCGTCGAGTACATTCGAATCGAGTCGGTAGACGGCCGGCTTCCTAGCGAAGTTCTCGGCCTGCACCTCGAGAGAGATGGAAAAGAACTCCGGTTCTTCGATCCTGAAACGCGCTCTCGGCTCCTGAAAATCAAGGAACGAATAGAAGCAGCGAAGCAGCGAACCGAGGCGGCCAAGCAACGAATCGAGACGGCCAACCAACGAGCCGAGGCAGCCAATCAGGAAGCCGAGGCCATCAGTGCGCTCACTCGAAGACTGCTCGTCGAGAAGGAAGAGCTCCAGCGCGAGCTTGAAGCTCTCCGCCGGAAGTCAAATTCGGGCCATTAATTACCGCCGGCTCATCCGCCCAAGCGCCCTGCCAGCCATCGCACCCGACAGAACAGGGGCCCCCGAGCCCGATTTGCTCACTTCTGCATCCGCCACCAATGACGTCGCCTGAAACACAAATGGCGGCGACTTGAGTCGCACGCGCACACCCGCCGAGCCGCCAATCGGCGGCAGAATCGTCCGCCCCGTGCCTCCCCGCCCTCGGCTGACCGAGCCGCTCAATATGGTCTTCCGCGCCACCGTGCCGGTCAAACCCAGTTCTTCCGCATTTCCCGACGCACTGCGAAACATCTCCATGAACCCGCCTTTGGTCAACTGGAGCGACACGACATTTCGCGAAGAGTCCGTGTAGACAAGCCGTTTCCCTGCCCCAAACGTGACGTAGAGCGGAGTGCCGACCATCCCGTTGGAACCGATCAGCAAGTTGTTCGCCGAGTCCGTCAACCCATTGTTCAAAAGCGTGCTTGTCTGCCCGTCGACCGTCACTTGCCAGAATGTGTTGGGCGATAACGGAACACTCGGGGTAATCGTCACCGTCTGCGACGCCGCGTTGTAGACCGCCGAGCTCAGGCTGACGTAGCTGCCCGCGTTGGCCCCGAAAGTCCCGTTGGCGCCGGCCGAGTACACAAAGTAACCGAAGCTGGCCAGATTCTGCGCCCGCACGGCAACCAGCGGCTTGCTGAAACCCAGCACGATCGCGGTGATCGACGGGCCGCTCGTGATCAACTGCTCGGAAGTCAGCCGGGGCGCGACCAGATCGATGGGCGGCGGCGGTGGCGGCGGCGGTGCGGGTAGCTCGCTGATCGAGAGCGTCGCGGTGCTGATCGTGCCCAGCGTGGCCCCGTCCTCGGGCTGACTCAGCGTCAGGTTCACCGTCGTCGTCGCGGCCGACTGACTGAAGTTGGCAAGGATCGTGATCGGAAAGGTCTGCACCGAGTAAGCCGCACCGGGCAGAAACGTCAATGTCCCCGAAGCGGCTTCATATTGCTTGCCCGCGATGGCCGTGCCGTTGCTGGTTGCATACGAGACTGTTACCAACGTGCTCAAATTGCCCACGCGCTCGACCTGAATGTTCGCGACGCCCGCCGCTGAATTCACCGCGAACAGTGCGGTTGAGAACTGCACGCTCACGGGCTGCGCTGTGAGGTCAAATGCGAATTCCGAAGTATCACCCGTGACGAGATTCGTCGCCGTGGCGCTCACCCACGTGCCGGCCGGAACGCCGCTCTGCGGAGTGAGCGAAGCCACGGCCAGCCCGGTCGCGCCGGTTGCAACGGCCTCCGACCCCAGGAGCGTTTGCCCTTGCCCGTACCCGGTCGGATCGGGCGCCAGATTGCTGAAAAACTGGATCAGAAATGACGTGTTCGGCAAGCTGTTCAAGCTCGCCTGCACGGCACCTTTCGTGCCCGCGACGACAGCCGTGAGAACCGGCGTATTCTGAAGATTGTTGGGACCGGTGCGCACTCCTGGTGCGTTGGGCGTGACGCCATCGGGAGGGTCGCCCGCGCCGACCAGATCGATTCCCAGATGTCCGTTCGAGAAGATGCTGTTCGACAGGATCGAGTCGCCCGTTCCCGACTGCACGCTCACCCCTGCCGCCACGTTATAAGCAATCGTGTTGCCGGCCCCCGTTGCTGTCCCCCCGATCGTGTTGTTCGAGGCGCCATTGCTCACGATCACCCCGTTGATCTCGTTGCCCAGATTCAGTGTGCCGCTCGAATCGGTTCCAATGAAGTTTCCTTCGATCAGGTTCAGCGCGGCCGTAGACCCGTCGAGGCGAATTCCCCACTGGTTGGCCGAGATCACGTTGCCGGCGGCCGACGTCGTTCCTCCCACGGTATTGCCATAGGCACCTTCGATCCGAATCCCCTCGTTCGAGTTGCCAAGGTCGGCCGAGCCCGACTTGTCGGTGCCGATCAAGTTGCCCTCGATCAGGTTCTGGGTCGACGTCGCGCCGTCGATCTCGACGCCGACCAGGTTGCCCGAGATCACCTGCACGCTCTGGCTGTTTCCTTCGATCATATCGCCCGACGCGTTGATAATTTGAATGCCGTCCTCGGCGTTGCCCAGATCGGCGGTGCCCGTGGAATCGGTGCCGATCAAGTTGCCCTGGACGGTCACGCCCGTTGCCAAAGCCCCCGAGATCAGAATGCCGGTCTGGTTGTCCGAGATCACGTTACCGGTGCCGATCAGCGTGCCGGGCGAATAATCGGCCACGCCGGCCCCGACATTGCCGGGCGCGGCCGTGCCGGCCGCCGTCAAACCGATGATGTCGTTCTCGATCGCGTTGCCGGTACCATCCGCGCCCGTCACGTAAACCCCCGCCCCCTTGTTCGAGGAGATCACGTTGCCGTCGGCCGCCGCCGGGCCGCCGACCAGGTTGTCCGGAGCGTCGTCAATGCGCACGCCGTCGGCTGAATTGCCGGGCTGTCCGTTGCCGAACGTGTAACTGCCTCCGGGCGCCGCGCCGATATAGTTGGCCTCGACAAGATTGCTCGTGGCACCTACCCCGATGATGTGAACGCCATACCCGTGATTCGCGGAGATGATGTTGCCCGACCCGGCAGCAGCGCCGCCAATCACGTTGCTCGATGAATAGACGATGCCCGATGGATCACTCGCAGTGCCTGAAGACTCGATCGCGACGCCGTCCGAGCCGTTGCCCGGCGTGAAATACAACGTTCCCGAGGCCGGCCCCACAACCCCGATCTGATTTCCCAGAACCTGGTTGCCCGAAGCACCGGGCTCGATCAAAACGCCTTGCCCTCCGTTGCCGCTGATGACATTGGCGTCCTGCGGCTCGTTCCCGCCCAACGTCGCATTGGCCGAGCCCAGCAAGATCGCCTCCTGGGTGTTGCCCAGCCCTGCAAGGGCCACGTTGTTCGGAGATGGCAACGCAATGCCCGTCAGCGGGTCGACCGGGTAAACCAGGTATTCACCGATCGAATTACCTTGAATCAAATCGCCCACGTTGGCCGGGCTTGGAACCGAGATGCCGATGCCGAAGCCCTCGATGGCCAGACCGCGAATGACACTCTGGGACGTGTCCAGCACAAGCCCCGTCCCGCCCCCGGTCTGGTTGCCGTTTACGATCACACGGATCTGCGCATTGTTGCCGTCAATTGCCGCCGTCGTGTTGGTAACCGACGAGATCTGCATCGGCGAACCGATCAGCACTCCGCCTGCGGTGACGGTCGTAACCTGAGCGCTCGCATTGGATCCACCTGTGAAATCATTGGCGGGGATGAGATTGGGAATCGCTTCGTCCGCGTCGGCGCCCTGGAACGTGATCGCGAAGGTACCTGGTATGGCTTCCGTGACCGAGATGTTGGCATTTCCCAGCAAGAGTGCCAGCGCCTGCTGCACCTGGTCGGCCGTGGCCGAATACGGAATCGGTGGGGTCGTGCCGACTGGAAGCGGTGCCAGCGTGGAAAGGGTGAACGTGCCGCCCGTGGGCTGACCGCCGATACTCACATCCTGCACTGCCGAGCTGATCTGGTCGGGGTAGCGGTAGGGCACCGCGACATTGGCCTGCGTGAATCCGTCGATCGAAATCGGGTGCGTGATCAAGGGTAACGGACTGGCGAGCGAGATCGTCCAGACCTGGTTGACGGGGTCGAATCCGGGAACCGGAGTGTCTTGATTGCCGGCCGTCGAAGCCGGAATCTCAAAAACGATATCGTCGACTCCGGGATTGGTGTCCGCATTCGCCGCGGTGATCGCCGCACGCAGAGTCCCCGGCCCGGAATCACCCGTGTTGGTGACCACGTAGGTCAGCGGACTGCCCGTAGGTTTGTTGATGATCGTGAGCTCAGCCAGCGCAATCGCGCCCAGGGTCGCCCCTGCACCGGGCTGGCTCAAGGTCAGATTGACCGTGGAAAACGTCGTCGGCCGGGTCGGATTGGGCAGGATCGGAATCGAGAAGGTCGCGTCTGTTTGATCGGGCGCGAACGTGACAACACCCGAGACCGCAGTGTAATCCTGGCCGGCGACCGCCGAGCCGTTCGACGTGGCATAGCCGACTGTGACCGCAACGGCCAGGTTGCCCGAGCGCTGGATATCGATCGAAGCCGTTCCGGCGGTCGAATCAATCGTGGATGCGGCATTGGCAAAGGAAACACTCGCACTTGCCGCCGCGACCGCGTTCGAGAATCCCGACGAATCGCCGGTGGACTCGTTGGTCGCCGTGAGCGTCATAAAGGTGCCGATCGCCAGGCCGCTCGCGACAGTGAAGTTGATCGTCGCGTTGCCGCTGGCGCCGGTCGTCACAACCGTCGAGCCCAGAAACGTCTGCCCTTGGCCCACACCCGACGGGTCCGCCATGAGGCTGCTGAAGAACTGGATCAGAAAGCTCGTATCAGCCACGCTCGCCAGCGTACCGACGACATTACTTCCCGTCCCCCCGCCGGCGACTCCGGTGACCGCTGGCGCACTCTGCAAATCGTTGCCGCTTTCGAGTGCGATCCCCCGCTGGCCGTTGGAAACGATGCTATTCGACAGAATCGAATTGCCCGTTCCCGTGTCGACGAGCACGCCCGCCTGAACGTTAAAGGCGATGACATTTCCCTGTCCTCCGCCTGTGCCGCCCACCGTGTTGTTCGAGGCGCTCGAGTTGAACAGGATGATTCCGTTGATCTCATTCCCGAGAGGCCGCCGTGCCGGTGATATCCGTGCCGACATAATTCCCTTCGATCAGGTTGCCGGCGGCCGTGGCTCCGTCGATCTGAATGCCCCACTGGTTGGCGGAAATCACGTTGCGCACCGCCGACGTCGTGCCGCCGACCGTGTTGTCGACCGCACCCTCGATCAAGATCCCCTGGTTCGAGTTGCCGCGGTCGACCGTGCCCGACTTGTCTGTGCCGATCAAGTTGTCTTGAATCAGGTTTCCGGTCGATGTCGCGCCGTCGATTTCAATACCAATCAAGTTGCCGGAAATCACCTGGACGCCGAGGTTGTCACCTTCGATCGTGTTGCCGGAGGAGTTCACAATCTGAATGCCGTCCTCCGTGTTGCCCAGGTCGCCGCTGCCCGAGGAATCGGTGCCGATCAGATTGTCGCGGACGATGACGCCGGTGGCTGAAACGCCGGATATCAGAACGCCCGTCAAGTTGTCGGAAATGACGTTGCCCGGGCCGATCATCGTGCCCGGCGAATAGTCGGCCACGCCCGCGCTGTCGTTGCCCAGCACGGACTCGCCGCCGGCGGTCAATCCGATGATGTTGTTCTCGATCGAATTGCCGGCGGCATCCGCCCCCGTCACATAAACGCCGGCTCCCTGGTTGGACGAGATCACGTTGCCGTCAGAGGCAACCGGGCCCCCGATTTGATTGTCGGGCGCGTCGTCCAGCCGCACCCCGTCGGCCGAGTTGCCCGGATTGCCCGTTCCGAAGACGTAGCCGCCTCCGGGAGCGATGCCGATAAAATTGGCCTCGACAAGATTCCGCGTCGCGCCCACGCCGCTCAAGTGCACGCCATATCCGCCATTGACCGAGATCACATTTCCCGCGCCGGCCACGGCGCCGCCGACCACGTTGCTCGAAGAATAGACAATGCCCGACGGGTCGCTCGCCGTACCCGACGACTGGATCCACACCCCGTCGGCTCCGTTGCCAAGCTGGAAATAGAGCCCGTTCGTCGAGGGCCCGATGACGCCGATCTGGTTGCCCAGAATCTGGTTGCCGGAGCTTCCCGGCATCATCAGGATGCCTTGCTCGCCATTCCCGGAAATCACGTTGTTCTCGTCCGGATTGAACCCGCCCACCGTCGCATTGGCCGAGTCGAGCAGGATTCCCTCCTGACTGTTGCCTTCCCCGGCGAGAGTCACTGTTGCGGGAGCAGGCAGCGGGTCACCCGTGCCCTGGTCCACGGGATAGGCCAGATACGGGCCGATGAAATTACCCTGGATGATGTCGCCCACGTCGGTGGGCTCGGGGACCGAGATCCCGATGCCAAAGCCCTCGATGGCCAGACCGCGGATGACACTCTGCGACGCGTTCAGCACCAGCCCGGTCGCGCCTCCCGTCTGGCTGCCGTCCAGGACCACCCGCACCTGGGCGTCATTGCCGTCGATCGCTTCGATCGTGTTGGGCACCGAGGTGATCTCGCTCGGTAGCGAAAGCGTCCCGGCCGTCTCCGTTTCCACGTCGACGCTCGGGGTGGTTCCCCCCACCAGACTGGCGTCCGCCACGAGATTCGGGATCGGCTCTCCCGCGTAAGCACCTTGAAACGCGATCGACAGCGTATCCTGCGGCAAGTTGCCCCCACTCACCGCAACGTTGCCCGCACCCACGATCGCCTCGAGCGCCGATTGCACCTGGGCCTCGGTCGCCGAGATCGGCAGCGCGGCTGTCGTGCCGGCGGGAAGCGGCGCCACGGTGGTCAAGGTGAACGTGCCGCCCGTCGGCTCACCCAGAACCGTGAGCGTCTGCACGGCCGATGTGATCTCGTCCCCATAACGATAGGGAACGTCGTCGTGTGCCTGGGAAAAGCCGTCGATCGAGATCGGATGCGTGATGGCCGGCAGCGCACTATCGAGCGTGATCGTCCACGTCTGGTAGACCGGATCAAACCCCGGCACCGGCACGTCCAGATCTGGCGCGGTCGAGGCCGGAATATCGAAGACGATGTCGAACGGGTTCGGGTCCGTGTCCGCGTCGGCCGCCAGGATCGCCGAGCGGAGCGTTCCCGCGGCCGTCGAGTCAGCCGTCACGCTCACAACGTAAGGCTGCGACGCGAGCAACTGGCGTGATTCCAGCCTCTCCATCAGAGGCGCCAGGCGCCACCCATGCGCACTTCGACAGGCGGCGCTACCGCGCCGGCGAGACGCACAAAACATGGAAATTGCTCATCCTGCGCTACGTCCGCAGGCACGGACCTTCCCTGGCGCGCGCCGCGACGACCGAACCACAAGACGCTCCGGCCCTGTTCATCCCCGTGCTCGAGGCGCGAGCCTCAAGTCGCTGCCAGGAGAAGCCTAGGACAGTTCGGAGCGAAAGGTTTCCGGATCCCGCCGAATTCCAGCTCCCCGGGCGCCGCGTAGGTTAAACTCTACTTATCGCCGATTCACGCTCGGCGGTGGTTTTGGCCTTGTCGTAAAACAAAGACAGCGCCAAACCACCCCACGTGGCCGGTAACTACCAACTTTGAGGTGCATCGATGAGTGTTCGGCTGAGGCGCCGCCCTGGTGCGGCGCTGGCCCTTGTTGTCTTGCTGAGCCTTGCCGGCTGGCGGACTTGGGGTCGATCGTTCGGGCTTTTTGATCCGCTTCGCCCGACCGCCGATAGAAAGGACGTTCGTTACGGCCCACACGAGCGTAACGTCCTGGATCTCTGGAAGGCAAAGCCTTTGCCCGGACGAGGCACCGGGGCGACGCCGCTGGTTGTCTTCTTCCACGGCGGCGGTTTTCGCGGTGGCGATAAGTTGAGCGTGCCCGCCTGGCTGGTGCGAGACTGCCTGGATGAGGGAATCTCGGTTGCCTCGGCGAATTATCGGCTGTCGCAAACCGCCACGTTCCCCGCGCCGATGCTCGACGGAGCGCGGGCGATCCAGTTCCTGAGGCAGAACGCGGCCGAGCTGGAGATCGATCCGGATCGCATTGCCGCCTCCGGCAGCTCTGCCGGCGCTGGAATCGCGCTCTGGGTCGCTTTCCACGACGACCTGGCCGATCCGAAAAGCAATGATCCGGTCGCCCGGCGCTCATCGCGGGTCTGCGCCGTGGGCGTTGACGGTGCCCAGACGTCGTATGACCCGCGGTTCATCAAGACGCAGATTGGCGGCCGCGCCCACGAGCATTCGGCCCTTCGCGAGTTTTACGGCATCAAGACCGACGCCGACCTGGATTCGCCGAAATTCCACAAGCTCTTCGAGGAGGCCTCGCCGATCAACTTTGTCACGTCGGACGACCCCCCGGCGATCTTGTTCTACGCCGAGCTTGATAAACCGCTTCCTCCCAACGCGAAGCCCGGCCAGGGCATTCATCACCCGCGCTTCGGCAGGGCGCTCAAAACAAAGCTCGACCCGCTTGGCGTCGAATGCACTTTGCACCACTGGGCCGACTATCCCGGTCAGCAAGATCCTGTCGAATCGATGTGCCGCGACATGACCGCCTTTTTCGCGCGGCAGTTCCAGGCCAGTCGCTAAAGGGCCCTGCACGAATACGCCAGTGCCCTCGATTCCATCGTTATTCGCACGGTTCCCAGCTCGGGGGTTCGTCGAGTTCGTCTACCGCGGCGATCGCCGGCTTTGAGCCCGGCGACCGCCTTGCGGTGCACTTCAGCTCGTCGAAATGTTACCCTTTCCGTTGCCGTGGAACGTATTGCCGGTGATGACGGTATGACTCCCGTCCTTTACCAGAATGCCCCAGTCTTGGTTGAAGTCGATGGTGCAGTTCAGTACGGACGTAGACGCCGTGTCCACAATCGAAACGCCGTCTGCCAGGCTCACCGTCGACTCGCCCAGACCGTTGGAATTGATGATGTCAAATTCGACCAGATTCCCGGCTCCGGCGCCGTTCAGCTCGACGCCGTCATGAGCGTTGTTGGAGATCGTGTTGCCGGCAGCGGCGGTGGTTCCTCCTATCGTGTTTTGAGACGCACCGCCGTCGATCATCACGCCGTCGCACGCGTTGGGCACTCCGCCGTTGTCCGTCGCATTGGTGCCGATCAGGTTGCCTTCGACCAGGTTGTCTGACGAACAGCCGGTGATGTGCACGCCGTACTGAAGGTTGCCTGAGATTGTGTTGCCCGCGCCGGTTACCGTTCCACCGATTGTATTGTTCGCCGAGCCGTCGTCGATCAGAACGCCGCTATCGGGGTTCGGCAAAGCCGCGTTGCCCAGCGCGGTTGTGCCGATCAGGTTACCCTCAACCAGATTGCACGACGCGCCGGAGATGTGAACGCCACGCAGACCGTTGCCCGAGAGAACGTTGCCAGCCCCGGCGGTTGTGCCGCCGATCGTGTTCTGTTCGGAGCCGCCGTCGATCAGCACGCCACTATCCCCGTTGGCGACGGCTTCATTGCCCTGAGCGTTTGTGCCGATCAGGTTCCCCTCGACCAGGTTCACTGACGAGCCGCCGCTCAAGTGCACGCCGCGGGCACCGTTGCCGGAGATGACGTTGCCGGTACCCGCGGTCGTTCCACCGATCGTGTTGTTTTCCGAGCCGCCGTCGATCAGCACCCCGCTATCGTCGTTCGGTACGCCTGCATTGCCTGCGGCATTGGTGCCGATAAAGTTCCCCTCGACCAGATTTCCCGACGAGCCGCCCGTGATGTGGACGCCGCGGAGCCCGTTTCCGGAAAGGACGTTCCGAGAGCACGCCGTGGTGCCCCCGATCAGGTTGCCGTCGGCCCCGTTCTCAAGGTAGACGCCGCTGTCGCCGTTCCCCAGTGCGCCTGTCCCCGCCGCGTTCGTACCGATCCAATTGCCCTGGACGTGCACATCGCTCACGCCGTTGAGCTCGACGCCATGGGCCTGGTTGTCTGAGATCAGGTTGCCGGCACCGCTCGTCGTTCCACCCACGGTATCATTGGATGAGCTGCCCGAAATCGTCACGCCGTTGCCGCCGTTCCCGGCCCTGCCGCCCGCTGGCGTGACCCCTATGTAATTGTCGGTGATCAAGTCTCCCGAGGCGGAGACGACATCCACGCCGTCACAGCCGAAGTTATCGATGGCCAATCCCTTGATCGTGCTGCTGGCTGCCGTGATCTCCAAGCCAACCGCGTGCGCCCGCGCTGCTGCCGCTCAGCACGATCCGGGGCACGCTGCCCGTACCCGGCTGCGTGGTGCCGTCGATCATGACTTGGTGGGAGATCGTCGGCAACGCCGACTTGAGCGCGATGGTCTCGGTGCCGCCGGAGCCGATCTTGAAGTCGATGGCGTTCACAGCGGAGCCAGTGCTGGCGTTTGACGAGATGATGGCCTGGCGCAGGCTGCCGCTTCCGCTGTCACTGGTGTTGGTGACGGTGAACGTGCTGAGAAGCTGCCGGCCTTCGAGATCTTCGAGGAACGGTTTTGCCCCGCGATTCTGCCGACGGCGGGTCATTTGGTTGATTGGACGTCCGGAAAACCAGAAGGTGTTCATGGCACTCGTCTCCGCTCCGCTCGGCGCGGACCGCGATCGGACGACTCAGACGACAACCGCCCGAATCTCACGTCCGCTCGCTCTTCCGGCCTCGTTCTCGTTGTTCCCCGGGCCTCGGGATTTCGTGGCCCGCATGTCTCTCTAACCAGGAGAGAAGCAAACGAAACGATTCGTGACGTTCGTATCCACCAAAATTGTTGTCCGGTGGATACTCCGGCCGGGCAGTACAATCAGATGAGCAAAGCACCGGGCTGAGGAGGCGACATGATCAAGGGCACTATGCCCGGACGGGCACTCGAACCACTGCGCACCTTATTCGCCGCGGGCACGGCCACCAGCTTGACTGACGGTCAATTGCTCGAGCGATTCGCGGGCCGTCGCGACCACGATGCCGAGGCCGCCTTCGCCGCCTTGGTATCTCGCCACGGGCCGATGGTTCGCCGCGTCTGCCGTTCGCTGCTCGCCGACACCAATGACGCTGACGACGCCTTCCAGGCAACCTTTCTCGTTCTTGCTCGAAAGGCTGCGGTCGTCCGGCGCCCCGAGCTGCTCGCCAACTGGCTCTATGGAACCGCACATCGAGCGGCCCAAACACTCAAGACGCGGGCCGCACGCCGGCTCAAGCACGAAACGCGGGAGGCCGCCATGGCGCACACGCGAGCGACATACGACACGGATGAGCTCGAACTGCACGCAACGCGCCGTGAGGAGGCCCGGATCATTCACGAAGAGCTCGCCCGCCTGCCGGAATCGTGCCGGGTAGCCGTGGTGCTCTGCGAGCTGCAAGCTCGTCCCCAGCACGAAGTCGCCCAGCTTTTGCGCTGCTCTGAACGCACTCTGCGCCGCCGGCTCGATCGAGCGCGCCAACTGCTTCGGCTGCGCCTGGTGCGCCGCGGGTTGGCACCCACGGCAGGTCTGCTCGCCGCGGTGCTGACGCCAGGGCAAGCCTCGGCGGCCTTTCCACAAATCACCGTCGATTCCACAGCCCGGGCCGCGGTCCAATTCGCGGCTGGAGGGGCAACGGCCGGGGTCGTCCCTGCTTCGGCATCGGTTCTCGCGGAAGGAGTGATCACTGCCATGCTCTGGACAAAACTAAAAGCAGTCGTGTTTGCCGCCGGTGCCGTCCTCGTGCTTGGCATTGGGGTCCGGGCTGGGATGGGGGTGAGACAGCAATCCGCCGCCCAGAACCGTGAGAATCGCGCTGAAGCAAAGCCGCGTTCCGGAGAAGGATCGCAGTCCCAGACACCGTCTCCAGCCGCACAATATCAGGCGCTCGTGCAAGCCTACGATCTCGCCATGGCGGCTTTCAACAAGCTCGGCGAGAATGCCCAGACCCAGGCGGAACGAGAGGCCGCCTACAAGGGTCATCACATTCCGGAGGAAGACTTCAACCCGCGATTCCTCGCCCTGGCCCAGCGCTACCCGAACGATCCCGTCGCCTTTGACGCCCTGGTCTGGATCCTCGAGAAAACCATGAGGTACTGGGATGGTTACAACCGAGCCAGAGGCGACGCGATCGACCGCACGATGGAGATCCTCGCCCGCGACCACCTGGCCGACCCGCGCTCGGCGCCGTCTGCCTCAAGCTGATCTACTACCCCTCCCCCCGCCGCGATGAGTTCATCCAAAGAGTCGTCGAGCGGAGCACGGAACGCGTCGCCCGCGGGCAGGCAACCCTGGCGCTTGCCCAGTATCTCAAGATGAAAGGTGAATTTGTCGAGAGCCTGAAGAAGCCGGAGGACGCGCAGGAAGAGAAGTCTTTGCTTGGGCTGTACGGCGCGGAGTACCTGGGTCAGCTCCTGCGCGGCCGATCCGCGCCGATTCTCCGCGAGGCCGACCGGCTCTTCGACCGTGCATCTGATGACTACGGCGACATCGCGTACAGCTCGCCCGACGGTAAGATCTCGGCGGAGACGCTTGCTGACCTCGCGAAGCGCGTCCGGCTGAGGACGCCGCCCGGCAATTCGCAACCGAGCGGGCCGGACGAGCCCGCGGATCGATTCCGATCCATCGACGAAGCCTTCCACGCCGGCGTCAAGGCCGCTGAGGAAGCTAATCAGAAAGCACAGAAGGACGCAGGCAAGACCGAGCCGGACTTGGGTAGCGTGCAAGCCTACATTGCAGCGTATCCGAAATGGAACGACGCCGGGCTCTCGATGTGGAAGTTGGCCCAGGCTTATCCGCGCCACCAGGCCGCCTTCAATGCGCTGATCTGGCTCGTCGAGCAAGGCCCCCGTTTCTTTGATTCACGGTCCGAGCGCGACGCCGTCGTCTCCCAGGTCGTCGACGTGCTCATCCGCGACCATCTCGGCACGATCGCCGGCCACCTCGCCGATCGCAACGTCGCGATGGCACTGACCATGGGCGAAACCCTGCCGGCTGCTTCGCGCGAGCGACTCCTGCGGGCGCTCTTTGAGCGAGGCCGTGATCGCATCACGAGGGGTCGAATGGGGCTTGCGCTGGGGCGATATCTCGCGACTGAAGCCGACTGCGTCGAGCGCCTGACGCGTCGCGGGCCCGATTCGAGGCGCCCCTGGGAGCTACTCTTCCTCGACCCCGCTGTCGCCGAAGAGCTCCGCAAGGCGGACCGCCAGGCGATATCGCGCCAGGCCGAAGAAGTGCTCAACCGCGTCATCGTTGATTATGGCGACGTGCCTTATCTGAATGGCCAGATCGTCACCACCGACGACCTGGCAACTATCGCCAGGCGCGAGCTCTTCGAGCTCCGGAGCCTCTCCGTCGGCTGCCAGGCACCCGAAATCATAGGCGAGGATGCGAGTGGCACTCCCATGAAACTCTCCGAGTTCCGCGGCAAAGTCGTCCTGCTCGACTTCGGCAGCCACGAGCACTGCGGCGGCTGCAAGGTCGTCTACCCGCGGCTGCGTGCCACGCTCGACCGGCTGCGCGGCCGGCCGTTCGTGATCCTCGGAATTAATAACTTCGACCACCGCGACGACCTCAATGAGGCGATCGCCCAACGCGAGATCACCTGGCGATGCTGGTGGGATGGCGACAAACCGGACACTCCGGGTCCGATCACCACGAGCTGGAACATCCACGGCTATCCCACCTTCATCCTGATCGACGGCCGCGGGGTGATCCGTTCCAAGAAAGACACGCACCCCTTCGACCCGTCTTTCGACAAGTCCCTGGAAATGCTGTTGAAAGAGGCCGAATCGGCTCTGCCTGGGCGCTGATCGAACGAGCCATCGCCGGCGCCGGTTTATCTCGCGCGCCTGTCGCATCCCAGGTGTCACACCGTTACAGTGATCGATGTGCGGGTGCCTGTAGAGCGTTCCGTTGCGATGTTCATCCGATTCTCACCACCATGCCAGAGCCGCGCAAGTCCTTCCCGGTCAAGGGCTCCATTGCTGCCGTGTTCGGAGCTGTTCTTGGCTCATATGCCATGCACCTGGCGTTTTCCAATCGGCCCGCCGACATCGAGAACGCCCTGATCAAGGCCTCGACCGAGGCAAATAAAACCGTACCGCTCATGCTGGACTCGGAAACACGGCTCGATGGCACCAGTGCCGGCCCCGGCCGGGTTTTAACTTATAACTATACCCTTGTAAATGTCACGAAAAACGATCGTTTGGATACGAAGAAGTTCGAGGCCAGGGTGCGGCCGAACATCCTCTACGAGTACAAGACAAGCGCCGGCCTGAAGGCGCTCAGAGCGGCCGAAGTGTCCATGCGCCATCGGTTTTCGGACAGGGACGGAGTCTTTATCACCGAGATCGTTGTCTTTCCGGCAGATCTCGAGTAAGAAGTCGAATCGATCAGGCGAAGGCGTTTGGATCGCTCTTAACCGGCTCGCGCCAACGCCTCGTGAGATCGGCCGCCCATGCGGCGTCTTCGTCGCTCAGTGGCGGCTCCGCAGGCGGGCCGGCGTAATCGACCGCACCACGGCGATAGGGCCCTGAATCGTACGCCCGGTTAAATGCAACCTGGAGATCGAGCGTGACCTCGTCTTCGCCTTCCTTGAGCGGCACCGAGATGCACGGAAGCCATTCGCGCAGGCCGACGGGAAACACCTGATAGGCGCTCGAGCCAGGCGATCGCCGCCAGGCTCGGTTGACCAGGACCAGGTAGGCGGTTGGCTCGGGTAGATCGCGAATCATCGCTTCGAGATTCAAGTCGGGTAAGACGCGCCGGCCCTCTCGCAGCAAGTCTAACTCGACCAGGCTCGCGTCGCTTTCGAGGAGTTCCCTCTGTTTTCGCTCGTACGCTTGGCGGTCGGGGCCAGGCCGCTTGTTCGATGGGCTCACGATCTCGATGAGCGCGATCAGCTTGTGTCCCTGCGACGAGTCACGAATCTCGACAAAGTGATGTCGAATCGGGTCCGCCAAAACTCCCAACCCAGGCCGCATCTCCAAACGCGCGTAGTGTGGGCTCGGTAACGTCTGGTTTAGCTCGCTTCGCATTTCGGCCGCCAAAGCATCATGCAAATCCGGCCATATGTGCGGCGCTTCGAGGTACGGGTCCATGCCCCGGAAAGGTGACGGCATCGCTACGGTGTCCAGTGGGAAAAGAGTCGATCAGAGATCGTACCATGCCCCTTGGATCCGGTCGACGAGCGCCGACTCGCGCGAAGGGCGGTGCTGGTGCCGGGAGTCAGGCTAAAGCCTAACCTACTCAATGCACAATCACCCCGGAGAATCGGCCACGGTGCGCCCGCAAGCCAAATCGAGCTCGGCCAGCAGCGCATCAATGTCGCGGAACGGCCGGTCGGAGATGTTGGCCCAACGGAAGTGCGCCCCCGCGATCGATCAGGAACGTCCCGTGCAAGGCTTCCCCGTCGTCTGGACTTGAGGCCGGAATCGGCTTCCACACGCCATATGCCAAGGCGACCATATGGTCCGGGTCGCTCAAGAGCGGGATCTCCAGGCTCCCGTATTCTGCGCATTCGCTCCCGTGTCAACTCAGGAGGGTCGGCACTGACGGCCCAGACTTCTGCGCCCCGCTCTCGAAACCGCGGCAACGCTGCTTCGAGCTCGACCAGATGCGTCATGCATGCCATGCACGTGGACCCCAGGTAGAAAACGACAACAACCGGCCCGACAGTCGCCTGCGCACCCAGGTCGCGGGTCTTCCCCGTCGTGTCAGATAACACGAGCGCCGGGGCAGGGCGGCCCAGAAGCGGGTGCGATTGGCTCCGGACACGGCGACTGTCTTTTTCGCCCTGCACGGCGGCCGCGGGCACGGCCCGCGCGCGCTCGGCCAGGATCTGCCGCATGAGGTCAACCTGGACGATGCCTCGCGAATGGCCGCCGCGGTCGACCGTGGGGTCGACCGTCGCCCGGTGGAGCGCGCCGCCAACCGGTAGGACCGGACGCTGCCGGTACGTCATCCACCCCGTCCAGGCCGCTGATAACGCGATGACGGCGAACAGCGACAGTGCGCAGGCCCGGTTCGTCATCCTCGCAGAAGCTCCCTTCCGCTCAATCGAAGAACGGTTTCGACTCTCGCATCTCGTACGCCTGTTTCTCGGCTGCTCCCCAGTCGCCGTCCTTTGCCTTCTTGGCGATCGCCTGAAGGTCCTTGTAGCTGCGCGTCGGATAGCTCACCCGATTTATGCCGCTCCTCAATCCGCTGGATGTCCTTGTCCAGTTCTTTCTGGTTCTTGAGCGAAATGGCGGTCAGAAGGGCCTCGAGCTCGCGGCGATTCTTCAGCTCGCGAACCGACGGCTCGCCGCAGCCGGCAAATAGCAGCACGAGACACGCGAGCAAGGTCGTTCGCGATGTCTGGCCGCGCGCCGCTAGCCAATTCGTCTCAGGCTGACGTTCAATAGGAATCGGCACTCAGTACCTCCCCGTTGCTGCGGCTCGAGAGAGCCTGCCAGGCCAGCAAGTTAATCTGCTGCTTGATGAACCGAACCGAGCCGTCCCCCATCAGCACGTTCGCGCCGCCCGGGTGCAGCGCGTAGAACTCGTCGGTGTGACCAAGCGGGCTGTTGGGCGGGTGGATGACCACCGGGTCCTCATAGAGCGACGGCCCGCTGTGGGAGGCTAGGATCGCGCCGGGGTAATCGTAATTGACCCCCACGCCGCCGGTTCCCAGGCTGGCAAAGGCACCGTAGGCGAAGTGCCGGTATCCGGGAATGATCCCCACCCAGGTGGCGTCAGCTAGATAAGCCGTCTTCTCACTCGCGAAGACGGTGTTGCTCAGGCCGTCGGTCACCCCGGCGTAGCGAACGCGGCTATTCCGGTAGAGGGGACCGTTATCTCCCAGCACAGGATCGTCGTAGTTCACGTTGGGCGGCGTCATGCTCGTGTCGTTCCAGCCCATGTTGTACTGGTAGTTGGCGCGGGCGAAGTACTGGTTTGCCACCGGCAGCAAGTTCAGGTTGGCGTCAACCATCGGGCAGGTCGCGGTCGGGTTGTTCGCCGAAGGGCAGTTAAAGACGTTGATCTGGACCAGGACCACCGTCCCATTGCCGGCCACCCACGTCGGCAGGTTGACATTCGTCGCGTTGTATAGGGGGGCCTGTTCGGCGTACGGGAGCAGCATTGCCAGCCAGCCCCATCCAGGGCCGCTGTCCAGCGAGTGCGGGTCCGGATTATAGCCCGGCACTGCGATCTGCGATGGCAGCGTCGCCGCCGCCGCCGAGTCGCAGTTGCCGCTGCTGCAAAAACTGATGTATCCCGGAACGATGCAGCCGATTGCTGACTCGTAGTTCGCAATCGCCAACCCGATTTGTTTCAGGTTATTGGTGCACTGCGCCCGCCTCGCCGCCTCCCGGGCCGCCTGAACGGCCGGCAGAAGCAAGGCGATCAGCACCGCAATAATGGCAATGACCACCAGTAGTTCGATCAACGTGAATCCGGCGTTGGATCGCTTGATACGGAAACCCATCAATCCACCCACAGCGAGATTTTGGCTAACAAAAAATAACACTTTGGTAATCTATCGATTCGAGTGGGACAAAGTCTATAGAAGAATTTTGGAATTCGAAAAGATCGACATGTGTGGCCAAATGCGCACTTTAGACAAGGCCAAGTGCGTGCAAATTTCAGGCGCGAACAGCCTGAAGCGGGTCGGTGTGAAAGAGGCATGGCGACAAGCGAACGTTGGGAATGCTCGCACGCTCGACGTGCGTTGCCGCTTGCGAAAAGATGTCAGCGTCGCGCAGGGTTACGGCAAGATGTCGTTGACCGCGACGTGGCCGATAACCGTGCCATCGATCACGATCGGTACGTTCATTCCGGGGGCAAAAACTTCACGCGTGCGATAGCCGTCCGGCCCGGGGTCTGAGTAAACCTCGACTTGGCGATCGACGAGGTTGACGATCCAGTAGACGGGAATGCCCCCACCGGCGTAAGCCGTCTGCTTCTCGGTCCGGTCGAAAGTCAGGCTCTTTTCCGCGACTTCAACGACCAGCGGAACGTCGCCCGCTTCGGGTTGCTCGATGTAGTCGCGGGAACGTCCCCTTACGACCGAGATGTCTGGTTCGGGCATGCCCGCCCGGCCTGGGATCCGCACGGGGTCTTCTCGGGTGACGAAGTATGACTCGGAGAGGATCAGGCGAGTCAGCGCCCCGGCGCTCTTGCGCGCTGCGATCGAGTGCGGTCCCTTCTTCGTTGGCTTGCGATAGAGCACGCCCTCCACCAACTCGACTCGATCGTCCGCCGTCAGGATGCCGAGGCGGCCCATTTGCTCGTATTGTGAGAGGCAAAAGCGGTAAAGCACGGGTGAGTCATCGGCGCACGGCGATGCTGGAGTCGCCAGGACGCTTGCCGATGGGTGTTTCACAACCGTTGCCATGCGATGTATATCTGTTCGGGGGATTTGCCCCGAAATGCCCAGATCCGAGCGAGTGTCATCTCATGGATTCTGAATCCGGATCTCGCCCAGGTCAATCGTTTCGCCGGGTTTGACGGTGAACTCCTTCCGCACTTGCGGCCCGCTCGCCTCGCGGGACGTCGTGCGGTCGACGATGCGATAAGATGCGCCGGGGATGAGCGCCGGAAACGTGATCGTGCCCTGCGCGTCCGGCGCGGGGAACTTCGCGTAGTTGACCGGGTCGAGCCTGGGCAGGTCCGACTCGTCGGCTAGCGTCTCGGTCGGTCGCATCTGCATCAGCGCGCCAGGTGTGACGACCATGGCAATCAGCGACGGGCCGCCTCGGAGCGTCTTTACGGGCTTTCCGTTGGTATCAACCAGCCGCATCGTGGCCGTGCCGCAGGGCGCAAGCCGCACCACAAACGCCCCGCCCGGCGCCAACTTCCCCGGAAGAAACGCGGTCGCAGCCAATTTCCGTTTTGGGTCGAGGAAATGGACGGGAGTCTCGATCTCGGGATCGAGCCCGTGCATCACGAACCGTCCGTCTCGCGCGACGGCATGGTGGCCCCTCAACCATAATCTCAAGGGCGTGTACGGCGCCGGGATGATCATCCGGCTGATCATCCACGTATTCTCCGCGAGCTTGCCGTCCGGATCCAGGATCTGGCCTCTGACTGTCACACCGCGGCGGAGCACCACGTTGAGCACGGGGTTCTGCTCGCCCGGCTTGAGGTCCACAAAGATGCTAAAGTGCGAGTAATACCTGCGGCCGCCCGGCCGGCCCTCGTCGACCATCCGAAGGTCAGTCGCCTGGAGCACAAAGTCATCAGTGGGACCACTCACGAAGAGGTAGCCGGGGCCCGGTAATGCGGCCAGTTGAAACGAACCGTCGAAAGCCGAATCGGAATCCGGGCTTCCGCTGTTTGTTCGCCGTTGTCGCTGTGCCCGAGACATGAAACTGAGGCTTGCCCCCGCAACCGGTTTGCCTGATCCTTCCTCGATAACCTTGCCAGCGAGGCTAACGCCCCGGGGTAGCGCAGGTCGATGGAGTGCTCGACGGCGCCCTTGGGCCAGTCGAATTCTTGCGAAAGGGAAAGATAAGGTTGGCCGCCGGGCGGCGGATAGGCCGTGACCTCATAGCTATCACTCGGCGAGGTATTTGCGTGGAATCGTCCCTCTGTGTCAGTTCGCACCTCCAGGGGAACGATCGCTCGGCCGGGGGCGATTGAAGAATGCACGACAATCCGGGCTCCGCGGGCTGCTTTCCCGGAATCTGCATAGGTGATGCGGCCCGAGACAAATTGGGCTGGCACGAGCGTCGCTGTCAGTGGCTTCGGCCCCGCAGCGCCATCCGCGTCGACCTCGACGGATTGCAGGGCGAATCGCGGGTCGTCAATTTTGAGCGTGACCCGAAACCCCCGGCCAACCCCACGCACGGTGAAGCGGCCGCCGGCATCGGTGGTCGCGGGCTGCGGCCAGCCGGGCAATGTCTTTCCGCGGGTCGATCCTGACTGCAAGCCGTCGGATCCGTCCTGTCGCAGTTCCCGAATCGATTGGCCTCCGCGACTCATCGCGCTGACCACGAGCTCGACGCCGGGGACGGGACGCCCCTGGACATCGAATAGCCGGCCCTGGATCACCTGTTCCGGCAGCAGCGTGATATCCGCCTGGGGCTTTTCGTCGTCGGGGTCGAGCTCGACCCAGGCCGCACCGAAGCCGGGGGCGGTTGCGATCGCCCCGGCACTTTCGTGCTG
Organism: uncultured Planctomycetota bacterium; assembly: GCA_963761445.1. GTDB lineage: Bacteria > Planctomycetota > Planctomycetia > Isosphaerales > Isosphaeraceae > CAVXHV01. The sequence goes on along the minus strand of CAVXHV010000005.1, from coordinate 154,442 downwards.
CGACGAGCCGGTGCGAGCTGCGTCGAGACGGAATCGCCCCGATTCATCCGACCGGGTTTCGCCGATCGCGGCCGGGCTCAAGACGACCAAGAACCGCCGCCGTATTTTGCCGCGTGCGTAGGCGAGGATCGTTGCGCCCGCCACGGGTTTGCCTCGCGGGTCAAGCACACGGCCGTGGATGAACATCCGGCCTGGAGCGGGCGGGTCACCGTCTGTCTTGGGCACGGCCTGGACTCGCGCCTGCTGAATAACAGGCGAGCGCTCCGGCGGACTGGTCCTCGCGAGCGCGCAGGTCAAATAGCTGCCAGCGCCGACGAGAGCTCCCGAGAGTAAAAGCGCAAACGCGACAACGGCCATTCTCCGCAGCAGCATGGTTTGGAGCACCTTCCGAGCAAGCGAGGTTGCGACTCCGGCAACGCACTCATTCCCTACGCGACCGGCAACGAAGTTCATCGCGGCCACAGTTGTGGTATCACACAGTCGCGATGAAACGGACGCGGATGTCCAGTGCTGGCTCGATGCGCCCGAGGCCAGCGCAACGACCGGCAAGGCGAGACCGCGGCGACCGAGCGCCATGCGCAGCTTCTCCCGTGCCCGCGCCAGGCGGCTGCGCACCGTTCCGACCGGCCAGTTGAGTCGACCGGCGATCTCGTCGATGGTCTGGCCTTCGAAGTAACGCAACACCACCGCAACCCGGAATGCCTTGGGCAGGCGGTCGATTTCCTGGTGCAAACCCTCCGTTTGCTCGCGGGCGAGCGCTGTCTCTTCGGCGGAAGGCAGGCGCAACTCCTGCGCGGCACTCGAGTCGCGGTCTGGATTGGCGACACGATTTTCCCAGTCGAATTCGCGGTGACGCCTCAGTCGTGACTTCGCGTGCCGCGCTGTCCGTAGCGAAACGCCGTAGAGCCAGTTCGCCAGAAGGTCCGGGTTACGAAGCGTCGCGCGCGCCGGGCCAGAACGAGGAACACGGCCTGGAAGGCATCCTCGGCGTGATGCTTGTCGTGCAAAAGCTTGCAGCAGAGGCCCATTACCATCGGCCCATGTCGGCGCATCGGCGCCGTAAACGCTGCCTGCCGGGCGGGATCGCGCCCGGCATTGAATTGCTCGAGGAGCTGCCGGTCCGTGAGGCCGGCGATCGCTCCACCGCTCCACAGCGTCTCGAGCTGCTTGACCAGACTCGCCGATGCGGGCTGCGCCATGGTTCTCGGCTCTCTCGAACAGACCTCGTTCCGGAAGCTCTCCGGGCTCAACGCTTTGTGGCCGCAGAGTTTTTTGTCACAATCTTCCCTGAACGGATACTGCCGCGATGGCTTTGATTCTATCCCTGGTTGTGATCGAATACTCCAGGTACGACCGCAGAAAGCGTTGCGCAAAAGGGGCAGCGCCGGAGCGAGGAGTCAGGCTAAAGCCTAACCTACATGACGGAAATGCGCGGTGCTGGAACGGGGAGTCAGGCTAAAGCCTAACCTACATGTTGAGTTCGTGGCGGACCGCGCATTGCTCCTCCTCATGGTCGCGGCCGCGTTCTTGCTCGGTTGCCAGCAGCTCTCCGACGCCGACTTTTGGTGGCAGCTTCGCAGTGGCCAGCTCATTCTGGAACAGCGGAGAATTCCCAGCGTCGACCCGTTCAACTTCGCCTCCGCCGATCGGCCCTGGGTCGACCTCTCGTGGCTGTTCCAGGTGGTGCTTGCTGCTGCTTTCGCCGCGGGCGGAGTGCCTGGCGCGATCGTGATGACCGCGGCGGTGTGCGCCGCGGCAATCGCGGTTGTTTTGATCGTTCGCGATCGTCGTGCTCCGAGCTGGCTCGCCGCGGCCTGCTGGCTCCCCGCGACGGCGCTCATGAGCGCTCGGTTTGTGCCCCGACCGGAAATCTTCTCCGTCCTCGCAATGGCCCTTTATTTGACCGTCCTCTTGAAAGCTGATGACAGGCCCGCGCTGGCGTGGTTGCTGCCATTGATTCAAGTACTCTGGGTCAACACGCACGGCCTCTTTGTGCTGGGGCCGATCATCCTCCTCGCCTACCTGGCCGATCGCGTCGCTCGATCGGTGCTAGGAATTGGCGAATCCGGCCGGAAAAAGTGGTGGGCCCATCTGGGCGGTGCTTCGGTCCTGGCCGGCATCGCCTGTCTGGCAAACCCCTACGGGCTGCGCGGGCGCTCTTCCCGCTCGAGTTGTTTCCCAAGATTACAGCCTGGGGCGGACTCTATAAATCGTACATCATTGAGTTCGGCGATCTCCGCGACCTGGTGCGCAAAAGTCCGGTTGCAGCCGGCAGCCTCTATTTGAGGGTCGAGTGCTTCCTGCTCTGGCTGATGCCGGCAAGCTTCATCGTGCCGGCCGTCTGGCGCGCGAGCCGCGCGGGTAGCCGGCGAAACGCGATTCATACTGGCGCATTCACAGCGGCGCGTGGCGCTGATCGCCGTGAGCGTGCTTGGCTTCCCCGGTCCCGGAACACCCGCCGCGATACTATGGCTGGGCCGGATGGCCGCGCCCGCCTTCATCGGGCTCACAATCCCGGGCGCGGCCCTTCTATTTCGTACGTCGCGCCGGGCAGCCAACCTCGCCTTCACCGGCGGCGTGGCGACGGCGTTGTCAATGATCTGGCTGCGCTGGCATCTTTTCGGACAGGAGCCCGGGCCCGCGGCCTGGCTCGCAGCTCTGAATATCGGCGAAAGCGTTTTGGGCTGGGGCACTGCGCTCGTCATGCTGGTCACCGCCTGGCTGGTGCTCCGCGCCGGCGGGCGGCTATTCATCCTGATCATCGCCGTCACCTTCGGATATCTGGCACTCCAGGCGATCCGCAACATGAACCTCTTGGGCCTGGCATCCGGAATCGTTTTGACCTCGAACCTGTCCGGCTGGGCTCGCGACATGGCTTCAAGCGATGGGAGTGCGTCACGCCAGGGCCTGGCGCCGATCTTGTCGCGCCTTGCCGCACCGGCGGTTGTGGCGGCTCTGATCGGATTGATGATCTTTACGATCGTGACCGGCCGATTCTTCCGCGCCACGGCCGAGCCGCGTGAGTTCGGGCTGCGCGAGTCACCCCTGGCGTTTGCTCACCAGGCTGCACAATTCGCAGGGCAGGCCGGCATGCCTGACCGTGCGATCGCATTCGATCTCAGCCAGGCAGGCGTTTACATTTTTTACAACGGGCCGGGCCGGAAGGTTTTCATGGATGGCCGTCTCGAAGTGCCGGACCGTGCCACGTTCGAGACATACGTCCGGCTCGAGAACATGCTCAACGAAGGCCGGTCAAGCTGGGCAGAGCCGTTGCGCCGGCTGGGCGAGCCACTCGTGCTTCTTGGTCATGCCAAGGAGTTCGGTGCCGAGGCAACACTACTGGTCGATCCCGGCTGGCGCTGCGTCTACTTCGACGCGATCGCGTCGATTTTCGTGGCGAACAGCCGAGGTGAGCTGAACGCGCCGTTTTCCAGCATCGACTTCGCCGCGCGGCACTTTCACGACCAGAAATGGAGGGCCTTTGCCCCGAAGCCGCATGGGATCGCCGAGGGTCAGGCGCTGCTCAACCTGGGCTCCGCACTTGAATATCGCGAGGGCCTTTCCGGCAAGCTTCCCACAGCGATCATGCTCGCGGCCGGACACCGCTTTCGCCAGGCGATTGCCGTCGATCGCGGAAACGCCGCTCACTGGACGCTGCTTGGAATGTCATGCTGGAACATGATCGCCGACCTTAGAGGGCCGCCGCCGGGCCCGGCCGAGCCCTGGGACATCGCCCGCGGCATCTTCCCCGCCCAGGCCAGCGCGTGCTTCCGCCGCGCACTCGAGCTCGATGCCACCGACCAGGCTGCATCGTCGTCGTTTCTTCGTTCGCTCGAAGCCCGCGGGATGCGCGAGCCGGCGCGTGCGCTCTTCGAGCCACATGAGTTGACAACTGATGAGACAAATGCCCCGTCGCGCACTGGACCGGAGCTGGCTCAGCGCGTTTCCGGGCTGCTTCAAGAAGGTCGCTTCGAAGCGGTCTTCCCTACTCTGGTAGCTGCTGAGCGCCAGGGAATCACGCCCGACTGGGCGACGAGCGATCGCGTTGCCACGACCTTGTTGCACTTGGGCCGGTCGGCGGATGCCCGGCGCGTCTGGGAACGCGCGGCGGCTCCTCCGTCACAGGCGGTTCTCCTCAGCCGCATCGCCACAGCGGCGCTTGCGTCGCAAGACTTCGCGGCAGCTAAAGAAGGCTTTGAGTCTGCCTTGAAGCTTGATTCCGGTCTCGGCGAAGCGTGGTTCGGCCTGGCGCTTTTGCACGCGCAGCTCGGTGAGGCCCAGGAGGCCGCGGCAGCCTGCGAGGCCGGCCTGCGCCGACCGGGTACCGCGGCGCAGGCCGCTTTGCTTACGGTCTTCAAGGAGCTCCTATGATGCCCTCACGCGATCAAGGAGCACTTGCCAAAAAATGGCACGCCGACTTCTGGGTCCGTGCAGCGTTTCTCACGGATCGCGGGGTTTTGCTTCTCGTCGTCGTGTTTGCATTTTTGCTCGGTTGCCAGCAGCTCTTTGACGCCGACTTCTGGTGGCATCTGCGCAGCGGCCAGTGGATTCTGGAACACCGCAGGGTCCCGAGCGTCGACCCGTTCACGTTCGCTTCAGCCGGACGAGCCTGGATCGACCTCTCGTGGTTATTCCAGGTCACGCTCGCAATTGCCTTCGCCATGGGCGGCGTACGGGCGCGGTCCTGATGACCGCGGCGGTGTGCGCCGCGGCCATCGCCGTGGTCGTGCTCCTCCGCGACCGCTGCGTTCCAAGCTGGCTCCTGGCCGCGTGCTGGCTCCCGGCGCTTGCGCTCATGAATGCCCGCTTTGTGCCACGGCCCGAGATCTTCTCTGTCCTGTGGATGGCGCTCTATTTGACGATCCTCTTGAAGGCCGATGTCAGGCCTGCGCTCGCCTGGTTTCTTCCTTTGATTCAACTTCTGTGGGTCAACAGCCACGGCCTCTTCGCGCTGGGGCCGATCATTCTCTCGGTCTACCTGGCTGACCGGCTGATTCGCGCGGCGCCCGGTTTGAGCAAGCCGGCCGGCGAGCCCAAACCCAGACGCAAACGATGCTGGATGCACCTGGGTGGCGCCTCGGTCCTGGTCGGGGTCGCCTGCCTGGTCAACCCCTATGGGATGCGCGGAACGCTCTTTCCGCTGGAGCTGTTCTCGAAGATCACGGCCTGGGGCGGGCTTTACAAGTCACGGATCAGAGAGTTCGCAGATCTGGGCGACTTCGTGCGCACGCAGGGTGCACCCGCCATCGGCAGCCTCTACACGAGGTTGGAGTGCCTGCTGCTTTGTGCTCTGCCGCTCAGCTTCATCGGGCCCGCCATCTGGCGCACGAGCCGTTCCAGCGCGCGCTTGCCGGCAGTCCACGTCGGTGCCCTCGGGGCGGCCCTGGCGCTCTTGGCCTTGTCCGTGCTTGGGTTCCCGGGTCACGGGACTCCTGGTTTTCTGATCTGGCCCAGCCTCCTGGCCGCGCCCGCAATGCTGGTGCTGGGCGCGTTGGGGGCAGCCCTTCTCGTTCGATATGACCGACGGGCCGCCTGGTTGGCCGCGATCGGCGGTCTGGCCTCGTGCTCGTGGATGATCTGGCTGCGCTGGCATCTCTTCGGACCGGAGCCCGGCCCCGTGGCCTGGCTCGCGACGATCAAGATCGGCGAGAGCGCGTTGGGTTGGACCACGGCGCTCATCATGCTAATCGCCGGCTGGCTCGTGCTGCGCCGGCGCCCGGCCGTTCATCCTGTTGCTTGCCATCACGTTCAGCTACCTGGCACTGCAAGCGATCCGCAATGTCAATCTATTCGCGTTCACAGCCGCGATTGTACTCACGTGGAACCTGGGTGGCTTGGCTCGCGAGATGGCAGCAGCCGGCGGCGACACTGAGATGCGGCGCGCCGGGAAGTCGGTTTTCGTGCGCTTCGCCCTGAACGGGTTTTTGGTCGTTCTCCTGGGATCGATCAACTTGACCGTCGTGACGGGCTCTTTTCTCCGCGCCACCGGCGAGCCGCGCCAGTTCGGCCTCGGTGAATCGCCGCTGGTATACGCACACCGGGCCGCTCTATTCGCAGGACGGCCCGGCATGCCGGACCGGGCGCTGGCCTACGATCTCATCCACGGAGGTGTTTACACCTACCACAACTGGCCGCGCCGGAAGGTCTTCATCGATGGGCGTCTCGAAGTGCCGGATCGTGAAACCTTCCAGACGTACGTGCGCGTCGAGAACATGCTCATCGAAGGCCGGCCCGGCTGGGCAGAGCTCTTGCGGCGGCTGGGCGAGCCGCTCGTGCTCCTGGGCCATGCCACGGAGTTCCGCGCCGAGGCGACATTACTTGTGCAGCCCGGCTGGCGCTGTGTTTATTTCGACGCGATTGCGTCGGTTTTCGTGTCCAGCAGCCGAAGCGATCTGGAGGAGAAGTTTCCAACCGTCGACTTCGCGGCCCGTTACTTTCACGATCAAGAGTGGCGAGCCGCGCCCCCTGAGCCATTTGGCATCGGCGAGGGCAAGGCGCTGCTGAACCTCGCTTCGGCGCTCAAGTATCGGGACGGCTCCTCCGGCGACCTCGCGACGTCTGTCGTCCTCTCGGCCGGACACCGCTTTCGCCAGGCGCTTGCCACCGATCCCACAATCGCGTCGAGCTGGGCGCTGCTTGGCGCGTCGTGCTGGAACATGATTGCCGACCTGACAGTTGCGCCGCAGGGTCCGGCCGAGCCATGGGACATCGCCCGCGGCATTCTGGCGGCCCAGGCCAGCTACGGCTTCCGCCGCTCACTCGAGCTCGATCCGGGTGACCAGGCTGTCGCGTCGTCATTTCTTGGTTCACTGGAAGCCCGTGGAATGCGCGACCCGGCTCGCGCGCTCTTCGAGCTTCGCGAGTTGACGAGTGCTAACACGAATGCCTCTCGCGAGGAGCTGGCGCGACGCGTGGCCGAGCTGCTCGAAGCGGGCCGCTTCGAGGCGGTTCTGCCGTGTTTTAACGATGCCGAAAGCCGGGGAGTCACGCCCGACTGGGCAACGAGTGATCGGGTTGCCGCGACCCTTTTGCACCTGGGCCGTCCGGCGGATGCGCGGCGCGTCTGGGAACGCGCGGCGGATCCGCCCTCACAGGCGGTCCGCCTGAGCCGGATCGCCACCGCAGCGCTTGCGGCGCAGGATTTCGCGGCCGCTCGCGCGGGCTTTGAGTCGGCCCTGAAGCTTGATTCGGGGCTGGGAGAAACCTGGTTCGGCCTGGCTCTGTTGCATGTGCAGCTCGGTGACGCCCAAGACGCTGCGGCAGCCTGCGAGGCCGGCCTGCGCGGACGGGGCACTGAGGCGCAGTCCGCCTCGCTCAAGGTCTTCCAGGAGCTGGTTCAGCCGCGCCGCGCGGGAGCTTCTAAAATCCGGAAAACGGAATAGCGGCGGTCCCAGCGCACGGTTGGACCGCGGGCGATGGTCTCGACGCGCCCGAGTCGCTCCAGCTCGGGCAAATCACGCTCTCGGGCCACGACCACAAATTCTGAGCGGTTAAACGTCTCGTCATCGTGCTCATTGAACGGTTGCAGCAACGTGTCGCCAAAGCGCCATATACGGTGGGTGCAGTCGCCGAGTGCGGCAGCACCCTGATGCCAGCAAGCCGGCCGTCCGAGGTAAAAGAGTCGAACGGCCAGGTCGTGGGGAAATGCGCCGAACGGGCATTCGTAGGGGAGCCGGTCCCAATCATCGTAGAGAAACGTGAGTGCCGTTGTGGCAGGCAGTGCGCGGCCAATCGATTGGTAGAATCCCCATTCCACGCCGCGGCGGTCGAAGCGTGGCGCGATCAGCCAGAGGCACGTTCCATAAACCAGGGCGAGCGAAGCGAATCCACCCCAGGCCAGCGCTCGCAGCCTCGTTCGCTGCCAGCCGCGCCACCTCAGCCGCTCCCCGATCCGCGAGAGCGTCAGAGCCGCCCAGATCGACCAGGGCACTTGCGCTGCGATAACGTAATGAGCGTTTTTCACGGTTGGGATGGAAAGCAGAGCCAGCGGCACGGCCGCCCAAACCCAGAGCAAGCGATCGCCGCTCTGGACCACGGAAGGGAGCTCGCAATGGATCGACTGCTCACGCCGGCCGCGGCGGCCGGCCGCCAGACTGAGTGCGCGGCCCAGCGATCGATACGAGCCGGCCAGGGCCAGGGGAGTCCACGGTAGCGCCTGCGCCAGAAGCGATGGTACGTACTCCCACCAGGGTTCACTGGCAAAAGGGCCGGGACCAGTCGGCCCATTCAGGCGGTCGGTCACGTGCATGGTCCAGAGCGCGAGCGCGCCGCCGCCGTGCCGCACGATCATGAGCAAGGGCCACGCCAGAGCCAGCGCGCCGGCCAGAAACCAGCCCGCCGGAAAGCACAGCCTTCGAAATGTGACACCGTCGCGCTGCCAGAGCAGCATCCCCGCCACTACCGGCACAATGATCGCGGCGCCGAAGCCAATGCCTTTGACGAGCGACGTGGCACCCAGAAGTCCGAAGAACATCCACCGGGCGAGCCGCCATCGCGGACCGCTCTCCTCGGGCTGTTCGCTCGTGGTCGCCGCGGCGGCGAGCAGCTCGTCAAACGCGACGAGCGCCCAGGTGATCAAGCAAGCAAGCAGAATGTCAGCCTCGGCCAGCCGGCCGCGCAGTACGGTCCACGCCGTGGTGGCCTGGATGGCGCCGGCGAGCATGCTGATCCTGGGACCAAAGTGCCGCGCGGCCAGCACGGCGACGCCCAGTATCAAACCCATCGCGGCCAGCGCCGAGGGGATTCGCGCCACGGTCTCGTTCACGCCGCCGGAAAGGCGCCCCACCGCGGCGGCCAGCCACCAGGGCAGGGGGGGCTTCTCGAGCCACGGCAAACCGCCGATCGTCGGGTACATCCACTCGCCCGAGTGGAGAATCTCTCGCGCTCCCTGCGCAACAAACGCCTCGTGGTAGGTCAGCCTGGCCGATCCTCCCAGACCGGGAAACAAGGCCAGAGCCGCCAGGCCGATCAAGCAGGCAAGCTGCAACAGGCTGGGAGCCTTGGCCAAAAATGCGACGGCTGGTCGTCGGTCCGGAACCGTGCGCAAGAGCGATCTTCCTCCGTGAGGCATCAAGGGGCTGGGCGACGTCTTGTCTCCCGGCGCGCAGGATCATCCTTGAAGCAACTCCCGGTGTCAATGCGGATGCCCATCTTGTGAACTCTGCTACAATGGGACGCTCGGCCGACTAACTGCGCCAGAACGGCGGATGCTTCGGCTACCGCCGCAACACAACATCCCGGCAGGAACATCTTATGAGATTCGCTCGTGCCTGTTTCGCGGCCTTGGTCACGCTGATGGTTGTGGGCGAGTCACACGCGGACGACGGCGTTCCGTTTACGCAGAAGCAGGACGTTGTCTATGCGGAGGCCCACGGCACCGGGTTGCTCATGGATGTCTTCACGCCGACGGGCAAGCCGAACGGCCTGGGAATCGTGGACATCGCCAGCGGCGCGTGGTATTCCGACCGCAACAAGATCCGCGACCATGCGGTCGTGCAGGTCTTCACGATCTTCTGCTCGCGCGGCTACACGGTGTTCGCCGTCCGCCCGGGCTCGAGGACGCGCTACACGGCCGCCGATATGGACCGGAACGTCAAATCGGCCATCCGCTTCGTCAAGGCGCACGCGGGGGAGTATCACATCGACCCGGCGCGGCTGGGCCTTATGGGGGGCTCGGCGGGCGGGCATCTCGCGACATTGGCCGCTTTGACGCCCGAACAGACGAAGGCGGACGCGACGAACCCCACCGTTGGGCACGACACCTCCGTGCGAGCCGTTGGCGCCTTCTTCCCGCCGACGGACTTTCTTGACTGGGACGGTACCCAGCGCCTCCGGCTCGATGTTGTTGGACCGCTGCTCTTCGTGGGGGGCACAGCGGGACACTCTGCTGAGGAGATCAGGGAGGCAGCCAAAGCCATTTCGCCGCTGCACCGGGTCGAGAAGCCGACGGTACCGTTCCTGCTGATCCACGGCGACGCCGACAGGGTCGTGCCGCTTTCGCAGTCGCAGAAGCTCGTCGCGGCGATCACGAAGGCAGGTGGCTCGGCCGAGCTGATCGTCAAGCCAGGTGGCGGCCACCCCTGGGGGACTCTGCGTGAAGAGGTCAAGGTCATGGCGGACTGGTTCGACAAGCAACTGGCCGGAGAGACGGGCGCGGGTGGTGCAGTGCGGCAATGACCGGGTCCACTACCGGGGAGTCGGCTTGTCTTCGCCTTCATCGGTCCATTGACGGCCGATCTGGTCGATCGACCGCGGCAGCGAAACTTTGGGCACCTCAAATCCAATCGCCTGACATCGCTTGTCGCGGATAGCTGTGGTGTTGACTTTGAACTGCTTGTCGCGCGTGGCGATGACTTCGCCGGCAAGCTGTCCGTCGCCGGTGACCGCCCACATCAAGAGGGGCTCGCCCATGGGGACAGCCGTGCTGGGGTCCGGCCAGGTGTGCCAGGTCTTGCCCCAGGTGGTCAGCAGTGCCTTCATGAAGGCATCTTCGTCCTCTGGCTTCATGCTGGGCGCGATCAGGCCGCCGGCGAGCACCTCGTAGGTGTGCGGGTGCCAGTATTTCTTCTCGGTTTCAGGCAGTTCCCGATAGATCCGGTCGGATACGATGTACTCAACCCCGATCAGCTTGGCGTTCTTCTCATAAGAATCGTAAAGCAGGCACTGATGCATCTCATCGGATGGCGACATGCAATAGTGCTGGGTGATGAGCTGAAACTTCGGGTTGTTCTTGGCGATGTGAATGCCGCAAAAGTGGAGGTGAATCGCCTGCGCCGGGGCCATCATGCCCGAGTCGGCTTTCTCTTTGTCGCTGGCCGCGTGCCCATCCGCTGCGCACGCCTCGCCACCCAAAGAAACGCCGATACCTGAACTTACGAGCCCCAGCCAGTGCCGCCGATCCATTGGGTAAGTCCTCAAAGAGTAGGTCAGGCTTTAGCCTGACGCATTGTCTCCATTCCTGGCGCTTCTGCCCTGCCCGGAACGAGTCGCAGCTCTCACCCGCGGTTGGCTTGGCGTGGCCAGGGGCTTGAATCTACACTGAGGGTAACTGCGAAGTCGATACTGGCCGGGGGATCATCGATGCGACCCAATTTCACGGCAGCCGGTGTTCGAAGAAATCAGCGAGCGGCGAGGACGCCGCGCACGCTTGTCGTCGCGGTGCTTTCAGCCACGCTCGTGTGTGGCTGCGGCGCAGAAGAGGCCGCCCGGCCCGCTGGCCGTGTTCCAGCCGAGAGTGGCATGGATTTGACGAAATCGGCAGCAGCGGAAGCCGGTGCGCCGGCCCAAAAAGGCGGCGAGAGTGCGACCGCACCTCGAAAAACCGCGCGCAAGATCATCTACGACGCCCGCATCGAGCTGGTGGTCGACAGCCTCAATGCAACCGAGCAAGCGATCGCGAGGATCATCAAGGATAACGACGGGTTTCTCGCCGAATCCGACCAGACCAGCTCAACGCAAAACCAGCGCAACGCGACCTGGCGGGTGCGCGTCCCTGTGGCGAATTTTGAGGCACTCGTGGCCGCCGTCGTCCGGCTCGGCGAAGTGAAGCGGAATCATGTGGGGTCGCAGGATGTCACGGAAGAGTACCTCGACCTGGACGCCCGGATTCGCAACAAGCGTGAGGAAGAAAAACGCTTGCTCAAACATCTGGCTGACTCGACTGGAAAGCTCGAAGACATCCTGGCCGTCGAGCGCGAGCTGAGTCGGGTGCGCGGAGAAGCCGAGCAGATGGAAGGCCGGCTTCGTTTTCTCGCGGACCGCTCCGATCTATCCACCGTGACGATCGAGGCCAGCGAGTGGAAAGACTACAAGCCGCCTGTTGCCGCGTCGTTTGGAACGCAGATCAGCCGCACGTTCTTCCTCTCCCTCGAGCGACTTGTCGAGTTCGGCAAGGGATTGTCGATCGTGGTCGTGGCGCTCTTGCCCTGGATACCGCTCATGCTGATCGGGCTGGTGCTTGCGAGATGGCTCATTCGGTACGCGAGCCGATCTGGGCGGCGCTGACCCGCGCGCGCCGAGCGCCTGCTCACGCCTCAATCGGAGGCGAGAGCCTGAATGGAGCGTCCCGGCCGGGCCGACGAGTTGACGCAGCACGTGGCTTAGCCTTTCACAATCTCGGCCACCCGCTCGCTCAGCGCCGCTGCGATGGTCCCGCCGCCCGGCGCCATCTTGTTCATCACGTAGGCGAAGGTGATGCGGCGATCCACGTCGATGACCACCAACGAGCCGCCCGTGCCGCCCCAGGCACACACCCGGCCTTCTGGCGTCAGGCTATAACCGACGCCGGACTTGAACGGTATGCCTATCACGAGGTCGATCCCGTTGCTTTGCACTTCGAAGATCCGGTCGATCGTCTGCGGCGAGAGCAGCCGAACGCCATCGACCTCGCCGCCGCAGGCCACCGCCGACTGGAGGTGTGCCAGCGAGCGGGCATTGCCGTGGCCGTTGGCCGCGCCGATGTCGGCGCGCCGCCAGCGCTCCGTCCAGATGCATTCCGGCCACGGGTGCATGGTCGGGTTGGTCCAAGTCTTGAACGCCACGCTGTTGGGGTCGAGCTGCGTCGGGTCAAATGCCGGCATCGCCGGGGTCGACGGCGGCGGCACCACGTTGGCGACGCGATGGAACCCCGAGGGCGGCAGCCCGATGTGGAAGTCGGCGCCTAGCGGCCCCGCAATGTGCGCGGCAAAGAACTCACCCAGGCGCAGGCCGGTGATGCGCCGGATCACTTCGCCGATCAGGTGGCCGTAGGTCAGCATGTGGTAGCCCGAGGCCGACCCGGGTTCCCACCAGGGCGCCTGGGCGGCCAGCAGGGCGGTCGATTTGTCCCAGTCGTACAGGTCGTCGAGGGTGATTGGCTGCTCCCAGCCGGAGACGCCCGAGGTGTGCGAGAGGAGATGGCGAACCTTGATACCCGCCTTGCCGTTGGCCGCGAACTCGGGCCAGTACGAGGCGACGGTCGCGTCGAGGTCAAGTTCGCCGCGATCGACCAGCACGAGCGCGGCGAGCGACGTCATGGACTTGGTGGTGGAGAACACGTTGGTGATCGTGTTCTCGGTCCACGGTACGGTGCGGGCCTCGTCGGCCCAGCCGCCCCACAGATCGACCACCATCTCCCCGTCGATGTTCAAGGCGAGCGAGGCGCCGAAGTCTTCGCCCGACTCGAGCTTGGCGGCGAACAGCTCGCGCAGGGGGTCGAAGCGGCTGCTGCACGTGCCGCCCAGCACCGTCGGGTGATCGCTCATGAGGCCTCCGTTCAGAAGTCGGGGCGAACGCCGACGCCTACGTGGTGCGGCGAACCCCGTTATTCAATCGAAACTCACGCAGATCGGCTCCCGTGCTTCAGCCGAGACTCGACAAGCCTGAAGCAGATCGTGCGCACAGTAATATTGCCAACCTTTACCTTTGCCCCATTTCGCTTCAGTCGGCTCAAGCCCGGCCTCCTCATCCTTTGCCGGCGCATCCCACGGCTCTGGGAACCCGAGCTCCTGACCGACGCGAGCGTTGAAACTCTCCAGCGCAGGAATAAGGCCTTCAGCAAGAGCTGGTTCGATGAGAATATACTCCTGACAATCAGCCAACGCTTCAAGGATCGGAACCACAACGGATTCGACGAATGAATGGCGCTGTGTGGTTGGTGCGAACCTTGGCAAAGCGTCCAGTAGACCAGAGATAGCGGAGCCCGACTTATCACTCCCCGTGAAGGCGCCGCAATGGATGTAACCGCCTGCCATGTGAACGACTCGTAAGGGCTAACGACTGCGTCCGCTTGCCGGGCCGCCGGCAAAGAACGTGATGTCTCGAAAAACCGCAATGCCGGCCCGGTCAAGTGCAACGCTTGGTTCGCCAGTGCCGTCCCTGCCTCAAGGCTCTTTTTGCCGGAGCGCGTGCTCTTTTCGGAACGCCTTCTCAGCGAAAAAGGTATCGAACAACTCTCCAGGCTCAACGGTATTGAGGATTTCACTCTTGTGCAAGTTGACTACGCCTTGTCTGCTCGAGTCCAGTTGCATCCAAGCGGCGTCGGTTGATCGCTCATGAGGCCTCCGTTCAGAAGTCGGGGCGGATGCCGACGCCGTGCGCGAATGGATCGTCGGGGAACGCCGGGTCGTAGAGAACGAGCGCCTCGGCCTCGGCGCGCAGCAGGCGGATCTCCAGCTCTTGCCAGAACTGGTCGGGGTCCGCGCTCGGCCGATGATTCTGGAGCCGATCGAGCCAGTGGAGTGCAAGGTCGCGATGTCCCAGCCGCTGGTGGGCCATTGCCAGGAACGCGCACTCCGTCGGCTGGCTCGCCCCGCCCCGAAAGCGGATGTATTCCTCCAGGCGGTGCACGGCCTCGTCGCATCGGCCGGCGCGGTACAGCGCGGCCCCGAGCGCGTTCTGGTGCGAGGACTTCGAGAGAATCGGCACCGAACTGTCATCGGACAGGCCCCGGATGGCGGCGTCGACCATCTGGAACGGCGCCTCGGGGTCGGCGGTCCCGTTCGGTGCGAGTACGCAAGACCAGGCGACTGCTTCCGCCGTCAGCCAATTGGTCGTCTGGCGGGTGCGATCGAGCAGCGCTTCGTTCGATCTCCGCCAGCCGGCCCGGTCACCGGACAACAACAGGGCACAAGAGAGCCCCCGATGGAGGACCAGATCATCGGGAATCATGCGAACTGCCTCGGCAAGCAACCTCGCTGCCCCATCGAGCTGGCCACGCTCGACGAACAACTGCGCCAGCGACAGCCGCACTGCACTGTTCAGGGGGCGAGCGCGGATCGCCTCGGCGTAGGCGGAAGCGGCGCGGTCCCACAAGCCCTGCTCTTTCCAGGCGTCGCCCCGCGCCGACGGGTCACCGCCAAAGACGGTCGGGTCCAGTCGGGGTGCCGGGTCTGCCGGCGGTGGTCCACCGAGTTGTTCGAGCCGACTCCGGCGCGCGAGCCACGCCGTGCGGTCCAGCACGCGAATCGAGCCCTGCTCATCGAGCTCCAGCCCGGTCATGGCCTCGACCCAGGCCACCAGCCGCGGCACGTCGTCGGGCAGCGCTGGCGGGGCGGCCCACTGGCGCGCCGCCCTGAAATCACTCGTGACCAGAGACCGACCATCCGGACTAAAGAACACGCGCAGGCCCGACGATTGGGGAGAAGAAGCCTGCCGCATCGGCGGGCCGATCGGCTGGCCGGTGGCTGCGTCCCATAACCGCGCCGTGCTGTCAAGGGAGCCTGTGAGAAAAGTCTTGCCGTCGGGGCTGAACGCCACGGAAAAAACCCCGCCACCGGAGTGCGCCAGCGGTGGGCCGACCGGCTCGCCGGTGGCTGAGTCCCACTGCCGCGCCGTCTTGTCATTGCTCCCGGTGAGGATCTTCTTGCCGTCGGGACTGAATGCCACGGAGTTCACATTTCCCCAGTGCTCCAGGGGCGGCCCGAGTGACCGTCCGGTTGCCGCGTTCCACCGCCGTGCCGTTCTGTTGCCACTCCCTGTGAGAATCGTCTTGCCGTCGGGACTGAACGCGACCGAGAGCACCACGTCCGAATGCGTCAGGCGCCCGCCGATCGGCTGTCCCGATGCGGCGTCCCACAACTGCGCTGTCTTGTCAGAGCTCCCTGTCAGGATCCTTTTGCCGTCCGGGCTGAAAGCGACCGCGCCCACCGATTCCGAATGCTGCATAGGTGGGCCGACCGGCTGACCGCTGGCTGCGTCCCACTGCCGCGCCATCTTGTCCACACTTCCCGTGACGATCGTCTTACCATCCGGGCTCAGTGCCATGCACCAGACCCCGGGCCCAAGTTCTGCCGGCTCGCCTCGGAGATCGCCTGTCGTCAAGTCCCACCGTCGCACTTTACCGTCGAACCCGGCGACAAGTAGAGTCTTGCCGTCCGGGACCAGCGCGAGACTGGCCACCATCTCGCCTCCGTACTCGAGCGCCCGGCCAATCGGCTGGCCGACATCGGCAGCCCAGAGCCGCGCCATCCCGTCCTGGCTGCCGGTAAGGATCGAGCGACCGTCGGGGGCAAACGCCACCGACCAGACCGCGGCCTGATGCTCAAGGGCCGACCCGATCCGCTGTCCCGTGGCCGCATCCCACAACTGGGCCGTGTTGTCACTGCTGCCGGTGAGGATCGTCTTGCCATCCGGGCTGAATGTCACGGACTGCACCCGGTCTAGGTGCCGCAGAGGAGGCCCGATGGGCCGGCCGGTGGCGGCGTCCCACTGCCGAGCGGTGTTGTCATAGCTGCCAGTGAGGACCGTCTTGCCATCGGCGCTAAACGCCACGGACCGCACCGCGTCCCGGTGCTCCA
Source organism: uncultured Planctomycetota bacterium (assembly GCA_963761445.1). Taxonomy (GTDB): domain Bacteria; phylum Planctomycetota; class Planctomycetia; order Isosphaerales; family Isosphaeraceae; genus CAVXHV01. Next base: position 138,168 of record CAVXHV010000005.1, on the reverse strand, counting down.
TCGGTTGGCCGACGGGCTGGCCGGTGGCGGCGTCCCACTGCCATGCCGACTTGTCATAGCTGCCGGCGAGGACCGTCTTGCCGTCGAGGCTGAACGCCACGGAGAGCACCATGATCGAAGACCCGAGCGGTTGTCCGAACGGCCGCCGGGTGGCGGCGTCCCACAACTGTGCCCCAACGCCGATCCCCCCGGTAACGATCGCCTTACCATCCGGGCGCCAGGCCACGGAATACAGCCGGCGCGATTGCGTCAGGGGTTGGCCGACCTGCCGACTGGTGACTGCATCCCAATGTCGCACGTTGCCGTCGTCGCATGCGGTGAGGACCGTCTTACCATCCGGGCTGAATACTGCGGACCGGACGGAGTCCGGGTGCTCCATCGGCGGGCCGGTGGGCTGCCCGGTGGCGGCGTCCCACAGCCGAGCGCTGTTGTCATGGCTGCCCGTGAGGACCGTCTTGCCATCAGGGCTGAAGGCAACCGACGCTACGGTGCGACTGTGGGAGAAAACCTCCTTCGGCTCGAGGTGATGGCGCCGCCAGGCCGCCAGGTTGGCCAGGGCGACATGTTTGCCTGCCTCGTCTCCCGTCTGGTCCGCCATTCGCAGCGACTCGACGGTCCAGAGCATGCCGGCGCCGATTTGCCCCTTCTCGAAGGCGGCCTGGCCGCGTTCCAGATCGAGTCGCGCGAGCCGGCGATTCGACTCGGAGAGCGCAGTCTGCAGGCTGGCGCGCTCACTCCGCAGGGCATTGCTCTCCTTCTCCAGCTCACTCGCCAGCCGAGCGATCGACTTGTTGGCCTCGACTTGCTCGGCGGCGTGGCGCGTCTGCCGGTCGGCGTAGAGGAGCGACAAGGCGGCCGCGGCGACCAATGCCGTCGTGGCCACGCCGATCGACGCGGCCAGCCCCTTGTTCCGGCGGCACCACCGTGCCAGCCGCTCCGCCGGCGAGATCCGCCGCGCGCGGATTGGCCGGTCCTCGACGAAACGCCGCAGGTCCTCCGCCAGCGCCGCGGCAGTCGTGTACCGCTTCGCGGGCTCCCGCGCCATCGCCTTGGCCACGATCGTCTCGAGGTCGCGAGGCACACTCGGCACCAGCTTCTTCAACCGCTGGGGCTCTTCATGCAGCACGCGGTCCATGAGCGAATGGCGGTCCGACGCCTGGTACGCCGGTTGCAACGACACCAGCTCGTACAAGGTCAGCCCCACGCTGTAGACGTCCGACCGGGCATCGCACTGGCCCGAGAATCGCTCGGGAGCCATGTACCTGATCGTGCCCAGGATGTCGCCGGTGTGAGTCAGGTCGTCAGCCTCGGCGGTCTTGGCCAGTCCGAAGTCGGCCACCCACACGTTGCCATGGTTGTCGAGGAGCAAGTTCGACGGCTTGACATCCCGGTGCAGGATACCCTGGCGATTGGCGTAATCGAGCGCCTCGGCCACCTGGATGCCGACGCGGGCGACAGAGCGGTAGAACTGGCGATCGGGATCGGGCGACCCGGAAAGCCCGGAGGAACCGCCCGGCAAGGACGCAGACGAATCCGCCAGGCACCCTGATTCGAGACCGACCGGAGTTTCAGAGGCGAGGTCCGGCTCCGAATCGCGGCACGGTTCGGTCACAGAGCCGTCTGCGATCGGCCGATTGGCAGGAAAGTGGCCGGCAACCATCGAGCGGGCCACGTCGGCAGCCGTCAGACCCGTGACCGGGCTCGCTAGGGACAAGGGAGCCACCTGGGGCCCGGCGACGGGCTTCACCCGGCGCAGCCGCCGCAGATCCTCCAGCACCAGGTCGAGCCCCAGACCCACGATGAACTGCATCACCAGGTAATGATGCCCGTCCTGATTGCCCACGCCGAAAACCGGCACGATGTTGGTGTGGTGCAGCCGAGCCGCCGCCCTGGCCTCGCGCTCGAACCGCCGCACCTGCTTGGGATCCAAAAGCGCGCCGGCGGAAAGCACCTTGAGGGCCACGCGGCGGCCGAGCGATTCCTGCTCGGCCTCATACACCACGCCCATGCCACCCCGGCCGATCTCGCGCAGGATGCGGTAGTCGCCCAGCCGCTTCAGCGTGGTCCCTGTTGCCACCCAGTCGCCAGTGGCCAGCGAGCCCGTGGCGCCTGAGCTTTCGCCCAGGTCCTCCATCACCAACAGCGCCGGAAACAGGTCGCGGATCTCGTCGGCCAGGTGGGGGTGCCGCTCGACGTATTCGCGCAGCGTCGGCTGGTCGCCGCGGCGCTTGCGCTCGAGGAACTCCTCGGCCAGGAGCTCCACCGGGTTTCGCCGGTCGCTCGAGATGCTCATCAGTTCGGCCCCCTTTGCATTCGTCTCTACGAACTCCGGCAACGGTTCATGGGCTCGGCCGTTACACCCTCGGTCCGGGCGGGCAGGCACTTTCCCCTTGCCCAGCCCCCAACCCCAGCTAAAGTCGCTCTTTCAGTCCCGGGATGGAGGACAAGATCTCCTTGAGCCGCTTCAGGGCCCGGATGTAGCGGTTGCTGGCCGCCGACTTGGACAGGCCGAGCGCCTGGGCGGTCTCGTCGTTGGACAATGGATCATCCGCCGAAGGCGTTCGCGATGGCCGTCGAACAGTGCGGCCAGCGCCGGCTCTTCGCCCTCGAGGGCGCGCCGGAGAAGTTCCCGGTCGTCATTTCCCGCCGGATCGGACATCGCTCTGGGCCCCATGAATAGATATCCGGGAACCGCCCGCCGCTGTCCACAGGCGGGTTTTTTTTCTGGGGGCGTGTGGATTCTTTCCGACGGCCTGGCCACGCCGGTCCCGAGATTCCGGCGACGGCCGGGATCGCGGTCGCTCGGGATCGGGCCGGCCTGGCCGGAGCGGCCTGCGACCGCCGGGTGGGCAAACGACCCGAGAAACCGGCGGTCGTCGCGAACATCGAGGCCACGGCACCGCGATGGAAATGGCCGGCCGGCTGGGTGGTGGACGAAGCGCGTCGAGGGTTGGCCGTCCGGTTGCGTCAGGTCGGCCGGCGCCGCCGGTGCTGCCGCCGCGGGCGGCACCACGGTGGCGATGCGATGGTAGTCCGAGGGCGGCAGGCCGATTTGGAAGTCGGCGCCGAGCGGCCCCGCATTGTGTGCGGCAAAGAACTCGCCCAGGCGTGCTCGGTCCGCGGCGCGGTGCGGGACTCGTCGGCCCAGCCGCCCCACAGGTCGACCACCATCTCGCCGTCGATGTTCAAGGCGAGCGAGGCGCCCAAGTCTTCGCCCGACTCGAGCTTGGCGGCGAACAGCTCGCGCAGGGGGTCGAAGCGGGCGCTGCACGTGCCGCTCAGCGGCGTCGGGTGATCGCTCATGAGGCCTCCGTTCAGAAGGCGCCGCGGACGCGGACGCCGACGAGGTGCGGGGGGTTAAAGCTGACCGCCTGCCGAACTTGTTGTCAGGCTGACCGGCGCCGATGAGCCTGACACGGTAACGGTCAATTTAGCACGGGGCGCCGGTCGGGAGTGTTGGTTCAGGTGCGCAGCGTTCTGCCTGCAACGACGCACTGGCGTCGAGAAAACGCACTTCAGGCCGATGATCGCCGACCGCGGTCACCTCTCGGAGAGGTGCTTCGGTCGATCAGAGTCGAAGCGCGCAAGGAACTAAAACAGCAAGCGGCTGTCGCGCGTGGGAGCTGCGCATCCGGAATGACCACTGCCTGGTAGAATGAAGCGCAGCGAGGGAAGGCCCGTCAACGTTTCGATGGAGGCTGGTCATGTCCGCAGCCGACAGTTTTCTGAGCCTCTTTGATGAACAGGGGCGCTGCAAGCGCGGCGATGGTGAGATCGGAGTCATCTTCTTAACTCAGAGCGGAACACAATACCCAGGAAAGCTCCGATTCAAGAGCGGCCTAGTAGTGAGTGCCGAGATGGACGGTTTCAGCTCGTGGTGCTACCCGGATGGATCGCCGCTTCAGGGCCTGAAGTTTCTGCTGCACTTTCAAGGGGAAAAACGCCGCGCGGTGTTCGTCGACCAAGGACGCATCGTTCACAACCTTGAGGTGGAAGACAGAGCCTCGAAGGAAAAGTTTCTGGCCAATTTCCGAGTGGCCCGTAACCTTTTCTTTCATCCCAGGGCTGAGACCGACGACAGTCCTACTATCGACACAGCCTCCATCTCCGATACTTTAACTCGGGGGGCGCTTTGGCTGACGCCGAAGTCGGTGGAGGCTTTCAACGCCGCGGATTTCCCGGAACTAGAGCCAGATCGACAAGCGGAACTTCTCAACGCCGTGCAATCGTTCAAGGCCATTGCGAGCGAGGTTCCCGCCAACAAGCCTCCGACAAGGGAGCAGTACCGCAGCGCAGCCATCGCCTTCGTCGCCATCCTGAAAGTTCTGAGCCCCTACCTTCCCACGCCGGACGAGTCCAAAAAGGTGGAGACGGCGCTGCGACACGTGACCTTCCCTCGCTGGGTCGTGAATTGGGACTACGAACTGGGAAGCAGCGAAGAGGGGGAACCTGCGGTCTGGGTAAACGTCTTCGCCGAAGGGAATGTCGCTCGGAGCGACTTCGGACGGTTCGGCTCTCAGATCATCCCAGTGATTCGCCAATCGCTTGCTGCGGAGGGAGTCCGCAGGTGGCCCTACGTCAGGCTGCGCACTGCTACGGAATACCAGACCGCCTAACCAAATGGCGCTACATGATGACCTGCTGGCCTTGGCGAGGCGACTGGTACCTCCAGTCCTTCCCTCACCCGCTCCTGTTCCGCCTCCACCCCCGATTGTCGAAGCGGATCTGCGGCGCGGGGTGTCTACTGCGTACTACGCCTTGTTCCATTTACTCATCCACGAGGCGATGGCGCGGATCGTCGCCGATCCAGCGTTGCGTTCTCGTGTGGGCCGGTCGTTTGAACACGGCAAGATGAAGCAGGTGTGCCAAGATTATTCTGATGCGACACTCGTGGCAGGTGTGTTGACGTCGAAGCACGGCGTTGTGATTACACGGCAACTCCAAGACATTGGTACCGCCTTCGTCGATCTTCAACAGGCGAGGCATGACGCCGATTACGACACAGCGACTCCGCTCGGACACTCGGATGCGGACTTGAAAGTCATGACGGCGGAGAACGCATTTCTCGATTGGGCGGCTTGTCAAGCTGACCCGTCCTCGGGGGTGTTCCTGACCGATCTGTTCTTGAAAAGCGTTCTAAAGAGATCGTAGTCAGCGAGGGGTGAGCGGGAAGCGAGGGTGACGGCATTTTCGGAGGAAATAGCAGGTCAATCAGGGGAATTGTCTGTCTACCGGTCCGACGACACCGGCGCGCGCTCAGGATACTGGCAACCAAAGCCTCAAGGGTGCGTGCCCGCGTGCAAAGACGCAGGCGGACCGACAGAAGCCCCGCTTGGTCCGGAATCGACTCAAAGGATTCCTCACCCCCCCGACTTTGACGGTCGCTTCAATTCGCACGATTTTGTCAATTCATGAAAATACAAAATCGGCGCAGAAAGATGCGAAGGGGCAAATTTGCCATACATTCTTATTAAAGCAGTTTGTGCCGGATTTGAGCGACGATAACTTGCTCATGACGCGGTATGAATTTGCGTGGCGGCGGTTGATGTACCGTAACACGAAGGAGCTGGAGAAACTGAGCGAGGAACGATCGAAGAGCGGCCGGGCGCACAGCGGCTATTATCTGCCGCCGTCGGCGGGTTGGCTAGCATCAGATGACCATGCTCATGATCATCGAAACGATGATCATGAGCATGGTCATGAACAGGACGGTTGTGCCGGTTTGGACGATGATTGCGTTGCGACGGCTGGTGGGGATACGGAAGAGCCATCGCCAGTGGTTAAACCACGGCGAGATGAAACTCCCTGGATGGGCGCCGCGGCGGTTTTGCGAAACGAACCCTAGGATGGAAGTCCTTCGCTTCAAGGGACAATGGACGATGCAGGGGGTTTGTTGCGAAACGAACCCAGCGCGGCCGGCTGTGGTGGCGAGAAGGCTGCGGAGGAGGGTGATCGGACGACGTTGCGAAACGAACCCAGCGCGAATTCCGAGGCGGATTCGCGCGGTAAGACCGACGCCGCCTCGCACGGGGTTTTGCGAAACGAACCCAAGGACATAATTTGAACGATTTGAGGTGGCGCCGACTCGAGTGGCGGCCGTGAGCGGTGAGGGGGTTCGCGGCGCGCCGCTCGGCTCTGGTGGGCTGTCGCTCTCTTTTCAAGGCCGCGTCGGATCGGACCGATCGGTCGGATCAGTCTGATCGGCCGGATCGGACGCGGCGGCCGGCTTGCGCAGCGTCTTGAGCGGTCGCACTTAGCTACAACCTGGAGGGCAGGGTCATGCGGCAGGGGTGTGATCCCAAGGACATCTCGGTCTATCGCTTGCTGCGCGAGACCTTGAGCACGCATCCCGACGCGAAGCTGATTGACGGCAAGAAGGCAGTCGAGTCTGCGCGGAAGCTCTGCGAGCTGACGGGTTGGAACGCGGCTTCGGACCTCGGCTTTCTGGCCGCGGCGAACGCCAGGGCCGGCGACTTCGCGTCCGCGGTCAAGTGGCAAACGAAGGCCGTCGAACTCGTTACCGACGCCGATTGGAAGCAGGAGTTCATCACATGGCTTGACTGCTACAAGGCGGGGAAGACCACCAGACCAGAGAGGAAATACGGCCTTCTGAGCTACCCCTAGCCCCAATACCGTTTAACGAGTCATAACCACTGAGTCTCTAAAGCTTTTTTTCAAGGGCGGAAGGCGTTGATGTTGGGGACGTTTCTTCTTCCATTTCGACATCTTTCGCTTGATCACTCGCGGATTGATCCGGTTACGGCGTGGCTCCGTACGCTCTCTTTGTACTTCCCAGAGGATTGCTTTGTACCAACTCTCCAACTCCGCGGGCGTCTTGCCTTGGCACTCGGGCAGCCGGCATTTCAGGATCTGGAAACATCCCGTAAACGATAACCGGTCGGGGTCGAGGTCAACCGTTGCGGCGCCCTCAAACATCAGCGACCTGATCACGAAATGGGCTAGTGACACGCATAGACTTCCTGAATCACTCCCGTGGGGGTCTCGCTCCGCAACTGCGCCGGCTTCGTCGCCCTTCGTGGGTCTTGGTGGGTCTTTTGCTCGTCGAAAACGAGTTCTTCCTCCCATCGTTCATGGTAAAGAAGAATCAATTCCATTGCCGGGTAGAGTTCGCCATCGAGGAGATTCGTGATCAGAACATGTTCCTCGCCGTCTCCGATCCGCTGAGGGTCGTCCAGAGTGTAACGGATCACCCGGACTTCAATCCCATTGCGGTCCTTCTTCCGTTCATAATTAGACTTGTAGATCTTTGCGATGTACGAACCGTCGGCCAGGGTTCGAATCGGTCGCAAGATCAACCGGCTAGTCACCCGCGCCAGCACGTTCACCTTGCGCTCGGTCAGCCTTTGCCACTGTGTATAGCTGAAAAAGCCTCGATCCCAGAGCAGGAGCATTTCCGGGGTCAGGTGAGGGAGCAAACTCTCGACCATCGAGTGTTCGCCGCAACTACTGCACCCGACGACCATGGCAACTTCGACGTGGGTACCCAACTCGACCAGACTGAGCTTGCGAATTTGGGGGAAAGCTCCGTCGCCACGCTTCCCTGCAGAGGGGCGGGCGAAGGCGGCCGCGTTGGCATCCGAGTCGGGGACATCGAGGATGGTGCCGTCGATGCCCATCAGACGCAAGCCACGATAAAACGCTCCTGGTGTCCCGAGGCGAGCCAGCGGATGAACGATACGGTCGAAGAGATGTCGCACGGGTTCCACGCCCAACCGCTGACGTGCGACGCAAAGGCTGGAACGATGGGGCGAGTCTTCCCCAGAGCGCAGCCGTCGGGCGAGCTTGAAGACCTGTCGGATCGGCACTTCAGTAAACAACCCCATCGCAAGCACCACCCACAACATGAACTCATGGGTCAACGTGCATTGTCGCGAATTGACCCGGCCAGTGGCCGCAAGAGCTTGTTGAATGTCCTCCGGGCGGATAATCTTTTCGAGTCCCGCCAGTCGGTCCAATACCCGGCCAGCTTCATCAGCTGGCAATGCACATCGTCCTTGATGCATGCGAGTCGCAGCCTCCTTGTTGCCCTGGTTGTTCGCAAACACAAGGTAACAAGAGGCTGTGACTTGCGCCTATTTCAACGGTATTGCCCCTAGCCCTGGTTCAAGGCATGATTCGTTTGCTGACGCACGTGTTCAGATCGAGCGTGCTTCCCAGGTACCTCGCGAGGATGACGACGAACCGGCGCTCTTCCTTCTGGTATGCATCATCGGAGCGCATTAATTCGTTGAGCGAAGCTTTACCTGGAAGCGCGCGGGCGCTGCTTCGGCGAGGTAGGCTTGTTCGGAGGCATCGCAACGCTTCGCGGCATCGGCGAGAATTCCTTGCTCCATCCGCGAAAGCTCGCCGAGTGCCAGCTCGCAATCCAGATAGATCCGCTCGACGTCATCAGAAATCTGGCGTTCCATCGAGTCACGCTGCCTTCGCGTTTGCTCGACGTTGATCCGGCTCCGCTTGACATTTGCCTGATTGCGGCTGTAAAGCGGCAGCGGCACGGACACGCCGCTGGCCCACGAGTTGTCCTGAACGCGGTCGTAGAGCACGACACCAAATGTGTAAGGCTGGTAGAGGAGGTAGGCGTCCGTCAGCCGCTTGGAGCGGGCTTCTGCCAGATCGGCCTCGGCACGCTTTTCTCCGAAACGAAAAGCAACAAGGTCAGGGCGACCGGTGAGAGCGGAGCGCACGAGTTCATCAAGCGGCGGCAGGAGGGCGCCGCGAAGCCGGCTCAGGCGGCTCGCGACTTCGAGCGTCCGACACTCGTTCGCGGGCATCTCGAGCAACATGCCCAGCGACAGCCTCGCCTCACGCAGCGCGTCAGTGGCCTTCTCTCGCTTCGCATTGGCCGCAGCCCGAGCGACGGCTATCGGCCGGATATCGTCCGAGGGTTTGGTCCCGTTCGCAATCTGGCTGAGCGTCGCGTCGCGAATCCGGACCCATCTGGCCAAAGTGTCCGACGCACGACGCAGCTTTTCCTGAGCCAATTCCACGTTCACAAAACTCTTGTAAACGTGATCGATCTGATTCCGCACCTTGTCCTGAAACACGGCCTCAGTGAGCGAGGTGAGTTGTGTCTTGTCGAAGTGCGCCAGGAGATCAGCTCGCGCCATTGGAATCTCGGCCGGCCTCGACTGGCTGACGTATTTGCACAGAAATCGATCGACGGCCTCCTCGAGGGTCATCCCGTTCCGATTGGAGGCATCGCTCCCCGCGGCGCTTCGAGCGCCGGTGGCAGCGACAGCGACGCGCCCCGTCTGCGGAGCCGGGGGCTCCGCACTGCGCAGCCCCTTGAATTTCGGTTCCCGCTGACTTGCTCGCCAGGGCGGCTGCGCCGGCAATGGCGATACCGCATGCCGCAAGCACCATCGAGGCCATTTTCACACGGCTCACGAACGTCATGCTCAAGACTCCCTCCATGAACCGAATCACTCCCGTCGAAACACCGTGCGCCTGGCCGCGGGCCGCCACGACCTGGATTGCAGCACGGGCTGTTGCGGCGACGAGGCTGCACGGCACTGCACCGCGCGAATGTTCCGTGGCGATGGATCGTGTTGGCGTACATCCGACGGACAACATTTCGCCGTTTCGAGCCAGCCGGGCGCACAGCATCCTGCGGGCTTTTACCAGCCGTCCACGAATCGTTCCCTCGCTGACTTCAAGCCGCCGCGCCGCAAGCGCGTAGCTCATCTCCTCGAGATAGCACAGAGCCACCGCGTCACGCAGCGCCTCAGGCAGACGGGTGATCTCCTTGCGCAGCAGATCCCAGACGTCCAACCCGCGCGGCTCGTGGCGGCGTGCCCTTTCGGCGAGCCGCTGTTCGTGCCGCCTGCGGCGGGCATCGGCAACCCTTGCCTTCCGCGCAATCCGCCGCGCCACACCTCCAAGCCAACCGCCTAACTCGTGCGGCCGAGCAATCGAATCAGCGCGACGGGCTAACACCAGGAACGTCGCCTGCACGGCGTCTTCCGCGTCGTGCGAATCGCCGAGAATCCTCCGGCAGGCCTGCATCACGGCCGGCCCGTGGCGCAGGACCAGCGTCTCGAACGCCGCTTCCGCGCCGGTCCGCTCGATGAACCGGTTCAAAAGCTCGGCGTCGGTCAACTGGCCGAATGCGCCCGTGACGAGCAGGCTCTGTAGCGGTCGGGCAAACGCTCGCGATCCACGGCCAGCCATGGCTCGATGACTCCTTCTCCACACGCGCAAGCAATCCGCCACTTACTGCCCGGTCACACAAGAAAGCTCACAACTTTTCCGAAATTCCGACGGCCTGCCGCGGCGATCCTCGTCAATCCGCCGACGGCTCCTCCTCCGGCGGCTCTTCCTCCAGGAGCCAGAGCGGATGACGCGCGATCTCGGCGTCCTCGGAAACCAGCAGCAAGTCGTATCGTCCGGGCGCCGAAACCCGAACTTTCAAGTCGCGGAACGCAAAGCGGTGAGGCATCAGCGGGTCATCGTGCTTGACCGGCGGGTCGGCGGCGCACGGCCCAGAGGATATCTCCCTGCGAATCCTCCAGACGCAGCTCCAGGCGGTATTTGCCGTGCAGCTCCGTGAGGTGCGCGTAAACTGCGAACTTGATCGAGCCGGGAAATGCATCGAGCCGGAATGCACTGCGAGGCGCGAACAGAAGGTATTCACCGGAATGGTGGTCCTCGAAGATTTCGCGACAGACCACAAATGCCTGAACGTAAGGCTCCGGGGGTAGCTTCTTCATGTTGGGCTGCCAGTCTATCTGTCTATCTATTCTATCGAGCGCCTGCACCGCTTTTCAGGAATGGCCCAGCTCCGCACCGCCGGTGCTGTCCTTGCTGGCGAGGGCCTCAAGGCGGGCGGTAAGGTTATTGTATGTTGACGGACTGTCGCGGTCGAATACGACCCGCGGCGAGAGCCCGACAACCCGGCCGGCTCCCAATCGCAGCAGAGCGCGGCGGCAGGCCGTGAGCTTGCCCGATGGCAATAACGCCGTCACACGCCAGCCGGGGTTGCCGCGGTCGTCCCAGATCTCACCACGGGCGACGTGCGATGCGCCCTGATCGCGAAGCTGCTCCGCAACCAGCACGGCCCGCTCGGGACCACCGGCCTCCCTGCCTCCAACGACTTCCACGTGCAGCCACCCCTCTGCGCTTCGAACGCCGTCGATCGAATCGAGCAGAAGCGCCAGGGCCCCGGTTTCGCCTTCTTTCCCGAGCGCGGCCAGGCCCGGTGCATGTCCGATCAAGCAGGCCGCGGAGACCAGCACGGTGCCTTGCTCGATCTCGCGCAGACGATTGTCTTTGAGCGTGATCCCGGAGCTTGCCAGGTCCACGATCACGTCGGCGATTCCCAGGCTCGGGTGCAGCTCGAGCGCGCCTTCGGAATCAACCAACTGGTAGTAGTAGATTCCGTGCCGGCGAAAATACTGGCGCACGAGCGCTGGGTACTTGGTCGAAACACGGAACGTGCGGCCCGTCGCCTTGAACTCGGTTGTCAGGTCGATCAGGTCCATGATGTGGCTGACGTCGATCCAGCTCTCGGGAACGGCCACGGCCAGCCGGCAGCCTCCGAAGCCCAGGTCGGGAATCACCACTTGAGCCTGGTCGGCTTCGAGCGCGTGCTCGGCGAAGACGTCAAAGCCGGTCACTCCAAGCTGGCACCGGCCCTCCTGCACCTGGACGACGATGTCGGCGGGCCTCATGAAAACGACATGGAAGCGGGCGTGGCCCACGATCGTCGCTTCGTACTGGCGATCACTTGCTCGACGCACGCGGTAACCGGCCGTCTTGAGCAGCTCGATCGTCCCTTCGTAGAGGTTGCCCTTGGAGGGGAGCGCCAGTCGGATGGTGTCGATCGCACCGGTCTTCATTTGGCGAGAATTCTCAGGAGCAAGAGCTCGTTTCAAGGGGCCGCCATGCCGAGCGACGGCCGCGCCGCACAGACCTCGGCAAGGCGCTCCAGCCCGAATGCAAACCCGGCACCGCGGTCATCGCGGCTGCTGCCCAGCACCCGGGCCAGCCCGTCGTAGCGGCCGCCGCCGCAGACCTCGAGCGAGCCTGCGGGAATCGAGACCTCGAGCCCGAAGATCATCTGAGTGTAGAAGCCGATGCCCCGGCTGAAGCCGAGGTCGAGCTCGATCCGCGCCTCGTCGACCCCCCGCCCGCTGAGCTGGCTGACGAGCTCTCCTAACGCGGCGACCGAAAGCGGCGCGAGCGCGGCAAACTTCTGGTTGAGCCGCGCCATGACTTCCCGGGCCGGCCCGTGCAGGCCGGCCAACCCATGAAACTGGTCGCGCACCCGTCCCAGTATCTCCGAGAGCGAGTGGCTCAAGTCCCACTTCCGGCGCAGGCGGTGGATGATCTCGTGCCCCGAGCGGCGGCCCGTGACATCGGGCACGAGCTGGCGGAACAAGCGGTCCACGCCCCGATCGTCGGCCGTGCTCACGGCCGGTACGATCAGATCGGCCTCACCTCCGGACTGAAGCCAGCCGACCAGCCGGTCGAGCACCGAGTCGAGCGCCTGGATCCCCTGTCCCTCGGCGGCCGCGGCGCTCATCATCTCGACCAGGGCAGATCTTGCCTCAGATGGCAGGCCGGCATGCGACATGATCTCGAGAATCAAGCCGACGTGGCCGATCCGCACCGTTGCGTCTCGACCCGAAACTGCCGCGAGCGACCGGTCAGCCAGGGCGATCACCTCGGCGTCGGCGGCCGGCCCTCCGGCGCCCAGCAGCTCGACCCCCACCTGGTTGAACTCGCGCAGCCGGTTCGAGCCCGTTTCGCCCTCATAGCGAAAGACCGGCCCCGAGCTGCTTACCCGCCAGGGCAGGGGAGGGCAGTCGCGTGCCTGGGTGAAGGCGCGGCACGATGCTGGCCGTCAGCTCAGGCCGAAGGCAAACCCGCGAAGCGCCATCCGATTCCAGCTCGAACAGCTTGGAGACGATGCCCGCGCCGCTTTTGCGCTCGTGAAGCTCGGTGAATTCGAGGATCGGCGTCCGGATCATCTGGTACCCTGCACGGGCGAAGCTCTCGAGAAGCTGGCGTTCCAGCTCGCCATAGCGCGCGCAGTCCGGCGGCAGCCAGTCGCGAGTGCCTCGAACCAGGGCGATGGCCCGTTCCAGGGCCGCCTGGTCTTCTTCTCCCCGCCGCAGTCCGGCGGCTGGAGCGGTCATGTGCCGGCCCCTTCGTGCCTGATGACCTCGAGCGCGCCTTGAACAGAATCTTCGAGGACCGACCAGGCCAATCCCTTGTCTTCGTGCCGGTTGGCCAGGTTGCGCAGGTTGAACACTTTCTTGCTCTCTTCGTCGGGCCCGACGATCACCGCCAGTTTGTGGCCCCGCGCCGAGCCGTAGCCCATCTGCTTGCCGATCGAGATCGCGTCGGGATAAACCTCCGCAGCAATTCCAGTAGCCCGGAGCCGCGCCGCCATGCTGAATGCCACGGCCGGGTTCGTGCCGGGAAAACTGGTGACCAGGACCTGCGCGGTCGTTCCTCGCGACGGCAGCTTGCCGGCCTCCTCAAGCAGCGCCATCAATCGATCCAGTCCGATCGAAGCGCCGACACCGGGTAAGCGGCGGGGCGTGAACAGGCTCGCCAGGTTGTCGTATCTACCGCCCGAGGCCACGCTGCCGAATTTCTCCCAGCCGTTGATCGTTGTCTCAAAAACGATGCCGGTGTAATAATCGAGCCCGCGGGCAAGCCCGAGGTCGATCGCAATGCACTCACGGGGAACAAGCGCGGCCTCGAGAAGATCGACAACGGACTCAAGATTTGCTATTCCCAGCAGGGCGCCGGGCTGCTCTCGATCGCCGTGCGGGCCCGCTCGAGAATCTCGACTCCGCCGCGAGACGATTCGGCGAATGCGAGAACGTTCGCGGCCTTTTCGTCCGAGAGGCCGGCGCCGCCGGCTTCTTCGGCTCGCTTGAGCTCTTCGGTCACTCCGCCGCGGCCGATCTTGGCAAGCTTGTCGAGGGCACGGAGCACCGGTGCGCTGCGGCCCGAAAGACCTTCGCGCTCGAGGAAGCCGTCGAGGATCTTGCGGTTGTTGAGCGTGATCGTGAATGCCGGCACTCCCGCCCCGGAAAGCGCCGCAAAGATCACCTGCGCCGTCTCGGCGTCAGCCAGAACGCTTTCGGTTCCGATCGTGTCGAAGTCGCACTGGACGAATTCGCGAAACCGGCCCTTGGCCGGTGCGCTCGCCGCGAAAAACCGAGCCGATCGCATAGCGCTTGAACGGAACACCGAGCTCGTCGATGTGCTTGGCAACGAAGCGAGCCAGCGGCACGGTCAAGTCGAATCGCAGGGCCAGCTCGCCGGGCGTGCCCCCCTTGTTGGTGACCTCGAAGATCTGCCTCAGGACCTCGTCGGACCCGGCTCCCTTGCCGGTCAAGACCTCCATCCGTTCGATGTGAGGAGATTCGATCGGCAGAAACCCGAAGCTCGAGAAGACCTGGCGGAACCGCCCGAGAATTTGCTCGCGGGGGATCATCACCGCGGGAGACAGATCCCGCAGTCCGCTGGCCACTCTGGGGTCGATCATGGTCTATCCGTTCTCGAGGGAGGCGCGACTTGCAGGCTTCCCGGCCGCGACGCATACCGACCGCCGCTCGCCGCCGCGATCTTCTTGAGATGGTCGCCGGCCAGACCGCCGGCCAGATCGATGCAATGAATCGGTATCTTGTGAGTGTTCAGCTTGGCGACCTGATCGACGGTTCCTTCGGGAAACTCGCCGTCCGAAAGCAGGAACACGGCATCGGGCTTGAGCGAGATGGCCTGCTTGAGGGCGAGTCTCGGGTCGGTTCCGCCGTCGGGCTCGATCACCCGCAGCCAGGAGATCAACTGGCTCTTCGCCTGCAGGTCGGCCGTCCTGGCCCTGGGCCCGCCCGGCATCGGCATCGAATCTTCATTGTAAAAGATCACCTCGAACTTCTGCGGCTCGACGAGCGAAAGGACGCTGCGCCTGACTTCGATCGTCGCACGCGTCAGTCGATCGTCGTCGAGCATGCTGCCCGAGCAGTCGACAACGTAGACGAAGAACTGGCCCCGCGCACGGATGCCGAAAAACGTTGTCTTCCGCCAGGCGGGCAGCTCGTACCAGTCGGAATCGTCACCGTAGCGATCCTCGGGCGAGCTGCCGGGTGGCTGCAGGAATTCACTGCGAGGCTTTTTCGTCTCTTCCTGGGTGAGGACACGAACCTCGGCGTCGCGGTTCGATTTCGCCGTCTTGCTTGCTACCCCCTTCGCCTGCTTCTTGGCCTTGCCCGGCTTTTTCTCCACAGAGCTCGAAACGCCGTCGCCAGTCGTCTTGGCTGCCCCGGCCCCCTTCTGGGACTGGGAAGCAGGCTCGCCCTTCGCTGCGGGCTTCTTCTCGGTCGATTTTGCAGAGCTTGGTTCCGTTTTCTCCTGAGCGGCACCCTGCGAGCGAGCTGGAGCGGACATTCCTCCGTCATGCGCGACCGAGGCAGCAATCACCGTCATGAAGCCGATGACAATGAAAGAGACCACGGAAACGACTCCGGAAAAGTGCAAGCCCCACACGTCAGTCATTCACTCACGGGGCCGGCGATCAAGACCCGGCCGCAGGTTTGAGCTACCCCGATTGCTCGGCCGGGACAACAACCAGATAGCCCGGCAAACGGTCGAGACGAGTCTACCACAACGGACAACGCCCGTGCCCATTCGTGCTCTTCAGATGGGCCTCCATGGCGCGAGGGACCAGGAAGACCGGTGTGACGGGCCGCCGCAAAGCACCGAGGAGCTTTGCTCATTTGGGCGGATTATGTGTGGATGCAATCATGACTCTTGGTCGATGACGCCACGCGTCGATTTCCATCCGTTTTGCGTACAGACGTTCAGATAGACGTTTCCTGGCAACGATCGAACGAGATGGTGCGGCCCGGGGCTGGGCTGCGCGGCGCACGTCCGTGGCGGGGCGGTATCAACGACGCCGAACGAGCGCCACGAAATAGCCCTATCTTTTCTATATGTTTTCGGTTATCATCGAAAGCTGGTTGGTCTGTCGCCCTGGCTCGAAGAGAGCCCTGACTCGGATCGGTGCCTCGCCTTCCCCACCGACAGGCCTCGTTTCTCGTTCGTCAATTGACCCTCCCTCTTTCAGTGGGTCGCGTCGCATTCGCCCAGGAGTTCAGCGGTGGGCAAGAAGCTTTACGTAGGCAATCTGTCGTATGGGGTCAGTAACTCCTCCTTGGAACAGTTGTTCTCGCAATACGGCACCGTGCAGAGTGCGCAGGTGATCCAGGATCGAGCGACGGGCCGGAGCAAGGGCTTTGGCTTCGTCGAGATGGACAACGACGCTCAGGCTCAGGCCGCGATTGACGGGCTTCACGAAAGGGAGGTCGATGGTCGTCGCCTGACTGTTAACGAAGCCCGGCCGCGCGAGGACCGCGGCGGCGGCGGCGGTGGTGGCTACGGTGGCGGCGGCGGCGGCGGCGGCGGAAGTCGCGGAGGTCGCGGAGGCGGCGGGGGTGGCTACGGCGGGGGTGGCGGCGGCGGCGGTTATGGCGGTGGCGGAGGCCGCCGTTACTGATCCCGGGCCCCTGGTCCTTGACTCAAAGCGCACCGGTGAGCGAACCGCCGTGCAGGTGGGGCTTGCGCACTCACTGCGGCTTTTCGACCGGTGTTTTCGTGGCCGTGTGGCGTTCTAGCGGGGGCTACACGGCTGCATGTCGATCCTTCCCTATTCCAGCACGGAAAAACCTCGGATGAATCCCAAGCACTTTCACACACCGGTTTCCACTCGGCTTCGCTGCCCGATTTGCCACCAGCCTGTCTACTCGCGCGGTGGTATCCATCCTCAGTGCGCGATGCGGCAGGCCGAGCCGGCGCTCCACGAGCCCGCAGAACTGGTTGAGCTCGTAGCCGGGGACGAGAAGGTCGCCGTTGCTGTCGCCGTTGCCGTTGCCGTTGCTGTCCCTGCCTCGCCCGTGACCAAGATGAAAACGGTGGCCCGGCCCCCCGCGACCACGTCCGTCGCGGCCGCCAAGGCCAGGCCCGCTGCTGCCGTCGGTGCTGCCAAGGCCGTGCGCGTAACTGGAACCAGCACCGAATGGTTTGACTTTCCCGCCGCTGGAACCGGTTCATCTTTCCAGCCTCTAGGATCGTTCATCTCTCTTCTATAGAATAAACAACGGTTCGCAGGATCAGTCACCGGCGAGGAAGCAATAACGTGGTGCCCCCGGCTGAAAGCGGCGGGCGGCACGCCAGAGGCTGCGCATGCTGGCCAAGCGGATCATCCCTTGCCTCGATGTCGATCATGGCCGTGTGGTCAAGGGGACCAACTTCAAAAACCTCAGGGACGCGGGTGACCCCGTCGCCGTGGCCGCGCGGTATGATGAAGAGGGCGCGGACGAGTTGGTCTTTCTGGACATCACCGCCAGCCACGAGGGCCGGGCGATCTTGCTCGACGTGGTCCGGCGCACCGCCGAGGTGTGCTTCATGCCGCTCACGGTCGGCGGCGGCATACGCAGCCTGGACGACATCCGGATGCTCTTGAGCGCGGGGGCAGACAAGGTCTCGATCAACTCGGCCGCCGTGCGTGACCCTGGTCTCGTGCGTCTGGCCGCTCGCAGGTTTGGAAGTCAGTGCATCGTTGTCAACATTGACCCCAAGCGCGTCAATCGCGATGGACGTATCGTGTGGGAGGTATTCATCAACGGCGGGCGCGTGGCAACCGGGCTCGAGGCGGTCGCGTGGGCTGGCGAGGTCGAGCAGTCCGGCGCCGGCGAAATTGTTTTGACCAGCATGGACTCCGACGGGACTCAAAACGGGTATGACCTCGAAATGACCCGGGCGGTGGTTGATAGCGTGCAAATCCCGGTCGTGGCCTCCGGAGGCGCGGGCAGCCCCGAACACCTGCGAGCCGTGCTTGACGAGGGCGGGGCCAGCGCCGCACTGGCGGCGAGCATCTTTCACTACGAGCGCTACTCGATCCTCGGGACCAAGCAGTACCTGGCAAGCCGGGGCGTACCGGTGCGAATCACCGACTTGAAGAAGCCGCAGCCGTTTCGCAGACTGAACCATGAAACCTGCTCCATTCCCTGACGCCCATTCTCGAGTTCTCGCAACTGAAGGAGTGAATCTCCATGGCGACGGTCGCTGAAGCACCCGTTGACGCAATGCCCGATGAGCCCGAGGCGAACAAACTATTCCGGATGGTGATGCGGTTCAAGGGCTCGGACCTTCACCTCAAGGTGGGGATGGCCCCGGCGATGCGGCTGGCCGGAGTGCTGCGGCAGATGCAGCTTCCCCAGCTCACGGGCCCCGAGATGGAACGCCTCATGTTTCCGCTGCTCAGCCAGCGCCAGAAAACCATCCTGGAAGACACCGGCGGCGTCGACTTCGCGCACATCATCTTCGAGCCCAACGGCGATGAAACCCGGTTCCGCGTCAACCTGTTCAAACAGCGCGGCCGCCTGAGCCTGGTCGCCCGCCGCGTCAATACCTCGATTCCCGATTTCGAGGGGCTGGGCCTTCCCCCGGTCATGGGCGAGATCGCCAGCCACGATCAAGGAATCGTCATCCTGGCGGGCGTCACCGGGTCCGGTAAGTCGACCAGCATCGCCGCGATGCTCCAGTACGTGAATACTCGCGAGCGCTGTCACATCGTCACGATTGAAGACCCGATCGAATTCACATTCAAGGACGACAAGTGCATCATCAATCAGCGTGAAGTGGGGATCGATGTCGTCAACTGGGACACGGCGCTCAAGCACGCCGTGCGTCAAGACCCGGACATCATCCTGGTCGGTGAGATGCGTGATCGCGAGACATTCAACGCGGCAATGCATGCGGCCGAGACCGGCCACCTGGTCTTCGGCACCATCCACGCTTCGACGGCTCCGTCGACGATCAGCCGTATTCTCGACCTGTTTCCGCAGGACATGCACAACGCGATGCGCCAGAACCTCGCGTTCAATCTCAAAGCGATCGTCGCGCAGAAGCTTTTGCCCACCACCAAGGACTGGGCAGCCGCGACCGGCCAGACGCGAGCCCCGCTCGTGGAAGTCATGCGAATGAATCCGACCGTCAAGAAGTTGATCCTCCAGGAGGAGGACATCAAGCTGGCCCAAGCCATCCGGCTGGGCAAGGAAGAAGGGATGGTCGATTTCACCGAGAGCTTGCGGCAGCTCGTCGTGGCTGAGAAGGTGGAACGGGCAGTCGCGTTCGAAAACGCGCCCAACCCTGAGCTGCTCCGAATGGCGCTCAAAGGCATCTTGCTTCCCGAACAAGGCATCCTGTGATTCAGGCCCGTCTCGATCGATCGCGACGATCCGTTAGAAAGGTGAGCAATGTACCGCCTGTTCCCGGCGCTCCTGGCATTTCTGGTTCTGACCTGCTTCGCCGTCTCGGCGTCTCAGGCGGCAGAGCCTGTTTCCGATTTCTTCATGCTGGCCCAGATTCCGCACATGACGCGCGGCTCGGGAATGTATCTCAACCTGTTCAAGTTCGTTCCGGTCGTGATCATCTACATTCTCTGGGCGTGGACGACCAACTGGGTGGAACACGACACCCAGGAGCTGAACAACCTTCGCTTCGCCGTCTGGAACAGCGCGGTCTTCTTCGCCGGCGTGCTTGGGCTGGTGCTCGTCCTGGCGATTCCCATCTATTTCATCGGGTTGGGTCTCTTGCTGCTGGCGTATTTCGTTCCCTTGCTCTCGTACATCTATGCCCGCAACCAGACCGTGCCCGACGACCAGAAGGTGCTCACGCCCTATCACCTGGGCGAAGTTTGCAACGACATCTTGCACAAGCTGGGAATGAAGCCGCTGTTCAACAAGGACGTCGGCACGGCGGACCGGTCTGGTCCGCCGATCGTATTCGTCGGCAAGACCCAGGGCTCGGCCAAGGAAGATCCGGCGCGAGTGCGGCAAGCCGAGGAGTCCCGCTCGTACATGGCCGCCAAGGAGCTGGTCTACGACGCCGTCCTGAGGCGGTCCACCGACATCCACCTGGAGCCCACCACCGAGCAGCTTTCCGTGCGGTACCGGATCGACGGCATCCTGCACGCCGCCGAGCCGTTCGACCGGCCGACCGGAGACGCCGTGGTCAACGTCTTCAAGGTCCTCTCGGCGATGGACATCTCCGAGAAGCGCAAGCCCCAGGACGGTTCGTTCGGCGCCGACTCTGTCAGGGCGCGGCCTCGACTTCCGCGTTGCGACCTCGGGCTCGAAAGCCGGCGAGAAGCTGGTGATGCGAATCCTCGACAACAGCTCGGCCGTGACCAAGATGGAAGACCTGGGAATGCGCCCCAAGCTGATCGAGCAGGTGCGCGGCCTGGTCACCCAGCCGCACGGCATGTTCCTCTGCTGCGGCCCGACGGGTGCCGGCAAATCGACCACGCTCTACGCGGCGCTTCGCGAGATCGACCGCTACCAGAGGAACATCATCACGGTTGAAGACCCGATCGAGTACCAGCTCGACAACATCACCCAGATGGAGGTCAACACCAAGGCCGGCCAGACCTTCGCCACCAGCTTGCGCTCGATCCTGCGCCAGGACCCGGACGTCATCATGATCGGCGAAATCCGCGATCAAGAGACCGCTTCGATCGCCTGCCAGGCTGCTAACACCGGCCACATGGTCTTCTCGACCGTGCACTCCAACGACGCGGTGACGGCACTTTTCCGCCTGCTTGACCTGGGCGTCGAGCCTTTCATGATCGCGTCGGCGCTTTCCGGCGTGCTGGGCCAGCGGCTGGTGCGCTTGCTCTGTGAAGCCTGCAAGGAGCCGTACAAGCCCAAGCCCGAATTCCTGAAGAAGGCCAATCTGCCGGCCGACAAGGTCGACGTCTTTTATCGACGGCCCGAGAATCCCGAGCAAGTCTGCCCGACAATGCGGCGGCACGGGCTACTTCGGCCGGACCGGCATCTACGAGCTTTTGGTCCTGACCGAGCCCATGCGCGACATGATTCGCGAGAACCCGTCGATCAACAAGATCAAAGCCGAAGCCCGCAAAGGGGGCATGATTTATCTGCAAGAGGACGGGCTTGCGCCAGGTGATCCAGGGCCGCACCTCGATCGAAGAACTGCTGCGAGTTGTTAAATAAAATGAGCCGCACGCCAATCGTAGGCTTGGGGCCAGACCGACCATGAGAGGGTGCTCACCACCTCCGCGATACGACGAAAAGACCCAACTAGCGAGGCCATCTGAATGAAGTTGCTCATGGATTTCATCATTCTGTTCATGGCGCTGGGCGTGGCTTACGCTCTGATGAGCGAAGGTCTCTGGGGCGCGGCCTTGATGTTCTTCAACGCGCTCTTTGCCGCCATGATCGCGTTCAATTTCTACGAGCCGCTGGCTAAATTACTTGATTCCACCGGAATCAACTGGGGGTTCTCCGACACACTTTGTATGCTCGGGATATTCTGTATTGCGCTCGTGGCGTTGCGCATGACCACCGAGACGATCGCGCCGGCCATGGTGAGGTTTCCAGAGCCGGTCTATCACGCCGGTCGAATTGTCTTTTCGCTGGCCGGCGGCGGCGGTAACCGTCGCCATCATCATTCTGGCGTTCCACGCCGCGCCCGTTCACAAGAAGATCTTCAGCGCCGTGGATCACATATCCAAGCCTCCGTTTGGCTTGGGTCTGGACCACATGTGGCTGGGCTTCTTTCAGTACGAGACGGGAGCCGTTTTCTCGAACATGGGCAAGGGTGGCCGCGATCCGTACCGGACGTATGGGCAGGGGGGGCGGGTGAACGTCTTCGATCCCAGGGCCGAGTGGCTGCTCGATCACTATGATGCCAGGCCATATGGCGTGGGCTCGTCGATGGGCGTCGGTGAAGAACCCGCTGAAGCGGCACCGGCAGGCGGGGCGGGTGCCGGTGGCGCCGCGCCTGGCGGCAGAGGAGGCCCCGGCCCTGGCGGCAGGATGGGCGGCCGCGGCGGCGCACCACCGTGAACCAGATCTGGCCACCCGTGGGCCTGCCGCGGTTTAACGCGTCAAGTCCACCTACATTCGCATCTTATTGATCCGCCGTTGGGGGCGCATTCGGGTAGAGATAGGGCCGAATCTGCACCAGCTCGAACTTCGGGCGGCCCGACCGGCCGGTTGTCTCCTGAATGTGCAGGCGGTAGACCCCGATCTGGTTGCTCGTGGTCTCGATGACGTACAGCGGAGCCCAGCCGGCCGTGTACGGGCCGAGTGATCCGGTGGTCATGAGAAAGTGAGGGCTGGGACCGCGAATCAGGTCCACTTTGAAGTCGGCGGCCAAGTCGCGCTCGACGAAAGACTCGATGATCGTCGTCGAGGCAGTCGATTGGCGGAACGTGGGCAGCGACGCCAGTAAGCGGCCTCCCTTGTAGTCGAGGATGTAGAGGGCGTCGAGCGGAATCGGTGCCTTGGTCGCCTCGTCGAAGCGAACCAGCACCGGTCCGGTCGCCATGATCGTTCCCCCCACGCGGTCGCTACCGCCGCCGCCGGCGCGCACCGGGGCGGGTCGCACCAGCGATAATGACCAGCCCGCGATCAGGCCGACAAGCAGCAGGGAAGCACGCGAAATGCGCGAATAACAAACGCTCATGACTCGTCGACTCCTTTCGTGGTCCGATCTGCCGAAAATCCGGTGCCGCGACCGGAATCGGCCCGTCGTTTCTGGAGAAGCACCCTGGCCTGGGCGCCTGGGCGTGCATTGTGCGACGATGAATGCGTTACGTCCAGCCCAACAGGCGGCTGTATGGTGGGCGAGCCCAAGGGATGACGATCATGACGACGTCGGCGACCTGGCTTCTTGGCCTGTGCTTTCTGCTTCAGGTTCCTCCTCCTGCACCGCCTGAAGGGTCCGCGGGGCAGCTCGAAGACCTGCGCCGGTCGATCATCACGCGCGAGTTGGCCGAGCTGAGCTCGCTTGCCGGCGAGCTGGCGAGGCAGGGGAAGATGGATGAGGTCCGCGAGCTTCGGGCGCGGCTTCCTCGACCCCCGATGTCGGGCGGGCCCACGCGGTTCGTGCCGCTGCCCGAAGTCGTCGGATCCCGCAAAACTTCCGAAGCGGCGATGTTGCCCGCCGGCGCAGAATCCATCCGCAGGCGTGCGGCCGCAGACCTCTTCGAAGTCGCCCGGAAGGCCGCACATTCCGATTCGGCGAAGTATGCACTGGCGAGCGTGTGCCTGCGTGCGGTGCTTGAGCGCGAACCCAATCACAAGGAAACCCGCCGGCTCCTGGGGTACGTCTCTCATGCCGGAGGTTGGGCGACGCCGTTCGCCGTGAGCGAGCTCAAAAAGAAAAACGTGAACCACCCGGTATTCGGCTGGGTGCGCGCCGACTGGGTGCCGCACCTGGACCAGGGCGAGCTGCCGGCCCCCTCGCGCAAGGGCCAGCAGGTCCCTCGATGGCTGCCGGTCGCGGAGGCCGACCGGCTCCACTCCGACTGGACGTCGCGCTGGCGTTTTGCGACGGAGCACTTCGAGATCCAGACCAACGTGCCGCTGGACCAGGCCATCGATTTCGGCCGCCGGCTCGAGGCTTTTCACGACCTTTTCATGACGCTGCTCGCCGACATCCTGGGGGAGGAGATTCCCATCGTTCGCCTGTTCAAGAACCCGACCCTCGAGCCGGACAGCCTGCCTTCAGCCAAGCTGCACCAGGTGTACTATTTTGCGTCGAGAGAAGAGTTTGTCGATGAGCTCGGGCCCAGGCTCGGTCCCGAGGCAGCGCTCAACCTGGGCTTCTACGATCCGCCCAAATCCGGGCACGCCCGCTTGCCAGCGTATTTCTATCGAGACCCGAACGGACAGATCCCGGAAACCGCCACGCTCTACCACGAGGTTTCACACCAGTTGCTCTTCGAGACGGCCGGGCCCAACTCTTACACCAAGAACTATGGTAATTTCTGGGTCTTCGAGGGCCTGGGGACCTATTTCGAAACGGTCACGCCGCAGCCCGATGGCTCGCTCGAAGTCGGGGGGATGGTGGGGCCCCGGATTGCCGAGGCGTATCAGTCTCTGGTGGTCCGGCGTGATTCGATACGCCTTGAGGAATTCGTGGCGCTTGACGAGCCGAAGTTCCGCGACAAGCTGAAGATCTATCACAACTATCAGCAGGCGATGGCCCTGACCATGTTTCTGATGCAGTGGAATCACGGAGCCTATCGCGAAGACTTTCTTGACTACGTCCGCGACGCCTATCACGGGCGAATCAAACGCAGCGCCGGCCGCTTGGCCCTTCGAAATCGACTGCATCAGCCCTACGCAACGCTGGACACGCAATTCCTGACCTTCTTGAAGGAGGCAGGCAAAGCACAAAACGGCCCGGAGCCGGCCGAGCCGAAACCACAGCAGGCCGGCAGCATCCGAACCGTGCCCAATCAATAGGATGCGTGGAGAGCAGGCCGCCGAAACCGGAAATGCAGCGGCCTCGAGTTTGGTCTCCGCGATCCCGATCGATCATTCGCCAACGTAAGGAAGAAGCGCCATGAAACGCGCTCGCTTGATGGCGGAGCTGGCAGCGCGCTGAAATGTCGCGCAGCTCCCGCTTCGTTTGCGTGAGAAAATCTTGTTCTGATTGGTGCAGAGCTTCTTGAGCAGACCGACGTCTTTGTAGTCTACGTACGCGGGTCGCGGGCAACCATCGCGAGTGCAAAAGCGACAGCGGTTCTTGCGGTTACGACCAAATTTCTTCCGCGGCATTTCCTGGCTTTCCTCTCATCGAACAATACGTGGATGTCGTCGATCGCCTGCCTGTGTCACCGGCAAGGCCGGCCTGCGCGTTTGTGCCGGACCCAAGAATGGGAATCTGCAAGTGTAATGCGATGCCCACGTTCCGTCAAGCATCCGGGCGGATGGCAAGATAGTGTATTCCGCCGTGGCTCCGAGCGCGCCGGTGCGGTATCTTGAAATGCGTGAGGTAATCCAATGCCGTCTGCGGAAAACCCGAAATGGTGACGAGAGGCGCACGCCAGCCCAATCTTGGACGATGAGAGTGCCGGAACTCTGTGCGCTACGATGGAAACAAATTGTCGATGCATCAGCTCGGCGCCGATGGTGAGTATCATCCCTGTGAGACCAGTCTCAGTTTTCCGGGGCTGAGTGCAGCGGATGTCGTTCGATTGATCGAGCTCGGTCGAACGATGGACAAGCGTCAGTGGGTCCGCGCGATTCACGATTTTGTCCGCGACGAGCTCATCCCGCGAACTCCGTGATCTCATGCTCGATTCTTCGCAGCGGAGGCCCGCAAAGCCGGCATGCCAAACCATGCGATGACAATGCGGCTGGAAGAAGCCATGCGCTTCGCGGCCCAGGCTCATGCGGGGCAGTTGCGGAAGGGGAGCGACACGCCCTATTTCGAGCACGTCGCCGCCGTGGGGCTGATCCTCGATCGCGCGGGGTTTCCTGAAGACGTGGTGATCGCGGGGCTGTTGCACGACGTCGTCGAGGACACACCAGTGAGCTTCGAAGAGTTAACCACTGTCTTCGGCGCGACGGTCTCCGACCTTGTGCGGCATTGTTCCGAGAAGAAGACTGACGATAGCGGCCACAAACGCCCCTGGATCGATCGCAAGCGAGACCACATTGCCGCTCTCGCTTCAGCGCCGGTTGAAGCCCGCGGCATCATCCTGGCCGACAAGCTGCACAACCTGATCTCGATCGAGCTGGACCTTCGAGATCAGCGCCCCGTCTGGTCGCAATTTAACGCCGCTCGGGAGCAAGTCCTTTGGTATTACCACGCTACGATCGATCTTTGCGGACAGGGCGATCCGCGGCTTGAGCAATTGGCGATGTCTTGTCGCGATGTGTTGGCCCGCGTTGAGAACGTTGGATGACCTTGCGACGACTCCCGATGCGATTCCGGTCCACGCGTGGCAGCAGGAGGAACTCGACCGGCGAAAGGAAAACCTCCTGAGAAACCCAGGCTCCGGCCTGACTTGGGAAGAAGTTCAACGCAGGGTCCGGAGCCATTATGGCCGCTGATTCAGTCATCGTGTCCGAAGCCGAACGTGACACTTTCGCGGCGTACGCTTGATCCTGCCGTCCTGGTAGGATAAATTGATCCTGTCGGTCGAGACTTGGGTACGCATACGGCCGGCTTTCGTGTCGTGCTAGCGTGGCACGACGGACTAGAGCCCGCTCTTGCTCGAGGCTGGTCTCTGGCGAGTCCGGGGAGGCTAGGAACGAAAGGAGGTGATCGCGTGTGTAGTGATAACCAGGGGCGGCTCGCCTAACGGCAGCCGACGGGTTGCCCGTCGGGCAGCCGCACTTCTTGACCAAAACCTAACGGTTGGGATCGGCCAGGTCTCTGGCCTTCTGGGCTGCGGGCCTGGCTGAATCCTTCATCGTGGGCTGAAATGGATCGTGGATTTGATTTGATTTTGTAGGGGACGATTTCGTTGCGTCACGCGTGCACGGAAAGTCTGTACGGTCTGTTCGCTTACCGCACCTGGCGGTGGTCCTGGGTGTTTACCAGGCTCACAACCGTTTGCCGGGGCGAGGATGGAGTGTCACCTTAACTCCAGTCGACTTCCCAAAACATAAAGTAAAGGCCCCGGCACCTTTCTCAAGGTTCCGGGGCTTTTTTTATTCTCATTCGGCCCATTCTTGGAGGACGGTCCACCGTGATCGTGGTCATGAAACCTGACGCGACAGTCGCACAGATCGAGCACATGACAACTCATATCGCCTCGCTAGGACTCACTCCCCAGGTGATCCATGGCACGCACCAGACCGTCATCGCGGCGCTGGGCGAAGAGCGGCCGGGGCTGACGGAGGTTCTCGAGCCGGGTGAAGGGGTCGAAAAAGTCCTGCCCATCATGGCTCCCTACAAGCGAGCGTCTTCCGAGCTCAAGCGCGAGCGCACCGTAGTGAGAGCCGGCGAGCTCGCGGTCGGAGGCACCCGGGTCGCCGTCATCGCCGGACCCTGCTCCGTCGAGAGCGAAGACCAGATCGTCAAACTCGCGCGCCAGCTCAAAGCCATGGGAGCGACCGGTCTCCGCGGCGGCGCTTACAAGCCGCGCACCAGCCCGTACAGCTTCCAGGGACACAAGGAGCTTGGGCTGAAGATGCTTGCCACGGCGGGGAAAGAAACCGGCCTGGCCATCGTGACCGAAGTCATGGCGCCCGAGCATGTGCCGATCGTATCCGAATATGCCGACGTGCTGCAGATCGGTGCCCGAAACATGCAGAACTACCAACTGCTCCAGGCCGTGGGCGATTCGGGCAAACCCGCCCTGCTCAAGCGCGGGATGAGTGCCACCGTGGACGAGTTCCTCCTGGCCGCCGAATACATCCTGGACCGCAATAATCCCAACGTCATGCTCTGCGAGCGCGGGATTCGCACCTACGAGGACCACACGAGATTCACCCTCCCGCTGGCGACTGTTCCCTACCTCCACGACAAGAGCCATCTGCCTGTGGTCGTCGACCCTTCACACGGAACCGGTAAAGCCAAGCTCGTCGCGCCGATGTCCAAGGCCGCTGTCGCGGCCGGTGCCGACGCCCTGATCATCGAGGTACACGAAGACCCCGAGCACGCCGTCAGCGACGGTGCGCAGACCATCACACCAACGGCATTCAAGCAGTTGATCGACCAGTGCCGGCGGATCGCGGAGGCGGTGGATCGGACGATTTGAGGACGTGGATCAAGCTCATGAGCGCGATAACCGAGACGGAACCAGGCGGGGAAATGGTCTGCATCTTGGAATTCTCAGCGCGGCCGCGGAGCCGAAAAAATAAGGCCACCCCGGGTGTGCGGCGGAGCTTCCATGTCGGAGAACGGGTAGGTTATATCACTTTCCTCTATAAGGACACGCCGGCGGATAATCCAACCGGGTATATGGCTGTCTTCCAGCCCCTTGGGTCGAAAGACAAGGACTAATACGCGGCAACACAGAACTACTTTGTAAGTTTGGCCTGCTGGGAAGGACTCCGAAAGCACTTCGCGAGCAGTCGCAGGTCGCCCTTGCGAACAGCTTCGGACGTCGTCCGGACGAAAACTGTCTCCTCAAAACGCGTTGCGGCCAAGATCGTTGCGAAGCCGCTACCTCCGCAGGCGGGTTCGGCGCCGAGTCGAGGCAAGGGCGTCCGCAAGGATGCTTGAGGCGCCGAGTGCCACGTGATCCCGCCGCTACAAATGCTTGCGGTACCTGCTTGCTTCGCCCGAAGGATTTCGGACACTTGTAGGATTGCGAGAGCTGCGGGTGCTTCTCGGCTTTCGCAAGCAGGGGTGCATGGCATGACGGGAACGTCGAGAACGCTGCGCATACGGGAAGCTCCGAGGCGGTCTCGGCTGGGTGGGATTGGTGGTCTGGCTGGCTTGTCTCGGAGGCGCTTTCAAGTCGGGCCCAGGACGTGCCGGTGTTTGAAGTCTATGACTTCGGTGTTGCGCCGCGCTCGGCGAGTAGCGAGGTTCTAACTAGCCCTCGCGCTCTCTAAACTGAAGTCGAGCTGAGCGACTCGCAGAATAAGGAGCCGGACGCGATCGGGGTGAAATCTCGGCAGAAGTTCCAGCAGGCGCGGCGGAAGCAAGACTTCACTGACCCCATCCGGGTGGGAGGCGAACTCGAAACCGGGGTCATTCAACTGCCGGCGGGATCAAGAGCATCCGTCGCCGGCATAACCGCTTGTCTCGCTTTGCCTCAAATCATCCGCGCGTCTTGTTCGACGAGGCCCACCACAACTTTCACACCGCCGGCGGCCGGTACAAGCCGTTTGCGGACCTGATGGCCAGTGACGGCTACCAGATCATCCCGAACCGTGAAAGGTTCTCTGGCGATTTCTTGAACAAGGGCGACATCCTGGTGATCGCCAACGCCCTGGGCCAGCCCGACGCTGCGAAGCCCGCGTTTACCGACGCAGAATGCGACGCGGTGCGCGCCTGGATCGAAGCGGGCGGCTCGCTGCTGTTCATATCCGATCACGCGCCGATGGGCTCAGCCGCGGAGTGCCTGGCCAAGAAGCTGGGTGTGAGCATGAGCACGGGTGCTACGTCAGATCCTGAGCACTCGGAGGGGAGTGACACGAGTCTGGTCTTCACACGGCAGAATCAACTTCTGGGCGACCATCCGATCACCCGTGGACGCGACGGCACCGAGCGAGTCAACCGCATCCAGACCTTCACGGGCACGTCGGTCAAAGGCCCGGAGGGTAGCGTGCCGATCCTCAAACTGGCCGATACCGCCGTCGATCTCGCGGTGGGCGATGGTCAGCAAGCGTCCGCCGCCGGCAGAGCCCAGGGTGTGGCCTTTACCCTGGGTAAAGGCCGAGTGGTGGTGATGGGTGAAGCCGCCGAGCTCTCGGCGCAGCTAATCGGCGACCGGCAGTTTGGAATGAACGTCCCTGGCCTGGATAACCGCCAACTGGCACTCAACATCATGCACTGGCTCTCCGGCCTGCTCGAGCCACGCGCGGAGCTGCTCAAAAAAGCAGGCTAAGTGAACCCGCGGAATCAACCGTGCATCAAGTAGGTCAGGCTTTAGCCTGACTCCCCGATCCAGCGCATTGAAGTAGGTCAGGCTTTAGCCTGACTCCCCGATCCAGCGCATTGAAGTAGGTCAGGCTTTAGCCAGACTCCCCGATCCAGCGCATTGAAGTAGGTCAGGCTTTAGCCAGACTCCCCGATCCAGCACCGTTTTCCTTGCGCAATTCCTTCTGCGGTCGCACTTAGCACGGACCGGACAATTCCTAGGAAATGGCTCAAACTCATGAGCGCAATCACTGAGACGGAATCCGGCGGCGAAGTGGTCTGCATCCTTGGATTCTCCGCTCGGCGCGCGGTCTAGACAATCAGCCAATCCCAGGGCCGCGGCGGAATTTCGAAGTCGGAGAACGAGTACGCTACCTGACTTTCTTGCACAAGGACACGCCGGCGGATAATCCAACCGGATACATGGTGGTCTTCGAGTCTCGTCATTTCGAAAGACAAGAACCGATGTGCCGCCACACAGGATTATTTTGTAACTTTGGACTGCTGGGACGGACTCCGAAAGCACGTCGCGAGCTGTGACGAAGAGGTAGCGACGACTGTATCGATCGGCGCTCGGTCCAAAACGCCCCAATTAAAACGAGCCAGCAAGATCGGTGACAAACCGGTGCTTCCGCAGTCCGGTCCGGTGCCGAATCGACCCAATCGCGCGCGCAAGAACGCATGAATTGCCCGGCGAAACGTCGTCCTCGTTTCCACAGACGCTCGCGGTAACCTCTTGCACCGGCAGTCCAACCGTATGCGCACGTTCTGCCAACGGCTTGTGCGCTCAGCCGCCTCCCGGCTTAAAAAAATCTGGGGACTTGACGCGCGTGTCTTTCGCTGTATGTTGAGATCAAATCACATCGCTGCGCCAGGAGATTTGTCATGGCCGTAGCGTTCGGGACGGGCCGCATTCAAATGAGACGGAACTTCACCTGGGTTCTCACCGGGGGGGGGATCCTCGTTGCCGTCACTGCACATGCCTGCTTTTTCGGCCAGCCGGGATCGCTCGCGTCCCTGCGTTTGACACAAACCGGAGCGGGCAATTCGACGCTCGCGGTCGTCTCCGGCCCGATCGTGATCGATCAGTCGGGCTGCGGGGAAGCCGATCTCTCACTCAGAAACACGAGTTCCATCCCGATCCGAATCGAGCGGGTCCAGACGAGTTGCCCATGCGTCTCTCTCAGCCCGCTCCCGATGCTCATTGATGTGCGGGAAGTGAAAGTCCTGCGCGTGAGCTTTACACCCACAGCCGACGACGCCGAACTGGATCACCGACTGCGAGTCCAGATTGTGGGCTATGCGGCCGACTCGACGGTGGTCGTGCAAGCCGCGGTCGTGATCGAACCGGGGGCGCTGGGCGACAGCGCCGGCGACTCGACAGCCCCTATGTCGCGGCGGTGATTCGCGCTGAAAAACGGGATTGTGCACTCATTGGGGGACGAGGACATGGAATCGACGCTGGCAGTCAATAAGCCCGTGCCGCTTTCGTCCGGAAAGCGTGTTCCGGCGGAGTGGCGCGTGCTTATCGTTGGGATCCTGCTCGTCATCGCGGCGAGCGCCATCGCCTTGCGGGCCAGCGGCATGATGAGGGCCGTCGAGGCCGTCTATTACGCAACGTTGGGGCAGCGGATCGCTGTCGACTCGGCGACGAAATCGATTGGCGTCGTCGCGGAGGGGGCAACGACGCCGCTGGTCTTTCGGCTCACCAACCGCGGGCGCCAGCCCGCACGTATCGTGGGCTGGTCGGCGAATTGCAACTGCACGGTTCCCAAGGGCCTGCCTTTCACGCTCGGCCCGGGCGAGACGGCGCTCGCTGGAGCTCTCGATTCGCGCCCCGTTCATCCAGAATGGAAACGCAGCCGAATCGCTCGATGTGTCGCTTTCTGTCTACACCACCAGCGCCTATCAAGCGGAAGTCCCGCTCAAGATTCAAGGAGAAGTCCGCAAGTCCGCGCGTCCAGACGGATCGGAGTCCTGACCCAGCCGCGGGTGCGCTCTGTTTTCCGACCCCATCGTTCCAGGCTTCGAAAGGTCTCCAACATGAAAAGTTCAGATGCTCGCTCAATGTTGCGTGCTTCAGTTTTCTGCCTTGGGTTGGCCTTGTTCATGGCCACCGGTGCGGTCACGATCGCCGACCAGCCGTACCGGAGCGTAAGACTCCTCTGCCGCGGCTGTAGCATGAACCAACCGTCCCTCTGCGCCGGCGGCGGCAACACCTGCTGGAATCTGGGGGGGACCAACTGCTCGCAAGTTCCGTGCACTGTCTTGCCCGGGGGTACGAATATGTGCCTGTGCCCTCCGTGAGGCGAGTCTGCGCGTTCGAGTCGTGCGCCGCTGTAGCCCGCGGCTGCCAACCGCCAGGGTGCGGCGCGCCATTCCTCGATTGATCGACCCTGCCCTTGCGACTGTGACGGCAAGCCAAGGTGCGTGGTGTTTCTTCCTTGGTGGCCGCAACGGCGGTCGACGGCATGCCTCCGGAATGTGGCGCAGAGAGACGGTAGCAGCCGCGCACGCGCTGAAGATCATCGCCGCGTGCGCTTCGCGTCCGCGCGGCGGTCAAGATCGGTGGCCAAGCGCTCAACGAAGGAAACTCGCGGATGAAAAGTCACTCTGATGCTACCGACCCCCGCGGACGGACGCGCTCGAGAGTCTGGCGCTCGCTCATTGGGCGCTGGCCGGCGCCGGTCTGTTCCTCGTGCCATCCCCGGCAGGATGCGACGAGCCGGATGGCGAGCCGATCGATCCGATTGCGGCTCTAGCCGCTTACCGCAAGGCGATTCCGCAATTGAGCGCCACGTATAGCAACGTCGCGATCGAGGGCACAGCGCGATTGGTGACAACTCCGCCCCGAGGCGCGGCGGAAAAAGCAAAGGCCGCCGGTCGCAAAGCGCCGAAAGACATCGATGCGAAGTGGGAATTCGTCTATGCCCTCTGCGATGGCAAGGAGAAGAGAGCTGCCTCACCACTCGCCGGCCCCAATCGCGGCGGCACCGAAGTTGTGGTTGACAACGGCCAAGCCCGGTTCACGGCCCGAAGCGACGGCCCGGGGCGCCCTGACGCTGTCAGGGCACACTCGAAGGATCGCGACGACGCGGAGCCTGCGTCCAACTTGCGAATCCACGTGCGCGATGCCCCGTATAGGCTCTTGAATCTGAAGGAATTTGAACAGTATTTGGCGTCGCCGCATTTTTCGATCGAGCGGGCGGTGCGGCGTCGCGGCGCCGCCGGGGCCGTGCTCAGTCTGTTGGTCCACTATCGCCCTCCGAGCGAGGAAGAGCTCCACATCGACGGGCGCGTTGATCTTGATGAGGAGCTCGGCATGGTGATCCGGTACTACAAGCTCGAAACCGGGCGCATGCTTCCCGGAGCAA
Organism: uncultured Planctomycetota bacterium; assembly: GCA_963761445.1. Lineage (GTDB taxonomy): Bacteria > Planctomycetota > Planctomycetia > Isosphaerales > Isosphaeraceae > CAVXHV01. The sequence goes on along the minus strand of CAVXHV010000005.1, from coordinate 105,394 downwards.
AACGCTTCCGCATGGAGATAGAGGGGAGTGTCGAGTACAACCAGGAGAATGGCAAGGCCATCCCGACGTCCGTTAACTTCCGAAGGCATCAGCTTTCTCCCGCCGACGGCCGCTTGTGCGCGTATGAGTACACCATTTCCAAGTACTCGCTCGGGTGCTCCACGCCGCCCGAGGAATTCACGCTCGCCCATTACGGTCTGGGCGACTTTGAGCGCACCCTCCGCCAGGCCGAGGCGCGCGACACGTATCGCTCCGCGGCCATCGCCTTATCCTTCTTTATCGCCGTGGTCCTCTTGATCCTCGGTTGGAGAACGTACAAGACGCGGTCAGGCGCAAGCACAACGGCTAAGGCCGTGCCCGGTTCTGGGAGTGCCACCCTTGACCAAGCGACTTGACGCCGCTCGAACGGCCGGTTTTACTCTCATCGAGCTCCTGGTGGTTGTCTCGACTGTTGCCCTCCTCGCGGCGTTTTTGCTGCCGGCGGTCCAATCCGCCCGCGAGGCTGCGCGGCGGTTGCAGTGCGCCAATAATCTGAAGCAGCTCGGCTTGGCCGCCCATGCCTATCACGACGCATTCGGATCACTTCCACCAGGCAGGATCAAGTCGTACGACCCGCGCTATGCTGGGACGAACCCACCGTGCACCTCGAACGTCGTCGACAAGAGCCTGGAGGTCTGCCTCCTCGGTTTCCTGGAACAATCCGTCGTTTTCAATGCGGTTAACCAGAGCCTCGCCATCATTGGTGCCGAGAACAGCACCATCCACTCGACCGCGGTTCCAGTCTTCGCGTGCCCGAACGACGTGATGGCCGGGACGATTCGCAGCCTCGATTCCGGGCAGCTTGCACCGTATGGCGTCCCGGATCCGGCCTGGATGGTCTTCACGAGCTACGCGGGCTCGATCGGCTCGCTGCCGGTAACAGCCGCTCCGCTGCCGGCCAACGGCTGTAGCGTCGCGCCGCCGCTGGTGATCCAGTGCAACGGCGTCTTCAACGACCTCGCGCCGATCCGGCTGTCCTCGGTTGTGGACGGTCTCAGCAACACGATGTTCCTGGCGGAAAAATCGACGACTACTCTCGCAAAGCTGGCCGACGTGAGCCCCAATATTGTCAGCAAGCGCGGCTGGTGGATCACAGGTAACTGGGGGGACACGCTCGTCACGTCGCTCTACCCCCCAAACGCCTTCCGGCGCGTGACGCTCGGCGCATCGGCGGCGTGGAGCGACTCCGCGTCGAGCCTTCACCCCGGCGGCGTGAACGTGACGATGGGTGATGGCGCGGTCAGATTCATCAAGGAAACGGTGCAATGTTGGCCGATCGACAGCCTCACGGGCGAGCCGGCGGGTGCATCGCAAACCCCGGGCGGCTGGTGGGTCAACCTACCGGCGCCGGGCGTCTGGCAGGCGATCTCAACGCGGGCGAACGGCGAGGCAATCACGGCGAGTGAGCTGTGACGATCGTCCCTCGCCAGGCCCTTTAGGTTTTCGCCACTGAGTCCGGTGCGCGAGTGCAGGCGCACGCTATTTCGGAAGGGTCATTCGATGCCCAGCAATCTCGAACCCGCGATCGCAAGCCACAAGGCCGGCCGGCTGGAGGCGGCGGCCCTTCTCTACCAAAAAGCACTGGACGCGAATGGGTCGCACGCACCCGCGCTGCACCTGCTCGGCGTACTGCGCCACCAGCAGGGGGACGACGGCAGCGCGATCGAGCTCCTAACGAAGTCACTTGCACTTGAGCCGAATCTGCCGGAGGTCCACGCCAACCTGGCCGACGCCTACAGGGCCCAGGGGCGTCTGCACCGAGCCGTCGGGTCCAGCCGGCTCGCGCTCAAACTCTGGCCTGATTGCCCCGAAGCGCTGTGCAATCTCGGGCTCGCACTTCACGCGCAGGGTAAGCGTGATGAGGCCCTTGAGCCCCTGCGCCGCGCGCTGGAGTTGCGTCCCGACCTCGCACCGGCGCACAACATCCTTGGGCTTATCCTCCGGGAGACCGGCCAATTGGATGAGGCCATCGGCCACTTCAGGCGAGCGGTCGAGCTCGAGCCGGCGTCGGTTCCGGCCATCAACAACCTGAGCCAGGTCCTCATCGAGCAGGGACTCGCCGCCGAGGCACTGCCGCACTGCGATAAAGCAGCGGCGCGTAGAACCCGAGATCGCGGTGGTGCACCACACCCGCGGCAACGCGGCTCCGGGCCCTCGAGCGCCTCGGTGGAAGCCAGAGCCGCCTACCTTGAAGCACTCCGGCTCGACCCAGAGATGCCCAGCGCCTACGCCCAAGTGGGCCTCACCCTGCTGGGCGAGCTCCGGCCCGGCGAAGCCCTTCCGTGGATGAGGCAGGCCCTCGCCATCGATAGTCTGAACGCTTTATTCCACGAATGGCTGGGCAGATTGTATATAGAGTGGGACGAGCCTGACCTGGCGATTCCTTGCTTCGAGCAGGCCGTGGCGCTCGGGCTAACGGATCGCCTGCCGCTGCGCTTCGCCCTGGCACAGGCGTTCGTTGACGCGGGGCGGCTAGAGCAGGCGCGCGAGCAGATCGATATCGCGCGGCGGCTCGCGCCGGCAGCGGCCGAGGTCGAGCTCCAATTGGGAGATCTTTACCAAACCAGCGGCAAGTTGGCCGAGGCTGAGGCCGCGTTTCGCGCCGCCATGAAGATCCAGCCCGGTGCCGCTGCGCCGATCGCACGGCTCGCCGCACAGCTGGGAGGAAGGCTGCCGGCCAATGACTTCGCAGTACTCGAAGAGCGGCTCGGCGATGTAGAGCTCGACAGCTATCGCCGGGCTCGTCTGCTCTTTGCGAAGGCCCGCGTGCTCGACGAGCGCGGCGCGTTCGGTCTGGCAGCCGAATGCGCGCGTGAAGCCAATTCGCTCGCGCACCAGTCGGCGCGAGGCTGGCGCATCTACGACCCGGCTGCCGGACGGGAGTTTGTAGACGCCCTCGTTGCGGCCGTCGGCGCCGAGTTCGTGAGCCGGACGGCGGGCCACGGGCACGACACCCGCCAGCCGGTCTTCGTCTTTGGGCTACCACGATCCGGAACAACATTGATCCAGCAGGTGCTTTCCGCGCACTCGCGGGTCGCGGGCGGCGGCGAACTGCGCATCAGCAAGCATTCGTTCCAATCCATTCCTCACGTGCTCGGCCGCCCGGGGGCTCCCTTGGAGCGCATCGGCGAACTCGATGGCGCCGCTGTCATCAAACTCGCGGAGCAGTACCTTGCTTGGCTGGCGGATCTCGATTGCGGGGCAGCCGAGCGCATTGTCGACAAGATGCCCGCGAATTACTTGTACCTCGGCCTTCTGGCAACCCTGTTTCCGCGTGCCACATTCATCCATTGCCGTCGCGATCTACGAGACGTCGCGGTCTCGTGCTGGATGACCGATTTCAGGATGATCACCTGGGCCAACCACGTGGGCCACGTCGGCGACCACTTCCGCTCCTACCTGCGCCTTATGGAACACTGGCGCGAGGTCCTGCCGGTGCCAATCTGCGAGGTTGACTACGAAGACGTTGTCAACGATCTCGAGGAAGTCGCGCACCGGCTGATTGATGCGTGCGGGCTCGAATGGGAAGCGGAATGCGTCGAGTTTCACAAGTCCCAGCGGCCGGTGCGAACGGCGAGTGTGATTCAGGTGCGGCAGCCCATTTACCACACTTCGGTGGGGCGCTGGAGGAACTACCAGCACTTCCTCGCCGAGCTGTTCGCCAGCTTGCCGCAGCCGGAGAGGGACCGGGAGATCGCCGTCACGCCGGTTGCCTGCGCGGCCAACCCGGCTGGGGCGATGGGGACGCAGTGAGCGGGGGGCGACACGGGTGATGTTTTGCGAAACGAACTCACCGCGTCGAAGGAGCCCGGTTCGAGGGCACTGCGAAACGAACCCACCGCATAGCAAGAGCTCGGTTGGACGGCGCTGCGAAACGAACCCACCGCGATTATCGAGCCTGTCCCGGTTGTCCAGGGGCAGGATTGGCAGTTTGTCAGTTGTTCGCGTGTTTTGTTCTTTGACAACTTGAACGATTAGTGAAAATGCCGGGTTGAGCGGCCGCCGCGCGCGGCAGGGATCGCGGCCGGCCGCACGGCGGTCTTTTCTCCCGACCCCCCCTTCAATTGAAGCGACTTCAATCGCTGCAATGCGCCTCATTTCGGCCGATACGCAATCGCCCTGCGCACAGCAGGCGGCACGGGCGCATCCACCCCCTTGACCGCCCGCCAGAGAATCTCATTCAGCTCGAAGTCGTCGATCTTGTCGTACTCGTCGAAATTCATCTCGCTCGACCGATCGGCGCCGTAAGCCGTCTGGGCGTTGACCTCGTTCAGATCAATCCGCGGCGCTCGGTCACATAAGGCGTCAGAACCGGCTTATTCGTGAACGACGCAAACATCGGCCGGGCCGCAGCGTCGAACTGCGATAGCGGTGGCAGTCCCAGAATTAGCTCGATGGTGCGAATCATGCTCACGGTGCTGTACTGGCTGCTGTCCAGGTGCCCGCGCTTGGTGTACGGGCTGATAACGAGTCCCACAGTTCGGTGAGCGTCGACGTGATCGGGGCCGTTCTGAGCGTCGTCCTCGATGACGAAGATCGCCATCTGGGGCCAGTACTTGCTGCGGCTGATCGCTTCGACAATCCGGCCCAATGCCAGGTCATTGCTCGCCACGCAGGCCCTCGGAGTATACGTACCGGGCCGTGTGCCCGTGGTGTGATCTTCGCCCAGGCTCATGACCATGAACCGTGGCAATGAGTCGCTCTTCTCAAAATTCGCCAGTTCCTGGATGAACGTCTCGGCATTCTCCGTGTCGCGCACACGGCCGCCCGTGCGCTTGGGGACCCCGAAGTTCGAGCACATGTGTCCGAGTAGTCCCGGAACGGCCCCATCGATCTTGAACGATCCGTCGGGCTGGCTCACCCGCCGTCCGTACTCGCCGTAGCTGCGATAGGAGAGCCCGGCCCGCGCACAAGCATCCCAGAGATAGCCCGAAGGGGCGTTCGACAGATCCCCATCATCGTCATCCTGGATGCCGGCTCGCCCCGAATACGTCAGTGCCCAGTTGCGGGCGATGTAGTCGGTGTTGTACGCCATCGTCGACCAGGGGTGGCCATCGGCCGATACGTGTCCATTGCAGTAAAGGTTGTCGAGCAGCACGAACTCCTCGGCCAGCTTGTGATGATTGGGTGTCACGTCGCGCCCGAACATCACGAGCGCAGGGTCGCCATTGCCGCGCGTCAGGTCGCCGAAGACCTGGTCGTAGGTGCGATTTTCCTTGATGATGTAGAGCACATACTTGATCGGCGATGGATCACCCACGCGGGTGGGGATGGCGGTCTTCTCGGGGTAAGGGGCGGCCTCGAGCAGTTTGTCGCTATAGGGGCAGTTCTTGTAGACGGTCTCGGTATAAACGGCCAGAGTCTTGTCGTCGGGCACGGGGACGATTGTCACCGAACCGGACAGGGTGGTGCCGATGTACGGGAACGGGAGACTCCGCCGCCTGGCGGCGTCGACGCTCTCTGTTTTTCGTTCAATTGTTTCACGCTCCACGGGATTCGCTTTGGTCTGATTCCCTTTGCCGACTCCGACCAGCAACTGCTTGCCGTCGGGGGTGATCGCCACCGCTGTGGGATACCATCCGGTTGGGATGAAGCCCTTGACCTGGCTGCGCCCCGGTGCGGCGATGTCAATCACTGCGATATTGTTGTTGTCGGCGTTGGCGACGAACAGCGTCTTGCCGTCGGGCGCAATGGCCAGTGCGTCGGGGGTGCTGCCTTCGGGTGCTCGAGGGAAGAGGGCCGTATGAATCGTCTCGGTCACCACTCCGCGCCGCGTGTCGATGACCGAGACCCAGTTGCTCGACGCGCAGGCAACGAATAACCGGTCGTCGGTCGGGGAGACGGCGATCTGGTTGGGATGCTCGCCAACGGCAATCCGGGCAACGGTGTGCAGATCTCCCGGGTCGAGGACGCGTACAACGCGGCGTGGCCCAGTCGGAAACAAAGAGCTGATTGCCGCTTCGCGACAGGACGACGTCATAGGGGCGAGTACCGGCCGGCGCGGATTTGAGCTCCTTCTGCTCAGCGAGGTCGAGCGCCGAGATGCTTCCGCCGTCTACGTCGAGTGAATAGAGGACCTTCCGAACCGGGTCGAGTGCGACACCGGCGCGAAAATGGCGCGGCTCGCCTTTCCTGGGAGCCTTGGTCTTCGGCTCTGGGCCGGCGGAGCGGGTCAGGCGGCAATCCTTGAGATCGAATGCGTGGAGCACATTGCCGCCACCGCCCGACCACCAGATCCGGTCGCGCGCGGCATTGGCGGCCAAGCCGAACCAGCTCTGGCTCACCGCTTGGCGGTCGACGATTTTTCCTTCTTGCATATCGATGATGGAGAGCTCATGTGCGTTGTACCCGGACGTGGCCGCGAGTGCATGGCGATTATCGGGCAATGCCATGATGTTGAGAGGAAGGTCGGCGAGTGCGACAGGGCGTCCGGCAGGTTTCAGGGTCCAGCCGTTCGGGAGGAGGAAGCCCTGGTTGGTCGGGCCTGCGTAATGCGGCTGATCCTGGGCGCTTGTGGTGCCGACGGCGATCAAGCCACAAACCAGGAAAGCCGACGCCGGCACCGCCAGGAACAACCGGAGCCTGGTCATGAATCTTACCTCCAGCGCAACGAGGTCACGGGGCACGACCCAGATACGAGTGCCTCCCATGCTGACGGTCGGCAATTGCGAAGTCCAATGAGTTTTTGGTGTAGCCAGCGTTTTGCTGGGATCCAGGTGAGCACGGGCGCTCGCATGCTTTGTTGACTGCTGGCCCGCGTTTTGCCCGCCGCGTATGATGTGCTGCTGAAGAAGGGCATGTGTGAACTGGCGAAGGTTGCTGGTTCGCGAGCCTTGCTCATCACCGGAGAAGCCGCTCCATGGCCGCGTCGCAAACCGACCGCAACCTGCTGTTCGGCGTGATCGCCTTGCAGCTCGACATCCTCGATCAATCTCAATTCGCCGAGGCTTGCGCCGTGTGGGCGCTGCACATGGGCCGACCAATGGCTGATTTGCTCGAAGAGCGCGGCTGGATCACGCCGGAGGACCGGCAGGAAATCACTCGCAATCTCGAGCGGAAGCTCAGGAAACACCGCGGCGACGTGCACGCCTCGCTGGCGGCGGCGGCCGATTCATCCGTGCGAGAGATCTTGCGCTCGCTCGACCAGCCGGCGATCCGGCAATCGGTCGAGGAGCTTTCACCCGCGACCGGCCATTTGCTAACCACGGCGGTTCCCTCCGGGGGATCGCAGTTTTCGTCATTGCGCTACACGCTCAGCAGTGTGCACGGGGAAGGCGGGCTGGGCAGGGTCTGGCTGGCGCACGACACGGACTTGAACCGGAAAGTTGCGCTCAAGGAAGTGCGCGCCGACAAGTCCGCCGACACGCGCTATCTGCGCCGATTCTTGAAGGAAGCACAGGTGACCGGGCAGCTCGAGCACCCGAATATCGTGCCCGTGTACGAGCTGGCCCGCCGCAGGGAAGACGACCAGCCGTTTTATACGATGCGGTTTGTCGAGGGGCGGACGCTAACAAGAGAGATTGCCGACTTCCACCGTGAGCGTGCTGGCCGGCCCGCCGACCGGCTGGCGCGTGCAGCGCCGGCTTCTTGAGCCCTTCGTGAAGATCTGCGAGGCGATCGGCTATGCCCACTCGCGCGGAGTCATCCATCGCGACCTGAAGCCCGAGAACGTGGTGCTCGGTGATCACGGCGAAGTGATCGTGCTCGATTGGGGCCTGGCCAAGTTAATGCCGCAGCCGGGCGGGCTCGAGGAAAGAGAGGGCGACGCCGCGATCACGATCACTCCCGACGCGGCAACCGACAAGACTCAGGGGCGCGTGGGCACACCGGCGTACATGGCGCCCGAGCAAGTTGCCATGGAGAACGACCAGATCGACGAGCGCACCGATCTTTATGGGCTGGGGGCGATTCTGTTCGAGATTCTCGCCAACCGGCCTCCCGCGCAGGGGGCGACGTTGGAGGAGATTTATCAGCTCGTCTCCGCGGGCCGCATCCCCCGCGCCGGAGAAGTCGACCGCTCCGTCTCCCCGCCCCTGGAAGCGATTTGCGCCAAGGCCCTCGCGCTGAAGCGTGAGGATCGTTACCCGAGCGCTGCCGGGATCGCCGACGACGTCCGGCGTTGGATCGTCGACGAGCCGGTATCGGTCCACCGCGACCCGCTCACCGTGCGGCTGCGCGCTGGGGCCGCAAGCACCGCACACTCGTCGCAACCGCTGCGGCAGTCCTTGTGGTGGCAACGGCTGCGGCCACGCTTGTGGCCTCGCAGCAGGCCGTTCATGCACGCGCCATCGGTCGCAAGAACAACGATTTACACCAAGCCAATGCCGCCCTCGAGCACCAGCGCCAAAAGGCAGAAAAACGCGAACGGCTGGCCATCGACGCCGTCAGGCGGTTCGGCGACGCCGTGTCCAAGAACGAGGCGCTCAAGACCAATCCGGCGCTCGAGTCGTTGCGCAAAGAGCTGCTAAAGGAACCTCTGACCTTTTTCAGGACGCTGCGCGACGAGCTCCAGGCGCGAATCGATACGACGACCGAGTCGCTCGAGCGCCTGGGAGAGGCTGCTTTTGACCTGGCATACCTGACTAACGAGATTGGCGACAAGCGCGACGCTCTGCGACTGTGCGAGGAGTCGCTGGAGATCTGGCGTGGGTTGTTGCTGCTCCACCCCGCGGTCAGCGAGTGGCAAAACAACGAGGCCGGCAGCTACAACAATATCGCCCGCATTCAGGGCGAGACGGGCGAACCTGACCTCGCGCTTGAGTCGCACCTTCGCGCACTCGAGATTTGGGAGCGACTGGCGAAGGCGAATCCCTCCGTCATCGAGTTTCAAAGCGGCGTGGCTAATTGCCACCAGAGCATAGGCGTCCTCGAGGTTGAAACGGGTCATCCAGAGCTGGCGCTTGCGTCATTTGGCAGCGCATTGGAAATTCGCGAGCGACTGGCACGTGAGCACCCCGACGTCACCGAGTTTCGGACCGGCATTGCCGCGAGCCACAACGACATCGCGCTCGCCCAAAGCGCCACAGGGCAGCGCGACCAGGCCCTTGCGTCCTATCGCCGGGAACTCCAGGTTCTGGAATCGCTGGTACGGGAGAACCCCCACGTCAATGGAATGCGCAGGGTCCTTGCGATCACCCACAACAGCATTGGGCTCGATCAAATGAAGATGGGCCGCGCAGACGAGGCTCTCGCTTCGCACCGACGGGCGCTCGCCCTCGCAGAGGAAGTGACGCTAGAGAGCCCCTTTTTGACCGAGTTCCTGAGCATTATAGCCGCGAGCCACACCAACATCGGGGCCGTCCAGATGGACACTGGCCATCGCGACCGGGCCCTGATGTCGTTCGGCCGGGCGCAGCAGATCCTCGAGCGGCTCGCGAGTGACAACCCCACCGTCACCGCGTTCCAAGCCAACCTCGCCATGTGCCATAACAATATTGGCTTGGTTCATAGGGAGACGGGCCATCCAGACCTGGCGGTCGTGTCATATAGCAAGGCCATCGAGATCTGGGAGAGGCTGGCGCATAAAAGTCCCAATGTGAACAAATTCCAGAGCAATCTAGCCTCAAGCCTCGGAAACCTGGGGAAAGTCAAGCACGCGGCGGGCGATTCGCAGCACGCGCTCTTGTCAATTGGCCGCGCGCTTGAGATCTGGGAGCGGTTGGCGCGTGAAACCCCGAACGTTACCGAGTACCAGGTAGAGCTCGCGAATAATCACAATTTCGTCGGGGTCATTCAGGAAGCTATGGGCAATCCCGAGCTGGCGCTCTCGTCGTACAAAAGGGCGCTGGCGGTTGCCCTAGAGCGACCGCGCGGGATCCTCGCTGACACTGACCTCCAGCCCAGCCTTGCCTCCAGCCACCACAACATTGCGCAGCTCGAATATGCCAGAGGCAATCAGCGCCAGGCGCTCGAGTCGTTCGGCCAGGCGATAGCGATCCAGGAGCAACTAGTTCGTGAGAACCCGAGGAACACCGAGTTTCAGAGTGACCTGGCCAATAGCCACAACAGCACCGGAATCCTTCAACAGAACACCGGCCATCTCGACCAGGCCCTCGAGTCATTCAGCCGGGCGCTGGCAATTCAAGAGCAGTTGGTCCGCATGGATCCCACCGCCGTCGAGTTCAAGAGCAATTTGGCCATGAACCACCACAACATCGCGCACCTGGCGCAGGCGAGGGGCGATTCGCGCCAGGCGCTCCTTTCGTATGGCCACGCACTCGAGATCTGGGAGAGGCTGGCTCGGGAAGACCCTAACGCCATCGAGTTTCAGAGTGGTCTCGCGGCAAGCCACGTCAATAGAGGGCTTATCCTGAAAGAAACCGGCCAACGGGTTCAGGCACTGGAGTCATTCGGCCGGGCGCTGGCAATCCTGGAAAAACTGGCTCGGGAACATCCTGAGTCACCCGCTTTCGCGAGCGACCTGGGAGCTACCTTCAACAACATGGCCACAGTCGACATGGCGAGTGGACAGTATCGGGAAGCACGCATCAAGTACGACGCGGCAATCGGCTGGCAAAGAAAGGCGCTAGCCGCCTTTCCGAAACATCCAGTGTACCGCCAGTTCCTGGCGAACCACCTGACGGGGATGATGATGGCCGCCAACGCGCTGAAGGACAGCAGCGCCGCCGCTGAAGCTCAGCACGGGCTTGACGAGCTCAAAGCCACCGACCCGCGATTTGCAGCACTCGACGCGCGCCTCACCGCAGTGCTCAAAGGCGAAACCCCCAAGGATAACCCTGAGCGGCTTGCGCTTGCCCAGCGCGCCTACGACACGCGCCGACATGCCACAGCCGCCCGGCTCTGGTCCGAAGCGATTGAACGCGAACCCAAGCTCGCCGATGACCGCCAAGCCCAGCATCGCTACAACGCCGCCTGCGCCGCCGCTCTTGCGGCCAGCGGCCAGAGCAAAAGCCTCCCCACTCCAGACGCGGCCGCCCGGGCAAAACTTCGCGCCGAGGCCCGCACCTGGCTCGAAGCCGAACTGGAAACATGGAACAAGCTCCTCAACTCCGCAAACCCACAACAACGCTTTGCGATCATCAAAACGCTGGAACACTGGCAAACCGACAGCGACCTGGACGGTGTGCGCGAGCCAAGGATGATCGACAACTTACCCGAGTCCGAGCGGGCCGCTTGGCGCGCGCTCTGGAAGAACGTCGCGGATTTTTTGGCCCGGCGCAGGCAGGAAAACCATGAGCACACGGGCTCGCCACGTGGCTCTGTGGAAAATCGTGGGAGCCGGTCTACTTCGATTGGCCGTGATGGCGTTCTGCGCCGAATTGCCCGCCGGCCCGCTCGCCTGTTGCGCCGCGGCGGGGCAAAATCGCAGTTTCCCCTCGACGATTATCTTCCAGGAAGTCGCAAGGGAAGCCGGGATCAGTTTCACGTTCGACAACGGCTCCCGCGGCAAACACGACCTTCCCGAGATCATGGGCGGCGGGCTGGCCCTCTTCGACGCCGACGGCGACGGCTTGCTCGACATCTACCTCTGCAACGGCGGTCCGATCGACGCGTCTGAGGGCAAGCGCGATCCGCCCTGCCGGCTGTTTCGGAACCGGGGCGATTTGCGATTTGAGGACGTGACCGAGAAAGCGTCGGCGCCCGGCCCGAGTTATGCAATGGGAGCGGCGGCGGCGGACTACAACGGCGACGGACGCCTCGACCTGTTCGTCACCGGCTGGCGCGATCAGCGCCTGTACCGCAACCTGGGCGACTGCCGGTTCGAGGATGTGACCGAGCGCTCGGGTTTGAAATCAAACCTCTGGAGCACTTCCGCAGCATTCGCCGACCTCGACGGCGACGGCGATCTCGACCTGTACGTCGCGAACTACCTCGACTACGACGCCAAGTCTCCTCCTTTTTGCTCGGCCCCCGATGGCCGGCGCGACTACTGCGGCCCCGAGGATTTCGCCGCGCAGCCGCATCGGCTTTACCGTAATAACGGCGATGGGACGTTCACGGACGTCTCGATCCCGGCCGGAATCAACGCAGGCGGAGGCCGTGGGCTGGGCGTGCTGATCGGCGAGTTGACCGGCGACAATCGACCCGATATCTACGTCGCCAACGATGGAACTCCCTGCTGGCTTTTCGCCAACCAAGGTAATCTGAGATTCAAAGAGATCGGGGAGCAGGCTGGCGTCGCCCGCGATGGGCAGGGACAGGCCCTCGCCGGGATGGGGGTCGCCTCGGCAGATCTGGACGACGATGGATTGTGCGAGCTCGTCGTTTCCAACTTCTTGAAACGCTCCACGATCGCATTTCAGCCGATTGCCGGCCACACTGCCACGTATCGCGACGTGAGTCGCGAATTGGGGCTCGCGGCGGCCACCCGCGACGTGCTCGGCTTCGGCCTGGCATTGGTCGATTTCGACGGCGACGGCCACAACGACTTGATTCAGGCAAACGGGCACGTCCTCGACCGCGCTCGGCTGGGCACTCCGTTCGCAATGCGACCAACTTTGCTTCGAAACACCGGCGGCGCGTTTCAAGACATCGGCGAAAAAGCCGGTCCGTGGTTCAGACAGCGCCTTCTGGGCCGCGGGCTGGCCGTCGGGGATCTCGACGGCGACAGCAAGCCCGACGTTGTCGTTAACTGCATCGATGCCCCGGCCGCCGTGTTGCGGAATGTCTCCGACGGGAATCATTTCCTGGCGCTGGATATCATCGACAGGACCGGCAGGCCGGCCGTGGGCGCTCGCGTCGAACTCAGGGCAGGGGGGCGCCGGCACGCGAGCGTCGTGACGGCAGGCGGAAGTTATCTTGCTGCGTCACCGGCTCGATTGTTTTTCGGGCTGGGCCGTGCACAATCAGTGGAACGAATCGACGTGACGTGGCCATGGGGGATTTCCGAGTCGTGGACCAATCCCGCGATCCCCCATCGTGCGGCATTGCTCGTCCGCCAAGGGAGTGGGCGCTCCGAGCCGTGACGATCACCGCGTGCGTCATTCGAAGAACCTGGCGGAATTGACCAAATGTCAGCCATCGAAGCTCCGGACAGCCAAACGTTGCACTGCATGGAGATCTGGGGCGGGTTCGAGCCGGTCGAGCGCAGTGTCTCGACTCCCGGCCTCGATCTCTGGGTCTTTAGCCGGCCGTTTCACGGTGAGCAACAAGGCGGCGACGTCTATTACGTCACGCTTTGTGGTGGTGGTGTGATCACGCGGATCGTGGTAGCCGACGTCTCCGGCCACGGCGCGGCGGTGGCGGAGTTCTCGAAATCGCTGCGCTCGCTCCTGCGCAAGAACATCAATCATAAGAGTCAGAAAAGACTCGTGGAGAGGCTCAACCGGCAGTTCATCGAGATGGCCGAAATGCAACGGTTTGCGACCGCCTTGGTGATGACGTATCTTGCGTCCCATGATCGACTCTCTGTCTGCAACGCCGGGCATCCACATCCGCTTTATTACCGAGCGAGCGAACGAGCCTGGTCGCTGCTCTCGGGCCCCGCGAGCCTGATAGAGGCCGGTGGCAACTTGCCGCTGGGCCTCGACGAAGGGACCGGATACCAGACCTTCGACGTGGCGCTGGGCCGGGGTGACCTGCTCGTCTTTTACACCGACGCTCTGAGCGAGGCGGCCGATTCGGCGGGCAAGCTGTTCGGCGAAGAGGGATTGCTGGCAGCCGCCCGTCGCCTCGATCTGTCAGACTCCCGCCCCGGCGTGATCGGCCCTGCGCTACTCGAAGCGGTCTCGACTCACCGCGAACACTGCGCCGCGGACGACGATGTGACGCTCGTAGTTATCAACCACAATGCGTCACCGACACCGCGGATGTCGCTCGGTGAGAAGGTCGACGTTTATGCCAAGGTCTTCGGGCTCAAAACGGTTTGACGGAATCGGTCAGATCTCCCCTCGTGGCTCGCGATCGATTAATCTCGCTACGCGACCATCCGCGGCGTTCACGTCGATGATGGCTCGACTGTACGACCTGGGAAGAGAAGTCGCCTGGGAGTTTCCGATCATGATCGGGTCGAACCTGTGCCGCGTCGGGTTAATCTTGCTGTGCCTGAATGGATATGCCGCCGCTCAGGAATCCGACATTCCCAGGCCCGAGCATCCCCGGCCGGACGCCATGCGCAGCCACTGGGCCAATCTCAACGGGCGCTGGGAGTTCCGGTTCGACGCCCAGGACCAAGGGCTCGCCGAAGGCTGGGAGAAGCCCGGCGCAGCGGGATACAACCAGACGATCGTCGTGCCTTTTCCATGGGAGAGCGAGCTATCGGGAATTCACCAGATCAAGGGCGCGCCCAAGGTCGCCTGGTATCGCCGCCGATTCAAGGTGCCGACGGAGTTCCCCGCCGGAAATCACGTTTGGCTGCGCTTTGGAGCAGTCGACTGGCGGGCCGACATCTGGATAAACGGCAAGAAAGTCGCCGAGCACGAGGGGGGTTACACGCCGTTCGAGGCCGACATCTCCGATGCGCTGGACCGTGCGGGCGAGAACGTCGTCGTCGTTCGCGCGCACGATCCGACTGACCCGGCGCTGCCGACCGGGAAGCAGGTCGGCTGGTACACGCCGAGCTCGGGCATCTGGCAGACCGTCTGGCTCGAGGCCCGCCCGAAGACTTATATCTCTGATTTCCGGATCGTGACCGAGATCGACCCCGCAACCGTGCAGGTGAAGGCTTTCGTCAACGTATTCCGATCGGTCGATACACTCGCTTGTCTTCAAGTCAAACGATCCGACCGTAAACACTGCGTCGTCGGTCGGCGTCGGCGCCTGGCGACGGTACCCGCAACGGCAAACTTCGCGATCGCGCTCGAAACCACCGTGAAGGACGCGAAGTTGTGGACCCCCGAGACGCCGCAGCTTTACGACGCAACGCTCGAGCTCAAGGACGAAGCGGGCAAAGTGATCGACTCGGTCCAGACTTACTTCGGGCTGCGCACGATCAGCCGCGGCCGGTACGGCGACTTGCCCTACGAGCGAATTCTCTTGAACGGCAAACCGCTCTACCTGCGAGCCGCACTCGACCAGTCGTTCAATCCCAAAGGGCTCTACACGGCCCCGGACGACGATTTCTTGAAGCGCGACATGATCATCGCCAAGGCGATGGGGCTGAACGGCCTGCGGATCCACATCAAGCCGGACGAGCCGCGCCGGCTCTACTGGGCTGACCATTTCGGCATCTTGATCCTCGAGGACATGCCCAATACCTGGCGGCAGAGTGCCCTGGCCCGCAGCGCGTGGGAGCAAACCATGCGCGAAGCACTCGCCCGCGATCGCAACCACCCGGCAATCATCGCCTGGGTCGCCTTCAACGAGACCTGGGGCCTGGGCAAGCCCGAAGACTACAAGAAGGATCAGGACACCCAGGCCTGGGTGGCCAGCATGGTCCGGCTCATCCGCGAGCTCGATGGTCACGAGCGGCTCGTCGAGGACAATTCGCCGTGCAACTACGATCATATCGCCGAAAACGACCTGAATAGCTGGCACTTCTACATCGACGACCACGAAAAGGCCAGGCGCCACATCGAAGATGTCGTTGCCCAGACGAAACCCGGCAGCGGGTTCAATTACTGTCCCGGGCTCGCTCAGACGAACCTGCCCTTGATCAACTCGGAATACGGGGCCGTCTCAGCCGGAGGCGGCGACCGCGATATCTCCTGGGGCCTGCGCGACTTGACCACCCAACTGCGCCGCCAGCCCAAGATTCAGGGGTTCGTCTACACCGAGCTTTCCGACATCGAATGGGAACACAACGGACTGGTCAACTACGACCGAACTCCGAAAGTCTTCGGATATGATACCTGGCTGCCGGACATGCGGCCCAACGAGCTGATGGGCGCCGACTTCATCGGCTACGACGCGCCGCCGGCGATCGTGGGCAAGCCGGGTGAGACGATATCCGTGCCGATCTTCGTGAGCCACTTTTCGGAGCGATCGCACAAGGTGATGGTTCGCTGGTGGGTCAGCGGTCACGATTCGAGGGCCGATATCCGCACAGTGGTCGAGCCGCGGAGCTTCCCGATCACCTGGCGGCCCTATGACGTGGTCAATCTGGAGCCGCTCAAGATCACCCTGCCGGATTACCCGTTTGTGGGCGCGATCAATCTGACCTTGCGCGACGAGCAGAATCAGCGGTTCGCGGCCAACTTCGTCAATCTGGTGGTCAAGCCCGATCATCCGCTGCCTCGAATCAAGCGGCGCAACGATCACGATGTAACGATTCGATTCGCGCCGGGCGATCTCGCGCGCCAGGAGTGGTCTGAACCGGCGCAATCACCAGCCGGCAAGGTCTACGGCCTTGGCAAGGGTTTCTTCGAATACCGAATCCAGCTACCGCCCGCAGTCGTCAAAGCGCATCCGGAATCGTTTTACTACCTATTGCAGGCAGGATCCAAGGCCAGGCGTGAACGTGTCGACTGGCGGGAGCGTGAGAACCGGCAGGATTATCCGCAGACCGATCAGGCCCGAACGTGGTCCTCGACTCTGGCCGTTCTATTGAACGGGCGGCCCGTCGATCGGATCACGCTGCCGGATGACGCGGCCGACGCACGGGGCGTCCTCTCGCACCTGGCCGGCGTCGAGCATGGCAGCCACGGAGAGCTTGTCGACGGCATGATCGTGCTCTCCGACCGGGACCGCGCGATCATGGCCGCCGGCGGGCCCATGGTCCTTCGGCTCGCCGTTCCCGATGATGCCCCGCAGCGCGGCGGCCTTTGCATCTTCGGCGCGAATACCGGTGAGATGCCGGTGGACCCGACGATCGAGGTCCATACGCGAGATCCCTTGCCCGATGACCTGGCCGTTGATCCCGACCGATCGCTGGCGGTGCCGGCGGGGCCGTGACCCGGAGCGAGCTGGTCACTCCTCGCTATCCTGAAATCGCGATCCGTCGCCGGTCAAGAGCCAGTGCGGGTGGACTCGGGTCAACTCGATGAAGCGTAAGATCGACTGCGCGGGGATGGTGTAGCCGGATTCGTAGTTGTGCAGCGTCCGGAACGGGATACCCAGCGCCTGGGCCAGGAGCGGACCGCCATTCTCTCCGTAGAGTGCGATCCGGATCTCACGGAACCGCACCGCGAGATCGCTCTTGATTGTCTGCCAGTCCGCGTCCGGAGGGATGTCGTCCAACTGCGGGGCACCTCGCCTTGTGCGCGCGGGCAACGAAGCCCGTGAAAGTCAATCGGTAGATCTGATTATGCGCCAAGCACGTTCGCAATTCCAGACATCGATGATGGAATGAACGTGTCCTGCCGGGTCGGAAGGCGCACCGTCGCTGTCGTTGAATTTGACCGCCGCCGGAGCGGCCGGGCCAGCCGAACATGACCTAGCGTTTGATCAGAGCGGTTGGCTGACCGGCGGCTGCTCCCGGCTGGTATCTACCACGTGCAGGCCCCGGCGCTCGACGGTCCGTCGCCCGTTTCTATCTCCCGATTGTTCCGGGCCGGAATTGACCCAAGAGTAATTTCCATAATACTTTGCGATCAACCATACGAACCGACGCGCGGCAGCGCTGGGGAGCTTTGCCCCGGGCTTGACGAGGCAACCGGATCGGAAACCGAACAATGGAGGAATTTTTTTGACGCGGACGATTTGTAATTTCGGTCCTTGGAGCAGACTGAACCGGAATCAACTAATCAAGAACGCCTACCGAAGACCGAAATCGCGAACTGAGGTCGAACACGTGCAGTTCCCAAGTCAAGTCGTGATCGAGCAGCTTTCGGGGCGGATTCAGCAGGCATATGGGCTTCGCCGTCCCAACTGGCGAGGCGGGTGTTCCACAACCAGAGTATGGAGTGCCGCAGCCGAGCGGCTCTGGGCAGCGCATGTGGCCGATCCGGCGCGGGTTCCCCTGGACGCCGAGTTGTTCGTGGCGTCACAGCCCATTGCGAGTCCGTTTGCAGACCCTTGGTCCGAGCTGGCCCAGCCTGAATCCACACGGCGCTACCGGTCGACGCTGCGGCGGATCGTGAGGCGGCTGCGCGGCGAGTTGAAGCGCGAAATCGGCCGGGCAGAGCGATTAATCAGGCGCGGCCACAATATTTGCGAGGTTCTTGAGACGCGGGGCCGCATTTCTCCGCTGGGTTGCTACATCGTCGCCATGCGGGCTGGGCTTGGCGAGCTCGCGAGCTCGTTCATCGCAGCGGCGGCGGCCCAGCACCGCGCATGCCCGCTTTGCCGCGACGCGAGCGACGCGTTCCTGGCGCGGGATCTTTATCCAGTCGAGACGCCGTTCGCCGCCACACCCGAGGATGCGCACGACCTGAAGCCGCGGGTCGACAAACTCTTACGATCATTAAACTAATGAACTACGATATGACTCCTGGACCGCGTACATAATTCATCCATGGCGGTCATTCGGTTCGGCGACAGCCGCCGGGCCGGCTGGCCGCTTGATTGATGGATTCTTCCTCCCCGATGCAGAAAAGCTCCCAACACGCCGCCGATCTTGAATCGGGAATTCGCGCAGCCTTGGATGCGAGCTGATCCGGCCGACTGCTGGCTGGGTAGCAAATTCTCCCCGCCGCAAAGGCGGTGGTCTGCCTTCGCAACTGGTACGGGCTAAATCCGCGGGCCACTGCGCGCCGATTTGACGTACAACCGCAGCCGTTCGTGTCATCTCGCAATTCTGGTTCCTTGAATTCCAGGAGCATTCCGATGCGTATGTCTCGCCGATTTCAACCGGTTCTTGATGGATTGTCCTACCGGATCGCCCCTTCAAGCCTGCTTGCCTCACCGGGTGTATCGCTTTTGTTGAGCCACGCGCTTTTCTCGACCCACGCGGTCACGGCGAGCGGTGCGCAGTTGTCGAGCCACGCGACTTCCTCGATCGCGGGCGGACTGACCATGTCGTGTGATGATACGGACATGCCTCAGACCGGATCATCTGGTCCGATTCTGGCAGGGCCACCGCCCGGCGGGGGCGACGGTACTCTCACGAGTTAAGTGACCCACGAGTTGTCGGTCGACTGGACGAGCGCTCCGTCGAATTCAGTCTGCTTTACTCCGTGCTGGGTCAACCGATTCGTGTCCAGCGGCCGATTGCGGCGACCCGGGAGGCCTGTCTCCTTTCTCACGTGGAGTGTATCCGCCAGGACGGCCGTTTCGAACTTTGGTGAACGGAATGTGCCCACAGGGTGCGAAGTCTGCGTTTCCGATCCGACCAAAGAGCCGAAGGCTACGCGAACTACGGGCGGGGTGGGCGACGGCTCAGAGTGACATGTTCCGCGGATTTTCAACGCGACAGCAGCTATATAAAGCGATGAATCGCACGACCGTGAGGAAGGCGCACGAAATTTCAGGCTCCGGTTGCCCGATGGTTCGGCTCATTGTGGTAGAATTTACGAAACTTCACGGAGAAGTCGTTCGCCTAGACTGCCTTTTTTAGGGTAGAACCCTGTTCCCCCCCGGGTTGTGGACGTTACAATCATCGTCCAGGATGCTCTGTACGGGGTTGGACTCCAATTCCTGCTTGAGTTTGATGCGATTGGATCCATCCGTCGGAGCAGCATCGGAACAGGGGGCATCCACCATGACTCAGTTGTCACATCCGGAGCCGGCGCAGGACATCGGCAGTACGTGGGAGGAAGCACAGAAGGGAGATCCGGTCGCGTGGGAGGCACTTTTCAAAGAGTGTTATCCCAAGGTGCGGCGGGTTGTTCGGCGCAGGTTGAACCGATCGATGCGGTCGTTGTATGACTCGACCGATTTTGCCAATGACGCCATGGAGCGGCTGGCGGCGAACATTGATTTGCTGCAGTTTCCCTCCTTCGGCTCACTTGTCGCATTTCTCGCGCAAGTGGCCGAACAAAAGGTTATCGACGAGTATCGCCGTCAACACACCTTGAAGCACGACGTATCGAGGGAACGACCCCTGGCGGCCAATGATACGGGGCCGATACAGGTGCCCTCGCACGATCCCAGCGCCAGCCAACTTGCCCAGGCGAATGAGTGCCATGAACGACTGCTTGCGCGTGATGACGAAGTCGAGCGCGTGATCATCGAGCTGCGACAGCAGGGTTACACGACGGCACACATCGCGGAGAAGACCGGTTGGAACGTTCGCAAGGTGCAGAGGTTTCTCAAAGACCTGCTTGATTCACTGAATGAGCCTGGAGATTGAGAATGAAGTCGCGCCGCGCCTCGGTCCGCATCGAAGGCGGATTGGATAGCGTGGACAGCGCCGTGCGGATTGCTCGAGGATGAGTGGCGGAGACACGGTGACGTCCACCTTGAGAGTTTCTGGGCCGATCAGAACCGCAGGGGAGCCTTCGGCGCTGTCGACTCAGTCGAAGTGCTCGCGGAGCTCGTCAAGACCGACCTCCGGCGGCGGTTTGACGCCGGACAGAGGCCAACGGTTGCCGAGTATCTCGATCAGTTTCCCGAGCTGGCGGCTGCGGACAGCCGGGTGCTCAGCTTGGTGTACGAGGAATTCTGCCTGTGCGAGGAGCGCGACGGCTGTGCCGACGTCGACTCGTTTTGCGACCGGTACCCTGACTGGAAGAGCTCGCTCCAGTCTCAGCTCCGCTATCATCGAGTGATCAGCCGCGCAGCCGGGGCGACTGAAGCGCTGCCTCGGTTCCCGAAGCCGGGCGAGCCGTTCGAGGAATTTGAGCTGCTGTCGCTTCTGGGCAAGGGAGGCACGTCGCGCGTTTTTCTGGCCCGGGACCTTTCCCTCGGGGGCAAGAACGTTGCCTTGAAGGTCACGCTCGACCGGGGTCAAGAGCCGAAAATTCAAGGACCGCTCGAGCACCCCCACATCGTCCCCGTGAATTCTGTGACCTATCGGGCGGAGGGAGGTCTGTGCGGCCTGTCCATGCCTTACCAGCCAGGCCTGCCGCTCGACGAGATCATCAAGCGAGTGAAGCCGTCGCGCAGGCCATCTCGTGCGATCGCCTTGTGGAGCTCACTCTTCGGCGGGCCGGCTCAGGCGATCAACCCGGGATCGGAATCGATCCCGGCGCCGGCGCGCAGGCTTACCCGCGGGGTGACGGCTGGAACGGGTTTCCCACGTTCGGCACTTATTCGCAGGGGGCAGCCTGGATCGCGATGGTACTGGCCCGGGCGCTTCATTACGCTCACGGTAGGCAGATCCATCACCGCGATGTCAAGCCCGCCAATATTCTGCTCACGATCAATCACGGGCCCCAGTTGCTCGACTTTAATCTGGCCGAGGCGCCACACGCGGCCGATCATGCGCAGGCAGCCCTGCGAGGCGGCACGCTCCCCTACATGGCACCCGAGCAGATCCGGGCGTTTCTCAATCCCGAGCTGTGGAGCACTGTCGGTGCCGGCGCCGACATCTACTCCTTGGGTTTGGTGCTTCGCGAGCTCTTGACCGGTCAGATGCCCGACCTGCCTGCGAACGGGCTGTCGGCCGCTCGCGCCATGAACGACCTGCTCGACCGCAGGCCCCATCTCGATACCGCCGTGCGCCGATTTAATCCCGCCATTCCGCCGTCGCTCGAGGCAATCGTCGTGAAATGCCTGGCGCTCGAGCCCGGCATTCGATATTCCGACGCAGAGGCGCTTGCGGAGGACCTTGAGCGATTTCTGAATCATCAGCCACTGCTCAAAGCCACCAATCCGTCGCGGCGCGAACGGTTGGGAAATTACTGGATGCGAAAGCGCGCTGGGCTCACTCGCGCGGGATTGGTCGGAGCCGGCGTGGTCATTCTCACCGCGGCACTCGCCCATCCGGCGTATGAATGGCTCAATCCCCGCGAGCCGTCCCATCCTGAATTTCAAGCCGCCGTCGCCGCCGTTGAACACGGCAACCCGCGCGATTCGATTGAAACGCTCGCACACACAGTGCAGGCCTTTCCCCGCTCGTGTTTGGTCCGTTTCTACCTTGTCTTTGCCCTCAAGGATGATCCGAAAAGTGAATACGACGCCAAGCGCTATCTCAGAGAGGCGCTGGCGGTTGTCGACGCCGAGAAAACCGTGCTTGCATGGTCCGAGAAGCACCCCGAATTCTGCTCGCTTCTCGTCGATTTCATCGAGCAAGGCATCGCTCGGGCTGATGAGTTTGCACAGAAATACGACAAGGATGATTCGGCGCGGGAGATTGAGCTCGATGGTGAGCTTCGGAAACCCGGCTATGACCTCTTCCGGCAAGCGCTCAGGCTGGCGCAACTCCTCGATCCGAAATCACCGACAATTCAACGGCTTCTGGCCAAGACCGATGAAATATTCGGAGATTACGAGTCTTCTTACGCGCGGCTCACATCCGTCATCGAGTCCAATTCAGCGGACCCGCACAGCTCCCCGGACATACTGTTCTTCTGTCGCCAAACGCGCGGTCGGGTCGCATTCCTCTGGGTGGAGCAGCAGCGAGCAAAAGGCGTTGAATGGAGCGACGAAACAGTGAAACTTCTCGAGGCCGCCGTGGCGGACTCGGGTGCTTGCAATGGATACCTGCAGGGGAATGCATACAGCGAAGCGAACTCGATCAAGGCGTACAGGGTCTTGCATGACTTCGTAAGAGCCACCCTGACACTTGCCGAGGTCCAGATGGATCTACGTCGCCCCGTCGAATCCGGAAAGCAACTCAAGAACGCCCGGAGATGGATGCCCCAGTTGCAACAGGATGCTCGTCGCGCCGGACTCGACGATTCGACGATCGCGAATTTCGAACAAAGGCTGAAAGCCGCGACCGAACGGCAGAAGTCTACCGAGAACATCGCCAGCAGCCCGTGATGAAAATGCATGCCCGACCTGATCACCGAAATATGGGCAGGACTCAAGGACGCCGGAATGCCGGACGTCATGCTTTACCTTCCCGATGGCTCGGCTTGCCGCTGCCACTGGGATGAGACGGCGCTCATCGGAGACGTACGAGTGGCCTTGCTGGCGGACCAGGATCGGAAGATTGTCCGGATCATGCCGATCCACGAATGCACGGGTATCGGAATCGCCAGCCCCAAGGGGACTGATCCAGCCGGGTACCGCACGGTCGTCCAGGCCAAGCTCAAAGAACAATTCGAAGGCGAGCGCACTCCGCAATCGCCCGGGACCTGAGTACCCCTTATCCCTCTTGCGACACGGGGTCGGCCTGGCTTCGGGGATGAAACCGCGCATGGACCTCGCGCAGCCGGCTCAGCTCGACCCGCGTGTAGATCTGCGTTGTGGCGATGGACGCGTGACCGAGCATTTCCTGAACCACGCGGAGATCGGCTCCGCCCGCAAGCATGTGAGTCGCGAAGCTGTGCCGAAGCGTGTGCGGGCTCACGTCACCGCTGGCACCGCTGGCCCGAGCGTAGCGCTTGACGATCGACCACAGGCCGACCCGCGACAGGGGCCGGCCTGATTTTGCCACGAATACCACATCGGTTTCCGGCCTGCGCGCGACGAGCGCCGGGCGGTCCTGGCTCAGGTAAACCGAAATGGCCGCGATGGCGCTCGAGCCCAGGGGAACTTGCCGCTCCTTGTCCCCCTTGCCGACGCACCGGGCCATTCCTTTCCTGAGATCCAGATCGCCAGGCCGCAGCCCGACGACCTCGGAGGCACGGCAGCCGGTGGCATAAAGTGTCTCGAGTACAGCACGGTCGCGACGGCCCAGCCGCGTCGCTGCGCTGGGAGAATCGAGCAATCGAAGCGTCGCGGCCGGGCTCAGGACCGTCGGCAAACGGTCCCACACCACTGGTGCGATCAACAGCTTCGCAACGTTCTCAGTGACCTTGCCTTCAAGCACCAGGAACCGGAAAAACGTCGAAAGGCTGGCCAGGTGCCGGCAGACGCTGCTTGCCGAAAGAAGCTCGCAGTTCAAGGAGTCAACATAGTCGCTCAGCGTGATTGCATCCAGTTTCGAAAGTTCGACGGGCGTGCTCGTTTTGCGCCATCGCAGGAATCGCATCAGGTCAGACCGGTATGCCGCCAAGGTATTAGGTGAAACCCCGCATTCCGCCATCAGATAATGCAAGAATGGGCCTACAGGATCGCGCTGTGGAGCGGGTTTGCGTGCGGAACTGGTCATGGACAGTCACCTCGATGATCTGGCGCGTGTACTTCTCTGAAGCATCGGCTGTTGAGCGGCCAGGTCTTGATCGACGGGGTCGCCCGATGGCGTCGCGGGCACTTCCGGCCGGATGCCTGCCGGCCAATCGTCGCAGTCGGCGCCCTTGGAGGCTGTGACTGTCTTTGGTAGGGTGTGGGGCATTGGCGGGGTCGCTGCGTTCCCGAGCGTTGCGGGGGCGTGAGAAAGTGCGGGCATACTGGCGTTTTTGAGGGAATAGCGATCGTGGAAATGGTGGCGGTTCAATTCCGGCGCGAGCGGTTGATCGAGCTCTTGCAACGAGATGCGGTCAAGCGCGGTACGTTCACGCTGGCGAGCGGCCGCACGTCGCATTATTATGTCGACGGCCGCAAGCTGACGCTTTCTGCTGAGGGTGCGGCATCAATCGGCGCGGGGGTGCTCGAGCTGCTTGCCGGAGAATTCAAAGTTGATGCCGTCGGCGGTCTGACGATGGGGGCTGATCCGATCGTCGGCGCGACGCTTGCGCTGGCGTCCGCCGCGGGCTTGGGCCACCTGCGGGGATTTCTGGTTCGTAAGGAGACCAAGGCCCATGGCACGGGCAAACTGGTCGAGGGCCCAGTCGAGCCGGGCTCGACTGTGGCAATCGTCGACGACGTGGCCACGACCGGCGGCTCGTCGCTTCAGGCAGCGCTTGCCGCGGAGGCGATGGGTTGCAAGGTCGCCGTGGTGATTGCCGTGCTCGACCGGCTCGAGGGGGCTGCCGCTGCCTTTGCCGCCCGCGGCTTGCCGTTTCGTGCACTCTTGACCATCCGTGACCTGGGCCTTGAGCCATTGCCGCCCGCTGACTGAATTCGAATGTTTGGGCCGCGGACCACGGGACCCAGTTGGTTTTTTGCCGCATGAAGCGGTGAATCGGGGTGGACGGAGCCATGGAGACAAGTCTGCATCGCTCGCTCAAGGATCGTTACGCATCGGGCGAAGACGACCGCCGCGAGGTGCGAATCGCGGGATTCCGGATCGACGCCATCGATGAAACCGGGCGGTTGATCGAGATCCAGTCGGGGGCCCTCGGCCCACTCTGTAGGAAATTGCAGCGATTGCTGCCGGAGCATCGGCTGCGAATCGTCAAGCCGGTTGTGCTCTCGCGCCGGCTGGTTCGCACCTCTCCACGGGGCGGATCGGTCCTGTCGGTCAGGCAAAGTCCGAAGCGAGGCGCGCTGGTGGACGTCTTCGACGATCTGATGGGGGTGGTGCGCATTTTCCCACACGCCAACCTCGATATCGAGGTCCTCGGCGTTTCGATCGACGAAGTCCGCATTCCACGACGACGGCGGCCGGGCTACACGGTTGCCGATCGCCGCCTCGGCCAGATCGAGCAAACGGCCACGCTTGCCCGCGCGAGCGACCTCTGGAGCCTCTTGCCGGCAGCGTGCGAGAGTACTTTCACGACCACCGATCTGGCCCGGCGGCTCGATAGGCCCGTCTGGTTTGCTCAGCGCGTGGCGTATTGTCTGCGCAAGACAGGGGCAGCCCGCGTCGTGGGCAAGGCGGGGAATCGGCTTATCTATCTCGCAGAGTGCGGTTAGTTCATCACTGGCGCGTCCTGGAGCCATTGATGGGACCAGATACCGGAGAGCGGAGATGGAACGGGCGTCGCGGCCGTGATCACCGTTTGTCGCGATCAGCCAGCCACAGGAGCAGGCCGGCTGCGCAGACTCCGTGTTCGATCTCGCCGCGTTTGATGAGCTCGAAGACCTTGGCGACGGGAACCAGCTCGACGGTCAGTTCCTCGGTCTGATCGGGATTGGGCTCGGCAATCCGCGTCGCATTGCGAATGACAATCGTCGAGATCCGTTGAGCCAGAAGTCCCGGGTTGGGCGAGATCGTGCCGAGCAGCTCGGGCGTGTCGCCCGCATAGCCGGTCTCTTCCAGGAGCTCTCGCGCCCCCGCCTCCGCGGGATCTTCTCCTTCTTCAACCAGACCTCCCGGTGTCTCGAGGCTGTCGTGATGCAATCCGACACGGAACTGTCGGACCATCACGAGTTGATCATCGGGCGTCAGCGCCACGACGTGGACGCCGTCCTTGAGGTAAGCGACAAAGAAGTCGTGGGTTTTTCCGGTCTTTCGCGATCGAAACCGCTCACGAGCAAGCCGGAGCAGCCAGTTCTCTACGAGAGTTTGATCGCAAGCGCCGGCGGCTTCGCTGATCCATGAGGATGGGAGATCGCGATCGACGGGTTCTTCGCGCAACAATTTCGGCCCTTTTGCGGAAACGTCAGGCTAAAGCCTGACCTACAGGTGAACGTCAGGCGGGAAGCCTGACCGAAAGCAGGACGTTTTCGACGAAGAGCGCCACGCCGTCCTCGTCGTGGCCGCCGGTGACGAGATCGGCGGCGGCGAGGACTTCGGGACGGGCGTGGCCCATGGCCACGCCCAGCGCCGCATTGCGGATCATGGGGATGTCGTTCACGTCATCCCCGACGGCACAGATTGCGGAAGGATCGACCCGCCAGAGCTGCGCCAGGTGCAAGATCGCAGTCCATTTACCGGCGTCGTGACGGAGAATTTCGCACATCGTGCCTCGGTATTTCCCGAAACGCTGAACGAACGTCTGGATGCGCCCGGCGATCCGCCCATGGGCGGCCGCTTGGAATTCGAGCATATCGCTGTGGGGACCGATCGCGCAGATGTGAAAAAGAGAGTCGCCTCCCGCTTCGCCCGGATCGTGGTCGCCCGCCCGCACGTGCCGGGGCCGCCACTGTCCGTCAATCTCGGCGTGCTCGCGGTTCTGGCCGACGTAATCGTCGAAGTCGTCGCGCCCTGTCGGGTAGCCGGCGACCACGAAATCGGCTTCGTGGGGACCGCGGTCGGTGAACACGATCGCCGGCTGATCCTGGCTCTGGAACAGATCGAGCACCTCGGCAGACAACGAGGCGTCAAAGTCGGCTCTCCAGATCGTGCGGTCGGTCGAGGGATCTTTGATGATGGAACCGGAGTTGCAGACCAGCGGGGTGTCGATTTCGAGCTCGCGGGCGACGGACGCGGCGCGGCGGTAGCGACGGCCGGTGCAGAGAACCGGGCGGATACCCGCCCGGGCTGCGGCAGCGACGGCCTCGAGCGTACGGGGCCGCAGCGTGCCGTCGGGGTCGAGCAGAGTCCCGTCGACATCGAGGGCCAGGATTTGAAAGCGATGAGCCGTCATTTCGCTTCCGCGAACGCGTCGTCTTCGGGCAGGAACCCCAGCAGCTCGGCGGCTTCGGAAAGGTCCCAGCGCATTCCGTGGTTGCGCGACATGCCGTTGACGACGACGTAAGAGCGGTCGTCGATCTCGGCTTCGACGGCACAATCGAACAGTCGCACCAGGTCGGCGTTGGACAGCCACATCTGGCGGGCCCATTCGTCGGGTAGAGTCTCGGGCCGATTCGGTCCTTGCTGAATGTGGCCCAATCTCAAGGCGATGAAGGTCATGTCGAAGGCCCGGCCCAGACTGCGGCCCAATCGCTCGCCGACCAGCTTGCTGATGGCGTAAGGCCCATCGGGCATCGGGATCGAGTCGATGCCGATCGGTTCGTCGTCGCTGGTCTGCGCCCGCCCATGACGTGGTTCGAGCTCGCGAAGACGACCCGTTCGACACCGGCCAGGGCCGCGGCGTGAAAAACGTTCGCCAGCACGTCGAGGTTCGGGCCGATCAGGTCGTCCCAGGAAGCGTGCTCATCCGTGTTGGCCGCCAGGTGAACGACGGTGTCGACCCCGTGAAAGTGAGTGATCCAGTCATCGTCCAGGATTTCGAGGTCAGCGGTGATGATCTCGGGATCGTCCGGATCGTCGAGCCGATCGATGAGCACGAGGTCGTAGACGTCGGCCCACGCTCTGCGAAGCTTGCGGCCGATATTGCCGCAGGCACCCGTGATCAGCACGGTACGAGGCTCTTCCTCGATCGAGTCCAGAGATTCGTCCTCGGTATCGAGCTCGTCGTCGTCGTCGTTGTCGTTGTCGTCGTCGTCGTCGTCGTTGTCGTTGTCGTCGTCGTCGTCGTCGTCGGAATCGAGCACATCGACGCCCTCCGGCTCGTAGATCGGCAGATGCACGCCTCCCACAGGCCGTGCTCGCTCGGACTCTTCGCCAGGCTCGTTCTCTTCTCGTGGTTCATCGGGAGACATGGTCAAAGTCCTTGCAGCTTGAGCCACTCGATTCGCGCTGGGCCTCGCAGTTTCAAGCGCGTGCCATAGTGTAGCACGTCGAGGGGCAACTGCGAGACGGCAGGCCGCAAGCGAGCACATCCAGTTCAGGCAAAGCGCGCGAGCGGCAGAAATGCCGCTGTTTGAGTGGCCCGCCTCCCCAGGACCTTGTCGACGGCTTCGAGGAAGAAGAAATCGCCCCACATGACCGATTCGTCGACGCCCAGTTTTTTGTGGAAATGATAGACACCGTGCATCAAAACTCCTTCCCAGCCCGGTGTCGTCCAAGCGACGTATTGCGCGGTGCAGAGAGAGTCGAGAATCTGAAGCGCGGCGTCGCGGTAGCGCATGGCCTTCGCAGGCACGCGCGATTCCAGAGCCGCGGCCAGGTCCCACAAGCCCGACGCCGCGATCGCGGCCGAGGAGCTATCGTCGATCCGGTCGGGGCCGGGGGGGACATCGAAATCCCAGGGCGGGACGAAACTCGCCGGGCACCGGTTGATGAAACAGTCGGCGCAGAGCATGGCGACGGCGAGATCCAAATCACGACCGGTGAAAGCGAACACTGTGGTGAACCCATACAGCGACCAGGCCAGGCCGCGGGCCCAGGTCGACCCGGGGTGCAGCCCCTGTTGAGTGGACTGGTGCAGAAACTCGCCGCTGTCGAGATCAAAAATGCCTTCATGAGCCGTTGAGCCATCGGCGCGGACCAGCGTCCTTGCGGTGGTATCGCAATGTGCACGTGCCAGCCGATCGAGCTCCCCGTCGCCAGAGACGGCCGCCGCGTAAAAGACGAGCGGCACGTTCATCATGATGTCGATGAAGAGGCTCTCCGGCGCGACGAACGAGCGAAGATACCGCCCCTTCTCGTTAAAGCGAAGGGCAAGCGTGCGGCCGGCCGTGACGAGCACCTCGCGCAGGCGGTTCTCGCCGGTCGAGCGATACCAGGGAAGATATGTGTTCAAGAAGATGAAGCCCAGGTCGTGAACGTCACGGTCGTACTGCTTGTGCTCGAGCAGACGCGTGTAGTGAATGGCGCGCTGCCGCCACTCGAGCTCGCTCGTCCGCTCGGCCAGGAGCCACATCATCCCGGCGTGGAAACCTGCGCACCAGTCGGTCCAGCCCTCACCGTCATGACGCCAGCGGCCAGTTCGAGTATAGATCGGAAAAAAGTCCGGGTCGCGCTCGACGAGCGCTCGGACCTGCCTTGCCGCGAACTCAAATGCGCGCTCCAGCCGCGGCGCAAGCGATTGCCGGTCGATTTTTCGAGGTTCTGACATCGGGACGAAGTCCATATAGACGAAAGTACAATTATCTAGCAGAGTTCCGTGCGCGATTCCTGCACGGAGCGCACCTGAAGGAATAGGATAACTCAAGCACCTTTGCTAGAGTAATGTCCTCGGCGAGTACCGAGCGTGGGGTGTGTCATGGATTTCGACCATTTGATCCCCTTGCCGATGGCCACGAATCAAGAAAAACTGGCAATCGTCTGGAAAATGGTTCAGGCTGGAGATCTGCCGGGTGCCCGGCAACATCTCTTCGGGCTGACCCAGGGTGATCCGTCGTTTGCGCAAGCGTGGTACCTGCTGGGCTCGGTCAACCAGCTTCTGGGAAACACCACCGAATCTCTGGCGAACTACGAGCGAGTGCTGCGACTTGAGCCCGATCATGTCGCAACGCTCAACAACGTGGGTGTCGCGCTTCAGGCTCTGGGAATGCCCCGCGAAGCGGCGGCGAGCTTGCGGATCGCCCTTCGGATCAAGCCCGACTACGCCGAGGCCCACAGTAACCTCGGCAACTCCCTCAAGGAAGAAGGCAATCTCGAAAGCGCGGTCGCCTGCTATCGGCGTGCCATCGAGATTGATTCCAGCTATTTCGATGCCTACAACAACCTGGGAAACGCGCTGCGCGCTCAGGGACACCTGGCCGAGTCGGTAGCCTGCTATGAGAAGGCGCTGGAGCTCAAGCCGGACAATCCCGAAATGCATTTGAACCGGGCCCTGGCGTGGCTGCAGATGGGCGACTTCGAGCGCGGATGGCGCGAATACGAGTGGCGTCTCAAGTGCCGGGCCTACGCGATTCCCCCGATCGCGGCGCCCCGATGGGATGGCAGTCCGCTAGGGGGTCGACCGATCCTGCTCTACGCCGACCACGGCTTCGGTGACACGATTCAGTTCATTCGCTACGCGCCCATGGTGCGCGAGCGCGGCGGCCATGTGATCGTCGCCTGTCAAAAACCGATAGCCCGGCTGATCGCGAGCTGTCCGGGCGTGGAGCAAGTTGTTCCCGAAGGCTCGGTCCTGCCCGAGTTCACGGTGCACGCCCCGCTGATGAGCCTGCCGCTGGCCTTCGAAACGAGGCTGAGCTCGGTGCCGGCTCGCATTCCCTATCTGTCGCCCGACGCCGCGCTCGTGAGCCACTGGCACGCAGAAATCGGATCATCGCCGTCTTTCAAGATCGGCGTGGCCTGGCAGGGAAATCCGACATATCGGCGCGATCGTGAGCGGTCGTTTCGTCTTGTGGAGCTCGAGCCCGTGGCCAAAACTTCGGGCGCTCAACTTATCAGCCTCCAGCGTATTCACGGGCTCGAGCAGCTTGGCGAGGTGCAGAGCCGGTTCGCAGTGACCAGCATCGGCGAAAAACTAAACGACTTCATGGAGACCGCGGCGGCCATGCGATCGATCGACCTGATCATCACTCCGGATACGTCGCTGGGGCATCTTGCCGGGGCGATTGGCGTTCCCGTATGGTTGGCACTTTCGTTCGCAGCCGACGCGCGCTGGCTCGAGGCTCGCTCAGACAGTCCCTGGTATCCTTCGATGCGACTCTTCCGGCAAGAGCGGTGGGGCGATTGGGCGCCGGTGTTCGAGCAAATGGCGGCGGAGCTGCCACGCTTGATGGCGGCGCGGCAAAGTGGCGCAGGGGATGGAGTCGCCCGCTGGCGTCTAGAAGCTGAGGATTTCAGTCAGCGGCGCGGCGCAGCAGTTTGATTTCCTTCTGCCGGCGCAATTGGCGGGCGGTTGCGTCTTCCCACTCGACGTCCTCATTTTCGAGCCAGTCGATCACGCGTGCGAGCCACTCCGGAGGGATGGGAACACCGAGCTCGGCGTGACGCACCACGACGCCTGCCAGCGCGAGGCGCGCCGTCTCGTCCCACTCTTCGGGCGGGTCTGTGAGCGCGAGTGATTCCTTTAGCGCCGCAATCGAGGACTCCAGGGTTTGCGCGTTTGCAAGCTTTGCTTGAACTTGCTCGAACGAGAGCGGGTTGCGATCGTCCATCAGCTCTTCGTAACGCTTACCGTGAACCCGAACGAAACCCGCATCGAGGGCATCGCCTGATTCGTCGTTTTCGTAGCTTTTGACGCCCCAGTAATCCATTTGTCAATTGTCAGTTGTCAGTTGTCAGTTGTTGGTTGTCAGTCGTCACTTGGCCGCTAGCGGGCGCGCCATGCCTTGGAGAGCGAGTAATCGCCCGGGGGCGGCCACGAATGTCGGGGTTTTGATCGGTGTGCGGCGAATCATTTCGGCGGCGGTGAGGTGTTCGCCGGCCAGGTTGCCGAAATTGCAGCCGGCCTCACTCGTGATGACGACTCCCGCGGCGATGTCGTGTTCGTGCTCGCCGAGCAGGATGGAGGCTTGAAGCCGGTTGGACGCAACGAATGATTGTTCGCAGCAGGCGCTTCCCAGGTCGCGCAGACGGCCGGGAAGCGAGCGCGGATCGACGACCCGGAGGGCGTTCGTCGAAAGGCAGACGTTGTCTTGATCGTGGAAACTCAGGGCGTCACGGACGTGCAGCCGCTCGCCGCCGCGCCAGGCGCCTGCCCCTTTGACTGCCCAGAAGAGCTCGTCGAGGGGTGGGATGACAATCACGCCCAGCGTTGGCTCGCCAGCGACGATCAAACCGATGCTGATGGACCACAGAGGCAGTCCGTGCACCAGATTGCCGGTGCCGTCGATTGGATCGATCGACCAGCGCCGCGGTCCCTTGCCGCCGGATGCGGCAAATTCCTCGCCGCTCAACGCATCGTCGGGAAAACGGGCGCCAAGACGCTGGCGAATCATGGTTTCCAGGTCATGATCGAGGTCGGTGACGTAGCTCAGATTGGCCTTCTCCTGAGGCGTCACTTGGTGGCACCGCCGTTTGGCAACTGCGGCGGCTTCGGAGGCGAGGGCTTTGGTGAATTCGAGCTCTGCGGAAAGGTCGGATGAATCGGTCATGAGCGATGGTTTCTCGGTGCTTTCAATAGAGCAGCTTCGGTAGAAGAAAATACGCGGCAAATGCAAGGACCACAATCAAAACGACCGGGGGCACCAGAAGCAACAGCATCGAATTAAGTGCTCTGAAGTCTGAGAAATGCTGGACCTCGCCGAGGGTCTTGACGGTGACCACCAAGCACCAGATCGATACGACCAGCTCCGGGATCCCCGTCCCGTACACTAGAATGGGATGGGCAAAGGGATCCACCCTCCCGAAAATGAACATGTCTTTGCCAAGGAACGCAATCCGGATGATTCCCAGCGGGATCGTGGCCAGGAAGGGCACCAGCGACCAGGCCAGCGCCGCACGAACGTCTCGCGAGCGGGCCTGGCCGCCGAGCAGGCGACAGCTCAGTTCGACGATCCAGGCTCCCACATACAAGAGGATTATTCCGAACGGCGCCCCGACCGCGACGGCGATCAACAAGATGACCGGAATGCTGAACAGGGAGCCGGTGCTGAAGAGGCTTTCCATCTGAAGCGCCTGAACGACCCCACCAATCATGGCGATCGGCAGCACGCGGAACGTAGGATCCTGGTCGACAATACTCCGGATCGTCGCCCTGGGCCGCGTCCAGATGGTCAAGAACGGGCTCTTGCGCGACAGATCAATTCGCAGAGTGTCATTCACCGTCGTCGAAGAACCTCCCCATGAATACGATACAGGGCGCCGCATCGAGATTCACCGTTCGACTTGGTTCTTGTCAACCCGCATGTTAGAGTTTCGCCTTCGGTCTCAATCGTGAAGCCCAGTCCTGTCAGCTTGTCGTGACCAAAGAGAAACTGCATGGTCGACTTGAGGCTCATGCTGGGGCGTATTGCGCTTGAGAACCCCGTACTGGTGGCGTCGGGAACGTTCGGCTACGTCCGCGAGATGGTGCCGTTCGTCCGGATCGAGCGGCTGGGGGGCGTGATTCCCAAGACCGTGACCTTCAAGCCGCGCGGGCAACCCCACTCCGCGCACTGCCGAGACGGCGTCGGGATTACTCAATGCGATCGGGCTGGACAACGACGGCATCGAGCACTTCGTCACCCACCATCTTCCCTATCTGCGCACCGATCGGCACGGCGGTGATCGCCAACATCGCCGGGGAAGACGAAGACCAGTTCGTCGCCATGGCGGAAATGCTAGGTACCGAGCCCGGCCTCGCGGCGATCGAGCTGAATATCTCGTGCCCGAACGTGAGCCGCGGGCTCGACCTCGGCGTCGAGCCCAGGACCGTGGGCAAGCTGGTGCGGCGCGTTCGCGCGGCTTGCCCGCTGCCGATCATTGCCAAGCTGACACCGAACGTGACCGACATCGTCGCGATCGCCGCGGCTGCCGCCGAGGCCGGTGCCGACGCGGTCAGCCTGATCAACACGATTCGCGGCATGGCCGTTGATTGGCGCAGGCGCAGACCGATTCTCGCCTACGACGTGGGGGGGCTCTCCGGGCCGGCCATCAAGCCGATCGCTTTGCGGATGGTCTGGGAAGTGGCCAGGGCGTTACCTCAGCTTCCGATCATCGGAATCGGCGGTATCGCGACGGCCGACGACGCGCTCGAATTCATGGTGGCGGGGGCGTCAGCCATCCAGGTGGGCACGGCGACTTTCTATGACCCCACCGCCTCCGAACGAATGATCGATGACCTGACGGGCCGGCTTGAGGAAGCGGGTGTGACCGATCTGCGGCAGATCATCGGGACGCTTCGATCGAACCGAAGTTGAGTTGTGAGTTTCCTTCCGAGTTTCACCCGCTCGCCGGATCAAATCTCTCGCGTCACGCGGTAGACCGTTCCTTCGATCGAACGGCCAATGCCCTGGCTGCTCTGAACGGGTTCAGCCTCGCATGCAAGACCGGCTGCGGTCGCGGCGGCCGGGAAAGCCTCGGCAGCCACGCGGTAGGGGGTGGCGATCATGCCCAGTCCACCGGGCGCGAGCAGCTTGGCCAGTAGATTGGCCACTAACGGTACGAGCGGTCGCTCGTAGATCACGTCCGCACCCAGGATGACAGGGAACTGCTCCTCGGGCAGGTCACGCCAGTCGAGCCGGCGAAGGTGGAAGCGCGCCGGGTCAAAAGCATTCTCGGCGATACTTCGAGCGACGAAGTCGAGCGGTGCCTGGTCGTAATCGGTAAAAGTCACCGTGCGTCCGCATGCCAGAGCCGCCAGTCCCGCAAGTCCCAGCCCACAGCCGATTTCGAGCGTGTCGGGCCGGAGAAAGGTTCCTGACACCTTTTTGGTGGGCGAGAGTTCGCGCATCACGGTTTCGGCCAGAAGATATGCCCCAGGCCAGAGATACGCCCAGTAGGGCATGTAATCGTCACGGCGGTTCCAGTCCAGCACCGCCGGATCATCCAGAAGCCGGTCCGGGTCGGCCGGGCGCACGATCCGAATCGCCCGACCCCCGATCTCCACACTGGTCACCACCACCGGCCCCTGATACACCGTCTCAGCCGGATCGCCAGTTCGGACAACTTTCGATGCGTTCAAGATACGCTCCAGGTTGATCAGGACGAGCCTGAACACCCGAGAATGGACTGTAAGTCAGTGTCACGCCGAAAGCCAAACGAAGAGTGACCAGCCCTGTTGACGCGTTCCCGAAAGACAGACTATAATTTCATTGTAATTGAGACTCAATCTCAATTACAATGGGTCGTGCGGGCTTTTGGGGTTGTGCGTGCATGCGCCTGAAGGGGATGACTACGGCGATGGCTCGGGGACGACGTCGGAGCTATCTGATCGTTCTGGTGCTGTTGAGCGAGACGTTTTTCTGTCTGGGCGCGCGCAAGCCCGACGGGGCCGATGTGTCGGGCGTGGTGCGTATGCCGGATGTTTGCTCGCCGGCGGCGAGCCCGGCCGTCGTCTACTTGACGCCGGTCGCCGCGCCCGGGATGGGCGCGCTGTCCGAACGTTCCGGACCTGAAGCGGCGGCGGGTGAACCCCGATTGGCTGATCTGGCGCTGGTGAATCAGCGCGGGCTCCAGTTCGTGCCGCGGGTGCAGGCGATCGCGCTGGGACGAACCGTTCGATTCACCAACCAGGACAGTGAAACGCACAATGTGCACGTGGTCTCGCCCGGTGACTCGGTCAATCAAGCGATGGCGCCGGGACAGCCTCTGGATTTCACGCCAACCCACGCGGGCGTGATGAAGCTTACGTGTGATATTCATCATCACATGCGCGGATATGTTATTGTCAGCCCGAGCCCCTGGTTCCAGGTATGTGATCGTGACGGGCGGTTTCGACTGACCGGAGTGCCTGCCGGACACTATCGGCTCACTGTCTGGCATGAGATGGGCGAACCGCTAGGCACCGAGTTCGAGTTCCCGGACGCAACGCACATCGAGCTGCCGCCGCTGGCCTTGACCTTGCCGGAGGGCGTGGTGGGCAGAACCACAAGCAACTCGAGTCGTGCCGATGCTCCGGTGCGGCCGTGGGCGGATGTCGTCGATCGGATCAGTGTCACGCTGGCCGAGAGCCGCGACGCGGCCATCCATTCCGCAGATACGAAAAGGGCGTTGCGGCTGGCGGACGACGCGTACTGGGTCGAGTTCGAGGCATCGGACCTCGAAACGGCCGTGCAGAGGTACCTGGGTTTCCGCAGGAAGGGTGAGCTGGAACGGCAGTTCCGCGCAATCCGGATATTGGTTCGCGAGATCGGCGCGAACAAACGACGGGACGCATCCGAACTGACGAGGTCGTGCGATTTGTTGATGGTCGCACTGGTCGCGGTCACGAAGGAGCTCAACGACAAAGGCGTGACGGACCGGTCGAAGATCGACGCGATCAGCGTGGCCGCAACAGATGTCGACTATCCGAGCGACCCTTCGGCCAGTGGAGATTCCCAACAACTTCTCCAGGAGCTCACGCGTGGTTTTCGGCGTGTTGAACTGGTCGCCGAAGCCGACGGCGCAATCGAGGCTGCCTCGGAGCTCACCACGGTTTACATGACGGATTTCGAGCCGATTGAGCGCGATGTGCTCGGGCGCAGACCGCAAGATGTTCGTCCGCTCGAAATTCAGTTCAATCAACTGCGCGGTGATGTCTCCGAGGGCTTGAAAGGTGATGCGCTTTTCGGCCCGCCTCGACCTCTTGAGAGGGGAAGTCGAGCGTCTGGTGGCGCGTCTCGAATCTCAGCCGGCAGGCCGATTTGGCTCGGCTTTCGTTGCGTCATTCGTCACGATTGTGCGCGAAGGCGTCGAGGTCATCCTGATCGTGGCCATGTTGCTGGCACTGGTCGGCAAGGCCACGAGCGCGGCCGTGCTGCGAGAACCCGGCGAGAGCGGCGGGGTGGCCCTGGCGAAAGGATCTTCAGCCGAGCAGGATCTTGCCGGCGCGCTATCGCAAGTGAGAGTACGTTCGGTTCGAGCAATCTGGTGGGGGATCGGGGCGGCCGCCCTTGCCAGCGCCGTGACTGCGGTGGCGCTTAACTTTTTGATTGCAAGTGCAGCGGGCGCGGCTCGCGAAACGCTCGAAGGGGCCGTGATGCTGGTGGCGGCGGCCGTGCTCTTCTATGTCAGCTACTGGCTGGTTTCACGATTCGAAGCAAAGCGGTGGACCGATTACCTGGCACAGCGCACGCGTCGCGGGATTGCGCTGGGCGGGCAGGGCACGCTGGCTCTCACGGCGTTCCTTGCGGTGTATCGCGAAGGGGCCGAGACATCGCTGCTGTATCAGGCCCTGCTGGGAAGCGAGGGCCGGACGCGCCTGGGACTCCTGGGACTGGCTGCGGGCATTGTGGTGGGCGCAGTCGTTCTGGCGCTCGTTGCTACCGTCATTCGAGCCAGCAGCGTGCGGGTGCCGATTCAGCTCTTCTTCAAGGTCTCGGGTCTATTTCTCTTCGTCCTGGCGATCGTGTTTGCCGGCAATGGCGTCTTCGAGCTTCAGAATGCGGGCGTCCTGATCACGACGAATCTCCCGTGGATAGGCCGGGGCCTGCCGTGGGCCGGTGTTTTTCCCAATCTTCAGGTCCTGTCGGTCCAGGGCCTGCTGCTCTTCGGTGCCGTCGCCGCGTGGCTGGTCGTACCACGATCCGTGCTGGGAACGAGCGCGGGCAAGCCCCCGGGCATCAAGCTCGTGGCCAAGCGCGGGTGAAACGAAACAGCCGGGGAGGCTCGCAGTGGCCCAGCGGTGGATCGGTCCGAGCGTGGTCGCCCTGATCCTCGCGAGCGTGGCGGCGGTCCTCGCATTGAATCTGAACTGGAAAGGCTGGGGCCAGCGCAAGTCGTCGAACAACCCGCCAGAGTCTTCCGAGAAGCCAGCACCTGCCGGCCACCGGCCGCCGGCGGGCTTTCGCGAATATCCGATCGGTGAGGAAGTCGAGAAGAACCAGATCCGGATTGCCGCCGTTTATCTTCCCCCGGTTGAGATGGAGGGAATGCCAGCGCCGGCTTTGCCGTCGCTGATTCACCTCGAGGCTGATATTCATGCCACGGAGGGCAATCGCAATGGGTTTCCCAAGGACGAATTCGTGCCCTACCTGATCGTGCACTACGTGATCGAGCCGCTGGACTCGGGCGCCAAAGCGGGATTACCCGAGTCAATCCGCGGCCCGATGATGCCCATGATGGCGCGCGACGGGCTGCACTATGGGGCCAGCATCGACATGCCCCATGCCGGTCACTTCAAACTGACCTATTCCATTGCGATCGAGCTGGGCCGCCACGCCGACCGCGCCACCGGCGTCGAGCCGTGGTGGAAGCCGTTCGAGGTCACGTTCGACTGGGAATATCCCGGCCCACCGAAGGCGCAGGATTGACTGCAACCCATTCTGAACAGCGAGCCGCATCCCGTACAATGGGAAGGGGGCGGGCCGCCCCGTGCGGCCCGCTCCCGTGCGTCTCACCTTCGGGTTGTGACCGGAGCCGGTCCCTGGTATCCGCCGGGGACCGGCCCTCCCAACGGTCAGCGAGCCGCCAGCTCGCTGCCCGAGTCGCAGCAACAGGAAGCCCCACAACAAGCGGAGCTGCCGCAGCATTTGCCGGCGCAACTGGAGCCACACCCGCAGTTATCGCCGCAGCAGCATGTGCTAGCCGGCTTTAACACCTTCGACTTCTCGACGGCGCCCGCACCAACGCCCATCACGGCGGCGATAGCCAGCGCCCCGACGATGCCTAACACTCGACGGCGTTTCATGATCCATCTCCTAACAACTTCATGACCTTAGAATCGGCCGCACGCACGTTGCGAACGGCGCGTTCCCACTCCCTAACAAGGGAGGGGGAGGACGATCCGTTAGCACGGACCGCCTTCCTCGTCCCCGGCTAGAGGGCTGCTCGAAATCTGGCGCGTGGCGGCATTCAGGCCCGAGACGGACCGAATTGCGGACGCCGAACGCACGAGGATCGCAGACCTCGATGCAGGGGCTTTTTTCAGATCAGAAGTCGGGCGTTGCGGAGATAGAGAGGCGATTTGTGCGGCGAGCTGACAGCGGGCGGGACTGCGCCGACAAACGGACGGGAAACGCCGCCTGTTTTGAGCCACGCAGCGGCGACATTACGTCCCGTATCAGGACGGCTTTCCTCAGCACGTCGTTCCTTGGGTGCCGGGGCGGTCGGAGCTTGCGGACGGCAATGACATCCGGCTCGATCCGGACAGACATTCCCGCGTTCGAACGGAATGGGTTGAGCGACCGTCGCCGGTACAGCAGCCCGAATCGGCGTGGCCGATTCTGGTGGCTCGCAGCAGCACACCGCCCGACATGCTCCGGCGTCCGGCATTGACGTACAGGCGGCACGCGCATCGCCCGTCACCAGCGACGCACCCACGACCGCCGTCAGGGCGATCCATGCGAAACGTAGATTGGTGAAAGTGGTCGGCATGGTTCCTACCCGGAAAGAACCCCAGTAAGCGTTCGATGAAATCGCACGGTTTATCCTAGGCGCTCAGAGCTTTGGGGGCAAGCTCAACGTACCATTCGCCCCACATGGCGCGGCTGGACCTTGCAATGGTACCTATTATTTTGTATACTATTACGGCACTTATATCCGCATCACGGTTCTTTCCAGCAAAGGCGAAACAATGACCGCCAAATTGATGGTCGGTTTTCTGTTCACATCAATTGCCGCATCTAGCGCGGCGTGGGGATCTCCGGACGATGATGCTTGGAAGCCTTATGATTTTCTCGTAGGGCAGTGGATGGGCGAGGGCGGCGGTGAGCCAGGCAAGGGGTCTGGAGAATTCTCCTTCGCGTGGGACCTGCAAAAGAAGGTGCTGGTGCGCAAGAGCCGCACCGATTTCCCGGCGTCGGCCGGGCGGCCGGCGTTTTCGCATGAAGACCTCATGGTCGTCTACCAGGGCGATCAAAACGGACCGAAGCGCGCGATCTATTTCGACAGTGAAGGGCACGTGATCAACTACGTGGCAACGGTGTCTGATGACAAGCAGACGCTGACGTTTCAGAGTGAAGCGGCAGCGGCAGCCCCGCGGTTTCGATTGACTTACACGAAGGAAAAGGAAGACAAGGTTCGCATCAAATTTGAGATGGCGCCGCCGGGAAAACCAGAGGACTTCAGGACCTACCTCGAAGGTGGCGCGCACCGGCAAGCTAGGCCGAAGCCAGGCGACTCAACCAAGTGAGCGACATGATCCGTTCCGATTTATCCCTGAGGATTGCCGCTGGCCTCTGCTCGAGATCATCTTCATAATGCTCCGATGGTTTCCACCGCCAATCCCTACCGTGCTGTCCGCAGAGCCGCGCGGTGGGGCGTGGCTGTGAGTCTGGGCCTCGGACTCGCGAAATTCCTCGGGGGCTACTTCGGAAATTCGCTGGCGTTGCTCTCCGATGCCGTCCATTCACTCGTTGATGGCGCAGTCTCCGGCGGCCTCTCGGCAGCCTTGCTCGTGGCAGAGCGGCCCGCCGACATCGAGCATCCGTACGGGCACGGGAGAATGGAGGCCGTTGCCGGCGCGGGGCTGGCGCTTTTGCTGCTCGGGTTGGGGGCTGGGATCGCGTGGGAGGTGGTTGCGACCGCTGGCCAGCCGCCTCTGCCTCCCCAGACATACACGCTCGTCATTGCCGGTTGCGCCTCGATATTGCAAGAAGGGCTCTATCGTTACGCGAGCCGGATTGCTCGTCGCACCGGGTCGAGTGCACTACTGGCAACAGCATGGGATTACCGGCTGGACGCCTTCGGCGGGCTCGCGGTCGTTTTGGGAGTGTCGCTGGCGAAGTGGGGTGGACCGTGGTGGCAGTGGGCCGATCACTTCGCGGCGTCGATCATCGCTGCGACGGTGCTCTGGATCGGCGGACGCCTTCTGCGAGACAACATAAACGACCTGATGGACCGGCAAGCTCCGCCGGAAGTGCTGGCAGCGGTCCGAAGCGCGGCGTCCTCGGTCGGCGGGGTGCTCGGGGTCGAGACACTTCGCGTGCGAAAGGCTGGGCTCGAATACCTTGTCGATATCCACATCGAGGTGGAGCCCGACTTCACGGTTGAAGTCGGCCACTCGATTGCACATGCCGTGAAGGATCACATCAAGCAGAATGTGGCGGCGATCCGGGATGTGCTCGTGCACGTCGAGCCGCACGCGCGGTGACGCCCAGATCGTGTTTGACAGATTCGGATCGCCGGGGCCGGCTACGAGTGTGAACGCTCATAACGAGCATCGCACCCTGATCTGGCACCTTATACCTTGCCGGACGGTGCGGTCAGCTTTTTCAGATGGGACTTCTGGTCGTCCGTCGCGCCCTCGCGAACCTCGAGCTTCCACTTCTTCTTCGGCGGTTGCTTCGCCTCGGGGTCAGGCGGCGGGTCGGGAGCGAACCGGAGTCCGAACCAGTCGAGTGCCTCGGTATAATCGAGTTCTTCCGTCGACGAGATGTTCTTTCGGAACCACTCCTTGAGGTCGGCGCCCGCGATCTCTTGGGCCGTCAGTCGGAATTCTTCGGGAGTGAATCCTCGCTCGCCTGCATAGAGCTTGTAAGCTTGCCGCATCACATCGTCCAGGCTTTTTTTGCCGCTTGTTGCTCGCTGAATCCGCGCGTCGAGCAGGAAGCCGACGATCGGTCCCTTGGCGTAGTAGTCGACCGTCTTGTCGCGGTTTCGCCCCACGCCGGAGACGCCGGATGACCAGACGTCGAGCGAAGACTGCTCGAGCGATTGCACGAGGCGGCCCGGCGAGTTCTGGACCTGATCGATGTGTGACGACAAAGATGTGAGAAAATCGTTGGTCGTGCCCAGGCCGCTACGCGCGACGATCAGCTCGCCGTAATAGCTGGTGAAGCCCTCGGCGATCCAGAGGCTGCTCGTGCTGGGCGGGTGCTCAAAATCAAACGGCCCGAGCTCGAGGGGCCGAAGCCTTTTGACGTTGAAGGCGTGAAAATACTCGTGGCTCACGAACGAAAGCCAGCGAAAGTTTCTCGGTGCATAAGCCGCTCGGGGCGGAGCGGCCGTGAGCAACGTCGAGTCTTTGTGTTCGAGCCCTCCGCCTCCCCGGCGGAAGACGTTCAAGAACACGTATCTCTTGAATGGGAGGAAGCCCCAGAGACGACGGTTCTCTTCCACGAGCTTCTGGAGCTCGTTTGCAGCCTGGGCGCCGTCCCAGGGGCCGGTCTCGCCGATATCGACGAGAAGATGCTTGCTGCCGTCGACCTCGAACTCATGGATCGAGGGGTTCCCGGCCACGACGGGTGAATCGACCAGGGTTTCGTAGTCTCTGGCCCGGTAATGGTGAGGCTCGTGATCGGTTGTGGGCTCAAGCGCCGTCATTGTCTGTTTCCACGCGGGTGGCAACTCGAACCGGACTTCGTGCGGACGCCTTACTTTCTCGAGCAGCGTGATGAACGTCGGCGCACCGTTGAACACAGCAAAGGAGTCACCGACGTAGTCGGATGTTACCGATGAGCGGTCACAAACGAGCTTGTATTTGATTGTGACCTTGGCCTTGCCACGCGTCTCCACTCGCCAGCGGTTCTTTTCGGGATGCTCGACGTGCAGCTCCGGGAATTCGGGCGCTTTGGCAGAGAGTTCCTCGACCCGTCTGGCGTAATCCTCAACGCGATAATACCCGGGAGACCACACCGCCATCATGAGCTCGATGGCAGGGCGCGCCGGACGTGGGAAATATCGCCTCGACCTCGGCTGTGTGCGAGGCAGGCTTCGGAATGGTGACGGTGTAAACAATCGGATCGAGCGACTGAGCGCAGGCGGCGATGGGCGTAGAGAGTAGGGTCAGAGCCGCAAGAGCACCCACCAAGCGCATCCTTCGGTCGTGCATCGAAGTCTCCCTGTCGTGTGGCAAAGCCTACTTCTTGTCGAGCCCCGGCTCATAGAACGTCGTCGTCAGGTGGAACGGAATTCCATTGAGCTGGTACTCCACTTCACCGAAGAGGGCGAGGCGGCCGGAGCTGGGGGCTTGGCCGTGGTAGCTGATTGTTTCGCCGGGCTTCATGGGTGAGTCAGTCCATTTCGACTCGCGGAAGTCGCGGTTTTCGGAGCGCGCCGTCCAGAGCCGGGCTGCCTGAGGCGCGGGGGTCGAACGGATCGTGACGTGGTAATCGCGGCTGGCGCCTTCGGCAAAATCCCAGGTGAGCTGCGGCATCGGGCGATTCAGCACGACATGATGGAAGAACGCCCCCAGGCCCGAGGTCGCCCACTCGCGGTTCACTTTCAAGTCGTGGCCCGCATTCGGCAGCTCGATCAAGTACTTCGGCCCCTGCAGCTCTTTCCAGTAAAGGTCCAGCGCATTGAGAGTCCAGTATCGGTCGTTGGCGCCGTTGATCAGGAGCTTGGGTTTGATCAGCCGCTCGCGTTGC
Organism: uncultured Planctomycetota bacterium; assembly: GCA_963761445.1. Lineage (GTDB taxonomy): Bacteria > Planctomycetota > Planctomycetia > Isosphaerales > Isosphaeraceae > CAVXHV01. The sequence continues at coordinate 62,263 of CAVXHV010000005.1, read as the reverse complement.
GTGAACGGATCAACCATCTTCCAGAGTTTCGTGCCCGTCTCGGTCGCGACCGTTTCCATCAATCCGCGCTCGACGTAGTCGCCGATCTGCTCGCTATACTTGCCCCAGACCTTGAGCTGGTTCGGGCCTTGCGGGCCCATGTTCAGCATGACGATCACCATGGGGGCGATCGCGATCACGCGGTCGTCAACGGCACCCGTCAACCAGGTCGTCCAGCCGCGCTTTGAGCCCCCCGTTACCACGAACCGTGTTACGGGCTTGCCGTTCTGCCTGGACCATGCCTGGACGGCGTCCATCGCGCGTACGGCGCTCTTGACCATGGGGAAGAGCAGCGGCCAGTTCTCATCTTTTGTTTGCAAATAGCGGACGAACGTCTCGGCGATCAGCTGGTCCTCGGTCTTGCCGTCGAGCAGGGGCTGGTTTGGCACCTGGGGCAACACGGCAACCCGCGCGCCGCAAACCTTGGCCAGGCCGAACGCTTGCTTGTGGTCGTCATCGGAAGCCTTGCGGCTGCTATCGCCCCCGGTGATGAAGAGAAGCATGGCGTCGGGATGAATGATTTCTCGCGGCTCGTAGATCCGCAAATCGTGGATCCAGGTGATTCCCTGCCATTCCTGGGACGTCAGCTTGATGCTGGTGACCACCCCGGCTGCGGTGCTGGCGCTGCCTGTTTGGCTCCAGGCAAACGCCGGATCGGCCTTCTTGACGTAGTCGTCGAGATCGGCCCGCGCAATGCGTGGAAAGCCCGTCAGCCCGATCACCAGGGCGAGCAGCCGGAGTCCAGGGCGAACACAACAGAACGGACGGTGATTTTCGATCACAACCGGGGCTCCTGCTCTTGGCTTTGATGATGCCGGCGCGGCCAGGGGTCGGCTTGTTGGCACGGGCGGTTTCGCTCTGATTCGGGACAAGAACGTTAACATGACCAGTCCCGGAGTCGCAACTTTCAAGGCCCAACATCGTCGCGAATCAACTTGTTCGCGCGCTGGAAGGTCAACTCTTCTTGCCGAAACGAGCGGATGGCTTTTCTGGTTGCGGTCATCGATTCGAGCACGCCGCCGGCGCCGCTTACGTGATCGGAGTCGCCGGTCTGCAGGAAGCGAAGGGCGGCGCGAAGACCGCCAAGCTGGCCGGCCTGAGCCTCGCCGAACGTGCTCAACATCTTGCGGAGTTGCGGGTCGGAAGAGGTCACCCGCCGCGCGGCCTTCTGGTTCTTCAGGGCTCGACCGATCAAAGCTCGCACGTCTTCGAGAAGCCGCGTGCACTTCTCCGGGTCACCGCGATCTCTGAGCAAAATCATCGTGCCCGGAGCCGCCGCCGTGATCGCATCGAACTCCAGGAGGGCGGGGTTGAGCCGCAGGTTGACAGCTTCATAGCGCACTGCCGGCGTTATCGCAGCGCGTGAGCGTGCGCTCACGGCCGCCACCACGGCTGTCAGAGCGCCCGCGATCAGAAACATCGCCGCGACGCGCCGCATGGCAACCCACCGGCTCGAGACGACCGGCCACGGCCGGGTCAGCAAAAGCCCACAAAAGAAGCCGGTGCCCAGTCCGCCGAGATGTGCCTGCTGGTCGATGTTGGGCACGAAGTATCCCAGAATGGCCATCAGGATCACAACAGAAGTCAAGCTGACGCGGAACGACGTGAGTATCGACTTGGGTATCGCGCGGCGATGGACGATCAGGAAGGCGACGAGTGCCCCCAGGATTCCGCAAATCGCTCCCGAAGCACCGACGCCAACCCGCAGAGGAGATACCGTCAGGCTCGCGAGCGCGCCCCGACCCCGGATGCCAGATAGATTACGGCGAAGGCCAGATTGCCGTAGAGCCGTTCGACGAGCGGCCCGACCGCGAATAGACTCCACATATTCATGGCGAGATGGATCAACCCACCGTGGAGAAAGATGGTGGTGGCCAGCCGCCAGTATTCGCGGTCGAGCACCACATTCATGCCTTGGCTGGCGCCCCAATTGAGCAATTGCTCGCGTGAGGGAAAGAGCCAGGACACGCCCATCGCGACCATGGCGATATACACCAGGACGCATGCCGCGATCAAAGTCGGGGTCACGACACCGCGGTGCGCCGAGGACTGCAGCGACGTGCGGAATTCCAGCAGATCCTGGCCGAAGGCCCGCGCCTCTGCCGACACCCTCGCCACGGCGGGAAGGGCCCCGGCTGCCCGGCTGGCCAGATCGGCATCGATGGCGCCCTGCGGCAAGTCACCGGCGCGGGCGGCACTTCTCATCGTCTCCAGATATCGCAGGATGGTCGACGCAAGTTTACCTTCACCCTTCCCGACCACGATCACCGTGCCCTTGCTCAGCTCGATTCCAGACGATCCGTCCACTGCCTCGACTATACGCATGAATTCGGGCAAGTCGGCGTAGCTGGCAAAGCGAGCCGTCAATTCATGCGTGTGCGAAGGAATGAGTGATCGCAGGCCTTTTTGCTTGCGCGGATCAGGTCGGTGGGTTGTTTCGGTCCAGTACACTCGGCGGGTTGTGAGCGCGCAGGAGCGAGCGGGTTTGGGTCCGCCGCAATTGATGATGGCCAGCAGCAGCTCGTCATCCTGGAGTGGAAGATAGTTGACCAAGGCCGCGTTCAAGAGTTCCGGGGGAATTCTCGGGGCCAGATGGGCGCGAATGAAGGGTCCCAGCGGCGCGGCGGACGCCAGGGCGAATGTGTCCCATCGCCCGGTGGCCTGCTGGAGGCCCTTCGCTGTCGACATAACTTGCGTTTCCTTGACGTCTGGATCGCGATAACGGAATTGTGAGACTATCCGAGATTGCCTGATGATCTCAAGCGCACGTGCTCCAGGGCATGTTGGGTTGATGAAAGCGGTTGCGGGAAAATACGATGAATGATACGGATCGAGCGGGCAGTCGGCTGGAGAATCGCGGGGAGCGGCCGAAGCTCAACCGCGAGACGAAACCCGGAAAGGCAGGGCCAGGTTTGCTCGGGCTTGTTGAGTTCGGCCGTCTGGTTGATTTCTGCGCGCGGGCATGTGCCAGTGTACCCGGGGTCATGATCCATCGCCCGGGCGAGGTGGTCGCGCGGTTCGAGCAAGTGGCAGTCAGGAGCCTGCCGATAGTAGTTGGGGCAGGATTGAGCGTGGGGATGGTCGCCTGGCTCCAGACTTATCGGTTGCTGGCTGCACACGGGGTGGAGTCTACGCTGCCGAGTTTCCTGTCGGTGGCGCTGTTTGTCGAGCTGGGTCCGCTGCTGGCGGGACTTCTGGTTGCGGCCCGGATGGGTGCAGGGCTGGCCGCCGAGCTCGCTTCGATGGTGCAAAACGAGGAGATCGATGCTCGGATGGCGCTGGGAACAGACCCGATTGCAAGTCTGGTATCACCGCGGGCGATCGCCTGTGCGCTGGCCGTCCCGTTATTGACGGTGATCATCGATGCTTCCGCCCTTTTGGGAAGCCTGGCGGCCGAGCTGGCGGCCGGCAAGTCGACCGCAGCGCTGTACTGGAGCAAATCACTGGTGTATCTCAGGCTCGCGGATGTGATTCCGGCGACGCTCAAGACGGCCGTCTTCGGGCTGCTGATCGGACTGGCCGCGTGCTGGACGGGTCTGGCCGCCGGTTCGACGCCTGAGGCTGTGGGGCGCGCCGCTACTCGGGGCGTCGTGCGGGCGAGCCTCGCCGTTTTTGCCGCCAACCTGGTCATGGTTCCGCTGATCCAGGCCGCCGTGTCGGCTCTGGAATGGACGCAGTGAAATCCGGATAACTCCTTCGAGGTCACTCAAATGTTGCGCGAGATCGGGCGGTGGCGAGCGCTGGTCAGCGCGTCTTTTGCGCTAGCGGTCCTGGCTCTGGGCGGCTTCGGGCTGTACGAGGTTGCCGGCCGTCAGTGGCGGGTGCAGCCGACCTTTCACGTTCGGGCTCGGTTCGCGACCATAAGCGGCATCGAAGCCGGCCATCGCGTGAGAATTCAGGGAATCGACGCGGGAGTGGTTGAAAAGATCGTGGCGCCGCGCGAGCCGGGTGGGTTGGTCGAGCTGGTTCTCCGGCTCGACGAGCGGTTGCACGGCCTCGTTCGCACCAATGCCGTGGCGCGGATCGTCTCCGAAGGCATGGTCGGGGCCAAACTGGTCGAGCTGACGCCGGGGGAAGCCGATGCACCGGCGGTTGGCGAGCTTGGCATGATTGCGAGTGAAAAGCCGGTCGAGATGAACGACTTGATGCAGAAGGCCGCCGCTTCACTCGCGCGCCTCGACGCGGCGACGGCTGCGGCTGAGCACGGACTGGCGGAGGTGACTGCGATCGCCACCTCGATCCACCAGGGCGAAGGGAGCCTCGGTAAGCTCGTGCGCGACGACTCGCTGCACGAGAGACTCACCGAGCTGGCGCAGCGCAGCGAGCAAACACTGACCTCCCTGGATGAAAACCTGGCCGCTCTCAAGGAGACGTGGCCTCTTTCGCGGTATTTCGAGCGGCGGGCGTACCTTGATCGTGATCGTGCCGTGTTCCAACCCGGCTCGTCGCGCAACAGCCGCGTGCTCGCGGCCGACGACGTGTTTGAACCCGGCCGGTCGGTCTTGACTCCGGTGGGACAGACCCGCCTGGATGAGATCGCGCGCTGGTGCAAGTACGCGGGCAGACCGACCTCGCAGATTGTGATCGCCGCCTACACCGACGACGTTTCCAATCGCGAACGCGCCGAGATACTGACGCAGGAGCAGGCGGATTCGGTCCGCAAATACCTGGTCGAAAAGCACGCGATCGAGTCGGCGGGCTGGTTCAAGTCGCGCAAAGTCGCCGCCGTCGGCTTCGGCACCCGCGTTCCGCGCACGCTCGACCAGGCACCTGCCGGTGCACCACCGCGCCGGGTGGAGATCATTCTGTTCACGCCGCAGACTTGAGACGCACTTTCGCGGGGCGAAAGGCGACAATGGAATAGGCTACCAAGGCGAACCGATCACGGGTTCGTGAGCTAGCGCCCGGAATTGCCTTTCGCGCACGTTCCGCTGATGCGTCATCGTGAAGGTCCTGCCACTTGCACGCGAGGTCGAGTCGAGCGATCATCGGTTTCGATGGGTTCGAAGACATGGAGCAACCACCTCCAAGACCCACGGACCTCTGTCGTCTTTCTTTTTTCCTTGACTCGTCGCCGTAGAGGGAACTTATGCCCAGCCCGAAGACCTTGATCAGGTTTTTCCTTGGCGTACTTCTTGCCTGGATAGCCCCTGCACCCATTTGCGCTCAAACGAACGCGCGTTTGCCTGCCCCTACTGATTCCTTGGGCTACAACTTGCCCCCAGACAATATCTTGTCCGTCATGCGCTCGCCCTCCCCGCCCGTCGCCGTCGTAAGCCCGACCGATGAGACGATTCTGCTCGTCTCCTGGCAGGAGTATCCCTCCATCGCTCGCGTGGCTACGCCGTTCCTGCGCCTCGCTGGTGTTCGTATCGAGCCCAAGAATCACAGCCGGCACGATACTCGGGGCGGGTACGGCATTACTCCCTGTGCCACGGGCTTTGAGCTGGTTCGAGTCGCCGATGGCACGCTAACTCCCGTCCCGCTTCCCGCCGGCATGTGCCCCGGGAATCCCGTCTGGGCCGCCGACGGGAAGCGGTTCGCGTTCGTCAACATCGCTGCCGATTCCGTCGGGCTCTGGATTGGCGACGCCAGTACCGGCAGCGTGAAACAGGTTGCCGGTGTCCATCTCAACCCCATGTTCAACGAAGAAATGCAATGGATGCCCGATCAGAAAACGCTGCTCGTCAAGCTGGTGCCCAAGTCCAACGACGGCGCACCGCCAGAGGTAAATGAGGTCGCCGGTCCGAGTATCCAGGAGACCATCGGACAAAAAGGCCAGAGCAGTACCTACGAAGCTCGCGACACCCTCCGCAGTGCGCGCGACGAAAACCTTTTCGATTACTTCGCGCTCTCGCAACTCGCTTTCGTCGATTCCGCCAATCTCACCGCAACGCCCTTCGGTAAGCCCGCCAATTACAAATCACTCGATCCCGCGCCGGACGGTCACCACATCCTCGTGACGACCATTCACAAGCCTTACTCCTATCTCGTCACGTTCGATCGCTTCCCCAACGAAGTCGAAGTTTGGGACACCTCCGACCGCTCGAACGTTACCGTTGACACAATCGCCTCGCTTCCGATGGCCGATCGCGTTCCCGTTCGCGGCGTTCCCACAGGTCCACGCCAATTCTCCTGGCGCGCTACCGAGCCCGCGACACTGATCTGGGCCGAAGCCCTCGACGGCGGCGACTGGAAGGTCAGCGTGCCCAATCGCGACAAGATTCTGCTCAGAGAGCGCCGTTCACTTCTGCGGCTGCTGAAATCGGGCGCACCGAACAGCGTTACGCCGGCATCAGGTGGAGCGAGCAACCGAGCATTGCGCTACTGGGTGAACACGACGCGAACCGCAATTGGAGCCGAACTTTTATCGTGGATGTCGATAGTCCCCAAGCGAAGCCCCGGCTGCTCTGGGATTTATCCGACGATGAGCATTACAAGAACCCCGGCTATCCAGTTTACCGCCAACTCTCTAACGGTGCGCGGGTCATCCACCAGGAGGCCGATTCCATTTTCCTGGCGGGGATCGGGTCTTCGCCTGACGGTGATCGCCCCTTTCTCGATCAGCTCAATCTCAAAACCCTGAAAACAGAACGTCTCTTTCGCAGCGATAAGAATTGCTTCGAGCGTTTCCTCTCCTTCGCCGGACCCGGTGCAAAAACCTTCCTCACCTGGCATGAATCCCCGATCGATCCGCCGAACGCCTTCACGCGCACCCTCGGGCCATCTCGCGATGGGCCAGACGGCGAAGCCGTTTTCGCTTCCACCGCCCGCGCCTTGACCCACCTCCCGGACCCCACTCCCGAAGTGCGCGGCATCAAGAAGCGCCTCGTCACCTACAAGCGCGCCGACGGTTTGGACCTGTCGTTCACCCTTTACACTCCACCCGGTTACCAGGAGGGCACGCGGCTTCCCACCATTCTTTATGCGTATCCGCTCGATTACGCCCAGGCCTCGGTTGCCGGCCAGGTTGCCGGCTCCCAGAAAACCTTCACCCGCTTGCGCGTATCGCCTTCTCTTGCTCGCCGGTTATGCCATCATCGACAACGCTTCGTTCCCGATCGTGGGTGATCCCAAGAAAGCCTACGACACGTACCTGGAGCAACTCGTCGCCGATGCCAAGGCGGCTGTCGAAGAAGGCGTGCGTCTCGGGGTGGTCGACCCTGACCGCATCGGTGTCACCGGTCACAGCCACGGCGCCATGATGACCGCAAATCTCGTCGCTCATTCCGATCTCTTCCGCGCAGGCGTCGCCACCAGCGGCGCCTACAATAAAACGCTGACGTCGTTCGGTTTCCAGAACGAGCGTCGCAGCGTGTGGGAAGCCACCGACGTGTACCTCAAAGTCTCCCCGTTTTTCTATGCCCACAAATTGAAGACGCCGATTCTCATCATGCACGGCACCGAGGACGCCAACCCCGGCACCACTCCGTTGCAATCCACGATGCTCTATGAAGCCGTGCGCGGCAACGGCGGCACCGCCCGCCTGGTGATGCTCCCCCACGAGCCGCACCGGTATACCGCCTTGGAGTCAAATGAGCAGGAGGTCTACGAGATGCTCCGCTGGTTCGACACCTACGTAAAGAACGCGTCTTCGCGCTCACCCAAACTATCGACTAAGGGGTCGGATTGAAGCAGGGCGTGCCCATCGCCACGGCCGCGGCGAAGTTATCGCGCTGCAACATCGTGGGCGGCGTTTCGGTCACTTCTGAAGAGTCACCTCGTAATGCATGTTGAACCCAAGCTCCTTTTCCAAGCCCGCAGGCGGAGTGCCGCGGAGGTGGGCTGTATTGCCGGTGACTTCGTAGCGGAACGGCTTGCCGGTGAACGGGTCGACGGGCAGCGGCACGGGAACGTCGGAGAGTTTCGCGGGCAGTGTGCCATCGTGCTCGGCGGCGTAGAGGCGCAGTGCCTCGACGTGTCGCAGAAGCCCGATCAGCTGGTCCGTGCGCCCTTGCGCCGGCGGGCGCCCTGCATGAGCGGCAAGAGGACATCGGCGAACAGTGGCGGGGGCTTCTTCAACTCAATCTGGGCATTGAGCGATTCGACCTGCCAAAACAGGTGGTCGATAGCCACCGCAGCGATCGCCATACCGACCAAGTTGCCAACGAGTGTAGGATGCTGGCCCAGGTGGCGCGACATGGCGAAGAACGTCTTGGCGGTTCGGATGGCGTCGTCGAAACGGCCTTGGGCGATCTCGGTCCGAAACCGCACTTGAAGGGCCCTTTGCATGGCGCGGATACTCTGCACTTCGGGAAACGGAGCTTCGATCCCATCGGCCTTCAGCTTCCGCAGGATCTGCCAATCGGGAGCGTCGAGCCGGGCGGCCCAATCGATCTGCCTCAGGTCGTAGCGGTCGTCATCAGGCAGCTCCTCGAGCGGCTTGGTCAGCAGGTTTTCACGATGCTGAAAGGCCTCCTTGTCAAAGAAGAATTTCTTTTGCTCCATAATGCATTTCATATAGCTCTGGATCGGATTGCCGGGATGCATCTCCTTGAGCTCGGGTAATAATCGGTACCGGAGAGCCGGTCTGGGGGCTTTAGCCGGCCGTACATTCAGCCGGATCAGCGTCTCGAAGGCAGAGTTTGTCTGCTGGGCCCGGCAAGGAAGAGCGAAAGCGGCAATCGCGGCGAAGCAGAGGAGAATTCGCGGCACGGGATGACTCCTGACGAACAGCGAGGGACGCGTTCGTAACCTCGAACCGTGGAAGGACAGCGGCTTGCTTCATCGACGACAATTGTCAGACAGTCGTTTGACAAGTGTCAAGAGTCCGGTGCCAGCGCAATCGCTTGCCGGCTGCCCATTCGCGTAGCAGCGCGTCCCAGCTTCCGCTTATATTGAGTGATAGGAGCACAAGCGCCGTTCCGAGGGACGATCATGGCCACGACATCGGAAATCGCGACCGAAGTTCCCGCCTCACAGGACTGGCGGGACATTCTCGTGGAATTACTTCCAGCCCAGGGGAGCTGGAGCGAGGAAGAGTATCTCGTTCTGACCGACCACCGAAGAAGGCTGGTCGAGTTCACCGACGGCTTTCTGGAAGTGCTGCCCATGCCCACTGATAAGCACCAGAGTGTGCTCAAGTTCTTGTTCCTCGCGTTTTTCGGTTTCGTGGAGCCGCGGGTAGAGTCCAGTTTGCTCCCTTACGCCTGCGAATTCGCCCAGGCAAGTATCGTGAGCCCGATCTTCTCCTGGTGACATTGGCCACTGACCCCCGCCGGCAAAACCGATTCTGGCTCGGTGCTGACGTCGCTCTCGAGGTCGTGAGCGAAGAGAAACCGGAACGAGATCTTGTTGAAAAACGCGGTGACTATGCCGAGGGGGGTGTTCCGGAGTACTGGATTGTTAACCCGCAAACGGAAACGATCAGCGTTTTGCGGTTGCGCGGCGATGCTTACGAGGAAGCAGGCGTCTATCGTCGCGGGGAGTTGGCGGCGTCGGTGGTCTTGGCTGGCTTTTCGATACCGGTTGCCGCTGTGTTCGACGCCGATTGATTGCACGGGCTGGGGTTACGTTCGTCGCCAAGAATCTCGTCAGAAAACTTCAGAGGCAGGTCCCCCCCGGCTGGGATTTCCGGATTGAGGATGCGATACGACTGGCGTTTTCCAAGCCCGAGCCCGACATTTCGATCGCGCAGGGAGACATCGAAAACTACGCCAATCGCGATCCAGGGCCGGCCGATCTAGCAATGGTCGTCGAAATCGCCGCGTCGAGCATCTCGGAGGATCGGCAGATGGCAAAGGTCTACGGTCCGGGTGGCATCGCGGTTTACTGGATCGTCAATTTAAAGGCCCGCCAAGTCGAGGTCTATTCACTTTTGAAGCGGCGGGGGACTTCTGGCTACGGCAGGCCCCGGGTCTTCAGGGTGGGGCAATCAGTGCCCGTCACGATCGAGGGTGTGGAGGTGGGGCGACTGGCCGTGGCCGACATCGTGCCGCTCTTCGAGCCGGCGGCCGGCGGGAACGGGGCTTGACCGTCGACCGCTCCGGCAGCCTAAGGTCGCTCGATTGATCCGGCTGGATGGGACTTCCGTATGCGAGCTAATCGCAGGGCCTTTGTTGATTCGCCGGCGCATTCAGCGATCGGTGTCATGGGCGATGAGGGATTCGAACCCCCGGCATCCTGCGTGTAAGGCCAGAGCTTTGCACCGAACTGCATCGCCGCAACCGTTGATATTACAAAGCTGTGCGTCATGCCCTGCGAGCGGTGCATGTTCCGGGGATTTACAGGAATTCGCGGGAATCTTCACATTTTGTCGCCATTTCTCTGCCGTGGCAGACACTTATGCGATGATGCGATCACGTGCCGGCCGCGCGAGTCGGCACAAAGCCGAAGACTGTCACGTTGCGCCGGATCGCACACGTATTACATGGGGCCTTCTCTATTGGGATTGGGGTCCCCGGATTCCAGCGACCTGCCCTAGGAATTCGCCGGTGCTGCTCCCAATCTGCGCCGAGGTGGCAGCGGCCCGTCAGGTCGTGATCTCGATCTGAACGCTCACGTCCTGCGAAATAGGAGTGTAAATGTCCGTTTCGGGAGTCTCGATCGTCACAATGAGGCTGTATCGGGCTTTGCGGTCATGGCGACCCAGATGTTGCCGCTCCTTCCACCACCCGGTGACCGGATAGATCGCGATCTGATTGCATCGGGCTAGGTCTGCGGCCTTCCCCACCCACCAATCTGAGTGGAGCGAGCCGTGCGTCCTCCCCTGATCCCCGATTACCCATTCGCGGGTCTCTTCGACGTTTTGAGGCCGGGCGTTGGGGGCGTCCCACTCCGTCCTGGAGAGTCGCCTTTTGAAGGCGTTCACTCCCTCTAGGGGGCGAATGACGCCGAACCGGAGACCGTGCGAGGCGTATCGGTGATTCACGCCCCAGCCGATATTGTTCGGACTCGGTTCGATGAAATACGAGAGCGTGGCGCGCATGCTGACCTGCGTCGGCCCGAGGTCTTCGAGGACTTCCGTCGGCCATGGGAGCTGGTGCAGGTGCATTTCGTTGGTCTTGCAACTCGACCCGTCCTTGCGGAACGGTTGGATATCGCCCTCGTAGATCAGCGTGGCCGCATTCTCGGCACTGCTCAATGCCTTCCCGAGGTCCGGTACGCCGTAGCCATAGCAGCGGAGGCAATTCTGCGCCACGCTCTTCGAGTCGCCTGGGTAACGTCGCCGCATGGCCTCCGTCCAGCTCGCCGAATGGACCATCAGCCCGCGGATCGTTTCGGGGCGAAAGCGGGGGTAGCGGCTCCAGATTATCGCCGCGAATCGCGCCCCCAGCGCTGTGGCCGGGCTCGTATCGCGCGTCACTTCAAGGAGCCGTCCCGAGCGGTGGAGGATGGTCGTCAGCAATGAAAGGTCGTCAAGGTCCGACCGCTCGTTGCCTCGCTGGACATAGTTGCCGCCCTCCATCACGATGTCGGGCTTGATCGGCCAGCCCTTGCGGTTCTTGTCCGGCCATGGCAGGGAGGTGCGGCTGGTCGGGGTGAGGTCCCCGCTCTCGGCGATCGGCTGCCAACCGCTGAAAGTGCGATCCTGGAGAAAGACCTTCTCGGTGTAGGCGCCGACGGTGAGCGCGTTCCAGGACTGGCCGGGATCGTCGATTCCCGCTTTGGTCGTGTTCCAGTAGTGGTATTCGTATTGCGGGGAAAAGAAGTGCTCTGGCAATACGTTGCCAGCGGATATAAACATCAGCTTGGGTATTTCGTCCAGCACACCCGCGCACATGTCGTCCACGGCCGCCGACCAGGTGGTCGGCATGCCCATTTCGCGGTCGTCGTCGGTGACTGCCATGCAGATGACGCGGTTCCGGCGTGGCGATTGGATCTGGGCGAGGGCTACGGCATCCTGCATGACGCGCCCGTAGACGGGCGGCTCGTTGTATCGTGGCGGCGGCGGGAGAATTTTCACGGACTCGAGGCGATGCCGAAGGGTCACCGCAACTGTGGCGGTCATCAGTTCCGTAAGGCATCCATATAGGGCATTACCGGCCATCCCCGTGCCGTGCTGTTCTGGGTGGTGGTCCGCAGTCCCCCAATCCGCCTTGACGGCCTGCACGTCCTCGGGGGCGAGGGCGGGCGAAAGCAGTGGATGTGGCTGATTGACCCCGGCGTCGAGAATGCAGACGCTCGGGGCATTCCTCGCCGGCGGGACGATGTGCCGGTGGGCGTCATCAACTAAATCCCGCTGGTCCCGCAAAGGGATTGTCACGTAAGGGGTGGCCAGTTCTTTCGCCTTCCTAAGCTCGGCGATCATGGTGATGAGGCGCATCGAGGAGGATATCTGGCGCGCCGAGGCGTAGGCGTGGAGAACGAGCCGCTCCGGGAAGGAAACGTAGCGATCGCTGACGCGGTTGATACCGATGGTGGCGGCGACGTCCAAGAAGCGGTGGAAGATCTCGTTCGCGTCCTGCCGGCTCGCTCGCAGCCAGATCTCCCACCAGAGTTCCTCGTCGAGGGGGGGATAGGGCAGCGTGTCCTGCCAGAAGTCCTCGGTGATGGCGAGTCGGATGGTTGTGACGCTGTCGATCAGTTTCTGATTCTTGCGGCTCGATAATACAAGGGTGCCCAATTCGTCGGCGAACCCGGTGAATGCCGCCACCGATGGCTCGGGCACCACGAATCTTAGCTTGCGCTTGCCCTCTCTCGTCTTGTAGACTGGTCCCCAGAATCGAATGCCATCATTTTCAATCTGCAGGGCCTTGAGCTCGGACACGTTTGCGGGCTCGGCGAGATAGGTCAGGACGATGCTCGATGCGTAGGCATCGACGAGTCGCAGGAAGGCGGTGAGCTTTTTCTCCGGCACGAAGACCCGGGCCGTCTGCGTGCCGCCTTGTTCCGTCATGCCCAGGAGATGGATCCCGCCGCGACGCTCGAGGCCTTCGAGGCTGATCGGATGGTTCGGCTCACTCTGAAACGTGAGCACCATCCCTTCAGGATTCCAATCGACGAGCTGAGGGTGAGCGGCCTCCTCTTCCCCCAATCGCGTCTTCGCCTCGGCATCGGCTGCTTCGAGGGCGGTCCTGACATCTTTCGCGTGGGCGGGCTGATTTCGGGCGGGAAGATCGAATATGACGCCCTGCGGGGTCCCGCCGGCATAGGAATAAGAGGAAGACGTTGGCTCGCCCTCCAGCCGGAGGTGAGGCAGATCGCTCATTATTGTTTATTTCTTCGGTTGCCTGATCGTCCTCATCCCGTCTCGATTGCTCAGGACCCTGATCAGTTCTTTGGTGTTAATCGCCTTCTCGCCGGAGAGGACGGCGGTTCGTGCGGCATCCTCGCAGGCTCGCGTCACTTCGCCATGACTCAGCCCCTTGGCCGCGACGATTACGTCGCCCCATTCTATCCCGCTCAGGTCGAAAGAAGTGAGCCGATTTTGGACAAGTTTGAGAACCATCTCGCCATCGGGCAATTCATACATGATTACATCATCGAAGCGACGAAACAGGGCTTCGTCCAGCAAGTCCATGAAATTGGTGGCCGCGACGATGATGCTCTCGGAATCATCTCGCTCCAGGAACTGGAGGAAGGAGTTCAGGACGCGGCGGATTTCCCCGACGTCGTTACCCGTTGATCGCATCGCGCCGATCGCATCGAACTCGTCGAAGAGGTAGACGCCTCTGGTCTCGACCATCGCATCAAAAACATGATGCAGCTTCGCCGCTGTCTCTCCCATGTACTTCGAGATAAGACTGTGCAACTGGACAAAGAGCAACGGCAGGCGACACTCGGCCGCGATGACGGAGGCCGTCATCGTCTTGCCGCAGCCGGGCGGCCCGACAAGGAGAAGCTTGCGCTTCGGCGTAAGGCCGTGCGACCGTAGGACGTCCCGTTGCCGCTGTTGCAAGACAATCTCTTCGATGCGGATCCTGACCGAATCGGACAAGACCATGTCGCCGAGACGCGTCGAGGGATAAGAAGCCAGGACGAGGCCCGAAAGCTCTCCGTTTGGCCTCGCGATGGGGACGGCCCGCTGGCCTGCGGGCTGCTGGACTCGCCTGGCCTTATCGACGAGGTCCCGAATTTCCTTGGCGAGCCGTTCATGGCCCTTGCTAGCTTGATGTGCGGCTATTTGCAAGGCGACGGAGCGGAAGAGGTCGTCATCCCCCTCGGAATGACTCCTGAGGAGCGCCTTGAGTTGTTCCGCCGTCGCCATCGCTCACCTCGCCCGCTGTCATCAGTGTAATTCTCTATCCATTGCCTGAGTTTTCTAGTCGCGGCTGAAAATCCCAGCAGAGGCGTTCTCTGATTGTCTGTTCAGTATATCCGCGCGGCTGCGTTGCCCCCAAGCGAAAAGCCATTGTCCAATGCCGGATAGGCTGCCGAAAGGGGGCACCTGAGATGTGGCCTTAGATCGATACGGAGCCGGTTGCGCGGTAGGGCTGACTTATCGGCAAAAATGTCGAAGTAGGCAATCTCAACCTGCCGAGATGGCGGAAACCAAAATCAGTCCCGACAGACGGCTCATCTCAGGCTGGGATCTCCCCCCGCCCTCAGGCGCTTAGGCTCATCCCGCTCCGAATAGATCGGGTAGGTCGCTATCCCGAGCTCGATGGCCTGCCGCCTCGTATGATGCTCCGGATGCGGGGATCCTTGACTGCATCTGTCCTCCGGCTGTCGTTCGTTGAGCTACGAATTCCGGCCACTCGCGGCTCGATGACTGCGTCGCTCAATAGAACAAGCAACGACTCGTTCCGCTCACCGCTAACTCCGATTGCATATCGACGGCCTGGGACCTATCTCGGACCTCTCCGTCAGTGAATCTGTAACTCATTTAAAATATTGCACTTAAGTGGGCGATACAGGATTCGAACCCCCGACATCCTGCGTGTAAAGCAGGCGATCTAACCGCTGAGCTGCTAATCGCCGCGCATGGGTGTCTGGAACTCACCCCCGGGCACTCCTGCTCACATTCCGTCGACCACAAGAGCCCAATCGTCAGAGCCGTCGTTTTGGGTAGAAGGGTATGAAACCCCGCGGCTGGAGTTCTTTGGCTCAGAAGCGGAAATCGTTGCGGCGGTTCGGTGATGATCTTCAGCCAGTGCGGCCCACCATCAAAAAGACCGGTGACGCCAAACGGCCACCATTTTTCGTGACCAAAGTTGATCCCGGCGCCACCGCGGATGAACGTCGAATAGTTGCGTTCGCGCAGCTCCTGGTTCTGCTGGTCCTTCCCCAAAGCTGTCGTTCATGTGTACCCCGAACGGCGAGACGGTCACGGCATTGAAACCGAGTGCTTTCAAGCCTTCGAGAGCGCTCGTGATTTCGTCATTGGTGCAGTTCTGCGCCATTGCCCACGAGGATATGGTTTTGAGCAAATACACATGGCCTTTCTGATCGAGGAAGCGACGATTGCCGGCACTGACGCTGGCTGGCCAAGCAAAAGTTGGAGTCGCGCCCACGGAAAGATGCACGGAGGTATGATCTGCGGCGGCTCCGCCATTCCCCAAGATTTCACCGCCGGCCCGCGTTCCATTTTTCGGTTGTGAGCCCGGTGTGGGACTTCCCGCCAACGTCAGTAGCAAAGCCGCCGCGGCCAAGAGCGGAGGCCTCAAGACGTACAGCAGACCAAGAGATCGAGCGGTCATGGAGGCCTCCTTGTTGAGGTACAAGGAGTCTTTGATCAGAGATCGTGCGGATCGGGTGCGCAATTCTCGATGATACGCCGTGACGACGGAAGAGACTCGATCCGTGTCGATCGACGCGCCGTCATGGAACGGGATCGTGGAGGTCGCCTGCGTCGATTCCGCAAAACGGGGTATTATTTGCGTTATAGGGATTATTGTGCTATGTTTGGGATTGAGGGTGGCGAGCCGGTGCGCCGTTCTCGCCTGCACGGCTGTTCGTGCGGCGGCGCTTGGGTGAATCATCATCTTCCCACAGTGGGCACACTTGCATGACTTCTACGTGCTGGGTTTGGCAAGATGGGCCGTTTCCATCAGCAATCGTTGCTGTGGTACTCCCACGACGCGGTGTTGCGACGGAAAGCTTTGCCACGGTGCGAGAAACGTCATTGAAGAGACGAGGCATTTCTCGAAAAGAGTACCACTGAGTACCATTTGGTACCATTTTCTGTGCAGCTTACTCAGGCAGCAAGGCGCGATTCTGGGCGACACTCTTGCCGCTTCGCCGACTTCGCCCTCTGCCGTCTGGATCTCGACGTTGAGGTTGCCGCAGAGCGGCTGGAAGACCGTTTCGACGCGGAGCATCGAAACGAGGCGGGAACGGAGGACGCACTTTCGCGGAGCGCAAGGCGACTATATGGTGGGATCTGCCGATGCGTTTGCAGCGAACGACGGTGGCGGGGCTCGTTCCCTTAATCCTTACAGGGAAAGGATGCGCGTCAAATATACAAAACGAACTGGGGCCTGGTTCAAACCTGGGTGAAACCCCCGGCGCACGAGCAGCAGGCGCGAGCGAGAGTGATCGGAGGCCTCGCTTACGCTTCGGGTTGGTGTCGTCGTCAATGACGCAAATGACGCAGATGACAGGGGGCTGCATCTGCTATGCGCGTGCTTCCACGAGGGGGACGGCCGTCCAACACAAAACATGACGTGCCCCCCAACTACCGCGGCGCGAAAACGGTGCGCGCGCAGGGTTGGATCGTCCCCACCACGTATGGTAAGCTTCCCAACTGATCCGACAAACTCGCTCTGCACGCATGGATTGCGCCCGCCATGTCTCAAAAGCAGCCTCGGACGACATCAGCCTCGACCCTGGACTCAGGCATCGGGATGCGACAGGAAGTCGAGAAGTTCATCCAAAAAGAGCGCCTCAAGGATGCGGTCAAGCAGGCGAAGCTGTTGTTCAAGGACGAGAGCACGCCGGATAATCACCGGGTGCTCGAGAAGGCTTATTTTCTGCGGGCGCGCGCAGCTCCTCGAGCTCGGCATGCCGGACTCCGCAATTGAAGTGGCGCGGCACCTTCTGGAATTCGGATTGACGTCGACCGAATGGACCGATGAGTTTGTCCGGCTGTTGATGAATCTGGGACTTGCCGACCTTGCGTTTGAGATTCAGGGAAAATCGGCCAGTCCGGAGCTGAAGGATCAACTGGTTGCGCTCGCCGCCGACCAGGCGGTGATTCATCCCGAACGGATGCAGGCAATTTCCGCAGAGATCGCGCGCGAGGCGAGTTTGGTCCGCGAGGCGCTCGAGAAGTTAACGGCCGGTGATGCGGAGAACTCGCTGCTGTTGCTACGCGACTTGCCGCGAAGCTCGCCGCTGTCGGACTGGAAGTTCTTTGTTCGCGGGCTCGCCGCCTATTATCAGGGCAATCTTGAAGAGGCTCAGACGAACTGGGGCCGGCTCGACTCGAGTCGTAAGGCCTTTTCTATTGCGAAACGGCTGGAGCGGCTGGCGGAAGAGGGCGGGCAGAACGCCGCCGATGCCGATCTTGCCGTGCTCCAGAAGGCCGCCTTCGGTGAGCCGGTGCTCGAGCGGCTCGCCGAATTGCTGCGGCTGCTGGCCGAGAAGGATTGGGAGCAGGTCAACCGCGTGTTGGTCTCGCTGCGTTATCCTCTCCGCCGGCTTGATCCAAAGCTTGCCGAACGGCTGACGCGGATCCTCATCGCGTCGTTCCTTCACGAGGCACTCGAGCTCGGTCACCGCGATGCCGAACGGCTGCTTAGATCGTTCACGCGGATCGCCGAGCCGATGGCAATCGACCCGAGCTGGAACCGATTCTGGGCTCTGGCTTCCGATATGACGGGAGCCGACAGCGACACTGTGCGTGAGCTCTGGCTGAAATATATTCAGGACCTGACCCGGATTCCCGTCTTCAGCCCCGCCGAATGCGTGCTGGCTCAGGCGATGGTCTGGAATCGCGTGGCGATGCTGTATCGCGACGAATTCGAGCAGGTCGAGAGTCCCGATTCGATGTTCGGTGAGCTCGCTCGAATGTTCATCGAGCCGCGCGACGAGGCCGAGATGAAGGAGCTCAAGAAGCAGGCGGTGCAGGGCCTGGAGCGCAGCCTGGTACTGGCGCCGCATCATCTTCCTACATACCGGGTGCTCATCGAATTTCAGGAGTGCTTCAAGAATCCCTCGGGAGTGGAAGCGGCGGGGCGCCGGCTTCTGGAGAAGTTCCCGGACGACCTGGAGACACTCACGCTCTTGCAGGATTCGGCGTTCAAGCGGCAGCGGCTCGAAGAGGCGATGACCTACGTTCAGCGGCTCCGAACGTTAAAACCGCTCGACTCGGGAATGCGAGATCAGGAAGGCATCATTCGTATCGGGCTGGCACGTCAATGCGCGCTGGACGGCCGCTGGGAAGAGGGGCGCGACCAATTCCGGGCGGCCGCGGATCTGTCGCCGGAGCTGCGCGGGAACTATACGTTCCTTGCCCGCAAGAGTCTGTTCGAGGCGAAGGCCAGCCAACGTGATGCCAGCGATCGGTACTTGAAGGAAGCCCAGGCGGCTCTGCCAGAGCCTGGGCCGCTCTGGCTGGCACTAGCCATCGAGTCGAGCCGCTATCAAATGAGTGCGGCCACCACGAAGGGGTATGTCGCGCTCTGGACATCCGAGCTCAAGAAAAAGTGCCAGAGCCAGACGGCCGGCGAGATGGCGTCGCTGCTGCGCGCTTATCTCGACCTCGACGTTGAGTATCCGGGCCGGGCCGGCCAAGTGCAGCAGTTCGTATCCTATCTGAAGCGCACGACCCGCCTGAAATACCGGCAGACCGACATCGAACAAGTTTGTGACTTTTTGATGCATATGCCCCAACAGACGGAGGTTTTCGGCAAGCTTGCGCGGAAGGGGGTCAAACAGTACCCTGATTCGGCTCGACTCAACTTTCAGGCTGGAATCGCCATCATGGCCAATAGCCGACCGCCGGTCATACCGCCGGCGGTGCTGCGGCACCTCGAAACTGCATTGCAAATTGCCGAGGTATCGAGCGTGCCAGGCGAGGTGGCGCTCTTGCCTGCCATCCGGCGTACGCTCACGACGGTCACGGAAGTGCGTAACAGGATGGGCGGCTCGCCATTTGGCGGCGGCCCCTTCGCGCTGCCCGGAGATGATTTCGGAGCGTTCTCGGACTGGGGATTTGACGATCCCGAGGACGACGATTGGGACGATGACGATGAGTTCGATGAGGCCGCGCCGAGTGTTCCGCGCCCCGAACCGAAGAAGAAGAAGAAAAAGTCCAAGACACGGTGAGCTGCGATGGCCGACCCCTTTGAAGTTCTCGAGCTTCCCAGACACGCCGGCGAGGGAGAAATCCGCAAGCGCTACCTCGAACTGGTGCGCGCGTTTCCCCCGAGCGGGCGCCCGAGCGATTTGCGGCGGTGCATGCCGCTTATCAGGCGCTGCGCGACCCCGCTGCGCGACTTGAGGCACAGCTCTTCGACTTCGAGCGCGACGAACGACTCGATCGAAGCTCTCGCCGCCGACCTGCGGCAGCGGCTGCGCGGCGTGCGGCTACCGGTCGAAACCTTGTTGTCACTGGCAGACTGGTCATGAACAATCGAGTCGATGTCGAGGATATCATTGAACGCTTTCGCGAGTGGTTCGACGCAGCGCGCGCAGAGGTCGCCAATGAGGAACACATCGAGTCGGGGGCGAACGACTTCAGGGATGCCCCTCGCGAGTTCGGCATCATCGACCTGGTCGAGGAATTCACGGCGCTGCGGCATGAGGTGAAGCTCCAGACCAAGAGCGGCCGCGGGCTCTCGGAACAAACCGAGACGACGCTCCAGGCGCTCAAACGCGCTATCGAAGAACTAAGGTCGGTCGTTCCCAAGGATGCCCAGGCGGTCTGGACGGCCGGCAAGGCGCTCGCCGAAGGCCTCGCCGATCTGGATGAAGCTCTCCAGCGCGGCGAGCGCGAGATCGAGCGGGCGCGTGAACAGGTCGCTGAACGGGCTCCAAGAGCGCTTCTGGCTCAGCTCAACGGGTTCTATCGCAATCAATCGTGGATTCGCCGCCGGCTGCTGCGCACTTACTACAACGAGATCATCGCCATCGTCGAGCGCGACAGTTCGAACCGCCATGAGCTCTTCGATTCGTTCCTGGAAGGATACGGTTTGATCCAGAAGCGGTTGCGCCGGGTGATGACTGCCGAGGGAGTGCAGCGGATCAAGAGCGAAGGCATGACGGTTGATCCCGAGCTCATGACCGTGCTCGAAGTCATCGACGTGCCGGAACAACCCGCGGGCACGGTGGTGAAGGAGCTCAGGAGCGGCTATACCTGGAGAGGTCGTGTGATACGCTACGCCGAGGTGCAGGCGGTGCGCTCCGGGTTGACGCTGCCCGCGGAGCCCGAGGGTGTTTCCGCTCGCGATTGAACGGCGGCAGTAATGAACGCGGCAAGCAGTTCCTTAAACCAACCAACCACCTTACGAGAGAACGGGCAACGCGAGGCATGAAAGGAGTCAAGGAAATGGATTCACCGACGATCATCGGAATCGACCTGGGCACGACCAACAGCGAAGTGGCGGTCATCAAGGATGGCCGACCGGTCGTACTCGAAGCGGATGGCGACCCCATCCTGCCGTCGGTTGTGGGCCTTGACCAGCAGGGTCAACTGCTGGTTGGCAAGGCCGCGCGCAACCAGTACGTGCTGGCGCCGGAAAGGACCGTTCGTTCGATCAAGCGCAAGATGGGGCAGGAGGTCACGGTCGACCTGGGCGGCAAGTCCTATTCACCGCAGGAGATCTCGGCGATCATCCTGAAGACGCTCAAGGATCGCGCCGAGCGCGCACTTGGCCATGCCGTGTCGAAGGCGGTGATCACGGTCCCGGCCTTTTTCAACGACGGCCAGCGCCAGGCCACGCGCCAGGCGGGTGAGCTTGCCGGGCTCGAGGTCGTGCGCATCATCAACGAGCCGACTGCGGCCGTCCTCACTTACGACCCGCATCCCACCGAGCTCGAGCGGCTGCTGGTTTACGACCTGGGAGGGGGCACGTTTGACGTGTCGGTGGCTCAGGTCGAGAACGGCGTCGTGGAAATCATGGCCAGCCACGGCGATACGCAACTGGGCGGAGACGACTTCGATCAGTTGCTGCTCGACCACATTTGCGAGTCATTCAAGAAGAAGCACGGCATCGATCTGAGGGAAGCGGCAGCGTCCAAGGCGCGGGTGCTGCGCGCGCGGAAGAGGCCAAGAAACGGCTTTCGTTCGACGCTGTGACGACGGTCGAGGAGGAGTTCATCGCGCTCGAGGGCGGAAAATCGCTGAACCTTGTCATGGAGATCACGCGGTACGATTATGAAGAGCTGATCCGGCCGCTTTTGCTCAAGACCTTGACCTGTCTGGACGACGCCCTCTCCGACGCGGTGCTGCAAGCGAGCCAGATCGACAAGGTTGTGCTGGTGGGAGGGGCCACTCGTACGCCGCTGGTTCGTCACTTGCTCGAGGAGCGCCTCGGGCGCCCGGTCCACGCCGAGATCGAGCCGGACCTGGCAGTGGCGATGGGAGCTGCCGTCCAGGGTGGGCTGATCGCCGGCATCGACGTCGGCCCGATCCTGGTTGACATCACGCCGCACACACTGGGCATCAGCGCAGTTGGCGACCTGTATGGTTTCAGCTCCCGGCATGCGTTCTCGCCCATCATCGAGCGCAATACGCCATTGCCCGCCTTTCGGACCGAGATCTACACGACGGTTTGCGACGATCAGGATGCGGCCGAGATCAGCGTATTTCAGGGGGAGAACCACGACACCCGCTACAACACCCTGGTCGGTGAGTTCAGTATTGAAGGGCTTGCCGAGGTGCCGGCCGGGAACGAAATCCTGGTACGACTCGATCTCGATTTGAACGGGATCCTCAAGGTAACCGCCACCGAGCGGGCCACGGGGCTCGCCAAGCACGTCGTGATCGACAACGCCACGGAACGCTTTCGCTCTCAGCAGCGCAGCGACGCGATCGACCGCCTCGACGCCTTCCTGGAAGGCGCGACCGAGCCGCTCGAGGAGCAGGGAGCCAGACTCGCCATCTCACAGAGCAACGACGACTCGAGCGGAAGCGGCCCCGACGCACTTCCGCCGGGTCTGCGCGAGGCCATCGAGTCGGCAGACGCCCTTTCCAATCAGGCGAAGCGCGTGCTGGAAACCGCCAACGCCCAGGACGCGGAAGAGCTGCGCACGCTGCTGCAAGATCTCGACACAGCAATCGCGCGGCAAGATGAGCCCCGGGTCCGGTCCATCCTCCAGAAAGTCGAAGACCTGGTTTTCTACCTGCAAGATGCCTGAGCGATCGAGCCACACTGTCTCATGTGACGAGCAGAGGCCATTTATCTAGAGATTGGTGATTTGCGAGCGCACGATCATGTCAACTCCGCCGGGCGACCTTTTGCGCTGCCCGACCTGCGGCGCGGAACAGGAATGGGCCGATTCCTGTCGCCGCTGTCGATGCGATTTGCGCTTGCTCCGCGCCGCTTTTGATGCGTGGAGCATGCACAGGCGGGAGTGTCTAGCGGCTCTCGAGAACGGCTGGGTCGATAGCGCCGCGCACCATGCGCGCAGAAGCCATGAGCTGCGTCCGGGTGCCGGGTCTTACCGGCTGCTGGCGCTTTGCAGCCTGATGAGCGAACGATGGCTCGACGCGCTGGCAGAGGCCCGATGCGCAAGAAGAGCGTTGAGCACCGGCAGATCGCGCAGAGGCCGCACGTTCTTCGCCGGGCGCGAAAAAGGCGGTTCAGAGGAGGTAAGCGCAGTTGGTTCGCCCGGTGCGCGGGCGTCAGTTTCTTGACGCTACCGCGGGTGTGCGTTAGCCTAAGAGCGGCCAGCAGACGCTAGGAGAACAGGCGACGTTGCGTCGTTAGCCGAGGAGATAATGACCTCGTGGCCTCCTTGTTCGTGATCCAAGGGGCCGACCAGGGAAAGCGGTTCGAGTTCACATTCAGTCCCGTCGCCTTGGGCCGGGATGACTCGAACGCGATTCGGCTCCATGATACTGAGATCTCCCGCCGCCACGCCGAGCTCCGGCTCGACAAGGGGGCGTATCGCGTGCTCGATCTGAGCTCGGCCAACGGCACGTTCGTCAACGACCAGCGCGTCGACCAGAGTGTGTTGAGCTCCGGTGACCGGGTGCAACTCGGTCAGACTGTACTGCTCTATAACGAGGGGACGAGCTCGCGCCGGGACCTGACGAACCGGGTTGACATGCTGACCAAGAGCGCGGAGGACCGCTCCGCCATCTTGAGGAGCATGCCTTCCGACGAGGGTTCGCGGGTCTTGAAATCCCCCGATGCCGCCGGCGGCTGGCTGCGCGAGCGGCTGGTGAATTTGTCGGTCATGTACAGGGCGACCCAGGCGATCAGCAACGTCCTCGACGTCGATGCCTTATCGGCCCAGATTCTCGATCTGGTGTTCGAATCGATCGGGGCCGACCGCGGGGCGATTCTGCTCAAGGACGATGGAGGCCCGCTGGCGCCCAGGGCCGTGCGCTGGCGTGCCGTGGCCGAGCCTGACGAACGGATGACCATCTCGCAGACGATCGTGGACTACGTGCTCCAGCAAGGGGAGGGGGTCATCACCACCGATGCTCCGACCGACAAACGGTTCAGCCCGGCGCAGTCGATTGTCGACTACCAGATCCGCCAGGCGATCTGCGTTCCCATCCAGGGCCGGCACACGACGCTGGGGGTGCTGTACGCCGACATCCAGTCCGACGTTGCCCGAGCGCGTGCACCTGGTGAAAAGCCCAACGAGCGCGGGCGCTTCAGCGAAGAGCAGCTTACTCTTATGGTCGCCATCGGCCACCAGGCCGGTTTGGCCATTGAAAATACAATTTTTTACAATGACAAGATTCAGGCGGAGCGACTGGCCGCCGTGGGGCAGACCATCGCGACGCTGTCTCATCACATCAAGAATATCTTGCAGGGCATTCGAGGCGGTAGCTCGCTGATTGATCTGGGTTTGAAAGATAAGGATGAATTGATCGTCCGGCGCGGCTGGACGATTGTCGAGAAGAACCAAACGAAGATCTACAACCTGGTGATGGACATGCTCTCGTTCTCGAAGGATCGCGAGCCGGACCTCGAGCTTGCCGACTTGAACGAGACCATCGGCGACGTTTTCGAGCTCATGCAGTCGCGTGCGGAGGAGCTGGGAGTCGCGCTCGACTGGCAGCCGAGTGCCGTGCTTCCGCGTGTCATGATCGATACCGAGGGAATCCACCGGGCCGTCTTGAACATCGTGACCAACGCCGTCGACGCCTGCGAGGGCTCTCAGAACGCCAGGGTTTCGATCAAGACCGAGTGGGATGCCGAGACCCCGATCGCTCGTATCAGCATCAGCGATAACGGGGTCGGAATAGAGGAGACCGACATCCCGTCGATCTTCCAGTTATTCGCCTCGACCAAGGGTTCCCGTGGCACGGGTCTGGGCTTACCGGTCACGCAAAAGATCATCCGGGAGCACGGGGGGAAGATCTCGGTGACGTCGCGGCCGGGCCAGGGCTCGACCTTCGTGATCGAGCTGCCGGCGACCAAGCGCGGTGACGCGAAAGGGACATCGGAAGGGCCCACGATGGTCGAATGACGGGCACGGCCGTGTGCGCGGCTTATTTTATTGCTGATTGGCTTTTTCGGCGGATTCGTCCTCGATCTCTTTTGCCGTGTCCAGCTCCTGCTGCGCTTCTCTGAGCTCCTCAAGGACGCCGCGAGGCGAGCTGATGAAGAGAAATCCATCGCGCACGCAGTAGGCAAGGCCCAGTTGTTTGAGCATCAGCCGTAACGTGGTTTTGAGGGGGACGCCTTCGAGCTCGAGGTTCTTCACCGTGCCAGCCATCGTCGTCTCGGCTTCGGCGAGCCCTTGGGGGTCCACGTAAATCGGTATCCCTCCATACGTTTCGCTCGTCGTGGCCTGCTTGATGTATTTGAGGACATCATCGAGCGGCGTTTCCTCGTTAAAGGACATCGAGATGGGCTCATCCAACTTCGCGTGGATCTGCTTGCTCTTGGGATTCTTGTCGCGAATCGCAAATTCCGTGGCCCTGCTGACGATGTCAAGAGATAGCGCGCTGCCGCGACCCCCCCGACCTGGGCCGCCCATGGCGCCCATCGAGGCCATCATTCCGCCGCCAGCATCGTTGCCCATCGCGGCGGGTTGACCGGCGGCTGCCGTTTGCGCAGCCATACCGCCGCCTGCTGGACCTGCTGCGCCGGGCGTCCCGCAGGCGCCCGTAGATCGACACCGCGGCGGCCTCCGGGTGGTGCGCCGGCCATTCCGCCGCCCATCATTCCGCCACCCGTCATCCCACCACGATTCGGGCGCCGTTGCATGGACTGCATCATTTGCGCCATTTGCATATTCATCCCCATTCCTGGAGCGGGCCCGGAAGGCTCATGTGCGAGTAGGTTTTCGGCTTCATCGAGTTTTTCGCGGGCGCGCTCTGCGTTTACCGTCTGGTTCTGAGCCGACGGCGGCAGCGACTTGATCGCCTCGTGGAGCTTCTTCATCCGGTCGCGGTGGGCCGTGCGCCGGTGTGCTCCTCGTCCTCATTGGCCGCGACGACCAATTCGGCCGAGAGAATCAGGCTCGACCATTTGCTCAAGCGCTCGATGTAGTCGTCGATCGGGGGTTTCAAGTGCGAGAGCATCAGATCAAACGTTTGATTCGTGGTGGCGGATTGGGATTTCCCATCTGGAGAGGTCGAGGTCGCGGATTTGGCGGCGGGTGCAGAGGCTGCGCCGGATCGAGTGCCGCCCCCCTTGGCCTTCTGGCGACTCGACGTGTGTCGTGCCTCCGGCGCCTGAGCCCCCGCCTAGCTGTGTTGCTCCGATGACGGCTCCGGTCGCGAGCGTGCCGGCAAGGAAAAGCGCTCCAACAGCGATCCTGACTTGATTCCAGGCCATGGTGTGTAGAACTCCCTCGGTTAGTGCGGTGACGGGTATGGAAATGGACGAGCCCCAGGCGAGCGCTGCGGTGGCGCTGCTCGCCAGGGAGAGTGCAGCGCGTGCTGTGGCCATCTCCAGTGCAGCGGGGACCGCCGCCTGGGCGTGAGGCGCGGCGAGCTGCGAGGCCAGCGCAGCGGCGGAAAGAGCGAGGCCGCGCCGGGTCAAGCGCCGCCTGAGCAAGTCGCGAGCGCGCGCGAGCCGGCCCTTGACCGTTCCCAGGGGACAGCCCATGCGGCTGGCGGCCTCGTCGTGGGTCAGCCCCTCAAAATAGCAGAGGACGACCGGCGTCCGGTACTTTTCCGGCAAGCGGCCTACTTCCTGATGGAGCCAGGGAGTGGGCTCGGAATCCATGAGCGCGGCCGGGCTGTCATGCGACCGCGCCAGGTCTTGGGCGGCCACCAGCTTTTCGATTGCTCCTTGGGAGCCAAATCGGCCCATGCGTCTGGCCGCCTGGCTGCGCCGCGCATGGCCACGCGAATGGCGACACCGTAGAGCCAGTTGGCCAGAAGCTCGCATTGCCTGAGAGTTGCCGCTTTACGAACCAGGACGAGGAACGTGGCCTGAAAGGCGTCGTCGACGTCATTCGGGTCACGAAGCAGGCTCCGGCAGACGCCCAGGACCATGGGACCATGCCGAGCCACCAAGATCTCGAACGCCGACTCGTCACGCCCGCGCACAAAGCGGTCGAGCAGCTCTCCTTCGGACGACCCGATCGAAGTGCCTTCCAGGAACAGCCGTCCGATCTGCTGCATAAGCACGCCGGTCCGGGCACCGCGCAGCCGCAACATGCGACGCTCCTGTTCGTTGTCGGAAGAATCTCACTGCAGTAAACGGCGAACCAGCACTTTGCTATCCTAATACTCCCGGCTGGGCATCCCAGAGATACGCGGATTTCCTGAGAACGTCCCGAATTCAATCGCCAAGGCACCATCGCGACGCGGGCACCAGATGCTGTTGGCGTAGAGGAAACGGAGACAACCGAAAGACTCACCACACTTAGCGGATATGCAGAAGTTTATGCGCTCGATCACGGAGCAGTGACCACGGCGGCTCGAGATCCATCGGCTCGTCGTCCGGCTCATCACCCAGTGGCTCGGGTCGACCAGCCGCATCGACTTGCACAAATTGCATGATGCCATCCATCCAGATTGACGCTTGGTCGGTCTGGAAAGATCCGTGGAGGGCGACGATGATTTGGGCGCAGGCGCGATGAATTTCGCGGCCTCTGATTTGCACGACCTGGCCGACGGGGACTGGTTCGTAGCACCGGATATCGAGGACTCGCTTGAGGACGAGGTTGGCGGCCAAGCCGGCGGCTCGGAAGGCAGTGGCGTAGCCAGCCTCGAGGGCGAGAGAGAGCAATACTCCAGCGTAGAGCGTGCCGTGGTGGTTGGCGTCGCGCGGCAGAACGAGCCTGTGCGTCAGGGTTTCGGCATCGAGCGGGTGTAGATCGGCCATGAGCGCGGAGTCCGCCGGATGCTCGGGGTGCTCAATGAAAAAACCCCCGAAATAGAGGGGGGCTTTTTGACCTCACGCTGGCACGACTGCAATTGCGCCGGTAGGAATCGAACCTACGACCTCCAGGTTATGAGCCTGGCGAGCTAGCCGCTGCTCCACGGCGCATTTCGATTCTATCCTGTGGAGTCCGCGAGGGAAAGAAGTTTTTTTGTGCTGGAGTGTGTGTCACTGCGGTTGCCACGACCGTAGGTATATTGCCGCATGATTGATCGCAAGTCATCGCGACGACGTGCGAACCACCTGAAAGGAAAGGTCGCGGGATCGCCGACAAAGAAAGGAGGGTGCCGGGAGGATTTGTCTCAAGAGTCGTTGCGAGGAGCGTGTCCAATGGATGGTTCGGTCCGAGCGTATCTCCACCACTTGAAAGCTGAGCGACGGCGTTCAGCGCATACGGTTCGGTCGTACCAGCACGACCTTGATATGTATTGCGGGTATGTTCGTGACGTTTTCGGTGAGGAGGCCGCCCCAGCCTGTGCCGACCCAGTTCGGCTGCGTCGATACTCGGCCTGGTTATCTGGAGAAGGGTATGCCGCAACCACGGTTGCGCGCCGTCTGGCGAGCCTGCGTTCTTACTTTCGTTACCTGCGCCGAAACGGCTTGGTTTCGTCGGACCCTGCCGCCAGTCTTCGTAATCCCAAGCAACCCCGCCGACTTCCTCGACTGCTCAGTGTCGACGACGTGATTCGGCTTCTGGACGCGATTCCGGGCGATACTCCACCCAGCGTGCGCGATCGTGCCATGCTCGAGACACTCTACGGCGGTGGTTTGCGGGTCAGCGAGCTGGTCGGGTTGAATCTCGACGATCTCGATTTCGACCAGGAGCTGGTGCGGGTGCGGGGTAAGGGCCGACGAGAGCGACTCTGTCCGATCGGCGAGATGGCGGCGCGGTGGCTCAAAGGCTGGCTTTCGCTACGAAAAGCGAAGTGCGCTGGCGAAAAGGCGGTCTTTCTCAATCAGGGCGGCACGCGGTTAAGCTCGCGGAGTGTTGGCAGACTGCTCGAGGCGCACCTGAGAAAGGCCGGGCTCGCCAGTGCCGCGAGCCCTCACACGTTGCGACACAGTTTTGCCACGCACCTGCTCGACCGCGGAGCCGACCTCCGGAGCGTCCAGGAACTACTGGGGCATCGTCAACTGACCACGACGCAGATCTATTTGCACGTCACGCCGGAACGGTTACTCGATAGTTATCATAGAGCTCACCCGCGTGCCTGACCCATCGAGAGCGGGAAAGGAGAGACCGAGGATCTAACGATCGAACTTCCAAGAAGCCGCCACAAGAGAAAGCAGCCCGCTTCAATCGATGTCGCGGGCCCCGACGCACGAATCCGCCGACCAACCTGCTCCTGCTTGCTCGTTCCACGCTCACCACTGTGAAATCTTGTAAAACCAAATCGCGAGTCTGCGCCTCTTATCCTCGACGGGAGGCCGGGTCTGGCGACAAGTCATCGTGACTCCGGCCACCAATGGCGTCGCGATTGCTTGTTTGACGACGATGCTAGTGTGACATAGATGTTTCATAAGAACGACGAGGTGCCTTCCCTGGCCAAACAAGACCGCCTGCTCCCCCAGAGGCTGTTTGCGCGGAACGCATGCAAGCCGACGCCTGATCCCCGGTGCCTGGCCGTTCTTTCCGCGAGAAGCCATGTAGCCGTCTGACTTACTGATCGCGTGGTTTTCTCAAGGACGAGGGATGAATTCGTGCTAGTCGCACGAACGAATGTTGAGAGAGTCACTATGAGCAAACTTCGGATCTTGATCCTCTACCCGGACAGCGCCGGCCTTGCGCTCTTGACCTCGATGCTCAAGTCGCTTGGCCATATCATCGAAGAGGCGACGACCGATCGTGCCGCGGTGCGGTCGATGGAGCGCAACGATATCGATCTGGTGCTTGCCGGTGTCGATCCCCTGGACGCGGAGGCGCTCGAATTGCTCATGTACGTGCGGCGGAAGCACCGGGAAGTGCCCGTGATTCTGTTGTTCCCTCGGCTCCATCCCGAACGCGCCAAAGAGGCGCTGCGGCTGGGAGCGATGGCGGTGCTCAAGTATCCGGTACCGGCCGCAGAGCTGCGAGCGGCCGTGTTGCAGGCACTTGAACGATCGGAGACTCGTCACGCCGATCTGGCCGGATCACCAGCGGGAGCGGCGCCGGCAGGCGCGACGCCCAAATTGGCGGCTGCTCAACTACCGACACAAGATTCGTCGTCGGTTGCGCCTCGCCAGGCCCAGCCAGGCGCGCCGAGTTCGAGATCGGCCGCGCCTTCACCCGTGTCGACTACAGTCACACCGGCAACCGTCGTTCCGACCCACCGTGTTGAACAACATGCCGCGGGAGATCGGCTTGATCGGCAACGACCCAAGCTGGCGCCAGGTGATCGATCTGGCCGTGACGATTGCGTGCACACGAACTTCGGTCCTGATCAAGGGCGAGCCTGGAACGGGCAAATCTCTGGTTGCACAGTTAATTCACTCGCTCGGCCTGGCGCCTGATCGCCCGATCGTGACGGTCGAGGGCTCGACGATGGCCGACGAACTTTCGATGCACCAAGCGGATGATCTCTCACCTCCGGCGGGAACGAACCACTCGCTCGACTGGTCAAGCAAGATGGCTGCTGCCTCAGGCGGCACTCTCTACCTGCACGAAGTCGCCGCGTTGCCGCTGGAGCTGCAGCTCCACCTGCTGCGAGAACTGCAATTTCGAGATTATGAGGCGAGCTCGGGCCACGTTTCCCAGAACACCGAAGCGCGGCTCATCATGTCCACAAGCGAGAACCTGACCAGCCTCATTGACCAGGGGCGATTCCGCCAGGAATTGTATCACCGCATCAGCGTGATCAGCCTGATGTTGCCTCCGCTACGGCACCGCGGGACGGACGTGGAGCTACTCGCGGAGTCTTTCCGCAGCCAGTATGCCCGCGAATTCCACAAGTCGGTCGCCGGCTTCACCCGTGACGCACTCGAAGTTCTTCAGAAACACGACTGGCCCGGCAACGTTCGCGAGCTTGCCGCCGCCATCCAGCGCACCGTTGCGCTGTGCAACGGCCCGCGGATCACGTCCAACCATCTTGCACCGATCCTCAACCACAACCGCCAGGCACGTGCCGGCGGCGGTGCGACGCCCCGGCCGCACTTGAAGATGGGCGTCCGGCCCCTCAAGGAAGCGCTCGAAGAGCCCGAAAAGCGCATCATCATCCAGGCGCTTCAAGCCTTCAACTGGAACCGCCAGGAAACCGCCAGGGTGCTGGACATCAACCGCACCACGCTCTACAAAAAAATGAAGAAGTACAACCTGATTGATGAGACGGTATGGGTGAATTGAGCCGGCTTGTAGGCCGCGGGGAGAAGTCCCTTCGCGGAGGGAAGGGCGAGACTGAATAGGCACCTTCGCGGAGCGAAAGGCGACGATAGGCCGCCTGCGGCTACTGGGCAGCTTGTCCGGGAAGTTGGGCGACGCGGGTCTCGACCTTGCCGGTCCGGATATTGACAAATTCGACGGTCGTTTCTGCGAAATGGGTCAGAACATCCTCTGGCTTCTTGATGGGCAGGCCGTCCAGCTTGATGATCATGTCGCCAAGCTCGAGCCCGATCGCAGCCGCGGCGGTGTTGCCGGTCGCGGTGCGGCTGAGCCGTGCGCCGAGTGCCCCGCCATCGAGTGGCATGGGCTGGTAATGAATACCGAGGTTGGCGGCGAAGATCTCCTGGGGGACGTCGGAAGGCAACGGAGTGTACGGTGGCAGTACCATCACGCCGGATTGGGGCTTGCCCGTGCGCACGTTGATAAATGCGACGTCGGTGCGCGCGTGGTGGTTCATCACGTCGACGGCCATCCGGATCGGCAGGTCATCGAGGAGATAGATGGTATCTCCCGGCTCGAGCCGGAGTTGTGCGGCACCGGAGCCGGCGATGGGATCGCGAGTCAACCGCGCCGGCAGCGCTGCCGACATTCACCAGTCGGAAGAAGATGCCGATGTTCGGCGCGAAGTACTCGCGCTCGGCTTGCACCTGGAACGGCTCGCCGGCGGAGAACGCCTGGGGAATCTGGTCGAGCTGGTTTTGCAGCATTGCGCAAGCGGCCGTCGTCGGCTGCTGCGTCCTTTTTGAGAACGCTTTGCTTGAATTTACGGTATCCGGCCTGTGTGTCCATTCGCACATGTTCGAACAGCTCGGTCCATGTGAGAAACCCGTCCTTGTTGCTGTCGCAGGTCTCGAGATCGCCCCCGAGCGCGAAGGTGAGAGCCCGTGTGAACAGGCCGCCGGTGCCATGTCCGCTCCAGGATATTTCCCCGAAGCTTGATGATGTTATATCCACTGTGCCTCGATGCTCGAGGAACAAGCAGCGCATGATCGTTGAAACCCGCTCGGGCGGCATCCCTGCGCCGGGAGCCGGCGCTTGTTTCTGGGCTTTTACCAGGCTGGAGCAGCAATCGGTCAGAACCACGCACAGCCGCGGTTGGCGTGCGTGCAACTGGTTGACCAGGGCCTGACGCAGCAAGTTTCCGTGCGTAGTTGTGAGCATGTGGCCCTCGCCTTCAAATGTGCCGCCATGACCGGAGTAATAGAAGAGCAGCACATCATTGGGCCCGCAGGGCACGCGGCGGAAATAATCGACGATCACGTCGGGGCGGACGTCCTCTTTGGTGATGACCTTCATGTCGAGGATTCCACTGTTGCCGAAGCCGCCGCGGAGGACTGAGGTCATCGTTCGTGCGTCATCTTCAATGCCAGCGATGTGCGACTCTGTATCGATCGCCAGCAGGGCGAAGACCCGCCCTGGGTTCTGGGCCCGAGCTTCGAGCGTGCAGAGCCAGACGAGCAGCAGAGACCGAACGAGACGACCGGCTCGGGCGGTCATGGTCTGGACGCAGTCAATCGGTGAATTGATCATTCTCGGGCCTCCCCGTGACCCCGATTCAGAAATTTCGTGGTCGCGCGAGGCACGTAGCCGCACGGCGAGCGTCGGCCGGCGCCGGTGCGGCGATCTTCAGCTCTTGATGATGTCGCGCACGGTCATCCCCGCCGGGATCATCGGCAGGACGTGCTCCTGGTAGGGGACGAGCGCATCGAGCACGAACGGCCCGTCGTGGGCGATCATTTCGGCCAGCGCATCGTTCACTTCGTCCTTGCGGCGGATCTGCCGCGCGGCGACACCGAAGCCGCGTGCGATCTGAACGAAGTCGGGATAGATCGACAACGGAAACTCGGTCTCGCCGCGGCCGACGGCCTCGGGCTGGTCGATGGGGCCCAGGTACGTGTGCGCCCGGTTGCTATTGTAGAACCGGTCTTCCCATTGCACGACCATGCCCAGATGCTGGTTGTTGAGCACGATCACCTTGACGGGCAGTTTCTCGCAAAAAACCGTGGCGAGCTCCTGGATATTCATGAGAAAGCTGCCGTCGCCGTCGATATCGACGACGAGCGCGCCGGGGAAAGCCGCCTGAGCGCCCATCGCCGCCGGCAGGCCGTAACCCATCGACCCCAACCCGCCCGAGGTGATCCAGGTGCGCGGATGCTTGAAGCGAGTCCACTGCGCGGCCCACATCTGATGCTGGCCGACGCCGGTCGTCATGATGAGCTCGCCGTCGACCGAGGCCGAGAGCCGCTCGAGAACATACTGGGGCAGGATCACGTCGTCGCGCTCTTCATAGGTCATCGGGTCGCTGGCGCGCCATTCGTCGATCTGGTGGTGCCAATCGCAGCAATCGAGCGGGGTGAGCCTGGGGTTGATCGCCCGCAAGAACGATTTCACGTCGCTGTGAATCGGTATATGAGCGAACTTATTTTTGTTGATCTCGGACGCGTCGATATCGACGTGCACGATCTTGCCGTGCTTGGCAAACTCGGAGAGCTTACCGGTGACGCGGTCGTCGAATCGCACGCCCAGGGCCAGGAGCAAGTCGGCCTCGTTGACGGCGTAGTTCGCATAGACCGTGCCGTGCATGCCCAGCATGTTGAGCGAGAGGTAGTGGTCGCTGGGGATCGAGCCCAGGCCGTGGACGGTCATCGCCACGGGAATTCCCGTCCTGGTCGCAAACTCGCGCAGCTCTTCGGCCGCATCCGAGGCGATGACACCGCCGCCGCAGTAGATGATCGGTCTGCGGCTCGAGGCCAGTGCCGCGAGCACTTCGTCGATCTTGCGGGGCGAAGGGGGCGGAGGAAGCCGGTAGCCGGGGAGGTCCATCGGCACGTCGTAGGCCGGATTGGCGACGACCGTGTTTTGAACGTCCTTGGGGACGTCGATCAGCACCGGGCCCGGCCGGCCGGTGCGGGCCAGGTGAAACGCTTCACGCACGATGCGGGCGATGTCTCTGGCGTCTTGAACCAAGTAATGATGCTTGGTGATCGCACGCGAAACTTCGACCATCGGGGTTTCCTGGAACGCATCGGTGCCGATCACGTGCCTGGGAACCTGCCCCGTGATGGCGACGAGCGGCACGGAATCCATCTTGGCGTCGGCAAGACCCGTAACCAGGTTGAGCGCTCCCGGGCCGGAAGTTGCCATGACAACCCCGGGTTTGCCGCTGGCGCGCGCATAGCCCTCGGCGGCGAAAATCCCTCCTTGTTCGTGTCGGGGCAGGATGGTCCGGATACGATCGCAGTAGCGGGTCAGCGCCTGGTGCATGGGCATGCTGGCGCCGCCAGGATAGGCAAAGACCACGTCGACATTGTGGCGCACGAGCGATTCGACGAGCACGTCCGCTCCCGTAAATGGCCTCGCTGCGGTTTTGGTCACGGTCGGGTGATCGTCGATGGCGGCCACGGCGGATCCTCACTCCCGGTTCAAACAACCCAACGAAAATCTCGCGATCGAACTCAGGCGGTCAAAGTTCGCGCACGTTAAGATTGTACAATGCCAGTCTAGTCCCGAACAATCCACGGAGACCGAAGCCATGTTGTCGAGCGGAAACGCCCTGATTACAGGAGCGTCCTCGGGAATCGGACGGGAGCTCGTCCGCCAGCTCGTCTCCGACCGCGGAATGACAGTGCTTGCGACCGCCAGACGACGAGACCGGCTTGAAACGTTGGCCCAAGAGCTCACGCCGGGCCGAGTTCAGATTTGTTGTGGCGACCTGGCCGACGCCACTTTCCGGCAAACGCTCTGGAATCAAGCCGAATCAATGCCCGGCGGCATCGACCTGGTGATCAACAACGCTGGGCTTGGCAATTACTCCGAGCTCGATACCCAGGATCTCGACGCAATCCGCCATGTTTTCGAGATCAACGTGATCGCGCTGGTCGACCTCACGCAAAAGGCCATCCGGCACATGAAAAGCCGGGCGCGGGGCAGATTCTCGAAATCTCTTCGGTGCTGGGCTTCATCGGCCTGCGCGACTCGGCCGTTTATGTCGCGAGCAAGCATGCGGTCAACGGTTTGGTGAAAAGCCTACGTTATGAGCTTTGGGGCACGGGCGTGCGAGTCTGGGCCGCGTGTCCGGGCCGGACCGAGAGCGAATTCCGCCGGGTCGCGCTGGGAGATAAGGCCGGTCGAGCGATCGAGAATTCTCACGGTGAACCGACCGAGAGGATCGCGCGAGGGATCATCCGCGGGATCGACCGGCGGTCGGCATTCGTGATGCCGAGCTGGCGGGCGTGGACCGTCGTGACCCTTGCCCACTGGCTGCCGGGACTCTTCGATGTGGTGATGACCCGCTGGGGACCCAGCTCGTACAAGGACGCCCAGTCCGCGACGGCTCGAGAAGCCGCCGGAGCCAGATGACGGCGGTTTTGGCACGAGCGAGTCCTGCACGCGGAGGCGGGTAAGTGGGCGTCGTTCAGAATCTGATCGGGCGCGGGTTTTCAGTTCGAGTTGGGAATGATCGGCTCCTTGAGAGAACGCACGAAGTGAGTGCCCTTTCCCCTGGCTTTCAAATCGGCCATGCAGGCCTCTGCCTCGGCCTTGGAGTTGTAATCGAAGGTCTTTACCGTTCGCCCACCGACGTCACAGACAGCCCAGACGATCCGCATCCTCGGGCCGGTTGCGGGCTTGGGGCGAAGGGCGGGCTGCGAGGGAGCCTTGGGCGATCGCCGCGACGGGGGCTCATTTGATAAACCCATCGCCTCGGCGGCTTCCGCCTCCTTGCGCAGCTCGTGGCGATTCAGTGTGCGTCGTGCCATGAAACCTCGACCTCTCTGAAGGAATAAATGGGAACTAGGATCCAGAACCGGATTCGGCGCGCAAGCGGAAGCACGTGGCTTCTTCGACCTGCTTGAAGCCCAGCGAGGCATACAGCGCCAAGGCCGGAGCATTCGTCCCCGCCGTCTGGACGGCGACCAGGTCGACGTGGTTTTCTCTGGCGCGGCGGAGGATCTCGGACACTAGGAACCGGCCGTAACCCTTGCGGCGATGTGCGGCCGAAACCTCGAGGCTGATCAGGCCTATTCGCGAGCGGCTGTCACCTCGGCCGAACCAACTCATATCCCAGGCTTGGGCCATTCCGAGCAAAGCGCGATCGCTGCGTGAGACCAGCCGCACGTTCATGAGCTGGAAATCTCCCAGTGCCAGGCCCTGCCACCAGTGGTCCGGAAGCGCGTCGTCCTGGAATTCGAGCTGGGCCTGGCGACGAATCAAAACGCCGCGCGGATCACGCGGCTCGGGCACACACAGATCGGCCTCGAGCAGAACCGTCGTTCCCGCCGGCTGATAGCCCTTTGCCGCGAGCGCACCGAAGAACGGTTGATGTCCGGAGAGCACTCCGGATCCCTCTGTCCCGCCGTAAATACCCCAATAGAATGGGTTTAGTGGAAATTGTCCGCCCGCGTAGACGACCTTGGCGCCGCGTTTCCTGAGATACTTTTCGGCTTCAGAGATGAGACCGGCGACCAGTTCCGGATGGTCCCGGAGCTCCGGCTCGACGACGAGCATGGCGACTGTTCCCATCTCGTGATTGAGCTCGAGTGGCCGGGCGGGGTCGACCGGAGCGTCGGGACCGAAGCCGGCGTGCACGAAACCGACGATCCGCCCGTCAGTTTCCGCGATGATGAGTCCTGCCGCATCGAAGTTGACCCTGCCAAACGCGTGCGAATCGAGCTCGTGCGGCCGCAGGGGACGAGCTGTCCCTGGCTCGGGAATCGCGCGGTTCCAGAGCTTGGCCAGGGCAGGGGGGTCAGTGTTGCGGAATGGGCGAAATCGTGTCACGGGTTCTCACGCTGGAAGAGAATTGACCAGTCGTTCCCACAGGTCGGATCGTCACTGCGCACAGGTCGAGCTCGGGTGAGACGAAAGTCCGCTTCAGGGAACGGAAACCAGCACGTCCTGGCCCTCGATCTTTACTTCGTAGACGGGTTGTTTGATTTTGGGGCCCAGCGGAGTTTTGCCCGTGCAAACGTCGAATTGCCACCCGTGCCAGGGGCAGGTGACCGTCGTCCCTTCGAGCAGCCCTTCTGCCAGCGGCCCGCCCTGGTGTGGGCAAATCCCATCGATCGCCGAAACGACCCCCTTGATGTTATAAAGCGCGTAGACGCGTCCTTCGAATTCGACTTCCGCGGCCGATCCTTCCGGCAGCTCGGACAGGGTCGCCAGCTTGACGAATCGTGACATCAACTCTTCTCCGATCCTCTCCGGTCCCGGGGCGATTTTGATCAACTGCAAACGAAAGCCAATTCTCTCGCCCATGCAACCAGTTCACTGCCCCGTTTCGGGCTATTTCTGTAACCTGTGAAGTTATTCTGCCCTGGACGACCTTGTTCGTGCAAATAATTCGCGACACCGGAGTCGAGGACAGATTCCGAATGGGCGGCATGCGCACGGATACTCCGGCTAGTTGCTTCTGAAATGGCGATGAGTAAACTGGTAGACGCTGGTAGGGGACGCTTCGTTCCATCGCAGCCCGCGATTCGTCATTCTGGCCGGATTCAAGAAGGACACGAGCGTGTTTAAAACAAAGAACGATCTGCCCGAGGCGGTTCGCGCGAAGGTTGTCGACTTGCTCAACGCACGGCTCGCTGACTGCATCGACCTGCAAACACAAACCAAGCAGGCCCACTGGAACGTGAAGGGGCCGCACTTCATCGCCCTGCACGAACTCTTCGACAAGGTTTATGCTGCAGTCGGGGAATACGTCGACGAGATTGCCGAGCGCACCGTGCAGTTGGGTGGGGTGGCGCATGGCACTGCACGCACTGTTGCCAAGGTGAGCACGCTGGCCGAGTATCCGTCGACGGCCATTGACGGCCGGAGTCACGTCGATGCCCTGTCGACGGCTCTGGCCTCGTTTGGAAAGACCGCACGAAAGGCGATCGACGAAACAAACGAGCTTGGTGACCTGGATACGGCTGACGTGTTCACGGAGGTCTCGCGCGGTATTGATAAGTGGCTGTGGTTCGTCGAGGCGCATCTGCAAGCAGAGCGATGAGCACGCAGCCGCCTGCCACGAAACCGGAACGATCGCAGCCGCCGCCTGCGCTTGATGCGCTGGTTGTTGCACCGCACCCGGACGATGCCGAGCTGGGGATGGGGGGCACGATCATCCGCTTGATAGGGCAGGGCTGGAAGGTCGGGATCGTGGATCTGACCGACGGCGAGCCGACGCCGCTGGGAAGCCGACCGCGGCGGGCCAGTGAGACCGCCGCGGCTAACGCTGCGCTGGGAAACCCGTGGCGGCAGAACCTCGGTCTTCCCAATCGCAGTCTCGAACCGACGTTGCTTCACCGCCGGGCAGTAGCGGCCGTTTTTCGCCAGGTGAGGCCGCGACTGGTCTTTGCGCCCTACTGGGAGGACGCGCATCCCGACCACACCGCCGCCACCAAGCTTGTTGAAGACGCGCGTTTCTGGAGCAAGCTGTCCAAGTCGGATATCGCGGGTGAGCCGTTTCATCCCGCCCGGATTCTCTACTACTTCAGCGTGCACCTCCGACTGGTCGAACGCCCCGGCGTGGTGATCGACATTTCCGAGCAGGTTGATTCGAAGGTCGCGGCCTTGCGGTGCTATCGATCACAGCTCGTCGAGAATCAGCCTCCCGACCGACCGGGCGTGATCGACCTGGTCTGTGACCGCACACGCTACTGGGGGCAACTGGTCGGTGTCCGGCATGCCGAGCCGTTCGCCAGCCGGGAGCCGATCGGGCTCAAGGGACTGGATCACCTGCTGCTTTGATCCCTTTACTGTCTGACAGCGACACGGCGGCCCTTGATCTCGAGCCCGCCTTCAGCATAGAGGGTGATGGCGTCGGGCAGCGCCTTGCACTCTTCCTTGAACACCCGAGCGGCGAGCGTCTGCGCGGTGTCGCGTTCGAGGACCGGGACGGGCCGTTGAAGGATGATTGGGCCCCTGTCGTACGAATCGTCGACGAAATGCACGGTGCAGCCGGTGACCTTTACACCCGAATCCAGGACCGCTCTGTGCACTTTCGCACCATAATAGCCTTTGCCGCAAAAGGATGGAATCAGAGAGGGATGAACGTTGATCACGCGTCCCTGATAGTCTGGCGGAATGCGAGAAGCGCGAGAAAGCCCGCCAGAATGACGAGCTCCGACCCGCAGTGGCGGATCGGGTTGAAGACGGATGCGCTGAACTCCGCCGTTGACCGGGCGTGATAGTTGGCGAGAGCGAGCGGAATGCGTGCCGCTTCAGCCCGCGCGATCGCGCCGATCCGCGGCCGGCTGGCCACGACTTGGACGATCTCGGCGCGAAGCTTGCGCGACCTGATCCGGTCGATCAGGTTCTGCAGCGTTGTCCCTTCGCCGGAGACACAGACGGCCAGGCGGATGGGTGCGCCGGTCATCGGCGGGTCTCGCAAAGATTCGGCCATGGCGCACGGTCTCCCTGGGGTAGGTCTTTCTCAATTATGAAGCTCAGTTAACAGAATGCAAAACGGCGACTGACCGCCGTCGGCCGTGCTGCCGATGCGACTGCCTCGACCGGCATGACCGGTTCCAGGCATGCGGTGCACGTGTGACTCTCTCTAGACCGATATGCAAAGCACTTCGCGACAACGAATTACGGCTATGCATTTCCTGTCTGACCAGCACCCCTTCGGTGGGCAACCGGCGCCTGTGACGTAACCGTCGTGACCAACGTTGGGCAGGTCGCGCGTTAGAGAATCGAGCGAAATGTGCTGAAGGCTCGGTGATGTTCCATCCTTCTGGAGGTTGCGATGACGTGCTTATCCTGGGGCCCGGCGCTGGCGCCGTGCTTGGTTGTCGATCGTCTGACCAGCCGCGAGAGGGGCAAGGTCGGATTGTGGGTGGACAGCAAGGAGGGGGCGTTCAGGAATTTGAAGATTGTACGGGCGAAGAAAGCGCGAGGTTGGCTGCTAGCGTTGAACGGCGGCGCCAACGAGAGTAGATTGAAGGTGGCTGGTTATTCGGAATCATGGGTAAGCGCTACGCGAATGACAGATTGAAATGCAAGCCCCGACAGCCGCTGAACTGCTAGCGTCGCCGGTTGTTCAACTGGCGCTCGAGCAGGCCTGGGCCGATTCACTCGTAGCGGATCGGGCTGGGCGGCACGAGGAAGGGGGCTGGATCTACATGGAAATCACTACCGGGGAACTGGCGGTGCGGCGAGCCCGGGCTGGAACCCAAACCACGCTCGATCTCCGAACGCCGACAGTGGTGCGTGGGGCCGTGGTTGTTGCTACGTTTCACACCCATCCCAACCCGACTGACGAGGGTTGGGAATCTCGGCCCAGCACCGCGGACACCCACTCGGCCTATCTCTGCGGTGTCCCATGTCTCATCCGCGCCGAATGACGGAGTTCATACGACGGGACCAGCGTCGCGACGCGGAGGGTTGACCGGCAGCCCTGGCTACCCACTCTAGCGGAATGACGACGTCCAATCGCGGAGGAAAATCTGTGAGCAGTAGTGTTGCACGGCCTTCAGGAGCAGCGATCCTCGGCGGCGACCAGGTGCTGACCATCGCCCAGAGTGACGCCATGCGTGTCTACCGCGATTTAGCCCCTTTTCGGATCCAACTCGTGCTGGAAGACGACGGTTGGCACGTGGACTACGAGCTAAAGCACCCAATGCTCAAAGGCGGCGGACCGCACTACGTGATTGACGCTCACACCGGGGCCATCCTGGCGAAGCGTTACGAGCAGTGACTAAACATCACCCGATCGTAGTGCGATGAGAACCCGCACGCAGCGATCGCACAAGGTCGCGTGCTCAGCGCTCTGCCCGACGGTGGGGCGATAATTCCAGCACCGCTCGCACTTGGCATACGGCGATCGTTCGGCCACGACCGACTCGGTCGCGGCGGCGGAGTCGGCGACGATTTCGACTTCGGACACGTTGCAGATGGTCGACAGCAACTCGCGCTCCGGCAGGAATTGCTCGGGTCGATGGGTGCTAATCCGCACCCGCGCCTCCTGGGCGCTGCCGATTTGCTTGCTCTTCCGCAGGCCTTCGAGCGCTCGAAGCACTTGCTCCCGGACTTCGAGCAGGGTGGTCCAGCGGCTCGCACGCTCGGCGTTGTCCCACCGCGTGTCGGCCTCGGGAAACTCCGTGACGTGGACACTCGCGCCCTTCTCTTTGCCGGCCGGTCGATAATCCCACGATTCTTCGGCCGTGTGCGGGATGATGGGCGCGACCAGCCGCGTCAGGTTGTCGTGAAGCCGGGCCATCACATATTGCGCCGCGCGTCGCTCCGGCCCTGCCGGGAGCTCGGCGTACAGGCGATCCTTGAGAACGTCCAGGTAAAAGCTGGATAGCTCGACAGAGCAAAACTGATAGATGCGCTGGTAGACCCGGTAGAACTCGAATCGCTCAAAATCGGCCCGGACGTCGCGGATGACTCCGTTAAGCTGTCCCAGCATCCAGGCGTCGATCTCCTGCAGTGAGGCGGGGTCGACTTCCGTTGGGTCGAACCGCTCGTAATCCTCGAGGTTGCCCAGCATGTAACGGAACGTGTTGCGGATTTTTCGATATGCCTCGGACATCTCCTTGATGCCGCGCTCGCTGATGCTGATGTCGTCGGCGTAGTCCATGCTGGCGACGTAGAGCCGCAAGACGTCAGCGCCGTAGCGCTCAACCATCACATCGGCCGCGATGTAGTTGCCCAGCGACTTGGAAATCTTGCGTTTATGTTCGTCCACGACAAAAC
Source organism: uncultured Planctomycetota bacterium (assembly GCA_963761445.1). Lineage (GTDB taxonomy): Bacteria > Planctomycetota > Planctomycetia > Isosphaerales > Isosphaeraceae > CAVXHV01. The sequence continues at coordinate 20,833 of CAVXHV010000005.1, read as the reverse complement.
CGTGCGTCAGGACATTCTGGAACGGCGCGGTCCCGGTGCTTCCGACGGCGGTCAAGATCGACGACTGGAACCAGCCGCGGTGCTGGTCCGAGCCTTCCAGATAAATGAAGGCCGGAAAGCCCAGGCCGAAATCTCGGCCGAGAACGGCGCGATGGCTCGAGCCGGACTCGAACCAGACGTCGAGGATGTCTCCCTCTTTGCGGAAAGATGTTCCACCGCATTGCGAGCAGGTTGCTCCCGCCGGCAGCAATTCCTCAACTGGAAGCGTGAACCAGGCGTCGGCCCCTTTCGCGCGGAACAGGTCTCGAAAGTGCCGGACCGTCGCGGCCGAAAGCAACTGGGCCTGGCATGACGTGCAGCCAAGTGCCGGAATCGGCACTCCCCACGAGCGCTGGCGGCTGATGCACCAATCCGGCCGCAACGACACCATCGCCTCGATGCGCGTTTTTCCCCAGGACGGCAGCCATTGCACCTCGTCGATTCTCTGCAAGGTCCGACGGCGAAGGTCGTTGTGGTCGACCGAGATGAACCACTGCTCGGTCGCGCGGAAAATCACAGGCTTCTTGCACCGCCAGCAGTGCGGGTAGCTATGCGTCAAAGGCTGCTGGTGAAACAGGTGGCCAGACTCGCGCAGCTTGTCGACAATCACAGCGTTGGCCGCGAAGACCTGGCGGCCGGAGAGCCATTCGGGGGCGTCGCTCGTGAACCGCCCGGACTCGTCGACAGGGCTCAAGACGGGCAGGTGATAGGCTCGCCCCGTCTGGTAGTCTTCGGCGCCGTGACCAGGTGCCGTGTGGACCAGCCCCGTGCCGTCCTCGACACCGACGTACTGAGCAAGCACGACGGGGCTCAAGCGCTCGATGAACGGGTGGCGATATTCCGTGCCTTCGAGATCCCTGCCACGGCACCGGCCGGCCTCCGAGAATTCAATATTCCTTCGCCCCATCACGTTGGGGGCCAGGTCCGCAGCGAGAATCGTCTGGACCACCTCGCCGGTCGCGGGATCGGTGTAGCGAATCCCGGCGTATTCGAGGTCCGGATGCACGGCCACTGCCACATTGGCGGGGACCGTCCAGGGGGTCGTCGTCCAGATCATCAAGCTCCAGGGCTGGGCGTTTCCCCACGCTTGAGGCACGCCGGCCACAACCGCGAAGTTCACGAAAATGCTCGGCGTCGATGCTTCCTGGTACTCCAGCTCGGCCTCGGCCAAGGCCGTCCGGTCGGAGATGCACCAATGGATGGGCTTGAGCTGGCGCTCGACATAGCCTTGTTCAATCAGGTCGGCAAGGACATCGAGAATGCCGGCTTCATAGCGAGGGTCGAGCGTCAGGTAGGGATGGAACCAATCACCCAGCACACCCAGCCGCATGAACTGCCTGCGCTGGACGTCAACCCACTTCATGGCTTCGGCATGGCAGAGTGCGCGGATCTCGGCGTGGCTCATTCCCTGCGCCTTGGACCCCAGGTCCTTGACCACCTTGTGCTCGATCGGGAGGCCGTGGCAATCCCAGCCGGGGACATACGGGCTGTTGAATCCGGCCATCGTGAGCGAGCGAACGACAATGTCCTTGAGCACCTTGTTGAGCAGTGTGCCCATGTGGATCTCGCCGTTGGCGTACGGCGGGCCGTCGTGCAAAACCCTCTGCGGCCTGCCGGCTCGAGAGTCCCGCACCTGGGCGTGCAAGTCCTGGTTGCTCCAGCGGGCCTGAATCTGCGGCTCGCGCACTTGCAGATTGGCCTTCATGTCGAACTTTGTGACCGGGAGGTTGAGCGTCTCTTTGTACGGCTTGGCAGACGTCGACATTTTCAGCCCGCCCACCGCTTGAGAACCCCGCGCACGATGGCCCGCAGCTTGCCTTCGGCCTCATTCGCCACGGCGATGATCTCTTCGATCTGGACCGGATGCAGGGCGTCAGGCAGACACATGTCCGTGATGATCGAGAACCCCAGTACTTTCAAACCGGCATGCACGGCCACCAGCACCTCGGGCACCGTCGACATCCCCACGACGTCGGCGCCCATTCCGCGGAGGAACCGATACTCGGCGCGGGTTTCCAGATTAGGTCCCACGACTGCAACGTAGACACCGCGATGGGCAATAATGTTCTCTTCCAGCGCGACCGCGAGGGCCAGATCCTGGAGGCTTCGGTCGTAAGGCTCGATCAGATCAGGGAATCGGGGGCCCAGCCGATCGTCGTTGGGCCCGATGAGTGGGTTCAGCCCCATGAAGTTGATGTGGTCTTCGATGACAATCAGGTCACCTTTTTTGTGCAGTGGGTTCAGGCCGCCCGCCGCGTTCGAGACGATCAGGAGCTGACATCCCAGGTCCTTCATCACACGGATCGGAAAGGTGACCTGCCAGGGGGAGTAACCTTCATATAGGTGAAAGCGTCCTTCCATGGCGAGCACCGAATGGCCGGCCAGACGGCCGCAGACCAGTTGACCCCGGTGGCTCTCGACCGTTGATCGGGGAAAGAACGGAATCTCGGGATAGGGGATCGCCGCTTCGGTCTCGATCTCCCGCGCCAGCGCGCCCAAGCCCGTCCCGAGAACAATGCCCACGCGGGGCGTCCCTGACCATCGCGAGCGAATGAGCCCGGCCGCTTCCTGGACGTGCTCCCATTCATGCCGTATCATATCAGTTCACCACGAAGCCGAACCGGCGAAGAAGCCGAGCGAAGCGCGGGTCGCGACGCAGCGATTTCAAGTCGGGGTCGCGCCGCAGACGGCCCGCGGTGCGATAGCCAAGCTCGAGCGCCTTCTGGAGTGCGGAAAAGGCGGGCTCGATCATGCCCAGCACGGCGAAGCTGCAGGCCAGATTGTACCAGACGACCGGGTCTTCTGGGGCCAGCCGGACCAGGCGCCGGTCGATTTGAAGTGCGCGTCCATACTGCCCTTTGGCCGCCAGGTTGTCGGCGTGCACCCGCAGCGCCTCGACGAAAAGCGGCTCTCGCTCGAGGATCCGCCCCAGAAACTCGAGCTCGAAGTCGATCTGGCTCTGCTCGCGCAGTCGCCGCGTCGAGGTCTCGGGAGTGCGGCCTTCCGGCGATGAATCGCCCGGACGATCCTGGGGTGCGGCCATCGCAGAAATCTCCCTCCCGACGAGTTGCGGAGCGCCTTGACAGGACCCGGCGGTGACCGGGCCCAAGGCGATCTCCAGAAACAAAGTGGACCGACTTTGCCATGAGCTGAGGCAAGCCGGTCCACAATAGCCGGGAGGATACCTTTTCGACAAGACGCCAGCCGTCAATTGTCAGCGGTAGCATCCATGCAGAAACCAAAAACGCCGAAGCCGCGTTTCGAGTGACACTCGCGCGGCCTCGGTTCGGTTCGGCGGCACCTCGAACGATCAGGGTTCGTCGGGTTCTTCGTCCTCCTCATCGTCGAGGCCGCCCAGATCGTCGTCGTCATCGAATTCATCGTCGTCCTCGTCGATGTCGATGTCCTCGATCTCGTCGTCAAGCTCCTCGTCGATATCGTCCTCGTCTTCTTCGTCAAATTCCTCGTCGTCGAATTCTTCGTCGTCCTCATCGTCGTCGAAGTCATCGTCTTCGAGGTCATCCTCGTCATCAAATTCTTCGTCTTCGGCAACGTCTTCCTCGCCTGCGTCTCGAGCGAAGAGAGCGGGCGTGGAATCCGACCACGGATCATCGAAGGCGCTTTTGCCAGTGGGGCCGGCGAACCGGGCGAGTCGTTCGAGACAATCGAGCATGGATTCAGTCCTCAGTCGAAGGGAGTTCATCGGGCAATTCCCCCTAACCAACGCGCTGTCGATGGCCGATTCGCTGCTTGGGTGAACGCTGTTCCAGCCGAGAGCGGAGCCATAGTCGTAGTCAAGGAGACACTTCATTGTCAAGTATCGAATTCAGCGAGATTCCGCCGATTCGCGGCACAGGTCAAAAACCCGCGCCCGAACGACCGAACTCTCGCCGCTGGTGGTCGCTGTGAACAACACTCACGTGGATTTGGTCGGCATGGCGGCCAACCGACCTTGAAAGATGATTGTGTCATATCAGACGAACGAACTGTCCGGTCGCCGCCGATCGCCCGATCGCTTCCAGAAGTCGCACGGACTCCAGGGCTTCGTCGGCCGGACAACATAGGGGTGTGTTGAAGAGGAGCGCGGAAATAAAGTTGCTGTCGATTGAGCCCTCCGGCGCGGGCAGGGCCACCTCGTGCCGGGAGCCGTCTGGTCCTTCGTCGAAAAACTGCTGGTCGGTTGCATGCAACTGCCCTGCCTCACCGTAGAACGTAAGTGCGAAATCGGCGCGAACGGCAATGCCCGAAACGGCAAGAGCGACTGGCGTTCCGTTCATCAATCGAATGCTCGCGGCCGTCACCAGATCGATCGACGCGTCGCGCTGGCTCTGGATGGCGCCGACCTCGCCGGCCTTTTGTCCGGTCGTCCAAAGCAGTGCGTCGATCAAGTGATCGCCGGCGTCCGCCAGGATGCCGGATCCAGCCACCTTTGGATCAAAGCGCCAGTTGCTCTCTTCGCGGGCGAGGGTGCTCAACCACGGACGGGCAAGCAATGCCGTGACCATTCGCACCGGCCCGATTTCACCGGCGGCCACCCGGCGCCGAGCTTCGATCAAGCTGGGGCAGAGCCGAAATTGATGCCCGACGCCGACCTTAAGTCCGCGGCCCCGCGCCAGGCTCACGATATCAGCCGCCTCCTGGGAATTGGTCGTGAGCGGCTTTTCGATGAACACATGTGAACCTGCCTGGAGGGCGTCCATTGTCAGGCGGTAATGCGAAAGATGCGGCGTGAAGATCGCCAGGGCGTCGGGTTTTTGCTGGCGCAGCAGCTCGCGGTGGTCGGAATACGCCGGAGCAGGCTTGCCGCTTGCGGAGGAAGATCCGCGCACCGAAACGCGGTCGGCCAGTGACAGCGCCGACGGAAGACTGGGATCGGCGCAGCCAACCACCTCGACATTATCGAGAGCGAGCAGGCGATCCAGGTGGATGCGGGCGGCCAAGCCGCACCCCGCGATCCCGATCCGAACGACCGACGTGCTCATGATACCTGCATTCGCCTCGCAACGGCTTTCAGAACGGCTCGGCAATCGAACTGAGTTTGGTGTTTTGGCGTTCCCGGAAGACCCGTCCCGGAATCGGCTTTAATCCCAGCAGCATAACCGCTTCTCGTCAAGAGTGTATCCTAGGTGTCAAGGCCCTTGTGGATTTTTCTTCTGAAAGAGCGCAAGTCCTGTCCAAAAGGGCGGTTTCCGGGCTGAAAAGTGCGTTCTCGGCTGGCCCGATTCATTCGGTCCGATGAACACGCCTGTGACAGCGGCGAGACAATGGTCGAGTTCTTGCCTGCGGCAAGGTTGGGTTCATGGCTTGCGCGGGCTCGACCAGCAGCGCACTTGCGGGTCTCGTCGCCTTGACGCGAACCGGAATGAAGGTTTATCGTGTCGAACGCAGCGATAGCGCAGATGGTGGGTGTGGCCTAGCGGTTAAGGCACCAGATTGTGGATCTGGGGATCGCGGGTTCAAATCCCGTCACCCACCCTGTTCCTCACGCCGCCGAATGCCGCTTTGCTGAGAGCCGCCCTCCTTTCTCGCTGCTTGAATGTGATTGATCCTCCCGCCAATCAATATGCGCGGTTCTGGGCAAGATGCGACCGGTATTCCGGTGGAAAAGAATTGCCGAAAACCGGTTTCACCGACGATGTCGTCTTTCCAGCTTCAATCAGGCTTATTGCGCGAATTCGCGAGCTTCGACGTTTGGGGCCGTGTGAGAAGACGCTCCAACGCTCGTCCGTGAGCCGCGTGATCCGAAAAGCGAACGAGGTGAAACGATCGGCGATCAAGATGCAGACGAAGATAACCACCGCGCTCACGACCAGGCCAGGTTCACCCCAGCCGCCGGGTGGCGCGAAAAGCGCATCAAGAATCAGGTGCACGGGCAAATACAGTGCGAGAAAGAGGACGAGCGTCAGAACATGGAAGGCCAGCTTCAAAAAAGCTCTCGATATACTGTGTTCCACGGTGCGCCTCACTCGTGTTTTGCGTTGACCTCTTTCGCGGCCGCGTCATCGATCGCGATCTCGACGCGCTGACCGAGTTTGAGCGTGAAGGGCTCGCGGAACGCGACTTTCACGCTGAGCACCCGGGTGTCGGCAGACCGGCCCGGGTCCTCGGGCCGCAGCCGGCGAGGGACGACCACGTCGGCGATTTCTTCCACCTCGGCCCGAAAATGGCGAGGGGGGTAACCTTCGACGGTGATCGTCGCCACGGCTCCCGCGACGACCGATTCGATGTCGAATTCATCGACTTCGGCCTCCACACGCAGCCGGCGCAAGTCGACGATCGTCAATAGGGGTGAAGCCGCACTGACCGTCTCACCCGGTTCGGTATGCCGCTCGATGATCACGCCGTCGATCGGCGCGACGATGCGATACTTGGCCAGCTCGGCCTCGAGGCGGTCGATCGCCGCCTTGGCGGCGTCGCGGCGAGCGACGGCAGCGGAAAGCATATCGCGGCGGGCGTCCGGTTGTTGGGGCTCCTTGGCCGTCACCAGGGGAAGGATGCGGTCCAGCCGGCTGCGAAGCTGCTCCAGCCGCAAGGCCGCTTCCGCCTCGGTCAGGTGGTGGTGCGCCTCCCGCAGACCGGCCTTCACGTCTTCGGAACGAAGCTCGACCAGGAGGTCACCCTTCTTGACGGCCGCTTTTTCGCGCACGGGCATGTTGACGATCGTTCCCAGGACCTCGGTGCCGACGGTCACTCGGGCCCCGGGGTATGCGACGACGCGCCCCTCGGCGGTGATCCGTGGGAACGGCCCGTCGGGTGCGATGGAATGGAGCCGTACCGGCCCGGCATCAGCCTGCTGCGCGATCGTCTGGACCGAACGCCAGGTGATCGCGATCGCCAGCAACAGCCCGGCCGCGGGCAGCACGATTCGGCCCAGGATCATGGAGAAAGACATCGCGTCAAGCCTCCTGCGCCGTCAGCATTCCGTCGCGGATCATCACGATTCGGTCGGCGATCGAGTGGACGAGCGGGTCATGAGTCACGATGAGGAGGGCCCGGTCTTCGGAGCGAGCCAGGTCGCGAAACAGCGAAAGGACGCGTTTGCCGGCTTCAGAGTCGAGATTGCCGGTCGGCTCGTCGGCGAGGATCACCGGCGCTGGACCGGCGATCGCGCGTGCCACCGCCACGCGCTGGCGCTGGCCTCCGGAAAGCTCGCGCGGGCGAAAGTCCTTGCGGTCGCCCAGGCCGACGGCATCCAGCACCCGCTCGGCCTCGCCACGAGCCTTGGCTCCGCGCCAGCCTTTCAGATTGAGAGCGTACTGCACGTTTTCAGCGGCCGAGAGCGACGGAAACAGGTTGAATTGCTGGAAGACAAAGCCGATCGACCGGCGGCGGATTTCCCGAAGGCGATCCGGACGGTCCGGCTCGAGTGCCTGTCCGTCGATCATAACCCGTCCCGCAGTCGGGGTCAGCAGGCACCCCAGGATGCACAGGAGCGTGGTTTTGCCCGAGCCCGACGGGCCCACGATCGCCACGACTTCACCCCGCGAAACCGACAGCGAGACGCCGCGCAGCACCGGCACCTCGAGCGCACCGTCGTTGTAAGTTTTCGCCAGGTCTATAGCCTCGAGCACCGCCACGGGAAACGATCCTTCCCTGGCACGACCAGTCAAATCAACCGCGGAACACCAGCGCCGGGTCGAGTGAAGCGACCTTGCGGAACGACAGGAACGCCGCCCCCAGGCAGAGCACCTGCGTCCCGATGAAGACCAGCGCCGCCATGGTGGGGGAAACCATCATCCTCATCTCGAGCTGGGCCAGCACGGGCCCGAGCCCGGCTGCGATCAGAAGCGCCACCGCGAATCCCAGAACCGCCGCGAACGACGCCTGCTCGGCGATGATACCATAGACCGTGATGTTACCACCCCCGATCGCCTTGACCGTTCCGAACTCGGCCAGGTGTTCGGTGGTCGAAGCGTACAGCGTCTGCGCCACGATGACCACGCCCACCAGGGCCCCCAGGGCAACGGTCAAGAACACCGTCAGCCCCAGCCCGGTGCTCTCGATCCAGTAGCCGCGAGAGCGGCTGGCCCATTCGGCGCTCGAATAGACGTCGTTGTAAGGCAGGCGATGGCAAATCTCGCGGCGGACGGCGGCCGCGTCGGCGCCGGGCTCGAGCCGGACGACCGTGAACGTCGTTCGCCCCGAAAGCTCTGCCGGCGACAGCGATTGCGCCAGCCGGTAATCCAGAAAGGCGATGGGACTGGTTGTGAATGAGAGAGCGCCTCGAGTGCGGCCGATGATCTTGAGCCGGCGGCCTTGAAACTCCCGGTATTCGCCAACCTGGAATGGACCAAACCTGCGCTCGGCCGAGGTGTCGAGCATGACGTAGCGTCCGCGCCTGAGATCGGCCGGGTCGCCCGACTCGACGTCCCAAGGGAAGCCCCAGGCCGGAAAGTTCTCGAGCCCGTAATAGACCACGGTTTCCTTCGCCCCCGAGGGGAGCGTGACGATCGCGTACCAGACGATCAGGTTATCGGCGCGTGCGACACCCGGGATCGATCGCACTCGTTGAACATATCCATCGGGATACGTGTTGCCGAAATCGACGTTGGGCGTATTCCGCGCGGTGATCCAGAGGTCGGCTCGCAGCTTATCGATCGTGATGCTGGCGTGATCGAGCAGCCCGAAGAACAACCCGACCTGAACGAGCACGAGGGCAGCCGCGAATCCGACGCCCAGCACGGTGGCCGCAAACCGGGCCTTTTCGTAGAGCAGCATCTTGAGTGCCAGGTCGATCATCGGCTGATCTTCTCCGTGATCGGCTCTGATTTCGACTTGGGGGCTGGCTCAGCACCGTGGTCTGGCTCTGACCGATCAGTCGCGCCGCAATTGCGTCCGGCAGCCGTGCGATCAGTGACATGAGTAGTGTCATCGGCAACGGGAAGCAGACAAGCCCTCCCTTGCGCCGCGCGATCAATCGAGCGATGCGTGCCGCGGCAGCTTCGGCCGTCATGATTAACGGCGTGGCCGAATCCATGGGTGTCATTGCGGTCGACACAAACCCGGGGCAGACGGTCGTGACGGTGACGCCGCGGGTTCTCGTTGCAATTCGGAGGCCCTCCATGTAAGCGTTGACCGCGGCCTTGCTGGCGCAGTAGGCAGATTCGCCCGGCAGGCCCTTGAACGCGGCGAGGCTCGAGATGGCGAGCAAATGGCCTCGCTTGCGTTCGAGCATGCCGGGGAGCACGGCTTCGATTGCGTAGATCACGCCCATCACGTTGACCTGGATCGTTTTTTCGACGTCGGCCGTGTTCAAAGGGTCGAGATGCGTGGGCGCTCCGTAGCCGGCGTTGGCGACCATGATGTCGACAGGGCCAAACTGGTCTTCGATCGACGAGATTGCGGAACGGACAGATTGGCGATCACCGACATCGGCAGGTGCGGCGACGGCCTTCCCCGCGGAGGCGGCGATCTCCTGGGCCGTGGCTTCGAGCTCGGTTTGTCGCCGCGCGATCAAACCGACGCGATACCCGGCGGCGCCGAGCTGGAGAGCCAGCGCCCGGCCGATGCCGCTTGAGGCTCCGGTGATGACGGCGACGGGGCTTCCGTGATCATTCCGCGGTGCCAATCCGCTTTCTCCTCAACGTCTCGGCCTTGGGTGTCTCGGGTCTCTCGCAGGTCGTACCCATGCGACCGCGCGAACGCTTCTCGCGCCGCTCGGACTTCTTGCAACACTCTGTTCCAGCAAGGTACGGCGGTCCGCTTGTTCGCTTGCCGTCGGGACCGATGGAATCAGAGTAATCGGGGTGGCTCGAAAGTCGAATCGGACTGCCTCACGCAACGGAGGCATGCCTCTGGTTCCAGTCCGATAAGTGCTTTGTGCCGCGGCGAGCAACTCGTCGTCCTCTATATCCCAGAGTGCGCCCTCGGTGTCCCCGCGCCAGCATCGTCAGATTGGCGATCATCTGACCGAACCGATATTCCGGGCAAGTCTCGCTTAATTGCTCCAGGAGCCGCAACACGTCTTTCCGAACGGGATCGTTCATGGCAGGCGATCTCCTACAGTGGGATAGTGGCGAACTGGCGTCTTCTGATCTCCGATGACCTCGACGCGCACAAGTACGCCAGGCAGAAGCTTGGCGACGCGCGTCGCCCGCGTCACGCCATCGGAGAAGACAAAGCGCTCCATCGGAGACCATGTAGACCCACGGCGGGGGCATGCCGACCGTCGACTTCCCGAAACGCGCGACCTGCCGCTGCAACTTGCCAGGGTTGGCACCAAAGCGTGACGAAGGCGGCAGGCGCAGCGTACGTGGATCGACGTCGAGAAATACTGGCGTCCGCATACCGCCATCCTACGGCGGGAGGACGAATGCCCGCAATGCGCAAAGCCGAAGCGATCACCTCGATCTTGGGTCACCGGCCGATCGAAAAGGACAGGGCAGGGCACGCAAAAGCCAGGATCGTCCCGGCATCCGCCGGTCCCTCCAGATCCAGCCGCCGTGCAATCAAAACGGCTGCCGCGTCAACAAATTCCTCTGTACCTTCGTTACCTTCGGTTCCAAACTAAAATCAATCAAATGCATCGACATCCAGCACAAAGACACGCAGCACCCGCCCGAGCGCCAACGTCAATTCAAGCGGAAGAGGCGCCCATCGGCGAGTGAGTTGGTGGTGACGCCGATGCCGAGCGAGCCCATGACCTCCAAGCCGAGAGATAGTGGACAACACCCGAGCGAGGCGTTGGCATTTCCGGGCCGATCCGTGCCACGCGGTCATTCAGTGCGCCGGAGATCATCGAACGCAGCTCCGATGTTTTGATCCCTGATCGACTTGCGGAGCGGCGTTTTCCGCATTGGCTGTTAGCCGCGCACCTCGGATTGAGGCAGTAAGTGGCACGCTTTTCGATCAGATTTCAGCATCTGTGCACTGGTGTAAATCGCAGCGCCCAAAAGGGGCCAGTGCCCGCCGCAGGCGGTGGAGGGAGGGGCTGGCGCACACGACAGGCGCGCTTGCTCGCGGCGTCGAATCGCCCACCCGGTCCCACCCTGTCAATTCCTGATTTTCTCAACGTCATCCTCCTCCCCGCGTCGTTGGGGGGGCCGCCGCAGGGCGGGGCAGGGGGAGCCGCATCGGAGCCCGCGCAGGCCCGCCGCATCCACGCACGACGTGCTCATCCTCGGTGACACCTTAACTATGCACAATAAGTTCGGTTTCCGCCAATACCGCCTGATCAGGCATCGGCTGGCGTTTGAATAAGCTTGAGCGAAACACTCGAAATTCTCTTTCTCGCGTTTCAGCCCGATACGGTGACCGCGCCATTCTCTCAGAGACAGCTACCATGGAACCGCCTGCGAGGACGGAGATCAACCGCTCGGGCAAGACTATGTCGCTGAGCCTTGATCTCCTCCCGGCGGTTGAAGCTCCTTGTACTCGGCCCGGAGAACCTGCCATTCCTCGTATGCGAGCTCCGGATCGATATCCTTGTAACCGCGCCTGGAAGATATCTCGATGAACTTCGATCGGTTCAGCATCACCGTTTGGGCCTGGTCGCGTATCGCCAGAACCTCGTCGCGAGTCAGGGGCGAACCCTTCGCCGCCTCATCATGCGCAAGCAGAACGAGCAGCGAGGGCATGAACACCGGAATAAGCGCTTCGTCGCTCATGGATGGCTAATGACGTTGCGTTGCGTGCAGACTGCCGACGTGCAGTTTGATGTTAACATAAACCGCCGCGGCTTTCCGGGTGCGATGAGCAAGAGCAAATGGACCACTCCATCATCGCTTAGTTATACCACGAGCGGGCACGATCGAGCCATATGTAAGGTGGGTGAAACCCACCGCAAACGCCGTGAGGCCGCCGGGTTACACCCAGCATACGGCGATTGCCCAGCTCATTTGGCGTTTCGAAAGGCGATTCGGACGAGTTTCTCCCGGACCGTGGAACGACATTCCGGGGGAAATTCCATTTTTTTTGTCCCGAAGTCGCGGCAGTGCGCCAGTCATCAGGTATGGGCACCCTCATGAACGATCCATGGAGCGAGGCCGTCCGCCTGCTCGTGCGTCGCCGAGCCCGGGATTGCCGCACGCTCGCCGACCGGTTGCAGTGACGCCACAACCCTTTGCAGCACAGAGACTTTAATCGACGCCGACTGCCGTAATCATGAACAGCCGAAGTCGACCAACCGTACCATCGCCGGACCGCGAGCTTCCCGAGTTGGATGCCCCAGCGCTGGTCAACCACAAGAGCGAGAGAACCATGAGTCCGAGCGGAGCGAGGGATGTGGCGGGGCACAGCGCGACGGTCAAGGTGCGGCAGCGGCAATTGCGGCGAATGCGGCCGACGCTCGTGGCTCTTGAGGATCGCAGGTTGCTCTCCACGTTCGTCGTGAACAACCCCACCGACACGCCCGTCGCTGGCGAGACCGACCTGCGCCAGGCGATCACCTCGGCGAATGCGACCGCGGGGGCCAACACAATCACCTTTGACAGCACCGTGTTCGCCACGCCGCAGACGATCACCCTGGGCGGCACCCAGCTCGAGCTGAGCAACACGACCGGGACGCAGACGATCACCGGCCCGGCGGCGGGCGTGACGGTCAGCGGCGGCGGGTGAGCCGGGTGTTCCAGGTCGACGCGAGTGTCACGGCGTCGATCTCGGGACTGACGATCACCGGCGGCAGCGCCAGCGCGACGGCGGCGGCCTGTACAACGATGCGGCACGGCCACGCTGACCAACTGCACCATCAGCGGCAACTCCGCCGGCAACATCGGCGGCGGTCTGGACAGACGACGGCGGCACGGCCACGCTGACCAACTGCACCGTCAGCGGCAACTCCGCCAGCCGACGGCGGCGGCGGCCTGGACAGCTACGGCAGCGGCACGACCACGCTGACCAACTGCACCGTCAGCGGCAACTCCGCCAGCGCCGGCGGCGGCCTGGACAACTACGGCGCACGGCCACGCTGACCAACTGCACCGTCAGCGGTAACACCGCCGAGCTATGGCGGCGGCGTGTTCGACGGCAACGGCGGCACGACCACGCTGACCAACTGCACCGTCAGCGGCAACTCCGCCAGCGGCGGCAGCGACGGCGGCGGCCTGACCAACGGCTCCGGACGGCACGGCTCACGCTGACCAACTGCACCGTCAGCGGCAACTCCGCCGGCGTCAACGGCGGCGGCCTGGACAACTACTTGCGGCACGGCCACGCTGACCGACTGCACCGTCAGCGGCAACACCTCCGCCACGTACGGCGGCGGCCTGGACAACTACGGCGGTACGGTCACGCTGGGCAACACGATCGTCGCCGGCAACACGGCCACCGCCGGCGGGCCCGATGTCGTCTGGAGCCTTTACGTCCCGGGGCAACAACCTGATCGGCGAGACCGACGGCAGCTCCGGCTGGGTCGGCTCCGACCTGACCGGCACCATCGCCAGTCCGCTCGACCCCCTGCTGGCACCCTTGGCCGATTACGGCGGCCCGACCCAGACCATGGCCCTGTTGCCCGGCAGCCCGGCCATCGGCGCGGGCAACATCGCCCTCATCCCAGGCGGCATCACGACCGACCAGCGCGGCTTTGCCCGCATCGTCGAACAGCACGGTGGACATCGGCGCCTTCGAGATCCAGTCGATCCCGCTGGTGGTCAATACCACCGCCGACGGCATCGGCAGCCCGCCGCGGCAGCTCGACCTGCCGCGGCGCGATCGACCTCGGCCAATATCCTGTCCGGTGCGGACGACGATCACCTTCGACCCCACCGTCTTCGCCACGCCGCAGACGATCACGCTGACGCACGCCAGCTCGAGCTGAGCAACACGACCGGGACGCAGACGATCACGGGCCCGGCGGCGGGCGTGACGGTCAGCGGCGGCGGCGCGAGCCGGGTGTTCCAGGTCGACGCGATGTCACGGCGTCGATCTCGGGACTGACGATCACCGGGGGCAAGACCGCCGGCGACGGCGGCGGCCTGTACAACGACGGGGCACGGCCACGCTGACCAACTGCACCATCAGCGGCAACTCCGCGGCATATACGGCGGCGGCCTGTTCAACGACGGCACGGCCACCCTGACCGACTGCACCGTCAGCGGCAACTCCTCCGGCACTTCGGCGGCGGCCTCTACATAATGACGGCAGCACCGACGTTGACCAACTGCACGGTCACCGGCAACACCGCCGGTCCGGCGACGGCGGCGGCGTGTGCGACACCGACGGTGTCGACCACGCTGACGAACTGCACGGTCAGCGGCAACTCCGCGGCCGTGCCGGCGGCGGCCTGAACAACAACTTCGGGGCCACGACGACGATGACCAACTGCACCGTCAGCGGCAACACCGCTGCCGGCGACGGCGGCGGCCTGTCCGACGTCGCAGGCACGATCACCATGACGAACTGCACCGTCAGCGGCAACTCCGCCTCCACGAGCGGCGGCGGGGTGTACAACCTCGCCAGCCATGACGCTGACCAACTGCACCGTCAGCGGCAACTCCGCCACAGGCAACGGCGGCGGCCTTGACAACGCGAGTGGCACGGTGACGATCGGCAACACCATCGTGGCCGGGAACACGGCCACCACGAGCGGGCCCGATGCATTTGGAACCTTTACCTCCCAGGGCAACAACCTGATCGGCGAGACCGACGGCAGCTCCGGCTGGGTCGGCTCCGACCTGACCGGCACCGTCGCCGTCCGCTCAACCCCTTGCTGGCACCCTTGGCCTATTACGGCGGGCCGACCGAGACCATGGCCGCTCTTGCCCGGCAGCCCGGCCATCGGCGACGGGTAGCATCGCCCTCATTCCTGGTGGCATCACGACCGATCAGCGCGGCTTCGCCCGCATTGTCAGCCGCACCGTGGACATCGGCGCCTTCGAGGTCCAGGCGATCCCGCTCGTGGTCAACACGACCGTCGACGGCATCGGCTGCCCGCTCGGGACGCTCGACCTGCGCGGGGCGATCGACCTGGCCAATATCCAGCCCGGCGCCAACACGATCACCTTCGACCCGACTGTCTTCGCCACGCGCGCAGACGATCACGCTGACCGGCGGCCAGCTCGCGCTGAGCAACACGAGCGGGACGGAGACGATCACCGGCCCGGCGGCGGGCGTGACGGTCAGCGGCGGCGGACTGAGCCGGGTATTCCAGGTCGAGTCGGGTGTCACGGCGTCCATCTCGGGACTGACGATCACTGGCGGCAGCGGCGAGGCGGGTGGCGGCGGCCTTCTGTCAACTACGGGCGAACGGCGACGCTCATCGACTGCACGGTCAGCGGCAACCCGCCAGCTACGGCGGCGGCCTGTTGACCTACGGCACGACCACGCTGAACGACTGCACCGTCAGCGGCAACTCGGCCAACGGCGGCGGCCTGCACGGCGGCACGCCACGCTCCCGGCTGCACTGTCAGCGGCAACTCCGGCACGACGGCGGCCTGACCTGCGTGGCACAGCCACGCGACTACACCGTTAGCACGCTGGCGTATGGCGTCGGCCTGGCACGGAGGCACGGCGACGCTGACCAACGTCACCGTCAGCAACAACTCCGCCGCTGGCTTTGGCGGCGGACTGAACATCGACGGCACGGCCACGCTCTTCGACTGCACCATCAGCGGCAACGCCGCTGGCAGCGGCGCGACACGCGGTACGTCACGTCACCAACTGCACCGTCAGCGGCAATCGCCGGCACGGCGGCGGCCTACAACGATCGACGCGTGATCGCAACTCGCATCGTGGCGGGGAACACGGCCACCACCAGCGGGCGCGATGTATACGGAGCCTTCACCTCCGGGGCCACAACCTGATCGGCGAAACCAACGGCAGCTCCGGCTGGGTCGGCTCGGATCTGACCGGCACCGTCGCCAGTCCGCTTGATGCCCTGCTCTCACCCCTGGGAAATTTTGGCGGCCCGACCCAGACGATGGCCCTGCTGCCCGGCAGCCCGGCAATCGGCAAGGGCATTGTGGCCGACTACCCGGGCACGAGCATCACGATCTCCACGGACGAGCGCGGAATACCGCGTGGCTCGCTGGTCGACATCGGCGCCGTCCAGGCCAGCCTCGTGGTCGACTCGACCGCGGGGTCGGTCGACACCAGCACCGCCGCTCTTACGCTGCCCGGTGCCGTGGTTCTGGCGAATCAGTTCCCCTACTCGGACATCAGCTTCGACCCGGTTGTCTTCGCGGGCCCGAAGACGATCACCCTGACGGCGGAGCTCGAGCTCTTCGACACCGCGATTTCAGCCTCGATCACCGGCCCGGCCGCGGCCTGACGATCAGCGGCGGCGGGACGACCCGCGTGTTTCAGGTCGATAGCGGCGTGGCCGCGACATTGAGCGGTCTGACCATCTCGGGGGGCTCGACCACGGGATACGGCGGCGGCCTGTACAACGATGGAGGCGCCGTTACGCTGACCAGTGTGACCATCAGCAGCAACGTCGCGGGCAAGGGTGGCGGCCTGTTCAACACCGGCCGCGGCACGATCGGGATTACAAGCTGCTCGATCACCGGCAACTCCGCCACGAACGGCGGCGGCGGCCTGTACAACTATCAGGGCACGACAACTTTCAACGGCGGTACCGTCAGCGGTAACACCGGGGCCAAGGGTGGCGGCCTGTTCAACACGGGCCGCGGCACGATCGGGATCACAAGCTGCTCGATCACCGGCAACTCTGCCACGAGCGCCGGCGGCGGACTGTACAACGGCCAGGGCTCCGTATATTTCAGCGGCGGTACCGTGAACGGCAACTCCGGGGCCTCAGGCGGCGGCCTGTTCAACACCGGGCGCGGCACGATCGGGATCACAAGTTGCAGCGTCACCGACAACTCCGCCACCGGCGGCGGGGGCGGGGGCGGCATCTATAACGACGGGGGTATGGCCACGCTGACGAGCGTGACCGTCAGCGGCAACGCTGCGGGCAAGGGCGGCGGCGTGCTCAACACCGGGCGCGGCACGATCGGGATCATCAGTTGCACCATGGGCGACAACTCGGCGGCTGCCGGCGGCGGGCTCTACAATAATGACGCCACGGCGAATCTCGATGCCACCACGATCGGCGGTAATTCCGCGGCCTCGGGCGGCGGAATTGATAACACGGCCGGCGGCGGCGCCACGCTCGAAGACACGATCGTTGCCACCAACACCGGGACAGGCGGCACGCCCAGTGACATCGGCGGTGACAGCTCCTCCGGAGTCGTCGGCACGTATGATCTGGTGGGCACCGGCAGCGCCGGCGGGATCGCCGGCGGCACCGGCGACATTGTCCTCTCCAACCTGAACGGCTTGGGGTTGGACTCGCTCGGGAACTACGGCGGTTCGACCGAGACCATGCCGTTGCTCCCCGGCAGCGCCGCTCTCGATTCCGGCACCACGATCCCCGGCGTCTCGACCGACCAGCGCGGCCTACCGCCCTCGAGCCCAACCCCCGACATTGGTGCCTTCCAGAGTCAGGGATTCACCTACTCGGTGGTCGCCGGCAGCACTCCTCAGGCCGTGCCCACCGACGCCCCGTACACGAATCCCCTGGCCGTCATCGTCACCCCGATCAATCCCGTCGAGCCGGTTGCGGGCGGCGTCGTGACCTTCACCGTCAATCCGGGCCCGAATGGCGCCGCGGCCACCCTGTCCGCCACGACAGCGACCATCGGATCCGACGGAATCGCCGAGGTGACCGCCACAGCCAACTCGATCGCCGGCTCTTACACGGTCACGGCAACCGCCGCGGGCGGCTCCCCGACGATCGATTTCCATTTGAAGAATCTGATCGTACTCAACTTCTCGGGAGTAACCAACGAGAGCATCACGTACGGCTCCTCGACCGCGACCTTCTCCGGCAATCTGGCTAACGGCACGCAAGCCCCACAGGGCGAGAGCCTCGCGGTGACCTTAGATGGCGTCACACAACGGGCCTTGATCGGCTCGACAGGCGCCTTCTCCGCCACATTCGACACCGGCGTCCTCACGGTGGCGGGCTCGCCCTATACGGTGAGCTACGCGTACACGAGCGATGGGACCTTCGCGTCCGCCAGCACGACGAGCACGCTCGAGATCACGCCGGCTACGCCCACGATCACCTGGACCAACCCCGCAGCGATCACCTACGGCACCGTGATCTCGGCCACCCAGCTCGATGCGGCGGCGTCCTGGACGGTGGGCGGAGTCGACGGAGCTGTCGCGGGATCATTCACGTACTCCCCGGTCGCGGGCACTCTCCTGGGCGCCGGCCCGGGCCAGACGCTCTCGGTCACGTTCACGCCCACGGACACCTCCGATTACACCACCGCGACCGACACGGTGACGATCAATGTCGCCAGGGCCACACCCACGATCACATGGGCGAGCCCCGCCGGCATCACGTACGGCACGGCCCTTTCCACCACCCAGCTCGATGCGACAGCGTCGTGGACGGTGGCCGGAGTCGACGGAAGTGTCGCCGGAACATTCACGTACACCCCGGCCGCGGGCGCTGTCGTGGCCGCCGGCATCCAGACCCTCTCGGTCACGTTCACTCCCACGGACACGACCGACTTTAACACCGCGTCGCACTCGGTCACGATCAACGTCGCGCAGGCCACACCCATCATGGCCTGGGCCGACCCCGCGGCGATCACCTATGGCACTGCGCTGTCGGCGACGCAGCTTGATGCGGCGTCGGCCTGGACGGTGGGCGGGGTCAACGGTGCTGTTGCGGGAACGTTCACGTACACCCCGGCTGCGGGCACGGTGCTCAAGACCGGCGCGGGCCAGACCCTGTCGGTCACATTCACGCCCACGGACACGACCGACTACAAGAGCACCTCCCACTCGGTGACGATCAGCGTCGCCAAGGCCACACCCACCTTCGCCTGGGCTAACCCCTCCGACATCACCTATGGCACGGCGCTCTCGGCCTCACAGCTCGATGCGACATCGTCCTGGACCGTGGGCGGAGTGAGTGGAAGTGTCGCGGGAACGTTCACGTACACTCCGGCCGTGGGTACTGCGCTCTCGGCCGGCACGGGCCAGACCCTGTCGGTCACGTTCACTCCCACGGACACGGCCGATTACGCAAGCACCTCCGACTCGGTCACGATCAATGTCGGCAAGGCGACGCCCAGCATCAACTGGGCCAACCCCGCCGATATCACGTATGGCACGGAGCTCTCGCCCACCCAGTTCGATGCGACATCGTCGTGGGCCGTGGGCGGCGTGAGTGGAAGTGTGGCGGGAACGTTCACCTACTCACAGGCCCTGGGCACGCTCCTGGCCGCCGGCACGGGCCAGACGCTCTCGGTCACGTTCATTCCCACGGACACGGCCGATTACTACGTCACCTCCGACACGGTTGCGATCAACATCGACAAGGCTGCCCCCACCATCATCTGGCCCAACCCCTACGACATTATTTTCGGCACTCCGCTCTCGGCCACGCAGCTCGGTGCAACATCGTCGTGGACGGTGGGCGGAGGGAGCGGAAGTGTCGCGGGAACGTTCAGCTACACGCCGGCCTCCGGCACGGTCCTCACGCCCGGCACGGGCCAGACACTTTCGGTCATGTTCACGCCCACCGATACGGCTGATTACGCCACAGCCTTCGCCACGGCGACCATCAACGTCGATAAGGCTGCCCCCACGATCACCTGGGCCAACCCGGCTTCCATCACGCGGGGCACAACGCTCTCGGCCACCCAGCTCGATGCAACCGCCTCGGTGCCCGGAACGTTCGTCTATAACCCAGGGTTGGGCACAGACATGTACGCGGGGGGCAACTGGAACCTCTCCGTCACGTTCACGCCCACAAACTCAACCGACTACGCCACCACCTCCGACTCGGTCACGATCAACGTGGCCAAGGCAACGCCTACGATCACCTGGCCGAGCCCCGCAGATATCATCTATGGGACGCCGCTGTCGGCCACCCAGCTTGATGCGACGTCGTCCTGGACCGAGGCCGGAGTCACGGGAAGCGTCGCGGGAACGCTCACGTACTCACCGGCCATAGGCACGGTCCTCTCGGGCGGCGCGAACCAGACGCTGTCCGTCACCTTCACGCCCAGCGACACGACCGATTACAACGCCGTTTCCTACACAACAA
The DNA here is from genome assembly GCA_963761445.1 of uncultured Planctomycetota bacterium. GTDB lineage: Bacteria > Planctomycetota > Planctomycetia > Isosphaerales > Isosphaeraceae > CAVXHV01. The sequence continues at coordinate 789 of CAVXHV010000005.1, read as the reverse complement.
CGATCAACGTCGAGGAGGCCACACCGGCGATCGTCTGGTACAACCCGATCGACATCAGCTTTGGCACCGCACTGTCGGCCACGCAGCTCAATGCGCGTGCGCTCATCCCGGGCAGCTTTGTCTACTCGCCGCCGCTGGGCACGATCCTCAATGCCGGTCTCGGTCAGACGCTTTCAGCCACGTTCACGCCCAGCGATTTGACCGATTTTGCGCCGACCGTCGCCACGGTTACAATCAACGTCGACAACGGCACGACGAGCGCGGGCAAGCTCACGCCCACGCTCAAGGTCACGGATCTGGGTGGCCGTTTTGACGGCGCCTCGTTCCCGGCCAGTGTCACGGTGGCCGGCGCCGGGACCCCGCCCGCGGCCAGCCTGGAGGGTGTCACGCCGACTCTGACGTACTACAACAGCGCCGGTACGAGCCTGGGCGCCGCGCCGCCGACTAACGCGGGAAATTACACCGTTGTGGCCGCCTTCGCCGGCAGCACGGATTACGCGGCCGTCCGATCGGCGCCGGTGCCGTTTACCATTGCGCAGGAGGGCGCGACGATCGGGCTGACGTCGTCGATTACCTCGGCCGTCTTCGGAGAGTCGGTGACGTTCGTGGCGACGGTGGCGGCGGTGTCCTCGGGTACGCCGAGCGGCATGGTCACCTTCTCGGACGGTGGCACCGCGTTGGCGACCGTCGCACTCAACGGCTCCGGCAAGGCGACGCTCACGACCACCGGTCTGGCCCTCGGGTCGAATTCGATCACGGCGACTTTTAGCGGCGACACCAATTTCCTGG